>NZ_JBMGQA010000001.1:3360000-7859647 GCF_049739485.1 Bradyrhizobium sp. USDA 326
GGTCGCGTTCCGACCAGTCCAGGCCTGGACTTAAACATCGCGAAGCTGCTCCGGCTCAGCGACACCGGACTGCGAGACGAATGGTTCGGTCTCTCCTTGGACCGGAATCTCCAGACAACCCCGCGCGAAGTGGTATCCGCCATCAACGATGCAGGTGTCTGCGTCCAACGACCTTCGGCGCTCGCAGCAGCTGCATTCGAATCCGAACAAGGGCCTCACCGTTTCGTGACGAGATCCGGAAGCACATCGCAGAGAGCCCGCTCGGCTTGATCGAACAGGGGCGCCATCAGGCTCCCACCGAGTCGTGATCATTCGGCCATGATCTGTTGCTAGCAGCGATGCGCGGAGTTCATGCGCAGTTCACGTCGTGGCCCCTAGCTTTCAGCCGCCAAGACCAACCATCCCCCTCCAGGAGGAGCCCTTCATGTCAGCATTGCTTCGTCCCGCCCTCACCGCGCTGAGCGTTGCGTGCCTTCTGTCTGCAGCTTCGTTCGCCTCCTCCGGCTCTGCTTTCGCGCAAGCCAAGCAGCAGGCTGCGCCCGCTCAGCCGGCCGCGCCGGCGCAGCAGGCGCCTGCGTTGAAGCAGATTGCGCTGACCGACAAGCAGCTCGACGGCGTGCTCGCTGCGCAGAAGGACATGGACGCGATCACGGAGAAGCTCCCGGAGAACACCGCCCCCGACCAGAAGGTCATCGCGCAGCTCGAGGATGTCGCCAAGAAGCATGGCTTTGCCAGCTATGACGACTACAACACCGTCGTGGACAACATCAGCCTCGTGATCGGCGGCTTCGATCCGGCGACCAAGAGGTATGTCGGCCCCGAAGCAGTCATCAAGGCGCAGATCGCGGAGGTCCAGGCCGACAAGAAGATGCCGGCCAAGGACAAGAAAGAAGCACTCGACGAGCTCAACCAGGCGCTGAAGACGCCGGCCCCGCCAATCGAGAACAAGGGCAACATCGATCTCGTCGGCAAGTACTACGACAAGCTGGTCGCTGCGCTCGGCGACGAGGACAATTGATCGTGGAATGCCGTCATGCCCCGGCTTAACCAGGCCGGCGACGAGACCCACGCTCGAAGCAAAAGCCCCGGAGACATCTCCGGGGCTTTCGTCGTTTTGCCGTTCGCAGCGTGATGCAGCTACGTCCTCGTCCGCATTCGCATCATGAAGGTGTCGAAGCTGAGCTCGGCCACCTGCATCCAGGCGAGCGACTCGCTGCGGAAGGCGGTGAGGCTCGCATACATCTTGCTGAAATGCGGGTTGTTCTTGGCGAGATCGGCGTAGATCTCGTTCGCTGCGCCGTAGCAGGCCTCGAGCACCTCCTGCGGGAACGGCTTGAGGATCGCGCCAACAGACAGCAAGCGCTTCAAGGCCGGCGGGTTGACGGAGTCGTACTTGCCCGTCACCCAAGTGAAGGTGTCCAGTGATGCCGTGCTGATCGCCGCCTGATAGTGCTTCGGCAACGCATTCCACTTTTCGAGGTTCATGATGTTATGGCCCTGGCCGGTGCCTTCCCACCAGCCGGGATAGTAATAGTACTTCGCCACCTTCACGAAACCGAGCTTTTCGTCGTCATAAGGCCCGACCCACTCCGCCGCGTCGATCGTCCCCTTCTCCAGCGCCGGATAGATGTCGCCGGCCGCGATCTGTTGCGGTACGCCACCAAGCTTCGAGATGATGGTGCCGGCGAAGCCGCCGACGCGGAATTTCAGGCCCTTGAGATCATCGACGGTCTTGATCTCCTTGCGAAACCAGCCGCCCATCTGAGCACCGGTCGACCCTGTGGGAACGCCGATCGCATTGTGCTCCTTCAAGAGAGCGTTGAGCATGTCCTGACCGCCGTTCCACAACAGCCAGGAGATGTGCTGGCGCGTGTTGAGACCGAACGGCAGCGATGTGCCGAAGGTGAACGCGGGGTTCTTGCCCCAATAGTAGTAAAGCGCAGTGTTGCCCATCTCGACGGTGCCGTTCGAGACGGCGTCGAGCACCTGCAGGCCCGGCACGATTTCACCGGCAGCAAAGGGCTGGATCTGAAAGCGGTTGTCGGTGATCTCGGCGACGCGCTTGCAGAAATATTCGCAGCCGCCGTAGAGCGTATCGAGCGATTTCGGCCAACTCGCCGCCAGCCGCCATTTCACCTCGGGCATTGATTGCGCGATAGCCGGCGCGGCAACGGCACTCGCGGCCAGGCCCAATCCGCCTGCCGTCAAAAATTTACGACGTTCCATGCGTTTCCCTCCTGTGATGTCGTGTCCTCGACGAGGGACCGCGGTCTTGGCGCCGCTTTCGTCTTCGCCGGTGGCCGACGTTTCTTGATGTCCGAAGTTCAATATTCCCGGATCGCAGTCAGCATGACCAAAGGGGAACCGCAAATCAAGCGCACTTTGGTTGTGGCGCCGGCCGGCCGGTCAATGCTGCGCTGCGAACGCGGCTTCCATGGCCTTGCGCGTCTTCACCGTTTCGTTGCCCGCATCGAATTCGATGTCGCTCCAGCGCACCACCGCGCCATGGGCGACGTCATGTTTCAGCTTCACGCGATGTGCTAGTCCAATGGGCAGGGCGCCGGTCGTCAGGCTCGCAGCCGCCGGTAACAGCTTGCCCCACACCGTATAGCCCCCCTCGCCGTCGAGCATCTCGCCGGCGCGCAGATTGCGCTTGGCCACCGCTGCGACGTCGCCGCGGAAGCCGATGGCCTGCCCGGTCGGTTCGCCCCGCAGCGCGGCCGACAGCACCGAGATGTTCAGCTCGAGCCCGATCAGATGGTAGGGCTTGTACATCGCGGCGAAGCGTCCGCTGGCGTCAGTCTTCAGGCCATATTGCCTGAAGCAGTCGGCGGCATAGTCGTTCGGCGCCTCCAGCACGACATAGACGCCCCAGCGCAGATCGCGAAACACCGGCCGGCCGTCGCGCTCGAGCGAGGAGACGACCTCGACGACGCCGGACCGTTCCAGCACGCCGCCGCGCGAGCGCGGCCGCATGATGTGCGGCAGGTCGTCGACGCCGCAGGGCGGAAACAGCAGGCCGTCCGTGGGCACGTCGAGACCGCAGGCGTTCGCAATCGCGGCCATCTCGATCGCCGATTTGGTGCCGTCGAGAAAGGAATTGAACATCTGCGGATTCATGCCGGCCGATTGCGCCTCGCCCGCAGTCAGGCCGTAATGCTGCCACACGCCGTCGGGCGTCACGTCGTGATAGGCCGGCAGATATTTCGTGCCTTTGCCGGCAGCGACGACGCGGAAGCCGGTGGCCCGCGCCCAATCCACCATCTCCGCGGTCAGCGCCGGCTGGTCGCCATAGGCGAGCGAATAGACCACGCCCGCCTTGCGCGCTTCCTCGGCGAGCAGGGGGCCCGCCAGCACATCGGCCTCGACATTCACCATCACGATATGCTTGCCGGCCGCGATCGCGGCGCGCGCATGCTTGATGCCGACCGCAGGATTGCCGGTCGCCTCCACCACCACGTCCATCGCGCCGCCGGCAATGGCGCGTGCGCCGTCATCGGTGAACATGGTTGCGGCGATCCGCTCGGCGCTCCAGCCGACCGTGCGGCAGGCCTCACGCGCGCGGTCGCGGTCGATGTCGACGATGATGGGCACCTCCAGCCCAGGCGTGTGCGGCACCTGCGCCAAGAACATCGAGCCGAATTTGCCGGCGCCGATCAGCGCGACTCGGACCGGCTTGCCGGTGGAGAAACGGGCCTGGAGGAGGCGGAAGAGGTTCATGGGAGATTTTTCCAGTGATGCAGCAGTCGTGAGACGCATGTCTCTATCAGATCGTCATGGCCGGGCTTGACCCGGCCATCCACGTCTTCCTGATGGCGATCGCGTCAAGTCGTGGATGCCCGGGTCAAGCCCGGGCATGACGACTGAGGATGTGGCACGAGGCCTATTTTACTCCGCAGCCTGACGCGGTGCACGGGCGAGCCGCAGCAGCGCGTCGTCGTCCACGGTCTTGATCGGCGTGAAGTCGCGATGCGCGATGTAGTCCGGCCGGGTCGGTGTGCGGATGTAGTTCGAGACCGCGTTCAGCGTCAGGTACACGATCTTGCGCGGGTAGGGCGTGATGTTGCCGGCAGATCCATGCACGAGGTTGCCGTGGAACATCAGCATGCCGCCTGGCTTGCCGGTGGGCGCCACGATGCCGCCCTGCTTGACGAGGCGCGTCACGGTGTCCTCGTCCAGCGTCCACAGCGGATAGGAGGTGGTGGCGAGGTCATGCGAGGCCTCCAGGTCGCCGGCATTCTGGCTGCGCGGCACCAGCATCAGGGGGCCGTTGATCGGCATCACCTCGTCGAGGAAGATCGCGATGTTCATTGCCCGCGGCTCCGGCATGCCGTCGTCGCGCTTCCAGGTGCCGTAATCCTGGTGCCACTGCCAGACGTCGCCGGTGAAGGCCGATTTCGCGTTGATCTTGAACTGGTGCATGTAGACGGGCTCGCCGAACAGCTGCTCGACCGGCTCGATCATGCGCGGATGCGCGCCGAGGAGTCCGAAGGCCTCATTGTAGAGGTGTGCGGCAAAGGCCGTGCGCGGCGCGCCGCTCTTCTCGCGCCAGACCTCCGGCCGGTTCGCGTCGTAGATGCCGACCGCCTCGCGCGCAAGCAGATCGACCTCCTCCTGGGCGAACAACTCGGGCAGAAACAGCCAGCCCTCGCGGTGGAAGAACTTCAATTGCTCCTGAGACAGTTTCATGGGGCGTCCTCCTTGGTTTGTATATCTGTCTTCTCTTTCGTCATGCCCGGGCTTGCCCCGGGCATCCACGTTCTTTGGACCGGGCGGAAAGGCGTGGATGGCCGGGACAAGCCCGGCCATGACGGCGTTTGCGATTACGCCGCCGCCTCGTCCGTCGCCCTCAATCGCTCCTCGGTCATCCGTCCTGCCGTCTGCGCATGCACCAGCGCCGCACGCTCGGCTCCGTTCGCGTCGCCGGCGAGAATGCGTGCGGCGATGTCGGCATGTTCGGCCCAGGCGCTGTCGCGATAATCGAGCTCGGATAACACCGTCGCCATCGAGCGCCGCATATGCGGCCATTGCGGTGCGATCGTTTCCTCGATCACGGGATTGCCGGCGAGCTGATAGATCGCGCGGTGGAAGTCGACATCGAGCGCGATGAGCTCGGCCAGCGCCGTGTTGCGGTCGCTGCGGCGTCCGGCGGCAAGCGCCGCGTCGAGCCGTGCGCGTCCGGCCGCGTCAGTGCCTGCTCGCGCCGCGGCGAGTCGTGCCGCCAGTGCGTCGATGGCGCCGCGTACCTCGTAGAGCTGGCGGATGCGCGCGGGATCGAGCTGGGTGACTTCAAATCCCCGGCGGCCGCTTTCGGCGACCAGGCCCTGGCGGTGCAACAGATGTAGCGCATGCGAGACCGGCTGGCGCGACACGCCGAGCCTGTCGGCCAGCTCGTTCTGACGGATGCGCTGGCCGGGACGCAATGTGCGGTCGGAGATCGCTTCCAGGATCCGCGTATAGACCTGGTCGATCAGATTCGGGAGCGGATCGAGAGGAATCACGCCGGCGGCTCCTGGTGCGGAATACGGAATTCCATATCGGAGGGTATGTCGGGAGGGGAGAGGCGTCAAGGCGGACTTCGGGGTCCGCTCTCCAAAGCAGCTCTTTGAGCTCTGCTAAACCATTGATGTCACAAGGATCGTCTACTGTGCATGGGGTTGTTTTCGCCGAAATGGGTCACTCCAGCACCTCCACCCCCAGCGCGGCGATCCGTTCCCGATCGGCCAGTGCCTCGATCCCGCCAATGCGGTCGCCATTGAACGTCACCCGCAGCGCGATGCGCAGCTGCCCGCCGAGGACGACGGCAACACCCAGCTCGCCATCGACCAGCGCCGTTCGCGCGGCCTGGGCGCGGCCCTTGAAGGTCTGCGCGACGGCGTCGGCACCGCGGATCTCGGGCAGCGAGCCGAGCCGCACGGCGGCCTGATCGGCGCGGAACACGACGTCGGGATCGAGCACCGCGAGCAGGCCCTCGAAATCGCCTTCGCGCGAGGCTTTGAGAAATGCATCGACGATCCTGCGTTGATGCGACAGATCCGTCTCGGGCACCGGCGCCCCCTGCACGCGCCGCCGGGCGCGGCTCGCCAGCTGGCGCGAGGCCTCGACGGAGCGGCCGACGATCGGCGCGATCTCCTCGAAGGGCACGGCGAACATGTCGTGCAGCACGAAGGCGAGCCGCTCCGCCGGCTGCAAGGTATCGAGCACCACCAGCAGAGCCGCGCCGACGGAGTCGGCCATCTCCGCCTCGCGCTCCCGCGTCTCGTCGACCGGCTCGGGCACGTGCGGCCCCATTGGATCCTCGCGGCGCGACTTCGGCGCGCGCAGCATGTCGAGGCAGATGCGCGCAACCACGGTGGTCAGCCAGCCGCGCAGGTTCGCGACATCGGACATGTCGTAGCGGCTGACCCGCAGCCACGCCTCCTGCACGGCATCGTCGACCTCGGCGCACGAGCCCAGCATGCGGTAGGCGACCGCGCGCAAATGGTCCCTGCTCGCCTCGAATTGTTGGGTGAGAAAATTCTGTCCGGTCATCCGTCACATTTCCTCTTTGCGATCCGTCACGCTCTTGACGAAGCCAATCCGGCCGATGTGACCGGAACCTTCGAAATTCGACAGATGGAGACGCAAATGATGCACGCCCGCATGAATCACCCCGTCATGGTGCTGCCCGAGGCCATGAAAGTCCTGCAGTCTCTCGGCGACCTGACAAAGCAGGGCATGCCGGAAAAGCTCCTGGAACTGGTGCACCTGCGCGCCAGCCAGATCAATGGCTGCAGCGTCTGCGTCGATATGCATCCCAAGGTCGCCCGCAAGCTGGGCGAGACCGACGAGCGCCTGTTCGCCGTGTCCGCCTGGCGCGATGCACCCTATTTCACCGACGCCGAGCGCGCCGCGCTGGCCTTGACCGAGGCGGTCACGCGTCTTGCCGATCGCGAGGACCCGGTGCCGGATGCGGTCTGGAACGAGGCCGACAAGCATTTCGACGAGCGCGAGCTCGCAACCCTGATCCTCGCGATCGCGACGATCAACGTCTGGAACCGCCTGAACGCGACGATCAAGATGCCGGTCGGCGTGTGGAAGGTGTGAGTTTCCGTGCCCTCTCCCCTTGCGGACCCCTTGCGGGAGAGGGCAGCTCCGCCAGGAGACACGAACTCACTCGGGTGAGGGGTATTTCTCCGCAGACTCATTTGCAGATGTAACGGCGGACAGAACCCCTCATCCGGCGCTTCGCGCCCCTTTCTCCCACAAGGGGCGAAGGAAGAAAGAGACCTACTCAGCCAGGAATCTGTTCACCACCTCGCCGAACTCGAGCGGCGCCTGCTCGAACATCCAGTGGCCGGCGTTCGGGATCACCGCTGTCTCAGCGCCCGCGATGTGCTCGGCCAGCACACGCCACATCACCGACAGGCTGCCGGTGGTTGCGCCGCCGCCGATCAGCAGCGTCGGCGTCCTGATCGCCTGCGCATCGCTGAGCGTATAAGGCCGGCGCTGCTCGTTGATCTGGCCGAGGAAGGTGAGCGCGTTGTCACGCAGCTGCTGCTTCGCGGCTGCCGGCACGCGGCGCCAGGAGCCGTCGCCTTCGATGCCTTCGTAGAAGTTCTGCAGCGCGCCTTCGATGTCGCCGGTGCGGATCATCTCGACCGATCGTACGGTGCGGGCCGCCAGCGGCGGATGCGCGGGCGTGCCTTCCGGCACCGGCAGGGATGCGTCGAGATCGCCGCCGGGCTCGGCCAGCACCAGCTTGCGCAACAGATCCGGCCGCGCCTGCGCGGCGCGAAAAGCGATGTGGCCGCCGCGCGAATGGCCCATCAGATCGACCGGGCCGGGCCGGACCTGCTCGATGAACGCGATCACGTCGGCGACGTGCTGCGCCATCTTGTAGTCGTCGCCGACCGCATCCCAATGCTCGGGGAAGAAATGCCGCAGGCTGACCGAGATCACCCGATGTGCTTTCGACAGTGGGCCCAGCACCGCATACCAGGTGCGGAAATCCCCGAGCGTGCCATGCACGCAGACCAGCGGCGGGCCTTCGCCGGCTTCGAGATAGGCCATGTCGTAACCGTTGACGCGGAGGGTTTGCATTGGTCAGCTCGCCAGAAAATCCAGCACCACTTCGGAATATTTCTGCGGCGCCTGCTCGAACATCGGATGCGTCGCGTTCGGGATGATCGCCGTCCTGGAATAGGGCACATGCGCGGCCAGCGCATGCAGCACCTTCGGCAGCAGGCCCTTGGTCCGGGCGCCTAGGATGAACAGCGTCGGCATCTTGATCGCCTCCGCATCCGCCTTCGAGAATGGCGGGCGGTTGTCGCGGACCTGGCCGATCAGCGTCATGGCGTTGTCGCGCAGATTCTGTTTCACCATCGCCGGCAATCGCGGCCAGGTGCCGGGCCCCTCCAGCGCGTCGACGAAGACGGCAAGGCCGCCGTCGACATCGCCGGCCGCGATCTTCTCTGCGGAAGCCGTGAAGCGCGCCAGCAGCGGCGAGGGGCCGCCGACGTAATCCGGATCGAGGCTCGCATCGAGCTCGCCGCCGGGCTCGGCCAGGATCAGCCGCCGGAGCAGGTCCGGTCGCCGCTGCGCCACGCGGAAGCAGATATGCCCGCCGCGGGAATGACCCATCAGGTCGACCGGCCCGAGATCGATCTCGTCGATGAAAGCGATGACGTCGTCGACATGCTGTGCGATCGAATAGGTGTCGCCGACGCCGTCCCAGCGCTCCGGGAAGAAGTGCCGCAGGCTGACAGCGATCACCCGATGTCGCTGCGACAGCGGCCCGAGCACGCAGCCCCAGACCCGGAAGTCGTTGAGCGAGCCGTGGACGCAGACCAGCGGCGGACGGCTTCTGTCCTCGCCCACGTCGAGATAGGGCATGTCGTATCCGTTGACGTGGAGGCTTTGCATTCCGGGCTCGCGATGGGTTGGAACTCCTGTGCAAGATTCCCGGAAACCGGGTGGATCGCAACTATTTCCAAGCCTAGATTTGGCACGACATCAAAGTGGGGGCCTGCACCAGACGCAAGCCAGGAACCAAGTCATGACCGACCAGCATTTTGCCCTGTTCGACACCCGGATCGGCCTGTGCGCCATCGCCTGGGGTCCGCGCGGCATCAACGGCACGCAATTGCCGATGGGGGGCGAGCAGAAGATCCGCACCCGCATCCACCAGCGCCACGCCGATGCCAGTGAAGCCGAGCCGACCGCCGAGGTGCAGCAGGCGATCGACCGCATCACGAAACTGCTCGTGGGCGAGCCGGATGATCTCATCGACATTCCGCTCGACCTCGACGGCGTTCCCGAATTCAACCGCGGCGTCTACGAGATCGCCCGCACTGTCCCGCCGGGCAAGACGATCACCTATGGCGACATCGCCAAGCAGCTCGGCGGCGTCCAGCTGTCGCGCGACGTCGGCCAGGCGCTCGGCCGTAACCCGTGCCCGATCGTGGTGCCCTGCCATCGCGTGCTGGCGGCCGGCAACAAGCCGGGCGGCTTCTCGGCGAATGGCGGCGTGGTGACCAAGCTGAAGATGCTCGAGATCGAGGGCGCGCTGGTGAACCACACGCCGAGTTTGTTCGATTGAGGGCACCGGTCTCGTGTCCCGGACCCAGTGCGGCACGTAGTGACGCACTGCAGAGCCGGGGCCCGGCACTGCAGCGAGGTGGGTCCCGGCTCTGCGGTGCAACGCTGCGCGCTGCACCGCGTCCGGGACACGAGACCTTCTAAATCTTGGTCGCCGTCTTCGGCCAATATTTGTCGCGCAGATGCCGCTTCACCAGCTTGCCCGTGGGCGTGCGCGGCAGCTCGGCTTCGAAATCGATCGAACGCGGGCACTTGATGGCGGAGAGGCGGGTCTTGCAGTAGGCGATCAGATCGGCCTCGAGCGCCTTGCCGGCGCCAGCCATATCGTGCGGCTGCACCACCGCCTTGACCTCTTCGCCCATCTCCTCGTTCGGCACGCCGAACACGGCGACGTCGGCGACCTCCGGGTGCGTGATCAGCACGTCCTCGGTCTCCTGCGGGTAGATGTTCACCCCGCCCGAGATGATCATGTAGGACTTGCGGTCGGTGAGATAGAGGAAGCCGTCCTTGTCGAGATAGCCGACATCGCCGAGGGTCGACCACCCCTTGGCGTTGTAGGCCTTCTTCGTCTTCTCGGGATCGTTGTGATAGGTGAACGCGGGCGCGTCGGCGAAATAGACCGTCCCGATTTCGCCCACCGGCTGTTCCTCGTCGTTCTCGTCGAGAATCTTGATCTTGCCGACCACGGCGCGGCCGACGCTGCCGCGGTGCTCGAGCCATTGCTGCGAGTTGCAGACGGTGACGCCGTTGCCTTCCGAGCCGGCGTAATACTCGATCAGGATCGGCCCCCACCATTCGATCATCTTTGCCTTGACGTCGACCGGGCAGGGCGCGGCGGCGTGGATCGCGCCCTTCAGGGTGGAGACGTCGTACTTCGTGCGGACCTCGTCCGGCAGCTTCAGCATGCGCACGAACATGGTCGGCACCAGCTGGGATTGCGTCACCTTGTATTTCTCGACCAGCTTCAAGAACTCTTCAGCGTCAAAGTGCTCCATGATGATGGAGGTGCCGCCGAGCACGATCGCCATCATGTTGAAGCGCAGGGGCGCCGCGTGATAGAGCGGCGCCGGCGACAGATAGGTGCTCTCGGCGTTCATGCCGCACATGTCGGCGCAGAGGATGCGCAGAAGCGGATTCGGCTCGTCGATCGCTTTGCCCTCGAAGGCCTTCTTGACGCCCTTGGGCCGTCCGGTGGTGCCGGATGAATAAAGCATGTCGTAGCCGGCGACCTCGTCCGCGATCGGCGTCGTCGGCTGCGCGGCGGCTTCCCTGTCGTAGGAGCGGAAGCCCGGCAGCGGCTCGTCCATCATGTAGAAGATCGGCTCGCCGGCCGTACCCTTGATCAGCCCCTTGATCTGGTCGGCGCATTTGGGGGTGGTGATCACGACCTTGGCGCCGCAATCCTTCACGATGTAGTCGATCTCGTCCTGCTTCAGGTAGCGGCTGATCGCTGTGTAATAGAGCCCGCTGCGCTGCGCAGCCCAGCAGATCTCCATGAAGGCGAGGCGGTTCTCCATCAGCAGCGCGATATGGTCGCCGGTCTTGAGCCCCAGCGAGCGGAACAGCTGCGCGCCCTGGTTCGAGAGCTCGTCGAGCTCGCGATAGGTGATCGCTTTGCCGGTACCCGCCATCTGGTAGGCGATCTTGTCGGGCGTAGTGCGGGCGTGGACGGAGGGATGGGTCATGGCGTTTCCTCAAAACGCGAATGGCGAGTAGCGAGTGGCGAATAGGGAAGAAGGACAAACCGTTCTTCGCCTACTCACCATTCGCTACTCGCCACTCACTACTCGCTTTTGTTTTTTACAGTCGTTCCACGATCGTCACGTTGGCCATGCCGCCGCCTTCGCACATGGTCTGCAGGCCGTAGCGCTTGCCGCGCTGGTGCAGGGCGTGGACCAGCGTCGTCATCAGCTTGGTGCCGGAGCCGCCGAGGGGGTGACCGAGCGCGATGGCGCCGCCGTTGACGTTGAGACGCTCCGGATCGGCGCCGGTGGTCTTCAGCCATGCGGTCGGCACCGAGGCGAAGGCCTCGTTGACCTCGAACAGGTCGATGTCGCCGATCTTCATGCCGGCTTTTTCCAGCGCTTTCTTGGTGGCGTGCAGCGGCGCATCGAGCATGATGACGGGATCGCCGCCGGTCATGGTCATGTGGTGGATGCGCGCCAGCGGCTTGACGCCGAGCTGCTTCAGGCCATTCTCGTTCACGACCATCACGCCCGAGGCGCCGTCGCAGATCTGGCTGGCGCTCGCAGCAGTGAGCTTGCCGTTCTCGGCGATCAGCTTGACGCCCTTGATGCCGTCGAGCGTGACGTCGAACCGGATGCCCTCGTCGATGTGGTGAGTGTCTTTGCTGCCGTCGGCGCGGGTGATCTCGAGTGGCACGATCTCCTTTTTGAAATGACCAGCCTGCGTCGCCGCGATCGCGCGCTGATGGCTGTTATAGGAGTACTCGTCGAGTTCATCCTTCGAGAGGCCGTACTTCTCGGCCATCATCTCCGCGCCGGTGAACTGGCTGAACACGATGTTCGGATACTTCTTCTCGATGCCCGGGCTCTTGTAATTGCCAAAACCGTTCTTGGCCGGCAGCTGCGAGGACAGGCCCATCGGCACCCGCGTCATCGATTCCACGCCGGCGGCGATCACGACATCCATCGCACCCGACATGACTGCTTGCGCGGCGAAGTGCAGCGCCTGCTGCGAGGAGCCGCACTGGCGGTCGATCGACGTGCCCGGCACGCTCTCCGGCAGCTTCGAGGCCATCACCGCATTGCGCGCGACGTTGTTGGATTGCTCGCCGACCTGCATGACGCAGCCCATGATCACGTCCTCGACCAGGGCGGGATCGACCTTGGTGCGATCGACCAGTTCATCCAGCGCTTTTGCGGCGAGATCGGCCGGATGCCACCCGGCGAGACGGCCCCCCTTGCGCCCGCCCGCGGTGCGCGCAGCGGCGACGATATAAGCCTCGGCCATGTCGGTCTCTCCCTGAATTTTTGACTGGGTTGGTTGTCGGGATCGGATTTAAGGGACGAGAGATCGTTTAGTCAATCGATCAATTAACTCTTGTGATGAGGCGCTGCTTGGGCTTATCTGCGCCCCGCTTCAAGCGGCGAAAACAGGGATATCCGTGGCTACCAGCGTATCGAACAGGCTCCCCGGCGGGAAAAATTCCACGGCAGAGAAATTGCTGGTGGCCGCCAGCGAGCTGATGATCGAACGCTCCTCGATCGAGATATCGCTGTCCGATATCGCGCAGAAGTCCGGCGCCAACGCCGCCCTGGTCAAATATCACTTCGGCAACAAGGACGGCCTTTTGCTGGCGCTGCTCGCGCGGGATGCCGCGACCGAGATGTCCAATCTGGAATATCTGCTGGCGCAGCCGATCACGTCGACGGCGAAGCTGAAGCTGCATATCGCGGGCATCATCCGTGCCTATCACCGGTTCCCGTACATGAACCGGCTGATCCACTATCTGCTGCACGAGACCAGCGCCGGCTCCGCCGATGAAGTCTCGAAGTTCTTCGTCGCCCCGCTGCTCGACTTCCACCGCCGCCTGCTGGCGGAAGGTGTCAGCCGCGGCGAATTTCGCCAGACCGATCCGGTGCTGTTCTACACCAGTCTGATCGGTGCCTGCGATCATCTGTTCTTCGGCCGGCACGCGATGTCGCGCGCGACCGGCGTCGGCCCGGTCACCGATGATGTCTGCCGGCAATACATCAAGCACATGGAAACGCTGATCTGCGGCGGCATCCTCACGCAAGCCGGGGAAGCTGCCGCTGCCGGATAGTCCGGCCAATGATTCACAAGTCTAGAGAAGAAACGCCCAAGGAAAAGGTAGAGGAAAGGTAGAAGCGATGCAGTTGAAAGACGTAGCCGTTCTCATCACCGGCGGTGGCTCGGGCCTTGGTGCCGCGACCGCCCGCGCCATGGCTGCCAAGGGCGCCAAGATCGGCGTGATCGACCAAAGCAAGGAAAACGCCGAGAAGGTCGCTGCGGAAGTGAATGGCGTTGCGCTTCATGCCGACGTCACCAGTGAGGAGCAGATCAAGGCCGCGATCGCCAAGGCCGAAGCCGCGCATGGCGTCGCGCGCGTGCTGATGAACTGCGCCGGCATCGGCGGCTCGCAGCGCATCGTGGGCCGCGACGGCGTCTATCCGCTCGAAAAGTTCGCGCGCATCATCAACGTCAACTTGATCGGCACCTTCAACTGCCTGCGTCTGTTTGCCGAGCGCCTCGTAACTGCGGAGCCCATCGGCGAAGAGCGCGGCGTCATCATCAACACCGCTTCGGTTGCCGCTTACGAAGGCCAGATCGGACAGATCGCCTATTCGGCCTCGAAGGGTGGCGTCGTCGGCCTCACGCTTCCGGCCGCGCGCGATCTCGCCAGCCAGAAGATCCGCGTCAACACCATCGCGCCCGGCCTGTTCTTCACGCCGCTGCTCATGGGCTTGAACGAAGAGGCGCGCAAGAGCCTGGGCGCCCAGGTGCCGCACCCATCGCGTCTCGGCGACGCCAACGAATACGGCATGCTCGCCGTGCACATCGTCGAGAACCCGATGCTCAACGGCGAGACCATCCGCCTCGACGGCGCCATCCGCATGGCGCCAAGGTAGGTGGCGCATTTACCCTCCCCTGGAGGGGGAGGGTCGGCGCGAAGCGCCGGGGTGGGGTGATCTCTCCACTCGGGCATCGTTCGGCGGGGAGAGACCGTCACCCCACCCCGCTCGCGCTGCGCGCGATCGACCCTCCCCCTCCAGGGGAGGGTGGCAGTCCGGCCCATGACTGAAGTGCGAGGCCCCATGTCCCAACCGCTGCTGATCGAGCACGATGACGGCGTCGACCGGGTGACGCTCAATCGTCCTGACAGTCTCAATGCGCTCGATCCTGCGCTGATCGACGCGCTCAACGACTACTTTCAGGGTCTTCAGCGCAATCGCGACACGCGTGTCGTCGTGCTGAAGGGCGCCGGCAAGAATTTCTGTGCCGGCCTCGACCTCAAGGCCGCGATGCAGCGCCGGGCCGGGCAGCAGGAGCCGCCTGCGGTCGCGGAGTCGCTGGACTCGCAGCGGCGCATCGCCGACATCGTGATGCTGATGCGGCGCTGTCCGCAGCCGATCCTGGCGCTGGTGCAGGGCGCGGCTGCGGGCGGCGGCTTTGCGCTGGCGCTAGCGTCCGACATCCGCCTTGCGACGAGATCGGCGCGGATGAACTGCGCCTTCATCAAGCTTGGTCTCGGCGGCTGCGACATCGGCACCAGCTATTTCCTGCCGCGTCTCGTCGGCGTGTCGGTTGCATCCGAGCTGATCCTCACCGGGCGCTTCATCGGCGCGGAGCGCGCGCTCGCGGTCGGCCTGGTCTCGGAAGTCGTGGACGAGGGCGAACTCGACGACGCGGCCGAGCCCTATGTCGAGGCGATGATGACCGCCTCGCCCGTTGGGCTGCGCCTGTCCAAGGAATGTCTCAACATGAGCGTCGATGCCGGATCGCTGGAAGCTGCGATCGCGATGGAAGATCGCAACCAGGTCCTGTGCAGCCGCTCGGAAGAGTTTTCGGAAGGCATCAGGGCCTTCCTTGAGAAGCGAAAGCCTGTCTATATCAAGCGCTGAACGACGAAGATCCGCAAAGGACAGTAATTCCGGGAGACGCAAAATGAGTGGAAGCGCGGCGGCGGTGATGACGAGGCCCGCCTTTCGCAAGGTCGCGTGGCTCGCGCGCGACATCGATGTCGAGCGTCGCGATGGCGGCACGGTGGTGCTGAAGTCGCGCATTCCGCTGCAAGCTTACGAGATGCACATCCCGGCTTCGCTGGCGAAATGGGCGGAGGAAGTGCCTGAGCGCATCTGGCTCGCGCAGCGCGGCGGGCCCAACCGCGAATGGCGCAAGGTGTCTTATGGCGAAGCCAAGCGCATCGTGGATGCGCTGACGCAAGGCTTGCTCAATCTCAAGCTCGAGGGACGTCCGGTCGCGATTCTCTCCGGCAATTCGATCGAGCATGCGTTGATGACGCAGGCCGCGATGCAGGCTCGTTCACCCGCGGCGCCGGTGTCGCCGGCCTACTCGTTGATGAGCCACGATCACGTCAAGCTGAAATATCTGTTCGACCTCATTAAGCCGGCCGTGGTGATGGTGCAGGACGGGCCGACCTTCGAGAAGGCGCTGAACGCGCTCGATCTCACCGGCGTCACCGTGGTTCACGTCGCGCGCCCCTGCGACGGCATCGCAAGCGTCAGTTTCGCCGAGCTCGCGGCAACGCCTGTCACGGCCGATGTCGAGGCGTCGATCGCACAGATCACGCCGCAGACCGTAGGCAAGCTGCTGTTCACGTCAGGCTCCACCGGTATGCCCAAGGCCGTCATCAACACGCAGCAGATGATGTGCGCCAACGCGGCGATGATGATGCAGGTTCGTCCGCGTGATCCCAACGGGCCGATCTCGACCATGCTGGACTGGATGCCCTGGAATCACACGATGGGCGGCAATGCGGCGTTTCATCCGATCCTGGTCGATGGCGGCACGCTCTACATCGACGAGGGAAGGCCGATGCCGGGCCAGTTCGAGGAGACGCTGCGGAACCTGCGCGAGATCTCGCCGACCTATTACGCCAACGTGCCGGCCGGCTACGCGGCGTTGGCGGCGGCGATGGAGAAGGACGACGCGCTCTGCCGCTCCTTCTTCAAGAACCTGTCGATCATGGCCTATGGCGGCGCGCGGCTGCCGGACGATCTGTACGACCGCATGCAGGCGCTCGCCGTGAAGACCACGGGCGAACGCATCGTGTTCTACACCGGCTGGGGTTCGACCGAGACCGCGCCGACCTCGACCGGCACCTATTGGGATACCGAGCGCGTCGGCCTGATCGGTCTGCCGTTTCCCGGCGTCGAATTGAAGATGGTGCCGTGCGGCTCGAAATACGAACTGCGCCTGCGCGGCGTCAACGTCACGCCCGGGTATTTCGGCCAGTCGGATCTCACGAAGAAGATGTTCGACGAGGAAGGATTCTACTGCATCGGCGATGCCGGCATCTTCGTCGACGATTCCGATCCGGTGCAAGGCATCATCTTCGCCGGCCGCGTGGTGGAAGACTTCAAGCTCACCACCGGCACTTTCGTCCATGTCGGCTCGCTCCGTACCGACGCGATCGCCGCAGCAACGCCTGTGGTGCACGACGCGTTGGTCGCGGGACAGGATCGTGCCTACATCGGCCTCTTGGCCTGGCCGAACCTGCACGCCTGCCGCCAGCTCGTCGGCAATCCCGATTTGAGCTTTGCCGATGCGGTGAAGCATCCCGAGGTGATTGCCTGCTTCAGGCGCGGCCTGGAAGCCCACAACCGGGAATGCGAGGGCGCCAGCAGCCGTATCATCGCGCGCGCGATGCTGATGGTCGAGCCGCCCTCGATCGACGGCAACGAGCTCACCGAAAAGGGCTACATCAACCAGCGCGCCGGCCTCGAGCGCCGCGTCGCGCTGGTGGAGCGGCTTTATGCGGACGCGCCGGACCAGGATGTGATCGTGCTGCGATGAATGAACACTCTCTCCAATCGTCATTCCGGGGCGCGCGTAGCGCGGACCCGGAATCCATCGGGCCGCAAACGTGTGGCGAAATGGATTCCGGGCTCGCAACTTCGTCGCGCCCCGGAATGACAGCAAGAAAAAGGTAGCCCGCCATGAACTTCGATTTCTCCGACGACCAGAAGCAGCTCCGCGACCAGGCGCGCAAATTCCTCGCTGAGAAGTGCCCGCCCAAGGCGGTGCGCGTCGTGCTCGATGGCAAGGCGCCTTACGACAAGGAGCTGTGGAAAGGCCTCGCCGAGATGGGCTTCCTCGGCGTCGCGATTCCCGAGGAGTTCGGCGGCGCCGGTGCCGGCCATCTCGAGCTCTGCGTGATCGCGGAGGAAATGGGCCGGGCCAACGCGCCGGTACCGTTCTCCTCGACCGTGTACCTTGCTGCCGAAGCGCTGCTGATTGCGGGCAATGATGCGCAGAAGAAGAAATGGCTGCCGGCGATTGCTTCCGGAGAGGCCATCGGCACGCTCGCGCTGTTCGAGGGCAAGGGCAACCCTTCGCCGAAGCACGTCAAGCTGACGGCTGCGAACGGTGTGCTCAATGGTGTCAAGAAACCGGTTGCCGATGGGGCAATCGCCGACTTCGCGGTGGTCGCCGCGCGCACGGGATCGAGCGGGCGCGACAATGACATCTCGCTGTTCCTGGTCGATCTCAAAGCCGGCGGCGCCCAGGTCAAAAGCCTCACCAATCTCGATCCGACCCGCGGGCAGGCCGAGATCATCTTCAAGGACGCCAAAGCTGAGCCGCTCGGCGCACCCGGCGAAGGCTGGAGCATCCTCACCCAGGTGCTCGACCGCGCAGCAGTGCTGTGCGCGTTCGAGCAGGTCGGTGGTGCCGATCGCGCCCTGGAGATGGGCCGCGACTACGCGCTCGACCGCATCGCTTTCGGCCGCCAGATCGGCTCGTTCCAGGCCGTCAAGCACATGCTTGCCGACATGTATGTCTCGGCGACGCTGGCGCGATCCAACAGCTATTACGGCGCCTGGGCGCTCTCGACCAATGCGGCCGAGCTGCCGGAAGCCGCGGCTGCGGCGCGCATCAGCGCGACGCAGGCATTCCAGCACTGCGCCAAGAACAACATCCAGGTTCACGGCGGCATGGGCTTCACCTGGGAGTTCGACTGCCACATGTACTATCGCCGCGCCAACGCGATGGCGCTCGGGCTCGGCAGCCTCACTTATTGGGAAGACCAGTTGATCGATCGGATGCGGAAGAAGAACGCAGCGTAACGAGAGGTGCGTAGGGTGGGTTAGCCGAAGGCGTAACCCACCACTGACCGGCAGTGCTCGACAGAATTGGTGGATTACGCCTCCGGCTAATCCACCCTACGGACAACAGAGAAGCAAGATGAACTTCGACGACACCCCGCAGGAAGCCCAATTCCGCGCCACCGCGCGCGCGTGGATCGCTGCCAACGCGCCCAAGCAGTATGAAGAGGAACTGCGCAAATCCTCACTCGGCCGCACCGTGCTCAAGAACGCCAACATTCTCGAAGTGGCGAAGGCGTGGCAGAAGAAGAAGGCCGACGCCGGCTGGGCCTGCCTGCACTGGCCGAAGGAATATGGCGGGCGTGGCGCCTCGCCGATCGAGCGCGTGATCTGGCAGCAGGAGGAGGGGCCGTTCGGCCAGCTCTCCCGCATGTTCATCATCGGTCACGGTATGTGCGGGCCGACCATGATGGCGTTCGCGCGCGAGGAGCATAAGCGCACCTATCTGCCGCCGCTCGCCTCCGGCGAGAAGGTCTGGTGCCAGCTGTTCTCCGAGCCCGCCGGCGGCTCGGACGTTGCGGGCCTGCGCACACGCGCGGAGAAGGACGGCGACGACTGGATCATCAACGGCCAGAAGATCTGGACCTCGGGTGCACATTATTCCGACTACGGCATTTTGCTCACCCGCACCGATCCGACCGTGCCCAAGCACAAGGGCCTCACCATGTTCTTCCTGGACATGAAGAGCCCGGGCGTCGAGGTCAGGCCGATCAAGCAGGCGAGCGGCGCCTCCGACTTCAACGAGGTCTATTTCACCAACGTCCGCATTCCCGACCATCAGCGCCTCGGCGAGGTCGGCGACGGCTGGAACGTCTCACTGACCACGCTGATGAACGAGCGCAGCGCCATCGGCGCGGCCGTCTCGACCGGTTTCCCCGAATTGTTCGAGTACTGCTCCAGCCTGATGCTCGACGACGGCCCGGCGATCGAGGATCGCGCGGTGCGATCCAAGCTGGCGAACTGGGCGGTGAAGGCAAGCGGGCTGAAATACACCAGCATGCGCGCAATCTCGGCGCTGTCGAGGGGCGAACGCCCGGGGCCGGAGAACTCCATTGGCAAGCTGGTGGCCGGCTCCATGATCCAGGACGTCGCGACCTATGCACTCGATCTGCAGGGCGCATCCGGCGTCGTCAGCGGCGAGGATGGCGAGCTGGCCGGCCGTTTCCAGGCCATGCTGCTGCGTGCGCCGGGTACGCGCGTCGAGGGCGGCACCGACGAGATCATGCGCAACATCATCGCCGAGCGGGTGCTGGGCCTGCCCGGCGACATCCGCGTCGACAAGGACGTGCCGTTCAACAAGATCCCGACGAAGGGAAGAGGCTGAATTCGTAGGGTGGGCAAAGGCGGGGTACGCGCCGTGCCCACGTGTTCTATCGAAGGAAGGTGGTGGGCACGTTTCGCTTTGCCCACCCTACGCGCCGCGCAAGGATTGAGAGGTCCGCCATGAATTTCGACGACACCCCGCAGGAGGCCGTGTTCCGTGAGACCGCGCGCAAATGGATCGAGGCCAATGCGCCGAAGGAGCTGCATGGCGAGCTGTCAAAGTCCTCGCTCGGCCGCATCCGCCTTGCCAATCACGACATCGTCGATGTCGGCAAGGCCTGGCAGAAGAAGAAGTTCGAGGGCAATTGGGCCTGCCTGCACTGGCCGAAGGAGTATGGCGGCCGTGGCGCGACGCCGATCGAGAAGGTGATCTGGCAGCAGGAGGAGGGCGTCTACGGCAAGCTGACGCAGCCGTTCCAGATCGGCGAAGGCATGTGCGGCCCGACCGTGATGGCGTTCGGCAGCGAGGAGGCCAAGCGCCGTTACTTGCCGAAGCTCGCATCGGGCGAGGAGATCTGGTGTCAGCTGTTCTCCGAGCCGTCTGCCGGCTCGGACGTCGCGGGCCTGCGCACCCGCGCGGAGAAGAAGGGCGACAATTGGGTCGTCAACGGCCAGAAGATCTGGACCTCGGGTGCGCACTATTCCGACTACGGTCTCCTGATCGCGCGAACCGATCCGAACGTGCCCAAGCACAAGGGTCTCACGATGTTCTTCCTGGACATGAAGAGCCCCGGCGTCGAGGTCAGGCCGATCAAGCAGGCCAATGGCATGCAGGAGTTCAACGAGGTCTATTTCACCGACGTCGTGATCCCCGACAGCCAGCGACTCGGCGCGGTCGGCGAGGGCTGGAGCGTGTCGCTGACCACGCTGATGAACGAGCGCATGTCGATCGGCGCGCGGCTTGCGACCGGCGTGCCTGAGATGTTCGAGTTCTGCTCCAACCTGATGCTGGAGGACGGCCTCGCGATCGATGATCCCGCCGTGCGCTCGAAGCTGGCGAGCTGGGCGGCGAAGTCGAATGGACTGAAATACACCAGCTACCGCACGATCTCGGCGCTATCGAAGGGCGAGCGGCCGGGCCCGGAAAATTCCATCGGCAAGCTCGTCTCGGGCATGATGCTCCAGGACATCGCGACCTACGCCATGGACCTCCAGGGCGCGGCCGGTGTTCTCACCGGCAACGACGAGGAGACGGTGCAGGGACAGTTCCAGCAGATGCTGCTGTCCTCGCCCTCGATGCGCATCGCCGGCGGCACCGACGAGATCCTGCGCAACATCATCGCCGAGCGCGTGCTGGGCTTGCCCGGCGACATTCGCGTGGACAAGGACGTGCCTTACAACAAGATCCCGACCAAGGGACGGTGATCTCGATGCGGAAACAACGGAGGTGGGTTACGTCTTCGGCTAATCCACCCAATGAGAGCAATGCGAGCTGATTCATGGACGCGACAGTCAAACAGAACGACCGCATCGGCGTGCTCGAAGAGCTCCTCAACGAGCGCTACTCGGTCCGCGCCTTCCTCCCGAAGGAGGTCGATCGCGCGACCATCGAGCATGTGCTGACCACCGCGCAGCGCACCGCGTCCTGGTGCAATAGCCAGCCCTGGCAGGTCATCATCGCCAGTGGCGAGGCCAAGGAGCGCTTTCGCAAGGCGATCTACGCGGAGGCCTCAAAGGGCCTTGGCGACGACTACGATTTCACGCCGCCGCGCGAATATGTCGGGGTCTATCTGGAGCGCCGCCGTGAGAGCGGCTTCCAGCTCTACAACACGCTCGGTATCGCGCGGGGAGACAAGGCGGCCTACGCCAGGCAGGCGCTGGAAAACTACAATTTCTTCGGCGCGCCGCATGTCGCGATCATCCACACCAACGAGCCGCTCGGCATTTATGGTGCGATCGATTGCGGCGCTTATGTCGGCAATTTCATGCTGGCCGCGCAGGCCCTCGGACTCGGCACCATTCCGCAGGCAGCGCTCGCACGGCATTCCGGCCTGATCCGCCGCCACTTCAATTTATCCGACGACCGCCGCGTCGTCTGCGGCATCTCGTTCGGCTATGCGGACCATGCGCATAAGGTCAACAGCTACCGCACATCGCGTGCGAGCGTGGCCGAAACCGTGACCTTCGTGGACGTGTGATCGGCCTCGGACACGCAAGAAGACGGCCGTGGAAGCGGCCGTCTTCATCTCGTCCCGATGATCCAATCGACGCCGGCTATCAGCCGCCGCTGCCGCCGATCACGGCCCGCACGGTCTCATCGGGCCCGAAATCCTCGGCGCCGTCGACATAGAGCAGCGCGGCGAGCTTCGAGCGGGCGCGGTTCACGCGGCTTTTGATGGTACCGACCGCGCAGCCGCAGATCGAGGCCGCGTCCTCGTAGGAGAAGCCGGACGCGCCGACCAGGATCAACGCTTCACGTTGATCCTGCGGAAGCTTGTCGAGCGCCGTGCGAAACTCTTCGAATTCGAGATGCGCATTCTGCGAAGGCTGGGTCTTCAGCGTCTTTGCGTAGTTGCCTTCGGCATCCTCGACCTCGCGCCGCCGCTTGCGATAGTCGGAACGGAACAGGTTGCGCAGAATCGTGAACAGCCAGGCCGGCAGGTTGGAGCCGGGCTGGAACGAGTCGATGTTGGCAAGCGCACGCAGCAGCGTCTCCTGCACCAGGTCGTCGGCACGGTCCGCATTGCCGCTGAGCGAGATGGCGAAGGCGCGCAGACTAGGGACTGCCGCCAAGATGTCGTTACGCAGGGAGTCCGTGAGAGGCATTAGTCCCTCCCATTGTTGTCGTTGGATCCGCCCTCATTTTCCACGTGGGGTGTCGCCCCCGGCGCATCAAGCTTCTTGATCAGTTCTGCGAACCGATCCGGAACCCCCTGTCGTACGACATCGTCGTACATGGCGCGCAACTGGTGCCCGATCCGTGATTGGATCTCCGGAGTGAGGCCTCCCTTGCCGGGGGTCGTGCTTCTGCTGGCTTGAGACTTGAGATCTTTCATGACCTGTTCCACGTTTCCCCGAGTTAAGTGACTGCAAATTCGAGAGGTTTTCTCAACCGGGAGCCGTTCCCTGGATAGGCACAATTCCAGGTCAGCGAAAAAGTTCCCAGCTCAGCGGAACTTTTCTTGACCTGATGCGTAATCAGCCCAGCAGGGGAACCCGGGCCCCCCGCGTGACTCCTGGACCTCAAGGCTGGCCCGAAGACGAAGGAGTGGGGATGTCCCGTTCACAGCTTGTTGCTGAACACTTGCCGTTGTTGCGCCGGTATGCGCGCGCCCTGACCGGCAGCCAGGCCTCCGGTGACGCCTATGTCGCAGCCATGTTGGAAGCCATGCTGGGAGATCCGTCGGTGCTCGACGAGAGCCATGGGCCTCGGGCCGGCCTGTTCCGGCTGTTCACGCAGATCTGGAATTCGGTCTCGGTCAACGAAGATGCCGAGGTGACGACCCTGCCGATGCCGCCGGAGCGGCGGCTGTCGAACATCACGCCGCTGCCGCGTCAGGCCTTCCTGCTGCTTTCGCTCGAGGGCTTTTCGGAAGAGGAAGTCGCCTTCATTCTCGGCACTGACGTCGCGGAGACGCGGCGTCTCGCAGATGCGGCCGGACGCGAGATGGCGGCCGAGATTGCCACTGACGTGCTGATCATCGAGGACGAGACCTTCATCGCCATGGACCTCGAGAGCCTGGTGAAGAATCTCGGCCACAACGTCGTCGGCGTCGCGCGCACCCATGCCGATGCGGTGGCGCTGGCCAAGAACAAGCGGCCCGGCCTGATCCTCGCCGACATCCAGCTCGCCGACGGCTCCTCGGGCCTGGACGCCGTCAACGAGTTGCTGTGCACCTTCGAGGTGCCGGTGGTGTTCATCACCGCCTATCCGGAGCGCTTCCTCACCGGCGAGCGTCCCGAGCCGGCGTTCCTGATCTCAAAGCCGTTCCAGCCAGCGATGGTATCGGCGGTCGCGAGCCAGGCGCTGTTCTTCCAGCGCAATTCGCGCAATCGTGCGCCGAAGGCACCGGCGGCGTAACAGGGCGCTGGTGGCCCTGCCAGTTGGGAAGTGATTTGCTCCGGCGTGCTGCAAGGCACGCCGGATTTTTCATGCTCTCTGGCACGCTTGACGGCCGTGGAATTCACCGCTCATACGTCATGCAGCGGCTCCGCTTGCGGCCGCGCCAATCGGAGATGTGTCCATGGACCAGCCGCTGCTCGACCGCCTCGCCATCCGCGACCTCGTCGAGAACTGGGCGGTGTGGCGCGACGCCGGCGACTGGGAGCGATTTGCCACGGTCTGGCATGACGAGGGCTGGATGTCCGCCACCTGGTTTCAGGGGCCGGCGCGGGATTTCATGCGGGTCAGCCAGGAGGGGTTTGCCAAAGGCGTGCGCATCCTCCATTTCCTCGGCGGCACCAGCATCGATCTCGCGGGCGAGCGAGCCATCGCCCAGACCAAGATGACGATCTCGCAGCGCGCCCTGGTGCACGACGTGCTCTGCGACGTCGTCTGCACCGGCCGCTTCTACGATTTCCTGGAGAAGCGGCAAGGCAAGTGGGGCATCGTCCGTCGCCAGCCGATCTACGAGAAGGACCGGATCGATCCGGTCGATCCCGCCGCGACGCTGCGCCTCGACCAGAAGGCGCTCGCCGCGCTCCCCAAAGGCTACCGCCACCTCGCCTACATGCAGGAGCTGATCGGCTACAGGGTCAAGCGCGACATGCCCGGCCTCACCGGCCCGGAAGTCGAGAAGCTCTATGGCGAAGGGCGGGAATGGCTCGCGGCGAAGGCGAAGTAGGCGCCAGAAAAAAAAAGTAAGGCGCGACTGGCATCACCACAGTCGCGCCCTACGTCGCCGGCTTATGGGGCAGGGGGGAATAGCCGGCTGCTGAGACGACTCCCGACTGTCAGAGTCGTTCCACGGCTAGCGAAATATTTCGCTGACCTGCGGCATTTTTCGCACACGGTTAAGTGATCGTAACGGCCGAGAACCGCCGATCCTGCGGCGGCGTTGTTCCCGCGATCGCCATGGGGCGAGGGATCGACGGTCATGTCGCAGATTCAAAAGGTTTTTTTAGGCACCATTGCGATCGTCGCAACGCTCGGTGCTGTGCAATTGGCCTCCGGACATGACTTGGCTGATCGCTGGCAGGCGATCGCCGACACATCCAGCCACAGCTCGAACCTCGCCCCGAGCCAGAACGTCAATCGCGCCGCGAAGGCGGACCGGCTCGCCGAGATCAAGCCGGCGCCGGTTCCGACCCGCACGGTGTCGATGCGGCTGAACGACCTCCCCGATACGTCCGTGCTGCTGCGGGTGCCCGCGGTGATCGAGACCGGCAATGCCAAACAGCCAGTGCTGCTCCAGAACCAGCAGAAGGTTCGCAGCAAGCCGACGATCGCCTGTGAGCCGATGGTCAGCTCCCTGACCGAGGTCGCGAAGCTGCTCCAGCCCGGCCGTTGCGTGACCTGATCCGCGCCTTCCGTGACGGCGATCCTCCGGGCGGATACTTCACGTCCTCTTGATCCGCCGTGGCCTCGCGCTATATCCGGGTTCCTCCCTTTTGTTTTCACCGGGTAAGCGCATGACGACGTCAGATACGGCTGTGCATATGCAGCCTTTCCAGGCCGAAGTTTCCGAACTGCTGCATCTGATGGTGCACTCCGTCTATTCGGAAACCGACATCTTCCTCCGCGAACTCATCTCCAATGCCTCCGATGCCTGCGACAAGCTGCGCTATGAGGCCATCGAAAGTCCCGCCCTGCTGGGCGAGGGTGACGCGCTCAAGATCCGCATCATCCCCAACAAGACGGCCAAGACGCTTACGATCGCCGACAACGGCATCGGCATGGAGCGGCAGGAGCTGATCGACCATCTCGGCACCATCGCCCGCTCCGGCACTAAGGCGTTCGTGTCCAAGCTGAAGGAGGCCAAGGACGGTCTCGGCCTGATCGGCCAGTTCGGCGTCGGCTTCTATTCCGCCTTCATGGTCGCCGAGAAGATCGTCGTGATCAGCCGCCGCGCCGGCGAGAGCGATGTCTGGACCTGGAGCTCCCAAGGCGGCTCCGGCTTCGAGATCGCCCGGGCCAGCGACGAGGAAGCGGCGCGCGTGATGCGCGGCACCGAAATCGTCCTGCACCTGAAGGACGACGCCAAGAAATATCTCGAGACCTACGAGATCGAGCGCATCGTCACGGCCTATTCCGACAACATCCTGTTCCCGATCGAGCTCGTGGCCGAAGAGGGCGAGCCGCGCCAGATCAATTCGGCGAGCGCGCTTTGGCAGCGCTCCAAATCCGAGCTGACGGCAGACGACTACAAGAAGGCCTATCAGCAGATCGCCTCCGCCTTCGACGATCCCGCGATGACGCTGCACTACCGCGCGGAAGGGCGCTACTCCTACGCCGTGCTGCTGTTCGCGCCCTCGACCAAGCCGTTCGACCTGTTCGAGCCGAACCGCAAGGGACGCGTGAAGCTCTACGTCCGGCGCGTCTTCATCACTGACGACGCCGATCTGTTGCCGGGCTATCTGCGCTTCATCCGCGGCGTCGTCGACAGCGAGGATCTCCCGCTCAACATTTCGCGCGAGATGCTTCAGAACAATCCGCAGCTCGCGCAGATCCGCAAAGCCGTGGCGACCCGGGTCGTGTCCGAGCTCGAAAGCCTTGCCGATAAGGACCCGGAGAACTTTATTAAGATCTGGGACGCCTTCGGCGCGGTGCTGAAGGAAGGCATCTACGAGGATTTCGAGCGGCGCGAAAAGCTGCTCGCGCTGTCGCGCTTCACCACCACGTCGGGCGAGAAGCGGTCGCTGAAGCAGGTCATCGCCGATTTCAAGCTGAACCAGACCGAAATCTATTATCTGGTCGGCGACAGCATCGAGCGGCTGAAGTCCAATCCGCGGCTGGAAGCCGCGACTGCGCGCGGCATCGAGGTGCTGCTGCTGTCCGATCCCGTCGATGCCTTCTGGACTTCGATGCCGTCGGAGTTCGAAGGCAAGCCGCTGAAATCGCTGAGCCAGGGTGATCTCAATCTCGACCTGATTCCGCGCGTCGACGAGGCGGACGAGGCGAAGAAGGACGAGCCCGCCGCGGATGAAGCGGCCACCATCGCCGTGATCAAGGCCGCGCTCGGCGAGCGCGTCAGCGACGTCAAGGCCTCGACGCGGCTCACCAGTTCAGCCTCCTGCCTCGTCGCCGACAGCCAGGGCCCCAGCCGCGAGCTCGAGCGCATCCTGTCGCAGCAGAACCGCGGCATGAAGACCAAGCCGATCCTCGAGATCAATTTGCGCCATCCGCTGGTCACCGCGGTCACCAGGGCGCAAGCCGGCTCGAAGGTCGTCGACGATCTCAGCCTGCTCCTGCTCGAACAGGCGCAGATCCTGGACGGCGAATTGCCGGAAGATCCGGCGGCGTTCGCGGCAAGGCTGAATCGGCTCGTGCTGCAGGGGCTGGGCGCCTAGCGCCGCAGCCCCACCGTGCTCACCTTGCCGTCATCTTTTCTCCAGGAACAGTCGCGTCCGCCGTGATGTTATGGCATATGATGCCGCCAGCCCCCGATCCGCCGGCGGCTACTGACTTGAGGACGCGTCCATGCGCTTGCCGATCTTGACCCTCACCGCGATTGCCACGCTGTTCGTCGCGGCAGATGCCAGCGCCCAGACCTATGATCCGCGCTATCCGGTGTGCATGCACGTCTATACGCCCGGCGGCTTCGGCGGTGGCGGCGGTGGGGACTATTTCGACTGCTCCTTCACCTCGCTGCCGCAGTGCCGCGCCACCGCGTCGGGCCGCTCGGCGAGCTGCGATCTCAACCCCTATTACGCCTTCGACGAACCGCCGCCGCCGCCGCGCCGGCGCCACAAGAAACAGCACTAGCAGTCGGCGATGCGGTTCTCCCGGATATTCGCCTCGCGTGGTTCGCTCGGCCTGGCCATGGCCGTCGGTGTCCTGCTCGCCGCCGCCCCGTCGTATGGGCAAACCTTCGATCCCCGCTATCCCGTCTGCATGCACGTCTATTCCGGTGCGAATGGCGGTGGCGGGGACTGGTACGACTGCTCCTTCACCTCGCTGCCGCAGTGCCGCGCCACCGCTTCGGGCCGCGCCGCGACCTGTGACCTCAATCCGTACTACCCGGTTAACGCGCCGCCGCAGCATCTGCGTCACAGGCGAGCCGGCTAGCGCCTAACGGGTCGCCGCTTCCGCTTCGCGCGTGTGCTGCAACTACTGCTGATCCCAATCATTCCGCCCACCTTGCGCCAGCCGATTCACGCCAGCCCTCGGCTCGGTAAGGAATGAATAGCGTTAATCGCGCACTAACCGGCTTTTACCCTGCCCCTTAACACCTGGGCAGGCGGCGCGGGCTAAGCTTGGACAACCAGCAGCCACGGCCCGAGAGAATAACGGCATGACCACCGGTATCATCATCGAGCAAGCGAAAGCCGCGCGCGCGCCGTCGGCGTCAAAGATCTGGCTGAAGGCCATCGAGCTCACAGCACGGATCGAGACGCTGCCGGGCCGGCTGTTCGCCGACGTTGTCGACGATTGGGCGCGGCGCCAGCCTGGTCGCATCGCGCTGGTCATGGATGACGCAGCGCTCGACTATGAAGGCTTGTCGAAGCGCATCAACCGCTATGCACGCTGGGCGCGCTCGGTCGGCGTGGCCAAGGGCGATACCGTTGCGCTGATCATGCCGAACCGTGCCGACTATGTCGCCGCCTGGCTCGGCATCAGCCGGATCGGCGGTGTGGTCGCGCTGATCAACACCAAGCTCGTCGGCCAATCGCTCGCGCATTGCCTCGATGTCGCAAAGCCGGCGCACATCATCGTCGCGCACGATGTGATGGCGACGCTGGAGAGCGCGAAGCCCTATCTGAAGACAGAGGCAAAGGTCTGGACCCACGGCGATGCCCGCAGCCAGCGCGCGATCGACGTCGCTCTTGCCGTCCTCGACGACGGTCCGCTCTCGCCGGACGAACATGGCGGCGTCACGGTCGACGACCGTGCCTTGCTGATCTACACGTCAGGCACCACCGGCCTGCCGAAGGCCGCCAGCATCAGCCACCGCCGCATCCTCAACTGGGGCTTCTGGTTCGCCGGCCTCGCCGGCGCGACGCCGCAGGACCGGCTCTACGACTGCCTGCCGCTATTCCACTCGGTCGGCGGCATCGTCGCGCCGTGCAGCATGCTGGCTGCCGGTGGCTCGGTGGTGATTGCTGAGAGGTTCTCGGCTTCGCACTTCTGGTCCGACATCGTCCGGCATGACTGCACGATATTTCAGTATATCGGCGAGCTCTGCCGTTACCTGCTGAAGGCGGCGCCGTCGGAATACGAGAACCGGCACCGCCTGCGGCTCGTCTGCGGCAACGGCCTGCGCGGCGACATCTGGGAAGATTTCCAGGCACGCTTTGCCATTCCACGCATTCTCGAATTCTACGCGGCGACCGAAGGCAATTTCTCACTGTTCAATGTCGAGGGGCAGCCGGGCGCGATCGGGCGCATTCCACCGCTGCTTGCGCATCGTTTTCCCGCCAGTCTCGTCAAGCTCGACCCCGACAGCGGCATGCCGCTGCGCAATGACGAGGGCTTTTGCATCGCCTGTGCCCGCGGCGAGGCCGGCGAAGCCATCGGCCGGATCGGCACCGCGGACGAGGGCGGCGGCCGCTTCGAGGGCTACACCGATGCCGGTGAGACCGAGAAGAAGGTCTTGCGCAACGTCTTTGCCAAGGGTGATGCCTGGTTCCGCACCGGTGATCTGATGCGGATCGACGACAAGGGGTTCTTCCATTTCGTCGACCGGATCGGCGACACCTTCCGCTGGAAGGGCGAGAACGTCGCGACCTCGGAGGTGAACGACGCCGTACGCGATTTCGCCGGCGTGGTTGACGCCACCACCTACGGCGTCGCCGTCCCCGGCGCTGATGGCCGCGCCGGCATGAGTGCGATCGTCGTGAACGAGGGCTTCGAAATCGCCGCGCTGCCTGCGCATCTCGCGCAGCGGCTGCCGGCTTATGCCCGTCCCGTCTTCATCCGCATCTCGCGCGAGCTCGATGCGACCGAGACGTTCAAGCAGAAGAAGGGCGATCTCGCGCGCGAGGGATTTGATCCGGCTGCGATCTCCGATCCGCTGTTCATGCTCGATCCGAAATCCGGCACCTATGTCACGCTGGATGCCA
Organism: Bradyrhizobium sp. USDA 326; assembly: GCF_049739485.1. NCBI lineage: Bacteria > Pseudomonadati > Pseudomonadota > Alphaproteobacteria > Hyphomicrobiales > Nitrobacteraceae > Bradyrhizobium > Bradyrhizobium sp. USDA 326. The sequence goes on from NZ_JBMGQA010000001.1 coordinate 3,389,895, forward strand.
ATACATTTGCCGCAATCGTCGACGGTGCGATCCGGCTGTAACGGCAACAAAATCCGTCAGATAGGTCCAATTTTATCTGCATTGTCCAAGAAGCCATTTACTTCTGTCGGGTAGACAGACGGCCATGGGGAGGCGGTCATCAAGAGCCGCCGCAACACGAACGATAACGAAAAGCGAGCCAGCCATGTCGGTAAGGTCAAAGGTCATTGAAGCGATCCAGCAGATCGCCAAGGAGCAGCACGTCACGCTGCCCGCACTCTCGGACGATCTGTCCCTGCACGAGACGGGCTTCGACTCGCTCGCCTTTGCAATTCTTGTGGCGCGCCTCGAGGACGAGATCGGCGTCGACCCCTTCACCATTTCCGAGGACGCAGCGTTCCCCGCCACTGTGGGCGATTTCGTGCGGGCCTACGAAAATGTCCCCGCGTGAGATCTTTGCGTTTCGCGACCATCTCGGCGCGGAGCTGAAAGGCCGCACGATTTCCGATGCGCACGATGTCGTGTCGCTGACCGACGTCCTGTCGCACACGGTTCTGGGCGGCCGTCTGCGCGAGCTGGCGGGCCGCGCCGTGCTGCTCAAGCTGTCCGACCAGCTCCGGTCAGGACTTGCCATGATCGAGCTCGACGGCATCGCCCGCCGCATGCTGCTGTGTCCGCCCGATCTCAACCCGGCGCATCTCGACTCGTTGATCGCTGATGCCGGCATCGATGCCGTCGTCACCGACGAGCCCGATCGCTGGGTCGGCACCGGCGTTCCGCTGGTCGTCACCGCGCATTTGCCGCTTCAAGCTACCGCGCCGGCCACGAGCGAGCGTGCGACCGAATGGTTGATGTTGACTTCGGGCACCTCGGGCGTGCCAAAGATCGCCGGTCATATGCTGGAGGCGCTGACCGGAGCGATCGTTGCCGAAGGTCCGACGCGCGGTCCGGCGCCGGTATGGGCGACGTTCTACGACATTCGCCGCTACGGCGGCCTGCAGATCTTCCTCCGCGCCATCCTGTCCGGCGGCTCGATGGTGCTGTCCGATCCGCATGAAGCGCTCGGCGACCATGTCGCTCGGTTGAATGCGAGCGGCGTCTCGCATATCTCCGGCACGCCCTCGCATTGGCGCAAGCTCCTGATGAGCGGCGCGGCCGCGCAATTCGCCCCGGCCTATGTCCGCCTTTCCGGCGAGATCGCCGACCAGGCTGTGCTCGATGGCTTGAAGGCGGCGTTCCCCAATGCTTCCGTCGGCCACGCCTATGCCTCGACCGAGGCCGGCGTCGGCTTTGCCGTGAATGACGGGCTGGAGGGCTTTCCGGCCGACTATCTCGGCAACCGCAACGGCGTCGAGATGAAGGTCGTCGACGGCTCGCTGCGGATCCGCTCGGCGCGCACCGCGCATGCCTATGTCGGTCGCGATGCGGCGGCGCTCACCGATGCCGACGGTTTTGTCGACAGCGGCGACATCGTCGAGCTGCGCGGCGACCGTTATTACTTCGTCGGCCGTCGCGGCGGCATCATCAATATCGGCGGGCTGAAGGTCCACCCCGAGGAAATCGAGGCGGTGATCAACCGCCATCCCGACGTGCGGATGTCGCGCGCGAAGTCGCGCCGCAGCCCGATCACCGGCGGCATCGTCGTCGCCGACGTGATCCTCACTGAGGGCATCGATCCGGCGCGTGCGAAAGAGATTCGCGACCGGATCCTGGAGCAGTGCCGCGCCCAGCTCGCGTCCCACAAGGTGCCGGCGGTGATCCGCTTCGTCGAGGCGCTCGACGTCACCCCGGCCGGCAAACTGGCGCGCACCGATGCATAACGTTCTGGTCACCGGCGGCAGCCGCGGTATCGGCCTTGCCATTGCAACGCGCCTCGTCGGCGGTGGCTTCAACGTGATCGCGGCGGCGCGGCGCGAGAGCGACGAGCTCAGGGCGGCGATCGCCGAGTCCGACGGGCGCCTGCATCTCCGCGCCTGCGATCTTGCGGTGATCGATGCAATACCGGCCTTCGCAAAGCTCGTGCGCGACGAATTCGGCCCGATCTACGGCCTCGTCAACAATGCCGGCCTCGGCACCGAAGGCTTGCTCGCCACCATGCACAATTCCGAGATCGCGGCACTGGTGCAGCTCAACGTTCTGTCGCCGATCATCCTCACCAAATATGTCGCGCGGCAGATGATGGCCGATGGCGCCGGTCGCATCATCAACATCTCCTCGATCATCGCGACCACGGGCTACAATGGCCTCTCGGTCTACGGCGCGACCAAGGCTGCCGCCACCGGCTTCACCCGCTCGCTAGCCCGGGAGGTCGGCAAGCTCGGCATCACCGTGAACGCGATCGCACCGGGTTTCATCGACACCGAGCTCACGCACAATCTCTCCGACGAGGGACGCAAGCGCATCGCCGGCCGCAGCGCGCTGCGTCGCCTGCCGCAGACGGACGACGTCGCACGCATGGTGGAATATCTGCTGGGGGAAGGCGGCCGCAATGTCACCGGAACGGTGTTCACCGTCGACGCGGGGAATACGGCATAAGCGGAACTCAGTCATCATGATCGCGTTGATCCGGCACAATGACATTCAGCCGGATTTGGTCGTAAGATGCCCCGCAATCGGTTGGGTTACGTCAATCGATCTGCCCTAATCGACGGGGAGCAGTCCATGACCACGCCGAACATGACCGCTTCAAATCGGGGCTGCACGGAAAAATCCCGTGCGAAGTCGGACGATGTCCACTGCCCGCCGATGTCGCATCAGAATTCCGGCAGTCACGGGCATGAAATATACCCGCAGGAATTCGTGCGCCTTGTCGGCTGCCATGATGCGTCTCTCGATCCGCTGCGCAAGCGTCAGGACGTGAAGCTGCACTAGAGCATGATCCGGAACGGTGTGCAGCGGCTTTCCGACGAGATCATGCTCACACGGATGAACCAAAGCGCGATGACGATCCATCCAGGCTCATCACGCGTCAACTGTTCACGTCCGCTGCTTCGGTAAGTCCTTCGGCAGGTCAATCCGTTCGTGTGAGAATTCGGGCGGCCCTTCGGTGAGGCGGCGGATGCGGCGCTCGCGTTCGTCCGCCGGCAACGCCGGGTCGAGCAGCGTCTCGATCTCGTGGACGGCGATCTCCTCGATCCTGGTGGCCTCCGATTCGATCGGGTGCACCGGCGTGAGGACCGGCGGCGGGATATTCAGGCCCAGCTCGATCAACTTGCAGATCGCATCCGAGCGGGTCAGGTGATGAGCTTCAGCCCAGGCGTCGACGGCTGCCGTCAGCCTCTCGGGCATTTTCACCGCGCTGATCGGGTCGATACCCGTGCGCCGGCGGACCGGCGAGGTGGAGTCCTTGTTGCCGAAGTCGGGCACCTCGATCATCCCATGCAACCCCTTGGAGCTGAGCGACGATATCCGGTCTCCCTCGGCGGTCGTTTGATGCCGATCAATGATCCCGCCGCGGCGTTGCAACGCTGCCGTATCTTGTTGTCAGGGTCGGTTTCGGCCAATGATTGTATGGGGCGCCGGTCAGCGAACCCGGATCGATCCTGCCACGTATTTGTTTCGCACTCCAACCATCCGGCATCCCCGATGACCTCTGGCGAATCCTTCTATGGCGGCATTCCGGTGTTCCGAGGCTTCACCAGCCTGATGGACCCTGCGCTGTATTCGCCGCTCCCGGACGACTGGAGCATCGGTGTTGCCGACATCGTCGATTCGACCAGGGCGATCGCGGCGCAGCGCTACAAGGCGGTCAACATGGCTGGCGCCGCCGTGATCGCGGCGGTGACGAACGCGTTGGGAGGACGCGAATTCCCCTTCGTGTTCGGCGGCGACGGCGCAAGCTTCGCGGTTGCGCCAGACGATCTCGAACTTGCCCGCGAGGCGCTGGCTGCGACCGCGACCTGGGTGCGGGAAGATCTCGATCTGATCATGCGCATCGCGCTGGTGCCGGTCAGCATCATTCGCGCTCAAGGCCTTGACGTGCGCGTCGCCCGCTTCGGGCCGTCGGCAAACCTGTCCTATGCGATGTTCTCGGGCGGAGGACTCGCTTGGGCCGACGCCGCGATGAAGCGTGGCGAGTTTGCGGTCACGGCGGCGCCCGCCGGCGCACAACCGGACCTCTCGGGCCTGTCGTGCCGCTTCGAAGTGATGCCGGCTGCGCGCGGCCTGATCCTGTCGGTGCTGGTGATGCCGGTGCGCGGCGTCGATCCGCACGCCTTCCGAAAGGTGATCGAGGACATCATCCATCTCGTCGAGCGCAGCCCGGAAGGGGGCCGTCCGGTGCCGCCGCAGGGGCCGCCGCTGAAATGGCCGCCGCAGGGGGTGGAATTCGAAGCCCGCACCAGGCGCGGCGGTTCGCTGCTCGCGCGCAGGGCCAGCGTGCTGGCCTATACGCTGTTCGCCTATCTGATCATGCGCTTCGACATCAAGATCGGCGGTTTCGTGCCCAGTCTCTACAAGCGCCAAGTCGTCGAGAACTCCGACTTCCGCAAGTATGACGACGGCCTGCGCATGATTCTCGACTGCACCCCGCAGCTCGAGCGACTGTTGAGCGATCGTCTCGCGGCAGCCGCGCGCGACGGCATCGTCCGGTACGGCCTCCATCCGCAGGATGCCGCGATGATGACCTGCTTCACGCCGTCGGCGCTGCGCAGCGACCACGTCCACTTCATCGACGGCGCCCGAGGCGGCTATGCCTCGGCGGCGACGGCGTTGAAAGCGATGATGGCGTGAGAAGATCGCGTCCGGGGCACAGACTACCGTCCCGCGCGCGTCCAGGTCTCGCCGCCACAGAGCGCCCCGACGCAGCCTTCGACCCGCAGCGAGTCCGCGCCAGTCAGGCTGATGTTGCTCGCATAGGTGCTGCCGTCGTCGGCATTGTAGATCTGCCCCGACCATTTGTTCGGACCTGCGGACTGCATGTCGCTGAACAATGGCAGGCCGATCATCGGGCGTCTTGCGAGCGCGGGATTGGGATTCTTGCTGTCGGTGGCGGGCTGACCGGTCGAGGTGTCGTAGGGCTCGCGCAGCCAGACGATGTGGCCGCAGATGCCGCCGCCGCATTTGCTGATCTTCACGCGCGCGTCGCCCGCCTGCGTGAGCCAAGTCCCATCGGCGCTCTGCGCACGAGCGCCAGATGTGCCAAGCAACGCGGCGAGGAGGACGCTGAGAGCTGCGAATCTGGACGTCATGGAAGGCCCCCAAAATGGAGCGCCTCCATAGCAGCCCGGTAGGATAGTGCAACGCCGGCTGGAATCACTTTCCTGCGTTCAACGGCTTGAACGATTTGCCTGCGCTCATTTGCCCCATCGCACGAAGGCGACCGAGGCCGCGGTCGACAGTCCGAACGCCACCATGGCGCCGCCGACCAGCGCGAACAAAGTCCAGGCCGGAGCTTGCGCAGCCATGAGTCCGACGCCGCCGATCGCCACGATCAGGAGCCGCGCCGTCGAGGCGAGCACGGGCCCGCCGACGCGTGCCGCGCCCTGTGACGAGAAGTATAACGACACACCCATGCCGAAGAACACGAAGGCCGGACCGGCCCAGTGGAAATAGCTGTGCGCAGCGGCGGTGACGCCGGGATCCCGCGTGAAGAGCCCGACCCACAGCGACGGAGCGAGCGCAACGGTGAGGCCGATCAGGCCGACCGTGAGTCCGGAGGCCGCAGCCGCTGCCCAGGCCACATGCCGCGCGCGCTTCACATGCCCGGCGCCCATCGCCATGCCGACCATCGGCACCGAGGCGATGCCGAAGGCGAAGGTGATCGGAATCAGCAGAAATTCCAGCCGCGATCCGATGCCATAGCCTGCCAGCATCTCGGTGCCGAAGGTCGCGAGGATTTTTGTGAAGATCAGGATGGTAAGCACGGTCTGGAGCGGCGACAAACAGGCCACCGCGCCGACTTTGAGGATGTCCAGGAACATCGCGCGCTCGAAATGAAACGCTCGGATGTCGAGCGGCAGCCGGCTGCGCCCGGACAACAGATACCAGAGGAAGAAGATCGCGGCGCAGCTGAACGCGATCAGCTGCCCGCTCGCGACACCCGGCATGCCGAATCGCGGCACTCCGAACAGGCCGAGCCCGAGGGTGCCGCCGAGCACGATCTGCAGCGCGCTCGCGCCGATCAGAATCATCGAAGGCAGGCGCATGTCACCGGTGCCGCGGATCACCGAGGCCAGCGTGTTGACGAGCCAGATCGCGACCGCGCCGGAGAACAGCACCTGCGAATAGCCAACGGCTTCCTCGAGAACGCGCTCGCGGCCGCCGAGCAGCGCGAAGAGGGAGCGGCCGAAGGCGAGCATCATCACCGTGAAGAACAGCCCGCCGCAAAGGCCGATGATGGCGGCATGCAGCGCCAGCGTCGCGGCGCGGTCGCGATCCCCGGCACCGAGCGCGCGGCTGATCGCAGAGGAGACACCGCCGCCCATCGCGCCCGCGCTCATCATCTGCGTCAGCATCGCGAACGGAAACACCAGTGCGATCGCGGCGAGCGGAATGGTGCCGAGCCGGCCGATATAGGAGGTCTCGGCGATCGCAACCAGCGTGCTGCCGACCATCGCGATCATATTGGGAATCGCGAGCCGCAGCAGCGTCGGCAGGATCGGCGAGGTCAGGAGGCTGGCGATGGGGGAGGCAACCGGCGCAACCGGCGGGACGGCGTCTGCAGGGGCGTCGATCGTCATGTTCACCGGGTGGAATATTAAATGATGATCGACATATTATAAGACGAGCGGCAGCCGGTGCAGCCCTCGCTCACGCAGGGCTCACCACGGCAGGCCGCATAGGTCGATTGTTCCGAGCGTCGGAGCGCGCACGATGTCGAGGACATAGGGCGCCATGTAGTCGAAGCGGATCCGCCCCTCCGGCTGCTCGCAATAGACCTCGCCTTTGAACGGCTGCCACTTGCGGGCCTCGTAGAACGCGAAATTATGCGGCTCGCAGAACAGCAGCCCGAAGCGGACCGCCTCGTTGGCGCGCATGGTATGCACCGCGGCGTCGATCGCGATGGTCGCATAGCCGCGGCCACGCCGGTCCTCGCGCGTGGAGACGCCGCCGATGCCGCCGATATGAACCTTCTGTCCATTCCAGGTGATGGTGCGGAAGTAGATGCCGACATGGCAGACGAGGCCGTCCTCGGGCGTCTCGACCAGCACGCGGAGATCGGCATTGGCCCATTTGACATGAGCCCAGGGCTTGCCTGCGACCAACTGCGGTGCCCAGACCGCCTGAAGTAGCGGCTCGGCCATCGGCCACGAGGCGTCGCCGTTCAATATGTCGATCTCGATGCTCATGGCTCTGTCCTTCGCAACGTCGGTGCGCAGGGCATTGGTTCTGCCATAAGCGCCTCAAAGGCAATGATATTTTGTATTGAGCCACCACGACCGCGCAGATGTCCGCGTGCTGCGACGATTTTATGCAATTGTGCCAAGCGTCCCGGTCACGCGTTTTCGAAATTCTGAGGTATTTAATGGCGGCGGAACCTTCTATAAGGGGTGACCGTTAGAACTCGTTCCCCACCAGTTGCGGACAAGAACCCATGACCTTTACGCTGCCCCCACTCCCTTACGCCTATGACGCCCTCGGCCAGTACATGTCGAAGGAGACGCTGGAATATCATCACGACAAGCATCATCAGGCCTACGTCACCAACGGCAATAACGCGCTCAAGGGGACCGAATGGGAAGGCAAGTCCCTTGAAGAGATCGTCAAGGGCTCGTTCGGCAAGAACCCCGCGGTGTTCAACAATGCCGGCCAGCACTACAACCACATCCACTTCTGGAGCTGGATGAAGCCCAATGGCGGCGGCACCAAGCTGCCCGGCAAGCTCGAGAAGAAGATCAACGAGGACCTCGGCGGCTTCGAGAAGTTCAAGACCGACTTCCAGGCGGCCGGTGTCGGCCAGTTCGGCTCCGGCTGGTGCTGGCTCCAGGTCAAGAACGGCAAGCTCGAAATCTCCAAGACCCCGAACGGCGAGAATCCGCTGGTGCACGGCGCCACCCCGATCCTCGGCTGCGACGTCTGGGAGCACTCCTACTACATCGACTATCGCAATCGCCGCCCCGACTATCTCAAGGCGTTCGTCGAGAACCTCGTGAACTGGGAATACGTGGAGTCCCTGTTCGAGAAGGCCTGAGTTCTCACCTCGTCATTCCGGGATGGTGCGCCAGCACCAGACCCGGAATCTCGAGATTCCGGGCTCGCGCATCGCGCGCCCCGGAATGACGGAAGTCAAAAAAGGCGGTCGCGTCAGCGGCCGCCTTTTTTGCTGTGCGGAATTGCCCTGCACGGTGCGCGTATCGGCCTGTGATCGTTCCGTTTGCAACGCCCGGCCGGCGCTCCTAATCAGAACGGGCCATCCCATCGATCCCGACCGAGCCCGTTGTCAGAACCTTCCCCGAAAGACCCGGCTGCCGAGGACGCAGACTCCGAGCCGCGGCCGGGGCGCGTGCGCAAGCCGATCGGCTGGTCGACGATCATCATCGCAGTCCTGGTGGCGGTGAGCGCGGCGCTGGTCTGGCGGCGCGACGGCGCCGACGGCGTCCTCGACATTCTCACCCACGACCTGTCGCTGTTCGGCGGCATCCTGCCGCGCGTGCTGGCCGGTTGCCTGCTCGGCGCCTTCATCTCCGAGATCCTGCCGCACGAAAAGGTCTCGCGCTCGCTGGGGCCGAAATCCGGCCTGATGGGCCTTCTGATCGGCACCGCCTTTGGCGCGATCCTGCCGGGCGGTCCCTTCACCGCCTATCCCGTGGCCAGCGCGCTGCTCGCGGTTGGCGCCGATTTCGGCGCCACCATCGCCATGGTCGTGAGCTGGACCCTGATCGGCTACGGCCGGGCGGTCGCCTGGGAGATCCCGATCATGGGCACCGATTTCACGCTGTGGCGGATCGTGATCTCGCTGCCGCTACCGGTGCTCGCAGGTGCCCTCGGCCGCTTCGTCTATGTCAGGCTTTATCCGAAGCCGCTCGCGAAGGAGGACGAGAATTGAGCGCAGCGCTTCTGATCGACATCTTGTTGTGGGGCTCGGTGCTGGGCGTCGGCCTGATCGCGTTCCGCCGCGGCCCTCCCGTGTTCAAGGCCTCGCTCCGCGAAGGCTCGATGGACTTCATCAACATCGTGCCGCGGATCGCGCTAGGTGTGATCGGCTCCGGCTACATCGCCGCCATCATCCCACAGGAGGTCATCACCGGCTGGCTCGGCCCTGACAGCGGTTGGTTCGGGGTCGCGGCCGCCGTGGTCGCCGGCGCCGCCACGCCGGGCGGCCCGGTGATCGGCTTCTCCATCGGCACCGTGGCGCTGAAGTCCGGCGGCGGGGTGCCCCAGGTGGTCGCCTATGTCGTCGCCTGGGCCCTGTTCGCGTTCCAGCGCGTGATTTTGTGGGAAATCCCGTTCATGCCGGCCCGTTTCGTCTGGTTCCGCTGCGCCGTATCGGTGCCGTTCCCGTTCGTGGCCGCCGCCATCGCGATGGTGATCGGCAAGCCGTGAGCCGGCGTGGACAGGCGGAATGTTATAATATAACGTTGTTGGCATGGTTCCCGCCGCGTCCCGTGCCCATCATCATGACCATGCCCACGGCAACGCCCATGGATACGGGCATGCGCACGGGCGCGACCACAGCCATGCCCATGTTCATGATGCGGCGTCTCCGCATCCGGCCCAGACGGCGCCCTGGTCGATCCTGCGCATGACCATGGCGGGCCGTCTCGCGGCTGCCGCCGCCGTTTGTGCCGTGCTCTGGGGCGTCGTTCTTCTGGCGATGAGGTGAGGATGGCGGCGCTGCATTTCCACAACGTCACGCTGGGCTATGACCGTCATCCGGCGGTGCACCATCTCAGCGGCGAGGTCGCCCCGGGTGCACTTGTCGCCGTGATCGGCCCGAACGGCGCCGGCAAGTCGACCCTGCTGCGCGGCATCGTCGGCATCCTCAAACCGCTCGATGGCACCATCCATCTCGGCGGCCTCGATGCCCGCGACATCGCCTATCTGCCGCAGAGCGCGGAGATCGACCGCAGCTTCCCGATCTCGGTGTTCGACTTCGTGGGCACAGGGCTGTGGCGCGCGACTGGCCTGTTCGGTGGCATCGGCAAGGCCGCCCGCGAAAAAATCCTCGGCGCGATCACGTCCGTCGGCCTCAATGGCTTCGAGAACCGCCCGATCGGCACGCTCTCGGGCGGCCAGATGCAGCGCGTGCTGTTCGCGCGCGTGCTGCTCCAGGATGCGGGCCTGATCGTGCTCGACGAGCCCTTCAACGCCATCGACAGCAAGACCACGGCCGATCTGCTCGCGCTGGTGAAGCAATGGCAAGGCGAAGGCCGCACCGTGCTCGCCGCGCTGCACGACATGGAGATGGTGCGCAACCATTTCAGCGAGACGCTGGTGCTGGCGCGCGGCCCTGTGGCGTGGGGCCCGACCGCGGAGGTGCTGACGCCGGAAAACCTGATCGTTGCGATGCGGATGTGCGAGGCCTTCGACGACAGCGCCGCGGCCTGCGCGGCCGATGATATCAGCTCGCGGGCGGCTTGATGTTCGATGATCTATGACGCGCTGATCGGTCCGTTCACCGAATTCGAGTTCATGCGGCGGGCGCTCGCCGCCGTGATCGCGCTGGCGCTGGCGGGTGCGCCGATCGGCGTATTCCTGATGCTGCGGCGGATGAGCCTCGTCGGCGACGCCATGGCGCACGCGATCCTGCCCGGCGCGGCCGTCGGATTCCTGCTCTCGGGCCTTAGCCTGTTCGCGATGACGGCCGGCGGCCTGATCGCCGGCTTTGCCGTCGCGATCCTCGCCGGCGTGGTCGCCCGCTCGACCGGGCTGAAGGAGGACGCCTCGCTTGCGACTTTCTACCTGGCCTCGCTTGCGCTCGGCGTCACCATCGTCTCGATCAAGGGCACGAATATCGATCTGCTGCACGTGCTGTTCGGCAACATCCTCGCAATCGACGATCAGACGCTGCTGGTAGTCGCCTTCAATGCCACGGTGACGCTGCTGGTGCTCGCGGTGATCTATCGCCCGCTGGTGATCGAGAGCGTCGATCCCCTGTTTTTGCGCACCGTGAGCCGCGCCGGCGGCCCCGCGCATCTCGCCTTCCTCGCGCTCGTCGTCATCAACCTCGTCAACGGCTTTCAGGCGCTCGGTACGCTGCTCGCGGTCGGCCTCATGATCCTGCCCGCGGGCATTGCCCGGTTCTGGTCGCGAGATCTGACCAAGATGATCTGCATCGCCGTCGTTGCCGCCGCGGTCTCGGGCTATGCGGGGCTGGTGCTGTCGTTCCAGACCCGTGTGCCGTCAGGTCCCGCCATCATTCTCGTGGCGACGATGCTCTACATCGTCTCCGTGCTGTTCGGCCGTGTCGGCGGCATCGTCCGGCAACTGCTTCCCGGCCGGCATCTGGAAGCATGACGATGCGGCTCATCCTGTTTTGTGCGCTGTTGCTGGTCGCCGCGCCGCTGCATGCCGCGGAGCGGCTCAACGTCGTCGCGAGCTTCTCGATTCTCGGCGATTTCGTCCGCAATGTCGGTGGTGACCGCATCGATCTGACGACGCTGGTCGGCCCGGACGGCGACGTCCACGTCTACACGCCGGCCCCCGCCGACGCGAAGCGGGTCGCGGATGCAAAGCTCGTCATTGTCAATGGACTCGGCCTCGAGGGCTGGCTGCCGCGTCTCGTCCAATCCTCCGGCAGCAAGGCAACGGTCGTCGTTGCCAGCGCCGGAATCGTACCTCTGAAACTTGGCTCAGCCGCGGATCCCCACGCCTGGCAGTCTGTCCCGAACGCCAGGATCTACGTGACCGACATCGCCAATGCGTTGGCCGCCGCCGTCCCGGGTGAGGCGGACTTCTTCCGCGCCCAGGCCAAAGCCTATCTGGAAAAGCTCGAAACGCTCGACCGCGAGATCCGCGACGCCGTGGCGAAAATTCCGCCGGAGCGGCGCAAGGTGATCTCCACCCACGATGCCTTCGGCTATTTTTCCGCCGAGTACGGTATCCGGTTCATCGCCCCCCTGGGCGTCTCGACGGAAACCGAACCCAGCGCGCGCGACATTGCGGCCATCATCAGCCAGATCAAGGCCCAGAAGATCCCGGCCGTGTTCCTGGAAAATATCAGCGACGATCGCCTGATCCGCCGGATCGCGGCCGAGAGCGGCGCCAAGGTCGGCGGGACCCTGATTTCGGACGGTTTGACCGGCGAAAAGGGGGCTGCACCCACTTACATTGACATGGTCAGGCACAATATAAAGGCCCTGACCAGCGCGCTTGACCACTAGGGCGGGGGCCACCCCGCCTCGCGTCGCGCGACAAGCCCGAAGTCCGGAGTTGTTATGTCTGAAGCGACCTCCCAAAAGATTCCCGTGACTGTCCTGACCGGCTATCTCGGTGCCGGCAAGACCACGCTCCTGAACCGCATCCTGTCGGAAAACCACGGCAAGAAGTACGCGGTCATCGTCAACGAATTCGGCGAGATCGGCATCGACAACGACCTCATCATCGGCGCCGATGAGGAAGTGTTCGAGATGAACAATGGCTGCATCTGCTGCACCGTGCGCGGCGACCTCGTCCGCATCATGGATGGACTGATGAAGCGCAAGGGCAAGTTCGACGCCATCATCGTCGAGACCACGGGTCTCGCCGATCCGGCGCCGGTCGCTCAGACCTTCTTCGTCGACGAGGACGTGCAGAAGAACGCACGGCTCGACGCGGTCGTCACGGTCGCCGACGCAAAGTGGCTGTCCGACCGGCTGAAGGACGCACCCGAGGCCAAGAACCAGATCGCCTTTGCCGACGTCATCGTGCTGAACAAGACCGACCTCGTCAACAAAGGCGAGCTCGCGGAGGTCGAGGCGCGCATTCGCGGCATCAACCCCTATGCGAAACTCCACCGCACCGAGCGCTGCTCGGTGGCGCTGGCCGACGTGCTCGACCGCGGCGCGTTCGACCTCGACCGCATCCTCGACATCGAGCCGGACTTCCTGGAGGCCGACGATCATGACCACGACCATGATCATCACCATCACGGCCACGACCATCACCACCACGATCACGGCCTGAAGCACTATCATGATGAGGAGATGCAGTCGCTCTCCCTCAAGACCGACAAGCCGCTCGACCCGAACGTGTTCATGCCCTGGCTCCAGAACCTGGTGCAGGTCGAGGGCGGCAAGATCCTTCGCTCCAAGGGCATTCTCGCCTTCCATGACGACGACGACCGCTATGTCTTCCAGGGTGTCCACATGATGCTGGAGGGCAATCACCAGCGGAAGTGGAAGGAGGGCGAGCCGCGCGAGAGCCGTCTCGTCTTCATCGGCCGCGAATTGCCGGAAGAGGCGATCCGCAAGGGTTTCGAGAGCTGCATCGTCTCGTGATGAAAGAGTTCACGCCGCCTCCCGACTCCGCCTCGATCGTCTCAGTCACCGACCGCGTCAAGCCTCTTACGCTCGGTATGGCCGTGACCTCGGTGCATTTCCTTGGCCCGCGCGCTGCCTTCGTCGGCGGCGAGGAAAACGTCGCATTCGTCGATGGCAAAGGCGAGATCACCACGGTTGCCGTGCACAGTGGCGGCATTCTCTCGACCGCTTCCGATGGCAAGCACCTCGTGATGGGCGGCGACGACGGCAAGGTCGTGTCGCTCGACGCCAAGGGCGAGGTGACGCTGCTCGCCACCGACCCGAAGCGGCGCTGGATCGATGCGGTGGCGCTGCACGCAGACGGTGCCTTCGCCTGGTCGGCCGGCAAGACGGCCACCGTGAAGAGCGGCAAAACCGAGGAGAAGTCGCTCGAGGTGCCCTCGACCGTCGGCGGCCTTGCCTTCGCGCCGAAGGGCCTGCGGCTCGCGATCGCGCATTACAACGGCGTGACGCTTTGGTTTCCGAACATGGCGGGATCAGCCGAATTCCTGCCCTGGGCCGGTTCGCATCACGGCGTCAGCTTCAGCCCGGACAACAAATTCCTGGTCACCGCGATGCACGAGCCGGCGCTGCATGGCTGGCGGCTTGCCGACAACAGGCACATGCGCATGACCGGCTATCCCGGCCGCGTCCGCTCGATGTCCTGGAGCGCCGGCGGCAAGGGGCTCGCGACCTCGGGAGCCGACACCGTCATCGTATGGCCGTTCGGCAGCAAGGACGGCCCGATGGGCAAGGAGCCCGCGATGCTCGCCCCGCTGCAGGCGCGCGTTTCGGTCGTCGCTTGCCATCCCAAGAACGACATCCTCGCCGCCGGTTACAGCGACGGCACCGTGCTGATGGTGCGTCTTGAAGACGGCGCCGAGATCCTGGTCCGCCGCAACGGCACGCCGGCCGTGGCCGCGCTCGCCTGGAACGCCAAGGGGACGCTGCTGGCCTTTGCCGATGAAAATGGGGATGGCGGCCTGCTGGAGCTTTAATCTGTCATGGTTCCGGCCGTATAGGGAACCATGCGATTTCTCACGACCTTCCAGCTCGCCGATTTCGCGGACACGCTGGCCAGCCTGACCACGGCCTTCGTGCTGGGCACGCTGATCGGCGCGGAGCGGCAATACCGCCAGCGCACCGCGGGCCTGCGGACGAATGTGCTGGTCGCGGTCGGAGCCGCTGCCTTCGTCGATCTCGCCATGAACTTGGCAGGTGCGGACGGTGCGGTGCGGGTGATCGCCTATGTGGTGTCTGGCATCGGTTTCCTGGGGGCCGGCGTCATCATGAAGCAGGGCATGGACGTGCGCGGCCTCAACACCGCGGCAACGCTGTGGGCGTCCGCAGCGGTCGGCTCCTGCGCCGGCGCCGACATGATCGCGCAAGCTGCGGCGCTGACCGTCTTCGTCATCGCCGGCAACACCATGCTGCGTCCCCTCGTCAACGCCATCAACCGCATCCCGCTGAACGAGAAGGCGCTGGAGGCGACGTATTATTTCAAGCTCGCGGTTGCGGCTGATGCTCTTCCGGACATGCGCGACCGTCTGGTCGAGAAGCTCGAGAGTGCGAAATATTCGGTGGCCGACATCGATGTGGCCGAGATCGGCGACGACATTCTGGAGATCGCAGCAAAGCTGGTCGCGACCGCGGTCGATCCGAACGAGCTGAACGCGGTGGCGACTGATCTCCAGCATTTGCCGGGCGTGCGCCACGCCACCTGGGAGGTCAGCACGACCGAGTGAGCGCGGCGTTTTGGCACGCAAGGGGTGGGTTCCCGCCTCTTCGGTCCGGGAACCGGGGCGGCCCGGTTTCGTTGATCCCGCGGACAAAGGCGGTGATCGATATGCCCGGCCAAGATGAGAAGCGCAGACTGAAGCTCGATCTGACAATTGCCGGCGCGCTGTTCGCAGCAGGCGTCGTGGTGTCGGTGATGTCGCTCGCGCAAATCCGCGCCGAAAGCCGGATGGAACTGGCACAGGCGACGCCACCGCTCCAGGGCACTCCGTCCGACGATCAGAACAAGACGCCCGCGGAGTCCAAGCCCGGTGGTGACCGGCCCACCACGCCGGCCCCCGAGCCCGCGCGACCGGATTCCCAGACGCAGGGTGCGGCGACCAAGCCTGCATTGCCGCAGGCGCCGGCCGAGAAGATCGCGCCGCCGATCAAGGAGAAGTAGGTTTCTCCGTCATTCCGGGCTCGCACCAAGTGGCGCACCCCGGAATGCAGGGTGGACAGGGATGGCGCCTCACCGCACCAGAATATTCCGGAACTGCCAGGGATCGCTGGTGTCGATATCCTCCGGGAACAGTCCGGGACGATCCGTCAGCGGCGTCCAGTCGGTGTAGAAGCCCTTCACCGGGCCGAGATACGGCAGCTGGATTTCCAGGAGGCGATCGAAGTCCATCTCGTCGGCTTCGACGATGCCTTCGTTGGGATTTTCCAGCGCCCACACCATGCCGCCGAGCACGGCGGAGGTCACTTGCAGGCCGGTGGCGTTCTGATAGGGCGCCAGCTTGCGGGTCTCCTCGATCGAGAGCTGCGAGCCGTACCAATAGGCATTGTTGTCGTGGCCGAACAGCAGCACGCCGAGTTCGTCGATGCCGTCGACGATCTCGTTCTCGTCGAGGATGTGGTGCTTTTCCTGCATCTTCCCGGCGCGGCCGAACATTTCATGCAGCGACAGCACGGCATCGTCAGCCGGATGGTAGGCGTAGTGGCAGGTCGGCCGGTAGATCGCCTTGCCCGATGCGTCGCGCACCGTGAAGTAGTCGGCGATCGAGATCGACTCGTTGTGGGTGACGAGAAAGCCATATTGCGCGCCGCGGGTCGGGCACCAGGTGCGCACGCGCGTATTTGCGCCGGGCTGCATCAGATAGATGGCGGCGCCGCAGCCGGCTTCGTGGGTCCGTGCATTCTCGGGCATCCATTTTTCATGGGTGCCCCAGCCGAGTTCCGACGGCTGCACGCCTTCCGACAGGAAGCCTTCCACCGACCAGGTGTTGACGAAGACATCGGGCTCCTTCGGTTTCTTGGACCGCTGGGTGTCGCGTTCGGCGATGTGGATGCCCTTGATGCCGGCCTGCCGCATCAGGTCTGCCCATTCGGCCCTGGTCTTGGGCCTGGGGGCGTTGAGCTTCAGGTCGGCGGCAACATTGAGCAGCGCCTGCTTGACGAAGAAGGAGACCATGCCGGGATTGGCGCCGCAGCAGGAGACCGCCGTGGTGGAGCCCGCGGGGCGGGCCTTCTTGGCGGCCAGAGTCACTTCGCGCAGCGCGTAGTTGGAGCGCGCTTCCGGTCCCTTGGAGGCATCGAAATAGAAGCCGAGCCAGGGCTCGTTTACGGTGTCGATATAGAGAGCGCCGAGCTCGTTGCAGAGCTCCATGATGTCGGTCGAGCCGGTATCGACCGAGAGATTGACGCAAAAGCCCTGGCCGCCGCCCTCGGTGAGCAGCGGCGTCAGCACCTCGCGATAATTGTCCTTGGTCAGGCCCTTCTGGATGAACCTGACATTGTGCTTCTCGCAAAGCGCCTTGCGGCCCTCGTCCTTGGGATCGAGCACGGTGATGCGCGACTTGTCGTAGTCGAGATGCCGCTCGATCAATGGCAATGTGCCTTTGCCGATGGAGCCGAAGCCGACCATGACGATGGGACCGGTGATCTTCGCGTAGATCTGCGAGGCGGGGCTCATGGGATGGTTTCTCCGGAAAGTGCTGGCAGACAAGGGTGGGGTGGATCAGGCGCTGCGGCGCTCGTCAGATGCTGCGGCGCTTGGCGGTGACTTCGATCTCGACCTTCATCTCGGGCTTGGCGAGGGCGCTGACGACCAGCAACGTCGCGGCCGGCCTGATGTCGCCGAGAACCTCGCCGCAGACGGCGAAGTGGGCGTCGATGTAGCTGGAGTCGGTGACGTAGTAGGTCGCACGGACGATGTCGGCCATCTCGAATCCGCCCTCCTTCAGGGCGGCTTCGATGGTCTTGAAGCAGTTGCGTGACTGGCTCGTGACATCGGCCGGCATCGTCATCGTGGTGTAGTCATAGCCGGTCGTTCCCGCGACGAAGGCAAAATCGCCGTCGATCACGGCGCGGCTGTAGCCGACGGTCTTCTCGAGGGGCGAGCCGGTGGAGATCAGGCGACGGGACATGGTCATGGACCTCGACGGACAGAAGGGTGTTTCGCGGGGTTAAAGGGCGTTTCGCGCGCCTGCGCAACCCCAAAGGAAGCCAGCGCAGGCGCGGCCGGGCGCTGGCGCTCAGTGCTATTTCGCTCTTCGCTATGAAGGCGACCTCTTAGGCCGCGTGCGCCTGGAGAGCGCGAACCGCCCTCCGTTTGGACAAGGCCGCGCCGGTCGGGACGATCATCCCTTCGGCGCCGTCGAGCGCGCCATCGGTGAATTCGACCGCCAGCAGGCGGTCGCGCTCGAACGGGCCGGGCAGCGAGAGCTCGCCGGTCTTCCCCGCCGAGAAGCCGAAGCGGGCGTAATAGGGCGCGTCGCCGAGCAGGATCACGGCGGCATGCCCGCGCGCCCGGGCGGCGGCCAGCGCTTGATGCATCAGCGCGGCGCCAATCCCGAGCTCGCGGCAGGCAGGGTCCACCGCCAGCGGTCCGAGGACCAGAGCGGGCCTGCCTCCGGCGCTGACGTGCCACAGCCGCACGGTTCCCACGAGCTTGCCCTCGCGCATCGCCGATAGGGCAAGGCCTGCAGCGGGTGCGCGTCCGTCGCGCAGGCGCTGGCAGGTGCGGCCGTGGCGGGTCTCGCCAAAGCAGGCATCGAGCAGTGCCTCACGCATCACGACGTCGGCGGCACGCTCCGCGCGGATCACGAACGGAGCGGCTTTCGAGGAGAGGGCGATCTGTGGCTTCCGAGGAGCAGTCATGGCACGTCAGTCCCCGCTCGAATCCGAGCGCCAGGGGCACGCGGACTCGCGCGTCGTCAGAATGGCAATGTCGGGAAGGGAGCCGGCGGACCGGCTCCCGGGTTCGTCAGGCCTCGAGAACAGAGAGGCGGATCAGATGTGGTACGTCCTCAGCGGCGGGATGCCGTTAAACGCCACCGACGAGTAGGTCGACGTATAGGCCCCGGTGCCTTCGATCAGCACCTTGTCGCCGATCTCGAGCGTGACGGGAAGCGGATACGGGTTCTTCTCGTACAGCACGTCGGCGCTGTCGCAGGTCGGACCTGCGAGCACGCACGGCGTCATGTCCGCGCCGTCGTGACGGGTGCGGATGGCGTAACGGATCGACTCGTCCATGGTCTCGGCGAGACCGCCGAACTTGCCGATGTCGAGATACACCCAGCGGACCTCGTCCTCATCGCTCTTCTTCGAAATGAGCACGACCTCGGATTCGATGATGCCGGCGTTGCCCACCATGCCGCGGCCCGGCTCGATGATGGTCTCCGGGATCTGGTTGCCGAAGTGCTTGCGCAGCGCGCGGAAGATCGAGCGGCCGTAGGTCACGACCGGCGGCACGTCCTTCAGGTACTTGGTCGGGAAGCCGCCGCCCATGTTGACCATCGACAGGTTGATGCCGCGCTCGGCGCAGTCGCGGAACACCTGCGAGGCCATCGCCAGCGCACGGTCCCACGCCTTCACCTTGCGCTGCTGCGAGCCGACATGGAACGAGATGCCGCACGGCTCCAGGCCCAGGCGCTTGGCGAGGTCGAGCACCTCGACCGCCATTTCCGGGTCGCAGCCGAACTTGCGGGACAGCGGCCACTCGGCGCCGGCGCAGTCATAGAGGATGCGGCAGAACACCTTCGCGCCGGGGGCGGCACGCGCGACCTTCTCGACCTCGGCGGCGCAGTCCACGGCGAACAGCCGAATGCCGAGCGCGAAGGCGCGCGCGATGTCGCGCTCCTTCTTGATCGTGTTGCCGAAGGAGATGCGGTCGGGCGTCGCACCAGCAGCCAGCGCCATCTCGATCTCGGCGACGGTCGCGGTGTCGAAGCAGGAGCCCATGGAGGCGAGCAGGGCCAGCACTTCCGGCGCCGGGTTCGCCTTGACGGCGTAGAACACGCGGCTGTCGGGCAGCGCCTTGGCGAAGCTCTGGTAATTGTCGCGCACGACCTCGAGGTCGACCACGAGGCACGGCTCGGTGTCGAGGCCATCCTTGCGGCGATTGCGCAGGAATTCCTGGATACGTTCGGTCATGGCACTCTCCCAAACGGCCCAGCGACGGGCCCGTTCAAAACATGACGTCGGATAAGAGTGCTCTGGCCGGATCGCGCGATGGAGGCGCGACGAAGCCACAAGACTCAAACCAGACTGTGCTGCCGTGGATTGGTTGGGAGTGTTCCCGCCCGCACACCTGGCAATGAAGGACAAGCCTTTTCAGTAGCCCGCGCCGGCGTTGGACCGCCGGTAGAGACCAAAAAAGCCCGATCCGTCGTTGCTTTAAGTCGCGTCCCCCGTTGAGAGCGGGGTGCGCCGGTTCGCCTCCGGCTGCCAGTCACGGTTGCAAAGAGTAAAGTCACCTTCGACATGGCATCTCTTTGAGAGAGATGCTGGACGCTTCGGGTTTGCCCTCGTCTTCGGACCTCGATCCTCCGACTTCTGCACTTCCGAAGAGCCCCTCGGCTTCTTCACCCCTTGGCGGCTGTCCGGCCTCTTGTCCGGATACCTACCGACTGACACACGACCACAGGCACGTGCGAAATTGGGCAAATCCGCACATAAGCGTTTTGACTCTGCTTCGCAAGAATTTTTTTAGGCTGCCAACCGAATTGCCTAACATCTGCTTGCGCAGTGTTGCGCGAGCGACGCGGAAGATGAACGCGCGTTAAGCTTCTCCACGCGGCGCGCGCGTCTGTCGCGCGCGAGCTTCAGCCGCGCTTCGTGAACGGCTCGACGCGCTGAGCTGCGCGGATGAACGCGGTCATCACCAGCACGCCGAGTGCGAACAACACGGCCTGGAGGATGTGGGCGCCCTGGTCGCCGAGCCCGAACAGAATCGCGAGCGCCCAGCCGCCGGCAAAGGCCGCGCCGAACACCTCGGCGCCGATCAGAATGGCGGCGCTGATCACGGTGATGACGCTGGGCCAGGCGATCTGGCGGGAAGAGGAAGAGGGCGCGTTCATGGGCTCGGGGGTCCTGACTTCGAGGGCCGCAATCTCCCCGAAAAGGCGGCTCGGAGCAAGGGCAAACGGCCCAAAAAAGCCCCATCGCGTGCTATAGCTGGCCGCAACAATCGCCCATGAAAATCGGACTTGTGATGTCAGAATCCCGCCAAATTTCGGATGCCCAGACCAATCCGCTGCTGAAGGCCTGGGTGACGCCGTTTGCGACCCCGCCCTTCGACGAGATCAAGCCGGAGCACTTCCTCCCGGCGTTCGAGCAGGCCTTCGCCGACCACGCGGCCGAGATCGCGGCGATCACCAACGATCCAGCGGCACCCGACTTCGCCAACACCATCACGGCGCTGGAGCGCTCGGGCAAGCTCCTGAGCAAGGTCGCGGCGGTGTTCTACGACCTGGTCTCGGCGCATTCCAACCCGGCCATCCTGGAGATCGACAAGGAGGTCTCCTTACGGTTGGCGCGACACTGGAATCCGATCATGATGAACGCCGTGCTGTTCGGTCGCATCGCCCAGCTGCACGAGAAGCGCGCCAACCTCGGGCTCACGCCCGAGCAGCTGCGCCTCCTGGAGCGCACCTATACCCGCTTCCGCCGCGCCGGCGCCGGTCTCTCCGAGGAGGCGAAGACGCGGATGGCCGCGATCAACGAGCGACTCGCCCAGCTCGGCACCAGCTTCAGCCACCATCTGCTCGGTGACGAGCAGGACTGGTTCCTGGAGCTTGGGGAGGTCGACCGCCAGGGCCTGCCGGAGAGCTTCATCGCTGCCGCCAAGGCTGCGGCAGAAGAGCGCGGTATGGCCGGCAAGGCCATCGTCACCCTGTCGCGCTCCTCGGTCGAACAGTTCCTGAAGAGCTCGGCGCGGCGCGACCTGCGCGAGAAGGTCTACAAGGCCTTCATCGCGCGCGGCGACAACGGCAACGCCAACGACAACAACGCGGCCATCGGAGAAATCCTGAAGCTGCGCGAGGAGAGCGCAAACCTCCTGGGCTACCCGACCTACGCCGCCTACCGGCTCGAAGACTCCATGGCCAAGACGCCGGACGCTGTGCGGAGCCTGCTCGAGCGGGTCTGGAAGCCGGCCCGGGCCCGGGCGCTCGCCGACCGCGACGAGATGCAGGCGCTGATCACGGACGAGGGCGGCAATTTCAAGCTCGCCCCCTGGGACTGGCGCTTCTACGCCGAGAAGCTCCGCCTCCAGCGCGCCAATTTCGACGATGCCGCGATCAAGCCATACCTCAGCCTCGACAACATGATCGCGGCTGCCTTCGACTGCGCCACGCGCCTGTTCGGCGTCACCTTCGAGGAGCGCAAGGACGTTCCGGTCTGGCACCCGGACGTCCGGGTCTGGGAGATGAAGGGGCCGGATGGCAAGCACAAGGCGCTGTTCTATGGCGACTACTTCGCCCGGCCGTCGAAGCGCTCCGGCGCCTGGATGACCTCGCTGCGCGACCAGCAGAAGCTCGACGGCGACGTCGCGCCGCTGGTTCTCAACATCTGCAATTTCGCCAAGGGGGCCGGCGGCG
The DNA here is from genome assembly GCF_049739485.1 of Bradyrhizobium sp. USDA 326. NCBI lineage: Bacteria > Pseudomonadati > Pseudomonadota > Alphaproteobacteria > Hyphomicrobiales > Nitrobacteraceae > Bradyrhizobium > Bradyrhizobium sp. USDA 326. The sequence continues at coordinate 3,411,853 of NZ_JBMGQA010000001.1, forward strand.
AGCCGTCGCTGCTGTCGCCCGACGATGCCCGCACCCTGTTCCACGAGTTCGGCCACGGCCTGCACGGCATGCTCTCCAACGTGACCTATCCCTCGCTGTCGGGCACGTCCGTGTTCACCGATTTCGTCGAGCTGCCGTCGCAGCTCTACGAGCACTGGCAGGAGCGGCCCGAGGTGCTGCAGAAGTTCGCCCGCCATTACCAGACCGGCGAGCCGCTGCCGGATGAGCTGCTGCAACGGTTCCTGGCCGCGCGAAAATTCAACCAGGGCTTCGCCACGGTCGAGTTCGTTTCCTCGGCGCTGATCGACCTCGAATTCCACACCCAGCCGGCCGCCGCGGCAGAGGACGTGCGCGCGTTCGAGAGACGCGAGCTGGAGAAGATCGGCATGCCCGAGGAGATCGCGCTGCGTCACCGGCCCACGCAGTTCGGCCACATCTTCACCGGCGATCATTATGCCGCCGGCTATTACAGCTACATGTGGTCGGAGGTGATGGACGCCGATGCCTTCGGTGCGTTCGAGGAGGCCGGGGACATCTTCGATCCTGCCGTCGCCAAGCGCCTGCACGACGACATCTATTCGAGCGGCGGATCGGTCGATCCCGAAGCTGCCTATGAGGCCTTCCGCGGCCGCCCGCCCGAGCCGGATGCGCTGCTCCGCCGCCGCGGCCTGCTCGACGCAGCGAAGGCCGCCTGATGGGCATGCGCGCTCTTTTCGGCCTGCTGCTCGCCGCCGCGATGACGCTCGCGGCGGGCGCGGCGCAGGCGCATCCGCATGTCTGGATCACCGCGACCAGCGAGCTGCTCTACGCCGCCGACGGCAGCATCACCGGCGTGCGCCATGCATGGACCTTCGACGACATGTTCTCGGCCTATGCGGTGCAGGGGCTCGAGAGCAAGACCAAGGGCGCTTATACGCGCGAGGAGCTGACGCCGCTGGCGCAGACCAATGTCGAGTCGCTGAAGGAATACGCCTACTTCACCTTTGCGCGAGCCGACGGCAAGAAGGAAAGATTCCAGGAGCCGGTCGACTATTTCCTCGACTACAAGGATACGGTGCTGACCCTGCACTTCACGCTGCCGCTGAAGAACCCGGTCAAGCCGAAGCAACTGGTGCTCGAAGTGTTCGACCGCTCCTTCTTCATCGACTTCCAGATGGCCAAGGACAATCCGGTCAAGCTGGTCGGCGCGCCAGCGGGCTGCCAGATGAAGCTGGAGCGACCGAACGACGGCACCGCGAGCGCGCAGAAGCTGAACGAGCAGACCTTCCTGAACGGCGAGAACGCGAATTTCGGCATGATGTTCGCCAACAAGATCACGGTGGATTGCCCTTGAAGCCGCAACTCTCTCCGCTCGTGCGCGGGCTGCTCGCCTGCACCGCCGTTCTGCTTGTCGTCGCCGTGGCCGATGCCGCGCTCCATGATCTGCTCGCGCAAAATCCGTTCGGCGCGCCGCGACCGGCGCAGGCGGCCGAGCCTGAAGCCGGCGGTGTGATCGGCTGGCTGCTGGCAAAACAGTCGGAATTCTATCGGCAGATGTCGGCGACCATCCGGGCGGCGAAGTCCGACGGCTCGGCGGTGTGGACGCTGCTGTTCATCTCGTTTGCCTACGGCATCTTCCACGCCGCCGGTCCCGGCCACGGCAAGGCGGTGATCGCGTCCTATCTCGTCGCCAATCGCGAGACCGCGCGCCGCGGAATTGCGCTGTCCTTTGCCTCGGCGCTGATGCAGTCGCTGGTGGCGATCCTGATCGTCGGCATTTCGGCCTGGATCCTGAATGCGACCGCAAAGACCATGTGCAGGGCGGAAGGGGTGATCGAGATCGCGAGCTACGCCCTGATCGCGCTGTTCGGTCTGCGATTGGTCTGGGTCAAGGGCGGCACCTTCATCCGTGCGCTTCAGGCGGTCCAGCCGGTGCCGGCGATGGCGGGCGTGCCGCACCATCATGATCACGATCATCGCCATCATCGTGATGCCCATGCTCATCATGACCACGATCCCGGGCATGATCACCACCATGGCCACAGCCACGCTCATCATGACCACGGGCATGGCCACGTCCATGACGAGCATTGCGGCCATTCCCACGGCCCCACCCCCAGCGAGCTCGCTGGCCCCGGTGGCTGGCGGCGCGGGTTCGCCGCGATCCTGACCGTCGGCATCCGCCCGTGCTCGGGTGCGATCCTGGTCCTGGTGTTCGCACTGGCCCAGGGCCTGTTCTGGGCCGGCGTCGCCGCAACCTTCCTGATGGGTCTCGGCACCGCGATCACGGTGGCGGCCATCGCGATCATTGCCGTCTCCGCCAAGGATATCGCCGCCCGCCTCAGCGCCGGGCGCGACGGCGGCGGTGCGCTCTTCATGCGCGGCATCGAATTCGGCGCCGCCGGCCTGGTGCTGCTGTTCGGCGTCGGCCTCTTGTTCGGCTACATCGCGGCCGAACGGACGACGTGTTTTTGAGGACGCGCCTGCGGTTCGCGGCGCTAGCTGGACACGACAGTCGTACACCTTGCTCCGTCATTGCGAGCGTAGCGAAGCAATCCAGAGTGTCTCTGCAGCGGCAGTCTGGATTGCTTCGTCGCAAGGGCTCCTCGCAATGACGAGGATGGACCATCCGGGCCATGGCACCTTTGCGAACTCCCTCCGGTCCGCTATTCACATCATCAAACCAAACAAGAACGTTTCGGGGGATTCCATGTCGCGCGAAAATTTCTGGTTCTTCCACCCATTCCGGGTGCGCTATTCCGAGATCGACGGCCAGGGTGTCGTCTTCAACGCGCATTACCTGACCTATTTCGACACCACCATTACCGAATATTTCCGCGCGCTGGGCTATGACCAATATGCGGATGCTCAGGCGAGCGGCATCGATTTTCACGTCGTCAAATCGCTGATCGAGTACAAGGCGCCGGTGCGCTTCGACTGGGAGCTCGATGTCGGCGCACGCGTGGCGCGGATCGGCAATTCGAGCCTCGTCTTCGAACTCGCCATCTTCCGCAAGGGCGGCGCGGACGCGCTGGTGACCGGCGAGATCGTCTGGGTCTACACGGACCAAAACACCCATCGTCCGGTCACGATCCCGGCATCGATGCGGGCGCTGATCGGGACGCGCGAGCGGCATCTGTCGGCGTGAGACCCGCTCACACCGGCAGGAACCGTTTCAGGGCCGGCATGAAGAAGATCCCGAGGTTGATCGCAAAGCCGATGCTCCAGAGGATCGAGCGTAGCGTCGGGCGGTTGCCGAGATAGGTCAGCACATAGGCGAGGCGCACGATCAGGAACAGCGCGGCGAGCTCGTCGATCAGCCGCTGCGGCGAGTCCCTGTATTCGGCCAGCAGCACCGCGAAGGCGAAGAACGGAAAGGTCTCGATGCCGTTCTGGTGCGCCCCGAGAGCGCGTTGCGAGAGGGCGTCCTCATAGAAGGCGGGGTCGCGCGGCCGGGAATTGTCGAAGCGGCGAAACCTGATCCATTTGACCGAGGCGATCGTCGCCAGATACAGCAGCAGCGCTCCGAATACGCACCATTCCGCGAGCGTCATCTTGCCTCCCCCCGCTTGGGTGCGACCCTAGCGAACCCCGGCTGATCTTGACAAGTTCGGACCAACGCGCGACCCACACAGCCATGACCAGTGTCGTCCCCGTCGAGACCGCGAGACCGGCCGCCCAATCCGCCTTGCCGCGCGTTGGCATACTCCTGATCAACCTCGGAACGCCTGATACGGCCGATGCGCCGGGCGTACGGGTCTACCTCAAGGAGTTCCTCAGTGACGCCCGCGTCATCGAGGACCAGGGCCTGATCTGGAAGCTGGTGCTGAACGGAATCATCCTGCGCAGCCGTCCCCGCACCAAGGCGTTGGACTACCAGAAGATCTGGAACACCGAGCGGAACGAGTCGCCGCTGAAGACCATCACGCGCTCGCAAAGCGACAAGCTCGCAGCCTCCCTATCGGACCGCAGCCACGTCGTTGTCGATTGGGCGATGCGCTACGGCAATCCGTCGATCAAATCGGGCATCGACGCGCTGATCGCGAAAGGCTGCGAGCGCATCCTGGCCGTGCCGCTCTATCCGCAATATTCCGCCTCGACCTCGGCGACCGTCTGCGACGAGGTGTTCCGCGTGCTGGCGCAGCTTCGCAACCAGCCGACGCTGCGGGTGACGCCGCCCTATTATGACGATGCCGCCTATATCGAGGCGCTCGCGACCTCGATCGAGGCGCATCTGGCGACGCTGTCCTTCAAGCCGGAGCTGATCGTGGCGTCCTTCCACGGCATGCCGAAATCCTATGTCGAGAAGGGCGATCCCTACCAGCAGCACTGCATTGCCACGACAGAGGCGCTGCGCCGCCGGCTCGGCATGGACGAGACAAAGCTGCTGCTGACCTTCCAGTCGCGCTTCGGCAACGACGAGTGGCTCCAGCCCTACACCGACAAGACCATGGAGCGCCTCGCGAAAGAAGGCGTGCGCCGGATCGCGGTGGTGACGCCCGGCTTTGCCGCCGACTGTCTGGAGACGCTGGAGGAGATCGCGCAGGAGAACGCCGAGATCTTCAAGCACAATGGGGGCGAGCAGTTTTCCGCAATTCCCTGTCTGAACGACAGCGTATCAGGCATGGACGTGATCCGCACCCTGGTGCTGCGCGAGCTTCAGGGCTGGATCTGATGGGCAGTCCATGAATCGCCGTGGGTGCCTGGCGCTTCTTGGGATGATCGTGGCGCTGCCGGCCCCGACACTGGGGCAGCCGCCGAACGCGGCGCGGCGGCTCGGCGTGCTCTCGGTCACGGCCGCCGATGACGCGATCGGGCGGGGGCGCAGCACAATTCTGGTCGAGGCGCTCTCCGGCCTGGGCTGGAAGGAGCGCGACAACCTCAAGATCGATTGGCGCAGCGGTGGTGGTGACCGCGCGCGCATCGCACAGCTTGCGGACGAGCTGATCGCGCTCAAGCCCGACATCCTGCTCGCGATCGGCACGCCCTCGGTGGAGGAGCTGCGCCGGCGTACCACGACGATCCCGATCGTGTTCGCCGTCGTCACCGATCCCGTCAGCCAGGGCTTTGTCGAAAATCTCGCGCATCCCGGCGGCAACATCACCGGCTTCACCGATTATGACGGACCGCTCGCCGGCAAATGGCTGGAGATGCTGACCCAGGTGGCACCGCCCGTCCGCCGCGTGCTCGTCGTCTACAATCCCGCCACCGCGCCGTTCGCGCCCCTGATGCTGCGCACCATCGAGGATGCCGCACGAACGCTTCGCGTGGTGGTCGAGCCCGCGCTGGTCCATGACGCCGCCTCGATCGCGGCGCTGGCTTCGCGGAAGGACGGCGCCATGCTGGTCCTGCCGGACTTCTTCACCATGGCCAACCGCGCGCAACTGCTCTCGGCGATCGCACAGGCGCGCGTGCCCGCGGTATTCTGGAGCCGGACCTTCGTCGACGAGGGCGGGCTGATGTCCTACAGCACCGACAGCGCCGAGCAACTCCGGCGCGCCGCGGACTACATCGATCGCATCTTCAGGGGGGCGCAGGCGGCCGACCTCCCGGTCCAGAACCCCACCAAGTTCGAGCTGACGATCAACCTGAAGACGGCGAGGGCGCTCGGCGTCACACTTTCCGCGGGCCTGCTCGCAATCGCGAATGACGTCATTGAATGAAGCCGCCCGCGGCCGACGGCACGACCGGATGCGTTAATATTTGTCGCGGCGGGCGCCGCTCGCTTTCAAGAGCCTCATGCAAATACATCTCGCGAGCATTCCCTCTTCGCGCGACTTGTGCAGAATCGCACCTATGCCGAGGTTACGCGCGACCGCTGAACCGGTAAGGTCGCGATCTCGACCAATGGCAGCGCGGGAAAGGGCTCTCCCGCCTTGGAGGATATATGAGCGGTTTCGACATTTTTGCGATTGTTCTGGTATTGCTCGTCATCGTCACGCTGGTGGCCGGCGTGAAGACGGTGCCGCAGGGCTATGACTGGACCATCGAACGGTTCGGCAAATACACCCAGACGCTCAGCCCCGGGCTCAATCTGATCGTGCCCTATTTCGATCGCGTCGGACGCAAGATCAACATGATGGAGCAGGTGATCGATATTCCCGAGCAGGAGGTCATCACCAAGGACAACGCCACCGTGACGGTGGACGGCGTCGCCTTCTACCAGGTGTTCGATGCCGCAAAGGCGAGCTACGAGGTCGCCAATCTCAACCAGGGGATCACGGTCCTCACCATGACCAACATCCGGTCGGTGATGGGCTCGATGGACCTCGACCAGGTGCTGTCGCATCGCGACGAGATCAACGAGCGCCTCTTGCGCGTCGTCGACGCCGCGGTCTCGCCCTGGGGCGTCAAGGTCAACCGCATCGAGATCAAGGACATCGTGCCGCCGGCCGACCTGGTCGAGGCCATGGGCCGGCAAATGAAGGCTGAGCGGGTCAAGCGCGCCGACATCCTTGCCGCCGAAGGCCAGCGCCAGTCCGAGATCCTGCGCGCCGAGGGCGCCAAGCAGGGCCAGATCCTCCAGGCGGAAGGCCGCAAGGAAGCGGCGTTCCGCGACGCCGAGGCACGCGAGCGTTCGGCGGAGGCCGAGGCGAAGGCCACCCAGATGGTGAGCGAAGCGATTTCAAAGGGCGACGTCGCCGCATTGAACTATTTCATCGCAGACAAGTATATCAAGGCGTTCGGCCAGCTGGCGGACTCGCCGAACCAGAAGGTCATCATGCTTCCGGTCGAAGCGATGAGCATGCTCGGCTCGCTCGCCGGCATCGGCGAGATCGCCAAGGCGACGTTCGGCGAAGGCGCGGTGTCCGCGGCCGCCCCCCGTGGCTCGGTGCCGTCGTCCCGTCCGACGCCGCCGACCGTGCCGCCGCAGTGACGGGATCACCCACAGAGGCCGTATCATGACCGACATGTTCGTATCGCTCGGCACCTGGAACTGGCTGATCTTCGGCTTCGTCCTGATGGCGCTGGAGGTGCTGGCGCCGGGCATCTTCCTGTTCTGGCTCGGACTGGCTGCGCTGCTGGTTGGGCTGGTCTCGTTCGCGGTCGGCGTCTCCTGGCAGATCCAGCTCGTCATGTTCGCGATCTTCGCCGCCGCCCCGGTGCCGGTGTGGCGCCGCCTCGCCAGGCCGAAGCCGGACGCGAGCGCCAGCCCGTTCCTCAACAAGCGCGCCGAGGCGCTGCTGGGGCGCGAGTTCACGCTGGAGAAGCCGATCATCGACGGCAGCGGCACCATGCGTATCGGCGACACGGTGTGGCGCGTTGCCGGTCCGGATACGCCGGCCGGAACGCGGGTGAAGGTGGTGCAAGTTGACGGTGCGAACCTGACGGTCGCCGCGGCGTGATTCTCTTACCCTCGGGGAGGGTAAGAGATGTCCTATCTCTTCCACCGCTCCGCAAACCTATGCAGCGGCATGAACGTCTCGCACAATTCCTGCCCCAGCGGCGTCAGCCCGTAACCGCCGCCGTCACCCAGCTCCACGAACCCAGCCTCGCGCAGCTCCGTCAGCCGCGCTTGCAGCACCGTGGGCGAGGCCTCATCGCAGGCGGTGCGTAGCGCACGGGAGGTGAGGGGGCCGTCCCGCAATTCCCACATTATTCGCAGGCTCCAGCGCCGGCCGAGAAGGTCGAGCAGCACCATGATCGGCCGTCCGGTGCGCGAGCCCCGCACCGGACTGGTCTTCGTGTCTGCCTGTTTTGCCATCATCACCCTCTTGCATGGCGCTACGAATAGTGTAGCATCTTGCTACGATAATTGTAGCGATGGAGGCAGCCGATGTCCCAACCCGCGCCACGCATTGCCCCGCTCGCGCCGCCTTATCCCACGGAAATCCAGGCGCAGCTCGATCGTATCATGCGGGGTGCGCCGCCGCTGGTGCTGTTCCGGGTGCTGGCGGGCCACAGCCGCGCCTGGGACAAGTTTCGCGCCGGCGGCCTGCTCGATCCCGGACCGCTCTCCCTGCGCCAGCGCGAAATCGTCATCGACCGCGCCTGCGCGCTGACCAGGTGCGAGTATGAATGGGGCGTGCATGTCGCAATCTTCGCCGGGCCGGCAAAGCTCACCGAGGATGAAGTGCGTGCGACGGTGCAGGGCGACGCGGCATCGCCATGCTGGTCGCCGGCCGAGCAGGCGCTGATTGCCGCCGTCGACGCGTTGCATCATCGCGCGACGTTGAGCGACGAGGAATTCGTCGCACTCTCGGCGCATTACGACGAGGCACAGATCCTGGAGATCATGCTCTTGTGCGGCTTCTATCGCACCGTGTCGTATCTGGCCAACGGGCTGCGACTGCCCCTGGAGGAGAACGCGGCGCGGTTTCCGGCGCCGCTCTAATCACCGACATTGCGAGCCACACCCTCGCTGTCATTCCGGGGCACGCGAAGCGTGAACCCGGAATCTCGAGCTTCTCGGGTGCGGGAGCCCGCACCCTAGTTCGATGCTTTGCATCGCCCCGGAATGACTCCGTGGAGAGTGCGTGCCCTACGCCACCCCCGCCCGCAGCAGATCGTGCAGATGCACGATGCCGATCACCTTGCCCGCTTCGGTCACCAGCAGCGTCGTGATCTTGCGGGTGTTCAGCACCTCGATCATTTCGGTCGCGAGCATCGAGGGCGGTACGGTCTTGGGCTGCTTCGTCATGATCTCATCGACCGTCACCGTCAAAAGGTCGGGCCGCATGTGGCGGCGCAGATCGCCGTCGGTGATGATGCCGACGGCCTCGCCCGCATCGTTGACGATGCAGACGCAGCCGAGCCCCTTGGCCGACATCTCGACCACGGCCTCCGACATCTTGGTGCCTTCAGGCTTGACCGGAATCTCGGCGCCGGTGCGCATGTAGTCGCGAACGAATTTCAGCATCGCGCCCAGCTTGCCGCCAGGGTGGAAATGCGCGAATTCCAGCGCTGTGAAGCCGCGGCCTTCGAGCAGCGCGATCGCGATGGCGTCGCCGATCGCAGCCTGCATCAGGGTCGAGGTGGTCGGCGCCAGATTGTGCGGGCAGGCCTCGCGCGCCTTCGGCAACTCGATCACGATGTCGGCGGCCTGACCCAGCGACGAGGCCGCGTTCGATGTCACCGCGATCATGGGAATCGCAAAGCGCGCCGAATAGTTCACGAGGTTCTTCATCTCGGGCTGCTCGCCGGACCAGGACAGCGCCATGATGACGTCGTCGGTGGTGATCATGCCGAGGTCGCCATGGCCGGCTTCGGCGGCGTGCACGAAGAAGGCGGGCGTGCCGGTCGAGGCCAGCGTCGCCGCGATCTTGCGGCCCATGTGTCCGGACTTGCCGAGCCCGGTGACGATGACGCGACCCTTGGCGTTGCGGATCAGGTCGACGGCCTTCGCGAACGTCGCGCCCAGTGGGCCGCGCAGGGCTGCGGCGAGGGCGTTGATACCGCCGCTCTCGGTCTCCAGCGTGCGGAGCGCGGATTCGACGCTGTCGGGGATGGGGCCGGATGATGCGGTCATCAGCGGTTTCGAGCTCGGCATGGTCTGGTCCAGGGAGGATGGGCGTTCGCCCGTTGGCGCCTGCTTAGCACGCCCCGACAAGCGAGGCGACGAGTGCTCCGACACCCTCAACGGGTCATTAACCATAATTGTTTTAACTCCATTAACGATGGCTCCTGCCGGCCGGCCGGGGCGATCGTGGAAGTGTTTGATTTTGTTGAGGTTGTTCCATCGTGGGGTCGTCTCCAGGCACTGGCCGGAGCAAACGCGCGCATTTCCTGCGCGCGGCTTTGCCATGCCTCGCGCTGACCGCCCTCGGAAGCGGCCCGGCGGCCGCCCAGAACCTCACGCCCGACCTGTTCAATCCCAACCGCGGCGGCTTTGCCGCGCCCGACACGTTGCCGACGCGCCGCACCGCGGGCGTGCCGCAGGCGCCATCGGATGCGTTGCCGACGCTGCCCGATCCCAATGCCGATCCTCGCAAGGCCAGCGAGAGGTCGGCGGCCTCGCGCGTCGGTCAGGTCCCGACCTACGGCCTGCCCGCAGCCACCGGCGCGAGCAGCTCCGGCTACGACTCGCTCAACCGCAAGCGGCAGCAGCCAAAGCTTTATCCCGGCCAGCCGAAGCCGAAGCGCGCGGCCGGTCCGGGCTCGAAGGCCCCGCCTGCAACACCGGAGCGCACGCTCACTCCGCCGCGCATCGCGCCGCCGCCCTCCGAGACCGCGCACAAGGTCCCGGTGCCGCCGGCGATGGCGGGCAACGTGCCTGGCCAGCCGCTGCGCCGCCGCCTGAGGGCCGATGAGGATCCGTTCGGTGCCGTCGGCGACTATGCCGGCAGCTTCCTGATCAAGGGCGGGCTCGAGCTCTCCGCGGGCTACGACACCAATCCGACGCGCCTCAACAAGCCTGTCGGTTCGCCGGCCTATGTGATCGCGCCGGATCTGCTCGTGGTGTCCGATTGGGAGCGCCATGCGCTGGTCGCCGATCTGCGCGGCTCGTTCTCGGGCTACACCAACGACATGCCGGCGACGATCGACGGCCTCGCCTCGCCGTCGCCGGTCGAGGCCAACCGTCCCGATTTCACCGGCCATGTCGATGGCCGGCTCGACGTCACCCGCGACTTCAAGCTTCTCTCGCAGCTGCGCCTGCGGCTCGCCACCGACAATCCCGGCAGCCCGAACGTGCAGGCCGGCCTGCAAAGATACCCGGTCTATGCCGCTTACGGCACGACCATCGGCTTCGACCAGACCTTCAACCGCTTCCAGGTCTCCGCCGGCGCCACCATAGATCGCACGGCTTACACGGATTCGAAGCTCACCGACGGCTCGATCTTCCCCAACACCGACCGCGACTTCAACCAGTATGGCGGCGTCGGGCGCTTCTCCTATGATCTGAAGCCCGGCCTGAAGCCGTTCGTCGAAATCGAAGGCGACACCCGCGTCCACGACCAGGCCGCCGACCGCAACGGCTATTTCCGCGACTCGAACGGCGGCTATGCCAAGGTCGGCTCGTCCTTCGAGTTCTCGCGCATCCTCACCGGCGAGATCTCGGTCGGCTATTCCGCGCGCAACTATACCGACCCGCGTCTCAGCCAGCTCTCCGGCTTCCTCACCACGGGCTCCCTGATCTGGAACGCCAGCGGCCTCACCACGGTGAAATTCTTCACCGACACGCAGATCAACGAGACCACGATCCCCGGGTCCTCCGGCGTCCTGGTGCGCACCTACGCCGCCGAAGTCGACCACGACTTCCGCCGCTGGCTTACGGCGGTCGGCAAGTTCACCTACGGCACCTACGACTACCAGAACCAGGGTCGCAACGACAAAACCTACTCGCTCGAAGGCAACCTGATCTACAAGCTCAACCGCAACATCTGGGTCAAGGGCACGCTGCGCCACGACATCCTGGATTCGAACGTGGCGAGCGCGAGTTCGCAGGGGACGGTGGTGCTGCTGGGGGTGAGGCTGCAGAATTAGAGGGACACCATGGCTGCTCGAATCACATTGGACATCAACTCGGCTGGCGAATTCGAGCTATGGCTTAATCCGGAAGGTCGAGACCTTCTTGTGAAGCAGCTACTGGCTCTGAGCGAAACCAACGAGCACTTTCACTTGATCCCAAGCGAAGTCCCATCGGACGTTGAGATTTCGACGCGCCCCTATCGACCGAGCGATAAGCTTCTCGAATACGGCAAGGTGCTGTTCCGGCTTGACGAGTGGGACGCGCGCGACTTTCCGTACGTATTGGAGTGAAGCCCGTCGCTCACTCCATTCACTCCGCTGTCATGCCCCGGCTTGACTGGGGCATCCAGTACGCCGCGGCTTATCGGTTCAATTGCAACTGTCTCTGGGATATGGATCGCCCGCTTTCGCGGGCGATGGCACCGTTCGGAAATCTCGCAGTGGAGCGAGAAGCTACCGCGGCAGATCCGTCTTCCCCATCAAGAACGTATCGATCGACCTTGCGCACAGCCGGCCCTCGCGGATCGCCCACACTACGAGCGATTGCCCACGCCGCATGTCGCCGGCGGTGAACACGTTCGGGCGCGAGGTCTGGTAGTCGAGCGTGTTGGCCTTGACGTTGCCGCGCGGGTCGAGGTCGACCGCGAGCAGCTTCAAGAGGCCTTCGTGCACGGGGTGGACGAAACCCATCGCGAGCAGGACGAGATCGGCATCGAGCTCGAACTCGGTGCCGGGAAGCGGCTTGAACTTGTCGTCGACGCGCACGCAGTGCAGCTTCTTGACCTTGCCGTTCTCGCCGGAAAACTTCTGGGTCAGCACGGCGTATTCGCGCACGGCGCCTTCGGCCTGGCTGGAGGACGTCCGCATCTTCAGCGGCCAGTTCGGCCAGGTCAGGCCCTTGTTCTCGCGCTCGGGCGGAGCGGGCATGATCTCGAGCTGGGTCACCGACAGCGCGCCCTGGCGCAGCGAGGTGCCGATGCAGTCGCTTCCGGTGTCGCCGCCGCCGATGACGACCACGTGCTTGCCGCCGGCCAGGATCTCCTGCACGCCGCCGAGCGGCTCCTCGGAGACGCGGCGGTTCTGCTGCGGCAGGAAATCCATGGCGTAGTGGATGCCGGCGAGGTCGCGGCCGGGGATCGGCAGATCGCGCGGGGCTTCCGCGCCGCCGGTCAGCGCCACCGCGTCGTACTCGTTGAGCATCTCGCGCGGATCGACATTGCCCTCGGCGCCGACATGGCTGTTGTAGTGGAAAGTGACGCCTTCGGCTTCCATCTGCGCCACACGGCGGTCGATGACGCTCTTCTCCATCTTGAAGTCGGGGATGCCGTAGCGCAGCAGGCCGCCGGCCTTGGCGTACTTCTCGTAGACATGGACGTCGTGGCCGGCGCGCGCCAGCTGTTGCGCGCAGGCCATGCCGGCCGGGCCCGAGCCGATCACCGCGACCTTCTTGCCGGTCTTGTGGGCGGCGATCTCCGGCTTCAGCCAACCATTGTCCCAGGCGCGGTCGACGATCGCGCATTCGATGGTCTTGATAGTGACGGGGTTGTCGTCGATGTTGAGCGTGCAAGACGCCTCGCACGGCGCCGGGCAGATGCGGCCCGTGAACTCCGGGAAATTGTTGGTCGAGTGCAGATTGCGCGAGGCCTCTTCCCAATTGTCCTGATAGACGAGGTCGTTCCAGTCGGGGATCTGGTTGTTGACCGGGCAGCCGGGCGTGCCGGGCGCCACCGAGCCGGTGCCGTGGCAATAGGGGATGCCGCAATTCATGCAGCGCGCGGCCTGGTCGCGCAGCTCCTTCTCGGAGAGCGGAACGACGAATTCCTTGTAATGCTTCACGCGCTCGGCGACCGGGGTGTACTTGCGGTCGTGCCGTTCGATTTCCAGAAAACCCGTGATCTTGCCCATTAAACCCGAAGTCCCTGCCGCTTAAGTTCGTCTTGTTGTTTCCTCACCGTCATTGCGAGGAGCGAAGCGACGAAGCAATCCAGTCTTTTTCCGCGGAGAGATTCTGGATTGCTTCGCTTCGCTCGCAATGACGAGGTGTAATGCCTTACGCCCCGATCGCGATTTTCGGCTCGGCGTCCGCGTTGGCGGCCATCTCGCGCAGCGCGCGCCGGTACTCGACCGGCATCACCTTGCGGAATTTGGGCAGCCATTCCTTCCAGTTGGCAAGGATGTCGGCGGCGCGCTTGGAGCCGGTCGCCTTGGCATGGCGCGAGATCAGGACGTGCAGGCGCTCGACGTCGGAGGCGAGCAGGTTCCTGAACACGTCGACCCGGCCGTGCGCCTCGAGATCACCGGAATGGTGATAGGTGCCGGCGTTGATCAGCTCCTCCGACAGCACCGGCTCGAGCTCGACCATGCTGAGGTTGCACAGCTTGTCGAAGTCGCCGGCCTCGTCCAGCACATAGGCGATGCCGCCAGACATGCCGGCCGCGAAGTTGCGCCCGGTCTTGCCGAGCACGACCACGATGCCGCCGGTCATGTATTCGCAGCAATGATCGCCGGCGCCTTCGACCACCGCGACGGCGCCGGAATTGCGCACGGCGAAACGTTCGCCGGCGATGCCGCGGAAGTAGCATTCGCCCTCGATCGCGCCGTACATCACGGTGTTGCCGACGATGATGCTCTCTTCCGGCACGATCGCGGAGTTCTTCGGCGGCTTGACGATGATCTTGCCGCCCGAGAGGCCCTTGCCGACATAGTCGTTGCCTTCACCCTCGAGCTCGAAGGTGACGCCGTGGGCGAGCCACGCGCCGAAGGCCTGTCCGGCAGTGCCCTTGAGGCTGACATGGATCGTGTCGTGCGGCAGGCCGGCATGGCCGTAGATCTTGGCCACCGCGCCCGACAGCATGGCGCCGGCGGAGCGGTTGGTGCTGTTGATCGCGGCCTCGATCTTCACCGGCGCGCCGCGGTCGAGCGCGGGCTGCGCCCGCTCGATCAGCGTGCGGTCGAGCACCGCCTCCAGATGATGGTTCTGGCGCTCGGAATGATAGATCTTCTGGCCCTTCTCTTCCTTCTGCTTGACGAAGAGCTTGGAGAAATCGAGGCCCTTGGCCTTCCAGTGCGCGACCAGCTTGGTCTGGTCGAGCAGCTGCACCTGGCCGACCATCTCATTGAAGGTACGGAAGCCGAGGCTCGCCATGATCTCGCGGACTTCCTCGGCAACGAAGAAGAAGTAGTTGATCACGTGCTCGGGCTGACCGGTGAAGCGCTTGCGCAGGACGGGGTCCTGCGTCGCGACGCCGACCGGGCAGGTGTTGAGATGGCACTTGCGCATCATGATGCAGCCGGCCGCGATGAGCGGCGCGGTGGCAAAGCCGAACTCGTCGGCACCCAGGAGCGCGCCGATCACGACGTCACGGCCGGTACGGAAGCCGCCGTCCACCTGAACCACGATGCGGCTGCGCAGCCGCTCGCGCACCAGCGTCTGGTGGGTTTCGGCGAGCCCGATTTCCCACGGCGATCCCGCATGCTTGATCGAGGTCAGCGGCGATGCACCCGTGCCGCCCTCGAAGCCCGCGATGGTGACATGGTCGGCGCGCGCCTTGGCAACGCCCGCGGCGACGGTGCCGACGCCGATCTCGGAGACGAGCTTGACCGAGACGTCGCCCGTCGGGTTGACGTTCTTGAGGTCGTAGATGAGCTGCGCCAGATCCTCGATCGAGTAGATGTCGTGGTGCGGCGGCGGCGAGATCAGGCCGACGCCCGGCGTCGAGTGCCGGACCTTTGCGATGGTCGCGTCGACCTTGTGGCCGGGCAGCTGGCCGCCTTCGCCGGGCTTGGCGCCTTGCGCCATCTTGATCTGCATCATGTCGGAGTTGACGAGATACTCCGTGGTGACGCCGAAGCGGCCGGAGGCGACCTGCTTGATCGCCGAGCGCATGGAATCGCCGTTCGGCATCGGCTTGAAGCGGTCGGCTTCCTCGCCGCCTTCGCCGGTGTTCGACTTGCCGCCGATCCGGTTCATGGCGATCGCGAGCGTGGTGTGCGCCTCGCGCGAGATCGAGCCGAAGCTCATCGCGCCCGTGGCGAAGCGCTTGACGATGTCCTTGGCCGGCTCGACCTGGTCGAGCGGGATGGGCTTGCGCTTCTCCTCCTCCGCGTTCTTGATCCGGAACAGGCCGCGCAGCGTCAGCAGCCGCTCCGACTGCTCGTTGAGGATCTTGGCGAAGGCGCGGTAGCGCTCCTGCGAATTGCCGCGCGCGGCGTGCTGGAGCAGCGACACCGATTCGGCGGTCCAGGCATGGTCCTCGCCGCGGCTGCGATAGGCATATTCGCCGCCGACGTCGAGCGCGGTCTTGTAGACCTGCGCCTCGCCGAACGCATCGGCATGGCGGCGCACGGCCTCTTCCGCGATCTCGGCAAGACCGACGCCCTCGACCCGGGTATGCGTGCCCGCGAAGAACTTCGACACGAAGTCGGCCTTGAGGCCGACCGCGTCGAAGATCTGCGCGCCGCAATAGGACTGGTAGGTCGAGATGCCCATCTTGGACATCACCTTGAGCAGCCCCTTGCCGATCGACTTGATGTAGCGCTTGACGATCTCGTAGTCGTCGAGCGAGCCGGGCAGCCGGTCCTTCATCGCGATGATGGTCTCGAACGCCAGATAAGGATTGATCGCTTCGGCGCCGTAGCCGGCGAGGCAGGCGAAGTGATGCACTTCGCGCGGCTCGCCGGATTCGACGACGAGGCCGACCGAGGTGCGCAATCCGACTCGGATCAGATGATGATGCACGGCGGCGCAGGCCAGCAGTGCCGGGATCGGCACCCGGTCGGTGCCGACCATGCGGTCGGACAGGATGATGATGTTGACGCCCTCGCGCACCGCGCTTTCGGCGCGCGCGCAGAGTTCGTCGAGCACCTGGTCCATGCCGGCCGCGCCGAGCCCGGCATGGAAGGTGGTGTCGAGCGTGCGCGACTTGAAATGAGACTCCGCCACGTCCGAGATCGAGCGGATCTTTTCCAGATCCGCATCGGTCAGGATCGGCTGGCGCACCTCGAGGCGCTTGGTCGTGGCCATGCCCTGGAGGTCGAACAGGTTCGGCCGCGGTCCGATGATGGAGACGAGGCTCATCACCAGCTCCTCGCGGATCGGGTCGATCGGCGGGTTGGTGACCTGCGCGAAGTTCTGCTTGAAGTAGGTGAACAGCGGCTTGGCCCTGTCCGACAGCGCCGAGATCGGCGTGTCGTTGCCCATCGATCCCGCGGCTTCCTCGCCCGTGGCCGCCATCGGCGTCATCAGGATGGTGATGTCTTCCTGGCTGTAGCCGAACGCCTGCTGGCGATCGAGCAGCGACAGGTTGGAGCGCACGCCGGTGGTCGCAACCTTCGGCAGCTCCTCCAGCACGATCTGGGTCCGCTCCAGCCACTCCTTGTAGGGATGGCTCTTGGCGAGCTCGGCCTTGATCTCGTCGTCGGGGATCAGGCGGCCCTGTTCGAGGTCGACCAGCAGCATCTTGCCCGGCTGCAGGCGCCACTTGGTGATGATCTGGTCCTCGGGGATGGTCAGCACGCCCATCTCGGACGCCATCACGATGCGGTCGTCCTTGGTGACGAGATAGCGCGCGGGCCTGAGGCCGTTGCGGTCGAGTGTGGCGCCGATCTGGCGGCCGTCGGTGAAGGCGATCGCGGCGGGGCCGTCCCACGGCTCCATCAGCGCGGCATGATATTCGTAGAAGGCGCGGCGCTTTTCATCCATCAAGGGATTGCCGGCCCACGCCTCCGGAATCATCATCATCACGGCGTGTGGCAGCGAGTAGCCGCCCTGCACCAGGAATTCGAGCGCGTTGTCGAAGCAGGCGGTGTCGGACTGGCCCTCATAGGAGATCGGCCAGAGCCGGTTGATGTCCTTGCCGTAGAGCTCGGAGCTGACCGAAGCCTGGCGCGCCGCCATCCAGTTGGTGTTGCCGCGCAGCGTGTTGATCTCGCCGTTATGCGCGATCATGCGGTAGGGATGCGCCAGCGACCAGGCCGGGAAGGTATTAGTCGAGAAGCGCTGGTGCACGAGGGCCAGCGCGCTCTCGAAGTCCTTCTCGTGCAGGTCGGGATAGTACTTGCCGAGCTGGTCGGCGAGGAACATGCCCTTGTAGATCACGGTGCGGCAGGACATCGAGCAAGGATAATAGCCCGCAAGGCCGCGGTCGCGGCGCTGGTAGATCGCCTGCGAGATCGACTTGCGCAGGATGTAGAGCCGGCGCTCGAATTCGTCCTCGGTCTTGGCGGTGCCGTTGCGGCCGATGAACACCTGCATGCAGGCGGGCTCGGTCGGCTTCACGGTGACGCCGAGCGAGGAATTGTCGGTCGGCACGTCGCGCCAGCCGAGCAGGGTCAGGCCCTCTTCCCTGATCTGGTCGGCGATGATGCTCTTGATGACATTGCGCCAGGCGGTGTCGCGCGGCATGAACAGCGCGCCGATGGCGTATTCGCCGGGACCCGGCAGCGCAAAGCCGAGCTCCTTGGCCTTGCGGCTGAAGAAGGCGTGCGGGATCTGCACCAGGATGCCGGCGCCGTCACCGGCGCGCGGGTCGGCACCGACGGCGCCGCGATGCTCGAGATTGCAGAGGATGCTCAGCGCGTCCGAGACGATCTCGTGCGACTTCTTGCCCTTGATGTTGGCGATGAAGCCGACACCGCAGGAATCCTTCTCCAGGCTCGGATCGTAGAGGCCCTCGGCTTTGGGACGCGAATTGTGTTCCTGAATCGGGTCAGTCGTTTTCGAGGCGACCGTCGCCGACAGCTCTTCTGCCACGATGTTTGCGCGCTCGAATTGCGACCCGTTCATTGCTCTGTCCTCTCCATGCGGCAAGCTGCCTCACCGCCACCTTCGGCGCACCTTGGGCGTCCCGCGGCACCCGCTTCTGGGCCACCGCTCGTCCGCTGCGAGCCGCATTTTCTTAAATTCAGGCCTAGGCGCTCTTCGTCCCCGAGAACGGCTTTGCCTGGTACCCTCGAGAGCACCGGTTTTCGCTGCAATCCCTGTGCCGGAACCGCAAGCAAATTGAGACAGTCTTCCTGTCCTAACCATCACCTTGCCAAATTTTTGTCTAGCACACAAGCGTGCGGAAGTCCCGATTCCCGATATGTCAATCAATCGCTTTCCAAAAGTTGCGCGGCCCCGGTTTTGAAGCAAACGCGCCGCGATCCGGCCCCGCGCGCGCCGAAATCCGCAATGAAGCTTCGGATCAACCCTTCGGAAGGCGCGCCACGCCGCGAGAAGCGAAAGACGGCGGGCCATCGGGGGCCTGACAGGAGCGTCTCGACCATGAAATTTTTCACAGGATGTGTGGCCGCAGCGCTGGTGCTGGCCGCAAGCGCGGGCCATGCCCAGGTTCCCGCCAGCGGTATCGCGAGAGGGGCTGTGATCGCGGTGTCGGATTTCGACGCCCCCTACGCGCCGGAGGCTGTCCCGCCGTCCCCGCGTTACGGTTACGGCTATGGCTACGAGGAACGCAGTCCGGCGCTGGTGTTGTTGCCATCAACCGAGGTCTACGCGGTGCTGCGCGAAAACGGCTTCTTACCGCTCGGCATCCCGCGCCTGCGCGGCAGCGTCTACACCATCGCGGTGATCGACCGCCGCGGCGACGATGATGGCCGGCTGGTGATCGACGCCCGCGACGGCCGGATCATCCGCTTCATGCCCGCCGCTGACGCCTACGGCATGGCGCCCGCCTATGACGAACGCGCGGTCGCGCCTTACGGTCCGCAAAGCGCGCTGCCGCCGCCGACCGCGATCCGCAGCGGCCCGCCGCGCCCGCCGGCTCCGATCCCGCATGTGGCAAGCCGCGCCGTGCCGCTGCCCAAGGCCGCCCCGCGGCGCGCCGAGACGCCGGTCGCTGCCGCGAAGGCCGCGCCGGTGGCGCAGCAGGCTCAAGCACCGCAGGCCCAGCCTTCGCAGCAAGCGGCCGCCGTGCAGGCCAAGCCCGCCGAGGCCGCTGCGCCCACAATTGGTCAGGCCAACCCCGCAGCGACGATTCTGCCGACACAGGAGATGCCGGCCGTGCAGGGGCTGGATTAGGTCTGCGAGTTTGACGCGGTGGCGCGAGCCACGCCAATGGTGTCAAAAAGCGCCCGAAAATCTCGGGCGCTTTGGCAGTACGGCGATCGCCGCTCAGCTTCGCGGATACCCCGCCGCCTCCAGGATCAGATTCGCGACCTCCTTCGGATGCGACACCAGCGAGAGATGGCCGGCATCGAGCTCGATCGTGGTGGCGTTCATGCGCTTGGCGAGGAAGCGCTCGAAATCTGGGTTGATGGTGTAGTCGTTCTTCGACACCGCGTACCAGCTCGGCTTGGAGTGCCACGCCGCTTCCGTGGTGCGGCCGGCGAAGATCGAGGCCGCCGTCGGCCATTGCACCGCATAGAGCTCCCTGGCCTGCTCCGGTTTCACGCCATTGGCGAAGTATTTCAGGAAGGCGTCTTCCGAGAGCTTGGTGTAGCCGTCGCGCTCGACGATGCCGGCGCGCGCGGGCCCGGTCGGAAACTGCTTCGACAGCGCCACGAAATCCTCGTTCGCATCGGGCGCGCGGGCGGCGACGTAGACGAGCCCGGTGACCTTCGGGTCGGTGCCTACCTGGCTGATCACGGTGCCACCCCAGGAATGCGCGACCAGCACCGTCGGCCCGTCCTGCTCGGCCAGCGCACGCTTGGTCGCCTCGATGGAGTCCGCAAGCGACGACAGCGGATTCTGCACGGCGGTGACATGCAGGCCTGCAGCCTGCAGGATCGGGATCACCTCCGACCAGCTCGAGCCGTCGGCCCAGGCGCCATGCACCAGCACGACGTTCTTCGCCTTCACCGTTTGCGGTGTCTGCGCATGAGCAAGGCCGAGGGGAGCCGCCAAAAGGCTCGCGGCAACGAGAAGGCTGCGCCAGAGTGACATGATCTTTTTCTCCGTCTTGTCTTGTCTTGGGTTCGGTTCTTGGGTTCGGTTCTTGGGGTCGGTGCCCAAACGACGGAGGGAGAGACGGCGGCGTTACTCCCCTTCACCGCTCTGTGATGCAATGCACAACGAAAAAGCGCCCCGGGGCACCGGGGCGCTTTTGTAACTTGGAGTTCGCTTGGCTTAGGCGGCTTGCGCGGCCGAGCCCTCGATCACCTGCGCCTTGGCGCCGGCGTTGATCGCGATCTGGCGCGGCTTCTTGGCCTCGGGAATCTCGCGTACGAGGTCGACGTGAAGCAGCCCGTTCTCGAGCGAAGCGTCCTTCACCTGCACGAAGTCGGCAAGCTGGAAGGCCCGCTCGAAGGCGCGCGCGGCGATGCCGCGGTAGAGCACTTCAGACTTCGAGTTCTCGTTGGCGACTTTCTCGCCCTTGATCGTCAGCGTGTTTTCCTTCGCGACGATGGAGAGCTCATCCTTGGAGAAGCCGGAGACCGCAACGGTGATGCGGTAGGCGTTCTCGCCGGTGCGCTCGATGTTGTAGGGGGGATAACCGGGGCTGCCGTCCGAACCGGCCTGGTCGAGCAGGTTGAAGAGGCGGTCGAAGCCGACGGTGGAACGATAAAACGGGGTGAGATCATAGGTACGCATGGTCAAGTCCTCCATTGAGCGACTGTTAGGTAACCCGCCCGCCAATCGGGCCGGGCTCATCTCTGTGTGCAGCCTGATGTTCCGGTTCCGAAACACTGGTAGCGGCCTGCACGAAAATGATATGGGTGGAACGAGACGGCGTTCAAGAGGGCGGCATTTGCGCCTTTTCGGCGCTTTAGCCCCTTGATTGCAGTACTTCCCGCCTATGACGCTGGTCTCGATCCCGTCCAATCCGGTTCCCGAAAACGTCGTCAGCGGCACCATCAGGACCCCCGATGGCGCCGAGTTGCGCTTTGCGCGGTGGGCGCCGCCGGCAAACCGCAAGGGCACCGTCTGCGTCTTCACCGGACGCGGCGAGCAGATCGAGAAATATTTCGAGACCGTGCGCGACCTGCGCGACCGCGGCTTTGCGGTGGCGATGATCGACTGGCGCGGGCAGGGCCATTCCTCGCGCCGCCTGCGCGATCCGCGCAAGGGCTATGTGCGCGACTTCTCCGATTTCGAAATCGACGTCGAGACCTTCGTGCAGCAGGTGGTGCTGCCCGATTGCCCGCCGCCCTTCTTCGCGCTCGCCCACTCGATGGGCGGCACGGTGATGCTGCGGGTGGCGCATGCCGGCAAGCGCTGGTTCGACCGCATGGTGCTGTCCGCCCCGATGATCGACCTGCCGGGACGCACCACCTCGTTCCCGGTGCGTGCGCTGCTCAAGACGATGCGCCTGCTCGGGCAGGGCGGCCGCTACGTTCCCGGCGGCAGCGACCGCCTCACCGGGCTCGATCCCTTCATCAACAATCCCCTGACCAGCGATCCCGTGCGCTATGCGCGAAACGCCGCGATCCTGGAGGAGGATCCGACGCTCGGACTGGCGTCACCGACGGTCGCCTGGGCCGATACCGCCTTCCGTGCGATGCACACCTTCAAGCGCGTGAACTACCCCTCCCAGATCCGCCAGCCGATCCTGATGCTGGCGGCCTCCAATGACACCGTGGTCTCGACCGCGGCGATCGAGGAGTTCGCCTATCACCTGCGCGCCGGCTCCCATCTCGTGATCGCTGGCGCCAAGCACGAGATCCTGCAGGAGCAGGATCGCTACCGTTCCCAGTTCTGGGCCGCTTTCGACGCCTTCGTTCCAGGCACGCCGCTGTTCAAGTGAGAGCTTGAGCGAGGGTTGTGCCACAAGCTCGGCCATGACGACGGCGAACTCCAGTCGCCCTACAGCGTCTTCAGATACTCGATCAGGTCGTAGCGCTCCTGCTCCTTGAGCACGCGGCCGATGGTGCCGTCCTTGCCGGGGCCTGGCGTACCGTCGAACGAATGGCCGGCATTGCTGTTGCCGAACAGTTCGGTGCCATCAGACGCCCGCGTCGAGAAGCGCGACTGCCCGGTCTTGCAGCCCTCGCCGTCGGCGACCGCGAAGCCGACCTGCTTCGGATCGTAGTCGCGGCCACCACCCATGCAGAACGATTTGGGGCGCTCGGCCGCGGGGCTCAGCATCCAGTAGAGCGAAGGGACCGATCCGTTGTGCAGGTAAGGCGCGGTGGCCCAGACGCCATCGAGCGGTCGCGCGCGATACCAGGGCCCCGGCTCGGTCTTGTCGGGCGGCTGCGGACCGGGATTGGGGCAGTTCTTGCGCTTGCCCCACCAGGCTTGCTGATCCTTCGGGTCGATTTTGGCATCGTCCATTGCCTTGCGGGCGACGATGTCGACGAGCACCATCAGGCCAAGCGAATACGGCATGTCGGTCGAAGAAATATCCGGCAGATTGCAATTCCACCAGGCATTGAGGTTCTGGGTGGGATCAAGCCTGAGAAAGCCCGGCACCTGAATCGTGCGCGTCGCCAGCACCCCGGCCTGAGCAGGATCGGTGCCCATGCCTTTGGCGCTCTTCTGGACCTCGTTCAGGAATTTCTCCTCGCCGATGGTTTCCCACCGTGACGAGGACCAGATGCTTTGGGCCGGAAACTCGCTGTCGAACACGGGATCGTTGACCGGACCCAGATGGCATTCGACGCAGAGCTCCGAGTAGAGCTTGCGGCCACGTTTGACGCGGTCGCCATCGATCTTCCAGGCATCATCGCCGAAAATGTCCGACGGCCATTTCGGCGATGTCAGTCCGGAGAGCTGCTTTTTCGGATACGGCGCCGATCCCTTCAGCAGATCCTCGATCCAGTTCAGATTCTTGATGTCCATCGACGAGCGGAACAGCCTGTCCTTGGGCGTATTGTCGGACAGATTGAGCAGCGCGGTCACGCCCAGCGCTTCGCCGGCGTTGCGGATCAGAGGCTGTTCGATCGAAGCGTCATATTGCGCGTATTTGAGCCAGGGTACCGTCCAGATCGGGGGGAAGCTGACCGGCGCGTCCCTGGCGTGCAGATTCTTTTCGAAGCCGCTGAGCCCGCTAAGCGTCATGTCCTGCGAGAAGACCTGGTTGCCGATGCGGTTGAGCGCATCGAGGCGGCCATAACCTTCCTCGGTGTCCTGCTGCTTCTCTTCCCGCTTCGTCTTCTCGTTGAACCTCGTCTTGCCGCCGATGGTCTTCGCGTAGGTCTTCTCCCAGTCGACCAGGAACGTGCCGATCGCACTCAGCTTCTGCTTCAGTGCGTCGCGGTCCGCATCGCTGGCGGAAGGGCCGAGCACGCGGTCGGCGAAGCGCGTGAAGCGCCCCGGCACGTAGAGCGTGTAGGCGATCGACAGGCCGGTCGTGACCTCGAGCTTCCTCAGATCGGTCATCGCGGGACCGCCGTCGAAGCGGATGTCGATGCCCTTGTAGTGGATCTGGCCGGTGTGGCAGGCGGCGCAGGTCAGGCCGATCCGGTCCTCGCCGATCTGGCCGGTCGTAGGATCGGCTACGCCGGTCATGCGTGCGAAGCCGACGGGCAGGCCGTCGACGTTTTCGGCCTGGGGACCCCAGTTCACCGGCGGATTCCAGAGCCGCGCCGGCACCGGCTTCGTCTTGTCGTAAACGTTGGCATAGCCGAACCGGCGGAGCGTGGCGTTGTCGGTGTTGATCGTCTGCGGGCTCGGGATGAAGCCGAAGCGCTGAAGGTGGTCGCCGTCATGCAGCATCCCGGGCTTTGCGAAGAAATGAAGCCGCGGCTGCTCGAGCGCCATGAACCAGCGATAAGGCACCGGGAAAGTCGCGGTGCCCTGGCTGGCGTGATGAAACCAGTGCCGGTCCTCCAGCGCCCAGTTCTGCTCAAGCCAGTATGCAGCCTTGGGTTCGACGAGCTGCGGCAGTGGCGGCGCCACGAGATCGCCGAGGATGCCGGGAAGCATCGGCTGGAATTGATCGGGAAAGCGCAGTGCGACGACGCCAAAGACGAGGAGCGCGGCGACGAGGCCGCCGGCGGCGCGCAAGATCAGCGACGGCGGTTTGACCGGCTGGGCGACAATCCTCTGGGTGATCCTGTCCGGGAATCTGCGCTCGTCGAACAATGTCCTCACCTCGGCCACGCTGAGATAGCGGTCGTCGCCCCGACCCTTGCCCATGATCTTGAGCAGGATCGGCCATTCGAACTTCATCAGGATCGGGTAGTACCAGCGCGCTTGCTTGCCGGCGCGCTTGAGATTGTCTTTCATGAAGGTCTGGATTTGAGAGGCGTTGAGGCCGGTCTCGGTGCCGCCGTCGGGGTCGGCATAGGTGCCGCCGAAACTGGCGAGCCGTGCAATCTCGTCCTCGTTGACGCGACCGTCGACCCCGAGGATGCGCGAGCCGGCACCGAGCTTGTCGAGCGGGCCGCCGCGCAGCGTGTTGAGCTGCGCGCCCCAGAAGATGCTTTGCAGGATGTGACAGGCACCGTTGGCGATCAGTGCGACGCCGCGGACCTGGATGCGGGCCGAGGTCTTCTTCAGCCCGGTCTCGCCGCTTGCATTGGCGATAGTCTGCGACAGGGTCCGGAGTGGGACGGTGCCGCCGTCGACAAAACCTTCGCCGACGAGGCCGCGCAGGAAGGGGCAGGGATTGTTCGGCGAGACCTGGATCGAGGGGTCGAAGGGCGGCTTCGAAGCGCGGTCATGCATGGCCCAAATCCTGAAAACGGCGAGTCTAAAAAAGCAGGCGCGCTGTTAGAACGCGGAAAGTCCTAACAAACGAGGGTATATACTACTTCAGCGTGCAACGAAGTGTGGCTGACTTCACTGTCCTGCCAAAAAAAGCCGGTGTCGGACGGCACTGGCACGGGCAGTTTCTCAGGATTCGGCGGCGCGTTTGACGCCGCCCTGAACCAGGGCGAGCTTGCCCAGCGGCACGCCGGCCTTCAGTAGCCCGTCGCGATAATGGGCGATGTCCTCGGGCCGCTTCCAGTGGAAGTTGCGCAAGTGCCTCTCGACGTTCAGCGCTGGATAGTTTGCCATCAGCACGCGGGCGGCTTCGCTCGCCTCGTCGCTTCGCCCCAGTTGCGCCAATGCCGCGGCGCGGATCGCCAGCGCCTGCATGTGATTCGGGTTGATGTAGAGCTGCTCGCGGGCCCATGACAGCGTCGCGTCATATTGGCGCAGAAGATAATGACTGAACGCGTTCAGCGCCGACCATTGATAGCGCGGGTCGCTGTTGTCGCGTTGCGCAGCCATCGAGAACAGCTCGATCGCCTCGCGGTGCTCGCCGATCATGAAATGACAGATGCCGAGCACGCCGCGCGCGCCATTGTCGTAGGGGTTGAGCGCGACGGCGCGCTTGGCGGCGTCCATCGCCGCCTCATGATGTCCCTCCATCGCATGGGCCCAGGACAGGATCGAGAACGCAAAGGAGGAGCGCGGGTCGAGCCGGACGCTGGTTTCGGCGAGGTTCATTGCCTCGGTCCACATGTCGCGCGTGCCCTTGACCCAGCCGAACTGAATGCTCTGGATCTGGATCGTGGCGAGATAGGCGTGTGCGATCGACAGTTTGGGATCGAGCCGGATGGCCTCACGGAACAGGTCCACGGCGACGGCCAAGTCCTCCTTGGTCTGCCGGTAATAGTGCGACAGCCCCTTGAGGAAACGGTCCCAGGCGGACACGTCAGTCGAGATCCGCGCCGGTGCCGAGGCCTCGGCACGGACGATCTCGGTGGCGACCGCGGCAGACAGGTTGGTCGTGATCTCGTCCTGCATCGCGAAGAGGTCGCCGATGTCGCGGTCGTAGCGGCCGGTCCAGAGCTGCTCGCCGGTCTCCGGCGCAATCAGCTCGGCCGTGACGCGGATCTTGGCGCCGGCGCGGCGCACGGAGCCCTGGATCAAATAGGTGGCGTCGATCTCGCGTGCGATCAGGCGGGTGCTCGTGTTCTTGCCCTTGAAGGCGAAGGTCGAGTTGCGGCTCAGCACGCGATAGAAGGATTGCAGCGACAGCGCGTGGATCAGGTCCTCGGTGAGGCCATCGGAGAAATATTCATCCTGGGCGTCGCTGAGATTGGCAAAGGGCAGCACGCCGACGATCGCGGTGCGGTACTGCTGCGAGAGGGCGGAGGCTTCCCGGAGCTCGGGGGCAAGCGCCGGCGCGCCCTCGGGCGTCCAGGTCCAGACCCCGACCGCATCCTTGATGTTCTTGAAGCGATGGTTGCCGGCATCGGTCAGCGGCACCGAGAGATGCTTGCTCGCCTCTTTGTAGGCCTTGGCCGAGATCGCGAAGCCGCCGGGGCTCGCCACGGATTCCAGACGGACGGCGATGTTGACATCGTCACCGAAGACCTCGTCCTCGTCGGCGATGACATCGCCCATGTGGATGCCGAGCCGGAACTGCATGGCGCGGTCAGCGGGCAGATGCTGGTTGCGCTCCGCCATCACCGTCTGCATCGCGATCGCCGCCTCGGTGGCGCCGACAATCGAGGCGAACTCGAGCAGGAAGCCGTCGCCGGTGTTCTTCACGACGCGGCCGCCATGATTGAGGATGATGGGGTGGATTGCCGCGCGATGGGCCTTGAAGGCGGCATGGGTGCCGGCCTCGTCGCTTCCCATCATGCGCGAATAGCCGGCGACATCGGCGCAGACGATGGCAGCCAGACGTCTTTCCATATCCGCGAAGCTCCAAGGGAGAGGGGACCGGCCACGGCGTGGCAGTCGCCTCGAGTCCCGCATTTCAAGAACCCTGCCTTTATAAAGCAGATGAGGCCAAGCGAAAGCATGATCCGCATTGCAAATTCGAGGTAAATCCTAGGCAATCGCGGCGGTGGACGGGGACGGGCGAACCGACTAAGCGGAACCGGGACCGCCCGGACGGGGCGGCGGGAGGCATTTTGCATGCTGGGCATTCACGAGATCGGGCTTTTCATCCTGTCGGGTGTGCTGCTCAACATCACGCCGGGGCCGGATTCGGTCTATGTGATCGGCCGCAGCATGCAAATGGGCTGGCGGGGCGGCGCCGCTGCCGCCTTGGGCATCAGTTGCGGCTGTTTTGTCCATGTCGCGTGCGCGGCGATCGGTCTTTCGGCGCTGCTGATGGCCTCGTCCACCGCTTTCTCGATCCTGAAGCTGCTCGGCGCGGCCTATCTCGTCGTAACCGGGCTCCAGATGCTGTTGTCGCGCCCGGTGCCGGCGTCGGCGATCGACGAGCCGGTGCGGAGCTCATTGCGGCGGGTCTTCCTCCAGGGCGTCTTCACCAATGCGCTCAATCCCAAGGTCGCGCTGTTCTTCCTGGCCTTCCTGCCGCAATTCGTCGCAGCCGATGCGCCGCACAAGCCGCTCGCCTTCCTGACGCTCGGCCTGATCTTCATTTTTACGGGGACGTTGTGGTGCCTGGTGCTCGCCGCGTTCGCGGCCAAGGCCGCGCACCGGCTGAGGCAATCCGAGGGTGCCATCGCCTGGGTCAATCGCGCGCTTGGCGGCCTCTTCATCTATCTCGGCATCCGCATCGCCATGCTGGAGACGCGGTAACTCGCTCGAACGAAGGACTGGTGCAGCGGGCGCTTCGCCCTATGAAAGCTGTGCAGGGAGGTTTCGATGATCCGTGGAAGCTGTCTGTGCGGCGCTGTGCGGTTCGAGATCGATCAGGTGCGTTGGCTGACCCATTGCCATTGTGCCAATTGCCGCAAGCTGACCGGCGCGGCATTCGCCACCTACGCCCATGTCGATGCCGACAAGTTTCGCTTTGTTGCAGGCGAGAACCTGACCGTGGCCTACGAATCCTCGCCGGGAAGTTTCCGCCATCGGTGCAGGACCTGCGGCTGCCCGACGCCCGGCAAGGCGAGCTATCTCCCGACCGTCAGCATTCCCGCTGGCCTGCTCGATGACGATCCGGAAGTTCGGCCTCGCCTCCACGTTTTCACCTCGTCGCGCGTACCGTGGTGGACAATCCAGGACGATCTGCCTCAACACGAAAAATGGGTGCCGGGCTATGGGCCGAAATCGTAAGGCGCTTAACCGAATTCCTTCGCCAGCGCGCTTCCGGCGAGATAGAGGCCGAGCAAAATCATCGCGATCAGGAACCAGCGGCGAAACGCTTCCGCCGGCATCCGCGCCCGCACCGATTGGCCGATGAACATGCCGGCAAAGGCCATGGCGAGGCCCACGGCGCCCGGTACGGCATTGGCGGGCGTCAGCAATCCGACCGCGGTCAGGTTGAAGGCGAGCGCGAGCGTCGCCGTCGTGAAGAACACGCCGAGCGCCTGCACCAGCTCGTCCTTTTCCATGCCGATCGCCTGCATGAACGGCATCGAGGGGATCACCTGCACGCCGGTCGAGGCCGAGATCACGCCGGTGACGATTCCGACCACGCCGCCGACCCATTTCTCGTTCTCCGGTGCGACGCGAAACTGGAACTTGTTCAGGCCGATCACGGCGTAGGTGACGAGCAGGGCGCCGAGCACGATCGTGCCGTACCGCGCATGCGGGCCGGTCAGCGCCCCGGCATTGAGCCAGCACCCGATCACGGTGCCGATCATCAGCGGCCACAGCCGCCTCAGGATGTCGCGCAGATAAGGGCCGACGAAGGTCTGCCAGATGTTGGTGATGATGGCGGGCACGATGACGATGGCGATGGCGCGGCTCGGCGCCATGCTCACGGCGAGCAGGCCCATGGACACCGTTGGCAGGCCAAGCCCGACCACACCCTTGACGAATCCGGCAAGCAGGAAGACGGCGGCGACGAGAATGAGAAGCGGGTCGATCATCCCCGCACATTGACCGATGCCGCGATCGGGCACAATCTGGAGGTTACGGAGAGAGCCTTCGTCTGGGGCGAAGGCTGAGGAGACACGGCATGCGCTTCGACCTCGTCGACCTCCAGCTCTTCATCGCGGTCGCCGACCAGCGCAGCATCACACGCGGTGCCGAGCGGTCACACCTGGCGCTGGCCTCCGCCAGCGCACGCATCAAGGGGCTCGAGGATGCGCTCGGCGTCGCGCTGCTCAAGCGCGGCCGCCGCGGCATCGAATTGACCGCGGCCGGCGAGAGCCTGCTCGATCATGCGCGGCTCGTCATCCACCAGATCGACGCCATGCGCGGCGATCTTGCCGGCTTTGCCAGCGGTTTGCGCGCCAGCGTGCATTTCCTCGCCAACACCTCAGGGCTCTCGGAGCATCTGCCGAAGGCGCTCGCCGGCTTCCTGCGCGCGCATCACGACGTCGCCGTCGACATCGAGGAGCGCGAGAGCACCGACATTGCGGCGGCGATCACGACGGGCGCCGCCGATCTCGGTTTTGCCGCCGAGCACGCGCTGCCTGACCATATCGAGCGCTTCGTGTTCAGCGAGGATCGCCTGACGCTGGTGACCTCCCGCCGCGGCCCGTTCGCCGGCCGGCGCCAGATCGATTTTCAGGAGGCCGCGGCCTGCGACTTCGTCGGCCTGACCAGCGCCACAGCGCTCCAGATGCACATCTCGAAGCACGCGGCGCGACTCGGCATGCGCCCGCATTTCCGCGCGCGCCTGCGCGATTTCGATGCGATCTGCCAGATGGTTGCCGCCGATGTCGGCGTTGCCCTGGTGCCGGAAGCCGCCGCCCGCCGCTGCGCCAAGCTGATGCCGCTCGCCATGGTCCGCCTGCGCGACGCCTGGGCCAACCGCCGCCTCGTGATCTGCGCGCGAAGCTTCAAGGCGCTACCAAAGCCGGCCAAGATGCTGGTGGAGCATCTCAGGGCAGAGGCGGTGTGAGGAGGGCCGCGCTCTGGTGTGAGCCCACGCTGCAGCAGCGAGCCCAACTGCGCTCCCTCCCCCCTTGCGAGGGAGAGGGGTACCCAGCAAAAGGTCTCTCTGTCGTTAAGAAGGTGATCGATGGAGTCCCCGTGTGAGCCCCTTTCCCTAGCGCTCCCCCCCCAAGGGGGGGACGCACCTGTCGCGTTGTGAGAGAACGGCTCTTGACCTCCAGGGTAAGTGGCCTACTTCGCTGTCTCCGCGCCCGCGTCGGTGATGCAAGCCCTCCGCTCGCGTTGTTACTGGTTCAAGAGCCTCAAGGCCTCTTCGTGAACCCGCGCGTCGCCGGCCGCGATGATGCGGCCGCCGCCCTGGGCCGGCTTGCCTTCCCACGTGGTGACCACGCCGCCGGCGCCGGTCACGATCGGGATCAGCGCCGCGATGTCGTAGGGCTTCAGCTCGGTCTCGACCACGAGATCGACGTGGCCGGCCGCCAGCATGCAATAGGAGTAACAATCGCCGCCATAGCGCGACAGCCGCGCGCCCTGCTCGATGCGGCCGAAGATGGCGCGGTCGCTCTCGTTCATCAGCAGGGGACTGGTGGTGTAGGTCGTGGCTTCCGACAGCGAGGCGCAGCGGCGGACCTGGAGCCGGCGCTCGCCGGAGGGGCCCCTGTAATTGGCCGAGCCGTTGTCGCCGGAAAAGCGCTCGCCGATGAAGGGCTGGTGCATCATGCCGTAGACCGGCGCGCCTTTGTGGAGCAGCGCAATCAGCGTGCCCCAGATCGGAAAGCCGCCGATGAAGGATTTGGTGCCGTCAATGGGGTCGAGCACCCAGACATACTCGGCATCGTCCTGCTCATTGCCGAATTCCTCGCCGACGATGCCGTGCTGAGGGAAATTTGCCCTGATCAGGCGCCGCATCACCGCCTCCGCGGCGCGGTCGGCCTCCGTCACGGGGTCGAAATCCTTGGTCTTGCTCTTGTCGTCGACCGACAGCGAGGTGCGGAAGAACGGCAGGATGGTTTCGCCGGAGGCGGTGGCGAGCCGACCGATGAAGGCGGAGAAGTCGATCACCGTCACGGGAATCCTCGAAGCGAAGGTTGGCTGAAGCTCGCCTCCTGCCTAGCCCAATTCGTCCCCCGGGTGCAGCGCTGTCTTGATTTGCTCCCTGGTATTTTGGATGCCGAGGCGTGCTGCCTCATCCCAGTCATCTGCTGGCCAAATATCGATCATGGAGTTGAAAACTACGTTCCGGAGTTGCCTCGTTCGTATGCAAATGACTATCAACCCATTGAATTTCCTTATCAAAGAAACTGAATCTGGGTTTCTCTGGAAGCAACCGAGCCATGTGCGAATTGCATGGGAAATGGCTCAAAAGGCCTTGCGCTTTGTGCGGCGCGGTCGCATATTGTTGCGGTGCGGTAGCGCTTGGCGTTACCGCTGCCCTCCTTGGGCGTTTCCTCCCTAGACTTGGGCCGCTTCTTCATCAGAAGCGGCCCTTTTTTCTTTGCGCCTCTTTTTTCTTCGCCCCCCTTTTTGTTTCGGGTGCGCAGCGAAGCGAAGGCGCGTTCGCGCCAATCGCAGACAACATGATCGTAAGTCGAAGAGCCGGCGCCTATTCCGCCGCAGCCTGGAACGGGCCGAGATCGGCGAACGGAATCGTGGTGGCCAGCACGTCGGCGAGAACGCCGAAATCGGAGGCTACTTGCGCAAAGCGTGAACTCCGCTCGCGCCGCCGCTCGTCCATGTAGATCGCGCGATTGAGCTCGAGCTGTACCGCGTGCAGGCCGCTTGCGGGATTGCCGTAGTGTTCGGTGATGAAGCCGCCGGCATAGGGCTTGTTGCGGCCGATCGAATAGCCGAGGCCCGTCATGGTCTCCTCGACGCGATCGGGAAGCAGCGGCGTGCAGCTCGTGCCGTAGCGGTCGCCGATCACGACGTCGGGTCGGCGCGGCTCGTCCCTGCTGACGCCGACCGAGGGCATCGAGTGGCAGTCGACCAGCACCACGGTGCCGAACATCTGGTGCACCTTGTTGATCAGCCGGCGCAGCGCGCGATGGTAGGGCTTGTACAGCGCCTCGATCCGCCCCAGCGCATCGTCGACCAGGATGCGGTCGCGGTAGATCTCCTGGCCGTCGCCAACCACGCGCGGAATGGTGCCGAGGCCGCCGGCGACCCGCATCGAGCGGGTATTGGCAAAGCTCGGCAGCCGCCCGCTGAACATGCGGGGGTCGAGCTCATAGGGCTCGCGATTGACGTCGACGTAGGAGCGGGGAAAGTTGACCCGCACCGTCGGAAAGCCACGATCGCTCAAATGGCCGATCAGCTCGTCCATGAACGAATCTTCCGACCGCCGCAACGTCGGCAGGTCGATCCGCGACGCCGCCAGGAATTCGTCCGGATAGGTCGAGCCCGAATGGGGCGAGTTGAAGATGACAGGCGCGCGCCATTCGGCGGGCTCGAAGATCTCGAAGGCTGGCGACATGTCGCCGTCAAACCGGGTCATCTTCTCAAGCTTCGTCCTTACTCGGGCTTCGCCCCCTCGGCGCCTCACGATCCGGGATCGCTCCGGATCGAATGATTCGGCCGGTCGAACGGCTCTTATGTGTCCGTCATTGTCCGGAATCGCAACCATTCTGCCAAGCGAAAAGATGTGATGGACGCTGGAACATGTCTTAACCGTGCGGGCATCGTGGCGGGGACCAGTCGGTCCGGCTCGATTGATTTGGAGCCCGTTCCGTTTCACAAGTGCCGGCAGCGCAGCCGGCCCAAGGTAAAGATTTTCACCCCAAATTTACCCTCTGTCGGGCTTAGTGACCTCTGCTGATATCCTCTGGGGATTCGACGTTTCCTGCCATGGCAAAAATCCTGCTCGCCGAAGACGACAACGACATGCGCCGTTTCCTGGTCAAGGCGCTGGAAAATGCCGGTTTCCAGGTTTCGTCCCATGACAACGGCATGGCCGCCTATCAGCGGCTGCGGGAAGAGCCGTTCGAGATGCTGCTCACCGACATCGTGATGCCGGAGATGGATGGCATCGAGCTCGCCCGCCGGGCCTCGGAACTCGACCCCGACATCAAGATCATGTTCATCACCGGCTTTGCCGCGGTCGCCCTGAACTCGGATTCGGACGCCCCCAAGAACGCCAAGGTGCTGTCCAAGCCCGTGCACCTGCGCGAATTGGTCAGCGAAGTGAACAAGATGCTGGCGGCCTAAATCGGCCCCCTTCCGTCCTTGCGCCGGGTCCCCTGAGCCGTTATAGGGACCCCACCGATGAAATGACCTCTAGGGCACGTAGCTCAGCGGGAGAGCACTACCTTGACATGGTAGGGGTCACAGGTTCGATCCCTGTCGTGCCCACCATCCTCTTCAATGACTTAGGCGCCCCGCGCCCGAGGCCTGAAGGGGTGGTTTCCACGAAATTTCCACGAAGGCCCATTTCCGCGCGGGCCGCCCCGTCCAGATGAGGCTGGCTGCCCCAATGCGGGTGCTCGGTTTCCAGGCCCCTGGAGACGGATGCCGAAGCATAGCCTCGCTTCCCCCACGTTACTCCGAAGGTAACGCAGAAGACCGCGTGCTCTTTCTCTGTCATCTTCTCCGTCATTCCTTCGGCCTGAGCCATCACTTCTCTATCTCGCATCGAGCGCGCTAGATCGTATCGACTGGAGAGAGAGCGCGACAACAGTGTCACGCGAAGCGCCTCTGTCGTCAACAGCACATTTCTTTTGTTAAGCCAGTGCGCTGGCTTATACTAATGGGCCCTCACGCATCTCGATTCGGCGCCTCCGCGTATGTCACCATCTCCCGGAAGAATAGCCAGCGAGTGGCTCGCTTACATTCGGCCGCATGTCCGCCCCTACGAGGCGCTCGGCCGAGGCGATCGGCGCGACTACATCGCCAAGCTGTCGAAGCGGGTGAAGCTGAGCGATAACACACTTCGGCGTTTTATCTGGGCTGCCCAGTATCTGGATGCCGAGGGCATCACCAAACTGCCGTCTGGCGTTCGGATGCCCGTGGCTGCCGTCGAGCGCGTCGCTCGCATTGCAGCCCGCCAACCCGAGAAACGACAGCAATTGCTCAAGGACGTTGCCGAGGGCAGGCTCACCATCGTTGAACTCAGGGAGCTTCTCAAGAAGAGCACCAGGGCTGCTCGTAAGCGCCAGCGCATTGCAAACCCAGAAGAGCCGCTGGAGAATCGGGCGTTGGCGGCACTTAAGGCGCGAGGCGTTCTCAAACAATCCGATGCAGTGTTTGCTACGTTTCACGGTCTGGAGCATTGGCCGTACTTCGATTCCCAGGCGAATCCTGTTGTGGTTATTCTTCTTTCGCAGGACCGACGCATCGTCGCTATGAATGATCGACCGCTCGGCGGGACGACTGCCTCGTTCGCGAGGAAACGAAGGGAGTTCTTGCGCAACATCCTCGCCGGTACAGCCCTTTATGACCTGGTCCTCGTCTTCGCCTCGATATGGCACGATGACGTCGGGAAATTGATAGGGGCGATGCGGCCAGAGATGCGGCAGCGCGTTATTCTATTAGGGTCGGAAGCATAGGGACACAACAACGGCGCAAGTTCTTTCCCTCACTACTCTCGTAACCTCGACGTCCGGCGGAGTAGACGTCGGTGGGATCTCCAACATGACAAAAGCGCACCCACTATTTTCCAATTGATTGCCGAAGCGATATTGAGCCAAGATTACAACCATTACGCTGTTGCTGTGATTCCCCTCTGTTGCCCGGCGGGCCGTACTGGAGCCCAGAACCGCGTCAGATTGCCGTCACGTAAGCCCATTTGGAACAAGGTCACTGGATGCGTCGCGATTATCGCCTCTACGAACTAAGCGAGGGTGAGTTTGAAGAGCTCGTCGTCAAGATTTGCATCAACTGGCTGGGTGAAGGTGTCACGCCATTCGCGCCCGGTCGCGACGGCGGTCGTGATGGCAAGTTCAACGGCAAGGCCGAATGCTTTCCCAGCGCCAACATGCCCCTTGAGGGTCAGGTTGTCCTCCAGGCCAAGCACGTAGCCGTATTCGACAAATCATGCTCGGATAAGGATTTTGAGCGCCTCCTGAAAAAGGAGCACGCAAAAATTAAGCGGCTCGCAAAGAAGGGCCTATGTGACCACTACCTAGTGTTCACCAACCGCCGCTATACTGGAGGTGCCGACGAGAAGTTAATCGCCAGCCTGATGGCACTCGGCGTCAAGCGTGCTCACATCATCGGGGTTGAGCGTCTCAACGCCGCACTGGATGATATGCAGCATATCCGGGAATGGCTTCCGAACCGGAAAGATCCCATCCCGTTCCGCTTCGAACCGGACGATCTCATCGAAGTGATTGGCGCGGTCCACGACTACGCAGATGGGTCAGCGCTGAGCGCGGTCAACAGCGCCAGAGACTTTGAAAAGCTCAAGCTGCGAGAGGAGAAGAACAAAATCAATGGATTGTCAGACGAGTACTACAACCAGATCATCGTCAGCAACTCTTTCCCTCACTTTGCGCGGATCGACCATTTCCTGAAGAATCCCCGCAATACTCAGGTTGCCGCCCTTTATCACGACAGCGCCGACGAACTAAAGCAAAAGATACTGGCCGCCCGTGCCGAGTTTGCAACGTTCGATAATGTTTTTGCCTTTTTGATCGAGGAGATCCAAAAGAGGCGCGCTGCACTGAAGGGCAGGAGGCGTATGATAAGCGTCATGCTCCACTATATGTACGCCAACTGCGACATCGGCTCGA
Source organism: Bradyrhizobium sp. USDA 326 (assembly GCF_049739485.1). Lineage (NCBI taxonomy): Bacteria > Pseudomonadati > Pseudomonadota > Alphaproteobacteria > Hyphomicrobiales > Nitrobacteraceae > Bradyrhizobium > Bradyrhizobium sp. USDA 326. Next base: position 3,447,547 of record NZ_JBMGQA010000001.1, read on the forward strand.
AGAAACTTCCATCAACCACGCAAACCGGCAAGACCTCTAGCCAGGGAGAAGGGACGAGTTACAAAAAGCTGGTCTGTGCCCTGTTCGATCTAGCTCTGCTGAAGGTGTATGAGGACGTAGGCTTCTTCCATTTTGTCTACCACGACGGAATCTTCGAAGCTCTGGACGACCGAAAGAAGCTGGCGCTGTTAGAGGTTGTGCGTGAACAGACGAGTACCAAGAAGATGCAATACATAATGACGCTAATTGCTTCAGACCTGCCGCGTATCGAAGAGAAGTCACCCCCCACGTTTGCGCCGGACGAAATTATACTTCGCCTTCACGACGACGGAGCCGACGGTCGCCTCTTCAAGATGGCAGAATTCTAACCTCTGAGGGGGCCAATCTACTCCGCCGCCTCGCCCTTCACCTCAATCATCAGCACATCAAGACTCTCGATCTCCTGCATCGCGCGGCCGGCGATTCCCTGGAGGTCGCCATAGAGACCGGCCGTGGAGTCGAGCACCCCACGGAGCTGTTCCTCGCGCTTGGCCCAGAGCCGCATCATCGTCTTGCGCTCGCGGTCGAGGTCGGCCTGCATGTCGGTGAACTTCTCGACGATCGCATCGATCCGGTGACGGAAGCGCGGACCGGTCAGATAGCCGTACATCATCTCCATCTTGGTCTGCTGGCCTTCCTGGGACTGACGGCTGCCGGCGAGGTCGATCAGCCCGTGCCGGAGTACGATCGCCAGCGGAACGGCGAACCGGGGCTCTGCGACCCAGACATTGTCGAGCAGACCGAAGGTTTCGATATCGTTCGGCAACGCGCTGGAGACAATAAGGGCGACCTCCGCTTTAGCAGCGCGCTGGTCGCTTCTGAGCTTGGTCAGCCAGTCGTCGCTCCAACGTTTGGTTCGCTTGGATTCCCACAGGATCGTGCCGCAAGTCTGCCCACCGGGACCGAACACGCGATGGAGGACGTCGCCACCAAAATCGCCCTTCGGCACCGGCTCGATGAGATCGCGCGGAAACTGATTGCGGAGCAGGGATTCCAGTTCGAGCTCCAGGGCTTCGCCTTGCAACTGCTGTGAGCCCTGTTCAGCACGGCGGCGGAGTTCTTCGATCTGCCGGTTCATGCCGGCGATCTGGGCTTCCTTCTCCGCGACTTTCGCCTTGAAGCCGTCCTCGGCCTCCAGCTTGGCCTTGTCGCGCACAGCGGCGAGTGCCTGCTGGACCTTCGTCTCGATCGTGAGCTCGACTTCGCGCCTGGCATCGTCGAGCTCGCGCTCCTTGCGGAGCATGTCCGCCTGGATCTTCTGGGCTGCGGCCAACTTCTCGTTGTTCGCTGCGAGTATTTGCTGCAAATCCGCCAATTGCCGGTCGCGTTCGCCGAGTTCATCGGCGATCGCCAGCCGTGCTCGCTTTGCTTCCATTTCGACGATATTGGACCGCTCCGCCTTCAGCTTTGCGGCGACCTGTTCGTCGACGGCCTCGCGAGCTTTCGCGATTTCTTCGCTGGCCTGCTTGAGCAGCGCTTCGCGCCGGCCAAAGTCCGCTTCCTTGGCGGCAAGCTGCTGGTCGAACTTGCGGCGCGTCTCCGCAATCAGGGGCGCCGCGAGCGATTCTGTCAGCTTGATTTCAGTGCGGCAGCTCGGGCAGACGATCTGGGGATCGGTCACGGTATTGGTCCTCGGATGATTGTCCGCGATAGTACCGGGCGAGGGTGCGCCGTTTAAGCCCTGCGCGCGGGTTATCCCGCGCAATTGCGGCGGCCGCGGCAGCGGCGGCCGTGTCTTTCCGTTGTTCTGTTCCACCATGATCAGTTCCTCAATGCTCGGACGTCGCGTTCGCGCAGGATGGCCTCGACGATGCGGCGCAGGCGCCGCACCGAGCCGCCGGCCCAGTGCTTCGCGACAGCTTCGCGCTCAACGCCGTCGAGCGGTGTCATCCAGCTCTGGTCGAGGCCGCGCTCCTTGGCGAGGTCAACGATCACGGCCGGCAGCAGCGCGTCCAAGTCATTCGCGGTCGGCTTGGGAAAGGTCACGATGCGGAAACGGTCTCTGATTGGACTTGGCAACGGCTCGAGGCGGTTGGCAGTGGCGATGTACGACACCTGCGACAGATCAAGATTGGTCTGGAGCGCGGGGTCGGGGTAGCGGACGCTCGTTTCCGGTTCGAGAAAGCCGAGCAGGCAGTCCCATAGCCGGCCGTAGTCGGACCTCGTCGCCGCTTTCTCCAATTCATCGAGGAGGACCAGCACATTTGCCGTTTTGCCTTGCGCGATGGCGAGAAAAGGATGGCAAGGCTCGCTAGAGTACCAGCGCCGGTCGGTCCCCCCGAACACCGCGCCGTCGGAACGACTGGCTTCGGTCCGCCAAACGTGGAGACCCAGCACCTCACCGAGCCGGCGGGCAAATCGGCTCTTACCGCCGCCGGGCTCGCCAACAATCAGAAGCGGGCGCAAACGGACCGTGGTGCGCCCAACAAGATCCGCCAGCGCGAAATCGATGACGTCGATGGCGTACGGGAACTCGAACTGCAGAACGCTGCGCGCCTCGTGGAGCGGCGGCACCTCAACGAGCGGCAAAGCAGTGTTAATGACGTTCTTCAGCGGGCCAAGGATTTCCTTGAGTTTGATGTTCTTCAACTCGGCCTCGGACAGACGCGCAACGACGAGATGACGGTCGGGAATGAGTTCAGGGTCCGGGACGGCTTCTTGCTTGACGGTTTCGGTCCGGTCCTCGGCTTCCCGCTTTTTCCGGCTGTCCTCCTCCTCCTTGAGTTGGAGCCGTAACGTGGCCTTGGCCGCGGTGATGCGGTGCTCGGCCAAGCGGTGCCCGACCAGGGAGGCGTTAATCGCAGCAGAGAACTTCTTCGGCAGAAAATGCGTGCAGGCCGGCAGCGCAGCCCAGCCATAGGTAAACCGTTCGAGATCGCAGCGAACCTTCTGTTCGACGTGCAGCGAATTCACCTGAAAGGCCTTGACCAGCGCCTTGGCGACCCTGCGGTGCTGCTGGAAGTGTTCGTCATCACGCGGCGTTGGCAAGCTCACGAGCCGGACGCTATCAGCAAGGCTCCTGAGAGCTGGCTCACTATGGGCTGCAGCGCGGCGATCGAGTTCAGTCGCCAGTGCCATTGCGGCCTCCAACGACCTGCTGGTGGCCCAAGCGACATTGTGTGGCAGTCCCGGGCAAAGCTCGTTGACTTCCGCGATAAGCCGTTCCTCAATGTGTTCGGCGCCATTGACGGCGAGCAGGGCATAGCGCAGAAGCCGCGGCAGGCCTTTGAGCCGCTCGTCCCAATCGGCCGAATCGGCGGCGGCGCCGGTCGTGACCGCGTCCTCCGCGGTTGGCAGATCCTGGTGATCGGCGCCGTCATCACCGCCATCGGTACTCAAGCGTCGCCCTCCTCATCGGAGAGAGCTTGCTTGACGGCCACTTCTGTCTGAGCAAACCAGCGCGGATCCCTCGTACGACCGAGATGGTGGGTGAGCCAAAGGGTCGAGAGCTCGATCTTCAGGGGGTGATCGAATTCGGCATTGCTAAGGATGTGCGACAAGACGAGGGCCGCCGTGGCGTCATCCTTGAGCGCGCAATGCAGAAGAGCCGACATGACGATATCGACTTGAAGATCGACGTCTCCTAGCGGCGTCAGCGACAGTGCCGCGGCGACGGCGGCAGCCGGATCGCCCTTGAGGGCGGCCGGGACGTTGTCGGTGACGCGGAGGACGGCTAGGCTTTCGAGAGTGGCGCCGAGATCAAGGCGTTCGGCCGCGCTGAACGCGTCGGGCGGCAGCATGCGCCACCACGCAAGCGGGTTTGAGTCATCCGAGGCGTATGGCCAGGGATTGCTGCGGCCGGCGATGGTGGAGTTTAGTTCGCGGACTTGACGCATGTGTGCAGCTTCTCCTATTGCCCTCACCGCGCGTTGGATGACACCGCGGGCGCTATCCACTGTCCGGGCCCGAGCGGGCGCGCCTGAAGAACGCTGGTCAGCCAATCGTGCTGTTCGATGGGAGTCTCAGGTTCGGGTGCCGGCTTAACTACCTTGGGCTTCCGCGCTGCGTTCAGCTTGCTAATGGCGGGCTCGAGGATTGCGCCGAGGCGCGTGTGCATCTCCTGCCGCAGCGCGGCGGTCATGGTCTCGATGCGCTCGACCACCGCGACGCCGAAGTGCGCGTTCAATTCATCGCGCACGAGCTTGATGTCACGCGAGAACCCCGAACCGCCGTAGTAGTCGATGACCGCGGTCGTCACTCGATCGACGTCATGTCCGAGCTTCTTGAGATGCGAGGCCAGCACGAGGCGGGTCGCGCGCAGATCCCTCTCGATCGGTTTGCGCTTGTTCCAAGCCGTTTCGCCATTGCCCCTTTTCACGTCGTAAGCGCCGGCCCAGCCGCGTTCGGAATCGATGACAATCAGGTCGAGCTTCGCCATCCTGATGACAGGCGAGTCCGACTTCAGTTGGATCTTCGCCAGGGCTGCGTTGGAGTTCTGGGAGGTCAGAAGATCGTTGGCCGCCACGGTGATCGGCACATGGATTTCGCTCAGAACTTCGAAACGACCGCTGGTGGCGAGCGTGTCTGCGAGCGTCGTCTGGATCAGAAGACCGTGGCGGCGCACGCAAGAAGAAATGACGGCGAACGATTGGGAGAGTTCGTCGCCGATAATCGGGTCGATCGAGAAGTTGGCTTCAAGGGCCGTTGCGACGACCTGCTTGGCCGCGCGGACGGCGTCCTCATTGGTTTTCAGCAATTCGGTGAGTGGATCGATAGGCACGTTGTTCTCCTCTGTATCGGGAGAACTTTTCTCATGGCCGGGACCAAATGTCAGTTGATCTGACAAATTAACCTTAATAGAATCTTTCCGACATGATTTCCGTAGAACAGATTCGCGCAGCGCGTAGCTGGTTAGGGATTTCGCAGCAGGAGCTTGCGGACGCTGCCGGCGTAGAGGTGAAGACTATTCACCGGATCGAGACAGGCTTTCGCGGAGCCACGGAACGAACCCTGGAAAGAATCCGACGGGCTTTCGAAGCGAGGGGCCTCGAGTTCATTTTCGACGGAAGCAAGCCGGTCGGTTTGCGAACCCGAAGCGCGCGCTAACGTAAGACTATCATCGCCGAGACTTCGCGGCCGCTTTTGGCGCGAGGCGGCCATCGCGCCAACGGAAGCGGGTTTCGACAGTTTCGCGAGCTTTACCTTGACTTCGATCCGCGTGTGTCGACACGACCGAATTCGTGCTCGACGAATATGCCTGTGGCTGCAATGAGCCATCCGGCGCTGCACGATGCAGATTGCAGTAGGCGGGCAGTAAGCCCTCATCCGAAACGCGTTGGGCAGCGTGGTCGTGGCTGGTTGCCAAGATGTCGTCGGGGCGGATCGCTCTTCCGTTCTGCGCCTGTCCGATTTTGTCCGCAATGCGAACCAGATCCGCGATGGACTGTGCCCCCATTTTGGTCATGATCCGGCCACTGTGAACACGGGCAGTATGCGTACAGATCCCTAGCCGGCCAGCTATGTGCTTGGGTCCAAGTCCTGCCGAGAGCAGCGCCATGGTCTCTCTTTCGCGGGGCGATAGCGACGCAAAGCCTCGCACGCAGTTCGTCCTGGATCTGCTCTTGCCGGTGCCGCGTGAGATCGCGTTCGATGCCGCGTCTGACCGCGTCGACAAGCTGTTCAATCTGGAACGGCTTGATGAGATAGTCGATGGCGCCATTCTTCATCGCCTAGACGCAGGTCCTTGCCTCGTCCTGAGCCGTCAGAAACAACAATGGTGTCTTGCGTCCAATCCTTGTCTGGTGGGATTGAAGATCGAGACCGCCGATGCCAGGCAACCGCACATCCAATATGATGCAGTGAAGTGGATTGGTCTCGCTTCTCATCAAGAAATCCTCGGCTGAATTGAATACCTCGACCGTCAGGCCAGCCGCGACGAGGCAATCCAGCGCCTTCGCTCGCGAGGAGCTGTCGCTGTCGATAACTGCTACTAGCGGTCGGTCAATGATCATCGGCTATATCGTCGGCACTCTTGATGGAGGACGGCATCGTTCCGCATCTCGGTGTACTTTCATCACGATAAGGTCGGGTATCGAGCTACGGAGCGGCTGCGCGAGATCGTTTCGATTACCATTTGCCGACATGTGCGCCGCCGTCGACGCGCAGGATCTCTCGCGTGATGCGGCGAGCCTCGATCACAATCTCCTGAATGCTCGAAATGCTTCCCATCGGGGACGGTCTGCGAAGAAAGTCCCAATCGGGTTTGCCCGCGAGGGCTGCAGTGATGCTGACAATGCTGCCGCCTGACGTTTGTGCCATGATCTGTATCTGTCTGATCGCGACTTGGGTCATGTAGATGAAGCCGTTGAGATTGGTGGAGAGCAGCTGCTTCAAATCATCACCCGGGTAGTCGGTGAACGGGTTGACCACGAAGATCTCAGCATTGTTCACCAACGCATCTATCGAGCTGAACTTGCCAACAGCTGTCTCGGCAACCCTGGTGGCTGTCGAGGCATGCCGACGTCCCCATCCACCAGGGCCAAGCTCGGAGAGGAGGGATCGCGTCACTCTGCGCGAGGTCGCGACGACGTTGTAACCTCGTTCAATGAATGTCCGTACCGCACTTAAGCCGATCCCCTGCAAGCCGCCGGTGACAATCACGGTCTTTGATCCTTGAGTCACGCTAGGTCTCCTTGCTCTAGCCGGGCAGTGGCGATGATTAGTTTCTTATCGCCGTGGAACTCGATCGCTGAATGTGCTGTGCCGCTTGGGGGCAGCTCGCTTGAAACGCGACCTCACAGCTTGCCAATTCGGAAGTCGGGTTCGCGAAGTTACATGCGCGCGAAGACGTGACTTCGCTTTGCTCTCGTTGGCCCAACGCACGCCGGGATAATGAGCGAGCAGAGTAGCTGGATGTACCCCACGAACGAGAACGCATTCGGTTCGGCCACTACGCCGGTTGAGGTAGAAGCCGCACACCTGCACGTCGTCAAGCGGCAATGACGGAAGAGGCGCGAGCTAAGGCAGCGCTGCTTGAGATCGCCGAAGAGTATCGCGCGCGGGCCGAACACCAAGAGCGGGAGCTCCCTGAGAGGAGCAAAAGCTAGTGAACGTCGCCTTATGGCCCATCTGCGAAGTTGCACCGCATCTGACGGAGGTCCCCTCATCACGCCACAGCGGACCAGATTTGCTCAACCGCAGTTCTTCGCATTTTGACCCAACCCGGACATCAGGGGCTGCGCAGCCTCTACCGAGGGGGCCCACGATCAACGAAATATGCCCCCGGATACGCCTTTGGACTCATCTCGGGCTGACGGTTATTTCACCGGCTCACCCATTCAAAATTCCGAGTTGCGGGCGCATATTGTAGCGATAGGGCGCCGCGAGGTGACTTAATGAAACGCCGCGATTTTGTCGCTCTTCTCAGCGCTGCGGTAGTCGCCTTGCCCCTCGCAGCCCACGCGCAGCAACCAGCGGTGCCGCGGGTCGGCTACGTCTGGAGCGGCGCTCGCGGGACGGACGTGTACTACCAGACCGGATTCCGTCAAGGACTAGAGGTCTTCGCATTTTGACCCGTTGCGGACTTTTGGATATCGGTACTAGAGAACCCTATCATCGTGGATTCCGGGGAGCAGAGCTTGAAGAACATTCAGATCATCGATCCCGCCGTCAACGCGACGTTCAGCTTGTTTCAAGCGACTGATGATGAGTTTGCTGCCATCTTTCCTGGGGCGGGCCAAGACTTAGAGTTGATCGAGGACTTTACCGAACGCGTAGGGGAAGAGCAGGCTTTGCGAATATTGTCGCCCGTATGGGAGCGCCCTATCTTGAAGCGCGATGCGCAAGGTATCCACGGGACGCTGTACTACGAGTACGCGGACCGGAAGCAATATCTTCCGGCATCCAGGAGAGAGGTCGACTGGCCCGATTCCTACGTTAATCTCGCGCAGCGCAAGCCGTCCGAGCGAATGAGCCGCGCGAACTGCCATCGGCGGGCGCCACGATACACAACAGAACCGACAGTCCCTTTGTGCCGGTCTCTCACTGAGCGCTGCCAGCTCAGGCACGCGAAACGATCACGTTGATCGCAACGAGGCAGCACGATGAAATCAAGACTTGGAAGGTTCATTACGCCATTTATCGCCACGCTCGCTCTTCGCGCGATAGTCATTGTCGCCACGGTTTGTACTGTACTGACGTGGGCCACGATCCACAGCGTTCGCGCCGAAGAAAGGGTGATCAAGATCACGGTGCTCGGGGATTCTCTCATCGAAAATAAAGGTGTTCCCGTTGCCCATCGTTTCCCGGACAAACTTGAATTTGCACTGAAAGCCAGAGGTCAATCAGTCGCCGTAACCAATGCCGGCTGGGCTGGTGACACAGCCGCAAAAGGTCTCGCCAGATTGGACCGAGTGATCACCGACCAACCCGATGCGGTCATTGTGGTGCTCGGTGCGAATGACATGGTCTGGGGAATCGATCCAAATGCTACTCGTGCCGCGCTGGCGGAAATTTTACGTAAACTCGAAGCGCGGCGGATTGCCGTGCTTCTTTGCGGCGTGCGGACGCAATCAAAATTTGGAGAAGAATACAAGAATGCTTTTGCGGCGATGTTTTCTGGTCTTGCCAGCGAGCACAACGTGCTGTTCTACCCAGCTTTCGATGATGCGTTTGTCGATGATGCCCAACTCAAAGCGCTCGATGGTCTACACCCGACCCCGGCCGGAATCGAGGCGGTCGTAACGCGCATCCTACCACAAGTCGAGGCCCTGATCGCGAGCGCGCGCCGCTAGGGACCGTTGAGACTCACGATTGGCATGAAGAAGGCTGCTACGTCGTTAGCGCGGGCAATTCCGACAATGGCCCTCAGCCGAATTGCCTATGAACGGCCGCAAAGGCCCCTTTCGAAGGAAAGCCGGACCTGACGAGCTGAGTGGTCGAAACCGCCGCTTGTGACCCTGGCTGTGTGAAAAGTCTCGGCCTGCTATAGTTCTCCTGCTGAATCGGTGGGGGACATGATGCCGGGCTTTGTTGCGGGGATGGACCGGGGGCAAGCGACGCTGTTGCCGGAATGCCTCGACGACTGGGTCGACGACAGCCATCCTGTTCGCGTGATCGATGCGTTCGTCGAGATGCTGGATCTGCGCGCTCTTGGCTTCACCAGCGTCAATCCGGCCGACACCGGTCGTCCGGCTTATCACCCCTCGATCCATCTGAAGCTCTACATCTACGGCTATCTCAACCGCGTGCATTCGAGCCGGCGGCTCGAGCGCGAGGCGGGCCGCAACGTGGAGGTCATGTGGCTCTTGGGCCGGCTGGCGCCGGACTTCAAGACGATCGCCGATTTCAAGGACAATGGGCCGGCGATCAAAAAAGTCTGCGCGCGCTTCGTCGAGGTGTGCCGCGAGATGGGATTGCTCGCGAAGGCCAGCGTCGCGATCGATGGCAGCAAGTTCAAGGCAGTGAATAACCGCGACAAGAACTTCACGCAGGCGAAAGTCGAGCGCCGGCGGAAGCAGTTGGAGGAGAGCGTGGCACGCTATCTGGCACGACTCGACTCCGCAGACCGGCAGGATCCGTCGGAAGTCGTCACGCTGAAGAAGATGCGTTACAAAGAGAAACTCGAGAAGTTGAAATCCGAAATGGCGAAGCTGGCGGCTATCGAGAAGCAGGTTCTGGCCGCGCCCGATAAGCAGGTTTCGTTCACCGATCCCGACAGCCGCTCGATGGCGACCAGCGGGGCGCGGCTCCGGCGTCGTCGGCTACAATGTGCAGACGGCGGTCGACACTGAGAACCATCTGATCGTCGCGCACGAGGTTACGAATGTGGGCTCGGATCGCTCGCAACTTGCGAATACGGCGCAGGCGGCCAAAGAAGCGTTGAAGGTCGAGAAACTTGAGGCCGTCGCCGATCGCGGTTACTTCAACGGCGAGGAGATCAAGGCGTGCGAGGACGCCGGCGTCACCGTGACGTTGCCGAAGCCGATGACATCTGGTGCCAAAGCGGAAGGCCGTTTCGGCAAGCAGGATTTTGTTTATCTGGCTGAGGAGGATGTTTATCGCTGCCCGGCCGGGGAGCAACTCACCTATCGAATGACGACCGTGGAAAACGGCCAGAACATGCGCCGGTATTGGACAAATGCGTGCCGAGCCTGTCCGCTCAAGGCGAAATGCACGAAAGGCTCGGAGCGGCGGATCACCCGCTGGGAGCACGAGCAGGTGGTCGAGGCTGTGCAGGAGCGGCTCGACAAGAACCCCGAGGCGATGCGCACGCGGCGCGAGACGGTCGAGCATCCGTTTGGCACACTGAAGATGCGCATGGGCGCGACGCACTTCTTGTGCAAGACGCTGCCCAAGGTTGCGACCGAGATGGCGCTCTGCGTGCTCGGCTACAACATGACGCGCGTGCTGAATATCGTCGGCGTCAAGCCGCTGCTGGCGGCGATCGCGGCCTGAGACGGCCCCACTGCAGGCTCTGCACAGCCTGAGAGCCGGTCAGGTTTACCTGATGATGAACCAGCTTGCCTCCCAGACCCGAAATCGGAAAAATATGCTCGAAACCGTCACCTTGCAGCGCATCCAGCCTGGAGCGGCTCGCCGATACCCCATCCGCCGCGTTATCACACGGCCAAGACCCAGAGCCGACATCACTCCTTCGGCACTCCGGCCAAGTGAAACCCTTTTACGGCGCGCTTGGCACCTGCGAGAAACGCCGGATTGTCGCTTACTGAAAAGCTTTTGAAGCGTTTGATAGCAAACGTCGGATTTAGCGCAAGCCCCGCTTGCACGGCAGCCCACGCCTCCTCCTGCTTACCGAGAAGCGCGAGCGCAGCAGCCAGCCCAAAATGCGAGGTGGGATGATTACGGTTGGTCTCGATGCTGCGACGGAACCAGCTGAGTGCTTCGTCGTCCGCGCTAACCTGCAACTTGGCGAAGCCTACCATCATTGACCATTGGAAGCTCAGGATATCGCGAGGAGAGAGACGAAATGCTTCACTGATATGAGTCTCGGTCTCTGCTCCGCGCCCCATAAAATACTTGGCCCAGCCGATCAGCGCGTGCGCCTCAGCTATGTTTCGATCCAGCGCCAATGCTCGTTCGCACTCAGCAAGGCCCTGAGCGGCTCGGCAACTACACATGAGCACGCCGCCCAAAGCTAAATGGGCAAACGCATGATTAGGCGCGAGGGACAGCACCCTTCCCAGCGCGGCCTCGGCCGCCACAAGATGCGCGGTTCGTTCGTCGGTAAAGAAGCTACTTCCAACCACAAGATCGACAAACGCAATGCCCACCATCGCTTCGATATTTCCAGGATCGAGGAATAGCGCCCGTTCAAAAAAAAGCCCGCGCTTGTTCCATATGTTCAGGCGTCCACCCCTTGTTCCACGAAGCTTTACCTTGGAAGCACAGATCCATTGAACCGCGATGCACAGATCGTTCTGACCGCTGGGCCTCGAATTCTGTCAGCTGAGCATTTAGCGCATTGGGGCGGAGGATTTCGTAGGATCTAACCCCAAAAATGATGTACCTTCGAGGTCGCGGTGTTGAAATCTCAATGCCTGAGAACTCGCAATAGCGCTCTGGTCACTTGCCGCCGTCTGCGTGGTGGCGTTCAGTGTGGCCGCAATCGTGTCTCCTCACTGATCGAACAAGAGACCGTCTGCCTCCCGCCGGGGTCGAGGAGCCAGCGCCGCTGGGCGCCGCAGCAGGTGGTGATTGTTCGACGCCAACTTCGCCGCAACGCCCGGCCCCAGTGGCGGCAGTGGCCGCAGCCTCCACTGCGCCGAGGCGGGCGACGACGCAGCGGTGTGTGGTCGGCCTCGGCCTTAAGCTTGAATTGAGCGATGGGCCAATTGCTCGCCTAGTAAACGCACTGTCTGACCCAGTAGCCACCGCTCACCCGTATCCACTGACATGGCTCGGCGGGGCTCTTTGATGATCGGCCACCCGTGAATATCGATGTTTGTTGGCGCGGTGATCCGCGCCAAAAGACAGCATTCGCTTCGGAGGAATGGAAGACCAGAGCTCCGGCGAAGCAGGTAGCGGCTACACAGCACAGCAGGAAACGGCTCATTTGTCTGATCCCGGTGAGACGTTGAACCCTTGCGAATGCTACGCGAGCCGCCGGGTTTTATCCACACCCGGGCAAACAAGAGCAGCTAGGTTTCGCAGTACCGTCAGCGAAAGTTGCCGAATTCCTTGAGCGGGCTGAGCACTACGCAGCGCTAAAAAAAGCAGCTGAAACACTTGCCGACCCGCCGCATTTACGAACAAATGGAAGCAGCTACCGCATTCCCGCCCAGAGCCAGTTGCATCTGAATTTCCGTTTTTAGGGGGTTTTTGATCCATGTGCCCAACTCAATGTGAGTACATTGCTGCGTTGATCAAGCTGCACGACCAACATATTGAAACTCTTCGCGTCAGCCCCGCGATTGAGAAGGAATATGCGGAGATGCTTCTGTTGAGGGAAAGGATAAGAACGGCACTCGATAGGAAAGACCACGTCCTCGCCCCGGAATTGATCGGCTCTAGGAACCGGCCCATTTCTCGAGCATAGGAGGCCGACATGATCGAGACTGCACCGACGCAAGTTATACTTGCATGCTCGAAATGCGGAGAAGCGTACAGCGCAGTTCAAGCCCAATCGTCTGTGAACAGGACAAAATCGTTTCAACTGTTTAGTCTGCGCAGCCGTGGTCCTCAGCTGGATGGGTGACTACGACCATAGCGACTGAAAGCCGCTTCCGACGCGGCCCGAGAGAGCGATCTGATCCCCGAGAGAGGAGCGAACTTCACTGGGCCGCAGAGTTGTTACCATTTTTTCCCAATCCTAAATCATTGTTTACAATCTGCTGTCATCCTTGTTCGCATGCTGAAAGGTATTGTGATCTGCTTTTTCGCCTTCGTATTTTCAAGCCCTGGACGGCTACCTGATGCCGGTCGGCATCGCGACGCGGTTGTTACAATGCTGATCGAGATCGACGACAGTTGGAGCCGCTAGCGCTTTCGCTCCAATGGGACAGCCAGGGCACATAGAACTCATCGTCTCGCCTGCGATACGTCGCGCGATGATTGCGATCAACGACCAGAAAGCGTTTCGCGCTTTACGGTCCAAATGGGAGCGTCTGGAAGTGCGAGCGCGATGGTGTCTCGCCGCGCACACTCTGGAAGCTGCTCGCGAATCTCCTGATGGAGGACGAACCGCAGACAACCGTTACGACGGCTTCACTCACCACAGTCCGTATGCGCCTGAGCAAGGTTGGCCTAAATGTCTTGAAAGCGAACTTAGTCAGGAAGGCATGACGCTGGCGCTAATGCTCGATCTTCCTTCGGAGCTACCATCACGGCGCGTCAATCGGGCGACGGCCGTTGCAGCGTCTCCGCTCATCCCATGGCGCTCGCATCCAGACATTGCGCCGTTAAGGAACTGGTTACTAGTCACTGTCACCTTTGCTGTATTAGGCCGCGATATGCGGCAGTGCATTCCGAGAACGGTTTAATACTTCGACACGCCCGGTTGGCGGTTTCTTGAAGGAGAGGCCCAATGTTTAAGGGCTTCACGGTGGCAGTTGTGGCGTTGATTAGCACAGCGCAGCTGGATCGATACCTAACCAACGGTCGGTACACCGACGCGGCTATAGCTATGCTGCGGCAAATTGGGCGCTCGTTTGGTTTTTGAATATTATTGGACGCGGAGGCGCGTGATGGACATCTCATGGGCTGATCTCGATAGCGATGAGCAGCGCACCATTGCGATATTGGGAGCCGGACTTTCCATTGAACTGTGCGACCCTCTTGCCCTCCTGACGCTAAGGCGGCTCGGTCTGGTCATAGGGTCGCATTTGACCGCCGCTGGACACAATCTGCGAAGAGATGCCGTTGTGAAGAGTGCCGCGGGGTAGGCATACGATGAAGACCGCCCGATTGCCGCGTGCGCGCGGGCCCGGCGAGCTCTATGATGGCGTTGCGTGAAGGTCAGGCGGCCTGTTGACCGGCGGGGTTGCCGGCTTGGCCCAGCTTCCATTCCCAGGGCAGCAGTTCGTGCAGACGCGATGTGGGAAGGTCGGCGATACGGGCTAGGACGTCGGCGAGCCAGGCCTTGGGATCGACCTCGTTGAGGCGACAGGTCGTGATCATCGTCAGCATGATGGCGGCACGGTCGGCGCCGCGCTGGCTGCCGGCGAAGGTCCAGTTCCGCCGTCCCAAGGCGATGCCTCTCAATGCGCGCTCGGCACAATTATTGGTCAAGCAGATCCTACCATCGTCGAGGAAGCGGGCGAAGTCGCCCCAGCGCCTGAGCATGTAATTCATAGGCTTCAGGACCTCGGAGGAGCGCGAGAGGGTTTCGCGCTCACGCAGCAACCAGACGTGCATGTCCTCGAGAAGCGGCTTGCTCTGTTCCTGGCGCACGGCACGCCGCTCCTCGGCGCCGCGGCCGTTGATGGCGCGCTCGATCTCGAACAATGCATCCAGGCGTCTGACCGCCTCCAGTGCGATCGGAGAGACCGGTTTGCCCTTCTTACCTTGCCGAGCATTTTTCTCGATGTCGGCCAGGTCGAAGAAGCCCCGTCGTGCATGGGCATAGCAAAACGCCGGCGTAATCGGCCGCGCCTTCTTCTGCGGATCGAACAGCGGCTCGAACCCGCTGTAGCAATCGGCTTGCAGGATACCGGCGAAGGCGGCCAGATGCTTCTGGGGATGCTCGCCTCGTCGGTCGCTCGAGGCGTAATAGACCGCAGCCGGCGGCGCGGGCCCGGCGAAGGGCCGGTCATCTCGCACATAAGTCCAGATCCGTCCGGTGGTACACTTGCCCTTCGCCAGGATACGGATGGTGGTGTCATCGCCATGAAGGCGCTCGGCCGCGAGCACATGGCGTTCGATCAAATGGAAGAGCGGCATGACGGCGAAGGTGCCGTGGCCGACCTGGTCGGCCAGGGTCGACAACGACAGGTCGATCCCCTCGGCCTTGAAGCGCGCACTCTGGCGGTTGAGCGGGATATGCATGCCGAACTTGTCGAACAGGATCGTCGCCAGCAATTGTGGGCCAATGAAGCCGCGCGGCGTGGCATGGAACGGCGCGGGCGGCTGGCTGATCTTCTCGCAATCGCGGCAGGTGAACTTCTCCCGTACCGTCTCGATCAACTTGAAGCGGCGTGGGATCTCCTCCAGCGTCTTGGTCACATCCTCGCCGATCTTCGCCAGCCGCGATCCACCGCAGCAGGCGCAGCTCGTTGGAGCCTCCATGACGACGCGCTCGCGTTCGATGTCATCCGGCCATGGCTTGCGCACCGGCCGCTTGCGCGTGAAGGAACGGACGTTCTGCGTCTTTGCTGCTGCAGCCTGCGCGGCAAGCTCATCTTCGCTCGCTGTGGTAACGAGTTCCTCGAGCTCCAGCTCCAACTGCTCGAGCAGCCGTGCCGTGCGCTCGGAGCGCGGCCCGTACAGTTCGCGCTTGAGCTTCTCGATCCGCAGCTCCAGATGCGCGATCAGCGCCTCGTTGTCCGACAGCTCCGCCCGCACACTGGCAGCCACCGCCTCGGCGTGTAGCCGCGCCTCACGCTCGGCCTGCAGCGCCGCCAGGGCACTCGCAAGGTCCGATGGAAGATCGTCCGGCTTCGACATCATGAAGCCAGTGAATCAGATCAAGCCGCAGATTCAAACATAAAACGCTATCCGATCCGCGTTGGACGCTGGGTTTCTTGTGGGTTGCGCCAATCGATCCCTGACAACAGATAGCTCAACTGCGCCGGCGAGATCGTGACTGATTCACCGGCAACCGATGGCCAGATGAACCTTCCTCTCTCAAGTCTTTTGGTAAACAGGCATGCTCCCTGGCCATCGTGCCAGATCATCTTCACAAGATCGCTGCGGCGACCACGGAAGACGAACAGATGACCGTTGAGCGGGTCTTTGTGCAGCACCTCCTGCACCTGGAGTGCCAACGACGGAAAGCCTCTGCGCATATCGGTGTAGCCTGTCGCGAGCCACACTCGCGCGCTGGTCGGAACCGGGATCATCGGCGCACCAGGGCATCGACAACGCGACGCAGCGCGTCTCCATCAACCTCGCCATCGACCCGGATGCGGTGTCCGCTACCCAGATCAATCTCGATGATGCCCTGGCTCCTCCGTCGACGCGCCGGCGCCGTCGTCAACGGCACTTCGGTCAGGTCCCGCGGCGGCACAGACGGTCCGATCTCGACTGGCACGAACGGCGCCATACTCGTCTCACCGCGCTTGCAAAACTCTTTGCGCCACCTGAACAGCTGGCTCACATGAAGGCCGGCCATGCGAGCCACCTCGGAAACAGTGGCTCCGGGCGCGAGCGATGCGGCAACTAGTCGTTCCTTCTCATCTCGCGACCACCGCCGCCGCCGCTCGACGGATGTGATCACCTCTGCCCGCGAAATCGTCATAGCGCTTCTCCTAGGATTACCCCTAGGACCTGCAGCGCTCGCCTCCCTCAAACAAGGCGGCTGTCAACGGAGGCGTACGCCGCGGGCTAAGCGTTGCGGGTGTTCATTGAGACTAGGATCGGGGATGCCAAGCGCAATCGAACTTATTGTAGACGCTTACGTTCGCCTCAATGACAGGAGAGCTCTCGACGATCTGCGCATACAGCGCCGGAAGCTGGCCCGACCTGAAGGCACGCACCGACTTTGACTGCCGGACAACCATTCAGCAGATCGAGGAAGATATCCTCGTGATCGAGGCTGGGCTGGCGCAGCTGGATGGTGCGGCGACGAGCTAAGCCGCCGACCTGCTCGACCTAGATCATCCGCTCCTTGGTGACCCGCAAGCTGCGAACGTAATAGCCCTGTCTTTGAACGGCTGACTTGATCTCGTCGCTGACTTTGAGAACTCGTTTTCTGCTCTTGCGCCAATTATTTGCAGAGTAAGCGCCGGGTATCGCGGCCCCTGTGCTTAGAACGAGCAAGTCCCGCTTGCCATTGCGATAGACATCAAACACTTTCCGCCCCCGCTGATTGTATCGAAGTAAACACGAAGTATGTTTCAGTCATTCTGCTCGGTCAGCTTACTACCTCGAATGGCCGTGCGGGTTGCAAATGTGCAACGCCCCGCGACTTCTGCTTCACCAGCAAAGATGCGGTGGAACGTCCTTTGCGCCTGACCGCTCGCCTCGGGATTGCACACCCTCAGTGCCACGGCGCTACAAAAGTAGCCACCGAGGACGAACATTCGTGGGTCAAGTCTATTGCCGCATAAGAGGTCCACTCAGCCGATTGGCTTTGCTCACCAGCACTATTCGGAACGTTGCACTTTCTGGTGCGTTGGGTGTCATCCAGATCTAAGGAGCGCGTTATGGATCGCGCGAGCATGTGAAAGGTGCTGCTGATAAGGCCAAGGGCAGCATTAAGGAAGGCGCCGGTAAGCTAAGCGGCGATAAGGACCTGCAAATGGAAGGCAAGGCACAATGCCGCAGGTGACGTTAAGGATGCGGCGAGAGACGCAGCAGACGCCATGAAGAAGTGAGTTCCGCTCATTATCTAGGTTTAGCGCTCGCCGCTCCTTCCGGGGGGCTTTTGTTTGTGCTTCTAGAAAGAAAGCGCGCGCAAATGCAGCGGCCATCAGAACCTGAGCACATCATCCAACAACTGGCCGTTGCGGCACCTTCACCTCGTTCCAAGGCTTCGTTCTGAGGACGTGGCCTTTCGGAACTCTTGCAGTCCGCAATGAGTTACAAAGCCGCCGACAGGAGGAGCATGAGCGGTCGCGTGCGCGGTAGCACGTGACGGTTGCTTGATCGCGCCGGCCGGCAGCACTTGAACAGAGAGAGGCGACAATGAAGGCAAGACTTCTTCTTGCTGGCGCATTAATCATCGGATGCGCCGCCCCGGCACTGGCCGATGAGTACTATGTCGTGCAGGGTCCGAACCGCCAATGCACCGTTACCACCACACGTCCGGCGGACAAGGAGGTCGTAACACAGATCGGTCCGCTGGCTTTCAAGAGCCGCGTGGAAGCCGAAGATCGCATCAAGCAGACCAAAGTCTGCGAGGAAGGGACGGTTGGCAGTAGCGGCAGCACGACTGTCATCAAAGAGAAATAGTCGAGGGCATCATTCCTGAACGTCTTTGGCTATTCGAGAAAAGTCGCGCCCATCCTGTCGGCGCGACTTTTTGTTTGCCATGCCGGCATTCGACCAGTGGATTTCTGGCGCGTGCCTCTGCGGCGACGATGATTGCTGAAGTTAGCGAACTGGCCGGGTGTCCGCGGCGACGGTGGCATGCCCCAAGTGCATCAGCGCTATCATCTCTCCCACCTTCGATGTTGCGCGTCGCGGGCGCGGGATAGTCCGGGAAGTCGCCGGCTCGGCTGCAAGTTGCCGATGTGGACACCGACCACGCCGGTAGGGCGCGAGGATGGCGGGGTACTGTCCAGAATCTTTCGCACTTTTGATCAGGCGACGGCTCCGGTTTCAGAGAGTTGTGGCTGATAGAGCGGTCGCATGTTCATGTAGCATTTGGTCGACCACGCCGTTCCGGCAATGTGCCGCAGCCGGGCCGCCGCTAAGTTGAGACAGGATTGACCGTCGGGGAAGGCGCCGACGACACGGGTTCGTCGCCGGATCTCCTTCATGATGCGCTCGAGCGGATTGTTCGTTCGAATCTTCCGCCAATGGATGTCCGGAAAGGCATAGTAGGCGAGCGTCTCGTGAACCGCCTGCTCGACGAGATCAGCAGCTTTGGCCATACGGCTGGCCCGCAGATCCGCGATGACGGTCCTGGCTTTCTCGTCGGCCGCGGCGCGGCTCTCCTGGGCATGAATGGCCTTGAGCATGTGGCTCACCTCGCGGACCCGGGTCGACGGCACGTGGCTGAAGACATTGCGATAAAAATGCACCATGCAGCGTTGATAGCGTGCCTCCGGCAGATAATCCGCAACGCTTTCGACAAGACCTCGGCACGCGTCGGAAACCACCAGCTGCACGCCCTTGAGACCGCGATCGACGAGATGCCGCAGAAACGAGGACCAGCCGGATTTGTCCTCCTTGGCGCCTTCACAGATGCCGAGGATCTCCCGGAACCCCTCAGCATTGACCGCCGAGGCCACCAGCAGCGACACGTTGCGAACCTCACCAGCCCAGCTGCGCTTCATCACGATGCCGTCGAGGTAGAGATACGGATGCTCGCCTTCGATCCTGCGATTCCGCCACGCCTCGATCTTGGTATAGATCTTCTTGTTCAGGTTCGACACTGTGCTCGGGCTGACCCGGGTGCCCCACAGCGCCTCCGTGATGTCTTCGACCCGCCGAACCGAAATCCCGGCCAGATACATCTCGATCAGCGCCTCCTCAACCGAGCTCTCCCGCCTCCGGTAGCGCTCGATAATCGCCGTCTCGAAGGTTTGCCGCCGTAGCTTCGGAACCTTCAGATTGACGTCGCCCGCCTTGGTCTGCAGCGTTCGCTCGTAGCTGCCTGCCCGCGTGTCCTGCCGCGCCGGGCTGCGCTCATACCGCCCAGCACCGCACAGCTGGTCCGCTTCGGCCTCCAGCATCGCGTTCAGTGTCTCTTCCACTGTCCCGCGGACCATCTCGCCCAGGTGATCTCGAATCCGGGCCTCATCAATTTGGATCACCTGACCCATGGCATTCCCATCGTTCATTCAAAGCTCCTTCATTCTAGAAGAAGCCGTCAATCCTGAAAGTGCGAAAGACTCTGTACGTTATCGGATGGCGGCTTGGTTAATTACCCTTGAGTGCAGCTCCTTGCTCTCAATGAGAGGCCGAAGCCCTTGGATCAGGCAAAAGGCCACTTAGGCTCGTTATACAAAGAAAATTGGCGGTTAAGAAATGTGCTGCGGGCATTTTGCCATCTAATGTCAAGACGCCTTCGCGCTATCACTTCGGAATGAAGTGTATGGCAGAGAGCATCGAGCACGATTGTCGTTTCAAGAAGAATTTTTGACGACAGGTTTAGGTCATCGACGACGGTCGAAGATTTTGAGATCGAGGAGATTGCGTCTTCTAGTCGTCCTAAGCTTGCGTCGAAGCTAGTGGGCGGATCAACCTTGACTGCTGCGAACGCCTTTATCTTGCCTGCGACGCGACCAGCGGAATAGCCTTCACCCGGCCTGTAGTTCACCGCATTCCTTAGGTCCGACGGCCATGCGCTTCCGAGAAAATCAAAAGCGGTCAAAAGCGCAAGGTAAAGGCGATCTTCGTCATCGCCGGAAATCGTGAGTTTTGCTAGTTTAGCGATTTCTTCGGCGACTAACTGCCAAACGAGATTGTGTACCCTGGTCTGGCTGGATTTCGTCAGCTTCACATCGGCATAGGCTAACGTGTTGGATGGCGAGCACTCCATGACAAACGCGCCTGCTCCGGGTGAGGGGGATGCCATCGCAGATAACGTATGAAGCGACTGAACTTGTGGCTTTTCCAAAAATACCGCGGTTCGCCCGAGCATGCGCGTTAGGCTAAGAGCGAGAAAAAACGCCCAATAGTAGAAAGTTACGCATACCCAACCGGTGCTAAACCAACGCCCTGAACCCAATTGGTTTCGCAGCGTAACCGAATGTTCCGCAGCGTGATCTAGGTAGAACGCTACTTCCGAATGAAGGGCAGCGGCTATCTCGACATGGGAAGCTGAAAGGAGGAACTCTCGGCGCGAGGTTGCAGCCGTAACGAAGGCTCCGGTTGATAGCCATTCCCGCACCGTCGTCGGTCTAGTTTTTAGTACTACCGTTCTCTCGGGCACAACCATCAGCGCTTGCTGCCGAAGGCTCTGCCAAGCAGGGCCTTGAGGAAGCATTAAAGCATCTCGTTGCTAATAGGCGTCTTAGCTCTCAACGTAGATTGCATCAGCTCTGTCATCGCCTTCTTGTCAAGGAGCGACTGCCCGCCCGAGCCCCGATAGCTCAAACGCGCAAGCGGTCTTATGATTTTGCGAATGGCTTCTGGCTTCGCGCTTTTCGAGGTGGAAATCGCGGTCTGAATGACTTGATCGAAGATGTTGAAAATCGCTTCGAAGAAAGTTGACCGGGTCAGGAGAGAGCTATCCTCCAGTTCCGCATCGAATGCGTTTAGATAATTTCGGATGAGCTTGTACCGCTGGTCGTCTCCTGTCTCGGACATCACACCTCCGGTTAAACTCGACCCGATTGCACGATTGAAGGTGACGCGGGAGATTTTTCCGGTCGCGCTCTTGGCAGGACTAAGCCGTCCAGCAAGTGGACTTTCAGCATCCCGATTTAGACGGTCAAAGATGCTTCTAAGGATTTGCTCTTTGTCGGACTCCAACTGAGCGATGTGCTTAATATCAAGCAGCAGCGCCGCTGGCACACCTCGCTGTGTTGTATTGATGTCCACAAATAGTTTTGCTTCCTCGGCGGGCGAAAGGTCCGAATAGATAGCAACAGGCACACGGTGCCGAACCCGACACTTGTGATAACCCCAAAGCCGGTGCTGTCCATCAAGAACTAAGAAAGCCTTCTTGATTGGCTCGAACGAAATAGATTTCGTTCGGCGCATGTATCGAAAAGCTGCACCCGTTTGGGCAGACAAAACGATGTTGCTTGGAATTGATCCGGAGCCATCGGCGAGATACTTAGCAATATCGTCGGCTCGTGCTTCATTGAGGGACCGCTGAAATCCAGTTAGCGGGTCGTCATCCCTTCTCGCGACAAAACAGCTAGGAAAAAGGTCGTCTACCGGAATGGTTGCAAAATAAAATCGATGCTTATTTTGATTGAGCAAAAGTCCGGGATAAGATTTGCGTGTCATTCAAGCCCCACAGCCAACCCCCGAGATCATACATCTCCTCTGGCCGGTGAATAGAAGTGATGCAACTTATCCGCGATCTTGTTCAGGGTGCTATGCAGCAGAAGAGTTCCAAAAGCACTCGGACCATCGTTAAGCAATTGAAGTAACTTGCTCAACCGAAGGCTAGGCCACGGAAACCATAAACTCAGCGGAAAGGTGTCGGGGGGAACGTAGGTAGCGCTCCCCCGCTACCACCTTTCCCCACACTCCCTTGACTCTGTTTGGATAGGCCTTTTCTCCGAGCGGGGCGTTTAGCCGGCCTGCTATCTCGACGGCTAAACCACCTGGGCGTTCCGGTTCGCGGAACACGGTGACCGTCTCGACCAAGTCTCTAATGGCTTCTGCGGCCTCTCCGTCGCCCGCACTGACACCTTTACCCAGTGCTTCTTCAAGCCGACCGAGTTGCTCCTCATATCGTTTGAGGATGGCCGGATGCAGCGCAATTTCGATCGGAGCGGGTGGTTCGCTTTGTAACTCCTCAGATATCCGCTTTCGTTCGGCATCTAAGGCAGTCGATCGCGGCCCGAGCACGGACGGATCGCCATGTCCCTTTGCGATCGCATCCACCAGTCGTTCGATTTCTCGACTCAACTGCCCTAGCTGCTGCTCAAGGCGGTGCCGCTTTGCCTGTGATGTAGCTAGGAGGCGCTTCCGCTCCTCCAGATACGTTCGTACGTATTCCGAAAAAACCGTCGGTGCACGCAGTTCGGCCCTGAGCCCGCTGAGGACCGCACTTTCGACCGCGTCTAAATAAAAGGTCTTGGCATCAGAACATGTGGCGCTCTCTTTCGCCGCAGAGCAGCGAATACGAATGCGGCCTGACTTGTGGCGTCCATTAGTTGCCATACCCGAACCGCATGAGCCGCACCGGAGCAGTCCGGATAGCATCCGACGAGGCCGACGTTGGTGGCTGGGGTGGATGTGACCGCGCTCTTCCTTGCGTTGCTGAGCAGCCGTGAATAGCTCTGGATTGACAATTGCAAGATGCGGCACTTCAGCCACCTGCCAGCCACTCTTCGGATTTGGTCGTGACAGGCGTTTTCCCGAGTCGGGGTCCTTCACCATCCTGACTTTGTTCCAGACAAGGCGCCCCACATAAAGTTCGTTTGGCAGAATGCCGGCGCGCCTCTCATGATTGCCATTGATTGTTGACGCATTCCAGCCTCGCCCCCGCGGAGGTGGTACGCCCTCGTTGTTGAGATCATGCGCGATTTCCCGAGGCGTACGACCGTCCACGTATTCCTGAAAGATGCGCCGGATCACTTGTGCCTCGGCCTCGACAACCACTCGTTCACCACTTCTTCCAGGTACCGCTGCGTATCCGTACGTCAGGCCCCCGCCAGCCAAACCTTGCTTGACCCGCCCCGCTTGGCCGCGACGCACTTTGTGCGCATTGTCCTCGCGATAAAGTTGTCCGACCAAGCCGCGAAGGCCCACCAGCACGGTGTTAACGACGCCCTCGTGGACCGCCCGGATCTCGATCCCGAGAAATGACAGCCGCTTATGAATGCCAGCCAGATCTTCCATGTCGCGAGAGAGGCGATCGAGCGCTTCGACGATCACCACGTCAAAGGATCTCTCCCGCGCTTGGTCCAACATCCGTAGAAGGCCTTCGCGGCCCATGACAGACCCGCCCGAACGAGCCCGATCTTCATGGGTACTGACAACAATTAATCCTTCGCGCTCGGCATAGCTCTGACAAAGTGAAAGCTGATCCTCAATCGATCGCTCGTTCTGAAGATCGGTTGAGAATCGAGCATAGATCGTCGCTCTTTTCCCCGCTTCGCTCGATGAGCTGTCTTTCATGATCTTCCCTCGCGGCCACACGGGCAAGTACTCGCGCGAGGCGTAAGATCGCCCTATCTGGATTCGCCTGCAAGGAAAATTTGCGATCGGCTTCCCGCACGATCGAACCTCTAGGCAATCGCGCAGCTCAACGAGGTGCACGCACCTACGCTGGCGTCAGTCGACAAGACGACGTGGGGGGAACTGATCATCTCGAGCATCCTGCTCGGATGATGACTAAGTGCAACGGCCGCTATGAACTCGTCGTGAAATTGGATGCCTAGGCGAAGAAAAGGACAAGGAGCGAACGGCTTTGCGTGCATGGAATTGATACTGCTGGGAAGCGCACAACCTCTCCCATCTAGCGAATACCGAAGTGGAAACTCCGGGCCTGGCCAAAGGACTCTATTCCAGCTGTCGAATTCGCCACCAGTTCGGCCTGATTGGAGCCGTTAGCTAGACCGTGGGCGAGGAGGCGGTGGATGGTTCAATCGTCCTTAGGCAGGTCTACCCAGCGAGCGGAAATAGCCTTCGCGGTTCTCGCAACCATCAGACAGACTGCTATGGCTCGACCTATGGCCTGGATATTGCATCTTTGACGAAATCGATGCGCTTCGCTGGCGCACGACCCTCGTGCGCATGTTGCTGCGACTCCTGATGGCTAACGTCGTGTGACGGGGAGCCTACCCATCAAATCTGTCAGCTGCCATGTGGAACCGGTTTCGAAGATCCATTTAGAAAGACTCTCATACGGCATTGGCGCAACCGCAATAAGCATATGGCCAGGTACGATCGTCTGCCGAATTTTGTCTCAGATGAAGGACGCGCATACGTAGCGAATTCTGCGAAATGCCTTCAGGTTCTGACATTTTGATATTCCCGTGAGATGGCCGGTGTTTTCACGCGCGCTCCAATGATGCGGGGTCGGGAATCAGATGCGTTGCTACGGTGCACAAGCCAGAAGCTCATAATTGCTCCCTCGCGATAAGCGGCTTCAGGATTGGGCGCGGGGGGCAGGAGTGGTCGGCACAACGCTTCAGTTTCTCCCATGTAAGACAGCTCAACCTACCAAATCTGGCAGGTGCCTTGCGGGACGTCTCGACGATAGAAGGCAGGGCGCCCTCGGGGCAGCCGCCCCAAGGGTGCGAGGCGGCAGCGTTGCAGTACCGCGACGCTGGCGAGCGAAGTTAGTGGCGCACGTGATAGGGACAGCGCTTTCCAAGGGCCTCTCCGACGAGCGCCGAGTCACACGTCATTTAACTCCGCTGGCAGCGCGGAGTTGGTAGTTTCAGAGCTTTGAACAGCGCGGACGCCCGGCCCGCGCTGCCTCCCCTCTAATTCTAGACCTTCTGGGCCTCGGAATACTTCGACACACTAACGGGTGAGCCATGCCCGATCCTGCTCGTCGATTGCAGTTAGCCAGAACCTTGAGATGCTTTGTAGGCATACGATGAAGACCGCCCGATTGCCGCGTGCGCGCGGGCCCGGCGAGCTCTATGATGGCGTTGCGTGAAGGTCAGGCGGCCTGTTGACCGGCGGGGTTGCCGGCTTGGCCCAGCTTCCATTCCCAGGGCAGCAGTTCGTGCAGACGCGATGTGGGAAGGTCGGCGATACGGGCTAGGACGTCGGCGAGCCAGGCCTTGGGATCGACCTCGTTGAGGCGACAGGTCGTGATCATCGTCAGCATGATGGCGGCACGGTCGGCGCCGCGCTGGCTGCCGGCGAAGGTCCAGTTCCGCCGTCCCAAGGCGATGCCTCTCAATGCGCGCTCGGCACAATTATTGGTCAAGCAGATCCTACCATCGTCGAGGAAGCGGGCGAAGTCGCCCCAGCGCCTGAGCATGTAATTCATAGGCTTCAGGACCTCGGAGGAGCGCGAGAGGGTTTCGCGCTCACGCAGCAACCAGACGTGCATGTCCTCGAGAAGCGGCTTGCTCTGTTCCTGGCGCACGGCACGCCGCTCCTCGGCGCCGCGGCCGTTGATGGCGCGCTCGATCTCGAACAATGCATCCAGGCGTCTGACCGCCTCCAGTGCGATCGGAGAGACCGGTTTGCCCTTCTTACCTTGCCGAGCATTTTTCTCGATGTCGGCCAGGTCGAAGAAGCCCCGTCGTGCATGGGCATAGCAAAACGCCGGCGTAATCGGCCGCGCCTTCTTCTGCGGATCGAACAGCGGCTCGAACCCGCTGTAGCAATCGGCTTGCAGGATACCGGCGAAGGCGGCCAGATGCTTCTGGGGATGCTCGCCTCGTCGGTCGCTCGAGGCGTAATAGACCGCAGCCGGCGGCGCGGGCCCGGCGAAGGGCCGGTCATCTCGCACATAAGTCCAGATCCGTCCGGTGGTACACTTGCCCTTCGCCAGGATACGGATGGTGGTGTCATCGCCATGAAGGCGCTCGGCCGCGAGCACATGGCGTTCGATCAAATGGAAGAGCGGCATGACGGCGAAGGTGCCGTGGCCGACCTGGTCGGCCAGGGTCGACAACGACAGGTCGATCCCCTCGGCCTTGAAGCGCGCACTCTGGCGGTTGAGCGGGATATGCATGCCGAACTTGTCGAACAGGATCGTCGCCAGCAATTGTGGGCCAATGAAGCCGCGCGGCGTGGCATGGAACGGCGCGGGCGGCTGGCTGATCTTCTCGCAATCGCGGCAGGTGAACTTCTCCCGTACCGTCTCGATCAACTTGAAGCGGCGTGGGATCTCCTCCAGCGTCTTGGTCACATCCTCGCCGATCTTCGCCAGCCGCGATCCACCGCAGCAGGCGCAGCTCGTTGGAGCCTCCATGACGACGCGCTCGCGTTCGATGTCATCCGGCCATGGCTTGCGCACCGGCCGCTTGCGCGTGAAGGAACGGACGTTCTGCGTCTTTGCTGCTGCAGCCTGCGCGGCAAGCTCATCTTCGCTCGCTGTGGTAACGAGTTCCTCGAGCTCCAGCTCCAACTGCTCGAGCAGCCGTGCCGTGCGCTCGGAGCGCGGCCCGTACAGTTCGCGCTTGAGCTTCTCGATCCGCAGCTCCAGATGCGCGATCAGCGCCTCGTTGTCCGACAGCTCCGCCCGCACACTGGCAGCCACCGCCTCGGCGTGTAGCCGCGCCTCACGCTCGGCCTGCAGCGCCGCCAGGGCACTCGCAAGGTCCGATGGAAGATCGTCCGGCTTCGACATCATGAAGCCAGTGAATCAGATCAAGCCGCAGATTCAAACATAAAACGCTATCCGATCCGCGTTGGACGCTGGGTTTCTTGTGGGTTGCGCCAATCGATCCCTGACAACAGATAGCTCAACTGCGCCGGCGAGATCGTGACTGATTCACCGGCAACCGATGGCCAGATGAACCTTCCTCTCTCAAGTCTTTTGGTAAACAGGCATGCTCCCTGGCCATCGTGCCAGATCATCTTCACAAGATCGCTGCGGCGACCACGGAAGACGAACAGATGACCGTTGAGCGGGTCTTTGTGCAGCACCTCCTGCACCTGGAGTGCCAACGACGGAAAGCCTCTGCGCATATCGGTGTAGCCTGTCGCGAGCCACACTCGCGCGCTGGTCGGAACCGGGATCATCGGCGCACCAGGGCATCGACAACGCGACGCAGCGCGTCTCCATCAACCTCGCCATCGACCCGGATGCGGTGTCCGCTACCCAGATCAATCTCGATGATGCCCTGGCTCCTCCGTCGACGCGCCGGCGCCGTCGTCAACGGCACTTCGGTCAGGTCCCGCGGCGGCACAGACGGTCCGATCTCGACTGGCACGAACGGCGCCATACTCGTCTCACCGCGCTTGCAAAACTCTTTGCGCCACCTGAACAGCTGGCTCACATGAAGGCCGGCCATGCGAGCCACCTCGGAAACAGTGGCTCCGGGCGCGAGCGATGCGGCAACTAGTCGTTCCTTCTCATCTCGCGACCACCGCCGCCGCCGCTCGACGGATGTGATCACCTCTGCCCGCGAAATCGTCATAGCGCTTCTCCTAGGATTACCCCTAGGACCTGCAGCGCTCGCCTCCCTCAAACAAGGCGGCTGTCAACGGAGGCGTACGATGCTTTCGCGATCTGCTGCATAGCGGACGGACACGTTCCTTGGCAAGCGTCAGCATGAGTCGAGGCGGCTGCCCATGCCGGAGCGCCGCTGAGATCGCTTTTGTCACCATGGACGGTTTCTCTGATCTCGATCAGCGACGTCTTTTGCGCCCTCTTAGATCCGATAGGTCATAGCTTCCTTGACCTCGCTTAAGCTGCAGAGGAGGCCCAATGCTGGTGCGCCAAACGCCGCCCATTGCGGTTCGGCAGGCGAGGAATCTTTGCCGCGCGTACTAGATATCGCAGATGAGTCGAGATTTTTGGCGAGAGCGAAGAGGCAAACGCGCAAATCAGATGGTCTACCTGAGCATTGCGCAGCTACAAGGTCCTTTCCGATCGTCCTCGCCGAACAGATCATGGCAGGTCGCTCGACGACGGCGGCAGCACTTCTCTTCCGCGCGTATTTTCGCAGCCGATCCCGCACATTCACGCTTTCCAATGTTGCGAGTTGTTCCGCCGTGTCTCGGCGAAGCAAAATGGTGGCATGCCGTTGACGAACCGGCAGACGCGAATTTCAAAGCTATGCTGAGCACAGATAACATCAACGCTGATCGCCTCGCAGCCTCACAGGTTGAGGCCGCGCGAATTCTCGGGGTCCATCGCGAAGGATCCTGCGGGAATTCGGAGCCACGCGCTGACTGAAAGGCGCGACTGCATTGCGGCACGCATAGCCCGTCATGGCGTTGCTCGTGTGGTTTCATCTTTGGGAACGGGAACCCGTTTGGTCGCTCGCGAGAGAAGGAATTGACCGATGCTTAGTGAAAGAAAAGCATGCAGACGCTTGCGCCTCTCTAAAAAATCAAAGGCTCTGCCTGACATCGAGCTGTTCGCCGCGAACTTCATCGCGCAACTGCGCTCCATAAACAGCAGGAAGCCTGCCGCAGACGCTAGCCCGAGGGACAAACGCCTCGAAGCGAACGCTCGCCGCCGGAAGCCGTGGTTGCCACACCTTGGTCTCTCGCAAAGCAAGGGGCGCGTAGAGGCGCTGGGCAACGAGAAGCTCGCCAGAATGGCGAACAGCGCCGGGAGCTATATCGGCCCGACAAAGGCCGCGGCGTAGTGAGGGAGCTCCAGTGCTTATCCGCAGAGACGCTCTGGATAACGGCGTTACGGAGCGGCCGATACCGCCGAACCCGGCGCGAAGCGTGCTGCCTTCATGCAAGGTGGTTCAACGTGGTGTGCTTGCCCATTTGCGCCGCCGTGCTGTGCATGACTACCAATGCTGGTAGGTCACCCGAGGCCGCTCTCTCGCTAAAGTCCCACTGTACCCTGAGGCGGCGGGCCTCACGGGAAAGCCGGGCGGGTTAGCCTTGTGATCCCCGAGGCTGACTAGCGTTCCGGCGAAGCGGATGCGGCAGATAGCGCATTTATCCACCTCCCCGGTGGACATCGGCGCCGAGTCGCATCCGCGCTGCTTTCTCTCGAACTCGCTAATTGCGTCTAGTTTTCGCGCATTACTGGGAGATAGGCTGATCGAGCTCATTAAGCATTTTGACGAATCGGAGCCCAATCGTCCTCCCCACGCGAACCCAGCGTGGAGCACGAGCCGGTAAGCGGCGCGACGTATTCAAATTCGAGAGCAACTGATGCGCAATCCGAATGGCCAATCCTGCATGGTCGAAGAGCCCACGAGCCAGGGGGCGTGAGGTCATACGGCCGATCAGTCATCAAACGTGCAGTGGATTGGCTGAGTGTCAATCCGGCGCGTAGTCTCAATGCGGGTGCCGCTGATCGCAAGCGCGCCGAATGACTGTTATCTGAGGCGTAAACGGCGATATCGCTGCCAACGGCAAGCGGCCCGCCCACATGGGTCGCCTTTCGTTTTGTAAATTGTGCAGGTCTGTCAGCTTTCGGTAAGCCAGCCCCGATAAAGAATCGTTGGGTTTAACGGGGGCGTGGCGGGGACAGCGCATGAGCTGAAGGACCACCATGTGCCGAGTCACGCTTCCGTTAAGCTCATTGCACTGCGGATGCGGCAGGATAGTGCCTCATGATGCCCCAGGCGCCGAGCGCGCCCGCAATGCTTCCAACTCGCGGGTTAGTTCTCCTTCTGCCGATTTTGCTCGTTCTGCAAGCAATCAGCTTCTTGCGCCGCTTGAAGCTCAGTTTGGAGCAGTTAGCTGGGTGGCAGGGAAAGCGCTCCCCCTGTGTATGCGTCGGGGAAAAGCGCTGATTGAAGTTCTGCTAAGTTCAACTGGCAGTGCGGGCGGGGTAGGGACAGCGTCTGCTCCAGCGCAACCAAGCGGCGCCGAGTCGCGCCCGCACTGCTTCCGATCAATCTTCGCCAACACTCAGGAAGGGAAAGGAGATTGCCTGGCTAAATCCAGTCCGCTGTTGTCTTGATGCAATTGTGTCTGCCGTGTGTGGCGACGACGATGCCGACAGCGTCGTCCGATTCTTCAACGCGGTGCTCCCCGTCGCGGCTTTCAAGGTCTCGGATAATCTTCTCAATGGACTGATTCTATCGCGCTTCGTCTGGACTTACTCTGCCAACATTCTTGCGCCTCTCATGTGCGTTTGGCCTGTCATTGTTTTTTATGCACGGTTTTCTAGGAACGCCCACGTGTCGGGTCATGCTGGTGTCTCCAATTGGTTCAAGGTAAAGACCCAGCTTAAAGAATCGCCGATGAGATGGGACCGATCTATTTTGGTAGGTGCCCTTCGTTGCTTCTCGAAGATATAACTAGGTCGCCCTTGAGAATTTGAGCCTCATGGGAGCAAAGGTGGCCAGCCCCAGTCTTTGTGACCGGGTTGGCCACCAGCGCTTGCGACACCATGCCCATAGGGCAGCTACAGGGCAAAAATGCACATATTCGAGCAGCATATCACGTCCCTGCGGTCGCAAGCGCTTGCGGTGCTTGTAGCCAATCAGGTCCGTGCCGCCGATAAGTCTCTGGGACTATCAGATCGCAAGCTCGCCACATTGAACATGGATGAAGTTCAGGCAATGCTAGCCATACTCGATTGCATAAAACCCGACCTGCGGCCGAAGGAAGCACGGCAGATCGCTGCGCGCATACGCGCGCTTTTAGAGGGGGCGCATGGGTGTCAGCCGGTTCGGGTAGCATGTCTGTGAGACCACTAGTGTGAGCTTTCGGTAAGTGGTCCAACCTCTCGTGAACGAGGAAGCTGAACTTGGCGAAGCTTTAGCCCGCTCGTGGAGGATCGATAGGCACCCATAAGGACGCGGCTCTGACGCCGAAAGATCGGGAAGCCATGGTGCCGAGGGGGGTCGTAGTGGCCTGACAAAGGCCAGCCGCGCTGCAATTCAATAGCTCGGCCAAGACCGTCACCAAGTGGGTCAAGCGTTCCGCAGGGGCAGGCGTCGATGGAGCGTGATCGCTCTACAAGGCTCTTTCAACGCCAAGCTCTGCCTGCCACACGCGCCGAATTCGGAGTGCGACGGCCGCGCCACGCCGATTGCGCGGCTTGACCCGGCCGAGCCGGTGCGGCGCTATGGACGTGAACGTCCCGGTGAGCTGACACGTCGCTATCAAAAAGATGGGCAAGTCCAACCGTGTAGACCATCGATCAATGGTGGTCGGACTCGAAAGAGCAGCCTCCGGGTACGCGGCGAAGAACCTGGCCGGGATTATGTTGACGTCTGAACGAGGATGCCTCCCGAAATACGTTCAGCGAGGCGAAGCGAGTGGCAGGGCTGCGCCGCGGCCCTCCTCAAGGCGGCGACGCCACAAGCATCGGCGTCAAGGTCAGCAGGTCACGACCGACAACGGACCCTGCTACGAACCTCTGCTTCCCGCAAAGCGTGCGAACGCCTGGGCCTCGAGCAAATCGGCACCAAGCTTCATAGGGGCTCTTTAGCGATCGAGATCTGCTGCTGCGCTGGCTTGGAAACACGATCTTAGTCACGCCGCAGTATTGCGTCACCTCGGCGGACCTCAAGGAATTCTACACTGCACATCGTCGATCCAGCCGATGAGCTGCTCTAGACCGGACCGGATAGGTCGCCGACCGCGGCAGCCGGTCGGCGAATCGGCGGAGGCCGACCCACGCCCGCATACCCAACAGACAACCCAAGTAAGTCTCCCGGCGATGATGGCGCAACCAAAGGGATTTTCATCCATCCGCGGGCCATTTTTGAGCCGTCGATTTCTTTTTCTCTTCCGCAAGTTGACAATTTTCCTCCACGCTCCGTAAGGAAGTACCGTGTGTGCGGAAGGCTGAACGTTCTTCAAATGAGAACAGTATACGCTGCTAAGCATTTCTCAGCGTAGGCGCTCGCGTTGCTGTGCTCTCAACGCTGCTGTTGCGCGGATCTGCCAATCCCGTGACCAACTCATTGTTTGCTGTTCTCCTTCTTGGATGAGCAGCAAATTAGTTGAGTTGAAGCGGAAGAGGTTCACTTGCGTTTCGCAGCAACCAGACTACTGATCGCCCGGCATATTCGATCATTTCGAACGGTGTGGGTAGCTATGACTTCCAAATCGTCGGCGAGTTAAGCGGAGTTCAAGCTTTGCCACATTCGCACCGCAAAATCGAACTGAGGTCCAAATGAGCCACGTTTCCGAGCAGCCGATCGATCGCATCACAATTCCCATGCTGCAGCAGTGGAAGCAGGACGCTCGGCGTCTCGTCATGACGACTGCCTACGACGCGGTTGCGGCGCGTATCGCGGATCCGTCCGTCGACATCATTCTCGTCGGCGACAGTGTGGGTAACGTTTGCCTTGGATTCGAAAATACGCTTCCAGTGAGCGTTGCGATGATGAACCATCATCTGGAAGCCGTGGTACGCAGCAAGCCTCGTGCTTTACTTGTCGCCGATATGCCATTTCTTAGCTTCCACGTCAGCGTCGAGGAAACCATACGCAATGCCGGCGGATTCCTGCAGCGAGGCGCAGCTGCGGTGAAACTCGAGGGCGGTGGCAAGAGAATCGAGATGGTACGGGCCCTCGTCGATTGCGAGATTCCTGTGATGGGTCATCTCGGTCTTATGCCCCAGAGCGTCAACGTCATGGGGGGCTTTAAAGTGCAGGGTCGGACAGCGGATGAAGCGTTGCGTTTGCTCGATGACGCTCACCGTCTGCAGGAGGCCGGCTGTTTCGCTTTGGTATTGGAGGGCATTCCGGCCGAGCTTGCTGCTCGAGTAACCAAATCCTTGACAATACCGACGATCGGGATCGGCGCCGGCCCGGACTGTTCAGGCCAGGTACTCGTGTTTCACGACGTGCTGGGCCTCACTGGAGGTCATCGCCCCAAATTCGTTCGCGCCTATGCAGAAGGCTTTCAGCAGTTGCATGATGCGCTTTCGCGCTGGGCCGCGGATGTCCGCGGTGGTGCATTCCCGGGACCGCAAGAGTCCTATAGGCTTCCCGAAGGCGTCGAAGAAGCAATTACCAACTGGGCGCCCTCCAACCCAACTTGATATAGAGCTCCACATGCAAACAATCACGAGGGTCGCTGAACTTCGCCGTACTCTCGCAAAATCCCGCGGTGCCGATCAACGGGTCGGATTGGTGCCGACAATGGGCTATCTCCACGATGGCCACTTGGCGCTGATCGCGGCGAGCCAGGCGCAATGCGACGTCACCGTCGTCAGCATCTTCGTCAACCCCACTCAGTTCGGACCAAACGAGGATCTCAGTAGCTATCCGCGCGACTTTTTACGTGATGAGGGACTGTGCCGTGATGGCGGTGTTGCGATCCTCTTCGCGCCGGATACACAGGAGGTCTATACGAGCCATTTCGAAACCTTCGTTGAACCGGGCGACCTCGCCAAACCTCTGTGCGGAGTCTTCAGGCCTGGACATTTTCGCGGTGTCGCGACCGTCGTATGCAAGTTGTTCAACATGGTGCAGCCCGATGTCGCGTTTTTTGGGCAGAAGGATTTTCAGCAATGCGCAGTCGTGCGTCGCATGGTAATTGATCTCAATCTCCCGATCGAGATGGTCACTGTACGAACCGTTCGCGAACAGGATGGGCTCGCAATGAGCAGTCGCAACCGCTATCTGAGCAAAGAAGAGCGTCAGCGGGCCCTTGCGATCAATCGTGGACTATCCGCGGCGCTCGACGAATTTCGCTCGGGAGAGCGCAACGTAGAAAAGCGATTGCGGTCGCCAAGGGGCATTTAGAGGCGGTTGACAGACTGCAGTATCTTGAACTTGTCGACGGTGACACGCTCAAAACTGCCGATAGTCCACTGCGGCGCCCCGCGGCGCTTTGTGCGGCAGCCTACGTTGGCTCAACGCGGCTGATCGACAACGTCCTACTGGGGTTGCCAACTCGGTAGCGCAATGCGTGGCTAAACGGTTCGCAGCATATTGAGCGGCAAGAAATGCTCAAAGCATCTCCGAAAGGCGCGTCGAGCTGGTAGCGGAGGGCCGACTCCGAGGCGATCTTGTTCAGCGACTTAGCGAAGCGATAGGTAGCAGGTGCGTACGGAATATTGTGGGACCTAAACTTTGTGTCCGGCAACATCACGAGTTTTGCTCTACGGCGATCAGCGATCAATTCGACAAACCTTGGTATAGTGCTTTACAGCCCAGACTATATCACCCATTTACCTTTGTAGAGTTGAGCACCCGTCAGGTCGTCTGTACTTTCGACGTCGAACCTCGATCATTTGGTCTGCGGGTCAGTGCGAAACCTGAGCTGCTGCCTCGCTATAATTCGTTGAGTGCCAATCAGGTGTTGCGACGAGTCTTGAGTCCGGACCTTCGGCCGATTGCACTTAAGAAGACGAGGGGCTTTATAGCAGGTGCCCATCACTGAGATGGGGATCAGCCATCAGAGCGCATTCACTCGAGCGACGAACATGGAAGCGAAGGATAGGGCGTCCGCATCCGCGAGCACGTGAGATCTTAGAGTAGCCGATAGCGCGTCCCTCATACCGGGGGCTCTAGCACAGCCGCAGCATTGGTGATCATTGCCGCTTTATAAGTTGCGGCGAATTTGCATCCCACTCTTGAAACATGAGTCGATATGGCATTTACCGAGCTTTTCATCAAACGTCCGGTATTATCTATCGTCGTCAGTTCCTTGATCTTGCTGATCGGCTTGCGCGCGGCCACCGTACTGCCGATCCGGCAATATCCCAAGCTATCTAATACGGTCGTCAATATTACGACTTCCTATCCTGGCGCTTCGGCCGACATGATCCAGGGGTTCATCACCTCTCCCCTGGAGCAGGCAGTCGCGTCCGCCGAGGGCGTTGACTACATTAGTTCCTCGTCTGTGCTTGGTGCTTCGACCATCAAAGTCTACATCAAGCTCAATTTCGATCCCAACGAAGCGCTCACGGAGGTGCTCTCCAAGGTCAACTCAGTCAAATACCTGATCCCGAAGGAATCAAACGATCCAGTCGTCACGAAGTCGACGGGTCAGAAGACTGCTGTCATGTACATCGCCTTCTCCAGCGAGGAACTGGCGGCAAGTGCGATCTCCGACTATCTCTCACGCGTCGTGCAACCGGTTATTTCAACGGTCGACGGCGTTGCTGCGGCAGACATTCTGGGCGGCCAGAGTTTTGCGATGCGGCTATGGCTCGATACTGCGAAAATGGCTGGGCACGGCGTGTCGCCGGCTGAAGTTTCGGCTGCAATCGCCGCTAACAACTTCCAGGCCGCGGCGGGCCAGATCAAGGGCCATTTCACTATCTCCGATGTCACGGCAAATACGGATCTGCGGAGTGTTGAAGATTTCAAGCGCATGATCGTGAAGGCCAATGACGGTGGCTTTGTGCGCATGGAGGACATTGCGGTAGTGGAGCTTGCCGCGCAGACTGCTGACATTAGTGTCGCGATGAACGGCGAGCACGCGGTCTTTGTCGGCGTGCAGGCGAGCCCGCAAGGAAATCCTCTAAACATAGCGCGAGGCGTTCGAGGGCTGTTTCCGGAAATCGAGCGTAACCTGCCGCCGTCACTGAGGATGAAAGTAGCCTACGACTCCACCAAATTTATTCAATCATCGATCGATGAAGTTGAGAAGACGCTCATTGAGGCCGTCGTGGTCGTTGTGCTAGTGATCTTCCTGTTCCTGGCCTCGCTGCGCTCGGTCATCATTCCTATTATCACTATTCCGTTGTCGCTCGTTGGTGTCTGCAGCATGATGCTGTTGCTGGGGTTTTCATTCAATCTCTTGACCCTCCTTGCAATGGTTCTCGCTATCGGTCTCGTAGTCGACGACGCGATTGTGGTGGTGGAGAACATTCACCGCCATTTAGAAGAAGGTGCAACGCCCCGAAAGGCTGCCACAGCGGGAGCGCGCGAGATCGTCGGCCCCGTTGTTTCCATGACGATTACTTTGGCTGCGGTATATGCCCCAATCGGATTTCTGGGCGGCCTCACCGGTGCGCTGTTCCGCGAGTTCGCGTTTACGCTAGCGGGAGCGGTGATCGTCTCGGGCGTGATCGCTTTGACGCTATCGCCGATGATGTGCTCGCTCCTCCTGAAGCGCGCCGAGGGGGGACGGTTTGCAAGATTTGTGAACCGTGGGTTCGGCGCCATGACACAGTGGTATGGCCGCAAGCTCGACCGCTCGCTTGACTATCGACCGGTTACGGGCCTGTTTGCGCTAACCATGCTTGGCCTCGTCGGCTTTCTCTATATGCACACTTCCAAAGAACTCGCCCCCGAGGAGGATCAAGG
This sequence comes from Bradyrhizobium sp. USDA 326, assembly GCF_049739485.1. Classification (NCBI taxonomy): domain Bacteria; kingdom Pseudomonadati; phylum Pseudomonadota; class Alphaproteobacteria; order Hyphomicrobiales; family Nitrobacteraceae; genus Bradyrhizobium; species Bradyrhizobium sp. USDA 326. Next base: position 3,483,774 of record NZ_JBMGQA010000001.1, read on the forward strand.
GATCGTATTCGCTTTAACGAAGGCGCCGAAATACGCCAATATCGACTACCTCGACTATTACGGCACCAAGCTCGAAAACGCGTTCCAGAAATTTCCAGAGACTGACTTGAGCTTCGTGCTCAATGGCGTTAGCGGCCAGCAGAGTGGCCTAGCCGGCATGTTGCTCAAGCCGTGGGACGAGCGCAAGCGATCATCGATTGTACTGAAGTCCCTTGTCCAGGCCGAGCTGTCAAAAATCGAAGGCATCAACGCGTTTGCCTTTAGCTTGCCTCCGCTTCCGGGCGGTTCGGACGGGCTACCAGTGCAGATGGTGATCAATTCGACCCTTGGCTTCCAATCCATCTACGAGCAGATGTCAAAGCTGAAGGATGCCGCGCGTAAGAGCGGCCTGTTCATGGTGAGCGACTCCGACCTCGAGTTCAACCAGCCGGTGGTACGAATCAAGGTTGATCGATCTAAGGCTAACGAGCTTGGCATCACCATGCAGACTATAGGCAATGCGCTTGCCACCTTGCTTGGGGGAAACTATGTCAACCGCTTCAATTTGCAGGGCCGCTCTTACCAGGTGATCCCGCAGGTTCCCCGAGGGGAACGCCTGGTGCCGCAGGCAATCGGGAGCTATTACGTAAAGACCGCGACCGGCTCAATGCTTCCGCTGTCTACCGTGGTCTCCGTCGAGACCGCCACCGATCCGAACGCGCTCACCCACTACAACCAGCTCAACTGCGCGACTTTTCAGGCCGTGCCGATGCCCGGCGTCACGATCGAACAGGCTGTGGATTTCCTGGAAGCCCAGGCGAAGAAACTGCCCGCAGGCTTCAGCCACGACTTCCTGGCCGACGCGCGCCAGTATGTGCAAGAGGGTAATCAACTCGCCATTACATTTGCATTTGCACTCATCATCATATTCTTGGTGCTTTCGGCGCAGTTCGAAAGTCTGCGCGATCCGCTCATCATCATGATCAGCGTGCCGATGGCAATGGTCGGCGCGTTGATTCCGCCATTCTTCGGCTGGGCGACCATGAACATCTACACCCAGATTGGACTGTTGACCCTTGTTGGGTTGATTTCTAAGCACGGCATCCTAATGGTTGAGTTCGCCAATGAGCTGCAGCTCAAGGAGAGATTTGACCGTCGCTCGGCTATAGAGTTGGCGGCACGCGTCCGATTGCGCCCAATCTTGATGACCACGGCGGCGATGGTCACGGGCTTCATACCCTTGTTGACTGCAACGGGAGCTGGCGCGGCGAGCCGCTTCTCGATCGGGCTCGTCCTCGCCGCCGGCATGTCTGTGGGCACTCTGATCACGCTATTCGTGCTTCCAGCGCTCTATGTCGCGATCGCGTCCGATCACCGTGGCGACGCGAGCGCCGACTGCGCGAACCTCGCCGAGCTCGACCTCACCGGCGCTGCTGATGCCGAGATGGCCAGGCAATGACACATCAAATCAATCCGGGTTTGCTCCGTGGGGCGCGCGAAGGAGCCTAGGACCGCTTCACGTTTCCTGGCGCATCGAGATCTTCGCGCACTTGGTGCCGAGCTGGGCGCCTCATCTGGTCTGAGAAGAACACGTCGGTGGTCCGCTGCTGGCTGCTCAGGCGAAGCGGCGCCGCAAATTCACGGCTTCGGAACCAAGCTCGACCTCGGGGAGGGGGCAAAACACAATGGTGCTCTCTTGATAAAAAGGTAGACTTACCAATCATCGCGAAGGGCTCGGCCTGCCATTCGGACCGTTGGTGGGGATCCTCTAATCCGTGATGCAGGCTTCCTTTTCGAGAACAAGCCGATCACTCTTGTGCCGTCAATCGCTCTCAGCGCGAAAGGCCCGGTATGCCAGCTGAATGCCGTCCTTGAGCGAGGTGGTGGCGCGCCAGCCGAGCCCGGACAGCCGACTGACGTCGAGCAGCTTGCGCGGCGTTCCGTCCGGGCGCGACGTGTCGAAGCTGATCTCTCCGCGAAAGCCGACGGCGGCCGCAACCATGAGTGATAACTCGGCGATGCTGATGTCCTCCCCGGTGCCGATATTGACCGGTTCTGGCGAGGAATAGGTCTTCATCAAATGGATGCAGGCGTCAGCGAGATCGTCGACGTAGAGAAATTCGCGGCGCGGCTTGCCGGTACCCCACACCACGACGTTGCTGCGGCCCGCAATCTTGGCCTCGTGGAAGCGGCGGATCAGCGCGGCCATGACGTGGCTGTATTGTGGGTGATAATTGTCGCCTGGGCCGTATAGATTGGTCGGCATCACGCTGATGAAATCGGCGCCGTACTGGCTGCGATAGGCCTCGGCCATCTTGATGCCCGCGATCTTGGCGATTGCATAGGGCTCGTTGGTCGGTTCCAGGGGGCCGGTCAGCATCGAATCCTCTCGCAGCGGCTGCGGCGCCAAGCGTGGATAGATGCAGGAGGAGCCGAAGAACATCAGCTTCTCGCATCTGTTGGCATGGGCCGCCTGGATCACGTTGCTCGATATTGCGAGGTTGTCGTGGAGAAACTCGGCGCGCAGCGTGTTGTTGGCGACGATGCCGCCGACCTTGGCAGCGGCGAGGAACACGGCCTGCGGCCTCTTCGCTCCAAACCAGGCAGTCACCGCGGCTTGGTCGCGCAGGTCAACCTCGCTTCGCGACACCGTCAAGAGATGGACGTGCTCGCGTGCCAGCCGGCGCATCAGCGCTGCGCCGACCATGCCGCGATGGCCGCCGACGAAAACCGTCTTGCCTTTCAGCTCAAACGCCGCGCTTGCCATTTGCTGCGTCCTGTCTGGCTTGGACGAGATCGCTGGCGACCATTTCCTTCACCATTTGCGAGAACGACGTTTTCGGCGCCCAGCCGAGTTTCGCGCGCGCCTTGCTGGCGTCCCCGATCAGGAGATCGACCTCGGTCGGACGGAAATAGGTCGGATCGACCTGTACCAGGGTCTTGCCAGAAGCCTTATCGACGCCGACCTCCTCGACGCCCTTGCCATGCCATTCGATGCTGCGCCCGACCTCGGCAAACGCCAGCTCGACGAACTCGCGGACAGACCGCGTCTGGCCGGTCGCAAGCACGAAGTCACCGGGCTCGTCCACCTGCAGGATCCTGTGCATGCCTTCGACGTAGTCGCGGGCATGGCCCCAGTCGCGCTTGGCGTCGAGATTTCCGAGATAGAGCTTGTTCTCGAGGCCGACCTCGATGCCGGCGACTGCGCGGGTGATCTTGCGGGTCACGAAAGTCTCGCCGCGGATGGGACTCTCATGGTTGAACAGGATGCCGTTGCTCGCGAACATACCGTAGGCCTCACGGTAGTTCACCGTAATCCAGTAGCCATAGAGCTTGGCGACGCCATAGGGCGAACGCGGATAAAATGGCGTGGTTTCCTTCTGTGGCACCTCTTGCACGAGGCCGTAAAGCTCGGAGGTTGAGGCTTGGTAGAAGCGCGTCTCCTTTTCCATGCCGAGGATGCGGATAGCTTCCAACAGGCGCAGCACACCGATCGCGTCGGCATTGGCGGTGTATTCCGGGCACTCGAAACCGACCTGGACGTGGCTCTGTGCGGCCAGATTATAGATTTCGGTCGGCCGAATTTGCTGCACAAGCCGGATCAGGTTGGACGAATCGGTCATGTCTCCATAGTGCATTAGGAACGGCACATCGGCGGCGTGCGGGTCCTTGTAGAGATGATCGACGCGCGCGGTGTTGAAGGAGGACGACCGGCGCTTGACCCCATGCACGGTGTAGCCGAGACCTAGCAAATGCTGGGCGAGATATGCGCCATCTTGCCCGGTGACGCCGGTGATCATCGCCACGCGCCGGTTTGGATTGTGAGCCGCCATGATCTCGCTTCGTTGCGCCGGAAAGAGTTCGCTCTGAAGAACCGTTGCCTAGTCGCTTCCCGAAAATCGAGATGCGCACGCGCGCTACAATCTTAACTAAAGGAGCGCGATCGTTAGCCCCTGTCATACACCTCATGAAGAAATACACACCATATACATTGATTTATAGGTGGACTGACTTATTCCGACACATCGATCTTAAGAGATGAAAATCAGGCCACGTCGCAACGGCGATGATCCGAGGCAGGTGAGATGAATTGTAAGCGCCGGTACGCCCGCCCGGGCGCGCTTGCCGCCTGGCTATGTCGCCAACGAGACAGATGCCGTCCATCTGTGAGCCTTATCGATCCTCACGAGCATGTATGGATCCGCGCGCTCTCATCGGGGCGCAGAGGAGCGGCGGGGTTGCGGCTTCCGAATAGAAGAACCCGTCTTATCTGTCGGCATAAAATTATAATCCACGCCGTTCCCTAATATCAGGTTTGCAGTAGGCGATGCACAGCCGACGCAAGACAAAGGACTGGCAAACGTTGGTATAGACCGTCGAACGTTTCGATATCGAAAGTTTACGTTAGTACAATGGAGCTTCGACGCCGATCTTTTAATCTTGACCGAACGTAAGTTGCCTCAGTCCGAGTATGACAAGTCTCTTAAAGTCCGCGCCGGAAATTTGTTCCCGGGAGAACTGGATAATTCAAGCTAGAGCCGCTGCGCAGGTATATCACCAGCGGACCATGTAGAGGATGTGGGCAGCGTTCTTTTTTCTGCCTGAAATGGAGAGAAGCCGAGACGAAACGTGACCCCTATCGAGGAGTCGATCCTGAGCATCGACGCAGTTGTTGCCGGATCAACTTCATCCGGTAGGCCAGTATCGCTGCTCATTTCTTTTTGGAGACTTAGAAGTGAGAGTCGTGAGATGGCTCATCAGTAAGGGGGAGGCTGTTTGTGCCAAGCTGGATGTCGCCCTGCATGCGCAACTGCACGTTTGGCTCTCGTCGAGGCGGTCACGGTGTTGGCGATCCCGTCGCAGCGTCATTCGACTAGATAGCCAAAGGGTGGAATGAAGCCGACGAACAATGATGGCTGAAAGAGATCTAAATCACGCGGGCGAATGGGGATGCGATAAAGACGGCCGCGGAAGATTCCGAACAACCCGTTGTTATCGGGCAAGCGAGTTCTATCACGGGCTCCTATAGCGCGGACGCCGGACTCCTCGAACTTGGGCTGCATGGATTAATATGTGTGGAATTATTGGCATTTTGGGACGTGGTCCGGTCGTTGGGCAGTTAGTTGCGTCGCTCAGGCGACTGGAATATCGAGGCTACGACTCAGCGGGTCTCGCGACTCTAGAAGGTCTCCGTATCGAGCGCCGCCGCGCTCAAGGTAAGCTGAGAAACCTTGAGGAGCAGTTGAGCTACAGTCCCCCTGCAGGTCAAAGCGGCATCGGTCACACCCGCTGGGCGACTCATGGAAAGCCGACCGAGAGCAATGCTCATCCGCATGCGACGGAAAATGTCGCGGTCGTGCATAACGGGATCATTGAGAATTTCCGCGAGCTGCGAGCGGAGCTGGAACGAAATGGAGCCGAGTTTTACTCAGAGACGGACACCGAGGTTGTGGTGCATCTCGTCGAATTCTACCTCAAAAATGGCTACTCACCGCAGGATGCGGTGCAGGCGTCGTTGCCGCGCTTGCGCGGTGCCTTCGCGTTGGCATTCCTTTTCAAGGGGCACGACGACCTTTTGATCGGTGCGTGCAAAGGGTCGCCCCTTGCGATCGGACATGGTAACGGTGAAGTGTACTTAGGATCTGATGCGCTCGCGCTCGCGCCTTTGACCGATACCATTACTTATCTTGAGGACGGTGACTGGGTCGTGCTTACACGCGCGACGTGCGTGATCTATGGTACAGACGGCTCTGTCGTCCCACGAGAAACATCAAAGTCTGATGTATCGTCTCTCCTTGCGGACAAGGCGAATTATCGCCACTTCATGGCTAAGGAAATCCACGAGCAGCCGACAGTTGTCGGCAAGACATTGGCGCATTATCTCGATCTGGCGGCCAAACGGGTAGCGCTGCCGTTCGCGTTGCCGTTCGACTTCAATTCCATTGAGCGCATTTCAATTACTGCGTGCGGCACGGCAAGCTACGCCGGCCACATCGCGAAATACTGGTTCGAGCGGCTGTCGCGTTTGTCTGTCGAGATAGATGTAGCCTCTGAGTTCCGCTACCGGGAGGCGCCTCTGCGCCGGGGCGATCTTGCGATCGTCATCTCGCAATCGGGCGAGACCGCCGACACACTAGCTGCGTTGCGATACGCCAAGGGCCAGGGCCTGCACACGATATCTGTCGTTAATGTCCCGACGTCGACGATTGCGCGCGAGAGCGAATCCGTTCTGCCGACGCTGGCGGGGGCAGAAATCGGCGTCGCTTCCACCAAGGCATTCCTCTGCCAGCTGATGGTACTGGCGGTGCTTGCCATCGCAGCAGGGAGAGAGCGAGGCAAGCTGTCTGAAATCGATGAATCGAAGCTCGTGCAAGAGCTCATCGAGATGCCGCGGTTGATTGCTGCGGCCTTGTTGGTCGAGCCGCAGATTGAGAAGCTCGCGCGCTATATCGCCGGCGCTAGGGCCGCACTCTACCTCGGTCGTGGCACATCGGCGCCTCTGGCGTTGGAGGGCGCGCTCAAGCTGAAGGAAATTTCCTACATCCACTCAGAAGGTTATGCCGCCGGCGAGCTCAAGCACGGGCCGATCGCACTCGTCGATGAGGCTATGCCTGTGGTGGTGATCGCGCCTTACGACGGCGTTTTCGAGAAGACCATTTCGAACATGCAAGAAGTGGCGGCTCGGGGCGGCAAGATCATCCTGATCACCGATGCGAAGGGCGCTTCGGAAGCGACGGTGGACACGCTCGTGACCATCGTTCTGCCGACAATGGTCGCAAGCTTTACGCCGATGGTCTATGCCATTCCGGTCCAGCTCTTGGCTTACCATACCGGCGTCGTAAGCGGCGCGGACGTCGATCAGCCGCGTAATCTCGCAAAATCGGTCACTGTGGAATGAGGCTGCAGTGTTGGGTATCGAGATGGATCTCGACGAGTTCCCAATCCGAAGTCGCTGGTAGCTGCCGTGCGGTCGTGCAACCTCAACCGATACTACCGTCAGCCCGCCTTGGTGTAGTAGGACTGGTCACCCTAGCGGCGGCGCGGGATGCCTCTGGGCTTGCAATGTGCTGGCGAAGCCGTTCAGGAGGCGTTGCAATCCGCCACAGGATGCCAAGAGTTCCAGGCTTGTTGGCCTAATGATGCTCCAAGCCGTATCTGGGATTGAACGGTCGCGATGCAGTCGTCATGAAGCACGCGCTCTACAATGCCGTTCTGCATAGTATCGCGATCTATGGGAAGGATCTGATTGGCGTCCGCAGGTGAATGGTCAATCGACCGTTCCCAATGGAGGCGGATCCTCGCACTGCTCGCTTCTCATCCGACCTAGTGAATGGCAGTGGGCGAGCGCGCCGCCGTTCCATTAGAAGCAGGTCCTGTGTCCGCTAACGTGAGGGCGGCCAACAGCATCACGTCAGGTTTTGGTAAGCCCGAGTCCCTATCTGCGCCGCATGGCCTAGCAAGCCTGAACTAGACGTGGAAACTGCATGTCCGACCGGAGTACCAATTGCCATGTATAATCGGATCAATGGCTCGTCTTATTTCACATCCTCTCCCCTTGACGAGGCTGATGAGCAAAACGACGCAGACACTTTCGCGGATGCGTTTCGGCAACTGCGCTTAGCCCCGCCAAACTCCAGCGGTACTTCGACTTCGGCAGCACGGCCCTATTGGCTTGATTCAAGCCCGCCTGTCGTAGAGATCGATAAGAGGTCGTTCAGAAAAGCAGCAGAGGGCTATCACAGCGACGAAATCAGGAAAATCGCCGATAACCCACAAGAATATTCGGACTTCGTCTCTCAGAAAGCGGCGCGAACTGCAGAGGTTGCTGAGGAGTATGGAACAACTCAAGATTCTGTAAATGCGCGATACTTCAGCTATCAATTAGGAAACAAGAGTGTCGGTCTTCTTCGAATGGAAGGGGGCGACAGCATGACGAATTTTGACGTGGAAAAGTGGCAGGAGCTGTTTCCCGGGCGACCTGGGACGACCGCCACTGTAGATCTCCAGGTCGTTCATCCTCTTGTCGAGAACGCCGGCGATATTCTGCTCGAGCATCAACTTGGAATGGCCGGTGAACGGCCACTGCTGAATTTGCGTCCGGCTAATCCGGAGGCAAGAGCCCGTGCTGCAAAGATGGGGTTCGTCGAGGTTGACGCCGATAACATGGTTCTCGACCCAGTGAAGTCAGACAAGTGGGTGAGGAATGGCGACGGCAAGTGGCAGCGAGAAGGCACCGCTTCGCGGTATCTTCGCAAAGCTGACGACAGCCAAGACCGTAAAGTCGAGATGCCAGCGAGTGCTTCAACATACGATTATGAGGATGATTTCATGTGACCATGGAATTGCCGGCATTTGGCCTCGTGGAAGAAATCGATGGCGCGCGCGGTTGCGGCCCAATACGCCAACGTGACGCCGGTCGAGCACGTCTATCCGCTGGTGCGCAGTCAGAAGCAGCTCGACCGCGTGCTCGATGAGATCGAGGAAGCGCCCGGGATCGTGCTGTTCACCCTGCTCGAGAAGGATCTGGTCGCGAGACTCGAGGATAAGTGCAAGCAGATCAACGTTCTGAGCCTGTCGATCATCGGTCCGGTGATGCAGCTGTTTGAAGCCTATCTGGGCGCGGCGACCACCGGCCGAGTCGGTGCCCAGCACGTGCTCAATGCGGAATATTTCAAGCGCATCGACGCCTTGAACTACACGATGATTCACGACGATGGTCAGCACGTCGAAGGTCTCGACGAGGCCGACGTGGTGCTGGTCGGCGTGTCCCGCACCTCTCTAGCCTGCTCCGCACTTCTCTGCGGCGGCGGCGGCGTTTAGCTCAGAGTTCCTCGTTTGACTCAGAATGCTCTCTCCTCAGTTCTCCTTTGGCTTAGCAGTTGCTGATTGTTCGCGCCTGGGAAGTAGGGCTTCTTGTACAAGCCTATTGCTGAGAATGCTCGCCTGCGGCGACGACCTGTTGTGACCCCGGGGCCGGCCGTTTGGCCGGCACGTGTGGCGCCGAGCACGTTGGACGGCTGGGACCACAACTCTTCCGCAGATGAAGCTCGCGAAGAAATAACGGCGTGGGCGCCTGACGATAGTCAGTCGCAACAATGTACAGCGAAGCGGCCGCCCAACGGACAAGCCGGGCCCCGCAAGCGTCAACGGACGTAACGATGCGGTGAGCACGAGCATAGTGCAGAACGCTCTCACCAGAAAAGGGATGCCCAATACATGGGGGGGCTGCTGAGCGAAGCTCCGTTGTCATCGTCACCGCTGTGGGGCTGCACAGCCAATCTCGTGCTTGCCGGGCCATCTCGGCACTCTGCAATGGAATATATAGCCTCGCTCCAGATGGAGCTAAGAAGTGCTTTAGCGCAACGACGGCTCTGGGTCAGCCTTACGATGAGCGTTGGCGTGGAATCAGTCGAGTTGGCGTGCCAGCGTCTCTCGCAGGATAGACTGTTCTGCAGCCTCCCATGTCCGTAAAGCGTGGACGGGCAAGAAATTGCTGGCCGCTAGCATATTTATAGTAAGCCCGGGTTCGGACTGCGAAGACGTTGCCAGGTGGCGTGATTGTCGCCCACGAGCGTTTAGATCGGACATGAACTCAAGCTGCAGGTTGGAATCAGATATCGCCTCGGGCGCCAGATGCCTTCAGTGCGCTGTCGAGGCACTTAAGTAACTCTTGTCCGCCAAATGGTTTGGCGAGGAAGCCAATTGCTCCCGCGTCCAGGGCTGACGTGCGCACACGCTCGCTGGGGAAAGCGGTAATGAAAATGAAAGGTGCTTCGTAACCACGCGTCCGCATCTGTTCCAGCAGCTCCAGCCCGCTCATAGTCGACATCTGCACATCGGTAATGACACAGGATATCTCGTTCAACTGCGGCGACTGCAGGAGCGCCTCGGCCGAAGCAAATATCTGCACGACGTAGCCACGCGATTTTAAGAGGTTCCCTGTCGCCGCACGGACTGAGGCGTCGTCGTCAACGACGGAAATCAAAGGCGTGGACAAGATGAGCCCTCCTGACGCGGGAACAGCGGCTGCCAAAGCACTAGCCACCTTCGGCGAAAGATGGGCTGGAGAGATGAAGCTGTAAAATCATACTTGCGTTTGTTCGGGACGATTTGCGCGGAGCCCCAGCGTCTCGCTCATTCTGATCAGCTCGGCGAGCGACCGGGCACGCATCTTTTTCATGACGTGACCCCGGTAGATCTTGACGGTAATCTCGGCGAGCCCAAGTTCGGCGGCTACCTGCTTGTTCATCAGGCCGGCCGTGACCAGTTTCATCACCGCCTGCTCTCGCGGGCTTAAGGTCTCAAATAAAGACTGCAGGTTCGCGACGGTCCGCTGAGCTTCCCGTCTTTTGCGATCGCGTTCGGTCGCCGCAACCACAGCATCAAGCAGTTCCTGATCGCGGAAGGGCTTGCTGAGAAAATCGACCGCACCTCCCTTCATGGCCCTGACGGTCATGGGAATGTCGCCATGACCGGTGATGAAAATGATGGGGATTTGTATGTTCAACCTGGCCAGCTCGGTCTGGTAGTCAAGGCCGCTCAGGCCCGGCAGCCGGACATCAAGAACTAGACAGCTTGGGACGTCCGGAATTGTGCTCTGCAGCATTTCCCGGGCCGATCCGAACGCAACGGCCTCCAATCCTACCTGTTTAAAGAGATTAGTAAGCGAGCGGCGCACTGAGATGTCATCCTCAACGACAAAGACGATCGCCTTCGTCGAGGCCTCGGCACTGCTACCCTCACTTGGCGAGTCAAATGGTCCTGTCACTGGATGGCCTCCTTATGCACGGGCAGGACAAACTGGAAGGTCGCGCCCGGTTCATCTTTCTGAAGAAACGATAGCCGCCCTCCGTGAGCTTCCACGATAGAACGGCAGATCGAAAGTCCCATTCCAAGGCCACTCGACTTGGTGGTGAAGAAGGGATCCAAGACGTGGTCAGCGTCCTTCTCAGCGATCCCGACGCCGCAATCGGCCACGGCAAGCTGCACGCGCCCCAGATCGTCCTTGGATGATTTAATCAGAAGTTCGCGCGGCCGGTCTGTAATTGCGTCCATCGCCTCGATTCCGTTCATTACCAGATTGATGATCACCTGTTGTAGCTGAATTCGATCACCCAGGATCCTAGGCAGCACGGCCGTCAACTCGGTTCGCAACGTCACCCGGTGGCTCACCAGCTCTCGTGTTATCAGCGCAATGACGTCCCTGACGACATCATTAATGTCGAGCGGCACCATCTCAATCTCGCCTTTCTTCGCGAGTGCGCGAACACTACGGATCACCTCGCTTGCCCGGATCGCGTCTTCGATGATCCATTCCACTGAAGAGCGCGCTTCGGCAAGATCAGGAGCTTCGCGAGCCATCCATCCGATGCACGCATCGGCGTTGGTGAGAATAGCGGCGAGTGGCTGGTTTATCTCGTGCGCGATGGAGGTTGTCAGTTCTCCTAACGTCGTTACGCGCGTCACATGGGCAAGCTCCGCCTGTGCCTTTCGCAGGTCTTGTTCGGCCTGATCGGCGCGAATAATGGCCGTGATGTCAGTGCTGACGCCACGGTAACCCAGAAAATTGCCGTTTCCGTCGAAGAAAGGTTTGCCACTCGTGCGCACGTAGATCGGAGATCCCGTCCTATTCACCGTGCGGTAGACCAGATCCCGAAACGGCTGATGCGCCTGCAACGTCGCCCGGTGCTGCCGCCACTTTTCGGGCTCGTCTTCGACGTCGCACGCAATCTCCCAGCGAAGCAGGTCTATCAATCCTGTGGCCAAAATTCCTGCAGTGCTGGTGTGCTCGGATAAGCGAGTGACCCGATGATCTGGACCGGTCTCCCAGAGCCAGTCGGAAGCTGTCTCGGCGTAGTCGCGAAAGCGCTGTTCGCTTTCGCGCAGCGCGACAAGTGTGTTTTCCAGGCGTTCCCTAGCTGCGTGTTGATCGGTGACATCCATATGTGTTCCAATCAGCTCGCTGACCTTACCATCGCTAGCGACGACAACATGCGCAACGGAGTGTATACGCCGTATCCCGCCATCTGGCAGAAGAACACGGAAATCATACTCGAACCGCTCCTGCTCCTTTTCTCTCGCCTGGCGCTGCACCTCCTGTAACCGCGGCAAGTCTTCCGGATGGATGCGCGAGCGAATGGTCTCTATCGATACCGGCTCTTGCGGGTTAAAGCCAAACAGTCGATCAACTTCCGCGGAGCGATAAACGAAATCTAGACCGTGGACGTCCCAAGACCAGCTGCCTGTGTGGGTGAGATGCTGGGCCTCGGCCAGATAGGCCTCGCTGCGACGCAACTGCTGTTCTGCTCTCCTCGCTGCCGTAATATCGGTAGCTGCCCCAACAAACTCGATTTCACCAGAAGCGGTTCTCGTAAGCCGTGCCTTCGCATGGATGTGCTTCACAGAGCCGTCTGGTAGCCGCAATCGATATTCGTGCTCGAAATCGCTCAACTCCCGCATCGCTCCATCGATAACCTGTTTAACCGAAGCCCGATCATCTGGGTGAGTGCGATCAACGACAAGCTGCGGCGAGGGAGTCGTTTGAGGATCCAATTGGAAAATCCGAAATGTTTCCTTTGACCAGAACGCCTCGCCAGTGGTGGCGTTCCAGCTGAAGCTGCCTGTATGACTCAACTCCTGCGCTTGAGCCAAATGCGCTTCGCTCCGCTGCAGGGCAAGTTCGGTCTGCTTTCGCTCCGTGACATCTTCGCAGGCGATAAGGACAATAGGCCGGTCGTCGGCCCAAAGCATGGCCTTGGCGTTTTCACGTACCCACAATACGGAGCCGTCCTTCCTGACTTTCTGGACGTCCCACATGCGCGATTGTCCAATATCCTCAAGGCACGCCCGAATGCATTTGTGAACGAATGCGCGATCCTCCTCAAGAAATATGCAGAGCACGGAGTGGCCGATCAGTTCTGCAGGAGCATAGCCGAGTTGGGTCGCGCCGAATGTATTGACGTTAAGGACAGTGCCGGCTTCGTCGACCATGAAGTACATGGCCGGATTGTGCTCGAAGATTGCTCGCCACCGTTTTTCACGATCCTCCAAATCCGCCGCACTCCGCTGAAGCTTGACCGCAGCCACACGCGCAGCCTCTCTTTCCTGGCGGAGCTTTCCGATCAAGTACGTTCCTACGATTGACACAATAAAGAATGCGACAACCACTGGAAGATCGCGGGGGTCATCGATTTGTAGGCTGAACGCCGGCGGCGCAAAGTAGTATGCGAGAGCAGCGATTGCCATGATGCAAAGCGCGGATGACGCGATGAAGCTGCCCATCAACGAAAATAGCAAGACTACTAACAAATAGGCGAACGCCGTCGCGGCGAAATGGGCATTAAGGTACACGCAACTCAGTGTAACAGCGGCTAAGGTTATGCCGCCGAAGGTCAACTGAGGGGCTGAACGTTTAAGACTGCTGATCTGGATAGACATTTTGAGACCGTCCGGCCTGTTCTCCGGCGGGAGAGCTATAGCATTTTAGGCAAAAATGGGGCAATCCTCGACGCTTGGATCGAGCGTGTCCGAGATTGATCACCTGCGGCCGAACTCAGCACGCGCGGGGAAAAAACGCATCATAAACGTACGTATAGTTGTCCTAAATCTTTCGATGAGGCGTCGCTGACCCTGCGGCAGTCGAAGCTGAAACCTCTGCTTTGCTCCCCTGCCGATAGCCTTGCCGGCAGTCGCTCGAGCCTGCGAGCCGATGCACCCCCTTTACGCCCGCGGACGAGGACAGCGGTTTTTGTTCAGCCGAGAGGTTGAAGCGAAACGATCAGGCGGGTCTCCGGACCGGCAACGAACAGAAACAAGCGGGCGAACCACTCATCTCGCCGGCACAGTCGGTTCTGCGGAGGAAAGCGCAACGTTCATGTGCCGAGACAGGAAGGCCAAGTTGCGCGAACCACCTGGCGATTAGGCCATCACGCCTAGCTGCGGAGGAGTCGTCTCCAATTGGTTTCGGTGGAATCGAGCGCCGACATGACACCGAACCGACGGTGTGGACGACTCGCCGCATTCAGATGGACGGTAGCCGTGACCACCCAAGGAGGCGCCTTGAAGAAGCCCCTAGTTCTTTGATCGCGTGCTTTTCAGGGGCAGCTGCCTGGCGGCGACGCGGAGCAAGAGCTGTGCACTGGAGAGCGCACGAGACAGTGCCGGCTCGCCTTAAGTCGGCTTGGCCGATTCGAAGTACGAGAAATGTGTCTCTTGCATTCAATTCGTGTTCGGATGGTGGCGGTTAAGATCCGGGACCTACTTCATTGTGCTTGTAGGGTCGATAGTGGTCGAAACTGTGGGCTGGTTGAGCCGAGCCTGCAGCGTTCCGTGCTCTAGCTCGTCTTCCCACCAGGATACGAACACGGCTGCGATGCCATTGCCGATGATGTTCGTCAGGGCGCGCACCTCGCTCATGAACTTGTCGATCGAAAATACGATTGCCATGCCCGGCACAAGCGCTGGGTTTACCACCGACAATGTCGCAGCGAGGGTGATGAAGCCAGCGCCGGTGACGCCGCTCGCTCCCTTCGACGTTAGCATTGCCACGAGCAAGATCGTGAGCTGCTGGTTAAAGGAGAGATCGACCCCGAGTGCCTGGGCAATGAACAAGGTTGCAAGTGTCATGTAGATGTTGGTGCCGTCGAGGTTGAAGGAATAGCCAGTTGGCACCACCAGTCCGACGACCGTCTTCGAGCAGCCCAGCCGCTCGAGCTTCTCCATCAATTGCGGCAGCGCGCTTTCGGAGGATGACGTACCGAGCACGATCAGAATCTCGTCTTTGATATAGACAAGAAACTTGAAAATCGAAAAACCGACGAGGCGCGCGATCAGGCCGAGCACCACCACAACAAACAGCGCGGCTGTTGCGTAAAACAGCGCGATCAGACCGATCAAATTACCGAGTGCTGCCGGCCCAAACTTGCCGACCGTGAACGCCATGGCGCCGAAGGCGCCGACCGGGGCCGCTTTCATTACAATAGCGATTACGCCGAACACTGCGTGCGCGACGTCGTCAATCATGCCGCGCAGCCGCTCCCCACGTTTTCCCAGAGCCATCAGAGAAAAGCCGAAAAGGATCGCGAACAGTAGAACCTGCAGAACATCCCCGCGAGCGAAGGCGCCGACCACGCTATCGGGAATGATGTTGAGAAAAAAGTCGACGGTCTTCGAAGCTTCCGCCTGCTTGACGTAATTGGCGACCGCCGCAGCATCCGGCTTGACCGCAAGGCCATGGCCGATTTGGACGAGATTGCCCATAACAAGGCCCAACAGCAAGGCAAAGCTGGACACGATCTCGAAATAGAACAGCGCCTTCACGCCGACGCACCCCACTTTCTTCGCATCCTGAATATGCGCAATACCAGATGTGACGGTGCAGAAAATAATCGGCGCGATCACCATCTTGATGAGCTTGATGAACCCGTCACCGAGGGCCTTAATCCAGTCGTTGGTGGCTAGAGATGGCCAGAGGCAGCCGACCACGGCGCCCATAAAGATCGCGATCAGCACCTGAACGTAGAGTATCTTATACCAAGCTTGCGACGCGCGTGCAGGCGCCGCAGTTGCCATGGTGGTCATGACGCTTCCTTCCCGAATATACTCGAATGTGAGCCGCCGCGCTTCAGAGGCGGCAGCGTCATACGAGACTCATCATTTTAGCCGTGTCCGATTGAAGACGGTTCCGGGAGCCGGCGCGTCCTTCCAAAGGCAGGCGTGTAGTTACGTTGTCCATTCTCGTTAAGCAAGATATGCACCAGATGCCTAAGCGGCGGCCGATTGATCAGTCGTGGACAAGTCGTCTGCCTGGGCGGGATTGGCTGAGTCGAGCGCGGACCGCATTCGCAAGGTCGAAAAAATAATTGCAGCGTAGCGCGCATTGGCGGAGTTACGTCTCGACTGGGAGCCTTAGCGTGCTCGATATGCACACAGTGCTGAGATCGATGCAACAACACGTGGCATCGGTAAAATCGATAGTTTGGATTGCACGCATTTGCCGGATGGAAGCGCGGCTTGGAAAACAAGATTGTTCGTAAAAGCCATTGATGTAGGAACTACCGGCAAAGCTCGATGTGCACGGGGGCGTTTGTCTCCAGGCCTGTGCTGACGATCCGCATTGGCCAGGGCGGTCACGAGGCCGGCTTCGCTCACGGCCCCTCGCGCCTTTTGCGCCGTCGCAGAAGCAGCTTACAACGAGTTATCGGCTACCCGTTCCTGTTGCTGCCAAACGACGGGCTTCCTGCGGTCCGCTCCACTACCGGCGCGGCGAGCCGTCGACCAACCACACAGGGATCTCTTCGGCTGACAATTTCTAACGCTTCCTTGCAGGGCCGTCGCTGTCTGCTCGGAAACAAAGGTGCCGGAAACCTAACAGAGTGTTAGGTCCACTCCAAAGTGACGTCGCCGTCCACGCGAATTTCTCTCGCTGAGCATAGAGCTGCCACTGTTCGTACCCGGCACAGGAATTGCTGATGACAAATGAGAAGTTGCCGCCGTCATATGAACCGAAGCGGACCTGCCACAGGAGTTGTCGATGAGGCTTGCAATGCCGCTCTTGCTTGCACAAACGAAGCGCGTGAATTTGGCGGCCGCCACGAGCTGCCGCGCGACCAACGGGCGATTCGCGCCACCGCGCCGCGTGAGCCGCACGTGCAGGCCATCACTGTCAGGATACGTCGGCCCGCGCTCCCTGGCGGGCTGACGCAGATGGATGTGGTTTGGGCAGAGATTTCGCAATCCCTTGCGCTCACGATTGAGCTCGCCAGCTTGACGACCGTGATCCTTCTCTTGATTGGTGTGCCCCTGGCTTGGTGGCTAGCGCGCTCAAAGACCTTTGCGAGCGAGGCGGTGGCCACGTTGATCGCCCTGCCGCTGGTGCTGCCGCCAACGGCTCTCGGCTTTTGCGTCCTCGTTTTGCTCGGCCCCCACGGACCGGGTGGCGTTCTCGCCTCTTTCTGGGGCGAGCGCACGCTGGCCTTTACTTTCGCCGGAATCGTGGTCGGATCGGTCCTCTCGGCGCTGCCGTTAGTCGTGTAGCCGATCCGTAACGCCTTTGTTGCGATAGGCGATTTCCCCTTGGAGACGACCGGGCGCGTTTCGCCGTTGTATGCCTTCATCCCCATCACCGCGCCACTGGCGCGATTGGAATTTGTTAAAGCCGCCGTGGTTGGCTTTTCTCATACGATCGGCACATTCGGCGTCGTGATGATGATCGGCGGCAATATTCCTGGGCGCACTAAGGTGTTGTCGGCCTACGTCGTAGACTACGTCCAAGCGTCGCGCTGGCGTGAGGCAAGTGTGATTGCTGGTGGTATGGTGATGTTCGCCTTTACGACAATCTTCACTTTAGCGCTCATCGACAGACACTGTGCCAGGAGGGGCACCTAATCGTCTTAGGACTGCCGCCCGACATCCTAATGCGGGCGGCAGTCTTGCAAACTGGGCCCATCCATCCTTCCGAGGGTACAATGAACAAGCTTGCTATAGCCACGGCAGCTGCTGCATTCGCTCTCAATTCGGTGCACTCCGCGCCTCTGCCCGAAGCAGCGGCCGATGAGGTCGGCGTTTCTCAGCAGCGCCTTGCCAAGCTAGACGAGTTCTTCGCTCGCGAGATTGCAAGCAAACGCGTGCCGGGCGCGGTGATTGCAATCGCGAGAGACGGCAAGCTGATTCACTACAAAGCGTACGGCCAACTCGACCCCGTAAAAGGAAGCCCGATGCGGCTCGATGCGCTCTTCGCGCTTGCTTCTATGACCAAACCGATGGTGGCCGTTGCTGGGCTCATCCTTATGGAGGAAGGTCGCCTTCCTCTACACGCCAAGCTTACGGATTACTACCCGGAATTCGCAAACATGAAGGTGGCAGTGCCACAGCATGACGGATCATTAATATTTCAAACGCAGAGTTCTGCGATCTACATCCACGATCTTTATCGCCACACAACCGGACTCACCTACGGTGCGCCCGACAGCTCAGACCAAGTGGCGCGTCTCTATCCCGGTTTCGCCGACCCGCCCCTAAGGGGCGATAAGCAGGCTTTCATCGAAGCGATTACCAAGCTGCCGCTAGCGCACCAACCGGGGACGGAATTCGAATACGGCTTCTCGACCGATGTGCTGGGAGCTGTCATTGAACAGGGTCAGCGAACAGCGATTGGGCGACTATCTCATCCGCAATCTATGGAAGCCCATCAAAATACAAGATGCCACTTTCCGTTTGTCGGAATGGCAACGCGAGCGCCTCGCGCGTCCATTTTTCGGAGGACCCGCTGACGGGAAAGCCGCAAGACATCGAACTCCTCGAAAGCCAGACGAAGTTTGACCGCGGGGGAGCATGCGCATTTGCGACAGTCGGTGACTACGTGCGCTTTGGACAAATGCTGCTCAACGGCGGGGAGCTCGATGGGCAGCGGATTCTTGGTCCGAGGACGGTGCGCCACATGATCTCCAACCACCTCGGGCCAGGAATCAAAATAAAGTCGCCAATGTGGAAGCGCACCGTGCCGGCTTCGGGTTCGGGCTTGGAGTGGCTGTACGGCTAGCCGGGGGGCTTTCAGCGGTTCCGGGCAATCCAGGAGAGTTCACCTGGACCGGCGCCTACGGCACACAATTTTTCTGCGACCCAAAAGAGCGTCTGGTCGTGGTGGTCGGAACGGCGGCGCCCGGGGAAATCCGGAAGTACTACCGCGAACAAGTCCAGTATATCGTCTATGCCGCGATACTCCGATGATTTCACTTTCCCTCGAAAAGCTCGATGATCCGTTTTGGGTAGCAGACAGGCAGTGTTGCTAATACGGATCGATGTCGACTGAATGTAGGCGCCGTTGCCTTCTATCCGCGTCGGATGGATCGCACCAATGCTTCAAGACACGATCGCCTCCGCTGTCGCGAAGAAGCTCCTGCAAGCGGGTGAGTGTCGCGATGCGCCGCGACGTCGCGCCTTGCCACCGATTGGCTTGTGCGATGAACGCTCCTAGATGATATTAAACGTCCGGTCTCTTGCCCACAGCGCCGTTGCGATGAGGTGCGAGGAGGCGCTTTTACCAAAATCAGATCGAGTTGACCAGCTCCCAAAGCAACGTCAGCGGGGCGCATCGCGGCTCGGTCCATTGCGGCCTCTCTTCCTCGCTCGACGGCCGCTTTTGGACGGGCTGCCTGTGCAGTCGCGATCATGAGAGCTTGAACGCCTCGTTGGTCAGCAATCGGCAGGCCTGATTGGGAGCGGGCAGTGCGGTGCCCGTCCACTGCGCCAATTCTATTCGACAATCGGGCTGACGAGTGTCGCGATTGTAGGTTAGTCCCCGTGCAGTGGTGAACCTTCCTGCTGATTTGTTCAAGTGCTCACATCTTCAAAACTGAACACCATCAGCATGACAGATCCATGGCAAAGGGGCTGGCACGTGGCCGGGTTCACAATTGCGCAAATTTCGGCGGTCGCTTGATGTCTTAAGTGTTTCGCTTCGCTGGCCTGGTTCTTGCTAAACGTCAGTAATTCGTAACGGCCACGACTACTCACTTGGAAGGTTTCATGGATGATGCAACGGAAACGTTCTACAGCGTGATCAGACGTCAGGGTATCACGCGCCGTAGTTTCCACAAATTCTGTAGTGTGACGGCCGCGAGCTTGGGACTTGGTTCGCTCACCGCAAGCAATATTGCCCATGCCCTCGAAACCAAACCGCGTGTGCCCGTCATCTGGTTGCACGGGCTCGAGTGTACCTGTTGCTCGGAAAGCTTTATCCGCTCGGCCCATCCCTTGATTAAAGACGCGCTGCTGTCGATGATTTCGCTCGACTATGACGATACGATCATGGCGGCGGCTGGACACCAGGCTGAGGCCATCCTGGAAGAAACCCGTGCCAAGTACAAAGGCAGGTATGTGCTCGCAGTCGAAGGCAATCCGCCGTTGAAGGAGGGTGGCATGTTCTGCATTGACGGCGGCAAACCGTTCGTTGAGAAGCTCAGGTGGATGGCAGAAGGGGCCATGGCAATCATCGCTTGGGGCACGTGTGCGTCCTGGGGATGCGTGCAAGCGGCCAAGCCCAATCCGACTGGCGCGGCGCCAATCGATAAGGTGATCACCGACAAGCCCATCATCAAGGTGCCCGGGTGTCCTCCTATCGCAGAGATCATGAGTGGTCTCGTGACGTTCATCGTCACGTTCGGAAAGCTTCCGGAGCTCGATCGCCAAGGACGTCCAAGTATGTTTTATTCCGAGCGCATTCACGACAAGTGCTATCGGCGTTCCCATTTCGACGCTGGCCAATTCGTCGAAGAGTGGGACGATAGGTACGCCCGCAAGGGCTATTGCCTGTACAAGATGGGCTGCAAGGGGCCAACCACCTACAATGCCTGTTCGGCCGTTCGGTGGAACGGCGGCGTTTCATTTCCCGTTCAATCCGGTCACGGCTGCCTCGGCTGTTCTGAGGACGGCTTCTGGGACAAAGGGTCATTTTACGACCGACTTACAACCATCAAGCAGTTCGGCATTGAGGAGAACGCCGACAAGATCGGCATGGCCGCTGCCGGGGTGCTCGGGCTAACGGTTGCTGCCCATGCGGCGGTCACCGCCGTGAAGCGGTTGACCCACAAGCCGGATCGCGCGGCCGGTAAAGGCAAACCGAGTTGAGGAGATACGACGGTGGCCGTCCAGACGCCGAACGGGTTCAGTCTCGATCGTTCCGGCAGGCGAATCGTCATCGATCCGCTGACGCGGATCGAAGGCCACCTGCGCGTCGAAGCCAATCTCGATTCCGACAATGTAATCCGCAATGCGGTCTCAAGCGGGACAATGTGGCGTGGCATCGAAGTCATCCTGCGCGGGCGCGATCCGCGCGACGCCTGGGCGTTCACCGAGCGGATCTGCGGGGTCTGCACCGGCACCCATGCGCTCGCCTCCGTGCGCGCGGTTGAAAATGCACTAGGAATCGTGATTCCGGAGAATGCCAATTCGATCCGTAACATCATGCAGTTGTGCTTGCTCGTGCATGATCACCTCGTACATTTCTATCACTTGCATGCGTTGGATTGGGTCGACGTGGTTTCCGCGCTCAACGCCGATCCCAAGTCGACCTCCGCACTGGCGCAGTCTATCTCGCCTTGGCCGCTGTCATCCCCCGGCTATTTCAGAGATTTTCAGATCCGGCTCAACAAATTCTTCGGGTCAGGGCAACTCGGTCCGTTCAAGAATGGCTATTGGGGGCATCCGGCCTACAAGCTACCACCGGAAGCAAACCTGATGGCGGTAGCTCATTATATGGAAGCGCTCGACTTCCAGAAGGAGATTGTCAAGATCCAAGCTATCTATGGTGGCAAGAACCCGCATCCGAACTGGCTGGTCGGCGGCGTACCCTGCGCGATCAACATCGACAGAATCGGTGCGGTGGGCGCGATCAATATGGAACGACTGAATATCGTGTCCTCGATCATCGCCCGCTCGATCGAGTTTGTCGAGCAGGTCTATCTACCCGACATTGCTGCAATCTGCTCGTTCTATAAGGACTGGCTCCACGGCGGTGGTCTTTCGAGCAAAAGCGTGATGTCCTATGGCGACATCCCCGAAAACGCCAATGACTGTTCTGCGAAAAGTCTCAAGCTGCCGCGCGGGGTCATTCTTAATGGCAATCTCAAGGAGATACTGCCGATCGACCATGGTGATCCCGAGCAGATCCAGGAATTCGTCGCGCATTCATGGTATAAATACCCCAGCGATTGCGGTGGGCTGCATCCCTGGGACGGCATTACCGAGCCGAGTTTTAAACTGGGGCCAGAATTCAAAGGCAGCAAGACAGATATCAAGGAACTCGACGAAGGCGGCAAGTATTCCTGGATCAAAGCGCCGCGCTGGCGCGGCCACGCCGTCGAGGTCGGGCCGTTGGCGCGATACATCATTGGTTATGCGCAAGGGAAAGCCGAGTTCAAGGATCCCGCCGAGAGACTGCTCAAGCGGCTCAATCTGCCTCTGACTGCGCTGTTCTCGACCCTTGGCCGTACAGCGGCGCGGGCGCTCGAATGCCAGTGGGCGGCGCATCAGATGCGTTATTTTCAGGATAAGCTCGTAGTCCAGCTCAAGGCAGGCAATACGGCAACTGCCGACGTTAGCAGGTGGCGCCCGGAAAGCTGGCGTAAGGAGGCCAAGGGTTACGGGTTCACTGAGGCGCCTCGCGGTGCACTCGGCCACTGGATCAAGATCAAGGACGCTAAGATCGACAATTATCAATGTGTCGTTCCGACGACGTGGAACGGTTCTCCTCGGGATTCCAAAGGCAATATTGGCGCTTTTGAAGCTTCGCTGATCGGTACCCCGATGGCCGATCCGCAGCGGCCCCTGGAGATCTTGCGCACGATCCATTCCTTTGACCCGTGCTTGGCTTGCTCGACCCACGTGATGAGTCCTGAGGGCCAAGAAATGGCTTCAGTTAAAGTGCGTTAGGTCCATGCTGGATAGGGGGAAGCTCCTCACCGCCGACGATGCGGCACCGACTGATCGCAGCATTGGCGGTGGCGTCGCCCACGTTTATGCGCCGGTGCGACTGTGGCATTGGGCTAACGCGGCGGCCATTCTGGTACTAAGTTTAACCGGCTACCTTATTGGGACCGGCACACCAGCGATGAAGGGAGAGGCAAGCGGCAATTTCCTGTTCGGCTATATCCGCTTTGCCCATTTCGCGGCGGGATATGTGGCCAGCGTTGGCTTTCTTCTGCGCATCTACTGGGCCTTGATGGGAAATGCGCATGCCATCCAGATCTTTTGCGTGCCGCTCTGGCGCGGGTGCTTCTGGCGGGAGGTGTATCAGGAGATACTCTGGTATGCGTTCCTTACAGGGGATCCTGACAGGCGCCCCGGGCACGATCGCCTTGCTCAGCTCGCAATGTTCTTCATGTTTACACAGACGATCACGTTCATGGTCGTCACTGGCTTTGCACTTTATGGGCAAGGTGCCGGTACTGACAGCTGGCAGTACAAGGTGTTCGGCTGGCTGTTTTCAATCTGGCCGAACAGTCAGGACGTCCACACCTTGCATCATCTCGGCCTGTGGGTCATCGTGATGTTTGCGCTGGTCCACATCTACGCGGTGATCCGGGAAGACATCATATCGCGGCGCAGCTTCTTTTCCAAAAAGATCGGCTGAGCGCGGGTTTGGCGATTGACCGGGAAGCGAATGCTCAATCCGAAAGACAAAAAACGAATCCTCGTGCTCGGCATCGGCAATATCTTGTGGGCCGATGAGGGCTTCGGCGTGCGAGTGGTCGAAGAGCTTCATAGCCGCTACGCCGTCGATAATAATGTCACCGTCCTCGATGGCGGCACCCAGGGACTCTACCTCGTCAGTTTTCTTGAACAGGCCGATTGCGTGGTCGTGTTCGATGCCATCGACTATGGATTGCCGCCCGGCCAGTTGGAGCTTGTACGAGATGACGAAGTGCCAAAGTTTACTGGTGCCAAGAAAGTGAGCCTGCATCAGACCGGTTTTCAGGAGGTCTTGAGCGCGGCCGATTTTCTTGGCCGCCGCCCGCGAGAGCTCGCTCTCATCGGCTGTCAGCCACTGGACCTGGAGACTTGGGGCGGTCCTCTGACCGCGCCGGTGCGCTTTCAGATTGGGCCTGCGATTGAACTGGCTTGTAAGCTCCTAGCGCAGTGGGGCTCGCCGGCAAAACCGCGGGGCGCGCCGCTGCCTGCATCAGAACGGCTGTTGGCGAACAATATTGACCATGCGAATTATGAGATGAGGGCGCAGCCCGTCTAGCGGCCTGAGACTGACAATGTGCCTTGGCTTGCCAATGACGATTGCCGAGACCGACGGTATCACGGCGCTGTGCGAGTATGGCAATGAACAGCGGCGCGTCTCGGTCATGCTGCTCGCCGATGTACCGGTCGGCGCCAAGGTGCTCGTTCATATCGACAGCGCGGTGCGGGTTTTGGACGACAATGAAGCAAGGCTGATCTCGGAAGCACTTGACGGGCTTGAGGCCAGCCTCAACGGCCAGGACATCGATCGATTCTTTGCGGACTTGATCGGTCACGAGCCACAATTGCCGGAGCACTTACGCTAGCCGTTCCGCTCACTTGCGCCGACTGAAGGGATCTCACAATTCGAATTCCAATCGCACGTAACGTTTGCCTGGAAAATATCAGGCGTTTCGCCGTTGCTCCGAGCGCGAGTTGCGGCCAGAGCATGATTGGCATGCGCCTTGCTAACCGCCTGCTAGCAGAAGCGAACAATATGAGAAAGGCGTCTGATGAAATTGCAGCCGGAGCAGCATGGTTCAGCGCGACCCCCTCCGTTCGACGTGGAGGGCGTCAGCG
This sequence comes from Bradyrhizobium sp. USDA 326, assembly GCF_049739485.1. NCBI lineage: Bacteria > Pseudomonadati > Pseudomonadota > Alphaproteobacteria > Hyphomicrobiales > Nitrobacteraceae > Bradyrhizobium > Bradyrhizobium sp. USDA 326. The sequence continues at coordinate 3,508,056 of NZ_JBMGQA010000001.1, forward strand.
TCGATGCGCGCCTAGCCGTGCACGCTCAAGCGACGGTGACTGTGATGCCGCTGTCCGCGGCCGAACTCCGGATCATCCAGCTCGCGTTCTTCCTTCCTAAAGTTGTCAAGAAGTTTCGACAAGGCACGCAAGGCGCAGTGGTGTCCCGCATCGTTAATGGCACACGAGTCGGCAGGCTCGGCCGACGTAGACCGTCGACGCCGAGCCTATGCGCTAGGCACGATGAACTCTGCCTGGTCGGCAAGAGATCGGGCCGTTTGCTCGCGATCAACCGCATCTCCGTACCGATCATTCGGGCACACGCCGCCAGCACTTGGGTCGGCAAGTGCATTGCCTCTCGGTACAGGCAGTGGAACATCGCATCATGAAAACGGCGATCCCCACTGTATCCGGCGGCGCTGAGCGGGCGACGAGCGACCTCGCCACTGGCCCTGCGAGTCTCGATGTATTCCATACCGGCCCCATGAGTGTGCTCGCCCGCCGCGCCTGGGGCGATGCGGACGAGCGTGGAAGGAACTATCCGAACGCCACCTTGCTGTTAGCAAACGCCGCTGCTGCCGTTCGCGGTCAGAGAAGCGGTGCTCGGACACAACTTTACGGGCTCGCAAATCTCAGCGATGGCGAACGCAAGTTGATTGACGAATTGCTCGGAGAAGGTGAGGTGGCCGGCGTGGTTGCGCTGCCAGATGGCTCTTTGGCGCAAATCCGGGAGTCCGTGCTCGCGGGAATCTGGCGCGTGCGCATCGGCGCGGAGCCTGCGCATGAATATGTTGAGGTCGGGTCGATTCCGCAGATTGTGCGGCGTGCCGCAACTGACTTGACGTCCGCCGATCTTGTGATCCGCACGCCGCCGAATGGCGCGATGAACGTTCAACCGGTGCTGGCCGAAATACGCGAGCGGGCGAGGGTCTGGCGATTAGGCATGCACGCCTATGTCATCAATCTGACGTCACTGCCAATGAGCATTATCGACTTGGCATTCCTACAGCAAAGCTTCGGCAATGGACCGGTCCAACTCATGTTGCACGGCTACAGCACCTGCCGAGTGCAGGCGACCGGGATCAGGAATGTCTGGTCCGTGCAGTTCTTCAATTCTACGGACGACATCATCCTTGATACGCTGGAGGTCGGCGGCGTGCCGATTGTTGCGTTGGCTGCTGATGAGGATTTCCAGGACTCAGCCGAGCGCATGCAGGAAATTATCGAGGCGTATTTCACATGAAGACGTCGGCGCATCGGGTGCGATCCCGCAGACGGCGCATGCGCATGGACTATAGCTTGCGCGGGACGATGGCGGAGTGTTGCGCATGAGCCTTGTTGCCCGCAACAAAATCGATGTACGCATATTGCTAGCTGCCGACGTAGTCGCCTCGGTCGAGATCCTGCCGCGAGTCCGGCCGCCGCTGGCGCGCGCGTTCGCCGGAAAGGAGCCCTCGACAGTGCTCAACGTGCTGCCGCGGCTTTTCGCGTTGTGTGTCGCTGCGCAGCAAACTGCATTATTGTCTGCCATCGAGACGGCCCGCGACGAAGTGATCACCCGCGCAACAAGGCAGCAGCGTATTGCACTTATCGTTACTGAGCGCATCGCGGATTTGGCACGGAGCCTTTTTGTCGGACATCTTACGTTAGATGTCGCCAGTGCGGCGGCAATCCGCTCCCTGATGTCGGAATTGTCAGCGTTTGTCCGCTCCGCACAGCCAACCTGGAGCTCCGCTCAACGCGAAGCGACCGCGCGGATTGTCGCTGCGCTGGCCGCGCTCGGTCTATATGAGGGGGAGGCGCTGAGGTCTGGTAGCCCGCTGGCGCTTCGCGTTACGGCGCTTAATGACGTCGACGTGAAGTCAATTCCGGCGGGGCACTCATTCTTGTCTGTTGCTGACGACCCCAACATCACGAAACGGCTGCTCGGGGATGACTCGACGTTCTGCTATTCTCCCGATGTTGACGGACATGTGCCCGAGACGGGTCCATGGGCGCGCCAGATCAGCCGGGATGGGGTCCCGCTGGGACCCTTCGGTGCGGCCGAGCGGCTGATGGCCAGACTTAATGAAATCCTGCGGCTATGTGCCTGGCTCAAGGCCGGCGCTCAGATTGGAGCCGCGGAGCATGGGATTATCGAAAGATATAAGCTAGGGCCGCGCCGTGCAGCGGCCGCGGTCGAATGCGCCAGGGGCCGTCTCTACCACGCGGTTGAACTCGATGCTCAGGGCAGAATATCCCGCTTCGAATTCCTTGCGCCGACGGAGTGGAATTTCCACCGGCGCGGACCGCTTGTTCGGAACCTGCAAGGCGCGGTGCTGACGGCTCGAAGACGCGAAGATGCAGTCCATGCGGTGATTGCATCGCTCGATCCGTGCGTCGCGTTCACCCTCAACCTTAGCGAAGTTCGCGATGCATGAAATGGCGATTTGTCTTGGCATCATTCAGATCGTCGAGGAGAAGGTACACGAGCGATCCTCTTCGCGGGTGCGGAGCATCTGTCTGGAGATGGGAGCGCTGAGTCATGCGGCGCCTGAAGCGATCAGGTTCTGCTTTGCTGCCGCTGCAACGCGGACCGTTGCCGAGGGCGCGGCTCTTAATATCGTCGAACTGCCCGGCGTTGCCTGGTGCATGAGCTGTTCGAAGAGCGTCGAAATTGCTCGGCGCGGTGAGTGCTGCCCTTGCTGCGGCAGCTATCACTTGCAGGTGACCGCGGGCGAACAGATGCGCGTGAAAGAGTTGGAGATCGATTGATGTGTACCATTTGCGGCTGCCACCAAGGGACGCCGTCCACAAAACGCGCCGAGGCGAATGATGCGGAGAGCCATGAGCGATCCCTTCAGGACGATCGCGATTGCCATTCTGCCCTTCCGCCGGGCGACCGACGGCCGCCGCAGTCAAACCACGCTGGTGATCGCTATAAGCGCTGTCCTCGCTCAGCCAATCACCAGGCGCATAACGCGCAGGCGCTTCCGAGCGGCGTCGATCCGCCTGATTTGAGGGGCTGTGGCATGACCAGAACGCGGCTCGTTGAGATTGAGCGCGATATCCTGGACAAGAATAATGGAATTGCGGCGAACAATCGCGCGCTCTTCATAGCCGATGACCTGCTTGTATTTAATCTTTTGTCCAGCCCCGGTGCCGGTAAAACGACACTGCTCGTCCGCGCGGTGTCCGAGCTCAAGTGCAGCCGGTGGGTCGGGGTCATCGAAGGGGACCAGCAGACCTCGAACGATGCCAAACGTATTCAGGCCGCCGGCGTGCCAGCCGTTCAAATCAATACCGGCAAGAATTGTCATCTCGACGCTGCAATGATTGGCGACGCTTATCGCCGCCTGCCGCTGCTCTCGGGCGGTATTCTCTTCATCGAGAACGTGGGTAATCTGATCTGTCCCGCTGCCTTCGATCTTGGCGAAACCTGCAAGATCGTAGTGTTCTCGATTACTGAAGGTGAAGACAAGCCGCTCAAATATCCTGATGTGTTTGCCGCTTCGTCGCTCATGGTGATTAACAAGATTGATCTAGCGTCGCTGCTCGAATTCGACGTGGGCAAGGCCATCGAATACGCCAGACGGGTCAACCCAAAGATCGACGTGATTGTAGTTTCGGCTCGGACTGGCGAAGGCTTTGCCGCGCTCTACGCCTGGATCGATAGACAGGCGGGCCGTCAGAGGCGCGCCTTCGAGGACAAAGGGCGATGAGCGCCGCAGCCACCTGCGACCGAACACGGCTGCGCGTGGTCGTGAGTGGGGCAGTGCAAGGGGTCGGCTTTCGTCCTTACGTCTATGGACTTGCCGTTCGGTACGGATTGGCGGGGTTTGTCATCAATGGCCCTGAGGGCGTCATCATCGAGGTTGAGGGCCACCGTGCCTCGGAGTTTGTCGCCACGTTGCCGCTCGAGGCGCCTCCATTGGCACGCATAGTCGACATCTGCGTTCGCGAGACTACGGCGCTCGCGGCGAAGGGCTTTTCGATCGGGACGAGCGAAGCCGGCAAATTGTCAACGCAGATCGTCGCTGACGCCGCGGTCTGCCAGCAATGCCTCAAAGAGCTATTCGATCCAGAAAATCGGCATTACCTTTATCCCTTCATCAGTTGCTGCCATTGCGGTCCACGCTACACCATCGCCGAACGGCTTCCGTACGATCGCCGCAACACTGTGATGAGGGCTTTTAGTTTGTGCGCCGCGTGCGCGGCTGACTATGCCGATCCGGCAAGCCGCAGGTTTCACGCGGAGGCGATCGCGTGCCCAGCATGCGGTCCTCGGCTTAGCCATGGGATCAGCGATATTGTCGCGGCAATCGCGCGGGGGCAGATCGTGGCGATAAAGGGGCTGGGCGGATACCAGCTTCTTTGCGATGCGCGTAATCAGGACGCCGTGCAGCGTTTGCGCAGGAGAAAGCACCGCCTTCAGAAGCCGTTCGCGGTTTTGGTCGATTCCGTCGAGCGCGTCAGCGAGATCGCGGCGGCGAACGCGCCCGAGCTAGCGCTGCTAGAATCCGTAGCACGTCCGATCGTCCTCCTGCCATCACGCAACAATCTGGCGCCCGCCATAGCACCTGGTTTATCGCGAGTGGGTGTCATGCTGCCCGTACTGCCGCTGCATCACCTCATCTTCCATGCGCTTCGCTCGCCAGGTACACGTGCGGGGTCTAGCCCCGTCATCGTGGCCACCAGTGCCAATATTTGCGGCGAACCGCTGCTGATTGATAACGCGCAGGCATTGCGGCGGCTCAACGGAATCGCCGATCTTGTCGTGACCCATGATCGCGATATCTTGACGCGTGCTGATGATTCCGTGGTTTCGGTGGTGGCTGGCCGGCCGCAATTCCTTCGTCGTGCCCGTGGCTATGTTCCCGAGCCGATCCGCCTTGCGAGAGCCGTCCCGCCCGTGCTCGCCGTTGGCGGCGAACTGAAATCGACCGTCACCATCACCCGGGACAACCAAGCGTTCGTCTCTCAGCATATTGGCGATCTAAATACGGCCGAAGGCATCCGTGCGTTTGAGAGGACGATCCGACACCTAACATCGAGCCTTGACGTGGAACCTGTCGCTTTCGCCCATGATCTGCATCCCGATATGGCTTCTACCCGCTTTGCGCAAGAAAATGCTCGCGCGCTGATCGCGGTCCAGCATCACCACGCACACGCTGCCGCAGTGATCGCCGAGCATGGCCATGTGGGACCAGCGCTTGCCCTGGTGCTCGATGGCCATGGCTTCGGCTCCGACGGCGGTAACTGGGGTGGCGAACTATTGTTGTGCGAAGGGACGCGGTCCCGACGCATCGGGCACTTAGCGCCCATGCAGATGCCTGGTGGAGATCGTGCAGCCCGCGAGCCGTGGCGCATGGCGGGCGCAGTATTACACGGGCTCGGCAGGGGTAACGAAATCGGGCAGCGCTTTGCGGCGCAACGGCAAGCCGGGTGTGTGTCGGACTTGCTCGATCAGCCGGGCGGGACCACCACGACCAGTGCGGGACGGTTGTTCGACGCAGCAGCGGCGCTGCTGGGGATTGCGCATTTGCAGAGCTATGACGGCGAAGCAGCGATGAAGCTCGAAGCGCTGGTGCGGCGGGCAGCGATTCTCGAAGCCGGCTGGACGATCGATGGCGGCGTGCTGTCGCTTCGTCCGCTATTTTCGCGGTTGATTGCTGATGACATCGATGCCGCAGGCGGAGCTGGGCTGTTTCATGGCACTTTCGTCGCCGCCTGCGTCGACTGGGTCACGCGCGCCGCGCGGACAACCGGCGTCAATACCGTCGTTCTGAGCGGCGGCTGCTTCCTGAACGCGGTGCTGGCGGACGAGATCCCGCGCGGTTGCAGCGCTGCCGGTCTTTCACCGTTGGTGCCGCGGCGGCTGCCGCCCAGTGATGGCGGTTTGAGCCTTGGTCAAGCCTGGATTGCCGCTCTACAGATTGCTCAACAGTCGTCCGCCAGGGGAGGAACTGCCTGACATGTGTCTTTCGGTTCCGGCGAAGATCGCGAAAATTCTACCCGACGACATGGCTCTCGTGTCGATCGATGGCCTCAGCCTGGAGATATCGATTGCCCTCGTCGACGAGCTCGATGTCGGCGATTACGTCCTCGTCCATGTCGGCTACGCGCTCGCCAAGATCGATCCGACAGAAGCCAAACGCACGCTGGAGCTCCTGCAGGAGCTGGGCAGCGCCGCGCAGGAATGCCGGTCATGAAATATTCTGATGAATTTCGCGACAAGATCATCGCGCAGGGACTTGCGCGTGCGATTGACGCTGAGGTCAGTTCGCAAAGAGCCTATCGGTTCATGGAATTTTGCGGCGGACACACTCATGCGATCTCCCGCTATGGCCTCGAGGATCTGCTGCCCGCGAACGTCCGGATGATCCACGGCCCCGGTTGTCCCGTCTGCGTTCTGCCCGCAAGCCGAATCGACATGGCGATCCGGCTCGTCGACCGACCAGAGGTCACTCTCTGCGTCTACGGCGACTTGATGCGCGCGCCCGGGTCGCAAGGACAGTCCCTGTTGCGAGCCAAAGCGCTGGGCGCTGACATTCGGATGGTCTACTCGACGCTCGACGCTATCCGGCTCGCCGAACAGATGCCGGGCCGCGAGGTGGTCTTCTTTGCCATCGGATTTGAGACCACGACACCCCCAACGGCGAACATGATCCGGATTGCCGAGAGCAAGCGGATGGAGGGCCTGAGCGTGTTCTGCAATCACGTGCTTACACCCTCTGCGATGCACAGCATTCTCGAGAACCCGAAGATCCGCAACACCGGCGGCGTCCCAATTGACGGCTTCATCGGGCCTGCACATGTCAGCACCATTATCGGTACGCAGCCTTACGAGCCGCTGGCAGAACAGTTCGAGAAGCCGATCGTGGTTGCGGGATTTGAACCCCTCGACGTGCTGCAAGCTATATTGATGCTGGTGCGGCAAGTGAATCAACACCGCTATGAGGTAGAAAACCAATACAGCCGTGCAGTGACACGCGAAGGCAATCGGCGCGCCAAGGGCGAGGTGTCGCAGGTATTCGAACTGCGTGATCAGTTTGAATGGCGGGGGCTTGGACTCGTACCCAACAGCGGACTGAAGCTGAAGCGGTCGTATGCAAAATTCGACGCCGAGACGCGTTTTGCGATCCACGACATGCCTGTCGCAGACAATCCGGCGTGCGAGTGCTGTGCGATCCTGCGTGGCGCCAAACGGCCGGTCGATTGCAAGTTGTTTGGAAACATCTGCACTCCGGAAACGCCCATAGGGGCCTGCATGGTGTCATCAGAAGGGGCTTGCGCGGCGTACTGGACCTATGGCCGAGTTCGCGATGAACGGGTGAGGCAGAGGTCATGAGCGTGAAAGCCTATCCACGCAAGCTCGACGTAAAGAACGGGCGCGTTGAACTTTCCCACGGATCTGGGGGCCGTGCCATGGCACAGCTGATCTCCGACCTTTTTCACCAAGCCTTCGGTAATGAATGGCTCGCCCGCTGCAATGATCAGTCGGCGTTTGACGTTTCGGCAGGCAGAATGGTGATGACGACCGACGGCTATGTGGTTACACCACTGTTCTTTCCCGGCGGTAATATCGGGTCATTGGCTGTGCACGGCACGATTAATGATGTGGCGATGTCCGGTGCGCGTCCCCTCTATCTGTCAGCCAGCTTTATCATCGAGGAGGGTTTCCGGTTTTCGGATCTGAAGACGATCGCGGATTCGATGGGCGCGGCAGCACGCGGGGCCGGCGTTTACATCATTGCCGGGGACACCAAGGTCGTCGAGCGCGGCAAGGCAGACGGTCTGTTCATCTCCGTGGCCGGGATCGGGCTTGTGGCCGATGGGCTGGATCTGTCCGCCGACAAGGTAAGGGTCGGGGATCGTGTGCTGGTGTCCGGAAGCCTCGGCGACCATGGGGTGGCGATCATGTCAAAACGTCAGAACGTCGCTTTTCAGACCGAAATCGTCTCGGACTCAGCAGCGTTGCATAATCTCGTAGCGGTCATGATTGCCGCCGGCGGTGGCGGCATCCGGGTGATGCGCGACCCCACGCGCGGCGGGCTAGCTGCGGCTCTCAATGAGATTGCACATCAATCCGACCTTGGGTTCCATCTGCAGGAATCAACCATTCCTGTGAAGCCTGCGGTTGCGGCTACTTGCGAGCTGCTTGGACTCGAGCCGATCCATGTCGCCAACGAGGGCAAGCTGGTTGCGATCGTCGCGCCTGATTCGGCCGATGCCGTGCTTGCTGCCATGAAAGCGCACCCGCTCGCGACCGATGCAGCTGATATTGGTGAGGCGGTGGCTGACGATCACAAGTTTGTGCAGATGACCACCGGTTTCGGCGGTCGACGCGTCGTCGACTGGCTGTGGGGCGAACAATTGCCTCGGATCTGTTGAACAGGGTACGCAGTGTCGATTTTCTGGAAGCCATCAGTGGTCATTGGCCATCAACTCCTGGAGCGCTATCGCTTGATAGGCAATCCTGCCAAACACGCGAAACGCCATCTTTACTGCTTTCGAACTTCGGCAGGCTGTGATTTCGGTCGTTAGCTTCTCTGCGAGCCGAGACCGCAATTCGGAACTATTTATCGCCTATCGCTCAGTGTCGACGGTTAAGCTCAGCGAGCAAGGTCACACGATCCGCTCGGCACGCGTGGGTTTGAAATCCTGCGAAGCCTGTCAAATATCGCTGAATTCCTGCGCCATTTCGGTCGGTTGCGTCGCGATATCGCTGCTCGCTTCCGATAAGAAAGGCCGCGTCAGGCAGGGAGTTATCAAATGAAGGTCGGAGTCCCAAAAGAAATCAAGGCGCATGAATATCGCGTGGGCCTTACTCCTGGAGCTGCCCGCGAATACGTGGCAGCGGGCCACAGCGTGATGATCGAGACCGATGCGGGCGCTGGCATTGGTGCAACCGATGACGATTATCGCAATGCTGGCGCAACGATTCTAACTTCCGCCGTTGAGGTATTCGCCTTGACCGAGATGATCGTAAAGGTCAAGGAGCCTCAGCCGTCCGAATGGTCTCAGCTGCGTGAGAATCACATCCTCTTCACTTATCTGCATCTGGCTCCCGACCTGGACCAGGCTACCGGCCTCCTGGAATCAGGATGCACTGCGATCGCCTATGAGACTGTAACTGATGCGCATGGTGGTCTTCCACTGCTGGCGCCGATGAGCGAGGTCGCGGGTAGGCTTGCGATCGAAGCGGCGGGTAGCGCCCTAAAGCGGAGTACAGGCGGACGAGGCTGCTGATCGGTGGGGTGCCCGGTGTTCAGCCTGCCCGAATCGTGGTGATCGGAGGTGGCGTCGTCGGTACGCACGCGGCACGCATGGCGGTCGGTCTGGGCGCAGAAGTGACCATCATCGATCGTTCGATAATCCGGCTCCGCGAGCTGGACGAGCTATTCGAAGGACGCGTTCGCACCAGATTTTCAACTCGAGTCTGTAGAGGAAGAGGTATTTGCGGCGGATGTGGTGATTGGTGCCGTGCTCGTTCCAGGTGCGAGCGCGCCGAAGCTGGTCCGCCGGAGCATGCTGAGCTCGATGCGCAAGAGGGCGGTACTCGTGGACGTCGCTATCGATCAGGGCGGCTGCTTTGAGACATCACACCCAACCACTCACGCGGATCAAACTTACGAAGTAGATGGCATCATTCATTAGTGTGGCCAATATGCCCGGCGCCGTTCCGCTGACCTCGAGTCAAGCACTGAATAACGCAACTCTGCCGTTTGGTTTGGCTCTGGCCAACAAGGGTTTTTCCGCCGTGCTCGAAAATCCCCATTTGCGCGCAGGCCTCAACGTCCATCGGGGCCGGCTAACTTACAAAGCGGTGGCCGAAAGCCTCGGGCTGCCCTTCTCACCGATCGAACAGGCTGCGGCCTGATCCCAAAGGCCCTCATGGGCGTTTCCTCCGTGACTAAGCCACCCTTTGGGGTGGCTTTTTTTCGGCTACACCCATCGACTGACGCCGCCGGCATCTATTTTGAGCGCGGAGCGTAGGTAGGATCACCAAACGAACACCTGGCTTCAGTCGCCCGCACGAGGGGGAGACAGTGTACTTTTGCCCCATACAGCGGATGTGAATGCCGGTTCTGCCCGCAATACGGGGCAACTGAAAATGCGTTCCGCGGGCCCTGAGAGGGACGCGCATCACGGGTGTGACTGTATCTGGAGCGACCGCCGTGACCTTCTGACTGGCTGTGGCGAGGCGGACTGGTGAGGACCTGCCGGTTGCTGCCCGTGATGCTGTCGCGTAAGCCGCGGCTGTCCCGGTGAGTGGAATTAACAAGATGCGCTCTGGTTTGGACCCGCGGAGAACTTCGTGATGCCGCGCGACGCATCGATCTTAGCCGCGGCACGAAGGCGTTGGGGAGGATCTCAGATCGTCCCCCCTGAGTCTGGAGAAGGTGGTTCACCTGATCTGACTGCTGTGAATCAACCATGCGCAAATCAAAGCATCGAGATCAAGCCGCCACGCCCCTTGTAGGATTTGCGACAGCGTGTCGAGGCGGCGATTTGCGTTATCGAAATTACTCCAGACGAATCAAGCTCAAACTGTCTGGCACAAGACTTGATAGCAAGAAACTGTCCCGCACCTTGCTTATGGAATCGCAGTGATGGCTTACAAGATAATCGCATCCCAGTGCACCGTCTGCGGTGCGTGTGAGTTCGAGTGTCCCAATGCTGCGATCAGCCTGAAGAACGACATATATGTGATCAATCCGTCCCAGTGTACCCAATGTGAAGGGCATTTTGACGCGCCACAATGCGCGGTCGTTTGCCCGGTGCCCGATACCTGCGTGCCGGCAAAGGTAGGGTAGCCGACGAGAGGAGCTCCCGCACGAACATAATGAACACGCTCTCGACACCGCCGCCTTTCCTAACCGTCTCCTGTTTTTCTCACTTGCTAGCCGCGAGCTCGTGGTGACTCACGCGAGCCGCTCGCAGAGCTTGCGGCGGAACGAGCGCACCGCCCCGAGACCCCGGCAAAGGGACAGGAGTGAGCTTTAGTTTTTCTAAATTTTTCTGGCAAAATTTCATCACGACTAAATACAGCAGTCACCGCATTGCTGAAATGCGTCAGCTTTTTACCTTGACTGAAGCCGCGGGCTCGATGCCCGAGGCTGAGATGATGCATGGGAGAGCGACATGGATGGTCGCGGCGATAGCAACGGCCCCAAGGACGCTTCCACGATCGAAGCTGACGATGCGGTCGACCAGCGCCTGGGTGAAACCGTGCGGCTGCTGCGGCAGCGCGCCGGCCTTTCGATCCAGGACGTCGCCAACAAGACCGGCCTGTCGACCGGCATGATCAGCCAGCTCGAACGCGCACGCGCGATGCCCTCGATCCGCACCCTGCGCCTGCTCGGCATCGCGCTCGATGTCCCCATCTCCTATTTCTTCGAAAGCAGCGATCCCGCCGACGGGCAGCGCTACATCGTGCGCAAGACCAACCGGCGGCTGCTGCGGCTCACCGCCAGCGGCGTCGTCAAGGAAGCGTTGACCCCGGAAGGCAAGGGCCAGCTCGAGCTCTACGAGCTCACGCTCAATCCCGGCGCCTCCTCCGGCACCGACTTCCTGCAGCACACCGGCGAGAAGGCGGGCTACATCCTCTCGGGCGGCCTGCGGCTGTGGCTCGACAACCAGGCCCATGTGCTGGAAGCCGGCGACAGCTTTCGTTTTCCGAGCGTCGTGCCGCACATGTTCGACAACCCGACCCAGCAGGTGGCGCGCGTGATCTGGGTGACGACGCTGCGCCAGACCGATTCGCCTGCGGTTTGAGGCGCGCCAAGGGGTGTTCCGTATCCCGTTGAGTTTCCGGCGTGACTACAATGAACTTCCTGCGGGCCGCACTGAACGCCCGACGCAAGGCGCGCGGCGAGCAGGAATTCTACACCCGCGAATTTCTGAAATGAGACGGTTGGCTTAACTTCGCCCAGGACATGCTCAAGCGCGGCTTCAATGTCGGCTTCTTCGGTCGCGAGAAGAAGCGCAACGAAGTTTTGCAGATGGCGCTGTTCGAGCCGAGCCTGTGCGGCCTGGACGAGATCGATGCTGGCCTCGACATCGACGCGCTGCGTATCGTCGCCAACGCAATCAACGGCTTGCGTTCGCCGGGTCGACGGCTCGCAAGGAATGCGTCCATCTGAACGCCGACTTCTGCGAGATCAATTGCGATTTCTAAGTCATGACGGGTCACAAACTGTACAGTCCGACTGGGGTCGGGGTACTTTACGGCAAGTCTGAGCACTGGCCTCGATGTCGCCCTTCAACCGGAAGATGATTCGCGAGGTTGCGTTCCAGTGTCATTTACGGCGATCCGCCACACCAGGTCAAAGCGGGTACGCCGCCGATCGTCGAAGCCCATCGGTTTAGGCGCCGCTGTCGATTACATCAATTCAATAGGCAAGGTGCAGAACCACACGCACGAGAAAATACTGCTCGGTTACCCGGAGGAGTCTCAGGCCATCAACTTCGTGCGCATGATCGGGACTCCGGCCGAGAAGGGCCGATCATTTCGTTTGAAGTGAAGGGAACACATGCGCATGATATTACCGCCATGCTCGACCGCGCCGGTGTAGCCGTTCGGACGGGGGCGCACTGTGCGATGCCGCTGCTCAAGTGTTTCAGCCTGCTGGCGACGTGCCGTGTGTCCCTTGGACTTTACAATACACCGCGACTGCAGTGCTCTGCGATTGAAGGCGGAAGTCGGCCGCAAGCGGGCTGGCCGACATCACCTGCTGCGATGATGATGACGTGCACGATCCCATGCTGCAGAGCTCAACGCGAGCTGCGTCGCCTCGTTTACGCTCGCCAGGTCACGCGAGCAGTTGCCACGGCCTGATAAGGGCACGCACGGGCACATCGATCTCTTCGCAGCATCTGTAGGTTTCAGTAAGTATAGAAGCATTGGCAAGCCTGTCAGAACTGGGCAGGAATTTCAGGCAGAGCCCGCCTTGTTCCATTTCGAACGGGGCCACACCAAGAGTTCTCTGCGAAAGCGGGATGTCGGATTCGCAACAACGCCCGTGTCACCGCACGAGGCGCGCTAAGTAGCTTTGATTGTTACGGTCTTGGTGCTCACGAGACGCTGGCATGCTGGTTGCAAAAGTCTTGGTCAAGAAGCCGCCCTCGCAACAGCTAACCTTGAAGGACATCAGATGAGCCTCGCCACGACCCAGAGCATCGCAGAAATCAGGGCTCGCAACAAAGAGCTGATCGAGGAGGTGCTGAAGGTCTATCCGGAGAAAACCGCGAAACGGCGTGCCAAGCACCTCAATGTTCACCAGGCCGGAAAGTCAGACTGCGGCGTGAAGTCCAACATCAAATCCATACCTGGCGTGATGACGATCAGAGGCTGCGCCTATGCAGGCTCAAAGGGGGTGGTCTGGGGACCAATCAAGGACATGGTTCATATCAGCCATGGCCCCGTCGGCTGCGGTCAGTATTCGTGGGGTTCGCGTCGCAACTATTACGTTGGCACCACAGGTATCGATAGCTTCGTGACCCTGCAGTTCACCTCCGACTTCCAGGAAAAGGACATCGTATTCGGCGGCGACAAAAAACTGGTCAAAATTCTTGATGAAATCCAAGAGCTGTTTCCACTCAACAACGGCATCACGATCCAATCGGAATGCCCGATCGGATTGATCGGTGACGATATCGAAGCCGTCTCACGAGCGAAATCCAAGGAATATGGCGGCAAGACCATCGTGCCGGTCCGTTGTGAGGGCTTCCGGGGCGTGTCGCAGTCACTGGGCCATCACATTGCGAACGATGCGGTGCGAGATTGGATTTTCGGGCATCTCGAGGGCGATGGCAAACCCAAGTTCGAGCCGACGCCGTACGATGTTGCGATTATCGGAGACTACAATATCGGGGGCGACGCCTGGTCATCACGAATTCTGCTGGAGGAGATGGGCCTGCGGGTAATCGCGCAGTGGTCCGGCGATGGCTCACTGGCTGAGCTCGAAGCAACGCCGAAGGCAAAGCTCAACATTCTGCATTGCTACCGTTCGATGAACTATATCTCACGCCACATGGAAGAGAAGTTCGGTATCCCGTGGTGCGAGTACAATTTCTTCGGACCATTAAAGATCGCAGAGTCCTTGCGCAAGATTGCGGGTTATTTCGACGACAAGATCAAGGAAGGGGCCGAGCGGGTAATCGAGAAGTATCAGCCGCTCGTGAACGCGGTGATCGCAAAATATCGGCCTCGCTTGGAGGGCAAGACGGTGATGCTGTACGTCGGCGGGCTCCGTCCGCGTCATGTGATTGGCGCATATGAGGACCTGGGGATGGAAGTCATTGGCACCGGATACGAGTTCGGTCACAACGATGACTATCAGCGGACAGCTCAGCACTACGTGAAGGACAGCACGCTTATCTACGATGACGTCAATGGCTACGAGTTCGAGCGCTTCGTCGAAAAGCTCCAGCCTGACCTTGTCGGGTCAGGTATCAAGGAAAAGTACGTTTTTCAAAAGATGGGTGTGCCGTTCCGGCAGATGCACTCTTGGGACTATTCGGGTCCATATCACGGCTATGACGGATTCGCGATCTTTGCGCGCGACATGGACATGGCTATCAACTCGCCGATTTGGAAGAAAACGAAGGCCCCCTGGAAGGAAGCTTCGAGGGCCAAGCTCCAGGCTGCGGAATAAAGCAACTCATCTCGCTTGGGAAAGCCGGGCGATACCAATCTCGACGATAGTGAAGGATTTCACCAATGGCGCAGAGTGCCGAGCACGTGATCGATCATGTCGAACTGTTCCGCGGTCCAGAATACCAGCAGATGCTGGCCAAGAAGAAGATATTCGAGAACCCTCGCGATCCCGCCGAGGTCGAACGTATCAAGGAATGGACGAAAACCGCCGAATATCGCGAAAAAAACTTCGCGCGGGAGGCGCTAGCGGTAAATCCGGCCAAGGCGTGCCAGCCGCTTGGCGCCGTATTCGCCTCTGTTGGCTTTGAGCGCACGTTGCCCTTCGTCCACGGCTCGCAAGGCTGTGTGGCCTATTACCGCAGTCATTTGTCGCGGCACTTCAAGGAGCCTAGCTCCTGTGTCTCTTCGTCAATGACGGAAGACGCTGCCGTATTCGGCGGTCTGAACAACATGACCGACGGGCTGGCGAACAGCTACAACATGTACAAGCCCAAGATGATTGCGGTTTCCACAACCTGCATGGCCGAGGTGATCGGCGATGACCTCAACGCCTTCATCAAGACTTCGAAAGAAAAAGGCTCGGTTCCGGCGGATTTCGACGTGCCGTTCGCCCACACGCCGGCGTTCGTCGGCAGCCACGTCACCGGCTATGACAATGCGCTCAAGGGCATTCTGGAGCATTTTTGGGACGGCAAGGCCGGAACAGCGCCGAAGCTTGAGCGCAAACCGAATGGGGCGATCAACATCATTGGCGGATTCGATGGCTATACCGTTGGGAACCTTCGCGAGATCAAGCGCATCTTGGAATTGATGGGCATCCAGCATACGGTTCTCGCCGACAATTCTGAAGTGTTCGATACTCCGACCGACGGCGAATTCCGGATGTATGATGGTGGTACGACGCTGGAGGATGCGGCGAACGCGATTCATGCCAAGGCGACTATCTCCATGCAACAGTGGTGCACGGAAAAGACGCTGGCATTCGTGGCGGAGCATGGCCAGGACGTCGTATCCTTCAACTACCCGGTGGGCTTATCTGCAACGGATGACTTCATCGTCGCGCTGTCACGCCTCAGCGGCAAGGAGATTCCCGAGCAACTTGCGCGAGAACGTGGCCGCCTGGTGGACGCCATCGCCGACTCCAGCGCGCATGTTCATGGCAAGAAGTTCGCGATCTATGGCGATCCGGATCTTTGCTATGGGTTGGCTGCGTTTCTGCTCGAACTTGGCGCCGAACCGACCCATGTGCTGTCTACCAACGGCAACAAGGCATGGCAGGAAAAAATGCAGGCGCTGCTTGCAAGCTCGCCATTTGGACAGGGCTGCCAAGCCTATCCCGGCCGAGACCTCTGGCACATGCGCTCACTTCTGTTTACTGAGCCCGTCGATTTTCTGATTGGCAACACCTACGGGAAGTACCTGGAGCGTGATACCGGAACGCCACTGATCCGCATCGGCTTTCCGATTTTTGATCGGCATCACCATCACCGCTCCCCCCTATGGGGCTATCAGGGCGGCCTGAATGTGCTGGTGAAGATCCTGGACAAGATCTTCGACGAGATCGACAAAAACACCAACGTTCTTGGCAAAACGGACTACAGCTTCGACATCATTCGCTGATGAGCGACTGCGCGTGCCATCGCCCAGGCAATGGGCGATGGCACGAGCACATGGTCATTGAGTTTGCAATTTGTTCGCCCTGAGAGGAAACAGGATGAGTTCACTAGCGGCCACGGTCCAGAATATCTTCGACGAGCCAGGCTGCGCCAAGAATGGCAGTAAGTCAGAGGCTGAACGCAGGAACGGCTGCACCAAACAGCTGCAGCCGGGTAGTGCTGCCGGCGGCTGTGCTTTCGATGGCGCCAAGGTTGCGTTGCAGCCGTTCACCGACGTGGCTCACTTGGTACATGGTCCGATCGCGTGCGAGGGCAATTCCTGGGACAATCGGGGTGCGGTGTCGTCCGGCTCGGATCTGTGGCGCACCGCATTCACAACCGATTTGAGCGAAACCGATATTGTATTCGGAGGCGAGAAGCGGCTTTGCAAAGCGATCAAGGAGATCATCGACAAGTACGATCCGTGCGCCATCTTCGTTTATCAAACCTGCATCCCAGCGATGATCGGCGACGACATCAACGCAGTCTGCAAGGCGGCATCTCGAAGATTTCTAAAGCCGGTGATCCCGATCAATTCTCCGGGCTTCGTCGGTTCGAAGAATCTCGGCAACAAGCTGGCCGGCGAGGCCTTGCTTGACTATGTGATCGGTACACGAGAACCGGACTACACCACCCCGTACGACATCAATCTCATCGGAGAATACAACCTTTCGGGCGAGCTCTGGCAAGTGAAGCCATTACTAGACGAGCTTGGAGTACGAATTCTCTGCTGCATCTCAGGCGACGGCAAATATCGCGAAGTCGCTTCATCTCATCGCGCACGGGCGGCTATGTTGGTGTGCTCAAAGTCCATGATCAACGTCGCACGCAAAATGGAGCAACGCTACGGGATTCCATTCTTCGAGGGTTCTTTCTACGGTATTCAAGATTCGAGCGAATCGCTACGGCAGATTGCCCGCTTATTGGTTGAACGCGGCGCCCCGACAGATCTGCTCGGGCGCACCGAAGCGTTGATCGCGCGCGAGGAAGCGTGGGCCTGGGGTGCGATCGAGCCGTATAAGCCACGGTTCGGAGGCAAAAAGGCCTTGTTAATGACCGGGGGCGTCAAGTCATGGTCGGTCGTTGCGGCACTCCAGGAAGCCGGGCTTGAGTTAGTCGGCACCAGCGTAAAGAAATCGACCAAGGAAGATAAGGAGCGCATTAAGGAGCTCATGGGGCATGATGCCAACATGATCGAGAATATGACGCCGCGCGAAATGTACGAGATGCTGAAGGGCGCAAAAGCGGACATCATGCTATCGGGCGGCAAGTCGCAGTTCGTCGCGCTGAAAGCGGCGGTGCCTTGGCTCGATATCAACCAGGAGCGTTGCCACGCCTATATGGGCTATGTCGGAATGGTCAAGCTGGTGGAGGAGATCGATAAGTCGCTCTCCAGTCCGATGTGGGAGCAGCTACGTCGACCTGCGCCATGGGAGGCGTTGGCTAAGGCGATGGAGCAGATGCAATCGCCCGCGACCGCGCTCGCCGACCCGGCGCTCGCCGAAAAGTCGCGCCGCGCCAGGAAGATCTGCATCTGCAACAGGGTCGATCTGGGCACGATCGAGGATGCAATCTACGCGCATCGCCTGAGGAGCGTCGAAGCGGTCAGGGAGCATACCAATGCGGTCGGTGGCTGCTGTCAAAGACGTATCGACGAGATCTTGGTGTCCGAGCCATCTGCCATGCGACAGGCCGCAGAGTAGGGAGGCGTCATGGCCATCGTCACGACGCCGACAAAAGCCTGCGCTGTCAACCCGCTGAAGATGAGCCAGCCGATCGGCGGCGCATTCGCCTTCATGGGGCTGGGCGGGGCGATGCCGCTTCTGCACGGCTCCCAGGGGTGCACATCCTTCGGGCTCACGCTCTTTGTCCGGCATTTCAAAGAGGCTGTACCGCTGCAGACCACCGCGATGAGTGAGGTCACGACTGTACTGGGTGGTTATGAGAATCTCGAGCAGGCGATACTGAACATCTACAAGCGAGCTAAGCCAAAGATCATCGGAATCTGCTCGACTGGCGTCACCGAGACCAACGGCGACGATGTGGATGCCTACCTCAAGCTGATCCGGAGCAAGCATCCGCAACTCGCAAAGTTGCCGCTCGTTTACGTCTCGACACCTGATTTCAAGGGTGCGTTCCAGGACGGCTGGGAGAAGGCTGTCGCGCGCATTGTGGAGGTGCTGGTGGATGGGCCAAATGCCAGTCGCCTGAGGGATCCATCGAGGGTGAATGTTCTGCCGGGATGTCACCTCACGCCCGGCGATCTTGATGAACTCCGTGTCATACTGGAGGATTTCGGGTTGTCTCCGTCCTTCCTCCCTGACCTGGCGGGATCGCTCGATGGGCATATCCCCGATGAGTTTACGCCAACGACCGTCGGCGGCATCGACGTCGGCGAAATTGCGAATATGGGCCGCGCCGGGTGGACGATTGCAATCGGCGCGCAGATGCGGCGAGCTGCAGAGGTCATGCAGGCAAAGACCGGCGTGCCTTTTCGTGTCTTCGAGCGGCTGTGTGGCCTTTGTCCGAATGATGAGTTCATGACGTTTTTGAGCGAGATCAGCGGCCGCCCGATACCCTTGAAATATCGACGCCAGCGCAGTCAGCTCGCAGATGCTATGCTGGATGCGCACTTCCATATTGGCGGTCGCAAACTTGCAATCGGTGCCGAGCCAGATCTTCTGCTCGATTTGTCCGGCATGCTGAGCGACATGGGCACGCAGGTGACCGTTGCCGTGACGACGACTCAGTCGGAGGTGATCGAGCGGATCAAGACCAATGAAGTGATCATTGGCGATCTCGCAGATCTGGAAGACCTTGCCAAAGAGAGGCATTGTGACCTGCTGATCACGCATTCGCATGGAAGGCAAGCGGCGGCGCGGCTGAAGGTGCCGTTCTATCGCGCAGGTTTTCCGATATTCGATCGACTTGGCGCGGGACACCAGCTATCGGTAGGCTACCGTGGTACGCGGAATGTGATCTTCGAAATCGCGAATCTCGTGATTGCGCATCGCGACGAGAACGATCAGCCTACGCCCGATAAGTGGCGGACTGGGCGCGTACTGCCACGATGCGCGGGCCATCGCAGCTCCACCGTCGCGACTGAGAGGTCGGTTGCATGAAAGTTGCGTTTGCCACTCAGGACCTGAGACGCGTCGATGCTCATTTTGGTTGGGCAAAGAATATCGCAATCTACGATGTCGCTCCTGGCGGGCACGTGTTTGTTAAAGCGATCGAGTTTGATGGCGATCTTAAGGAAGACGGCAGCGATGATAAGTTGGCGCCAAAGATCGAGGCTATCAAGGATTGCGCAATCCTTTACGTCGCTGCCATTGGTGGTGCAGCGGCTGCGCGAGTGGTGGCCAACAAAATCCATCCTATCAAGGTGAGCAAACCGGAAAACATTCTAGTGCTCCTAGAAAAACTCGAGCGGGTGCTGAAGGGCACACCACCTCCCTGGCTGCGCAAGGTCATGGCAAAGGACCAGGGGAGAACGTTCGAGTTTGATGAATGAGGTGATATGACCGAAAAAATAGAGCAGCAGGCCAGCCCGGTCGACGCGCCATTCCTCATCGATTTGGTCAAGATTTGGCGTGCTCAGGATACTAACGGAGCCTGGGAAGGGAAGAGCGATCGTGATCTGCTCGAACCCTATATCCTGAACATGGAGAAGCGGCGCGCATTGCCGATTATTGGTGATCCCGATGCCAAGACACTGTGGCGGCTTGAGCTGTTCTTCAATGCAGTTGCGCTGTCAGTAGAGAGGGAGACCGGCGTTATGATTCAGCCGATTCTGAAGCTGCATCATGAAGGCTTCGGGCGCATAGTGCTCATCGCAGGGCGGTTGGTCGCCGTAAACAAGCAGCTGCGCGACGTGCATCGCTTCGGTTTCGACAGTTTCGTCAAGCTGGCTCAGGAGGGGGATAAATATGTCACGGATGGAGTTGACCTGATTCGGAAATTCCCCGACGTGGCGAACTATTGAGGATGCACACTCATGAGCGATCGTGAAACACTGAAGGCCGAACTTAGGAAAGTGTCTGCCAAGGCGATACAGGCCAAGATGGATCTGCACGACCTTTCGGAAGAACTGCCCATCAACTGGACCTCGATCATGGTGGTCGCGCAGAAGGCGTACGATGCTTATGCCGAACTTGAGCGCAAGAGCCTCGCCTTAAAGGCGCTGGAGAATACCTAGAGGGGCAATGCATGTCGTTTCAAACACGAGACGGACGCGACTGGACGCCACAATACTTGATCACGATCGATGCAAAGAAATGCATCGGCTGTGGCCGCTGTTTCAAGGTGTGCGGTCGAGATGTCATGACCTTGAAAGGAATCAACGAGGAAGGCGAACTTATCGAGCTCGACAATGACGACGACGAGGAGATCGAGAAGAAGATCATGGTCCTGGACGATCAGGGTGCCTGCATCGGCTGCGGTGCGTGCGCCAGGGTTTGCCCGGCCGACTGCCAGACCCACGTTTCAGCTGCAGCCGAAACTGCATGAGCGAAGGCAGCTCTCCGCGGCCTTTAAGAGCAGCAGGTCCGGCTCGGTTTAAAGGAGAGCATCTTCAGGAACAGCTGGGCTGCAACGATATCACGTTTGTGGTAGGTCTTCAGGTGCTCATCCGCGTCGAGAACGCGGGCGATATCTTCCTGGAACATCAAATGCGAGAGGACGGCGATCATCCGTTGGTCTTGTCACGTCCTGCCAGGAGAGGCATGGAGCCCGTCTAGCGGAAATGGGTGTTGTCCACGTGGGCCGCAACCATTTAGTGCTTGATCCTAACCAGCACCCCGAAGTGTGGACGAGGAACGAGAACGACAAGTGGAAGCGGGTCGAAAGGCCCACGAGGTAGTCGTCCGTTCTTTTCGCAGGCACGGTGTCAACCCCGATAGTAAACGTGATCCACTGCCGGGTTCATGGTTCTTTCCGCGGTCGTCTCCACAGGGAGCCGCCGCATGATCGCGTTCAAGAGGTCTGCATCTCGACGTGAAGCGTGCGGCGTGTAAAGCCCGCAGGCACGACTTCAAGATGGCCAACACCTTCGTCCCGGCAGGGACGCTTGTTCCGCCGAAGGCGCATCTGGCGCGTTTAAGACTGCCTCATGCGGCGCGCATCTCTGGCCGGAACTCAGTGCCATCGGCGGTCAGGATAGAGACGCCAAAGAGTCTTTAGCTAGGCGCGCAGGATGCCCAACTGCCGGTGCCCGAGCGTGGCGAGCAATTTGCGGCGTTGCATTCGCAGGTTGTGTGGCTCGATCCTGCCCGCTCGAAACAAGCTCGTGGACGTGCGGCGCGCCGGCCGTTCTCGCTGGACAGCGGCGGATGTCGATCCAGTCCCAATCGACGTTGCCGGCGAGCTGAACCGCGCGTGCTTCATATTGACGATCTGGTCCAGCCTGGCCCGGAACAGATTGCCCGATCCCCGTCGTCCTGTGCTTCTTCGGCCGCATCGCCACCTCCGATGCGACGGAATTATGGCTGTCGATTCGAGGGAATCCAGAAAATGAAATTCCAAGACTCCTATGCCCGATGCACCAAGACCGTGCCTTCGCATATCAGTCCACAACGATGAGATGCGGTTCTAGCTCATTTGCTTTAGCCGCTCTTCACTGACGAGGAGTTAGCTTCCTCTCACAAGAGCCGGCGACAGATGCTCAACCTCGGCGCGTCAGCTCGTGGTCAGCTAGACATCTTACCATCCTCGGTAGAGCTCGAGCAACGCGAGCTCTGACCCCCAAACCGTACCGACAGGAGAGCGATCCGATGTATGGCCGAATTGTTGGCTCATCTAGCCAATCCACAAGCGCTACCCAGGCTGATGAAGCAAGGCATTCAGATGACGAGGGCTTTGCGGAAAGGCTTGCAGGCATGGCGCCCGATGCTGGCCCAAGTTCGTCTCAGGCAGCGACACGGCCGTACTCTGTAACTTCCCAACCTCCGATCAAAGAGATCGACAGTGATGAGTTCGGGGAAGAAGTGAAGGCCTTCTATGGCGACGACATCAAGTACATTGCCGAGCGTCCACTGGAGTACTCGGATTTCATATCCACAAAAGCTGAGCGCGCGGCAAACATTGCTAGAACCTATGGTCACACCGACGAAGATACCGACCAGGCGCGATATTACGCCTATCGCTTGGGTGACAAAACTGTCGGGCTTCTGAGGACAGAAGGCGGACTTCGGGTAGGAGGAAGGCGATTCAGCGCCCAGTTTCCCGGTCGCAACGCAGTCACATCCCAAGTAGATCTTCGGGTTACTCATCCGCTCGTTGAGAACGCTGGCGATATTCTACTTGAACATCAGCTTCGGCAAGACGGCGAACAAGCATTGATAATGTCAAAACCTGCGTTCCCAGGCATCGAGTCCCGTCTGGCTCAGATGGGCTTTGTTCCTGTGAGTGATAAGAATCACTGGGTACTTGATCCTCACCAGCATCCCGACAAGTGGACGCATAACGACGAAGGTAAATGGCAACGTGTAGGCAAACCTGAAGGATATCTTGCCGCCGAGAGTAGTGGTGCTCAGGCAAACATCGAGCGAGCTTCGAGTGAAGCAAGTGATGAGACAGAGTCGTCAGGCGATGACACGTCTTGGTACTTCGAGCGCCTCAATCTAGGCCCGGGGTCGGCTGCCGAATAGTTGCTGTTTACGAGGTCGGGCCTGAAAGCGGTGGCTACTCGTGGTCATTGAGTATGTTGCTGCAGGAATGGCTCGCCACTTCAACACGCGCTTGCGTCAGGCGGCGTGATCGCGCCCAGAGTGCTGCCCGATCAGCTCTGGGCCGCTCGCCGCCAACGCGGCTTAGCCCTCAGCTGCCTGCGCTGGCGCTGCGCAGCCCGGTGCTCCCCCACCGCGGTTGGCTAGGGCGGCGGTCTACCGACCAATCCTGCTTGAGTGGGGCATCTTGATACAGTGGGCGACATCGTCAATGCACCAAAGCAGAGCCCGTAAGAGCGGCGACGGCGCTCAAAGAGAGCCATGAAGTGATCATGAATCCGATTGAGAATAAGCAACCTGGAAATGATATGGTCTCTCTGCGGGACGGTCAAACTTGGCCGCGAGCCTGGTCAAGAACCCGAAACCCTGCTGGCCTTCTACGACTTCCCTGCCGAGCATTGCGATCAACTGCGAACGACGAATGAGATAGACTAGCGTTTTTCTTCATGGTGAGACGATTGCGGCGATCATTCGTCTGCCCGTCCGCATCTGGCGCGGTATTGTTCGCAAAGACGTCGATTGCCGCTGCGGGCGGACGTCCGATTCGACGCCAAATAGACTTGGCGCGAATCCCTCTGTTGGCGGCTTGCACCGAGAGCGGTACCTTGTCCAGGATATTGACGGTGTTGTGCACCTAGCAGCGCGGGTGTCGGGTGACGGCAAGCCTTCCAGAAGCCGAGCGCGCCGTCGCCGACGCAATTTCCGGGCCGATCTGCAACCCGCGATTTGCTTGATGTCGATCAGGAGCTCGCGCCTGATGTAACAGTATTGGTAGTGTCATTCATGGCGTATCGCTCTTCTCTCGAGAGGTTTTGGCAGCGTTCGACAACCGCCTCGATACGCAACCTATCTCAGGCCCGTCATCACTCACATTCCCGCATAGTCTAGCGAAGCTCGAAGGTTCGGTCATCTCGGGCATCGGCCAATAAGTCAGCCGCCTTCTTCGACATCGGGAACCGGGAGCCAGGCTCCGCGAGGCGGTTTCTTCGCGATCATATAGGCTGGTGCCGGCGCCTGGGTCACGCCGTCCTCGTTCTTGAACGCATACTTGGTCGTCCGTTAGAAAGCCGATTTCAGCGGTGATGGCCGCTGAGGGCAACAATGATGGTGGTACGCCAAAGAGTACTCAGCCAGGTGAGGATGCGGCGGAAGTTGTGGCCGACGGCGGAGAGGGTGATTGTCGGCGCCGCCGGCGCGGCCTTTGAGGTAACAGCGGCCGAGGTGACCATCGGCCTTCAGTTGTCCTATGACGGGTTCGATGGCGGAGGGGCGGCGCAGCTCGCGTTTGATGATGCCGAAGACCCCGTGCTTTTGGCCGGAGATGAAGGCGCGACGCGGGTGCACCGAAATATCAGGTGCACTGGCGTCCCTCCATCGCCGAGGCACTCCACGTCCGAGGCGTTGAAAGAATGCAGCTGCAGCCGCGCTGGCGCTGCCGCTGCGCGCGAATCTGCGTGGCCCTTCCAAGCGGAAGGGTGAACGCGTTCTCGAGCGCAGACTGACCTTCGATCTTGCGGCGGATCTCGTGGATGATCCGGCCCAGCCGGCTGCGCAGGATGCGCAACTGCCGGTGATGCCGCTTGAATTGCTTGCAAGGGCGTAGCCAGAAGCCATCATTGCCGCGCTGTTGGCAATACCAAGATAGGACTGCCGGAGCTCGACCCCGGGCTTGCTCGCCAGGCGGCTGATCCCCTTGATTCCCGGGGGCAGCAGCTTGGTCGGTTGGGAAGGTGATGGCCTTCGCTGCACAGTAGTGTCGACCGTGACCCGCTTGAGGTCCTGATTGGATAAGGTGCCGTCCTCGTGCGCCACCCGCAGGCGGTTGGCCTGCAACACCGCCAGCTTCTCGGCCGCTTGCGCCAGTGGCTCAGGTCCCCAGCGCTCGTGCGGGGAGGCGTGCTGAAAGAACTCTTCGCCGGCGAATTACTGGAAACACGTTCTTCGGCCGCATCGCCACCTTCGTGCGACGACGGAATTATGGCTGGCGACGATTCGACGGAACTGAAAATGAAATTCCAAGGCTCCGATGCCCGGTGCACTAAAACCCCGCATTTGCAAACCGGTCCACAACGACAAAGTGCGATTCTAACTCGTTCGCTTAGCCGTTCTTCACTGACGAGGAAGTATTTTTCGAAAGCTGAAGGCGGTGGTATCGATACTGAGGGAAGGTTCGAGTCGGATTCCTCAGACGATGAGCCTTCATGTTACTTGGAGCGCGCTCTTAGTAGGGCTCTTCCTGGAGTAAAGTGGCTGCAACAGCAGCTGCGGGCCGGAAATGACGGACATTTCGCCGTTCCACGCGCGGGCGCAAGGGCTAGCCTAAAAGGGGCGCACGTTCGCCGCGTGCGCCTCTCGCGGGCGGGGAGCGAGCGTTCACTTTCTGGAAAGGCACTTGCGATGCCGCGATGAATACGGTCGCAGGGCATCGGAACCGGGCCTTCCGCAGCGTGACGATTAGCGAGCAGCAACCAGCCATCGAGTTTAGCGGTCCGGCAAATGGTCCAGAAAGGTCGGAGCGCGAAAGCTGTAGCTGCGCAGCCCGGCAGGAAAGGGCAGCAAGGCTCAATGCTCCTGCGAATTGTTCTGAATTATGCGTGAGTAATGGGGTGAGCTGCAAATGGGCTTGCGCGTTGTTACCGCAGACGCGATCCGCGCCGGCACTTGTACAGTTTTTGCACGTTGATTGCACAACGACAATGAAAAGCGCCTTGCAATAAACGAGCGATGAATGCAGCCAAATTCCATCTATACGATTTGCGGCTTTAACGACATTCCAAGCCGCCAAGCCATGGGATTCCATCTTATGGTCGTCGATGATAATGGCAATCACCGACCGTGGTCCATCATTGTGGTGCGCTGGGGCAAAAAGGTACTTGGCTATGTCAATCAATGCCCTCACAACAGCGTCAATTTGGACTGGGAGCGGAACCAATTCCTGGACCCATACGGTATCCGACTGATGTGCGGCAAGCACGGTTCGACCTTCGAACTCGGCACCGGCCGGTGTGTCGAAGGTCCATGTGAGGGTAGAACGCTCACGCCGATCGCGTTGGCAGTTCTGGATGGTGATATCTGTGTCCTCGGCGTGCGTCTTGTCGAAGACGATGCATCGCCAGACAACTGAAGACCGCCTCAGACCGGGCGGTTCTCGTTGCGGTTTTTCACCGGCTCCATCCTCTTTAGCCCGCCGTCGTAAGAGATCTCCTCATAGGACAGATCGAGATCCTTTGCGGCATCGAGGAGGTAATCAAGCTTGCCGCGCGGATCGAGCTTCTTGATGTCGTCCTTGTTCAGCCCGACCAGGTCCATCATCTCCTTCCAAACGGTGGATTCATCGCAGGGTAAGACGTGGAAGTTAATATCGCCGAACTTCACTCTGTACTTCGCCAGCAAATCGATGTTGTTGCAAAACATGAAGTAGCTTCCGGTTGGGCTTAAGGCGCCGTCAAGGACGGTTGCTACGTCAGCAAGATACGCGAAGGAGTGTAGGTATCCGGCCAGCACTGGAAAAGTGCGTTCTCCGTCCTGCGCGATCGTCAGAACCTGCTCGATCGAATAGTCCGGCGGTCGCTTCTCGTCGGCGACCTGAGTCTGGAACTTCAGTGCGATGTCGCCACGAAAGCCGAACCGGCCCGGCTTGGTAGTCGCGCCTTTGAGTACGGCGTTGAGCAGGCGGCCCTCCTTCTCAAATCTGCCGAGTGCGGTGTTCTCGATTGCAGTCATTAAAATCGTCCTCGATCTAAGCTCTTCACCGACCCGTTGGTCGGTGCCAGATGCGATGCAAATTGCCTGCCGCCGCAGCGTAGCAGCGCAACCTAAGAAGAAAACGTGTCATTGGCTGGCACCGCCTCATGTAAGCAATCCGACACCTGTTCCAAAGCCAACGTGCGAAGGCGCGCATCATTAAGTGTCTGCGCGCTGGCACGTGACTTGCTCTTAGCGACGTTCAAGCTGATGAGGGAAAGACGTGATCAACCTGACCGATAGCGCAGTGAATGCGATCAAGAGTGCGATATCATCGTCCACGCGCCCGTCCGGCGGTCTGCGCGTCATGATTGAAGCAGGCGGCTGCAGTGGATTCAAATACAAGATGGGTCTGGCCGAGGAACCGAAGCCTGACGACACCGTGATCGAATGCGATGGGCTGAAGGTGTTCGTCGATAGCAAGAGCTGCGATCATCTAGTCGGTACGACCATCGATTTCGTCGTGGCGCTGGAGGGCTCTGGATTTACCTTTCACAACCCGAACGCCACCGCAAACTGCTCCTGCGGGAAATCGTTCTGCTGATGAAAAACATTGTTCAGGTGATGAGAAGAAAACATCGAAGCGCGCCGGCCGAGCCAAAACAACTGAGGCAATCGTCGTCCACTACGACAAAGCGGGAGCGTCGCATTCGCGACGCGCTTGAAGATATCATGCCTCATTCTACAACTCCACGGTGGCGGCTGGCAGCTGATCGGCATCGATGGCAGCCTGTTTATGGCTAGGCTGGCCGGTGGCTGTACGTCGTGTAAGCTTTCGAGGGCGAGCGTGGGACGTACAGGCGCGGCTGTTAAAATCCGCGGATTTAGTCGGCAAATCCTCGTTGCTGGTACTGGTGGGGCAGTGGATTGAGCGAAGATCGAGCGCCGATTTACCTCGATAACAATGCAACGACACGGACTGATCCGTCCGTCGTGCAAGCGATGTTGCCGTTCTTCACTGAGAACTTCGGCAATGCCTCATCCAGGCATGCCTTTGGCAACGACGTCGCAGTTGCTGTGAGGCAGGCCCGGCGAAGCCTGAGGGACCTGTTAGGTAACGCATACGATCATGAAATCGTCTTCACCTCGGGAGGGACCGAAGCCAATAATGCCGCGATCCTCTCTGCTCTGGCGACGCAGGAAGAGCGAGACGAAATTGTAACTACTTCGGTTGAGCACTCCGCTGTACTTGCGCTGACTCAGCAATTGGCGGCAAGGGGAGTCAAGACGCACATAGTACCCGTAGATGCTTGCGGCCGGCTCGACATCGAGGCGTTTCGCTGCGCGCTTGGGCCACGCACAGCCATTGCCTCCGTTATGTGGGCCAATAACGAGACCGGAACGCTGTTTCCTGTGGAGTTTCTGGCCGGATTGACCCGTGAGGCGGGCGCGCTGTTTCACACAGATGCGGTCCAGGCAATTGGGAAGCTGCGTTTGAACCTAAAGGAAAGCGCGATCGACATGCTGTCGCTATCCGCGCACAAACTGCACGGCCCCAAGGGGGTCGGCGCGATGTATTTGCGCAAAGGGACTAAATTCCGGCCGCTAATCTGCGGCGGATCACAGGAACGAGGGCGCCGCGGCGGGACCGAGAATGTTCCCGGGATCGTCGGCCTGGGAAAGGCTGCCGGGCTTGCGGCGGAGCGGCTTGAACCCGAGCGCGTTCGCATTGGCGCTTTGCGCGACCGCCTTGAACATGGAGTTTTGCGCAATGGGGAGTGCGTTGTGCTCGGTGACGTCAGCAATCGGTTGGCGAACACGGCCAATATTGCCTTCGACCACCTCGAAGGCGAAGCCATCGCCCACCATCTCGATCGGGCGGGCATAGCCGTGTCGCTCGGATCAGCCTGCAACTCCGGTTCAATGCAGCCATCGCATGTTCTGTGTGCCATGCAGGTGCCGACGTGGCGGATGCACGGCGCCGTGCGCTTTTCTCTGTCGCGTGAGACCTCGTTGGCGGAGGTCGATGAGGTCGTGTGCGCTGTGTCCGACATTGTGGCTCGCATGCGCGCCATCTCCGGCGCCACTGTTAGGGAGTAGACCTTGTGAAGATCATGATCCGCCGGTCTCCGGAGGGCCTGTCCATCTACGTGCCAAAAAAGGATCTCGAAGAGCAAATCGTGGAATCCGAGTACGAGACGCTGTGGGGCGGCTGGATCAAAGTGGCTAATGGCTGGGTGTTCGATTTGCCTGATATGGCGAGCGACACCCGGTTGCCAATCACAATCAATGCGAAAAAGCGGGACGAGACCGGGCACGATCCCTGAAGACACTCCCCGCAGATCGACTTTGTCGTTGCGGCGGCTGCATGGGGCGCTCTCGTTGGTTTGAGGGCCCCGAGTATCGTTCCATATCGTCCTGGCCACGCTGAATGGCGCAGATCCGTTCTGCCGACAACGCCAGACGCATTGGCCGGCTTCTTCGCCAGCAAATTTGCGCCGCCGCAGCGAGTTACGGGCAATGCGGTCAGGGGCGACCCCAGTATATCCAAATTAGCAAACATATCGCTGTCGCAACGGAATTGATGACGCAGACAATCGCTCGCTCAGTTGAGCCGAGGCGGTTACACTCCATCCTGCTCCCGGTCGTTGGGCGTCCAGCAGGATCCGTGGTAGCCACTACTGGCCTTGTCGAGCCCGGATCCCCCCGCGTGTATCGGGCTTGCGAGAGCCGCAACGCGGCAAACGCGTTAGATGGAGCGGCGTTCGGGGGAGCTTAGCGCGAGAATGAATGCGCAAGGCATAAAGCTCTGGGTGAGAATGGCGACGTATCTGTCGTTTTGCTAACAAGCTCATCATGGCTGTTGTTGCATGCGCCAGTGCTAACGTCGCGCCAACTCGATGGCCTGCGGCTGCGATTGCATCATTCTGGCCATGGCATGCAAGTTGCTACCCAGCTTTATGAGGCTCGCTCAAGGATGGTCCTGGGAGAGCGACGATGTCTCCAGGGAAAAGCGAATGAACGCGGTCGTCGGACGCGGAACATATGTCAAAGCTGCAGTAAATCACGGCAAGATGATGCAGCCCACCACCGATCATAAGGGCTGCTGCGCTTCGGCCAAGACCGGGCAGGCGAGCTGCGGCTCGAAGGCCGGCCAAGGCGATCTGCCAACCGAAATCTGGGAAAAGGTCAAAGACCATCCCTGCTATAGCGAAGACGCGCACCATCATTACGCTCGCATGCATGTCGCGGTCGCGCCTGCCTGCAACATCCAGTGCAATTACTGCAACCGAAAATACGACTGCGCCAATGAATCGCGTCCGGGCGTGGTGAGCGAGAAGCTCACCCCTGAGCAGGCGGTGAGAAAAGTGCTCGCGATCGCGACCACCATTCCGCAGATGACAGTGCTTGGCATCGCTGGACCGGGCGATGCTCTGGCTAATCCAGCAAAGACGTTCGAAACGTTCGAGCTGGTCTCCAAGGCGGCTCCCGACATCAAGCTTTGTCTGTCAACCAACGGACTCGCACTGCCGGACTATGTTGATACCATTGTCAGGTCCAAGATTGACCACGTCACGATCACCATCAACATGGTTGATCCCGAAATCGGAGCCAAGATTTATCCGTGGATCTTCTTCAACCACAAGCGATACACGGGCATCGAGGCGGCAAAGATACTCACTGATCGCCAGCTGCAAGGCCTCGAGATGCTTAGCGAGCGGGGTATCTTGTGCAAGATAAACTCGGTGATGATCCCCAACATCAATGATGACCACTTGGTGGAGGTCAACAAGGCGGTCACGTCGCGCGGTGCCTTCCTTCACAATATCATGCCGCTGATCTCCGCACCCGAGCATGGCACAGCATTTGGCCGCAACGGTCAGCGCGGCCCGACGGCGCAAGAATTGAAAGCGCTGCAAGATGCCTGTGAAGGGCAGATAAACATGATGCGGCATTGTCGCCAGTGCCGCGCCGACGCGGTTGGTCTACTCGGGGACGATCGAGGCCCAGAGTTTACCACTGATCAGGTGATGAAAATGGACGTCCAGTATGACTTAGAGATGCGCAAGGCTTATCAGAAAAGAGTAGAGAATGAGCGCGTCTCCAAAGCCGAGGCCTGCCAAAAGGAGCTTGAGAAGCTTTCCGGAGAGATCAGCGCGATCACTCTTCTGGTGGCTGTGGCAACCAAGGGCTCGGGGTTGATCAACGAGCACTTTGGGCATGCAAAAGAATTCCAAATGTACGAGCTTTCTACATCCGGCGCCAAATTCGTTGGCGTACGCCGCGTGGAGGTTTACTGCCAGGGCGGTTATGGCGAGGAAGATAGACTTTCCACCATCGTGCGCGGCATCCGTGACTGCCATGCGGTCTTCGTGGCCAAGATTGGCGGCGGCCCCAAAAGCAATTTGATCAAGGCGGGCATCGAGCCGGTCGATCAATTCGCCTATGAGTTCATTGAGAAGTCGGCGATCGCTTGGTTCAGATCCTATCTCGACAAGGTGAGGCGCGGGGAAGTCCAGCATGGGGAGCGCGGCGACGCCGCGGTTCCGCTTCGGATCTCTGCGGCATAAGGAGGAATGTGTGCCGTTCAAAATCATCGCCTCGCAGTGCACGGGCTGCTCTGCCTGCGAACCCTTATGCCCGAACGTTGCTATATCGGAGAAGGAGGGGAGCTTTGTCATTGAGGCGACGAAATGCACCGAATGCGTCGGCCATTTTGACGAGCCGCAATGTGTAGCCGCCTGTCCGGTCGACAATACCTGCGTGGTTGACACGTCCTTGCCCCGCTATCAAGCGCCAGGCTAAAGCGTGAGATCTCATGAACGGCATGCCAGGACCTAGTGCTGAATCCGTCGCAAGCGTCGCCCTCGGGCTGGCGGCGTTGCAGGCGCGGGCGTTCGTACCCTACGGCGACTGCTCTGCATTGTCCTGCGGTCGTGCTGTTGGGTCGGCAGCACGGCCTGGCGGCATCTCGGAGCTCCGAGGGCGCTTCGTGGTACGAGAGCGGCCTCCAAGGCAGCCCTCCCATCGTCGATGTGATTGACGATACGGCGGGTGGGCACGAAATGATGCAGAGTGTTGCCCGCGTGAGCTAGGCGGCTTCTCGGCATCTCTAGAGGGAGCGGCGCATGAGGAGGGGATAGATGAACAGCATTCTTCGCGACAGCGATATCGTCGAGCTCAGCGGCCCGCCCGTCTTTAGCTTTGGCCAAAAGCTTCGAGCCAATCGCACCATCCGAAATGATGGCACCTATCCCGGCAAGGAGATTGGCGACCTCTTAGTTAAGAAGGGGGAGGTGGGTTACGTCGTCTCGATCGGCACTTTCTTGCAGCAATTCTACATCTACGGTGTGGAATTTCTGGACAGCGGCCACCGCGTTGGCATGAAACGCAAGGAGCTAGAGCCGGTGGAGACCTGTGAGGAGATCGATGATCTGCCGTTACCGGAGGAGTCATGACTCAGCAAGGCGTTCCGAAATATCGACGGGGCCAGCGAGTCAAAGCCGCAGTCGACCTCACCAACGACAGCTCATTTCCGAACGCGGAG
This sequence comes from Bradyrhizobium sp. USDA 326, assembly GCF_049739485.1. Lineage (NCBI taxonomy): Bacteria > Pseudomonadati > Pseudomonadota > Alphaproteobacteria > Hyphomicrobiales > Nitrobacteraceae > Bradyrhizobium > Bradyrhizobium sp. USDA 326. The sequence continues at coordinate 3,540,291 of NZ_JBMGQA010000001.1, forward strand.
CCCGAGGGAGTTTTGCTCGCCGCCGGAGCGACCGGCGAAATCATCAAGGTCGCTATCCACACCGAAGCGAACGTGCCGGTCTATATTGTCGATTTTGGTGAGGAGCTGCTCATCGGCTGTCTTGAAGAAGAAATAACAGTGCTTTGAAGGAGGCTTTCGCCATGAATGCCGCGCTGATGAGGAAAGCAAAGGCGGGGTTGCTGCCTCACCCAAACGAGCTCGATCGCAAACGAATTGAGCGGGGCTTGAGCGCGCGCAAGCGCTATCTTTACGTCTCGCCGAAAGTGGGGCCGGTGAGGGGCGGCTACCTCGTCGAGAGCCCTTGTTGCTCGCACAACATCGACACGGATGGCGCTCTCATCAATGTCGCCCTAATTCTTTATGATACCGTGAGCGGGATCTGGAAGCTATTTCGGAAGAATCATGCCCAGGGAGTCTGGGAATTTTACAGCCTTTACCTCCGCTTGCCTTCTGCAATCGACGACTTGAACGCGGATCCTGACCGTCTGTTCTGGCAATAAGGGACCACCCTTTAATTGAAAAGAAGCCACGATGGCGCTCACCACGAAAGAATTGATCGAAATCGAACGACCGCTTGCTGCGGATGGCGCCGACATGGGTCCGTTTGTTAGGCTGCGGCGCCGTTTGCCGCAGCTTTCTTGGGACCGCTGTCATGCGTCAGAGTTATCGGATCAGCCGTTCCGAGTCGATCTTCATATGCTCGATCGATCGGATCGCTGCGTGCAGATTACGCCCGACCCAACTCGACCGACTAGCGTCCTTTTGGCCAAAAGGAACGGTGTGCGGGCACTGAAATAGCAGAGTTTTAGCTGGATGGAGCGCACACCTATCATCGCAAGAGATGAGCAAGCGGACCTAGGAGACGTGCTTTGTACATCGTGATCCACAAAAAAAGCAGGAGCGCGCTGGATGCCACCGGCGACATGTACTGGTCCAGGAAAGGGAAAAGAAATGTTCCAGGCGAGCGCGGAAGAGGTCTGCTCAATCATAAAAAGTCTCGGCGTCCAAGGCTCGGCTTGAGGCCTGCGCCGAGTGCCCGAAGCCAAGCACGTTATAACCGAGATCGTCGGTCTCTTCGGCCCGTGATCGATAATGTTACCAAAATAGGAATCGTATGAACTCGCAATAAATCGTCATCCACGTCCGCTTCGCCCCGAACGGGAGGGTGATACAAATCAGCGAGCGTCCGGCCAAGCTCACGCCAGACCAGTGGTTTGATGTCCTCAACACCCGTGCCAGCTCGGCTTATCGGCCGCTCACTCGTGGCCGCGGGATTTTTCGGCTGAGCCGGACTGCGGTTGATATCTTCAAGCAGGAAACTGCGAGGCCGAGATGAGCGAACAAAACCTGGCGGGATTTGATGAGTGAATAGGTCCGAGGGTTTTGCCGTCTTTCCGGCCGATGCCATTGAGCTGAACGAGGCCATGGGCTCTTAGCCTGTCGGGGACCGCTGATAGAAGCGAGAAGCGAACGACATTGCCCCTGCTTCGGCAATAATTGCGAGGCGCGCAGTCCAAAGCGAAGGATCGTTGCAGCAGCGAACGTTGCGCATCTGGTGTGCAACTTACCTTAAAGAATTTGGATCGTGAATAAGCGATGAGTGGATAAACAGATCGAGATGACAGGAGAAGAGGTTGGAATTGATCAGGAGGCGGCTTCGGACGCGTAGGTATCTATCGCTCATCTTTGGCGACGACAACCACTATGACGCCCGCTCATTGCGCCTGTTTCGCAAGCGCGGGTGGGAATCATGGGACGTTCAATAGTAAGAGACTGTTGGGCATGATGTGCTCGCACCTCATCCCTTCAGCACTATCAGAGGATAGGCGGATGAACTCAGAAAGAGAAATGGAGCTCCCTCAGGTTTATCGGCATCATGTCTTTGCCTGCAACACGCAGCGTCCGCCAGACCATCCCCACGGCAGTTGCGGCGCCTCAGGCGCGCAAGCCCTGTGGGACCGAATGGGCAAGGCGATCGAAGCGCAAGGCCTCAACGATATTGGTTTCACGATGGCGGGCTGCCTTGGATTTTGTAACTCTGGTCCCTTGCTGGTCGTCTATCCCGGCGGAATCTGGTACCGCGTGACCACGCCTGAGGACGTTGACCAGATCGTCAAATCCCACCTCAAGCAGGGCAAACGTGTCGACCGCCTTGTGATGTGCTCAAGCGAAGTTAGAGGCGTCGTGGCGACCACTTGACCGGACCAGCAAGCATGGACGGCGTGCTCGTCCATGAGCTGCCCGGCCTCTCGGAGCTCGGATCGTCTGAGGGTGACCGTCCAACTCGAGCTCCGGGTCGCTAACAGGGTCATTGACATGGGCGCGGCGCACCGCCTCTTGTGAGGCAAATAGGCAAAGTGGCTCCTTTGCAACGCGCGGCGAAGCAGTAATATGATTATAACGCGCCGATCTGTTCGTGTATCGTCACTTACGTGCCGCGCGATCCGTGGCTCACAGCGATAGAAATGCTGCGAATGATTTCCTGCCTCTGGCCAGCTGACGCGTCGATGAGGCGTCAGCCGGCTCCCCACTGCAGACGGTGAGGGCAGGAGATGCGCTTGATGCGCTCGCAGCGTCCGAGTTGATCAAACGGTGTCTCCTTGACCCTGTTCTGCCTCAGAACCTGTAAGCGACGCCGCCGCTGACGAGCCATGGATCGATATTGGCGCGCCCGGTGACAGCAATCGCATTGTTTACGGTCGCGGAGTACTCCGGCCGCAGCCACAGCTTCTTCACGTCAAAATTGAGCCCCCAGTGACGGTCTAGCATGTAATCGAAGCCGAACTGGACCGCCGCGCCGAATTGGTTTTTGATGTGTAGATCCGTGACGGCAAGGCCGAATAGCGACGCATTGGCTGCCGATTGGTTGAAGAATGCAGTGTAGTTGATGCCCGCGCCGATATACGGCTTCAGTGGGCCGAAATCGGTGAAGTGATATTGCAGGGTTAGTGTTGGCGGCAACAGCCAGGCGGTGCCGATATCGAGGCCAGTGAGTACGCCATTGCCGCTGATGTGATGGCGAGTCGCGCCGAGAATGAGTTCAGCGGCTACGTTTTTTGTGAAGAAGTAGGTGATATCGAGCTCTGGTATGGCTCGCTCGCTGAGCGAAAGCCCTGAACTCGGTGACGACAGCGATGGCGTTCCGGCAACGTTTACCGAGCTACCTGCGGTATCCGGCAAAACGCCGAGCACGCGCAGGCGGATCATCCAGGGGCTGGAGGGCTCTATTGGAGGCGCTTTATAGTAGACCGGCGCCGGGCCCAGATCCGCACCTCGTACCGAATTGCTGGCGAACGAGCTCGCAAGCGCGAGGACCGATGCCCTCGCCAGAACTGTTAGTACTCTCATCGAAGTCTCCATTCCAAAATTCGCGCGAGCAGCCGCGCGAGATCTCTGTCACACATGAGGAACGGAGTAGTATTTGATACCAATCAAAATCGAAGCGACGGTTAGCACAATTGTCCCGCTAAGTTGCATTAGGATCACGGCCGCGAAACGTGTTCTGTTCTGATCGTGTTTCAACCTAGTAGTCAATCTAAACAAATCCTTTGAAGAATCTGCCTCTCGGCGTGGCGCTCCGATTCAATGCGGGCGGCGGAGGTCGCGCGTGATAAAGGTAGCAAATGCGGCTACGTCTCTCACACGTTACAAAGCGGCAAGCGCGGCATTCCAGTGCAATACCGGCGATGCCCCGCTACGAGTAATCACTCGCTCGGGCCGTCTCGGCGGAGGTTTCCGCGGTTACTTCGCGTGAAGCAAGCCAAAAGTGAAGAATGTCATTTTTGCCTCGCTTTATGGCTGGCAGAGACGCTCAGCGTCTTCACGTCTGCCGGCAGGGCGTGCGGTGTGCTTCGTGCAAGCATACCTCGAGATTATCTTGCGTCTTGCCGCCAAGCAGCGACAGCACTGGCTCACGATCGAGTCCGGCACTTCGTGTCCCGTCTACGTCGACCAGCGGTCGCCGTATCAGGAGCGGATCCCCTACCATCAATGCGAGTGCGCTTGCCGCGTCGATAGAATCGGGATTGACTTCGCCTGACTTGATACGGGGCGCGGCTCGGTTGAACCAGGAGTTAACGGGCATATTGCGGAAGAAGCTGCGCAATTCGTCCGCGTGCCATGGCTGCTTCAAGATGTCTTGCACCACCACGTGGTGGCCGGCGGACTTGAGCGCTTGAATCTGACGCGCGTTATTGGCGCAGCCGGGCTTCTGATAAACGATGATTGTCGTCACGGCATACCTATGTATGGATGCTGAGCTGAATGTGTGGCAAGCCGCTGCCGCGAGCCCATTCGAAGTTCTTGCCGGTCAACTCCGATATCTGCGCACCAAGCGCCGTATCGCATTTGCAACACTCGCCGCTGGTCCGCCAGGTTTCGAGCCCGTCCGGCATATTCATTCTCCCGAAATCGCTCGGCCTGTGAGAGGAACAGCAAGTTCCGTTCCACAACTGGAGAGATCGGAATAGATCCCGTGATTCCGGCTTTTGGCGTTGATGTTTGTGGTTGTTTGTTTGTTTTCCGACAGCCGCGCAGATCCCGTCACATCCAAAATAACCAACGATCACGCGCCGGCTGGTTGGCCTTTGTAAGCATAATCAGAGGCTTAATGTATGGAGTCAGGCGCTGGCACGGCTGTTGCTAATGAGCTGCAGCAACACTGAGTGAGGGCTGAGTGCACGCCGACGCCGAAGGCGAGCGATGCGCTCCTTCCCTTGAACCCGTGTGCCCTCGCTTCTGTGAGAGAACCAAGCTCGCACAAGAAGCGCGTAACTTTTGGCAAATTGGTTGATGGAGAGCAACATGTCTTCACTAAGACAAATCGCGTTCTACGGCAAAGGCGGCATCGGCAAGTCCACCACTTCGCAGAACACGCTGGCGGCGCTAGCCGAGATGGGTCAGAAAATCCTGATTGTAGGGTGCGATCCGAAGGCGGACTCGACCCGCCTGATTCTGCACGCGAAGGCGCAAGACACGATTTTGAGCCTTGCCGCGAGCGCAGGCAGCGTGGAGGACCTAGAACTCGAGGACGTAATGAAGGTCGGCTACAAGGACATTCGTTGCGTGGAGTCCGGTGGTCCCGAGCCGGGTGTCGGCTGTGCCGGCCGCGGTGTCATCACCTCGATCAATTTTCTGGAAGAGAACGGCGCCTACGAGAACATCGACTATGTTTCGTACGACGTGCTTGGCGACGTCGTTTGCGGCGGCTTTGCGATGCCAATCCGCGAGAACAAGGCGCAGGAAATCTATATCGTGATGTCCGGTGAGATGATGGCGATGTATGCCGCGAACAACATTTCCAAGGGCATCCTGAAATACGCGAACTCTGGCGGAGTGCGGCTGGGCGGTCTGATCTGCAACGAGCGGCAGACCGACAAGGAGCTGGAACTGGCGGAAGCGTTGGCCAAGAAGCTAGGCACTCAGCTGATCTACTTCGTGCCACGCGACAACGTGGTGCAGCATGCCGAGTTGCGCCGCATGACGGTGCTAGAATATGCACCCGATTCCAAGCAGGCCGATCACTATCGCAATCTTGCGACCAAGGTTCACAATAATGGCGGCAAAGGCATCATCCCGACCCCGATCTCCATGGATGAGCTCGAGGACATGCTGATGGAGCATGGCATTATGAAGCCCGTGGACGAATCCATCATCGGCAAGACCGCCGCTGAACTCGCGGCCTCGTAAAGGTCGCGAGTCGCGGCCTTGTAAAGGCGCCCGACGGATGCCGGTCTCCCTCACGGCCCATGCCGGGAGGCCGGCAATCTGACGAGCGACCCTGATCAAAACCAGGATGCGGCACGCAAACCTGACCATTGTGGAGACCCGCAAAATTATGTCCGAAGCGCACTTCCTTCCGTCGCTGGCTGCTTGTGCCGTTGATATCAACAGCCAGATGCACAGGGGAATTGCAACCTACCGCATGCTCACCGGTGTGTCTCCTGCAGATGCCGATATTACCATTGACAGCAATCTCGATCGCCATGTCCTGGCGTCTATCCTGGCGGCTGCCACAATGGATGGTGGCTCCCTTACCGAGAAGGCGGGCCTGTCCGGCCTTGAACTGGTGGCCTTGCTGGAGCAGTACTTTCCCACGCTTGAGATCAAGCTCGCGAAGCAGCTTTCGGCCTTCAAGTGCGAAGAGGACGACGAGATCGCAATGCTGCGCGATCTCTTGCTCAAGCAACGATCGACGGAAGGGGATATCGGCCACTGGCTGGCTGCGATGATCGCGCGCCGCGCCATTGAGCCGGGCCATCTGTGGGAAGCTCTCGGCTTGCGCAATCGCGGCGAACTCTCTCGGCTGCTGAGCCGTCATTTCGCGCCGCTCGCCGCGCGCAATTTCAACAATATGCGCTGGAAGCGCTTCTTCTACCGCATGCTTTGTGAGAATGAAGGCCTCGTGATGTGCACAACACCCGTGTGCAATCAATGTCACGACTTCAACATCTGCTTCGGTGAAGAAAGCGGTGAGAGCCGGATGGCCGAGCGCCGGCCCGATTTTCTGTTGCAGGCGGCTCGGCCGGTGGTTGCCGGCCACCGGCCATCTGAAGTGCCACAAGGGGCCGCTATCGCCCAGTCATCCGAGAAGGCCTCGCCGGATTTGGTAAGCCGCGCGCGACGTTGAGAGCGCGGCTGATGCCGTTTCCATGCCAGCGAGTGACCATGTGTTCAAGGCCGCGGCGGCCCCCAAGTGCTCCGCAACAATCTCACATCCTGGCGAGCCGCAATTGCTAACGTTCCAACAGGCAATGCGTCCGCGTCATGACCTGTCGCATTTGCGACAATCATTTGCTCAAGAAGGTCGAGGGCGGAAGCGGTAGAGTCGTCAATGGGTTGGCCGGGACGGCAGGCTGGCATGCTGGTTGCTGAAGCGTAGGTAGGTCAAAGAATGAGGAGCTCTCGCGTGATCGCCGCCAGCACCGCCGCCAAATCGTCTTGGTCCGACCAGGTGCGCGCGAGGCCCACCGTGCTCAACGACACGACATTGCGCGACGGCGAGCAGGCACCTGGCGTTGCGTTCACCACAGAGGAGAAGCTGGGGATCGCGCAGGCGCTGGCGCGGGCCGGAGTCACGGAGATCGAGGCGGGAACGCCGGCGATGGGCAACGAGGAGATCGCCGCCATCCGCGCCATTGTCGAAGCAGATCCTCCGCTGACCACCATAGGCTGGTGCCGGATGCGGGAATCTGATGTCGACGCGGCGATCGAAGCAAAGGTGTCCATGATCAACATGTCGATCCCGACCTCCGATGTCCAGATCGCGGCCAAGCTAGGTGGTCATCGCGACATGGCGCTAGAACGGGTGAAGCGAGTGGTAGGCTATGCCTGTGAGCGCGGACTTGAGATCGCCGTCGGTGGTGAGGACTCCTCCCGCGCCGACATTGATTTTCTCATTAGACTGATGGCGACTGCAAAAGCCGCGGGCGCGCGTCGCTTTCGTATTGCAGATACGCTCAGTATGCTCGATCCCGACGCAACCTACGCGCTGGTCGGAAATTTGCGTGCGACTACTGATCTCGAACTCGAATTTCACGGTCACGATGATCTAGGACTCGCAACCGCGAACACGCTCTCCGCCATCAGGGCTGGCGCGAGCCACGCCTCAGTGACCGTCATCGGGCTGGGCGAGCGGGCCGGAAATGCACCGCTCGAGGAAATCGCGGTCGCACTCAAGCAGCTCTACGGGCGCGAGACCGGCATCATACTCCCGGAGCTCGAGAACGTCGCCACGGTGGTAGCAGCCGCGGCCGCACGTGCGATTCCTATGAACAAGGCGATCGTCGGACAGCATGTATTTACGCACGAATCCGGGATTCATGTCGCTGGCCTTTTGAAGGATCAGTGCACCTATCAATCGCTTGATCCCGCTTTGCTTGGCCGCTGCAACCGCTTTGTGTTCGGCAAGCATTCCGGACTTGCGGCGATCACCGCGTTACTCGATGAACTGCAGCTCGTCGCCAGCGACGATCAAGCCAGGCAGATCCTGTCGCAAGTCCGCAAATATGCCATCGAGCACAAGCTGCCGGTCGAGCGCGAAACCGTGGCGGCGATTCTGGCGCGACGTGTGCGGATGCTTGGCAACCTACCCCGCGTGAAAAGCCGTGTCCAGCAACGTTTGCGTCGACTCTTCGCAAACCGACGCGCTGCAAGGACAGTGTCCGATGTCGCTGATGGCGCGAGCGGCGTCCAGCTTTCGCACGTCAGATCCCCTTGCGCGATCTCACCTCCAGATCTTACTTCCCGTTCCGCCATACAAGCTGTGATCTCCTACCCAACGACGCGCCGTCCCCGGACCGCCAATCGGCATCTTCTCGCGCGGCTGATTTGCAGTCCGACGACCTCCTGACGAGCGTCAACCTAGATCGTGGTTTGGCCATTGATCCCGGATCTTCATCGGGACTGGCTTCGTCACCGGCGGACCTGCCGATCTGGGCAGCGAAGTTGAGACCGCCGCTTTCGGGACTCAGGCTGTGGCGATGCGGACCAGCTGTGCGAGGCAGGACGGCAGAAGTCAACAGGCGCCACCCCATCTCATTGACCGTCCAGAGCTAAGCCGAAGGAGAATTTTCGATGATCAGCTCACCCACGCCAGCCGGTATCCTGGATCGGCTCAGCAAGGCCTCGTCGGCAGAGGATTTTTTCTCGCTGCTTGGCGTCGATTACGACCCCAAGATCGTAAATGTCGCACGCCTTCACATCTTAAAGCGCATGGGACAATATTTTACCGAAGAGCAATTTACTGGCGCCGAAGAGCCGGAAATCAGAGCGAGGTGCAAGGCGATGCTGGAGCAAGCCTATGCAGATTTTGTGGCATCGTCACCGATCGATCAGCGAGTGTTCAAGGTTTTGAAGGATGCCGTCGCGGACCGTAAGAAGGCCGGGGCCTTTGTCCCGTTGAGCGAGTTGAAGTGATTTAGCGTTTCACTGTAAAGCGAATTACGACCGGCCGGCGCCGAGGCAATCCGATATTGGGGCCATCTCTTTGTGCTCAAGTATCTGCAGCCATCACCGGAGCGGCGGCTGTCGTATTCCCGACCCATGTCTGGACTGGTCGTGTCGACGGTATCAGGGGTTGTTTGAATTGTGTCGCAGGCCATTACTTCCGACTGGCTTTCAATGGTCTTTGCAACTGGTACGACACTTGCTGTTGTCCTGCCAGCGGTGCCGACAGATGGCAGTCGACCGCGATGAGTTTGAAGGAGGACCTATGATGCTGTTTTTACTACCTGCTGAGACCTGCGCTACCATTTCGAGGCGCATAATCGCGTTAGCTCCCCTCGAAACCGGTTTTGACGCGATCAAAGCTCCGTAACGTCGGTGAGATGCTGGTCAATGGATAAGTCTTCGCTTCGCGTTACTCCTGCACTCCGTATGCACAACATCATCTGCATCAAATCGGTCGCCGATCCCGCTCAGATTTGTGCCCATCTCATGGCGGATGGGAACGGTGCCACGAAGAGCGCCAGGTTCGGCCCATACGGAGTGCTTTCGTTTGATGGCCGGGATGGATTGCGTGACAGAAGTGTTGCCAGGATCGCCCTCGTTTGCACCGCCAATGTGGAGTCGTTGGGCCGAACTGGGTCGCAGGTACTGCGCAGCGTACGAACTCGCCCACTCAGGCGCCGAAGCGATCGGTTAGAATCACCACAGCGCCCTGGCGAGCCGCGGTGGCGCTCGTCGAACCCGACGGGTAACGGTCGAGTTTGGAAGACCTCTGCAAATCCAGTCGGACGGGTGCGTCTATTGCGACGACCTGTGTTGTTGTGTGGCCGGTCCGAACACGCAGGCGGGGCAGAGCAGCCAGCCACTTGCTAACCGAAAGTGATCTTCAGTTGACGAAGCGAAAAAGCAACCCGTGGCGCCGGCGCCCCTATCGTTGAGGAGGAATTTGAAACTATGAGCAACGTCAGCAGAACGGCCATGCCAGCGGCTGCCGGCCGCGCAGCAGCCAAAAAAGAGCTGCCGGAGCGCTTTAAGTCGTACAAGCACGTCTGGGTCTTCGTCGAGCTTGAGCGTGGTCAGGTGCATCCCGTTTCCTGGGAGCTTATGGGTGCAGGGCGCGGCCTTGCCGACAGGCTAAAAGTGAATCTTGCCGCTGTGGTTATCGGTCCGGAGGGGCAGCACACACGTAACGCCGCGCTTGAAGCCTTTTGCTATGGCGCCGATCTGGCCTATCTCGTGAGCGACAATGTTTTGTCGGATTACCGTAACGAATCCTATACCAAGGCGCTAACCGAACTCGTCAACACGTACAAGCCCGAGATCCTGCTGTTGGGTGCGACGACGCTCGGTCGCGATCTCGCAGGTTCTGTGGCCACGACCCTGTCGACGGGGCTCACTGCCGACTGCACCGCGCTGGACGTGGACGCCGATGGTTCGCTTGCGGCGACGCGTCCGACCTTTGGCGGCTCGCTGCTCTGCACGATCTACACGCTAAATTATCGTCCGCAGATGGCCACCGTCCGCCCGCGGGTCATGCCGATGCCTGAGCGTGTCGACCGCGATGCCGCTCGTATCGTCGTTCATCCGCTCGGCCTTTTCGAAGACGATATCGTCACAAAAGTATTGTCATTTCTGCCCGACCGCGATGCACAAACGTCCAATCTGGCCTATGCCGATGTCGTGGTTGCGGGCGGCCTAGGGCTAGGATCGCCTGAGAACTTTCGGTTGGTGCGCGAGCTCGCAAATCTGCTTGGCGCCGAATATGGCTGCTCGCGTCCTCTCGTGCAAAAAGGGTGGGTTACGTCTGACCGGCAGATCGGCCAGACAGGCAAAACCATCCGGCCGAAGCTCTATATTGCCGCGGGCATTTCCGGTGCGATCCAGCACCGGGTTGGCGTCGAGGGCGCGGATCTGATCGTCGCTATCAATACTGACAAGAACGCTCCGATCTTCGACTTCGCCCATCTCGCGATCGTCAGTGATGCCATTCAATTGCTACCTACGCTGACGGCTGCATTCCGCGCGCGGCTTTTGCCAGAGTCGCGCGCCCGGATCGCGGTCTAGAGGAGATGAGGATGATTGAAGAGAAATTCGATGCGATCGTGGTCGGAGCCGGTATGGCCGGAAATGCGGCGGCATTGACGATGGCCAAACGCGGCATGAAGGTGCTGCAGCTCGAGCGGGGCGAATATCCCGGATCGAAGAATGTGCAGGGCGCCATCCTATATGCCGATATGATGGAAAAGCTGATCCCCGAGTTTCGAGAGGAGGCGCCGCTCGAACGCCACCTGATCGAACAGCGGTTCTGGATGATGGACGACCGCTCCCATGTCGGCATGCACTACCGTTCGGAGGACTTCAACGAGGAGCGGCCGAACCGCTATACGATCATACGCGCTCAGTTTGACAAATGGTTTTCTTCCAAGGTGCGTGAAGCTGGTGCGATCGTGCTGTGCGAGACCACCGTCACCGAGCTCGTACGGGACGATCGTGAAAGGATCGTCGGTGTTCGTACAGATCGCAGAGACGGCGAAATACATGCCGACGTCGTCGTCCTGGCCGAAGGGGTCAATGGCCTGCTCGGCACACGTGCAGGCCTACGCGCGCGCCCGACAGCCGACAACGTTGCGCTCGCGGTTAAGGAAATGCATTTCCTGCCTCGCGAGACTATCGAGGCGCGCTTCAATCTCAGGGGCGATGAAGGCGTCGTGATCGAGGCGGCCGGCACCATTTCTCGTGGCATGACCGGGATGGGTTTCATCTACGCCAATAAAGAGTGCATTTCGCTTGGCATCGGTTGTCTTGTCGCCGACTTCCAGCGCACTGGCCAAACGCCGTACGGACTGCTCGATCAATTCAAGAGGCATCCCTCTGTGGCGCCCCTGTTAGCAGGGTCCGAAGTCAAGGAATATTCGGCGCATCTCATCCCCGAAGGCGGTTACAAGTCGATCCCGCAGCTTTTTGGGGAAGGCTGGGTCGTAGTGGGCGATGCAGCCCAACTAAACAATGCCATTCATCGTGAGGGCTCCAATCTCGCGATGACCTCCGGCCGTATCGCCGCGGAAGCGATCGGTCTGGTTAAATCACGCGGCGAACCGATGAGTGCAACAAATCTGTCAATTTACAAGAAGATGCTGGACGATTCGTTCGTCATCAAAGATCTGAAGAAGTACAAGGATTTGCCGCCCCTAATGCATACTCACTCCCAGAACTTCTTTCTCACCTATCCGCAGCTCATCTCCAAGGCGATGCAGAACTTTGTGCGCGTCGATGGTACGCCCAAGGCTGAAAAGGAGAAAGCTAGCCTGAAATCCTTTGTCAAGGCGCGGTCATGGTCAGGTCTGTTTGGGGATGCTTGTCGTCTTGCGCGGGCCTGGCGCTGACCGCAACAGTGTGAAGTCCAACAATGGAAGGCTAAAGCATGAGTTCCGAACCCGCGGTGCGCGTCGAAGACAAGCTGTATTACAACCGCTATCTTGTCGACGTCGGAAACCCTCACGTCAAGGTCCGTGCGCACACAACGCCATCGCCGCAGCTACTTTCACTTTTGAAAGTCTGCCCCGCGCGGTGCTACGAGCTCAACGACGGCGGCCAGGTCGAGGTAGCGGTGGACGGCTGCATCGAGTGCGGTACCTGTCGCGTTATCGCTGAGCCGACCGGGGACATCCAATGGAGCCATCCGCGCGGCGGGTATGGTGTGCTGTTCAAGTTTGGGTGATGGTGAACGAAGGCCGCCGGGCGACCGAGGCGAGGCGTGGGAACTCATCCTATCCGTGGCGCATTGCGTGTCATATGCGGGACGGCGGGAATTCGACCACGACGCTCTTCATGAGGACGCTGCGCAACATGACTTGCCGACGTGACCCGTCGTGCAGCTCGTACGAGAGCCGCAAAGGCCTCGTTGTGGTGCCACTGCGTGGCGCCCCAACTGCGTTGATCGAATGGCAGAGTAGAAATCAGCCTCTCGCCTGAGCGGGGGCGGACCCAGCGGCCTCGATAGCGACCGCCACTGACTGCGTGATCGCAGCAAAACGCACGGCGGTGTGTATCTCTCTGGAATCAACGCCCGCGGCCCTCAGTGTCTTCTCATGGGCATCAATGCAGACACCGCAACCATTTATGACGGAGACAGCAAGCGACCACAGCTCGAAATCTGTCTTGTCCACCCCGTGATTGCCGATCACGTCCATACGTAGCCGTGGCGGCATCGCCTTGTATTCCGGGTCGGAAACAAGGTGAGCGAAGCGGTAGTAGACGTTGTTCATCGCCTCCACAGTGGCGGCGGCTTTCGCTGCGGCGATCTCTACAGAGGTCATCACGGCGCCAGCAGCAGCCCGTATTTTCTCTGCAGCGAAAACGTCTCATCGGTCACCACGGAGATCACGTTAAGCCGGACATCCTTCGCGAAATCGGGAATCCTTATTTGTTCGATCCACGACATGCTGGCTCAAGCAACTTTCAAGGTTTCGCCGCCGATTTCGCGGTTGCAGGGACAGAGCTCGCCGGTTTGCAGCGCGTCCAGAACGCGGAGCGTGTCCTTAGGACTGCGCCCCACACTGAGATTGGTCGCATAAACGTGCTGGATCGTATTTTGGGGGTCAACAATGAAGGTGCAACGATAGGCGACCCCTTCGGGTGAACGCACGCCAAGGCCATCGACGAGCGTTCCCTTTGTATCGGCAAACTGCCAGATTGGTAGATTGTGCAGGTCGACATGCGAACGCCGCCAAGCAAGCTTGCAGAACTCGTTGTCAGTCGAACCACCCAGTACAACCGCATCCCGGTCAGCGAATTCCTTGGAAAGGCTGGCAAATTCAGCGATCTCTGTCGGACAGACGAATGTAAAGTCCTTGGGGTAAAAGAAGATGATCTTCCATTTGTCCGAAAAGCTCGTTTCGGTCAGCGTCTCAAATGCACTCTGCCCCTCTTCTTCGTGCGCTTGAAAACCGGGCTTCACGCCTGTGATGTCGAATGGCGGCAACTGACTTCCAATTCCGAGCATGCTGTCCTCACAAACTTCGTTTTGTAGATCGTGACCTCACTGGTGGAGCAAACTATATGCCACCCGTTCTTAGGTAAGCCTCCGGTGGAGGCCGCCTTCCCGGATCGGGTTCGAGCGTGAGATGGTTTGCTCATTAATTGGCAAGCAAATGAGCAAACGTGACGACGGTTACGGTTCTGTCCGGTCCAGAGCGGCGACGGCGGTGGACGAGTGCCGAGAAGCTTCGGATCGTGGAGGAAAGTCTGGCGCCTGGGGCCAGTGTTGTCGAGGTTGCTCGGCGACATGACGTTCACCGCAATCTGGTTACGGCTTGGCGGCGGCAGGCTCGCAGGGGCGTCCTCGCTTGCGGGCCTGAGCCGATGCCGCGACAGGATGGCGAAGTCGGTTTTGCGGCAGTCTCCATTGCGCCAGACCTGCAACCGTTGACGGCGCCCTCCGGAAGCTGCGGTGCGATCGAGATTGAGTTCGCGGCCGGGGCTCGGATGCGGATCACGGGCGCGGTTGACGCGGCGACGCTGAGCGCAGTCGTGGCGGCGCTGACTGATGGACGGCCACGATGATCCCGTTGCCTGCCGGCGTGCGGGTATGGCTCGCGACCGGCCATACCGACATGCGGAAGGGCTTTCCGTCGCTTGCGTTGCAGGTTCAGGAGATCCTGCATCGCGACCCGCTTGGCGGCCACCTGTTTTGCTTCCGCGGTCGCCGGGGCAATCTTTTGAAGGTCATCTGGCATGACGGCCAGGGCGCCTGTCTGTTCACGAAGCGCCTGGAGCGAGGGCGCTTCATCTGGCCGAGCCCGGCGGAAGGTGTGGTGACGATCTCGTCGGCGCAGCTCGGCTATCTCTTGTCCGGGATCGACTGGCGGCACCCACAAGAGACGTGGCGGCCGACATCGGTGGGATGAGGCTTTGGGCTTGCGGATCGTGATGGATGTGATTCCATCATCATCGTGACCACATTTGAATCGCTCCCCACCGATCTTGCCGCCGCGCATGCGATGATCCTCGCGGAGCGCGCCGCGCGTCTTCAAGCGGAAGCGGTCGCGGCGAGCGCCAAAGCGGAAGCTGCCGACGCGAAGGCGGCCGAGGCCCTGATCAGTTATCTCAAGCTCGAGATCGAGAAGCTGCGTCGCCAGATTTATGGCAGCCGCTCGGAGCGCAAGGCACGGCTCCTAGAGCAGATGGAGCTTGAGCTCGAAGAATTGGAAGCCACCGCAACCGAAGACGAACTGGCGGCCGAGAGGGCGGCGGCCAAGACACAGACCGTCAGATCTTTCGAGCGCAAGCGGCCGTCGCGCCAACCGTTCCCCGACCATTTGCCGCGCGAGCGTGTCGTAGTCGCCGCACCGCAGAGCTGCCCTTGCTGCGGCTCATCGAAGCTATCAAAGCTGGGCGAAGACATCACCGAGACGCTGGAGGTCGTTCCCCGGCAGTGGAAGGTGATCCAGACGGTTCGCGAGAAGTTCTCGTGCCGGAACTGCGAGACGATCACCCAGCCGCCAGCGCCCTTCCACGTGACGCCGCGCGGCTTTGCCGGGCCGAACCTGCTGGCAATGATCCTGTTCGAGAAGTTTGGCCAGCATCAGCCCTTGAACCGACAGAGCGAGCGCTACGCCCGGGAGGGTATCGTTCTGAGCCTGTCGACACTGGCTGACCAGGTCGGCGCCTGTGCGGCGGCCCTGCAGCCGCTTTATGGGCTGATCGAGCGTCACGTCCTCTCCGCCGAGCGACTGCATGGCGATGACAGTGTGCTGCAGAAGCACACGGAAAGGATGATCGAGATGATCTGAAAATCTGTGTGCACAAGCTGTGGCAGCGATGAGGGTAGGCCCCTCGGGATCGACTTTCAGGAGTAGGTCCCAAATCACTTCAAGCGGCTTCGCTTAAGAGGCGCGGTCGTGAGCGTTGAAGCCAACGGTCGGGAATACCCGAACGGATAGGCGTCCGAGAGACGAATGAAAATGAACCCGCCGATGAACCGTCGTAACGTGGAAATCGTCGTCAAAACCAGAGGTGTGTCGTCCCTCTGGGATGAGCCCGCCGGAAGCCTGATGACCGGGCGGGCGGCGACCGGCGTTGAGGGGGCGTGAATCGGATGCAGGCGCTGCCGCGGAACTGCAGGAACCAGTCGCTCCGATGGAAAGGGAGAAGCACAAGCGGAGAAGACCGCGAGGCGAGATTACCGACGCGGAGCACTGGGACGGACCGATCCGTATTAGCGACGAAGGCTCGTAATGGGGCCGGAGCAAAGGGATCGGATCAGGAGGGCTGGCCACCGTCGCAACTGACAACAGGAGGACGACGGTGAACCAGCCGAGCAAACCGTTCAACATCGACAAGAGAGAGGTGTACGAAGCATATCTGCAGGTGCGATCCAATGGTGGCGCAGCCGGTGTCGACGGAGTGACGATTGAGCAGTTCGAGTCCGACTTGAAGAGCAATCTCTACAAGATTTGGAATCGAATGAGCTCAGGCGCCTACTTCCCGCCGCCTGTTCGCGCCGTCTCCATTCCAAAGAAGAGTGGGGGCCAAAGGATCCTCGGGGTGCCCACTGTGGCAGACCGCGTGGCACAGACGGTTGTCAAACAACTAATTGAGCCGGCTCTCGACGCAATCTTTCTGGCGGATTCTTACGGCTACAGACCCGGTAAATCGGCTCTCGATGCCGTAGGCGTAACGCGACAGCGGTGCTGGAAGTACGATTGGGTTCTGGAGTTCGACATCAAGGGACTGTTCGATAATATCGACCACGAGCGTCTGCTGCGGGCCGTCCGGAAACATGTGACGTGCGCATGGGCGCTGCTCTACATTGAAAGATGGCTGACAGCGCCGATGGTGCAAGAGGATGGAACGATAATCGAGCGAAGCCGCGGTACCCCACAAGGGGGCGTGGTGAGCCCGATCCTCGCCAACCTCTTCATGCACTATGCATTTGATCTCTGGATGGCACGGATGTTCCCCGATCTCCGGTGGTGTCGGTATGCAGATGACGGGTTGGTACATTGTCGGAATGAGATGGAGGCGCAAAGCATTCGCGAAGCGCTCCAGGCTCGGCTGGCAGAGTGCTGCCTGGAACTGCATCCTACGAAGACGAGGATCGTCTACTGCAAGGACGACCGACGCCGGGGCAAGACTGAGACGGTCATGTTTGACTTTCTCGGTTATTGCTTCCGGCCGCGATCGGTCCTGCGGCCGCGTTCGCAGAGGATGTTCTGCGGGTTCACTCCGGCGGTCAGCAAACCAGCGCTGAATGCCATGCGAGCGACGATCCGAAGCTTGAAACTTCGCAAGCGAACCGAGGTGACTTTGGACGATATTGCCCGCGAGCTAAACCCGATGGTTAGGGGGTGGATCGCTTATTATGGGCAATATACGCGTTCGGCGCTCGATCCTTTGGCGCGCTACATCAACCAGACGTTGGCTATCTGGTTGAAGCGAAAGTACAAGCGCTTCCATCACCGCTTGGGACGCGCGCGTCTCTTCCTGGAGAAGATCGCGCGTGAGAACCGCAGGCTCTTTGTGCATTGGCAACTCGGCGATGGCGGCAAGCTTGCCTGATGGGAGCCGGGTGAGGCGAGAGTCTCACGCCCGGTTGTGTGTCCAGCGAAGGCTGGCATGTTCAGCAGGAGACAAACCTGCCGGGGTAGAAGTCAGAGCCCCGTAGTTTGGATAGCAGAGGTGATGGAAACTGAAACTCTGAAGCCTATCGACAAAGTCTCCCCAGGGGAGGCTACGAGTCATCGGGCCGTAATAAAAGTGAACGCGTTGTGGCCTCGAAAGTGAGTATCCCCGAGGGCCGAGCCTTCAACCGGAGGGCGAAGGCAGCATGAGCAACTGAAGACTGACCGATACGGATGTTCACCTCGGCGGGGTGGAAGCGACAGCACGGTGACAAGGACATGCTGAGCAACTGGAGAAGCCCTCCTCGTCCCGACGCGAAATCGTCGGAGCAAGGTAGGCCGTATAACCGGCGAAACCGGGAAGTCGGCCGAAGACGAGAGGGTGGCGGCCGGGTCCGGAGTAGCAATGAAGCGGAGTAATATCCGTGGAGCCAAGGGACCCTGCCATTTGCAATGTCTCCAACATAGGGAAGGCAAGGACGAGATGACAAAGGCGTCCATCGATTTGCAGGACCTGAGGCGGAGAATATACGTCAAGGCAAAGGCTGAACCGTCCTGGCGGTTCTGGGGACTATACGTCCACGTCTGCAAGATGGAGACCCTGCGCGCTGCGTATGAGATGGCCAAAGAGAACGATGGAGCACCGGGAATAGACGGCGTCACCTTCGAGGCCATTGAGACGCAAGGCGTGGAAGCTCTGCTCGAGCAGTTACGGGACGAACTGATCGGGCGCACCTACCAGCCACTTCCCGCGCGGAGGCAGGAGATACCGAAGGACGGGGGCAAAGTCCGTGTCCTCTCGATTCCGGCGATCCGCGACAGAGTGGTGCAAGGGGCGCTCAAGCTCATCCTCGAGCCTGTGTTCGAGGCTGACTTTCAACCGGGGTCGTATGGATATCGGCCCAAACGGACAGCACATGGCGCCATCAAGCGTGTGGCTGAAGCGATAGTCCAACGGAAGACGCGGATTCTCGACATTGACCTGCGGGCCTACTTTGACAATGTCCGGCATGACCGGCTGTTGGAGAAAGTGGCGCGGCGGGTTGATGACGCGCATATACTGCATCTCCTAAAGATGATGCTGAAAGCCTCAGGCAAGAAGGGCGTTCCGCAGGGCGGTGTGATCTCGCCTTTACTCAGTAATCTCTACCTCAATGAGGTGGACAGGATGCTGGAGCGAGCGCGGGAAGTCACCCGCAACGGCAAGTACACCTACGTCGAATACGCGCGATTCGCTGACGACCTGGTGGTCTTGATCGACGCCTACAAGCGTCATGACTGGCTGATTGGAGCCGTGACCAAACGACTCCGGGAGGAGTTCGCCAAGCTGCAGGTGGAAATCAATGATGAAAAGAGCCGCACAGTGGACCTTGAGCGCGGTGAGTACTTTGGGTTCCTGGGCTTTGAGTTCCGCTACTTCCGCGGACTAAGCGGAGCGATGCGGCCGCATTACACGCCCAAGCTCAAAAAGCGGACGGCACTGGTGCGGGCGCTCAAAGAGGTGTTCCGCCGACACCGGTCGCAACCGGTTGAACGAGTGATAAACTTGATCAATCCGATGCTCCGGGGGTGGGTGAACTACTTCGCGGTGGGGCATTCCAGCGAGTGCTTCAGCTTCATCAAAGACTGGGTGGAGAAGAAGGTCAGGCGCCATCTGGCGCATGCTCAGAAACGAAAGGGCTTCGGCTGGGAACGATGGAATAGGCGGTGGCTGTACGACACTCTCGGGCTGTTCAACGCCTACAGAGTGCGACGCGACGGGCCGAAAGTCGCCCCAGCAGGATAGGTCCCATAAGCGTTGGCGTGAAGCAAATGGGAGCGCGCAGTGCGGGAAATCCGCATGCTGCGTGCGACGTGGAGGGGACTGGAAACGTGGCACGGTCGAGAGGCCTGTCGGCGCGCCAGTCTTCGACCCTACCTGCGAGAGGCTGGAGGTGAAATCCCTCCGGCCTACTCACCCGACAGTGCCGATCCTGGCCAAGGGCCAGACGGTTAAGGGGCACATCTGGACCTACGTTCGCGACGATCGGCCATTCGGCGGACGGGCGCCCCCGGGTGCGCTCTATTACGCCTCGTGCGACCGACGGCAGGAGCATCCCACACGGCATCTTCAAAGCTTCTCCGGCATCCTGCAGGCCGACGCCTATAGCGGCTACAACGAACTGTATGACGCCTCGCGCGCGCAGGGGCCGATCACGTCCGCACTCTGTTGGGCCCACGCTAGGCGCCAGTTCTTCGAGCTGGCGGACATCGCGGCCAATGCGAGGCGAGACAAGAATGCCGCAGCGATCTCGCCGATTGCCCTGGAGGCGGTCAAGCGCATCGATGCGCTGTTCAATATTGAGCGCGGCATAAATGGCCAAAGCGCCGAAGAGCGTCTGCGCATGCGCAAGGAGCAAAGCGCTCCGCCTTTAACGGCATTGGAAGCATGGCTGCGCGAGCAGCGTGCCCGGCTGTCGAACTCGTCTGCAGTTGCCAAGCCAATCGACTACATGCTGCGCCGCTGGGATCGGTTCACCCGCTTCATTGATGACGGGCGGATCTGCCTGACAAACAATGCGGCGGAGCGCGCGCTGCGCGGCTTTGCCCTCGGCCGCAAGTCATGGCTCTTCGCCGGCTCCGAACGTGGTGCCGACCGCGCCGCCACCATGGCGACGCTAATCATGACGGCAAAGCTCAATGACGTCGATCCGCAAGCCTGGCTGGCGGACGTCTTGGCCCGCATCGCCGGCACCCCGCAAGGTCGGCTCAATGAGCTGCTGCCTTGGGAATGGAAGAACAGCCCTGTTCAGTCTGCGGCCTGATCGGGCCACCGCACCGCGGATCATCCCGCGGCCCTCACCGGCTTTCAATTACCCACAAATGCTTGATTCGATTGCGATAGTCCTAATCGAAAAATCTTGAATCGGATGAATCGCTTGTGATTCATTGTCGGGCACCTGAATCGCGACGGCGAGGTGCCTTGATGTGTTCAAGCGGAACGACGTGTCGTTGGTCGGCCGGCCCGGATGATGGTGATGAAAGTGCCGTCGAACATTGGACGGAGCGTGAGATCGACAAGACAGCGTTCAAGGATGCCCGTCTCGGTCAACGATTTAGCGAGCTGTTGAAGCAAATTGGTGACGGCATGGGCGGGAGCATACCGTTCGCGTGCCAGGACTGGGCGAACACGAAAGCGGCCTACCGCTTCTTCGCCAATGATCGCGTGGAGGAAGCCGACATCCTCAGCGGTCACTTCGCCGCCACCCGCGCGCGTTACGATGACTGTAGAGGCCCGATCCTCCTTATTCAGGACACTACGGAATTCTCCTACCAGCGCGCGAACACGAGCGCTATTGGCCTGACCAAGAGCGTCAACAGCGGCCGGGACAAGGACGGCCGTTGGCGCCATCACACGGTCTGTGGAATGCTGATGCATTCCAGTCTCGCCGTGACTGTCGAGGGCCTACCGCTGGGATTGGCGGCGGTGAAGTTCTGGACACGGAAAAAGTTCAAAGGCACGGCGCAGCTCAAGAAGAAGATCAACCCGACCCGCGTTCCGATTGAGAAGAAGGAAAGCGTTCGCTGGCTCGACAATCTCAGGCAGTCGATCGAGCGGCTCGGACAGCCGGCGCGTTGCATTCATATCGGCGACCGCGAAAGCGACATCTACGAATTATATTGCCTGACGCAAGAGCTTGGCGCCCACTTCCTTGTCCGCGCCTGCGTCGACCGGCTGGCAGGCGATGGCGGTCATACGATCGCAACCGAGATGGAAGAGACCAGCGTCAAAGGCTTGCATTACATCGACGTGCGCAACGACAAGGGAGAGGCGACGAAGGCCGCGCTGGAAATCAAGTTCAAGCGGATCGTGGTCTTACCGCCCATCGGGAAGCAGAAACGCTATCCGGCCCTCGACCTGACGATAATCCATGCCACCGAGCGCGGTACGCCAAAGGACCGTAAACCAATTGAGTGGAAGCTCATCACTGACCTAGCCGTCCGCAGTCGCTCCGAAGCAATCGAGAAGATCAACTGGTACGCCATGCGGTGGAAGATCGAGGTATTCCACAAGATCCTGAAATCGGGCTGCAAGGCGGAAGACTCAAAACTCCGGACCGCGGAGCGACTTGCCAATCTAATGGCGGTCTTCTGCATTCTCAGCTGGCGCGTCCTCTGGCTCACCATGCTCAATCGCATCGCCCCGGACGCGCCACCGAAGCTCGCACTGACGAATACCGAGATCGCATTGCTCGATCGACTCATCAGCGGCGCCAGCCATCGACGATGTCGCCCTGGAACCCTTGCATTTTATCTCACCAAGCTTGCACGATTGGGTGGCTACCTGGCCAGGGCGGGCGATCCGCCGCCTGGAAATGTTGTCATCTGGCGCGGCCTCTCAAGACTCACAGATATCGAACTTGGCGCCGAAATCGCAACGGCTGGAAATGTGGGTAATTGAAAGCCTCACCGGACGGTTACGTTCTTAGGTCTGGAATGGGCGCAACAAGACCAGCCCCGCGGCTTGGGTCCGGGCATGTTCGCGCGCTTGGTGCCTCGATCAGCACTAAGCTGACGGTCATCTGGAGCACCAATGCTCTCACAAGGCGTTGGAGCCAACTATAAAACACCGCCATACCCCAGCAGAGGAATGGCTAGGATTAGGGTGCCTTTGAGCTCGACGGCACGCGGGCGCTGGTCAGGGACTTGGCGGGAAGACGTCAGACCCGAACCGTAGCAGTCTCGTCATCGACCGGTAGGTACCGCAAAGCCAGCTACGGGCTTGATGTCGGCTTGCGCTATTTAGCGCGCGCAGCTGGTCGAACTGCGACGTCTCGCCGTTGAGGGTCCACAATCGGCGCGTTCGTAAGACATCAATGTGACGCAGGAGCGGACGCTAGAGCTAAGGCGGCTTCCGGAGATGGCAAAAATTCTGATGGACGGTTGCGGAGCCGACGTGCTCGGCAGCCCCACTGTCGCGTTCAGGTCGTCCGGTTGTAACCAAAGCACCGCAGCTCGGATGGGGCCCGGCTGCGCGCCACGATCAAGGCAGCAGCCTGCCAAGTCCGCGGTGAGGCTCGCCGGTCGGCCTTTTCCCGCGCGCTTCGCAATAAGATCGATCTCCTCGCGATCAGCAAATTCGCTAAAAGAACGAGAAACAGCTGGCCGGTCCGACGGCTGCGGGCTCGGCAAGCCCATTTATATCAAGACTAAAGGGCACCTGCTGCCGAGTGGTTGCGAAATCGAGATCTTTTCTCCCCTCGCAAAATCGATTGCGAGTATAACGTGCGTGCCCATTTGCTGGCCTCGAGTGTCGCTGCACCTGTCGCCGATGCGTACGCATTGGTGCCCGACATCCTGAGCCACATCGGCCAGTAGCCTATTCGTCTTTTGGAGGGTAGAGAACTGCCCGGAACACTATTCGGATCGATCTCATGTAGATTATCGATCACGGCCGGGATCTTGTTGGTGTTTTTCTCGCATCGGGCATAGCTGTCGAAGGTGCTCCTGCGAATGTGGTAGGCGTTGCAAGCAACCGCTCGGCAGCCCGAGCGGAACGGCGCGCGCGACCTCCGCGAATACTTGCCCTCCATTGCTAAGCCGTAGCGCATCAAAGGAGCGGCGTGTGACGCGCGCCAAAAGCGGCACGCCAGATCGGCCGGCTTCAAGGGTCAGAACCAAGGTGACCTCAGCCTCGCCGTGCGGCAGAGAGGCTTTTATGCGTGCTGGAAAAACATTGAGGATAGAGCTTGCGCGCCGAGGTTCGCGCGCAATGCTGACGTCGTCGGCAGCGATGCGCAGCCGCAGCTGCGCGCCCGGTGTAAGCGGCACTCCAGGTATCAGAAAGCGCACAGCTTTGAGGCGGAGCATGATCAGCCCATAGCGCCCGTCATACCCGCCGACCGTAGTATCAAGACAGACTGCCGCTTCGCCCCGCCTGGCAAGCGCCGCATCGCTCTGAATGACATTGAGCGGACCGGCCGTAGTCACGGCGCCACCCTTCATCATCACGAGATAATCGGCAAAACGCTCGATATCAGCGATGTCATGGCCGAAGTAAATCATCGGCAATGGAAGCGTTTGCCGCATGCGCTCGAGAAAGGGCAGGATCTCGCATTTGGCGGAGCGGTCGAGCCCAATGAGTGGATCGTCCAGCAAGAGTAGCCGAGGCTGGCCCAACAGCGCACGGCCAAGGGCGAGTCGCTGTCGCTCCGCTCCGGAAAGATCTGATGGCAAACGCTCGAGCAGTGGCGCCAAGGCGAGCAATTCGACCACACCATCAAAATCGATCAGTGCCTGTTCCGATTTGGACGCGTTGTATAAAACGGTGTGTCGTACAGACAAATGAGAAGAGAGAATCGGTAGGCGAAATACAAATGCGACGTGACGAAGATGAGTCGGTCGAAACGTAGTCTCATCCTGCCAAATCTCCCCATCAATCGCACAGAATCCATTCGGCAGGCGCTGGACGCCAGCGATGCAGCGCGCGAGTGTAGTTTTGCCGCACCCGGGCGGACCAAGAATCGCTGTGACGCCTTTGGCTGTACGCTGAATTGCGTATCTAGCAAAATGCTTCCGAGAGAGCCGTTGAAGGCAACTTCGATATAGCCCTTTTTGGCTTCTCTGATGAACCTTAGCATGTGCTGTATCTTCTCAGCTAAGTCAGGAGGCCAATGGCTGCAGTGGAGCTGATCGCCATGCTTCCGACGATCCACTCTATCCCGCGGCAGCACGGGCTTTTCTGCTCGCGTGAGGGCCTAGGGTAGGGGGCGGACTGCAGATTGGTATCAAGACCGGAGTCTTGTTGAGCAGCTCCGCGCCGCTAGGATTGTGGCAATCGGACGTTGCTCGCTGCACTTGCCATTGAGAGGTAAGCGCCCTTCCAGCAGCGCAAGGTTGTCAGTCTGCTTGGCGGGCCGAGCGCATGTTCGAATAGCGCGGCTTGAGAGGCTTGGCGGTAAAGCTGTCCGATCACGCCAGAGCCGAATACTGGCTCGGGGCCAGAACTCGGCATTACGGATCCCACAGCTTCGCGAGCCGATTCGAAGTTTGCGTCCGTCGCCACAATGGTGGCCTTTGCACTCTCAGGTGCGAGTAGCATCAAAGCTAGATCGATCATGATGAATCGAATTAACTTCATTGGAATCCCGGCTCCGCCGCGACCGCTTCCTTCGCGGCAGCTTTATCCTTACCCAGCAATCGGCGTGCCGTTTTAAGGAATACCTGGCCGGCTAGTGGCAAGGGAGGCTTTGCATCGGTCTCCACCCTGCGTCCTAAATCGCCGCATTGTAGGACCTTGGACGTTCGCGTCGCCAACCGCACATGCAGGAGCTATGAGATGGCACCTGAGGGTGAAACCATGCCTCTCGCATTGGAGACGGTGCTTCGGCGAATGTGCGGCCGTAAAACGCGTCAGTGATACACAAGTCGCTGCCTCCGGCTGGCGCACCTTCCGATCTGCGCGAAGGAGAAGGTTGGCAGCCTCTCTTCGAAAAAGCGCTGATATGAGATGATATGCGCTGTCCGCGCGCTCAAAGTGCTTGAATCGCCCGTAACGTCAGGATGTAGGCATTGCGAAGCAAAACGCCATATTGGGAGCCAACATCGGCACACAAGCGCTAAACGGCCGGATCTCTGTTTGATCCCGGTCCTCGCAATGCGTGTTGCGCCTAGCGGGACGATGATTCGGGGCGCCGTTATCATTGCGGCGCCCGGAACAGTGAGCCAGTGGCTGCCGAAGCGCTCGAATCCGGTAAACAGATCAGCCTCGCGGGGCAAAGAAAAACAGTTGAGAGGTTTGGTGAATCAAGAGCGACGAATGGGCTGGACCTGCAATGCGCATCGCTATTCGGCCGTCCTCGCTGCGATCGCGATCGCAGCGACGTGGTGCACAGGATATGCTCGCGCGCGAGATCGTCGGGCCGAGGAAGTCTTGGTGTCGTGCAAACCAGACGTGATCCGCTTCTGTGACCGCTTTACAGGCCGTAACGATGCTGATGTGGCCATGTTTTGTCTTACGGAAAACTTCAAAAACTTACGCCGCGAATGCCGACGCATGATGCCTACCGCCGCCGCGGACAAAAGCGACCGGTCGAGACAATCTCTCAACAGGCGTCCAGTAGGCCTTCATCCAGAGTGAGGCACGGCAGTTGCGAACTCGAACGATAGTGAGGTGTTCAGCCTGACCGGGCCCGGGGTTTGACCAGCTTGGTGGCTGCAAGTTGATCGGACTGAAGGATCAGCCTGCCTCGCGCAGCTCAACTATCTGAGGACTGATCCGTGGATCGATTGGCAGCAGTTGCGCTTCAAACAGCGCTGCAGCCATACGGCGACTTCGAGGCTTACGTGACGTTGCTATGGGTTCGCTGTAACGGGTCCGAACGACAACTGCGTAAGCTGAGGAGGGAATGGCCTGACATATGCAGGAATTCCGTACTGCTCACCAATCTATACCGTTATGGTCGGCGACTAGGTGTTTTTGGGCAGGTAAGCTAAGCGGTAGTGACGGGCAGACGATTCGCCGGAATATTAGCGTTGGAGTTGGTTTCCCTTAGATTCTCAGCTTGGAACTACCTTGGGCTGGACTGCCGGGCTCAAGGTAATAGAGTGCGCTAGGAAAACATCTTTTGTTAGCCGCTGATCGACTTCTCGAGGCAACCGCTTGATGCCATTGCGGCGTTTTCGATGGGCGCTCCAGGGGAGTCGCTTCGCCCGAACGTGGTACTCTTGAAAGAATACACTTCAGAGCTCAGGGCTAAAGGGAAGGCCGTCGATACGAGTCGTTGAAAGGCAGAAAGCTGTTCATGCAGACGCTTCTCCACGGCCTCCCGCTCCGCGCCAAGCAGACCAGTGCCAAGTAATCGACGGCAGCGCCAGATTTCGTTTCGCAACCATCTGATCTCACTTAATGTATCATCAATCGAAGTCATCACTGATATTCGTCCCTGGAGTATCAAGCATGGCGATCGTCTGAGCGGCCGTTGCTTGGCTCCGCATTTCTGCCGAATAGTTGAGCTGAGGACTTACGACTTTCCGCCCGTTGTCCCCGAGCAAGATGTGTGCAACTCTTACCAATCAATATCACCCGACACCGCGCGTGTGACGACTAATCGCGGCGGATTTTCGCGGTTTCACGGCGCCCCGATCGTGTGTCCTGCATAATTTCAGCGCTTCCACAAGCTTGGTTGGCCGACGAGCAGTTAAGTAGATCCGGCGTGCTATAGGCATTCACAATCGCTTACCCGATAACTAATCCATGGGCGAGGTGGAGCTTATCCACAACATGGGAAAGCCATGAGAACGAATTGTGAGGAACGCAAACCAGCCTGAGTGCGATCCACGGCACGCGCCAGCCAATCAAGAAGCGAACGCGGTTGCGATCTTGGTAATACAAGGTAAAATGTCGATGGACGCAGTGTCGAGCCAATTGAGCATTCCACAGACGGTCATTGCCATCGACATCGGCTGTGCACGCCTCAGAAGAGCGATTGAATAGCTTGAATCCCACGCTGCGCCAGGTTTTAGCGTTGTTGATGCGCCACAGATAAAGGTTGGCAGGCGTTGACGTCCCATCGCAAGTGGAGATCACGGCGACGACCTGTTGATTTCCAGTTTTCTTGCCTGCGGGCGATGGCCAGGAAGGCCATTTCGATGGTCGGCACGGGGCGCCTGGCCGGCATCGTCAAGTACAACTTGACGGTTGGAGCCGCGAGATAGCGTGGATGATGGAATGATGCGGGCAATAGGATGTGTCTGACCCAGCCTAGCCACCCCTTAGCTGGTGCAGGGAAAACGCGCTGGGTGAACAGCCAGCTCGCGAGCAAAGTACTCCAGCAGACGGTTCATCTATCCAGAGGCGGCGACAGGCAGCACTGATAGCGGCACGAGCGCTGCGGCGACAGCTTGGGAGGTCTCATGTCCGTTCAGACCAGCCTCGCGAGGGCGCTAGGCGAAAGCGATCGCGCCAGCGACATCGTTGAATTCTCAACGGTGGTGGTCACGCGCGACAAGCAACTGCGCAACGTGGACCATTCGATGTTCCAGCAAAAGGCGGAGGCTGAGTTTCGATCTAAAGTTCTGCCGAGTTTCGAGGAAATCCGCGCCGGAGGGTCGTGGTGTTAGGCTGTCTGCGGCCATTCTGACCGGGATGCGCCGCCTGAATGTCGACAACAATAAGCTGGCAAGCCTCCCCGACGCCTTCAAAAACGGTTCAGGAGTTGGACGCGCGCGGTAACCGCCTGACCCACCTGCCCCGGCTTCCGGCCGGGCTCCAGCGTCTGAACGTCGAGTACAATCAGTTGGCGGACCTGCCCGAGCCTCTCCCGGCCGAGTTCGAATGGCTCAGCGCCAGCCACAACCGGCTGACCAGCCTGCCTGAGGCCGTCTCGCACCAGCTGCTATGGTTCGGTGCCAGCAACAATCTGCTGACCAGCGTGCGCGAGACCCTGCTGACGCACCTAGGCCGTGAGTCGAGCGTTAATCTGGAGAATAATCCGCTCGCCGATTGGGTGCAGGCCGGCCAGGCAACAGCGATGCCGGACACTATGCCGGCCCTCAGGTTTTCTTCTCGATCACCGCTGGAGCGGTGGAAGTTCAGCCGCGGCCGCTACAAGAGGTCGCCGCGGACTGGCTCGAGGGCGAGCCCACGGCAATGGCCACTTGGCAGCACTTCGCCCATGAGGCGGGGGCCGCGGACTATGCACCGCTTCCTCGATGGGCTCCGGGGCACCGTGAACTAACATCATGAGGCGTTCCGCCAGGCGGTCGCCGAAGATCTGCGGCAGGCAGCCTTCAGGCCGCATTTGCGCGAGCAGTATTTCGAGATGGCTTCGGGAGCGAACGCGAGCTGCGAAGATCGCATTACTTTGGTCTGGAACGGCATGCGGACTGCACGCCTGAACGCTGATATCGAGGACGGCGTCTATGACGGGCGACTGGGCGAACTGCTCCAGAACGGCCGCGTCATGTTTCGCTCGGAAGCGCTTGAGGGGATCGCGCGCGAGAGGGCAATTCACTTCGTCGTGCCGATCCCGACGCAGATGTCGATGAGATCGAGGTCTACCTTACCTACCAGACCCGGCTGCGCGACGCGCTGGAGCTGCGGCACACCGCTCCCGACATGCGCTTCATGAACGTCTCTCACGTGACCGAGGGCGATGTGGCCAGGGCCGAGGCATCGGTGCGGGAGCAGGAAGCGGCGGAATTTCCGGACTATTTGGCAGCGTGCTGGCAACCAGGAACGCGTGGTGAGGCGCATCGCACCCCAAGACTATGCTGAAATGCAGGAGCGGCTCGTCGAGGCGATGAGCGTACAGTTTGAAACCCGCTTGAGCGACTGGCCGAGCATGGTCTAACAGGCGACGCCGATGCCGAGCGGGTCCTCGGCGCCCACACACGAGACGAGATCGCCCGCGAGATCAAAGGCGCGGTCATGCATCAGGTGCTCGGAGAATTCGACCTGAAGCTATGAGCGGCTCCCGAAGGAAGACCTCTTCGATCCGCCTAGCCGCTCACCAGCCAAGGCTGCTATCGTTTCTTGGACGGGCCGCCTGCATCAGCCATTGGCGAATGATCTGCCGTCAATTGCCCTCGCGCTGCCCGTGCGCACGATCGTAAGGTGGAGATCCAAGCGAACAGTCGTATACCGCAATTCATGCGTTCGCGTTGCGAACGCCATTGAAGTCAGCGGTCAACGACCACTCATAGGCCGGACGAATAGATGCGGATCAGAGCGAACTTTCAAGTGGCCCTTGTGCAACGTAGGCTATCGATATCCGTTCCCCGCCGACGATCGGACCTTCGCTGCGTCACACTCGAATCCAGATCGCGAAACAGGCTGTAATTCCGTCGGATCCATTGATGCAGCTCGGTGGACCAGTCCTTCTCGTTGCGCAGATATCCAGTGAAGGAAAAGCTAAGCCGGTCTATATATCGTTTGAGGAACAGCGGAAGTGCGGGAATCCGAATCACCCGCTCGTGATCCATCGCTTCCGGTAATTCGCCGCGCAGCACGAATTCATTGTGGACGGTGACCAGCGACGCCGGCGGAATTCGCCGCCGCAGCATTTCATAAGCGCGAAAGGAGATGCGGTCTGCGCCCGCGACGAAGAGGATGATAGGGGCGACATAGCAGCGCGCCGTCTCCTTCATGAAGCCTATCTCCTCGCACATCTTGAAGAATTCGTCGAAGGCGTGAAAGCCGAGGTCAATTACCTTGGGTACCCGATCGTGGATGATCAGAGGGTCCATCAGCTGCATCTTGCCGTAAGTGTCGATCACATCCGCGGTCTCCGTGATGTTGGGGAGGTAGTCGAGCAATGACGGCTCTTTCAAGTTCACATCGAACGATAGCGTTGCGCCGTTTTTCAGCAGCAAGAACTCGCTCATAGCCCGAGCGATGAGGGTTTTACCGACCTGCGGGCTAGGAGAGCAGATGATGTAGATGGGGGTCGCTAACATAGCCAGCAGATCAATTTCGTTCCGTACGTAGGCCCGACCGGAGCTCGCCGGATATGCCGCTACTTTTCGCCGGCCCGGGTGGCGGACTTGGCCCCCGCCAATTCCGTCAAGTTGATGCGATCGAATTCGCTCCAGACATTTGCCAGCCAGTGCCGGACATAGCCGCGCAGGACGAAGGAGTTGTTCGCAGGTTCATCGTTCCGTCCCTTGTTTGCCACGAAGTCTATGAATGGGATGGATGCGACTTCCACCTGCTCATAGGCCATCTCGTTGAGCTTCGGTATGGTCAGCTCAGTCGCATGTTTGATGCGGTGAAAATAGGAATTATAAGTCGCTTGATCCCACTGGAAGAATTGAGTGTCGTTGATGAAGTTCTTGACGAGGTAGTACTTTGCGCCGCTCATGAAAGTCGCGGTTTCCGCGATCTCGTCTAGCGAAGCGATGGATGATCCCAGGATGTGGAACACGGCGAATGTGATCTGGCCAGACCGTGCCGAGTCCAAAAAGCCGATGTCGCGCAAGGAAGCTAACGCAGAAGACAGTAGTCCTGCGCGAGCATCGATGACAGTGACGGATAGCCCTGAGTTCAAGGTATCGAAGATCTTCATCTGGTCCGCCGTCGTGGTCATGTCGACGATCTCAGTGATCTCGGGATAAAAGCGCTTCAGCGTTCCGCGGGGCGACTCTGTGTCGAATGCGCGTGTTTGCACGTTGTTGACGCTGAAGTAGTCCAGTAGCGTTCGTGATACGGTCGTCTTGCCGACTCCTCCCTTGTCCGCGCCGACCACAATTACAACTGGCTTCACCATAGAAACATCTCCTGAGACACTCGCCATTGCCGCGCGCAAGGTGCGCAATCGGCGCGTCTCTGCTTTGGGCGCGATCATGGCAGAAAGAAGGGGCAATGAACCTTCGATGCTGGAGCTCTGCAACTGATAAACGTTTTCAACATTAAGCGAGTGACGTGGTCCGATGATGCAGGCCTGAGAATGGAAGTAATCACTTGTATTGGTGATCTACGTGAGGTTTGTGGGCAGCTGGAATGCGCGGGCCAAGAATCAACTGTCCGCCTGTGGTGATCGTTGTGATGCCATAGGTTATCTATGGATGCCGTCGCTGCCGCTATCTACTTTTCATGAAGCGACGGAAACTAACGTAGCGTCAGATTGCGAGCTCGGGATGCGACGCGGTGCGACTATGGCTTGGCAGACCACAAAGCCCTGCTGGATTAGATGGTCGTCTCTTCGGCGGAGAGAGAAGCGGCTGGTAAATTCCTGAAAGATGACCCTGAACGACCGAGCTCTCACTCTCACTCTGGTGATGAATGTCGGGATATGCGAAGGCTGAAGCGCGTTGGTGACGCAATAGCAACCATGCATCGCTCTGCGGCGAGATTATCGGGCCACGGAGAACAAGATCGAATCCGGAGCGGGGCGCCGGCGGACGGCGCAGCATCGGTGGGGAAGCGATATCGGGCGTCCGAAAGAAGCGCGCGTCTGGTGGCCGGCACGGCGATCTTTGTCTTGGACACAGAGTTCGCCGAGCGACGTCCTATGGATCGAGAAGGACTTATTGGAATGAACGGTAGCCATGGCGGTGCGTACTCTCGGTGGCCGCTTCCTTGAAGCGGCAGACAGTGTACGCTCCGGTTTTAAAGCGCCCACTTTGATTACCCTGAAGATCCAACCCGGATTGTCGCCTTGTTTAAACGCGTTTGCGCAAAAAGCGGCCTCGAGAGTCACGACGGGTGTGCGATGATCCGGGATCACGACGACCTGCAGGCCGTTCCGCAGCGTGAAGTTTGGTGGTCGATCTGATTTGACCGTGCCGGCAGAGACGCTAGCCTCGTCAGGAAGGTGTAAGTCGGTGCCATTCTCCGTTGTGCGCTCGACCGCCGGGGCGGTGCGCGTCCTCGACTCCGAGGCTTCAGCGGCGGTGCCTGCCGCCTTGCCGGTGACCGAAAGCCGGTTCTTCATGGCATCGCCTTTCGCTCCATAGTTGTCATTATGGTAGAAGATCCGACACGGCACGGAGCCGTGTCTCGTCTTGGCAAACAGTGGAGCGAAAACCGGACCAATCGCCGGCCTCGCGTACGCAACGGCACACAGCGACGTTGCGCACAACGCGTCAGGAGAACTTCGCCCAATGGAGACTTCAGGTCAATCGAGCGCGATATGACGCCGGCACAACACCCGGCAGGCTCGCCCTCACACATCTCGCTCTAGAAGATGAGTAGCTTGACAATATTTCTCATGGACGCGAGCTGGAAGTCGGCGAGCAGCTCCTCGGAGTACACTGCGCCGAAGTAGTCCAGGACGAAGGTGCCAGAATAGCGTAGATTATCGGTCGCGCGGATCAGGTTATCCAGTGCGAGCCTGACCTCACCAAAGTTGATCTGGCCAATCGCTCTTCATGTGGTGCGTGTACGCTCTACATAAAGTCATAGTCATCATCATACGGATCGTTCGCGGGCTTTGCCATACTTTCGGTACACGTGGCATTGCTGCTATTGTCTTCAGTCGCGGCAAGATACAAAGGCGGTTTACCCGCTCGCTGCCATTTGCCTTCTTTGTTCTTCCATTTGTCTTCGTGCTTGGTGGGATCGAGCACCATCATCGAGTCGCTTACCTCAAGAAAGCCCAACGCTGCTGCGCGGGCTTTCGCTTCCGGATTGGAAAGAGTGGGAGAGAACAAGCGGTTTGTTACCATCGATCTGGAGCTGATGTTCAAGCAAGATATCGCCCGCGTTATCGACGAGCGGATGAGTAACCCTGAAAGCTGTCGTTGAGGTGATTTGATCTCGCCCAGGAAATTGTTTGCGCCAATCATCGTTGCCCTTGAACAGCTCACTCATGCGACCTCCGGGTTCCGTTCTCAGAAGCCCGACGCTCTTATTCGCGAGCTGATAGCTGAAAAATCGCGCTTTCTCCGAAATAGACTTGGTGCCGAAGCGAAACGCGGTGTCCGCTGTGCGTTGAGCCTTTTGAGACACCCAGCGAGAGTATCTCTGCGGATTAGCAGCAATATCCTCTATGTCTGCTCCATAAAAGTCCACCAGCTTCCTCTCGAATGAAGATCTTGAGATTTCAACGACCGGCGGCTCTTCAACCAGCGCGTATGGCGGAACTGGCGGCGAACTTGCATCAGGAGAGGAGATCGATGGCGCCAAATTCAGACTAGAGAATACATCCGAGAACCTTTGGCGATCCGTGTAGGAGGAAGAGTCATCGGTCGCGCTCGTTCTCATTTCATCGGGCTCGGAAGCACGTTCGCTACTAGATAGATTGATGATGTGCTGAAACATAACACTTTCTATTTGTATCGACGGGGGCTGCGCTGGTTGAGGTTCCGCGTTCATAGTAAGCCCAGCTGTCGGCAAGCTGAGCATCACTTCGCTATTCCGCCCCGCTCTTTATCGCCACGCTATCTTGAACGAGCCAATGCGTGCCGGCCGCCCGCCTGCGGTGCTGGGCTGGCATCGCCGGCCTCCGTCTTGCGTTCAAGGGCGAGGGACAGTCCGAAATTGTTGCGCAGCATCGGGTTTGCGGGTTCCGCTGCGAGAGCTTGGCGGTATAGTTCTTGGGCCTCCTGATGGCGGCCCTCGTGATCGAGAACAACCGCTTTGGCATTCAATGCGCGCAGGTCGCCAGGGGCTGCCAATAATACGCCGTCGAGCACCTCGAGCGCATCATTCGGACGGTTGCCTGCCAGCAGGGCTCGCGCAAGAGGAATCGCCGCATCGATGTTGTTCGGCTGTTGCTTCAATGCATCACGCAGAGCTCCTTCATCAGGATCTTGGCCGAGCGCGTGCGAAATGCGCTCGCGCACCGCAGGGTCGATCTCTTCGCTGTGTGCGAGGTCAGATGTGGACGTCTGCTGTGGTGAAAGGCTATGCTTATCTGGGGCAGCGCAGCCAGCGAGCAGCACACTAGCCAGCATCGCAAGCAGAGCCGGCCGCGGCCCTGGACTGGCGGAGCACAAATACCGGCGGCACCTGATTCTATTTGATCTCATAGGTTAGTCACGAGGAAGCGCTGCCCATTCTTAGTTTGCAGCTGTGAGAAGCGAGGAAGGCGCCTTGGGAAGCTTGACGGATCCAATCGGTTGGACCGTGAAGTCGGCGGCGAGATCTTGATACGATAGAACAGGCAGGTCGATCCCGTTGCGCGTGAGAAAACCGCGTACGAAACGCCGGATATCCATCGACCCAAGGACGACAGGCTGGCTCTTACTTTGCGCGATGGTCGCATGGATCTGACGAAATTGTGCAAGCAGCTTTTCGCTCTGCCATTCATCCAAAACGAGGTATGGGCCGACGGCAGTTTCCCGTACTGCGCCGCGGATGATTTCCTCGCTCTCACGCTCGATGATAAAGGCGACCACGACGCGATGGGCGTTCGCATACCGAAAGCAGATTTGCCGCTTTAAGGTAGCACGAACGTATTCGGTGAGCAGGACGGCGTTTTGCTCGCGTTCGCTCCATTCTGCCAATGCCTCCAGGAGCAAGCGGGTATTGCGGATTGGAATGCCTTCATCGAGCAATCGGCGCAGGACCTCGGCGATCCGGGGGACGGTGGCCGTACGCAGCACCTCCTTCACCAGGTCAGGATATTCCTGCTCCATCCGGGCGAGCAATTGGCGGGTTTCCTGGATACCCACCAGGCGCTGTGCATAGCGTGTCAATGTGGAATGGAGACGTAAGGCAAGAACTTCGCTCAGCCGATGATATCCGATTCCGGCGGCCTTGAGGGCCGCTGCATGCCGTTCTTCGATCCAGACCCGATTCGTTTCCGGGTCTTGCTGAAAGGGGATGCCGCTCAACTCGATGTTGGCCACATCGTCGTTGAGCGCCAGGTGCCCGGGATTGATCACATCGCGCTCAACTGGCACACTATCGACATCCACCCTGAATTGCGACGAGGACAAGCTCTCGCCGATCTGGGCCGGGATGCGCGGAATGGTGATGCCAAGGTCCGCCGAGACGAGCCTTGAAACACGCGAAATGCTCTCTTCCAGCTCGTCTTTGTCGATCGAATCCGTCAGGTTCGGTGCAAGGAACAACGCGATCGGAAGTGCTTCCGCATGCACCGGCTGCTTCTGGGCCGCTGCGGGTGCCGGCGCCGAAGCAGCGACGCTAGCTCCTATTTTAGCGGCAGGCTTGTCGCCTTTGCCGACCTTGACGAAGCTTGCCGCAGCGAACAGGACGGCCAGCACGAAAAACGGGGGCAAAGGAAAGCCGGGAACGAGCCCCATGAATACCAAGACGCAGGCGGCTAGCCTAAGCGCCTGCGTACTTGCGGTAAGTTGGTGAACGATATCGGCGCCGAGTTTGAGCTTGGAGGGCCCGTTGACGCGCGTGACAATGGTCGCAGCGGTAATTGACAGCAGCAACGCCGGAATCTGCGAAATGAGCGCATCACCGATCGTCAAAAGCGTATATTGATGCAGCGCCTCATCGAGCGACATACCTTTTGAGAGCAGACCGATGCTGATTCCGCCCAGCATATTGATGCAGATCACGATTAGCCCGGCGATCGCGTCTCCCTTAACGAACTTCATGGCACCATCCATCGCGCCATGAAGTTGACTCTCTTGCTCCAAGGCGGCACGTCGGCGACGTGCTTCGTGCTGATCGATGTGGCTGTTGCGCAGTTCCGCATCGATCGCCATCTGTTTGCCTGGTAGCGCGTCAAGGGTGAAGCGCGCAGACACCTCTGCGACGCGTTCGGCACCCTTGGCAAGAACCATGAATTGCACCATGGTCACGATCAAGAATATGACGATTCCGACCGCGATATTCCCTGAAATGACGAAGTCGCCGAATGTGTGAATGATGCTGCCGGCGTCGCCCTCGGCAAGGATCAGCCGCGTTGTTGCTATCGTTAGCGCCAGTCGGAATACGGTGGAGATCAGGATGACGCCCGGTAAGGACGAAAAATCAAGCGGTGTGGTGAGATAGAGGGCAACCATCAGCAGCAATATGGCAAACCCAAGATTGAAGCCGATCAGCATGTCGATCACGATGATTGGGATTGGCATGATCATCATGCCGATCGCCAGAAGCAGCATCAAGGCAACCATGAAATCCGGGTGGGCCGGAGCGCGCACGATGAAGTCACGCAAGACGTTGGCCATGATAGATCCCTATTGCTTTTTGATGAGGGCCCTGCCCGCGCGCAGTGACACATAGCGCTGGAAGACCTCGCGAGCCTCGGGCATGCGGCCAGCGTGACGCAGGGCGTGGCTGCGCAACAGGGTCATCGGTATGCGGGAAGAGGGTTGCGTATCGAGTGCGTCCAGCCGGTCCAACACGTGGAGTGCTTCGTCGCCAAGGCCCTCGGAGATTAGCGTGTAAGCTAGGATGCGGAGTAAACCGACGTCGTTGGAATGCTCGCGAGCTGCAATTCGCAACAGAGCCAGACTCTGTGCGCTCTGCCCGCACGCGAGATGTACATACGAGAGCGCACAAAGCAGGTCGCGCTCCGGCCCGGAGATCGACAGAATATCGCCGGATTTGGAGACTTCTGGCTCCAGGGGAGCGGGCACATGCTGCAATCCATCAGGATCGGCCATGGCTAGCCCTTGATTAAGCTGTTTTGATTTTGCCGGAGCATTAATAGCCGCTGTAGTTCCTGCTGCAGGATTGCCAAACATTCTCGCGCCGTTTTGTCATTCGGCGTCGCCTCCAACGTTCGCGTCAAGCGCTCCAGAAGAACACCATGCTTGTCGGCGCGCAGTACGTCCGGATGACGGAGGCGTGGAACGACGAAGGAGAGTAGTCCGCGGGACAGATTGGGACCATAGAGCGAAGCCAATACCGCGCGCGGATCTAGCTCATTTGCCCCTGCTTCGCTTTCGAATAGAGTGACGCGCTGGATGGCGCCGACGGAGTTGACCTCGAGCGCCGCTTCGCTCGCACCATCAATTGGCAGATCATGCGTAACCGCATCCCGCCACGACGCGCGCTTCGTGCCGCTATCCGCATGGACGCCTCCGACTTCGAGTTTATCACCTCGCGAGGGAGGCGAGCCGATGACCGGTGCGTGCTGGCCCGCATCTAATCCCTGCGATGAGGTGCCGGGCCCTACAGAGTGCTGGGGCAGCCTAGCCATCGCCTTCTCCTTCTTTCTTGCAGGGTAGAGACTTTAATATGGCAAAGCAGCAGATCGGCCGTTGCGACTGAGCAGAACACGTCCATCCTCAATTCGATCAACGGTCCATCCATTACTTAAGAGCGCGCCGACGAAATACTTCTGTCCGGCAATAAGCAGATAAGGTTCGCTTCCGCGCCAGACGGCTTGGACAGCAATCGAAGACGGCATCTTCTCCTCTTTCACCGTGACAGCATTCACAAGGGTCGTGGTACCGTTGGTTTGGCGATCGAACCATTGCTGGATTTCTTTCCATTTTGCGACGAGGTTCGGCGCAATTGTGCCTTCCGCGGTCACAACGCCGGGGCCGCGCCCGATCTTAACGTCAAGAAGGCCCGCTCGTTCGATTTCTTGCCGCAGCGATACGGCCATTTCATCAGCAGCTCTCGGATCGAAATGATCGACGGTTGGCTTAGTGGCAATCTCGACGGCGCGCGACGACTGGGTACTTGGCACCACCGCCCTATCGCCGGGGGAGAGGATAATTGAGACGGTGCCGATCACGACAGAGCTGAGCAGAACCAGGCTGAGTGCGATGATCGAGCTGCGAGAGCGCTTGCTCGAAGCAACTGGCTGGACATCCTCTGTCGACCAGCGGATGGACATCGCACCAGCATGAATGACCGCGGGTAGGGGCACTCTGACGCTCTCACCTGAAGTGATGCTCGCGAGGCCGTCTATGCTGATATTGGCGGCGAGCGCCTCGACTTCAATCGAATCGCGCTGCGCGATGATCCGAAGGTGATGCGGTTCAAGCCCTTGTTCAACGAAGATCATGTCGGCATCGAGGCCGCTGCCAACAATGCTTTCGCCGCCCGCTGCCTTTCCCTTGAGCCCGGTATAGAGCCCCGAAAGCACCTCGAACTCGAGCGAAACAGAGTCGTTCACGATAACCTCCTGAATAACGAGAGAAGCCGTACGGCAGTGCCGTACGGCTCATCCAGATTTCGTCATTCACAGCGCGGCGACGGTAGCAACGCGGTGAGCCACCCGTCTTGCAGAACTACTGAACGCGCTCGTCGGCGACCTTCTTCTCGG
Organism: Bradyrhizobium sp. USDA 326; assembly: GCF_049739485.1. Taxonomy (NCBI): domain Bacteria; kingdom Pseudomonadati; phylum Pseudomonadota; class Alphaproteobacteria; order Hyphomicrobiales; family Nitrobacteraceae; genus Bradyrhizobium; species Bradyrhizobium sp. USDA 326. The sequence continues at coordinate 3,578,506 of NZ_JBMGQA010000001.1, forward strand.
ACGAGAGTTCGGTCGTGATTCGACGCATTGCCACGGCCTGGGCCTGAACTTTCTGGCTAACACGCTCGAATTCAGCCATCTGGTTCTGGAAGCCCGTATCGCCCGTCGGCTGGGCACCAGCAGCGCCGCCATTTCCGCCAACATTGTCAACTGCCATGTCTACTTACCTTTCTGTTAGGATAACCTTGGTTCTGACTTGTTACGAGTTGTGGGCCGGCGAGATGATCGCAGGAATCGAAAGGAACATGGGCGTACCGCCGAGCGTGCTGAGCCCAAGGTTCAGCTCCGGGCTCTTGCTGAGAGTATCTGACTTGGGTTGTACCTCGCTCTTGTCGCCGGCGTCTTTGTCGTCTGCGGCCTTATAGTGGTTACCCTCGTCGGGCACCGAGGTGTGGACCACCTTGTCAAAGACCTTGTCCACGGTCCCGCCCAGTGCCGAACCAATGGCCGCTCCGGCAGGACCGCCAAGGTATCCGCCGGCAGCGCTTCCGATCATTTCTCCGATCATCGCATTCTCCTATCCTCGTCTTGTTGCGCTCAATAGACGACTGCTCGCCTAGATTTCAGCGGCCTCATGCTAGGGGCGCTAGCTTTCGAAAAGCTGACGAGCCTCATGTTGAGGCGAGTGGGTTGATCTTTTGCGGCAGCCTTGCATCTGCTCGCAATCACCGGCTCGCCCGGGCGTTCCCAGCCCCGCCTATAATCGGCTTGGCTCAAGGCCGGGTTGGATGGTGCTTAGCTGCGCGTTCAGGAATGAGTTTACCTTGCGGACCCTGCACAGGCGCGTGGCCTGCCGGATAGAGCGCGGAAGCGGGATAAGGTCATAGAGTTGTGCGGGTCTCAGTCCGCGCTTGACTCGCTTGGCTAACATGGGCGGCTTGCGAAAAATCAGGTTCCGTGAAGATCCTAATGCCGGAGAGACTGGTGCGCGCGCGTGCTCAACCGATCGATCGCTGCTCGCAGATGATGTGCACGACCGGCGGGAGCGCTGATTGCGCGGGGAGGATGAGATGACTGGTTGATGACCGGCAGACGTGGCGTATCGCGAAGACATAGGGGCACATCTGGTACCAGACGATTCTTGCGGACAGGTGCGTTGAAGCTTGCGATACAGCTTAGCGAAGGATGCGTCTCGCACATGCGATCGATGTCAAAGTGCGTGCGGCTTCGCTCGCTCATCGTCGTCAGCTTTTCGACAGGTATTCGGGCTACAGTCTTTGTGAGTTAAATGCGGTGATGTGATCGTGCGGTTACCGTGGTGCGGCGAGAGGAAGATCTCATTAGGGCTGGTGGTTCTGGCAAGAGAAGCAGTCGTTCGTTCGGATGAGCTAATGGTGCGTTCTCATGCAAATCGAAGCTGCGTACCTTGGTTGACTATGCGTAGCGCTCGCAGTTTTACAGATTTCGTCTATGCAACAGGAGTAAACTAAATGCCGTATCTTCCCGTGGCCGGTCTTCCGGTGGTGGGCGCGCCCGACTCGATGAATGGAGTGGTGCCAGAAGGCGCGGTTGTCACTCCCGCCTTCAACGCCTTGTTGGGACAGTATGCTCCGGCGAGCTACCAGTACCTACCGGTGGCCTCACCAGCCCTCGTCAGTTCGGTCGCCGTTCCCGTCGTCGTGACGCCAGCCGTCGTTACGACCCAAGCGTACATGATGGCGCCTCCTCCTCCCACCATGCTGATGAGCCAGCTGAATCAAAATTCTGAGCCTGCTGTGGATCCGGTGTGGACGCATGAGGTCAAGGATGGCAAGGCCACGATCAACCTTGGGGACAAGTACACGATTACGGCCAATGAAAAGGATGGCACCTGGACAGTTCGCAACAACCAGACTGGTCATGTCACGGTAATTCATGGCGATCCCCACGTTGATGCCGACGGAGACGGCAAAGATGACTTCGATTTCAAGAAGGATATGACGTTTCAGCTCGACGACGGCACGAAAATTACTGTCAATAACGTCGACTACGGTAATGGTGAGGCCATCTCTTCAAAGCTTACCATTACGAACGGCCATAACGCGATGGTTGTCGAGGGGCTCGGCGACGACAAGGATGGCAAAAACAATCTAAGGGTGACGCAGTCCAATGCTGGTATGACGCTTGACGAGCTGACGTCCGATGGTGCCCAAACGATCCATGAGAGTGGCCAAGGCTGGGTCGATGGGGCCGGACGCGCGGTGAATCAGGCGAGCATCGATGCAGGCGAACAAGGGCGCGGGCCTGGTAACTACCAGTATGCAAGCGCAGCGCCTGCCTCTACCGCCCCCGTCTTCTTCGTTCCTCCGCCGCCGCCGCCTCTTGCGATGGTGCCTGTTGCGGTCGCCCAGGCACCGACGCAGTCGTCTCAGCCGGCGCCAGTCTGGTCGCATGAGGTCAGGGGCAGCAGGGCCGAGATCAAGCTTGGTGATAAGTATTCGATGCTGGTGGACGAACGTGACGGAACGGTGCTCATTCGCAACAATCAAACGGGCAAGATCACAGCGATCCACGGCGACCCCCACGTCGATGCCGACGGTGACGGCAAGATCGATTTTGACTTCAAAAAGAACATGACCTTCCAGCTCGACGACGGCACGAAAATTACCATCGACACCGTTGATATCGGCAACGGCAAAACGATGGCATCGAAGCTGACCATTACCAACGGCGACAATGCCATGGTCGTCGAAGGTCTTGGAGACCGCTTCGACGGTAAGAACAACCTTAAGGTGACGCAGTCAAATGCGGGCCGTACGCTTGATCAGCTGACTTCGGATGGAGCCCAGACGATTTATGAACAACCAGGCTCGGGCTGGGTCGATCGGTCTGGACGCCAGGTTAACCAGGCGATCATCGACAGCAATGAGAATCCAGGCACACCGTCGGACGCTTGAGTTGGCCGCAAGCCTGGCGAAGCGTTCTCAGCTTGTGGGTAAGTCACTGAAGCGGGCGTTAGCGCCCGCTTTTCGTGTTCGGCGAGGCAGATGAAGATAGTAGGTGCGGCGGCGTATCGATCTGGATCGCCGCTCTCATCTCGCGATCGGGGCTGTCTAAGCTTGGGCGCCAATCGTACCGACAGACCCGCCATGACCTCACTGATCAGGTACCCGCAACATTTTTCGATGCTGGTCTCAGCGGTCCAGGAGCTGTGCTGGTATGCGCGCAGCGAGCGCCAAAGCTGCCGACTTTATGATCTCAGAGGGTCTCTCTGACGCCCAATTTCGCGGGCGGCTCCAGAACCGATCTAGGACAGCCAGCTGACGGAATTGATCATCAATGGGGAAGCGGTTGGTTCCGCTTGAAACCTGCTGACTGAAAAGCACTCGATGAATCCGCATCGAAGAGTGTGGCGTATGCCCGCCTAGCTAGACGCTGCGGCGTCTTCCGAGAGTTCCCAGTGCGATCGGATTGCGACCGGCCGCACCGCCAACCTGGAGGACCACCTAAGACGCGTCTAGCGGCTGGTTTGCCAAGTCGGCTGCTTCGCCCGGTCGTTCTCGGTTCGGCTTGCCTTCCGAAGAGTCTTCCCTGTGCGCGTCTGATAATCCGGGCCTTCACCCATCATCTAGCTCGCTCATAGCGTCATCCATATCTGACTGGGAATCGCTTATGACCTGGGTGGCGACGGCAACCAGAGCCTTTTCGAAGGCTCGCTGCAACAATGCTGCGGGCGAGTTGTCGCCGCCGTTCGCGGCGTTGTCGGTGTTTGTGCCAGCTTCTGGCGCCGTTGCTGCGATATCGGCTGTGCCTGTGTCCATGTCATAAAACCCAGATAGCGGCGGCGCCGCGAGATGACCTATTCCCGCCGTTCTAGCAGGGACAGCTTGCAAGAAGCTGACGAAGAGTGAGGCTGGATTAATGCTGTGATTCCTGCGCTCAGTGATCTCGGGTGGCTCCGCGCCTTTGGAGTTTGATGCGCAAAGGACGGTGCCGGTTCGAATCATTCGGCCGCTGTTGTCTCCAGGAACATCGGCGCGCATCGGTCCGGCTCCAGGCGCGACTGAGGGCCAGTGGATCGGATGGGCATCTGCGCTCGGCTGCCGTAGAGAGCTGGCCTCTGTCTCACGATACGAGCTAAAAAGCTATCGACGGAGGTGCGCCTTGCCCGGCTTCTGAAACAGGCCATCGCGTGCAAGTGGCTGCTTTGGCCCGGCTGCAAAAAGGAGATGAGAGACCTTGGGGTGCCGAACAGAGTTTTCGCGGATCAATCCGTCGATCTCTGATGATCATGCTTTGGATGATCCGCGGGCATACGTCACTGAGAGCTGTTATCAGCAGGCCGTTACCGCCGGATGCTAGAGTCCTCGTTTTGCGAATGATCAATCGTTCGCCAAGGAACGGCGGACAAGCGGCAGAGCAAGCACTTCGATGTTGAAGGTGCTCAGGGGGTCGGTCATACCCTGACTCTCCTGATCCGGAACGCCCTTACCCTCATCTCGACGGCATGAACGTCTCGCGGTGCTCTTAAATCGCACCGTACTCGCGGGTCCGGCGCGCCAGACCTGATTTCGCAGCTAAATTGCGATGTTCTTCTCCGCGGGCCATTGTGTTCTCAGCGAACCATTGAGAACTGTTTCACGCATTCGGCTCGCGCGGTCTTTGATTTGGCCGCTACCCCTCGCGAGCTGGTCTGGCACTTAGGAGTGGCCGGAAAAGAGAAGGGTGGCCGCGAATACCCGCCGGCAAGCTCGCCTCTCACCAGGTGTCCTGCGATCTCTGAGTCTTTGTCGGCCCCGCGGAGATCGCCCTTCCGTTGCACGGCTGCAGCCGTTAGGGGATGGGCGGATCTTCCGCATCTAGAGGTTGGTCTTGCCCTCCCTCTTCAGGCCAAAGGGTCGGATCTAGCGAAGGTGTGAGACGAATGAAGTCCTCCTCTCTCCATTCGGCCGTATGAGGCACGCCGAGAATGGCGAAAACTGTTGTCGGGTTGTCTTTGCTTGGCTTCACTCCGCTGCGCTCCAGCATGTCCATCTGAGCGCCGGTGGCTGTTTGAGGCGTAAACACCCAATAGTCCTTGGCGAGATGTCCGTCCCACATACGGAACTCGGAAAGTTCTGGCGGAGCTGCGGAAGACCCAGGTTGGGCCGGTCCCGCCTGCAATGGCCGGGCATGGGAGGGGCCGGCGTGCGACGGCTCACCCTGAAAAGGGGCGGTGTGCGATGGTCCTGCATGCGATGGGCCCGCTTGTGGCTCACTGTGCCGTGGCTCGGCATCAGACGGGTCGACATCCAGATTCTGCCATATCAGATCTTGATCGAAGCCGGGATGTTCCTCGATCGCCTGAGCGATGGTCTGCGGCGAGAGATGCTGCCGGCCGTTTTCCGGCTCAGGCGCGGCGACAGCCGCAGGCGCGGCATTTAGATTATCCTGCCAACCCGAGTCTGGCGAATGGGGATGCGCTAAATCTTCGTAAGGCGGATACAGGTGTCCGGTATCAAAGTATGGAGAGTAGGGATGGCCCGCGTCCAGATAGGGTGAATAAGCCTCGCCCTGCAGCAGTGGATGGGCGACGCCCTGCGCCAAAGCGGGAGCCTGTGCGTCGCTGAGCTGCCGGTCGAATTCGGTTGCATCTGAAGCCGTCCGTGCTGCGTCGGGCTCCGGGCTCGTATTCGCCGGGGCGACTGCATTGAAATCCACCCTGTTCCTCCTTCCAACTGATGACGCGCATCGAGTTCCGCGAAGCCTCGGCTAGCTCGGAAGCACACGTGCGGAGGCCCACATTGATTTTTAATACTCGCGCCGCCTGCAAAGACAGCACTACCTAATTTCCCTTGAGCGCCTGGTCTCTGATCCCTCTATCAGGGTTGCCCCAAGCAAGGCAGCCGTCCAGACCTCGCAGGCTCATGCTGGGGACCGTAGCTTTCGAAAAGCTGACGATCGGATGAATATAGGCGTACGCCGGACGGACCGACTTTGCTCGGAGCGGTTTTGCATCTTCGACCTCACTTCTGGCCTGGACCGGTTTCGCGCAAAGTGCCCTCATGGTGCGGCGTTTCGGGAGAACCTTCCGGCCGCCCGTCTCGCAAGACCGTGCTCGAGGAACCGCGAAACAACATCAAAACCGACTCGCGTTGTGGCCTCTCGGCTGCGACGGGGCCGCGCCGGGCCTGCGCTTCCGCCACAAGGCCTTTAAGGGTCTGGTCCACCAGCGCAACAAATCGGGGTGGGCCAGAAGCAAGGATGAGGCCCTCTCCCGGAGCCGGTTTCACGATATAGCGCTCATCCGAGATGTTGAGCGCGTCGAGCGCGGAGGTGAACGCATCGAAGCTGATCGGGTTCAATACGATGAGCCGGCTTTGCGCCTCGTGGGCGGCGGAGATGTAAAGGACGAGCCCGTCGTAATACCACTGAAGATTGTACAGGTTAGTCAAACGATCAAGGAATTCTCGTGGCGGCAGGTCCGGCATTCGTCCGCGAATCCGGCCCTTGACCTCGGCGCTGACATTGACCCTGATATTGAGATTGTTGCCGAACTCCTGCAGCGCCGCAGGAAGATCCTGATCGAGAACAGTGTAGCTATAAGGGGCGGACGGCAGCGAAAGGGATGCAGCAGACGAGCGCATTATCCCGATACAGACAAAAACGCCGGCACAAAAAATTCTTGTTAGAATATGTACGATCGTGGATCGCGCGAGCATTCCCGGACGCCTTCCGCTCATCATCAAGTTGGAGTTTGGTCCTAGCTTGAAAGCGAAAAGTGATCTTTAGATGACGTAGTCAGACCGATCTCCGTCAGGTTTTCGTCAGCTCGCCAGCCTATGAACTTGATCGGTTCATCGGTTAACGCCTAGGTCTCACCACACGAGCACAATGACTCATTCCATGTTGTTAGGCGCAACGCCGATCTCTCCCAGTCCTGCCGACTGTCTTTCCAGTGCCTGCTCGCCCGCAGCTGCTGGCGAGCAGGCGGGCTTTGAGCAGTCCCTAGCGCAAGTATCTGCAAATCAGGGATCTGCTCTCCCGCCTGCGGATCGGCCCGTAGCGGCTTCGCCGATATTGGAGGTCCAGCGCACGAATGTGCTGGCAAGTCCGCCGGGTGACCGAATCCTCCAAACCCTTTCCAGTATGTACCAGGGCCGCGCCGTTCCTCCGGCGGTTGCGTCGGCTGCCGTGACTAATGTACAGCCTGGACCGGCTACGCAGCCGCTTTTGCAGACGGATAACGTCGGTGCACATGCGGATGTTAAACCGGTTGGAGCCGATTTTGAGTCGATGATGACGAATCTGCGAGACGTATACAGGGACGTTATTCAGGTTTCCCTCGTCTCTAAGGGCACCAGCGCTGTCAGCTCGTCGCTAAACAAGCTGCTATCGGCCGGCTGAATAAGCTGATGACTGGCGATATGAAGAGGGCTAGCTGTGGCGGCCGTCAATCGTGGCGGCGGCTTCGCGTGTGTCTCGCGATGCCCCTTCTCCTCTCGCTGATCGGCTGTAAGGCTGATCTCTACACCAAAATTCAGGAGCGCGAGGCTAATGAGATGCTCGCGCTTCTCCTTAGCAAGGGCGTTGATGCTGTCCGTGTTGTCGCCAAGGACGGGACCAGTACAATCCAGGTCGAGGAAAAGCAGCTCGCTTATTCGATTGACCTGCTAAATGTCGAAGGGTTGCCGCGCCAATCCTTCAAGAATCTCGGCGAGGTGTTCAAGGGATCGGGCCTCGTTGCCTCGCCGATCGAGGAGCGGGCACGTTACGTTTATGCTCTAAGCGAAGAATTGTCGCGCACGATCAGCGATATAGATGGCGTCCTTTCAGCACGCGTCCACGTCGTTCTGCCGAAGAACGACTTGTTGCGACAAGATGCGACCCCGTCCTCCGCCTCGGTCTTCATTCGCCATGGCTCCAGCGCGAAGCTCTCGGCACTGTTGCCGCAGATCAAGATGCTCGTCGCAAACAGCATTGAAGGCCTGTCCTATGACAAGGTCGCGGTCGTCTTCGTGCCGGTCGAGCGCGCTCCAATCGAGCAGTCTGCCGCGCCGGTAGTTCCTGCGGCTCAGTCAGCAAGAGCGGGCTCAGCCCCGTTACTTGCGCTTGCTGTGGGAGGCGCCGGAGCGCTATTCGGCATCGTATCTTGCGTATTGCTGGGCCCGCGCATGCGTCAGTTTGGACGATCATCGCGCAAGCTGAGCGTGTTTGGTAGGGGCTCGCGTGTGTCTGCTGAGCAGGAGTCGGACAAAAAGTTGATTGCTGATGCGACATAGTCTGGACGCTCATGTCGGCATCAATGTCATCCACAAAACCCAATCGTTCGTTCACGCTCCCAGCCGATCGGCTGCGCGAGCTTGCTGCCTCGGTCGATCCCGGTCGTTTTGCTGGGCTTCTTGACCCGCTGCTTTCGCCTTCCACGTTGGCTCGGCTACAGCAGAGTTCCAGGCTGCAGCCAAGGCTCGCCGAACTGCTGCTGGGCGGCAAGGTCGAGGTGAGCTGCGCCGATTGGAACGAAGATGCTCTCCTGGGGCATGAGCCGCGGCGGGCTGCGCTGCTCGCGGGCAGCATCTGGCATGCACGCTCTATCCTCAAGCTGGTTTCCAGGCACGATCTGCCGATATTGGTGGAGTTGATCGGTGCCGAAGCGCATGCTTTCGCAGTCCGGCATTTATCCAGTGCCGTCGCAACGACCCCGATCGTCGATCCAGAGCAATTGTCGCGACAGATCGAATATGACGGGCACGCTTGTCTCGGCGCCTGGCTCGAAGAGACTTCATCGCTTGGTCGTATCCGCGTGCTTCTACGCTTGCCTGTTGGGACGGCCGCCGAGAGTCCAACTGCTGAACACCGTAGCGCAGCAGGCCCGCTGCTTTCCCTCGTCATGGCGCATTTGCGTGCAGAGGCTGCCGGAGCATGACGGCCGATGATCCCGCATCACCCGCGGCCCCGCAGATTCGGCCACTTGGACCGCTGATCCCAGCTGCGCAGCTTGAGATCTGGCACGATGCCGTACGGGCGCGAGCCGCTGCCGAGCGGCATCTGCAGCGGGTTCGCGGGTGGGCACGCCAGGCTTATGAGCGGGAACGGGCGCGGGGCCGCGCCGAGGGTGCAAAGGCTGGCGCAGAGGAAATGGCGCGGCTGATTGCGCAGGCGACTTGTGAACTGGCCCAGCGCAAGGCGGCTCTGGAGCGGGAATTGCCGCAACTGGTCTTCGAGATCGTTCGCGATCTGCTTGGCGCGTTTGACCCCGGTGAGCTGCTGGTCCACGGCGTTCGTCATGCCATCGAGCAAAGATATAAGAACACGGAGGTTTGCCTCCACGTCTCCCCACTGAAGGCCGACCTGCTAGCCAGTGAGTTCAAGGACTATGACGGACTTGAGGGCCGGCCGAAGGTCAGGATTGAGGCGGATCCGGCGCTGAGTGCGGACCAATGTGTCTTGTGGAGCGAGTTTGGCAATGTCGATCTTGGACTTGCCGCGCAGCTGCGCGCGCTGCGTCTCGGGTTTGGCTTGTCAGAGGAAGCTGAATCGTGACCGGGCAACGAGCGACCCATGATGCCGAGGCCGCAGAAGGAAGTGTAGAGGCCGCACTCTCGTCCTTGAGATCTTCCGCCAGGCACATCGATACACGCGCCGTCCGCGGCCGGATCACGCGGGCGGTGGGCACGCTGCTGCACGCCGTCTTGCCGGAGGCCCGGGTCGGAGAGCTATGCCTATTGCAGGATCCTCGTAGCGGATGGTCGCTCGAGGCGGAGGTGATCGGCCTGTTGCCGGACGGGGTGTTACTCACGCCCATCGGGGACATGGTGGGGCTGTCCAATCGTGCGGAGGTGGTGACGACCGGGCGAATGCAGGAAGTGGCTGTCGGCCCCGGTTTGCTCGGCCGCGTCATCGACAGTTTTGGCCGACCGCTCGACGGCAAGGGCCCGATAAAAGCCGGCGAAGCCAGACCGCTGCGCGGCAGGGCGCCCAATCCGATGAAACGGCGCGGAATTGAACAGCCGTTCCCGCTAGGCGTTCGTGTCCTGGATGGCCTTCTGACATGTGGAGAAGGTCAGCGGATCGGAATCTATGGTGATGCGGGTTGCGGCAAGTCGACGCTGATGTCGCAAATCGTAAGAGGCGCGGCGGCCGACGTCACCATCGTTGCGCTGATCGGTGAGCGCGGTCGAGAGGTGCGTGAATTCATCGAACGTCATCTTGGCGAAGCCCTTCACCGTTCCGTCGTTGTGGTGGAGACCTCCGACCGTTCGGCGATGGAGCGGGCCCAATGCGCCCACATGGCGACAGCACTGGCGGAATATTTTCGTGATCAGGGCCTTCGCGTCGTTTTGATGATGGATTCTTTGACGCGCTTTAGCCGCGCCATGCGTGAAATCGGCCTCGCCGCAGGAGAGCCGCCGACCCGGCGCGGATTTCCGCCCTCCGTTTTTGCGCTGTTGCCGGGCTTGTTGGAGCGCGCCGGCATGGGCGAGCATGGCTCCATTACGGCCTTCTATACGGTGCTTGTCGAGGGTGATGGCACGGGCGATCCAATAGCGGAAGAATCACGCGGCATCCTTGATGGCCACATTATTCTGTCCCGCGCGCTGGCCTCTCGAGAGCATTTTCCGGCTATCGATGTGCTGTCTAGCCGCAGCCGTGTCATGGATGCGATCGTGTCGGTGCCGCATCGCAAGGCCGCATCCTTCTTCCGTGATCTGCTCTCACGCTACGCTGAGGCCGAGTTCTTGATCAAGGTCGGTGAATACAAGCAAGGTTCTGATCCGTTGACCGATCGAGCAATCGCCTCGATCGAGCAGCTGCGGGCCTTTTTGCGCCAGGGGCAGGGTGAGGCGTGCAGCTTTGAGGAGACGGTCGCATGGATATCGCGTCTGACGGCCTAAGTCCCGTTCACGCCTCAAAGCTGCGGCTGGTAAAGGACATGCGGGAACGAAGCGCCCTTCGTGAATTGTCCAACATGGAAGCCAAGCGCCACCTCGCGATTCAAGCTGTCCAACAAGCGTGCGAGCATCTTGCACATGCCGAAGAGCGCCGCGCAAAGGTCGAGGCGGAGCTCTATCGGGAGATGCTAGCGGCCGATGCGATATCTGTATGCGAACTGCAGCGACGCTATCATCTCATCATCGGGCGACTCACAGACGAGATCACAGCGGCGCAGTGCGTTCTTGACAAGGCCCGTGCTGCCCAAGAGCAAGCTGAGGCTGCGGCTCTTGAGGCCCGAGCCGTTTGGACCAAGCGTTCAGCGGCGAGCCAGAAATGGCGTGAGATCGATCACGACGTTCGGCGCATCACGAATGCACATTTCGAGGCTGCCGCCGAAATCGAAGCCGATGATGAAGTCTTGCTCCGCTACCGGCGAGGCCGATCAGGGCAGACGGGAGGTGAGCCAACATGATTGCAGATCCTCTCCCGCGCGAGCTAGGGGCCTGCGACGCGGAAGCCGCATCCGCGCCATATCGGCCGGCTGAACGCGCAGCCTTCACGCCGACGCTGATCCTCTCGCACGCCGTGACCTCGTGGCTTAACGAGATCGCAGCGTTGCGTGCGCCTCTGCAAACCCTCCTCGGCGAGAAGCCGCTATCTGTGCGCGTGAGCCGAACCGTCTGGCAGGCGGAGCCGGCTGCGACGTCGATGCTTGATTGCGTCTTCCAAGTAAATGGTGAAACCCTGATCCTGTCCTTGCCAGTTGCGCTTGCGGAAGCGCTGATTGGGACCTTGCAGGATGGCCTTACCTTACCTTCTGAGCCGACGCGTTCGCTGGTCCTGGAACTTGCGCTGGAACCCTTGCTGGCTCCGCTGGAAAGAATGACGCAGCGCAATCTGCAGCTTGTTCGCACCGAGGAAGCGCCGAATACGAGGCCTTATCTTGAATTTGACGTCGCCTTTGGTGAGCTCGCCAGCAAGGCGCGGCTGCTTCTATTCTCGCCGCTTGACGGTCCCGTTCCGCCGGCCTTCACCGCCCTCGGCGAGCTGCTCGGCCGATCACCGCGACAGACGGCCAAGCTGCCTTCCGAACTCCCGGTCATCGTTGCAGGCCAAGTCGGTTCGCTTCGCGTCGCGATCGGCGTTCTTCGCCGAGCAGAGCAAGGCGACGCGCTGCTCCCGGACGTAATTCCACTCGCGCGAGGACAGATCATTCTCGCTGCAGACCGATTGTGGGCCCCTGCAGAGATTGGCGGCGACAAGCTGGTGCTGCGAGGACCATTCCGCTTGCGATCCCACCCCCTAACGAGTGAAGATATAATGCCCCAAAACCAGGTGCAACAGCAGCCTCCGTCAGAGGCGGATATCGACAGCATCGAGATCACACTCATATTCGAATGTGGCCGCTGGCCGATGCCCTTGGGAACCTTGCGAACCCTCAACGAAGGCCACGTGTTCGAACTTGGCCGGCCTCTGGATGGGCCGGTTGATATCCTTGCCAACGGCCAACGTATCGGCCAGGGCGACATCGTGCGGATCGGGGACGAGCTGGCCGTCAGGCTGCGCGGCAGGTTGGCGCTTAATGACTGAGGTTCAACCCAGCATCCTTGCGCTTCTTGCGATTACCGTCGGCCTTGGCCTGCTGGCCTTTGCTGTCGTGACAACGACCGCCTTTATCAAGGTCTCCGTTGTTCTCTTCCTCGTGCGCAATGCGCTGGGGACTCAATCGATACCGCCGAACATCGTCCTCTACGGAGCGGCACTGATCCTGACCGTCTTCATCAGCGCTCCGGTCTTCGAGCAGACCTATAACCGCTTTACCGATCCGCAACTTCGCTACCAAAGTTTCGATGACTGGGTGACGGCCGCCAAGGAGGGACAGGAGCCGCTCCGAGCTCATCTGAAGAAATTCACTAATGAAGAGCAACGCCGCTTCTTCCTGTCCTCAACGGAACACGTCTGGTCGGAGGACATGCGCGGCAGCGTCACGGCAGATGATTTTGCGATTCTCGTGCCGTCGTTTTTGATCTCCGAACTCAAGCGTGGATTCGAAATCGGTTTTCTTCTCTATCTTCCCTTCATCACGATCGATCTCATTGTAACGACGATTTTGATGGCCATGGGTATGTCGATGGTATCCCCCACGGTGATATCTGTCCCCTTCAAGCTCTTTTTGTTCGTCACGATCGACGGCTGGTCACGTCTCATGCACGGGCTGGTATTAAGCTACACGACCCCAGGAGGTTGACCATGAACGAAGCCAGTATCCTTACGCACCTGAGTCAATCGCTCGTGCTCTTCATGATCTGGGTTCTGCCGCCGCTGCTCGCAGCTCTCATCTCTGGACTGATCATTGGCCTCATCCAGGCGGCAACTCAGCTCCAGGATCAAACCTTGCCACTGACAGTCAAGCTTCTGGTTGTTGTAGCCGTGCTCGCCGGGTTTTCTCCCGTGCTCAGCGCTCCTCTGATCGACCAGGCCGAGCACATCTTCAGCGAGTTTCCAGCACTCACCGCAAGATATTAGCAGAGCTTGGATGGCTGGCCTGTCACCCGCGGAGGCGCAAGCTCTCGTTCAGGGCACGATCGAGCTCGTCGCCGCAACCGGCCTGAGTGCGGCCCGCGCCCTCGGCATCATGCTGGTGCTTCCGGTCTTCACCCGGCCGCGCATCAGCGGTCTGGTTCGGGGAAGCCTTACGATTGCGATCGGCCTACCGTGCCTCGCTCAGATCAAGCTCGGTCTGCAGACCCTGGACCCGAACACGCGCCTAGTCAGCGTTACCATGCTTGGCCTGAAGGAGGTGTTCGTCGGTCTTATGCTCGGCATCCTGCTCAGTATTCCACTATGGAGCATACAGGCAGTCGGCGACATCATCGATACTCAACGAGGAATTTCGAGCCAAGTTGCGGGGGAGGATCCCGCGACGCACAGCCAAGCGTCCGGGACCGGGCTTTTTCTCGGCGTTACGGCAGTTACGATCTTCGTACTGGTCGGCGGGCTGCAGACCATGGTGAGCGGCCTTTATGGCAGCTACCTAGTGTGGCCTGTCTATCAGTTTCTGCCTGCCGTGACAGCGCAGGGTGCAATGGAATGTCTGGCCCTTCTCGATCGCATCATGATGACGACCTTGTTAGTTGCCGGGCCGGTGCTGGCCCTGCTGCTGCTGGTCGATGTCTCGGTCATGATACTCGGCCGTTTTGCATCTCAGCTCAAGCTGAACGATCTCTCCCCAATGATCAAGAATCTTGCATTCGGGGTCATCATGGTTAGCTACGCCGTCTATCTGCTTGAATACGCCGGAGCTGAAATCCTGACCTCGAACAACATGCTTGAGTATCTGAAGAAGCTGTTGAAATGAGCTCTACAAGTGAGGAGAAAAAGCTTCCTCCGACGCCCAAGAAGCTGCGTGATGCCCGCAAGAAGGGGCAGAGCGCCCGCAGCTCGGATCTGGTGAGCGGCGTCAGCGCCTGTGCCGGTTTCGGCTGTCTGTGGTGGCGAGCGGGTGCGATCAAGGACAAGTGGCAAGAGACGGTCCAACTGGTCGATAAACTGCAGGAGCAGCCGTTCACAAACGCAGTGCCACAAGCGCTCAGCGGCTTGCTAGAACTTTCGATTGCCACCGTCGCTCCGTTGCTCGCTGCTGCCGTCACAGCAGCTCTTCTCGCCAATGTCCTGGCCAATGGCGGCTTTATGTTTGCTTCGGAGCCGCTCAAGCCGAAGCTCGAGAAACTGGATCCAATCAAAGGCTTGAAACGCATCGCCTCGAAACGTTCGGCCATCGAGCTTGGCAAGACACTGGCTAAAGTGGTTTTGCTTAGTGCGACTTTCTTTCTCACGGTGACCGCCAGCTGGAAAGCGCTGGTGTACCTGCCAGTCTGCGGGATGAGCTGTTTTGGCTTCGTTTTCACCGAGGTTAAATTGCTGACTGGGATTGCCGCTGGAGCTTTTCTGGTCGGCGGATTGGCTGACCTCCTAATCCAGCGCTGGCTATTTATGCAGGACATGCGCATGACTGAAACGGAGGCCAAGCGGGAGAACAAGGAACAGCAGGGCAATCCGCAGGTGAAGCGTGAGCACCGGCGTCTGCGGCAAGAGTCGGCCAACGAGGCTCCGGTCGGCGTCAGTCGAGCCACGTTGATATTGCGGGGATCGGCAACGTTGATTGGGCTGCGCTATGTTCGCGGCGAGACCGGCGTGCCGGTCTTGGTCTGCCGTGGCGAGGGCGAAGCTGCTTCACAGCTGCTTGGTGAGGCGCGCGCGCTGCGCCTCAACATTGTGGATGACGATGTCCTGACGCGTCAGCTGCTCGGCAAAGCAAAGCTCGGCAACCCCGTTCCCTCGCAATATTTCGAGTCGGTCGCAAAAGCACTCTATGCGGCGGGGCTAGTCTAGATCATCCTGTCCTGACGCTGCGATCTGCAGAGTGCGCCCAATGGACGCTGGGATCTTGCGCGACGGGCCGATAGGCTCGCCCAGATAGCCTCTGGGCCACGGGCTCGCCGACCGGATCACTGGATCAGCTGCGGCGCCAAGCGCAACAACTTGTTCGCCGATTTCGAGTGCTTTCCGCGCCTGCACCCTCGAGGACGTCGACTTGTACCGTAGCTACAGGGGGTGCCACTCGGATGACGCGGTACTGCTGATCATGAACTAGGACGGCTCCCATCTGGAGCACGCTCTCAACGGGCCTGTGGTGCCGACGAGCCGCTCGTTCAGCCAAATTATGGCCGATGGAACAGAAGAACGCCGCCTCCCGCTAGGCTTTCGGCCGTGTAGCGCTGACCGTGGATCAAAAACACGGTCATTGGGACGTCGCGACTCGGCAGAAGGCCAAGGATCTGCAATATGTCGATCACGGCAGGCGAAGCCTCTTGGGGGCCGTGCGTCCAGTCCTCGCCCAACAACTCTCCCAGTTCAGGCACTTGGGGGAAGGGTTGATGACCTGATGCCGGTGCGGCAGACGGCAGGGAAAGGCTTGGTGCCAGTGCCGAGGGAGGGTCCTCACGCGATTCGAAAGGTGCCAGCCAATCAAAGCCGGGCGCAAGACCGCCGTAAATATCTGAGGAAGTCCTCGGTGCCGCAGGCGTAGCTTCACCCGGCAAACCGGGCCGAGGGTGATGAATGAGCTGAACGTCCTTGGGGCCTTCCGGTCCCAAGATGGCCGTGTAGCGTTCGCCGCCGATTTCGTAGTTCATGATTGGATGTTTCGCAACAGGCAAGAAGTCCCAATCCCCCAACGTGGACAGCATCATGTCGGGGGCCAGCTGGGTGTGATGGGAAAAATTCTCGGGAACGGCGAACGAAACATCAAACGTATCGCCGACAGCGGGCGACCGCAGATGGACGAGCCGAACATCATTGAGCCCTCCCGGTCCCAAGACGGCGATATAGCGTTCACCGCGAATATCGTAGGTCTTTATCCGCTGTGCTGCATCCGGCAGGAGGCCCCAGCGGCGAAGCGTGTGCATCATATTGGGCGCGGCCTGGGTGCCGTGCGAGAAATCCTCGGGAACGCTCAAAGACGCATCAAAGGCGTCGCCGGCTGCCGCGACCGTCTGCTCAAGCATGGTCTGGGCCGCAGCGCCTTGGTTCATCATCCGTCCAGGGTGGTCTTCAGAGGCGGAATTCGGCTGCCGCGAGCTCGGCTGCCAAGTCGCGGCATCGAAAAGCTCTTCCTGAGAGACACTTTGCACCGGCGAGGGGATTATTGGACTGAGCGTTGGCCAAGGCACCGGTGCATCGAAGGCCGGGGCCGGCAAGAGGTTCTCGCGATCCGCGGCATCGAAAAGCTCTTCCTGAGCGACACTTTGAACCGGCGAGGGGATGGTTAGACTCATCGTTGGCCAAGGCACCGGTGCATTGAAGGGTGGGGCCAACAAGAGGTTCTCGCGATCCGCGGCATCGAAAAGCTCTTCCTGAGAGACACTTTGCACCGGCGAGGGGATTGTT
Source organism: Bradyrhizobium sp. USDA 326 (assembly GCF_049739485.1). Lineage (NCBI taxonomy): Bacteria > Pseudomonadati > Pseudomonadota > Alphaproteobacteria > Hyphomicrobiales > Nitrobacteraceae > Bradyrhizobium > Bradyrhizobium sp. USDA 326. Next base: position 3,595,288 of record NZ_JBMGQA010000001.1, read on the forward strand.
AGATTCATCATTGGCCAAGGCGCCGGTGCATCGAAGGTTGGGGTGGGCAAGAGGTTCTCGCGATCCGCGGCATCGAAGAGCTCTTCCTGAGCGATACCTTGCACCGGGGAGGGGATGGTTGGACTCATCGTTGGCCAAGGCACCGGTGCATCGAAGGTCGACGCTGGCAAGAGGTTCTCGCGATCCGCTGCATCGAAAAGCCCTTCCTGAGCGACACTTTGCACCGGCGAGGGGGCGATTGAACTCGTCGTTGGCCAAGGCACCGGTGCATGTGTTGTCGCCGGCAAGAGGACCTCGCGATCCGCCGCATCGAAAAGCTCGTCCTGGGCGACACTTTGTATAGGAGAATGGGCCGCTAAACCCATTGCATGCCTGACCTGCGGAACATCGAACCCGGGCGGCAATGAGCCGCCCCCATCCGCGCCGCTCCCCATCGGCTGCCCATCGGCCGGGGGCATGGGCGAGGGCGCGGACGGCTGAATGACCTGACGCGAGCTGCCTCCTTCCCCGCCTAAATTGTTCTGCAGGGTAGTCGCGCGATAATCGCGGAGGCCGTTCAAGGCGGCGATGAGCGTCTTGTCCTTTGGAAACAACCTGTCCGCGTGGCCAAGCAGTCTATCATCACTGAGCTCGGCCATGGACAAGGGGCGGAGCGCTACCGCCAATTTCCGCAGATGGCTCGCATAGCTCTCGGCCGTTCTCTTGCCAATCCGTCGACCAAAACCTGCGTTGGCGGCCTTCCTGATGACCCTCTCATCTTCCCTGGAAGGACGATAATGTGTTGAGATGGGGCCAGCGTCGGCGTCAGGCTCGCGGTACTGACTGACCATTGACAATGCTGGGGCAATGACCTTATCGCCTGGCAGCAGCTTCTTAGCGTAACCGGCTAACGTGTCGTCATCCAGCCCAGAGATTGATTTGCCAGACTTCTTCAGTGCGTCGGCGAATTTGCGAAGCCGACGATCATAAATTTCGACGGTGGTTTTACTCGGCGGTGGCCCTCGATCGAGAGCAGCGGCCGATGCCGCCTGGATGAGGCGATCGTCTTCGTCAGTGACATCATACAATGCCGCGTGAGGATATACGGGACCCGCCTCTCGCGCGCCTGCCAGGTGCTGCTCAAACGCAACATGCGGCTGTTGCGGCTGTTCCACGCTGGCATCTGACGCAGTGGACTCTCTATCGGCTGGGTTGATCGTGTTGAATCGGTCCATGGTCAGTCCGCTGGCATCGCTTTTTCGCCATTTCGCTACTCACGTTAGCTTTCCAAAATCTGACGTGGCCGGCGGAAAGGTAGAATGACATGTGAATGATGGCCGGCGTGCGCTGTAGCATCGCTCGAGCAGGCAAAAGAAAGCGCCGGAAGAAAAAACAGCGTCTTCAACTGAAGTGTTGAGCTGAAATGGTGGTGTGATGCGCCACAGCGCTTCAGATCTCGGTCCCTTCACGGCGGTATGATCGTGAGGACCGGGTCATCCGGGGGCTTTCGATTACTCGGAGGTCGGGCTGAGGCGGCGACGGGGCGCTCGCTCCTTGAACCAACGAGATATCGGTATGGGCGGCACCAGAATTGAGGGCACTCTTGCGCGTTCCTGACCAGCATTCCCAGGAACGCGCGCTTTCAATAAAGCTCGCAAGCTCTGGTTGGTGGTCGCCTGCTGCGAGAATAGAAGCGAAACGAAGCCATTCGTATACCACCTTGTGGTCATGTTCACTTTCAACACACACGCTCCGACATGCTGGGTGGCAGATTAGGGCGGGATTGCCGAGGGCCATTGATCCATGAAGCCAGCAGCCGAGCGCGTTTTGACTGCTGATGGCTCGGTCGTTGCCATTGAGAGGCAACGCTAGCCTGTGAAGCCGCGTGCATTCAGACACCCAGGACAAACCATGTTATTGTTTGGCTTAATCCGATGTGCTCCTACATAGCGTCCAGCGCGCGGCAACTGTGGCGCTCGCGCAAGAGGGCATTGCATCGATCGGATAAGACGGACGATGATGCAGACCAGCTGCCGAGCGCGTTACTGAACTGGAGCCACAAATGGGTGCTCCATAGCCATAACGGCGCGGAGCCAAACGACCGACGTGGTCGCCAAGCCTAAGTTGCCCTCTTGGAGACGCCCCATAGATCGTAGGCTCGGTCTTCGCCGTCGATCTCGCTTAGGCACGTCCGGTCACGGTTTCACCGTCGAAGCGCTCAGGGTCGTGATGGCGGCCTTGTTGAGCACGCGCACGCCACGTGGAATTTCTGGACGAGATCCATTGGTGCGGGTGAACAAGATCCGCCATCCGTTCGAGAGCTGTGCAGCACGTTGCGCTTGATCGTCACCGCTCCCGAAACAGAGCGCGGGTTTGTGTGTCACGATCGAGCCGCCTCTCCTTGCTAGCCACATGGCAGCAGCTATTGTGATTTCCGACATTCGCCAAAAACCGCTATCGGAGCGGCTGCACATTCGGTTCTGTCGTTCCCGCCGCGTTCGGGGCTGCCGTACCTGCTCCATCTTCTCTGTTGCTCTTGTTACGCGGGGCGAAGGTACCGTAGTTGGCCAGGGGAATGGCGGCGCGATCGCCATTACTTGTGATGACAGACCGATTATCCAGCAAGTCGAGCGGATCGTTTACCATAACTGCCAGATTGTTTTTGGTCGAGCAACCAAGCGTGGGTTCGAACGAATTGTCGTTCACGGCTGGTCCGACGATCAAAAGCGACGGACAGATCGGAGGATGGGCATCAAAGGTGATCGCCTCGATCCTCACGCCGGAACGGGGCGGTAAATCGACGGGAGAAGCGGACAGGCGGATGTTATAAGGTGCAACGCCCATGGCGCGGGCCTCGTGCGCCACTTGGGCAAGGAGCCTGGGTGAGCCGGTGACATCCACATGGAGCGCATCCCGCCGGCCGCCACTGGCGTTCGCGATAAAGCTCCGCAGTTGACGCTTTTCGGAGCCACGCAGGCTCCGCAGGAACAAGATACGTTTCTTCTGCTCTACCTGTATTGCTTGTTCAGCCGGCCCGAGATGGATCGAGGCACTATTTGCACAGCCACCCAATGTTGCTCCTATAGCGATCAAGTGACACAAATGTCGCAAGGTCATATGAGGGTCCTCATTCGATGATAAAGCCGGCACTGCCGGTCAATCCTGGTGTGCTGGTGCGAGGAGCATCGCGGTCTCGCGGCGGCCGGGCCACCGTGTTCGTCAAAATGCGCCCCGCGTCTGAGGGCGGTGAGATGCGGTCGCTCGGTGCACTCATCTTGTTCGGGTTCGATGCCGGCCGCACGATGTACGGCGTGACAATAATGACCAGCTCGGTTTCACGTTTTTGAAACGATGAAGAGCGAAACAGCGCACCGAGGATCGGCACATCGCCGAGCCAGGGAAACTCGCCGATATCAGTGTTGAAGTTGCGCCTGATGAGGCCGCCGATTGCAAAGCTCTGACCGCTGGCAAGCTCCACAACGGTGCTCGCGCGCCGCGTTGAGAGTGCAGGGACCGCCATGCCATTGATTTTGACTTCGCCTTCGCTCGACAGTTCACTGACTTCGGGCTTCACACGTATATTGATCTGATTGTTGTTCAGCACAGTTGGGACGAATTCCAGGCTGACGCCGAACTGCCGGAATTGCACGGAAACCTGTCGATTGTCCTGCATGACCGGAATCGGAAATTCCCCGCCGGCGAGAAAGCTTGCGGCTTCGCCGGACATCGCCGTCAGATTCGGCTCAGCCAAGATAGAGGCGAGGTGCTCGCTCGCGAGAGCGTCGAGAACAGCGCTGAGATTGGTATTGCCGGCGCTAAACCCGATTCCGATCGTGCCGCCGCCGCCGGCCGCGCCGGACCCGCCCCCTTTTCCGGTAATAAGGAAAGCGCCGTTTGGGCCGGAGGCGGTGAAGTTGATGTTGAGATCCTTGACCGCGCTGCGGGAGACTTCTGCCACCCGTACGCTGAGATTCACCTGCAACGAGCCAGCCACCTGGATCTTGTTGGCAACCAGCGCGCCCGCCCCAAGAAACTGCTCAGTGACCTTCCTGGCGTTCTCGACGACATCGGCAGTGGGCGCGGTCCCGCTAAGAATTGCGCCCCGGGGAGTATAGCTGACCTGTATCGGATAGTCGCCGACCTCAGCCCTCAGCGCGGCCCGCAGATCCTGGATCGGTTGGGTAACGACAATACGCAGCTCAGCCAGAGCCTCTCCCTTGTCGTTCAGGGCGAACAGGCTGGTCCGTCCCGCCTTTTTGCCAAAGACGAAGATCGTGGTGTTTGAGGGCGCCTGATAGTCCGCAATCGCCGGGTCGGCGACAAAAATGCTCGCAGCCGGTCCGGTCAGATGAACTGTCTTGCCCTGTGAGGAAGTAAGGCTGAGCGTGCCGGTGGTGCTGCCAGACGCCGCGCGTGGCTGTTCTGCTTTGCCATCTCGCTTTGTCTGAGCTGTGGCAGCAAACGGAAATAACAGAGCGACTGCGCACAGGGCGTACCAGAGGCGGCGAAAAGCGGCATAGTGCGAGCGGCCTGCCACCATGGACGGCTCATCAGCGCCGGGGGCATTGTTAACGATGTTCAAGGGAGTGTCGCTTTCAAGTTCGATCGGCTAGGCAGCCGAGGCTGCGCCAATGAGTTCAAGGGTGTAACCGACACCGCGCGCGGTCTTGATCCTGAGCGTTGCGCCCGCCTGGCTCAAATGCGTGCGCAATCGATAGATCCCGACTTCCAGCGCATTGGTCGAGACCTCGTCGTCAAATGCATACAAGCTATCTTCGAGCGATGCGCGCGGCACGGTACGCCCCGCGCGGTTGAGCAGATGTTCAAGAATGCACACTTCCCGGCGCGCAATTCTGAGGATTCGGCCACCGACCGAGACTTGCCGCGCGATTGGATCGAAATGCAGATTCCCGAATGTCACCACCGGCGCCGTCATTTGCGTTGACCGTCGCAAAATCGCTCGCATCCGAGCAATGAGTTCGTCGGTAGAGACGGGCTTAGGCAGAAAATCATCCGCGCCCGCATTGAAAATCGCAATCCGCCGGCCGAGATCATTGAGACTACTCATCATCATGGTGGGCATTGACCGTCCCTCGCGCCGCAACTGCTTCAGCCAGTCCAATCCGTCTCCATCGGGCAAAGCCGATTCGAGCAGGACCATGTGGTAGTTCGCGCAATCGAGCGCGGCCGCCGCCTCATCCAGCGTGCGTGTTACGTCGACGGCGAAGCCGCAACCTAACAGCACTTCCTTCACGTGGCGGGCAAAGTCCGCATGATGATCAACCAGGAGAATTCGCATTTCATTGCCTCTCGTCCATCCACGCAGACCTGAGCGCGTCACGATTGAGCATGGGCTCGATGTAACTGAGAGGAGGCTGGACCGGTGTGAGTTTGGACAGCCCGAAACGAGAGGGCGGAGCATGTTGGCTGGCGATCAATACCTGCGGGTCGATTGTCGTCGGATGGACCACGGACCGCTGCGGCCTGCTTACGGCGTCGGCGCTGCTCAACATGCCCCTCATGCCAGATCTGTTTTTGTTTAAGAGGCTGACAGCCGCGGCAGCCCGCTGACGCGTCCGTGGGCCGATCACGCCCGTCCTTGCACGCACTGACCCGGCCCCCGCAGAAAGAATAGCGCCGAGCCGCGCAACCGAAACCAAAGCGCGGGAGACGATCGGATTTGTGGCTGAACAGATGAGCGAAACTGACATGGAAACTCCCCAATTCGTCTTGGTCTGCGGCCAGTCTTGCTGGGCTGTCGAGCCTGTCGTGTCGTGAAGTCACGACAGTGCAAGTCTTTCCGGTATTCAAGGACACATCACGCGAGGCATCTGGCCACTGGCTTCACAGGCCGAGATGCACGCCGAAACGATCTGCCCCTCGCGGCCGGAAGAGCACCCTCTCGCGCGCAATTGTTCGCACGCAAGGTGTCAACCGTGCTGAAGTTGTGACGCGCCCGAGGTCCCCGCATACGTCGCAGCCCAGCGAAAGCTGCGAGCGATTGCAGAACCGAGCTCCACAGTTTTGCCATTGCGCATAGATCCCGGTGCCTACACCAGAACAACTTCGCCTCACGGAGTGCACAGCCCCAAAATGATCGGATCTCGATTTCGGAGTTGGAGTGTGCCCCGCAAGGCCGAGATAGCGGCCGCCAGCGTTCTTCTCGCACGGCGCATCTTGATTCGCTTGGGATAGGATCGGCGCTGCGTCCTTCGATCTCCACATAGGCGGTGTGGGACGCTGGCCCTGGAGAGGAGCTATCCAGCAGCATGATTGGGCGGCGCAGCGGAGCATTGTTCTTTTGAGACGTTCGCAATTCTTGCTACCTGTCAGGAAGAGTTCACGCGAGCGGGGGGCGGTGTCGCGACTGTCAGAAATCCTACAATCTGACGCTAGGTGAGGTTCAAGTGCTTTTGACCGCTGGTCCGTAGCGGTGCTCTCGAACTCGACGAGTCTTTAGTAATGACGACACGTCCTAACCAAACTATCGAGCTGCGCGTCGCGCGCGTCCCTCTCCTCAAGGTCATGAGCATTTCGTCGGTCCAAAAGCGTAGCTTGAGCCAAAGGCGATGACAGTGTGTGAGGGCCGTCGTCTTTGCTGGCCCTTTAGGTGTGACGTCGTGGTCGTGCGGTCGACTTCGTGCGTGCGAACTCAGCAGGGAGACAGTGGCGCCCCGTGATGCTTCTATGTGAGGCGCAGGAGCTAACCTATGGGATGCAGGCGCCGGAGCTCGCAAGCTGATTTGACTGACAAGGGACTGGAAGAATTGCGAAACGACATTCTTGAATGCTGCCTCCATACATCACGAGCGACTATGGAGCTTTTAGGCAAGATCGGCAAAATCGATTCTTTTGATGGAACGCATCCAGGTAGCAGATAGACCATTGTGCGAGGGCACGGCTTGCCGCGCGAGCGAGACTCTATTGACTTGATCTTTGATGCGCTCGCGTTCGAGCTCTTGCGATTGATCGCACCATCGATGGCAGGTCGAGCTGCGGAAACGATCGATGCGCGGCCTTAGTGGCTCACGTCATCTGAACTTTCTTCCGAACGTGTCGGCGGCGGCTGGATCGAGCGAGGAGGCCGCAGCACTCGAATGAGGCCGGGGAAGAACAAACAATGGCGCGAGTGTGTCCTCCGCCACACTGTCGGGTACCTCTTGGGATGTGGGCGCCCCTTCGTCCCTCGCCCGGTCAAGGGATAGGTCTCAGCGCCTGTGGCCAAGCCATTATCGTTGTCCGTGAAGCGGGCTCGCCTGGGATGACCCTTCCTTCGGGTGGTCATCTAGTCAGCATTAAGGGACCTACGAGCATGGCGCAGTCGCCAGTTGGCTAATCGTTACTCTCCAGTCCTCCGCTTGAAGGGGTTGTCTTCACTGGCGACTCGATAGCTTTCCAAATTGCCGCCCAGGAACAAGCGCTCTGTCTCACTAGTTGGCGTTCTGCCAAGCGAACACATCAAATCCACATCCGCATCGATGTTGTCGCTATCCTCCACATTCATTGCAAGGCCAATACTGCTCAGTACGTCGTCGGGCGTCCAGACCGCAGACTTCGGGACGACGTAGGTATGCAGCTTGTCGGCATTGTTTGCGATCGCTCTCGCCCAGTGGTCTCGGGAGACGCTGAGTTTCGAAGGGTCTTCGACCAACGACACGAATGGAGAAGCGGTCTTACCGCGCATATGCCATCCAGCCTGGCGTGCCAGGTCCAGGGGATATCGCTCCAGAGGATCTCCAATGGAAGAATGATCGCGCGCCGTGTTACGGACGTGTGATATTGCAGATGTGGTGGCTTCCGTGCGCGGTTTGCAATCGCTGTCCTGGTTCTGGAAACGATGCAGCTTGAGATATGTCGATGCCGCTATATTTTCGAAAATGCGATCCCGGTCGACACCGTTGTCCCCCGCTGGCGCCCATCGCGCTGACTGGTTTTCGGCGAGGGCGATCTCGTTCTTGAGCTCTTGGAGCGTGGCGCCCATTAGCGTTGCCGCAAGCTGGGCGCGCGCGCCGACAAATGATGGGGCTGGATAGCGACTGGTTTCCGAGGCCGCGCCGCCTGGCGCAGACGAGGAGCGGGCGGTAGCGGAATTTGCCGCTAAGGGGGGTGAAGCCGAGGTTGAATAGACCGAGTCTACGTCGTCTAGATTCAAGTCATTCAAGTGCTGCTCGAAGCTTGCTTGATCGTCTGAACTGTGCGCCGATGCGCTGATCTGGGTGTTAAGCTCGTCTTGTGGCCCGTGGACCCGGTGCGGCTCCTGTAGCGGGTTGTGAACCTCAAAGGGAGTGTCTGCGGCATTTCCTGTATCAACATTCATCTCTCTCTCCCTTCGAAGTGCAGGCGGTCGGCGTAGTTGTTGCAGGTGCAGCTTTCGAGAAGCTGACCGACCAGGAAGGAGGTCATTTAGCTTTGGAAAGGGTCGAATAGAGTCAGTCAACGAGGCGAACGGTCAGCTGCACGGAAGCCGCGGGAGGCGACGTACCACGATACCGTGCTGCCTTGTGCCCTCCGGCATTGGTGTTCGATCAGCCGAGATCGGCGCCGCTGAGTGAGCTTTTTCGGACCGCCGCGCCAGGTTCGCTCCACTACCTCATGCGGACGCTTCATCCAGGGAGACGGTCCTTGCACAGCAAGACGGACGGACTGGCGCTTGCGGCTGGCCGAATGTCTTTCGTAGATCGTCTCCTTATGCAGATGTGAGAACTGCATTCTCGCGCCCGTTAGGACTGCGATGGACAAGCGCAACCGGCTTCCGTTTTGTTGTTTCCAAGCGGAGGACGACGCTGGATCAAATCGTTGTAGTCGACGCGCGCGAAGCTAAGCCACTTCAGCAAACCTGACCTACGAGGTTGTGATGTCGGAATAGCCATCACAGCGACTTGCGCCTCGTTGCGACAGGCTGCTTTTGTACAGGCGCGAGCGCGCGTTGTGTCTGGAATCAGACAAAGGGCTTGCGAGCACGACGTCTTTAAAAGCGCAATTTGCGGTACTTATCGAGGGAGAAGAGCATATGAAGTTTACTGGCCGAGCACTAACGATCCTGTTGTCCTTGCTTTCGGCCGCGAGCGTGAGCGCGCCGGCGAGAGCCGACGAGCCCTCGCCGAAATACACCGAGGTGCTCAGTGCCCTCCAGGCGGGGAAGAATGTAAAGCTCATACTGGACATGAGCCGCTGTACCACAGCGGAGGGTGGCAAGCCTGCGTCGGCGACGCAAGCCGGCCTGCTCATCAATGCATTCAGGGTAACCGTCCAGAACGGCATCAGCTTCGCCAATGCTCATCAAACGGTCGACAGCTCCGGACATGCCGTGACCGAGTACATCCGCCATAGCCTTAGCCGCGAGGGCAAGCTGACGGTGCGAGCCTCGAAACTTGTCGTCGGGACCACCGAACTCGTGAACCAGGGCGAATTCATCTGCGAACTGCCGGATGGCGCAAAGTTCATCTGGTAACGAAGAGCACAGAGCAGGGGGCGCTTCAAAGACTTGATCCTTTAATCGCGCGGACACCTTCGCACGGATACGGATCCTTTCGATCGTCAGGAACGATCAGAGTGTTTCTGACGGTCGTTTCGTCGGGCGAGGATCAAGTTGCACGAACTTGCTGCTCAGGTAACTCATGAGGGCCGCCGATCTAGATTCGATATCAGGGATTGGAAGATCGGCGGTTCAGCCAGTCGTCGGATGGGGGGAGCAAGGCTCTCACTTGAACGCTTCAGATGAACTCGCCAAGGACGCCCTCACGCAGTCTGCGGTCATCGTAAGAACATTCCAAGTCGATCCAGCCGCGGGCTCGCGTTGATGACACTCGACCTAGGCGCCCAGGATGCGCTCGTATCCTTCATCCGCCTCTTTTGGGGTCCTTCACCTTGAAATCTCAGTCCTGCCGAATGCAGCCACAAGGTGATTGAACCATCCCGCTTAAGATCATCTGGGCTGGCCGCTATGGGTTTGCTCACCGCTCGTAAACTGCGTTCGCGCGCAGATCGAAGCTCTCTGAGCAAACGATCCGTGGTTTCGGCAGCTTGAGCAACTGCTCGAGGTGCCGACGAGCACCTCGTTCAGCCAAATTGCGCGCCAACGGAAGAGCTGAGCGCGGCCATCGGTTAGGCTGATCGCGTTGTATCGATCCATTCTGCGGTCGGCGGGCATGGCTACCTCGTTCTATCGCTACCATGTTAGCTTCGCAAAAGCTGACCTGGCCAGGCGGAAACCTAGAATGAATAGTGGGGCAAGGGTCGTTCCAACCCGCGGATAAGTGCGGCGAACTTCAGAGACGATACAGGGTTGGGCTGAACTCTCATGTTTCCAAGCGGGTCGTGTCCCCGGTGATGGTGTAGCTCGGTAGAGCAAAGCCGTCCGCACGCGCGCCCTCCCATGGCGCCGTAGCGGGCGGGCGGCTTTGCGGTGGTCACCGGCAGTTCGCCGGTAGGGTCGGGTTGCTGACACCAACCTGATTCGAGGAACCACCGATGACCGATGAGATGATGAACCTCCGCACGCTCGTGGAGAAGACCCCCGATGCGGATCTGCTGCGCGAGATGATCGGCTTTGCTGCCCAGCGCCTGATGGAGCTGGAAGTGGAAGGCCAGACCGGGGCCGCCTACGGCGAGAAGAACCCCGAGCGTCTGGCGCAGCGCAACGGCTACCGCGACCGGACCTGGGAGACCCGCGCCGGCACGGTCGAGCTGCGCATTCCCAAGCTGCGCAAAGGCTCCTACTTCCCCGGCTTTCTGGAGCCGCGCCGGATGGCCGAGAAGGCGCTCACCGCCGTGGTGCAGGAAGCTTATGTGCAGGGCGTCTCGACCCGCTCCGTCGACGATCTGGTGCAGGCGATGGGCATGAGCGGCATCTCCAAGAGCCAGGTCTCGCGGCTGTGCGCGGAGATCGATGACAAGGTGAAGGCGTTCCTCGCTCGCCCGATCGAGGGCGATTGGCCCTATCTGTGGATCGACGCCACCTACGTGAAGGTGCGCCAGCAGGGGCGCATCGTGTCGGTCGCGGTGATCGTCGCGGTCGGCGTCAACAGCGATGGCCGGCGCGAAGTTCTCGGCATGGACATTGGTCCCTCGGAGGCCGAGACATTCTGGACGGCGTTCCTGCGCAAGCTCGCCCGCCGCGGCCTGCGCGGCGTCAAGCTGGTCGTCTCCGACGCCCACGAGGGCATCAAGGCGACCGTCGCCAAGGTGCTCAACGCCAGTTGGCAGCGTTGCCGCGTGCACTTCATGCGCAACGCGCTGGCCCATGCCGGCAAAAGTGGACGGCGTGTCGTCTCCGCCTTCATCGCCACTGCGTTTGCCCAGGACGATGCCGAGGCCGCACGAGCGCAATGGCGGAAGGTCGCCGATCAGCTCCGCCCCAAGCTACCCAAGCTCGCCGGCTTCCTCGACGAGGCCGAGACCGATGTGCTGGCCTACATGACGTTCCCGCCGCAGCACCGCACCAAGCTGCACTCGACCAACCCGATCGAGCGCCTCAACGGCGAGATCAAGCGCCGGACCGAGGTCGTCGGCATCTTCCCCAATGAGGACGCTATCGTCCGCCTCATCGGCGCGATCCTGCTCGAACAGAATGATGAATGGGCCGTCCAGCGCGCCCGTTACATGACGCTGGAAACCATCGCGCCGTCGAGCGATGATCCAACCGTCAGCCTCCCGGCTATCGCCAGCTGACCAGTCCGGCTTTTGCCGGCGAACGCGGTGTCCCACCGCCAGTTACACCACGCTCAGGGAGTACGTCATGCCAAGCTGATGATTGCTTGTGGGTGCAAGTCCCATCCGGCCAAAGCTGTAGCAGGCAAGCCGGGACCGAGTCTTGCGGGCGTCGCGGCAACGCGGGGTCTGAAGTGTAGACAGGAGCCATGCGGGGTGCGGGAATGAGCCTCGAAAGGTGGATGTTCGCGGAGGCCGAGTGTGTTCCCTAGTCACGAAGGCTGCATGAGCATCGTCGTTATGCGAGACGATGTCGCTCCGTCGGGGTCGATGGCCGCATCACGTATGGAAGGCAATCATCGGAACATGAGAGGCCCGACCGGGTCCATTGGATTGGTCTCCAGTGGGGGACAGCGGCAAGGCACTGCCAGAGCCGTTGTCCGAGCTGAGGTCGGGAGTCGGACTGGTCCATACTACCTGTGAAGTCGTCGAAGGTAACGAGACGGATGGAGGGAAGGGACCAGCCCGAGGGGAGCCTGCGCGAGGAGGCCAGGGTCCGGACGCAGAGCCGGGTTGCCTTGCCGCCGAACCTCAAGCGGGTGAACGCGGCAGCCAAGCAAGCTGCCCAAACCCGATTCACTGCCCTGCTGCACCATGTCGACGAAGACGCTCTTCTTCGGGCGTTTCGACGACAAAAGCGGCAGGCCAGCGCGGGGGTCGATGGGGTGACGGTGGCGAAGTACGAAGAGAGGCTGACGGATAACCTCCGCGACCTCTGCGGACGGGTCCACTCCGGTCGTTACCGGCCACAGCCGGTGCGGCGCGTCTACATCCCCAAAGCCGATGGCGGTAAGCGGCCTCTCGGCGTGCCGGCGCTAGAGGACAAGATTGTCCAAAGCGCGGTGGCCGAGGTGCTGAGCGCCGTCTACGAGGCCGACTTCCTCGGGTTCTCCTACGGCTTCCGGCCGGGGCGGAATCCTCACATGGCGCTTGATGCCCTGCATACGGCGATCATGAGCCAGCATGTGAACTGGGTGCTCGATGCCGACATACGCAGCTTCTTCGACTCGGTCGACCACGAGTGGCTATTGCGGATGCTGGCACACAGGATCGCCGATCCTCGCATCTTGCGGCTCATCGGGCTGTGGCTGCGAGCTGGCGTTCTTGAGAGCGGCGAGAAGCAAGAGACGGACAGGGGCACGCCGCAAGGGGCAGGCATCAGCCCGCTCCTTGCCAACGTCTTCCTGCACTACATCCTCGATCTCTGGGTCCAGAAATGGCGTCGTCGCCGCGCACGCGGTCGTATCGTGATCGTGCGCTACGCGGACGACTTCGTCATGGGCTTCGAGAACAAGGCAGATGCGCAGGAAATGCTCTTGGCCCTCAAGGCGCGGCTGGCCAGCTTCGGCCTGACGCTCCATGAGGACAAGACGCGGCTGATCGAGTTTGGCCGGTTCGCGGCCGTCTCGCGTCAGCGGCGGGGCGAGCGGCGGCCAGAGACCTTCGCCTTCCTCGGCTTCACCCACTACTGCGGGCGGACCCGAGATGGCCGGTTCATCGTGAAGCACAAGACGGAAGGGAAACGCCTGACGCGCAAGCTGACGGCGTTGCGCCAGGAGGCCTGGCGGCTCATGCACGCGCCACTGGCCACGCAGCACGAGTGGTTCGCCGCCGTGCTGCGCGGGCACTATGGCTATTATGGCAGGCCGCACAATTATCCAGCGCTCAACGGCTTCTACCGCGAAGTGCGTCGGACCTGGCTGCGTTGTCTGAGACGGCGTAGCCAGAAAAGTCGGCGCATGGGCTGGCCGGAGTTCGAGACCCTGACGGCACGCTTCCGCCTGCCAACTCCACGCATCACTCGCACATGGGCGCAGGCGCGGATATGACGCGGGTTACCCTCGGGAAGAGCCGGGTGCGGGAAAGCCGCCTGCCCGGATCTGTGAGGGCAAAGCCAAATGGCCGAGCTACTCGACCACGATCTCCAAGCGCGGTACGCGGCCAGTCCCCCGCGCTGGCCAGTTGGGCCGGAGTATTATTGGTAGCGTGAAACGCTACTGTTTGATTTCTCCGAGCGTCGTAAAAGGCAAGTCACCCTTTCCGAGGCCTGTACCACTCAGTCGTTTGTTCCTGACGTTTTGTATGGATTAGATGCGCTAGCGGTCCGATAGTCATCCAGGTTCCCGCCGAGAAATAGTACCTCACGCTCCTCAGTTGGGGTATCGCTCACCCAAGCCAGAGCGGGTTCGTCATTCTCAGTCCCGTCCTCGAGAATACTGACGATGTCTTCCGCCGTCCATGTTGTGACTCTCGGGACCGTGTAGGTGTGCAACTCATTCGCGTTTTCCGCGATTGCTTTGGCGCCATACTCGTTGTCATCGTCCGGCGAAAGGAGCAGTTGTGAGGCCTCCTCAGACAGTGACACAAAAGGCGAAGAACTGGTACCTCCCCTCATGTGCTCTGCCGCTGTGCGACCCAGATCAAGTCGTTGGCCTCCCCAGATATTCCAGGGGGCGGCCTCATAACGCAAAGCCGCCATGGAACGCAAATGGGCCATCGCGCTTTGACGGTCCAACGCATTTGGCTTGCAATGGCTGGCGTGGTTTTGAAAGCGCTCCAGCTCCACGTATGACGATCCCACCACGTCATCGTAAACGCGGCCACTGTCCACGCGGTCGACTGACAATCCACTCGCTCGTGACCATTTTGCTGATCTTTGCGCAGCGAGTTCGATTTCTCTTCTGAGTTCCGCAATGTTAGCGCACGTCAGCGTTGCGGCAAGTTGAGCGCGTGTTCTGACAAAGGATGCAGCCCTGCAGCGTTCATTCTCCGGGATACCTTGCGCTCTCTTGTTACCGTCCGTTACCTTCCGGCTCGATCCGGCCCCAGGTGAAGCCAATGCTGCGAGGATTGGCTGAGACTCTCTAAGCCGCTGCTCAAAATCTGCTTGCGCTATCTCTTCCTGTTGAGGCTCGAGGTAATTCATCCGAGCCTCGGATCGGTTGACGTCCTCAAATGGGTCCATGTCGGTCTCCCTTTGGTAGCCTTGTCACTATCATTCGTACGAAGTTGATCCGATAAGGATCAGAAACCGAGACGCCCGCAATGTCGATAAAACGCACCGGCTCCGGTTCTCGAACCGATCGGTGTGTTGAGGGCATACGGGTCGGACTGACCGCCGATCCAAGTCATTCTTCTGTTCCAGAGCTTGGGCCATCAAGTCGGCCTGCCGTCCGGATAAAGATGCTGCGATGCTAGAAGGCTTAGCTGTCGAACAGCTGACCAGACTCAGCGCTTGAAGAAAACGCGGGGTCCTTTCCGACTACCCCCGCGAGCCTGTTGTTCATGCAGAGCAGAGTTTGGGAGATACGGCCATCGTCGCTATCCGCTCCACGGCAGGGCCGTGTGAAGGTCCGGGGAGAAGCAGCGCGGCGGAAGCGCTGCTATCGGTGAGCTTGAGCGGCGTGGAGAAGTATGCCTGGGCCAGCTTGCATCGGCTCCGAGTGGATCTCCTTGAAATGCTCGTCAAGGTGCTAGCTGGATCCGAACAGCTGAGTCTGGCCGCAGCCGTCGGGCTCGTGTCCGGGCCGGGGTGGCGTGAAGCTTATTCCTCTGTCGGGACTGCTGAAACGAGACCTCGCGTCGGTGCGCCGGGGCGCTGGCCGTAAAACAAGAGCCGGGCGTGCGATTTCGATTCGGGCATCCGCAACACATGGGTAATGGCTTAACTGACAACATTAAAACGCTGTGCGGCCGCGAGACGTTGAACTGCCAACCAGAGCTTGACTGGGCCACAAACGATTCGGGTGCATAGAACCCGCGGCGGCAAGAACTGGCGCACGGGCGCCTCAGTTCGGAAAAGAAAAACGGCGCGTTGACGCTTGCAGCCGATGCGCCACACAATGCACCACAACGTTGGTCGCGCCTTACAAACATATCGCCGCACAAGCCTTTTAGTGTGACCTGCAGGCGCAGCAGAACAAAAAGATCCAGGGCAATCTCCGCGGTCGGTCGTATCGGCCCCTCCTTGCCATCTCCGAACCCCGGCGCGGTTCCGGTCAAAGTAGCGATAGATCTCAGGCACCGACGCATGAAAATGTGACTAGCATCAGTCTTCTTGGGTCGATCCAAAGCGACCAGCCCGGATGGCCGAAGGAGGCGGCTCTTGGCGCTCCAAGGGTTGCATTTCTGTTGCTAGTGGCAGGACGGCGATGGCTTAGGTCAGAACGCCGGGGCTGCGGTCGTCCACCATGCTGGCGCGGAGCGTGTCGTCCGTGATCTTTCTCGCCGGAGGTGGCCGCAGACCTCGAGGCTAGCCAGACGGTTCGAACCGGCATTGATGAAGCTGATAGCCTGCGATTCATCACGAGAGGCGCGCCCGACCTCATCTGCCGGTAAGTGACGCGCTCCGATACCCAACTGAGTGATTTCGTGAACGTTGATGCTCCGGGTGTTTGATGCTCCAGGGCCTTTGTGTTCACAAGTAACTGAGTCCCGTGCACATAGCGGGGCGCGCTCACGAAGGCGGCCTCGGGGACGGCATTCTTCCAAAGTCGCGTCGGTCATCATACCGATGGAAAAAGCGAGAACATGCGGCGCCTGCAAGACAATCACGCGAAGATCCGCAGCATCCTCGAATGCAGCAGGCGCCACGGTGCTGCAGAACAAAGCTCAGCGTCCAAGCAATGCTTTAGGCATCTATAATCTAGAATGTTTCATCGCATTATTAGATGGTTGGCTTGGCCCGGCCTTATTGATCGGATGTCGCTTTGCAACGGGGCAGCATGCGGCTGATCAGTAATGTCTCGCCTAATCTGTTTGTGTTCTCGAGCGCATCAATTCATGTCCCTCGCTTTGAGCCGGCGCTGCCAATTAAAGTCGCTGCAATCACGCAGCGCATGTTCGGGGAGCCTGATCAGAGACCATTTGGGCTAAGCGATGGACAGATAGACTTCGCAATAGAATGGGATGCCAACAGACGATAGTAGATTGAAATACTCAACTATTGCGTTTGCGTGGTTTCGCCCTCTAAAAATCCTCTAATCGATCCTTGCTCGCCCGGTCGCGAGTCCAAACGTTCCGATCGCGAATGGGCATCAGAACACCTTCCTGAGAAGCAGCTGGCCTTGATGAATTCTGGAGCGCAGATGTGAGTGTACTCGTGTGGGATCAACTAGCCGCTGGAAACTGGCTGTCACGACAGCGTCAATCGGCGACCACCGTTGTCGAAGCTCTTTTGGGCTGCGCCTGCGCGCAGAACATCATAGCACGTACCCGAATCTTCTTCGGGGAGAGCCCTCTAACATCAGCCGACGGTTTGTTATCCATGCCTCAAATCGGTTGCCCGGCGCACATTGAGCGTGAGCTTGCGCGAAAGGGCAGGGTGGTCGCTGATTTGTCCTCAACGCCCACCAACTGGCTCAGAGGCCGCCGCATTAGGGGTTGTGATGTCTTCGGTTAACTCCATGCTTCATCTCGGCCTAAATCTTCATGGCGCTGGTGGCCATTCCGCCGCGTGGCGCTGGCCAGGTACAAATCCAAGCGCCTTTTTCGATGTCGAGCACTACG
The DNA here is from genome assembly GCF_049739485.1 of Bradyrhizobium sp. USDA 326. Taxonomy (NCBI): domain Bacteria; kingdom Pseudomonadati; phylum Pseudomonadota; class Alphaproteobacteria; order Hyphomicrobiales; family Nitrobacteraceae; genus Bradyrhizobium; species Bradyrhizobium sp. USDA 326. The sequence continues at coordinate 3,612,484 of NZ_JBMGQA010000001.1, forward strand.
TCCGGGCTGCGAAGGTTGCGGAGCGTGGTCTGCTGGATGCTGTATTCCTCGCCGATACTCCCGCGATAAGTTTCGACATTACGCACCAGCCACCGCTGAATGGGCTCGAACCTACCCTCGTTCTTGCGGTGATTGCACGCGAAACGCAGCGGATTGGCCTGATCGCGACAGCGTCGACGACCTACAATGAACCATACAATCTCGCTCGGCGTTTCCAATCGCTCGAGGTCATCAGCGGTGGCCGCGTTGCCTGGAACGCAGTCACGACGTCGAGCCCGGCGACGGTAGCAAACTTTGGCGGTCGAGAAGTCGGGCGAGTGGATCGCTACAGACGGGCCGAGGACTTCGTTGAAACGGTCCGCGCTCTCTGGCTGAGCTGGAGCGGCGAGGTGGTCATCGCCGATCAGGCTGCGGGAGTTTACGCAGATCAGAGTCAATTCCGCCTCCTGGATCCCGATACCAATAGTTTCGGCATCCGAGGCCCACTGACGCATCCCGCTTCGCCCCAAGGTCACCCAGTCATCGTTCAGGCGGGCGGTTCGGATCCCGGACTATGGCTTGGTGCCCGCAGTGCAGATGTCGTGTTTGCGGCCGCCGGGGACTTGACGACGGCTCTGAGGGAGGCAGAGCGCCTGCGTGCGCTCTCTCGGCAATTCGGCCGCCCTGCGGCTCCGCTCATCCTGCCGGGCCTTGTCACCTGTATCGGGGGCACCGAGGACGAGGCGGCTCGTCGCAAAGAAAACCTTGATGGACTGCTCGATCTGGAGCGCGCCCTCGGCGCCCTTGCAAGAAGCATGGGTGTGGCGGTCGAGAAGCTCAGCCTCGAGAGGCCAATCCCGGAGGAGATTCTGCCTGATGCAGATCATGTTCCGTTTTCTGTCGGTCACCATCGCACGATTGAAGCTCTGGCGCGTCAAGGTCGGACGGTTCGCGAGATCATCAGCAGCGTTCAAGCTTTTGGCCACCGCTTGCTTGTGGGTGCACCCGAGCAGATCGCGGATTCGATTGAGGCATGGTTCCGCGCCGGCGCGGTCGATGGTTTCAACATCATTCCGGATGTTCTCACCGATGGCACTTCAGCGTTTGTCGACAATGTGGTTCCCATCCTGCAGAAGCGCGGGCTGTTTCGCAAAGAATATCTGGGACAGACACTGCGAGAGCATTTCGGCATTTCTACTCCGTTCGAGCCGGCACGAGCCACAGCTAGCTCACCGCTCTGACGCTTCCTCAACACCAAATCTCTGGAGCCTGGATATGCATTTAGCCAATGCGCGGTCAGCGAGGCGCTTCACTGGCAAGTCCAACCGTCAAGCAAGAACACTGGCGGCTACCCTTGTCATGCTCTTGGGCCTGTCCCAATTGGCGCCCAGCGTTCATGCGCAGGAAGGCTTGGCCGGCAGCGTCAAGCGAGGAGGCGTTATTCGTTACGGGCATTTTCAAGAGCCTGCCTGCCTGTTCGGAGGATGGGTGCAGCAATGGTATCTGCAACGCCAGTACAGCGATAATCTGGTTGCGCGCGACGAGGACGGCAAGATTTTGCCATGGCTGGCCGAGTCTTGGACCATCTCCGACGACAAAAAGGTGTACACATTCGAGATAAAGCCGAATGTAAAGTTCACTGACGGGAGCGCCCTCGATGCGCAGGCCATCGCTGACAATATCAACGGGTGGCTCAGCAATGACCCCGATCTTCGCAATCCGACTGCCGCTCCTTATCTCGGCGAGAGCTTCGAATCGGCGAGGGCAATTGCTCCTCTGAGATTGGAAGTAAAATTGAAGGTGCCGTTCCAGCCCTTGCTGAACGTGTTCGCCCAATCCTCACAAGGCATTCTCTCGCCATCGGCACTCAAACGTGGACTTGCGGTCAATTGCGAGAACCCCGTCGGTTCAGGTCCATTCATTGTCGACAAGTGGCACCATGGGCGAGAAGTCACCTTCCGCCGCAATCCCGAATACAATTCGGCGCCGGCCACCGCCAGACATCAGGGGCCGGCTTACGTTGACGGGATCAGTTGGAAGTTTCTGCCAGATCAGACTGTCCGATACGGCTCGCTGATCGCGGGGGAGACCGATGCCATATACGATATTCCGGCTGTCGCATGGAAGGACGCCAACTTCCGCTTTCCAGTATTACGGCACCTGACGGGGGACACCCCCCTGCGCCTCGCATTGTATACGGCCCGGCCCCCATTTGACGACGTGCTCGTCCGCAGGGCCTTTGCCTATTCTACTGACCGAAAGGCCGCGGTCGACACATCCTTCCTCGGCTCTTTACCGTTCGAGGGCAACGGTGCGCTAAGTCAGAGCTCGCCGGAATACCTGCCTGAACTCGGGCAGTCCTATGGGTACGATATTCGCAAGGCCAATCAGCTGCTTGATCAGGCGGGTTGGACTGAGCGCAATCCTACGGGCGTTCGTGTCAAGAACGGTCGTCCGCTCATCGTTCGCATTTCCTATTCGTACGCTTTTCTCAAGCCGGATGGCGAGCAAGCCTTGCAAGTTGTCCAGCAGCAGGGACGGGCGGCCGGTTTTGACGTACGTCTTCAACCCACCAATCCGGCTGACTTCTTCGCCGGGAAAAACCTCGGACCCGATGATTATGAGGTCGTTCTCCTCTATTGGGTTGCCCCCGGCGCTGAGATATTCCGGATCTCGTGGAAGCCCGATCAGAATGGCGAGCCCAATCGCTTCAATCCCTCGCGCTACCAGGATCTGATGCTTTGGGACATCATTCGAAAGGCGGAACAGAATTTCAATGGAGCTGAACGTACCGCCCTTTATCAGCAGGCGGAACGGAAGATCGTGGATGAGGCACCCGTTATTGGCCTTACTGTCCTGGACGTAACTTTGGCGACCAAGCCGACCCTGAAAGACGTCTGGCTGGACCGTGGGTCAGTTGGCGAACCTGTCTTCTATGATGCCCATTTTGACGACAAGAAATGATGCCATGAAGATAGCAACCCATCATGCCATTGTTTGGTTCACGCGCCGGATATTGGCCGGCGTGGTGGGTGGTGTGGGCTGCCGCAACGTTTGCGTTCTTAATTCAGTGTGTGATGCCTGGCGATCGCGCCCAGATCATCATTAATGTGACAAGTGGCAACGTCGGGCCGGCGTCCGCGGCAGAACTCGCGGCGATCAATGCGAAATACGGCTTTGATCAACCACTCGTGGTTCAATACGGAAAATACATGCTGGGAATCCTGCATGGAGATCTTGGTGAATCCTACCAGCAGCATCGGCCTGTCGCAGGGATCATCGCGGATCAGATTGGGCCTACGATTATTCTGGCGGTCGCCGCGCTGCCGATTGCATGGATTATCGCCATCCTGACAACCTTGTTCATCGCCGGCAGAGACAACATATGGTCGAAGCTGCTCAATGACACGCAAGTCTTTTTGGCAACAGTGCCGCCTTACTGGCTGGCCACAATTTTGCTGGTTGTTTTTGCGGTAAAGCTGCGCATTCTTCCGGTCATCGGTGGAAATTCCCCGGTCGGGCTCATTCTCCCGACACTTGCGTTGGCTCTTGAACTGTCGGGCTTTTTTGGACAAGTCGTTCAGAACGAGTTCACGCGCGTGCTCGAGCAGCCCTTCGTCACGTCCGCGCGGGCCCGAGGTATGAGTGATTTTGGCGTCAGGCTTCGCCATGTCCTCCGCCACGCCGCATTGCCCGGGATTACTTTGTCAGGCTGGGCGCTCGGCAAACTTCTTTCGGGCGCGATTTTGATCGAGGTGGTTTTCGCCCGTCAAGGCCTAGGTGGAGTCCTCGTCGCTGCAACGTCCTCGAGAGACGTTCCGATTGTCTCGGGAGCTGTTTTGATCTCTGCGGGCGTATTCGCTCTTGCCAATTTGATCGTCGATCTGACTTACCGGCTGGTCGATCCGAGGTTCAAGTTGACATGAGCATGTTCGCCGAAGTCAGCATATCTCGTTCGCTCAAAGAAGTCCTGGCAATCACGCGCCATGTCCCCTTCCGGGTTACCGTCTCTCTTATAATAATTGGCCTCTTTGCCTTCGCGGCTATGGCCCCAAAGGTACTGCAGACGCACGATCCGCTCGCTATAGATTTGAGATCGTCATTGCAGTCTCCGTCGATCATTCATTGGTTGGGAACTGATCAATTGGGGCGAGATCTTTACTCTCGAATAGTCGAGGGGACGGGCCAATCCCTCGCCATCGGACTTGGCGCAACGGCGCTGAGCATGTTCATTGCGATCGTTATCGGCGTCGCCGCAGCGCTTTCTGGTGGCGTAGTCGATAGCATCCTCAGCCGGATTGTCGACGTGCTCTTTGCGATTCCCACGCTCTTGCTCGCCCTTGTGTTCGTGACCGTTTTTGGCCCGTCCCTATTGACTGAGGTCATAGCTGTCGGAATCGGCACAGCGCCAGGCTATGCGCGCATGATCAGGGGCCAGATGCTTGCCATCAAAGGGACAGGGTATGTGGAGGCCGCCAAGGTTCTGGGTCATCCATTTCCCCGTCCGGGGCTAGAGCGGGCAAGTTTCCTCGGGGCCAAGCTTGATTTTGCCTATATGCACGCCATGGCAGCGCAGGTCTGCAACTTCGATGACGCCAGTCTGCGCAATTTAATTGATGCAACCGGCAGCCTATTTCATGGTTGCAGTATGAAAAGAACACGCTTTGACAACGCGATGCTCAGCGGGCTTCTCCTTTATCAGTGCGACGCGAGTAATGCTGTATTCGATGGCGCGGAACTGCAAGGGTCAACTATCAATGAATGCTTCCTTCCTTCCGCTTCCTTCCGCTTTGCTAAGCTGAGCCAAGTCGCTATCACGAAGACGCATCTGGCGGATTGCTCGTTCTTCCACTCAAAGGGAGACTGCTTATCGATCGTGCGTCCCACCTCCATCGATGGTCTTGTCTTGGAAGGTGCTCATCTTCCGTATCTGAGACTCTCAAAGGTGAGCGGGCGGATTCGGGCGAGAGCCCTGAGCGCCCCATTCGCTGATCTTCACCTGTCAAATCTCGCGAGCGCTGAGCTGGAACAGGCAGACCTCACCGAGGCGCGGCTTCTGTCCGTAGGCCTGTCCGACGCGAACCTCGTCGGTGCTGTGCTCAACAGTGCATCTATTCATTCCTGTCAGCTGGACGGAGCGGACCTATCTCAGGCATCAGGTGAGAGCATTTCGATAACAGAGAGCACAATGCGAGCCGCCAAACTCACCGGTTTTCGCGGCCGCTGCGCCTTTGTGCGCGACTGCGATCTCGAACATGCGGACCTATCACAGGCTTACCTCTACAGGTCGATGATCACCGGTGATCCGCCGCAATCAATGGCATTGGGTCACGCAAATCTCGAAGGCTCCAATCTCGTTCAGGCATATCTCGCCGCGGGTATGACCGATAGCAACCTGGAGGCAACGCGGGCCGCATACGTTCGCATGAACCAATCGTCCCTGCGCGATGCGAACCTGAGTGGGATATCGCCATTCCAGGCCAGCTTCGTGAAGGTCGACTTTTTAGGCGCTAAGATAACCACCGTTTTTTGCCGACCGTTGTCGGGGACTGCAGGTCGCTCTGGAGGGGGATCAGCTGAACGAGTCATCGAACTATCTGGCTGAACTCTCATCGTTGATGCGACGTGGTCGAGAAGGGTCAACCTGACTCCTTTGAAAACCGCAAGAACAGAGGGAGCTACAGTGCCCACGAGCTTAGATCAGTTTGATGCGGTCATTCGACTGTAAGCGGGCGTTGAAGCTCTTTGGAGCTCGTCTGCGTGCGCGGCCCACACAGGATGCCCCCGCCGCGCATCTTCCGAGATCCAAGCGCTCCACTCTTTTTGCGTTCAAGGAAACTGGAGTAAGAACATGCATCTGGCAGGTCTTTCCGCAGGCAAGGCGTTCATCCGGGAGGTCGCAAGAACAGGTCAGACCATTGGCACAGTACACACTCTGGGCGCCCTGCATCTTGGGCATGCAGAACTGATCAGAAGAGCGGCCTTGGAGAATGACGTCGCGATTGTCACAGTGTACCCGAACAAGATCCAGCTTAGACCAGGTGGGAGCTACAATTTCAATTTGGACGATGATATTGGACTTGCCCTACGTTCGGGAGCGACTGCCGTGATTTCCTCGAGCGACACCGAAATGTTTCCGCCTGGCTATCGAACGTTCGTATCGCAAGGTGACTATCATTTGCGTTTAGATGGGCCTGAGGCGTGCTTGAAGGAAGCCCTGACCGGTGCGGTCCGCTGGATCTGCTATGCGCGGCCAACTCGCAGCTACTTCGGCCTGAAAGATATCGGTCAGGCGATCCTGGTGAAGCGCGCCGTTGCAGACCTCCTTCTCGATTGCGAGATAAGGTTTGTGCCGACCGTGAGATACAAGAATGGAGTGCCGATTTCGTCGCGCTTAAGGCGATTTAGCCGGTCTGAGCTTGATGAGCTGTCATGCCTCTTCACGGCACTCAACCATTTAAGGGAAGAGATCGTCCGAGGAGCGTCGAGCGTCAAGGACCTTGTAGCGTCGGCTGCATCTCACATAAAGTTCCGACGGTTTAAATTCGATTATCTTCGGATTGTCGGCGGTGACAGCTTCGAAGATCTAGAGCAGGTCAAGCTCCCTTTCATCATTATTGGCGCGGCAACGGCTCACGGCCTGAGGGTTTTCGATAGTATCTATGTTCCAGATCAGGATACCCTCCTAAATGGTGCTCCGGATCTCTCGATCGATCTGCCTAAGCACTCGTAGCTAGACCATTATTCACCGCATGGCCTTCACGGAACTAGTACACTGGCCTGGCATGGAAACAGCATGCAAAAAGAAATCTGAGCTGATCGGTTGGCGCGCTAACATTTCCCCGACATTCACTGGGTGCGAAGTCTAACCAGCAGGCATCCCAGACTACCACCCGCTCGGGGGCCCAGCGCACTACAGCTGACACGGTCGTTACCAAACATATTTGCTCTACTCGACATTTCTGCGAGGGTGACATGTTTGATGTCTATTCGTAATAACAAGCGGGACTTCCTCGTCATAAGCAACGCTTCTGAGATGCCCGCACTTTACTCTTCCAATAAATGGCACAAGAGCAGAACTAGAGTTCTCAAAGTCAGCGACGAGGTAAAGTCGGCCGTTCAGCGACAGGGGTATTACGTTCGTAGCTTTCGAGTTGGCAAAAGGGAAATGATCTAGGGCTTGAACCAATAACGCAATGTCGGCTGACGAGGGCCAAGCGGAAGACATCTGCTCGGGTTGAGGTTGCCGGTTTCAGCCCAAAGCGGACACGTCGGAAGGAAGGCGCATCTGTCGGCAACGCCTAAGCATAAACTCGGCTCCGAAGCGGTGCTGACTGGATGGTCAATACTTTGCGCCTAGAGACGAAGTGTTACTATGGAGATCGGCACTATGAGTCCCATGACTGCTATTTCCTGGAGGTGCAGCCCACAAACATCATCGCGGGTCCGTGACTTATTTCAGCGTCTGAGAGACTCTTTGTGCTTCCGCCAGATCAAGCACGGGAGCGCAGCTATGCCGATCTCGCGCCTGATTTCCGGCATCAATTTCGCTCGTGACCAACAACACCTTTTCGAGTCTGGCTTGAACTGCGCTCTTAGGAAGCTTGGCTTGGTCGAGTCGATCATGGCGATCCAAACTGCGACTGATCGCAAAAGAGTGATTGAGGTTCATAGTCCTGGAGTGACTGACGCTCTTGCTGTGGGCGAGATGGCGGTTCGCGAGATCAGTCTGTCCAAAGAAGGAAGCATGCTAGGCGGGCGGTGTCGGTATGTCTTTTCGGCGTTGATCGGCAAGATGAAGAGGATGTCCACTCATCCGTCTCGCTGTCTAGGCTCTGACCGGGCTTACGCTAGTCCCGCTCGTGCTCGTCAACTCAATCTCCGCGAGGCGATCGGCTTGCTCTTTGGTCAAATTGACCGCCCAATTAATCCCAACCAGAGCCGGCCCCTTCCGTTGTCGACCCCATCCAGCCCTTAGCCCCCTGAGGACCTAAAAATCGGCGCGGTGAGAACGTCTTGTCGCGCACCGTCATGTTAGATCCGCACTTTTATCATCTGATCATCACCTGATCGTTACCCGAGTTCGCTCAAGACAACGCGCCTCCGTAACTCGTGCGCGGCAGCTTTCAAATCGCAGACTCCGATCAGACCGAGCTGCCTCAAGCTCAGGAGAGCAAGCAGGTCACACAGCTCGACACAAAGCCCAGCTCCCAATATGGCTATGGCGCGTTGCTCCTCCGCATCGAGATCAACCCGTGAATTGCTTTCCAGATGCGTTCCGGTTTCTCAAAAGCCAAACCCATGCCTGATGTGCCGGAGCATAGCGATCGCCGCGTCGGTGTACCGACCGTGCGTGAGGTATTGATCCAGTTGCGCTGTGGAAATCAGCGCCGCAACTGCCACCGTGAAGCCCTTGAACATTGGGCCTCTCCTGAAAGAGACCGCTAACCGGGCGTGTCGGAAAATCAGACGTTCTCAGATTGGCTGCCGCCTATGGCGACCTAATATGGAAATGCTGACAGTGAGTGGTAACTACTCTCTTAACGGGTGCGGTGGACGGGTACCCCGAAGCCGCTAGACCCGGTACCGGATGACCTACTCACGATTTCGAACCGGCGGGCTGAAAAGAAGATAGGCTGCATGATCCTTGGCGCCACGAAGCGGACCAAGCGGAGACCGCGTTCCGTATACGCGATCGGGCCATACGCGGAGACGCTGCGTGAATGAAAGAGGCCGCCAATCGAGATGGCCTCTTGTCGCATGAGAAAATTGCGCTGCTCAGAACGACAAGAGCGCTATCGCTGCGAGCACCGTGTTGAGAGCGCCAACGGCGATGATGGCCGCCGTAACGATCCGGTCATGGCTCATCACTTCCTCCACTACTAAAGAGAGGATCTCTTAACGCAGCTATCTAGGCGGGAAAAGCTCTCGACTTGATCATGCGGCGGGAGATCTCAGCGAATCGGCGCATTTGAGCGCCGGTCTCACTCTGACGTGCTGTTCGCACATTTGCCTCGGGCGGGCTGCCCCAGGTTTTGCTGCTCGACCTGACGCGAAGGCGTTCGGCTTCGGCGACTAGTCGGGACGGTGCTCCGTCATGCGCGGTCGCTCCGATTTGCCCCGCCTCCCACGTTTCTCGACCGAAACGGTTCCTGCAGCGTTTCGGTGCAAGGCTTCAGCCTCCATTTTACAGTGTCCGAGCCTTCCAGGCCGGACACCGCATCAGGTTTGAAGCCTCTCCGGCGCTCACCTTGCAGACCTGCGGACCTTACCTGCACCTGCTCGCGTCCGCATTTCAGAGCCTCCTCGCACCGCCCTCTTTCTCAGGTTACCCCACAGGACACCCAATGCGGGAACTACTATGCAAGAGAGGATTGCCCCTTCCAGCTTCGCCGCTTTGGGGTGCCTCGGCCAAGATCACGATGGGCGGCAGACTGCCGAGCCGCCTCAATTGGTCTCCCTGGACTCGAAACGACAGTGAGAGGTCGCAAAATGGCTGGCGACCTTGGGAGTGTGTATTCGATCGGATGTTGTCTCCCGCACAGCCGTCGTCCAGCTCGTGGTGACAGCTCTCAGTGATTGAGTAGATCGGGTCGGAAAGTCAATACGATCCTTACTGCCCGACGTGGTAGGGCTAGGCCAGCCGCGCTTTGAGATAGTCTGGTCGGGCGGCCCGTCGCAGCCAAACGCTCACGGCAGCTCGAACGGTGAATCGTGACCCTAGATCTGTAACCTCTCGGGAGCAAAATCTGCGGAGATGATCATGAGCAGGCGATCAGAAGATCATAAAGCAGATGACATTATCCCGCTGAGCGAGCTGGATGTAAGCGAAGGCAGGCGCTTTCAAGACGATAGCATATGGGGTTTCTTTGACCGGTTGCGAAGAGAAGATCCCATTCACTACTGCAAAGACAGCCCCCACGGTCCATATTGGTCCGTGACGAAGTATCGGGACATCGTAGCGATAGACACAAACCACAAAGCATTCTCATCAAAGCAAGGTGTCACTATTGTCGACGTGCCTGATAAACACTGGACCCAGAGTTTCATCAAGATGGGGCCTCCCAAGCACGCCGAGCAGCGCAATACCGTGAGCCCGATCGTCGGACCGGAAAGCCTGACGAAGCTCGAAACCTTGATCCGCTCTCGGGTCAGGGCGATTCTCGATGGCTTGCCGCGCAATGAAGCCTTCAATTGGGTAGACATGGTCTCGATAGAGTTGACGACGCAAATGCTCGCCACGCTCTTCGACTTTCCATTTGAGGATCGGCGACTACTGACCTATTGGTCAGACGTAGCTGTTACAACTCCGAAAGCAGGCCATGCGATCGACAGCTGGGACAAGCGAAGCACAATCTTATCAGAATGTCTGGACTATTTTACAGGGCTTTGGAACGAGCGCATTAATGCCGAGCCGCGCCTCGACCTGATTTCCTTGATGGCGCATTCGCCCGCCACACGCCATATGAAGCCGAGTGAGTTTCTCGGGAATCTGATTCTGCTGATCGTGGGGGGAAATGATACGACGCGCAACTCGATTACCGGCGGCCTCCTGTTCATGAGCCAGTACCCCTCCGAACTGCGAAAACTAGCCGACAATCCCAAGCTGGTCTCGAGCGCCGTGTCCGAGATTATCCGATACCAGACACCGATCGCGCATATGCGCCGCACTGCCGCGGTCGACAGCATCGTAGGCGGGAAACAGATCCGGAAAGGCGACAAGGTCGTCATGTGGTACATCTCCGGCAACAGAGACGAAGAGATCATTGAGAACGCCAACAGTTTCGTGATCGACCGGAAGAATGTGCGGCAGCACCTCTCGTTCGGATTCGGAATCCATCGCTGTCTTGGTCGACATCTTGCCGAACTGCAGTTGAGAGTCCTCTGGGAAGAGATCTTGGATGCGAGACTGGAGATCGAGGTCGTCGGCGAACCCGAGCGAATTGCATCTAACTTCGTGCACGGCTATTCGGCTCTCCCCGTGCGGATTGAAGCGTAGGCCTGGTCGCGCCAGTCCCCGGCCGCCGGTGCGCGGTCAGGGTGGATTGATCTGAACTAATGTTCAATCTGCGCAGATGGCTCGATCGACGCGAAGCATTTTTAGTGGGCAACTACTGATCGACCGGGCAGACGTTTGAAGTCCCCGTGAGAAGCGACATGTCAGGCGCGCGTCTCGACTTGCAAACGCCTGAGATGCCGAAAGGGCCTCAACGGCAACTCCGATGCCGCCTGTTCGGGTTGCCTTGTATAGCCGGAACGTGGAGGCCGATGAATTGATGCTGAAGATTGTAGCGGGTTGCAGCGATTTTCCTTGGAGAAGCGATTTGGATATTCCCCGAGTTGATTACCTCAAGCTCCCTGGGGAAGACCGGCAGTAATTTGGCAATGCCTGTGGCCGATGTTTCTCCTGATATCCTTCGGTGGCATCTACCTCATTTTCAGATAAGCGCTTCGCCACATGCATATGAAGAATATCTGGATCATTGCCGCGAAATAGTGGGAGCTATTCTGGTAGTGGAGCCGATACTCACCTTTCTGCTCTTTAGAGACGTGCGGACACCCAATTCGCTGGTCGGGGTGACGCTCGGTGTGCTCGATATGCTTGCTGCCACATTTCTATGAGTGTGATTTAACCGGCCTGGGCGGCGGCCCGGCTTTTGCGAGATATAGTTTGAGGGAGTTGCGCAACCTCGATTCTGCTCAGTTCCGACGGGCAAAATGTCGTTGCTGATGGCCTCCGACGTCTCGGCACACCCGTCGATGGCTGGTGACTTGGTAAACTCTTCGGTCGAAGTCTGTTTAGTGGATAGCGGGACGCGTGCGTTGCGAGCGAAGGTCTGCCGATCGACATACGCTGGCCAGTTCTGCTTGGCCAAAAATCGCCGTTCGGGAGGCGAGCGCGTTCCTGGCTGCTCTCTAGCGTTTGACTTGGCCCAGCTCGCGTGCATAGAGCCAAGGCGTTCGGGTAGGGACTATTCCGTGGGTAGGGCAGGTCGGACGCCGGTCACGTCTCAGCTGATCACACCGGCACTGATGCGGCTAGTTCAGCAACACGACCAAGCTGCGATTGAAGTGGAACTCAAGGCGAGGTCTTATTTCTTGTGCATCCAGATGAATGGCTCTTGGTCAGCTAGTCGTCAGCTAGGCGGCCTATCCAGACAGGCTGCGCACTCTCGACTATTCGGAGATGAAGTATGAAAGGTATTGGCCGAGCTGATTCATCACAGGGTGAGGCGGCGGGAGCCGACAGCGCCGGGGAATTGAGCCGTTCGAGCCTGGAGCCTGGTCTCTTCCCTGGGGAACGCGGTCAATCCTTCGATGCCGTCCTGGAGCGGATGCGCTCCGGGCCTCAAGACAGAACTGCGGCTTCAGATATGGCGGCGCCAACGCGCAACGAGATCAAGGCCGCAAAGCGAAATTTGGACAGCCTGCTTGAGAAGTTTGAAACTTGCCGTCGAGCGGCCATGCAACGCTGCAACTCGGAAAAGGCGCAAGAGCTGATCGATCGAGTGGTCGAAGCAGGCTCAACAGTTCTGGAGTATTACGCGAATCTGCCTTCCAATTTGGCGCGTCGTATCCTGCCCGACGATCAGGCTCGCCGGCTCCGCGACAACACGCTGGATGCGGGCAACCAATGTAACGAAGTAGCCACCGAGATTCTGTACCCACTTGAGAACAGGAGAAAGAAAGCAAAAGCCCTGCTCGACGAGGTCAAAGACACCGCTCCGCCCGACCAGCTGAGCCGCGTCGTTGCGGGCGTCGCGAACCAGTATGCTGCCTGCATGGACTGGTGGGGAAAGAAGGCGTTGCGCTTCGAGCGGATGCAGTCAGTCTGTGCGGCTACTGCCCACTTGCCAAGCAGCACGCCCGAGATGCGCAAGACCGAAGAGGGCCAACTCAGGCTCAATACGGGCTGGGCGCTCCATACCAGGTGCATGTATCTGCAATCGCGCATCGCTCTCGCCCAGCTCTTGATTGAGTCGCGAGCGAGCACGTTAGCACCGGACGTGCGAGCCGCCCTCATGGACGAGAGGGGGCAGGTGCGTCTGCTCGGGACCTTTGTTGAAGATGTTTTTCCGGCATTTATTTCGACGGGCGAGGCCGTTCGCGGAGGAGCGGTGCTCGACGCCGAGCACCGCGCCGTTCTGGAAGGAGTGATGGAACGGCTTTCGGAATTTGCATCCCAACTGAGGGGCATGCTTGAGCCCCTGAGGGAGGCTGGAACGGAAGCTGACCTTCCTTTGCAGTTGCTTGGCGAGATCGTGGACGGAGCGTGGGTGACGGCGAACGACGTCATGCGGCTGCTGGCATTGCAGCCAAAGACGGAAGTGACGATTGAACCGCCGGCTTGGGCTGCGCTTCCTGAAAACACTGCCCTGGTGGGTGAAGGCACTCCAGCGCGCAGAAAGGGCAAAGCAAAGCGCGGAGCAGCCGCGGGCGAGGGGAGTTCGACGGCCAGCCCGCCCGCGCCGCAACTGGGAAGGTCCGATGCCGCCGCGGCCGCGACGGGCAAGGTCATCGTGCTCTCGGATCTCGGTACAAAGAAACTCGCCACGCCGGAGGAGGCAGCTGCGTCATCCTCTGCGACCGATCACCTCCAGATGTGGCAGGCTCCGCCCTCCAGGAAGGCACTGCCGGGATTACTTGAGCGATTGGACGAGCTGCTGCAGTTCGATCTGCGGGCTCAGCAAAGCGCCGTCTCGCAAGCGCGCCAGATGAAGCCCGACGACGCCGAACATGTCCTGAATCGCGTGATCAAGCGCTTGCAGACGCAGTCCTCCGAGATTGAGGCCTGTGTAGCCGCGCTGGAGGAGCCTCGCCGAGGGGGCCTGCTCACCGCTGCGCAGGTGCCCGAAGTGCACGAAAAGATAGTCCGGCTTCAAAGGATGGGGTCCGAGGTTCAGGGGCAGGCAAAGTCATTGAGCGCGCGAAAGGCAGCAATCACGAGCGATTGCATGAAGACCTATGCGTTTCCATCGCAGAAATACCTTGTACAGTTACGGGCAGCGGGGGAACTGGCGTCAGTGGATCCACCTCGCGCCTTGAAGGGAGAGCCAGAGACGCTGTTTGAAATCAAGCTACAGCCCATGGCGCTGAGCAATGGCGCGACGCCAAGGCCGATGTGGGTACACATCCACACCAAGCGGCCGGTACATGCCTGGCAATTGGCAACGCTGGGCGATCGCGAATTCGCCGCTTGCCACGTCAAGTCTGACGAACAGCGCGGCTACAATCAGCACTGGCAGAACGCTCGAGCCGCCGAGGGGCACGAGAACGTCGTGATCCACCGAGGCAAGCTCACTCCCGCATTCTGTAGGTCCTTGTTGAGCACCGCCGCTGGCCAGCCATGGCAGCCCCTTCCCGACCCGGAGCACGCTTCAGCTCAGATGGCTCGACTGGGGATCTAGTGAGCTGGTTTTCTTGCGCCGGTGAGCCGTTCGGCGTCAGAGTTCATGCCTTTCGGACCGGCTCGGCGGATTGCCTGAGCTGCGCCGAGCCTCGTCGAACTCCAGCTTACACAAGGATGGAGCCGGGGAGAGAACACTTCTTACGGGAGGGGTATCGGCTGGCGATCCGGAGGATTGTCGGTCGTCGTACAAGCAAGCTGCCATTCCCTGCCCTGGCGAACATCGGCGCTCGGGCGAGAAGCTGGGCCGCTGACTATTGCAGGCGGGAGATATACCAGATGCTGGCGGCGATACGCCCGGTGTCACAGTGCTTTCACCTGCCTGCCCGCGGCGAACTGGCGCGCAAACTCTTCGGGCGAGCTTCAACGGATCGCGGATGGTCCGGATGTACGGGAGCTGAGCGTCCCGGCCGCTTTGACGAATCAAACCGGGCGGTGCACAACAACGCCGCCTGTTTGCTACTCTAGCATCAGGCTACGACGGCCCCAGCATCACGCCTCCTTGGCCTCCAAAAGATGCTGGGGCTTGTCGTTCTTCGTTGAGCGTCTCAATCCGAGTAAGTCGGAGCTTCTTCGTTTCAACTGCAATGGCGCCGGGCGCCGCGGAGACGATTTCAATACACCGTCGTATGGTCAGTCATTTCCCTGCTTTTTTCAGTCGCCGCCACGAGCGAGCAACGGTGGCATCGCCGGAAGAGCGTACGCATACCACGAGGACCGCCTGATTGACGCATGCGCGCGGGTACAGTTAGTTCTATGATCGGCGGGGTGAAGGTCAGGCGGCTTGCTGATCGGTGGGATTGGCTTGGCGCAGGAGCTTCCATTCCCAGGGCAGCAGTTCGTGCAGCCGCGACGTAGGAAGATCGGCGATCCGGGCGAGGACGTCGGCGAGCCAGGCCTTGGGATCGACGTCGTTGAGGCGACAGGTCGTGATCATCGTCAGCATGATGGCGGCCCGATCGGCACCGCGCTGGCTGCCAGCGAAGGTCCAGTTGCGCCGCCCCAAGGCGATGCCTCTCAACGCGCGTTCAGCGCAATTGTTGGTCAAGCAGACCCTGCCGTCGTCGAGGAAGCGGGCGAAGTCGTCCCAGCGCCTGAGCATGTAGTTCATGGGCTTCAGGACCTCGGAGGAGCTCGACAGGGTCTCCCGCTCGCGGAGCAGCCAGTCGTGCATGTCGTCGAGAAGCGGCTTGCTCTGTTCCTGGCGCACGGCGCGCCGGCCGTCGGCACTGCGGCCGTTGATGGCGCGCTCGATCTCGAACAGGGCGTCAAGACGCCTGACCGCTTCCAGCGCGATCGGGGAGACCGGTTTGCCTTTCTGTCCGTCCCGGGCGGCTTTCTCGATGTCAGCCAGTTCGAAGAAGCCCCGCCGCGCATGGGCCAGGCAAAATGCCGGCGTGATCGGCATCGCTTTCCTTTTTGGGTCGAACAACGGCTCGAAGCCGCTATAGCAATCCGCCTGCAGGATACCGCCGAAGACGGCCAGATGCTTCTGGGGATGTTCGCCCCTTCGGTCGCCCGAGGCGTAATAGACCGCCGCCGGCGGCGCAGGTCCGGCGAAGGGCCGATCATCCCGCACATACGTCCAGATCCGGCCGGTCGTGCACTTGCCCTTCGCCAGGATGCGGATGGTGGTGTCGTCGCCATGAAGGCGCTCGGCCGCAAGCACATGACGCTCGATCAGCTGGAACAGCGGCGTGACGGCGAAGGTCCCGTGACCGACCTGGTCGGCCAGCGTCGATAACGGCAGATCGATCCTCTCGGCCTTAAAGCGCACGCTCTGGCGGTTGAGCGGGATATGCATGCCGAACTTGTCGAACAGAATCGTCGCCAGCAATTGTGGGCCGATGAAGCCGCGCGGCGTCGCATGGAACGGTGCCGGCGGCTGGCTGATCTTCTCGCAATCGCGGCAGGTGAACTTCTCGCGTACCGTCTCGATGACCTTAAAGCGACGCGGAATCTCCTCCAGCGTCTTGGTCACATCCTCGCCGACCTTCGCCAACCGCGATCCACCGCAGCAGGCGCAGGTCCTTGGAGCCTCGATGACGACGCGCTCACGTTCGATGTCGTCCGGCCACGGCTTGCGCACCGGCCGCTTGCGCGTGAAGGCGCTCACGCTCTGGGTTTTTGCCGCGGCAGCCTGCGCAGCCAGCTCATTCTCGGTCGCCGTGGTGGCGAGTTCTTCGAGCTCCAATTCCAACTGCTCAAGTAGCCGCGCCGTGCGCTCGGAGCGCTGCCCGTGCAGTTCGCGTTTGAGCTTCTCGATCCGTAGCTCAAGATGAGCGATCAGCACTTCGCTGTCCGACAGCTCCGCCCGCGCGTTGGCGGCATCCGCGACCGCCACATCGCGTTCAGCCTGCAACGCCTCGCGCTCGGCCAGCAGCGCAAGGTAGGCGCTCGCGAGATCCGACGGAAGATCGCTCGGCTTCAATGTCATGAAGCCATTGAATCAGATCGAGCATCAGATTCAAACCCAAAACGATTATCCGACCCGCGTCGGACGCTGGGTTTCTTGCGGATTGCGCCAATCGATCCCGGACAGCAGGTAGCTCAACTGCGCCAGCGAGATCGTTACCGCTTCACCGGCAACCGATGGCCAGATAAACTTTTTTCTCTCGAGTTTTTTTGTGAACAAGCAGGCTCCCTGACCATCGTGCCAGATCACCTTCACAAGATCGCTGCGGCGACCGCGGAAGACAAACAAATGACCGCTGAGCGGTTCTTTGTGCAGCACCTCCTGCACTTGGAGGGCCAGCGATGGAAAGCCTCTGCGCATATCCGTGTAGCCTGTAGCCAGCCACACTCGCACATTCCCTGGTACAGAAATCATCGGCGTCCAAGCACATCGAGGACCCGCGCCAACGCCTCCGGATCGACGTGCGCATCCACCCGGATGCACCGTCGGTTGCCGAGATCGATCTCTATCAATCCAGTACGCGCGGCTGCCGCCGAGCGAACTCGGCCATCAACCGTAGGCAAAAGCTTCGGAGTTTCTTCAGCCGAGGCCGCTACGGCGGCGATCTGCACCGGCGTAAAAGATGGTGCAACTTGTTCCGATGTCCGTGCTTGTCGACGCCAGGTAAACACCAGGCTGGCCGCTACTCCGTTGCGCCGCGCAACCTCAGTTACCTTCGCGCCCGGTGCCAGCGTCTCCTCGACAATCCGTGCCTTGTCGTCCTGCGACCAACGCCGCCGCCGCTCGAGCCCGCCCAAAACTTCGACCCGCATCGCCTGATGACCTTAAAGCTAGACCTAAGGTCACACGCTTCGCGAATTACCACCCGTCACGCAAGACGGTCCTCGTCGGAGCGGTACGGAAGAGCATGCTCCGCCGCAAGATCAGCTTGGTGGACTGTTCATTGAGTCATGGCGCGAGCTCACGACAGCAATCCGTATGACTAGTTTGATCGATCTTTTACAGCTCGATTCCGTGCGGCCCTAAGCACCCGGTGCATCACTTCGCTTTTGATCTCGCAGGCGATCTCGTTGACGTTGAGGTCCGAGCGACCGCTGGGCCTCGGCATCGCCCGTCAGACCCGCTTCGGCCCCGTTGGTTCAGCCGAATTTGAAACTCCTCGCCCATCGCATCGATGAGCCGATCGTCCATTGCTGCGTACTTATCCATTCGGTCGATAGATCTGATCAAGAAAATCAATTTTACCGCTTGCAGCGTCGTCAGATAGACCGTCGAGAGCGGCTGGGGCTAACCTAGGGAAGCGATGTCTCGAATGAAAAAGTCTGTGTTAGTGACCGCGAGCGCCCTCGCGCTTGCAACGGCGGTGGTGCCTCCTTTTGCTGCAAACGTTGCCGCGCAGCCGGTTGCGGCGAGTGCGCCGGTAGCCGATACATCATATCCTGAGTGCGTGGATGACCCGTTGAATGGCATCTGCGATCTGTTTTTTTGCTTGACGGATCCCTCGTGCGTCCGGCACTGACAACGGGAAACATATCAAGCAGAGAATGAGGGTCGACCCTCGTGCGGCCGCTGCTCCGACAGCGGCCGCGTCCTTATGCCGTATGGTTGCGCTGGCAGATAGTATAAGCCGGGCCTATTTGTTCTCTAAAGGCTATGATCAGAGTGACGGCTCACTTACAGCCCGTCGGTGACGCCCGCTGATCGTGCAACTGCCGCATCGGCGAAGATCGGGTAAACGGAAACAAGTCATTTCAGACGGCGCCACTGCGCTCCGACAGGAGCTCCTGCTCGATGTAAAGCTGCTCCAATTTTTCAGGATAGATTGCTTTTACGTGCTGGCCCCATAGCCGTCCTCCGGCTCGATGTTTCGCATTTCGGGCATCATAGATGTCATCCTCACCTGTTCGGGTATGACTAAAGCAGCGGTCGTGGCGTTACGGCCGTTCGTCTATGGTCGGGCACATAATTGAGTGGCGCCGTCTCCGGCATCATAAGCATGGCACAAAGCGCGGCCGCGCCCGCGAAAAGCATGTACCAGGCGGGCACGAGTGCACTCCCGGTAAGATGGATGAGCCAGGTGACGATCGGTTGAGCTGTGCCTCCAAAAATCGCTATCGCAAAAGCGTAGATCGTCGCGAACGCGCGACCACGAATGTACTTGGGCAAACCTTCGGCCATGCTCACGTAGAAGGCGCTATACGGAATCGTTCCGATCAGGGTGAGCACGCCGAGACCTCCTAGAAGTGCGAAGGCACTGCGGCTCTCTGCAATCCACAAGAATACCGGATAGGTCATCAGCAATGCAGTGACCTGCGGCCATATCATGATAGGCCGACGGCCTACGCGGTCGGCGAGCAGGCCGCCCAACAGTGCTGCAGAAATTCCGACCGTGTTGCTGATGAGCGTAGTAGCAAAGGCGAGAGGCGTGGAAACGCGGAGGGTGTTCAACGCGTAGGTCGTCATGTATCCCGTAACATAAGTCGTGATCGTGCAGCTGGCCAAGATGACAAATCCCAAGCTCATGATGCGGCGATCGGTAGGCCGTCGCCCCTCAGGCTGGGTGACAGGAACCGGCGCCTCGGGGCGGTGCAGCGTTTCGGGCAGGACGCTCCGCAACCAAAATCCAAACGGCAACGTGGCCGCGCCGAGCAACAGCGCGACCCGCCATCCGTACGCATTGAGCGCTTCGCTTGTCATGGTGAGCGAGAGTATTTCTCCAACCAACGCTCCGGCCGTCGCAGCTACCTGTTGGCTCGCGGGCTGAAAGGAGACCGCAAGACCGCGGGCTTTGGTGGGGGCCGCTTCCATCAAGTAGGCTGTCGTTGGACCGACTTCACCTCCGAGAGCAAAGCCCTGCAGCAAGCGTGCGAAAATGGCTAGCAACGGAGCGGCAAGTCCTATTGTCTCGTACGATGGCGTGATAGCCAATAACAGGACCGCGGCGCTCATCATGGCAAAGCTGGCAATCATCGCCGGTCGGCGGCCGGCCCGATCCGAATACGAGCCGAGCACGATGGCTCCGATCGGCCTGGTCACAAAGCCTGCGCCGAAGGTTCCGAGTGACAGCATGAGGCTGACAAACTGGTCAGTTGCCGGGAAGAACGCCTGACCGATCTGTATTGCGAAAAAGCTATAGGTCCCGAAGTCGTAGAATTCGATGATGTTGCCGATGGTTGCGCCCAACACCGCGCGGCGTGTCAAGCGTTCGTCTGCCGGACCGAGGACCGGCTCCAGCCTCTCTGGAGTAAATTGCCTCGCCATCCTCGACCTGATCTGGAGCGCGATCCATGGCCCGAACATTTCGACCAGACAGGTCGCGCAAAGTTGCATTCCACTTGCCCGAGTTCGTCCTCACGGCCATCGCCTGTTCACATGTAGGCTAAAGCGTGTCACGACGAACCTCACGGTAATCTCTGCAATAAAAATGCCCGCCTTTCGCGGCCCATTTTACCCTTGATCTGATGACTGGCCTTGCCGGCAAGACAAATATGAGAACCTGCTATAGTTGTCGGGCACCCAGACATTGCGCTGCTTTGGCGAGTTTGAGACAAATTGGCGGGTGCCGAACACGATCGGCGATGTCTCGCGCCCTTTCAGCCTCGGCCAGGTTGCGTCCGCTCCGTGAGGCGTCAGCGGGCCACGCCTTTCGTCGCCAAGCCGATTGTCGCCGCTCAGCGCGCCTGCGGCGGTCTCTCGCGCGCCGGGCAAGATCCACCACTCATCGGTGCTCCACCTTTGTGTCGCGGCCGGGTCCCGTCTAGCGGGCGAACCGGCTGCTCACGGGTCGCTCGCGTCTGGCGACCGCCAAGGCCCAGGTCGTCCGTCATAAGGTGCGTTCGGCGCTGCCCGCCCGCGCATGTTGGCTATCTCCTGCGCGAGGGCCTCACCCGGGACTGGGAGAAGGCCCGGCTATTTGGCCCAACGGCGACGAGGCCGATCTCAAGTCGTTCGGTGAGCGCTGCCAAAGGTTCAGGGGCGTACATCTTGGTCAACCACTTAGAGAGCTGTTAAGGCAAACCAGCGACGCATACCCAGGAGTTACCGTTCGTGCGCCCGCAACGGGCGAGCACGAATGTGCCCTACGGTTCTTCGCCAACGGACGCTTGGAGGAAGCGGACATTTCAGCGGCGACCTCGCCACCGCGCGCACGAAATTACGACGATTTTCCTTATTCAGGACACCAGTGAATTCTCTTTCCAACGCCCTGAGACGAGTGCCATCTGCATGACGCAGAGCGTCCATAGCAGCCGGGACAAAGTTGGCGGTTCCTATTGCCTCACCTGAGGATGTAACGTTCCGCTTGCCCGATGTAGCTCCGGCTGTCAGTCCGAGGTTGTATCATGGCGCGCAGGGTTCGAGGCACTGGGGACTTCGCGGAGTACCCACTACACGCAGCGGCAGTCCCCGGATCACCGGCACCGAGCACCCTTAGCCGTGCGCGGGAGGATCGTCTCAGCTGCTTTTGCGTCTCAGCGATTTCGTTCTCTCAGGTAAACACTTCGCTCCGCGGTTGCCGGACTCTCACGTAGGTCTCGCTTTCGTCTGTTCTCGCGCTGGCGCGGCTATCGCGGTCATTCTGGTTAGCGGCCCCGAGCATAGGCTCGAAGCGTCCGCCAGAACGACGGGTCGCGGGCAGAGGTCGAAATGCACATGTTCGGTGCAAGACTGGGTCTGGCCGCGGTCCGCATCACCTGGACCTCCTAACCAGCTTTACGCCCAGGTGAACGCAATGCACGACGCAGACCCACGCGCCGACTGCGAGGCCAGGCGGAATGAGACTTGGCTCGGAGATGATCGCATCAGACGTGGCAGATGCGGCTGCGGGTTTGTCTCCTTCTTCGACCTTTGTCAGCTTCTCGAAAGCCAGCCTCTTTAACATTCGACCTTGGCCACTCGATGACGAAGCCAGCCATCTCTGAATTCGTGACGAACTCAGCTCATTCCCTGGGGGAGATCTTCAAGAAGCCGTTGTTCTCACAACAGAAAGGAGAGCTTTATGGATCCGAACCCGATCGACAATGCCCGTTCCCCGGAATCGCCAACAGCGCACGTCTGGACACAGGAAGATCATGATTTGTTCAGTCAGATCATGAATGAAGCTGGCCCATCATCACCTGCCGCACCTGAGGAAGCGGTAGATGTCACATTCGCCGCTCCACAGAGATTTTTACACGGTTCGCAAATCGCCCCTGACGCGATGGTTGAGAGGCTGTTCCACCACGGTCTCTTGCCGGACTCGGACCAGCCGACGATGACCTATGAAATCCAAGGTCACCGCTACACGGCCGGTTTGGATGAGTCCAATCGCGTTCGTCTTGTTCATAACCCTGCGGAGGACCAAGTGGTTGGGGTCGGCCGGGCGGGGGTACCGGACTTCGGAGCCTTCTTCGCGGAGAAATGGCGCTACGGAATGCCGCTAGCACAGCAATGGGCCACACCTGCTCTAATGGAGAAGCTGCGCCACGACGGTTTTATGCCGACCGCAGATAACTCCACCACGATCCTACTTAACGGACGGGCCTACAAAGCCGAATTAGCCGAAGGAGGGTTCGTTAGGCTTACACGGGAGACAACCCCGCTGTGAACCGATCGCGCGTGGCTGGAGGCCTGCGATCACTTCGGTTGTCCTTAGCTGGAGAGACATTCGCCCAATAGTGGATTATTCGCGCAGCCAGTGGGTACGCATCCTCGGGCCCACTGGCAGCCCACGAGATGAACGGTCATCCTGGACGTTTCGTCCGCGTGGCGCCGGCCTGTCAGTCCCCCCTGCCATATTGCCTGGGAATTGCCTCATCTGAGGATGTTAGTTTCGCTTGATCGATGTAGCTCTGGCTATCGGCCAGTCCGGGATTGCACCATGCCGCGCAGGATCGGAAGTTTCTGGAGACGCGCGGAATGCCCATTACACGCGGCCAGCGCCGAAGCTTTAGCCGTGCGGGATGATCGTCTCGGCTGCTTTGCCTCTGAGCAATCCCAGCAAGCTCTGCTATGGTGTGGTGCAGGCCGAACTGTTCGGGGCGTTGCTTCGCGAGGCGACCGAGAATTGCATGCGCGGTCAGACGGAGCTCGGCCGCAAGCCAGCGCTCGATGTCGGCTGGGTCCGCGCAAGTTGGGTAGCGAAACCGCTGACCTGGAGGGGTTACTCGGAAACAGCGAAGGCCCTGCCTAGATAGCCTCGGCGGACGCGCGAGGTATTCTCAAGGAGCTGGCAGCAAAGGTCGCGTAGCCGCAACCACTGCCGCAAGTGGCTTCGCGCAGCGGTGGGATCGCGTAAGCGTATTTGTCGGTCGGGAGTCCGGTCAATTGGCACTACCAGATCTGGGCGTTTTGCAAGCAGTATCGCCGTAGGATCACGGCAATGAGCGCATGCACATAGGTGTGCGCAATCTGCTTCGAAACGCGGAAAAGAACGCCATGGCGAACATCAATCTCAATTCCAGATCTCTTGCAGGTGCACGCGCCGGACAGCGGGCCATCACCGCCCTAAAAGTCATTGTATGGAGAGCGCTGGCCCCGAGACGCCGAGGTTTCCAGATGACACGCGGAATGAAGCCGATGGCGCGGATGGTCGCAGCAACAAGGCGCGCGCTCGCCATGTACGATCTCGACCGGTGCTGCGCAATCTGGTGGCTCTATAGTCTCCATTTCGGATTCACCGGCGACGTGATGTTGGGGCTCGCTGCGGTCTCGGTTGCCCACGAGAGATCCCGCTGCGGAATTTAGAAATCGTGCATCGAGCGCATCCCAGCCCGGTCGCAATGGCGCGCACAATCGGCTTTGAAGCGAGTTCGTCCGGACCAAGAAATCGAGCTGTTATTAGTGGACGAGCTTTGGTTCGGGGGCAGAGTTGCGCCCGCCTCATCAAAGGCGGGTGATATGCAATCGTAGCAACCCGGCGAACAGCGTGATCGCGACATGCCAATCCTCGGCGGCAATTGCGCGCCGAGGACTGGTCATCAGCAAACTTCAGAACGGCATCTAAGAATCTGAAGTCGGGAGCCTCGTTAGTGAGGTCCTTAATTGAGCTTATAAGAGGCCTGAAAGCACGTACCCCACCGTTCCATGCTGTACTTCGCAAGAATGCGCGGGTCACCGACGCAGCCGCTGCTGCTGCACAAAGAGTCGCTGTCCTTTTTGGTCCACATGGCCCAATAGCGGCCACCGACCCCGACGCTGATGTTCTGGGTGAGGAAGTAGGACAACACGCCCGCAATCTGGACTCCGCCACCACCATTGCCGCGTTGTTCGTCAAAGGTGGTCTTGGGACGCAAGAGATGATAGTCGCGGCCTTTGAAATCGGTCCAGGGCAGGTAAGCGACATCAGCATTGAGGCGCCAGCGCTCGGTCAGCATAGTTTCGGCGCTCAGGCCGATTCGAGGCGCATTCCATTGAGTATCCTCCACACCGACGATCCTAGTGTCGCCCGGCTTCAGACATGCTTCATCCTGAGGCGCGACCCGAACGCAACCAATGGTATCTGAGCTCTGGCTGTAATAGGCCCAGCCTATAAATGCACCGACCTTGTAGTTCGCGCTGCGCAGGAAATCGTAACCGGCGTCCGCCGTGTAATATGCGAACCTTCCGTTTGACTGACCTGAAAGAGTATTTTGGTACGGGTATCCTTCCTGCTGGACCAGCCAATCTTCGTCGTTCATCTTCCCCTTGTTGAAGCTTCCGATCCCAAGGTTGCCCTTCAGGAACACTCCCCAGGGACTGTCGACCCGGCCGAATACCTCCCCCGAAAGCCCGTTCAGTCCGTGATAAGTGAGCCGCGATACGAGTATGCTGGGGTCTAGGGCATCGTTATTATTAAGTGCGCTGTGATCCCATTGGAATCGTCCCCGGCTCAGCCAGAGCCGCGAGCCGCCTTCGAACGACCAACCAGGCGCGTCGGGAATGGATGGTACGCTGCCCGCTGATTTCGCATACGGCGCATCGGACCTTGGTGCGGCCTCTGGGTCCACACCAAAGTGGTAGTTCAGACCAACTCTTCCGATGTGATAGTTGCTGGATAGGCTGGTTGTGTTCGCCGGCAGAATCGCAGGCGGAGATAACTGCACTGTCGAAGCGGTGGCGACACTTGGTCCGCCGAAATGCAGATAGTCATACTCGACATTCACCGACCATGCCGGCGTAAGGGCTCGCTCGAGACCGAGCGCGATCACGCCGCCAACTCGGCCATAATCGAAATGGGTTTTCTCCTGTGGCTGGTTCTCCGGTTCCACGTTGTTGACGACGTCGCCCCGATTGTTTTGCCAGGCTACGCCTGCCTTGAGATAGGCAAGCGTTTGCCCGAGCGGACCGAAGGCGTAGCCGATGCGGCCGATCCCGGTCGCAAAGAGGTTGGGACCTGCGTTGCAGTTTGCGCTTACAATCAAGTGGGAGGCGGCTAGGCAGGTGTTTGAGCCGTTGGCGGCAGCTGCGCTGGCATCCAGTTCGAGGCCGAACACCCAACTGTTGTTCTGCCAATTGTAGCCGATCTGGCCACCTGCGACGAACGATGGAATATCGACGCTGCCGCCATAGATCGACGGGCCAAAGGGATTGCTAAAGGAGGTTCGGCCGTACCCGCCGCCGGCGTGACCGCCAATGTAGCCTCCAGACCAGTTCCACACCGCCGGTGGCAGTACTTGTCGCTCGAGGTTCGCCATAGCTCTACCCGATGTGACGCGCGCCATCGTCGTAGCACCCAAAAAGAGAACTCTTGATCGCATAATGATTGCCTGCACTTTCCCGAGACGCGGTCCCGCTCGCTAAGTATCGCCGCACGGCAAATCGTCGCAGCGGCCAGACACGTAATGACGCGCCGGGCCGCTCCGAAGATCATCGCACCACGATTGGTGATGATGTCCTGAACGAAGCAAGCCGCGTGCCGGACTAATTCGTATATTTTGCAGGAGTTTCCTAAGAGTGTGTCGCGTCAACTCTCTACGTTGGTTTGAAGGCGGACAATTGAGCGTCGGTAGCACTGCATTGCGCGGCGAGGGTGGAAGGCGCGCGCATGTGCGACTTTCATGTTTTTTCGATTGCAATGTGCGCGGACCCGTTCCGCTCTGACTGAACAGCGTCATTCAAAGTGCAGTGTTCTTTTCCAGCACGAGCTGCCGTGACGGCCAGCGGCCGGTCGTTGCAAGTTTAGTTCGTGTTAGTTTTGGGAGCGTGAGTGCGCGAGAAAGCGAGCTCGTGTCCGGACCACTTTAGCGCGCCCGTTGTCTTGCGGCTTTCGTCGGCTTCGCGGCGTCCTCGAATGCTTTAGGGTGACCGGCGCGATATCCCTTCGCACAAGGTTTGCGAGGTCCACATGCTCAAGGCAATTCATGCCCAGCAGAGTTGTGAATGGCCGAACGGAAGGCGCAAGCGATCGTCGAAGATTTACGGACTGCGACGATGAGCAAGGTGGCCGCCGCGCAAACATGCCGCCCTTACTAAGAACCGACTGTCCCAGCCAAAGCCCCCGATGGGAGACCATCCTCGACGTGGATGCTCTCGCTGACACGGACAAGAAGAACTGGGTTCTTAAAAGGGTGGGCTGCCTCCCGCCCGAGGAGCGCCTATGCTTGCTCAACCTGTCCGAGGGCGGAAAGGACGCTGTGTTCGTCCGGGAGTTCGACGCAGTCGCCAAAACCTTCGTCACGAACGGCTTCGCACTCCCCGAGGGAAAACAGCAGGTCACTTGGGTAAATAGCGACACGGTCCTGATTACACGAGATTGGGGCGAAGGGACCATGACGCAAGCCGGTTACCCTTTCGTTGTGAAGGAGCTCAAGCGCGCTCAGTCGCTCGCGGAAGCGCGCGAGGTCTTCCGTGGTGAGCCGACCGATGTCGAGGCCAAACCATTCGTGCTGCGCGACAGTGAAGGCACGATCCATGCGACCGGCGCCGTCCGCAGGATCGGTTTCTTCGAGCATGAGTATGTTCTCTTTGGGTCCAAGCCGATTAATCTCAATCTGCCAAAGAAGGCGACCATTGGGGGCATCGCGAGTGGTCGCCTGCTGATGACGCTAAACGAAGACTGGATGCCGCCGTCCGGAGATACCCCTTCTCAGCCGGCTCGATCATCTCGTATGACCTGGCCGAATGGAGGCAGGATCCGCTGCGCGCCATGCCCACCCTCGTTTTCAAGCCTGGACCTCGACAAGCGATCAGCGGATTCACCGCCACAAGAAACTTGTTAATCCTAACGATTCTCGACAATGTTCAGAGTAGGGCGTTCGTCTACAAGTACAATCAGGCGCCTGGCAGGCCAGGCCGATCCCGCTTCCAGAGAATGCGAGTGTCGGGCTAGCTGCGGCATCGCATGAAACGGACGAGGCGATGTTCACCGTCTCCAGCTTTCTTAGCCCGACGATGCTCTGGTACTTCGACGCCGCAACCGAACGCCTTGAGACCCTGAAGACGACCCCTCCTAGGTTCGACGCCTCGAGACTTGTCGTCGAACAGTTCGAGGCAATCTCGCGCGATGGGACCCGCATTCCTTACTTTCTGGTACGACCCAAGAGCGCAAGATTTGACGGATCAACTCCAACGCTTCTCTCTGGCTATGGTGGGTTTCAGATTCCACTCATCCCCTATTACGCGGGTCCTACCGGACGACTCTGGCTCGAGCAGGGGAACGCGTATGTCGTCGCGAACCTGCGCGGCGGCGGTGAGTTCGGGCCCCAATGGCACCAGACTGCTCAAGGAGCAACGAAGCAGCGGACATGGGATGATTTTATCGCCGTCGCGGAGGACTTGATCCGGCGCAAAATCACTTCTCCCCGCCGGCTGGGCCTGGTCGGCGGTAGCCAAGGAGGCCTCCTGGTAGGCACCGCAATCACCCAACGACCCGACCTCTTCAATGCGGCCATCTTACAGGTGCCGCTGTTCGATATGGTTCGGTTCACCAAGCTGGGCGCCGTAGCCTCCTGGATCAGCGAGTATGGCGATCCCAGCACTCCCGAACAGCGCAAGTGGCTCGACGCCTACTCGCCCTATCAGAGGTTGGTGCCAGGCAAGACCTACCCGGGCCCCTTCATTCTCACGTCCACCAAGGACGACCGCGTGCATCCAGCGCATGGCCGCAAGGCAGCGGCGAGGCTCGCTGCGTTGGGCCAACCGTACTTCTACTATGAGAATACCGACGGGGGCATAGCGCCGCCGCCAACCTAATTGAACAGGCACGCCAGATCGCTTTGGAATATACGTATGCATCCCGGCGGCTTGTCGATGAGTGATGTCGAGGACGAAGATCTACTTCAATGATGAGGCTTGGCGGACGACGTTATCGGCAGCGGCGTCAGACCCGTCTTTGCTCATTCTCGGCGGGACGATCTCCCTGGGGGATGAATCCGGGCGATCAGCTACGCCCTCAGTCTCGCGTATCAGTCCGGGTAGGTCACTCAAGGCCGATTTCTCCTTGATACCCACCAGGCATTTCGTGTGAACAGCCCTCAGGGCAAAGCCGCTGCGTCAGCCTCTCGATCCCGTGGCTAACTTCGTTGGCAGTGCGGATGCGGATAGGGATAGCGCCTTTCTCATCAAGTCCCCTCGATAGGCGCCGGCGCATCCGCGCTGCGTTCCATCTATTGCTGACCGGCCTATATTGCTCAGTCGTGCGATGCTGTATTTCTCTCGCACCCTAGAGCCTACAATTTAAGTGCACAATCATCATCTGGCTCGCTTATCGTCGATCCGCAGTCGGTTGGAGGCTTACTGGAATTCCACCAATGCACTCCGACAATCGATCGATACGCGGAGTGCGACGAACATGGCAGTACAATATGCACGGCAGAGGGATGGGGGCGCAAAGCACCGAATTCGCAATTTGACGTCACAGAGACCTGCCCCCAACGGGGCGGAGTATCTAGATGGTGTGGTCCGCAACCGACAATGTCTCACTGATCAGCAGCCTGAACCGTCCGGGTGTCCTGACGTCGTGATGGCTGACAGCACGAAAGCATGTCTGAGTGGTTGCAGAAGTTTCCGTGGCGGATTGAGCGGGTGTTGATAGCCCACACACTATTGACCGACTGCGCAAAGGCCTGTCAGGTTGCGGTAAGCTATCACAGATACAGAGCCCTTGGGGTTAACGGGATGTGACAGGGACAGCGTTATCGCTCCAGATCGATCAGCGCCGAGTCACTTTTCCGCTAGTCTCAACGGCAGTGCGGATGTGGTAGGGACTAGTTGGCCTGGTTTCAGCCCCCGAGCCGGTTAGCACCGAGCCGCGCCCGCACTGTTTTACATCTTGCCCCGGGACCAATCCCGCTAGCTATCTCCGACAAGCTTCGCAGGTACTCTGGCGAAGGTCGGTACACCACCCGAAAAGGTGAGGGCCACGTACTTCCATTCCTGCCGCAGCGCGCGCAAGAGTGGCCTTGTATACTGCATGCCGCCACGAGAGCCGCCTGAACCGCGAGTTCGGCCGCTAGCGCTTCGGCGTTGAAGGCTATGCCATGGGAGAGTTGGTCGCGGAGCTTGGCGCGGGCTTCCTGTCTGCCGATCTCGGCCTAACACCGGAGGTGAGGGAGGATCACGCCTCCTATATCGGCTCTTGAATCAAGGTGCTGAAGAACGGACGCGCGATCTTCACGATCTCGTCCAATGCCCAACGGACGGCGGACTTCCTTCATAGGATTCAGGCCAAAAAATTCCGTCGCGACCTGAGCCGCGGCGGCAATCATCGATCTGGACCTCGTCATTTTAGCTCCAAATAGCTTAGGTCTCCAATGGACTCTGGACGAAGTTGTTGACTGGGCGTCCTCCGACTTACAGCGGGGCGGATTTTTCGCACCGGTTTCAGATAGATAAATCGCTGCGGCTGCAAGCATTTTGATTGAGGATGCATGGGTTTGAAGCCGAGGCCCGGTCTCAATCGCGGCGACCGTATCGACCCTGTGAGGTCAACGGCCCTGCTCACTCCTTGCATACCACGATGTCCGTAGATGCTGCGCGAGCGCTCGTCCCCCCCCCGACCATGGGTTGCGAGTCCGGCTTGTGTGCGAAAGGCTCGAGGCCGAGCCTGATAACCAAGTCCTTTCCAGCCGACATAGACCGCAAGACGTGCAGCAACCACGAACTGCCGGGCGGCAACACAAGCCAGACCGTGAAAGCAATTAGTAAGCCGCCATTGAGGGCGAGAAATACGGCTCGTTCACTCATGAGGATCAGCGGACAAAACTTGCGATCCGAGTAACGCTGCTCGTCGATGACCCAGATCCTTCAAAATAGCCGGGGTCAGATTAAGGGCCGTCCGCAATGGTCGAAATCCATGCGTTTGGAAATGCTGCGCAATGATTGATAGTCCGCGTGTCGTATGCCGAAAGGCAGCCGGCGCCTTGCATCCCACGAGCAATTTGGGATCCGAGGCGCGCCTTGGCATGGGTGCAGCCACGCATCGAGCGGCGAGGGGGCAGCATGGCTCGCAACGTCGAGCGGCGAGAAGGAAATGCTCATGCGGATTGATCCCACGCACATGAGCGCGCGCGGCTCATGGCACGTGAGGAGGCGCCACTGGGTGTCACATCCGAGCAAGGCGACACCGAACAGGCGAGGAACTTGCCGCAGCGGAGCGGGGATTGCTGAGCCGGTACCAGGGTCTACTTTATGTCTCTGAAAACGTTAGTACTTCCGTTGACCGAGAATGTCGACCTGACATTTCGGAATGTCGGCGAGCGGCTACATTTATAATTGTCAGCGAGCGGCGACTTATGCTAATGTAAGCTAGCACTAACATTTGGGATTGGAATGCTTATCCGTACACCTGGCGACCTCGGCGCCGTCATTCGCGACAGACGCAAACGCCTCAAGCTAGACCAGGCGACACTGGCCAAGCGGATCGGCGTCAGCCGTCAATGGGTGATTGAGGTCGAGCATGGTCATCCCCGCGCAGAGCTGGCTCTTGTCCTTCGTGCTCTCGACGTTCTCGGCATCCCGGTGGACGTCAACAGTGGAGGGCCCACCAGCCGCGGGTCTACCTCCGCAGTTGATATCAACGCCATCGTCACCAAAGCCAAGGAAGGCAAGACATAATGGCCGAGCTCATTGCACTCTTGGATGGCACCGAAGTCGGTCGCGTCCGCAGTGAGGCGCGCGGCCGGCTGACCTTCGTCTATGACAATGCATGGCGCAACGCGGAGCGGGCCTATCCCCTGTCGCTTTCGATGCCGCTTGCCGCCGAGGAGCACGGTCCAGCCACCGTTCAGTCCTTCTTGTGGGGGCTGCTGCCTGACAACGAGCAGGTGCTCGAGCGCTGGGCCAAGAAATTTCAGGTATCGGCGCGCAACGTGTTTGCCCTCATCTCTAACGTCGGTGAGGATTGCGCCGGGGCTATCCAGTTCGTCACGCCTGATCGATTGGGGGCTCTGAAAACAGGCAAAGATGACAAGATCGAATGGCTGGATAAGTCGGAAATAGCAAATCGGCTTCGAGTCTTGCGCGAGGATCACGCTGCCTGGCGTCTGCCCAGCGACACGGGTCAATTCAGTCTTGCAGGCGCCCAGCCGAAAACCGCGCTTGTCCTCAAAGACAACAAATGGGGCATTCCGTCCGGGCGCATACCAACCACCCACATTTTGAAACCACCGACGGGCCATTTCGATGGTCACGCCGAGAATGAGCATATCTGCCTGCAGCTCGCACGCGAACTCGGGCTGCCAGCCGCTGAAACCAAGGTGATGCGCTTCGAACAGGAAATAGCGATCGTGGTTGAACGCTACGATCGGCAGGTCAGCGGGAACGACATTATCCGCGTTCATCAGGAAGATATCTGTCAGGCCATGGGCATCCCGCCGACCAAGAAATACCAGAACGAGGGCGGACCAACGCCTGCCGATGTGGTCGAGCTCTTGCGGACCTACTCGACAGACCGCGAGGCTGACCTTGAGACGTTCGTCAGCGCTTTGGTCTTCAACTGGCTCATTGGGGGCTCTGATGCTCACGCCAAGAACTATTCATTGCTTCTGGCCAGCGGCGCTCTCGTGCGTCTCGCTCCCCTTTACGACATCGCCAGCATTCTTCCTTACGACCACGTCGATCAGCGCAAGATCAAACTCGCCATGAAAGTCGGGGGTGAATACAAGCTCGATCAAATTGGCTTGCGTCAGTGGCAAAAATTTGCACGCGAGACGCGTGTTGATGCGGACGTACTCATCGCTACGCTGAACTCCATGGCCGGGCAGATCCCTGACCTGGTGGCGGACATTCGCACGCGAGCGCAAAAGGACGGATTGGAGAACGCTGTCATCGAGCGATTGGCAACGGCTTTGAGTACGCGAGCCAAGGATTGCGAACACGTTCTGAAGGGGATCTAGGATACGGATCATCCATCAATTGAAGGGAGTCGAACGCAAAGCTGCCGGTCTAGATTCATGATCTCGCGTTGAGTATTGCCGATGGGGGCTGGAGCGCTTGGGTAATTCGCTAGGGGGGACGCGTGTGGTATGTTTCAGCAGAGTTTTCCCATCTGACGCGGGGTCGCAGGTCCAGCTACCAGCGCCGACACTTCTGAAGAGAGCGAGCTTACGCGGACACACGAAATCGCTGTCCTCTTGCGCGACGATGCTGACTTGCGCCAGCGCACTCTGCCAGAGTCGCTAAGACATCTACGCTGAATCATTTGTTGATCCCGCCCTCGGCGTCCTCCGGCTGCTGCGATCTTTACGTCGCTCAGCAGGCGATCGCTCGTCACCGCGCTCACCTTCAAAACCGACCGACCGCTCATCGGCAGAAAGCTTCAATCTGCCGTGCCGTTCAAGTGCCGGGCGCAAGAACGGCTCGCGACGAGCCGCTTACTGCAGAGCCGGTCAGAGGCGTCCCATACCACGATCAGTGCAGCGCGAATGGAAACCCCATAGGTCCGGCTCGGCCGCCGCGGCAGGGCCGATCCGATGCTCGTCCACTGACAGTGGTCGGATCGCGTGCTTACGATGTCATACCGTGACGGCGCAAAGCTCGTCCAGGAGTCGTCCCTTCTCACGCCGACCGCCCGGCCGATGACGCACGGCCAGGGCTGATGTGATCTCGCGCTTTTCGCGCATGCTGATCGTCCCTGCCGTAGCCGCTACGGAACTGATTCGGCAGCTCCGCCCAAGGCACGACTGGGAAGTTGTCCGGTAACATTTTTAGTGAGGCAATGCGCCCCTCGGCGACACGAGGATTACCGTCTCCTTGGGTAGCCGATGAGAGAGCGAATGAACGAGGAACGAATCGCGGAAGGCTCGTCGTGGAGTTGCGAGACCGATCTGGATCAACTGTGGCTTGGCACCCATGCGTGCACCTGCGGCCCGGTATGGTCGTTTTGCAACCAGAGCAATGACGAGTCGTCGGCTCACATGCCGCCGGAAGGGTTCATCGGCGGCGAGGACGGCGGGTCCTTAAACCCATGAAACCCGCGACGATTGAGAGCCGCGGGGCAGTTTCGCTTTGCAGATGTGGCGATGCATTGCTTCACGAGCGACGGCCTCGTCAGCTTCTGGAAAGCCTATCCATAATAGGATCAGCTCAATTGATTTCTTGGACGTGAGGCTATCGTGGACCCGTACAATTTCGATCCACCCAATCCAACAGCTTGGTCCCCGGTGCAGCACGCCGTCTTGGAAGAGGACCAGGGGGGCCATGCCGGGCAAGAGGGCTTTGAGCAGCACTTGGCCGAGGCGCGCTCACCCGATCCGGGTCCTGTCTCCCGTGGCGGCCGCAACTACCATCCCCATCTCTCTGCAGAACATCGGGACACTATCGACAAGGCGATTGCCGAATATGCAGCTCAGAAAAACCCACAACGGAACACGGTTAAGCGCTATACTCAGGCGCTTCGCCGACTTGGAAATGATCTTGGCGCTCATCGCATTACGATTGATCTGAGGGACCACCAGTCCCTGGTCCGTCATGTCAAGACTTACTTCCCGAACGACGAAGACATGAAGAAAGGGTTGGGTGTCCTTCGTGCGTATCATGATCGGAGCTATGTAGCTTCTGGCGGGCGGCCGCGCACGATCCCTTCAGCGGAAGATGCGCCCCTCTCAGAGCGGCTTAATGCCAGTGGCATGACGTCGGGCAGTGCTGCTCGTCATGATCGTAGTCTTCGCAGATTTTCTAACGCGCTTAATCTTGCGGGCTACTCGATATCCGGGTTAGACCACGCGGCGCGCATTGAATTTGCTCAGAAGTTGTTCCCGAACGACGAGCTTCTGTTGTTCGCATTAGGCAAGGTTCGCGATGCCGAGAACGTTCCCGGCGCGCGTGCATCTCGGAAGCCCAGCGGTCGTGCTGTCCCGTCGCCCGCGTTGCATCTTTATCCCGATGACGCCCGCATCATTGATGGCCTGGAAAAGGCAGAGCTGAGCATGCTCAAACCCGAGGAGAAGAGCCGGAAAAAAGTTGTTCAAAATCTGGCCCGCAACCAACGAAGATTGGGTGCTTGGCTCCAAAGGGAGGGGCGGGGGAGCATAGTGAGCCGACTCACCGGCACCAGTGAGCAGCAAAAGTCGTTGAACGACGATCACACCGACTTTAAAAAATCCAATCGAAACGCGGACATGGGCTTCGATCGGCTTAGGAGCTACCTATTGCTCGTCGAGGCGAACGCTGCGCTGGGCGTCTGCCCTGAACAGGCGGGTGGGGAGCCGCGGCGTGGCGAGTCGAACTCAACGTGGTCGCCGCACCTGCCGTACGATTTTGAGTGGCCGACGCCGGAAGCGGTGCCAGATGGGTCGTCGGCGATCTACCGAGGTCTCGACTCCTTCGTTGATCTGCCGTACACCTCGCAGGAGGTGAGAGACGATGCTCAGTCAACGCCGGTGGGTAGGGCTGCCGCCAGACCGCCGCTCTTCAACGGACCATCGGACGCGCCAGCTCAGTCGCCCGACATTTTCCGCGGTCTTCAGTCTTTCGTTGATTTGCCGTACACGCCGCAACAGATGCGAGACGATGCTCAGTCGGCGCCGGTGAGTGGGGCTGCCGCCAAACCGCCGCTCTTCACCGGACCGCCGGACGCGCCAGCTCAGTCGTCAGACATCTACCGCGGTCTCAACTCTTTCGTTGATCTGCCGTACACACCGCAGCAGATGCGAGACGATGCTCAGCCAGCGCCGGTGGGTGGGGCTGCCGCCAGACCGCCGCTCTTCACCGGACCGTCGGACGCGCCAGCTCAGTCGTCAGACATCTACCGCGGTCTCAACTCTTTCGTTGATCTGCCGTACACACCGCAGCAGATGCGAGACGATGCTCAGTCAGCGCCGGTGGGTTGGGCTGCCGCCAAACCGCCGGTCTTCACCGAACCATCAGACGTGGCAACTCAGTCGTCACAGATCTACCACGGTCTCAACTCTTTCGTTGATCTGCCGTACACACCACAGCAGATGCGAGACGATGCTCAGTCGGCGCCGGTGGGTGGGGCTGCCGCTAGACTGGTGCTCTTCACCGAACCATCAGACGCGCCAACTCAGTCGTCACACATCTACCGCGATCTCAACCCTTTCGTTGATCTGCCGTACACGCCGCAGCAGATGCGAGACGATGCTCAGTCCGCGCCGGTGGGTGGGGCTGCCGCCAGACCGCCACTCTTCACCGAACCATCAGACACGCCAGCTCAGTCGTCAGACATCTATCGCGGTCTCAACTCTTTCGTTGATCTGCCGTACACACCGCAGCAGATGCGTGACGATGCTCAGTCAGCGCCGGTGCTCAGCCCTGCCGGTAAACCCGCGTTCTTCGTCGGGCGATCGGGCGTACTTCAGGAGCTTGAGGACATCGGATACCGAGTCGACGAGGATTGGCAGGATGGCTCCCAGCCGGTGCCGGATTTCTTAATCGATGTCCTGGATAATATCAGGGTCCTGCCGACCCAGTTCAGCGGCCCAACCCAGCTCTCCATGAACGGTGAGACCTACTCGATCACATTGGGGCCGCGAGGACGCCGCGTTGCGCAATTCATCCATCATCCTCGCCCGTCCCCTGTCCCGGGTGCTCAGATCGGCCCCTCGGCTACTGTTGCCTCTTCCGGCCACCGCAGCGGTCCCGTGCTGGGGCCCACGCAGTGGCTGGGTGACGAGCATATCCAGCGGGACTATGAGCTCCTGGCGCAGGAGTTGCAGCAGAACAATCCGGATCTCGCCGCTCGGACGCGGTTCGTGGATCCCCTGATAGCCCAAATGTTGCGATCCCCCTCCAAGGAGGTAGCCGAACGAGCATTAGGGTGGGTTCGCCCTGGTACAGCTGACTTCCTGTTCCTGCCGGTAAGCGATGCCAGCGATACGGATAGACATCAGCGCGGCAGTCACTGGTCGCTGCTGCTGGTTGATCGCCGCGATCGTGGCCGGCGGGTCGCCTATCACTATGACTCTACCCAGGGATACAATGACGGGCTCGCAGCGGAACTCGCAGGACGGCTCGACGCTAACCTGCAACAGGCCCCGATAAGACAGCAGCAGAACAGTTATGACTGCGGCGTCTTTGTCCTGGACGGCACCAGGGAACTGGTAAGGCGATTGGCAGCAAGACGGCCGGACCTGAACCTCAACAATCTTGTCATCAGTCGGCAGGAACTGCGGGACCGACTAGGCGCTGGTGTCGGCTTCAACTGAATAGGGCCACGACCGAGTGAAATGCTGTTCTCGCCGATCGAAGATCCGCAATCGGTGTGTTCGCAGAGCATTATAGTGTCTCACGTGAGGAGCTGAGTACGCATACGACGAAGACCGCCTGATTGACGCATGCCCGCGGGCACAGCGAGCTCTATGATCGGTCGGGGGAAAGGTCAGCGGCCTGCTGACCCGGCGGGCTTATCGGCCTGGCGCAGGAGCTTCCATTTCCAGGGCAGCAGTTCGTGCAGGCGCGACGCGGGAAGATCGGCGATCCGGGCCAGGACCTCGGCGAGCCAGGCCTTGGGATCAACGTCGTTGAGGCGACAGGTCGGTATCATCGTCAGCATGATGGCGGCACGGTCGGCGCCACGCTGGCTACCAGCGAAGGTCTAGTTGCGCCTTCCCAAGACAATGCCTGTCAATGCGCGCTCAGCGCATTGGTCAAGCAGATCTTGCCATCGTCGAGGAAACGGGCGAAGTCGAAGTCGCCCCGCGCCTGAGCATGTAGTTCCTAGGCTTCAGGACGTCGGAGGAGCGCGAGAGGGCTTCGCGCTCGCGCAACAACCAGACGTGCATGTCCTCGAGAAGCGGCTTGCTTTTCCTCTGCGCTGCGCGCGGACGTAAATCGAGGGGCAAAGATCGAGCCGCAAGCGGTCTCATCAAGTGCGTTTGTGAACAGCACATCTGCGACTCTGACGTTGCACAATCAGCGCATGCTAAGATACCTATCAGGCTCAGCTCCTGCGCCTTCTCAGCAACGACTGGGAACTGATCGAGCGTCGTCAGATTCTGAAGTAAGTGCGAGATCAGGCACATCTGCGGAGATCTTGCCTTAGGGTAGGCTCTACAGATGTTGTGAACTCCACGTCGCGCTTATACGTCATCGAAAGCACGTTCCGGGCCGCGGGCCACCGCACTCTGCGCGCCGGGGATGTCGAACACGGCTGCGCTCGCAATAATCTTCAGGCTCGAGGAGGCAGCCGCAAAGCTGGGTCGGTCGATGGCCGCAATTAGTTGGCGAAACTCTTCCCGTAAATTTCGCCGACGAATCAGTCGTCAGACCACGAACTCAATCCACTGCCGCCTAGCCCGTTGGGGCATCAACATTCACCGATGGTTCTTTAGCCCACGATAAGTCACACGTCGGATCGAAAAACAAGTAATTGCAAGTCAGTTCTTCACCAGGTTGTACGTCACGCGCGGTTAAAATTCGGCAATGATCGTCCTGATATGTATTTGGCTGACTGCTGTGGTTCATGAAGCGGGCATTGTCAGCATTGTACTCTATAACACCATCATTAGCCTTGTAGTCTCTTGGATAGGCATGCTTATCAAGTAGAGCTCGAAATGTTGGAGCTAGAGCTTCGTACTGCTCAGGCGTTACCGCGATGTCAACGATTGGGTTGTGAATCCAAATCAGCGAACCTTTGGGCAAAAGGGCAGCGGAGAAAAGTCCAATACCGCCAAACTGGTCTGGCTTTAAAACAGTTTCGATAATCAACATTGAAGAAGTCTCCCTAACACCCAGCAAGCTAACTGACCTGAGCCCCGAAATCTCCTGCGCAAATCGGTAGGGTCGTCTAATCGCGCCTCCGTCCCAAATTGGATTTTTTCGCATTCGTTGCCGCAGCGGCTGGCGGATCGCCTTTCGCGGTACCGCCATTTTGGCGGCGGTGGAAGCGGTGCAAGTCAGTGGGATTGCAAAGATCTGCGTCAATCAAAGATCCGCGTGACCAAGGCGGCGAGTTCATGTCGCGCGATCGTGACCTGTAAGCCTACGAGTGCGGCGACACGCTTGCTTTATCGCCGTCCGGCAAGCCGCGGACATCGGCTTCATCGAGGCCCTCAAGAGCTGCTTTCGCGCCGAGCGTCCATGGCCACTGGTTCCTGCCCCTTGCGCATGCCCAGGACAGAAGTGGAGACATGGGCACATCGTTAGCGAACGGCCACCCCGTGGGCGATCGGCTGTCGAACGCTGATTTCGCCGCACAACCACGTCGGCGTAACCAGCCTGCCATCATAATCACGCGACAAAGCTCTAGCCTTGGGGTGGTCTAAAGCGCGGTCTCGCTGAAATCGCGACATGTGACTGCTGCTGTAAGAAAGTTCGATGGCAGGTCAGGTGCAGGATAATTTCGCGGGCGTATGCACCGTATCGGTCACCTGTGAGCGACCTAGAGCTGGTGGTGCGCTCGTAGACTCCTGGTCATCGCCCGTGCCGCTTCCGCTGCGAGGCCGTCCTGTCGAGGCCGTCCTGTGAGGACGCCGGATCTGCACTAAGCGTTTGGCCGTAAGGGATTTGACGCGATCGGCGCGACGCGCGGCGAGGCTGGAGTCTAGGGTGCAGCATCCCGGTTTGGTGCTTAGCGGTAACGGACAGTAGGCTCCGCAAAACGGCTGATCCTGCAGGTGAGCAACGACAGGCTTATGCGCTTTGTCCGAAGCCGCAGCCGGTCGCAGCCGATTGTCTCAAGCTCATCGGCAAACTCGCCAGGCCCGGCTGCAGGCGGCGCATGAACGAATTGCGATGTTCTCCGCGTCGAGACCCCAGAGCGGACCTGAAGCCAGAGTAGATCGTTTCCCTAAATCGAAGGGCCACCTCTAGCCTTATGGCCACGAGGTAATCGAGCCATAACCAGGGCTGCATTGCTCGCTCGGGCCGTTCCTTTGAGAGCAGCTTCTCGGCCAAGCCGTGATCGCGCCGGGTTCCAAAGAGAGACGACACTCGTGCCAGAAAGTACTCCCCCGCGCTCTATTCCTCAGCCCGGACACTGAAACAGGCAACAAACGCACGGCACAGCCTGCGCACGATTGGTCCAGGCATCTTTCAATGTGGCGTTCGTCGATCCGCCGCTAGGGGCATGCAGACGCCTCGTGAACTTGATCGCCTCGCGCGAGTCGCGCCGGCCAGATGCTTCCGGGAGCCGCGGTGTGCCCGCCTGGTGCTACTTTCGGCCAGGCAGGCTTGCACGATCAGCTCAGGTAGAACATTGTCGCGGCGATCCTCAGTTGAAGCCGGCAGGAAGTGCGAAACGCCTCAACGTTCGCGCCGGCGAGCCTTGCCCTATGATTTGTCCCGGCATCAAAGTACGCGCGAGATGTGCGGTCGTTCACACAAGATGGTCGCGATATGGCTTAGATGGGGCAGCAGCCTCGGGGTCGGAGTTCCTGGTGTTGACATTCAGCAGCGAAAGCTGGTCGCGGACAGATACAGCTTTGGTGCTTGGCAACCATGCTGCAGCGATCGTCTTTGCGGCTCGTTCGCTATTTTGAGGGTCCTCAAACACTAATCTTGCCGATTTGATCAGCCGGACAGAGGTCGCTGCGGCTTGCTCAGCTTCATCCTGCGCTGAAGCTCCTTGAGGAGAGGTCATCTCAGGTCGTCGTCTTCGACGGGCAGAGCAGTGCCGACGGCAGTCCGCGCTGAACCGAAACCTTATCCCGGAGGACGCGGTTCTCATCAAAGCGTCCAAAACCGGAGTAGCGACAGATAATTCACGGTCTATGCACTGCTCTTAAGGTTTCAGCGACTGTCTACGCCGAAAAATGGGAAGGGCATTGCTGACCGGCTTTCCGCGGGGACGTTGAATGCACATGTCAGGAGTATAACCACGGCAGTAGCTTCGGGGTAGCACTGTGTGAGCTGCGGAACACGTCGGCTGGGCTAAGCGATGAAGATCGCGCACGGTATTCCGGACCATTGCTGACCCCTCAGATATGTACTGAAAGGCTCGAGGCGAATCGACGAGGTGCTGGGCAGCGCCTCGTCGGCCAGACGAGCTTTCTGCGGAACGCCACGGCCAGGATGTGCATCTGGGACTGATGGACGACCACACCCATCTGCAGCCAGCTAAGCTCAGCCGACGCGTGTTCGATGCGGGCTCGAGGATGCTTCCCTGTCTCGGGGCCGAGGCCCCAATCAATGGCAATGCTGTAAAACGCAACGGCGATAACACCGTAGGTGTTCTTCGCAGCTTTGGCGTTCGGAAGATCAAAGAAGATCGCTGTGCGGCTCAACGAGGAGCCGCACAGCGATGATGCGCGCAAGTTAATCGGGCGGGGTAGCGCTCACCCGGACCC
The DNA here is from genome assembly GCF_049739485.1 of Bradyrhizobium sp. USDA 326. NCBI lineage: Bacteria > Pseudomonadati > Pseudomonadota > Alphaproteobacteria > Hyphomicrobiales > Nitrobacteraceae > Bradyrhizobium > Bradyrhizobium sp. USDA 326. The sequence continues at coordinate 3,652,925 of NZ_JBMGQA010000001.1, forward strand.
CCCGGAACCGCGCCAAGCTCGCTGGCGCAAGCTATGCTACATTAATAAGTCCAATACCGGAGCTATGTGGTCGGGTTCCTAATTCTTAGCGCGGGGATTGTCTCTCGGCATCTCCATTGCTTGGGTGATGGATGAGCCGCACGTCATTTGGGCCTCCCGGCCCCAAGAGGGCGGTGTAACGCTCGCCGAGAATATCGTAGTTTATTGCCGGGTGCGCATCGTTCGGCAACTGGCCCCAGCGGCGAAGCATCGAGAGCATCGTGTCCGGGGCTGGTTGGTCGCCGTGCGAAAAATTCTTGGGAACGGCGAATGATGCAGCATAAATCTCGCGGGGCGCGGGGGACGTCCCCTCAGCCCTGGAGGAGGACGCCGGAGCGGCTTGCTCCATCGACCGTCCAAGCCGCGATGATGAGGCTCGGTTCGCTGGTTGCGCGCTGGGCTGCGGAGCGTTTTCCAGCCGAAATCCCAGAGGAATGGCAGCGCCTTGCGGAAGAGGGGTGCTTCGCCTCATCGTTGCCGCGGGCACGAACAGCGCCGTGTAGCGGTCATTGTGAACGATAAAACTGTTGGGTCGGCTGTCCTGGCTCGGCGCGACGTTGCTACGGTCAAGCGCAGCGGACGCGTGCTGGTGGCCCTGCCGGAAATTGAAGGGAATAACGGCCGGTTCTGAATCCAGCCCTTGGTGATGACCCTCGGTTGGCTGGACGGAAGACGATGGGCCGGCGTTTCCCACCATCGCCCACAGCAGATCCTGATCGTAGCCTTCCGCGGGAAGGACGAGCCGATCGCTGGCCTGAAACGGTGCGCCGGCGTCTTCCATCGGCTCGCGAACGACTGAACTGCCGGGCTCGCTCACCTGGCGTCCGATAGCATCCCCTTCTGTATGGCTTAGTGTTCTCTGCCTCTTCGCAGGCCTCAACTCCCCGGTGTAATCCTCACCCATGAGGACCTCGTGACTTGAAGAGGGAGCGCTCCCGGTCAGCTCGTTCCGAGCCGGTTGGTAGCCGTCGCTCCAGTTGAACTGAACGGCTTTTCCGCGGTCCGGTCCCTGGTGATCGCGCGCGGTTGGGAGAGACGATGTTAGGTTGGGTTCGCCCATCATCCCTCGCAGCGGGTCCTGATCGTGACCTTCCGCAGGCAGCTCTTTCGGCCAAGTCCAAGCTTCCCGCGGCGCGCTGTGCTCGGCAGCGGTGTCCCCGAGGTGTCTGGTGACGGCGTCTTCGGGATGAGGACCGTGGGCCGCCTGGTGCCCAAGATCCAAAGCCTCGATGAGGCTACGCTCTTCCTCAGACAGAGGAAAATAGTAGGGATCTGAAGAAGCGGGGATCTCTGCAACGGCAGGGGCATCAAGCTGCGGCACTTCATCCAAGTACGGCTCAAACTCCGCTTGCTGCTGTTGCGGTTGTGACACTGCGGCGTGGTCACGGTCGAATGGGTTGATGCTGTTAAATGGGTCCATGTCAACTCCCCGGGGGTTGGGTCGGTTCGCAATGCTGAGCCGACAGTGTCGCACTCTCCCGATCTATTCGGATCAGCTGTCGACAAGCTGACGCGCTTAGAGACTTACGGATTGCGATCTCAGATCAATCATTTCGCGCTCTTGAACGCGACTCGTGACAGAACCGAGCAGGCGGCATGGCTTTGCCCGTTCGGGACGAGCACAATGGCGTCGGCACTCTGACGCCGCGACCATCTCGGCAACTGAATTGGGTCTCTTCAGTCAACCCGCACGTTTCGAGGCCATCTCGATCAGCTTGCACCAACAATCTTACGGCTTGTGCCGACAACGCTTCCTTGGCTCGCAGGCTTGTGTGCCGCGCCGCGGCGGATGCTCTCGATTGGATTGCAGTTCTCAGCTGGCTCTGGTGCTCGGCAGCAAAGTCAAAGAAAGCCAATGGGCTGTACATTGGCGATCCTTGTCCGGCAATCACGTCACGCGCATGTTTGGCGCGGCTTTCGGCGAAGGTATCAAGTGCATGCTCCGCGACCGCCCGGCTTGGCGCCATTGAGATCCTGCTTGGCCTTCTTGCCACTCCAAACCAGTTCGGGATGTCTTTGAGCAAGTTGACGGCCTTTTGCTGCGGGCGCTCGTATTCGCCCTGCGATTGGTCATTCAGGCCCGAAATCATCGAAGGCGAAAGGTTCGGTGCATCCCCTCCAGCAGGCCGAGAGCGCCTCCTGGATCGCCTGTCGACATAGCGCGCAGCTAAGGGGCGGGCAGCAGGGGATCGAGGCTTCCTAGTTCGCCGCGCTCGGACTGGCAAAATCACCGAGGTGAAGCCGATCCAACTGGCGAGCCGCTCGCGCGCCGGTCCTCACCTTGGGCCTGGCAATCTCGATTGCGCCAATATCCGTTTCGATGTTGCGCGTCGGCCCACGGCCGTGCCGCACGGCCGGGCGCGACCATCCGCGGCGGCTTCAGCTCGCCGGCGTCTCCGAAACGCGGCAATTGCGTCTGGACGGCCCGGACGAACAGATCGCGCGCTATGTTGCGGACAATTTGTAGCAGTGCATGATCAACCACAGGCGGCTGACCGAAGGGCAGGATGTTGATCGTCTCCTTCGGGCCTCATCGGGTCCTTGAAGAAGTTCTCGCAGGTTCGCCATCCACCTGGATACGCTGCCTCTCTGAGCGCGTTATCACCCAGATTCCTGCGCAGCTCCCGCTTTCTTCGTATTCACCTGGTCCCGTTCAAGACCTCTATGTGCAGAACCCGACAGCAAATTGCAATTGAGTCGATCTGAATCGCAGAAGAGATGCTTGCCTGAACCAAGCTCGGCCGTCCTGGCACGTCGATTGCTAAGAAGTGCCTGCTACATCGTGCCACTAACTAGACGCAAAGGCCGAGACCAACTTGCAATCCAAACGCAATTCTCTAGCAGACAAGCGGCGCTGTTAACTGCCGCTCCGCTAACGGATCCAGTCATGCTGATCGACACCTCCAAAATCTTCGACTCCATTCGCATCAACAAGAAGGAAGCGCGGGAGCGCCAGACCTCGGCGCTATGTGAATGGCCTGGTTGCCAGAACAAGGCGACCCATCCCGCGCCCAAGGGCCGCGACAATGCGCGCGAATATTGGCACTTCTGCATCGACCATGTTCGCGAATACAATGAGTCCTACAATTTCTTCACGGGAATGGACGCGGAAGCGGTCGCGCGCTACCAGAACGACGCGCTGACCGGCCATCGTCCGACCTGGAAGATGGGCGAGAACATCAGCGCCCGCAAAATGGCCGGCAGCGCGGCCGATTTCGAGGACGACTGGCATGCCTTCTGCACGCAATTCGAGCTGAACGGACGCGCCGGTACCCGCCCCCGCGCGGAGACCAAGCCTGAGGCGCGCAAGATTTTAAATGCCGAGCGGAAAGCGTTGCAGGTGATGGGCCTGAATGCCAATGCGACGCTCGGCGATATCAAGGCGAAGTACAAGGCGATGGTCAAGCAGCACCATCCCGATGTCAATGGCGGCGACCGATCTACGGAGGATCGCCTGGTCGAGATCATCAAGGCCTACCATTACCTCAAGACCGTGGTGCGCGAGAGCTAGGGCGGACACGACTTGAACGGCTTCACCCCACCGGCCGCTACTAGCACTTCATCGTGTGAAAGCTGCATCCGAGCTGGGGTGTAATCCGCTTCAGACCCCCACGCCTAGGCTGAGAGGTGCAGCATCTCCGCCACGTTAGCCGGAGTCTTTATCAACAGCGCGCTCCGGATCAATCCACGACGAGCCTTCCGTGATTCTTTCCTCTTTCATTTGCTCGCTCCTCGGCGTTGCAAAGAGGGGGCAAGTCCTCGCGACGCCGAAGGGGGCGGTTCGCAAAGGCGCGCCACAGCGAAACGCTGAAGGCGCCGGTCCTCGGCTGCTCAAAGACCCCGCAACACTAAACTGCTGCTGCGCTGCTCGATTTCAAGGATGGAAAGGCCCGTACTGTATTTGGCTTGCGCGTTAGGACCGCACGGGCAGCGCCCATCCCGTTCCGCGTCATGCAGGTGAGGCAACCGCAATCATTCTCATGATCTATATCAATTCGATGTCGCGTCTGACGACGTTGTCGCATGTTTGACGTATGTCGCATCCGCTCGAAACAACTCAGATGAGACGGTCTTTCTCTTAGTGCCTCTCTCTTAAGGGGCGATTTTGCCAAATCGGAAAGTGGTACGAGAATTGCTGTGCCCATCATGCTGGTTCTTGGAAGTCCTGAGGATCGCATGCACGGTGTCGTCCTTGTCAAGCAGCTGGTTGTCAATGTCCGCGAGTGGCGGCCCAACATGCGCAAGCGCCCGAGAGGGGCTGCACCGGTCCGTGACCTGAGGCGTGTCGAGCTGCGCGAAGAGTTCCGTGCCGAGCGCACTTCTTTACGTCGCCGCTTGAGACGTTGGTATGTTCTTACGAGAAGTGCTGACCTTGTCCGCCGCAACCGTTGCATCATTTGCCAGCCATTCTTTCGAGAGTCTGGATACGCACGTGACGATTCGGCAGCTCGGATAGCAACCCGACCGGTCGGCAACGAACCAACTCAGCTCCGCGTTGGCTCAACCTGCGGGGGCGCGCGCCGGTTTTCTCCACCTATCTGATCGGTACGCGCTGGGACCCGGGCAAACATTTCGGGCTCGGCGCTTTCCTTCCCGCGCGGGCGTCCAGCTGCAACAAGCAGAGCCAACATCTGTACAAGTAAAATGGGAAATAGAAATGGATGACCAATCGCACGGCCAAATGCCACTCTCTTCAAGCCGACGGGAAAGCCGCGGGCCAGACCTATTCAGCTTCGTCGAATGCGCTACACAGACAAGATCAATCAAAGCGCTGTTCGAGCTTCTTGTGAGTTTCGCGAGCAATGAAGGCTTTAATAAAGTCGCGTACGCAGCACTCACCTGCTCGAATGAGCGTCGTCTGCTGGACTATCTGCCGCCCCCGCCAACGATAAACTTCCCGTCTGATTGGTGCCAACGCTATGCTGAGCAAGAGTATCGAGCGATCGACCCGGTAGTCCGTCGGACAGCAATGCTGCCAAGGCCCTTTCTTTGGGATGACCTAACCAATAAATATAAACTGCAGCCCCGTGAGCTGCGCGTCTTGCACGAGGCCAGAGAAGCAGGTCTTAAGCATGGCATAAGCGTGCCATTGTTTGGATCGCAAGGCCGATTGGCTTTCGTATCGTTTGCATCTCCCTTCGATGATGCCGATCCACAGCATCGCATGGCTCATCTGGCGACATTGGCGTCGGCGTTTCACAACGCTGTCGCACAGATTACACCGCCCGTTGATGAAGGTTGCGAGCCAGACATTCCGCTAACCGAGCGAGAAACAGAGTGCCTATACTGGGTTGCAGAAGGAAAGTCAGCCTGGGTAATCGGGCGACTTGTGGAGGTCAGCCCGAATACCGTCAACTTTCACATGAAGAACGTCGTCAGAAAGCTAGGGGCGGCGAACCGGACAAATGCTGTACACAAAGCAACCCGACGCCGCCTCATTTAACTCCGCGCCCGTTTAAAGGCACGATCAAAGGCCCCGTCTTCGGGCGGGCTCTTCTGTTATTGCCGCGGATCGGGACAACCGATCTCAAGTGGCTTCAACGATGTACTTCAACGGAAGCGGCTCAAAACAGATAGCTGGGCACGCAAGCGCATCAGGCGCGCGTATGCGGTATCCCTCAACAGCGCCCGGTGTGGACTTCGGGCGTCGTCGTTGCATGCAAGTCTCTCGTTGCGCCAGACTCTCAATCCGCCTCTCAAGCGATCTAGTGTTGCTAAACAGGCGGCTCAACGAGACGGCGGAAGACGCCGAATCATCTTCATTCTCCCCAGCAACCGTCCCGAGGCGATCGAGGCCGCGCCAGCGGTGCGCCGCCGTGGCGGCCGCAAGCGGGCGATCGGGACCCGGGCGCTGATGACGGTGCCGATGCACCGAACGACCGCTGGTCACTGGACTTCGTCTCCGATCAGCTCACGGATGGCCGCCGCTTCCGCATCTTGACCGTGGTCGATGACTGTACCCGCGAGTGCTTGGCGCTGGTGGCCGATACCTCGCTCTCCGGGGCCCGGGTGGCGCGGGAGTTGGATCGGCTGGTCATGGAGCGCGGCAAGCCAAAGATGGTGGTCAGCGACAACGGCACCGAACTTACCAGCAACGCCATCCTGACCTGGGCCGATCGGAGCCGCGTCGCCTGGCATTATATCGCTCCGGGCAAGCCCATGCAGAATGGCTTCATCGAAAGCTTCAACGGTCGGCTCCGGGATGAATTGCTGAACGAGACGCTGTTCACGTCGCTGGCTCAGACCCGCGTCGCGCTCGGATGCTGGCGCGCCGATTATAACTACACACGACCGCACTCACAGCTCGGATGGAAGACACCCTCCGAGTTCGCCTTCACCTGCCACCCGCGCCGGGATCTGGCACTGCGCTATGCCGATGGCTCCGCGCCAGCTCCCGTCGCTACCACCGCCCAACTGGGCAAATCCAATGGCTTGAGCGAACTCAGAACTGGATAAAATCTGGGGGCAAGGTCAATTCGGCTAGCGTGGAGTGGAAGTCGGACAGGCCTATGTGCCCCAAAAGCTCCGGAATCTACTTACGGGATTTTGAACCAGCTCTCTCTGGTGCGGTGATCTTGCCTCGCGAAGGAACAGGACGTTGCGTCGCCGCCAAGCTTGGCGTTGTGACCCGGGTCATCATCACCGACGGCGGGGACTTCATCAATTTCGAATGGAAGTTCGGCGAAGGCGTCACCTATACGCCGGAGATGCGAGGGAGGCAATGATCGGGCTGCAGGGTCGCCGTTGTGCTCGACGAGTACGATCTCAAGCGCACGACGCGCTTTGCTGCTGCGTCTCCGGTTCTTGGGTTATAAGTGAGGTTTGTCGCTACAATCCGTTCTAACAAACGACCACTTATTTTGAAGATGAGACGGGCCCCAAACTTACTGCGCCCTCAGGAGCAACATCACCGCCTTTCCCAATCCGATAGTCGCCACCTGGCGACAGCTTCGTCGTCAGCTTACCGACAGGTAAGTGCTTCAGATATTACAACGTATCGTAGTGGACTGAGTCTACTCAGTCTTGGCAAGGGAGTATGGAATTGAGCTGCTGCCGGTTTGATGGACACCAGGTTAAGCTAATCCCACCTTGCGCTCGAACTGAACCGGGCTGAGATAGCCGATGGTCGAGTGCCTGCGGATCGTGTTGTAAAATCTTTCGATGTAGTCGAACACATCGGCTCGTGCCTCGTCTCTGGTTCGGTAGATCTTGTTGGCGGTCCGTTCGGTCTTGAGCGACGAGAAGAAGCTCTCCATCGCTGCGTTGTCCCAGACGTTGCCGGAACGGCTCATGCTGCAGAGAATGCCGTGGTCGGCCATCAAACGCTGGAACTGCTCGCTGGTGTACTGACTGCCCTGGTCGGAGTGGTGCAACAGGGCGTCCGGCTTGCCGCGTCGCCAGACGGCCATCAGCAGGGCATCGGTTACCAACTGAGCTGTCATGGCGGCGCTCATCGACCAACCCACCACCCGGCGTGAGAACAGGTCGATCACCGCTGCGACGTAGAGCCAGCCCTCGGCCGTCCAGAGATACGTAAAGTCGGCGATCCACTTCTGGTTCGGCCGCTCGGCGGCGAACTGCCGGTCAAGGAGGTTCGCCGGCCCGGTCTCGAGCTGTCGATCGCCGCTGTCCTTCGGCAAGCGCCGGCGTCGCGGCCGCGCCCGCAAGCCTTGCAGGCGCATCATCCGTTCGATTTGGTGCAGGCCACAGTCCGCCCCATCGGCGAGCAGATCACGCCACACCCGGCGCGCACCATAGGTGCGGTCGCTCGCCATGAAGCTGGCCTTCACCTTGCCGCCGAGCTCTTCGTCACGCGAGCGGCTGGGACTGCAGCACGTCGCACCTATGCGCTTCTTTGAAGTTTCGCAGGAGGCTATTAATTCGCATGAGGCGTAGCGCTGTACATCCGACTGCAGAGCGCCGGCCTAGAGGCCGGCGCATTGCTCGACTCATTCCAGCGGGTATCTCCTAAAAAGAACGGATAAGGCGCGTAAGCATGCCGCTCAAAGCGACTTGTCGCCCTAGCGCCGCAGGTGGCGCAGACCGAGCTCGATTAAACCGACGTGACCGAGCGGCAGCTGGATACGACCAGTTCGGACCGCCTGGCCTGGTGGTACTCGAAAGCTCGGTGCTCATGAGCCTACTACAAGTGTCCGCGATTGGGAGGAGGTTGACACGCCCTCCCGTAGGCATGCACCTTCAGGCCCAGCTCGACGGATAGAGCGGTCGCTGGGCCTTGCGAATCGAGAGGTCTCCATTCAATCAACGATTACAATCGCTTCAATTTCTTGTCCCACGCTCGTGATAACGTGCGGCTCCGCGGTGTGCGTTGCCTGATCGTTGAGGCCGATCAGTGCTGGAAGATCCGTTCCACGCGATCATGCTCGAACGGCGGAACCGGAACTCAGGAGGCTGGATCGCAAATCTCTCTACGTAAGAGGACGCGGCCGCTGTTCCCGCGAGCGGCCGGTCCTGCGAGGCCTCGCGCCTCATTTTATGCTTCGTTTGTTATCCGCGATTAGTGCTGTACGCACGCCGGATCGGTCAAACAAAAAAACAGATCGCAGATACCATTCAATGGGTCGTCCGCGCATTGAGGATATGACGTATCGGCTACCTGCACCTTGGTGGCGACGGGTTGAGCGGCGGCCTCAGCAACAAAGGCCGGCACTGCCGCCGTTGCAAGCGCGACGGCGCTTGCAGTTCAAACAGCAATTTTTTCATTCCAGAGTCGCTCCGTTAGATCGACCCCAAGCCGTCCTCACGGATATATGAAGGCGCCGGAAGTGGTAAATTGATTCTCTTGATCCGGTCCATCGAAGGAATGGATGAGTTCGAACATCTGCGCGGCCTCGGTTATGAGTCGCTCGGGAAAGCCTTTATGGTCGGCGTCTCGGCGGCCTCGACGCGGTCATTGAGCGGAGCAATCGGACAAACGCGGTGACTGCATCGTTCGGACCCCAATGACTCGCACTCCTTGGAGACCGGACGTGTGCTGCCCGAGGGGCCGTCACAATCCTGATGAGTGCACAAGCGATCTCTTCATGACCGATGCTACGACTGCAGAGATCGCTGGAATTTCATTGGTGTGTTCGGCTACAGGCTCTGCGCGCAGACATCATGGACTTCATCAGTCGTCACAACGACGATCCCAAGCCGCTCAAATGGACCAAATCCGCCGACGACATCCTCGCTTCCACCGAACGGTTCTGCCGATACAACGCCCAAACTCAGGCTTGGTGATCTTGCGAATTGTTGGTTCAGGACACTAAACTTCTTCGTTCGCAACATTCTCGGGCAGACACCGCGTAAACTGGAATGCCACGTCGACCGAGCCGAAAAGGATCCCGGCCCATGACGTGAAGAGCCAACACTGAGGAGCCAACAATTGGGTCCGAAAAACCTCGGGAGTTTAGCGCGAAGCCCCTCAATTTGAGCCGGCGCGCCTTCCGCATCATCAGCGGCGGATCACTGCCTGATCGTCGATCGCCTGAAGGCGCTCGCTTGTGCCGCCATCCGCCGAGCTGCGCGTGTCGCTGGCGCGTCGATCTCAGCGCGCCTCGATGGTGACAATGCGCGCCGACAGGGTGACCAGACACATGAGTGCGGCCAACATCGCAAATGCGCTCGGCAACCCTGCGAGGTTGGCGAGGAAACCGACGAACCCCGGTCCAACGAGGAGTCCCGCATAGCCAACCGTGGTGATCGCGGCAACCGCTAGACCTGCAGGCATTACCTTCTGAGTGCCGGCCCTCCGGAAGAGAATCGGAACCAGGTTCGATGAACCAAGACCAATGAGCAGGAAACCTGCCATCGCGAAGGGGGCGCCTGGGGCGGCCAGCAGAAGCGCAAAACCCGCGACGGCCATCAGACTGCCGACCACTAGTGTCGCGCGGTCGCCAACGCGCGACACTACGGAATCGCCTCCGAGGCGCCCGACGGTCATGCTAATGGAGAACAGCATGAAGCCGAGTCCACCCTGCGCTTTCGGTACAAGGCCACGGTCCACCAGCAGCAAGGCGCTCCAGTCGAGTATGGCTCCCTCAATAAGAAACGTGATCGCTGCTAATACCGCCAGCAGCACCACAATGGCATGCGGCATGACGAACAAAACCCCTCGCTGAGCTTGCGCTATTTGGGGCAATCGCGACCAAGTCAGCACCATGACGCTCGCCATGAAACTCGAGCAGATCAGGGTTGATGCAAAAGCACCAACATTCGACCAGAGCAATATGGTCATCGCGGCGGAGCCGGCAAAGCCGCCGATGCTGAATTGCGCGTGAAACCCGGACATCAGCGGACGCTTGGCTGCACGTTCCACCTCGACCGCACAGATATTCGCAGCGACATCGATCGCGCCGAGCGAGGCGCCGAAGGCGACCAGCGCGGCCCCGAGCGCCCAAGGCGTATCGGCAACCACCAGGCAAGGAAGGATGGGTGTAAGGCTGAACCCACCGATCAGGATAATCGGTTTACTGCCGTAGCGCGCACTCAACAAGGCGGTCAAAAGCATCGCGAGAACCGAGCCCAAACCTAGGCATAGCAGCAGAAAACCGAGAACGCCCTCGTCGACCGCCAGTCGTTCCTTCGCGAACGGCACCAGCGGCGCCCAGGCCGCCGTACCAAAACCAGCGACAAAAAATGCAAGACGCATCGCGAGCCACGTGGCCGGCCGATCGGCAGACATTTTTAGGAGCTCCGGAGGAAATTGCTAGCGAGCGCAGCGCCCGGGTAATTGCACAGCGTTCCGCCATCTAGGGGGATCGAAACGGAAGAGTCCACCCACCAAAAATGAGGGTGCACTGCGCACAAGCTCTTGATCTATCCAACTTTCTCACGTGCCGGGCTCGATCGTCTCGACCGGCACAGGCGCGCGATGAGCGATCCCGGCCGCCGTCGGTTGCCTCCATTGTGAGCCGTAGATTGCGGAGCTGGCCGGGCTCCGGGCGCTCTAGGTGTGTTAAAGGGGCAGACGTCAGCTTCCGAACGGCTAAGCGGAAATCTTACGATCAATCAGAGCATTACCGCTCGTGGAAGCGGACATCCCGTGTTGCCGCGCCGGATTTTGGAAGCTCCGCGACTCGTCTATTGTTGAGGCTTTCGCAAACCCTTTACAGCCGCGGTGCGACGAGCCCGTCGCGGGAGCCGATCATGTTGAAAGCCACCGAAGAAGAGATCGAGGAAGTCCGAGAATACTTTGAATGGCAGGCGGCCGATCTCGGAGTGACTTTCATGCAGAAGGTCTACTCGGAGACCGTCGGGCACACGCGCCACGATGTGTGGGACATCCACACCAATAAGGATCGCTGGTGGGTCATCACGGGCGGCACGAAGCTCTACTCTCAGGAGCAATTCCCAAGTATGGACCTTGCCCTGACCTTCCATATTGGCCTGATCCTCCGCGTCCCGCGCACGGAAGAACAGCGTGAGAATGATCTACGCATACTCCCGTTCGCTAACGTGTTCGCGAAGATGGAAGAAGCCGGAACCGCCCTGACACAGGCCCAGAGCCTCACTGACTATCAGGCCGTTGGCGTCCGATGCCGCGAGGCGCTACTCGAACTAATCGGCGTCGCGCAGGACTCGGCAAGAGCTATGGCGGAATCTGGGTGATGACGGTGTGAGGAAGGCGGCGTATCGAGGCGGGTGACGAGCCTGCCAGAACCTCTTGAGGAGAGCGATACGCCATGACCGAGACTACCAATGTTCTTGCTTCCGTCAGCCGTCCGCGGTTGATGATCCACTGACCGATATCGTTCGAGCCGGCGCGCGGGACCTGCTTGCTAGGGCGATCGAGATCGAGGTTGGCGCGTTTCTGGCCAGCACGGCCAATCTGACGCTGCCCGACGGTCGGGCGCGCCTGGTCCGACATGGGCACGGTCCGGTGCGCGCGATTGCGACCGGCATCGGTCCGGTGGAGGTCGCTCGTCCCAAGGTCCGCGACCGCGGAGCGAGCGGGCCAGGCGACCGCCTCCGCTTCAGTTCGGCAATCCTGCCGCTATGGGCGCGGCGGACGAAGAGCCTGGATGCCTTGATCCCGGTCCTCTATTTGCGCGGCATCTCGACCGGCGACTTCCAGGAGGCGCTCTCGGCGCTGCTCGGCAAGGAAGCGCCGAACCTGTCGCCTTCGGTGATCGCCGGCCTGAAGGCCGATTGGCAGGTCGAGTACGAACGCTGGCAGAGACGCGATCTGTCGGCGCGTCGCTATGTCTACATCTGGGCCGATGGCGTGTACCTGCAGGCCCGCATGGAAGATCACAGCGAATGCATGCTGCTGCTGATTGGTACCACGCCGGAAGGCAAGAGGGAGCTGATCGGCTTCCAGGTCGGCGTGCGCGAGAGCGCGCAGAGCTGGCGCGAACTCCTGATCGACCTGCGGCAACGCGGGTTACGGATTGCCCCGCAACTCGCCATCGGCGACGGCGCCCTCGGCTTCTGGAAGGCACTGGATGAGGCCTTTCCCGGCACGCGGCACCAACGATGCTGGTGCCATAAAGTGAGCAACGTACTCGACAAGGTCGCCAAATCCGTGCAGGGCCCCATGAAGAACGACCTGCGGAACATCTATCTGGCCCCACACCGGGCCGAAGCTGAAACCGCGATCGACGTCTTCGTCGAGAAATACCACGTCAAATACGAACGTGCGGTGGAGTGCCTGATCAAGGATCGCCACGCGCTGCTCGCCTTCTTCGACTTCCCTGCTGAGCACTGGATCCACCTACGCAGCTCGAACCCGATCGAGAGCGTCTTCGCCACGGTGCGCCACCGAACGGTGGGGACCAAGGGATCGCTGTCGCAACAAACCGCGAAGCTGATGGTGTTCAAGCTCATCGACGCCGCATCGAAGACCTGGCGGCGATTGAAGAGCACGAACCAGTTGCCGAAAGTCATCGCCGGTGTAAAGTTCATCGACGGAATCGAAGTCATTCCGAACACTGAAAGCCACGCCGCCTGATCAGGCCGCGTCACCCAAAATCAGCCATAGCTCACTCGGCAATGTGGACCGACACACCGCCGCAGCATGCGAACTTCCGCGCGTGGACGGAAATCATCTGCAACGAGCTTCTGCCGGGCGACACCAACAAAGAGCGTCGCGGGGCCGTTAAAAGCGCTCTGGAGACCGCATGGACGTTTTCCAACTGGCTAACGCATTCAAAGTCCGCCACCTGGCTTGATGCCGACATGGCGCATGTGATGTCCAGGTTGCCAGCGGAATGCTGTCCCGATCGATCATTCGTGCGTTGCGCGGTGTGCCTGAGGAATGCCCGAACTGCGGCTCGCCGCATCTCGAACCAGAACACGCTGAAAACGCTGCCGCACCCGGCGTACTCTGGGAACGACCGCGCTGCGCTGATTGTGGATGGACCGGCAGGCCCGTCCCAATCCTCGACCTGGAGGATGGACAGCCCATTATCACTCGCGAAGGCGAAAAGTCCGAAGAGCACAGCATCATGACGGTTCCGCTGCGCACGATCGTCAGGCCGGGCGATCCGCCGATCGAGCCGCTGAAGAAAGCAAAAACCGGGCCACCGGAGCCAGGCGTCTATCTTGCCTACGGGTCCAACATGTCGACCGCATGGCTGCGCAAGCGAATGCCGAGCTGCAAGCCGCTCGGCATTGCTATCTTGCCCGGGCATGCGCTTCGCTTCCATAAGCGCAGCAGGGACCTGTCTGGGAAGTGCAACGCATTTGCTAGTGGTAACAACAACACAGTGATCGGAGTCCTGTTCAGCTTCGATCCAGCCGAGCGCGCCAAGCTAGACGAGGCCGAAGGCGTCGGCGCTGGCTACGAGCACGAGATGGTCACGGTCATCAACGAGCAAGGTCGCTGCCGGCGATAAGGCTCGGCGCCGCCTCGAGTTAAGAGTCCGGAATTCCTTGCTGCGGCTGGCCTTCTCGATCACGGCCAGTACCCTCGTCGATACATGATATTTGAGCCGCTAAACGGGCCGAGCGACATCGCGAGAACTGGCTATTCCAGGAGCTCTCACAGAACTCCCAGCCGGGTTCGGGATTGAACGACCGCGCTCGGAGCGGCCGACTACGGCACCTCCCTTAGACCCGAGATGTTGATCTGGAGACGCCATCGGAAGTATCCCAGCACCAAGCAGGCCTTGTTCAAGACCATGAAGTTCAGATCGCAAGCCGCCACCCCATCGGCCAGCACTTGGCTCTGCCAGAAATGGTCGTCGATGCTTTGGTTGCCCGGCTGCAACAAATTCTCGAAGTTGGGCGTCGCGACGGTCAAGGCTCGGCGCAGGACAAGCTCAAAGGGGGAAAGGACACCAGCGTGTTCCTGCGTGATCCCATCAAACACGACGATATGCTCTCCTCTCAAGGCCAGGGCACTTCCACGGATGCGCAGATGGACGCCAGGCGTGACGGTCAGATCGAGATGGCCGTCATTGCTCCCGAGTGGCCCGCCATCGCGCGCGGCCAGGACATAGAGATGCTCACTGTCGACGCGTACGGGCGCCTCGGGCGAGAGACTGGCATTCGGATACCGTGACAGTAGCGTCTCGGCGTCGACGATGATGAGAACGGCAACGTTAGACTCGGAGCGTTGGCTCTTGGTTGAGGGTCTGTCTTTGGCCATTGCTGTTTCCCTTCCTCCCGACCGTGGGATGCTCGGCAACCGCGGAGCTTGCCAAGTGCTTGGGCCGGCCGAACTGGATGGTGCTGACGGCGAATCGGTCTCATTCGAGAGCGACGCGAAAAAGGCGACAGCTGGTCGAGAAGGCCGATCTGCCAGGGACGACGGGTGAGGTCGGCACGCCTCCGGACCGCAAGCTCCGCACCTGCCATTTCATGCCACCCTCGGAGTCGAGGGTGGTTGGGATCATGGCCGTTGCCCCGCTGCGCGGTTCCTTCGACGCCTTGATGATCATCCGCATCAATTGTGGATGCTGATGAACGGATCCCACGAGAAGTATCCCAGCGCGCTGCAATTGCGATCGACGACCATGAAGTTGAAATGGTAGGTAACTCGTCCGATAGCCAAAGTTTCCGAGGACCAATAGTAATTGGCGATCGTCTGACATGTCGGCACGGACGGATTGCTAGGATTGGGATGCGCGAACGAGGCCTCCGCCTTCCGCGGGGTCGGCGTCGAGATCAGCTCGTTCCCTACGTTTCCGATGAAGCGGTAGAAGATCACTGACTTCTCGAACCCAAGGGAGAGGCTGGTCTCGCGCCAACGAATCAAATCCCCGACCTGGGCCTTCAGGTCGAGCTCGCCGCCCGCTTGCCCACTGATCACGTTGTCCTGATTTGTGATCATGTAGACATGGCGGAAATCAATGAGAGTGGGGCTGTCCGGTCTTTTGCTCGGATTCGAGTACTTCTGAAGAATGGATTCCGTATCAAAAGCAACAAGAACGTCTGTGACTCTGGACATGATGCTTCTCCATTGCAAAGAGGAATGTTCGGCTTTCGCCGAGCTCACCCCATCGCCGTAGACCATTGCGATGCCTGACAACGCCGTTCGTTGGATTACGCTGCTTCGACCGGTTCATCAGGAGTTGGTTGCGGCCGCCGAGTAGGCTTGAGCTTTCGTGAGCGGCCCATTCGCGTGATCATAGGATGATTTCTCCTCAGGCCGCGCGCATTGCAGGAGACCTGCATTTGCCGTGCCAAAGGAGAGGGAATCACTATCGAGGGCGTCGTCACTCCCCATCTCGGTTCTGGAGCGCTCAGCCATGGGAGTACTGTAACCAGTGGCTCCGAGGAGGATAATGTACCGGATGGATGACAGCTTTCGGCCTTCGTGTTTGTCCAACTCCGTCGTGTGGGCGCGCATACCACCCCCTCGAGAATGCGGTTAGGCCAATCGCCGCCACGCGCAAGATGTTCATGTTGTCGCGTTCATGCGCGTCGGACTTAAGACGTTTGGCGGCAAGCTGCCACAAACGGCCGCGATTTCACGATCGCGTCACGAAGAAGCTGGTTCGCTCTCGACGCGCGGCTCGCAAAACGTGGCACGCCAATTGCTCGGCCTACGACACCGCCTCGCCGGGCTTAGTAATGTGGTCCTCCCGCGTCCTGGGATGCGGTCCAAGCCCGAAGAGAGGAGGTCACGATGCGGATGGCACCCAGCAGGCGAGCATATAGATTGATGGGCACACTGAGTCGGCTGCTCGCAACGGCCCGCAAGCTCAACCCTAATCGCAACAAAGCGATGGCTAGGCGCGCCATGCTGCGGCACAGCTTTGGCAACGGAGACCTCCATGACAAGTTCGTCTGATATCGTGCGGCTTCGAGCTGGTCCGGGCACCGCTTCGCTAACGAAGTGGGGTTGGGTTTTCGCCCTCGGCGTAGTTTATCTGATCACTGGCTTCGTGGCGCTTGGTAGCGTTGCGCTCGCGACGATGGCGAGTGTGGTGCTAGTTGGCGTGATGATGATCGTCGCCGGCGTTGCCGAAATGATCAATGCTTTCCAGGTTAAGACCTGGGGCAAGTTCTTGCTATGCGCTCTTTTGGGTGCGCTCTACATCGTCGCGGGGCTTGTGACATTTGATAATCCTACGCTCGCCGCTGTGCTGCTTACGCTGGCGCTCGGCGCATCGCTGGTCGCCGCCGGCATCATGCGCCTGATCCTGGCGTTCAGCATCAAACGCGCAACGCCCCGGTCCTGGCTGGCGATATCGGGCGTCATTACTCTGCTGATTGGATCGTTGATCTTAGCGCGTTGGCCGATAAGCAGTGTTTATATTCTGGGCCTGTTTCTCGGCGTCGATCTAATCGTGGCGGGCGCGAGCTGGATTGGAGTCAGCTTCGGCCTACGCCGCAGTCCCATCGTGAAGTCACGATCGTTGACGTAATTGCCGGGCGCCCTTGGTGATAACGTACAGAGTCTTTCGCACTTTCAGGATTGACGGCTTCTTCTAGAATGAAGGAGCTTTGAATGAACGATGGGAATGCCATGGGTCAGGTGATCCAAATTGATGAGGCCCGGATTCGAGATCACCTGGGCGAGATGGTCCGCGGGACAGTGGAAGAGACACTGAACGCGATGCTGGAGGCCGAAGCGGACCAGCTGTGCGGTGCTGGGCGGTATGAGCGCAGCCCGGCGCGGCAGGACACGCGGGCAGGCAGCTACGAGCGAACGCTGCAGACCAAGGCGGGCGACGTCAATCTGAAGGTTCCGAAGCTACGGCGGCAAACCTTCGAGACGGCGATTATCGAGCGCTACCGGAGGCGGGAGAGCTCGGTTGAGGAGGCGCTGATCGAGATGTATCTGGCCGGGATTTCGGTTCGGCGGGTCGAAGACATCACGGAGGCGCTGTGGGGCACCCGGGTCAGCCCGAGCACAGTGTCGAACCTGAACAAGAAGATCTATACCAAGATCGAGGCGTGGCGGAATCGCAGGATCGAAGGCGAGCATCCGTATCTCTACCTCGACGGCATCGTGATGAAGCGCAGCTGGGCTGGTGAGGTTCGCAACGTGTCGCTGCTGGTGGCCTCGGCGGTCAATGCTGAGGGGTTCCGGGAGATCCTCGGCATCTGTGAAGGCGCCAAGGAGGACAAATCCGGCTGGTCCTCGTTTCTGCGGCATCTCGTCGATCGCGGTCTCAAGGGCGTGCAGCTGGTGGTTTCCGACGCGTGCCGAGGTCTTGTCGAAAGCGTTGCGGATTATCTGCCGGAGGCACGCTATCAACGCTGCATGGTGCATTTTTATCGTAATGTCTTCAGCCACGTGCCGTCGACCCGGGTCCGCGAGGTGAGCCACATGCTCAAGGCCATTCATGCCCAGGAGAGCCGCGCCGCGGCCGACGAGAAAGCCAGGACCGTCATCGCGGATCTGCGGGCCAGCCGTATGGCCAAAGCTGCTGATCTCGTCGAGCAGGCGGTTCACGAGACGCTCGCCTACTATGCCTTTCCGGACATCCATTGGCGGAAGATTCGAACGAACAATCCGCTCGAGCGCATCATGAAGGAGATCCGGCGACGAACCCGTGTCGTCGGCGCCTTCCCCGACGGTCAATCCTGTCTCAACTTAGCGGCGGCCCGGCTGCGGCACATTGCCGGAACGGCGTGGTCGACCAAATGCTACATGAACATGCGACCGCTCTATCAGCCACAACTCTCTGAAACCGGAGCCGTCGCCTGATCAAAAGTGCGAAAGATTCTGGACAGTACCAACCTGGCTCTTTCCCGCCAATGTTCGGCTGCTGGATTCGCGCGAAGCCTTCAACAATGGGCGCGGTGACGGGCAACAGTCCGTTGTTGTGCTCGCTTTCGAGACCGCCGATCACCCGGTAGACGCGTGGATGGACCGTGCGCTCGCAATCACCAACGCAAATTCGAACACGAGGCTGCAAACAGCGGCAGCCGACAACGCGCCGGTGCGGCTGAGGCTTGGCGCAACGGCTTTATCCGGCGTCTGCACCATCGTCTGGCCAGTCGTGCCGATCCGGCCCCGCTTGCGGATCAGCGAGACCCCGCCGAAGAGGGTCGGTTGGGTCGAAAGCAAGTAAAACCGCCGCATGTTGCAGGCCCGATCGGTTCTTGAGCAATGCTATTTTGACAGCACGAAGATTACGTCCTCACAAGTTGCAGTGTGTATGCCGAAATGCTTGAGCACCAAAAAGCAAGAGTTGCCATCAGGCGAATGGCTAAGGAGATTGCGCCTTCTCATCTCAGTAAGTACCTCGCGCCACTCAAATCTATTAGCATCCCAGCTCTTCTGATCTGGGGCAATAACGACAGAATTGTGCCTCTTGAGAATGGCCATCGATTGAACCGTGATCTTGCAACTCCAAGCTACACGTCATCCAAGCTTGTGGACATATGCCTCAAGAGGAGTGCCCTGATGCAACTGTTGAGGCAATTGCGACGTTTTTAGATAGAGCGGAGACGGTTCGCAATGCTAGGCCGCTGGCCTGACTTACTATCTCTTTCCATAGCGGCGCTCGTATGCCGCTTGCTTTTTCTTTTTCCCCAAACAGTGTTCGAAAAGACAGGACTGGTGAGGATTTCGTTGCTCGACTGGATCTCATTAGAGCACGACGTTCACAAGGGGCTAATTCGCCTTCTTGCGCTGCTCCTAGTCGTTGCGTGTGGTGCCGCGTCTGCATTCAGGGATTACTCGCACTCTTTTCCTGACTTGTTGAACGTAAACGTGTTCTTTTACGGCGACGGAATAGAGAAGACGATTCAAAGCATGTCGGACCACGATATAACAAAACTCAATTCAACATCTGATTGGAAGCAGCGAAAAAAGGAGTACTACACGAAGATCAACAACGAACTGCAGGAGCTAGGAATACCGTTCAAGTTCGGTGATGCCCCAGGGCAAACATCGGCAACCGGGCCGTTAAGATTTCGAACCCAACCCATCCAGAAGTGGGGTGCGCAACTTTACAGGATCACTGAGGCGGGAGGGACGCTGGTGCACGTTAGTCAAAGCCCAGGAACAGAGGAATACCGGACTGTCTCTGAGTTTGGTCTAACGAATTCCGATTTCAACCTCAAAGGAACAGTGAAGGACGTCTACTGGGAGAACGCGATTCTCATAATGCCCGTACTTAAGCAACTCTATCGTATCTCGCCCTCACGCGAGATTTATCACCATTCTCTAATTGCCGCGACGCGAGTAGAGATCTTTCCTTACATCAACATAAGCAAAACTGTTTACCTGGTACCTTCGTCAGACCGATCGCCTATGGCATTTATTCCTTGCCGTAAGCGCCAACGCTATTCAAATGGATCGGTGCTTTGCTAGGTGTGACCTGTGATCAAGCGCCCGCCTGGCCAGCGCCAGCATGCATCCGAAGACAGCGCTAGCAACAGCGGCAATGTGTTTCGCTAGCCAAATGAGCAGATGCTCAGTCGTGAGCACCGTCATATCGTGGTCGGATCGAAATCGCGAGGTGTCCATTCCTCGCCGGGTTCTAGGTCAGCTAGTTCAATTACATGACCCGTGCCTTCAACCGGCCACCCTCCCATTTTGGCTGCCCCGTCGTAGGTGGCCATGCGCCGGGAGATAACCACTTCATCTGTAGCGATGTTGTAGAGCTTTACTTTGTAAACGGTTTCCTGGCCATCTCTATTTCAATTTCCTCTTGATCTGCGTCGTGGGCGTATCCCCGCACAACCACTAAGTTGCCCCGCCTGGGCAGCGGCGCAAGCTTGTCGAGGATGTACTGCGGGGCTCCTTCTTTGATTTCTACGCCGTATGCGTAAACCAGCCCATCGTCGTTGGCGATCTCGTTTATCGTATACTCGATTTGATTCAATTCATCGAGCGTGAGGTCAAGTGCCGCGGCAATCGCCTCGGCTTCCTGGGCGTCGTACTCATCTTTAAGCTGTCTGCTGCTCATTGTACACAACTCATCATCCCGACTGCCATTCCTAAAGATCAACTTCGTCTGCATCGGCTACCAGCATATTGCTCCAACGCCTTTTGCATAATGAGTGAGCGGTGAGATTCGATCGAGTATCCTGGGCGGCGCTCGCGACTGAGTCATTTGGCAAGGCTCCATATTCTCAGCGAGTGCGGATCAGTTCACGTCTCGAAGGTACTTCAGCATACTGTTGCACGCATTCTCGGCATCAGCGAAGCTTTGGAGCGGCCAGCCGAGAATCCTGATCGAGCCACGGCTCTGGTCAAGCGGACGCCACGAGGCGACGTAGCCCGACCTTCCGCGGAAGCCACGACCAGTCGGGCTCTGGAAGCTGATCACGAACGAATAGCCGTCGCTATTCGCACTCCATATTTCCATGTCTTCGGCAGCGCGATGGAATTACAGGGGCATCAGGCTCCGTTCGCCTGGGCAACCCGAGAACGCAATGCCTCGGTCGAACGTCGTAACGTGTCAATACACGGCAGCTCTCGCCGGCAAATTGCGTTCCCTCGTCAAGCCATGGCATGCATCTGGAATCACTAGCAGCTCGGCTTATCCGTCCAGCCACCTGCCTCGATCCCGCGCTTGAAAACTACAGATGTGAAGGTGTTTAGCCACGCAGAAACGCATTCCTTGGCATCGATTTGTCCTATGTTTGTCGCTTCGATCAACTGCCTAAGCAGGTAGTTGACTGTGACACGAGATGCGCTTGATGGCACCCGATTGACGACCAGCGAGTTCTGGCAAATGGTCCGACGCCCCAGTTTGGGAGTTTAAATCACAGGCCTTCGTCAAAATGCAACGCCCCCCGACCGCCGGCCCTCTGGTTGGGTGCTCACGAGCGAAACGGACATCAACCATCCACCCGAGTGGGCGGCAAGTTCAGATACCCATCCGGATGGGCGGGGACAGCACGCGAACTCTTATCAGAATCCTCGCCAAGCTCTGCCGGCCGATCTTGCGCAACAGCCGCTGCACGCGCTTGCGATTGACGGCATGGCCCTGGCGCGCAGCATCGCGGTCACCCGACGCGAGCCGAGGAATGGCCAACTCACGAACAGTTCATCGATCCGCAGCATCAGCGCCGAATCGTCATCGTCGTTGAGGGCGCGGCCGATAGACGCTTGAGCGAGCGACGCCGAGCAGCTGGCACTGCTGGGGCACCGACAGCTCTCCATGATTGCGGTCGACGAGCACGCGGCGATCCGGGGCGCTCATCTTCCGTAGCCCTTCGCTAAAAACTCCCGCTCGATGATCAACTGGCCTATCTTGGCGTGCAGCTTCTCAATCTCGCGCTCGTGCCCGGCTGCGCTGTCGCCGTTGCTCTCGAACGCCCGCGCTGCTTGATCCAGAAGCTGCTTCTTCTAGCGTAACTCTGGTCCGGGGGCAGTAGCGGCCGAAACGTTCCATCACGTTGCTCGGTGGGCATTTTCTTTTCGGTGATCAGCGGACAATCACTCCGCAATGCTTGGTCTATCCTTGAATTTGCGTTGGCGATCCAACGTGACGCGGCCAGGTCACGGATCTGCTTCGGATCGATCGACGGCTGCGCCTCGAAGTCGAAGCCGGCAAGCTCCTTCACGGCCGGGAAGTGTGCGAGTTTCAGCGCCATCTCGATGCGGCGATGATCCTTCGCGATCTCGCGCTAGCACAGCAGGATCAGCGTCTCACGCGCCGACAGGTTCGCGCGCGCCGCCTCGTCGAGCAGGTTGTCGAGCTGGTCCCGGATGCCGGCGAGCTGCAATCGTGCCAGCATGGCGTCGAGCCGATCGATTGGTGCTTCGGTAGCCTTCTTTATGCGCGCCATCAGAAGCTCCCTCCGATCGCTGCTTCGTATTCGGCAAGAGGACGCAACAACGAGGGCAGTGGAGACGATGCCGGCACCGTCGCTGCCGCAATCTCCGGTCGGCAGACCGCGCCATTCTGCCCGGCAACACCGTCGAGGTGGGTGGTATCGACGATCCGCAGCCGGCGACCTTCCGATTGCTTGTGGACCGCAACCTCGCGCATGCCTTGGCGGATACGCACCTCGCCGGCCGCAACCGCACCGAGTAGCTGTTCGTACCGACCTCGACGGCTTCAACCTGTGTGTCTCGTCACGCGCGAAGCGGACGATCGGCGCCTCGCCGGTCGTGCCGTGGATACGCACGTTCGCCACCTCACGCTCCCACTCGGCGAGATGCGCCTCGAATGCCACCCAGCTCGCGAAGGAATGCCCCGCGATCGCATTCTTCTTCACGTAACCGACGCCATTCTCCGTCTAGCCCTTCGTGCGCGCCCGATACGGTGCGCAGGCGCTAGGACGGAAGCCCCAATGCTTCGCGAACGCGATGAGCTTGGCGTTAAACTGAACCGACCGGCTCACCGCGTCGTGGCGCACCACGAGCGCGCGTGGATTGTCCATCAGCACTTCCTCCGGCACGCCGCCGAAAGTCGTAAATGCGCTCTCGAGCCCACCGAACCAGTGCTCTTGCTTCTCGCCCCGGAACGCACGCACATGCAGCCGCCGCGAATGCCCGAGCGTCGCCACGAACACGAATGCTTTGACCTTCACCCCGCCGATCTCGACCAGACGCTCGCCGAAGTCGATCTGTAGCTGCCGGCCCGGGGGCGTCTCGAACCGCGTCGTCGCCAGCGCTTCCGCCTTGAGTGCCTG
The DNA here is from genome assembly GCF_049739485.1 of Bradyrhizobium sp. USDA 326. Lineage (NCBI taxonomy): Bacteria > Pseudomonadati > Pseudomonadota > Alphaproteobacteria > Hyphomicrobiales > Nitrobacteraceae > Bradyrhizobium > Bradyrhizobium sp. USDA 326. The sequence continues at coordinate 3,675,965 of NZ_JBMGQA010000001.1, forward strand.
GCGATAGGGCTGCACGGCGCGTTGCAGCGTTCGCCGGCTGACTGCCACGCCTTCCTCGGTCAACAGGTCCTGGCGCACCACATTTGCATTGCCGCGATGCCGAATGAACCTCTCGCGCAGCCAACCTTCAAGGCCATCGAGCCGTTTCGGCGCTCAGGCGACCTGAACGGCTTCACCCCGCCCGCCGCAACGTAGTCCTTCACCACGGCACAATTTCACGCCTGTGAAGAACGCGCGGCGCAAGTGCATTGCATCGGGTATGCTACCCGCAAGCCACAAAGTCTGAACGACTCGAAGAACTTCGTAGTATATACAAAGAACTCTCAGGAGAGGAGGTCACCGCTGCGGAAGCGACTGATATCGCGCAACGTTCTCGCACGCTAAAGATTGATTTCGTACCGCTTGCCCGGCGGGCACGAGAAGTCTCCTCCTTCGCCACCAACTCCGGTTCGAAGCGCTGCCGGAGAACGCTGATATTTTGCAGAATGCGCTGATCATCTTCGGTTGCAGGTCACGTAAGATCTCTTATGCCCACTCGGCACCTTTACCCTGTAAAGTTCGAACGTCCTCGTCGATTCCCAGCAACGTGAGTGAGTCCGGCGGTTTGCGAACCGATATGAACGGCTTCTTGGCTTCAATCTTGAGTATTTTCTGCGTGAGGAATGGGTTCGAACCTACGGTTTCGAGAATAAAAAGCGCCTTGACCGATCGTCCCCGGTCAAAAACCAGTCCGCGGCTCTGCTGCTGAATGGAAATCAGACTGACCACGGGTTCGAACCCGTCCTTCGGAGCAATCTTTTCCCGTTGTCGAATGCAATCCTTTTGCAGCGCGGCTCGTTGTATAGTAGATAAAATAACGCATAAGTGACACTGACTCGCGGCTCTAGAATCGAACTCGATCTTACGCGAATCAGAAGTCCACAGATCGTGCCAAGTTGGCTCAAGCATGCGAGAGGGTGCGACAAGCCATTTCGGCACGGATTTCTGCCGCTGAAAGCGAGTTGGATCTTTCTGAGATCTGGTTGACGGCCTAAAGCCCGAAGCCTGTCAAACGCCATCCGGAACTGCCCCCTTTGCGTCATGAAGAACTGCCCCCACGCTCGGGTTCATGATGTCGGGCCGTCAGCGGCGGGCGCCTTGATGAGGCCGCTCTTTCGCTTGACGCGGAGGCGGTAGCTGTCGCCGCGGATGGTCAGCACGTGGCTGTGGTGCAGGAGCCCGTCAAGGATCGCGGTGGCGACCACCGGATCTGCGAACACGGTGCCCCATTCGGCAACGCTGCGGTTCGAAGTGATCAGCATGGCGCCGGTTTCGTAGCGGCGGCTGACCAGCTGGAAGAACAGATGCGCCGCGTCGGGCTCCAGCGGCAGGTAGCCGAGTTCGTCGACGATCAGCAGCTTTGGCTTCGCCAGCGCGAGCAGTTTCTCGTCCAGGCGCCGCTCGCGCGCCTTGGCGAGGCCAGCGACCAGCGTCGTCGCCGTGGTGAATCGCACCGTGTAACCGGCCAGGATCGCCTCTCGCCCGAGCGGGGTCGACAAGTGCGTCTTACCGACGCCCGGCGGCCCGAGCAGCAGCACGTGCACTTATCCGGAGGGAACTCTCAATCGCCGACCCAACGAACTTCGATCAGCTGCAGAACGGCTTCTTCAATGCACTTGCCACGGGGCTGGGCTACGAGACGACTTCGCCATTTCAGGTACTCCAACCCGCCCCACCCTCATCGGAGTTTCCGGTGCCGACAGCCGGTTGTGGGACTATCTCGATATCATTCCGCCAGCCACACTCAATATGAATGTCGGCTCGGAGCTGGCGGCAACAAGTTTTCAGTCGATTATCAGGGCGTACTTTCCGCGCTCCAGCCTGCTTCCGAGCGCTTCCAGGATACCGTGGATCCAGTCTGTTACAAGGCTTGGGCCGAGACACGCGACAAGCAAGAAGCAGGTCCAACCGGGCACGATTTCCAAGTATGGCCTCTTGGTTGCGAGCTCTGCTCTGCTAAAGCACGCCAAGGCGCCATCGCGCTCAACCGAGACAACCTAGATCCGATCTTCGTGGCGATGAATAACGCCATGCCGTATAGACCCAGCGGCACGGAGCCGATCACCTTCTCGATCGGCTATAGCGACATCGTCGAGCTGCTGCTAAAGGCCCCGTCGCGCAAGTTCAATGTCGCACAAGGAACGTGGAACACCGATGTCTCAAAATCTTGAATCAACGGCTCGTCCGGCGGCTTTTTCGGCCTTTGGGGAGGCAGCAGCTCATCCTCAAAGTTTAGCGAGAAGTTCGCTGCAAGCGGTGTTTCTCCCGACGCGTCACTCGCGAATGTGATGCCCGTCAGCCCACGCCCAGTATTCGGCGGCGCTAGGTCTTGCACATCACAACAAGAACGCCGCACCATGGGATTCGGGTTCAATAATCAACTGCGAACGCACATTCGGGCCTGAGGGCAACATGCAACCATTCACCACGACGCTGCTAATTGCCAATAAGATGGATGTACTCGTACAGTCATTCGTCACCTACAGCGAAGATGAGCAAGCAGACGTTCAGAACAATTCAAAAGCCGGGCTATGGCCTTTCTACAGTAGGGCGAATCGAGCGGGTCGTCGCCCTCGGCAAGCTTCGACAAGGACGGGCGATGACGATCATCATCACCAGCGACGACAAGATACCGATCGTGATCGGTGCTCTTGTCGAAGCCGCCGGAACCTATCTCGGCGCTGAGAGCGATGCGTCGGCTTTCCTCACGAAAGCGCTGTTCAGTGCCGAAGCTCGCGGTCCTAAGAAATGACATAGTGCGCCGGGTTGGGAGTCGCGTGATGCGACGCACTAAGCTTATTGTCGTTCGCCGAAGCTCATCCAAAGCGCCGCCTGCATTGGCGCCCGAGATCGTGGATGCGGTCGTCTGGAGGCAGACGTGTCAACGTCAGGCATCCTGAGCTGCCGCCGAATGGAGTAGCTGTGACAACATTCGTATTCTCCAAGCACGGTTCGTGCAGAATGCGCTTCGATCGTTCGGCCTGTTGAACTTCTCGCCAACACCTGCAGACTGGTATCTCTCTTCCGCACTCGGAATGGCCTATAATAATCCGGGTACGCTCCCCTGGGATCTTACGGTTACCCACTTTTTTGAGGTGCACTGAGCCGAGAAACTTGAGTCGCCAGAATCGCTTGCGATTCTTTGATGGGCACCTGATTCGAGAAAAAGTGCTCTATGGGACTGACTTCACGCGTCCGGGATGAGAAGGCGCATCGGTTGGCGTCTGACGCGTTGACTTGGTTTGACCGTGAAGCTGCGCTGTGCGAATTCCGGGACGCTCGACTTGGCGAGAGCTTTCGCATGCTGCTGCAGCAGATTGGTGGAGATATCGGACAGAGCATTCCGGTGGTTTGCCAAGACTGGGCGAATACCAAGGCGGCCTATCCTTTCTTCTCCAATGAACGAGTAAGCGAGGCCGAAATCCTGTCTGGTCATCTTGAATCCACGCGGGAACTTATCGCGGCTGCGAAAGGGCCTGTCTTGTCCTGCATGATACGACCGAATTCACCTATCAAAGGGAGCGCCCGGATCTGATCGGGATCATTAAGCGTGTCCCCAGAAGGAACTCGCGAAGATTGGACGGAAAACCCGAAACGTACACGACATGCGGAATATTGATGCATTCGAGCCTTGCGGTGACCCTCGAGGGCTTCCCCCGGGGCTCAACGCCGTGAAGTGTGGACCAGAAAGAAATTCAAAGGGGTCGCTGCGCTTAGGCGCGAGGTCAACCCGACACGGATCCCCATTGAAACCAAGGAGAGCATTCGGTGGCTGGAGAACCTCAAGCAATCCACGGACCTTTTCGAGGAGCCATCGCAGTGCATCCATATCGGTGATCGTGAGGCCGACATTTATGAATTGTTTTGTGCCGCCCAAGAGGTTGGAACGCATTTCTGGTAAGGACCTGTGTCAATCGCCTGGCAGGCGATGGCGATCATACCGTTGCAACGATAATGGACGAGGTCATGGTCAAAGGCCTCCACCGGATCGAAGTCCAGGATAGCAAGGGCAATCCAGACCAGGCTGTTCGTGAAATCCGGTATCGTAAAATCCGTATTTTGCCACCCATAGGCAAGCAGTCGCGGTATCCAGCTTTGACTTTGACAGTGATCCACGCTGATGAACGAGGAGCGCGCAAAGAACAGAAAGAAGATTGAATGGAAACTCCTGACATATCTTCCGGTGCAATCGAGCAGGGATGCGATCGAGAAACTCGATTGGTATTCCCTTCGATGGAAGATCGAGGTCTTCCACAAGATACTCAAATCCGGCTGTAGGGCAGAGGACTCGCAACTGCGGACTGCTCAGCGATTCACGAATTTGATCTCGGTATTCTGCATTGTGAGCTGGCGCATCTTTTGGATGACGATGCTCAATCGTTCAGCGCAAAATGCTTCACCGGAATTTGTGCTGACCAAAGCTGAAATCCAATTGCTTGATCGGCTCGTCGAAAACAAGACTCCAGTCAGCACCAACGAAAGACATTGTCGCATTATCTCATCAAGATCGCCAGGCTCGGCGGCTATCTCGCCCGCGCCAACGATCCGCCACCAGGGACTCTGATCATGTGGCGCGGATTATCGCGATTCATCGATCTCGCAACGGGAGCGAAACTTTCCCAAAAACTCTGCCCCAAAATGTGGGTAATCGTAAGCCCTGGGATGCCACCGCCCGGCTGGGATACGACTTTCGGCCCTGGGGGCACATTGCCGCGGTTCCTGTCGAGCCTCCTAATAGTTGTGGAAATGCGGATTCACTATAGCTCCGGGGCTACGTTCAGCGAGGTCGACAAAGCGGAGATTATCGCAAATCGGATGGGGACTCTGGCCCTACTATCTCGATGATACACACGCGGCCACAGTTGTCAGCTTCGATAATCAAGGGACGATGACTGTAAGAATCGAGAGTCAGAAGGATCGGCCAGTCGCGCTTTTCGCCTCGGTGCTTTCAGCGGCCGAATATCTAGGTGCAAGATAGGGACGAGCTGGGCGGCGACTTCACTCAACTGTTGCGGAACGGCTGTAAGCATCATGATCTAAGAACTCCCGTACTTGAACAGGGGGCGGCGGACGGATGGGCACACTTCGCAAATGCAGCCGCGATATTGCTCCTGATTTTCCAAGCTTCTGAAGCACGTCGAACATTTTCCCCTCTTGGACGGCGTTTCAGTCGCCCATCCCCGCTACGCGCCCGGTTGCCGCATCTCTTCGTCAGACTGGAAGCACCGGACTCACAATGCGGGCCATGACCTTGCCCCCAAGTGTTATTCAATCCTGAGTTCGCTCCGGCTGTTGGATTTGCCCGGTTGGGTGGTGGCAGCGACGGGAGCTGGCGGCGGAGCTTTCGGCATAGCGCAGCGCCAGATCCCGGCGCGGGTGACAGCTGAAGGCGAACTCGGAGGGCGTTTTCCATCCTGCGAGTGTGGTCGCGCATCGTTGTAATCGGCCCGCCAGCATCCGCGTGCGACGCGAGCCTGGGCCAGCGACGTGAACAGCGTCTCGTTCAGTTGATCCCGCAGCGGGCCGTTGAAGCTCTCGATAAAGGCATTCTGCATGGGCTTGCCCGGCCCAATGTAGTGCCATGCGACGCGCCTCTGATCCGCCCCGGTCAGGATGGCGGTGCTGGTCAGTTCGGTGCCGGTGTCGCTGACCACCGTCTTGGGCTTGCCGCGCTCGATCACCAGCCGGTCCAGTTCCCGCGCCACGCGGATGCCGGAGAGCGAGGTATCGGCAGGCACTCGCGGGTGCAGTCATCCACGACGGTGAGGATACGGAAGCGGCGGCCGCAGGTCAGCTGACCCGACACGAAATCGAGCGACCGGCGGTCGTTCGGCGCCATCGGCACCGTCATTGGCGCCCGGGTCCCGATCGCCCGTTTGCGGCCGCCACGCCGCCGCACCGCCAGCCTCTCTTCCAGGTAGAGCCGGAACAGCTTCTTGTGGTTGACCCTCCCGCTTGAGCAGCACATGCAGGCGTCGATAGCCGAAGCGGCGGCGCTCCTGGGCGATTGCCCGCATGCGCTGGCGAAGGCCGGCTTCGTCCGCCCGAGTCGTTTGGTATCTCATGGTCATGCGGCAGCAGCCGATGGCTTTACACGCCCGCCGTTCGCTCATCCCGTGGGCGCCTCGGTGACAGCTTTCCGCGTGGCCGCGGGCGTCACCATTTCTTTCCCACGAGGTCCTTCAAGGCCGCGTTGTCCAGCATGGCATCGGCGAAAAGGCGCTTCAGCCGTGTGTTCTCGTCCTCCAGGGTCTTCAGCCGCTTGGCCTCCGACACCTCCATTCCACCGAACTTCGCCTTCCATTTGTAGATGCTGGCGTCGCTGACGCCATGCTTGCGGCACAGATCGGCAACCGACACGCCGGCCTCATGCTCCTTCAAAATCCCGATGATCTGCTCTTCCGAAAAGCGGCTGCGCTTCATGCTCTGGTCCTTGTTGTGAGCCAGAACGAACTTCACACTGGATTAAGCCCCTGGGGCAAGGTCACTCACGCGCGAGCGGTAGCGCGGAAGTATCCGCGATACGCTGAATGAAGTCCGTGGGGAACGGGAGGCAACATGGACCTCATCCTGTGCCTGAGTTTATCGTAGTCTGAAAACCGCGAGCTGGGATCTTCGGGCCAACGCGTCCGGTCTCTGCGCAGACCAGCCGAACCAATTCGTTGGGCGTCATGTACGGCGCTGATAAGTCGAAAGCTGGCATATTAGAAGGCTTGCTGCGGTGAACGCCTGGATGGCCATTGCGATCCGGTTTTCAATCATGTGGATATCCCTCAGTACGCCAGGGACACGACCTCATCCGAAGCAAATGGAGCCTCGAGAATGATTATTCAAGTCGCGAGTTGCAACAGCATGCGCGTGCTCACCTACTAGGCCTAGTTGTTGATCGGGGCGACGGAGGCATGCCAACGTTGCTAACGACGCTGACGCTGGTCAAAGCGCCGGCTTGCCTGAAGGCAGGGGGCGTTCGCAAATAGTAGAGGAGAGATATCATGAATCGCTCTGTCGCCACTATCGCACTGACGCGTTTGGGAATCGCTCTTTCCAGTGTTGCCATCGCACAGACAGCTAGACAGGAGAACAACACCCTTCCAGGGCAGGAGCGCGCTCTCAGTGTCGCGCCGGGCTAAGTGCAGCCGACCAGAGGGGTCGTGTTTTTGACAGCGGCAATCAACTCAGACGGCAGCATAGCGGGCTGCTTCGGTTACAACACCGCGAACACCAAGAGGGGCTGGCATATATCAGATCGATTTCGGACACAACGTCCAAGCAATCAAGGGTTGGAGCCGATGGGTTCAGGCCGACACCTTGACGAACGGTGCGGAGAACGCTTGGTGTAACACTGCCGACCGGGCCGGCAATGACAATGCAGTTTGGGTTAACTGCCAGACTAGCAGTGCGCCGGTTGACGCATCCTTCTTCTTGTTCGTCGCCACCGAACTTGCGTGGCGACCTCAACCCCAGTGAGGACGATCGGCCTTCCCACGCTGATCGAGGGCGGGTAAGAAGTAGAGTATTTTCGCTAGTCACGCACGCCCACTCTCACTGGGCTCGTCCGGCTTTTCCTGATTATCGGGCGAGCACGCGAGCAGGCCGCCACCGTTGTGAGCGTGCATGTCGATCTGTTGCCCGCACGCGAGTGCCGTCTCGAACCGCAAATGATTACAGTGGTGTCCGTAGCGAAGGCCTAATCCACTCACTTGAGATCATTTGCTTCGGGGTTCTTGGCAGGATCGTTGATGGCCGGAAGCTCGCATGATCCTGCGCGACATGCAGGCCGACGACGGCGCATCTTGCACAACGCCAGAAGTCTTCGGGAGCGATTTGAGCCGGAGGAGTAGCAAAGGAGGCCGCTCGCGTCGTCGTGCAAATGGCGGGAAAGCAATCTATAGAGCGCGACGAGGCGATGCGCGATATCGCACGCCTCTGCCGCAGTGATCTCCTCCCCGACACGGCTCTGTATATACGCCGAAGCTCTTCGAATCGTTCGGATGAGAATTGATGGCCAGTTCGTACTATGCCCGATGAGATGTAGTGCTGGGGCGCATCCTTCACAGAAGCTGAAAATGCAGGCAAGCGCATTCAAGCACACTACGCATGCTCTCCACTGCCAGCCGAGGTGTTGTTCTAAAAGTCAAGCTGATCAAATGGCCCCGGACCTCCTTGGGCCCGCTCCGCAGAAGTGTCGGCACCTGCATCAGATCGCCAGCAGGCTGGGGTGAACGAAATTGATTTGGGTGCCAACCAGTCCTGGTAGCTGCGCCGCCACTCTCCTCAAGATACAATTTTGCGCGGATATCAGGATAGCTGCGCGGGGTAAGAGAAATGATCGAAAGGCGCGTGCTTTGGCTTTGTCTCGTTATCGGTCTCTGTATCGGCCTTGGCGTATGGTTGATCTTGCCGGGTGGGCCGGCCGGTAAGAGCGATGGTGTTCGTACGAGCGACAACCCGCTTATCGATAAGGTCAAATCAACCTGGCGAGCGCAGGATGGTGAGACAGCGGAGCAAATCTTCACCAAGGTCTCGAAGGTAGCACACTTCATCCCCAGGGGATGGGAGGCTGGTCAAAAGGCCGACTCGGGCGAGTCAGTTATTTTTTCATGGGCCAAACACCGGGCCGATAAAACAAAGGAAGAGTACACGGTCACGTGGGAGGTGATGCCCGATGACACAGTGAAAATTGTGGCGCCGTATGCAAAGCCGATGGAACTAGGCTGGCAGGCGTTCGCACTCTCGCTCATCGCGGACGAAGTGACAAACGACGAAAGCGGCGTGAACCGTCACTTTCTGCATAATCCCGCTAACTTCAACTTCGTGACCACCGCCCAGGGCAAGTTGGGCGATCTTCTACGGCGTGGCCGCTGCGCTATCGGCGAGCCGGTTGGAGTGCATTACTCGCCGACGAGAGATGAGCAGCAAACCACAAAGGGCGGGCTATGGCGCGTCGAGCTTTCGGTCGACTGCAATGTTCCCGGACCTAGTTACTTCACGCGCGACGGAATCATTATTTTCGAGAAGCGTGAAGGGCAAGATTGGGAGCCACAATCGTTCTTTGCCAAGCTTATCGCCACGTATGCACCCGGCTCTTGGTTTAAGCTTGCGGACCCGAAAGATCAGGAATCGTTCGAGGCGGACAGGAAGGTGTTGTCAAAATGACGTTCGCCGTCGATGATGAAGTCGCATCGCTCTTCAAAGTGTCTGCGCTTCGTGCTGCACACTCGATCTCGACAACCAAGCTCAAGTGGAGTTTGTCGGACGGTTGGGCGAGGTAAGATTGCAGACCAACACGGTTGCCGTGCTTTCACGTTCCGAGCCTGTTTGTTCAATACGCAAACTGATCAGCCGCTAACGTCTGTCTACAGCGGAACTATCGAGTATTGGGCCACTGTAGGACCTGCCAGACGCATCGATTATCCAATCTCCCTAGGCGATCGTCTCGCCGGACCGCGACCGTTCCGTCTCCGCAACCCCGAGCAGCTCCGACGGAGCAATCGCGGTCGGCGTGCCACTGGAGAGAAAGAATGGCAGCTTGAAAACAGCCCGCAGTTAAAGGGCCGATTGACATCCATCGATCTTTTCAACCTTTAGCCGCTGACGTCGATGTATGAGGGCTCACTTGCTCGGCCGCCAGTTTGGTCTCTTCAACGCAAAAGCCCGCCATATGGCGGCTTTTGCGTTATGCTTCATCACCTTTGCCGTATCACCTTTGCTAATAATAACTGGGTGGTTGCCCACGGGTTGCCCAAAAAAAGTCTGACTGATCCCGGCTGGCTTGAGTACGATTGAAAGCCTCCGATTCTGGGCTCTACTTCTAGTCGTTCCTTGTGACCTTGCCCCACAGGCTTAATCCAGTTTGAAGTTCGTTCTGGCCCACAACAAGGCCAGAGCATGAAGCGACGCAGCCGCTTTTCGGAAGAGCAGATCATCGGGATTTTGAAGGAGCATGAAGCCGGCGTGTCGGTTGCCGATCTGTGCCGCAAGCATGGCGTCAGCGACACTCTCGCGCAGCGCCGGGACGCGTGGGGTGAGTGCAACCAAAGCGTTGCTTCGCTCACTGCAGCAAACGTAATGAGAATGCAGGGAACTTGAACGCGGGATCACTTTCACGCGAGACCATCTTGTCGGCGCCATCGCAGGGCAAAAGTGTGCGGACTTCAGATTGCGCATTGTTAATTGTTCTCCTCATAACACAATTGGAGGCTGTCGTGACAAATGCAGCAGCAGCGCTTACCAACTCGGTATCGGTGACAGAGAATTCCGATGGACGTTGGAGGTGTTTAGTCTCGGAATCGATAGGGCACTCTGGCATATCTCGCAGGAGAAGCCGCATGCCGGGCCGTGGTCAACCTGAGCCTCGCTTGGCGGCGTTCTCACCAGCTCGCCGTCCAGCGTCGATAATTCGGATGGCCGTCTCGAAGTGTTCGCCCGTGGCATCGACAAAGCGTTGTGGCACATCTGGCCGGACAGCCACATGCCGGACCGTGGTCAGGCTGGGCCTCGCTCGGCGGCGGCATCACCAGCGATCCTGCCGTGGTCGACAATTCCGATGGCCGTCTCGAAGTGTTCGCCCGGGGCACCGACAACGCGTTGTGGCACATCTGGCAGGAGGAGCCGCATGCCGCTCCGTGGTCCGGTTGGGCCTCGCTTGGCGGCCAGATCACCAGCGATCCCGCCGCGATCGCCGACAGCGACGGCCGGCTGGAAGTGTTTGCGCGCGGGGCTGACAACGCGCTTTGGCACATCTGGCAGGATAAGCCGCGCTCCGGACCGTGGTCCGGCTGGGCATCCCTGGGCGGCGTTCTCCTGAGCGATCCACTCGCGCCTGACGGACTGCACAAGAGGTCGGCCGTCTCACAAGGCGGCCTAACTGACCCATCATTATGCGACTACGTCGTCACACAACGTCGCTTCATCGCGCGCTAATTCCGGCTTTGGACCGGCCCTCGGCCCCGTTACCCGTTTTAATCCGTTGAACGGCGATTTACGCTTCGTGTCGCACGCCATGGAAAACTGCTCCCTCGGCGTCACGAGGAATTGCCCCCTCCTTGGATAGCCGAGGAGAGAGCGAATGAACGAGGAACGAATAACGGAAGGCTCGTCGTGGATTGATCCACGGGGGCAGGTGATGAAGACGCCGGATGACGTGGCGGAGATGTTGCGCCTGAGGGCGTGCGGGTAGGGTCTGAAGCGGATTGCGCGGCAGCTGGGCTGCAGCCATCACACGTCATCGACGCGCCGCAAGGACCGAGCGCGCCCTCAGCCGGCACCGGATCGCGGCAGACCGAGTGCCGGATCTGGCGCGCTCCTCTTCTCACCCCGCGTCGGATGGTTGCACGCTCGAATACTCCGACGCCACGAGGCTGAAAAAGGCCGTCAACTTGAGGTCGTTGAAGCGAGAGAAGTCGCCGGCCTCGGCAGCCGCCGTCACGGCAACGATGAAGGTGACGCCCCGCATTGCCTGCAGGGCCTCTACAAATGGCGTGATCGACCATTGTGGCGCCAGCTCCCCGATCACTTGGACAAACAGTCCACACGGACCTCAGCGTCGGTTACGGCATGAATGTAGTCCTGCAGAACGATTTGGCTCGCCGGGTGCTCGAAGGCGCGCCGTATTGAGCCCGCCGGACTCTGCAGATATGGCCTGCATCGCGACAACTGAACGGACTGGGGCACGACTGCCACGTCGTGGTTCCCTCGCTGATCCCGATGAAGGCCGGGGATCGAGTAAAAACCGACCGGCGCGATGCAGCGGTGCTGGCCAAGGGCGGGCTGACAGCTGTGGGGGTCTGGATGCGGCGCATGAGGCCCTGCGCGAGCCCTCGGATTATGGCGCAGATTCTGCGATTTCCATTGGTGGGCGATGCAGAGGCAGCCGACATCACTACAAAACTTGGTAGGTTGAACTTGATGGGTCTTTAATACCAAATCACCTGCCCTCAGATGCTAGACTGCCGTCTGAGGCTCTTTCTGATCGGCTTAACCGTTGCTACCACGACAAGATCGAGCGCACAGGGCGCGGACGCTATTCCATTCTACGTTGACCAAGGTGCAGAGTGGACCGCGACGGCGAGAGCGGACTTCTATGTGCGCGATCAGGGCTCGCGTTTGATCGCGCTCTCCTGGATGCAGGCTCTAAAGCAAAGGAACGGACAACCGTTCCTCGCCGATGGTTTGTCGCGGTACGGCTATCTCCCCAATCCAGGCAACAAGGTCAGTCTTCCCGTCGGCTTTCATGCCTCCGGTCCTGAAGGTTTCCAAATTGTCGGAATGACCTGCTCCGCATGTCATACGCGCCAGATCGAAGTGGAAGGCAATGTGTATCGTGTCGATGGCGGTCCCGGACTCGTGGACTTCTACACGCTGCTTGGTGACTTGGACAAGGCTGTCGGCGATGTGCTTGCTAGCGATGACTCGTTTGCTCCTTTTGCTGCAGCTGTTCTGCAGTCGGCAAATCCCGATACGGCTGATCTTGAGGTTCTTCGCCGGCAGGTAGACAGGTGGTACTTGCGGTTTCACACGCTTGTGGTGCGAGCCCTGCCCAAAAGCGGCTGGGGAGTAGGCCGTTTGGATGCTGTCGGGATGATCTTCAACCGGTTATCCGGACTGGACATCGGTCCGCCACCCGATTTCATGATCCCGGAAAACATAAAAACCGCTGACGCTCCCGTGAGATACCCATTCCTTTGGAATGCGCCGCGGCAGGACAAGACGCAATGGCCGGGATTTGCAAAGAACGGAAGTGACATCTTGGGGCTGGCCCGGAACGTTGGCGAGGTTTTAGGGGTGTTCGCTACGTTCGAGCCGAAGCGTCAGGGAGCGGTCATCAATTTCCTCAATGGCAATTCCACCAATTTCGACGGCCTTAGCGAGCTTGAAAACCTCGTGAAGCGAATCGGCCCTCCGAAATGGCCCTGGAAGATTGACGCTGCCTTAGCCATCCGGGGTAAGATGATTTTCGAAAGAGGTTCCGATGAAGGGGGATGCAGCGGTTGTCATGGGATTGAAGGCGGCGAGCAGCGCTTTCCATTCATCAAAACGTGGAGAACCGTGGTGCAGAACGTCGGTACCGATACACGTGAGTACGATGTTCTCGCCTGGAAAGCGAAGACAGGCGTCCTGAACGGAGCGTACATTCCCTTCGCAACCGCTCCTCTTAAGGAAAGGGATCAGGTTCTTAACATTCTCGCGACCTCGGTCATTGGTTCGATCGCAGAACACTTGCTAGCCGGTGGTGACCCTTCCACCAACGCACGGGTCGCGGCGTCACCAGATCCGGGGTCGTCGGAGACCCCGGAGTCTCTGGGGTTGGTACGACTACCGCCGACCCTGCAGGATCTGGTAACGGCGTTCGACGCTGTCAGCACTTCGGAAGAGATCAAAAAAGCCAAGCGGAAGGGGCAGAAAAGGCATCGCGCAGTCGACTCCCTCAATGGGGCGCCTACGAGGCCCGCGTTCTGCAGGGCATTTGGGCCGCCGCACCTTATCTTCATAACGGCTCGGTTCCTACCCTAGCGGAATTGCTCAAACCATCCGGGCAGCGCAAATCGCAGTTTAGCATTGGACGGAAGTACGACATCGAAAACGTTGGTCTTGCCGCCGCTCAGGAGCCTCAAAGTGACTCACTATCCGTCACGGATTGTAATGACATCAATTCTGGAAACAGCCGATGCGGCCACGAGTACGGGACGAATTTGAGCGAACAAGACAAAAAGGCGCTGCTCGAATACCTCAAGACGCTGTGACCCGTCGTTCGCTCTTTGAGCATTCTCAAGAGGTCGGTACCCAACGTCGCTCGAAATGAGGCCGTCGGCAAATCCACCTCTGGAGAATCTGGCGAAACTACGAAGCGAGAACTTTTCGTGGACGGGTGCGCTTCTGGGTTGATTGTGGAAGCGAATTGCATGGCCGCATCATGAGAGCGAATCTATATCTGGCAGCGTTTGTGCAGTTGCCTAATGCCTAGGGGAATACCATGACACGCTTGTTTGTGCTTCTGCTCTTTGCCGTCATATCGGTATCTGCTCACGCGCAGTTGCCCGTCCCCTCCACATGGGTGAATCAAAGGGGCTCGTTTCTCTCGATCCAGATGCTAGACCCGTCAACAGGGAATTTCGCGGGAACGTATGTCAACAACGCGACTGGATTTTCGTGCCGGGGACAGCCTTACCCTGTCGCAGGCGTCGTCACGGCAAACAGAATAGATTTCTACGTCAATTGGACGGCACCCGCGGCCCCAGACTGCAAAACAATCACGATTTGGAATGGTCGTGTAGCTGCTAATAAGATTCCAGCTGGGTGGACACTATATTACGTGGGATCGGACTGGCAGTTTCATAAAATGACGGGGCGTGACTTGTTCACGAGGAGGTAGACCAAACTGCTTCAAGTTTGTCGTTCCTGTCAGGGGTGCGCATTCCGACGAAGTCGGCCGTGGATTCCGAGCGAAGCCGGCCGCCTGTACCGATTGTGACCTGCCACTGCGTATTCCTCCAGAAGGAGTTAGAGTCCGGCCCGAAGCGAAGCGGCTGAGGCCTTGGAAGAGCAGAACGCGAAGCTGAAGAAGCTTCTGGCCGAGCAGATGCTCGATGCGCCCGCACTTCGCGAGCTCCTTTCAAAACAATGGTAGGGCCCGCCGCAAAGCGCGCTGCGATCGCGCATCTGCAGGCTGTCATGAGCCTGTCGGAACGGCGGGCCTGCTGGATCGTGGGGGCGGATCGCAAGATGATCCGCTACCGCTCAAGCCGCCCGCCGGACGCAGTTCTGCGTGGCCGATTGCGCGATCTCGCCAACGAGCGGCGGCGTTTCGGCTATCGCCGGTTGTTCGTCTTGCTGCGGCGGGAGGGCGAGCCATCGGGGATCAACCGGATTTACCGGCTTTATCGCGAGGAAGGGCTCACCGTCCGCAAGCGGCGGGCTCGCCGCAAAGCTGTGGGGACCCGTGCCCCGATCCTGGTCGAGGCGAGGCCGAACGCGCGCTGGTCGCTGGACTTCGTCCACGACCAGTTCGCCAATGGCCGACGCTTCCGCATCGTCGACGACGTCACCAAGGAATGCCTGAGCGCCATTCCGGAGACCTCAATCTCGGGGGCGGCGCGTGGCCCGCGAACTGACGGCAATCGTCCAGCGATGCGGCAAGCCAGGAATGATCGTGTCCGACCATGGCACCGAATTCACCTGCAACGCCATGCTCGCTTGGTGCAAGGACGCAGCCATCGATTGGCACTTCATCGCACCGAGAAAGCCGATGCAGAACGGCTTCGTCGAGAGTTTCAATGGCCGGATGCGCGATGAGCTACTCAACGAGACCCTGTTCTTCGATCTCGATGACGCCCGCGCCAAGATCGGCAATTGGGTCGCCGACTACAATCTCCAGCGTCCCCACTCGTCGCTGAAATACCTGACCCCCGCGGCCTACGCCGCCCACCTCACCGCAACGGACGATCGGCTGCGCAACCCCGACCAGCTCCGCCGATCGTCCGTTGCTGCACCCGCGCCACTTGGCGTACAAACCCCGAGACTCTAACTGCCGCTGGATGAAAATGCAGTGGCAGGTCACCGCAGATGCGCACCCGATGGGCTTCCTATACTGCCAACCTCGTTCGAAGTAGGTTGCAAGGTCTGCGCGAGCGCAAACAGCGGAACCTGTGGCTGCTAATGGCAGCGGATTCATGATTGCCCCGGTCCTCGCCTGGGCCAGAAAGAGCGTAAAACTCGATTAAGCCTAGGAGCCCCCCTTCTCGAAAAGCCTGGCCAGTCTCAAATTATCTGACACGGACACTCGAAGTTCTCACTCAGGCAAGAGCCGCTAGACAATTTAAACTACGTCATCCTCAAGACATCGATGTCCCAATCCCGACGGTAGGACGGGTATACCCTGTCAGTGCAGAGAGAGGCGCGTTGTGTCACGAGGAAACGCTCGGTCATAAACCTGCAATCAAAGCGTGCTACGTAGCTTGGTCCGACAACTTGCCGCTGCTGGTCGGAGTGACGCGCAGTGTTTTTTGGCTCATTGATTTGTCGGGATGGGTATTCGCGCATGGTTTACGACACTGCTACGGTGCAGATGCTCCGCAACGTCCTTGATGAAGTACTTGCTAGCTCCACGTTCATCGGGCAGGAGCACCGCTCTGCGCTGGAGATCGCGGAGCGCATTCTTTGGCTTGCCTCACAGGGAGAGCGGGAGGCCGCGACAATCAAACAGCACTTACTGAACGAGTTTTTGGTGAGCGGTAGCGATAGCGTAAGAGCCGAGAACGCCACCTCGATGGTAAGCAAGGCTCCGCGTTTGTGTTCGGACATACGATACCGGGGATCCTAGTAACGCCGGTCGGAGGTTCCGAGCTGAATGACAAATGCCGGCCAATCGCCGCTGAAATTGTTTGACGCTGGGCTATGCACATGCAGATCCCATTGCGCCACTCCGCCTCCGCGGAAAAGAGATCTGTTCGGTGTCATCTCCATATCGCTCGCTAGACAAATGCGCCTCGGAGTCATGTGATCTGAACGAATCCTAGAGCAGCCTACTTACCATTCAGGATCCATACAAAGCCCTCGCCGTGGCGAGGGCTGGACAAGCAGTGTCCGAGGCAAATGTCCGCACTGATCGCGCGCTTAACCCTGAGGGTTCGGCAGGGCTTCCGATGTTCCCCGCCACGGTGCTTCGTCCTGCTGGAGCATTCTTCCGCAGCGTCTGGATAGGAGGCGACCATTTCTTGTTCTGTTCAGTACTCGCTTGCCGACATCAGCCTGAGGACACGCAATGTCCTTTCCGAGTCGCTTGGATCTTCGGAGCCTTGCTGCATCTTCCTGTCGTCGTAGTCGATCTTCCAGAAGAACTTTTGACCCACCAAGTCGAAGCTTCCGAAGCCGTGCTCGCCATGAGAATCGTTCTCCTCTGTAAACCCGGAGAAATCCGCCACCTGACGGAGCGCCTCGGCCTTACGCAGTCGGGTAGCTCGGCGGCTCCGATTGTCATCATTGCCTTGCCGCCACCGAAGTGCGCCGGAAGGCATCGTTCAGAAGGGCGATACTATTCATCATCGCACTCCTCCGCGTCCTCGCGCCTGTAGGGCGTCATGCGGACCACACGTCGCTCCACTCGCGTGCACTCTTCGGGGTGGTAGTAGTTGCGAACCAGCATCGCCACCCTCCTAGATCAGGCCGGCGAGCACAAGTGCCGAGACGATCGTCTTGCCACCACATGCTTCGCAGAAGCCCTGGTCTTGATCGGGCTCCATGTCGGCGGTGTTGTTGCACCCCGCCGTCATGCAGATCGCGGGGCTCGTTTGAACTCTCTCGGCAAGAGAAATGTTGGACATCGTGTCCTCCTCGCTACGAGCTTCCGACCCATTCGGGTGCTCGTTCCGAGGCGGAGCGAGCGTCCACTACTGGAGCTATGCGGGATTTTGGGTGACGAGGTGATCAGGCGGCGTGGTTTTCCGGCATTTGGATGACCTCGATGCCGTCATTAAATCTGACACCTGCGATGACCTTGGGCATTGGATTTGTGCCGTTGAGCCGCCGGCAGGTCTTTGATGCGGCGATGACCAGCTTGAACACCATCAGGCTTGGCGGTGGTCGGCGACAACGAGCCCTTGGTGCGCACCGTTCTGTGCCGCACGGTCGCGAACACGCTTTCGATGGGATTGGTAACCGGTATGAGATGGCTCGGTGCCAACGTTCCGCTGCGGTGTTCCTACATCGTGGCGTATGGTGCGACCATCGGGACAGAGGCACCGGGAGCACGAAGTGCGGACAGGCCGATGCACACGATGAGCCGAGAGCTCGAGTTAGTAGCTGGCCGCCTCTGCGACTCGCCCGGTTGCGCCGCGAGCGCGAATCCGTAGTTGTCGTGTCGCCCGCAGCTCCCGTCATGTGTTCGGCAGAGGAGGTGCGAATGCGACGGATAAATTGGCATTGATGTCCACCGAACCTTCGGGGAGGTGGTATTTTGGGAGAACGGCAGGCTTCGACATGCGGGTCGCATTGATATGACGCGGACTGCGCTGGAGGGATTTGGCAAAACCCCGCTGGCCGGTGATGAGGTGGTGCTCGAAGCGACTGGTAACCGCCTGGCGGTGTCGCGGGTTCTGGCGCCATTCGTGGCGCGGGTGATCATCGCCAATCCGTTGCAGGTGAAGGCGATCGCCCAGGCTCACGTCAAGACCGACAAGATCGATGCCGGCACGCTCGCCAGTCTGCAGACGGCGGGATACCTGCCGCAGATCTGGACGCCTGACGCGGAGACCGAGCGCAAGCGTAGGCTGGTGGCGCGGCGCTACCAGGTCGTGCGGCATCGCACGCGGCTCAAGAACGAGGTGCATTCGATCCTGCACGCGCACCTGATCCCGAAGTGCCCGCATGCCGATCTTTTGCCGGGCATGGTTGGCCGCTCAACAGTTGCCGGACGATGAGTGAGCGGCCATCGACCGGCATGTCCGTGAGCTTGACCGGCTGGCGGAAGACCTGGTCCTGCTCGACCGCGAGATCGCGCGGGACGCAATCGAGGATTCCGCGGTCAACAGATTGATGACGATCACCGGCGTGAACCTGGCGGTCGCCGCCGGCATCGTGGCGGCGATCGGCGACATCAGCCGGTTCAACAGCCCGCACAAGCTGGTGAGCTATTTCGGGCTGAACCCGCGGGTGCGGCAGTCCGGGTTGGGAGCAGCCCACCACGGCCGTATCAGCAAAATCGGCCGCAGTCATGCGCGCGCCATGCTGGTCTAAGCGGCCTGGGCAGCGGCCAAGGCGCCCGGTCCACTGCATGCTTTTTTCGTGCGGATCCGTGCGCGGCGGCCATCAGATCGCCGCGGTGGCCGTGGCTCGGAAGCTCACTGTGCTCTGCTGGCACTTGCTGACAAAGGGCGAGGATTACCTGTGGGCGCGCCCGGCGCTAGTCGCCAGCAAGACCCGCGCGATGCAACTTCAAGCCGGACATCCACAACAGAAAGGGAGCCGCCGTGGACCAGCCTATGCCTACAACATCAAGCCGCTGCGCGACCGCGAGATGTTGATTGCCGCCCAGGCCGAGCAAAGCTACGAACGATTCGTGTCGCAATGGAAGTCGCGGCACCCAAAAAGTGGCTCGCGAGCGCCTCAGTTCGGCAGGACAAAATAGGCAGTCCGGTGACGCTTGCAGCCGACGCGTCACGCTTCGCCACGAGGTCGCCCGCGCCCAACAACCATAATCGCGGCTGATGGCAAGTTCTAGCCAGGAATGCAGTCCCGTTCCACTGCCAGTGTGCCGCCGTGCTCGGGCCGGTCAAGGCCAAGCCTTGCGGTGGCCGCAGATGCGGCCAGCCTTGACCGCCCCGGCGCGCGGCGGCTGCGAGATCGGTGGCCGGGACGGAAGAATGGCCCGCAGCGCAGCCGAACAATAGGTGGACTTACAGCGATCTCCGCAGTCGTCGTCTCGGCGACGAAGAAATCGCTTGTCCATCTCATCCGTCGTGCGCAGATGGTCCCAATGCTCGGCGGGGAAGTCGTAGAAGGTCAGCAGCGCGTCGCGGTCCTTGGTGAGGCATTCGACCGCCCGGCCATACTTGGCGCGGTATTTCTCGGCAAAGACATCGATCGCCGCTTCGGCGGCCGCCCGGTTCGGCGCCCGGTAGATCTCGCGCAGGTCCGTCTTCATGTTCGCCTGCACCGAGAGCGGGACCTTGTCCAGGACATTCACGGTCTTGTGCACCCAGCATCGCTGGTGCCGGGTGCCGGGACAAGCCTCATCGAGCGCCTTCCAGAAGCCGAGCGCGCCGTCGCCGACGGCAATTTCCGGGGCGATCTGCAATCCGCGCTGCTTGACGTCGATCAGGAGCTCGCGCCAGCTCTGCGTGCTCTCCCGCACGCCGACCTGAAAGCCGATCAGTTCCTTCTTGCCTTCCGGCGTTGCGCCGATCAGCACCAGCATGCATTCGCCGTGGTCTTCCATGCGCGCCTGCAGGAAGACCCCATCGGCCCACACATACACGTAGCGCCGCGCCGACAGATCGCGCTTCTGCCAACGCTCGTACTCGCCTTGCCATTCGGCCGTCAGCCGGGAAATCACCCCTGGCGACAGGTTCGGTGCGTCCTTACCCAGCAGGGCCGTCAGCGCCTCCTGGAAGTCGCCGGTCGAGATGCCGCGCAGGTAGAGCACCGGCAACAGCGCGTCCAAACTCCTGGTCCGTCGCGCCCACAGCGGCAGAATCGCCGAGCTGAACTGGATCCGCTCGCCATCGCCGGCCGCGCCGCGGTCCCGAATCTTCGCCCGTGCGACTTCGACGGGGCCGATGCCGGTCGTTCGCGCCGGGCCGCGACCGTGCCGCACCACGCGGGCGCGCCCATCGGCCGGCTTCAAGTCCTTCATCGTGGCAAGAAACGTCGCGACTTCGACCTCGATCGCCTGCGCCAAAAGCTGCTGCGCGCCCGCTCGCAGGATATCCGTCAGTGGATCGTTGATCTCGTCGGGCTGACGAAGACCGCTTCTCGCACCTTTACATCATTGGCAAGACTGTACCGGAAAGTCGACTTTAATCGAGACGACGGCGCTTCAGGACATCGAGCGCGGATGTGGAATCGCTCTTATCGATCCTCACGGCGACTTGGTGGAGCGCGTCGTGGCGCAGGTTTCCACGAGACGCTCATCAGACGTGATCTACTTAAATGCGTGCGATCCCTCCCAGCCGTATGGGTACAATCCCCTGCGGCATGTCCGTGAAGATCGGATCGCGCTCGCTGCTTCTGGCTTCATCGAAGTATTCAAGAAAATGTGGCCGGATGCATGGGGCCTTCGCATGGAGCACATTTTGCGCAACGTTTTGATGGCGCTGCAGGAGCAACCGCACGCCACGATGCGCATCCTATCGGACCGGAAGTTCCGCGCCGAGATTGCGCGACACTTGAAAAACGAGTCGGTTCGGACGTTCTTCATAAAAGAGTTTGAGCGGTTCTCGTTTGGCTACCGTGCCGACGGCACGGCGCCGATCCAGAACAAAGTGGGCGCCTTCCTTTCAGATCCGATACTCAACAGACTTCTAACCGCTCCCCAGCATGATCTCCATGTGCGGCAAATCATGGATGAGGGCAAAGTACTACTGGTGAACCTGGCCAAAGGGCAAATCGGTGAGGACAGCTCGTACACCTGGGCGGATTGCTCGTCACTACGCTCGCGCTTGCTGCGTTTAGCCGCGCCGACCTACCCGAGTATGAACGGCGTCCGTTCTTTGTCTACGTCGACGAGTTTCAACACTTGCAGTCGCCCACCAATACCTCCATCAGCTTGAACCAGAGGTGCGTCACGCCGTTCTCGGAAACGCCGGTACGATCATATCCTTTAGGGCTGGTTCAGACGGTGCGACATACAGGGCGCGGAACTTTCAAGGCCGATTTGATGAAGCCGATCTGTTGCAGCTGTCCAACTATCGTCTACTTAAAGCTGATGATTGATGGTACTCTTCTGATTGATGGTACTCCTTCACTTCCCTTCAGTGCGACCACGCTTGAGCCCTGTACTTTTCGAAGTTAGTGAGAGAAGCTGTTATCCTTGGAAGCCATCGCGGAAACGTGAATTGCATCGCGCCGAGCCTATTCATCAAGGAGGCCTTCCGGCTTCAATGCGGTCGGGCACTCCATCTCTACAGCGAAGGGCAGGGGTGCACGAAGGACTTCGCTGCTGCACTTCGTTGATATCACGCGGCGGCCGATCAGAAGTTTGCACCTGCCGAGTTCGCGCTCGGCGATGTCTATTATCAGGGACGCGGCGTACCCGTCGATTTCGCCCAGGCTGCGATCTGGTATGGCAAGGCCGCCGCGCAGGATCACGTGAGGGCGCAGATTGGGCTCGCATTCATGACGCTGAAGGGTAGGGGCTTGCCCGAGAGCCCGACTGAGGCTGCTCGCCTATTCCAGAGTGCCGCCACGCATGATGATCCGATCGCACTCTACAACATCGGCCTGTTTCGGTTCAGCGGCAAGGGCGTCGCCAAGGACCTCGATCGCGCCGAGACCGCGCTGCGCAAGGCGGCGCGGAAGGATTATCTTCCGGCAATTCAGGCACTCGCGGAATTCTATTCGAGCGGAGCCGATGCCGAGCCCGATTTGCGGGAGGCGGCGATTTGGTATGAGAAGGCGGCCGAGCGGGGCGATGTGCAGGCGCAATTCTTCGTAGGGCGGTTCTATGCGACTGGTGTCGGTGTCTCGCCCAACATTCGTCATGCCGCGAAGTGGTTCGAGCGCGCGGCCGAAAATGGCCATGCCACTGCGGCGTTCAATGTTGCAATCTTCTATCTCAACGGCTCCGGCGTTCAGCGCAACTTGGAGGCCGCGATAAAATGGTTTCGAACGTGCCTCCGATGGCGGCATCAGCGCCGCACAGGTGCAACTCGGAAAGCTCTATTCGACCGGCGCTGGCGTTCCCAAAGATCAGGAAATGGCGTCGGAATGTGAGCAGGGCCGCCAGTAGCGGAGATCCTGACGCCAAGACCGCCTATGCGGTCTTCCTGCTTCATTAGGATGCGTCTGCTGATAACGTTGCACGCGAGCACTCTTTGTTGGGAGAGGCCGCGGAGGCTGGTCATCCTCCGGCGGCGTTTCAACTGGGCGCGCTGAAGATGGGTAAGTTCGGAGGGGCCGCCGATATATTAGGCGCAATCCTATGGCTTACACGGGCGGGGGAAGCCGGTTATGTCGAGGCGCAGTACATGCTTGGACTTCTCCATCTGGATCCGAAAGAGCGGCGTGGGGAATGCTCAGCAGCATCATCGTGGATGACCAAGGCCGCGCGCGCGGGGCATGCAGCCGCACAGTTCCAGCTCGCCGTTATGTACTGGAGTGCGCCTGGATCTTGCAGAGGGTGTGAACTGGTATGAGGCCGCTGCAGAGCAGGGACATACTGTTGCGCAGTACAACCTCGCCGTGATGCTCGGGAGGGGACAGGGGCGCGAGGCTGACGTGACGAAGGCGACGGAATAGCTTCAGAGAGCCGCCGAGCGAGGCATGGCGGAAGCGCAGGTTGCTCTGGGCGACGCGTTGATGTCAGGCCGAGGCACCGCACAAGATCGGGACGCAGCAGTCAATTCGTATCAATACGCGGCGCGGCAACGCAATGAAGGCGCCGTGCGGCGCCTCCAGTCGATCGGCGCGACACGCGAGGAGACTTTCACACTGGAAACATAGGCTTTACGCTAGCCTCGGGCGAGGCGCAGCGCCGCTGCCAGGCTGCAATCCAGGTCAGCACTGGGCGCCACAACACTAAACAGTCGGCCGTGAAGAACCGCCCAAGCCATTGAGCGGGAGTCAATTTTGGAGCGGAGCAAGGTTTAATTGCTACCTTTTGGGGTCTGAAGGCCGGGAAGCTTGCAATTTCATTTTCAAGATTGAAGGAAGCCGCTGGCGCGCATTGAATTTCGTCTCCTGTTCTCAATTGGGGTCGATGTATTAGTTGGCGGAGCTCGTGCCGACGATCTGCAAATGAGCGGGAACATCGAATTCCATCTCGCGCGACACCTCGACGATGGTTTCTGGATGATGGCCATTCTTGGACAGCGCGTACTTGAACGCGTGGGTGCGGTTCAGGAAGAGACCGCGAAAAATCGCCGTTCTGTTCGCGCGCAACCCAAATCCCACGGCGATTCCTGCGACTGCCCAGGCGAGGCGCAGCACCGCCAGTGCTGAAAACCGTAGGCGACCGCATCCGCGGCGCTTCCAAATTGATGGATGGCAGCCTTAAGGTCTCTGACGTTTGTTCCCAATCACAACGCCGAGCATTGCATTCTCGCTTGGGTGTCAGCTACACGGGCTCGCGACGCTCGTGTAAACGCCAGCAAGGAATGTACAGACGTCCGCTATCTAACAAAGGTGATCCGCAGTGTCTGATTTCTGCCAGTGTTGGTTTTCGATCAGACAAAACCTGTGCAGCAGAACAGGAAGACGGAAGTTGCTTGGCCATACTTCGTCTCGGCAGCAACAAGATGCCTGGCATCGACTTTGCATAGAGCGATTCGGGAACGTCGTGGAAAGTCACCCCTGCTCGCAAAACGTCCTCTTGAGGTTACGCTTTCTTGGTCACACTGACCTCGCTTGCGAGCAGTTTGCCGGATGAAAGATGCCGTAGACAGGCAATCCGGCACCACAGCGTGAATCAGCACTACGGGGCGGCATCGACTCTAGAACAGAGGAGGTCAGGCCATGTCTGACTCGTTCCAGCGCTCCAACTTGGCCCAGTCAATGGAAGCGCAACATGCAGAACTCGAGCACGCGCTCACCCGCAGCCCATTCAGACTCCACGCTGATCGCATGGTCCAACAGGGCGCGAAGACCATCAACATTCTACAAGTTGCCTGGATACTGCGGGTCAAGCGCGGCTGCGAAATGGTCTTTATGCGCCTGCCCGAGCTCTTGGCAAGCGGCGAACGTCTGGCCAAAGATCTCCGGAACCTGCGTGACGATGGACAGCTTGGGGTTGCCTGGCGTGAATACACCCGCGACGCGGGCGAGCGCGCTATATTGCTAATCGATCTTCTCCGGGAGAGCGGCGACCTCTTCCTTGAACATGAGGCGGCAGGCTGTCAGCCGGTTCTTTTCTACGAGTACGAGAAGATCATGGACGGAAGGGATCTTCCCGTAAAGTCCAACTTCGTATTGCTGCGCATCATCCCGCCGCAAGATGTTACGGTCGATTACTCCCGTCGTCGGCCCTTTGTTATCATCCCTCCACGTGCGGGACACACTGCGGGTGTGGGAGCCCACGAGCACGATAGTCAGCTCGGCGTCGCCTTGCGCGAAGGTCATCCAGTGTATCTGGTGAGCTTCCGTCGCGATCCGGAGCAGGATCAGCAACTCTCTGATGTGGCCTATGCGGAAGCGGCGTTTGTTCGAGAAGTGATCCGCCGGCATCCGCGCGCGCCTCTGCCGGCCATTATCGGCAACTGCCAAGCAGGCTGGGCGACCCTCGTTCTGGCCGCAACAAACCCTGACTTGACAGGACCCGTCGTCATCAATGGATCACCGGTGACGGCTGTGTCGGGAAACATCGGCGACAACGCTTTCCGCTACATTGCCGGCATATTCGGCGGAGTCTGGATCCCGATGTTTCTGTGCGACCTTGGCCAGGGCATGTTTGATGGAGCCAATCTCATACATAATTTCGAGATGCTCAATCCCGAGCGCCGGCTGTTCCTCAAGTACGCCGAGCTTTTCCGCGACGTGGATACGACGCGCGAAAGCTTTCTTGCCACCGAGAAGTGGTGGAGCAGCTTCTGCTTGCTGCACGAAAACGAGATCTGCTGGATTCTCGAAAACTTGTTCATCGGCAACCGGCTCGGCAAAAACATGGCCTACCTGGGATCGGAGCGTCAGCACGTGGATCTCAAGCAGATCCGGGCGCCGATCATCGTGTTTGCCAGCCATGGCGACAAAGTGACGCCGCCCCAGCAGGCTCTGAATTGGATCACAGATGTTTACGAGGACGAGGAGGAGATCCGCGTTCGCGGCCAACACATTATCTATATGGTGCATGACGACATCGGGCACCTCGGCATCTTCGTCTCTTCAAAAGTTGTCAATAGGGAGTTCCGGCAAGTTGCAACCACGCTTGAGGCAATCGAAGCGTTAATGCCCGGCCTCTACGAAATGTGCGTCAAAGATGTTCAGGAACACGATGGACGAAAAAGCTTCAGTGTTGAACTAGTCGAACGCAGCTTCAAGGACATCCGGGCATTGAACGACAACTATCGCGATGAGTTCCCTTTCGGTGCAGTTGACCGGGCGTCTGAACTTCAGGCACAGATCTATCACACAATCGCCCGCCCCTTCGTCAGAGCTGCAGTCACGACCTTCACGGCCCAAGCTTGCCGTAGTGTTCACCCGGAGCGCCTGTCGCGAGCGCTAATTTCTTCGCGAAATCTGATGCTGGCTGGCTTCAAGTCCATAAGCGAGCAGGTTCGCCAGTCTCGAGCCAAGGCCAGAGTAGATAATCCATTCCTGCTGGCGGAAGCCTTGTATGTGCAGCATATCGCACAGGCGATGATCTACTGGCGCGACCTGCGCGACATGATGTATGAGCTGACGTTCCACAGCATGTGGAACACTCCTTTGCAGCACTATTTTGGTGATCGCTACGAAGTGCAGGCGAGGCAAATGACGCCAGAAGAATTGAGGTCGCGCCCGGACGTTCAGTGTGCGCTTAAGATGATCGCGACCGGCGGCTTTATCGAGGCCGTCATCCGCATGATGGCGCTGCTTGTGAGCGATCGCGGCGGTATCCGCCGCGATCGTCTCGATCGCTGGTCACGCGTCCTGACGCAGAACGAGCCGTTCCGCTCGGTCCCTTCTGACCGTCTGATACAATCACTCGCCAACAGACCATCATCGCCACTTTGGAACGGGAGCAAGCAATCGAGACCCTGCCATTGCTGCTGGATGACTCTGAGGAGCGCCGCCGCGCCTGCCTGGTCGCACGCTATGTACCTGGTCCCATCGCGGAAATGTCGCCGAAGACGATCGACCTCCTAGGGCGGTTTGCTCAGGTGCTTGAGCAGCCGCCAATCACCGGCGATGTTACCGAAAATCCGTTGGCACAAATGAAGGCTGAGTAAAGCGTCGACGCTTGGCGTAAAGGATGACCATCGGCTTGAGCGCCAGGCGTGGCAACTGAGGGCAATGTCGATGCGCCTCGTAGTTGGCACAGGATGAAGCCAGTTCGTCCTGCACGTTGTACTCTGACGCTTGCGGCTGGAGCGGCCAAACATGTTCGACGCGCGCCTATTGTGTGTTCCGGATCCTGAGCGCTGATGGTAACGGAGGGCTCGAAGTTCAAGAATTAGCTTGACGAAAGAAGCGAGCAGATACCGATGCGTTCCCTTTGCAGAAAAGAACCAGCCGCGCTGAAGTCGTCGAATCTGGCGACTTCCTCCGGACCGAGCAGAGATATTAGTTGTTGGGGCACTTTCTCCCTGCCGAAATCCGCGGAATGGAGTTCTTCGCCGTGGACCACGATACCATCCGCGCCGAGCTGATGTACTTGGAGTCCCTTGGCTCCCGAATCTCGGGCTCAAAGAGCCACGATCAACTTGCAGAGCATGTTAAACAGCAGTGGGCCGATTTCGGTATGCGAGTTCACGAGGACGTCTTGCGTTTCGATCGCTGGAGCATGGCTGCAGAAAACCCCGACGGTCTGCGTCTTAAGATCGACGGGCGCGATATAGCGATCTCTTCGGTCTTTCCCTACTCCGGGACCACCGGCCCCCTAGGGACCGAGAAGCAGTTGTACAGATTGCGCGGTCCAATACCGCGATGGACCAAAGCGCGCGGCGGAATTGCGGTCGTCGAGGTCCGAAATCGGGAGTTCCCGTTTGATGCGGCGGTCAAGACTTGGGATCGGGCGCGTGCATGGGGCAAGACCACTATGCCGCTGCTTCCTGCCACGTTCGCCGGCCTCGGTCTGGCGCGTGCTAGACGAGCTGGCGTTGAGGCGGTGATCTTCGCCTGGCGTGGCATAAGCATTTTCAACGCCAAAGGACAGTACTTACCGTTCACGTTGCCCTACCAGAACATTCCAGCGGTCTTCGTGGCTGGAGACGACGCCGACTTGGTGCTGGACGCCGCCTCACGGGCCATGCGGGCGACGCTCGTCGTCGACGCCGTGATCGAGCGAGACAGCACTATGCGAACAATATGGGCGGCCGTGGAAGGTAACAGCGCAGCCCACGAAACTGTGCTCGTGGTAAGCCACAGTGACGGTACAAACATTGTCGAGGAGAACGGCCACGTCGGTTTGGTCGAACTCGCGCGCCAGACTGTCGCTCGACCGTTGGCACGCACAGCCGTCTTCGTGTTAACCGCTGGACACCTCCGAATCCCGGCGGTCACCGATCATGGCCAAGCCACTTCGCGCTGGTTGCGGGACCACCCGCAGTGGTGGGCCGGTGGTCCGGGAAATCGCCACGCAGTGGCAGGTCTGGTGATCGAGCACCTCGGTGCTCGGGAATACCGTGACGATCCTCTCAAAAATACCTATGGCCCGACAGGCAACCCCGAACCCGAACTGCTCTAGGCCTCCAATCCGGAGCTGACGGCGCTTATCGAATCAGAGTGGCGTACAACCGGACAAGCGCCGAGAGTGTCAGCCCCAAACGCACTCATTCAGTTCGGCGAAGGCCAGCCGCTCTACCTAAAGGGCATCCCAAACATCGCGCTCGTCACCGTGCCGCAGTACCTACTTAGTATTGAACCGGGCGACTACGTCGACGTCGCTCTTCTGGACAGACAAGTCGGCAGCTTCGCGCGACTGCTGCGACGAATTGACGCCATGCCCAGCAACGAAATCGGAACCGTCGAGACAATTACTCCACTCGCGAAGGCGGCTGCCGCGCTGCGCGCGATTGGCATTCTCGCTTGCAGCTCATCGGACTGGCGGTAATCCGGTTGCACCAACCTCCAAAAACGTACGGAGACAGTAGTCAGCTCGAGGGTCCAGGTCAAAGCGAACCGGCAAGAGCGCCTTTTCGCGTCCGCTTCTGGCTCGAATCTGAAGACCACTTTCCACCCTCTAAGACTTTGCGTCGATGCGGTGCGGTCCGCCGGACGTCATTCAGACAGCAGAACGTGGCCTCGCCGCCAGCGCTCGCGGTAAGACCGCCGGCCATGCCCGTCCCGCGCAGCGGGAGCCGGGCATCACCCAGGTGATGGCCATGCTCCAAAGGATCGGCACCGAGCAGCCGCGGCGGAGCCCACGGGGTCCTAACTCAGAGCGGAGTATCGAGCACACTTTTATGAGGTTTATGAGGTAGCCTGCGGGAAGTTCTGCAAAAGCTGAGCGGCTGAAGCGGTCATGGCAAGTCCGGTGGTTGCGAAGATCACCGCTCGTAGAGGAGCTTGGACCCGCCATGACCGTGACGACGATTAAGACGGATGTCTCTGCAGTCAAAGAGTTGTTGAGGTCGGACAAGGAGTTCCTGAAGCCGCTGATCCGCAGGAAGACCCTCGAAGCCGAGATGACGGAGACGCTGGGTGCGGAGAACGGAGAGCCAGCGAGGGAAGGCTTGTGACCTTGCCCCCAAGTTTTATCCAATCCTGAGTTCGCTCCGGCTGTTGGATTTGCCCGGTTGGGTGGTGGCAGCGACGGGAGCTGGCGGCGGAGCTTTCGGCATAGCGCAGCGCCAGATTCCGGCGCGGGTGACAGCTGAAGGCGAACTCGGAGGGCGTTTTCCATCCTGCGAGTGTGGTCGCGCATCGTTGTACAACAAGACTCAAGAACGCCCACAAAACCGTTTTTCGCGAGGTTCTTTATCGATTTCATCCCTGGTTTGGTCGCCGAGTTTGCGTTCATGGAACGGTCGGGAAGGCTGATGATGTCACTTTCCGCTGCTCTCTGGATGGATCGCAAGCGGATCGATGGTTGGAGGTTCCAGCATGGATGTTCGATCGGGCAGCATGCCCTGACGCCGAGCTTTTGGCAGCTCAGCCGTTTGTCAGCATCGATGCACTTGCGGCGCTCTCTGCGCTTCTCGATCTGGCGTTGAAGGGTCGAACGTCATCAGCTGCCCTGCTTTCTAGCGCATCCAGAGTCTCTCACGACCAGAATCGGGGAGCGACTCATGTCACGCCAGACGGCAATGCCAGGGAGCGGATACCGACACAATCGACAACCGCGGCCGCAGCCGCAGCCGCAGCCGCAGCCGCAGCCGCAGCCGCAGCCGCAGATGGATCTGTTCGGGAGTGGCCTGTCAAACGGCGCCATCGGCGCGCCCGCATGGCTGGAGTTGCCGGCGGAAGCCCGGGCGGCCCTCACGAGCCTGATGACGCAGTTGATCCTCGACCATGCTGCGAGGACAGCAACGCTGCCCGCGAAGGAGGTCGATCATGATCTCTGACAAGGTCAGGCCTCATCATCTGGAGCGCAAGGCGATTCTTTACGTGCGTCAATCCTCGGCCCATCAGGTGTTGCACAATCGCGAGAGCAGCGCGCTGCAATACGCCATGCGGGACCGGCTGACGGCTCTCGGGTGGTCAGAGGTTGAAGTGATCGATGATGATCTCGGTCGTTCAGCCGCCGGCGGCATACAACGCGCTGGTTTTGAGCGGATGGTAGCGGAGGTTTGCCTTGGCAAGGTTGGTGCGGTTTGCGCCCGCGAGGTCTCGCGCTTCGCCCGCAACAGCCGGGATTGGCAGCAACTCATCGAGATGTGCCGCGTGGTCGACACCGTTCTGGTCGATCAAGAGACCATCTATGCGCCAAGACACGGCAACGACCGCCTGCTGCTCGGGCTCAAGGGCAGCCTCAACGAGTACGAGCTGGATCTGTTGCGCCAGCGCTCGCTCTCGGCACGCTACGAGAAGGCGCGCCGGGGCGAGTTGGTTGTGACAGCGCCCGTCGGCTTCGTGAAGGCCGGCGATCGTTATGAGAAAGACCCGGATCGGCGTGTCCAGGAGGCGATCAAGCTGGTGTTCGACAAGGTCGAGGAACTGGGAAGCGCGCGTCAGGCGCTCTGCTGGCTCCACGAGTACAATCTCGATCTTCCGGTGAAGCAGACCAACGGCGACACGGCCTGGCGGCGACCAAACTACTCTGCCATCCACCGGATCATTGAGAACCCGGTCTACGGCGGCGCCTATGCCTATGGTAAGACAGCTGTGGCGGCGGGATATGGCACCGCGGGCGTGCGCGTGAAGATCCGCCGCAAGGCGCGGAACGAATGGCTGACGCTGAAGCCCAACACTCACGAAGGGTATGTGAGCTGGGAGAAGTTCGAGGCGATTCGCACCATGGTCAGCAGCAATGTTCCCACCAGTCGGCATCACGGCGCGCCCAAGCATGGTGACGCGTTGCTGGCCGGTCTGATCCGCTGCAAGCGCTGCGGTCGTAAGCTCACACTCCGCTACTCCGGCATGGAAAACCATATCCCGCGCTACAGCTGCAGCCGTGCCTGGATGGATAATGGCGGGGCCCACTGCATCGCCTTCGGCGGACTGCGCGTCGATGACGCCATCGAGGAATCGCTGCTTGGAGTCGTCGGTCCGGGCGCTGTCGCCGCCGCAACCGCTGCCGCCAAGGGAGCCAGGGAGCGGCGCGATCAGGTACGCGATGCTCTCAGTCGCGACCTCGAAGCGGCGCGCTATGCCGCCGACAGGGCTTTCCGGCAATACGATGCCGCTGATCCCGCGAACCGGCTGGTGGCCAGTGAGCTGGAAGCGCGCTGGAACAGGGCGCTCGCTCACGCGGCGGAGGTTGAGGCCAAGATCGCCATGCATGATGTGGCGACGCCCGCACCCCTTGCTGATCCAGCTTCGTTCGGCGTTCTGGCCTCGAACCTCAAAACGGTCTGGGATGCGCGGACGACGGATGCTCGTCTTAAGAAGCGCATTGTGCGCACCCTCATCCATGAGGTCGTGGCCGATATCGACGACGCGGCCTCGGAGATCGTTCTCATCGTTCATTGGGTGGGGGGCGCCCACAGCGAGTTGCGCTTGCCGAAGCGCCGGCGCGGACAGCGCAACAGCACCTCGGCCGATATCGTCCAGGCCGTGCGTCAACTGGTGCTGATCGCCAGCGACGATCTGATTGCCGGCCTCCTCAATCGCAACGGCCTCAAGACCGGCAACGGCAATCGCTGGACCCGCGAGCGCGTCACATCAATGCGCTCGAACTACCACATCCCGGTGTTCAAGCCTGCCGAGGACGGGATCGAGCCATGGCTCAACCTTGGCAACGCCGCAAAGCTCCTGAAGATCGCGCCCAAGACGCTCCGGCTGGCCGCTGAAGCCGGCGAGATCGAATCCATCCATCCTCTTCCGGATGGTCCTTGGATCTTCGCCCGCACCTCGCTGATAACAACTGCTGCTCGATCTATCGCCGAACGAGCGCGACAGAACCCAAAATACCCCGCGGGATCGCATCCCGCTCAACAAAATCTCTTCTCTTCAATCACATAGCCAGATGGGTGTTCTGATGCGCAGTTGTATAACCGCGCAGGGCCACACCTGACAGGGCCAAGGTTGCGGGCCGGGACAGCTTGAAGAAAGATTCTCTTAAGCGAAGTGCAGGTCCTTCCGATGCTGTTGGGTCGGGCGAGGTGGAGGACCGTCTCGATGGTCAACCAGGAGCCCGAGTCCATCATCTCGGTATGGGCTGGACCAACGAGGCTCAAATCCCCTTGTATCAAGATTATGCCTCGGCGCTGACCGCCTATAACGAGATCGATCCCGCTGATGCCGCGTTGAAGGAGGCTGCCCTATGGAGCCGTGATGTCGGCCTTTGACGCTTTAGTGGCCCCACTGAACCATACACAGGACATACTCTGGGATCTGCCAGCGGCGACAGCTTCACGCCATGGTCATCGCGGACAAGAGCTCGGTGCCCGAGAGGACTGACCGAACGAAAAGCATAGCACGGTGGATGACAGACTTCTGTAGCAGGACAGAGGAGCAATCCAGGTCTTTGGCGCTGACGCGGTTCTTGCGCACGGCGCAGGCCTAGGAAATCAAGGCATCATATGAGTGGTCCATCACCAGAATGGGGGCGATACAATCAATTCATGTTCTATGCCTAAACGACGCTGATGCGAGGGGGGGCGGCGCCAGTCGGCGCGCTGGTGCCCGTTGATCGCTCCGCGGCGGAAAGCGGCGCTTGCTCTAGGCCGCAACAGCACCGTCACGGAACAGTTCGCAGCGAGGGTTGCACGAGCCTTGAACCGCCAAGAGGTGTTGCAGCGTAGGCCGTTTCTTGGGCATTTTTACTCTCCTTGTCTCGAGCGCAATTCTCCCGGCAATCAGTTAACGAACCGAGTTATCGGTGTGACTTCGCATGTTGCGCAAGGAAAAAGCTCCTCCAACTAGGCAATGCTTGCAGCCGAGGTGTCGAGATCGCCATGCATACCACCTTGGCATGATGTCGATCTGGCTGCTGATCAATGCGCTGATCGTTGTCCTGATGATGCCCGTCGACAAGTCTGCCCGGTGACGCCAACCAGGAGAACCTCGCATGCGGAGGTAAGCAGCATCGCTGCGTCCCAGTCTTGCCACTGAAGATCGAAAAAAGCTGGCGCTGTCTCACAGGCTGTCCGCCGACAGGCTGTGATGTCCGCTTGGCAACCAATGGCGGCAACGGAACATGGCCGTGCAGCCCCCGAACGGCTGAAACTTGCGACTCCTTAGCCGGCACGCAGCTTGCAGTAAGCGGCGCATGACATAGCGCAAGCCGCGCTATGTCATGCGCTTGCACGGTTTCCGCCGCGTCTGCCTGACGCGCCAGGGCCGGCCAGCGTGGCCCGCCGATCTTATCGAGAAAAAGTCCATGAACACGCCACCACTCTTGTCCGCGGTGTTGCCTTCGATTGCTAGCGCCACGTCCACGGCGCTTTCAAAGGAGCGAACGGATGCGGCGGTGACTGACGACCCATTCCTTTGGCTTGAGGAGATGGAAGGGCCAGGCGCGTTGGCTTGGGCTCGCGGCGAGAACGAGAAGACGCTCGGGGTGCTTCAGTCAGATCCTCGCTATCGGCGCTTCTACGAACAGGCGCTCTCCATCCTGCAGGCCAAAGATCGGATCGCAGATGTTCCATTCGAAGGGGGCGGTTTGGAGCAGTTCTGGCGAGACGAGAATCAGGTGCGCGGCGTCTGGCGGCGCACCACGCGTGAGAGCGATCGTAGCCAACACCCAAAGTGGGAAACCATTCTCGACGTGGACGCCTTAGCTGCCGCCGAAAACAGAAATTGGGTCTTTCAAGGTCGCAGCTGCCTTCCGCCTGAAGAGCGCCGTTGCCTGATTAGTCTTTCCGATGGCGGAAAGGATGCCGTGTCCATACGAGAGTTCGATCGCGCCGCCAAGACCTTCGTCGCGGACGGCTTTCATCTGCCCGAGGGCAAGCAGGACGTCAGCTGGGTCGATGGTGACACCCTCCTTGTTGCACGGGACTGGGGCGAGGGGACTTTGACGCAAGCCGGCTACGCTTTTGTGGTGAAGGAGCTCAAACGTGCTCAGCCGCTCAGTGAGGCTCGCGAGATCTTTCGGGGCGAGCCCACCGACGTTGGGGCGTCCCCCTTCGTGCTTCGTGACAGCGAGGGTCATATTCATGCGACCGGCGCCGCCCGCGCAATCAGCACTTTCGAGTCCGAGTATGTGGTCTTCCGCCCCGATGGGCCCATCAAGCTCAATCTGCCGAAGAAGGCCGAGATCGCCACGCTCGCGTGCGGCCGCCTGCTTGTGAAACTTGATGAGGACTGGATACCGTCCGAGGGCATCCGCTTCACGGCCGGCTCGATGATCTCGTATGACCTCGATGAATGGAAACAGGATCCGTTGCGCGCCAGACCATCGCTCGTCTTTCAGCCTGGGCCCCGGCAGGCACTGAGCGAGTTCACTCACACAAGGAACTTTTTGATTCTGACGATCCTTGAGAACGTTCAGAGTAAAGCGTTCCTCTACAAGTACGATCAGGGAGCTTGGTCGGCGACACCGATCCCGCTGCCGGAAGATACAAATGTCAGCCTGTCAGCCACTTACGATGAAGCCGACCGGGTCATATTCACCGTCTCGAGCTATCTCAGACCAACCTCAGTTTGGTCTTTTTATGCCGAACGCAAAAGCTTGGAGGAATTGAAGAAGGCACCCTCTGCCTTCGATGCGTCGAACCATGTGGTGGAGCAGCTCGAGGCCATTTCGCGTGATGGCACGTCAGTTCCCTATTTTCTGGTGCGGCCCAAAAACGCAAGGTTTGACGGCACGATCCCGACACTTCTCCATGGCTATGGCGGTTTCAAGGAGTCGCAACTGCCCTCTGATCTGGGATCGATGGGGCGGCTATGGCTCGAACAGGGCAATGCCTATGTCGTTGCGAACCTGCGCGGGGGCGGTGAGTTTGGTCCACAATGGCACCAAGCGGCCCAGGCGGCAACGAAGCAGACGACATGGGATGATTTCATTGCCGTTGCCGAGGACCTGATCCGTCGGAAGATCACTAGTCCGCGCCAGCTGGGCGCGATTGGCGGCAGCCAGGGCGGCCTGCTCGTTGGCGCCGCGATCACCCAGCGTCCCGAGCTCTTCAACGCGGCGATCATCGAGGTGCCGCTATTCGACATGCTTCGATACACCAAGCTGGGCGCGGGCGCCTCCTGGATCGGCGAGTACGGTGACCCCGCCATTGCCGAGCAGCGTGCGTGGATCGAAGGCTACTCGCCATACCAGAAGCTGGTGGCGGGCAAGACCTATCCCGCTCCCTTAATTCTTACCTCCACCAAGGACGACCGCACGCATCCAGCGCACGGCCGCAAAGCTGCCGCGAAGCTCGCCGCGCTGGGCCAGCCTTACTTCTATTACGAGAACATCGACGGCGGACATAGCGCCGCGGCCAATCTCATGGAAGATGCGCGTCAACTCGCCCTTGAATACACCTATGCATCGAGGCGGCTTTG
This sequence comes from Bradyrhizobium sp. USDA 326, assembly GCF_049739485.1. Lineage (NCBI taxonomy): Bacteria > Pseudomonadati > Pseudomonadota > Alphaproteobacteria > Hyphomicrobiales > Nitrobacteraceae > Bradyrhizobium > Bradyrhizobium sp. USDA 326. Next base: position 3,711,389 of record NZ_JBMGQA010000001.1, read on the forward strand.
TTCTGAGTAAGTTCGGCGGACGGGCTGATCGAAGCCGATAGACTAGAGACCATTGGTTATCTCAACTCCTCAGTTTGCTCAGCTGAATTCATGGAACGCAAGGCGAGAGAGCTGATGAGGGTGGGCGGACTCGATGAAGCTCGTCAGATGCGCAAATTACCGGTCTGAACAGCCTCGACCGCTGTCGAGCGGATTTCCTGGCGTCCCAAGCACAACATGACGAGCTGGAAGTAAGTTGCTAGATGGGATTCCTTGAGGATAGTCAATCCGCGCCATGCCTGCATTGAGCTCCCTGAGCAACCATCTATTTCTCGTACGGCGAAGTCGCTACGCAAGCGGTCACGGATGCGACCAATTGCTTATTCCTCCGCGCAGTCGCCGTCAGAGGCCGCGGCGACGCAGGAACGGCAGATCCAATCGACGCACAGCGTGACGCAGCAGTCGCCTTGGCTGCCGCCCCGGCTGCGAAGCGCGCGCGGCACTTAACTCAGGTAAAGTGCTATCGTTCTCACGCAGCATAGATCCAAATCGACAGCGATTATTGATGGGTCTGAAATGATTGTCTTTCCGCGGTGAGAAAGCGTTCGCGCAGGGTTGCACAATCTGCCAACTGCACGAGCGGGCGGTATGACCCCGACACATTTATCGCGATCGTCAAAACCTCTATTAGGACGCTACCTCATTCGCCGAACGTGAGGAGGTCGCCACATCGAGGGGACGCCAAGGACCATGTTTCGCTGGACGGGATGAGCGGGGATTCCCTCGGGTCGTCATCGATTTTCAAAGAACAGAGTTGGTATTGGCAGCAGAATTCCCGATCGGTAACTTTCTGGGTCGCCCCACCCCCGGCTTGGGGTTAAAGTTCCCGTTCGGTAACTTTTTGCCTCTCAACCATGGAACTGAGCGAAAAACTCCCGCTCGGTAACTTTTCGCTGGACACCCGCCGTTTCAGCTCATAAAGTTCCCGTTCGGTAACTTTACGACGAGAGAGCTATGAACACGCGTCCAAAGGGCACTCCCCTCTCAGGCGGAAACGACGCTCCTGGCGAGACCGGTGTCGCGCGCCAAGCCGCCGAGTTCGCTGCAGCATTCGGTCGCCTCATCCAGGCAGAACGCAAACGCCAGGGCCTCCGGCAGGACGAGCTGGCCATGGTGGGCGGGACAGGAAAGCGCTTCATCGTTGACCTCGAGGCCGGAAAAAGCACGTGTCAGCTCGGGCGCAGCCTGCACGTGGCAAACGTGCTCGGGCTGCGCATCGAGGATGTTCTCAAGGATGCCCAAGCCCGCCGCGCGAACACTTCCGAGACACCGGACATTCCCGACAGCGACGAGGAGGAGCCTCATGGACCGTCTTCCCGTCTACTTTGAGACGCGAGAGGTCGGCTGGATCACGACCGCCGACGAAGCGTCAGGCTTCACCTATGCCGAATCCTGGCGCGGGCTGACCGGCGCCTTCCCTGTGTCGCTCACCATGCCGCTCTCGCGGGCGTCGCACGATGCCTCGGCAATTCTGTCATGGGCGGCAAATCTGCTGCCGGAGAACGCAACTCTCGGGATCGTAGGTCATATGCTCGGCAAGTCGCCGGCCGATGTCATCGGCCTTCTTGCCGAGATGGGCCGCGACACCGCCGGCGCGCTCTCCGTCGGACAGCCGGGCACCGGGCTGATCGCCGGAAAATGGCGAGAGATCCCCGACAAGGCCGCGCTCGAGCGCATCCTCAATGAGCTACCCCACAAGCCCTTCCTCGTCGGCGAAGATGGCGTGTCGATGTCGCTTGCCGGTGTGCAGACGAAGCTCGCCGTCGCTCTGGATGGCGACACCCTGTACATACCGATCGACGGCGCGCCATCGACCCACATCATCAAGCCCGATGGCGAGCGCTTGCCTGGCGCCGTCCAGAACGAGGCATTCTGCCTGACGCTCGCGCGCATGATCGGAATCCCGACGCCGAAGGTGACGACCGGGACGGCAGGCGAACGTAGCTACCTGCTGGTTGAGCGCTATGACCGCCGTCATGACGGCAAGAGGTGGCGGCGGCTGCATCAGGAGGACTTCTGCCAAGCCCTGGGCCGACCGCCAGCTGCCAAGTACCAGAACAACGATAGAGGCCTAAAAGGACCATCATTGGCCGACATGGTCGGCGTGACCCAGCGCCACATGACAGCACAGGAGACCGCTCGCTTCGTCGACCTTGCCATCTTCAATCCAATGGTGTGGAACACGGATTCCCATGCCAAAAATTACTCGCTGATGCTATCGGCGCGCGGCGCCGCCATGGTGCCAGGCTACGACATCATCTGTGCGGCGCCATATCCGAAGATCACACGCAACATGGCGCAGAAGATCGGCGGGCAGAAGCAGGCTGATCAGCTTGGACGAAACCACTGGGAGCGCTTCGCCATCGACTGCAAGCTCTCTCCAACACAGACGATCCGTCGCGTCTCCGAGATTGCTCAGGCCGTGACGCACCACGCAATGGTGGCCAAGGCCGAAGTCGAAGCCATGCCTGCCCGCGGCGATCCCGTCCTGGACACGGTCGTCGAGGCGGTGATTTCGCGCGCACGCGGCTACCTAGATCGCCTGAAGCAAACGGAGCCAGCGCCGAAAGGCGCAGCAGCCCTATCGTCCTAGTATTACAGTTGCTATTTTCGGTGAGCTCTGAATCCATGGGTGACCATGATACGGGATCTGGTCATTGGTGGTGCGTCGGTTGAAGATACGCTGACGCTGCGGGCTTCCTCGTTGCGAGATGCCAGGCAACGCATCCGTCCGCTGTTTACGCAGGAGCGGGTGGCGGCCTCGGCGTGACGGTTTCTCGACGGACTGTTGGGTAACGAGCCGCGCAAGACGGGTTGGATGCGGGCTGAAGCGGCCGGCGATCCAGGCCCGTGGCGCCAGCAGGCGATCCTGGGGTCGGGGGCAGTGGGATGCCGACACGCTGCGCGACATTGTTGCGTGAGTACGCGCTGGAAACGTTTGCCGATGAGGACGCGGTTCTGGCTATCGATGAGACCGGGTTTTTAAAACAGGGCAAGGCGTCGTGCGGCGTCGCACGCCAGTACACTGGCTCGGCGGGCAAGATCACCAATTGCCAGATCGGAGTGTTCGCCTCCTATGTGTCGCGGCATGGCCATGCCTTCATCGATCGCACGCTCTACCGGCCGAAGGAATGGACGGACGCCCCCGCTCGCCTGAAGGCACCGCATGTACCGAGCGATGTGGGCTTTGCGACCCAGCCCAAGATCGCGCGTCGAATGATCGCTCGTGCAATCGCCGCAAGGGCGCCGTTCTCGTTCGTGGCGGCGGACAGCGTGTATGGCACGGGCGAGATCGAAACCCTGCTGCGCGAGGCGGGCAAAGGCTATGTTCTGAGTGTTGCTTCCAATCACGTGTTCCGTTCCTGGGGCAAGCCGCAGCCTGTCGCCGGCACCGCCTCCGCGATCGCGCAGAACCTTCCCAAGAACGCCTGGCGCCGCCGTCAGGCGGAGGGACCAAAGGTCCGCGCTGGCACGACAGGGCCTATCTCGAGTTGGGCCGATCTCGACGTCAGTGAATACAACGACGACCTTGCCGGGGAATGGACGCGGGGTCTTCTGATCCGCCGCAACATCGCCGACGGCAGCTTGGCCTTCTTCTCCAGTTGGTGCCCCGAGGGCACCTCCATGCAGAAGCTGGTGTCGGTAGAAGGCCATCGCTCGCCCATCGAGGACAGCTTCGAAACCGCCAAGAACGAGCTCGGCCTTGATCACAACGAAAGCCGCTCCTGGCATGGCTGGCATCGCCATGTCTCACTCGTCATGCTGGCCTTCGCCTTGATGGCCGTCATCCGTCATCGGGCCAATGCTGAGCCAGCGCTCAAAAAACGCGACGCCGGCGCACCAAACATCGTTCCTGATCCGCTGGTCGATCCAGGAAATCCGTCGCATCGCTATCAAGCTCGCTCAACGGCGCATCTCGATCGACCGTGTTCTCGCATGGTCGCTCTGGCGGCGAGCTCACCAGACCGACGCTCGCCGCGCTCACCTCGGACGAAAAATGAAACTGTAATGCTAACTTAGATGAGCCCAGAGCCTCTCTTCGCGAAAAGCCTAATCAGTCTCAAATTATCTGACGTCGGACGTGCCAACTGCGTTGTTCAACAAGGACCTACAGAATGCAGGCGTGAGCTTGCCGCGGTGGATCACGACGTTTTCGTGCCCCATCGCGGCTCGCGCGCTCTGCCAGTGCCGATTGTAGCCGCGCTGTTCATTGGATTTCACATGGCAAGCGGCGAATTCGGCGTCAGCCGCCGTCGCCAAATGCCACGCATGTACCGGCCGCTTCGTATGGATGTGCACCCACATCGGATTCGCCGTCGCACCGTTGCGCAGTGCCTTGGGCCGCAGCTTAATCTCGAACAGCGTCCCCGGATCGCCGCTCAACGCGCGCGGAGGATCCGGAGGCTCCAACTCCCCGGCCGCCCGCAACGCTTCAAGGTATTTCTGCGAGGGAAAGCCGTAGCTCTTCATGCAATCGATCATGATCGCGGCTCTTTGCCTCTTCAATGAGTTTGCCTGTCCCTGCACCTCGGAATACATCGTCTTGAGCCGGACTATCTTGTCGTGCACTTCGGGCACTTGCGCGGGCGTGAGCAAGCCACTTCGACGAGGCTCCTCCAACGCGGCTACACAGGCTTCGATCTCGGCGGCCTGTCGGTGGAGGCGCTCGACGACGATATTTAGGACGTGGTCGGCGTCCTCGGGTTTCATCTGACGCGCTTGCGAGACGGCGCTTTGCTGAGCGGGCAGATCGAACTGCAAAAGTTCGTCCAATCGCTTGAGCAGTCCCGTCAGCGCTTCTCTGGAGGGCGGAGCCTGCCACATCGTCAGGTTTCCGCTCGCCGACGATGACGCCCGCGCGCGGGCCTCCTCCGCGCTCGTGAGTTTCTTTGTACCCAAATCCGAGAGTACGATAACCTTGCGTGTTGAGCCCGTGCCAGCGTCGGACCCGGCGAGCTGCGGCTCAGCGCCCCCAGCTGTCGAACTCCCCTCGCCTGCGGCCGCTGCGCGCCTGCCTTTGCCCTTCCTGCGCGCTGCAGTGCCTTCGGCCACCCCGGCAGTATGTTCCGGCAGCACAGCCCAAGCCGGCGGTTCAATCGTGGCGGGTGTCTTTGGCTGAAGTGCCAGCAGCCGCATGACTTCGTCCGCTGTAAGCCACGCACCTTCCACTATCTGGTCCAGCAATTCTAACGGAACATCGGCTCCCGCTCCGGCGTCCGTCAGGCTGGCAACCATGCCGCTCACTCCTGATGCAAATTCCGAAAGCCGCTCCATGACTCCTTCCAGAACGTCGCGGTGCTCAGCGTCAAGCGGCGCTCCGTTGCGGTTCATCACGGCCTCGGCCGTCGAGGCGAATGCCGGAACAACATCCTCGATGAAGGTCCCGAGCAGACGCACTCGCCCGTCTCCATCGATAAGGGCGTCTCTGACGGCTGGTCCCAACCTGCTCGCTAGGGAGAGCTGCGCGAGAGTGATCTGCGATTCCAGATACTTGTACTTCGTGTTGAGTGCATAGCCGGTATGCAGTCGTAGCGCGGCCTCTTCGGACTTCCGCAACTCGGGCGTGCTGCTTGGTAGGTCGGCAGTAGCCGCGCAGACGGACTGCATCCGCTCCGAGCGCAATGCCCTCTTTCTCCACCACTCCATGCAGTGCTCATAGTAGGGCTCCACGCCTGAAAGCACGCGGTTCAGCTGGTCAGGCGAAGCGGTGCGGATGATCCTGCCGAGCAGGGCTGCTGCTTTATGTCTGCTCTTCTCCAGGTCATCGAAAATCGCAGCAGCCACGGCGTTACATTCGTCGGCCGCGCCCAGCGTCTCATCGCGGAGCTGGCGAGCCCGATGGTCGGGCAGAATGCGCCGCGCCAAACCTGGGGGCAGAGCAGCGTAGTAGTCCAGAACTGCTAAGCCTGCTTTGACGACTTGATCGATCAGCTCTTGCCTCTCGGACAAGGTCCGGCCGCCCGTGGCTGCCCTACGACAAGTATTAAGGTCCTCAAGCAGGCAGTCCAACGCTCGCTTTGCTGCCTTAACCTCATCTCGTGTTGGCGCCGCCACATCCGAAGTTGGTTGCCGGTTCACGAGCGGCGCGGTTCTATCTTGAGGCCCGGAGCGCATCCGCTCCACGACGGCCTCGAAAGATTGACTGCGTTCCCCAGGGACGAGGCCGAACTCCAGGCTCGAACTGCTCGATACCCCAGTGCTGTCGGCTCCTGCAGCTCCAACGTACGATTTGCCAGCTCGGCCGATGCCCGTCATATTTTATCTCCGATAGAAGAGTCGAGAATGCGCAGCCTTCCTGGCTAAACCGCTTCGCTGACGAGTAGCTGACCAAGAGCGTTTTTCCCGATGCACAAGCCCATGTCGCCTTGGGTCCACTTCCATCGCAGCTGCTGTGCTGCTGAAGACAGCGATGCCGGGATAACCGCCTCAGCTGCGGGATCATCACCTGCGGTACATGACCGCAGCCTGAAGCGCGAAATTTTCGCGAGCGCGCCGGGGGCAGCACACCGCCACTCGACAGCCTTGCATTGGGAGTTCATTTTCCTCTGGAAATTGCCCGCGATCGGCGCAGCAATAGGTGCGCGGACGTTTCGGGCGAAAATCCGTACGCGGGACATCGCGCATAATCTAGTGTCCTAAACCAGAAGTTCATGGCCTTTAAGGCCTTGGCTGACACAGTGTAGGCAGAAGCGTTCGATGGAGCTGAGAATGTCGTCAGCTGATTTGGTCCATCGGAATGGGCTGGGGTCGGCGTTGTGCTGTTCGATGAAGGACGCGATCTCAGTACGTAGCTCCGCCACGCTGCGGTAGATGCCGCGCCTGGTTTTGCGCTCGGTGATGAGGGCAACGAAACGTTCGACCTGATTGAGCCAGGATGAGCTGGTTGGCGTCAGATGGACTTGCCAGCCCGGTCTTTTGGCCAGCCAGTTACGGATCAGCGGCGTCTTATGGGTTGCCTAATTGTCCTTGACGAGATGAACGTCCAGATCATCCGGCACGGCGACTTCGATCTCATCAGAAACTTGCGGAATTCTGTGGCCCGTGGTGCCCGTAACACTTGCCGATGACCCGGCCGGTTGCGATGTCGAGAGCGGCAAATAGCGATGTCGTGCCATGGCGCTTGTAGTCGTGACTGTGGTGTTCCACCTGACCAGGTCGCATGCGGAACGAGGGTTGGCTCCGATCCAGCGCCAACATCTGCGGCTTTTCGCCGACACACAGCACGATGGCTCGCTCGGGCGGGACTACGTAGAAGCCGACGACGTCGCGAACCTTGGCGACGAAGTCAGGATGGTTTGAAAGCTTGTAGGTCTCCAACCGATGTGGCTGCAGGCCGAAGGTGCGCCATATCCGCTGTACCGTCGAGACCGACAGTCCACTGGCCCTCGCCATGCTGCGCGAGCTCCAGTGAGTGGCGTTGGGCGGTTTCGTCTCAAGGGTGCGGACGATTACTGCCTCGATCCGGGCATCTTCGATCGTGCGCGGCGTCGCTGGTCGACCAAGGAAACCCGTCGCATCGCTATCAAGCTCGCTCAACGGCGCATCTCAATCGACCGTGTTCTCGCATGGTCGCTCTGGCGGCGAGCTCACCAGACCGCGGACGCACGGCGCGCTCACCTAATGCTAGGAACAGACGCATGTGGCGACAAACCCGAGCCGCCTCACCGCCGGAAAACGTGGCTGCACATCTGCGCTCAAGGCTTCCGGGGGCCGTCGCCCATGATGGGCGAGAGAGCCTCGTCGACATGTCGAATTGGCATCACGGCGTTGGCGACGCCGTCGGATTCGCAATTGAAACGCGCGCCAGAAGACCTTCCTTGCCTCCCGTAAGCCCGTACTCCTCTGCAGGCTTGCCGTCGAGTTTGGCCGCTTCGGCGACGCCCTTCGAGCGTCTTGAAAGTGTCATCCGAAAGACGCAGGGCGCCAACACCAAGCCGTCGTCGCCATCTGGCTCCGCGTTCCCACCCTTCCATCCACGCAAAGCCTAAGTCGCTACTACGTTTGACGGCATTGAATGCTTGAATGAGCGCGCCAGCTTGGTTGATCTCTTTTTTTGACTTATCCGCAAAGAACACATTCCTTTTGGTCGCGATGATCAGTTTGTGGACGGCATAGCGCTCCGGGGCCGGTACAAGGACCGGCACGCCGGCGTCGTGCAAGACAAGAGGGCGGATGGGCTCATGGATCAGTTAGTCTAGGAGCCGCAACACCTGCGCTCCTACGGACGGCCCCAATGACATCTGCGTCAGTCTGGAGGAGTAGTCCTCGTCGCCACGGTTTGGTGTAAGGAATTCGACCTTGAGCCGGTGGCATTGGCAAAACCGCTGAACAGCTTGGTTTCATCGGGGGAGAATGAGGGCGCAGATGTCGGATCCACCTTTTTCAGGATCTCTTCGATGTCGGGCATGCTTTCATCGATCCAGATCGAGATGCCGTAAAATTTCGCGATGTCCATATCCTCGGTCGTCACGAGCTCGTCGGGCAGCTTGAGGCCGACTACGCCGCTGTATGTCCGATAGGCCATCGAACCGACGAGCGTGGCGCGAATCCGGAAAAGTCCCGCGCGTGCGAGTTCGTTGACGACGACACCTTCCATGTGGGGAGGAGCAGGGTAGCCGGCCCGCCTCAACTTCGCTGCCAGCTCGCGTCGCGCGCTATAGCCAATCTTGGTGCGCTGGAAAGCTTCCGCGCGTTGGCAATCTCGGGATCATCGGTCGGACAGACATATTGAGGGTCGTCTTCGTCGGTCCCTCGCCACCGAGGGCGCGTAGGTCTTCTAGCAATAGTATTCGCGGCGGCTCGCTTCTGTTTTGAGAAAGGTCTGGTTTTCCGGAGCGGCTCGCGAGCCGCAATAACATCTCTCGAGCGATTCGGCGGCTTGATCGTGCAAATCCGCCTCAACGGAGGCCGTCGAAAAACTGAGGCCCGAGATCACCGACCGCAAGCAGCGCGAAGCCCGCGCTCGCCGTACGCGAGACGCGCAATCAGGCCGACCAGTTCACTAAGCGCCTGCGGGCCATTCTGGCCGACCTGAAGCGCGTCCGACGGACCGTCATGGAGTCGAAAACAGTCGCTACCCGGCTGGCAGCCTTTTTCGAGGAGTTAGTCGAGTCCTGCTGAAGGATTTCGAGTCCATCCTCACCGTTAACCATCCGTACCGCTTCCGCGACGCCATCGTCGATCTCGCGCGGAGCTACACCCCGGAAACCATGCAGGTCCTTGCCGAGGAGTACACAGCTTCCAGCATGGCAGCCGACATCGAGGACGGTCGAATGGCCGCTGCCGACGACCTGCTGGCCATCGAAAGCATCTTCGATCAGATCGGGGAGATGTTCGACAGGATCGAGGCCTTCCGCAAGCAGCTCGAAGCCCGGGTCCGCAGCACCCTTAGTACGCCGAGCGGATCGGGCAGGGACTCGTCGGCCGGGCCGGCGACCTGGTGCGACGCCTGGATGCCCTACTGCGGGACGGCAGGCACCACAAGGCGCCAATCGAATGGAGCATGACTTCGTTCAATCCGTGCCCGGCAATCAGCGCCGCGATCCTGGCCACGAGAACAAGATTCTCGACGACTGCATCTTTTACAGCCTGCAGACGACCGCAGAATTCATCCAGGCGAGCGGAGGCCGCTCACCAATGAGCGAGTTCAGCTTCGGGAAGCAGCTGTCCTCAAGCGAGACGCGCGCCGCGCCAGCCTGACGAAGCTTGCGTGCGAGGAGGCGAGCATTGTTGAAACTGCCGAAGCTGCCATCCCCGTCAACGAGCACAGCTAGCTCTGTCGAGTCCACCATACGTTCGACGCTCTGGACGAGCTGGCTCCATGAAGCTTCATTGGCATCACGATAGCTCAGCGAGCTGGCAATCGACCGACCAGAGCCCAGAGCCCCTTAAATCCTGAGCGCTGGGCGATTGTGGCGGAAAGGCCATCATGGGCTTCCATCAAAACGAGAGCTTATCATTCGAGCAGTCCTGGGCACGAAGCATTTCCACAGGCGAGGGCCGCGCGCGTCGTTGACCTGCGGTGGACCGAACGCCTCTAGCTTGATGCTGCATGCATAGATCCTGTAAGCCGACCTAGATTGCCACCAACGTCGCTGCTCATATTTTTTCGGCGTGATGCCGCTCAATGAACAGCATTGGTAGTTTATTGGGACCGCAAAGGCTTGCATGATCGCCATAGGAGGCGCGCCGAACGCAAAGCTTTCGCTATAGGTTGATTGACATCGCGCCTAAGGCTGGAAAGAAGGGCTTTGGATGCAAAATGAATGACCTGGGTTCGCGAGCCCGTGCTACGCCTCGAGAGAGAATTCCCACACTCCTTCGGGGGAGGAGTGCTTAGGGAAAGGGTGATATCCGGCTCACATAGATTTAGACGAAAATATCGACAGCCACGGATGTCGTAATGCTGCCGTCGGATTGACGACAATGTCGAAAGCCCGTCGATAGGGCTACAGCAGGATGGCAGCCTCGTGCGAATGGAGCGGCAATCGCCGAACAACTTGTCCTGCCTCGCCGACAGTTTGCTGGCGCCACTGAGTGGTATGGCATTTGCTGATGCTTTCCTGTTCTCTGGACTACAGGAGAAATTCATGGCGGATAGGCAAGAGGTTGTGCTGTCGGAACGGGAAAGACAGTGTTTGCGATGGGTCGAGGAAGGGAAGTCATCCTGGGCTATCGGAGTGATCCTGAAAGTGAGCCTGAACACCGTCAACTTTCATGTCAAGAATGCGATGCGAAAGTTGGAAACGACCAGCCGGACGCAGTGCGTCGTCAAGGCGCGGCGTTTGGGTCTTCTTTAAGCCGCGGTTTCGGTGGCGCTGTGGCGAATACAAGGACGTCGCGTGGCAAGTGTACAGCGATGATAGAGGTGCTGATACTATGAACAGTGCGTGCTTCCATGTCATCGCTGATTGCGACGGTGAGGCGCAACGTGGACAAGGTAATCAAGCTAACGGCGCACGCGCATCACACTCTTGAAAGCTGGACGGTCGGTCGAATTCCAATGTCCGTCCTCCCCTTACCGGCGTAGCGGTTCGATATGTGTCGGAAGCGGAAATCTTAGTGATCATAGCGGCTGACGTGCTGAAATGGTGATCACCCAAACGCGGCTCGGACGGCGCGGGCCGCACCCTAAGTCGGCAATGATGGTCGGCAGACGCATTTCCAAAACACGCTGCTGGTAGAAGTTGGACGAACCATGACTCTGCGCGCTTAACCAAGTTCGGGTGATTCCTCACGAAACGTTGCTGGCTTAGTGACCGATACTTCGCGGACCATCAATGCAGACGTCGTGTTTTTGGATTATTGGGGCGTGTTCGATGCGTGCAACTCTCTTGTGAACCGTTCGCCGCGGCAACTGAAGCGAAGGTCAAATCGCCATCCGGATCCACAGGAATGGAAGCGAAGTGCGGTCGCGTCAGGGGCTTTCTATCGTTTGCATATTGGGCGACAGCTAGGCGATCCGACAGAAAAATGAGACGAGACCTTCGCATCCATGCCGCGATGTTTTTTGCCGCTGCTCTTGATGGCCGGAAGACTCTTCGCTAGATCACAACGGTTCACTATGGAGGTGCCGACGTGGCAATGGGTATTGTGAAGTGGTTCAATCCGACCAAGGGTTATGGATTCATCAGGCCCGAGGATGGAGGCCCCGATGTCTTCGTGCACGTCAGTGCCGTGGAAAAGGCCGGTTACACCACTCTCGAAGAGGGGGCCCGCGTAAGTTATCAGCCCAAGGCCGGGCGTACGGGCAAGATCTCAGCTGAAGATCTCCGGGTTGGCTGATCGAAAGACGGATGACGCCTCGGACGAGAGCGGGGTCTCTGTCTCGGGTTGATGAGGATAGTTGTCAGGTAGTGGTGAGGTCTTGCTGACGTGACCACTCCCCTTCTCAGCTGAAGCAACATAGCCGAGGCGTACGCCGTCCAGGCATTGGGATTGCGACACCGGTGAAGCGCTGTTGGCGCAGAGCCGTCAGTCCCGCGACAAATAGTTCTCGATGCGGGCTGGTAGAGATTGTGGTTCGAGTGCGGTGATTGTTTCATCACGAGAGCCGAGCTAGAAAGGCGCGTCAGCATAGCGCCGCACCGTGCTCTGCCGCAGAGTCTGGCGCGTCTGCTCTGCCTGAACTGCCTACTGAAGATGGTCCGGAATTTATTGCCTCTCATGCGCCGCCTGAGGCACGAACTCGTCCTGGACCTCCATCAAAGCCGTCAGGCTCGACGCGGAGGATTGTCCACGCTCTGCTCCTTCTTTCCACGTGAGAGGCGTGCCAGATCGTGCCAATTCTTGGACTCACAGATCTCTCGTTCAGTCACTGAAGCCCGGTTTGTATATGGACCGGAAGACGCCGGCCTTTGCCTTGCGCGTCCGCAAGAGGCGAAAAGCCTGGTCGTTGTCAAACAACCGCACCAAAGTTCGGCTGGGTCACTATTCTGACTTGAAACTTGCTGAAGCACGCCGCCGCGGCTTTGCCGCTCTCGGTACTCCCGTTGGGGAAAATGAAACGTCAATGACCTGGGTCAAAAACATGCTGCTCGATTTGAGGAAGCCGATCGATAACGCAAGCGCCAAGGAGGGCGGAGAGACATCGAGAATGATGAGGGGCTAAGGCGCCCATGAACTCATTTTCGTGCTTTGCGTTACGACACGGATTTGCGCCTGCAGCATGATCGTACCATACGCTACCTTGCGAGTAATCAGCGGAATTCGGTTTATGCGCGCCGCGAATCGTCGCCCCTCTTGAGGCAGTCACTCTGCAACCCTAAGGTCCGTTAGGGGTACAAAATTCCACTGCTGAACAACTGACCCTTTGAACTGGTAGAGCCAAGTAGGATTGCCATTTTTCGTGCGCGGCTTTTGTTGTCGATGCACAGCTTAGTGTCGGCGATACTCAGAATAGCAATTCCCATCGATGCTTGGGATCGGCAGGGTTGTAGACTGCAAGCGTCAGCGCTACTTCCGGAGCGATGCGATCGCCTTCCTGTGCGATGGCGAGCTTACCTGCGCTTGAGTTCAAGGTTGATGTGCGAATGTCGGCTTGCAAACATTTTGCATCCTAATGGACATGGAGACAGAACAAAATAGGACACACTTCACAAGTATACACAGCCCCAAGCGAGGTACAGCAGCCTTTTGGAAGAAAGGCACGGTGCTTGCTTGGGTGCAGTGAGCGTCACCGGTCTTGCAGGGGCTGTGATGCTGGGGCGGGCCTGATATGGTTCGAGACCATTTCGGGTCCGCCCCGTTACTGCTCGCGAGGCAACATGGAGCAACGTATTCGAGCGGCTTCAGCGGCGATCGCGTTCGCTCATGCGCGAAGTCCTCAGCGTGTACGAACATGAAGGCCGCAGGTACAATAGAATCAGAGTCCGCGTAACCGGGAGCATAACAAACGGTTACGACTTCGAAAGTGAATGCCACATCGCCGGTGCGCTACCGAGTATATATCACTTCGGTACGGAGTCGCATTGGCTACTGAGGCCCAAGTGCCCAGGAGTCTACAGCGGTCCTGATTATTGCACCTCACCTCCTTCTCCGTGAGAGTGACAGACAATGGTGTCCAGATAGTCGATTTGCGGAGGAATTCCTTCACATACAACGTCTGGTGGGTGGTCCGCGCAATGAAGGAAGCCGACGATGGAGATTGTGCTAGCAATTGGCGCTGTACTCGTTTTCACCGCAATCACGGTCGCTTGCCTGTGGGCGCTTGGAGCCTGGCGTGGCTGAGTATGTTGGTGAATGAGCCCGATGGAGAAAGCGTTGTTACCATGCCGCTCGCTCTCGTTGAATTTCTGTGCGGTCCGGATTAGCCTGACGGACCCCCAAGCGGTCGTGCTGTTGATTGTGTGCGAATGCCGCCGGAACAAACGGGTGCGGACTGCTCGAAAGCTACACGGCTACGTGGCCTAACTCGCGGCCCGCTCTCAGGGCCGCGCGTTTTGAGCGGATCACTCTGCAAGCTTAAGGTTCAGTTAATTCGGAGAGTAGGGCAGGTCAGCGGTTGGCGTGACAGCACCGAAACGCCCACGAAGGCCATGATCTCACCGGCGCTTCCTTTGTAGAAAACAAGGCAGTCTCCATAGCTCAATACGTGCGCTAGATTGCGTCTATTCAGTGGAAGCGGCGCGCGGCTGACTTGAATACGCCGATGGCTGTCTTCGCGATGCTTTGTGATGCGCGTGATCTGGCGAGGTGCCATCTGGCTGACTCCGGTTAACTTCTAAATTCATACAGTTCGTCAGAAAGACGCGACACTCCCAGCTTAGGTAGGCCATTTCCAAATGGACCCGAACGCGTGCGTTATTCTCGCTTGCTGATCGTCCCATGGAAGAACGGCAGGCAGCCACGATGGGCGGTCTCGCCCCAGTGATCATCGTGCGATTGCTCTCTCTTCGGTTTTCCTCGGCTGCTGATCCCACCAACTGTCCCGCTCGGTTTGGATCCATTCGCTAAGCCGCGGATAAAGGATTATGGATTCCGCTTCCGGGTTCGCGGTTGGTTAGAGTTGCCTCCCTCAGTTCTTCGTTAGTGAAGAACTCGGCGACAAAAAAATCGCGATCTGTTCTTTGACGGACGGTTGGGCTGCGCGACTTATTCCGCGAGACATGGATCTTCGGACGGCGGTCTCGCTCCCGCAATGAGCAGCTCTACCTTGCTCGCGAGTATCAATTGCGGGAGATTTCGGAGGTTTTGAGCCTCTCATCGGGCAAGCAAGCGAAAACGCGCGATGAAGAGTGAAACCGAAAACGCTGGTGACATTCGAACATTGTCCGGGCTCCCGATCGGCTTGAGCTTGGCGTATTCGGACCCGAGTGCTTGACTCACTTTAGGCTCGACCGTTCAATCTCCCACGCCATCCAAGATGCCCATGCTGACTGAAGGTGAGACAGTCCGTTCCGAGCAGCTGCCTAGCATCGCGACGTAGGATGCAAGCGGGCCACGAACTGATCTTCGACCAGGCTGGGCCAAACGCGGCTCCGGAATTTAAGCGTGAGGTCAGTATCGTGAACAGCCGTGGCATCAGATTGCGAGGAGCCCCAACGCCCTTCTGCATTGGGGATCGACTGCCGATCAGCCGCACAGCACCGTCAGTCTGGCGTTGACGCTCGCCACTGTGGCTCACGCCACAACGTCCTGCGCAAAGATGGTGGGAGCACTCTGGCCGACATCGGCTGCCGGAGCGAGCGCTGCTACAGGCTCGTGGTTGCGGTTTCGCTGTCTTGCTCAAGATAACGGTTGTTTCAGTCGCGACAAATAGGAGCCGGCAGCCAGATGGCGCGAAAAAACCTACATGAGTCTGTCTATGAAAATGCACGAGGGCATTGGCATGCCGGTTGCTTGAATGTGTGACAGCACCAATTTGGCCATGATATTCCTTCAGAACGCGATCCAGGTATTCAAATGAAACGTGCCCACTTCATCGATGGCAGACGTCTCCTGATGCACTTTCCGAAACGCGTGCCAGCGTTGCGAACTCTGCTACCTTCGGATTGCCGTTTGCTTTGCCGGCCAGAATCCGACTGTCCTGCAACGGGCTCGCGACCAATGGCGGTCCTCAACAAGATGGCGCACACCGGGGTTAAGACGTTACGCTTCTGGACGATCGTTTGCGCCACCTTTAACCCCTGGCTCAAGCGCCCGTATTGGCGAGATGCCAAGCCTGGGTTCTTGGAGCTAAGCGCCGGCCTTGCATCGGTGGTCACACATGGTAAATGAGCTGTTGCAGGACGATTGGGATGCTGAGAACATAGTCAGGCAGAAGGACGAGCTCAAGGTCAAGCTGCTTCGTGCCCAATCGGTCGTCGCCGAATGTAAAGCAGGATTGGCGGATTTGGAGCGGAGGCTTGAGGGTCGAGCGATCTCATTGCCGATCGATGAACGCCACCGCAACTCTGCGGCAAACAATTGAATACGTGACGCGCTACCGCGCGAACCGCGAAGCATCGATGATCCTGTTGGCTAGAAAGCCGCCGTGGCGTTTTCCAGGCGATCATGAGACCATTAAAACTGCCGTAACCCACGTTAACGGCGAGAATACCGACCGGCTTGGGAGGCATCATTTTTACGGACCGGGGCGCGCGAACTGGCGGCCTGCCGTTATGCCGGGCGTTTTGGTGATCGCGGTGCGTTGGGCCGGCGGATGGGGCGCGGAGTAACACCACATGCGGGACGTCTCCCTGCGGTGTTGACTAGAGCCTCCTATCTGGAGGGCTGCTCACGCACATGTCTGGATTGAACGTCAAGAGCTGTCCCCTTACTCAGGGCCAGTTCGGTCGTTTTATCCATCTTCCCGGCCGTAGCCTCGTCAGCTTTTCGAAAGCTTCTCCGAATACGGATAAACCCATCGATCCTGGACGGGAGGCGGGCGTGCACTCGCACAATTTCGACTATCCAGTGCTGCCCCTCCACCATCGGTACAGCACGCCGGACTAAACGATCAGCAGCCGAAACTGGCGAAAGAAGATGCCTTTGAGCCGCAGCTGGATACAGCGCGTGTGGCAGGCCTTGCCTCGATGCCGCGGTCGCAATCCGCCGTCGAATGTCTAGCGCGCGGATCATTACATTCACGAGATGGTGAGCAGTCCAAGTACTCGTCGGAAACTCTCACCAATCTACGGCTGAGAAGTATCTTCAGATGCTTTAAGGGGGCGGATTTCCCCGGTGAGGGCGGCCAGTCGCTCCAGGCCAGTGGTGACAGTACACTAAACCAGCTCGCCAACACGGTGTTCAAGGAGAACAAGCACGCAGGTATAGCCTTCCAGACGCTTCAAGAACAGCGCGGAGGTTCAGTAGCAGCAGTCGGGGTCAGGCGCGCGTGAGTGCCGCGGCTTCGGCGGGTACTGGGCGTACACCAATTGCTCCCAGTGAGGCTGAAGCGCGGCTTATCGAAATCGATATCAACAGTAAGCACTGGGCGCCGACGACTTTCTAGATGCAAAAAGGCCGAATCCGGCGACCCGCTTGATTGGCGCGAGAAGGCCGACCATTGACGAAGCTGTCGGATTTTGAACCATCGCATGACGCTTCGTGTTTTTTGCGCATCTGCAAAGTGCTGCTGCGCAGGTGCACGGTCCGGTCTCTGCTGCGTCTTATAAATGTCATCTTGCGCGCGCCAGTGACGCGCGCGGCGGCTAGATTGAGCCAGCGGCTCGATACCGATGGGGCGTGGATGCCTGACAAAGCACGAGGAGGTCGATGACAAAGCGTTTTCGCAACTTGGCCCTATTGTTCATACTCACCTCCATCGTTGTCTTCCCCGCCGCGAAAGCGCAAGACCGCCGGACTATCACCGAGCCTGTTGCACCTCATACGGTGTGCGAGCGCCTCGTGCCGTCTGGTAAGCAAGATACGACCACGTTGCAAAATGCCATCGACCAATGTCCTTCCGGGGCCGCCGTGTATTTAGGGCGTGGCGAGTTCCGGTCGGGCCCACTCGAGATGAAATCGGGTGTGACGTTATGGGTCGGACGCGGGGCGACGCTGATCGCCATCCCCGAACCTGCTGCTTACGACAAGGGCCTCGGACAATGTGGTCGTATTGCGCAAAAGGGCGGCGGTTGCCGGCCGTTCATCAGCTTTTCCAGAACCAGCGGCGGTGGCATCTACGGAGAAGGCATCATCGATGGTCAGGGCGGCGCAATAATTGGCGGCGGCGCGGAAACCTGGTGGCAGCTAGCGCGCCGCGCTCAAGCCCAGGGCGGCAACCAGAACGCCCCGCGCTTGATCCAAATCGATCATGCGCAGGACATCACTTTCTCCGGTGTCACCTTGCGCAACGCTCCCAACTTTCATGTCGCGATGAACCGGGTCCAAGGTGCCACGTTTTGGGGCCTCATAATCGATTCACCGGCGGATGCGCGCAACACTGATGGCATCGATCTTGGCGCGAGTCAGGATGTGACCATTACCCGCAGCTTGATCCGTACGGGTGACGACAACGTCGCAATCAAGGCCGGCGACAATGGCTCAAGCAGCCATATCTCGATCATTGATAATTATTTCGGCTGGGGGCATGGCATGTCGATCGGCAGTGAGGTGAATTCCGGGGCCAGAGACATATTGGTGCGTAATCTGACGCTGGATGGTACGACGTCCGGCCTGCGCATCAAGAGCGATGTTAGCCGAGGCGGTCTGGTCGAGAGCGTGACTTATGAGTACGTGTGCCTGAGGGGCAACCGGTGGCCGCTAGCGTTTGATACGAAATATGATCCGCGCGCACAAGGCACGAGAATTCCGGTCTATCGGCGAATCGTTCTCCGTCATGTGCATGGCGACACCGGTGTGTTGCTGATGCGCGGCGTAGACGAGGAGCATGCACTTGACCTGACACTCGAAGATGTCCGATTTTCCGATTCCGCCACTTGGCAAGTTGAACATGCGAACGTCACCGCAAATCACTCGGACGTATCACCGCCGCTGCCAGGACAAGCTGCAAAACCGCTGCTGCGCGGCTCGGAGGTATGTTCCAGGGCGTTCCGCAACAGCAATCGGTAAGCACTACATCCGGCGCCGAACTCGGGTGGTGAGTTCAGCTCTGGACCAAGATTACTGGTGTTGACGAAGGTCGGCCTCATGTCCGGACTTGTTTGCAATTGTCTGACGGTTTGCAGGGCCAGGGATGCGAAGGTGACGTGGAGGTTCTGATTTGGCGCGAAAAATGTGTTGGCCATGCGCGGCGGCTATCCCGCCGAGAGAGGCTCTGTCGACTGCGTCGAGGTGCCGCTGACTCAACGAAGTGTAGGATCATGCGTATTTTCGTTCACCCTGCTGCACTTCTGACGGGATGTTTCTGCATCTCGTCAGCATACGCTCAGCCACTGTTCGTGTCGCATGCCGTAAATGCCGACTATCACTCGGTGCAGCAAGCCATCGACGCATTGCCGGCGGAAGGCGGAGATGTTCGGATCGCGCCGGGTATCTATCGTGAGAAGGTCAAAATCTCCAAATCCGGTGTTCATCTCTCAGGCACTGGTAGCAAGCCGGAGAATACCGTCATTGTGTATGGCGATGGCGCGATCAATGTAGGAGGAACCGCCCGGTCGGCGACGCTGGATGCCACTGGCGATGACTTCCGGCTCGAGAATTTGACCATCCAGAACGACTACGCTCTCAACCCGGCCAATCCACCCTCGCAGGCGGTTGCATTATCCCTTACCGGAGACAGGGACGTCGTTACGCGCGTCCGCCTGCTCGGCGCCCAGGACACGCTGCTTGCCGGCAAGGGTCCAAACGGCAGAATGTCACGTCAATACTTCTCGAACTGCTACATCGAAGGGCATGTCGATTTCGTATTTGGCAACGCCAAGGCCTGGTTCCGGAAATGTGAGTTGCACGGCATCGCCAATCAAGCGGTCGTCTTTACCGCTCAGAGCAAGGCAGTACCGGACGAGGACAGCGGCTATGTTTTTGATCATTGCACTCTAAGTGCCGACCCTTCCGCGCGCGATATCGCGCTTGGCCGCCCCTGGCGGCCGTATGCCACAGTGGTCTTTCTGTCGACAAAGATAGATGCGCAGGTCATTCCGGAGGGCTGGCGCGAATGGGATAGGGGCAAGACCAACAACTTGAGGACGAGCTATTATGCCGAATATAGATCCTTCGGGGTCGGGGCTAACCCCTCAGGCCGCGAACCTTACTCCCATCAACTGACAGATGGGGAAGCCGCGAGATGGTCGCTGACCGCGTTCTTCGGGGGTGCCACAGATTGGCTGCCTGCGGAACCATATCGATGGAAGACAAAACAACGCTGACGGTGAGGGAACGACGGCGATCCTCGGATGAATGACGGAGAGAGCGGACATGATGGAGAGTGGTGTCCAGCAACCAAACTGCCGGGGGCGTGAGAGGGGCAGGGCTTCGGCTGTCACTCCACGCTTAGAGGAGCTCGTTAAGACGCTCCATCGCTTGCGGCGGGATGCGATCATCCGCTTATCCCGCCCTTATTGGCAGCCTGTCCAACTACCCGTCGAAGATTGGCGCCAATGGGCGTAAATCGAATGTGAGGCCAACATCTCAGCTCGATTTAATCGAATGCACAAGCGAGCGCAGAAGGTCATTCTTCAGGCTCAGATGAAGGCAAAGTCGGCTTAAATTTCTCGTCAGGCGCCGGTCGTCGGCATTCAAGATAACACCGTCAATCGACTCCTTCTCATGTCAAGTGCCGCGCAACATTTCCAAACGCGCCGATGGCCTTTTTCATGTACCGCTCCGACGAGGACCGTCTTGCGT
This sequence comes from Bradyrhizobium sp. USDA 326, assembly GCF_049739485.1. Taxonomy (NCBI): domain Bacteria; kingdom Pseudomonadati; phylum Pseudomonadota; class Alphaproteobacteria; order Hyphomicrobiales; family Nitrobacteraceae; genus Bradyrhizobium; species Bradyrhizobium sp. USDA 326. The sequence continues at coordinate 3,731,657 of NZ_JBMGQA010000001.1, forward strand.
GACGGGTGGTAATTCGCGAAGCGTGTGACCTTAGGTCTAGCTTTAAGGTCATCAGGCGATGCGGGTCGAAGTTTTGGGCGGGCTCGAGCGGCGGCGGCGTTGGTCGCAGGACGACAAGGCACGGATTGTCGAGGAGACGCTGGCACCGGGCGCGAAGGTAACTGAGGTTGCGCGGCGCAACGGAGTAGCGGCCAGCCTGGTGTTTACCTGGCGTCGACAAGCACGGACATCGGAACAAGTTGCACCATCTTTTACGCCGGTGCAGATCGCCGCCGTAGCGGCCTCGGCTGAAGAAACTCCGAAGCTTTTGCCTACGGTTGATGGCCGAGTTCGCTCGGCGGCAGCCGCGCGTACTGGATTGATAGAGATCGATCTCGGCAACCGACGGTGCATCCGGGTGGATGCGCACGTCGATCCGGAGGCGTTGGCGCGGGTCCTCGATGTGCTTGGACGCCGATGATTTCTGTACCAGGGAATGTGCGAGTGTGGCTGGCTACAGGCTACACGGATATGCGCAGAGGCTTTCCATCGCTGGCCCTCCAAGTGCAGGAGGTGCTGCACAAAGAACCGCTCAGCGGTCATTTGTTTGTCTTCCGCGGTCGCCGCAGCGATCTTGTGAAGGTGATCTGGCACGATGGTCAGGGAGCCTGCTTGTTCACAAAAAAACTCGAGAGAAAAAAGTTTATCTGGCCATCGGTTGCCGGTGAAGCGGTAACGATCTCGCTGGCGCAGTTGAGCTACCTGCTGTCCGGGATCGATTGGCGCAATCCGCAAGAAACCCAGCGTCCGACGCGGGTCGGATAATCGTTTTGGGTTTGAATCTGATGCTCGATCTGATTCAATGGCTTCATGACATTGAAGCCGAGCGATCTTCCGTCGGATCTCGCGAGCGCCTACCTTGCGCTGCTGGCCGAGCGCGAGGCGTTGCAGGCTGAACGCGATGTGGCGGTCGCGGATGCCGCCAACGCGCGGGCGGAGCTGTCGGACAGCGAAGTGCTGATCGCTCATCTTGAGCTACGGATCGAGAAGCTCAAACGCGAACTGCACGGGCAGCGCTCCGAGCGCACGGCGCGGCTACTTGAGCAGTTGGAATTGGAGCTCGAAGAACTCGCCACCACGGCGACCGAGAATGAGCTGGCTGCGCAGGCTGCCGCGGCAAAAACCCAGAGCGTGAGCGCCTTCACGCGCAAGCGGCCGGTGCGCAAGCCGTGGCCGGACGACATCGAACGTGAGCGCGTCGTCATCGAGGCTCCAAGGACCTGCGCCTGCTGCGGTGGATCGCGGTTGGCGAAGGTCGGCGAGGATGTGACCAAGACGCTGGAGGAGATTCCGCGTCGCTTTAAGGTCATCGAGACGGTACGCGAGAAGTTCACCTGCCGCGATTGCGAGAAGATCAGCCAGCCGCCGGCACCGTTCCATGCGACGCCGCGCGGCTTCATCGGCCCACAATTGCTGGCGACGATTCTGTTCGACAAGTTCGGCATGCATATCCCGCTCAACCGCCAGAGCGTGCGCTTTAAGGCCGAGAGGATCGATCTGCCGTTATCGACGCTGGCCGACCAGGTCGGTCACGGGACCTTCGCCGTCACGCCGCTGTTCCAGCTGATCGAGCGTCATGTGCTTGCGGCCGAGCGCCTTCATGGCGACGACACCACCATCCGCATCCTGGCGAAGGGCAAGTGCACGACCGGCCGGATCTGGACGTATGTGCGGGATGATCGGCCCTTCGCCGGACCTGCGCCGCCGGCGGCGGTCTATTACGCCTCGGGCGACCGAAGGGGCGAACATCCCCAGAAGCATCTGGCCGTCTTCGGCGGTATCCTGCAGGCGGATTGCTATAGCGGCTTCGAGCCGTTGTTCGACCCAAAAAGGAAAGCGATGCCGATCACGCCGGCATTTTGCCTGGCCCATGCGCGGCGGGGCTTCTTCGAACTGGCTGACATCGAGAAAGCCGCCCGGGACGGACAGAAAGGCAAACCGGTCTCCCCGATCGCGCTGGAAGCGGTCAGGCGTCTTGACGCCCTGTTCGAGATCGAGCGCGCCATCAACGGCCGCAGTGCCGACGGCCGGCGCGCCGTGCGCCAGGAACAGAGCAAGCCGCTTCTCGACGACATGCACGACTGGCTGCTCCGCGAGCGGGAGACCCTGTCGAGCTCCTCCGAGGTCCTGAAGCCCATGAACTACATGCTCAGGCGCTGGGACGACTTCGCCCGCTTCCTCGACGACGGCAGGGTCTGCTTGACCAACAATTGCGCTGAACGCGCGTTGAGAGGCATCGCCTTGGGGCGGCGCAACTGGACCTTCGCTGGCAGCCAGCGCGGTGCCGATCGGGCCGCCATCATGCTGACGATGATCACGACCTGTCGCCTCAACGACGTCGATCCCAAGGCCTGGCTCGCCGACGTCCTCGCCCGGATCGCCGATCTTCCTACGTCGCGGCTGCACGAACTGCTGCCCTGGGAATGGAAGCTCCTGCGCCAAGCCAATCCCACCGATCAGCAAGCCGCCTGACCTTCACCCCGCCGATCATAGAACTAACTGTACCCGCGCGCATGCGTCAATCAGGCGGTCCTCGTGGTATGCGTACTTTTTCATCAAGGAGGGCCCTGATGCAAGAGCACGCGTTTATCACGGCGCGCAGACCTGCATGGGGCCGGTGACGGGGTTGTAGCGGCTCTTCCGTCGTCGGCGGGCTTGCCCAGCGAACGATTCAAATGGCTCCGAAGGCCGGGCACCGCGATTACCCAAGGCCCGCTTAGGCCAGCGGCATATTGCAGCGGGCGTCTCGCGCAATCCGCGATGGGGTCTTTACGGGCGCACGCGAAGTGCTGCCCAGGGAAGCCTGGCCCGGCAAGCTGCGCTCAACACGGCGTGGGGCGAGCCGCGGGCGACGGCTGCCGACAACAGGTACTCCATGGTGTCCAAAGCGCCACTTTGCGAGGAAAGACAGCAGTTGGATCGGGATGATGGTCATTTTTTCGTCCTTCCCGAAGTCAAAACTAAATGGGGGGATGCAAAAGTTCGCGACAGCTCCGAACATTGATAGACGACATGCGGCATTACGCATTCCTCTCGGCCACCAACCGGCGCACCAGAGGAACGGCAGCACAATTAACAGCATCCTACGGCAAGGCGGCTTCAGAGCGCGAGGCTGTGCTCATTGAGCACCTTATCTCTCAGGGCCCCCTTGATCTCACGGGCGATCTCTTTGCGAACTGCGGCACCCAACACTCGCTTGGCATCTTCGACGAGGCCAGCTTCAGCCCCGGTCAGGCCTTGAGCGGCGAGCTGTTGCTCCATTCGGCTGTCGAACTCCTTTCCCATTGCACCAATGAGCTGGTCCTGCATCTTGGCATGCTCTTCAGGTGCGATGCGGCGAAGCACATCGTCCCAAGGCTGCCAATCCATTGCCAAATAGTCGGCAAATTCGGCCGCCTCGCTCTCCCGCACGGATGTCTCTGCCCTGTCAACGTCAGAGTCGGTAACGCCGGAGACTTGAAAGAAGCGCATGTCCGGCGCGACGTGTTGTAGTCCCAGCCGCTCGCGCAGTTTGCTCTGATAGGCAAGAAAGACTTCAACGGCGTCGATGTCTTCTACGTTGTCGACCGAGGCGAGCGAGTGAGCCTTATCGCGCGCGGTCGCCTCGAGCGCGTCCATGCGGAACATGACGCGCCCCAATTCGATGAGATCGGCAAGCCGTGCCTTGTTGTCATAGAGCCCGTTCTCGACTTCCGCGATGAGGCGCGCCGTCTGCATTCCGTTCCAGGTTAATGTTCTGCGGTCCTCGCAGCTCTGGTTGGCATCCCATGCCAGTTGAAAGTACTGGGCACGCAGTTGCGGGTTTTTTGCCGCCTGACGCAGATCATTGGCCACCGATTGCCGGAACCCTTCATTGCCAGAGCTGACGGACTCGAACAGCTTGGCGAGGAAAAGCCCGTATTCCCGAGCGCCCGGCTCTTCTGCAAAGTTCTGCCAAGCGGCAAGCACCTCCCGATCGTCCTCCTGTGGATTGCCCTTCAGCCATTCTGCAACTGTTTCAGCGAGAGCGTCCGCCTGCTCATCGTCTGTCCCGGACGATTCACTTTCGTCGTCGTGCGAAAGGTGGACAGTCGGGCCGACATAACCCTCCGCGCCTAGGATTGTACTGAGGTTCGCCAGCACCTGCTCAGATAGCGGATTTTCAGTCAGAACTAGGGTGCCACCATCGCCCAAGGCCGTCAGCAGGTCCTCCGGCAGACTGGTCAAATGGTTTTGGCTTACGTCGAGAAACCGGAGCGAAGCTGGGAGAGCCGGCGGCAGATCCGTCAGTTGATTTTGGCTGACGTCGAGAAACTCGAGCATAGCAGGGAGCGCCACCGGTAGACTCGTCAGCTGATTATCGCTGACGTGGAGAAATTGGAGCGAAGCAGGGAAGGAGTCGGGTAGGTTCAGCAGCCGATTGTGGTTGGCGGAAAGAAATTGGAGCCCGGCAGGTAGGACGGCAGGTAGGCTCTCCAGCCGGTTCGAGTTCACGTCGAGGCCTCTGAGCCCGCCCGGGAGCGCGGGCAGGCTGCTCAACTGATTGCCACTAACATCAAGACGCTGGAGCGAAGCCGGAAGTTCGTCAGGCAGATTGGTAAGCCGATTGAAGGGCACATCGAGCACGACGATCTCGCTTGGAAGTCTGGGCAGACTGGTAAGGGACAGCGACTGGAGATCCAGCATGGCGTCTTCACCCAAAGCATTGACCCGCCTTGCCGCTTCGTCCCGGTCCTCGAGGAGACCCACGTGCTGTTCAGAAGCCCAATTCTCAAGGGTCTCGTCTGCTTCGGTCACCGCATGGGTTGAATGCCCGGAGTTTGCTGCGAAACCCGTCACGAATGCATCCCACTGTGGCGCCCCCCGCCCGTCTTCCGCCCCCTCTTGTTGGGAAGATGCAGAAGGAATGCCTCCGTCACGCCGAATTTGCCCTGTCTCAAAAGGATCCATTTCACCTCCCTTACCACACCGGGCCAACTCAGCCCGTGACGACACCATCTAGGACCTAGGACACTACTCTTTCGACAAGCTGACGGCCCTATCGCAGTTACCGCAGCGATGGCATCGAAGCAGGCATAATTTCGGTGCAACGATTTGGAACAGTGAATCCATGGCGGTCCGTTAGCTGCGCCTACACTCCGCACCGACGCGGCAGCGGCTTAAACATCGAGCCCGGGGCGCGGCAACGGTGCGTTACGTCAATGGCAGGCAGGGGTCCCTTTTCGGCCGAGTCCGTGAAGAACGACGAGCGGCAGGCGCTCGAACGCTCACCTCCGCGGCCGCCCTTTCACTTGCCAAGGCAATCGGTGCAACGCTGGTCTTTGCTACGGGTGGCAAACCGAGTGACTCGGGCGTTTTTGCAGCGAGACTCGTCAGCTGATCGACAGGTGGCCGTGCTAGCGGCAGAACGCTTTCACGTTAGCGGTCCTCTGGATCTATCGGCCAACGGAATGGCAGCAAACTTTGCAGCAGCAGCGATCCATTCGCCGCCTCCAAATCGTGTGAAGCTGAGCCGCCTTAGACCAGGGCGGGCCGCCGCGGGCGCACGTGCGCCCGCTCGAATGATTATTGCGCCAGCGCGCAAACTCCTGCTCCGCGGCCTTGCGCAGCGGCACGCGGATTTCTTAGTTTCTGACGAGGGAGATAAGGTGATGGACACAGGACAGGCACAGCGGAGCGCAGGTTCTGCCCCGGATAATTTTGAAGAAGGGGAGCGGGAAAGCTACCTCGGCGGCTTCAACCGCGCCTTGGCAAATTTGGTCGAAAGCTTGACAGGGTATCGGACCCCCAGCTCCGCGCGCGCGCGGATCCTGGACGAGTGGGTTGGCGAAGAGGGGCAGGGCTCAGCGGAGAGCCGCGGACAGGGGCGCTCGCGAATCAGGGCTGCGGACAACATGCGCTCGCACTTGGTCGATTTGTCATCCCTGTCCTTAACCGCTTTGCCCGACGCCCTGCCGCCGAGACTGCTGAACCTCCGCGCCATGCACAACGAGCTAGGCAGCCTGCCCGCTAGCCTCCCACCTGGTCTCCACGAACTTTTTATTAGCCACAACCGGTTGACCAGTTTGCCGGACGCTCTTCCGGCGAGCCTCTATCGCTTAGAGGTGAGCGATAACAGGTTGACGAGTCTCCCAGATAGCCTCCCGGCGGAGCTGGGGATCCTGAACGCAAACAACAACCGACTGACTAGGTTGCCCGACGCTCTCCCGAGCAGCCTCACCTCGCTCGAGGTTAGTGGCAATCAGCTGACCGAACTCCCCGAGTCCCTCCCATGGCGGCTCGTTGAGCTCGATGTCAGCAGCAATCAATTGGCCAATCTCCCCGAAACCCTTCCGAGCTGGCTTGAATCGATCGATGTCAGCGGTAACCGGCTGACCAGCCTGCCCGAGGATCTCCTACCGGGGAGTTTGAGCCATCCGCTGCAGAACGTCGAGTTCGGTAATAACCCATTCCCGGACGAGGTCCGCGCTCACCTAGCAGCACCCCATCTTGAGCAACTGCCTCTGGACGAGGCTGCCGCGCACTGGCTCGGGGACGATCCGACGGCGCTAGCGGAGTGGCAGCACTTTGCGGATGAGCCTGGCGCCCAAGACTACGCCCGGTTCCTAGAAAGGCTACGTGGGACCGTCAACTATGGCAATCACGAGTTTCGGCAGGCCGTGGCGGACGATCTGCGGCAGGCGGCGACCAATCCGAGATTGCGCGAGCAGTTTTTCACACAGGCTTCCGAAGCCAACGCGAGTTGCGAGGATCGTGTTACTCTGCACTGGAACGGTATGCGGACCGCGCGCCTTAATGCTGACGTCGAGGAGGGGTTGTATGATGATAGGCTCGGCCAACTCATCCAGCGCGGCCGCGTTGCGTTCCGCCTGGACGCGCTGGAAGGCATCGCGCGCGACAGGGTCAACGCGCTCCTCACTCTCCACCCGGACTTAGACGACGTTGAAGTCTACTTGGCCTATCAAAATCTTCTTCGCGAGCCGCTGGAGCTGATTCACGTCGCCCCTGACATGCGCTTTCTGACGGTTTCTCACGTGACATCCGATGATGCGGCGCGCGCACTGGACTCGGTTCGCGAGCAAGAAGCGAACCAGTTTACTGACTACATGGCAACCCGCTGGCAACCGTGGGAGACGGTGCTGAGGCGAATCGCTCCTGATGAATATGAAGCGATGCAAGACCGGCTCGTCGAAGCCATGGGCGAGGAGTTTCAAACCCGCTTGGATCAGCGACTGGGCGAGCACGGTCTTCTGGGCGATCCGGATGCCGAGCGGGTGCTCGGAGCCCAAGTCCGAAACGAGCTCGCCAGCGAGATCAAACGCGATGTCATGCACCGTGTGCTGGCCGAGCGTGGCGGCCTCGAACTCTGAGGTCTCCTCACGCCGGAGATATATCTATCAATGCTCTGTGGCGGAACCAAAAAGTCGATCGTCAAAGCCTCGCCAATTGCCGCGAAGGTGCTTTTGCAGGTTGGAAAATGCGGGCCTTTCGGTCTTGCCGAGCGATGAAAACGCGCGCGCAAGGCGAGGCATATCTGCGTCAGCTCCACAGCTCCTCGGGACCAGAGCTCCGTCAGTCGGAAGTTGTTGAGCAGACCAGACAGGCCGCTGCGCCGACCAACCAGCTGGTTTGACGCGGGAGTTAACTGTTCGTCAGATCTAGTTGACTTCGAGTCCTTCCAGCGAGATCCATCTGGGCAAGCAGTGGTGGAGTACCGTATTCGCAGCTTACGATGGCCAATCCGTCATGCGGGCGAAGTCCTGCACGCGCTTGATCGAGGCGCTTCCGAGACTGCACGACAAGCCTTGCGGTTCCGCAGTCAAGGGACGAATGAAGCCTGCCGGATTTTCATTTGCCGAGCTGGCCTGCCAAGCTCGGCCTCGAACTGCGCGCTGCCTGTCCGCTCCCGAGCGCCGAGAGGCGCTCGGGATGACTGCTGAGAACTCAGGATTGCACATCTTCTTGAAAAAGCTGTCTGGGCGATTTGATATCTGAACTCGCTGTTCCTCTCGTCTAGGCGACTACGCTCCCTCAAGGGCAGCCCTATGTGATCCACGTCTTCCGGGAAGCGGGGGATACGCCGTAAGCCTTCGAAAGGGACGTTCTGCATTCGAGCGAAAGCGCCAGACCTGGTAAACCGCAGTAGGCCAATTCGGTCCCTCACAAGCGCAGCCGAAAGCAACAAATGGAAGTCCAGGACACCAGAACGCCCCCGGTCTGCGTCAAGGAGAGGTCGCTGTCCGCCATTGAAGAGCACCCGCAGGATAAGCTCAGCGCCAAAGTTGATGCGAAGGAGGAGAAGATGCTCGTCACGCATGACCTTAGACAGTCTTAGCGGCTGAGTGAGTTCCGGGCCTGATGCTTGAATTGCTCACACGATCGACAGGACGATCCATTGGTATCATCGGCTTACAAAATTCGCCGACTGGAACAGGCCGGGCGAAGAGGTGCGAAAAAATTGGAGCGCCTGTCGCCAGGCGGTGGCCGATGCGAGGCCGTTAATCGCGCAGCAATGTCCTGATCTCGTCAGCTTTTCGAAAGGTTGCGGCTACAACAATCCACAATCTGTTTCTTGCTAGACGATCTGCTACGAGGCCGTACCGATTGCTGTCCGGCCTGTACAAACATGAGGAGAGCAGGGTGGATCCGGTTGACCCATTCTTCGATTCAGGAGCCTGGATGCGGGAGTACGCCGCCCTGCAAGAGCGGACCGCGCAGCGAGGAGACAACCAAAGGGAGCACCGTGGTTTTGAACGGCGGCTGGAGGATTTGAGTCTCGATCCGTCAGATGAAAGCAACTCAAATTCGCCTGATCGGGCTCCCGCAGGAGGGGGTCGAGCAGTCCGGCGGGAGGATTTCGGCGGTTCGATGCGGGTGCCGCCGGACTCCGCTTTTAGGGAGAGTGCGCTGGGCGGCACGCGCCGGAGCGTAGACATTCCCAGCTTCCAGCTTCCCGCTTCGGCGCAAGTGCCGCAGTCCAGCTTGCGAGATGATCCGTTCAGCAGCGCGCGCTACAGCTTTCCAGACGCAGAGTCTGCCGCGTCGGCCAAGAGCGGCAAGAGCGGCGGATTATGGTCACGCTTCAAGTCGGGAATCGGCAAGGCTTTTGGCGGGAGCAGCGAAAAGTACTCGCGCAATGCGGGACAGGGGGATGCCTTTTCCACGACTCTTCGCATTGACTATGCTCGCCAGCCAGGCCGGACGCGCGCTGTCCCAGAGGAGGACGAGGTGCTGATAAGAGATTTCAGAAACAAAGCGGCGGGTAACCTCACCGACGGCACGATCAAGAATGCCGCAGCCGATTTGCGCCATTTGAGCGCGCGCCTGAGCACCGCCGGCAGGCCCTCAATTGCGGATCGAATTCAACGGGAATCAGAAAACGCGCAGCAGGACAACCCGGAGGTGGAAAACCATCAGCTGGAAGCTGAGCTGGATGAGGATGTCGATACCTACGCAAAGGACAGAAGCAGACGCATCAAAGCGGCCTTGAAGAAGCTCCGTGAGGTCGGTGCCGGAAACGCGCTGGCGCCTGATCTCCGCCGACTGGCCCCTCACCGCGCGGACGCAATCCTCATCGACAGGTGGTCGGCGGCGGAAAAGGCGGCGCACAGGATCGAGCCGGAGACGATCGACAGGCAAGCTCGCCGCATGTATAGGCTAAGTGAGTGGCTGCAGACGCATGATCGGCCGGCAATGGCTGGCAGACTTTCCACCCCAGCGCTTGACCGGGACGTCGAGGAATACAGGCGCGAAACCAAAGACGGCAAGATCAAGCCTGATCTAGTCAAGCTTGGCCAATACGAGCAAATCCTGGAGGCGAACAGGGCGCTTGGATTGCGGCCTCCTGAGGATCCGGGCCAGCCTTCTTGGGAAGCTGCTCGACAGCCGCACTCAATGCAGGAGCCTCCTGCAACGCCACCCACCCCGAGCGCGGGAGCCTGGGATTGGCTTGGCGAGCAGATCCACGGGCCCACCACATCGATGCGAGCGCCCAGCGATTGGCAGGCCGGTTCGTCGCAACAGCTTCCCGAAACCCCGGCAACGCCGAGCGCGGCAGCCCGGGATTGGATTGGCGAGCAAATCCACGAACCCGCCTCACCAGTGCCAGCGCCGCACTGGGCCGCGCAAGCTCATCCGCCGCTCGAGCTTCCTGCTACTCCGGCCACCCCGAGCCAGGGAGCCTGGGCCTGGCTTGGGCAACAAATGCAAGAACCCGCATCACCGTCATCGGTGAGGCCCCGATCGTCAAACATCTACGGCGGCCTCGATTCCTTCGTTGATCTCGATCCACCCACACCGCACGACTTGCGTGACGATGCGCGCTCTGCGCCAGCACCTGGATTTGCAGCCACCTCGTGGTTCGCAGGACCGCCGGGGGCGGCTCCGGAGCTGCGGGATATCGGAGCGATCGTTGGCGCCGACTGGCGCCACGGCTCCAAGGCGGCTTCAGACGTGTTGATCGAAGTATTGAGCAATATCAATCTGCTGCCAAACCAGTTCGGGCCAAGTCAGTTCGTGATCAATGGGGAGCACTATTCCGCGACTGTCGGGCCGGAAGGCCCCATGGATGTTCGCCTGATCCACCACCCGCGCGCTGGCGGGATAAACGAGGCTGGCCCATCGCAGCCCCTCTATCGTCCCCCGCAGATCGTCAGGGCCGCGCGACCCGACGAAGGTACAGTCGATCTTGGGTACTTGATTCGGGGCGGATGGGAGCACCGGGAGCGATTCCTGCCCGATTACCTCGTCCGCGTCCTTGAAGGCCAGCGCATCATGCCCGAAGTTGGGCGCCCGACCTATTTCGCTATCCGTGGAGTGCCTTATAGGGGCGAGTTGGTGGAAAGCGAGGGACGCCGGCGCGTTCGCGCCTATCCCGAACGTGGCTGAAGAATCAAACTTGGCTGCATTTCCAAATGCTCGGCGGGCAGTTCGCGCGCGGCCTTCGCTCACTTCGCGCTTGATGGGCCATGCATCCAGTCGATGTAGATTGCAGAGCTGAGGCGTGACGTTGGCGATGGTGCTGGCGGTCGGTTTATCGTGCTACAACTCCACTGCTCGTACTCAGACAGGAGGTTGGTCTCGAAGACGACTGTCTCTCGCCAACGCCGTGTGCCCCCCGATCGATAGGGCCCTCCTGCAACGCTTACCCGAGGGTTCCTCCCGAGAGCCCTGCTCTGCGTCGAGCCCCCCTCGAGAACTGCTCCTCATCAACAGTAAACTCTTCTGGATCAACGAAAACGAGAGGCCAGGGGATCCTTCCATTGCCGCTGAAGCTCGTCACGTAAGTCCTTTCGAGCTGCTGAAGCTCCTGCGAAAGGGACGGAACATGGCAAGGGTATGGATTGGTCGCCCAGATGATCCAGTAGGCAGCGAAGCTGCTCTTAAGAAGCTGCTCTGGACCGACAAGGACCTGTCCTTCGTGGAGAGCCGAGGTATGGGCGTATTATCCTGCCCACCCTGATGCTCCTCGTGCCGATTAGCCTCGTGCGGCGTGCGGTCCTGCACAGGGGCGCCATCGATGCGTGTCCGTGGGTATGGCGTCTTCGGGCTTGATGAGAGTCCGGTTCTGTGGGGAAGGATTGAGATTAGCGCGAGTGCGCCTTGGACGCACGATGGGCACGACGCCCCCGTCGAGCGAAAGGTCCGTAGATACTTTAATGCTTCAATGAGTCTGTTGCTATTCGCGTCCCCGCTGAACTCGCGCACGTCACCGCCGGGTCAGCGACTTTCCGTCAAGCCGAGCAACAATGCCTGGCTAGCGCAGATGCGGCGGATCCTTTCAAAGAGATCGCCAAGCTCAAGTCCCTCGGGTCACGAGGAGTTGGTAGCACAATGGCGGTTGCGATGATCAGAAGAATATCAACGTAGATAGCAACAGATTGAGCGCGTCTTTAGTCTGGGGTGTGTGCGTGATGCTTGTCGGGTTATGAATGTATGACAGTCCGACCCCTGCATATATTCCCGGAGCGAGATGGGCGGTATATGTTGCGGTGATTGCTGTTGTGTCGCGATGCGCAAGCTGCCCTTTGGCGAGGGCAGCATCCACCGCAAATTTGCTCCAGCTCGTGTTGCTAGCAACGAGTGCAATCAGATCACTGGGCCGACTGTCAAATGCTCCCCTGGCGTAAAGACGAAGCTCAGAATACCGGCTGATCCTGTTCAGGTCCGGCGGAGCTTCCATAATGGAGAAGCCGCCATAGATCCCGCGAGATGGGATCCCATCGGGGTCGTTCTGCCAGAACTGCCTGTCCGCAGCGATGTAGTGAAAGTTATTCCCGCTTTCCCTCCCTCGCTTGGGATCCGTCAAACTCGTGTACCGGCTGGTGTTGAAACCAACGCCCGCCCGCAGCCACGTATCGGGTACGCCGGGAGCTGCCTTGCTCTTGTAGCCGGCTTCATCAATGAGAAGAATGCCTGCATGGGGCGTGCTCCAGTTCAAGCCCGTGGGATTCTCCGTTATCTGGACATAGGGACCATCTGGGCTAATTGAGCGCTGGACGGAGACCTTGTTGTACAAGCCACGGTCAAAATTGTACTTCAGATTGACCGCGGGCGTCGGTGCGGCATTGGTGCTCATGCCCCCCTGGAACAAGGCAGACATGTTCGATCCTGTAATCCCTCCGAACAATGTGCCGGTGAATTCATTTTGGTTTCTGAGATAGCCGAGTTTAAGCTCTAGTGTCTTGTCGAAGAAAGTCTGGTAGTAGGCGAGCGTATTGAGCCCCACTCGATCTGGTCCCGGGCGATCCCATGTCCAGTGTTGCTGCTCGGCCCCTATGACAATTTGTCCGTCGGAAATGCCAAGCCGGCTGAGATCGTAGGTGACGATCATGAAGTTTGCCGACGCGAAGGTCGGATTCTGGCCCATATAGAGCTGGTTTGCGATAATACTTCTGGCGGCATTCGGCAGCAGGTTGTTTGCAAAGCTGTTGTGTGTCCAGCCGATGTAGCCGATGCCGACATCTGCAAGCGCTGATCTAACGCCGCCCTTGTCCTGATCGATCGTGTCCACAGCGCCAGGTATGTTGAACCACACTCCTTTTTCACGCAGATTGTCGTACCGTGCGAGGGGATCGACCGTCTTTTGCGTTCTAGTCTGAGTAGCTCTGTCCGCACGAGCGCGCTTTTCGAAAGACGCACCGGGATTTGGTGCTGGCGCCGGGGCACGAGGGCTGGTTGCCAGGCCCATCCGGAGCTTTTCGGCCGGATCAGAAGCCTTTCGTCTTTTGCTGGCCTGATCCACAGGGTGGCTCCTAGGATCAAACCCGCTGGCGGTTTGTGCCAGTACGGAATTGTCGACCAGATAAGCTGCGAGCGAAACTGCGATAAGAAGCCAACGTTGCTTTCCTCTCGGCTTTAAATTAAAGGAAAGTGCTTTGGCCGCCGGGTATCCCCACGGCAAACTCGTCTCAAGAAAGCAATCACGCACGGCGCACCTTGCTTTCATCTTTCCCGGCCATGAATAGATTGCGCTGCGGCCTGATTGGCCAACGGTAAGCTCTTAGGGTTTTCTCGTTCGAGGGCGAGGACGGCGAGCTGGATCTCGATTGTTCCGACAAGAACCATCCCCGCCTTGTAAAGCTGTTAGCTCGCGACGTGATGATCCGCTTCGCAACCACGGCTATGAACGAGGCCGGTGCGCCGAGAGCCAGCCCCGAGCGTTGGTTCATCAAGATGCTCATCACGAGCGCGCAGCGCCTCGCTGCAATGGGCACGAAAGCGTTGCGAATCTCCACTTTGCTCACCTGAGTCAGCCGATTTGGCGGTGAGACCAGGCTTCACGAAGCGCTTCATTGGCATCGTTGTCACGGAAAGACGAGAAAATCGCCAAGCTCGCCGAGGCGCCTTTGAATTTGCGCGTCCGGCAATCACACCAGAAGGTCTAACCTGATGGCCCAGGAGGCCGGAGGGAACAGCCATACAGCGGCTTTGCCGCCAATCTGCGAGCACGTTGCTGGCTCTGTTACCGCGGTTGTCAGTGCAAAATCTGTGTTGCATCGGAGTCCATGACGTGCGCGGCGTTCGTTGGTCACGCTTGCCATCTATCCGTCATCTCAAGCAACCCGCCGGAATTGGGAGTTGAACAGTTTGCAATGATAGCTAGTCCGATCGGCCATTGCGGGTCGGCCGTTCAGCCGTTGTGCCTATGTGGCGTGTCCCGGATGAAGTTTGTGATGTCGTCAAGGCCTGAGGCGAGGCTGCTCTATCCAACACAATGCAGGAAGCCGCGGACGATTTGCATTCGTGCGACGCTCGAGAAAATCTGCAATATTCCTCTGAATGAGGAAAAAATGCTGCGCCATCGCCATGGCCAAACGACGACAACCATTGCTCGCTGCGGGACTGTATCATGGAGAACGAGCGCAAATTGTCGAGTTGCTGAAGGGGATAGCATCGAAGCAGGAGCAGCCGATCGGGAAGGTGGCCGAGATTGCTTATTGTGGACGCTAGTAGCCCTTAGAAGCGCGTCAGCATCGTAGGCTCTCGCGTCGACAAAGAAACCTGCTGGAAGGGATTTTGAGGGAGGAGCAATGGAGTCGATTGCTCAAGCGGCCGGTTCAGACGTGCGGCCGCTCCTGCACAGGCCGTCAAGACGGATTCTCGCCGGTTTGATGCTGCCGCTTGTCCTCGTCGGCTCGCTTCTGGCGCGTGGCTTTGGGTCATTTTGAACAATTTGTCGAGTCGCCAGAAGTGCAGGACGTCGCTTCAAAGATGAGCCCGTCACCAGGGGAGACAGGTTCAGTCCGAGATAAGGGAGGCGCAACAGAAAGCTGACGATGAGATCGCGGAACTCAAGCGCCGGGCCGTTGCCCAGCGTGATGACCTAAAAGGGATCCTGGATCAGATCACGATCCGGACCTCGCGGATCGACTCGCTGCAGAGTTTAACTCCTCTCCCATCTGCTGCTCCCGCGACTGCTTTGTCGGCAGCCCGGGCTGTTCAAGCAGCGCCAGGAAACCCTTCGGCCGGTCCAAACGAGAACGGCCTGTTTCTCTCGGAGGCGCGCCAATGATCGCAGGACCGAAGAAAGCCGAGCCTTGAGGCCGAGACTGCTGCAGGTGTACTCGAGTCTTCAACTCCGCTCGAGGCATGGCTTAGCTAATGGGGGTACGGTCGAGATAAGTGTCGAATGCGGCAGCAACCGCACGAACGACGAACCGATGCTCCTGCTTGACCCGAATTAAGCCCTTTTCAATGTCCACTATCCCGTCTTCGGCAAGCATTCCCAGCCGGCCTGCAGACTTGAGAAGAGGAATCGGATCAAATCCGTGAGCAGCGCAGATCGCTGGTATGTCGGCGTGCAAATCGCACATTAGACGCTCGATGATTGCGGCGCGGAGGCGATCTTCAGCCGACAGACAATAGCCTTTTGAGGTTGCCAGGCGGCCGGCTCGAACGTGTTCGTAATAGGAAGTGGTCGCGATCTCGTTCTGCACATAACCCTCACGCAAACGGCCGATGGCGGATGGACCTAAGCCGATTACGGTTTTGGTGGTATCAGCCGAATAACCGAGGGAGTTGCGCCGCAGTCGACCAGCTTTCTGCGCCAGGGCGAGCTCGTCGTTGGGCAGGGCGAAATGGTCGAGCCCGATCTGGCGATAGCCGGCCGAGACCAGGGTATTTGCTATGGCCGCGGCTTGCTCAGCACGGGCAATATTGTCCGGCAGCGCCGTCTCATCGAGCTGGCGTTGACGTTTCATATAGGAGGGGACGTGAGCATAGCCGAAAACTGCAAGCCGGTCTGGCCGCATGGCCAGAGCTGTCCGCGCGGTGTCGACGCAGGACCGCACCGTTTGATGCGGTAGTCCGAAGAGAAGGTCGAAATTGATGCGGTTTATCCCATGCTGGCGTAGAGTTTCGACGACAGAAGCCGTCAGCACCTCGCTCTGCGCGCGGTTGACCGACCTTTGAACTATAGGATCGAAGCTTTGCACGCCGATGCTCGCGCGGCTGACCCCGGCCGCTTGTAACGTTTCGACCATCTCGGGCGTGACCCCACGCGGATCGATTTCTATGGCGATGGTAGCTGATTTTTTGAACGCAAAGCAGTGGCGCAGGAGTTCCATCAAGGCGAGAAAATCGCTCGGTGCAATGGTGGTCGGCGTCCCGCCGCCAAAATGCACGTCGCTCACCGGCAGAGCGCGCGGCACTTGCTCTGCGACCAAGCCTATCTCCTCTCGCAACGCTGCCAAGTAATTGCGGACCGGTCGCTCGCTGCGAGTGAGGCTTGTAGGGAAGCCGCAATACCAACAGATAGAGCGACAGAACGGAACGTGGATGTAGAGCGATACGGGCTCGTCGGGCGGCAGTCGCCTCAGCCATGTCTCACAAGTCTCGGCACCGACCACGCGGAGAAATCCGGTACGGTTGGATAGATGGTGTACCAAGGCAGGCGAGCATCGCAATACTTGTTCAGAAGGGAGGTCGGCAAGTCCTAACTTTCCAATGCTCAGGCCAGCATAAAGCTGACGAATACCCTCTCTAATGTCTTTGCGATATGTCAAACCCGCCTAGTGGTTTCTGAGATCTGGTCCCGTTTTCGATGTTACTGCAAACGCGGCTTAGGGGCAGGGTGAGGGAGTGAGAGTCGCTCGTTGGCGGCTATCTGAACGTTTAGGATATGAATTTCTCGTGCGAGCACGGAGAAGCGACTAGACGTGCCCGACGAGCCTGCGCAACGTTCAATCGCTCATACGAGGGCACGTCGTTTCCGCATTCGCTGAGGGCTGCTCATTCTGCGACGAAAACAGGGATTGCAGGTCTCACCAGAAGCAGCTGAGCTGGCGCATATTTTCAAACCGGTGTTTCCAAGCAAAAGCCGATTTGGTTGCTCACAGGGTTCAAAGGATGGCTCCCGTCAAAGGCCGGCGTGCCACGGAAGACAAGTTGCTTGCTGGATGAGAGCGAGAGGAGCGCAATAGTACAACGTGACGCGACGTGCGATTCAAGTCTGTCGGCGCAGCCGACGAAAACTCGCTTTGATCTCTAGTATCGAAGCATAAGCCTCAATTCCGCCACGCTGCTTGTCTCATTGCCACAAGCATCATCACGGATGTACTGATGATGTTGGGGCGAACCCGGCGCACTTTCAGCCCCCCGGCCGAGTGCGTCGGGGCGCCTTGGTTCGGCGGCGTCTCGTTCCTGTCTAATGCAGCTCACCAACTCACAACGGTTGTGGACGTTCTGCTGATGGCAAAGCGAATTCTGGCCAGATACATCAGATGTAACACTATCTGTATGGTCTATTCTGCCTGACCAGCTGGGTAGTTTTCTTTGGACATAGCCTTTGCAGCTATCGATCGCTGCCAGACGCGCATATCTACTCCGTTAGCCTTCATTCGCGTCGCGTCGATGTGATGCACCTGCAGCTCTCAGTGTCACATAGGCCGCCTGGTCAGGCGTCGACCATCCAGTCACTATGTTCTCGATGCTGCGAGCTCGAGCCGTCTATGCAGGATCGGGGTGGAGAGCTTGCGGCTTTTCATTGCATGAATGCGTTCCCATCCTGGTATTCCAGTCCGGTCACAATGGATTGAGGAAGTTTGTGGTTCGGTAGACCAATCGAGCCTGCAGATGCTCTTGCGCGAATGCGAGCTGAGCCTACCCAGGCGTCGAGGAGATTGCGGCAAGCGCTTGATCAGGCGAAAGTGGGTGCCCCACCCGACCTCTGTTGTACAATGCAGTGGCATACCAATGAAAGTTATTAGCAACAGAAATGCAGTACCACCCGCCTCACCAACGCTCGCATAGAGCAGCGAGATGATCGCGAAGAGCGGAGAAATCATGCCTCAACGATCTTGGCTAAGCTCTTCGCCGTTTTCCACCGAGCCCTTCATAAGTTGTGCATCAGGTGCGGCCTAGTTGTGTTTCCGCAAGGGGCTTAAGTGGGGATGGGGCGGCCGGAGCTGCAGTCAGGTCAAGGTCCTTAACGAGCGTCGTGTGTAGACCGTCCCATCAACTGCCGAACTTTGTACTTGACTGGGCTGGAATAGGGCTGCGCTTTTGATGCTGTGGACGGCTCCTCCACCGGCACGAGAGTGCCAAGGTGTGGGCGCCGTTTGAGGCTCCCACGATTCGGAGGAGCAGCCCTATGCAGCCAATTTCGACCATCGGTCTGGATATCGCGAAGTCAGTCTTCCAAGTGCACGGCGTTGATGCAGCTGGCCAGGTGATCATCCGCCGTCAGTTGAAGCGCCGGCAAGTCCTGACGTTTTTCCAGAAGCTGCCGCCCTGCCTGGTAGGGATCGAGGCTTGCGCATCATCACACCATTGGTCCCGCGAGTTGCAGGCATTGGGGCATGCGGTGCGATTGATGCCTCCGGCCTATGTGAAGCCCTACGTCAAGCGGCAGAAGAACGACAGCGCTGATGCGGAGGCGATTTGCGAGGCGGTGACGAGGCCCAACATGGGGTTCGTGCCGACCAAGACGGTTGAACAACAGAGCTGTCTGATGCTTCACCGAGCGCGCCACCTCTTCATCCGCCAGCAGACTGCCGTGATCAATTCAATCCGCGCCTATCTCGCCGAGTCCGGGATTGTCGCCCCTGTCGGGCGCGGGGGTGTCGAGCAACTGCTGGAAGTCGTCGCCGATACAGCCGAAGACCGAGTCCCGGAGGGCGCCCGGATGTGTCTTGCTGCTCTCGGTGGGCAATTGCGCGCGCTGAAGGCCCAGATCCTGGAGTTCGACCGGCGCATCATCGCCTGGCATCGATCAAGCGCGACGAGCAAACGGCTGGACGCGATCCCCGGCGTTGGGCCGGCGCTGGCAACAGCTCTGGTCGCGAGCATTGCTGATCCTAGAGCTTTTCGATCGGGACGAGACTTCTCGGCCTGGGTTGGGCTTGTACCGAAGCAGAGCTCGAGCGGGGGCAAAGACAAGCTTGGCAGCATCAGCAAGCAGGGCGATCGCTATTTGCGTAGCCTGTTTACGGCTGGCGCGCTCGCCGTAATCCGCTACGCCAAGATCCATGGCACCGATCATCGGCCATGGCTCACGCGATTGTTGGCCCGCCGGCCCACCAAGGTCGCGGCCATCGCGCTTGCCAACAAGCTCGCCAGGATGGCCTGGGCGATGATGGCGAGGAACGAACGCTACCAGGAGCCGGCCGCGCTGGCGGCCTAAACGAGATCGCGCCGACATCGCCGGCGTGACGTAACGGTTGGGAGGGCGAACAGCACGTAATGCAGCGCCGGTCGATCCGGCGATCAGGACAACCCATACGGGCCACGGCATCTTCGAATGCGTGCTTTTGATCGGGACCTGATCCGCGGAGGGCATTATGGCCAGCGGTCATGTGAACCGCACAAACAGGCCGAACACATGGCTGCTCCGACCAATCTGCGACGTGAGGATTCTCCTTGCCAACCCGGAGCCGTCCACACATGGCCCTGAGAGGGCCGGACTCGAGGGGCCGCCGAGGTAAGCTGCATTTCTTGCTGTAAGTCACCTCGTGTCCCTGCTTCGCAAATGGTGCTGTCGCCTTCCCTACCAATGTCATGATTGCCGTTTTTGTGGGATCAACTCGCGAAAGAACCCCGACCGCTGGCCGGGGTCCGATTCACGCGACCGCGTGGAGGTCTCTATCTAGCAAAGGGCGAGCCAAACTTGTAATTGAGCCGTGCGGTGATGAGATCGACATCCTGGTGGACGCGATCCGTACCAAGAGCCGCTGGGAAGCTGATGTTGCTGCGCTGCATGAACAAGTGGTTATACTCGACGCCAGCTGACCAGTTCGGCGTGAGGCTGACTTCGGCACCGGCGCCCAGCACGCCACCCCAACGCACATCACTGCTTTTGCCAATCTCGGTGCCAGTAGCCAACGAGTTGACCTGATAGGTGTTGCTGGTCACCGCAGCACCACCCTTGCCGTATAGTAGCACGGCATTGAACGCGTAGCCGATATGGCCCGTGAGTAGACCGAATGCATCTGTCGTGGTGCCAACGGTGCTTGCCGGAAAGGCGGTGCTGATATTGGAGCCGTTGACGTCGGCCCAGTTGCCCTGACCTTCGATGCCGTAGACCATGTTGAAGATGTGCCAACGATAGCCAATCTGGCCGCCAATGGTCCCGCCAGTCGAATTGTGGCAGCCCTCGGGAGTGGCGCCATTGAAATCCCAGCAATTGTGGCTCGTTCCCCAGCCGCCATTTGCACCGATATAGTAGCCGGACCAATCGGTAATCGGGGCCGCGGCCGGCAGCGGTGCCGCTTTGACCTTGACAGGCTGCCCGGCCAAGTCCGTGCCGAAGGAGGGAGTGGCCGCAACGAGTGCGCCGATGCTTGCAGTCAGAATCAGAATGTTTTTCATTCGAGTGTCGTTTCCTTTCGGTGCCCCCCGGCGCCGTGCGTTTATCAATATGAACGCGAATTGCTGTAACTGCCGCACAACATGTCTTGGAAAGAAATGTGTCCAATCGTACGCGGCGTCAGATTGCGGAGCGCGCAAAATGCCGCTGCTCCACAGCCATCGAGACGCTGCGGCCCGGCAGTGGCGCCTCGCGGGGCCCTTCTTTGGACACGAGCCGTTCATGATGGCGTGCGATGCGACTGCAAAGTTGGGAGGTGCTTGGCTCCTTCTGTTGCAAACGGCAAGACGAGGCCGCGCTTACACACTTCGTGCATGCTGACGGCTCAGACAGATCGGTAATGAAGGCCTTGATTACGGGCGCGCCGGGCAGAGCATGAGTAGAGGAAAGTCTGCTCGACTACGCTCTGACCCGATTTGCCTATCGCATAGACCCGTTAGATGCGTTTACCAAGCCGGACGCTCCCAGCGGTACGGCTGCAAGCGCTCATTGGTCGGTCGACGGTGCGAGTTCAGCACGCAAGTTGCGTATCGCCTCGTTTGCCAGATTCAGAGTATTCCGTTCGCCTTTTCTTATCGAACACTCAAGGTAAGTGCGCAATCGTCTATGAAGGACGGCTTTGAGATTATGTGCCAGCAAGGGATCCTTCTCGACGAAGCCCCAAGCCTTGTCAAATGCGACGCTCACGACAGCATCTGGCACCTGCACTTGGTCGGAAGAAAACTGATCCATCTAAAACACTCCTCGACATCCTGACACAAGGGAGTACCCTCCCAACAGCTAACCGAGATTTCGTGACGTGTAGCAAGCGAGACATCAGCGTGCAGACCCCCGATCGAGCTGCTCTCGGTGCTTCAGGGAAGTTTATAGATCGTTGTTGAAAGTCGGATGACCGAATGTCGTATTGCCAGGCGCAGTCGAATAATTCTGAAAGGAGTGAAACGAGCAGGGATTCTAGCGCGCTTCTTTACCGTAGTGCGCAGTTGATTGGCGTCGACAATAAATTGTGGATATTCTTCCTGCAATCGGAAGATCCGCGCCAGGCCAGTCACGACTAACCTGACGTGAGCGGCCCAACCGCAATATTGTGATCTCGGAAAGCTATGTGAGGTTCTCGGATACGGACAGGTGGTGCGCGCCGCGTCTCAGCGCCACCAGTGCGCGGCGGACAATATCGGGGTGCCTCGCGGAAAGATTGCTAACGTGCGGAGTGGCTGATCGCCCTGTTCCGAGCATTAGCTTTCAAGGGTACCACACATCCAACATGTCGTAGCTGCCTTATCTGGTAGATCTTGATCGGAAGAAGAAGCGCCACATCCCCTAGGGCTGCTTTGGGAATCGTATCTGATACATGTAGCGAGTTCGAAGGTCGGCGCAGGGAGCGGTCGGAAGCGGCGATAGCCGTCCGGTGTCTCGAACGTATGTGTTGGGTTGCGCTTCCGCGCTATCAGCTCTTGGTGGCCACAGGCGTCGAGGAACAGCAAGGTCTTGCTAGATCGAACGTAACTGTGTCGTCCGCGGTGCGAGATAAAGCGAGCCTGCTCTCGAACGTCGCGAGCAGTTGCGATATAGAAAGCCAGCGGAAGCGACCCGCTTATGGACGGGTAGCCCATAAGCCGCATACCCTCCATCTGGTGCGGACGACATTGGCACGATTGTCAGTCCAGCGATAAACGTTCGGTCAGCGCCGTCAACCCAGAAAAAGCCAAATGGAAGTTCAGTCCGCCGCCGCACGTGAAAAAATCAGCTTGGCGATCGTCATTCGATTGACGGAAGTTCGTAGCGCTGCCGGTAATGCTGCCACAGTTTGATCGAAGAGGCGTCCCAAGAACTGAAGGTCCTCGGGCTGGTAAACGCCACGGTCTCGAAACAGTCGCATTCGTCCGTCACCGGTGCTCGTATCACCACGCTGGCCGAGCTCCAGCTCCGCCGTAATCATTTGGCCTATGAGTGCATTGAGCAGTCGGATCGCTTCGAGCTCGTTGCCTTCTTCGCGCATGAGCGCGGCCACGATGTCGAGTTGCAGGTCGATGCGATCCTCGAGATCCTGTATGCGTGAATTGGAAGGGTCAAGTTTCACGGTATTTCTCCAAAGTGGTGAAATGCAAGACAGGCGGAATAAGGGTCGTCGTTTCCCGTTCGCCAGACGCCGGATGCGTCGGCCGACGAATCGCTGTTGCACAGGAGGTGCGCACGCTCCCCAAACAGGGCGGCACACATGTCCCGCGACAGGATCGCAAAGGGGAAGGGGGCGTATATGGAAAAGCCGACAAGCGTTGTAGATGGCCCGGAAGTCTATTGGACCGTGATCGAGCCGTCCGGCGTGTCGGATAACTGCAGTGACTCCAGTCGGGGTCACACAGGTGGTTGTACTGCCTTGCTTGGAGCCGCGGCGACACGGCTGGATTGTTGATGCTATCGGCTCTGGTCAGAGCGAAAAGTCCGGCCCGCACCGGTGCAAAGGACAGTTCACCTGCCCGAGTTCTATGCTGCGGACGCATTTACCTTCGCCGAACAGTGCGCGTGAAAGCTGTCTTCTTAGAGCCGCCAAGTATCATCGCAAAGGCGAGAGACGACAACGTGATAGGCTGCGCGCCCGCCTGCGGTTGCTCATCGCACTGCATTGGTGCCCCGCGTGTTTCGTTGTCAAACATTGCGTGGTGCAGCCACGACAGACACGAATTGGGCTACGACCAACCTGCAAGGAATCGTTGTCACGAGACATTCGTGGACTGTTCTTTCCGTAATCCGGCGTCGACTTATGCGGTGTTTGGCTGGAATTAGTAAAATCGAAAGTGTTGATGGGATGCATCCAGTTCGTTGATAGCGCCCGCGAGCAGTCTCACCGCCTTCATCGGAGCCGGCTAATTGGTGCCTCCCGCGGTCTGGGCTCAGAGCAACGTCTAAGGGATGTCGGGCAGGGCTGCTGATCCGTTGATCACCGATCATGATTGACAAAGAAAAAGCCGCAGGGCTGCACGTTTGCGAATAGTTTGAAGCTCTGGGGTAGTCCCAAGCCGAAGAGACAGACATGCAATGTCGGCGCCTACGATCCACCAGCTGTGGTTACCCACCGTACCCGACTATAGCCTATGTGGTGGGTCCTGATTGCTTCATGCCGTCCCGCTCTCTCTCCCCTGCGTGGATCCGAGCTTGCGCGATATGATAGGTACAGGAGAATGCGTCAATGGCGATCGGGCTGTCAGTTTGATCGAAGTAGCGAACGCGCCCCCATCTGAGCCATAGCGTGACTATAAACTCGTTAGCTTCCCGTTCCTCCCCCCTGAACCTTCAATCACTTGGCGGCAGAAAGGTCATGCCTTCAGACCCGCCAGAACTGTAGTCGACCGCTCAGCGGTCCTGTGCTGCCGGACGGATCGGGACAACGGGGCTGCTATTTGTCTATCATCGGACGTAGCACCTCCGTCAGCTCGACCCTAGCTAGCTCTGCGAGCGCCGCAGCGAACGCGAAAAACGCTCCGAAAGCAGCAAGTATAAAAGAGCTAGCGAGTATCGCTGCGATAACGTTCTGAGGGCGTCTCGTCATTCGTGATACATTGCGTTTGGAGCCGGCGGTGCCTGCCAATCAATACTTCTTGACACGTTCAACACGGCCGTCGCGCCAGCGGTAAACCAAAAATCCAGAAGCCGAGTTGTCTCCCTTTTTGTCGAACCGGACCGGGCCAATTACGGTGTCGACCGGCCGTGAACGAAGTGCGCTGGCGACCCGCGTAGCATGGAAGGAGCCGCTCCGGTTCACCGCCTCTGCCCAGGCTTGCACAGCTGCATAGGCGTATAGCGTGTAGCCTTCACCGGACAGGCCGGAAGCTTTGAGTCCGGCGACCACGCCGGCCGCCTTGGCACTCCCGGCCGGATTGGGCATGAAGGTAAACAATGTGCCATTCCCAGCGCTGCCGGTAATCGCCCAGAATTCAGAGGTCATCAGCGGATCGTTTGCCATGACTATGAAGTCTGCTTTTGAATCTGATGCCTGGCGCACAAACAATCCGATTTCGGTATGATAGCCGCCGATATAGGCGACGCGCACTCGATCCTTTTTCATTCTTGAGACTAGCGCTCTGAAGTCCCGTTCACCTGCAACATAGCTTTGCCGACTGACTTGTCGTCCGAATCGATGAAGCTGGGCTTCGACCACGTCGGCAATGCCCTTTCCAGCAGTGCTCTTGTCGTCGAGCACCGCGATGTTCTCGTTGGGATGGTTCACGTGAATGTACTCGGCGGCAACGGTTCCCTGTTGGTCGTCGCGCCCGCAGATCCGAAAGACAGTCTTAAGGCCGCGCTCTGTTAGCTGAGGAGTTGACGAGCCTGGTGACACCTGAACGATGCCTGCTTCAGCGTAGATGTCGGAGGCCGGGATCGACGAAGAGGACCAAAAATGGGCAACCACCAACAGGACGCGCTCTGTCGCGAGCTTATTCGCAACTGCGACAGCTTGCCTTGGGTCGCAGGCGTCGTCAGCGACCCTCAATATAACTTTGGCATTATCCGGAAGTAGGCCCGAAGCGTTCAAGTCCTCAACCGCAGCAGCTGCACCATCGCGCATTTGCGCGCCGAACGCGGCGCTGCTTCCAGTCATTGGACCAGCCACGGCGATCTTTACTTCAGAACCGAGCGCAAGCGGGGCGGCGAGAGCACAGAAGAGAATCGCCGCACTTGCAACAGAAGCGCGCTGCGTATTTGCAATTGTATAGCCTTCAATGCTCACTGAAGTGATCCCAAGTGGTTGTGATCAGACACCCCTGCAGGTCAAGGCTGCTCCAAGCCAACCGTGCGTTGGCTCGACCAGCTTCCAATTTCCGGAGAGTCTACAATTTGACGTTACGTGCGGATCAAGCCGTTTTAAGGGGCATGGGTGCGTCAGGAGCGCGCATCGGCGGGCCATGATCATCTGTTCGCTTAAGCTCATAAAGCTTTCAGCCCGCATCAGAGCGCGGCCGGTCAACCTAGCATTGTCAGGTTGCCTTCAACCGACGTGTGGAAACGGCCATGAACGGGTCAGTACGGCTAATCCTCCAACCCGCCAAGGGCGAGATCGAGATATTGCATCAGGCAGGGATCCCAACCAGCCAGAGCGCGGGGGGCGCTCAGTCGTGCAAGTACCTTCAGGATCATCGAAACGCGTGAATCGGCGCCGGCGATTTCGCTGATCAGCAAGCGTGCTGCAACTGCGACAGCCTTTGCGCGCTCACCGCAAGGGGGCTCGCTCCGATCCATGCAATCGCGAAGGTCGTCACGGATTCGCCGCCACCGGTCCTCGCGCTCTGAAGCTAAATTGCAGATGCATGGGGACGTTTGACTACGCGTCTCGACTCGCGACATGGCATTCAGAGTGGCAGGCAGCTCATCCACACTTACTTGCGCCTCGCCGTCGATGGTCATGTTGCGCAAACGGTCGCGCAAAAGAGTTGCTCGAGCGACTTGAAGTTCTATGCGCTCTAAATGTTTGCGCAGCAGGTCCGTGAGAGAAGTCGTTCCCTCCATGGCTTTACGGATCTCGACAAGTGAGAAGCCAAGCTCACGCAGCGCGCGAATCTGCTGAACCCGCTGCAGGCTTTCGCGGTCATACATCCGGTGGCCGCCGTCAGTACGCTCTGTGGCTGCTAGGAGTCCTGTGTGCTCATAATGGTGCAGCGTGCGTACCGTTACTCCGGTCGCCTCTGCAAGTTCGCCAATGCGCCATCGACGCCTTCTTGGTGTAGGTTTGTTCATGTTGTTCAATTTTGAAGCCTACAACCTGACGTCACGTATGATTCAAGCTGCTTTCTTAGCGTCAGCCTGAATCGTCTTCCATTCTCCAGCGCGAGAGTGGTGACTATCCTTAGAATGGCGGCGGATCAACCCTGAGGGGAAAGGGTGATCAACAAGTTCGCAAGGCATGCCAGTTGAGTCTCGCCAGCCACTGTACGCTCCAGGATGAGCTTGGCGATTGCCGTGCGATTCTCTGGACTCCGCATCGATGGGGGTAGCGCGTCGACGGCGCTGTCATAAAGTCGTCCGAGGGCAGAAAGCTCTTCTGGATCGAACACGCCGCTGGATAGCTTCAACCTTCAGCTCCTTGTTTGAATTGGGTCCAGGGCAGCGCAGGTCGTCAAGACGTTTGGCTGCGGTAGGGCCAAAAGAAGTCATACCTGCGGCGCAGAGCGATGGAGATGCGGTGTACTGTAGAGTGATGCCATAGGGCCACACGCGAGCGCGGATGCTTGCTTCGTCTGTATGATCGACGACCTCTATGCTCACGATGCATTTTGTTGCGACTCCAAAGAGGCCGATCGCCTCCATTCATCGGGAGCAACTACTAACTCGGAGAGTTGACGACCGGAGCTCCGTGCCGGCCATGCGTTCTTGAGAGACGCGCTTGGCGGCCGCGCTGCAACGTAAACGCCTGGCCTAAGGGCAAACGTGCTGCTCCGTGTCCGTCTCTAAAGCCAGGCCAACATTCCGCGGTTCGGACATCGCGCCTAACGCCAACGCGCAAAAGAGATCAAGAACGTCTCATGAACCGCGCGCCCGGAGGGTCTTTATCCCGCGATAAGGAGAGCAAGCCAGGTAGGTGGAATTGTGTGTGTGCTGAGACAAGTGTTGGAATGTGAGGTTCGTAGACTTCACGAGCCTCCTTAAGGCAACGGCGAGACGGATTGTGCGGATTTTCCGGCACTGCCCGCTCCTTCCGGAGTGCTGGTGACGGGGTGTTCTTTCGCAGTTGCCATGCGCGTGGCCTCTTGGAACAACATCTCCCGCATCCACAGGCTTTCCGGGTCATTGTTGTGAAGTGCGGGCCATTGGACCGCTTCAGTGAAGACGGGGAATGGATCCGGAAGCTCGACAATCTGAAGAGGCATCGTTTTTTGGAAATGCCTCACGAGCCCTAATGGCATCGTGCCTATGCGGTTCGTCCCAACAAGGAGGGGCGGGATCATGCTGAAGCTCTGCACGAGAATGTCGATGCGCCGAGTAGGACCGAGATCGATTAAGAATGATTGCTCAACTGCGCGTGTGGGGTGCGCCTCCGTGCTTAACTGCAACGTGACCCATCGACACATATCGATCGAATGTAAGCCCGCGTTGTAATTCCCTGTTCGTGCAGCAACCTACGCAGACGAGCCTCTCCTCGAATAGGGCCGCCCTGGGGTGCGCGCTGGACATGAGAGAATCTGGCAGGATAACAAAATCGACTTCGCCGCGGCGGAGGAGCTCCTCGTGCTCAGCGGTCGGCGCCGCCAGTTCGAAGCTGACGGTGGGGGCTTCTCGTGTGACGCGCTCCACGACATTTTTTAAGAATACAACTGTTATGAAATCAGAAAGGGCGATCCTGAATCGCCGGCTCGATCGAGCTGGATCGAACACGTCTCGCGCCATGATTGAGAGTTCAATGTGCACCAGCGCCTGGCGTACAGGAGCTGCGAGCCCTTCCGCCCGCGAGGTCAAGACAAGTTCGCGCCCCCTCATCCCAAACAGTTCATCGCCAAAATATGAGCGCAACCGGGCAACGGCTGCGCTCATGGCCGGCTGACTGAGATTGATGCTACGCGCCGCTGAGGTGAGATTGCGCTCAGTTATCAGAGCATCCAGCGCAACGAGAAGATTTAGATCCAGACCTTTGAAACGCATCTCTTCTTATCCGGCGCAAACGTCCTTGCTGCGACAAAGCGTGCGGTGGCGGCTGCGTTTGGAGCAATCGTCCTGGCTCGCCCGAATGGACATCGGCTCAACCCGGCCATCACGACAAGAGGCTCGCGAAATGACCACAAGAATGGACAGCAAGCGGTAAGCCGATCGGCCGCGGCGGGAAAGCTTCAGGACCCTCCAAGCTGATCCGTCTCGCCGGTTTCGGCCGACCACGTAGCTGGTCCGTTCAGCTCGCTGATGGCAGATCGTCCCAGCATCCGTGAGCGCCGTGAGGTCCCCAAAGCGCTCCGTCGACGGCTGTGTCGTGCAGCGCAAGTCGCGACGGTCAACCTACAACCTGACGCAATGTGCGATTCAAGCCATTTTAATGGCCAAGCTGAACATTTGTAATGGAGGCGTGTTCTATCCGCGATATTGCCAGGGGTAGCCCTGAACGCAGCGCAAGCCCATCAAACCACACCTGGGAAGTCACCACGCTTACAACTGGAAAAGTCTTCGCAAGCGGATCACTGGCTTGTGAGGTCGTGGCAGTGTCTCTCCAGGAGACGCCGAAGCGAGGAAAGGGACCGAGCACGTCGAAGGGCCCATAGCGTGCTTTGGATATTCGGAGTCGCAGCCTGCGGTAAGCCTAACAGCGCCTACGAGTTGGAGGCCCTTGCTCACCAGATGCCATGTTGGATGCCTCCTCGAGCAATATCCGCCGCATCCAGATGCTCGCGGGATCGGTATTGTGGAACGAGGGCCATTGCACGGCCTCTGTGAATATGGGTAGGGGGAGAGGCGGTTCGATGATTCGCAGCGGCATCCGCTTTTCGAAGTGTCTGGCCAGTCGCAAGGGCATCGTGCCGATACGGCTCGTGTCTAACAATATGGGCGGAATCAGGCTAAAGCCCTGCACGACCACCTCAATTCGTCTCCTCAGACCGTGCTCAAGCAAAAACCATTCTTCGAGGTTCGGTCTCAGTGCCCGTCCGAACTTGGCAGCAACGTGCCCCATCGAGATGTATTTATCGAACGTAAGCTGTCGGGATAGCTGCTTGTTCGCGCGGCATCCCACGCACACGAGGGTCTCGTCGAACAGCGTCGCCTTAGGATGCGCACTCGACATGAACAGTTCCGGCAGAATGAGAAAGTCGACTTCGCCCCGACGGAGCAGCTCATCGGGTTCATCGGAAAATGGCAGCAATTCGAACCGCACGGCGGGAGCTTCTTGTGCGATGCGGTCCACTATTCTGCGGAAGAAAACGATCGTCATGAAATCCGAAAGAATGACCCTGAACCGTCGACTCGACTGAGTCGGGTCGAACGCGTCCCGTGATATGATTGAGAGTTGGATGTGCAGCAGGGCCTCGCGAACCGGACCTGCAAGCGCCTCCGCGCCAGGTGTCGGGACGAGCTCGCGACCTTTCATAGTAAATAGTTCATCACGGAAATAGGTGCGCAGCCGTGCGATCGCAGCGCTCATGGCCGGCTGGCTCAGGTTAATTTTGCGAGCCGCCGCTGTGAGATTGCGCTCCGTCATCACGGCATCGAGCGCAACGAGAAGATTTAGATCGAGTCCCTTGAACCGCATGTTGTGAGTCTATCCATCGTGTGGATGTGTTCTATCGAAACAATCGATTTTACCAAATTGCGGGATGTTGGATAGCAAACTGAAGTTTGAAAAAGTAACCAGGCACACCACAATGCTTTATGGTCGTTCAGGTGAGCTCAGAGGAAAGCTCCTGGACGTGCGAGCGCGCCGCCGATTCCGTTTCATGGGCGTCTACAGGCGCGTCATGCGAGCCGTGTTGCGTCTCCGTGCGAAGTGCGCTCGTTTGGTCGGCAAGCGGGGTCCGATAAACCTTGGTATGGTGACGCCATCCGTTTCCATATTCGAGGTTTACCCGCGTACACTTGAGAGCGCTTTCAGCATCATTCTAGTGTCAGGGAATAGCGGCAGGCGCAGATTGCGGATGCCAATAATTCCAGGCGCCTTTCCAAATGGCTCGCCTGTCCAGTGCATTCGGGGCGTGTCGAAGATGTATGAAAGCCAGTTTGACCTGATGCCGCTCCGAAGCGCCGTCGATGAGGGCCGCGCGTCGATCGCCTGCCCTCAGAGATCAAAGCGGCGGACATCGAAGCGACAGGAGGCGCAAAAGCTCTTTGGTGCAGACAGCATCTGGCCTGTCGAATCGCATCGTGGGCATCTTCCGATATATGGCACGCAGGGCATTGGCCGGATGAGGAGCGCGAACCGAGCGCTCGCTGCCTCGCGAGCATGGGGCCAGCGGCGCTGTGCAGGCGAGCGGTGCCGAGCTCCGACACAGCAAGTCCGCGCATCCCAGCATTGATCGGCGGTTCGGCGACTAACGACTTCACGTGAACGTCTCGCTCTTAATTCCACTGGCGCAAGGAAGCTTGCCATGAACATTGCCGTGTCCCCGGCTGCGGAACGCTCTTCTACGCGCGCTCAAGTGCAGTGGAGCCTTCGTTGGGAGAACGAGCTGCGGCTCGCCGATCATGCCGAGCTCGCGGAGTTCTTCCGCAAGAGTTATGGACCGACGGGTGCGTTCAATGCGCAGCCTTTTGAGGGAAGCCGAAGTTGGGCCGGCGCAAGACCGGAGCTCCGTGCAATTGGTTACGACGCGCGCGGGGTAGCGGCCCACCTCGGGCTACTACGTCGCTTCATCAAAGTTAGTGAAGTCGATCTCCTCGTAGCAGAACTGGGGTTGTATGCGGTGCGTCCGGATCTCGAAGGGCTCGGAATAAGCCACGCAATGCGCGTGATGTATCCCGTACTGCAGGAGCTTGGCGTTCCATTCGGCTTTGGCACGGTTCGGTCGGCGCTTGAGAAACATATGACGCGACTGGTCGAAAGGCAGGGGCTCGCCACCCTGATGCATGGCATTCGCGTCCGCTCCACGCAGCCGGATGTCTATCCCAATTTATCGCCGACCCGCCTCGAGGATGTGATCGTGGTGGTGTTTCCGCTGGGGCGCTCGATAAGCGAATGGCCGGCCGGGACTTTCATCGATCGGAACGGGCCTGAGTTGTGACAGAGCGTTCCACCCCATCCACTGTCCGCTGCGACTACGCTGACGTGAGCGGAAGTCGAGCTGTCTATTTGACCTTTGACGACGGGCCGAACCCGTTTTGTACGCCAGAGGTGCTCGATGTGCTGGCGCAACATCGGGTTCCGGCGACATTCTTCGTCATCGGCACGTACGCGATCGAGCATCCTGACCTCATCCGACGAGTGATTGCGGAAGGGCATGAGGTTGCGAACCATACGATGACCCATCCTGATCTATCCAGATGCGGACCTGCGGAGCTACAGGATGAAGTGCTGACCGCGAGCGAGGCGATCCGTCTGGCGTGCCCGAAGGCCTCGCCCAGGCATATGCGAGCGCCTTACGGCATATGGACGCAACAGGTGCTCGCAATGACTGCGAGCGCTGGTCTCACGGCTCTGCACTGGTCGGTCGACCCGAGAGATTGGTCCCGCCCTGGGGTTGATACAATTGTGAATTCGGTGCTGGCGAACGTTCGCCCGGGTGCAATTGTGCTCCTGCACGACGGGTATCCTCCCGATGAGGAGAGACTGTGCACCGATACAACGCTGCGCGATCAGACCACGAAGGCGCTGGCATTTCTGATTCCGGCACTACAACGGCGCGGGTTTGTAATCCGTCCACTCCCTCAACTTCACTAAACAAGAACTGACACCTATGGACCTGCTCGCGACAACCAGTGCTGCTGCTGTTTCAAGTTATGCGCTGCTCTCGACTATCTATAAGAGCGTGCAAGCGCTTTATGCCCAGCCGACGATCAACTCATCGCTACAGGACAGCCTCGGACAAACCGAGGTGGTCCTTCCCACTGTGGACGTCATCGTGCCGTGCTTCAATGAGAATCCAAACACGCTTGCCGAATGTCTGGAGTCGATTGCCAGTCAAGAGTACGCCGGAAAGATGCAGGTCTATGTGGTCGATGACGGGTCTGCAAACCGCGACGTGGTCGCGCCTGTACACCAGATATATGCCAATGATCCGAGATTCAATATCATCTTGTTGGCCAACAACGTCGGAAAGCGCAAGGCGCAGATCGCTGCAATACGCAGCTCATCCGGGGATCTCGTTCTCAACGTCGATTCCGACACGGTTCTTGCTGCCGATGTCGTCACGAAGCTTGTATTGAAGATGCATGACCCGGAAATCGGTGCGGCGATGGGTCAACTCGTAGCAAGTAATCGCAACCAGACCTGGCTGACCAGGCTGATCGATATGGAATATTGGCTCGCGTGCAACGAAGAGCGCGCGGCACAGGCGCGTTTCGGTGCCGTCATGTGTTGCTGCGGCCCATGTGCAATGTATCGGCGTTCCGCACTCACCTTGCTTCTTGATCAATACGAAGCGCAATTCTTTCGTGGGAAGCCGAGTGATTTCGGCGAGGACCGCCATCTAACGATACTCATGCTCAAGGCGGGCTTTCGAACCGAATACGTCCCAGACGCGATAGCAGCTACCGTCGTCCCGCACAGTCTTGGGCCATATCTGCGTCAGCAGCTCCGTTGGGCACGCAGTACCTTTCGAGATACGTTTCTTGCATTGCGCCTGCTGCCAGAGCTCGATGGTTATTTGACCCTAGATGTTATCGGGCAGAATCTCGGCCCATTTCTCCTCGCGATCTCAACACTTGCTGCCCTTGCACAGCTCGTGATCGGTGGCTCTATACCCTGGTGGACGGGACTGACGATTGCTGCAATGACTATGGTCCGGTGCAGTGTGGCAGCACTTCGTGCTCGCGATTTGCGGTTTATCGGCTTCTCGCTCCACACACCGATCAATATCTTTCTTTTACTACCATTGAAGGCTTATGCGCTTTGTACATTGAGCAATAGCGATTGGCTATCGCGAAAAGTTACTAATGTGCCGGCGGAAGAGGAGAAACAGCGTGTCATCCTGCGCCCCAATGCCGGACGAGGTGCGGCTAGTGTAGGGGTGGGGCCTACTGTCATTCATAAAGGGGGGGTATCGCACCGTCCATCGAGCCTCACGGCCACGGAGAGTGTTTCCGGTCGTGAACGCTCGACTGCCTACGAATAAGTGGTCGTCTCATGATTCTGGACGAAAACCATCAGCTATTAGAGCGAGAGTTGGCTCTCGACGACCCATGGCGCCTTGACAGTAGTTCGTTCGAGCAGGAGCGATACGCGCAAATGCTCCGGATGTCGTGTGGCAACGGAGACGCTGCGTCTGGCCTCGGAGTAGGATGTGCAGCCGGTGCATTCACGGAGATGCTGGCTCCGCTATGCGAGCGACTTACCGTGGTGGATGTCATGCCGCAGGCAATTGAGCGAGCGCGACTGCGGACCAGTAAGTGGTCACATATTGCTTGGGTGACCTGCGACATTCAGCGGTTCTCGTCCACTGAGCAGTTCGATTTGATTGTCGTGGCCGAGGTTCTTTACTACCTCAAAGACGTGAGCGAGATGCATGCGGCTATCCGCAACCTCGTGAGTATGCTTGCGCCAAGTGGCACTCTGATTTTCGGGTCCGCGCGTGATGAAATATGTCAACGCTGGGGGCATGCTGCTGGTGCCGAAACGGTGATCGCTCTCTTTAAGGAGAGCCTATCGGAGGTCGAGCGTCGGCACTGCTCCACCGGATTGGCAAACGAAGACTGCTTGATCGTCCAGTTTCGAAAGCCGGACGCCACGTCAGAACAATCAAACGTCGGTCATTAGGCCAGGAGTACGTATGCGCATCTGCGGAATAAAGTTGACACATGACGGAGCAATTGCTGTCGTCGAGGACGGTCGGCTTCTTTTTTGCGTGGAGCAAGAGAAGCGCGGCAATAGTCCACGCTATCAGTCCGTTGACAATCTCGATGCAGTCGTGCGCGCCTTGGCTGAGCATGGCCTGGAGCCGCGGGATATCGATCAGTTCGTCGTTGACGGCTGGGACGGGGAGAATGAATCGCAGTTCCAGCTCCTAAGCGGAGCGGTGCAGGTTGCGCTAAAAGGCGCGCCATATGTCGAGCGTCATGCTGAGGGCCTCCTTGATCCCGTCGACGGCGTTGGCCTCCTCCTCGGAGGCAAGGAGTTTCCATATAAGAGCTACCCGCATGTCACGGGCCATGTCGCGTCAGCATATAGCACCAGTCCCTTTGCAGCCGCGGGAAAGCCTTCGTTCTGTCTGGTGTGGGATGGCTGCATCTTTCCACGTCTTTACTATGTCGAACCGCGCGGGGCTCGGTTCATTGGATCGCTGTTTCCTATGATTGGCCACGCCTATGCTGCCGCGGGCCTTCACTTCGGGCCGTACCGTCAGCCGAACCGCTCCAGTTGGGATCTGGGCATCGCCGGCAAGCTGATGGCTTACATCGCGCTTGGCTCAGTTGATGAAAGCATAGTGGAAGTGTTTCAGGAGCTTTATGAAACACGGTTGGCGGCCGACACGGAGCAGGCTCGCCGCTACCGCGAAGACATCAACAATGCGGAATCGTCTCTTGCAGCTATGCACGCGTTCTTCGAGGCAAGCACGTTGCGCCTGGCTGCCAAGCGAGCGGAGGACGTCCTCGCCTCGTTCCATGTGTTTCTGGAACGTCTTCTTGTTAAGGAAATCGCGCTGCTTCTGCTAAGATATTCGTCGCTTCCGGGAGCGCGAAATCTATGTGTCGCCGGAGGTTGCGGTCTCAATATCAAATGGAACAGCGCGCTTCGCGCGACGGGATTGTTCGATGATGTCTGGGTGCCGCCGTTTCCGAATGACAGCGGCTCGGCAATCGGCGCGGCGTGCGGCGCCATGGCAGCGCAAGATGGCTTCGGGCCATTGCAATGGTCAGTTTACAGTGGTCCTGCCCTCCAGGAGAGCGAGGTTCCGCCGGACTGGGAGGCCGCACCTTGCAGTCTGAGTGAACTTGCGTCGATTCTTGCCGACAACAAGCCCGTGATCTTTCTTTCCGGGTGTGCCGAGCTTGGGCCGCGGGCGCTGAGCGGTAGAAGCATTGTTGCAGCTCCAACGTGCCCGGCAATGAAGGATCATCTCAACGACATCAAGCGTCGCGAGCACTTCCGACCGGTGGCGCCGATCTGTCTGGAGGATCGGGCGCCGGAGATCTTCAGCCCGGGCACGCCAGATCCTTACATGCTATTCGATCACCAGACCCGGGCGAATTGGCGCGACAAGGTCCCGGCGGTGGTCCATCTTGATGGCTCGGCGCGGCTGCAGACAATTTCCCGCAACTCTCCTCACGAAATTGCCGCGCTTCTCGTCGAATTTGAGCAACTCACGGGCATTCCGCTGCTCTGCAACACGAGCGCCAACCTCCACGGACGGGGATTCTTTCCGGACGCTGCGGCAGCTTGCCAATGGGGGCGTGTCGAGCATGTTTGGTGCGAGGGCATGCTCTGGAGCAAAACGGTCGCCAAGAAGCCATTGTCCACGGAACGACTTCTGTCAGCCTAAGATGAACATGTCCACTGTGGCGATCGACCTTGCCGGGGTAAAAAAGTCATTTGGCGACAACCTTATCGTCAACGACCTGTCGTTCTCGGTCGCGCGCGGAGAGTGCTTCGGACTGCTTGGGCCGAATGGAGCTGGCAAGAGTACGATTGCGCGCATGCTCCTCGGCATGATTTCGCCCGACGCAGGCAATATTACAGTCCTCGATGAGCCTGTGCCTTCCCGAGCTCGTGCGGCGCGTACGCGCGTCGGGGTGGTGCCGCAGTTCGACAACCTTGAGCTCGAGTTCACAGTGCGAGAGAATCTGCTTGTGTTTGGCCGCTATTTTGGCATGAGCGCTCGCAGAATCGAGGCGGTTGCGCCCGCGCTGCTTGAGTTTGCGCGTCTTGAAAGCAGAGCGGACGTGCGTGTCTCCGAGTTATCCGGTGGCATGAGGCGGCGGCTGACACTGGCGCGTGCCCTGGTTAATGATCCACATCTACTCGTGATGGATGAGCCCACCACTGGCCTGGATCCGCATGCACGTCACCTGATTTGGGAACGCCTGCGGGCCCTGCTTGCGCGTGGCAAGACGATCCTCTTGACCACTCACTTCATGGAAGAGGCCGAGCGCCTGTGCGATCGCTTATGCGTGCTTGAGAGTGGATGCAAAATCGCCGAAGGCAAACCAGATGCCTTGATCGACGAGCATATCGGCTGCAACGTGATTGAGATCTATGGCGGTGATCCCAATCAACTTCGAGAGCTGATCAGGCCTTATGCGCGGCATATCGAAGTGAGTGGAGAGACGCTTTTTTGTTACGCGCCATATCCGGAGCAAGTCCGCGTGCACCTGCGCGGGCAAGCAAACCTTCGCGTACTGCAGCGCCCTCCGAATCTCGAAGACGTGTTCTTGCGGTTGACCGGGCGCGAGATGGAGAAATGAGCGATGGATGATGGCTATGCGTCGGTGATGCCGGCTAACGCGTACAACTGGATCGCGGTATGGCGACGAAATTTCCTGGCATGGAGGAAAGTCGCGCTTGCATCGCTTCTCGGCAATCTCGCAGACCCTATAACCAATCTGTTGGGCCTTGGCTTTGGCCTCGGACTTATCGTGGGACGAGTTGAGGGGACTTCGTACATTGCCTTTTTGGCGGCCGGTATGGTCGCAATCAGTGCGATGACATCCGCGACCTTTGAAACCCTATATGCGGCCTTTGCTAGGATGGGTGTCAAACGCACCTGGGAGGGAATTCTGTTCACACAGCTCACGCTCGGCGATATCGTTCTAGGTGAGTTGGTGTGGGCGGCCAGTAAGTCCGTTCTAGCGGGGACAGCAATCGGGATTGTCGCTGCAGCGCTGGGCTATGCATCCTGGACGTCCATTCTGTGCGCGATACCCACAGTCGCCCTTACGGGTCTTGTCTTCGCCAGCCTGGCAATGGTCGTCATATCTCTTGCGCCAACTTACGATTACTTCGTGTTTTACCAGTCGCTCGTCATTACGCCCATGGTGTTTCTCTGTGGCGCGATCTTTCCGACGAGTCAACTGCCTGACTCATTTCAGCACTTTGCCGGCTTGTTGCCGCTCGCACATTCGGTCGACCTTATTCGTCCAACGATGCTTGAGCGCGGCGTCGACAGTGCCGCCCTGCACGTAGGTGCGCTTTGTGTTTACGCGGTCTTGCCCTTTTTCGCGTCGACAGCACTATTTCGGCGACGCCTGCTGCGTTGACGTCAATTGAGCGAACGCGAGAAAGTCAATCGATGCAGTATCATGAGTCCTTCCGCGGTAGCTCGCGAGTGACCTGGTCCGTTACAGCGGCTTCTGCAACGGCCTTAAGAGGCTGCGATCGAGCCAGATCTATGGCCGCCTGTTCGGTCTATCGGCGTCGGACGTCAGCCACCCTATTTCTGAGTGCCTGTCGCTAGGCGCCGAGACAGGCCTTGCAAAGTCATGTTGTGCTGTCTGGCCCGCGCACCGGCGGAGCGTGATTGTACAGGTTAGTTCGATGGGACGGCAGTTGGCCTTCCCGTCACGATGGAGGACGGGATGTTGTGCCCGGGACTGAGTGGTGACCTTGATAGAATCCATGAAAGCTCTCCGGAGCTGCCGAATACATTTCTTCACGGTGGCACTGCGGTTTTTGTGCAGGATGGCCGCGTAATTGCTGCTGTCGAAGAGGAGCGTCTCAACTGTGTCAAGCACTCCAACAAGTTCCCTAGCAGCCCGACCCGATACTGCCTGTCTGCCGCAGGAGTCGAGCTCGGGGATGATCGATCGCATCGCGTCCTACGCGACTGAAGCCTATTGCAAAACCATCCTCGAGCGTCTTTTTGTTTCTCAACCAGTTACGCTAGACGCCAAACTGTTGCTGCGGCAGCTTCTGGCACGGGAGTTCGGGGCAGAGATCGATCCGTCCCGACTTTCCTTGGTGAATCACCACGAAGCGCATGTGGCCACGCCTCCTATGCCTGCATGTGAGGGGACCATCCCATCCGACGCACAGGGAGTATTGGGCATCGGACTTCGGGCAGGTCGATACAACACCGCTGAAGAAAGGACAGAAAGTGTTGAGAGAACGCGGCCATCACGGATAGCCCTGCTATGAAGTTCTACCGACGCAGCTCGCCGGAACCGCAACAGACTGTGACGCCGGGCGAGAAGAGACCCGAGATGTCTGTATCGATGTCTTTTGTCCAACCAGGAGCGCGCGAAAAGGCAATCGAGATGGTTAGCGGTGCGATGAATGTTCGGTTCGTAGTGTCCCGGCGACGTACGGGTTTTGGCGACTGTCTGTGGTCCCTGGCGGCAGCTTGGCGTTTTGCAAAGCAGACAGGGCGGACGCTAGCCATCGATTGGCGGGGCTCTTGCTATCTTGATGAACCATTCACCAATGCCTTTCCAGTCTTCTTCGAACCGGTTGAAGACATTGCCGGCGTGCCGGTGATTTGCGACGACGACATCAACAAACGTTCGTTTCCGGGACCATTCTTTCCGGCATGGTGGAACAAGCCATCTATCGATTGCGTCTACCGCCCGAACGAGCAGATCTTCCGGGAACGCGACCAACTCGATCAACTGTTCCAAAGTCAGAGAGATAGTGACGCTAACACGGTTGTGTGTGATGCCTGCCTGATGTGGCGCTGCGATCAGGAGGCGGAGCGCGAGATCTTTCGGAGTATAAAGCCGCGAGCTGCAATTCAGGCTCGGATTGATGCCATCTACCGCGAGCACTTTGAGCCGTACAGTGTGATCGGAATTCATGTCCGGCATGGCAACGGTGAGGACATTATGGGGCATGCTCCCTACTGGGCGGACGCGGAGCGCGCGTTTCGACAGGTCTGTAATGCCATTGAAAAGGCGAGGGCGTTACCACATGCGAGGCCTGTGAGGGCATTCCTGTGCACGGACAGCGCGCTCATCCTTGAGCAGGTGTCGGCAATATTTCCCGATGTTTTTGCGATTCCAAAACAGTTCCAGGCGCCTCACGCCGGCCCGTTGCACAACGCCGCCCTCGGAGCCGAGGGTGGCTTTTCTGCCCTCACTGAGATGTATCTCCTTGCGCGCTGCGACACGGTGATCCGGTTTCCCCCAACGAGCGCCTTCACGCGCTATGCGCGTCTCTTTGCTCCACGCGTTATAGAGTTCGACTTGAACGATCCGAGCAGGTTGATCTTGGTCGAAGACAACTCGCAAGAGCTCGTAGCTTCATGAAAGTTGTAGCGCGCTTGATCGACCTGATTGTCGCTCTTTGCATCCAAGAGTACTGCCAGTTCTTGTACAGGCGACAATCGTCTGCCCAACGTGATGCTGTTGCAACGAAGAGCAGAACGAAGCGACGGCTAAGTGCCTTCGCTTGAGCCGTGACGTCGATAACAACCGCCCTAAAGTGCTGCGCAGCGTTAAGCAGACGGAACACGTCGTCGTCATCCTTCGGTCAGCCACAAATCGGAGCTGATCAGTGCTCGAGCGTGGATGAACATATCAGTTCGCCAGCTCGTGCCTGGAGCCAACCCGTCCAGCGATATTTCCAGTTCTGCCCAGGGGTGCGACAAACAGAATCGACGATTGACGAATCTGACGTGCGAGGCTGGTACGTCAGTTTTAGAGTTAGCGCGGCAAAATGTCCGTGGTCGCTCCCGAGCGGTCGTTGACTTCGGCGAGGCGCCGACAAGCCGCAGCTCATTCGGTTGCGCGATCAAGAAAGCGAGCGCGGCCCGTCCCCTGTGATGAAGCAGGCGAGTGTGCTAGAGAGCTTACGTAGCTGATTTGCCATTGTTGTCACAAAGCACACCCACGGCTGTCTGAAATCGGCCAAGTGTTCGGTGTGCGCGACGTTAGGACGCAAAACGGAGGTGATTTACCTGCACCGCAGTGGCGCAAATCCTGCTAATCGTCCGCTGCCCTAACAGTAGAGGAGGCGGCCTTGGGTCTCGATCTGCCGAATGACAATCTGATTAGAGAGCCGCTGGCCGAAACACATTTGGGTTGCCTCGTTTACGCCGATAAAGCGCGTGATAATCGTAGAGAACAAAAGACGATGTTGCTCACGGGGGCATCGCGCGGAATTGGTCATGCCACTGCCAAGCTCTTCTCGGAGGCGGGCTGGCGTGTCATTTCTTGCGCGCGCCAACCTTTCGACGGCGAGCGATGCTCCTGGGAGGCAGGGAATGACGATCATTTCCAGATCGACCTCAGCAATCATCGAATGCTGCCGCGTGCGATCACCGAGGTCAAGAAGCGCTTGGCTGGTGCGCCCTTGCACGCGCTGGTGAATAATGCCGGGGTCTCGCCGAAAACGCCCACTGGCGATCGGATGACGTCGTTGACCACGTCAACCGAGACCTGGATGGGGGTGTTTCATCTTAATCTGGTAGCTCCGATCCTGCTGGCGCAGGGTCTGTTTGACGAGCTAAGAGCCGCGTCAGGATCAATCGTAAATGTGACTTCAATAGCAGGCTCACGGGTGCACCCATTCGCCGGTAGCGCCTATGCGACCTCGAAAGCGGCGCTTGCGAGCCTCACACGCGAGCTGGCCTATGATTATGCGCCGCATGGCATTCGTGTGAATGCGATCGCGCCCGGCGAAATCAAGACCGACATGCTATCGCCAGACACGGAAGCCCGTCTCGTGCCAGGTATCCCGCTGCGCAGAGTGGGGACCCCGGATGAAGTGGCCAAAGTCATCTTCTTCCTGTGCTCGGATGCGGCGAGTTATGTCACGGGAGCCGAGGTGCCGATCAATGGCGGGCAGCATTTGTAAAGCCGCCGCTCTGGCGACGCAGCTGACGTGTCCTGCAGCGGCACGTATGTTCTCCGCTGACGACGCGCACGATCCGCAAAAAGTGAAACGAGGGCACATTGCAAGTGTGGTGTCGTGCCATAATAAGGTGTCACGGTTCTATGTCATCTCCTCAACACGTGGGGCTAGATCAGAGAGTGACATGCAAAACGAAGCTCGCCAATCCCAACATGGCTCCATGGAGGATAATCAAGACAACGGAGACAGGCTCATGCTGCACATCCCATCCTCGGGCGAACGACCTGCCTCGCAACCGGAGCCGGAGCGTGATCCCTCGGGGCAGCCGTCGTATGAGAGCGCGCTGGCCGGCATCTTCGAAATATCGAAAATAGTCAGCGCCCCTGGTCGGCTCGAAGTCATGTTGGCCAAGGTCCTTGGCCTGCTGCAATCGTTTGTGCAGATGCGACACGGCATCGTCTCGCTATTCCACGATGACGGTATCCCGGAAATTACCGTTGGCGCCGGCTGGAGCGAAGGCAGTGACGAACGTTACCGCACGTGCCTGCCGCAGAAAGCAATCGCCCAGATCGTAGCGACAGACGGGCCTCTTATTGTCGAGAGCGTAGCCGGCGAGCCAGCCTTCAGCGCTGCCGACCGGGAGCTTCTCGGCGCCTCCGACAGCGTGCGCGTATCGTTTATTGGGGTTCCTATTCGTATTGAAGCGAGGGTCGTTGGTACGCTGACGGTAGACCGTATCCAGGACGATAGTTCCAGTCTTCGGCTCGAGTACGATGCGCGACTGCTGGCTATGGTCGCCAACTTGGTGGGACAAACAGTCAAGCTACATCGCTTGTTGGCCTGCGATCGTGAACGATTGTTAGTGGACAAAGACCAGCCACAGAAGATTGTTGAGCTTGAGGTGGCCGCTCGCGAGCGCAAGAAGCTTCACGCCCACGGGATCATTGGCGACAGCGCCGCGCTGAGCGCTCTGCTCGAGAAGATTGCGGTTGTAGCCAAATCGAACAGCACGGTTCTGCTGCGGGGCGAATCCGGCACCGGCAAGGAGCTCGTAGCCAAGGCCATTCACGAGTCCTCGTCCCGCGCTAAACGACCGTTCGTTAAACTGAATTGCGCGGCGCTGCCAGAGACGGTTCTGGAATCGGAATTGTTTGGCCATGAGAAAGGTGCCTTTACCGGTGCGGTCAGCTCGCGCAAGGGGCGCTTCGAGCTTGCTGACAAAGGGACGCTATTTCTGGATGAGATCGGAGAGATCTCAGCTCCGTTCCAGGCGAAATTGCTGCGAGTTCTGCAAGAGCAGGAGTTCGAGCGCGTCGGTAGCAATCACACGATTAAGGTCGATGTTCGAGTCATAGCTGCGACCAACAAGAACCTTGAAGAGGCCGTGGCAAGGAGCGAGTTCCGCGCGGACCTCTACTATCGTATTAGCGTAGTTCCCTTGTTGTTGCCGCCGCTGCGCCAAAGACGCACTGATATTCCGCTGCTAGCCCGAGAGTTCCTCAGAAAGTTCAACAGCGAGAACGGCCGTACGCTCACCCTGGAGGCGAGTGCGATCGAGGTACTGATGAACTGCGGGTTTCCGGGAAATATTCGCGAACTCGAAAATTGCATCGAGCGAACAGCGACGCTGTGTACCGGGCCATCGATTGTGAGAAGTGACTTTGCATGCTGCCAAGGCCAGTGCCTTTCCATGATGCTCTGGAAAAGCACATCGAACGACAAGGCCGACGTGGCGGTACCCATGCAGCCGATGCCTGCAAAGTCCATCATTCCGCTAGCTCAAACGACATTGCCACCGCAGTCTGTCTGCGGACCGGCCCCACTGGCACCTGCCGGCACAGTTCTCGTTGGTGGTGCGAGCATGACCGATCGCGAGCGTGTCATTGCGGCCATGGAAAAATCTGGCTGGGTGCAGGCCAAGGCAGCGCGCCTACTCGGACTAACCCCGCGCCAAATCGGCTATGCGCTGCGAAAATACGGAGTTGAGATAAAGCGGTTCTGAACAACCACACCCGTCGGAACTTCTGCTGCCAAATAGATAGTTGAAGAATGATTCCGAAGAGGCAATCTACGCACTCTGAAGGGAATGGGCCGGCCTGCGGCGACGACGGCGCGCGCGCAACATGGATTTGTGCGCCATGAGTTACAGAGCCTCACCTGGGGCCATACAATCGTGAACCGTCCTCCGTAGCTCGAACATGTAACAAGCTATCATCCCTATTCTGCGGACGAGTGAGCGGCAATGCTTAACCGTCGATCGGCCCGATGCCCGCAGGTGGTTCGCAGCAGTGATCCTGCGAGCATCCCTTGCGTCTCTCGGCTGGCGTGACGAGCGGAACCGCGTTGTCGGTGCCCTGACTTGTGTCGGCATTCGTTCGTCAGGAAGAGCGGCTGGAGCGACTTATCGCCCGGTTTAAGCCTTTTTGACAGCGAGCCGATTCCAGGCAACGGCGATGGTACAACACTTGCTGTTCTCTTCGCAGCTATCGCAACTGTTGGAGCAACATCGTGCACAATGTCGTCTGCATCAAACAGGTTCCGGACTCGGCGCAAATCCGCGTTCACCCCGTGACCAATACAATCATGCGCCAGGGAGTGCCGACAATCATCAACCCATATGACCTCTTCGCGCTCGAGGCCGCGCTGGAGCTGCGCGATCGGTTCGGCGGCGAAATTACCGTGCTTACCATGGGACCGCCATCGGCAGAAGAGTCCCTGCGAAAGGCGCTGGCTTATGGTGCCGATCGCGCCGTCCTACTCACCGATCGCTGCTTTGCGGGCTCCGACACACTGGCCACAACGTATGCACTTGCAACCGCCATCCGGAAAATCGGTAAGGACTATCGCCCGACGAATGTCATTTTCACGGGAAAGCAGACCATCGACGGCGATACTGCGCAGGTGGGGCCCGGCATCGCAAAGCGAGTGGGCGTAGTGCAGCTGACTTACGTTGCTAAGATCAGATCCTTGGACCTCGCCGCTCAAACGATTGAAGTGGAACGACGCTGCGAAGGTGGTGTGCAGGTGTTGCAAACCAAATTGCCGTGCCTCATCACCATGCTTGAGGCGACCAATCAGATTCGGCGCGGCGCGATGGCGGATGCCTTGCGTGCCGCGCGTGCCCAAATCGTGAAATGGAGCGCGCAAGAAGCCGGTGTCGAAGACACCTCCAACTGCGGTCTCAAGGGCTCGCCGACGGTCGTTAAGCGTGTGTTCGCTCCCTCTGCGCGGGCCGAGAAGGCGGCGCTGGTTGAGGCCGCTGAGCAACCGGCGCAGGCGTTGATAGACGCAATGTTCTCGCTTCAACCGAAGCTCGAAACCGATCTTGCGGCACTTGCTCGTGGCGCTCGATCCGGAGAGTCCAGGCCATGATAGTGGATACGCTCCAGAAATGTATCAACGCCGCACCCGTGTCGAAGAGCGCGCAACATGTAGCGACCCATCTCGGCCAGCTACCAATAGGGTCTGCCCATGGCATCCGTCGATCTCGCGAGCAGCGGGCCCGGATGTTCCCTAGACCACGTTACGCTACGACGGAGTCGCGGGGGATTGTCGGGGCACAGGCAAAGGGGCCTGCGTATGTTCCAGGTCACCGTTCGGTCGTATTCGACGACGTGGAAGGCCATTTCTTCTCTTGTAACGGTCACGGCGAAGACGCAATAGTCAGCGACCCGGGTCACCATACTAGCGCTGCCGTCTGCACGCACAAAGCGCTGTCGCTGGCTTCGGGGC
Source organism: Bradyrhizobium sp. USDA 326 (assembly GCF_049739485.1). Taxonomy (NCBI): domain Bacteria; kingdom Pseudomonadati; phylum Pseudomonadota; class Alphaproteobacteria; order Hyphomicrobiales; family Nitrobacteraceae; genus Bradyrhizobium; species Bradyrhizobium sp. USDA 326. Next base: position 3,776,053 of record NZ_JBMGQA010000001.1, read on the forward strand.
GCAAAGTCAACCCATGCGTCGCCTTTGAAGCAGTCTCCGCGATTGAGCAGACCTGTACGCATGTGAGCGGCCGCTGGCTCTTCGCTGTTTGCTTTCTGACAGCGGCGCGCAGGCTCTCAAGGTCGATACACTCGCAATGAGGAGGCGACACGACCGTTGTATCAACTGATTCAGATCTTACGGAGCGAATCCAAGAGTTGGCATAATGATTGCTGAGAGCGACTAAGAACTTAGAGGTGGTAATCGCGAACGAAGAACGGGTGAGGGTCTCTTTGAGATGCTTTGTGCCGCCAGCAGCGGTATGTGACACCAGGGGCCAAAAACCTTAAGAGCATCATAGGTACAAATTGGAGTCTACAATGCTGTCCCAGGCTGACAGCGGTTCGGCGAAATGGCGGGAGCAGCACCCGCGAGGGCTTGATCCATTCGCCCAAGATCGCGAAAGCTGCAAGCGTGCCGAGCGGCCAGGCACGCCACTCGCCCACGCGACATTAGCTACAAAACGGCGTGGGCGGCGCAGTATCCATTATGAGTCTCCGCGCGAATGCTGGTCGGGGCGGGCACTGCGGCGTCGGACTGCTGGTGGAGAGGAATCCGACTGGATTCCCGCCGCTCCAATAATGAACGCATTCCCTTCGATGCTTATGAGCTGGACTGAGCATGCCGCTGTCTGCCATCGCGAAGCAAACTACCAAAAGTTCGCCTGGAAGGTGAGCGCAATCATTGGCCCTTCTAAGCAAATGAACCCAGGGCGGTTAATAGGTGGCCCGGACACGAAGCTGCTTCGTCAGGGACCGTTCGCTTCTCATCTGCAGGGATCACATGACATCTCAAGCGTCTCGATTTGCAGCGGATCAGCCTCCGAAGATATGCTGCGAGTACCTGACCGAGCAAGCGCGAGCCTTGTTCGGCCCGCATCCGTTCGCCTCTCAGTTGTCCGAAGATCAGGTTGCCAGGGTGCTGCCCGAATATCTGGCGATGTCACAGGCGTTCCCGTACCTGCAGGCGGGGTCCCAAGGGGACCTCATATTTGATGCAATGCATCACAATCGGGATATTGCGAGAGACATTGAGCTGACCAGCGTGGTCGCGAACTTTATCTGTTGGGACGAGACCGGAGGCCATGGCCGAATTCTCCAGGGGGGCAAGGCCGCGCTACCGGATATTCTGTTGACAGAAAGCTTTCACTCCAACCTGTTGAAGAAAGATGCCTCCCAACTACTCGGCCGAGCAATACTGCCCAACTATAGCTCTAGGACGAAGCAGTATCTGCATTCTCTCTACGCCGGATTGTCATCGAAAGACTCCCTCGTTCGTTGCGCTTACATGGTAGCTTTTGAGCTACATGCTGCGGACATGATCCAATCGCTGTGGACCACCCTGGCCGAAACGTTTAAAGCGCAGCCGGACGATCTGGAGTATTTTCGCAGCCATGTGGGCGGAGAAGATCCCGCGGAGAAGTACCACGGAGAAATGACAGGCCGGCTGATTGGTGAACTTGTGCAGCCTGACCGTAGTGATCGTTTTTTGAATGAATTCCTCCAAGCCTATCGGGTCAGCGTCCAGTGGTGCCGCGATCTCATCGCAATTGCGGCACGCACCGGAGATGATCACTCGGAGATCGAACATCATGGCAGTTGCCATTGTGGCTCTGTCAAGTTCTACGTCAGAGCGCCGCGGGAGCTCTCTGGAGTTCGTTGCAATTGCTCGATTTGTCAAATGTCTGGGTTTCTCCACTTACTCGTAACTGGCGATAAGCTACGCATCGAGCGCGGTGAAGAATTCCTCACTACATATCAGTTCAACAAGAACATTGCTCGGCACACGTTTTGCCGGCTTTGTGGGGTAAAGCCATTCTATAGGCCGAGGTCGAACCCCTCCGGGTTCAGCGTAAATATTCGATGCCTGGACAGAAGGACGATCGCGCGCGTAAGAATAACCGAGTTCGATGGCGAGCATTGGGAGCAAGCATTCGTCTCAATGCACAAGGACCCGGAGTCCTGCTTCGAAGATCAAAGGAGTGAGCTCGAATGGCGCGCGCAATGAGTGATAAATCCCGCCAGCTTTCAGAGGAAATGCTGACAAAGTACCGCATAGAGCTGTTAGTAAAGGGGACGGCCGTTATCGCCCCCCAGATATTGTTCACTCAAGCCGACTTGACCAAGATCGATCAGCTGCAGGCTGAGATTCCCGAGGAAGAAGTGCGGGAGGGAGATGCCGGCGACTTGCACAGCGTCTTTGTCAAGCGCGTAAGGGTAGATCCACCCGGCCGGGCGCCTAGCAACGTGAGTGGTACAGCTTCAGGGCAGATCATGGAGCTACTTGAAAGTAAAGACCGCAGCTTCGCGCTAAGACAGATCTTCGGAGCATCCTCAGATTACGTGGTTCGCCGATGCCAAATGCATCGTATGCCGCCCGGGTCCTTTGTGGGCATCCATTTGGATGCGAAGAGTGATCCGGACTTCGAGTACGCGGTGATTGTGCAGCTAGCGAGAGACTTCGAGGGGGGTGAGTTCGTGGTATATCCTACCGTGTACGAACAGCACGTATTCCGGCCACCATTCGGCGCCGTGCTTGTCACGACATGTAAGGTCCGGCATGAAGTTAAGCCGGTGTCGAGCGGGGAGCGCCGATCTCTTGTCTACTTCTGTTCAAAAAGGGGCGGCGCGAACCGCCGGGTCATCGAAAGTTCTACCGCTCGGCTATGAGGTGGCGCGCCTGATATGAGTCTGCCCAGGTTCTCGTTGTAGGCGAGCCATCATCCCACTATAAGGTCGGCCCTCGTCCTCACCCGAAGATTGGTGCCGCATGCGTGCAGTTGCGAAAGTCGCCGGTTGCAAACGCAGCCGCTCGAGCATGACTCTAATCTCCGCCGAGAGAATGTCCGATTGATGGACGCAATGCGCTTAGCGGATGCCGTTGCGTAGGACAGCCTCTTGCAGCGATCGACCAGCTGGGTGAGAATATTTCCCGCGCAAGGTCACGATCATGATCCGACGTTTAGCATTAAGGATCAACCTAGCCTCTCGCCTGTCCGGCGCTTCAGGGAGTGCAGCCGGCCGCAGCGCCGAACCTATTTGCTCAGACTGTGCCCTCTTTATGTAGGGCCGAATAAAGCGCTGCTTTGGAGCGGGGCAGTGAATTGAGCGTGTGAAGATTGCTCGCTAGGAGCTCAAAAGTCGGTGTTGCTGATCGTGGGCCGCAGTCCTGTCTGGCGCAATCACAACGCACTCCACGGTGCCAGCCTCCTCGTCGGCGGCAAGCGGGATCACGCCCGCCTTACGTGTGCGGTCGAATAGGAGTCCTTCTTTGAAGAAGCGATCATGCGCCGCTTGAAAGGATGGCGATCGCACATTTCTTACAGATAGAATAACGTTGCGGCTGGAATAGTCGAAGCCGAGCAGCCGGATCGCAATGTTGTGTAACACCGATCCGCCACCCCAGCGGCCGTTCGCTTCATTGAACAGCAACCGTTCGTCTTTTGTGAAAATGGCGTCGATGTTGATCATTCCGCGATAGCCCAGGTCTCTCGCTAGTGCCACAAATCGGTAGGCATGCTCCTGGGCAGTCAACCATTGCTCGTTCTCCAGGTCGCTTGGAAGCTCAAGCCCCGTCCAGGTGAGAGCCCGTTCGGACCGATCTGTGCTTTTACGCAGGCGTATGTTTCCACTGTTGATAAAAGCGATTGATGCATCATCCTGGATTTCATACTCGAGATAAAATAGAGATCGGGCCAAGTGGTATGATTCGACGACCAGCGTCTTACACGATGCTGTTGTGATCTCAGAGTAAAGCGCGTCAGGATCAAGCGACGGCCACGAAATCATCCGAGTATCTCTGGCTCCAGGTAGCGGATCGCTTTTGCTGCGGGTCAAGATGACATTTCCGACTCCTCCAGCTCCATTATCCAACTTTACAATGACCCTGCCCGTCTCGGATTTGAGGGCAGTGACCGCTTTGAATAGTCCATTTGGGTCTGTCGCGACACATCCATGAGGGAGCGGAAGTGCGACGCTTGTTGCCAACTGACGGAAGTGGCTCTTGCGATTCAACAGATCAGGCCCGCGCTGCAGAGCGAAGTCGTCCCCGGTCTTCGATATGCCCAGTGTGGCCGCCAAACGTGCGACACCTTCTGTAAAGTAGCAGGGATGCAATCGCCAGGCGGATTTCTGACGAATATGTCTTCTGAGCCGCTCGACAACAGGCTGGGACAGCAACGTGCAATCATCGAGGATCGTCGATTGGCGGCTCGCAGGTACAACAAGGCGAAGACGCGATGCATCGAAATCGAGCGTCGCGCCAATGAAGGATAGCAGATCCGCCGGGATCGCTACCGGGGAGACGATCAGGTCGCCCTCCTGAGCAAACCACGCTGAACGGTATGCCGAGCTGGCGGCCAGCGAACGTTGAGCCTTTGTTAGATGGGCGCCCGACATCTGAGGCGTACCGGCATTCATAATTAGGATCCGCGGCATTCGCGACCTCCGGGCATCTGGACTTGATCAGGATGGGATGGTCATGGCAAGCATGACAGCCGTGCCACCCCGTGGTAAGGCGCTGAGACAGGGAGAGTTTGCGCCGTCTCGATGTCACCTGCGATGTAGTGGGAGAGAACGGCCCGTCTCAGATCTGCCGATCTCAATTGATAGCTCGGTCGCATGGCTATTCGCTTCAGAAAAAGCGCGGGACGTTGGGTAGTGCGATGTTCGGAATGCTTCGTGTGAAATGATTTCGCGCGGCACGCTAAAACGGACCGTGACCAAACATGTGCGATCAGCGCGTCTGCCTCGATCTCGCACCCCAGTCGCTTGGTCATATAAGCGACCGGTACTTCTTCCCAGCGCGCATCGGCTCGACCGACCGGCCGCATTCGGCTAGATCTGGATATTACGTATGCACTCGCTCTATTTTCGCTAGGTAGATGTTCTCGGCGGAAGTAACCGAGTGCTGATTTGGCGTCGTGAAGCGGAAAAGATCCATCTGCGTCGCAGCATCCAAAGTCCCCTGCGAGTCGGGGCATCTTGATTCGGCCTCCTCTCTGGACACCAAACTGGCTCTCGAAGGCGCGAGCGATCCGCTCGATCAGTCGATTGAGGATGACATAGCTGGGCGTCTTCCGTTCGAAATGGATCGTGGTCTTGTCAGGAGTATACTTGGCGTTTTGCTCGACGAAGGTGGAGAATCCAACTCGCTATTCATGTGCATCAGGTCCGCACATTGTGTTTGTGCCGATGCGTTTCATCGGAAGCCCGGAGTGCTTGGCGACGCCCCAGTCATATGCTTCTTTTGGCCGGCTCTTAATGGTTGTCATGGGTTGCGAACGATGGTTATTTCTTGAGGGAAATCTGCCGATTGATCACTCACTTCGCTCGGCTCTGCTGCGGTCGTGTGCATCTGTCGGTTGTGACAGGCGCACCACGAAGAGGGTTTCTTGCCGCGCCTTTGATATACAGAGGCGCCGCACATATATGGCGCTCTCATATCTCCATCATTGAAGCCGATGATGCAGCGGCACTGACCTTCAATATGATCAAACACACAGAACCTTCTTAAGGCCGGCCGGGTCTTTCAACTTGCTGCTCCCGCATGCCATGCAATAACGTCCGATGCCGCGCTGGTCACGCGGAGCAAGACGCCGGGTCACTTCGAAAACCTGCGCAGGCCCACCGTCTGTCACACCTTTGCGCGATCGAGACGCCACGTGCGGGAAAGCAGCTTGAAGGTAGCGGGTTCGGCAAACTGATTTTGTGCGCTGCTGCGCCAGAGGCGGGCTTGCGTCAGCTTGAGGAAAGCAGCACCATCTAGGCGCTTCGGATTGAGTTCTACGTCGATCAATTCTGTCGTTATCGGCTCTCTGGCGGGGCGGTACGCGACCGCCACTTCGTCCAGATCCGAAATGCCGCAGCATTGAAAGTTACTTGCTACCCTTAGCGCCGCGATTGGAACTTGGTGCAAAGCCCTCTCGACCAATGGGCCATCGGGCATAAGGAGCATGACCAGCGACCGGTCCGCGGATCTGACCAACTGAGGCATCCGAAGTCCTTCACACCCATGTAGGTAACACCTCAAGAGCCTACGATTTAACGTTACGTCAGATTCAAGCCCCTTTTTGCGGGCAAATGAGAACGTGGCCAAGCTCATGCTACCCGAAGAGGGCCCCCGAGGGGCTGGTGTCGCAAGCATTCAGCGCCACCCTGAGGGGGAAGCCTGTGGCTGAGGCCTTAGGAGCGATCCGGCGAATGCGCCGGCGGCGTGTCCAACGCATGACCCCAGTGCGCCGAGTTTGGACGAAATGTAGAGTTGGTCAGGGTGCGTATGCGGGCCATCACCATCGATGGCCAGTCCGCGGCGAGATGAGCGGCGCTGAGCAATCGCCATCGGAATCACCGCTGAACGAGCGAGCAGCTCGAAGCCAAGCTTGGCCGCAAGCGTTTTGAGCGTGGGCATAGAGCGCAACGCCGGCCTGCCAGTGTCTCTCCGTGTGTAAACGGCATCCGGACCTATTCTTCTCTCAGGAGAACACGCCGCTTTGCCTCCAGAAGATGCCCATCCAGCGTCTCGTGCAGCGCACGCCGCAGCTCCGGCGGGATCGAGCTATCTGTATCGATCAATTCCCGAAACTTCCGAATGATGTGTTCTATCGTTGCGATAGTTCCAAGTGTTTCAATCCTCTGCCAGGGCATCTTCGATCGTCTCCTTTGCCGCGTTGCGCACGCTTCGTCGCGGGTCCTCACCTCAGCAACCGGGGCGCGAACAACCTCTAGTGCACCAAATGTTGGCTGTCGGGCTGAGTGTTCAGCGCGGAGCTGTTTTGACCAGGACTTGCGCAAGCGGGCGCTCCATGAGAAATCGGCACAAGTAACCCGCATTCGCGGCTGCAACAGTTTTCTCGCGCGTAAGCTGCACTATCGATCGCAAGGATGCGGCATCAACCAGATCGGCTGTCAGGCGTTTGAAACGGCGATCAAGCGATTCAGTCGAGCGGCGGCAGCGCCCCGATCAAGTGATTCTTGTCCAAGCGCCACGCCTTCCTGTAGGTTCGAGGCCCGCCCGGCCACCACCAGTGCGGCCGCCGCATTCAGAAGGGCGGCATCACGAAAACGACCTGGCAGCCCATCAAGCACTTTTTGTAACGCAAAGGCATGAGCCTCGACATCACTGCACTCCAGCTCATCGGCGCGGTAGCGGGGGAGCCCGGCTTCCTCCGGCGTGACTTCGAACGTGCGGACTGTACCCGCCTCAACCGCAGCAACAAAGCTTGTGTCGGTGAGGGATAATTCATCGAGCCCGTCCGAGCCATGAACAACCCATACCGAGTCGGCACCAAGGTTCTTCAAGACTTGCGCCAGAGGCTGCACCCATTCGGGAGTGAACACTCCAAGAATCTGCCGCTTGACCCTGGCTGGATTCGACAGAGCCTCGATTAGATTGAACATCGTGTGGGTTCCAAGTACGCTCCGGATCTGCCTGATGCGCTGCATCGCCGGATAGTCGGGTGACGCAAAAATGAAGCCAATGTCGGCTTCGTGCACACAACGTGCAATTGCCTCAGGCTTGAGATCGACCTTTACGCCGAGGCGCGCCAACACGTCTGCGGTGCTTGAGCGCAAAGATGCCGCGCGGTTGACATTCTTGGCGACGGGAACGCCGACCCCGGCGACGATGAACGAAGCGCACGTCGAAACGTTGAGCGAACACATAACGGTATCGCTCGTGCCAGCGATATCGATGGGGTCACATCGCGTCTCGACGGTGGGCATTATATTTCGCATTGCGGATGCGGCGCCCGTGACTTCTTCGATCGTCTCCCCGCGGACCCTCATCCCAATCAACAAGCCACCGATTTGCGAGGGAGTTGCGTCGCCGGACATCATGCTGTCGAACGCTAACGCGGCCTCCTCGCGGGTCAGAGTGGCACCGGTGGCAACTTTGCCGATGATCGATTTAAGCGGTTCCATCGAACTTTACACGTTCCTTATCCAATCTAGGGTCCGTCCGTCCAGCCAGGCGTCTTCGCAACCGGGCGCCCTGATGCAGCTGCCGGTCTATCCGCACTCGCTATGCCGCACGAGTCCTTGAGGCGGGCCGTCGGATGAACGTGGCACCCGTGGCGACGCTACAACCTGACGCTACGTCAGGGTCAAGCTCCCTCCGTTCGATGGTGCCCTCGAGAGGACATCGGCGGCTAGTCAGAGCACTGAGTTGCTTGATGCGAGGATAACAGCTCTGTCTCGCGCCCGCTTGCCGTCGATGTTCCGGCCGGATCACAAGGCTTCGCTTTCCGGTGCCGCCGTGGCGGAGCCGCAGAGCGGCTTCCGCACGTGCTATGAATATATCGATGCCAATTCCAGGCTGAGCTTAGCTGGCTCTACGAAATGACCCCACCTCACTATAATGAACCTGCGCATGAAAGCCTCCAAGGAGCGATGGACGCGTCCGTTGACCGGCCCGCATGAGCTGGTGAGCCGTTGGGCGAACCCTCGTGTGACGTGCTGCACGTCAAGCTGGGACGACTTCTGGAGAGGAGTCGGGCGGACAGCTCGCAGCATCTTCACCTCGATCCGCTGCTCTTATTGCCGGTGTCCCGCCCGGAGATCACGTAGCGACATTGCTGACTGAGACGATCTTGCTTGGATCTGAGGCAGGCAGTAATAGCGGTACGATCTGGTATGTGACTGCTACAAAGGCGAAACACGTCTCCCATGCAGGCCTCTTTCTCCTCTGCGGTCGGCGTTCGATCAAGCGCGTTGACCGGCGCAAGCATTGCAGTTGCCATTGCCACGCCTAGGGCGATATCGCGGTAGTAGAGCCTGAGGCGCGGAGCCGGCCGAATTTGTTGTTTTTGAACCATGACATTTCTTCAGTTCGGTGGAGCTGATTATTGTTCTTGCTGCCCGGAACGCATCACCTGCAAACCGGGAAACAGGCGGATCTGCTTAGCTGTCTGCAAGCTCGTTGTTCTACTTTTGCCGTTCTCACTGTACGGAGTTCGTCATTTGTCCAGGAGGACAGGAACGACACCTTGCATACCGGCAGAGCCTTACGAAAGAGGGGAGTTAGTAGCAGCTGCGCCGACGCACCAGATGAAGGTCTTGGAGTTGCTGTGATTGTGCAGCCAGTGCATGCCTCGATGCCTCGAGGATTGCTTGAGTCTGCTTGACATGACCTGAGGTGCTATGGTCAGCCTAATCGCCGGCCGGTGAGTGACGGCGGACTCGCCACGATGCCGGCTCGACGCGGCCCTGGCCAGCTGTGGCGAAGCATACATATTAGGGAGGCCAGATGTGCTTCTCTCGTTGTTGATGATGCATTCGGCCTGGCAAGAGCGACCATGATGGCGCGCTGAGGCAATGTTTGGTGTCATCGCGCTTCTGCTCCACTTTATGTGAAGAGGTTGGGGGGTATCTCTGTGAGGTAGGTTTCGTCTTGCGTCGGGTCAGCCGAGTCTGAGTTGATCGGAGTCGGCCGCGCAGACCTCCTAACGCGCGATTACGTACAGCAGAAAGAGGAATAGCATTCGATGAATCGCGGGCAGGCTCGCATCTGGATGATGTTAGGCTCTCTATTCGGTCGTCCCGGGCGATTGTAGATGTTTGAGGCATTTCCAATGCTCGTGAACTATCAGTAATCGACTGATTGTCAGAGGTGATCCACACCTGTCCAGAATCCTACAATCTAACGCAGCGTGCGATTCAAGTCTTTTGGTGGGAGCAATGGTCTGAAGCTGTCGGTGACTGTGCATTCTTCGTACGAGCATCGTCTGCAATGCGCATTCAGCCGTTTCTGAATGGTTGCTGTGGACTGGGGACTGACTGCTTCGGCAGCCGGAGCCACGAGCGTCGCTCCTACGTGATTATACGGAGCGTCAGTGTCGCAATTCGTTGATCTACGGATTGCATGCTCTCGGCATGAATCCGAAAAGTAAACTGTACCAGCCCGATCACTGGCGAGGCCGCGCGGAAGCAACGCGAAAGAAAGCGGCAGCGCTCATCGACGGAAAAGCCAAAGACAGGCTGCTTAAGATTGCCCTGGAGTACGACAAGTTAGCGTGGCGTGCACACGTGTGGCAGATGCGCAAGAATGAGGACGATACGTAGCCTGAGCAAGAGCTGTAAAGCGTCGCTACGGTCCATAAGGCCTCAGCCTGTCGATCTCTACCCGACCCATTGGCTAGGTAGATATCGCTCAGCAAGCAAGTCAATGCCGCCTGTACGGAGCGTTGAGAGAGCCAGAAGGCAAGACGCCTGACCGTCCTATGCCACACGCACGGGGCCCGAGCCAGCCGCCTGCCCAACGTTCCCTTAGGTCACCTTGTTTCGTCAGCTTCTCGAAAGCTAACTTTCACATAAGGGGAATACTGGCACTAGTCCTCACTTGCAGTCGATCCGTCGCGCCTCACTTGGAAGCCCGGATGCCACTCGCCGCGGACGGGTTGAGCTGCTACAGGTCAATTTGGCACTTCGTCGCGCGGCAGCGGCACATCAGTGTCGCTAATTCGAGGCATCTGGGTCATGCGTCGACATTTCCTTCCGCCGGAGCAGCGCATTGTATATCCCGGTAGGAGCGCGAAGCGCCTTGGCATGAGTTTGTTCGCAGCCGTGGCGGCCCGCGGTTGCGAGAGGCGCCAGAAGTCCATCGCGCGGTTGCCATGCGCGAGAGTGTTTCAGAAGAACGCTGCGATGACTAAGTAGATCCCGGCCCAAAGCAGCGCATTTATGAGGAGTGCGGCCAGAGGCCACAAGTTCCACCTTTTCTGGGCTCGCCGGGAGGGACGATCGGTGCCGCAATGCTTGATCGTTGGGCGCTTTGTTGCGCGCCAATGAGTCATTTCATTACGCTGAGCGCCGGTGAACAGAAAAATGCCAAGCTTTGCATGACTCCTATCACTCATAAGTTAGCAGTCCTCTTTTCATGGGGCATCAGAACCGATGTTCGTTGCGGCGACGATTCGGCCGATTCATTGCTCGTGCATCCTCGCTACAGCGAGGTCGCGTTCTGTCAGCACAGCAAGCGACATGCCACGAGGTAGAACTGTCTGCAGCGCGTTTGATGCGGTGGGTTGGTGACACGGAGCCGTTGCGCGGCGTCTGAGTCGCGACATTCATGTCGGAAACAACACCCTGATTAACGGCAAAGGGTGAGCGGTTCGCGAGCGCCATGCCGTAGACAACGCGTTAGGAGCTGCATCTTAGTGATGCGGAAAATCGGGCAACATTCGCAGTTGCAGTCGATGAAATCGACTAATCATTGTTTCTGACCGTTAGCTTACGACCAAGATAGCAGGCGATCCGCCGGATGGTCCATTTGGAAGAACGGAGCATGCCGGCGTCCGCGGCTATGTGTATGCCGATTTGGAAGCCATAAAGCTGAACCATTTTCACATAAACGGCGCATTGGGCCTGTTCAGCCTTGGCGAGGAGGCCGTCGAGTGATCAAGTACTCTCTCTCGCGAAGCAGCAATGTAACTCCGATCTATCTGGTGCCACTACTGGTTTCGCGAGCATCATGAGCTCTAGATGTTTCGCCAACACGGCAGCGTGCCATGATGAAGACCAATTCATTGAAGACGAGGTGACGCGTCAGAGTCGCCGATTTCTTCTGCTCATGCGGGATGTGCGCTCTGCCGGCGATGAGCAGTGAATACTGCCTGGCACGGATGACAAACTGTTTCGCCTCGGAGAGACTTAATGATGGACTTACATAAGTAGCGCCAGGTGCAATCGGCGGCTCAATTCGCCCGACGCGCAATTAGTGGTACCGCTCATGCTCAGGCGACCGGCGGCCCGAGGGCGAAGTACGTCTTAGAGCAATAATCAGAGGAGAGTGAGTGATGATAGACATCTACGGCTTTCGCGGATGGCGCGCTGTAGATTGGTTTAGGAACGCTGGGCCGAGGACCGAGCAGGTTGACTTGTTACGAGACAGCGTCATCTACGTAGACGTCAGGGCTATCCGAGAAGAAAAGGAGCGGGCGTGCGACCGCAGATGATAGACAAGCTGGAGGCCGGCCGCGTGCAACACGGCCGGTTCGCTACTGCTCCAGGGTCAGGCCCTTCCGGTCTGTTCCTTGTGCAGGGGCCTTGTGGGTGTGAACTTAAGATAAGTGCGTTTGTCCGTCCCGGTTGGGAGCATGTCGCTGTTTCGACCCCGCGGCGTTGTCCGAATTGGGACGAGATGTGCTTTGTGAAAGACTTGTTCTGGGATGAAGAAGAGTGCGTCATGCAACTGCATCCGCCACATTCGAGGTACGTGAATAACAGCCGATATTGCCTTCACTTGTGGAGACCCACTTATCGAGACATCCCGATGCCGTCCCCGAGCTTCGTAGGCGTCGTTGGATTAAGTCCCTCCGATGCGGCAACGTTGTTCGCGCAAATGAGCGCGACAGCATGACGGGCTGAGCTAACAAAATGCGAGCAGAAGGTGAGGTCGAGCGGGCGCACAAGCACCGGTTCGGCTTCCCGATATGACGTGTCACATGCGGGTGTATGTCGGGCTCGCTCGACTGTTGCAGTGTTTAGGCGGGCTGAACCTGAAATGCCGCCGTCCGAGCGGCTAACGGCACACTGATGGGCGTGAGAAATGTCTGCGCCAGTTCTTGTAGAGTGAACAAGATCGTAATTTGTATTCAAACCGGGTTTCGGATCTGTGCTGAAGGTACGTCAGCGGCAACAACAGCATCTCACTCGCCGATGGCCGATCACGGGGACGTGAATTGCGCACTGTTGGAGGCGTAGTTGTGCGACCGAGCGGCGCAACACGATAAAGGTGAGATCGACCACCAAACCGACGGTCGCGCTGTCCAGCGTAGCCATCATCCTGACGGCATCTGCAATTCCAAGCGCGCCCTCCGTAGTGTGCAAGAGTAACTAGCCGTTCGGCCACTACCTCACACCTGCAGCCCCGCTCGTGAGTGGCACTGTCGTGCAACCAATTGGCCGCCGCGGCCGTAGCTTCCCCAGGCTTGTTGGTGGTCAGCTCTTCGTCAGTTTGCTGCGATATCATCCGCAGCAAGATGTAAGCAGCGCGCTCTCCCTGAGGACGCGTGCGCCGAAGAAGCAGGTGAACCAGGATGTATAATCGACTCGATGGCCAATACACACGCGCTGATCAAGCCGACGGATCGATCAGGCCCGCAGATAGTACCGAATTTGCGCAAACACTCACTGAAGTCGCGCGACGAGAGAGCCTGCCGTCGGGCGAATTGATCGACAGGATGGGGCTCTGCTTCAGCAAGCCACATACCTCAGATTCAATCGTTTATAGTCCAAGCAACTCGCGCCACAGCTCTCTGTCCTCCAGCTCGGAGTTATCCTCTGCCGATAGCCCTGTCCGCGCTCTATTCGATTACAGGACTGCTGAATTGCCCGAAGCCAATGTCAACGGAATCTGTGTTGGATTGGTAGCGGAGTGGCTCCTTAATCTCCCAAGCAGCCCGTCATCCCGAATGAGGGCTCTGCTCCCGGACACTGAAAAGCACCGCTCAGCGGCAAGTCGGCAGGAACAGTACGAAGAGCTCAAGGCTCAATTGAAAACCGGTGGCGCGGAAGGGTCTCACAACCTCCAGGCAAAAAACACAACGTTACGCGACGCTGGCTTAGAGCCGTCTGCTGAAGAGACGCGATATAGGTTTGATACATCTTCGTGCATTGACCAGATCGTGAAGGAGCTCACCCAGGATGCGTCCATGTATTTGGTCAGCTTGCGTTTCGCCGCAGGTGGCGCCCACATGATTGCGACAGTGACCTCGAATGGAACGACGACCCTTTTTGATCCTAACTATGGGGAATTTTCTGTTCCTTCAGATGAGGTCGGAGAGTTATTCAAGAGTCTTGCGGAGCGCTACAGGAGCCCCCCGAACAAAATGTACATATCGACTGTCGTCACACAAAGGGTGACGTGAGGACTTCCTAGGTTGCAACGGACCTTACCCGATGCCCCCGCGCGGAACCTACTCGGTCGGTGCGGGACAGCCGCGTCCCTAGATGGTGCAGTCGACGCGGTTCTTCGGATGTTGGATCGGTGCTCTCGACGGAAGCTCCTGGAAGTAGTGCAGAGAGGGGAGAATGTTCAGCCGATATAGGTCGTCCGATCACTCAGGTTCGTGAGCCAGCGTCCTCGCCGCCTCAAAGCCCTTGCACTCGAGCACGATCGAGGGCCCGTTAGACTAACTTCCTCGTGTGGGTTCCGATGCCCGACCCCAATCGCGCTCAGGGCTAAGGTCGGTGACCAGGCATCCACAGAGCCGGCACAAGCTGTAGTTCGACTGCTTCGGAATTCTCGCCAGTCCTTCTGTACTGATTCGCCAACCAAATAGCTGCAGCCGCCGACAACTGCATGCAGTCGCACCGGCGTCCAAACCGAGTCCTCACTCGCCACGAGCTCCGGCGCCTTGTCGCGTCGCCGCACTTCCCGTATCGTCCGGCTTTGGTGAAACCCCCAGCCACGAACTAGCTCGGTGACAACACTATGCAGTTCCGAGCCTCACGGTCGAGATTTTCCGCCGAGCTGGATTACAAAGTCGTTGAGGAGTGACTTGTCGAATAATGCGAGGTGAGATCCTTCTCCTGGACGGAGCGAGCGCATGCGGGCATTGAGCTTGATCTGGAAGACGGCCGCCCCGTAGTGCGGATCTGATCCAGTCTCACGCCGGAAACAGCGCGGGGCGACTCGGCCCTGGCCGGACTGGATGGATCAGATCTTCTCTCTGCCACGCCCGCACCACTGGTTGAAGTTAGCAGAAACGTGACTCGGCGCCAAAATCCCCACGCATACTCGGGGCAAGCGCTGTCCCTACCACGTGCTGCTAACTTCAACATCGATGTAGATGGGCGAGCTTTCCGAAACCTGACGAACCCGACGCCATGCATCAAGCGAAAGCGGCCTGTGCGGGGAGGCCCTCCCGTCTTGAGCCCCGCCACCCGCCTAGCGGAAGTTTGACTTAAAAGTATCGTTGACTACAGACGCAAGCTCCTCCTTTAAGAGGTCGTGAAAACTCGCATATGCCATGTGCCAGCGAGAAGGTGGCAGCAGGACGCTTAAAACACACCACGCCTATCGATGTTTGCAGCGCGGGGCGAATCGAGGCGGCCCACCCTTCTCGGGCGCCAGCCCCGATCGGGGAGCGGTATCGGGTGCTCTTTAACGCGAAAGCCTTCGCTGCCGCGGCGTGCCGCCAGGAATGAGAAGGTTAGGCCTTCACAGCAGCGCGTGCCGCATGTAGACGTGAGAGTTGTCACGGACCTTTCCGCTTGCGGAAGTTGCGCGTCGCGCGCGGCACCACGGCGTGGAAGGACGTCGGACATGCGGGAGATGTCAGACATACTGCAGCAATTTAAGGTAGTCGTCTGTGAAGACAGGGGAGCGAATAGAGCAAGCCGCGTCGTGAAGAAAGGTGGCGAGTGTCCGATTAGCCCGACTGCGAGTTTCGACAGAGTGTCGTGCCGGCATGCGAGTGCGGAGAGATGCCAGTTCAGAACTGACCAGGTCAGCCGCCGCCGCGGCGCAATCTGAGGCTGAGAAGCAATCAGCAGACATGACAGCTTTTGCCAGTCCCAATGTGGTGAGCCAACCCGCATAGATCAGCACGGCACCGTCAGTCTCATTCAGCCCGGAGAGCTCGTCAATTGCAGCAGCATGGACTGATGCCGCCCCAACCGACCGAAACAGATCGGCTATCTCGTCGCGCGTGGCTTTAGAGAGGAGGCAACGGCCGAGATGCGATAGGAGCGTCTCAGTCGGACCTTCGAAGATGCGGAGGATGCGAGCGTCTCGGTAGATTTTGGCCAAAGGCGTTCCCTCATCGTAGCCGCGGCCGCCTAACAGCTGGACGCATTGATCGGCGACAAGGCCGCACCACTCTGAGGACAAAACCTTCGTCGCCGACGCAAGGTGGACGTTCGGCGCACCGTGCGCTGAAACAAGTCGGCAGGATGCTGCTAGCATCGCCTTCACTACTTCCCGCCGCAGCACCATCTGTCCAAATAGCTGCTCAATGTAACTGTTTTCGATCATGCGCAGTTTACCAAGCCGACGCTGGCCTGCATAAGAGGCGGCTACCTGGATAGCGCGCTCAAGGGCTCCAAGACCCATAGCAGCCACACCGATGCGGCCGCGGTTCATACTAGATGCCGCCGCACCCCAGCCGTCTTGATGGCGAGAGAGCACGTAAGAACGGGGCATCTCGACGTCCTGGAACTCCAGGGTATTCTGAATGATGCCACGTAGGCCGAGTGTACGATGCTCGTGCGTGACCTTTAGGCCTGGAGCCTGTCTGTCAACGAGTACACCAACCAGCCGACCTTTCGCATCGGGTCCCGACGCGCGCGCAAAGCAAACGATCCAGCGAGCCCAGTCAGCAAGGCCGATCCAGATTTTGCGGCCAGAGATACGCACTTTATCTTCGTGCATGAAAGCCGCAGACTTTATATGTCTCGGGGCAGAACCAGCTCCAGGCTCCGTCAAAGCGAAAGCGCAGAGATCGCCGCTTGTTGCACCCCGAATGATATGGGCTTGTGCGGGTATGTGCGGTGCCGCTTCGATGCAGGGCAAAGCTAAGAAGTTATGGATAACGAGGGTCGACGCAGCGGAGACATCGAACGATGCCGTGGCGGAGGTGAGGTCGATGGCCTCTTGCAAAGAGAGAGCTAACCCGCCGTGCTCTCTTGGTGCGGTGAGCCCGAACAGTCCATGCCTTGCCAAGATGCTGTGTAGGGTCGGAGGGAAAGCTCGGCGGTCATCCGCGTCTGCGAAATTCAGCTGACTGAGCTCAGCGATGAAACTGGAGTATCGTGCAGTTGCATGCCCTTCAGCTAAGCGTTCCTGCGTCTCGGCGAATTGGGCGTAAGCTTGGGTGTGCATGGCCATAAAGACCACAATGATCCTGACCGCGTTTCGTGCCAATTCATCCGAGCGGCTACCTTGGCCAGACATTGGTATAGTGTGGATGCAGGCGCAGTATAGGCACATTGCCGAGGGCCGGAGTGTCTTGCGGCCGCCCCGCCGGCGAGTTCTTTTGGAAAGCACCCCACCGTTCCCATCGGATTCCCTATAGATTGGACGCAAAGCAAGCCTTGGGACTTTAGTGTGCGATCATTCTAAAGCATGTCCTGCCCCGAGCTCCGCAGCAGGGGAGTTGAGGGGAGCCCCGTCCGCGAGGACCAAATGAGGCGCAGAATAATCGGCGCACTTTCCGCAAAATACTTGTGATTTTTGAGAATGTTCTCCGGGTTCAAACAAGCCCTTAGGCCAAAAGATGTAAGTGCGCAAACGTCACGAAAGGCATTTCGTCGCTTCCAGTTACGCGACAGGTAAAGAAAGTGGGCAAGGAGGTCGAAAGCGGGCAGGCGGCGCCGGGTCTACCGCACGGCAAGGGTCCGAACATTTGGATGAGCAGACGCAGCTTCGTGAGTCAAAATAGCCGGCTCCATCGTCGTACCGGACGCGGTACTGTCGTCGCGAAGCACATGAAATTTGAGTCGGGGTCCTGCCGCTGCGCACATTGGATAGGCCGATGGGCCGGACCTTCGGGGGCTGGCAACGGGCTACCTGCCGCTCGATGCAAAAAAAACCTGACAATATTGCCAGGGTTTCGCATGTCATCGAGAACTTGAGAAGGTGGATCAGAAGTCCATGCCGCCCATGCCGCCGCCCGGAGGCATCGCGGGGCCAGCGCCGCCCTTCTTGGGCAGCTCGGCAACCATCGCTTCCGTTGTGATCAGCAGCCCGGCCACCGAGGAGGCGTTCTGGACCGCGATGCGCACGACCTTGGCCGGGTCAATGATGCCTTTGGAGAGGAGGTTGCCGTACTCGCCTGTCTGCGCATCGAAGCCAAAAGAGTACTGCTCGTTATCGAGCACCTTGCCGACCACGATCGAACCGTCTTCGCCGGCATTGATCGCGATCTGGCGGGCCGGCCAAGACAGTGCTTTGCGCACGATCTCGACGCCGGTCTTCTGGTCGTCGTTCTTGGTGCGCAGGCCCTTGAGCTGCTCGGAGGCACGGAGCAAGGCGACGCCGCCGCCCGGAACGATGCCTTCCTCGACCGCGGCGCGGGTCGCATGCATCGCGTCATCAATGCGATCCTTGCGCTCCTTCACCTCGACCTCGGTCGCGCCGCCGACGCGGATCACCGCGACGCCCCCCGCGAGCTTGGCGAGACGCTCCTGGAGCTTCTCACGGTCGTAGTCCGAGGTGGTCTCCTCGATCTGCGCCTTGATCTGGGCCACGCGCGCCTCGATGTCGGCCTTCTGGCCGGCGCCGTTGACGATCGTGGTGTTCTCCTTGTCGATCATCAACTTCTTGGCGCGACCGAGCATGTTGAGCGTGACGTTCTCGAGCTTGATGCCGAGGTCTTCCGAGATCGCCTGGCCGCCGGTCAGGATCGCGATGTCCTGCAGCATGGCCTTGCGGCGATCGCCGAAGCCCGGAGCCTTGACGGCCGCGACCTTCAGGCCGCCGCGCAGACGGTTCACGACCAGGGTCGCGAGCGCTTCGCCCTCGACGTCCTCGGCGACGATGACCAGCGGCTTGCCGGTCTGCACCACGGCCTCGAGCAGCGGCAGCAGCTCGTTCAGCGAGGAGAGCTTCTTCTCGTTGATGAGGATGTAGGCGTCGTCCATCTCAACGCGCATCTTGTCGGCGTTGGTGACGAAGTAGGGCGAGATGTAGCCGCGGTCGAACTGCATGCCCTCGACCACATCGAGCTCGGTCTCGAGCGACTTGGCTTCCTCGACGGTGATGACGCCCTCGTTGCCGACCTTCTTCATGGCGTCGGCGAGGAACTTGCCGATCTCGGCATCGCCGTTGGCCGAGATGGTGCCGACCTGGGCGATCTCGTCGTTCGAGGTGACCTTCTTCGAGTTCTTCTCGAGGTCGGCCACGACGGCTTCGACCGCGAGGTCGATACCGCGCTTGAGGTCCATCGGGTTCATGCCGGCGGCGACCGACTTGGCGCCTTCACGCACGATTGCGGCGGCCAGGACGGTCGCGGTGGTGGTGCCGTCGCCGGCAGCATCCGCAGCTTTCGAAGCCACTTCGCGCACCATCTGGGCGCCCATGTTCTCGAACTTGTCGTCGAGTTCGATGTCCTTGGCAACGGCAACGCCGTCCTTGGTAATACGTGGCGCGCCAAACGACTTGTCGAGCACGACGTTGCGGCCCTTTGGACCAAGCGTAACCTGTACGGCGTTGGCGAGAATGTCGACGCCGCGCAGCATACGATCTCTCGCATCTACTCCGAACTTCACGTCTTTGACTGACATAGAGAATTCCCTCAGTTCCGTTTAATTCATCCTTCAGCGCCCCGGTGGGCTCTCCTCAGGAGGGTGAGCTGTGCGAGCCCAGGATTAGGCGACTTTCTTCTTGGAGAACACATCGGTGAGAACGCCCATAATGTCGCTCTCCTTCATGATCAACAGGTCTTGCCCATCGATCTTGACCTCGGTGCCGGACCATTTGCCAAACAGCACCCGCTCACCGACTTCGATGTCGATCGGAATTAGCTTGCCGGCCTCATCGCGGCCGCCCGGCCCAACTGCAATGACTTCGCCCTGGGAGGGCTTTTCCTTGGCAGTGTCGGGAATGATGATGCCGCCAGCGGTCTTCTCTTCGGCGTCGATGCGCTTGACCACGACGCGGTCGTGAAGCGGACGGAAAGTCATAGAGGTCTCCTGAGCGTTTGAACAGTTGAAGTTAGGCACAATGTGACAAGTAGACTGTAGCAAGAGTCAGGCCAGAAATGCGCTGAGCGATCTATCCTTCTAGTTCTGCAAAAGCATTGCCCGGGCAGCGTGTGTGTTTGTCCGGAAGCAAACCCGCTGAGGTGCACAGCCCGCCCGGCTGTTGTGAAAATGACATTGCGCTCCTTCGAAACACCCGCAGAGAGCCCCGGGACACTTCAACGTTGCTCAGGCGGCGGTTGCACTGATCGAGAGGCCTCGGGTTTCGACGACGTCGGGATTGCACATGATTACCTGACGGTACAATCTAGTAGTGTGGCCGGCGAAGCGTGCGGTCTACAAGCTTTATCGAAGAGCGGCTCGCAAAATTTTCCGTACTCGTGCATGCGAATATGTATGCAACGATCTCGAGAAAATCGGGTGCTGTTCTTGTAAGAGGTGGCGTGCTCCAAGGCAGGTCACCATCGAATTGTATCGGATTGCCCGTGTCCAACCGTGGCAGGGCGCTCAAAGCCTACCGAATTGACCCTGGTCATTCGTCCGCCGACAGCACTTGAAGAAAGTTGCACGCGCCACGAAAGCTTGATTGCGCCGAGCGATGCGTGCGTCGGGGCTTTCGCCGACTTCGTTCCTCGCCCACGAGCCCGAGGGAAAGACCGCCGGGAGCTACTGGCAGCGAATCTGAGATGGCGGCCATCAGTCGGCCGAGCACATTCTGCGCAATTGGTATCCATATCTGACAGGTGACGCTCAAACGAGGGCGCTCTTTCGGCAACTCGAAAGAGCTAAGAGGACGATCTGGCTCACTGAGGCCGCACTTTCCAACAATAGGTTCGAGAACTGCATCGCGAGGGATAGCCTCTCCGGTTGATGCCGATGGCATCCAAACAGCTGTCGTGGATCAAGAGGACTGGCGGATAAATGAATCTTATACCTTGATATACGTTGTGCGGCGGCTTCCGGCGTGTGAAGGCGGATTTGAAGTCGAAATTTCACCAGATCTCCGCGCACCATGGAAAAGCAGCTGTGTCGTCCGTAGAAGTACATCAGCACATCGTCTCACTTCTTCAGAAGCCGAACCCAGTCATCCTGGATATCGGCTGCAATGACGGGGCTGATACGCAAAAGTTCCTAGAACTGTGCCCGCAACCCCAGCTCTACTGCTTTGAGCCGGATCCTCGAGCGATCGCGCGCTTCAAGAAGAAGCTTGGCTCATCCCTCAATAGGGTGAAGCTGTTTGAAATCGCCATCAGTGATCGAAACGGAACGATCGACTTCCATCCAAGCAATGCAGATGGCGATGCGAAAGATTGGGACCTATCCGGTTCAATACGCCGTCCAAAGAACCATCTTACCGAGTACGATTGGGTCCGCTTTGATCACCCTGTCTCGGTTGAGACACGGCGGCTGGACGACTGGTGCAGCGAAGCCAAGCTGGACGGAGTCGATTTTATCTGGATGGACGTTCAGGGAGCCGAGGCCGACGTTATCGCCGGCGGTATGCGGACCTTGAGCAACACGCGCTTCATCTACACCGAATATAGTGACCGCGAGCTCTATGAAGGGCAGTTGTCCCTGCAAGCCATTCTTAACTTGTTGCCATCATTTGAAGTGGCGGCTCACTATCCGCGCGCAGTGGAAGGTGATGTATTGCTCAAAAATACGCGTGCCTAGCGGCTACTCATATCGAGCGTCTCATTCATGGCCTAGCCAGCGGCCTCTATGCTGGCCACAGCTGCACAACGGTGATCATCAAGGCGAGCGGCTATCGCGAGCCGGACAGCCAGTGCGGCTGCGGTTGCCATTGGGCCGGCGTGCACGGCCGATCCATCGGGAGCGGCCAGCGCCATCGCAGTCCTCGGGTCCACGCGGTCCTGAGGAAGGCAGGGCCGTGGGGCTACCGTGGCGATCGAACGGCCGATGTAGCAGAACGGCGCTCGCGCGCTCATGGCCTCTACCACCGACACTCGCCAGGATCTAACGCCGGTCACGCCGAATCTGATCGCACGGCTTCACCGGCGCAGAAAACCGGGTCCGGCTTGCCGATATCACTCCATCCAAACGGCATAGGGCTGGCTGTATTGGAGGGCGCCAGGGATCTCTTCAGCCGCAAGATAGCCGGCCGGGCGAACGCGACCTTATGCGGGCCGAGCGTCTCTTCCGCGCCGTCGGTGCCGAGTCGCCAGCAGCGGGCAAGAGCGGATTGATCGAATTTCGGGGGTGTACAGTACGCTTTAGATTAAGGTCGCACGGCCGTTGCCAGCGCTGGCGTGCCGCATCGATGAGCCGCAAGGGTGAGTGCTAGGATAGTGCGCCACGGAGAGCTTCTTCCGCACCGTGCGCCGCAAGCGGCAAGTAAGCAACCAGTGCGAGAGTCGAGCCCGCTTGCGCGGGTGGTTTGGAGAGTTCGTGAGTTGAACGGCGAGCCGTTGCGCAGAAAGTTCAGGTGTATCCTGCCCGGCAACGTCAATGATCGGACAGGGGCCAAGAGGCTTATGAGGGCTCGTATGTTTGGACAACGAATGGGTAGTCCGGGATATGGAGCGGGGTCAAAGGGGGAGAGCCAAGCGGTGTCTTTGTTCACATTGAAACAAGGGGCCATGTCCTCAGCGGCAGACCACATCATCACGCAAGTGCGGTAATCCGTTGGCGTGGCGTGTGGCTTGCCCGTGCGTGCCCCACTTTATGGGAAGCCCGGTTGTATTGCACTTCCGAGCAGGGCGCGGCCAGCGCTCTGGAGCGTTCCCTCGTTTAAAGCTGCGTGCTGGGCAACCACGAAGCTGTCGCACATGGCCCGTGCTAGATTGCTGGTGCTATAGAGCGCCTCAGTTCCAGCAAGACCGCTCGCAATCCTGCACACCTCAGCCCCCTGCCGCGCTGCGTTCGTCGCGGCGAGCCGCATTAGCGTCGTGGTGCCAAGATTTACCTCACCCTTGAGCGCTTCCTTCCACAGCTCCTCCGTGGCTTCGTAAAAGAAGGAACGAGCGGAACGTAGCATGGCTTCGGCTTTGGCGATTTCAAGCTGGACATAGCCGCGCTCAGCCCTCACGGGCGCTCCAGTGATCGAGGCACGGGTTTCGGCCATGGCGATCACGTCGTCTATTGCGGAGCGCGCAATCCCGATGCCGACAATCGCATGCGCCTGCGCGGCGAAGGCGACGGCAGGATAACGATAGATCGGCCCATCAAGTGTCGGCGGACCGCCGCGGATCAAGGTCCATTCCTCTGGCACAATGACGTCGCTGACGACGACATCGTGGCTTCCGGTGCCTTGCAGTCCGATGACGTCCCAATTGGGCCGAATTGTCACCTTCTCGGCCGGCATCACCGCTACACGCGGGAGGTCACCGCTCGGATCGTCTTCCAACGTGATACCAACTCCTATCAAATCCGCCTCTGGTGAGCCGCTAGCGAATGGCCACACGCCGTTCACGATAAATCCGTCGGCGCATCGCTTAGCGGGTTGGAGCGGGAAAAGCGCACCCGCCAACACCACGTCAGGTCCATTGGCGTACACTTTGCGAAGCGTGTCGTCCGGAAGAGCAGCGAGGTAGCGAGCTCCATCCCCGAAGCTGGCGACCCAACCGGCGGAGCCGTCGGTTTCGGAAATGCGCTCGACCAGCCGACAAAAATCGGCGGGCGTTCGCTCCTCACCGCCGAATCGCTTGGCAGCCATAGCCCGATAGACGCCGACTCGTCTGAAGCCGTCGATGATTTCTTTCGGAATCTTCTGCGTGCGGCTAAACTCGTCGCGACGCGCACGGATCTCGACGAGTAGTGGCGACAGATTAGCCCAGGTCGCAGCCGCGGCGTGGGTTCCGGAACTTATCTTTTCTGGTGGAGCGTTCATAGATCATCCTCCGTGTCTTGAGCCGATCATCCCCGCATGTCATTCGGATGGACTGCGCGCATGGCGAGGCCAGGTGATTTGGCACCCGCAGGACGGCATTCTCGAAGCTGTCGCAGTTGACATCGAATGCACGAGATTGAATAGGGTAGCTTCCCAAGTTAAGCGGCCTGAGGCCTGACGGAGATATAGCTGTTCTCGCTGGCATTCAGGCTGGCCGGCAAAGCAGCCGATACGCTGCGGCGGCATCGATCCGCCTTTACCGCACTGGGTCTCTGGCGGCTGATCGGGGACTGCGGTGCATGTCTTCTCCACATGAACGTGTGGTCACACTTGGGACAGGCAGGCTCGAACCAAGTTTGGAATTCTTGAGTTGTGCTTGGGAGAGCGCCCAAGCCTGCGGCCTGTTGCCCGTCTTCCCAGCAATTGACGTGCCATCAAGCATGGTTGCCGGGCTTGTCTGAATCGCGCGGAGATCACTCCCCCGTGCCATGCCAGCACAATGCGCGTGTCTCCGTGTTTGCTTTCATGCACAAGATGTCATTAACTCAACAAGCCGCATAGAAAACCACAGAGGCGGACTCGACCGCCACGGACCGGGCTCAACGTTCCTGCTTAAGTTTAAGGGCCGCTCCGGTCTCCTGACGCGACCAACAGCCCAAATTGCTGCTCGTGCGACTGCTGGTGAGCGCTTGCTTCGAAGCGGACCTCCGGACCCCAGGTGTTCAAGAAACGCACGGCGGCTCCAGACGCTGTGATTGAGCGATCAACTCTGGCTCGAGGTGACTGCAAGAGTGCCCCGCTCATGCCAGCGACGAAGCGTTACGAACACGTTTTCGGAGGCTTTCCGGGCTGCCAGCAACAGAGGAGCCTGTTCCACGTTCTGTCGGGCCGGACGCGAGAAGTTCGTGCACATTCCTGAGTGGCCGACCCTCTTACGGCCGCTAGCGTCTTTTTCTTCGGCGATCTACCAATGCTTCCGATCTTGGCCGAGCTTACCAAATTTGCGCGACAACTATGGGCGCACCACGCGCGTTACGACAGACCAGGCGCCACACGATCTGAAGCTAGTGCTCTGTTCCCACTAAGCGACTCCGTGCAAGAGCCTGATTTCGGAAGCGGTTGCCAGCTGATTTCAGGCCTGTAGAGGCGGTGCGCGCGGTTGAAACATGGCTGACGCACCGACGTCACCTGTGCAGGTAGAACTAGAAACATTCTCTAAGTCTCGCCGCGGCTTAGAACCGACCAGCCTCCGTGTACAGGGGACGCCACTTTGTGAGCTTCGAGTTTCTTCTCGTGTGGAGCTCGTCATCGAGGACGCGAACGAGACGATCTAACGAATGATTGATGCGACGCTGGCTTTCCGACGGTCGCGGTCTCCCAAATGGCTGGTGCAGGAAGGCCGTCCGGTACTGATGCGGGTAGCATGTCGCCTTCAGCCCTAGGCCGAAGAGTCATGCTGATTGTTCTGTTGATCCTCGGCCCTGGCTGAGCTCGGTTACAAAAGCAGGACCGCGGATGCCTTGCCCGCTCAGAGCTGAGAAGCTCTCGGGATCGTCGCGTGCTCTGGAGTGCAGAGCTTGCAATTCTTCGCATTGCGATCTGCTGCCTGAACCACCTCCATTGGGTTGGCGGCTCAACCAGGAGGAATGAATGCTGCCGGACGCGCTATGTGGGTTTCTGGATGCTGGCCACGCGTTGCCAACATGAGTGCGTATAACAAGAGAAGAATTAAGAGGCCGCGCATATCTAAGGAGTCCTGAAGCGAGGACAATTGTGGAGCGGATAGTATCCGGTGTGTTTGTTGTAGACGATGGACCAACAAAACTGCGCGGAACAGATGCGCTGTATTAGGCGGCAGACGATTTGCCGGAGTGTGAAAGTGCTGGCATCAGCTGACAATCTCGACCTTGCCGGTGCCGATCCGATACACGCCCCCGACGACCTTCAGGCGGTTCTGCTCGACTGCGGCGTTCAGAATCGGGCCCGTCGATTTAAATTTGTTGACGTTGTCAATCACATTTTGTCGGGTTGCTTGGGCGAACGCGTCGCCGGCTTGGTCGCCAGTTGCTTTCACTGCAGGAGAAAGTGCAGCGACCAGGGATGAAATGTGCCCCGGCGGCCGCTTATCTTCATGGAGCGACTTGATCGTGGCGTCTATCGCACCGCAATGATCGTGGCCAAGTACGAGGATCAGCGGCGTGTTGAGTATGGCAACCGCGTATTCCATACTGGCGAGCGTATCATCGTTAGCGAAGTTGCCGGCGACGCGGCAGACAAACAGATCACCTAGTCCGCTGTCGAAGACAAGTTCGGGGACCACACGGGAGTCGGCGCAGCTCAGAACCGCCGCATATGGATTTTGTCCCTCAACCAAGACCAGCCGCTCGCGCCTGAAATCGTCGATTCGTGGTGCGCCCTGGACATAACGATCGTTCCCGTTCAGCAGCCGATTCAGGGCAGCATCTGGCGAGAGTACGTTGTTTGGCTTGGGCGGGCCTTTTGCTTCCTTCGCGTCGACAATCTTATTGCCGAACCGCAGGAAAACTGTCGAAGCAGCAAACAGCAACAGTGACCGCCGCGAACGCACGTGCTTGGCTAAATGGTATATGTCTTGAGAATGGGCTGCTTGCATGTGTCGCCTCATGGCACGGCCTTACGCCACCCGGTGGCTTCGGCTTCCGCTTCGCTGCAAAGCCAGCGTTGGCCGCGCTTCTTCGTCATGTCGATTTGTTCGTAACCGGGTTGCCCTGGCAGGTAATAAATGCGCTCGCCTCTGCGCTCGACTGTGCCTTTTATCGGGCACTCGGGGGACGG
Source organism: Bradyrhizobium sp. USDA 326 (assembly GCF_049739485.1). Taxonomy (NCBI): domain Bacteria; kingdom Pseudomonadati; phylum Pseudomonadota; class Alphaproteobacteria; order Hyphomicrobiales; family Nitrobacteraceae; genus Bradyrhizobium; species Bradyrhizobium sp. USDA 326. Next base: position 3,802,396 of record NZ_JBMGQA010000001.1, read on the forward strand.
CGGTTCCAATAGCAAGACGGATCCAAGCAGGACTTCCTGAGCGTCGACCGGAACCGACGTCGCGCCCACGATAATCGTGCTCCTATTGCGGCGACGCCAGTCCCAGGGCGCGATGAACGCGCCGGACCACAGCCCCGCATGGGCTGTGCTGGCCACCAACTCATAAACAACGTATGTATGGTGAGATGCAAAAGCCGATAGTGCCAAGCCCGAGCGTACCATCCAGGCGTTTATATCCTCGCCTTCGATGAAGCAGCTGCCGAGGGCTCGCCGATACTCATCGACTCTTCCGGTATGACAATCCCACGTTCGTCCATTCGAATGCTTGATGAGCTCGTCGCGAACAGCTACGCCGCAGGCCCATTTTTGGCCCTGTGCGTCGAGGCAAATCTGATCGGTCTCAGGAGCTTCGATGCCTGAGAGCCGAACGGTGGTTTTCTCGATCTGGATCGTATTTCCGTCGAGGATGCGCGGAGCACCGCTGAGTGTCGCGGCGGAAACCGGAGATGTGATGAGAGCGATCAATGCGAACATAATTCCGCGGTGCTTCATCCCGACAATAACCTTTCGCTCCTGGTCCATGTTCACGCGCACGATACGGTGCCGATACATTCGATTGCTCGACCGCAGATGTCCATTCCGCCGGCTTCGATGTGTGCCTTATGAGAGCTTCGCGTGAGTTCGAACCTACGACCTGACGCTGCGTAAGGATCAAGAGATTTCTTCCCGTGTGCGTGCGGCGGTATCCTTCGAGCATCGGCGGCTCTCTCACCGCGAGCGTGCTGTACCCTCTGGACGTAAGGAGGAGATTCTCATCGCGTGGCGCCGAACTCGGGATGCTGGACAAGCCCGAGCCTTGGAACGCTGTGCTCCCTCCTTGCAAAAATTGAGCGGCTATGAGGCGTCGGTGCTTGCGGCGGAGTCAGGCGTTGAGGAGCAACCTTGCCATTGTTGGTGACGACTTCCATCGGCAAACCGGACAGTTCCGACGAGGGCGAGGAAATGCGCCCCAAAGTCTTGTCACGAAAAAGATGCTCAAAAAGGATCTGCTCTGGCTCGCTCTGACCGGTTTAGACAAAGACGTGATGGAGTTCAGCCTCAACGCTCGCCGCGTAAATGAAGGTTTCTTGTTCGAGCAAACCGCGCAAATCCGTTCCTTGTTACGCCAGACGAGATGATCGTTGATACCAATCGCATTATGGCATTTGGCTCCTCCGCGCGGCACCATAGTCGTTAGTGCTACTGCCCAGACGTGTGTACAAGAATTGAACTGTTTATGGCTCAGGCGCTACGGGCCGCCGCTCTTCGGTAGTGACGGTTCCCCGCGATCTCAAGTGACTTACCCAGGAGCGCTGGCATCAGTGCCCGTTTTCTCCAGGAATTGAAAAGGCTGCGATATTGAGCCGCGGGCTTTGCCGTGGATGCACCAGGCGTGGGCAAGCTGCCCACGTGTTCGGACAATCGCGAGTGCCATGCAATTCGTGTGAGGTTTAAGTCCACAATACGTGTTTGCCCATCGCGTACTTCGGGTGAATAGCTCTGGTGCGGTTTAGCCGACTCAAGCTACATCATTCTAAAGCACATCACTACATAATGGGAATGACATGGTCGCAGTCGTTCGGGAAGTACCGGTCTCATCTTACGCGCTTGAAGTAGATGGCCAACTCAGAGCCGAATTCGCAACCAAAGACGGTGCCACCGCAGGTGGAGCAGAATTAAAAAGGCGGTTTCCCATGCTTAAAATCCGGGTCTATGACGTGCAGACGAATGAGTGCGAGGAAATCTACGGCTGAGTCAGTGCGGTAATCGACGTTCTTGCGTACTGCTCCGGAGCTTCCCGCCCTGCGCACTCGGAAATTGGCAGGCGCTCAGCGGGTATGCCCGGGGTTGCTACCCTGTAACTTCCTGTTTCGTCTCAGCATCGGTCCCTAGTGCCGGCTCAAAGTCGCTAAGCTCACGCTCCTGCGTATGCCGCGCAATTACACGATGCGCGGCGCGCACCCCGAATCGGCTTGGCCGGAGGCATCTCCAAGGGCTCTAGTGAAGAATGCATGAGAGCTGGTTCCCCCGCAGTTGGTGTACTCTAACAGGGTGGAGTGCAGGCGGGCAAACCACATCTCGCAAACTAGTACGCGCCACTGAGCTCGACACCTGGCGGAAAAACGCAATCGTGCTGCTCGACCTTCCGTACGACGGGCCGAACTGCTGCGAGAAAGGCAGGCGGACTGTTGCGGAGCCGTTAAACAACGCAACTGCAGAGCGCGTGTCTCTTGCAGTTAGTACGAGGCGTTCGACCGTGCGGCAGCTGCGGTGCGGTGTTGCTCTGCGCGACCGTCTGCTAAGGCCTTCGCTCTCCTGAGTCTTGCTCTTCCTTTGGCTCGGTTCGTTGGAACCAGGAGCCCGGAGGAAATTTCGCGATGCGCTTGGCAAAAGAGGATTGTGGCTCCCAATCTTGGCCTTCGCTCTTCTCAAAAGTGATGACCCCGTTGTGTGTAAAATAACGTGGTCCTTGGATATCGCAATTCACCAAGAGCAGAATGCGCCATAGATCGCCTTTCTCGTTCGGCTTGTCATTCTGCTTGGGTAAGTAGTCTACCCCAACAGGTTCAATGATAGTGCATCGGCCCTGCCGCAGAAGATCGCCGAGCCGGCCTTGCGGCGTAGTCACAAAGTTGAAGTTACTTGGATCATGCAGAAAGCTAAGGTTTGCGTCCCTTTCACCATCTGCGACTTCTTTGGCGATCAACGAGAGCGCTAGGGCACGCCAGCCCAATTCCATCGGCTTCGCATAGGTTGACGCAAGCTCAGTCGTACCGTCGAGCGCGACTTTCCAGGTGATCGCGTACTGTTCGTCTGATTTGTTGTCTCGGTGCCTGGTCCACGAAACGAAAACATGGTCGCTTTCGCCGAGTTCAGCGACCCCCCACATCTGAGGGACGAACTGTGCCACCTTCGAGACATTCGAGATGATTTGTTCTATCGTCTCACCATCTTGCGCTCGCCAAGTTGACTTAAGTCTTTCGACAAGGGGGTTGTCGCTGGCGCGAATAGTGTTGCTCATGGCAGCCGGCCAGCCTAGGCAGATTAAAAGTCCGCCCAGGCGAAGCCATAGCGCGGGTCTTCCCGACATTCTCTTCATAATCCTCCGCCTATCGCGTTTCATCCATACATCTTTCAAAGCGGTAACCTTGAACCTGCTATGAGCGAGCGCAAGAAGTTTACGGAGACGCGACGGGGCACCCGCGGCTGTCCCACGCGGGCAGGCGCTCCCCTCTATGTCACGCGCCCCTAACTTCCCTAGCCAGCGACAGCGTCAATTGGCTGAGCTGGACATCCCCAAGCAGAAGAGACTGGGCATGTCGAGGGGCTTGCATTCTTCGTGCCAGGCAGCAGGCAGAGATTTGCATGGGTTTTATGTCCCTCTTGTCCACTTTCCGACCTGCGCACGGTTCGATGTTTCCATTCAGTGTATCGGCCGTAGCTCGATGCCAAGTGCCTGATGAGAATCGGGAGTGCGTTTGCCGTCATTGAACCGTGTGGTTCGCTATAGTTGCCCGTCGGCGTTCGGCCTACATGATGGCTGGCGATACGAAGCCGACTTAATCGACGAACTTTGAAGTCTGGCTGGCACGAAAATCAACCTGCTCGCCGCGTATGTGGCTAGATTGCGCCGCCTGCCTTGACGTGTTCAATGGGGATCCTCTAGTCGAGAAAATAGCTGGCCAGCGGATGTGCTGGGCGAACCGCTGGAAGTCGGAAGCCGCATCGAATGCATTCTGCTCGAAACGGCGGTAATCGCCGCCGCGCGGGCTGGTTTTGTCCCTTTCATTGATGGGGCGGGCGGCGTCGCCTCAAGGCAGCTCCGAGTCTCACTCCCACATCTGAGACAAGGACATCTCTGATTGCGACAGCTCTGTTTAGAGAATCATAGAGATGCACGGTCATTCGCCTACTAGATGTCTCAGATTAGCGTGCCACAAAATCTGAGAGGTTGACGGAAGAGTCCTCCTGCCGATAATCGAACTCGTCGAGGTTCTCCGAATCCCGCTTGATCCGGAGCTAAGAGGGAAGCCGGTCCAAATGCCGGCGCTGCCCCCGCAACTGTGAGCTGCGAGCTACTGTCCAACGATGTCACTGAAGCCCGCACGGCTTCGGGAAGGCCGGACAGCAGCGACGACCAGCGAGCCAGGAGACCTGCCCCGACGATAGATTGGTCCACGGGCGGGGTGTCTCGGTGGTGCGCCAAGCAGCCGTCGCGCGCGCGACTTCCTCTGCCTGCGTCCGCCATGGCCTCTGTCCCCAACAGGGGTTTACACTATGTCTCTTCTCTCTCTTCCGGTTGCTACGCTCGGTACGCCACGCATCGGTCCAAGGCGTGAGCTCAAATTCGCTCTTGAAAGCTACTGGGCGGGAAAGATCAGCGAACAGCAATTGCTCGAGGACGCATCCGGTCTGCGCGCAGCGAACTGGGCCCGTCAGAAGTCTCTCGGCGTTACGATCATTCCGTCGAATGACTTCTCGCTGTATGATCAGGTGCTCGATACAAGTGTCATGGTTGGTGCTATCCCGGAGATCTACGCCTCGAAACGAGAATACGTTTCCCTCAAGACGTACTTCGCCATGGCTCGCGGATCACAATGCGACGACCAGGATGCGAGTTGCGGTCTGGGGCCGCGGAGGTCTGGCGCACCCGCGCAGGAAATGACTAAGTGGTTTGACACCAACTACCATTACATGGTTCCCGAGTTTTACAAGGGACAAGCGTTCAGACTTTGCTCTCGCAAACCCATTGAAGAGTATGAGGAAGCAAAGGCTCTTGGCTTTCAGACCCGCCCTGTCCTGATCGGGCCGATCACATTCCTAAAGCTCGGCAAGAGTGCCGATAGCGCGTTCCAGCCCCTCTCCCTACTCGATGATCTAATACCGGTCTATATCGAGGTTCTGCATGAATTGGCCGAACGAGGGGCAAGTTGGGTTCAATTTGACGAGCCCTGCCTGGCCCTTGATCTGGATGAGGCGGCGCGAAAATCATTGCTACATGCCTATAACCGGTTCGCAAAGGAGGGACCGGCTATCAAAATCATGGTTGCCAGCTATTTCGGCGAGCTAGGCCACAATCTGGATACCGCATTGAGCCTCCCGGTTTCCGGTCTGCACCTCGATCTGGTCCGAGCGCCAGAGTTGTTGGATCAGGTCATCGCTGTCGGCCGAAGTGACCTCGTCATGTCGCTCGGGGTCATCGACGGCCGGAATGTATGGCGGTCGAACTTGTCGTCGCTCCGTCAGCGGATGGAGCCCGCGATTGCGAAGCTCGGCAAGCACCGTGTACAGCTCGCCCCATCCTGCTCGCTGCTTCATGTGCCAGTGGACGTTGAACTCGAGACCGGGCTCACGTCCGACGTCAAGAGCTGGCTTGCTTTCTCGGTTCAGAAGATGCGTGAGCTTGCGATCCTGGCGCGAGCACTCGCTGGCGACCAGAATGTCGAGCTCGCTCTCGCCGATTCGGAATGCGCTGCGACTGCCCGGCGGACTTCGCCCAAGATCCATGATACCAATGTCGCTGTGAGGATGAGGGCGATCGACCAGACAATGCGCCGGCGCGCCAGCCCATTTGTCCGTCGTTCCGAGATCCAAAGGGAACGCTTTGGACTACCAACGTTTCCCACCACGACAATCGGATCGTTTCCGCAGACCACAGAAGTCCGAAATGCTCGTGCGGCGCATGCGCGAGGTGCGATGAGCGACGAACAATACGACGAGTTTATCAAGGAAGAGATAGCCCGCGCCGTACGTTGGCAGGAGGACATCGGTCTTGACGTCCTCGTGCACGGCGAATTTGAGCGCAATGACATGGTGCAGTACTTTGGCGAGCAACTCGCCGGCTTCCTATTTACCAGGAATGGATGGGTACAGTCTTATGGTTCGCGCTGCGTCAGGCCTCCGATCCTGTTTGGCGATGTAGTGCGGTCGAAGCCGATCACTGTGGACTGGTGGCGCTACGCGCAATCACTAACTAGCAAGCCAATGAAGGCGATCTTGACCGGACCGGTCACGATCCTGAACTGGTCGTTTGTTCGCGATGACATTCCTAGAAGCGAGGTCTGCCGCCAGCTTGCGCTCGCGATCCGCGACGAAGTCCGCGATCTCGAGAATGCCGGTGCAGCCATGATCCAGATCGACGAAGCTGCACTCCGGGAAGGATTGCCATTGCGCCGATCGGCGTGGAAGGCATATCTCGATTGGGCGGGAGATTGCTTCCGCATTTGCTCATCGGGCGTTGCCGATCAAACGCAAATCCATACACACATGTGCTACTCGGAGTTTAACGACATCATCGGTGCAATCGCTGCAATGGATGCGGATGTCATTTCGATCGAAACGTCGCGGTCGAAAATGGAGCTACTGGACGCATTCAGCAAGTACGAATATCCAAATCAAATCGGACCGGGCGTGTACGACATCCACTCTCCACGCGTTCCGGAGGTGGGCGAAATGAAGGAGCTGATGGTGCTGGCTCGGACGCGTTTGCAGGAATCGCAGCTCTGGGTCAATCCGGACTGCGGCCTAAAAACTCGCAATTGGGAGGAGGTTCGGCCTGCCCTAACCAACATGGTCGTTACCGCCCGCGAACTGCGTGCAGCATCCGATCCGCAAAACCATTGATCCCGCGCTCGGGTCTGTTCTCGACCAAGCGAATTCGCTTGTGCTCATTTGCGTTCTCCACAATCTCGAGCAAGCCTTGGGCCAACAAAAATGCCTAGCCCGGCTTGGTGGTCCGAACGAGGTGCACCCGGAGGAACGACGCAGACGCGTCGCGCTACTTGGCCGAGAGAGAATAGCCGACGGTTCATCAAGGTGAGAACATTCGCCGAAAATATGGACTCATATCGACACGTTTATCGTAGCTCATTATGACGTGGTAAGCGATCGTTGGTTTGAGATTCAGAATCTACACAGAGGTGTGTCGCTCGCGAGTACATTAGGAACGGTTGCGACAGCAATGCGAGGAGTGATGCCGGACGGTCACCGCACGCCCCCACCATAATCGGTCCCGCTCGGACATGTTTCCCGTCAGGCGCTCTCATGCGATGAACTCTACATAGTGTCCGACGAGAGGACGCCGAAGCCAGTTCCTGCCTCAACTCACGCCAATCTATTTTGCAGGATCGCCGCCGCTATCCGGGCCAGATACGCCAATGCGTCGGCTGCACGGCGACGTGCTCTCCGGTATTCGCGTTGATCCATCCGCCGAACACCCGGCGACAAGGAAAGATCACCCGGTGAATTGAATTGCCCTCGATCACGGCAATCTCCAGATCCTGATCGAAGGGCGGCGTGATTTCGAGCCGCTCCCAGATCGAATCGCCACTGGATCCTGGACGAAGTTCATCGCTGCGAGCTGACAAATGCAGACAACCTTGTGAACATTACGAACATCGCTTGGCTTCCGCGCGAACAGGCTCTGCCCGACTCGACCGGACGGCGCGCGGTCTCTATGGCGTGAGCCGCGGCAGAGGGCAATCGGCCGTGGCATCGTTGGTACGGAACACGATCCGCTCGCGAACCGAAATATTTGGATTTCTGCCGGGAAACAAGGCCTGAGCTTCCGTCAAATCGATCTGGGTCAGCTCAATACCTCGGCTGTTGGTATTTGTAACTGTTCTGCACGAACTAAACTGGTCTGCAGCTCCGGCAATCCGGCCCGGAGCGGGGTAAATGGTCCGGCTTTCTGTCATGTCACGTCTCTTGTTGGTGAGACATCTCCGTGTTCTGCAGCGTCATCGCGTGGGTGTGCAGGCGACCTCAGCCGCGCTCTCGCGCGCGTAGCACGCGCTCCAGCGAGAGCGCGAAGAATTCGGTTGACACCATTAGGATGGACGTAGCTTCGCTCCGAGCCCATAATCGGGCTTGTCCGCAGGTCGATAAAGTAGACGCCATCGCAAGCGGCGCAACTTATCATGTGCAGGTCATTGACCCGCGGCTCGGCTGCGCCCGGAAGGAGTCCTAAAAAGTGATCGCTGGTAGCCGGACATGAAGGCATCATAGGCTCAAGTCGTTCTTTCCGCCATGCGTCTGACCTTACTAGAAGATCACTTCTATTAGGACGCAGCCGCCGCAGCATTGATGCGGGTCAAAAGGCTGGTCCGTCCGGGAGTGGTTGAGCTCGAGCGGTCGCTACGTGCCGCAGACGCTCGCGTTGGCAGTCGACATGTCCGAACTCGGGCGTCCGCCAGGGCCTGGCGCTCTCTGCAACACGCCAGCGTGTTGATTTGAGGCGCAACTCACGCTTCATGGGCTACGGCAGCATTTTTCCTCATTGCTCCGTGCACGCGGATGGTCAAACGATTGTTCGCCTTTCATTGTCGGTAGCCTTGCCGAGGCTGATCCACCCTTAGGGTTTGGCACTGAAATCCGAACCTGGGCTCGTCGAAACGTCGGCTGCGACAAGCCTTATGATCGGCTTTGCTGTGCCGGCTGCTGGTGGACCGTCGGGTGCAAGATCGGGGTTCCTTGCCTGATTGCCGCACGATCTCCTGCGCGTAAGTGCATGTTGCCCTCGATCGTCTCTGCGAGACAATCCTCGATCAAAGACTTGATTTTGCCGGTCGGCGGCATGAGGCTCCTGAGAGGCGCTGCCCCTCGGCTCAAACGGTCGTGCGATACCGCAGGTAGGACAGACAGGCCGTCGCTATTCTTCGCGACAACAAGCGGCTCGCGCGCCGCGCTGTTACATCTGGATCTATCTTCGGAGGAGCAGACAGACCTCTTGGGGTGCTGCTTGAGGCAGATCAAATACTCTCGGTGCGAATGGCAGAATAGTGGATAAGCGAACCACGGGAAGAGAGGGGCATGCCTTCATTTAATGTTCGGTTTATTAAGACCGTTTGTGACGATACTGGCGGCGAGCATCGTGCGTGCCAGGCAGCATTCAAGGTCGATGCCGCCTCCCTGAGTGCTGCTGCTCAGCAGGCGGAGACTGATTTTTGCAAGCAAAAGAGTGTCCGCGATTGGACAATCTTCGCCGATGTGTTGGAGCTTCGAACCCCACCTGCATTAGCTAATCCGTCCACATCAGCCTTTCGAGCATCCCGCCAGGACGAGCTCTCATGAGCAAGCAAGGGTTTCGCACTTCCTGAATGTTCCACGGAAGCGGGACTTCTTCAGCACCGAACAAGGCTCGTAGTTCACGGGCGCGAGGTTCACCGGCGTGCTCGCCTGTCATGGCATCGCCACCAGAATGGACGGCTTGCTTGCCCGGCGCGACAACGTGCTCGTCGAGCATGCCTATGAGACTGTGTCCGACGCCCGCGTCTCGATCGGACGATACCTCGCCTTCTACAATGGCCGGCGTCCGCCTTCGAGCCTTGGCGGCGGCGCTCCGGATCAAGCTTACTTCCGGCCGCTGCCATTCCGTGCGGTAGCCTGATAACGTACAGAGTCTTTCGCACTTTCAGGATTGACGGCTTCTTCTAGAATGAAGGAGCTTTGAATGAACGATGGGAATGCCATGGGTCAGGTGATCCAAATTGATGAGGCCCGGATTCGAGATCACCTGGGCGAGATGGTCCGCGGGACAGTGGAAGAGACACTGAACGCGATGCTGGAGGCCGAAGCGGACCAGCTGTGCGGTGCTGGGCGGTATGAGCGCAGCCCGGCGCGGCAGGACACGCGGGCAGGCAGCTACGAGCGAACGCTGCAGACCAAGGCGGGCGACGTCAATCTGAAGGTTCCGAAGCTACGGCGGCAAACCTTCGAGACGGCGATTATCGAGCGCTACCGGAGGCGGGAGAGCTCGGTTGAGGAGGCGCTGATCGAGATGTATCTGGCCGGGATTTCGGTTCGGCGGGTCGAAGACATCACGGAGGCGCTGTGGGGCACCCGGGTCAGCCCGAGCACAGTGTCGAACCTGAACAAGAAGATCTATACCAAGATCGAGGCGTGGCGGAATCGCAGGATCGAAGGCGAGCATCCGTATCTCTACCTCGACGGCATCGTGATGAAGCGCAGCTGGGCTGGTGAGGTTCGCAACGTGTCGCTGCTGGTGGCCTCGGCGGTCAATGCTGAGGGGTTCCGGGAGATCCTCGGCATCTGTGAAGGCGCCAAGGAGGACAAATCCGGCTGGTCCTCGTTTCTGCGGCATCTCGTCGATCGCGGTCTCAAGGGCGTGCAGCTGGTGGTTTCCGACGCGTGCCGAGGTCTTGTCGAAAGCGTTGCGGATTATCTGCCGGAGGCACGCTATCAACGCTGCATGGTGCATTTTTATCGCAATGTCTTCAGCCACGTGCCGTCGACCCGGGTCCGCGAGGTGAGCCACATGCTCAAGGCCATTCATGCCCAGGAGAGCCGCGCCGCGGCCGACGAGAAAGCCAGGACCGTCATCGCGGATCTGCGGGCCAGCCGTATGGCCAAAGCTGCTGATCTCGTCGAGCAGGCGGTTCACGAGACGCTCGCCTACTATGCCTTTCCGGACATCCATTGGCGGAAGATTCGAACGAACAATCCGCTCGAGCGCATCATGAAGGAGATCCGGCGACGAACCCGTGTCGTCGGCGCCTTCCCCGACGGTCAATCCTGTCTCAACTTAGCGGCGGCCCGGCTGCGGCACATTGCCGGAACGGCGTGGTCGACCAAATGCTACATGAACATGCGACCGCTCTATCAGCCACAACTCTCTGAAACCGGAGCCGTCGCCTGATCAAAAGTGCGAAAGATTCTGGACAGTACCGGTAGCCTTACTATGGCAGACGCTCCACTTACACAATCGGCACAGATCGGCAGTCGGTCTATGGAATCTGAAGGCACGGCCAATATGGGGTAAGCGTGACCTTAAATTCGGTACGACGAGTGGTCGAGATTGAAGGAAGTCGTGGTGGGTGCGGCCACCAATCATGCGGCTCACGATCGCGAACTCTCTTGCGATCTATTCCTTTATATCAATCTTAAGCTTCGCTCGGCGTGGTATTATCCGCGTTCTCGTCGGCGGCAGCAGCTACGCAAGCTGGTGCACGGGTCCGCCACCGGATCAAGAACCGCTATCTCGACGAACTGAACGAGGACGTCGAAGGAATTGTGTGAACACGTTGCGGGAGCTTAACGCGACCGTGCATCGACCGATGACTTTTTGCTCGTGCGGTCTTGCGAGGTGACCGATCGCTTGCCAGAAGCAATGCGCAACTGATAGTCGCGCCCGAACCACTCAAAAGTAATTCCCCAGCTTACGAGGATGACGATCTGCTGTTGTCCAGTCTTTACATAGATATCAACGTCCTTTCGGTCTCTCCTGACGTCGTTTTGGTAAACGACGCCTGCCCCGAACTGGCCCGGATCCTGGAACATAGTCGCGTTCAGGTCGTCCCGGCTCGGCACCGCCATAGGTGGATCTTTATCGGGGGCGCCATTGCTTTACTCTCGACACGGCCCGCGAAGACGGGTCGAAGGATTACTTCAACTAGTATCGGCGATAAACGTAATCGTCTGCTTCCCAAGGCGGCGGCTGGTAAACCCATTGCTTTGGGAGCCTGAAAGCTGGGGAGGATGTGCTCGCTAGGACTGGTCAAGGTTATGCCGCATCAACTAGTTGCCAGAACCCAAAACTTGGAGCGTAGGCTCCGCAGAGCCGCAAAGCAGCTGAGTCAACTAGATGTACTCTCGCCACGTTTCAGTCCGACGATCGTCGAGTGCGCCTCTCAGCGGACCGCAAGTTGGGGCGTGAACACGCCCACATCTTGCGGGACCATCGTGCCCGTGACGGTCTTGACGTATCAGGACGGGAGCTTTCGAATGTCATTTGGTCGTCCAGTGACTTTAAGGGAGACTGTTGCTTCGATGTCACCAAACCGATGAACGGTCGATCTACGCTCGTGCGACAAGAGACACCATATGTTCGATATCTATTTGAACCGAAGACACGATCTTTTGGTCGTCCCGACAGGCTTTGGAATCCCCGCGGGATTAGACGGCAATTGGAGGAGAAAGAAGCGGGCGTTTCGTTCCGTGAGCGACGTCATTCGTCAAGATGTACAACAGCTTGGTTACCACCGACGTCGTTTGATCTCGTACCGGTCCAAGCGGCAGTTGAGACCTCGTCACACTCCTAGTCAACGCAGCTATCTGATGCTGAACCGTTCTTCGGAAACTTCGGGCAGGATGTGGCCGATGCCGTAGAAAGCGTTGCTTACCGCGGCGACAGCAGGCGGGTGTCGCGCATTGGGCTTAAGGAGGAAACTTTCTTTTGAAAGCGGGGCACGCCTCTGGAGCTTACCGCAAAATAGGCGTTATCGGGCTCTTGCATGAGTCAATGGCGTGCGCGTGAGTTTTCAGCTGTCTATACTGAAGATACTTGCCGGCCAGCCGCACGACCGGGCGAGCATCGAAGTCGTTAAGCAGCATTGGATATCTGTATAGCAGCGGCCCGGAGTGGCCGGCTCGTATGAAGCGCATCGCAGGCCGCGCGCCCCAACTCGGTATTTTCGGCCAAAGCTGATGCGGGAGGCCGGATGCTGGATGCTCACCGAGGAGGGAAGGGAATATCTTGAGACGCTCGAACAGTTAGATCGGCGTAGTGTGCAGGCGTAGGTTGAGCGAGAGACCGCGCAACAGCCGAAAGCCGAGCAACCGCCCCTTTGACTTCGCAGCTGGGAACGAACGCGGGCAGAAAGCGCCCCACGGCAAGCGATTGAGCCCACGTAAATTGCTGCCGGGGTGACCGCCAGCCGCTCAACCCCTTGCTGATCGTGATGTACTCAACTAGATCTCGAAGTTCACATTTGAAACAGTGGCGTTGTAATGGGTATTGCGAAGTTGTTCAACGCGGCTAGGGATACTGGCTTGATTTAAACCTGAGGGATGGAGAATCTGGCCTCTTCATGCACATCAGCGTGGTCGAGACGGTCGACTAAACTGATCTCGCGCTTGGCTTACTCATTCCACGCGTTTGGAAGGCATGACGAAGTTATACCCTGGCGCAACTCCTATCATATTGTCTGTTTTTTGCGGTCGTCGTGCTGTGAAAACTATGCTACAAGCCGCTCCTCTCAAAAGGAGCATTCATCGTGAAGAAAGCAACCAAGAAACGCGTTAAGCGGCGCGAATGGACGAGGGCAGATATCAAGGAGCTCAAAGTCCATTCGAAGGCCCGAACCCCGGTCATAAAAATAGCAAAGATGACCAAACGCAGCGTCGGCGCGCTCCGCCAGAAGGCCTTGCATCTTGGAATCGGACTCGGACATCAGCGGTAGTTTTGAGCAGCGCTGGTACTGGCGCGGTAGGGCGGCTCCCTGGGGGCCGCCCTCAGTACCCGTAGAAATTTTGTCGGAAATTAGCTTTGCGGATCCGCGCTGAGAAGAGTGTTTGGATGGTGTTTCGCTGTCGCGGTAGGAGCTCCAGCATCTTCTCATCATTGATGGACTTTCTTAGGCGTGGTCTCAACGGTTGTGACAAATCGGCAGTGAAGACATTGTCTTGGTGATGGCCCTGTCAAGGATCTCTCACATGAACGGCCGATCCAGTGTGTTGACCGACCAACGGCGGCGCTCCCTGGAGGTAGCGTCTGGATCGCTCCCGCGCTGAGAAGACCTGCGTCCTGCCATGTGTGAATGTCCGCGATATGGTCTGCTTCTTTGCAGCACTGCGCTCATATGCCGAAATTGTTTGTGTCTGCCGAGCCTCAGCGAGGTGCATGTCGCAGTTACCTCTTCAATGCCTCAGCGGATGCATCTTCTATACGTATCAACCTTCCATGTGCCGCGCGCGGTCTTTAACAAACGTCCGTATAGTTCTTTTCAACCTTCCCATATTCGCAGTCAATCTTCGTGCAATTGAGCTGTTGCTTGATTTCGTTTTATCGGTCGAGCAATCGGGGAAGCGATTGCAGTTATCGTTCTGTGATCCCGCCCGATCGGACTGAACGGGTCTCAAGTCATGAGTGGCAGACAAAATTCTTGTCCTTTCGACTCCTTGTACGCAAGCGGTTGCTCCCATGTGATCCGGCGGCCGGCTTTGTTTCGCCCAATCGAGCTAGCGCCGACAGATGGCGCTTGCCGAGAACGAGTGTCTGAATGATGAGCGGACGTCTTGGTCGTTCACCTGAGGTGTGCTTTCTCCTTGGTCTTCCACGATCCGGGACCACACTCCTGGCACATTTGCTGCAGCGCCATCCAGACATTGTGGCGCCGCCTGAACCCTGGTTAATGCTGGCGCTTGAAGCATTTGGCAACGTGGATCGGCGCCATCCGGCCGGCAGCTCACTAATTGAGGCCGCGACCTCCGAATTCTTGGGACGGATAGATCGCACGATCGTTAGCCGCGCTTTTGCAGATGCAGCATACGATCAATATCTGGCAGAAGCGGGCAAGCGAATCATCATAGATAAGACGCCACGCTACTGGACCGTCCTTGACTTTGTTGAATCCGTCTATCCGGAAGCGCCACATGTCCTGCTTCACCAAGGCGCCGAGCACTAGCGTCCGCTCGCCTGTTTCGGGGTGGACGCGTACGACGGGATGCTCCGTCTCAAAAACCGCTTTGGTGAACACCTCGTCAAAGTGCTTCTTGTCGACCTCGCGGAGACGCGCGATCCCAGCGTAATCGAAAACGTTGCTGTGAACGGCCCATAGGCCCTCGGCGAGCCGTTGTAGTGGCGACGGCAAACCAAGATAAGCGGCAGCTGTGTTAGACCACACGGTGTCGCCTCCGAACGTTGGCATTACCACGGCCCGCAGGACCAAGATCTTGGGATAGGCGTCGGCAAAGGTCCCATCCGCATGCCAAACGTCGGCGCGACCGCCACCGCGAGTGGAGTCCAGTTCGAGGAGCGACGCCCCCTTGGTAGCGCCGAGTATCGGATGTGGCACTAGCTTTCCCAGACGAGCGGAAAAGCGCTCCTGCTCGGCGTCATTGAGATGTCCTTGATTGCGGAAGAAGATCACCTTGTGCTCTAGCAATAAGCTGTTGATCGCAGCTATCGCGTGATCCGGTAGATCGCCTGATAGCTTGATATTTTTGACTTCGGCACCGATGCGCGCTGCACGTTTCACAATATCCGCGCTCGGAATGACGCCACCGATCAAAGTCATTGCGCTGATCTCGCTTTTCCAGGCCCTGGCAGGTCTCCCCCACCCCCTTGGAGCGAATGATCTTCAGCAAGCATCGTGCCAATCGAAAGACCAGCATGTCCTCGACAGTAGGCGCTGAACGAGTCGTGGTCTTTGCCGCGAGTCATCGAACGCCATCGTGCCATATCAACGTGTTCGAGAGTATTTGCTGGTCTACATGCCTCGGATGGTCATAGCGGGTATGTCCGCATTGTGAATCAGCTGACCGTTCCTCAAGGGTGAGATGCGAGTGAAGCGTGAGCATTTGCTGCTTTATGGTTCTGTTTCTTGATAGATTTGTTTTAGGCAATGGCCATGCCAGGCGACGCTGGGCAAGCCACAACGCCGAATGGGCTTTTTGAGAGTTCGCGTACTATGCCCACTGTACTCGACCTGACATGGGATTTGGGCCTCTGTCAGAATACCGACAACTCTCCACATCCTTTAGTAAGCTCAAGCTGACTGTTCCATTGGCAGACTCGCGAGTTAGTTGACGGCCCGAGTTAATCTCCCTAATTGCCGTTGGAGCCTGTGAGAGTTGCAGATGTAAGATCGCTCTCTGTCGAGCGGCGCTCTTGGCGGCAGTTATGCACATTATCGTCTCGGTCCTGAAGTAGGATAAAAGCTGCAATTTCCTGGTCCTGTGCCAGTTTGCTCGCCGCTAGACCGGTGGAGAAGAATGCGATCAGGCACGGGGGGGGGCTCATCTTGCGCTTGCCTTCCACAATGTGATCGCGACGAAATCCGCGGGAGCATCGCTGACCGCCCACGGCATCGCACGTCACGTCTCATGGAGATTCGTCAGCCGCGTCACGATCTGAAGCAGGCGATTCAGACTCTCGAAGAATTCAATCGGCCCATGGGCGTGGACCGCGATGTAAATTCCCTGTCGGCACCATATGTTCGGCTTGTGGCTTGCTGGGAGCAGGATGGCGTCTCGCAAGCCTCTGCGCCAGTAAAGATCGCCAGAGCGGTCCGATTGGGCAATGCGCGATTGCGGATTGCTAAGTTCACTTCGCCGGCGGCTTGCCCAGCGTCTCTGTCTCCTGGACAATAGACCGAGCCGCCGCCATGGCGCGGAACGTCGTGGCACCGGCGGTAGGGCTGGTCTACAGCGGCTCGTGCGGTCGTTTGTTCCGCAATGTCCGGAAGTATCCCAATTTCCAGGAAACGGATGCTTTCTCGCGCACTTAAGCGCTGATAGCGGAACGACCGTGCAGCTTTTCGTGAGGCTATGGGCACGGCCCCCTTGGCACACTGGGCCCAAAGCTACCTCACTTGCTCGCCAGTTCTCTTGATCCTTCTCAAGCGATGCCCTTCTGCAGCAGTAGAGCAGGCGCGCCTGCCGCGCTGCGCTGGCAAAGGCGTTCGTGGTCGACGATTCTAAGACGGATCAGCTTCGGGCAAGGCCAGGAAACTGAAATCGCATCCATCTTCCAGGGATCCGGCGAGTACCGTGGTTCAAGAGCCGCCCCTCCTCATTGCCTCGATGCTGGCTCGGGCGAGCCCCCAATCGTCAGACTTCAGAAGGGCAACTTCCACATGAAATAGAGAAGCGCAGCGATTGCCACCCAGAAAAGTATGCCGCGGAAGATGAAAGCGAGCGCCATTTTAATCGCCATCTTGCCCAAGCCGCTGCGCCATGGCGATTCCATCGATCGCGTCTGCCAGCCCTTCCAAGAAAGTCCGATACCACGCGTCATCGTCGGGAAGGTCCCACTCTCGTAGGCTGCCGACGTAACGCGTCAGAGCAATCACGCCCGCGATCGTGGTTGGCGTTGAACGGATGAGCACGTTCCCATGCTCCGCGAGAGCATGGTTCCTTTGACAGCTAATTTCGTCGGCGGCATCAAACTCGGGCCCCGAATCGAGCTTCGCCGATACGGACAGGGCCGCATCGTAATGCGCCAACAGCTCGCGATGACGCTCGATCACTACGAAGATTAGATCCCGATCGGCTGCAGCAGTCGACTGGGGGGAAATTTCCTGCAATGGCAATGTTGGCCCCAAGTAAGTAGCAGGCCTACGTTAGCATCGTGGCCATGAGGATAACCAGCGTAGAGGGCCTTCATCTGCGGTATTTCTGCTCGATCGGCTTGACATTCAGACGAGGTCACCGGCTCCATTTGGAGGTCGAGAAGTTTCGCGGACGACTGCGCGAGCCTTACTCGCCGGAAAACGACTCCGCTCTAGCTGTTCCCGATGTAAAGCTGCATATTTTGCCCATATCAGAAGTTATTATCTCGCACTGGATGCGCTTGCATACGCGTCCGCATTCCAAGGGGCGGGCGAAAATGAGGTTGATTGCAATAGTTGCCGGTCTGTTGCTGCTCGGCGCGATCAGGCAAGCAGACGCGCGCGGGGGCATGGAGGGCGCGTCAGCTACGGAGGCGGACATCACACTACCGGTCATGGGGGCAGCTATTTGGGCGGATCCGGCTCATCACACCGTGGCGGAACTTATGTCAATTCGAGAACTGGCAACCGTTACGCCACTCATCGATAAGGAATGGCATATGCTTCCGAGATCAAGCCAATTGATTGTGAGATTTGGCCATGCGACGTCCCAGCCACCGCGATCCGGATGCGCCACGCGTCCGATCGTCGGAGGAATATCCATCGGGCAGTCGTCCGCCACCGCCGCTGACGATGTTCTGACGGTCGAGGATTCTGACAATCGCGGTCGGCATGTTCTGGAGAGATATCCGAAGGCCGTCAGAAGTAAGCGGCGCTTCTTGAAACAAGTTGGCGCTCCGCGCCAGCCGGCAACAGATGCGCTCGCTCTACCGTTGCCGTCGCTTCTGCTCCCGCTTTCGGCTGACGGCTGGCGAACTTGACCAGACCACAAGTTCCCTGGGCCGCCTAGCACCCGCTTGCCGAAAAGTAGTTTGGCAAAGATGGTCGGAGAAGCGAACGGCATGCTCCGAAACAGCGAACCGCGGCAGGAGTGAAGGCGCGTGAAATCTGGACAAGATTCAAAAGATTATGAAGCACTGCTTTGCGGGGTTTTGTGCCTGCGTCTGATCAGCGGCGCGCGCCGGCGTTCTTGGTGTTGAGCTGCTTTGGTCTCGATCGCTTCTCATGTGATGCTGGCGCAGAACGGTCTTTTCGTGTCACTAGCTTGGCGATAGCTCGAACCAAAGCGTCAGGGGTATCGAAGCGAGCGATTCCACGGCGAACGCGAGCCCTCTCAGAAAAGTTTATGGTTCGTTTTACTTTCCCGTCGACCGACAGCAGTACGTAATCGAGCACTGACTCGTTATGCTCAGACAGCCTGATGGCGGCAATCCAGCCCTGAGGCAGGCGTGCCCTGCGTTTGATCGACCAGTACATTGCTCGATTTTGCCTTCCGCAGCAGAGGGCTGATCGAATTGAGATGTTGACCGATCCACGCACGCGCAAGTAATCGGTCCTGTTGCTAGAGGTGATGCGGCAACCAGCTTTCCTGATGGCCATGGCGATGTGAGAGCCGAGCTTGGCCTCTTCCTCCGCCCAGCGCGGGCGCGACTCAAGAAATGCATAGTTTCGCTTGGGAGTGTAGCCGATTAACCGATACACGTTCGTCATGCTGCCGAAGTGAGTTTGATAGGTGGAAGCGCAGGGAAGGCCGACCGTGCTGGCAATGATGGCAGAGCTCAGGCGTCCTTCCTTGAGTAGCGTTTTGCGTAGACGGGCAAGCATCTCCTCTTCAGTTAGATCGACACGCCGTTCCTCAATGATCTTGTTTACTTTCAGGAAGACTTCGCGTTCGATGATCGGCTCGATACATCTCTCGCTGGTGATCCAAAGCTCGGGAGGATTGTAGGTGCAGTGCTGCCGCAACTTACGTGATCGGCGGTTGAAGGTCAGGTTCCCAATGTAGTTCTCGTTTCTAAGCACCGTGTTAACCGCTGCGCGCGTCCACCGAACTCCCGTGCTCGTGAGTATGGGCCGCCGGTTTAGCTCCCGGGCGATAGTCGCTTCGGACTTTACCTGCAGAAAGCGCTCGAAGATCCACTTCACCACGGCGACTTCCTCGGGAATGCCGGGTCGCACTCGGACGTGGTCAGTCATGAGGTACTTTTGGTCACCATTCTTCAGCACGCCTCGCGATCGCTGGCTCTGATCGACAAGTTCTCGCAAGAGAGCATAGCCAGGGCGACCGCCGAGCTTGAAGCCAAGTCGGGCGAACCGGCACTGCGCAGCGTGAACCTTTGCCGAAAGCTCACGACTGTACTCGGCTGCCATTACGCGCTTGATGTTTTTGATGATGCTGGAGAGCACGCTGCCGTCATTGTCAAACTGCTCAGCACAATACACGATGTTAATGCCTGCCTGTTTGCATACAAATTCGTAATACGCGCTCTCATCGACGTCCTGAAAGCGGCCCCACCGGCTTACGTCATAGACCAGAATATGACCGAAATCCGCTTCTCCTGTTTGGACATCCTTGATCAGCTGTATAAGGCCGGCCCTGTTCTTGATGAGCAGGCCGCTCTCTCCCTCGTCGCGATAGGTTCGTACAATGGTCAGGCTATGGGCGTGCGCGTATGCCGCAATCACAGCAGCCTGATTCTGAATCGAGTATTGCTGCCTTTGTGTCGACATGCGTACATATTGTGCCGCTCTCATGCCGAGCCGCGATGGTACCGGATGAGCCTTATAGATCTCGAGCGCGTTGGCCATCATCCTCGCTCCCGAAAGTTACACCACTAAATTGGACATCTATACGACAGTTGCAGCAAGGATTACATCAATTGAAGAAAATAGCGCCGCCATCGCGGCCCGTGTCGACGCAAGGGCGACCACCTCTCTTCGCAGCTCGCGTGCCAAGGAGCTTGTTCAGGAGGCATATACAACGCCTAGCGGCGGAGGGCGCGATGGGTCCAAAAGTAACTTGTCTTCGGTGCCGCGTATATTTAGCGCATTAAGGGGTCTTATACTAAGGCTGTATCAATCCCTCTCTGTAATCCGCAATAGGTGGGAAGTGCGTGTCTCGATCGCCGCTCGGATAGGGTTGAATGCGCTGGGGCCAATGCCTGCTTTCTTTCAACTCTACTAGAAAATCACCGGCTGCTCCTCTGATCAGCCTCGTCTATTCTGGATGGAACTTACGAGTAGACGCCTCACACCGCGCGTTGCAGGTGCGAGTGTTGGTCATATTCGGTCGCGCCAGCTCGGGTCGAAGCGTGGATCATCGAGGGCGCGACCAAGTAAGAAAGCATTTCGGCGCACGCCTCACGACGCTGAGACTGAGATTGAGGGCGAGCCTGGGCGACAAACGATGGCATTGGTTTATGAGCGGTGAGGAGGCGGAAACCACACATTCCGCCGCGTCATCGCGATACAGGCGGGCCGCCTGCTCGACCAAATGACGATATGTTCGTCAGGCAAACGACGCTTCTTTTCGGCAGAGCCTTCCATATGTCGACGCGCTGAATTCGAGTGCCGGAACCTGGTCCCGCCGTACGAGCGGCCTGCAGCCTCCTGCCATGAGTAGTCGAATGGGAAAGACCCATTCCCACCGGAGCAGGTAATCGATGCTTAGTGCGCCTAACTGGCAACGCGACTCTCGCTGATCCCGTCCAGGTACTTGCAGATTGCGCGATTGTGACGGCTTCATTTCGAGGCAGTCGTTTGCAAGGGCTCGCCACACCGCACACGGTTTACAGGTCCGAAAAGCGTCGATGCTGAATCGAGCGCAACCTGAAATGTCGCCTGACACGCCGCTTCGCCTTGCTGATGCCGTGAAGATCGCATTTCCTTTCGGAGGAATGACGGTTGCCGGTCTACGCCGTGAGCGCGATCGCAACCGGTTGGTTATCGACAAGATTGCCAGCAAAGAATTTACAACGCTGGCTCATATCGAACGGATGCGAGAGTTATGCTGCGAAGACGCAAGAGAGCCAGACTTCAGGCCAAAAGCGCCCGCCGAAACAGGAGCGGACAGATCAGCCACCAGGCAACCTGAATTATTAGAGACAACGGACGGGATGTCGGCACAGGCTGCGCTGCAGATGAGATTGCGGCCGCAGAGGAAGAGCTAAGGGCTACATAACCTCCAACCACACCCCGATCGTGGTCGCGACACCGAGATGGGTGTCGGAGCCGCCGATTGCTACCGAACGGCGGTGACGTCGGACGGAGGCGGACTACAGCTCAATGGCACGAATATTACGCGACTGGCACCCTGTACGCCGATCACTTGATCGTAGCGGCTGACCAGAGCGGCAAGCGGATCGCCGTACTTGTCGATACCAAGCAGCCCGGCGTCAGCATCCAGGGCGATGGGATGGCTCCGGCCAGAGACTTACGGCGAGCGGTACAGTTGATTTCGGGAATGCGATCCCCGAGGACCGGATATGGAACGGAAGGCCGGGTCTTTGGAACGGCCTATGTTCAGCTGGTCCTGCTTGATCCTCGCCGGAATTGCGCGGCGCGCCGGTAGCGACAGGACGGAGTGGATTAAGGCGCGAACCCGTACCTTTACCCACGCGGTTGCCGACCTGCCGCGGAACGATCCGTTGGTGCAACAGGTTATGGGCAGGCTTTTCGGCGCGGCCTTTGGTGCGCGAGCAGCACTCTCGCCTGTTCTGCGCTGAATCGGCTGCTTGGGTGGGCCGTTCGTATGATTGCGCCAAGTGCCGGGCGTGCTTGCATGTTGGACGGCAATTGCCGGTCCCTTCATGCGCATTCATGTCTCCGATCCTTTCACAAAACAAGTGATCTCAGATGCCGGCGTACGCGATAAGAATGTTCCAGTCAGCCGCGGAAGTCGCAGTATTCAGTGCAGGGTGGCTATGCTGATGCCAAACTTCCGTGGTGATTGAATGGGCTTCTGCGCGGCGAGGAATGATAAGCTTGCACCAACACTGCAAAAAACTATGCGTTCGCCGCGGAACAAAGGAAGCTGCTTATCTCGGCGCCAGTTAAGATGGTGGCAGCTTCTCCGATCCGGGCCGTGCGCCATTGCGAATTGCCCTTCGCAAGAGGGTAAGAGCGGGGCGGGGCCCAATAGGCTCATGCGCTGGATTGGATGAAATATCGTAGGTCTGGTCGGTGTGGGGAAAGGCGGTAGCGCTCCCCCGCTACCAGGTGTGCTCGACTACTATTTAGGGCTTAAGGCTATCGCGCTTCTTGCTCGGTGCCGAGTAGCGCTTGCGGACGCGCGCGACTTCGGTGGGGTCGGGCGTCGGGACAGGAAACCTGCCGTCCGCCTCGCGCGGGCGTGCGTAGTGTCTGGTCGCGGTTTCGTCGCTGGCGTGGCCCAACAACGCCGCCACGATCGCAAGTCCGAGCTCCTTCTCCTCCGGCGTGCGAGCGGGAGCCACGTAGATCGCTTTCCATCTCGCCGCCGCGGCGTGCCGGGCTGACGAAAGGGTGGGGCGGCGCTTCCGCGTCGGGAAGAGCTGCTTCGTGACCCGACGCATCAGCGATCTCAGCGTTGAAATGAGAGTCTCATAGTGTCCATTGCAGGCCGCTTCGCGAGCCGCGAAGATCCATGCTTTCGTCTGGTCGACAAGTTCTTCAGGGAGCCAAGCCCAGCGTAACACGCGCGTTTCGCCGTGAGCCCGGCCATTTCCGGACTTGCCGTTCGCGAACTCCAGTTCCCATGCGTAGTCGGGATCGCTGGAGGGGCGGAGTTTGGCGCTTGGCCACTCCTCCAGTCTAGCACCGGTCAGCGATCCAGCGGTCAGACAGTCTACCAGGATACCAGCATTCGGGCTCGTGGTGGCCAGTGCACCGTGGCAGATGCGATCCAAATCGTCGTCGAGGCGCTTCAACTTCTGCTGAGAGGTGCGCAACAGTCCATCGTCGGACCTTTCGCGCGATTCGACATCCTCCAGGAGGGCAATCGCCGCGCGCATTTCCGGTACCAAGCTCGGCTGATCCTCCGCAACCTCGTTCATCATGAAGCGGAGGGCAGCGCGATTTTGGCGGAAGCTCGACGGGGCAAGCTCGGCGCGGCGGTCGACGAGGCTTTGGGCGAGTTCCCTCGGCGACAGCCGGCGTCCTGCTTTCTTTGGCGCCCGCCGTCGCTATCTGCTTTGCACGGTTGCGGTATGAAATTTTGGTTTTCTCGGTCCGGGTGGTCATCATGCACCTCAGTCAGTTGAGCCAGGGCGGGGTCAGGATGTCGTGTCGGCGGCAGCGTGAAGCGATCTCGCGCACGAAATCCTCCACCGCTGCCTTGGCTGCGCGCAGATAATCGGGCGCGTACGGTGAATAGATCAGGGTCGTTTCGGGCGAGTCGGCGGGCTTGATGTGGCCCAGCCACTGCCCGATTTCGGCACGGTCGACGCCCTTCTGCAGCATATAGCGGGCGACGGAATGCCTGATTGAGTAGGTGTTTTCGCCGCCGGGGAGACCTGCACGCTTGCATGCAGCACCGAAGCCGGTGTCGATTTCTTCGACCGCGACTCCGCGCCATACGACCAACGGGCCGGGCGGCAAGTTGATCGTCCACGGCATGAGCGTATTGGTGATTGGCAAGTCAGGGCGGTACTTGTCAGTCTGGATACGGCCCTTCGCATTCAGGTGAATAATATTACAGGTGCCATCGATCTGATCAGCTTGCGCTTCGAGGATTGCGCCAATGCGGCTTGCCGTATTGAGGAGGAAAACGTTGGCCACAAGGAGGTGCAGATAGTCCAATTGATCAATTGCCGCAGCGATCTCAGGCGCCGTCATGACGCGGCCCTTCGCCGGCGCCGAACGGGCGTCATTCTTGCTCATGATATAGGGGATATGCGGAACGCTCTCTTCGGCCAGCCGGCGCTCTCCGACCGCTATCTTGCACGCGCTCCGCAAAACGGTGAGGGTCCGAGCCACCGTTGAAAGGGCAAGACCTTCTGCTTCTGCAGCCTTACGAAAGTCGTCGAAATCGCTTTTGACCATGGTCGACAAGATCGAAGTGCCGATGAGGCGATTGATGCGTTCAATAGCGATGTTGGTGAATTCCGCCGACTTGAGCTCGGCAGCGTGCGGCTTGTAGAGCTCAAGGACCTCAGCGACCGTCTGAATCGGCTTTTGAACCAGCGCGTCGCCGGGGTCGCCCGCGATACCGCGGGCGACAAGGCTTTTCACTTGGGCGATCGCATTCTCTAGATCGCTCGTGCGCAACGAGCGGTACACCATCTGCTGCGTTTCGCGGACGTAGGTCGCGACGTAGTAATTCGGGCTGTTGCTTGCCTTGCACAGCTCGAACTCACCGATCGAATGGACGCTCGTGTACCGCATCAGACACCAGCGCCGGCCGCGAACTCGCGCACCGCTTGGGCCGAAAAATACAAGACCCGGAAGCCGTCGATCGTGCGCAGGCGACCGCTCCGGGCTAACTTTCGCACGGCGCCCTTGCTAAGGCCGAGGACCGCCGCAACCTCCTTGGTCGAGAGCAACAGATAGGGGCTGCAATTATTGAGGTCGATCATGATAGGCCGGACTCCTTTGTTTACCATATCTATGGCTTTTCTAATCGCTCATCGACTAGCGCCGGCTCCGAACGTCACGCGAGCCATGGCAACGGTCAATGACGCAGTCGTACAAGAGGCGGGAAAACCTGTAGAGAGACGGGATTCCCAGCAAAATTTCCAGTTCTGCCCGGAGCCGGATCCGGTGGACGGTGGCGGACGAAAAGAGGCGCAGCACATAACCGGGAGGCATCCGGCGGTGGCGGCGATAGTAGGCCAGCGTGAAGGCTGCCGCCTGGACGGCAAGGAGCCGCCGCAGGCGTACCAAGTAGTTTACGCGTTCGTTGAGCCTACGCGGTGACGGGTACACGGGCGGCTCCGAGCAACTTGCGCAGCTCTCCGCCGACCCGCTGCCACCAAACCGCGATCTCGGTGGCGCAGGCCGTGGCCTGGAAGATGTGGACACCGAGACGCGCAGCGAGCTCATCGAAGTTCATCAGCAGCGCCTGCGTCGGGTCGAGGCCGGCGTCGGCACACACCTGCAGGGCCCTGCCAGCGGCGAGCGGGATGCGCAGGACCGGGACCTCTCCCGCCGCGGCGAGCAAGCGGTCGAAATGGCCGCGCTGCTCGCTGTTGACCGGCCAGTCGAACGGTCCCGCACGGCCGGAGAGAGCCAAGGCGCGGGGCAGGTGGGGAGCAACCTTCTGAAGGCTGTGGAGGTGCTTTTCAGCCTGGGCCATGTGCTCGCTGGAATTGGTGGTCATGACGATCGACAGCGCCTTCACCTGCATGGCGGCGAGCGTGGCGTCGAAGTTGGTGGCGGCCAGAACCTCCAAACGATGGCCCGCCGTGCCGCCCGCCCAATCGACGACGACGCCGGCGCCACTCTTGCGGGCCTCTATGACCGCCTCAAACAGCGGGGAAAGCACGCCGACCAGGCCTCCGTTGCGGATTCCGGCGGAGGCAAACTCCTCAAGATTGATGAAAATATCGCCCGTCTCCACCGCGCCTCGGCGGCGGCTGCTCTCGATCTGGACCCTGATGACCTTTCGTCCCACCTCGCCGAAGAAGTGTGCAACGCGGCCGGCCAAAACCGTCTTGCCGATCGAGGTGCCGTCCGCCGTGATCTCCACGAGGTCCGGAAAATCGGTCGTCTTAGCTGTCTTCATCGTTTTCGCTCCTTATCTTGTGTAGAAGTGCCGCGGTGCGGCGCGCGTGTGCCGGAAGGACGAAACCTGCCGGTCCGTTCGGGGAAGTCCGAACAGAACTGAGGCCGGGCATAGGGGCCGGCGGGTGTTGAACGGGCGGGCGTCGGGGCAGGCCGCCAGATGAGCGGGTTTCCTCCCCACTCTGCAGGGCATTGCAGGCCGGTGCAGGGCTCGGCAGGGGCATGCAGGGACCGGCCGACGTCGTGGTGCGGCGGCCGGCGCGTTCGCGCGCACGGCTCAGGGCGCTGGTAACCGTCCCCTCCGGCAGGACCATGCCGTCCTTGCGCGTCACGCCGGCGGCAGCCAGCACCTCGCCGATATCGGCTGCCGTCGCGCCATTGGCGGCCAATCGCTCGAACAGCTGCAGGTTTTGATCGAAAACGTCCTGAAAGCGGATGCGGCCGAACATGTTTTTGGCGCGCCGCCCAAGCGTGATGAGCTCCTCACGGAGCTCGGGCGGCAGGCGGTTAAACAAGGCTTTCCGGTGCGCCGTGGATGTCTCGGTGCTCATGCGGGCACCCGCAGGGAAGCGCAGCCGTTTCCACGAACCTTCCAGGAAAGGGCCAAAAGCCGCGGAAACGAGGCTTCACCGAACGTAACGAGCTGGAGCGAATGTGAACCAAAATCAAGGAGATACGCCGGCGAGCCCTTCCTTGACATGGTAGGGGTCACAGGTTCGATCCCTGTCGTGCCCACCACGCTTCGCCTTCGGCTTCGCGTGGCACAGCCTGAATAATTGCAGCGAAGCGTGTCCGGCGTAGCTCGAAGAGCGGAGACGGACTGGTGCGGCTTGCTCGGCGTCGGAGCCACGCCGAAGCCAAACGGGCGCAGGCGGGCTGACGCGGCGAGCTACGGCCGGGCGAGCCAATATCTGATCCTTCTATAGTCGGACCGAGTCATCCGGTCGGCGCAAGCGCCGCCCGATGGCAGCCCCCGCGCAATCGAGGGTGTATCCTCTCGGGCGCTGTTCCGGATTACGCTACGCGCCCGGTTGCAAGCGAGGCTCTGCCCATGACAGTATCCGTCATCGAACACGCAAAAATCCAGGCGCAGGTGCTGGTCCCGCTGGTCAAGGCGCTCCAGGCCGAACTCGGCGCGGCGCGCGCCAATGCGCTGGTGCGCAAGGCTCTCGGCGATCTCTATCGCGGCTTCGGAGAGGAGTTCTGGAAAGCCAGAAACCACGGCAAGAACGAAGCCGATCTCGGCAAGGCCGTCGCGTCGGCCTTCAGGACCTACGCCCGCGACGATGCGCTCGCCTATGACGTCATCGAGCAGACGCATGACGCATTTGCGTTGGACGTGAAGCGGTGCGCCTTTGCCGAGTTTTACAAGGCGCTGGGTGAGCCGGAACTCGGCTTCCTCCTGATCTGCACTGCGGACTTTGCGACCGCGGAAGGTTTTGGTCCCGACATCAAGCTCACGCGTACGCAGACGATCATGCAAGGCGCCTCTCATTGCGACTTCCGCTACAAGCGCGATGCGGGCTGATCGCGATGAAGGGAATGCGAGCGATGCGGATGATCTGTCTTGCGATGGCGATGCTGGCGCTGATCGCCTCGTGCGCTGACGCCGCCGTCGACTGGCAAGCCGAACTCCAGCGCTGCCGGAGCTTGCGCGAAAACGTGGCGCCGCTGCTTCAGGCCGGCGAGGGGATATCCGCCGTCGGCCGATCAAACAAGTCCGTCCGTCGCTGCATCTGGATCCAGCGGAAGGCGATGCGGAAGAAAATTCCGGGCGCGGAAGCGTGGTAGCCTGACCGAGTTTATGGCCCCGGCGTGACGAAGGCCGAGATGATCGTGCCATCGCTGCCAAGCGCGATGTGCCAGCGCGACGCGGCGCCACCCTGGTGCCAGACAGAATAGACGTCCTGTCCTTGCGCGCTCACGCCGAGGAAATCGATCGACGTGATCGGACCCATTTCGGAAAGGCCCGGCTGCAGGTGCGGCAATTGCTTGATGACCGGAGACATCGGCAGGCGCGGCAACGCACGCCCTGCGCGCACTTTCAGCAGCGCGATCTCAATTCAACCTTCTTTCGAACGTCGGTCAACGACGAGATCGAGCGCTACTTGTTCGGCGACATGGATGCCAAGGGCGCCCAGGATGTTCGGCGCGGTTCCTTCAAGCTTGCGGCTGTGTCGCGTCTTTCAAGCGCATAGCTTCGGATCGAGTTGAGCAATCGATATCGCGCGAGACCCTCGCCCGCTTCGAACGAGATCAATGACTTCGTGATCAACTTGTCGATGACAAGCAGATCATCGAAGGGAGTCAGCAAGACCTGACGAGCAGCCTTCCGTTTGGCCGAGTGCCGTCCCGTTCGTTCATAGGTCGACCTGCGCCTTGCTCGGCAGGGTGAACTGGAATAGCGCGCCGTGTGGTTCTGCGGGTGAAGCCCATAGCCGTCCACCATGCGCTTCGATGATAGAGCGGCAGATCGTCAATCCCATTCCCATCCCCTTGGCCTTGGTCGTGAAGAAGGGACTGAAGATCTTGTCCACCGTCTCGCGGTCGAGACCAATTCCGCTGTCACGCACGAATCAATGAGATACGCCGACGACACCTTCCTTGACATGGTAGGGGTCACAGGTACGATCCCTGTCGTGCCCGCCATCTTTTTCAGTGCTTTAGGCGCCCCGCGCTTGAGGCTTGAAGTTGTGGTTTCCACGAGATTTCCATTTCGGAGCGGGTTGCCCCATCCAGATTGGGCTGGTGCCCAAATGCGGGCGTTACTCGGAAGGTAACGCACAAGGCCGCTTGCGCTTCCCGATCGTCGCTTCGGCTGCAGCCACACTTCCCTATCTCGCATCGAGCGCGCTCGTATCGACTGGAGGCGGCGTGCGTGAACAGTGTCCACGCGCAGCACTTCTTTCGTCAACAGCACGTTTCGCGGCCAAAACTTTCCGCGGGCGGTCGGATCTTCCGGCCTGGCGGAGGAGGTGCGGCTCTCAAATTCCGCCCGTCTTGTGGTCCATTGCGGCTGCGACACTTGCTCCTGCGCCAATGATCGCCGGGCGGTGGAACTCGCGGGCGCGACGGCCGTTGCTTTGGCCGCGGCAGCAGTAGCGAGGAGAACGCGTGAACCGACGCCAGCTTGTTCAAGGGTCGGCAGTGCTGCCGGTATTGCTGCTCGCATCGCGAAGCGGTTTCGCCGCTGCTCGCACGTCGGAGGGCGCATTCGGGTCGTCCACGGTGAGGGACCTCGCCCGTATGCTAGCGGCTAAGCCGTACGAGGCGCCGGACGAGAAGCTGCCGAGCGGATTGCACGATCTCGACTACGATCAGTATCGTTCGATCCGCTATTTGCCCGAGCGCGCGCTCTGGCGCGGCAAGAATCTTCCCTTCGAAGCGCAGTTCTTCCATCGTGGCTTTTTCTACAAGAACAGAGTGAACATCTTCGAGGTCGCGGACGGAAAGGCAACCGAACTCAAGTACAGCAAGGCGGACTTCTCGTTCGGCGAAAAGGTTCCGGCGTTCGAGGGCGTGGATCTCGGGTTCGCAGGCTTCCGCATACACGCGCCCATGAACCGCGCCGACTATTACGACGAAGTCTGCGTCTTCCTGGGCGCGAGCTACTTCCGCGCGGTGGCCAAGGGACAGACGTACGGGCTTTCCGCCCGGGGACTTTCGATCGATACGGGCGAAGCCAAGGGCGAGGAATTTCCGCTCTTCAAGGCCTTCTGGCTGGAGCGGCCGGCGCCGGGTGCGACCTCGTTGGTGATCCATGCTCTGCTCGACAGCAAAAGCTGCGCAGCGAGCTATCGATTCACGGTGCGGCCGGGGGACACGACGGTCTTCGACGTCGAAATGTCGGTCTATCCGCGTGTCGAAATGCAGCGGGCCGGACTCGCGCCCATGACCAGCATGTTCTTCTACGGTCCGAACGACCGCAATGACATCGACGATTTCCGCCCCTCGGTCCACGATTCCGACGGTCTTGCGATCTTCAACGGGAAGGGCGAAAGCCTCTGGCGGCCGCTCAGCAATCCCCGCGATCTCCAGATCAGCACCTTCCAGGATCTCAATCCGCGCGGGTTCGGCTTGATGCAGCGGGAGAGAAACTTCTCCGCCTACCAGGACATCGAATCCAGCTTCGAAAAACGCCCAAGTCTTTGGATGGAGCCGATCGGAGATTGGGGCGAGGGCGGGGTCACGCTGTTCGAGATCCCGACCAAGGAGGAGGTCCACGACAACATCGCCGCATTCTGGCGGCCTAAAAACCCGCTGCAGGCCAAGGGCGAACACAACTATACCTATCGGCTGCATTGGGGGCCAGATAGCCCGAAGCCGCATTCGCTCGCCAGATTCACGCGAAGCGGGATAGGGGCGAGGGGCGAGGACGCCCGCCTCTTCGTGCTCGATCTGCTCGGCGACAACCTGAAGGGCATTGATCCTGCGGGCGTCAAAGGCGTGGTGACAGCGGAGAAATCCGAGATCAAGAACATCGTCACGCAGCCCAATCCCCACACCGGCGGTTGGCGGCTCAGCTTCCAGTGCCAGGTGAAGGGCGAGCCGATCGAGCTGCGGGCGTTTCTGGCCGAAGGCGACAAGCCCTTGTCGGAAGTCTGGGTCTACCGATGGGCCCCTTGAGCACGGCACCGCGGCCGGTTGTCGGCGAAATCGCGAGCCAACGCCTGCTGCCGCACGAGTCCCCCCTCCCGATGGCGCCTGGCGACCTCGGAAAGGACCGGGTATCGGACCGTATTCCTGCGCAGGTCGCCCCCACGATGGTTTGGCGGCGCGGCCTCATCCTGCTCTCGGCGGCGGCGCTCACGGGGGCGGGCGGCTATGAGATGTATCGCGTGCTGCAGGTCGGTGGCGTCACCGTCCTCGAAGGCATGGTGCTGGCGCTCTTTCTGGTCCTGCTCGCCTGGGTCGCGTTCTCGTTCGCCTCCGCCGTGGCGGGCTTTGTCGTGTTGCTGAACCACCGTCCGGACGAGGTTGCCTTTGCCTCCGGCGCGGAACTGCCAGCCATCGCAAGCCGCACTGCCATGCTGCTTCCAACCTACAACGAAGACCCGCACCGATTGACGGCACGGCTCCGAGCGATGATCGAATCCTTGGAGACGACCTCGCACGGAAAGCTGTTCGACTGGTTCGTTCTGAGCGACAGCACCGATCCGGACATCTGGGTCGCCGAAGAAAAAGCGCTCCTCGCCCTGCAACAAGCCGTCGGAACACGGCTGTACTATCGCCACCGAGCCGAGAATAGGGAGCGGAAGGCCGGGAACATCTCCGAGTGGATCACGCGGTTCGGCGGCGTCTACGACTTCATGATCGTGCTCGACGCCGACAGTCTCATGAGCGGGCAGACCGTTGTCCGATTGGTCCATGCCATCGAGACCAATCCGAGCGCCGGGCTGGTCCAGACGCTCCCCATGATCGTCAACGCGCGAAGTCTGTTCAGTCGCGTCCAGCAATTCGCGGGCCGCCTCTACGGACCGATGATCGCCGCCGGCGTTGCCTGGTGGCACGGCTCCGAAGGCAACTACTGGGGCCACAACGCGATCATCCGGGTGAGGGCGTTTGCCGAAGCGGCGGCGCTGCCGCAGCTGCGCGGGCGCAAGCCTTTCGGCGGACACATCCTCAGCCACGATTTCGTCGAGGCTGCGCTGATGCGGCGGGCCGGGTGGGGCATCTACATGCTGCCGATGCTCGGCGGAAGCTACGAAGAGGTGCCGCCTTCGCTGCTCGACTTCGCCGCGCGCGACCGACGCTGGTGTCAGGGCAATCTTCAGCATCTCGCTGTCGTGCCCGCGCGGGGCCTTCATTGGGTGTCGCGCCTGCATTTCATCGTGGGAATCGGAGCGTATCTGACGGCGCCGCTGTGGCTGCTGTTCCTGCTGCTGGGAATGCTGATCTCGCTGCAGGCCCGCTTCGCGCGTCCGGAGTATTTTCCGAAGGGGTTCTCCCTGTTTCCGACGTGGCCGGCCCAGGATCCCGTGCTCGCCATCTGGGTGTTCGTCGCCACGATGGGGCTGCTGCTGTTGCCCAAGCTGCTCAGCCTGGTCCTCCTTTGGATGAGGCGGCCGGTGCGACGCCAATTCGGCGGCGCATTGGGTGCCTCGGCCGGAGTTTTCGCAGAGATCGTCGTATCCGCGTTGATGGCGCCCGTGATGATGATCTTTCAGTCAATCGCGGTGGTCGAAATTCTGGCCGGCCGCGATGCGGGCTGGCAGACGCAAAGGCGGGACGATGGCACAGTGGAGCGCCGCGAGCTCTATCGGAAATACGGTGTCCCAACCCTGTGCGGCGTTGCGATGGCGGCAAGCGCGTACGCAGTTTCGCTGCCCCTTCTGCTCTGGATGTCGCCGGTCGTCGTCGGGCTGCTGTTCGCCGTTCCCATAGGCGCGCTGACCGCCAGGCCCGTGTCCGGCAAATTGTTCGTCACGCCCGAAGAAGCAGCGCCGCCTTCGGTGCTACGTCGAGCGAATCAATTGAGTGAGTCGGCGGATGCAGGGATCAGACCCGCGTTGCTGGAGCTGCGCGAAGACGCCAGGCTCTTGGCCTTCCACGTCGCGCAGCTGCCGCTTCCACGCGCCGTCCGGCCCGACGCGGTCGACGCGAACCTGGCGGTCGGCCGTGCCAAGGTCGATGCGAGCGATACTTTCGAGGAGGCCGTCGCCCATCTGTCCTCCCGGGAGGTTTTTTCGATCTTGAACGACGGTTCGGTGTTGCCGGCGGTGTTGCAGAAGCAATGAACACGCGCCGGGCGTTGACGACCTGGCCTTGGCGCCGACTTCGCAGCACGAAGGGATGATGACCGGAGGCATCGGCAGGTGCCAACGCGCGACCTACGCGCACTTGCGTCATGAGTTCGCAAAGGTGGGCAGACGTCCGGCGGCTTTCCCCCTCCGGCACGGCTGCGTCGCTGGGATCAATGCGTTGATCTTGATCAAGGTGGTGGCGACGAAGTGGGGCAATCTCAACGCGAAGATGCATATGGGGAGATTGACCGTGCGTGCCTGTCTCTTTGCGTTGGCTTTCGTGATCACTGTTCTGGGATCGTCCTCGGCCCACGCGGGTTGCTGGCCGAGCGAGAACTTTCCGCTCGTCTGTTGGCTCGATACGAAGGGCGAAGGGTGTTCGGAACACCACGCGCTGACCAGCGCCAAAGCAGTGATGTACCCGTATCCGAACCAATCCATCTATGAGTTCGAAACCACCCATTGGTGGACTGGGCCTCCCATAACGGCCTGCCCGCCGAGCAAGACGATCAAGTTTACCGGCATTTGGGACCGCGAGACGGGCAAAGCGGAGGAAAAGGCGTCCACCGGCTGGTCGTCGTGGTCGCGCTACGTCTATTGCAGCAACAACCCATGGACCGGACAAGGCCCGCCAACGGTGCCGATCTGCTCGGGGCCGACCAACGACCCAAATGTGGGGCAGCCGGTGACCTCGGCGATGCTTTCGCAAAGTCAGAGATTGAATCTGCTTCAGGTTCAGGAGCCGCTACACACGAGGTGCCTGCAGGTCGAACCCGACCCGATGGGTTCGGAATGGCTTACGGGAAGCTCACTGGTCCGGGTCGTCGTTTCGCACCATGAATTCCAGAAGATCGAATGGCACTATTTCTTCCAGGAGTTCTATTCGCTCGACGGCTGGAAGGAAGTCCCCGCGCCGAAGTCGAAGGTCCCCTTGATCTCGACGAAGAAATACACCGAGCGCCGCATCGCGACCACGACGGGACGGTTCTGGCTCAATAAACAGGGTCGTTGGAAGATCGTTGCGGTCCCGAAGCCGACCTCGCCCGCCGCCCAGCTCGTCGCAACCACGGTCACCAACGAATGCCCGGGCGCGCGATTCAATATCCAATGAAAGGCAGATCGATTGAAGGACCCGCTCCCGAGGTACGCGTCACAAGATCGACAGCTGACGAACACGCGAGGGAGCGTCTGCCGATCAAGGCCTATCCGACCAGATATTTCTTCACCGCCGCCTCATCCCATTCGATGCCATTCCCCGGCTCTTCGCCCGGCAGCGCAAAGCCGTCCTTGATCGTCAGCCGCGTTGCCAGCACCGCGTCGGCCCAGTCGACATATTCCAGCCAGTGCGCGGTCGGCGTCACGCAGAGCAGATGCGCGCTCACTTCCGAGAACAGGTGCGTCGACATCTCGATGCCGGCGGCGTGCGCCAGCGCGGCGGCGCGGAGCCAGCCGGTGACGCCGCCAATGCGCTGGACGTCGGGCATCACGTAGTCACACGCCTCGGCCGAGAGCGCGGACTGCATCGAGAAGGCGCTGTCGAAATTCTCGCCGATCTGGACCGGCGTATGCAGCGCATCGGCAATGCGGGCGCAGCCGGCATAATCGTCATGGCGGATCGGCTCCTCGATCCAGCTCAAGCCCTCGTCATCGAGCATCTCGCCGCGGCGGATCGCCTCGGTCACCGTCAGGGCCTGGTTGTAGTCGCACATCAGCGTGACCTCGTCGCCGACCGCCTTGCGCACCGCGCGCACGACGGCGAGGTCCTCCCGCGCATCGGACCGCCCGACGCGGATCTTCGCCGCCCGAAAGCCCTCGGCCAGCAGCTTGTGGGCTTCCTCGACCGCCGCGCCGGCCGGCATGATGCCGAGCCCCTTCGAATTGTAGGCCCTCACCGGTTTCGGAGCGCCGCCAAGCAGCCGGGCCAGCGGCAGGCCACGTATGCGGGCCAGCGCGTCCCAGGCGGCCATGTCGATGCCGGATTGGGCCAGCCGCTGCAGACCAGCGAGACCCAGCAGCGTGAAGCGCTGGGTCAGCTTGCGTTCGATCTCGAACGGCAGCAGCTCGTCGCCGGCGAGCAAGTCTGACATTTCCGTGACCATCGCCGTCAGCGGCTTCAAGGCCGAGGGCGTGATCGAGAACAGATAGGCGTGCCCCACCGCGCCATCGTCAGTCTCGCAGTCGATCAGCACCAGCGGCGCCTTGGCGATTGCCCCGGTCGAGGTCTGGAGCGGCAGGTTCATCGGCACCATCACGGGGCGCGCGTGGAAGCGTTTGATGCGAATGGTCTCGGTCATGGGATCTCCCGGCGGAGCGGATGCAGGACGGGCCGATCTTAAACATCTGTGATGAAACGAAAAGGCGCTTGGCCCGACCACCATAAAATGGGGTTGCGCGGGCCCGCAATTGTTGGCTCTGTGCTGCCGCATTCTTTGCCGCAAATCCCGACGGGTTTGCGACAAAATCGCACACAGCGGAGCCACAGAGTGAAACAAGAGATCGCCGAAGATCAGCGCAAGAGCGGCATTCTCACGGGCGCCGTGATCGCCTTCCTGCTCCTCGCCCTGCCGCTCGCGGTGTGGCTGGACCTGACCGAGCTGAGTAAGACGGCGCTACGCCGGCAGGCCATCGATCTCAACTCGGTGATCACGAGCGTGCGCAGCTACTACGCGACAAACGTGGTCGGACGGGTGCTGGCCAATCCCAACGGCACGACGAGGGTGGTGCACAATTACGAATCCATCCCCGGCGCGATCCCGATTCCGGCAACGCTGTCGCTCGAGCTCGGCCGGGTGATCGGCGCGCAGCAGGAGAACATCACCTACCGCTTCGTCTCCGACTTCCCGTTCCAGAACCGTGCCTCGCACCAGCTCGACAAGTTCGAGAAGGATGCGCTCGATGCGCTGCGGAAGGACCCCGAGCAGAAGATCGTGGAGACCGAGACCTCGCTGTTCAACGACAAGGTCCGCCTGGTCGCCCCCGTCACCATGGGGCCGGCCTGCGTGAGCTGCCACAACAGCCACCCCGAAAGCCCGAAGAAGGACTGGAAGGTGGGGGATGTCCGCGGCATCCAGGAGGTGATCATCGCCCAGCCGATCGCCGCCAACATCTTCTCGTTCAAGTTCCTGCTGGCCTATTTCGTCATCGCTGCCGGCAGCGGCCTGTCGTTCCTGTCGCTGCAGCGCCGCCAGGCGCGCCGCATCAAGGGCATGAACAAGGAGCTCGAATCCGCCAACGACTTCCTCGCCTCGCTCTCGATGAAGATCTCGCGCTACATCCCGCCCCAGGTCTACAAGAGCATCTTCTCCGGCCAGAAGGACGTCACCATCCACACCGAGCGCAAGAAGCTCACCATCTTCTTCTCCGACATCCAGAATTTCACTGCGACCGCCGAGCGGCTGCAGCCGGAGCAGCTGACGCAGCTCCTCAACGAATATTTCACGGAAATGTCGGCGATCGCCCACGAATATGGCGGCACCATCGACAAGTTCATCGGCGACGCCATGCTGATCTTCTTCGGCGACCCCGAGACCAGGGGCGACCGCGCCGATGCACAGGCCTGTCTGCAGATGGCCTGGCGCATGCAGCAGCGCCTTGCCGAGCTCAATGCGAAATGGCGCGCCTCCGGCATCGAGCAGCCGTTCCGCTCGCGCATGGGCATCAACTCGGGCTATTGCAACGTCGGCAATTTCGGCAGCGCCGACCGCATGGACTACACCATCATCGGTGCGGAGGCGAACCTCGCTGCGCGCCTGCAATCGATCGCCGAGCCTGGCGGCATCGTGCTGAGCTACGAGACCTTCGCACTCGTCAGCGATATCGTCCGCGCCCATGCGTTGCCGGCGATCACCATGAAGGGCATCAGCCGGGAAGTCATTCCCTATTCGGTGGACGCGCTGAGCGACGCGGCGGCGGAGAACAGCGGCATCATCACCGAGCGCGCACCGGGCCTGGAGCTCTATCTCGATCCCGCCGTGGTGAAGTCAGGCGATGCCGCACGCGTGCGCTCGCTGCTGGAGAACGCGCTGGCCTCGCTGAAGCCGGCGTGAGGGGGCCGACTTACGTAGCCGCTCTTCTCATGGAGAGAGCCCCGTGTGGCACCCCTCTTCCTAACCCTCCCCCGCAAGGGGGGAGGGAACGCACCTTTGCTCTGGCAAGAGTGGTTCTTATCGATTGCGGCAGTGCTGTGAGGCACAGCGCTGCGGTGCACTCCGCTGCGCTCCCTCCCCCCTTGCGGGGCAGGGCGGGAGGAGAGGGGTGGCTCAGCAAAAGGTGTCAGTAATGGGGGGGCAACTGCGCGACGTGAATCACCTCACCGCGCCGCGCCTTCCGTGAAGGCCGTCTCGATCACCTCGCCGAACGGCTGCCACGAGCGTCCGTCGAACTGGACGAGCCGCATCTGCCTGATCGGCAGATAGTTGCTGGGCGAGGTGTTCATCCTGATGTTGGGTAGGGCAACGGAGGGATTGACGTCCCTGAGCGAAGCCGCCTGCCGCATGATGTTGTCGCGCGAAAAATCGTCGCCGCATTGCTTCAGCACCTGCGTCAGCGCCTCGGCCGCGGCGTAGCCATAGAGTGCTGCGCTGTTGTTGGTGCTTTCGACCCGATGGTATTTGTCCATGAAGGCGAACCAGTCCTTCATGGCGGGATCGTCCTTCCAGGCGGGATCGCTCGGATCCTTCAGAAAGGCCGCCGAGATCACGCCTGCGGAGTTCTCGAGGCCCGCGGGCGCCATCGCATTGGCGATCGAGGCGGAGGCATCGTTGACGATGAAGACCGGATGCCAGTTGAAAGACGCCGCCAGCTTGATGACCTTGGATGCCGTCGACGGCACGCCGAGAAAGACGAAGATGTCGGCGCCCGCGCGTTTGAGAATCGAGACGTGCCCGTCGAGATGCTCGTCGGCAATGTCGAAGGCGATGTCGACGAGGACGTGACGGTTGAGATCGCCGAGGCCTTCCTGGATGCCCTTGTAGAGCATGCGCCCGAACTGG
The DNA here is from genome assembly GCF_049739485.1 of Bradyrhizobium sp. USDA 326. Lineage (NCBI taxonomy): Bacteria > Pseudomonadati > Pseudomonadota > Alphaproteobacteria > Hyphomicrobiales > Nitrobacteraceae > Bradyrhizobium > Bradyrhizobium sp. USDA 326. Next base: position 3,839,779 of record NZ_JBMGQA010000001.1, read on the forward strand.
TCGTTCTGCCAGAGCACCACGATCTTCTTCTTGGGATAGTAGGCCTGGATGTAGTTGGCGTAGATGCGCCCTTCAGACCTGAACGACGGCTGCCAACCCATGGTCCAGGGAAACGCCCTGGCCTGGCTCAGCTCTTCGTCGCCGGACGCGACGAAGAGCTGCGGGATTCTCTTCTCGTTCAGATACCAGCGCGCGGCGAGATTGCCGGGTGTGCCGAACGAGCCGAACATCAGGTGCACATCCTCGGTCTCGACCAGATTGCGCGTCAGCTCCAGCGCAGTCGCCGGATCGGAATTGTCATCGCGCGTGATGAAGCGGATCCTGCGGCCGTTGATGCCGCCACGCGCATTGATCATGTCGAAATAGGCGGCCTCCGCCTGGCCGATGGCGCCGAACTCCGAGAGCGGTCCCGAATACGGCATGACATTGCCGATGCGGATTTCCTCGTTGCTTGCCGGTTGCTCGGCACGTTGCTGGGACATCGCCCCGAGCGAGGCGAAGGCGGCGATCAACACGAGCAGCAGTCTGCCGGGGACGCGCATGCGCGACATCCTGTCGTTGGCCCCACACCGAGGCCGCTTGGTCTAGGTCGAGCGTTTGTCAATCGTATGGCTTGCCGGCCCGCTGCAAGGCAGCGGGGCTGGCGGCCTCGAACGAAAGCGGCAGACGTGCTGACGCTCTGTTACAGCTGTGTGCCCGCAACCCGTCGCTACGGCAGCCCGCGCGCCTCGAGCTGACGCACCAGCAGCAGTGTCGGCTCGGCGAGGCTGTCGCCGGAGCCGTCGAGGCCGAAGGCGCTCGCGATACCTTCGCGGCTCCGCAGCAGCGCGCCGCGCGGGCAGTGGCCGGCGCCGCAGAGCGTCTTCTTCAGGGTTTCGCCCTGCGCCACGAGACCGGCGGAATCGTCCGCGGCCCAGGCCAGCACGATCGGCACATCGACATTGAGGATGCCGGGGAAGGCCGATCGGCTGTCGTACTGGGTGGGATCGGTGCCAAGATAGGCCTTCTCGCTGTCACTCGCGTCCTTGCCGACGCGGTAGATTCCGGACACCAGCACGACGCCGGCGACGTCGGCACCGTCGGTCTGCAGCTCGGGATGGGCCAGCAGGGTGGCGACATGGAAGGCGCCGGCGCCGTAGCCGACCGCGACGATTTCACGGGCATCGCCGTTGAAGAGGTCGATATTGCCGTGAACCCATGACAGGGCCGCCGCCACATCGGACGCGCCGGCGGGCCAGGTCGCCGAGGGCGCCAGGCGATAGTTGACGCGGACCCCGATCATCTCGTTGCGCGCGGCAAAGCACATGGCCTGGTCCTGGATCTGGCGCGACAGCTCCGGCGCCCCGCGGTCGCCGGTAAAGGTGTCGCCCGCCACGAACAGCAGCACAGGCCGCGGCGTATCCGCCTTGGTCGCACTGGTCGCGACATCGAGCACATTGGCTTCGCTCTCGCCATAGCGCAGACCGCGCGAGAAGGTGACCTGCTCGCACAGCCGGGCGGTGCCGCCGGCGGTGGTATCGTTGTCGGTCAGGCCCGCCTGGACGAGCCCGGTGGGCGGCGATACCCGCGCGGGCAAAATTCCGTGTGCGGAGGCCGCGGTCATGGTCAAAAGCAGGAAAAATGCCAGGTAATTCTTCATGGTGATGCCGGCCTCGCGGACTGATATTGGCTTGCCGATTTGGCCTGTCTTTTCAATTCGCCTCATTAGTTGGCTGATGTTGAGGCGAATTCACGGCACCTTCGCTCGGCAGGCAGCCGGGGTGGAACGGGCTATCGTCCGGCAAGAAACCCGATTGGACCGCAAGTTCGCGGGCCGCGCGACGATTGCGCGGCGCGGCCACTTTTATCCCCGTCCGTCAAGCCGTCGCCCGGCGCCACCAGCCGCGCACCGGACGTGGGTTCCTACTGTGCATGGGGTTGTTTTCGCATTTTGGTTGGGCCGGCCTGTCAGACCCGCTTCATCGTCCGGAAAGTGATGGAGTAGCGGCGCGCCTCGACCGGCGAAATGCTGTGCTCCCATTGCGATCGCGCCTCGCCGTCCATCATGTAGAGCGAGCGCGGCATGGCCTCGAGCGTGTGGCGTTCCCATTTTTCCCCGTTGCGGCGGCGGAAGCGGAATTTGCAGGGCGAGCCGAGCGACAGGCCCAGGACCTTGTCGAAGTGCGGCTTGTCGCGGTGCCAGCCGATGCCGAGGCCGATCTCATATTCAGTGCACAGCACCTGCCGAACGCTGCCCTTCGGCAGGTGCGCCCATGCCTCGACTTGCCGCGCGACGGGCAGCAGCCAGTTCGGGATCGGCTCCGCCTCGGCCAGACGTTGCAGCGCGTAGTCATAGCGATAGCCGAACGATGCCACGCGGCGGTTTCCCTCGAACGCGCCGAACTGAAAGCGCTGGAGCGGCAATGCTGCGATGCGGTCGATCAGGTCCTGCTCGACCGCGGCATCGATAAAGTTGTCCGTATAGCGAAGCCCGGCAGGGCCCGCTTCCGGTTCGGCGAACAAACCAAGCTGCGTCATGCCTCGCATTTCCGTGATGGAACCTCGTGGCGGCTGATGCGACTTATCTATGACGCGGGAAGAAACGTGCGAGGCTGTCATGGCAGAGAAGCATACCGCCGATCCGGTCGAGATCATGCGGGCGACCGGTCATCCTGAGCTTGAATATGCCGCGGGCTGGACCATCGCCGGTCTCGTCACCATCGGCACGATCGTCGCCGCCTGGGTGTTCGCGATCTGAGGCATGATCCGGAAAAGTGGGAAGCGGTTTTCCCGATAGATCATGCCCAAACAAGAACCTGTGGGGCAATGGTGCATCGCGCCTCAGGCCACAGGGAATTGGAGCTCGAAGGCGACGCCGCCGTCGGTCGGCTTGAACCTGATCGAACCGCCATGGCTTGCCATCACCGCCCGCGCGATCGCTAGCCCCACACGCCCTGTCAGCGAGATGCGCCGGCACCATCAGCGCCTTCTCGCCGAAGCGTGGCTGGAAAGAGGCTTCCTGGCCGGGCAGGCGCGAGCCGTCTCACTCACTGGAGGTGCGCTTGAGACCGCGCGTACCGCCCCCCGCGCGAAAGCGAGGGGCGGTTGAACGCCGTGCATCTGCGTATCATCGCGCTGGGTGCGGTCTATTCGGCCTGCTCCAGCGCCGCGGGCATTTTCGCCACGGACATCAGCGACCGCGCCACCTGATTGAGCAGGAGATCGGCGTTCTCCTCTTCCGCGAGCGACTTCGAAAGCAGCGCCACGATGGCGCTGTGGCGGAGCTGCTGCGCGAGGTTGCGTGCGGTGGTGTAGCCGGCCATCTCGTAGTGCTCGACGCGTTGAGCCGCTGAGATCAGCGCGAGGTCGGCGGCTGCGTCCTCCTTCTCCTCGCCTTCCTTCATGACCTCCTGGCCTTCCTCGATCAGGCCCATCATGCCCTTGCAGGGCTTGGCCCGCACATTCTCGCCGAGCAGCTCGAAGCATTCGTTGATACGCTCGACTTGGTTCTCCGTTTCGGCCAGATGCTGCTCGAACAATTCACGTAGCTGGTCATAGCGCGCGGCCTGGGCCATCTTGGGAAGCGCCTTGGTGAGCTGCTTCTCGGCATGGAGTATGTCGCGCAGCTCATGGAGCAGGAGATCTGTCAGGCCGGCCTCGTCGACAGGCGGCGAGCTCTCCGTGACGATCGACGGGGCTGCGCCGGGATCAGAAGACTGAAGCGCAGGCGAATCCGTGAACACCCAGTCCTCTCCTTCGTTCCAGGGACCGCGGGTGTCGATTTCGCCGTGGTCGCCACTGCCGGTGGAGTCATTGAAGTACTGGTTTACGAGGCCGGGCGTCGGCGCAATCCTGCCGACACTGAAGGCCGGCTTCGACAGGCTTTCGAGCGCCCGCGCGAACGCCTTCATGTGTGTGATCTCGCGCGTCATCAGGAACTGCAGCGCGTCCTTGCTGCCGGCGTCGTCGCAGAAATTGATCAGTCGTTCGTAGACGATCTTCGCACGCGCTTCGGCGGCGATGTTGCTGCGGAGATCGACGTCGAGCTCGCCGGTGATCTTGAGATAGTCGGCGGTCCAGGGATTGCCTTGCGAGTTGAACAGATTGACGCCGCCGCCGCCGGCGATCGCAATCAGCGGATCGGCCTCGGCCGCCTGGCGGTCGTTCTTCGAGGGCGCGAGATGCATCCGGGCCAGGCAGCCGACGACCTCGAGATGGCTGAGCTCTTCGGTGCCGATATCCATCAACAGGTCCTTGCGGTCGGGATCCTCGCAATTCAGCCCCTGAATCGAATATTGCATCGCAGCCGCAAGTTCCCCGTTGGCGCCGCCAAACTGCTCGAGGAGCATATTGCCGAAGCGTGGATCGGGTTCGTCGACGCGCACGGTGAACATCAGCTTCTTGACGTGGTGATACATGGGATGGCTCGCGCTCTGAGGGAAACTACGCGCGACAACGAGCCCTTGGAATGTTCGTTCCTAGTCATCCCGAAATTCGGATTTCACTCCAAATCGGGTTCGGCGGGAGCGAAGAGGCGCCGGTCCAGACCCAAAAACCTTCACCAGGATCGTGCGGGACAATCACGAGAGCAGCCGGCCCGGTAACCAGAACCGCGACGGAGCCATGGGCTTCCGCCGCCTCCCCGCGTCTGTGACCATTTCGTACGAGGTTGACGGGCCCCGCGATCTTCATCACGCATTGTGCTTCGAATGCAGGTGCGATATGGCTCTCGCGCTTTCCAGAGGCGGAGACGAGCTTTGTCGAAACAATCCCTGCGCGAGGAGGCCGAACGCCTGATCCGCGAATCGATGGAAAAGAAGACCGTCGTCGTCAAGCAGGGCACGACCCGCATCGAGGCGGTCTGCGGCAAGTGCGGCGCCCCGAACCGGGTTCAGGCGGAGAAGGGCCAAACCCGCGTCAAGTTCGCGTGCAAGCAGTGTGGGCATAAGCAAGAGACGTTGTAGCCGGGCCCCCTGGTCCTCACCCTGCTGTCGCGCTCCAGCTGCTCACCACGATCAGTCTCGTTCCACGAACTTCTTGAACGCATCCGCATAGTCCGGGTGCCAGCGCGACAGCGGCGGGCGGTTCTCGACGATGTCGCCGGCGGCCCAGAGAATACGCTTCTCGTCGAGGGCGCGGGGCACGTCATTGTCCGGGCAGAGGATGTAGAAATCGCCGACCTCCAGCCGTGTCAGCATGAAATCCACGGTCTGTTCCGGCGTCCAGGCGCCGGCCGGCTTCTCGGTGCGTCCCTTCGCGGTAAGGTCGGTGAAGACGAAGCCCGGGATCAACAGATGTGCCGTGACCCGACAGTCCTTGGTGTTGCGCAGCTCGTGTTGGAGCGCCTCGGTGAATGCCTTCACGCCGGACTTCGAGACATTGTAGGCGGGGTCGCCCGGCGGCGTGGTGATGCCCTGCTTGGAACCGGTGTTGATGATCAGGCCTGGTTTGCCGCGCGCGACCATGCCGGGCGCGAAGATTCGCGAGCCGTTGATGATGCCCCACATGTTGACGCCGATGATGCGCTGCCAATTGTCGGGTTCGCCGAACAATGTGCTTCCGGGCTGGATGCCGGCATTGTTCATGAGGATGTCGGTGCCGCCAAACCGCTGGCCTACTGCGCGCTCCAGTTCCGTGACGCTCTCGACCTTGCTGACATCCACGGCCAAGGTCATCACGTTTGTGGCAGCCGTGATGGATGACAATCTTGTTGCAGCCTCTGCCAACCGTGTCACGTCGACATCCGCGACGCACACCTTCATTCCGGCGCGCGCGAAGGCGGTGGCGGCGGCGAGTCCAATGCCGGACGCGCCGCCTGTGATCACGGCAACATTGTCTCTGACGATTGCGGGATGTGGCATGGATCGTCTCCGTGAAGGGGTCTCAGTCGAGCTATAACATGGCAGCAGTCGGACCCTGCACAAGTCGGCATGGGAGGTCTTTGTTTTGCGCTGCCTTTACGCCTAACGGCCACAGCTGTATCCTCGATCGAACGATCCCGCCCAGATCGAGCAATCAATCACTGACAGGGAGTACAGCCATGGCTGTGTCGCAGGCTATTCCGATCACGCGCCATCCGTTTGCAAACGGGTCCTACAAGCAGATGCTGATCGATGGGAAGTGGGTCGATGCAGCCTCAGGCAAGCGCTTCGAGACCCGCAATCCCGCCACAGGCGAGCTGCTTGCAACCGTTGCCGAAGGCGACAAGGAAGACATCGATCGTGCGGTTGCCGCCGCTCGCCGCGCCTTCGAAGGCCCCTGGAGCAAGGTCAAGCCGTTCGAGCGGCAGAACCTTCTCTTGAAGCTCGCTGACCTCGTCGAGAAGAATTTCGACGAATTGTCGCAGCTCGATACGCTCGACATGGGCGCGCCGCTCAGCCGCACCCGCGCCTATCGCCTGCGCGCCGTCGGCATGCTGCGCTATTACGCCGGCCAGACCACGGCGATCCACGGCGAGACCATCGAGAACTCGCTGCCCGGCGAGATCTTCTCCTACACGCTGAAGGAGCCGATTGGCGTCGTCGGCGCCATTATTCCCTGGAACGGCCCGCTCACCGCGACGATCTGGAAGATTGGCCCCGCGATCGCGACCGGCTGCACCGTGGTGCTCAAGCCTGCGGAAGAAGCGCCGCTGACCTCGCTGCGCATCGCTGAGCTGGCGATGGAAGCGGGCGTGCCGCCCGGCGTCATCAACGTCGTGCCCGGCTATGGCGAGACGGCTGGCGCCGCGCTCGCCTCGCATCACGACGTCGACAAGGTCGCCTTCACCGGATCGCATGTCACGGGTCAGTCGATCATCCGAGCCTCCGCCGGCAACCTCAAGCGCGTCTCGCTTGAGCTCGGCGGCAAGTCGCCGGACATCGTGTTCGCGGATGCCGATCTCGACGCAGCCGTGCCGGGCGCGGCGATGGCGGTGTTCGCCAATTCCGGCCAGATCTGCAGCGCCGGAACGCGCCTGTTCGTCGAGCAGTCGATCTATGAGGAGTTCGTCGGCCGCGTCGCCGAGTTCGGCAAGAAGCTGCAGGTCGGCAACGGCCTCGATCCCAACGTGCAGATCGGACCGCTTGTCTCCGAACAGCAACTCGAGCGCGTCACCGGCTATCTCGACATCGGCCAGAAGGAAGGCGCAAGGGCGCTTGCCGGCGGCGGGCGCGTCACGGAAGGCGCGCTGTCGAAGGGCTTCTTCGTCTCACCGACGGTGTTCGCGGGCGTTGAGGACAACATGCGCATCGCGCAGGAGGAGATTTTTGGTCCCGTCATCTCCGCGATCGCGTTCAAGGACATGGATGAGCTGGTCAAGCGCGCCAACGCCACCACGTTCGGCCTCGGCTCCGGCTTGTGGACGCGCGATGTCAGCAAGGCTCATGCGGTCGCGAAGAGCCTGCGTGCCGGCTCGGTTTGGGTGAACTGCTACCAGGCGATGGACCCGGCCGTGCCGTTTGGCGGCTACAAGATGAGCGGCTACGGCCGCGAATCCGGCAAGCAGCACGTCGAAGAATATCTCAACGTGAAGGCCGTCTGGATCAAGACGGCGTAGAGTGCTCCGTCGCGTTCCGTCAGAGAGAATATCTGCCTGGGGCGGCGCCTTTTCCGGTGCCGCCCCTCGCTATATGATCCGCATCCTTTCATAGATATCCGGGGACCCCATGAAATTCGAAGCGTTGTTTAGGCCGTTGCAGGTCGGTCCGTACAAGCTTGCGCATCGCGTCGCCATGGCGCCGCTGACGCGCATGCGCGCCGAGCGCGAGAGCTTTTCGCCGCGGCCGCTCAACGCCGAATATTACGGTCAGCGCGCGACGAAAGGCGGCCTGATCATCGCCGAAGCCTCGCCGGTGCTCTCGCACGGCCGCGGCAACCCGGCGACGCCCGGCATCTATTCGGAGGCGCAGATCGCAGGCTGGCGTAAGGTGACGGATGCCGTGCACGCCAAGGGCGGCATCATCTTCCTCCAGCTCTGGCATGTCGGCCGCGTCTCGCATTCCTCCTTCCACGGCGGCCAGCTGCCGGTCTCGGCCTCGGCGATCCCGATCGAGGCCCAGGGCATGAGGGCGATGACCGCCGACGGCAAGATCGCCGACTACGAGACGCCCCGCGCGCTGGAGACCGAGGAGGTCAAGGGCATTGTCGAAGCATTCAGGCAGGGCGCGAAGAACGCGCTTGCCGCGGGCTTCGACGGTGTCGAGATCCACGGCGCCAACGGCTATCTGCTCGAGCAGTTCCTGCAGTCGCGGAGCAATCAGCGCACGGACCAATATGGCGGCTCGATCGAGAACCGCGCGCGGCTGCTGCTCGAGGTGACCCAGGCCGCGATCGACGTCTGGGGCGCCAATCGCGTCGGCGTGCGGCTGTCGCCCTACGGCATCGCCAATGATTCCGGCGAGCCCGATCCGATGCCGCTCTATACGCATGTCGTGAAGGCGCTCAAGAAGCTGGGCCTGGCGTACCTGCATTTCATCGAACCGCGCTCGAGCGGCTCCGGCCGCGCCGAGGTCAACTGGCAGAACGTTCCGTCGGCGATGGTGCTGTTCCGTCCGCTCTACAGCGGCGTGCTGATGACCGCCGGCGGCTTCACCGGGGAGACCGCGAATGCGGCGATCGCCGAGGGACATGCGGATATCATCGCCTTCGGCCGCATCTTCATCTCCAATCCCGATCTGCCGCGCCGTCTCGAGCACGACTACCCGATCACGCCGTATAATCGCGCGACGTTCTACGGCGGCGAGGAAAAGGGGTATACGGACTATCCGGTGTATGACGCGCTGACGCCGGCGTAGCTTGCTCCGTCATTCCGGTGCGATGCGGAGCATCGAACTATCGTGCGCAAATTGCGCACCGGAGAATCTCGAGATCCCGGGTCTGGTGCTTCGCACCATCCCGGAATGACGGCGAGGAAAATACAAATGGCCAAGGCCGCAGCCGCCGCAGGGATAGCCACCGGCCAATGCCTCTGCGGCAAGGTCACCTTCGAGATCGACGTTCCCGCGCGCTGGGCCTGGCACGATCACTCCGCCGCCAGCCGCCGTGCCCATGGCGCGGCTTACGCCACCTATGTCGGAAGCTGGAAGAAGCGGTTTCGCATCACGTCGGGCAAGACCGCGCTGACCCGCTACGAGGACAAGGCCACGAAGACCGTGCGCAGCTTCTGCTCGCATTGCGGTACGCCGATCATGTACGAACGTCCGCGTGGCCCGCACATGGTCAACATCCCGCGTGCGCTGTTCACAGAGCGCACCGGCCGCCAGCCGCTCTATCACATCGCGATCGAGGAGCTGCAGGAATGGGCCTATACCGGCGAGCCGCTGGTGCCGCTGAAGGGGTTTCCGGGCGTGGTGTGGCAGCGCTCGAAAAAGAGGAAGCGCGCGGGCGGCGAGGATCCGTTCGAGCTCGGCCGGGAGGAGATGTAGCGCGGGCCGCGCACTCACCTCTCGTGCCCCGGACGCAGCGCAGCGCCTATTCGACGGTGCGCTGCTGAGCCGGGGCCCATGCATCGGCAACCTCGCTAAAGGTGGGTCCCGGCTCTGCGCCGCAATGTTGCACGTTGCGTCGCGTCCGGGACACGAGAGCGTAGTTTGCCGCGCCCACGCAACGCAGCCATGACAGCGCTTCCTTGCGTGCCTCCCAAGACTTCGGCCATCATGCTTTCAGTCCTTGCGGCAATGTCCGCTCCTGGAGGAAACATGAAGAACAAGATCACCGGCCGCTCCGCCTTTCTTGCGCTGCTCAAGGACGAAGGCATCACGCATCTGTTCGGCAACCCTGGTACCACCGAGCTGCCGATCATGCATGCGCTGAAGGAGCATCCCGACCTCACTTATGTGATGGCGATGCAGGAGAGCCTGGTGATCGCGATCGCCGACGGCTATAGCCGCGCTTCGGGCAAGCTCGTCGCCTGCAACGTCCATGTCGCGCCGGGCCTCGGCAATGCCATGGGCTCGCTCTACAACGCCCAGTTCACGGGCACGCCGATGATCCTCACGGCCGGCCAGCAGGAGCAGGGCCACGGCCTGATGGAGCCGGTGCTTTATGGACCGCTGGTGCGGATGGCCGAGCCGCTGGTGAAATGGGCGGTCGAGGTGACGCGGCTGGAGGATCTGCCGCGCATCGTGCGCCGCGCCGCCAAGGTCGCGACGACGCCGCCGACCGGACCGGTCTTCATCTCGCTGCCCGGCGACATCCTGAACAGCGAGGCCGGCATCGATCTCGGCCGCTCCACCCGCATCGATGCGCGGACAAGACCATCCGATGAAGCGTTGAAGGCTCTTGCGGCCCGTCTGCTCAAGGCCGAACGCCCGGTGATCGTCACCATGGACGAGGTGGTCAAGAGCGATGCGTTGCAGGAGGCCGCCGAGTTCGCCGAGCTGCTCGGCGCTGCCGCCTATCAATCCTCCACGCCCTATGGCTCGCATTTCCTCTCGGAGAGCCCGAGTTTCGTCGGCTCGCTCGCGCGCGTGCAGAAGGTCGCGCGCGACACGCTGGCGCCTTACGATCTCCTGATTGCGCTCGGTGGCGATCCCCTGCGGATGTCGGTGTTTAGCGAGGTCGATGCGCTGCCGGATGGTCTCGGCATCGTGCAGGTTGGCCTCGTGGACTGGGAGATCGCCAAGAATTACGGCGCCGAGATCGCGCTGAAGGCGGATCTGAAGGAAACGCTGCGCGCGCTGATCCCGATGCTGAAGGAGATGGGTGGCGAGGCATTGGCGCAACGCGCCAGGCGGCGCCTTGCCGAGCTCGCGCCGAAGAACTGGACCGCGCGTCGTGCCGAGCTGGTCGAGCAGATCGGCAAGAGCGCTGGCCGCGCGCCGATCGATCCGGATTTTCTGGTGCTGCAAATGGTCGAGGCGATGCCTGACAATGCCATCCTGGTCGACGAAGGCCTCACCTCCAGCCGCCAGATCACGGCGCTGCGGCCGCATCGCGATCGCCATGGCTACCACGGCCTCGCCTCCGGCGGCATCGGCTGGGGCCTGCCGGCGTCGGTTGGCGCCAGCATCGCCAATCCGGGCCGGCCCGTGGTGTGCTTCTCCGGCGACGGCAGCGCGATGTACTCGATCCAGTCGCTGTGGACGGCGGCGCATCACAAGCTGCCGCTCAACGTCGTCATCGCCAACAATGGCGGCTACCGCATCATCAAGCAGCGCCTGCTCGCCTTCCATGGCGACGACAATTACGTCGGCATGGATTTCGTCGATCCGCCCGTGGATTTCGCCGGCGTCGCCAAGGCGCTCGGCTGTGAGGCGATCAAGGTCAGCGATGCCAGCGAGCTGAAGGCGACGCTGACCTCGGCGTTCGGCCGGCCGGGGACCAAGCTGATCGAGGTGATGGTGGACGGAAAGGTGTAGGGGCGGGATGTCGTATCGTCATTGCGAGGAGCGTAGCGACGAAGCAATCCAGACTGTCTTTGCGGATGCATCTCTGGATTGCTTCGCTTCGCTCGCAATGACGAGGAGGCGGCAACCTACCCCTTTTTCCCCACGCGATACCCCGCGGCAGGATGCGGCGCGTCGAGCCGCGCGCGGTCCTGGCCGAACAGCTTCTCCCGCAGCGTGCCCTTCGCATACTCGCTCTTGTATCGCCCGCGCCGGGTCAGCTCCGGCACCAGCATGTCGGCGATGTCCTCGAAATCACCGGGCGAGATCGCGAACGCGACGTTGAGCCCGTCGACGTCGGTCGCCTCGAACCACTCTTCGATCTTGTCGGCGACCATCTCCGGCGTGCCGACCACGACCGGGCCGGCGCCGCCGATGCCGACATGCTCGATGACGTCGCGGACGGTCCAGACCCGGTCGGGATCGGCGCGAGTGACGTTGTCCATGGCGCTGCGGCCGGCATCGTTCTGGACGTGCCGCACCTGCTGGTCGAGGTCGTAGCCGGAGAAGTCGACGCCGGTCCATCCCGACATCAGCGCCAGCGCGCCCTCGGGGCTGATGTGGCGGCGATAGGCGTCGTACTTTTCTTTCGCTTCGGCTTCGGTCCGGCCGAGGATGATCGTCATCATCGAGAACATCAGGATCTCGGCCGGGTTGCGGCCGAGCGCGGCGGCCTCCTGGCGGATCGCGGAGACGCGTGGCGCGATCACCTTGGCGGACGGTCCCGACATGAACACGCATTCGGCATGGCGGGCCGCGAATTGCCGGCCGCGCGGCGACGTGCCGGCCTGGTACAGCACGGGCGTGCGCTGGGGCGACGGCTCGCTGAGGTGAATGGTGTTGTTGATACGATAGTTCGCGCCTTCATGATTGACGCGATGAACTTTTGTGGGATCGGTGAAGATGCCGCGCTTGCGGTCGCGCAGCACGGCGTCGTCCTCCCAGCTGCCTTCCCAGAGCTTGTAGACCACCTCCATATATTCGTCGGCGATGTCGTAGCGGTCGTCATGTCCGGTCTGCTTGTCCTTGCCGGCGCCGCGCGCGGCGCTGTCGAGATAGCCGGTGACGACATTCCAGCCGATTCGCCCCTCGGTGAGATGGTCCAGCGTCGACATCCGCCGTGCGAACGGGTAGGGCGGCTCGAAAGACAGATTGCTGGTGACGCCGAAACCGAGATTTTGCGTCACCCCTGCCATCGCCGACAGCAGCAGCAGCGGCTCATTCGATGGCGTCTGTGCTGCATTGCGCAAGGCTGCGTCAGGGCTGTTGCCATAGACGTCGTAGACCCCGAGCACGTCGGCCAGGAACAGCCCGTCGAAGCGGCCCCGTTCCAGGGTTCGGGCGAGATCGATCCAGTAGGGCAGGCGGTTATAGTCGGCCGTGCGGTCGCGCGGATGGGTCCACAGGCCCGGCGACTGGTGTGCGACGCAATTCATCGCAAAGGCGTTGAGCCTGATCTCTTTGGCCATGCTTGTCCCCTCGGCGCCCTGTACTGAGCGCTCTTCGAATGATAGATGTGCGCCCCAACTTGGCGAAGTTCTTGCATATGTTTGGGTATTGGCAAGGTCAAATCAGCGATGCCGCGCCTGGCAAGCCGATCTCAAGCAAGCAGGAACGAAATCCCAAGAGAATTACAAGAGAAACTCCAAGAAACTCTCCTAGCCCCCTGCCACTTTCGATGGCCTACGTAGCCCGCTACGTTCGCCCGCGTCGAAACCTTGAAAACGAAAGCAATGACCAGAGCCGACGCCATCGCCCGCGCCCGGGACGACTTCAAATCCGGCGCGTTCCTCGCCGAGCTCGACCGCCGCGTCGCGTATCGGACCGAAAGCCAGAATCCGTCGCGCGGCACCGAGCTGCGCGCCTATCTGGAGCAGGAGATGCAGCCGGCCTTCGCCGCGCTCGATTTTTCCAGCCGCATCGTCGAATCCCCGAGCGGCAAGGCGCCATTCCTGTTGGCTGAACATCACGAGAGCACGTCGGCGCCGACCGTGCTGATCTACGGCCATGGTGACGTCGTCGACGGCATGGAGGGCGAGTGGCGCGAGGGACGCGATCCCTGGCGCACGGCGGTTGCGGGGACACGCCTCTACGGCCGCGGCACCGCGGACAACAAGGGTCAGCACAGCATCAATATGGCGGCACTCCGCGCGGTGCGCGAGGCTCGCGGCGGCAAGCTCGGCTTCAACGCGAAATTCATCATCGAGATGGGCGAGGAGATCGGCTCGCCCGATCTCGGCAAGGTCTGCGATCTCAATCGCGACACGCTCAAGGCCGACCTGTTCATGGCTTCCGACGGGCCGCGCCTGTCCGCCGAACGGCCGACGCTCTTTCTCGGCTGCCGTGGCGGCCTCCGCATTCATCTCGACGTGAATCTGCGCGACGGCGGCCACCATTCCGGCAACTGGGGCGGCGTGCTCGCCAACCCCGCGACCATCCTGGTCAACGCGATCTCGACCCTGGTCGACGGCCACGGCCGTCTCCTGCTCGATGCCTTGAAGCCGCCGCGGCTCACCAACCAGATCCGCAGCTATCTCGCCGACGTACAGGTGGTGCCGACCGCGGACGAGCCGGCGCTCGCGGAAAACTGGGGCGAGGAGGGGCTGTCGGCGGCCGAGCGGCTCTATGCCTGGAACACGCTCGAAGTGCTGGCGATGTCGTCGGGCAATATCGAGAAGCCGGCGAACGCCATTCCCGGCCATGCCAATGCCGTGCTGCAACTGCGTTTCGTGGTCGGCACCAAGATTGACGGACTGATCGAGGTGATCCGCGCGCATCTGGTCGAGAAGGGTTTTCCCATGGTCGAGGTCCGCGCGGCGCAGAGCTTTGCCGCCTCGCGCACCGATTTCGACAGCCCCTGGATCAGATGGGTGGCGGATTCGGTCAAGGAGACCACGGGCAAGGCGCCGGCAGTGCTGCCGAATTTCGGCGGCTCGCTGCCCAATGATGTGTTCTCCGAGATCCTGGGCCTGCCGACGATCTGGGTGCCGCACTCCTATCCCGGCTGCTCCCAGCATGCGCCCAATGAGCACATCCTGCTGCCACTGACCGAGGAGGCCTTGACGGTGATGGCCGGGCTGTTCTGGGATCTCGGGGAATTGCCAGGACCACTGACATGACCACTGACAAGCCTGTTAACCTGAGCCTTCGATCCAGCCGAAAGTCACATTCTAATCCGGCCCGATTTGTGCTTGCATCCGGCCGCATCATCCTGAAAGGGGAAGAAGAAAGTGAAACATTTCCGTAGCATCGGGCTCGCGCTCGCCGCGACCTTCGTCGTCAGCCAGGCCGGGGCCCAGGAGCTGACCGGCACGCTGAAGAACATCAAGGACACCGGCGCCATCACGCTCGGCTTCCGCGACTCCTCGATCCCATTCTCCTATCTCGACGACAACCAGAAGCCCGTCGGGTTTGCGATGGACATCTGCTACAAGATCGTCGACGCCGTGAAGAAGGAGCTCAAGCTCGACAAGCTCGAGGTCAAGCTCAACCCGGTGACTTCGGCGACGCGTATCCCGCTGATGGCCAACGGCACCATCGACCTCGAATGTGGCTCGACCACCAACAATGCCGAGCGCCAGAAGCAGGTCGCCTTCACCAACACCCACTACCTGACAGCCAGCCGCTATGTCTTCAAGAAGTCGAGCGGCCTGAAGTCGATCGACGATCTCAAGGGCAAGACCGTCGTCTCGACCGCCGGCACCACCAACATCAAGCAGCTCACCGAAGCCAACGCCGCGAAGGGTCTCGGCGCCAACATCATTCCGGCCAAGGACCACGCCGAAGCCTTCCTCATGGTCGAGACCGATCGCGCGGTCGCCTTCGTCATGGACGACATCCTGCTGGCGAGCCTCGTCGCCGGCTCGAAGAACCCGGACGACTACGTCATCTCCAAGGATGCGTTTTCCAAGCCCGAGCCCTACGGCATCATGCTGCGTAAGGACGACCCCGCCTTCAAGAAGGTGGTCGATGCGGCGACGGCGGCACTTTATACGTCCGGCGAAGCCCAGAAGATCTACGACAAGTGGTTCACCCAGAAGATCCCGCCGAAGGGCCTGAACCTCAACACGCCGATCTCGGCCGAGCTGAAGAACGAGTTCGCCAAGCCGACGGACTCGCCGAACCCGGACGACTACAAGTAAGATTAAACCTCGATCTTTCGATCGGGACCATGTCCGGCCACTCTTGACACTGGGGTGGCCGGACATTTGCATAGGCGCTCAGGATATCCATGACTGGCGCGTTCGCGCGGGGGACACGTGAACTACAACTGGAACTGGGGAATCTTTTTCCAGCCGAACCCGATGGGGACCGGCACCTATCTCGACATGCTGCTGTCGGGCCTGGTGCTGACCCTCAAGACCGCGGCGCTGGCCTGGGTGATCGCGCTGATCACCGGCTCGATCGTCGGTGTGATGCGCACACTGCCGTCGAAGGGGGCGAACTGGTTCGGCTTTGCCTATGTCGAATTCTTCCGCAACATGCCGCTGCTCGTGCAGCTCTTCCTGTGGTACTTCGTGCTGCCGGAACTGCTGCCAAAAGCTGCGGGCACCTGGCTGAAGCAGCTGCCGAACGCGCCGTTCTGGACGGCCGCGATCGGTATCGGCTTGTTCATGTCGGCCCGCGTCGCCGTGCAATTGCAGGCCGGCATCGGTTCACTGCCGCGCGGGCAGAAAATGGCCGCAACCGCGCTGGGCCTGACCACCGTGCAGGGCTATCGTTACGTGCTGCTGCCGATGGCGTTCCGCATCATCCTGCCACCGCTGACGTCCGAGTTTCTCAACACCATCAAGAACACCGCGGTCGCGATCACCATCGGCTTGCTCGAGCTGACCGGACAGGCGCGGTCGATGCAGGAATTCTCGTTCCAGGTGTTCGAGGCCTTCACGGCCGCGACCATTCTCTACCTCCTCGTCAACGCCGTCGTCGTGACCGCGATGCGCTTCCTCGAGCGCTGGGTCGCGATTCCCGGCTACATCACGGGGAAATAAGCGATGTTCGGCAATCTCGATTTCGACGTCATCCGCCGCGCGCTACCCTATCTGTTCTTCGAGGGCATGACGTTCACGCTGACGCTGACGGGGCTCGCTGCCCTCGGCGGCCTCATCTTCGGCACGGCGCTCGCCCTGATGCGGCTCTCCGGCTTCAAGCTGCTCGGCCGCATCGCCGGAATTTATGTCGACTTCATGCGCTCGCTGCCGCTGGTGCTGGTCATCTTCTGGTTCTACTTCCTGGTGCCCTATATCGGACAGTGGGTGACCGGCGCCCCGCGCCCGATCAGCGTCGGCGCGTTCGCATCCTCGCTCATCACCTTCATCATGTTCGAGGCGGCTTACTTCTCCGAGATCATGCGTGCCGGCATCCAGTCGATCTCGCGCGGACAGCCGGCCGCGGCCAGCGCGCTGGGGCTGACCTACGCCCAGACCATGCGCTACGTCGTGCTGCCGCAGGCCTTCCGCAACATGCTGCCGGTGCTGATCACGCAGACCATCGTGCTGTTCCAGGACACCTCGCTGGTCTACGTCCTGTCGATCACGGACTTCCTGGGAGCGGCCAGCAAGGTGGCGCAGCGCGACGGGCGCCTCGTCGAAATGTATCTGTTCGCAGCAGTCGTCTACTTCACCATTTCCTGTGTCGCGTCCTACGGCGTCCGCCGCCTCCAGGCGCGCATCGCCATCATTCGATAGAGCTGTCGGTCATGATCGAAATCAGCCACGTCAACAAATGGTACAGCCCCAGCTTCCAGGTGCTGACCGACTGCACCACCACCGTCACCAAGGGCGAGGTCGTTGTGGTTTGTGGTCCGTCGGGTTCGGGCAAGTCGACGCTGATCAAATGCGTCAATGCGCTGGAGCCGTTCCAGAGCGGCGACATCCTGGTCGACGGCACCAAGGTCAACGATCCCAAGACCGATCTGCCGAAGCTGCGGTCGCGCGTCGGCATGGTGTTCCAGCACTTCGAGCTCTTTCCGCATCTCAAGATCATCGACAATCTCTGCCTCGCGCAGGAGAAGGTGCTTGGGCGGCCGCACGACAAGGCACAGACCAAAGGCATGCAGCTCCTGGAGCGTGTCGGGTTGAAGGAGCAGGCGCAGAAATTCCCCGCGCAACTCTCCGGCGGCCAGCAGCAGCGCGTTGCCATTGCCCGCGCGCTCGCCATGGATCCGATCGTCATGCTGTTTGACGAGCCGACCTCGGCGCTCGATCCTGAAATGGTCAGCGAGGTGCTGGATGTCATGGTCGATCTCGCGCGTGAAGGTATGACCATGATGGTGGTTACCCATGAGATGGGTTTCGCCCGCAAGGTCGCCAACCGTGTGATCTTCATGGACCGCGGCGAGATCGTCGAGGACGCGGCGAAGGACGACTTTTTCGGCAAGCCGCGCAGCGACCGGGCGCAGAAGTTCTTGTCGAAGATTCTCTCGCACTGAGCGCTCCTCATCCCGAGGCGCGCGTCGCGCGAGCTATGATGCGCAATTGCGCATCTGATGATCGATCAGGCGGCGTAACGCGGGGCGAAATGGATTCCGGGCTCGTCGCTCCGCGCCGCCCCGGAATGACGAATAGAGGGGTGATCCGGCCCCCTAACTGGCGTATAAGCGCGCCAAATTCCCCATCTCGCCAGGAGACCTGCCTTGGATCCGATCGCCTATGTCAACGGCTCATTCGTCCCGCTCTCGGAGGCCAAGATCTCGGTGCTCGATCGCGGCTTCCTGTTCGCCGACGGCATCTACGAGGTCTCGGCCGTGCTCGACGGCAAGCTGGTCGATAATGCCTCGCATCTGGCGCGGCTGGAACGCTCCGTCGGGGAGATCAAGCTGAAGCTGCCGGAGACGATCGAGCGCATCACCGAGCTCCAGAAGGAGCTGATCGCGCGCAACAAGCTCCAGGACGGTCTCGTCTATCTCCAGGTCACGCGCGGCGCCGACAAGGGGCGCGACTTCCCGTTTCCCAAGGGGGACGTCAAGCCGAGCCTGGTGATGTTCACTTCCGAGAAGGACATCATCAACGCGGCGGCGGCGAAGACCGGCATCAATGTCATCACGGTGCCCGACATCCGCTGGGAACGCCGCGACATCAAGAGCGTGGCGCTGCTGGCGCAGGTGCTGGCGAAGCAGGCCGCGGCGGAAGCCGGCGCGGGCGAGGCCTGGATGCTGCAGGATGGCTACGTCACCGAGGGCGGCTCGTCGTCGGCGTTCATCCTGACCAAGGACGACGTCATCGTCACGCGCAAGAATTCCAACGCGATCCTGCCGGGCTGCACGCGCAAGGCCGTGATCGCGCTTGCCGAGGAGCGCCAGCTCCGCGTCGAGGAACGGTCCTTCACGGTTGCCGAGGCGCTCGCTGCCAAGGAGGCGTTCATCACTAGCGCATCCTCGTTCGTGCAGCCGGTGGTCGCCATCGACGGCAAGACGATCGGCGACGGCAAGCCCGGCCCGGTGGCAACGCGCCTTCGCGAGATCTACGTGGAGTTCGCCAAGGCGACGGCGGTTTGAGCCACGCCCACCGCGGTCATCGTCCGGCCTGACCGGGCGATCCAGTACGCCGTGACGGCAGGGATAGGTCCGATGGGCCGCGGCGTACTTCGGGCCCCGCCTGCCGCCTTCGCTAAAGCTTCGGCGCCCCTAGACCTTAACCCCGGCGAAGCCTTGGCGTAGCCGGGTCGCGGGGCATGACAGCTGCGGATGCCTCACGCCACCGACGTCTTCACTTTTACCGGATGCACCGCGCGGAACGCGATCGCAATCCTGTTCCAGGCATTGATGGCGCCGATCAGCATGGTCAGGTTCACCGTCTCCTCATCGGAGAACTGTGCGCAGACCTGCTCGTAAGTCTCGTCGGGCGCATGCGTCTGCGAGATCAGCGTCACCGATTCCGTCCAGGCCAGCGCGGCACGCTCGCGCTCGGTATAGAGCGGGGATTCGCGCCACGCGTTGAGCAGGTAGATGCGCTGCTCGGTCTCGCCGCGTTTGCGCGCGTCCTCGGCGTGCATGTTGATGCAGAAGGCGCAGCCGTTGATCTGCGACGCCCGGATCTTGACGAGCTCGATCAGCGATTTCTCGATGCCGGTCGACTGGATCTGCGCCTCCAGCGCCATCAGCGCTTTCATCGTATCGGGCGCGGCCTGGAAGTAGTTCATGCGGGGCTTCATGATCGTCTCCTTGCTTCTCGGATCGAGGTCAGTGGGCGCCACCGGCCGAGGTCTGGCCGGGCTTCTTCAGGAAGAGGACGGCGAGCAGCGCCACGATCAGCGCCATGCCGAGCAGATAGAAGGTATCGCTGAAAGCGAGGATATAGGCCTGCTTCTGCACGATACGGCCGATCGCGACATAAGCGCGATGCGCGGCGGCAGCATGGTCGAGCACGCCGTGATTGATGAAATACTGGGTCAGTTGCTCCAGCCGCGTGCGCGTCGCCTGCTCGAACATCGAGACCGACTGCATCAGCACGTTGGAGTGATATTGCTCGCGCTTGGTCAGAACGGTTTGCAGGATCGCAATTCCGACCGCGCCGCCAAGGTTGCGCATCATGTTGAACAGGCCCGACGCCGAGCCTGCGTTCTCGGCTTCGATGCCGGCGGTTGCCACCGCCGACAGCGGCGCCATGACCAGGGCCTGCCCGATCGCGCGAACGATATTGGGCCACAGCAGCTGGTCGGCGGCGTAGTCGTTGGTCATGTAGATGTTCATGAAATTGGACGCCGCAAACAGCATAAAGCCGACGCCGATCACGATGCGCGCATCGAGCTTCTGCATCAGACGCGGCACCAGCGGGATCAACACCAGTTGCGGCAGTCCGGTCCATGCCAGCACCATGCCGATCTGCTCGGCATTGTAGCCCTGGATGCGTGACAGATACTGCGGCAGGATGAACACAGAGCCGTAGAGCGCGATGCCGAGGAGGAAGTTCGCGAGCATGCCGAAACCGAAATTACGCCGCACCAGCAGGCGCAGGTTCAGGAGCGGCTTCTTCACAGTGAGCTCGATGATCAGGAAGGCGGTCAGCGCCACCGCCGCGATCGCCGACAGCTTGACGATGAAGGGGGAGCCGAACCAGTCGTCCTTGTTGCCTTCCTCGAGCACGGTCTGGAGCGCCGACAGGCCGATTGCCATGGTGACGATGCCGGCCCAGTCGCCCTCGCGCAGCAGCGAGAGTTTCATCGGTTTGGCCTCGAGTGCGTACCAGAGCATGCCGACCATGATCGCGCCCGGCACGAGGTTGACGTAGAAGATGTACTGCCAGCCGAAATTCTCGGTGAGATAGCCGCCGATGGTCGGGCCGATCGCCGGTGCGAACGTCGCCGACAGCGCGAACAGCGCGAGGCCCACCGGCTGCTTGCCGCGCGGCAGCAGGGTGATGATCAACGTGAAGGCCAGCGGGATCAGCACGCCGCCGGTGAAACCCTGGATGGCGCGCAGCACGATCATCTGCGACAGATCCTGCGCCAGCGCGCAGGCCGCGGACAGGATCAGGAACAGGATCGCGTTGGTGAGCAGATAGATGCGGATCGAGAACACCTGCGCCAGCCAGCCGGACAGCGGGATCACCACGATCTCGGCGACGAGATAGGAGGTCGAGATCCAGCCGCCGTCGTCGATGCCGGCGCCGATCGCGCCCTGGATGTCTGCGAGCGAGGCGTTGACGATCTGGATGTTCAGCACCGCCATGAAGGCGCCAAGCGTTGCGCCGATCACCGCGATCCAGGTTTTGGCCGGCACCGACGGTGCGGCGGGTGCGGGAATGCTGGCGGTGGATGCGGCGTTGAAGGCGGGTTGAAGCGTGCTCATGGAAGCCTCGTCTCGGCTACGGAGACAGGATGCGGATGATTTCGACAATCGACGACGTTCTGGAACGATCTTCCGGCGGGGGTTTGACAAACCTGCCGGAGTTGGGTCAGCCGCCGTTCGGCCGGAGCATGTTGTCGGCGAGACGCCTGGCCGTCTCGCGCTCGGCCAGCACGGTCGCCTTGGTGTCGATGGTCGGCACCGCGGACATGCCGGGGCGAAGCAGGCCGGTGAGGCTGTGGTCGTCGAGCACAATCTTCACCGGAACGCGCTGCACGATCTTGGTGAAGTTGCCCGTGGCGTTGTCGGGCGGCAGCAATGCGAATTCCAGCCCGCTCGCCGGCGACAGGCTGTCGACATGGCCATGCAGGGCCCGATTGCGAAAACTATCGACGTACAGCTCGACCGGCTGGCCCGGCCGCACATGTGTGAGCTGGGTCTCCTTGAAGTTGGCAACGACATAGACTGCATCGAGCGGCACCACCGCCATCAATTGTGTGCCGGCTTGCACGTATTGGCCGACGCGCAAGCTGCGGGCGCCGACCGTGCCATCCACGGGCGCGGTGATCTCGGTATAGGACAGGTTTAGCGTCGACTGCTGCGCGACCGCCCGGGCACGTTCGAGCTGGGCCGTGGCCTGGGCGCGTTGGCTGGTAAGCACGTCGATCTTGCGCTGCGCAGCCAGAAGGCCGTACTTCGCGTGCTGCAATTGCGCGCTGCTGGCGCGCAGCGCCGCGTCGGTCTGCTGCGCGCGCTGGATCGTGCCGGAGCCCGACTTCATGAGGTCGTCGTAGCGGGCGCGCTCCTCTTGTGCGAATTTCAGATTGGCGTCCGCAGCAGCGACGTCGGCCGTGCTTTGCTCGATGATCGGCTGCTGCAGCTCGAGCTCGGCATCGATGTTGCGCACAGATGCTTCGGCAGCCGCGACATCCGCGCGGGCCTGGTCGAGCGCCGCCCTGAAATCGCGGTCGTCGATCTTGGCCAGCAGCTGGCCTGCCTTGACCTTCTCGTTGTCGCCGACCAGCACCTTTGCGATGTAGCCGGAGACCTTCGGCGCGACGATCGTGGAATCGGCCTTCACATAGGCGTCGTCAGTGGATTCGAGGTACCGGCCGGTCTTGAAATAGTCGTAGCCATAGTCGCCGGCCACCGCGATGCCGAGGATCAGCGCCAGGCCGATGGCCGCCCAATTGATGGTCTGTCGAGACAGGCCTAGGCCGATTTTTGCAGTTGTTCCAGAGACATAAGAAGCGTTCGACATGACATCCTCGGAATTCGCGGCCGCCCGTTCGAAAAGGGGCGCCGCATTGACGAGGATAAGATGCGTTGTCCCGACCTTTGTGATAATCCCGGAATTCTTTGAAGCATTATCCAGTCATAATGGATAATCGGAACGTCGAGCCATGGATCGTTTCACCAGCCTCACCGCCTTCGTCCACGTGGTCGAAAACGGCGGCTTTTCCGCCGCCGCCCGCCGCCTCAACATGTCGACGACCATGGTGAGCAACCACGTCCAGGCGCTGGAGGACCGGCTCGGGGTGCGGCTACTCAACCGCACCACGCGGAAGGTGAGCCTCACCGAAATCGGCAAGGCCTATTATGAGCGCTCAACCCAGATTCTCGCGGATCTCGAGCAGGCCGACGACATCGCGAGCGAATTGCAGTCGGTGCCCCGCGGCACGCTGCGCATTCACGTCGCCACGCACATGGTGCCGTTTGTCGCGCCGGTCGTGGCGAAGCTGCTGTCGACCTATGCGGAGCTCAGGATCGATTTGCGCATGGGCGAGGCCGATGTCGATCTCATCGAGGAGGGCTACGACGTTGCCCTGCGCATGACCCCGCCGCCGGATTCGAGCCTGATCGTGCGGAGACTTGCCACCTGGCGTCACGTGCTGTGCTGCTCGCACGATTATCTCGAGAAGCACGGCCGGGTGCAGACGCTCGACGAGCTCACCGGGCACAATTGCGGTCGGCACTTGAACTATCCGTTTGGCGACGAATGGCGCTTCCTTGACCGCAAAGGCACTCCGGCTTCCGTTCGCATCTCGGGCAGCTTCGTCACCAACAGCGGAGAAGCGCTGCGGAAGGTCGCACTGGAGGGCGCCGCTGTCTGTCTGATGGCGGGGTTTCTCATTCAGGACGATCTCGAAGCCGGCAGCCTCGTGCGCCTCTTGCCGGAATATCGGACGGTCGAGCTGTCCATGAATGCGGTCTATCCGCATCGCCATCATCTGTCGGCGAAGGTCAGGACCTTCATCGACCTGCTCACGCACCACAGCGCCGAGCAGCAGAAGCTGATCAACCCTTATTCATGAGCGACGCGGCGGCGGCAACCGGCCAAACACGTTGTCGAGTGCCATGCCGATCGCAAGCAGACGACGATCACTTCCTGCAGGGCCGTCGAGCTCAAGCCCGATCGGCAATCTGCTGCTGGCGCCGAGTGCGATTGGGATCTGGATGCCGGGAATGCCGGCATTGCTGCCGGGATCGGTGTTCTGGATAAACAGTGCGAAATTCTCCAGGCTGCTGGAGTCCGGGTTGGAGGGAATGGCGATGCGCGGCGTGGTCGGAAAGGCGATGGCGTCGAGCTTGTTTCCGGAGAAGGTGTTGTCATAGAGAGCCTGAAGCGCAGGCCGTGCGGTCTTGATCGCGGCGTCGTAGATCGGCTTGGCGTCGATAAGCGTGTCGTCGGGACCGGGCAGCTTGCGCGGGATCACGAGGTCCTCATAGGTAGCCTTGACGTCGGCGCTGGAGATTTCCTGCGCCAGCGCCTCGATGCCGAGGCCGGTGCCGGTGTGTGCGAGATAGGCGACCAGATCGTCATAGGCCTCATATAGCGCGACTGGAAAGCTGACCTGGCCGTTGAGCTCCGCCAGTTGGGCCATCTCGATCTCGACCACGATGATCCCCTGAGCTTTCATCTGCGCGACTGCCCGATGGAAGGCGGCCTCGGTGTCGTCATCGAGATTGGTCAGCATCGCCTTGGCTATGCCAATGCGGACCAGCTTGAGATCCGCAGGCAGGACCGGATCGCCTCCGGCGATGACGCGGTCGAGCAGCGCGACATCGGCCATGGTTGCGGCCATAGGCCCCGCGGTGTCGCGGGTGTGCGAGATCGGCGCGATGCCGTCTTGCGGATAGCGCCCGACCGTTGGCCGCAGCGAGGCGCACCCGTTCAGGGCGGCGGGCACGCGTACCGATCCGCCGGTGTCGGTGCCGAGCCCGCCCGCGACGATTCGCGCGCCGATCGCGGCGCCCGTCCCGGACGAGGAGCCGCCGGCGATCCGCCTGCGATCATAGGCATTGCGCACGCCGAACTCGGCGCCGGTCTTGAACGCGGTGTTGTAGCCGGAGATGCCGAAGGCCAGTTCGTGCATGCTGGTCTTGCCGATGATGATCGCTCCCGCGGCGCGCAGCTTTGCCACGACAGGTGCATCGGCCGTTGGAATGTAATCCTTCAGCGCGGGGGTGCCGGCGCTACAGGGCAGCCCGGCCACCTCGATATTATCCTTGATCACGACGGGCACGCCGCCGAGCGGCCTGCTCCTGTCGCCCTTCGCGTCGAACGCCGCGGCGGCCTTCATGGCGCCGGCCTCGTCCAGGGTCACGAAGGCATTGAGATCGGCGTTGGCTCTGGCGCGGGCAAGAGCTTCCCGGATGAGTGCGGTGCTCGTGACCTTCCCGGCGCTGAGGCCGTTCGCGGCCTCGGTCAATGTCAGCTGGTCGAAATCCATGATGCGTCACCCGATCGCGGGAGCGCCATCAGGGCGTCCCTCCAGGTTCAGAGGCTGAAACGTTGCCGGCGCGGCGTCAACCGGTGGCGCGCATCCTTGCCGGCGATGGCGTGGGGAGTTCGGCGAGCAACCGCTCGATTTCGGACCTCACCTTCGCGATCGCGGCGGCCTTGACCGGCCCATACCCGCGGATTTCCATAGGGGCCCTTGCAATCGCGACGAGATCCGGAAGACTCGCCGTGTCGAGCCCGCCGAGCATCCGCTCGATCAGGTCTTGATACCAAGCGATCAGCTCCCGCTCGGCTCGCCGTTCCGCGGCGTAGCCGAATGGATCGAACGGCGTCCCGCGCAGCCCCTTCAAGCGCGCGAGCATGTTGAGAGGCATCTGGATCCACTGTCCGAAGGCACGTTTGCGAGGACGGCCACGTGCGTCGCGCCGCGACGGCAGGAACGGCGGGGCGAGGTGATACTGGATGCTGAAGCCGTCCTCGAATTCGCGCTTCAGCTCGTCGAGGAAGCCGCTTTGCATGTGCAGCCGCGCCACCTCGTATTCGTCCTTGTAGGCCATCAGCTTGAACAGGCTGCGCGCGACGGCCTCGGTCAGCGCCTCGCTGTTCAGGCCGGCTTCGGCGCTGCGGACTCTTGCGACGATCGCCCGGTATTGCGCCGCATAGGCCGCGTTCTGATAGGCCGTGAGGAAATCGAAGCGCCGGGCGATGAGCTGGTCGAGCGTCTCGGCCTTGGGCGCCTCGTCCGCGTTCGACAGAGAATCCGGATCGGCCGCGGCGACCCGGCCCCAGGCAAAGGCCTGCTTGTTGCGTTCGATCGCCACGCCGTTGAGCTCGATCGCGCGCGATAGCGCCTGCAGCGAGACCGGCACCAGTCCGCGTTGCCAGGCGAAGCCGAGCATGATGATGTTGGCATAGACGGCATCGCCGAGCAGGCGCTCGGCCAGCCCATTGGCATCGATCGTGCGGAGATTGTTCTCGCCGACCACGCGGCCGATCGCGCGCAGGCGGGCGGGCGAGGCGAGATCGGCGTCGCGGAAGCGGACGACGTCGCCGGTCGGCATCTCCGCCGTGTTGACCGCAGCGCGCGTGCCTTTCCGGTAGGTTCCGGACGCCTTTGGCGAGGAGCTGACGACGAGGTCGCAGCCGATCAGCGCGTCGGCCGCACCCTGGTCGATGCGGACCTGGTGCAACATTTCGGGGCTCGCGGCGAGGCGGATGTAGCTCAGCACGGGACCAAATTTCTGCGCAAAGCCGGTGAAGTCGAGGACCGAGACGCCGCGGCGTTCGAGGTGCGCGGCCATGCCGATCAGCGCGCCAACCGTGATCACGCCGGTACCGCCGACGCCGGTCACCAGCAGATCGTAGGGGCGGTCGAGCGTTCGGGGCGTGGGCAGGGGGAGCGTGGCCGCGCGGCCGACCGCGTCGATCCGGCTTGCGCTCTTCCTCCGGCGCGTCGCCCCTTCGACGGTGACGAAGCTCGGGCAGAAGCCGTTGAGACAGGAAAAATCCTTATTGCAGGCCGACAGGTTGATCTGACGCTTGCGGCCGAACGGCGTCTCCCTCGGCTCGACGCTGAGACAGTTGGATTCGACCGAGCAATCGCCGCAGCCTTCGCAGACGAGGTCGTTGATGTAGGCGAAGCGTTTGGGATCGGCCATCTGCCCGCGCTTGCGGCGGCGTCGCTTCTCGGTGGCGCAGGTCTGCTGATAGATCAGGACGGACACGCCGGAGACGTCGCGCAGTTCGCGCTGCACGGCATCCATCTCCTCGCGCGGGTGGATGGTGACACCGGTCGGCAGGTCGGCAGGCGAGAACTGTGCGGGATCATCCGACACCAGTGCGATACGCGCCACGCCTTCGGCGCGAACGCTGTGGGCGATGGCATGGACGCTGACGGGGCCGTCGACCGGCTGGCCGCCGGTCATCGCGACGGCATCGTTGAACAGGATCTTGTAGGTGATGTTGGCCCTGGCCGCGATCGCCTGCCGGATCGCCATCGAGCCGGAGTGGTAGTAAGTGCCTTCACCGAGGTTCTGGAACACGTGCTTGCCGCCGGTGAATCTCGACGACGCTGCCCAGTTCACGCCTTCGCCGCCCATCTGGATCAGCGAGGAGGTCTCGCGATCCATCCAGCTCGCCATGAAGTGGCAGCCGATGCCGGCCAGGGCCTTTGATCCCTCCGGCACTTTCGTCGACGTGTTGTGCGGGCATCCCGAGCAGAAATACGGCGTTCGTGTTGCGCCGCTGACGTTGATGGTGCGCGCCGCTTCCGGCATCAAGGCGGCTGCCCGCGCGGCGAGATTGAGATCCGGAAACATCGGGTCGAGCCGCCGCGCCAGCACGGAAGCGAGCGTCCGCGGCGACAACTCGCCGATCCAGGAGATCAGTCTCGCCCCTCGCTCGTCGTGCTTGCCGACCATGCGCTCGGGCTTGGCGCCGGGATAGTCATAAAAATATTCCTTGAACTGGCTTTCGATGATGCCGCGCTTCTCCTCGACCACGAGGATCTCGCGTTTGCCCTTGACGAAATCCATGGCGTCGTGCAGCGCCAGCGGCCAGACCATGCCGACCTTGTAGACGTCGATGCCGATGCTGCGGCAGGCCGCTTCATCGAGGCCCATCAGCCGCAGCGCCTCCATTAGATCGAGATGCGCCTTGCCCGTGGTAACGATGCCGTAGGTCGCGTCCGGAATATCGTAGATGTGGCGGTCGATCGGGTTGGCCTTGGCGAAGGCGTAGACCGCGTGCTTCTTCGCCTCCAGCCGTTCCTCGATCTGCGGGCCCGGCAGGTCGGGCCAACGATAGTGCAGGCCGCCGGGGGGCGGCGTGAAGTCGGGCGCGCGGAAGTCGCGGGGCGGACGCAGCGCGACGGAGGCGCCTGATTCCACGATGTCCGAGATCGCCTTGAAGCCGACCCACATGCCGGAGAAACGGCTCAGCGCGTAACCATATTCGCCGAAGGCGAGATATTCGCTGACGCTTGCAGGGTGCAGCGTCGGCATGAACCAGCTCATGAAGGCGACGTCGGACTGGTGCGGCATCGAAGAGGAGACGCAGCCGTGGTCGTCGCCGGCAACCACCAGTACGCCGCCATGCGGCGAGGAGCCATAGGCATTGCCATGCTTGAGCGCATCGCCGGATCGATCGACGCCGGGGCCCTTGCCGTACCAGAGCCCGAACACGCCGTCGACTTCGCGGTCGGCTTGCGTTTCGACCTGCTGCGAGCCCAGCACCGCTGTCGCCGCGAGGTCTTCATTGACCGCCGGAAGAAACTCGATGCGGTCCCGTTTGAGCCGTTCCTGGATGCGCCACAGTTCGAGGTCAACGCCGCCGAGCGGCGAGCCGCGATAGCCGGAGATGAAGCCGGCGGTATTGAGCCCGGCCGTACGATCTCGACGCGCCTGATCGAGCGCGATGCGGACGATGGCCTGCGTTCCCGTGAGGAAGACGCGGCCCTCCTCGCGTTCGTAGCGGTCGGAAAGTTCATAAACGTCGAGTGACGGAATGGCGTCCATGGCGGACCTCGCGCGGCACCCTGCCTGCTGGAAGGTTATGCCTGCGCGGCTGGTAAGTCTTACCTATTTACCCCGATTTGATCACGAGATCGGCAGAATTTTGCGAAATCAGGTGAGTTCTGGTAGAGGCTCCCACCGGGGAGGCTTTCATGATCGAAGAGCAGGACACCCGGATTCTCGCCCATCTTCAGAGGGACGGCCGCGCCACCAACCAGCAGCTGGCCGACGAGGTCGGCATGTCCACCTCGGCCTGCTGGCGCCGGGTGCGGGCTCTGGAGGAGAGCGGCGTCATCCGGGGCTATGCGGCGCTGGTCGCGCGCGAGCAGGCGGGCTTTGCGATGTCCGCCATCCTCCACGTCTCGCTGGAGCGGCATGACGCGAAGTTTGTCGACGAGTTCGTGGCCAGGGTCACGAAGCGCCGCGAGGTGCTGGAGTGCTTTGCGACCACGGGCGACGCCGATTATCATCTGCGCGTCGTCGTGCAGGACATGGCGGCCTACAACCGCTTCCTCGACGAGTTCATGTTCCGCATCCCCGGCATCCGCTACGTCCGCAGCAATGTTGTGCTGAAGGAGATCAAGACGGGGGTGGCGCTGCCGTTTTGAGGGAGCGCAGGACGACACGGTGGACGCAAGGTGCGCAACTCCATCCCCCCACCCTGAGTAGGCCGCGCAGCGGCCGTCTCGAAGGGCGAGGCCGAGAGCCGGGCCTTCATCCTTTGAGACGCTTGCTTCGCAAGCTCCTCAGGATGAGGATCACCGCTGCTCCCGCACGAACCTGTTGCGCAGCGTCCCGACACCCGTGATCTCGACCTCCACGACGTCGCCGTGCTTGATATCCGGCGAGGCACCGTCGGTGCCCATCCAGATCACGTCGCCGGGCCATAGCGTGAAATACCTGGTCAGCTCGACCAGGAAGGGCACCACGCCGAAGATCATGTCGGCGGTCGCGAAGCGGTTGGTCTCCTTGCCGTTGACGCGGACGATCGTTTCCATCTTTTCGAGATCGGCTTCGGTCTCGATCCACGGTCCCATTGGCTTGAACGTGTCGGCGTTCTTGGAGCGCCACAGGCTGCGGTCGGCCTTCTGCCAACTGCGCTCGCTGACGTCGTTGCCGATGGTGTAGCCGAACACGCAATCCATCGCGTTCTGCTCCGTGAGATGCTTCACCTTCTTGCCGATGACGACGACGAGTTCGCCCTCGTAGTGGATCTTGTCCGTCGCGAAGGAGGGGATCACGACCTCCTCGTCATGGGCGATCAGCGCGTTCTGCGCGCGATAGCCGATCTCGGGCCTGTCAGGCACCGCCGGCACCTCGCCGCGCTTGTCGGCCGCTTCCTTGAGGTGCTTCAGATAGTTCAAGCCGACGCAATAGAAGGTACGCGGGATCAGCGGCAATTCGATCTTGACCTCGGACAACGGAAGCATCCGCGAGGAACGCTGCCATCCGGCGAAGGGATCGCCATCGACCGCGATCACCCGGTCGCCTTCGACGATTCCCCAGGACGTCTTGCCCGAGGCGGCGAATTTCAGCCAGCGCATGTCATGTCCTCGCTATTTTGGTGCATCGCGCGGCTGCACCTTCCAGGCGCCGGCAGCCGGCCGCTCGAGCCCGAGGTTTTCGCGTAGCGTCCTGCCGCGATAGTCCGTCTGGAACAGGCCGCGACGCTGCAATTCTGGTACGATATGCTTGACGAAATCGGCGTAGGAGCCGGGCACGTAGGTTGCGGCGATGACGAAGCCATCGCAACCGCGCTCCACGAACATCTCTTCCAGCTTGTCGGCGATCTCCTTGGGACCGCCGACCATCGCGTCCTGCACTTGCCCGCGACCGGAGAAGGTGACGAAGTCGCGCGCGCTCGGGTTGCTCTTGCCTGACGCCCTCAGTACGCCGTCGCGGATACCCAAGATGCCCTGCATGCTCTTCAGTTCTTCCGTCGTCAGCGGCTCGTCAAGATCCTTGGAGGCGAAATCGTAGTTGAGCGCTTCGGCGAGCAGCGACAGCGCGTCGATCTGGAGCGGCAGCTTGTCGATCAGCGCCATCCTGTCTTCGGCCTCAGCCTTAGTTGCGGCGCAGACCGGCGTGGTCAGATTGCACAGGAGCATCTGGTCAGGGTCGCGGCCGGCCGTCGCCGCTTCGTTGCGCACGGCTGCATAGCCGTCCTTGGCGGCGGCGAGATTGCGCGCGGCGGTGAAGATCACCTCGCCCCAGCGCCCGGCGAAGCGCTGGCCGCGGCCCGAAGCGCCGGCCTGGATGATCACGGGATGGCCTTGTTGCGAGCGCGGAACGGTGAACGGCCCGCGCGACTTGAAGGCCGGCCCCTTGTGGTCGAGCCGCTTCACCTTGGTGGGATCGGCGAAGCGACCGCTTTGCTTGTCCATGATCAGCGCGCCGTCTTCCCAGGTGTCCCAATGGCCGAGCACGACCTCCATGAACTCGTCGGCACGGTCGTAACGAGAATCGTGCTCGGGGTGGGAATCGCGGCCCATGTTGAGCGCCTCACCGTCATTGAGCGAAGTGACGACGTTCCAGCCGGCGCGCCCGCCGGACATCAGGTCGAGCGTTGCGAAGCGGCGCGCGACGTCGAAGGGCTCATAGTAGGTGGTCGAGCAGGTCGCGCCCAGGCCGAGCTTCTCAGTGACCATGCCCATCGTGGTCAGAACGATCAGCGGATCCATCTTCACGCAGCGGATGCCGTATTCGACAGTGTGGGCGTGGTCGTTGCCGTAGCGGTCGGGCATCGCCAGGCGGTCGTCGAAGAAGGCCATGTGGAACTTGCCGGCCTCGAGGATTCTGGCGATCTCCTGATAATAGTCCGCCGACATCGAATCGTTGCGCGAGTCCGGATGCCGCCAGGAGCTCGGGAGGTTCGTGCAGTTCTGCGCCTGGAGGAAGCCGACCAATACCATCCGCCGCGTCATGCTGCTGTTCTCCCGATGACGTCAGGCCATATCGAGGATGGTGTCGAGCCTGTCTTCGCACGCCAGCGCGCGCAGCTTTTCCCAGGTGGCATCCTCGATCTCAATACCGTCGCGCAGCCGCTACAGCTCGCGCAAGCCGTCGATCTCACCGGGATACAAGTCCGCGGCATGGCGTTCCCTCGGCTTGCTGCCTTCAATAGGCTGCTTGTTAGGTGCCATCGTCTCAAAGCGCAGGAGCGATATCAATCTCCTGTAAACCAACACAGGGCTACAAATTCGTAAAGAGAACGCGCCTTTGATCGAGGATTCGTCCCACGCGGAGGCATTTCCGGCAGTTGTGCGTTGTTCGTTCGTTGCTCGTTCACTTTGATCGACGGTTTGCAGTGCGCAATAACGACCACTTAGGCGATCGCCGCTGATAAAGTCACCGGGATAAATAGGCAGAAATGCCCGGGAGCTGAGATCGTGCCGACGACACTCGCGCGCACCTTTGCGGCGTTGAGCGCCATCAATGAAGCGATCCTTTACGCGAGATCGCCGGACGAGCTGTACCAGAAGGTCTGCGACGCCGGATTTTCGAGCGGGGATTTTCTGGCTGTTGCCGCGTTCCTGGTGGAGCCGGACGGACGTCGGTTGCGCTTTGCGGCTGGCTGTGGCGATGACATTGCGCGGCTCCGCTCGATCGTGATCACGACGGAAGCCGGCACGCCAGAGGGATCCGGCGTCGGCGGTGAGGCATTTCGCGATCAGAAGCTGTGCGTCAGCAACGATTATCTGAACGATCCACGCTCGCTGGCCTGGCGCGAGGGTGCCGCCCAGGCCCGCATCGGTGCGGCTGCGGCGCTGCCGCTGCTCTGCAACGGCAAGAGCGTCGGCGTCCTGTATGTGACGCGGAGCGAGGCCAACTCGCTGAACGAGCAGATGGTGTCGCTGTTCGAGCGCATGTCGGCGAACATTTCCTACGCACTGGACAATTTCGCCCGCGAGACCGCGCGGCAGACAAGTGAGCGGGCGACACGGCGGCTCAACCGCATGTTCGGTGCCATCAGCGCCACCAACGAGGCGATCCTGCGCGCCAAGACCGAGCAGGAGCTGTACCAATTGGTGTGCGACGCCTCGGTCCACGGCGGCAAGTCGCTGGCGACCATCGTGCTGCTTCGCGAGCCGGATTCGCACTGGATGAAGCCCGTCGCCGCCACCGGGCAGAACCTCGAGCTGGTCACCCAGGCGCGCTATTCCGTCGATCCGGAGAATCCCTACGGCAAGGGCATCTCGGGCGAGGTGTTTCGGACGCAGAAAGCCATCGTCGAGGACGATCTCGCCAGACGCACCAGGGGCACGCCGTGGGAGCAGGCCAACGTCAACACCGGCGTCGCTGCCTGCGTGGTCGCGCCGTTGATCAGGTACGGCGAGAGCGTTGGCGTGCTGCTGTTCTTCATCAGCCGTTCCTGGGCCAAGGACGAGGAGATCGTCGCGCTGCTGCTGCGTATGGCCGAGAACGTCTCGTTCGCGATCGAGAATTTCGGCCGCGAGGCCGAGAAAGCCTGGATCTCCGCCGAAGAAGAGTGCCTGGCGCGCATGTATGCGGCGCTCAGCGCCACCAACGAGGCGATCCTGCGGGCACGGTCGCGGGCTGAGCTGTTCGACCTCGTCTGCGAGGCGACCGCAACGGGAGCAAAGTTCACCTCGGCCACCGTCGCGCTAGTCGATCGACGCGCCGAGCTGCTGCGCGTGGTCGCCAGTTATGGACCGAATGCCGACGAGGTTCGTAAGTTCAAGTTCTCCACCTCCGACCAGGTGCCCGAGGGCCGCGGGCTGACCGGCACCGCGTTTCGCACGGGCCAGCCCGCGGTCAGCAACGACGTGCTCGCCGACGAGCGCATTGCGCCGTGGCACGCCAGCTGCCGCCGCAACGACATCGCTTCCGCGGCGGCATTGCCGCTGTTCAACGGCGACCGGGTGAAGGGCGTCTTTCTGTTCAACTCTCCGGGGCGCGGCACCTTCACGCCGGAACTCGTCGAGTTGCTGCGCAAGCTTCAGGCCAATGTCGCCTTCGCACTCGAAAGTTTCGACCGCGCCGACGAGAAGGCGCGGGCGGACAAGCAACGCAATCGTCTGAGCGGCATGTTCGAGGCGCTGAGCGCAACCAATGAAGCCATCATGCGCGCCAAGTCGCGTGAGGAGCTGTTCGAGGCTGCCTGCCAGGCGGCCGTGCTCGGCGATCTCTTCGCTTCGGCGACCATCGGCATCATCGATGAAGAGCTGGAGCTCGTTCAAGTCGTTGCGGTCAAGGGGCGCCTGCAGGAGCGCATGGCTGGACGCAGCTGTAACATTTCCGCCGGCCATCCCGAGGGCGAGGGCATCATCGGCACCTCGCTCCGAACCCGCCGGCCCAGTGTCATGAACGACTATCTGAACGAACCGCGGTCGGCATACTGGCGCACAAAGGCCATCGAGGATGGAACGCGGGCTGCTGCCAGCTTCCCGCTTCTGAGGGCGGGAGAGAAGCCGGTCGGCATTCTGCTCTTCCTCGCGCTGGAAGAGGATACGTTCACGCCCGATCTGGTCGAGCTGCTCGGACGCCTGGCGGAAAACGTCTCCTTTGCACTCGACAATTTCGATCGTGCCGAGGAGAAGGTCCGGACCGAAGCGCAGAAGGAGCGCCTGACGCGCATGTTCGCGGCTCTGAGTGCGACCAACGAGGCGATCATGCGGGCAAAGTCGCGTGCCGAGCTGTACGACCTCGTATGCCTTGCAGCATCGAACGGTGCCAAGTTCACCTCGACTACGATTGCGCTGTCGAGGGCCGGCACGGACCAGCTTGAGATCGTCGCCGCCGCCGGTCCGTCCGCCGAGACCACGCGCAACGTCCGTCTCTCCATCGATCCCGAGCGGCCCGAAGGGCGCGGCATGAGCGGTACGGCGTTCCGGACGCGTCGGCCCTGCATCAGCAACGACTATCTCAACGACGACCGCGTGAGCGCCTTCCACGCCATCGTGCGTGGCGACGGCGCGCGCTCGGGCGCGGCATTTCCGCTCATCGCGCACGACCAGGCCGTCGGCGTCATGATCTACCTGTCGACCGAAACGGCGACGTTCACGCTCGAATTCGTCGAGCTGTTGCAGCGCCTTGCCGACAACGTCTCCTTCGCAATGGAGAACTTCGATCGCGCCGACGAGAAGAAGCAGGCGGACGAGCGGATCGAGTATCTCGCCTCGCACGACAGCCTGACCGACCTGCCGAACCGCGAGACCTTCAACGGGCTGCTGCACGCGGCGATCGATACCGCGCAGCGGCACGATCACCGTTTTGCGGTGCTGTTCATCGATCTCGACCGTTTCAAGGTCATCAATGATTCGCTGGGTCACGAAGCCGGCGACCTGCTCCTGCTCGAGGTGGCGAACCGGTTGCGCGGCGCGCTGCGGGCCAGCGACGTGGTGGCGCGGCTCGGCGGCGACGAGTTCGTGGTGATCCTTGACCAGTGCAGCGAGATCGACGACGTCCAGCGCATCGCGACCGGGCTGCTTGCGGCACTCGCCGAGCCCATGGAGCTGGCGGGGCACGAGTGTCACACCACGGCCTCCATCGGCATTGCGATCTATCCGGCCAACGGCTCCGACGCGCAGACGCTGACCAAGAATGCCGACATGGCGATGTACCTCGCCAAGGAGGACGGCAAGAACGGCTATCGCTTCTTCTCCAACGAAGTGAAGACGCAGTCGATCGAGCGGCTGTCGCTCGAGAGCGCACTACGCCGCGCGCTGGAGCGCGGGCAGTTCTCGCTGAACTACCAGCCCAAGGTGGACATGGAGACCGGCCAGATCACGGGCGTCGAAGCGCTGCTGCGCTGGGCACATCCCGAACTCGGCAATGTCTCGCCGGCGCAATTCATTCCGCTTGCGGAGGAAACCGGGCTGATCGTGCCGATCGGCCGCTGGGTGCTGAACGAGGCCTGCGCGCAAGCCACGGCCTGGCAGCGCCGCGGCCTGTTGCCGCTGTCGATGGCGGTCAACCTGTCGCCGCGGCAGTTTGCCGACGAACATCTGTTGCAGGACGTCGACGAGGCGCTGGCCGCCAGCGGCATGTCGCCGGTGCTGCTCCAGCTTGAGGTCACCGAGAGCATGATGATGCGCAATGTCGGTCGCGCGCTCAAGGTGCTCGACTCCATCCAGAGCCGCGGCATCCGTCTGGCCATCGACGATTTCGGTACCGGCTATTCGTCGATGTCGCTGATGAAGCACTTTCCGATCGATACCATCAAGATCGACCGCTCCTTCGTGCGCGACCTGCCGCAGGACTCGGAGGATCAGGCGATCGCACAGGCGATCATCAGCATGGGCAAGGCACTCGGGATGACCGTCGTCGCCGAAGGCGTCGAGAACGCCGAACAGGAGGCCTTCCTGCGGACCCACGGCTGCGACGAGATGCAGGGCTTCCTCATCTCCAAGCCGCTGCCGGCGCGGCAGATCGCGGAGCTGCTACGGCCGATGGTGCTGCCCGTCGCGCCGCCGCTTCAGCCGGAGCGGGATCCCATCGCCGAGGAGGCCGCGGCGTTACGGTTGAAAAGCGCTGTCGTCTGACGGCTGCGGGTGCAGCTCACGAGGCTCGTGAGCCTCGCTTTCCTCCTTGCGCGGAAAATCGTCCGGCCACGGCAGCGAGGTCTGATCCTCGAACAGGGCGAGAAGCAGGCGCGCGCCGTCGGCAAAGGTCGATCCGTCGCCGAGGCCGAGCGTGGATGACCACGCACCTGGCATCGGCTGGTGCGCGTCGCGCATCGCGATCGCGGGTCCCCACCACCAGGCCGGCGCCGGCGATCGTTCGTCCTCGGGCACGGCGAGCCAGCGGGCGAATTCGTTCACCACGCGCTCGAATTGCAGGCTTGCGGCCTGATGCATTCGCTCCGTGCTCCTTGTCGCGCCTGAAAGCAGGCCGATGCGCGCGCCCGGTCGTGGTCTTGAAGCTCTGAAGAACGGCGCGCCGCGCGGCCACGTATGCCGCTCCATCGGCGGCCATACCACAAGCACCCGGCGGCCAGAAAAGCGGCCGACGCGGGCTTTCATAGTCTCTTCATTCTCTTTAGCGGCTTAAGGTCCCCGCCGGCAAGGGCAATAAGGTTGCCTAACGCGATCTGAACGGATGCGCCTTCTGGTGCCAGGCCCAGGCCGTGCGGATGACCGTCGGCAGGTCGGAGTGACGTGGCACGAAATTCAGTACCTTTCTCGCAGCAGAAGGATCCGCAACGAGATAAGTGGGATCGCCGGCACGGCGCGGCTTGACAGTGTGCGGCACCTCGCGCCCGGTCTCCTGCCTGATCGCATCGAGGATCTCCCGCACGGAAAATCCGGAGCCCGTGCCGAGATTGAAGCTGCCGCCGGCGTGGCCTTGTTCCAGAAGCTTCAGTGCCGCGACATGCGCCGCCGCAAGGTCCGTGACGTGGATGTAGTCGCGGATCGCGGTGCCGTCGGGCGTGTCGTAGTCGTCGCCGAACACCGCGAAGTCGACATGTCCCTGAAGCGCCATCATGGCGCGCGGAATGAGGTGGGTTTCGTTGTCGCGCAACTCGCCGATGCCGCCGGCCGGATCGGCGCCACTGGCATTGAAATAGCGCAGGCAGAAAGCACCGAAGCCATAGGCCGTGCGGTAGTCGGCGAGCATGCGCTCGATCATCAACTTCGATGCGCCGTACGGATTGATCGGCGCGCAAGGAAAGTCTTCCGGCAGCTCCTTGGAATCGGCGTTGCCATAGACGGCGCCGGTCGAGGAAAACACGATGCGATGGCAGCCCGCGTTGCGCATGGCCTGCAGCAGCGACAACGTGCCCTGGACGTTGTTGATGTAGTATTTCTGCGGGTCGATCATGGACTCCCCGACGAGGCTCGCTGCCGCGAAATGCATCACCGCCGTGACCTTGTGGTCGGCGAAAGCGCGCGCCAGCACCGCGCCATCGAGCAGATCGCCCGTCACCAGCGGGCCGGAGACGAAGCTGCGGTGACCTGTCGAGAGATTGTCATAAACGACGGGCTGATAGCCGGCGGCGGTCAATGCGCGGCACGCATGCGAGCCAATATAGCCCGCGCCCCCGGTGACGAGGACGGTCGGTCGGTCGGTCATGTCGTCTTCTGCTCTTCTTCTAGCGGATGGGGCGGTTGCGGCTGAGCAGAAGATAGAGCGCGCGGGGGTTGGTGGTCAAATAGCGCCAGAGCAGACGGCGTGGCTCGAGCAAGGTGCGCCAGGCCCATTCGAGTCCGATCTTCTGCATCCATTGCGGCGCGCGGGAACGGCTCCCGGACAGGAAGTTGAACAGGCCGCCGGATGTCTTGATGACGCCAACATTGGTCAGATGCGCCGTAAACTCCTTCACGAATGCCTGCTCGTTGGGCACGCCGAGCGCGACCCACAGATAGTCCGGCGCCAGGGCGTTGATCTCCTCGACCTTGGCACGCAGCGCCTCGCCTCGCAGATAGCCGTGGCTGCGCCCGACGATCTTGAGGCGTGGATACATCTTCTGGACGTTCTCGACCGCAGCAGCGTTCTCGGCCTCGCTTGCGCCGAACATATAGAACGTGCGGCCGATCGCTTCCGCCTTGCGCGCGACGACGTGGAACAGGTCCGTGGTGGCAACGCGCTCCGGCAGCGGGAACCAGGATTGAAGCTTCGAGGCCGCGACCAGCGGCTGACCGTCGGCGTTGATCAGGTCGGCGGCGCGGAACAGGCGCTCCGTCTGCGGTTCGGTCGAGCAGCGCGCCAGCACCTCGCCATTGGCCGAGGTCAGGAACAGCGGACGTCCGATGCGACTATCCGGATCGGTCGCCTCGATCATGAAATCGGCGGTGGCTTCCAGGTCGAGCGCGGCCATACGAAGCCCGCCGACCGTGATTCTCGGCACGTCGGCAGTCGCTGCCCGTCCGTCGAGGTTGACGCGGCGCTCAAGCATATTGTCTGCCTCGTTGGCGCGTTTGGATTGCTGGGGTGAGCTCCTCGAGCACGACGCCGACGAGCTTGCGCTCGGCGGGGCCGAGCGCGGCCAGGATCTCTTCCAGGTTGTCGTTGACGTCGAGGCTGGTCGGCAGCACGGCCACCAGCGAATCGGTGTCGTCGAGCAACTTGAAGTCGCCGGCCGACAGCGGCATCGCCGGGCCGTCGAGGATCACGAGATCATAGCCGCCGGCGGAACGGGCCTGCGCAATCGCCTTGCGGATCGCGGCGGCAGCCTTGCCGGCATCGCCCTCCGCGGCCGGCAGTACGGAGATGCCGTTGACCGTCTTGATCTCGCGTGTGTCCTTGTTGCCGATCGAGAGCCATCCGAGCCTGCTCGGTTCGCTCTTGCTGAGACGGAGGACCTTGTTCGAGAGCGAGCGTGCCTGATGGTCGGCATCGATCATCAGCACGCGGGCGCCGTCGCGCGCAGCCGCGAGTGCGAAATTCAGCGTGGTCACGCTACGTCCGGTGGTCTCGCCGGCCCCGACGAGCGCGATGACCGGCATCGCCTTGCCGCCGGCGCGCCGGGCTACCGCCGCGCGCATGTCGCGCCAGGCGTTGAGCAGTGTCGTCAAGGGAAAGCCGGGGCGGAGCGTTGGCCAGCCCAGCCGCGTGAGGTCGACTCCGCCGCCCGTAGCGAGTATGGCGCCGAGGGTGTGGATGACGTCGGCTTCCTGGAAGCGTGCGATCAGCGGCTTTTCGATCAGGGGCTGTTCGACCATTGAGGGCTGCAGCGGGGGCGCGGCAAGTTCCGGCGGAACCCGTTCGACTTCCAGAATTCGCGAGGCCGGCTGAGGCGGCGAAGCCTCTGGAGGAGGCGCGGGCTGCGGAGCTCGCACGGCATCCGGTGCCGGCGCGCGCTGTGGACGCGCAGGCGTCGGCGCTGGTGCGGTCGCGCCGGTGAACAGGAGCTCGACCGCGACGAACCAGCTCGATGCCGCGATCGCCCCGAAAATGAACCCGATCATGGCGAACAGGCTCATCGCGGGCGGGAACGAGCGCCGCTGGGGCACCGTCGCCTCGCCGATGACGCGGGCCGCCGACGTGTTCAGGCTCTCCTGCTCCTCGGTCTCGCGCGAGCGCTTGAGAAAGGATTGATAGACGTCGCGGCTGGCATCGACCTCGCGTTCGAGTTCGCGCAGGCGCACGGCAGCCTGGCTCAGCTGGACGCTCTGCCGCTTCTGCGCTTCCAGCGCCCGGTTGAGGGAAGCTTCAAAATCGCGGGCGCGCGTCAAATCGTTCTTGGCGGACTGGGCGAAGCGGTCGATCTCTTCGTTGATGGTGCGCTTGAGGTCCTCGACCTGCTTCTCGGTCTGGCGCAGCGCCGGATGGCGCGGCCCGAGCTCGCTGGCCTGTTCCGCATATTTCTTGCGGGCATCGGCATATTGCGCGCGCAGATTCGCGATCGTCGGCGATTGCAGCGCCTCTGGGATCGCACCTGCATCCGCGGCCGTGCGCCGGCTCGTCTCGATTTGGTCGAGCCGTGCCTGCGCATCCATCGTCGCCGCACGGGCCGCGGAGAGACGCTGGTTGCTGGCGGAGAGTTGCTGGTCGCTGATCAGCGCATCCTGGGTGCCGACGAAATTGTTCTGGGCCTTGTAGGCGGCAAGCGCAGTCTCGGCGTTGCGCAGCCGATCGCGCAGCTCCTTCAGGCGGCTGGAGAGATCGTTGGTCGCGCGCCGCGCGGCAGAAGCCTGCGAGCTGCGGGATTCGGCGAGGTAGGCGCTGGTCAGCGTGTTGGCCAGCATCGCCGCTTTCGCCGGATCCGTCGACCAGACCTCGATATCGACGATGAAGCTCTTCTCGGTCTTGCGGACGGCGATGTGCTTGTTCAATGCGTCGAGCGCAGCAAGCTGCACTTCATTCTTCTCCGCGACGGAAGGTGCGCGGGCGTGCAGGCCGATCAGCCCGAGCAGCGACGACATCAGGCTCGTGCCGCCCCCGCCGCCGAATTCCGGATCCTTGTCGAGACCTGCCTGCTGGATCACCTGGAGCAACACGCTGTTGGAGGTGATCAGGCGTGCCTGGCTCTCCACCACCATGGACATGCCGGAGACGTCCTGGGCGCGGGGCGTGAGCTCGCGGTCGACGAGTTGAAGCTCGCGCGGGTCGACATAGAGCTGAGCGGTGGCGGTGTAGCGCGGCGTCAGGCTCTTGCCGACGACGACGGCGAGCGTCGCACCGAGCAGGGCGGCCGCGGTGATCGCGACCTTTCGCCGCCACAGCAGATTGGCGAGCTCGATGACGTTGAAGCCGGCCTGAGACTTCCGTTGCGAGGCCACCGGTCCGGCCCGATCGATCGGCTGGTCATAGTCAAGCATGATCCCCAGCTTTCATTCCAACTGCCGCGGGCTGAGGGGTTACTCTTCGCTTTACGCTACGCACCCGGGATATGGGGGCCCAATCAACGCAACAGGGAAAATTAACCATACTCACTGAGGGACTATTCACCGAAATGGCAAACAAAGCGTTTAAGCGCATGCCGCCCATCGGGGCGTCCTCGCGACGCTCGCGACACCGGGGCCTTCCAGGGATTAACGATTCGTTACCGCGCGCAGCGTGGCCGCGAGCCTCCGCTCGATCAGTGATGGGCCGGGCACGCGTCACGGCTGTCAGATCTTCCGCAGGATGACGTGATAGTCGCCGCGACGGACGTCGGTGCCGCGCGGGAGCACGGCGTTCAGCACCGCGGCGCCGGCGTCGACCACGGCTGCAAACAGCGGCTTGCGCCGGCGCATCTCGGGATAGCGCGGACTCTCGACCTCGCGACGATAGATCATCTCGAGGCCGTTGGCGGTCGCGAATGCTTCGAGCCGGGGCAGCGTCACCAGCGGATGGAAGAACGTCGGGAACGGTGGCTCGCCGGGCAGACCGGCATCCTTGATGCCGCGGATGTGCCGGTAGAACCAGACGTGAAACCAGTGCGGCGAATATTTGGTGACGACACCTGAGAGCGAGCGCGGATTGGGCGCACCGATCAGGATCATCCCGCCGCGCTTGAGTGCGTCACGGAAGTTCAGGAGCGCGGCGTCGACGTTCGGCAGATGCTCGATCACGTTGTAGCAGATCACGAGATCGAAGGTCTCGCGTCCGAAGCGGTAGGTCTGGACGTCGCCGAGGATCGCCTCGTCGGCGTAGGTGTTGTTGCGGACCTGGTCCTCGTCGATGTCGACGACCGTGACCTTGCTGCGGCTCAGCAATTCCGGTGGGAGAACGCTGCACGAGCCGCCGCCGGCTTCATAGATGGCGAGCCGGTCCCGCGGCAGCTCGCGGCACAGCACGTCATGGACGGCGAGCAGGCTGTCGCGGGCTTCGCCGGGGACCAGATCGTGCAGCGCCTGGGTAGGTGGTGTGGACGCGGAGACATTGATTGCCGTGGCTGTCGCGAAGTCGATCGTGGCTGGCTTGTTCATGATTTTCTGACCGCGCTTGTTCTGTTCAATTTTACAGGAGAAGACTCGCTCGCCCGAAGAGCAAATCCGATGCCGCGCCGTCTCACTGATCGCAGTGCTTACGGCCGGGTTAATGCGTATAGGCGTTAACTACGGCATTGTTCATGTTGAGACGTTGTCGGCACACTGGACCGCGAATTGCACTAACACGCATGCGAGGTTCTGCGGCAGAAACCCGCGAAGGCGGTTAAGTGCCTAGTGTTATGTCAGGATGGCTGGAGATCGCCGCGCGCCGGCCGTTCATTCTGGCACGCATCTGTTCCGCGGCGGCGTGCCATCGCGGGACGAGGTCGATCCGCGCGATCGAAGCAGGGCTTTTTCAATACATCTCGGACATCTAGAACGTCATGACATTGATCCCGACAGACCTGTCCGCCACGCGCGTCTCGGATGCCGTGCGCGATCCCAACCGGGAGATCGCGGCGAGCTCTGATGTCATCGACCTGTCGGTCGGCATCGTCGTCTGCATCCCCTGCTTCCGCCGTCCGCAGCACCTGCGGCTGACGCTGGAATCGCTGGCGAACCAGCGTACCCCGCGTTCCTTTGCGGTCGTCATGGTCGAGAACGATGCCATCCGGCGCGAAAGCGCCCCGGTTGCGGCAGAGTTTCTGGCCGCTGGACGGCTCCAGGGCGTCTGCCTCATCGAGAAGCGGCAGGGGAACTGCCAGGCAATCAATGCTGCATTCGAGACGGCGCAGGAGCTGTTTCCCGCCGCGACCCGTTTCCTGATGATCGACGACGACGAGATCGCATCAAGCGACTGGCTCGAACTGATGGTCCGCACTGCGGAGGCGACCGGTGCCGACGTGGTCGGCGGGCCGGTGCTGCCGGTCTTCGACGACGACAGCAAGCCCTGGCTTTCGCGTCATCCCGCCTTCTGTCCCGCCTACGATTACAGCGGCGCGGTGCCGCTGATCTACGGTTGCGGCAATTGTCTGATCACGCGTGCCGCCTTCGAGCGGTTCGATCGTCCCGCGTTCGACCTGCGCTTCAATTTTCTCGGCGGCGGCGATTGCGATTTCTTCGTGCGATGCCGCGACGCCGGCATGCTGTTCCACTGGACGGCGGACGCCGTCATCACCGAGACCGTGCCGCACAACCGCACCAGCCTGGGCTGGATCGCAAAGCGCGGCCTGCGCATCGGCGCGATCAACTATCGTGTGCAGTACAAGGCCGCGCAGAA
This sequence comes from Bradyrhizobium sp. USDA 326, assembly GCF_049739485.1. NCBI lineage: Bacteria > Pseudomonadati > Pseudomonadota > Alphaproteobacteria > Hyphomicrobiales > Nitrobacteraceae > Bradyrhizobium > Bradyrhizobium sp. USDA 326. The sequence continues at coordinate 3,882,703 of NZ_JBMGQA010000001.1, forward strand.
CACGGCGGCGCGTGCGCGGGTGTTCGCGCAGATGCTTGGGCGGGTGCCGCTGTCGCTGGTTCGCGCCGCAGCCCTGCTGAGATCGTCGAAAGCAGTCGTCGCGATGCATCCGGTGATGGTTGCGCTTGGCGCTGCCCTGGCAGCCTTCGGCCTCGAGCCGCAGCCTTATGAAGCCTCGAAGATCGTGTCCTGATGCCGCGGTGACGGACTAGATGCCGAAGCGGGCGAGGACGACCCTGATCGCGGCGCGTGGCAGCGATCTGAGCGACCGCCGGCCGATCATCGCAATGTAAGCGAAGGCTTCGCGATATCTGCCGAAGCGAACCGCCTGCATCGCCGAATAGGTGACGAGATGAATCTCGGCGGCCCGGCGCAATCCGCTTGCCGCGCCCTCGGGGAGCCTCGCCAGGATCAGCCCGTCGTCGAAAACCCGCGCGACCGCCGGCAGGAAATCCTGCGGGGTACGCACCGCCGCGTTCATCGTGTTGGCCGTATGCAGGCGATAGTCGAGCAGAAGCTTCGGCGCGAATTCGAACTCGCCGATCGCTGCAAGGCGGCACCAGCAATGCCAGTCCTCGCAATATCGGAGCGAGACGTCGAAACCGCCGACGGCGCGGAAGGCGTCCGCACGGGTGAGCACGATGCCACCGTTGACGATGAAGTTCCCGGCGGCGAGCTGCACCAGCACGTCGCCGGACGGCTTGCGGCGTCCCTTCAACAGGTCGCGCCGGCCGATCTGCCGTCCTTCGCTATCGATCGTGTTGTAGTCGCCGTAGACGAGAACCGCGCGCGGAGCACCGCGCGCCGCCGACAGCAGCGCCGCCACCGCGCCGGGACGGAGGCGGTCGTCGGAATCGAGGAAGAGCAGCCACTCGCCGCTCGCATGCCGGGCGCCGAGATTGCGCGCCGCCGAGACACCCGTGGAGTCGTTCTGCATCAGGCGCAACCGCGCGTCTCGCACAGCCCGGACGATCGCAACGGTTTCGTCGGTCGAGCCGTCGTCGACGACGATCACCTCGGTCACCTCGGGCTGCGCCAGAGCGCTGGCGAGCGTTTCGCCGACATAGGCTGCGGCGTTCTTGGCGGGAATGACGACGGACACCGACGTAGTTGAGCCGAGCTGAAGCCGGAGGCGCGCTGGCGCCGCGGCGCGGGTTGCGGCTGGCAGTTCGAGAACGTCTTCGGCGGTGATCAAGTTGCGGCTCGTCTTTAAGGATCCGTTAACCGGGACCTATCGGCCGCGTTGGCAACGCTGACGATCGCAAGTCCGGCTGCCGGCGGATGATACTCGCTTTCCGGTCAAGCCGTTGCCGCGAAGGTCTACGCGGCGCCGGTTTCGCGTATTAGCGTTAAGCCGGGCCATCGAGCCGGTGGCAGATCTGGAAGAGTGCGGCCGGCTCGGCTGCACCAATGTCCGCCATCGTCGGGATGCTGGTTGACGGATGGTTAACGGGAACGAGCTAGAAATTGGAGCTCCTCCGCGTACCACTTGCCTGGAATGCAGTTTGGACCGCAGCGCCGCAGACATGATTGAGATCGAGGCGAGATCGTGGAGCCATGTCCTGCGCGACGGCCTTGCGCGGCTCAATGCTTTGCAGGCGGCGCGTTGCCTCGTCGCGATCGGGGCGCTGCTGTTGGTGCTGGTGACGCTCGATCCGTTCCCCGACCTGCGCAACTCCGACGTCGCCACCGTCGTCGGCGGGCGAATGGCGCTGACCTATGTTTCCTGGGGCCTCCTGGCTGCGGTCGCCGTGCTGTGCGTCGCGGCTTCGGACGCGCCCGCGCTGAAGAGCCTGCTGACGCCGCTTCATCTCTGCCTCGTGAGCTGGCTGCTGGTCAACATCCTCTTCTCCGAGAGCCGCGGCGTTTCGCTTCAGCGGTTCGTGCTCGCGGCCAGCGTGACGTCGCTCGCCGTCTCGCTGCCGTTGCTGCCGCCGACGCAGCGCAGCTTCAATCTTTGCCTGGGTATCGCCGCGCTCGTGCTGCTCGCGCTCTGCTATCTCGGCGTCGTCCTCGCGCCGCAGTATTCGATCCACACGGCCCTCGACATCACCGAGCCGCAACTTGCCGGCGACTGGCGCGGCACCTTTGGCCACAAGAACATCGCCTCGCCCGTGATGACCATCCTTGTCTATGTCGGCATCTACCTGTCCGCCGTGGGCTCGTTCGTGATGGGGCCGGCGATCGCAGCGCTGGCCGGCATCTTCCTGATCTTCACCGGTGGCAAGACGTCCTCGGTGCTGTGCCTGGCGATCTACGCGCTCGCCTCGCTGGTCTATGTCACGCCAGGCCTGTGGCTGAAGCGGATCATCTGCTTCGTGCCGCTGATCGCGATGAACCTGTTGACCGTCGGCAGCGTCATGAGCCCGGCGCTCGGCGGCATGACGCGGCTGCTTCCGCTCGATCCCACCTTCACCGGCCGCTCCGCGATCTGGGAGTTCGCGCTCGCGGCCGTCGCGGAGAAGCCGATCATCGGCCACGGCTATGCGGCGTTCTGGGACGACGTGACGGCACGTCAGACCGCGCAAGGTGCCGAATGGGCAACCACTGCGGCCCACAGTCACAACAGCTATCTCGACCTCGCGGTCACAATCGGCCTACCGGGCCTGCTGCTGGTCGTTCTCGTCTTTGTGCTCACACCGCTGGGCAACTTTCAGACGGCCCAGGCGCGCAGCCGCAGTGGCGCACTGGCCAAGCTGTTCCTCACCGTGTGGTTGTTCGGCCTGTACTACGGAGCCACCGAGACGTTCCTGCTCGACCGGCAGAATCCCATCTGGTTCATGTTCGCTCTTGCCGTGGCCGGCCTGCACTTCCTGGCAAGGTTCCAATGCGTCGAGCAGAGAGAGCCGGGACGCTGACAGCTTGTCGCAGCCGGGCCGCCGGTGACATCGGCTTAACGATAAGCGGCAAGGTTGCTTGTGGTCTGCAGCAAAACATAATCTACCGGGAAACATTCAGTAGTCGTATGTCCGGCGGAATGACGTTTCTCAGCGTCGAGCAACTAGACGGCCAGGTGTCCAGCACGTCGGCAATCGCGATCGATTTCGTGCGTGACTGGCGGCACGTGGCCTCGCGCCTGAGCACCGGGCACCGCACCGCGTTCCAGCATGTTGACTGGCTCGACGCCTGGTACGAGGCGTTTCGCGACGTCGCTCCGCTGATCGCCGTGATCTCCGATGTGGCCACCGGCAAGGACATCGCGATCGTGCCGATGATCAGCCATATCAGGCGCGGCATCCGCATCGTCGGGTTCGCGGACCTCGGCGTCTCCGACAACAACGCGCCGATCCTGGCGCTCGATGCCGCGCCGGACGCGGGGGCGACGGATGCGATCAACAAGGCATTGATCGACGCGTTGCGCGCGCTGCCCGACCGTTTCGATCTGCTCCGCCTGAGGAAGATGCCGGCCCAGATCGGCGGCAAGCCGAACCCGCTGGTGTCGCTCGGCCGGATCGGATCCTCCTCGCTCAACGGCAATCTCGTGTTGATGGGCGATGACTATCGAGACTACCAGGCCGCGATCAAGCGCCTGCAGATGCCGCGCTGCTGGCGGGTCTTCAGCCGCCACGCCGGCGCGCGATTCGAGATCGCCGCGAACGTCGGGCGCGCGCATGAACTGCTGGACGTGATGGATGCGCAGCAGCAGGCGCGCATGCAAAAGCTCGGCTCGCCGTTCGTCCTCAACGACGAGGCCCATGCGCGGTTCTATCGCGAGGTCGTCCGCCGGGGCGTCGCGGAAGGTTATGCCACCGTCTCGGCGCTGGTGTGCGATGAGGGCATCGTCGCCACCGCGCTCGGCGTCAAGCACGGCGCGACCTATGTCCTGCTGCGCATCAGTCACGCCAGCGATTCATGGTCGAGCTGCTCGCCCGGCCTGCTCGTGACCGAGCGCACCATGGCGGCGCTGCATGCGCAGGGCCTGCGCCGCTTCGACCTCAGCATCGGCAATCAGGACTACAAGCGGCGCCTCGGAGCCGAGAGGGTGCCGCTGACCGATGTCAGCGTCGCGCTGTCCTGGCGCGGTTTGCCCTACGCATGGCGCGATCATGCCGCGCAGGGCCTGCGCCGCTATCCGAAGCTCGCCGCCCTCGCGGCGCGGGCGATGGGCAAGGGAGTGCGATAGCGCCACGCCCGGTTGCAGGATCACGCGAATATCGCAATTGATGTGCTATCGTCGTCTGCGCTTCCCGGAGGCGACATGGAAGATCGTTCGACAAAATATCGTGCATTCTATGCACAGCTGATTTGTGCCGCTGCGAAGACTGCGGATCCTCGCATCGAGCAGGCGTTTCGGACCGTCAGGCGCGAGCCGTTCGTCGGGCCCGGGCCGTGGTCGATCTCCTTCGGCAGTCACCCCTATGTCGTGACGCCCGATGACGATCCTGCCTTCATCTACCAGAACGCGCTGCTGGCGTTGGACGCGGCGCGCGGCCTCAATATCGGAATGCCCGGTGCGCACGCCTACTGGCTCAGCGGTTGCGCCGTCAGGGAAGGCGAGACCGTGGTCCAGATCGGCGCGGGCAGCGGCTATTACACCGCGATCCTCGCTCATCTCGTCGGACCCGGCGGCCGCGTTCACGCCTATGAGATCGACTCGCGCCTTTCGGCGCTCGCGCGCGACAATCTGAAGGACATTGCCCATGTGGATGTGCGCGAACGCTCCGGCATCGCGTCGGATCTGTCCGCTGCGGACGTGATCTACGTCTGCGCGGGCGCGGCGCAGCCGGCTGCGGAATGGCTCGATGCGCTGCGGCCCGGCGGGCGGCTGGTGTTCCCGTTGGCGCCGGAGGGCACGCTCGGCGGCATGTTGATGATCACCCGCCCGGATAGCGGCGCGATCTGGCCAGCGACATTCCTCGGCCGTGCCCAGTTCATCGGCTGTGCCGGATTGCAGGACGCCGAGGTCGGTCGGCGATTGAGTGAGGCGTTCGCAAGAGGATGGGAAGGCGTGCAGTCTCTGCGGAGAGAAGGCGCTCCCGATGAGACATGCTGGTTTGCCGGTGAGGGCTGGTGGCTGTCGACGGCCCCGGCCCCTCAGCCGACGGATTCAGCTCCGCCCTACGCCGACATCACGCGAATCTAGTCTAGCGAGAGGCCGCCGCCTTACGATCCCGTGCAACTGGCGCAGCGAAGCCGGCCGCGCGAGGCGCGGAATAGGCTGCGACAATACCAGCGGCGCGCAAGCGCCTGTGCGGGCTTGCGGATCATCTGCGCGATCAACAAGAGTTCGAAGGCCATTCGTATCGTTCGTTGTCTCGTTCGTTGTCGAGTATTCCGGTCATAGATGGGGCGGCATCCTCGAATGAGAATGCCGCCCGAGTCGCACCAGCCATGCGTCGGTCGTAAGCTGAACTGCGAGGCTCAGCCGTGCAGCTTCTTCGCGGTTTCCGCGATCTGGCGCCCCTGATAGCGAGCGCCGGCGAGCTCGTTGCTGCTGGGCTGGCGGCTGCCGTCGCCGCCGGTGATGGTGGTGGCGCCGTAGGGTGCGCCGCCGGTGACCTCGTCGAGCTTCATCTGGCCGGCGAAGCCGTAGTTCATGCCGACCACGACCATGCCGAAATGCAGCAGGTTGGTGATGATCGAGAACAGCGTGGTCTCCTGGCCGCCGTGCTGGGTCGCGGTGGAGGTGAAGGCGCCGCCGACCTTGCCGTGCAGCGCGCCCTTGGCCCACAGCCCGCCGGCCTGATCGAGGAAGTTCGCCATCTGCGAGGCCATCCGGCCGAAGCGGGTGCCGGTGCCGACGATGATCGCGTCGTAGTTGGCGAGGTCCTCGATTTTGGCGACCGGCGCGGCCTGGTCGAGCTTGTAATAGGAGGCTTTCGCGACCTCGGCCGGCACCAGCTCCGGCACGCGCTTGATGTCGACGGTGGCGCCGGCCTCGCGCGCGCCTTCGGCGACGGCATTGGCCATCGCTTCGATATGGCCATAGGCGGAATAATAGAGGACGAGAACTTTGGTCATGGTGGTCTCCGTTGAGTGGTGAGGTGAGTCGTTCTGTTCGGTGTCGTTGCCGGGCTTGACCCGGCAACCCATCGCTCTTCGAAGCTTCATGCGAAGGCGATGGATGCCCGGCTCAAGGCCGGGCATGACGAGTTGGTGTGTGGATGCGCTCTAGGCTGCGTCGACGAGCACGAGCTCGGAGTCTTCGAGCGCGGTGATCTTCAGCCGCTTCTCGTCGCGGATCGCGGCGCCGTCGCGGGCATTGACGCGGACGCCGTTGATCTCGACGGAGCCCGCAGCGGGCACGAGGTAGAGGTGCCGCGACTGCTGCGGCTCATACTCGGCGCTCTCGCCGGCCTTCAGCGTGCTGGCGAGCACCCGCGCATCGGCGCGGATCGGCAGTGCGTCCTTATCGTCCCCAAATCCGCTCGCAATGGTGACGAGCTTGCCGGAGCGGTCCGCCTTCGGGAACGGTTTGGAGCCCCAGGTCGGCTGGCCGCCTCGCGCGGTCGGCTCGATCCAGATCTGAAAGATCCGCGTCCTGGTCGGCTCGAGATTGTACTCGGAGTGGCGGATGCCGCTGCCGGCGCTCATCACCTGCACATCGCCCGCTTTAGTCCGGCCTTCGTTGCCGAGGCTGTCCTGATGGGTGATTGCGCCCTCGCGCACATAGGTGATGATTTCCATGTTGGCGTGGGGATGGGCGGGAAAGCCGGTGTTCGGTGCGATCTCGTCGTCATTCCACACCCGCAAGGCGCCGTGGCCCATGTTGTTCGGGTCATAGTGGCCAGCGAATGAGAAGTGATGCTTGGCCTTGAGCCAGCCGTGATCGGCGCCGCCGAGCTTTGCGAAAGGTCTGAGTTCGATCATCTGTGCAATTCCTTGATGTCCGATTGACCTCTTGGATAAGCCTTCGCCTGTGGTATAGAAATAGAAACTGTTGAAACGCATTGTTTCCCTAAATGCCCCGTTAGGACCGGCTGCCATGGCAAAACTCCCAGACTTCGAAGCACTCGCGATCTTTGCCAAAGTCGTGGAGCTGCGGTCGTTTGCGGGGGCTGCGGGCGAGCTGGCGATGTCCAAGGCGACGGTTTCGAAGGCCGTGACCCGGCTGGAGGAGCGGCTCGGCGCCCGGCTGTTCAACCGCACCTCGCGCCGTCTCGCGCTGACCGATGCCGGCCACAAGCTGGCCGAGCGTGCGACGCGCCTCTTGGCCGACGGCGAGGCGGCCGAGAACGAGGCGCTGGCGCAATCGGTCGCGCCGCGCGGGCTGGTGCGGCTGGCCGTCCCCATGACGTTCGGCATCAAGGCCGTGGCGCCGCTGCTGCCGGAGTTCTTCGAAGCCTATCCGGAAGTCTCGGTCGATCTGCATTTGAGCGATGCGACCGTCGACCTGATCGGCGAGGGTTTCGACATGGCGGTGCGGATCGCGCGGTTGCCGGACTCTTCGCTGATCGCGCGGCGGCTCTTCACCATGCCGCGCTACACGGTCGCCGCGCCGTCGTATCTGAAGCGCCACGGACGGCCGACGCATCCAATGCATCTCGCCCAGCACAAGTGCTTCAGCTACGCTTATCTCTCGACGCCGAACGTCTGGCACTACACAAATTCCGCCGGCGAGCAGGTCAGCGTACGCCCGGGAGGACAACTTCGCGTCAACAACGGCGAAGCCGTGATGCCGGCACTGATCGCCGGCCTCGGCATCGCCGAGCTGCCTGAATTCATCGTCGGCGAAGCCATTTCCTCCGGCGAGGTCGAAGTCATCCTGAAGGACTGGACGCAGGCCGAAGGCGCCGTGCACCTGGTGACGCCGCCCGGCGGCCCGCGTCCCGCACGCGTCGAAGCGCTCGGCGATTTCCTGGCGGCGGAGCTGCCCAGCATCTGCAAGCGGCGCTCGAAGATGGGTGCCAGAGCCACATAGCTGCCGTACCAACCATTTAGCGGTTGCTACGGCATCTCGCGTAATCGGACTAAGACACCTCCACGCCATCGCTTGCGACAATTCGCAAGTTCGGCCTCAGCGTCTCCTCCAGCTGCATCTTCAACTCGTGAACGCGCGGATCGCTCGAGCGTGCTGCGCAGGCGGCGTATTGATGGACGGATTGCGCCAGTGCGCGCCGCGCGTCCGGCGTTCGCGTCACGTCCGGTCTTGAGAGCCGCAACACGATCGCGGCGAGATTGACCAGCATCTCGTCCAGAGCGACGTCGATGGTTCCAGGATTGCGCATCACTCTCTCCCTGGGAGGGCAACAGCGGGTCCGGACATGCGTTCCCGGCTCCGGACCGGACATGGCTAACGCTTCGTAAACGTCCTGTTCTTGCCGCTTGGCAGGTTAGGCTATCAACGTAGCAAAGAAAATCAGGGGGAGGCACCGAAGCCGCAGATCGATGACGGCAAGCTGTGCGTGCTCGGCAATTGCGGCGCGCATCGCGAGACGCGATGGCGCAGCCGATGACGAGTCCTGATGTCCTCGAGGCGTTCGAGGCCTCGGGCAGTCTCGCTTCGTATCAGGACGCGCCGGCCTTGTCGGACTTCGTCGCGACCGACGGCACACGGCTGATCGCGGCGGTGAAGAAGACCGGCAAGGTGGAATAGGTTCCTGCACTCCTTTCACATTTTTTTGTTGGTTCAGAACCGGCTCTCGCCTCATTGATTGAAGAGATTTGTCGGATTCGAGAAGGACCGAGACATGCGAGCAGAGCGGATTGTGCTGGGTGTGGCGCTTGCGGTTGGCGGCATCGCCGCGCAGGGCGCAGTATTCGCTGAGGAATACCGCGGCACGATGGAACAGCAGATGGCTTGCACGCCCGATGTATGGCGTCTGTGCAGCGACCAGATTCCCGATGTGAATCGCATCACGGCTTGTCTGCAGCAGAACACGCCGCAGCTCTCAAGCGGCTGCCGCGCGGTGTTCCAGTCCAACAACCAGATGCCGCAACAACAGCCGGTGCCGCGCAATCGCGCCGCTCCGCCACCGCGTTACAACGCGGCTCCGCCACCTCCGTCCGCGCGGCCGCAGCCTTACGACGAGGATGACTAGCCGCTCGGAAGCATGATCCGCGAAAGTGCGCGACGGTTTTGCCAAAGGATTGTGCTCAAACAACGAGCTCCATCGCAACGACGATTCGTCCTCATCTCATCGCGCTTTAGGGGCGGTGCTCACAGACATCGACCCACTCGGCGGCGACTAGCTCTGCCAGCCGATCAGGCGTGATCCGCACCGCGCTGTGGGTCGAGCCTGCGGCCGGAACCACGACGTCGAACGCCTTCAGCGAGACATCGCAATAGATCGGCAGGGGCGATTTCAGGCCGAAGGGGCAGACGCCGCCGACCTCGTGCCCGGTGATGTCGGCGACTTCCTCCAGACCCAGCATCTTCGGTTTGCCGCCGAACTGCGCCTTCACCTTCTTGTTGTCCATGCGTGAGGTGCCGGCGGCGACGATCAGGATCACGCGCTCGCCGATCCGCAACGACAGCGTCTTGGCGATCCGTCCCGGCTCGACACCATAGGCTTCGGCCGCCAGCGCCACGGTCGCGGAGCTGATCGGGGATTCGATGACGGAGATGTCGGGGGCTTTCTCGGCGAAGAAGGCGCGAACGGATTCCAGGCTCATTCCAGTCTCACGGGCGGGCGGCGATACCTACCTCAGATGATACCTGGCAGCTCGGAGAGCGAATGGACGCGGTGGTCCGGTGCAAAGCCAAGCTCGTCCATCTGGGTGCGGATCGCCTTGAACATGGTGAGCGGTGCCACGAGTTCGTTCTCGACGCAAGCCAGTGCCATCGCTTCGGGCGTCACCCGCTCGATCCAGGCAACCTTCAATCCGAACGATTTCGCCCCGGCGGCGTCCCAGGGATTGGAGGAGACGAAAAGTACCTCGTCCGGCCCGGTGCCGAGCACATCGCCGATCAGCTCATAGGCCTGCGGGCTCGGCTTGAAGATTTTCTTCGCATCGACGCTGATGGTGGCATCGAGCAGGGCATCGAGCCCGGAATTGCGCACCAGCGCATTCAGCATGTCCGGGCTGCCGTTGGAGAGGATGGCGAGCTTGCGCGGCTTCAGCGCCGTGAGCGCTGCCGTCGCGTCCGCATAGAGATCGAGGTGCAGATATTTCTCGATCACACGCTCGAATGCGTCGTTCTCGTAAGCAAGCCCCAATATTCGCAGCGTATAGGCGAGCGAGTCGCGGGTGACGACGGCAAAATCCTGGTAGCGTTGCATCAGCGAGCGCAACCATGTGTATTCGAGCTGCTTGATGCGCCAGACCTGCGTGATGATCTCGCCATAGCCCGGAAACGCATCCTCCGTGATGTCAGCGACCGACTGGATGTCGTACAACGTTCCGTAGGCGTCGAAGACGACGGCTTTGATGCTCATGGGCTGTCCTTCCAGGCCGTTGTGGTTCGCAAGAACTCCGCTTGGGAGTGCACATCATCTTCAGCTTACCAGAGCAAAGCGGAAGTCTGCCACTGCAAGTGCGATCGGCGGCTTGTGTGACCCACATCGGACGTGCTGCCGTTCTCCCGTCCCTAGTTTATTCTGGTTGGTAACTGTCTCAGCACACCTTTACCGCCTTGGGGGCGCTCGGTAATGGTTTCCCCGTTCAACCTGTGGGGGAATCATGAAGCATGTTTTTACTTTGGCTATAGCCCTAATTGCGTCTCCAGCCTTGGCAGCTCCGCCGTATGCTTGCCACCACGATCCGGTCTGCCAAGCAAAGCGTGATGGCACTTCGGTGGAGCAGGCCAAGCGGCGCGACAGTGGCGCGGAGCCCAGCAATAGTTCTCCGCATGCATTGGCTTGCATGAAGAAATACGGCTTCACCTATGCGGAGTGGCGCGCATACACGGTCCCCGCATCAAAGGCCGAGCCTTATCGGAGATGTCGAGACGGCAGAGGATAAGAACCGAGAGTTAGGCCGCCTCAGTTGGCGGCCTCTTTCATTTTTGAAGGTCACCCTTTGCCGCGGGTCGGTTACCGGCTTCTCGCACGAGCGTTCGCGCGCCATCGATCGGGGAGGCTCTGCGGCGAGGCCGCCGGTTTCCACTGCAGGGACACGACCCAGTTGTCGAAGACCGTGTTGAAGCTTCCGGACTGGTACGAGAAGTTCTCGTACGCCGGCCAATAGCGGCCGGCATCGGCTGCGTAGGTAAAGAGCGTCCAGGTATGGGGCTTCTGCCAGAACGCGTCGCCGCCGTCCGGGTCCCCGTCGAGGGCGCTGAAGTCGAGGAAGAGCCAGAGAGGTGCATTCTTGGTGCCGAGGTTCGTATCCGGCGAGTTGAACTGCAGCGCGTTCCAGTAGATCCCGGGTCCGGCACCGGGATCCGCATCGTCCACGAGCTTCTGCAGCCGCCAATAGAAGCTCGCGTCGCCGGTCATATTGGTTTCGCCGGTGAACGTGATCAGGCCAGCCTGCGGGCCTGACTGGATGATGCCGCTGACGGAGGTGGTCCCGCTGATTGTTCCGCTCCCTTGTAATATGCCGCCGGGAGCAGGCGTATCGGTGCCGGTCGCTGCAATAGTGACCGGGCCCGAGACCGTCCCACCGTTCATGAACAGTGTGCCCGACTCGCCGACGACAACCGCGCCGGTCACCGTGCCGGCGACCTCCAGCGTCGCCGCGTAGGATACCTGCACCTCGCCGGCACCCGTTGCTGATCCACCGGTAGCGCCCGCAATCAGCGTACCCCCATTGACCCTGATCAGGCCGGAAAGCGTGCCGCTGCTGTCTGCACTCAGGGTCAGCGTGCCGGGACCGAAGATCGTCAGGCCCGCCGATCCCTCGATGGCGGCTGCGATCTGCGAATTACCGCCGGCGGCATTGGTGTAGATCAGGCCTTCTGCCGCGCCGAACGAAAGGCTCGCAGTAGCGATGCTGCCGCCGTTCATGATGAGGCCCGCGGCGTCGCCGCTCGCCTGGCTTCCGACCAGAATGCTCGCATCGCTGCCCGTAATCGCCCCGCCGTTCACTTCGAGCGCCGCCACCTGCGGCACACCGCCGCTCTCGATCGCCTGGCTGTCGACGACCTCGTAGACGGCATCGGCCGGAACGTCGTTGATGCCGACATCGGTCGACGACACGGTCGCCGCGCTTGCGAAGCCTTCGGAGGGCGAATAGGTCAGAAACTTGCCCGAGCTGGCCGCGTCGTCGTCCTCTCCGAGAATGTAGGGAGCGACGATCCCGTTCGTGACGATGGGCAGGTTTGCTCCCGTTCCTGCCACGAACACCTGCTGCGTCAGCCCAAGCTGGGCCATGCCGCCGCCCGGCACGATGACAAGAGTTCCGCCGGAGTTGCGGACAATGTTCGCCAGGGTACCGTCGTCATTGCCCCCGATTACGACGCGATAGTTGCCGCTTCCGGAAAGCTGCAAGGCGCCTCCCGTAGAGCCGATGACGAATGTCGCCAGAGATCCCGAGGCGATCTGCACATCGACCGTCGCGCCGTCCGAACGAAGCTCGAGTATTCCGCCGTTCGTCACCGTCACCCTGAAGCTGCCAAATGGTGTGCCGGATGTCCGGGTACTTGCCAGCGTCCCGGCGCCCACGATGTTCTGTCCCATCAGCTGGTTCGTGTTGGTGAGCAGGAGCGTGCCTTCGCCGTATTTTTGGAGGCCGCCCAGCCCGGAGATCGGCGCGACGACGGTCAGCGTGCCGCCGTTCGTGTTGATGACCTTAGGCTTGTTGATCGTCCAAGTGCTGGGTTCATATCCGGATTTCGAGGGCAGCGCCGACGGCGAGATCGCCCAAGCTTGCCCCTGCCAGAGCACGGCGTAGACGCCCCTCCCGGTGAGCGCGTCGGTGACGACCTGGCTGTAGTCTTCGGAGGGGAGCGGCTGATTTTCCAGCTTCCATCCGCTGGGCATCTGCGCGATCTGGACGGTCTGCGGATTGCTGGACGGGAGGTTGGGTACGTTCTCGAACGAGGCGGGGAAAGCGTTGTTGATGGTGATCGTGCCGCCCGCCAGGTTCACCGTGAGCGGCGCGAGGACATGGCCGCCGCTATTTTCCATGTATCCCTTCGTCGTCTGGGAAACGGAAAACCAGCCAACCGCGAAATTGGCCAAGACGATCGTCTGCGGACTCTCGGACACGTTCGGGGCCAATTGATCGGCGAGCCACGCGAGGTCCGGATTGGGATTGCTCGTCAAATGATAGAGATCAGGCCCGATTCCGCAGGCCGACAGATAGTCGGCCATCCCGCTCGTCATGCCGTCCACGAAGCTGCCGCTCTCGCTTGACGTCTGCATCAAGCCCGCGACCACCCTTTCCAGGTTGATCGCCACGGGGTCATCCTCGCCGTTGTAGACCACAGGAGCAACCTGCGTGAAGCCGTTTGCCGATAGCCAGTAAAGGCCCATGACCATCGACGTCGGGCCGCAATAGGCTTCACCGTCCCCCGGCAGGCTCTGCCCGAAGGGCCCGAAATCGGTCTGGATGATCGAAGGCGTGCTCTCGATGGGGTCTTTCCACATGGGACTGGTCCACTCCTGTCCGACAAGGCCACGGTACGCGCTTGAGCCGCAGGTTAATGTCCCGTTAATTGCGGGACACAACTTGTGGATACGTTAGTGAGCCGATGCTGTCTAAGAGTGTAGTGCGGAATCTTGAATGTACGCAAGCTGGGTCTCCAGCTTGGCCGGCAGGGACGGCTTAGAGCGTTAGCCGATCAGGTTGCAAATAGCCGGCGGCGGCGAAGTAGTTTTTGGATTCAGTGGGCGTGTAGGTGTCGACGATGCGCCCGATCGCGTCCCAAAGGCCGCCGACGGTACGTTCGGCGGCCTTTCGCAAGTGCGCCTTGAGCTTGGCGAAGGCGTTCTCGATGGGATTGAGGTCGGGGCTGTACGGCGGGAGATAGAGGAGCGTGGCGCCGGCCGCCTCGATCATCTCGCGTATGCGTGGCCCTTTGTGGCTGGACAGATTGTCCATGATGACGATGGCGTGCTCGGGCAGCTCGGGGACGAGCACTTTTTCGACATAGGTCTCAAAGGCGTCGCGGTTGATGGGACCGTCGAGCACCCAGGGAGCGATGATGCCGTGCGTGGTGAGAGCAGCTACGCAGGTTGTCGTTTTCCAATGGCCGTGCGGAATGGCGGCGCGCAGGCGTTCGCCGCGCCGGCAGCGGCCATGTGTCCGCGCCATGTTGGTCGATGCCCAGGTCTCGTCAATGAAGACGAGGCGATCCCGGTCGAGCTTGTCCTGACGCTCGCGCCAAGCCTCGCGCCCCTTCAAGACATCCGGACGGTCCTGCTCTGCGGCATGGGCAGTCTTTTTTTGCGCGTGATCTTGTGACGCGCGAAGAAGCGGCGGATCGTGCCATAGCCGAAGGATAGGCCTTGTTTGCTCAAGCTATGCCGCAATTCCTCGATGGTAATATCGGGCGAAGCCTCGAGCAGAGCCATGATCGTCGCCTGATGGGCATCAATGCGGTGAGACTTGCGATCGCCCCCTTGAGCCCTCGGCAGGGCATCGCCTTGCTTGCGCTCACGCGTTCGCCAGCGGCTTACGCTCGCCGGACTGACGCCAAATCGCTCGGCAGCCTGCCGGCCTGAAACGCCCCCTTCAATACAGCCGAGAACGCGTTCACGAAGATCCATCGACAACGGTTTCGCCATGCCCGCCGGCCTCCAGTCCCCGGCAGACAGTTTGAATCATTAAACCGCTGATTTGGGAATCCCAAACGATTCAGTCAGGTAGGCTACCGCTCTAGGAGTTCAAGCGCGGGCCGCCGAGCGGCAGCATGTTCATCGTGAGTGGCGCATATCTGCCACCAGCGGCGATGTCCTGCGGCAGGGCTGATGACAGGTGGCGTCGCGGCCGGTCCGCGTAACGCGAACGTCTACTTCCGAGGCGTGCTGAGAATCCTGGAAGCGGCACCTTCGAGATATGGCGACCGGCTCTGAAGATGTCCGTTCATTGGGGTAGGCCGGAAGTACCCGACTGACTGCTAGTCTAAGACGGCGCGTTTGACCCTGGCTGTGTGAAAACACTGTGCCGCTGTTATGATTCTCTCGTGATTCTGCGAGGGAATTGATGAAGCGCTTCGTTGAAGAGGCGGATCGTGGGCAATGGACGCTATTGCCGGAACGCCTCGATGATTTCATTGACGAGCGCAACCCCGTTCGCGTGATCGACGTATTTGTCGATGCGCTCGATTTGGTTGAGATGGGCTTTGAGGGGGAGCCGGCGGCAACGGGTCGACCGTCGTACCACCCCCTCGGTTCTTCTGAAGCTTTACATCCTTGCACGCATCGATCTTGCTGAGACTACGAACCCAACAGAGTTACCTGGTTCAGGGACCATGGCTGCATTGGGCACCCATCGTCTTCCTGAACGCCATACGCGAAGCTGCCCTTGGCACTGCTTTATGACGAGTCGCGCAAGGTGAGCACGAGGTCGGCCAAGCGATTACTGCTGGCCTTGTTTCGAAGGGCCAGTCTGGCTGCCAGAACCAGTCGTCTGTTCACTCCCCGGTTGGCCCGGGGGATGCGCAGAGGCGCCCGGCTTGTCTTGGTCGGCAACGTATCCGGACGCGCCTGAATTGCGTGTCTTGGTCCCTTTATCCGCGTCGCGCTGCATCTGCTCGTTGGGCTCGCTCGTCTTGAGCCCTTTGTCTACGTCAGTGCGCATCTCGTCCTTGGTTTGCTCACTAGGCGCGGCTTGCTGTTGCGCTGTTGCCTGGAAGGCAATTGCGCTTGCGGCAACTACAATCATCGCGAGAGTTACGGTTCGCATGCTTCTTCTCCAATGCGGTGCCCTATCCCGCTCAACGCGCCACTTTTCCCAACGTTCGTGGTCACGATCGCTATTTTCAAAAGGGCTGGCGATCAGACAAGGATTGGCTCGGGACCTGCCTGACCTAACGACTAAACGTCCGCTTTTGGCTCGAGCCGGACTCAAGGCGAGTTACGCCAACGCGCTGCGATCGGGGGCGGAGCAGACCTCGAACGACGAGCAGCGCAAGCTAGACGGTCGGCTGACGTTCTCGCCGCGTCCAGGTGGCCCGCTCGGCGAACACCTGGCTGACCTCCGCCATGTGCTCGGTGCCCCACGTGCAGAGTGGCACGAGAGCTTGGGCGAGGCTCTGGCCCAAAGGCGTGAGGCTATAGTCCACCCGCGGCGGCACCTCCTTGTAGTCGGTCCGCTTCACGAGACCGTCGGCCTCCAGCTCCTTGAGTTGCTGGATCAGCACCTTGTCGCTGACGTCGCGGATGGCGCGCCGGAGCTCGCCGTAGCGGGTCGGGCCGTCCTGGGCGAGGAAGTAGAGGATCAGCGGCTTCCACTTGCCGGCGACGACCCGCAGCGTCGCATCCAGGCCGCAGGTGAAGCCGGGCAACGTCGGCGTGCAGGTCTGGACGTCTGCTTGAGCCTGCGCCGGCGGGGAGATGGGGTCCGAACGATCTGATGACATTTTTTGGGTACTTACCAAAAGGTGCATACTTGTCGATAGGTGGGTAGGCCGCCAGCTCAGTGCAACCCTAGTGAAGGAGCACATCATGAGCAGACTACAAGGCAAGACGGCGGTGGTGACCGGCGGCGGCACGGGCATCGGATTTGGCGCGGCGAAACGGTTCGTCGACGAAGGCGCGTTCGTCTATCTGTTCGGACGGCGGCAGGAGCCGCTCGACGCCGCCGTGGCGAAGCTCGGATCCTCGGCGCGAGCCGTCAGGGGCTCGGTGACGGATCTGGCCGACCTCGACCGGCTGTATGAGACGGTGAAGGCGGAACGGGGCGGGCTCGACATTCTGTTCGCCAACGCTGGGACCGGGTTGTTTGCCCCGCTCGGCGAGATCACGGTCGAGCACTACGATCATATCTTCGACGTCAATGTGAAAGGGCTGGTGTTCACGGTGCAGAAAGCCCTGCCGCTGATGCGGAGGGGATCGTCGATCATCCTGACGGGATCGAGCACGGGCGTGATGGGGACGCCGCAATTCAGCATCTACAGCGCGACCAAGGCCGCGATCCGCAATCTGGCGCGCAGCTGGGCGCTGGACCTGCGCGGCACGGGCATCCGCGTCAATGTGCTGTCGCCGGGGCCGACCAAGACTGAGCTGGCGCTGGAGGTCGTGGGCGAGGAAGCATTTGATGCACTCGGCAGCTCAACCCCCATCGGGCGCGTAGGCGATCCGAGCGAGACCGGCGCCGTGGCCGCGTTCCTGGCGTCCTCGGACAGCAGCTTCATGACGGGCGGCGAGGTCTTCGTCGATGGAGGCCTGGCGCAGGTCTGAGTGAGCATGAGGGCTTCGGTCGCTCGATCGAAGCCCTCGATGCTCCTTCGAAGGCGTGAGGAGTGAGACGCGCTGCGCGCGCCTCGACGGAACGCCCGAAAGTGTCCACGATGTCTCCGAACACCTGTCCACCATGTCCCCGGTCTGAACACCCACAAGGGGAGGGAACGGAGAGGGGCGCTACTGTCCGAGTTCGATCCGACGTCAGCCTATCGCGCTCAGATCCCCAGCAGCTTTCTCGCGTTCGCCTTCAGCACCTTCGGCCGGATCTCGTCGCGGATGTCGATCTTGGCGAAGTCGGAGAGCCAGCGGTCCGGTGTGATCACCGGCCAGTCCGAGCCGAACAGCATCTTGTCCTGCAGGATCGAGTTGATGTAGCGCACCAGGATCGGCGGGAAATATTTCGGCGACCAGCCCGAAAGGTCGATATAGACGTTCGGCTTGTGGGTCGCGACCGACAGCGCCTCCTCCTGCCAGGGGAAGGAGGGGTGGGCGAGGATGATCTTGAGGTCGGGGAAATCGGCCGCGACGTCGTCCATGTACATCGGGTTGGAATATTTCAGCCGCATGCCCATGCCGCCGGGCATGCCCGAGCCGACGCCGGTCTGGCCGGTGTGAAACAGCGCGATCGCACCGCCATTGTTGATCTCTTCATAGAGCGGATAGGCCATGCGGTCGTTGGCGTAGAAGCCCTGCATGGTCGGGTGGAATTTGAAGCCGCGCACGCCGTATTCCTCGATCAGCTTGCGCGCCTCGCGCGCGCCGAGCTTGCCCTTGTGCGGGTCGATCGAGACGAAGGGGATGAGGACGTCGAGATGCTCGGAGGCGACTTCCAGCATCTCGTAATTGTTGTAGCGGCGGAAGCCGGTCTCGCGCTCGGCGTCGACCGGGAAGATGACGGCAGCGATGTTCTTGGAGCGGTAGTAGGCCGCGGTCTCCGGTACGGTCGGCGGGTGCTTGTTCGGCGACTTGAAGTACTCGGCCATCTGCGCCTGGAAATCGTCATAGCCATCGTCGGGATGGCAGCCGCAGGGCTCCTCGGCATGGGTGTGGATGTCGATCGCGACGACATTGTCGATATCAGGCAGCTTCAGTTTCGGCATGGGTTTCCTCCCGACGGGTTGCCGAATTGATTATATGATATAACGAAATTGGCAAGGCGCTGCCGCAAGTGACCGGTCGGGCGGATCGGGCCGATCCGGCCGCTTCTACTGTGCATGGGGTTGTTCTCACGATTTTGCTGCCCGGAACGGGGCGGTTAACATTGACATCACCGCCCGCCATGCCTTAAGAACCGCCCCGTCCCGGGCGGTCGGTCCGCCAGCGGGAAGAATCTCATTTCGCCACATTCGCGCGTGCCGAAACGGTAGTGCCGAACACGGCCTTTCGAACGTTCAGGATTCTGCCATGAAGGTCCGTAACTCGCTGAAATCGCTGCGCGGTCGCCATCGCGCCAACCGCCTGGTCCGCCGCAAGGGCCGGGTCTATGTGATCAACAAGGTGCAGCGCCGCTTCAAGGCACGGCAGGGCTGATCTCGCCCGGCCGGACGCCTTCGCGCGCCCCGCAAGATCACGGCTCACACGAGTTTGACGCCGCCTTTGCTTTGCAAGGGCGGCTTTGCGCGTTTAGACTTTCATCATGGCAGACAGATTCCCCTTTGCGCGCATCCTCGGTCTGGCCCTCGTGCTGGGAGCCGCCGGCCCGGCTCCGGCCTTGGCGCAGCAGATTGAGCCTCCGGCCAAACAGAAGAAGCTGCCCGAAGCGCCGGCCAAGCTGCCCAAGGTCGATCGCAGCAAAAATCTCGATTTCCTGTTCGGCGCACTGAAGGCCGCTCCCGACGAGGTCAGCGCCAAGCATGTCGAGGCGCGGATCTGGGCGATCTGGCTCCAGACCCCGAGCGACACCGCGGCGCTTCTGATGTCGCGCGCCAAGACCGCCGTCGATGCGAAAAAGATCGATGTCGCGATCAAGCTGCTGGATTCGGTCATCAAGCTCAGGCCCGATTACATCGAGGCTTGGAATCGGCGGGCGACGCTCTATTACATGCAGAACGACTATGGCCGCTCTCTCGCGGATATCCAGCAAGTGCTGATCCGGGAGCCGCGCCATTTCGGCGCGCTCGCCGGGCTCGGCATGATCATGCAGGAGGTCGGCGACGAGAAGCGCGCGCTTGATGCCTATCGCAAGGCGCTCGCCGTCAATCCGCACCTCGAAAAGATACCCGATCAGGTCAAGGCGCTGACAGAGAAAGTCGAAGGTCGCGACATCTAGGCGTGAGCCGCAAAGGGTGTGCAGCGGTTGATCGTGCTCAAGCCAATAGGGACAAGTTGATCAATTGCCGAGCGGTTGCGGCGTGTCCGGATTAACCACGATCCGAAGCGGGGCGTCGCGAGGGCTATTGCGGGACCTGCTGCAGGCCTACCTGAATGGCAGGAGCGAAAGCCATGAAGCGTTTGGTACTCGCAGCCATATTGCTGCTCGCGTCGGGGGCGGTGAGCTTCGCCGACGGACTGTTCTGGGTGGTCGGCAACCGCGCCACCGGAAAATGCAACATCGTGACCAGCAATCCCGTGATCATCGGCGATATCTGGTTCGGTGACGGTCCCTACAAGTCCATGGCCGATGCCAAGCTTGCCCGTTCGACGATCCGCGCCTGTCCCGCTGTCACGCCCGAGGATGAGAAAGCGGAAGGCGGTCCGAACTAGACTGCGCTCAATGCAGGACGCTGCTGCCGCGCTCGACGAGGCCGCGGTCGGCGGCTGCGGCGTAAGCCTTTGCAAGCTCGGTCTCGAGATGCTCGTTGATCAGGAGCAGCGCCCGCACGGCACCGCGCAGGTCGCCGTTGCAGCTCGCGACGATCTCGTCGATCGCAGTATCGTTCGATCTGAAGCTCATTGAAATTCTCCGGTTCAAACCAGGACAAATCCTGCCGGCCTTTCCCGCATCGCGTGAGATTGCGAGAAGGATCGGCACCCACCCGCGCCTAGATGGCGGAACCGACCATGGCGATTATATGGAAGCCGTGATGACGGCCGCATGAAGCTGTCCCGGGGGCTTGTGCGTGCAGCAGAAGATCCTTGATTTCATTGAATTTTCCGTTCTGCAATTATGCACATATCCACAGCCCCTGGATTATCAGTGGAAGCTCGCCAGGCCGACGGCGAAACTGCCGCCCGATCAGACCCGTAACTGCCCTGTGCCCAGGATCACCCGGATTCTCCCCATGATCGTAATGTCAGTCGTGACGGCGCTGGTTCTGCTGGCGCTGGTCACGCAGGCGGGAATCGTCGCCGTGCAACGCACCTTTCCACCGCAGGGCCGGATGGTCGAGGTCGACGGCGCGACCCTTCATGTCGTCGACATCGGCCCACGCGATTCGGGTCTTCCGATCGTGATGCTGCACGGCGCGAGCTCCAATCTCGAAGCGATGCGGCGGCCGCTCGGCGACATCCTCGCCGGAGACCGTCGCGTGATTCTGATCGACCGCCCGGGCCATGGCTGGAGCCACCGTGCGCGGCGGCAGGATTCGACGCCGCAAATCCAGGCGCGGATGATCGATGAGGCGCTTCATAAGCTCGGAATCGATCGCGCGGTTTTCGTGGTGCATTCCTGGAGCGGCGCACTCGGCGCGCGAATCGCGCTCGATCATCCGCACCGCGTTGCCGGTCTCGTCATGCTCGCGCCCGTCACTCATCCCTGGCGCGGCGGCGTCGGCCGCTACAACGAGATCATCGCAACGCCCGTGATCGGTCCGCTGCTCGCCTACACCATCACGCTGCCACTCGGTTACGCCCTCGCTGAATCCGGCGCGCGCAACGTCTTCCTGCCGCAGATCATGCCGGATGGTTTCGTCAAGGACTCCGCGACGCCGTTGCTGTTGCGTCCGCGCGAGTTCATCGCCAACGCCCATGATCTGGTGACGCTGAAGGAAGCGGTGGCCGCGCAAGTCGCGCGCTATGGCGAGATAAAGGCGCCGGTCACGATCATCGCCGGCGAGCCCGACAAGACTGTGAAGACCGACATCCACGCACGCCCCTTTGCCGCGACCGTGCGGAATGCGAAGCTGATCGTGCTGCCCGACCTCGGCCACATGGTGCAGAATGCCGTGCCGGATCTCGTGAAGGCGGAGATCGAGACGATGATCGGCAGGATCGTCCCGGCGCAGGCGGCCGCCGATTAAGGCGCTCTCATGCGAAGTGGATACCACTTCGCACGATGAAAACGCGTCAGCTCCGGCGGCCGCCTCTTGCGCGCCTACTGCTTGATCTTCCCGTCCTTGTCGTATTGGGCGAGGAAGGCCCAGAGATTGTTGATCTCGGTCTCGTTCTTGATGCCGGCGAACGCCATCTTGGTGCCGGGAATCTTGGCCTTGGGGTCCTTGATGTATTCCTTGAACGTGGCCTCATCCCAGGTGATGCCGGAATTCTTGTTCGCGTCCGAATAATTGTAGTCCGGCGCGGTTCCCGACTTGCGGCCGTTGAGGCCGTTGAGCTCGGGGCCCACCTTGTTCTTGGCGCCTTCGCCGATCGCGTGGCAGGCCAGGCATTTGTTGAACGACGTCTTGCCGGCCGCTACATCCTGCGCCATCGCGGCGGGTGCGGTGGCAATCACGGTGAGGATCGTCAGTGCGCCAAAAGTCAGTTTTGTCATCGGGTGCTCTTCGTCTCTTCCCTGGTGGGTCTGGTCAGTCTCTTGCCTGATCGACAATCGCCGGCCCGCCGCTTTTGGCAGGCCTGCTCGGCTTGGACAAGCCATCAAACCATGACAGGTTTCACGATTTCCTACTTGTCCCAGAGCGAACTCGCGGAACACCGTCGATCCGACTTTCGGATGGCCTACACAAACAGGCGTGGACGTGATTGATTTGCCGCGACAAATTGATCTTGGGTTACGAGCCGGAAGGATATGTCATGGCCATCATGATGCCTGCGAGCGACCAGGCGGTGCTCGCGCGCCGCGCGGAGATCATTGCTGCGTTGCGCGCAATCGTGCCCGGCGAGGGCGTGATCGACAGTGCAGCCGAGATGCGGGCGTATGAATCCGACGGGCTGACCGCCTACCGGCAGCCGCCGATGGTCGTGGTGCTACCCGACACGACGGAGCAGGTCTCGCTGGTCCTGAAATATTGTGCTGCACAAGGCATCAAGGTCGTGCCGCGCGGCTCCGGCACCTCGCTGTCCGGCGGCGCACTGCCGCTCGAAGACGGCGTGCTGCTGGGGCTCGGCAAGTTCAAGCGCATTCGCGAGATCGATTTCGACAACCGCGTCGTCGTCACCGAGCCCGGCGTCACCAACCTTGCGATCAGCCAGGCGGTCGCGCATGCCGGCTTCTATTATGCGCCCGATCCGTCCTCCCAGATCGCCTGCTCGATCGGCGGCAATGTCGCCGAGAATTCCGGCGGCGTGCACTGTCTCAAATACGGCATGACCACCAACAACGTGCTCGGTTGCGAGATCGTGCTGATGAGCGGCGAGATCCTGCGCATCGGCGGCAAGTCGGCGGAAAATTCCGGCTACGACCTGATGGGCGTCATTACCGGTTCCGAGGGCCTGCTCGGCGTCATCACCGAGATCACGGTGCGCATCCTGCAAAAGCCGGAGACGGCGCGCGCGCTGATGGTCGGCTTTGCGCAAGTCGAGGCGGCCGGCGAATGCGTGGCGCGCATCATCGGCGCGGGGATCATTCCGGGCGGCATGGAGATGATGGACAAGCCCGCGATCCACGCCGCGGAGGCCTTCGTCCATGCCGGCTATCCGCTCGACGTAGAGGCACTGCTGATCATCGAGCTCGACGGGCCCAAGATCGAGGTCGACGAGCTGATCACGCGCGTCGAGACCATCGCCAATGCCTGCGGCTCGACCAATTGCCAGATCTCGACCTCGGAGGCCGAGCGCAATCTGTTCTGGGCCGGCCGCAAGGCCGCGTTTCCGGCCGTCGGCCGCATCTCGCCCGACTATCTCTGCATGGACGGCACGATCCCGCGCGGCGCGCTGCCGAAGGCGCTCGCCCGCATCCGCGAGCTCTCGGAAAAATATCAGCTCGGCTGCGCCAACGTGTTCCACGCCGGCGACGGCAATCTGCATCCGCTGATCCTCTACGATGCCAACAAGCCCGGCGAGATCGAGCGCGCCGAAGCGTTCGGCGCCGACATCCTGCGCGCCTGCGTGGAGTTCGGCGGCGTGCTCACCGGCGAGCACGGCGTCGGCATCGAGAAGCGCGACCTGATGCCCGACATGTTCAGCGAGATCGACCTCAACCAGCAGCAGCGGCTGAAATGCGCCTTCGATTCGCAGGGCCTGCTCAATCCCGGAAAGGTGTTTCCGACCCTGCACCGCTGCGCCGAGCTCGGCCGCATGCATGTACATGCCGGCAAGCTGGCGTTCCCGGATTTGCCGCGGTTCTAGCGACGCGACGAACGAATTGCTTTCCCTTGTAAACTTCGATACCGGCTCAGTGGTGGATACGCTCAAGGTCAGAGACGCCAAAGACGTCGAAGAGGTGGTGCGCGCGGCGATTGCGAGCGAGCAGCCGCTCGAGATCATCGGCCATGGCAGCAAGCGCAGCATTGGCCATGCGATGGCAACCAACGCCGTGCTCGACGTTTCCGCGCTGAGTGCCGTCACCTCCTACGAGCCGAACGAGCTGATCGTGACGCTCCAGGCCGGAGCGCCGCTCGCCGACGTGCTGTCGCTGATCGATGCCAAGAACCAGCAATTCGCCTTCGAGCCCGTCAACACCGCCCCGCTGCTCGGCACGCCCGTATCAGGCACCATCGGCGGCATGATCGCGGCCGGGCTCGCCGGGCCGCGGCGCATCCGGGCGGGCGGGGCGCGTGATCATCTGCTCGGTGCGCACGCCGTCTCGGGCTTCGGCGACAGCTTCAAGACCGGCGGCAAGGTGGTGAAGAACGTCACCGGCTACGACCTCTGCAAGCTGCTCGCCGGGTCCTGGGGCACGCTGTCGGTGATGACGGAGGTCACGCTCAAGGTGATGCCGAAGCCGGAGGCCGAGCGGACGCTGTTGCTGCGCGGGTTAGAGGATGCTGCCGCCAACAAGGCCATGACCGCCGCGCTGGGCTCGCCCTTCGACGTCTCCGGCGCCGCGCATCTGCCGAAATCGGAACTCCGGGCCAAGGTCGAGGGGCTTGGCGACATTGCCGGCCAAGGCGAGGCGCTGACCATGCTGCGGCTCGAGGGCATCACGGCCTCCGCCGCGCACCGCGCCGGATCGCTGCGCGAATTGCTGGCGCCGTTCGGAACTTCGACGCTGGTCGAGGATGGGGCCTCCGCGGCGCTGTGGGCCGCGATCCGCGACGTGGTGCCATTTGCGGCCGGCGGCGCGCTCGGCGCCTGGCCGGTGTGGCGGATCGTCTGTCCGCCGGCCTCGGGCGCGGCACTCGGCGTCCAATTGGCGCGCGAGACGGGGGGCGACTTGATCTACGATTGGGGCGGCGGACTGATCTGGGCGGCATTGCCGCCGAAATCAGACGCGCATGCCCCGCTCGTGCGCACGCGCGCCAATGCGGTTGGGGGACACGCCACGCTGATCCGGGCGGCCGAGGATGTCAGGCGCATGGTCGACGTGTTCCAGCCGCAGGCGCCCGGGATCGCCGCCCTCAGCGAGCGGGTACGTGCCAGCTTCGATCCGAAGACCATTCTCAACCGGGGACGGCTGACGCGAGGCGCTGCGTCATGAAGACCGAATTCTCGCTCGCGCAACTCGCCGACCCCGACATCGCGGAAGCCGACAAGATCCTGCGGGCCTGCGTCCATTGCGGCTTCTGCACCGCGACCTGTCCGACCTATGTGCTGCTCGGCGACGAGCTCGACAGCCCGCGCGGGCGCATCTACCTGATCAAGGAGATGCTGGAGAAGGACCAGGCGCCGACGGCCGAGGTGGTCAAGCATGTCGACCGCTGCCTGTCCTGCCTTGCCTGCATGACGACCTGCCCCTCGGGCGTGAACTACATGCACCTCGTCGACCAGGCCAGGGTCCGGATCGAGCAGCGCTATCAGCGGCCTTTGGCCGAGCGGCTGCTGCGCCAGGTGCTGGCCTTCGTGCTGCCGGACCCGCAGCGCTTCCGCATCAGCATGTGGCTGGCGCGGCTGGCGCGTCCGCTGGGCGTCTTGCTGCCGACGCCCCGGCCTTCGGCGACGCCCGGATTGATCCAGCGCATTAAGGCGATGCTGGCGCTGGCCCCGAACCAATTGCCGCCGGCAGGGCCTGCTGCGGGCAGCGTATTCGCGGCGCTCGGCAAGAAGCGCGGACGTGTGGCGCTCCTCCAGGGCTGCGCCCAGCAGGTGCTGGCGCCGCGCATCAACCAGGCCGCCATCAGTCTCCTCACCCGCCACGGCATCGAGGTGGTCCTGGTCCGGGACGAGCAGTGCTGTGGCGCGCTGACCCATCACCTTGGCAACGACCAGGATGCGTTGGCGCGAGCTCGCGCCAACGTCGCGGCGTGGTGCAAGGAAGCCGCCGGAGAGGGGCTCGACGCGATCCTGGTGACGACGTCCGGCTGCGGCACGGTCATCAAGGACTATGGCTATCTCCTGCGCGAGGACTCCGCGTTCGCGGCCGATGCGGCGAAGGTGTCGGCGCTCGCCAAGGATATCACCGAATACGTCGCCGGCCTCGACCTCGCGACGACCGCGAGACAGGACGACATCGTCGTCGCCTATCACTCCGCATGTTCGTTGCAGCACGGGCAGAAAATCACGGGCCTTCCGAAAGAATTGCTTTCCAAGAATGGATTCGTGGTGAAAGATGTGCCCGAGAGCCATTTGTGTTGCGGTTCGGCGGGGACCTACAACATTCTCCAGCCCGAGCTTGCGGGCCGGTTGCGCGATCGCAAGGTCGCCAACATCGCAAGCGTCAAGCCGGACATGATTGCCGCGGGCAATATCGGCTGCATGGTGCAGATTGCCAGTGGCACGTCAGTTCCGGTCGTACACACGATTGAGCTTCTCGATTGGGCTACGGGCGGGGCGCGGCCGACATCGAACGCACAAGCTTGAGCTTTCAAGGGCTCGAGCTTTCGTCCGAAGGTGACGGCAGAACGACGCCCGATCGACCATTGTTCGGCGGCAACAGGAGGACCACGATGGCGAAAGCGAAGAAGAAGAAAAGCAAGAAGGCCAAAAAAGCGAAGAAGGCCGTAGCAGCGAAGAAGAAGACCGCAAAGAAGGTAGCCAAGAAGGCAGCCAAGAAGACTGCAAAGAAAGCTGCGAAGAAGTCTGCCAAGAAGGCAGCTCCGAAGAAGGCTGCCAAGAAGAAGGCTGCGGCGAAGTCGGCCAAGAAGGCCGCACCCAAGAAGGCCGCGAAGAAAGCGGCACCGAAGAAGGCGAAGGCAGCTCCTGCTCCGAAGCCATCGGCCCCGGCGGAAGCTCCGGCTCCCGAGCCTGCCTCCGAGACAAGCTGGGCGATGCCTTCGTCTTCTGCGGAACCCGCGCCGGCAGAGGGGCAGGGGTAAGCCCGGCCGCTCCTTGGCTCTTGAAGCGATCTGCAATCAGAAGGGCCGCGGCGCCGGGCGCTGCGGCCTTTTTGCATCGTCGCAAGCTGATTCAGTGTCAGCCGTTTGCCGCGCCTGTCTAATTCGTGGCCTGGGCGTCACCCAGCCGAAGACCCCCGGACTTACACGGGCCTCCTGTGCACTTTGGAAAGAGAAAAATGTGGTCGGGAAGCCACACAGGCCAACAACCTTTCGTGAATTGGTCGAAACGCCTAAAAAGTCGGCAGATGCCCGCGCTTTTTGCTTCACGGTTCCTATCCGCCAATCCAGATTGTCGCAGTGATGTAATTTGCAATCAGGTCGGGCGCCCCGGGGGCTTCCGGAATCCGACTGGGGTCTAAGAATTGGTGATGGGGATCGAAATGAAAAAAGCGGTTTTGTTGGCAACGGCGCTGGCAATGGTAACGGGTTCGGCTTTCGCGGCAGACTTGCGCGTGAAGGCGCTGAAGGCCCCGCCGCCCCCGGCCTTCGATCCATGGGATGTCGCTTTCGGCGCCGGCATCATGAGCGATTACATCTTCCGCGGCATTACCCAGTCGAACCACAACCCGTCGGTCACGGCCTATTTCGAGCCGCGCTACAACGTCAACAAGGACCTCCAGCTCTATATCGGTACGTCCGCCTCGAGCATCTCGTTCCCGAACCGGGCGGCGGCAGAAGTCGACATCTACGGCGGTATCCGCCCGACCTTCGGCATGTTCGCCTTCGACTTCGGTGTCTGGGGCTACCTCTATCCGGGCGGAAGCTGCTTCGGCTCGCAGGGCACCCTTGCGCAGGGCAATTGCGGTAGCAGCCTCGACAACTCCCAGGGCGCGATCGGCCTTCCGATCAACGGCAACTTCGCCAAGAAGGACGCGAGCTTCTTCGAAGCCTATGCCAAGCTGAACGTCGCCATCAACGACCAGTGGACGGTCGGCTTCAACGAGTACTATTCGCCGAACTTCCTGAACCTCGGCGCCTGGGGCAACTACGCCTCGGTCACGGCCAAGTGGACTGCGCCGAGCACGACCTTCGGTGCCAGCGGCGTCGGCATGTATGTGTCGGGTGAGTTCGGCCGCCAGTGGCTCGGCACCTCCGACATCTTCTACGGCATCGCAGGCGATCCGGTGTACGCGAACGGCATCAAGGAGCCGAGCTACAACACCTGGAACGTCGGCGTCGGCTTCACCTACAAGGTGTTCACGCTCGATCTGCGCTACTACGACACCGATCTGTCGAAGGGTGACTGCAACGCCTTCACCAGCGACTTCTCCGCCACCAACTCGAGCCCCGGCTTCGTTACCCCGATCAACGGTGGCGCGAACGCAACCACGGCTTTCGGCTCCAACTGGTGTAGCG
Source organism: Bradyrhizobium sp. USDA 326 (assembly GCF_049739485.1). Lineage (NCBI taxonomy): Bacteria > Pseudomonadati > Pseudomonadota > Alphaproteobacteria > Hyphomicrobiales > Nitrobacteraceae > Bradyrhizobium > Bradyrhizobium sp. USDA 326. Next base: position 3,910,721 of record NZ_JBMGQA010000001.1, read on the forward strand.
CTGCTGGCGTCGCCAAGCTCTCTGTCGACCTGACGGCGATGACCAACCTGAAGTAAGTTTCTTTCCGAGACGACTTAGGCAAGGGCGGCAGGACAACCTGCCGCCCTTTTGCTTTGGGGTCGGAGGTGAAGCAGGGACGGCCTTGGGGGAGGAGCCGGCCAAGAGATTACAAAGCTGCGTCTGCGGCTCGAAATGCGAGGCGGGAGAGCGGCGCCGCTGCCTCACATTGCGCCGTCGCGCAGCGAAGCAATCCAGCGTCTTTCTGCCGAGACAGTCTGGATTGCTTCGTCGCAAGAGCTCCTCGCAATGACGAGGCCCGAGTTGGGCGTCCCTTAGACCAGAAGCCGCCCATCCGGTTCTTTCGACGCGACGGCCGGCGAGGGAGGCCTTGCGCCTCAGCGCGCCACGGTCGGCTCTGCTGCAGCCCGTTCGCCGCCGAGGACGTGAATGGCACCGTCCTTCACCAGCGCCACCTTGCGCGTGTGGAAGGCGTCGAGCGTCGAGCGGTGGCCGATCGAGACGATGGTGGCCTGCGGCAGCTTCTCCACCAGCAGGCGGTAGAGCCGAGCCTCCGACGGCTCGTCCAGCGAGGCAGTCGCCTCGTCCAGGAACAGATAGTCCGGGACATGCAACAGCGCGCGGGCGAGCCCGAGGCGCTGCTGCTCGCCGAGCGAGAGCGTCCGGTTCCAGTGGCCGTCCTCGTCGAGCCGCCCGGCGAGGTCGGGCAGGCCAACGGCGCTCACCGCATCGCGAACTTGCGCGGCCGCGAATGCACCTGGCGCTGCCGGATAGACAACGGCATCGTGCAACATGCCGACCGGAAAATAGGGCCGCTGCGGCAGCATCATCAGCTTTGCCTTCTCGGGGATGACAACCGTGCCGGTACCGAATGGCCAAATGCCGGCGATGGCCCGGAACAGCGTGGACTTGCCGGAGCCCGACGGTCCGGTCACCAACACGCGCTCCGACGTCTCGATGGTGAACGCCTTGGCGGCAACCAGCGGGGTGCCGTTGGGCAGGTTCACGCAGATCTGCTCGAGGTCGATACTGCGGCCGCCGGTAACCTCCAGCGCGATGGCAGGCTCATGTGCCGGCAGATTCGCGGCTGACTCGACGGACATCTCGAAGCCATCGAGGCGCGCAACGATCGAGCGCCACTCCGCCAGAGACCGGTAAGCCGTGACGAAGAACGACAGCGCGCCCTGTACGCTGGAGAAGGCGGATGCGGTCTGCATCATGTCACCGAGCTGGATCTTCTTGGCGAAGAAGGCCGGCGCCACCAGCACGTACGGAAAGATCACTGCGGCCTGCTGATAGCTGGCCGTGAACGCGGTGAGGCGCTTGGTCCGGCTCATGATGGCGTACCAGTTGGCGATCACGAAGCCGAAGCGGTCGAGCAGGCGGGTCCGTTCGGCGCTTTCACCCCTAAGTAGCGCGATCTGCTCGGAATTTTCGCGGACGCGGACGAGGTTAAAGCGGAAGTCGGCTTCGTAGCGTTGCTGCTCGAAATTGAGGTTGACCAGCGGTGCGCCGATCCAGTGCGTCAGAGCGGTGCCGAAGATCGCGTAGATCAGCGCGCCCCAGCACAGATAGCCGGGGATCATGAGATCGGTGCCGAACAGGCGTAGTGGCGCGGCATTGGAAAGGCCCCAAAGGATGATGACGAAAGAGAACAGCGTCACGATCGACGAGAGCAGGCCAAGCCCGATGATCAGGGTCTGCTCGACGAAATTCTTGACGTCCTCGGTGATGCGCTGGTCCGGGTTGTCGGCCGCGTCGCCCTTGAGCTGCATGCGATAATGCGTGGCGCTCCGGAGCCATTCGCCGAGATAGTGCCGGGTGAGCCATTGCCGCCAGCGAATCTGGAGCCACTGGTTCAGGTAGAGCTTGTAGACAGCCAGTGCGATATAGGTGAACGCGAGCGCGAGGAAGATCCAGATCTCCCTCACGAAGCTGTCCCAGTCGCTGTTCTGCAGCGCGCTATAGAACCGGTTCTGCCACTGGTTCACCAGCACGTCGATCGCGACCAGCGCGAGCTCCATCGCGACGACGGCGGCGAGCAGGCCCCGGCCCGCCCATTTGTCCTCCGACCGAAAATAAGGAGCGGCGATTCGCCAGACGATCGCGAGCGTGGCGCTGATGTTCTTCACAGAGCTGGGTCTCCTCGGGGGATGTGCACAAACGCCCAGAGCCAAGACTTGCGGCAATGGCGGAGACGGGCGCGGGTTAGACTAAAGTCGCAGGATCTGCAATTTGCGTTGGATTGTCGCAGCCCGCAACCCTAGCATGGCGCTCGACGGCGCGGGGCAGGTGCTTCGGGGTTTCGCGAGCTTGTGAGCGGGTGGGAACCACCACATTCGCGAGGACGTCGCGTCCGGCTCGGGAGGTCTCACTTCGAGCGTCAAGCAGGATCGGCTCTCCACGCGGGCCGCCTGCCGCAAACATGCGTGGGGAGAAAGAGCATGTGGAATCAAATCTACGATCCGCTGAACAGCCCGGTGCTGTCGACCATCGCGGCGGCGGTGCCCGTCGTCACGCTGCTGGTCCTGATCGCGAGCGGTCGCGTCCAGGCGCATATCGCGGCCGTTATCGCCGTGATCGTGACCAACCTGATCACGATCTTCGTTTTCACCATGCCCGCGAACATGTCGATCCGCGCCTCGGTGCTGGGCATCGTCACCGGGTTCTTCCCCATCGGCTGGATCGTCCTCAACGTCATCTTCCTCTACCAGGTGACGGTGAGCACCGGCCGCTTCGAATTGCTCAAGCGTGCCATCGGCGGCGTCACCGAGGACCGGCGGCTGCAATTGCTGCTGATCGCGTTCTCGTTCGGGGCGTTCTTCGAGGGCGCCTCCGGCTTCGGCACGCCCGTCGCGATCACCGGCGCAGTGCTGATCGGGCTCGGCTTCTCGCCGCTCGCAGCCTCCGGCCTGTCGCTGATCGCCAACACCGCGCCGGTCGCCTATGGCGCGCTGGGCACACCGATCCAGGGCCTCGCTTCGGTCACTGGCTTCGATCCCTACATCCTGGGCGCGATGGTCGGCCGGCAATTGCCGTTCTTCTCGCTGATCGTGCCATTCTGGGTGGTGTGGGCGTTCGCCGGATGGAAAGGCATGAAGGACGTCTGGCCGGCGATCCTCGTCACCGGCATATCGTTTGCCGTCCCGCAGTTCGTGATTTCGAACTACATCAATCCCTGGATCGTCGACATCGGCGCGTCGCTGATCTCGATGGGGGCGCTGATCCTGTTTCTGAAGGTGTGGCAACCGAAGCAGCTTTGGCTGTCGCCGGCGCTGCGGGGCCACGATGAATCGGCCTCGACCATGACGGCGGCAAGACCGCTCGACAAGACGCCGCTGACGCAGGCCGAGCTCTTCAATGCGCTTCTTCCCTGGATCATCGTCTGCATCGTGATGCTGATCTGGGGCAATGGCGCCTTCAAGGGCTGGGCGAACTCGATCTTCGTCTGGAACTATCCCGTGCCCGAGCTGCACCAGATGATCAACAAGATGCCGCCGGTCGCTCCAGGGCCGACGAAAGAGGCTGCAGTGTTCAGCTTCACATACCTGTCGTTCACCGGCACAGGCATGCTGCTTGCGGCGATCATCTCCGGCGTCCTGATGGGCGTCGCTCCCGGCCGGCTTGTGGCCGAGTATGGCCGCACCATCCGGCTCTGCGCGATCTCGCTGATCACGATCTCGGCGATGCTGGCGATCGGCACGCTCACCCGGCTGTCCGGCGTCGACGCAACGCTGGGACTCGCCTTTGCCGCGACCGGTGTGCTCTATCCCTTCTTCGGCACGCTGCTCGGCTGGCTCGGCGTGGCGCTGACGGGATCGGATACGTCGTCCAATATCCTGTTCGGCAACCTCCAGAAGATTACCTCCGAGCAGCTCGGCCTGTCGCCGATCCTGATGGCCGCGGCGAACTCCTCCGGCGGCGTGATGGGCAAGATGATCGACGCCCAGTCGATCGTGGTCGCCTCCACCGCCACCAACTGGTACGGGCATGAGGGCACCATCCTGCGCTTCGTGTTCTGGCACTCCATCGTGCTGGCGTGCCTCGTCGGCGTGCTCGTGACGTTGCAGGCCTATGTCTGGCCGTTCACGGCGATGGTTCTGAAGTAGCCGGCAGCGCTTCGCTTCGACGCAAATCCCCGCGAGGTCCGCCCTCGCGGGGATTTTTGCATCTGGACCAACCTTCTCAATGATGCCGCCGTCTTATAGAAGGTGCCGCAAATCAGGTCGGTCGAGAGGTCTCATGGTTTCGCTCAAGCGATTGATGTGTGCGGCGGTTGCAATGATCGCGATCTCCACGCTCGCGCGTGCCGAGGACGGTTTCCCGTTCGGCACCGAGATGACGCTGGAAGCATTGCCGCAAGCAGGCTCGAAGCGGATTCCGAACATCGAGATCGGCGACCATGGCGAGGTCGTGCTGGAGCTCTGGTGCAAGGGCGGCAAGGGCCAGTTCTCGGTCGCCGGCAACACCGTGATCTTCGTCCCCGGCCAGATCCAGGACCGTTCCTGCCCGGCGGCGAAGGCGCAGGCCGACGACGAACTCGTGGCCGCGCTCGGCAGCGTCGAGACCTGGAAGCGCCAGGGCGACGTGCTGACGCTGATCGGCCCCAAGCCGCTGCGCTTCAGGACGACTGGGAATTAGGTCTCTCGAACGTTGCTCTCGTGTCCCGGACAAGGCGCGTCGCGCAAGCGAGGCGCCGCAGAGCGGGACCCAGCTTCCTATCCGCGACTTCGCTTGTAGCCCCTGGGCCCCGGCTCTGCAGCGCATCACATCGGACCATGCTTTGCATCGCCGGGAGTGCTGCGCTGCGTCCGGGGCACGTGAGGCCTACTTCCACACCGATTTATCCGCGTCCCAGCGCTGGCCCTTCAGCTCGGTGGCGAGCGCCTCGATCGCCCCGTTGTCGTCAGGCAGATCGCCTTCTTCGTCCAGGCTCGCATCGTCGGACAGGTTGAGCCTGGCACCGCTGCTCTCGTCGGCGGTCGTGGTCGCGGGGCTGCCGATCCAGAGCATGAGCTTGTCGGTGGCGCCCGGCTTGTCGGGCGATATGAGCCCCGCGACCTCGATCGTGTCGGTGAGCTCGAGCGTCGGAAAATCCTGATTCGGCCGCTTGAACACCAGCTTGAGCTTGCCGGTCGCGGGGTTGAAGTCTTGCGAGACCGGCTTTGCCGCGAACGTCCTGCCCAGCACGCTTGCTACCGCAGTCGCAAGCTTGCCCTTGTTGATCTTGTCACCCTCGCGCCAGTCTGCCGCGGGGAAGCGGATGGTGCGGTCCATCTCGATCATGCCCGCGGTCCAGCCTGCGGCCGTGACGCCGGGCATCGCCTTGATCTTCGACAGCAGCGCTCCCGCGCGCTCGGGATCGACCGACATGTTGATGGTCTGCTCGCCTGCGCGCAGTGCGTCGCAGCCGACGGTGAGGCTCGCCAGCGTCACCTCGACCTCCTGGCCCTTCAGGCTCTTCAGGAAGTCGGTTGCAGCGTCGAGCTTGACCTTGACTGCAATTGCTTCCGGCGAGACGTCGGTGAAATCCTTCGGCTGCGGCGTGATGCCGTCGTCTGAGGTCTGGCTATCCAGAAATTCCTTCTCGCTGAGATCGGAATTGTCGGGGGAGGTGACCTCGGTCACCGCCTGGCCGATCGCGATCTGGCCGCGAAACTCGAACGTGTCGCCGGACTGTTTGCGCAGCAGCTTGACGCTGACCGGCGACTTGTTGCCAAGGCTCTGCGTCGTTCCCGTCAGCGTCTGGCCGGCGATCTGGAGATTGACGACGAAGCGGTCCTTGCGGTCGGAGTTCTTCGCGATCGGGTAGCAGACGTCGAGCACCGCCGCGGTGACCGTCCTGCCCTGGCGCGTCTCCTTCAGGATCACGTCGGCATTGCCGTCCATCAGCCCGTCGATCGACGTGAAATAGCGCGTCTCGGGTCCGCCCGGCACTGTCGCCTTCGGCGACAGCTTCATCTGGGCGGAGGCGAACTCGGGCGAGACGGCGAGCAGAGCCGCCAGAAGGGCAGTCGAACAAACCAGAAGCGCGCGCATCGACGAAGACCTCGGGCAACGGGCATGATCCGGAAAAGTGTGAAGCGGTTTTCCGAGGAGATCATGCCCAAACAGTTAGAATCGGCGCCACCGTAGTGGTTTTTGGCTGGCGGTTGAATTGGAAAGCGAAAGAGGCAGGGTCGGCAAAAAAGAAGGCCGCCCGGAGGCGGCCTTCGCAATACTGCGATGGAACGGAGGCTTAGAAGCCGCCCATGCCGCCGCCGGCCGGCATGGCCGGCGGAGCTTCCTTCTTCGGCAGCTCGGCGACCATGGCCTCGGTGGTCACCAGCAGGCCGGCCACGGAGGAGGCGTCCTGGAGCGCGGTGCGCACCACCTTGGCGGGGTCGATGATGCCCTTCTCGACCATGTCGACATAGTCCTCGTTCTGGGCGTCGAAGCCGAAGGTCTCGGACTTGTTCTCCAGGATCTTGCCGACGACGATCGAGCCTTCCACGCCCGCGTTCTCGGAGATCTGGCGGATCGGGGCTTCCAGTGCCTTCAGCACGATGTTGATGCCGGCCTGGACGTCGTCGTTGGCGTTGGTGAGACGGCCCACCGCCTTCTTGGCGCGGAGCAGCGCGACGCCGCCGCCGGGGACGATGCCCTCCTGCACCGCAGCGCGGGTGGCGTTCAGCGCGTCCTCGACGCGGTCCTTCTTCTCCTTGACCTCGATCTCGGTGGCGCCGCCGACGCGGATCACCGCGACGCCGCCGGCGAGCTTGGCCAGGCGCTCCTGGAGCTTCTCACGGTCGTAATCCGAGGTGGTCTCCTCGATCTGGGCCTTGATCTGGCCGACGCGCGCCTCGATCTCGGGCTTCTTGCCGGCGCCCTTGACGATCGTGGTGTTCTCCTTGTCGATCACCACCTTGCCCGCGCGTCCCAGCATCTTCACCGTGACGTTCTCGAGCTTGATGCCGAGTTCCTCGGAGATCAGCTGGCCGCCGGTCAGGATGGCGATATCCTCCAGCATGGCCTTGCGGCGGTCGCCGAAGCCCGGCGCCTTCACGGCGGCAACCTTGAGGCCGCCACGCAGGCGGTTGACGACCAGGGTGGCCAGCGCCTCGCCCTCGACGTCCTCGGCGATGATGACGAGCGGCTTGCCCGACTGCACCACGGCTTCCAGCACCGGCAGCATGGCCTGCAGGCCCGAGAGCTTCTTCTCGTGCAGGAGGATGTAGGCGTCCTCGAGCTCGGCGGTCATCTTCTCGGCGTTGGTGACGAAGTAGGGGCTGAGATAGCCGCGGTCGAACTTCATGCCCTCGACGATGTCCACCTCGGTGTCGAGCGACTTGTTTTCCTCGACGGTGATGACGCCCTCGTTGCCGACCTTCTGCATCGCCTGAGCGATCATCTTGCCGATGGCGGCATCGCCATTGGCCGAGATGGTGCCGACCTGGGCGACCTCGGAGGAGGCGGCGACCGGCTTGGCGCGCTTTTCGATGTCCTTGACGACGGCGGCGACCGCGGTGTCGATGCCGCGCTTGAGATCCATCGGGTTCATGCCGGCGGCAACCGCCTTGGCGCCTTCGCGCACGATGGCCTGGGCCAGCACGGTCGCGGTGGTGGTGCCGTCGCCGGCGAGGTCGTTGGTCTTGGAGGCGACCTCACGCACCATCTGGGCGCCCATGTTCTCGAACTTGTCCTCGAGCTCGATCTCCTTGGCGACGGTGACGCCGTCCTTGGTGATGCGGGGCGCGCCGAACGACTTCTCGATGACGACGTTGCGGCCCTTCGGGCCGAGCGTCACCTTGACGGCGTTGGCGAGAATGTCGACGCCGCGCAGCATGCGATCGCGCGCGTCTCCGGAAAACTTGACGTCTTTGGCAGCCATGGTCTGCAGTCCCTCGTGTTTACGATGTGTCTTGTGCTGTGCTGGGTTGCGCTTTCTCCGTCATTGCCGGGCTTGACCCGGCAATCCATCATCTTGCGAACAATGATGGATGCCCGGGTCGAGCCCGGGCATGACAGCGGCACATTCAGCGGCCGTTCAGGCAGATGGCCTTAGGCCAGCACGCCCATGATGTCCGACTCCTTCATGATCAGGAGCTCTTCGTTGTCGATCTTGACCTCGGTGCCCGACCACTTGCCGAACAGCACGCGGTCGCCGACCTTGAGGTCGATCGGGATCAGCTTGCCGGTCTCATCGCGGCCGCCGGGGCCGACGGCGACGACTTCGCCCTGCGACGGCTTTTCCTTGGCGGTGTCGGGAATGATGATGCCGCCCTTGGTCTTTTCCTCGGCGTCGATACGTTTGACCACGACACGGTCATGCAGCGGACGAAATTTGGATTTAGCCATGACGTTTCCCTTTGGAGGCTCGCTTCGGAAGTAGTGGAAGTCGGTGGGGCGGCGCGTCCGTCCACCCTCTCCCCGAGGGATCGAACGGCGCGCTTAGCAATCGGGCTTTCCGAGTGCTAATAGTGGGCCCGGAAATATGGCTTGGCCGCGATCCTGTCAAGCAAAGGTGGTTAAGCGATTGTTGAGGCGGATATAGGATGGTGGCATTGGAAACTCGTTCGGGGCGTCGGCGTACAGAAGGACGTCATTGCTCCGGCAGCGGTTTTGCGCTTGGCTGCGGGAGGGGTGCGGCCGTCGTCTTGTTCGGGGGAATGCCATGATCAGTTCAGCTCACGCGCGCACGGTTGCCAATCTGGCGGCAGCCTCCTGTCTGGCGCTGTTGCTGGGCGCCTGCGGCGGCGGCATGAGCCTGCCGTCCTTCTCGTCGTCCTCACCGCCGCCCGAAGCCGAACCCGGCACAGCTCCGGAAATGCCGGCCACCATCCGCGCCGACGAGATCGTCGGCCGCTGGGGTCTCGCCTCGTTCCAGAACCCGGCCGACCGCGCCCGCACCGAGGCTGCCGCCCGGGCGCAGTGCAAGAACCCCTATGTGATCACGGCTGGCTCCTCCGGCGGCGTGATCATGCATCTGGCCGACCAGGCGACGCCGCAGGAACTGCGGCTGAAGGGCTCGCCGAGCGGCAAGAACTACATCGGACCGGCGGGGCCGACCCCTGGCGAGCAGGATCGCGAGATCATCTCCTTCGACGGCCGCGTCCTGATCACCCGCTTCATCGACAAGGACGCCGCCACCCGCTACGGCAACATGGTCTACGTCCGCTGCGCGCCGCGGGCGTGACGCTCGTCTCCGTCATTCCGGGGCGCGCGAAGCGCGAACCCGGAATCTCGATGTGAGTCCGCTGCCCTAAAGCTCTGGAGTCCGGGTTCGGTCCTGCGGACCGCCCCGGAATGACAGCGAGAGACAAGACAAAAAACGCCGGCCCCAGGACCGGCGTTTTGGTTTTACGTATGCGCCCGCTCAGTCGAACAGCGCGTCGATGTCGTCCTGCGAGGCATGGCCGACGTCGCCGGCGAGCTTCGGGCCGTTGAGGAGCTTCTCGTCGTCGCTGCGGTTGTCGACATGCGCGGGGACATGGGCCTTGATGGCGTCGACGCCGCCCCAGATGTCCATCATCGCATTGATGTGCTGCTCGATGAACTTCATCGTGGTCATGACCTTGCTGATGCGCTGGCCGGTCAGGTCCTGGAAGTTGCAGGCTTCGAAGATCGAGATGACGCGTTCCTGGATGTCGTCGGCCAGTCGCTTCTGCTGATCGGCCGAGTCCACCTTGGACATTGCGCTGGCGGCCTGATCGATCGATTCAGCGGCTTCGAGGATCTGCTGGGTCGCCTGCTCGGTGCCGCCGACCACCGCGCCGAGCTCGCCATTGACCTTGGCCATTTCGCCGCCGTCGAAGCTCTTGCCGTGCAGCGTCGCGATCTCGCGCTTGGTGCGGTCGATGGCGTCGTGGATGAGGTCGAGCTCGACCTTCAGCTTCTCGCACTGCTCGATCTGTGCCCGGTAGGTCTCCAGCATGGTGCGCGCTTCGGCGAGCTCGTGGGCCGTCGAGGCATCGATCGCCGCCATGGCTGCGCTGCCGGACAGCGGTGCAGTGCCCTTCGCCATCTGTGCGCGGATCGCGCGCAGCTCGGCCATGATCTCGCTATGCATCGGGGGAGCCTCTTCAGTTACGTCTAGAATGGGCATCTCGCCACCGACGATATCCTCGACACGAAAACGTTTGCGGTGAACAGCCATCAGGATACTCCCCCACCTCATTCACGCGTCTTTGTAGGCAGAAGCGATTTAACACGAGGTTCACAGCGGGAACTGCCGGGCGGCCGCGCGCGAGGCTGCGCGAAGAAGCGATTAACCATGGACGCGCGTCATTCATGGAAAATAAACGCTGATCGCCAAATTGCGCCGTCACTTGCGACGTGGTGAATCCAAACGCCCGATCCGTTTACCAAACGCAACGGCTTTTGCTTTTTATTGACCACGTCGCGGGCGCCGATCAGCCAGGCAGCTTCCACGGCGCGTGTGATCTAGACGAAACAGTACAGAGTACGTCGATGTTCAAGAAAATGTCTGTCGCGCTGCTCGGCAGCGCTTGCACCTTCATGGCCGGCGCCAACGACGCCAGCGCCTTCGACAACAGCGTGCCGAACGATCCGCCCGCGGTGCTCTATGCGCCGCAGGTGCCGCCGGCGCCGGTGCGCGTCGCTTCCAATTCGAACATGGGTGGCGGCTTTATCGAGTTCCTGTTCGGCGACGGTCCCGGCCGCGGTCCGGCCTACGCGCCGCAGCAGCCGGTGTATCAGCAGCAGCCGGCCTATTACGATCAGCGCCGCCTGCCGCCGATGGGCGAGCCGCAGATGCAAGGCGCAGCTCTCCAGGAAGAGGCGGTCGACCCGCGGCAGCGTCCGTTCGATCCGAGATTCGAGAAACAACTCGTTGACTATAACGGCAACGAAAGTCCCGGCACCATCGTGGTCGATACGCCGAACAAGTTTCTTTATCTCGTCGAGGGCAACGGCAGGGCGATGCGCTACGGCATCGGCGTCGGCCGTCCCGGCTTCACCTGGTCCGGCGTGAAGTCGATCACCGCCAAGCGCGAATGGCCGGACTGGACGCCGCCGAAGGAAATGCTCGCACGCCGTCCCGATCTGCCCCGGCACATGGAAGGCGGTCCGGAAAATCCTCTTGGCGCCCGCGCGATGTATCTCGGCTCGACGCTCTACCGGATTCACGGCTCCAACGAGCCCTGGACCATCGGCACCAACGTCTCCTCCGGTTGCATCCGTATGCGCAACGAGGACGTCATCGACCTCTACGGCCGCGTCAATGTCGGCACCAAGGTTGTGGTGATGTGATCGTCGTTGCCCTCTCTCCTTGTTGCAGGGAGAAGGAAGGACGCCCGAGCAAGACGCATCTCATGAAAACGGCCGCCTCATCGGCGGCCGTTCGCTTGCATGCGTCGTAGATCGGCGTCACGCGTAGTCGCTGCCGCCGTCGTCTCCGTCGCCGAAATCGCTGTCGTCGGCCATGTCCATGTTGTCGTCGTGATCGTTGTCGTAATTCTGGTCGTTGTTGTTGTTTCGGTCGTCGTTCGAGGCCTGGTCGAAGAAGCCCTGGCGGGAATCGCGGTTCGAGCCGATGTCGTTGAGGCCGGCATCGCGCGACAGCGAACCACCCGACTGATCGCTACCGCCCCAGGGGCTTCCGCCTGCACCGCCGCCGCGCTCCTCGATGATCGTGGTGTCGCCAAAAGCCTGCTGATGCGATCCACCCATCATGCCGCGGATGCTGGAGAGCAGCAGCGAGCCGCCGACGACGCCGGCCGCGGCCGCCGCCGCCGTGCCGAGGAACGAGCCGCCGCCACCGCCCACCGGCGGAGCGCCATAGCCCGGCCCTGGCCCCTGGCCATAGGCCTGCCCGTAAGGCGGCGCGCCGTAGCCCGGCTGGCTCTGTTGCATCGCCTGGCCGGTGTTCCATACCGGGCGCTGCTCACGCGGCGGCACGTTCGGAACCGAACCACGCGAGGGGCTCCCGCCGAACAGCGTGTCGCGCATGGTGTCGAGGAAGCCGCCGGACTGGGCGGGCTCGGGCGCTTGGGCGGCTTCCAGCTGCTGGATGCGGTCATGGGCGCGCTTCAGCGCTTCGTCCTGCAACAGCGTGGTCTGCACCAGCGCATAGACGGCGCCGGGCGCCTTGCGCAGGCCGTCGGAGATCGCGGCGACCGCATCGGGATCGCGCGGTGCATTTTCCAGCTTTGAAAGCCGGTCGAAAAGGTCGTCGACGAGCTGGCGTTCCTGCGGCGTCATGATCTGTCTCCTTCGCGCGAAACCAAGCGCGGAGGAGATGTAGGGTTCCATTGTGGCCCCAACAGTGCCGGCCGGATTAAATTTCCGTATGCGACAAGCTGCCTCCTGGGCCAGCTCTTCGCCGGTTTCATCCCAGTGTCACGTTGCTGTCCGCCAGCAGGCGCGCGAAGGCTTCGCCCGAGAGATAGGCATGCTCGCGCTCGCGGACATCGGTCATCGGATCGAGGCCGGCGAGGACGTCATCGACGAAGCCGGGATGGCACATCACGAGACCGCCGTCGGGCAGGCCTTGCAGGAATTGCCGCATCAGCGCGCCGAAATCGGCGTTGCGCGTAAAATCATAGGCGCCGGCGAAGCCGGGGTTGAAGCTGAGGCCGGCGCTGCCGGCGCGGCGGCGGAATTGCGCGCTGAGGCTGTCGAGCACCAGAGCTTTGGGGGACGCCAGCCGTTGCCTGAGCGGCAGATCGCGCCCGCCCTGACGCACCCAGGCGTTTGGCGCAGTCTCGGCGACCGCATCGACGAAGCCGTCGCGCACCTGCGGATAGAGCTGCACGTGCTGGTGACCGTCGACAAAGTCAGGGGCGCGCCCGAACGCGTCCATGAAGGCTGCCAGCTGCGCCTTGACTTCGTTGCGGAAGAATTCCCGGTCGAGCCGCCGCAAAACGCCCGCGCGCAGCAGCTTCGGAAACGGCATGAACATGTCGCCGTCGAGCGGTCGGAAATGCATGGTGAGCGGCCGGAACGGCGCCGACAGCGTCACGTGCAATCCGATCGTGCAGCGCGGGTTGGTCTTTGTTGCGGACTGAAGCGCCTCGATCTCGCTGCGTTCGATCGCTGCACCCACCATCATCACCGAGGTGGCGTTGAGGCGGCCGCGTTCGATCAGGTCGCGGATGGCGCGGTTGACGCCCGGGCTGATACCGTAATCGTCGGCGCAGAGCCAGATTCGCCGCGGGCTCGCGGCCGCGCTCATTCGGCGGCCGTCCTGTTCGGGGCGTCGTTGGCCTTGCCGGCCTCGGAGTGCTTTTCGCTGTGCTCGGCGACGAAGTAGATCGGGCGCGCCTTCAGCTCGGAAAGGATCTTGCCGATATATTCGCCGACGATGCCGATCATGATGAGCTGCACGCCGCCGATCGTCATCAGGCCGATCACGAGCGAGGGATAGCCGGGCACCTGCTTGCCGGTCGTGAACACCTCCCAGAGGATCGACAGGCCGAACAGGAAGGCACCTCCGGCGAGAATGACGCCGAGCAGGCTGGCGAAGCGCAGCGGTGCCACCGAAAACGATGTCAGACCCTCGATCGAGAGGCCGAGCAGGCTTGCGGCGTTGAAGGTGGTGACGCCATGGACGCGCGCTGCGGGCTCGTAGTCGACGCGGATCTGGCGGAAGCCGATCCAGCTGGCGAGGCCCTTGAAGAAGCGGTTGCGTTCCGGCAGCTGCCTCAGCGCCGCGACCGCGCGCGGCGACAGCAGGCGGAAGTCGCCGGCGTCCTCGGGAATCTTCTGGCGTGCGCCCCAATTGATCAGCGCGTAGAAGCCGTGCACCGCGACCCGGCGCAGGAAGGGCTCGTTGTCGCGATGCGCCTTGGCGGTGTAGACGACGTCGTAGCCGTCATCGATCCAGTGCCGCACCAGCTGTTCGATGAGCGCCGGCGGATGCTGGCCGTCCCCGTCCATGAACATGACGGCGCCGAGCCGGGCATGGTCGAGGCCTGCCATCAGCGCGGCCTCCTTGCCGAAATTGCGCGACAGCGACACCACCTGGACGTCGATCGCGTCGGCCGGCAGCGACCGGGCGATCGACAGCGTCGCATCCTTACTGCCGTCGTCGACGTAGACGACCTCGCAAGACAGCCGATAGCGCTGCCGCAGCGTCTTTGCGAGATCGCAGATGCGCTGATGCAGGGCAGCGAGGCCCGCCGCCTCGTTGTAGACGGGGACGACGATCGACAGCCCCTTCGCGGCGGCGCTCGCTGCGGTGGTCGTCATGCCGGAAACGTCAGAGCCCAGCGTCATCGATCAAGGTTCCAGAGGCGTTTAGATGTTCTCAACAGCATATGGTAGCTGCCGCTTGCTGTCGCCATGCTGAACGAACCCTGGGCTCACTGCCCCAGGAACGCCTCGAGCTTGGCGAACAGCGGGTTCTCCCGATCGAACACGTAGTCCAGCGAGACCACCGAGACGGTCTCGGCGCCATGCTCGCGGAGGAAGCTCGCCAGCGCATAGAGCTGCCCCGGCGGGCAGTGCAGCGTCAGCATGCCTGACGAAGTCGGACCGCCGAACGGGGCCTCGACTCCATATTGGCTATGGGCCTCACCGAGCAGGGCGGCGTCGCATTGCCGGAAGCGGGTGCGGACTTCGCGGTACTTGTTGGCCCGCGCCCGCGCTGCGATGTGATCGAGGATGACGCGCGCCGTCTCTCGCGCCTGCGGCGACCAGTCGGCTCCTTTGGACGCCACCAGATTGGCCTGGCTGCGCAGGATCATACCGTCGTCGAGCACCCGCAAGCCGTTGGCGGCGAGCGTTGCGCCTGTGGTGGTGATATCGACGATCAGCTCGGCGCTGCCAGCCGCCGGCGCGCCTTCGGTTGCGCCCGCGCTTTCGACGATGCGGTAATCGGTGATGCCGTGAGTCTGGAAGAAGCCGCGGGTGAGGTTGACGAACTTGGTCGCGACCCGCATCCGCATGTGATGCTGCTCACGGAAGCCGGTGGTGACATCGTCGAGGTCTGCCATGGTGCGGACGTCGATCCAGGCCTGCGGCACCGCGACGACAACGTCGGCATAGCCGAAGCCGAGCCCTTCGATCAGCGACACGCGCTTGTCGGCATCGGCGATGCTCTCACGCACCAGGTCCTCGCCGGTGACGCCAAGATGCGCAAAGCCGCGTGCGAGTTGCGAGGCGATCTCACTCGCCGAGAGATAGGCGACCTCGACATTGTCGAGACCTGCGATCGTGCCGCGGTAGTCGCGGACGCCGCCGGCCTTCGACAGCTTGAGCCCGGCGCGGGCGAAGAAGGCCTCGGTATTCTCCTGAAGGCGGCCCTTGGAGGGAACGGCCAGAACGAATGGCGCGCTCATGACTTAAGCTCCCACCTTGCGGCCGATCGTCGTCAGCGCATCGACCCAGACCGAGAAGCCGACCGCGGGGATCGGCGCGATCGAGCCGAGCTGGGTCATCAGCCCATCATAGCGGCCGCCGGCGACGAGCGGCCCGGCGCCGTCGCCCCTGTGATGCAGCTCGAATTCGAAGCCGGTGTAATAGTCGAGGCCGCGCCCGAACGCCGTCGAGAAGCGGGTCTGCTTCACGTCGATGCCGCGCGCCGCCATGAAGCCGACGCGGCTCTCGAACTGATCGATCGCCGGGGCGAGATCGAGCTTCGCGTCGGTCGTGAGTGCACGCAGCTCGGCGATGGCGTCGTCGGGATTGCCTGATATCGACAGGAAGCGCTTGAGCACGGCGATCGCCTCGCGCGGCAGCGCACCGCCTTTCAGCGTCGATTGCTCGAGGAAGCGATCGGCGATCTCGGCCGTGGTGCGCCCGCCGACATTGGTGGTGCCGGCGATCGACATCAGATCGGTGACGAAGGCGAGTGCCGCCTTGCGATCGGAGCCGGCGAGGGCGGCCAGCACGCCCTCATATTCGCTGCGCGTCGCCGTGCTGGCGGCTGCCAGCCGCTCCAGATCCTGCTCCAGGCTGATCTTGCGGTTGAAATCCTTGACCAGGCGGCGGCGCCAGACCGGATAGAGGTTGAGTGCGTCCAGCAGGGCATTGAACAGCGCGACATCGCCGGTGCGGATCTCGACATCGCGGACGCCGAAGGCGGCGGTCGCCTCCAGTGCCAGGGCCAGCATCTCGGCATCGGCTGCGGCGCGGTCCTGGCGGCCGAACGATTCGATGCCGGCTTGCAGGAATTCGGTGGCCTGGCCGCTACGGTAGCGGAACACCGGACCGAGATAGCTGAACCCGGCCGGCTGGCCGGCGCGCGGCGAGGCGAGGTAGTCGCGCGCGACGGGAATCGTCAGGTCCGGGCGCAGGCAGAGCTCCTCGCCGGAGAGGTCTGTGGTGAGGTACAGGCTCTTGCGGATGTCCTCGCCGGAGAGGTCCAGGAACGGTTCGGCCGGTTGCAGGATCGCCGGCTCGGCCCGGACGTAACCGGCCTGCGCGAACGACAAGAGCAGCGTATCCGCCCAGGCGGCGGAGCCGGCAGCATTTGAGGTGGCAGTCGCGGTCATCTCAGGGTCCATCATCCCGGTGGAACCGGGCAGGGCGAGGAAGGAATGGGAGTTGGCGCAGCCCTTAGCACGGCCCGAAAGCGGTTTCGACCTCCAAAGGATCAATCGCTTAACGGGCGGGCAATTCATCTTCCGTCGTCATGGCCGGGCTTGTCCCGGCCATCCACGCCTTGCCTCCGGCACAAAGAACGTGGATGCCTGGGACAGTCCAGGGCATGACGGCTTCCTGCGTTTGCATCGGCGACGGGGTTAGGCAGACTTGCCGCCCCAATCGCCCAGCACCGCCTGCACCAGCGCCAGGGCCGCTACCGCGGCGGTGTCGGCCCGCATGATCCGGGGGCCGAGGGCCAGCCGCAGGATCCTGGGCTGCCGCAGCAGCAGCGCCCGTTCCTCCGCGGCGAAGCCGCCTTCGGGGCCGATCAACACGTCAATACCTTGGCCGGCCCCGCGGGCGCGTTGCAGGCTCTGAACGGGATCCTGGACCTCCGCCGCCTCATCGCAGAAGATCAGTAGCCGGTCCGCGGCGCGCTGGCTCAAAAAGCGCTCCAGCGGCACGGGCTCGGCCACGGTGGCGATGCTGAGGATGCCGCATTGCTCGGCCGCCTCGACCACATTGGCGCGCATCCGCTCGGTATTGACCCGGGAGGCCTGGGTAAACCTTGTCAGGACCGGCTGCAGGGCGGCGGCGCCCATCTCGATCGCCTTCTGCACCATGTAATCCAGCCGGGCATGCTTGAGCGGGGCGAAGACGTAAGTGAGGTCGGGCAGTCGGTCCTGGGGCCGGGTCTGCTGAAGGATCACGAGGCCATCCGGCCGCTTGCGGCCTTCGATCGCCGCCTGCCACTCGCCGTCACGGCCATTGAACGCGAGAACCTCGGCCGCGGCGGCAAGGCGCAGCACGTTGCCGAGGTAATTGCTCTGGTCGCGGTCGAGCGGCACCCTGGCGTCCTGGACGAGGGCGGCATCGACGAACAGGCGGGGAGCGCGAAAATCGTGGGAGGGCATCGTTCAAATGGTCCGATTCGCCGCCGTTTTTAACCGAAACCAGTAGTTTTGGGGGTAAATATCGCCGAATTGGTGCGTCCCAGCGCCGCGCTCTTGCCCTATTCCATGGGTTGTTAAGAGTCGGCGGGAATCGTAGAAAAGCGAACACGCTGGTCGCGCTTCAATTGAGAAGACCCGACCCCGTAAGCTCCTGCCGGAGAGACTGCCTTCATGATCCGTCATCTGATGGTTCCGATCACTGCCGCCATGGTTGCCATGGGTGCCGCGGGCGCCTATGCGCAAAGCTCCTTCCCGGCGCCGCTGCCCGGCCAGGCTGCGACCAACTCCCCCTTTCCGCCCGTGAACGGCTCGGCGCCCGCCGCCTCCATCGGTACGGCGCCGCAATCGTCCTTTCCCGTGAACGGCGCCGCGCCGGTCGGCGGTGCCGGCGCCTTCAGCGCGGCTCCGCCGACGCAAGCCGGTCCCGGTGAGGACTGCATGAAGGCGTTCATGCCCCTGCGCGAAGAAGCCGAGAAGCGCGGCAAGCTGATCAAGGCGGCGAGCGACCGTCACGCGCCGCCGGACGAGGCCTGCAAGCTGATTCGCAATTTCAGCCAGGCTGAGACCAAGATGATCAAGTACATCGAGACCCATGCCGCCAAATGCGGAATCCCGCCGCAGGTGGGCGCGCAGATGAAGGACGGTCACAAGAACACGGAGGCCATGGCGACGAAGGTCTGCAACGTCGCGCTGCAGATGCAGCAGCAACAGGCGCGTCCGGCCGGCCCGTCGCTGAGCGAGGTACTGGGTTCGGGCTCGGCGCCTGAGGCCAATGCCGGCAGGAAGGGCGGCAGCACTTTCGATACGCTCAACGGCAACGTCCTGACCCGATGATACACGTGCCGCCGATTTGAAGTTCCTACGATGCTAGCCGCGAGATCCTCATAGGAACTTCAAATCGATAAGCGGCACGTGAATTAAAGTTTTCTTGCTAGTGCCCTTGTAGTTTTCGAAGTTCGTACCGGAACACGCCGCGATGGAATACGAACTTCGAAAACTGGGCACTAGCGCATCCGCCCGCGTTGCCGATTCCACCGGCAACTGGGTCGATACGCTCGCGCCGCATTGGGCGCGGCCTTACCTGCGCCTGTCACGCTTCGACCGCCCGATCGGCTCCTGGCTTCTGCTGATGCCATGCTGGTGGTCGGCGGCGCTCGCGGCCGGCATGGCGCACGACGTCCGCGGCCTGCCTCTTACCATCGTGCTGTTCTTCATCGGCGCCTTCGTGATGCGCGGGGCGGGCTGCACGTGGAATGACATCACCGACCGCGATCTCGACGACAAGGTCGAGCGCACGCGCTCGCGGCCGTTGCCGTCAGGGCAGGTGACCACGAAGCAGGCGCTGGCCTTCATGGTCGCGCAGGCGCTGATCGGCCTCCTGGTGCTGCTGCAATTCAACCGGTTCGCGATCGCGACCGGCATCGCCTCGCTTTTGATCGTCGCGATCTATCCCTTCATGAAGCGCATCACCTGGTGGCCGCAGATCGTGCTCGGGCTTGCCTTCTCATGGGGCGCCTTGATGGGATTTGCCGTCACGTTCGGACGCATCGACGTCACAGCGCTCGTGCTCTATGCCGGCGCGATTTCCTGGGTGATCGGCTATGACACGATCTACGCGCATCAGGACGCCGAAGACGACGCGCTGATCGGCATCAAGTCGACCGCCCGCCTGTTCGGCGCGCACACGCACCAGGCGCTGATCCTCTTCTACGGGCTCGCGGTGACGTTGATCGGCATCGCGCTGGCCTCCGGCGATGTGCGCTGGCCGGCCTGGCTCGGGCTCGGGGCCTTTGCCGTGCATCTGGCTTCACAGATCGTTCGCCTGAAGATCGAGGATCCCGAACTGTGCCTGCGCCTGTTCAAGTCGAACCGCGATGCAGGCTTGCTGCTGTTTGCGGGATTGCTGGTGGACGCGGTGCTGCGGGCGGCCTGACGCGAAGGCGTCGGGTGGATTAGCGCAGCGTAATCCACCACTTTGCTTTCCATGCGGGTAGACCTTGGTGGGTTACGCCTACGGCTAACCCACCCTGCGGCACCTTCAATTCCTTGCGATGATCTCGCGCTCGCCGCGATGAATCGGCAGCTGCCGCGCCATGCCGGTGCGCCGGCGCATCAGGAATTTCGGGCGGCGGGCGCGGATCGCGTTGGCGCGGCGGCGGCGCGGCGCGGGCTTGCGAGTGCCTTCGTCGAGCTGTGGCAGCGCGAAGAGCTCGCTCCAGATCGCCCAGGCTTGCGCGATCTCGTCGGCATCGGCGCCAACCAGCAGTGGAATGGACAGCGAGGGATCGCGATGCACGAGGACGAGCGTCTGTGCTTCGTCATTGCCGCGCAAAGCGACGCCGGTGAAGTCGGCAACGCGGACGTTGATCGCCATCTGCATGCCGCGGACGGCCCGGCGCAGCACGACGCGCTCGCGATGAAGCTCGATCTGCCTGACATGTCCGTCGGCGCGCGGGTCATGCGCATCGAAGCGGACCGGAAGGGAAAGGGGGTCGAGCCGCAAGGAGCGGCTCGACCCGGCGGGAGCAACCCCGCATGTTGCTGTTTGACGCCTCACGGCTTAGTTCTCCCCGCCGGGATTATGTTCCCGGTCGATGCGAGGACCTTAGCGCGCGCCTTTCCGAAACCGCTTAAAAAGCCTGGTTAACCCACCGTCACTGCTGCTCATGATTGACAAGACCTTGGCGCGCATGATTGACGAGACGTTGCGCCGAAGCTGCGAATCTGAGCTTTTGGCGGCTGAAAATGCTTGAAGTCCGCGCTATCAGGGCACATCTGTGGGTTCCGGTCCCGAACCCCGCCCCAACAGGATTTCGTTCGTGAACTCTTCACCAAGCTCGACGCTTTCGACCCAAACATCGTCGCAGGCCAATCGCGACCTGTTCGATCAGTCCGCGCTCTCCGATCTCGCGCAGCGGCTGGTCGAGGCGGCCAGGCGCGCCGGCGCGGATGCGGCCGATGCGGTCGCGGTGCGCGGCGTCTCGCACGGCGTCGAGGTCCGCGACGGCCGTGTCGAGGAATCCGAGCGGTCCGAGGGCGACGACGTCGGTCTGCGCGTGCTGGTCGGGCAACGCCAGGCGGTGGTCTCCACCAACGACGTCAGCGGTGACGCCGTCACCAAGCTTGCCGAGCGCGCGGTCGCGATGGCGAAGGTTGCACCTAGCGACAAATATGTCGGGCTCGCCGATCCCGCGCTGCTCGCGCGCGACTTCCCCGATCTCGACCTGCTCGATCCCGCCGTGCCGGCGACCGCCGAGCTCGAGCGCCGCGCGCTCGCGGCCGAAGCCGCGGCGCTCGGCGTGAAGGGTGTGACCAAATCCGGCGGCGCCTCGGCCTCCGCCGGCATCGGCGGCATGGTGCTCGTCACCTCGACCGGCTTCCACGGCTCTTACCTCCGCTCCAGCCAGGGCATTTCCGCGACCGCCATATCGGGCGAAGGCACCAGCATGGAGCGCGATTACGACTTCACCTCGGCGCCGCACGGCGCCGATCTCTTGTCGCCGGAAACCGTCGGCCGTTCCGCCGGCGAGCGCACCGTGGCGCGCTACAATCCGCGCAAGGTCGAGACCTGCAAGGTGCCGATCGTGTTCGATCCGCGCGTTGCCGGCTCCCTGGTCGGCCACCTCGTCGGCGCCATCAATGGCGCCTCGATCGCGCGCAAGACCAGCTTCTTGAAGGACAAGCTCGGCCAGCAGCTCTTCGCGAAGAACATTCGCATCATCGACGATCCGCTGCGCCGGCGCGGCCTGCGCTCGCAGACCTTCGACGCCGAAGGCGTCGCGGTGAAGAGGACCGCGCTGGTCGATGAAGGCGTGCTGACGACTTGGTTGCTCGACTGCGCGACGGCGCGCGAGCTCGGCCTCACCACGACCGGCCATGCCCATCGCGGCGTTTCCTCCTCTCCCTCGCCCGGGCCGTACAATCTGCATCTCGAGGCCGGCGCGCCAACGCCGGCCGAGCTGATCTCCGATATCAAGCAGGGGTTCTATGTCACCGATTTGATCGGCTCCGGCGTCAACGGCGTCACCGGCGATTACAGCCGCGGCGCCTCCGGTTTCTGGATCGAGAACGGCGAGATCACCTATCCCGTCAGCGAGGTGACGATCGCCGGCCATCTGTTCGAGATCTTCAACTCGATGCAGCCCGCGAACAATCTCGAATTCCGCTACGGCATCAATGCGCCGACGGTGCGCATCGAGGGTCTGACGCTTGGCGGACGGTGACGCGAACTCCCTCGACAACACTATCCTGACTCGCGACGCGGCGCTGCTGAAGGACACGGTGCGGGAGGCGGGTGCGCTCGCGCAGTCGATGTTTGGCACCGAGCTGAGGAAGTGGACCAAGGGCGCGTCCTCGCCGGTGTCGGAGGCCGATATCGCGGTCAACGATCTCCTCGAAGCGCGCCTGCGCGCCGCGACACCCGACTATGGCTGGCTGTCCGAGGAGAGCGCCGACGATGCCGCACGGCTGTCGCGGCGGCTGACATGGATCGTCGATCCCATCGACGGCACGCGCAATTATTTGGGCGGTCATGACGAATGGTGCGTCAGTGTGGCGCTGGTGGAGGACGCCTCGCCCGTTCTTGCCGCGGTGTTTGCACCAGCGAGCGACGAGTTCTTCTTCGCAGTGCGCGGCCAGGGCACGACGCTCAACGACAAGCCGGTGAGGGCGACGTCCGGATCCGAGCTCGACTTCGCCCGCGTCGCCGGCCCGAAGCCGCTGGTCGAGCGCCTGAAGCCGTCACTCGGCGAAATCAAGCTGCATCGGCGAATCGGCTCGCTGGCGCTGCGGCTGTGCCGGGTCGCCCATGGCGCGCTGGATGCGGCTTTTGCGGGGGGCAATAGCCATGACTGGGACCTTGCGGCGGCCGATTTGATCGTGCAGGAAGCGGATGGTAGGATGAGCAATCTCTCCGGAGAACCCATCCTCTACAACCGCCGGGAAGTGGCGCACGGGGTGCTGGTGGCAGCGGGACGCGATCGTCATGCGGGCATTGTCGCGCATTTTCGCAACCGTCCCTTGCCGTGAAGCGCTTCGTCGTGCTTGTCGGACACTGCTTTGCCGGGCAGCCCGTTAGGAATAGAACTCATGCCAGATAGTGCCCCGCAACAACTGCTTCACCTCGTCATCGGCGGCGAGCTCGTCGATCTCAAGGGCAACACCTTCAAGAATCTCGACGACGTCGAGATCGTCGGCCTCTATCCGAACTATGCGGCCGCCTATGCCGCCTGGCGCGCCAAGGCGCAGAGCACGGTCGACAACGCACAGATGCGCTATTTCATCGTCCATCTCCACCGGCTGCTCGACCCGAATCAAGAACCGGCGCGTTGAAAAGACTGCTTCGCAATACGCTGCGAAGCAGCTGGCTTCAGCGTGCCGTCGGGGTCCTGGCGGCCGAATATCTGCGTCTGGTCTGGCGGACCAACAGGTTCACGTTCGATCCCCCGGACGTCTATGAACGCGTCGAGCCGCAACTCCCCGCGATCTTCGCGTTCTGGCACGGCCAGCATTTCCTGACACCCTTCATCAAGAACCGGGACAAGGCCTCCTATCGGGCCAAGGTCCTGATCTCCCGCCATCGCGACGGCGAGTTCAATGCGATCGCGGCGGAACGGCTCGGCATCGGCACCATCCGCGGCTCCGGCGACCATGGCGGGGCGTTCCATCGCAAGGGAGGTGTGGGCGCCTTCAAGGAAATGGTGCGGACGCTCCAGGCCGGTTGTAATGTCGCATTGACCGCCGATGTCCCCAAGCGCTCGCGCGTGGCGGGGCTCGGCATTATCATGCTGGCACGGGAATCGGGGCGGCCGATCATGCCTTTCGCGATGGCGACCAGCCGCTTCGTCCGGCTCAAGAACTGGGACCGCACCACCATCAATTTGCCGTTCGGGCGCGGCGCATTGGTCGGCATCAAGGAAATCCACGTTCCTCCGGATGCCGACGCCGCCACGATGGAAGCATTGCGCCAGGAGCTGGAAGACACGTTGAACGAAGCGACCCGCCGCGCCTACGCCCAACTCGGTCGTCGGGGACCGGAACATGCCTAAGTCGCTGCCCATTGCGCTGCCGATCACGCTGCGGATGTATCGGCGCTTGGCCTCCGGCCTGGTGCCGCTTGCGCCTGCGCTGATCAAGCGGCGGCTGAAGCAGGGCAAGGAGGATCCCGCGCGCGTCGGCGAGCGGCGGGGGCTGTCCGGTGACGTGCGGCCGCATGGCCCGCTGATCTGGATCCACGGCGCCAGCGTCGGCGAGGTGCTGGCCGCGGCGGCGCTGATCGGGCGCCTGCGCGATCTCAATCTGCGCATCCTGCTCACCTCGGGCACCGTCACCTCGGCGGCGGTGGTGGCGAAGCGCTTTCCGCCTGACGTCATCCATCAGTACGTGCCGTATGACTCTCCGCGCTATGTCGCGCGCTTCCTCGATCACTGGAAGCCGTCGCTGGCCCTGTTCATCGAATCCGACCTTTGGCCGAACCTGATCCTCGCCGGCGCGGCGCGCCGGATGCCGATGGTGCTGATCAACGGGCGGATGTCTCCGCGTTCCTTCCCGCGCTGGCGCCGCATGCACGGCACCATCTCGGCGCTGCTGTCGCGGTTCGACATTTGTCTTGCGCAGTCGAGGACTGATGCCGAGCGCTTTTCCGCGCTCGGCGGCCGCAACGTCGTCACCACGGGCAATCTGAAGCTGGACGTGGCGGCGCCGCCGGCCGATCCCGCAAAGCTCGAACGGCTGATGGCGATGACGCGCGGGCGTCCGATCATCGTCGCGGCCTCGACCCATCCGGGCGAGGACGAGATGCTGATCGCGGCGCATCGCAGCCTCGTTGGTTTCTTCCCGCAGCTTCTCACCGTGATCGTGCCGCGCCATCCGGATCGCGGCTCCGCGATCGCAGGCCTGGTCACGGCGTCCGGCCTGAAGCCGAGCTTGCGCTCGCGCGAGGAGCTGCCGACGGCCACGACCGATGTCTATGTTGCCGACACCATGGGCGAGCTCGGCCTGTTCTACCGCCTCTCGCCGATCGTGTTCATGGGCGGGTCGCTGATCCACCATGGCGGCCAGAATCCGATCGAGGCGATCAAGCTTGGCGCTGCGATCGTCCACGGTCCGCACGTCTTCAATTTCGCCGATGTCTATGAAGCGCTCGACGGGAGCGGCGGAGCGCGCGAGGCCGATACACAGGAGGCGTTGGTCAAGCAGCTCGGCCTGCTCCTGGCCGAGCCGACCGTGCGCGACAAGATGCAACGCGCAGGCTCGGGCGTGGTCGAGCAGCTCGGCGGTGCGCTCGATCGCACCATGACCGCGCTCGAGCCGTATCTGCTGCAGTTGCGGATCGAGATGGGGGCCGCGAATGCGTGAGCCGGCCTTCTGGTACCGGCCACATTCCCCGCTATCGCATGTCCTCTTTCCGCTGGGTGCGCTCTACGGCGTCGTCACCGCATGGCGCATGCAGCGCGCCGGCGTGGACGCCGGCATTCCCGTGATCTGCGTCGGCAACTATCATGTCGGCGGCGCCGGCAAGACGCCGACCGTGCTGGCGCTAACGAAGCTGCTTCGCGAGCTCGGCGAGACGCCGGTCGTGCTCAGCCGCGGCTACGGCGGGCACCTGAAGGGGCCGGTGATGGTCGACCGCGCGCGTCACACCGCATCCGACATCGGCGACGAGCCCCTGATGATGGCGCGCGACGTCCCGGTCGCAGTCGCGCGCGACCGCCTCGACGGGGTCGCGCTGGCGAAATCGCAGGGCGCCACCGTGATCGTGATGGACGACGGCTTTCAGAACCCGGGCCTTCTGAAAGACGCGTCCCTGATCGTGATCGACAGCGAGCGCGGTCTCGGCAATGGCCAGGTGTTTCCCGCAGGCCCCCTGCGCGCGCCGCTGCAGGCCCAGCTCGCGCGCACCGACGCGCTGGTGCTGATCGGCGATGGCCGCGCCGCCAACGATGTCGCGGCCGAGCTCGCCAAGCGCGACAAGCCGGAGATGCGGGCACGCCTGAAGCCCAATGCGGGCTCGGTCGCGCAGCTTCTTGGCAAGAAGGTGTTCGCCTTCGCCGGCATCGGGGACCCCGAGCGCTTCTTCCGCAGCTTGCGCGCCAGCGGGATCGAGGTCGTGCGCACGCGCGGCTTCGCCGACCATCACGTGTTTTCGCAAGTCGAGATCGCAGCTCTCGCAGCGGAGGCCCAGCGCGAGCAGCTCACGCTGGTGACGACGGAAAAGGATCTTGCACGCCTGCGTGGCCGCACGGACGTGCCCGACGGCGTCGTGCCGTTTGCCGTTCAGCTCGAGTTCGACGAGCCGGCAAAGCTGCGGCAACTGATCAGCGATCATCTCTACAAGGCGCGCGAGCGGCGGTTCAGCAGGCGATGATCTCGTGCACTAGGCAAGCGTCTCTGCCATAGCTCATACAGCGACGTGTCGCGGGTGACGAATTCTCTTCCGCGCTCTTGGCAGTTGATGTAGCCTTTCATGAGAGCCGTCACCGGGACGTGCCGAACTCCCGGCAATCATCGACGGCGTTGATGCCCACGGCGGGCAATGAAATCTTCATCATGTCAGTTGCAGCGGCCGTAACGATCAGTTCGGAACGGCACGGAGGGTTATTGCCAATAGTTCAGAGGAGAATTTGTCATGCATTTTTGCCTCACCGGACAATACACGCCACGCGCTCTCAATGCCATTTTGGAGAATCCCACGACCAATCGCCAGGAGGCAGCCCGAAAACTCATCGAAGCGGCCGGCGGAAAGCTGATCTCGATGTACAGCGTCGCGGCCGACGGCCCAGGCGTCCTGGTGATTTTCGATGTGCCTGATCCCAGTGCGGCTCCGGCCATTTCAGGTCTCACCGTCACGGCGGGCACGCTGCAGAACGTGAAACTGGTCCGGTTGTTCACGCAGGACGAGATCAAGCAGGTCCGTCAGAACGCGGCGAAGCTGCGTACTTCGTATACCCCGCCTGGAAGCTGATATCCGGATCCAACGCGCAGCCGCCGCAGCCGAACGACGCGGCGGCTGTGCTCATGTCGAAGTCAGAACCATGTCTCCAACGAGGCGAGGGCCCTGCTCACCACACCCCGACGGCCATCAATCCGATGATGGTCACGCACGAGATGCAGGCCACGATGACAGTATAGTACTGCGGTGCGTTCATTGCTGACTCCCAAACTGTTCGCCAGTTGCCTGGTCGCCGCCATGCGGGAGTGATCGCCGGTCTTGGGCCGCTTCAGTTCGGCATGCCCTGACCGGTCTTGCGGTGTGCGTCCGCTCCCTCATCGTCGCCCTGCTTCGCAGGATGATGATCCGCTTCGAGAGTTTCGGAGCGTTTAGCTGCGATCAAAAGCTGTTTGCGCATCTCAGCGAGACGAGCGCGGCAATATTCACGATAGAGCAGGTCTAGTATGGCGGGCATGATCACCCCCATCATTTGACTCTCAATTTACAGATATTCCACCGCGAATTTTCGAGATGATCATAGCCCGCCAGATGGCTCTTCGGTATGAGCCCGTTCACAGACTGTGTAAATTCCGAAGCTCGATGGCCGATTGATTGTCTGTGCGATCAAAACAACAGGGCTGATTACCTAACATGCACTTTAGCAGCACTCTGTTTCGCCAAGACTTCGTCAAACAACTTAAGGGCGCCGAACGGTGCCGAAGAATCCAACCACAGCGCGAATGACTCGCCGCGGAGTGCACGTAGCTGTCCGATGCAACTCGGAGCGGCGCGACGGAGATCATTTCGGCTGCGAGACGCCGGATCAGGCGCGCGAACATCGTCGGGACGCGACACACTCCCCGTGTTTCGTCACAAGCTGCACCGCCCGCGCTGCTGCCCGTCATTCAGGCGGCATTCATCGCGAAACTTCTATCGGTTCGGACGATCGGGAGAATGCGATGAAATTTCCGTCTGCGACTGTCGCCGCCAGCCTTGTGTGTCTGATCATTGCGCCTGTGTTTGCTGCACAGACGACGCCGTCCGCTGCGCCAGCAGCGACGGTGCCGGTTCCCGCAACCAAGCGGGTCACGTGCCTGGCTACGACGCAATACCTGAAGGGACAAGACAGGCACGACCAGCTGCAGCTCTGCATGGCGCAGGCGCGGGTCGATTGCCTGAAGCAGGCGATCGATCAGAAAGTGGTCGGAGAGGCCCGGAAGGATTTCATCAAGACCTGCGCGGGCTCGTCGGATGGCACGGCGCAGGAATAGCCGCGAGCCGCGGACGTCACGGCTGCGGCTTGAGCGCGCCGGGGAAATGCCGTTGCAGCACCGCGGCGGGCGTGGCATAGGCCTCCTGCAGATCCACGCTCCAGTACTTCAACTCGTCGAGCGGGATCCGCGTGTCGGTGATCGCGCAGCGCACGAAGGTCCCCGGCGAGATGACGCGGAAATCGCCGTCGAGATACTGCACCTGCGCTTCGCCATGGCCCGAGGGGCCGAACTTGTTCAGCACGGTCGAAAGTCTCCGTGGAAGGCCTCTCCCGGGAAAACCCTGGAGGGCAGAATGTGTTGGATTGGATGTAGCATAGATAGGGTGGCTTGTCCGCCCGTCAAACCCACCGGTTCGTGATGTTTTACCGCCGTTTCTGCGTGATAAGGCCTCGAGCGAAGGATCGCTGGTTCCGGCACCTGATACGGCAGAGTCCGATGCGCCTTCGACTGACCGCCCTGCTCCTGACGCTGCTGATATCGACCGCGCACGCCACACCGGCGCCGCAGCCGGTCGACATTCCGCTCGCGTCCGGGGTCCTCCATGCGCAGCTCTACAAGCCCGAGGGCGCCGGCCCGTTTCCGACCGTGATCGCGCTGCATGGCTGCGGCGGCCTTGGTGGCCATTCCGATCCCGTGCTGCCGCGCTATCGGGATTGGGCCGAGCGCCTGCTCAAGGCGGGCAACGCCGTGCTGCTGCCGGACAGCTACGGCTCGCGCGAGCTCGGGCCGCAATGCCGCGTCAGGGAGATGCATGTCAAAGCGCGGCGCGAGCGCGTCGCCGATATCGCGGCCTCACGCGCCTGGCTGATGAAGCAGGCCTGGGTGGCGCACGACCGCGTCAGCCTGATCGGCTGGGCCAACGGCGCGAGTGCGCTGCTCTGGGCCGTGCGCCCGCAAAGCGCAGCGCGCGATCTCAGTCCGGATTTCCGCGCCGCGATCGCGTTCTATCCGGATTGCCGGATCTCGGCGGGTCTGGGGTGGAGCACGCGGGTACCGACGCTTGTGCTGATCGGCGCCGATGACGACGTGTCGTCGCCGCCGGCCTGCCGCCAGATGGTGGACGGCGCGCGCGGCCGCAGCGCGCTCGCGCGCATCGTGGTCTATCCCGGCGCCGATCACGATTTCGACCGCGCCAACATGCCGCTGCACGCATCTGCCGGCAGCCGCGACGCCGCTGCGCCCGAGCGCGGCGATTTCGGTATGGACGCCGAGGCGCATGCTGAATCGCAGAAGGATGTCGCGCGCTGGCTGGCCCGGTGAGGCGGAGGAGTGGGCCTGCCGCGCCGTAGCTCGGTAGAGCGAAGGCGGGGCCGCCCTGGGAACAACGTCAGGCGGGCAGCCCCGCATCGACCACCGCCCTGCACGGAACATGGCCGACCGTCAATCTACGGACCCATGCCGCGCCGGCTTTGGCCGTGAACCGTGCCATCATTCGACCACGATGGCGGTTAAACCGATCTCACATGCGCAACCGCATCGTTCTGTTCGCCTCCGCCCTGATCGTCTTCACCGTGGCGATCTTTCTGTTCGAAGCCCGCGCCGGCGCGCCAATGCTGGCGCCGGAACATTGCGGCTTCTGGACCACGATCGACGCGGGACTGTCCTGCCGGTAGGACGCGTTGCGTCCACATCGTCTTGCGAGGTTTGGGTCGATCATGCCTACACTTGCCGTCCTCTCGCCTCAGAACAGACTGCCCTGATCCACCTTCTTGGCCACGCGCTTCGGCGCGGGCTTTGTCTCCGGCACGGCCGGCTTGGGTTGCGGCGGCGCGCGCGTTGCCGCGGGGGCCGCGCGATCCGCATCCGCGGTTGCGCCGACGCGACCATCCGCGAACTCGATCTCGACGCGTGCGCCGGGACCGATCGTATCAGCCGCATGCACGGGATGGCCGGCCTCGTCGCGCACCAGCGCGAAGCCGCGCGCGAGCACGCTGCGGTAGGACAGCGCGGAAAGCAGCTTGCCGCTGTTCTCGACCCGCGTGTCCAGCCGGTGCAGCAGCGTCGCAAGCGCTCGCCCCGCGCGTTCGGCCAGACGATGTGTGCGCTCGCGCTGGCGGGCAATCGCGTTGCGCTGCGCTTGCGCATTCGAAAGCTTCGAGGCACGCAGCCGTACTTCAAGCCCGGCAAAGCGGTCACGCCGCTGCCGCAGCAGCGAGCGCGCGGACAGGCCCAGCCGCTCGCCGCAAACGGTGAGGCGATGATCGGCCTGCGAGATCTGCCCGTGCAGCACCCGCAGCGTCAGCTTTGAGCTGGCTGCGGTGAACCGGCGGAAATGCGCATGCGTGTTGGCCTTGAGGCAGCGGGGTAGCGAAGCGCCCGCCGAATCCAGCCGCTGCCGCGGGATCGCCAGCAGATCGCCGGCCGCCGGCAATGCGCGCGCGGCGGCGCGCAGCTCGCTGCGGCGGCTCTCCTGGGCACGCTGCCAATAGGCGCGGGTGCGGCGGCCGAGATCGGCGACCTCGACGAACAATTCGCTGCGCACCGGCACCGCCATCTCGGCCGCCGCCGTCGGTGTCGGCGCGCGCTTGTCGGCGACGAAGTCGATCAGCGTGATGTCGGTCTCGTGCCCGACCGCCGAGATCAGCGGGATCATGCTCTCGGCTGCGGCCCGCACCACGATCTCCTCGTTGAACGACCAGAGATCCTCCAGCGAGCCGCCGCCGCGCGCGACGATCAGGACGTCGGGGCGCGGAATCCTGCCGCCCGGGGCAATCGCGTTGAAGCCGCGGATGGCGGCCGCGACCTGCTCGGCCGAGCCGTCGCCCTGCACCTTGACCGGCCACACCAGCACGCGCCGGGGAAAGCGGTCCTCCAGCCGATGCAGGATGTCGCGGATCACGGCGCCGGTCGGCGAGGTCACGACGCCGATCACCTCCGGCAGCCAGGGCAAGAGCTGCTTGCGCGCCTCGTCGAACAGCCCTTCGGCGGCGAGCTTCTTCTTGCGCTCCTCCATCAGCGCCATCAGCGCGCCGATGCCGGCCGGCTCCAGCGCCTCGATCACGATCTGGTATTTCGAGGAGCCCGGATAGGTCGTCAGCTTGCCGGTGGCGATCACCTCGAGCCCCTCCTGGGGCTTGAAGCGCATCCGCCCGTGCACGCCCTTCCAGATCACCGCCTCGATCTTGGCGCTCTCGTCCTTGAGCGCGAAATAACAATGGCCGGAGGAATGGGCGCCGCGGAACCCCGAGATCTCACCGCGGACCCGGACATGGCCATAGGTGTCCTCGACCGTCCGCTTCAGGGACTGGGAGAGCTCGGAGACGGTGAATTCGAAGGCGTTGTTCAGTTGTTCCGCAGGCGGCATCGGCAAATGATTCGGCATTTTGGGATCAGACCCGACGTTAAGGATTTTCGCAGGCCAGCGCCAATCGATTCGATGAGCCGTGGAACCGCTTCCGCGGGGGCTGCTTGACTCGTCTCTGATTTCATATATGAAAGTATAAAATCATATATGAATGAAGAGAAGGAAGCGGACCCGATGACCCTGGCCGATCCCAACGATCCACGTCGACGCATGTTTGCGCAGTACCGGCTCAAGCCGAACAGCGGGGTCAATCCGCCCTATTCGCCGGCTTACCCGGTGGAGTGGGGCTGCACCTTGCGGACCGTGGAGATCATGACCCGTGTCGCGCCGGGCAAGGTCGCCGCCCTGCTTGCGGACACGCCGTTCGAGATTGCGAGTGATCGCGTCGCCTTCCGCTTCATGCGTTCGCCCGGCCATTCCCTAGCTGTCCATGCGGGCGAGATGTTCGATCTGATGATCTCGGTGCCCGTGCGCTACAAAGGGCTGTTCACCGAAACGCACATCTTCATGTATTGCAGCGATCCCATGGGGATCTGTGCCGGACGCGAGGTGTTCGGCTACACCAAGAAGGATGCCCACTACGCCTTCGACGAGCATCCGGACGGCTCGATCACCGGGTGGGTCCGGCGCCGCGGAATTCCACTCGCCGATTTCGCCTTCACGCCGGATGCATCCGCGCCCGTCGTCCGTATCGTCGATGGCGACGAACTGCCGGCCGGCGAGATCCATGTGCGCCGTTTGCCGCATCCTGAGCGCCTCGGCATCGCCTATGCGGACATCGCTTATCGCCGCACGCCGTTGAAATACTCCAAGCCCGTGCCGGGTCGCGCCGCGATGACGCTGCACGCCAGCGAGTACGATCCGATTGCCGAACTCGAGCCGGAAATCCTCGGCGCGCATTTCATGGTGTCGGAGGTCTATGGCGGCGGCTTCGAGGTCGAGGACCGGCGGCTCATCGAGCGGCTCATTCCCTAACCAACAAGATCAGCCTGCGCGCCATGTACGTGCGGGCGGCGAATAGCGGGAAGAAACACGCACGAGGCAAAGGAGGGATTCGACATGGAAGGACGATTTCGGGTGAGCCGCCGCCGGCTGCTGGCCGGCGCCGGCGGATTGGCGCTGGGCATGACGGGCCTCGGTGCACGGGCGCAGGAGACGAAGCCGCTCCGCATCGGCGTGCTGACGGACATGTCCAGCCTCTATGCCGATGTCACCGGCCCGGGCTCGCTGCTGGCGGCCAAAATGGCGGTCGAGGATTTCCAGGCTTCGGGTCCAAAGCTGACCCGGCCGATCGAGATCATCAGCGGCGACCACATGAACAAGGCCGATCTCGGCGCCAACATCGCGCGCGAGTGGATCGACCGGCAAAGTGTCGACGTCATCGTCGATGCGCCGAATTCGGCCGTCGCCCTCGCGGTCCGCAACGTCGTGCAGCAGAACAACAAGACCCTGCTGGTGTCCGGCGCCTCGTCGTCGGACCTGACCGGCAAGTCCTGCTCGCCCAATCTCGTGCACTGGACCTACGACACCTACGCGCTCTCGTCGGGCGTTGCGCGCGCCGTCGTCGAGAGCGGCGGCAAGAGCTGGTTCCTGCTCACCGCCGACTACGCCTTCGGTCATGCCATGGAAGGCGACATCAAGAACGTCGTGCAGAAATCCGGCGGCAAGGTTCTCGGCGGGGTCCGCACGCCCATCAACACGCAGGACTTCTCCTCCTTCCTGTTGCAGGCCCAGTCGTCGAAGGCGGAGATCATCGCGTTGATCAATGCCGGCGGCGACACCATCAATTCCATCAAGCAGGCGGTCGAATTCGGCATTCCGCAAGGCGGCCAGCGCGTGGTCGCGACGGTGCTGTATCTCAGCGACGTGCATTCGCTCGGCCTGAAGATTGCGCAAGGGTTGCAGTTCACTGAATCCTTCTACTGGGATCTGAATGACGATACGCGCGCATGGACGAAGCGCTTCGCTCCGCGCAACAGCGGCCGCTATCCGACCGCGCTGCACGCGGGCGCCTATGCCACGACGCTGCACTACCTCAAAGCCGTCGATGCGCTCGGCGCCTCCAGCGACGGCAAGGCGGTGGTCGAACAGATGAAGAAGCTGCCGACCGATGATCCGCTGTTCGGCAAGGGCAGCGTGCGCGCCGACGGCCGCAAGCTGCACAACATGTACCTGTTCGAGGTGAAGACTCCCGGTGATTCCAAATATCCCTGGGACTATTACAAGCTGGTCAAGACCATTGCGCCGTCCGAGGCCTGGCGGCCGCTGGCGGAAGGCGGCTGCGAGTTCCTGAAATCGTGAGCGGCACGGACCGGCCGCCGGTCGCGCTCGTCACCGGCGGCGGGGGCGATATCGGGCGCGCCATTGCGCTGAGTCTGGCGCGGATGAGCGATGCGGTCGCGATCGTCGACCGCGACGAGGCGGCCGCACGCGCCACCGCGCAACTGGTCGAGCAGGGCGGGGCGAGGGCGCTCGCCATCCGCGCCGATGTCTCCCTCGCGCCGGATACGATCGCCTTCGTCGAAGCCACCGAAGCACGTCTGGGGCCGATCGGCATCTTCGCCAACAACGCGGGCATCGAGGGCGTCGTCGCTCCTCTTCACGAATACCCCGACGAAACGTTCGACCGATTGCTGCAGGTGAACGTCAAGGGCGTGTTTCTCGGCCTCAAGCACGTGCTCGCGAGGATGATGCAGCGCGGGACCGGCGCCATCATCAACACCGCATCGACCTCGGCGATCCGGGGGCGCGCAGGGCTCGCCGGCTATGTCGCCTCCAAGCACGCCGTGCTCGGGCTGACACGCACGGCGGCGCTCGATGTCGCCGGGACGAGGATCAGGGTCAACGCCGTTCTGCCCGGACCGGTGGAGTCGCGCATGATCCGCGAATTGGAAGGCCAGGCGCGCGAGGGCGGCATTGCATTGCGCCAAAGCCGTGCGACGGCGCATGGCCGGCCGCAGGATGTTGCCAACATCGTTGCTTTCCTGGCGTCCGACGAGGCTGCGCATGTGAACGGTGCGGCCTGGGTCGTGGATGGCGGAATGACGCTGGCGTAGGGCATGTACTTGCGACCCGAAAGTAGAAGCGGCTGCCAACCTGCTAATCTGAAAGGCGAACGACTAGGCTTTTACAATGAGGTTCGCCAATATCGCGAGCCCAAGCCTCCTTCTCGTTGATCTCTGGCTGTAGCGCCACCAGGGCTGTCGACTGCCAATACTTCCTCATCTCACCAAACGGCAATGCGTCAGTCTCGGAATCTATGCCAACAAAGGCAAGCAGATCGGGGTCTCGCTCATCGAGGCGTGCAGCCATGGCAAGCGCAACGATCCTCCGCGCACCTTCGATGTAAGTGAGCCTTCGAGCAAGCATGTCTTGCGCGGTCGTGAGTGAGCTGCTGCCGGTTTGATGGACACCGGGATTAGGTGTTTCATGAAGCCGGAGGTGGACGATGAAGAGACGGAAGTTCAGTCGCGAGTTCAAGATCGAGGCGGTCAAGCTGGTTAGGGAGCGTGGGGTGTCGGTGGCGCAGGCCGGGCGCGACCTGGATGTCCATGAGAACGTTCTGCGCAAATGGGTGAAAGAGTTCGGCTCCGATCCGGTGCAGGCCTTTCCCGGCCACGGGCAGATGAAGCCGGAGCAGCAGGAGATCGAGCGGTTGCGCCGTGAGGTCGCCAAGTTAAAGGCCGAGCGGGATATCCTAAAAAAGGCCGCAGCCTTCTTCGCGAAGGAAGCGATATGAAGTTCGTCTTCATCGCGAAGCACCGGGCGATCTGGCCGGTGGCATGGCTATGCGATGCGCTGGGGGTGTCGCGGTCGGGATTCCATGCCTGGCTGAATCGCTCGCCCAGCGCCAGATCCCGCAGCGACGAAGAGCTCGGCGGCAAGGTGAAGGCAAGCTTCATGGCGAGCGACCGCACCTATGGTGCGCGCCGGGTGTGGCGTGATCTGCTTGCCGATGGGGCGGACTGTGGCCTCCACCAAATCGAACGACTGATGCGCCTGCAAGGCTTGCGGGCGCGGCCGCGACGCCGGCGCTTGCCGAAGGACAGTGGCGATCGACAGCTCGAGACCGTGCCGGCGAACCTCCTTGACCGGCAGTTCATTGCCGAGCGGCCGAACCAGAAGTGGATCGCCGACTTTACGTATCTCTGGACGGCCGAGGGCTGGCTCTACGTCGCAGCAGTGATCGACCTGTTCTCACGCCGGGTGGTGGGTTGGTCGATGAGCGCCGCCATGACAGCTCAGTTGGTGACCGATGCCCTGCTGATGGCCGTCTGGCGACGCGGCAAGCCGGAAGCACTGTTGCACCACTCCGACCAGGGCAGTCAGTACACCAGCGAGCAGTTCCAGCGTTTGATGGCCGACCACGGCATCGTCTGCAGCATGAGCCGCTCCGGTAATGTCTGGGACAACGCGGCGATGGAGAGCTTCTTCTCGTCGCTCAAGACCGAACGGACGGAAGGCAAAACCTACAGGACCAGAGACGAGGCACGAGCCGATGTGTTCGACTACATCGAACGATTTTACAACACGATCCGCAGGCACTCGACCATCGGCTATCTCAGCCCGGTTGAGTTCGAGCGCAAGGTGGGATTAGCTTATCCCGGTGTCCATCAAACCGGCAGCAGCTCAGAGGATCTCCCGGCGGGCAGCCAAAATCGCAGTTTCGTTCCAACACATCGCACCCAACATTTGAGCGTGAACTATGGAGCGCTGTTAACACATCAAACTCACAATGTCGCCTTTTGGCCCGCAGCCGAGCTTGTCGCCTGATCCGGCGACGCCGGCCTTGACCCGAGGCAGACGTTCGAGCGCTGTTGGGTTCGCGTCGAAGCGTGCTTAGCGCGTCGATGCCGGCTGTGCCGCGGCTCGACTAAGAGCGTCAACGGAATCGGGAACAATGTTTAGGTGATCTGATTGGAACGTTGGCACGCCCAATCCGGGATCAACCAGCGGAGGAGCCACCAATGGATGACGAACGAAAATCATCAAAGGCGGGGCAACAGGCCGCCGAAGGCTTGCGGGAAGCGACTTCCAGGGACGAAGCGAAAAACGAGAGCAAGATGGGGCACGATCTGGCCAAGAGCGCTGATCGTTTCGAAGAGCGCGCGAAAAGCTCCGATGGAAAAAGCGCAGAAGAGAAACAGACAGGGTGACTCCAGGTTGCAATCAAACCTGATCTCATCACGCTTAGTCTAGGTCTCTCGCTTAGGCTTTGCCGAGATCAGGCTTGAGATAGCCTCGGCACTCTCTGACGGCTTCAGATGACCTGCATCAAGGGTGAGTGCGGGCTGAGGCATTGATGCCATGCAGGCATCGAACTGCGGTCGGAGTGTGCGCAGTAGCGACAGGTCCCGCATCTTGCCGAAGGCAGCACGATCTTCATCGACCAGGCGTCGCTCTTGCTCTGCCTGTTCCAGGTGAAGCGCTACGAAGATGACCTCACCGCCATTGCGCTCGACTAATTCTTGTACTCGGACCGGAAAATCGCCAGCCACCGTTGGCTCGGGGGCGAATGTGAATATCAACGATCGCCTCTGCTTGGCAGCTTCCTCGAACACGGCCATCCAGAACTGTTCGCGTAAACGCGCGAATGCCTCCGTGCCAAACGGAAACACCGCGCCAACTGCATCGACGACGAGGTGATTGTGAAACAGCGCAATCCCTGTCCCGGAGGCAAGATGGCGCGCGATAGTCAGTTTTCCTGAGGCGACTTGCCCATAGATGAAAATAAGCAGCATCGGATCATGATATCATAATAGGGACTCCCTCAAAGGCTTCTCCTGGAATCGCCAAGTCCAGGCATTGCGGCGGCGACAATGTCGGCTATGGCGTCAAGAAACGCCGCCGATCTTCTCGGAGACGATCCTGGCCGCGCTGCGCAGCTCGGCGGCGATGGTGCTGGCTTCCGCGGCTAGAATTTGTTCCTGCTTCACCAGCGGGACGGTCATCGCGGCCACCGCACGGCCGGAGGCTTCGATGATCGGGCAGCTATAGGCAAGGATGCGCGTATAGCCGTCGTCGTTGGAGAAGTTTCCGCCCTCCGCCGAAATGCGGTCGAGCGCGGCAAGCGCCTTCTTGATGCTGATCCGGTCATTGATCGCGATGACCTGCGCCAGCTCCTGGCGCCGGCCCTCGAGCTGGAAGGCCGCCAGCACCTTCGCTGAAGCGTATTGCTGGGTGAGCGGAAACACCGCGCCGACCTTGACCGACCAGCCCATCAGCCATTCCGGCTCGATCCGGGCGATCACCATGAACTGCTCGCCGTGCAGCACCGTCAGGTGGCAGGACAATTGCACGCGCGAGGCCAGCTGCTCCATCACCGGCAGCGCCGCCTTCAGCAGCCGCTCGGTCGGCGGGAATTGCGAGGCGATCCGGAACAGCTTCAGCGTCAAGGTGTATTCGCCGGTGGCGGGGTCGCGCGCGACATAGCCACGCCGCTCCAGCGCCACCAGCATCCGGAAGATCTCGCTGACGGAGCGCCCGACGCGTTCGGCAAGCTGCTTCTGGCTCATCCCGCGTGCAGCGCCCGCCAGCGCCTCAAGGAGGTCCAGCCCCTTTTCCAGGGCGGGCGCGCCCGGCTGCGGCTTTTCAGGGTTCATTCATCAGGCCTTTGACGTGCACTGCCGGGATCACACGTTGGCGTGCGCCTTCATGTACCCGATCACCCGAGCGGCGAAAAGCCGTTCAGCGGTGAACGCCTGTCCGCGCTGAACATCCTGCTGGCGCAGTTCGTAGGATGGGTTGAGCCCTTGCGAAACCCATCGCTTTCCTGTTCCGGATCGGTCCTGGCGGTTGTCATCCGACTGCAAGTGACGCCGAAGCGCGAATGGCGCCCGATCGGTTATGTCTTTTGAATGCCGAGAGACACGAGTGATGGGTGTCGCGAGAGCTCAACCCATCCTACAGCCTGAACATGCTCAAGGCGGATGGAGCAATCCGTCGGACCTTAGCAAGTTCATCGCTTCGGCGAGCGTAAGACCGCGATGTCGGAAGAACCATTCTCCGGTGTGACGGTGCCACTGGATATTGAAGTGGTTGCGACTGATCCAGTCGAGGCGGGTGAAGGGGGCGTCGAACTCTTCGCCGAGATTCTCCGGGAAACCGGAGCGATAGCGTTGAACGAAGCGATATTTGGTCCCGTGCCACTTTCCCAGGATATCGACGGGGTAATTGAACTGGGTCGGCCGGATGGTGGACAGGAAGGTGGGCTTCAGGAAGTTGTCGATCAGATCTTGGCAGGCAGCCGTCACCGCTGCTTTTTCTGCCGCGGAAAGGCCCGTCGATCTCATGTGTCCTCCCGACTCAGCTCGTAGGATGGGTTGAGCCCTTGCGAAACCCACCGCTGCTCTATCCCGCTCACCGTAATCGCGGCCGTCATCCGACTGATCGCCGGCCCAATCGACCGGGTAATCGCCAAGCTTGACGTGGCGATGAAACGAGGAGGGCGCCCAGTCACGCACCCGGTTGACGAGCCCGTGCTTGACCGGATTGATGTGAACATAGTCGACATGCCGCGCGAAATCGACGTCGTCACGAATGGTATGCTCCCAATATCTGCGCTGCCAAATGCCCCGTTCACCTTTGGCCAAGCGGCTTTGGGATATCTTTTCATTGCGCGCCAGGCCGCGCGAAAAGGTGGACTTGATCAGCTGCCAGCGTATTGCAAAATCGGCATCACCTTCGGGTAACGTCCACACGGTGTGAAGGTGGTCAGGCAGAACCACGATGGCATCGATCGTGAACGGATGGCGCTGGCGCGTTTCGCGAAACGCTGCGCGCAACGCCTCGACGTGATCTGTCAGCAACGCTAGCCTCCGCTCCGCCAGATTAACGGTGAAGAAGAAACACCCGCCCTGAACGAAGTTGCGCCGGTACGCGGTCATGACGCGATCTTGTCACGAAACAAGTGCGATGGGTTTCGCAAGGGCTCAACCCATCCTACGGGCTGCCAACATCTACGCTGCATAATGCCCCATTCACCTTTGGCCAAGCGGCTTGGGATATCTCCTCGTTGCGCCCCAGGCCGCGCGAAAAGGTGGATTTGATCAGCTGCCAGCTCATTGCAAAATCGGCCTCACCTTCCGGTAACGTCCACACCGTGTGAATGTGGTCAGGCAGTACCACGACGGCATCGATCGTGAATGGATGGCGCTGATGCGTTTCGCGAAACGCCGCGCGCAACGCCTCGACATGATCTGTCAGCAACGCTAGCCTCCGCGCCGCCAGATTGACGGTGAAGAAGAAACGCCCACCCTGAACGAAGTTGCGCCGGTACGCGGTCATGATGCGATCTTATCACGAAACAGGGGCGATGGGTTTCGCAAGGGCTCAACCCATCCTACGGGCTTGCAAGCGCTTTCCGATACACTGAAGGCGCGCAAACGTACCGGCCTTGACCCTCGCTGGACATTGTGTCCAACCGGCGGCATTGGCAATGTGCGTGCATTCGTGTCGTTGTTCGGCGGAAACAAACTTGATGTTGCCGTACTCGCTAACCAAACAAAAGGCGTTTCAAAGGAAATCGAAGATCTACGGCGCAGTGAGATTTTGAAGAAGGGCCGCGTCTACACGATTGCGGACTTTATTGGAAAGGACGAGTCCGACATTGAGGGCCTCTTTGAGTCGGATACCTTCGTTGCAATCATCAATGCATGCTACGAATTGACAGGAAAGAATAAGCCGACCGCCTTGAAAATGCGCAGTCTCTGTTGTGGCGTTCGCCGTCTAAGAGGTGCCGCCGATTATCTTCTTGGAGCGTAAATCATCAAAAATTGCAGAAACAGAGCTTGATGCGCTGCTTCCGTTTCCCACGAAAAGTCGGCCGCCCGCGCTTACCTCTCCCGACCCCACCCAGAGGTTTCTTGCGGTAGCTGGATCAACGAGGCGTGCCTTGAACACCGTTTGACGGCTGTATCTGTGCATAGGGGTTGCTGTTCCGGTCATCGTTCCGGACGTACTTCCTGCGAGAGAGACATTGGAGATATTTCCGTTGCGTGTAACAGTGCTGCTAACATCGGTCGAACCCGAATATTGGCCTTGAAAGAACGTGCCAGCGTATTCCTTGACGACGCCCGTATCCCCTACATTTATGATCAGAACTGCATCGACGCTGTTGTCAGCCAATATTTTCCGAATTTCCGCGTCAGTGTACGTTCGCGTCGGTGGAAGGAGCGCGTACGCATCTTCGGCCCCAATACCCCGCTTCGCCGACTCCTCAGCGATGCTCGACTGGAAGCTGGAAGCCAGTGCTGTAGGCGCGACAACGTAAGCTGCCATGCGTTGTATGGGCCGCGCCGGTAAATCTCGATCAGCGTAACCCTGCATGGCAGTGGTTATGCAGCCTGACAGCAGCATAGCGACCAAGCAAAGCAATACGGACCCAAACCGTGCCATGTGATGTCCCCCCGTTCAGGCTAGTACAGCCTTCAGAAGAGCGCCACCGAAAGTTGCGGCCCTCAGGATGGCGTGACCATCATCTCCACCGGTGCGGCGAATTCCGTCAGGGCCCCCCTTCACACCCACCCCGATTCGTGCGACCTCCGCCCCAGCAAAACCCCTTATCTTGAGCCTTCGATGCACATTCTCCTGCTCGGTTCCGGCGGCCGTGAACATGCCCTGGCGTGGAAGATCGCGGCCTCTCCTTTGGTGACCAAATTCTGGTGCGCGCCCGGCAATGCCGGCATCGCGAAGGAGGCGGAATGCGTCGCGCTCGATGTCGCCGACCATGCCGCGGTGATCGCCTTCTGCAAGCAGAACAAGGTCGAGCTCGTGGTGGTCGGGCCGGAGACGCCGCTGGCAGCCGGGATCGTCGACGATCTCACGGCTAGCGGCATCAAGGCGTTCGGGCCGAGCAAGGTGGCGGCGCAGCTCGAAAGCTCAAAAGGGTTCACCAAGGCGCTGTGCACCGAATTCGGCATTCCCACAGGCGCCTACAAGCGGTTCACCAATCCCGAAAACGCGCGCGCCTATGTGCAGAGCCAGGGCGCGCCGATCGTGGTGAAGGCCGACGGGCTCGCCGCCGGCAAGGGCGTCGTCGTCGCCAAAACCGTGCGCGAGGCCGAGGACGCCATCGCCATGATGTTCGAGGGCGCCTTCGGCGAAGCCGGCGCGGAGGTCGTGATCGAGGAGTTTCTGCCGGGCCGCGAGATCAGCTTCTTTGCGCTCTGCGACGGCGAGACGGCCATCCCGCTCGCCTCCGCCCAGGACCACAAGCGCGTGTTCGACCACGACGTCGGCCCGAACACCGGCGGCATGGGCGCCTATTCGCCGACGCCGCTGGTGACGCCCGCCATCCACGACGCGATCATGGCGAAGATCATCCTGCCGACGGTATCAGGCATGAAGCAGCGCGGCACGCCGTTCCGCGGCGTGCTCTATGCCGGCATCATGCTGACGACGCAAGGCCCAAAGCTGTTCGAGTTCAACGTCCGCTTCGGCGACCCTGAATGCCAGGTGCTGATGCTGCGTATGATGAGCGACCTCGTGCCGGCGCTGCTCGCCGCCTGCGACGGGCAGCTGAAGAATTTCGACCTGCGCTGGCACAAGGAAGCCGCGATCACCGTGGTGATGGCGGCGAAGGGCTATCCCGGCGATTATCAAAAAGGGACCCGCATCGAGGGGCTGGACGACGCGGCCAAGGTCGAGACGGTCGAGATCTTCCACGCCGGCACGGTGGCGAAGGACGGCGCGATCCTCGCCAATGGCGGCCGCGTGCTCAACGTCTGCGCGCTGGGGGCGACCGTGACGGAGGCGCAAGCCCGCGCCTACCAGGCCGTCGATCGCATCCGCTGGCCGGAGGGTTTTTGCCGCCGCGACATCGGCT
Organism: Bradyrhizobium sp. USDA 326; assembly: GCF_049739485.1. Lineage (NCBI taxonomy): Bacteria > Pseudomonadati > Pseudomonadota > Alphaproteobacteria > Hyphomicrobiales > Nitrobacteraceae > Bradyrhizobium > Bradyrhizobium sp. USDA 326. The sequence continues at coordinate 3,952,551 of NZ_JBMGQA010000001.1, forward strand.
GGCAGGCGGTGGAGGCGGAGAAGGCCAAAAATTAGCGCGTCACCCCGGATGGGGCGCGCCATCACGCCGATCCGGAATCTCGCGTTCACGTCACCGCGCCGCCATATCCGTGTTCCAGAATATGTAATCTGTTGTTGGGGTTAGTGGCCCCGATGATAATACCGGTACTGTGCATGGGGTTGTTTTCGAACTTTGTTTGTCGAGGCCCCCGCGACCGACCAACAAGGATGCAAGAAGATGTCCGATCTCGCCGATCTCTATCCGGGCTTTGCCGCCGAATGGATCGACACCTCGTTCGGCCGCATCTTCGCCCGCGTCGGCGGCAAGGGCCCGCCGCTGCTGCTCCTGCACGGCTTCTCCGAGACCCACGTGATGTGGCACCAGGTGGCGCCTGAGCTGGCCGAGCACTTCACGCTGATCATCGCCGACCTGCCGGGCTACGGCTGGTCCGACATGCCCGCGAGCGATGCGCTGCACATGCCCTACAGCAAGCGCGCGATGGCGAAGGCCATGGTCGAGGCGATGGAGCGCCTCGGCCATGTTCACTTCGCGCTCGCCGGCCACGACCGCGGCGGCCGCGTGTCGTATCGGCTCGCGCTCGACCATCCCGGCCGGCTGTCGAAGCTCGCCGTGCTCGATATCCTGCCGACCTACAATTACTGGGAGCGGATGAACCGCGCCTATGCCCTGAAGATCTATCACTGGACCTTCCTGGCGCAGCCCTATCCGCTGCCGGAGACGCTGATCTCGGGCAATGGCGAGTTCTTCCTGCGCTTCAAGATGGCGAGCCAGACAGGAGCGAAGACGCTGGACGCGATCGATCCGCGCGCGCTCGAGCATTACCTCGCCCCGTTCCGCGATCCCGCCCGCATCCACGCCATGTGCGAGGACTACCGCGCCGGCGCCTATTTCGACTACGACCTGGACAAGGCCGATTTCGAGGCCGGCAAGAAGATCACGATCCCGATGCTGGCGCTGTGGGGCAATGCCGGGATCGCCCAGGCCGCCGCGACGCCGCTGGACACGTGGAAGCAATGGGCGACGAACGTCGACGGCATGCCGGTGGATTCGGGGCACTTCCTCACCGAGGAGAACCCCGAGGTGACCGCAAAGGCGCTGCGCGAGTTCTTCGCGGGCGATTAGCGCCGTTCCCGAAAGAACTCCCGCAGCAGCCGCGCCGCCTCGCTCTCGCCGACGCCGGAATAGACATCCGGGGCGTGGTGGCAGGTCGGCGAGGCAAAGAAGCGCACGCCCGACTCGACCGCGCCGCCCTTGGGATCGGCGGCGCCGTAATAGAGCCGCCTGACCCTTGCAAACGAGATCGCGCCCGCACACATGGTGCAGGGCTCCAGCGTCACGTAGAGATCGCAATCCACGAGGCGCTCGCTGCCGATCTTCGCGGCCGCCTCGCGCAGTGCGATGATCTCGGCATGGGCGGTCGGATCATGGTCGGTCAGCGTCCGGTTTGCGGCGGTCGCGATGACCTCGTAATTGCGGACCACCACGCATCCGATCGGAACTTCGCCCGATTTTCCGGCATTTTCGGCCGTCTGAAGCGCCAAATCCATGAAAGAAGGGGCTTTCGTGCCTCGTATCATCGCCAGAAACCTGCTACTAGCTCCGCCTTCAGCAAGAGTGGATACCGATTTTGCCTGAGCATGCGGCTCGCAGCGAGCGCGCACAATGCTCATCGCGCTACCCCCTAGGTGAGATTATTCATGCCTCGCGACAGCGACAAAGACAACGATTCCCGCGGCCGGCGAGGCCCGGCCAAAGGCCGTAGCGGCAAGCCGCGTGGCCCCGAGAAGAAATTCGCCAAGCGCGGCTTCGAGGGCAAGGGCGAGCGTAAGGGCGACCGCGACAGCCGCGCGCCCCGTGGCGATCGCGAGAACCGTCCGTTCCGCCGCCGCGAGGAGGGCGACGCCCCGCGCCGCGATTTTTCCGACCGTCCGCGCTTCAAGCGCGACGACCGGGGCGGCGAGGGCCGCGGCGAGCGCAGCTTCAAGCCGCGGGGCGAGCGTCCGTTCTCCGATCGCTCTTCGCGTGACGGCGAGAAGCGGCCCTTCAAGCCGCGCGGTGATCGCCCGTCGTATGATCGTGACGACCGTCCGCCGCGTAGCCGTGATCGCGACGAGTCCCGTCCCGCCGGCCGGTTCGGCGACAAGAAGTTCGGCGACAAGCGGCCGTATTCGCCGCGTGGCGACCGCCCCGAACGCAAGTTCGACAGCGAGCGGAAGTTTTCGCGGGGCGGCGACCGTGGCGATCGCGGTGACCGTCCGCGCGATCGTGGCGAGCGCGCCGATTCCAAGCCCTGGCAGAGGCGGGATGACCGTCCGCGCGGTGATCGTCCGCCGCGCAAGGACTTCGGCGGTCGCGATCGCGGCGACGACAAGCCCTGGCAGAAGCGCGAAGGCGGCGAGGACCGTCCGCGTTTCTCGCGCTCGCGCGACGATCGTGCCTCGGGCGACCGTCCGTTCCGCGAGCGGCCCAAATCCGATCGTCCACGCGACGACCGTCCCAAGTTTGATCGGCCCCGTCGCGACAGCGATGGCGAGCGCGGTGGGCGCGGCGGTGATCGCCCGAAATTCAGTCGTCCACGCGAGCGCTCCGAGGGCCGCGCCGACTGGCACGAGCATCCGCGCAGCGAAGGCCGTTTCGGCGATCGTCCGCGCCGCGAAAACGAGGATGAGAGCAGGATCTTCGAGAAGCGCCCCGCCTTCGGGGGCCGTGGCGCCTATCGTGAGCGCGATCGCGATTTCGAGGGCCGGCCGCGCCGCGAAGACGCGCCGAAGCCGAAGAAGGCCGGCGAGCGCATCGCAAAGGTGCTGGCGCGCGCGGGCCTTGCCTCGCGCCGGGATGCCGAGGAGATGGTCACGCAGGGCCGCGTCACGGTCAATGGCCGCGTGATCAACTCGCCGGCGCTGGATATCACGAAGAATGACGTCGTCCTGGTCGACGGCAAGCCGTTGCCGGAGCGCGAGCGCACGCGGCTGTTCCTCTATCACAAGCCGCGCGGGCTAATGACGACGCATGACGATCCCGAGGGGCGTCCGACCGTATTCGACAATCTGCCCGAAGGCCTGCCGCGCCTGATCAGTATCGGCCGGCTCGACTTCAACACCGAGGGTCTGCTCTTGCTCACCAATGACGGCGGGCTCGCGCGCACGCTCGAGCTGCCCGATACCGGCTGGCTGCGCCGCTATCGCGTCCGCGCCCATGGCGATGTCACCCAGGTGCAGCTCGACGAGCTGAGGAACGGTATCGAGGTCGAGGGAGTCAAATACGGTCCGATCGAGGCAACGCTCGAGCGCGACCAGGGGGCCAATGTCTGGCTGGTGTTCGCGATCCGCGAAGGCAAGAACCGCGAGGTGCGCAATGTCTGCGCCCATCTCGGGCTCGAGGTGAATCGGCTGATCCGCGTCTCCTACGGCCCGTTCCAGCTCGGCGAGATTGCTGAAGGTCAAGTCGAGGAGGTCCGCTCGCGCGTGCTGCGCGAGCAGCTCGGCGACAAGGTGATCGAGAAGTCGGGCGCGCAGTTCGACGTGCCGCAGAAATCGTCTGCGGCCGATGACGATGCGCCCCGCGAGGGCAAGCCTGCCAGCAAGCGGGCCGTGATAAACGACCGCAAGGGCCGCCGCGTGCTGGTGCAGCGCACCGGCAGCGAGGAGGCGCGCGAGCGCAACGAGATGGACGCGAGCGGCTACGGCCCGCCGCGCCGTCCCAAGCGCGGCTATCACGGCAAGCGCGACCTGAAGCCGCGGGAGGACTGACTTGCGCGTCGTCGGCGGTCGCTTGAAGGGGCGCAATCTCGCCTCACCGTCCTCGCGCGACATCCGTCCCACGGCGGACCGGTTGCGTGAGTCCGTGTTCAACATCCTCGTGCACGCCTATGGCGATCCGATCGAAGACGCGCGCGTGCTCGATCTCTTCGCAGGCACCGGCGCGCTCGGCATCGAGGCCGCCTCGCGCGGCGCCAAGTTCACGCTGTTCGTCGACAACGGCGCCGAGGCGCGTGCGCTGCTCCGTAACAACGTCGAGGCGCTCGGTCTCGGCGGCGTCACCAAGGTCTATCGCCGCGATGCCACCGATCTCGGCCCTGCGCATCCCGTCGAACCGTTCTCGATGGTGTTCCTCGATCCGCCCTATGGCAAGGGATTTGCGGAGAAGGCGCTCGCGAGCCTGCGCGACGGCGGCTGGCTGACGCCGGGCGCGCTGCTGGTGGTGGAAGAGGCCAAGGCCGCCCAGTTCGCGACACCGGAAGGTTTTGAGGAGCTGGAGCGGCGGGTTTATGACGATACGGAGTTCGTGTTCTTGAGGAAGCCGTAGGATGGGTCGAGCGAAGCGAAACCCATCGTCTCACCGCGCGAAGAAAATTGATGGGTTTCGCTTCGCTCTACTCATCCTACACGGCCGGACCTACCTCCGCCCGAACAACTTCTCCACGTCGCTCAGCTTCAGCTCGACATAGGTCGGCCGGCCGTGATTGCACTGGCCGGAGTTCGGGGTGTCCTCCATCTCGCGCAGCAGGGCGTTCATCTCCTCCGGCCGCAGCCGGCGGCCGGCGCGCACCGAGCCGTGGCAGGCCATGGTGGCGGCGACGTGCATCAGGCGGCGCTCCAGCGGCAGCGCCTCGTCCCACTCGGCCATGTGCTCGGAGAGATCGCGCAAGAGGCCGCCGGCATTGGTCTTGCCGAGCAGCGATGGCGTCTCGCGCACCGCGACCGCGCCGGGGCCGAAGGATTCGATGGCAAGGCCGAACGAGGCCAGCTCGTCGCTGCGCTCGAGCAGGCGCTCCACCGTCGCCTCGTCCATCTCGACGATCTCGGGGATCAAGAGGATCTGCCGCTGCACGCCGTTGGCCGCCAGCGAGGCCTTCAGCCGCTCGTAGACGATGCGCTCATGCGCGGCGTGCTGGTCGACGATGATCAATCCGTCGCGGGTCTGCGAGACGATGTAGGTCTCGTGGATCTGCGTGCGCGCGGCGCCGAGCGGGCGATCGACGAGGTCGGCGGTCGGCTGCGATTCGAACCGCACATCCGCGCTGGGCGCGCCGACATCGAATGCAGCCTGCACGCGCTCGGCGAATGCGGGGGCGGCGGCGCCTTCGAAGGACGGCATGGGCGCGACCGGGGCGGCTGGCGAGGCGCGCCAGTCCCAGCTTGCGGGACGCGGCGTAAAGGCAGGCCGGAACGAGGACAATGCGCTCTCGCCGCTGTTGGCGGCGGTGCGCCGGCCTTCGCGTGCGAGGGCCTCCTTCAATCCGTGCACGATCAATGCGCGCACAAGGCCGGCGTTGCGGAAGCGCACCTCGGTCTTTGCCGGATGCACGTTGGCGTCGACCTCGCGCGGATCGAGCGTGACAAACAGCGCCAGCACCGGGTGGCGATCGCGCGGCAGGTAGTCGGAATAGGCGGCGCGCACCGCCCCCAATATCAGCTTGTCGCGCACCGGTCGGCCATTGACGAAGAGATACTGCCCGAGCGCGTTGGCCTTTGTGAGCGCGGGCGCTGCGGCATAGCCGGCGACCACCACGCCCTCGCGCTCCGCATGGACCTCGATGGCGTGGCTGCGGAATTCAGCGCCCAGAATGTCGCCGAGCCGGGTCAGCCGCCCGGCGGCGCCGGGCAGGGCGGCGGACCAGGTCACCGGCGCGCGCTCCTCGCCCGCGAGTGTGAAGGCAATGTCCGGCCGCGCCATCGCAAGGCGCCGCACCACCTCGCGGATGGCTTCCGCCTCGGTGCGGTCGGTCTTCAAGAACTTCAGTCGCGCCGGCGTCGCGTAGAAGAGGTCGCCAACCTCGACGCGGGTGCCATGGGCCAGCGCCGCCGGCATGATCTCGGACTTCGCGCCGCCCTCGACGGTGAGTGCCCAGGCATGCGGTTCGCTGGCATGTCGCGTGGTGATCGAGAGACGCGCCACTGAGCCGATCGAGGGCAGCGCCTCGCCCCGGAACCCGAGCGTGCGGATCTGGAGCAGGTCCTCGTCGTCGAGCTTCGAGGTGGCGTGGCGCTCGACCGCGAGCGAGAGGTCCCTCGCGGTCATGCCGCTGCCGTCGTCGGTGATGCCGATCCGCCGCCGCCCGCCGCCGTCGGTGAAGACGTCGATCCGGCTCGCGCCGGCATCAATGGCGTTCTCGACCAGCTCCTTGACCACGCTCGCGGGACGTTCGACCACTTCGCCGGCGGCGATGCGGTTGACGACCTGTTCTGGCAATTGACGGACGGGCATGAATTCGATCGGGGACTCGGCCTTGGATTCGCTGGGAGTGCTATTCTAGGCCGTGTTGCGTCAAAAGCATGGGTTGGGCAACAGTCGCGTGACGGGCTGGGGAAGAAGGTCCCTTATCACATTGAAGACATTGGACGTTCCGGACAATCCCGCGGCGTCGATGAGCCGGCTTTCGGCCGTGGTCGCGATTGTGGAGGCACGGGCAGCGGTGTAGCATCGTGAAAAAACGGCAACAGGACGGGAGGACGCCATGTGCCATCTCTTCGCGCATCAGCCCCAACGCGACTACGAATCCCAGACTCGGTCTTTGCGAATCGGCGGGCATTGCACGTCGATCCGTCTGGAAATGGCGTTCTGGGACACGCTGGAGGAGATCGCGGCCAAGGAGAGCATGAGCCTCGGCAAGTTCCTGACCACGCTCTACAACGAGGTGCTCGACCACCATGGCGAGGTCAACAATTTTGCCTCGTTGCTGCGATGCTCGTGTTTGATCTATCGCTCGAGGAGCATGGTGGCGGTGCAGCAATTCAAGGCCACGGTGGCGCCGATCCTTGATGCGGCCGAGTAGCCGCTCCACCCTCGGTGTCGTCCCCGGCGAACGTCGGGACGACAGCTTGAGTGTGGATACGCAATCCCTCCTTAATGCCGTCCCAGCAACCGCAATGGCAACGTCAGATCAAATCTCCTTCTTCTGCATCGCACCGGCGATGTAGTCGGCCTGCCGGATCGCCAGCGCGACGATGGTCAGCGTCGGGTTGCAGGCCGCGCCGCTGGTGAACTGGCTGCCGTCCGAGACGAACAGATTCTTGATGTCGTGGCTCTGCCCGAACTTGTTGACCACGCCGTCCCGGGGCTTTTCGCTCATCCTGTTGGTGCCGAGATTGTGCGTGCTCGGATAGGGCGGTGTCGGATAGGTCACGGTGGCGCCGACGGCGTCATAGACCGCGGCGCCCTGCTTGTAGGCATGCGCGCGCATCGCGACGTCGTTGGGATGGTCGTCGAAATGCACGCTCGCGACCGGCTGACCGAACTTGTCCTTCACGACCGGATCGAGCGTGATGCGATTGGTCTCCTGCGGCATGTCCTCGCCGACCAGCCACATGCCGGCCATCCTGGGATAACCGTCGAGCGCTGACGTGAACGAGCGTCCCCAGGCGCCGGGGTTGAGGAACGCCGCCATGAACGGCAGGCCGATCGACAGCGTCTCCATCTCGTAGCCGCCGACGAAGCCGCGCTTCGGGTTGTTGGCGGCCTCGTCGCGGATGATGCCGGCCATGGTGGTGCCGCGATACATGTGCACCGATTTTTCGAACACCGCGTAGACGCTGCCGGTCATGTGCCTCATGTAGTTGCGGCCGACCTGGCCACTGGAGTTGGCGAGGCCATCGGGGAACATCGTGGAGGCGCTGTTGAGCAGCAGCCGCGGGCTCTCGATCGAATTGCCGGCCACCGCAACGATGCGCGCCTTCTGGCGCTGCATCGCGCCTTGCTCGTCAGCGTAGACGACGCCGGTGACCTTGCCGGTGGCATCATGCTCGATCTTCACCACCATGCTGCCGGGGCGGACCTCGAGATTGCCGGTCGCCTCGCCCTTGGGGATCTCTGTGTAGAGCGTCGACCATTTCGCGCCGGATTTGCAGCCCTGGAAGCAGAAGCCGATCTGCTGGCAGGAGCCGCGTCCGTCGCGCGGCTGACTGTTGATGGCCATGTTGCCGGTGTGTACGGTCTTGTAGCCGAGCTTCCTGGCGCCGGCCTCCAGCACCTTGAAGTTATTGTTGCCGGGAAGTCCGGGAATGCCGTTGGTGCGAGTCACGCCCATCTTGTTCTCGGCCTTGGCGTACCACGGCTCCATCTCGGCAAGCGTGACCGGCCAGTCCAGGAGGTTCGCGCCGGGAATGTTGCCGTAGGTGCTCTTCACCTTGAACTCGTGCTCGTCGAACCGCAGCGAGGCGCCGGCCCAATGCACGGTCGAGCCGCCGACCGCCTTGACGATCCACGCGGGAAGACCCGAAAAGTCCTTGGCGACGCGCCATGTGCCCGACGTGGTGCGCGCATCGGTCCAGGCGAGCTGGGAGAAGCTCTCCCATTCGTCGTTGATGAATTCGTGGTTCTCGATGCGGGGACCTGCCTCGAGAATGACGACCTTGACGCCTTTCTGCGCGAGCTCGTTGCCCAGTGTGCCGCCACCGGCACCGGAGCCGACGATCACCACGACGCTGGAGTCGTTCAGATCGAATTTTGCCATATGCGTTCTCCTGAACCGTTGGGTGGTGATCTAAGCCTTCGGCAGCCAGTCGATGTCGGCGAAGCCGCGGTTGATGTAGCCGCCGAACTCGGCGGAAGAGCCCTCGTATCCGAACCGCGGCCAGATCTCTTTTTGGTTGTAGAGCGAGACGACGAGATCGCCGCGCACCTTCTGGAAAAAGGCGGTTTGCTCGATCTCCTTCAGGAGCACCACGCGGTCGGCTTCCCAGGCCACTTCGACATAAGGCACCTTGTGGCGGTCGCGCGCGTTCTGATCGAGCCGCGCAATGCCGTCGCTGATCAGCGACTTGACGGCAGGATCCTTCGCCGCCTTGCCGTCCCACGGCTTGATCGCGGTGATGTAGTAGCTGTCGCCGAGCACGTCATGCGGATAGATATCGCGCGCGACCTTCAGCAGCGTCTTCATCGTCGAAGGCGAGAGCGCGCTTGTCTCTTCGGCCCAGGCATTGTCGATGCTGACTCCGGCGCTGGTCGCAACGGCCGCGACCGGCACGGCGGCCGCGGCGCCCTTGATAAAGACGCGGCGGCTGTGCTTGCTTCGACGATCGACTTCTCTCATGGCATGTCCTCCGTAGATTTCTGATTTTGGTTCGGTCAGTTGAAACGGCCGCCCCGCTGGATCACCTCGATCTTGTAGCCATCGGGATCACTGACGAAGAAGAAGCGCGCCAGCGTTCGGCCGTCGTGCTTGAAATCGCGTAAGGGTCCCGGTGCGAGCTTCTCGCGCTCGAAGCGGGCATGCTCGGCATCGAGGTCTTCAACGACCACGGCGAGATGGCCGTAGCCATCGCCGAGCTGGTACGGCTCCTTGCGATCGAAATTGACCGTCAGCTCGACCTCGAACGGTGAGGAGGGGTGACGCAGATAGATCAGGGCGAAATCCGCGAACTTCAGATGGTCGGTGACCTCCAGGCCGAAGGCACGCTTGTAGAAGTCGAGCGAGCGCGCCTCCTCCAGCACGCGGATCATGGAATGGACCGGCTTTGCCATTCAGTTCAGCTCCTTGAGGTAAGTGATGATGGCGGCGCGCGTCTCTGGCCTGGCCTGCCGATAGGCCATGATCGCACCGGGGATCACGGCTTGCGGATTGGCCAGCCACGCGTCCAGCCGGGCCTCATCCCAGGTGAAGTCAGCCTTGGCGAGGCCGTCTGAAAAATGAAAGCCTTCCACCTTGCCGGCGGCCCGGCCCACGATTCGGACCAGCGGCGGACCTTGTCGCATCGGGTCCGAGAGATTGGTGGTATGGCACACCGCGCATTGCTGCTTGAACAGCGTCGCGCCATCCGGCGGCCTTGCCGCCGGCAATGGCATCTGCGCGTCGGCGCCTCGCGCCATCAGCACCATCGCGGTGCACAATCCCAGCACGATCGTGCGCATCGCCAAGAGCTTGCTCATCCACGTCAAATCCAGCGTGTGCAAACTCTAATCGGCGTCAGAGATGAGGTGGTAGTAGCGGGCTGTTTCGCAGCGAACGGAGATAGCTTGGGCCGTGTGATGTTCCAAGCCGCCTTATATGCGGAGCACAATTCCGCGAAACCGCCGTCAAATCCCTAAACGATCACCACACGATGCGCATTGCATGACGTTGCGCCGCTCGAACTCTTTACGCGATGCAATGGTCCGGTGCAGACGAGCGGCGCAAGGAGCCGCCGAGCCATTCATCGCGAAACAATCCAGGAGAAATGGATGAAGTTGGTGAAGACCTCGATGATCGCCTGCGCTCTGTCGGCCCTCATTGCGACACCTGTCCTCGCGCAAAGCGCGCCCCCCACCGCCAAGCCAGGCGGCACCGTGCAGGGCAAACCCATGCAAGGCAGCACCATGGGCAGCGGCGACGAGGAGATGAATGCTCAGACGGGCGCAGCCGGCGAGAAGACCGGCATGAAGTCGACCAAAGGCACCAGGGGCGCGGTCGGCACCACGGGCAGTGCTACGCACAAGGGAACAGCCGACGATGCCGCGACGGGCGGCGCAGCCCCGTCCAAACGTTACTAGTCTCGCCGGGTGAATCGGCAAAGCTCCGGTCGCCTCGCGGCCGGAGCTCTTTGCCGCGCCAGTTAGTCGTCGAAGCTCCGGCCGCGCCCTGCCTTGACGTCGCTGCGGCGCTTCTTGCCCTCGAGCCGGCGCTGCTTGGAGGCGAAGGTCGGTCGCGTCGCGCGCCGCGGCGTCGGCCTGATCATCGCCTCGCGCAGCATCTCCGTGAGGCGGTCGATGGCATCCTGGCGGTTGCGCTCCTGGGTGCGGAAGCGCTGCGCCTGGATCACAATGACGCCGTCCTTGGTCATGCGCTGGCCGGCAAGGCGCGCAAGCCGCAGGGCCGCGTCCTCCGGCAAGGTCAGCTTGCGCGTGTCGAAGCGCAGCTGTGCCGAGGTCGCGACCTTGTTGACGTTCTGCCCGCCCGGGCCGGAGGCGCGGACAAAACCGATCTCGATATCGTCCTCGTCGATGACGAGATTGCGGGATATCCGCAGCATGTAGGCACCATCCGTGATGTCTGGACATATCGCGGACGTTCAGGTTCGGCAATGGTGCTCATGCAAACGCAAATGGCCGGGCAGGGCCCGGCCATTCAGGACGCGCTTGGAGGAGAGATCAGTTCGACTTCGGCGTCGCAGCCGCCGGTTGGGCCGCGGCCTGCGGGGCGCGGCCCACAATGACGGTCAGCAGCCCCTGGCCCCAGAGGCGCTTGGCGGCCGCCTTGGCGTCGTCCAGCGTCACGGCGTCGACGATGGCGTTGCGCTTCTCGATGTAGTCGATCGGCAGCTTGTCCTGCTGATATTGCAACAGCGCCTGCGCCAGTTTGGAGGAGGTGTCGAGCGCCAGCATCTGCGAGCCCTTGAGGTAGGACTTGGCCTCGTCGAGCTCCTTCTGCGTCGGACCCTCCTCGGCCATGCGGCGCACTTCCTTTTCGATCGCGTCGATGGTGTCGCCGGCGCGGTCGGCACGGGTGCCGGTGTTGCCGATGAAGATCGCCGAATGCTCCATCCAGAGCAGCGATTCGAACACCGAATAGGCCAGCCCACGCTTCTCGCGGACCTCGCGATAGAGCCGGGAGGACAAGCCGCCGCCGCCGAGGATGTGGTTGACGACATAGGCCGCCATGAAGTTCGGATCGCTGCGCTTCACTCCGGGGCCGCCGAAGGTGATCACGGTCTGCGGCACGTCGAGCGTCACGAAGGTGCGTTGCGGCGGCTTTGCAGCCTCGACGTCGGGGACCGGCGTCAGATTGGCCTTGGCAGGCAGGCTTCCGAATGTGTGGTCGAGCAGCTTGCCCAGGGTCGCCGGATCGACGTCGCCGACGACCGCGATCTTCAGCCCGTCCTTGGCCAGGACGCGGCCGACATAGTCCCTCATGTCGGCGACCGTGATGGTCGGCACGCTGTCGAGGTTGCCGTTGGTCTGCCGGCCGTAAGGATGCTCGCCGAAGGCGACTTCCAGGAACTTGCGACTCGCCAGCGAGGTCGGATTGGTGGTCTCGCGGCGCAGCCCCGAGATGACCTGCGAACGGATGCGTTCGACGTCGGCGGTGTTGAAATGCGGCGAGGTCAGCGCGCTCCTGAGCAGGTCGAAGGCCTCGTCCTTGTTGTCGCGCAGCATGCGCAGGCTGCCGCGAAACGTATCGCGCGTCGCGTTGAAAGAGAGCTCGATGGCGCGGCGGTCGAGCCGTTCATGGAACGTCTTGGAGTCGAGATCGCCGGAGCCTTCATCGAGGAGGTCGCCGACCAGATTGGCGACGCCCGGCTTGTCCTTCGGGTCCTGGGACGAGCCGCCGGCAAAGGAATATTCCATCGCGATCAGCGGTACGGTTGCGTCCTGCACGAACCAGGCTTCGATTCCGCCGGGCGAGATCAGATGCTGGATTTTTGCGGCGGCATGTGACGGCGAGACAGCGGCGAGCGCGAGCATCGCGCCGCTGGCAAGGGAGAATGCAACACGTCGAAGGAAGGGATAGGTCACGAACGCTTCTCCTCGCGCTTGGCGGTAGCGGTGTCCTTGATCAGATAGCCCGTCACCGAACGCTTCTTCTCGAGCCATTTCTGCGCGACGGCGCGGACCTGCTCGGCGGTCACGGCGCGGATACGGTCGGGCCAGCTCCTGATGTCCTCGATCGACAGGCCCGTGGTCAGCGCGCCGCCGTACCAGCGCGCCAGCACCGCCTGGTTGTCCTGGGCGTAGATCGCCTCGGCAATGAGCTGGGTCTTCACGCGCTCCAGATCCTCGGCGCGGATCGGGTTCTGCGCAACGCTGGCAATGACACCGTCGACCGCCTGCTCCACCTCTGCGAAGCTGACGCCGGGTTTCGGCGCAGCGGAGATTGCGAACTGGGTCGGGTCGAGCGAGATGCTCGAATAGCTGGCATTGGCGGAGACCGCGAGCGGCTTGTCGACGACGAGTGCGCGGTAGAGATAGGAATTGCTGCCGCTGCCGATCAGTTGCGCCAGTACGTCGAGGGCCGCGCTCTCGCCGGCTGCCGCCGTGGTCGCGGAGGGCACCAGATAGTAGCGCCGCATGCTCGGCTGCTCGACGCGCGGGTCCGCCAGCGTGACGGTGCGCGGCGCGGCCGGCTCCGGTTCCTGCGGACGGACGCGGCGTGCCGGGATGGCCGGCTGCGCCGGGATGGAGCCGAAATTGCGTTCGACCAGCGGGCGGATTTCGGCGGCGTCGACGTCACCGGCGATCACCAGGATCGCGTTGTTCGGCGCATAAAAGCGGCGATAGAAGGCGAGCGCATCCTCGCGATCGAGCTTCTCGATCTCCTGGTGCCAGCCGATCACCGGACGGCCGTAGGGATGGTTGAGATAGAGCGCGGCCATGATCTGCTCGTTCAGCCGTGCGTCCGGATTGTTGGCGACGCGCATGTTGTACTCTTCGAGCACGACGTCGCGCTCCGGCAGCACGTTCTCGTCCTTGAGAACGAGGCCCGTCATGCGGTCGGCCTCGAACTCCATCATGGTCGGCAGCTGCTCTTTCGGCACCCGCTGGTAGTAGTTGGTGTAGTCGACCGAGGTCGAGGCGTTCTCGTTGCCGCCGACGCGAAGCACGGTCTGGGAGAATTCGCCGGCCGGATGCTTCGAGGTGCCCTTGAACATCAGGTGCTCGAGGAAATGGGCGAGGCCGGACTTGCCGGGCGTCTCGTCGGCCGAGCCGACCTTGTACCAGATCATCTCGGTGACGACGGGCGTGCGGTGATCGGGGATCACCACGACCTGCATGCCATTGCCGAGCGTGAAGCTGGCGGGCGGAGCCGAAGTCACCGTGGTCTGGGCGAGGGACGCGCCGGCAGACAGGACACTCGTCGAAAGCAGCGCAGCAAGGAGGCAGGCAGCCGATCGGTAAGAGGACATCATGATCCTTTTGAAAGGCCGAGCTCGGATGTCCGGCTCGGAGGCACGGCATGCTACACCGTGCGGCTGAGGCTTCGCGTCACGAAGCAGAGAACGCATCTCGTAGGCAAGTTACTGATAGGCAATTTACGACTGCGCCGGGCGCGCAGGAAAGGCGCCGGCTTCGCTTTTGTCAGGATGTCGCAGTCGGCAGGAACGCTATTGTTCCTTCTCCTTGCCGGACATGATGTCGTAGTACATCCGCCGCGACTTGTCGGGCCCGGCGCCATAAGCGTAGTTCGGCGACGGTGTCTGGTAGCCCGGCGGCGGCTCGACCAGCGACTGGCGCGGCGGCTCCGACGTGAACTCCTTGGACTCGGAGCTGTTGCCACCCTTCATCATGTTCCACAGACCGCCGGTGAAGCCGAGTTCGGCGGGGCTTAGCGAGGGGTTGCCGTTGGTGCCTGGCTGAATCGGATCGTTGCTCGTGCGGGGCGCTGCGGCGACCTGGCCGGCCTTCATCTCGGCAGGCGTCAGCGGCTGGGCGGCCTGCCAGTTCTCCGTTGCCTTGGTGGCCTTCTTGCGCGCGGCGATGGCTTCCTTGCGGCGCTTTTCTTCGGGGTCCTTGGGCCAGTTCGGCGCAGCCTTGGCTTCGGTCGCAGGCGGCGGCAGATCGAGCTTGGGCGGCACCACCAGCGGCGAGCGCTCGCGGTATTCGATGCCCTTCTTCTCCATGCTCTTGGCGCCGATGCCGGACATCAGATTGTCGATGAGCCTCTCTTCGAAGGTCATATCGTCTTCCTCGTCGTCGTCACCGGCGCGGGCCGCGCCGGTCGACATGACGAGGCCAACACCGAGCGCGACAGCAGACAATTTCAATGCCCGCCAGAACCCCCACTGGGGATCTCGCACCATCGAACCGCTGGTCTTCGAGCTGCGCATCATGTTACCTGTTCCATATCGTGGCAGATTGCCGCCCGTAAGCGGCTCTAACCCTCGCAAGAGCCGGGTTCCACCTGCCGGTCGTATCGGCCGGGATCAGGGCGCTTTTGCGGCGGGTACCCCCAGGAAGGAATCATACAATAGCGCTGCCACCCCAGCAACGATGGCCACGTCGGCGAGGTTAAACACATACCAATTATAGGTTTTTCCGGCGATCTCGATGTGGAGCAGGGCGAAATCCACCACCGCGCCATAGGCCAGGCGGTCGATGCCGTTACCAACGGCGCCGCCGATGATCAGGCCGAGCGCGACCGTAGCCAGCACGGTGTGAGAGCGGGCCATCCAGATCGCAAGCGCGATTACCGCGATACCTTTGACGGCCATCAGCGCGATCTGCGCTGCCTGGCTGTCGTTCTGGAGCCAGCCGAAGCTGATGCCGATATTCCAGGCCAGCACGAGGTCGAAGAACGGCGTCACCCGCACCGCGCCGCGACCGGCGAGATCGAACACGTTCAGGAGCCAGAGCTTCGAGGCCTGGTCGGCCACCAGCGTGATCATGGCCGCGAAGATGCCGGCGCGGAGCGGGGTCATGGGCGACCGATCAGACGCTCACGCCCAGCGCCTTCCATTCGCGTAGCGCCTTCGCATCGCGCGGGGTGACGTCGGGGTATTCGGGGTCTTCGCCGACCGTCGGCGAAATTTTCCAGGAGCGGGCGCATTTGGTGCCGACCGCCTTCTCCACCACGACGGCAACGCCGGGCACGGCATCGAGACGGAACGCCGAAGCCGGCGCCTCGCCCTCACGCACCTCGTAGTTCGAGGTGATGCAGATTTCGGCGAGATCGGTGTCGAACAGCGTCATCAGCATGTCGCGGTCGGCGACATAGATCACCGGCGATGCCTCGAGCGAAGAGCCGATGTTCTTGGCGGCGCGTTCGAGCTCGAGCGCCCCGGTGACGACGCGGCGGACGTTGCGGATCGTCTCCCATTTTGCAGCGAGCTTGTCATCACGCAGGTCTTCGAGGTCGGTCGGGAACAGCGTCAGATGCACAGACGGCTCGGCACCGGGCCGGTACATGCGCCAGCCTTCTTCCGCGGTGAAGCTGAGGATCGGCGCCAGCCATTTCAGGATCGAGGCGCACAACAGGTCGATGGTCGTCAGCGCCGCCTTGCGCGTCAGCGAAGAGGGCGGATCGCAATAAAGCGTGTCCTTGCGGATGTCGAAGTAGAACGCGGAGAGCTCGCTGTTCAGGAAGGCGGACAGGATCGCGACCACGGTCTTGTAGTCGAACTCCCGATAGGCCTTCCCGATCGCGGCGGCGCGACCTGAGAGCTCGTGCAGCATCAGGCGCTCCAGCTCGGGCATCTCGGCGGGCGCGATTGCGTCGGCCGGCTTGTAGTGATGCAGCGTGCCCAGCATCCAGCGCACGGTGTTGCGCAGCTTGCGGTAGGTCTCGACGGTGTTCTTCAGGATCTCGGGCCCGATGCGCTGGTCGTCGGTGTAGTCGCTGGATGCGACCCAGAGCCTCAGGATATCGGCGCCGGAGTCCTTGATGACGGCCTGCGGCTCGATGGTGTTGCCGAGCGACTTCGACATCTTGCGGCCGTCCTCGGCCTGGGTGAAGCCGTGGGTCAGCACGATGTCGTAAGGCGCGCGGCCGCGCGTGCCGCAGCTCTCCAGCAGGGAGGAGTGGAACCAGCCGCGATGCTGGTCCGAGCCTTCCAGATACATCACCGTGTCGGTGCCGCCGTCGACCTTGCGCTTGATGCCTGACAGGCCCGGGAAATGCACGGGGTCTTCGAGCACGAAGGCGTGGGTCGAGCCGGAATCGAACCAGACGTCGAGAATGTCGTCGACCTTCTGCCAATCCTCGCTGGCGCGTGACCCGAGGAAGCGCTCGCGCGCGCCCGTCGCGTACCAGGCGTCGGCGCCTTCCTTCTCGAAGGCTTCGCCGATGCGCGCATTGACGGCCTCGTCCTGGAGGATCTCGGCGGAGCCGTCACCCTTCTCGCGCACGAACACGGCGATTGGCACGCCCCAGGCGCGCTGGCGCGAGATCACCCAGTCCGGCCGCGCCTCGATCATGCCGTTGATGCGGTTCTGGCCAGAGGGAGGCACCCATTGCGTCACCGAGATCGCGTGCAGCGCGCGGGCGCGCAGCGTGTCGCCGCTCTTGGTCTTGCCGCCCACCGCGATGTCCTTATCCATGGCGATGAACCATTGCGGCGTGTTGCGGAAGATTACCGGTTTCTTGGAGCGCCAGGAGTGCGGATATTGATGCTTCAGCCGGCCGCGCGCGAGCAGCATGCCTCTGTCGACGAGCGCCGTGATCACGGCCTCGTTGGCATCGCCCTTCTCCCCCTTGTCGGTGATGACGCGCTTGCCGGCAAAGCCCGGCGCATGATCGGTGTAGGCGCCGTTCTCGTCGACGGTATAGGGGATCGCGGTGTTGATGCCGCGCGCGTCGAGATCGCGCGCCTGCGCCATCCAGACATCGAAGTCCTCGCGGCCGTGGCCGGGCGCCGTGTGCACGAAGCCGGTGCCGGTGTCGTCGGTGACATGGTCGCCAGACAATAGCGGCACGATGAAGTCGTAGCCGCCGCCAAGGCCCTTGAGCGGATGGGCGCATTCGATCGCGTCCATGGTGTCGCCGGGGACGTCGCGGACCTTCTCATAGGCCGTCACCCGCGCCTGCTTGAACACTTCCCCAGCGAGCGCGTCGGCGAGGATCAGGAGATCGCCGGTCTTGGTCCAATTGTCGGCCGGCGCGTCCGTCACCTTGTAGAGGCCATAGGCGATCTTCGGCGAGAACGAGATGGCGCGGTTGCCGGGCAGCGTCCAGGGCGTGGTGGTCCAGATCACGACGCTTGCGGAGGCGAGCGCACCGTGCGCGGGCGAGGTGACCGGGAATTTCACCCACACCGTATCGGAGGTGTGGTCTTCGTACTCCACCTCGGCTTCAGCGAGCGCCGTCTTCTCGACCACGCTCCACATCACCGGCTTGGAGCCGCGATAGAGCGTGCCGTTGGCGGCGAACTTCATCAGCTCACGCGCGATCTGGGCTTCGGCCGGGAAGCTCATGGTGGCGTAGGGATGGTCCCAATCGCCGATCACGCCGAGGCGCTTGAACTCCTCGCGCTGGATTCCGAGCCAGTGCGTGGCGTAAGCGCGGCACTCCTTGCGGAAATCGATCATCGCGGCGGAGTCGCGGAAGTCGGGCTTCTGCTTGCCCTTCTTGCGATAGTGCTCTTCCTCGACCTTCCATTCGATCGGCAGGCCGTGGCAGTCCCAGCCCGGCACGTAGTTGGAATCGAAGCCGAGCATCTGCTGGCTCTTGGTGACGAGATCCTTCAGGATCTTGTTGAGCGCCGTGCCGATATGGATGTTGCCGTTGGCGTAGGGCGGGCCGTCATGCAGCACGAACTTGGCGCGGCCCTTCGCAGCTTGGCGCAGCTTCTCGTAGAGGCCGATCTCGTACCAGCGCTTGAGGATCTCCGGCTCGCGCTGCGGCAGGCCGGCGCGCATCGGGAATTCCGTCTGCGGCAGGAACAGGGTTTTCGAATAGTCTTTGGCTTCGGACTTTTGCGACTTTTGCGGCTTTTCGGACATGAGGCTGACTGGCTCGGAAGGGCGCGGGAACGGATGGCGATGCGGAATCGCGGGTGAACGACGAAATCCCGGTCTTGCGCCGAGCCAAAGGCTCAGGCGGAAGCCGGGCCGCTAATCCCTATGATGCGCCGCGCAAACATGGGCTCTCCCATAGCAGGGGGCCAAGGGAAGCGCAAAGGTTCGGGTAGCCCGGTTTCAGGCTCAATCGATCACGCCCAGCCTCGGAAACGCGTCCGGGGCGGCGGCGAGGATGGCGCGGGCGCGGGCGGAATCGTCGTCCATCTGGCGGATCAGGGCCTCCAGGCTGTCGAATTTCAGCTCCTCGCGGATGAAGCCGATGAAGGCGCAGTCGAGGAGCTGCCCGTAGAGATCGCCCTTGAAGTCGAACAGGAAGATTTCCAGGAGCGGGGCGCCATTGTCGAAGGTCGGGCGGCGGCCGAAGCTGGCCACCCCGTCCAGTCGCTCGGGACCCCGGCCGACCCGCACCGCGTAGATGCCGTGCTTGAGGCCGCAATTGGCGTCCAGGCGAATATTGGCGGTGGGATAGCCGAGATCGCGGCCGCGCTTTTCGCCATGGATGACCTCGCCGGTAATGAACCAGGGCGCGCCCAGCATCGTGGTCGCGTCGTCGAGCTGGCCCTCGGCGAGGGCGATCCGGATCGCGCTGGAGGAGACGGGCCGCTCGTCGATATCGACATGCGGTTGCACGTCGACCTCGATGCCGAGCCGGGGGGCCTCGGTGACGAGAAGGCTCGGCGAGCCGACCCGTCCCTTGCCGAAATGGAAGTCGTAGCCGACCGCGATGCCGCTGACGCCGAGGCGCCCGATCAGGTCATGGTGAATGAAATCTTGCGCGCTGGTTCCGGCGCGCGCCTTGTCGAAGGTCATGACCACGGCGCCGGCCAGTCCGGTGCCAGCCAACAGCCGCAGCTTGGCCCGCTCGTCCGTCAGTCGGAATTGCGGGGTGTTGGGGCTGAAAAACCGCCGCGGATGCGGCTCGAAGGTCAACGCCAGCGCAGGGCGGCCATGCGTCCGGCCCATCTCCAGGGCTGCCGCGATCACGGCGCGATGGCCGAGATGAACGCCGTCGAAATTGCCCATGGCAACCACGGCGCCCCTCGGGATCGCGGAATCCGGCGTTGTGTCGCGGATAACGGTAAAAGGCGGAGCCATCAGGGGAAATTCTCGAACCGGGCAGGACCGGCCCGGACCGTGGCTCGACCGGCCTGATGAAGTCAAGCGGGGGGAGCGCAGACATTGAACACGATCTCAATCCTTCGGAGGCGTCCCCAATTAACGCGCTGTTTAACGCCTTGATGCTAGTCCTTGAGCCGCGGAACTGCCGGGCTCCGGCCTGGCGGGTCTGATCGTAAATTCCTGGGTATGCGTTGGGGGAGTCGAGATGGCGGTTGATTTGTCGATGCCGGTTCTGGTGGTGGATGACTACAGCACCATGATCCGTATCATCCGGAATCTGCTGAAGCAGCTTGGCTTCGAGAACATCGATGATGCCAGCGACGGTTCGGCAGCGCTGAACAAGATGCGCGGCAAGAAGTACGGGCTCGTGATCTCCGACTGGAACATGGAGCCGATGACGGGTTACGACCTCCTGCGCGAAGTCCGCGCGGATCCGAACCTCGCCACCACGCCTTTCATCATGATCACGGCGGAATCCAAGACCGAGAACGTGATCGCGGCCAAGAAGGCCGGCGTGAACAACTACATCGTCAAGCCGTTCAACGCGGCGACGCTGAAGACCAAGATCGAAGCGGTCTTCCCGGACATGGCGAGCGCGTAAGGGCCGCCAAAGCTTTCAGCTCAATTCGAAGGCCCGGGCTCGTCCCGGGCTTTTCAATTGATGCGTCATTCCGGGGCGCCGAAGGCGAGCCCGGAATCTCGAGATTCCGGGTTCAGTGCTGCGCACTGCCCCGGAATGACAGAAGCTATGCCGTCACCACTTCAATTCGCGCATCAGCGCCTTCGGCGGGTGGCCGAACAATTCCGTGACCGATGTCGGGTCGAGCTGGTCAAGACCCTCGAACTCCTCCGCATGGATGCCGCGGGTCACGAACAGGCAGTCGATGCCGAATTCGCGCGCGCCGGTCAGGTCGGTGCGAACGGAATCTCCGATCGCCAGCACCTTCCTGCGATCGATCTGATAGCCCTGCCGTTCCCCGGCGAGCGCCATGGCGCGCTCGTAGATCGGCCGGTGCGGCTTGCCATAGAAGATCACCTCGCCGCCGAGCTCGCGGTAGAGCTCCGCGATCGCGCCGGCGCAATAGATCAGCCGGTCACCGCGTTCCACCACGATGTCGGGATTGGCGCAGACCAGCGTCAGCTTGCGCTCGCGTGCCTTCAGCATCATGCCGCGATAGTCTTCCGCCGTCTCGGTTTCGTCGTCATAAAGGCCCGTGCAGACGATGTAGTCGGCTTCCCCCAGCGGCGCGGTCACGGCATCGAGGCCGCGGTAGATCGAGTTGTCGCGCTCGGGGCCGAGCCAGAACATCTTGCGGCCGGGATGCTCCGCGACATAGAGCCGGGTCAGGTCGCCTGACGATACGATCGCGTCATAGGTCTCATCGGGGACACCGAGCTTGCGCAACTGCCGCTGCACGGAGTCGGCCGGGCGCGGCGCGTTGGTGATCAGGATCACCGTACCGCCGCGGCTGCGATAGGTGTGCAGCGCCTCGCAGGCTTCTGGGAAGGATTCCAGCCCGTTATGGACCACGCCCCAGATGTCGCTGAGCACGACGTCGACGCCGCCCACGAGCTCGCGCAGGCCTTCGGCAAAATGCAGCGTGGTCATGATGCGCGCGGTCGATCAGATGCGGCGCGCGAGCGCCGCGTTGCCGGTGATGCGTTGTGGCGGAGGCGCAGAAGATGTCGCGCCTGAGCTGGGTGTGCCGGAGCCATGAGGTCCCTGAACATCTTTCGTCTGGTTCGGCGGGGCCCCGGCGGTAGCAGATGCCCCCTCCGGCCGCAATGGCCGCGGCGGCGCGAACAGGAAGCCCTGTCCGAACCGCACGTCGTAGTCGAGCAGGTCGACCACCGCGCGCTCACCTTCGATCCGCTCGGCGATCAGGTCGATGCCGAAGCGGCCGAGCAGGTCGGAGAGATCGGAGGGGTGGATGTCCGAGGTCGAGGCCTGCCTGGGATCGAGCAGCAGCGTCGCCGGAACCTTGATGAAGCGCACCCCGCGGTCGGCCAGCTCGCGCGGCTCGATGCGCAGGTCCGTGACATGGTCGATCGAGAAACGGAAGCCGCGCTGGGCGAGCGCCGCGAGATTCTCGGTCTCGGCCGGGCCGAGATTGCGGAACGTCGACTGCTTGAACTCCAGCACCAGGGAGGGCGCCAGCGCGCGGTTGGCTTCGAGGAAGTCGAGACATTGCGCGAAGGTGGTGGAATTGCCGAGCGTGGAGGCCGCGAGGTTACAGAACACGCCGACGTCCTTGTTGCGGACCATCAGGCGCCGCAGCACCTGCACGCAGCGCAGCATCACCATATTGTCGATGCGCCCGATCAGCCCGGAGGCTTCCGCGATGCTGATGAACTCCTCGGCGGCGATCAGCTGGTCACGCTCGTCGCGCAAGCGCGTCACCGCCTCGTAGAACCGCACCTTGCGCTGCGGCAGCGTCACCATCGGCTGCAGGAAGATGTCGATACGGTTCTCGTCGATTGCATTGCGCAGCATCGCCAGCAACTGGGTCTGGTTGCGTCCATTGCCGGTCTGAGCCGGGCTGGCAGGCTGGGCCTGGACGGCCGGGGCCGGCCGGGGCGGCGCGGGAAGTGGTGGAGCGGCGACCGGCTTCTCCTCGAAGGGGGCAGCCAGATCGACCGGCGTCTCTGGCTCGGACCTCGTGACCGGGGCGGGAGCCGGCGCGTTGCCGGCCAGCAGATCCTCATGGCCCGACACGGTGGTGGCAAGCTGCCTGACTAATCCGCCCAGTTCGTTGATCTCGCCAATGACCGACTGGACGCGGTCGGAGTTGGCCGAATTGGACGAGGCGATGCGGCCCTCGATCGCGGCAAGCCGGCGGCCGAACTCGGCCACCTGGCGGGCGAGGTCGGCGGTGCCCCGCGAGAGGTCGGCGATCTGGCCGCCGACGTCGCTGCGGTCGCGCAGCCGCATCGACACAGCGTTGTAGAGGATCAGGAACGTCAGCGCGGTCAGCGCCACGATCGCCGATTCCGTTCCGCTGATGCCGGCGACCGAATAGAGCACGAGCCCGAGCGAGACCGCGACCAGGACCATGCAGATGGCGATGAAGATCGTCGAAATGCGAATCATGCCGCGCGCTATGCCTTTAAGAGCTGTCTGCTTCACCCGGGAAAACACAGGTCGCGCTCGAACCCGTCACGCCTCATGCTCCCCCAAGCAATGCATGACCCTAACATCATTGTTGATTCGAGGGGATAGCGACCGTCCGGCAGCCTGTATCAGGCTCGCCGCGGCTCCCATCCGGAAATCAAGGCACTCTCAGCGTAAAATAACGCCGCTCTCAAGGCCAGCGGACCGCATGCGCCCTATCGTCCCGGCGTTTTCAACCACAGGAGATTGCCATGTCGACATCCGCAGCGCTGAAGCCAACCGCAGCCGAACCCGATCTTGCCGCCGTCAAGCAGCGCCAGCACGGCGCCTGGTCGTCGGGCGATTATGCCGTTGTTGGCACCACCCTGCAGATCGTCGGCGAACAGCTCTGTGAGGCCATCGACTTACGCGCCGGCAGCAAGGTGCTTGACGTCGCCGCCGGCAACGGCAACGCGACGCTGGCCGCGGCGCGGCGCTGGTGTGAGGTCACATCCACCGATTACGTGCCGGCACTGCTCAAGCGGGGACGCGAGCGCGCGGCGGCCGAACATCTCATGGTCGAGTTCCGCGAGGCGGATGCCGAAGCGTTGCCGTTTGCCGATGCCACCTACGACGTCGTGCTCTCGACCTTCGGCGTGATGTTCACGCCGGATCAGGACAAGGCCGCCTCCGAGCTCGCGCGGGTCTGCAGATCCGGCGGCAAGATCGGCCTCGCCAACTGGACGCCGCAAGGTTTCATCGGCCAGCTGTTCAAGACCATCGGCCGGCATTTGCCGCCGCCGGCGGGGGTGAAGTCACCGGCGCTGTGGGGCACGGCTGCGCGACTTGAAGAGATGTTCGGAAGCCAGGCTTCCGACATCGCCGCCGAGACGCGCATGTTCGTGTTCCGTTATCGCTCGCCGGACCACTGGCTCGACATCTTCAAGACCTTCTACGGGCCTACGCTGAAGGCGTTTGCCGCCCTCGACGAGAGCGGCCAGGCCGCGCTGAAGCGGGATCTGCTGGCGCTGCTCGGGGAGTTCAACCACGCCGACGACGGCACGATCGCGGTGCACAGCGAATATCTGGAAGCCGTGATCACCAAGCGCTGATGGCCCGGGATGCGGTCGGGCCGGCCGGCCCGACCGCCACAGATCAAAATGGCGCGGTGGCGCCGACCGTGTCGGCTGAAACGGCGTCCCGGGTGCCGAGCGGCTTCGGCCGCCCGGTGGTCGTGTCGCGCAGCGTCTGCCGCTCGATCTCCGAATTGAGCTCGGCGCCGAACATGATGACGATCGCCGACATCCACATCCACATCATCAGGCCGATAGCCGCGCCCAGCGAGCCGTAGGTCGCGTTGTAATTGGCGAATTCCGAGAGATACCAGGACAGCAGGGCAGAGCCTGCGATCCAGAGGAGCGCGGCGGTCACGGCGCCGAGGCTCAGCCATTGCCAGCGCGGCGCGTCACGGCTCGGCGCGAAGCGATAGAGGATGGCGAGCGCAACCAGCAGGATGATGAACAGCAGCGGCCATCGAGCCAGCGCCACGATTAGCTTGCTTTCGGGCGCCATGCCGAGATGATTGAGCGCAAGTGGGAAGGCGACGACGGCTCCCACCATCAACAGCAGCGCCAAGATGCCGCCGACGGTGAAGGCCAGCGAGACCATGTTCAGCCGGATAAAGCTCCGCTTCTCGCGTTCCTCATAGGCGACGTTGAGGGCGTCGAAGATCGCCTTGACGCCGGCATTGGCGCTCCAGATCGCAAGCAGCAGGCCGACCAGGAAGGTGACGCCGAGCGTCGTATTGCCGTTCGAGACCACGCGCGCGACCTGGTCCTCGACGATCTGGAACGAGCCCTCGGGCAGCATGGTCGCGAGCGTGTGCAGATTGGCGCTGATCGTGGCGGGATCGGCGAACAGAGCATAAGAGGAGACGAGCGCGGTGACTGCGGGGAAGAGCGCGAGCAGCCCGAAGAAGACGACGCCGCCCGCCGTCGCGAGCAGGCGGTCCTCGTCGATGCGCTGATAGGTCCGCCAGAAGATATCCTTCCAGCCCGACCAGGGAATCTCCAACGGACTTTTCGCGCGGCGGCCGCGGCCCGGCTGCATCGCCGCGCCGGCCGGGTGCGTTTCCGGGGAATTCGCTTCGCCCTTGCGGTGCTCTTGCGGAGGCCCCGGCCTCGCCAGGCCGGAATCCTGAAAGTAGCGCTCCGCGGTCAGCACGAACACTGCCGTCGCCGCCACCAGCAGCCAGGAGTCGATCTGTTCGGGGCGCCGCGCCAGCATCAGGCCTCCAGACTGTGCTTGTTGCGTCGCCGCCGGGCGGCCGTCAGCCCGACCAAGCCGACCGCCGCGAGCATCAGGCCGAGCTGCACGGGACGGTTGGCGCGGGCTGGCCAGGTCTTGATGCCGCCGCGCTCGCCCGGTGCGAGCGGCGCGAGGGGAATCGTCGTTGCGACCTCCTTCACCGCCTCCTTGACCGTTCCACGCGGGATCCGGGGCGTCGCGACCGCCACGCGCAGACGGCTCGCAAGCGGCACGATCGGCTTGGCCTTGCGTTTCATCTGCGCCATTGCCACCCCGGCACAGACCGCAGCCAGCACCAGCAGCAGGGCGCCGACGGCACCAAATCCCCAGAACTGGCCGTAAGTGATCGCGATCCAGCGGTACAGGGCGATCAGTCCGACGAAAAATGCTGCGACAACGAACAGGCCCGCGACCGCGAACAGCCCGCCGGCCATCGCGTAAGATGTCACCTTGCCGGTTGCGTGGCTGGTCTGGTCACGCAAATAGGATTGAGCGGCGCGTTTGACGTGATTGAGCTTGAGCGCCATGCCGGCGCGCAGCAATTCGCCCGATGGCGCGAGCATGCGGACACCCTCCGAAGACTACAGAATTCGTCGGGGGATGAACGTGGCGGTATTTGACTTGTTCCGACGCAGCGTGATCCGTCGTGATGAATCAAGTGAGATCGGCGGCCGCGATCCAGAATACCTCGCCCTCGGACTCTTCGGTGTCCAGCCAGAGCAGCGGCAGTTCCGGAAAGGCTTCGTCGACCAGTTCGCGGCCGCGGCCGACCTCGCAGATCAACCCGCCATGCGGCGTCAGGTGATCGGGCGCATCGCGCAGGATGCGGCGCACCACGTCGAGACCGTCGGCGCCGCCGTCGAAGGCGAGCTTCGGCTCGGCCCGGCACTCCGGCGGCAACGCCGCCATGCCTTCGGCATCGACGTAAGGCGGGTTGGTGATGATCAGGTCGTATCTCCTGCCGCCGAGCGGGGCGAACAGGTCGCCGCGATGGAGGCTGATGCGGTCCTCGAGCCCGTATTCGCCGACATTGCGCGCAGCGACCTCGAGCGCGCCCTTGGAGATGTCGACGGCGTCGATGGTGGCGTTCGGGAAATGATGCGCAGCGAGGATCGCAAGGCATCCCGAGCCCGTGCAGAGATCGAGCACGTGCTCGACGGCCGTCGGGTCGTCGATCAGCGATCCGGCCTCGCCGTCAGCGCCGAAATGCGACTCCAGGAGCTCGCCGATGAAGGAGCGCGGAACGATGACGCGCTCGTCGACATAGAAGGGCAGGCCGCGCATATAGATCTTGTTGACGAGATAGGCGGCCGGTTTGCGTGTGGTGACGCGCCGATGAATCAGATCGAGGATGGTCTTGCCTTCCGCGGCGGTCACGCGGGCATTGGCGAAGCCCTCGAAATGTCCGGGATTGAGATGCAGCGGCTCGCAGACCAGGAAGACGGCTTCCGCGACCGGGTCGGTCGTGCCGTGGGCCAAGGCGAGCTTGGCCTCGACGAAACGGCTCGCCGCGTAACGGACGAAGTCGAGCAGCGTGAGAAGCTCCCCGGGCCCCACCTTCGCGAGCTTCGGCGCGGCGCGGCCGCGCGCGGTCTTTTTCGTCACTTTGGCCATCAGGATTTGGTCCAGCGCGCGGCGGCCTCGTCGTCGCGGGCGTGGGCCTCGACCCAGCCCGTGCCGGTGGCGCTCTCTTCCTTCTTCCAGAACGGCGCACTGGTCTTAAGATAGTCCATCAGGAACTCGGCCGCGTGGAACGCGGCCTGTCGGTGCTGCGAGGCGGTCAGCACCAGCACGATGTTCTGGCCGGGCATGAAGCGGCCGACGCGGTGGATCACCGTGACGCCGTTCAGCGGCCAGCGCGAGGTCGCCTCGTCGACATGGCGCCCGATCTCCTCTTCCGCCATGCCGGGATAATGTTCGAGCGTGAGCGCGGCGACCTTGGCGCTGTCCTCGTCGGCCCGGCAGATGCCGGAGAAGCTCACGACCGCGCCGATATCAGTGCGGCTGTTGGTCAGGAGTGCGATCTCGCGCGCAATGTCGAAATCGTCTTCCTGGATGCGGATGGTGACGGGGCAGGTCATGAGCCTAGCCGCCGGTCATCGGCGGAAAGAACGCGATCTCGCGGGCGCCCGCGATGGCTGCGTCTGATTTGACGTGGGCATGGTCGATCGCGGTGCGGATCACCTTTGGCTTCTCGAACGCATAGGCATAGGCCTCGCCCTGGCCAGACAGCCAGGCGATCAGCTCCTCGACGGTGCGGACGGTCGCCGGCGGCTCGATCGTCTCCTCGGCCTTGCCGACGCGCTCGCGCACCCAGGCGAAATACTTCACCTTCATCCCTCGTCCTCCTTGATGAGGTGATGGATGCCGGCGCGGAAATAGTCGTAGCCGGTGTACATGGTGAGGATTGCCGAAGCCCACAGCAACGCGAGACCGATCATCGAGACGACAGGCACGACCTCGTCGCCGGCAGGCCCCGCGAGCAGGAACCCGATCGCGACCAGCTGGACCGTTGTCTTCCACTTCGCAAGCTTGGTCACGGGCACGCTGACGCGGAGCGCAGCCAGATATTCGCGCAGGCCCGAAACCAGGATCTCGCGGCACAGGATCACTATGGCGGCCCACAGTGACCAGCCGTGGATGATGCCGTCCGCAGCCAGCATCAACAGGCACGATGCAACCAGCAGCTTGTCGGCGATCGGATCGAGCATGCGGCCGAACGCCGATTGCTGATTCCATATCCGCGCGTAATAGCCGTCAAGGTAATCAGTCACCGCGGCGCCGATGAAGATGGCCACTGCGACCCAGCGCAGCCAGAGCGGCTGATCCAGAATCGACTGTGCATAGATGCATCCGACCACGACCGGGATCGCGGCGATCCGGCCGTAGGTCAGGATGTTGGGGAGGGACATCGCGCGGCTGGTCGTCCCTCGTGTGGTGGCGATGTTCATCCGTCCTACCAATACCGCTGCTGCCTGAACGTCAACCGTCCCGCGCCCCAAATGAGGTGCGGACACGACGTTCATATGACTGCGGTCCCCCTTTAGTTCATCCCGGCTGGGGATGGAAATACTCGAAAATCCTTCGGGCGCTCTCGGCGCTCACCCCCGGAACCTTGCCGAGATCGGCGATCGAGGCCCGTTCGATCTCCTTCAGGGTCCCGAAATGATGCAGCAACGCACGTTTGCGTGACGGGCCGATGCCCGGAATCTCCTGCAAACCGGCCTCGCGGATGTCCTTCTTGCGCAGCTTGCGGTGCGAGCCGATGACGAAGCGGTGGGCCTCGTCGCGCAGGCGCTGAATGAAATAGAGCACGGGATCGCGCGGCTCCAGCTTGATGGCTTCGCGTTCCGGCATGAACAGGGTCTCACGGCCGGCATCCCGGTCCGGTCCCTTCGCGACCGACATCAGCGAGACCTGGGTCAGGCCGAGATTTGCAAAGATCTCCCGGACCGCGTTGAGCTGTCCGCGGCCGCCGTCGATGATCACGAGGTCGGGCCATTGCGGGAAGTCGTCGTCCTTCGCCTTCGCGGCACCCTCCTCGGGCGGATTGATCAGGCGCTTGAAGCGGCGCTCCAGCACTTCGCGCATCATGGCGTAATCGTCGCCGGGCGTCAGTCCTTCCGACTTGATGTTGAACTTGCGGTACTGGTTCTTCACGAAGCCGTCGGGTCCCGCGACGATCATGGCGCCGACCGCATTGGTGCCCTGGATGTGGCTGTTGTCGTAGACCTCGATGCGCTTTGGCGGGTGCGGCAGGTTCAATGTCGCGGCCATGGCGTCCAGCAGGCGGCTTTGCGTCGCGGTGTCCGCGAGCTTGCGGCCGAGCGCCTCGCGCGCATTGGTCAGCGCGTGGGTGACGAGCTCCTTCTTCTCGCCGCGCTTGGGCGCCGCGACCTCGACCTTGTGGCCGGCCTTGATCGACAGCGCATCGGCGAGCAGCTCGCTCTCCTCGATCTCGTGCGAGAGCAGGATGTTCTTCGGCGGCGGCTTGTCGTCGTAGAACTGGGCGAGGAAGGAGCCGAGCACCTCTTCCGGTGTGAAGGTCTTTTCCGCGCGTGGGAAATAGGCGCGGTTGCCCCAGTTCTGGCCGGTGCGGAAGAAGAACACTTCGACGCAGGAGAAGCCACCCTCCTGGTGGATGGCGAACACGTCGGCTTCTTCCACCGTGCGCGGATTGATGCCCTGCTGCGACTGGATCGCCGAGAGTGCAGCAAGGCGGTCGCGGTAGAGCGCGGCGCGCTCGAATTCGAGCTCACTGGCCGCCTTCTCCATCTCACCGGCAAGCTCCCGCTTCACCGCATGGCTTTTGCCGGAGAGGAAGTCGGTCGCCTCGCGCACCAGTGTCGTATAACCGGGAAAATCGATCTCGCGGGTGCAGGGGCCGGCGCAGCGGCGGATCTGGTAGAGCAGGCAGGGCCGGGTGCGGCTCTCGAAGAAGGAATCGGTGCAGGAGCGGATCAGGAAGGCGCGCTGTAGCGCGGTGATGGTTCGGTTGACCGCGCCCGCGGAGGCGAACGGGCCGAAATAGCGCCCGGGCCGGCTCTGCGCGCCGCGATGTTTCAGGATCTGCGGCGCCCAATGGTCGCCGGTGATCAGGATATAGGGAAACGACTTGTCGTCGCGCAGCTGCACGTTGAAGCGCGGCCGTAATTGCTTGATGAGGTTCGCCTCGAGCAGCAGCGCCTCGGTCTCGGTGCTGGTCGAGACGATCTCCACCGTGGCGGTCGCGGCGATCATGCGCAGGATGCGGGCCGGTAGCGGCGCACTCTGGCGTGCATAGCTGGACAGACGCTTTTTGACGTTCTTGGCCTTGCCGACATAGAGCACGTCGGAACTCGCATTGAGCATGCGATAGACGCCGGGCGAGGTGGGGGCGAGCCGAACCGCGCGTTCGATCGCCTCGTGGCCGGTCGCGAGCGGGCCTTCGGCGACGGCGCCGCTCTCTTCCAGGATATCAGGCAGCCGCGCATCGTCCTCGTCGTCGCCGCTTGCGCTGGCGGGATCGAGGTCGGGCGGCGCCGTCGTCTCCTGTTGGATCTCCCGGGGCGGGGCATCCGGTGCCGTGCCGCGCCGGAATTTGCGCGCGCGTGCGTCGTCCGGATTGTCGGTGGAATCGTGAACCATGGGACGAATTTAGGGGTTGGGGGTGCTGATTTGAAGTTCCGGCTCTGCCGCACGCACAGGTCCCGGTAACGCTTCCTTAAGTCTGTTAAGAGCGCAGTAACCGGACTTAACAGCCCTTTAACTTAAAACTCTCGATAAATCCTACGCGAAAAGTTCTTGGTTCCGTAACCATGCGACAGGCCGGCGCGGCGGCGCAGGCGTCGCGCGGGTTGCAACAGTTGCGTTGGAGTGAGTGATGAAGGGGCTCGTTGTGGGCGCGGCCGCGTTGGTTGCAGCCGGCTGGACGGCTTCGGCAGAGGCCGCCGATCTCAATTATGGGCAGCGTGCGCCTTATACCGTCAACCAGCCCGCTCAATGCCTATAGCTGGGCAGGTCCCTATCTCGGCGGCAACATCGGTTATGAATGGGGCTCGGTGGACAACAACCCCTCGAAGCCGTCGGGCTTCGTCGGCGGCGTGCAGGCCGGCTACAATTTCCAGAACGGCCCATGGGTGTTCGGTGTCGAGGGTGACATCCAGGCCGCCGGCGCCGACGACACCTTCGCTCCGTGGAAATTCTCCAATCCGTGGTTCGGCACCCTGCGCGGCCGCGCAGGGTATGCGTTCAGCAACGTGCTGTTCTACGGCACCGCCGGACTTGCGTTCGGCGAGCTGCATGGGGAAACCTTCGGCTGGACGGAGTCGCACACCACCGCGGGCTGGACCATTGGTGCCGGCGCGGAAGTGGGCCTCGTGCCGAACTGGAGCGTGAAGCTCGAATATCTTTACATCGATCTGTCCACGAGTCAGTTCGCAATTACGGGCGTGTCAAACGGCTACAGCGCCAGCATTGTCCGCGCAGGCGTGAACTATCACTTCTGACGTCTCAAGAAGAAAATTCCGGACCAGCCTCCCGGCCGCTCACGGCCGGGATTTTTTTGCGCCAGGCTGGCTAGAGCCTTTCCCGTTCCGATGGAATCGGACGGGGCTCTGGATTCTCGTTTGACGCGTTTTTGCCGCGAACCGATGTCCACTTCGCGCGAAAACGCTCTAGGAGAGGATCACCAGATTGACCGCCTTCGGTCCTTTCCCCTTCTTGTCCGGTTCGACTTCGAAAGTGATACGCTGTCCTTCGGCAAGGTCCTTCAGTCCCGCCCGCTCCACAGCGGTGATGTGAACGAAGACGTCGCGACCGCCGTCGTCAGGCTTGATGAAGCCGTAGCCGCGCTCGCCGTTGAAGAACTTGACCGTTCCCGTCATGGCCATCGGGAAACTCCCCCTCATTGCTCCTCCGCCGCGACGCAGACTCACGTCGCGACATGACCGGGCCTTACGGAGCCCGGGAGCTGGCCATCCTTGGACGGACCATCGGTCCGTCCGGATCTTTCTTAGGCCTTCACTCCGCCGCAACCATTCGCGGAAGCGGAACGTAAAGCCAGTCACGGAAACAGCATAATACGGTTCTTCGCGGATTGACTACCGTTCCTGCATATTTTTCCCAAGAATGCCGGAGTGTTACGGCTTGGCTTTAAGGCTTGGGCACTTCCAATCGGAATCTGGCAGCTCCGCCCTGGCCGAGCGGCATTTCCAGTTCGGGCAGGATGGTCTTGAGCTCGCCTTGCAGCGTGTAGGGCGGATTGACGATCAAAAGCCCGCTCGATGTGAGGGGCCCGCCATCGACTTGCGGCGCAGCACTGAATTCGAGGCGCAGGCATTTTCCCGGCGGTTTTGCTGCGGCTGCGAGCCGCGCCACAAACTGCGCCAGCGTGTCGGTGGCGCGTCGGCTCTTGGCGGGATACCAGATTACATAGATACCGGTCGGCCATTTCGCGAAGGCTGTCGAGAAGGCTTGGCCCAGCCGTTCGAACTCGTCCTTGGCTTCGAAGGGCGGGTCGATCAGCACGAGGCCGCGCCGCTCCTTCGGCGGCACGAAGGCCGGCAGTGCCACCCAGCCGTCGAGATCGACCACGCGGGCCTGTTCGTCGCGGCGCAGCACGTCGATCAGCGCTTTCCGCGCCTTCGGCTCGAGCTCGCAGGCGACAAGCCGGTCCTGCGGCCTGAGCAGGCCGCGCGCAATCAACGGCGAGCCCGGATAGGCCTTGAGCTCGCCCTTCGGATTGAAGGCGCGGACGATGTCGAGATAGGGCTTGGTCAGCGCCGCGGTCTCGTTCGACAGGCGCGCCTGCAGCAGTCGCGCAATACCGGTCAGCCATTCGCCGCCCCGGCGGGCCTCGTCGCTGTCGAGATGGTAGAGGCCGGCGCCGGCATGGGTGTCGATGACGCGGAACGCCGCCGGCTTGTCCTGCAAGTAGGTGAGGATGCGCGCCAGCACGATGTGCTTGATGACATCGGCGAAGTTGCCGGCATGGAAGGCGTGACGGTAGTTCATGGCGGAGAGTTACGACATCGCGCGATGAAAGTAACTCCCGTCATTCCGGGGCGGTGCGCAGCACCGAACCCGGAATCCATCTGTCAGCAGTGTTTGTGGCGAGATGGCTTCTCGGATGCGCAACGGCGCATCATAGTTCGCGCTTCCGCGCGCCCCGGAATGACGAACTCTACCCGCCCCTGATCGGCGGCATCGTCACCTGGTCGCGGCGGCAGGCGCGGCGCTCGAACTCGTCACAGGCGCGGAATTGCAGGTCCTTGCTGAGGCAGATGCGGACCTCGGACAGCCGTGTCCGGTTGCAGGTGACCGAGACGCTGGCATTGCTGAGGCCCGGATTGGCCTTGATGAAGGCCTCCTCGACCTCCGCCGGCGCCACGGTCTTGGCCTCCGACAGATCGAGATAGTCGGCCGGGATCTTGATCGCGGCACGCGCCTTCCGGATCGTCTCGAAATAGCTGCGGCCCTCGAGCCCGGAGCAGGTGCCATGCTTGTCCCATTCGTTGAAGATCAGGCCCGGCGCCGGCATCAGATCGAGCATCGAGGACACGATGTTGCGGTTCAGCCGCGGCGCCGGCCGCTGGCAATATTCCGGAAAGCCGTTCTCATATTGCGGCCACAGCCCATGCACCACGAAAGCGTAGGGCCGTCCGCCGCATTGAATCTGGGAGCGGCCGCCGCGCTCGGCCGCCTCCTCGCAGAACGAGGGCGACCACGACAGCGCGAGCACATAGAAATCGAACTCGCCCGGTGCGTTCTGGCGCTTGTCCTGCGCCTTCGCGCCGCCGGCGAGCGTTGCCAGCCCGGCGGCGAGGGTCAGCGAGATCATCAGACGGGACAACGAACGCAATCTGGAATGAAACATGACGACGCCCCTCAACTAGACTGTGCATACAGCCTAGCAGGCAACGAGAACATTTCAAGAACAAAATCCACGCGGCTGTCGTCTGACGGCTGACCAGCCGAATCAGGCGTTCTTCGGATCAGGGCTTGGCGGCGCGGCAGGCCGGATTGTAGGCCCAGTTGCGATCGAGTCCGACCACGCACCATTCGACACCGTCGCCGTAGCCGGCAAAGCCGCCATCCTCCATGATCGAGAAGTGCACCTTGCGCACCTTGCCGTCAGTGAGCAGGGCGTCGCCGGTGCAAAAGCGGCGCGGAATGTTGTCGGACTGCCAGGGTCGGAACGCGACCTCGCGAACGCCGGAGAAGCCGGTGATCTTCAACGAGGAATTCCAGAACGAGCTTTCCTTCTCCCAGAACTGGGTGGCGATCGTCGGCAGGGCCTTGTCGCAATCGACGACGGCGCCGTCATAGCGCGGCCCGCTCAGCCAGAAATTCAACTCGAGCGGATTGGCGGCCCTGGCCTCGCCGAGCGACAGTGCCCCGAACATGAGGCCGAGCAGGGCGGCAAAGCGGAACGACTTCGGGGAGGGCGCGCGCATGATCAATCCGACAGCTAAGGTCTTGCGAAGGTCGGACGGTGCCGCGAAGGCCGGGGGAGGTCAAGTGCAGCGCGGCAACACTTGGCCAGGAGTTGACCAGGATGTCGCGGCCAACAGGGCTTCGGTTCTTTTCACGCCGGTCCCGGCACCGTAAACTGCCGCCAGCCAATTGGAGTGACGGTAATGCGAATCATTGCGGCCGCGGGTTTTCTCGCCAGCCTGGTTGTCTCGGGTCTGATGGCGAGCCAGTCGGCGCGCGCCGATTGGGTGCCGCCGTTCAAGGGCAACGACACCGGCGGGATCATCGCCTATTCCATGGCGACCCAGGTCGATGCCCGCCAGGTCGCGGTCGATCACTGCGCGCGCTACGGCAAGGTCGTCAAATTCCTCGGGGTGCAGGCCTATGACGGCGGCTACATCTCGTTCGCCTGCCGCTGGGTGCCCTATGGCGCCGCCGATCGCCCGATCCGCACGCTCTACTGAGGCGCTATCGTAACGCCGCACTATCTCGGCCGGGAGCCTCCACATGACGCGCAAACTCGCTTTGCTCGGCTCGACGCTTTGCCTCGCGTTGTCGGCAGGCAGCGCCAACGCCGACGACCTGCCGGTGCGCAAGGCCGGTCTTTGGGAAATGAAGCTGGTCACATCAGGCTCGCCGGTGCCCGAGATGACCATGCAGCACTGCACCGACGAGACCATCGACAAGGAGATGAGCAACAACGTCTCCCCGATGGCCAAGCAGATCTGCGCCAAGCAGGAGATCAAGAAGACCGCAACCGGCTATGTCAGCGATTCCGAGTGCAACGTCGCCGGCGTCAGCACGACGTCGCACGCCGAGATATCAGGCGATTTCAACTCGGCCTACACGGTGAAGACCACCTCGCACGCGCAAGGCGGCGTCGCCGGGGCGGCGGGGCGCGATAACACCACGACGCTGCAAGCCAAGTGGTTAGGGGCCTGCAAGCCGGACCAGAAGCCCGGCGACATCGTGATGCCGGGCGGATTCAAGATGAACGTGCGCGACATGGACAAGCTGAAGGCGCTGCTGCCGAAGTAGGATTTGCTCGCCGCGCAGGCGATGCGCTCCCTCGCCCGCTCTCACGGGCAGAGGTTAAGAGCAGCCTACACAGGTATCCGCACGCTCGCGCGCAATCCGCCCATCGGGCTGTCACCCAGCGTGATGTCGCCGCCATGCGAGCGGGCGATGTCGCGGGCGATGGCGAGGCCGAGGCCGGTGCCGCCTTCGTCCTGGTTGCGGGCGTTGTCCAGCCGCAGGAACGGCTTGAACACCTCTTCGCGCAAGTGAGCGGGAATGCCCGGGCCGTCGTCGTCGACCGTCACGGTCAAATAACGGTGATCGCGCTGGCCGGTGATGGCGATGTTCTTGCCGTAGCGCGCCGCGTTGGTGACGAGGTTGGCGAGGCAGCGCTTGAACGAGGCCGGCTTCACCGTCACCACGGGCAGGCCGTGGAACGCGACGGTCGCGTTGTGGCCGTGGCGTTCGGCATCGCTGCGCAGCTCTTCGAGGGCCTGGGCCATGTCGGTCGGCTGCGACTGCTCGCCGGAATCGCCGCGGGCGAAGGCGAGGTAATCCTCCAGCATCATCGACATCTCGTCGACGTCCTTGCGCATGCCCTCGAGCTCCGGACTGTCGCCGATCAGCGCCAGCTCGAGCTTGAAGCGGGTCAGGATGGTGCGGAGATCATGGCTGACGCCGGCGAGCATCGCGGTGCGCTGCTCCATGGTGCGCTCGATGCGCGACTTCATTTCCAGGAAGGCGACCGCTGCGCGCCGCACCTCGCGCGCGCCGCGCGGCCTGAAGTTCGGCGCCTCGCGGCCCTTGCCGAAGCTCTCGGCGGCATCGGCAAGGCGCAGAATCGGCTTGATCTGGTTGCGCAGAAACAGCACGGCGACGATCAACAGGATCGAGGACGTGCCGACCATCCAGAACAGGAAAATCTCCGAGTTCGATGCATAGGCGGCGCTGCGCTGCGCGAACACGCGCATCACGGCATCATCGAGCTGGATGCGGATCTCGACCAGGTTGGAACGGCCGACCGTGTCGATCCAGAACGAGCGCCCGATCTGGCGGCCGAGCTGCACCGACAGCGTCTGGTCGAGCAGCGAGAAGAACGGCTTCGGTCCTGGCGGCGGCATGTCGCCGGCGGGGAGGAAATCGACCACGAGGCCGAGCCGCTGCTGCGCGATGCGGCGGATCTGGTCGCGGTCCTTGTCCTGCGGATAGCCCTTGTAGACGTCAATCAGCGCGGCGATGTCCTGCACCACCGCAGCCGACAGACGGCGCGTCACCGTGTTCCAGTGCCGTTCCATGAACACGAAGGCGACGACCGATTGCAGCACCACCATCGGCACGATCATGATGAGGAGCGCGCGGGCGTAGAGGCCGGTCGGCATCCAGCCCTTGAACGCGTTGCCCATCCAGCCATTGGCGGCGGAGACGCGGCCGGCGGCGCTCTTCAAGAGCGTCAGGCCGGTATCGATCGTGCTCATCGGTCGCGCTTCACTGCTGAGGTCTCAAGGCGAGGCCACCAGCCGGTAGCCGATGCCGCGCACCGCCTGGAGGAACAGCGGATTTGCGGGGTCGGTCTCGATCTTGCGCCTGAGACGGTTGATCTGCACGTCGACGGCGCGCTCGTTGACGCTGCCGTTGCCGGTCAGCGCGCTGCGCGGCACGGTCTCGCCCGGTGTTTCCGAGAGAACCCGCAGCATCTCGCGCTCGCGGTCGGTAAGGTGGATGACCTCCTCGCCCTGGCGCAATTCGCCGCGTTCGAGATGGTAGACGTAGGGACCGAAGGCAATTTTCTCCACGGTCACGGCCTGCGGCGGCGGCGCGGCCCGCTTGAGGATATTGTTGATGCGCAGCGCGAGCTCGCGCGGCTCGAACGGCTTTGCCACGTAATCGTCGGCGCCGATCTGCAAGCCCTCGATGCGGGCTTCCGCCTCGTGCCGCGCCGTCAGCATCACGATCGGCACCGAGGACGACGTGCGGATGAAGCGGGCGAGATCGAAGCCGGTCTCGCCGGGCATCATGACGTCGAGGATCAGGAGATCGAAATGCAGGCCCAGCAGTTTCGAGCGTGCATCGCCGGCGCTCGCCGCGGTGGTGACGCGGTAGCCTTCACTGGCGAGAAAGCGCGAGAGCAGATCGCGGATGCGGCGGTCGTCGTCGACGAGCAGCAGATGCGGGGCATCGTCGGCCGGTTGCACCGGCAGGCGGGCGAGCGTGGCAGCGAGCGGCACGGTCACTCCTTGGCGTCTTGGTTGACGGAAGCGAAGATCGTCTCCAGCACCTTGTCCGGATCGTCGCGGTCGATCATCGCGCGCAGGAAGCGCTTGACCGTCTCGGCGTCCTGCGGCGCCATCTCCGCAAGCGCCCTGGTGATGCGCGTGGTCTGGAGGCCGGCGAGCTTCTGCACCAGCGCCTCGCCCTTCGGCGTCGCGTAGAGCAGGCGCTGGCGGCGATCATTG
Source organism: Bradyrhizobium sp. USDA 326 (assembly GCF_049739485.1). Lineage (NCBI taxonomy): Bacteria > Pseudomonadati > Pseudomonadota > Alphaproteobacteria > Hyphomicrobiales > Nitrobacteraceae > Bradyrhizobium > Bradyrhizobium sp. USDA 326. Next base: position 3,989,940 of record NZ_JBMGQA010000001.1, read on the forward strand.
TCGCCGGTCTTCTGCACGATATAGCCCTCGTCCAGGAGCTGCTTGAGGACGCGGCCGAGCGACTGCTTGGTGATGCGCAGGACGTCGAGGAGGTCGGCGACCTTCAGGCCGGGATAGCGGTAGACGAAATGCAGGACGCGGTGGTGGGCGCGGCCGAAGCCGAACGCCTCCAGCTCCTGGTCGGGATCGCCGACGAAGTCGCGGTAGGCGAAGAACAGCAGCTCGATGATATCCCAGCGCAAATTGCCTCCGCCGTCTGCGGCCGGCCTGGGCTCGGCGGCGTCGTGAGAGGAAGTCGCGAAATTTATGTCAGGCATATTGACGTATCTTGGGTTCAATGTTACAAAACGATCGACCCGCACGAAATTTTAGATCGCTTCGCGTCGGGTAGCATCGGAGCAAGGCGCCGGAGAGAGCCGGACAGGCGACGACGGCCGGATCAGATCTACCGTGTGATTGTCGAGCGGCATTTCGGCAAAACATACTGGACTTCCGCCTTCCGCAAAAGCATGTCCTCGGTGACATGCTGGCCACGGAAGCCGGCCGTAAAAAGGCTGGCGGTGGTCCGGCAGAAACAATCAAAGCCAGCCGGGCCCCGAAGCGGGCAGGCGGGCGCCAGAACAGCGCCGCCGGCGGCAGCGGGAGGCAAGGACATGAGCATGAAATTCGATATCCAGCCCGCATCCAATCCAACCCCTGAGAAGGACCGCGTCGCCAAGCTGGTGGACCCCGGCTTCGGACGGGTCTTCACCGATCACATGGCCATCGTCCGCTACAGCCAGGCCAAGGGCGGCTGGTATGAGGCCAAGATCGAAGCGCGCGCCAACTTCCAGCTCGATCCGGCCGGCGCCGTCCTGCACTACGCCCAGGAAATCTTCGAGGGCCTCAAGGCCTACAAGCGCGACGACGGCGGGGTGAACCTGTTCCGCCCCGACGCCAATGCGCGGCGCTTCAGGGACTCGGCGGACCGCATGGCAATGGCCCAGCTTCCGGAAGACGTCTTCATCGAGGCGGTCGAGCAGGTCGTGCGCATCGACCGCGCCTGGATTCCTGGCGGCGAGGGCAGCCTTTACCTGCGCCCCTTCATGATCGCGAGCGAGAACTTCCTCGGCGTCAAGCCGTCGTCCGATTACATTTTTGCTGTCATCGCTTCGCCGGTCGGCTCCTACTTCAAGGGCGGGCCCGCGCCGGTCTCGATCTGGGTGTCCGAGAGTTATACCCGCGCCGCGATCGGCGGCACCGGCGCCGTCAAATGCGGCGGCAATTATGCCGCGAGCCTGCGCGCCCAGGCCGAAGCGATCCAGCACGGCTGCGATCAGGTCGTCTTCCTCGACGCGGTCGAGCGCCGCTACATCGAGGAGCTCGGCGGCATGAACGTGTTCTTCGTGTTCGACGACGGCTCGCTCTCGACGCCGCCGCTCGGCACGATTTTGCCGGGCATCACCCGCGACTCCATCATCACGCTCGCCCGCGATGCCGGCAAGACCGTGCGCGAGGAGCCGTACTCGCTCGATCAATGGCGCAAGGATGCGGCAAGCGGCAAGCTGAAGGAAGCCTTCGCCTGCGGCACCGCCGCGGTGATCTCCCCGATCGGCAAGGTGCGCTCGGTGAACGGCGACTTCGAGATCTCGGGCGGCGCCGCCGGCCCCGTCGCCATGGGCCTGCGCAAGCAGCTGGTCGACATCCAGTACGGCCGCACCAACGATCCGCACAACTGGATCCGCAAGGTGTTTTGAGGCCTTCCTCTTCTCCTCCTGCGGGAGAAGGTGGCGCGCGAAGCGCGCCGGATGAGGGGGCGGCTCCGCGAGTTCAATTGTCAGTTGGACGCGCGGGGAGAACCCCTCACACGTCTCGCCGCTTCGCGGCGAGCCACCCTCTCCCGCGCAAAGGGAGAGGGCAAGAACGGTTGCCGCCTCGCGCCCCGGCTGGTAAACGCCGCGCATGGCCGAGAAACCCAAAAAACCCCAGAAACTGAAGGCGCGCCTGCCGCGCGGGCTCGAGGATCGCGATCCCTCAGCGATACGGGCGACGCGCGAGATGGTCGAGAAGATCCGCGCCGTCTATGAGCTCTACGGCTTCGAGCCGGTGGAGACGCCGGCGATGGAGTATACGGACGCGCTCGGCAAATTCCTGCCCGACCAGGACCGTCCCAACGAGGGCGTGTTCTCGTTCCAGGACGACGACGAGCAGTGGATCAGCCTGCGCTACGATCTGACCGCGCCGCTCGCCCGCTATGTCGCGGAGAATTTCGACACGCTGCCAAAACCCTATCGCAGCTACCGCGCCGGCTACGTGTTCCGCAACGAGAAGCCCGGCCCCGGCCGCTTCCGCCAGTTCATGCAGTTCGACGCCGACACGGTGGGCTCGGCGACGCCGGCGGCGGACGCCGAGATCTGCATGATGGCTGCCGACACGATGGAGGCGCTCGGTATTGCGCGCGGCCAGTACGTCGTGAAGGTCAACAATCGCAAGGTGCTCGACGGAGTCCTGGAAGCCATCGGGCTCGCCGGTGACGAGAACGCAGGCCGCAGGCTGACCGTGCTCCGCGCGATCGACAAGCTCGACAAGTTTTCCGCCGACGAAGTGCGGAAGCTGCTCGGTCCCGGACGATGGGACGGCGGTGAAGAAGGCAAGGGCGACTTTACCAAAGGCGCCAACCTAAGCGCGGCGGAAGCCGACGTTGTTCTCGCTATCACCAAGCCGCGCGACGATTGGAAAGAGGCCATTGCTGCGGCAGAAACTTACCTTGCCAAGAGCGACGTCGGTCAGGCGGGCGTGAGCGAGCTGGAAGAGATCGCCAGGCTGGTGACGGGGGCGGGTTATGGTGCGGATCGCATCAAGATCGATCCCTCCGTCGTCCGCGGACTCGAATACTACACCGGCCCCGTCTACGAGGTCGAACTCCTGCTCGACACCAAGGACGAGAAGGGCCGCCCGGTGCGCTTCGGCTCGGTCGGTGGCGGCGGGCGCTATGACGGCCTCGTCTCGCGCTTCCGCGGCGAGCCGGTGCCGGCGACCGGTTTTTCGATCGGCGTGTCGCGCTTGCAGGCCGCGCTGACGCTGCTCGGCAAGCTGGATACGCGGCCGGAATTCGGCCCCGTCGTCGTCACCGTGTTCGACCGCGACCGCGTCGCCGATTACCAGAAGATGGTCGCAAGCTTGCGCACTGCCGGCATCCGCGCCGAGCTCTATCTCGGCAATCCCAAGAACATGGGCAACCAGCTCAAATATGCCGATCGCCGCAACTCGCCTTGCGTGATCATCCAGGGCTCGGATGAAAAGGCGCGCGGCGAGGTGCAGGTCAAGGACCTGATCGAGGGCGCGAAGGCAGCCGCCGCGATCGCCTCCAACCAGGAATGGCGCGAGAGCCGGCCGGCGCAGTTCTCGTGCAGCGAAGCCGACCTCGTGGCGAAAGTGCGCGAGGTGCTGGCGCGCCATGACGTGAGCTGGGGCTAGCTATTCGCTGACGCCGTCATGCCCGGGCTTGTCCCGGGCATTCACGTCTTGTTTGATAGAGGAGAACGTGGATGGCCGGGACAAGCCCGGCCATGACGACAGCAGCAGGGAGAAAACGATGCCTGAGATCACCATCAGCATGGCCGAAGGCCGCACCGACGAGCAGAAGGCCGGCATGATGCGCGACATCACGCAGGCGTTGGTGAAGAATCTCGGCGTCGACGCCGACGCCGTCGTCATCCAGATCAACGAGGCCCCGCTGCGCCACAAGATGAAGGGCGGCAAGACCTTTGTTGAGCGCGCGGCGGCCGCGAAGAAGTGACGCGTTAGACTAGCGTCATTCCGGGGCAGCCCGCCAGGGCTGAACCCGGAATCTCGATCGACGATCTCTGGATTCCGGGTTCGCGCTTTGCGCGCCCCGGAATGACGAGCAAGCACCATGGACGCACGCGACTTCATCAAGGCCGGCATGAGTGCCGAGCGAACGCTGGTGGTCCCGGCCGAGCGCACGGTCGGGCATTTCGTGCCCGGCATGCCCATGGTCTACGCCACGCCGATGATGATCCTCGAGATGGAGATGACGGCGGGCGATGCGATCCGAGCTGCGCTTCAGCCCGGCTGGGTCACGGTCGGCACCGAGGTCGACATCCGCCATCTCGCCGCGGCACTGGTCGGCGCGACGGTTCGGACCACGGCGAAGGTGCTTGCCGTCGAGCGCCGCGTCATCCGCTTCGAGGTCGAGGCCTTCGCGGGGACGCGCAAGCTCGGCGAAGGCCGCCACGCGCGCGGTCTCGTCAATGTCGAGATGTTCAACAAGCGGCTGGGGGCGACGTAGCTTCCGCATGGCCGCGGGGCGAGAGCCGGGCCTTTCATGGTTCGAGACGGCGCTTCGCGCCTCCTCATCATGAGGATCGACTACTTCGCCAATTCCCTCGACCGCTGCGTCGCCGCCGCGATCGCGCGGATCATCAGATCGCGCAGGCCCGGCTCGCCCATCAGCACGCCGAGCGCCGCGGCGGTGGTGCCGCCGGGTGAGGTGACGTTCTGGCGCAGCGTGGCGGAGGGAAGCTCCGACTGGTGCAGCAGCTCGCCGGAGCCGGCGACGGTCTCGCGGGCGAGCTTCGTCGCCAGCGCTTCGGGCAGGCCCGCTTCCACACCGGCGCGCGCGAGCTCCTCGGCGAGCAGGAACACATAGGCCGGCCCCGAGCCGGAGACGGCGGTGACCGCATCCATCAGGCCTTCGTCCTCGACCCATTCGACCGCGCCGGTGGCGCGCAGCAGCGCGTCGGCCACGTCGCGCTGGGCGGCGTTGACGTCCTTGGCTGCGACCGCAACGGTGATGCCGCGGCCGATCGCCGCCGGCGTGTTCGGCATCGCGCGCACGACGGCGCCGCCGCAGACTTCGGCAAGCGAGGCGATCGTGGTGCCCGCCATGATCGAGACCACCGAGGTCTTGTCTGAGACGAACGGCTTCAGCTTGGCGCCGGCCTCGCGGAACATCTGCGGCTTCACCGCGACGACCAGCGTCTCGACGGAGCCGGCGGTGTTTACATCGGGATTGATCGCCACGCCGTTGGCGGCAAGCGCGGTGATCTCGGGCGAGATGTGCGGATCGATCACCGCGACGCGGCGCGGATCGAGCCCGCCGGAAAGCCATCCCGTCAGCATCGCGCCGCCCATCTTGCCGGCGCCGGCGAGCAGGATGGTGCCGGTGATGTTTTGGAGGGGGTTGCTGTTTGCCACTTTGATCACCCAAGCAAGAGGTGTCGTCCCTGCGAACGCAGGGACCCATAAACACGGGCGGTTCTAATGGATGGAGGGCAGAGCAACAAGCACCGCACGCTACGGCGAAATCACGCGGTATGGGTCCTGCGTTCGCAGGCACGCCGATGGGGTGAGAGCAGTGGTCGCCTCACAGCGCCGGGAGAGCGAGGCGCGCCTTACGCCTCGCCCACCGTGTCGAACATTGCCGCGTCCATGGCTTGCGCGGTGGTCTTGCCGGCCCACACTACGAACTGGAACGCCGGGAAGTAGCGCTCGCAGGCGTGGATGGCGCCGGCGAGCATGGCTTCGCACTGCGCGGTCGAGGCGATGAGGCCGCCCGGCAGCACCAGGGCCTGGCGATGCATCACCATGCCGGTGTTGGTCCACAGGTCGAAATGGCCGACCCACAGCTGCTCGTTGACCGCGGCGACGAGCCGCTGCACCTCGCTTCGCCGCGGCAGTGGAATCTTCATGTCGAAGGCGCACGCCAGATGCAGCGCCTCGATCTCGCCCATCCAGGTGAAGGAGAGCTGGTAGTCGGTCCATTGTCCCTTGGAGACAATCGTGAGTTCGTCTTCGCCGGAGCGTTCGAACGGCCAGTTGTTGCTGGCAGCGATGTCCTCGACCACCGCGAGCGGATGGCTTCTGGAATCGATAGTGCCTTCGAGCAGGGACATGCCGTCTCGACCTCTTGCCTTCTTGTTGTCTTTGATACGCACGCGGTTGGGCCCAGCGCGCGCTCCCTAAACGTCGCTGCGGCGATCCCTGGGGTCGCTCTCGCGAGCCCCTCGGATCAGCGCGGGCTTGTCGCGGATCAAGTGATGTGATTTGCGGAATCTGCGCAACGGGGTCGCGAGTCCGTCCACAAGCCAGGACTCGTTCGTCCACAGCTCATCTCCGCCACAATTCTTAACGGGGCGTAGTGCCATTCCCGTCCCAGGGAGAACAAACCGGAATCAAATCGCGGGGAGAGACCCTCAGTGCTAATTCCGTACTGCGAGGGCCGAACCGCCGCCGCGGCATGGCACCATGCGATTTGCCTATGCGGAACACGCTTGCCGCGACTGCTCGCCGGCGGCATATTTCAGGGCAGGCCGTTCATCCCGGGCGGCTGCGCGTATTCCGCAAAAGTGGGTACCGGTTTTGCGACCAGAGTACGCGCAATCTTAAATTTGAGCATTTTTCTGCGACAAACCGGTTCCCACTTTGTCGGAAAAATGCTCGCGTTCTCAGGGCGGGGTGAAAGTCCCCACCGGCGGTAAGGGCCGAAAGGCCTGAAGCCCGCGAGCGCCTTCCACGAGGGGTATCCCGAAGGGAAGGGTCAGCAGATTCGGTGCAACTCCGAAGCCGACGGTTAAAGTCCGGATGAAAGAGAACGGTCGGTGGCAGACGCATCGAGACGATGCGGCTGTTTGTCGTTCCGTGTGCCCTGGTTCTGGTCCTTAAACCGAGGAAAGCCATGAATCAGATGCTGCAAGATCCCCCAACCGAAACGTCCCAAATACAGCCGCCGCCGGTTCCCGCGGACCCGGCACCTTCGCATCCGCGCTTCGCCAAGCCGCAGCGGGTGGCCTTCGTGCAGGCCTGCTGGCACCACGACGTGGTCGAAGAGGCTCGCATCGCCTTCATCAAGGAGGCGGAGGCGCGGCACCTCACTCATGTCGACGTGTTCGAGGTGCCGGGCTCATTCGAGATCCCGCTTCACGCGCAGGTCCTCGCCAAGACGCGGCGCTACACCGCGATCGTCGCTGCGGGCCTCGTCGTCGACGGCGGCATCTACCGGCATGAATTCGTCGCCGACACCGTGATCAAGGCGCTGATGGACGTGCAGCTCCGCACCGAGGTGCCGGTGTTCTCGGCCGTGCTGACGCCGCAGCAATTCCACGAGACCGAGGTGCACTACGACTTCTTCCGCAAGCACTTTGCGATCAAGGGTGTCGAGGTCGCGGCAGCCTGCGCGGAGACGTTGCATGGGCTGGAGCGACTGCGCGGCCAGGTGGCGGCGGGAATCGTAGGGTAGGGTCTGAAGTCATTCCGGGGCTCGCGAAGCAAGAACCCGGAATCTCGAGATTCCGGGTTCGGCGCTGGCGCGCCGACCCGGAATGACGGTGGGGGATCAAATCAGTCGAACAGGCTCGACACCGACTCTTCCGCGGCGGTGCGCGCGATCGCGTCCGATATCAGGCTGGCGATCGGCAGCGTGCGGATGTTCGGCGCCTTGGTCACCGCATCCGTCGGCAGGATCGAATCGGTGATCACCAGTTCCTTCAGCTTGGAGCCGGAGATGCGCGCCGCGGCGCCGCCGGAGAGCACGCCGTGGGTGATGTAGGCGTAGACGTCCTTGGCGCCTTTGGCGATCAGCGCGTCGGCCGCATTCACCAGCGTGCCGCCGGAGTCCACGATGTCGTCGACGAGGATGCAGGTGTAGCCGGCGACGTCACCGATCACGTTCATGACCTCGGACTCGCCGGGTCGCTCGCGGCGCTTGTCGACGATCGCGAGCGGGGTGTTGATGCGCTTGGCAAGGCCACGCGCGCGGGCCACGCCGCCGACGTCGGGCGAGATCACCATCACCTTGGAGAGGTCGAACTTCTCCTTGATGTCGCGCACCATCAGCGGCGCCGCGTAGAGATTGTCAGTGGGGATGTCGAAGAAGCCCTGGATCTGGCCGGCATGCAGGTCGAGCGTCATCACGCGATCGACGCCAGCCTGCGTGATCAGATTGGCGACGAGCTTGGCCGAGATTGGCGTGCGCGAGCCCGATTTACGGTCCTGTCTTGCGTAGCCGAAATAGGGCAGCACCGCCGTGATGCGGCGCGCCGAGGAGCGGCGCAGCGCGTCGGTGATGATCAGCAGCTCCATCAGATGATCGTTCGCCGGGAACGAGGTCGACTGGATGATGAAGGCATCCGAGCCGCGGACATTCTCCTGGATCTCGACGAAGATCTCCATGTCGGCGAAGCGCCGCACCACCGCCTTGGTCAGCGGCAGGTGGAGGCCTTGCGCGATGGCCTGTGCGAGAGCCGGATTGGAGTTGCCGGCGACGAGCTTGATGGAGCCGTTCTTGGCCGACATGGATGCTTCCTCCCGCGCTTTGCTGGATACGACGTTCAACATCAGAAAATACCCACTGGAAGCACGGTTACGACGGGCGAGGAAATATCAGGCCGGAGGCTGCAATGGCAACCCGGGATGCTACGTTTTCCCTTTGAAAATCCTGAGTCGGGCCAACGGCTTGGCGGCAATTTGAGGCCGTGGTTTAGCGGGGGTTATCGCTCGGCATAGCCGAGGGCCGAAGTCGGCATATCCGGCAGCGGAGCGTCCTTGAGGACGCTCGCCACCGCCGGTCCGCGCAGAGCCGGAGCCGCGCCCGGAGCATCCGGCGTTCCGTTGATCATATTGGAAAGTCCGCTGAATCCGGCCTGGGCGATCTTCCGCAACACGAGGTCGTCGGCCGCCGCCCAAGCATCACGTGTCGCGTCGCGGCCGCCCTTGGCCGAGGTCGGTTCCTCGCCGGAGAGGCGCAGCGCCCGCTGCTGGTTGGCGTCGTAGACGTCCCAGACCCAGGCGATCACGGTCTTGCCGCGCACCACCTGGGCGGAGAGGTAGCTGCGCACGCGGTAGGCGGCCGTTCCCTCGCGGGAGACCACGGACAGGCTGCGCAGCTTGGATTCGCTGTCGAGCACCCCGACCATGCGGTCGAACACCTGCGGCGGCGGTCCGTCGATCGATTCGAACGCCACCGTCGCGCCGCTGCCACCGCTCGGCGCCATCGCATAGGAATTGCCCGGCGCGTTGCCGCCGGCGCAGCCGCCAAGCGCGGTCGCCGCCGCCAGCAGCATGACCGCCAGCACGCGCGAACCTGCGCGGCGCAGAAAAGATGACGCTTCCCTCATTATGGAGGGCAGCGATATCGTTAAAACGCGTTAACGTCTAGGGCGGCGGGGCCACAGGCTGCTGTCATCGCTCTAAGCACCGTCGTTCCGGGGCGATGCGAAGCATCGAACCCGGAATCTCGAGATTCTCTGGTGCACAAGGGCGCACCATAGTTCGGCTCTTCGAGGAATGACGGCGTGTTGCCTCTGTGTTCACTCTTCCAGCGCGATGGCATGAACATGCCGGCCGTAGTCCGGCTCCTTGCGATGCACCGAGCGGCGATAGCTGAAGAAGCGTTCGTCGGCATAGGTGTCGAGGCCGAGATCGTCGATCATCAGGATGCCCGCCATTTCCAGCCGCTTGCGGATGAAGCCGGCGAGATCGAACATCGCGTGGCCCTCGCGCACGGACGGGATGAAGAACACCGTGTTCTCGGCGTCCGCCTCGATGAAGCGCGTCACGAACTCGTTGCCGACTTCGTAGCTCTCCTGCCGGATCAGGGGACCGATCGCGGCGATGATGCCGCTGCGCGTGGCGCCGACCTTCTCCATCGCCGAGATCGTCGCTTCCAGCACGCCGGTGAGTGCGCCCTTCCAGCCGGCATGGGCGCCGCCGATCACGCGCGCATTGGGATCGACGAACAGCACCGGCCCGCAATCGGCCGTGGAGACGCCGAGCGCGATGCCCGGCGTCTTCGTCACCAGCGCGTCGCCCTTGGGCCGCGGCCCGTTCGGCCACGGCGCGTCAGCGACGAGCACGTCGGGCGAATGGACCTGGTGCAGGCTGAGGAAACGTTCCGGCGCGACGCCGACATGCTCGGCCATGCGGCGGCGGTTCTCGGCGACGAGGGTTTGATCGTCATTGGAGCCGAGCCCGCCGTTCAGCGCGGAATAGATGCCGCCGGAAACGCCGCCCTCGCGCGTGAAGAAGGCATGGCGCAGGCCGGGCACGGCGGACAGCAGCGACGAGGCAACCGTCATGAGGTCTCTCCAGCCTGTTCGAGATCGCTGAGGCCGGCAAGGCCCGTCAGCCGCGGCTCGGAGATGCCGAGCACCTTGAACATCGAGCCCATGCCGCCGCGCCCGGTATCGGTCAGGCGCTTGAGTGCGACCGAAATGTCGGTGGCGACCTCGGGTGTCGCCTTCTGCATCAAGGCCGCGGCGCGGGTGTCGATGCCGATACGCTTGAGGAAGTCGCCTTGCGTCACCGGGCCGTGCACGCGGGCGCCGACATCCTCGGCCGCGCGCGCCAGTGCCTGGAAGTCGACATGGGCGGTGACGTCGGCCTGGCCCGGGGCTTTCAAGGGATCGGCGAAGGTGTGGCGCGCGATGGCCTGGAAGGTGTCGCCGGCGTCGCTGCGCAGATGGCCGTAGTCGATGATCAGCGCCGCGCCGTCCTGGTCGCGCACGCGCGTGGCGAGCTTCATGATCTCGCCGTCGGGCCGCCACTCGAAGACCGCCCCGATGGGCGCCGCGCGCACCAAGGGCGGCAGCAGCACGTCGAAGCGCGGCGTCGGCTCCGGCGCAGCGCCGAACTGAAGCTTGCCGTTGGGGTCGATCTCGATCACACGCTCGTGCCAGCCGTTCTCGAGCCTGACCATCTGGCGGACCGGCAGCACGTCGAAATATTCGTTGGCGAGGATAATGCTTGGGCCGTCCGGTACGTCGTCGACGCTGTCATGCCAGGCGATGTTGCGCACGTTCGCCAGCGTCGCACTCTGCCGTTCGCGCAGGACCGGGTTGACCTCGACCAGGTGGATGTTGAGCGCCTGGTAAAGCGGCGGCAGCACGCGCAATGCGCGCAGCGCATCCGCCATCATGGTGCCGCGGCCGGGGCCGAGCTCGATCAGCCGCAGCAATTGCGGCGAGCCCATCTGCTTCCAGACCGAGGCGGTCCACAACCCTAAGAGCTCGCCGAACATCTGGCTGACCTCGGGGGCGGTGGTGAAGTCGCCCTCACGCCCGAGCGGATCGCGCGAGATGTAGTAGCCGTGGCGCGGATGCATCAGGCACAATTCCATGTACCGCCAGACCGGCATCGGGCCTGAGGATTTGATCAGCGCCTTGATCTCGTTGAGGAGCGGCGAGTCTGTCACGGCTATCTTCTCGAAAAACTAGCGAATGGCCTGGAGGGGCTTCGGCGCCCCCCGCCTGACAGCCCATACAATAAGTATCGCGCCGACGATAAGCATCGGGATCGACAACAGCATGCCCATGGTTAACCCGCCCCAGAGGAAACCGAGCTGCGCGTCCGGCTCGCGGAAATGTTCGCCGGCGATCCGGCTCAGGCCGTAGATCAGGATGAAGGCGCCGAGGATCATGCCGGGGCGCCTCAAGGCGCCGAAGCGGATCATGATGGCGAGCACGGTGAACAGCAGGATGCCCTCCATGCCCGCTTCATAAAGCTGGCTCGGATGGCGCGGCAGCTGCGTGGGATCGTTGGGGAAGATCATCGCCCAGGGCAGGCTCGGGTCCGTGGCGCGGCCCCACAATTCGCCGTTGATGAAATTGGCGATGCGCCCGAGCAGCAGGCCGACCGGGGCGACGGCGGTGGTGATGTCGCCGAGCGACAGGATCGAGATGCCGTTGCGATAGGCGAACCACATTACCGCGACGACGCAGCCGAGGAAGCCGCCATGGAACGACATGCCGCCCTCCCACAGTCTGAAGATCGCGGCGGGATGATCGACGAAGAAGGGCAGATTGTAGAACAGCACGTAGCCGGTGCGGCCGCCGAGGATGATGCCGAGCGTGACCCACAGGATGAAGTCGTCGATCTGCACCAGCGAGATCGGCGCCGGTCCGCCCCACAGGCGCTCGTTCTTCAGGAGCGAGCGCGCATAGAGCCAGCCGAACACGATGCCGCAGATATAGGCCAGCGCATACCAGCGGATCGCGAAGGGACCGATCTCGATCGCGATCGGCTTGAAGGCAGGAAAGTCGATCAGCAGAAAGGGCATCGCGCCTTCTATGTCTGGACCAGTTTGCGGCGAAGGAGCACCAGCGGACGCCGCATGATTCTTCTTATGCAGGCACGGTGAATACGATTGCAAGGAAACCGATTCATGACAAGGATAGCTGCGATCGGCTCTTGAACCGTTCCCTGCGGATTGCCATTGTCTTTTCGAGAGTTCGCGCAAAGTTTATCGGAGGCCGAAATGACCCAGACCAGCAACCGGTTTTTCGACGAGATCGGCCGCCTGATGAACGACGCCGCCGGTGCCGCCCAGGGCGTCAAGCGCGAGTTCGATACCGTGATGCGCACCCAGGCGGAAAAATTCCTGCGCGACATGGACCTCGTCAAGCGCGAGGAGTTCGAGGCGGTCAAGGACATGGCGCGCCTGGCGCGCGAGGAGAACGAAGCCCTGAAGGCGCGGATCGCGGCGCTGGAGGCGAAGCTGGGCGGCACGCCGACGCCCTGAGACGGGCAATAAGGACGAGGTCTCGCCGACTCCTCATGGCCGGGCCTGACCCGGCCATCCATCCCCTTCGGAAGGTGCGGTTCTGCCTGATGGATGCCCGGGTCACGCCCCGGCATGACAGGGACCCATTCTCCTTGTCATTTCCGCATCTTCCGGGTAAAAGCCCGCCACGTTCGCGGCCCCCGCACCCCTGGAGGCTTGCTGCGGATGATGCATGGGCCGCGTTGCGGCCCATTAACTTTTGCAAAAACAAGGACTTAACGACATGGCGACGACCGTCAAGGAATTGAAGGCGACCGCACGTCCGAAGAGCGGCAAGGGGGCCGCCCGGGCTGAGCGTCGCGCCGGCAGAGTGCCCGGAGTGATCTATGGTGACAACCAGCCCCCGCTGACGATCTCGATTGCAGATCGCGAACTGCGCCAGCGCATCCTCGCGGGCCGGTTCCTGACTACGCTGGTCGACATCGACCTCGACGGCAAGAAGCATCGCGTGATTCCGCGCGATTACCACCTCGATCCGGTCAGGGACTTCCCGATCCATGTCGACTTCATGCGGCTCGGCGAAGGCGCCACTATCCGCATCAGCGTGCCCCTGCACGTGGTGAAGGCGGAAACCTCCCCGGGCGTGAAGCGCGGCGGCACCGTCAACATCGTCGCCCACGCGATCGAGCTCGAATGCGGCGTGGAGAGCATTCCGCAATACATCGAGGCCGATGTCGGTTCGCTCGAGATCGGTCACTCCCTGCATCTGACCGACATCAAGTTGCCGGCCGGCGTGAAGGCGCTGACCCGCGAGGACGCGACCCTCGTCACCATCGTGCCGCCGTCCGGCTACGCCGAAGAGCAGAAGGCTGCTGCCGCGGCTGCGGCTGGTGGTGCGGCTCCGGCCGCGGGCGCTGCTCCGGCGGCGGCTCCGGCTGCGGGCGCTGCTGCTCCGGCTGCGGCTGCCAAGGCTCCCGCCGGCGGCGACAAGAAGAAGTAATCTCTCAAGGCTGGCGCGCGGTCCTTGATCGCGCGCCGAGCGAGGGGCGCGCCGCGTCATGCGACTCTTTGTTGGGCTCGGCAATCCCGGCGCGAAATACGCACGTAACCGGCACAATATCGGCTTCATGGCCGTCGACGAGATCGCGCGGCGTCATGGCTTTGCGCCATGGCGCCGCCGCTTTCAGGGCGAGACCTCGGAAGGCACGCTCGGATCCGAGCGCGTGATCCTGCTCAAGCCCACGACCTACATGAACGAGTCCGGCCGCAGCGTTCAGGAAGCGGCAGGCTTCTTCAAGATCGCCGAGGGCGACGTCACAGTGTTCCATGACGAGCTCGAGCTGCCGCCGGGCAAGGTGCGGGTGAAGATCGGCGGCGGCATCGCCGGCCATAACGGCCTGCGCTCGATCTCGGCGCATATCGGCAACGACTACCGCCGGGTCAGGCTCGGCATCGGTCATCCCGGCGTCAAGGAACTGGTGCACGGCCACGTGCTGTCGGACTTCGCCAAGGCCGACAACGAATGGGTGGCGACGCTCTGCGACGCTGTCGCCGAGCACGCCGCGCTGCTTGCCAAGGGCACGGACGCGACCTTCGCCAACAGGGTGCATCTCGCCATGCAGGCGAAGGGATTTTTGACCAAGGACGACAACGGCAAGGACTAACATCCTGTCATCGCCGGACTTGATCCGGCGATCCATCCTTCGAAGACGATGGATGCGCGGGTCAAGCCCGCGCATGACGAGTTCGGAAGACATTGACGCGCGAAGCGCGGAGGCCAGGACCACCATGGGATTCAAATGCGGGATCGTCGGATTGCCCAATGTCGGCAAGTCGACCTTGTTCAACGCGCTGACCGAGACGGCCGCGGCGCAGGCCGCGAACTATCCGTTCTGCACCATCGAGCCGAATGTCGGCGAGGTCGCCGTGCCCGATCCGCGGCTGGAGAAGCTCGCCGCCATCGCCAAGTCCGGACAGATCATTCCGACGCGGCTGACCTTCGTCGACATCGCGGGCCTCGTGCGCGGCGCCTCCAAGGGCGAAGGCCTCGGCAACCAGTTCCTCGCCAATATCCGCGAGGTCGACGCCATCGCGCATGTGGTGCGCTGCTTCGAGGATTCCGACATCACCCATGTCGAGGGCAAGATCGCCCCGCTCGCCGACATCGAGACCATCGAGACCGAGCTGATGCTCGCCGATCTCGACAGCCTCGAGAAGCGCGTCGACAATCTCGCCAAGAAGGCCAAGGGCAACGACAAGGACGCCAAGGAGCAGCTCGACCTCGTCAACCGCACGCTGGCGCTGCTGCGCGAGGGCAAGCCCGCGCGCCTGGTCGAGCGCAAGGCCGAGGAGGAGCGCGCCTTCGGAATGCTCGGCCTGCTGTCGTCCAAGCCGGTGCTCTATGTCTGCAACGTCGAGGAAGGCTCGGCTGCGACCGGCAATTCGTTCTCGAAGGCCGTGCAGGAGCAGGCCGACAAGGAAGGCGCGGTTGCCGTCGTCATCTCGGCGAAGATCGAATCCGAGATCGCCACGATTTCCCGCGAGGAGCGTGCCGAGTTCCTGGAGACGCTGGGGCTGGAGGAAGCCGGCCTCGACCGCCTGATCCGCGCCGGCTACCGGCTTCTCGATCTCATCACCTATTTCACCGTGGGCCCGAAGGAAGCGCGCGCCTGGACCATCCATCGCGGCACCAAGGCGCCGGCCGCGGCCGGCGTGATCCATACTGACTTCGAAAAAGGCTTCATCCGCGCCGAGACCATCGCGTATGAGGATTACGTCGCGTTCGGCGGCGAGGCCGGCGCGCGCGATGCCGGCAAGCTCCGCCTCGAAGGCAAGGAATACGTCGTCGCCGACGGCGACGTGATGCATTTCAGGTTCAATACGTAGGATCTCTCCTCGTCATTGCGAGCGAAGCGAAGCAGACTGTTTCCGCGGTGGCAGTCTGGATTGCTTCGTCGCTTCGCTCCTCGCAATGACGGGCTAGCGCATCCCGCCGCCCTGGTCCCTTATCGCGCCGAGATGCTCGTTGATGCGGAAAACGATCAGGATCAGCTCCGCGACGATGCGCGAGAACACGATGCCGACCACGACGCTGGCGATCGAGGACAGCAGCACGAGGAAACCGCCGAACGGGCTGATCGCCATCGCAGCTAGGCCGGAGAAGATGCCGGAGAGGCCGAACAGGCAGATCAGCGCGATCACCAGCCAGTAGAAGGTCTTGATGATCGTCGGCGTGATGAAACGGTCCCACTGAAACAGGTCGCTGAATGAAAACATTGCTCTCCCCAGGCAAGTCGGGACGTCAAATCGGGTCTCGGCTCTCGGTGCATCCGACTCAAGGCCGGACCGCCGCGTCGAATGTAGCATGAGCCATGCGGGCCGGCGGGTTGAGATTGCCGCAAAGTGCGGCCACAATCTGTCATTTCCGCCAACCAATCCCAAGATGACCCTGACCTTCGAAGATTTCCCGCCCGGCCGGTTCGGAACGTTCGGCCCGCGTCATGTCACCCGCGACGAGATTTTGGCCTTTGCCGCCGAGTTCGACCCGCAGCCGATGCACCTCGACGAGGAGGCGGCGGCGAAAAGCATGCTGCGCGGCCTGTCCGGCTCGGGCTGGCACCTCTGCTCGCTGATGATGCGGATGATGGCCGATGGCTTCATCACCCGTGCCGCATCACTCGGCTCGCCCGGCGTGGACGAGGTGCGCTGGATGTCGCCACTTCGACCAGGCGACGATCTCATGCTCGACGTCGACGTCCTTGAGGCGCGCACCTCGAAGAGCCGACCGGAGCTCGGCATCGTCAAATTCAAATGCACCGCGCGCAACGCCAAGGGGCAGTCCCTCGCGGAGATGACCTCGCCGATCCTGATCAAGCGGCGCGAGGGAGCGGTCTGATGCGGTTCTTCGAAGACATCGCCATCGGACAGCGCCGCGAGATCGGCAGCTATACGTTCACGGCCGAGGCCATCAAGACATTCGCCGCAAAGTTCGATCCGCAGCGCTTTCACCTCGACGAGGAGGAGGGCAAGAACTCGCTGTTCGGCGGGCTCGCCGCCTCCGGCTGGCATGTCGGCTCGGCTTGCATGAGCCTGCTTGTCGCCGACGGCCAGCGTCTGGCACGGGAGGCGGCGGCGCGCGGCGAGGAGGTCGCGGTGTGGGGCCCGTCGCCGGGCTTTCGTGACCTGCGCTGGATCAGGCCCGTGCTCGCCGGCGACACCGTCGCTTACGTCAATGTCGTCATCGACAAGCGCATGTCGGCCTCGCGCCCCGGCTGGGGCATTCTGACGGCCCGCACCGCCGGCACCAACCAGCGCGGCGAGGAAGTCTATTCCATCACCGCCTCGGCCTTCGTGCCGATGCGCAAGGGCGCGTGATTTAGAATCGATCGAGGCGGTCGCCGTTTCCCTTACCTCTTCCCGTGAGAACGCGGAGAGCGAGGCGAGAAACCAGCCGAGTGTTGCCCTGACGCTATGGACGCGATTCCGGGTGGCTGCCATAAGCCTGCGCAACATGGTTGCCGCGCAGCAGTTCGGCGGAACCAGTGAGTTGCTAACTAATTATGAACCTGTCGCTGCCTATTTGAAACGAACTGGCAGAGACAGGGGACGAGGACCATGGCAGACCGCGGCGCACTCAAACTCGTTGGATTCATCTTCGCGACCGCGACGCTGGCCGTGATGCTGGCCGCTGGTATGGTGGTGAAGGGCTATGCCGATGGCGCCTACACGCTGGAAGCCTCGACCGTGGAAGCGGACCGGTAAGACTTCGTTAACGATCGCGGCCGGCAACCCGGCCGCAGCTCAGCGGCTATAGACGAACGCCAGGACGGCGATCGCAACCGCCAACAGCCCGACGAAGCGCAGCATGATCGTGCCCAGCTGATTCGCCGCAGGCCGTAGCGCGATAGGGTCCGTGTTGTCGGGCCGAATGCTTTCCATGAGATGTCCCCCAGGCCCGGCCGCAAGGCTGCGGGCGCTTGGCATTGGTCGCCGGCGAAGGGCTTGGGGTTCAAAGCTGCCGGCCCGTGTCCCGGACGCGCTGCAGCGCCTTCAGCGCTGCTGCGCGGAGCCGGCAACTGTTATGTTGATGGTGCGATTTTATAGGGTTTTCGGTCGCGCAGCATTGCGTTGAGGATGGTCAGCAGCTTCCTTGCGACAGCAATGAGGGCGAGCTTTGCTGGTTTGCCGGCCAGACGGAGCCGGTCATAGAAGATTTTGAAGTGATCGGCGCGACGAACGGCGTTGAGAGCAGCCATGTAGAGGGCGTCGCGGACGCGCTTTCGTCCGCCGCCGATCTTGCGCTTGCCACGATAAGCCCCGCTATCGACATTGAAGGGAGCCAGGCCGGCAAGAGCGGCCACCTCCTTTGGCCCGAGACGCCCAAGTTCGGGCATCTGGGTGAGGAGTTGCATGCAAGCGACGGGTCCCACGCCGGGCACCGAGCGCATCAACTGTGCATCATTGGCAAGCTCCGGTTCGGCTTTGACGAGCGCATGAATCTCAGTGTCGATTTCGGCGATCTCATCATTGAGGACCTCGATGAGGCGAGCGATGCGTTCCACCATGGCGCGGTCCTCGGCTTCGCTGCGGCGGTTCTTTTCCTGGGCCCTCATGGCAACCAGTTGGTCCCGCCGTTTTGCAAGCCTTGCCAAAGTGTTGCGAGCAGGCGTCGCGGCCTGCTCGGTGGCGGGCTTCATGGCGCGGGCAAAGGCCGCCAGCATCCGCGCATCGATCGGATCGGTCTTGGCGAGCTGGCCGCTGGCGCGGGCAAAGTCGCGGGCACGGGCCGGATTGATCCGGGCAAAGCGGATGCCGGCCCGATGCAGGGCCTCCCGAAGCTCGAGGTCATAGACCCCCGTAGCCTCGAAGACGATCAGCGCATCACATCGCCAACGCGCCACCAGCTGTGTGATGGCCTGTGGCGCGTTGGCGATGCGTTCCGCTACGCCGATGGCCTCATCGAAAATATCAAGGTGATGTTTGGAGATGTCGATCCCGACGCAACGAGAGGATATGATCACGGTGCCTGTCCCTGTGATGCGAGGTCTGTTGACGCAGCCTCGTGCAACTGTTCAGGTTGATAGATGGAACGGGCGGGAGACCGAGCCGGCTCACGGCGTCAAGCGCCAAGGACCCAACGGCTTCCCGCCCACCATCATCATGCCAGACTTCCCAGACACAGGGACCCATTGCGCTGCGCATTCGTCCTGCTCTGGGCCCCGGCTCTGCGACGCGTCACTGCGTGCCGCATCGCGTCCGGGGCACGAGACCGCGAGAATCAAAACCGCCGCGCTCCCGTCCGGGAACGCGGCGGCCAATGATGCTGTTCGCAGTGATCAGCTGTTGCGCAGGCCGTCGGCGGCGCGCTTCCACTGCGCGACGTTGTCGGCGATCATGCGGGTCGACTTCATCGCGGCCTGGCTGAGCTGGGCATAACCGGAGATCTCGCGCTGGACGCGCTGGCCTTCGGCGTGGAGCAGGTCGCGCAGGCTCTCGAGCTCGGAGATCAAGTTCTCGATCTCGGCAAGCGAGGTGCCGGCGACGCGCTGGATCAGCGAGTTGACGTTGTTGACGGTGGCTTCCGCGCTCGGGTCGAGCGGCGGCGCGTCCGTGCTGGTCGCGGCCGGGCGGCGCAGATAGGCGATGTCGTTGCGGACGAAATCGCGGATGCCGGCTTCGACCTCGGTCACGGCGGCGAGGTTGGTGTCGACCGTCTCGGTCTCGGTGGCTTCGATCTTTTCGGGACGGGTGGCGTTCATCGTTGTTCCCCTGTTCGCGTTGAGCGCAGCGCGAGTGTCCCCCGCACGACGACGTCTGTGAGGCTTTCCCATCTGTGCGTCCGAATTTGGCCGCAAATGGGCCGAGATGCGGCAGAGGGGGACGATTCAGGGGTTTTGCCGTGGCGCATGGTTAGGAGAGTGTGAACGCCGTTGCGGCGATGGCCCTGTCCCCGCAGGCGGCAGGGAATCGCATTTGAATTTTGCAGAGGTCGTCATGGCCGGACAAGCCCGGCCATCACGCCGTGGACACAGTCGGTGCCTATAGCCACCCAATGTGCGATAGCCCTGCCGCACGCGGGGAGAGGCGAAGGGCTCACCAGCTCTTCTTGAACCCTGCCGTCAGGCTCTTGTTGATCGCGCCTTGCGAGGTCTCGCCGACCGAGCCGGAGACGGTGACGTTGTCGAACAGCTTCTGTTCGGCGCCGAATCTGCGCAGCCATTTGTCGTCGGTGGTCGACAGCATCTGGCCGGCGGTGATGCTGGTGCCGGTGTCGGTGAGGGTGACCTTGGCGGTCTGGTCGGTCTCGTAATTGCGCGTGACGTGTCCGCCG
Source organism: Bradyrhizobium sp. USDA 326 (assembly GCF_049739485.1). Taxonomy (NCBI): domain Bacteria; kingdom Pseudomonadati; phylum Pseudomonadota; class Alphaproteobacteria; order Hyphomicrobiales; family Nitrobacteraceae; genus Bradyrhizobium; species Bradyrhizobium sp. USDA 326. Next base: position 4,009,769 of record NZ_JBMGQA010000001.1, read on the forward strand.
ATGCCGGGGAGGGCGGTGGTGCCCTGCTGGTTGACGCTATAGCCGTTCTGGAGCGTCAGCGAGGTGTCGCCCGACAGCGGCACCGACTTGGTCAGCGATGCCCCGATCTTGCTGTGCTCGGCGCCGGGATCGACCCGGGCTTCCACCGCGGTCTTGTCCCAGATTGAGCCCGCGCCCGGCGCGGTCGCGGTGGCCCAGGCACTGCCGGAGGATTGGGGCAGGCTGCCGCCATTGGTGGCCTTCTGCGCCAGCAGCTCGGACATCGTTCGCGGCTCGCTCGTCACCATCATGTCGGCGCCGATCCGCGTATCCCAGAACGAGAACACGGACTGCTTCACGGTCACGGCCGAGGAGCCGTTTGCATTGGGGTTCGACGACCAGTCCAGGCCGTCCCTGGCCGCGGCCTGGGCGCGCTTCTTGGCGGCCATGGTGTCGATGCCGGTTCCGGCATCGACGGCGAGCTGGCTCCAGTCGAGCTTGTCGATGTCGATGCCCTTGAGCACGTCGGGATCGTTGACGTCGGCGGTCTCTGTCGCCTCGGTCGCCTCGTCGTCAGGCGCAGCCGCCGTGGGCGGAATGATCTGCGCCGCGGCCGTCAGCACCGAGCCCAAAATGAATGCGGCCGCCAACACTGGCAGCCTGGTCCAGCCAAACCCTGTCGAGAATTCCATCGTCCTGCCCGCGAACCCCGGCGCATGCTTTCCGACAATATATATCGGGCCTCCGCAAAGACCATGCGCCATTCCGCGCGCAAAATGTTGCTTCATCGTTGCGGAATTGTGGCGGTTCGCCACGGGACGCGGGCCAACGGGACGCGAACCAACGGGCCGCGCGAACGGCGCGCGCCCGATGACGAGCTTTTGATGCGACGGCATCCGGCGGGGCTGGAGGCCGGGACGTCGCGGTAGCCCTGTCGTCGGTCCCGACAAACGGGGCCCGTTGGCGTCCCCCCTAAAGCGCGATGATCATCATCGCGCTTTAGGTTGTTGTTTGCGCATGATCTTCTCGGAACACCGCTTCGCACTTTGCGCTAACGCGGCCCTTCGGGTCCGGATCATGCGTTAGCCGACGCTGGTCATCTTCGGCAGATGAATGGCGCGGCCGAGTGCCTGCTCGACCAGATCGAAGGTGTCGATCAGCACGCGCATGCTGGCGAGCTTGCCCGCCCTGAACTGGGCGAACTGCGCCACGCGCAAGCTGATCGGCTTGTTGGAATCCAGCGCCGTCAGCGAATAGCGCAGCATCGAGGCGGCGGAATCGATGCCCAGCATGATGCTCTCGCGGTCGAAGCGGCGAACGTGGAAATTGTCGGCGAGTTGGCGGATGACGTCGAGCACGGCCTCCTTGCCTTGGCGCGCACCGAGGAACGGAAACATGTCGATCGGGCCGTAGAGCGCCCACTCGACGTCCTCGTCGATGAGGGCTTCGATGTCCTCGAACTGCCGGTCGTTGATCGCGCGGTGCAACGCGCGCGAGAAACGCCAGAGACTGTGCTCTGTCATTTTGGGACGTCCTGAAGCTGGCTTGCGAAGAAACGGAAAACAACCCCATACACGGTTACGGTGCCGGGGCGCTCAACTCATTTGTATACAAACAACTTAAGGGATTTCGGTCCAAACGCAATTCACGTTTTTGCAATGCATCATTGACCGGATTTTTGTGAGATTTGCAACAGAACCCCGTAATTGCCCGGTCCCGGCGGTTCCAGGCGGGGGGGGGAAGCATCAATCCCTCCGCGCCCTCGTGATCAGCGGCCCGATCTCCCGCTCCAGCACCTGCTGCACCAGGTCGTAGGAATCGATTATCTCCCGGATCTCCGACACCAGCCCGCCGCGGAAGGTGTAGAACACCGCCATGTCGAACTGCACGATGCGGCCGTTGCCGCGCTTCTTGAAATAGGCGTGCATGTAGGTCGCCACCGCCTCGCCCTCGGCCAGGATGTGCGGCGCCTTGTAGCGGATCTCCGAATAGCGCGACCAGACCGTCCGCCAGAGCTCGCGCAGCTCCTGCTTGCCGTGGCGCGGCTCCATGTGCGGCAGCACGTCGATCGGCGCGTGGGTGAGGAAGTCGACGTCGTCGGTGCAGCACGCCAGCGCCGCCTCGATATCGCCCCGCGCGAAAGCCTCGAGCAGATGCACGATGCGTTGGCGATTCAGCTTCTCGACCGTCATCCCGCCCGTCCTCGTCTGGCCCGTGCCGCCGCGCAACGCCAAGGCGCGGTTGCGCGCACCGGCAATCCGCGAGGTCACAGGGACGTTGCAGACGATATGACGCGCGAGCGCCATGCCTGGTTCATGGCATGCAATTGCGGGTTGAATGCGGTATGCAGCAATTCCCGCCCATCCGGTTGCGTGGCGCGCATGGCGCAATGCGCTTGGTGCAGGCGGAGGCGCGTAAGCGCCGTCTCGCAGGACGTGGCGCGCTCAGGCGCCGCCAGGGTCATGTGAGATGGCGCTGCCGCAGGCGGGCAGGGCAATCGCATATCATGTGCAGAATGCAGCGGCATCGGCAGCGGGCTTCCTCCCCCGCTTGCGGGCGAGGGTTGGGGAGAGGGGGCTCCGCGCTGGGATTATTGAGATTAACTGAGGACGTCGCTGTGCGGCGAGAGCCCTCACCCGCCGCGCTCTGCGAGCGCGTCGGCCTCTCCCGCAAGCGGGAGAGGCGGAGCAAGTCTGCAGACGGTCCCCGTGGAATTCATATGCGATAGCCCTGGGCACGCGGGGAGAGGCGAAGTCCGCGGCCGCACCGCTCGACCTGACCCATCTCACATCATCCCCCGGATATCTGCCAGCTCGTGCCGATCGTGCTGCTGCTGTCGGTGACGGCCGTGGTGAGTGTGAGGTGAGGAGAACAAATCTCTCCTCGTCATTCCGGGGCGCTGCGAAGCAGCGAGCCCGGAATCCATAACGACCACTCGCGCGGTTGCGCCTACCTCTTCTTCCACCCACCCCGTCGCCCCGGCGCGCCACCCGTCGATTTCGGCGCTGGCCCAAACTCCGGTCCGGACTGCCGCGAGTCCGTCGGCTGGATGATCCTGCTCGTGCTGCCGAACGGCTTTGACGGCAGTGCGCGGCTCTCGCGATACGGCAACGACTCCGGGCCGTGCATCTCGTCGAGATGCGGCTTGTGCACGCGAGAGCCTTTGCCGCCGCCGGCCTTGAGCGCAGTTGCGACGCTCTTGTTCTTCATCGCGCTGACCGGCAAATTCGCCGCGTCGCCGTATTTCTTCGCGCCGGCATAGGCGCCGGCCTTGCCCTGCACGGTGCGCTGCTTGGCGGTGGGGTCGTCGACGACGGCGAGCTCGGTGGCGCGCAGACGCTTGACCTCGTCGCGCAGGCGCGCGGCCTCCTCGAAGTTCAGGTCGGCCGCAGCCTCGCGCATGCGGGTTTCGAGATCGGCGAGCACGGCTTCGAAATTGTGGCCGATCGAGATGACGTCGTCGGTCATGTCGTGACCGCCGACCTCGACCAGCACGTGGTCGCGCTCGTAGACCGAGTTGAGGATGTCGCCGATCTGCTTCTTCACGCTCTCCGGCGTGATGCCGTTGGCGGTGTTGTACTCGACCTGCTTCTCGCGGCGGCGGTTGGTCTCGGCGATGGCGCGCTCCATCGAGCCGGTCATCTGGTCGGCATAGAGGATCACCTTGCCGTCGACGTTGCGCGCGGCGCGGCCGATGGTCTGGATCAGCGAGGTCTCGCTGCGGAGAAAACCTTCCTTGTCGGCATCGAGGATCGCGACCAGCGCGCATTCGGGAATGTCGAGGCCTTCGCGCAAGAGGTTGATGCCGACCAGCGCGTCGAACGCACCTAAGCGAAGATCTCTGATGATCTCGATGCGCTCGATGGTGTCGATGTCCGAGTGCATATAGCGCACGCGAATGCCCTGCTCGTGCAGATATTCGGTGAGGTCCTCCGCCATGCGCTTGGTCAGCACCGTGATCAGCGAGCGATAGCCGGCCTGCGCGGTGGCGCGCACCTCGCCGACGAGATCGTCGACCTGCGTACGGGCAGGACGAATGTCGACGGGCGGATCGATCAGCCCGGTCGGGCGAATGACCTGCTCGACGAACACGCCGCCGCTCTCGTTCAGCTCCCAGCTGCCGGGCGTGGCGGAAACGGCGACGGTCTGCGGCCGCATCATGTCCCACTCCTCGAAGCGAAGCGGGCGGTTGTCCATGCAGGAGGGCAGGCGGAAGCCGTATTCCGCCAGCGTCGCCTTGCGGCGGAAGTCGCCGCGGAACATGGCGCCGATCTGCGGAATGGTGACGTGGCTCTCGTCGGCGAAGATCAGCGCGTTATCGGGGACGTATTCGAACAGCGTCGGCGGCGGCTCGCCGGGGCGGCGTCCCGTGAGATAGCGCGAATAGTTCTCGATGCCGGCGCAGCTTCCGGTCGCCTCCATCATCTCGAGGTCGAAGGTGGTGCGCTGCTCCAGCCGCTGCGCCTCCAGCAGGCGGCCCTGATCGTGCAGCTGGTCGAGCCGCTGCTTCAGCTCCGACTTGATCGACTTGATCGCCTGCACCAGCGTCGGGCGCGGCGTCACATAGTGCGAGTTGGCGTACATCTTGATGAATTCGAGCTCGTCCTGCTTGTGGCCGGTGAGCGGGTCGAACTCCTCGATGGTCTCGATGGTGTCGCCGAACAGGTTCACGCGCCAGGCGCGGTCTTCATAGTGCGCCGGGAAGATGTCGATGACGTCGCCGCGGACACGGAAGGTGCCGCGGGTGAAATCGGCCTGGGTGCGCTTGTATTGCAGCGCGACGAGGTCGGCGATCAGCTGGCGCTGGTCGATACGCTCGCCCTTCTTCAGCGCGAAGGTCATCGCGGTGTAGGTCTCGACCGAACCGATACCGTAGATACAGGACACCGAGGCGACGATGATGACGTCGTCGCGTTCCAGCAGCGCGCGCGTCGCCGAGTGGCGCATGCGGTCGATCTGCTCGTTGATCGAGGAATCCTTCTCGATATAGGTGTCGGTACGGGGGACGTAGGCCTCCGGCTGGTAATAGTCGTAGTACGAGACGAAATACTCGACCGCGTTGTCGGGGAAGAAGTTCTTGAACTCGCCATAGAGCTGCGCGGCGAGCGTCTTGTTCGGCGCCAGGATCAGGGCCGGGCGCTGCGTCGCCTCGATCACCTTGGCCATGGTGTAGGTCTTGCCCGAGCCGGTGACGCCGAGCAGCACCTGGCTGCGGTCGTTGCGATTGATGCCCTCGACCAGCTCGGCGATCGCGGTCGGCTGGTCGCCCTTGGGCTCGTAGGACGACTTGATCTCGAAACGCACACCGCCTTCGGACTTCTCCGGGCGCGGCGGCCGGTGCGGCGTCCACACCTGCATGGAGCCGTCGCCCTTGCGAAACTCCGGCCGGCCCTCGCGGATCAGCGACTCCAGCGCATCCGCGGTCGCCTTGACGCCGAGCGCCTCCATCTTGCTGCGCGGCGGGCGCGCCAATGCCTCGGCATCGTCCTCCTCGGTGGGAAGGCCGAGCTGCCGGGCCAGTTCCGGATCGAGCGTCGGGATCGTGGCCGCGGTTCCGTAATTGGCCTGCGGCGCTTCCTCCAGTCCAGCAAGCTCACTGGATTGACGGGCGCCCGGCGGCTGCGGATTGGGCCGCAGCGGCATCCGCCGCGCAGCATCCTGCGGAAACTCCTTCGGCGTCGAGGCCCGCGCGCGGTGCGCGGCGGCCTCGCCCCCGGCGCGGCGGTCGCGCGAATTGTCCGGCGGCGGCTGCAAGCCAGTCCCCGATCCAAGGCCGGCATCGCCGCGATTGATCGCGGGATTGAGCAGCTCGGCCAGCGCCGGCCCGATCGGCTGTACATCGGGGCGATGTGCCTTCGAGTTCGGGGCCTTGGTCTTGGGGGATTTGCCGGATTTTTCGGAGGATGCAGGTTTCTTCGCCATGGGGCGAATATGGGACGAGTCCGCGCCACGATAAAGGGTGAATGCCCGTCGCGATGCGCGCTGCTGACAGCAGGTTGGCAGCAGGCCGGGACCTTCACGCCGCCGGCAGCGGCCCCTCGTCGTTCCCGGGCGCCCGATACGGTTCGAGGATGTCGAGATGGATGCCGCCGCAATCGGTGCAGCGCATGGTCCAGTACTCGCATCCGGCGCGGCCGCCGATCACGCGGAGCACCGCGAGATCGCCGTCGCATTCCGGGCAGTTGGACAACACCGCGCGGTCGTAGATCCGCGGCCGCGCTGTGTCGGTTTCGATGATGGACATGATCGGTGTTCCCCCCAGCGCCGCCCTGTCTCTGGTCCGCCTGCGGACCCGTTCGCCTATTCGCCCTCGGCCCGCCGGCGGAAGCGATCGATGTGGTGCTTGGCATCGGCAATCGCGGCATCGCGATCGGGCCAGGCGAAGCCGACTTCCATGGCAGGAAACAGCACGCCGTCGATGGCCACCGGGCTGAAATCGGCCCGGCGGATCCGCGCGTGCCACAGCCCCTTGCCAGCTTCGAAGGATTCGATGTCAAAGCCGTCGTAAAGGGTCGTCATGAGTGTAGGTCCCACTTTTCTTCTCGGAGGGTCAGGGGACCACATTTGCGGAATTCAGGATGTGAAGCCGTTCACAAGCGGAGCGGCTTTTTTGCCCAAGCCTATCGAAGAGGCTTCAGTTCCGTGCGCCGGCCCGGCCGATCCGCCGCGGGCGGGCGGCGCGTTCCGACGCCGCGCGCATGATCCAGCGGCGGAAGGCGGCAAAGTCGCGCTGCTCGGTCTGGAAGCTGCGATAGAGCAGGTACCAGCGCATGCCCTTGGGCACCGAGAGGTCGAATGGTGCCACCAGCCGGCCGGCCGCGAGATCGTCGTCGATATAGGGGCGGATGCCCATGGCGATGCCGAGCCCGTCGGCAGCGGCCTGGAGCGCCTGGCCGTAGAACTGGAACTCGGGCCCACGCGCGTTGATCCGCGCAACGCCCGCGGCCTTCAGCCAGATCGGCCAGTCCTCGGCTGAGTGCGCGACGCGGATCAGGCTTGGTCCCTTCAGGTCGGCCGGGCGTTTCAGGCCGCCCGCGAGGCGGGGCACGCAGACGGGGGTGAGGTCGCCTGCGAACAGCGGCTCGGCGACGAGGCCGGGCCAGTCGCCGGTGCCGAGCTTGATGCCGCAGCTCCAGTCCTCGCCGAACGGCACCGCCGCGCCGCCGGTGGTGAAGCGCACCTCGATGTCGGGCTCCTCGCTGCGAAACTCCGACAGGCGCGGGATCAGCCAGCGCATCGCAAAGGTGTGGCCGACGCCGATGGTGAGCACGCGGACGCTTGCAGGCGCCGTCACCTGCGCAGTGAGGCTCGCCAGCGCATCGAAGATCGGGGTCAGCCCGCTTTGATAGGCGCGGCCGGCCTGCGTCAGCACCAGGCGATTGGCCTTGCGCTCGAACAACGCGACGCCGAGCCGCTCTTCGAGCAGATGGACCATGCGGCTGACGGCGGCCGCCGACACGCTCAGCTCCAGTCCGGCCGCAGCAAAGCTGCCGGTCCGCGCCGCCGCTTCGAACGCCTTGATGCCGTTGAGAAACAGCAGCCGCCGCAAATGTCCGACCCTCAGGAAAGCTGATGCCAGGGCAAGATAACTCGGTTTGCGGAGAAGGGGCAAGCGAGGCACGTTCACCTTAGCTGCCTGCGTCCCTGACCCGAGAACCTGGAGATCCTGCGCGTGACGCCCCTCATGATCGCTGCCCTCGGATTGCTGATGGTCGCCACCGCGTTCCTGTCGGGACTGTTCGGCATGGCGGGCGGGCTGATCCTGATCGGCGTGCTGCTGGCCCTGATGCCTTTGCCGACCGCGATGGTGCTGCATGCGATCACGCAGATGGCCTCGAACGGCTGGCGCGCGTTCCTGTGGCGGGCGCATATCCGCTGGCGACCGGTCGCGAATTATCTGGTCGGCTGCGCAGTCGCGCTCGCAGCATGGTCACTCACCCGCTACGTGCCGGATAAGCCGGTCGCGCTGCTGATGCTGGGCGCCACGCCGTTCATGGCGCGGCTGCTTCCCGCGAACGTCAAGCCCGATCCGGACCGTCTCTGGCAGGGCACGGTCTATGGCACGATCTGCATGGGTCTGATGCTGATGACCGGCGTCTCCGGCCCGCTGCTCGACACCTTCTTCCTCGGCGGCGATTTCGGCCGGCGCGAGAAGGTCGCGACGAAGGCGATGTGCCAGCTCGTCAGCCATTTCACCAAGCTGGTCTATTTCGGCGGCGTCATCGACCAGGCTGCGAGCCTCGATCCCGTGCTCGCCGGCGTTGCGATTGCGGCCTCGATGCTCGGCACCACGCTGGCGCGGCGCATTCTCGAAGCCATGACCGACCAGCAATTCGTCACCTGGTCGAACAAGCTGATCACCACCATCGCCTGCTACTACATCGCCTATGGCGGTTGGCTCCTGGTTCGTACCCCGGTGCTGGCCGCCTTCGACAAGGGAGGTTTGCAATGAGCGAGACGGCCGATCCGCTGGTGCTGGACTTCGTCGAATGGGTCGCGCGCGAGCCGCGCGCCTATGCCGAGGTGATCGCGACCTGGAAGACCTCGTGCCCGCGCCTCACCGTCTGGGAGGACGCCGCGGACCGTGGCTACGTCGCGCGCGAAACGCTGCCCGGAATGGGGCTGATCGTCGCGGTGACGGAGGATGGCGAGAGGCTGTTGCGCACGAACGGGCGGTGACGGTCTCCACAACGTCATTGCGAGCGCAAGCGAAGCAATCCAGAATGTCTCCGCGGCGGCAGTGTGGATTGCTTCGCTGCGCTCGCAATGACGGAGCATGAGGAGGCCGCGAATGATGTCACTCAAACTCTACGAACTCGTCGGCATCGATGCCTCTCGTCCGTTCAGCCCGTATTGCTGGCGCACGCGGATGGCGCTGGCGCACAAGGGGCTGGCGGCGGAATCACTGCCCTGGCGCTTCACCGAGAAGAGCACGCTTGCGCCGCACGGCTCGGATAAGGTTCCGGTGCTGTTGCACGACGACAAGGCGGTGGTCGATTCCTGGACCATCGCGAATTATCTGGAAGACAATTTTCCGGATCGTCCGTCGCTGTTCGGCGGCGAGGGCGGCCGCGCCATGGCGCGCATGATCAATGCGTGGGGCGACATCGCCATCGTGGGCGGCATCTTTCCGCTCATCATCGCCGACATCCCGAAGAATCTGAATGAGGTCGATGCCGCCTATTTCCGCAAGTCGCGCGAGGCGCGCTTCGGCGGCAAGAGCCTGGAAGAGGTCATGGCGAGCCGCGACACCGGCGTGGTCGCGTTCCGCAAGTCGCTGGAGGTGATGCGCCAGACACTGAAGAAGCAGCCCTATATCGGTGGCAATGCGCCGAACTACGCGGACTACATCGTGTTCGGCGGTTTTCAATGGGCGCGCGTGGTCAGCCCGTTCAAGCTGCTGGAGGCGGACGATCTGGTCTATGCCTGGCGCGAAAGACTGCTGGATGCGTTCGACGGCATGGCGCGGACGTCGCCGGGGTTTGCGGTGTAGGGCACACTCTTTCCACTGGCGTGTGTCGCGCGCTCCCGCATCTAACGAGCCGCGCTCGCCGCCGTCTGCCGCAAGCACTCCCGGCACAAGCAATCCTCGCCCTCGAGCGGCATCGGCAGCTTTGCCGTCTCCTCCGCGCACCAGCAGCTTCCCGAGAGGTCGCAGCCGAACTCGGTGCCGCAGCGGGAGCAGGCGAGGCGGCGTGGTTCCTGCAACGCGGATTCTTTCGGATTTGTCATGATCTACGCCGAAGCTTCGCCGTCATTTTCATGTCGGGTTCATCTGTCGCTGCGGTATATTACGCGCCGCGCACGCATCAGGAAAGCGGCTCCAACGCGCGAAGGACACATCACCGATGGCCCGCGATTCGCAAGCCGCCCTCGTCGCGCTCAACCGCTTTGGCTTCGGCGCCCGCGGCGGAGCGTCGGGCGATCTCGTCAACGCAGCATCCGACCCGCGCGGCTTCGTGAAGGCGGAGCTCGCGCGTGCCAACGGCGTGCTGCTGGAAGCGCCGGGACTGCAATCGACGCCGCAACTCGGGCAGACCGTCTTTGCCTATCAGGACGAGGTCAGACGGGCGCGCGAGGCAGCGAAGGCCGCCGCGCCCGCTGAGACGCCGTCGCCCGCGCCGACCGAACCGAACGCCGGGCTCCGCCGCAATCCCTCGCTGAACGCGACGGCGACCGCGGGCCAGATGGCGGAGGCGAAGCCTGCGGACAATGGGACAAAGCCGGACGCCATGCAGCCCAACGCGGCAGCACCGACGGCGGCAAAGCCGGCGCCGCTCAACGTGATTCAAAAGACGTTTCGTGCGGAAGCGCTGGCTCGGCTGCAGCGCGCGACGCTTGCCGAGTGCGGCTTCACCGAGCGCCTCGTCGCGTTCTGGTCCAACCATTTCTGCATCTCCGCCAGCAAGGGCGAACTGGCGCGGATCTGGGCCGGTGCATTCGAGCGCGAGGCAATCCGGCCGCACGTGCTCGGGCGCTTCGCCGACATGCTCAATTCGGTCGAGCAGCACCCGGCGATGCTGTTCTTTCTCGACAACCAGCAATCGCTCGGTCCGGATTCGCGCGCCGGGCAAAACCGCAAGCGCGGGCTGAACGAAAATCTCGCGCGCGAGATCATGGAGTTGCATACGCTCGGCGTCGGCGGCGGCTACACGCAAGGCGACGTCACCTCGCTCGCGCGCATCATCACGGGGTGGACCTTTGCCGGCCGGCAGGCGCAGTTGGGGTCCCCCGGCTCCTTCGTCTTCAACGCCAATGCGCATCAGCCCGGGCCGCAAGTCCTGCTCGGCAAGACCTACGAGGCCACTGGGCGCGCACAGGGCGAAGCCGCGCTCGCCGACCTCGCGCGGCATCCGTCGACCGCGAATTTCATCGCCACCAAATTCGCTCGTCACTTCGTCGCAGATGATCCGCCGCCGGCGCTCGTTGCGCGCCTGCGCGACGTCTTCGTCAAGACCGACGGCGATCTCAAGGCGCTTGCCATGGCGCTGGTCGATTCCGACGAAGCGTGGAAGGCGCCGCTGACCAAGATGCGCTCGCCTTACGATTTCCTGGTCGCGAGCGGCCGGCTGCTCGCGCAGGTGCCGGAGGATCCGAGCCGCTATCTCAACGGCCTCAACCTGCTCGGTCAGCCGCTATGGTCGCCGCCAGGCCCCAACGGTTTTCCCGACACCAATGCCGCCTGGGCCGCGCCCGAAGGCATCAAGCTCAGGCTGGACATCGCGGCGCAGATCGGCGCGCGGCTCGGCAACAACGTCGATCCGCGCGACTTGCTGGAATTTGCCGCTGCCGACGCGGCCTCGATCGAAACGCGTAAAACCATCGAGCGCGCGGAGTCGCGACAACAGGCGCTGGCGCTGCTGTTGATGTCGCCGGAAATGCAGAGGAGATGAGGATGATCGACTGCGTCGAGAACCGCCTCCTCACCTCGCGCCGCGGCCTCTTGCTCGGCGGCGCTTCCTTTGCAGCCTGGGCTTACCTGCCGAAATTCGCCCGCGCCGCCGATCGGCACGATCCGCGTTTGATCGTGGTGATCCTGCGCGGCGCGCTCGACGGTCTCTCGACCGTCGCGCCGATCGGCGACCCCGACTACGCCGGCCTGCACGGCTCGATCGCGCTCACCGCGGATGGTGCGCATCCCGCGATCATGCTCGATTCCTTCTTCGCGCTGCATCCGGCGATGCCGGAATTTGCGCGCATGTATCGCGACGGGCATGCGGCGGTGATCCATGCGGTGGCGACGCCCTATCGCGACCGCTCGCATTTCGACGGCCAGGACGTGCTCGAAAGCGGCTATGCCGGACCGGGCCGCGTGCAGTCCGGCTGGCTCAACCGCGCGCTGGAAGCGCTGCCGCGCGGCGAGCGCGTGTCGAGCGGTCTCGCCGTCGGGCCGACCACGCCGCTGGTGCTGCGCGGCAATGCGCCGACCGTCGGCTGGGCGCCGGTGGCGCTGCCGCAGGCGGATGACGACACCGCGATGCGCCTCGTCGAGCTCTACCGTCACCGCGATCCCACGCTGGCCTCGGCGTTGTCGCAAGGCCTCCAGCTCGACAAGGTCGCGGCCGGCGAAGATATGAAGGCGAAGCGCGGCAACGCCGTCGCGCAGATGCGGCAGGTCGCGCGCGGCGCCGCAAAGCTGATGGCGGCCGACGACGGCCCGCGCATCGCCGCGCTCGCCTTCGAAGGCTGGGACACGCATGCCAATGAAGGTGGCCCTGTGGGGCGTCTCGCCTTCCTGCTCGGCGGCCTCGACGGCGCGCTCGCCGAGTTCGAAAGCAGCCTGGGAGATCGCTGGCGCGACACCGTCGTCGTCGTCGCCACGGAGTTCGGCCGCACCGCGCGCATCAACGGCACCGAGGGCACCGATCACGGCACGGGAACGATCGCGCTGCTCGCCGGCGGCGCGGTGAAAGGCGGCCGCGTCATCGCCGACTGGCCCGGCCTCAAGCTCGCCGACCTCCACGAGGCCCGCGACCTCAAGCCGACAACTGACCTGCGTTCCGTGATCAAGGGCGTGCTGCAGGACCGGTTCGGCCTGTCCGATCGCGTGCTGGCAGAGATCGTGTTTCCCGACAGCGCAAGCGCGAGGCCGATGAAGGGATTGGTGACTTAGGCCGTCATTCGGGGCGCGGTCTTGTCCGCCGAAGCTCGAAGAGCGAAGGCGGAAGCGCGAACCCGGAATCCATCCATCGACTTGCTCCGTGACGGAAGGGATTTCGGGCCTGCGCCTTGCGGCGCATCCCGGAATGACGACATGATGGGCCGAGCATCAGGAGAGATCACCCATGTACATCGCCATGAACCGTTTCCGCGTCGCCAAGGGCTCCGAAGCCGCCTTCGAGCAGGTCTGGCTTTCGCGCGACACCCATCTCGACAAGGTGCCGGGCTTCGTCGAATTCCATCTGCTGAGGGGCCCCGAGCTCGAGGACCACACGCTCTACGCCTCCCACACCGTGTGGGCGAACCACGCCGCGTTCGAGGCCTGGACCAAGTCGGAGGCGTTTCGCGCGGCGCATCACCGGGCGGGCGACAACAAGCCGCTTTATCTCGGCCATCCCCAGTTCGAAGGCTTCGAGGTGGTGCAGACGGTGGGGCGCGGTGCGAAGTAGCGCGCCGCAGAGCTCAGCCCAGAGTGATCTTGTCGATCTCCGCCATCTCATCCGCGCTGAGTTTCCAGGCGATCGCCTTCACGTTCTCCTCGACCTGCTCGACGCGCGTGGCGCCGGCGATCACGCTCGACACTTGCGGACGCGCGGCGAGCCAGGAGAAGGCGAGCTCCAGCATCGAATGGCCGCGCGCCTTGGCGAAGGCCTGAAGCTTCTCGACCATGTCCTCGTTGCGCGGCGTGACGTAACGGTCGCGCAGCGCCGGCGCCTTGGCGAAGCGCGTGTCGGCGGGTGCCGCCGCGCCGCGCTGGTACTTGCCCGTCAGCAGACCGCTCGCGAGCGGGAAGAACGGCAGCAGGCCAAGCCTGTACTCCTGCGCAGCCGGCAGCAGATCCTTCTCGATATCGCGCACCAGCAGTGAGTATTCGTCCTGGCAGGAGACGAAGCGGCTGACATTCATCGCGCGCGCGGTGAACTCGGCTTCCGCGATCCGCCAGGCCGGGAAGTTGGAGTTGCCGGTGTAGCGCACCTTGCCTTGCCGGATGAGATCGTCGAGCGCACGCAACGTCTCCTCCATCGGCGTCAGCGGATCGTAATCGTGCTGCTGGTAGAGGTCGATATAGTCGGTCTTGAGCCGCCTCAGGCTCGCCTCGACCGCGGTCATGATGTAGCGGCGCGAGGCGCCCTGCTTGGTGCCGTCGGTCGCCATCGGCTTGGCATATTTGGTGGCGAGCACGATGTCCTTGCGGCGATCGCCGAGCACGGTGCCGAGCACCGTCTCCGAGCCGCCCATCCCGGCATAGATGTCGGCGGTGTCGAACAGCGTGATGCCGAGATCGAGCGCGCGATGGATCACCTTGCGCGAGGTCTCCAGATCCGTGCGCTGGCCGAAATTGTTGCAGCCGAGCCCGACCGCAGACACGCGAAGGCCGGAGGCGCCGAGATTACGAATTTCCATGGGAGATCCTGTCAGATGAGCAGCGGCACATTGTGACGACCGTGCGCAACATCAGCAAGCTGATGCCCGCGCTGCTGCCATGCAGACAATCCCGAACAAAAAACGCGGCCCCTGTCAGACGCGGCGACTGACGGGGACCGCTTTGGGCGCTTGATCGGTGACGGGGGGCCTGACCAGACGCAGGTGCAGCGTAGCCTTGCTCTGTTACGCGCGGGTGACAGGCGGAGTTATCCACAGGGACTCCCGGACCCAGGACTCAGAAGATATTGCGATAGACGATGAAGCCGGACCGCTCCGCGACCTTATCGTACAGGCGCTGCGCCGTGAGATTGGTCTCATGCGTCTGCCAGTACACGCGCGGCGATCCCGCGAGCTTTGCCCGTTCATAGACGCCATGGATCAGCGCCGAGGCGACGCCCTTGCCGCGCGCGGCCTCGAGCGTGAACAGGTCCTGCAAATAGCAGGACGGCTCGATCGCGGTGGTGCTCCGATGAAACAGATAATGCGTCAGCCCGAGCAGGCGTCCGTCGTCCTCGGCGACCAGCGCGTGCATCGGCTCATAGGCGTCGAAGAAGCGCTGCCACGTCATCTTCGTGATCTCGGGGGCCAGGGCGGTCGGGCCCGAGCGGCCGTAGAAGGCGTTGTAGCCGTCCCACAGCGGCAGCCATTGTTCGTAGTCCTGCCTCGTGACGGCGCGAATGATGAGCGACATGTGAAATTCCCGCGATCGATGAAGTGTCCTTCATACGTGATGGTCGCGCTGCCGATCAATCACGCCGTCGCGTCACTCCGCGACGCGGAGGTAACGGGTCAGCTTGCGGTTTGCGGGGTCGCGCAGCGAGCGGTAGTAGTCGGCGCGTGATGGCTCGTCGGTGTGGCGCACGAGGTCGGTCACCGGGGTGTAGCTCAGCATGCGTCCACCGTCGGGCAGCGCGGTGCAGACGAAGCGCAGCACCTCGCCGTTGCTCAATTTGATGTTGATCGGTGTGGCATCGCCGCCCCGCACCATCTCCATGCGGCGTGCGATGAAGGTGCCGAGCTCGTCCTCCGGCAGCTCGAACGCGCCGATGTCGCGGCCGTGATACATCAGCGCGATGAAGGGCGGCTTGCTTTCGGCGATCTGGTCGGGCAGTGCAAAATAATCGCGGAACGCGCGGTTGATGAATTCGGCTCGGGTCTCGGCATCGAGCAGCACGATGCCGATATCGACTTGGTCGAGCGCGGCCGACAGTCGCGCGGCCGTGGCGTGGCTCCGGCGCTCGGCCGCGACCGTGCCGAGCAGCCGCTCGCGCATCAGGCCGGTGATGCCGGCGGTGCCGACAGCCGTGACGGTCAGGAGGCCGAGCCGGACCAGATCGGCGGCGCCATAGCCGGAAACGCCGTGGCGGTTGAGGAAGAACAGCGCCGCGCCGATCACGGCGACGGCGGCGGTCGTCATGGCGGAGGCTAGACCCGCGAGCGCACCGGCGAAAGCCACGATGCAGACGAGCAGCGGCGCGGGCGAGGGGGCGGGGGAAAGGCGATCGAACAACATTGCCAGCAGCGGGGCCGCTGCCGCCAGCGCCGGACCGGAGATCGCACGCCATCCGAACCGCATGGACCAGTCTCGCTCCTCCGAACGAGGTAACGCCGCCACACTGACTGATTTGTTGCGCCACAGCGATACAGTGTCGCGCGGCGTGCTTAAGGCGCGCTTACGTGCAAGCGTAGGGTTTTCGGATGATTTTAGACCATGTGCGCGTGCTTGACGCGCTGTTGCAGCGTGGGCGCATTCAGGGTCGACGTCCCCGTGCCCTTGCGCGTGCCGACGATGATCAACAGCGACGCCGCGACCAGGATGGCCGCAGTCAGGGTGATTGCAACGACTACCACAGGTGATTTCATCGACGTCCTGTCGCGATGCCGGTCGGCGCGGGCCGCGCGGCGCCCTGAAGGCAGGTCCAGGATGAAACGGGAATCAGACCGGCAGGCCCATCGCCATGGTCGCCTTGGTCGACAGCACCGTCAGGGCGACGATCAGGCACAGCGAGAGCGCGGCGACGGCGAGCGAGGCCGCGACCGCGTGGGTGAGCCGGGAAGACGCGACGGTAGCGGGTGGGCTCTGAAAGCCTGCCGTGCCGGACGCCCGTATCATGGTCTAAATCCTTCAACACGCGAGCGAATCACCCGCGACTTTCCGGAATTTCCCAGTTTCAACCGGCAATATTGCGGCGGCTACCGCGCCAAAAATGGCGGGATTGGGGCAAGGACGTTCCTTGTACCCGCTATTCCGCCGGAGCGGGGTGCGCGGTCAGGCGCCTGCGGCGATGCTGGCGGGGTCGTCGACGTCAGCCGGGCGCCAGTCCATGGTCACGAAGCCGGGCGCGGCTTCCACGCGCTTGAGCCAGTCCCGGATCGCCGGGAAAGTGGAAAGATCGAAATCGCAGCGGTCAGCCAGGTGTGTGTAGCCGTACAGCGCGATGTCGGCGACCGTGAGCTGGCGCGCGGCGAAATAGGCGTTGGTCTTGAGATGGTTCTCCATCACCTGGAGCGCGCCATAGCCCCGCTCCATCCAGTCCTCCAGCGAATGGGTCTGGAGATCGCGGCCGCCCTTGACCAGCGAGAGCCAGAAATAGGCGGCGCCGATGTTCGGCTCGAGCGCGTGCTGCTCGAAGAACATCCATTGCAGCGCCTCGGCACGGTCGATGCGGTTCTCGGGCGCGAGCGGCGTGCCGACGGCGACATACCAGAGGATGGCATTGGACTCCGCGAGATAGCGGCCCTCGGCGACCTCGAGCAGCGGCACCTGCCCCGAGGGGTTCTTGCTCAGAAAGTCCGGCGTGCGGCTCTCGCCGCGCAGAATGTCCACCTCCAGCGCCTCGTAAGGCAGGTTGAGCAGCGCCAGCGCAAGGCGAACCTTGTAGCTGTTGCCCGAGCGTTGCATCGAATAGAGCTTGTACATTCTGCAGTTCGAATCCGAGGATGGGAGACGCGGCGCTCGTTGCCCCGCGAGGCGGCTAAACAATGATGCCGATGCGAATCCGCCGCAAGAGCCAGCCAATAGAAAAACTCGAAAACCTTGCCGCACCGCAATGTTGCGGAAGATCATTTCCGCGCGACCATGCAATTCAGATCACGTGTACGTCATCCGCGGACACATCGCTCTGCGAGGTCGTGAAGCACGTCGGCTATCGCATAGACGATCGGGATCAGGACGCCAGTGTTTCCACATCGTCATAGGCGGGATGGCCGGCGAAGCTTCAGCGAAGACGGCAAGCCCGGGCATGACGACGGGCGGTTTCCTGGCGAGGCGCACCACTCAAAATTGCTCCGAGGACAGGCCTTGCCGGATATGAGCAATTCCGCCGGTAAAGTTCCGGAATATTGCGGTGAATCATGCCCTCGAACCGCGTGAATCCGTAAACTTTTCCGAGATCGGACCGAAGCTTCTTGCGGCGCAGCGGCACACGTTTTAGGGTGGCTCATTCCCCCAATCAGAGTCGTGAGGCGAAAGGCTTCACGACGCTCGCCAGGAGATGATGATGTCCTTCCTTGCCGCTGCGCTCGACCGTGTGAAGCCGTCCGCGACCATCGCGGTCACGGATAAAGCACGTGCGCTGAAAGCGGCTGGCCGCAACGTCATTGGCCTCGGTGCCGGCGAGCCCGACTTCGACACGCCCGCCAACATCAAGCTGGCGGCAATCCGCGCCATCGAGGCCGGCAAGACCAAGTACACGGCGGTGGACGGCATCCCCGAGCTGAAGGAAGCCATCATCGCCAAGTTTCAGCGCGAGAACGGCGTCGCCTACAAGCCGAACCAGATCATCGTCGGCACCGGCGGCAAGCAGGTGCTCTACAACGCGCTGATGGCGACCATCAACCCGGGCGACGAGGTGATCATTCCCGCGCCCTATTGGGTCAGCTATCCCGAGATGGTCGCGCTCGCCGGCGGCGAGCCGGTGCCGGTGGTCTGCACCGCCGCGACCGGTTTCAAGCTCCAGGCGGAAGCGCTCGAGCGCGCGATCACGCCGAAGACAAAATGGGTCATCCTGTGCTCGCCGTCGAACCCGACGGGAGCTGCCTACACGCGTTCGGAACTGAAGGCACTCACCGACGTGCTGGTGAAGCATCCCCATGTCTGGGTGATGACCGACGACATGTACGAGCATCTCGTCTACGACGACTTCCAGTTCACCACCGTCGCGCAGGTCGAGCCTGGTCTGTACGACCGCACGCTCACCGTGAACGGCGTCTCCAAGGCCTATTGCATGACCGGCTGGCGTATCGGCTATGCCGGCGGTCCCGCGCATCTGATCAAGGCGATGGCGACGATCCAGTCGCAATCGACCTCGAACCCGTGCTCGATCGCGCAGTGGGCTTCCGTGGAGGCGCTGAACGGTCCGCAGGAGTTCATTCCCGCCAACAACAAGGTCTTCAAGGAGCGTCGTGACCTCGTCGTCTCCATGCTCAACCAGGCAAACGGCATCGAGTGCCCGCGCCCCGAAGGCGCGTTCTACGTCTATCCGTCCTGCGCCGGTACCATCGGCAAGAAAGCGCCATCGGGCAATGTGATCTCCAACGACGAGCAGTTCGTCACCGAGCTCTTGGAGACCGAGGGCGTCGCTGTGGTGCAGGGCTCGGCCTTCGGCCTTGGACCCGCGTTCCGCATCTCCTACGCAACCAAGACCTCGGACCTCGAAGACGCCTGCAAGCGCATCCAGCGCTTCTGTGGCAATCTGCGCTGAGGCTCTGCCGCGGACAGAATATCGAAAAGGCCCGCCTCTGGCGGGCCTTTTTAATTGTTTGCACGCTTATCCTCGTGCGCGATCTGGCACCACCACGGCTGTTGTGGCATAGACCGATCACGCAACACGGGTGGGGCGCTCTCACTGCTCGCATCACTTCATCGCCGGAGACATTCATGCGCCGCTCATTCCTCCTCGCAGGGCTCACCGCCGCCAGCCTTCTTGCCTCCGTCGCGAACAGCGGCGCGCAGCAGCGGATGACGCGGGTCGGCGTGCTCGAGTGCCGCGGCGGCGCCAGCGTCGGCTTCATCGTGGGATCGGTAACCCATCTCGGCTGCGTTCTGCGCGCCGACGGCTTGCCCGACGACCGCTACGTCGCGACCATCCGCAAAGTCGGCCTCGACATCGGCATCACCCAGGAGACGGCCTTGGCCTGGGGCGTGTTCGCGCCGGTCGACCGGCTCGGCCCCGGCGACCTCTCCGGCAATTACGCGGGCGCGCAGGGCAGCGCTTCGATCGGTGTCGGCCTTGGCGGCAACGTTCTGGTCGGCGGCTCCAACAACTCGATCGCGCTTCAGCCGCTCAGCGTGCAGGGCCAGGTCGGCCTCAACGTCGCCGCCGGACTTGAAAGCCTGGAGCTGCGTCCGGGGCGTTGAGCTCCAACGCTGGAATTGCGTTCACCTCTCCGCTGGGAAGAGGTGGAACACCGCCGGTGGACGATTGGATCCCAACAGGCACTATAAAACTAGATCCAATTGACGACGCACCGCAGCGACGTTTGATGCTTGCCAAATCTCGGGGAGGGGCAGAGCATCCGCGTTTGCCGACCCAATCACGGGCCGAGCTCCACACCAAGGAGGCGGCGAATGGGACAAGACGTCAGAAGTCCCCGAGGTCCACGGTGCATTGCGCTGGTGGGCCCTTTCCAAAGCGGTAAAACCTCACTTCTCGAAGCGATCCTGGCGCGAACGGGCGCAATCCCGCGCGCCGGCAGCGTCGACGCCGGAACTTCCGTCGGCGACGCCACGCCGGAGGCCCGTCATCACAGGATGACCGTCGGGCTGACTGCCGCGACCACGAGCTTCATGGGCGACAGCTACACCTTCCTCGATTGTCCCGGTTCCGTCGAGTTTGCCCACGACATGCGCGCCGCGCTTCCCGCGGTCGACGCCGCAATCGTGGTCTGTGAGGCCGACGAGAAGAAGCTGCCGCAGCTTCAGATCATCCTGCGCGAGCTGGAGGAGCTGAAGATCCCGCGTTTCCTGTTCCTGAACAAGATCGATCGCGCCAGCCAGCGCATCCGCGAGACGCTCGCCATGCTGCAGCCCGCCTCGCGCGTGCCGCTGGTGCTGCGCCAGATCCCGATCTGGAAGGACGAGTTGATCGAGGGCTTCGTCGATCTCGCGCTGGAGCGCGCCTTCATCTATCGCGAGCACAAGGCGTCCGAGGTGGTTGCGCTCGAAGGCGGCGATCTCGATCGCGAGAAGGAAGCCCGCTTCTCGATGCTGGAGAAGCTTGCCGATCACGACGATGCGCTGATGGAGCAACTGCTCGAGGACATCCAGCCGCCGCGCGATGCCGTGTTCGACGATCTCGCCCGCGAATTGCGCGAAGGGTTTATCTGCCCGGTGCTGCTGGGCTCGGCTGCGCGCGAAAACGGCGTGCTCCGCCTGATGAAAGCGCTGCGCCACGAGGCGCCCGGCATCGCGGAGACGGCGAAACGTCTCGGCGTTCCCGAGACCAGGGACGCGCTCGGCTACGTCTTCAAGACAGTGCATTCGCAGCACGGCGGAAAACTGTCGCTGACACGCCTGCTTGCCGGCCATCTCGACGACGGAGCGACGCTGCAATCCGCCTCTGGAGGCTCGGGGCGCGTCTCCGGCGTCCTCGCCGTCAATGGCGCCTACGACACCAAGCGTGCCTCGGCCGAAGCCGGCGACACGGTGGCGCTCGCCAAGCTCGATGCGATCAAGACTGGCGACACGGTGTCGAACGGCAAGACGCCGCCCGCGGCCTTGATCACGATCGAGCCGACTCCGCCGGTGCTCGCGATCTCGATTGCCGCCGTCGATCGCAAGGACGACGTCAAGCTCGGCCAAGCGATGGCGCGGCTGCATGAGGAGGATCCGTCCCTCGTCGTCGTGCAGAACGCCAAGACCCATGACACCGTGCTGTGGGGGCAGGGCGAGATGCACCTGCGTGTTGCGGGTGAACGGCTGCGCGACCGCTTCGGCGTCAAGGTCACCTCGCATCCACCGGGGATCGGCTACCAGGAAACCATCCGCAAGCCGATCACCCAGCGCGGGCGGCACAAGAAGCAGTCTGGCGGCCACGGTCAGTTCGGCGATGTCGTGCTCGACATCAGGCCGCTGCCGCGCGGCGACGGCTTCAGGTTCGGCGAGAAGGTCGTGGGCGGTGCGGTGCCGCGCAACTATATCCCGGCGGTGGAAGAAGGCGTCGTCGACGGATTGGCGCGCGGCCCGCTCGGCTTCCCCGTTACCGATGTGGAGGTGACACTGACCGACGGCTCCTATCACAGCGTCGATAGCTCCGATCTCGCCTTCCGCACGGCGGCGCGGGTCGGGCTCAACGAAGGCCTGCCGCAATGCCAACCTGTCTTGCTGGAGCCGATCCACATGGTCGAGATCGTCTGCCCGACCGATGCCACCGCCAAGATCAATGCGATCCTGTCGGCGCGGCGCGGCCAGATTCTCGGCTTCGACACCCGTGACGGCTGGACCGGCTGGGACTGTGTCCGCGCGATGATGCCGGAAGCGGAGATCGGCGAACTGATCGTGGAGCTGCGCTCGGCCACCGCCGGCGCCGGCAGCTTCACGCGCCAATTCGACCACATGGCCGAAGTCACCGGCCGCGCCGCCGACCAGATCATCGCCGCGCACCAACACGCGGCGTGATTTGGAAGGGATGCCCCTCTCTCACCCCTCTCCCGCCCTGATCGATCAGACCGGGAGAGGGTGGAAAGGCTGTATCCGGGATTGCGGTATTCCATCCGGCCAGACCGACTCCTTTCGTCATTGCTGCGAGCGAAGCGAAGCAACCCGGACTGTCTCTGAGGAGCCGGCCTGGATTGCTTCGTCACAGGAGTTGCTCCCAATGGGGGAGACGGGTGCACAGAGCCTTGCATTTGAGCGGATTTGATGTATTATACATCGTTGTATATGTTCTAAGCATCATATATAAGCTCTGATATGTGAGGCCAAGGTGATCACGTCATTCCAGATGCGGGCAGCCCGGGCGCTGCTCGGCATTGACCAGAAAACCTTGGCCGAGCTCGCCGGCGTTTCGCTGCCGACCATCCAGCGGATGGAGGCCAGCACCGGCAATGTTCGTGGCGTGGTCGAGACCCTGATCAAGGTGGTCGAGGCGTTCGACCGGGCTGGCGTCGAGCTGATCGGCGAGCAGGCCCGTAGCGACGGCGGCGGGCGTGGCGTTCGCCTGAAGGAGCCGGGGCAGCCGCGCCGCGTCGGAGCATGATCGAGCGTTGATCGTGCCCGGGATTAGGATCGGCTGGCGCATCGTCGCACCTCGGCAACGAAGGGGCGCACGGTGGTTTGGAGCATTGTGGGCATGAGCATCACGACCGATCAGGCAAGCCGGCTGCACCAGCTGCGTCAGCCGACCTTTGCCGAACTGTATTTGCCGAAACTCGTCACCGTCTGGCGCGAAGGCTACGGCCTCGCGGATTTTCGTGCCGACGTCTTCGCCGGCCTGACGGTTGCGATCGTCGCGCTGCCGCTGTCTATGGCGATCGCGATCGCCTCAGGCGTGACGCCGGACCGCGGTCTCTATACCGCCGTCGTCGGCGGCTTCATCGCCTCCCTGCTCGGCGGCAGCCGCTTCCAGATCGGCGGGCCTGCGGGCGCGTTCATCGTTCTGGTCGCATCGACCGCGGAGCGTCACGGCGTCGACGGCGTCATCCTCGCCACCATGATGGGCGGGCCTGTTCCTGATCGCCGCCGGGCTGCTCAGGGTCGGCACCTACATCAAGTTCATCCCCTATCCGGTCACGGTCGGCTTCACCGCCGGCATCGCCGTGATCATCTTCGCCAGCCAGCTCCGCGATCTCTCAGGCATCACGCTCGCGGGGAAAGAGCCCAGCGAGTTCGTGCCGAAGCTCGTGGCGCTCGCCGGCGGCCTCAACACCGTCAATCCGTCCGCCGTCGCTGTCGCCATCGTCAGCATCGCCATCATCGCGGCCTTGCGGGTCTGGCGGCCGTCCTGGCCCGGCATTCTGATCGCCGTGGCCTTTGCTGCGGTGGCGACTGCGGTGTTCTCGCTGCCGGTCGAGACCATCGGCTCACGCTTCGGCGGCATTCCGCGCGAATTGCCGTCGCCGGCCCTGCCGGCGTTCTCACTGGCGAAGGCACAGGCGGTGCTGCCCGACGCGATCGCCTTCGCCCTGCTGGCCGCCATCGAATCGCTGCTGTCTGCGGTGGTCGCCGACGGCATGACCGGGCGCCGTCACCGCTCCAATTGCGAGCTGGTGGCGCAGGGAGCGGCCAATGTCGGCTCGGCGCTGTTCGGTGGCATCTGCGTCACCGGCCTGATCGCACGCACCGCCACCAACATCCGCGCCGGCGCGCGCGGACCGCTCGCGGGCATGCTGCATTCGGTGTTCCTGCTGCTGTTCATGCTGATCGCGGCGCCGCTGGCGAGCTACATTCCGCTGGCCGCGCTCGCCTCGGTGCTGGTCGTGGTGGCCTGGACCATGGCGGAGAAGCACGAATTCGCAACGCTCGTGCGCTCGTCATGGGGCGATGCTGTCGTGCTGCTCGCGACCTTCCTGCTCACGGTCTTCCGCGATCTTACCGAGGGCATCCTGGTCGGCTTCGCGCTCGGCGCGGTGCTGTTCATCCACCGCATGGCGGAGATGACGGGCATCGAGGAACGCACGCCGCTGGTGGCGGCCGATCGCCCTGACGACGGCAATGGCGATCGCGTTCCCTACGATCCCGCCCTCGCGGTCGATCGCGACGTGCTGGTCTATCGCATCACCGGCGCGTTCTTCTTCGGTGCGGCCTCGGCGATCGGCGGCGTGCTCGACGGCATCGCCGACAAGCGCAAGGCCTTCGTGGTCGATTTCGCCGCGGTGCCGTTCCTGGATTCGACCGCGGCCAACGTGCTCGGCCGCGTTGCTGCCAAGGCGCACCGCCAGGGCATCAGGCTGTTCATCACGGGAGCCTCGCCCACGGTCCGCCGCGCGCTGCTCACCCATGGCGTGACGCCGCCGCGCGCGCGCTATCGCACGAGCCTCGAGCGCGCCATCGCCGACATCAAGAGCCAGGCTGCCGCGAGCTGACGACGCTGTTATCGCGCCGGCCGATCCGACCGACCCTGCGGCCGCGCGGGCCGCGCTTGACAGGGCCTGCGGGACGCGAAATGGATCGCCTCCACACTTCCTGAGGGACCGATGACCCTGACCAAGGCCCCTGCAGCCTGTCTGATCGGATGGCCGGCCGCGCATTCGCGCTCGCCGCTGATCCATCATTACTGGCTGCGCACGCTCGGCATTGCAGGCGGCTACGTCATCGAGGCGGTGCCGCCCGAGAATCTGCGCGATTTCGTGCTGCGGCTGTCGCTCCGCGGCTTCGTCGGGGCCAACGTCACCATCCCGCACAAGGAGGCCGTGCTGGCGCTGTCGACGCCCGACGCCCGCGCAAAGGCGGTCGGCGCCGCGAACACGCTGTGGTTTGTCGACGGCGAGCTGCGTTCGACCAATACCGATGTCGAGGGTTTCATCAACAATCTCGACGCCGGCGCGCCCGGCTGGGGAGCGGCCGAGGAGGCGCTGGTGCTGGGCGCCGGAGGCTCCGCGCGCGCGGTCGTGTTCGGCCTGCTGGAACGCGGCATCAGGTGCGTGCATGTCGCCAATCGCACCGTCGCGCGGGCCGAGATGCTGGCAAAGCAGTTCGGGCCGAACGTGCATCCGCTGCCCTGGGACGCGATCGGCGACGTGCTGCCGCGCGTAAAACTTCTCGTGAACACGACCTCGCTCGGCATGCATGGTCAGCCCTCGCTCGATGTCGACGTCGCGCGCCTGCCGCAGGCGGCGGTCGTCGCCGACCTCGTCTATGTTCCCCTGCTGACGCCGCTGCTGGCCGCAGCAACGGCGCGCGGCCTGAAGACCGCCGACGGGCTCGGCATGCTGCTGCACCAGGCGGTCCGCGGTTTCGAGCTGTGGTTCGGGCGGCGGCCCGAGGTCACGGCCGAGTTGCGGGCATTGGTCGAGGCCGATCTCACAAAGACTTGAGAGGGGCGCGGCGAATAGCACACCATCTCCGGAGTTCTACCGTCGTGGGACAATCGGAGACCGTCATGTCTGTTCAACGTGCAACCTTCACACGTCCGCTGATCGCCGTCGCGATGGTGGCCGTCTCGACTTACTGCGCCTTTGCCCAGCGGGCGCCGGTGCCGACGCGCGTGCGCGGCACGATCGAGAGCGTCAATGGCGACACCATGCAGGTCAAGTCGCGCAGTGGTGAGGACGTCAAGCTTCACATCGCCTCCGACGTGAACGTGTCGGGGATCACCAGGATTTCACTCGCCGACATCAAGCCGGGCTCGTTCATCGGTGCGACCACCGTGCCGGGACCGGACGGCAGCCAGAACGCGGTCGAGGTCCACGTGTTTCCCGAGAGCATGCGCGGCACCGGCGAGGGCTCCCGGCCCTGGGACCTCAAGCCGAACTCCAGCATGACCAATGCGACGGTGGCCGAAAGCGTCGTCGGCAATGACGGTCATACGCTGCTGGTCAAGTACAAGGACGGCGAGAAGAAGGTGTTCGTCGCCGACAACACGCCGGTGGTGACCTTCGTGCCGAGCGACAAATCCGAGTTGAAGCCGGGTGCCAAGGTCATCGCCTTCATGAAGCAATTGCCCGACGGTTCGTTCGAGACCAACCGCGTCAGCGTCGGTCGCGACGGCCTGGCGCCGCCGATGTGAGGGGCTGTGAGACGCGCACCTGCCGCCTCAAATACGGCCGTCGTCCCGAACAAGCGTCAGTGCAGATCCGGGACCCATAACCACAGGGAAAAGTTGTCACGCGAAGCAGGTCACTCCGAGTCCCCGTAGCCACACCCGCCTGTGGCTATGGGTCCCGGATCGGCGCGCGCTTTGGGCGCGCTTGTCCGGGACGACAGTGATTATTGCTGCGACATCCTGGCAGACGCCTCACACCGCAATGATATGATCGTCGATCTCGTCGATCCGGTTGACGCCGCACAGGCCCATGGTCGTGAGCAGCTCCTTCTGGATGATGTCGATCGCCTTGGCGACGCCGGCCTGGCCGCCGGCACCCAGGCCATAGGCATAGGCGCGGCCGATCATGCAGGATTTTGCGCCGAGCGCGAGCGCGCGCATCACGTCCTGGCCGGAGCGGATGCCGCCGTCGAACATGATCTCCATCTTGTCACCGACTGTATCGACGATTTCGGGCAGCACCTCGATCGAGGACGGCGCGCCGTCGAGCTGACGGCCGCCATGGTTGGAGACCACGATCGCCTGCGCACCGGTTTTTGCGGCGAGTTCGGCGTCCTCGACGTCGAGAATGCCCTTCAGGATCAGCTTGCCCGGCCAGATCGAGCGGATCCAGTCGATGTCGTTCCAGTTCAGCGAGGTGTCGAATTGCGAGTTGATCCAGGTCGACAGAGAAGTGATGTCGTCATTGACCTTCAGATGCCCGGCGAGATTGCCGAAGGTGCGGCGCTTGCCCTGGAGCACGCCCGACACCCAGGCCGGCTTGGTGGCGAAATCGATCAGCTTGGACAGCGACCATTCCGGCGGCACCGTCATGCCGTTCTTGATGTCCTGGTGGCGCTGCCCGATCACCTGGAGATCGACGGTCAGCACCAGCGCCGAGCATTTGGCCGCGATCGCGCGCTCGATCAGCGCCTTGATGAAGCCGCGGTCCTTCATCACGTAGAGCTGGAACCAGAACGGCTTCTCGACATTGGCGGCGATGTCCTCGATCGAGCAGATCGACATCGTCGATTGCGTGAACGGGATGCCGGCCGCCTGCGCGGCGCGGCAGGCGTGGATCTCGCCGTCGCCGTGCTGCATGCCGAGCAGGCCAACCGGCGCGAGCATCAGCGGCATGGTCGAGGGCTCGCCCAGGATCGTGGTCGAGGTGTCGCGCTTGGAGACGTCGACGAGGATGCGCTGGCGGAACTTGATCGCCTGCATGTCCTCGCGGTTGGCGCGCAGCGTTTCCTCCGCATAGGAGCCGCGGTCGCAATAATCGAAAAACGCCTTCGGAACGCGGCGCTTATGCAGCGCGCGAAGATCGTCGATACAGGTGATATGCTTCATGTCTTTTCCCCGGCCCGTCCTACTCGGAAGTCTTAATCGGAAGTCTTGCATCGGAAGATTTCGGGGTCATCTAGCATGGTTGGATGCATAGCCAAATCGTTTGCAGAACGGTTTGCAGGAGGGCGCAATGACGAGGCCGCACGCTGGACCTTCCCCGGAAGAGATCAAGGAGAAGCACGATCTCGAGGAGGCGCTGGAAGAGGGATTGGAAGAGACCTTTCCGGGCTCCGATCCCGTCAATGTCACCCAGCCGGCACCGAGCCGCGAGGACGGCCATGTGAAGCGCACCAGGTAGGAGCGGGTTCCGCCCGGGCGCCGCGTTCCGGCAGGAGATATAATGTTAACAGGATCTTATTGCGCCGGTCCGCGCCCGGTTCCGTAATGATTCATCATATTTTTTGAAGGCAAGTTAGGCGCGATAGCATTATAAAGACCCTCAGCAAATCAGGGATGCGGGGCCCTTTCGGGCACCCCGTGGTTGTAGAGGGGATCCCCTGGTTGTTGCCTTTGGGGGACGATATGAGCCGCAAATATTTCGGGACGGACGGGATTCGGGGCCGCGCCAACGGACTGATCACGCCGGAGCTCGCGCTCAAGGTCGGCCAGGCCGCAGGCCTTGCGTTTCAGCGCGGTGACCATCGCCACAGGGTTGTGATCGGCAAGGACACCCGTCTGTCCGGCTACATGATCGAATACGCGATGGTCGCAGGTTTCACCTCGGTCGGCATGGACGTGCTGCTGGTCGGCCCGATGCCGACGCCGGCGGTCGCGATGCTGACCAAGTCGATGCGCGCCGATCTCGGCGTGATGATCTCGGCCTCGCACAATCTGTTCGAGGATAACGGGATCAAGCTGTTCGGCCCGCAGGGCTTCAAGCTTTCCGACGACGTCGAGAGGCAGATCGAGCAGCTGCTCGACGAATCTCTCGACAGGAGGCTCGCACAAAGTGCGAGCCTGGGCCGCGCCCGCCGTATCGATGGCGTGCACGACCGCTACATCGAATTCGCCAAGCGGACGCTGCCGCGCGACCTGTCGCTCGATGGCCTGCGCGTCGTGATCGATTGCGCCAACGGTGCCGCCTACAAGGTGGTGCCGGAAGCGCTGTGGGAGCTGGGCGCCGACGTGGTGCCGATCGGCGTCGAGCCCGACGGCTTCAACATCAACAAGGAATGCGGCTCGACCTCGCCGGAAGCGCTGTCGAAGAAAGTGCGTGAGATGCGCGCCGATATCGGCATCGCACTGGACGGCGACGCCGATCGCGTCATCCTGGTCGACGAGCGCGGCCACATCGTCGACGGTGACCAGCTGCTCGCGGTGATCGCGCAGAGCTGGAAAGAGGACGGACGTCTGTCGCGCCCGGGCATCGTCGCCACCGTGATGTCCAATCTCGGGCTCGAGCGCTTCCTGAAAGGGCAGGGGCTCGATCTCGTGCGCACGCCGGTCGGCGATCGCTACGTGCTCGAGCAGATGCTGAACGGCGGCTACAATCTCGGCGGTGAGCAGTCCGGTCACATCATCCTGTCCGATTACGCCACCACCGGTGACGGTTTTGTGGCGGCCTTGCAGGTGCTGGCCGTGGTGCAGAAGCTGCGCCGGCCGGTCTCGGAAGTCTGCCACCGCTTCGACCCGCTGCCGCAGATCCTCAAGAACGTCCGTCACAAGGGCGGCAAGCCGCTCGACGATTCCGACGTCAAGTCGGCGATCTCCGACGGCGAGATGCGGCTCAACGGCCACGGCCGTCTGCTGATCCGCTCTTCCGGCACCGAGCCCGTGATCCGCGTCATGGGCGAGGGCGAGGACCGCATCCTCGTCGAGGACGTCGTCGACACCATCGTCCTGGCGCTGGGGCAAGCGGCGGCGTAAGTCCTCTTCCCTTCTCCCACGACAAGGGGAGAGGGTAAGACCGGCGCATCCCAGCCATTTGCGATTGACGGTGGTTCTGCTGCCGCCCGCGTCGTACCTACGCGACCGTGGCAATCTGCCGCGCCGGGATTGCTGCCTTGAACAAGCCTGTCGTCGTCTCAGAGGAAACGCTGACCGAGCCGGTCGTCGCCGACGTGACGCCCGCCGCCGCCAAGGCGGCAGGGCCGGCTTACATCGTGCTCGCCGGCATCAGCTTCTCGCACTTCCTCAACGACACCATGCAGTCGCTGATCGCCTCGGTCTATCCGATCCTGAAGGACACCTACGCGCTCGACTTCGCGCAGATCGGCATGATCACGCTGGCGTTCCAGTTCACGGCCTCGCTGCTCCAGCCGGTGGTCGGGCACTACACCGACAAGAAGGCACAGCCCTATTCGCTGGCGATCGGCATGGCCTCGACCTTCTTCGGCCTGCTGCTGCTCAGCGCCGCGCACCAATATCTCGTCATCCTCGTCGCCGCCGCTCTGGTCGGGCTCGGCTCGGCAGTGTTTCACCCGGAGTCGGCGCGCATCGCGCGGCTCGCGTCCGGCGGCCGCTACGGTTTTGTGCAGTCGGTGTTCCAGCTCGGCGGCAGTTTCGGCACCTCGATGGGACCGGTGCTCGCCGCGCTGATCGTAGTGCCGTTCGGCCAGGGCAGCATCGCCTGGTTCTCCTCGATCGCGTTCCTCGCGATCCTCATCCTCTGGCGCATCGGCAACTGGTATGCGCCGCAGATCAGGGCGAAGAAGACGGCCACGGTTCAGGCCCATCCCGACGCGCCGAGCTCGCGCCGCGTCGCGGTGGCGCTGGCCGTGCTCGTCGCGCTGTTGTTCTCCAAGCAGCTCTACGTCTCGAGCCTGTCGAGCTACTACATCTTCTACCTGATCGATCGTTTCGGCGTGTCGACGCAGGCAGCCCAGATCTATCTCTTCATCTTCCTCGCCGCGAACGCCGTGGGTGCGTTTCTCGGTGGTCCCTTGGGCGACCGCTTCGGCCGCAAGATCGTGATCTGGATCTCGATCCTGGGCGCGCTGCCGTTCACACTGGCGCTGCCTTATGCCGGGCTCGCTGCCAGCGCCGTGCTCAGCGTCGCCATCGGCCTGATCATCTCCTCGACGACGTCGTCGATCATCGTGTTCGCGCAGGAGCTGGTGCCGCACCGCTTCGGCATGATCTCCGGCGTGTTCTTCGGCGTCGCGTTCGGCATCGGCGGTCTCGGGGCCGCCGTCCTGGGCAAGGTCGCCGACCACACCTCGATCGAGTTCGTCTACCAGGTCTGCGCCTGGCTGCCGGCGATCGGGCTGCTCGCGGTCTTCCTGCCCAAGCTGCCGCGGCACGCGCGTTAACGGATTACTATTCGCTGCATTGCAGCTTCATACATCGTTAGGAAATGCGGCCCGCCCCGCGCTGCATTCTTGCAACGCTGCCGCCGCATCGGCGTGTGCGGTGAGGAAAAATCAACCTTAAAAATTAGGGTTAAGTGGCGCTTAAACATTTGCTGCCATCGTCCGGGTCGTGAGTTTCCAGAACGTGGGGCGCCCGTCTTTGCCTCACCGGCCAAAAGGACGAAGCAATGCGTAGCGTTAAGTCTCTGCTTGCCGCGGGTGCGGCAACCCTGATCTCGTCGATGGCGTTCGCCGCCGATATGCCGATCGCGGCGCCCCCTCCCATGTACGCGCCGCCGGCCCCGCCGGCCGATTTCGGCGGTTGGTATCTGCGCGGCGACATCGGCATGACCAACCAGCGCGTCAAGAGCATCGAAAGCGCGCCGGCGGCCGCCTTTCCGTTCACGACCGAGGGCCTCGGTTTCGACAGTGCCGGACTCTTCGACCTTGGCGTCGGTTATCGCTTCAACAACTGGTTCCGTGCCGACGTGATCGGCCAGTGGCGCGGAAGGGCAAACCTGCACGGTGCTAACAACCTCGTTCTGCCCGGCTACGCTGAGACCAACAACTATACCGGCAGCAAGTCCGAATGGGTCGTCATGGCGAATGCCTATGTCGATCTCGGCACATGGTGGTGCGTCACGCCGTTCATCGGCGCCGGTATCGGCGGCTCGTACAACAAGATCAGCGGCTTCCGCGACGACGGTGTGATCTACGGTGCGGCAGGGGTGCCGGCCGGGGTCCCGAGCAACAGCGTCACTTACTACGCAGACAACGGAAAGTGGAACTTCGCCTGGGCCGCACACGCCGGTCTCGCCTACAAGGTCAATCCCGGCTTCACTGTCGAACTGGCCTATAGCTACATGAACCTCGGCGACGCCGCGCCGGGCAACTTCCGCGCGTTCGACAACAGCATCTCCGGCCCGACCTCGATCAAGCTCAAGGAGCTCACCTCGCACGACGTCAAGCTCGGCGTGCGGTGGAATCTCGACAGCCCGCCGGTCTACGCGCCGCCGCCGCTCGTCACCAAGGGCTGATCGTCAGCATCATCGCTTAACGTCGCTTAACGGCGCGGGATCATCCCGCGCCGTTTTGCTTTGCGTATTTTTCACGGCTCGCAGTGACGAAATTGCCTACCGCAACCATTGGTTAAGGTTAACGAGGCATGATCACGAGCGAAAGTTAGAGTCGATGGAGCGTTGCGATGCGTAGGCTTTTGTTGGCAGCGGCGATGTTGGGGACGGTGACTGTCGCGCACGCGGCCGACATGCCGGACCTGCCCGTCCTGCGCGGCGGCTTCACCGACGGCCTGTCGACGACGGCCCACAACTGGGATGGCTTTTATTTCGGCGGCAACGCCGGCTACACGACCGACGCGACGGATTTCAGCCAGAGCGTGGTCGGCCTGACCAACTACATCTTCCGCGACAGCGTGCTGCAGCAACCGACCGCGAACTGGTCGCTCCTCAACAAAGCCAACACGCAAGGTGTCAATTTCGGCGGCTTCGTCGGCCGCAACTGGCAATGGTACGATGCCATTCTCGGTCTTGAAGGCACCTACAGCTACTTCGGCAATCTCTACACTCAGACGAGCGGTTACAACTCGCTCGTTATCACCAACCCGCCTGGGGATAACCCGCCTGAGGGAACGACCAACAATTACAACGTGACCTTGATCGGCACCGCCGCGGCGAAGGTCAAGGACATGATTTCGCTCCGTGGCCGCGTCGGTTGGGATGGCGGCGATTTCATGCCGTATGCCTTCTTCGGCGCCGCGGTTGGGCGGATGGACGTCTCACGCACGGTGACGAGCGATGTGACACTCACGCAGATCGTATCGACAACCGTCGGCGGCGTTACGACGACCACGAGCAATACCTATGCTGTTCCGGCGCAGTCGCAGACTCAGAGCCAGCACAGGACCAACACTTTCGCTGTCGGTTGGACCGCGGGCCTCGGGCTCGAATATTGCATTTGGGACGGATTGTTCGCACGCGTGGAATACGAGTATGTGAGATTCTCGCCCGTCATGAACACGCAGGTCACACTCAACAACGCGCGCCTCGGCCTCGGCTACAAATTCTGACACCGCCGCGCCCCGCCGTGGTTGACAGATTCACGCCGTCCTGATGCTCTGTCGCCCGACGGCGGGGCGGCAGCGATGAAGATTTACGGCGATAGCAATTCCGGAAACTGTCTGAAGGTGAGATGGGTCTGCGACAAGCTCGCAGTGCCCTATGCGTGGATCGAGATCGACACGCGCAAGGGCGAGACGCGCACGCCGCAATTCCTGAAGATGAACGGCGCAGGCCAGGTGCCGACCGTCGAATTCGACGATGGCCGCACGCTCGCACAGTCCAACGCCATCATCCGCTACCTCGCCCGCGACAGTACGCTCATTCCGCGCGACGCCTTTGCTGCGGCCAAGATGGATGAATGGCTGTTCTGGGAGCAGTACAGCCACGAGCCCTATATCGCGGTGTGCCGTTTCCTCCTCGTCTATCTGGGCAAGGATGCATCCGAGCTCGATCCTGAGAAGGTCAAACGCGGCTATGCGGCGCTCGACCGTATGGAGCAGCATCTCTCCGCCCGCCGCTTCTTCGCCGGCGATGAGGTTTCGCTCGCCGACGTGTCGCTGCTCGCCTATACGCGTGTCGCGCATGAAGGGGGCTTCGATCTCGGCCGCCATGCGTCCGTCCGCCGCTGGATCGGCGAAGTCGAAGCGTTTCTCGGCCTTTCGCCGGCGCGTTGAGGTGCGGAGTTGTCTGACATGAACGCCGAAGCCGTCTCCATCCGTCACGCGCGCCGCGAGGACGTTGCCGCGATCGTTGCGATGCTCGCCGACGATCATCTCGGCCGCGCGCGCGAGCGCGTGGAGGATCCGTTGCCCGCGTCCTATTACGACGCATTCGCGCGGGTCGAGCGCGATCCGAATCTCACGCTCGTGGTTGCCGAGAGCGCGGGCAGGGTGGTCGGCTGCCTGCAACTCGCGATCCTGCCGGGCCTGAGTTCCCAAGGCGGCGTGCGTGGCCTGCTCGAGGACGTCCGCGTTGCTTCCGATTGTCGCAGCCGCGGCATCGGCGAGCAATTGGTGCAATGGGCGGTCGCGGAAGCGAAGGCGCGCGGTTGCAATCTCGTCGAACTGCTGACGCATCAGACCCGCGTCGACGCGCAGCGCTTCTACAAGCGGCTCGGATTTGCCGCGAGCCATGTGGGCATGACTATCCGCTTTTGAGGTAGCGGATGCGTTTCCGAGCGAAGTGGATACCGGGTCGCGTAAGGAAAACGCGTCGATACAAGGATCCAGAGTCCAGTTCCGATTGTATCGGAATGGGGCTCTGGCCACGAGCCTTGCACGATCAGCAAATTCGGATCGCGCGTTCGTTCATCTTAATGGGCGGTAAACTACCTGTCCGTCGTTCAGGTTGAATCGGGAACGAACGGTGCTACGGCAGCTTCTGGTACCGGGCTCGGTCGGTTCGGGGATTTCGATGACAAGCTATTCAATGATCAAGGTCGGCAACGACTACGTCGTGCAGGCCCATGACAAATGCATTTTGAAGGTCGGCAGCCGCCGCAGGGCCGCGCAATTGATCAGCGATGCCACGGACTTGCTGAATGCGCTCGCCGTGGTCCAGTCCCCGGAGATCGCGCCCGAGGCGCCATCACTCGCACGTGAGGCCCCGGAACTTCCTTGACTGGCCTTTCCGTTTCCCGTATCAGCCGCGGCGGGACACCTCCCCCCAACGGGAGGCTTACTATCTGGAAGGGTAGATCATGAATGTAGCGAAGCCCGCTTCGCGGCCGACCGTGCTGCATTTCTCCTCCGGCCCCTGCGCCAAGCGCCCCGGCTGGAACGCCCAAAATCTCAAGGACGCAGCTCTCGGCCGCTCGCATCGCGCGAAGATCGGCAAGACCAAGCTCAAGCTCGCGATCGACCTGACGCGCGAAGTGCTCGAGGTGCCCGCCGATTACCGCATCGGCATCGTGCCGGCCTCCGATACCGGCGCGGTCGAGATGGCGCTGTGGTCGCTGCTCGGTGCGCGGCCCGTCACCACGCTTGCCTGGGAATCCTTCGGCGAGGGCTGGGTCAGCGACATCGTGAAGGAATTGAAGCTCAAGGACGTGACCAAGCTCAACGCGGCTTATGGTGAGATTCCCGATCTGTCGAAGGTCGATCCCAAGAGCGACGTCGTCTTCACCTGGAACGGCACCACCTCAGGCGTGCGCGTGCCTGATGCCAACTGGATCAGCGCGACCCGCGAAGGCCTGACCATCTGCGACGCGACCTCGGCTGCGTTCGCGCAAGCGCTCGACTGGCCCAAGCTCGACGTCGTCACCTTCTCCTGGCAGAAGGCGCTCGGCGGCGAGGCCGCACATGGCATGCTGATCCTGTCGCCCCGCGCGGTGGAGCGGCTCGAGACCTACAAGCCGGCCTGGCCGCTGCCGAAGATCTTCCGCATGACCAAGGGCGGCAAGCTCAACGAAGGCATCTTCGTCGGCGAGACCATCAACACGCCGTCGATGCTCTGCGTCGAGGATTATCTCGATGCGCTGAACTGGGCCAAGTCGATCGGCGGCCTCAAGGCGCTGATCGCACGTGCCGACGCCAACACCCGGGTGCTCGCCGACTGGAAGGCGAAGACGCCCTGGATCGACTTCCTGGCCAAGGACGCTTCGATCCGCTCCAACACCTCGGTGTGCCTGAAGTTCACCGATCCCGCGATCACCTCGCTCTCGGCGGATGCGCAAGCCGACTTTTGCAAGAAGCTGGTCGCGCTGGTCGAGAAGGAAGGCGCCGGCTACGACTTCGCCTATTACCGCGATGCGCCGGCCGGCCTGCGCATCTGGTGCGGCGCCACGGTGGAGGCAAAGGACGTCGAGCTGCTGACGCAGTGGATCGACTGGGCCTTCGCCGAGACCAAGGCCGCTCTGCCCAAGGCGGCGTAAGTTTCTTACCCTCCCCTGCAGGGGGAGGGTCGACGCACCGCCAGGTGCGGCGGGGTGGGGTGATCTCTCCACACGGCGCACCGGCAATTTTCTTTGTTGCAGCTTCACCCCACCCCGGCGCTTCGCGCCGACCCTCCCCCTCCAGGGGAGGGTGTGAAGGACACATCCCATGACCAAACCCAAAGTTCTCATTTCCGACGCGCTCTCGCCCGCCGCCGTGCAGATCTTCAAGGATCGCGGCATCGAGGTCGACTTCCAGCCCAACCTCGGCAAGGACAAGGACAAGCTGGCCGAGATCATCGGCAATTACGACGGCCTTGCGATCCGCTCGGCGACCAAGGCCACCGCCAAGATCCTCGAGAAGGCGGCGAAGCTGAAGGTGATCGGCCGCGCCGGCATCGGCGTCGACAATGTCGAGATTCCCGCGGCCACGGCCAAGGGCATCATCGTGATGAACACGCCGTTCGGCAACTCGATCACGACCGCAGAGCACGCCATCACCCTGATGCTGGCGCTGGCCCGCGAGATCCCGCAGGCGGACGCCTCGACCCAGGCCGGCAAGTGGGAGAAGAACCGCTTCATGGGCGTCGAGATCACCGGCAAGGTGCTCGGCGTCGTCGGCTGCGGCAATATCGGTTCCATCGTCGCCGACCGCGCGCTCGGCCTGCGCATGAAGGTGATCGCGTTCGATCCCTTCCTCTCGCCGGAGCGCGCCAAGGACATCGGCGTCGAGAAGGTCGAGCTCGACGACCTCCTGAAGCGCGCCGACTTCATCACGCTGCACACGCCGCTCACCGAGAAGACGAAGAACATCATCGACGCGGCCGCGATCGCCAAGATGAAGAAGGGCGTCCGCCTGATCAATTGCGCCCGCGGCGGCCTGGTCGACGAGCAGGCGGTGGTCGATGCGCTCAATTCCAAGCACATCGCCGGCGCCGCCTTCGACGTGTTCGTCGAGGAGCCCGCGACCAAGAACGTGCTGTTCGGCCATCCCAACGTGATCTGCACGCCGCATCTCGGCGCTTCCACCACCGAAGCCCAGGAGAACGTCGCGCTCCAGGTCGCCGAGCAGATGTCGGATTACCTGCTCACCGGAGCGATCTCGAACGCCGTCAACTTCCCCTCGATCACGGCCGAGGAAGCGCCGAAGCTGAAGCCGTTCATCGCGCTTGCCGAGAAGCTCGGCTCTTTCGCCGGCCAGCTCACCGAGACCGGCATCCTCAAGGTCGAGATCACCTATGAGGGCCATGTCGCCGAGATGAAGATCAAGGCGATCACCTCCGCCGTGCTGTCCGGCCTGCTGCGGCCGATGCTGGGCGAGATCAACGTGGTGTCCGCGCCCGTCATCGCCAAGGAGCGCGGCATGGTGGTGGACGAGATCGTGCGCGCTGCCCAGAGCGACTATGAGAGCCTGATCACCGTCACCGTCACCACCGAGCGGCAGGAGCGGTCGGTCTCGGGCACCGTCTATGCCGACGGCAAGCCGCGCCTCGTCGACATCAAGGGCATCCGTGTCGATGCCGAGTTCGGCAAGTCGATGATCTACGTCACCAACGAGGACAAGCCGGGCTTCATCGGCAAGTTCGCGAGCCTTCTGGGAGATGCCAAGATCAACATCGCCACGTTCCATCTCGGCCGCGTCGCGCCCGGCAGCGATGCCATTGCGCTGGTCGAGGTCGACGGCGCGGTGCCCACGGACCTGCTCGCCAAGGTGCAGGCCCTGCCGCAGGTCAAGCAGGCCAAGGCGCTGACGTTCTGAGGATTGTCATTCCGGGGCGATGCGAAGCATCGAACCCGGAATCTCGAGATCCCGGGTTCGGCTCTTCGAGCCGCCCCGGGATGACGATGATCATATATTCCGACCCGCGGAACAACGCCGCTTCCTTCACCGGGAGGCGGCGTTTTATTTTCCCCGCGACCTCCTGACTTTGTGTACCAATGGCGCTCAGAACGCCTCGTAACCACGCTCCGTTCAAATTCGTTCGACAAGGGAGAAAACACATGCGTGAAGCCGTCATCGTTTCCTATGCGCGCACGGGCCTGGCAAAATCCGGCCGCGGCGGGTTCAACATCACGCCGCCGATGTCGCTCGCAGCCCACGCCATTCACCACGCGGTCGATCGCGCCGGCGTCGAGAAGGACTATGTCGAGGACTGCTATCTCGGCAATTGCGCCCATGGCGCGCCGAACATCGGCCGCCAGGCCGCGCTGCTCGCTGGCCTGCCGAAGACCACCGCCGGCGTCTCGGTGAACCGCTTCTGCTCCTCGGGGCTTCAGACCATCGCGATGGCGGCCAACTCGATCCGCTCGGACGGCGCCGACTGCATCGTCGCCGGCGGCGTCGAGAGCATCTCGATTCCGGGCGGTGCCACGCCGAAGGAATCGGTTGACCCGGAGCTGCTCAAGGTCGCCCCCGACATCTTCATGGCCATGATCGACACCGCCGACATCGTCGCCGAGCGCTACAAGCTCAGCCGCGAATATCAGGACGAGTTCTCGCTGGAATCGCAGCGCCGCATGGCCTCGGCGCAGCAGGCGGGCAAGTTCAAGGACGAGATCGTCCCGATGAAGACGAAGATGAAGGTCGTGGACAAGCAGACCAAGGCAGAGTCGATCGTCGATTACGTCGTCGATCGCGACGAATGCAACCGGCCGGAGACCACGCTGGAGGGTCTTGCCAGGCTCGAGCCGGTCAAGGGTCCCGGCAAGTTCGTCACCGCCGGCAATGCCAGCCAGCTCTCGGACGGCGCCGCCGCCGTGGTGCTGATGGAAGCCAAGGACGCGGAGAAGCGCGGCCTCAAGCCGCTCGGCCGCTTCGTCGCCTGGGCGACCGCCGGCTGCGAGCCCGACGAGATGGGCATCGGCCCGGTGTTCGCGATTCCGAAGCTCTTGAAGCGCACCGGCCTGAAGATCGACGACATCGACCTGTGGGAGCTCAACGAGGCCTTCGCGAGCCAGTGCCTGTATTGCCGCGACAAGCTCGAGATCGATCCCGCCAAGTACAACGTCAACGGCGGCTCGATCGCGATCGGCCATCCCTTCGGCATGACCGGCGCCCGTCTCACCGGCCATTTGCTGCAGGAAGGCGCCCGTCGCAAGGCCAAGTGGGGCGTCGTGACGATGTGCATCGGCGGCGGCCAGGGCGGTGCCGGCCTGTTCGAGATCTACAGCTGAGGCCAGGCGGCAGGAATGCGAAAGGGCACGGCGCGCGCCGTGCCCTTTTGTTATCTGGCCTCAGGCCGGGACGCGACGCTTGGGCGTTGTCGGCGTCGTCGGATTAATGCAGCGCGCCACCGTCTCGAACAGCCAGGCTACACCGGCATCCGCCATCGCAGCTTGCGAGGCGACGACACGCACCGGGTCGGGCGTCCACGGAAACGGCACGGGACGCATCACCAGGTCGAATCGCGCGGCATGGCGTTCGACCAGATGACGCGGCAAGGTCGCAATGAAATCACTCTCGGCGAGCTGCGCCAGCGCCATCATGAAGTTGGGCACGGTGAGCGCCACGCGGCGGGTATGGCCGCGTTCGGCAAGCCGGATGTCGACGATGCCGAGCGCATCCCCGATGGCTGAGACCAGCAGCTGCGGTGCCGCCAGATAGGCCGCGAGCGTGACCTTGCGGGCCATGCGGTGCCCCTTGCGCATGGCGACGACGAAGTCTTCCTCGAACAGCAATCGTTCGGCGTAGCGTGACGGCAGCGGGCCGACCGGCAGCACGGCGAGGTCGAGCCGGTGCGAATCGAGCTCCGAGAGCGTGCCCTGCCAGGCCTGGCTCGACGCCTTGCCCTGACGTTGCGGCATCAGCTGCAGCAATCGGATGTCGATCCCCGGTCCTTCCCGGGCGAGAGCCTTGAGAAGTGAGCCGAGAAACACCGCGGCAAGCGCATCCGGTGCGCCGATCGTGAACGAGCGCCTCGCCGTTCTCGGGTCAAACGGTGCGGCTGCCGACACGATCGCGTCGAGGCGCGACAGGAGCTCCGTGACGGGACCGGCAAGCGCGAGCGCACGCTCCGTCGGCTTCACGCCGTTCGGCGTCTTCAGGAACAAGGGATCATGGAAGATGCGCCGCAGCCGCCGCAGTCCGTGGCTCACCGCGGACGGCGTGAGATTGAGCTTGTCCGCCGCGCGCAAGACCTGGCGCTCCTCGAGCACGGTGCTGAACACCACGAGGAGCGTGACGTCGACGCGGGCAAGCTGAGCCGGATTCAGCATGGTCCTGAGATCTTATCACTGGCTTCATGACGGTCAAAGCGGCATCCAGCATCTCGTGCAACCGTATGAACCATCAAGACGGAGCCCTCGCATGAAGAACGATCAAGATGCGCGTCGCGCAGCTGCGCCGGCGCCGATGTCCAGGCGTCGCACGCTCGCGGGCATGGCGTGCATGCCGCTCGTCGTCGCCGAGGCGGCCACGGCCGACGACGTCATCGCAAAGCTGCTTGCCCATACGCAGCAGGCGAACGCGGCGCTGATGCGCGGCGACGTCGCGGCCTACCGGCAGATGATTTCCATCACCGACGATTTCGTGCTGATGTCGCCGTTCGGCGGGGTGCCGTCGAAGGCCGCGGAGTACACGCCCGAAAGGTGGGAGCGGATGGGCCGGTTCTTCAGGAACGGCACGCACAGGCAGGAGGTCGTCCAGACCTATGGCTCGCAGGACATGGTCATTCTGGCGCTGATCGAGCGGGACAGCGTCGAGGTCGGAGGGCTGCCGGCGCAGGAATGGGAGTTGCGCGTGACGCTCGTCTACCGGCGCGTGGGCACCGAGTGGCACCTGGCGCATCGCCATGCCGACCCGCTGGCCAACGGCGTCAGCCTGCAGCAGGCGGCGGCGCTTGCGCGCGGTCTGCCCGCGAGCCAGTGAGCGCCTCAGGCCTGCGCCAGCACTGGCGCGAACACCACCTCGATCAGCGCGCCGGAATGGCCAGCGCTCTTGATGTTGAAGTGGGCGCGGTTGGCTTCGACCAGCGCTTTCGTCAGCGACAGGCTCAGCGCCGAGCTGTCCGCGGCATCGCCGGGCGGCGGGGTGCGGAACGGCTCCATCGCGGCGGCGACCTCCCGCTCGGTGAGGCCGTGGCCGGTGTCGCGGATGCGCAAGGCAATCTCGCCGCGGTCGGTCAGCGCGGTCGAGACGATGACCTGGCCGCCGGCGCTGGCGAGCCGGATCGAGTTCGAGATCAGGTTCATGGTGATCTGCCGCATCGCGCGCGCATCCGCGCTCACCTGCGGCAGGGCATGGGCGAGCGAGGTGCGGATGATGATGCGCTCGCGGTTGGCCTGCGGCTGCATCACCGCGACGCAGGCTTCGACGAGGTCGTTGAGATTGAGGTTGGCGAAGGTGAGATCGAGCTTGCCGGTCTCGATCCGCGACAGCTCGAGCAGGTCGTCGATGATGGCGATGACGCGCTCGCCGGAGGCGCGGATGTCCTTCATGTATTCGCCATAGCGCTCGTTGCCGAGCGCGCCGAAGCGTTCGGAGATCATCACCTCGGCGAAGCCGATGATGGCGTTGAGCGGCGTGCGGATCTCGTGGCTGATCCGCGCCAGCATGTCGGCCTTGGCACCGGCCGCGCCGTCGACGAGGCGGCGGGCCTGCGTCAGCTCGCTCTCGCCCTTCTTGCTCTGCGAGAGGTCGCGGAACACGGCGAAGAAGTTCGGCCCGTCGGGCCGGGTGCGGCCCATGATCATCGCGAGCGGAATGACGCCGCCCTTCTTCTCGCGTCCGAGCACCTCGCGGCCGTGGTCGAGCAGGCTCGCAATGTCCTGGCTCTTCAAGCTTTCGAGATAGTCGGCGACGATCTGCTGGCTCTCGGGCGCGAACAGCGTCGTCAGGTTCTGCTCGAGCAGCGCTTGCCCGTCATAGCCGAACAGCGCCTCGGCGCTGCGGTTGCAGGCGTGGATGTTGCCTTCGGCATCGAACATGACGATGCCCTCGGCCGTGGTGTCGAGGATCGCGGCGAGATCCTCGGCCTCGGCTTCGCCCGCCGCGGACTCGGGTTCGTAGAAGGACTCGGCGACAACGGTCTCCGCGACCACCGTCTCTGCGATGACGGGCGCCGCCTGCGGCAGCGCGCAGATCAGCGCATGCGCGCTCTCGCCGTCCCAGTCGATCGTGTGAAGATGCGCCTCGGTCGTCGCCAGCGGCGCTTCGCCGTTCGCGACCGTCGCGCTGATGGTGACAGGCGTGCCGCCCTGCGACGTGCTGCTGGCCGCCGACACGCCCGGCTCGACATAGAGCGCATCCAGCCCGCCTTCATGCTCGAGCGCGCCGAGGTCGGCATAGCCCATGCGCGCGAGGAAGGCGGGATTGGCGTAGAGCAGGCGGTCGAGCCGGTAGATCAGGATGCCGGTCGGCAGCAGGTCGAGCAGCGTGCGGTCACGCGCGCTCATCCCGCGCGCCGGCGGCGCAGGCTCGGTCAGCCATTCGGCCGCGGCTTGCGGCGCCTCCGGCTCCGGTGGTTCGGCTGCGATCTCCGCCGCCGGATCGGCCGCGTCAGTCGCGATGGTCTCGCGATCGCGTTCGAGCCGTTCGGACAATTGCCGCGCCAGCTCGTTGAACGCGCTGTTCTCGACAGGCGTCAGCGTCGGGGAGCGCGTGTCGCCGGGCGAGCGGAACGGCACGACATTGGGAGGCGTTTCCACGGGCGTTTCCAGATCGGTTGGGTGTGAATTCGCGTCGGCTGTGGCGGCTACCGGTTCAGGCTCGGGTGTCGGCTCGGGCTCGGGCGGCTCGATCGGCGGAGGTGCTGCCGTTGCCTCCGGCTTCTCTTCGCCCTCGCCTTCGGGCTCGACTTCGGGCCTGGCCTCCGGATCGGGCTCGACGGCGTCAGCGGAGAGGTCCTGCTGCGCCGGCGGCGCGGCGCGCAGCTCGAAGCGTCGCAGCGCCTCGAGCCGGTTGAGGCCGTCGAGATCGCGGCAGACGCCAAATCCCCTGAAGCCCGCGAAGTTGCGCATCCCGTCGTAGACCGGCAGGCCCGCGAGCTCGACCGGGAGACGCTCGCCGCCGTCGGCCGGCCAGTTCACGGTGATGCCGGCCCAGGTGTCGTGGCTTGCAAGCGCCTGTGCGACGCGGCCATCGGGAT
Organism: Bradyrhizobium sp. USDA 326; assembly: GCF_049739485.1. Lineage (NCBI taxonomy): Bacteria > Pseudomonadati > Pseudomonadota > Alphaproteobacteria > Hyphomicrobiales > Nitrobacteraceae > Bradyrhizobium > Bradyrhizobium sp. USDA 326. The sequence goes on from NZ_JBMGQA010000001.1 coordinate 4,052,186, forward strand.
CGAGTGCGAAGTCGGCTGCGATCTCGCGCCAGGGCCGGCCGAAGCCGGCGGCCGTGTGCGGGCCGATCAGGCGGATGAATTCGTCGGAGAGGAGCACAAAGCGGCCCTCTGCATCCATCTGCCAGAGGAAGCGCAACGGATGCTGACGCGGTGCGGGCGGCTGTTGCTGGCCCGAGGATTCCTGGCCCGACTCCGGCTCGACCATGGCTTCAGTGATCGGCGCAACCTGCGGCGACACAATGGCTTCCAGCGGGTTTTCAACCGGAGTGTTTTCAGCGGCAGTTTTGGACGCGGCAGTTACGGACGCGGCCGCTGCAGCCGTTTCGGTCGGCTCGGCGAAGGCGTCGAACAGCGCGAACGCGGACGGCGCCACGTTCGACGGCGCAGGCTGAGCGTCCTCGCGCTCCGCGGCCGGAGTCTCGACGGGGGTGGTCCTGGGCGCGGCCTCGCGCGCCGCCGCTGTGTTGACGGCCGGCTCGATCAGCGCGACCAGGCCGATATCGGCCCCCGCGCCGACCCGTTGCAGCACCATCTGGCCGATGCCGATCGGTGTTGCGGCGCGGCCGGTGGCCAGCGCATCGCTGCGTGCCCGGTCGAGACCGGCCTCGAACAGATCGCGGAAGCCGAGCAGGGAGCGGGCGGCCTCGCTGGCGCCGACGAACAATCCGTCCGGCGCGAACGCGGCCATCGGCACCTTGGCGCCCGCGACCAGGCGAGACAGCCGCTCGACCAGCGGCATCGGGCGCGAGGTGGGATCCATGGCGATGACGAGCACGGCAGATCTTTCAGAGAGATGGCCGCCACCGGCGAAGTCGAGCCGCGCGCAGGCGCAGGTCATCAGCGCGCCGAGCCGAGCGCCGAAGCCGCGCAGCCGCTCGAGCCGCACGGTGCCGTTCGCCGGCAATCGACCCGCGAGCCGGGCCACCTGGCGGCGGTGGCTGTCCGCCGGACCGAACACCTTGTCCGCGAGGCCGGCGCTGTTCGCCGCGCCGAACAGGCTGGCGCCGACCGGATTGGCCCACAGCACGCGCGCGCCGTCGACCGACCACAGCCAGGTCGCCAGCGGCGAGGTCGCATGCACGGCCAGCCGCGGATCGCCCACACCTCGCAACTGGAAATCCGAACGCGTCATAAGGCCGGCTGTCGCTCACGCATCAGGTGTGGCGGCTACCGGAATGGCAGCCTTAAGAAAGAGTTATCGCCCGAGAGGGGCGGGCAGGTCCACGGCCGCAAGCCCGGGAGGGCCCCCCAAGCGGCGATAACCTTAATGGTGCCAACCCCGCAAGCCGCAGCGATGCTGCATCCAAGGGATTCGCGGGGCGAGGCGGGCCAGGCCGGCCTGACGAGCTAGACTCGCTGAGAGCCCCGACAAAGGCGCGCTCCCTCCCCCGCTTGCGGCGGAGGGTTGGGGAGAGGGTGTCTCGACAACGAAGACTCTCCCAGAGGAAAATGCCCTCACCCGGATCGCTTGCGCGATCCGACCTCTTCCGCAAGCAGGCGGGAGAGGGTGAAGATCCACCTGGCCAGCGCACCCAACTACCTCAACCCCCGGTTCCCCTGACCCGGAACCTCGCCCTCTCCGAGATTAAATTTCGCAGCGCACCCTCGTGGCGCGTTGCGATGCACAATGTTGACATGATAGGCAGTCATAGTGCTGGACGCCGGGCGAGCCATCTCATTCGCTTCGTGTTTTCCAGTCGTCGTACCCGCTGAATGCGAGGGCCCATGGTCGGGGCCGGCGGGCGCGCCAGAGGGCTCACTCGATTTTTTCATTAGCGTGAGGGACAACCATGACAGGTGCGACTGATCCGTTTTCTGCCTCGATCATTCCGTTCGAGGTTCCCGAGCAGATGCGTGCGTTCGCCGAGAAGGGCGTGTCGCAGGCCCGCGAGAGCTATGCCAAGTTCAAGGACGCCGCCGAGACCCACAACGGCACCGTCGAGGCCGTGTTCACCTGCGCCAGCAAGGGCGCGAGCGAGTACACCGCCAAGCTGCTCGAGTTCATGAAGGCCAATTCCAGCGCCCAGCTCGACTTCGCCCAGCAGCTGTTCGGCGCCAAGTCGCCGTCGGAAGCGCTGGAGCTGTGGACCGGCCACACCCGCAAGCAGCTCGAGACCTACCAGTCCCAGGCCAAGGAGCTGGTCGAGCTCACCCAGCGCGTCGCCGCCGAGACCGCCGAGCCGATCAAGGCGAGCGCCTCGAAGTACTATCCGTCCGCCGCCTGAGCGGTAAGGCCGGTTTGAGCCAACGAAACCCGGGCCGAAAGGCCCGGGTTTTTTCTTGCCTCTCCCGCGTGCGTGCGGGAGAGGCCGGCGCTGGGCGATGCGAAGCATCGTCAAGCGACGGGTGAGGGCTCTCGCCCCACGGGGAGTCTCCCGGCAGCCGGGAGAGACACCCTCATCGCTGCCATCAAGCCCGATTTCATCGCACCGGCGGTGATTTCCGCCGGTTTTTCGTCCCTCTGCGGCCTTGCCAAAAACCCCCGTTGCACCTAGTTTCCGCCCCGTCCAGCCCCCTCGGCACCGGCCCCTCTTAAGGGCGTCCCAAGGCGCGGCTCGCCAGGATGCAGTTGTAGCTCAGTTGGTTAGAGCGCCTGTCTGTGGAACAGGAGGTCGGTGGTTCGAGCCCACCCAACTGTACCAGCGATGGTAGGGCTTAGATTAACCCGGCTCTTCGTCTGGTACATCAATGGCGGCCCAAATAGTCCCGAACCCGAAGCCGACTACAAGACCAATCGGGTAATAAAAAACGGCATGCGGATCAGCCGCATCGTAGCGTAGCAACGCAAGCGCGCCCGCACCGGTTAGCACAGCGACGGACGCTGTCATTGCCTGACGAGTCCAATCGTCTGCCTCTTGCGCGTAGAAACCAACCAGCATTCCAATCAACAAGCCGAGGAACGTACCACCCACAGCGGGAAGCAAGTTCTTGTTGACTAGGGCAGTGACGAAGCCGCATAGCCCAATCAAAATAAGTAAGCCGCCGAAGGCAATTGTGCGCCAGGTCGTCTCGATCCCTTCCTTTTTTGGTATTGTTTTCTTGGTCATGTTGCCCCCATTTCCGATGTTTCAGCAGCGAACGCGGTTTAGCCTCCAGCTTCAAGATCACTTATTGCGTCATTAAGCTCTTGAGCTGTTCGCCGGCACGCACCGCGCAATATATCGAGTGCTAAGATATACTTGCCAACGTACTTGTCGTTGCGAGCGCCAAGTCTCGTAGCCTGATAGTTCTCTGGCAATTGCGGTGACAGTGCATAAAGCTTCAAGGGTGAGCACATTGTCCCGGCACGCCACGAGGCGACCTACCCGCCGGCCGCACGCCCCTACCGCCGCGCTGACACCAGCAGCATCATCGGCCGTTCCAGCTCCTCCTTCAGTGCCGGGTTCTCCCTGATTTGCTGCACCGACGGCGCGAACTCGTCGACGGCCTCGATGACAAATCCGGCCCGGATCAGCACGTTCAGTGTCGTTGCGATCGTGCGGTGATACTTCACCACGTCTTTCGCTAACCAACTGGTGCGGCGCTCGCCCTCGATCGCATAGCGATTGACCGGCCATGTCTTTCGCCCATCCTCGTCCTCGATCCAGCGGGGATGAGTGGCGGCCATGAAAACCGGATGCTCGATCGAGAAGACGAAATGGCTGCCCGCCGTGAGCGAGCGATGGATCATGCGAGCGAGCCGGTCGAAGTCGCTGATGTAGTGGAACGTCAGCGAGCTGAAGGCGAAATCGAAGGCCGCTTCTGAAAGGTCGATCGTCTCGAGGTCCGCGAGTCGATAGTCGATTGCAGGATCGGCTGTAGTCTGCCGTGCCCGCGCGATCATGCTCTCGGAGAGGTCGACGCCCAGGACCGCTTTGGCGCCATTCTCGCGCAGCCAACGTGAAACCCAGCCGAAGCCGCAGCCGAGATCGACGGCTCGTTTGCCGGCCATTTCGGGAAACATGGCGCACAGCGCCGGCCATTCGGGTGCGCCGGCAAGGCCGTGCACCTGCCGAGGAAGTCGGCTGTAACCTGAAAAGAAATCCGGATTGTCGTAGATGTTCTGTGCCATGACGTACTCCGTCGGGGTGAGGCGGATGCGCGCGGCTGAATTACCTCACCCTCGCATCAGCGTCACCACCGGTAACGTCACCGCCGCCAGCAGCGTGCCCAACGCCACTGCGCCAGACACCGGGTCCACCGCCGCTGATACTGCACCGCGCAGATGTACGCGTTCGCGCCGGTCGGCATCACCGCGAGCAGCACGATGATGCCGCTGCCATTGGGGGCAAATCTAACGGGCTTCGCGCGTCAGAGATCATCGCGAGGACCAACGAACTTGATCAAGGGACCAATGTCATCCCGGTCGGCGGCCTTGAGAGCTGCGATATAGGCGGCGCGCCGCTCATTCATCCTTTGAAGATCATGTCCGCCTGTCCAGTCGATTGGCTTTGCATTGTAGACGCGGTCGAGGACCGAATCCGCCATGATGCGGGCGTGCCTACCGTTGCCGTTAGGAAAGGGATGAATCCTAACAAGGCATGGTGCAGGCGAATTGCAGCTTCGGAAGGCAGGTAGGTTTTGTTGTCAGCCCAATACTGCAAGGTGGCCATGCGCCGCTACGCCCCCAGCCCAATGATCCGCCGCGCCATCCGCCCATTGGCATAGTCGATCATCTTGCCGTCCAGCGTCACCGCGCCCTGGCCTTGCGCCTCAGCCGCCTCCATCGCCTCAACCACCCGTCGCGCCTGGGCCAGCTCGCCGGCCGACGGATTACGGTGACAGTGCAATAAACTTTACGAAGTCGTCCTCACGCAATCATCATCTTGACCTGCGCCGTATCCGCAAACTCGATCAGCTCGACGATCTTGCCGTCCTGAAGCTTGAACAGGTCCAGGATCTCGGTGCTGGAAACTTTTCCGGTCGGGCGATATCGAACATCGACACGGGAATGGATGGCGACACGATCTCCGTCAACCAGCTCAGCTAGGATCTCGCGGCCTTCGAAGCCGAAGTCTTCAATGAATTTGCTGAAGGCACCACGCAGGCTTGCGTGTCCCTCCACGCTTCCCGTCAATTCGAGTGCGGTCTTGTCGCCCATTAGGGCGAACTGACCCTTGGGATGAAAAGCGGCTACCAGCCCGTCGGCGTCATCGTTGTCGCGTGCGGCATAGGCGCGCCGGACCACTGCGAGCATCTCTTCGCGTTGTGCCATGTTACCTCCCTGAACGTATCAGGAGAGACTAGCGACCTTTGCGTGCAAAGGCAAAATCATCTGGAGGTGGCACGGGACCCGGGCGCGTCGGAGCAGAGAGTGCGTTTTCGTTTCCCGGCTCCCCGGTAGAAAACGGCGAGATGTCCCGGCGAACCTTTCATGACCCCAGGTGTTTGTAGCTGCAGCAGGACTGACAACGCTGAGGGAGCTGAGCTATGAACGGTATTATCTATATCATCGGGCTGGTCGTCGTGATTGGTGCAGTGCTCTCGTTCCTGGGCCTGCGCTGATTGTTGATGGGGCGCGGCGAGGCCGTGAGGCGTCGCCGGCCAAAGATTTACGCGTTCACGCCGGCGGCATCGCCGCGAACAGCAGATGACGCCGGCTGCCACCGACGGCGGGTTCAGCAGTCGGACCAGCATGAACGCTGCGGCCGGCTTCGCCTCCAGCTTCAGCGCGCACTTCACCAGGATGCTCAGGCTCGCCCTTCACGGCGAAGCGATGGCTGGTTGATGCCAAGGCAGTGCGGCTCGACGCGGGGCCTATCCGCCGTTTCTCAAAGCCGGCTTTGTCCGCCACCACCGTAGCTCCTTCGTTGGCAATGCGCTATCGGTAGCGAGCCAGTGTGATGGACAAGCAAGCAGGCGGAAAAGATCGTGAGTTTTTTCGAGCGTCTCAAGGCAGCCGCGTCCACTGAGTGGCGGGCCTATACGGAGCATCCCTTCACGAACGGATTGGCGGACGGCTCGCTCCCTGAAGCTGCGTTTCGTCACTACCTCGTTCAGGACTATCTGTTCCTCATCGAGTTTGCTCGCGCCTACGCGCTCGCGGTCTACAAGTCGCCCAGGCTTGCCGACATGCGTGAAGCCGCGGCCGGCCTGTCGGCCATCCTCGATGTCGAGATGAACCTGCATGTGAAGCTCTGTGGCGAATGGGGCCTGTCCCCGGACGACCTTGAACAAGCCCCTCCGGCGGCCGAGATGCTGGCCTATACGCGCTACGTGTTGGACGCGGGAATGCGCGGCGATCTGCTGGCGCTCAAAGTGGCGCTTGCGCCTTGCGTGATCGGCTACGCGGAGATCGCAACGCGGCTCGCCTCGCGCCCTTCTGCCGACGCGGTGAGCAACGCCTATCGCGTCTGGATCGAAGAATATGCCGGCGCGCCATACCAGGAAGTCGCTGCCAAGGCGCAGGCGCATATGGAGAATCTCGCCGATCGCTACGCCACTCCGGCGCGCGAGGCCGAGCTGATTGCGATCTTCAAGGAAGCCACCCACCTGGAGGCAGACTTCTGGGAGATGGCCTGGCGCGCCGGCCAGGTTGTTGCATAGCGGTGTCGGCAATCGAAAGGCCGCCTACTTCCCTCCTGCCACCACCCACACCACCACCGCAATAAGTCTCCATGCGCTCTCCTGAACGCTTATATCCGAGCCGCGCGAGCGGATTGTGGGTCTGCGTTCGGTTGGACAAATTCGTCATTTGGAGTAGCCTTTTCGGACACAGCAACATGTTAGCGGAGGTTCTCCGTGGAGCATCGCGGCGTAAGCTTCTCAATCGTTGAAATGAGCTACCCGGCTGGTTGGAAGTGGACTGTCGGAAAGGGCCGAACAGTGTCGGTTGGTGTCTGTGCGACGAGGCTCGACGCGATCCGCCAGGCGCAGACCTTCATCGATGCGATCATGGATTGGGCTGCCTAGGCCAAAGTCAAAATGCTCGTCTTCGATTGGTCATGCCGAGCACCGTAAACCCAGCAGCTGAGTTTTTGTTGGCGCGGCGCTACCGCGATCAGCGCGAACACCGGCGCGACGATCAAGAGCGTGGCCATGCGCGCCCCTACGACCCCAGCTGGATAATCCGCCGCGCCATCCGCACATTGGCATAGTCGATCATCTTGCCGTCCAGCGTCACCGCGCCCTGGCCTTGCGCCTCGGCCGTCTCCATCGCCTCGACCACCCGCCGCGCCTGGGCCAGCTCGTCATCCGACGGCGTGAACGCGCGCAGCGTCGGCTCGATCTGGTCGGGATGGATGACCTGCTTGCCGTCAAAGCCCATCGCGGCGGCCTTTTGCGCGCTGGCCTCGGTGAGCCTGGCATCGCGGAACGCGCCGCAGGGCGCCGTCGATGGCGATGAGGCCGAAGGCGCGCGCGGCCACCAAGAGGCGCATCATGGGATAGGCGAACAGGTCGAGTGGCGCGGCGGCGTAGCCGCTTTGCGCCGATCCGACGTGGCGGTAGCCGTCCGGCGAGATGCCGATGTCGGAGGTGCGGGCGCCGAGCGAGGCCGCGAAGTCGCCGACGCCGAGATGCAGCGCGGCCACGCTCGCGTGCGCGGCGGCGAGCGTGTCGACATTGACGAGGCCGAGCGCCGTCTCGATCAGCAGTTCGAGCACCACCGACGAAGCGCGATCCGGCGCGGCCGCGCGCAGCTGGTCGGCGATGGCGACGATGTCGCCGGCGCGCTCCGCCTTCGGCACGATCACCGCATCCAGCCGCGGCAGCGCCGCCAGCGCGCGGATCTCCTCTCCGATGAACGGGCTGTCGACGGCGTTGAGCCTGACCGCGACGCGCTTGTTGCCCCAGTCGAGCGATGACAGCGCGCGGACGGCTTCCTCCAGCGCAAGACCTTTTTCGGATGGCGGCACCGCGTCTTCGAGATCCATGAACACGGCATCCGCGCTTGAAGCCGCTGCCTTGGCGACGAGGCGGGCGCGATGCGCAGGAACAGCCAGATAGGCCCGGCTCGGCCGCTGCGAGGCCATCTCAATGCTCCCCGCTGATGCCGAGTTCGCGGAGGATGGCGTCGTTGTGCTCGCCCACGTCAGGTACCGGGTCCATCCGCGGCGTCACGCCGGGAATGGTGAGCGCCGGCAGGAAGCTCATCACCGGCCCGCTCGGCGATCCCACGCTCTGCACCCGCGCGCGTGCGTGGAGCTGCTCATGCTTCAGGAAGGCCTCGACCGAGTTCAGATGCGCATTGGCGATCGCGGCTTCGTCCAGCAGCCGCAGCACCTCTTCGCTGGTCATGGATGCAAAGCGCTGCTCGATATGCGCCTGCAGCTCGTCGCGGTTCTGCATACGCAGCGGATTGGTGCGGAAGCGCAGGTCGTCGGCAAGTGCGGCATCGCCGAGCACGATGCGGCACAGCGACCGCCATTCCCGGTCGTTCTGGATGCCGAAGAAGATCGTGTTGCCGTCACCGACGCGGAACGGTCCGTACGGCGCGATCGTCGCATGCTTCGCGCCGGTGCGCGGCAGCGGCCGGCCCGTGCTCTCGGTGTAGAAGGCGGGATAGCTCATCCAGTCCGTGATGGAATCGAACAGCGAGGCCTGGAACGCCGTGCCCTTGCCGGTCCGCTCGCGCCGATACAGCGCCATCAGCACGCCGCTCAGGATGTACATGCCGGTGGCGATGTCGACCACGGAGAGCCCCACCTTGGCAGGCTCCGCCTCGGTGCCGTTGATGGCGAGCACGCCGGCCTCACACTGCACCAGGAGATCATAGGCCTTCTTGTCGCTGTAGGGGCCGCCGGTGCCATAGCCCGAGACGTCGCAGGCGATGAGGCGCGGAAATTTCCGCACGAGCGATGCCGCATCGAGGCCGAGCCGCTCCGCCGCGCCGGGCGCGAGGTTCTGGATGAACACATCCGCCCGCGGCAGCAGGGCGTCGAGCACCTTGCGCCCCTCGGGGCTTTTGATGTCGATGGCAAGGCTTTCCTTGGAGCGGTTGGTCCAGACGAACTGGCTCGACATGCCGTTCATGACATGATCGTAGTCCCGGCAGAAATCGCCGCTTCCGGGCCGCTCGATCTTGATGATGCGCGCGCCCCAATCCGCCAGATGCCGGCTGGCCAGCGGCGCCGCGATCGCCTGCTCGAGCGAGACCACCGTCACCCCCGCGAGCGGAAGTTCCGCCTCATTCCCATCCATGCGCTCGCCTCCACTTCCAACGCTTTCTATCAGCGCAGGAGACAGGCCGACCACCCCACGCGCATCTTTTTTGATGATGCCATCATGCCCCTGTTTTGCCCGACAAGTCAAATTTGACTTCGTGAAATCCTAAGAATGGAAATGCCGAGGGATTGCCGTCCCTTGGCTACTGTGCATGGGGTTGTTTTCGGAGTTTTGTGTTGGAGGCCCGGAAACTCCGGCGCCAGTCCACCGCGACACAGTGGTCGTCATGCCGGGACAAGCCCGGCCATGACGTCGTGGCGAGTTCCGTGTCTCAATCGCTTTCTGGATGACTGCGGGTCGGTCCAGTGCGCAATTGCGCACAAGGCCGGACGACGACGGTAAGGAAGACTGCCCGTCGCCCCTGTTGCCGAGACCGCACACGTCGCGGCTTTCGCATCTGCCCTCGTTGCCAACGCACCGCCGTTCACCCACTATTCCCAGGGACTCATGACGTGGGGACATCGATGCCGGCATTTCGCTTGAACAAGTCATTGGCCGCCGCAACGCTCGGCCTTGCCCTGGCCGTCCTGGCTCTGCCGCGCGCCGGCTTCGCCTACACCCAGGAGGAGCAGCAGGCCTGCTCGCCGGATGCGATGCGGCTGTGCAGCGAGTTCGTTCCGAACGTCGATGCCATCACCGCCTGCATGATCAAGAAGAAGGCGCAGCTCTCGCCGCAATGCCGGGTGTTCTTCCGCCCGGAGCCGGGCGAGGTCCGCGCCGGCAAGCCGACCAATACCACCAAGACGAGCGCCAAGCCGGCGAAGGCGACCAAGAAGAAAAAGGCCGAGTCATTTTGAGCCGGGGCGGAGCGCCCCTTGCTTGAAACCTGCGCCATGACCGACATCGGCTCTGCGCCAGCCTCCGGACTCGTTTTGTTCGCGCGACGCTGCGCAGGCTTGCTGTAATTACGGCCGGTGCGCGACGGGAAAGAGTCGCCCGCAGGTTTGCGCGGCAAGGTTGCGTCGTCCCGTCTGTTGCTCAAAAAACGCACAAATGTCCGCGCAAGCGGTGTTTCGCAGGGAGCTGCGTCTTTCTCCTGCGATGCAGTGTGACTCAAAAGCCAACACGCCTTGTTATTTCGTGGCCGTAACGCAACCCCTGATAAATTTTTCTTTCCCGAATCAGCGCGCTGATTCATTTTCGCGGCCTGGGGTCAATTGGAGGCGGAAGGTATGAACGTTATTGTTTTTGCATCGCGCAAGGGCGGCTCGGGCAAGAGTACCCTGGCTGCACATCTCGCCGCGCAGATCAAGGCGAGCAAGCAGGTCATGCTCGTGGACGCGGATCCGCAGGGTTCGCTCACGCTGTGGCACAAGCTGCGCGGCACCAACGAGCCGCCGATCAAGGCTGCCGTGAACTCCGTCAGCGGCATCGTCTCCGCTGCCAAGCGCGACGGCTATGAATGGGTGTTGATCGACACGCCGCCGAACCTGTCGACCGTCGTCGACGACGCGATCAAGAACGCCACCATGGTGGTGATCCCCGCCCGTCCCGGCGTGTTCGACGTCAACGCGGTGCAGGAAACCATCCAGATGTGCCGCGCCGCGCGCAAGCCCTACGCGGTCGTGCTCAACGGTGCGCCGGCCAAGCGCGACGAATCCGAAAGCCCGATCGTCACCATCGCCCGCGAAGCGCTGGCGAAATTCCGCGCTCCGGTGTGGGGCGGCCAGATCACCAATCGCTCGGACCTGCTGATGGCGCTGAGCCACGGCGAAGGTGCGCGCGAGTATCAGGCGGAGAGCCGGGCAGCCCAGGAGATTGCAAGGCTGTGGGCGGCGATCGAGCGTTCGGTCAAGGCTATTCGCGGCACGGCGTCGGCGTCCGGCGCAATGCACAAGCAGGCGGCTTAATTTTCATTATTCATTCCCCGGACGACGAACGCGCGGACAAGCCGCGCGTTTTGCGTTTCTGCCTGGCCCGTCATTTGCGGGATGGCGCACGCGCCAGACCCGGAATCCCGAGCTTGCGTTGTTCGGGAACTTGCCTGGGCTACGCCACCAGCAGCATGTAGAACACGATGACCGGCGACAAGGTCAGGATCACCGACCAGATGCCGACGGCCCAGAGAATGTCCTCGGTGGTAAAGGCCTGCTGCCCGGCGTCGTAATGCGACGCCAGTTCATTATGATTATTCACAAACGCCTCCGCGATTTCTTCGCTTATGGGCGTCAAGTGTTAGCGAGGATGTTTTAAGATCCGGATCGCAGCTGCCAGTGCATTTTGAGCACAGGTGCTACCACGGATTAACCATCCCGCGCTCGCTTTGCGTCAGCCGACCAGCCAGAGCCGAAACAGCAGCACCGGCATCAGGCCGAGCATCACCGCCCAGAACCCGAACGACGACACCACCAGAATTCCCTGCACGAGATCGGCGGGCGCGAATTGCCGCGCGGCCGTAGGCCGGATGCGATGTCCCATGGTCATTCCCCCTCTGTAGGTGCCGAAGAATAGGCGCGACTGTGTAAACGAGCCGTGGATGCGCCATGCGGCGACAGCGAAGGCCGTTGGGAGGACATTAACCATGGGGCGGTGCTCTTACCCTCCCTGGAGGGACCTTCCAGGGAGGGTAAGCGAAGCCGCTACGCCGCGACCTTCGTCCGTCGCTCGATCTCGCGATCGATCGCCGCCGCAAGCTCGCTGCTCACTTCCACCATCGGCAGGCGCACTTCGGGGCTGTCGATCAGGCCGCTGCGCCACAGCCAGTACTTCGCCGGCGCGGGGCTTGGCTCGGCGAACAGCAGGCGGGTCAGCTCGGCGACCTCGTGCCAGCGCGCCAGCGCCGCATCGTGCTTGCCGCGCTTCAGCTCGGCATGGACGGCTGCGAACGTCGCGGTCTCGACATGTGCCGACAGCACGATGCCGCCGTCGGCGCCGTCGCAGAGCGCCTCGAAATAATTGGCATCCTCGCCGGTGAGCACGCGAAATGCCTTGGGCCTGTCGCGCAGCAGCGCGATCGACTGCTCGCGGCTCGCGCCGCAATCCTTCAGGCCGACGATGTTCCTGTGCTCGGCAAGCCGCAGCAGCGTCTGGTTGGTGATGTTGACGGAGGTGCGATAGGGGATGTTGTAGAGCGCGAGCGGCCATGCCGCGTGATCGGCGAGGGCTTCGAAATGCGCCAGCAAGCCGCGCTGCGATGGCCGCACATAATAGGGGCTGGCGATCAGGTAGCCGTCGATCGGCCAGTCCGCGGTCTCGTCGAGTCGCTCCTTCAGCCGCGCGGTGTCCGCGCCCGAGAGCCCGAGGCAGATCGGCACGATGCGGCCGCTGGCCGCCATCTCGTCGCGCACCACGGCGACGAGACGTTCGAGCTCTGCCTCGCGCAGCGTCATGCCTTCGCCCGAGGTCGCGCCGAGGATGAAGCCGTCGACGGCGCCCGCGCCGTAGTGCCGCGTCAGCCGCCGCAGCGATCTCTCATCCAGCGCGCCGCCGTGAAACGGCGTCACCAGCGGCAGCCACAGTCCGTGCAAGTGATCTTCAAGTCCGGTCATGTTCCATCTCCTTCTCGGGAAACCTGAGACGGAGGGCACATGAAAAAACCCCGTCCAGGCGGCGGGGTTTTCGGGATCTGCAGCGATGACGATATCAGCCTAGTGCGCGCAAAAAACCGAGGTCCCCGGATGGGGACCCTTTTTCGAGATTGCTGCGCACGACTTCGTGATCATCCGCAAATGATGCGGGGTATGCCTGGAACTGTCAATACACGCGGAGGGCGAAGGCTGCATGCGACAGAAAAAAAGCCGGACCCGAAGGGCCCGGCTTAGGTATTGGCCACGTGAGGCCGACACAATCACCTTCCAAGAGGGATTACTGAACTCCCGCGCCACTGGAGGAGGGGGACAAATGCGCAACGCGAAGGCTCAGCGTGCAAACATTATGGGCTTGCCGAGTGCCGCGCAGCAACAGCCGAGGTCGCATGTCAGTCATGCGGAAATTAGGACGGCCAGCGCTGCGCCTTGCTCACCACGAAGTCGCGGAACACCTGCACGCGGGCGACGGTCTTCAACTCCTCGGGATAGACGAAGTAGGTGTCGAGCTGGATCGAGTCCGACTCGCCGAACAGCTGCACGAGCTTGTTCTGCTCCTCGACGAGATAGTCCGGCAGCGCGGCGATGCCGAGGCCCTGCTGGCAGGCGCGCACCAGACCGAGGATGTTGTTGACCTTGAAATAGGCTTCGCGCGGGCCGGAGCCGTTGCGCCCGGCTTCGATCAGCCAATTGCGGTTCTGAAGATGCGGCGCGAAGCTGCCGTCGCTGAGCGTGATGATGCGGTGGGAGTCGAGCTCCTCCAGCGTGCGCGGCGTGCCGAAGCGCTTGATGTATTCCGGCGAGCAATAAGCGTGGAAGCCCATCGCGAACAGCTTGCGCTGGATCAGGTCCGGCTGGGTCGGCTTGCGCGTGCGGATCGCGACATCGGCCTCGCGCATCGACAGATCGAGCTCCTCGTCGGTAACGATCAGCGAGATGCGGATCTCCGGATAGAGCGCAGTGAACTCGCCGAGCCGCGGGATCAGCCAGTTGATGCCGACGCCGGGCGTGGTGGTGATCTTGAGGTCGCCGCTGGGCCGCTCGCGGCTGTCGGTCAGCTTGGCGCGTGCCGCCTGCAGCTGCATGAACACGTCATGCGCGGTGCGGAAGAGCAGGTCGCCCTGCTCGGTGAGGATCAGGCCGCGGGCGTGGCGGTGGAACAGCGAGACTGAAAGCTCCTGCTCCAGCGCGGAGACCTGGCGCGACACCGCCGATTGCGACAGGCCGAGCTGCTCGCCCGCATGCGTGAAGCTGCCCGCTTCCGCCGCCGCGTGAAACACCTTCAGCTTGTCCCAATCCATGTCCGTAAATCCGTCGCGTGTTCGAGGCATGATGTTATTCCGCTGCCGCGCGCTCGCTGGCGCGAAGGGCCAAGAAACGTTCGGCTTCGAGTGCGGCCATGCAGCCGAGGCCGGCGGCCGTCACGGCCTGGCGATAGGTTTCGTCGGCCACGTCGCCGGCGGCGAACAGGCCGGGCACCGAGGTGGCAGTCGAGTTCGGGGCGACCTCGACATAGCCCGACGGTTTCAGCTTGACCTGGTCCTTGACGAGCTCGGTGGCGGGTGCGTGGCCGATGGCGATGAAGACGCCGTCGGTCTTCACGTCCGTGAGCGCGCCCGTCTTGACGTTCTTGAGCCGGACATGGGTGACCTTGTTCGGGGTCTCGGTGCCGCAGATCTCGTCGACGGCCGAGTCCCAGATCACCTTGATCTTCGGGTGCTTGAACAGGCGTTCCTGCAGGATGCGCTCGGCGCGGAAGTGATCGCGACGATGCACGATGGTGACCTGCGAGGCATGATTGGTGAGGTACAGGGCTTCCTCGACCGCGGTGTTGCCGCCGCCGACCACGATCACCTCCTTGCCTCGGTAGAAGAAGCCGTCGCAGGTGGCGCAGGCCGATACGCCGCCGCCCTGGAACTTGGCTTCGGACGCCAGCCCGAGCCAGCGCGCCTGCGCGCCTGTGGCGAGGATCACGGTGTCGGCGAGATAGACGTCGCCGCTGTCGCAGGTGAGGCGGAAGGGCCGCTGCGCAGTCTCTAATCTGGTGACCAGGTCGGTGACGATCCTGGTGCCGACATGGACCGCCTGCTTCTCCATCTGCTCCATCAGCCAGGGGCCCTGGATCACGTCGGCGAAGCCCGGATAGTTCTCGACGTCGGTGGTGATGGTGAGCTGGCCGCCGGGCTGGATACCCTGGATCAGAATCGGCTCGAGCATCGCGCGCGCGGCATAGATCGCCGCCGTGTAGCCAGCAGGGCCAGAGCCGATAATGACGACCTTTGCATGTACAGGAGCGGACATTTCGATGGAGGCCTTTCACGGGGGATCTGCAGCGCGAGCGCGGAACGTGCCGGGAGGTCTCGCGGAGGCGCTGAAATATCAGAGCTAATCTAAGCCTTCTGGTGAGCTATGCAAGAATTGCATTCCCTCTCGGCGGATTTTTCCAACAGGGAACAAAAGTCGATTGCGCTGCGCGCGCAATAAAATTGCGCTGGCAGTGCGGACTGGGCTATGACGATTTCGAGAAAACCATCAATACCGCTGCAAAGGGCAGGAGTTCCAATCACGTGTCGCGGAACCTAGACGAGATCGACCTGAAAATTCTCGCCGAGATTCAGGCCGACGGTCGAATCACGAATGTCGAGCTGGCCAAGCGCGTCGGCATCTCTCCGCCCCCCTGCCTGCGCCGGGTCCGGGCGCTGGAGGAGGAGGGCTACATCCACGGCTACCGGGGCCTGCTCGACGCCCGCAAGCTCGGCTTCGACGTCACCGTGTTCGCGGCCGTGCACCTGTCCAGCCAGGCCGAGGCGGATTTGCGTGCTTTCGAGGAATTCGTCCGCGCCGAGCCCTTGGTGCGGGAATGCTGGATGCTGTCGGGCGAGGTCGATTTCATCCTCAAATGCGTCGCCCCTGACATGGCGACCTTCCAGGATTTTGTCACGCACCTGACTGCCGCGCCACATGTCCGCAACGTGCGGACCTCGCTGGTGTTGCACAATTCGAAGTACGAGGCGGCCGTGCCGCTCGATGTGAAGGGAAGAAGGTAGGGTCGCGCGAACTCGTGCCCCGGACGCGGCGTAGCAACGTTAAGGGCGTGGCAGTGCGTCCGGGACACGAGACGCAGAAACAAAAAGGCCGCGCACTGCGCGACCCTTTCGAAGATATCATCTCAGCGCAGGCGGCAAATGCTTACCGCCACTCTACCTTGGTGATCTCATAGGCCTTGGCGCCGCCCGGCGTGTTGACCTCGACCGAGGCGCCTTTCTTCTTGCCGATCAACGCGCGCGCGAGCGGCGAGGTGATGGAGATGCGGCCCTTCTTGGCGTCGGCCTCGACCTCACCGACGATCTGCCACACCGTCTTCTTTTCGGTGTCCTCGTCGACCAGCGTCACGGTAGCGCCGAACTTGATGGTGTCGCCGGAGAGCTTGGAGATGTCGATGATGTCGGCGCGCGCGAGCTTGTCCTCGAGCTCGGCAATGCGGCCTTCATTGTGGGACTGCTCTTCCTTCGCGGCATGATATTCCGCGTTTTCCGATAGGTCTCCGTGCGAGCGCGCCTCCGCGATATGCTCGATGATCCGCGGACGATCCACGGACTGGCGCTGCTTCAATTCTTCCCCGAGCGCGACAAAGCCGGCCTGGGTCATCGGAACCTTTTCCATCGTCTCTCTCGTCCTTCGATCGTGCGCCCGAAACGCGATGGGCGCCGCAACCTTGATTCGTCAGTGTTTCCGGAGCCCAACGCGAGGGCTGCCGGACGTTGACAGATATGGGCTTTTAGCGCCGGAACAGAACCACCACCTGGCCGGACAGTTCCTCCGGCCATTGTGGCTTCATCGCCAATCACTTAGCAGCGGCTTCGCCGGAGCTAGCGATCAGGTTTCCGAAAAGTAGCTCTGCAGGGTACGAACCTCAAGATCCCCGCCCAGATAGGCGCGGATGCCCTGCGCGGCCGCCACGGCCCCGGAAAGAGTGGTGTAATACGGCACTTTATGCAAGAGGGCCGCGCGCCGCAGCGAACGGCTGTCGGCCAGCGCTTGGGGCCCTTCAGTGGTGTTGAAGACGAGCTGGACGTCCCCGTTGGTGATGGCGTCGACGATGTGCGGCCGCCCCTCCAGCACCTTGTTCACTTTTTCGGTCGGGATGCCCTGGTCGGTCAGGAAGCGCTGAGTTCCCGAGGTCGCCAGCACCTTGAAGCCGAGCGAGTGCAATTCGCGAACGGCCTCGGCGATGCGCGTCTTGTCGCTTTCGCGGACCGACACGAACACCGTGCCCTTGCGCGGCACCCGCGTGCCGCCGCCGAGCTGGCTCTTGGCGAAGGCCACCGCGAACGAACGGTCGATGCCCATGACCTCGCCGGTCGAGCGCATCTCGGGGCCGAGCACCGTGTCGACGCCGGGGAAGCGCGCGAACGGGAAGACCGATTCCTTGACGCCGACGTGTTTGAGCCTGGCCTTCTTCAGCTTGAAATCGGCGAGCTTCTCGCCCGCCATGATGCGCGCGGCGATCTTGGCGACCGGCGTGCCGACCACCTTGGCGACGAACGGCACCGTGCGCGAGGCGCGCGGATTGACCTCGAGCACGTAGATCTCGCCGTCCTTGATGGCATATTGCACGTTCATCAGGCCGATGACGTCGAGGCCGAGCGCGAGCTCGCGGGTCTGGCGCTCCAGCTCCTCGATCATCTTCGCATCGAGCGAGTGCGGCGGCAGCGAGCAGGCGCTGTCGCCGGAATGGATACCGGCTTCCTCGATGTGTTCCATGATGCCGACGATGAACGTGTCCTTGCCGTCGGAGAGGCAGTCGACGTCGATCTCGGTCGCGTCCGACAGATAGCGGTCGAACAGCAGCGGGTTCTTGCCGAGCACCGTGTTGATCTGCCCGGTCTTGTCGTTCGGATAGCGCGCCTTGACGTCGGCCGGCACCAGCTCCGGCAACGTGCCGAGCAGATAGTCGTTGAGCTGATTCTCCTCGCGGATGATCTGCATGGCGCGACCGCCGAGCACGTAGGACGGGCGGACCACGAGCGGCAGACCGAGATCGGCGGAGACGAGCCTCGCCTGTTCGACCGAATAGGCGATGCCGTTCTTCGGCTGCTTGAGACGAAGCTTGTCGAGCACGCGCTTGAAGCGGTCGCGGTCCTCCGCAAGGTCGATGGCGTCCGGCGAGGTGCCGAGAATCGGCACTTCGGCGGCTTCCAGCGCGCGCGCCAGCTTCAGCGGCGTCTGGCCGCCGAACTGCACGATCACGCCGTGCAGCGTGCCCTTGCTGCGCTCCTTCGCGATGATCTCCAGCACGTCCTCGGCGGTGAGCGGCTCGAAATAGAGCCGGTCGGCGGTGTCGTAGTCGGTCGACACCGTCTCCGGATTGCAGTTGACCATGATGGATTCGTAGCCGGCGTCATGCAGCGCGAAGCAGGCGTGACAGCAGCAATAGTCGAACTCGATGCCCTGGCCGATGCGATTGGGGCCGCCGCCGAGGATGATGACCTTCTTCTTATCGGAGGGCGTGCTCTCGTCGGCAGGGGCGCCCGCAAACGGCGCCTCATAGGTCGAATACATGTAGGCGGTCGGCGAGGCGAACTCGGCCGCGCAGGTGTCGATCCGCTTGTAGACAGGGCGAACGCCGAGCGCGTGCCGTTTCGCCGTCACCTCGGCCTCCGTCGTCTCGGCGAGCACGGCGAGGCGTGCATCGGAGAAGCCCATGGCCTTGAGCGTGCGCATGCCGAAGGCGTTGCCCGGCAGGCCGTTCTTCCTGACCTTCTCCTCCATGTCGACGATGCCGCGCATCTCGCCGAGAAACCAGGGATCGATCTTGCAGGACTTGAAGATGTCCTCGTTCGACCAGCCGAGCCGCATGGCCTGGGCGACCTGGAGCAGACGGTTCGGCGTCGGCGTGCCGAGCGCGGCGCGGATGGCGTTCTTGTCGTCGTCGCGGCCGAGGCCCTCGATTTCGATCTCGTCGAGGCCGGTCAACCCGGTCTCGAGCCCGCGCAGTGCCTTTTGCAGGCTTTCCTGGAAGGTGCGGCCGATCGCCATGACTTCGCCGACCGACTTCATCGACGTGGTCAGCGTGGTCGAGGCGCCCGGAAATTTCTCGAAGGCAAAACGCGGCACCTTTGTAACGACGTAGTCGATGGTCGGCTCGAACGAGGCCGGCGTGGCGCCGCCGGTGATGTCGTTGGCGATCTCGTCCAGGGTGTACCCGACGGCGAGCTTGGCGGCGACCTTGGCGATCGGAAAACCGGTGGCCTTCGAGGCCAGCGCGGAGGAGCGCGACACGCGCGGATTCATCTCGATGACGACCATGCGGCCGTCTTCGGGATTGACGCCGAACTGCACGTTGGAGCCGCCGGTCTCGACGCCGATCTCGCGCAGCACCGCCAGCGAGGCGTCGCGCATGATCTGGTATTCCTTGTCGGTCAGCGTCAGCGCCGGCGCCACCGTGATGGAATCGCCAGTGTGCACGCCCATCGGATCGAGGTTCTCGATCGAGCAGACGATGATGCAATTGTCTTTCTTGTCGCGCACGACCTCCATCTCGTACTCTTTCCAGCCGAGCACGGATTCTTCGATCAGCACTTCGTTGGTGGGAGACGCGTCCAGGCCGCGTTCGATGATGTCGAGGAACTCTTCCTTGTTGTAGGCGATGCCGCCGCCGGTGCCGCCCATGGTGAAGGAGGGGCGGATGATCGCGGGCAGGCCGATCTCGGATAGTGCCATCATCGCCTGTCCGAGCGCATATTCCTGATAGCGCTTGCGCCGGTCGCCTTCGCCGAGTGTCCATTGCCGGTCGAGCTCTTCGAGCGCCGCGCCCGACAGCTTCTCGCGTTCGGCCTGGTATTTGTCGCGGAACGACTTCTTCAGCTCGGACGCGTTGGCGAGCCGCGACTTCGGCGTCTGCAGCCCGATCTTCTCCATGGCGTTGCGGAACAGCTGGCGGTCTTCGGCCTTGTCGATCGCGTCGGCGGTGGCGCCGATCATCTCGACGTCGAACTTCTCCAGAGTGCCCTGACGGCGCAGCGACAGCGCGCAGTTCAGCGCGGTCTGTCCGCCCATGGTCGGCAGCAGCGCGAAGCCGCCGGGAATGACGTGACGTTCCTTCTCGATGATCTTGGCCACGATCTCGGGCGTGATCGGCTCGATATAGGTCGCATCGGCCAATTCCGGATCGGTCATGATGGTGGCCGGGTTGGAATTGACGAGGACGATGCGGTAGCCCTCTTCCTTCAGCGTCTTCACCGCCTGCGTGCCCGAATAGTCGAACTCGCAGGCCTGGCCGATCACGATGGGACCGGCGCCGATGATCAGGATGGTGGTGATGTCTGTACGTTTGGGCATCAACTCTCGCCGAAGTGGAATTTTGGCACAAAAAAAGGGCGCGCTGCTGCGCGTCCCTTTGGCCGAGAGCGCGGTGGTCTCCCTCGCGCGCGGGTGGGTCTTAGACCAGTTTTAGGGGCGGCGAAACCCCGAAAAACGCCCATCAACCGGCAATTTTGACGGGTTTTGGCCGGACCTGCCAGCCACGGGCGAGGTGCACCAGGAGCGAGGCCGCAACGCTCGTTCCGCCGATCCAGCCGAGGTCGGTCGGTGAGAGGGTGACCAGCACTGCGCCGCCCAGCGCTCCGCCGATGGCGAAGCCAAGATACATCGACGAGGCGTTGAGCGAGAGCGCAATCATCGAAGCCTGCGGCTCGATCCGGATGATGCTGGCGAGCTGGGCCGGATAGAACGCCCATCCCGAGATGCCCCAGAGGAAGATCGCGCCCAGCACGGCGTAATGCGCCTGTCCGGGCATCAGCTTCAGCACCAGCGAATGCAGGAACAGGGCGCCCGCCATGCCGGCGAGCCCGAGGCCAGCGGTCGCGAGCGTGCCGAGCCGATCGGCCAGGACGCCGCCAAGCATGTTTCCGATCGCGGCGGCGCCGCCGAACACGAGCAGTGCCAGGCTGATCTGCGAGGCGTCGAAGCCGAGCCCGCGCAGCGGGACCGCGAAATATGTGAACACAGTGAAGCCGCCCAGTGCCCATAACATCGTGATCAGCAGGGCGGTCACAACATGGCCGTGTCGCGCCACCGCCAGCCGCTCGCCGAGCGAGGCCGTATTGCGCGGCAGGCCGCGGGGCAGACCGAGCAGGAGGCCGGCGAGCGCAACAGTGCCGATCAGGGCGACCATGGCAAATGTCGCGCGCCAACCGAGCAGGCTGCCGACGAGATTGCCGAAGGGAACGCCGACCACGGTCGCAACCGTGAGCCCCGCGGTAACGAGCGCCACCGCGCGGCCGCGCCGTTCGGGCGCGGCGACCGCCACGGACACCGCAAGCGCCGTCGGCATGCACAGCCCCGAGCCCAGCGCCATCAGCATCCGCGAGGCCAGCAGCAGGGCGTAGTTGGATGCCACCATGGCCGCGAGGTTGCCGGCGATGAAGGTCGCCAGCGCCAGGGCCAGCACGGTGCGGCGGTCGATGTTGTTCAGCGCCACGGTGAGGATCGGCGAGCCCACCGCATAGGTGAGGGCGTAGGCGGTGACCAATTGGCCCGCGGCCGAAACCGAAACTGAGAGGTCGCTCGCGATTGCCGGCAAAAGTCCTGCGATGACAAAGCCTTCGGTGCCGATCGCAAAGGCCGCCAGGGCCAGCCAGACCACGCTCATTGGAAAAGTCCATATGTTCAACGATTATTGAACTATTCAATGCTGCGGCCCAGGAGTCAATTGGTTCAAGAACTATTGAACATAATGGCCGCGTCGCTATGATCTGAACATGAGCCGCACGCCACTTCACCCGACCCGCGGGCAGATCGAGCTGCCGATGGTGCTGGATTGCCTGAGCGATCCGATCCGGCTCGCCATCGTCTACCAGCTCGCCCTGCAGGAACGTGTCAGCAGCGAACTATGCTGCGGCGACTTCAGCGGCCTCGGCGGCAAGTCGAACCTCGCCTACCATTTCGCCAAGCTGCGCGAATGCGGCCTGATGCAGACGCGCGTGGCGGGGACCAACCGGTTCATGCGCCTGCGCCGCGAGGATCTGGACGCGCGGTTTCCGGGTCTGCTCGATGCGGTGATCAGCTCCGCGGCCAAGGATGCGGACCGGCTTCAACTGCTGCCGGAGTGCAAAGTGGTTGAGGCGGATCGCAGCTGAGCGGATTGCTGACATAGGTCCGGCTCCGCCCGTTCGGGCTTCGCCGCGGCAGCCTTCGCCACGAGCGGGCTTGCCGAGCCGAAGCTGCGCAAGCAGCGAAGGCTGGAGACCCGGCCTGGATTTGAACCAGGATGAAGAGCGATGCACCGCCCCCGCGTAGACACTTCCGCCACCGGGCCGCGGCAATCATGTCCGATTGCAGTGCGACAAGCTACAACGGCTAATTGTTATGCTTAACGAACCAGAGGCGGCCGCGCGATGAAGGTCATGCGCCAGCGATTGTGGCCGATATTGCCATCGGCGCGCCGGACCGCGAATCCGGCCACCTTCAGCTTGGTGGTGATCTCGTCCTCGCTGTAGCGCTGCAGCCCGATCTTCGAACGCAACTGCCGGTAATCCGACAGCGCGGTGCTGATCAGCCCGATCAGCGCGTCCTTCAGGAAGCCGTGGCGCAGGCCGAAGCTGAGCAGCGCCATCACGTCTCTGGCCATGCCAACATTGGGCTGGAGAATGTCGCCCAGCACCAGCTTGCCGGAGGGCTTCAGGATACGGCGGATGTTGAGCAGTGCGGCATCGAGCTCCTCGGGCGTCATGTATTGCGCGACCGAGTTCATCACGACGAGGTCGATCGACTGGTCCTGCATCTTGCGGACATCGTCGAGCGAGCGGACGCGGATCTTGGTGTTCGGGGCAAACCGCGCGATCAGCCGGCCACGCACGCCCGGCGCGGGCTCGGCCAGAATCAGCTTGCCGCAGGCCGCTGCCACCTCGCTCGCCGACAGCGCTTCCCCGCAGGCATAGTCCAGCACCGTCGCATCGGGCGAGGGGATGTAGCCGATGATGTCCCGCGCAATGATCTGGAAGTGCAAGTCGCGATGCAGCTTGCTGACATAGATCGTATGCGTCGAGTCGTAATAATCGATCCAATCGTCCATGCTATTCAAAGGTCCCGGCAAACGGTTCCGATGGGGGAACCGGCGCTGCCCACCTTGCGTTAGGGGTGCGACGGCGCGCCGTCAATGTCCGCGTCCTAACAGGAAGGTCTCCCGTGAGCAAAACCAGCAAGGTCTCGCCCGATCTCGATACCCCCACTGATCTGTCGTCCGACGGAGTCAAGAAGGTCTCGGAGGCGCTCAACGTGCTTCTGGCCGACGCGTTCGCGCTTTATCTCAAGACCAAGAATTTCCACTGGCACATCAGCGGGCGCCATTTCCGAGATTACCATCTCCTGCTCGACGAGCAATCCGACCAGATCTTCGCCACCACCGACCAGCTCGCCGAGCGCGTCCGCAAGATCGGCGGCACTACGCTGAAGTCGATCGGCCAGGTCGCAAAGCTCCAGACCATCAAGGACAACAACGAGGACTACGTCCCGCCGCGCGAGATGCTGCGCGAGCTGATGCAGGACAACAAGCACGTCGCCGCCGCGATGCGCAAGGCGCACGAGGTCTGCGACGAGGCCGGTGACGTCGCCAGCGCCAGCATCCTCGAAAACTTCATCGACGAGACCGAGCGCCGCACCTGGTTCCTGTTCGAGGCGACCCGGCAGGAAGGTGCCAACGTGGCGTAGCAGGGATCCTGAGGTGGATTAGCGGAAGGCGTAGCCCACCACGTGTGCCTCGGCGGAACGGAAGAGGTGGATTACGCTTTGCTAATCCACCTACGGTACTGCGTTTGCGGCTACCGCCACAGCCGCATCAGTGCGCCATCCTTGCCCGTCACCGGATCCGCCGGCGGCAGCGCGACTTGCGGAATTGTCTTCAGCGCCCTGGCATGATTCTCCGGGGTCGCCCGCGTGATCTCCATCCTCGCGCCAGGCGGGTAGGCGCCGATGATGCAGAAATCCTCGCTCGCCTGGATGCATTGATGCCCGGTGCCGGCCGGCAGGATCGCGACGTCGCCGGCCTTGATCCGAAGCTCCTGGCCATGGTCGCCGCCGAAGCGAACGCGGGCATTGCCGCGCGCGACGCCGAGCGCTTCGTGCACCGTCGCGTGATAATGCAGGTAGTCGTAGACGCCGTTGCGCCACGTCCCGCCCCAGCCGTTGCCTTCGAACAGGTCTTCGATGGTCTCTTCCGGATGCTTCGGATCGAGCTTCAACGCGCCCTGGTAGACCAGGAACGGAAGGATGTTGTTCGGCACGAGGCCATCGTCTTCGAATACGATGGCGAGCGGCTCGGCATTGTCGCGGACGACGGACATGGGGGCTCCCACTGGCAACGGACCGGAATCAAGAGGGCACAGGCCGTCTTGTTCCGCACGACACTCCATACGTCGGCTTGACCGAGATCAAGGCGCCGGCGGCCAATGGCGGGCACGCAGATCGAAGCGAAGGAGGGGGAACGCCATGTACGCATCCGACGTTGCGCAGCGTCATTTCTCGGCGCCCGTCGACGAGGCGGAGACAGCGGGCCTGGGGCACGAAGCCGTCTGTCGGGCGTTGCTCAATTTGGTGGTTTCGAAATATCTGGAGACGAGGTCGGTCGCCGACATCCAGGCGGAACTGCGCTTCATCGCCGAGAACTGCGATCCCGACACCGACTTCATGTTCATGCGTCCATGACGGAGCCGGGTCCCGGCGGACTCATCCGCCGGGTGGTATTGTCGCCCTACGCGCTCTTCCTCTGCCGCATCAGGTCGGCGAAGCGCTTGAACAGATAGTGCGAGTCGCGTGGGCCCGGTGAGGCCTCGGGATGGTACTGCACCGAGAACACCGGCTTGCCATCGAGCTGGATGCCACAATTGGAGCCGTCGAACAGCGAGATGTGGGTCTGCGTCGCGCCTTTCGGCAGCGTCGTCTCGTCGACGGCAAAACCGTGATTCATCGAGGTGATCTCGACCTTGCCGGTGGTCTCGTCCTTGACGGGATGATTGGCGCCGTGATGGCCCTGGTGCATCTTCTTCGTCTTGGCGCCGACGGCGAGGCCCAGCATCTGGTGGCCAAGGCAGATCCCGAAGGTCGGCGTGCCCGACTTGATCACGTCCCGGATCACAGGCACGGCATATTTGCCGGTCGCAGCCGGATCGCCAGGTCCGTTGGACAGGAACACGCCATCCGGCTTCATTGCCAGAATGTCCTCGGCTGAAGTCGTCGCCGGCACCACCGTCACCTTGCAGCCGACGCCGGCGAGCAGGCGCAAAATGTTGCGCTTGATGCCGTAGTCGATGGCGACGACGTTGAATTCCGGCTTCTCCTGCCGGCCGAAGCCTTTGTCCCACAGCCACGGCGTCTCGTCCCAGGTGAAGCGCTGGCCGGAGGTGACCAGCGGCACGAGGTCCATGCCCTCGAGGCCCGGCCATTCGCGCGCTTCTTCCTTCAGGCCATGCAGATCGAACTCGCCGGTCCTGGAATGCGCGACCACGGCGTTGGGCATGCCCTTGGAGCGGATCAGCGCGGTCAGCGCGCGGGTGTCGATGCCGGAGAGGCCGATGATGCCGCGGGCCTTCAGCCAGGCGTCGAGATGCCTGGTGGCGCGATAGTTCGAGGGATCGGTGATCGCGGTGCGCAGGATCACGCCGCGCGCGCCCGGCGTCGCCGCCATGTTCACCGTTTCGATGTCGTCCTCGTTGGTGCCGACATTGCCGATATGCGGGAAGGTGAAGGTAATGAGCTGTCCGGCATAGGACGGATCGGTGAGGATCTCTTCATAGCCGGTCATCGCCGTGTTGAAGCAGACTTCACCGACGGCGTGGCCTTCTGCGCCGAGACCGAAGCCCTCGAGCACCGTGCCGTCCGCAAGCACGAGGAGCGCGGTCGGTTTGTGGTCCGGCCAGGCGGGATCGTTGTCTTGTTGTGTCATGAGCCCGCTTCATAGTCCCCACAGGCGCCGCCGTCAAAGCGGAGAATGGCCGATTCACATGCGTTTTTGCATATTTGACAGCCCGTCTCGGGCACTTAAGCTCAGGCGCACAATTTCCGGCAATTTCCTGGGCTTGCGAGGCAATAATGGACCAGACCACCCCGATTCTGCTTGTTCCGGGGCTGGCCTCCTCGGCCCGGATCTACGCCCCGGTGATTCCGGCGCTATGGCGGTTTGGCCCCGTGATGATTGCCAACCACATCCGCGACGACAGCATCGCGGCGATCGCCCGCCGTATCCTCGCCGAGGCGCCACCGCGCTTTGCTCTCGCCGGCCATTCCATGGGCGGCTACATTGCCTTCGAGATCATGCGTCAGGCGGGCGAGCGCGTGACCAAGCTCGCGCTGATCAACACGCAGGCCCGGCCCGACACGCCGGAGGCGACCGCCCGCCGGCACGCTCAGATGGAGCGCGCCAGGCGCGGCGAGCTCCGCGCCGTCCGCGAGGAGAGTTTTCCGGAGCTCGTGCATCCGTCGCGGCGCGATGATGCCGATATTCTCGCGCTCGTGCATGCGCAGGACGAGGACGTCGGCGTCGAAGGCTATCTGCGGCAGCAGACCGCGATCATCGCACGGGTGGATTCGCGCCCGACGCTGGCGACGATCGCATGCCCAACTCTGGTGCTGACGGGCGATACCGATAACACCATCCCGAACGCCTTCTCGAAGGAAATGGCCGAGGGCATCGCCGGCGCGAGGCTCGTGATCCTCGATCGCTGTGGGCACCTGCCGCAAGCCGAACAGCCGCAAGCGACAGTGCGGGCGCTCGCGGAATGGCTCGCAACCGAGGTTGTCTCAAGGGCGCGAACGGCCTAGATCAGGCGTCGGATATTCGAAGGGATCACGATCATGCTGCGCGACGACATCAACAATGCGGTCAAGGAGGCCATGAAGGCCAAGGACGAGCGCAAGCTGTCCACGCTGCGCATGGTCAACTCGACCATCAAGAACGCCGACATCGATGCCCGCGGCAGCGGCAAGCCGCCACTGTCGGACGCCGACATCCTCGCGGTGCTGCAGAAGATGATCAAGCAGCGCCAGGAGGCGGTCGAGCTCTACGACAAGGGCGGCCGCGCCGAGCTTGCCGCGCAGGAGCGCGAGGAGATCGCGGTGATCTCGGCCTACCTGCCGAAGCAGATGTCGGAGGATGACGTGAAGAAGGCGATCGCGGACGCGATCGCTGAGACCGGCGCTAGCGGCATGAAGGACATGGGCAAGGTGATCGCCGTGCTGCGCGCGAAGTACGCGGGACAGATGGATTTCGGCAAGGCGAGCGGCTTGGTGAAGTCTGCGCTGTCGGGCTAAGTCGACATTCCGGGGCACGCGTAGCGTGAACCCGGAATCCATCGCGCTGCTGAGTCCGTTGCTTGATGGATTCTCAGATGCGCAACTGTGCATCATAGCTCGCGCTACGCGCGCCCCGGAATGACAAGAAGAACAAGGGAGGCAACCGATGAGCGCCATCAAACCGTTCCGCATCGCCATCGGCGACGACGTCCTCTCCGATCTCAGGTCACGCCTCGTCCGCACGCGCTGGCCGGATGCCGAGCTCGTCGACGACTGGAGCCAGGGCGCGCCGCTACAGTGGATCCAGGAGATCTGCACCTACTGGGCCAACGATTACGACTGGCGGGCCCGAGAGGCAAAACTCAATCGCTTCGAGCAGTTCACCACCGAGATCGACGGGCTCGACATCCACTTCCTCCATGTGCGTTCGAAGGCGCCGTCCGCGCTGCCGCTGATCATCACCCATGGCTGGCCGGGATCGATCGTCGAATTCCAGAAGGTGATCGCGCCATTGGTCGATCCCGCCGCGCATGGCGGCAATCCCGCTGATGCGTTTCACGTCGTCTGTCCCTCGCTGCCGGGCTTCGGCTTCTCGGCCAAGCCAAAGACCACCGGCTGGGGTGTCGATCGCATCGCCGCGACCTGGGCCAAGCTGATGGACCGGCTCGGCTATGCGCGCTACGGCGCGCAAGGCGGCGATTGGGGCTCGGCGGTGACGACCTCGCTCGGGGCGCAGGACGCCGAGCATTGCGCCGGCATTCACATCACGCTCGCCTTCAATGCGGCGCCTAGACTCGAGGGCGAGCCGACGGCTGAGGAGAAGCGCGCTCTCACCGGCCTCAAGCACTATGTCGATCTCGATTCCGGCTACTCCAAGCAGCAGTCGACGCGCCCGCAGACGATCGGCTATGGCCTCACGGATTCACCGAGCGGGCAGGCGGCCTGGATCCTGGAAAAGTTCTGGGCCTGGACCGATTGCAGCGGGCACCCCGAGAACATCTTCAGCAAGGACGAGCTGCTCGACAACGTCATGCTGTATTGGGCGACGCAGACAGCGACCTCCTCGGCGCGGCTCTATTGGGAGAGTTTTGGCAAGCGCCGCACCACGCCTGTGGTGAAGGTACCGACGGGCGTCGCGGTGTTTCCCAAGGAGATCGTCACGCCGGTGCGGCGCTGGATGGAGCCGAACTTCCCGGACATCACCCACTGGAGCGAGATGGAGAAGGGCGGCCATTTCGCCGCCTTCGAGCAGCCGGAGCTGTTCGCGCGCGATGTCAGGAAGTTCTTCGCGACGGTGCGATAGCTCCTGCCGTCATGCGCGGGCTTGTCCCTGCCATCCACGGCCCTAGAATGTCGCCAAGGCAAGAAGACGTGGATGGCCGGGACGAGCCCGGCCATGACGTTCCCTCCAGGAAGCGCCTGCAGCCATGCTCACCGAAGCCGCAACCTACGACGAGCTCTACCGCGATTTTCGCTGGGACATCCCCGCGCGCTTCAACATTGCGGAAGCGTGCTGTGATCGCCATGCCGACGGCACCGGTCGCCTCGCGCTGATCTATGTCGACGAGAACGGGGCGAGCAGCCGCACCTCCTTCGACGAGGTCGCCGAGATGTCGCGCCGCTTCGCCAATGTGCTGAAGGCGGACGGGCTTTCCCGTGGCGACCGCGTCGCGGTGTTTCTGTCCCAGTCCCGAGAATTGCCGATCGCGCATATGGCGGCATTCCGCTCCGGCATGATCTCGATCCCGTTGTTCGCGCTGTTCGGAGAGGACGCGCTGGAATTCCGACTGTCGAATTCGGAGGCGAAGGCCATCGTCACCGACGAAGGCGGCTGGGAGAAGCTCGCAAAAATTCGCGATCGTTTGCCCGACCTGAAGACGGTCTATGTGGTCGGTGAGCGCGCGCCGGCGGGAACGAGGTCGTTCTGGGGCGCGGTGAAGGCCGCGTCGGCCGACTTCGCGCGGGTCGACACCTCGTGCGATGATCCCGCGCTGATCATCTACACCTCGGGCACAACGGGCAATCCGAAGGGGGCGCTGCATGCGCACCGCGTCGTGCTCGGTCATCTACCGAACGTGGAGATGTGTCACAACTTCCTGCCGCGCCCCGGCGATCTCATGTGGACGCCCGCGGACTGGGCCTGGATCGGCGGGCTCATCAACGGCCTGTTCGCGTTCTGGTATCACGGCATTCCCCTCGTCGGTCACCGCGCACGCAAATTCGAGCCGCAGGCCGCGATGCAGATGATGGCCGATCTTTCCGTGCGCAACGTCTTCCTGCCGCCGACCGCGCTGAAGCTGATGCGGCAGGCCGGAGTGAAGCATCCCGGCGTCAAGCTGCGCAGCATCTTCACCGGCGGCGAGTCGCTAGGCGGCGAATTGCTCGGCTGGGTGCGCGAAACCTTCGGCATCGACGCGCACGAAGTGTTCGGCCAGACCGAGTGCAATCTCGTGATCGGCAGCAACTCGAACCTGTTTCCGATCCGCCCCGGTTCGATGGGCAAGGCGACGCCGGGCTTCGACGTCCGCATCGTCGACGACAAGGGCGAGGAAATGCCGCGGGGACAGCGCGGCCTCATCGGCGTGCGCCAGCCATGCCCCGTCACCATGCTCGAATATTGGCGCAATCCGGAGGCGACGGCGAAGAAATATGCCGGCGAGTTCCTGTTGACCGGCGATCTCGGCGTGCAGGACGAGGACGGCTATTTCTGGTACGTCAGCCGTGAGGACGACGTCATCACCACCGCCGGCTATCGCGTCGGGCCGTCCGAGATCGAGCACACGCTGATGAAGCATCCGTCGGTGGCGATGGCAGCCGTGGTCGGCATCCCCGATCCGATCCGAACAGAGTCCATCAAGGCCTGGATCGTGCTGCGGCCGGGCTTTACGGGCAGCGACGCGCTCGCGCGCGAGATCCAGGAGTTCGTCAAGGTGCAGCTCGCAGCCCACGAATATCCGCGTTTCGTCGCGTTCGCCGAGACGCTGCCGATGACGGCGACGGGCAAGGTGCTGCGGCGCGAGCTGCGGGCAAGAGGCTAGCTTCCTGCAATGGCAAAGGCGCCTCAAACCGCGGGACTCCACCGCGCCTCACTGACCAAGTTGCACGATCTGGATGCGGCGCTCGAGCTCATGTATTACGGCTGGCGCGGGATGACGCTGGAGGCCGACGCATATCTTGCGAAGCAGGGTCTTTCGCGTCCGCACCATCGTATCCTCTACGTGGTGGCGCGCCGGCCCGACATCGCGATCGGCGCGCTGATCGAGATCCTCGGCATTTCCAAGCAAGCCCTCAACCGGCCGCTCAATCTGCTGGTGGAGCGCAAGCTCCTGACGTCGAAGCGTTCGCCCGAGCAGCACCGCTCGAAATTGCTGCGCCTGACGGAAACGGGGCGGCGCATCGAGCAGCGGGCCTCCGACCACGAGCGCAAGGTGCTGCGCGAGGCGTTCGATCGCGTCGGGGCGTCGGGTGCGGCCGGGTGGATGGGCGTGATGGAGGCGATCGCCGACAACAACTGACGGAATCCTCAAGTCAATGTAGTTGACATGATGCGCGGGCTTTGCCACTTTCCTTGCCACGAGCCAGGGAGGATCCGTGCCATGAGCGGACAGGCAATGAACCGCGCGACCGCGGAAGGCTTTGTTGCGGCGTGGTGTTCGAATTGGCGCAGGGTCGACATCGACGCGGTCGTCGCGCATTTCGCCGACGATGCGCAGATGCGCAGTCCTCTCGCTCTCACGCTGACGGGGTCTCCTGTCGTCAACGGCGCCGAGAGCATCCGTGCCTACTGGCGGAAGGCCTATGGCCACGTCGAGCGCGCGGACCTGAAGATCCTGAGCTGGAGCTGGGACGAGGCGATCGCGCGCCTCACGGTGTGGTGGCAGCTGGGCGATACGCGCGCCAGCGAATTCATGGATTTCGACGAAACGGGGCGCGTCGTGCGCAGCGAAGCCTTCTATGGAAAATGACGATGCGCCTTTCTGACTTCGTTCTGCTTCTCAACACGCTCTGGTTCGTCGGGGCGTTCGTCCAGTTCAGCATCGCGCAAACCAACACGCTGAAGATCCTGCTGCCGCGGGAGGAGCGCAGCAATCCGATCGCGCCGACCCTTGCAGCGAGCGTCGCGTTCCTCGGCGGCATGAATCTGCCGATCGGGCTTTTGTCCCTTTATCTTCTGGCCGCCCGTCCGTCCTTCTTCCAGCCGGTCGAAGCGCAGCTCGCGCTGTTCCTTTTCTTTGCCGCCTGCCATTTCAGCCAGTTCGCCTATAACGTCCCGGTGCTGATGCGCGGCGGCCGCGTCGGGGTGGCCTATTGGCCGGTGTTGAAGGGGCCGATGCTCCGGATCTTCGTCATCGATGCCGCTCTGTTCGCGGCCAATCTCGCGGTGGCGCTGCAGCTCACGATTGCGTCCTGATCTAGCGCGGCGGCTCCGAGAGAGCCGCGCGCAGCATCGCGGCGAGATCCTTGCGCCGGAACGGCTTGGTCAGAATGCGGGCGCCGCCGATCTGGTCGGGCGTCCTGACGGGACTCTGGCTGTAGCCGGAGGTGAAGAGAACCTTGAGACCAGTGCGCAGGCCGGTTGCCTGCCTCGCCAGCTCCGGTCCGGACATCCCGCCGGGCATCACGACATCAGTGAACAGCAACTGGATGTCTCCGGGCTGGCGCAGCACATCCAGCGCCGCCGGCCCGTTCGATGTCGCGATGACGCGATAGCCGAGCGACTTCAGCTCGTTTTCGACATAGGCTCGCACCATATCGTCGTCCTCAACGACGAGAATTGTCTCGTGTCCGTCGGGTGCGGTGACCTGCTCCGCCGGCAGCGGTTCCTCATTCGGCGCCGTCGCGAGGCGCGGAAAGAACAGCCTGACGACGCTGCCTTGATCCGGTTCGGATTGCATTTGCACCAGTCCGCCGGATTGTCGCGCAAACCCGTAGACCATGCTGAGGCCGAGACCGGTCCCCTTGCCGACCTCCTTCGTGGTGAAGAACGGTTCGAACGCGCGCCCCAACACCTCGCTGCCCATGCCGGTCCCCGTATCCTTCACGGCCAGCATCACGTAGTCGCCCGGCCGCGGCTCGCCGTTGACGTCGAGGTCGGTGTCACTGAGCGAGATGTTTCGTACCTCGACCATCAGCTTGCCGCCGTCGGGCATCGCATCGCGCGCGTTGAGCACGAGGTTGAGCACGGCCGTCGCCAATTGGCTGGGATCGACGCTGGCGAGCCATAGATCCGGCGCGAGCGCGAAGCTGCAGTCGATGTGCTCGCCCAGGGTCCGCCGCAGAAGCTGCTTCATGCCGGTCACCTGCTCGGCGGTGTCGATCTCTCGCGGTCGCAGCGGCTGCTTGCGCGCGAAGGCGAGCAGGCTCCGCGTCAGGTCGGAACCGCGCTCGGCGGCGGTCGCAATGTCGTTCGCTATCCGGTGCAATTCCTTGTTGCCCGCAAGCCTGTCGGCGAGGTGCTCCGCATTGCCGAGAATGACGGTCAGGAGATTGTTGAAATCGTGCGCCACGCCGCCGGTGAGCTGGCCCATGGCTTCCATCTTCTGGGACTGGCTGAGCTTGTGGCTGAGATCCGCGATGGCGGCGCGCTGCTGCTCGAGCGATTCGGCCGTGCTGTTGAGCAGGGTCATCAATCCGCCGAGTTCACCGCCCGGGTGGGGCTCCGGAATGCGCGCGCTGAGATCGCCGCGCCCGAGACTCTTGGCCATGGCGGCGAGCCGTCCGACTTGGCGGCCGACGCTCATGGTCGCAAGAATCCACACACCGGCGAGCAACAGAAGCGAAGCCACCGCAAGGATTGTCGTATCCTCCAACAGCCGGCGATTGGCCGCTGCCACCAGTCCGTCCTTGGATCGTCCGACCAGGACGGTGAGGCCGGCCTTGCGGATCGAAGGTGAGCGGGCAACGGCCCAGATCTGCGTGTGGCCGTTGCGGTCGCTCACCTGGCGAAACGGCTCGCGATCGGGCGCTGCCGCAAAGCGGAACAGGTCGGAACCAGCAATGGATCCGCCGACGGGCTCGCTCCAGCTGCCGCCCTTGGGGGCGACCAGCACTGTACCCTTGGCATCGATCAGCAGGATGTCCTTCTCGGCGAGCAGCCGCTTGTCGTGAAATTCTGCGAACTTGTTGAGGTTGAATGACGCGAGCAGCACGAATTTCAACGCACCCGCCTCCGATCGCACGGGATAGGCGATCTGCAGCACCGATAGCCCGGTGAGCCGGCCGAACACCGGCTCCACTGCGACGATGCCATGAAGACCTTTCACCTGCTTGAAATAGCCGCGGTCATTCAGGTCGAGCGTGCGGTTGGTCCGCAGCGAGTCGCAGAACAGACGGCCGTCGGGATCGATGGTCAGGATGCCCGTGAACTGCGGGTATTCTTCGCGGACATCAGACAGAAATGCCGAGCACGCCGCCTTGTCGCGCGTGTCGAGATCGCGGGCACGGGCGAGCCCATAATGAAGCTGGGCGGTGCCCTTGATCTTCTCGTCCAGATCGCCCGCGATGTCGTCGGCGGATGCGACCAGATTGGCCAGTGCCGCGTCGATCTCACTGGCCCGGTTCTGCACGAAACGGAGCCCGACCAGGATCGCCGGCACGAGCATGGCGGCGATAACGAGGATCAGTAACCGGGTACGCAGGCTCATCGGTTGGCGATCGGCTCCCAGGCGAGGGTGGTCGGAGGTACAATTTGAGGCACGATCATCTGCTCCGTCCATAGTCATCGGCACGAAAAGCGCACCAAAGGCCAGGATTTCGCATTGGGATCATCGTCTCGTCGCCGCTCTCTTCACGCCGGCCGGCCGGCATCAAGTTGCGCCTCCGCGTGGCGGCGCTAATATCGTGTTCAATCCAAGCGCGACGAGAGATCGCGCCGATCTGCGGAGGAAGCTGATGTCCATCTCGGGCAAGGTCGATCCGGTGGTGCGTCCCGTGGCGGCGACCGACATCGCCGAGGCGCTGGTCGAAGGCCTGCGCGACTTCCAGGCGCTGCCTCTTTACGGTCTCTGCTTCGGCGCGCTCTACGCCGCCGGCGGTATCGCCATCATGCTCTGCCTCACCGCCTTCGGCATGGTCTATCTGGTCTATCCCCTGGCTGCCGGTTTTGCGCTGATCGGGCCGTTCGTGGCGATCGGCCTCTACGAAATCAGCCGCCGCCGCGAGTGCGGCGAGCCGGTCTCGTTCGGTGCGATCTGGTCGGCGATCCGTTCGCGCAGCGAGATCGGCTGGATGGCCTTCGTGACGTTGTTCGTGTTCGTGGTGTGGATGTACCAGGTGCGGCTCCTGATCGCGCTGCTGCTCGGCCTCAATGCCTCGTTTTCGAGCTTGCAGGAATTCATGACGGTGGTGCTGACGACAAACGAGGGCCTGCTGTTCCTTGGCATCGGCAACGCGGTCGGTGCCGTGCTGTCGCTGATCCTGTTCTCGCTGACCGTGGTGTCGTTCCCGCTGCTGCTCGATCGCGACGTCGATTTCGTCACGGCCATGGTGACGAGCGTACGTGCCGTCGTCGCGAGCCCGCTGCCGATGATCTCGTGGGCCGCTGTGATCGTGATGCTGCTGATCGTCTCGGCGCTGCCCTATTTTCTCGGGCTGATCGTGACGCTGCCGGTGCTGGGGCATGCGACCTGGCATCTGTACCGGCGGCTGGTGGCGCCGGTGCCCGCCTAGTCGTCATTCCGGGGCGCCCGAAGGGCGAACCCGGAATCCATTGATCCATCAGCTCAACCGCTTGATGGATTCTCAAATGCGCAATTGCGGCATCATAGCTCGCGCCACGCGCGCCCCGGAATGACACAGCGTCCTACGGCGTTTTGATGCCCATCGCCTTAAGCGCCTCCAGCAACCGCACCGGCGGGGACATCTCGATCTGCGGCGCCTTGCCGGTCTCCAGCAGGCTCTTCAATCCGGAGAGGATCGCGGGCCAGCCGGTACGGCCGCCGGAAAGGATGTCGTCGCTGAGCTCGCGGTCGTGGCGCTGGCTCAGGGTGAGGCGGACGGCTTCGCCGGCCTGCTCGATCTCGTAGGTGACAATGGTGGTGCCGAGCTTTTCCACGAGGTCCGGCCAGTTGACGTTCCAGCTCACCGTGAGCCTCCTCGGCGGATCGTATTCGAACACTTCGCCACGAATGTGCTCGGAGCCGTCGGGCGCGTGCACGATGAAGCTGCCGCCGAGCTTCGGCTCCATCTCCACTGCAAAGCCGGAGAAATATTTCCGGCTGAACTCGGCGGAGGTGAGCGCCTCCCACACCTTCTCCGGCGTGGAGACGATGTAGATGGTGTAGACGGTCAGCGGCTTGAACTGATCGAGGTTCATTTTGCGTCGAATCCCTTGTTGAGGGCCGCGCGCGGGATGGAGAGAACCTTGCCTGTCTCCAGGAGACTCTTCAGCCCGGACAGGATCGCCGGCCAACCATTCGAGACGGCGCCGAGATATTTGCCGCCTTCGGCGAAGCCGTCATGCAGCACGGTCAAACGCACGAGCGGGCCGAATGGTTCGAGGGTGAAGACGACGCGAGAGATCGGCTCGCCGCGCAGCTCCTCGTACTTCTGGTGCTTGAAGCTGTAGGACAGCCGTCGCGGCGGATCGGATTCCAGGATCTCGCCGGAATCGGTGACCTCGCCGTCGAGCGTGAGCGCGAAGGGAGAGCCGACCTTCCAATCCGATTTCACCTCGGCGCCGAACCAGTACTGCCTGGTGAACTCGCTCGACGTCAGCGCCTGCCACAGCTTCTCGGGCGTGGTCTCGATGTAGGTCACGTAGACGAACTCCGGCTTACTCATCGCGTTTCTCCAACTGACGTTTCAATTCGCTGAGCGCAGCGAGCTTGCCGCGCTCGAACTTCTTGATCCAGCGCTCACCGATCTGATGGATCGGCACCGGGTTGAGGTAGTGCAGCTTCTCGCGGCCCTGCCTGATGGTCGTCACCAGGTTGGCCTCTTCCAGAATGACGAGGTGTTTCGTGACGGCCTGCCGCGTCATGGCGAGGCCCTCGCAAAGTTCGTTCAACGTCTGGCCGTTCCTGGCGTGAAGCCTGTCGAGCAGCGACCGTCGTGACGCGTCGGCGAGCGCTTTGAAGACTTCATCCATGGTCGAGATAATAGGCAACCAAATGGTTGCATGTCAAGTCGCGAAAGCGAGGAGAGAGGGAACGTCTTCCGTTCCAGCCCTCGCCATGCATTAATGTGGCAAAACCGCTGTCAGCGAGTCCTCCCCATGATGTCCATGCAAGCCTATCTCGCCTTCGTCGCCGCCTGTATTGCGCTGGCGCTGCTGCCGGGACCGATCGTCACCCTCGTCATCGCCAACGGCCTGCGCCACGGCACGCGCGCCGCGCTCACCAACGTTGCCGGCGCGCAAGCGGGCCTCGCCATCGTGATCGGCATCGTCGCGGTCGGCCTGACCTCCCTGATGGCAACCATGGGCTATTGGTTCGACTGGGTGCGCTTTGCCGGTGCAGCCTATCTGATCTGGCTCGGCATCAGGCTGATCTGGGCGCCGGTCGAGGGCGTCGATCTCGAGGCGCCGCCACCGCCGCCGCGCGGCGGCTTCTTCCTGCAGGGATTCCTGGTGCTGCTGTCGAACCCCAAGGTGCTGGTGTTCTTCGGCGCCTTCATTCCGCAATTCATGGACATGAACCAGCCGCACTTTCCGCAAGTCGCGCTGCTGGGCGCCACCTTCATGGTGACGGCGGTCATGACCGATGCGCTCTACGCCATCGCCGCCGGGCGGGCCCGAAAATTCTTCTCGGCGCGCCGCACGCGGATGATGTCGCGCATCTCCGGCGGCTTCATGATCGGCGGCGGCATCTGGCTGGCGCTGACTCGGGCGAAGTGAGCATCACGCCATTCCGTCCTCGCGCAGCGTTGCTGCGATCTCGCGCAGGATCCGCGCCAGCCGCTCGGCCCATTGCTGCTGGCCGGTTTCGTCGGTGATCAGGTCCTGGCGGATTTCGATGCCGGTGTTGATCAACCCGCGCGCCTCGCCGTGCACGGGGATGGTGTAGTCGGTGATGTCGCTCACCGCATAAGGCTGGTTATCGCCGACGACGAGATCGCTCTCCCCCCGCAGGTGTTGCAGCATCAGCCGCGGCAGCACCGTATCGCGGTGATAGAGCGTGCCGATGTGCCAGGGCCGCGGGTCGCCGTAATAGACGGGCGTGAAGCTGTGCAGCGCCACCAGCACGGTTGGTCGCTCGGCGTGCACGCGCGCATCGATCGCCGCGCCGATCCGGCCGTGATAGCGATCGAAGATCTCGCGCCGGCGCATCTCCTTGGCCGCGGCCGATAGATTCTCGTTGCCGGGGATGGCGGTCGCCTCGGAGATCACAGGTATCGAGCTCGCGACGCCCGGCGGACGGTTGCAGTCGATCACGAGGCGCGAGTAGCGTTGCGCAATCAGGTGCGCGTCGAGCATCCTGGCGAGCCGCTCGGCCACGCCGGCGATGCCGATGTCCCAGGCGATGTGCCTGACAAGCTCGCCTTCCGCCAGACCGAGATCTCCGAGCGCGCGCGGTAGCACCCGCCCGTAATGATCCGCGGTGAGCAGGAAGGGCGATGCCCCCGCCGCATTCACCTCATGCACGGGCGGAATGTCGCCCTCGCCGAGCAGTTGATCAGTTACCTCGGTTGTCTCGAAATCCATCTAGATTGCCTATGGAAGAGCAACGTGTGTAAACGGAGTAACGGTATTGCGCCGTCGTCGCAACGTTGGAACACCCATGAGCTTCGATCGCCTCTTCGTCTACGGCACCCTGATGCGCGGCTTCGACCATCCGATGGCGCGGCTGCTGACGGGCCATGCGGATTTTCTGGGTGAAGCCACCTGCCGCGGCCGGCTCGTTCTGGTGAAGCACTATCCGGGATTGCTGCTCTCCGACGTGCCGACGGACATCGTCCACGGCGAGCTCTTCCGCCTGCGCGTGGCGGGCGAGCTCCTGCGCGAGCTCGACATGTACGAAGCCTGCGGCGAGGGCTTTCCGGAGCCGACCGAATATTTGCGCCAGTTGGTGGATGTGACGCGGGCCGACGGCGCCACGGAGAAGGCCTGGACCTACGTCTACAACTGGCCCGTCTCCGATCTGCCGCGCATCGATTCGGGCCGCTTCCTCGAGCATTAGGCCGACAGCACTTCCTTCACCAGGCGCACGTCGACCTCGCGCTCGACATAGGTCCACTCCTCGGTCTGCCGGAGCATCGTCACCAGCTCCTCGAACAGCGCGGCGTGCGCGGGGGCGAATTCGAACCAGGTGAGAAAGTCGAAAGGCCCGCCGAGGTCGCGGCAGTGATAGAGCTGGCGCGCAATCGCAGGCAGGAAGCGCAGGCTGCTCGCGATGGGATGCGACTTGTCCTCGAAGATCCTGCGGCGCTCTTCCTGGGTCAGCTCCCACCAGGCCTGCGACTTGCGGATCGGAATCAGCGCAGCGCTGGTCGCCTCGATGCGGCCGAGGTCAGCCTGCACGGCCACGAGCTGCTGCTTCTCGGATCGCTCGGTGTAGCGCAAGCTGCTCTCGACACCCACCAGCCGCCACGCATTGCGCGAGGGTACCAGCGGCAACGAAACGGCATCGCTGTCGGTTACCGATAGCGCCGGCACGAAGGGCAGGGGCTCGCCCGTCACGGGCGAAAGCGAGGTCACACGCCAGCCCCCGCTCTGGCCGCCTCGAAAGGTCTTGAACATGGGCGTATGGAAGCGTGGAACCGGGCGCGGTTCAAGCCTTCTGTCATTCCGGGCGCCCGCTCCGTCATCCGTCGAGGCCGGCCGAAGATACGGGCGCACTGGGTGAGGGGGCTAGGCGCCCCCGAATGACGGGGGCCAAGGCCTGTGCATAGGTCGAATAACCCGGATAAACCCGACAAACCTGGCCTTTGGCCGCGCCGCACCTATATCCCTGATCTTTCGCCGACTCACCCGGTTTCGCGCTAGACAAAATCCATGCGCTTCACGCCCCAGTTCCTCGACGAGCTTCGTGCCCGGCTTTCGGTCTCCGAAGTCGTGGGCAAGCGCGTCAAGCTGAAGAAGGCGGGGCGGGAGTGGAAGGGGCTGTCGCCGTTCCAGCAGGAGAAGACGCCGTCCTTCTACGTCAACGACCAGAAGGGTTTTTACCACGACTTCTCCTCCGGCAAGCACGGCGACATCATCACTTTCGTGATGGAGACCGACGGTCTGCCGTTCGCCGAGGCCGTGGAGCGGCTCGCCAACATGGCGGGCCTGCCGCTGCCGGCGGTGACGCCCGATGCGGCGCGGCACGAGCAGCGACGCAAATCGCTGCATGACGTCATGGATCTCGCAGCAAAATTCTTCGCGGAGACGCTGGCCTCGCGTCTCGGCGCCAAGGCGCGCGGCTATCTCGCCGACCGCGCCATCTCGCCGGGGACGCAATTGCAGTTCCGCCTCGGCTATGCCCCGCCCGATCGCTTCGCGCTGAAGGAGCATCTCGGCAAGCTCGGCATCTCCGTCGACGACATGGTCGAGACGGGATTGCTCGTCGCCGGCAACGACATCCCCGTGCCGTACGACCGCTTCCGCGATCGCGTGATGTTTCCGATCACGGATCTGCGCGGCCGCGTCATCGCCTTCGGCGGACGCGCGCTGGAGAAGGACGTTCCGGCAAAATACCTGAACTCGCCGGAGACGCCGCTCTTCCACAAGGGCGACAATCTCTACAACCACCAGACCGCGCGCAAGGCCACGCATGACGGCAGCGCTCTGATCGTCGTCGAAGGCTATGTCGACGTCATCGCCATGGTCACCGCGGGCTTTGCGGGTGCGGTGGCGCCGCTCGGCACCGCGCTGACCGAAAGCCAGCTCGCGCTGCTCTGGAAGATGGCGGACGAGCCGATCCTCTGCTTCGACGGCGACCGCGCCGGCCAGAAGGCGGCCTACCGTGCCGCCGATCTCGCGCTGCCGTTCCTCAGCCCCGGCAAGAGCCTGCGCTTTGCACTGCTGCCGGAGGGGCAGGATCCCGACGATCTCGTGCGCTCCGGCGGACGCGGCGCGATCGAGGAGGTGATCGGGGCGGCGCGACCGCTTGCCGACATGATCTGGTCGCGCGAGCTCGAAGGCGGCAATTTCGCCACCCCCGAGCGCCGCGCCGCGCTGGAGGCGCGCATCAGGGAGCTCACCAACGGCATTCGCGACGAGGTGGTGCGGCGCTATTATCGCGACGAATTCGTCGAGCGGCTGCAGCGCACCTTCGCGCCCGAAGCTGGACGCGGCTATGGCGGCCGGGGCAATTTCCGCTCCGGCGGCGGCCGGCCGTTCCAGCCGAGGGCAGGGGGAAGCGCGAATCGATTCGGCGGCCAGGGATTTGGTGGACAGGGATTTGGCGGCGGCCGCCGCGGCGCCCCCGGCCCGACCCCGCTCCCGTCCGGCCCCTATCAGGCGGCGAGCCCCCAGCTGGCGGCAAGCCCGATCATGAAGGGCCAGCGCAGCGCGATCTCCCGCCGAGAGGCCCTGATCCTGCAATGTCTGATCAACCACCCCTGGCTGCTGCACGACCACCTCGAGGAGGTCGCCGCCCTGGAGCTGGCCCATCCGGAGGCCCATAAGCTGCGGGCCGGCATCATCGCCGCCTTCGCCAACGACCACCATCATTTGCCGGAGCCCGGCGAGCAGGCCGAAAAGATGCGTGGCGATCTCGATCGGGGCGGATTTTCCCAAGTTCTTCAAAGGGTTGAGAATGGCATCACGACCCAGGCGGTGTGGGGTGCCCGCGAAGGCGCGGCGCGGGATGACGTTCTTGCGACGTGGCACCAGCTCGTTGTCTTGCATCGGCAATGGCATTCACTACTTAGGGAGCTGAAGGACGCCGAGCTGGCCTTGGGGGAGGATCCCAGCGAGGCCAATTTGGCATGGCTCCGTGACGTCAAGGCCCGGATGGCCGAGGTCGACGGCACCGAGGCCCTGATCGAGGGTTTTGGCGAGCTGTCGGGCCGGCTTCAGAAGAGCGTATGATGAAAGAATCATGCGGACGGCCGGGGTCGGAACCGCTAAAAGACTCGCCAAATCCAAGGTTTGGCGGCACAAACAGGGTTAATCGAGGCTTAACGGTCTTGTAGCACTTTGGCCCAGAGGCGGCCGCAGGCAGAACAGACGCGTCAGGAATGAATCCGCGCAATCGCTGTTGGCACTACACCTGCACCCGCCGCGACAAAGAGGCTGACGAAGCGTTAGGCAATTCCGGCGAGAGAAAGTTGGGGGGGCGAGAGGTTTGTGCGCCGCCCTTTCCGTGTCGAGAGCTGCCGAAGCGAGAGCGTCGAGCAACAGGTTCAAGTGAATTCAGGCAGGCGCTGCGGGCGTCTCGCGTGAAGCGCGTTTAGGAGCAATGGATGGCCACCAAGGCAAAGACGCTGCAGGCGAAGGACAAGGAAAAAGACGACAAGGCAGCGGATGCGCCGGAGAAGGACTCCCAGGACGCGCCCTCGCCGTTGCTCGACCTGTCCGACGCCGCCGTGAAGAAGATGATCAAGCAGGCCAAGAAGCGCGGCTTCGTGACCTTCGATCAGCTCAACGAAGTCTTGCCGTCCGACCAGACCTCGCCCGAACAGATCGAGGACATCATGTCGATGCTCTCGGACATGGGCATCAACGTCACGGAAGCCGACGACACCGAAGGCGAGGAAGAGAAGGACGAGGGCGACGACGAGACCGATAACGAGCTCGTCGAGGTCACCCAGAAGGCCGTCACCGAGGTCAAGAAAAGCGAGCCGGGCGAACGTACCGACGATCCCGTGCGCATGTATCTGCGCGAGATGGGCACGGTCGAGCTGCTCTCCCGCGAAGGCGAAATCGCGATCGCCAAGCGCATCGAGGCCGGCCGCGAGGCAATGATCGCAGGGCTGTGCGAAAGCCCGCTGACCTTCCAGGCCATCATCATCTGGCGCGACGAGCTCAACGAGGGCAAGATCTTCCTCCGCGACATCATCGATCTCGAAGCAACTTATGCCGGCCCGGACGCCAAGGGCGGAATGAACAATGCGATGATCGCAGGTCCCAGCGGCGAGGCCGGAGAAGCTTCGGCCGAGGGCGGCGAGGCCGCCGCCACCGCTGCGCCCGCGCATGTGGCGCCGCCTGCGGCGCCGCCGGCGCCGACCCCGTTCCGTGCCGCGCCTGCAGCCGCTGGCGCCGAGGCCGGCGAGGAGAAGGATCCGGGCGAGGCCGCCGCCGAAGCCGACATGGACGACGACGAGTTCGAGAACCAGATGTCGCTCGCGGCGATCGAGGCCGAGCTCAAGCCGAAGGTGGTCGAGATCTTCGACAAGATCGCCGACAGCTACAAGAAGCTGCGCAAGCTTCAGGAGCAGGACATCCAGAACCAGCTCCAGAACGAGTCGCTCTCGCCGCACCAGGAGCGCAAGTACAAGAAGCTCAAGGACGAGATCATCGTCGAGGTGAAGTCGCTGCGCCTCAACCAGGCGCGTATCGACAGCCTCGTCGAGCAGCTCTACGACATCAACAAGCGCCTCGTCTCGCATGAGGGCCGCCTGATGCGCCTTGCCGACAGCCACGGCGTCGCGCGCGAGGATTTTCTGCGCAACTACACGGGTTCTGAATTGGACCCGCGCTGGCTCAACCGCGTCTCGAAGCTGTCCGCAAAAGGCTGGAAGAATTTCGTCCACCACGAGAAGGACCGCATCAAGGACCTTCGCCACGAGGTGCATCAGCTCGCCGCGCTCACCGGCCTCGAGATCGTCGAGTTCCGCAAGATCGTGCACTCCGTGCAGAAGGGCGAGCGCGAGGCACGTCAGGCCAAGAAGGAGATGGTGGAAGCCAACCTCCGCCTCGTGATCTCGATCGCCAAGAAGTACACCAACCGCGGCCTGCAGTTCCTCGACCTGATCCAGGAAGGCAACATCGGCCTGATGAAGGCGGTCGACAAGTTCGAGTATCGCCGCGGCTACAAGTTCTCGACCTACGCCACCTGGTGGATCCGGCAGGCGATCACGCGCTCGATCGCGGACCAGGCCCGCACCATCCGTATCCCCGTGCACATGATCGAGACGATCAACAAGATCGTGCGCACGTCGCGCCAGATGCTCAACGAGATCGGCCGCGAACCGACGCCGGAAGAGCTCGCCGAAAAGCTCGGCATGCCGCTGGAGAAAGTGCGAAAAGTCCTCAAGATCGCCAAGGAGCCGCTGTCGCTGGAGACGCCGGTCGGTGACGAGGAGGATTCACATCTCGGCGACTTCATCGAGGACAAGAACGCGATCCTGCCGATCGACGCCGCGATCCAGTCCAACCTGCGCGAGACCACCACGCGCGTTTTGGCCTCGCTCACCCCGCGCGAAGAGCGCGTCCTGCGCATGCGCTTCGGCATCGGCATGAACACCGACCACACGCTGGAAGAAGTCGGCCAGCAGTTCAGCGTGACGCGCGAACGCATCAGGCAGATCGAGGCGAAGGCGCTGCGCAAACTGAAGCATCCGTCGCGGTCGCGGAAGCTGCGGAGCTTCCTGGACAATTAATTCGGATTGTCATGCCCGGGCCTGACCCGGGCATCCACCCCAGACAAAAACGGCGGGCCGAAAGCCCGCCGTTTTTGTTTGCGTTGGAGCTTGGAGTATCACGCGTCCAACCGCGCTACTTCTTCTTCGCCCCCACCCGCTCGATCCGCTTGATCTCCAGTGGCGGGCGGCCGCTCTTCTCGGCGATCTCGCGGTCCTGCTCCATGATGAAGCCGCGGGCGGGTTCGTCGCCGTCGAGGCCGCCGAGGAGTTCAGCGGGCACGCGGCGGTTGGAGCGTTG
Organism: Bradyrhizobium sp. USDA 326; assembly: GCF_049739485.1. Classification (NCBI taxonomy): domain Bacteria; kingdom Pseudomonadati; phylum Pseudomonadota; class Alphaproteobacteria; order Hyphomicrobiales; family Nitrobacteraceae; genus Bradyrhizobium; species Bradyrhizobium sp. USDA 326. The sequence continues at coordinate 4,095,887 of NZ_JBMGQA010000001.1, forward strand.
GGAATCGTCTTCATAGACGACGTTGAAGAAGGCGAATTCGCCTTTGAGATTGGTACCGGGTTTCTTGGCCATGGCGGCTTTTCGTCGATAGCCACGCCGCAGTCAAATGACTTTGGCGCTGATCGACCTCCGCCGCGTCCGAACGCGGCGGGCTTGGCGCGGCTGTGAAGGTACCTGATGTGGGGAGGAAGGAGGAGCCAGAGATCTTCTGCGGCCCTTCGAGAAGACTTTCGTCTCCAATAAACGGCGGGCCCGAAGCCCGCCGTTTATCTTGGTCTTCAGCGCCGCCCGGGGCTGGCAGGGCGACAACCTAAGATAGAATACTATAGAAGGCGCGCTGCGATGGCAAGGTAAATCGTGGTGGTGCCGATGTCGCAGCCAGCGCATCAGATATGCGTTTGTTCCGATGTGCGACATGGTCATGCATAGAGACATGCTTTGAGCTGCCAAATCATTTTGTTCATCTCGCTTGCTCTTGCGACCCAGCGAGAGCGAGGCGCTCTGTAGGAAAACGCGTTGGCCTGCACGTATTCCCGCCGGCGTGCCCTGTGATTGCAAAGCAAAGCCGGTGCCATCCTCCGAACGCGTATCTCAATGCGTGTGTGTGCGCTGCGTCAATTCCGGCACGGCGAGTCGCGATCCGTGCCCGCCGCCCTTGTCGGTGTCCTCCTTGCGCCCCTGCGCCATGATCGCGGTGCCCATCGCGGCGGAACCGAAGGTGATGAGAAAGGATGCGAGCAGCAGGAGAAGCGCCACGCCGGGCGCGCGGTCGGCGAAGATCAGCTCGCAGATGTCCGGGATTGAGCCAGAGCAGGCCGCTAACCAGCAGCGCGGCGGCGCCGGCGCCGATGGCGAGATTGATGGCGAGCAGGCGGAACAGCGGGATGCGGAGGAGGGCGGGGGTTGCCCGGCGAGGATGCTGATGGTTGGACATGGGTGGTTGCTTCGCGCCGGCTTTGATGCAGTGACTGACGGTTGCTCAGGCATCGGCATTCTAGCGCCGACTCTCTCCGCTCGTCATTCTGGGGCGCGACGATATCATCCGCCTCACGCCGCCGGTGCGACCCGGCTGCCCGAATCCTGCGCGGCCTGTTGGCGCTCCATCATGGTCTGCCACAGCGTTGCGATGCTCACTTGCGTCTGCGGCGCGATCAGGCAGTGCCCCTCATTGTCGAAGCCGCAGAACCGAGCCGACGGGTCCTTCTTTACCTCGGTCAGCGCCTGGTTGATCATCTCAAGGCACGTCATCACCTGCCCGATATCCTGCAGGCGCGTGTGATGCAGGATGTCCATCAGGCGGAACGTCATTACCGCAGGGCGGCCGAAGCTGATGCCGGGGCGGCCGAGCTCGAACAGCACGTTCACCGCAGGAAGCACGCCGCGGATGTGCTCGAGCACGCCGGCCATGTCTTCCACGCTGCAGGCGACGAGATGGGCCGCCTGTGGTGGCGGCGCGGCCTCCGGCGTCCGTGGCGCCAGCCCGAGTGTGGCCATCACCTCCTGCTCGATCCATTGCCGCACCGGGGCGGGGGCATTGCGGATCTGCTCGGCGGTCAAGGTGATTCCAGTCATGTGCGGTTCTCCTGTTTGCCTCAATCTAGAAAGCACGGCGTGAGGCGGTTTGATGCGGATCAAGCCTGCCGCTTTGACGCTCGCTGCGTTCCCGGGCATGATCGGCTGCCTGCTTCGCGCAAGGAATTTGAGGAACTGCTGCACATGCTGAGACCGCTTCTCGCCGCCGCCGTCGTCGTTTGTCTGACCGGCGGGTCGGCGCAGGCCGCCCGCTGCGGCGGCGATTTCGACAGCTTTGTCGCCAGCATGGCGCAGGAAGCACAGGCGGCCGGCGTCTCGGCGGGCGTGACCAATGCGGCGCTCGGCGGCGTGACCCAGGACGCTGCCGTGCTCGCCTTCGACCGGCGCCAGCGCTACACCTTCAAGAAGAGCTTCGAGCAGTACGTCTCGACACGTGTCGGCCCCGGCCGCATCAATGGCGGCCGCGCGATGCTCCAGCGTCACGCCGCGCTGCTCTCCCGCGTCGAGCAGCAATTCGGCGTGCCGCGCTATATCCTGGTCGCGATCTGGGGTCTTGAGAGTGATTTCGGCAAGGGCGACACCGGCAAGCTGCCGGTGATCCGCACGCTGGCGACGCTCGCGCATGATTGCCGCCGCACCGATCTGTTCCAGGGCGAGCTGCTCGCCGCGCTCAAGATCGTGCAGCGCGGCGACCTGCCGCTGCGCGACCTCATCGGCGCCTATGCCGGCGAGATCGGCCAGACCCAGTTCCTGCCGTCGTCCTACATCAAGTACGGCGTCGATTTCGACGGCGACGGCCATGTCGACCTCCGCCACAGCGTCCCCGACGTGCTCGCCTCGACCGCGAACCTCCTGCACACCAACGGCTTCAAGATGGGCCAGCCCTATGATGAAGGCACGCCGAACTTCGAGGCGATGCGCGAATGGAACAGGGCGGTGGTCTATCGCAAGACGATCGGGTATTTCGCCGATCGGCTGGCGGGGCAGTGAGGAGCGGCGCGCCGCCAGCCACACTCGATTGCGAGCGCAGCGACGCAATCCAGAGTCTTTCCGCGGAGACTGTCTGGGTTGCTTCGCTGCGCTCGCAATGACGGTGGAGAGACATTGTCTCTCCTCACGTCCCCTTCGCCATCTTCTCCAGTCGCCGCTGCAGCGGCGCCCAGTACGTTGCCGGGCGGAAGCGCTGCAACAGGTCCATGAAGCGGGCGTCGTTGCCGATCAGGATGCGCGGCTCGTTCCTCTCGATGCCCCTGATGATGCGCAGCGCGGCATCCTTTGGCGTGGTCTTCGCTGCGTTCTCGAACCGGTCGATCGATTGCGCGCGGCGGGCATTGTCGGTGACGCCGATCCCGGTGCGCGCGTTGCGCGCGATCGCGGTGGCGACGCCGCCGGGATGGACGACCGACAGCTTGACCGGGCTTCCCGCCATCGCCAGCTCGTGCCGCACGCTCTCGGAGAAGCCGCGCACCGCGAACTTCGCCGCCGCATAGGCCGATTGCCCCGGCGGCGCGATGATGCCGAAGATCGAGGAGAGGTTGACGATGTGTGCCTCTGCCAGCGTCTTCAGATGTGGCAGGAAGGCGCGCGTGCCGTGCACCACGCCCCAGAAATTGATGTCGAACAGCCAGTCCATCTGGGCCTGGTCGATCTCCTCGAACGAGCCCATGAGCGCCACGCCGGCATTGTTGATGACGATGCCGAGGGCGGGATGCGCGGTGGTTGCTTCGCTTGCGAACTGCGCGATGTCGGCGGGCTCGCCGACATCGACGCGATGCACGCTGACCCTTCGCGTTGTTCCGATCTCCGCCGCGACCATCTTCAATGCGGCCTCGTCGCGGTCGGCCAGCGCGAGATCGCAGCCGCGCTGCGCCAGCTCAACCGCCAGCGCCCGGCCGATGCCGCTCGCGGCTCCCGTGATGGCGGCGGCGCCCCGAATCTTCGTCATGAATTCCCCCGTCAAGTCCCCGAACGTGGAACTATGAATTACTTTTTTTTGAAATGAAACCGAACCGTTGCCGGCCTCGGTTTTTAACATGCGTTATGGAGGCATGCATTGGGAGCCGCCGATGGGACAAGCAAAGCCGTTTCGCGCGACAGCGCTGATCGTTGAAGACGACGTCATGCAGCGGGAGATGCTTTGCGTTCTCCTGGAAGAGAGCGGCTACCAGGTCATCCAGTGCGAAAGCGCGGAGGCCGCCGAGCGCGTGCTCGACAAGAGCGCAGGCGCGCTCTGTCTGATGCTGACCGACGTCCAGCTTGCTGGCCGCATGAACGGTGTCGAGCTCGCGCACGTCGCCAAGCACCGCAATCCGAAGCTCGATGTCGTCGTCACCTCCGGCCGCCCCTTGAAGCAGCCCTTGCCCGATGGCGCCAAGTTCTGGGCCAAACCCTGGGCGCCGCTCGACGTGCTGCGCGAGGCCGAGCTCGCTCAGCTGTCCTGACGGCTGCCCCGCGGGCGCGCTTTCTCGCCGCGAGCCGCGGTGATAAGGTCGGTCCATGACCTTGTCCTTCCTGCTCACCTCGCTCATCGTCGTGGCATCGCCTGGCACCGGCGTGCTCTACACGCTCGCGGCGGCGCTGACCCGCGGCTCGCACGCGAGTATAGCGGCCGCCTTCGGCTGCACGCTCGGCATCGTGCCGCACATGGTGGCGGCGATGCTCGGCCTTGCCGCCGTGCTCCACACCAGCGCGCTCGCGTTCGCCGTGCTGAAATGGTGCGGCGTCGCCTATCTTCTCTATATGTCCTGGCAGGCGCTGCGTGAGAGGGGGGCGCTCGCGGTCGGCGGCGAGATCAAGGAGCGGTCGAGCGGCCGCGTCATCGTCACCGGCTTCCTGATCAACATCCTCAATCCAAAGCTGTCGATCTTCTTCCTCGCCTTCCTGCCGCAGTTCATCGCGGCGGACGAGGTCCATGTGCTGGCTCGCATGCTGGAACTGAGCGGCGCCTTCATGGGCATGACCTTTGCGGTGTTCGTCCTCTATGGACTCTGCGCTGCCTCCGTGCGCGAGCGCGTCATCTCCCGTCCCCGCGTCATGGCCTGGCTGCGGCGGAGCTTTGCTGCCGGCTTTGCCGCGCTCGGTGCCAAGCTTGCGTTTGCGGAGCGGTAGAGTCTTCTCTTCACCTCTCGAAACGTCGTCATGCCCCGGCTTGTCCCAGGCAACGCGCCTCGGACACTTACCCAATAAAAAAGCGGGCTTTGCGCCCGCCACCTTCCAACCTGCCCGACTATACCCGACGCCCGGGCGGAGCGAGACTCCACCCGGGCAAAGAAACAGAAGCCTCGTTACTTCTTCTTCGCCTTCTTGGCCTTTTTCGCCTTCTTCTTCACCGCCTTCTTCGCTTTCTTAGCCATAGTATCCTCTTAGGGGTTAATGGTGGAACGCGACACGAGGGATGCTCGGCGGAGGGCCAGCCTCGCAACATCCTCGATGACAAACTCAGCAGATTCGGAGCCGGCTGCCCCGCGCCGTCATATCTCCGTCATTGCGTTATCCACAGCTCAGATGCGTTTTGGGTGATCTTTGGCCCCGAATCCGCTGCGTCGCCGCCCGCTCTCCGCAGCAAGGTTTGATTAACGATGCCGCAATCCGTTCGCGGATTCATCAATCCAAAACCAACGCCCGACTTTGCGCGATTGCGGTGAGACTCCATTAAGCGCGCCGCGCACATGATCGCCCGCAAGAACACGGGGGCGGGTATGTACGGGCAGTTGCCAAACGAAGAGGGCGGGACCATGCACGTCCCGCAGTCGCCATGCTGAGCGTGCCGACACTCTGGACCGTCATCGTCATCAATTTCCTGGCGCTGGGCCTGGTCTGGGCCTATGTGGCGCGCGCCTATCCCAAATTCGAGGCGGCGCGGTACTGGACGGCGGCGGCGGTGCTGGCTGCAGCAGGCGCGGCCATCTCGATGCTGCGTGACGTCATGGATCCACGCTTTCCGCTGATCGGCGGCGGCGGCCTGATGATCTTTTCGTCGTGGCTCGCCTGCATGGGCGTCGCCCGGTTCTATCACCGCCCGGTGTCCTGGCCAGCGGCGATCGCCAACTCGGTCCTAGCCAGCGCCGGTCTCGCCTTCTTCCTGGTCGTCACCGACAACATGCCGATGCGGGTCGTGATCTACTCGCTGGCACAATCGACCCCAATTGCGCTGATGCTGCCGCTGCTGCTCGGTCAGCAGAACGGCCGGGAGAATCCGGGGGCGCGCCTCGCTGCGATTGTGGGCTTTCTGCTCCTGTCCATTCACGTCGTCCGCTCCGGCGCGGCGCTGCTCGGCTATGGCGGCGCCATCACCGCGATCAATTTCAACGGCCTGCAGGCTGTGATGATCCTGCTCCTGGTGTTCCTGGCCATGGGCTGGAATTTCGCCTGTCTGCTCATGGCGATCGAGCGGCTGCGCAACGAGGTTGCGGACCTTGCGCTGCTCGACGATCTCACCGGCGTCGCCAACCGGCGACATCTCTTGCAGCGCCTGACCGAGGAATGCGCCCGCTCGACGCGCAGCGGCGCGCCGTTCTCGCTGCTGCTGATCGATCTCGATGGCTTCAAGACCGTCAACGACACGCATGGTCATGCCGCCGGCGATGCCTGCCTGAAGCACTTCACCCTGATGGCGCAGACGCGCCTCCGGCCCGGCGACATGCTCGCCCGCACCGGCGGCGACGAGTTCTGCGTCGTGCTGCCGTCCTCGTCCTTGTGCGAGGCCTCCGCGATCGCCCGCCGCGTGATCGAGGTCTGCCGTCAGGATGCCGCCACCTGCACCGGCAACGACATTCCGATCGCGATCTCGATCGGGGTTGCGCAGTGGGACTGCGACGTCGGGGAGTTCCCGGATCGCCTGATGGCCAACGCCGACCATGCCCTCTATGCCGCCAAGAAGAACGGCAAGAACGATTTCGCGATCTATGATCCCGCCCCGCCGCCGCTTTCGCCCGACACGATCGAGGCGTTGAGGAAATTCGCGTAAAGCCTGCTAGGCTTGGATCGCACTGGGCCTTGCATATGATGTTTCGCGTGCTCGCGGTCATTCTCGCCGCTCTTCTGATCAGTCCCGCCGCCGCTGACGACGCCGAGCTCGTCAAGCTCGCGCGCGCCTCCGGCACGCCCGACATTCCCGGCCTGAAGATCGTCTGGCTGGCGCCGTGGGGCGACGTCCGCAACGCCAAGCCCTGGCGCAACATCATCGTGCACCAGACCGAGGGACCTGCGGGCTCGGCGCGCGGCGGCGCGCAAGCGCAGGCGAAGAACCCGACACGGCGCGGCGTCACGGTCTGGGTCGAGACCGACGGCACGGTCTATTGGGCCGTCGCCGAAAACCTGGTGCCGACCCACGGCGATGGCGCCAACCGCAACGACAACAAGTACATCGACAACAGCTCGACCTACCGCCAGGTGGTGCGCGACAACTCGATCGGCGTCGAGTTCGCCGGCAACTATCCCGATGTCACGACGGAGCCGACCGAGGCGCAGGTCGCGGCGTGGAAGATTCTCGTGCAGGTGCTGCGCGCGCGCTATGGCATCCCGCTTGATCGCGTCTATGCGCACAATTGGATCGACTACAAGGACGCGCGCTATTGCGAAGGCTGCACGCTCGCGACGCTGGCAAGGCAGTGGGGAGAGTAGTCTCCTCCGTCATTCCGGGCGCGACGAAGTCGCGAGCCCGGATCCATTCGTCCACCAACTCTGCGGCCTGATGGATTCTCAGGTGCGCAATTGCGCACCATAGCTCGCGCGCGTGCCCCGGAATGACAGCGGAGCGCCGTCCGCCGAACCGTGTCACGCAAACAAAAAAGCCGGCGTTGCCGCCGGCTTTTTCTCTCTTTCGATCCGCCAATCTCTTCTGCTGAACTGCCGCTTAGTGCGCGGCTTCCAGCGCGGCCTGTTCCTGCCTTGCGATCGTGCCCTTGACCGCGGACTGCACCTTCTCGAAGGCGCGGACCTCGATCTGGCGGACGCGCTCGCGCGACACGCCGAACTCGGCGGCAAGGTCTTCCAGCGTCATCGGCTCATCGGCGAGGCGGCGCGCCTCGAAGATGCGGCGTTCGCGCGGGTTGAGCACGCCCATGGCGCCGTTCAGCGCATCACGGCGGTGATCATACTCCTCGTGCTCCGCCATCATGGCTTCCTGGTTGGGCGTGTTGTCGACCAGCCAGTCCTGCCATTCGCCAGCTTCGCCGTCGTCGCGGATCGGAGCGTTGAGCGACGCGTCGCCGCCGAGGCGGCGGTTCATGTCGATCACGTCCTGATCGGTGACGCCGAGGCGCTTGGCAATCATCTTCACCTGGTCGGGGCGGAGATCGCCTTCGTCCAGCGCGTTGATCTTGCTCTTCGCCTTGCGCAGGTTGAAGAACAGCTTCTTCTGGTTCGCGGTGGTGCCCATCTTCACGAGCGACCAGGAACGCAGGATGTACTCTTGAATCGACGCCTTGATCCACCACATGGCGTAGGTGGCGAGACGGAACCCCTTCTCGGGTTCGAAACGCTTCACCGCCTGCATCAGGCCGACATTGCCTTCCGAGACGACCTCGGAGATCGGCAGGCCGTAGCCGCGATAGCCCATGGCGATCTTGGCCACGAGCCGGAGATGGCTGGTGACGAGTTGGTGCGCCGCGTCGCGATCGTCATGCTCGCGCCAACGCTTGGCGAGCATGTATTCCTGCTGGGGTTCCAGCATCGGAAACTTGCGGATCTCGGCGAGGTAGCGAGAAAGGCCGGATTCTCCATTGAGGACCGGCAAAGCAGCGGTACGGGCCATAGTGCGCCCTCCAAAAAGGTTCAGGCCCCCGATAGCGGCGGGCCAGGCAGACGACCGCTGTGTTAAAGCCGGCCGTAGCTGCGATGTTCCGCGTTGGTCATTTCAACGCAGACGCAATATACCCTATCGGGGGTCGAAAAGGGAAGGATTGCTGACGTCACGTCCCCGTGTGGCAGCTATAACTTTTTGTAATGTAAAGACTTTCTGAAACGGCCTGCGTCATAGCGCCGCTTTGAGGGCGCATTCGAGGAGAAGCAAATCCTCCGGCAGTGGCGCTTCCCAGTGGAGTAATTCTCCTGTCCTTGGGTGCTCCAATTCCAGCAGGTAAGCATGTAGGGCCTGCCGCCCCAGCGCCGCCAAAGCGGCCTGCGACTGAGGCGCCAGCTGGTTGGCTTTGGTCTTGAAATGCGGGCCATAGACGGCATCGCCCATCAGGGGGTGGCCGATATGGGCGAGGTGGACGCGGATCTGATGGGTGCGGCCGGTCTCGAGCTCGCAGGCGAGCAGGACGGCGACCGGCTTTCCGTCGCGCCCGGCGAAGCTCTCCAGGATCTCCCAATGCGTCACCGCCTCGCGGCCACCCTGGCGCACCGCCATCTTCTCGCGCGCATGCGGATGGCGGTCGATCGGCGCATCGACCGTGCCGCGATGCCGGTTCGGCACCCCCCAGGCAAAGGCCATGTAGCCGCGGCGCATCGCGCCGGTGCGGCCGTGGTCGGCGAATTGGGCTGACAGCGAGGCATGCGCAAGGTCGTTCTTGGCGACCACCATCAGCCCTGTCGTGTCCTTGTCGAGCCGGTGCACGATGCCGGGCCGGCGCACCCCGCCAATGCCGGACAGCGAGGCGCCGCAATGGGCGATCAGCGCGTTGACCAGCGTGCCGGTCTCGTGGCCGGCCGCGGGGTGGACCACCAGCCCCTTCGGCTTGTTGATGACGACGATGTCGTCGTCCTCGAACACGATATCGAGGGCGATATCCTCCCCCATGGGCTCGGCGGGCGCCGCCTCCGGCACGTCGATTATGATCGTATCACCGGGACTGACGTGATAAGCGGGGTCGCGGACCGCGGAGGCCTTCAGGTGCACTGCGCCCGCCAGGATCAGGGCTTTCAGCCTCGATCGCGATAGCTCCGGCCGGCGCGCCGCCAGCACGCGGTCGAGGCGGGACGAGCCCTCGTCGCCGGCGACCACCACCTCCAACCTTTGCGCAGACCCAGAGCTTTCCATGACGACGTCTGATACCGCTGTTCCCGAACCGACCCCCGAGCAGGCCGCGCTGTTCGCGCGGGTGCGGCGGATGATGCTGATCGCGGGGTTGACCACGGCGCTGGCGATCTGCGCCGTGCTGCTCGCGGTGGGCTACCGCCTTTTCAAGTCGGAGGGAAGGGCGCCCGAACCGGTGGGCGACGTCATCGCCACCCTGCCGAAGGGCGCCAGGATTGTCTCGACCGGCGTCGCCGGCGACCGGCTGGTTATCACGCTCGACATCGGCGGCGTCACCGAGATCCGCACCTTCGACGCCCACACCCTCAAGCCGGCCGGAAGGCTGAAATTTGCCAACGAGCCGTAAAAGGCCCGTCGGGGTCCTTGCGGCGGACAAATTTCGAGGTTATTGGCTAGCCCTCACGCTCCCTTCGTCTAGCGGTTAGGACGCGGCCCTCTCAAGGCTGAAACAGGGGTTCGATTCCCCTAGGGAGCGCCAGCGATTTCAGTCACTTAGCTGGTCCCATTTTCTCCCGTTCCGTCGCCGACGAGGTTGGAGCCGAGTATCGAGCGCAAGCGGTTTCTCTTGCGCTTCGCGATAGCCCATCAAATCCGACGTAGGTAGTGTCTGAGCAAGCTCGGCGAGGTCGAGCGTGTCGATATCGAGCGTTTGATCAACACCGCTGTGCTGTGGGCCGTCCTCGCGACGAATGAGCCGGATGGCGGCGCGACGTTTTCTTTTGCTTTCCCGGCAGCGTAAACCGGCGCCGCCTCTTCGACGCCGGCGTCTGTTGCGGGTCGATTCCGGCCGGCTTGACGATCCGTCCCCACTTGCCGATCTCGAGCTTCAGAAAGGCTTCAAGGGCTTCCGGGGTCGCACGCTCAGGCTCCACTGGAGCCACGCTGAGCTCGGCAAAACGGCCGACAATTAGGCTATTGGCGATTGTCTTGGCCGGTCTGTCCAGAGGATTGGGCTATGCGCGGCGCGCCGGAGCGACGAAGTATGGACCGACGCCCACTCGAGCCTCGGAGACCGACATGGAAGCTGGCATCGCAACCACATTCGAGCAGACTGACTTCGCGGGAATCACCACCAGGATCATCAATTCCAGCACAAGCCCATTCACGATTCTGGACATGACGATCAAGCCAGGCTTCGGTGCACCGGCCCATATTTCCGCGTCCGAGGACAAGCTGTTCGTCGTTCTTGAGGGAACGCTGAAATATCTCATTGGCGACCAGACCGAGGTCGTAGAGCCCGGGGCACGCGTGCAGGTTCCGAAAGGCATGGTTCATGGATTCACGAATGTCGGCTCCCGTGATGCGCGCCACATCCTGGTTTCGACGCCGCGAAAGCACGAGGAATTCTTTCGCGATCTCCGCGACATCCCTGAACCACGGGAGCAGAATATGAATCTCCTGCCTGGTATCGCACAACGGCACGATCAAATGATCGTCGGACCTCTGCCATAGCGCTCGCTTCGAGCGAGGAAATCGGACGAGCGATGGTGGGGAGGTCTCCCGATCCCCGGATGTCTCAATCCTGGCTTTGACCAACCCATCTTCCGGCGGGCATTCGTGAAAACGAGGATGTGAAAAAGAGGCAGCGCCCGATATCGTACTATCCCGCGATAGATGCGGACTCTCAAACATTCCCGATCCCGCCGCTCGTCCATGCTTAGGGATGGCCGCCGGAGGGCTCGTCGCTCGCTTTCGGAGGTGGCGCGCCATTTCACCCGTGATCCTATCAGACGTCACGGTTCGCTGTGGGTGCGCTGATGGATCTCAACGCACTCAAGACATTCATTGAAGTTGTTCGCGCGGGCAGCTTCTCCGGAGCCGCGCGCCGGACAGGAATGCCGCGGTCTTCCGTGAGCCTGCGCATTCGCAACCTCGAGAGCTCGCTAGGCGTTCGCCTGTTCAGACGGTCGACACGCGCCTTCGCCCTGACCGCCGAAGGGCAGGATCTGTATCAGCGGTCGGAGGGCGCCCTGGTGTCCCTGGCCGATACACTCGCCGATCTGAAGCAGGTCGGACCATCTCATACAGGCGAGATCCGCATGACGCTGCCTGCGGACTTTCCTGCAAAGATCGTTGCTCCGGCCATCGCGGAGTTCTGCGCGGCATATCCGAAAATGCGGATCAATGTGGTTCCGACCAACGCGGTGCTCGACCTCGTCTCCGAGAATGTCGATATCGCACTTAGGATCGGTGCGGCCAATCCCCAGGATGCCGTCGTGCGGGGGGCGCTCGATATGGAATTGGGCTTCTATGCGAGCGCCGATTATATGCGCCGTCACGGTGCTCCGGCGAGCATCGCCAAGGCAACGCGGCTGATCGGCCCACAGCAGCCGGAACTGCGCCGCCTTTTCGAACAGTGCCTCGATGGCGGGGTCCTGCCTCAGTTCCACGTTACGGTCGACAGTTTCACATTCATCCGCGAGCTGGCGCTGCTCGGTCAGGGCATCGGCCTCCTGCCCAGGTCGCTATGCAGAACGGCGTTGGCGTCCGGCGCTCTCGTGAAGGCCCTCCCGGTTTCGGCTTCGGTCAGACTCCAACTCACCTATCCCTCGCGCGCCGACATCTCCTCGAAGGTACAGGTGTTCGCAGAGATACTTGCCCGTCATCTGAAAGCGGCCGTCGCCTGAACGCCGATTGGCGATCCTTCTGGCCGTTCTGTCCAGAAGCACAGGCTATGCGTTGCGCGCCTTTGCGACAGAATATCGGCCGAGCACCCCGGCCTTGGAGATCGCGCCCAGTGAAGGCGTCGTCAAGACGTCGCTTCATTGGCAGCCCCATGGCCGAAGGACCGTGCCGGACAACACGAAGGGATTCATGATGGACAGATCGCTTCCGATCTCGATGCTCGATTTTTCTCCCAAGTACAATGGCGACGGCATACGTCAGGCCCTGGCCCGCACTGTCGAGCGAGCGCAGCATGCGGAGGCATTGGGCTATCGACGCTTCTGGTTTACCGAGCATCACAACGTGCCGCGGCTGACCAATGCGGCGCCACCTGTCGTGCTTGCACATGTTGCGAGCCGCACGCTATCGATCCGCGTCGGCTCCGGCGGCGCAATGTTGCCCAACCATTCACCCCTTCTGATTGCCGAACAATTCGGAACATTGGCGGCGCTTCATTCCGGCCGGATCGATCTCGGAATCGGACGCGCTACGGGCGGACCAGGGTCGGACGAAGACACGCTGCGTGTGCTACGCAAGGCGCCCGATGCGCGCATGCGATTTGACGCTGACCTCGGCGAATTGTTGGCGCTCCTGCGCGAGCCGCAATCGGGCGACAGTCCACATGCACCCGCGCGCGGGATCGATGTACCCGTCTGGTTGCTGGGCTCTTCAACGGCCTCGGCGGCAATGGCGGGTAAACTCGGCCTGCCGTTCTCCTACGGGACCCATATCGCGCCCGATGATTTGATACCTGCCATGCAGGCGTATCGCGCGCATTTCCGGCCCGGCGCCACAATGCGATCTCCGCATGCGATGGTGTCGGCTTTTATCATCGCGGCGGACACGGATGCAGAAGCGGAGGAAATGATGGCCGGCGTCCGGCCGATCCTGGTGCAATGGTTTCGCAAGAAGCTGCCGGCGTCGGCGACGGACGCGACTGCGGCGCCCGTCGCCGCCGTGCCCGATCGTTTGTCCTACGCCATCGTTGGCGGGCCGGAAACCGTGCGTTCCGGTATCCAGGCGATGATCAGGAGAACGCAGGCAGACGAACTCATGATCATCACGTTCATCCAGGACACCGCCGCGGCCTATCGCTCCTATCAGATCGTCGCCAGCGTCTGCCAGGATATCGATAGAGGAGTGGCTGATGACGAACCCATTCAGCCGGGGTGATCGCCAGAATGTAGGTCTCGTATAGCATCTGCCGCCGCACCATGGGCGGGCGGTGGCATCGAGGTTCGTCAGGCGCGATGAAGCGCTGTCGTTGCAGGAGACGGCCGTCTCATTCGGCGGCCAGCGGCGGCGATGGTCTCCATCTCGTCGACGAGGCTGGACCGATCGATATCGACCTTGATGGCCTCGCCGAGGAAGCGAGCCGTCGTCGTGAATTGCGGCTCGGTGATCAGCCGGTCCACTGCCGCGGCGATCTCCATCTCCGAGGCCGTTGGCGGCAATCGAAGCCCGGCGCCCTTGGCCTCGACCCGCGCGGCGTTCGCAGCCTGATCCCGTCCCATCGGAAGAACGAGCTGCGGCAAGCCGTGGAGAAGCGAACGAGTAACGGTTCCGTGGCCGCCTTGCGACACCACCATAGAAACGTCTTTCATGATGAGGTCATGGGGAGCGCCACTGATCAATTGCACATTCTGCGGAGCCCGCAGATCTGTAACCTTCAGATTGGGCCCAGTGGTGGTGATGGCATCGATCTCGAGCATGCCCATCGCGTTGACGACGCGTTGAAACAGATCGCGCTGGCCTTGAGCGCCGGTGCTGCAAGCGATCAAGACGCGGGGGCGCCCCGATCGCATGGACGATGCTGGCCAGGTGGCGGCCTGCCGCGAATTGGGTTGCGTGGCCTTGGACCAGTTCGGCACGTCGAGCAGCGGCCCGACATACCGGAAATTGTACGGCAGAGCATCAGCCTGAAAGTCGAACGCCCGACTGGTTGCGAGCAGAAGCCGGTCAGCCCGATCGAACAGGTGCATGACATCCGCGAGCGGGGCGAGTCCCAGATCGACGCGGGCGCGGTTGAGAAGAGGAAGAAACGAATTCAGCATCTGGGATACGGCGGCATTGGCCACGTCGACTTCGGCACGCTCTTGCGGAGTTTTCGGCTGGCCCAACCCGCTCGTGGCCGGCGGCATTCCCGGCAGAGTCCGCAGGCTGACATGGGGGGATAGAAGAGCGAGGGGCACATCCGATGTCTCCGCTCCGAGCGCGGCGCCGAACAATACGTCCAAGCTGAGAACCGCATCCGTCGGTCCCGCGGCGAATTTCGTCCCGGATATCGGCCGCATAGGCCGAGCAGGGGTCGAATGCGACGCGGCGTATCCATTGCGGTATCTCCGAGAGATCTGTCGGATCGGCGGCCTCTCCCGTCGGAGCGCGGCGCCATGTCACGAATTCGAAGTCGGCGCTCTCGACTTCGGCACGCATGGACGGATCGGCCATCACCCGGACATGATGACCATTCCGGCGCAGTTTCCGTCCCGCAGTCAGGAGAGGGCTGAGGTTTCCCAATGTGCCCCACGACGCCAGCAGAAAATGGTAGAACATTCCGGAAGCCTCATCAGGTCGCGAAACCCGCTGACACAATCGTTTCTTTCGCGACCCGAAGCAGGCGATAGGATAATTGCGTGACCGCGGGTGTAGCCGCGCGGGCCGCGCCAACGATGGGGCAATGCCGCTACTGAATGATGTCTGGTCGAGACCAAATGGTTACCCCTGTAATAATGGCGCGCGCGATCATGTGCAGCGTTCGCGGCAGGCAATGCCGCGGCGATCGCTGGCACAGTCTATCCCCCACGAGGCGGCGGCTCCGCATCTGTCACTGCTGAGCCTTGTCCAGACTTCTGACGTCTGTCACGACCTCGCCGGGCTTCACGCAGAGATGCCGCGCGATGCCGGTTCGAGATCGTTGATAACGTCTTTCGCTGCTGCGGCCGTGATCGGGCGGCTGACGAGAGGCGGCGCGCCCTCCTGCGCCGGCAGGCTGATGACCGCGCGCAGTCCCTTCGGCCCGTTGGTCAAGACGATGTCTCCGCCGTGGTGGCGGACAATGGTCCGGGCAATGGAAAGACCGAGGCCCACGCCTCCTGTTTCGCGATTTCGCGAGTTCTCAATCCGGAAAAAGGGCACAAAAACCTGCTCGCGGGCGCTATCGGGAATGCCGGGTCCATCATCAGAGACGATGATTTCGACGTTGTCTGCGCGCCGCTCCAAGGTAACGCGCGCCCGCTCGCCATAGCGGATGGCATTCTCAATGAGGTTACGGCACGCGCGGCGAAGTGCGTCTGGCCGGCAGCTGTAGCCGATCTTCTGTCCGTTCGAGAAAGAGACGTCATGACCGAGTTCGGCGAGATCGTCGCAGAGACTTTCCACGAGAGCCGAGAGATCCAAGGTGCGCGTATTTTCCGCGGTTGCATCTTCGCGAGCAAATGCGAGGGTAGCCTCTGTCATTGTCTGGATCTCGGCAATGGTGGAAAGCATTTTCTCGCGGACGTCCTCGTCGCGCACGAATTCCGCACGCAAACGGAGCGAGGTCAGAGGTGTGCGCAGATCATGACCGATGGCAGCCAGCATCTTGGTGCGGTCGTCGACGAAACGATGCAGGCGCGCCTGCATGCGATTGAATGCCTCGGCGGTGCGTCGGATATCGTCGGGGCCGGTTTCCGGCAGCGGCACGACCTCCTGACCACGGCCAAGCGCCTCGGCCGCTACGGCGAGGCGGCGCAAGGGTTGCGCAATGCCGCGTGCGGCAAACACGGCTATGATGGACAACGACAACGCTGAAAGGCCGAGCGCGAGGGTGGATTTGGAGGTCCAGAAGCCGTCTTGTGCGGGTTTGGCAAATGCAGTGTTCAGCCACGCCCCATTCGCCAACTGGACGGCCAGGCCCATGCCGGTGGTGTCATCGAGATAAAGGAACTTCGCCGGCCGGGAGAGGGGCCAGGCTTCCGGTCTCAGGTCGAGCCACTGGGAGGAGGTGGCGCCGCTGCTCCTGGCTGCGTTTCGGGTGAAGTCCGGTCTCACCTCGGCGGGCACGTTGTGGCCGGGAAAGGATACGCGCGGCAGTGGCTGCGCCAGGCGCTCCCATGCCTCCTCTCGCCACTCCGAGGCATCCTTCAGGCCGTTGGTCGATATCCAATATCTCGCGGAACTGGTGTTGCTGGCATTAAGGATGTCGGTCTGGAGCGATTGAGGAGTCGCTTCCAGGACCCGGGCCAGCGAGGCACACCTGCTGAGTATCTCGCCCTTGGCGGCCTTCCGGATCGATTGCCCGTGCTCGTCCCAGGAAATGAAGAATACGATTGCCTGCGACAGCACGAGGGACAGCAGCGTGAAGCAGATGAAACGGGCCGCAAGACTGCGCGTCCACAAGTTCGTCATGGTTGCCCGATCTCCGCGACGAGACTGTATCCACCACCCCAGTGAGTCTTGATCAAGGCTGGTACTTTCGGATCGGCCTCGATCTTCTTCCGCAAGCGGCTGACCTGATTGTCGATGCTCCGGTCGAACGGATCGGCATCTCGGCCGACTGTCAGGTCAAGGAGCTGGTTGCGGCTGAGTACCAGGCCCGGATGATCGAGAAACGCGCACAAGAGACGAAACTCGGCCGTGCTGAGCGGCACGGCAACGCCGTCGCTTCCCAGCAATTCGCGCCGGTTGACGTCGAAAGTCCACCGGTCGAAACGTACGATCTTGCTCGCCAGCCGGCCTTTTCGCGGCGGCAGGCTTTGCACTCGCCGAAGCACCGCCTTGATGCGGGCGAGCAACTCGCGGGGATTGAATGGCTTGGACAGGTAGTCGTCAGCGCCCACTTCCAGACCGACGATGCGGTCGGTCTCCTCCGCCATGGCAGTCAAGAGAATAACAGGAAGCTCCGTGGTGCTGCGCAGATGGCGGCAGAGGGACAATCCGTCCTCGCCCGGCATCATGATGTCGAGAACGATCAGGTCAGGAGCACTTCGTTCGAGCAAACGGCGCAATGCGATAGCGCTCTCCGCGAGGCTGATGCGGTAGCCATGCTGCATCAAGTATTTGCCGACCAGGTCGCGGATGTCACGATGATCGTCCACGACGGCGATGTGCGGTGCCGAGTCCATCCGATTGCTCCGTTCCGCATCGTGATGAATTCCATTAGCCAACCGATCGGAAGAGCGTAATAGAATGTACCTGTCGCGTACGATCGGCTGAAATCACATCCTTGCGGGATGGCTTCCCTGAAAGGAACGTGGCTTCAAATCGCGATCGCAAGGTGCCGGCCTGTTCCGGGGAACTGCCCTCATCTGCAACGATTTCCGCCCATGGCCGAGACATCCTGGCCATAAGCTGTCGCAGAACTTTGTCCCGGCAGGCCGCTTCTGTCGCAAATTGTCGCAAGCTCGCATGTCCCTCGGGATCCGATGCGATCCCGGAAGCCGAACTGAAAGCAACGTGATTGAAAGAACGGCAGAGGAGAGGAGGTGGCAGGTAAAGAGGGCCACTTTGTCGCGAACTGTGCGAGGCAGCATACCTGAGACCGATCGCGACAATTTCCGGTAGCCGTCGGCAAAGTTCTGCGACAACCGGATCCCATCGTGCGCATGTTCAACCGGACAGGAGCGCTGCATGTACGCGATGGAGGCGGTTTCTCACGGAGCAGGTCTGGAAACCTCGAGAGGCTCAACGGTCGGGCACGATGATGGCGACGCCACAAAGGGACGGCTTCTTCGTAGAGCCGCATTTCGGATCACTTGCCTGCTCGTTCTATTGTTGCGAAATACTTCGTCTTCGGCCACGCTCATTGGCTTGACGCAGGGAGCGAGTGGCATGGCCATTTCGCGTCTCGTGGCGGATAGCGACCGTTTGACGCCCGGCCCGCATCTCAGGTGCACATCCGCAGCGCCCATGAGAATCGTTTTCCCGGTCCGAAAAGATGTGTGCACACATGATTGCGTTTCTGGAGACCGAACGGCACCGGCGCCGTGATTGCGAAAGCAGCATAGATGCGCTGCTCACGCGGTCGTGCCGTCGATGGAACGGCGGATCACCCGCTGTACTTCCGCGTTCGACAGGAACAGGTCGTGGTTGATGATGCCCCAGCCTTCCTGCGAGGCGTCGACCACGCGCACACCGAGCCGCGCGATGGCGGCCTTTTCGGCGGCGCCGACCCTCGTCATTCCGCCTGCGATCTGCCCCGACAGCGCCAGCGCGCGATCGTTCGTCGCGGCGATCACGGTGATCTTGCCGGCGAGCGGACCGATGCGCTGGATCGCCGACGAGAACACGTCCATGTCGATGTCGGGCGAGGCAAACACCACCGCGCCGATCTTGCTCGTGACTGTGTCGCCGTATCGCCCATAGAGCTGACGCAGGCTTTCCAGCGTCAGCATGGTTCCCATGCTGTGCGCAACGATGTGCACGCGGCCGCCGCCTGGCGCCGACACGAGCGCCGAGAGCACGCGTTCGAAATCGTCGCGGGACCACATCGCGCTGTCGCGATCATAGGCATAGTCGAACAATCCTGCCCTGGACGGCCAGGAAAACGCGATGGTCCGGCCGCGGAACTTGATCCCATCGGAGAGATGGGCGGTGTCCAGCACCGCGGTTTCGAATGTCTGCTTGAAGCCGTGCACATAGATCAGCACGTCTCCTCCGCCGGCCTGCGCGGCGAGATCGCCGGCGTCGGCCGACACCGGCTCGATCCGATCAAGACGCCAATCCCCGAGTCCGACGGAGGCGAGAGAAAGACGGCTCTCGTCCGGGGCGACCAGCCTGGCCCGCGCGACCGTCATGCTCGTCGCGCGCTCCGGCCCGAACCAGGGTTTCGTACGACCGCCGTTCGCGGACTTGCGCGTGGTGGCGACAAGCAAGGTGGGATCGGCGGAGAGGGACGATGCGTCAAAGCGCGCGCCGGTCGCGCCCAGGCCGGCGCATCCGCCGAGCGCAAGGGCACTCCCTGCCGACGCCAATCCACCGAGGAAGGTGCGGCGCGAAACAGAATGGCAGGAGTCGCGTTGCAGGAGACGTCGGACGATCACATGGAACCTTTGGGAACTTTGCCACCGTAACGCCGCCCCGCCAGCTCACTGAATGACAATGGGGGCGAGAAGACGGCAGAGCCGCACGCCGGGTCTCAACCTCACTGAACATCCGCAAAACACCCGGGTCGCTGTCAACCCCCTCCCAGCAAAAGATTCCGCTTTACCGAAATTCGGATTTGTCGTATGTCTTGGCCATCCCAGCCCACCATAGGGGCGGTCGTACGTCGTTTCGAGCGCGGGCTGGGAGTTGCGGTGGACGCGGGAGGCGTTAAAGGCGGCTTTCGGGCGTGCAGGGCGAGATGAACCTCGTGAGCGCGTTACGGACCGCGCAGACGAACGGCGCTCAATGTCTTGCGAAGCCCCTTGGCGACGCAGGAATGCCTGCGTACGGCGAAACCGTGTGGTCCTGGCCGTCGTTGCTACGGTCAAGCCTTGGCGAAGGCGTCACTCGCGTCAACCGGCGCGGGTAGCGTGAATTTCGCTGAGGTGACGGAGGCCAGAAGGAATTCGGCTCCGGGGAGAGCGCGGCATAGGCCGTCAAACCATCGCGCAGGGAAGGCCTGGTTTCGGCTGCCCTGTGTCTCCCCTGTGCATTGCGTGTGCATTCGTTCAGCGCAGGGGTCTTATGGGTGCCAGCCGGCGCCCGGCCTTCCCTGCGCCCTTTCCTTCAAAGGGTGCGAAGCGAAGCACAGCTCGGGCAAATCATGCCGCGAGGATGCGAGCGCATGGCGATTGGGCCGGCGAATTGACGCAGCGGCGTTGTTGCCTTCCGGGCCCGATATACTCTCCTGCGTTCACCGGTCTTACTTGCAAGCATGCAGCATCGGCATCGGTGGTGGTGGTCGTTCTCCCCAGAATCTGCACTATGCGCGCCGATACGCCCCCGAAGCGGCCGCCGGGCCTTTGGAGGTTTTGGCAATGGCTTTTCGGAGTGACGATATGAGCGGTTTGGTGATCAGCGGCGGCCGGGTGGTGGATCCCGCGAGCGGGATGGACGCCGTTGGGGATGTGGCGGTGGTGGATGGCAAGATCGCCGCTGTCGGCACGGGCCTCGGCGGCGCCGAGCGGGTGATCGACGCGACCGGGCTTGTGGTCGCGCCCGGTTTCATCGACCTGCACGCGCATGGCCAGTCGATCCCGGCCGACCGCATGCAGGCGTTCGACGGCGTCACGACGACGCTGGATCTCGAGGCCGGCGTGCTGCCGGTCGCATCCTGGTACGAGCGCCAGGCGCGGAAAGGCCGCGTGCTGAACTACGGCGCCGCCACCAACTGGGCCTTTGCCCGCATCGGCGCGATGACGGGCTCCAATGCGGAGAGCTCGCTGGAAGCATTCGGCAATGCCATGCGCGATCGGCGCTGGATGGACAACGTGGCGACCGATGCGGAGGTATCAGGCATTCTCGATCGCCTCGCCCGCGGTCTGAACGAGGGCGGCATCGGTATCGGCATCCTGAACGCCTATGCGCCGGGCGCGGGCGTGCAGGAGCTGACGGCGGTGTGCCAGTTGGCTGCGGCCAAGGACGTGCCGACTTTCACCCACGTCGCCTTCATGTCGCGCATCGATCCCGAGAGCGCGGCGGAAGCCTATATCCGCCTGATCGGATATGCCGGCGCCACCGGCGCGCACATGCACATCTGCCATTTCAACTCGTCGAGCAAGACCGACGTCGAGCGCTGCCGCGTGCTGATCGAGAAGGCGCAGGCGCAGGGTCTGCCGATTACGGTCGAGGCCTATCCCTACGGCACGGGCTCGACCGTGCTGGCCGCCGCCTTCTTCAGCGATCCCGAGTTCGTCGAGCGCAACGGCACCGGCTATGATTCCGTGCAGCGCGTGACCGACGGCTACCGTTTCCACGACCGCGAGGAGCTGCTCAAGGCGCAGGCCGAGGAGCCGTCGTCGCTGGTGCTCTGGCACATCCTCGACACCGAGAACAATGCGCATCACCGCGACCTGCTCGACATGTCCGTGCTGTATCCCGGCGGCGCCATCGCGTCCGATGCGATGCCGTGGACGCTTTCCGACGGCACCACCTACACCGGAGATGCCTGGCCGCTGCCGGATGACGCCACTTCGCATCCACGCTCGGCCGGCTGCTTCACGAAATTCATCCGGGAATGGGTGCGCGAGCGCAAAACCGTGTCGCTGCTGGAAGGTGTGCGCAAATGCGCGCTGATCCCGGCGGAGATCCTGTCGCAGAGCACGCCGGCGATGCGCGCCAAGGGCCGGCTCGCGAAAGACGCCGATGCCGACATCGTCGTGTTCGACTACGAGAAGCTCTCTGACCGCGCGACCTTCACCGCGATGAACCGTCCCTCGGAGGGCGTGCGGCATCTCGTCGTCAGCGGCCAGCCGCTGATCTCCGACGGCGTGCTGGACGTGGCGGCGCGGCCCGGCAAACCGGTGCGCCGCCCCGTCGTCGAGGGCTGACCCATGCCGGTCCCCATTCTCCTGGTGACGGGCTTTTTGGGGGCGGGCAAGACCACGGTCATCAACCATCTGCTAGCGCATGCAGAGGGGCGGCGGATCGCCGCCGTGGTCAACGATTTCGGCGCGATCAACATCGATGCGGAGCTGATCGCGGGCGCGAGCGAGGGCGTGGTCAGCCTTGCCAATGGCTGTATCTGCTGCTCGCTCGAGGGCGATCTGTTGCGCACGCTCTCGACGCTGCTGCGGCGCGATCCCAAGCCGGATTATATCGTCATCGAGACCAGCGGCGTCGCCGATCCCGCCGACATCGTCCGCAATCTAATGGATCCGGTGATCCTGCGCGAGGCGCGGTTGGAGACGGTGCTCTGCGTGATGGACGCGACGGGGCCGCCCGCCGCACTTGAAGATGCGCTGCATCGGTCGCAGCTGCGCGTCGCCGATATCGTGGCGCTCAGCAAGCTGGATCTGGCGGATGCGGGCGCGGGGGCGCGGATGCGCGCGGCCATCCGCGCGCTGCGTGTTCCCGCCGTCGTGGTCGATGCGCAGCACGGCGAGATTCCTGCCGCCCTGCTGTTTCCCGCGGATGTCGATCGCCCGCCCGCGCCGCGCGACGTGGGCCCGCGGCGACCGGCAGAGGAGCGCTTCGAGACGCTGAGCTGGACCTCGGACAAGCCGGTCTCGCTGCCCCGCCTGCAGCAGGCCATCAATCGACTGGCGCCAAAGCTGGCGCGTGCCAAAGGACTGTTCGAGAGCATCGAGCAGCCCGGCCGTCCGATGGTGTTTCAGTTCGCCGGCGGTCGCGCCACGCTCGCACCGGGCGATGCGCCGGCGGCGGGCGCGGCACGGACGCGGATCGTCTTCATTGCCGAGCTAGGGGTGCTCTCGAAGGCGGAGATCGACGGTATCATGGAGGTGTGCGTTGCGGGCGGGTAGCGCGATCCGCATCGATTGCACGCGTATCAGTTCAAACCGGGCGCCGCCTCAATCCTCGACCGGCAGCGCATCCCCGTGCGCGTACCAATCGGCGCGGGAAGTCCAATGCACATGCCGGTCTGGTGTCGCGGCCAGCTTCTGGTCGAACGCGCCGGCATGGATGATCGCCTCGCGCCCACTGCGTGTGAGGTGCGGCATCGGGCTGCCGCAGATCTTGCAGAATGCGGTGGCAAAGCTCCGGGCGTCGGGCAGGTCGAAGCGCATGACGGATGCTTCACCGCGCAGCCATCGCAGTGCCTGCGCCTTCACGATCACCTCGCAGGAATGCGCCGTCCCGGTTGCCTTGCGGCAGCGCGAGCAATGACAATTGAGGAAGCGCTCGAAGGGTCCCTCGACCTCGAAGGCGATCTCGCCGCACAGGCAGCTCCCGCGGAATGCGGCCATGTCACTCTCCTGCCGGCTCGACCGGCTTCTCGGCCGCCTCTTCGTCGACTGGCGGACGCGCCGTGCGCGGCGCAGCTGCATTCGCGGGAGTCCTTTCCCCGCGCCCCATCAGACCTTTCCGGCGGTCAATTCTCAAGAGGGGACCGCCCCGATCGTGCGGCCCTATCCAGAATGACGATCCCAGCGGTGGTCGCGCTGGGATCGTCTGGAGGTTTCATGGAGGGCATCGAGCACTGCGCCTCCATGAGGATATGATAGCGCAAGGCCGCTTCAGATGCGACTGGAACCCGTCAAAACATCAGCAGAACGCCAGCGCGTTGACCGCCCGCGTGGTCGCAATCTCGTTCTCATTGCCGACGAACTGGCAGACGACGGATTCGAGCTCGCCCGGCTGCTTGCGGCGCGCCACCGCCAGCAGCCGCATCAGCTCCGCCTCGTCCTTCGACAGGCGCCGGGAGGACGGCGGCATGAAGCACAGCTCGCAAGGCCGGCCGCTCCGCAGGATTCTGACGAGCGCGGCAGCTCGTGCGACCAGCAGCGGGCTGTCGGCAACGCCAGGTGCCTCGTCCGCGAAGCGATAGGCCGCTTCCCAGCAATCGGATGTGCCGGTCGCGTAGGCCGCTCCGATGAACCGGAACAGCGACAGCGCGACGCGGCAGAAGTCATCGTAGCTTTCGACGCTTCGTGGCGCCGCAAGCGCGGCCCGAAGCGGACAGAGCTGCGGCCGGACGGCGTCCGGGGCTGCCGCGGAATCGCATGGATCCTGCATCGTGAATGTTCTCGTCAGTGCAGCGTGGGGCTTCCGACCAGCCAGCTCTTCATCGCCATCATCCGATCATGGTTGAAAGACCGCACGTGCCGGTCGGGCAGGATGAGACCGGCCATGCGGAAGATCGTTGCAAGCCCCTGGACCGGCGCAAGCGCCCAGTCGGCGCCGACAGGCGGCAGCCAGCGCTCGAACCGCTCGCGGGCGAGATCGACGCGATCCTGCTGTGCTGCGGCGATGGCGCACAGAATCTCGCGCTCGCTGTCCGACATGCGCGGACAAGTCGGGCAGTGTACCTCGATGGCCGTATGGGCGGTGCAGGCGAATATCTCGATGATGGATTCCAGCGAGGGCACTGCGTCGCCTACGCGGAAATGGTCATACACCTCCTTGATATCGGCTGCGGTCGGAACGGCACCTCCGCTGCGGGCCTTCGCCCTGAATCCCCAGATGAAGAGCCGCTCCGCTGCGCTCAGCGCAGGAAGATCGAGGGGACCAGTATGTGTCGATTGATGCATTGGGCTTCTGGCCTCTGGCTGCGCTCACGGCAGAGCTGGCGCGGATGATCTGTGCCGATCGTTCCGCCAGAGACCTCTTCAAGTCAACGCTCGGAGAGGCGATGTCGAGGTGTTCTAGATTGGAAGAATTCGTATCCCGGAAGCGGCATGCCGGCAGTTCTCCCGCGGAATTGCTGGGCAAACATCTGCGGCAGTGTGACGGCGGAGACCGGCCAGGCCGGCTTCGTGCTGCAATCGAGCGGCCTAGCGCGCGACTTCACGAAAATGCGCCGCGATGTCGGCGCGTGTTGCGACCCAGACCCGGCCCTCCAGCCGCGCCAGCTCGGCCAGAATGGCCTTCACCGCGCGGAAGCGCGCGGGCCGACCGCAGATGCGCAGATGAAATCCGACGGACAGCATCGCGGAGCGGCCGCGCTCCGCCTCCTCGACCAGTGTGGCGAGTGCGGCGCTGACATAGTTTGAAAAATCCTCCGGCTGCACAAATCCGTTGGGATGGAAGAACTTCATGTCGTTGGTGTCGAAGCCATAGGGCAGGACCAGCATCGCTCCCTCTGGCGACCGGCTCCAATAGGGCAGATCGTCGTCGAGCGCGTTGGAATCGTAGGCGAAGCCGAGCCTGATCAGGATATCGCGCGTCCATGCGCTCTGGCTGCCGCGCGACATGAAGCCGACCGGCGTGAGGCCGGTCGCGTGGGCGATGACGTCGCGCGTCTTTTCAATGTCATGACGTTCCGTCTCGGCATGTCCATAGAGCGCGTGCGGCAGCCAGCGCCAGCCATGCACCGCCGGCTCGTGCCCGGCCTCGACCACGGCGCGGGCAAGGTCCGGTACGCGCTCGACGGCGCGGCCGCACATCATGAAGGTGGAACGGATCTTGGCCTCAGTGAAGGCGTCGAGGAATCGCCACAGGCCGGCGCGCATGCCATAATCGAACACCTGCTCCTGCACGAGATCGCGCACGCCGGGCGGCGATGTCGAGGCGACCTCGCCATAGCGCTCCGTCTCCGCATCGCCTTGCTCGACCGCGAGCTCGGCGCCCTCCTCGAAGTTCACCACCAGCGACACCGCGACGCGGGCGCCGTTGGGCCAGACGATATCCGGCTGCGCCCGGCCATATCCGCGAAGATCGCGTTCGATCGGCATGATCAGCGGCTCCCGATCTGGCGGCTGACGCCGCCGAAGATTTCGGCGCAGACGAGGCCCGCCAGAGTCAGCAGCACGATCACGCCGGAGACGGCGGCGACGCGCACGTCGAGGCTGCCTTCGAGGATCGCCCAGAGCTTGATCGGCAGGACCTCGGTGCGCGCGTCGGCGAGGAATAGCGACACCGGAACATTGTCGAACGAAGTGAGGAACGCGACGAAGCAGCTCGCGACGATGCCGCGGCGGATCAGCGGCAGAGTGATGCGGCGGAAGGTGTACCAGCGGCTGGCACCCAGGCTCAACGAGCAGGTGATGAGCACCGGATTGAGCTGCTGCACCGAGGCGCCGACCATGCGGATGAAGGGAACGGAGATGATGGTGTGGCCGAGCACCAGCGTCGCCGCCGACAGGCGGATGCCGAGCAGGTTGAAGACCAGCAGCAGCGACAGGCCGAAGGCCATCGCCGGCAGCACCATCGGCGACATGAACAGGGCATCAAGGACGCGCGCGATCTTCAGCCGGCTCCGTGCCAGTCCGAGTGCCGCCGCGCCGCCCAGCACTGCGGAAAGAATCGTCGCCGCCGCAGCGACCTTGAGACTCGTCAACGCGGGCGCGACGATTTCCTGCGATTGCAGCAGCTCGACATACCAGCGCAACGACCAGCTCGGCGGCGGGAATTTCAGCGTGATGCCGCCGGTGAAGGAAATGATCAGCACGACCAGCGTCGGTGCCAGCAACAGCAGCATCCCGAATGCGGTGATGGTACCAATGATGGTGGAATAGGCGCGATCAATGAGGCTACGCTGCATCGACGCCTCGCACGCAGCGGCGCGACAGCGCACCGATGGCAAAGACGATGCCGGTCACGGCCAGCGTGAAGATCAGCGACAGCGCCGCCGAGAACGGCCAGTCCTGCACGCCGACCGCCTGTTGGTAAATATAGGATGGCATCAGGATAATGCGCCCGCCGCCGACCAGCGTCTGGGTGATGAAGGCGGTCGCAGCGGCGGCGAAGACGAGCAGCCAGCCGGCGATCGCGCCTGGCAGCGTCAGCGGCAGGATGACGGTGACGAAGATGCGGGCGCGGCCTGCACCCAACCCTTCTGCCGCACGCGTCAGATTGCCGTCGAGCCGCAGCAGGCTGTTGATGACAGGCAGCGCCATCAGGGGAAGCTGGATCTGGGTCAGCGCCAGCACCATGCCCTCCCACGTGTACAGCAAGCGAGCCGGGGCCTGCCAGAGCCCGAGCGACAGCATCGCCGTGTTGATGATGCCGTCGCGGCCGAGCAGGACGATCCAGGCAAAGGTGCGCACCACCGTGCTGGTCAGGAGCGGCAGCATGATCAGGAACGTGATCAAGGTACGCATGACCTGGCCGCTCGCGGCGTAAACAAGTGCGAGCGGGTAGGCGAGGATCAGCGTCGCCAATGCGACCTCCGTCCCCAGCCAAATCGTGTCCGTCAGCACCTTGATGCTGAACGGGTCCGAGAAGAAGCGCAAATACTGCGCCCGCGACAGCTCCGCGAATTGTGGCGTGCGGAACAGACTGATCGCGACAAGCGCAATCAGTGGCAGCACGAAGGCGGCCAGGAACAACGCCGCCAGTGGGATCACCGGCAGCATTTGTCGTGATGCAGTCGTGCTTGCCGGCGTCATTTAGATCTTCACTTCCTTGCTGAAGCGGGTGATCCATTCGCCGCGCAGCGGCTGGAACTTGGTCCAGTCGAGCAGCACATTGCTGGCAACGAGGTCGTCGACGCTCTTGGCGACGGTGAGATTGGCGCCGGTCAGCGCCACCTTGCTGTTGGTCGGCATCATCACCCAGGGGGCCGCCTCGAGGCCCTTCTGCGTTTCGACCGACATCACCGTGTCGAGATAGTCCAGCACCGCCTTCGGATCCTGGTTGTTCTTGACGATCTGGGCGCTGGTGCGGATCACGACGGCGCCGGATTTCGGCTTCGCGAAGGCGATGTCGACGCCCTTGGCGGCGAGCAGCGCGACGTTGTTCCAGAAATTGAAGGCGATATCGATCTCGCCCTGCTGGAACAGCGCAGCCAGCGCGCCGGGCGATGCCGCGATCGCACCGACGTTGGGCAGCAGCTTCTTGATGGCCTCGAAGGCCGGCTCGATATTGGTCTCG
This sequence comes from Bradyrhizobium sp. USDA 326, assembly GCF_049739485.1. Classification (NCBI taxonomy): domain Bacteria; kingdom Pseudomonadati; phylum Pseudomonadota; class Alphaproteobacteria; order Hyphomicrobiales; family Nitrobacteraceae; genus Bradyrhizobium; species Bradyrhizobium sp. USDA 326. The sequence goes on from NZ_JBMGQA010000001.1 coordinate 4,123,458, forward strand.
GAGCCGCCGTTCAGCTTCGCGATCTCGACCATGAAGGCAGTGCCGAGGCTCGAGCCGAGCCCGGTGATACCGACGCGCCCCTTGTACTCCGGTTTCCAGAGATCCTCCCACGAGGTTGGGGGCGTCGTGATCTTCTTGGGATTGTAGGCGATACCGATCAACTGACAGGTGATGACAGGCGCGTAACCGTCGGGATGACGGAATGCGCTTGGAATGTCGGCAAACGACTTCGATTGCCCGACCGGGAATTTCTCCAGCACGCCGCTCGCGATCGCAGGGATCAGCGGGCCCTCGTCGAACAGCACGACATCGAACGGCGGCGCGTTGCGCGAGGCCTGGATTTTGCCGATCTGGTCGACGCCGAGCAGGGGCGTGAAGGTGACACCGCCATCGCTGGACTTCTTGAAAGCCGGTCCGACCACCGCGCGGAAGGCTTCATCGAAGCTGCCGGGATAGGTCGTTGCCACGATCGAGGGCGCCGCCCGCGATGATGTCGGCCATCCGAGACCAGCTGCCGCAAGCGCGGCCGAACCTGAGGTGAGCAGCGATCGCCGGGATAGGCTCATGTCAAACACTCCTTTGCTGAAACTTGGAAACGTCGTCGACGGGCGTGCTGAAAATGCTGACGCGCGAGACATCGGAGATCGCGAGCCAGGCCGTCTCCCCGGCCTGCGCTTTCGCGATGCCGGCGGCGCGGGCCTGGCTGACCTTCACGGCTTCACCGCTCGCGGTGACGCCCTCGGTGACGCTGACGGCGCCGAGCGGCAAGGTGGCGCGAATCGTGATGGGAATGGCGCCGGGCCGCTCGGCGCCGAACGCGATGTTCTCAGGCCGAACCGAGATCGTCACCTGCGTGCCGCGCCTGCGCTGGGTCGAACGGCCGAGGTCGATCTCGGGCCCGGCGTCCAGCTGCACGCGATCGGCATCGGTGACGGTACCGCGCAGGAGATTGGTATGGCCGATGAAGCTCGAGATGAACAGGCTCGCCGGGCGGTCGTAGAGCGCATCCGGGCTGTCGATCTGCTCGATGCGTCCCTTGTTCAGCACGACGATGCGGTCGGCCATCGACAGCGCCTCCTCCTGGTCGTGCGTGACGATGATGGAGGTGACGCCAAATGTCTTCAGCAGGCTCTTGATCTCGATCTGCATGTCGAGGCGCAAATTCTTGTCCAGCGCCGAGAACGGCTCGTCGAGCAGGACGAGGCCCGGATCGATCGCGAGCGTCCGCGCCAGCGCGACGCGTTGCTGCTGTCCGCCGGAGAGCTCTCCGGGCAGTCTTCGCGCAAACGACGCCATCTGGGTGAGGCCGAGCATCTGCTCGACCTTTGCCGCGACCACGTCCTTCGCCGTCTTGCGCGCCCGCAGGCCATAGGCGACGTTTTCGAACACAGTCAGGTGCGGAAACAGCGCATAGTTCTGAAACACCATGCCGATGCGGCGGCGGTTGGCCGGAATATGCTCGACCCGCGCGCCGTCGAAGCGCACCTCGCCCCGGGACGGACGCAGGAAGCCTGCGATGATCTGGAGCATCGTGGTCTTGCCGCAGCCGGACGGGCCGAGGAGGGCGATCAACTCACCGGCCGCAACGGTAAGATCGATCTCGTCCAGCGCAACGGTCGCGCCGAAGGCGTGGCCGATGCCCTTCAGATCCAGCGAGAGTCCGCGTACATCGCTCAACGCCAGCTCCATCCTTCGAAGAATTGTTTGTTTGTCCTGCGCGAGGGAAGTTAGCAATCGCCGTGCCAGTGCGGCTCGTCCAATAAGGCATTGCGATCATTGCAATAATTTTCAGGCAACAAATATTGGCGCCAATCTGTTGGCTATATTGTAAACAGTCGCGCGGCCAGTTTGTCTAAAAGATGGGCTCCGGCAGCATCCCGGAATCCTGTAAAAGCGACGCATGAAGCGAACCCGTCCCCTCAAGCGCAAGCCGAAGCGCACCGAGCCGAAGCACAGGGAGCTGGAGGCCGTCGATCCGCGCAGCATCGACGACGATCCGGTGGTTCAGGGAATCCTGACCGCGATCAGCCAGAAGCGGCTCAAGCCGGGCGCCAAGCTCGGCGAGGACAAGCTCGCGGCGGCCTTCGGTACCACACGGATTCACATCCGCCAGGCGTTGTCCCATCTCGCCTCGCGCAAGGTTGTGATGCAGATCCCCAACCGCGGCGCCTTCGTGTACCGGCCGAGCTGGGAGGAGGCGCAGGACATCTTTGCCGCGCGCCGGATCATCGAGACCGCAGCGGTGAGCGCCGCGGTCGACCGGCTGGACAAGGCCGGCAAGGCGGAGCTGAAGGCGCATATGGAGCGGGAGGCGCGTCACGATCGCAATGACCGCTGGGCCTCGCTGTCGCTGACGGCCGAGTTCCACATCCTGGTTGCCAAGCTCGCCGGCAACCGCGTGTTGCTGGAAATGTCGCGCGAGCTGATGCTGCGGACATCGCTGGCGATCGCGACCTTCGAGCAGCCGGGAGAGCCGGATTGCTCGCCCGACGCTCACCCCGACATCGGCGCGTTGATCCTCGCCCGCGACAAGGCCGGCGCGGTCCATGCCATGCGTCATCACATCGAGGAGATGGAGCAGCGGATCCGGCCGAAGGAAGGCGAGGACGAGGTTGACGAGCTCACCGCGATCTTCAAGGAGATCGGCGCGCGGGCGCGGGCGGGCGGATAGCATGGCGGGCCGCCGTATCCTCCTGATCAATCCGAACAGCCTCGAGGCGACCACCACGATGATGGTGGCGATTGCCAAGTCTGCAGCCGCGGATGGCTTCCACATTGCCGGTGCCACGGCAACGCGTGCGCCCACGATGATCGTCTCGGCGGATGCGTTGGAGGCAGCCGCGCCGGAGGTCGAGGAGATCGCGCATGCCCGCAGCGGCGAGTGCGACGGCATCATCGTCGCGGCATTCGGCGATCCCGGTCTCGCCGGAATCAAGGCGAGGATGAAATTGCCTGCCGTCGGCATCGGCGAGTCCTCGATGCTGGAGGCCGCGGAGAACGGCCGACGCTTCGGCGTGGCGACCACGACGCCGCTGCTGAAAGCGAAAATCGATGCACTGACGGACGCGCTGGGATTGCGATCGCACTACACCGGCGCACGCTTCGCCGAAGGCGATCCGCATGAGTTGATGCGTGATCCATCGCTGTTGCGCACTGCTCTTGCCGGCGCGGTCGAGGCTTGCATTGCGCAGGACGGCGCGGAGGCGGTGATCATCGGCGGTGGGCCGCTGGGTGAAGTAGCACGCGATCTTCAGCCGATCTTCACCGAGCCGGTCATCGCGCCGATCACGTCAGCCGTGCGGCGGATCATTCGCCTCGTCGGGGCGTAACGTCTGGTTTTTCCGCGCTGCGGCATCGGCCGTGCTGCGGAAAACTGTTTTCCTTGACATGAACTCTGCCGTGCTCGACGTGTAACGAGGTCGCGTGATGGCAGGTTGCGTCCCTCACGATAAGAAAAAGCAGCACGGGAAAGACGCCATGAGTGCAGGCCTCAACGAAAAGGACTATCTCGCCGCTTTGCGCGGGTTGTGGGACAAGGCTTGGCCGAAGGGCATGCCGCGCTCGCCGAACTATCTGCACGGCGAAGTTCCCCTGACGGAATATCTGCGCGCCTGGGCGAAACAAAGTCCGGAGCGTGCTGCCGTGATCTTCTACGGTCACGTCACCACTTACGCGGAGCTCGACCGGCAGAGCGACCGCTTCGCGGCGCTGTTGCAAGCCAAGGGCGTGCGCAACGGAGACCGCGTCGCCGTCTTCCTGCCGAACTGCCCGCAATTCCACATCGTGTTTTTCGGTATCCTGAAGCTCGGTGCGATCCACGTTCCCGTCAGCCCGCTCTCGCGCGCGTTCGAGCTGTCCTACGAGCTCAACGACACCAAGGCGGAGGTGATCGTCGCGCTGGACCAGCTCATGCCGGTCGTCGAGCAAGTCAGGGACGAGGTGCGGCTGCGCGAGATCATCGTCACCAGCTTTGCCGACGTCGTGCCTGCAAGGCCGGCATTTCCGGCGCCAGACTCGATCCGCGCGCCGCGTGTTGCAATCGCTGGCGCGACCGATCTGTTGCCGACGCTCGCCGCGATGCCGACTCCTGTGCCGCTACCGCCGCCCGGCCTCGATGATGTCGCCGCGCTCAACTACACCGGCGGCACGACCGGCATGCCCAAGGGCTGCGTCCACACCCATCGCGACATGGTCTACACGGCCGCCGCCAATTACGGCATCTCGGTCCTGTCCGACGAGAGCAGCGTGTTCCTGTCGTTCTTTCCGGAATTCTGGATCGCGGGCGAGAACTTTGGCCTGATCTTCCCGCTGTTCTCCGGCGCGACGCTGGTGCTGCTCGCGCGCTGGGATGCCATCGGCGCGATGGCGGCGATCGACAAATACAAGGTCACGATCACCGCGATGCCGGTGGACGGCGCGGTCGAGCTGATGGACCATCCGCGCTGGAGCGAATTCGACCTGTCGTCCTTGAAGCAGGTGCGCGTCGTCTCCTTCGTCAAGAAGCTCAATGCCGATTATCGCAGGCGCTGGAAGGACCTCACCGGCACAATCCTGATGGAGGCGGCCTGGGGCATGACGGAAACCCACACCTCCAACACCTTCACGGCTGGCTTTCAGGACGACGATTTCGACCTCAACAACCAGCCAATCTTTGTCGGGCTACCGGTCCCCGGTGCCGAGTTCAAGATCACCGATTTCGAAACGGGTGCGCTGTTGCCGCTCGGCGCCGAAGGCGAGATCCGCGTCCGCACGCCGTCGCTGCTCAAGAGCTACTGGAACAAGCCGGAGGCGACTGCGGAGTCTCTGATCGATGGTTGGCTGCGCACCGGCGACATTGGCACCATCGACAAGGATGGTTTCTTGCACTTCCTCGGCCGCCGCAAGGAGATGCTGAAGGTCAAGGGCATGAGCGTGTTTCCGCCGGAGATCGAGGCGCTGCTGGGGCAACACCCGAAGGTGCTGGGCTCGGGCGTGGTCGGCCGCGACGATCCCGACAAGGGGCAGGTGCCGGTGGCCTTTGTCCAACTTAAGCCGGAGGCCGCCGGCAGCGTCTCTGCCGAGGATCTGCGCGCCTGGTGCGCCGAGCGCATGGCCGTCTACAAGGTTCCGGAGATTCGTATCATCGAAGCGCTGCCGCTGACGGCCACGGGCAAAGTGAAGAAGCAGGACCTCAATCCAAGCCTGCCCGCTGCTGTCTGAGTGAGAGGGATCATGTCGTTCAAGAAGCTCCTGATCGCCAATCGCGGCGAGATCGCCATCCGAATAGCGCGCGCGGCGGCCGACGCCGGCATCGCGACGGTCGCGATCCATCCTGCGGACGATGCGCTGTCGCTGCATGTGCGCGTTGCGGACGAGGCGATCGAGATCCCCGGCCGCGGCGCTCGGGCCTATCCGGACATCGACGCCGTAGTGAAGGCGGCCAAAGCGGTGGGCTGTGACGCCGTGCATCCCGGCTATGGCTTTCTCAGCGAGAACGCGGCCTTCGCAAAGGCCTGCTCCGACGCAGGGATCACTTTCGTCGGCCCCAAGGCGACAGCGCTCGAACTGTTCGGCGACAAGGTCGCGGCACGGCAACTGGCCAAGCGCTGCGGCGTGCCAATCATCGCCGGCACCAGCGGGCCGTCGAGTCTTGAGGAGATCGCGGCCTTTTTCGCGTCGCTCGGCAGCAACGCGGCGATCGTGATCAAGGCGATGGCCGGCGGCGGCGGTCGCGGCATGCGCGTGGTGGAGAACGCGTCCGATTTCGCGGAAGCCTATGCGCGCTGCCAGTCCGAAGCCAAAGCGGCGTTCGGTTTCGATGGCGTCTATGCCGAGCGGCTGATCCGGCAGGCGCGCCACATCGAGGTGCAGATCATCGGCGATCGCCATGGTGCGATTTCACATCTTTGGGAGCGCGAATGCACCATCCAGCGCCGCCATCAGAAGCTGATCGAGGTGGCGCCGAGCCCGTCGCTGAGCGATGCCTTGCGCGGTCGTATCATCGAGGCGGCGAAGCAGCTTGCGGCGGCGGCCTCTTACGACAATCTCGGCACCTTCGAGTTCCTGGTCGACGGCACGGCAGACGACAGCTTTGCCTTCATCGAGGCCAACCCGCGGCTCCAGGTCGAGCACACCGTCACGGAAGAGGTGCTCGGGCTCGATCTCGTCCGCGCCCAGCTCGCGGTCGCTGAAGGCAGCACGCTGGCCTCGCTGGGACTTGCGCAGGGATCGATCCCGAAGCCGCGCGGCTATGCCATGCAGCTTCGCGTCAACATGGAGACGCTGGACGAGACGGGCGCGACCCATCCGACTGGCGGGGTGCTTGCCGTGTTCGAGCCGCCGTCGGGCCCGGGGGTGCGCGTCGATAGCTTTGGCTATGCCGGCTACAAGACCAGTGCCGCCTTTGATTCACTGCTGGCCAAGGTGATCGTGCACACGCCGGGCGAGGCCTGGCATGACGTGGTCGCGAAAGCCTCGCGCGCCTTGCGGGAGTTCCGGATCGACGGCGTCGTTACCAACATCGCTTTCCTCCAGGCGGTGCTCGCGCATCCCGATTTCAGGATCAACCGCATTGCGACCGATTTCATCGACCGCAACATCGGCAAACTCGTCGGGGCGGCCGAGGGCGCGGCAAAGCCGCTCTACTTCGCTGCGACCGAGCGGAGCGGCGCCCACGGCACGGAGGCCCACGTCGCGCAAGTGGTGCCCGAAGGCGCGGTGATGGTCGCAGCCCCCCTGCAAGGAACCATCGTCACGGTCCAAGTCAAGGAAGGTGAGATCGTGCGCCCCGGCCAGCAGCTTGCCGTGATCGAGTCCATGAAGATGGAGCATCTCGTCATGGCCGAGCAGGGCGGCCGGGTCATGAAGCTCCTTGCCGGTGACGGGGCCACGCTGATGCATGGCGAGCCGATCCTCTATCTCGAGCCGCTCGATGTTGCGGCTGATAGCACCGCGGCGGAAGCGGACATCGATCTCGACTACATCCGCCCCGATCTCGCCGAGCTCATCGCGCGCCAGGCCAATACGCTCGACGAGAACCGTCCGGCCTCGGTCGAGCGCCGCCGCAACACCAATCAGCGCACCGCGCGCGAGAACGTTGCCCAGCTCGTCGACGAAGGCTCGTTCATGGAGTACGGCAGCCTTGCCATCGCGGCACAGCGCCGTCGGCGCAAGCTCGACGATCTCATCAAGAATACGCCGGCCGACGGCCTCGTCATGGGCGTCGGCACGGTGAATGCCGGGAAGTTCGGCCCCGAGGGCGGGCGCTGCATCGTCGTGGCCTATGATTACACCGTGCTCGCGGGCACGCAGGGCCACATGAACCACAAGAAGATCGACCGCATGCTGACGCTTGCGGAAGACTGGCGCGTGCCGCTGGTGTTCTACGCCGAGGGCGGCGGCGGCCGGCCCGGCGATACCGACCGGCTCGGCATGACAGGGCTCGACGGTCCGTCCTTCGTGCAGTTCGCAAGGCTCTCGGGCCTCGTGCCGGTCGTTGGCGTGGTGTCCGGCTATTGTTTCGCCGGCAATGCCGCGATGCTCGGCTGCTGCGACGTCATCATCGCCACCAAGAACGCCTCGATCGGCATGGGCGGTCCGGCCATGATCGAGGGCGGCGGGCTCGGCGTCTATCATCCGGCCGAGGTCGGCCCCGTCTCGTTCCAGGCGCCGAACGGGGTCATCGACATCCTGGTCGAGGACGAGGAGGAGGCGACGTCCGTCGCGCAGAAATACCTGTCCTATTTCCAGGGCGCGGTTACGGCTTGGGAAGCCGCCGACCAGCGCATGCTTCGCCGCGCGATCCCGGAGAACCGGCTGCGCGTCTACGACATCCGCAGCGTGATCGACCTCGTCGCCGACAAGGATTCCGTGCTTGAGCTGCGACGCGACTACGGCGTCGGCATGATCACCGCGCTGATCCGCATCGAGGGCAAGCCGTTCGGCCTGATCGCCAACAATCCGCGCCATCTCGGCGGCGCGATCGATGCCGATGCCGGCGACAAGGCCGCGCGATTCCTCCAGCTCTGCGACGCCTTCGATCTGCCGATCGTCTCGCTTTGCGACACGCCAGGCTTCATGGTCGGCCCGGAGGCCGAGAAGACCGCGATCGTGCGCCACGTCTCGCGCATGTTCGTCACGGGCGCGAGCCTCACCGTCCCGCTGTTCGGCATCGTGCTGCGCAAGGGCTATGGGCTCGGGGCGCAGTCCATGATCGGCGGTGGCTTCCACGCCTCGTTCTTCACCGCGGCCTGGCCGACCGGCGAGTTCGGCGGCATGGGCCTCGAGGGCTATGTCCGCCTCGGCTTCCGCAAGGAGATGGAGGCGATCGCCGATTCCGAGGAACGCGAGACCTACTACCGCAACAAGGTCGCCGAGCTCTACGCCAACGGCAAGGCGGTCTCGATCGCCTCCGTGTTCGAGATCGACAACGTCATCGACCCCGCCGAGACCCGGCAATGGATCATGGCGGGCCTGCGATCGGTGCCGAAGCCCGAGCCGAGGACGGCGAAGAAGCGGCCGTGCATCGACACGTGGTGAGGGCGGTGCAGCAATTTTGATGATTCACTTCCCGTCATGCCGGGTTCGATGCTTCGCATCGCCCCGGAATGACGAGAAGAGACAGCACACCGCGTCCCCGTTCCCGGTTCCCGATTGACATCCCGCCCCGTGGTGCCAGACTTTGCACAATAATACAGGGTGGAGACGTCCGCGATGGCCAGCCTTTCGGCCTCGAACCATGTCGCCCGTGTCTTGTCCGTCGCCAATCAGGTCACAGACCGCTTGGCCGACGTCGACGCCTCGTCGCGGATCGCCAGTTCCTGGCGGCGCTGCCTGGTCAATCACAAGCTCGATCCGGCCCGCCAGGGTCCGCCACAGACGCTGACCGAAGCCGAGATCCGGCACGCCGCCGAACCGATGGAGCAGATGATCAGGCTCGCAATGCCCGAGCTCGACGATCTTGCCCGTGTGCTGCGCGACGCTGGCTACTGCGTCAATCTCGCGGATGCGAACGCGACCATGCTGTTCAGCCGCCTGCCGGGCGAAGCCGATGCAAAGATGTTTCTGGACTGGAAGATCTACACCGGCTCGAACTTCGCCGAGACCTTCGAGGGCACGAATGGGCTCGGGACCGCGCTCGCGGAGGAGAAGCCGATCCTGGTGCATCGCGACGAGCATTTTCGCGCGCAGTGGCACATGTTCTCCTGTGCCGTGGCGCCGCTGTTCGACCAGGCCGGGCGTCTCGCAGGTGCGGTGAACATCACGTCCTGCCGGGAGGATCTCGAACGCACCGCGCACCAGCTTGCGCTGGCTGTGACCATGGAGGCGACGCGGCGGATGGAGGGCGCGATCTTCCGTGGCCATTTCCACAATGCCTGGATCGCCACTGTGCCCGGCGACGGCGGCAGCGGCCTCATCGCCTATGACGACGACCGTCGCATCATCGGGGCCTGCCGTTCCGCGCGTCTACTGCTGGGCCTCACCGACGGAATGATCGCCGCCGGCATTGATCTGTCGCGCTACATCGAGTTCGACCATCAGGCCGAAGGTGGCGCGGAGGATGTCGTTCGGCTGCGCCGTGCCGACGGCAGCGCCCTGGGCCAGGGCCATGTCGCGCCGCCGCTGCGCAAGAGGACGCGCCCGCTTGCGCCGCGCCGCGATGCGCCTGTCGATCGCTTCGATGCACTGCATCGGCTCGCCGGCCGCGATCCCGGCCTGACCAAGAGCGTAAACCGGCTCAGGCGCATCGGAGATCACAATCTGCCGGTGCTGCTGCATGGCGAGACCGGTGTCGGCAAGGACGTGTTCGCGCGCGCCATTCACGCCGCCAGCAACCGAGCGCGTCACAATTATGTCGCACTGAATTGCGCGGCGATGCCGGAGAGCCTGATCGACGCCGAACTGTTCGGCTACGAGGCCGGCGCCTTCACCGGCGCCCGGCGCGACGGTTCGAAGGGCCTGATCGTGCAGGCCGATCGCGGCACGCTGTTCCTCGACGAGATCGGCGACATGCCGATCGGCTTGCAGACGCGCCTGTTGCGCGTCCTGGAAAACCGCGAGGTCTGGCCGCTCGGCGCGCTCAAGCCTGTTGCCGTCGACATCCGCCTGATCAGCGCCACGCATCGCGATCTCGGCCGCATGGCGGAGCAGGGCGCGTTCCGCGCCGATCTCTATTTCCGCCTGCGCGGCATCGAGGTGCGGCTGCCGGCGCTGCGCGAGCGCGCCGACCGCGACGATGTCATTCGCCAGATCGCCCGCGAGGAGGCGCCGAATTGTCGTTTGTCGGACGAGGCTTGGTCACAGCTCGCGGCCTATCCGTTCCCCGGCAACATGCGTCAGCTCCGTCACGTTTTGCGGCTCGCCGGCTGCACAGCGGAAGACGGCACGATCACGGATGCCGACCTTGATCTGCCGCCGTTCGGTGGACGGGCGGCGGAGCCCGATCTCGCGGCCGCCGAACGCGGGACGATCGTCGGCGCCCTGCGCGCGCATGGTGGCCGCGTCAGCGAAGCGGCTCGCGCCCTGAAGCTCAGCCGCGCGACGCTGTATCGGAAGATCAAGCAATTGAAGATCGAGCCCGTTTGATCCTTGGCCCGGCACGACGTCCCACTTCCGCCGAAACAAGCTCGGAACGTGGGCAGCGCTTGAATCGTCCCGCGCCGATGGGCCGCCGCGAACGGGCATTGCCGCAAATTGCGCGAGAGGAGGCTCGATGGAGGAGATCGAAGTCTTTCTGGCTGTCGTCGAAGCCGGCAGCCAGACCGCGGCTGCGCGGCGGTTGGGACGCTCGCTCCAGTCGGTCAACCGGGCGCTGGCTGCGCTGGAACGTGGCGTCGGCGTCGAACTGGTTCGGCGGACCACGCGGCAGTCGGTGGCCACGGAGGCGGGGCTTGCGTTCTATCGTCGCGTCAAGCCAGCGTTTGCCGAAATCAGCGAAGCGCGCCTCGAGGCGGCAAATCGGCGCGTCGAGCCCTCCGGGCTGCTCAGGGTCGCCGCGCCAATCCTGTTCGGGGCCACCCATGTCGTGCCGGCCATTGCCGAATTCATGGCGCGCTTTCCGGAGATCGAGGCCGACGTGAACATGTCGGACCGGCCCGTCGACCTCGTCGCTGACGGCTTCGACCTCGCCGTCCGGATCAGGGAATTGCCGGACTCCTCGCTCAAGACCCGGCGGCTGGGAGAGCTGCGCACCGTTGTCTACGGCGCGCCCTCCTATTTCAAGCGCCACGGCCGCCCGCGTCAGCCCTGTGATCTCGCCGATCATCAATGCATCCTGCGCAGAACTGCCGAGGGCGAAGCCGATACATGGCGGTTTCGGATCGACGGCCGCTTGACCACCGTGCAGGTGAATGGCCGCTTTCGCACCGACAGCACGACGGCAGCACATGCTGCCGCTCGTCATGGCATCGGTGTCGGATATGGCCCGTTCTGGCAGATCCGCGATCTCGTCGACCAGCAGGCTCTCGAAATCGTGCTCGAGGATTTCGAGGCGCCGCGAACGCCCGTGGGCGCAGTGTTTCCACCCAGTGCGATGCCGCCGGCCAAGACGCAGCTCTTCGTCGATCTCCTGGCGGAGAGGCTGAAGCTCGAGCGGCTTTAAGCGACGTTGGGGAACCCATTCTACCGGCTGGCGGGAATGTCTATCCCGCGCCGTACCCGTTGTCCCGGCGTCGGGGCCATCGCAGCTTGAAGCGCAAGGGCACTTTCGCCCCGCGAGAAGGACTGCGCCATGACTCCCGATCGACGGACACTCCTCCATGCGGGCGTCAGCGTCACCGCGACGCTGGCCTCCGCTACTTTTGCCGGACAGTCGTCCGGCGCGCACGATTCACAATCGCCCGAGCCCTTGCTCGCGACCGATGCAAAATCTCGCGCGGCGGCCGCGCAGGATTTCGGCCACATCGTGGATAGACGGCCTCGCGCCGTCTGCAAGCCTGCGACGTGCGGCGAGGTCGCTGACATCATGCGCTGGGCAAAAGCCCAAGGCCTGAAGGTTGCGGCGCGCGGGCAAGGGCACGCAACCTATGGCCGGGCCATGGCCGAAGACGGCATCGTGATCGATCTTGGCATGCTGGCCACGATCCATCGGATCGAGCCGGATCGTGTCGTGGTCGATGCCGGTACGACCTGGCACAAGGTGGTGGAGGCGACCTTGGCTAAAGGGCTTGTCCCGCTGGTCTTGACCAATTACCTCGAATTGTCCGTCGGCGGCACGCTTGCCGTCGGAGGAATCGGGGGATCCTCATCCCGGCACGGTCTCCAGACCGATCAGGTTCTGGAACTCGACGTCGTCACCGGCGAAGGCGTGGAACTGACCTGTTCGCCGGCCTCGCATCCCGAGCTCTTCGATGCGGTTCGAGCCGGCCTTGCGCAATGCGCGATCATCGTCAGAGCGACGCTTCGCTTGATGCGCGCACCCGAGCGGGTTCGCCGATTTCAGCTGTCCTATCCCGATCTTGCCTCGCTCACGGCGGATCAACGGCGCGTTCTGGAAGAGGCGCGCTTCGATCAGTTGCAGGGGGCTGTCGTGCCGGACGGCACCGGTGGCTGGCGCTATCAACTGGAGGCGGGTGTCTTCTACGGCGACAAGATGCCTCCTGACGACGGCGGCTTGCTCTCGGACCTGGTGGACAAGCGCGAGATCGTCTCCGACCTGACTTTCGGCGAAGACGCGAACGCATTCGCCAAGCTCGAAAAGATCCTCCGGGCGAATGGCCACTGGCTCAATCCGCATCCCTGGCTTCTGACCTATCTGCCGGGCAGCAACGCGCTGAAGATCGCGAGCGATGTCATTGCCGAATTGAACAGCGATGATCTGAGCCCGTTCGGGCGCATCACCTACTATCCGATGTTCACCGACGGATGCCGCACGCCCCTGCTTCGGCTTCCTGACGAACGCGTTGTGTTCCCGTTCAATGTCATCCGTATCCCCGCGTCGGCGGACAGAGCGAATGCGGAACGGCTGGTCATGCGAAACCGCGAGCTCTATGAGCGTATTCGCAGCGCAGGTGGTGTGTTGTATCCGGTGAGCGCGTTTCCGATGTCGTCCAGCGATTGGGCGGATCATTTCGGTGCGCGATGGTCGCTCTTGCGCGAAGCCAAGGGCAGGCATGATCCCGGCAGCCATCTCACTCCGGGCTATGAGCTGTTCTAGATCGCCCTGTCCGGCATCGTCAGGAAAAATCCGTCCAGCTCAGATGCCGTGCATCAAGATCGCCGATCGTCACGCCCTCGCGCATCTCCCGCGGCGTATGGAAGTTGCTGCGCAAGTACACGAGCGGCGTCGCCGTGGCCGAATGCGTCGCGCTACGCACCTCGCCCACGAAGATCGAATGTGTCCTGGTCTCGAATTCCTGCGCCAGCACGCAGTCGAACGCGGCAACCGCGTCTGTCAGCACCGGCGCGCCGGTTGCTCCACGCGTCCACTGCCCGAAGGCGAAGCGGTCGTCGCCGCTGACGCCCTTCTGACCGCTGAAGGTCAGCGCGAGCAGCGCATGATCCTCGTGCAGGAAGTTGATCGCAAACGCGCCTTCCTCGCGGATGCGCGCATGGGCACTGGCGTTGCGGTTGACGCAGACGATCAGCGAGGGCGGATTATCCGACAGCGAGCAGGCCGAGGTCACTGTCAGGCCTGTGCGCTTGCCGTGCTCGGCACCCACCGTCACCAACGCGACGGCGCCGGCGCATTGGCGCATCGCCTGCTTGAAATCCTTGGCATCGACCGTCACGCGGAAGTCTCCGAAATGAATGCGGGTGCGGCACGATCGCGCCGCACCCGCAGGCGGTCAAGCCGCCTTCTTCGCCGAGCCGAGATGCGCAAGACGCGGCATCACCTCGTTCTTCAGCAGCGAGAGCGAATGGTGCCAGGCCTCGGCCTTGTGCTTGTAGTCGAAGCCGAACACCAGGAGCACGCCGAAGCCGCCGACCTCGTCGTAGATCTTTTCGATCTTCTCGGCGACCGTCGCGGGCGAACCGACGATCCAGTTCCGCTTGGCGCAATATTCGACCGTGACGTCGCTGTCAGGCACGTCGGGCGCGTGCTTCAGATAGTCCTTGAAGCCGAAATGGCCGAGCAGCGGCAGGAAGTACTCGCTCATCATCCGGCCCATCATGTCGCCGGTCGAGAGCTTCCAGGCCTCTTCATCGGTGTCGGCAACGAACACCTCGCGCACCAGCCGCCAATCCTGCCGGTTCGGCTTGCGTCCGGTCTTGGCGGCACCGATCTCGACCGAGTCCCAGTGGCTGGAGACGTAGGCCGGGTTGAGGTTGAGGCTCATCGGAATGAAGCCGCGCTCGCCCGCAAGCTTCAGCGTGTCCGAGTTCTTCGACAGCCCGGCGACACCGATCGGCGGATGCGGCGCCTGCAGCGGCTTGATGTGCGGCTTGAGGAAGTCGAACATTGTGTCCGGCTTGGTCACGGTCCAGTACTTGCCCTTGTGGGTGAAGGGTGCCGGCTCCGTCCATAGCTTCAGGATGATCTCCAGCGCCTCGCGCGTCATGTCGCGGTTCTGCCCGCTCATGCCGTCGACGTTGAACATCGCCCAGTCGCTCGGGAGCCCCGAAGCCGCGACACCGAAATTGAGCCGGCCCTCGGAGAGGTGGTCCAGCATGGCGACGCGGTTGGCGAGCTCGGCCGGATGATGATAGGGCAAGAGAAAGCCGCCCGGTCCGATGCGAAGCTTTTTCGTCTGCATCAGCGCCTGCGCGATCAGGAGGTCGGGCGTGGGATTGGGTTCCCAGGGGGCGGTGTGGTGCTCACCAACCCAGGCTTCCTGATAACCGAGCTCGTCGAGCCAGCGCATGACTTGCAGGTCCCAGTCGTTCCCTTCCTTCAGTCCGCACTCCGGCGGATGCGAGGGCATCGTGAAATAGCCGATCTCCATGGGTTTCCTCATCTGATGTTGACGCGTCTTGTCGCGCGTTGACGGAGTTGAACGACCAGTCTTCAGCAAGCGGTGTGCCAGCATGGCGGAGCCGCAAATTGGAGAGAAAGCGCTGGTTTGCCCGCGCAATAGCCGGTATCTCGACGAGAGCCTGCAAGACGTCGTCTCATTCGTCGCGAGACGGCGTCTCAGCCGTGAGACGAGGACGAGATCTGACATGACCGAACCCGCTTATGTCGCCGTGGACTGGGGCACCAGCAGCTTCCGGCTCTGGCTGATCGATGGCGCCGGCCAAGTGCTGACCGAGCGCCGCAGCGGCGAGGGCATGCTGGCGGCTGCGAAGGCCGGCTTCCCGGCGGTGCTGCGATCGCATCTTGCGGCGGTCGAAGCGCCGGATCATCTGCCGGTGCTCGTCTGCGGCATGGCCGGTGCCCGCACCGGCTGGGTCGAGGCCGGCTATGTCGACACGCCGGCGCCGCTCTCTGCCGTTCTGAAGCAGGCGGTGCGTGTGCCGGGCGAGGCACGCGACATCCGGATCCTGCCGGGCATCGCGCAGCGCGACGCCAAGGCGCCGGATGTCATGCGCGGCGAGGAGACGCAATTGCTCGGCGCGCTCGGCCTCGACGCCGCGGGCGAGGCGCTGGTCTGCATGCCCGGCACGCATTCGAAATGGGTTCGCGTGAAGGACGGCACGGTGGCGCACTTCTCCACCTTCATGACCGGCGAGCTGTTCAGTGCTGTTTCGCGCGAGACGATCCTGTCGCTCGCGGTCGCCGGCGCGGACGACGCCGAGGATGTCGCGAGCTTCAAGGCGGCCGTGAAAGCTGCGTACGATGCGCCGGCCTTCGCGGCCAATCTCCTGTTCGGCGCGCGGTCGCGACAACTTCTGTTCGGCGGCACGCCGGCCGCGGCGCGCGAGACGCTGTCGGGCACGTTGATCGGTGTCGAGCTGGCGGCAGGGCTCTCCGGCACCGTGCCGCAGGCGGGTGTCATGCTGATCGCCTCGGGACAGCTCGCGGCATTGTACCGGCTGGCTTTCGAGGCGTTATCGATGACCGCAAGGCCGGCCGATGCGGATGAAGCCGTCCGCCGCGGTTTGTCGATGGCGGCTGCCGCGATCTGGACGAAGTAGAAGGATTCTTGAGATGACCGTTCCATTTCCGCCGATGAAGCGGCCGCTGGTCGCGATCCTGCGCGGCGTCAAGCCCGAGGAGACCGAGGCCATTGTCGGCGCGCTGATCGAAGCCGGCATGACTGCGATCGAAATTCCCTTGAACTCGCCCGATCCGTTCCGCTCCATCGCGACGGCGGTGAAGCAGGCGCCATCAGGCGTGTTGATCGGCGCCGGTACAGTGCTGACCGCGGCAGATGTCGATCGTCTCAACGACGTCGGCGGCAAGCTCATGGTCTCGCCCAATGTCGACACCGCGGTGCTGGTGCGCGCACATCAGCACGGTATGGTGACGATGCCCGGCGTGTTCTCGCCGACCGAGGCGCTGCTCGCCGCGCGCTCGGGCGCGTCGAGCCTGAAATTCTTTCCGGCGAGCGTGCTCGGCGCCTCCGGCATCGCCGCGATCAGAGCCGTGCTGCCATCAGGCGTGATGATCGCGGCTGTCGGTGGCGTCTCCGACCAGAACTTCGCGGAGTACATCAAGGGCGGCGTGACGGCGTTCGGGCTCGGCTCCAGCCTCTACAAGCCCGGCATGACGGCAGCGGATGTTGCAGCTCGTGCAAAGATGACGATCGCGGCCTACGATCGGGCGATTGCGCAAAATTGAGCAGGAACAGACAAGCCGTGATCGTGTCATAGCTTATTGTCCCTCGCGGTGTCGCAACCGATGTTTGCGCATCGTACATATGCGACTGGCTGGAGCAGGAGACCGACATGGCAATCAACAACGTAGCCGATCTGTTCGTGGCAACGCTCGAGCAGGCCGGCGTCAAGCGTATCTACGGCATCGTCGGCGACAGTCTGAATGCGCTGACCGAGGCGCTGCGCCGTCGCGGCACCATCGAATGGATCCATGTCCGGCACGAGGAGGTTGCAGCCTTTGCAGCCGCCGGCGAAGCCGAGATGACGGGCAGCCTTGCGGTGTGTGCGGGCTCCTGCGGCCCGGGCAATCTGCATCTGATCAACGGGCTGTTCGATGCGCATCGCAGCCGCGTTCCGGTGCTGGCGATTGCGGCGCAAATCCCAACCGCCGAGATCGGCGGCGGCTATTTCCAGGAGACCCATCCGCAGAACCTGTTCCGCGAGTGCAGCCATTATTGCGAGCTGGTCTCGGATTCGAGCCAGCTTCCCTACGTGCTGGAGAATGCGATTCGCGCCGCGGTGGGCTTGCGCGGCGTTGCCGTGGTTGCCATGCCCGGCGACGTCGCCTTCCGCAGTCCCCCGAAGCGCGCGCTGTCGACGGCGCGCGGCCTTGCCTTGGCGGCGCCGAAGGTCTTGCCGGAGCCCGACGAGCTGAAGGCGCTTGCGGACCTCCTGAACGGTGCCGAGCGCATCACTCTGTTCTGCGGCCGAGGCTGCGCCGGCGCGCATGCGCCGCTGATGCAGCTGGCGGAAGCTCTGAAGAGCCCGATCGTGCATGCGCTCGGCGGCAAGGAGCATGTCGAGTACGATAACCCTTACGACGTCGGCATGACCGGCTTCATCGGCTTCTCATCGGGCTACGCCGCCATGCACGCCTGTGACGCGCTGGTGATGCTCGGCACCGATTTTCCCTACAAGCAGTTCTTCCCGACCGACTGCCAGGTCGCGCAGATCGACATCCGTCCCGAAAATCTCGGCCGGCGTTGCAGGATCGATCTCGGCCTCGTCGGCGACGTCAAGCTCACCATCGAGGCGCTGCTGCCGCTGCTCAGGACCAAGACGCAGCGCAAGTATCTCGACGACGCCGTCGCGCACTACAAGAAGGCCCGCGAAGGGCTCGACTCGCTCGCCAAGGGCACGCCGGGCGCCAAGCCGATCCATCCGCAATATCTCGCCAAGGTCATCAGCGACCATGCGTCCGACGATGCCGTGTTCACCGCCGATGTCGGCACGCCGACCGTGTGGGCCGCTCGCTATCTCGACATGAACGGCCGCCGCCGGCTGATCGGCTCCTTCGTGCACGGCTCGATGGCCAACGCCATGCCCCAGGCGATCGGCGCGCAAGCCGCGCAGCCCGGCCGCCAAATCATCTCGCTCTCCGGCGACGGCGGCTTCACCATGCTGATGGGCGACCTCATCACGCTGACGCAGATGAAGCTGCCGGTGAAAGTCGTCGTGTTCAACAACGGCGTGCTGGGCTTCGTCGCGCTGGAGATGAAGGCGGCGGGCTTCGTCGACACCGGTGTCGATCTGGAGAACCCCGATTTCGCTGCGATGGCGCGCGCGATGGGTATCTTCGCGAAACGCGTCGAGGATCCCGGCGAGCTCCCCGGCGCGGTGAAGGAGATGCTGGCGCACAATGGGCCGGCACTGCTCGACGTCGTCACCGCCAAGCAGGAGCTGTCAATGCCGCCGACCATCACGGCCGAGCAGGTCAAGGGTTTCAGCCTCTGGGTCCTGCGCGCGGTGATGAACGGTCGCGGCGACGAGGTGCTCGATCTCGCAAAGACGAACCTCTTGCCGCGCTGATTTCGGCCGAGGCGGTTCGGTTCACCTCTTCCCAACGGGGAGAGGTGAACACCGAGTGCGCGGCCTCAGCCGCGCTTCACCGATGGCGTGGCCAGCCGATCATGGCGGTTCTGGAAGCGTCGCCAGTGCAGCACGGCGCCGACCAGCAGGGCTGGCAAAAAGCCGAGCCCGATCAGGAAAGGCGGCAACTGCTTCGCTGCGACGAAGGCGATGGCGATGTCCGAGATCAGCCACAGCGCGGCAAACACTACGGCAAAATCCATGCGCGGGCAGCGCAGATGGTAGAACACGGCCGTGATGACAATCGCAGGTCCGATCGCGACCGCGATCGTCACCGCCGTCAGATCTTTCGGCGTCAGCGCGTCGAGCATCATCGATGCCAGCAGCCAGAGCGCGGCGAACATGGCGACGATGTCGAGCGGGTGCCGCAATCCAATACCTCTCGCGGGGACGTGCTATCGTTGTTGCCGGAACTTCGGCCGTCAAGTCAAAATCCGCTTATTCGTCGTCACTTCCCGGCGTCGGGCGCAGCATGAAGTGACCGAAAGCGGTGGCGATCGGCTTGGTGGCATCATCCTGCCAGGCCCGCGCCTCGAAGGCCACGATGCGCCGGCCCTGCTTCACGATCGAGACGTCGGCGAACGTGTCGAGGGCACGGCCGGAGCGCAGATAGTTGACGGTGAGGCCGATCGGCTTGGGCGGCGCCGCAGTGCCGAGCTCGCGCGCCACCCCGACGATCGCGGTGGTCTCCAGGAAGGCGCCGGTCATGCCGCCATGGATCGCGGGCAGGATCGGATTGCCGATGATCTTCGGCGAGAACGGCATCGTCAGCGTGCCGTCGTCGTTGACGCGGATGCCGAGACAGCGCGCGAACGGGCTACGCGCAAACGGCCCATCCGGATCCTCAGGAGCCTCCAGCGATGGGATGCTGCGCGCATCCATCCGGCGGTCGGCCAGCATGTTGGTGCGGTTGGCGCCGATCATGAAGCAGGCGGTGGCGGTCGCCACCGGATCATCCTCCGACTCCTGATAGGCGGTGGAGCGCACGAAGGCAATCGAGCGTGTGGTGCGGTAGCAGACCGAATGCGCCTTGATGTCGAGGCCCGGCGTCGCCGGCTTCTGATAGTCGATGCGCAAGTCCAGGGTTGCGATCGCGCGCGTGCCGTCGAGCGCAAGCTGCACGGCCATGCCGCAGCTCTCGTCCAGCATTGCCGTGACGACACCGCCGTGCAGCACGCCGGTCTCGGTGTCGCCGACGAAGACGGGCCGGTAGGGCAGGCTGGACCAGGCCTCGGCTGGCGCGAAGCGGTCGAGCTGGAGCCCACTGATATGGCCGTAATCAGAGCGGCGGCCCTTGATGGCTTCGGCGAGTTCCTCGAATGGGAGCGTGACAGGTACAGTGGACATGGCGCTGTTTTAAACCAGTGCCGAGCGCCGCGCAAAACCCCCGAATGTGCCTTGTCCGGGACGCCTGCCGGGGGCGGTTTGGCCTCGACAGGGCGGGCCAAAGCAACGATGGTGGGCGCTTCGTTCGTCCCATGCCCGCAAGGAGCGCCCATGACCGACCCCGAGACACCCGGCACCAACCAGGGGCCCGTCACCATTTCCACCTCAAGCTCGGAGCGGGCGCCGATCATCTATTTCGACGGCGCATCCTGCTTCGGCCACCACAACGGCGCGATCCAGATCGAGCTTGCCGCCAACCTCCTGATGCCGGTCGGCGCCGCCGTCAGGGTCGACGTGGTCCAGACTGCGCACCTGCGTTGCAGTGTGGCCGCGGCGCTGGCGCTGCGCGAAGCGCTCGACAAGGCCCTCGCGATGTATCAGCAGGGCCAGCAGCAGCCGCGGCCGGAGGAAATACCGGCGGTGAAGAACTAGGGACCGCCGTACGGCCTGCATGGTTCGAGACGCGCCGCGAGGCGGCGCTCCTCACCATGAGGGTCTAAGAGATGGCCGCGAAATCAGACCTCGTCCTGAGGGCCCGCCAACGGCGGGCGTCTCGAAGGATGGCCGCAAGCGCGGGGACTGCGAGAAATAGGCCTGCCTCAGCAGACATGCACCTTCGGCTTCTTGCCGCCGTTCCACTTGCCGTCGAGCGCGCGCTCGATCTGTGCGGCGAGCTGCAGCAAGAGGCCGTCATTGGCCTGCTTGGCGATGGCCTGGATGCCGAGCGGCAGGCCGTGGTCCTGGGTTGCCATCGGCATCGAGATCGCGGGCATGCCGCAGAGATTGGCGAGTGGCGTGAAGGCGAAGTTACGCCAGAGATTGCCGAACCAGTCGAGCACGTCGGGATTATCGGAGATGGTGAGGTATTCCCTGGTGCCGACCTTCGGCGTCGGCAGCGCCGTGATCGGCGTCAGGATCACGTCCCACTGCTCGAAGAACGCGCCGAAGCTGCGCGAAGTCGTATTGAATACGCCCTGCATCTTCGCCCGCTCGGCGAAGCTCGTGTGCCGGCCGTGTTCCCAGATGCGAATGTTCACGGGTTCGATCAGATCTTCCGGGGGTCTTTCCAGCCCTCGCGCAGCGAGCATGTTGGAGATCACCACCGCAAAGTTCGAGATGTAGCAGGTGGTCTGCGCCGCGAACGCGGCACGGAAATCGAGCTCGGGCAGCGCGTAGTCGACGTGATGGCCGAGGCCTTCGAGGAAGCGGCGGGCCTTCTCCAGCTCGGCGGCGATCTCAGGCGTGGCGGTATAGTCGCCCCACGTGTGTGAGAGCGCAATGCGGAGCTTGCCGGGATCGCGCTTGATCATCTCGGAATAGGGCTGCGCCGTGGTCCAGAACGGCATGAACTCGCCGGGCGCAGGCCCGCGCACATGGTCGACGAAGGCGGCGGTGTCGCGCACCGAGCGCGACTGGCAGCCCTGGATCGAGACGAGGCCGGTGAGGTCGGACATGTGGGGAGCGAGCGAGAACACGCCGCGCGAGACCTTCAGCCCGATATTGCCATTGACGCCGGCGGGAATGCGAACCGAGCCACCGCCGTCGGTCGCATGCGCGATCGGCACCACGCCCGCGGCGACCATCGCCGCGCTCCCTGCGGACGAGCCGCAGGTGGTGTAGTCGGTATTCCAGGGATTGCGCGTGACGTAGACGGCAGGATTGTCGGCGGAACTGCACACGCCGAACTCCGGCGTCGTGGTGCGTCCGATCAGGTTCAGCCCGGCCTGGCGGAGTTTTCCGGTCAGGAACGTGTCGGCGCTGGCGCGGTTGCCGCGCATCAACAGCGAGCCCATTTCCTGGAGCCGGCCTTTCATGGTCGGCCCGAGGTCCTTCATCAGGAAGGGCAGGCCCGCGAACGGGCCAGCGAGATTGGCGCCATCCTTGGCGGGGTCGGCGATCACGTCCTCGAACAGCTCGACCACACCTGACAGAGCCGGATTGACCTTGGCAACGCCGGCCGCGGCCTGCCGCGCCAATTCCTTCGCCGTCAGCTCGCCCTTGCGGACGCGCCCTGCCAGCGCGACTCCATCGTGCTGCGCCCATTCATTCCAGCTCATCGGCAAAGTCATGACGTCAAAATCCTTTTGGATAGCAGCTATCTTCCTTTCGCAAGGAACGGTCCGAATCAAGCGAGCCGGCGCGAGGGGCAGGGTTGCGTGGGGCGGACAGGTCGCAAGACCGGAGATGCCGGTCGTATCAATCCGACAGTCTTGCGATCGCTGCAACCGGCCCGCCGCCCGGCGGGCCCTGGTGCTCGGCGCCGCCGGACACGTAGACTGCCCCGGTGCCGGCAAGGCCAGCGATCAGGCCGCCGACCGCTGCGCGGGCGTGTCGCGTCGAGCTGATGTCTGTGTCTTCCAGCATCGTGTGGCGAAAGCCGCGCACGCTGCCATCGGGCGAGGCTTCCGCCTTGGCGAAGATGTTGACGAGCTCGCGGCCCTTCGTTGCTTGCGGCGCGACGCGGAGTCCAGCGCTTTCCAGCGCTGCGATGACCGCGGCGGAGTCGATCGCGTCGCTCATCACGGCATGCCCGATCTCGAACTCGCTCGCGGATGCCGCCGAGTTGCCGAGCACGATGACGACGTTGTGCATCAGCTCGATGCCCGATGAGGTGGAGGCCACGGAGGAGAACAGATCGTAGCGCCGCAGCACGTCATCATCGCGGAGATCGGCTGCAATCTCGCCGAGCGCAACGGCTACGCCGAGCGCGGAGGCGCCGCGGGAATAGGCCATCGAGGCGTAGGCGCTGGTCGTCGCAGTCTTGTTGCCGCGCGCCGCTGCCGCCTCGATGCGATCGCTGGTGAGCAGCGGGCACTTGATCTGCACGAAATGGACATCGGCGGGATCGCTGATGCCGGCATCCGCCATGGCGGCCTTCACGGCCGTCGCCGTTTCCGTGATCTGCGCGGAGCGGCCGAGCTCCTCGGGCAGGAAATCCCGCGTCTGCGCCATGCCGATGCTCAGCCGCTTGCCGGAGGGGCCCACCGGGCGGGTGTCGACGGTTCGACGCGTGAACACCGTGATGTGCGGGCTGAGCACGCCTTCGGTGCCGCCGGACATCACGAAGGCAATGCGTTGCTCGACCTCATGCGGCGGCAGGTTGAGGTGTGGCGCCAGCGCCGTGCACAGCGCGCTGACGGCGTATTCCCGCGTGAAATCATTGACACCGCCATTGCCCTCGGTCTTGCCGAGGATCGCCAGGATCTCGCGCGGGTCGATCGCGCCCGAGCCGATCATGGCCATGAGGCCGGAGACATCGCCGGGGCCCGTGGTAGCGACCTTGAAGACGCCGACCGATGTTGTACGCATGACTGTCCTCGTGGAGTTCAGGGGCCCGGCGGAGCAAACAGCCGCTGAACGGCGACTCCTGTCAAGCCGGATGACGGGCCAGTTATCCTGGTCTGCCGCGACGCAAGAGAGAAGTCGCGCGTCCCCACGAATGTGGCGAGATCGCATCGATCCGACAAAAAATCCTCTGTCGACGGTTGCGCGCCCCACCTTGATGAATCAACCTCGGTTGGTCCATAAGCGGCGTCCCGCGGCCGGTGCTTTTCGCCCTGCGTCGCGTGCTTTGATAGAGGGAATCTCGCGTGGCAAATATCAACCACAAAATTGCGCAGGAGCTTGGGGTTCGCGCCGAGCAGGTCGAGGCGGCGGTGACGCTGCTCGACGGCGGCGCCACGGTTCCCTTCATCGCCCGCTACCGCAAGGAAGCGACCGGTGCGCTCGACGACGCGCAGTTGCGCACCCTGGAGGAGCGCCTGGTTTACCTGCGCGAGCTCGAAGACCGCCGCAAGGCCATTCTCGAATCGGTCCGCGAGCAGGGCAAGCTCGATGCAGCCCTCGAAGCCACGATCATGGCCGCCGACAGCAAGGCACGCCTCGAAGACATTTACCTGCCGTTCAAGCCGAAGCGCCGCACCAAGGCAGAGATCGCCAAGGAAGCCGGTCTCGAGCCGCTCGCCAATCAGTTGCTGGCCGAACCCGGCAACGATCCGAAGGTCGTGGCAGAAGGTTTCGTCAACGCCGAGAAGGGCGTTACGGATGCCGCCGCCGCGCTCGACGGCGCCCGCGCCATTCTGGTCGAGCGCTTCGACGAGGATGCCGACCTCATCGGCGCCTTGCGCGAGGAGATGTGGACCAACGCGCGCATGGCCTCCAAGGTGCGCGACGGCAAGAAGACCGAGGGCGAGAAGTTCGCCGACTATTTCGATTTCTCCGAGCCTCTGACCAAGCTGCCATCGCACCGTATTCTCGCGATGTTCCGCGGCGAGAAGGAAGAGATCCTCGATCTTCAGATCCAGGCCGAGGCGGAGGCGCCGCCGCCGGGCGTGCCGAGCGCCTATGAGCTGAAGATCATGAAGCGGTTCGGCATCGCCGACCTCAAGCGCTCCGGCGACCGCTGGCTGGTCGACACCGTGCGCTGGGCCTGGCGCACCAAGATCCAGGTGCATCTCAACATCGACCTGCGCATGCGGCTGTGGAATTCGGCCGAGACCGAGGCCGTGCGCGTGTTCGCCTCCAACTTGCGGGACCTCTTGCTGGCCGCGCCGGCAGGCACCCGCGTCACCATGGGGCTCGATCCCGGCTACCGCACCGGGGTCAAGGGTCGCGGTCGTCGACGCGACCGGCAAGGTGGTCGACACCACCGCGATCTATCCGCACGAGCCGCAGCGGCAGTGGAACGAGTCGCTGGCGACGCTCGGCAGGCTCGCGCTGAAGCATCGCGTCGAGCTGATCGCGATCGGCAACGGCACCGCCTCGCGCGAGACCGACAAGCTCGCCGCGGACCTCGTCAAGGGCCTGCCGGAATTGAAGATGACGAAGATTGTCGTCTCGGAAGCCGGCGCGTCGGTCTATTCGGCCTCGGCTTTCGCCTCGGAGGAATTGCCCGGCCTCGACGTCACCTTGCGCGGCGCGGTCTCGATCGCGCGACGCCTGCAGGATCCGCTGGCTGAGCTCGTCAAGATCGAGCCGAAGGCGATCGGCGTTGGCCAGTATCAGCACGACCTCGGCCAGGCCAAGCTCGCAAAATCGCTCGATGCGGTGGTCGAAGACTGCGTGAACGCGGTCGGCGTCGACGTCAACACCGCCTCCGCGCCGCTGCTCGCGCGCGTGTCGGGCGTCGGCTCGGGCCTTGCGCAGAGCATCGTGGCGCACCGCGACGCCAACGGCCCGTTCAAGTCGCGCAAGGCGCTGAAGGACGTGCCGCGGCTCGGGCCCAAGGCGTTCGAGCAGTGCGCGGGCTTCTTGCGCATCCTCGGCGGCGAGGACCCGCTCGATGCCTCCGGCGTGCATCCGGAAGCCTATCCGGTGGTGCGCCGGATTCTCGCGGCGACCAAGAGCGACATCAAGGCGCTGATCGGCAGCAGCGAGATCGTGCGCACCCTCAAGCCGAAGGATTTCGTCGACGAGACTTTTGGCCTGCCGACCGTCACCGACATCCTGCGCGAGCTGGAAAAGCCGGGCCGCGACCCCCGCCCCGCGTTCAAGGCCGCGGTGTTCAAGGAGGGCGTCGAGGAGATCAAGGACCTCAAGAAGGGCATGATCCTCGAGGGCACCGTCACCAACGTCGCCGCCTTCGGCGCCTTCGTCGACATCGGGGTGCACCAGGACGGCCTCGTGCACATCTCGGCGATGTCCAAGACCTACATCAAGGACCCGCGCGAGGTGGTGAAGCCGGGCGATATCGTCAAGGTGAAGGTGCTGGACTTCGAGGTCGCCCGCAAGCGCATCTCGCTGACGCTGCGCCTCGACGACGAGGTCGGCGCCAAGAAGGATGCCCCCGGCATGCAGCGCGACAACAGCTCACGCAATCCCTCCCGCATGACCTCGTCGGCTCCGCGCAAGCAGGAGTCTTCCGGCGGCGGTGCTCTCGCCGAAGCGCTGCGCCGTGCGGCGGAGAAGAGTGGCGGCAAGCGGGTGTGACCTCTTAACCTCTCCCCGCTCTTTGCGGGAGAGATTCGCTGCTCGACGTATGGAAGACTTTCTCCACGTCGTCACTGCGAGCGCAGCGAAGCAATCCAGAGTCTTTTCCACGGATTCTGGATTGCTTCGCCGCGCTCGCAATAACGAGGAGGGAGCTAAACTCCCTCTCTCTAACATCCGCGTCAGAATCTGGCGCATTTGTAAGTTGAAGGCGGCAGCCCGTTCTCCTCATCTGATCATCCTCGTACGGCGCGCTGACCGCCGCACTGCAAGGAGGATGTTTCGATGAACAGCAGGCTTCTCAAAGGCCTCACCGTGGCGGCGGTCGCCGCGATGATGGCGCTCGCTTCACCGGTGCTCGCTCGTGGCGGCGGTGGGGGCCATGGCGGCTTCGGCGGCGGCGGGCATTTCGGCGGTGGCGGCCATTTCGGTGGTGGCATGCACGCCGGCGGTTTCGGCGGTTTCGGCGGCTTCGGCGGCATGCGGGCTGGCGGCATGGGCGGCGCACGTTTCGCTCACGTCGGCGGGCCCGCCTTCGGCGGCCCGCGTTTCGCGCACGCGGCGATCGGGCCGCGCTTCGCCGGCGCAGGCTGGCACGGCCGCCACGGCTTCCGTCACCACCATTTCCGTCGTTTCGCCGTCTTCGGCGCGCCCTATTTCTACGGCGGCTACAATGACGGCTGCTGGAGCAGGAGCTGGACGCCCTATGGGTGGCAATGGGTCAATGTGTGCGGAGACTACTGGTAGTCGCATCGCCGTACCGCACCATTGTCGCGATCGCCGCCGGGCGGTTCCGCTCAGCCCCGGAACGGGATAGTCTGGTGGCGATCGTCGCGCGGAGCTTGTCATGAGCGGAGGTCACCGTCGCATCCTGGTCGTGGAGGACGATCCGGAAACCGCAGGCCAGCTCGTCGAGGAGCTGACGGTTTCGGGCTACGACGTCGACCTCGCAACCAATGGCCGCGAAGCCCTGAACCACGGCGCTGCGCGCGACTATGCCGTGATCACCATCGACCGCATGCTGCCTGATATCGACGGCATCAGCGTGATGCGCCAGTTGCGCGACGACGGCATCGCCGCGCCGTTCCTGATCATCTCCGCGCTCGGCGAAGTCGACGACCGCGTGCGCGGCCTGCGCGCCGGCGGCGACGATTATCTCGTCAAGCCGTTCTCCTTCACCGAATTGCTGGCGCGGCTCGAAGCACTCGGCCGCCGCAGCGAGACCATCGCCAAGGAGACGCTTCTGCGCGTCGGCGATCTCGCGATCGACCTGATCGCACGGGCTGCCTCCCGCCGCGGCCGCAAGATTCCGCTGCTGCCGCGCGAATTCCAGCTACTCGAATATCTCGTCCGCAACGAGGGCCGCGTCGTATCTCGCGCGATGCTGCTTCAGCACGTCTGGGACCTGCATTTCGATCCGTCGACCAATATCATCGACGTCTATGTGGGGCGCGTTCGTCGCAAGGTTGACGATGCCCAGGCCTATCCGCTGATCCATACCATCCGCGGCATCGGATATTGCCTCCGTGCTCCTGGCTAAGACCCTTCGCTCCTCGACCTTCCGCCTCGCGCTGATCGCGATCGCGGCGTTCGGGTTGATTGTCGCGGCAATCATGGCCTATGTCTATTTCGGGACGCTCGCCTACGTCGAGCGCCGGCTCGGCACGGTCGCCGACCACGACGGCTTCACCGGCATGATCGAGCTCGCGATGGTCGCGGTCGCCATGCTGCTGCTGGTGCTCGCCGGGCTCGCGGCCGTGCTGGTGACGCGGCGCACTGTGGGGCGGATCGAACAGATCAACGCCACCAGCCGCGCCATCATGCTCTCCGGCCTCGACCAGCGTATCCCCATGCGCGGCAGCAACGACGAGTGGGATCGTGTCGCCGAAAACCTCAACCAGATGCTCGACCGCATCGAGACGCTGATGGGGGAGGTTAAGCAGGTGAGCGACAATGTCGCGCACGATCTGCGCACCCCGCTGACGCGCATGCGCGGCCGGCTGGAGAAGGCTTATCACGCCCCGCGCAACAGCGAGACCGACGCCGCGCTGATCGGGGACACCATCGCCGATCTCGATGCCGTGCTCGGCATGTTCGCCTCCATCACCCGGATCTCCGAGATCGAGACCCGCGCCCGCACCGGCGCCTTCCGCGGGCTTGATCTCGCCGAGATCGCCGGCGAGGTCGTCGAGCTCTACGATGCCGCCGCCGAGCAGGTTGCTACAAAGCTCAGCCTTGCCGGAGAACGTGGGGTGGCGATCACGGGCGACCGCGACCTGCTGTTCGACGCCATTGCCAATCTCGTCGACAACGCGATCAAGCACGGCTGCAGGGGCGGGCGGGTGACCGTGACCTGCCGCAGAACCGATGGCGCTGCGGTGATCGCGATTGTCGACGACGGTCCGGGCATTCCCGCCGAGCAGCGCGAACACGTCTTCAAGCGCTTCTACCGGCTCGAACGGAGCCGCTACACGCCGGGCAATGGCCTCGGCCTCAGCCTCGTCGCTGCGGTCGCGCACCTTCATGGCGCCGAAATTGCGCTGCATGACAATGCGCCGGGCCTGACGGTCGCGCTCAGCTTTCCGGCGGCGTCAGCACCGTGAGGGTTGGCGGCGTCAAAGCTCGATCACGCCGCGCCGTGCCGCATGCGCGACTGCATCGGTGCGGCCGGTCGCGTCCAGCTTGTCCAGCAGCGAGCCGACATGGAATTTCACGGTGTGCACGGAGATGCCGAGCTGACGCGCAATCATCTTGTTCGAGGCACCTTCCGCCATCAACGCCAGCACGTCGAGCTCGCGCTGTGTCAGGGCAATGTCCTCAGGCATGATGCGCGAATCGCGCGCGATGATCGCTGCGGCGGCCTGCTCGTCGGGCGCAGCGAGACGAAGCCCAGGGATATTGCCGAGGAGCGCCGCCAGGCGATCGGCGAGGGCGGGGTCGCCGATCTCCAGGGCGATCACGATCTCGGCCGTCTTGTCCTCGCTCACGCCTCCGGCCTCTCGACCACCGTAACCTTGAAGCTGGCCGGCTCGCCGCCGCGCCGCACGGCGACATCGACCACCGTGCCGACGCTCGAAGGTCCCAGTGTCCGCGACAGCGCACGCACGCCCGACAGTTTCTGGTCGTTGACCGCGACGATCACGTCGCCCTGACGGATGCCGGCCGCGGCCGAGGGACCGGCCTTGTCGACATTCATCACCATGGCGCCGACGCCGTCGTCGAGCCGCACCGGCTGAAGTCCGAGGCCGAGATATCCCCGCGCGATGCGGCCCCGCGCCTCCAACTGCGCCGCGACGCGCTCGATCGTCGCCGTCGGGATCACCAGCACGCGCCGCGGTCCGAGCACGGCCATGCCAAAGGCTTCGCCCGATGCATCGAGCGCGAGGCCACCCTGCTGGCTGCCGCGCAGGCGGACGTCGAGCTCGATGCACGCATCGATGTCGCCGCCGCGTAGGGAGCGCCAGCTCTTGCCGGATGCCGACACCACCCCGAGCGCGGCGCTCGGCGTCTCGCGATTGGTGGCGACCACCACCGACAGGGAGCCGAGCGGCGGGACCGTCGCGGCGAGCTTGACCGGCGCGACGGCGGCATCGATACGCAGCAGCGCGATGTCAGTCGTATGGTCGCGGCCGGCGATCGTGGCGGCCGCGGTGCTTCCGTCGCCAAGGCCGATCTCGACCGCGCCCTCGTCCGCCAGTGCCTCGTCGGCAGTAACGATCAGGCCGGGTTTCCAGGCGAAGCCGGTGGCGCGGGAACGGTGCGAATGCACGGAAACGACGGACGGCGCCGTGCGCGCCACCATGTCCGCGAGGGCGGACGACAGGGAAGACAGGGGAGTAGGGGCGGTCATGGCAGGCTCCTGTAAGCTGTCCTCAATCTGGGATATCGCGGGCGCGCGCGAAACTGGCCGGGTGGCCAGGACTCCTCTCCGCGCGGCCGACGAACATGTGATTGGGACCCACTCACGGCAACGTGTAGCAATCGGCCGACATTGCGCCGCCTGGCCTCAACCCTTTTGAACGAGCCCTGACCGATGACCATCGATCTCACCCGCCGCACCCTGTTGCAACTCGCCGGTGCAACCTCGCTCGCGATGGCGGCTGCAGCCGCGGCGCGCGCCGAGGGCGTTCCTCAAGGCGGCGGGCCGACCTTTGCCAGCCGCACGCCGATGCGCGTCGGCATGGTGACGCTGCGGGTGAAGAATCTCGACAAGGTTGCGGACTACTACCGCGACGTGATCGGGCTTGCCGTGATGGAGCGTTCGGCGATCGCCGCGAAGCTCGGCACGGCCGGAATAGCGCTGCTGGTGCTGGAGGCCCGTCCCGACGCGGAAATCGAGCCGCGCAATGCCGCCGGCCTCTACCACACCGCCCTCCTGATGCCGACGCGAAAAGACCTCGCGCGCTGGCTGGTGCATGCCGCCTCGCATCGCGTGCCGCTGTCGGGTTTTGCCGATCACCTCGTCAGCGAGTCCGTCTATCTCGACGACCCCGAAGGCAACGGCATCGAGGTCTATGCCGACCGCGATCCCTCGCAATGGCAATGGAGCGAGGGCAGCGTTAGGATGGCGACCGACGAGCTCAACATCCCCGACCTGCTGTCGCTGACCAATACACGCGTCGCCGACTATGCCAAGGCGCCGGACGGAATGCGCATCGGCCACATGCATCTGCGCGTCGGCGATCTCGCGCAGGCCGAGAGCTTCTATCACGGCACGATCGGCCTTGATCCGACGCGCAAGCGCAGCGGCGCCGCGTTCCTCTCGTCGGGCCGTTATCACCATCACCTCGGCATGACTGTCTGGCAGAGTCAGGGCGCCGGCCGGCGCGACGATGCCACCACGGGCCTTTCATGGTTCTCGCTCGTGACGGCGAAGCAGGACATTCTCGCCGCACAGGAGGAACGCCTGCGCAAGGGCGGTGCGCAGCTCACCACGCTTGCGAATGGCGTGGAGGCGATCGATCCATGGGGCACGCGGGTGCGGCTGCTCAACGCGTGATCGAAAGCGGCAGCTTCAGCCCGCTGCGCGTTCCAACTCGACGCCCTCATCCGACCAAGCGCAACGGCCGCCTCCGGCACGTTTCGCCGTATAGAGCGCACGATCGACCCGCTCCATGAGCTGCGACGTTGAGCCGGCGGTGGCCGGATCAGCGCTGACCAGAATGCCGGCGCTTGCGCCGATGCGGACCGGAATGTCCGTGAGCAAAAACGGCATCGAGAGATCGCGAATGGCCTGGCGGGCCAGCGCGAGCGCTTGCTCACAGCCGGCATCGCCTGAAGCAACCGGTTTGAGCATCATGAACTCGTCGCCCCCGAACCGTGCGGCTATGCCTGGATTGCCGATACAGACCGACAGCCGCTCTGCGACCTGGCGCAACAGATCGTCGCCGACGTGATGGCCGTGGCGGTCGTTGACCGGCTTGAAGCCGTCGAGATCGATGGCGATGATGGCGAAGTTTCCGCGGGTCTCCGCCAGCGCCTGGAAGAACGCGGCGCGGTTCGGCAATCCCGTCAGGAAATCGTGGGTCGCCTGGCGCGCCAGCCGGTGCTTTGCTTCGAGCCGCTCGACGAAGGCGGCGCTGAGATGTTTCGACGCCTCGCGCAATGTGAGCCAGAAGAACACCAGCATGATCGCGCCGAGCTTGTAGGCGAACTCGGGGCGGAGCAGGCCGGCCAGGATGGTCGGCGTCAACAGCACCGCGGCGGTGGTCAGGATGATCCAGGGGCGGATCGCCGCGCGCGAGACCATGCCGACGCAGAAGGACATCGAAAGGCCGAACGCGATCCAGGCGCCGGGTCCATCGTCGAGCTCGAGCGCGCGATACGACAACATGCCCAGCGCAAGGCCGAAAGCGGACGCGCCGGCGCCGTAAAGCCCTTCCCAGCGGATCACGTCGGCATCGGAGAACTGCGCAGCGCGCGACTTGTAGCGGAACAGGGATGCGATCCGGGCTGCGGCCGTGATGAAGATGAAGACCGAGATCACCGCATAGCCGGTATCGCCGCTCATGAGCGCCAGCGCGGCGGCGCCCGTCACCGACGTGACGCCAATCGCGAACACCTGCGGCAGCGACGTGTACAGGAGATCCACGAGCTCGCGCCGGATGCGCGGATCGGGATGCAGGAACCTGGACAACATTGTCAGAGTCATGGCCGGCACCATCTCCGCTTCTTCCTAACAAGGGGTAGGGGAAGGGGCGCGAGACGATGTTGGTGCGCAACGTCCTTAAGAAGTGGTCAATGCACAGGGTTGCTGGCGATTTTTCCCCGTGTTAGCAGCGGTGAGGCGCGCAACGGCGGCCTGATGTCCTGAATGCAGCTGACATGTCCGAATTCCACGGTGTCTTTCCCTATCTCGTCTCGCCCGTCGGTGCCGACGGCACGGTGCGGGCCAACGTGCTGGCAAAGCTCTGCGACGACCTAATCGGCGCCGGCGTACACGGCCTGACGCCGCTGGGCTCGACCGGCGAATTCGCCTATCTCAACGCCGAGCAACGCGCGGTGGTCGTGCAGACCACGATCGAGGCCGCGCAGGGCCGCGTACCTGTCGTGGCCGGCGTCGCCTCCACCTCCACGACGGATGCCGTGGCGCAGGCAAAGGCCTACCAGAAGATCGGCGCCGACGGCATCCTCGCGATCCTGGAAGCCTATTTCCCGCTTGCCGACGTCCAGGTCGAATCCTACTTCCGCGCCATCGCCGATGCCGTCGACATCCCCGTCGTCATCTACACCAATCCGCAATTTCAGCGTTCCGATCTCACCCTCGACGTCATTGCGCGCCTCGCCGAACATCCGCGCATCGGCTACATCAAGGATGCTTCGACCAACACCGGCCGGCTGCTCTCGATCATGAGCCGCTGCGGCGATGCCTTGCGCGTGTTCTCGGCCTCGGCTCATATCCCCGCCGCAGTGATGCTGATCGGCGGCCGCGGCTGGATGGCGGGACCGGCCTGCATCACCCCGCGCCAGAGCGTTGCGCTTTACGAGCTCTGCAAGGCCGGCCGTTGGGACGAGGCCATGGTGCTCCAGCGGCGGCTGTGGCGCATCAACGAAGCCTTCGCCCGCTACAACCTCGCCGCTTGCATCAAGGCGGGGCTTGCGATCCAGGGCTACGATGTCGGCGACCCCGTCCCGCCGCAGGCGCCGCTCACGGCCGATGCACGGAAGGTGGTGGAAATGGCGCTGCGCGAGCTGACCTAGCTGTTTGGCACGCGGCAATATGCCCCGGCACCCGTGCATCAGCCAGAAAAGCCCTTACCTCCCCAACGGGAAACTTCCGTTCGTCTGCGACGTTGCTGCGTGAGCGAGGTCTGTCACTCCATGCATGTGCATCCCAAGGCCGTATTCAGCACTGGAGACGGTGGTCACCGATGAATCGTCGCTACGCGATTGCCGCGGCAGCCTTCGCCGCCCTGCTGCTTGCCGTCACTGCCGCGAAGATCCTGCATGTCCCGACGCTGCATGTCCCATGGGCGGCGCCCTCCGCGCGCGCGGTCGAGCAGCGCGGTCCGCTGTCCGATGGCGAAAAGGCGACCATCGAGATCTTCGAGCGCGTGTCTCCTTCGGTCGTCCAGGTGGCGGTGAAATCCGCGGCCAATCCTCTCATGGGTGAGGAAGGCCAGGGCGGCTCTTCCGGCACGGGATTCGTCTGGGATCGCGACGGGCATCTCGTGACGAACAATCACGTCGTCGCCAGTGGCGGCGAAATCGCCGTGCGCTTTGCCTCGGGAGAGGTGGCCCAGGTCGATCTCGTCGGCACGGCTCCCAATTACGATCTTGCGGTGCTGCGGATTCGCAGCGTGCGCGAGCTTCCGCCGCCGGTCGCTCTCGGCAGTTCGAGCGACCTGAAGGTCGGGCAATCCGCCTTCGCGATCGGTAATCCCTTCGGACTGGATCAATCGATGACGAGCGGCATTATCAGCGCGCTCAAGCGCAGGCTTCCGACCCATGCCGGTCGGGAGATTGCCAACGTCATTCAGACCGATGCCGCGATCAACCCCGGCAATTCGGGTGGACCGTTGCTCGACTCTGCCGGCCGGCTGATCGGCGTCACGACTGCGATCATTTCGCCGTCCGGTTCGAACGCCGGCATCGGCTTTGCGGTCCCGGTCGACGTCGTGAACCGGATTGTCCCTGAGCTCATCCGCAACGGCCGCGTGCCGACACCGGGCATCGGCATCGTGGCCGCCGGCGAGGATGTTTCGACCCGCCTTGGTGTCGAAGGAGTGATCGTGGTGCGGACGGCCCCCGGCAGTCCTGCCGAGCGGGCGGGGATTCGCGGTGTCAACTTTTCTACGGGCGCAGTCGGAGACATCATTACCGAGGTGGAAGGCAAGCCGGTGCGACGCCTTGCCGACCTGACCGATGCGCTCGAGCAGGCCGGGGCCGGAAAGACCGTTCGCCTCACGGTCAAGCGCGGCTCGGACACCCGTGACGTGGATGTGAGCATTGTCGATATCGACAGGTCCTAGCCGGCCAGTCCGCGCTGGCAAGGGGTTCTGACGCGCATTGCAGATGTGCCCGGGCTCGGTTGTCTGGCCCGCAAAATCGGTTAAAACCGCCGCGGTCGTTTTCCGGATTTCGAGGACATAACGGAATGAACATTCTTCCCGGCAATTTGCGTTTCGGAGCGGGCCAGCCCGTCAAGCGTTTGGAAGACCAGAGGCTGCTCACCGGGAAAGGGACAGTTCATCGACGACAAGCCGGAGGAGGGCGCGCTGTGGCTGCACGTGCTGCGTTCGCCGCACGCCCACGCGAATATCGTCTCGATCGACACCAGCGCCGCGGCCGGAATGCCCGGCGTCACCGCAATCTACACCGGCGCCGACCTCGTCAAGGACGACGTCGGTAGCATCCCGACGCTCAATATCTTCAAGCGCCCCGACGGCAAGCCGATGACCGTGCCGCCGCGCCGGCTGCTGGCCCACGAGATCGTGCGCTATGCCGGCGAGGCCGTGGCCGCAGTGGTGGCCTCGTCGCGGGTGGAGGCGCAGAGCGCGGCCGAGGCGATCGCCGTCGAGTACGACGTGCAGCCCGCGGTGGTCGATCCGGTCGAGGCTCTGAAGCCCGGCGCGCCCGTGGTATGGCCGGAGGCGCCGGACAACATCGTCGGCGCCATGAGCTATGGCGATGCCGCCAAGGTGGACGAGGCCTTTGCCAAGGCGGCGCACACCGTCGAGCTCGATCTCGTCAGCCAGCGCCTCGTGCCCTCCGCGATGGAGCCGCGCTCGACCATTGCCGAGATCGACAAGAAAACAGGCCGTCTTCTGCTGCACGTGCAGTCGCAGACTCCGGCGTCGACCCGCGACGTGCTGGCGGAAGCCGTGCTGAAGCGTCCGAAGGACAGCGTCCGTGTGCTGGTCGGCGACATCGGCGGCGGCTTTGGCCAGAAGACCAATCTCTATCCGGAGGACGGCATCGTCGCCTATGCCGCGACCAAGCTGAACAGGAAGATCCGCTGGCGCGGCGACCGCACCGACGAATTCGTCGGCGGCACGCACGGCCGCGATCTCACCTCCACGGCAGCCTTCGCGCTGGACGAGAAGGGCAAGGTGCTGGCCTATCGCGTCAAGTCGATCGGCTGCACCGGGGCCTATTCCTCGGGCGCGGCCAACATCATTCCGCTGGTGCTCGGACCGTTCGTGCAGACCGGCGTCTACGATCTGCCGCTGGTGCATTTCGAGGTGAAGTCGGTGATGACCCACACCGCGCCCGTCGGCGCCTATCGCGGCGCGGGTCGTCCCGAGGCGGTCTTCATCGTCGAGCGCCTGTTCGACGCCGCCGCGCGAAAAATCGGCATGGATCCGCGTGCGATCCGGAAGGCCAACTACATCAAGCCGGCGCAGCTGCCCTACACCAATGCGGCGGGCCAGGTCTACGATTCCGGCGCCTTCGCGCACATGCTCGATCGCGCCGTGAAGCTTGCCGACTGGGACGGCTTTGCCGCGCGCAAGAGGGCGGCGAAGAAGAAGGGCCTGCTCTACGGCCGCGGACTGACCTCTTACATCGAATGGACCGGCGGGCGCGCCCACACCGAGAAGGTCAGCCTGCACGCGACCTCGCAGGGGCGCGTCGTGCTGCATTCCGGCACCATGGCGATGGGTCAGGGGCTGCAGACCACCTACACCCAGATGATCTCCGACACGCTCGGCATTCCCATGGACAAGATCGACGTGGTCCAGGGCGACACCGATCTCGCCATGGGCTTTGGCAGCGTCGGCTCGCGTTCGCTGTTCGTCGGCGGCACGGCGGTCGCGGTCTCCTCCAACGACCTGATCCAGAAGGCGCGCGAGAAGGCGGCGAACGTGCTGGAGACCTCGGTCGAGGACATCGAGTACCAGGGCGGCATGCTCATCGTGGTCGGCACCGACCGCCGCATCAGCCTGTTCGATCTCGCCGAGAAGGAGAGCGGCGCCAAGCTCAGCGTCGATTCCGAGGGTGAGGTCGACGGTCCGAGCTGGCCGAACGGCACGCATATCTGCGAGGTCGAGATCGACCCCGAGACCGGCGTCTCCAAGGTCGTGCGCTACACCACGGTCGACGACGTCGGCGTCGCCGTGAACCCGATGCTGGTCACCGGCCAAATCCATGGCGGTGTAGCGCAGGGCATCGGCCAGGCGCTGTACGAAGGCGTGTCCTACGATGCCGACGGCCAGCTGCTGACCGCGAGTTACCAGGATTACTGCATCCCGCGCGCCGACGACGTGCCGCCGATCGTGGTGACGCTGGACGATTCCGCGCCCTGCCGCACCAATCCGCTCGGCGCCAAGGGCTGCGGCGAATCCGGCGCGATCGGCGGCCCGCCCTGCGTCACCAACGGCGTCATGGACGCGCTCGCCGAGCTCGGCATCACCCAGCTGAATACGCCGCTCACGCCGCAGAAGATCTGGCAGGCGATCCGGGACGCGAAGGCGGCGGTTTAATCCTTTAACGACACCGCCATTGCGAGCCACCGGGTCCGCGCAAAGCGCGGCCCGATGACAGGCTCCGCGAAGCAATCCAGTCTCTCTCCGCGGAAAGATTTTGGATTGCTTCGTCGCAAGAGCTCCTCGCAATGACGGAGGAGAGAGTCGTAGTCCTCAAATCCCCAGCATCATTTTCGCGATGATGTCGCGCTGGATCTCCGACGTGCCGCCGAAGATCGTGTAGGCGCGGCCGTTGAGATATTCCGGGATCACCGTCAGCATCTCCTCGGGCGTCGCCGGCTCGTGGTTGAGCTTGTAGAGCGGGCGCATCGGCTCCACGGCGAGGGCGTCATGGCCGATCACGTCGGCGCCCAGCCGCGTCACGGCCTGGCGGATCTCGCTATTGCGCAGCTTCAGGATCGACGACACCGCGCCGGGATTTTGCCCGGTTTGCAGTGCCGAGAGCACGCGCAACTCGGTCATCTCCAGCGCGTCGATGTCGACCTCGACCTCGGAGAGGCGCGTCGCGATATCGGGGCTGTCGATCGCGCGTCCCGTGAGGTCGGACTCGGCAAGGTCCGCGATCGCCTTCAGCCCCTCGCGCAGCTTGGCCGAGGCAATCCCCGAGCCGCGCTCGAACTCGAGCAGATATTTGCCATAGGTCCAGCCCTTGCCTTCCTCGCCGACGCGGTTGGCGACCGGCACGCGCACATCGTCGAAGAACACCTGGTTGACCTCGTGATCGCCGCCGATAGTGAGGATCGGCCTTGTGGTGATGCCCGGCGTCTTCATGTCGATCAGGATGAAGCTGATGCCGTCCTGCTGCCGCGGCCCGTCGCCGGTGCGCACCAGCGCGAACATGCGGTTGGCGTGATGGGCGTGCGTGGTCCAGATCTTGGTGCCGTTGATGATGTAGTCGTCGCCGTCGCGCACGGCGCGCGTCTTCAGCGAGGCGAGATCGGAGCCGGAGCCCGGCTCGGAATAGCCCTGACACCAATAGTCCTCGCCGGAGAGAATCCGCGGCAGGTAGAAGTTCTTCTGCTCCGGTGAGCCGAAGCCGATGATGACGGGCCCGACCATCTTCACGCCCATCACGTTGACATTGGGCACGCCGGCGCGCGCACATTCGGTCTCGAAAATCCAGCGCTGCGCCGGCGTCCAGTCCGGGCCGCCATATTCGACCGGCCAGCCCGGCGCGCCCCAGCCTTGCCTGTGCAGCGCGCGTTGCCAGGCCATGCCGATGTCGGGGTCGGAGAACACCGATGGCGTCAGCGCGGTCGCGCGCTTCATCTCCTCGGTGAGGTTCTTGGCAATGAAGCCGCGCACTTCGTCCTGGAAGGCACGCTCCTCGGCATTGAACGACAGGTCCATGATGCGCTCCTTGTCAGGCCGAGACGGCCCTGCGTCCCAGCTCGGCGTGGCGGGCATAGTGATGTGCGCTGCCGCCGAACAGCGTGTCGAAGGCGACCAGCCGCTTGAAATAGGCGCCGACCTCGAGCTCCTCGGTGACGCCCATGCCGCCATGGAGCTGGATCGACTGCTCGCCGACGAAGCGCGCGCATTTGCCGATCTTCGCCTTCGCGCCCGACGCCGCCCGGGCACGCTCGATCGGCGGGCTATCTGCCTTCAACGCAGCCCGCAGCGCCATTGAACGGGCCTCGTCGACCTGCATCGCCATGTCGGCGAGGCGGTGACGGATCACCTGGTTGGTGGAGAGCGGCCGGCCAAATTGCTTGCGGATCTTGGTATAGTCCAGCGTGGTGTCCATCAGCGTCTGCATGATGCCGACGGCCTCCGCACCTAGCGCTGCCATGGCGCGGTCGACGGCCCATTCGATCGCCGGCAGAGCATCGCTGCCGTCGCCGAGCAGGGCGTCTTCCGGCAGATGCGCCTCGAACAGCTCGATGTTGCAGGCACGTCCGCCGCCAAGCCGCGGATAGTCGCTGATGACGAGGCCCGGCGTCGTTGCCTGCACGAGAAACAGGCCGATCCGGCCCGACGGCCCCCGATGATCGTGGATATGGGCGGAGACGATGATGTCGTCGGCGGCATGTCCGTCGAGCACGGCGATCTTGCTGCCGGACAGGCGCCAGCCTTGTCCCGTCTTGTTGGCGCTGGTCGTGACCTTGGCGAGATCGAACCGGGCCCCGCGCTCGGAATGTGCAAAGGCAAGCTTCAGTGATCCATCCGCCACCTTGGACAGGCTCGCTTGCTTCTGCTCGGCGGTGCCGCATTTGGCGATCAGCGCGGCTCCCAGCACGGCCGTGGCGACATAAGGCTCCGACACCAGCCCGCGGCCGAAGGCCTCCATCAGGATGCCGATGTCGACCGCGCCGCCGCCGAGCCCGCCGAACTCTTCGGGAAGCGGCAGCGCGAGCCAGCCGAGCTCGGCGAACTGCTTCCAAAGGGCCGGACTGAAGCCGAGCGGATCGTTCGCCATCTTGCGGCGGTGATCGGCGTCATAGCTTTCGGCCACGAAGCGTTCGGCGCTTTCGCGCAGCAGCTTTTGCTCGTCACTGAGATTGAGGTCCATCGTGTTTACTCCGCGGCCGCCGGCGGTTTGCGCACGGAGGGATGCAGTCCGGCGGGATCGACGATCATGCCGAACTCCTGGAGATTATGGGCGTGACAGAGCTGGTGCAGCGCAAAAGCCTGGTCGATTGCGGCCGGCTGGCCCATTACGTCGATCGAGCGGTTGACGGCTTCCTTGGTCAGCTTCAGCGCGAAGGACGGTTTTGCCGCGATCCGGCGCGCCAGCTCGAGCACGCGCGACGACAGCTCGGCGCGCGGCACGACCTGATTGACCATGCCGAGCTGGTGCGCCTCCTGCGCGCTCCAGCTGTCGGCGGTGAACAGGAACTCCTTGGCTTTGCGCGGGCCGAGCTCCCAGGGATGCACGAACCATTCGACGCCGCAGACGCCCATGGTGACGACGGGGTCGCAGAACTGCGCGTCGTCGCTGGCGACGATGAGATCGCAGGCCCAGGCCAGCATCAGCCCGCCGGCGATGCACTTGCCATGCACCTCGGCAATGGTCGGCTTGGCGAGGTTGCGCCAGCGCCGCGTGATCTGGAGATATATTTCCTGCTCGCGCGCGAAGCGGCCATGGGCACCAGCCTCGTCAAAGCCGCCCCAATGTCCGATCGGCGGAAAATCGACGCCTGCGGCATTCTTGGCGCCGGGCCGCAGGTCATGGCCGGACGAGAAGTGTGGCCCATTGCCGGCGAGGATGATCACCTTGACCGCATCGTCCTGCACCGCCGCGTCGAAAGCGGCATTGAGGTCGTAGGTCATTTGCAGGTTCTGCGCGTTGCGTGCCTCCGGCCGGTTCATCACGACCCGGGTGATCGCCGGATCCGGCCTCTCCACGAGGATGGTCTCGAACGAGGACATCGTGTTTCCTCCGACCTTTCCGCTTTTTGCCGGAGTTGACTATGTCGGCCTGCGATAGGCAAGAGGCTTGCGTCAGCCGGCTGCTTTCGAGCGCTCTGGCGTCTCGCGTGCTCGATCTGGTAGTTTGTATCAGATTCCACCGGGAGAAATTTGATGCGCAAGATCCTGACCGTGCTGGCGGCGCTGGCCTCGCTGAGCCTGACCAATTGCGGCTACAACGCGATCCAGAGTGAGGACGAGCAGATCAAGTCTGCCTGGTCCGAGGTCGTGAACCAGTATCAGCGCCGCGCCGATCTCGTGCCCAACCTCGTCAACTCGGTGAAGGGTTTTGCCCAGCAGGAAAAGGACGTGCTGCTCGGCGTCACCAACGCCCGGGCCAAGGTCGGCAGCATCCAGGCGACGCCCGAGGTGCTGAATGATCCCGCCGTGTTCCAGAAGTTCCAGGCCGCCCAGGGCGAACTCTCCAGCGCGCTGTCGCGACTGCTGGTCGTCACCGAGAACTATCCGCAGCTGAAGTCCGACGCGCTGTTCAAGGATCTGATGTCGCAGTTGGAGGGCACCGAGAACCGCATCACTGTGGCGCGCAACCGCTACATCAAGTCGGTGCAGGATTATAACGTCACCATCCGCTCCTTCCCGAGCAACCTCACCGCGATGGTGTTCGGCTACAAGGAGAAGCCGAACTTCTCGGTCGAGAACGAGAAGGCGATCTCGACCGCGCCGAAGGTGGACTTCAACCCGGCCCCGGCGCCATCGAAGTAAGCGCGTTCGCCTCTCATGCGCGCCCCACACAGTGCTGTCATTCCCCGCGAAGGCGGGGAATCCAGTACGCCGCGGCTTCTCGGTTCAGGCACGGCTGCCTCTGGAATACTGGATAGCCCGCTTTCGCGGGCGATGACGGCGAGTTTGTTGCGGACGATAGCGGTCATCGCGCTCTTCCTTATCCTTGCGTTCCCCGCCTTCGCCGACGTCCCCGTACCTCAACTCACCGGCCGCGTCGTCGACCAGACCGGCACGCTGTCCAGCAGCGACATCGCAGCGCTGTCCCAAAAGCTGAGTGACTTCGAGAACCGCAAGGGCAGTCAGATTGCGGTCCTGATCGTCCCGACCACCCAGCCGGAGACGATCGAGCAATTCTCGATCCGGGTCGCTGAGGCCTGGAAGATCGGCCGCAAGAAGGTCGACGACGGCGCGATCCTCGTGGTCGCCAAGAACGACCGGCACTTGCGCATCGAGGTCGGCTATGGCCTCGAAGGCGCGCTGACCGACGTGACCTCACGGCGCATCATCGACGAGGATATCACCCCCAAGTTCAGGAGCGGCGACTTCGCTGCGGGCATAGGCGCAGGCGTCGACCGCATGATGCGGGTGATCGATGGCGAGCCGCTGCCGTCGCCGTCGCGCAGCGCAAACTTCGCCCACAATCTGGACGACCTTATGCCGGTGTTTGCCGTGGCGCTGTTTGCTTCGATAGGCGTCGGCGGGTTCTTCCGCGCGATCCTGGGACGGCTGCTCGGATCCTTGGTGACCGGGGGCATCATCGCGGCGGTGACCTGGCTCATCCTCGGCTCCGCCGCGATCGCCGCGGCCGTCGGCGTGCTCGGCTTCATCATCGGGTTCATCGCCGATCTTTTTTCGGGGATGGGGCCTGGCACGAGGTCGTCGCGCGGCAGCTCGTGGTCGGGTGGCTCGGGCGGCTGGAGCAGCGGATCGTCTTCCAGCGACAGCGGCAGCTTCAGCGGCGGCGGGGGTAGTTTCGGCGGTGGCGGCGCCTCGGGGAATTGGTAACGATCATGAGCATCAAGCGCATTGCCACACATCTCGTGCAGCATCATTGGCGGGTGAAGCAGATCTTCCCGCAAGCCGTGCTCGACCGCATCGAGCACGGCGTCAAGCGCGGCGAGGCGACCCATTCCGGTCAGGTCCGCTTCGTCGTCGAAGGCGCGCTTGACGGCGTGCCGCTGTTCCGCAACCAGCCGGCGCGCGAGCGCGCGCTCGACGTGTTCTCGCATCTGCGCATCTGGGACACCGCGCACAACAACGGCGTGCTGATCTATCTCCTGCTCGCCGACCGCGACGTAGAGATCGTCGCCGATCGCGGCATCGATGCCAAGGTCGGCGCCGAAGGCTGGGAGAGCATTTGCCGCGCGATGGAGGGCGAGTTCAGATCGGGCCGTTTCGAGCATGGCGTCATCGCCGGCATCGAAGCGGTGTCGAAAGAGCTGGCAAGGCACTTTCCGCCGGGCGCATCGCATTCGAACGAACTGCCGGACGCGCCGGTCGTGATGTGACGGACGCGCGACTGGAGGCGGCGCGACAGTCCAGACTCCGTCATTGCTTCGTCGCTCCGCTCCTCGCAATGATGACGTGAGGCCCCGCGGCTTACTCTCTGTCGGCGACCCCCGCGCGACGACGAAGCCGCACCGACGAAGGCTGCTGGGGTCCATTCCGCCGCGGTTCATCTTCCCCCGGTTACAAACTGTTTCACCCGCCACGCCGGTTCCATCTTCCCGGCCAAATTCGGCCCCGGATCAATTCCTAAAGTTTCGGTAAGCGGGTCCCAAGGTAAGGATTTCGCAAGCAATGAAAGTTACCAAAAGGTCAATCCAGACTGGAGTATTTGAGCCGTGAGCGAACCATTGCCCGAGCAGCCTGCCCAGGATCATGGCGCCGTCGAATCCATAGCGACCGCGCCGCAGGCCATGGAGGCTGCTGCCGGGATCGACGCCCCCTCGATCGCCCCCGATCACGAGGCGCCGCCCAAGCCGGATCCGGTCAAGGCGGAAGCTCCCAAGGGCGAGCCCCCGCGGATCGACGTGCCGAAATTCGAAGCGAAAGCCGAACCCAAGGCCGAGCCAAAGCCGGGCAAGCTCATCGTCATGGCGCCCTCGGACCGGTCCTGGGACCGCGAGGACTTCGCTCCCCATGTGAAGGCGGACGAGCCGCGCCAGACCGGCAGGCGCCGCTTGTCGGCGATGGCCGCGGTGGTGGCGATCGCCGCTTGCGTCGGCGCGATCAGCGGCGCGCTTGCGACCGCCGGCATGATGCGTTTCGCCGCCCCGGCCCAGGCGCCGGTGCAGGTCGCCGACACCAGCGCGCTGGATGCTTCGGTCGCGCGGATCGATGCCGACCTTGTCGCACTGAAGGCCAATGTCGAGCAGAGCTCGAAAACCGGCGTCAGCCAGTTCAACCGGACCAATGACCGCCTCGACAAGCTCGAGAAGGCGCAGGCCGAGCCGCTGGCCAAGATCGCAAAGCTGTCCGAGACCGTCGACAAGCTTCGCGCCACGCCGCCCGCAGCGTCCGCGCAGGCTGCAGCAGCTCCCGCCAGGGAGACCACCGGCTCGATCGCGCCGGCCCAGGTTGCGACCGCCGCAGCCGCACCGGCTCCCGCCGCCCCCAGGACCGAAGTCGGCCGTCTGCCGACAATCGAGGGCTGGAGGCTGCGCAATGCCGGCAATGGCGGTGCGCTGATCGAGGGCCGCGACGGGCTCTACGAGGTCTATCCCGGCGATCCCATCCCCGGCGTCGGCCGCGTCGATGCGATCCGCCGTCAGGACGGCCGCTGGGTGGTCGTCACCAGCAGGGGCCTGATCGTGTCG
This sequence comes from Bradyrhizobium sp. USDA 326, assembly GCF_049739485.1. NCBI lineage: Bacteria > Pseudomonadati > Pseudomonadota > Alphaproteobacteria > Hyphomicrobiales > Nitrobacteraceae > Bradyrhizobium > Bradyrhizobium sp. USDA 326. The sequence goes on from NZ_JBMGQA010000001.1 coordinate 4,167,214, forward strand.
CGCTGAGCGTTCGATATCTTTCGAAAAGGCGCTTCACCACGATGTGAGGCGCCTTTTTACTTGAATAGGCGTCTCTGCGCGGTGTTACCTGAGGCATGAGCCGCGCCTTGCGAATTCTCTTTGCTGTCGCCGTATTGTTGGGCGGCGTCGTTTCGCTATTCGCAGCGGAGAATACGGCGCTGACGCGCGGCACGGCGATCACCGATCCCGATCTCCTGCGCAAGCTCGACCAGAACAGCACGCTGACGATCTCGCGTCTGCTCTCGCCGGAGCGGAACGCGGACGTCCCGCTCACCACAGACCTGATGTTCGCGTCGCTGCCGCAGCTGAAGGAGATTCCGCCGGCGATCGATGCTGAACTCGATCGCTACATCGCTCGGTACAGCGCGACATATCCGACCGAGACCATCGGCGTCGGCGAAGGCTTCGACGTCCAGTTGTTCGATCGGGCCAATCTGAAGTCGCGTGACACGCGGTTCGTGCTGGCCGGGATCGTCAACCGCATGGACCGCGCCTATGTGTCGGAAGAGTCCTGCGGCGAGATCCGGCTGATCTATCGTCTGGCGCGTTTCGACGGCGGGCCGAATGGCGGCAAGACCGCAACGCGCCTGCCAATGACGCTCAACCTCGTGATGAAGGCGCGCGATCCGCGTCAGACCGATGCGAACGGCACGCCGGTCACCTGCGCCGAGGTTGCCCGGCGCTGGCTCGACAATGGCGACTGGCAGGGGTTGATCGGCAGTCGAATCCCCCCTTACGACGCCATGCTCGACCGCATCGAGACCAACATCCAGGTCTCGGTCGCGCCGAAATCGGCGCTGCACGATTTTCGCTCCGACTATCTGCTCAAGGTGTTCAAGTACGACGCTGCCACGAAGACGTTCGGGGAATCGACGCTGGAGAACCAGATCGACCGCGACAGGATCCACGCCGACGATGCGCTCCTGCGCGACTTCAAGGCCTGGTTGCTCGCGCCCGATCATCTGCGCGAATTCGATCTCGGCACCGTGCTGATCCCGGAAAAATTCCTGGCCAGGGCCGCGGTGGTGCCGACCCCAGCCGGCCTCGATGCCTCGGCGCTGCAGCCCGAGTTCGGCATGATGCAGGGTGAGGGTAGCGGCGATCCAGTCTTCACCGCTGGCGACGTGATCGGTGCGCTGAAGCAGGCGGCGGCACGCGGTGTCGACATGCAGAACGTCCGCTCGGTCGCAGGCTTCCAACGCCGTCTCAACGACGTCACCTGCGCCGGCTGCCACCAGACCCGCGGCATCGGCGGCTTCCATTTCCCCGGCGTCGACTGGCTCGCGGACAGGCCCCCCAATTCCGCCATCGTGCCGGCCTCGCCGCATTTTTTCGGCGACCAGCTCCGCCGCCGCGACATTCTGGCCGCGTTCGCCTCCGGCAAAAGGCCTGATTTCTCACGCGGATTTGCCAGCCGGCCGCAGACCCGCGGAGGTAAGGAACTCGCCGGCACCGAATATCAGGACGGCTGGGGCGCGCATTGTTCCCTGCAAGATGCGGGATCGGGAGCGCCGGACAAGAGTTTTACGTCATGGAGCTGTGCTAACGGTCTCACCTGTCAGGCTGCCGCGGCCTCGCGCCGCATCGGCATGTGCTTCATCAAGACGCGTTAAACCAACAAGCGATTTGGATGACCCATGACGAATACGAGCGAAGCGAACAAGGAGCGCAATCGCGAGATCGCTCATAATGAGGAAGCCAAGCAGGTCACCGGCAGCGTCCGCGTCAGCACCTGGGCGATCGCGGTCGCCTTCATCATCGGCGGCATCCTGTTCACGCTCGGCTGGCTGTCGTTCAGGTGATCGAAGCCCCTCACTTTGCGTAATTCGTCATCCGCTTTCCTGGCAGCAGTTCATAGGCCGGCTTTCCGGATTGCTTCGCTGCGCTCGCAATGACGGGGCTTTGTTGCACGGGCGGGCCTCCCGATCGTCGTCCCGGACAAGCGCAGCGAAGCGGGGCGCAGATGGGGTCCCGGGTTCGCGCTTTTGCGCGCCCCGGGACGACAGTGGAGCGCGAGGCGCCGCCTTACCCCACAGCCCCCGAACTGCGCAGCTGCTTGATTGCCGCCTCGTCGTATCCCGCGCCGCGCAAAATCTCGTCACTGTGCTCGCCGACGGCTGGCGGCTTGCGCGGCTGCACCTTCTTGGCGCCGTCGATCCAGATCGGGCTGTTGATGGTGAGCATGGTGTCGTTCTCGAACGGCACCAGCACCTCGTTGTCGAGCATCTGCTTGTCGGTCGGGATGTCGTCCAGGATGCCGACGACGCCGAACACGAGGCCGCTGCCGTCGAGGATCTTTCGCCATTCGGCGAGATCCCTGGTCGCAAAAATGTCGTCCAGAATCTTGATCAATTCGACCGAGCGGGCGTGACGGTCGGCCTTGGTGGCGAAGCGGGGATCATCGATCAAATCCTCGCGTCCGAGGCAGCGGGCCAGCGTCGGAAACTGCTTCTCCTCGTTGAGCAACGACAGGATCAGCCAGCGGCCATCCTTGCATTGATAGTGGTTGGCGACCGCATTCAGCGCGCGCTCGCGCGGCCGCCGCTCGCCGAACTTGGAGCCGCAGAGCTTTGCCTGCGCCAGCACGCTCGCCGCCCACACCCCGTTCGCCATCAGATTGGAGGCGACGTGCGAGCCCTTGCCGGTCTTCTCGCGCTGATAGAGCGCGGTGACGATGGCGCCGTAGAACGCCATGGCGCAGGGATGATCGCCCATGCCGGCGACCGAGCGGGCCGGCGTGGTGTCGGTGTCGGCGCGGACGAGGTCCATCAGGCCGGAGCGGGCCCAATAGGCGTTGCTGTCGAAACCGGGCTTGTTGGCCTCCTCACCCTTCTCGCCATAGCCGGTGAAGGACGCATAGATCAGCCGGTCGTTGAGATGGGCGAGATGGTCGTAGGTGATGCCGAGCTTGGCGCGCACCGGCGGCGGCATGTTGGTGATGAAAACGTCGGCCCCCGCCACCAGCTTGTACAGCACGGCCTGCGCCTCCGGCTTTGCGAGGTCGAGGGCGATGCTCTTCTTGTTGCGGGCTTCCAGCAGCCAGGCGAAATTGTGCTCGCCGGTCGGATAGCCCGGCAGGTTCGGCAGATTGCGGTAGGGATCCCCAGCGCCCGGCGGCTCGATCTTGATGACGTCGGCGCCGAAATCCGACAATACGGTCGCGGCCGCGGGCGCTGCGATGAAGCTCGCGCAGTCCAGAACCTTCAGCCCAGCAAAAATGCCCTTGTCCATCGCGGCGTTGCTCCCTCGCTCTTGTCGTTTTCCCGCGCGCTGGAATTGGCGCGGGCGCATCGTCGAGCATTAGACCGATGTTTCGGCTGGATGCAACGGCGCCCGGTACAGGGCCTCACTCCTCCCCCGCAAGCAGGGCGGCATTGCCGCCGGCTGCTGCGGTGTTGATGGTCACCGTCTGCTCGGTGGCGAAGCGCGCGAGGTAGTGCGGGCCGCCGGCCTTCGGGCCGGTTCCGGACAGGCCGTTGCCGCCGAAGGGCTGCACGCCGACCACGGCGCCGATCATGTTGCGGTTGACGTAGATGTTGCCGACCTGGGTGCGGTCGATGATCGCCTCGATGGTGTCGTCGATGCGGGAATGGACGCCGAGGGTGAGCCCGTAGCCGGTGCGCTCGATCGCCTGCAGCACGCGTTCGAGATTCTCGGCGCGATAGCGTACGACATGGAGGATCGGGCCAAAGATCTCCTCGGTGAGCTGACCTGCGTCCTTAAGCTCGAAGATGTGCGGCGCAACGAAGCAGCCGTCCGGCGCGTGGCCTGCAAAGTGCAGCCGCGCCTCGCGCTTCATCCGCGCGATGTGCGCATCGAGGCGTTGCTTGGCCTCCCCGTCGATCACAGGCCCGACATGCGTCGCAACGTCGGAGGGATCGCCGATCTTCAACTCGCGCGCGGCGCCCGCGATCATCTCGATCATGCGGTCGGCGACGTCCTCCTGCACGAACAGCAGCCGTAGCGCCGAGCAGCGTTGGCCGGCTGAACGGAAGGCCGAGGTCACGACGTCGTCGGCGACCTGCTCGGGCAGCGCGGTGGCATCCGCGATCATCGCGTTGATGCCACCGGTTTCCGCGATCAGCGGCACGATCGGTCCGTCCTTGGCGGCGAGAGTCCGGTTGATGCTGCGGGCCACTTCGGTCGAGCCGGTGAAGACGACACCCGCGATATCCGCATGCGCGGTCAGCACGGACCCGATGCGGCCATCGCCGGTGACGAGGTGCAGCGCGCTCTTGGGGATGCCTGCCTCGTGCAGCAGGGCAACGGCCTCGCTTGCGATGCGCGGCGTCTGCTCGGCGGGCTTTGCGACCACGCTGTTGCCGGCCATCAGCGCGGCCGTGACCTGTCCCAGGAAGATCGCCAGCGGAAAATTCCAGGGCGAGATCGCGACGAAGACGCCTCGGCCGCGCATGGCGAGCACATTGCTCTCGCCGGTCGGACCCGGCATGGCAGCGTCGCCCCCGAACAGCTTGCGGCCCTGCGCGGCATAGTAGCGGCAGAAGTCAGCGGCCTCGCGCAGTTCCGACAGCGCGTCGTCAAGCGTCTTGCCGCCCTCGCGCTGCAACAGCGCGATGAAGTGTGCGCCGCGGCTCTCCAGCAGATGCGCGGCCTGCTCCAGCGCGGCCGCCCTCGTACCGGCCGGTGTTCGGGTCCAGGCGGCAAAGCCGGCGCGTGCCGCGGCGACCGCCGCACTGGCCTGATCCGGCGACGCATCGGCAATCGGCTTGAGGCCGGCCGCCTGGGCCTCGACGTCGGTCAGCAACCGGTCGAGCGCGGCACGTTCGCCGAATTCGATGCCGCGCGAATTGCGCCGCTCCGGCGCGAAGAGATCGCAGGGCAATGGGATTTTGGAATGGGCCGCCGCCTGCGGCCGGGCGATGCCATCTGCCGGACGCTGCAAAAGCGCCGACACCGGCACGCGATAGTCGGCGGCCTGCGCCACGAAGGACGAGTTCGCGCCGTTCTCCAGGAGCCGCCGCACCAGATAGGCGAGGAGGTCGCGATGGCTGCCGACTGGCGCGTAGGTGCGGTAGGCGATGTCCGGGCGATCTTTGGCCAGCTGCTCGTACAATGCTTCGCCCATGCCATGCAGGCGCTGGAATTCGAAGCCGCCGCTGTCCGCGGCAAGCTCCAGCACGGTCGCGACCGTCAGCGCGTTGTGGGTGGCGAATTGCGGGAAGATGCGCGGTCGCAAGGCCAGCAGTTTCGTCGCGCAGGCGACGTAGTTCAGATCCGTCATCGCCTTGCGCGTGAATACGGGATAGCCGCCGAGCCCGCGCTCCTGAGCGCGCTTGATCTCGGTGTCCCAATAGGCGCCCTTGACCAGCCGCACCATCAGCTTGCGGTCATGTGCACGGGCAAGCGCATCGACATAGTCGATCACCGCGCAGGCGCGCTTCTGATAGGCCTGGACCGCCAGGCCAAACCCGTCCCAGCCGGCAAGTGAGGTATCGGCCAACGTGGCCGCGATGACGTCGAGCGACAGCTCCAGACGGTCGGCCTCTTCGGCATCGACGGTGAAGTTCAAATCGTGAGTCTTGGCGCGCTGTGCGAGGTCCAGCACCAGCGGCACCAGCTCGGTCATCACACGGCCACGGCTGATCGCCTCGAAGCGTGGATGCAGCGCCGAGAGCTTGACCGAGATGCCGGGCCGGTCGGGCAGAGGATGGTTGCCTGCCGCCTTGCCGATCGTCTCGATCGCGCTCGCATAGGCGTCGAAATAGCGTCTCGCATCGGCCGCCGTGCGTGCGCCTTCTCCGAGCATGTCGAAGGAATAGCGTGTCTTCTGGCTGGAGCGCGGCCCGCCCCGCTCCAGCGCCTGCTCGATGGTCTCGCCCAGCACGAAATGATTGCCCATCAGCCGCATCGCCTGGCGCGTCGCGGTGCGCACCGCCGGCGCGCCGAGCCGCTTCACCAGACGGCCGATCGTGCCGTCGGGCGTCTCCCCGGGCTGGATCACCCGCGCCGAGAGGCCAAGCGCCCAGGCCGAGGCGTTGACCAGGAACGCGGTGGACTTCGTCTCGTGATGGATGAAATCGCCCTCGCCGAGCTTGTCCTCGATGAACTGGTCGGCGGTGCGCGCATCCGGCACGCGCAGCAGCGCCTCGGCCAGCACCATCAGCGCGAGCCCCTCTTTGGTCGAGAGCGCGAACTCCCGCAGCATGTCCTCGACGCCGCCGAGGCGGTCGTCACGCTTGCGGATCGCCTCGATCAGCCGCGTCGCGGTGCGGTCGATCCGCGCCTCCTGCGGCGGGCTCAGATGTGCCGATGGCAACAGACGCGCGGCAATGTCGGCGTCGTCAGGTGCATAGGGGGCGGTGAAGGGAGGCGGGTTGTTCGGCATGGCGTGTCCTGTGGCTAATTTCAGGATAAGGCCCGCATGACCGTCGTTCGATAGACAAATTAGCCGTTCTGCCTTAGAAAATAAGTTCATGGGGCGAATGGCCGAGTAAAATATGGAATTCGATCGCGTCGACCGGAAGATCCTCTCGATTCTGCAGCAGGACGGCCGCATCGCCAATGTGGAGCTCGCCGAGCGCATCGGGCTGTCGCCGACGTCGATCGGCGAACGGCTGAAGCGCTTGCAGCGCGAGGGTGTTGTCGAAGGCTATGGCGCGCGGCTCAACCCGCACCGGCTCGGTCTCGGGCTGCTGGTGTTCGTCGAGGTGCTGCTCGACAAGACCACGCCCGACAATTTCGAGCGCTTTGCGCGTGCGGTGAAACTCGCGCCCGAGGTGTTGGAGTGTCACATGGTTGCCGGCGGCTTCGACTATCTTGTAAAGGCGCGGCTTGCGGATATGGCCGCCTATCGACGCTTTCTCGGCGAGACCCTGCTGTCGATGCCGGGCGTGCGCGAGACGCGGACCTATGCGGTGATGGAGGAGATCAAGCGCGACGCACCGTTGCCGGTGGGCTGACGACATGCCGTCGCGATTGTCATTGCTGTGGCGTGAACAAGCGGTCTTCCAAGGAAAATAACTATCCCCCGTGCAATCGCAACGCCTGTCGTCGACTGCACTGGCCGTCTACTGAATTTTCTTGGCCCGGCTCCCGGATTGGCCTGGGAGGCAGCAAATAGCTGGTGGGCTTTATACTTTGAGGTTTTCTGCGGAGGTCTTGCCCCGGTTTGCGATCTCTTCGTATTCCACCGTCTGTCCCTCGTTGAGGGTGGACAGACCGGCTTTCTGCACTGCCGAGATATGCACGAACACATCCTTGCCCCCCGACGCAGGCTGGATAAATCCATAACCCTTCGTCGGGTTGAACCACTTGACCGTACCTTTAGCCATCACGACTTTCTCCGCGGGTCTTCCTCCGAGATCGCGAACCGCCAGTCCCCGCCAACCGGCCGGTTCGGTCCTATAGGATACGCGGAATGTGGCAGGCTTGGTAGCTCAAACCACATCGCCATTTCGCTGAATTCCGCTCAACTTCGCGGCGTTTTTGCCGGTTTTGCCCGTTTCGCGGTCAAATGGCCCGCATGCGTCCCCCGCATCCCTCAATACGTCGCAGCCAGGTAATCGACGATCTTGCCGACATCGGCATCGTCGATCGGCGCGCCATAGACCTTGATCATCTTCGTCACCTCGGCCTGCCAGAAGCCCTTCTTGTCCTTCATCGGCGGCTGCGTGGCGATGTAGTCGGACGAGTGGCAGGCGCTGCAATTGCCTTGCACGACCTCGAGATTGGGACCGGGCTTGAAGGCGGCGACCTCGTCGGGAGTCTTGTAATTGACCGGCGCGGCAAACGCCGAACCCACTGCGGTGGCTAGGGCGAGCGTGACGGCGGGGAGAACGGTGCGCTGCATGATCAGTCTCCTTCAGGCCACGCGGACGCGGACGGTTTCGACGACGTTGCGTAAGTAACCCGCCGGGTTCCAGCGCGGCGTGTCCGGCTGCGTCTCGCCGCCATTGCCGGTGGCGCGCACCTTGAGCTCATGGCCGCCGGCGTCGAGCTTCACCGGCAGCTTCCATTCGCGGAAGGCGTAATTGCCAAGGTCCTTGCCGAGCTTGGCACTCGTCCAGGTCTTGCCGCCGTCGGTTGAGACCTGGACTTCCTTGATGCCCTTGCCGCCGTCGAAGGCGATGCCGCGCAGGGTCGTCGTTCCCGCCTTCAGCCTGGCGCCATCGGGGACGCTGGTGATGAAGGAGCGGATGGTGAAGCGGTTGATCGGGATCGTCGCCTTCGGCGCGGTGCCCGGCTCGACCGCGTTATCAGGCGTATCGGGAATGCGATACGCCGACTTCATCCAGAAGCCGTCATAGACGTTGTCGATGACGGTGATCTCGTTGAGGTGCTTGACCCAGTAGGTGCCGAAATAGCCGGGCACGATCAGGCGCAGCGGGAAGCCGTTGAGGAACGGCAAGTCCTCGCCGTTCATGCCATAGGCCAGCATCACCTCGCCGTCGGTGGCGTGATCGAGATCGAGCGCCTTGACGAAATCGGGCGTCTTGTCGCTGACCGGTCCGTCCATGCCGTTGAACGTGACCTGCTTTGCGCCGCTCTGAACGCCGGCCGTCTCCAGCACGGCCTTCAGCGGTACGCCGCGCCAGCGCGCGCAGCCCATCGCGCCGTTGGCGAGCTGGCCGCCTGCAACGCGCGGCTCGAAGAAACCGCGGCTGTTGCCGGAGCACTGGTTGACCGCGACGATCTCCGTCGCCTTCATCTTCCTGATGTCCTTCAGCGAAAGTTTCAGCGGCTTGTCGACCTTACCCTTGACCTCGAGCGTGAACTTGTCGGGGTCGAGATTGTAAGGCAGGTCGGAGAGGTGATAGCGCACGAAGAACGCGTTGTTCGGCGTGATCGGACCGTCGTTGAACACCGCAAACGGCGTCTCCAGCTGCGGCGGCCGGCTGGTCAGGCCGATCATCGGCCGCTTCTGCGGATATTTCACCAGCGGCCGTTCGCCATTGGCGAAAGGCAGGGTGACGGTGTCGAGCGCCAGCGCCTTGGTGGAATTCAATGTGGCCGCAATGGCGGCAACGCCCGCTCCCTTGAGCAGGTCGCGTCGGTCGAACATTCTGGTCTCCTCCCGGAGCTTTTCGTTGGATCGCGGTCATCACCGCGATCCTGCGCTCATCTGTCGCAATGATCTGGATGATGTCAATTGGTGCTTTCGCAGCAAGCCCATGCCGCTGTGTTGCAGCAGGCCGGTGTTACGCGGTGAATAGGGAGGAGCCGGGCACTGCCGCCGTGGCTGCCTTACGCCGCCACCCGCTCGCTGCGATCAACCAGCGCCGTCAACTTCCTCGCATCCGCCACCACGCGCACCGCCATCGGCTCGTCGCGGCCGCGGATTGCGACCTCCTGCTGCGGCAGGGCGTCGTCGGCGAGGTCCGCGGTGCGGAGGATCTCCTCCGAGACGATCGCCTCGCAGGCCAGAGTCTTGGTCATGTCCTGGAGACGGGCGGCGACGTTGACGGCATCGCCCAGCGCGGTGAAGACGATATGATCGCGATAACCGATGTCGCCAATGATGACCTCGCCGCCATGGATGCCGATGCCGAAGCGGATCGGCTGGCGAAGATCGTGGCTCAGGAGCTCGTTGAGCTCGTCGATATGGGCGGCGATTCCGGCAGCGGCCTTCAGCGCCTGCCGGCACGCGGTTCGCGGGTCGGCCGACAGCCCGAACAGCGCCAGCATGCCGTCGCCGACGAACTGGTTCGGTTGCCCGCCGTTCTCGATCACGGCCTGCGAGACCGCACCGAGGAAACGGTTGACGATGAAGACCGTGTCGAACGGCAGCCGCTTCTCGGCAAGCTGCGTCGAGCCGCGCATGTCCACGAACAGGCTGACGAGATAGCGCTCCTGGCCGATTCTGGCCGGCGTCGAAGCCTGCGCGTTGGCGGAGAGTGTGTGCGGTGTGAAGAGCTGGAAGAAGGAGAGGTCGGAGGTTGGCCGCAGCTGGCAGGCGAGCCTGATCGAGGGATCGGTGGTGCCGACGCGGGTGAGCACGAAGGCCTCGCGCTGCGACGGTTCGGGCAGGGCATCATGATCGCCGATGATGCGGATGCGGCAGGTCGAGCAGCGGGCGCGGCCGCCGCAGATGCTGGCATGCGGCACGTTGTGGCGCAGGCTCGCTTCCAGCACCGAGAGACCCTTGGGGACCCGCACCGTCTTGCCGTTGCCGTAGGACAGCGCGATCATGCCGCCGCGCCGCTCGCGCAAGGCCCGCGCGCCGCGTGCCGCCAGCACCAGTCCCAGCAGACCGAAATAACCGATGGTGAGCCCGCCGGCGATGCGGTCGAGCGTGTTGCCTTCCGCTACCGTGCCGACCTGGCGGCGCGTGAGATTGTGCGTGCGCCATTCTCCATCATCGCTCTCGATGGCGACGCTGCGGCCGCCCTGATAGATGCCGAGCAGCGCCAGCGTCGGGATCAGCACGGCGGCCGCGAGCAGATAGGGCGCCGCGCGCGTGAAGAACGGCTTCAGGCGAAGCCAGAAGAAGATGCCGATGCAGCCGTGCACCCAGGCAATGAGGAGCAGGATCGTCATCTGCCAGAGCCGGCCCGGCGCTGCGACGAAGAACAGATAAAGCTCCTGCGGATAGAGCTTCTGATGATCGTACAGCGTGTAGCCGAGCCTCACCCCGATCACGTGGCCCATGACCAAAGCGGGGATGCTCAGGCCCAGCACCAGCTGGAGCGGCTCGACCGTCCGCCAGCGGAACTGCCGGCGCTGATACAAGGCGTAGATGCCGAGGCCCATATGGGTGAGCGCAGCCGTGTAGAACACGATCGCGACGGGTAGGAACTGCCAGAACAGGGTATGGTAGTAGACCCCGACCTCCATGGCATCGACCGAGATGTTGCCCAGCGCGTGGTTGAGGAAGTGGCTGACCACATAGGCGAACAGGATGATTCCGCAGATGAGCCGCACCTGCCGCGCGCTGGTGGCGCGGACAAGTTCGGGCATGTGTACGGGAGCGGTGGCCATGATTCGATTGTATCAGTTCATGGAGGAGAACAGCCAGCCTAGCGTTTAATTCCGCCCGCGGACAGCTTGCCCGATCACATGCGCGGCAAGGTTACAGAACCGCAGGCGGGAAAGGACGCGCTCTTGCGCGCCGTGCCCACCATTTCGCGGTCACCCTCCGCTGTCGTCCCGGCCCTCGCCGGGACCACGACGCCTACATTGACTCCCCCTCTCAAGTCGGGGAAAAGCGCGGCCGTGACGACCGCTCCCGACATTTCTGCGGAACCAGACGGCGCCGAGCGCCGTCTCATCCTCGTTGCCGCAGCGATCATCGCCGCGATGACCGTGCTGCGCATCGTCTACGCCTCCGCGATCGAGCTGCGCACGGACGAAGCCTATTACTGGACCTGGTCGAAGGAAACGGCGCTCAGCTTTCTCGATCATCCCCCCGGCATCGCCTGGATGATCCGCCTCAGTACCGCGATCTTCGGCGATACCGCGCTCGGCGTCCGCTTCGGTGGCATCGTCGCAATGCTGGTGACGCAGCTGCTGCTCGCCAACATCGTCCGCCGCCTCACCCATGATGCGCGCGCTGTCATGTTCGCGGTGCTGATGCCGGAGGCCGCGCTCTATTACGGCCTGCTGATGGCCAAGGTCGCGCCAGACGTCGCGATGATCCCGTTTGCGGTCGCGATGATGTGGTCGCTGGTGCGGCTCGCACAGGGCGGCGACGGCCGCTGGTGGCTCGCGGCGGGCCTGTTCGCAGGCCTCTCGATGCTGTCGAAATTCACCGCGATCATGTTCGCGCCGGCGGTTGCCGCCTTTCTGCTGGTGCCGGACTGGCGCTGGCGTTGGCTTCGGAGCCCTTACCCTTACCTCGCCGTCCTGATTGCGATCGCCGCGTTCTCGCCGGTGCTGATCTGGAATGCGCAGCACGACTGGGCCTCGTTCCGTTTCCAGGGCGTGCGCGCCACCGCCAGTTACGGCATCTCGCTGCGGACGATCGGCGATTACATCGGCCTGCAATTCGGCCTGGTCGGCTTCGTCATGCTGCCGGTCGTGCTGACGGGCCTGGTGCTGACGGCATGGCGCGGCTATCGCACGCGCGAGCCGGTGGCGATCCTGCTGTCGACAGCCGTGCTGGTGCCGTTTCTTTATTTCCTCGCGAAGTCGATGACGCTCCGGGTCGGCGACACCTGGCCGATGTTCATGTGGCCGGTCGGCTTCGCCGCCACCGCGCTGAACCTCGCAACGATGACGAAAGAGGGATGGTCGGCCCGAATGCTCAGATCGTCGCTGTTCTGGGCCAGGACTGCAATTGTCTCGGGTATCGCCTTCGTCGTCATCGTGTTTCTCTATTACGTCGCCGCGCCATGGAACTTCCTGGGCAGGATCGATCCGATCGGCGCCGAGGCCGGCTATGAGCAGGTCGCCGCGCGCGTGCAGGCCGCGCTGGATGAGACCGGCGCGACCTGGATCGCAACATCGGACTACCGCACCTACGCCATGATGCGCTGGCTGTTCAGGGGGCGCGCGCCCGTGATCGAGATCAACGAGCGCGGCCGTTTCCAGGATTTCCGCGATCCCGGCATGGACAAGATCAAGGACCACGCGGGCGTCTATGTCGGCCGCGCGCCGGACGATCGTTCGTCGCTGTGGCAGAACATCCCGGCCAAGCGGGAGCAGCTCGGCCAAGTCGAGCGCAGCTGGCGCGGCCGGGTGATGGACACCTATGTGCTGGAAAAGCTCACCGGTTGGACCCCGGAGCTGTCGCCGCCGAAGGACTCGCCATTGTTCCAGTGGCGGGTGTTGGCGGGGGAATTTGAGAAACGTTCGCTTGGATAGAGCCGCAAGCTCGGACTCTTCCCTTCTCTCCTTGCGGGAGAAAAGGTGGCGCGAAGCGCCGGATGAGGGTCTCTATCCACACGGCAACAGCCGCGTACATGCAGAGATACCCCTCGCCGTCTCGCAAGGGGAGAGGGGGCGGCGAACGCGTGGCACGAGAAACTACTCTTCTCCATCCTTCTTCCGCAGCAGATCCGTGGCCAAATCCGACAGCTTCGGCGGCGGCAGTGCCGCGAACGGCAGCGGCCGCGTGACGTCGATCGCAGCTAGCCCCAATCGCGCCGTCAGCAAACCATTGAGCACGCCTTCACCCAGTCGCTGCGAAAGCTTCGCAGCGATGCCATGGCCGAGCATCTGCTGCACCAGGCTGTCGCTCGCGGCCATGCCGCCGGTGATGGCGAGATGAGCGATGACGTGACGGAGCAGGCGGATCATGCCGAGCGCGCCGGGGCGGCCGCCATAGAGATAGGCAAGCTGGCGGATCAGGCGCAGCGCGGCGACGAACACGAACAGCACGTCGATCGCCGCGCGGGGGGAGACCGCTGTGACGATCGAAACCTTTTGCGCGGCTGATGACACCAGCCGCCGCGCTTCCGCATCCAGCGGCGACATCAGTTCGCGCTCTGCCAGGCGGATCATGTCGGCTCCATCGATGATCTCGCCGGCATGGCTCTCCAGCGTGGCGCGGGCTCGCGCCAGCTGCGGGTTCTGGTGCGCGATGTTCAGCAGGTCCTGCACGATGACGCGGCTCTCCTTGCGATCGTCACTGGCAAGCACGGCGGCCGCGCGCTGATGCAGCTTCTCGATGGTCGCAAGACGCGCGAGACCGAACGCCTCGCGCCCGATCACCACGGCGAGCGCCAGCGCGGTGACGGCGGCGAAGGCAAGTCCGACGAAGCCGAGCGTCTGGCTGCGCGCGAACAGATCCTCGATCAGATGCACCACGCCGAGCCCGGTGCCGAGCAGGGTCAAGCCCGCGAGCCCCGACCAGAACAGCGTGCCCCAGGGAAAGCCGCGCCGCGCCGGGACCGCGGCTTGCACCGGCACCGGCAGCATCGCCGGGTCGGGCTCCGGCGTGATCTGGATGGTGCCGCGACCGAGCCGTCCCGTCTCGTCGGCCTCGGTGACGACGACGCCGGGATCGTCGAGCCGGAACGTCGCCGGCCGCCGCTGCTGGGATCGGTCGTTCATGACAGCTTGTCTCCGATCAGGAACTGCAAGGCACGGTCGAGGCGGATGTGTGGCAGTACCGGCTCGTCGTTGCCCCCGCGTTCCAGCTTGGGCGGGCGGAAGCGCAGGAAGCGGAAGTCGCTTTTCCCGGCCGCCTCCGTCGCGAGTCCGCGGAACGCATCCGTGCCGTTGAACAGCGGCTCGGGATCGACGGGCAGATCGCCCGGAAAGGTCGCAACTTCCGTATTGCCGTCGAAGAACTCGCCGCCGGCGCTTTCGCCCGCAGCCGGCGTGCCCAGGATCGACGGCAATTTGTCGCGGCCACGCGCCACCTGCGCCTCACGCGTGGCGCGGACCGCGGCCAGCGCCACGACGTCGACCGCCGCGCCGGTATTTTCCGCGCGCGCGACGGCGCCCACAACGGCGCGGCGCAGCACGGCTTCGAGCCGGTCATGGCTGGAATGATGCAGATGGTCCGCCTTGGTCGCCGCAAACAGGATGCGGTCGATGCGCGGCCGGAACAGGCTGGAGAGCAAGGTGCTGCGGCCGATGTTGAAGCAGTCGAGAATGCCGGCGAGCGCGGCTTCGAGATCGTGCAGCGCTTCGGGGCCCGAGTTGAATGCGGCGAGTGCGTCCGCCAGCACGATCTGGCGATCGAGCCGCGCAAAATGATCGCGGAAGAACGGCCGCACCACGACGTCCTTGTAGGCCTCGAAGCGCCGCACCATCATCGCCCAGAGCGAGCCGTCGGGGGCCTGTCCGCCAGAGGGCAGATCGAGCGGCGCAAAGGTCAGCGCGGGGGAGCCTGCGAGATTGCCGGGCATCAGGAAGCGGCCGGGCGGCAACAGGCTCATCGCAAACCGCTCCTCGCGGCATGCGCGCAGATAATCGGTGAACAGCTTTGCGGCCGTCAGCGTCGCCTGCTCGTCCTCGCGCGCTTCGGGCTTGAGCGTTGCGAGATGCGCGTGCCAGTCCGCCGCGAGATGCACTCGGGGTGTCTCGCGCGACAGCGCCAGGCTTTCCGCCGACCATTGCTCATAACTTTTCTGCAGCAGCGGCAGGTCGAGCAGCCATTCGCCGGGATAGTCGACGATGTCGAGCGTTAAATTGCGGTCCGCTCCGTTCGGGCGCTGGTACTCGATGATGAGCCTGAGCTCGCTGATGTCGACCGTCGAGTTCGGCCAGCGCCGTTCCTCGATCAGCGCGCGCAGGTGGTTCTCATAGGCAAAGCGCGGCACGGCATCGTCCGGCTGTGGCGCCAGATGCGCCCGGGCGATCCGGCCGGAGGCATAGGCTTCGAACACCGGAAACCGCCCGCCGCGCGTCAGCCCGTGGATCAGCGCTGTGATGAATACGGTCTTACCGGCCCGCGACAGGCCGGTGACGCCAAGCCGCACCGTCGGGTTGAAGAAATGCTCGCCATAGTCGATCAGCGCCCTCGCCGACAGCCGCGCCTCTTCGACCATATCCTGGAAACTGAATGCCATATGAACGTTAGGTGATCTCGGCGGGCAGATGTGTGCGACTGTTCACAAAAGTGGCAATTGCGTGAGGAAAATCAAGCTCCATACTTCCACCGCCTTTATCGGCGAGTCAGCCGCTTGAACGACCTGCCGATCCCGAGAGACCCATACAAGAGGCATTGCCACACCTAGCGGATTGCCATGACTGTCTTCCAGCTGAAAGAGTTCGCATCCAGCTCCGTCCACGCCGCAGCCGACGCGATCGGCTGGAATTACGACCGCGCCGAGCTGATCGCCGATGGTGTCATCCACGCGATCGGCGTCTTCGCCGGTATCGTCGCCGCGACCGTGCTGGTGGTGCTGACGGCGATCTATGCCGATGCGACCGACGTCGTCGGCGTCTCCATCTACGTCGCCGGCCTGCTCTCGATGCTGGTGCTGTCGGCGACCTATAATCTCTGGCCGATCTCGCCCGCCAAATGGCTGCTGCGCCGGTTCGACCATTCCGCGATCTATCTGCTGATCGCGGCGACCTACACGCCGTTCATCCTGGAGCTGAAGGACAGCGTGTTCGCGCTGGTGCTGCTCGCCGGGGTCTGGTGCGTGGCGATATTAGGCATCGTGTTGAAGCTTCTCTATCCCGGCCGGTTCGACCGCCTCTCGGTCGGCATCTACCTCGCGATGGGCTGGAGCGGCATGATGCTCTACGACGCCGTGGTCAGGGCGCTGCCTGCGCTGGTGCTTGGCTTCATCGTTGCGGGCGGCCTGCTCTACAGCTTTGGCGTGATCTTCCACGCCTGGCGTCGGCTGCGCTTTCAGAACGCGATCTGGCACGGCTTTGTCTTGGCCGGCGCGGCATGTCATTATACCGCGGTGCTCGATCTCGTGTTGAGCTGAGCAAGATTCCCGCGAAGCGGTATAAGAGACGCGGTCCAGGACAAGAGGAGACGTCGCATGCAGGTGACCGGCAAGGTCGTGGTCGTCACGGGCGGCGCAAACGGCATCGGCAAGGCGCTGTGCGAGGCCTTTCATCATGCGGGCGCAGCCAAGGTCGTGGTCGCAGACATGGATGCCGCCAATGCGCGGGCGGTCGCGGCCATGGTTGATGGCGCCGCCTTCAAATGCGACGTTGCGCAGGAAAAGGATATCGCTCACGTCATCGAGGAGACCGAACGTCAGTTCGGGCCGATCGACTTGTTCTGCTCCAATGCCGGCATCGGCGGCGGCTTCGATCCGATGTCGGAAAACGCCGGCGGCGCCTCGGATGAACCCTGGCAGCGCAGCTGGGCGATCCACGTCATGGCCCATGTCTACGCGGCGCGGCATCTCGTCCCGCGCATGAGGGCCCGCGGCGGCGGCTATTTCCTCAATACCATCTCGGCCGCAGGCCTGCTGTCGCAGGTCGGGAGCCCCGCTTATTCGACGACCAAGCACGCCGCGGTGGGCTTTGCCGAAAACCTTGCGATTTCGCACAAGGCCCACAACATCAAGGTCTCGATCCTCTGCCCGCAGGGCGTCGACACCAACATGCTGCGCTCGATCCCGAAGGGACCGCAATCCGGCGACGGCGACCTGACGCCGGAGCAAGTGGCGAAAGACGTGCTCGCCGGCCTCGAGCAGGAAACCTTCCTGATCCTGCCGCACCCGCAGGTGCTCGGCTACATGCGCAAGAAAACCGAGAATTACGACCGCTGGATCGGCGGCATGGCCAAGATCCAGGCGAAGATGCGGGAGGAGTTCGGGAATTAAGATCTCGTAACCCGGATGAGCGCAGCGACATCCGGGGCCTTCTTTGTCGAGGAATCCCGGATATCGCTGCGCTCATCCGGGCTACGGACCTCACACCGCCGCTTCCACCTCATCCCGACTCGCCCGCAGCGCCCGCGCGTAGAGCATCATGCCCTCGCGCACCTTGCGCTGCTCCGCTTCCGTCAGCGTCGCCAGCGCGCCGCGGACCTGCTGCCGGCCGAATGCATGCAGTGCTTCCAGGGTGCGCCGGCCCTTCGCCGTCAGTGACAGCAGCTTGCTGCGTGCATCAAGCTCATCCGGCGTCTCCCTGAGCTCGCCGCAATCGATCAGCTTGCGCACCATGCGGCTGACGCTGGATTTCTCCAGGCGCAGGAAATCACCGAGCTCGCCCGACGTCATGGGACCGCGGATGCCGATCTCCAGGATGGTGTGGACCGCCGAGGGCGGGTAGTCCGATGCCGCGACCGTCGCGTCCATGAATCCGAGCTCGCGCACCATTAACCGCGAGGCGGCGCGGATGTCGTCGATCAGCGAAAGCTCGGCCATCTTGACTCCCGGCACATAGTTGTATCATACAACTATATGTGCGCAAAGGCGCGCGCAAGCGTTTTGGAGTCGACGATGAGCGGAACTTTGCCAACCGGGATGCGGATGAGGGGCAAGGTCTGCCTGGTCACGGGCGGCGGCAGCGGCATCGGGCGCGCCACGGCGCTGAGGATGGCGGCCGAAGGCGCCGAAGCGATCTTCGTCGCCGGCCGGCGCGAAGCCGAGATCGACGCCACCGCTTCAGCGTGCCGCGAGCTCGGTGTGGAGGCTGTCCCCGTCAAGACCGATATCACGAAGGAGGACGACGTCGCGCGGCTGGTGCGCACGGCGGTCGAGCGCTGCGGAAGGCTCGACGTCGCCTTCAACAATGCCGGATTCCAGGAGCGCCGCGCGCCGCTGGAGGAGCAGGGCACGGAGATCTACGACAGCGTGTTCGATACCAATGTCCGCGCGCTGTTCCTGTGCCTGCGCCACCAACTGCCGGCGATGCTGGCGCAGGGCCGCGGCAGCATCGTCGTCAACGCCTCCGTCAGCGGCGTGCGCAATCCCAATCCCGGCTTCTCGCTCTATTCGGCCTCGAAAGCCGCCGCGATCTCGCTGACGCGCTCGGCCGCGATGGAGAACGCGCCGCGCGGCATTCGCATCAATGCCATCGCCCCCGGCCGCGTCGTCACCGACATGATGCTACGCGCCGGCGTCGGTGACGTCGCGACGGTGAGTGCAGGCCTGCCGCTGCGACGGATGGGAACTCCGGAGGAGGTGGCGGAAGCTGTGGTGTGGCTGTCGTCGGATGCATCGTCCTATGTCGTCGGCCACGTGCTCGCGGCCGACGGAGGATTTTTGGCGTCGTGATGGTCGTAGCGGGGATGAGTGCGCCTTAATGCTTCTGCCCGTACAGCACCGGCACGGCCGAATCCACGACGACCTCGACGAGGCTGCTGCCTGCATGCGTCATCCCGCGCTTTAGCGCTTCGCCCAGCTCCGCGGCCTTCGTCACGCGCACGGCGTCGCACCCCATGCCCTCCGCGAGCCGCACGAAATCGATGCCCGGCAGCTCCAGCCCGGGCACGTTGCGCACCTGCATCACCTGGCTGAACGAGCGCATCGCGCCGTAGCCGGAATTGTTGAGGACGACGACCGTCAGCGGCAGCTTGCGCTGCGCGGCGGTCCACAGCGCCTGGATCGAATACATCGCCGAGCCGTCGCCGATCAGGCAAACCGTGCGCTGCTTCGGCTTGCCGAGCGCCATGCCGACGGCAGCCGGCAGGGAGTAGCCGAGGCCGCCGCTCGACATCGTGTAGAAACTATCCTGGCCGGGCATCGGCATGAACTTCTGCATCGCCGGCCGGTGCGAGGGCACTTCCTCGACCAGCGAGGCGCCCTCGGGCATCGCTCGCGACAGCGCGTGCAGCAGGAATTCCACCGGCAGCGGATCAGCGGCCTGCGGTGCCGGCGGCAGCGTGCGGCCCTTCGGGGCCGCGCGCTTGCTCTCCGGCAGCAGGTCGAGCAGCAGGCTGAGCGCCGGCTTCATCGTCGCGATGATGCTGGTGCCGACGGGCGTCACCGCCGCCGCATCCGGATCGTCCGTGATCTGGAAGATCGTCGCCCCGCCATCGAAGATCGCGGCATGGCCTTCGACATGGAAGGTGAACACGGGCGCGCCGACGACGACGACGACATCGTGCTCGCGCAGCGCATCGGAGAGCTGTGCCGGCGATGCATGCAGGAAGCCCGCGAATTGCGGATGCCGCTCCGGAAACGAGCAGCGCGCCGAGAACGGGCTGACCCAGACGCTGGCCTTAGCCTTCTCGGCGACGCGCACCATCAGATCGACCGCGCCGGCGCGATCGATGCCGGGACCGACGACGAGAGCAGGGTGCTTTGCGGAGCCGAGCGCGGCAACCAGCGCCTTCACCGCGTCAGCCTCCGGACCGATCTCCCGGCTGACCTTGCGCGCCTCGATGGGAGCTACCGCATGCGCCCAGTCGTCGATCGGGATCGACACGAAGGTCGGGCCGCACGGCGGCTGCATCGCGGTGTAATAGGCCCGCGCGATCGCGGCCGGTACGTCCTCGGGCCGCGCGGGCTCGATGCTGTACTTGACGTAAGGCCGAGGGAATTCCGACGCGCGCTCGGCATAGAGGAACGCTTGCAGCGGGAGGATCGAGCGCGCCTGCTGGCCCGCGGTGATCACGAGCGGTGTCTGGTTGCGATGCGCGGTGTAGATATTGCCGAGCGCATTTCCGACGCCGGCCGCCGAATGCAGATTGACGAAGCCGGCATTGCGCGTCGCCTGCGCGTAGCCATCGGCCATGCCGACGGCGGAGGCCTCCTGCAGCGCCAGCACGTAGTCGATGTCGTCGGGCCAGTCGCTCAGGAACGGCAGCTCGGTCGAACCAGGGTTGCCGAACACCTTGTCGATGCCAAAGGCCCGCAGCAGGTCGAGCGTTGCCTGCTTCACGGTGACGGACTTGCTGCCGGTCTTGCCGTTCTTCGCCATGGTTTCCGTCCCCTGTTGTTGATTGACGCCGCCAATCCCACTCGTCATTGCGAGAGAAGCGAAGCAATCCAGGATCTTTCTGCGGCGGCAGTCTGGATTGCTTCGTCGCTTCGCTCCTCGCACTGACGAGGAGAGAGCGTCACCACACCGCCATGCCCTTCATCGTCGGCTGCCCCTCCGCGTTCGCGGTCCACAACTCCATCCCCGTCTCGATCTCGTTGGCGTTGACGGAGAACTCCGTGCCTTCGAACAGCGGCTGCAGCCCGCGATAGGTGAACTTCTTCGGCGCCTTGCCGCCGCGCAGCTTGGCCGCCATCTCGATGATCAGCGCCGCCTGCAGCGGGCCGTGGAAGATCAGGCCCGGATAGCCCTCGACCTTGGTGACGTAGTCGCGGTCGTAATGGATGCGGTGGCCGTTGAAGGTCAGCGCGGAGTAGCGGAACAGCAGCACGGGATCGGAGACATGAGTCTCTCGGTGTTGCGCCTTCGGCGGCGGCGGGGGGGCCTTGGCGGTCGCAGGCGCGCTGCTCGTCATCTCGCGATAGACGATGTCCTGCCGCTCGCGGATGGCTGTGCCGCGCGGCGAGGAGATGCTGTGCTCGACCGAGACGAAGCACAGCGTGCCGGTCGAGCCCGATTTGACCTGCACATCGGCAATCCGCGAGGTTCGCGCAGATTCGTCGCCGACGCAAAGCGGCTGCAAGAACTCGATCTCGCCGCCGGCCCACATCCGGCGCGGCAGCGGCACCGGCGGCAGGAAGCCGCCGCGGGTCGGGTGACCGTCAGGGCCGAGCATCGACATCGGAAACACCGGTTGCGCCAGGCACCAATGCACCGTGAACGGCGCGGCGTCACCTGTCCTGGGCTCGCCGACCTCCTGGAACAGCGTCGCGCGCAGGCCCTTCACGAGCTGCGCGGTGACGATGTCGGTGGCCTCCTGGCTGCGGCCGATCCATTGCCGCAAATGATCGATGTCGAGCTTCTCGGTCATGACGCCTCGCTCTCTTACTTCTTGGACTTTGGATTTTCGCCGATCGCGGGCACGGCACCGTAGCTGCGCGTCTCCCCGACGATGATCGGCGCTGGCGCGGGATAGCTGACGCGGCCGTTCGGCGTGTCGACCTCGATGCGGCGAAGATGCGGATGGTTGGTGAGGTCGGCCATGGTGTTGACCTCGGCAAAGGCAATGTCGGCATCCGATAACCGCTTGAGCAGCTCGTCGCGCGTCATCTTGCCGAAGGCGTCGGCCACCGTCGTGTCCGTGAAGTCACGGTTGCGCACGCGCTCGACCATGTTGGCGACGCGGGGGTCGGCGGGCAGGTCGGGCTTATCAAGCACCTTCACGCACAGCGTCTTCCACTCCCGCTCGCTCTGGATCGAGATCAGGATGTCCTTGCCGTCCTTCGAGGTGAACACGCCGTAGGGAGCGATCGAGGGATGGCGCAGGCCCATGCGCTTGGGCGGATTGCCGGCCTCGGAGTTGAGCAGCGGCACGGTGCACCAGTCCGCCATCACGTCGAACATGGAGATGCGGATATCGGCGCCCTTGCCGGTGCGCCCGCGCGCGATCAGTGCTTCCAGGATCGCCGCATGGGCGGTGGCGCCGGTCGCGACGTCCACGATCGACATGCCGACGCGCGAAGCGCCATCGGGATTGCCCGTGATCGAGGCAAGCCCGCTCTCGGCCTGGATCAGGAGGTCATAGGCCTTGCGATGCGCATAGGGGCCTTCGTCCCCATAGCCGGTAATGGTGCACGAGATCAGCTTCGGATAGTCCCTTAGCAAGCGCTCGCGCGAGAAGCCGAGCTTGTCCATCGAGCCCGGCTTGAGGTTCTGGATCAGCACGTCGGCGCTGGCGATCAGCTTCTCGAGTTCGTCACGGCCTTCTTTCGTTGCGAGATCCACCACGACCGACTGCTTGCCGCGGTTGAGCCAGACGAAGTAGCTGCTCTGGCCCTTGGCCGCCGCGTCATAGCCGCGGGCGAAATCGCCCTCGGGCCGCTCGATCTTGATCACCTCGGCGCCGGCATCGGCCAGGCGTGAGGAGCAGAACGGCGCCGCGACCGCCTGCTCGACCGCGATCACCCTGATCCCGTCAAGTGCTCCCATGGCCGCGACCTCAGTACGAGCGCGGCATGCCGAGCACGTGCTCGGCGACGTAGGACAGCACCAGGTTGGTCGAGATTGGCGCCACCTGATAGAGCCGCGTCTCGCGGAACTTGCGCTCGACGTCGTATTCCTCGGCGAAACCGAAGCCGCCATGGGTCTGGATGCAGGCATTGGCCGCTTCCCAGGATGCGTCCGCCGCAAGCATCTTGGCCATGTTGGCTTCCGCGCCGCAGTCGAGGCCGGCCTCGTATTTGCGCGTGGCTTCCTTCACCATCAACTCGGCCGCTCGCATCGAGGCGTAGGCCTTGGCAATCGGGAACTGGATGCCCTGGTTCTGGCCGATCGGCCGGCCGAAAACGCTGCGCTCCTTGGCGTAGTTCGTCGCCTTGGCGATGAACCACTTTGCGTCGCCGACACATTCGGCCGCGATCAGGATGCGCTCGGCATTCATGCCGGAGAGGATGTAGCGGAAGCCCTTGCCTTCCTCGCCGATCAGGTTCTCCGCCGGCACCTTCATGTCGGTGAAGAACACTTCGGTAGTTGCGTGGTTCATCATGGTGCGGATCGGGCGGATCTCGAGACCGTTGTTCTTGGCCTCGCGCATGTCGACGATGAACACGGAAAGGCCGTCGGTGCGCTTCTTGGCCTGTTCCTTCGGCGTGGTGCGCGCGAGCAGAACCATCAGGTCGGAATGCTCGGCGCGGCTGGTCCAGATCTTCTGGCCGTTGACGATGTAGCTGTCGTTGCCGTCCTTGCGCGCGAAGGTCTTCAGCGAGGAGGTGTCGGTGCCGCTGGTCGGCTCGGTGACGCCGAACGCCTGCAGCCGCAATTCGCCGCTCGCGATCTTCGGCAGATATTTTGCCTTCTGCTCGGCATTGCCGTGCCGCAGCACCGTGCCCATCGTGTACATCTGGGCGTGGCAGCCGCCGCCGTTGCAGCCCGCGCGCTGAATCTCTTCGAGGATCGCGGCGGCCGCCGAAAGCTTCAGGCCCGCGCCGCCATATTCCTCGGGGATCAGCACCGACAGATAACCGGCCTCGGTCAGTGCATCCACGAACGCCTTGGGATAGGCCATCTCGCGATCGAGCTTGCGCCAATATTCGCCGGGAAACTGCGCGCACAGCTTGGCGACGGCTTCGCGAATGTCGGCATGATCTTCGATATGGTGTTCTTGACTCATGGCGTTTCCTGTTCGTAGCGGCAGTTAAGATAACGCCGGCCAATCCCCTGGCGTTGTGAAAACAACGCCAGCCCCCTATGCTCATTTGCTATAGCGTATGGAGTAGCCTTCCAGGATTGGCAAGCATGGATTTCCGGCAGCTCAGGACCTTCAGTTGCGTGGCGGAGCTCGGCAGCCTCTCCAAGGCGTCCGACACGCTGCGCGTGGCGCAGCCGGCGCTCTCCAGGCAGATCAAGCTGCTGGAACACGAGCTGCGCACCGATCTGTTCACCCGCAACGGCCGCGGCATGGTGCTGACCGAGGCCGGCCGGCTTCTGCTCGCGCGCACCTCCGGCATCGTGCGGCAGATCGACCAGATCCGCGACGACATCCAGTCCGCCAAGGGACCGCCGTCGGGCCAGGTCGTGCTCGGCCTGGTTCCGACCGTCAGCTGCGTGCTGTCGGCGCGCTTCGCGCGGCGCTGCGTCGAAAAGTTTCCCGGTATCTCGCTGCGCATCGTCGAGAGCTACAGCGGCCATCTCGTCGAATGGCTCCATCGTGGCGAGATGGATCTCGCCATTCTCTACGGCCGCTCGGCCGATCTGCATCTCAATGTGCAGAGCCTGGGGCGCGACAACATCGTTGCGGTCGGCCCGCGGGGCTGTGGGCTGGCGCGCAAGAAGAGCGTCGATATCGGCTGGCTGCTGCGCCAGCGCCTGGTGCTGCCCAGTCATTCCCACGGTCTCCGTGCGCTGATCGAGCACGCGGCGGCCCAGCGCAAGATCAAGCTCAACGTCCAGTTAGAGGCGGATTCGTTCCGCGTGCTGACCAGCCTTGTCGAGGAGGGCCTCGGCTTCGCGCTGCTGCCGCCCTCGTCGGTCCACGGCGAGGTCGCGGACGGGCGGCTTGAAACCGCGCCCGTATCCAGGCCGATGACGCGCGAGCTCATCTTTGCCTCTCCGATCGATCGCCCGGCCTCGACGGCCTCGCTCGCCATCACCGCCCTCCTGCGCGAGGAAGTCGCCGCCTGCCGCAAGGAAGGCGTGTGGGACATCAAATTGAGTTAGATGGCGTGTGGTAGAACAGTCAGGCGCCGTCTTGCCTTCGCATCTGGCGCGACCTGTCATGCCGGAATTTTATTGCCGGGCCAAGGGTACTGCGAATGAGACTCGCATCTGCCCGGAACTCGTCATTGCGAGCGCAGCGAAGCAATCCAGAAATCCCTCCGCGGTGACGGCCTGGATTGCTTCGTCGCAAGAGCTCCTCGCAATGACGGAGGAGAGAGCTTAGGCCGCTATCCGCACCGGCAGCGACTCATACCCCTTGATGAAGCTCGAATAGATCCGCTTGGGCTCGCCGACCACCTCGATCCGGTCGAACCGCTTCAGCATCTCCTCCCAGACGATGCGCAGCTGCAGCTCGGCGAGGCGCATGCCGACGCAGCGGTGGATGCCGAAGCCGAAGGAGAGGTGGGTGCGCGGCCGCGGGCGGTCGATGATGAATTCGTTCGGCTTCTCGAACATCTCCTCGTCGCGATTGCCGGAGACGTACCACATCACGACGCGGTCGCCCTTCTTGATGTGCTTGCCGCCGATTTCGGTGTCCTGCAATGCGGTGCGCCGCATATGGGCCAGCGGCGTCTGCCAGCGGATCACCTCCGGCACCATGGAATCGATCAGCGCCGGATTGGCGCGGAGCTTGTCGTATTGCTCGGGGTTCTCGTTCAGCGCCAGCACCGAGCCGGTCATGGTGTTGCGCGTGGTGTCGTTGCCGCCGACGATGAGCAGGATGATGTTGCCCATGAGGTTGTCGGGGTCCATGTGGCGCGTGGCCTCATTGTGCGCCATCAGCGACAACAGGTCGTTGCGCGGCGCGGAGTTGACGCGCTCGTTCCACAGCTTCGACATGTAGGCGTAGCATTCGTCCATCTCGCGGCGGCGCTCCTCGGCCGATGCGACGATGCCGCTCTTGGGCAGCGCGGTCGAGACGTCGGACCAGCGCGTCAGCTTGCGCCGCTCTTCCCACGGGAAGTCGAACAGCGTCGCCAGCATCTGCGTCGTCAGCTCGATCGAGACGCGCTCGACGAAGTTGAAGGTCTCGTTGCGCGGCAGATTGTCGAGCACGGTCTGCGAGCGCTGGCGGATCAGCTTTGCCAGCTCGTCCAGATGCTGAGGGGTGAACATCGGCGACACCGTCTTGCGCTGCGCCGAATGCCGAGGCTGGTCCATCGCGATGAAGCTTGGATAGTCGTAGCCTTCCGGCACGTCGCGGATCGAGATGCCGCCGAGCTTCGAATCCGAAGAGAAGATGCCGTGATTGGTGTCGACATGCATGATGTCGTCGTACTTCACCACCGACCAGTAGGGCTCGATCGGCGCGTTGGTGCAGTAGTGCACCGGCTCTTCCTTGCGCAGCCGCTCGAACCACGGCCACAGCGTGTCGTCCTGGAACAGCCTGGGCGCGCCGGGGTGGAATTGCGAAAGCGGCGTCGCATAGGCCTCCTCGCGCGCCCTGCGCATGCGTTCGGTCTTGTCGGACTTGACCGGGGTCTGGATGTTCATCGTGGCGTGCTCCAGTGCTTCTGCTTAACCTCTCCCGCTTGCGGGAGAGGTCGGCGCGTAGCGCCGGGAGAGGGTTTTCTCCTCTTGGGGATTATCCCATTGTGGAGATACCCTCTCCCCAACCCTCTCCCGGAAGCGGGAGAGGGGGCGCACCTTCCTTGTAGGCGACCTCGAACCCATCTTACTGCAACTTACGCCGCAATCTTCACCGGCAACGTCTCGAGACCCTTCACGAAGCTCGAATAGACCCGCCTGGGCTCGCCGACCACATCAATATGGTCGAAACGCTTGAGAATTTCTTCCCAAATAATCTTGAGCTGGAGTTCGGCAAGCCGCAAGCCCACGCAGCGGTGGATGCCGAAGCCGAAGGAGAGATGCGTGCGTGGGCGGGCGCGGTCGATGATGAAATCGTAGGGCTTTTCGATTGCCTCCTCGTCGCGGTTGCCCGAGACGTACCACATCACGACCTTGTCACCCTTCTTGATCTGCTTGCCGCGGAATTCGAAGTCGGAGAGCGCCGTGCGCCGCATATGCGCGAGCGGCGTCTGCCAGCGGATGACCTCGGGCACGAAGCTGTCGAGCAGATCAGGGTTTTCGCGCAGCTTGCGGTACTGCTCCGGATGCTGGCTCAGCGCGAGAAGCGAGCCGGACATGGTGTTGCGGGTGGTGTCATTGCCGCCGACGATCAAAAGGATGAGATTGCCGAGGAAGTTCCTGGCGTCCATGTCGCGCGTGGCGGCACCATGCGCCATCATCGACAAGAGATCGCTCTTCGGCGGCTGCTCGATGCGCTCCTTCCAGAGGCGCGAGAAATAGGCCGCGCATTCCGTCAGCTCGGCCATGCGCTCGTCCTCGGTCGCGACGAGGCCATCGGGGCCGGGAATGGTGGTGGCGATGTCCGACCAGCGCGTCAGCTTGCGGCGATCCTCCCAGGGGAAGTCGAACAGGACCGCGAGCATCTGTGTCGTCAGCTCGATCGAGACGCTGTCGACCCAATCGAACACCTCGCCGCGCGGCAGGTTGTCCAGGCACTCGGCCGAGCGCTTGCGGATGTTGATCGCGAGATTGTCTAGGTGCGTCGGCGTGAACATCGGCGCCACGGTCTTGCGCTGGGCCGCGTGGCGCGGCGGGTCCATCGAGATGAAGCTCTCGCGGCGCAAATCCGGATCGATGTCGCGGATGGTGATGCCGCCGAGCGCGGAGGCCGAGGAGAATACCGCATGGTTGGTCTCGATCTCCATGATGTCGTTGTAGCGCGTCACCGACCAGTACGGCCCGAACATCGAGTCCTTGCAGTAATGCACGGGATCTTCCCGGCGCAGCCGGTCGAAATAGGGCCAGAACGTATCCGTCCTGAACAGTTCAGGATCGCCCGGATCGAATTGCTCCAGCGGCAGCGACGTGGCGCGCGCGCGAAGTGCGTCGAGCTTGGCCGCGCTCTCGATGGTCCCATGCATGACCGTTCTCCCTGACCTGAACCGCGCGTTCTCGTTGAATTCTGCGCTGCGGTATTTGATTTGCAATTACAGCCGGTTGTCTGCGTCGGAGCAAGGGAGAGTTTTGCCACATCCAACCTTCACGAGAGCGTCGGACGGTGCTCATGCTGCCGCGCAAGCGTGACCTCCCGCACGCCGATCAGTCGGAATCGTGCAAGAAACCGACTGGAATCGAGCTAATCGAACCCGGCCATCTTGGGGATCGACTAACCTCTGATCTATAGTTTGACCGGAACAGATCCGCATCTCGAGGTTGCCGCCGTGAATAACATGCAGTGGGTCCCCATTGGCTCCGAACCTTTACCCCCGCCGCTGCCGCCCACGCAGGTCGAATTCACCGGCAACCGTTCCGAGTTCCGTAAATTGGTCACCAAGGGTGCCATGTTGGAGCTCGTCACCTTCGGTTTCTACCGGTTCTGGCTCGTCACCGACATCCGCCGCCATCTGTGGACGCACACCGCGGTCGACGGCGATGCGGCCGAATACACCGGACGGGCGAAGGAGCTCCTGATCGGCTTCCTGGTCGCGCTCGCGATCTTGGTGCCGATCTATCTCGCCTACTTTCTGATCGGCATCGAGTTCGAGCGCTGGCAGGGCTTCGCCTCATTGCCACTGTTTATCGGCTTCTACGCCTTCGGCCAATTCGCGATTTTTCGTGCGCGGCGCTACCGACTGACGCGCACGATCTGGCGCGGCGTGCGGTTCTGGATGGACGGTTCGGGCTGGGCCTATGCGCTCCGTGCCATGCTGTGGGGCTTGCTTGTGGTCCTGACGCTCGGCCTGGCGCTGCCGTGGCGCGCAGCTGCGCTCGAGCGCTACAAGATGCAGCACACCCATTATGGCGAGCTCTCCGGCGACTTCGAAGGCGACGGCTGGACCTTCTTCAAGCGCGGCTGGTGGCTGTGGCTGCTCAGCCCGGTCGCGCTCGTGATCTTTCCGCTCGTACCGTTCCTCTACGCCGAGTTCAGGGCGCGCGAATGGCGCTGGTGGCTCGACGGCATCCGCATCGGCGGCGTTAGCCTGTCCTCGAACCTGCCTCATGACGCCTTCTATGGCCTGTACTGGAAGGTGATCGGCTGGTGGACGCTGCTCTCGGCCGTTTTCGGTGCCTATATGATCGGCGGTACCTTGCTCGTCGTGCAGCTCACCGGCGTGCCAGTCGATCGGGTATTCGAGCCTGACGATGGCGCGAAGAGTATCCCGGTGGTGGCAATGATGGTCATCGGCTATTTCGCCGTCGCGCTTGCCGTCAACATCGTCATGCGCGTCTATCTTCAGCGCGATCTCTGGGCCAAGGTGCTGGAGACCGTCGAGGTGCACGATATCGCGGCCGCGGCGGATGTGCGTGGCAGCGGTCAGCTTGCCAGCGCGCTCGGCGAAGGCTTTGCCGACGGACTCGACGTTGCGGGATTTTGAGCTGTGAGTGACGTGTTTGCCGAGGCGCCGGCGCAGTCCGCCAAGCCGACCGTCTTCTTCGACGGCGTGTCCAGCCGCAAGCGGCAGGTTACGTTGACGCTCGGCGATGCGCTCGAGATATGCGAAGAGGGTGGGACGCCCGTTCGCTGGGCCTATGCCGAGATTCGCCGTGCCGACAGTCCCCCCGGGATCCTGCGCCTGGCCGCGATGTCCGCACCGCCGCTGGCGCGGCTCGAGATCCGTGACGGAGTGCTGGCGGCAGATGTGACCGCGCGCTGCATGCATCTCGACGAGCACCGGACCACGCGCCGCGGTGTCGCAAAGATTGTCGGCTGGTCGGTGGCTGCCGCCGTCTCCATCGTCTGCGTCGTCCTGTTTGGTGTGCCGCTCGCCGCCGATCGTCTCGCACCGCTGGTGCCGAAGCCGGTCGAGCGCCGCATCGGCGATGCCGCCGAAGTGCAGATGAAAACGATCTTCGGCCGCAGCGTCTGCGAAGACCCCGCGGGCAAGGCCGCCTTCACGAAGCTCGTCAACCGCTTGCGCGATGCCGCCGGCCTCGACGACACCATGACGGCGGGCGTGCTGCCGACCTCGGTGCCGAATGCCTTCGCGCTGCCCGGCGGCAAGGTGTTCGTGCTGAAGGGCCTGTTCGACAAGGCCGAAAGCCCCGACGAACTCGCAGGCATTCTCGCCCACGAGCTCGGCCATCTCAAGCATCACGACAACATGCGCGGCCTGATCTACAACGGCGGCACCTCGTTCCTGATCGGCCTGTTGTTTGGCGACGTCACCGGCTCCTCGGCCGTGATCTTCGCCTCGCGCAGCCTGGTCGAGGCGTCCTATTCGCGCGAGGCCGAGACCGGCGCCGACACCTTCGCTATCGAGATCATGCACAAGCTCGGCCGCTCGCCAAAACCCGCGGCTGAGCTGATGTTTCGTATCACCGGCAAGGAGGGGGGCTCCGGTCTTGCCACGATCTTTGCCAGCCACCCGCTGACCGAGGACCGCCTCGCGCGCATGACGAAAGAGGATCGTCCCCCCAGCGGCCCGCCGCTGCTGACCGACAAGGAGTGGCAGGCACTGAAGGGCATTTGCGGCAGCGGGAAGATGTGAGCGGAAAGGAACAATCGCACCAGACCGGCATATCCTCTCTGAGAACGACAGGATGTACCGCATGTCTTACAGTCGCTTCGCCGTGATGATCGCGGCCTCCACGCTGATCATGTTTGGGCTGATGTATCTCAACACGTTCGCCCTGGAGCACGTCTGGTACAGCCAGACCCGGACCTGGATGGCGCTGCTGATGGGCGCCGTCATGGCCGTCGTGATGCTGGCTTTCATGTGGGGCATGTACAGGAACCGTGCAGCGAACATCGCGATTTTGGCCGCCAGCGCCGTGGTGTTTGCCGTTTCGTTATGGCTCGTTCGCAGCCAGCAGACGGTGACCGACGTCGCCTATATGAAGGCGATGATTCCGCATCATTCGATCGCGGTGCTCACGAGCGAGCGCGCGCACATCAGGGATCCCCGCGTTCGCAAGCTGGCTGATGACATCATCGCGGCACAGGTGCGGGAGATCGGCGAGATGAAGCGGTTGATCGCCGAGCTGAAGGAGAAACCGGTGGCGGCAGATGCAAAGGACCTGCCGCCAAGGCCGCCCACCTGACGGCTACTTCGCCGGCGTGGCCGGCGCGTTCGAGCCCGTGGTGACGCTCGGCGCGTTGTTCGGACTGGTCGACGTCGCCTGTGGCCCCACCTCGCGCCCATTGTAGAAGAAGACGGCCGCGACCACGGCGATCACGAAGATCGCACCGATCGCCCAGCCGACCGGGCTGTTGCGGCGTGCTCTGTCGGCCCTGCGGTCGTCATTCTGATAGGTCATCGTGCTCTCCATCGCAAAGCAGGAGAACATCGCGCGATGCAAGCTGTTCCTAAAGTGGTGCGGGGTGGACGCGCAGCATTACCTCGTCCCGTAGGCGCGGTCGCCGGCATCGCCAAGTCCCGGCAGGATGAACCCGTTCTCGTCGAGACCTTCGTCCACCGCCGCCGTCCAGATCGGCACGTCCGGATGCAGACCGCGCAGCCGTTCGAGGCCTTCCGGCGCGCCGATCAGGCAGGCGAGGCGGATGTCCCTGGCGCCGCGCTCCTTCAGCCGGTCGATGGCGGCGACGGCGGTGTTGGCGGTGGCGACCACCGGCGTCACCACGATCGCCAGACGCTCGCTGAGATCGGACGGCGATTTGAAGAAGTACTCCACAGCGGCAAAGCTGTGCGGCTCACGGTAGAGCCCGATATGCGCGACGCGCGCGGTCGGCACCAGGTCCATCATGCCGTCGACGAAGGTGGTGCCGGCGCGCAGCATCGGTACGAACACGAGTTTCTTGCCGGCGATCTTGGCCGAGTGCATCGTCGCCAGCGGCGTCTCGATGACGGTGTCAGCGAGCGGCAGGTCGCGCGTCACCTCATAGCACAGGAGCATGCCGATCTCCTTGATCAGTTCGCGGAACGACTTGGTCGAGATGGACTTGTCCCGCACCAGCGTCAGCTTGTGCTGCACCAGGGGATGATCGACGATCGTGACGCCTTCCATGGGATGCTCCTGAAATTCATCGAGCTGTCATTGCGAGCGTAGCGAAGCAATCCAGGATCTCACCGCGGTGGGGCTCTGGATTGCTTCGCTGCGCTCGCAATGACGCGCGTGGTCGAAAATCTCTATCCATTCTCTAAAAGACGGTGCCGTCGCTGATCACCTTGAGCGGCGGCGATCCATCGGGACGGCGTGCAAATGCGATCGCGCGGCCGGCCGCCCAGGTGCCGCCTTCGAGAATGCTCGCAAGCGGCAAGGTTTCAGGCGTGCGGCCGAGCTTCGCACGAATGCACTCCGCCAATTTGTCGAGCAATGCAACCGTCAGCGCACGCCACTCCACGACGAGCAGCGAATCCACCGCATGCGCGCGCGCGGCATCGGTGGGATCGCGCAGGCGCAGCACCTCATGGTCGACGAACAGCCCGCCGTTGCGGTACTCGGCAAGCCCCGTGAGGCCGTCGATGTCGGTGACATCAAAGCCGGCGCGCTGGAGCGGCTCGATCAGCGAATAGCTCAGCCATTGCGACAGCTTGTGCAAGGGCACGAGGCCCGCGGTCGCGTCATCCGCCTTGATCGCGGGATGGCGCCAGCAATCGCCGAGCGGGACGCCCGCGAGCTCGAGTCGCGAGGGCCAGATCGGTCCGAGCTGGTTCAGCACCGCGGACAGGATCGCGGGCGCGGCGATGGTGGTGCCGAAAGCCTGCGCCGCGATGTGATCGAACAGGCCTCCCGGGCGCGGCGTGTCGTGGAGGCCGAACACCTCCGCACGCTCTGTCGCCAGCTTGCCGAGACGCTGCAGCAGATCGGTGCGCCCCTCGAGGCCGAGCAGCGGATTGGCATCGCTCGCCTGAAAGGCGGAGGTGAGTGCGGGGAGCGGCAGTTTGGCGAGCACATCCGCATCGGCCCTGAATGGCGCACGCGCATCGCGCGCGAGGAGACCGCTCGCGAACATGTCGAGGCTGGCGATCGCAAGCCCCTCGGAGCGGCCGATCGCTTCGCCCGTCGCGGCGTCGCGGTATCGCCACGCAGCGCCTGCGCCGGCATCGAGCAGCACGCTGACGATCGCAAGATCGAACTCCGCGCGCGCCCGCGCGGCGCGATCCGGCCAGGACGCAGCGTCTGCAAGCCGCGCCCAACGGTCGACGCCGCCAAGCACGAAGTGCCTCCACCGCGCGTGGAAGGGGACATCCAGCGTCGGATAGGCTTGTCGCGTCACCGCAAGCACCGCCTCCGCGACGCCATCCATGCGGTCGAGATCGATCGTGAAGTGCGAGAGCCCGCCGGCGAGGCCGATCTCGAGCATCTGCCCCGCCCGCGCGCGGACCGCGCTTGCGGTGAGCAGCGAGCGTGCCTCTCGTTCCAAAGAGTCCGACATCACGCGATCAGTATTTTTCCAGCGAGCGTCCGACCACGCCGTTCACGTCCTGCTCCGGCGCGATGTCGGTCGAGTAATAGCCGGCGGCCTTCTTCGCGGCGATCTCGACATAGGCGTCGGCCGGAATCAGCTCCGGCGGGATCGGCACGCGCTCGACGATGTCGATGCCCTGCGAGGTCAGCGCGTCGTGTTTCATGTCGCTCATCGAGAGGAAGCGGTCGATGCGCTTGAGGCCGAGCCAATGAATCGTATCCGGCATCAATTGCTGGAAGCGCGCATCCTGCACGCCGGCGACGCATTCGGTGCGCTCGAAATAGGCCGCGGCTGCGTCGCCGTCCTCCTGGCGCTTGCGCGCGTTGTAGACCAGGAATTTCGTGACCTCGCCGAGTGCGCGGCCCTCCTTGCGGTTGTAGACGACGAGGCCGAGCCCGCCCTCCTGCGCACCGCGCGCGGATTCCTCGATGCCGTGGATCAGGTAGGGACGGCAGGTGCAGATGTCGGAGCCGAACACGTCGGAGCCGTTGCACTCGTCATGCACGCGGCAGGTGATCCTGGTGCGATGGTCAGGCAGCTTGGTGACGTCGCCGAACAGATAAACCGTGGTGCCGCCGATCGGCGGCAGGAACACTTTCATGTCCGGCCGCGTCACCAGCTCCGGGAACATGCCGGCAGTCTGCTCGAACAGTGTGCGCCGCAGCTCGGTCTCGCCGGTGCCGAAGCGCGCGGCAAGCCCGGGCAGGTGCCACACCGGATCGATCGCGATCTTCACCACGGATACGCTGCCATTGGCATGCACGACCTCGCCGTCGGCGCGCAGCCGCTTTGCGGCCAGCGCCTCGCGGATCTCCGGCAGGTCGAGCCGCGCCCGCGTCACCGCGATGCTCGGGCGGATATCGGCGCCTTCGGCGATCTCCTGGCGGAAGTTCTCGGCGACGAGATGCCCCCAGGGATCGAGCGCCACGATTTTTGTGGGATCGCTCCATTGCTCGAACGGCCCAATGGTCGCGGCGGGAAACGTGTTGGTGAGATCGGGACGCCGTATGGGATCGAGCGCGCCGGCGGAGACGGCGAGCGCGCGGTACATCGCATAGGATCCGCCATGACTGCCGATCACGTTGCGGTCTCCAGCGCGCGACACCGTGCCGACGATCGGCCCACGGGCGCGCGCATCGGTGGCGCCCCAATGGATCGGAAAGGCGGCCTTCCTGCCCGGCTCCGGATGGGAGGTCAGGCGGATGTGGTCGGTACGGTTGGCGCGGCTCATGTCCAGGCTCCCAAAAAGCCAACGGCCCGCCGCTGGGACGGGCCTGGCTCGCTTGCGCTGCCTGACAGGAACAGCGGCGACGCAAGCTCAATCCAACATATTGTAGCGGCCGGCGACGACAGACAAGTTAATCGTGCCGGGCGGCAGGGCCATTTGCGACCAAATTCCTGTCATCAACGGCCCTGCAAAGTTCGCCTTCAGCGCCGGGCGCACGCGCTGGCCAAAGCGCGCAGCTCTGCCGGCGGCATCTGCTTAAGGAATTGAAGTATTTATACTTTTCATGTTTTCAAGGGGTTGTTTATCCTTTCGCTCGGCCAGCGTCGAATCCCGGACTAAACGTGTCATTCGTCCAATCGCAGATCGTCCTTGTCTTGGAGACCCCAATGCCCGCCGCCAGCTACATCGACCCTCGCAACGGAAAACTCTATCCGCTGGACCAGCCGCGCTGGTGCTCGGACGAGCGTACGCCGCTGCTGGTGACGCCCGGTGCCGGCATCTCCCGCGAGGACATCGATGGCCGGACGCGGTCGCTGTGGCGCTACCGGGCGGCATTGCCGGTCGAGATCGCCGATCCGATCTCGCTTGGCGAGGGCTGCACGCCGCTGATCCAGCAAGGTTGGGGTGACCTGCGGCCCTTCTTCAAGCTCGAATGGTTCAATCCGACCGGCAGCTTCAAGGACCGCGGCTCTTCGGTGATGCTCTCCTTCCTGCGGCAGATCGGTGTCGATGCCATTCTGGAGGACTCGTCGGGCAATGGCGGCTCGTCGATGGCAGGGCTTGGCGCCGCCGGCGGCATGCGCGTGAAGATCCTCGCGCCCGCGTCCACCTCGCCGGCCAAGATCGCGCAGGTCCGCGCCTACGGCGCGACGGTGCAACTCGTCGAAGGCCCGCGCGAGGAGTCGGAAGCCGAAGCCATTCGCCAGTCGAGCCAGACCTTCTATGCCAGCCACAATTGGCAGCCGTTCTTCCTCGAAGGCACCAAATCGCTCGCCTACGAGATCTGGGAAGACCTCGGCTTCCGCGCACCCGACAACGTCATCGTCCCCGTCGGCGCCGGCAGCAGCCTCTTGGGGTGCGCCTTCGGCTTCCGCGAGCTGTTGAAGGCCGGGCAGATATCGAAGCTGCCGCGCCTGTTCGCGGCGCAGCCGCTGAATTGCTCGCCGATCGATGCGAGCTTCAAGGCCGGTGTCGATACGCCCGTCGCGCGCGAGGTGCACAAGACCATCGCCGAAGGCACCGCCATCAAGAGCCCGCTGCGCCTGCGCGAGACCATCGCAGCTCTGCGCGAGAGCGGCGGCGCCACCGTCGCGCTCACCGAGGACGAAATCGTCGCCGCCTTGCGCCGTCTCGCCCGCCAGGGCCTGTTCGCCGAGCCGACCAGCGCCAGCGCGGCGGCCGCGCTGGACAAGCTCGCAGCCACTGGTGCGATCAAGCCGACCGAGACTACGGTGGCGGTCCTCACCGGCACCGGGCTGAAGGCCGCGACCACTGTGGCTGATCTGGTGCAATAGGTCGGAGCGGGGCGCCGTTCTTACCCTCCAGAGGAGGGTAAGTACGACCTCACTCCCTCAGGTCATTCACCCGCTTCACCCACGCGCGCACATCCGCGAGCACGGCGGGCAGGACCGCCTTGACCTCAGCCACCGTCATGCCGGCCTTGATGCGGGGATCGTACAGCAGATTGAGAATGTACTGGTCGTAGACGTCGAAATAGCCCATCGAGACGTTGTCGTTGAACATGGTCCACGGCACGCTCGTGGTATCGTTGATGGGCCCGAGCGATTGCAGGAGCTCCTCATAGGCGCAGTCGAGAAAGACGAAATCGCCGTTGTCCACGGTGAGGATGACGTCGGAATGCTCGATCTCGAAATTGTCGTTCTTGCGGAAGCCGGACAGGCATTGCGGGTCGAGCGAGGTGCGGATCTCGCGCGCCTTCTCCGCGCCGTAGAAGCTCGTGATGGTGCGGAAGAGATCGCGGTCGCGCACCAGCTTCACCCGGACGTTCGCCGCTTCGTTGGTGTCGATCATGGCGATGTCGAGATGCTGCACGCGCCTGCCGATGTCGGCCACGACCTTTGCGAGCTGCGTCTTGCGGTCGGCGCGCTCGCTCTCGGCGAACACGCGCACCGGCCCGTCGAACTTGCGGATGCGGTCGACGCGGCCGGCGAGATGATATTCGGCGCCGAATGCCGTCTTCAGGAAGCCTTCGACGATCTCGCCGTCGGTGAAGCTCCTCTTCTCGGCGCGCTGACGCGAGGAGATCGCGGCCAGTTCGCCCGCGGCAGCCATGAGTGCGGTGTCAGGCACCAATGTGAGCGCGGCGAGCGCCAGCAGGGCGATGCGAAGGGCGGGCGAGGACGGAGTGAATGCGCTCATATTTGCCCGACGCTGCCGTATTCACGCCGCGCGCACAAGTCCACAAATCTACGCGCTTTGCCGGTTCCCGCTGCGGCTGTTCGGCTAGTTGTTCAGCACCACCACCGTGGTGCCGACGGCGACACGGCTGTAGAGGTCGGTGACGTCGTCATTGGTCATGCGGAAGCAGCCTGAGGAGACGGCCTGGCCGATCGTCTCCGGCTCGTTGGAGCCGTGGATGCGGTACAGCGTCGAGCCCAGATACATCGCGCGGGCGCCGAGCGGATTGTCGACGCCGCCCTTCATGTGGCGCGGCAGGTCGGGCCGGCGGGCCAGCATCTGCGACGGCGGCGTCCAGTCCGGCCATTCCCTCTTGGCGGTGATCTTGTGCACCCCGCCCCAGCGGAAGCCGTCGCGGCCGACGCCGATGCCGTAGCGCAGGGCTTGGCCGTTGGGGAGAACCAGGTAGAGCCGGCGCTCGCTGGTGTTCACCACGACAGTGCCGGGGGCGTAGTTGCCGTTGTACATGACGGTGGTGCGGGGAACGGGATTTGCGCCGGAACGGAAGAAGTTCGGGCCGCCACCCATGATGTCGCGCGTGTCGAACTCTTCGGCGAACGCGCCCCCCGCCGTGGCCGACAGCAGTGCGATGGCGGCGATCGGCGCGGCAAAAAACCGGATCATTGTCTCCCCCAGAAAGCAATCGATTCAATGAATGCCACAGGCCATATTTGCAGGCATTCCGCAAGCCACGGGCTCGTGAGGGATGCCATGCTCGACGATCGACGTTACCAAATCGGCAACCACAATTTGCCGAGATCCATTAGCCAAACCGGCGCATCGTCGCGCGGGGCAGGGCGGCGATGGCGGCTATTGCTTTGACGGGACGCGCGAACAATGATTGATCGGACTGATATCTGGATATGGCCGGCTACGGGAGCTTTGGAATGAATGGTGCGGAAAGCCTGGTGCGGACGATGGTCAAGGGTGGGGTGGACGTCTGCTTCACCAACCCCGGCACTTCCGAAATGCATTTTGTCGCAGCGCTCGACCGCGTGCCGGGCATGCGCTGCGTGCTCGGCCTGTTCGAAGGCGTGGTGACGGGCGCCGCCGACGGCTATTTCCGCATGAAGGGCACGCCGGCTTCGACCCTGCTGCATCTCGGCCCCGGCCTCGCCAACGGCCTTGCCAATCTGCACAATGCCAAGAAGGCGAATTCCGGCATCGTCAACATCGTCGGCCAGCACGCGGTCTACCACATCGGCTACAACGCGCCGCTGACCTCCGACATCGAGGGCCTGGCCCGGCCGATGTCGTCCTGGGTCCGCACCTCGCCGGATGCCCAATCGGTCGCCGCTGACGGTGCCGCTGCCATTGCGGCCGCCAAGAGCGCACCGCCCCAGATCGCGACCCTGATCCTGCCCGCCGACACCGCCTGGAACGAGGCCGACGGCATCGCCGAGGTTCCGGCCGAGCAGCAGCGCGCGAGCTATTCGCCCCAGGCGGTCGAGCAGGCCGCCAGGATCCTGCACGGCGACGGCGAGGGCACGCTGCTCCTGATGACCGGCAGCGCGCTGAGCGAGCAGGGTCTGGCGCTTGCCGAGCGCATTGCCGGCAAGACCGGCTGCACGGTGATGGGCCCGACCTTCCGTCCGAAGATGGCACGCGGCCGCGGCCGTTTCTCGATCGACCGCATCCACTATGTGATCGATCAGGCCCTGCCCATGCTGGCGAAGTTCCGTCACATCGTGCTGGTCGAATCCGACGATCCCGTGGCCTTCTTCGCCTATCCGAACAAGCCGAGCATGCTCAAGCCGCAGGGCTGCGAGGTCCATCGCATGACCTCCTGGGGCGAGAACTCGGTCGCGGCGCTGGAGGCGCTCGCCGGCGCGGTGAAGGCCAGTGCCAGGGACGTCAAGCCGCAGGCTCTGGCCGAACTGGTCAAGCCGACCGGCGCGCTCAC
The DNA here is from genome assembly GCF_049739485.1 of Bradyrhizobium sp. USDA 326. Lineage (NCBI taxonomy): Bacteria > Pseudomonadati > Pseudomonadota > Alphaproteobacteria > Hyphomicrobiales > Nitrobacteraceae > Bradyrhizobium > Bradyrhizobium sp. USDA 326. Next base: position 4,205,710 of record NZ_JBMGQA010000001.1, read on the forward strand.
CTTCGCCTCGATCGCGCAGGCGATCGCCTGTGCGATCCCCGAGAACGCGATCATGGTCGACGAATCCCTGACCACCGGCCGCGGCTTCTTCCCGCCGACGGCGGCGGCCGCCCCGCACGACTGGCTCCAGAACATGGGCGGCTCGATCGGCTTCTCCACGCCGCTGTCGATCGGTGCTGCGATCGCCTGCCCGGATCGCAAGGTGATCACCATGGTCGGCGACGGCAGCGCGATGTACACCATCCAGTCGCTGTGGACGCAGGCGCGCGAGAACCTCGACATCGTCACCATCGTGTTCGCCAACCGCATCTACCAGATCCTGCGCGGCGAGTTCGACAATGTCGGCGCGGGCGAGCCCGGCCAGCGCGCCAACGACATGCTCAGGCTCGACCGTCCGACGCTCGATTTCGTCGCGCTCGCTAAGGGCATGGGCGTGCCGGGCCGCGCCGTCACCAATGCCGACGAGTTCAACAAGGCGCTGGCCGAGGCGGTCGCCGAGCCCGGGCCCCGACTGATCGAAGTCCAGATGTAGGAGCGTTGGTTGGCCAGGCTCTCTCTCCATGTCGTCCCGGCGTTCGCCGGGACCCATAACCCCAGGGAGAGGTTTGGCGAAGACTCGGGGTCCGGTACGCGCACCGCGCGTACTCGATAGACCTCGCGGTATGGGTCCCGACACCGAGAATGTGGCGTGCACACGAGTTGGTCGGGAGGCATGATGCAGGCCGAGCTGAACAAGGTGATCGCGGCGCTCCAGGACTTCTACGCCCACGAGGATTTCCTGTTCGAGAAGGACATCGGCGAGCGGGCGGTCACGCACCGCTTCGCCGTGTATCTGGAAAAGCAGTTTTCGGGCTGGTCGGTCGATTGCAACTACGACCGGCTCGGCGAGCGCACGCTGCACCTGCCGCACGGCACCATCATCTCGACCGACGATCATCTCGGCAAGTCGATCTACCCCGATGTCGTCGTGCATCAGCGCGAGATCCCGAACAACCTGCTCGCGGTCGAGATCCGCAAGGCCAGCAATCATACGCCGCTGGAGCATGACGAGCACAAGCTGCGGGCGGTCACCGATCCGAATGTCTGGTTCGCCTACACGATCGGCGTGCTGCTGGTGCTGGATAGAACCGGAGTCACGTTGTCGGACGTCTATTTCGGCGGCGAGCCCGACCGGGCATTGGCGGCGTGGTTTGCCAAGCGGCTGAATGACGCCGGTCTTGCCGGGACCTCGTGAGGGCGCCGGCGAGCGGAACGCAGCCTCGAGGTCCCTGTTGGGTTCGGGCCCGAATTTCCTCGCTCAGAACTTGAAGCTGCTCTGGACGAAGGTGCCGTATCGGTCGACCTGATAGGTCTGCGCCTGCCCCGCTGCTCCGCTCGCAGGTTCGGTGAAGTCGTTGATTCCGGTGTGCCAGTATCGGGCGCCGATTCCGACATTCGCGTTGGGCGTGACAGCGTAGGACATGACCGTCTCGAGCTGGAAGCCATGGCCGTAGCCGCGCGAGGGCTCGGTGCCGAAGGTGAAGTAGTGCGTGTCGAAAGCTCTCACGTCGGAATAGGTGTAGGCGGCATCGACGGTCAGCTTGAGCGCCGGCGTAAACCAGAGATCGGCAACGGCGCCGGCGCGTACGGTGTGCAGGATGTCTCGCTCGGTGATGACCCTGACGTTGCCGGCGAGGACGCCGGCACCTTCGCAGATCTGACCGCCAGACACGGTCTGTCGGCAACCCCATGCATCGGCCAGTTCGCCGCGGTAATGGTAGCCGACAAAGGCACCCAGACGAAGGCGCGGCTCCGCATTGACCGGGTGGGACTCGTAAAAGGAGTAGCCGATATCGAGATTGGCGTAGCCCAGAAAACCGCGGGTCTGGCTCTCCGTCTTTGTGTACGGCCCGTTGAAGAACGGAGGAAAATCCTCGTCGTTCATGGTGCCGCCGGTGATGCCTCCAAATCCCCCGTAGCCCTTCACGAAGAACTTCATGGGGCTGTCGACCCGGAAGAAAACCTCCCCCGAATGCGTGCTCATGTTGTGATAGTCGAGCCGTGAGATGACCGGTGAAGATCGCGAGCCGCTGGTGTGCAAGTCGTAGGCGGTGCGGCCGATACTGTACCAGTACCGCGCACCGACCTCGACCTGCCAGAGATTGAGCGGCTCGGGAGCCCTGACAGCCTTGATCGGCAGATCGGCGGCGATTGCCGGAGTGACGAGCATGAAGAGGCCGGATGCGATGAATGCTGCCTTGTGCACGACGTGCTCAGCCTGCTTGTCCGGATATCCTGCGAATCGGAGTGAAACCTTGCGTCGGATTGTGGTGATTTGCTGCGAAGGGAGCAATCCGCCACCTCGCCCGCGCAGCGGATTTAGGACGGTTGTGATAACTTGGCACCGCACGCGAGAGCCCGGCGCCGATGTCGCTGCGCGCGCGACGGTCGAGAGGTTGATCGCAGCCCACCGCGCGGCGTGCGCTATCACGCACGCCGCCATGTCTTCAGCCGCCGCCCTTCAGTAATGATACGGCTGCGAGTAGGCGTAGCGCGGGTTGATGCCGCAATAGGCCGACGTGCCGGAGGCCGTGGCGGCACATTGCTGGTAGCTGGCGAACTGGCAGTTGCCGGGGTAACCCCAGTGGCGGCCTTGCAGGCAATATCTGTCGTTTGCGGCCTGGGCCGGTGCCGTCGACAATGACGCGGCGATCAAGGTCGCGAACGATGCAAGCGTGAGGATGGTGCGACGCATTTCAATTTTCCTTTCAAGCATGGGGAAGGAACGGCCGTGCCTTGGCGTTCCCGCTGGACTGTCTGATACACGGTCATGCCTATATTGGTGTCCGCGACGCCGGATGCGTTCGAGGTGAGATACATCCTGACGCAGCCGGTGCCGGGCAATGTGATCTCCACCACAGTTCGCGCGCGGGTTCCGAGCTATTCGACGAACTTGCACGCCTCGATCCCGCGGGGCTAGGCTTGCCCTTATTTGGATCAGGCATTTTGGAGGTTCTGATGCAGAATTCATATTTGCTGGCTGCGACGGCCGCGCTGCTGCTCGTGATGCAGACGCCGCTTGCGCTGGCGCAGACTGCCCCGGCCGCCGGCGGAACCGCTACGCCTCCCGCGACAAATGCTGCGCCGGCCGCGACGACGACAGCGCCAGGCGCCACCGCCGACAGCTCGAGCCAGCCGACCGACGCCAAGAAGAGCGCGTCGAAGAAGCCTGCGAAGAAGAAGATGACCCGGCGGCAGGAGATCGATCATTCGATCGACACCGGCACCGTGCCGGCGCGCTACCGCAGCTCGGTGCCGAAGCAGTACCAGCAGTATATTCCGTTCGACAAGCGGTAGCGGATCGCACAGCGGCGTGACGCGATCGACCGTCATGCCGCCGGCGTCATCCCGAGGCGCAATTGAAATACGGCCTTGATAATACCGTCTTGGTGATGCGGTCTTGGTGATGCGGTTTTGGCCGGGCGACTTCCGGCCCCACGTCGCCGGTGGCGGTCTGCGGGAGCAGTGCTAGAGTAGGCTGAGGCCCCGGGGGGAGCGATGAATGACGAGGTGAAGGACGCTGGTCTTGTGGCGATGATCAGCGGCATCCTGGGAGGCAACAGGCGTGCAGACAGTCTTGCGCCGCTGCCGATCGCCGATGTTCCGCCGACTGTGCCGGCGGATGGATCGGAGCCGGTCGAGTCCAGCTCCGCTCCTGTAGCGGCCAACGCCGAGAGCGCGGCCGATGACACGCCGGCTGCCACGAAGCCGGTCGAGCCGCCCGCGCAAATCGCAACCACGCGGGACGGCAAGCGCCTGCTGCCGGCCGAGGCGATCGCCGATCTCGTGCTCGGCGAGCTGCGCAAGCTGGAGAATTTCCCGAGTTCTGGCGTCTCGGTTACGGTCTACGGCTACCGGAACTGGAACGCCATGCTCACCTTCGCGCCGTTCTCGACCACGTTCCAGAATGCAACGCGGTTCCGCCAGGCCATGCCGGACCTTGTCTTCAAGCTGCGCCGTTTCGTCGAACTTGATATATAGTTCAGTGCAATCGGCGGCGCGCGGCGTCGTCTTCCGAAAAGCCCGACAGGATCTTCACTTGAGCGTCGCCTTTACCAAGGAAGAGAGTGCCGAAACCGCGTCCGAGACGCTGTTGCCGGATCGTCCGATCTCGCCGCATGCGAACCTCGTGACGCAAGCAGGCTACAAGGCGTTGCAGGCGCAGCTTGCCGAAGCGCGCGAGGCCTACGAAGCCGCGCAACGCATCGATGACGTCAACGAGAAGCGCCGGCAGTCGGCCGTGCCCTTGCGCGACGTCCGCTATCTCACCGAAAGGCTGCGGACGGCACAGGTCATGCCTGATCCGACCGCGACCGACGTCGTGGCCTTCGGCAGCACGGTAACGTTCAGCCGCAACGATGGCCGCGTGCAGACCTACTGCATCGTCGGCGAGGATGAAGCCGATCCAAAAGCCGGCTCGATCTCGTTCGTCTCGCCGGTGGCGAGGTCTCTGATGGGAAAGGCGGTCGGAGACGTCGTCGGTTCGGGCAGCCAGGAGATCGAGATTCTGTCGATTGCGTAGGCGCGCTCGGGTGAGGCGGGGATTGCATGAGCAAAGGGTGCTCGACAGGAGCAATCTCATTCGCCTAAAGCATGAGCCGGACAAGAACCGCGGTCGCGCAAAATGCAAAACGGTTCTCCGGAAATATCATGCGCCAACAGGGAGCTGAGGCGCGAAGTCGATCCACCTTGATGTCCATCGCGCCAGAGCTGTCCGGAACGGAGACCATGGTACCTGAAGCACGAAGAAGGCAGAGCCCCGGCAGCCGTGCCGGAATTCGGCTTGCGAGACATTTCGGTTGTCTTCTGTCGATACCGATGGTCGCCGCTGTGTCCGTCAAACAAAGCGCGTTGGTTGGATGAGACGTTTTCTGGCGGGAGCGGTACCATTTTACGCGCTGGCTGCACTAGCCATGTGCATGTACCTCGTCCTGTACAGGACGAACCTCTTCGACTTGAACGCCATCGTCCAGGGTGCGACCGGCTCGTCATGGTTTCTGGTCTTCATGTTCGTCTGCGTGCTCCTGGAGTCGGTCTTTCCATATTTCGGCTATTTTCCGGGGACCGCCCTCATCCTGATGTCCGTGGCGCTCAATCCGAAGTCCGCGGATGTCTCCGTTTTCACCGTGGCGTGGCTGGCCATCATCGTCGGTGCCGTTCTGAGTTACGGACAGGCTCGCTTTTTCAGGCCGCTCTTGCAGCGGGTTGCCTCGAAAGCGGCGCTGCGTCGATGTGAGTCCCTTCTTCATGCCTACGGTCCCTACGCGCGCGTCGCCCTGTTCGTTCATCCCAACGCCTGCTCGATGTATTTCACGGCACTCGGACTTCTCGGCGGAAACCTGACGCGAGAGCTCGCCCATCTTTGCCTGGGTGCAGCAACCTCCGTCGGAGTGCTGTTCGTCATCGTGACCCGCCTCGTGTCGTCCGTAGGCCCGACCGATGATGGACAATTGCAGCTGCTGCTGGCGGCAGGGCTGGTTTCTATCGGGACTCTCGTCGGTCTTTACGCGGCCTGGCGGGCGGAGCGGGCCATTTAAGCGAGAATTTGTCGATTGCCGGAAAGTGAGGCTCGAACGACGGGCAAGACGCGAGAATGGACCGTCGTTGCTCGATGCCCGATTAGACCTCTTGGCTCCGATCCCTGCGCAAGCGGGTGTTCCAGACGAAATCGGCGATGATGCGCATTCGCAAGCTCGAAGCATTTCGCAAATTGCCGGATCGCCCATTGCCACGATCACTTGGTTTGCGATGTATCGACGCAATGTCGTGCGCTTGACCGAGGAACTTCAGTTCGGCGTGCCCGTTGAGGCTCCATATCGAAGCAGGCTCGTGATGAAGCTTGCCACAAATTCTGGTTCTCGGTTCCCTCGCCATGGGTTCGGCTGCGAGAGCAGATCAACCCGGGCCTGACTGGGTACCGATGGAGCAGGTGAAGGCCAAAGTTATGGAGTCCGGCTATTCGCAGGTCACCAAGCTTGAAGTCGACGACGGCCGGTGGGAGGGCGAAGGCATCAAGAACGGGCAAAGACGGAATTCCATGCCGATCCTAGGACGAGCGTCATCACGCGCGAAAAGCCGGACGACTGAGCCCCGGGATCATACGAGGCAGGTTGCCGGCTTGCCGCAGCATCGCGCCCTTAGTGCAAGGGCTGCAGTTCAGTTCCTTGATCCTCCCGGCGGCATCAAACGTGAAAAGCGCACTCATGACACCGGTACTGGTAATGTAGGAGATAATGGCTCCCTCGTGCGAAGGATTGAGATTGTCCAACTGGCCTGCCGGATAGTCTTGGAGGCGGTCGACCCAATAGGCGCGAAGTGCCTCGCGGCTCGTAATGGTTTTGACGCCGCCGCAGCTGCAGTGAACCACGGCATCTTCGGCATACATTTCCAGGATCGCTTCGATATCGCCCGCGCGGTAGGCGTCGAGCCAGTCAATCGCAACGGCCATCGGGTCAAATGACATTCTTCTCACCTAAAAGCCGTCAAAAACTTGCGATTCCAGGTCGGGTTGACCGCGCTAAGTCACTTTCTTCGCACGGTTAGTTGTATTTTAGTATCTCACCGGGCGTCAGCCATATGCCGAAGCGCATAGGCGGCCGGGCCGAGGCAGAGTCCATGTTAGATGTGTCTGCAAAGCAGGGGACATCCGCGCGCATCCGGCTCGTGATCGTAGATCGACAGCCGATCGTTCTCCACGGACTGAAATCGGTACTCGGGGCGCAGCAGGACTTCGACGTTGTCGCAGCATGCAGCGATGGGACAAGCTGCCTCGAAGCAATCCGGAATTTGACGCCCGACGTCGCGCTACTTGCCGAGACGCTGCCGGATCTGACGGTATCCGAGTTCCTCGCGATTGCGAAAGCCGAGGATCTTTCCACGCGCTTGGTGTTCTTTACCGAGTCCGAATCCGACCACCATCTAACCGCAGCGATTGCTGCTGGCGCGTGCAGCGCAATCTCGAAATATGCCTCCCCCGACACCATGCTGCGATCACTGCGACTGATGACGAAACGCAGTGTAGGCTTGGAGCAGTCCGATCTCTGTCCAACCGGCAAGGAAGCTGACGGCGGCGGCAAAATCGAAAAGATGCTGGAGCTATTGACGCCCCGGGAGCATCAGATCGCACGACTGGTGTCAGAGGGAATGTCGAACAAGGAGATCGCGCGCCAGCTAGACGTTTCCCCGGGGACGGTCAAGGTACACCTCCACAATATCTTCCAGAAGCTCGAGATCACCAACAGGACTGTGCTCGCTACCCTCGCGTTGCTGCGAGGGCCCTCCGGCTCCGGCACGCTCGCGCTGGCCTTTCTGGCGATCGCCATTGCGGACGAACTTAAGGCGTCGGAAGCGAACGACATACTTCCGGATGACGACGGCATCGGCCACGTGGGAGAGCACGCCGACTATGAGCCGTGGAAAAAAGCCATTCTCCGGCACCTCATCGTCTGGGAATTCGCCGAGCCGCCTCCGCTCACCCAAAGAGGCTCCGTTGCCAAGGTGAGCCACGTCCCGAATCCGGCGGCAATGGAAGCGCAGCGCACGGCCGAGCAATCTGTCGGCACGAAATCGTGGAAAGACAACAGTCCTATTGGATCGAGCGCGCCTCTATCGCGAGGACCCAGCGACACCCGGATTGAAGGTGACCCGGCTCAGGAACACCAATTCCCGAGGCTTACCTCCCATCCGATGTTGATGCAGGGAGAGTATGGCACCTTCGCCACTCTCGCCGGTGCGTTGATCTACGCACTGCACGACCCCCATCTCTCCGTGCAATCGCATGACCGGGGTCAAGCGTCGATCGACAGCTTCCTGGCCCTCACCGGAGAGCATGCGACCACGAGAGTGGCCGCGGTCACCCGTGAGCACGCCAATGGTGGAGACAACTCAGCCCCGGGTTTGCCTTCGCACGATTTCAGCCTGCCTTCCGCCGTCGTGGCCACTGGAAACGAGGGCGTCGCTCGAGAAGACGCGCGCGGCGAAATGGCCCCAGGCGCCGCGAATGACAACCTCCAAAAACCTCCTGGCTTATTGGATTTTGGCCACGATGCCGGTATGGGCGGATATAGCCGCGATCAGCTGATGGGTGGCAACGTTGAAAACGCTGTTTACCGCGTCCCGATCGATTCCGAGTTTACCGCCTCCGACTCTGTCTTCGATTTCGCATCCGGGCCGAGCAGGATCAATCTAGCGGCTTTCGGAGGGCTTGCTTGGCTGCATATGGCAGCAGCAAGCAAGTCCATACCGCCACATACCCTTGCCTGGGTCTACAACGCCGCCAGCAATGAAACGATCGTCTATGTGAATCCGACCGATCGTATCCTCGATATCGGAGATCGCCGCCTGCTGGAAATTCATCTGCAGGGGATCGTATCCATTGCGGAGTCGGATTCCGTTTACCAGCAGGAAGGCGTGGTTGTCGCGGCCACCTTGGATAAGCTCGAAGAACTGCTGATGTCGGCGGCCGCAATCCATGAGACCGCTCTGAGTACGGATGACACCCATGCCATTGTCGAGACGAGCGACAGCACATGTGGGACGGCGGGAGTTTGGAGCGTTCTGGCCGACGACGGCTTGAGCTTCCAATTCAGGCAGATTCGGACCGACTTGGGGGCGTCCGTGAGGTTCAAGACCTTCACGAGCGATTCGGCGGATGCAACGGAAGAGAACGCCGGTGCGTCTGGTGTATCGGCCCACGGATCATCATTCGAGCTCGGTCATAGCGCGATGGTTCCGGCAGTTGAAAATCTCAAGTCGAACAGTGAGCCGATCAATGCGAACACCAGCAGTTGGTTGACCAGGCAGAACGAGATCGTCGAACCGGGCGTCGCAACGGCCGGCAGCGCGGACCACGGTAACTCGCAGCACGCTTCGGAGAAAGGGTCTGCAAAGGCGGCGGCCGCGGAGATGGCTGAAGCGAAGTCCATACCGGGCAACGGCGGCGGCCACGACAATGAGCTTCATTCCCCGGCTTCGGACGGTTCGCCAGGCGCTACGAAGTCGGCAGAACCAGGCGGCGTGGCGCACGGCAATCCGGGCCACTCAAGCTCTGCAAAAGCGCCGGGAGCAGACGAGGTCGTCGAACCGGGCGACGCAACGGCCGGCTCGCAGCACGCTTCGGAGACAGGGTCTGCAAAGGCGGCAACCACGGAGCTGGCTGAATCTGACTTCGTACCCGGACATGGTGTCGGCAATGGCACTGAGCATCGCGCTCCGGCTCCGGACGCTGCGAGCACGTCAGCGGCAGTGAAGACGGCAGAACCGGCCGTCGTGGAACACGGCAATTCGCGGCACGATTTACCCTCAACCTCTGCAATCGCAGCGGAAGGTGCCGAAATTGTCGAAGCGAGCGTCAAAGTCGGCGTTGACACCGGACACGGAAACTCGCAGCAGGTTGCGCCATCTGCTGCAATCGCATCAGAGACCGTACAGCCGGCCAAAGCTGCGCCTGAGAATGGCGGCGCGGATCAAGAACTGGTGTTCCGCTTCCATACCGTGGCAACTCCTTCCACTCTCGTCGCGACAGTTGAGCCAAAAGAGCTCGATAATCCGCACGTTCCGCCCGCTCACGATGCGGATATCGATATCGTCGTCAAGACGATCCCCAGTGCGTTCGACGAACACGCGGCCAACCACGGCAATAATGATCCGCATCATGCCATTGCACCTACGCCTCATGACTTGCTGATTTGAAGTGTTGCATGGTCATTGGCTGACAGCGGCATCCTGCTCAGGCCAGCCCTGTACTCCGACAATCCGGCGATGCGACCTGAGACCGCGGGCGCAGTCTGCTCGTCAGGCGGCGTGCGTCTCATCGGATGATCGCATCCTGCCCCTGTTTTGCCCGACAAGTCAAATTCAGATTCGGAAAAGGCGCAATTCATTGATCCGGCTAGGGCCGTCTACTGTGCATGGGGTTGTTTTTCGATTTTTGTCGGAGCGGCTCTCGGCAAGTGCCAACTGAGCCCGTCAACGGTCCGGGATAGTTCGATACTGCAGGGGCAGGAAGATGGATGGTGGGCGCACAAGGGATCGAACCTTGGACCTCTCCCGTGTGAAGGGAACGCTCTCCCGCTGAGCTATGCGCCCGGGACCATCATGCAGGCGGCCGCAACTGTCGGCCGGTGCATCGGAGCCCGCGATTTAGAAGTGCGGGCCGAAGGTGTCAAGTTTTCAGGCGCAGCGGGGGCGGAAAACCTTGCCTCGACCGCCCGATTCGCAGGGGAAGCCGGATTCTGGGTTGGTTACGCGCCCTGCTGGCGGGCACGGGAGGCGTGGGCCTGGAGCGCACGGATGCGCTCGGCGAGCGTACCGCCGCCTTCGGGAAGGCGGGCGGCGGGAGCGCCGCCCGTCTTTGCGTCGTTGGCCGGGCGCGGTGCCGGCTTCGCCGGCTGGCCCGCCTCGGCCGCGAGCAGGGCCTCGATCGGCGAGTTCGGGCCTTCGAGCTGCATCGCGAGTTTTGCGACTTCCGCCGCGATGTCGTTGATCCGCTCGCGCAGAAGCGCGTTCTCCATGCGCTCGGTGGCCCAGGAGCTCTCCGCCTGCTGCTGGATCGCGTTGACGTCGCGCTGAAGCTTGGCGCGCTCGTCGCGTGCGGTGCGCAGCTGCTCCTCCAGCGCGGCCTTTTCCGCGCGCAGCGATTCCACTGCAGCCGACGATTTGCCGCCGCTCAAGGCGGCGATCTCGACGCGCAGCTCCTTGATGGTGCGCTCATTGCTCTCATTGGCGTGGCGCAGCTGGTTGTTCTCATAGTCGCGCTCGGCGAGCAGCTTACCCTGCGTGGCGAGGCGTGCCTCGAGGTCGGCAACGCGGCCGGACAGCATCTCGGCTTCCTTGACCTGCACGATGAGCTGGCGATCGAGCTCGGTGACGCGCTGGCTCAGATTCTCGACGCGGCCGCGCGCCTCGGCGAGCTCGCGCGAGGCGGTCTCGGATTCGGTCCGCTCCTGCGCGAGGCGCGCCTGCGTTGCGGCAAATTCCTTCTCGGCATCGCCGACGCGGTTCTTCAATTCCTCGATCTGCGCACGTACCGCGATGAGCTCGACCTGGCGGGTCTCGGCCATCATCGAGCGGTCGGACAGCTCGGCATTGATCTTGGCGAGCTCGGCCTGCTTGTCGGCCAGCGCGATCTCGGCCTCGCGCAAGGCGTCGGTCTTGGCGTTGAATTCCTCCTCTGTGGCGCGCAGCTGCTCCTTCACCGCCCTCTCGCGCGCCTCCAGCGCGAAGATCGTGGCGTTCTTCTCGCCAAGCTCGATCTTCATGCGGTTGATGGCGTCGCTCTTCTTGCCGAGCTCGGCGAGCTGGCTCGTGGTCTTGTTCTTGAGCTGCTCGACGCTCATCTCGAGCCGCCGCGCCGACATGGCGAATTCGGCGCGGAGCTGGTCCTTGTCGGCCTGGATCTCGGCCATCGACAGCGGGGTGGCGGCCTCTAGCCGCCGCGTGGTCAGGCGCACCGCGCGGTTATGCACCAGCGGCACGATCGCGAGCCCGCACAGCATCGAGAGCAGGAAACCGATCGCCAGGTACATGATCGGTTCGACCATGAGAACTCCCAGAGCTAAGGAAAAATTTACCAACGACAATGCATGCGGGGCCGGCAAAAAGCCAGCCCCGGCCTGTCGTTAACCTTGATCCGCAGGGGGACGGGGAGCGAATCCTAGAACGGGTTCCAGGTCGCGCGCGGGGTGTATTTGAGGTAGCCGATATTGGCTCCCAGCCGCAGGCCGAGTCCCGAGCGGATCGGCACCAGCACGATGTTGTTGGCGGTGAGCGCCGTCATGCCGAAGCCGCCGATGATATAGGCCGAGCCGTCGATGCCGCCGAAGCGCTGGTAGATCGCGTTGGTGGCGGGCAGATTGTAGACCAGCGTCATGGTGCGCGCGCCGTCGCCGCCCCAATCGAAGCCGAGCGAGGGGCCCTGCCAGTAGACTCTGAGGTCGCCGGCATTCTTGGTGTAGAGCGTGCCTTCACCGTAACGCAGGCCGGCGACGAAAGCGCCGGAGCCTTCCTCACCCAGGATGTAGCCGTTGGGCAGCCCCCATTGGCTGACCGCCTTCTCGATGATCGAGGCGAGCCCGCGTGAGACGTTGCCGAAGAAGCGGTGGCCGGCCGTGACGAGCTCGTCCGGCCCATAGGTATTGGGCGTCGGGGACCGCTGCGGCGGCGGCAGGTCGGGCGGCGGCGCCTGCTGGGCGGAGGCTGGCACGATCCAGCCGATCATCGCGGCAAGCGCGAGCGCAGCAAGGCGTGATGCGAAAGTCATGAAGAACCCCTGGTACCGAATCCGGTCGCTTCCTTAACCTGACGCCAACAGGCGCGGCTCTAGGTTGCGCCGGATGTCCCCTCGACTCGGATGTTATCCGTAGCAACTATGACGGCACAACGGCAGGAAGATAGCCCTTTGCGCCCCGGAATTGCCTTGATCGGTCTTCGCGTCTGCCTGTTGGCGGGCCTTTGGATCATCTGCCCGGGGCGGCCGGCATGGACCGCCACCACCGAGCGGATCGTCGTCAATCGCTTCACCGGCGTCGCGATCGAGGGCTTCGACCCCGTCGCTTATTTCGTCACAGGCACGGCCGTGCGGGGGACGGCGGAGTTCGAGGCGAATCTCTGGGGCGCTGTCTGGCGCTTCCGCAACGAGGGCAACCGCGCCTCCTTCCTAGCCCATCCCGAGATCTACGGACCGCAATTCGGCGGCTATGACCCGGCCGACATCGCCCGCGGCGTCACCGTCGCCGGCAATCCCCGTTTTCTTCGCGATCGTGGCGCAGCGGCTCTATCTGTTCAGCCGGGAAGCCAATCGCGACGCTTTCGCCGCCGATCCCGAGCGCTTCCTCTATGAGGTAGGCAAGCGCTGGCCGGCGCTTCAGGAACAGCTCAGTCAGTAGCAACCTACCGCCTGCAGATCGCCCCAGGCGATGAATTCCGGGACGATGAAGCCAGTGTCGCTGCGTTGGCCGAAGCGGAGTTCGCCGCCCTTGCCGTCCGTCACCCTGCCGCCGGCCGCGGTCACGACCGCGCAGCCGGCCCCGACATCCCATTCCGAGGTCGGCCCGAAGCGGGGATAGATGTCGGCGCTGCCTTCCGCGATCCGGCCGAATTTCACGGCTGAGCCGATCGTTCTTCGGACGGCATTGGGCCTCTCGGCGATGAACGCCTCGCTCCTGGGATCGCCATGCGAGCGGCTCACCGCCGCGATCCAGGGCTCCCCTCGCGCGGGCAGCTTGCGGGTGTGGATCGGCTCGGCCGCCCCGATGGTCGCGCCGTTGAACCTCACCCGCTCGGCGCCGCGGCCTACAATTCCGCGCCACAGCAGGCCGAGCGCGGGCGCGCTGACGATGCCGAGCAGCGGAATACCCGATGTCACGAGGGCGAGGTTGACGGTGAACTCGTCGCGGCCGGCGACGAACTCCTTGGTACCGTCGAGCGGATCGATCAGGAAGAAGCTGCCCGGAAACGGCGGCGAGGCGTGCTGGGCCCGCTCTTCTGACAGCGTCGGAACGTCGCCCGCGAGCTGCGCGAGGCCGTCTGCGATGATGCGGTCGGCGGCAAGGTCGGCCTCTGTCACCGGCGAGCCGTCCTGCTTGCCTTCGATCCGCATGGCGGCGCGGTTGATGCCGAGGATCGCCTCGCCGGCCTTGACCACCAGCCCCGTCAGCGGCTCCATCAGGCCGAATGCGGCCGCCCCGTCGATGATCCGCATCACCTGCATGCCTCATTCATCGGCAATTCCGCTCCTCGTCCACTGATTCGCTTTATGGCCTGCTCGAACCGATCGCAAGCTAGCTGCCGCGGGCTTGCGAATGTTAAAACCCGCAGCATCCGTCAAGCATGCGTGATTCGCGGCGTCCGGCGCCGTGCAATTCCAGGAACCCTCCAGGACCCCTTTATATGTCTGACGCCTCGTCGCCCGCGCCCGTTACCGCTCCCGATATGCTCGAACTCGCAGCGCTCCTGTGCTCGCGGGTCTGCCACGATCTCATCAGCCCCGTCGGTGCCATCGTCAACGGGCTCGAAGTGCTCGACGACGATCCCAAGCCCGAGGACCGCGAGTTCGCGCTCGAGCTGATTCGCAAGAGCGCCAAGACCGCCTCGGCCCGGCTCCAGTTCTGCCGCCTTGCCTTCGGCGCCGCCGGCTCTTCCGGCGCGCAGATCGATCTCGGCGATGCCCAGACCATGGCGCGCGGCCATATCGAGGACGGCAAGTGCTCGATCACCTGGAATTTGCCGCGGCTCCTGCTGCCGAAGAATCGCGTCAAGCTGCTGCTCAACATGCTGGTCGTCGCCCAGCATACGATCCCGCGCGGCGGCATGCTGACGATCGACCCGATTGGCGAGGGCGAGACGATGAGCTTTCGCATCACCGCGACCGGACACAATGCGCGTCTGCCGCAGAACATCTCCGAGCTCCTGAGCGGCGAGCGCGGCCCTGCCGCCGATGCGCATGCGATCCAGCCTTACTATACGCGCCTGCTCGCGCACGCCTGCGGGCTCACGGTGACGCTTAAAGCGGAAGGCGAAGCCATCATCGTTACCGCGTCGTAAACGTACGCGTCGCGCTCGGCTTCTTAATCGAATCTTTACGAGGCGCTTCGGCTTGTCCGGAGCGCCTTATCTCTTTGTTGGTCCCGTTCTTTTGCACATACTCAACCAATATTAAACGCTTTGCGGTGAAGCTGGCCCTATTCCGAAATGGCGCATCACGCCTCGTGCGCGCCCTTCCTGTATGAAGGCCTGTTTTCATGGATGATCTGTTGCGGGAGTTTTTGACGGAGACCAGCGAGAGCCTGGACACCGTGGACAATCAGCTGGTGAAGTTCGAGCAGGAGCCGAACAACGCCAAGATCCTGGATAACATCTTCCGCCTGGTCCACACCATCAAGGGCACCTGCGGCTTCCTCGGTTTGCCGCGGCTCGAAGCGCTGGCGCATGCCGGCGAGACCTTGATGGGCAAATTCCGCGACGGCATGCCGGTGACCGGTCAGGCGGTGACGGTGATCCTGTCCTCGATCGACCGCATCAAGGAGATTCTGGCCGGGCTCGAGGCGACCGAAGCCGAGCCCGAAGGCAACGACCGCGACCTCATCGACAAGCTGGAAGCGATGGTCGAGCAAGGCATGGCAGCGATGGCGGCCGGCGCTGCTGCTCCTGTCGCTGAGGCCCCGCCGCTCGTGCCGGAAGCCCCCGCCGCTGCGGCCGCACCCGCCAAGGAGCTGACCACGGGCACGCTGATCGAGCAGACGCTGGAGCGCCCGTTGCGCCCGGGCGAGGTCTCGCTCGACGAGCTCGAGCGCGCCTTCCGCGAGACCGCGATCGAAGCGCCGGTGCCCGCGCCGGCTGCCAAGGCCGAAGTGAAGGCTGAAGCCAAGTCCGAAGCAAAGGCTGAGCCCGCCCCCGAGGCGCCTGTCGCGAAGGAAGCAAAGCCCGCCAGGGAGAAGGCCGCGCCGAAGAAGTCGACGGCCGACGAGGGCGCCTCCGAGGGCGAGCGCATCGCCAACCAGTCGATCCGCGTCAACGTGGATACGCTGGAGCATCTGATGACCATGGTCTCCGAGCTGGTGCTGACCCGCAACCAGCTGCTGGAGATCTCGAGGCGCAACGAGGACACCGAGTTCAAGGTGCCGCTGCAGCGCCTGTCCAATGTCACCGCCGAGCTGCAGGAAGGCGTCATGAAGACGCGCATGCAGCCGATCGGCAATGCCTGGCAGAAGCTGCCCCGCATCGTCCGCGATCTGTCGAGCGAACTCGGCAAGCAGATCGAACTGGAGATGCACGGCGCCGACACCGAGCTCGACCGCCAGGTGCTCGATCTGATCAAGGACCCGCTCACCCACATGGTGCGCAACTCCGCCGATCATGGCCTGGAGACCCCCGCCGAGCGCCTCGCCAGCGGCAAGGGCGAGCAGGGCACCATTCGCCTGTCCGCCTATCACGAGGGCGGCCACATCATCATCTGCATCGCCGACAACGGCCGCGGCCTCAACACCGAGAAGATCAAGGCCAAGGCGATCTCCTCAGGTCTCGTCACCGAGGCCGAGCTGGAGAAGATGAGCGAAGCCCAGATCCACAAGTTCATCTTCGCGCCGGGCTTCTCCACCGCGGCCGCCATCACCTCGGTGTCGGGGCGCGGCGTCGGCATGGACGTGGTGCGCACCAATATCGACCAGATCGGCGGCACCATCGACATCAAGAGCGTGGCCGGCGAAGGCTCGTCCGTCACCATCAAGATCCCGCTGACGCTGGCCATCGTCTCGGCCCTGATCGTGGAAGCCGCCGGCGACCGCTTCGCCATCCCGCAGCTCTCGGTGGTGGAATTGGTGCGGGCCCGCGCCAACTCCGAGCACCGCATCGAGCGCATCAAGGACACCGCGGTCCTCAGGCTTCGCAACAAGCTGTTGCCGCTGATCCACCTGAAGAAGCTGCTCAAGATCGACGACGGCGCGGCCTCCGATCCCGAGAACGGCTTCATCGTGGTGACCCAGGTTGGCAGCCAGACGTTCGGCATCGTGGTCGACGGCGTGTTCCACACCGAAGAGATCGTGGTGAAGCCGATGTCGACCAAGCTGCGCCACATCGACATGTTCTCCGGCAACACCATTCTCGGCGATGGCGCGGTGATCATGATCATCGATCCCAACGGCATTGCGAAAGCGCTCGGCGCCGCCGGTTCCTCGGCCCATGACATGGCCGACGAAGCGGCCGGCCATCACATCGGCAGCGGCGAGCAGACCACCTCGCTCCTGGTGTTCCGCGCCGGCTCGTCCCAGCCCAAGGCAGTCCCGCTCGGGCTCGTCACTCGCCTGGAAGAGCTCCCCGCCGACAAGATCGAGTTCAGCAACGGCCGCTACATGGTGCAGTACCGCGAGCAGCTGATGCCGCTGGTGGCCATGGAAGGCGTCACCATCGCCAGCCAGGGCGTCCAGCCGATCCTGGTGTTCGCCGACGACGGCCGCTCCATGGGCCTCGTCGTCGACGAGATCATCGACATCGTCGAGGAGCGGCTCAACATCGAGGTCGGCGGCTCGTCCTCGGGCATCCTGGGCTCGGCCGTGATCAAAGGCCAGGCCACCGAGGTGATCGACGTCGGCCACTTCCTGCCGATGGCGTTCTCCGACTGGTTCACCCGCAAGGAGATGAAGCCGTCGATGCACTCGCAGTCGGTGCTGCTGGTCGACGACTCGGCCTTCTTCCGCAACATGCTGGCCCCGGTGCTCAAGGCCGCCGGCTACCGCGTCCGCACCGCGCCGACCGCGCAGGAGGGACTGGCTGCGCTCCGCGCCCAGAGCTTCGACGTGGTGCTGACCGACATCGAGATGCCCGACATGAACGGGTTCGAGTTCGCCGAAGTGATCCGTTCCGACAACAACCTCGCCGCGACGCCGATCATCGGCCTGTCCGCGCTGGTGTCGCCGGCGGCGATCGAGCGCGGCCGTCAGGCCGGCTTCCACGACTATGTCGCCAAGTTCGACCGTCCCGGCCTGATCGCGGCGCTGAAGGAGCAGACCGCGGGCGCCGCCGGCGCTTCCGAGCTGAGCCGGGCGGCGGCTTGAGAGCAGGACAGGGATCAGGAGATACGCCTATGACCAGCAAGACCCAGTCCACCGAAGGCGCCATGGTCGAATACGTCACCGCGATGATCGGCGGCCAGCTGTTCGGCCTGCCGATCTCCCGCGTCCAGGACGTGTTCATGCCCGAGCGCGTCACCCGCGTTCCCCTGTCCTCGCGCGAGATCGCGGGCGTGTTGAACCTGCGCGGCCGCATCGTCACCGTGGTCGACATGCGCGCCCGTCTCGGCCTGCCCAGGGCCGAGGACGGCAAGGTGCCGATGGCGGTCGGCGTCGACCTGCGCGGCGAATCCTATGGCCTCTTGATCGACCAGATCGGCGAGGTGCTGCGCCTGCCCGAGGACGGCAAGGAGGAGAACCCGGTCAACCTCGACCCCCGCATGGCCAAGCTCGCCGGCGGCGTCCACCGCCTCGACGGCCAGCTCATGGTCGTCCTCGACGTCGATCGCGTCCTCGAACTCGCACCTGAGATGATGGCGGCCTGATAGGGCGGCGCTGCCGCCGACGGACTTGCAACTGAAAGTGCCCCCGCAAAGGGGAGGAAGCAGAGGTTCACATGCGAACTTGTCTCGTCGTTGACGATTCCAGCGTCATCCGCAAGGTTGCGCGCCGGATCCTGGAGGGCCTCGACTTTCAGATCCTCGAAGCCGAAGACGGTGAGAAGGCGCTGGAGGCCTGCAAGCGCGGGCTGCCCGATGCGGTGCTGCTCGACTGGAACATGCCGGTGATGGACGGCTACGAGTTCCTCGGCCATCTCAGACGCATGCCCGGCGGCGACCAGCCCAAGGTGGTGTTCTGCACCACAGAGAACGACGTCGCGCATATCGCGCGCGCGCTGCACGCCGGCGCCAACGAATACATCATGAAGCCGTTCGACAAGGACATCGTGACGGCGAAATTCCAGGAAGTCGGCCTGATCTGAGCGATCGTCCGGAGGGCGAACGGATCCTCCGGAGCTAGTTTTCAACTGAACCGTTTCGATCTGTGTTGGTGAGTAATGAGTGTTGCGTTCGCAGGTAATTCGACCACGGGCTCGCCGCGCGAAGCCGGGCCTCTGCGGGTGATGATCGTCGACGACTCCGTCGTCATCCGCGGTCTGATCTCGCGCTGGGTCGGTGCCGAGCATGACATGGAGGTCGCGGCCTCCTTGCGCACCGGGCTCGAGGCGGTCAACCAGCTCGAGCGCATCAACCCTGACGTTGCCGTGCTCGACATCGAAATGCCCGATCTCGACGGCCTTTCGGCGCTGCCGCAGCTGCTGGCGAAGAAGCGCGATCTCGTCATCATCATGGCCTCGACGCTGACCCGCCGCAACGCGGAGATCAGCTTCAAGGCGCTGTCCCTCGGCGCGGCCGACTACATCCCGAAGCCGGAGTCGACGCGCGAGGCATCGGCCGCCGATATCTTTCACCACGACTTGATTCAGAAGATCCGCCATCTCGGCGCGCGGCTGCGTCGCAAAGCTGCGGTTGCGAGCCCGCCGCTGGCGCCCGCAAGCCCGGCTCCGGCCGCGCGCGGTCCTGTTGCGCGGCCTGCCGTACCTTTGCCTGCTCCGGCCGTGCATGCCCCGTCAGGATCGCTGTCGACGCGTCCGTTCTCGACCCAGGCGCCGAAGGTGCTGTTGATCGGCTCCTCGACCGGCGGTCCTCAGGCGCTGATGTCGCTCGTCACCGAGCTCGGCCCGGTGATCGATCGCTTCCCGGTGCTGATCACCCAGCACATGCCGCCGACCTTCACCACCATCCTTGCCGAGCATCTGGCGCGCTCGAGCCGCCGGCCGGCGAGCGAGGCAGTCGACGGCGAGCCGGTGAAGGCGGGACGGATCTACCTGGCGCCCGGCGGCAAGCACATGCGCGTCGTGCGCAGCGGCGCGGATGTCGCGATCTCGCTCGATGACGGGCCCGCCGTCAATTTCTGCAAGCCCGCGGTCGATCCGCTCTTCACCTCGGCCATCGACGTCTGGCATGGCAATATTCTCTCCGTGATCCTGACGGGCATGGGCTCGGACGGCATGCGCGGCGGCAAGGACATCGTCGCCGCCGGTGGCAGCGTCATCGCACAGGACGAGGCCTCCAGCGTGGTCTGGGGCATGCCGGGGGCGGCGGCCAATGCCGGCATCTGCGCGGCGATCCTGCCGCTCAACCAGATCGGCGCCAAGGTCAACCGTCTGTTCGCGGGAGACCGCTCGTGACGCCGACGGATTACGACTATCTGCGCAAGTTCCTGAAGGAGCGTTCCGGCCTCGATCTCTCGGCCGACAAGCAGTACCTGGTCGAGAGCCGGCTGCTGCCGCTCGCCCGTAAGGCAAGCCTATCAGGCATCCCCGATCTCGTGCTGAAGATCAGGAACGGCGACGGCCGGCTTGCGACCGACGTGGTCGAAGCGATGACCACGAATGAGACTTTCTTCTACCGCGACAAGATTCCGTTCGACCATCTGCGCGAGACCATCCTGCCGGGCCTGATCAAGGCGCGCGCCGCGCGTAAGAGCTTGCGGATCTGGTCGGCGGCGTCCTCGACGGGGCAGGAGCCTTATTCGATCGCGATGTGCGTGAAGGAGATGGGCGCGGCCCTCGCCGGCTGGCGCATCGAGATCGTCGCCACCGATCTGTCGCAGGAGGTGCTGGAGAAGTCCAAGGCCGGCGTTTACAGCCAGTTCGAGGTGCAGCGCGGCCTGCCGATCCAGCACCTGATGAAGTACTTCACGCAAGTCGGCGAGCTCTGGCAGCTCAATGCCGACATTCGCGCGATGGTGCAGTTCCGCCAGCTCAACCTGTTGCAGGACTTCTCGCATCTCGGCACGTTCGACGTGATCTTCTGCCGCAACGTGCTGATCTATTTCGATCAGGACACCAAGGCGGTGATCTTCGAGCGGATGGCGAAGGCGATGGAGCCCGACGGCGCGCTGCTGCTTGGCGCTGCCGAGTCCGTCGTCGGCATCACTGATGCGTTCCGCCCAATGACCGACCGTCGCGGTCTCTATCAGCTCAATACCGCGCGCTCGGGCCGGCCGATGGGTGGATTGATGCCGCCGACATTGAAGGTGGCAGCGGCGAGGTGAGCTCTCCGTCATTCCGGGCTCGCGACTTTGTCGCGCCCGGAACGACGAGCCCTCACAAAATCGCATGTGGCAGAAACCGCGAGCGGTTGCCCGTGATCGGACTTTCGTCCTCGCGGATCGAGAGGCCGCACGGCTCGTGGTTCACCAGCCAGCTTCCCACCACCGGATAGAAGCCGGAGAAGTTCGGAAGCGGTGACAATGACTGGCGCACGAAACCTTCGGCGCCATAGGGACCAGCCTGCTCGTCGAGCGGCATTCCGCCGGACACCAGCGTGACGTTGGCGCCTTCGCGCGACAGCAGAGGCTTGCGGACGTAGGACGTTCCGAGCTCCGCGGCGCGCGGATCGTCCTCGAAGAAGGCCGGCAGCAGATTGGGATGGTTCGGAAACATCTCCCAGAGCAGCGGCAGGATGCCCTTGTTGGAGAGCACCGCCTTCCACGGCGGCTCGATCCAGCGCGTGGTTGCGTCCTTGAGCTTGGCACCGAACGCGTCCTGGAACATCCACTCCCAGGGATAGAGCTTGAAGGCGAGCGCAATGTCGCCATCGTCGAGATCGACGAAGCCGCCAGTCTCGTCGCGCCAGCCGACGTGCTCGATGTCGAGCAGCGTGGTCGAGAGCCCCGCCTGGCGCGCGGTGTCTTCGAGATAAGCGAGAGTGCCGGCGTCCTCGTCGTTACCGGTGGTGCCGGTGAGGTGGACGCGACGGCCGGCCGCGATCTCCTTCCATGCCGCGATCAGCCGCTCGTGGATGGAGTTGAACTGATCGGCGCGGGCCGGGATGATGCGGTGTTCGATCGCCTGTTCGAGCCAGGTCCATTGAAACACCGCGGCCTCGAAGATCGAGGTCGGCGTGTCCGCGTTGTATTCGAGCAGCTTTGCCGGCGCCTTGCCGTCGAACTTCAGATCGAGCCGGCCGTAAAGGCTGCGGTCGTCGCGTTCCCAGCTCTCTGCGATCAGGCTCCAGAACGCTTCCGGGACCTTCAAGCGCCGCAACTGGCGCTCGTCGCCGATGACACGGCCGGCAAGCTCCAGACACATCGCCTCGATCTCGCCGGTCGGCGTCTCGATGCCGCGCTCGATCTCGTCGAGCGTGAAGCCGTAATAGGCGCTTTCGTCCCAATAGCGCTCGCCGTCGATGGTGTGGAAGGAAAAGCCGCATTGCTCGGCGGTCTGCCGCCAGTCGTCGCGCTCGGGGCAGGTGATGCGCTGCATGTTATTCCCTGCGCATGATCTCCGCGCAAACGCGTTTCGCGTTCGTCGCGATGGAAAACCGGTGGCCACTTTTCCGGATCATGCGCTAGCCGCCGCCGGAGAAGCCATGGCCGAACGAGCCGAAGCCGCCGCGGCTCACGCTATGGGAGCCTGAGTCGGACGACGTTCCCGTCGAGGAGTGGCTCGAGGAATCGCTGCTGAAGAAGCTCGATCGCGACGACCAGCGCGAGCTGCTGCCGCCTGACGAACTGCTGCTGCATGTCGTCGTCGTCTGGCCCGGTACGGCGCCGGGAGAAGGCTCGCAGGTCTGCCGCGGCATCAGCGTGTAGGCGGTGGTGCCCACCGCGATCGTGCCCATCACGAGGAGGGCGACATGGCCGGAGCGCTTCACCGGCGGCCGCGGCGGCGGCTCGGCCACCGGCCGGCGCTTGCCGAACTCCTTCTTGGCAGGTTTGTCGGCCATCTCAGTAGATCATGCTGGCGGCGTTGAGGAGGCCCGCGGCGAGCGAGGACAGGCCGAGCCAGATCGCCGGGGCAAGCTCCCCGGCGGAGATCCGCTCCGACAGGCTGGGGACCGGGACCTTGACGAGGAAGAACACGATGACCTGCACGACCAGCGCGATCGTCGCCCAGATCAGGCAGTCCAGCACGTTGGCCGAATGCGCGATGGCGCTCACCAGCGGTGCCACGAAGCCGAGAAGGCTGAGGCCGAGCGCGATGGCCGCGGCCGGTTCGTTGTCGCGGATGAGCTGGAACTCGTTATGCGCCGTGATGCGGGTGTAGACGAACAGATAGGCCACGATCGCGATCAGCCCGGTGCAGAAATAGACCAGGAAGGCAGGCAGGCCGGCGAGTGATTGCAGGATCATCGTTCCCCCATCGTGCAGCGACCATTCGTCGGCAGGGGAAGGGTAGTGGTTCAAACGTTAGAGAGGGATGAAGTCGTATCAGCAGCGGCTGCCGCACCGATTTCGCAAGCAAGCGGGAGAGGGAGAATACGCCTCCAAAAACAAAAACCCCGCCATTCGCGGCGGGGTCCAGGCTGGGAGGAGCGAGCCCTATGGGCTCGCGACGTAACCCAGGAGATCAGGCGGGAATGCGCTCTTCGTGCTCGTGCGGCTCGCGCAGCACGTAGCCGCGGCCCCACACGGTTTCGATGAAGTTGCGGCCTTCGGAGGCGTTCGCCAGCTTCTTGCGCAGCTTGCAGATGAAGACGTCGATGATCTTCAGCTCCGGCTCGTCCATGCCGCCATAGAGGTGGTTGAGGAACATTTCCTTGGTGAGGGTCGTGCCCTTGCGGAGCGAGAGGAGCTCCAGCATCTGATATTCCTTGCCGGTCAGATGCACGCGCTGGCCGCCGACTTCCACCGTCTTGGTGTCGAGGTTGACGACGAGGTCGCCGGTCTGGATGACCGACTGGGCGTGGCCCTTGGAGCGGCGCACGATCGCGTGGATGCGGGCCACCAGCTCGTCCTTGTGGAAGGGCTTGGTCATGTAGTCGTCGGCGCCGACGCCGAGACCCTTGACCTTGTCCTCGATGCCGGCGAGGCCGGAGAGGATCAGAATCGGTGTCTTGATCTTGGAGACCCGGAGCTGCTTGAGCACGTCATAGCCGGACATGTCGGGCAGGTTGAGGTCGAGAAGAATAATGTCGTAATCGTATAGTTTACCGAGATCGACGCCTTCTTCCCCCAAATCGGTCGTGTAGACGTTGAAGCTCTCCGACTTCAGCATCAGCTCGATCGACTGCGCGACGGCGCTGTCATCTTCAATCAGCAAAACGCGCATGCCAGTTCCCCATAGTCGCCGCTCCTGGGCGTCAGGTCGGCCGCATTCGCGGCACTCAACAAAACGCCTTTGAACAACTGATTCGGATCCTGACGACAGATGGTTAACAAACTCTGATTCTGGAACGCAAGTCCCTACGGTGCAATTTTTGTCGAATCGCCCTAAGGTCTTGCGTATGAAGCAGCTTTCGTTACCCGATTCCGTTCAAGCTCCACTTTAAGAGACGGGCCTAACCGACTCCCGCGACTCAGCCTTCTTCTGAAGGGGAGTCACGCTCAGTCACAAAGACAGTGACGCAATGATTAATGATGCGGGTAAACACGAGGTTAAGCGCCGTTCAGAAATGTGGCGAAACTTAAGGCTTTCACCGTGAAGAAGGCGACCACGTCATGAAGGCCCCTCACATGAAGGCGCGCTCCCGATGAAGGCTCTTGCCGAACAGATCGGCGACATCGACGGCGTCAATATCTATGGCCGCGTGGTTGGCGTCCGCGGACTGATGGTCGAGGTGGCCGGTCCGATTCACGCGATGTCGGTCGGTGCGCGGCTCGTGATCGAGACCGGCGCCAACCGCACCATTCCCTGTGAGGTGATCGGCTTCTCCGGCAACAATGCTGTCGTGATGCCGTTCGCGGGTCTCGACGGTGTGCGCCGCGGCTGCAAGGCGGTGATTGCCAATGCCGCCAACCAAGTGCGGCCGTCCGCAGCCTGGCTCGGCCGCGTCGTCAACGCGCTGGGCGAGCCGATCGACGGCAAGGGGCCGCTGCCGCAGGGTTCTTCGCCGATGCCGTTCCGCAATACGCCGCCGCCGGCGCATTCGCGCAAGCGCGTCGGCGCCCCGCTCGATCTCGGCGTGCGGGCGATGAACACCTTTCTCACCTGCTGCCGCGGCCAGCGCATGGGCATCTTCGCAGGGTCCGGCGTCGGCAAGTCGGTGCTGCTGTCGATGCTCGCGCGCAACGTCGATGCCGATGTCAGTGTCATCGGCCTGATCGGCGAACGCGGCCGTGAGGTGCAGGAATTCCTGCAGGACGATCTCGGCGAGGAGGGCCTCGCGCGTTCGGTCGTAGTGGTCGCGACCTCCGACGAGCCCGCGCTGATGCGCCGCCAGGCGGCCTATCTGACGCTCGCGGTCGCCGAATATTTTCGCGACGAGGACAAGGACGTGCTCTGTCTGATGGACTCGGTGACGCGCTTTGCCATGGCCCAGCGCGAGATCGGCCTGTCCGCCGGCGAGCCGCCGACCGCCAAGGGTTACACGCCAACCGTCTTCACCGAGTTGCCGAAGCTCTTGGAGCGCGCCGGGCCGGGCCTGGGGGAGGGGGCCATCACCGCGATCTTCACGGTGCTGGTCGACGGCGACGACCACAATGAGCCGATAGCGGACGCCGTCCGCGGCATCCTGGACGGCCATATCGTGATGCAGCGCTCGATCGCCGAGCGTGGCCGCTATCCGGCGATCAACATCCTCAAATCCGTCTCGCGCACCATGCCGAAATCGGCGGATCCGCAGTTCTGGCCCGTCATCCAGCGGGCGCGCCAGGTGATGGCGACCTATGCCGACATGGAGGAATTGATCCGTCTCGGAGCCTACCGGGCTGGCTCCAGCCCCGAGGTCGACGAGGCGATCCGCCTGCACGAGCCCTTGGAGGCCTTCCTGCGCCAGCGCAAGGACGAAAATGCCTCGCTCGCGGACGGCTACGGCCAATTGGCGCAGATCCTCGGTAATTTGGAAACGGAACGCTAACTTTGTCAGGTCATCATCCGTTCCCACAGAGTAGCAGAGCCGGTCTTGGCCTCAATCGGGCCTCTGGGGCGACCGGTGCCGTCCCACGTGCAGCGGGGGGACTTCTGGGGAGTACGAGTCGATGAAGTCACGAGATACCCTCATCCGCCTGAAGAAGTTTCAGGTCGACGAGAAGCGCCGCCGGGTCACCCAGATCGAGACAATGATCGCCGATTTCCAGCGAATGTCGGTCGATCTCGAACGCGAGATCCAGACCGAGCAGGAGCGTGCCGGGATCAACGATCCCTCGCACTTCGCCTATCCAACTTATGCCAAAGCCGCGATCCAGCGCCGCGAGAACCTCACCCGCTCGGCCGACGAGCTGAAGGGCCAGCTCGACGAAGCCAAGGCCGCACTGGCCGAGGCCTTCGAGGAGCTGAAGAAGGTCGAGCTCCTGGACGAGCGCGACCAGGCTCGCGAGCGCGCCGAAGAAAACGCCCGTGAGCAGGCCGACCTCGACAGCATCGGCCTGATGCGTGCCCGCATCGGCGCGGTTGCCTGAGCCGCTCGCAGCCGGACCACATTGGAATGCGCCAAGCCCGGACCCGCAAGGTCCGGGTTTTCGCATGTGCTGTCCACAGCGTGGCGCCGCGCCCCTTGGTGGTCGGCTTTGCCGCGCGCTATGGTGGCAGCAATGAATGCTGTGCCAGCGAGGGCGGTGCCCACCTCTCCCTTGGGAGAGGTCGGCGCGGAGCGCCGGGTGAGGGGTGACGGTCCCCGTTTGCCCTGCGCCCCTCCCCCGATTTGCTGCGCAAGTCGACCTCTCCCCGTCGGGGAGAGGCGAAGACGGGGCCGCGCGTTGGGGGGCTGAATGCTGACGCCAGCAGAGCTGGTCGGGTTGATTGAGGCGGTGGCGAAGGGCGATCAGGCCGCGTTCGAACGCCTCTACGCCGCCACGCGCGCGAAACTCTATGGCGTCGTGCTCCGTATCTTGCGCCGACAGGATCTCGCAGAGGAGGTCATTCAGGAGACCTACGTCAAGATCTGGAACCGCGCCGGCCAGTTCAATTCGGCCTTGTCGTCGCCGATCACGTGGATGGCCTCGATCGCGCGCAACCGTGCAATCGACATCGTGCGCAAGAAGTCGGAAGTGTCCATCGAGGAAGAGCCTCAGGCGATGGAGGTCGCGGCCGAGAGTCCCGATCCGCTGGCGCGCCGCGAGATGACCGAGGAGCTGAAACGGCTCCTGGAATGTATCGGCCGGCTCGAGCCGGACCGCCAGAGGCTTGTGCTTCTCGCCTATTACAACGGCTGGAGCCGCGAGCAATTGGCGGAGAAATTCGCCGCGCCCGTCAACACGGTGAAGACGTGGCTCCGGCGCAGTATGCTGGATATACGGGAGTGCTTCGGGCTTTAGAGGATGATGAGAGCGGCACGAACCAGGGCGGCAACGACAGTCCACCTCTCCCCGTTGGCGAGAGGTGAAGGAGCGTGATGGCCTACACGGAGGACCATATCGCGCTCGCCGCGGAATACGCGCTCGGTACGCTCGACGCCGATGAGCGTGCGCAGGTCGAGGCCATGATGGCGGAGGACGAGGCGTTCGCCGATATCGTGCAATCCTGGTCCTATCGACTCGGCGCGCTCAACCAGATGGTCGGCTCGGTCGAGCCGCGTCCGGTCGTGTGGGAGAACATCAAGTCCGAAATCGCGCGCACCGCGCTTGCGCAGGAGCCGCCTGCACCTGCCGAAGCTTCGCCGCCGCCTGCGCCCATGCCGGACCTGCCCGCGGAGGAAGCTGCGACGTCGGAATCTTCCGCGGAGAACGGGCCCCCGCAGACATCGCATCCCGCCGCGGAGCAGCCCGGGTCGTCGCGCCCCGAACCCGATGCCATCCCGGACATCGCGCCGCAATTCATTCCGCAGGTCCATGCTCCGGATATCAGTGTTTTGCGCGCACAGCTGACGCCGGTCGTCGATGGTGACGTGATCCGCCTCGAAGGGCGCGTGAAGCGCTGGCGCAACATTGCATCCGGACTCAGTGCGCTCGCGGCCGCGCTGCTCGTGACGCTGTCGCTTCAGATATTCCTGCCCGATGCGCTGCCGGGCGCCTTGCGTCCTGCGCCCCGCATCCAGACGGTGGAGGTGAAGACGCCGGCCGCCCCGCTCACCGCCTCCGCGCAATATGTCGCGCTGCTGCAGGGCCAGGGCGGCGGCCCCGCCTTCATCCTCACCATCGACGGCGCGACGCGGAATTTCACGGTGCGGAAAGTCGGCGCGACGCCGGAGCCCGGCAAGAGTTTCGAGCTCTGGCTGATCTCGGACAAGCTGCCGCGTCCGCGCTCGCTCGGCGTCATCGGCGCGAGCGATTTCACCGCGCGTCCGCTGCTTGCCTCCTACGATGCCGAGGTCGTCAATGGCGCAACCTTCGCCGTCACCGTCGAGCAGGCCGGTGGCTCGCCGAACGGCGAGCCCACCTCGGCCCCGGTGTTTTCCGGCAAGCTGATCGAGACCGTGCCGCCCACGCAGCCGCAGGCGCCCGCGACGAAGTAAGCATCGAAGCATCGTACCCGGATGGAGATGCGCTCCATTCGGGCTGAAAGGGCGCGCCTTGTCGCCGCGGTCCATCCGGTCGTCGCATTTCGACAAGTCCCCCCGAATCCGCCCTCGATTTGAACCTCTCCGCAATTCGCCGCGTCAAATCCCCAGAATTTGAAGTCGGCGATGCCGGAGAGGGCGAGAGAATCAGATGGATGGAGCGAGAACGCCGGGCATCTTCGTTCACCAATATGCCGGGCTGCCGCACGGCCCGGCGTTCGAAGATTGGCGCGAGCGGGCCTTTGGTCGCTGCGGCCTTGACATCGGGCCGAGCCATGGCGACAGCATCGATTGCCGGCTCCAGATCAGCGTCATCGACAACATCGTGCTCGCCATTCCCGAAGGCGCCTCCGCGCAATATTCCCGTACCCAGAGTCATCTTGCCGACGGCAGCGACGACCTCGTCCTGATCGCGGCACATGCGGGGCTCGTCCGCGTCGGACAGAACGGGCATACCGTGGAGCTCACGCCTGCCCAGATGGTGCTCGTCGACATGGGCATCACCGGCACCGTCGGCCACACCGACGAGAACCGCTTCACCAGCATTCGCATGCCGCGCCGCGCGCTGCTCGACATCAATCCGCGCGCCGAGGAGAAGCTCTCGCAGGTGCTCTCCGATGGCGCGGTCGCCGAGACCATCTTCCGCTACCATGCGCTCGCCGCCAACCACGCGCCGCATCTCGATGCGGTAGGCCAGCGCCTGACCGCGCAGCATATGGTCGATCTCGTCGGTCTCCTGCTCGGCACCGATGCGGAGCATGCAAGCCGTGCACGCGGCCGCGGGCAGGCGGCCGCTCGCCTCGATCTGATGCGTGCCGACGTGATGGCCTCGCTCGGCCGCAACGATCTCTGTCTGGCCGAGGTCGCGACGCGCTCAGGACTGAGTCCGCGCCAGGCACAGCGCCTGTTCGAGCAGGCCGGCACGACCTTCACCGAATTCGTGCTGGAGCAGCGCCTGCTCCAGGCGCGCAAGCTGCTCGGTGATCCCCGCGCCAGGGCGCGCAAGATCAGCGACATCGCGCATTCCTCCGGCTTCTCCGATCTATCCTATTTCAATCGCGCCTTCCGCAAGCGCTTCGGGACGACGCCGTCGGAGCTGCGCGAGGCCTAAGTCGCGATTTTGTGCGGCGGTGCGGGCGCTGGCGCATTTGGTCGACGCCGGCCGTTGAGCTAGTCTGTCCAGGCGGGGAGGCCGCAGGATCCTCTGAAAGGTGCGCAGGCAGACATGGCGCGTATCGTCGTGCTCGGTGCCGGATTTGCAGGGCTGTGGGCGGCCATCGGCGCTGCGCGCAAGCGAGACGAGATCGGCGCGAGCGACCGCGACATCGAGATCCGTCTCGTCGACCGCAATCCCTATCACAATATCCGCGTGCGCAACTACGAGGCCGATCTCGGCGAGGTCGCGCTGCCGCTGCCGCGACTGCTCGATCCGGTCGGTGTCAGCCACGGCCTCGGCGAGGTCGAAGCGATCGATCCGGCCCGGCGCGAAATCTCGCTCGTCACCAGCGCCGGCGCGGAGACGCTGCACTACGACCGCCTCGTGCTGGCGCTCGGCAGCGAGGTGATGCGCCCCGACATTCCCGGCCTTGCCGCGCACGCCTTCGACGTCGACACCTATGCCGCGGCGCTCCGCCTCGAGGATCATCTGGTTTCGCTTGGATGCAGTGCGTCGTCTCCGGGGCGTTCAACGGTGGCGGTGGTCGGCGCCGGCTTCACCGGCATTGAGGTCGCAACCGAGATGCCTGACCGGTTGGCGCGTGCGGGCATCACCGGCAGCCATCGCATCATCCTGGTCGATCCCAACCCGGCGGTCGGCGCCACCATCGGCGCGCACGCGCGTCCGGTCATAGAGACAGCGCTGGCTTCGCTCGATGTGGAGACCCGGCTCGGCGTGCGCGTCGCCTCGGTCGAGGCGGCCGGCGTGCATCTGAACTCGGGCGAGTTCATCCCGGCGCAGACGGTGATCTGGTGCGCAGGAATGCGTGCAAGCCCCTTGGCAGCGAACTTTCCGGACGGACGCGATCGCCTCGGGCGGCTTCTGGTCGATCCCTACATGCGGGTTGCGGATGTCGGTGGCGTGTTCGCGGCCGGCGACATTGCCTCGAGCGTGATCGACGGGTTGCATCCGACCGTGATGTCCTGTCAGTTCGCCCGCCCCATGGGCCGCTTCGCCGGCCACAACGTGGTGGCCGATCTCGCCGGCCTGCCGATGCTGCCGCTACGGATCGACTCGTACGTCACCGTGCTCGATCTCGGCGGCTGGGGCGCGCTCTACACGGAAGGCTGGGATCGCGAGGTGAGGACGACCGGCGCGGCTGCCAAGGCCACGAAAGCGACCATCAACCGCAAGCGCATCTATCCGCCGCTGACCGGCAGCAGGGACGAACTGTTCGCTGCCGCAGCGCCGACCGTGCAGGCACCGCCGCCGACTTATGGGGGGCGGTAGTTGCCAAAGATAAGGCGTCATCGCCGGCGAAAGCGGGCGATCCAGTATTCCAGGGACGATAGTGGGATACGGAGAAGCCGCAGCGTACTGGATTCCCCGCTGGAGCCTGTCATCGGGCTCGCCGAAGGCGAGACCGCGGTGGCGGGGAATGACAGCGGAATTTGTGGGACTGCTGGCCCCACACCCACCACGCAAACACTATTCCAGACATGAGAAAGCGCCCGTGGGGGGCGGGCGCTTTCTGTAGTCGACTTGGGGTTGGGGTCGTCTACATATCCACGTGGCGACTTTGGGGGGCTGGTAAAGAGCCGCGTGAATTCCTGAAACTCTAGATCTCCTTATCGAACAAGGGATGCGTTCGAACTGGTGACAACGACCGGCTTGCCGGCCTTGATGACGCGGGCGGTCTCGGTCAAACCTTCATCGGAGCCCGAACGCGCCGTAATGCCAAGGCCTGCCACCGCGATCCCTGCGACGAGGGCCACGACCACTATTTTCAAGTGGGTCGAGCGATCTGCGCTGTAGATCGAGTGGTTCATGGAAGCCTCCTGCCGCCATCTACCCGAAGTAGTCGCCAGCCAGTTCAGGCAGGTTCATGCTTCCGGTGCCCAACAACCTAGTATTGGCGGGATTCGTTCCCAAGAGGCGATCACAAGAGCGTGACGCGACGTGAAAGGTCGCGATCAAGAATGATCGTCGATCGCTAGATTACTTAATTCTTTCAAATACTTGGTCTGCAATTCGGGTGTCGTTCCAGGGTTTGGTCGACAAGGCGCCAGGAACTCAAAAACCATTTGCCTGTGGCTGAAAAACATACGGCTTCTTAAGGCAAATCAGATGCTTCCGACCGTTTTCAGCCTCGCCCTGGGGTGGATTTCTGCCTGCGACAGCACGGTCGTCTGGGCCCTGAAGCGCTCCACCAGAGAGCGGACGAACGGACGAATTGCCGCAGACGTGACCAGCACCGGGGCCTCGCCTTCGCGGGCGGCTCGCTCGAACGCCTCGCGCACAGCGGTCATGAACTCCGACAGTTTCGAGGGCTGCATCGCGAGGCTGCGCTCCTCGCCCTGGCCGATGATGGATTCGGCAAAGGCCTGCTCCCACCGCGCCGACAGCGCGATCAGCGGCAGATAACCGTTGTAGGAGGTGTTCTGCGCGCAGATTTGCCGCGCCAGGCGCGCGCGGACGTGCTCGACC
This sequence comes from Bradyrhizobium sp. USDA 326, assembly GCF_049739485.1. Lineage (NCBI taxonomy): Bacteria > Pseudomonadati > Pseudomonadota > Alphaproteobacteria > Hyphomicrobiales > Nitrobacteraceae > Bradyrhizobium > Bradyrhizobium sp. USDA 326. Next base: position 4,237,338 of record NZ_JBMGQA010000001.1, read on the forward strand.
ATGGTGGCGGGGTTGCGCGAGAAGGCGAGCGAATCGGCGATGCCTTCGAGGATGGTCGAGAGGTCGCGGATCGAGATGCGCTCGGCGAGCAGCAGTTGCAGCACGCGCTGGATGCCGGAAACCGTGACCTGTCCGGGGACGATGTCCTTGACCAGCTCGCTCTGCTCCTTCGGCAACTCCTTGAGCAGCTTCTGCACCTCGCCATAGGAGAGCAGGTCCGACATGTTGGCCTTGAGCAGCTCGGTGAGGTGGGTCGAGAGCACGGTCGCTGCGTCGACCACGGTGTAGCCCTTGAGAGAGGCTTCTTCCTTGAGGCTGGCGTCGACCCAGGTCGCGGGCAGGCCGAAGGTCGGCTCGGTGGTGTGGATGCCGGGCACCTGCACCTGGCTGCCGCCGGGATCCATGACCATGAACTGGTTCGGCCAGATCTTGCCGGTGCCGGCATCGACCTCCTTGATCTTGATGATGTAGGTGTTGGCCTCGAGCTGGACGTTGTCGAGGATGCGCACCGCCGGCATCACAAAACCCATTTCGATCGCGAGCGAACGGCGCAGCGCCTTGATCTGCTCGGTGAGACGGTCGGTGCCGTCGGGACCGTTGACGAGCGGCAGCAGTGCATAGCCAAGCTCGATCTTGAGGTCGTCGATCTTGAGCGCTGCCGAGATCGGCTCTTCGGTCGCAGCGGCCCCCGGTGCACCGGGCTGACCTGGCGCGGGCGCGGCCTTGGCGGCTTCCTCGGCCTTGGCGGTGACCCGGTTGCGGTTGCGGGCGTTCCAGGCCAGTGCGCCGGCGCCGGCGCCAAGCGCCAGGAAGGGGAGGGTCGGAATGCCCGGCAGCGCCGCCAGCACCAGCATCACCGCCGAGGACATCGCGAGCGCCTGCGGATAGCCGGAGAACTGCTTCATCAGCGCCTTGTCGGCGGCGCCGGACACACCGGCCTTGGAGACGAGCAGGCCCGCCGCGGTCGAGACGATCAGCGCCGGCACCTGGGTGACGAGACCGTCACCAACGGTCAGCAGCGTGTAGCTGCGGCCGGCGTCGGCGAAGGACATGCCCTGCTGCGCCACGCCGATGATCATGCCGCCGACGACGTTGATGAAGACGATCAGGAGGCCGGCGATGGCATCGCCCCGGACGAATTTGGAGGCACCGTCCATGGCGCCGAAGAAGCCGCTCTCGTCCTCCAGCTCCTTGCGCCGCTCCTTGGCGACCTTCTCGTCGATCAGGCCGGCGGAGAGGTCGGCGTCGATCGCCATCTGCTTGCCGGGCATGGCGTCGAGGTGAAAGCGCGCGGCGACTTCGGCGATGCGGCCCGAACCCTTGGTGATGACGACGAAGTTGACGATGATCAGGATGGCGAAGACGATGATGCCGATGACGAAATTGCCGCCCATCACGAAGTTGCCGAAGGCTTCGATGACGTGGCCGGCAGCGGCCGTGCCCTCGTGCCCATGCGACAGGATCAGGCGGGTCGAGGCCATGTTGAGCGACAGGCGCAGCATGGTCGAGATCAAGAGGATGGTCGGGAAGGCCGAGAACTCGAGCGGCGCCTGGATGAACAGCGACGTCATCAGAATCAGGATCGAGAGCGTGATCGAGATTGCCAGGAACAGGTCCAGCACGATCGCGGGCAGGGGGAGGATCAGCACCACCAGGATGGTCAGGATGCCGAGCGCCAGCGCGATGTCGCCGCGCTTGAGGATGTTGACGATGTCGTTGAGGGAGGGGATGCCGGGCTTCGCGCTGCCTACGCCCTGTCCCGCCGTGACGTCGACCATGGTAGCTGCCTCCCCGCGCGACTGCCGTCCGCGCGCCCCAAACGTCTGCGCGGCGGCCGATGGGCCGCCGTTCCGAAAGTGAGGCACCGCACTGGCGTCCACGGGAGCTCCCGTTCTAAACGCGGCCGACGACACTCGACTTCACCCGGCAATTCTTGCCGGGTGTATGGTTAGCAAAGGGTTAACGGAGGGGGTGGGAAGGGGGAGCTGGCGTTTTGCCCGTCATTCCGGGGCGGTGCGAAGCACCGAACTACGGTGCGCAATTGCGCACCTGAGAATCTCGAGATTCCGGGTCTGGTCCTGCGGACCATCCCGGAATGACGGGGCAGGTGGCAAGGCCCTACTTCGCCTTCTGCATCTTGGTCACCGTGTACCCCGACGCCGCTTCCTCGGCCTCGAAGGTGATCTTGTCGCCGACCTTCACCTGCTTGAGCATGGCGGGATCCTTGACGCGATAGACCATGGTCATCGGCTCCTCCATGCCGAGGCTCTTCGCCGGTCCGTGCTTGAGCGTGATCTTGCCGGCGCCCTCGTCGATCTTCTTGACCTCGCCGCTGATCACGGCGCCCTCGGCTGCGAGCGTTACGGTCGCAAGGCCAATGCTCAGTGCCAGTGCAGCAACGATACCAATGATGCGGTTCATGAGAGTCTCCATTGCTTACTTCACGGTGACCTGGCCGACCATGCCGTATTCGCGATGGTCGGGAATGAGGCACGAATATTCGAAGGTGCCGCGCTTGCTGAACTTCCAGAGGATCTCGGCCGTCTTTTTTGGAGCAAGCCGCGCCGCATTGGGCTCGTCGTGCTCCATGTGCGGATGCTTCTTCATCTGATCCGCATGCGCGAGGTTCTCCTTGGTCGTGGCCAGCAGGAATTCGTGGTCCTCCCTGCCGATATTGCGCAGCACGAATCGGATCTGCTCGCCGCGCTTCACCTCGATTTTCGCGGGCGTGTAGTCCATCTCATTCATCAGAATTTCGATGGTGCGTGCGGGCTTCTTGGGATCGCCGGGCTCGCCGGCCGAAAAGGTCGCGTGCCCGTGCTTGTCATGGGCAAGGGCCGGCGCGGTCGAAAGCGCAGCCAGTGCGAGGCCGAGCCTGATAGTGGTCTTCATCCTGGTCTCCGGTTGTTCGTTCATCGAAACGCTCACATCTTCATGTTCTTCATCGGCGCTCCCGGCTTCTGCCGAGCCGGCTCGATGGCGGGTGCGGCCACTTCGTAGGCGACGGTGCCTTGCGGGAATTTGTACGGCCCGGGATCGCGGTAATCGTCGCGCGCGAGGTCCTCGCGGATCTTCATCACCGTGAACATGCCGCCCATCTCGATCGGCCCGAACTGGCCGGTGCCGGTCATCATCGGCAGCGTGTTGTCGGGCGCAGGCATCTCCATGTTGCCCATGGCCATGCCGGTCGAGCCCATGGCCATGCCGTCAGGCGCAAGCTTGCCGACGGCCTTGGCGAGGTCTTTGCGCGACACGCCGATGAGATTGCGCACATCGTGTCCCATCGCGTTCATGGTGTGGTGCGACTTGTGGCAGTGGAACGCCCAGTCGCCGGGATTGTCGGCGAGCACGTCGAACACCCTGACAGCGCCGACCGGCACGTCGGTGGTCGTTTCGGGGATCTGTGCGCTCTCCGGGATCCAGCCGCCGTCGGTGCAGGTCACCGCAAAGCTGTGGCCATGCAGATGGATCGGATGGTTGGTCATGCTGAGATTGCCGATGCGCACGCGCACCTTGTCGCCGAGCCGGACCGGCAGGGAATCGATGCCGGGAAATACCCGCGCATTCCAGGTCCACATGTTGAAGTCGGTCATCTCGTTGACATGCGGCAGATAGGTGCCGGGGTCGACGCGGTAGGTGCTCATCACGAAGACGAAGTCTCTGTCGACCGGTCGGAAGCTCTGGTCGCGCGGATGCACGACGACCATGCCCATCATGCCCATCGCCATCTGCACCATCTCGTCGGAATGCGGGTGGTACATGAAGGTTCCGCTTTTCTTCATCTCGAATTCGTAGACGAAGGTCTTGCCCGGCTGGATGTGCGGCTGGGTCAGTCCGCCGACACCGTCCATGCCGCTCGGAATGATCATGCCGTGCCAGTGCACGGTGGTGTATTCGGGCAGTCTGTTGGTGACGAAGATGCGGAGCTTGTCGCCCTCGACCGCTTCGATGGTCGGGCCCGGCGACTGGCCATTGTAGCCCCACAGATTCACCTTCATGCCCTCGGCGAATTCCCGCACCACCGGTTCGGCGACGAGATGGAATTCCTTCCAGTCGCCGTTCATGCGGAACGGCAACGACCAGCCGTTCAGCGTGACCACTGGCCGGTAGTCGGGCCCGCTGATCGGATGCAGCGGCGGCTGCATCACCACCTTGTCCATGGTGGGCGCTTCCGGAATCGAAGCGGCTTGCACACGGCCGCTGATGGCCGACGCGCCGGCAAGCGCCGCGCTGCCTAAGAATCCTCGCCGGGAAAACATGCTGGCCTCCATCTCAGTGGCCGCCGGCGGCAGGCGCTGCCGCGGCGATGGTGGTTGGACTGTCGCCGCCGGCCGTCGGCACGCCGCCGCCGTTGACGGCAGTCTGCAAATCGGCCTGGGCGAGAAAGAACCGTTGCCTGGCATCGATCGCGCCGCGCAGCGACGCCAGGCGCTGTCGCGCCTCGGTGAGGAGCGCGAAAATGTCGACCTGCATGCTGGAGAAGCGCAGCTGCATCTCCTCGGTGATGATCTTCCGCAAGGGGATGATCTCGCGCTGGTAATGGCCGGCGATGTCGTAGGTGGAGCGATAGACACGATAGGCATCGCGCGCTTCGGAGCGAACATTCACCGCGCGCTCGGTCAGGCGGTTGAAGGCGAGATTGTAGGTTTCGGCGGCCTGCCGCACCCGCACCTCGCCGCCGTCGAAGATCGGGATCTGGAACTGCACGTCGAAGCCGCGTTCGCGGAACGGCGGCCCTTCCGGATCCTGGGTGCGGCGGGAGATGCCGGCGAGATCGAGCAGTGTCACGAAGCGCGTCGCCTCGGTGAGGTTCAGGGCCTTCGCCAGCGCCGCCAGCTCAAGCCGTGCGATCTGCAGGTCGATGCGGTGCGCCACGGCATCGACCTCGATCGAGGGCAAGGCCTGCGGTCGACGCGGCAGCGGCGGCATTTGATCGGGGAGGCGGAAGTCGAGACCGTCGTCCCACAGCCCCATCAGGCGCACCAGCCTTTCGCGCGCGCTCGTCGCCGCCTGACGCGCCGTTGCGAGGTCGGCGGTGGTTTCGGCATAGAACACCTGCTCGCGGGCCTGGTCGAGCTTGTTGAGCGAGCCGGTTTCGCCGAGTTTGACCGCGAGCTGCGCGGTGGATTCCGCCGTGGCCTTCGCGTCCGTCAGCAGCGCGACCATCTCATTGGCGGCAACAGTGCGGATATAGGCGCGGCGGACGTCGGCGGCGAGTCGCAGCGTCGCCAGGGCCGCGCGCAGCTGCGCTCCGCGGAAGCGGTCGCGGGCGATATCGGAGCGGAACGGCAGGGTGGCCAGCGCGAGGATGTCGCCGACCACCTGGCGCTCGATCTCGCTGGCGCCGTTGCCCGTGATGCGCGAAACCGCGAACACCGGATTGGGCGGCAGGCTCTGCTCGACGAGATCGGTCTCGGCCAGCGCCAGCTCGTTATAGACGGCTTGCAGTCCCTTGTTGTTGAGCAGCGCGATCTGCACGGCGGCATCCGCGCTCAGCGTCCGCGACAACAGCTGGCGAACGCGCGCGTCGACCGTGCTGGCGCCCTCGGCCGTTCGCACGAAGGCGACATCCTTGTTGATGGTCTGGCTCGTCAGATCCGAGACGGCAGTCATCCCGCCGTCGGGCGAGAACGCGGCGCAGCCGGAAACGCTGAGCGCAATGAGGACGAGCAGGCCCGGCGCAAGATGGCGTGTCATGGCGCGTTCCTACCGGTCTTGCTTCGGCTGCGGCGTCACCGCTTCGTTGCGGCCACGCCATGGCGCCGGCGTCGCAGGGCGCAGGCTGGTATAGGGCGCAATGGTCGAGCGGTAGCCGATGCGTGCCACTTTTGCCGCCGGATCTGCGGGATCGGCGCTGGCGACTTGTGTCGTTGCCGGCATGCAGCCGGACAGCCCCAGCGCAGCAAGGGCCAGCAGCAGCGAATTCAATCGAAACTGGCGTCCACCCACCGCAGATGCGGCGGACTTCGCCCCCGAAAGCGTGAACATCACTCATCCCTGATCTGGAGACCACAGGTTCGCGCGCGCAAAAGCGCGCTCGGCCCGAAATCGTCGCGTCAGATCAGGCGATGGGGGGGCGGTAGTGCACGGGCGGCGCCGCGCTGTGCAGGCTGGCCACGAGTTCGGGCGCACAGGCCGAGACGGGCAGCATCGGCGTGGCGACGCCGGGCAGATCGGCCGGCAGCGCGCTCACGCACATCATGGCGCAGCACGGTCCCACTGTTCCCGCGTCGCCGTGATGATGCGGAGCAGGCGCGTCCTGCGCGGCCGTCTGGTGGTGAGCGTGGGTTCCCGCGTGTTCGTGCGAGGCATCGCCATGCATATGGCTGGTCGGCATCTGGTGATGCGCCGGCACGCGATCTGCGAGGAGTGCGTCGTCAAGGCACGGCGCAGGACCATCGCCCCAGGCAAGCGCCGCAGCCGGCGCGAGCACGCAGAACAGGTAGGCGAGGGCGATGATCCGCCCCACCCTGATCCGCATCGATCGCGTCAATCGCAGCAACATTCCGCCGGCATGGCTCTCCGCGCGGCAAAGGTGCACACGCGAATTGCAAACTAGTGGCAAATTGCGCGGTCGCCAAGCGCCTTCTTACCGCAGTGCACCGCGCATGCCCAATATCGCGCCACAATGCTTGACCCTGCGGCGATCCGCGGGCCATGTTCCGGCCCGTGCACGCGCCAAATCATCCAGGACAGACGCCTCAATCATTCAGCCCTGATTCCCGTCAGGCCTGGATGCGGCTCGTCATTGCACTTGTGATCGGCTCGATCGGCGCCGTCGGCATGTGGGCGGTCGTGGTCGTGATTCCCGTAGTGCAGGCCGAATTCGGCGCCACGCGCGGCGCGGTGTCGCTGGCCTTCACCCTCATGATGTTCGGCTTCGGGCTGGGTGGCGTGATCGCCGGCAAGATCACCGACCGGTTCGGCATCGTGCCGGCCATGGCGATCAGCATCGCCTTCCTCGGCGTCGCCAACGTGCTCGCGGGCCTGTCCAGCCACCTCTGGCAGTTCGTGGCGGCCTACTTCCTCATCGGGCTCGGCACCTCCGCGACCTTCGCGCCGCTGATGGCCGAAGCCTCGCACTGGTTCGAGCGCTATCGCGGATTGGCGGTGACCATCGTCGCCAGCGGCAACTATGTCGCCGGCACGATGTGGCCGCCGATTGTGAGTTGGGGCACGCAGGAGATCGGCTGGCGCTACACCCATATCGGCATCGGCATCGTCTGCGCCGGCCTGATGACGGTGCTGGTGCTGATTCTGCGGGCGCAGATGGGGCGCGACACCCTCCACGATCATGCCAACGCACCGCCGCCGCGGGTCGATCTCAGGCTGTCGACCAACACGCTGACCGTGCTGCTCTCGATCGCCAGCATCTCCTGCTGCGTCGCCATGGCGATGCCGCAGGTGCATATCGTGGCCTATTGCGGCGATCTCGGCTATGGCGTGGCGCGGGGCGCCGAGATGCTGTCCTTGATGATGGGCTGCGGCATCATCAGCCGGATCGGCTCCGGCTATCTCGCCGACAAGATCGGCGGCATCCGCACGCTGCTCGTCGGATCGCTGGCGCAGGGGTTCGCGCTGGTGTTCTATCTGTTCTTCGACAGCCTGACCTCGCTGTATCTGATCTCCGCGATGTTCGGCCTGTTCCAGGGCGGCATCGTGCCGAGCTACGCCATCATCGTGCGTGAGGCGATGCCGGCGAGCGAGGCGGCGACGCGCGTCGGCATCGTGATCTTCGCCTCCGTGTTCGGCATGTCCTTCGGCGGCTGGGTGTCGGGCGTCATCTTCGATGCCACCGGCTCCTATGCCGCGGCGTTCGCGAACGGCGTGGCGTGGAATGCGCTGAACATCGGCATCGTCGTTCTGCTGCTGATTCGCGCGCGGATGAGCGCGACGAAGACCGGCCCGGGTTTTGCGACTTAGGCCGCCTGCCCGGCCTTAGGCTGTGGTGATCTTGCCGCCGCCGGTTATCGCTTTTGCTTCGCGACCTTCTTCCCAGGTTTGGCGACGGCGCGCGGCCTGGCTTTCATAGCGGCCTGCATCCTCAAGCCGTCGACGAACACGTCGAGCAGGCGCAGCGCCGTCGCCTGCCAGCCGGGCTGGTCGTGCACGTAGCACATGCCGAAGAAGGCGCGCAGCAGATCCTCGGGGTTGATGTCGGCGCGCATCTCGCCGGCTGCGACGGCACGGTCCAGCAGCGAGCCGATCGCCTTGGTCAGACGCTCGAAGGAGAAGGCATGCAGCTCCGACCCGCTCTGCACCGCGAGCGCCAGTGCCGCCATCATCCCCTTCTTGGTCGCAACAAACTCGACTCCCGAGCGCAGCCAGCGCCGCAGCGCCTCGACCGGATCCTTCGCATTCTTCAATTGCTCGGCGAGCTCGCTGAGCTGCTCGACCTCGCGCCGGTACACCGCCTCGAACAATGCCTCGCGCGTCGGGAAATGCCGATACAGCGTGCCGATGCCGACGCCGGCGCGCTTTGCCACTGCTTCCAGGCTCGCCTCCGAACCGCCCGCATTGAACACCAGCTTCGCCGCTTCGAGCACGCGCTCGCGATTGCGCACGGCGTCGGCGCGGGGCTTTCGGGTCTGGTCGGTCTGGTCGTCCATGGCGCGCAATGTAGATCACGAATTGGTTAGATTGAACCCTTCTTGAACCCTTGGGGCGCTGCATCGCGTTGGTGACGCACGCGCTTTTGACGAATTCCAGATTTTTCCGGGCGGCCCTTGTTAAGCGGAGGCCGCCTCCGTATCTTCGTTCGAGCGCCGGCCGCATCATGTTCGGGCGGCGCTATTCGACAGCGGTCACGGCGGTGGCGCGCTGGGCGATGACTCATGTCCATATCTGATCGGAGCCTTGTATGAACCACTCCATCAGCCTCACCGTGAACGGTGCGCGGCGCGATTTCGTTCTCGACGATCCGCGCGTCACGCTGCTCGATCTCCTGCGTGAGCGCCTCCATCTGACCGGAACCAAGAAGGGATGCGACCGCGGCCAGTGCGGCGCCTGCACCATCCTCGTCGACGGTAAGCGCATCAATTCCTGCCTCGCGCTCGCGATCAGCCACGACGGCGCCGACATCCTCACCATCGAAGGTGTCGCACGCGGCGACCAGCTTCACCCGGTACAGGCTGCCTTCATCGCCCATGACGGCTTTCAGTGCGGCTTTTGCACGCCCGGCCAGATCATGAGCGCGATCGGCATGATGCGCGAAGGCCAGACCGGCAATGACCCTGAACGCGTCCGCGAATGCATGAGCGGCAATCTCTGCCGCTGCGGCGCCTATGCCGGCATCGTGGATGCCGTGCTCGACGCGCAAGGACAGATGGACGAATCCAACCAGAGGCGCTCCGCATGAAGCCGTTCGATTATGTCAGGCCGGCCTCGGTTGCAGAAGCGGTCGCCGCCGCCGCTCAGCCCGGCACTGCCTTCCTTGCCGCCGGCACCAATCTGCTCGACCTGATGAAGGGCGGCGTCAGCCGTCCGGATCGGCTGGTCGATGTCACGCATCTCGATGGCCTCGACCAAATCGAGACTCTCGCCGACGGCAGTGTGCGTATCGGCGCACTCGTCAGCAACGCCGATCTCGCGCATGACGCGACCTTTGCAAAATCCTATCCGGCCGTCGCCGAAGCCCTGCTCTCCGGCGCGTCAGCTCAGTTGCGCAATGCCGCAACCGTCGGCGGTAATCTGTTGCAACGGACACGCTGCGCGTATTTCTACGACACCGCCAGCCGCTGCAACAAGCGCGAGGCCGGGAGCGGCTGCGACGCCCGCGACGGCGAGAACCGCAGCCATGCCGTGCTCGGCTGGAGCGAGAATTGTATCGCCACGCATCCGTCCGACTTCTGCGTCCCGCTGGTCGCGCTCGACGCCGTCGTCGAGATCGAGGGCAGGAATGGCCGGCGCGAGATCGCGCTGGATCAACTGCATCGCCTGCCGGGCGATGCGCCCGAGCGCGAGTCCGCGCTCGAGCCCGGCGATCTCATCGTCGCGGTGCGCCTGCCGCCGGCGGCGCGCGCGTTTGCGTCGCATGCGCGCTATCTGAAGGTGCGCGAGAGAACGTCTTATGCTTTCGCCATCGTCTCGGCGGCCGCCGCTCTGCGGATCGAGAACGGCAAGATCGCGGAGGCGCGGCTTGCACTCGGTGGTGTCGCCGCAAAGCCCTGGCGCGCTCGCGCGGCGGAGGACGTGCTCAGGAACGTCGCGCCCACGGCAGACGCGTTCCAGGAGGCCGCCCGGCGTGCGCTCGAGGGTGCGAAGCCGTCGGGCGACAATGCCTTCAAGATCGAGCTCGCGCGCCGCATCGTGGTGCGCGCGCTGCTACTCGCGGCCGCCGGCACGCCTGCGCGTATCCCCGCGCTGCCGGCCTCTCCCTTTGCCTCGATCTCTGGAGCCATCCATGCCTGAGCTCAACCTCACCAGCGCGCCCGCCCATCTCAGGCACGGCTCGAATATCGGACAGCCGCTGACCCGCCGTGACGGCATCCTCAAGGTCACGGGACAGGCGACCTATGCCGCCGACAATCATCTGCCCGGCATGCTGTTCGCGGTGATCGCCGTGTCCAGCATCGCGCGTGGCCGCGTGACTTCGCTCAATGTCGCCGCGGCCAAGCGCCATCCCGGCGTCGTCGACGTCATGACGCCGGACCACAAGCCGCAGCTCGCGATCGATCCGGAGATCAAGACCAATCCGTTCGTGTTCCGGATGGAAGCGTTGCACAGCAACGAAGTCCGTTACGCCAACCAGCCTATCGCGGTCGTGATCGCGGAAACGCTGGAGGCGGCCACGGAAGGCGCGGCGCTGCTGGCGCCTCGCTACGAGACCCTGCCTCCGCTGGTCGGCCTCGACGCCGGCGAGAGTTTCGTGCCGCCCGTTGTCGGCGTCGGAAACCCCGCCGAAAATCACCGCGGCGATGTCGAGGCGGGCCTTGCCTCGGCCGAGAAGCGGATCGACGCGACTTACGAGACGCCGCCGCAATATCACAACGCGATGGAGCCGCATGCGATCGTGGTTCAATGGGATGGCGACAGGCTGTCCGTGGACATGCCGACCCAGGGTCTGATGCTGTCGCTGGCGCGCATTGCCGAACTGTTCGGCATCGCGCACGACAAGATCCACATTCGCAGTCCCTTCCTCGGCGGCGGCTTCGGCTCCAAGGGGCTGATGGGCGGTCCGCCGGTCCTCGGTATCATGGCCGCCAAGCTCGTCGGCAAGCCGGTCAAACTGGTGCTGCGCCGTGAGCAGATGTACGGCCCGGTCGGCCATCGCGCGCCGACGCGTCAGAGACTACGCATTGGCGCCGATGGCGAGGGACGTCTGACCGCGCTCGATCACCATGCGCGGACCGTGTCGAGCACGTTCGACGATTTCTACGAGCCGGCCGCCGATGCCTCGCACACGCTCTACGCGGCGCCTGCGATCCGCACCTCGCATGACGCCGTGCGCGTCAACACCGGCACGCCGCTGTTCATGCGCGCGCCGGGTGAGGCGACCGGCTCGATCGCGCTCGAAAGCGCGATCGACGAGATGGCCTGGGCCTGCGGCATGGATCCGCTGGCCTTCCGCCTGAAGAACTACGCCGAGGTCGAGCCGATGACGGGCAGACCGTTCTCCTCCAAGGCGCTGCGAGCCTGTTACGAGCAGGGCGCAGCGCGCTTCGGCTGGGCGAAGCGGTTGCTGCAGCCGCGGCAGATGCGCGACGATGCCGGCCTTCTGGTCGGCTGGGGCATGGGGACCGCGACCTTCCCGGCGCTGATGTTCCAGGCCGAAGCCCGGGCGGCGATCCGCCGCGACGGCTCCGGCGTGATGGAAATCGGCGCGCACGATATGGGGCAGGGCGCCTGGACGGCGCTCGCCCAGATCGCCGCCGACGGTCTTGGCCTCGATGTCGACCGCGTGGAGTTCAAGGCGGGGACGTCAGACCTGCCGGATGCCGGCATTGCCGGTGGCTCGGCGCACACGGCCACCGCCGGTGCGGCGATCCACAGTGCCGGAGCGGCCGTGATTGCCAGGCTCGCCGATCTCGCCACCAATGACGAACGCTCGCCGTTGTTCGGCGCCGGCAATGCCGGCGTGATCGCGCGCGATGGCAGGTTGATCCGTCGCGACGACGAGAGCCGCAGCGAGAGCTATTCCGAGATCCTGGCGCGCGCCGGCGTCGCCGAGGTCGAGGCGCGCGGCACCGGCGCGCCGAACCCTGCCGCGATGGAGGAGTATGCGATGCACGCCCACGGCGCGGTGTTCGCGGAGGTGAAGGTCGATCCCGAGCTCGGCCAGGTCCGCGTCACCCGCATGGTCGGGGCCTTCGCGGCCGGGCGCATCGTCAATCCGCGCATGGTGCAGAGCCAACTGTTCGGCGGCATGATCTGGGGCATGTCGTTCGCGCTGCACGAGGCGGCCATCACCGACCGGCGCAGCGGACGGATCATGAACGCCAATCTCGGTGAGTACCACATCCCGGTGAATGCCGACGTGCCGCCACTCGACGTGATCACGGTCGAGGAGCACGATCCGCATGTGAATGCGCTCGGCATCAAGGGCGTCGGCGAGATTGGCATCACCGGCAGCGCCGGTGCGGTCGCCAACGCGGTCTGGCACGCAACCGGCGTGCGCGTCCGCCGCTTTCCGATCCGGATCGAGGAGTTGCTGACGCAGCTTTGAGGGATAGGGCGGGGCGGGATCTTCTCGCTCCGCCGCGTCTCGTTAATGCAGCTTCTTGCGGAGCGCCTTGAGCGCCTCTCGCTGCGTTTCGATGTATTCGGCGATGGCCTTGCGCAACTCGCGCGAATGGAGCTTGTCGGCGTCGCGCTGGACTTCGTCGAGCGCGGCTTCTGCATTGGCGAGCGTGATCTTCATCTGCGAGCCCTGTTACGAAGCGGCCCCGGAGTGCCTGGGCATCCGGGCGATAACCTCAGCACCTTTTGCGCCAGGCTGCTCGGCTATGGTTCGCAATATATAGCGGTGCGGCCCGCGGAAATTGAGATGGCTCAAGCTCCGTAAGAAACCGGTGAGTCCGTAAGAGTCCGGATATCTTGTCGCGCCTTCAGAACGTCGGCGGCGTGCAGGCCGAGATCACCTCGCACGGCTTGCCGCCGACGCAGCGGAAGCGATGCGGCCGGCGGCTCTCGAAATAATAGGCATCGCCGGGATTGAGGATGCGGCGCTCGTCCTCGACGGTGACCTCGAGCTTGCCCGAGATCACGATGCCGCCTTCCTCGCCCTCATGGACGAGGTGGACGCGGCCGGTGTCGCTGCCGGGCTCGTAGCGCTCCTTCAGGATCTGCAGGCTGCGGCCGAACAGATTGTCGCCGACCTGCCGGTAGGAGATCGGCTTCTTGCCGACCTCCGTCAACTCCTCGGCACGGTAGAAGATCTTGCGCCTGGACTCCGGCTCCAGCGCGAAGAACTCGGCGAGTCCCATCGGGATGCCGTCGAGGATGCGCTTGAGCGCCCCGACCGAGGGGTTCATCTGGTTGGATTCGATCAGCGAGATCGTCGAATTGGTGACGCCCGCGCGCTTGGCCAACTCGCGCTGCGACAGCTTGTGGCGCGCCCGGATGAATCGCAGCCGTCCACCGATGTCGACGCTCATAGCCCAAGCCCTGTTGCAGGTGTTGCGGATCGCGCAAATATGCACCGGCAGCCCCAGTCGAATCAATGGCTTGCACGTCGCCAGAAAAGGACTTGTTGCGGTTCCGAAACCGTGGCTCAGCTATGGGGTCAGCAAAGGAGCGCGGCCGTGACCCTTCATCAGATTCCGAACACCATCAAGACCGACTCGTACTGGATGCCGTTCACGGCCAACCGGCAGTTCAAGAAGTCGCCGCGTCTGTTTTCCTCGGCCGAGGGCATGTACTACACCAGCGTCGACGGCCGCCAGGTGATCGACGGCTCGGCCGGCCTCTGGTGCGTCAATGCCGGCCACGGCCGCAAGCAGATCGCCGCCGCCGTCGAGCGCCAGCTGATGACGCTGGACTTCGCGCCGTCGTTCCAGATGGGCCATCCGCTGGCGTTCGACTTCGCCGAGCGGCTCGCCGAGATCGCGCCTGACGGCCTCGACCGCGTCTTCTTCACCAATTCCGGATCCGAGTCGGTCGACACCGCGCTGAAGATCGCGCTCGCCTATCACCGCGCCAACGGCCAGGCGAGCCGCACCCGCCTGATCGGCCGCGAGCGCGGCTATCACGGTGTCGGCTTCGGCGGCACCTCGGTCGGCGGCATGGTCGCCAACCGCCGCGCCTTCACCACCCTGCTGCCGGGCGTCGATCACATCCGCCACACCCATGATCTCACCCGCAATGCCTTCGCCAAGGACCTGCCCGAGCATGGCGCCGAGCTCGCCGACGATCTCGAGCGTCTGGTCGCCCTGCACGGCGCCGAGACGATCGCCGCCGTCATCGTCGAGCCGGTGCCGGGTTCGACCGCGGTGCTGCCGCCGCCCAAGAACTATCTCCAGCGCCTGCGCGCGATCTGCGACAAGCACGGCATCCTTTTGATCTTCGACGAGGTCATCACCGGATTCGGCCGCCTCGGCACGCCGTTCGCCGCCAACTTCTTCGGCGTCACGCCGGACCTGATGACGACCGCCAAGGGCATCACCAACGGCACCGTGCCCTGCGGCGCGGTGTTCGCCAGCCGCAAGATCTACGACGGCATGATGAACGGCCCGGAGAACCAGATCGAGCTGTTCCACGGCTACACCTATTCGGCGCATCCGGTCGCGTGTGCCGCCGGCATCGCGACCCTCGACATCTACAAGGACGAGGGCCTGCTCACGCGCGGTGCCTCGCTCGCCGAATACTGGCGCGATGCGCTGCATTCGCTGAAGGGGCTGCCGAACGTGGTCGACATCCGCAATTGCGGCCTGATGGGCGCGGTCGAGCTCGCACCGCGTGACGGTGCGGTCGGCGCGCGCGGCTACGACATGCTGGTCGAATGCTTCAACAGCGGCCTCTATCTTCGCACCGGCGGCGACTCCGTCGCGATGTCGCCTCCGCTTATCGTCGAGAAGAGCCACATCGACCAGATGGTCTCGATCCTCGGCGACGCCATCAAGAAGGTGGCCTGATAATTGCTCTCGCCGTTGCGAGTTGTTTCCTTGCAGCGGCGAGCGTGATGCCGCGGGAGTTTGACGAAGCGTGAAAGTTCTGATCCTCGGCAGCGGTGTCATCGGTGTCACCTCTGCCTACTACCTCGCACGTGCCGGCCATGACGTGACGGTCGTCGACCGCCAGCCCGAGCCGGCACTGGAGACCTCTTTCGCCAATGCCGGCGAGGTGTCGCCGGGCTATTCCTCGCCCTGGGCCGGCCCCGGCGTGCCGGTGAAGGCGGTCAAGTGGCTCTTGATGAAGCACGGCCCGCTGGTGATCCGGCCGAAGCTCGATCCTGTCATGTGGGTCTGGCTGCTCAAGATGCTGCGCAACTGCACCAGCGCCCGCTACGCTGTCAACAAGAGCCGGATGATTCCGATCGCGGAATACAGCCGCGATTGCCTGCGCGACCTGCGCCGCGACATCGGTATTCAATATGACGACCGCGCGCAGGGCACGCTGCAGCTGTTTCGCTACCAGGCGCAGCTCGACGGCACGGCTGAGGACATCGCCGTGCTCAAGCAATACGGCGTTCCCTTCGAGGTGCTGAGCCGCGAGGGCTGCATTGCGGTCGAGCCGGCGCTCGGCGGCGTGAAGGAAAAGTTCGTCGGCGGCCTTCGTCTGCCGCAGGACGAGACCGGCGACTGCCACATGTTCACGCAGTCACTCGCCAAGCACGCCCAGGCGCTCGGCGTGCGCTTCATGTTCAACACCGGCATCGATCGCATCGTCACCGACGGCGCGCGCGTCAGCGGCGTCGCGACCAGTGCCGGCCTGTTGCAGGCAGATAGTTACGTGCTCGCGCTCGGCAGCTATTCGTCGCAGATGGTCGCACCGCTTGGCATCTCGCTGCCGGTCTATCCGGTGAAGGGCTATTCGATCACGGTGCCGATCAAGGACGCCTCCGGCGCGCCGGAATCGACCGTGATGGACGAGAGCTACAAGGTCGCGATCACGCGCCTCGGCAATCGCATCCGCGTCGGCGGCACCGCCGAAATCTCCGGCTTCTCGGACAAGCTCTACGATGCGCGCCGCGCCACGCTCGATCATTCGCTGACCGACCTGTTCCCGCGCGGCGGCGATCTCGCCAAGGCGACGTTCTGGAGCGGCCTGCGCCCGATGACGCCGGACGGCCCGCCCGTCATCGGCCGGACGCACTACGCCAATCTCCACCTCAACACCGGCCACGGCACGCTGGGCTGGACCATGTCCTGCGGCTCGGGCCGCGTGCTCGCCGACATGCTGTCGGGCAAGAAGCCGGAGATCGACGTCAGCGCGCTGACGGTGGATCGGTACAAGCACCGGTTCGGCTAGACTCTATCCGCGTCATTGCGAGCGCAGCGAAGCAATCCAGTAACTGTCCGCGGTGACAATCTGGATTTGCTTCGTCGCAAGGGCTCCTCGCAATGACGGGTGGTTACGTCGCGAACAGCGCTACCCCGCCGCCGTCACGCAATTCACCCACAGCACCACGGACTTCGCATCGTTCGCCGGATTTGAAAACCGGTGCGGCCTTCGGCTCGCGAAGCGAAAACTGTCGCCGCTTTTCAGCGACCACGTCTCGCTGTCGACCGTCAGCATCATCTCGCCTTCGAGCACGAGGCCGGCTTCTTCACCATCATGAGTGTAGAGTTCGTCCCCGGTGGAGCCGCCGGGCTCCAGATGCACCAGGAACAGGTTGAGCTTGTTGTCGGCGCTGGCCGGGCTCAGCAACTGTTTTGACACGCCGGTGCGCCAGAGCTTCAACTCCGGCCGTTGCAGGCCGCGCGTCACCACCTGGTCGGATGCGCCGTCGGCGCTCGGGCTCGCGCCGAACAGCGCGGCGATCCCGACGCCGAGCATGTCGGCGAGCGTTGCCAGCACGCGCAGCGACGGCGAGGACAGCCCGCGCTCGATCTGGCTGAGGAAGCCGATCGACAGGTCCGTCCGCGCAGCAACCGTTTCCAGCGAGAATTGCCTGACCCGCCTGAGATCCCTGATGCGGCGGCCGACGGCGACGTCCATCGCCGGCTCGGCCACTTTGGCGACGGCTTTCACCTTGGCCGGCTTTTGCTTGGCCGGCTTTGCGGCGGTGGGTTTGCGCATTCTTTTGCCACCGCTCACGTCAAACCGCTTCCTTCATGTGCATGAAAACCGCTTGCATCGATCCCAAAAGTGTGACCAAATTTTCATATTGGTGAAAATAGGCCGAAATGGCTTGGCTCGCAACGTCTGATCACGACAATCGCGAGCGCCGCCACTGGCCGGACCCAAAGGGGGAATGCGATGAAGCGTTTTGTTCAGGCCGCAGTCGCGGCGCTCGCGATTGCCGCAGCAGTGCCGGCTTCGGCGCAACAAGTGCTGAAGGTCGGCTCGACGCCCACGGGCATTCCCTTCACCTTCCTCGACACCAAGACCAACACCATCCAGGGCATTATGGTCGATCTCATCACCGAGGTCGGCAAGGATGCCGGCTTCAACGTGCAGATCGAGCCGATGCAGTTTTCGGCACTGATCCCGTCGCTGACATCGAGCAAGATCGACATCATTGCGGCTGCGATGTTCATCACGCCGCCGCGCAAGGAGGTCGTCGACTTCTCCGACCCGATCTACAGCTACGGCGAGGGCCTCGTGGTGCCGAAGAGCGACACCAAGGCCTACGCCACGCAGGACGATCTGAAGGGCGAGACGGTCGGCGCCCAGGTCGGCACCGCCTTCGTCGACGCGCTGAAGAAGACCGGCCTGTTCGCCGAAGTGAAGGCCTACGACACCATTCCCGACATCCTGCGCGACGTGAACACCGGCCGCCTCAAGGCCGGCTACGCCGATTATCCGATCCTCGCCTACAATCTGAAGCAGGGCGGCTTCCCCGAGGTGCGCCTGGTCGACGGCTACAAGCCGGTCACGGTCGGCTCGGTCGGCATCGGCGTGCGCAAGGGCGAGACCGCGCTGCTCGGCAAGATCAATGTCTCGCTCGCGAAGCTCAAAGCCAACGGCACCATCGACAAGATCCTCGATAAATGGGGCCTGAAGGCGCAGGGTTGATCGTCAGCGTCTGATCGATGAAGGCTGCCCGATGAAAGGCTTCTGGCACGACGCCGTCGAGTTCGTCCCGATCCTGATGAATGGCGTCGCGCTGACGATCGTCGTCACGATCGGCTCGCTGCTGCTCTCGACGGTGCTGGGCCTCGTCTGGGCGATGATGCGGGTCTCCGGCATCAAGGCGCTGTCGATGCTCAGTGCCAGCCTGATCAACGTGATCCGCGGCATCCCGATCATCGTGCTGTTGTTCTACCTCTATTTCGTGATGCCCGATCTCGGCGTCACGCTGTCGGCGCTGCAGGCCGCGATCCTCGGGCTCGGCATCGCCTATTCGGCCTACCAGGCCGAGAATTTCCGCGCCGGCATCGAGGCGATCGACAAGGGCCAGATCGAGGCGGCGCAGTCGATCGGCATGGGCTGGTGGCTCACCATGCGGCGCGTGGTGCTGCCGCAGGCCGTGCGCATCGTGCTGCCGCCCTACGGCAATGTCATGATCATGATGCTGAAAGACTCCTCGCAAGCTTCGACCATCACGGTCGCCGAGCTCGCGCTGCAAGGCAAGCTGATCGCGTCCTCGACCTTCAAGAACACCAGCGTGTTCACGCTGGTGGCGCTGATGTATCTCACCATGAGCATTCCGCTGATCCTCTTGGTCCGTCACTTCGAGAAGCGGGCCGGCAAGCGATGATCGAGCTGAACGACGTCCACAAGAGCTTCGGCAAGGTCGAGGTGCTCAAGGGCATCAATGCGTCGGTGCAGAAGGGCGAGGTGGTCTGCATCATCGGCCCTTCCGGCTCCGGCAAGTCGACCATCCTGCGCTGCATCAACGGTCTGGAAAGTTACGACCGCGGCGAGATCAGCGTCGAGGGCCTGAAGGTCGACCGTGAGTCACCCTCGATCGTGAACATCCGCACCCAGGTCTCGATGGTGTTTCAGCGCTTCAATCTGTTCCCGCATCGCACGGTGCTGGAGAACGTGGTCGAGGGACCGCTCTACGTGAAGAAGGAGCCGCGTGCCGCCGCATTCGAGCGCGGCCGCGCGCTGCTCGCCCAGGTCGGACTCGCGGAAAAGGCCGACGCGCATCCGCCGCAGCTCTCCGGCGGCCAACAGCAGCGCGTCGCGATCGCGCGTGCACTTGCGATGCAGCCCAAGGCAATCCTGTTCGACGAGCCGACCTCGGCGCTCGACCCCGAGCTCGTCGGCGACGTGCTTGGCGTCATGCGCAAGCTCGCCGACGACGGTATGACCATGGTCGTCGTCACCCACGAGATGGGCTTTGCCCGCGACGTCGGCGACCGTGTGCTGTTCATCGACGGCGGCGTCATCGTCGAGCAGGGGCCAGCCAAGGCGCTGCTCAACCAGCCCCAGCATCCGCGCACGCAGGACTTCCTGCGCCGCGTGCTGCATCCGCTCTGACCGGACCTCGCCATGACGCGCCTGCCTCTGCCGCCCTCGCTCTATGCCGACACCGCCGTCGCGCCGGTTGCCACGCCGCCGCTCGACGTCGACAAAAATGTTTCCGTCGCGATCGTCGGCGGCGGCTACACCGGCCTGTCCACCGCGTTGCATCTTGCCGAGCAGGGTGTCGAGTCGATGGTGCTGGAAGCGCAGGAGCCCGGCTGGGGCGCGTCGGGCAACAACGGCGGCCACACCAATCCGGGCCTGAAGCACGACCCCGATCAGATCGAAGCCGATTTCGGCGCGGAGCTCGGTCGCCGCATGATCGAATTCGCCTACGGCACCACCAACTTCACGCATGATCTGATCCGCCGCTTCCAGATCCCGTGCGAGGCGCGCCAGAACGGCACGCTACGCGCGGCCTACAACGAAGCGAGCGCCGCCGCGATCGAGAAGACCGCGCAGCAATGCATCCGCCGCGGCATGCCGGTGACATATCTCAACCGCGAGCAGCTCCGCGAGATGTCCGGCACCGATCGTTACATCGGGGCCATGCTGGATAGAAGCGGGGGTGACCTGCATCCGTTGAGCTACGCCCGCGGTCTCGCGCGCGCGGCAATCTCCGCCGGCGCAAAGGTCTTTGGCGAGACACCGGCATTGTCGCTGCGCCGCGACGGCTCGCGCTGGCGCATCGAGACGCCACGCGCGGTGGTGCACGCGGAAAAAGTGCTGCTCGCCACCAACGGCTTCACCGATGATCTCTGGCCGGCGCTCCGCCGCACCATCGTGCCCGTGTTCTCCTCGATCGCCGCCACCGCGCCGCTGCCTGACGCTGTCGCCCGCTCGATCATGCCGACCCGTCCCGTGCTCTACGAGAGCGGCCACATCACGGTCTACTACCGCATCGATCAGCAGAACCGCCTGTTGATGGGCGGGCGCGGTCCGATGCGCTGGATCAAATCGCCCGACGACGTTGCCTATCTGATGCGATATGCCGAGAGACTGTGGCCGCAGCTGAAGGGCGTTGCCTGGACGCACGGCTGGAATAGCCGCCTCGCCATCACCGCGGATCATTACCCCCATGTGCATGAGCCCGCGGAAAACATCCTGATCTCGCTCGGCTGCAACGGCCGCGGCGTTGCGCTCTCGACCGCGATGGGCGCGCAGCTCGCCCGCCGTCTGATCGGCGGGCCGAAGGCGGAGATCGATATGCCCGTCACCGGCATCAAGCCGATCCCGATGCACGCGTTCTGGCCCGTTGGCGTGACGACCGCAGTGATCGCGGGCCGCGTACGCGACCGGCTCGGCATATGAAGAAGGCGCCGCCCGCTTCTAGGGCGACGCCTTGCTGCGTTTCGGATCAAGCCTCAGCAGCGACCCTGCTTCCACAGGCCGGGCGGGCAGCCGTAACCGCGCCAGCCGACCTTGCGACCATGGTGCCATCCGGGCGGCGTGCCATGGTAATGATGGCCCATCTTATGACCATGACCATGACCGCCACCATGGCCGCCCTTGGCCAGTACAGGGCTTGTCAGTGTGAGGCCAGCCGCAACGATCAGCGACGCGGCGAGCGCAAGTTTCTTCATTGTGTCCTCCAGTGGGGCGAGCGCACTTGTCCATTCAATGAACGAACGATGTGCAGCTAGGTTCCCTGCAAATGTGGAGGAGTCGTGACGCTCGCGCTGATGCGCAAGCGCGCATCGGCTCAACGCGCGCTGGCATCATCTCGCAGCGGTGCGTCCCTCAGCCTTCCGCCACCGCATCGGCCCAAGGCTGGAAGATCTCGACCGCGCCGGAATTCGTGTCGCCCTCGCGCATCACCACGCTCGGGCAGGCGAATTTCTGCGGCAACGTCTGCACGCGGCTCTCTTCATAGTTGAAGCGTGCGGCCAGGGCTTTGCGCACCTCAGCCGGCAGCCGCGCATCGCCAATCACGATTGCGCCCTCGCTGGCGTCAATGCGCGGCTGGTGAATGGCGGCATCGAGATCCATGCCGAAATCCATCGCAAAGGACACGAGCTGCGTCACCGCCGGAAGGATGCGGCGGCCGCCGGAGGCGCCGACCGCGAGCCGCTTGCCATCCTTCGTCTCCGCGATGACGGGCGTGTAGTTGCAGAGGCAGCGCTTGCCGGGCGCAAGCGAGTTGGTCGTGCCCGGCGTCGGATCGAACCACATGATGCCGTTGTTCATGGCGATGCCGGTGTGCGGCGTGACGTATCTCGAGCCGAACGACGAGAGCAGCGTCTGCGTCACCGCGGCGATGTTGCCGTGGCGGTCGACCACGGAGAAATGCGTGGTGCAGGCGGGCGCCAGATATTCGGCACCGAGCGAGCGCTTGCCGTCGGCATCGCCCATGTCCTTGAGCCGCTCGCGGAAGGCTGCTTGCAGGGCGAGCGCATATTCGGCATACGCGGCCGCGTCCGGCGTGCCTGCCGGCTTCAAATTCTGCTGCAGCAGGCGCAGCGCATGCGCCATGGTCGGGCCGGCCGTGAGCTCCGGCGTCGCAAACACCTTGCCGCCGCGATACGGGATCGCCAGCGGCTCGCGCAAATGCGCGCGGAAGGCGGCGAGGTCCTCGACCGACAGCGAACCGCCGTCGGCCTTGATGTCGGAGGCGATGCTCCTGGCGAGATCACCCTGATAGAAATCGCGCGGTCCGGCGTCGGCGAGATGCGACAGCGTTGCCTTCAGCGTATCCTGCGGCAGCCGCGTCTCGGCCTTGATACCCCAGGGCGCGCTCGGTGGCAGCCCGTCCTTCAGGAACGCCGCCGCGCTCGCGGGATAGCGCCTGAGATCGGCGGCCGAGCCCGAGATCGTCACCGTGGTCCACCAATCGACCAGCAGGCCTTCGCCGGCGAGACTGGCTGCCGGCGCGACCAGATCCTTCCACGGCATTCTGGCGTAGCGGCGATGCGCCTCTTCCATCCCGGCGACGACGCCAGGCACGGCGATCGAACCGGGGCCGTGGATGTTGCGATCGTCCTTCACCCGCGGCCAGGGAAAGAGATCGGAGGCTGCGCCTTCGCCGCTGAGCGGGTAGTCGGCAGCACGCAGACTCTGTGGCGCACACATGCCGTAGTCGATCACCTCATAGCGATTTTCCTTGGCGCGGTAGAGCACCATCGCACCCCCGCCGCCGATGCCGCTGTTCCAGGGCTCCAGCACGTTCAGCGCCATGGTGGTTGCCACGATCGCGTCCACGCAGTCGCCGCCCGCCGCGAGCGCCTGTGCCCCCACTTCGGCCGCTCGGCGCGATTGCGAGGCGACGATGCCGCCCTTGGAGGTGACGGCGAGCTTGCGGACGTTTTGGTTCAGGCTGAACTGATGAGGCATGATGTCGTCTTGATGTTCTGTGCTGTATTTTATGATGGCTTCGTTGCGCTGACTTGCTCCGCAATTGGCGAAGCGCGCGGACCATGGCACATTGCGGTCAACGAGAACATCAAAAGGGAGGCGCGGCATGGCTGGTGTGAAACAGGCGCGGGATGGCGCGGTCGGGATCTTGACCCTCGACGAGCCGGCGAGCCTGAACGCAATGACGCCGGACCTGCTCGGCGCGCTCGCCGCCGCCGTCGCGGAGATGACGACGAAGGAGGACGTCCGCGCCCTCATCCTGACCGGAGCCGGGCGCGGCTTCTGCTCGGGCCAGAACCTGAAGGCCTCGGAGGCGCTCGGCGAGGATATCGCCGCTGGCGTCATGCGCTTCTACTGGCCGGCCTTCAAGGCCTTGCGCGAGTGCCGCGTGCCCGTCGTGGTCGCCGTCAACGGCGTGGCGGCCGGCGGCGGCTTTAGCCTGGCGATGGCCGGCGACATCATCGTCGCGGCGCGGTCGGCGAGCTTCATCCAGGTGTTCAGCCGTATCGCGCTGGTGCCCGATCTCGGCTCGACCTGGCTGCTGCCGCGGCTGGTCGGCCGGCAGCGCGCGCTCGAGCTGATGCTGCTGAACGAGCCGCTGACGGCGGAACGCGCCCAGGAGATTGGGCCGGTGCGGCAGGTCGTCGACGATGCCAAGCTGATGGACGAGGCGCTGGGGCTGGCCCGCCGCCTCGCCGAGGGACCGACGCGCGCCCTGGTGGCAACGCGCGCGCTGATCGAGGAGAGCGAGCATGCGACCTACGAGGCGCAGTTCCGCCGCGAGATCGAACTCCAGGCCACGATCCGCAAGAGCGCAGACGCCGTCGAAGGCCGCAATGCCTTCATCGAGAAGCGCAAGGCGATGTTTACGGGGAGGTGAGGGAGGGGCTGCTCCGCAATCTCGTCATGCCCGGGCTTGACCCGGGCATCCACGTCTTTGCATCCCAGAACGTGGATGGCCGGGACAAGCCCGGCCATGACGATGCTAGGGAGATCGGTGGGAAAGCGGTGAACCCGACAGCGCTCAGCGCATGCGGTCCAGCCGGCCGGCCTGATGCTTGGCGTGCCATTTCGGACCAGGCCCGCGCATGTAGTGCAGCTCGGGGCGGTAGGGGTTGCCCGCGACACGGATCAGCGTCTGCCATTTGACGGCGACGAAGCTCAGGGGCTGGCGGAGGAGGCTCAGGGAAGCGATCAACATGGCATCACCCTCAATGCGGCTTGCCGAGCATGGCGGTGAAGGGGAGATCGAAAATCTCCTCGCCATCGTCGTCGCTGACATGGATCACCCAGTCGCGCCAGTCTTCGGCACCGGGGGTCTGGATCATCGAGTTCATGATCTGGGCGGCGTGGTCGCGCGCCTCGGTCAGATTGGCGACGACGGCGCCATAGCGGTCGATCAGCGTGCCCTCGGTGTTGGAGCAGTGAAAATAGACCTGGACCATGAACGCCTCCTGTAGAAAGCGATTGGGATGGCAGATTGATACCACCTCTGGCATTCGCGAAACATTCGGGTCGAGCCCGGTAAGGGAATTTACGGAGGTTGGTCGCCACCAATGCCGCAACGGGTTTGATCACAGGCAGGTGATGACTGGACGCAGCACGGTCGTCATGGAACAAGCGTCCCGGGAAGAGGGGGGCCACCGTGAACCAGTTTACATTCGCAGGCGAACGGCGAAATCTGCGCTTGGTTGCTGCGGTGTTGGCCGGCGTGCTGCTCGGCTTCGTTCCGGCTTCGTCCGAACCGATCAGGAAGAGCGGCTATGCGATCGGCGCGGACGTTTGCGGCAGCGGCGATCTCGCTTTTCCCCGGATCCAGATCGACATGAAGGCGGAGTTTTGCGCCGGCCTCGTCGCCAGCGAAGAGGATCATCTCAAATTTCCGCGTGCGATCGTCCAGGTGCCGGGCCGCGACCTGTTCGTAGTGGCCGACATGGGCGGCTGGGGTCACGCCGATGGACGGCTGCTGCTGCTCGACCCGCACGCGCCACAGGGTCGGCGTTTCAACGAGCTATTGACCGATGTCGAATATCCGTTCGGGCTGGTGATCGGCCCCGACCGGAAGCTCTATGCCTCGACCGCAGAGACGATCTTCCGCTTCGATCCGCTCGCCGACAATCCGCGCGGCACGGTAGAGACCATCATCCGCCACATGCCTGGCAGGCGGATCAGCTTGCCCGGCAGGACCAGGATCGACGAGAGCGCGCATCCGCTCAAGCCGTTCGTCTTTGACCGGAATGGGCGGCTGTTCGTCAATATTGGCTCGCATAGCGACGACTGCGTTACGCCCGCACCGATCACGAGGCCTTGCGCGGCCGCCGAGGGCGCGTCCGCGATGGCATCGATCTGGCTGTATACGCCGCCCGCAGGCGGCGTCTTCGCGGCATTGAAGCCTGGCGATCCCGATCCGCCGCACACCGTCTATGCGCGCGGCTTGCGCAATTCGATGGCGCTGGTGCTGCACCCGATGTTTCCGAATGCCGGTTACGCCTTCCTGCAGGCCGAGAACGGTCGCGATCTGCCTGACATCTTAAAGCCGAACGAGGAGATCAACGCGGTCGAGCAGGGCAGGCATTATGGCTGGCCCTATTGCTACGACCTGTCGACGCCGAGTCCCGAATTCAGGCTCGTGCTGCAATCGGGGATCTACAAATCGCTCTGCACGGCCAACGCGCTCTACAAGGCGCCGCTCTCGCTGCTGCCGCCACACGGTGCGCCGCTCGCGATGATGTACTATCACGGCGGCAAATTCCCGGAGCTTGATGGCAAGCTGCTGGTCGGCCTGCACGGCTATCGGCCGACCGGCAGCCGCCTGCTCGTCTATGACATCGACGATCACGGCTTTCCCAAACCTGCCCCGGCACCGGTGCGCTATCACGTCAGTTGCGCAGCCGACCCGACCCGCAGCTTCCAGACCGATACCGGCGAGGTCGCCGCTGCGCCGTTCCAGGAGCTGATTGCAGGTTGGCATCGTGTCAATGGCGCGCGGCCGCAAGGCGCCCCGGTCGGCATGACGGTGGCCGAGGACGGCGCGATCTGGCTGGTCGAGGACAAGAACAAGACCGTGATCCGCATCGACCGCGCCGCGGGCGATGGGCCTCAGCCGCTCCCCTGCGACATGCGCAGCCAGGCCATGATCGACCAACTCGCGGCGTTCGTCGCCGGGGACGCGCAGAACAGCGCCCGGCTCACAATGCTGCGCAAGGGTCTCGTCGAGAAGCATTGTGTCGGCTGTCACTCCGATTTCGGTCTGACGCCGGGCCAATCGGAGACGAAGAAGGACGGGGCCGTGCTCCGCTTCATGCTGTCGCAAGACGGCTGGATCTATCCGGGCGATCCCGACGCCGGCAGGCTGCGCACGCGCCTGCGCGGCCTTGGCGCGGAGAAACTGATGCCGCCAGGCGGCGAGAACCTGCCGAAGACCGAGCCCGGCTACAAACGTCTGCTGGATGCGGCGGATCTGCTCGTTGCGAAAATGGTTCCGGGCACGCGGATGCGGATCAAATCCGGTCCGCCGCAGCGCAAATTCTATGGCAGGACGAACAAGGAATGCGGCGAAATACCGGCCGCCAAGGTCGTTGTCGTGACACAAAAGCGCGCTGTAGACAAACCCGGCTTCAGCCGCTTCTTTCGGCCGGCCGATCCCTATCTGAATGGCGAGTGCACCGACGGCGATGGCTATTACATCCGGCAGGAATTTCTGGTGCCTGTGCGGTAGCGTTGTTCTCGTCATTGCGACCGCGTCCGCCCGGGCCGACACCAAGCTGTTCGAAAGCGTGCAGGTGACGCCTGCGGGCGAATACACGTTCGGCATCGAAGGGCCGGCCGCTGATCTCGACGGCAACCTCTACGTGGTCAATCTCGGCAAGCCCGGCACCATCGGCAGGCTGCCGGCCGGCGGCGCGGCGTCGGAGCCATTCACGGTGCTGCCCGAAGGCAGCGTCGGCAATGCCATCCGTTTCGATCGGAACGGCACCATGTTCATTGCCGACTACAAGAAGCACAACATCTTCGCGATTCCGAAGGGCGCGACCGAGCCGGCCGTCTGGTTTCACGCCGGCGACATGAACCAGCCGAACGACATCACCATCGCGCGCGACGGCACGATCTATGCGAGCGATCCGAACTGGAAGGGCCGCCAGGGACACATCTGGCGCATCGCCAAGGAAGCCGACGGTACGGTGCAGGGCCGGGTCATGGCTGCGCCGCGCGCGATGGGCACCACAAACGGCATCGATCTCAGCCCGGACGGCAGGACGCTCTATGTTGGCGAGTCCAGCAGCGGCCAGATCTGGTCCTATGCGATCAACGGCAACGAGCTCACCGGGGCAAAACTCGTCAAGTCGTTTCAGCCCGACACCGTCGACGGTCTGCGCACCGACGTTGCCGGCCGTCTCTATGTCGCGCGCATTCTCAAAGGCACGATCGCGCTGATGAAGCCCAGTGGCGCCGTCGAGCGGGAGGTCGCGCTGAAGGGCAAGGAGCCGACCAACCTCGCCTTCGGCGGCAGCGACGGCAAGACCGTCTTCGTCACTCAGCGCCAGGGTGGCTTCATCGAGTCCTTCCGCACTGACCAGCAGGGGCGCGAGCACTGCCTCCAGCGCGGACGCTGCTGAGCCCGGCCGTTCAAAGGCGGTCTCCTTGGCGTGCAGAACGGTGGGGGTGAGGGCGGCATTCTTCTTGCTTGCATCCGGCCGCCGCAGGGATCAAGAAATCTGTGGCAACCCTTAGAGCATGCGATCACGGAGTGTTTGAGTGAAAGCCGTCCATACCGAACTGCACCGCAGCCACGATCCGCAATTCTTCCTGGTTCGCGGTGTCGTCAAGCGCACCACCGAGCAGCCCGAGCGCGCCGACCGCCTGCTCAAGGGATTGAAGGACGGCAAGCATCAGCTGGTCGAGCCGACCAAGTTCGGGCAGGGGCCCCGCGCGCGCATCCACAGCCCGGAATATCTGTCGTTCCTGAGCGAGGCCTGGGACGCCTGGACGGCGCTCGGGGATTCCGGCCCGGAGATGATCGGTAACATCCATCCGGTGCGCCATGCCGCAACCTATCCCACCCACATCGTCGGCAAGCTCGGCTGGCACACTGCCGACACCGCGGCGCCGATCGGGCCGGGCACGTGGGCGGCGGTCTGTGCCGCGACCGATGTCGCAGTCACCGCCGCGCAGATGGTGATGGACGGCGAGGACGCGACCTACGCGCTGTGCCGTCCGCCCGGCCATCACGCCTATCGCGACATGGCCGGCGGCTTCTGCTTCCTCAACAACAGCGCGATCGCGGCGGCGCATCTGCGACAGAAGCACGAGCGCGTCGTGATCCTCGACGTCGATGTCCATCACGGCAATGGCACGCAAGGCATTTTTTATGCTCGGCCGGACATCTACACGATCTCGATCCATGCCGACCCCGTCGCGTACTATCCTTACGTGTGGGGCTATGCGCATGAGCGGGGCGAAGGGCCCGGTCTCGGCACCAATCTCAACATTCCCCTCGCCATCGGCACCGGCGATGACGGCTACATGCAGGCGCTGGACCTCGCGCGCAGGGCGATCGAGTCGTTTGCGCCCGGAGCGCTCGTCATCGCGCTTGGTCTCGATGCTTCTGAGCACGACCCGCTGAAGGGATTGGCCGTCACCACGCCTGGCTTCCGCCGCATCGGCCAGGCCATCGCGAGGATGGGCCTGCCGACCGTGTTCGTGCAGGAAGGCGGCTATCTCTCGGATATCCTTGGCGCGAACCTGACGTCGGTGCTGGCGGGATTCGAGGAAGCGAGGTGAGCCGTCCGCCTCTCCCCGCTCGCGGCAGGACAATCGCATATGGCAGTGGGGGCCGCGGGACGAGCCGGGCCCGCATGGTTCGAGACGCCCGTTTTGGCGGGCTCCTCACCATGAGGGTCTGATATCTCGCCGCAAAACGCGCCCTCATCCTGAGGGCCCGCCGGAGGCGGGTGTCTCGAAGGATGGCCACAGGCGAGTTTCCCGCCGCGTTTCCTCATATGCGATTGCCCTGCCGCTCGTGGGAGAGGGAGAAGGCTTCAAAACATCCCGCTCGCCGCGAGCGCCTTGCCGACATGCCGCATCTCGGTCTCGTCCGCGACCATGTCGAGCATGATCGTGGTCAGGCCGTTCGCCGCAAACTCCTTCAGCTTCGCGCCGATCTCCTCGTAGCTGCCGACGAGATATGGGCAGTCGGCCTGGAAAGTCAGGAACGGCAGCAGCCAGTAGCCGTTGTCCTGAAGCTCGCCGCTCTGGCCCTCATAGAGCCGCCGCTTCCACACGGAGTCACTGTTCTCTACGGTGAGCGCGAGCAGCTCACGATCATCGGGATTGTCGCGGAAGCGTGCCTTTGCGGCCCGCCGAGCCTCGTCCCGGCCCTCGCGCGCGAATATTCCAAAGTTCAGGCCTGATACGTCGAGCCCGCGATCGAGATCGGGCGGCAGCATCTGCATCTTGATGCAGCCGGTCTCCTTCGCGATGCGCTGGGCCGCCTCGGATTGGCCGGCGATCAAGAACTCCGGCATCAGCTCCGCGGGCAGGCGCGGACGAAGTTGCAGATTGCTGGCGCGGTAGAACCGGCCTTCGAAATTCACGGGCCGCGGGCTTACCAGCAACTGGTGCGTCAGCGCGACGAATTCACCGAGCCGAACGTAACGATCGGCATGCGATTGGTCGTCGCCAAGTCCCCGCAAGTCGCTGATCGCCGTTCCCGTGATCATGTTGAGATAGACCTTCCGGCCGTAGAGCTGCGAAGGACGAAACGAATTTCGCGGTCGTGAACGGGTGCATATAGACCGGATTGACGGCGATCAGCGGCGAGCTCCGTGTCGTCTCTGTCATGATGTGCTGGGCCATCGCCCAGGGCTCGACGAACACGTCGTTGCCTTCGAACAGCAGGATGCCTTCGAAGCCGTAGCGGTCGGCGAATCGGGCCACCCGCATCAGCTCGCCGATATAGGCCTTGGGATCGCGGTTGCGTGAAATCGCGGGAAAGACGCGCAGCCGCGGCGGCATCATTCAGCCGCTTGCTGGAGCGGCCAGGCGTGGCGGCTGATGGGAAGGCCGCCGGCCGCACGGGAGCCGTCGGCGATCGCGAGGCGGTGCGAGGGCGATGGCGAGCACAGCGAGAAGCGCCAGCCGTCCGGATCGTCGACGATGTCCGGCTTGAAGCTGATCTCGATGGCCTTGCCCGACACCTGCATCGCGAAGGCGTCGAGCGGCAGATTGAGTCCAAAGCCCCTGGCCTTCAGATAGGCCTCCTTGAGCGTCCAATAGTCGAAGAAGCGCTCGATGGCCGCGGGCTCCGGCAGTCCGCGCAGCGTTTCGACCTCCTCCGGGGCAAAGAAGCGGAGCGCGGTGGACAGCGGGGCGACGCGCCGCGACACGGCTTCGACGTCGACGCCGACGGCCTCATGCCGCGACACCACGCAGGCGACGCAGCCGTCGGCATGCGACAGGCTGAAATGCAGCGCTGTCGAGGTGACAGGCGCTGCGACAAACGGCCGCCCATAGCGGCCCGCGGCAAAGGACCAGTCGGAGGGGGCGACGTTGCGCGCGACCTGCGATAGCGCGAGGCGCAGCATGGCGTGTGCGAAGATGTATTGCCGTCGGTGCCGCTCGAACATGAATCTATCGGCCCGGGCCCGTTCGTCGACCGAGAGCAGGCGCCGGCACGCCTCGGCCGCGCCCGGGGCGTCAAAGGTCTCGATCAGCCCGACAAAGAGTTCAATTCTGTCGTCCGCCATCAATTGGGCCCATGGCGTCAGGCGAGGCCAATCCCCGGTCCCGACGGAAAATTCAACTGAGCAAGAATCACCAAGTGGACTGTTCCTAACGATCCACCCAGGCGAATTCTTGTCGATTTGCAGGCCGGTTTACAGGCGCAAGCTTGTGCGAGACCCCAACTCGACCAGCGAGCGGCCACGACCGAAAACTAAAAATCGAAAACGAAAGACCGAAAGTCAAAGTCCGAAAACTGAAAGCCGAACATTGAAGTCTGGAGATTTCTGCAGCGTCGGCCGGCGAATTTTACTTCTTTTTCTTCTTGGCCTTCTTCGACTCACCCAGGATGGAAAGACTGGCGTCGACCTCCTTCAGTGCCGACTGCAGCTTCTTCTCGTCGGTCAGCAGCTTCTGGAGGGCCTTGCGGTCCTTGTCGCTCAACGAGGTGCCCTTGGTAAATTTGATGAAACCCATAATACTCCCCCGGTTGAAAATAGTCGCCCAAATCAAACTGCGGGAACAATCTTGCGCGGCGACACCGAATAATCAAGACGCAACTTGATCATTCACAGGCTTGGCCGTGAATCCGTACAGCCGGCCGAGCGGCGTGTTGGGTTGAGCGATGGCCGCCGTCAGCAGCGCGACGAGATCCTCCATCCACTCGCCGACCATTCGGCCCTCGAGCAACTCGCGCTTGTAGTTGCATGAGCCGGTGATGCCGGTCGGCCGCTCCTTGAGCATCAGCGACAGCCGGGTCTGGTCGATCGGCAGCACCGGCTGGCCTTCGCGCGCGATGTTGCCGATCGATGCTGTCGCGAGATCCGGCAGATCGAGCGGCTGGCGCAGCGGATTCTGCAGCGTGAAGTAGACCTGCAGCAGCGAGGCCGGATCGATCCCCTCCTGCTCCAGATGGTCGGCCAGGATGTTGAACGGCAACTCCTGCCGCGCATGCGCATCGAGCACGCTCTGGCGCACCCGCATCAGGGCTTGTGCGAACGACAGCTCCGGCGTGATTGTCGTACGGACGATCACCGTGTTCTCGAACGGGCCGATGATGCGGTCGGTGTCCGGCTGGGCACGATTGGCCATGGAGGTCGCGACCGCGATGTCGGTGCGGCCCGTCCGCGCCAGCAGCATGCCCTTCAGGCCGGTGAGCAGGCACATGAACAGCGTGCAATTGTGCCGGCCGGCGAACGCCGTGAGCCGGCCGACCAGTTCACGCTCGAGGCTGACCGGATGGTGGCCGGTGGATGCGCCCGGGCGCGCTTCGCCGTCGAAGACGGGGCCCGCTCCGCGCAAATTCTCCGTCCAGTCTGACGCCTGGGTTGGCGATCAGCGATCCCGTCGCGACGTCCTCATGCGAGGTGTGGCGGAACAACAGGCACTGGAAGGCGGCCAGCAGCGTCATGAACGGTGTGACGCCCTGGGTCTGGCTCAGTGCGCGCAGGTCACCCGACAGCGTCTTGGAAAGTTCGAGATAGTGGCGCGCGCCGTGACCGCTCCAGATCCCTGGCCTAGGCCTGTCGGTTCGCAGCGGCAGTGTGGTGACGCCGTGGAGCTGGGCCCTCCAATAATCGAGCTGCTCCTTCGCCGCCGGCGTCTGCGCCCAGCTCTGCTGCCAGAGCGCGAAGTCGCGATACTGGAAGGCAGGCGAAGGCAGCGTGACCGGACGCTTCATGCGCGCCGCGGCGTAATGGACGGCGAGATCCTCCCAGAACAGCCGCTGCGACCAGCCGTCGGTGACGAGGTGATGGACGTTGACCACCAGCGCATGGCTGTGCTCGTCGAACGACAGCAGTGCGACCTTCAGCGGCGGCTCGTGGGACAGGTCGAACGGATGTTGTGCGAGCTTGAGCGCCTCGCGCCGGACCGCCGCGAGCCGCTTGTCCGCAGGGCAGGGCTTGAGCTCGATGCGCTCGAACTGCGACGGCGATGACTGCACAAGCTGCACCGGCTCGCCCAGACGTTCGATGAAGACCGTGCGCAGCGCCTCATGGCGCGCACAAATCGCAGTGAGGCTCGCAGAAAGCGCGGCGACGTCGACCGGGCCGCTGAGAAGCGCCACTTCGACGACATTGTAATTGTAGCGGGTCGGGTCGAGCCGCGAGAGCACGTACATCCGCTGCTGCTGGAACGACAGCGGTGCATCTGCGCCCGCAGGCGGTGCCAGGCCGGCAGCGCCGTCTCGCGCCGGCTTGCGGCGGTATCGATCCGGGCCGCAAGTGCTGCGACCGTGGTGCAATCGAAGATGTCCTCGAACGAGAAGTCGACATTGAAGCGTTCGCGCAGGCGCGAGCGCATCTGCGTCACTGCGAGCGAGTCGGCGCCGAGCGCGAAGACGTCCTGGTCGACGCCGACCTGCGGCAACTCCAACAGGCCCTCCCAGATTTCGGCGAGCTGGGTCTCCAGCGCATTGCGCGGCAGCCGGGTCTCGTCCCTGCCGTCAACTGCTGCAATGTGTCCGGCCAGCACATTGCGTTGAACCTTGCCGCCGGCGCCTTTCGGCAGCGCCGCGACGCTGCGGATCAGGCTCGGTACCTTGTAGGCTGCGAGCCGCTTTCGTGCGAACTGGCGTAGCTGTTCGGAGGTGGCCTCGGAATTCGGCCGCAGCACCACGACGGCGGCGACGTTCTCGCCGAGCTTTTGGTGCGGGATGGCGAATACGCCGGCCTCCAGCACCGCCGGATGGCCGAGCAGAACTTCTTCCACCTCCAGCGGCGATATCTTCTGACCGCCGCGGTTGATGACATCCTTGATGCGGCCCACGATGAAGAGATAGCCGTCGGCATCGAGATAGCCGAGGTCGCCGGTCCGAAACCAGCCATGGCGGAACGCAGCCTGCGTCGCCGCCTCGTCATTGCAATAGCCGCGGCTCATGTTTGGCCCGCGCAGCATGATCTCGCCGCGCGCGCCGCTCGCAAGCGTGCGGCCCGTCTCGTCCATGATCGCGATCTCGGGGCCGGCGGCGCGGCCGACCGATCCGACCTTCCGCAGCTCGAACGGATTGGCCGCGATCTGCGAGGCCGCCTCCGTCATCCCGTAGGTCTCGAGCACGGGAACGCCGAACGTCGCCTCCAGCCCTCGAAGAATCGCAGGCGCGAGCGAGGCCGAGGCCGAGCGGATCACGCGCAGCGACGACGGTCGGGCATGGTCCGGGTTCGCCTCCGCCGCCGTCAGCAATGCGCGATGAATGGTCGGCACCGCCGTGTACCAGGTCGGTTGCAGCTCCCGCATCCAGCCGAAGAAGGACGAAGAATCGAAGCCATCGGTGCAGATCACGCTGGAGCCAGCGGCCAGCGCAGTGAGAAGGCCGGAGATCAAGCCATGGCATGAAACAGCGGGAGGACGTTGAGCAGGCGATCGCGCGACGTGAGCGACAGCACATGGCCGGCATTGTAAGCGGACAGGCAGACATTGCGATGCGTCAGCGGCGCCATCTTCGGCCGCGCCGCCGTGCCCGACGTCAACAGGATGAACGCATCGTCGTCCCCGCGCGAGGGGCCGCTCGTGCTCGCCGGCCCGACCGACGGGCCGATGAACGCGCAGCCGCCGAGATCGTCTTGCGGCCCCGGCACGAAATCGATCACCGCGATATCGAGCGCCCTTGCGACGTCGCGGCTCGCGGAGTTCACGTCGGCCCGGGTCACGAGCGCCGCCAACTTCAATTCGCTGAAATAGCGTTGCAGCTCGTCCGCCGTCAGATCCGGGTTGACGGGGACGCAAACGGCGGCCGACGCGACCGCGATCAACGCCAGTGCGCTGTCGGCGCCACGCGGCAGCGCAACTGCAATGCGGTCCGCGGGCGCGATGCCGAGCCCGCGCAGCGTCCGGATCAGATCCTGCGTCCGGTTGCCAAGGGCGCGGTAGTTGAGAACCGGCCGGCCAGGGGCGAGGAGTGCGGGCGCCGCGGTGTCCTGCGCGCGTAGAATTCGAGAAGGCCGCTGATATGCGCGAATATTTTCGTTTCGGCCGTCGTACCGGCTGATCCTTCGTTCGCTCCGGATGCAATGTCCGACAACGCCATTCCCTTTTGATCCGATTGAGCTATTCTTCCAAGAAGTTGGGGAACGGGTCCAGTCTGAGGTGAAGTTTGAGCCCCAAAATCTGTGGTTGAGGGGCATCGGAGCCCTTCGACGGAGTGATGGTCGGGCAGAATCACCATGCTGGAGAATGAACCGGGCACGGGGACGGAAGGCGAGCTGAAGCGCTGGCTCGACGGTATCGGCCTCGGTCACTACACCGATCTCTTCGCGCAGCACCGTCTCGATCTCGACGTGATCGGGGACCTCACCGAATCCGACCTGGCCGAACTCGGATTGCCGCTCGGCGATCGCAAGCGGATCCAGCGGGCGATGGCGGCGCTGTTTCGAGCGGAAACGGCGGAGGCGCCAACCGAGGCGGTGCGTCCGCAAGCACGGGCGGACGTCGGAGCCGAACGGCGCCAGCTCACCACGATGTTCTGCGACATGGTGGATTCCACCTCGCTGTCCGCGCAGTTCGATCCCGAAGACGTCCGCGACATGATTGCGAGCTTCCGCGAAACCTGCGTCCGCGTGGTCAAGCATTATGAGGGCTTCGCCGCCCGTTTCGTCGGCGACGGTATCCTGGTCTATTTCGGCTATCCGACCGCACATGAGGATGATGCCGAGCGCGCGGTGCGCGCCGGGCTCGAGATCGTGCGCGTGCTGTCGATGGCGCACGCGGTCGAGCCGCGCGGTGCGCTCGGCCACTCACCCGCCGTCCGCATCGGAATCGCGACCGGCCTCGTCGTGGTCGGCGACCTCGTCGGACAGGGCACCGAAGAACGCGACTCCGCGGTCGGGGAGACCGTCAATCTCGCTGCGCGCCTGCAGGCCCTGGCGCCGCCAAACGGTGTGGTGATCTCCGCTTCGACGCAGTCATTGCTGAAGGGGAAGTTCGATTACCGCAATCTCGGCGTCCATGTCCTGAAGGGGATCTCCGAGAAGGCACAGGCCTGGCATGTGGTGCGCGCCTCGCGGATGGAGACCCGCTTCGCCGCCGCGATGGGCTCGCGGTTGACGCCGCTCGTCAACCGCGAGGAGGAGATCTCGCTGTTGATGGGGCGCTGGCAGCAGGCCAAGGACGGCGACGGCCAGGTCGTGGTCAAGTTCGGCGAGCCCGGCATCGGCAAGTCGCGCATCATCCAGGAAATCTTCGAGCGGATATCGGGCGACCGCCACGGACAAGTTTCGCTCCAGTGCTCGCCTTACTACACCTCCACGGCGTTCCATCCGTTCGTCGATCAGCTCAAATTCTCGCTCGGCCTCGATCGCGAGGATCCGTCCGCGCTGTCGCTGGCGGGCCTCGAGACCGCGATCGCCGCCGCTCATGGCGACATCGAGCAGGTCACTCCGCTGTTTGCCGCGCTGCTGTCGATACCGACCGGAGACCGCTATCCGCCGCTCGAACTGTCGCCGCAGCAGCAGAAGGATGCGACGGTTGTGGCGCTGGTCGACCATTTCCTCGGTCTTGCGCGCGAAATGCCGGTGGTGATCGCGTTCGAGGACCTGCACTGGATCGACCCGACGTCCCGGGAGGTGATCGACCTTCTGGTCGACCGCGTGCAGAATCGGCCGATCCTGGTCATCATCACCGCGCGCTCCGAATTCCAGCCGAGCTGGAGCGCGCATTCGCACATCACCACCGTGGTCCTGAACCGCCTGAGCCGGCAATTGCGCACGACGCTGGTCGAGCGCGTGGCAGGACGCGAGCTGCCCAAGGAGGTCGTCGAGGAGATCATCGTCAAGACCGACGGCGTGCCGCTGTTTCTGGAAGAGCTGACCAAGACAGTTCTCCAATCCGACCTCCTGACCGAGCGGCACGGGCGCTACGTGCTGTCCGGGCCATGGCGGCAGCTCGCAATCCCGGCAACCCTGACCGACTCTCTGATGGCGCGGCTCGACCGGATGGGACCGTTCAAGCGCATCGCGCAGATCGGCGCCACGGTAGGCCGCGAGTTCTCCTACGAGACGCTGCACGCCGTCGCCAACACGCCGGCCGAGCAGATCGTGGCGGCGCTCAATCATCTGGAGGACGCAGGGCTGATCATGCGCCGCGGCCACCCGCCGGACGCGCTCTACTCCTTCAAGCATGTGATGATCCAGAACGCCGCGCATGCGAGCCTGTTGCACAGCGAGCGGCGCAAGCTGCATTCCCGGATCGCCCAGGTGCTTTCCGAAATGTATCCGGAGAAGTCCGAGCGCGAGCCGGAGCTGCTCGCCTATCACCTGACCGAATCCGGCCAGAGCGAGGGCGCCGCCGGCTTCTGGCTCAAGGCCGGCAAGCAGGCGGCGAGGAACGGCGCCAATCTGGAGGCGATCGGCCATCTGCGCCGCGGCCTCGGCGTCGTGCACGCCAACGCGGGCATACCGGGGGCCGACGAGATGGAGCTCGAGCTGCGCATCGCGCTGGGCAACGCGCTGATTGCCGCCAAGGGCTATGCGGTGCAGGAAGTCGAGGAGAACTACATCCGCGCGCTGGAGCTCGGTCATCAGCTCGATGACGACGAAAAGGTCTTCGCAGCCACTCGCGGACTCTGGGTGTGCCACTTCATCCGCGCCGATCTCACCCGCGCGCACGATCTCAGCGTCGAGCTGTTGAAATTCGCCAAGCGGCAGCGGCTGAACGAGCGCTCGCGGCCGGCGCAGCAGACCGGGTATTTGATCGAGGCGCACCGTTCGATCGCGATGACCATGCTCTATCGCGGTCGCTTTGCCGCCTCGCAGCATCATCTGCACCGCTGCATCAATCTCTACAGCCCCGATTTGCACTCCGATCTGATGGTGCGGCACGGCACCGATCCCGGCGTCGTCTCGCTGTCCTATCTCGGTTATCTGCTCTGGTTTCTCGGACGGCCCGACGCGGCGCGCCAGCACAGCGAGCAGGCGATCGCCAATGCCGAGAAGATTCGCCATCCCTTCACGCTCGCCTTTGCGCTCGTGTTCGGCGCCTATCTCTGCCAGCATCTGCGCGACGTCGAGGGTACGCGCGACCACGCCAACCGCGCCATGATCATCGCCAGCGAGCACAATTTCCTGCACTGGAAGCAGCAGGCGACGATCCTGCGCGGCTGGGCGCTGACGCAGCTCGGCGAGACCGACGAGGGCCTCAGCCAGATGCGCTTGGGCCTCGACGAGTACGAGGCGATGGATTCCTGGCTCGCCGGCTGCTGGTTCCGCTGCCTGCTCGCGGAAGCCTATGCCAAGATTGGGATGCGGGATGCCGCCTCGCGCGCGCTGGACGGCGCGCTTGCAACCGCGCGGCGGACCGGTGATCATTCCTATCTCGCCGAGGTCTATCGCCTTCAAGGCGAGATTACCCTGTCGGATGGCCATCCGGCCTCGGTGCAGGAGGCCGAGGAGCTGTTCGCGCAGTCGCTTGCGACAGCGCGCAAGCAGGGTGCGCTGTCCTGGGAGCTTCGTACCGCCGTCAGCCTCGCGCGCTTGTTGCTCGAGGCCGGCAGGCGCGAGCACGCAAGTCTTCTGCTCGTGCCCGTCGTGGGCAAGTTCAGCGAAGGTCTTTGCACGCCGGACCTGACGCAGGCGATGCAGCTGGTGGCCGAGCTTGGGACCGACACGCCCGTGCGCGAACAGGCCGATCTGTGACATGCGCGATCTTGCCGCCGCGCGTGCGCGCTACGTGGAGAGGATTGCCAGGCGCGAGCGGATTCCTCGCCCCGCCTGCTCGAGGCG
The DNA here is from genome assembly GCF_049739485.1 of Bradyrhizobium sp. USDA 326. Lineage (NCBI taxonomy): Bacteria > Pseudomonadati > Pseudomonadota > Alphaproteobacteria > Hyphomicrobiales > Nitrobacteraceae > Bradyrhizobium > Bradyrhizobium sp. USDA 326. The sequence goes on from NZ_JBMGQA010000001.1 coordinate 4,275,638, forward strand.
CTTGCCACTGTTCCGCGCGAGGATTTTCTGCCGAGGGGGCCCTGGCGCATCAAGAGCGAGGCGGCGCGCAGCTACCGGCTGACGCCCGACGCGGATCCGGTTCATCTCTACGACAATGTGCTGGTCGCGATCGACGTCCGCCGCAGGCTTGACACCGGCTTGCCGAGCCTGTGGGCGCATCTCATCGACGTGCTCGACGTCAGGGAGAAGGAGCGCGTCGTGCAGATCGGCTGCGGTCTTGGTTATTTCTCGGCGGTGCTGTCGGTGATCGTCGGCCCAAAGGGCGGCGTACATGCGGTCGAATGCGACGGGCGGCTCGCAGCCCGGGCGGCGAACCACTTGCGCCGATATCGCAACGTCACGGTCGTCAACGGCGACGGATGCAAGGACGTCGGCGAGCCCGCCGACGTCATCATCGTCCATGCCGGCTTCCCGCAGCCGCACCTGCTCTGGCTTCAGTCGCTCCGCCCCCGCGGCCGCCTCCTGGTGCCGCTGACGCAGCGGGATCGCGAAGGCGTCGCCCTCAGGATCGCGCGCAGGGGCAGGGGGTTCGAAGCTGAGGCGATCCAGCAGATCCGGATCTTCCCCGGCCATGGCCGCGGCACCACCGGCCTCGACGACCGCGTCGCCGACTGGTCGCAGCGAGCATCAGCGCTGGCACCCCTGCGCTTTCGTAGGCTGGAGCAGGGGCTGCCGGCGGATGGCTAATACTTCGTTTCATTTTACCTTGATTGCGATCGCAAGTTTCCAACGCCCCACATTGCCGCTATGAGTGCGGCCTGATTGCCATTCGAGCGCGCGCCATGCATTCCGTCGCCCTGCTGACTGCCAGCTACGCCAAGGATATCGAGCGCTTTTCGCTGCTCAGCGAGAGCATCGACACCTGGCTCTCGGGATATACGCGGCATTATGTTCTCGTTAACGATGAGGACGTTCCGCTGTTCGCGCGGTTCGCCTCCGACAAGAGGGTCATCGTTCCGGCCTCGCACTACCTGCCGAAATGGCTGTTCGCGGTGCCGCCGGCCCTCCAGTTCCTCAGCAGCCGGCGTGTCTGGCTCTCGCTGCTGTCGTCGCCCGTGCATGGCTGGCACATCCAGCAGATCCTGAAGATCGCAGGCGTTCTCAATGCGTCCGAGCAGCGCGTCTGCATCCTGGATTCGGACAATCTGTTCTTCCGCGAATTCGACGTCAGCCGATATGCCGGCGACGAGAAGGCGCCGCTCTACGTCACGCCCAAGGCGATCGGCGCCGACCACCCGGTGCATGGCGTGTGGCTCCGCACCGTGGATCAGCTTCTGGGGATCGAGCAGCGCTCATTCCCGGCGGACGATTATGTCGGCAACGCGCTGGTCTGGGACAAGGACACCGCGCGCGCGATGACCGACGCCATCAAGTCGGCGACGGGCTTGAGCTGGGCTCTGGCGTTGTGCCGGAAGAAGAAGTTCTCCGAATATCTGCTTTACGGGAACTTCGTCGCGAACTCGCCGGAACATCTGGCGAGGCATCGGGTCACTGAAGACAGCATCGCAGCCTCGCACTGGGACGACACGCCCCTCGACCGTCCGGCCATCGAAGCGATGATGCGGGCCGCTTCGCCCGAGCAGGTCGCGCTCTGCATCCAGTCCTATTCGTCGACCTCGGTCGACGACATTCGTGACGTGTTCCGCCTCTCTTCGCGCGACCGTCGCAGTCCGAGCCTTGCTCCCGATCACATCGGAGATGCGCCCGCGTTCGAAACGCCGAGGACACGCTGAGGACCAGCGCCTCAGGTGTCCCTCGTGAACTTGCCGATGACGTCCATGAACGGCTTCGGCTTGAACTCGCCGTCGAGCGGCAGCGGACGGTTCGGCTGCTTGTCCTTGCGGGAGAAGGTGCCGTTGATCCAGCTGTAACGGTCCGAGATGCCCCAGGTCAGGATCGAGCGCACCGGGCCGCTGGTCGAGATCGCCGTCAGCAGATCGTCGACGCGCTTGGCGACGATGGCGTCGCGCTCTGCCGGATTGCCCGCCAGCTTCTGGTCGTCGACGTCGAGCTCGGTGACCAGCACCTCTAGCCCCCAGGACCGCAGCTCGGCCACGAACGCGGCAAGCCCGTGCGTGTCGATCTCGAGCTCGGCGTGCAGATGCGATTGCAGCCCCACCGCGTGCAGCGGAACACCCTGATCGAGCAGGTCCATGATGAGGTTGCGGTAGGCTGCCCGCTTGGCGATGAACGAGTCTTTCGCCGACTCGATGTCATATTCGTTGATCGCGAGCTTGACCGAGGGGTCGGCGGCGGCCGCCGTGCGGAACGCCAATGGAATCCAGCCTTGACCCAGATGCTGTGTCCAGAACGTGTCGCGCCGGTCCTTCGGACTGCGGGGATTGTCCGGGATCGGCTCGTTGACGACATCCCACGACGTCAGCTTGTCCTTGTAGTAGGACACCACGGTGCCGATGTGGTCGCGATACGCGCGCTCGACGCCCTTGGTGGTCTTGATCTGCTTGGTCCAGTCCGGAATGTCGTGATACCAGGCGAGCGCGTGGCCGCGCATCGTCAGATCGTTGTCTCGCGCGAAATCCAGGATCGCGTCGGCGCGTTCGAAGGCAAACGTATGCGCGTCCGGCCGCAACATCGGCCATTTCAGCTCGAGCACCGGCACCACCTGGGTGCAATAGGTGCTGATGGCCTCGCCGAGCCTGGGATCGGCTTGCAGGTCCCAGAGCGTCGCCGCAGCGCCAAAGCCGGGACGGCGCTGGGCGCGTCTCGACGCCGGCACTGCGGACGCCGATGCGCCCGCCGCGAGGCTCGCGGCGCTGCCGAGGAGAAATTCGCGTCGGTCGATCCTGGTCACGCGTGACGCTGCATCGCTGCTTCGGCGATCTCGTAATAGTGAAGCGCGCCCTTCTCGAGCGTCAGGTGGTCCAGCACATAGTCGCGCGGCGCGAAGTCCCCCGCGCCGACGTGCGACCAGAAGCGGTCCCAGCCCGCGGCGAACCCGCTCGCATCGGTGAAGGTCATGCCACAGCGTCCGTCGAAATAGGGAACGGAGGACACGTCGCCTTCGAACCTCACCTTGTCCGGAAAATATTTCGGATCCTGCCACGGTCCGCCACGGTCCCAGGCAAAGACAGGAACGCCGCTCGACAGCGCCTGCTGGCAGGCGATGCCCTGGCTTTCGTGCTCGCAGAGGAAGACCATGCTGCGGCAACGCGCCAGCGCGGCCTTGTAATCGTCTTCCTTGTAGTGCCCGTAGCGGATCACCTCGACGGTACGGCCGCTTGCCGCGAGATGCCTGCGGATCGGCTCGATCAGCTCTCGCTCGTACCGTCCCTGATCCCAGCGGACCTTGTCGTAGAGCAGCACGTCGACGCTCTTCTGATCCGCCGGCGCGGGTGTCCACAGATCGGTCTCGATGCCGACGGGCCAGGCACCGACGTGGGGCCAGTGCGGACGGAACATGTCGGCATACCACGCGCACGGCACCAGCACGCGCCTCACATCGAGGTCCTTCAGGCTCTCCGGCGCATCGATCGGATGGTCATACATGGCGACGCCGAGCAGGAGCGGGTTCTTCCACTTGAACCAGTCGAGCACGAACGGCCGGCCGATGATGCAGGCCAGTTCCTCGGGGTGCTTCCGGATGTAGTGATAGTCGTTGACGCGGTAACGGATGCCGAGCCGGTCGAGGCCCGCGCACAGATTGAGCAGGACGCGCCGCTGTCCGCTGATGAAGGACTTGCCCAGCAGCAAACGCCGCAGCAGCGGCCGGAGATGACGGTCGCCGGGAAACCAGCGGTCGTCCCGTTCTTCGAAAAAGAGGTTGAGGACCATCCTGTCGCGGCCTCCTGCGCCGAAATCCGAAGGAACCGTAGGCACGTTGGTGCTGCGACGCGGCAGCGAGGCCGGTTTCACCCGGGTTGGTTCGGCAACGTCCATGTCGGTCACTTCAGGGCATCGGAGGAGTCGAGCGACGCTTCGCCATCATTGCTTCTTTTCCGTGATCACGCCGGCCGCTTCAAGGACAGGGCAAATTTAACGCTAACGCGCGATAACCGCCCGCGCGCTCCATTCGCGGTCCGATTTGCGGGCTTGTGCGGCTATCTTCGCCGATGCCAGCCGCACAATCCGATTGTCACACCAAAGTCCAACTGCCTTAACGTCTCGTTAATCCTGATGACCGCCAACGGTCCCGTGCTCGCATGCTGAACCGCCATTTCTCGATTTACCTGGTCGCCTACATCCTGCCTGCGGCGGTGGGCTTTTTCGCGGTCACCGCCTATACGCGGCTTCTGAGTCCGGCCGAGTACGGCCTCTATGTCGTCGGCATCAGCCTTGCGGGCATTCTGGGCGCGATCTTCTTCGCCTGGATCAAGCTGTCGGTGTCCCGCTATCAGGCGATGTCGGCGGAGGTCGATTTCCGCGGCACGGCGATGGTCGCCTTCGCCCTCACGGCCGCGGTGCTCTGCGCCACCACCCCGCTGGTTGTCCTGTTCCGCAGCGACGTCAGTGTCGAGCTGCTGCTCGCCAGCATGTTCGTCGCGATCATGGCGAACGCGGTCGATGTCGGCCAGGAGTTCGAGCGCGCCAAATTGCGCCCCTACCGCTTCGCGGCGATCTCGATCGTGCGCAGCGTCTCCAGCGTCGGCTTCGGTCTCCTTGCCATCTGGCTCGGCTGGGGCGGATTGGGGTTGCTCGCCGCGTTTGGTCTCGGGTCGCTCGCCGGCATCATCCTGAACCTCATCGGCGACCGCACCAGGATCGCGCGGTTCCAGCGCAGCCAGTTCATGCAGCTGGCGCGCTACGGCCTGCCGCTGACGCTGGCAGGGCTTTCCGTTGCCGTCTATTCGGCCTGCGACCGGCTCATTGTCGCCTATTTGCTCGGCAAGGACGCTGCCGGCATCTTCGGCGTTGCCGCCGATCTGCCACGCCAGTTCATGGTCATGATCGCATCCAGCGTTGCCGCGGCAACCGTGCCGCTGGTGTTCCGGTCGTTGGCCGAGAAGAACGGCGAGACGACGCGGGAGCGGCTGACCGAAAGCCTCGAGCTCCTGCTCGTCGTCGTTGCGCCCGTTGCGGTCTGGCTCGCGCTCGCCGCGGACCAGGTGGCCGGCACGCTCGTCGGCATCGACTTCCGCGCCGGCGTCTCGGCGTTGCTGCCGACGCTGGTGCTCGCCCGTTTCTTCGGTATCGCCAATCAGTTCTACGTGCAGATCAGCTTCCAGCTCGCCGAACGGCCCTTCATGCTGGCGGCGCAATCCTTTCTCACGCTGGTGATCAGCGTCGCCCTGATGTTCGCGCTGATCCCCGGCTACGGCCTTTACGGCGCGGCCCTGGCGACGCTGGCGACCGAGGCGATCGGCTTCCTCGTTGCCGCCGTCCTGATGCATCGGGCCTATCCGGTCCCGTTCGAGTTCAATCGTCTCGCCGGCGTTGCCGTCTCCGCAGCCGCGATGGCGGCCGCGATCCTGATTGCGCGATCGCAGGCGGGCGGCACCGGCTTCGTGTCGCTCGCCGTCGTCAGTCTCGCCGGCGGCCTCGCTTATGCAGTTGCGGCCTGGCTGCTGAATGTTGCGAACGTGCGAACGTTGTCGCTGCGTTTCCTGCGAACGTCGAACCGCAAGGCGCTCGGCGTTTAGCTCGAGCATGATCCGGAAAAGTGCGCAGCGGTTTTCCCTCGCGACAAACGCGCAACGCGTTTCCGCGGAGTTCATGCTCGAACAATAACCTGAAGGTGCGCAGCGGGCGGTGTCGGCCCATACGGCTGCACCAAAAGGTGACTTGGACATTCTGCCGCAGTGATCGATGCCAGCTTCGGGCCAGTCCCGGCCGAAGGCCGCCTTCCGCCTGCGCAAACCGTCGTATATGAGTGATTTATCGCCGGAACGTGCCGAATCTCGCCACAGACGGAACGTAAGGCGGCTGCGATTTCTTAATCCAATGATTCCAATCTGGCGCGTGATCGACACAGGCGGACTGGCAATTCGACCGAGGATGGCATGAAAAACCGACTGACGACGGCGCGTTCCATCGTGGCGATGCGGCGTTGGGGGCCTCCCGGAATTGTGGCGTTGGCGTCAATGGTCGCATTGGCGGCGACGCCCGCAACCGCCGCCAAGCAGCCGCGTCAGGCGGTCGAGGCCGTGGCGCCGCGTGTGGCCGGCGAGCCGATCATGGCGATCGTGTCGATCAAGAGCCAGCAGGTCACTTTCTACGATGCCGACGGCTGGATCATGCGCGCGCCGGTGTCGACCGGGACGACGGGCCGCGAGACGCCGGCGGGCGTGTTCGCCATCGTCGAGAAGGACAAGGACCACCGCTCGACCATGTATGACGATGCCTGGATGCCGAATATGCTGCGCATCACCTGGAACGGTATCGCGCTGCATGGCGGACCGCTGCCCGGCTATGCCGCCTCGCATGGCTGCGTGCGCATGCCGTTCGGCTTCGCCGAGAACCTGTTCGACAAGACGAATATCGGGATGCGCGTGATCATCTCGCCGCACGACGCGGCCCCGGCCGACTTCTCCCACCCCTCGCTGTTCGTGCCGAAGCCGGACGCCATCGCGGCCGCGCCTGGCCTTGCCGACAAGCTCTCCGCCGAGGCCGAGGAGGCCACGCGGGCCGCCGATGCGGCCAGGAAGGCTGCTTCTGCCGCCGCGAAGGAAGCTGCCTCGCTTCCCGCCGCGCTGCGCAAGCTGGAACAGCAGAAGGCCCGCGCCGATGCCGAGCTCGCCTTCGCCGACAAGACGCTCGCGAACGCCAGGACCGATCAGGCCCGCGCCAAGGCCGAGGAACTGAAGCAGAAGGCCGCGGCCAAGGCTGCCGACGCGGCGACGCAGCTCGATGCCGCCAGGGCCGACGCGCAGCCGAAGCGCGATGCAGTGGCCGCCACGAAGGAAGCCGCGAAGGCGGCCGCGACCCGGAAAGCCGACGCCGTGAAGGCGGCGACCGACGCGAAGCTCGCAGGCGAGCCGGTCTCGGTCTACATCAGCCGCGCGACGCAGAAGCTCTACGTGCGGCGGAACACGCACAAGCCGGCGCCCGATGGCGGCGGCGAGGTGTTCGACACCAGCATCGAGGTTCCCGTCACGATCCGCAATCCCGACCAGCCGCTGGGTACGCATGTCTTCACCGCGATGGCGAAGACCGATACAGGCCTGCGCTGGAACGTGGTCACGATCGAGAACAGCGACGAGGCGAGGAATGCGCTCGACCGCATCACCATCCCGCAGGACGTGTGGGATCGCATCGGGCCGACTGCGCTGCCGCGCTCGTCGATCATCGTCTCGGATGAGCCCCTCAGCAGCGAGACCAACTACCGCACCGAGTTCGTCGCCGTGCTGAGCAACGAGCCGCAGGGGGGTTTCATCACGCGCAAGCCGACCGCGCCTGCCATGATCGCGAGCGACGATGGCTGGGACAACGGCGGGAACGGCTTCTTCTTCTTCCAGCAGCGCGATCCCTACGTGCAGCCGGCCAATCCGCGCCGACGCAGCCAGTACCAGTACTATCAGCCGGCGCAGCCGATGCAGCGCGGCTTCTGGTAGGGATGCGCCGCGCGCATCGTCGCTGTGGACATCATCCGAGGTCGGCCACCGCCTGGCCCAGCCGCAGCTCAATGTCGGAACGGAGCTGGAGGCCGCGTTCGACCAGAGCCGCCGCACGCGCGCGGCTGGCTGGGTGAGATGCTGAGCTGAAGAAGGCCGACAGCGCCGCCGGAAAGACGCCGTCCGCAGGGAGCGTGACGTCGTTCATCAGGGCCTTGGCACCGACCAGCGCGTGCTTTTCGAACGAGGCGAGGCGGCGTGCGAACGCATCGACGAATGCCTCGATCTCACTGTCCGGCAGGGCTCTATTGACGTAGCCGTAGCGCTCGGCGAGGTCGGCTGAAAAATCGTCGGCGCCCAAGATCACCTCCAGCCCGCGCCCGCGTCCCATCAGGCCGGCCAGCCGCGCCATCGGATTTCCGCCGGGCACCGAGCCGAGCCCGACCTCGAACTGCCCCAGGATCGCGCGCTCGCGACTGGCGAAGCGCATATCGCAGGCGAGGACGAATTCGCTCCCCGCACCGCGTGCGCGGCCACGGATCTCGGCAATGGAGGCGACCGGCGCCCGCGACAGCCGCACGAGCACGTCGATCCACGGGTGCATTCCGGTCGGACCGGGCGGCATCGCCGCGACCTTGGTCTTGTCGGCAAGCACGTCCCAATGCGCGAGGAAGAAATCAGGGTCGGCACTCCGGAATACCACAACCTTCACATGCGCATCGGCTTCGAGCGCCGCAACCAGCGCCTGCAGTTCGCCGATCGTGTCCGGATCGATCAGGTTGATGGGCGGATTGTTGAATGTGGCGGTCCAGAATCCTGGCAGCGACTTCTCGATCGTGATCTGCCGGCTCACTGCTGTCTCCATGTGATGTTGCGAGGGATGTTCGGTCGCATTCGGGCTTGTTGCCCGCGTCGGTGCGCAGGCATTTCCGCGCGAATGCCGCCCGATCCGGTTCAACCGTCCCGGGCTTTCGTCGGATCAAGATCACACGGCAGCGGTGATCGCCCGGTTTGACGACAGCGCCGCGACGACCTCGTCCGTCGTCACGATCGCGCTGGCGTAGTTGGGCATGTTGATGTCGAGCGCTGCGTGCATCATCTCTTCGGAGTAATCGGCAACCGCATCCCTGACGACCGTGACGTCGTAGCCGAGTTCGGCAGCAAAGCGGACCGTCGCTTCGATGCAGGTGTGCGCGACCAGTCCGATGACGATGAGCCGCTGGATGCCGTGCCGCTTCAGCTGGAGATCCAGATCGGTGTTGGCGAAGCCACTGGAGCACCAATGCTCGCTGGCGACGATCTCGCCGGGTGCGGGCACGAACTCGGCGCGGAACTCGCCGCCCCAGGTGCCGAATTCGAAGCTCCTGTTCCTCCACGCTCTCCGCTGGATCGGCGCAATGTACTTCCAGGATGCATAATCGCCTTCGCGGTAGCGATGGTGCATGGCGTAGACGACGCGAAGCTTCGCGTCGCGCGCGGCCTGCAGGACCTGTTGCATGTGTGGAACGCAATTGTTCGATTCGGCGATGGCCTTGATCCGCGGCCAGATCTTGCCGCCTTCCGAAATGAAGTCGTTGTAGGGATCGACCACCAGGAGCGCCGTGACGGTCTTGTCGTAGGATAGGTCGGTCATGGGACTCTCCGTCGTCAGGCGTTCGCCAGGGCCGCGCGCTCGATGCTTGCAGCGAACAATGGCGCTTCGCCCTGATTGTGAGCGATCGAGGCGGGCTGGCGCTGGGCGCGAAACAGGTCGAACGGAATGCCCTGCTTGCCGATGAACGACATGAACTCGTCCGTCGCGTACGACCTGACGCGATTGGTGAACTCGCACTTGCCGGGCTCGATCTCCTTCACGCTCAACTCCCAGGTCACGTGAATGGTGGTGTGTCCATTGGGCGTGAACACGTCGGAGGTGGAATCGAGGATCAGATGGTCCTTCTCGCCCAGCGTCTCGACATAGTGTTGCACCATGAGGCTGCCGCCGATGATCTCGACATTGATGGACATCCGCTTGCCGTCCGGCGCCGTCGTGAAGCCCGCGGCGATGTGCGCGGGCGAGCAACCCTGATATTCGCGTTCCGGCAGGTTGAAGCACCATTCGGGGAGGTCGATCTGGTCGATCGGTGCGTTGATGATGGCGGTGAAACTTGAATCAACGATCTGGTTATCGGTCATCTCCGGAACTCCTCATGGGTTGCAGGCTCGAGGCTTCGCGGCTCCGTGTCCCAACGCTGCCCAATGTGCTCGCAGGGGTGGCTGGCCGCTCGTCCTGCGACCAAACTGGCGCGGGCCGCCGGAAATTGCTCGTTATGGGTTGTTATAGGTCGTTAGCCTCCGAGGAGCCGTGGAAAGCGCGCGGAAAACGCGCAGACCGTCGCCCGGCGCCGATCGGACCGGCCGGTGTTAGGGACTGCGAGATTCTGTTATGGCGGTGATCGGGAGGCCGCAGCTCTGCGCCTGCCGGCCCGATGCATGCGCGCGCCGTTGGTCTTGAAGGCGAAGCCGGTGGCGCAGTGGATTACGCTCCGCGCAACTACCCGCGTGCCTCGATCACGATAGCCTGGATCTTGCCCTCGACCGGGCCGGGCCCATGGCGCGTCCGGATCGCCTCGGCAACGATATCGGTCGCCGCCTGAAGCTTGCCGGCATCCCTTGCCTCGATCTCGCTGCGCAGCGGCGTGCCCTGGCAGAGCGCAATGGCGGCGTATTCGGCCGACGGCGCGCGGCTGATTTCAGGTCGGGTTTCGATCAATATGTCACGGAAGCCCGCCCGTTCGAGGTCGCTTCTGATGACGGACTTGTCGCAATAGCCGTGCGGCGTCCGCACCATGAAACGAGGTGGATCGTCTGGAAACAGCTCTTCGAGCGCGACCGTTGCTTCCTGCGCGAGCACATTGTCCTCGATGCGATCCCAGACGTTGAAGACGAACGTGCCGTCGCCCTTCAGCACTCGCTTCACCTCTCCGTACGCCCTGATCCGGTCCGGAAAGAACATCGCGCCGAACTGGCAGCAGACCACGTCGAACTCGGCATCGGCGAAGGGCAGGTCCATTCCGTCCGCCTGGCGCCAGGTGATGCGATCATCACCCGCCTGCCGCTGTGCGGCGACCGCGAGCATCGGTTCGTTCAGATCGGTCGCAACGTAGCGGATGCCGCGCGGCAGCGCCGCTGCCACGGCGCGCGTCACCGCCCCGGTGCCGGCCGCGATCTCCAGCAGCGCGGAGGGTGAGAGCGCCGCGACGCGTCTTGCGATGTCCTCGGCGTAGACGGCGAAGATCATCGGAACGAGATATTCGTCGTAGAGTCTGGGGATCGAGCCGGCGAAGACCTTGTCAGTGTCGGGCATGCTTGCCTCCCTGAAGGTTCGGATACGGCTTCAGGTTAGCATGGTTTGGCCTCGGTCCTTACGTCGTCTTCGCGAGGCGGTCGAGAACGTCCGCGTGGCGGAGGCGACCTTAGCAGCCGCGAGAAAACACTTCAGTGACCAGGAGATCGTCGATCGTCGCGCTCGGCTTCTACATGATGATGGCGCGCCTGACCGAGGCGACCGAGACCGATCTCGATCCCGCGGCCGGCATGAAGGTCTATGACGGCGGCAGGAGGCCGGGTGGCTGAGATGGCGGAGACCGATAGCAAGCCGGACCGTTACATTCGTCCGCCGAGCGCGGAATCGCTGGGCAACCCCCGGGTACGGAACGCCTGAAAAGGGGCGTCGCATCCTCATCGTCGGCGGCGGCCAGCGCACTTGCATTGCAAAGTGAGCCTCGAAGGATGAGCTACGGGCGCTTGCAGCCTATCCTTCGAGGCGCGCAAGAGCGCGCACCTCAGGATGACGGCGTGCTTGTGGATAGACAAGATCGTGTGCCTATCGCTCCGGCGAACGCGCGCGACAGATCAGATGATCGAGCGAAATGTGCCCCGGCCCGTAGGCCATGATGCCGAGCGCCATAGCGGCCCAGGTGAGGTGGATCGGCCAGCCGTCTGGCACCGTGAGCTCCACGATCAGCGTCATGAACAGCAGTCCCAGCGCTGCGAACCGCGTGCCCAGTCCCAGCACCAGCAGGACCGGGAACATGATCTCGCCCGAACCCGACAGGAAGGCCATCACCGTCGGCGCCGGAAAGTGGTAAGGCCCACCCGGCAGATGCAGCATGAACTCGTCACTGAACAGCGTCACGGCGGTGTCGTTGAGCCTGAGGAAGCCGTCCCATTTGAGGAGGCCCGAGCGCCAGAACGGCACGGCCAGCGCGATACGCAGCACGAGCTGCACCAGCGAAGGGACGGCAATCATTTGGACCAGATGATTGGCCCTCTCGACGAGCAGTCCTGGCGAGAGCGGGCCGCTGTCGGTGCTCATGTGCTGGTCCGTGATCATCATTGGTCTCCGCAAGCGAGCGAGGTGAAGGCGCCGGCCTCGATCAGTCCGGCGATGTTCGCGGCGATGTCGAATTCGCTTGAGGCTTCCAGCGCCGACGCCGCGGCCTCGCCGAGCGGCCGCCCCGAGATCAGGCAGTCTGCGAACACTGCACCGCCCGGCGGGAGGCGGCGCACGGCGACGTCGCATTCGGGGCGCGTGATCAGGGCATCCTCCGGCGTGGAGGCATCGATGCGCGTGACCGGTGCATCGTCGCGGTTGGCGGCAAAGATCGTCACGGCCGCGTATTGCGAGTGCAGGCATCGCGCCGCCGGATGTGGAACGAACACCAGATCGGCCAATCGATCGGGCGTCACCGCCGACAGCCGGGCCGGCGACAGCGGAAGAGCGTCGGCAGCGTGATAGGCATCGAGCCAGGCGCGTTCGATGCGGGCGACGTCGGGGAGCCAGGGCATGGCCAGCGCATGCTCATACCGCGCGATGAACTCCGGGAAATCGCGGCCGTACTCGAACAGCAGCGGCGATGCCGGTGGGTTGCTCCGGACGTGGGAACGCGCCATGGCGCGGAAGAAGTCGGCGCCGGTGATGCGCTGGACTGCCGGATAGATTGCGGCCAGCGCGTCGATCAGGCTGACGGTGACGTTGTTGCGGTAGACGTCGTAGCGTCGGCCGGCGGCCTTGCCGTTCGGGCCGGTCAGGCCGTCGGGCGTGCTGCGCGCCGGATCCAGCAGCGCCGGCGCGAACGAAGCGGTGAAGGACAGGCCGGGTTCAGGCGGCACGACGGTCTCCTGCGGGCGCGGCGGACTGATGACGGTCGAGGATCGCCTGGGCCGCGAAGGCTTCCGCCTGCAGCACTGGCCAGTCCGGTATCTTGCTGTCCCATTCGATCAGCGTCGGCACCGCGCCGCGGCGCCGGATCACGATCTCGTAGAGCGTCCAGACAGCGTCGGCGACCGGGCCATCGTGGCTATCGATCAACAGCAGGTCACCTTCTTCATCGGCCTGCTCGGCATGGCCCGCGAGATGAATTTCCCCGACGCGCGACAGCGGGAAGTCCGCGAGGTATTCCAACGCCGAGAATCCCTGGTTGGTGGCGGAGACGAACACATTGTTGACGTCGAGCAGCAGGCCGCAACCGGTGCGCTCTGCGACGGCGCGAATGAACTCGGTCTCGCTCATCGAGGATTCGCGAAACGCGACATAGGTCGAGGGGTTTTCCAGCAGCAGCGGACGGCGGATCGCCTCCTGCACCTGGTCGATGTGATCGCAAACGCAAGCGAGCGTCGCTCCGGTATAGGGCAGGGGCAGAAGATCGTTGAAGAAGCTGGTCTCATGCGTCGACCAGGCGAGATGCTCGGAGACCAGCGCCGGCTGATAGCGTGCGACCAGGCCGCGGAAGCGCGCCAGATGCGCCTTGTCGAGCGGCTTGGGCCCGCCGATCGACATGCACACGCCATGCAGCGAGAGCGGGTGGTCGCGGCGGATCTCCTCCAGCGCACGATGCGGCGGGCCGCCGGCGCCCATGTAGTTCTCGGCGTGGACCTCGAAGAAGCCGCGCCGAGGTCCCGCCTCGAGGATATCAGGGAGATGCTCCGGCTTGAAGCTCGTCCCGGCGACGCCGCCGATGGGCATCGCGAAGCGGAGCGGCACGGCCGCAGATCCGGTCGACTTGATCTCCGTGCTCATCGTGCTGCTCCGTTCGTGCTTGCTGGCGATGCCCCGCCGGCCGTTACACCGGCTTCAGCGAACCCTTCTTGCCGTTCGGCAGCTCGATGCTGGTGCAGGTGCCGCCCTGCACGAATTTCCAGGCGTTGCCCTGGAAGTCGACGGTCGAGGTGCCCTGGCAGGTCGTGCCCGGACCTGCCGCGCAATCGTTCTGGCCCTTCAGTGCGACGCCGAAGCACTTTTCCTTCTTGGCGGCGACGGCCGCATCGCCCTCTGCCTTGGTCAGTGGCCCGGCGGCGGCAAGGGTCGCAAGCGCGGTCGACATCGCGCCGGCGAGGACGAGGGAGGTGACAGCATGTTTGGCAGACATCGAATTCTCCTGTTCGAGATGGCATCGCCTGACAGGCGGCTGCGCATGATCTCTTTCGCTCCGCTCGCCACCCGCGTTACCGGCAGGCTGCTCACGAATCCGTGAGACCGATTGGATCGGGCGCACGGGCGGTGCGCTCGAGCGGCGATTAGCGGGCAAGCGGCGGCGCGAAGCCAATGCCCAGATTCTATCGAGATGGTAGCCAGCGGGCATTGGCTGCGCGCGCTCGCTCCTGCCAGAGGTAACGAACGGGCATCGGCGGCGTAAGAATGTCAGTGACTCGCAACGAGGCGCGAAAGCAGCGATGAATGTCGATCCCGAACGACGGCTTCGCGCGATCGCAGGGCTGACGGTCAGCATCCGCCTTGCGGTCTCCGCGCTGGTCCTGGCGGCAATCCTGCTGACGGCCGCCCTCTGCAGCCTGTTGTGGTGGCGCACGGCGGAAGCGACCAGCCGGCAGCTCGCCTCCACCATCAACGAGCAGATCGTGGCGGCGGTGCGCAAGGAGGTGTCGGCCATCGTCGACGAGGCGCGCGCCGCCCACACCGCCATCCGCACGCTGTTCCTCCAGAACGTGCTCGATACCCGCGAGGCCGACAAGCGCGAGTTCGTCTTTCTCTCGCAATTGCAGTCGCAGGCGACGATTTCCTGGGTCGCGTTCGGCTGGCCCGACGGCTCCTTCTTCGCCGCGCACAAGCTCGGCGATCGCCGGCTGGAGATGATGGAGATCTCGCTGACCGACCATGCCGGCCAGCGCCGCGTCGATGAATATGACGTGGTGCCCGGCGACATCGAGTTCGCCAACCGCCGGTTCGAGCCGACCGGATTCCGCGTCGCCGACCAGGCCTGGTTCAAGGCCGGGCTGACCGCGGATGATCCGCAATGGTTCAGGGTGCTGGACCATGCGACCGGCGTGCGGCCGTCGATCGCCTTTGCAGGACCGATCGACGTCTATCAGGAGCGGCAAGGCGTACTGGCCGTCGTCATCGAATACACCAGGCTCGCGCGATTCCTGTCGCAGCTCGAGGTCGGGCGCACGGGGACCGCCTTCATCGTCGATGGCAGCGGCGAGCTCGTCGCCGCGCCGGACAAGGATGCCGACGAGCTTCATCCGGCGCGTGGCGACACGGCGCTGCTGCCGCTCGCGCGCCTGGCGCTTCACAAGGCGGGCGAGGCCGGTGGCAGGGAGGCCTGGCGGAGCCGGCTCACGTCGGGCGGCGCTGCCTATGAAGTCGCGCTGACGCCGCTGCCGTTTCCCGGCTGGTCGCTCGCGACCGTGATCCCCGAGGCCGAATTTCTCGGGCCGGTCGAGACGACGCTGCGGCGTCTGATCCTCGGCCTTGCCGTCGGCGCCGTGCTCGCGGCGCTGGCCTCGGCGGTGCTGGCGCGCTCAGTCATCGCCGCGCCGCTGTCACGCGTTGCCGGCGAGCTGCGCCATGTCGAGGCCTTCGCGCTGGAGCAGGTCCGCCGCCATCCGTCGCGGCTCAGGGAAATCGCGAGCCTGTCGGGCGCGATTGCAGAGATGGCGGCCGGATTGTCCGCCTTCCGCAAGTTCATCCCGGCGGACCTCGTCCGCGGCTTGCTGCGCCAGGGCGTCGAGGCGAGGCCCGGCGGCAGCGTCCAGGAGCTCAGCGTGATGTTCATCGACATCGCCGGCTTTACGGGGTTGTCCGAGCGGCTGGGCGATCGCGTGGTGCCGCTGCTGTCGCGCTATCTCGATATCACCTCGGAGATCATCGTCGCCAATGGCGGGACCATCGACAAGTTCATCGGGGACGCCGTGATGGCGTTCTGGGGCGCGCCGCAGCCGCAAGACGATCACGCCGCGCGATGCTGTCGCGCGGCGCTCGCCTGCCGGAGGGCGATCGAAGAATCGGGTCTCGTCGACGATCTCGGGCAGCCGCTCCAGATCCGTATCGGCATCAATTCGGGCCGCATGCTGGTCGGCAATATCGGCTCGGAGCTGCGGCTGAACTACACCGTGATCGGCGATGCCGTGAACGTCGCCAGCCGGCTCGAAGGCGCCAACAAATCCTATGGCACGCAGATACTGATCGGCGCGAGGGCCGAACGTCTGGCGCGCGGTGCCGTCATCACGCGCGAGATCGACAGCATCGCGGTCTACGGACGCGAGGAGGGGATCTCCGTCCACGAGCTGATCGGGATCGCGGGCGAAACGGCCGCTGGCGACACGATCGGCTGGATCGCGGATTACGAGCGCGGTCTCTCCGCCTATCGTGCGCGGCGGTTCGCCGACGCGCTCGCCGACTTCGAGATGGTGTTGAAACAGCGCGGCTGCGATCGTCCGGCAGAGCTGATGCGTGACCGTTGCCGGCAGTTCGCCGCGACGTCGCCTGATAACGCCTGGCGACCGGTGGCAGCATTGGCGTCGAAATAGCGGCGTACACCCAATTCGGGCTCCAGTGGCTGCCGTGAAAACCGGTGGCAAAGCCGGTCCATCCCGCGCATGATGTGGACATGAAAACCACGCTGCTCAAACCTGACGACTACACCCGCTCACCCTGGAAGAACGGCGGCGGCATCTTCACCGACATTGCGGACGCTCATCGGGACGATGCGGCGCAGAAGAGCTGGGACAGCCTGCTGTGGCGCTTTGCCTCGACGCCGATCGCGGCGCCCGGTCCCTTCTCCTACATGCCCGGTATCGACCGCTTGCAGATGGTCGTCGATGGGCGCGGGCTCGTGCTGAAGTCGCCCACGCAGGAATTCGACGAACGTGAACCTTTCACGACCGTGCGCTTCACCGGCGAGCTCGAGATCGTCACCGAGCTCGAGGCCGGTCCGGTCGAGGTCGTGAACCTGATGGCGCGGCGCGGTGCGGCGGAGATTGATCTCCTCGCGCTCAGGGAGCCCGGCGAGCGGCCGCTCGCGGTGGGCACCCATCTCGTCTACGCCGCGCGCGGCGAATGCCGCATCCGTCTCGACGGCGAGAATTTTACGGTTCCCAGCCAAGGCACGTTGAAGGTCGAGCTGACGGAGCCGGCGATGCTTGCGCTCGTTTCGGGCGTCGCCGTGCTGGGATCGATCCGGCTGCTCGCTTAGGCCGCCGCTGCGGCGCTCGACCGCTGCCCATGCAATTGGTCAGGTTGACGCCGCCCGCCCGGGGCGTGATATCTGCTTCGGTAGCACACCGCAGCTCGAGGGGCAGGATATGAACGCGCCAGACAACCATGCCCCCACGCCTGCCGACGGTGTCATCGACTGGCTGACCAACGGCACGCGCGACGAGCGCTTCATCGACGACATCTTCGCGCAGATGTGCATC
The DNA here is from genome assembly GCF_049739485.1 of Bradyrhizobium sp. USDA 326. NCBI lineage: Bacteria > Pseudomonadati > Pseudomonadota > Alphaproteobacteria > Hyphomicrobiales > Nitrobacteraceae > Bradyrhizobium > Bradyrhizobium sp. USDA 326. The sequence continues at coordinate 4,292,863 of NZ_JBMGQA010000001.1, forward strand.
CGCCTGCAGCAGGACGGCATTCCCGTGAAGCGTGCGACGCTCCACGTGTTGATCAATCACCCGCAATGGCTGGGGGCCCGCATGATGTGGTCCGACGGGAGCCGCGAGGCCGAGATTGCGCTGGTCGACTATGAAGTTCGCGAGCGGCCTGAATATATCGGCAGCGCCGCCCACGAGATCCATGACGGCGCCACCGAACTGCGGGAGAGGCTCGAGCAGGATCCCTCGCTCGGCCGCAAGCACGCCCTCTATGACGAGATGCGCGCCAGGGGCCTCACCGATTATGTCGCCTGGCCGCTCTACCATACGCTCGGCAAGCGCCACATCGTCACCTTCGCGACCGACCGGCCCGGCGGCTTCGACGATGCGCATATCGCGGGTCTGAAGAAGCTGCTGCCGGTGCTGGCGCTGGTCAGCGAGATCCGTATCAAGAACCGGCTGGCACGGACGCTGCTGGAGACCTATGTCGGCTCCCATGCCGGCGAGCTCATCCTTGCCGGCGCCACGAGGCGCGGCACCGGCACGACGGTCCGCGCCGCGATCATGATCTGCGACCTCAGGGATTTCACCAAGATTTCCGACAACTGGCCGCGCGACGACGTCATCGACCTGCTCAACGACTATTTCGACGCGATGTCGGAGCCGATTGCGCGACACGGCGGCGAGATCCTGAAATTCATCGGCGACGGACTGCTCGCGATCTTCCCGCTCAGCGCGCCCGACGCCTGCGCGAACCTGCTGCATGCCGTGGCCGAGGCCCGGCAGGCCATGGCTGCGCTGAACGAGCGGAACAGCGGCACCGGCCGCGCGCCGCTGAACTACGGCATCGGCGTCCATGTCGGCGACGTCATGTACGGCAATATCGGATCGACCAGCCGGCTCGACTTCACCGTGATCGGCCCGGCCGTCAACATGGCCTCCCGCCTCGAGGCGCTGACCAAGACGATCGGCAAGAAGGTGCTGCTGTCGCGTGCCTTCGCCGAACTGGTGGAGAAAGAGTTCGCGCTGGAGCATGTCGGCCGGCACGAGGTGCGCGGCTTCAACGAGCCGATCGATCTGTTTGCGTATCCGGAGTGAGGGCGCGAGCTTCCGCCCCTATTTGCGGTTCGTTCCCATCGTGCCGGCCCCCGGTGCCTTCATCTGGCCGCCCTGGCTTTGCCTGGTGTCATTGTCCCCGGGGCGCTCCGTCTTTGATTTCGCCGGTGCGCTCGAGCCGCCGCTGTTGGCGTCCGATGACGTGTTGAGGCTCGATGCGCCCGCGCCCGTCGTGCCGCCTGTTCCGGTTGCATCGATGCTCGATCCGGTTCTGGAGGCACCCGCGCCGCCTTGGGCGAACGCGGAAGGTTGAGACGCGAGAGCTGCAATGAGCCCTGCCAGAACAAGCGCTTTCATGTTCGCTCCTTTCGCTCGCGATCAGGCGGCCCCGGCCGTCCGGGGGCGGTTCGTGCCGGGGCCGCCATTGCCGGATCATGTCGGATCTGGCGCGGGCCAATGCGCGGGAACGCCTGGTCGTTCCAAATCCTGCGGGGCGCGGCGGGCTGCCGCTACGCCGACCAGCGATCCTGCTCTTCCTGGTGCGCGTGCTCGTTCAGCCGGTCGGCGATCTCATCGGCAATCTGCTCCGATTCGGCCTCGGCGACGTGCTCGCCCTTGTGGGTCTTCAGCTTGTCCTTGTCGGCTACGATCGGGAAGTCGTCGGGCTTCAGTTCGCTATCCTTGCCCATGGCGCGCCTCACTGTGTTCCAGGTGAGGAGAACACGCGTGACGGCCAATCGTTGCTACGAAGATGAAGTCCCGATCGACGCAGCAAGGTCAGGCGCCGCCAATGGCCCGAATGACGGTGCCGCTCCCGCCGCAGGTCGCGCAAGGCGCGCCGTCGATACGCCCCTTGCCGTGGCACTCGGGACAGATGTCTTCGCCGGTGCCCATGGTTCCGGGCGGGGCTTCATCGCCGGGATTGAGCGTGGGCTGTGTTCCCGTCCTTGCGACTTTCGCGTCGGAAGCCTTCGTCTTGGTCATCTGCACCTCCTCGAAAGGACCGCAACGCGCCTTGCCGCAGGAAGTGCCATTCGGGGCGCGCGGCACCAAGGTCCGCGCCCCCCGGATCAATCGTTCATGGCCGTGATATGCGAGCGCCAGGAAACGGGAACCGCGCTGCCTGTTCCGCCTATTTCTCGACCGCCCCGGACCAATCCTTGAACCCGCCGACGTTGTAGACCTTGTCGTAGCCCATATCCTTCAGCACCTTCCCGGCCAGCGCCGATCTGCCGCCGGACGCGCAATAGAGGATGACGGTCTTGGTCTTGTCGAACGCCTTGTCGTGATAGGGCGACTCCGGATCGGCGCGAAACTCCAGCATCCCGCGCGAGACGTTCACGGCCCCGGCGATCTTGCCACTGGCGGCGACTTCCGGCGCATCGCGAACGTCGACGACCAGCGTGTTGCCGCTTCTGATCATCTCGGCCGCCTGCTCCGACGTGATCTTCGGGACCGCCGCGTTGGCAGCTTCCAGCATTTGCTTGACACTCGTTGCCATGGGTTCTCTCTGGGTTCTCTCTCCCGCCGCCCCGCGGGAGGATAGCACATCGCTTTTGACTGCGCCTCCTCCGGTCGATGGACGCCGTGCAAGCGGGCGTTTGCCGGCCCCCTCATGTGCCGGGCCGGGCGTCGTGCGGATGCGCAATTGAGGACGCCTTGGTGAAAGAGATCGCCGCGCAGCTCTCGTAAGCTGGCTTCGTTGGCGGCCTAAAGCATGATCCGGAAAAGTGCACAGCGGTTTTCCGAAAAGATCATGCTTAAACAATCACCTAAAGCGCGATGATGATCCTGATCGCATTGCGCTTTAGACGACGAGTGCCGCCCGCGTCATCGGGAGGCGAGGCAAGCCCCGGTGCAACAGAAGAGGTGATCGGCGACATCAGGCGCGACAACGAGAGGAGACGTCAATGCCAACCTGCTCCGCAAATCTTCATGGCCAAACCGGACGCTGTGCCGTCTGCGACGGCCGATTCGGTCTTGTCAGGTATTACGCGTGGCGCAACTCGCTCTGCTCGAAGAAGTGCGTCGAACGTCTCGCGACCCGCCGCCGGGACGACCGCGACTGGTTCGGCCGTGTCCCTATCGCCATCGACGTTTCTCCAGAGAACCGCGCGAGGATGCTATGACCCTGCAGATGTCACGACGAGGCAAGCAATACATGGAAACGGCGCAGAGCCTGCTGCGCGCTGCGATGAGCATGACCGACGAGGTGGTCGCGACCCGGCTGAAGCTGCTGGCCGATGACTATCAGCGGCGCGCCGAAAAGGCCTCCAGCGTCGACGCCGCCAAACCGGCGACGCGCCCGGCGGCCAGGCCCGAATACGATTGGCCGCAGGAGCTCGTGTGAGATGATCAGGATCATCGCCGTGCTCTGCAGCCTGTCATCTCCGACGGACTGTCATGAACAGATCGTCACGACCGCGGACTTCGCCGACGTCACGATGCAGTCCTGCCTGATCGGCGCGCCGCAGCTCGCCGAATGGATGGCGCAGCATCCGGCCGAACGTCTGGCCGGGTGGCGCTGCACGATCGGCCAACAGGGCGGCGGCAGAGGAATTTAGATTGCCCGCTGGCGGGCGCAGTGCAGGGCAATCGCAAATGGCATCTCGTTCAGGCGGAGGCCAGGCGCATCGGTGCCCGTTGAAACTGCTGCCGCGCACTCCATCCTCATCCTGAGGCCCGCCAACGGCGTGCGTCTCGAAGCATGGCCATAAGGGACCTCGCTTCCACATGCGATTGCTCTGCAGGCGGAGGGCGGGACGGGAGTCCGGTTGCCAACGCCGGGTTGTGCGACTAGCTTTTGCGAAAGCGACGCAAACGGTCCTTGGCCGCACGTTCATGCCGAAATTCCTTCGCATCGGTGTCCATCAGTCCAACGTCTCCGGGTACACGTCGAAGGCGTGGTGCGTCAGGCGCGTTGGCTCGGCGGTCTTCCTGAAGTGGGGCGCGGTGGAGGTGCATGGCGCCGGTGCCGGCCGCAAGGTCTACTGGTCGCGTCTGCCGCAGGAGAAGACGGTTCGTTGCGGCACCGCGCAGCGCGCGCAGGACTACACCAAGGCCGCGATCGCGCGGCGCCGCAATCATCGCTACGAGCCGCTGACCGGCCCCATCGCCAACCGGCGTCCTTCGGCCGCGCGCGGCACCGAGCTCAAGCAGGCGCTCGCCACCATCCTGATCGTCGACATCGTCGGCTCCACCGCGAAGGCCGCCAAGCTCGGCGATGCGCGCTGGACCAAGGTGATGGGCCACTATTACGCCGCCGTTCGCAAGGAGCTGAAGACGTGCGGCGGCAAGGAGGTCGTGACCACCGGCGACGGCGTGCTCGCGACCTTCAAGAAGCCCGCCGCCGGCATCGCCTGCGCGACCGCGATCCAGAAGGCCATGCGCACGCTCGGCCTCGAGATCCGGGTCGGCCTGCACGCCGGCGAATACACCATCAGCGGCGGCGAAATGGTCGGCCTCGCCTTCCACATCGGCACCCGCGTCGCCGCAAAGGCGCGCGCGGGCGAGGTGCTGGTGTCGAGCGCGGTGAAGGAGCTGATGACGGCGCAGTCCGCGATCAGCCTGAGGGATCACGGCGTGCACCGGCTCAAGGGCGTGCCGGAAAGGTGGAGGCTGTGGCGGGTGGAGGGGTGAGGGCGAGGCGCGTCCGTTCACGGGATGTGCCGGATGCGGGCCCGCTTCCGGCCGAAACCGATCCCGCCCAGGCCGGCTGCGCTCGGCCAGCTCGCGTCCCGCGTTTTTCTGCACAAGCCATGTCGGAACCCAGGCCGGCCGTTCGTCTTGAATCCGAGCCGCCTCGAACCGGAGTTCTGCGTACATGGCCCCGCGCGCCAACTGGAAAGGCTTCCTGAGACTGTCCCTCGTCACCTGTCCCGTGGCGCTCTATCCGGCCACGTCCGAGAGCGAGAAGATCTCGTTCAACCAGCTCAACCGGCAGACCGGCCACCGCATCAAATACGTGAAAGTCGATGCGGACACCGGCGACGAGGTGCCGAACGAGGACATCGTCAAGGGCTATGAGCTCGAGAAGGGCCAATACATCGAGGTGTCCAAGGAGGAGCTCGAGGAGATCGCGCTGGAGTCCACGCGCACCATCGAGATCGACGAGTTCGTCGCCCGGTCGGACATCGACCCCCGCTATCTGATCCGCCCCTATTACATCCGGCCCGACGGCAAGGTCGGCCATGACGCCTTCGCGGTGATCCGCGAGACCATCCGCGAGATGGACAAGGTCGCGATCGGGCGGGTGGTGCTGACCAACCGCGAGCACATCATCGCGCTGGAGCCGATGGACAAGGGCCTCGTCGGTACCCTCCTGCGCTATCCCTACGAGGTGCGCAGCGAGCAGGACTATTTCGACGACATCCAGGATGTGAAAGTCACCAAGGACATGCTCGATCTCGCCAGGCACATCGTCAACCAGAAGGCTGGACGATTCGCTCCCGAGAAGTTCGAGGACCATTACGAGACCGCGCTGATCGAGCTGATCAACGAAAAGCGCGCCGGCAAGGTCATCCGGCCGAAGGAGCGGCCGAAGGGCGAGAACGTCGTCGACCTCATGGAAGCGCTGCGGCGCAGCGTCGGGAAGGAAGCCGGGAAGCAGGCCGCGCCTGCGAAGGCGGTCAAGCCGGCGAAGAAGCCGAGGAAGGCGGCGGCCGGCCAGAAGGAGATGCTGATGCCGATCGCAGGCAAGAAGGCGGCCGCCAAGGAGACGTCCGCGAAGAAGCAGGCCTCAGCGGCGCGGCGGAAATCGGCATGAAGCATCCGGTGACGCCGGACGCTACTTCGTCGTCGTACGCGAAGCTCCTTGCCGCAGGCCTCAAAGGCTCTCGTCCGGACACTCCGGACACGCATCGCCGATCGAATCGAGGACATCGTTGATCTCCGCGACGGCCTGATCCGCGGAGACGCCGTCCGGCGGATGCTTCCGCGCAAGCGCGAGCGCGCGTGTCCGAGCGTGCGGGTCGGCACGATCCCTGGCCCAGCCGTGCTCCTCGCATTCGTGGATGGCGCCAGCCTCTTGCAGCACATTGACGGCCCATCCGCGCAGCGTGCGGATCGCCGGCCGTCTTTCCTTCGTCATCAGCATGAGAACCGCTCCTCGCCGGGACGAATCCGTCCGCCCGCCCGCTCGTTCCCGGCGGTTAGCACGGGTCAGGGATTCCCAAACGGTAGGGCTGGGCTTGTCCACGTGTTCCCAAGGGCTGTGGAGAACGCGAGGGGTTGACGCGGTCTGCATGCGCCGCAAGCACGCGACCGGGCTAGGCGGGTCTTTGCTGCGGAACCCGGGGCCGAGAGGCGACTTGAGTGGTCATCGGTTTCGGAGGAAAAGCCATGGCCATAGACGCGTTCGCCGGCACCACACCGGTGTTTCTCCCTGAGCGGTTCTTCGTTGGCCGCTTGGAAGGCTGGGCGGTGGTCGAAAGCCTCGTCGGCGGGCTTCTGAAGCGGGCGACGATCACGGCTCATGGCGAGCTCGACGCGGACACCGATACTGTCGTCCTGACCGAAACCTACACCTTCGATGACGGTCACAGCGACACGCTGCGCTGGACGATTCACAAGCTGGACGAAGGTCGATACACCGGCCATGAGAACCGCCTGGAAGGCGAAGCCACCGGCGAGCAGGCCGGTTGTGCATTCCATTGGACGTACACGCGCGATACGCCTCAAGGCGATGGCAAGTCGTTCAAGCTGAACTTCGATGACTGGTTCTACGCGATCGATGATCGCGCCTGCATCGTTCGCGGAAGCGCCGGGCGTGCGGGCATCCCTTTCGCGACGGCGCATGTTACGTATCGGAAGCTATAGGTTTGGACTCGGCGGTGACAGTACATTCAATCGGTGCGAAGCGGCATGCGCCGGCCATTTAGTGCACTGTCACCGTAATTCCAATCGCTCAAATGGGCGCCCGTCTTGGCAATGAGTTCCGCGACCCTTGCGCCACCTCAACGCATCTTCATAAAAGCTTCATAGATTAGCCAACGTAGCCGAGCGGCGCCGCCACGACGTTGCTGAGGTTATGGCCCCGGACTCCCAGGCGCTCCGGGGCCCGGATGCATCCTTGCCCGAGAACTAGACGGGGAAAGCGCCGCTCTCTCTACGCTCGAAATTGAAGCACAGAAGATCGATTTCGGATGCGTCGACATCGGCCCGAAAGAATCTGCACGTATATTCAGGCTGCTTTCTGCTCGCACGGTTGGAGGTTGCCTCACCTAGGAAAATGCACTTTCTGCAATTATCCGCATGGTGACGATCACGGCGCGCGTCCAGTTGCTCCAATATCTGGCGAAGCAAATCACGAAAGTTTTTTGCGCCAAGTTCAAGCGCAGCAATCGCGTGAACGAGCTGCGTAATTGGATCCGTTAAAAGGAGCTTTTCTCCTCGCGGAGTTACATCAAGGATCACCGAGCGCTTGTCTTGATCAGAATTTCGGCGCTGAAGGTAGCCCTTGTCTTCGAGACGCTTGACTGTCTGAGAAGCGGTAGCACGACTTGTGCCGACGAACTGGGCTAATCCGGAGGGTGTTCGCGAGAATCTGTTCGCGCGCGCGAGAAAGCGCAGCGCCATCCACTCTCGATCACGCAATCCGTCGAGAGTATCGTCGAACTGCCAACTGCTCGCGGCTTGAATTAGCAGGTCGACTGCTTCCCGTGCTGCCGTAATCATCCTCGCCCTCTCGTATGCTCTGGCAATACACAGGTCAGAGCTAGCAGCGCACGAAGAAAATGACGTCTACATACGAAGGTTTGCAATCAGCGCTTGTGCGGCCACGTTGACGATCATCTGCAATAGGCCATTCTTTACATGAACCTGACAAGACTTGCCGCCGACGGTGCGGCAGTTCCACAGCCAACGCAATGGTGAGCGGCAGATCGCTTCAATTCATCTTTGTGCCGCAGCTTCCTGAGAAATTGGCGCTGCTCCTGAATGTCCCGAACCTCATTGACCTGCCTTTGCTTCTATTCGCCTGCTGGTTCTGCGGGCGCGGAAGCATTGGGCCCATGATCAAGGAAGAGCCCACCCGATGATCGCCTGCTCTACAGTCGGCGCTGAACGATCCAGCACGAACTGGGGAAACGGGTGGGATTTAAAGGCTTGCCTGGCCCGGGTGCCAAGCGCCGAAGATGGCCGCTGTCCAGCTCGATCACGATCCGACAGGCTGAAGAGTCACTCACCAACGTCTTGAGGACCGCTCCGTCTCCTAGAAGAATCGGCAGGTCCACGCCGCGAGGCGGGGCAGTCTGGCCTTTCGCGGCGGCCATGAGCCATACCGATGCACCGGTCTCAAGCGTCCAATGATGCGTGTGCGCCGACCAATTCAACCGCATTCCTCCGGTCAGGGCGAGACGCGATCGTCCAAGCTACGGAAGATCGAACTTGATGATCGACAAACCATCCGGTGGACTGATTGTCGCGTCCCGTTCGCATCGCAGGCGGCCGTGCTGAGAGGGGCCGCCTTGAGGCCTTGAGAAAGAAGCGGCTCTAGGAACCTTCACGAGCGTCCGCGGTTGGAGGCCGACGCCCGGTCTTTCCCTTCCGATATTCATTGCGACGTATTGTCGATGACGAAGACGTGACGTCATCGATCAGGATGCCGATGTTGGAGATCGCACCTTGCAGACTTCAAATTATTGCAGAGATCAATCAGCAGACTGCTATCGATTGGCACGGGAAACACAGGATGGCACCAAAAGTCGGATGCTTGGAGAGTTGGCTGGAAGTTGGCTTCGCTTAGCCAACCAGATCGGTATGTGAGCTATGTAAAGCAACGGGAAATCAGATTGTGAGCGGTTCCAGGGAGGAAACTCGCCATTGATGAACGTCTAGAGGACGGGCCGGATGTGCTCGCCGCAACGACGTCAAATTACCTGGTTGTCGCGGGCGGCGAAGTTTCTGACGTTCTCGCTTGGCCGTTGTTCATCGAAGCGGACAATTGTAAGTCGTGACGATAAAGATTCCACGACGCATTTGTTTCGAAACAACGATTTCGCAACTCGATCCGACGTGGCGGAGCCACTCCGAAGCTCCACCGCCTCGGCAAGAGAGTCGCTTGGGTTCGAGACAAGGTAAGCGTCGTTTTCCATGCCTATCATTCCCCAGCTTTCCCAATCCAAAATGATCGCGTCTTTGTCTGCGAACCCTCGCAGTGCGTCGTTGTGAGTGAGAGACACAGACAGAAATCGAAGTTCATCCTTCAGCGGCGGCACTGCCCAGAATGTTCCGCCGATCAGCGTGAGCATGATCACCAGCGAGATTACGATCGAACGCGCTCGAGGTGATTTCCTTTCAACTCCCGCCCAGATGCAGAGGCCGAGGACAACTAGTGCCAACACGGGCAAGTAGACTGAGATGACAAGCACAAACGTGCCAAAGTTCTTACTGTCCCACGCAAGGGGAGTCGCAGTCATAACCGCGGCAATAGCTGCAATGACGGGCAGCCACCGTAGCCTACGAGCCGCTTTCTCCGCGGCTTGAGCAAAGGTGGTCATGGTCGCAGATTCATCGAAAAGGTTCTTGGAGTTGCAAGCACGAACCGCTTTCGACCGTTAGCTCCGGGGCGACGGCCTTCACATGCTTACTTTGATCTGTGGCGTTAGCCTGCTCAGCCGAACTCGCCTCCACAGTCCGTCTTCGCTTCCGCTGCGCTCCAGCTACGCCGGACACCACGCTTCGCCCGCCGTTCTCCGCTCGGCTGCGCCACGCGTAGCCCGAAGAGCGAAGCGTGGTGGGCCCGGCAGGACTCGAACCTGCAACCAGACCGTTATGAGCGGCCGGCTCTAACCATTGAGCTACAGGCCCCGCCGCGAGGCGGCCGCAGGAAGGCGGCCGGCAACGGTGCGCGGTTCGTTTACAGGGACGGAGGCGGGGGTGCAATGCTGGCTCTCGCGGCGGGGAACGCCGCTACACCATCATAGAGCATTTTTGAATAGCCGAAATTAGCAACGATGCCTGTATAACCCTGTTTTGCCCGACGGAGCAAACCGCTTTTTCGGAGGTTTTTTCGAGTCGGGCGGTAACCCCTTGAAATCACTGGCCTCGTCTACTGTGCATGGGGTTGTTTTCGCAACTTTGTTTGAGAGGGCCTAGTTGGCCCCCTCAAATGTCATGCGGCCGCGCTCGGCGGCCTGCCGCCTAGTCCACCGAGACCCCGGCGAACTCGACCACCTTGCGCCATTTCTCGGTCTCGTCCGCGACCAGCTTGCCGAACTCGGCCGGCGTCATCGGCTTGGGGATGCCGCCGGTCTCGGCGAGCTTTGCCACCAGCTTCGGGTCCTTCAGCGCTTCGCCGACGGCCTTGTTGAGGGTCTCGATCACCTCGGGCGGCGTGCCCTTCGGCGCGGAGATGCCGTAGAAGCCGACCGATTCGAAGCCCGGCACGGTCTCGGCGATCGCGGGCACGTCGGGCACGCTCGGCCAGCGCTGCGGCGAGGTCACCCCTAAGGCGCGGACGTTGCCGCCCTTCACCTGCTCCATCGCCGAGGGCAGATTGTCGAAGATCAGCTGCACCTTGTTGGAGATGATGTCCGGGAAGGCGATGGCCGAGCCGCGATAGGGCACGTGCACCATGTCGCACTTCGTCATCACCTTGAACAGCTCTGCCGACATGTGCACCGAGGTGCCGTTGCCGGACGAGGCATAGGAGACCTTGCCGGGGTTGGCCTTGCAATAGTCGATGAACTCCTTGACCGACTTCGGCGGGAACGCGTTGGAGACGACCAGCATGTTGGTGAGCTGCATGATGCTGGCCACCGGCACGGTGTCGCGCAGGAAGTCGAACGGCAGCTTCTTGTAGAGCGAGGTCGAGATCGCGTTGTTGGGCGCGACGAACAGCAGGGTGTAGCCGTCCGGCGGCGAGTTGATCGCGGCGGCGGCGGCGATGTTGCCGCCGGAGCCGGTGCGGTTCTCGACGATGACCTGCTGCCCGAGCCGCTCCGACAGCCATTGCGCCATGATCCGCGCCACGATGTCGACCGGGCCGCCGGCGGCGAAGCCGATCAGCCAGTGCACGGGACGGTCGGGATAGGCGGCGGAGGCGGGAGGGGTGGTGCTGAAAAGACCTAAGAGGACTGCGAGCCCGAACAAACCGTGACGCAAAATTCGCACCATGACGTCTCCCATTGCTTTATTGTCGTTGGCTGCATGCTTTCACAAAATCGGGGCGCTGCCTATATCGTCGCAAGTCGGTGTTGACGCAGGTCCGCCAGGAGCGACCATGAGATTCGCGATGACCCTTCTCGGTGCGGCGCTGCTCGCAAGTCCCGCTGCTGCCCAGACCGGAGGCACGGCCATTCCGACCACGACGACCAGCCAGACGATCAGCCAGACAATCAGCCTCGGCACCGCGACGCCCGGCGGCGGCTTTCCGCTCTATGGCAACGCCTTCGCGGAGGTGATGAACGCGGCCGATCCGCAAGTCTCCATCGTCCCGCGCAACACCAGGGGTAGTAACGAGAACATCCCGCTGCTCGAGAAAGGCGAGCTCGATCTCGCGTTGGTCGCGGGCGAGCCGGCCTATGAGGCCTTCGCGGGCATCGGCCGTGCGCCGGTGCGATTGAAGATCCTGACCGCGATCTATTCCAACCCCGGCATGTTCGTGGTGCGCGCGGACAGTCCCTACAAGACGATCCGCGATCTCGTCGGCCAGCCGGTTGCCTTCGGCGCGAGAGGCTCGGGCCTGCCGATCCTGGCGCGCTATGTGCTGGACGGGCTCGGCCTGAAGCAGGACGAGGACTTCAAGGCTGTTTATCTCGACCGCGCCGGCGACGGCCCGGCGATGGTCGAGGACGGCCGCGTCGCCGCGCTGTGGGGGGCCGGCATCGGCTGGCCCGGCTTTGCCGCGGTGGCATCGAGCCCGGCAGGCGCGCGCTTCATCGCGCCCACTGCCGAAGAGATCACGCGCATCCGTGCCAGGCACGCGTTCCTGAAGCCGCTCACCGTGCCGGCCGGCTCCTATCCGAAGCAGACGGAGCCGATCGCCTCGCTCGGCTCCTGGAGCTTTGTCCTCACGCGCGAGGACCTGCCCGACGATGTCGCCTATCGCCTCGCGAGAACGCTGCACGGCGCAGAAGTGACGTTCTGCAAGAGGCTCGCACAGGCCTGCGAGACGACGGCCGCAAACACGGTCGCGGCGGCACCGAAGATGGAGCTGATCCATCCGGGCGTGATGAAATACTTTCGCGAGATCGCCGTGGTGAAATAGCGAGTGGCGAGTTGCGAATAGCGAATGGAGGCGTCCCCATTCGCTACTCCCCATTCGCCACTCGCCACCATCATTTCTTCACCAGCGCACAGGCCGGGTCCGGTGGCCCGAACGCCTTGTCGCCGGAGATGGTGGTGAGGATCTTGTAATAGTCCCACGGATATTTGCTCTCCTCCGGCGTCTTCACCTGCACCAGCCAGAGGTCGTGCACCATCAGATTGTCCTCGCGCAGTTTGCCGTTGCGGGCGAAGAAATCCTCGATCGGCTTCTCGCGCATCTTGGCGGCCACCTTGAGCGGATCGTCGGTGCCGGTCTCCTTGATGGCGTTGAGATAGTGCATCACGCTGGAATAGACGCCGGCCTGCCACATCGACGGCATCTTGTTCAACTTGGCGAAATAGCGCTTCGACCATTCGCGGGTCTTGTCGTCCATGTCCCAGTAGAACGAGGTGGTCAGGAGCAGGCCTTGCGCCGCCTGCAGGCCGAGGCCGTGGATGTCGGTGATCAGCGCGAGCAGCGCCGCCATCTGCTGGCCGCCCTTGAACACGCCGAATTCCGAACCGGTCTTGATCTCGTTCATATTGTTGGGGGGACCGGCGGCAATGCCGATGATCTTGGCCTTGGAGGCCTGGGCCTGCAGCACGAAGGAGGAGAGGTCGGGGGTTGCCAGCGGCGGCCGCACCGAGCCCAGCACCTTGCCGCCATTGGCGGTGACGACGGCGGACGCATCGCGCTCCAGCGAATGGCCGAAGGCGTAGTCGTCGGTGATGAAGAACCAGCTGTCGCCGCCGCGCTTGACCACCGCATCCGCGGTGCCGACCGCGAGCGCGCGAGTGTCGAACACCCATTGGATCGCGTAAGGCGAGCAGAACTTGCCGTGGAAATCCGCGGTGCCCGTGGAATGCGTGATGAACAGCCGCTTCTTCTCGTTGGCGACATTCTGCACCGCGAGGCCGACGGCGGAGACCGGCACGTCGACGATCAGATCGACCTGGTCGACGTCGTACCAGCGCCGCGCGATCGTGCCGCCGATATCGGCCTTGAGCTGGTGGTCGCCGATCACGATGCTGATCGGCTTGCCGAGCACGGTACCGCCGAAATCGTCGATCGCCATCTGCGCCGCCGTCACGGAGCCCTGGCCGGTCGGCGCGGAGGCGGGGCCGTTCATGTCGGTGAGCACGCCGATCTTGACGACGTCGTCGGACACCTGTGCCGACGCCGTGCCCGACAGCAAGGCCGCCGTCATGGCGGCCGCGACCGGCAGTCCAAATCTGGTTGGATTCACGTTTGTCCTCCCCTGAGCCGGCTCGTTGGCCGGTGTTGCGTCCGGGTACGGCCCGGCTGAATTGGTTTCTTTTGCAACTATTCGGGGGCGGGCGTCAACGTCAGGCCGCGAAGCGGATCAGTCCTGCAGGCGAGGGATCGTAGCCGGTCAGCTCGTCGGCGCGCTGGCGCAGCCGCCGCTCGTTCAGGAAGCGGAGCACGGCCTGCATGGCAGGGCGGAAATAGCTGCGCTGCCGCATCGCGAGGTCGAGGTTCTCCCAGACCAGCGGCACGAAATCGAGACCGGCCGAGCGCGCCGCCGCGCGGGTCGCGATGCCGCAATCGGCCTGGCCGGCGCGGACCAGTTCGGCAAGATCCGGGCCGGTCAGGGCCGCCGTTTCGATGCGGTGCAAATCGCGCGTCGAGGCGCCCGCGCGCTTCAGGAGCACGTCGAGCAGCATCTGCGCGCCCGTGCCCTGTTGCCGCATCGCCATCCGGGCGCCGAGTGCGAGCACATCGGTCAGGCTGTGCAGCCGCTTGGGATTGCCGTGTGGCAGCACCAGCCCTTCTTCACGGCGCACGAACGCGACCAGCACGGCGTCATGCAGGTCCGGCGCGGCCCGCAGAACTTCGATACTGGCGTCGCTGGCGAGATTGTCGGAGGGGTTCAAGGCGTGGAAGTGCACCGCCGCGGCCATCACCTCGTTGCGCTGCAGGCGCTCGAGCCCGCGCGCGCTGCCCTCGCTCATCGATCCCAGGCCAGAGCCGGATTCGCGCAGGCTCCAATCCAACAGTTCGTCCTGGCTGCCGCCGACGATCGGCGGCGGCTCCGCGATCAACATGCCGGCCGGACGCGCCAGTCCCGACAGGACCCAGAGGTCGAGTTCGTGCCGCGGGAAGAGCCATTTCCCCGTCACCTTGGTGCAGGGGATCGAACCGGTGGTGACGAGTTCGTAAAGCTTGCGTTCGCCGAGCCGAAGATAGTCGGCGGCTTCGCTGGTCGTCAGGAATTCCATCCTGCATTCCTATGCAAATTATTGCTTCTTTTTGACGCCCGACGCAGGTGGAATTCTGCATTTCAGATTTTTTGTCGGCGGGAACCATGCCCGATCATCTCGCTGCTTTGCAATACATCCCGCACGCGCGATTTCTGCTTTGGTGAACGATCCTGAATCAATCGCTCGCGCGATGCGCTCGGCGGCCTTGCCGAAATTTCCCGATCATGCCGCGCGAAAACGCGTCACGAGTGCGGCGCAATCGCTCATCATCATGATCGCGTCATAGCTGAGGGGAACCCCGATCATGGGCCGCCTGTCCGTTGTATTTGCGCTTCTCTGCGGGCTTGCCTCGGGCGTTGCGGCGTCGTCCGCGGAGGACCGCGGCATCGTCCTCGCCACGACCACGGCGACGCAGGAGTCCGGCCTGCTCGATTATCTGCTGCCGATCTTCCGCGACAAGGCCGGCATCGAGGTCACCGTGATCGCGCGGCGCGCCGACGAAGTGCTCGACGGGGCGCGACGGGGCGAGGTCGACGTCGTGCTGATGCATGCGCGGGCCCAGGAGGAGAAGTTCGTCGCCGATGGTCTCGGCGTGAAGCGCTACGACGTGATGTACAACGATTATGTGCTGATAGGGCCGAAGAGCGACCCCGCGGGCGTGAAGGGCAAGGACATCGCAACGGCGCTGAAGGCGATCGAGGCCAAGGGCGCGCCGTTCATGACGCGCGGTGATCGGTCGGGGACCCACGCCGCGGAACTCGCGCTCTGGATCGTGGCCGGCATCGACATCGCTGGCGCCAAGGGACCCTGGTATCGCGAGGCCGGGCAGGGCATGGCCTCGGCGCTTCACGCGGCGCGCGCCGCGAATGCCTATGTGCTGTCGGACCGCGGCAGCTGGATCGCCTTCAAGGATCGCGGCGATCTCGACATCGTCGTCGAAGGCGACAGGCGGCTGCTCAACCAGTACGGCGTGATGCTGGTCAACCCTGCGAAGTTCCCGAACGTGAAGAAAGACCTCGGGCAGACCTTCATCGACTGGCTGACATCGCCGGAGGGACAGACGGCGATCGCCGGCTACAAGGTCGACGGGCAGCAGCTGTTCTTCCCCAACTCGGACAGGTCGGGCGGTTGAGGCGCGTATCGCCGGCGGTTGCCAAACCGGGCGATGCATGGTCCATCATGGCGCATGACCCAGCGCCTGCCGCCATCGCTGACGCCGCTCGACACCGCCCTCGCCGCGTTACTGCGAGGCGTTGATCCCGTCGCGCCGGTGCAGGTGCCGTGCGCAGAAGCGATCGGCTTCGTCGCGGCGGGCACTCCGCAACTTGCCGCCTATCCTTCGCGCGACATTGCCGCGGCGGACGGCTGGGCGCTATGCGCCAACGATCTCGTCGGCGCATCCTCATACTCGCCGCTGCCTTTGACAAGCGTGCCGGTGTGGGTCGAGGCCGGCGAAGCGATGCCGGCGGGATCCGACTGTGTGCTCGATGCCGATGCCGTGGAGGTGTCGGGACCGCTCGCGCAGGTGCTGGCGGAGGGGGTGCCCGGACAGGGCGTCCGGCGCGCCGGCAGCGACATCGCGGAAGGTGCGCCTGCCGGCGCCGAGGGCCATCCGGTCGGCGCGGCTGATCTCTTGATCGCGCGCGTTGCCGGTCTGGAGAAGCTCGGCGTGCGGCGGCCCCGGCTGCACATTGTCAATGTGCCGGGCGCAACGGCAACGATGCATATCATCGCCGGGCTCGCGCGGGCGGCGGGACTCGACGTGGAAACGCGTCAAGCTCGAGCACGCGACGAAGCATCGATTGCCGATGTGCTCGATGCGTCCTCTTGCGATCTCCTGCTGACGATCGGCGGCAGCGCGGTGGGCCGCCAGGACGCTGCCATCACGGCCCTGGCCCGGCGCGGTACGGTGCTGGCGCACGGCCTTGCGCTGCAGCCCGGACGCACCGCCGCCATCGGACGGCTCGGACAGGTTCCCGTCGTCGCCTTGCCCGGCTCGCCCGATCATGCGCTTGCGGTGTGGCTCGCGCTCGTGCTGCCGCTGGTCGATCGTCTGTCGGCGCGCCGGCCGCGCCGACGGGTGACCTTGCCGCTTGCGCGAAAAATCGCATCCGGCGTCGGAATCGCCGAGATCGCCTTGCTGGCCGGGGAACCTCGCGCCTGGATGCCGCTTGCCGTGGGCGAATGGCCGCTTCAGGCCATGGCCCGTGCGGACGCGTGGCTGCTCATTCCCGCCAGTCACGAGGGATATGCGGCAGGTACGCCGGTCGATGCCCATCTGATTCGGGAATGATATGGGTCCTGGCATGACGATGATCCCGAAATCACCAGACCGCAGCGCGCTCGAGCAGGAGCAGTTTCTCAAGATCCTCTCGCGCGAGGAAGCCCTGGCGCGCTTCGAGGCGGCCTTGTTTCCGCGCGTGCTTCCGAGCGAAACGCGTAAGCTCGCGGCTTCACTCGGTGCCGCGCTCGCAGAAGACGTCACCGCACCGATCGACGTGCCGCCATTCGACCGCTCCAATGTTGACGGTTTTGCGGTGCGCTCCTCAGATCTCGCGGCGGCCGGCGAGGGCGCGCCCGTGCGCCTCGCGCTGAATGGCGAGACGATTCATTGCGGCACCGCGCCGACGCTGCAGGTGGTGGCCGCGACCGCGACGCCGATTGCCACCGGCGCTCCGCTGCCGCGCGGCGCCGATGCCGTGGTCATGGTCGAGCACACCCAGCCGGCAGCCCTCGATGCGATCGACGTCCGTCGCGCCGTCTCGCCGGGGCAATTCGTCTCGTACGCCGGATCCGATATCGCGCGCGGCGAGGCGCTGCTACGCGCCGGCACTCTCATCGGCTCGCGCGAGATCGGCATGCTGGCGGCTTGCGGCATTGCCGAGGTGAGTGTCGTGCGCAAGCCGCGGGTTGCCGTGATCTCCACCGGCGACGAACTGGTGCAGCCCGGCCAGCCGGTCGCGCCTGCCGAAATCTACGATACCAACGGCGCCATCGTCGCGGCCGCGGTCGACGAGAATGGCGGCGAGGCCGTCTTCCTCGGTGCCATTCCCGACGATGAAGCCAGGCTCGAAGCGGCCATGCGCCGCGCGCTTGCGGACTCCGACATGCTGGTGCTGTCGGGCGGTACGTCGAAAGGCGCGGGCGATCTCTCCCATCGCATCATCGGCCGACTCGGCGCACCCGGCATCATTGCGCATGGCGTTGCGCTCAAGCCCGGCAAGCCGCTGTGCCTTGCGGTGTGCGATGGCAAGCCGGTGGTGATCCTGCCGGGCTTTCCGACCTCGGCGATGTTCACCTTCCACGACATGATCGTGCCGGTGCTGCGCAAGATGGCCGGCCTGCCGCCGCGCTCCGATGCCAAGGTCAACGCGACCGTGCCGGTGCGCATCGCCTCCGAGCTCGGTCGCACCGAATTCGTCATGGTCTCGCTGGTCGAGGGCAAGGGTCGCCTGATCGCCTATCCCTCCGGCAAGGGGTCTGGCGCGATCACGTCATTTGCGCAGGCCGATGGCTTTCTGCGCATCGATGCGCTGGCGGATCAGATGCCGGCCGGGGCTGAAGCCGAAGTGACGCTGTTCACGCCGCATGTGCGCGTACCCGATCTCGTCATCGTCGGCAGCCATTGCACCGGCCTCGATCTCGTTACTGCACCGCTCGCGCATGCCGGCCTGACGGTGCGCTCAATCGCGGTCGGCAGCCTCGGCGGGCTTGCGGCGGCCAGGCGCGGCGAATGCGACCTCGCGCCGATCCACCTGTTCGACGATCGAAGCGAGACCTACAACACACCTTATCTCGTCGAAGGACTCGAGCTCGTCGCCGGCTGGCGGCGGATGCAGGGCATCGTCTTCCGCAAGGGCGACGAACGTTTCGAGGGTCTGAGCGCAGAGGACGCTGTTGCTGCCGCGCTCGCTGACTCCACCTGCATCATGGTCAACCGCAACCAGGGCGCTGGCACACGTATCCTGATCGACCGGCTGCTCGGCGGCGTCCGGCCGGAGGGCTACTGGAACCAGCCACGTTCGCACAATGCGGTTGCAGCGGCCGTCGCCCAGCACCGCGCCGACTGGGGCATGACCATCGCGCCGGTCGCACATGCGGTCGGCCTCGGCTTCATTCCGCTGGCGGAAGAGCATTATGACTTCGCACTGGTGACGGCGCGCAAAGACCGGCCGGCCGTGCGGGCCTTTCTCGACGCACTCGGCTCGGACGAGGCGCGCGCGGCGCTGGAGCGGGCCGGATTCCGGTCCGCATAGCCCGTTACCGGAGGCCTCGCGCGCCAAGATCCGGCTGGAGGAAAGGACCACACGAGAGGGTTTATGGTTATGGGGCCTGGTCGGTGCCGCTGGCGGCCTCAGCGGCGCGCTCCCGTCCGGTTCGAGGGCCATGAACTCTGACGGCCGCCGCTGCGACCAAGGGACGTGAGCCAGATCATGACCGCGTCAACGTCCCCAAATTTCCGCAAGGTTGCTGCACTCGTCGCAGCGGCCGGCACGCTGTTCTGGCTCTACACCTTCTACTACATTGCGAATGTCCCGCCCGGGGATGGCAGTGGCTTTCAATGGCTCGCGGTGTTTCCGCTGGGTATGATCTTCGTGCTGTTCTTCCTGCCGGCCTGGCTGCTGGTTGCGATCGGACGCTTGCCACGGTTCACCATTGTCGTCGGCCTCTGCGGCCTCATCGCGTTCGCGATCATCTGGGCGCAGCTGCTCAACGAGTTTCCGAAATCTTGAAGCTGCTAGGATGCCTCATCCAGCGCCGCCAGCCGCTCGGCCTCGGAGATGTCCTCGGCCGTGTTGGCGTTGAAGAACGGATCGAGCGGCTCTGCCGGCCACGTCACAGTTGCGAGCGGATAACGTGCGGTCCAGCGGTCTATCTTGCGGAGGTCCTCGACGACCAGCGCGTGGCGCAGCTCGTCGCGCAAGGCGACGCGCCACAGGCCGATCACCGGATGCGACTGCTGGCCTGACGCGGCGACCGCAAGCTGCGCATGCTCACGCGCGCGTGCGTCATGCAGCCGTGCGACGAGATCGCGCGGCAGGAACGGGCAGTCGCCGGCGGCGCTGAGCACCCATTCGATTTCCGGCCGGTTCGTCGCGGCCCAGTCGAGCGCAGCGAGGATGCCGGCGAGGGGGCCGGGAAAGCCGGGCACGTCGTCGGCGACGACCTGCAGTCCGAACGCAGCAAAGCGGGCGGGATCGCCGTTCGCGTTGAGGATCAGCCCGCTGCACTGGGGCGAAAGGCGCGCGATCACGCGCTCCAGGATGGTGCGGCCGCCAATGGTGCGCATCGGCTTGTCGCCGCCGCCCATGCGCCGTGCCAGGCCGCCGGCGAGCAGCACGCCAAGAGTCGACGGAACGCTCGTTGCCGGAATCCTAGTCGTCACCACCTTCACCCTTGCGCTTGTGCTTGGCCGACTCCTCCTCGACATAAGCAAGGTTCTGGTCGTAGACGATGCGCTCCCCGCCCGCGAGCGCAATGAAGCGCTTTCCGCGGGTGCGTCCCACCAGCGTCAGCCCGACCTGCCTTGCGAGATCGACGCCCCAGGCGGTGAAGCCGGAGCGCGACACCAGAATCGGAATGCCCATGCGGACGGTCTTGATCACCATCTCCGAGGTGAGACGTCCGGTGGTGTAGAGGATCTTGTCGCCAGGTTCGACGCCGTGGCGGTACATCCAGCCCGCGATCTTGTCGACGGCGTTGTGGCGACCGACGTCCTCGGTGTAGCAGAGCGGGGTGCCTTCCTTGCACAACACGCAGCCATGGATCGCGCCGGCTTCGAGATAGAGCGAGGGCATGGTATTGATGGTCTGCGTCAGCTGGTAGAGCCAGGAGGTGCGCAGCTCGGCCTTCGGCAGCGCGACGCTCTCGACCGCCTCCAGCAGATCACCAAAGGCGGTGCCTTGCGCGCAGCCCGAGGTCTGCGTGCGCTTCTTCAGCTTGGCCTCGAAATTGGTGTGATGTGAGGTGCGCACGACGACCACCTGGAGGTCGTCGTCGTACTCGACCTCGGTGACCACGTCGTTATATTTCAGCATGTTCTGGTTCAGGAGATAGCCGAGCGCCAGATATTCGGGGTAGTCGCCGATCGTCATCATGGTGACGATCTCCTGGGCATTCAGGTAGAGCGTCAGTGGCCGCTCCATCGGGACCTTGATCTCTACCCTGGCGCCGGTCTGGTCGGTCCCGATCACGCTCTGGGTCAGGCGCGGGTCGTCGGGGTTCGGGATGATCAGGGGCACCGGGGCTTTGTCGATCTTCATCATGGCGGCGAGGTTAGCATGACATTCGGGTCAAGCCGATATAAGCATGGTTGGGAATGGGCAAAATGCCTCCGCTCGTCATTGCGAGCGCAGCGAAGCAATCCAGCATCTTTCCGCGGCGGCAGTCTGGATTGCTTCGCTCCGCTCGCAATGACGGGGGAGGGGGCCGGAGTTCCATCGGCCAGCGAGCCGTTGGCGGAGATCGAAGGGCATGAAAGTCATCGGCCTTGCAGGATGGAGCGGTGCGGGAAAGACCACGCTGTTGACGCGGTTGATCCCGCATTTCAACGCGCAGGGCCTGCGCGTCTCCGTCATCAAGCATGCGCATCACCAGTTCGACGTCGACGTGCCCGGCAAGGATTCCTGGCGCCATCG
Source organism: Bradyrhizobium sp. USDA 326 (assembly GCF_049739485.1). NCBI lineage: Bacteria > Pseudomonadati > Pseudomonadota > Alphaproteobacteria > Hyphomicrobiales > Nitrobacteraceae > Bradyrhizobium > Bradyrhizobium sp. USDA 326. The sequence goes on from NZ_JBMGQA010000001.1 coordinate 4,314,006, forward strand.
CGAGGCTGGTGCGGCGGAGGTGCTGGTGGCGTCGTCGAATCGCTGGGCCTTGATGCATGAATTGCGCGGTGCGGCGGAGCCGCGGCTGCCGGAATTATTGAGCAAGCTCTCCGCGGTCGATCTCGTCGTGGTCGAGGGCTTCAAGCGGGAGCCGCATCGCAAGATCGAGGTGCACCGCGCCGCCAATGCCAAGCCGTTGCTGTTTCCCGACGATCCCGGAATTGCCGGTATCGCGACCGATGCGGCGGTTGAAACCCGGCTGCCGACCGTCCATCTCGATGATATCCCCGCCGTAGCCGCGTTGCTGCTCCGGGCGGCGATGCCGGTCGAGGAAGCGGTAGCGAGAAGCACCGCCATACGCTGACGAGGCACCATGGCGCAACTATCGGACGATTGCTTTGCCTTTGGCGGCCCGATGATGTCGGTCGACGAGGCCGTTCGCCTCATCACGACGCGCGTCAACGCGATTGTCGATCTCGAAACCGTGGCGCTGGTCGATGCCGACGGGCGCGTGCTCGCGCACGATGTGGCCGCACCTTTGCCGCTGCCGCCGTTCACCAACTCTGCCGTCGACGGCTACGCCCTGCGCAACGCCGACCTTCCGGACAGCGCCGAACGGGCGTTTCCGCTCGACGGTCGCATCCAGGCCGGCGGTCTTGTGCAAGCGCCGATCAAGCCCGGTCACACCGCGCGCATCTTCACAGGCGCGCCGATGCCGCCGGATGCGGAGACCGTCTTCATGCAGGAGGACGTCCGCATCGATGATTCCGGCAGGATCGTGCTGCCGCCGGGGCTGAAGCGTGGGGCCAATGTCCGTCCCGCAGGCGAGGACATTCCGCAGGGGCACGTCGCGCTCCGCGCCGGCCAGCGCTTGCGACCGCAGCATGTCGCCCTTGCTGCCGCGTTCGGCCTGACAAGGCTCGACGTCGTCAGGCGCATCCGTGTCGCCGTGTTCTCGACCGGCGACGAATTGACCTCGCCGGGCGAGCCGCGCGGCGCCTCGCAGCTGTTCGATTCCAACCGTTTCATGCTGATGGCGATGCTGCGGCGGCTCGGCTGCGAGGTCAGCGACCTCGGCATTCTGCGCGACGAGCGGACGTCGCTTGCGAGCGGCCTGAAGCAGGTCGCAGGTGACCATGATTTGATCCTCACCACCGGCGGCGTCTCGACCGGAGAGGAGGATCACGTCAAGGCGGCGGTGGAGAGCATCGGCTCGCTGGTGCTGTGGCGGATGGCGATCAAGCCCGGCCGTCCCGTGGCGATGGGCATCATCGACGGCACGCCGCTGATCGGATTGCCCGGCAATCCCGTCGCGAGCTTCGTGACGTTCGTCCATGTGGTGCGACCGACGGTCTTGGCGCTCGCGGGTGGCTTGCCGGAGCCGCTGACGCCCATCCCGCTGCGGGCGGCGTTCACTTACAAGAAGAAGGCAGGCCGGCGCGAATATGTGCGGGCCTCGCTGCGGCGCGCGCAGGACGGCGGGCTCGAGGCGATCAAGTTTCCGCGCGAAGGGGCCGGACTGTTGTCCTCGCTGGTCGAGACCGACGGCCTCGTCGAACTCGGCGAGGACATCACCAATGTCGAGCCGGGGCAGGTCGTCGGTTTCGTGTCCTACGCCGATCTGCTCTAGGCGCCTTTGCGTTGACGCGATCGATCGGTCCCGCCATGTTGCAGCCATGACCAGAACCATGCTCGATCTCACCGGACTGAAATGCCCGCTGCCCGCCCTGAAGACGCGCAAGGCGCTCAAGCCTTTGCAGCCGGGTGATCAGCTCGAGGTTCATTGCACCGATCCGTTGTCGGTGATTGACATTCCGAACCTGATCCGCGAGACCGGCGACAAGGTCGAGATCACCGAGCGCAACGAGGCGCGCATCGTGTTCCTGGTCGAAAAGAGCGGCGCCCCGTAGAAGGGCGAATGTTCACGGCGGCGACGCTTGACTATGCTGCGGCCTGCGGGGAAACGGCCGGTGTTTCGCTGCAATGCGAAAGACCGATTATTGCGGTGGATGATCTCAAACCTAAGACTCTCAAACCTAAGACATCGGGCATGACTTTCTCAACATCGAGGGCAAGCGCAGCCGCAAGTCCCGCGGTGGGACGCGAGCCTGTCGTCAAGCCCGGCAAGACGGCTGCAGGGCCGGAGTTCAGCGCGCTGGCGCAGGCCTCCATCCTGATCGTCGACGACGAGCCGGGCATGCGCAATTTCCTTGTGCGCACGCTTGCGCCGCGCTGCAAGCTGGTGGACGAGGCGGCCGATACCGACCAGGCCTCGCGCAAGCTCGATTCCAACCGCTACGACGTCGTCATTCTCGACAACATCATGCCCGGCAAGAACGGCGTCGACTGGCTCGCCGAGCAGCGCGCCGTCGGCTTTTTCGCGGACGCGATCCTCATCACCGCTTATGCCGACCTCGACACCGCGATCCAGGCCCTGCGCGCCGGTGCGGCCGATTTCGTGCTCAAGCCGTTCCGCTCCAACCAGATCCTCAACGCGGTGGCACGATGCCTCGACCGCGTCCGCCTCCAGCGCGAGAATTTTGTCCTGCGCTACGCTCTGCGTGCCTCGTCCGACCGCACCTTTCTGCGCGACAATCTGATCGGACAGTCGACAGCGACGCTGCGCGTGCGTGAGACCATCGCGCGCGTCGCACGCCTGCCGACCTCGGTTCTCCTCACCGGTGAATCCGGCACCGGCAAGGAAGTGGCAGCGCGCTCGATCCACTCGCTGTCCGACCGCGCCGACAAGCCCTTCGTGCCCGTGAATTGCGCGGCGATCCCGCCCGAAATGATCGAGGCCGAGCTGTTCGGACACATCAAAGGTGCCTTTACCGGCGCCGATTCGGGCCGCGAGGGCCTGTTCCTGTATGCGCATGGCGGCACACTGTTCCTCGACGAGATCGGGGAGCTGCCGCTGCCGATGCAGAGCAAGCTGCTCCGCGTGCTCGAAGATCGCCGCGTCCGTCCGGTTGGCTCCGAGCGTGAAGTTCCGGTCGACCTGCGCTTCATCTTCGCGACCAATGCCGAGCTTCAGCAGGAGGTCGAAAAGGGCCGCTTCCGCGCCGATCTGTTCTACCGGCTCAATGTGATGCAGATCCGCCTGCCGCTCCTGAAGGATCGCGGCGATGACGTGCAGGAGCTCGCCACCATCTTCATGAGCAAGCTGTCGGTGCAGCTCGGCATGCCGCCGGTGCCGATCGACGCCTCGGTGCGGGCGGCGCTCGCAAGCTATGACTGGCCGGGCAATGTGCGCGAGCTGCGCAATCTGATCGAGCGCACGCTGATCCTCGGCGCCTTCCCCGACGATTTCGCGGGTCCCCGCAATAACGGTCAGTCGGCGCCTGCCGACAGTCTCGCAGAACTCGAGCGCCGTCACATTCTCGGCGTGCTGAAGGAGGTCAATGGCAATCGCGAGGAGGCGGCCCGGCGCCTCGGTATCTCGCGCAAGACCATCGACCGCAAATGCGCGTTGTGGGATGTCTGATGCGGCCGGCCGCACCGGCGAGCCCGTGCGGGGACGCTCCGTCCGATTCCGGTTGCTCGCGATCGCGCTGCTGCCGATGTTGGTCATCCTGCCGCTCCTGCTCGGTGTTGCGATCTATCGGTGGAACGCGAAATTCGATGCGGCCCTGATCTCCAAGGTGAACGGCGATCTCACCATCGCCCACCAATATCTCGCCCGCATCCTGGAAAAGACCGGCGTTCAGATCCGGGCGCTCAGCCTGTCGGCTCGCTTCCACGAGGTGCTGGCGCCGGATGCCCGCGGCTCCCTGCAGGATCTGCTCGAGGAGACCCGCAAGGAAACCGGTCTCGATTTCCTGTATCTGATAAACGGTCGCGGCGACGTCCTGGCCTCGTCGCCGCCGTTGCAGCATCGACCGAGGAGTGACTGGCCGATCATCACATCGGCGCTGTCGGGCGAGGTCCCTGCGACCGGCGTCGACATTTTCGGCAATGACGAGCTCGCCGCCATCTCGCCGGCCCTGGCCGGGCGCGCGCGATTGGACCTTGTGCCGACCCCGAACGCGGTGCCGACCGACCGCAGCACGGAGACGCGCGGCATGGTCGTGCATGCGGCGAGTCGGGCGATGCTACCCGACGGTGGCGCCGCTGCGCTGGTCGGCGGCACCCTGCTCAACCAGAATCTCGAATTCATCGACACGATCAACGATCTCGTCTATCGCGCGGCGAGCCTGCCGGAGGGCAGCCAGGGCACCGCGACGCTGTTCCTGGACGACGTGCGGATATCGACCAATGTCCGCCTGTTCGAGGGACGGCGCGCGCTCGGCACGCGCGTGTCGGCGGCGGTGCGCTCGGCCGTGCTGGGCGAGGGGCGCACCTGGCTCGACAGCGCTTTCGTGGTCAATGACTGGTACATCTCCGCCTACGAGCCGCTGGTCGACAGTTACGGCAAGCGCGTCGGCATGCTCTATGTCGGTTTCCTGGAGAAGCCGTTCAGCGAGGCCAAATACCAGACATTGGTGATCATCATCGCAGCGTTCATCACGATCACCGCCGCGACCGTACCGATCTTCCTGCGCTGGGCGACCTCCATCTTCATGCCGCTGGAGCGCGTCACGGCGACGATCACCGAGGTGGAGCGCGGCAACCTCTCCGCCCGCACCAAGATGCCGGTGCTGGGTGACGAGATCGGCCGCGTCGCGGTTCATCTCGACAGCCTGCTCGACCAGATCCAGGAACGCGACCGACAGCTCCGGGAATGGAATGAGGAACTGAATGTCCGCGTGCGGGAGCGCACCCGGGACCTCGAGCACGCCAATCTCAAGCTCGAGGCAACCACCAAGCAGCTCATCATGTCCGAGAAGCTGGCTGCGATCGGCGAGATCACCGCCGGCGTTGCGCACGAGATCAACAATCCGATCGCGGTGATGCAGGGCAATCTCGACGTCATCCGCAGCGTGTTCGGGGCCGATGCCGACAAGGCGAAGGTCGAGTTTCGCCTGCTCGACGAGCAGATTCACCGCATCAGCCAGATCGTGACCAAGCTGTTGCAGTTTGCAAGGCCGGAGGAATATGCCGGTTATGTCGAGCGACATGCGCCGGCCAGCGTCATTTCCGACTGTCTGCCGCTGGTGCAGCATCTTCTGAACAAGACCGAGATCGCCGTGGTCAGGGACGACCGCGCCAGCCGGCTGGTGCTAATGAACCGCAGCGAGCTGCAGCAGGTCCTGGTCAATCTCATCGTCAACGCGATTCACGCCATGCCGGACGGCGGAACCCTGACGCTCCGCTCCTTCGATGCCGAGCGCGACGGCCATCAAGGCGTCGCCATCGAGGTCTCGGACACCGGCATCGGCATGAGCACTGAGGTGATCGAGAAGATATTCGACCCCTTCTACACCACGAAACGACGGCAAGGCACGGGGCTCGGCCTCTCCATCAGCCAGACGCTGATCAAGCGCCAAGGCGGACAGATCACGGCCGAGAGCCGCGTCGGTTCTGGAAGCACATTCACGGTGTGGCTGCCGGGAAGCGAGCTGATTGGACATTTTGTCCGAGGACCTCGGGACATTCTGTCCTCTGCAATATATTGCAATGCGGGAAGTCGTTGAATCATCATGGCGCGACGACTGGCACGCGCGTTGCTCATCTCAAGACAGGGTGTTGAGGGGGAACGAGGGCGCGAAGCCGTCATGGCAACGCTGCTTGCGAGGCGAAGGGGCATCACTCGCGATCAGCTGCTTGTTCGGCGCACATGGCGCGATGCGCACCAGACCTTCCACTTCGACATGAAGTCCGACCTGTCATGCGCGGCCGCAAGGCACGCACGGCCGGTCTCAAACCGATGTGCCGGCAAGGCCGCGCTTGGGAGGGAATGCTTATGACGACTGCCGATACCGTTCTTGCACCGGTTGGTGCTTCCGGCTTGCTCGATCGTGAACGCACGATCGCGACGGCCGGTTTCAATCGCTGGCTGGTGCCGCCGGCGGCGCTGTGCATCCATCTGTGCATCGGTATGGCCTACGGCTTCTCGGTGTTCTGGCTGCCGCTGTCGCGTGCGATCGGCATCACCGCGCCGAAGGCCTGTCCGGACATGACGCTGTGGCAGGAGCTGTTCACAACGAGCTGCGACTGGAAGGTCGCGAGCCTCGGGTGGATGTACACGCTGTTCTTTGTCCTGCTCGGCGTCTCCGCCGCGATCTGGGGTGGCTGGCTCGAGCGCGCCGGTCCGCGCAAGGCTGGCGTCGTCGCCGCCTGCTGCTGGGGCGGCGGGCTTCTGATCGGTGCCTTCGGCGTCTACGTCCACCAGCTCTGGATCATGTGGCTTGGCTGCGGCGTGATCGGCGGCGTCGGACTTGGGCTCGGCTACATTTCCCCGGTGTCGACCTTGATCAAATGGTTTCCGGACCGCCGCGGCATGGCGACCGGCATGGCCATCATGGGATTCGGCGGCGGTGCCATGATCGGAGCGCCCCTGGCCAATCTCTGATCAACTACTTCAAGACGCCCAGCTCCGTCGGTGTCTGGGAGGCCTTCGTCACGATGGGGGTGGTTTATTTCGTCTTCATGATGATCGGCGCCTTCGCCTATCGCGTGACGCCGGCCGGCTGGAAGCCCGAGGGCTGGACGCCGCCGAGTGAGAAGAAGTCGATGATCACCGAGCACCACGTGCACCTCGACAACGCGCACAAGACGCCGCAATTCTGGCTGATCTGGTGGGTGCTCTGCCTGAACGTCTCGGCGGGCATCGGCGTGATCGGCATGGCCTCGCCCATGCTCCAGGAAATCTTCGCGGGCAAGCTGATCGGGCATCCGGAGCTGACCTTCAGCCAACTTTCGGTTGAACAGAAAGCAGCGATCGCAGCAATCGCTGCGGGCTTCGCCGGTCTCTTGTCATTGTTCAACATCGGCGGCCGGTTCTTCTGGGCTTCGATGTCGGACCTCATGGGCCGCAAGAACACCTACTACACGTTCTTCGTCCTCGGCATCGTGCTTTACGCGCTGGCGCCGACCTTCGCGGCGATGGGCTCGAAGCTGCTGTTCGTGCTGGGCTTTGGCATCATTCTCTCGATGTATGGTGGCGGCTTCGCCACCGTGCCGGCCTATCTCGCCGACATGTTCGGCACCCAGTTCGTCGGCGCCATCCACGGCCGGCTGCTGACGGCATGGTCGACGGCGGGCATCATCGGCCCGGTCGTGGTGAACTACATCCGCGAGTTCCAGCTCGCGGCCGGCGTTCCCCGCGACCAGCTCTACAACACCACCATGTACATCCTCTGCGCGATGCTGGTCGCAGGCCTGATCTGCAACTATCTGATCAAGCCGGTCGATTCGAAGTGGCACATGAAGGACGCCGATGTCGCCAAGTTGCAGGCGGCGAGCGCCAGCGCTGCAGCCGCGGGGCCGCGTGGCTCCTACGGCATCGGCCTTGGCGGGCTCGACGCCAGGGCGGCGTTATTCTGGGCCTTCGTCGGTGTTCCCTTGGTCTGGGGCGTGTGGAAGACGCTGGAGAGTGCGGTCAAGATTTTCTGATCGCACCTTCATCGCGAGCGGGAGCGCACTATGCGCGCTCCCGCCGCAGCTTCGGAGCGGAAGCTCGATACGATTTCGCTATCGCAGCATGGGAAGCCTTTATTGATCTCCAAACCAATTCAGGCTTCGTTCTGTCAGTTGGCGCGTTGGACGAAGGCGAGACCGCGTCCGGGCAGCGATCCAGAGGTGCCCTTGGGCTGCGCGCTTAACTGCTTCCGTGAGAATGATAATTTTCTTGGCATCTGGCATGCCAGTGGCTAGAACTGGAGCCGTTCTAAACGACGAGGGCGAGACGAATCGATGAGTCACGACGTGCACCAGGTCCGCCCGTTCGAGCATCCCGGCGAGGGACGCCGACGCGCCAAGGCCACCCCCAAGGGGCGGCAGGTCGACCCTGCGTCCGCGCACGAGATCGAGCTATTGCTCGGCGACAGGCCGCGGCGGCGCGACCTTTTGATCGAATATCTGCACCTGATCCAGGACAAGTACCACCAGATCTCGGCTGCCCATCTGGCGGCGCTCGCCGACGAGATGAAGCTCGCCTTCGCCGAGGTGTTCGAGACCGCGACGTTCTACGCGCATTTCGACGTGGTGAAGGAGGGCGAGCCTGACATTGCGCCGCTGACGATCCGCGTCTGCGATTCGCTGACCTGCGCCATGCTCGGCGGCGAGAGGCTGCTGCAAGATCTGCAAAGCAAGGCTGGACCGGGCATCCGCGTCGTGCGCGCGCCCTGCGTCGGTCGTTGTGATGCTGCGCCCGTGGCGGAAGTCGGCCACAACTTCGTCGATCACGCCACCGTCGCCCATGTGATGGCGGCGGCCAAGGCTGGCGAGACTCACGCGCATCTGCCCGAATATGTCGACTACGACGGCTATGTCGCTGGCGGCGGCTACAAGCTGCTGGGCCGCCTGCGCTCCGGCGAGCTGCCAAAGGAAGATCTGCTGAAGGCACTCGACGACGCCTCGCTGCGCGGCCTCGGCGGCGCCGGCTTCCCCACCGGGCGCAAATGGCGCGCGGTGCTCGGCGAGCCCGGGCCGCGGCTGATGGCGATCAATGGCGACGAGGGCGAGCCCGGCACGTTCAAGGACCGCTACTATCTGGAAACCGATCCGCACCGTTTCATCGAGGGCATGCTGATCGGGGCGCATGTGGTGCAGGCCTCCGACGTCTACATTTATCTGCGCGACGAATATCCGGCCGCGCGCGAGATCCTGCGGCGCGAGTTCGCAAAGCTGCCGCCGGGCGGGCCGACGCTGCACATGCGGCGCGGCGCCGGCGCCTACATCTGCGGCGAGGAATCCTCGCTGCTGGAGAGCATCGAAGGCAAGCGCGGCCTGCCCAGGCACAAGCCGCCTTATCCTTTCCAGGTCGGCCTGTTCGGGCTGCCGACGCTGATCAACAACATCGAGACGTTGTGGTGGGTGCGCGACATCGTCGAGAAGGGTGCCGACTGGTGGAAGGGCCATGGTCGTCACGAGCGTCATGGGCTGCGCAGCTTCTCGGTGTCGGGCCGCGTCAAGTATCCCGGCATGAAGCTCGCGCCGGCCGGGATTACCGTGCGTGAGCTGATCGAGGAATATTGCGGCGGCATGGCCGATGGCCATCAGTTCTACGCCTACCTGCCGGGCGGTGCCTCCGGCGGCATTTTGCCCGCGTCGATGGATGACATCCCGCTCGATTTCGGCACGCTGGAGAAATACGGCTGCTTCATCGGCTCGGCTGCGATCGTAATCCTGTCGCACAAGGACAGCGTGCGGTCGGCCGCACTGAACCTGATGAAGTTCTTCGAGGACGAGAGCTGCGGCCAGTGCACGCCGTGCCGGGTCGGAACCCAAAAGGCGGCGCTGCTGATGCAAAAGCCGGTCTGGAACCGTGCCTTGCTCGAAGAATTGGGCCAGGCGATGCGCGATGCCTCGATCTGCGGGCTCGGACAGGCGGCATCGAACCCGCTGTCTTCCGTGATCAAATATTTCCCTGACGAGTTCAAGGAAGCCGCGCCGAATGACCAAGATTACGTTCGAACTCGACGGCAAGCAGGTCGAGGCCAAGCCCGGCGAGACCATCTGGCAGGTCGCAAAGCGCCAGGGCCGCGACATTCCGCATCTCTGTTATTCGCCGGCGCCGGACTATCGCCCCGACGGCAATTGCCGCGCCTGCATGGTCGAGATCGAGGGCGAGCGCGTCTTGGCGGCGTCCTGCAAGCGCACCCCGTCGGTCGGCATGAAGGTGAAGACCGAGTCCGCGCGCGCGGTGTCGGCGCAAAAGATGGTGATGGAGCTGCTCGTCGCCGACCAGCCGGCGCGCGAGACCTCGCACGATCCCGATTCCAAATTCTGGCATTGGGCCGAGACGACAGGCGTCACCGAGAGCCGTTTCCCCGCAGCCGAGCGCTGGGCGACCGACGCCAGCCATCCGGCGATGCGCGTCAATCTCGATGCCTGCATCCAGTGCGGCCTGTGCGTGCGCGCCTGCCGCGAGGTCCAGGTCAACGACGTCATCGGCATGGCCTACCGCAATGCCGGCGCCAAGATCGTGTTCGACTTCGACGATCCCATGGGCGAGTCCACCTGCGTCGCCTGCGGCGAATGCGTGCAGGCCTGCCCGACCGGCGCCTTGATGCCGGCTGTGATGCTGGATGAGAAGCAGACTCGCGTGACCTATGCCGACAGGAAGGTCGACTCGCTCTGCCCGTTCTGCGGCGTCGGCTGCCAGGTGACCTACGAGGTCAAGGACGAGAAGGTGATCTATGCCGAGGGCCGCGACGGCCCCGCCAATCATAATCGTCTTTGCGTGAAGGGTCGTTTCGGCTTCGACTATATCCATCATCCGCATCGGCTGACCAAGCCGCTGGTTCGCCTGCCGAACGCAAAGAAGGACGCCAACGACCAGGTCGACCCGGCCAATCCGTTCACCCATTTCCGCGAGGCGAGCTGGGAGGAAGCGCTCGACATCGCGGCCAGGGGGCTCGTCAAGATCCGCGACGAGAAGGGTGTGAAGGCGCTGGCCGGCTTCGGTTCGGCCAAGGGCTCGAACGAAGAGGCCTATCTGTTCCAGAAGCTGGTGCGCACCGGCTTCGGCTCGAACAACGTCGACCATTGCACCCGGCTGTGCCACGCCTCGTCGGTGGCGGCGCTGTTCGAAGGCTTGAGTTCGGGCGCGGTGTCCGCGCCGTTCTCTGCCGCGATGGATGCCGAAGTGATCTGGGTGATCGGCGCCAACCCGACCGTGAACCATCCGGTCGCCGCGACCTTCATCAAGAACGCGGTCAAGCAGAACGGCGCCAAGCTGTTCGTGATGGATCCGCGGCGGCAGACGCTATCGCGCCACGCGACCAGGCATCTGCAGTTCAAGCCCGGCTCGGACGTTGCCATGCTGAACGCGATGATCAACACGATCATCACCGAGGGCCTGACCGACGACCAGTACATCGCCGGCTATACGGAAGGCTTCGAGGACCTCAAGGAGAAGATCAAGGAGTTCACGCCGGAGAAGATGGAGCCGATCTGCGGCATCCCGGCGCAGACGCTGCGCGAGGTGGCGCGCACCTATGCGCGGGCAAAATCGTCTATCATCTTCTGGGGCATGGGCATCAGCCAGCACGTCCACGGCACCGACAATGCGCGCTGCCTGATTGCGCTCGCGCTGATCACCGGCCAGGTCGGCCGTGCCGGCACCGGCCTGCATCCGCTGCGCGGCCAGAACAACGTGCAGGGCGCCTCCGATGCCGGCCTCATCCCGATGTTCCTGCCGGATTACCAGCCGGTCGGCCGCGACGACATGCGTGGTGCTTTCGAGAAGCTGTGGCAGCAGGATCTCGATCCGGTGCGCGGCCTGACCGTGGTCGAGATCATGAACGCGATCCATGCCGGCGAGATCAAGGGCATGTATATCGAGGGCGAGAACCCCGCGATGTCCGATCCCGATCTCCAGCATGCCCGCGAAGCGCTTGCGATGCTCGATCATCTCGTGGTGCAGGATCTCTTCGTCACCGAAACCGCGTTCCACGCCGACGTGGTCCTGCCGGCCTCGGCCTTCGCCGAGAAGGAGGGCTCGTTCACCAACACCGACCGCCGCGTGCAGCTGGCGCGCCAGGTGATCAAGCCGCCGGGCGATGCGCGGCAGGATCTCTGGATCATCCAGGAGATCGGCAAGCGCATGGGCCTGCCCTGGAATTATGCCGGGCCCGGCGACGTTTACACCGAGATGGCGGAGCTGATGCCGTCGCTGAAGAACATCAGCTGGGAGCGGCTGGTGCGCGAAGGCGCGGTCACCTATCCGGCCGACGCTCCTGACAAGCCCGGCAACGAGATCATCTTCACGACCGGCTTCCCGACTGCGAGCGGCCGTGGCAAGATCGTGCCGGCCAAGGTGATCCCGCCGGACGAGATTCCGGACGATGAATATCCTATGGTGCTGTCGACCGGCCGCGTGCTGGAGCACTGGCACACCGGCTCGATGACGCGCCGCGCCCAGGTGCTCGACCAGATCGAGCCGGAGGCGGTCGCCTTCATGTCGCCGAAGGACATGCGGAAGAAGAAGCTCGCGCCCGGCGATTTCATCCGCCTGGAAACCCGCCGCGGCGCGGTCGAGGTCAAGGTCCGCTCCGACCGTGACGTGCCCGAGAACATGGTGTTCATGCCGTTCTGCTACGCCGAGGCGGCAGCGAACCTGCTCACCAATCCGGCGCTCGATCCGTTCGGCAAGATCCCGGAATTCAAGTTCTGCGCAGCCAGGGCGGAGCGCGCCGAGATGCGGGACGCGGCGGAGTAGGGGAAGGTAGCCTGAGGCGTTACGGCGCCCGCAGCGCCCTCGGTGTCGTCCCCGCGCACGCGGGGACCCATACCGCGTGATTCACGATTATGGACGGTCGAAGTCCCGGAGCACGAGTCTTCGCCAGATTCCTCCCTGGGGTTATGGGTCCCCGCGTGCGCGGGGACGACACCTGAATTTGTCGCGGGTCATTGCACCTCAACTGTCACCGCTTCGTTCCCCGCCATGACGGTGGTAAACACCGTCCATGTCCAAAGTCACCCCAGCCACGCGCGCGCTTGACGCCGCCGGTGTTGCCTTCACCGTTCACGCCTATGAGTACGATCCCGACGCCGAGAGCATCGGGCTCCAGGCCGCCGCCGCGCTCGGTGAGGACCCGGCGCGCGTCCTGAAGACGCTGATGGCGCAGGTCGACGGCAAGCCGGTCTGCGTGGTCGTCCCTTCCGACCAAGAAGTCTCGATGAAGAAGCTCGCCGCGGCCGCAGGTGGCAAGTCGGCGCAGATGATGAAGCCGGCCGAGGCCGAACGCATCACCGGCTACAAGGTCGGCGGCATCAGCCCGTTCGGCCAGCGCAAGCAGGTCGGCGCGGTGATCGAGCAGAGCGCGCTTGCGCATGACCTCGTCTATCTCAATGGTGGCCAGCGCGGACTGCAGGTCCGGCTGAAGCCAGCCGATGTCCGGGATGTCCTCAAGGCGGTCGTGGCGGATGTGCTGGCGTGACGGCGACGGAGCGGGGATCGTGAAGTGGCCGCTTCTGCTGTGGCTTGCGATTCTGCTCGGTATCGGTCGTCCGGCTGAGGCGCATCAGGTCAACCTCGTCACGGCGCGCGTGGCGCTGACCGCCGATCGCATCGTGAAGGTAGAGCTCGGATTGAAGGGCAGCGATGTCGATCGCCTGATCGGCACCAGGGCGTATGACGCAAAGCAGGACGCGGTCGATCCCGCGGCCGTCGAAGCGGCCGGCGCCGCAATCCTTGCCTATCTCGATACGCATATGGCCGTGACAGGGGGCGGCACGGCCTGTGCCCCGGGCAGTGCTGCGATTTTGCCCGACGGTGACGGCATCGTCTATCGCAACAGCTTTGCCTGCGCGAACATGGCCGGCGATATCGTCTACCGCTCCACCGTGCTGACGGAAAAGGACAAGGCTGCGCGTCAGGTCGTGCTGGTCGCGCAGGGCAAGTCCGAGTCGCAGGCCTTGCTCGACGCCGACAATATCACGGTCACGCTCTCGAAGGAGCCGCCGTCGCTGTCCTCGACCATGTGGCGCTATCTCCTGACCGGCATCGAGCACATCTTCCTCGGCTACGATCACGTCGCATTCCTGGCAGCAATCGTTCTATGGGCGCGCCGGCTGATGCCGGTCGTCAAGATCGTCACCGCCTTCACCGTCGCTCATTCCCTGACATTGTCGCTCGCGGCGTTGAATGTCCTGGTCATCCCGAGCCGCATCGTGGAGCCGGCGATCGCGGCCTCGATCGTGTTCGTGGCGGTCGAGAACTTCTTCTCGCGAGACGTCGACAAGCGCTGGCGCCTGGCTTTCCTGTTCGGCCTGATTCACGGCTTCGGTTTCGCCGGCGTGCTTCGGGAAATTGGTTTGCCGCCGGACGCGATCGTCCCGGCGCTGGCCGCCTTCAACCTTGGCGTCGAGATCGGGCAGATCGCGATCGTCGCGCTGATGCTGCCGGTGCTTGGCCTGATGGACCGGATCACCCTAGTCGGTCGGGATGAGCCGGCGCGCGCGGCGAGGCTGGTCTACGCCATGTCCGCGGTGATCGGCCTGCTTGGTGGCTATTGGCTGGTGACGCGAATGTTCGAGGCTTGAGCTGACGCCTACTGCTTTTGCAGCAACTTGAGCCGGCAGCGCAGCGCTTCCCGGATATGCGCGCGCGCGAACTGTTCGGCCTTGTCGCCGTCGCGCGCGGCGATGGCCTCGATAATCCCTCGGTGCTCGCCGTGACTGGTCGAGGGACGGCCCGATACGGTGAAGGTGGTCGGGCCGAGCAGGGCGATCCAATCCTGCAATTCGCGCGAAGCGTTGTCGAGATAGCGATTGCGCGCGGCGCGGCAGATGGCCTCGTGGAAGGCGCGGTTCAGTCGCGCCATCTCGGCGGTGTCGGTTCCGGGTGCCTCGACAAAAGCCTGCTCGATATCTCGGAGCGCGTCGATCTCCGTTGTTGAGGCGTGCTCAGCGGCGAGGCGTGCGGCGGCGCCTTCCATGATCTCGCGCATGGCGTAGAGCTCGAGCACCTCTGAGATGTCGAGATTGCGCACGATCAGCCCGCGGCCGGCTGCGGGTTCGACGAAGCCGCGCGCGGCGAGCCGGCCCAGCGCTTCCCGAACCGGAGTGCGGCTGACCTTCAGCCGCTGGGCAACCTCCTCCTCCCGCAGCCGGTCGCCCGCGCGATAGCTGCCGGCCTGAAGGGCTGCGCAAAGCGAGCGGAACACGGCTTCACCGAGCGCCAGGCCTGCGCCGCGCGAAACCGATGCGTCTGTCTTTGCCGGGCGTCTGGCCATGATCCCTCGATGCGCATCCTGTCCATGCAAGATGCCGCTTGCGCCTGATATGTATATCTTTGTATACAAAAGTGCGCAATGGCGGGATCAGGTTGATCGAGGCCGCTCGGCGGGTGGAATGTCTCCAACCTCGCCGCATCGGGCAGACGGTATGAGCAGCAAGTACGACGTGCTGGTGATCGGCGGCGGCAATGCGGCGCTTTGCGCGGCGATCAGCGCCCGGCGCGCCGGCGCCTCGGTGCTCGTCCTCGAAGGAGCACCAAAATTCTATCGCGGCGGCAACACCCGCCACACCCGTAACATGCGCTGCGCCCATGATGCCGCGACCGAAATCCTGACCGGTCCCTATACCGAGGAGGAATTCTGGGAGGACCTGCTGCGCGTCACCGGCGGACAGACCGACGAGGTGCTGGCGCGCCACATGATCCGCGAATCCAAGGACATCCTGAACTGGATCGTGGAGCAGGGCGTGCGCTGGCAGCCTTCGCTCGGCGGCACGCTGAGCCTCGGCCGCACCAACTCCTTCTTCCTTGGCGGCGGCCGGGCGATGCTCAACGCGCTCTATCTCACCGCCGAACGGCTCGGCGTCGAGGTCGAATATGACGCCGAGGTTACCGACCTCGTGATCGAGCACGGCATGTTCCTCGCTGCCCGCCTCAAGCGGCCGATCAAGGGCGAGACCGAGGTCCGCGCGACCTCGCTGGTCGCCGCCGCCGGCGGATTCGAGGCCAACATCGAATGGCTGAAGCAATATTGGGGCGAGGCCGCCGACAACTTCCTGATCCGCGGCACCCCCTACAATCGTGGCTCGATCCTGAAGATGCTGCTCGACAAGGGCGTGCAGGAGGTCGGCGATCCCACGCAGTGCCATGCGGTCGCGATCGACGCCCGCGCGCCGAAATTCGACGGCGGCATCATCACGCGACACGACTCGGTCGTGTTCGGCATCGTCGTCAACAAGCACGCGCAGCGCTTCTACGACGAGGGCGAGGACATCTGGCCGAAGCGTTACGCGATCTGGGGGCGGCTGGTCGCAGCGCAGCCCGACCAGATCGCCTACATCATCTTCGATTCCACGGTTGTCACCAGCTTCATGCCAACGCTGTTTCCACCGATCGCCGGGCAGACGGTGGCGGAGCTCGCCGGCAAGCTCGAGCTCGATCCGGCCGCGCTGGAGAAGACCATCACCGAGTTCAACGCCGCGGTCCGGTTCGGCACTTTCGATCACACGATCCTGGACGACTGCCGTACCGAAGGCATCACGCCGCCGAAGACGCACTGGGCGCGCCGGATCGAGACGCCGCCTTATCTCGCCTATCCGGTGCGGCCCGGCATCACCTTCACCTATCTCGGCACGCGCGTGAACAAGGAGGCGCGGATGCTGATGAAGGGCGGCAAGCCGTCAGGCAACATGTTCGCGGCAGGCGAGATCATGGCCGGCAACGTGCTCGGCAAGGGTTATGCCGCCGGCATGGGCATGACGATCGGCAGCGTGTTCGGGCGGATCGCGGGACGGGAAGCGGCAAAACATGCACGGAACTAGGATTCTCGACGAAGCCGACCGCCTGATGACGGTCTGCAATTCCTGCCGCTATTGCGAGGGCCTGTGCGCGGTGTTTCCGGCCATGGAAATGCGCCGCGCCTTCTCCGACGGCGATCTCAACTATCTCGCCAATCTCTGCCATGGCTGCGGCGCCTGCTACGTCGACTGCCAGTTCTCCCCGCCGCACGAGTTCAACGTCAATGTTCCCAAGACGCTGGCGGTCGCGCGCGCGGAATCCTATGCGGCCTATGCCTGGCCGCAGGCGCTGTCCGGCGCGTTCGCGCGCAACGGCCTCGTCATCAGCGTCATCGCCGCGCTCAGCATGGCCGCCTTCATCCTCGGCTTCGCCGCCCTGAACGGCACCAGCGTGCTGTTCGGTGTCCATACAGGGCCGGGCGCGTTCTACAGGCTGATGCCGCACAATGTGATGGCGGCGTTGTTCAGCGCCGCATTCCTCTACGCCATCCTGGCTCTCGCCATGAGCGTGCGCGCCTTCTGGCGCGACATTGGCGCACCCATTGGCGGCCGCGCCGATGGCGGCTCGATCTTTCAGGCGATCCGCGACGCGGGCGAGCTGCGCTATCTCCATGGCGGCGGCGTCGGCTGCTACAACGAGGACGACAAGCCGACCGACCGGCGCAAGCTCTATCACCACCTGACCTTCTACGGCTTCCTGTTCTGCTTCGCCGCGACGTCGGTGGCGACGCTGTATCACTATCTGTTCGGGCGCGAGGCGCCATATCCGTGGTGGGACCTGCCCGTAGCGCTTGGCACGCTCGGTGGTATCGGTTTGATCATCGGGCCGGTCGGCCTGTTCATGGCCAAGATGCGGCGTGATCCCGCGCTGCTTGACGAGAGCCGTTACGGGATGGATGTCGGCTTCATCGCCATGCTGTTCCTGACCGGCGCCACCGGAATGCTGCTGCTCGTCCTGCGCGAGACAGGCGCGATGGGGCCGCTGCTCGCGCTGCATCTCGGCGCTGTGTTCGCGTTGTTCATCACCATGCCCTACGGCAAGTTCGTGCACGGCATCTACCGCTTCGCCGCGCTGGTGCGGTACGCGCAGGAGCGGCGGACCGCGGCGTGATCCCTTGTCCCGGTTGAAACTGACCGTCGCGCTGGAAGGCGATGGCGGGACCAAGAATCAGAGAGCGCTGCCTCCGCGGTGACAGCGGCCAGCTGCGTCAGGCGCGCGCAGCTTCCCGCAGGCGGGGGGCGGCGGCGACGGCGCCCGAACTTTTGCTCTCGACCTGAACGCGGTTGCGTCCCATTTCCTTGGCGCGATAGCAGGCAGCATCCGCGCGCCGCATCGCATCCTCGAGCGTGATGTTGCGGTCGGCGATGCAGGTCACGCCGATGCTGGCGGTCACCGCAAAGCAACGATCGTCCCAGGCGAAACTGAGCAGCTCAAGCGATCTGCGCAGCTGCTCGGCAATGTCGACGGCATCGAAGGGCGAACATTACGGCAGGATCAGCCCGAATTCGTCGCCGCCGAGCCGGGCCACCAGATCATGCGCATGCCGGTTCTGTTGCAGGAGGCGCGAGACCTCGCGGAGCAGGCGGTCGCCGGCAAGGTGGCCGCAGCTATCGTTGACGCTCTTGAACTGGTCGAGGTCGAGCAGGATCAGGCCGAGCGCACCCGCCGCGGCATTGTCCAGCTCGCTTTGCAGGCGCCCCTCGAAGGCGCGACGGTTCGACAGGCCGGTCAGCGAGTCGTGCGAGGCCTGCCAGGCCAGGCGCTCCTTCTCGGCATACAAGGCGTTTTCGAACGCCTGCCGTTGCAGCACCAGCTGCCGCGTATGCCAGATCAGAAGCAGGATCAGCGTCGCGGCGGTGACGATGTTGATGCAGGTCAGCGTCACCTTGATGGCGCGGGAGCCCTCGCCGAGGACGGTGGAGAACCGGTTGGCGTGCACGGTGAATTGAGCATTGAGTTCAGAAAGCCGCGACGACAGGAATGCCAGGCGGCCGTCGTCTTGAATGGGCCCGTTCTCCAGCTCGGACCGGATGACCTCGCCAAAGATGCTGAGCTCCAGCAGCATCGGGTCGGTGGCAGCCCACTCACGAATTGCGTCCTGGAGGAAGCTGACGTGGCCGAAGTAACGATACAGCCAGATCAATCCCGGTACGTCATCGGGATGATTGCCGCCTTGCAGGAGGCCGATGCGGGCGGCTTCAACGTCGACCGGATCGCGCTCGAGCGCCCAGCGCGCGAACTCGTCTCCGATCGGAACGGCGAGCGAGGCCTGGTATTGCGTGAACTGGCTTGCCTCACCCGAATGCAGGTAGAGATTGAGAAAGTAGACGGCATTCTTCTGCGAGCGCGACCATAGTGCTTCGCCGGCGACATAGGCGCGGACCGACGACATCACCTCGAGGCTGAATCCCGCGATCGCCGCCTGGAGCACGACGACCATCACGAAAGGCGAGACGAGCTTGATGACGTGAAGGAAGCTGTGTCCCTTCGCCGATGTCGCTGTTCTGCGAAACACCTAATACCCCAAGTCGATCAACGATCCCAACGAAGCGTTGCGCTGCAACGCGAAGTACACGAGATGGTTGCTTAACTCGACCTGAAAGGCGCGGGGGACTCCGTCGCAGGGTGAAGCCGTTGTGAAGCAGGCGCCGGCAAATCGCTTCAAATGCCGGCGAACCGGAGCGCGGCGGCGAACCAATGCAGCGTATTCGTCGTGCGCGGTTTACCTGATCGAGCGGGGCGCTAGACCAGCACCGGCTTGCGCACCCGGCCCGCATCGCCGAACACACGCAGGTAACGCTCGATCTCCGAGGGAAGGCCGGTCGCCTTCTCCGGATTGTCGGAGAGCTTGACGGCCGGATGGCCGTCGACGGACGAGACCTTGCAGACCAGCGAGATCGGATCGAGGTTGAACGAGCCGTCCGGCGTGCAGCCGACGAAGTCGTTGGTGAGGTTGGTGCCCCAGCCGAAGGAGAGTCGGACGCGCCCGGTGAAGTGGTGGTAAGTCTCCTCGATCGAGCCGACGTCCATCGCGTCGGAAAAGACGAGAAGCTTGTCCCTGGGGTTGCGGCCCTTCTTGTCCCACCAGGCGATGATCTCCTCGCCGGCCTGGATCGGCGGCGCGCTGTCGGGACGGAAGCCGGTCCAGTCGGCGACCCATTCCGGCGCATCGCGCAGGAAGGCCTTGGTGCCGAAGGCGTCGGGCAGTGCGATCAGGAGATTGCCGCCATAGGTCTGGCGCCACTGGTCGAGAACGCGGTAGGGCGCCCAGCGCAATTCCTCGTCGTCCCGGGCGAGCGCGGCCGCGACCATCGGCAGCTCATGGGCGTTGGTGCCGATCGCTTCGAGATCATTGTCCATCGCGAGCAGCACGTTGGACGTGCCGATGAAGGATGAGCCCAAGCCTTCCTTCACCGCCTCCACGCACCAGCGCTGCCAGAGGAAGCCGTGTCGGCGGCGGGTGCCGAAGTCGGAGAGTCGCAGGCTCTCGAGCTTGCGCAGCCGTTCCACTTTGGTCCACAGCTTGGCCTTGGCGCGGGCATAGAGCACGTCGAGCTCGAAGCGGCCGCGGCCCTTCATCGCCGCGCGCGAGCGCAGCTCGTTGAGGATCGCCAGCGCCGGAATCTCCCACATCGTGGTGTGGGTCCAGGGGCCGTGGAAATGCAGCTCGTACTGGCCCTCGACCTTGCGCAGCTCGTATTCGGGCAGACGGAATTCCGCCAGCCAGCGGATGAAGTCGGCCGAAAACATATGGGTCTTGCCGTAGAAGGTGTTACCGGCAAGCCAGATCAGCTCTTTCTTGGAGAAGCGGATAGTGCGGGCGTGGTCGAGCTGGGCGCGTAGCTCGCCCTCGTCGATGATTTCGGCAAGTCGCACATGACGCGAGCGGTTGATAACCGAGAAGGTCACCTGTTGATTCCGGTAGTCTTCCCGAATCATCTGTAACATCAATAGCTTGTAGAAGTCGGTATCCAGCAGGCTGCGGATGATGGGATCCAGCCGCCAGCTGTGATTGTAGGTCCGGCTCGCAATGTCGGTCACTGTCATGGGGGGATTTTAGCGTGGCTCCCGGTGCGCAACCAGTGGGTCTGGCGGGAATCAGGTTTTGCGGCGGAGGGGCCGTCGTTCAGGCGGCAACCGTCGCCGCGACAGTCTCGAGCTGGCTCCTGATCCAGCGATGGGCCGGATCCTTCTGATAGCGCTGGTGCCAGACCATGAACATCGGCAGCTCGGCCAGCGTTCGCGTGCGGGAGGCCAATGGAATTCGCGTATGCGCGAAACCGCGCATCACGCCGGACGCCAAAAGGCTCGGCATGCTCGCAAGCATCTGCGATCCACGCAGGAAGGACGGCACGCCGGAGAAGCTCGGCACGGAGATCGCGATGTCGCGGTGAAGCCCGTTCGCGGCCAGCCGGCGATCGAAGTCCAGCCGCTCGTTGTCGGTGTAGACCACGGTGATGTGACGCGCCGCGAGATAGGCGTTGCGGCTGGCCGGCGCAGCACGTGCCTTTGCGTCGTAGTAGCAGACGTAGTGATCACTCAGCAGCCGCTTCTGCACGATATCGACGCCCGACGGCGGCAGCGGTGTGATCAGGAGATCGCAGCGGTTTTCACGCAGCATCGCGGGCGAAGGCGACTGCGAGGGGATCACGCGAAGGTTCAAGCTCTTCACTTGTGCGGCGACGTGATCGAAGAACCGCGGCAGCAGCAGGTCGCGCTGGAAGTCGTTGGCGGCGATGGTCAGCGACAGCTGGGCCTGCGCCGGCGCGAAGGTGACGCCGCCGGCAAAGCTGCGCATCTCGTCGATCAACGCGCGCGCCTTCGTGGCGAGCGCCTGGGCATGCGCCGTGGCGACGATGCCGCGGCCGGATTTGGCGAACAGGGGATCGCCGGCGATCCGCCGCAGCTTGTTCAATCCGTGGCTGACCGCCGATTGCGTCAGACCGAGCCGTGTTGCCGCCGCCGTCACCGAGCCTTCCTCCAGCACGGCGAGGAACAGTGCGAGGGCGTGGCCATCGAGGGCCAAATGATCGATTTCCTTCATGGAATTCATTATAATCGATCTATTTATCTTGAGAATAGACCGTTCCATAATTTCCCCGACAAGCTGCGCGCCCAGACTCGGGCGCCACAGGGAGAGACAACGCCGATGAACGCCCAGGCGCCAGCCTTGCGGGATCCCCGCATCAATCGTCCCGAGCCCTTTACGCCGCCGCTTGGCGACGGCGGCTTCTTCCAGCGCGACCGTTCCATCCATCCGCCGGCGCATGCGCCGGGGTACAAATCCTCGGTGCTGCGCTCGCCGCGGCAAGCCCTGCTGTCTCTGGAGAACTCGGTCTCGGAGATCACCGGGCCGGTGTTCGGCCACAATGATCTCGGCCCGCTCGACAACGATTTGATCCGCAACTACGCCAAGGACGGCGATCCGATCGGCGAGCGCATCATCGTCCATGGCCGCGTGCTGGACGAGACCGGCCGGGGCGTTCCGAACACGCTGGTCGAGTTCTGGCAGGCCAATGCCGGCGGCCGCTACCGGCACAAGAAGGATACGTATCTGGCGCCGATCGACCCGAATTTCGGTGGTTGTGGCCGCGCGCTGACCGACGAGACCGGCTACTACTATTTCCGCACCGTCAAGCCGGGGCCCTATCCCTGGCGCAACTACGTCAACAGCTGGCGCCCGGCCCACATCCATTTCTCGGTGTTCGGCTCAGGCTTCGCGCAGCGGCTGATCACGCAGATGTATTTCGAGGGCGATCCCTTGATCCCGGTCTGCCCGATCTTGACGACGATCCCGGACAAGGATGCGCTCGATCGCCTTGTGGCGCCGCTCGACCTCAACGCCTCGTCGCCGTTCGATTCGCTCGCCTACCGCTTCGACATTGTCCTGCGCGGCCAGCGCTCCACCTATTTCGAAAATCGTCCCGAGGGGAACTGAGCCATGCCGCAGCCGCTCAACTATCTCAAGGAAACCGCCTCGCAGACGGCCGGGCCCTACGTCCATATCGGCCTGATCCCGGCGATGGCCGGCTTCGACATTTTCGAGAAGAACTTCTCCAACGTGCTCGTGACGCCGAACACCAAGGGTGAACGCATCACGCTGGAAGGCAAGGTGCTCGACGGCACTGGCACGCCGCTGCGCGACGTGCTGCTGGAGGTCTGGCAGGCCAATGCGGCTGGCCGCTACAACCATCCGGCCGATCGCTCGGCAGGCGCGCTGGAGCAGGAGTTTCGCGGCTGGGGCCGGGCAGGTTCCGACTTCGAGAGCGGCCTCGTCACCTTCGAGACCATCAAGCCGGGCGCGATCACCGACAAGGCGGGCCGCAAATGCGCGCCGCACATCAATGTCTGGATCGTCGCGCGCGGCATCAATATCGGCCTCAACACGCGGCTGTACTTCTCGGACGAAGAGGCGGCCAACGCCGCCGATCCCGTGCTCAACCTGATCGAGCAGCCGACACGTCGCTCGACGCTGATCGCAAAGCGTAGCGAGCGTGCCGGCAAGGCCGTGTATTCCTTCACGATCAATTTGCAGGGGCCCGAGGAGACGGTGTTCTTCGACGTGTGAGGTGCCAGGGGCCGTCCCCCGTTCATTCCACCCGGTCGCTCCGATCGATGGATCCGCGCGCGAGGGCTTGCGGTGGTTGCCGCACCTCGCGCGATCCCGGCCGGTCGACCGGATCGCGACCAACTTTTGCTTTCAGCTCCACCAAATCAATGAATACGTCCGCCTGCCGGCGCAGGTCGTCGGCGACCATCGGCGGCTGAGTAGAGAGTGTGGAGACGACCGTCACGCGGACACCGCGGCGTTGCAGGGCCTCAACCAGCGACCGAAAGTCGCCATCACCCGAGAACAGCGCGATTTGATCGACGTGTTCGGCGACTTCCATCGCGCTCACGGCGAGGTCGACATTCATGCTGCCCCTCACCTTGCGGCGGCCGGTGGTGGCGTCGACGAACTCCCTGGTGAGCTTGGTGACGACGGTGTATCCGTTGTAGTCGAGCCAATCGATCAGCGGGCGGATTGACGAAAACTCCTGATCCTCGATGACGGTCGTGTAGTAAAAGGCGCACAGCAGCGTACCCCGGCCTTGAAACTCGCCGAGCAACCGCCTGTAATCGATGTCGAAGCCGAGCGCCTTGGAGGTGGCGTAGAGACTGGAGCCATCGATAAAGAGTGCGATCTTCCCAAACGAAGACATTATGCACAAATCCCAGTTCGACACGAAAGCTGACGGATCCAGCCGAAATGGCGCGATCTGTCGGCCGGAAAATACTGAAGGCGCCGATGGCTTGCCGAAAAAGCGGCGCAGACGGCCGGACAGGGTCGGCCGCCTTGCGCCGAGGTTAGGGAGGTTCCATGCCACCAGCGCCAGGGCGCCGAATGCAGTGACGCTAAGGCGTGCGCATCCCCTGCTCAATTGTACGGAGGTAAAGGGCCTCTATCCAAAGGATGGGACGCTATATACGAAGGTAAGTGGCAATGAGGGTCATCGCGGTTCGCAGCGTGGGCGTCGGCCACATGTGCCCAGGGTCTTTCGTCCGATGCCTCAGCCTTCGTCGCCATGCAGCTGCGCACGAAACGCGCGCGGCGACAGTCCCGTGGCGGCGGCATAGACGCGGCTGAAATAAGCGGGGTCCTCGAAGCCGAGCGCGTAGGCGATCGTCGAGACCGGCAGGTTGGTGTAGACGAGGTTGCGCCGCGCCTCGCGGATCAGCCGGTTGAGGATCAAATGCGAGGCGGTGTCGCCGGTTGCCGATCGCGTGATCCGGTTGAGATGCGTCGGCGTCACCGACAGCGCCTCGGCATAGTCGGCGACGCTCCAGCGCTCCAGATGATGCTGCTCCAGCAGCGCCTCGAAGCGGCGGAACAGGCCGGATTCGGCAGTGCTATTGCCGCCACTCTCCCCTGTGAGCGCGCGAGCCACGAGCCCGATCATGGCCGACGACAGGGCGCGAAGCACATGCGCGCGGCCGAAATCGCGGGCGGCGTGTTCGGCGAAGATCTGCTTCATCGTGGCGCGGATCTGCGGCGTGCCGCGCACCACGGCCGATCGCGACAGCGCACCGCGCAGGCCCTCGGCGGCGAGCAGCGCCTCATCCAGAATCTCCGCCGCGATGGTCAGCACCCAGCCCT
Source organism: Bradyrhizobium sp. USDA 326 (assembly GCF_049739485.1). Lineage (NCBI taxonomy): Bacteria > Pseudomonadati > Pseudomonadota > Alphaproteobacteria > Hyphomicrobiales > Nitrobacteraceae > Bradyrhizobium > Bradyrhizobium sp. USDA 326. Next base: position 4,338,446 of record NZ_JBMGQA010000001.1, read on the forward strand.
GGGTATCCGGCTCGAAGCGGAAGCCGTGGACGTGGCCGACAGGCACGTTGACGATCTGCATCGGCCTCAGAGGCACCACGCGCCCGTCGAGCGTCGCTTCGCCGCCGCCGCGCTCGATCAGCAGGACCTGGTGCAGCCGGGCATGGCGGTGCACGGCCAGGGTCCAGTCGTGCAGCACCGAGCGGGACGCGATCGTCTCGCAATGCACGACGTCGGGCAGGTCGCCGGACTCGCCGAATAGATTGTAGACCCGGATCGCCGAGGCGGGGGCTGCGCTTCTCATGTTCGAATAATACAAGACAAAGGCAAAACCCTCCATCGGTCTGCAGCAAAAAATCTGCAAAAAAGTGCCGACGGGAGGATGCAAAAATGAAAGTTCAGGTCTGTATCATCGGCGGCGGGCCGTCCGGGTTGTTGCTGTCCCAGCTCCTGCACCTGAAGGGCATCGACACCATCGTGCTGGAGAAATACAGCCGCGATCACGTGCTCGCCCGCATCCGCGCCGGCGTGCTCGAGCACGGGTTTGCCAAGCTGATGCGCGAGGCGCAGTGCGGCGAGCGGATGGATCGCGAGGGCGAGATCCACCGGGGCTTCGAGATCGCCCATGACGGCGTGCTCTCCAAGATCGACCTGCACAAGCACTCCGGCGGCAATTCGGTACTGGTCTACGGCCAGACCGAGCTGACGCGCGATCTCTACGAGGCGCGCGACCGGCTCGGCGGCAAGGTCGTGCACAATGCCGAGGATGTGACGCCGCACGATCTGACGTCGGACCGGCCCTACGTGACCTATCGCTCGAATGACGACATTGTCCGCATCGATTGCGACTACATCGTCGGCGCCGATGGCTTTCACGGAGTCAGCCGCAAGTCGATCCCGAAGGACGTGCTGCGCGAATACGAGAAGGTCTATCCGTTCGGCTGGCTGGGGGTGCTGTCGCGCACGAAGCCGGTGTCGCCCGAGCTGATCTATGTGAAGCACGAGCGCGGCTTTGCGCTCTGCTCCCTGCGCTCGCAGGTGCTCAGCCGCTACTACATCCAGGTGCCATTGACGGACAAGGTGGAGGACTGGAGCGACGATGCGTTCTGGGCCGAGCTGAAGCGCCGCCTGCCGGAGGAGGTCGCCGGCCGTCTGATCACGGGACCTTCGATCGAGAAGAGCATCGCGCCATTGCGCAGTTTCGTCGCCGAGCCGATGAGTTATGGCCGGCTGTTCCTCGCCGGCGATGCCGCGCACATCGTGCCGCCGACCGGCGCGCGCGGGCTGAACAGCGCCGCTTCCGACATCTACTATCTCTACCATGCCTTGCTCGCGCATTATCAGGGCGGCGACGATTCCGGTCTCAAAGGCTATTCCGCCAAGGCGCTCGCGCGGATCTGGAAAGCGCAACGCTTCTCCTGGTGGATGACGATGATGCTGCACCGTTTTCCCGACCGGCTCGAATACGAGGACCGGCTTCAGCAGACGGAGCTGGACTATCTGCTCTCGTCCGAGACGGCGCAGCGCCTGCTTGCGGAGAATTACGTGGGGCTGCCGTTCTAGGGAATGATCTCGCTAACATGAGTGCTGCCATCCTTCTCCCACAAGAGGAAAGGGGGAAGAAGGCGCACTTGGTGAGCCGCGCTACTTTCCTTCCAGCGTATTGACCGGTGTCCAATCCGGCGGCGGCGGAGTCTCGGTCAGCACTTTCGCACGCTTGGCGAACCGAGCTGACGCAGGATCGATCTTCGCTACGCCGTCGAACGCATCAGCCGCCTTCGCGAACTCCCTTGCCCGCCAGCACGCCAGCCCTTCCGCATGCGCGGCAGCCACCTTCGCCTGCTCGTCGCTCGCGGCGTCCCTCTCCGCCAGCGGCTCGAACACCCTGATCGCCTCGCCGCGCCCCTGGACCCTGATCGCATCGAGCTCGCGCCAGGCGAAGGTGTCGTTCGTCTGCGCCATCGTGGTTTCCGACGCCATGATCGCGGTGCCGTAATATTTGTTGGCGCCCTCGAGCCGCGAGGCGACATTCACGGTGTCGCTCATCACGGTGTAGTTGAAGCGGCGCCGCGAGCCGATATTGCCGACCACGGCTTCGCCGCTGTTGAGTCCGATGCGATGCGACAGGCCGTGGCCGGCGAAGGCGGGATGGCCGGCATTGAGCTCCGCCAGCTTCTCATGGCACTTCAGCGCGGCACGAACCGCGTTGCGCGCGTGCGCGGGATCGTCGGCCGGCGCGCCGAACATGGCGACGATGGAATCGCCGATATATTTGTCGACGTAGCCGCCATGGCTTTCGATGATGTCGGTCATGGCGGAGAGATATTCGTTCATCAGCGTGACCAGCTCGACCGGCGTGATGGTCTCCGCGATCGAGGAGAAGCCGCTGAGGTCGGAGAAGAACATCGTGACGTTGCGCATCTCGCCGCCGAGCGCCGGCATCTTGCCGGACGCCACCATGGTCTCGATCACTTCGGGCGCGAGATAGAGCGCAAAGCTCTTGCGGAGGAAGCGCTCGTCGCGATCGGCCAGCACGAACCGGTAGCCGATCATCATCGCCAGCGCGGCGAGGCTTGCCAGGGCGGGTTCAGCCACAGGCAGCGCCAGCGCATGTGCGAACGCACCGACGGCGAAGGCTGTGTAAACGGCGACGACGGCGAGCCAGGCGGTCACCGCGCCGACAGGTGCGAGCATGCAGGCCGCGCAGGCGATGATCGCCGCGAGCGCAATCGTGAGAACGGCCCGCGCGGCAAAGCCGAGTTCGGTCACCGCGTCTTGCTCGATCAGGTTTCGGACCGCAGTGGCATGCACGAACACGCCTGCGATCTCGCTACGGGCCTTTGGCGAGGTGCTGGCCGGGGCGGGCAGGGCGCATCGTGGCGCGGGCGTGCCGTCATATGCGCCCGACAGCCGCATCGAGGTGAGCTTGCGGTCCTCGAAATTGAGGACGGTGCCGAGCAGAACGACCTTGCCATCGAAGGCGCGCCGAAAAAAATCGCGGTCGCCTTTTTCGACGCAGGCCCGCAGATCGGCGAGAGAGAAGGTCGGAACGTCGCGGCTACGGCCGCGAAAATTCAGCGTCAGCGTGTTCGGCACGACGCCCGGGATTGCGTAGCCGGCCAGCTCGCCCGCACCGGATGGCGCAATCTCGAACTTCGTGCCGAGTGCGCGCGCGGCGAGCTCGAGGGCCATCGCGGGCACCGGCCTGCCGTCGATGGGGAAGGTGAGGGGCATCCGCCGGATCACGTCGTCCGCGTCGGTGTAGACGTTGAGCGCGCGGACGTTGTTTCGCACCGCCAGTTGCTGCGCACGGTAGGGTGGTTCTGGATGGTCGTTGCTCAGGATTTCGCCAAGTACCAGCTTGCCGGTGTCGGAGATCTGCCGCAGAGCTATCAGATAGTCCCGGTCGAATCCCCGCATGCGGGCGCCGAGCGGCCCGTCGCCGAATGGAATCTCGGACTGCTCGATCGAGTTCTTGAAGATGACGTCGAAGCCGATCACCTTGGCCCCGCCTTCGGAGATGCTTCCGAGCACCCGGCCGATCTCGCGCGTCCAGGTCTGGGTCGGCGATCCCCTGAAGGGCGGGGTGTCGTAGGTCTCCCCGTCGATCGCCACCACGACGACCGGCGACGTGACGAGATCACGGCGATCGCCAATGACCTTGCCGCGCAGCGCCGTGAGGATGTCGAGGGAGAGACCTTGCAGCGTCCGAAGCGGTGGTGACGTGAAGATCGCGCCCGCAAGAAGCGCAATCAGGATGGTCGCAACGATGTCCCGCCTGCCGATCCGCTGCATCGCGCCTTCGCGGAGCCGCCTATTCGAGCCGCAGCAGGCGGCCGACGATCGGCGTCGGCGATGACGTGGCGGTGGCGTCGACCTGGAAGGCGTAGCGCTTGGCGCCGAGAATGGCGAGATAGCTGCCGCCCGGTGTCAGCGACTTCCCGGCCTTGGCGAAGTCATAGAACTTGCCGCCAACCATGGTTTCGTTCCTGAGCGGCACGGTGATCGTGGGCTCCTTGCCGTCGGTGCGCTCGATCACCAGCGTGCTCCCGCTCCTGGCCTGCACCAGCGGGGCGACCCCGTAGAGCGTCGGCAGCTTGGCCGGGGCGCTCTTCGCGTCCGACCGCACGGTGCGGAAGGTGGTCGCGGCACTCTGGTTGGCCTCGCGCTCCGATAGTTTTGCCGCGTTGGAATCGCAGGGCACCTTCTCCCGTTTGACCTCGCCCAGCTGAACGGTGCTCTGCTCGGTGCCGACCAGGACAACACCTTCGCTGATCGTCTCGCGCTGGCAGGATTTGAGATAGCTGAGCGTGATGGTGGCCTTGGGCCCGAGCTTGATGATCTTGCCCGGCGCCACATAGTCCATGAACGCGATTCCATCGACCTTGCCTTGAACGTCCTCGACGATCGCGGCGGGAGTCTGCGCCAAAGCGGGGGCCGCAAGGCAGAACGCGCCGACGAAGGCGCCAATCAGGCTTTTCATGGGAATTCTCATCCAATTCGACGATGCTCTACCGGTGCCCGTCCTGGTTCGATGCCTAGCAGCAGGGCGCCCTGGCAAGTGTGACCAGAATCACTCTTGGTTATTGGTGCCACTTTAGCAGCAACAGGTTCAAACCGGCGACCGGAGAAAAATGGAGCCGTAGCAAGATGTTGGTGGATTGCTCGTGTCAGGCGGTCGGGACGGCCTCGGCCGAACGGCCCTCGATCGAACCGCTCTCCGCCGCACGCTCGATGACGGGAGCGAGGGGGGCCTCGGTCCTCTGAAAAGGAGCCGTCTGTTGACCCGCGGCGATCTCGACCACCTCGTCCCAGCGCGACAGGAAGGCCTCGACGCAGTCCGGATCGAACTGCCGACCCGCGTTCTCCGCCAGGTAGCTGCGCGCCACCTCGAGCGGCATCGGCTCCTTGTACGGCCGCCGCGTCGTCAGGGCGTCGAAGACGTCGGCAACTGCAACCACGCGCGCAGCGACCGGGATTTCATGCGCCTTGAGGCCGTTCGGATAGCCCGCGCCGTCCCAGCGCTCGTGATGGCCTGCGGCAATTTGCGCGCCGAGCTGGATCAGCTCGCAGCTCGAATCGGCCAGGATCCGCTCGCCGATCGTCGCATGCATCCGGATCACCGCCATCTCCTCGTCGGTCAGCTTTCCTGGCTTGAGCAGAATTTTGTCGGGAATTGCGACCTTTCCGACATCGTGCAGGGGAGCGGCCAGATAGATGTCGCGGCAGAGCCGGGCCGGCAGGCCGAGCTGGTCGGCGATGATACGGCTGTATTTGGCGACCCGCAGCGTGTGCTCGCCGGTATCGTTGTCGCGGTATTCGACCGCGAGCGCGAGCCGCAGGATGATCTCCTCCTCGCGCTCGCCGAGCTTTCGTGTCGCTGCCGCGACTTCGCTGGCGAGATGCGCGGCGCGGTCGTTGAGCTTGCGTACGGCTGCACCAAGCTGAATCAAATTCCGAAGACGCACCGTCATCTCGAGGCTTTGCGGCGCCTTGGGCAGGAAATCCGTTGCACCGGCCTGCAGCGCTTCCATCTTGACGTCATCAGTCTGTCGCGAGGTGATCATCGCGATCGGGATGTCGGCGCAGCCGGCAAGCCTGCGGAAGCTGCGGATGAAGCTGATGCCGTCCATATGCGGCATCTCGTAGTCCACCAGCACCAGATCGAAGACGCGCTCCTGCGCGCAGGCCAGCGCCTCCACGGGATCGAGGAAGGTGGTGGCCTCGACCAGACCATCAGCCTCGATGTGACGTTTCAGGAAGTTGAGGACGGAGCGGCTGTCATCAACCAGCAGCGCTTGGGTCAGCATCGGCGGCCGGGGCTCTCTTCGCTGGCAAAGGCACGAACCCAAGCCATAGCCTGAGCAAATTTAACGCGAAGCAAATGCGCGCCGCATGGAAGCGACGCGCCGCAGAGATGCGCGCTCCGCATGAGAGGTCAGCAGGGTATGCGCGTTGCACGCAACTGCGCGAATTCCCGGCGAATGTGACCCGTAGTTGTACGGATGCCCGCGTTAGGAGTTTGCTCACTCGATTCGCGTCAAACGAGTAGCGGAATTTTAGCAAAGGGCGGGTGCAGCGATGGCGCTCAATCCGACGGAGCCGAAGTGGTCGTTGCGGTTACCCGCCGATTGCAGCATTGCGGCCATTCGCAGCGTCTATGAGCTCATTCGCGAGGCCTTCGGACGCCAGGAGCGACTCGAGATCGACTGCTCGAGCGTCGACAAGGCCGACGTGACCTCGATCCAGCTTCTGCTGTCGACCGCCAGGACGGGCGAGGCCCAAGGCCGTTCGGTGGTGCTCACGTCATTCTCCCAATCTCTGCGCAACACCCTTCGCCGCGCCGGCTTCACCAGCGAGGCGATGATCGATCAGCACTTCCCGCAAAAGAAAGATGGCACCTGATGGCCACGATTCTTACCGTCGACGATTCCCCCAGCATTCGCCAGATGATCAAGGTCGTACTGGAGCCGGCCGGTCACAACGTGATCGAGGCCGGCGACGGTGCGCAAGGGCTCGCCAAGGCGCAAGCCGGCAAGCTCGATCTCGTGATCACCGACCTCAACATGCCCGTCATGAACGGGCTGGAGCTGATCCGCGCACTGCGCAAGCTGCCGAGCGCGGTCGGCATGCCCATCGTGTTCCTGACCACCGAATCCAACGACACGGTGAAGCAGGAAGCCAAGAGCGCCGGCGCCACCGGCTGGATCACCAAACCCTTCAAGCCCGAACAGCTGCTTGCCGTGGTCGGCAAGTTGGTGCGCACATGAGCGCAATGGACCCGACCGAGGTCTTTCGTCAGGAAGCCAGTGAGCTCTTTGAGGTTCTCGAAGGGGCCTTGCTCGATCTCGGCCAGCGTCCCGACGACCGCGAGCTGGTCGATTCCGCCTTCCGCGCCCTGCACACGATCAAGGGGTCGGGCGCCATGTTCGGTTTCGACAAGGTCGCCTCCTTCACCCACGAATTCGAGACCGCCTTCGACCGCGTCCGCAAGGGTGAGATCAAGCCGACGCAGGAGCTGATCTCGGTCGCGCTCGCCGCCAAGGATTACATCCGCGCGTTGATCGAGGATCCCGCAGTCGACCGACGACATTATCGGCGAAGCTATTCTCGACGATCTCAAGCGCTTCGTCTCGGCCGACAGGTCTGACGCTCCGGTCGTCGAGATCGCCGAGGCGCCGTCGCTGGCTCCTGCCGGCAGCAAGCAGGCCGGCTGGCACCTCTATCTGGAATTCGAATCCCATATCCTGCGCAACGGCTCGAATCCACTCGACCTTTTGGAAGATCTCTGCAAGCTCGGCCCGTGCTTCGTCGTGCCCGTCACCGACGGCGTACCGTTCCTCGATGAGATGGAGCCGGAAGACTGCTATTTGAAGTGGGACGTCAAGCTGCACGCGGCCTGCGACAAGGACGCGATCGACGACGTCTTCATGTTCGTCCAGGACGAGTTGGAGTTGACGCTCTCGCCTTTGGAACATGTTGAAGCGCCCGCGCCGGCTCCGCTGTTTCAATTGCTCGACGAGGAGCCGATCGCTGAAGCGGCTGCACCGATGGCGGAGGCTATCGCCGAGCAGCCCGCCGCCAGGGCGGAGCCCCAATCCGAGCCGAAGCCGGAGATCAAGCGCGAGGCGGCACCCGCGCGCCGCGAGGACGCCAAGCAGGAGCGCGGCATCGCCACCGTTCGCGTCCAGGCCGAACGTCTCGACGAGCTGATGGACCGCGTCGGCGAACTCGTGATCGCGCAGGCGCGGCTGACCCAGCTCGCCGCCTCCGGCTCCGACCTCTCGATCAAGATGATCGCCGAAGAGATCGAGCGCCTCGCCTCGTCATTGCGCGACACCACGATGGGTGCGCGCATGGTGCCGATCGGCTCGCTGTTCGGCCGCTTCCGTCGCCTCGTGCACGATCTGTCGCGCGATCTGTCCAAGCCGGTCGAATTCGTCACCTCGGGCGAGGACACCGAGCTCGACAAGACCATGATCGAGTGCCTGGCCGATCCGCTGGTGCACCTCATCCGCAATGCCATCGACCACGGCATCGAAGACAACGCCACGCGCGCTGCAAATGGCAAGACCGAGCAGGGCCGCATCGAGCTCGCCGCCGTGCATTCCGGCGCGCAGGTGCTGGTCACAGTGAAGGACAATGGCGGCGGTCTGAACACCGCGCGGATCCGCGCGAAGGCGGAAGAGCAGGGGCTGATCGCGGCCGGCGCCGTGCTGACCGATCACGAGATTCACCAATTCCTGTTCCATCCCGGCTTCTCGACCGCCCAGACCATCTCCGCGCTGTCGGGCCGCGGCGTCGGCATGGACGTGGTCAAGCGCACCATCGAGAACATGCGCGGCTCGATCGATTTGTCGACCAAGCCGGGCCAGGGCACCACCGTGACGCTGCGCCTGCCCTTGACGCTCGCGATCATCGAAGGCCTCCTGATCCGCGTCGGCGAGGGACGCTACATCATTCCGCTGTCGGCGGTGGAGGAGTGCGTCGAGCTGACGGCCGAGGACGAACGTTCGCGCGGCCGCAACTTCCTCAACGTGCGCGGCAACCTCGTCCCGTTCTTGCGGTTGCGCGAGATCATGTCCTCGTCGGGCTCGCCCGACAAGCACCAGAAGACGATCATCATCTCGACGGGCGAGACCCGCGTCGGCCTCGTCGCCGACCAGATCATCGGCAACCACCAGACCGTGATCAAGTCGCTCTCCAAGCTGCACTCCGACGTCACGATCTTCTCCGGCGCGACGATCCTTGGCGACGGCACGGCGGCTCTGATCCTCGACGTCGCGCAGCTGGTCCAGCTGGCTCAGTCGAAGGTCGAGAAGCAGCATATCAACGAGGCGGCGTGATGAACGGGAATTTGGCCAGCGAGCATCAGAGCGGCGCAATGCAGGTCGTGATGATCGGCCTCGGCGAGGAGAAATTTGCACTCGACGCCGGTCTCGTGCGCGAGATCATAGATCCCGTCCCCGTGACCAAGGTGGCGGGTGCGCGCGCCTTCGTTCCCAGCGTGATCAACGTGCGTGGCAACGTCATTCCGCTCGCCGACCTGCGCATTCGCTTCGGCATGCCGCAGCTCGACGACTCGGCCGACACGCGCATCGTCGTCATCGAACTCGATCTCGACGGCGAACCGGTTCTGGTCGGCCTCACCGCCGACAAAGTCTACGAAGTCACGGAAATCGCGCAGACGGATGTGCAGCAGACGCCACGCGTCGGCATGCACTGGAAGCCGGAGTTCATTCGCTTCATCGCGAAGTGGCGTGAAGAGTTCGTCATCGTTCCCAACATGGAACGCATTCTGAATTGAAATGAGGTCTCGGGGGCGAGATCTGTAGGGGCTGGAAAATGAGATTTACCGTCAAGGCAAAGCTTGCCACCGCGTTCGGTTTGGTCATCGTCCTGTCCGGGCTCGCGGGCGGCGTGTCGTACATGAAGCTCGGCGACATGATGGCCACCGCCGACAGCATGGTCCTGCGTGCAAACCGGATGGAGAAGGCGACGCAGATCGAAAAGGATATTCTGCTTCAGCTGCGCGCCGAGAAGAACGCAGTTCTTGGAACGGAAGCTCAGGCCGAGCAGTTTGCCGCTGAGGCCGCGAGGCTTCGCGACGAAGCGACGAAGACCAGGGACGAGGTCTACGCGCTCGCCAGCGAGGGGGGCCGGAAGCTGCTCGACAGCTTTGCAGCCACCTACGCCAAGATGAATACGTACCAGGAAGAGACGCTTCGGCTTGCGAAGACCGACAAGACCAAGGCCATGGAGCGCTCGATGGGCGACGGTCGCAAGGTCGTCGCGGACGCGATGGAAGCCATGGGGGCCTATGTCGTCAACACGAAGAAGCAGATGGCCGAGCAGGCTGTCCAGTCCAAGGCAGAGGGGCACCAGGCCCAACTCTTGCTGACGATGCTGATCGGCGTCTCGCTGGCGGTTGCGATCGGGGCTGCGCTGTGGATTTCCATCTCGATCAGCCGTTCGCTTGGAAGGGCTGTTGGCCTTGCGGGCGCGGTCGCGGAGGGTGATCTCAGCCGGACCATCCCCTCGGCGAGCAATGATGAGATCGGAGATCTCGTCAGGTCGCTGAACGTGATGGTCGAGAAGCTCCGGCAGATCGTCACCGAGGCGATCACGGCGGCGCAGAACGTCTCGGCCGGCAGCCAGGAGCTGTCCGCCAGCGCCGAGCAGCTCTCCCAGGGCGCGACCGAGCAGGCATCGTCCGCCGAGGAAGCCTCCTCCTCGATGGAGGAGATGGCCTCCAACGTGAAACAGAACGCCGACAACGCCAACCAGACCGAGAAGATTGCGGCGCAATCGGCCAAGGACGCCGAGGCCAGCGGCGTCGCCGTCGGTCGTGCCGTCGAGGCGATGCAGACCATCGCCGAGAAGATCACGATCGTGCAGGAGATCGCGCGCCAGACCGATCTGCTCGCGCTCAATGCGGCAGTGGAAGCGGCGCGCGCCGGCGAGCACGGCAAGGGCTTTGCGGTGGTCGCCTCCGAGGTGCGCAAGCTCGCCGAGCGCAGCCAGGCGGCCGCGGCAGGCATCGGCACGCTCTCCACCGAGAGCGTCAAGGTCGCGCAAGAGGCGGGCCAGATGCTGTCCAAGCTCGTGCCCGACATCAAGAAGACCGCGGAGCTGGTGCAGGAGATCACCGCGGCCTGCCGCGAGCAGGACGTGGGCTCAGCCCAGATCAATCAGGCCATCCAGCAGCTCGACAAGGTCGGCCAGCAGAACGCCAGCGCATCCGAGCAGGTGTCCTCGACCTCGGAGGAACTCGCCTCGCAGGCCGAGCAGCTCCAGTCCACCATCTCGTTCTTCCGGATCGAGCACACGGCACGCAAGGCGAATGCTGCGGCCGAGCCGATCGACCGCGCCGTCGGTCAGCTCCGGGCCAAGGCTGCGCATATGGCGGCTGTGGATCGCGAGACGAAGAAGCCGGCCCCCGTCCGCAGACCGGCACGCGCGATGAAGGTCGCCGGTGGCGGTGGTGGCTTCGCCTTCGACATGCATGACGGCGAAGACGACCGCGACGCCGACTTCCAGCGTTGATCAGCCGGTCCGGCCGTTATGCCGGACCGCATTCATTTGCCAACCTCCGGATCCTTGGACTGCATCATGGCCGCAACCTCGCAATATCTGACGCTCGGGCTCGCCGGCGAGACGTTCGGCATCAGCATCCGCAATGTCCGTGAGATCCTCGACATGCGGCCGATCTCGCGGCTTCCGCACGCCCCGAACTTCCTGCTCGGCATGATCGACGTGCGCGGCAGCGGCTATCCGATCGTCGACCTCCGGACCAAGCTCGGGCTGCCGGGCGTGCCGTCTACCGAAGCCACCCGCATCATCATCCTCGACGTGCCGATGAAGGACCGCCTGGTCGGCGTCGGCTTCGTCGCCGACTGCGTGTTCGAAGTCACCGACATCGACGAGCAGGCGATCGAGCCCATCCCCGAAATCGGCGGCAAATGGCAGTCCGACTATGCCGCCGGCATCGGTCGCAAAGGCGAGAAGTTCGTCGTGATCTTCGACCTCGCCAAGCTGATGGCCAACGACAAGATCCCGGCAGGGCGCGATGCAGGCGCGGACGCGCCTCGCGCCGCCTGAGTAAGAGTGAAGCGTGATCACGCGTAAACACCCCAATTCGAACCAACGAGACTGACATGAGAGTCACCGTCAAAGCCAAGCTTGCCACCGCCTTCGGCGTCGTCATCCTGCTGTCCATGATCGCCGGCGGGGTCGCGTATCTGAAGCTGAACGACATGGTCGCGACGGCCGAGCATCTGTCTGCCCGTGCCGGCCGGCTGGCCAAGGTTGGCGAACTTCAGGAGGCCGTCCTGCTTCAGGTGCGGGCCGAGAAGAACACTATCCTCGCGGCGGAAGCCGACCAGGACAAGTTCATCGGCCAGATCGCTCAACTGCGCGAACGCGCGATGAAAGTGAAGGACGAGGTCTATTCCAGCGCGAGCGAGACCGGCAGGAAAATGATCGAGACTTTCGCCATTGCCTACGCGAACTCCAACGCGGTACAGGATCAGACGCTTGCGCTCGCCAAACAGGACAAGGCCAGGGCGACAGAGCGGTCGATGACCGAGGGCCTGAAGGCCTCCACGCCGGCACTCACGGCGGCGAGCGACTACATCAATTATGTGAAGAAGCAGATGGCCGCGGAGAGCGAGCAGGCCAAAGTCGACGGAAGCCACGCCACCCTGATTCTCGTTTCCCTGATCCTCGCCTCGCTCGTCATCGCCATCGCTGCCGCGGTCTGGATGGCTCTGAATATCAGCCGTTCGCTTTCCAATGCGGTCGGCCTTGCCGATGCAGTGGCGATCGGCGATCTCAGCCAAAAGATCGATTCATCCAGCAATGATGAAATCGGCGACCTCATCAAGTCGCTGAATGCGATGACCGTCAATCTGAATCAGACCGCCGCCGTCGCCAACGAGATCGCCCAGGGCAACCTCACGGTCGAGGCCAAGCCGCTGTCGGACAAGGATACGCTCGGCCTTGCGCTCGAACGCATGGTCGAGAAGCTCCGCCAGATCGTGTCCGAAGCTCTCACTGCCGCGCAGAACGTCTCCGCCGGCAGCCAGGAGCTCTCCGCCAGTGCCGAGCAGCTTTCGCAGGGAGCGACCGAGCAGGCCTCCTCTGCCGAGGAAGCCTCCTCCTCGATGGAGGAGATGGCTTCCAACGTGAAGCAGAACGCGGACAACGCCAACCAGACCGAGAAGATCGCCGCGCAGTCGGCCAAGGATGCCGAAGCCAGCGGCGCAGCGGTCGGCCGCGCCGTCAGCGCGATGCAGACCATTGCCGAGAAGATCACGATCGTGCAGGAGATCGCGCGCCAGACCGATCTGCTTGCGCTCAACGCGGCAGTGGAAGCCGCGCGCGCAGGCGAGCACGGCAAGGGCTTTGCGGTGGTCGCCTCCGAGGTGCGCAAGCTCGCCGAGCGCAGCCAGGCGGCTGCGGCCGAGATCGGAACGCTCTCGGTCGACACCGTCAAGGTCGCGCAGGAGGCCGGCGCCATGCTGTCCAAGCTCGTTCCGGACATCAAGAAGACGGCCGAACTCGTCGAAGAGATTACCGCGGCTTGCCGCGAGCAGGACGTGGGCTCGGCCCAGATCAACCAGGCGATCCAGCAGCTCGACAAGGTCGGCCAGCAGAACGCCAGCGCATCCGAGCAGGTGTCCTCGACCTCGGAGGAGCTCGCCTCGCAGGCCGAACAACTCCAGTCGACCATCGCCTACTTCCGCATCGAACAGGGCGGAAAAGCTCACGCCGCGCCGATTGACCGGGCGGTCAATCAGCTGCGCGCCAAGGCGGCCACCATGGCGGCGGTCGAGCGTCCGGCGAGAAAGCCGCTGGGCAAGCCGGCGCGTGCCGTGAAGGCTGCCGGCGGCGGCGGATTCGCGTTCGACATGAACGACGGCGAGGACGATCGGGACGCGGATTTCCAGCGCTAGGATTCCGACGGATCGGCCCCCATCGGCGGGCCGATCCGTCTTCGGCAATTTTAGTTAAAGTGTAGGATTTAAGATGCTCCGAATGGCCGGTTATGCAATGCAGGTGGCCGTCCCGGCTCGGGGCAGGCGGCCATGATGCCTGCGATGCAGGATACGGCCGTGCACCTGTCCGACCGCCACTTCCGGACCATCGCCGAATTGATCGAGGGCCAGGTCGGCATCAAGCTGCCTCAGGGCAAGCGGTTGATGCTGGAGGGGCGGCTGCACAAGCGCGTGCGCGCGCTGAATTTCTCCGATCTCAATGAATATGTCGAAAACCTGTTCGAGGCGGATCATTTCGACACCGAGCTTACTCATCTCATCGATGTGGTGACGACCAACAAGACCGACTTTTTCCGCGAGCCGCAGCACTTCACCTTCTTGCGCGAGATTGCGATTCCCGCCCTGCTCAAAGTCCGCGGACGGAGAAACGCCAACCTGAAGATCTGGAGCTCGGCGAGCTCCACCGGCATGGAAGCCTACACGACCGCGATGGTGCTGGACGACATGACGCGCAGCGGATCGCGCTTCCAGTACCGCATTCTCGGGACCGACATCTCGACCGCGGTGCTGCGCCTCGCCAGGATGGCGATCTACAACCGCGATGTGCTCGCCCCCGTGCCGGAGCAGTTCGTGAAACGGTATTTTTCGTCGTCTCGCGACAAGTCGCGCGGCGAAGTGCGGATCGTGCCTGAGCTACGGCGCATGACGCACTTCATGAGGATGAACCTCATGGACAAGTCCTATCCCGTCGACCGTGACGTCGATATCATCTTCTGCCGCAACGTCCTGATCTATTTCGAGCGCGAGACCCAGCGCAAGGTGGTGGAGCAATTGTGCAGCCATCTGCGTCCGGGCGGCTATCTGCTGGTCGGGCATTCGGAATCGATGATTCACAGTGCCGTGCCTGGGCTGAAGCAGATTCAGCCAACCATCTTCCAGGTCTAGCCGGAGTGCAACCAGAATGCCGAGGGAGAAAGTTCGCGTGCTGATCGTGGACGATTCGGCGTCGGTGCGCCAAATCCTGCTGACGATCTTGAGTGAAGATCCTGATATCGAAGTGATGGCGACCGCGTCCGATCCGTTCGTGGCGGCCAAGCGGCTCGAGAAGGAGCTGCCTGACGTCATCATCCTCGACCTCGAAATGCCGCGCATGGACGGCATGACCTTCCTGCGCAAGATCATGGCGCAACGTCCGATACCGGTGATCATCTGCTCGTCGCTGACCGAGGAGGGCTCGAACGTGATGTTCGAGGCGTTCGAGGCGGGGGCAGTCGACATCGTGCCGAAGCCGAAGATCGACACGCGCCAGGCACTGCTCGAATGCTCCGCGCGGCTGCGTGAAGCCGTGAAGTCGGCCGCCCGCGCCCGGGTGCGCCCGCGTGCGGAGCGTCGCGCAATCGAGAAGAAGCTGACCGCCGATGCCATCATCCCGCCGCCGGTCCAGGGCAAGGTCCGGCCGACCACGGAACGCATCGTGTGCATCGGTGCCTCGACGGGCGGCACCGAAGCGCTCAACGACGTTCTTGAAATGCTGCCGCCGCACTGTCCGCCCATCGTCATCGTCCAGCACATGCCGGCAGGCTTCACCGCCGCCTTTGCCAGGCGTCTCGACGGCGTCTGCCAGATCCGGGTCAAGGAGGCCGAGGACGGCGAACCGGTGCTGCCGGGTTGCGCCTATATCGCGCCGGGAGCCCGCCACATGCTGCTCCAGCGCATCGGCCTGCGCTACCAGATCGCGATCAAGGATGGGCCGCCGGTGTCCCGGCATCGTCCGTCCGTCGACGTGTTGTTCCGCTCGGCGGCCCAAAATGCCGGCGCCAACGCGCTCGGCGTGATCATGACCGGCATGGGCGACGATGGCGCGCGCGGAATGCTGGAGATGCGCAAGCTCGGCGCCTCGACGCGGGCACAGGATGAAGAGAGCTGCGTGGTGTTCGGCATGCCCAAGGAAGCCATCGCTCACGGCGGTGTCGAGAAGGTCGTCTCGCTGAACCATATCCCGCGCGAAATCATGCTCTGGTATCAGGCCGGGCATGTTGCGGTGGCAGGGTGAGCGCAATGTCCGTCATTCCCGCCGACACGCTTGCCGAGGCGATCGCCGCGACCGAGGACGTCTCCTCCCGCATCGAGGACGTGTTCGCGCGGGTCGGTCAAGAGCTCGGACGCGGGCATCTCATCTTCAAGGAGTTGAACCAGGGCCTCGCAACGCTTTCCTCGGAACTCTCCGGTGCAGAGATCGAGGGCGCCGCGACCGCGCTACAGGAGATCGCCACGCGGCTCAGCGATCTGGCGCAGGCGCTGCCGGCCGAAACCGCCCTGCTTGATGCGATCGGCAAGAGCACGGCGGAGGCGTCTGCCTTGCTCAAGCCGCTGTTCAAGCACATCCAGATGATCACCATCATCGCCCGCAGCGCGCGGATCGAGGCAGCCTCGCTCGACAGCGATCGCGAGGGTTTTCTCGCCTTCACGCAGGAAGCTTATGATCTCGGCAAGGCCGTGCAGGGCGCGATCGAAGGCTGCGCGCGGGATCAGGAGCGCCTGTTCGAGGCGGTCGCTACCGCATCGGGCCGGCAGAAGGAGTTCGAGAGCCGCTACCGGAATCAACTGGCGGCCGAGAGCGTCGAACTTGGCTCCGCCTATGCCGGATTGCATGATCAGCGCCGCAACAGCAGCCATCTGGCCGATCGTGCAAGTTCCAGCACCAGGAAGATCGCCGAGGCGGTCGGCAGCGCCATTATTTCCCTGCAGGCGGGCGACAGCACGCGTCAGCGTCTCGAGCACGTCTCCCACGGCCTCGGCCTTGTCTCTGGACCCGCCCCGAGCCTCGTGCCCGAACCGGTCGCGAGCGATGACGGCGCACGTGCGATCTGCCAGTTGCAGGCGGCCCAGCTCAGGGATGCCCAGCGCGAGTTCGGCGGCGACATCGGCCAGATCGTTCGCGCGCTGACCGCCATCCTGAACGATGCGGGCAGCGTCGTCGGCCACGGCCGCACGTTGTTTGGCGGCGAGGATGGCAGCTCGTCGTCGTTCCTGACACGCATCAAGGAGACGCTGGCGCACGCATCGACCCTGATCGCCACCTGCGAGGGTGCGGGCCGCTCGGTCGACGAGGCGCTCGCGATCGTTGAGGATACGCTGGCGAAATTTCGCCAGGCGATCGCCGGGCTGGCCGAGGCGACAATCGACATCACGCTGATCGGAATGAATGCGGGCCTCAAGGCAAGCCATCTCGGCAGCCGCGGCAGCGCTTTCGTCGTCATTGCCAACGAGCTCAAGGCAACCGCCGACCAGGTCTCGGTGGGAGCAGGGCGTTTGAGGCCTGTGCTCGACGGCATCGAGCGGTCGGCCGGGGAGCTGAAGGTACTCCGCTTGCAGGGCGATCCCACGCAACTCGCCAAGCTCGAACCGCAGATCCTCCAGGCGCTGCGCGAGATCGAGGCCGGCAATGAGCGGCTCGGCAAGCTGATGAGCCGGCTCGTCGATGAAGGTGCGGAATTCGAGGGCCTGATGAATTCGGCGCAAGGCCTGATGACCACGCTAGGCGAAGGCTCCGCGGCGTTGCCCACGGTCGCGGCCCGGCTCGAGACCGCGAGCGCAGCCGCGCAGAAGCCGCGGCCGCAAGCGCAGGACGAGGCGGTGCTTGACCAGCTCTTTGCGCGCTACACGATGGAACGCGAGCGCGACGTGCACCGGGAGTTCCTGCAAACCTTCGGGCTGGGGTCGATCGCCGCCGTGCGCCCGGTCGAGGCAGTCGAGACGGCGGACGACGGCATAGAATTGTTCTGATCCTGCTGCGGGCGCCGCCGCCTGCGCCAGCGGAAATTTGACGGATTGACTTTGCACGGCGTTAACCGTGGCGGAATGCTCACCACCGCGGTCATTGTCGCGGCCCCACGGCTCGTTGCAAATACGCATGGAATTCATGGGTGGATCTTTCCATGCTGAAAGAGGGCAAATACGCGGCGTGGTTCAGAACCGCGCAAGCGCAAGGCACCGGAATCGTGCATGTGGCCCAGGGTCGGATCTCCGGCAGTGACAGCTTCTTCACCTATGGCGGCTCCTATCAGTTCCATGACGACCAGCGTTTCACGGCCGTTCTCACCACACGGCGACATGCCGACGGCCCGCCGACCGTGTTCGGGTTCGACGAAGTCGAGGTCGAGCTCTCCGGCGTGTATACCGGCGCGATGGCGACCTGTTCGGGAACGGCCCGGGAAGCGCCTGACGTGAAGTTCGAGGTGACGCTGATCTACAGCCAGGAAGATGCGCCGGCTGAAGCCGACCGGAGCGCGGTCGTGAAGCTCAAGGCCGACAAGCTGCCCAAGGGGCTCGACGGCCGCTCCCGCCCGCGGCAACCATTCACGGCGGGCTTGCCCAAGTAAGACGCAGATCGCCGACGATCCGCGCAGCTTCACAAGAGCTCGCACCTAGAGCGCGATGAGATTGGGATGAATCGTCATCGCGCTTCAGGTTATTGTTCGAGCATGGTCTCTTCGGAGAACCGTCCTACACTTTCCCGGATCATGCTCTACCGCCGCGATTAGCATTGCATTGACATTGTTGTCCCGAAGTCACGCCGCGGCCGCGCTGAAGCAATGCTGCCTTTAGAAGCGAGAGCTAGTATTGCGGCCGATCAAGCGTGGTGGAAGAACATGCCTCAAATCTGGATGACATACGACGAACTCGGCGCGCTTTGCGGCTGCGGCGCAATGGAGGCCCGGGACCGCGCCATCCGTTTGTCGCTCGATCGCCGCAGGAGTCGCGATGGGGCAACGCGCGTCAAACTCGATCAGATACTGACGGTCAAATTCTTCGCATCCATTCGTGAGGCGAATTTCGATCTCGATTACGCCATTGAGGCGCTGGACGAAACCCATCGGCAGATGGCCGAACTCCTGGATCCGTCCGAGCTCCACAACAGGCGTGGGGTGGCTTGAGCCGGCCGCCTCAGGAAGGTGGTCTGGGCAAGAACGCCAAGATCATCTGGGCGAGCATGACGCCTACGGTGCCTCCTGCCGCCTTCTGCAACACGTCGAGGAAGCCCGGATCGCGGTCGGGTATGAACGCCTGCATCAGCTCCAGCCCCATAGCGACCGTGACGACGAGAGAGCAGGCGAGTACGAGCCGTCCGGGTAGCAGGAAGGAAAGCAGGAAGCCGAGCAGCCCGTAGGCGCTGAAGCGCTCGATCACGACGACCCAATAGGCCTCGTGATGCCCCATGAGTGCGGGTCTACCCGCCAGTCTCGCCAGGGTGGCATAGACGATCAGCGCAAGACAGATGCTCGCAGCTGCTATGATGTGATTCCTGCGCATGACGCCAACATACAAGGTTGGTCGCCCGTCAGGTTCGAAAGCCGAAAGTATCGTTAAAGGCGCCGCTCGCACACGCCTGCTTTCAACGTGATACGTTCTGGCGATTCGACGTCGCAGGCCGAGCGACAGGCTGCGCGGAGTGCGGCGAGCGGCGTGCGCTGCCGCGCCGAAGTCAGGTCTTCTTGCCCGTCTTCGACTTCAACGAAAGGCCAAGCCGTAACGCCATGCGCTTGATCGCATCGGGCGAGCGCCCGAGAATTTTCGCGGCTTGTTCCAGCGAGGCTGAAGACTTCGCCAACTCCATGAGCCGGCGGTCTTCCTTGAACGACCAGGGCCTGCGCGCCATAACCAAACGATCCTCTCGTCGACACAACGACAAAGCCGCCAAGCGGACCCATATTCGCTCGACGGCTTTGCTTGGGCGGGGCCGGGCTTTGGGGGAGCCCGGTGCGAGAGATGGATAAGGAAAGCGTGAAAGTTCGCAACAAACAACGCGGATTAAGCTAACCTCTCAACCTTACCGGGATGAAGTTGGTGAATGACGCTCCGTATAACCACGGATGTTTCGTTAATGTCGTCCGCAACCGGGCAGCGACCGCATTCGAAATCCGTCGAAGCAGTCTTCATCAATGCGAAGAGCAGACGTGCTCGGTCACCGTGCGCTTGCCGCTTGCCGAGAGGGATACGGGATTCGGCTTCCACCTTATGTCCACCCATGCCCAAGATCTTCCGCCGCCCTCAACATGAACGAGGGAGATTACGGGCTGCCGCCGCGGACGAAGTTCGATGGCTCCAGCTTGATTCCAGGCAGGAAGAGGCTTGGCTGGTCTGGATCGCACAAAGCCGGCCGGGCGGGTGCAAGCTTTAAGCTTTGTTAACTATGCCTGACCGATGGTAGCGGCCCAGATCTCGAATGCGGGATGGCCCAAATGTTTCAGCTGTTCCTGAGAGCGCGTGCACACAGTCTTCTCGGCTCCCGCCGCGAGGACAAGGGCTTCAAAGCCCGCTCCGTCGAGCGTGATGCGGAGACCGACCGCGTGCGGATCGGTGCCGTCCTGGCGGCGATCGAAACGGCATTGCAGGAGGCGGAGAGGGAGCAGGCCGGGCTGAACCGGCGCGTTGACGATGCCCTCGCGCGTGCATCCGTCACCTTCGGAAACGGGACCGATGAATATCTCGAGCGGGAGCCGCTCGACAATTATCATCAGGATCTCTTCGCGGCCGACATCTCGAACGGCCAGCGCCGGCTCAAGGAGCTGACAAGCACCATTGCTCACCTGAAGTTCGTCAAGTCCGCAATGCTCACGCGTTTCCCGGACTTCAAGCCGCCGCAGCTCAACAGCTAGTACTTGGGGTCTTGCTGCGCTCTGCCTCCATCCTTCGAGATGCGCGGATCACCCGGGGTCGACCGCGTTACAGTTCAGCATCGGTTTGCGGTTTGGTGCTGCGATCCTTTTTGATATGGTTCCGGCAAGCATTCACGGAATTGAAGGAGAGACGAGGTGCCGGTCAAAAATCTACAGAGGTTGGTTGGATTGGCAGGTGTTTTGACACTGACTGCGCCGGCGACGGCCTCAGCCATCACCGCCGAAGTCGCGCGCGCATGCGATGCTGCGGTCGCCAAAGCCTTTCCGCCCAGACAAATCGGCAATCCCGCGGCCGGCAGCGCCAAGGGAACAGGCAAGGATCAGCGCGATTACTTCCAGAAATGCGTCGCCAACAACGGCAAGGTCGACGACATGCCGGCGGATGCGCCAAAGGACAACAAGCCGGCCAAATAAGAAGTAGGCGAGTGGTCGAGCGAAGTGGATGCCGGTTCGCTTGAAGAAATGCGTCGATGTAGCGATCGAGCGTTTCGGTTCTGAGAAAATCAGACCCCAAGCTCTACCGCCGTGGCGGCGGACATGGCGAGTAGAAGGCGCCGTTCGCCGCATTGATGCGTTCGACGCATTGATTGGGATCAGTGACTGTTCCGGCGACCGTGAAGTCGTAGCCCATCCCCTTGACCACGACGATGTAGCGGCCGGGAGCGAGCGTAAAGCCGTCCTGCTCCGGCTGGAGCAATAGCATTCGCGACTGCTGTTCGATCGGACCTACCTTGTAGGGGTACGACATGCTGCGGATGACCCAGGAATCGCCGGCGTTGACCATGGCGGCTTTCCCGCTGGCATCGACGCCCAACGCCCGGGAAACTTTCGCGACGACCCGAACTTCGGTCCCGCTCGCGTCGACGCCCCCATCGGGCCTGAACACGATGAACCTGACGTCGCCATCCATCAGTGTGGTCACGCTCGGCGCGTTGATGGCTGCCGAGATCGCGACGCGCCGGTCCGGAATCTTTCCGGGCACCGGCTTGAGCTCATGGAGTTGGCCCTCGCTCAAGGCGTAGACGCCGAACGTCGTCGGCAAAGGCATCGAGGGTTGCGCAACCGGCGCTGGCTCCTTTGGGGTCTCCGGCGTTCGTTCCAAGGTCTCGCCCAGCGAGGGACTTGGAATCGTGGTCGGTTGAGGCTCCGAAGGCTTCGCCCGCTCGGACGGCGGCGCTACCTGCGACAATGCGGTCAGTTGTGTCTTCAGCCGTGGCCAAGAGACGATCGCGGTCCCGGCGCCCGCAACGAGCAGGAGGATGGCGGTCAATCGAATGAGAGAATTGAAGGCCCCCTTCTGTTTGGGATGCTCGGGCAACCTCGGCGATGCGACAGGATGACGTGCCGTTTCCGCAGCCATGGAAGGGGTCGGGGAAGCCAAAGCAGGCGACGATGGAATGGGCGGGGGAGTAACACGCGCCTGCGGAGGGGCATCGACTTGCGGAGAATTCGACGCGATGGTGGCACTCGCCTTTGCTGATGAGGAAGTTCCGCCTCGCTCAAAGGACCGTTCGACCTCCTGAATGGCGCGTTCGAGGACCTGCTGGAGCTCTCGTGCTTCCCACGCACTGGCGGGGGTGAATTGTTCCAGAAGCTTGACGCGGGCCAACTCGTAGACGACATCCCGCATCTGCCGCGGATCGTCGGAGATCTCGCGGATCCGCCCCGAAAGCAGGCGGACGAGTCCGGCCTCGATCTCTTGCGCCTTCGAGGCGTTGGCTGCTGTGTCGCCGGTCTCGGTCATCAAGGCCGATCAACTAGCCCGGATACTGCTGTTTCGCCAGGCTTTTCACCCCGGCTCCCCTCGGCCGGGGCGAGCGCTCTATGCCGCCCTGCAAAGGTCCTGCGCGATCGTCTCGAAGCGCTTGCTTTTGGGTGGAAACCTGTGACATTTCGCCCGGCTCCTCATTCCGGTGTTTGACCATGCGCGGCGTTTTGACAGCAACCATGTTTTTGGCCTTCCTGGTTCAGTCCGCTTCTGCCCAAGGGACCAAGGATCAGGCCAACACCACCAGCTCCAGCATCATCACGACCCCGACGAAAAAAGCGCAGACCACCCCAGCTGCGTCCCGGCCGACCGCAGTCCGGAACGTGACGGGGAGCCTTCCTGCCGGAAGGGCCGCCCAAGGCGTTTGGAGGGATGGCAAGCTGGTTGCCGTGCCCAGGTGAGGTCACGTAACGAACTGTCAAGCAGCCGTGAAGGAACGGTGTTCGCCTCCCTGACGTTCTTGATCGGGAGATTTCGCATGAAACGATTGGTCTTGATCATACTCGCGTTCGCCGTGCCTGCCAGCGCTTGGGCCCAGGGCGTCAATGACACCTCGACGCCCAATCGCAACGTGATCATCGTCAACCCCTCGCAGCCCGCGCCTCCCAACGCGACTCGGAATATTCCGAGCCGGATCGAGCCGCCGGTCACGAGCGGCGGACGCGCCCGGCCCTATCACGGGAACAGAACCCGGGGCAGCGGGTCGAGCCGCTATTAGCCGCTTCGGCGGCGCTGTGAGACAAGCTATTGCGGGTTGACCTCGACCTCCAGGGTCGAGGTACCGGGGTCGTGCCGGTTCTTGCCCGAGATCAGCAGCGTGAACCTGTCGGCACCGCGCGTCGTGCTTTCGGCCGAATAGCGGAAGCCGGACCCGACCACTGCCAGTTGCCCTCGCGATGGTCCGCTCACGACCGAGACGTTGAAGATCTGCATGTACGACCAACGGAGCCCCTGGATGCAGTCGGCTCCGGGTTCGATCGACATCGTCCATCTGACCGTGTCCTGCGATAAGGCGAACGGCGGCCGTTCCTTGATGCAGAGGGGGCTGGCGTGCGCCGCCGGGCCAGATATGGCGCAAGCCGCAGCGACGATACCTGCCAGCAATACGGGACTTGCGCGCATTCTCAGCAACTCCATGGGCGGATGCCGAAAGTTAGCAGCAATGACCTAATGAGGTCTTAGAGCGGAGCCGTCTGCCCTTGAGCCGATCCCGTGACGCGAATCTCAGGTCCTTCGGTCATCCGGTCAACCTCTCTCCGGACCATGCCATTCTGCCCTGTTTTGCCCGACAGGTCAACTGCCATTTCGGAAAACTGTAACTCCTTGATCCAACTGGTGCCGGCTACTGTGCATGGGGTTGTTTTTTGGATTTTTCATGGAAAGTCCAAAGGGAAGCTCGTCCGCGAAACGGGCTTTCCTGCCATCGACAAAGGTATAGGCTGAGGCGTGGAAGACGAGGACATTGGCCAATGGTCGTCCTTGTCGCTCTGTCAGGGAGTGATCAGCGTGCGAACGGGTCGACGTGGCCACTGTGAAAAGCGATTTGGGAAGCTGTCTCGGACCGTCGCAACCATCGCCGGTGTACTCGGCCTTGGTCTCGCCTGTCCGGCCTTGGGTCTCGCTCAGACCGAACTGGCGCCCTCGCTCAACGACTATCTTCCATCCAGCGAGCCGGAAGTCACGCGCGACGAATGGCGCCAGCGGATCGAGGACGCACGGCGCCGCGCCAAGGAAGTCTTGCGCGAGCGGCGGGAGCATCCCGAGCTCTCCAAGCCCATTCCGGTAGATCCGGACCTTGTCGCGACCGAGAGCCTGCTCAACGATGAAAGCCTGCAGCGAGGCGACATCGTCACGACCAAGAAGGGCATGTTCGTCTACAAGGGGCGATCCGATCAGCCGCGGCGCGATGAGGACTTTGTGCCCGTCAATCCGAAATCGGTACGCTGAGGAATTGGCTGCAGCCCCGGAAGCGATAGCCACAAGGCTGGAGCGGGCTCAGTACCGCCGCAAGATCTCGTTGAATTTGGGATCGGCAATCTTCGTCGTCTCCAGCAGCAACGATTTGCCTTGCGGCGTTGCCTGCACATAGGCCGCGATCAGCAGAGGCTCGTAACGCGAGCGCCTGGCCAGCGCCGCCCGAATGTCGGATTGCGCCAGGAGCTTGATCTCCTCATCGGTCGCCGCCGCGCTCGACGTCACGGTCCGGACGCGAGAGAAGGCAATGTCGATCGGCACCGATCCGGTCAAGTAGGACATCTTCACCGCCGGCGTGGCCGCTTCGCCGGATTGGGCCTGTAGCGTGCCGAGCGTGAGCCACAGCGCGGGCCGGATCGGTGAGACTTTCAAGGCAGCCAAGACGGCGGCCTGAGCTGCTTTGTTCTCGCTGGCCCTGCCGCCCGCCGCGGTCGGCGGACCTTGAAGAGCGTCAGCGGCCATCGCCGCCGCGTAGTTCGCAAGCAGATCGCCATCCCATGAAAACGCGGCCAAGCCAGCTGCGGCTGCCAGCTTCGCCTTCTCGGGCGGAGGCTCGCCCGAGAACAGATCGCTGGCGCGAAACTTCGGCCTTGTCAGATCGCCGTAGAACGCCATGCCGGCGTGTAGCGCCAGCAGGATTGCTGTGCAGATGCCGACGACGCGAAGCAGGATCATGCGGGTCATGGAGGAATTGACGAGGCCTGTGCGGGCGGGCCCGACGACGGGACCGAGGTCTGGCCAGAGCGCTTAGATTGCCAGCAGACTATCGCCCTGGATGGTCAGCAGCGTCAAGTTTCCGGTCGCGTAGGCGCCGGTGTCGATGTTGATGCGGTTCGGACGGATATCGGGCGTGCTGACCGGCGTATGGCCGTGAACGACATATTTGCCGAAGCGCTCCTCGGAGGTCAGGAATTCCTCGCGGATCCAGAGCAGATCCTCATCCTTCTGGCGATCGAGCGCGAGGCCCGGCTTGACGCCGGCATGGACGAAAAAGAAGTCGCCGCAGGTAAAGGAGGAGGGCAATTGCTGGAGGAACGCCAAGTGCTCCGGCGGCAGCGCGCGTTTCAGTCCCTCGATCAGTTCGACCTGCTGCTCCGCGGACGGATTCATGGTCGGCGTGATGCCGTAGGAGACCAGGGTCAGCAGGCCGCCATAATGGCGCCACTCCTGCAGGCGGGCCGGGTTCTTGAGGACCTCGAGCAGGAAGACCTCGTGGTTGCCTTTCAGACAAACCGTCTCGTGCGATTTCGAGCGTTCGATCAAGAGATCAAGAACGGCGCGTGAGTCCGGGCCGCGATCGACATAGTCACCGAGAAAGACCTGAATGGCGCGTTCGGGGGCCGAGCGGGCGAGATCGACGTCGATCACGGTTAACAGCGATCGAAGCAAATCGGCACGGCCGTGCACGTCGCCGATCGCATAGACGCGAACGCCGTCGGGAAGCCGAGGTTTGGTCTTCTTTCGAAAATGGCTGGAAAAGCCCATCAGGTCGGTCGAATCGCTTCTAGCGTCACGAGCGGATCATCGCGACCGCTATTAGCAGAAAAGTCACACTTCGGTATTCTTAATTATTTCCGACCGCTTAGCCCGCATTTTGATTAAAGGGTCGCGCGGCGTTTGAGCCGTATTTCAAGGTGTCTGGCGTAGCGTCTCCCCAACAAGAACGGGGAGCGCAACATGCGCAAAGTCGTGAAATTCCTGGCGGCCGTGGCCGCAATCGTCGTTGCTGCGGGGGTGCAGCAGAATGCGGAAGCCGCGTTCGTCGGCGCGCCCATGGGGCTGCGCGGTGCCATCCAGTACATCAAGTTCGACCAGCCGACGCTGGCGCCGATGGCTTTCACCATCTTTTGCCTGAAGTACAAGGACGAGTGCAAACCGCGGCCGCAACAGATCGTCTTCCGCGGCGGCCGCCTGAAGCTTACGGCCCAACGCCTGGTGCAGATGCAAGAGGTCAACAAGCGGGTCAACAGCGCGATCCGTCCCGAACCCAACCTGGAAGGACTGCGCGGCGAAAAGTGGCTACTGCATCCCGCGAGCGGCGACTGCAACGACTACGCTGTGACAAAACGCCACGATCTGATCGCCAAGGGCTTCCCGGCGCGTTCGGTGCTGCTCAGCGAGGTCGTGACCTCCTGGGGCGAGCATCATCTCGTGGTCGTGGTGCGGACCTTCTCAGGCGATCTCGTGCTGGACAATCTCTCCGGCCACATCATGTCCTGGTCGAAGAAGCCCTATCGCTGGGTCCGCATTCAATCGCCCAAGAACCCGAACTACTGGGCCTCCCTCGGCGATCGCGCCGTGTGAGAACGGCCGGACTTCATCGGGAGGATTGGCTGACGCTCTGCGACAGCCCCAGCCCCACGATCACCGCGAGACACAGGATTGCTGCCGGGCGAAGCAATCCTGGACCCGCAAAGCTCTGCACGAGCGCAAACAGAACGCAGGCCGCGGCTGCCGCGGGAAAGAACGAGTCGCGTCCGCGCTGCAGAGCCCCGAAGAACAGGCGGACCAAAGCGATCAGGCTCACCGCTATCATAGCAGCCAAGCCGATCCATCCCATCCCGGCAAAGACGGCCATGGCCGCTGAGGGCGCGGTCAAGACTGCTCCGGCATCGCTCTGATAGATCCTGCCCACCGCAGCAAAAGTCCCGGCACCAGCGCCGAACCAGCGCGTGTCGGCCAACATGCGCTCGAGGGCGGCCTTGGTCTCGGCTCCCATTTCCGGGACGAGCCGCATCAGGACCGGTCCGGAGCTCTTCTCGAACAGGAAGGTGAGCACGATCGCGGCGCCGACCAGGGCTGCCACCGACAATGCGCTCGCGGCCAATGGTGACAGGGCCAATCTGCGGATGACGAGGATCAGCAGCATCAGCACAACGCCGAAAGCCGCTGCGATTGCGCTGTTCGTTCCGGAAAACCCAAAGACCGCAGCGGCGCTGACCAAAGCTCCGACCATGCCGCAAAGGCCGATCGCGACCGAGCGCAGCACCGAGCGATGCGTTTCAGCCCGTTCAGCGGCGAGCTGAATGACCGCCAGATTGAGCATGAGGCCAAGGCCGGCCAAGGTCGCAGTGAGGTCATGCGGTACCTCTGCAGCAAACGCCGGAAACAGCCGATGCAAGTCGAAAATCAAGGCTGCAATCGCGGCTACGCCACTCAGCACAAAGAGGATCAGCTGGGCACGGCTGCGGTTGCGCACGACTAGGACGGTGACACCGAGCAACGAGATCGCCGGAAGCGCCAGCAGCAGCGCGTTCAGCGTCAAGCCGATATCGGCTGTGATCGGCCCGAGCGGCAGACCGCCGAGGACGTCGTGAGCGCTGGCCCAGATCGGATGCGCCCAGCTCAGCGGAAGAGGGACGAGTTGGACTGCGATGAACAGCGGAATGGCGGTCAGGATCCACCGGCCCCCCGAGGTCGCGCGAACGTAGTGATCGTAGCCGGCCTTGCGCGTGCTCGAGGCGGCCGCCAGCAAGCTCAGTGCTGCGGCCATCGTCGCGAGCTGTGCCCCGAACTTGACGCCGGCGATTTCGAGAGCGGAAGCGGAAACGATGGAAACGATGAGGGTAAAATAAGCGAAGGACAAACGGCGCTCGAAGGGAATCCTGAAACGGTCAGGCCACCATACAAGCGAGCGGTGCGTTTTCAAGCAAAGGTCTTTGGAGGCAGACAAAGCTGGCTTTCGCGCGCCCTACGAAAGACTCATGGCAACGTCAGCCCGGCGTCATCAGCGCACGGACTTGACTGGGCGGGCGAATACGCGCCCGGCACGCGCGGCAGCAAGGCCAAAGCGGGCCCCGGACCCGAAGAGATAGCCGCCCTGCAGGGCGATGGCTGCGAACACCATGCCTTTCAGGCTCTCGAGCACGGTGAGATCGATCAGCAAGCCGACCGGGATGGCGGCGAGCACCATGACAAAGGTCAACGGCAGCAGCACCAGGACCCGAAAGCGTTGGCCCAGCACGGCACCGACGAGAAAGCTGAAAATCAAAAACGCGATCATCCGAAACACTCTCCGTGCTCCGGACCCTAGGTTCCCCTCCCTAAAAAGACCCTTAAGTTGTATGGCTAAATTTGGCCTATTGGCTGCAACTTGCCAGCAGCGAATGATAAGCCTCTCGCAGCCCGTTCAGCACTACTACGCCTCTGATCTCGCTGTCGCCTTCGCTGACCGCCACGGACAGCGAGGCCGCTGTCTGCCACTTGCCGGCGGCAAAGGCAGAGACCTCGTCCGGTAGCAGCACGGTAGCGCCTGCGGCCGCCATGCGAGCGTCGAAGGTCAAGGTGCCGCCGCCGGTCGCAGCGATCGTGACCTTAGGGCGGCTCCGCGGCGGGAAGGGCCGGATCAAGGCCACCATCACGTCGATCTTGCCCTTTGGCGCACAGCGGACGATCAGGCCGGCAAAGTCCGGGTCCGACTGGGCCGTATCCGCGGTCTTCATGATGGCGGCGAAGCTCTCGCCGTCCTTGGCCCCCTGGGTCCGGGCGAGTTTCCAGACGGAGGAGGAGTCCGGTCGGGCGATCGCAACAAGTGGCGCTTCGCGGCACGACGATTCTGGGCGGCCAGGGCAGGGGGCGGCAGGGCTCCATGGCCGACCAGCGGCGCCGAGGAGGGAGCCTGCCAACAGCGGGATCAGAAGGAGGCCAGACACGCGGAAGTCCTATCCTGAATGGGCTTGGCCGGAGCAAGGGGCGGCGACGCCTGCGCCCAACATGCTTTAGGCCTCAAGTTGCGCATTTTGCCCGCCGGCCGGGCACATGAAATACAACAAATAGTCACAAAGGGTTAAACCAAGCCCCAAAGAGTGGCTTGAAGGCAACAGTAGCCAACGGATCGCTCCGTTAACCACCGGGAGCGCTTGTCGCACCACCCCCTAGGCCGTACCAACTACGTCAATTGGGGACTCTCGGGCGCTATTCATGTCATCTATCGCCAAAACCTATGTTTTGAAGCCTGCGCTTCTGGTGGCCGCCTTGGCGCTCGCGGCATGTTCGACTAATCCCGGTTCGGGCCCGCTGACGGACGACGTTAACAACAAGGTCCAGACTGAAAATGCGCCGGCCTACGAGCTGGTGCCGCTCAATCCGGCGACCGTAAAGATCCTGCACACCCATGAGCCCAAGGGGCTCGCGGGCGTGTTCACCGATCGCCGTCCGCCCGCCAGCATCGTGTTCGGCATCGGCGACGTCGTCAGCGTCACCATCTTCGAAGCCGCGGCAGGCGGTCTGTTCATCCCGGCGGAAGCCGGCGTTCGTCCGGGTAACTTCGTGACCATCCCGGATCAGGCGGTGGACAATGACGGCTTCATTACGGTGCCCTATGCCGGTCAAGTCAAAGCCGCGGGCCTTACAGCGGTCCAGATCCAGCGCTCGATCATCGAGAAGATCGGCAACCGAGCCATCGAGCCGCAGGCGGTCGTGGCGATGTCTTCACAGCGCACCCAGCTCATCAGCGTGCTCGGCGAGGTCAATTCGCCCGCGCGTTATCCGGCCAGCGCGGCGGGCGCCAAGGACCGCGTGCTCGACGCGATCACCCGTGCCGGCGGAATCAAGGGCCAGGGCTTCGAGACCTGGGTCATGCTGGAGCGCGGCGGCAAGCGGGCGACCGTGCCGTTCGAAAATCTCGTGATGGCGCCCGAAAACAACGTCTATGTTCGCCCGGACGACAGCATCTACGTCTATCGCGAACAGCAGAAGTTCCTGGCGTTCGGCGCCAGCGGCCAGAGCGGCGAGTTCAACTTCGATGCCTGGCGCATCAACCTCGGCGAAGCGGTCGGCAAGGCCGGCGGTCTGTTGGACGGCCAAGCGGATCCGGCCGCGGTGTATCTCTATCGCCGCGAGCCGCGCGAGGTCGCTGCCCAACTCGGCATCGACGTGAGCAAGTACACGTCAGAGACGATCCCGGTCATCTTCAACGTGAACTTCCGCGATCCGGGCGGCTTCTTCCTCGCCACCAAGGTCATGATGAAGAACCAGGACATCATCTACGTCTCGAACTCGCGCAACGTCGAGGTTGCCAAGTTCCTGAGCTATCTGCGCGTGATCATGGCGACCGGCAGCGATGCCGTGAACCTCTCCAACGATGCCCTGATCTTCCGCAACAACATCAAGCTGGCGCCGTAAGCGCCACCTGATCGACCCAGAACCGATGGCACCGGGCCTTTGTCCCGGTGCCATTTTCGTTTAGCAATGGAACTGGTTCTGCCTGGGCTGCGAGTTGGGGATTTGGATCAAGGCGTCACTGAGCATGGCGCGCCAGTCATCAGTCCCCCCGCAATGTTGCAAGGGCTTCATGCGCTTTCGAGCATTCTGGCGTCTTCTGGCACTGGTTCCTGTCGCCTTCGGGTTTGCACCGGTCGGGACGGCTCTCGGCGCTGCCGCAGAGCTGGGCGTCCGCCATCGCATAGACTTGATGGTCTCTGCCGAGCCTGATTCTCCGATCCTGTCGCGCCTGAGGGGGGCCAAGGGCGAGCTGTCCCTGACCGTCCGTCTCTCGGCGAACTCCAAGGAGAGCAGGTTCTTCGGCATGCTGCGCCCGTCTTTTCCCGATATCGTCGTTCCCGATGGCGCGGGCCAGCCGCTGGTGAAACAGACCAAGCTCTGGGAGGAGGAGGTCTGCCATCAACGCCGCGGTCTGCCGAAGGTCACCGTGACCCAGCTCGGTGGGCATTTTGCGGAAGGCGAGGGGCGGATCGAGATCTCCGCCATCAATCGCCACATTGGTCTTCTGGTCCCGCCCGACGAATTGACCCCCGGAATGAAACTCGATTCCGGAAGCGATAGTCTTGGGCCATTCTATGCCTTTCGCGCGCAGACGCGAAACAGCCGCCTGAATGTGGATGTTAGGATTTATTCAATCGATTGCTCTCTTTAGTGCGGTTCATCGATTAATTGAATCGGGAGGGATTCCGTCGGGCGGCGGTTTGTGATTCAAGATGCTGGCTGGATCGGAGGCCAGCATCGGATGGTCCGACCTCTTTCGAATGATCTTCGGGAACGAGCCGTGAAGGCGGTGGAATCGGGCGAGAGTTGCCATGCTGTGGCAGCCCGGTTCGATCTTGCAGTGTCGTCGGTCGTGAAGTGGCGGCAGCGCTATCGCGCGACGGGTTCGGTGGCGCCGGGCAAGGTGGGCGGTCACCGCAAGCCGGTTCTGGAGCCGCATCGAGCGTTCATCGTGGAGCGGATCAGGCAGACGCCACATCTCACGTTGCACGGGCTGAAGGACGAGCTTGCCGCGCGAGGCGTGAAAGTCTCGCACCAGGCGGTGTGGACCTTCCTGCGACGCGAAGGTCTCAGCTTCAAAAAAAACACTGTTCGCCCTTGAGCAGGGCCGCGCCGACGTCGCGCGGCGACGGCAACGCTGGCGCAACTTGCAGGATCGCCTCGATCCAAACCGCCTGGTGTTCATTGACGAGACCTGGATCAAGACCAGCATGGCCCCGCTGCGCGGCTGGGGATCCAAGGGCGAGCGGTTGCGCGGCTTTGCACCGCACGGTCACTGGCGAACCCTGACCTTCCTCGGTGCCCTACGCGCCGACCAGCTCACCGCGCCTTGCGTGTTCGACGGACCGATCAACGGCGAAAGCTTCCGCGCCTACGTCGAACAGCAACTCGTCAAAGTGCTCAAACCGGGCGACATCGTCGTCATGGACAATCTTGGTAGCCACAAGTCGCCAACCGTCCGGCAGATGATCCGGAAAGCCGGCGCAAGGCTATGGTACCTGCCGCCGTACTCACCTGACCTCAACCCGATCGAGCAAGTCTTCGCCAAGATCAAGCACTGGATGCGCATCGCACAGAAGCGCTCGATCGACGAGGCCTGCGACTACATCGGCCACCTGGTCAGAAACGTTCTGCCCGGCGAATGCAGCAACTACTTCGCTAATGCTGGATACGCTTCCATCAAAAAGTGAAACGCTCTAGTCCAGGCAAGGCAGCCGAGGCGAACAACGACCGTTGTGGTTGACGGTTGTCGGAAATCCGAGCCCGCGAATCCGAACAGAACCAGGCAAGGAGCAATCGGCCTCGGCAAATGGGCTGGTGCTTTCCCGATCTGATCTGCTCTCGGCGCGCTATCGCGCTGCGTGCGTGTCGTACCAACCAGCCGGAGGAAAGTCCGGGAAGCGGTAATCCTTTCGCCCGGCCGCGCGCACCAGCGCTGCCTGAAGCCCGCCAAGCATTCGGAATAGGCTCTTGCGCCCCTGGAAGATGCCTGCGTCTCCCGCCAGCGCATAGCCGCGGAAGATCCCCTTGTAGACCTCAAGCGCTTCAAACATGTCCATCCACCGCCCTGGCAATTCGTTGCCGAACAGTCCGCTGCTGCCTTGTTCGAATCTGTGCGCCTGGAAACAGCCTTCGGTCGCCGGCTGAGGCGGCTCCTGCAGGGAGACGAGGCTCTGATCTACAATTTTGTATTTGGAATAGCCCAGGCTCCTGAGCAGTTCGAACTCCCTTACGAGATCATTCCAGTTCTTCTTCTCGGACTCGATCGACACGAATCGCGGGGGTTCGGAAATGTTCTCGAGCGATGACAACGCGTCAAAATCGTTTCCTTCGATATCGATCTTGCAATATCTGGGAATACCGTGGTCGCGCATGATATCGGCCAGCCGCTCGGCTTTAACCGTTATCTGTTGCACGCTCGCTGCGCCCAGCATCTGGTTTCGCTTGACCCACTCGAGATTTGCCGTTCCCCAGACCGAGTGCTCCGTGTTGACGTAGAAGTCGATATTCCCCGGCGTCTTGGCGACGGCCAGGTTGAGAATCTTCAGTTGCCCTGTGGCAACCTGCTGGGAAAACTGCTGGCCAAGTGTGGTACAAAATTCCGGTACAGCTTCGATGGCAACGACCTTGAATCCCTTTTTGAGGTAGAACCCGGTGTCTTCACCCTTATGGGCGCCGAGATCGTAAATGAGGTTATCGTCAATCATGATTTGGTACTCGTGTCCCGGTCGTGATGAGCGTAGCGCGCAATGCGTTCTAGCGGCGGAAAGACAAGATGTTGGTTGGATGAATTGAACCGGCAATCAAATCGGCCACTGCAGCCATGTTTCCGGCAAGCCTGCCTCGATAGTCGATCATCGGATGCTCGCGAAGCGAGCGCAGCGCGTTGGACGCGAGCGCTCGTGTCCAAAAGTATGCGCATTTTCCGAGGGTAATTGTTCCTTTTCGCGCAAGGTAGAGCGGATTGGCGAGTTGCGAGTAACCATATTTGTAGCCACTGACCCGTCCAGACTTTGACCCGAGATGAACACCGATCAAGCTTTTAGCTCGATGGATGTCCGAGAACTTCCTGATCTGTCCGGAAAAATCCGTATCCTCGAGCCAGCCATAGAGCGGCAGATTCTCGTCGAATGCACATTGGTCGAAGACTGTCGCTCTGAAGGCCATATTGCACCCGTACAGTCCTTCTTTCCACTCGCTGCTTCCGATCTGATCGTTCGTCCGAGGCAGCGCCAGCGCATCCGAAGCCTGCTGCTCGGTGATTGCGATGCTGCCTCTTGCCCCGTCCATGATCACCGCTCCCGTAACGGCGACGACCTGTGGACTTGCCGCAAACAGCGCTTCGCACTTCTGCAGCCAATCGGTTGCAGGCCTGAAGTCATCGTCGAAGAAGACAATGATCTTCGCAAGCCAGGCCTCGGGAGTGCTTGTCTTCCTAGCCGTTTGTATGCCGTGGTTTCTCTGCGACGTCAGTCCCGGCCGAGGAGAAATCAGTCGGTGCACGCTGAGATCATCAGGGACGGCGGCAACACCGGGCAAATCCTTGGGTTCAGCGCCCACAAGCATGACGCTATCAGGCGCGCGTTCTTGAAGTCGAAGCTGGTCTAGAAGAACTTGAACGTCCGCCGGTCTGCCACGTGTCGCTAAGATGACGTCAATATTCAATTTACCCTCGCAGAGCGACGGCCAGCAACGCTGGTCGTCTGACATAAGAACTTCGTGGAAACGTTCGATCGGAAGCAGGAATTCTCCCGGAAACAGTCTGCCGGCAATTGGCGACGTGGGCTTTCGCAAGCCTGGAGATGCGGTGCGGGCGAAGCACTACCGGACCACGTCGCGGAAATCCAGCGTAGACGATTGAAATTGGGACCGTCCAGCCCCTTCATCGGATGAGATCCGCGCTTGGGGCGAACCGTCCTGTTAACGAACTCGAGGCCGTCAGGATCGGGACGCATTGCGGAGCAGGGCCGGCAGAACGTTCTCCCTCTTTAACCGTGCTCCCGGATGAGTTGACGCCGGAAATTAACCTCTGTAGGCGGGATACGGTTCAGAATGGATCATCCACCTCCGAGTGCGGCTCTTGCTGGACGCCTGCGGGATCATCCGCTCTAATGTATTCTCCACTGGGGGGCCTCAGACGAAAGCGATGGGCCGTGTTTCGATGAACATTCGCTGGTCGGCCGATCTCGTATCCAGCTGTGTGCTGTTCTTTGTTGTAGCGAGTGCGCCGTTCCCGTTTGGGTCGACCAACAATCTGGCCATTGCCTTCTGGTGCGCTTGTCTGGGAATTGCCCTGATATTTGCGCCAGCGAACGCCCTGCGTCGTCCCCATCTCTGGATCATCGCAGGCATCCTCATCGTTGTCGCCGCTTACGGCTTCGCGCTGCACGAACAGCTGTCTGACAGCCCCTGGATTGCGCCATATCATCCGATCTGGAAGCAGCTCGGCTCGCTGCTCGATACAGCCGTTGCGCCATCGGCCTCGATTGTCAGGTACGAAGCTTTCTTTGCTGTGGGGGCGCCACTTGCAAACATCTTGGCTATTCTGGTGGGGCTCGTGATTGGCGCCGACGCGAGGCGTGCACGCCAGGTAATGCTGGTGATCGCGCTCTCAGGCAGCTTCTACGCTGCATATGGCGTCCTCTCGTTCCTCATCGAACCGACCATGATTCTGTGGCGCGACAAGACCGCCTATCTCAGCAGCGTCACCGGCACGTTCATCAACCGCAATACCGCCGCTGCCTATTTCGGCTCATGTGCGGTCATCTGGATGCTTCTGCTTCTTACGGACGTGCGCCGCCACCTTCCCGGAGGACGCTTCAGATGGAGCAATCTCTCCCGCGATCTGGCTAAAATTCCTCAGGCTTCGCTAGCTCTGAAATTCGCCGCGCTCCTGATCTGCGTCATGGCGATGTTCATGACTGGCTCGCGGGCGGGCGTGGCTGTTTCGCTCCTCTCCATGATCTTCGTCTTTGTCGTCTTCCTCCGGAAGGACCTTCGACCGCGCACCGGCGTCTGGATGGCCTTTGCGGCCGCCGCCTTGGTCGCTCTCGTTCTCTTGGAATTGCTCGGTGGTCGTGTCGTGGGCCGCTTCGATAGCCAGGGGCTGACCGATAGTGGCCGGCTTGAGGGGTGGAAGTCCTCGCTGCTCATCATCGCCGATACCCCCTGGTTCGGTACTGGGATGGGGACTTTCCAGTCGGCCTTTCCAGCCTTCCGCAGCCCGAATATTTCTATGCGCGGCACCTGGAATGCAGCCCATTCGACCCCTCTGGAGGTCGCTTTGGAGGCCGGAAGTCCGATGACGCTCCTCCTGGCGGCCGGTTGGGCGGTCATGCTCACGGTGCTTGCACGCGGGGTGTTCAGCCGCAAGCGTGACGCTTCGATTCCCCTGGCTGCCATCGGCACTGCGCTGCTGGCGTTGCTCCATTCCGGCCTCGATTTCACGTTGCAGATACCGGGTTACAGCATCCCCTTCTTTGCGCTTTTCGGGGGCGGCCTGGCGCAATCCTTTCACTCCGGCGAGGGGAGCGTCGAGCCGAAAGGGGCTGCAACAAATGCGCTGTCGACCCGTGCTCTCACTTCGGGATCGCCAAAACAGCCCTCTTTCCAGGTACTTGGGCCTTAACTATTCCTTTAGAATTGGTGGACAGGACTGCCTGTTTCGACTACTTTCCTATCGTTTCGTTCGGGCCATAAAGGCAAACTAGTTGTTGAGGAAATTATGAACCTTGTCAGGTTTACGGTTCGAGCCGCTGTGGTGATTGCGATCGCAAGCTCGATATCCTCCGCCGCCAGCGCGGCTGTTTATCCGCCCAGCCGGCAACTGCAGGCTCAGATCATTTCCGATTTCAAGGGATCTCCTGCAACGCTTTTGCAGCAATATCCTGATGGCGGTCCGCAGTTGATTTCGCGCGTCCGCGACCTTGGAGCGTCGGATCCGACGACAGTGCCGGGTCTGATCGAACTGCTGAAGAACCCGGCGACATCGAAGGACCAGTTGCGCGCGATCGTCGCTGGACTTGCCCAGGTCGCCCGCATGGCGGCACAGACCGATCAAGCGTTTGCCAATGAGATTCAGGCCGCCGTCGCCGGAACGAACAATCCGGACGTGATTGCTGCCTATCAGGCCGCAACCGGTGATGTTGCAATCGCTGCGGCTGGCGGTGCCGGGGGTGGTGGCTCCGGTGGTGGGGGCCCGACGACCGGCTTCGGATTTGCCTTTGGTGGCAGCGGCTCCGGTGCCCAGAGCTTTGGTGGCCTGCACTACCCGAACAGTGTGACGACTTATACGGGTTCAGTGACTCCCTCGACCGCCTATCCTGCGGTCAGTCCGACGCAATAACGTCCGGGCCTCTTGCGCCGGCATCCCCTTAGAGAAAATAAACCAAGGCAGCGTGTCACGCGCTGCCTTTGATCTTCCGCGATGACTTGCACGATATACTGCCCGTGAAGCACGTGGTGCGCCCATGCTTCGATGACTATGCGTGATTTGCGGACACGTGAAATCACGTCGCCGCGCGCTTGTCGGCCCAAGTACGGGCATTGATTGATTTCAGGATTTACCGGATGTTGCAGCTGAACAAGTCCACCTCAGAGATCAATCGCGAATTCGCCGAGACTCAAGGCTCCCCGTTTCAATCGCTGACTCTGCATTTGGATGTCATCCGGCATCAGTTCCCAACAATCGTCGCGATCATATCCGCCTCTGTGATCTTGGCGCTTCTCTATCTCTTTACCGAAGCTCCGCAATTCACCTCTACGGCGTCGATCGTCATCGACACTCGCAAAGTACAATTGTTCCAGCAGCAATCGATGCTCGGTGACGTGGCCCCTGACTCGGCGTCGGTGGAAACGCAGGTTGAAATTCTCAAGTCCGAGAACATCAGCTTGGCGGTCATTCGTGACCTGCATCTGACGGAAGATCCGGAGTTCCTCGGCAACGGCGGAAGCTTGATCGGGTCGATCGGCAATTTCTTTTCCGATCTGTTTTCCAGTGGCCGTGCCGGTTCCGAGTTCAGATTGCAACGCAAAGCTCTGCAACGTTTTGAGAGCAATCGTACCATCAAGCGTCTCGGTCTCACATACGTCATGGAGATCGGCTTCACCTCGCGTGATCCAGCGAAAGCGGCGCAGATCGCCAATGCGATCGCTGACGCCTACATTGTTGACCAACTGGAAGCCAAGTACCAATCAACGCGTCGCGCCAGCGTCTGGTTGCAGGATCGCATCAAGGAGTTGCGCGCTCAGGCATCCGCGGCACAGAAGGCGGTTGTCGATTTCAAGACAGCCAACAACATTGTCGATACCGGCGGGCGCTTGATGAACGAGCAACAGCTCGCCGAAGTGAATAGCCAGCTGGTTGGGGCGCACGCCTCGACGGCCGAGGCCAGGGCGCGGCTGGACCGCATCAACGATATTCTGAAGCGCGAAATCCCGGACGCGGCGGTGGCGGATGCTCTTCGGAACGAGACCATCGTCAAGCTGCGCGGCCAGTATGTCGATATGGCCGCCAAGGAAGCGATCTGGGCCGCCAAGTATGGCCACGATCATCTTGCCGCGGTGAATCTGCGTCGCCAAATGGACGAGATCAAGCGGAACATGATCGACGAGCTCAAGCGCATTCAGGAATCTTATAAGAGCGACTATGATATCGCCGTCACGCGCGAGGAGAGCATCAAGGCTAGTTTGGCCACCGTGGTCTCGGAGTCCCAGCTCACCAATCAGGCGCAGGTTCGGCTGCGCGAGCTCGATAGCAATGCGCAGTCGTATCAGGCGATGTACGACAATTTCCTGCAGCGCTACATGGAATCGGTCCAGCAGCAATCGTTCCCCATCAGTGAAGCGCGCGTGATCAGTGCAGCAACGACACCGCTGGTCAAGAGCTATCCAAAGACTCTTATCGTACTGGGGGTGGCTCTTTTTGGCGGTCTGGTGCTGAGCTTCGTCCTGGCGATCGTGCGTGAAATGATGGACCGGGTGTTCAGGACGACACAGCAGGTCGAAGAGGTGCTCGGCGCGAGTTGCATAGCGCTGCTGCCGACAGTGAACGCAGCTGCGACCAAGGACGCAACGCCCAGATTGCTGCGTTATGTCGTTGATCATCCTCTCTCGCGCTTCTCCGAAGCGGTGCGCTCGACGAAGGTGGCAGTCGATCTGAACTCGATCGTTCGAGAGAACCGCGTGCTGGCGGTTACGTCGACTCTTCCGAATGAAGGCAAAAGCACGCTGTCTGCCAACCTGGCGCAATTGATGGCCCATGGCGGTGCGCGCGTCCTCCTGATCGATTGCGATCTCCGCAATCCCTCGCTCTCTCGCGCGCTGACGCCTGACGCGGAGTCTGGTTTGGTCGAGATCCTCGCGCATAAGGCTAAACTGGTGCAAGCGTTGACGGTTGATGCGCAGACGGGGCTCTCGATCTTGGCTGCAGGTACGACCTCCAAGCTTCTTCATACGAATGAGATATTGGCATCCAAGATGATGCATGGCCTGATTAGCGAGCTGAGGGACAAGTTCGATTACATCGTGCTCGACATGCCGCCGATGGCGCCGGTAGTGGACGTGCGCGTGACGTCGACGTTCGTCGACTCCTACATATTCGTTGTGGAGTGGGGCAAGACCCTGATGGATGTCGTCAGGCACAATCTGCGTGGTTCTCAGGAAATCCAAGACAAGCTGCTTGGCGTCGTTCTCAACAAGGCAGATACGAAGCGCCTTGCTCGCTACGAGTCCTATCACAGCCGTTACTATTACAAGAAGAACTATGCCCGCTACGGCTACGTCGATTAGCATGGGCGAGATCCGGCGGAGATGCTGCAGGGGCGTATTGCTTCTGACGGGTATCGTTGGAGTAACCTGGTCACTGATCGTGTTGCCATCGTTCTGGGCCGATCTGCAGGTCAGCTCCGTGGCCACGCACATCTTGGTCGGTGAGCAGCTCAAGCCGGGAACCGTGGATTCGATTGCGGTTCGTATGGACGCGGACTCGCCATCGAGCCTTCCCTACCCCAATCTGATACGAGCCCGAGCGCTGATTGCGCTTCGCTCGGCCGAGGAGGCCATGCTGGGAAAGGGTTCCCAGGACCTGGATCGCAAACTGGCGGCCGCGGAGAACAAGCTGAAGTCGTCGTTGATGCTCGATCCGGCCGACGCTTTTCTTTGGCTGTTGCTGTACTGGGTGAGGAACGAGCGCGACGGCTTCGACTCAGGAAATATTCGCTATCTCGAACAGTCGTACGCCGCTGGACCATACGAAGGCTGGATCGCGCTCCGTCGCAACAGGTTGGCGCTTGCGGTATTTCCACTGCTTGGGGAACAGCTGCAGCAAAAGGTCGTTGCCGAGTTCGCCGGCATGGTCGAAAGCGAGTTCACCGATGATGCGGCACGCAACCTGACGGGAGTCGGCTGGCCTCAGAGGGATAGATTGCTGGCGAGCCTCGCAGGCGTTCGCCTGATCGCCCGTGAAGCTTTTGCGAAGCGGCTGGCATATGACGGCGTGAAGGCCACTGTGCCGGGAGTCGATCTGCCTGAAAGGATGTGGCGGCAATGATTCGATCGCTCTTTCGGCTTGTCCTGCTGATCTGCATGGCTCCGGCCTGGACATTGATCCAGAACGCTCCATCGGCTCACGCCCAAAGCACCAAGTCAAAATTCACGATGCAGGGCGTCGCCGACACATCGGAATCGCCCGTCATCCGTGACGGCGCCAATCGGCCCTGCCTCAATGTTGAGGCGGCTGCCAAAGGGCATGTCCAGAACGGAGAGCTGATGGATCATATCGTGAGCGTCAAGAACAACTGCTCTCGAATGATCAGAGTCAAGATCTGCTATTACCATAGCGATCACTGCAAGGATGCGACCGTCTACGGCTATCAGCGCGTCGACACGATTCTGGGAACGATGAAGATGTCGACCTTTCGATATTCACTATTTCAAAAATGAACTTGCCGCGCGCTCTGCTCATCTGATCGCAGGGACCGCGAAAAGGTCCACGAACTTTCTCGCGTCGTCTTCGCGCTGAACGAGCAGCCCTGCGCGATTACGGTCGGCCTCGTTCAGGGCGGTTTGAAAGTCAGCGACCGACTTCTCCCACGCGAGGATTTGTTTCGCGATCCCGTCGAGATCCGACGCGCTCGGATCGAGCAGCAATTCTTCCGGTACCATGTTGGCGATGCATCCGCGGCTGGAGGCAGCGACGATGATGCCTGCCATCTGCGCCTCATAGATCACCACGGGCTGCGCTTCGTTGACGTATCTCGTCGGAAATATCAGAGCGTCTATCGAGGAGAGAAAGTGGACCTTGGCGTCATCGTATACGGGCCCCACGTACTCTATTCCACCGATCTCGCTCGCGCGACGCTTGATGTAGCGCTCGATTTCGAGATCGGAGCAGGGACCAGCGATTCGTGCCGTCAGGCTGGATCCGCTCTCTCGCAGTCGAGCCATCAGGTCGAGAAATCGGTCGATACCCTTTTCGAACGAGATGTTCGATAGATAGCCGATCGAGCTGAATTTCCGGCCACAGTTCCGCAGTTCGACCGCGGGCAAATCGATAAACGCTAGGTTGGAGATGACGACCGTCCTCAGATGCTTGCCATACAGCTCCGAAAGTGTCGTCGCCATCCTGGGACAGAGCGTAATATGAAGCTGGTTGGTGCCGGCCATGCGAACGATGGACGCCAAGATAGGGCTGCGCTTCGTCAGGTATGC
Source organism: Bradyrhizobium sp. USDA 326 (assembly GCF_049739485.1). Classification (NCBI taxonomy): domain Bacteria; kingdom Pseudomonadati; phylum Pseudomonadota; class Alphaproteobacteria; order Hyphomicrobiales; family Nitrobacteraceae; genus Bradyrhizobium; species Bradyrhizobium sp. USDA 326. Next base: position 4,379,278 of record NZ_JBMGQA010000001.1, read on the forward strand.
AAAGCTGTGATGATGGAACGCGATCGTCTTTCCCAACCACCGCGCGAGGGCGACCATCAAGAGGTCATAGAGCAGACCATATCCGCCGGACAGAGAAAGGTAGAGTGTCGGGGCCTCGGAGTGGCGAATAATAGCTCGTCCGCATCGGGCGTATGCTCGTGCGCGATTGAAATGATGCCGCCACCGATTGGGAGCATTGCCTGGTGATGTGTCGCCGAACGCGAGTTGAAATCCAGCAGCGCGCAGAGTGTCGGCCGCCCGCTTGGTGATGAGAGCAGCGCCATGAACCGGCGGAGGAAGTGGACCCGCCACAACGATCATTTTACCGGGCACGGAGTCGTCGGTCCTTCAGCATGTCGGCAAAAGAATAATCGATGGCGAGCGCATTCTTGGCAAGGCAGCGGCACGGATCCCCAATGTCGCCCTAGCCGGACGGTAGAGAACAGGTCACCGTGTGCGACACACAGGGCGAGCCCGGGACGCACCTGCGAGCCGCGTCCGAGCACTACGTGACTGTGAAGGCGGTTCGGTGAAAAATCTTTGCGGTCTTGGGTATGTCCCGCTGGTGAACCGCGGGATTGCCACCGATCATCGAGTATTCTTGGGGCGCGACGTGAGTTACAACTGCGCCCGAAGCCACAACGCAATAGTCCGGGATGGTGACGCCCTGCAGAATGATCACGCCGGTGCCGATCATCGTGTAGGCTCCTATCGTGATTGGAGAGCATGTTTGCCGGGCAGACATTGGATTGACCCCGTGGGTCAACAACTGGCTGCGGAATCCGGCCAGACCGCAGAACTGACGAAACTCGATCCGGTCTGTGCAATCAATGTAATGCTGGCTCATCACCAGACTTGCCTTGCGCATAATAAGATCCGAACGCCGTTTCGTTCTGTTTCGGAAGGCCGGCGAATTCAGGCGAGTTGACAGTCCACCGATCCAGTTCAGATTGCCGATGACCGCATCTTCATCCATCTGCAACCGATCAAGCCGGCCGATATAGTTGAGATGACCGATGTAGGTCTTCGCTTCCAGGACGCATTCGTCGGCGAGGATCAAGGACAGACCGATCCGCGCGTCGCGATGGATCGAAAAACCGGGGATCGCGTTGAGGACCAGCCGGCGGATTCTCCAGGGGAAGAAAAGAAATAAAACTTGAATAGCAATCTTCAGCATAGTCGTTCCTCGCGCCACCCAAAATAACCGAAAGTGCTGCGGTTTGGTCAAGATCTCGGCTTTAAGGTTTATTTCGATAGCGTATCGCCTCGAGGACACGAATTCACCAGCGCACCAGCTAGGCGGCTTCCGCCGGACAGTCGAGCTTCTTCCGGATGAAAACCATCAAGACGGTCTTGAAGGCGTGAGGCGTAAGCGACTGAACGAGTTGGAACGCGCGGTAAAGACCGCGGTTGTTGGCGTGGTAGGCTGGCTCTGCATCCCAAGCATATACAAAATGGTCGAAACGCGCGGGTGGGAAATACCTCCGTAGCGTAGCCGGCGTATTCAAACGATAGACCGCCGGAAAGATGTCCTCATCCTTGCGCTCGGGTTGTGCCGAGCTGAGTATGCTGCGGCTTATTCCGCTCGGGATGAGGCGGTTGGCTAATGCGATGTAGCCGTACCTGTTTGGGGTTCGCGCGCAGATCCAGCCGCCGGGCTTCAGAAGCCTGTCCATCTCGGCGGTGCTTTGGGCCGGATCCGGAATATGCTCGAATGTGCAATCCGACAGGATGATGTCGGCGCAATTGGCAGGCAGTGGCGCACGTCCCGTCGGATCCAGGAGCATCGCCTCGTCCAGGGACGGATTGGTGAAGACGGCTTCGTCGACGTCCAATCCGATGACTTGGGCAACGCGTCCCTTGAAATTGCAGAGATTGCGCCGGTACTCCGAGCTGGCGTCTTCGTGGATCGCGCCGCGGCCTGCGCCGAAATCGATCATTCTGGTGCTCGGCGTCGCGAGGGCGTTCACGCGTTGGTAAAACGCAATCGTGCCGTCGATCCTGGAGAATCCGCCAGCAGCTAATTCCGGGAAGAAAGTTGAATGCATGGGACCCACTGACGCTGGTGCGTTCAAGAGAAATGACGGCCAAATACCTAGGCAGTGTTCGTCCGAACCACGACCGGAATATTCTAGACCGGCGGACGGGACGACGACCCGCCGTGATACAGCAAATCCTGATAGGCCGAGGTCTCACGAATTTCGAACGCGCTCGGGAGGTCTATGACATTGGCGTCGCCACGGCTGAGCCGAAAACTCACCTTGCCTGGCACCAACGGAATTCGAAACGAGGTGATTCCAGCTTTCGCCTTCATGCTCTTTGAGCCCTTCGCGGTCGCTATCGTGAGCTCGCCCGGCTCCTTCAAGAACGCAAGCAGCTCGATGTCATTCTGAGGCGGATCGGCAAAGCGACTGACCAGATTTGTTGCGAACCTGAACGGCTGAGCGGAGCCAGTCCCGGCCGCCTCGGTGGATTCGATTCGGTGAAAATAGTAGAGCACGTCTTCAGTGATCGGCGGCATCGTACCGTTCTTGAACCACGCGATATAGAACGCAGCGAGATCATAGAAAGCGTACTGAATGCTGGTTGACGGTCGAATTTCGGATCCTTCGGAATAGTCGTTCCAGGTGGCGATGTTGACCGCGTCGGAGCCGATTTCCATTGCCGCGGCCCATGAAGCTCGGAACAATTCACTGTTGTGGCATTCCGAGAACCAGCGATTGTGCGGCCGGAAGTCCTGAGGCCACACCACGGATGCCCAGACCTTCCCGGCCTGTTTGGCCAACTTTCCTACCTTCTTGAGGAGAGGGACGTCGCTCAATTTGTCGACCCCCCACATCGAGGCACCATCGATCAATTCCATGAAATCGATCGTTCTGCGCACATCGAGAAATGTAGGGTAGAAGAAAACCTTCTCTCCGCTTGACGTCAGTCGTTGCAACAGTTCCTTCCATCGGCCAACGTCCCACTGCTCGGGAGAAAAAGCCCCTAGGATCAGTCGGCCGTCGGATTGGCGCGCAACATGGGAATTCCGCGCCAGCTTGAGGATTGCGTCGGCAATCGCGTCGACCGGTGTCTTCACCAGAATTACGGTATCGATCGATAGTATGACTTCGAATCCCGGCGGCCCCTGTTGGGCGGCCTCAAGCATGTTGCGCAAATGGATCATGTACGGGGAGCCGTCGTCTATACCCCCCATGTTGAACAGGAAGCCATCGAGCCCGATGTGATGCGCGGCTTTGATCTCATCAATCATGTCAAGCACAGCCCAGTTTGCCTCCGGGCGCGGAGGTCGAGGCAGGGGGCGTTCGCGCACGAAGCCGCCCTCGGCCCGAAGTTTACCTTGGGTGCCGTCCGGCGACAGATAATCAGCATACTGGTCTTTATCCGCCGGCCAGTTATCAAACGAGGTCGGGAACCAATGCCAATGCGCGTAAACTTTCTTCCTCTTCGCTCCTGAACTCGTCGCGGCGGCCACCGGGGCCGGCATTGAAGATGCTCCTGCGAGGAGGATGCTGGCGGAAAGAAGCTGGCGCCGGTCCATACGCGCGTGCAGCTTAAGGTCGGCGTTAATCCGGGCCGGAGAAAAGGACTTCAAGTAAGTATTCCGTTGATATCTTCTATATATTACAAGGATATCTCACCTGAGTTTTGGCCGCAAGGTGAGCGAGCTCGAAGCGTTAACGCGACCGAGATATGTATTGTACGATCTGCACCGGGGCTGATCAGCGGTGGGATGCGCTCTTTCCAGAGCCGGCGCCGCAATGTGGAGCTTGGCGAACTCTAATGTTTTTAGGTTATGAACCAGTTCTCGCGTAGTGCAGCCGCCTCCCAGTTGTATGTGACGCCGAAGAGCGTCTTCGACTATGTCGTGATCGGCTCGGCCGGAGCCTACCTGCTTCTCTCGTTCACCCAGGCTTGGTCGAGCCCGCGTGCTTCGTTGATCGCAGCCATGATACTCGGGGTGAACGGCATTGTTTCCTTGTTCGGCTTGAAGATCGCTCTGGCTAGATCTTACCTGCTGTTCGTTGTCTTCTTCGTTTTCAACCTCCTGTTTCTGGCGGTGGCGCCTCTTCAGCAGATCGGAAACGACTTCGATCCAATTCTGGCTGATGTAAGTCTCGTTGTGCCGGCCAGTCTCCTTTGCGCATTCATGACGATCGTGGGTCTCTGCTTCGTCATCTATCGTCCGTTTCGAACTCCCGAACCCCGCCCTAACCGGTTTCTGGACAGAAGCCTCGCCGCGGAGCCAAACCCGAACTACACCCTTCTGGCAGCTGCCTCGATCGTCGTATCGCTCGGATTGGTTGGTTATCTTGGCTCGTCATTGCTCCAGGTGAATCGCGAGGCCTTCGGTTCGGTGGTTGGCGAAAGCAAGATGATCAACATTCTGGTCACGGCATTCTTCCGGCCATTCACCCTGGTTGCTCCCGTTATCGGTGCCAGTGTCGCCTTGGCTCGCCGGAACACGGGCTGGGTGACGTGCTTTGCAGTTCTGCTTCTGGCGGGTCTCTTCATCAACAACCCGCTCATTTCCGCACGTTTTCGTTCCTCGACATTGATCGTATTCTGCGTGCTTGCGATATTCGGTCCAAGAAGCGTTCGTCTGTTTCTCGTCACCTATTTCGCCGGATTGCTGGCGTCGCCCATATTCGGATCCATTTTCCGGTACGCAAACGTCTCTCTCGATCAGCGGCCCTTCTCCCAGTTCTTCGTTCATCCTGATTTCTCAGGCCTCGACCTGTTCTGCTATGCCATCATGTGGGTCGAAATGAAGGGCTTGGAATGGGGATCGAACATCATGGGGGCACTGCTGTTCTTCGTTCCGCGCGACCTTTGGGCGGGGAAGGGAAGAACAGTCGGCGAGATCATGCATGACTACATTTTCATCCTGAAAGGCTTTGGTACCGATAACGTTTCGGCTCCGCCGCCGATCGAGGGCTATTTCAGCTTCGGAATTGTTGGGGCGATGCTGATGTCCGTCGCGATCGTCTATGTTCTCGATCGCGTAGAGCGTCGCAGCTTCGCCGCCCAAAGGCTGTCGCCGCTCTACTTCATTCTCTGTCTTTCGCCGATGCTTTGCATGATCCTGCTTCGCGGCCCGTTCCAGGTCGGGTGGTCGGAATGGGCAATCCATAGCTCTACCGTCTTGGCTTCGGCGGTCATGCTCCTCCTCACCAAACGCGCCGTCTATGTTCCTGCGCCCCCCTCAATTCGCCGCGGGTCGATGCCCGAGACGTCTCAGAAGTAAGCGGCTAGACTAAACGGGTTGCGCCCGGATACGGCCCGAGGTTCCCTTGAATGCTACCCAAAGCGCCGCGGCGCCATTGGCAATTGCCAACGACACGAACGCACCGGTAACTCCAAGAGCCAGGCAACTGGGAATCGCGATGACGGCGGTTATCGCCGCGGAGATCAAGCCGCCGGCCTGCATCAAGCCGAGCCGGTGATTGGCCCTTAGCCACATGCTCACGGTCGCGAGTGCGAGGGCGAAGCTCGTCGAGATCAAGGCAACGGGGATGGATCCCCCGAGCGCGACATACTTGGTTCCGAAGATGAGAGAGGCCGCGTCGTTGCCGAACCAAATTGCCATGACGGCCAACGGAAGCGGAGCGAAGACGATCAGAGCCAGGATGAGCAGGTGAGGGGTTTCGATCTGGCTGATCTTCGCGACTGCAATGCGCGGCGTGATGAACCCTGAGAGCCCGCCAAGCAACTGGGCGAATGGGGATATCACGGCGAACATCAGTCGATAGCTTGCAACGGCTTCAGGCGAGTTCAGAAACACGAAGACGAACGGATAGATATTTGTCGTCGCCAGACCGAGGAGATTGTTGATCAGGAACGAGTATCCCGCCCGGAAATGGGACTTCAGGGAGATGGTCTGGGTGTCGTTGTGCCTGCGTGGGATGTTTCGCCAAGCTGAGACAAGGAAGACCAGATTGCCGAGAATGAAGGGTACGGTATATGCAAAGTGCGATTCCAGTTTGACGTGAGGCAGCATCCAGGCTGAGACGATTAGGACTGTCGCGTACGCCGCCGCTGCGATGGCGGATGCTTGCACGTGTCCCTGAATGTGCATAATTCGCCGAACGAATTGGACCGGACCGGCAAAGCTGAAGAACAGGCAAGCTAGAGCTACAACCGTGAGCGTTTGCATCTCGTGAGTGCTGCTGTTCAAGACGAATGCGCATCCTGCGGCCAGTGCCAGGCAGCAAAAGGATACATTGACCGTCCACAGTCGCCGCAACAATGATTGTTGACCGTCCTGTGCGCTGATTCCAGTCGCGATGATGGGGTCGCAGATGACCGCGTGATGAGCGCCGATGAGAATGAGATAGCAGGTATATCCCAGGCTCAGCTCGGCGAATTCGGCCAGCGGCAGCCGGCGCGCGACTACCGCCAGGTAGAAGAAATTGGAGAAGCTGAAGATGACCTGCTCGCTGCCCAGAACGAAATATTTGATGAGGTAGGTTTTCATCTTCCTGAAATTGGATTGCTGCTAGCGGGCGCTAGGGCCTTAGCGATGGTGCCCTGATTGCACGACGTTATAGGATGATGCGGAGCCCTGATGCGAGCTTGTTTGAGGACAAAGTTAATTGCCTGATTCTCATTCTGGGTGAACGAATCTACGATCAGGCGCGCGCCCATGCGATTGGTGTCATGAACGGGCTGCTTCTACTGGCGGGGGGTAAGACCATCAGTAGGCCACGGGATCGCGAGTCACTTGTACCACGGTGCGCAGGATGATCTTTGCGTCGAGCCAGATGCTCCAGTTGTTGATGTACCACAAGTCCAGGTCGACCCTGGATTTCATCATGCCGACAGTCAGCGTTTCGCCGCGATAGCCGTTGACCTGGGCCCAGCCGGTGATGCCTGGTTTGACGTGTTGGCGAAACGCGTAGTTGCTGATGACTTGCTCATACTCCGAATTGTGCGCAGCCGCGTGCGGGCGGGGGCCGACCAGCGACATGTCGCCCTGCAGGACATTGAAGAGCTGCGGCAGTTCGTCGATCGAGGTCTTGCGTAACCATTTGCCGACCGGAGTTACGCGAGGATCGTCCCTGCGCGCCTGCAAAATGATCGGTCCATCTTCCAATACGCGCATCGTCCGAAACTTGTAGATCTTGAAGGCGCGACCGTTGAATCCGTTCCGGGTTTGCCGAAAGAGTACCGGGCCGTTCGATGTGCATTTGATCAGGATCGCGGTCATCAGCATGACCGGTGCGAACACCAGCAGGCCGAGGCTGGCGCCGATCAGGTCGAACGTGCGTTTGAGAGCTTGTTCTTGCCGCGAAATTGGTGCGCGCCGAATCTCTGCAATCATGCTGCTTCCGGCGGTCGTGACCGGGTAGCGCAAGAATCTCGAGACATCGGGATCGGAGACGAGATTTACCGGTACCGGAAGGATTCTCAATGCGTCGGCGATCTTGTCGATCGCGTGCCAATGATCCCACCTGAGCAGCAAAAACACCTGTTCGATCTGGTTCTCTCGTGCGTAGGCGATAAAGTCGTCAAGGCGTGGACCGATCGACGGGATCAGCGATGATAAGGTCAGGCACTCCGGGCGGAGCTCCATGACCCGCGTGATCCGGTAGCCATGCTGCGTAAGTCCTGCCATTGCCTCCGATGATATCAACCCGCGCTCGGCGATCGCCACGGCGCGGCGCCTGGCGAAGGCGCCGTTCCGCAAGGCGGTCGTGACAAAGCGCGCAATGGCTGCCTTCGCCAGCAGAAGGAGAACTGGAGCGACAAGGTAGAACGAGATTATCGTGCCGCGCGAGATTTGACTGCTGGCCTTTATGGCGAAGGTTATAACGATCAGGGCACCGAACAAGGCGGTCCACGTGGCCAGCGTCTTTTTGAATAGCCGCGGCAGGTCAGTAAAGTTCCTGAGAGCGTAGCCGTGCTGAACCTTGATCAGAAGTACAAAGTTGAGCGCAACCAGGAGGCTGAGCGCGGTGTAGACGTCGAGTTGGTCGTGCTCCGGCCGCGCATAGATCTGATATCCGGCGGCACAGCCAGCGCCGCTTGCCACGATGATGATAGCGTCGGCCACGAGAGCCAGCAGTTCAACAATTTTGGGTCGCCACCATCGTACGGCTAAACTTGCACGTGCCGGATTCGCCTCATCGAGAACGTGAATTTCTACCGGACTGTCCGCGGCGGAAGTCGGGCGAGCCGATGCAATCGTCATAGTATAAACTCAGGAAAAGGAAGATCGGGTTGGGTGCTATCAGGAATGGCCGCAGCCGAAACAAGTCGAATGAAAAAATAACCTTACTTCTTGTGCTCTCATTATCCTAATTCTGCCATTTAGAACACAAAATTCGAAGGTCGGAAGGGAATACGTTCATGCGTCACCGACGACGGCGATCGGGATCAACGGTGACGCGCCGGGTGGCGATCGGTCTCGCGGCGCTGTCCGCAACCGGACTTGTTGTCTTCGCCTTGATTCCTGACGTTACGCCCGTCCACACCCCCGCCGATTCCTCGTTTCACGCCAGCTTCTTCCTGGATGGACCCTACTCCGCTCGCTTCGCGGGGGAGATGATTGCTGCCAAGGAGGGCTATTTCAAGCGAGGCGTCGCAATGAGAGCCCTTCCAGACGATCCCAATTTCGTCGAAACGGTTGCGAGGGAGAATGCAATCGGGGTGACGACGGGCCAGAAGTTCCTGCTTGCGGTTTGGCGAGGGGCTCCTGTCACTGCCTTTGCAGCCAGCTTCCTTGACACCTCGGTGGCAATTTTCGCGCTGGAGCGGTCGGGCTTCCATCGGCCGGATGACCTCATCGGCAAGCGCATCGGTTGCCGCGAGGGGAGTGAGGCAGAAGTCGTCTTTGACGCCATGATGGCCAGGCTTCGATTGCCACGGAGCCAGATCGTCAAGGTTTCCGACCGGGCCGACTTCCAGGCACTGAGATCCGGGGATGTGGACGCGATCGTTGTCCCGATCGATCAGCAGCCTAGCCAGACAAGCGCGGACTACGTCCAATTGAGCGTTATGAAACCTCAGGACTACGCAATCCACGTGCCTGGGCAGGTTTATTTCGCCAGCAACGATCTGATTCGAGAGCGGCCGTCCGCAATTGCCGATCTGTTGCACGGCTTGGTTCGGGGGTGGCAATTTGCCTATGCCGATTACAGCCGGGCGATTCCGATCATTGTCGATTTTGACCGGGCGGGCCTCGCTCCCGAGCGAGTCAGGTTCGAATTGGAGCAGCAGCGGTCGCTGGTGCTGCCTGTCGGCGCCCGAATAGGCGAATACGACGAAAGTCGGTGGCGAGCCCTGCGCGATATCCTGGTCTTCGCGGGTCTTGGAAGGGAGAACGCCCCGCTGTTTCAGGCTGTCAGCACACAATTCATCAGGGGCGAGTACCGGCGCGCGCCGGAAAAGGAGGGAGCCGGCGCCTTCTAGCGGCCCCGATTCGACATCCCGGGCTGGTGGATGAGTACGCTTTGGTCCGTTGCCTTTTTCCGATCCCGTTGATAAACAATCTGCTCGATATCCGGCTGAATTTTGAAATATTCTGATTTGGCGCATTTCGTGGCCGGTGGGCGAGCGCAGGGGAAGGTGGTGATGGCGAAGCAGACTATCCGGCGTTTGGGGTTGTTGGTATCGGCAATGGTCTTGTTGGCCGGGCCGCAGGCAATCGCTGCGATGCAGTTGCCGGCACCCGTCGTCCCAACGCCGGCCGAACACGTAGTACCGATCACCTTCTGGGCTCAACCATATCCATACCGCTATGTACCGCGGCGGCGTTGTCCTCAAGTCCGCGTGGAAACTCCCTACGGCTGGTATTGGGATCGGGTCTGTATAGCGGAGACCAGCCCGATACTTCGCCGGGCTTACTAGGCGGGACGTTTCACGGAGAGCTTGCGTTGCTTGTCGCGCTTGACGGCTCTTGACGGTACGCGTTCATCATTAAAATGATCCTTTCTTTACTCCGTTAATGAGAGCTGCCACCACCTCGCAAGCGAAAGAGCGGGGAGCGACAGACTGGTGCCTTGCGCAAGCGCACGTACGGGCCCGGAGGTTCACGGACTGCGGGGCCGAGTTCGGTCAGGCTGCCAAGATCGGCAGAAGCGTGGCGTGTCGGAGCGAAGTTTTTCTTTCCGACGATTTTGGCGGGCCTTACCGAGCGTAGTCCCCTCGATTTCGCACCGGAGTTCAAGCGGCAATTAGCCGCCGCGGCAGCGATCGTTTCAGCGGAGGCTGCGAAGCCAAAGCGGTGATCCTTGGCTGTCTCGGTTTTTTTTGGATACGAGTTATCGTTCAGGATTTGGATTGAATGCGTATTCTTTTGGTCGGCATCAATTACGCTCCCGATCTCATCGGCGTTGCCAAATACAATACGGAGCTTTGCGAAAGCCTTGTTGCCGAGGGCCACGAGGTGAGGGTCGTTACGGCGCCTCCCTACTATCCGGCCTGGAGCATCCCCGCCGGTTTGAATGCCTCCTATTTCAGGCGCTCGATGATGGGGGACGTCGGCGTCATGCGAGCGCCGATCTACGTTCCCAAGCAGCCGACTGGTGCAAAGCGTCTGATTCATCACCTGTCCTTCGCACTGACAAGCTTGGTGCCGGTGCTGATCGATGCGTATTCCTGGCGGCCCGACATCATAATCTCCGTCGCGCCGTCGTTGATGTCGGCCCGATTTGCTTCCTTTGTTGCTCGTCGCATCGGTGCAAAGTCGTGGCTTCATGTGCAGGACTTCGAAATTGATGCCGCATACGGACTGGGACTGCTCCGGAATGCTTCCCTACGGAAGGTGATGCTCAAGGCGGAAGCGGCGGTCCTCCGATCGTTTGATTGCGTTTCCAGCATCTGTCCGCAAATGGTGGAGCGCTTGTGGGACAAAAACGTTGATCCGCAAAGAACGACCGAGATCCGAAACTGGATCGACACGGATGCGATATTTCCCCGCCCAAAGCAGACCAGATATCGCACGTCCCTGAATATCGACGAAGATGACATCGTGGCTCTCTACTCCGGGACAATGTCGGCCAAGCAGGGGCTTGACCTCCTCGTCGGAGCCGCCGCTCTTCTTCGGCGCAATCCGCGACTGCATTTCATCCTCGCAGGCGAGGGGCCACACAAGGCAAGGCTGGTGGAGATGGCCTCCGACAATCCGAGAATTCATTTCCTGGGACTGCAGCCGAACGAAAGTTTCAACGAATTGCTGGCGACGGCTGACCTTCATGTCGTCCCGCAGAGGGCGGAGGCGGCCGATCTTGTATTACCGTCCAAGCTGGGGGCGATGTTTGCGTCCGCCCGTCCCGTCGTCGCGATGGCAGAAGGGGGCACGGGGCTTGCTGCCGAAGTGCAGGGTGCCGGCTTGCTCGTCCCGGCGGGAGACGTTCGATCGCTTGCAGATGCCATTCTTCACTTGGCCGAAGATCCGTCTCTTTGCGAGAGGCTCGGTGCAGAGGGACGAAAGCGTTCCATCGAGCGTTGGGACCGCCGTACCATCGTGCGTCGCTGGATTGCGAGCATGAGTTCGATTTGCGGACGGCCGGGCAGATCCGAACACGGGCCGGGTGTGGTTTCCGAGAATCCGGCGGCATCGATCAATGACGCTCTTCCTCTGTCCTGACGGGCCACGTCAGGATGTCTCCTGCGTTAATGATCAGTCCCTGCTACGATTGACCTGCATGGAAGGTCGCTTCTAGATGTCTCCGGCGGTCGAGCCATTCCATCGTCGTATTTGTTTCCAATCCCGGCGGTGAACGGTAGGTTTTCGCATATGAGTGGACGTGTTGCGCTAATTACGGGCGTTACTGGACAAGACGGCGCGTATCTTGCCGAGCACCTCATATCGCTCGGCTATGTCGTTCATGGCATCAAGCGGCGTTCGTCTTCCTTCAACACCGCTCGTGTCGATCATCTGTACCGGGATCCGCACGTTGGTGAGGTGCCGTTCCTGATGCACTACGGCGACATGACGGATTCCACCAATCTGATCAGGCTTGTGCAACAGATCAAGCCGACGGAGATCTACAATCTGGCGGCGCAGAGCCATGTCGGCGTCAGTTTCGAGAGTCCTGAATACACCGCGAACGCCGATGCAATCGGGGTACTGAGGCTCTTGGAGGCGATCCGCATCCTGGGCATGGAGAAGGAGACGCGATTCTACCAGGCATCCACGTCCGAGCTGTATGGGCTGGTGCAGGAGATCCCGCAGAGGGAGACGACGCCGTTCTATCCGCGCTCGCCCTATGGTGTCGCAAAGCTCTACGGATACTGGATCACGGTCAACTACCGCGAGGCCTACGGGATGTTTGCCAGCAACGGCATCCTGTTCAACCACGAGAGTCCCATCCGCGGTGAAACGTTCGTGACCCGCAAGATCACGCGCGCCGTGGCCCGCATCGAGGTCGGGATCGAGGATACGCTTTACCTGGGCAATCTCGAGGCGAAACGAGACTGGGGGCATGCCAAAGACTATGTCGAAGGGATGCACTTGATCATGCAGGCGGATAAGCCGGACGATTTCGTGCTTGCCACTGGCGAGACCCGCTCGGTGCGCGAGATGGTTGAACTTTCCTTCAGGGAGGTGGGACGAGAGATCGAATGGCGCGGCAAGGGCGTTGATGAGATTGGTATCGACAAAAGCAGCGGCAAGACGGTGGTTCGAATCGACCCGACCTATTTTCGGCCAACCGAGGTGGACATTCTGGTTGGCGATGCGAGCAAAGCGAACAAGATGCTGGGCTGGAAGCCGAAGCGGACGTTCGGCCAGCTCGTGCACGAGATGGTGGCAAGCGATCTGAAGGATGCAAGGCGGGAGCGATCGAGTGCCAGCCACAAAGTTTGATCTGAAAGGCAAAAGCGTCTACGTCGCCGGGCATCGGGGGATGGTCGGCGCTGCGCTCGTGCGCCGGCTGGCGCAAGAAGACGTACGGTTGCTCACCGCGAAGCGAACCGAAATCGACCTGACAAACCAGGCTCAGGTGTTCGATTGGTTCGCAAGGATGCGGCCGCAGGCCGTGTTCGTCGCAGCGGCCAAGGTGGGAGGAATTTCGGCGAACGACAAGCTTCGCGCCGAGTTCATCTACGAGAACATTGCAATCGCGGCTAACGTCATCCACGCTGCGCATACGAGCGGTGCCGAGAAGCTGATGTTTCTCGGTTCATCCTGCATCTATCCAAAATTTGCGCCTCAGCCGTTGCGCGAAGACTCGATCTTGACTGGCCTGCTCGAGCCGACCAACGAGCCCTATGCGATCGCCAAGATCGCCGGCATCAAGATGGCAGAGGCCTATCGGCGCCAATATGGCTCTGACTTCATTAGCGTGATGCCGAGCAATCTCTATGGCCCCGGGGACAACTATCACCCGGAATATAGCCATGTCGCAGCGGCCCTGATCCGACGCTTTCACGAGGCCAAGGTCGCCGGAAGCAAGAGCGTCGTCGTCTGGGGGAGCGGTTCGCCGCGTCGCGAGTTTCTCTTCGTTGACGACATGGCGGACGCCTGTATTCACCTGATGAAGAACTATTCCAACGAGCGGCCGATCAACATCGGGACTGGCAGCGACATCACCATCGCTGAGCTCGCCCGTATGATCGCCGGTATCGTCGATTATCGAGGAGACATCGTCTTCGATCCGACACGCCCTGACGGAACGCCGCGCAAGCTGCTTGATGTCAGTCGTCTCTCAACGCTCGGGTGGCAGGCCAGGACTCCGTTGGAGGCCGGGATGAGGCGCGCCTATGAGGCCTACCTGACGACCCACACATCCGCCATAGACGATCGGTGAAACATAGTCCTCCCTCCCTCGGCCGAACTTACCAGAATGCGCGAGTTTCAGAAGCTGGATCAGTTTCGTGTGCCGCCGGGGTTTCGCGGACGGGGAGCGGTCGTCGTGGTGCTTTGGCAGGTCGTTCAATCGACACTCTTTGCACTTTCGCCTCAGCCCTTTTTTGCATGGCGGCGCTTTCTGTTGCGCCTGTTCGGAGCAAAGATCGGCCGCAAGGTGCTGCTGCGCCCGACCGTGCGCGTGACCTACCCCTGGAAGACTGAGATAGGGGACTATTCCTGGGTTGGTGATCACGTCGAGCTGTACAGCCTGGATTGTATTTCAATCGGTTCTCATTCGGTCATTTCGCAGCGATCCTATCTCTGCACGGGATCGCATGACATGGCCGACCTCGCGTTCAGCTACATCACCGCTCCGATCACGGTCGGCGATCAGGTTTGGATCGCCAGCGACGTGTTTGTTTCGCCGGGCGTGAAGGTGGGCAGAGGCGCCGTCGTCGGCGCGCGGAGCACCGTACTCGAGGACGTTCCTCCCGAGGTCGTGGCAATTGGCGAGCCTGCGCGGGTCGTGCGCGATCGCCTCGCGTCAGGCGGGAACAGGTCCTGCAATGCAATCTCGGGGCAATCCGGTCCGCGCCGCTGATTGGCTTGAGCCACGGGCCTCAGATTCCTGATCATGCGCCGTCTTCCGGTCGACACGTGCAGATCGTGATGCCGATCCGGAACAACCTGGCTGACCAAAGGGCGTTGATGTGCCAACCATGCAGCGATTGCCGGTTTGGCGATGCATCAATAAGCTCGGGCGTTTAGGCCGACTTCATCGCGGAGGTCCATATGAGCAGTAGCGGCTCGCAGTTTTCGGCGCTTGGGCCGTGGCGTATCGACGACCGGACGGTACTGTCCAGAATCTTTCGCACTTTTGATCAGGCGACGGCTCCGGTTTCAGAGAGTTGTGGCTGATAGAGCGGTCGCATGTTCATGTAGCATTTGGTCGACCACGCCGTTCCGGCAATGTGCCGCAGCCGGGCCGCCGCTAAGTTGAGACAGGATTGACCGTCGGGGAAGGCGCCGACGACACGGGTTCGTCGCCGGATCTCCTTCATGATGCGCTCGAGCGGATTGTTCGTTCGAATCTTCCGCCAATGGATGTCCGGAAAGGCATAGTAGGCGAGCGTCTCGTGAACCGCCTGCTCGACGAGATCAGCAGCTTTGGCCATACGGCTGGCCCGCAGATCCGCGATGACGGTCCTGGCTTTCTCGTCGGCCGCGGCGCGGCTCTCCTGGGCATGAATGGCCTTGAGCATGTGGCTCACCTCGCGGACCCGGGTCGACGGCACGTGGCTGAAGACATTGCGATAAAAATGCACCATGCAGCGTTGATAGCGTGCCTCCGGCAGATAATCCGCAACGCTTTCGACAAGACCTCGGCACGCGTCGGAAACCACCAGCTGCACGCCCTTGAGACCGCGATCGACGAGATGCCGCAGAAACGAGGACCAGCCGGATTTGTCCTCCTTGGCGCCTTCACAGATGCCGAGGATCTCCCGGAACCCCTCAGCATTGACCGCCGAGGCCACCAGCAGCGACACGTTGCGAACCTCACCAGCCCAGCTGCGCTTCATCACGATGCCGTCGAGGTAGAGATACGGATGCTCGCCTTCGATCCTGCGATTCCGCCACGCCTCGATCTTGGTATAGATCTTCTTGTTCAGGTTCGACACTGTGCTCGGGCTGACCCGGGTGCCCCACAGCGCCTCCGTGATGTCTTCGACCCGCCGAACCGAAATCCCGGCCAGATACATCTCGATCAGCGCCTCCTCAACCGAGCTCTCCCGCCTCCGGTAGCGCTCGATAATCGCCGTCTCGAAGGTTTGCCGCCGTAGCTTCGGAACCTTCAGATTGACGTCGCCCGCCTTGGTCTGCAGCGTTCGCTCGTAGCTGCCTGCCCGCGTGTCCTGCCGCGCCGGGCTGCGCTCATACCGCCCAGCACCGCACAGCTGGTCCGCTTCGGCCTCCAGCATCGCGTTCAGTGTCTCTTCCACTGTCCCGCGGACCATCTCGCCCAGGTGATCTCGAATCCGGGCCTCATCAATTTGGATCACCTGACCCATGGCATTCCCATCGTTCATTCAAAGCTCCTTCATTCTAGAAGAAGCCGTCAATCCTGAAAGTGCGAAAGACTCTGTACGTTATCGACCGGACGGATGCTGCGCGACGCCTTATTCCAGAGCGCTTACGGACCGGCTTACGTCTGAGCTGCAATCAATTAGGAATTCAATCTTAAGTATGTATGCGGCTCTTGGGATCTGTACTCAGATCGAGAAATCTGCAGCAATCTTGTTGCCCTCGTGGTCCGGATCCAGCGACCCGTTCCAGATCAAAGGTTGCGTCGCCGCCGTCCTCGTTTGACCTCAATCGAGAAATAAGGATATCTGGACCTGGAAATGCAACCTGTGGTGATGTCTGAGCGACGATCCATGCGCCCGAGGCGAGTGAATGCCTGTTGATCGCTACGCCGAATACACGGAAAGTCGAAATGGACTAGAGGCAGAGCCGAGGGGACGGCTGATGCCAAGAACTCTCCAGGAACAGCTGGACCAGGTTGAGCGCGACATCAGACTCTTCACGGAGTTTGATAGGGCAGAGAAGGCTCGGTTGAATTGCGAGTCTTACCTGTGGACTGCCGAGGATCGGATCGAGTGGCAGGAGACGCAATCTGACAATGCTCGACGACTACGAGAACTTCTCGACGAGCGTGAAGCTTTGCGCCGCCAGCTGAGTCTCTAAAACCTATGATTGCTGATACTGAAATCCGCAACGAAAAGATTGCGGCTCTCCCTGACCCTGCTTCAAGAATGCCCCCGCTTCGATCTTACCCGCATTCGCCTTCTAATTGCTTTGGCGAGAGCGACGTTCTTCGCGCGGCACCCCGCAATCGGAATGATTGATCAATCCGGCAGCGGACCGCTGCTGACGGATCGAAATCGTCGGTGCGGGTGATGCGGGTTCGAGCGCACTTGGTCGCGCAGGCGTGCGGTCTTGAGAAGGTCGAGGACGGCAGCCGGATGCAGCCAGCCATTTCAGTCGGGATGCAGGTGATATCTGTGAGCCAGAGCCGACCCCAGGCCGGAGCGGTGAAGTCGCGCGCCACGACGTACTGCGCATGACCACCTCAAGCACGATCCGTCGGTCTATGTCTTCGGGTTGCAAGCCGGCCTGCTGGCACTTGCGAGGCCTGTGGGCGATACGGCCCCGAGCCAAAATGACGAGAAGCAGCCTTGGAGAATGCGCTGGCTCAAATCCGGCGACCGCTCCCCGGTCAATCCAGCGCCTTTGGTGTTTAGCGCAAAGTCGCCCAAGTCAATTCGCTTCGGTCTCCTACCGGACGTACCAATACCCCCACCAGCGCTGGGACACCGGGCGCGCCTGCGCCTTCATGGCTGCGACTTCCTCGACCGGGCGAAGCTGGGGGCCGTAAATTGCGGGCGGGTAGACGTCATCCCATAGCACAACTCCGCCTTGAAAGTGGGCCGCCCGCTGATGCGCCGGAGCAAGGGCGAGCTCGGCGGCTGGAGCCACCGATACGGTCAAGCTGAGGCCGAGGGCAGACAGCGCAATGGATGGAATTAGGCGGCGGAGGTGCATTGGATTGAATCCCTCGTGAGTGAGATGCGAAATAATGCGACGGGTTCCAAATGGTTGCAAGGGCATGGGCTGGCTCGGTTGTCCTAAATTTGACGACCGAGGAAGAGGCATCTGCTCGACGGCAGCAGGCCGCGAGCACCTCCGCTATATGCGTACACCTCTCTATATAGAGCGTGGCCCTTACAGAAGGATTTGGAGCGGGGCTGCCGAGACGAGATGCACGGCAGGCTCGCAGGGCGGCACTGCATGCGCACGAGAGATCACGCCTGAACAATCTTTCGGCGCCAGGAATCGCCGAGAACCATGATGTCGACACACTGCTTGGCCTTGATAAGTCCTGCAATATCCGGGACGACTCCTATGGCTTCTGCACTTGTCTCCGCTTCCATATTCGGCACAGGCCTCATCTTGGGATACGCACTGCGCACCTGGCGCGGCCAACGAGGACCTGCGAGCTCATCTCGCGGCACCTCGCGTCGGGCGGCCCAGCCGACTCCCACCTCGACGTTCGGCCATGCCCGGCGAGCCTTTTAGGTAAGGTCTGATTGGCGCGCGGGCATCTGGGGGCTCGCCGAAAAGAATGGGGCATGACGCATGAGTGAACCCAAGAAGGACGCGCCTCGGCGCTACATCGTCGATGGCGCCGGACAACGTGTGCTTGTTGGGTTGACGATCTCGGAGACGATCGAATTCGAAACCTTGGACAATCCGGATGCCCGCTTGAGCGCTGGTGCTGAGGCGGAGCCTTGTGTTCGGGAGGACGAGCGTTGGCTCGAGCTCTACATCAAACACGAGCGGGCCTGGAACGATTGGATGGCCGAAACACGTGCCCGGGGCCGGGTGGAGAAGCCCCGCTTGCTCAACTAACGAAGCGTATCGCCAGGGCCGGCCCGCCGCGTCCGCGCTCACACCGCGAGCATGCGGCTTCCCTGAATGCTCATCAGGGTGAGGTTGCCGGTCGCGTAGGCGCCGGTGTCGATGTTGACGCGGTTGGTCAGGAATTCCGCGCTGCGCACCGGCGTATGACCATGGACAATATACTTGCCGAACTGCTCCTCGCTCCGCAGGAATTCCTCGCGAATCCAGAGCAGATCGCGCTCCGTCTGCTCGGCCAACGGGACGCCCGGCCGAACGCCGGCGTGGACGAAAAAGAAGTCCCCGCAACTGAAGCTCAATCGCAGATTGTCCAGGAATTCCAGATGTTCGGTCGGCATCGCGCGAATCAAGTCGCGCAGGATCGATGCCGGCTCGTCGCGCTTGAGATCTGGCGGGGCCAGTCCGTAGGACATCAATGTCTGGGTCCCGCCGAAGGCAATCCAGTCCTCGAACAGTGAAGGGTCTTCGAACACCCTCACCAGAAAGGCCTCGTGGTTGCCCTTGAGGAAAACCGCATTTCCCCTGCGGCTCCGCTCGACCAGGATGTCGAGGGTGGAGCGCGTATCCGGGCCGCGATCGATGTAATCGCCCATGTAGACTTCGACAGCATAGCGCGGCCGGCTGCGCTCGACGTCGGCGTCGATCACCCGCAGCATGGGCTGAAGCAAGTGTGCGCAGCCGTGAATATCCGAGATCGCATAGATGCGCACTCCGTCCGGCAATTGCGGTTTGGGAATGGGCGGGCGTGGTCGCGCGAGAGATTTCATGGCGCTCAATCGGTCGGGTGGTCGAAAAATGTCCCCAAGTCGCCGGCACCGGAGAGCTTCCATCCAACACGAACAACGCAAATTCGGTGGGGCCGCGTCGTCGTTCTCCGACCTGATCACGCCAAAAGAAGGGCGCGGCATTTTTTGCCGGCCTTGTTGCGGGCTTCAGGAACGACAGCGGTTCGCAGGAATTGCATCGCTGCCCCGAAGCGTGCGGCAAGTCTGCATGACTCGGCACGAATTTTTGCATGCAGCCACAGATAGAAGGACCAGGAAATTCTCGTTTCGACCTCGATTGTGCTTCGGGGAGCAACGCAGCGCCTCAAAGTTGAGCGAAGAAGCGTTGATGCTAACGACTGGCCTTTCATCCGATGCGGAACTTGATTCAAAATAGGGCAGTCCGTCCGCTCATATGTCAGCACTGTGACGACATTTTCAGCGCGCCGAATTTCGCTGCGCATTTCAACACGACGCATTGTCCGTGCGCCGCAAAAGTTTTGAGTGCAGCGCCACAATGTCGCTGCGATCAAACAACACTTTCCATGCGGGGAAGTGACGAGTCTTCAGCATCACGATGAGCGTCAGGCACTCTCTCGATAAGCAGAGGTTCGAATGGCTGTTGCAACTTATGGTTCTGAGAATGCTCATGTGCTGTCATCTGCGCGCGGCAGCGCTCTTCAGAGGCCGTTCCAGATCTTCGTCATCGGTGCTGATCTTCTGTTGATCCTATTGAGCTATGCGGCGGGTGCTTCGCTGTATGGAATGGCCGTCGCTTCGTCTCCCGACGGCGCATCGGTGGGAGCCGGATTGTTCGTCGGCGTGGTGTTCGTCGGGATTGCCTATTTCCGGGACGTCTATTCTACGCACCGCCTGCTCAATCTCGTGTGGCAGCTTCGAATGGCGGTGTTTATCTGGCTGACGTCGCTCACGATCCTTGCCGTTGCGGCCTTCCTGCTGAAATCGACCGACAATCTATCGCGCGGAACCGTCATCGTGTTCGGCGTGATCGGCGGGCTTGGCTTGATCAGCCTCCGCTTCGGCTGGCAGGCCGTGTTCGGCACGAGCTTTGCGAGAAGCCGGTTGGTCGATCGCAAGGTTATCCTGCTCAGCCTGAAGCCGCTCGACTTCACCTCGAACCGCTTCAAGGATCTGCGCAGGAATGGCTTCGACGTCATGCGCCATTTCGTGCTCGGAGCCGACCAGGATGACGGGCACTGGGAGCGGCAGATCCGCGACGTCATTCGTCAGTCGCGCTCGGCTGATGTCGACGAATATCTGCTTGCGCTCGACTGGAATGAATTGCCGATGCTGCGCAAATTGGGGCCATATTTGCGTGCCGTCCCCCAGCCCATTCGCCTGCTGCCGGACGACTCGGTCGCTGATCTGGTGACCCGTCCCTTTCTGCCCGTCAGCGGAACCGTAGCGGTTGAGATCCAGCGACCGCCGCTCACCATTCTCGAGCGGCTGCAAAAGCGCTGTCTCGACGTCGGTGTCGCTCTGTTCGCGCTTGTGATGCTGACGCCGCTGCTGCTGACCGTTGCCGTGCTGATCAAGCTGGATTCCCCCGGAACCGTCATATTCCGGCAGTCGCGTCGCGGCTTCAACGGCAGGCCGTTCGAAATCTGGAAATTTCGCACGATGACCGTCAGTGAAAACGGCGAGACGGTGACGCAGGCGACCAAGAGGGATGCTCGGGTCACCAAGATCGGGCGCTTCCTGCGCATGACGAGCATCGACGAGCTGCCGCAGCTCTGGAACGTGTTGCGCGGCGACATGTCACTGGTTGGACCGCGCCCGCACGCGCTCGCTCATGACAATTACTACGACGAGCTCATCAGCAAGTACGTCTACCGCCATCACATGAAGCCGGGTCTGACGGGCTGGGCCCAGGTGAACGGATTCAGGGGAGAAACGCCGACGATCGATCTCATGGAGAAACGTGTCGAGTACGACGTCTGGTACGTCAGCAACTGGAACATCTGGCTCGACCTGAAGATCATGGCCCGCACTGCTTCCGCAGTGATGTTCCAGGAAGCCTACTAGTCGGCTCGATCTCTGAAGAACCGGAGCCTCCGACCCGAAGGCTCAGGTTCCATTGCGCGGCGGCCTGCCAAAGATCCGCATGATGGCATCGCGCAGGGCGAGCAGCGGCGGCACGAGCACGAAAAAGGCCCCCATTGCAACGGAGACGATGACGTGGCGGATCGAAAAAGATTCGTCCTGCTCGATCTCGCGCCGGCTTGGGTCGATGGGCGCCGGCGAGAGCGTCGTCGTCATAGGTTGTCGAAGCGGCTTGCGCGGGGGAACTACGATCAACACGAAGAGAATGTTGAGCAGAACCCAAATCGTCAAAATCGTAAGGGCGATCAGCATCCGAGCCACCGGAAAGGAACTGCCGAGTATGAGGCGAGCTTAGCCTCTGGGAACCGAGAATGAAAGATGCCTAAAGTTTCGGCGATTTGAGGCATCAGGGCCTTGTCTCGTTTGTCGCCGGCTGGTCGCCAATGGCCGCACTGTCCTGGCCACCATCTTTGTCGTCAATCCTTGCTTTTGGCTAGAGCAATAACTGCAAGTTGTGGATTCCGGACGAATACGGAGATCGCGTGCGGGCGCGCAGCGGGATCAAGGTCCGCCCGGCGCTTCCCGATCGAGAGAGGGGTTTCCCCCGCAGCAAGGGACGCGGGTCTGTGGGCCGCCAGCGTCTGACGCCAGTCTGGCTGAAACACGATCCCTGCTGATTGAAGCCCGAGGGTTCTGCTCTCATGCAGTGCTGAGCTTGCTCACCCCGCTTGCGCGGGGGATGCTCCGCATCGGCGCAATTCGAGCTCCCCCGGTCGAGGAGGGTGGACCACGGCGCCCGACCGAACTCCTCATCCATCCGCGCGAGCGGGAGGCGCGGCGCCGCGCCTCCGCTCAGGCATGCTCGACGTAATAGCTGTTGTGGTGCTTGCCCTTGTAAGCCTCGATGCGCTTGAGCATTTTCGGGTTGGCGCGGTTGAGCACGGCGCCGAGCAGCTTCTTCTGGAGGACTTCTGACCCGGAAACCGATTCCTGGAGAGCGCTTCGTGTTGTCTGCCCCCATTCGATAACGTAGACCATGGCATCGATCAGGAAGCTGACAGCCTTCGAATCCGCCACCGGCATCACCGGGGCGAGATCGATCACGATGTATTCATAGTGCTCTCTCAGCACCTTGAGCAACTCGGCCATCGCCTTCGATCCAATGACGTCGGCCGAATTCACCATGCGAGAGGCCACGA
The DNA here is from genome assembly GCF_049739485.1 of Bradyrhizobium sp. USDA 326. NCBI lineage: Bacteria > Pseudomonadati > Pseudomonadota > Alphaproteobacteria > Hyphomicrobiales > Nitrobacteraceae > Bradyrhizobium > Bradyrhizobium sp. USDA 326. The sequence goes on from NZ_JBMGQA010000001.1 coordinate 4,401,585, forward strand.
CGGAGGGAAGGAAATCCAGTCCCGTTTCCTTGCTTCGCTGCACGTGGTAGCCGAGGCTCGCGGGGTCGTTGAGCGCCTCCACCAGTCCGCTCTTGGCGTTGGGCGCGAGCTCTCTCGTCAGCGAGCGCGTGTGCAGATCGCCGTCGATCAGAACCGTGCGGTGCCCCGTCAGAGCGACCAACTGTGCGAAATTCGCGGCGACAGTCGTTTTTCCTTCCTTGGGAAGGGAAGAGACGATGCCGATCACCTTGATCTCGCGGGTCAGGCGGGCAACGTCGATGGACACCTTGATGTTGCGCAACGTCTCCGCAAACCGCGAGAATGGATGATCGACGACGTAGCGAGACAGATCGGATGCGCCGGCCTTCGCGGGTGGACGAATATCGGGCAGGACGCCGAGGCACTTCACGCCGAGCTCGTCCTCGACCTCGCCGGGGGTCCGCAACACGTCGCTCAGCAGTTCACGCGCAAATGCGACGCCGAAGCCGAGACAGAGACCGCCCACCAGGCCGCCCACGAGGGCGAGGACCGTTCGCGGCGAGCTCTTGCGGTCCGGCTTGGTGGCGGTGCTGATGAGGCGGGCCTCGCTGAGGGGAAAGCTCTGGTTCTGCGTCGCGCTCTGCAGCTTTTCCAGGAAGTTGTTGTAGAGATTGCGGTAGGTGTCGGCGGCACTTTCGAGATCGCGCAGCTTGACCTCGGCCTGGCCCTTGTTGCCGGCCTGGGCGACGAGCTCCTTCACGTTCTTCTCGAGCGATGCCTCGCGGCTCTTCGCGATCTCGTAGTCGCTGCGATAGGCATCTGCGATCCGACGCACCTCGTCGGCGATGTTCTTGCGCAGCTCGTCCATCTTGTTGGCCAGATTGACCGCCGCAAGGTGGGTCTTGCCGTAGCGCCTGGACCAGTCGGAATATTGGGCCTGCAGGTCGAGATATTGAGCGCGCAGACGGGTGATCACCGAGTTGTTGAGGGCGTCCGTCACGGTTGATTGCGCAACATCCTGATCGGAGATCGTGTCGATCCGGTCAAGCCGGGCCTTGGCTTCGGCGGTCGCAGCCCGCGCCTGAACCAGCTGCGTGTTGAGGTCCGACAATTGCTGCTCGGACATCAGGCCGCGGCTGGTTCCGACGATGTTGTTCTCGGCCTTGAAAGTCTGGACGGCGCGATCGCTGGCCGATGCCTGCTCGCTCAGCTCGAGGCTGCGCTGCTGCAGCCATTCGGTGGCCCGCTTGGTGGACTGATATTTGGCCTCCAGGGCGCCGACGAGATAGGCATTGGCGATCGCGTTGGCGATCTTGGCGGCCTTGTCGGGGCTCCGCGCTTTATAGCTCAGCGACAGCACATATGTCGTCAGCACGCGCTCCGTACGCAGATTCTTCTGAACCTGCTGGACGACCGCATGTTCGATTCGCTCCTGGCTTGCTGGTTCGCCGGAGCCGAATAGCGATGTCAGCTTGCCGATGATGATAGAGAGCAGGCCGGGCTTGGAGCCGTTGAACTCCGGGTCTTCTGTCAGCTTCAGGCGGCGGACGACGGACAGAATGAGGTCGTCCGAGTTGATGATCTCCACCTGGCTGTCGACGTAGCCCGTGTCGATCAGGGCGCTGCTGGCGTTGCTGTCCTTGTCCAGAACCTGAGTCTGCCGCGTATCCATCATGATGCGGGCATTTGCCGTATACATGGACTGCGCCATGGCCAGGTAGACGATCACCAGGGCCAGCGAAGCTCCCGTACAGACCGCGATGATCGGCCATTGGCGGCGAAGGACGTCGGCCACGCGCTCGAAGCTGAGGACCGCCCCGCCGAATTCAATGCCGAATCGGTGCCCCGACTGGAAATGTTCCCTAGGCTGGTACATGTGCTAATTTGCTGCCTTTGACGATCATGGATCAGTTCGGAAGGGGGACGGGCTTGAATGGATCGGCCAGCTTGGTTCTCCACTCGCCCTCGAGCAGTGCTCCGCCGCGGCCCGGCTGCGGCGAGGTCTTGATTTGCGATTGGACCTGGACGCCGGAGCTGTCGTCTCCTGCGCCGGAATAACCGGCCTGCACGTTGAGATCACCGATCCGCTGCACAAAATCCCTGATCTTGCGCGAGGCGTCCGGCTTGGTGGACGTGCAACGTGCTTCGGCAATGCGCAGCGCAGCGCCGATGGACGAGCGATCGGTTGAGGCCGAGGCCGAGATTAGCGTCTGCACGGAGGGCAGCACCGACGGATTTGTGGCGACGTAGCGCGCGAGCCAATACCGCAACTTCTCCTTGTCATTGCGCAGCCGCTCCAGGAGCGAGGAGGGCGACTTCACGAAGGTGTCGAGTTCGAGTTGCGAGGCGCGGTCCGAGAATTCGACGCACTGCGCGCGGCAAGCACCGGCGCCCGACACGGTCAGCGCAGAACCAATCAAGACAATCGCTAGCCATCGCGGCTGCGCATGACGACATGTTAGTCCGCGGCCCATCGATGTTCCTTGCTTCTGTTGCAATAGGAGAACAGGTGAAACTTGGCAGGAAACTGTGTCATCATTTTGTGCGACGCAAAAGCTGAGAAGCGCCGTCGGCAAGCCAACGGCGTTGCCCGCTTTCTCGCCGGTTGCAAAAGAAAGTTTTACAATGCCTGCGAGACCGGCAAGTCGCGCTCAGGAATGTTGCAAACTGAAAACATATCGGGCACACGGCCGCTCGTCGCAAAACCGACACAAGTGGTGATGCGCGCTTATTGTTCCCCCGCGGCGAGAGATTTTTTCGTGCGACATCTGCACCCGGACAGATCAGTGTGCTGCGAAGAGCATCGATCGCAACAGTGCCGAACTTCGCGCACACTTTGCACGCAAATACTCGCAATCATCACATCCGGATCGGCTTGCGCGCCGAAGCAGGCGCGCATCGGATGAAAGTGGCATGAACTTGGCGCTCGCATGTCCGAAAAATCTGCGAGCCTTGAAATTATCGTCGGGCGTCATGCATCGAATGCCAGTCCGCGATCGCAGAGATTGAACAGGCGCGAGACCTGATACACACTGCTGCGATGCAACAGCAACGGAATGTTGATGTGACGGAGTTGGTTGATCGTGAGAAGGCGCATGTCCAGCCGCTCGACAGTATCCGGGGGATCGCCGCGACTTCGGTGGTGATCCACCATCTGCTGCTGATGCCGACCTTTCTCGCGGCATTCCCGCACAACGCCTGGATCAACTGCTCCTTCTTCAGGAGTGCATGGCTGCTGGTCGATCTGTTCTTTGTTCTCAGCGGAATGGTCATGGCGTTGAGCTACATCGAGAACGACTTCACGCGCTTCTCGCTGCGCGAATTCATGATACGGCGCCTTGCGCGAGTCTACCCGCTGCATATCGTCATGCTGCTCGCAAACCTCGTCTTTCGCCTGCTGCGCATCGGCCTGGTCATGGCGGGCGTCGTGGTCGCCGCACCGACGGTCTTCGAGGTGAACAACGCCTATTCGTTCAGCCTCAATGTTCTGCTGCTGCATTCGATGGGCTTCATCGACTATCTCAGCTGGAATGCGCCGAGCTGGAGCATCAGCGTCGAGTTCTACACTTATTTCGTGTTTGGTCTGATCGTTCTCTTTGCCCTGCGCATGGGCTCGCTATCGTGGTTCTATGTGCTCTCCGGGCTTCTCGCGGTCGGAAGTCTGGTCTTCATCATCTTCGTGCTCGAAAAGAGGAGCCTCGAGCTTCAGACGGATTTCGGCCTTCTGCGCTGCTTCGTCGGCTTTTTCCTTGGCGTGCTGATGGTGAAGATCGTCGATCGCCTGCGGGCAAAGCCGGGCGCTGCCGTGCAGGGCGTGCTGCAATTCGTCGCCATGATCGCGAGCGTCGTCCTGGTGTCCCTGGCGGAGACCAATCCTGCGGCGACTTTCCTCGCACCAGTGATGTTCGCGATCTTCCTCGGCAGCTTGCTCGCCTTTCCGGATGCGCTGCTAATGCCGCGGATCCTGGTGGCCAAGCCGCTGATCTGGCTGGGGCGCCGCTCGTACTCCATCTATATGGTGCATGCGCTCGTGGTGCTGCTGGCTGAATATTTCGTGCGGGGCGTGGGAGCGGGGCGAATCGCCGCCCTGGATTCGATCTGGGCAGGCCTGCCGGCTACGTTGAATCTCGTCGTTTCACTGGCTGCCGTGCTGGCGGTTTCGCACCTCACCTATCTCTACGTCGAAATTCCCGGCGGCAGGCTCCTGCGAAATGCATTCGGAAGCCCCCCGGATTTTGCGCCATCCCCCGCCCGATCGGCGCGGCTGAGCAACTGAGCCGCGCATGAGCACCTTCGCGCTGCAACCCCGCAGGATGATGCTGATCAGCCTTAATATCGAGGCGATCGCGCTCGCAGCCTATCTGGTCCGGGATGCCTTCGGCGGTATGATGCGGTACTACACCAGCATCATGCATTTGGACGCGCTTTGGTTCGTGCCGGATGGCATTGCGCTGCTGTGCCTGGTCCAGTTCATTGTGCATTGCATCTTGCGCAATCGCAGTATCATGGCTGCAGTTGTCTTCGTGCAGATCATGCTGTCGCTGGTGCTCGGCTACTTCATGCTGGGGACGGTCAACGCGGCGATGTCGTCGTTTAAGATGATGTTGCCGGTGTTCGTCGGCTTCTGTTTCTGCGATACCAGTCTGGGCTCCTACAAGAAGTTGCTGTCGGTCATCGCCGCGACGTTCTACCTCTCGCTGATCGGCGTGCTGCTGACGAAATTCTACTTCATGCCCTGGGTCGGATACAAATATGAGTCCTTCGGCGCCGTTCGTGAGGCGGGTCGCTTATGGTGGGCCTATGGCGGTGACGATCAGCGTCTCACGGGCTTTGCTGCCGAAAGTACCATGGCGGCCTTCTTCATACTCGTGTCCTTCGCAATTACGTCGATCCGTAAGAGCACGATGTGGTGCCTTCTGTATGGCTCTCTTGCGGTCTACATCATCCGTCTGACGACCAGCAAGACGACCATGATCGTCCTCGTGCTCTACTTGATTCTGCTGGTGTTCGTGCGGATGCTGCCGGAGAAGTCGCGCTTCTCCGCGATACGGAACATTGCGTTGTGGTCGTTTGCCGCGATCCTGGTGCCGTTCTTCATGATCGTGCTTGCTTCCGGTACCGCCGCGGTGCCGCACACGACCCTGTTCAGCATCGTCGATCGCATCAACAACAGCTGGCAACTGCCGTTCGTCTACCTGAGCCAGCTCATGCCCGTTGGTCTCGTGACCGGCTGCGGCGTGGGCTGCTTCAACTATCCGCAGAAGCTGTTCTCGCCGCTCGCCCCCTTCTGGGTTCCCGTCGACAATTTCTACATCGGCACGTATCTGATGTTCGGACTCCCGTTCGTCGCATTCATGGTGATGGTATTCCGGGCGACGTTCGGCACGACCGACGTCTACAAGCTGACGCTGATCTTCGTCGTCAACTTGTTCACGATCACCGTTCTGAACTACGGCCCGGCGTCCGGCCTGCTGATTATCGCGTTGAGCTTCAGCGAGGTGTTCTCGCGGCGCACGGCCACGGCGCGGGCGGGCGACGCCGTGCCAATCATCGTACGGCCACCGATGCCGTCATTAGAAGGCTTCCGCCCGGATGTACCGGCGGCGAGCGGAAGCAGGTGAGAACGAACAATGCATAAACGGCTCGCATTCATCGACACACTGCGCGGCATTGCCGTGCTGGCCGTCCTGATCCAGCACGTGTTCGAGGTCATCCTGGAAAAGCACCCGACGGGTGTCTATTACGGGCCCCTCCATGACATATTCGGCTACTACATGAACTTTGGCCGGTTCGGCGTCGTGTTGTTCTTCTTCGTCAGCGGCTTCGTCATCCCGTTCAGCTTCCCGGACAGCGCCACGCCTGTGCGCGACTTTACGATCAGCCGCTTTTTCCGGCTCTATCCGGCTTATTGGACTTCGATCGTTGTCGGGCTCGTGTCGGTGCAGCTGCTGGATTCGAAGAGTTTTCCGCTGGGGCAGATCGCCGCTAACGTGACGATGTTGCAGACTTTCGTGAACGTCCCGAATCTCTGGGTGTTCTATTGGACGCTGGCGATCGAGCTCTTGTTCTACGTCGGATGCACCATTCTCTTTGCGATGGGCCTACTCAACCGGCGCTTCACGGCGGTGACCATCGTCGTTGCCGCTGCGCTGGTGGGAACCACAGCTGCACTTTTCGTTGAGAGCAGGGCAGTCTCGTCGGTGATGGAGGTCGGCTTGAATCTCTCGGCGATGTTCCTGGGCAAGATCATCCGCGACACCGTCATTGGCGGCAAGCTGCGATGGACCCATGTGACCGTCTGCACGCTTCTGTATGCGGTCTTCGCCGCCACCCTGTCCGATCGGCGTTTCGGAGGCGTCTATCACGAGAACTTCTTCTACAGTTATTCGATCGGATCGGCGTATATCTGCGCGGCGCTTGTCTTCATCGGCTTTGCCCTGTTCGGCGAACGTATGGCCTGGCGCCCGATGGCATTCGTCGGCGTGATCAGCTATTCGGTCTACCTGATGTCGCCGTTCGCGATCGTCTACGTCCATCGCCTGGTATGGTTCGGCGACGGACCGCTCGGATGGTCGATCTTCCTGGTCGTCATCCTGGCATTGTCGATCCTCGTCAGTTGGATGACATACACGTTCATCGAGAAACCCAGCATTTCCTTCGGGCAAAGATTCCGCTCCGCGCGAAGAAAGCCCCTCGTCCTTGAGCCAGTGCTCAGCACCCAGGGTGCCGCAGAGTGATCAAGGCACCTCACCAGCCGGGCGCCGCCTATGATGGATCGTTCCTTCCTTCGGTCCAGGGCCTTCGCGCGATCGCTGCGCTGAGCGTGCTGATGGATCATTTCTACGACATGCCGAAGGGGGGCATGTACGACATCCCGGATCCAGGCTTCCTGCCGCCGCTCTGGCCCTGGCTGCAATCGATGATCAATGTCGGCGGGCACGGCGTCGAACTGTTCTTCATGATCAGCGGATTCCTGATCCCGGCGAGCCTGGTGCGGCACGGGTCGCTGTCACGGTTCTTCTTCGACCGCGTCCTGCGCATCATGCCGGTGTTCGTCGTGCTGCATCTTGCGCTGTTCGCGATCGGTCCGATCGTGGCCTACAAGTTCTTTCGCGGCATCGATCTGAGCAGCTACCTCGCGATCTTTGCGGCCAATCTGTTCTTCGTGCAGGACGCGCTCGGCCTGCCCATCGCCCAGCAGAACGCCTGGACATTGACATACGAGTGGGCGTTCTACATCTGGTTTGCGCTGACGTTCTCGATGTGGCGCACCGGTGGCAGATTGCTGGCGGCGCCCCTGATCCTGCTTGGCATCGCCTGCCTGATGCACTGGCCGATCACTGCCTTCTTCTGCATCGGCATGCTGTTCAGCGCCATGGGATTCCGCATCTCGATTCCGGGACGCATCGGCCTGCTCGCGGGCCTTGCTTGCGGAGTTGCGCTGTATGCGAGCCTGGTGCTGTTTCATCCCTTCGTCGGGCTCGTTCCCGGATTTCTGCTGTTCGGCATGGTGCTCGCTCCGGACTCGGGCCTCGGCAGGGCTCTGAGCCTACCGGCGCTGCAATATGTCGGCAAGATCAGCTACAGCCTCTATCTGGTGCACCCCTTCGTGCTGTTCCCCCTGCAGGTGATCGGCCTGAAGCTGGTCGCCGCCGGCGTCGACCGCTGGCTGCTGTGGACCGCCTTCATCGGGCTTGGGCTGGTGATGTCGCTGGTTGCCAGCGCGATCAGCTATGAGCTGATCGAGGTCAGGCTAAGGCGATTGCTGGACGGCGCGATCCGCAGCATGTTCTCCCGGCCGCAGATCGAGCAATCGGTTTGAGGGCGCCGGCCGTGCTCAGCTCACGGTGCGACCGGCGAGCTTGTGATAGGACCCCAGCAGACCTTCAGCGATGCGATCCCAGTTGAGGAGGCCGGCCGCGGTTTGCCGTGCGCCTTCGGTCAATGTCTCGGCCAGAGGCTTGGAGGTCAGCACCCGTTCGAGCGCGTCGGCCAGTGCCGTGGCATCGCCGGGCGGGACCAGCAGCCCGTTGACGCCATCAGTCACGACGTCGGGAATGCCGCCGGTCGCGCTGGCAACGACGGGCCGGGAGTTGCCATAGGCAGATGCAAGCACGCCGCTCTGCGTTGCATCCTTGTAGGGCAGGGCGACCACGGTCGCGGACTGAAACAGTCGCCCGGTATCGGCAGGCGAGATGTAGGCGTTGATGGTCTTGACCGTCGGCATTGCCTCCATCCGCGCGCCGAGCCGTGTCATCTCGGGGCCGCGGCCGGCGACGATCGCTTCATGGGCCACACCGCGCCTAGCCAACATGTCGAGCGCATCGATGAAAACGTCGAGACCTTTGTAAGCCCACATCCGCCCAAAAAACAGGATGCGAGCAGCTTCAGGCGCCGTGACTGCACTCCCGGCCGGCGGAACCATGAGCACGCCGTGCATGCTGGAGACCGTTTCGCCCTTGAAGTCGGGCGAGGCTCGGCGAAAATCGGCGATACAGCTCTCACCATGCGTGGTGACGACGGATGCTGCCGCCCGCATGCGAGCCCGCCATGCATCTTCACGCGGCGACGTACCGGAGCCGCCTTCCGAATGCGGGATCGCATCGTGAACGGTCAACACCAGCGGAATGCCGAGCGGACGAAGAAGCTGGATCAGCCTGGACGTATAGATCTCCGGAACTTCGTGACAATGAATCACGTCGGGACGAAAGGAAATTATGTCCAGGAAGGAGGCCGGGATGCCGATCGCGCCGCCGCGGCGCAGGCTCAGATCGCGAATTCTCGTCTCGAATGGAGCTGTCACGGCGATATCGGCCAGTTCCCATTGCTGGTTCGCGTCTTTGCGGTTGAGTGCCAGCCGGACGTCGCAGTGGCGAGCCAATCCCGACGCGAGCCGGTAGGAATATTCCGCGAAATGCGGTGCGTAGATGGCAACGCGGAGGCGCTTGGCCATATCAGCTGTTTCCGCTCCAGAGGTCGATCGGGAATGCACTCATCAAGGCACGATAATCGAAGTTGAGGCGCGCAGCCCCACCCATCTCGCGACCTTCGTCAATGCTCGAGGCAAACTCGACGGCAAACCGGCCGGTGCCCTCGTAATAGTCACGATACTTGAACTCGGATTCTCCGCTGCTCAGACGCACATAGCGCGCCGGTATCCCGAATGCCTCGGCGACAATGATGCCGTGGAGCGAGCTTGCCAGAACCAGCTCCGCTTCGAGAATGGCGTCAATTCGTCGGTTCCATGATCCCAGTGGTGAGACCACCGTATCGGCGCCGCGGTCGATGAGACTCAAATCGTGCAAATTCGGAACGAACACCCACGGCTTCTTGGCAGTGGGGCGAAAGCGATTCGGAAACAGCTGAGGGAGCAGCAACGCAGGGTCCCCGAACACTTCGGGTACCGCGATGCCCCGGCGCCGCAAAACCTCCCGTGTACGCGGGCCGCGCACCGCTCGCACGTCCAGGTTCTGCACGCGCCGATTGAGGTCGTCCTGGCCGGGGCGCCCGTTCACGCCGCTGCCCCAGATCACATCGTCATTTCGCGCGTAATGGAGCACGGAGCCGATCGCGAACAAGCGCGCTTGCCGCGGCACCTCGTCGACGAGCGTATAGCCGAAATGCCGCAAGAGATGATCAACGACGACGACCGAAAGATAGTCACCGAAATTTATCGTTCCGTCGTCGGGACGCCAGAAGAACAAGTCCACGTGCGGATACGGCAGCTGATGAATAAAGTCGCAACCGACCTCGTTCATCAACCGTCGTAGATTGGTCCGAAAATTCATGCTGCCTCGGATTGTAGCTGCTTTCTTGCCGTAGTGTCCTCGTAAACAAGGCGACTATTGGACCATTGCAGCCAATGGCTCAACGACGAAAGTCGGCCTAACCGGAAATTGTGACAGGCCTCCAATTGCGCCACGAGAATATCAAGCCTCGCTCGATCGTTTCGGGCGTCATTTGGTCCGCACTCGATTCCGCAGTCGGGCAGGCTCTCACGCTCGCGATCTACATGATCATGGCGCGGCTGCTGTCGCCGCAGATTCTCGGCATCGTGGCAACGGGGGCGCTGGCGCTCGAATTCTGCCGGGCAGTCCTGATCGAGAGCATCGCGATAGCGGTCCAAGCGCGTGCCGAGCCGAAGGACGAGGATTACACTGCCTCGTTCTGGCTCATTGCGGGCCTCTCCTTGTTTGCAGCGCTCGCACTGTTCGCCTCGAGCGGCGCGATCGAACGATTCTCGGGTCTTTCGGACATTGCCATCGTTCTCAAGGGGTTCTGCATCGTGGTGGCCGTACAGGGCCTGTCACGGACGCACGAAGCCTGGTTGATGCGCAATCAACTGTTTCGATCCCTCGCCATCCGCTCGCTTTCTTCAATCTCGGTTGGCGGGGCGGTTGGGATCGGGCTGGCGATCCAAGGGTACGGGGTCGTTGCGCTAGTCGGACAGCTCGTTTCGACGTCGTTGATCTCGCTGGTCAGCCTTTGGATCCTGACGCCCTGGCGCCCTCGGCTCCGGGTCAGCCGGCAGGCTGTTGTCGAACTCCTGAGCTATGCGCGCTACGTGGCGCTGACGGGAATCACGAACTTCGCCAATGCCAATTCCGATCTGATTTTCGTTACCTGGTATACCGGCGCCGCCGGCGCCGGCTTGTACAGCCTGGCCAAGCGCCTGGTCAATGCCGTGAGTACCGTGATTGGGAATGCGTTGAACCGCGTGTTCTTTGCGACCATCGCTGGCCTCCAGCATGACCGTGAAGCATCGCGTTCGACGCTGGTTGCCTTCGTCATGTACACGTCGCTGCTGACGGCCCCGATCTTCGCCGGCATAGCCGTTCTGGCGCCGGATCTGATCACTGCTTTCTTCGGGTCCAAGTGGAGCGAGGCCGCGCCTCTGCTCGCGATCATGTCGATCACCGGATTCCTGACCACGATTGGCCTCTACAATCACTCCGTTATCCTGGCGTTCGGCAAACCGCACTGGCAAACCTGGCTGACGCTGATCTACGCGGTTTCGAACATAGCAATCTTCATCCTCGCTGCGCCGTTTGGCCTTATCGCGATTGCTGTCGGCTACGTCGCTCGCGCCCTGTTGCTGTATCCGCTATCCGCCGGAGCCTCGATGCGGATCCTGTCGCTCGGTATCAGGCCTTATGCCGCGGCGCTGATGCCCGCACTTGCGGGCTCCGCGGTGATGGCATGCGCGGTGGCCGGTGCCTCCGTTGCGATGCCGGCCACGTCGCCATGGCTGCGTCTCGCCGCGCTCGTGCTGCTTGGTTCTTCGGTTTATCTCGTCGTTGTTGTCGCGATCGCCCGGCCGGCCGTGGTGCGGATATGCCAGGAAATCCTGAGCCGTGTGCGGCGATCGTCGAGAACCTAGCTGCAAGATCCGCCCTGCAGACACCTAAAGCGATGCGATCAGGATGAATCGTCATCGCGCTTTAGGTTGTTGTTTAAGCATGATCTTTTCGGAAAACCGCTGCGCACTTTTCCGGATCATGCTTTAGCTCGCATTGGCCGCTTGTCGGGTCTCCGAAAGATCGAGCGGCTCGGCCTTCGGGATGTGGACCGACCTCGCATCGCCCGGCGCAAGCCGGTTGATCAGTTTTCGAGCGGGATTCTCGACGTAGTGATACGTCACGTCGGCGACGACTGTCAGAATGATGCAGCAGACCAAAGCAAACACTGGAAACATGCTTGGTTGAAGTCCGAAATAGTGCCACGCCGGCTTGAAAAGCAGGATCAGTAGCACTTCGTGAACCATGTAGATCGCGTATGACGTGTTGCCGAGGCGGCCAAGCCAGTCAGAGCCGGGAAACCGGGCGAAGGCGCTCTCTCCGGTGGCTGTAACGAGGATCGCGAGAGAGAACAATATGATTGCAAGGTCGGGCTTGGCATAGAGGTTGAGGATCAGGACCGAGCCGGCGAACAGCGCTATGCCGGCGAATGCGACGGGCTTCCTGCGATAGTCGCTCGAGAGCCTGAACAGGACGGTCAGGAGAATCCCGTTCAGGAAGCTCGGAAGGGCCCGCAACATCCCGAAATCGAAGGTTGCCCCGTACATCTGCGAGCGTTCCTGCCAGATCGGCAGGTGAGCGTGAGCGAGGATTCCGTAACAGAGCGCGACGATGATCGCGAGCGCCAGCGGCGAGACCCTGCCGGCGAGCAGCATAAACGGTGGGAATAGAACGTAACAGAACAGCTCGGCGCTGATGGACCAGGCCGGCGAGTTGAAGCTGAGGTGATCTGTGACGCCCCACGCCTGCACGAGGAGAAGGTTGTGAAGGAAATCCAGCCAGCTCGCGTGCGAGGTCGGACCGGATATGCCCACGAGAGCAAGGACCGCGAATATCAATAATGTGAGCAGATGCAAGGGATAAATTCGCGCGATCCGCCTGACGAGGAAGCGCACATAGGTGCGCGGGCCTGTCGAGGTCGCGGGATAGGAATAGGAGATCACGAAGCCGGACAGGATGAAGAACATGTCGACAAACAGGCCGTAAGAGCCGTTCCAGGCCGGCGAGATGCCTTTGTCGATATTCTTCAGATGAAAGATGAAGACGCCCAGCGCGGCGATGAACCGGTAGAAGTCGAGAAGAACGAATCGCTTTGGTCCGCGGACTTCCATGTCGGCGTCGATATCCCTGCAGCAACGAGAAGGTCTCTTTAGACAGTAATTGTGACGCAAGTTCGCAACCACCGCCGATCATGTGCAGTGCTGATGAGCCTTTGAACGAGCCGGGAGTCGGTGCGGTCGTGTCAGGTGAGTAGGCCGAAGGCGGTCCTTGCCTGCTTGCTGTGCGAGGGACGGGGGTTCCCCCATCCCTCGCTGCCTCGATGGATGCCCATCTGCCGCGACTTTAGACGAATACGAAGTCGTGGCTCGTCAGGCTGCTGACATAGACGTTCTTGAGAAGGATCGAGTCGTTGGCCGAGAACGTGATGAGCGCATTCGTCCCGGACTGCGTCATCTGCAGGTGACTGTAGTCTGCCGCCAGCAGCTTCGAGATCTGGATCACGTCGTGAGTCGTGGCGTCGCCGGCCTGGAAGTTGAGGATCTGGTCCTGGCCGTGATCGTAGGTGATGGTGGTCGAATTCGGCGCGGCCGAGAACACGTCGTTGCCGGCTCCGCCTTGGATCGTCACGCCGCTCCCAACGGCCGTGACGTTATGGGTACCGTCGGTCTTGGTCTGATCGATGAACTGCAGTGCGTTGGCGGTGTTGTAGTTCTCGTGCTGCGTCGTGCCGGCCTGTCCGTTGAAGTTGAACAGGAAGACGTCCCTCGAGCCGTCGGCGTGGCTGGCGATCTCCTGGGTCTTGATGCCGGCGCTGTTATAGATGTCGGTCAGCTTGCTGCCGTCATTGTTGATGACCTGGGTATAGTCCAGAGTGCCGTCCGCGTGGGTCCTTGTGATCTCGACGATATTGCCCGAGGCATCGAGGTGCTGGTGCTGCGTCGTGTAGGACTGGCCCGTGATGTTGTAGTTCCAGTTGTCCGACGTGCCGTCGGCGTTCTTGATATAGGCAGCGGTCTCGATACCGCCGGTGTAGACCGTGGTGGAACTGTAGCCGTCGCTCTTGGTCGTCACCTCGCTGGTGATAATTCCTTTGGCATCATACCAGCCCGAGGTCTTGGTGCCGTCGGCGCTCTGCACAAGGGTGAATGCCAGGCTGTCGTCGGCGTGGGTCCGCACGATGTGCGTGAGGAAACCGGTGGTATCGTAGGTATCGTGCTCTTTCGTGTAGTTCTGACCGATGACGTTGAAGAGATAGACATCCCTCGAGCCGTCGGAGTGATAGTCGGTTTGTGTCTTCTTGAGGCCTGAAGCGTCGTAATTGGTCACGACGCTGCCACCGTCGCTGCCGACGACCTGGGTATAGTCGAGCGTGCCGTCGGCGTGCCAGCGGGTCACCTCCGTCGTCTTGCCCGTCGGATCGAGATGCTGGTGCTGCGTGGCATAGCTCTGGCCGGTGATGTTGTAGGTGTAATTGTCTTGGCTCAGGTCGGCATTGGTGATGTAGGCCGCAGCTTTCAGGCCGTTGGTATAGACCGTTGTCGAGCTGTAACCGTCGGCCTTCGTGATCACCTCGCTGGTGAGGACCCCCTTGGCATCGTACCAGTCCGTTGTCTTGGTTCCATCCTTGCTCTGCACCAGCTTGAACGCCATGCTGCCGTCCGCGTGCTTCCGGATCAGCGTCGTAAGGAAGCCGGTTGCATCGTAGACGTCGTGTTCGGTCGTGTAGTTCTGGCCGGTGATGTTGAAGAGGAAGACGTCCTTGCTGCCATCAGCGTGGTACTCGGATTGTTTCGTCCGTACTCCCGTCGAGTCATAGATGGTGACGACGCTGCTCCCGTCGTTATTGACGACCTGGGTATAGTCGAGCGTGCCATCCGCGTGCTTGCGGGTGACGGACGTGACCTTGCCGGCCGGATCGATGTGCTGGATCAGCGTGGTGTAGCTCTGGCCGGTGATGCCATAGGCATAATTGTCCAGACTACCGTCGGCGTTCTTGATGTAAACTTTCGTCTTGACGCCGTTGCTGTAGAGGGTTGTCGAGGCGAAGCCGTCGGCCTTTTGGACCACCTCGCTGGTGAGGCTGCCGGCAGCATTGTACCAGTTGGTCGTCTTGGTGCCGTCGGCGGTCTGCATCAGCTCGAAGGCCAGGCTGCCATCGGCATGCAGGCGCGTCAGGGTCGTGAGGAATCCGGTCGAATCGTAGACGTCGTGCTGGGTCGTATAGTTCTGGTCCTTGATGTTGTAGGTCCAGACATCCTTGCTTTTGTCGGCATGATAGCTGGTCTCGACCAGCTTGACGCCAGTGGCGCTGTACAACGTGATCACGCTGCTGCCGTCGCTGTTGTAGACCTGCGTCGAATCCAGCGAGCCATCGGCATGGCTACGTGTGACCGAGACGACCTTCCCCGAGGCGTCGAGATGCTGCACCTGCGTGGTGAAGCTCTTCCCAGTGATATTGTAGGTGTAATTGTCCTGCGAGCGGTCGGCATTCTTGACGTAGGCGGCGGTCTTCACGCCGTTCGTGTAGAGCGTGGTGGAGTAATAGCCGTCGGACTTCTGCACGACTTCGCTCACAAGGGTTCCGGCCGTGTTGTAGCTGTCGGTTGTCCGGGTTGCGTCGGTTCCGACATGAACGAACTTCGTCTTCACGCCATTGGTGTAGCTGATCAGGTCCTGGGAACCATCGCTGTAGGCGACGGTGGTCGAGGTCGGCTGCCCGCTCGAATTGAGGCCGGTGTCGGAATTCGACAGCAGCTTGCCGCTGGCGTCGTAGGTCTTCGTGTTGGTCCAGGTCGCGGCCGTGTTCGTCACGGAGAACGAGTATCCGCCCTGGATCTTGGACAGCGCGCTGCCGTAATGGGCAATGATGTAGTCCATCGTCGCTTTCGAGGCGACCGGCAGGACATGCGAATCCGTCAACGTGATGCTCTGCAGCGCCGTCGACTCGCTCAGGTCGGACAGTTGCGGCACGATCCCGGCGGCCGTACCGCTGACGCTGGTCCGGGTGTCCACGGGAGGCGGCGTTGTCGGGGGCGCGTCGATCTCGATGATCAGCGGGTGATCGCTGACCGGAATCGTGATCGTGCTGACGTCGGTATAGCTGGCGATCGCCGTGGTTCCCGTCAGCGTATCGTACACCTTCACCGTATGATGCACGCCGCCGAGATCCACCGTGACCGTCCGGGCGCTGTTGGTGACCTCGGTATCGGTGGCATCGTTCCAGAGCTTCGGCTCGGCCCACACGACCAGTTCGTAAGCCCCATTGCTCTTGCCGAGCACCATGCTGTTGCCCGAGGCCGGCATGTTGCTCAGGGTGTAGTTCAACGGATCGGTCGGCTGCAGGCCGCCCTTGCCGTCGTCGGCCAGAATGGTCGTCAGGTTATGAATAGCGGTCGCGGCGAGCTTGGGCGTCCCGTCGGAGTTGAACAATCCGAAGTTGGCCTCGGGATTCGTGTTGCCCGCGGAGGAGTCGCGGTCGAACAGCTCGTAGAGATAGGTCGCGCTGACACCGGCCTTGTAGGCATCGACCAGCGTGTTTAGGATCGATTTGGCCTGCACCGTCTCGTTGACGCCGAGATATTGGGTGTTGGCCTGCGTGGTATAGCCGGTCTCGGTGATGACGACGGGCTTTCCCGGTGCCGCGGACATGACGGCGCTGAGCGTTGCCGCGATGGAGCTGCCGGGCGTCAGGCCGGTGCTGACATAGGCGTGGGCATTGGCGTAGTCGACCGAGCCCGACATGTTGCCGAGCTGGCTGTAGCCCTGGGGATCGTTGTAGGCCAGTGACAGATTGTAGACGGGGATGCTGCCGAGCGCGGCGTTGGCATTGACGGCCTGATAGAGCGCGCTCTGGAATTGGGCCGCGGCGGTGAGGCTCGAGCTGCCATTGTAGCTGAAGGGCTGGTGATTGGCCTCGTTGAGACCCTCGATGGCGCTGATGCTGCCCGGGTGGCTCGCCGCGAACTTCTCGAGCGACGCGATATACTTCTGAAGTCCGGCCGCCCCCGACTGCGGCAGCGCGGACGATACGAGGAAGTCGAACTTGTAACCGGCAGCGGCGAGCCCCTCGACCACCGGCTGCGCGGCCGGGCTGGTTCCCATTGCGTCGCGGAGATTGGTGACGCCGAGATATTCCAGGTCGTCGATCATCATCGCGAGATTGTTGTAGCCGGTCCATCCGAAGCCGGCATGCGCGTTGACGCCGATGGAGTTGATGAAGCCGCTGGCGGACAGGATTGCTTGATCAGACATTGCACACTCGATTTCAGCGCGAACCAAATTGCTCGCAGGGATTTGCGTTCAAGCTTCTCTGGCGAGTGTGAATTTCAGATAAAAACAAAGCTACAAATAGCGAGCGAAACGGGTTCCTTGTGCAGGAACAGGCTTGCTCTGTTGCAGCAGAATGTTGATTGCGATGCCGGAGCAGGATGGCGTGAGAAAGGCGCTTTCAAGAATTTTGTCAATCTCACTGCTGAATGTATGCGCAGGCCGTGCCGATTGGATCCACGCGACAGGTTCGGAAAGGAACGATGCGGCGCTTGCAGCGCGTAATGTAGGCAAACGGATTCGGCGCGCGTCCGCAACCCTACGGACTTTCCTCCGCGCGTTCGTGCGATCGATATGACTGCACAGGACGTTTGCAGATGCCGTTTCTGTGAGCGGCTAAACTGTAGGATACACCCGGTAGGGTTGTGTTGATTGCGTGATGGCACACCCACCCGCTGCGGGAGCTGACACGGCAGGCCGGTTCCCGCTCGGAAAATTGGATCTGACTGGCAGACATACGGGTGCGGCAGATCAGCCGCGGCGGGCCAGCATGAGAAAGTCCCCGCGCCATGCGATAATCGCCGTTGCAAGCGCGGCGATCATGATCTTGCCGGCAAGCCATGCCGCGGGCTCCGTCGGCATCGAACCGAGTGATCCGATCAGGATTGCGGCCACCAGCGCCTGCACGACCAAAGACCAGCGCGGGAATGCCTCAAACCGCAGCGTAGGACCGAGTGCGACCAGAATCGTTGCGAGGGTGGCCAGCGAAGCACAGCCCACCGCCCCTCGTGGCGACAGGCCGGCCGACACTGCGACCAGGGAGAGGACGACAACGAGGGCGAGCTGGCCGGCGGCGACCAGGACCAGCCTGGTCGCCAGCTTCTCGAGGTGGGGGACAACAGCTATCGTCGCCTGCAAATGGGTATGCAGGAAATAGAAGGCGGCGATCGCCGGCGCCGTCTGCAGGAATCCATCCAGGCTCTCCCGGGGCACCAGGATACGCGCGGCATCTGGAATGAAGCCGACCAATCCGCCGAGCAGGACGAGGGTCGTGCAGATCATGAACTCGAACATGCGGCGCGCAGATTGCACTGATTTTGCGTCGGTCCCGTGCTCGAAATCCTTGACCACTTCGGGATAGCTCACGGTATGGATCGCCGCATTGAGGACCCAGAAGGGACGTTGCAGCAGGTCGAGCGCGATCGAAAATCCGGCGCCGGCCCCCGTCGCGCCCAGCCGGCCGATGACGATGAAGCGGAGCAGCACCGGCACCGACAGATGGATGACGGACGCAGCCGCCGCGAGCATGCCATAGCGGGAGAACTCCTTCCAGTCGGCCAGCATCGTCGGCAGCGAAGCGCGCTCCAGGGGTGTGCGATAGGCCGCCAGCCCGGCGAGGAGGCCCAGCGTGTGGCCGGCGGCAACGCCGAGCAGCGCCGCTTCGGCCGTTCCTGAGCTCGCTGCGCCGGCGGCGGCCCCGGTCAGAAGGCCGGTGGCACGAAGCGCAAGAAGAGAGGACGCGATGCCCAACCGATCGGACAGACGGACCGACAGGAAATAGAGATCCGTCAAGCCCTGAAGCACGGATATGCCGAGGCCCAGTGCGACGATCCCTGTCGGGAGCACGCTGGCCAAGGATGCGCAGCTCCCGACCAAGATAAGCGCGCCCGCACTCGACAGGCCTGCCGCAAAGAGCGACCACCTCAATCGAGCCGCTTCGTTCTCCCTTGCTGCCGCCAGAAAGCGCAGTCCGGCGAGCTGCAGCCACTCGAACATCAGGACGCAGAGCAATTGGCTCGAGGCCAGTGCCAGGGAAAAATTGGTGTAGTCGGCGGCGGGCAGCAGATGACTGACCGCGAAGATCAGGATGATCGCCGCGGCGCTTTGATAGAAGTAGCCCGCCATCGCCAGGAGGCGTGTCATCTCGGAATGAGGCGCCCCTTGCCGATGGTCCGTCCCAGCGGCGCGTCGGCCGTTGCTGCGTGCAGGCGCGACATCCGTTGCTGGCGCAATTGCTCATACAGGTTCTTGTATGAAGACAGCACGTCGGCAAATACCCATTTGTTGGTATCCGCGATGAGGCGCCGGCTGATCTCGTCGATCTTGTGCGGATCCGCCGCGATTGCGAGCATGCTGCCGGCCAGGGATTGCGGATCGGCTTCGGTCAGCCAGCCCGTCACGCCGTGCTCGATGACCTCGGGCATGCCGCCAAAGGGCGTTCCGAGCAGCGGCCTGCCAGCTGCCTTGGCGTCTGCGACGACGAGTGGACCGGGATCGTGCCAGATGGATGGCGCGACCACCACGTCGACTTGCCTGTAGAAATCGTCCGGCGACACGAAGCCCATGAACTCGATGCGCGCGTCTGGAGCGAGCGCCCTGAGGCGTCGTTGCTCCTCGTCGCTGACGCGACCGGCGATCAGCATCCGGATGCGATCATGGGGCAGCATGGCAAGTGCTCGCATCAGGTTGTCGATGCCCTTTTCCTCCGTGAGGCGACCGATGAACCCGAACGTCACTTCCGTGGTGCAGATTGGACGAGGATAGGGCTCACGCGGCGGCTCGGTCGAGGCGTTGCGGATCACGGTACGGATCGGCGTCTCGGTGAACATGCCCATGTCGGTATGAATGGACAGGACGCGCTCACTCACGCCGACCACGGCACTGAGCCAATGCGTGGCGCGCTTGCGATGATAGCTCAGAATTCCGCAGCTCGTGCAGGTGTGCTCGCAGGCGCGTCCCTTGTCGAAGCGCGAGCAGCGCGGACAGGTCAGATAATAGTCGTGAAGCGTATGGAGCACCGGGACGCCGAGGTGGGCGGCAACGCGCCAGATCGCGGTGGTGAGACCCGACAAATTGTTCGAGTGCATTACGTCCGGCTTGAAGGCCCGGACTCGCTCCGCGATCAGGGGCGCCTGCATCTGCCAGTCATCGACCGCGTGCCAGATGCTGCGCAGCGCGACGTTCTTCTGCTCGGTGAAAGGCAGATAGATGTTCTGTACCGGCGCGGAATAGATGTCGATGCCGTTGCAGGATTCGCGAGCCTGTTGGGGGGCAGACGCGGCCCGTATCACCTCGACCTCGTCTCCGCGTTGCACCAGGCCTTCGGCGAAACGTCGCGCGAAGATCTCTGCACCGCCAACGATCTTTGGTGCCTGAGGTGTCGGATAAAGCGTGGACGTCAAAAGAACTTTCATCGCGTAACCTCATGTTTGCAAAATCGCGCCTATCGCGCCGGCCGTATCTCCAGGCCGGGTATGGAACCGTTGTTGACTGCAATGAGAACCGGTGTGCTCGAAACCGGAATCCAGGCCCCGGATGCCGGTCTTGCGGTGGAATCGCACGGCATCGCAAAAGTCGCTCCTTCCTGTTCTCCCTTAAGCCGGATTTCGTAACGTCGGTCCGGGGCCTCGGACCAGACTGCAACTCTGCCGCCGGACGCCGTGGATGCATTGATCGACACGACGCCGCTGGCGAGCTCTCGTCGCTCGGCACTCAGGCTGGAGCGAATGAAAGCCCAGGCGCCCTGGGCCGCGCAGGCGACGGGTTTTGGCGAGTTGTCGAAACGGTAGAGGCCGAAATTGTGCTCCAGATCCGATGGATTCTTTCCGCTGTCCTTGAGCTCATAGAGCCAGACGCCCTTGAGCCAGCGTGCCGCGGTCGACGCCCACAGGATGAGCTGTGCCGTATTGTCGGCCTGGGCCTGCTCGCTGACGTCGCATTTGTTGGTGGCCGTGGTCCAGCCGGTCTCGGTGACATAGATCGGAAAGTCGGGGTTTCCGCTCGCCTGACCCACGAGCCGGTGGAACGCGGTGAGCCGATCGATGATCTCGGCGGAGGTGCGTTTGCTTGGGCCCATGCAGAAATTGTAGAGATGGACCGAAGCGCCGTCCGCGTACTGGAGAATGCCGGTTCGCAGCATCTTCTCGGTCCACGTCCAGCCCGGATCGTCGCCGAGCGCCCCGACCAGGAAAGGCGCGTTCGGCGCAACCCGCTTGACCGCCGGGCGTGCGGCCTCCGCGAGTGCCAGATAGTTTTCCGGTGAGAATGCGGCATCTTTCTTTGCCGCCAGGTTCCATTCGTTCCAGAGCTCGAACAGCGGGTGTTGCGCCACGACCGATTGCGCCGCGGCCGCAGCATAGTCGGCAAACCGCTGCCGGGCTTCATCGGTCGTCGGTGGTGAGGAATTCGGAACGAGATGATGGCCGAACGCAAGAATCAGGAGCGGCCGCGCGACGCCGGACCTGACTTGCGCCTCCAGCCTGCCGAGTTTGGGCGTGAATCCCATCCGGCGTCCTGGCGTCTCGAAATCGGACCAGGGGAAATCGTCGCGGAAGGAGTTGAAGCCGAGTTGCTTGATCTGGGCGATGTTCTCTGCCGGCACGTACCCGCGCGCGCTCACCGGCCCGCCCAGCCCCTGATGGGTGCCGACACCCAGCAGGAATCGAGCATCGAGCGGTTGAGCGTGCTGAGCGCAGGCAGGGACCGACAGAAGAATGGACGAGATGAAGGCCGCGAGGCGGACACTGTCGCGAACCAAGGTGCGTGGGCGTGTCATGGTCTAGTTCATGCTCACGCGCGATACACTGGCGGTGACACCAAACCGGGCTTGGCGGATCGCCATCGCGATCTCCGGCATCTGCGAGGGCAAGCGTGCATGCTGATCGTCACTTTGAGAGATCCGATTGCAGCCCCGCCTTCGTTGCAATCGGCGTCCGGTCGTCCTGAAGGAGCTCGAGATAGACCTGCTGCAATTGTCCATGCGTCTTCTGAACGTCATACAGCTGCTTGAACCGGTCGTAGCCGCGCTGTCCCAGCACCTTGAGATCGAGATCCAGTGCTCGCCGGAAGCCGTCGACGAGCGGCTGAACGGCGACGGGCTCGCACAGCACGCCGGTGACGCCATCGACGACGATCTCGGGCAATGCGCCGCTGCGGAACGCCAGAATGGGCTTGGCGGCGCGCATCGCCTCCAGGGCAACGAGGCCAAAGGCTTCCCATCGTGACGGGATCACGACGAGGTCGGCGGCCTCAAGCTGGGTCTCGATGGTTGGCCGGTCCAGCCAGCCCAGCAGGGACACGTTGGAGGGGACCGTGGGGCCTTCGTATTTGCTGACGACGGAGGCGCCGACGATGCGGACGTCGAGGTCGTCCTCGAGCGAGCGTGCCGCTTCGATCAGGAGATCAAAGCCCTTCTGCCGGTCCAGACGACCGATGAACAGGACCTTGACCTTCTTGGAAGTCCATTCCGCCGCAACGGGCTGCAGCGTACGGCTCTTCGAGATGCCATTGTGGACGAGGGTGAGGCGGTCGGCGGGAATTCCCGCGCGGACCGCCTCGTTGAATTCGTCGCCGGAGATGCAGATGATCCGGTCCGACGTGCGCGCGAGAAGGTTCTCCGCCGCCTTTGTCACCACGTGACTGAGGCGGCCGGTCTCGCGCGAAAACGCCCAGCCGTGCGGACAATAGACGACGCGCGGTCCGCCCGAGCGGGCCGCCAGCGCAGGCCGGAGCACGAGGCCTGCAAACGAGGAATGCAGGTGCACCACGTCCGGTCTGAAGGCATCCAGCGCTTGCATGCTTGCGCGCAACATCTGGAATAACCCGGCGATGCTGCGTCCGGATCGCTCGAACGTCGTAATCTGATTGTCATCGACCGCGGCGAGATCGCGTCGATGATCCGAGGGCACGACATAATGTACGTTCTCGGCGCCGAAACTCGTCTGTTGCTGGGGATGTAACTCATTCAGGTAGCTCGCAATCCCGCCACGAATCGTCTCGGCGACGTGCAGCACTTTCATCGTCTGTCTTGGATAGGGCTGCGTCGGAGAGCCGGACATCGTGTATCCCTGTTCTGAGCTTCACTGAAGACGGCACAGTTCCTCGAATACGTAGCGATATTGGGGCAGCGATGTGGTGTTGTTGCGCCGCGATCGTGCACGAACGAAAAAGTTCTCGTGGAACAATGCAAGGAGCCGCGACTTGCAAAACGTTTGTGCAAGAACCATTGCGCGCAATAGGCGAACTGCGTCGAGCTTCAAGCGGCGCTGGCGATTCGTGCTGGTCGTTCGAGATGATCGAGCAGAGCCTTCGCCGACTTCTTCCAGGAATAGAAGGCAAGGCGATTCTGCTGCCGCATGCGTTCCTGGTCAGAGATCGCACCGATTGCCAGTCTTTCGAGCATAAGCTGCTTCAGCGCTTCGGCATCGGTGGCGCAAAAATACGCAGCCGCGTCACCGCACGTCTCGACGACGGCATCAGCCATCGAGGCGATGACCGGACAGCCGAAGATCATGGCTTCGAGCGGCGGTACGCCGAATCCCTCGTAGAGCGAGGGAAACACGAATGCCGATGCATGCGCATAGAGAGCTGCGATCTCGCTGTCCGTCAGACGTCCGGCAAGCAGCAGGCCGGAAACCCCTTCGCCCGAATTGTCCTGAAAGACCTTGCTGTTATCGCCTCCGACGATGACCAGTGGAACGTCGGCCCGCTCGAGCAACTGGACGGCGCGGATCGCGACCGAGAGATTCTTGTTCTTGGTCTTCGAGCCCACGAAGAGGAAGAATTTTTGCGGCTGAATGCCCAGTCGCGCAAGGATGCCGGGGTCAGGCTTCGTGGCGGCGAAATGTTCGGCGCTGTTGGGAAAGACCGGAATGCTCGATGCCGATAGATTCAGCACGTCAGCAAGTTCTCCGCGGGAAAATGCCGACACCGTTGCGATGGTTGCGTGGCGGGCGAGCAGCCGCCCCATCGTGCGATGAACGGTCAAGTAGCGCCAGTTGAAGAAGTCCGGTCTGCGAAAGACCTGGGCGTCGTGGAGCACGACAATGTGGTCGCCATGGAAGACGGGACCGGAATTGGCCAGACTGATCAAGCGGCCTCCGGCAGCGGCGCGTGCGAGATCGATCTGATCCCAGGCGTGCCCATGCAACCGGCCGACCGCGCGGATCTTGATCCGATCGAGATGAAGGGTCTCGCTTGCATCCGCTGGCGTCAGCAATTTCCATTCGGCGTTGCGCAGCGGGGCAGGCGTCTGCTCCGACGCCAGGAGCACGTCGATCGCCTTGACCATTTCAGCGGCATAACGCTGAACGCCGGTTAGCTTTTGCGACAGAAAGCGGCCGTTGATGAAGAACTTCAATTGGCTACCATGGGAGTTCATCGGCTTTCAGGTCGGGTCGGCCTCGGGGAGGCAGACGGTGATCAAGCCAACAGAGCAATCGTTGGGTACGGAAATATGACGTAGCGCTCGATCGGCGCCAAAACGTTCGAAACGCATGATCGGCGCTGCCTTGCTGCGGGTGGGTTGGGGGTGTAGACGTCGGGCATGACCGACGACACCTACTCTCTCCGCAGCGGCTCCCTCACGGCAACCATCAAGGCGCACGGTGCCGAGCTGTGCTCGCTGAAGGACGACAGCGGCATCGAATTCGTTTGGCAGGCAGGACCGGAATGGCCGCGCCACGCGCCGCTGCTGTTTCCGATCGTCGGGCGCCTTGCCAAGGACGAATTGCGGCACCGGGGCAAGGCATATCGGATGACCCAGCACGGCTTTGCCCGCGACAGCCGCTTTGCGTGGGCGGAACGCGGCGAGAGCCGCTGCACCCTGGTGCTCGATGACAATGAGGCGACGCGCGCGCTCTATCCGTTCGCGTTCCGGCTCGCCGTCGCCTACGCCATCGATGACACCGGTCTCGACCTGACGCTCACGATCGCCAACACCGGCAAGGAGACGCTGCCGGCCTCGATCGGGGGCCATCCCGCCTTCAACTGGCCGCTGCAGCCCGGCGTGGCAAAGGAGAGTTATGCGCTTACCTTCGCGCGCGCGGAGTCGTCTCCCGTCCGCCGTCTCGATGGTGGACTGCTGCGGCCGGCGGCGGAGCCGAGCCCGGTCAAGGGCAACTCGCTTCCTCTGTCCGAGTCCCTGTTCACCGACGACGCCATCATCTTCGACCGGATCGAGAGCACTTGGGTCCGCTATGCCGCGGGGCAGGGTGCTTCGACCGGGCCGTGGCTGAAAATGTCCTGGCGCGGCTTCCGCGAGCTCGGCATCTGGTCGAAACCGTCAGGTGCGCCGTTCCTCTGCATCGAGCCCTGGCGCGGCCATGCCAGTCCCGCCGGCTTCGAGGGCGAGTTCACCGACAAGCCGGGCCTGATGCATATCGCGCCGGGTGGGGAAGAGCGCTTGTCGTTCCGGATCGAGGTCGGATCGTCCTGAGGCCGAGGGGCGCGCTGATCGATGGTCCTCAGACCTCGATGCGCGTGAGATCCTCGCCGAGCACGACCGGACCTGAATAGTCGCGTCGGACATCCTCAAGCAGGGCGGCCAACATGGCATCATCGTTGCGCGGCCGGTGGTGGGTCAGCGCGAGCTTCCTGACGCCGGCCTTGGCCGCGACCTTGCCGACCGTGTCACCGCAGGCGATCGTGTATTTCGCAAGGCGGCGGAGGTGCTCGTTGTTGATCTCGGGCGTTGCGAGAAAGCAGCACTGGACCAGCAGGTCGGCGCCCTCGGCCAGCCGCTGGAGCCCGGGGCAAGGGACGGTGTCGCCGGAAATCGCAATAATCTTGCCCTCTGCCTCGAAGCGGTAGCCGAGACACATCCATCGCGCGAGGAAGGCCGGCGGCATGTCGAGGCCGTCGCCATGCGAGACCAGCTCGGTGCTGATCTTCCAGCGGCCGGTGTCGAGAACTGGACCCGGTACGATGTCCCTTCCGACGACAGGCTTCCAGCCGCCGAAGCTGGGCTCGCCCTTGTCCCGCCAAATGATGTCCTTGTCGTAGACCTGCGTGATCAGCGTGCTGACGAGCCGCTCAGTATCCGGCGGTCCATAGATACGCAGCTCGTCCTTGCGCCCCTGCATCCATGAATTCAGCATCACATCGTAGAGGTCGCCGATGTGGTCGAAATGATGGTGCGTGAGAAAGACCGTGTTGATGGTGCCGAGCGGCACGCCGGCCTTGCTGAGCTGCACCACGACGCCGCGACCCGCGTCGAACAGGATGTTCTCGTCGCCGAGCCTGATCAGCGTGGTCGTCGCCATCCGGCGCGGGTCCGGGCGCGGGCCACCGGTGCCGAGTAGTATGACCTCCATGGCGCCACCTCCCGGATGCGGACTCTTGCGACACACAGTAGATGCGGAGCTCGCGGCGGGGCAAGCCGGCTCGCCCTCAACGCGATGCGACGCGCTTCCATCTGGCTCCAATGCGTGCCTTGATTTGGCTGATCCGGGCCTCGTGCGCGGCCCAATAGGCGCGGCTGGCGGCCGCGGTGCCCTGACGATAGCGGGCATAGACCGTTTTGGGCTGCACCGGCATCTTCGGGCGGCTCGCCGGTTTTGCCGGGGCCGCAGCAGCGACGGGGGGCGCAGGATCCGGAGCAGCCGCAGCTGCGGTCCCTGCCGGCATCGCGTTCATGGCGAGGAGACGGTTACGGGCTCGGTTGCAATAGACCTGCGATCGCGCGGTCATCTCTTCTTCGCCGTGACCTGCCCGGTACTTCATCAGGGCGCGGCAGAGGTCCCCGCCCGCCAGACGCCAGGCCCGGCTGAGATAGAGCACCCCGTAATGGATATTGACGTCCAATTCTGCGAGTTCCGCATTGCTTCCGCGGAAGCCCAGCCTCGCCGCCGTCTCGGGCCGCACCTGCATCGGGCCGATTTCGCCGGCGCTGCCGATGACCGCCGGGTTGTAGCCGCTTTCGATGAAGACGAGGGCTTCGGCGACGTCGGCCGGTAGATTGGTGTTTGCGGTTTCTCTCTCGATGATCTTCCGGATCGTGGCCCGGGATGACGCCGTTTCGCCGGCGCCGAGCTCGGTCCCGGTGTTGGCGATCGTCGAAATCGTGTGCGGGCCGTCGATATCGCCGTCGCTCGCATGTGCGCCGATCGGGGCCGACAAAAGCAGGGCGACCGCCACGTGTCTCCACGTCGCGCCGAGATTGAAGCGTGCCCGATCCCGCAGCATGAGCTCGTCATAGAGCTCCGGAGTTAACAAACCGGCCATTGGCGCGCGGTCACTGTCGCGCGCGGGCGCTCACCCCCAAGGAACGCCTTCCCCGTCGCGCGTGTTGTGGCCTTGGCGGGGGCGCGGCCAATGCTATGGTGTCCCGCTATTTCCGTGACGACAGGACGAGGATATTTCAGTGGCTGATGTTCATCCCGCGGCGGGCAAGCAGGCTTCGCCGGACGCGCTCACCAACATTCCGCGGCTGGTGACGGAATATTTCGCCGGCAAGCCGGACGCATCGGATCCGGCGCAGCGCGTGGCGTTCGGCACGTCGGGCCATCGCGGCACCTCGTTCAAGAACACCTTCAATGAAGGCCACATCCTCGCGACCACGCAGGCGATTTGTGACTACAGAGCAGAAAAGGGGCTGACGGGGCCGCTCTTCATCGGCATCGACACCCATGCGCTGGCCGAGCCGGCGCTGGTCAGCGCCGTCGAGGTGTTCGCCGCCAACGGCGTCGATGTCATGATCGACAAGGACGGCGGCTACACGCCGACGCCCGTCATCTCGCACGCCATCCTCACCTACAACAAGGGCCGCGCCAGCGGCCTCGCCGACGGCGTCGTCATCACGCCGTCGCACAATCCGCCGGAGGACGGCGGCTACAAATACAATCCGCCACATGGCGGCCCCGCCGATACCGACCTCACGGGCGTGGTCGAGAAGCGCGCCAATGCCTATCTCGCCGACGGCCTCAAGGGCGTGAAACGAATCGACTACGCCAAGGCGCGCAAGGCCGCGAACGTCCATGCCTGCGACTTCATCACGCCCTACGTCGCCGATCTCGGCAATGTCGTCGATCTCGATCTCGTCAAGTCCGCCGGCGTCAGCATCGGCATCGATCCGCTCGGCGGCGCCGCCATACACTATTGGCATCCGATCATCGATCGCTACGGCCTGAAGGCCACGGTGGTGAACGAGGCCATCGACCCGACCTTCCGCTTCATGACAGTGGACTGGGACGGCAAGATCCGCATGGATTGCTCCTCGCCTTACGCCATGGCGAGCCTGATCGCGATGCGCGACCGCTTCGACGTCGCCTTTGCCAACGACACCGATGCCGATCGTCACGGCATCGTGACGCGCACCGGCGGCCTGATGAATCCGAACCATTATCTGGCGACCGCGATCTCCTATTTGTTCGCGCACCGCCCGCACTGGGGCAAGGACGCCGCGATCGGCAAGACCGTGGTGTCGAGCTCGATCATCGACCGCGTCGCCAAAAAGCTCGGCCGCAGGCTGGTCGAGACGCCGGTCGGCTTCAAATGGTTCGTCGACGGCCTCCTCACCGGCGGCTTCGGCTTCGGCGGCGAGGAGAGTGCAGGGGCCTCGTTCCTGCGCCGCGACGGCGGGGTGTGGACCACCGATAAGGACGGCATCATCCTCGGCCTGCTCGCTGCCGAGATCATGGCCAAGACCGGCCGCGACCCCAGCCAGCTCTTTGGCGAGCTCACCGCCGAGTTCGGCATGCCCCATTACGCGCGCATCGACGTTGCCGCCACCGGGCCGCAGAAGGCGATCCTGAAATCGGTCACGCCCGAGCAGCTCGGTCTGAAGGATCTCGCCGGCGATCCGGTACGTGCGACGCTGAGCAAGGCGCCCGGCAACGGCCAGCCGTTCGGCGGCATCAAGGTCGAAACCGATTTCGGCTGGTTCGCCGCAAGGCCGTCCGGCACCGAGGACGTCTACAAGATCTACGCCGAGAGCTTCCGCAGCACCGAGCACCTGAAGCGGATTCAGGAAGAGGCCCAGGCCGGGCTGGCCAAGGTGTTCGGCGGGTAAAGCGCAAAGCAACTGAACAATTGCATATGAGCCCGGCCATGACGCCGCGGAGCGCAGAACCTCAATCTCAAAAATGGGGTTCTTAGAGCTGCTGTATACACTGCAATAGATAAAGGTAATATAATAAGGAAAATTTGGAACTTGAACGGTTCATTCTCTCAGCTATTGTATACACAACGCATACATAAGCCGTGGGAGTGAAACTAATGCCAAAACCCTTCCCGATGAATGCCTGGTACGCCGCGGCCTGGGACGCCGAGGTGAAGGCGGCGCTGCTGCCGCGGACGATCTGCGGCAAGCATGTCGTGATGTATCGAAAGGCAGACGGTGTAGCGGCCGCGCTGGAGGATGCCTGCTGGCACCGCCTGGTGCCTTTGTCCAAGGGCCGGCTCGAAGGCGACACCGTCGTCTGCGGCTATCACGGCCTCAAGTTCAACGCGCAGGGCCGCTGCACCTTCATGCCCTCGCAGGAGACTATCAATCCGTCGGCCTGCGTCCGCGCCTATCCCGTGGTCGAGCGTCACCGCTACGTCTGGCTCTGGATGGGCGATCCTGCGCTGGCCGATCCCGCGCTGGTGCCGGACATGCACTGGAATCACGATCCGGCCTGGGCCGGGGACGGCAAGACCATTCACGTCAAATGCGACTACCGCCTCGTGCTCGATAATCTCATGGACCTAACCCACGAGACTTTCGTTCACGGCTCATCGATCGGCAACGAGGCGGTCGCCGAAGCTCCGTTCGACGTCACCCATGGCGAGAAGACGGTGACGGTGACGCGCTGGATGCGGAACATCGAGCCGCCGCCGTTCTGGGCCAGGCAGCTCGGCAAGCCCGGCCTCGTCGATCGCTGGCAGATCATCCGTTTCGAGGCCCCATGCACGATCGCGATCGACGTCGGCGTGGCACCTAGTGGCAGCGGCGCGCCGGAAGGCGACCGCTCGCAAGGCGTCAACGGTTTCGTGCTCAACACCATCACGCCGGAGACCGAGAAGACCTGCCACTATTTCTGGGCCTTCGTCCGCAACTACCGTATCGGCGAGCAGCGCATCACCACCGAGATCCGCGAGGGTGTCTCCGGCATCTTCCGCGAGGACGAGCTGATTCTGGAAGCACAGCAGCGCGCCATGGACGAGAACCCCGATCGCATCTTCTACAATCTCAACATCGACGCCGGCGCGATGTGGTCGCGCAAGCTGATCGACAAGATGATTGCCAGGGAGAATGCGCCGCAACACCTCCAGGCCGCGGAGTAGGAACATGGCCGAGCGCGAGGTCGACCGCTCTGTCTCGCAGACCGTGAAGGCGCAGCTCGCGCTGCGCGACCAGATCCTGTCGGGGGCGTTGCGCCCGGGCGAGCGCATCTCCGAGCTTCAGGCGGTGGAGACGACAGGCGCCTCGCGCACGCCGGTGCGCATGGCGCTGGTGCGGCTGGAGGAGGAGGGCCTCCTGGAGGCGATCCCCTCCGGCGGCTTCATGGTGAAGGCGTTTTCGGAACGCGACATTTCCGACTCCATCGAGCTGCGCGGTACGCTGGAAGGCCTGGCTGCGCGCTTCGCCGCCGAACGCGGCGTCTCCGCGCGCGAGCTGGAGCCGCTGAAGGAATGCCTTGCGGCGATCGACGAATTGCTCCGCCAGATGCCGATCTCGGTCGATGCCTTCTCGTCCTATGTCACGTTGAACGCGCGCTTCCACGCCGTGCTCACGGAGCTGTCGCGCAGCCCACCCCTGATCCGCCAGATCGACCGCGCTTCGGCGCTGCCGTTTGCCTCGCCCAGCGGCTTCGTGATGGCGCAATCGGCATTCCCCGAGGCGCAGCAGATCCTGATCATCGCCCAGGAGCATCATCGCGTCGTGATCGACGCCATCGAGAACCGCGAAGGCGCGCGGGCCGAGGCCATCATGCGTGAGCATGCCCGGCTCGCGGTGCGAAACCTGCGACTCGCGCTGCGCAACCGGACCCATCTCGACCTCTTGCCGGCGCTCGCGCTGATCAAGACCGCAACCGATTGAGGGCCGTCACCATGCGCTTCATCGAAACCTGGATTCCTGCAACGCTTGTCTCCACCCGCGACCTTGCGCCCGGAATCCGCGAGTTCCTGATCAGGCCGGATCAACTCGACGTCACGGCCTATCCGGTCGGCAGCCACATCAATGTCAGCGTGACCATCGACGGCCTGCCCGAGACACGGTCCTATTCGCTGGTCGGCGAGGGCGCTTCGCACGGCTTCAGGATCGCGGTGTGCCGCGCCGAGGATTCCCGTGGCGGCTCGCGCTACATGTGGTCCTTGCAGCCGGGCGCGCGGCTCGACATCACCCAGCCCGCCTCGCTGCTCGCGGTCGACTGGACCCGCGCCAATTATTGCCTGATTGCCGGCGGCATCGGCATCACCCCGATCCTCGGCGCCGCGCAGGCGCTGGCGAGGCGCGGGGCAAACGTCATGCTGCACTATGCGGTGCGCTCGCGCCGCGAAGCCGCCTATCTCGACGATCTCGCCGCGATGCTCGGCGACCGCCTCGTCGTTCATGTCAGCGACGAAGGCAGCCGGCTCGATCTCGACGCCCTGTTCGCCTCATTGCCGCAAGGAACGCTTACGCTGTTTTGCGGCCCGATGCGGATGCTCGACGCCGCGCGTCATGCCTGGATCGGCGCCGGCCATCCGCTCCCCGATCTCCGCTACGAGACCTTCGGCTCCAGCGGCACGCTGCCGACCGAAACGTTTCGCGTGCGATTGAAGGACTCGAATATCGAGATCGAGATCCCGCGCGAGCGCTCGATGCTGGACGTGCTCAACGCCAGCGGCTTTGAGGTGATATCCGATTGCAAGCGCGGCGAATGCGGCCTCTGCGCCATCGACGTGGTCGACGTCGACGGCGAGATCGACCATCGCGACGTCTTCTTCAGCGACCACCAGAAGCAAGCCAACCAGAAGATCT
Source organism: Bradyrhizobium sp. USDA 326 (assembly GCF_049739485.1). Lineage (NCBI taxonomy): Bacteria > Pseudomonadati > Pseudomonadota > Alphaproteobacteria > Hyphomicrobiales > Nitrobacteraceae > Bradyrhizobium > Bradyrhizobium sp. USDA 326. Next base: position 4,433,073 of record NZ_JBMGQA010000001.1, read on the forward strand.
GCGCCTGCGTCTCCCGCGCGAGGGGCACGGTCACGGTGGATACGCTGCTGCGGGCGGATGCGGTTTGAGGTGACTGCAGCGAGATCTATCTGACGGCATGGGCGGTGCCGCCGGCTCCAACTCTCCCGCTTTCGGGAGAGGTCGGCGCGAAGCGCAGGGTGAGGGTTCTCTCCTCTGGGGGAGTCCCTCCGGGGAGACACCCTCTCCCCAGCCCTCCCCCGCTTGCGGGGGAGGGAGCGCACCTCCCGCGTCGCCGGCCCTGAGGGACAATGGCTCCTACGCCGCGAAAGTCGCCCGAATCCTCTTCGTCTCCAGCAGCGCCATCACGCCATCCGCGGCCACCGGCCGGCTGACTAGATAACCCTGCACTTCGTCGCAGCTGACCTGCCTGAGATATTCGAGCTGGTCGGCGGTCTCGACACCCTCCGCCACCACGCCGATCTGCAAATCGCGCGCAAGGGAGATCACCGATTTCACGATCGCGGCGCAGTCCGGCTGCACCAGCATGTCGCGGATGAAGGACTGGTCGATCTTGATCCGGCTGAACGGCAGCTTGCGCAGGTAGGTCAGCGATGAGAACCCCGTGCCGAAATCGTCCAGCGCCACCGTGACGCCGAGCTCCAGCAGCGCGTTCAGGATCGATGCGGCCGAGCCGTATTTCGACAGCAGCATCGATTCCGTGATCTCGATCTCGAACCGGTTGGGGGAGACTTTCGCATCGGCCAATGCCTGCACGATGGTCTGGAGGATGGCCGTGTTGTGAAACTGCGACGCGGAGAAATTCACGGCAACCCTGATGTCTTCGGGCCAATCCGCCAACGTCGCGCAGGCGCGGCGGATGACCCATTCGCCGATCTCGTGGATCAGCCCGGTCTCCTCCGCGATCGGGATGAATTCGCTTGGCGGCACCAGCCCGCGCGAAGGATGCTGCCAGCGCAATAGCGCCTCGAAACCGGTGATCCGGTTGGTGCCGAGATCGAGGAATGGCTGAAACACCAGGAACAGCTCGTTTCGTGCGATCGCACCGTCGAGGTCCGCTTGCAGCGCCTTGCGGTCGCGGGACAGCCCGTCGTCGGCTTGCTCGAAGAAGCACACGGTGCCCGGCCCCGCCTTCTTGGCGCGGTAGAGCGCGGCGTCGGCATTCTTCATGATATCGAACGGCGTATTGCCGTCGCGTGGCGCCAGCACGATGCCAACGCTGGTCGCGCCGACGATCTGACGGCCCTCGATCTGGAACGGTTCAGCGAAGGCCGCAACGAAGCGCTCGGCGATTTCGAGCGCATCCTCCGGCCGCGCCATATTGGCCATGACCAGCGCGAACTCGTCGCCGCCGATGCGCGCGACGTGCTCGGCCACGCGCGTGCAGCGTTGCAGGCGGCTGGCGACCTGGACCAGGAATTCGTCCCCGGCGGGATGGCCGAACTTGTCGTTGACGTCCTTGAAGCGGTCGAGATCGAGCAAGAGCACCGCGAATTCCTCGCCGGACAATGCGAGTCGCCTCAAGGCGGCATCGAGCGTCTCGTTGAAGGCGACGCGGTTGGGCAGATGGGTCAGGGGATCCAGCCGCACCGTGCGCTCGGCCTCGATCTGCCGCATCACGCGCCGCGCGAACGAGAACGAATTGACGAATACGCCGCGCAAGAGGACGCTGCCATAGACCACGACGAGAAAGGCGATCAGCAGGAAGGCCAGATCGCCGTTCCTGCCGAGGCAGATGGCGATCCCGACGAAGATGGGGGCCGTGAAAGCGATGGCCGCGATCGGGATGGTGGCGAAGGCCAGCGCACCGCCGGCCAGCATGCCCGAACACAGGCAGGTGATGACGAGCTGGCCGCCGGTCGAGGCGTTGGCGAAGAAGGCGACCGGGACGATGCCCCAGGCGGAGCCAAGGATGAAGGCGTTGCGCACCAGCCGGTGCATGGCCCCGCGCGAGACGAATTGCGGCTTGGTGATGCGGCGCGCCGCGTGGGATTGCAGGCCAAAAGCGATCGCGGCCCCGGCCACGGTGGCCGCCCAGATCAGGGCGAGGGTCCTGTCCGGCGACTGCCACAGTGCGATGGCGAGCACGATGGCGTTGCAGGCATTGCCGAGCATGATGCCGACCGAATAGCCTAGCACCAGCGACATCTGTTCGGCGCGGATATGCCCGGCCATGGCTTCGTCGGTTGCGGGACCGCCAAAGGCCGACAGATCGCCGGCGAACAGCCGTGCGACATAGTTGGTCGTTTGAGTCCGCATTCGATAGCCTGGCAGCACCGGCCGTTTGTCCGGCTCGATCGGGAGAATTCGTTGCAAACCTTTGACGAACTATGAATTATCCCCGTTCGCCACGACCGGCGTGACCACATCTGCGTGTTCAAATCGCGGTATCGATAACAAAATCGATACGAACGCGCGGCTGTGCGGTTGTGCACCGGGCCTTAAACTCGCGCCGCAGTCAGGCCAGCATGAAGGTCGGCCGCCCCCGATAGCGGGCCTGACCAGAGGTCCGGGGCGGGCCCAGATCCGGGTCTTCATGATCCGCACCGAGCTCGGTGTGCGGGTCCTGCGTCAGGCCGGATCGGCCGGGGCAGGCGTCAGTCCGCCTTGCGCCGCCGGCAGGCGGGCAAACGCGCTGCAGCGCAGCTACGGAACAACGTTACATCTGGAAATTCACGGGAACGAAACGTGGCGTCAGTCTTTTTCGGCCTTTGGGAGGTGCGCATGACTTCTCAGACCATCGAAGGCGCCTGTGCATTTGCTTGGCGAAACTATCTGCTGCTCAACAGCGGCATCAGCGAGAACGACAACAGGCGTTCCGCGCTCTATCGCTACGTCACCAACCTTCGCGATATGGGCGAAGACAATTTTGATCTCTTGCAAATAGCGGCAGTCGCATATTTGAAGAAGTTGGACGAGCTGCATGACGACCGCTGTGCGAGACTCGCGGCGGATCAAGTCTTGGCCGAGTGTTTGGAATCGCGCAGTGCACAGCCAACACGGAAATCATAACACCTAACAAGGAGCGAAAGACATGGCAGACAAAACCGCCAGCGCAGATCGTTTCGCGCGCGATACCCGAGGGAGCATTGCCGCGGCGACAGCAATCGGCATCAACGCGTTGAAGCCAATCATGCACTTTCAGATCTCAGTGCTCAGGATGTGGGCGGATAGTATTGAGAGGTTCGCGAGCAGCTACGACAAACGGCTGGAGGAAACCGCCACGTCCGTCGACGGACAGGCAGATGAACGGTCAGGCAAGGAGCGTGCCGCATAAATCAGCGCGGATGGGGGAAGCCGCTCTGGAGTCGGCGGTAAGCTGTCGCCGATGCTAGGCCCTTCGCCCAGGCGTCGCGGCTGACTTCTGCGCCCTTATGTCCGTGCACTGGTCAGCGTCCGAGCTGCTTCGGATCGTAATAGAAGCGCTCCTCGACTAGCTTGTCGCCCCGCCAGGTCTGCCACGCGATCTCGTCCAGCGTCCGTGTGACGCCTTCGGCATTGGTGAAGCTGAAGGTCCAGCGCGTCGCGACATGGTCACCTTCGATCAGGCTCGGTCCGACGCGGACGGCCTTGACCTCTTTGGACGCCGCCAGCACGCCGCGCTCCTTGGCGACGAGCTTGTCGCGCCCGACCGTCGGGGCGGCGTTGTTCTCGTAAGTCGCGGCATCAGGCGTATAGAACTGTTCGATCGCGCCGACGAAGTCCCCATCCTCCAGACGTCTGGCGAATGCTTCGACGATGTCACGGCTGGGCATGGCACATCTCACAATATAACCGACTCATAGTCGGTAAATACCGACCCGTGGTCGAAAAGTCAACTGGCCGCCTCCCGTGAATTCGGTTAGACGGGATTCATGGCGAGACAGGCGGAGCGGCGCGCTGCGACAACCGAAGCGATCCTGACGGCGGCGCGCCGCTTGTTCGGGACGCAAGGCTTTGCCGCCGCCACCACCATGGACGAGATCGCGGAAGGCGCTTCCGTCGCCAAGGGCGCCGTCTATCATCACTTCAAGACCAAGGAGGCGGTGTTCGAAGCCGTGTTCGACCAGGTCTCGCGCGATCTCGTTGTCGAGATCGATCGCACGGCACGGGCCGAGAAGGACGTGCTCGCCGCGATGGTTGCCGGCACCCAGCATTACTTTACCGCGACCGCGAAGGGCCCGACCGGCCAGATCATTTTACGCGACGGTCCCGCCGTGCTCGGCTGGGAACGCTGGCGCGAGATCGACGCCAGGCATTTCGGCGGAAAGCTGCCGCGCGCGATTGCGGCGGCCATGGAGGCCGGCCTGATCGCCCGCCAGCCGGTCGAGCCGCTGGCACGGCTGCTGCTCGGCGCAGTCACGGAGGCCGCGGTCGCCTGCGCCGTACGGGCCGACATCGCAAGGGCAGGCGCGGAATACGCCCGTGCGTTCAAGTCGCTGGTCGAGGCGCTGCGCGTGCGCGAATGACTGTGCTAAGTGAACGACGGAAACGCCCACACCAACAAGAAGAACAGTAGCGCATGAACGCAAATCCCTCCCTCGCGCCGTCCGATCCCGAATTCGATTACGTCATCGTCGGCGCCGGCTCCGCCGGCTGCGTGCTTGCCAACAGGCTTTCCGCAAACGGCAAGCACAGCGTGCTGCTGCTCGAGGCCGGCCCGAAGGATTCCAACATCTGGATCCACGTGCCGCTCGGCTACGGCAAGCTGTTCAAGGAGAAGACGGTTAACTGGATGTACCAGACCGAGCCGGAGCCGGAACTGAAGGGCCGCCAGGTCTTCCAGCCGCGCGGCAAGACACTGGGCGGATCGAGCTCGATCAACGGCCTGCTCTATGTTCGCGGCCAGCACGAGGACTACGACCGCTGGCGCCAGCTCGGCAACACCGGCTGGGGCTATGACGACGTGCTGCCCTATTTCAAGAAGGCCGAGAACCAATCGCGCGGTGCGGATCAGTATCACGGCACGGGCGGTCCGCTGCCGGTGTCCAACATGATCGTGACCGATCCGCTGTCGAAAGCCTTCATCGACGCCGCGGTCGAGAGCGGTCTGCCCTACAATCCTGATTTCAACGGCGCGACCCAGGAAGGCGTCGGCCTGTTCCAGACCACGACGCGCAACGGCCGGCGCGCCTCCACGGCGGTGGCCTATCTCGGACCCGCCAGGACGCGTAGCAATCTGAAGATCGAGACCTCCGCCCACGCTCAGCGCATCCTGTTCGAAGGGCGCCGAGCCGCAGGCGTCGAATACCGGCAAGGCGCCACCTTGCGCCGCGCCCGCGCGCGGCGGGAAGTCGTCGTGTCGAGCGGCGCCTACAACTCGCCGCAGCTGCTTCAGCTCTCAGGCGTCGGGCCCAGCGATCTCCTGCGCAAGCATGGCATCGAGGTGGTGCTCGATGCTGCCGGCGTGGGCCATGATCTGCAGGATCACATGCAGGTCCGCATCGTCATGCGCTGCTCGCAGAAGATCACGCTCAACGACACCATCAATCATCCGCTTCGCCGCACCATGGCCGGCGCACGCTATGCGCTGTTCCGCAAGGGCTGGCTGACGATTGCGGCCGGCACGGCGGGCGCGTTCTTCAAGACCAGCCCGCGGCTGGCTTCGCCCGACATCCAGGTCCATTTCCTGCCGTTCTCGACCGATAAGATGGGCGAGAAGCTGCACGATTTCTCCGGCTTCACGGCGTCAGTGTGCCAGCTCCGGCCCGAGAGCCGCGGTAGCCTGCGCATCAAGAGCGCCGACCCGACCGTGCCGCCGGAGATCCGCATCAACTACATGTCGACCGAGACCGACCGCACCACCAATGTCGAGGGCATTAAGATGCTGCGCAAGATATTGAACGCACCGGCGCTGAAACCGTTCGTGGTCAGCGAGCACGACCCCGGCGCGGAGGTATCAACCGACGCGGAGATACTGGATTATTGCCGGGAGCGCGGCAGCACCATCTATCATCCGACCTCGACCTGTCGTATGGGCAACGACGCGCTCGCGGTAGTCGATCAGCGGCTGAAGGTGAGGGGGCTCGACGGCCTTCGCGTCGTCGACGGCTCGATCATGCCGGACCTCGTCTCGGGGAACACCAACGCGCCGATCATCATGATCGCCGAAAAGGCCTCCGACATGATATTGGAGGATGCGCGTTAATTCGCAGTTTGAAAGGATTTGGACTTGGCTACGCGACTGAGGATCGGCACACGCAAGAGCGCGATGGCGCTGGCACAGACGGAAGAGATTGCGCGCCGCCTGACCGCCGCCGTGCCCGGTCTCGATGTCGAAATCGTCAAGTTCGACACCACGGGCGATCTCGACCAGACCAGCAAGCTCTTGCCGCACGGCGGCAAGGGCGGCGCCTTCGTGGCGCAGATCCGCGCTGCCGTGCTGTCGGGCGAGCTCCAGGCGGCGATGCATTCGCTGAAGGATATGCCCGGCAACGAGGATACGCCCGGCCTCGTCATCGGCGCCACGCTGTCGCGCGATCCGCCCAGCGATGCGCTGGTGCTGCGCGACGGCGTGACGCTGGAGACGTTTCGGCAAGTGCGTGGCCGGGGCTTCAAGATCGGAACCAACGCCGTGCGGCGCGCAGCCTATGCGCGGCGGCTGTTTCCCGATGTCGAGGTCATCCACTTCCGCGGCGCCGCTGACACGCGTGTGCGAAAGCTCGACAACAGGACGAAGCAACGTTTGCCCGATGGTGGCGAGGTGGGACCTGCGGATGCGCTGATCATGGCGCGCTCGGGCCTCGATCGCGTTGGCCTTTCTCATCGCATCGCCTACGAATTCTCCGCAGCGGAGATGCTGCCGGCGGCAGGGCAGGGCATCGTCGCGGTCGAATGCGCCGCGCAGGATTGGCAGACGCGACAGATCCTGTCGTCGATCGACGACGCCTCTGCGCACGCTTCCGCCGACGCCGAGCGGGAGGTGCTGTGGGTGCTCAATGGTCACTGCAATTCGCCGGTCGCGGGCTTCTCGACCATCACGGGCGATCAGATGTCGCTCACTGCCTCGGTGCTCGACCTCTCCGGCAACACCATCATCGAAGCCTCGCGCACCGGGCCCGCCAACCGTCCGCGCGAGCTCGGCCGCGCGGTCGGATTGGACCTGCTGGCGAAGGGTGCGGCGGAGATCATCGAGCGCAGCCGGCCGCGCTAAGGCGCTTTCGGCTGCCGACGTCGGCATTGCGAGCGCAGCGGAGCAATCCAGACTGCTACCCGCGGAAAGACTCTAGATTGCTTCGCTGCGCTCGCAATGACGGGTGTGGTGAGGAAGCGCCGTCGCACCCGCTCCAGCAGGCCGCTTGGCACGCTGGTCCTTCTCAAAACGGGTCAGTGGCGATGATGCCATTATGCCCCTGTTTTGCCCGACGGGTCAAATCTCGTCGCTTCCGGACCTAAAGCTGCGCCGTGCGAAATTCTCCAATGATTTGTACTGTGCATGGGTTGTTTTCGCACTTTTTGTATCCGCCCGCCTAAGAGGCGGAAAAATCAGCCCCGCACCCGCCTGATCATCTGCTCGACATGGGCGATCGGCGTTTCCGGCTGGATGCCGTGGCCGAGGTTGAAGATCAGCCGCCCGGCAGCAAAATTGGCCAGCACGTTGTCGACCGCGCGGTCGAGCGCGGCGCCGCCCGTGATCAGCACCAGCGGATCGAGATTGCCCTGCACCGCAACCTTGCTCTGCACCCGCTCGCGAATGAAGGCCGGCTCTGCGGTCCAGTCGATGCTGACCGCGTTGACGCGGGTTGCCTCGACATAGCCGGGCAGCAGCGCCCCGGCGCCGCGCGGGAAACCGATGATTTTCGCGTCCGGCACCTTGGCCCTTACGCCCTCCACGATGCGCCGCGTCGGCTCGGTCGACCAGCGCGCGAACTCGGCAGGCGGCAGCACGCCGGCCCAGGTGTCGAAGATCTGTAGCGCGTCGGCACCGGCGGCGAGCTGTGCCAACAGATACTCGATCGAGCTGTCGACCAGTACGTCGATGATCCCTGAGAAAGCTTCAGGATGGCGGTATGCCATCATCCGGGCCGGTGCCTGGTCCGGCGTGCCGTGCCCCGCGACCATGTAGGTCGCGACCGTCCAGGGGGCGCCGCAGAAGCCGATCAGCGCGACCTTGGGGTCGAGCGCGCCGCGCACGATCTTGAGCGCCTCGAACACCGGCTCGAGCTTGCCGAAATCTGCGCGCGGCGCCAGCGTCGCCACCTTGGCCGGATCGTCCAGCGGCTCGAGCCGCGGGCCCTCGCCGACCTCGAACCGCACCTCACGTCCGAGCGCAGAGGGGATCACCAGAATGTCGGAGAAGATGATCGCCGCATCGAAGCCGAACCTGCGGATCGGTTGCAGCGTCACCTCGGCGGCAAGCTCCGGGTTGAAGCAGAGATCGAGGAAGCCGCCTGCCTTGGCGCGCACCTCGCGATATTCCGGAAGGTAACGCCCGGCCTGCCGCATCATCCACACAGGCGGGATGGTCTGGCGCTGGCCGGAGAGCACGTCGATGAAAGGCTTTCTTGCAGACTGGGGCACGAATGGTCCTGAAGAGGGTTACCGCTCCTGATACACCGCCGCGGCCCTCAGCGGAACAGGGGAACCTGTGCAATCGGACCGCGTTGATCAGCCAATGGAGGAGATCATGGCTGAGACATTCAATCCCGCGCCGCACGACAAGCACGCCGAAGACCTGCGCGAGGCGCTCGCTGCCGACCGCAACGCCAAGCTCGACGCCGGGCTGAAGGATACGTTCCCGGCTTCCGATCCCGTGAGTGCCGCGCAACCGACGCCCTCGAAGGCCGATGCGGATGCCGATCATCCTTCGCTCTGGGACAAGGTCAAGGCCATCTTCAGCTAGCGGAACTCGGCGCCGGATTCCGATCGGCTTGCTAATACCTTGTTAGCGACGCGCTGATCGCGGCGTCCGTAGGACTACTGGAAAGCGACAGATCGCTGCGTATTGGAGTAGCGATTTCAGAGTTCACTAATAGAAACGGCAGAGGTTCCTCGACATCGGAGAACTCTGCCGCATGAGCGCTGTTACCCACCGAGCCGGATGGAGCCGCCTGCCGCTGCGCGCGGCGGCGTTCGTCGTGCTGACCTGTGCGACCATTCTCGCCGTCAGTGGCTGGCGCGAATGGGCCGCGCGCGACGCGGTGGTCCGGGGCGCCGAGACCGAAATGGCGAACGTCGCCCGTTCGCTGACACAGCATGCCGAGGACAGCCTCGATCTCCTGGATTCCGGCGTCGTCGGCGTGGTCAGCCGGTTGGAGATGGATGGCACTGGACCGGCCACGATAGCCAAGCTCGGCACCCTGCTGGACGTGCGCAAGAAGGCGATCGCGCGCATCCACAGCTTCGACATCATTGACGATCAGGGCAACTGGCTGACCTCGCCCGGTACGGTCGGCTCGACCCTCAGCGATGATGCGTTCTTCCGACATCACCAGCTCTCGCCGAAGCGTGAGGCCTATGTCGGCCGTCCCGTGAAGAGCCTGCTCGATGGCGAATGGGTCGTCCCACTGTCACGCCGTTTCAACAACCAGGACGGCAGCTTCGGCGGCGTGGTGCTCGCGACCATCAGCTCCAGATATCTGTCGCATTTCTACGAGCAGTTCGAGATCGGTCGCAACAGCTCCGTGACACTGACGCATCGCGAAGGCATGATCCTCGCGCACAATCCCGGCAACGAGAAATTCGTCGGACGCAGCGTCGCCGACACGCCTTTCTTCCGCGAGCCGAGCCTGCAGCGGCCGAGCGGCACCTATCACTTCAAATCGCCGGTGGACGGCGCCGAACGTGTCAGCTTCTTCAATCGCAGCAGCCGCTTTCCGCTTCTCCTGGTCGCCACGGTCGACAAGGACGAGCTGCTCGCGCCCTGGCGTGCCACGGCAATCTCCCGCATGCTCTACGTGCTCGCGCTGGTGATGCTGATCGCGGTCATCGGCGGCGTGCTGGTGCGGCAGTTGCAGCGCGGCCAGCGCATGGCCGTCGCGCTGGCGGAGAAGGAGGCGCATTTCCGCCTGCTCGCCGAAGGCTCCAGCGACATGGTGACGCGCATCGGGCTCGACGAGCGGCTGCGCTATGTCTCGCCCTCGTCGGTTCGCGTCGTCGGCTGGCGCCCCAATCAGCTGATCGGCACGCCGGCTCTTGCGGGCATCAATCCGGAGGATCTGCCGGAGGTCCAGGCGATCGTCGACGCCATGAAGCGTGGTGAGAAGGAGGAGGCGCGTCTCATCTACCGCAACTCGCACCGGCAGAACGGCGAAATCTGGCTCGAATCGACCATGCAGGTGACGCGCAACGACAATGGCCGCATCGACGGCGTGGTCGCGATCTCCCGCGACATCACCGAGCACAAGAAGCTGGAAACCAGGCTCGAAACACTTGCAATCGAGGACAGCCTCACCGGCCTCGCCAATCGTCGCCGCTTCGACGAAGGGCTGAAGGAGGAATGGGCGCGGGCCTATCGCGACCGCTCCAGCCTTGCTCTGCTGATGATCGATGTGGACCACTTCAAGGCATACAACGATGAATACGGCCATCCCGCGGGCGATGCCTGCCTGCGCCGGATCGCAAAGATCATCGCGGCCGAAACGCAGCGCGCCGGCGATCTGGCGGCACGCTATGGCGGCGAGGAGTTCGCCGTGCTGCTGCCGAACATCGACGCCGCCGGCTGCGCCCGGGTCGGCGAGCGGATCCGCAGCGCCATTCGCGAGGCCGGCCTCGTTCATGGCAGCAATCTGGCGGCTGGATGCGTCACCGCCTCGGTCGGCGGTGCGACCTGCCGGCCGGTGCTGGAGCGCACGGCGGGTGTGGCCTCGCTGGTCGAAGCTGCCGACCGGGCGCTCTACGCCGCCAAGGACGCAGGCCGCGACCGCCTGGTAATGTCCGGCGAGGTCATGAACCTGCTGCCCAAGGCGTCCGGCGAGTAAGACCGATCAATAATGCGGCGGACGTTCGTTGGCGGGCCCCGGCGCATTTGCCTCGGCCTCCTGCAGCCGCTCATTGAGCTGCGCGATCTGCCGCATCAGCGTGTCGATCTGCTTCCACTGCGCGGTGATGGTCTGGTTCAACGTCTCGATCGTGTCGTCCTGGTAGGCAATGCGCGTCTCCAGCGTGTCGATGCGCTCGCTCAGCGTCTTGATCTCATTCGTCACGTGCCCGCGTCCTTGTCCCGTTCCCGCAAACCGTGGCCGAGCGCCACGCGCTCGTCGAACACGAAGCATTCGCCGCGCCAGCGGCTCTCAGCCTCCGGCACCTCCTCGAGATATTTGAGAATGCCGCCTTTGAGGTGATAGACCTCTGCAAAGCCGCGCGCGAGCAGATGCGCGCTCGCCTTCTCGCAGCGAATGCCGCCGGTGCAGAACATCGCAATCCTGCGGTGTTTGGCCGGATCAAGCTCAATCGCGGCAAAGTCCTTGAACTGGCCAAAGCTCTTGATGCCGGGGTCGACCGCGCCCTCGAACGTCCCCATGGCCACTTCGAAGGCGTTGCGGGTGTCGAGCAGCAGCGTGTCGGGCTTCGCAATCAGCGCGTTCCACTCGGTGGCATCGACATAGGTGCCGACCTGGCGGGTCGGATCGGCAGTCTCGTCACCGAGCGTGACGATCTCCTTCTTCAGCCGCACCTTGAGCCGGCCGAACGGCATCGCCTCGGCGGTCGAGAATTTCAACTCGAGCTTGTTGAGCCTGCCGCCGAACATGTCGCCGTGTGGCAGTTCGTGGGCGAAGGCATCGATCGCCTCCGGCGCACCGGCGACAGTGCCGTTGATGCCCTCCTGCGCCAGCAGCACGCTGCCCCTCAGCTTAAGGCCAGCGCAGAAGGCGCGCAGCGGCTCGCGCAGCTCGCGGTAATCGGGGAGGGCGACGAATTGATAGAAGGCCGCGACCTTGGTCGCCGAATTCGGATCGGACATGGCGGCTCGTTTAGCAGGCGGCAGCCATCCGGAAAACCCGCAAGGCCGCTAGCGTCGAAAACTCCATACGTCGAGCGGATGGCAGCCATTTTCCTGGTATGCCAGCATTGCCCCGCTGGGCCGGAATGTGCCATGTAGACGCGGTTTTCGAGATGGCGCGCCACCCGCGCCCACGACCAAGAGAGCAAGAAATTCGATGAGAAACTTCCATTTCCCGGGCAGGTCCACGGTCCACGCCACCAACGCGATGGTCGCGACCTCGCATCCGCAAGCCTCGCTCGCGGCGATCGAGGTGCTGCGCGATGGCGGCACGGCGGTGGATGCGGCCGTTGCCGCCTCTGCCCTGCTCGGCGTGATCGAGCCGCAATCGACCGGCATCGGCGGGGACTGTTTTGCGCTGATCCAGCCGCGCGGCGAGGGCAAGATCATCGCCTATAACGGCTCCGGCCGTGCGCCCAAGGCTGCCAACGCCGACTGGTATCTCGAGCGCAAGATCAACTCGGTGCCGCTGACCTCGGCGCACGCGGTCTCGATCCCAGGCGTGATCGATGCCTTCGCGACGGTTCTGCGCGACCACGGCAAGTTCGGCTTCGACCGGCTGCTTCAGCCCGCGATCAAGGCGGCCGAGGAAGGCTACGTCGTCGCGCCGCGCATCGCCTTCGACTGGAAGAACCAGTTCGAGAAGCTGAAGAATGGTACCAACACCGTGCGCTACCTGCTGCCGGGCGGCAAGCCGCCGGTGGCCGGCGACGTCATTCGCCAGGCCGAACTCGGCAAGACCCTGCGCGCGATCGCCAAGGACGGCCGCGACGCCTTCTACAAGGGGCCGGTCGCGGAAGACATGGTCGAGACCCTCAGGGGAATCGGCGGCCTGCACACGCTTGACGATTTCGCCGCGCATACCACAGAGGTGACGACGCCGATCGGCACCATGTACAAGGGTTATGACGTCTGGCAGTGCCCGCCGAACGGACCGGGCCTCACCATGCTGCTGATGCTCAATATCCTGTCGCGGTTCGATCTGACAAAATACGCGCCGCTCAGCATCGAGCGCTTCCATCTCGAAGCCGAGGCCGCGCGCATCGCCTACATGCACCGCGAGGTGCATGTCGCCGATCCCGACCATATGCAAACCGAAGTCGCCAAGATCCTCGCCAAGGAGTTCTGCGACGAGCACATCGCCAAGATCCGCATGGACGGCATGCTCGACCTGCCGAATGTCGCCCCGCCGATGAACCCCTCGACCATCTACATCACGGTCGTGGACAAGGACCGCAACGTCTGCTCGTTCATCAACTCGATCGCGCACTCCTTTGGATCCGCCATCGTGTCGAACAAGACCGGCGTCTTGTTCCAGAATCGCGCCGGCGGCTTCCGCATCCAGCCGGGTCACCCCAACTGCATCGAAGGCGGCAAGCGTCCGTTGCATACGATCATGCCGAGCCTGCTGACCAAGGGTGGACGCTCCGTGATGCCGTTCGCGGTGATGGGCGGCCAGTATCAGCCGACCGGCCAGACCCATGTCTTGACCAACATCCTCGACTACGGCTGCGACGTGCAGGAGGCGATCGACATGCCGCGCGGCCTGCATTACGAGGGCCAATATCAACTCGAGGACAGCGTGCCGGCTGCGATCGTCGAAGGCTTGAAGAAGCTCGGCCACAAGACCACCAGCGTGGTTGGCCCGCTCGGTGGCGCCCAGGCAGTCTGGATCGACTGGGACAAGGGCACGCTCACCGGCGGCTCCGATCCGCGCAAGGATGGCTGCGCCCTCGGCTATTGAGTTCGCGCGGGTTCCGCGCGCAAGATCAGGAAAAGTTGACGAAGGGCGGCGCGGCATTTGCTGCGCCGCCCTTTGTCATTCGGAACTGCACTCATTGCTCCAAGTTAAGGGGCGATGAGCAGTGCAGGCGTGCGCTGCTCTTGCAGATAGCGGCGGAGGCCGGCCCATGTCCGACAAGTCCAGTTCCAGAACATCGACATTCGATCGCCGGGCCTTCATGGCCGGTGCCGCCGGAAGTGCGCTGGTTCCGATGACGGCGCGTGCGGTTGCGCAAGATGCGAATGAGCCTGTCGCGCAGGATCCGTCGCTTCCGGTTGAGGTCACGCTGCGCGTGAACGGCAAGGACAAGCGTCTGCGCATCGACGCGCGCACCACGGTGCTCGATGCGCTGCGTGAACATCTCAAACTCACTGGTAGCAAAAAGGGCTGCGACCACGGTCAGTGCGGCGCCTGCACGGTGCTGATCGATGACCGGCGCGTGGTGTCGTGCCTGACGCTGGCGCTCGCAGCCGAAGGGCAGGAGATCACGACGATCGAGGGCCTCGCCACCGACGACCGCCTGCATCCAATGCAGCAGGCGTTCATCGACAACGACGCGTTCCAGTGCGGCTACTGCACGCCTGGCCAGATCATGTCTGCCGTGGCCTGCGTGAAGGAGGGACACGCGGGAAACGAGGCTGACATCCGCGAATATATGAGCGGCAACATCTGCCGCTGCGCCGCCTATCCCAACATCGTCGCTGCCGTGAAGCAGGCCGCGCCCGAGATCATGAAAGGCTAGGCGCATGCGATCGTTTTCGTATCAGAGAGCATCAGACCCCGACATGGCCGTGCGCGCGCTCAGCGCCGCCGCAGCTGCCAACAATCCGCTGACGAAGGCGACCGCGCAGCCGCTCGCCGGCGGCACCACGCTGATCGATTTGATGAAGCTCGACGTGATGCGGCCCGCTGCGGTCGTCGATATCAACCCGCTGGCTCACGCCTGGTCGGCGATCGAGCCAGGCAGCGAAGCCCTGCGGCTCGGCGCGCTCGCAAAGATGTCCGACGTGGCCGCGCATGCCGAGATCCAGCGCAGCTATCCGGTGATCGCGGATTCGCTGAGGCTCGCCGCCAGCGCCCAGCTGCGCAACATGGCGACGCTGGGTGGCAATGTGATGCAGCGGACGCGTTGCAGTTACTTCCGCGATGTCTCCTATGAGAATTGCAACAAGCGCAATCCCGGTTCCGGCTGTGCCGCAATGGACGGCGTCAATCGGATGCATGCGGTGCTCGGTACCTCCGACCAGTGCATCGCGACCTATCCCGGCGATTTCGCGCAGGCGCTGATCGCGCTTGATGCCGTGGTCGAGATCACGGGCAAGGCCGGCACGCGCAGCATGCCGTTCGCGCAGCTGCACAAGGCACCGAGCAGCACGCCCGAGATCGAGACCACGCTTCAGCCCGCGGAGCTGATCTCCGCCTTCTCGATCCAGGGCCGGTGGCCCCGCTCGGTGTATCTCAAGGCGCGCGACCGGCAATCCTACGAATTCGCGCTGTCCTCGGCTGCGGTCGCCCTCGACGTGCAGGATGGCACGATCAGGGACGCGCGCGTCGCGCTCGGCGGTGTCGCCACCGTGCCGTGGCGGGCGCGCGAGGCGGAGGCGCTCTTGAAAGGAGAGAAGTTCGACGAAGCGCTGGCACAGCGTGTGGCCGATGCCGCCTTTGCGGACGCCCGTGGCCGTCGGCACAACAGCTTCAAGATCGGGCTCGGCAGGCGTGTGGTGGCACGCGCGCTTCAGCAGGCCGTAACGATGGAGATCTGACCATGACCGCTGCAGCTCCCGAGCCCAAGGCGAATATGGGGCAGCCCGTGCCGCGCTACGATGCGACCGCAAAGGTCACGGGGCGGGCGACCTACGCCTCCGACATGCCGCTGGACAATCCGGCCTATGCGTTCCTGGTCACCAGCGCTATCGCCAAGGGCCGCATCGACCGCTTCGATCTCGACGACGCTAGAGGGGTCCGCGGCGTGATAGACATCATCACGCACGAGAACGCCCCGAAGCTGAAGGAAGCGAAACTGTTCAGCAATGGCGGCTATGCCGGCACCACGATCCAGCCGCTGAAGTCGGCCGAGATCGCGCATGACGGCCAGATCATCGCTGCGGTCATCGCGGAGAGCTATGAGGCGGCGCGCGAGGCCGCCAGTCGCGTCAAGGTCAGCTATACGGCGACGGCGCCGAGTGCGAGCTTCGAATCGGCGGGTACTACGACGGCAGCCGCAAAGGGACAGAACGCGCAGTTCAAGGAAGATCCCGTGGTCGGCGACTTCGCCAAGGCCTTCGAGGCGGCCGAGGTCAAGCTCACCGCGTCCTACGACACGCCGACACAGCACCACAATCCGATGGAGCTGTTCACGACCAGTTGCGCCTGGATGGGCGACAATCTCGTCGTCTACGAGGGCAGTCAGTATGTCTATGGCCTGAAGAACGGCGTGGCCGAGCAACTCGGCATCGACGCCGACAAGGTGCGCGTGGTCAATCCCTATGTCGGCGGCGGTTTTGGTTCGCGCGGCTCGATGACGCCGCGCACTGCCATCATCGCCGGCATTGCCAAACGCCTCAACCGCCCGATCAAGCTGGTCCCGACCCGCGAACAGGGCTTTACCATCGCGACGTACCGCGCCGAGACGCGGCACGAGATCAAGCTCGGTGCGAGCCGGGATGGCAAGCTGGTCGCTTTGAGGCATGAGGGGGCTGAAATCTCCTCGCGGCCCGACGCCTATTGCGTCGGCGGCACCAAGACCACGACGCGACTCTATGCGTGCCCTAACATCGAAAGTCTGGTGTCGATCGTGCGCGCAGACCGTAACACGCCGGGTTTCATGCGCTCGCCGCCGGAAGTGCCCTATCTGTTCGCGCTGGAAAGCGCGATGGACGAACTCGCCGTGAAGCTCAACATGGATCCGGTCGAACTTCGTCGCATCAACGACACCACTACCGAACCCATTGGCGGCAAGCCCTACACGTCGCGGTCGCTGATGGCGTGCTTCGACGAAGCCGCCAAGGCGTTCGGCTGGTCGCAGCGGTCGCCGCAGGCAAGATCGATGTCCGACGGGGATTGGTTGCTCGGCTACGGCTGTGCCGCCACCTGCTATCCGACGCAGATGGCGCCGTCAGCCGCCCGCGTTCGCCTCCAGCGCGATGGCCGCACCCGTGTCGAGGTCGCCGGTCACGAGATCGGCACCGGTGCTTATACAGTCATCGCCCAGACTGCGGCCGAGCGGCTCGGCGTGCCGCTGGAGAAGGTCGCGGTCTTCCTGGGCGACAGCGACCTGCCGCCCGCGCCGGTTGCCGGCGGCTCCAACTCGACAGCCAGCACCTGCTCCGTGGTGATGATGGTGTGCGATCAGATCCGGCAGCGCCTGTTCAAGGCGGTAATGCCGAGCGACAGCATCGCCGACAAGGCCAAGGAGACTGTCGGCATCAGCCCGGCACCGTCGACCCGGGCGGCGAAGGGCGACCGTCCGCTCGACATCGAGAAGGCGTTCGATGCGCTCGGTGTCGGCGTGGTCGAGGAATATGGCGAGTGGAAGCCGGAAGGCGCACCGCTCGACTCGTTCAGGGCCTTGCATGCCGGGCAGCCTCGGTTCGTCGGCGGTCACCAAATGAAGGACAAGATCGCCTATGCCTTCGGCGCCGAGTTCGTCGAGGTCCGCGTCAACCGCTTCACGCACGAAATCCGTTGCCCCCGGCTTGTCGGCGCATTTGCGGCAGGCAGGATCATGAATCCACGCACCGCCCGCAGCCAACTGATGGGCGGACTGATCTGGGGCATGTCTTCGGCGTTGCTGGAAGCCACCGAGATCGACGAGCGCAATGCGCGGTACGTCAACGACAATCTTGCCGACTACCTCGTGCCCGTGAATGCCGATGTGCCCGGCGTCGAGGTCATCATGCTCTCCGAGCAGGACGATCACATCAACCCGGTGGGCGCAAAGGGGCTCGGCGAGCTTGCCAATGTCGGCACCAATGCCGCGATCTGCAACGCGATCTATCACGCCACCGGCCAGCGTATCCGCAGCTTGCCGGTACGTCTGGAAAATATCGAGGTCTAAAGGGGTGGAAACGGCGACGGCGTTGGGTTAGACACCTCCCGCCTCTAATGGAAGGTGCCCTATGCAGCGTTTTCAGCGCGTGCTCCTCGCCCTAATCTCGGCACTCGCGATCACTATGATTGGTGGCGCGTCCGATTTCGCTTCCACCACGGCCTCGGCCCAGACCGCAGGAAAGACCATGACCACAGCTTCAGGCTTGCAGATCATCGACTCTACCGTCGGCACCGGTGCCTCGCCGCAGCCCGGTCAGATTTGCGTGATGCACTATACCGGCTGGCTCTATGAGAACGGCCAGAAGGGCAAGAAATTCGACAGCTCCGTCGATCGCAAGGAGCCGTTCGAATTCCCGATCGGCAAGGGCCGCGTTATCGCCGGCTGGGACGAGGGTGTTGCCTCGATGAAGGTCGGCGGCAAGCGCACGCTGATCATCCCGCCACAGCTCGGCTATGGCGCGCGCGGCGCCGGCGGCGTGATCCCGCCGAACGCGACTCTGATGTTCGACGTGGAATTGCTCGCGGTGAAGTGACGGCGTAGCCGTCATTCCGGTGGCGATGCGCAGCATCGAATCCGGAAGCTCGAGATTCTCAGGTGCGCAATCGCGCACCATGGCTCGGCTCTGCGCGCCGCCCCGGAATGACTGCATAAATAAAAAAGACCGGCCTTTCGGCCGGTCTTTTCGCCTTCAGCTCTAGCGGCGTCACTCGGCTGCGCGCTTTGCGGCAGCAGCAGCGCGATCCATCGCATCTTTCGCGGCGTCTTTGGCGTCGCCCATGGCTTGCTGGCCCTTGCCCTTCACCTCCTGCACCGCGCCTTCGCCCTTCATGCGATCGGAGCCGGTGGCTTCGCCGATGCCCTGCTTGGCCTTGCCGATTGCCTCGTTGGCATTGCCCTTGATCTTGTCGGTCGTGCTACCCATGAAACACTCCTTCCATTTTGCTCGGTGAGACAACGTCCGGCAGCTACCAGTGTTCCGATTTTGGTATGGCTTGCGGCTGCGGCTTTGGGGTATTTTGCCGCGTACGGAACCAACAGAAAGCAAGTCCCATGACCGGCCATGACCACTCGCATTCCCACCATGACCACGATCATGATCGCTGGAAACATGACGGCGTGCGCGTCATTCCGGGTAACCAGCTCGACAGGAACGTACCCTCGACGGCCGGTATGGACCGCGCTGCCGCCATCAATTTCGCACGTGTCGGCGCACAGAAATTGTGGGCGGGCACGGTCAGCATCAAGCCGGATGCCAAGACCGGCGCACATCATCACGGCCATCTCGAAAGCGTCATCTATGTGGTGAAGGGGAAGGCGCGGATGCGCTGGGGCGAGAGCCTGCAGTTTACCGCGGAGGCCGGCCCGGGCGACTTCATTTTCGTTCCGCCCTATGTGCCGCACCAGGAGATCAACGCCAGCCCGGACGAGGTGCTGGAATGTGTGCTGGTGCGCAGCGACGGCGAGGCGGTGGCGATCAACCTCGACATCGAGCCGGTGGAGAAGCCCGAGACCGTGCTGTGGATCGACCCGGTGCACCGCGATCCCAACGAGAAGAAGTAGGGCCGTTCGGAGCGCGGGGGTCGGTGCGACAGAACCCCGCAGATCGGGTCCGAAAAATGAGTCGGAAGCGGTGTCGGATGGCGGCCTGGCCGACCGTCCTTGGGCAGAACCTCACCCGAGGAGCTTCCCGATGCCCAAGATGATCTTCGTCAACCTGCCGGTGACCGACCTCAATCGCGCGACCGCCTTCTATGAGGCGGTCGGTGCGGTCAAGAACCCGCAGTTCAGCGACGAGACAGCGAGCTGCATGGTCTTTTCCGAGACCATTTTCGCCATGCTGCTGACCCACGACAAATTCCGCCAGTTCACGCCGAAGCCGATCGCGGATGCCAGGACCTCGAACCAGGTGCTGTTCTGCCTCTCCGCGGACAGTCGCAGCGAAGTCGACGATATCGTCGCCAAGGCCGCGGCGGCAGGCGGAGTGACCGATCCCAGCCCGAAGGACGAATACAGCTTCATGTACGGCCGCAGCTTCGAGGATCCCGATGGCCATATGTGGGGTGTGAACTGGATGGACCTCGGGGCCGCCCCTCTGCAGCCCGAGATGGCAAACGCCTGATCCGAACCCGGAAGATCTGAAGAGGAGCATTCACGATGTCCAAGCTCGTGCCCTGCATGTGGTTCAACGGTGATGCCGAGGACGCCGCAAAATTCTACGTCTCGCTCGTTCCGAATTCGGCGATCACGCACGTCCAGCGCAACGTTTCGGACGGCCCCTCCGGCAAGGAGGGCTCCGTGCTCGTCGTCGAGTTCACGATGGCCGGACAACCGCTTGTCGCGCTCAATGGCGGCATGAAGATGGAATACACCCACGCGATCTCGCTGATGATCCATTGCGACGACCAGGCGCAGGTCGACAGCGTCTGGAACGCGTTCCTCGCCCACGGCGGCAAGGAAGAGCAGTGCGGCTGGCTCAGGGATCGCTGGGGCGTGGCCTGGCAGGTGGTGCCGAAAGTGATGTTCGAGTTCCTGTCGAGCCCGGACAAGGCAGCGGCCGCGCGCGCGATGCAGGCCATGATGAAGATGGTGAAGCTGGATGTCGACGTGTTGCGTCGTGCGTTCGAGGGCAAGTCGGCGACGTGAGGCGGGACGGAGTTCCGCCCGCACGCACTCGGTCATCGCCCAGCCTTGACCGGGCGATCCAGTAATCCGAGACGGCTATGATGAAAACGATAGGCCGCGGTGTACTGGATTCCCCGCCTGCGCGGGGAATGACAGTCGTGCTTTCCCGCTAATAATTGATCCGCAGCCCGACGCCGCCGTGGATCGTGTTGCCGACCGGCTGCGGGCCAAGAGTGCCGTTGGCGAAGAGGTCCACGATCCAGCCCTTCTGCACGCGGAAGCCGAGGCGGCCGCCATATTCGAACCAGCCCTGGTTGCCCATGGTCGGCACCACCACGCCGTTGCCGGTCACGGTGGCGACGATGCCGCTGTGGCTCGCAAACGACTGCACCCAGCCGCCATTGATGTTTGTCTCGATGTTGCTGCCGAAGAGATGCGTCCACTGGCCGCCGATCTTGACGAGGCTCGTGCGGTCGGTGCCATCAGCGATGGTGGCGTCGAATGGATTGAACGCCACCGTACTGTCGCTATAGCCGGAGACACGCTGCCAGAGCTGCCACACCTCGATCGAGGCTGCGACCTCGTCGCGTGGCGAGAGGCGGCTTATCCAGCCGGCGCGACCGTAGACGGCGTAGTTCGAGGCGTTGGTCGAGCTGGTCACGCTCACCGGGCCGAGACTGGTATCATAGCTGCGCGTGTAGCGCGCCTTCTCCCATGGCGTCAGGATCGTGCCGACGTCGAAGAACGGCCGCGACGAGCCCCAATCGGTAAAGTCATAGCGCAACGCGAAAGCGCCGATCGGTGCGCTGGTGATCTCGTAGCCACGCCCGTCGTAGTGCGTGTAGGCGATGCCGGCTAGCAGCGACAGATTGTTGGTCAGCGCCTTGCGGCCGTGGATGCCGGCCGAGAACGAGCCGGCCGAGCCGAATGCGCTGATGCAGTCGCCGCAATTGATCTGCTCGTTGACGCCGAGCAGCACCGTGCCGAGCACCCGGTTGGTGATCATCTGGTTGAAGCGCTGGTTGGCGAGGCCGCCGATCGAATTCCCGCTGGAAGCCCCGCCGGTCGGTGTCGGGCTCGGCGACGGATATGGGCTGGGGGAAGGATACGGGCTCGGCGATGGTGAGGGCGCAGGAGTCGGGGAGGGCGTTGGCGAGGGCGAGTAGGTCGGCGACGGATAAGGCGTCGGCTCGCCGCACTCGGACCCGCACTCCGACGCCTGCGCAGCCGCCGGGCGGGTCCCCCACGCGACAAGCGCAAACGCGGCCAATGCGGTCAGCACGCCGATGAGGATGAGGCGCTGGAAGCGGTATTTCGTCATCGTCAGCGCCCGCACAGCATGCCGTCGTCCTGGACGGTTGGCGTGATGGTCGGCGAGGCGCCGGCATACTGGTTGACCGCGCAAAGTCCGGCACTCGCGGCGCAGTTGGCCGCAAAGGTCCAGGGCGGCGTGTTGGCCTTGGTGATGCCGACCTTGCCGGCGGTCGAGGTGATGATCGCGGTGTCGCCTGGCTGGGTGAGCTGCACGCACTGGGAGCTCTTGGTGCAGACGCTGGCCGCACCGTCCTGAAGCACGACCACGGAGCGCCCGCGTTGCGAGAGAATGTCGAGCGTGGTGCCGCGCACACCGATGGTCGCAAGCGGCGTCGTGATCTTGTAAGCGGCCTTGTCGGAGCGCCCGGTGACGAAGCGGAAGGCGCCGGTGGTCATGCGGATCGCGACGTCGCGATAGCTGTGCTCGTCGTTGAAGACGGTGCGGTCGAGCTTCAGCGTGGCGCTCGGGCCGAGCGACAGATTGGTGCTGTCGGCCATCACGAAACGCGCCGCGCTGTCGGCGCCGGTGCGCACGGTCTCGTCGCGCAGCATGCTGTCGCCGACATTGATCGGCGTCGTGGTCGCGGCCACGCGCACCACTTCGTTCTGGATCACAACGGCTTCGCCGACCCGCGTCTGCGCCTGCGCGCCAGAGCCTGCGCACAATGCGGCCGTTGACAGGATGGGGAAAAGCCAAAAACGCAAATTCATTTCGCAACCGATCGATGTGTCCCTTGATCGTACCGGATCGCGCTCGCTTGCGATGTGGCGTAATTATCACAAGCGGCGCGGGACGTGCGCTATGCTTAGTGACAGTTGCGGCAGAATGCGTTCAATGAAAACGACGATCCTTGTTTTTGTCCGCGGTGACGCAAATTTGCCACGCAAGATGTCTCAACAGCAGCCGCTCGAGGCGTTCGCAGTTCCAAAACTGTCGCGGAGCGCAGTGCTTGCTGTCGCGATTTTCCTGGTTGCCCATCTGGCGCTGCTGATCGGTCTCGCCACGCCGGAGAAATTCGTCTTCGACGAGGTGCATTACGTCCCGGCGGCGCGGCAGATGCTGGCGCCTGTGATGTCGCAGCCGATGCTCAATCCGATGCATCCGCCGCTGGCCAAGGAGCTGATCGCGGCATCGATCGCGACCTTCGGCGACAACGCGTTTGGCTGGCGTTATCCCGCGACGTTGTTCGGCGCACTGGCGATCGTCGCAATCTATCTGTGCGGCCTTGCGCTGTTCTCCGCGCAAGGGCCGGCGATCACCGCGGCTCTGATCGCAGGCCTCAACCAGATGCTGTATGTGCAGGCGCGCATCGCTATGCTCGACATCTTTGCGCTCGGCTTCGGCTTGCTCGCGACCGCCGCCTTCATGCATGGTTTTCGCAGAGAGCGGCCGCAGGCAATGTTCGCGCTCGCGGGCAGCTTGTTCGGCTGTGCTGCGGCCTGCAAATGGAGCGGTCTGTTTCCGCTTGGCGTCTGCATCGTGATCGTCGCGGTGATCCGCCTGATGCAGGGCTGGCGCACGTTGTTTGCCGACGCGAAGCCGGACGACTGGTATCGGCCGGAGCTTTGGCCCGGCTTCAGGCTGCATCACGTCGCGCTCTGCTTCGCCGTCTTGCCGGCGGTGGCCTATCTTGCCGCTTTCCTCCCGCTCCATGGAGTGTCGCTGCCGGATCTGATCGAGGCGCAGCGGCGAATCTTCGCCGACAACACCACGACGGCCATCGCCGGCCACACCTATATGAGCGCATGGCCGTCCTGGCCGTTGCTCGCGCGACCGGTGTGGTTCCTGTTCGACAAGACGGCAGAGGACAACGTCGCTGCGATCGTCTTCCTCGGCAATCCGCTGGTGCTGTGGCCGGCGCTGCTCGCCCTCGTCGTGGTGCTGCGCGATTTCATCGTCGCCCGGCGGTGGGATGCATTCCTGATCGCGGCATTCTATTTCGGTCCCTGGCTCGCCTGGGCGCTGCTGCCGCGTACGCTGGGCTTCATCTATTACTATCTGCCGGCCGCGACCGAGGCTTCGCTGGCGCTGGTCTATGTGCTGCGCCGGGAGGGGCTGCCGCGCTGGCTGCTGTGGGCCTATGTCGGCGTCGCTGCGGCCGGCTTTGCGGTCATGCTGCCGATCTCCGCGGCGTTCGTCGGCACGTCGATGCGAACCTTCGGCCGCCTGATGCTGTTCCAAGGCTGGATATGACTTCGCCGCCTGCCGGAGCTGCGCCAAGCGGCGTGTCCGGCGCGACGACTGCGAATTACTTCGCTGCGGTCTTGGTGTCCATGTTCACGACCTGGACGCGGCGGTTGGTCGGGTCGGTGCCGTTGGCGGCATCCTTCAGCTTGGTCTCGCCGTAGCCGACGGTGACGAGATCGGTGCCGTTGAGGCCGTAGTTCTGCACCAGGTATTTCTTGATGGTGTCGGCCCGCCGTTCGGAGAGCCCCTGATTGTACGCTTCGCCACCGACCGCGTCGGTGTGGCCGGCGACCACGAAGGTCGAGCCCTTCAGCGCCGGATCGGACAGTGCCTTGCCGAGCGCCTGCACCGATGCCACCGACGTCTTGGCGATGTCGGCGGAGTTGTAGTCGAACTGGATCTCCAGATCGATCTTCGGCTTGGTCGCCGCGAGCTCCGCAATCTGCTCGCGCTCGCCCGTCGAGAGCGACCGGGTCGAGCGGTTGCGTACCGTGTTCAGGAAGGTCGATTCCCTGGCTTGTGCGGTCGTATCGGCCTGCGGACCGACCGACAGGCCGCGGGTTGCCGGCTTGGGCTTCAGTGCGTCGATGATCTGGCTGGCGGAGATGTTGTTGTCGCCGGCCAGCGCAAGGCTCGCCGTCATCGACAAGGCTGCCGAGAGAGTCATCGCCTTCAGTCCAAAGAACTTATCAAAACGGGTCATTGTCGTATCCTCGCTGCTACACTTGTTGGCGATTTGATGCTGCGAGCCTAGGGCAGGTTCAAAGGCGCTGGCGTGATCTCGGTCACATTCGAAATTCCCCGGGGAACTCTGATATGTCGGGCTCGAAGCGCCGACCGATGTGAACATGTGGCTGGTCGACCGCCTCACCTGGCGGCGCTTATCCCTGCCAGCCGGAAGCACGCGGCGGTGCCTTGTGCGAGCCGGGAGCGTCGGGGAGCGCCCAAAAGCGGCAGGCTGAGAGCGAGCTGATTCGGCAGTGCAGCAACGAAATGTCTTCTCTCTGAAAAACTTGCCGTTGAAGAATGGCAGTCGCGGTGGCCGGCATCAGGCCGGCTGCCTTTTCTGGAGGAGAAGATTGATGAAGACCCTGTTGCTCGCGACGGCATTCGTGGCGCTTGCTCTGTCCCCCGCGTCCGCCGCCAAGATGGCGTGCACCAGTGCAAATATGGCCAAGCTCGTTGGCGGGATGGGTGGTGAAGACACGCCGGGCAAGATCGCAGCGAGGAAATCGATGGCCGCGGCCAATTCCGAAATGAGCAAAGGCAATATGCGCGGCGCCTGCAAGCATTATATGAGCGCCGAGAAGGCGATGGCGATGAAGTAGGCTTCCGGGATTCCGGACGTCATGGCCGCGCTGGCAGCAGATGGCAGCGCGGCTTTTTCGTGTTCCTGCTTCTTGCCTTGCGGCGAATCCGGCTACATTGCATTCTGCAATGCCCCGCGCCCCGAAACCCCTTCCGCTTTCGACCACACAGGCCCGGCAGATCTGGCTGCATGCCCAGCGGCTCGACGTGCGTGCGCCGTTCGGGGAGGGCGCGCCGGCGCTCGCCGCCGCGACTGCTCATCTCGGCTATGTGCAGATCGACACCATCAACGTCATCGAGCGCTGCCATCACCACATCCTGTTCAGCAGGATCCCGTCCTACCGTCGCGCCGATCTTCGCCAGGCCCAGAGCGTCGACAAGAGCGTGTTCGAATACTGGACCCATGCGCTGTCCTACGTGCCGAGCAGCGACTTCCGGTTCTTCCTGCCGGCGATGCGCGAGCACCGGCGCGAGGGACACAGATGGTTCGCCTCGGTGAAGCCGGCCGACACGCGCAAGGTGATGCGACTGCTGCGCGCCGGCCCGCTGACGATCCGCGACATCGAGGACGACGTGCTCGTCGAGAAGGAGCACCTCTGGCAGAGCCGCAAGCCGTCGAAGCGCGCGTTGCAGCTCGCCTTCTATACGGGCGCCGTGACCATCAGCGAGCGCCAGGGCATGCTCAAGACCTATGAGCTGATGAACCGTCATTTCGGCTGGGACAAGCTGCCGAGGGCGGCATCGGCAAGGGAGATCACGGCCTATCTGCTCGATCGCGCGCTGCGCTCACAGGGCGTCGTCAGCCTCGATTCGATCTGCCATCTCGACGCGCCGAGCAAGAAGCCGGTCGCGCGCCTGATCGCCGCGCGCGTCCGCCGCGGCGAGCTGGTGCCTGTCGCCCTCGAACGTGCCGGCAAGCAGGAGCATTGGGCTTCGCCCGCAGCGTTGGAGGCGGGCGGCGAGGGGATATCGCCCGATCTCGTCCACATCCTTTCGCCGTTCGATCCCCTGATCATCCAGCGCAAGCGCACCAATCTGATCTTCGGCTACAACCATCTGTTCGAAGCCTATGTGCCGAAGGCCAAACGCAAGCTCGGCTACTTCGCGCTGCCCGTGCTGGTCGGCGACGAGATCGTCGCCGCCCTCGATCTCAAGACCGACCGGCAGGCGAAGAGGCTGTTGATGCAGAAATGGACCTGGGTCGGGCAGGGGAAGAAGATGGCGGGACGCAAGGAGCTCAAGCGGAAGATCGAAGAGGAGCTGCACCGCTTCTCGCAATTCCAGCTGGCCGACTAAACCGCGACGGGATTGGGACGAATCGTCATCGCTATCGAGGTTGTTGTTTACTCATGATCTTTCCGGAAAGTCGCTTCGCAGTTTTCCGGATTGTGCTTTGAGCGTCGCTGCCTCAGCAGGCGCAGAGCATGCGCGCGGGACGGTCGCGGCTCGTCGCCTGCGCCATTCGCGATTTCGACATTCCGCGATTTGCGCCGTTCATCAAGGAGGCCGAAGCGGTCCTGCGCGAGGCCGGATACACTCTGCTTCTGGCCAGCACCGACGCGGCTGTCCAGCCAGATCCCGGCCACGATACCGATGAGATAGGCCAGCAGATTCCACGGTGAGAAGATGCGCCCGAGCAGCAGTGCGCCGGCCATGGTGAGCCGAAACGCATCGAGCCAGGGCGTATGCACCAAACGCGAAAACTCGACGAGGACCGTGATCACCACCGCGATGGCTGCGATTTGCATCCGCGACTGTCGCGGCAGCAAAGCGGCAACGAGCAGAAACACCATCGTCGCCCACAACAGCGAGCCACCGTACTTCACGACGAACGCAGGCAGCCCGAGCGGAGAGCCATACCAGCGCAAGCTCAGCCCGCAGGCGATCACCGCGAGCGCGAGGGCGGCGCGGACAAGCGATGTCCGTAGCAGCGCAACAGCCTTGCCCGGCTGCGTCTCGTGCATTGCTCGCTGGATTGACTCTTTGCCTGCGATGCTGAAAACCGCCACTGACCCGAAAAAAGCAACAACCCCGGGAGGAAGCCATGAGCCAGACCACCACCTATGCCGGTTCCGCCGGCGCCGCCGCCAAGTCGGATATCGAAACCTCGACCATCCGCGCCATCTCCTGGCGCCTGATTCCGTTCCTGGTGCTGGCCTATTTCTTCTCCTATCTCGACCGGGTCAATCTCGGCTTTGCCGCGCTGACGATGAATGCGGAGCTGAAGTTCACGCCGTTGATCTTCTCCTGGGGTGCCGGCATCTTCTTCATCGGCTATTTCATCTTCGAGGTGCCGAGCAATCTCGCGCTGGAGAAATTCGGCGCCAGCCGCTGGATCGCCCGCATCATGGTGAGCTGGGGCATCATCTCCGCTCTGATGGCCATGGTCAGCGGCGTCACCAGCTTCTACGTCCTGCGCTTCCTGCTCGGCGTCGCCGAGGCCGGCTTCTTCCCCGGCATCATCCTCTATCTCACCTACTGGTATCCGGCGCAGTATCGCGCCCGTTTCCTCGCGGCCTTCGCCATCGCCGTGCCGGTCTCGACCGTGATTGGCGCGCCGGTTTCGGGCCTGCTGCTCGGGCTCGACGGCATGATGGGGCTGAAGGGTTGGCAGTGGCTGTTCATCATCGAGGGCATCCCGTCCGTGCTGCTCGGTATCGTCACCTGGTTCTATCTCACCGACAAACCGGAGAAGGCGGACTGGCTCTCGGCCGAGCAGAAGGCCTGGCTGAAGGCGAAGCTCGATTCGGAGATCGCGGCCAAGCAGGCGGTGAAGCATTTCTCGCTCGGCGAGGCGTTGTCCTCGCCCAAGGTGATCGCGCTCAGCCTGATCTATTTCGGCTTCGTCGGTGCGCTCTATGGCATGCAGTTCTGGCTGCCGCAGATCGTCAAGGCGTTCGGCCTCACCAATGCCCAGACCGGCTTCGTCACCGCGATCCCGTATCTGTTCGGCACCATCGCCATGATCCTGTGGGCGCGGCATTCGGATGCGAGCCGCGAGCGCGTCATGCATGTCGGCGCGCCGCTGCTGCTCACCGCGGTCGCGCTCGGCGTGTCCTCCTATCTCACCGATCCCACGCTGACGATGGTGGCACTGACGGTGGCCGCGATGGGCGTGTTCTGTTGCTTCGGTGTATTCTGGACGTTGCCGACCGCCTGGCTGTCCGGCACGGCGGCGGCCGGCGCCATCGCCCTGATCAACTCGATCGGCAACCTCGCCGGCTTCGGCGGGCCCTATTTGATCGGCTGGGTCAAGGAAGCCACCGGCCAGACCTCGACCGGTTTGCTCGTCCTCGCCGTGCTGCCGCTGATCGCCGGCATCCTGGTCTTCGTCGGCAGCCACGACAGCAAGCACGAGTTCGCCGAGCAGGGGCGGTAAGGGGGCTTCGCACGGTGGGCAAGGGCGCGCTCGTCGCGCTCCGTGCCCACGGATCTCCTCCCGGGCTGACGGGTGGGCACGCTCTGCTTTTGGCCTCCGGGCTCCGACAGACGTCCGTTTGCCCACTCTACAATCGCACCTTCGCAGTATGGCCATCCAAATCCTGACCGCCCCTTTAGCGATCACACTTTCCTGATGACTGACGATTATTGACTTTCATCAGTGATTAGTCGACATTCCTCAGATCGAGATACAGGAGTGTCCTTCGATGTTCGTCCGGTCGGTTTTGTCCAGCTATTCCAGGCTCTTGGCGGGTGTGTCGCTGGCTCTGATGGCCGCGGCCCTGGCCGGGTGCAATGATACTGTCGCCGAGAAGGCCGAGCCGCCGCGGCCGGTTTTGGTTGCGACCGCGCATTATAGTGCCGAGACGCCGGAGCGCGGCTTCGTCGGCACCATCAGGCCGCGGATCGAGAGCGATCTCGGCTTCCGCGTCGCCGGCAAGGTTGCCAAGCGCCTGGTCGAAGTCGGCCAGACTGTCGAAATTGGCCAGCCGCTGGCCACTCTCGATGAGGTCGACCTCAAGCTCCAGGCCGAGCAGGCGGTCGCCGAGCAGACCGCCGCGACCGGTGTGCTGGCCCAGGCCGCCGCCGCCGAGCAGCGCGCCAAGGACCTGAAGGCCAAGGGCTGGACCACCGATGCGCAGCTGGATTCAATCCGCGCTGCCGCCGACGAGGCACGTGCGCGCCTGAACCGGGCCGAGCGCTCAGTCGATCTGACCAAGAATTCCCTTTCCTACGCGACGCTTGTTGCCGACGCCCGCGGCGTCGTCACCGCAACGCTGATCGAGCCCGGCCAGGTGGTTGCCGCGGGCCAGGCTTCGATCCGTGTCGCCCGCTTTGCCGAGAAGGAAGCGGTCGTCGCGATCCCTGAGACGCTGGTCGGACGCGCCAAGTCGGGCGTCGCCAGCGTCACTCTTTGGTCCGAGCCGGACAAGAAGTATGCGGCCAAGCTGCGCGAGATCGCGCCGGCAGCCGACCCGGCCACACGCACCTATCTGGCAAAGTTCTCGCTGCCCGAGGCCGACGACAAGGTCGCGCTCGGCATGACGGCGACGCTGACGCTGTCTGACGCCGCAACCGAGCGCGTCGCCCGGCTGCCGCTGTCGGCGCTGTTCAACGAAGGCGGCAAGCCGTCCTTCTATGTCGTCGACGACAACGGTGGCGTCACGCTCAAGCCGGTCACGGTGAAGTCCTACGAGAGTAAGGACGTCGTCATCACGGGCGGCGTCGACGAGGGCGCCAAGATTGTCGCACTCGGCGTGCAGAAGCTCGATCCGAGCCAGAGGGTGCGGATCGTGTCGTCCTTGTCGTTCTGATCCGTCGTTTGAAAGTCTGGTCCTTCGGACCATCCCGGAATGAGAAGAGAAGCGAGTTACGTCGTGTGAGGTGAGTTTCGGCCTTTGTCCCTAAGCAAAGGCTGAAGCGGCGAAGCGATCCAGAACCTGCCCAGCCCCCTGGATTGCTTCGCTGCCTCGCGACGACGGCTTGAATAGAGCGGCTGTCGTATTTGCAACTGGATCGTCTTTCGGAGAGAGCGATGAAGCGCTTCAACCTTTCGGCCTGGGCCGTCAGCCATCCGACGCTGGTGCTCTTCCTGATGATCGTCCTCGGCGTCGCCGGCTTCTTCTCCTATGAGAAGCTCGGCCGTGCCGAAGATCCGTTCTTCACCGTGAAGGTGGTCAACGTCTCCGTGATATGGCCGGGCGCGACCGCGCAGGAGATGCAGACCCAGGTTGCCGATCCCATCGAAAAGAAGATCCAGGAGCTGCCCTATTTCGAGAAGGTGCAGACCTATTCCAAGCCCGCCTTCACCGCGCTCCAGGTCACGTTCCGCGACAACACCCCTCCGAAGGACGTGCCCTACCTCTTCTATCTGCTGCGCAAGAAGCTGGTCGACGTGCAGGGCCAGCTGCCGTCGGGCATTCTCGGGCCCGTCGTCAACGACGAGTTCTCCGACGTCGATTCCATCCTCTACATGATGACCGGCGACGGCGCCGATTATGCCCAGCTCAAGAAGGTCTCCGAAGGTTTTCGCCAGCGCCTGCTCAAGGTGCCCGGGGTGACCAAGGTCGACGTCTACGGCAACCAGGATGAGCGCATCTTCGTCGAGTTCAGCCATGCCAAGCTCGCCACGCTCGGCATCACGCCGCAGGCGCTGTTCGATTCGCTCGCCAAGCAGAACAACGTGACGCCGGCCGGCACGGTCGAGACCTCGTCGCAACGCGTGCCGCTGCGCGTCACCGGCGCGCTCGACGGGGCCAAGGCCGTCGCCGAGACGCCGGTCGAGAGCAACGGCCGCGTGTTCCGTCTCGGCGACATCGCCACCGTCACCCATGGCTATGTCGATCCGCCGAGCTTCGTCGTCCGACAGGAAGGCAAACCCGCGATCGGCATCGGCGTCGTCACCGCCAAGGGCGCCAACATCCTCGAGCTCGGCAAGGAGGTCGAGAAGGCCACCGCCGAGTTCATGAAAGCGGTACCGCAGGGGGTCGACGTCAAGCTGATCGCCGACCAGCCCAAGGTGGTCGAGCACGCCGTCGGCGAGTTCGTGCATTCCTTCATGGAAGCGCTCGTCATCGTGCTGTTCGTCTCGTTCCTGGCGCTCGGCTGGCGCACCGGCATCGTGGTCGCTTTGTCGGTGCCCCTGGTGCTCGGCATCGTCTTCATCGTCATGAACACGATGTCCCTCGACCTGCATCGCATCACGCTCGGCGCGCTGATCATCGCGCTCGGCCTGCTCGTCGACGACGCCATCATCGCGGTCGAGATGATGGTGGTGAAGATGGAGCAGGGCTGGGACCGCATGCGGGCGGCGTCCTTTGCCTGGGAATCAACTGCGTTTCCGATGCTCACGGGAACGCTGGTCACGGCCGCTGGCTTCCTCCCCATCGGCTTCGCCAATTCGGCGGTCGGCGAATATGCCGGCAGCATCTTCTGGATCGTGGCGATCGCGCTGGTCGCCTCCTGGTTCGTGGCGGTGATCTTCACGCCCTATATCGGCGTCAAGCTGTTGCCTGAGATGAAGGCGCACCACAACCACGATCCGCACGCGGTCTACGAGACCCGCATGTACCGAGGCCTGCGCGCCATCGTGCGATGGTGCGTCAACCACCGCATCACCGTGGTGGTTGCCACGGTCGGCGTCTTCGTCGCCTCGATCGTCGGCTTCGGCCATGTGCAACAGCAATTCTTCCCGCTGTCGGAGCGTCCCGAGCTGTTCCTCCAGTTGCGCCTGCCCGAGGGCACCGCCTTCAACGTCACCGAGAAGGCGGTGAAGAAGGCCGAAACGCTGCTGAAGGACGACAAGGACATCGAAACCTATACGTCCTATGTCGGCCAGGGCTCGCCGCGCTTCTGGCTCGGCCTCAACCCGCAGCTTCCGAATGAGGCCTTCGCCGAGATCGTCATCGTCGCCAAGGGCGTCGAGGCGCGTGAGCGCATCAAGGCCAAGATCGAGAACGCGGCTGCCGAGGGCTTCCTGTCCGAGGCGCGGGTGCGCGTCGACCGCTTCAATTTCGGTCCTCCGGTCGGTTTCCCCGTCCAGTTCCGCGTGATCGGCCCCGATGCCAACAAGGTGCGCGAGATCGCCTACCAGGTGCGCGACGTGATGCGGCAGAACAAGAGCGTCAAGGACGTCCAGCTCGACTGGAACGAGCAGTCGCCTTACCTGAAGCTCGTCGTCGACCAGGACCGTGCCCGCGCCATGGGCCTCACCCCGCAGGACGTCTCGCAGGCGCTGGCGATGCTGATCTCGGGCTCGCAGGTCACCACCGTGCGCGACGGCATCGAGAAGGTCGGCGTGGTCGCCCGTGCGATCCCGTCCGAGCGCCTCGACCTCGGCGGCGTCGGCGATCTCACCATCACCTCGCGCAATGGCGTGGCCGTGCCGCTGCAGCAGATCGCCAAGATCGAATATGCCCATGAGGAGCCGATCATGTGGCGGCGCAACCGCGACATGGCGATCACCGTGCGCTCGGACGTCGTCGATGGCGTGCAGGCCCCTGATGTCACCAACCAGATCACGCCGAAGCTGAAGGCGATCAAGGACCACCTCGAGCCGGCCTACCGGATCGAAGCGGGCGGCGCGTTCGAGGAATCGGTCAAGGGCAACGCCTCCATCTTTATCCTCTTCCCGGTGATGGTCATGGTGATGCTGACTCTGCTGATGATCCAGCTGCAGAGCTTCTCGCGCCTGATCCTCGTGTTCCTCACTGCGCCGCTCGGCATCGTCGGTGCCTCGCTCGGCCTCAACGTCGCCAACGCCCCGTTCGGCTTCGTGGCCCTGCTCGGTCTGATCGCCCTTGCCGGCATGATCATGCGCAACACGGTCATTCTGGTCGACCAGATCGAGACCGACGTCAGCCACGGCCTGACCCGCCGCGAGGCGATCGTGGAAGCGACCGTCCGCCGTGCCCGACCGGTGGTGCTGACGGCGCTCGCCGCCATCCTCGCCATGATCCCGCTGTCGCGGTCGGCGTTCTGGGGCCCGATGGCGATCACCATCATGGGCGGCCTGTTCGTCGCGACCTTCCTCACGCTCCTGTATCTGCCGGGCCTCTATGCACTTTGGTTCCGCAAGAGCCTGGACGAGGCCGGTACGCCCGAGCAGCCCGCCGCGCCGCAGCATGGCAGCGATGAACATCCAGCAATTCCGCTTGCTGAAGCGGCTGAATAAGTGAGATGAAGTGCTGAGCGATGAGTCCTGACTGATGGCCCTTATTTCGGAACATATCGAAGGCGACACCCGGGATCGTATCCTCGAGGTGGCCGAGCGGCTGTTCCGCCAGATCGGCTACCAGAAGACCACGGTCGGCGACATCGCCAAGGAGCTCAGAATGAGCCCCGCCAACGTCTATCGCTTCTTCGAATCGAAGAAGGCGATCCATCAGGCGGTCGCCCGTTCGCTGATGGGCGAGGTCGAGCTCGAGGCGCAGCGGATCGTGGCCCGGCCCGGCCCGGTCAAGGAGCGCTTCCGCGAGCTGCTCACCACCATCCATCGCATGAACACCGAGCGCTATGTCGGCGACAACAAGCTGCACGAGATGGTCGCGATCGCGATGGAGGAGGACTGGGACGTCTGCGTGGCCCATATGGAGTGCATCGCCGGCGTCGTCGGCCAGATGATCGCGCAAGGCGTCGCCTCCGGCGAGTTCGAGGCGCCGGACCTGCAACTGGCCGCGCTCTGCTCGTGCACCGCGATGATCCGCTTCTTCCACCCCCAGATGATCGCCCAGTGCGCCACCAAGCCGGGCCCGAACATCGACCAGATGATCGATTTCGTCATCGCGGGTCTGTCGCCGCGCCACTGACGGGGCGGCGGGTTTCCCTCTATAAGCAGCCGGTCGCCCGGGCTGACCGGCTGGAGGCGGCCAGGACGGACCAACAGACTCCGTCATTGCGAGCGCAGCGAAGCAATCCAGACTGTCTCCTTGGAGGGATTCTGGATTGCTTCGCTGCGCTCGCAATGACGAAAAGGAAGCAGCGCGTGACCGACAAAGACCTGTATTTCTACGAGCCCTCCAAGGGCCACGGCCTCAAGCACGATCCCTTCAACGCCATCATCGCGCCGCGGCCGATCGGCTGGATCTCCTCGCGTGACAGCAAAGGCCACGTCAACCTCGCCCCCTACAGCTTCTTCAACGCCTTCTGCTACGTGCCGCCGATCATCGGCTTCTCCTCCACCAACTGGAAGGACACGGTCGAGAACATGCAACAGACCGGCGAGTTCGTCTGGAATCTGGCCACGATGGACCTGGCGAAGCAGATGAACGCGACCGCGGCGCATGTCTCACCCGAGGTTGATGAGTTCAAGCTTGCGGGCCTCACCGCCGTGCCCGGCAAACTCGTCAACGTGCCGCGGGTGGCTGAGAGCCCCGTCGCCTTCGAGTGCAAGGTGTCCGACATCGTCCGCCTCAAGGGCGCCGACGGCAAGGAGGCCGACGCCTGGCTGACGCTCGGCGAGGTCGTCGCCGTGCACATCGACAAGGCCTTGATCAAGGATGGCGTCTATCAGACCGCCGCCGCCCGCCCCATCGTCCGCGCCGGCCGCCGCGGCGATTATTTCGAGATCAAGCCGGAAAACATGTTCGAGATGATCCGGCCGGATTAGGCTGGGCCACCGTTCTCTCCATACGCCATTCCGGGGCGCGCCGTCAGGCGCGAGCCCGGAATTCATTCCTCCACCGACACTGCCGCATGATGGATTCCGGGCTCACGCTTCGCGTGCCCCGGAAGGACAGCGGAGAGACATTTCCCCCCCATCCCCTCCCGGAACTGTCGCCGCGCCCCCGCCGTTATGGCTCGGGCGGCCACCCGGCCGCGTCGATGTTGCAGGCGAGATGTTCGCCTCCGCCAGCCGATTTCCGCTAAAATGACCTGTCACCGCGCCGATGCATGAGGTCTGCCATGAGCTTCCGCCGCGACATTCTTACCAAGCCGATCTTCTCCTGGGCACGCGGCGTGCTGCCGAGGATGTCCGACACCGAACGTGAAGCACTCGAAGCCGGCGACGTCTGGTGGGACGCCGATCTCTTCACCGGCAACCCTGATTGGTCGAAGCTGCTGAAGGTCCCGCAGGCCGTGCTGACGGACGAGGAACGGGCCTTTCTCAACGGCCCCGTCGACGAGCTCTGCGCCATGCTCGACGAGTGGAAAATCTTCTGGGAATTGCGTGACCTGCCGCAAGACGTCTGGCACTTCGTCAAGTGCGAGAAGTTCTTCGGCATGATCATTCCGAAGGAGTTCGGCGGCCTCGGCTTCTCGCCTTACGCCCATTCGGAAGTGGTGCGCAAGATCTCGACCCGCTCGATCGCGGCTGCGGTCGCCGTGATGGTACCGAACTCGCTCGGGCCCGGTGAGCTTCTGATGCGCTTCGGCACCACGGAGCAGCAGGAACGCTGGCTGCCGCGCCTCGCCGACGGCCGCGACATTCCCTGCTTCGGACTCACCAGCCCGGAGGCCGGGTCAGATGCCGCCTCGATGGTCGACACCGGCATCATCTGCAAGGGCGAGTTCGAAGGCCGCGAGGTCGTCGGCCTCAGGCTCAACTGGCACAAGCGCTACATCACGCTCGGTCCGGTCTCGACGCTCTTGGGCCTCGCCTTCAAGGCTTACGACCCGGATCGTCTGGTCGGCGATCGAGAAGAACTCGGCATCAGCGTGGCGCTGATCCCGACCAATCTGCCTGGCGTCGAGATCGGCCAGCGCCATCTGCCGTCGATGCAGGTGTTCCAGAACGGTCCGAATTGGGGCCGCGACGTCTTCATTCCGCTCGACTACGTCATCGGCGGCAAGGAGCGGCTCGGGCAGGGCTGGAAGATGCTGATGACGGCGCTTGCCGCCGGCCGCGGCATCTCGCTGCCGTCGCTCTCTGCTGCGGGTGCCGCCTATGCGGCGCGCACCACCGGTGCCTATGCCCGCATCCGCGAGCAGTTCGGCATCTCCATCTCCAAGTTCGAAGGCGTCGAGGAGCCGCTCGCGCGCATCAACGCCACCGCCTACCAGTTAGATGCGGCGCGCCGGCTGACCTGCGCGGCGCTGAATGCCGGCATTCATCCCGCCGTCATTTCCGGCATCATGAAGCTGCACGCGACCGAGCGGATGCGGATTGCGGTCGACGACGCCATGGACATCCATGGCGGCAAGGCCGTGATCGACGGTCCGCAAAACTATCTCGGCAATCTGCACCGCGCCGTGCCGGTCGGCATCACGGTCGAGGGCGCCAACATCCTGACCCGCAACCTCATCGTGTTCGGGCAAGGTGCCATCCGCGCGCACCCCTATCTGCTGGACGAGATGAATGCGCTCTCCGATTCCGATCGCGAGCGCGGCCTCACCGCCTTCGACAAGGCGTTCTGGAAGCATGTCGGCCATAGTTTCCGGACACTCTTCCGCGCCTTCGGCCGCAGCTGGACCTTTGGCGCATTCGCGCCGGCACCCGACGCGGGTGATGCGACGCCATTCTATCGCCAGCTCTCGCGCTACTCCGCGGCCTTCGCGCTCTGCGCCGACATGGCGCTGCTGACGCTCGGCGGCGCGCTCAAGCGCAAGGAGATGCTGTCGGCCCGCTTCGGCGACATCCTGTCCGAGCTCTATCTGCTCTCGGCCGCGCTGAAGCGCTGGCAGGATGAAGGCCGGCAGAAGGAGGATTTTGCCGCGCTGGAGTGGTGCATGGCGACCGGCGTCCGCACGATCGAGAACCGGCTTGCCGAAATCCTCGCCAATTTGCCCAACCGCTTCGTCGCAGGTTTCCTCAGGCTCGTGGTCCAACCGTTCGGCGCGCGCGTGCTCGGCCCCTCCGACCGCGTCGTGCACCAATGCGCGGGTTTGGCTCTGGAGCCGTCGGCGGCACGCGAGCGTCTCACGCCGGATCTGGCCCTGGTCGACGACGACGGCGGTTTTGCCCGGCTGGAGCGCGCGTTCGAGCTGGTCGCCAGCACGGACGCCATCGCCAGGCGCCTCCGCGCCGCGCATATCCGCGACTGGAAGGAAGCGGTCGCCAAGGGGGTGATCACGCAGGCTGAAGGCGAGCAGCTCGCCGCCGCCCGCGAAGGCGTCACAAAAGTGATAGAGGTCGACGATTTTGCGCCGGAGGCGCTGTCGCCGATTTACAAGAAAACCGTCAATGTGCATCAGTTCTTCCAGGAACTCGGTGAGCAGAGGGCGGCGAGCTGATGGCACGACCGGTTTTCATCGTCGACGGCAGTCGGACGCCGTTTCTAAAGGCGCGTTCGGGGCCCGGGCCGTTCACGCCGGTCGATCTCGCCGTGCAGTGCGGCCGCCCGCTGCTGGCGCGCCAGCCGTTTGCGCCCGACAGCTTCGACCAGGTCATCCTCGGCTGCGTCAACGTGATCGCCGACGAGATGAACCCGGCCCGCGTCGCCGCGCTCCGGCTC
The DNA here is from genome assembly GCF_049739485.1 of Bradyrhizobium sp. USDA 326. NCBI lineage: Bacteria > Pseudomonadati > Pseudomonadota > Alphaproteobacteria > Hyphomicrobiales > Nitrobacteraceae > Bradyrhizobium > Bradyrhizobium sp. USDA 326. The sequence goes on from NZ_JBMGQA010000001.1 coordinate 4,470,570, forward strand.
GGCATGGGCGAGGACATGGTCGCCTTTACCGTGCAGATCAACTGCGGCTCCGGCATGCAGTCGATTGACACCGCCTACCGCTACATCCGCGAGGGCCATGCCGACATGATCCTTGCTGGCGGCACCGAGGCCTTGAGCCACGCGCCGCTGGTCTGGCCGAATTCCGGCGTACGGTGGTTCGCCGGCCTCGCTACCGCCAAGGGCGTTGCCGCAAAGCTCGCGGCAGCCTTCAAGCTGCGGCCGCGCGATCTCAAGCCGATCATCGGCCTCGAGCGCGGGTTGACCGACCCCATCACCGAGCTGAACATGGGCCAGACCGCGGAAGTTGTCGGCCATCTCTTCGGCATCACGCGCGCACAGTCCGATGCCTACGCCGCCGAAAGCCATCGCCGGCTTGCGCATGCGCAAGGCGCAGGGTTTCTGAAGGGCGAGGTCGAGACCGCGTTCTCCCGCGACGGCAAGTTCTTCGACCACGACGACGGCGTGCGGCCGGATTCGACGGCCGAGACGCTGGCAAAGCTCCGGCCGGTGTTCGAGCGCCCCTGGGGACAGGTCACCGCGGGCAACTCCTCGCAAATCACCGACGGCGCCTCCTGGGTGATCCTTGCTTCGGATGCTGCGGTCGCCAAGTACAAGCTGACGCCGAAGGCCGTCATCGTCGACAGCCATTGGGCTGCGCTCGATCCCAGCATCATGGGGCTCGGCCCGGTGATGTCGGTGACGCCGCTGCTGAAGCGCAACGACCTCACCATCAAGGACGTCGAGACCTGGGAGCTGAACGAGGCTTTCGCGACGCAAGTGCTCGGCTGTCTCGCCGCCTGGAACGACGACAAATTCTGCCGCGAGATTCTCGGCCTCGATGGTGCCGCCGGCGAGATCGACCGTGAAAAGCTCAACGTCGATGGCGGCGCGATTTCGCTCGGCCATCCCGTCGGCACTTCCGGCAACCGCATCGTGCTGCATCTCGTCAACGCGATGAGGCGACTCGGCACGCGCCGCGGCGTTGCCACCGAATGCATCGGCGGCGGGCTCGGCGGCGCCATGCTGATCGAGACGGTGTGACCATGGATTCCAAGATCATGACCGCGCTCGGCGATCGCGTGCTGACACTCGGGCCGCAGCCGGCGCAAGACAGTCCCTACAAGCACTTCAAGCTGACGCGCGATGTCGAAGGCGTCGCCTGGCTGCTGTTCGACCGCGCTGATGCAAGCGCCAACACACTGTCCTCCGATGTGATGGAGGAGTTCGACGCCATGCTCGCGGCGATCGAGACTGAGCGTCCAGCCGGCCTCGTGATCCGCTCGGCCAAACCGTCCGGCTTCATTGCGGGCGCCGACGTGAACGAATTCCGCGGAGCGTCTGACCCCGGCATGGTGGAGACGCGCATCCGCGCCGCACATGCGGTGGTCGATCATCTGGAAGCGCTAAAACTGCCGACGGTCGCGGTCATCCACGGCTTCTGCCTCGGCGGCGGGCTCGAGGTGGCGCTCGCCTGCCAGGCGCGCATCGCCATCGACGGTGCTCGCTTCGGCTTCCCTGAGGTGATGCTCGGCCTGCATCCCGGCCTCGGTGGCACGGCGCGGTTCACCGCGCTGGTCAATCCGACCGAGTCGATGTCACTGATGCTGACCGGCCGTACCATCGATGCGCGCCGCGCCAAGGCGCTCGGATTCGTCGACACCGTGACCCAGGAGCGCCACGTCCACGGCGCGGTGAAGGATGCGCTGTTCGGCCGGCTGAAGCGGGCCAGGCCCGGTTTGCTCGCGCGCGCCGCCAATCTCGGGCCGGTTCGTGGCCTGCTGGCCAAGCGCATGCGCGCGGAGGCCGCGAAGGCTGCATCCCGGGAGCATTATCCCGCTCCTTACGCGCTGATCGATCTCTGGGAGGCCCATGGCGGCAGAAAGGCCGCGATGCTGAAGGCGGAGCAGGCGTCCTTCGCCAGGCTGATGGTGACGCCGACCGCGCAGAATTTGATCCGCGTCTTCTTCCTGCGCGAGCAGATGAAGAAGGCCGCTGGCAGCGGCAATGCGATCAAGCATGTCCATGTCATCGGCGCCGGCGCGATGGGCGGCGACATCGCCGCCTGGTGTGCGGGGCAGGGGCTACGCGTCTCGCTTGCCGACATGAAGGCGGAGCCGATCGCGGGTGCGGTGAAGCGCGCAGCCGAGCTCTACGGCAAGATCATCCGCAAGCCGACGGAGGTGCGTGACGGGCTAGATCGTCTCATCCCCGACATGGACGGGGAGGGCGTTCGCAATGCCGATCTCATCATCGAAGCGGTGCCCGAAAAGCTCGAGCTGAAGCAGAAGGTCTATGCCGGCCTCGAGCCACGGATGAAGCCGGGCGCGATCCTCGCGACCAACACGTCAAGCATTCCGCTTCAAGACTTGCGCACCACGCTGGCGCGGCCGGAGCGGCTGGTCGGCTTGCATTTCTTCAATCCGGTGTCGCGGTTGCAGCTGGTCGAGGTCGTCAGCCATGACGGCAATGATCCGCAGGTGCTGAAAGATGCGCTCGCTTTCGTCGGTGCGATCGACCGCCTGCCGCTCGCGGTGAAGAGCTCGCCCGGCTTCCTCGTCAATCGCGCGCTGACGCCGTACATGCTGGAAGCGATGGTGATGCTGGACGAGAAGATCGATCAGCGCCTGATCGATGCCGCAGCCGAGCAGTTCGGGATGCCGATGGGACCGATCGAACTCGCCGATCAGGTCGGGCTCGACATCTGCCTCGACGTCGGCGACATGCTGCGGACCAAGTTCGGCGATCTCCTGCCGCCGACGCCGGCCTGGCTTCGCGAGAAGGTCGCCAGGGGCGAGCTTGGCCGCAAGGCCGGGAAGGGCTTCTACACCTGGAAGGATGGCAAGGCGGAGAAGGCGCCGCTTCCCGAGACCGGCCCGCGCGTCACCGACCAGATGATCGACCGCCTCGTGCTGCCTATGTCCAACGTCTGCATTGCGGCGCTTCGCGAGGGCGTCGTCGACGATGCCGACGCGGTCGATGGCGCCATGATCTTTGGAACCGGCTATGCGCCGTTCCGCGGTGGCCCGCTGAATTATGCGCGCATGCGTGGCGTGGATGACGTGGTCTCGACACTGCGCGCGCTGGCCGAGCGATTCGGCGCGCGCTACGCGCCTGATCCGGGCTGGGACAGCTTCAAGTGAGAGCGATATGAGTGAACAAGCTACGACCGGGCCCACCGGTGATCTCTGCATCCGCACGCTGGCGATGCCGGCCGACACGAACGCAAACGGCGACATCTTCGGCGGTTGGCTGCTGAGCCAGATGGACGTCGGCGGCGGCGTGTTCGCCTCGAAGGCTGCCAGGTCGCGCACTGTGACGGTCGCGATCGAGGCGATGAATTTTCGCAAAGCGGTCTATGTCGGCGATCTCGTCTCGGTCTACGCCAATCTCGTGCGCGTCGGGCGCACCTCGCTGACGGTGCATCTGGAGGCCTGGGCATTGCGGCGCAAGGAGCTTCATCCGTTCCTCGTCACCGACGGCAATTTCACCTACGTCTCGATCGACGACCACGGCCGTCCGCAGGCGATCCAGCGAAACGATCCGCCGATCGCGACGTAATCGCGCGCGACGCTCTGCCTCATCTTGCGAGACGCGGCAAGCGCCCCAAAACGCGGCGCGGGTGAGTCATGGTCGTCGCGGCTTCGCCAAGAACCAGTCATAAAACGGATGAGGTCTCGGCGTACTCAATTGCGTGTCGATTCGGGGTGAAACGGCCTCAATTTGCCTGGGAACCTTTGGGCAGGAGTGCCGTTATTTGCCCGCACTGAGGAATCCACGGACCATGCCGGACAGCTACATCATCGAAGTCAATTCGCAGACCGCAGGTATCGTCGTTCGCTCTCAAGGGGGCTACTGCTTCTTCGCCTCGTCCGATCGGTTCAACCGTCTCGAAGGCCAGCTCTTCCGCAACGCCCGCGAGGCCGAACGCGCCGCGCGCAAGCTGGTTAACGGCGATGTGAAGGAGGCGGCGTAAGCGCCGTCATTCCGGGGCGCGCGAGGCGCGAGGCCGGAATTTTTTGCCGAGCACACATCTGCCCTCCCTTCTCCCTTGTGGGAGTAAGGTGGCGCGAAGCGCCGGATCAGGGTTATGCATCAGCGAATTCAATTGCGAGAGGTGTGCTCGTTGATAGAAACACCCGTCTCGCGCTGGTGCGGCGAGCCACCCTCTCCCCGGTCTGAACACCCACAAGGGAGAGGGTTAAGTCAATACGTCATCACAACTTCGTCGCAGCCCGCGACAGCAGCTTCCATTCGTCGCCCTGCTTCTGCCAGTTCATCAGGATGTGAAGGTTGGTCGATACTTTTTTCCCGTCGGCCGCCATCTCCTGCTCGCCCAGCCAATGGAAACGCACGATCGCTGCGGGACCGACGACCTTGATGGTGGGGTCCTTGTATTCGATCGACAGGAATTTCGATTTGCCGTCGGTGGCGTTGGCGATGAAGGTTGCCTTGTCCTCGACCTTGCCGCTGGAATGGCTGTAGCTGAGATCGTCCCAGCACAGCGCACCGAGCGCCTTCGGGTCGGCCGCGATCTGGGCGAGGCGGAAGGCCTCGACCTTCTTCGCCACGGCTTCCTCGTCCGCCGAAGCGGCGATCGCCGGCGCGGTGAACGCAAGCGCGGAGACGGCGAGAGTGGAGAGAGCCAGATCGCGTCGATTGATGGTCATCGTTTCCTCCTTTTTGATCTTGCACCGAGTGTTGCAGCCGCGCGTGACTTTGTCGAGTGTCGCATTGTCGTCATGTGAATGCGTGATTGCGCGATCGCGGCCGTATTGATACGTCTCGCGCATCGATGCGTCGCGCATTTGGGAAAGTACGGAAATGATCGAGGCCAGCTACGATGCGATGGGCAGGGCGTTGTTGTTCGACATCGACGGCACGCTCGCCGATACCGATCCGTTGCACTTGAAGGCTTTCAACCAGGTGCTCGGCCCGCGCGGCCATGTCTTCGATCACGCGCGCTTCTCCAGAGAGCTGCAGGGTTTCGCCAATGTCGCCATCGGCGAGCGCTTTCTGCCCGACGAGGCACCGGAGCGGCGCGCCCTGATCCTCGATGAGAAGGAGGCGGTCTTCCGCACGCTCGTGGCCGGGCAGATCGCACCGCTGCCGGGCCTGATGGCGCTGCTCGACCGGGCCGACAGCGCCGGCATTCCGATGGTCGCCGTGACCAATGCGCCGCGCCTCAACGCCGAGCTGTTGCTCTCCGGTCTCCGCATCACGCATCGCTTCAAGGCACTCGTGATCGGTGCCGAGCTGCCGCACGGCAAGCCGCATCCGCTGCCCTATCAGGAAGGGTTGCGTTTCGTCGGCGCCAGGCCGGAAACCTCGATCGCATTCGAGGACTCCCGCACCGGCGTCCAATCCGCAGCGGCGGCCGGCATTCCGACCATCGGCATCCGGACCAGCCTCAGCCATGCCGACCTGGTTGGAGCAGGCGCGGTCACATCCGCGAGTGCCTTCGACGATCCGGCGCTGCTCGCGCGTCTTGCGAAGGCCATGGCGTGGTGAGAAATGGCGTGGGTGAGGGCCCCTCGTCCATTAACCGTGATCGGCGCGTGCATTGACCGGAGGCGCGAACCGCCGCACCATGCAGCATTCTGATTTGAGGCCGTTGCCGTGACCGGACTAACTCATCGCCAAGCCGAAATCCTCAACATCGCGCGCGCTTCCGGCCGCGTCATGGTCGAGGAGCTCGCGCGTCGCTTCGAAGTCTCGGCGCAGACCATCCGCAAGGATCTCAACGATCTCTGCGAGCGGAGATCGCTGACCCGCATTCATGGTGGCGCCATCATCGCCTCGGGCGTCGAAAATCTCGCCTATGAGGCGCGCCGCTTCGTCGCCGCCGACGAGAAGAAGGCCATTGGCGCCGCCGCCGCATCGCTGATCCCGAACGGCTGCTCGCTCTTCATCAACATCGGCACCACGACGGAGGAGGTCGCGAGCGCACTGACCTCGCACGAGGATCTCCTCGTCATCACCAACAATCTCAATGTGGCCATGCTGCTCTACCGCCACCCCCGCATCGAGGTGGTGGTCGCGGGCGGCACGGTGCGGCGCGCCGACGGTGCCGTGGTCGGCTCGACCGCGACGCAGCTGATCGGCCAGTTCAAGGTCGACTACGCCATCATCGGCGCCTCCGCGATCGACGAGGAGGGGGCGCTGCTCGACTTCGACTATCGCGAGGTGCAGGTGGCGCAGGCGATCATCGCCAATGCCCGCAGCGTCATGCTCGTCGCCGATTCCACCAAGCTGCGCCGCAGCGCGCCGGTGCGCATCGCCCATATCACCCAGATCCAGACTTTCGTCACCGACCAGGAGCTCCCCGAGCGTCTCGCCACGATCTGCCACAGCAAGGGCATCGAAGTGGTGGAAGCGCTGCCGAAGGGCGCGGACATCGACGATGCGCCGGCCGATGCCCAGGATGCGGCACCGGAAGCCGCACCGGTGGTGCGGCTGCGATAGGGTTTTATACGTCGTCCCACGGATTGAGCAGCCGGACGCCGAACGCCGCAAAGTCCTTCACATTGCGCGTGACGAGCGTGAGGTTGTTCGCGAGCGCGGTTGCCGCAAGGAAGCCGTCCATGACGGACAGCGCAAACGCCGCTTCTGCGGCTCTGAGCCAGCAGGTCGCCCCAGTGCTCCGCCACCGCGTGGTCGATCGGCAGGACGCGTTCGGCAAAGCGCGTAGGCAGATCGTGGGCAAGCCAGGCGGCCAGCGCCGTGCGCCGGCGGCCATCCTCCAGCAATGCGATGCCGCGGCGAAGCTCGGCGATCGAGGCGACGCTGATGAACGCGCGATCCTCATCGATCGTATCCAGCCACGCCAGAACTTTCGGCGAAGGCGCGGGCCAGCGAACCTCCGAGAGCACGTTGGTGTCGAGCAACAGGTTCACGGCATCTCGTCGCGTGGTGCGTCGTTCACGCGCTCGAGGTCGAGATCGGCGCCGCGTAGCGGCGATGCCCACAGGAATTCGGCCAAGGTGCCTTTGCGCGCAGTCTTGCGCGCCCATTCCTCGGCGGAGACGACAACCGCATTGGGTTTGCCGTGCCGGGTGATCACCTGCGGGCCGGCTTGAGCGCGGTCGATCACCTCGGACAGTCGTGCCTTGGCGTTGGCAAGCGTCCAAGTGTCATCAGTCGGAGGTGTGTCGGGGGCAGTGTTGCGATCGGCCATGCGAGCCTAGAACCAATATGACCATTATAACTATAATTCTGCGTAGCCGTCCATTCGAGGGGATGCTGCTGCCTCGAAGAGCCGTCCCAACTGCTCATTTTCTCATCCACGTGCTCTCGAAAAAGATCCTCTTTCATTTCCTTTCGTCTCTCTTTCATCTTGCTTTCGTTTTTTGGTATGATTTAATCAAAAGCGAAAGTAGCCGCTCGACGGAACGGGCGGCCGCCGGGGGATGCGTCTGTTGGAGCGTATATTCGATCTCGCCATCATCGGAGGCGGTGTTAATGGCTGCGGCATCGCGCGCGATGCGGTGGGCCGCGGCAACACGGTTTTCCTGTGCGAAATGAACGATCTGGCGAGCGGGACGTCGTCCTGGTCGACCAAGCTGGTGCATGGCGGCCTGCGGTATCTCGAATATTACGAGTTTCGCCTGGTCCGCGAGGCGCTGATCGAGCGCGAGATCCTTTGGGGCATCGCGCCCCATATCATCCGTCCTCTGCGTTTCGTTTTACCGCATCACGCCGGCCTGCGCCCGGCCTGGCTGCTGCGTCTGGGCCTCTTCCTCTATGACCACATCGGCGGCCGCCACCTCTTGCCGGCAACCCGCTCGGTCGATCTGCGGCGTGACGAGGTCGGCAAGCCGCTGATCCCGAACCGTTATGCCCGCGCGTTCGAATATTCCGACTGCTTCGTCGACGACGCCCGCCTCGTCGTGCTCAACGCGCGCGATGCCGCAGACAAGGGCGCCGAGATCCGCACCCGCACCCGCGCCACGGAGATCCGCCAGTCGGACGGCGTCTGGACCGTCAGCATGCTCAACACGCTGACCGGCGAGCGCTCGCAGGTCCAGGCGCGCGCGCTAGTCAATGCCGGCGGTCCCTGGGTCGAGGACGTGCTAGGTCGCGGCGCCGGCGTCAATGCGAAGGCGAAAGTTCGACTGGTGCAGGGCTCACATATCGTCGTGAAGAAACTCTACGATCACGACCGAGCCTACATGTTCCAGAATGCCGACGGCCGCATCATTTTCGTCATCCCGTACCAGGACGATTTCACGCTGATCGGCACCACCGATCGTGATTATGACGGCGATCCCGCCAAGGTGAAGGCGACGGCCGAGGAGATACAATATCTGTGCGCCGCGGCGAGCGAATACCTCGCCAAGCCGGTCACGCCGGATGAGGTGGTCTGGACCTATTCCGGCGTGCGTCCGCTCTATGACGACGGCGCCAGCGAAGCCAAGGCCGCGACGCGCGACTACGTGTTCGAGCTCGACACGCCAGGCGGCGTGCCGCTGCTCTCGATCTATGGCGGCAAGATCACGACCTATCGGAGGCTCGCCGAAGAGGCCCTGGAACGCCTTGCACCCTATCTTCGCAGCGCGAAAGCGCGCGAGGGCTGGACCGGCAAATGGCCGCTGCCCGGCGGCGACATGGATGTGTCCGAGATCGATGGTCTGATCGCCGAGCTCCAGCGCGGCTATCCCTTCCTCAGCCATGAGCATGCAAGGCGGTTCGCGCGTGCTTATGGCACGCGGGCGATCAAGCTGCTCGGGGATGCGAAATCGGCGGCCGATCTAGGCCAGGCCTTCGGCGCCACCCTGACCGAGCGCGAGGTCCGCTACCTCATGGCCAATGAGTGGGCGGTCACAGCGGAGGACGTGGTCTGGCGCCGTTCCAAGCTCGGCCTGCGACTATCTGCCGACGAGATTGCGGCACTCGACGACTGGATCAGGACCCACGCCGTGCCGCAAAGTCCCCTGCTGGAAGCGGGAGGACGCTCATGACCGTGACACTCGATCACGTGACCCGGACCGTCGAGGGTGTCGAGCACATCCGCGATGTCTCCCTGACCCTCGAGAGCGGCACGCTCAACGTGCTGCTCGGGCCGACGCTGTCCGGCAAGACCTCGATCATGCGATTGCTCGCTGGTCTCGACAAGCCGACCACGGGCAAGGTGCTGGTCAACGGTAGGGACGTCACCGGCGCCGACGTGCGCCAGCGCTCGGTCGCGATGGTCTATCAGCAGTTCATCAACTATCCCTCGCTCACGGTCTACGAGAACATCGCCTCGCCCTTGCGCGTGCAGGGCAAGCCGCGCGACGAGATCGAGGCGCGCGTCGCCGAGGCGGCAAAGCTGCTGCGGCTCGAGCCGTTCCTGAAGCGCACGCCGCTCCAGCTCTCCGGCGGCCAGCAGCAGCGCACCGCGATCGCACGCGCGCTGGTCAAGGGCGCCGATCTCGTGCTGCTCGACGAGCCGCTCGCCAATCTCGACTACAAGCTGCGCGAGGAGCTGCGCGCCGAGCTGCCGCGCATCTTCGAGGCCTCGGGCGCGATCTTCGTCTATGCCACCACCGAGCCGACCGAGGCGCTGCTGCTCGGGGGCAACACGGTGTGCATGTGGGAGGGCCAGGCGCTGCAGATGGGCGAGACCGCTAACGTCTACCGCCGGCCGCAGACCTTGCGCGTCGCGCAGGTCTTTTCAGATCCGCCGCTCAATCTTGTCGGCATCGAGAAGAAGAATGGCTCCGTGCAATATGCCGGCGGCATCGCGTCACCGGCCTCGGGGCTGTATGCGTCGCTGGCTGACGGCGCCTATCGCGTCGGCTTTCGCGCGCATCAGCTCGCGCTCGCCAATGGCGAGGCCGACCGCCATGCCTTCCATGCCACTGTTACGGTGACCGAGATCACCGGTTCGGAGAGTTTCGTGCATCTGACCCGCGACGGATCGAACTGGGTGGCGGTGCTGCACGGCGTGCACGAATTCGAGCCGGGCCAGACGCTCGACGCCGTGCTCGATCCGAATGATGTGTTTGTGTTCGATGCGGCTGACCGTCTGGTCGCCGCACCTGGCATAGCGTTTTCAAGCGAAGTGCGTAGCGGATCGCGTGAAGAAAACGCGTCAACTAATAAAAGCTCCTGAGGAGGCATGCGCCATGGCCCGCATTGACCTCGTCGATCTCGCGCACTCCTACGGCGGCAATAACGCCCCACCGGAGAGCTTTGCGCTCAAGCCTGTCACCATGACCTGGCGTCAGGGCGGCGCCTATGCGCTGCTGGGACCGAGCGGTTGCGGTAAGACCACGCTGCTGAACGTCATCTCCGGCATCATCACGCCGTCGCGGGGGAAGATCCTGTTCGACGGCAAGGACATCACACCGCTGTCGACCCAGAAGCGCAACATCGCCCAGGTGTTCCAGTTTCCGGTGATCTACGACACCATGACGGTGGGGCAGAACCTGGCGTTTCCGCTGAAGAACCGCGGCGTACCGAGGGCCGAGATCGACAAGCGCGTCGCCGAGATCGGCCGCCTGCTCGACCTCGAGCCTTATCTCGATCGCAAGGCGACGCGCCTCACGGCCGACGCCAAGCAGAAGATCTCGCTCGGCCGCGGCCTGGTCCGCTCGGACGTTGCCGCCGTGCTGTTCGACGAGCCGCTGACGGTGATCGATCCCGAGCTGAAATGGCAGCTGCGCTCGAAGCTGAAGGCGCTGCATCGCGAGCTCGATCTCACGATGATCTACGTCACCCACGACCAGACCGAGGCGCTGACCTTCGCAGACACCGTCGTCGTCATGCATGATGGCCGCGTGGTGCAGAGCGGCACCCCGGCCGAGCTGTTCGACAAGCCTGCGCACACGTTCGTCGGGTATTTCATCGGCTCGCCCGGCATGAACATCCTGCCGGCGGAGGTGAGGGGACGCGAGGCCAGGGTCGGCGGCCACGTCATCGCGCTCAATCGCGCTTACGACAATCTGCCTGCGGGCGCGAAGATCGAGATCGGGGTTCGTCCGGAATTCGTCGAGGTCGTTGCGCCCGGGCCCGGCCTGCTCACCGCGAGGATCGAGCGCATCGACGATCTTGGCCGCATCCGTTTCGCGCGCGTGCGCGTCGGCGATGCGAAGCTGGCCGCGCGCGCGCCGGCGGGCTTCACAAGCGCGGACGGCACCGCCGGGCTGAAATTCGATCCGTCGCACGTTCACGTCTATGCCGACAGCCTTCTGGTGGAGGGAGCCGCCTGATGGACAAGACCGTCAACCAAAAAGCCTGGTTCCTGGTGCTGCCGGTGTTCCTGGTCGTCGCCTTCTCGGCGGTGCTGCCGCTGATGACGGTGGTGAACTATTCGATGCAGGACACCTTCGGCAACAACCAGTTCTTCTGGAACGGCGTCGGCTGGTTCAAGGAGCTGCTCGATCCCTCGACCGATCTCGGCGGCCGCTTCCTCGCCTCCCTCGGACGCAACCTGTTCTTCTCGCTGGTGATCCTCGCCATCGAGGTGCCGGTCGGCATCGTCGTCGCGTTGTCGATGCCGCGCGAAGGCTGGACGGTCGCCGCTTGCCTGATCATCCTCGCGCTGCCGCTGCTGATTCCCTGGAACGTGGTCGGCACGATCTGGCAGATTTTCGGCCGGCCCGACATCGGGCTGCTCGGCTATACCCTCAACGCCATCGGCATCGACTACAACTACGTCTCAAATGAGGTCGATGCCTGGGTCACCGTCATCGTGATGGACGTCTGGCACTGGACCAGCCTCGTTGCGCTGCTCTGCTACGCCGGCCTGAAGTCGATTCCCGAAGCCTATTACCAGGCCGCCCAGATCGACGGCGCCTCGCGCTGGGCCGTATTCAAGGCGATCCAGCTGCCGAAGATGAATCGCGTGCTGCTGATCGCCGTGCTGCTCCGCTTCATGGACAGCTTCATGATCTACACCGAGCCGTTCGTCGTCACCGGCGGCGGGCCGGGCAATTCCACGACCTTCGTATCGATCGAGCTCGTCAAGATCGCGCTCGGCCAGTTCGACCTCGGCAAGGCCGCGGCGCTGTCGCTGGTCTACAACCTCATCATCCTGATCGTGTGCTGGATCTTCTACACCGTCATGACCAATGCCGGCGTCGAACGCAAAGTCCAGGCTTCGAGCGAGCCGGCGGTGGAGCCCAAGCCTTCGGTCGGGCTCAAGCCCGTGCCCGCACTCAAGCCTAGGGAAGGAGTGGCCTGATGCATTCGATTCCCGGCCGCCGCCTCATCATGGGGCTATTCCTGGTCTTCCTGCTGTTGCCGATCTACTGGCTCGTCAACATGAGCTTCAAGACCAACAGCGAGATCGTCTCGACGATGACGCTATGGCCGCACAATCCGACGCTGCAGCACTATCAGCGCATCTTCACCGACGAGAGCTGGTATTCCGGCTACATCAACTCGCTCGAATACGTCGTCCTCAACACCATCATCTCGATCGCGGTGGCGCTGCCGGCGGCTTACGCCTTCTCGCGCTACCGTTTCCTCGGCGACAAGCATTTGTTCTTCTGGCTGTTGTCGAACCGCATGGCGCCGGCCGCGGTCTACGCGCTGCCGTTCTTTAATCTCTATTCGGCGATCGGCCTGTTCGATACGCCCTGGGCGGTCGCGCTGGCGCACTGCATCTTCAACGTGCCGCTCGCGGTGTGGATCCTGGAAGGCTTCGTCTCCGGCGTGCCGCGCGAGATCGACGAGACCGCCTTCCTCGACGGCTATTCCTTCCCGCGCTTCTTCATCAAGATCCTGGTGCCGCTGATCGCGAGCGGCATCGGCGTCGCTGCCTTCTTCTGCTTCATGTTCTCCTGGGTCGAGCTGCTGCTCGCGCGCACGCTGACCTCGGTGCATGCCAAGCCGATCGCCGCGATCATGACGCGCACGGTGTCAGCCGCCGGCATGGACTGGGGCCTGCTCGCTGCCGCCGGCGTGCTCACCATCATTCCGGGCGCGCTGGTGATCTGGTTCGTCCGCAACTATATCGCGCGCGGTTTCGCGCTCGGCCGCGTGTAGGGAGGCAACCATGGAATCTATCGCATGGATGGCCTGGACACTGCCGACCGCGATCTTCTTCGTCGCGCTCGCCTGCACCCTGGCCGTGATGACCTGGCTCGCCGCGGTCTATCCCGAGGCCGAGCGCGTCGGCGTGCTGCGGATCCCGACCACGCGCGGCGATCGCCTGTTCATCTCGCTGATCGCGGCCGCCGTCATCCATCTCGTGTGGATCGGTCTCGTCGGCACCGATCCCATTGCCACGCTGCCGGTCGGCGAGGAGGGTTTTGAGATTTCGAGCCTGTGGCTCGCAAGTGGAATTTCGCTGGTCACGGCCGCGCTCATCTTCCGCACGGTCTGAAACTCGCGAAGGGACGGCCAGATCCGGGGGCCAACCCGGGCCTGTATAAAAATTTGTCGCTGCAACGGAGGAACAACATGCGACAGTTTAGGAGAAGGAAAGGTCCATTGACCAAGAATAGCTTTTTGACAATGTCCAGCACCGCCGCGCTTCTTGCGGTGTCGCTCGCCATGTCGGCGCCGGTGCGCGCCGCCGACGAGGCCGTGATCCAGAAATGGATCGCGGAATTCCAGCCTTCGACGCTGTCGAAGGAGGACCAGAAGAAGGAGCTGGAGTGGTTCGCAAAGGCGGCCGAGCCCTTCAAGGGCATGGAGATCAACGTCGTCTCCGAGACCATCACGACTCATGAATACGAGGCGCAGACGCTGGCCAAGGCGTTCTCCGAACTCACCGGCATCAAGCTCAAGCACGATCTCATCCAGGAAGGTGACGTCGTCGAGAAGCTCCAGACCCAGATGCAGTCCGGCAAGAACGTCTATGACGGCTGGATCAACGACTCCGACCTGATCGGCACCCATTTCCGCTACGGTCAGACCATCGCGCTGTCGGACTACATGACGGGCGAGGGCAAGGACGTCACCGACCCTATGCTCGACGTCAACGACTTCATCGGCAAGTCGTTCGGCACCGGGCCGGACGGCAAGCTCTATCAGCTGCCCGATCAGCAGTTCGCCAACCTCTACTGGTTCCGCTACGACTGGTTCACCAATCCCGACTTCAAGGCCAGGTTCAAGGCCAAGTACGGCTACGAACTCGGCGTGCCCGTGAACTGGTCCGCCTATGAGGACATCGCCGAGTTCTTCACCAACGACGTCAAGGAGATCAACGGCGTCAAGGTCTATGGCCATATGGACTATGGCAAGAAGGACCCCTCGCTGGGCTGGCGCTTCACCGACGCCTGGCTGTCGATGGCCGGCAACGGCGACAAGGGCATTCCGAACGGTCTGCCGGTCGACGAATGGGGCATCCGCATGGAGGGCTGCCGTCCGGTGGGTTCTTCCGTCGAGCGCGGTGGCGATACCAACGGACCGGCGGCGGTCTACTCGATCACCAAATATCTCGAGTGGATGAAGAAGTACGCGCCGCCGCAGGCCCAGGGCATGACCTTCTCCGAGTCCGGTCCCGTGCCGGCGCAGGGCAACATCGCCCAGCAGATGTTCTGGTACACCGCCTTCACCGCCGACATGGTGAAGCCGGGCATCGCCGTGATGAACGCGGACGGTACGCCGAAATGGCGCATGGCTCCTTCGCCGCACGGCGCCTACTGGAAGGAAGGCATGAAGCTCGGCTACCAGGACGCCGGTTCGCTCACGCTGCTGAAGTCGACCCCGCCGGACCGCCGCAAGGCGGCCTGGCTCTATCTCCAGTTCATCGTCTCCAAGTCGGTAAGCTTGAAGAAGAGCCATGTCGGTCTCACCTTCGTCCGTGAATCCGACATCTGGGATAAGTCGTTCACCGAGCGTGCGCCGAAGCTCGGCGGCCTGATCGAGTTCTACCGCTCGCCCGCGCGTGTGCAGTGGACCCCGACCGGCAACAACGTGCCCGACTATCCGAAGCTCGCGCAGCTCTGGTGGCAGAACATCGGCGACGCCTCGTCCGGTGCGAAGACGCCGCAAGCCGCGATGGATGCGCTGGCCGCCGCTCAGGATTCCGTCATGGAGCGCCTGGAGAAGTCCGGCGTGCAGGGCGCCTGCGGTCCGAAGCTCCACAAGAAGGAGAAGCCAGAGTACTGGTTCGCCAAGGCAGAAAAGGACGGCACCGTCGCGCCCCAGCGCAAGCTCGCCAACGAGAAGCCGAAGGGTGAGACGGTCGACTACGACACGCTGATCAAGTCGTGGCCGGCGAGCCCACCCAAGCGCGCCGAAGCGAAGTAATCGGCGCTCGGAGAGTCACAAGCACGAAAGGCTGGGAGCGATCCCGGCCTTTTTCTTTTTCGTCAATTCGGCACGCCGTCTCCACATCGTCCTTGCGAGCCAACGGGTCCGCGCGAAGCGCGGCCCGATGACAGGCTTCGCGAAGCAATCCAGGCTGTCACCTCGGAAAGATTCTGGATTGTTTCGTCGCAAGCGCTCCTCGCAATGACGGCGGAGAGCGCGGAACCTCACTCCGCCGGCTCGGCCGCCAGCGTCGGATAATCCGTGTATCCCTTCGCGCCGCCGCCGTAGAACGTGTTCTTGTCCCAGTCGTTCAGCGCCGCGCCCCGCTTCAGCCGTTCGACCAGGTCGGGGTTGGAGATGAACGGCTTGCCGAAGGCGATGAGATCGGCCGCGTTCGCGTCCAGCACCTTGGTCGCGAGGTCGAAATCATAGCCGTTGTTGGCGACGTAGGCGCCGGCGAAGCGCTTGCGCAGGGACGCATAGTCGAACGGTGCAATGTCGCGCGGCCCGCCGGTGGCACCCTCGACGACATGGAGATAGACCAGCTTGAGCGCGCTGAGGCCGTCGACGATGTGATCGAACAGCGGTTGCGGGTTGCTGTCCGAGAGGTCGTTGGCCGGCGTCACCGGCGAGATACGAATGCCGGTGCGATCGCCGCCGGCCTCTGCGGCGACGGCCTTGGCGACTTCCAACATCAGCCTGGCGCGGTTCTCGATGGAGCCGCCATAGGCATCGGTGCGCTTGTTGGCGCCGTCCCGCGCGAACTGGTCGAGCAGATAGCCGTTGGCGCCGTGGATCTCGACGCCGTCGAAGCCGGCTTCCAGGGCGTTCTTCGTCGCACGCTTGAAGTCGTCGATAATCCCGGGAATTTCGGAGAGTTCGAGCGCGCGCGGCTCGGAGACGTCGGCGAAGGTGCCGTTGACGAAGGTCTTGCCCTTGGCGCGGATCGCGCTCGGCGCGACCGGAGCGGCGCCATTCGCCTGGAGGTCGACATGCGAGATGCGGCCGACATGCCAGAGCTGGATGAAGATCTTGCCGCCGCGCTCATGCACGCGATCCGTGACCTTGCGCCAGCCGGCGACCTGATCCTTGGTATAGATGCCGGGCGTGTCCTGATAGCCTTGGCCCTGCTGCGAGACCTGGCTCGCTTCGGTGATCAGGAGCCCTGCGGAGGCGCGCTGGCCGTAATAGTCGGCCGCCAGCGGACTCGGAACGAACGTGCCGGGCACGGCACGGTTGCGCGTCAGCGGCGCCATCACCAGGCGATTGGCCAGCGTGATGGGGCCGAGCTTGTAGGTCTCGAACAATTTCGTCGAACGGCTCATGGGAAATGCTTCCAGGCGGTGAGAGGTCCCGAACACTTGTGCATCGCGACATCAGGCGCAAGGGATGAGCCATACGGAAAGTGCAGGCGAGCTGCGCGGCAGCGCCCGCGCAGCATAATTCATGTGCAATTCCGGCCGCAGCAGCGGAATTTCGCTACGCGGCCGTGCGATCCGGAAAATCAGTTCGTCCCCATGAAGTCGCGCTTGCCGATTTCGACGCCGTTGTGACGCAGGATGCCATGGGCGGTCGCGGCGTGGAAATAGAAATTCGGCAGCGAGAACGAGCTCAGGAATTGCTGGCCTTTCATGGTGATGGATTTGTCGGGCCCAGCCGGGAAGGTGACGTCCCTGGCATCGGCGCCTTCGAACTGCTCGGGCTTGAACGACTTGACGTAGTCGATCGTCTTCGCGAGCCGCTGCTTCAATTCCGCGAAGCTGGTCTCGGTGTCGGGCGTCGTGGGCACTTCGCTGTGAGTGAGCCGGGCGCAGCCCTTGGCGGCAAAATCGCTGACGAGCTGGACCTGCCTCGACAACGGCAACATGTCCGGGAACAGGCGCGAGCCGAGCAGGACGCCGGGATCGATCTTTTTCGCCGCGCAATGCGCCTCAGCTTTGGTGAGCAGCCCGGTCACGCTGTTCAGCATCTGCAGATAGGCGGGGACGACGGCGTCGTAGAAGGACATGTGATGCTCGCTTCAATGGTGGGAAATCTCAGGAGAAAACCTGAGTCACTCACATGGGGGGCTCACGGAAAAATACAATCGTCGCAAGTGGCCTGTGCAGTGCGAAAATTCTACCGAATCGTCGCCTGGGGCTGCGCTTGCGCCGTGCTGCCGCCGCGCATGCGGGCGAGGAGCTCGGCCGTCGGCCAGGAATCGGCCGGCAGGCCGTACTTGATCTGCATCGCCTTCACCGCAGCGCGGCTCTGCTGACCGAGTACGCCGTCGACCTTGCCGACATTGAAGCCGGCACGCACCAGCAGCTGCTGCAATTCCTTGAGCTCGTTGAACGGCAATTGCGCGACCGGCGCCGACGGCTTGCGCATCGGCGCGGCACCGGCAATGCGCGAGGCGAGATAGCCCGCCGTGGTCGAGTAGATCAGCGAGTTATTCCACTCGGTGTAGGCCGCGAAATTCGGATAGGCCAGGAAGGCGGGACCATGGCGTCCCATCGGCAGCAGCACGGATGCCGAAAGGTTGTCACTCGGCAGCGGACGTCCGTCGGGATAGGTGACGCCCATCTGCGCCCATGTCGAGCGCGGCTCGCGCGCCGTGAGATCGGTCTTCTCCCACGGCAGGTTGGACGGCACCTTGATCTCCTCCAGCCACGGCTCGCCGCGCCGCCACTTCAAACCATTGGCGATGTAGTTCGCGGTCGAGCCGATCACGTCGGCTGGCGAGCGCAGCAGGTCGCGCCGTCCGTCGCCGTCATAATCGACCGCATAGTTCACGTAGTGCACGGGCAGGAATTGCGTCTGCCCGAGCTCGCCGGCCCAGGAGCCGATCATCTCGTCGGGATGCAGATCGCCGCGGTCGATGATCTTCAGCGCGGCGATGGTCTCGCCCACGAACATCTCGGAGCGGCGGCAGTCATAGGCAAGCGACACCAGCGATTTCAGCGTCGGCAGATTGCCCATGTTGGCGCCGAAATCGCTCTCGAGGCCCCAGAAGGCGGCAATCACGGCCGGCGGCACGCCATATTCCTTTTCGGCGCGTGCAAACGCTGCGGCGTATCGCTTGATATGCTGCTGCCCGTTCTGCATGCGATAGGGGGCGGCCATGCGGCCGGCAAATTCGGTGAAGAGCTGGCCGAACACGCGCTGGCCGCGGTCGCGATTGACGATGCCCTGGTCGTAGACGAGATACGGCGAGGCCTCTGCGATCGTCCGCTGCGACACGCCGGCGGCCACCGCCTGTTGCTTCACGTCGGCCAGGAAACGATCGAAGCTCGCGCCATTGTGGCACGAAGCTGCGCGCGGCGAGGGCGCCTTGGGCGCTGCGGGCCTGGCGGGAGGTGGAAGCATCTGGGCGGAAGCGGTGGCGGTACATGCGAAAAGCGTGACGGCCGCGATCAGAAATCGGGTCTGGACCATAGGGGTTCCGGCGGGGAAAAGGACTGGCGTGGATTCGCTTGAAGTTTAGGAGAATTGATGGCCTCAAGCCATCCTTTCGATGCTCCACCAGCAGAGGAAACGCAGGTGATGTTGCGTCGGCCTAGCCGAACAGCCGCATCAGCAACGCTTTCCCGACCGGGAGCGCCCTCACTCCCCGAAAGGCGCGAACATACTCGCCGGCATAGAATGCCCTGATCGCGTGCACGCGCGTATCCATGCCTTCCTCGAACCGCACGGCGAATCCGTCCGCCGTCCGCCGCACCACGACGGCCGCGATCGGGCGGCCGTAGATTCGGCATTCGATCGTGCTGCCCGGCGCCGGCGGATCGGGATCGATCAGGCGGGCGCCCGTGATGGAGATGTCGCCGAGCCGCGCGAGATGCGACCTGCCGCCGTGACGCAGCAGGACGGTCTCATTGCGGCTGAACCGCTCCGCCTTTCGCTTGCGCGGCTGCTCGATGCAGACGAAGCAGACCACGGTGAGGATGACCGCGTTATAGAGGCTCCAGGCCAGGGGCAGTCCGCCATAGGCGACGTTCTCGCCGCGCAGGTGCAGGATGAAGGCATAGGCGATGGCTGCGAGCGTGACGACGAGCGCGCTGCCATAGAGCCGCAGCAGCGGCCATTCGACGAATCGCCTGTTGCGGTCGCCGCCTTTCGCGGTGACCTTGAACTTGTGTCCTGTCGGCTTCAACAGTCCGATCGCCACCGCCGTGAGCACTGCAGGCGCCGCGATGAGCTGCGAGACATCCGTCATCATCGCCAGCGAGCGGCCGCGCGACAGCCAGGCCATGCTGAGACCATGCCAGACATAGAACGGCAGAAAGAAGCGCAACAGCTCGGTGAGGTCGGCCTGAACCGCCTTGATGCCGAAAAGCAGGAACAACCAGGGCACGACGAGGCCCGCCACCTTCGCGGCGTAGACCGCCGACCAGCTCATGAAGGCGTCGGTCAGCGAGAGCCGGTCTATAAGGGACAGCTTCGAGTCCCGCGAGAGCGGTCCGCTGCGACCGCGCACGATCTGCATCAAGCCGAGGCACCAGCGTGCGCGCTGGGTGATGTATTCCTTCAGCCCCTCCGGCGCGAGCCCGATCGTCAGGCGCTCGTTGAGATAGATCGTGTTGAGGCCGCATTCCTTGAGGCGCAGCGTGACGAGGTAGTCCTCGGTCACCGAATCGATCGGAAATCCGCCGATCTGCATCAGTCCGGCATAGCGAATGAGGGACGAGGTGCCGCAACAAAACGCGACGCCCCAGGCGTCCTTGGCCGGCAGCAGGATGTCGAAGAAAAAGCGTTGCTCGTCGGGCCAGACATCGGTCGCGGCGAGGTTGGTCTGGATCGGATCTGGATTGATGAAGTGCTGCGGCGTCTGCACCACGCCGACCGACTCGTCGTCCATGAGCGGGATGGTACGCGCAAGGAAATCGGGCCGCGGCACGAAGTCCGCATCGAGAATGGCGACGAATTCCGGCCGCTCCGGCAGCGCGCCGACATGCCTGAGTGCATGGTTGATGTTGCCGGCCTTCGCGTGGAGGTTATCGTGCCGCGTGAGATAGTGGCAGCCGAGTTCGCCCGAAAGGCGCCGTAGCCAGGGCCGCCGTCCGTCGTCCAGTACCCAGACGCGGTAGTGGCCATAGGCCATGCCGGTCGCGCCGATGATGGTGCGCTCGAGGATCGACCGTTCCTCGTTGTAGGTGCAGATGAAGACGTCGATCAACGGCGCACGCGGGTCGGTGGCGCGGCCGTCGATCTTCGCCGCCCCGGTGCGGTCGCGCGTCCGGCTCAGGAACAGCAGCGACAACACGACCGCGACCAGCGAGGCTGCCTCCAGCAGCATGAAAGGGTAGCCGATCACAGCGTCGACAGTCAGATGCGGCGGCGGGAGCGTCGAGGTGATGCGCCAATGGAGATAGCGCAGCAGCAACGCCACCGACACGACGGCCACGCACGAGCGCGCCATCGTGCTGTCGCGCCTGAGCAGCGGAACGATCGCCATGAAGGCGCCGAGCGCAATCAGGCCGGGCGTCAGCGCCGCCGTCACGGCGTGGACTCATGCCGGGCGAACACGACGCGGCCGGTGCGTCCCACGGTGCAGGCGCGGGTCGCGGCATCGCGCGATGCCACGGTCACGCGATAGGGCTCCTTGCTCAGCGCATCCGGGTTGATGGCGAGATTGGCGGGCGCGCCGGCGGCGCCGGTCAGATTGACCACGGTGCCGAAGAGCGGCTCGCCGCCATCATTCGGCTCGAAGGTGGCGTGATCGCCGAGGTGCAAGCGGTTGTAGACGTTCTCGGTGACATTGGCGGTGATGACGGCGCCGCTGCAATCGAGCACCTTGAGCAGGGGCTGGCCGGCCTGCACGTCCTCGCCCGGCGAGGTCATCATCTCCCAGACACGCCCCGCGACGGGTGTCGTGATGTTGGCTTCCGACATATCGGCGAAACGGACCTCCTCGACGATGATCTCGTTGGCGAGCCAGGCGATCTCGGTGTCGGTGCGAGCAAGATCGGCCTCGAGGTCGCCGGCGCGCTGACGCATCTCCTCTTCGCGCTGCACCGAGCTCGGCCGGTCGTTATAGCTGTCGCCGAGGAACGAGCCGTTCTGCGCCGCGGCGAGCTCGACCCTGGCGGCATCCAGCCGCGTGCGCGCGCCGAGCTCGGTCTGCTGTGACACAGAGAGCTCGCGCGTCAGCCGCGACAGCTCGACGGTCGAGACATTCCCGGATCTGGCCAGCGCCGAGGCTCGTTCGACGGTGGCGCTGGCCTCCTCGCGCCGCGCCGCCGCCGCCTCGATCGAGGTCTGGATCTCGGCGATGCGGGCCTCGAGCTGGAGCACGCGTCCGTCGCGGAATTGCGCGGCCTGCCGCGCAAGATCCTTTTGTGCGGCCTGGGCCAAGGCAAGCTTGGCGGCAAGGCTCGGCCGCTCGTTCTCGAGGCGCGCTTTCTGCCGCCGGAGATCGTCGAGCCGGGTCCGATCGCTGCGCGAGTTCACGACGCGCAGAACCACGGTTCCGGCTTCGAGCTTGGCCTGGTCGCTGACGCGCTGAGCAGCCGCCACGCGGCCGCCGATCGGCGTGCGCAAGGTGACGAGGCGGGAGTTCAGCACCGCCTCGACACTCGAATTCTCCCAGACCGCGCGCAGCGGCAGCCAGCCGAACACGGCGACGATGGCGAGCCCGATGGCGATCTTGGCACCGCGCCGCAGATACGACCAGCGGCGTCCGGATTCCGGCGCCGTCTGCCCGTCCGGCGCATGGCTGGGCTCGTCATTGGCGAACAGCTGCTCGTGCAGCGTCTCCTGCAAGCCCTTCGCGTCAGTCTTGCTCTCGTTAGGGGGGGAGTGGGTGTGGGGTCGACGGAAGCGGTGCGTGAGCGGTCCATCATGACGGTCACCTTGCTGACGAGATGCCAACGGAACCGGCCAATGCACAAGAACCGTGCGAGGTGCCCGGCAACCGCGGATTAAGCCAATGCTGCGCTTTCCAGGTTGCTAAATGCCAACGTGTGTTTTTGTGCAAATAACCGTCAAGGTTTAGCGTGGGCCGAAAGGCTGGCCGCACTGCCCTGGATCTGCGGCTCGGCGACGCACGAACCTTGCGGTCTCCCGCCGCATTCATACCTCGTGGATGCCGGCCGGAGGTTCGCCCGCGGCCGGTCTTAGGAGACGGCCATGAACTATTTTCGTACCGCAATGCTGCTCGCAGGCCTGACCGCCCTGTTCATGGGCGTCGGCTATCTCATTGGCGGCGCCTCGGGCGCCATGATCGCGCTCGTCATTGCCGCCGCGACCAATCTCTTCACCTACTGGAACTCCGACCGCATGGTGCTGTCGATGTACGGCGCCCATGAGGTCGACCGTTCGACCGCACCGGAGCTGGTCGGCCTCGTCGCCGAGCTTGCGGGCCGTGCCGGCTTGCCGATGCCGCGCGTGTTCGTGATGGACGAGCTGCAGCCCAATGCGTTCGCGACCGGCCGCAACCCCGAGAACGCCGCGGTCGCCATCACCACCGGCCTGATGAACCAGCTCAGCCGCGAGGAGCTCGCAGGCGTGATCGCGCACGAGCTCGCGCACATCAAGCATCATGACACGCTTCTGATGACCATTACCGCGACCATCGCGGGCGCGATCTCCATGCTGGCCCAGTTCGGCATGTTCTTCGGCGGCAATCGCGAGAACAACAATGGTCCGGGCATCGTCGGCTCGATCCTGATGATGATCCTTGCTCCGCTCGGCGCCATGCTGGTGCAGATGGCGATCAGCCGCACCCGCGAATACGCCGCCGACAATCTCGGCGCGCGCATCGTGGGCCAGCCGATGTGGCTGGCCTCCGCGCTGGTGAAGATCGAGGGTGCCGCGCATCAGGTGCCGAACTACGAGGCCGAACGGAATCCCGCGACCGCGCACATGTTCATCATCAATCCGCTGTCGGGCCACGGCGTGGACAACCTGTTCGCCACCCATCCTTCGACGCAGAACCGTGTCGCCGCCCTCCAGCAACTCGCGGCCGAGCTCGGCGGGCGGGCGGCGCCGTCGGTCGGGGCCAACGAGAACTACCCGCCGCGCGGTCCCTGGGGCCGCTCCTCGTCACGTGGATCTTCCCGCGGTCCTTCCCGCGGTCCCTGGGGCTAACGGAACCGGTGAGGATTTGCGGCTTTGTGACTTGGCGCACATAGGGTCGTCCCGGCCGGTGCTAACACCTCGACGTGACCATTCCTTCGAAAGGGGATGCGTGGCCGGCGCGCTGCCGGCCACCGTCGAAGATGACCAGAGCTGCCATACCCTTGCTGATCGTTCTTTGCGTGCTCGTCGGCCTGTCCACGCACATGGTCGTCAATTGCGGCGACGAGGACGATCCCGACATCTGCTCGGCCGTGATCGGCTTCTCGCCGCTCCGCGGCTCGCTGATCGCCTTTGCCTATGAGGGGCGTGGACGGATCGCGCTGCGTCACGGCGACTTCAGGCGGGCGATCGCCGACTTCGACGAGGCCATCCATCTCAATCCCCACCGCGCCTCGCTCTATCGCGAGCGGGCGCTGGCGCGCCGGCAGAACGGCGAACTCGAGGGGGCCATTGCGGATTATGACGAGGCGATCGCGCATGATCCCAAGCTCGCCGCGCCCTATCACCAGCGTGGTCTTGCGCTCGCCGCCATGGGCGAACTCGATCGCGCCATCCTGAGCTACAACACGGCGGTCCGCCTCGATCCCTCCGACGCGCAGGCCCGTCTCGATCGCGGCCTCGCGTTCCTCGCCCGCGGCCAGGCCGACGATGCCCGCGCCGATTTCGAGGCCGCGCTGGCGCTGCCTGCCGGCAAGAGCGGCGGGGCGCGAGAGGCAGCGCGCGCCAAGCTCGCCGAGCTCGCCAGCGCCGAGCCGACCCGGGTCTCTGCGCCGCCGCGGTAAGTGGGTTATTTCGCCTTCTTGGCCTTAGCCTTCTTCGCCTTGGCCTTCTTCTCGGGCTTTTCCTTCGCCTTCTTTTCCACCTTCACTGCGACCGGCGTGCTGGCGGCCAGACGCATCGATCGCGCGTAGCTGTCGGCGACGTTGTCGGCGGACATCTGGAGGCGCTTGGCGGCCGCAGTGGCCTGCTCCATGATGGCCTTGGCCATCATCTTGAAGCGCTCGCCGGTCTCCTTGCCCTTGGCCTTGGCCGCAAGGCCGTTGAAGCGATCCCGCCGCTCCTTGGCGCGGGTCATCAGGCCCGTATGCAGCTGTCTGGCCAATTGCCGGATCACGACATCCAGGTCGGCGTCCGCCATGTTCTCTCATCCTCTTCGAAAAACGATATCGATGCGGCGGGACTATGCAGATCGGGCCCCGCCTTGGCAATTCCCGCCAGCGCGTCATCCGCAGCTTCCGACTTACGAAGCAAAAAAGCCGCGCATTTTGCGCGGCTCTTTGGCTGGCTCGCTTGAGAGGACGCTAGCTCTGCCTCACTTCAGCGAGGCCACGGGGCCGTTCGATGCCGCCGGCTCGGGGTCGAAGCCGAACACGCCGACCAGGTATTTGTAATAGTCCGGCATCTTCTGCTTGAGCGCCTCGCGCGATTTCGGATCGTGGAATTCGCTTTTTCCGGCCAGGAAGATGCTGGCGGTCACCGCAAAGAATTCCATGGGATTCTTCATCGCATAGGCTTCCTTGGGCAACATGTCCTTGGACTTGGCCAGCGCGTAATAGGCGATCACGCCCTTGTTGGCGTAGCCGTCCGGCAGCAGCCGCGCGTGATAGGCGTGGAGGAGCTCGTGCAGCAGCACGGCCTCCTTTTCGTAGCGCATCATGTCCGGCCGCAGCATGATGACGCCGAGCCCCGAATCGACCGCGAGGTCGACGGCGTTCGGATTGGTCCAGCGCTGCTTGTCGTGGTCCCACACCGTCAGCGTTCGCGGCACGCGGCGCTCGACATTGGGAGCGACGCGGCCGTAGCAGGCGGTTGCGGCGCCTTCGTCAAGGCAGGCGAGCTCGCTCGCGATGATCGGCACGGTGCGGAAGAAGCGCAGCACGCGCGGCGACAGGCCGGCCGCTTCGACGGCATCGATCTGCTGCTTCAGATTGGCGGTGAGCTTGTCGACGTCCTTGCGGTCGGAGTTCTCCGACAGGTCGAACATGTAGCCGCGGTAGCCCTGGAAGCCCGGCGGCAACGACTGCGCCGCCTCGGCATCGAGCGACCCGGCATGGGATGGATTGGCGAAGAGCGCGCCGACAATGGTTGCGGTCAGCAGCAACGCAATGCGCATGATGAACCCCCTGATGTCACTTCGCCCGGCAGAATAGGCCGCCGTTGTTTGCGAAACGTGAGTGGGGCGAGACTAAGGCGCCGATGTTGAGGCGCGCTTAATCCCTGGTTGCGGATCGCGCGGGCGGATTAGTGCGGGGTTAACCAAGCGTGGATCGGCGGCGTGCTTCGGCGTATCATTCGCTCCGGGTACCAGGCCCAGAGTCCAGATAGCCGGAGGAGGATGCCATGTATGCCGCCATCCGTCAGGCCAAGGCGAAAAGCGGGAGTGCGGAAGAGCTGGCGCGCCGCATCAAGGACGGCGCCGTTCCGATCATCAGCGACGTCGACGGTTTCCGCGCCTACTACGTCGTCTATGCCGGCGACGATACGGTGACCGCGATCTCGATCTTCGACAAGTTCGAGCAGGCGGAGGAGGCGAACCGGCGCGCGATCGCCTGGATCGAGCAGGATCTGGGGCCGCTGCTGGCGGGCCATGCGAGCGCGGCAGCGGGGCCGGTGATCGTGCATACGCTGGCGTAGGGGACGATAGTATCGTGCCCCGGACGCAGCGCAGCGCCACTTCGGCGGTGCGCTGCAGAGCCGGGGCCATGCGAGACGGGAATTCGCAGCTCCTGGGTCCCGGCTCTGCGCAGCAGCGTTACACGCTGCAGCGCGTCCGGGACACGGTCCTGCGCCCTCTCACAACTCCCGTGCATTCGAAAACGCGAAGCTCGACACCCGCCGCGTCGTCTCGTCCAGGATCAGCGTGCGCGTGATCGGGGGCTCGGCGCGCTGCGCGCAGTTTTCGCGCTCGCACAGGCGGCAGTTGACGCCGATCGGCGTGCCCTCGGTTTTCTCCAGGTCGATGCCGGCGGCATAGGTCAGTCGTGCGGCGTGACGGATCTCGCAGCCGAGGCCGATAGCGAAACGCGGCTGCGGCAACGGGTGCGGCGCGACGGGGCGGCGTACCATCTGCGCGATCGAGAAATAGCGCGTGCCGTCCGGCAGCTCGATCACCTGCTTGAGCAGGCGGTCCGGCGTGTCGAAGGTCGAGTGCACGTTCCACAGCGGGCAGGTGCCGCCGAATTTCGAGAACGGGAAGGTGCCGGAGGAGAAGCGCTTCGAGACGTTGCCGGCATTGTCGACACGCAGAAGGAAGAACGGAATGCCGCGCGCGTTCGGCCGCTGCAGGGTGGTGAGACGGTGGCAGACCTGCTCGAAGCCGGAATTGAAGCGTTGCGCCAGCACATGGATGTCGTAATTGAGCGCTTCGGCTGCGGCCAGGAACGCAGGGTAGGGCATCATCACCGCCGCTGCAAAATAGTTGCCGAGCGTGATGCGGAACAGGCGACGCGGCGCGTCGTCCAACGGACCGGCGCGGCCGATGATGGTCTCCAGGGCTTGCGCGCATTCGCCGAGGCCGAGCTGGAAGGCAAGCTGGAACGCGCGGCCGGGCTGGTCGACCAGCTCGGAGATCAAGAGTTGGCGACGATGCCGGTCGAAGCGCCGGAGCGTCTCGCGCATCACGTCCACAGGCATGATGCGGGTCTGGATCGAATGCTTTTCACGCAGCCGCGCCGCGAGCGCCGCATACAGCCCTTCGGCCGGGACGTTCAGTTCATCGCGCAGAGTCTCGGCGGCCTGCTCCAGCTCCGGAAAATAGTTGCGGTTCGCCTCAATCAGCTCGCGCACGCGCTCGACCGGATTGGTCTCATAGCGCGTGCCGACGTCGCGGTCGGCCATTTGCGCGGCGGCCAGCGTCTCGCCTTGGCGCGCCTCGGTATAGGCGGCGTAGAGCCGCTGCAGGGCGTGGGTGACGCCGGGGCAGAGCTCGGCGAGGTCGCGCAGCTCCTGCTTGGGCACGTCGATCTGGCGGAACAAGGGATCGGAGAAGATCTCGTTGAGCTCGGCAAAGAAGCGGTCCTCGTCGGCGGTGGCGAGGTCGCGCAGGTCGAGGTCATAGGCCTCGGCCAGGCGCAGCAGGATTTGGGCCGTCACCGGGCGCTGGTTGCGTTCGATCAGGTTGACATAGCTCGGCGAGATCCCGAGCCCCTCGGCGATCTGGGTCTGCGACAGCCCCAATTGCTGCCGGATTCTCCGGAAGCGCGGGCCGACGAAGAGTTTCTTGCCGGACTCGGCGGCCATGGCTCAGATCTCCACCTGCATCAAGGACAGTCTTGTTGACCTAATGATTTACAAAATTTACAAAATAACATCTATTACATGTTCTGATGTTACATGACATCACCAATCAGAAACAAGCCCTCTATCCGAATTTTTCGTTTTCGCGTTTAGCTCCTGACACGCATCTCGCAATGCACTGTCAAGAATGTCGATGGCCAGCCATCGCCATCGTCAGCGAAAGGATCAGGCACATGAACTACCAGCCCCGCGGCATCAGCACCCTCCAGGGCCCGTCCTCCTATCTGGACGAGGTCAAGGCGGCCCAGGCGCTCCTCGAGACCCAGCCGACCTGGAACGGCGTGTCGGCCGAGGCCGTCGCGCGCATGCGCCTGCAGAACCGCTTCAAGACCGGTCTCGACGTCGCCCGCTACACCGCGGCCCTGATGCGTGCGGACATGGCCGCCTATGACGGCGACCCCACCAAGTACACGCAGTCGCTCGGCTGCTGGCACGGTTTCATCGCGCAGCAGAAGCTGATCTCGGTCAAGAAGCACTTCGGCAAGACCGATCGCACCTACCTCTATCTCTCGGGCTGGATGATCGCGGCGCTGCGCTCCGAGTTCGGACCGCTGCCCGACCAGTCGATGCACGAGAAGACCTCGGTGCCGGCGCTGATCGAGGAGCTCTACACCTTCCTGCGCCAGGCGGACTCGCGCGAGCTGAACGACATCTTCCGCGCCCTCGACAAGGCACGCAAGGAAGGCGACAAGACCCGTGAGAAGGAGCTGATCGAGAAGATCGACAACTTCCAGACCCATGTCGTGCCGGTCATCGCAGACATCGACGCCGGTTTCGGCAATGCGGAGGCGACCTATCTGCTCGCCAAGAAGATGATCGAGGCGGGTGCCTGCGCGCTGCAGATCGAGAACCAGGTCTCGGACGAGAAGCAGTGCGGCCACCAGGACGGCAAGGTCACCGTGCCGCATGACGTCTTCCTGGCGAAGATCCGCGCCTGCCGCCACGCCTTCCTCGAGCTCGGCGTCGAAGACGGCATCGTCGTGACCCGCACCGACTCGCTCGGCGCCGGCCTGACGCAGCAGATCGCCGTCAGTCACAAGCCCGGCGATATCGGCGACCAGTACAACAGCTTCCTCGATTGCGAGGAAGTCACGGCGGAGAACGCCCGCAACGGCGACGTCATCATCAACCGCAACGGCAAGATGATGCGTCCGAAGCGGCTGCCGTCAAACCTCTACCAGTTCCGCCCGGGCACCGGCGAAGACCGTTGCGTGCTGGACTGCATCACCTCCCTGCAGAACGGCGCCGACCTGCTCTGGATCGAGACCGAGAAGCCGCATATCGAGCAGATCGCGAAGATGGTCGATCGCATCCGCAAGGTGGTTCCGAACGCGAAGCTGGCCTACAACAACTCGCCCTCGTTCAACTGGACCCTCAATTTCCGTTGGCAGGTCTACGACGCGATGAAGGAAGCCGGCAAGGACGTCAGCAAGTACAACCGTGCCGAGCTGATGAAGGCGGAGTACGACGACACGCCGCTGGCCAAGGAAGCCGACGAGCGCATCCGCACCTTCCAGGCGGATTCGGCCAAGCGCGCCGGCATCTTCCACCACCTGATCACGTTGCCGACCTACCACACGGCGGCGCTCTCGACCGATAATCTGGCCAGGGAGTATTTCGGCGAGCAGGGCATGCTCGGCTACGTCAAGAACGTTCAGCGCGCTGAGATCCGTCAGGGCATCGCCTGCGTGAAGCATCAGAACATGGCCGGCTCCGACATCGGCGACGACC
The DNA here is from genome assembly GCF_049739485.1 of Bradyrhizobium sp. USDA 326. Taxonomy (NCBI): domain Bacteria; kingdom Pseudomonadati; phylum Pseudomonadota; class Alphaproteobacteria; order Hyphomicrobiales; family Nitrobacteraceae; genus Bradyrhizobium; species Bradyrhizobium sp. USDA 326. Next base: position 4,499,865 of record NZ_JBMGQA010000001.1, read on the forward strand.
ACAAGGAGTACTTCGCCGGCGAGGCGGCCCTGAAGGCGGGCGGCGCCCACAATACGATGAACCAGTTCGGCTAACGAACCACGCTACTCTCGATAGGAGACTGACAATGACCAAAGGCAGCAATTTCTGGGTGATCGGCGGCGAGTTCGGTTCGATGAACTTCCACAAGCTCGTGGAAGGCTCGGCCCAGGTCAAAGGTCCGTTCAAGTCCCGCAAGGAAGCCGAGGACTGCTGGCGCGAGGTGTCGGAAGAGAGCCGCCACAAGGCCGGCGTCCGCTTCTCGATCGTGGAAGAACCGCAGCGCGCTCCGGCAGCCTGATCAGGCGGCTGCCGACCTCACCTAAGAAGACGTCCCAAGGACGGATGGTCCCATCCAGGCCCTGCCTGGGTGGGATCGTCTGTTTTTGGTACAGGTGAGGCGGCTGTGGGGCGCTGTAAGTATCTGGAATTGTAGGCCTTTGCGGAGGGGATGGTTGCTGATAGGTTAATGCAGGAATGTCGAGGACGAGGCCGATAATGTCAGAGCCCGAGACCAGCGGGACCCATCCCGGCCAGCCGCGCCCGGTGCGGCTGCGCGATGCATTGCTGCGCGCGCGGATCGAGGCCGCCGACCGGACCGGTGTCGTCGTCGATCTCAGGGACGCCGAGGTGGCGCGGCTCGAGATCCTCAACGACGCGCTCGATCCCCTGTTCGCGCAGGTCCCTGATCAGATCGACCTGTTCGACCGAGGCATCAGCCAAGGCGATACGCCGCGGCTGTGGATCGACGTCGTCGCCCACATCGTGATGGGGCGCGACAAGCGGATGTACCGCTTCGTCCAGGACACCCGCTTCGGCCGCATCGTGCTCGCCGAATCGCACGACACCGCTGTGATCGTCGAGGCCGTCACCGACTATGTCGCGCGCCGCATGGTCGAGCGCGAGCGCGCGATGGTGGTCCCGCCCGAGCCGCAGGCACCGGCCACCGTGCCGCCGCGCCGCTCGCGCGTCTGGCCGTTCGTGTTCGGATTTGTGCTCGGCGCCGCCGCGTTGTTCGGAGTGGCTCTGCTTGCGGCCTTGCGGAGCTGGTAGATTTCTCTCGGCCGTCATTCCGGGGCATGCGAAGCATGAACCCGGAATCTCGAGATTCCGGGTTCGATGCTGCCGCATCGCCCCGGAATGACAGCGGGTCTAAATCAACCTCGCATGCTTGATCTGCCCGATCTGGAATCCGGCCCCCAGGCTCCGCACCGTCTGCTCGCAGCGCCAGCCGGCATTGTCTTTCTCGATCGTCAACAGATTATATGCCGCCGCCGGGTAGCGTCCGTGCGCGAGCGCGGAGGCCGAGGGGACGCCGAGCGCGGGAATGGTGCCGTTGGGACCCTCGACCCACACCGTCGAATGAACGTGGTCGTGACCGTGCAGGATCAGCTCGACGCCGTGGCGCTTGAGCAGCGCCAGCAAAGCGGGCGCGTCCGTCATCCGCTTCTGGCGGGAGTCGGATTTCAGCGGATGATGCACCAGCAGCACGCGGAAGACGTCCTCGGCCGCGAGCCGTTCGAGGACGTCTTCGATCGAGGCGAGCTGATCGCGCCCGAGCGTGCCCGTCGCCATCAGCGGCAGGGTCGGTACCGCCGTGGACAGGCTGATCAGCGCGAGCGGCCCGCGCCGGCGCACGGATGGGAAACCGACGCGGCCGTCGTCGTCGGCAAGATAGGGCGCAAACGTCTCGTCGAAACGATGCGAGGTGGCACGGACATAGGCGTCGTGGTTGCCGGGGATCGCGGTCACGTGCTCGGGCGGGCCGACGCTCTCGAGCCAGTGCAGGGCCGGCGCGAATTCCGCCTCCAGCGCGAGGTTGACGAGATCGCCCGTCACCGCGATGTGGTCGGGCGACTGCGCCTTCATGTCGGCGACGAGTGCATCGAGAACCTCGCGGCGCTGGTACTTGTGGCGGTTGCGCGTCCAGTTGACATAGCCGAGCGCGCGCTTGCCCGCGAGCTCGATCAGCCGGGGCTTCGGCAAGGGCGGCAGATGCGGGTCGGACAGATGGGCGAGCGTGAAGGGAGCCATGGCGCGCGATTGCCTCGCTATTGCTCTGCTGTAATGGCAAGGTCGCAGCCGGCGCGCAAGCAGGGCCTGAAACGGGGCGGCAGGGAAGTCTGATGGGAGAACGTCTGAACGGTGTCCGACGAAAAGCCGAGCCGCTGCTGCGGCGGCTCTTCCATGCCTATTTCCTGCTCGTCCGCGGCATGACGCTCGGCGTCCGCGCCGTGGTGCTGGATGCCGAGGATCGGGTCTTCCTGGTCAGGCACAGCTACGTCAGCGGCTGGTATCTGCCTGGCGGCGGCGTCGACCACGGCGAGACCATGGAGCAGGCGATGCGGCGCGAGCTCAAGGAGGAGGGCGATATCGATCTCACCGGAGACGCGGTGCTGCACGGCATCTTCCTCAACAGCCACGTCTCCCGCCGTGACCACGTCGCGGTCTACGTCGTCAGGCAGTTCAGGCAGGACCGCCTGCCTGCGCCCAACCGCGAGATCGTCGAATGCGGGTTCTTCGCGATCGCGGCGCTGCCCGAGGGCACCACGCCCGGCACGCGGCTGCGGATCGCGGAAGTGCTCGACGACCGGCCCTTGATTGCGACGTGGCGCTGAGGACGGCTTGTGCTAGTAACCGCTCGACCGCCGCCATGGAAAACCGGATGAAGATCGCCAAACCCGCTTTCGGTCTGCTCTGTCTTGCGATACTTGCCAGCAACGTCGTCACGATGGCGCGCTGGAGCGAGGCGCGCACGCCGCCCCCGCAGACTACGCCGCCCGGGCGCGGGCCGACAAGCCTCGGAGCGCCGTCGCGATGACCTCAGCGCAACCTCGCATCGCCGTGCTGGTGCCTTGCTACAACGAGGAGGCGGCGGTCGCGACCGTCATTGCCGATTTCCGCAAGGCGCTGCCCTCGGCGGAAATCTACGTCTACGACAACAATTCGCGCGACCGTACCGCCGCGGTCGCGTGCGAAGCCGGCGCGATCGTGCGCACCGAGCGCCGGCAGGGCAAGGGTCACGTCGTGCGCCGCATGTTCGCGGACGTCGAGGCCGACGTCTACGTGCTGGTCGACGGCGACGCCACCTACGACGCGCCGAGCGCGCCGCGCATGATCGACAGGCTGCTCGACGAGCATCTCGACATGGTGGTCGGCCTTCGCGTCGATCAGGTCCAGGCCGCCTACCGGCTCGGCCACCGCACCGGCAACCGCATGCTGACCGGCTTCCTGTCCTCGACCTTCGGTCACACCTTCAAGGACATCCTGTCCGGCTACCGGGTGTTCTCGCGCCGCTTCGTCAAATCCTTTCCCGTCCTCTCCGACGGTTTCGAGATCGAGACCGAGCTCGCGGTCTATGCGCTGGAATTGTCGCTGCCGGTCGCCGAGATCGAGACGCCTTATTACGCGCGCCCTGAAGGCTCGTTCTCGAAGCTCAACACCTGGCGCGACGGCTTTCGCATCCTCAACACTATGTTGAAGCTCTACCGTTCGGAGCGGCCGTTGCGTTTCTTCACGGTGATCGGAATCCTGCTGGCGCTGGCCTCGGTGATCCTTGCGATCCCGATTGTGATCACCTTCATCGAAACCGGCCTCGTGCCGCGCCTGCCCACCGCCGTGCTGTCGATGGGCCTGATGATCATGGCCCTGCTGTCGGTGTCCTCGGGGCTCGTGCTGGACACGGTGACGCGGGGGCGGCGGGAAATGAAGTTGCTGGCCTACCTGTCCCAGCCGGCGCCGAAAAGGAACTGACGCCGTCGTTGCCCGATGGACCGGGCTGCGTTCAGGTGCTATCCCGCGATTGACATGAGCGATCTCTCACTGACCATCCTTCCCGAGGCCGCCGGCGACGCCCAGGCGATCGAGCGGCTGCACGAACGTACCTTCGGCCCCGGCCGCTTCGTGCTGAGCGCCTACCGGATTCGCGAGCACGTCGACCATCTGCTCGAACTGTCCTTCACCGCCCGCATCGGCACGCTGATGGTCGGCTCCGTCAGGCAATTGCCGATCCTGATCGGCGACACGCCAGCGCTGCTGCTTGGGCCGCTCACCGTCGAGCCGCCGTTCCGCGGCCGCGGCGTCGGCCGTCTGTTGATGGAGCGCGCGCTGAAGGACGCGAAGGCGAATGGCCACCGCCTCGTGCTGCTGGTCGGCGACGAGGCCTATTACAGCCGCGTCGGCTTCAAGCCGGTGCCCAAGGGCCGCGTCACCATGCCTGGCCCCGTCGACGCCGCCCGCATCCTGGTGTTCGAGCTCGTCGATGGCGCCTTCGAGGGCGTGTCGGGCCCGGTCGGCCCCGACTGGCGCAAGGCGCGGGGGTAGCTGCAGCCGCAGCTCCACGCTCGGATGGAGCGTCCGCCGTAGATCGAAGGGCGAAGGCGGAAGCGCAATCCAAGGCCAGGCGGACAAGTCCCGGCTCTCGCTCCGCTCGATCCTGGCTACGAGGCTTCGCCAGGGGATCTGACGACACCTATCGTCGCGAGAAGTGCGGCAAGCTCAGCCTGACCTCTCGTGTCGGTTTTGGCAAAGACTCGCCTGAGATGCGTTTTGATCGTATTGGCGGACAGCCCGAGTATGACGGCTGCTTCGGATGTCGTCCCGCCGGAGGACGCTGCAATTGCCACGCGTGCTTCCGCCCTGGTCAAGCCATATGCGTCCGTCAATTGCTGCGAGCTCGCCGTTCCTCTTTGCGAGGGATCGATCACGAAGGCGGCGCAAGCCGCGTTGCGGATGAAGGCCCCACCGAGCATCCCGACTTCTTCGCTGCGCAGTCCCACGACGACAATAGTCAGAAGCCGCGTCCCCTCCACCGCGGGAACACTCATCGTTCCGCCGGCTCCGCCGGCCAATGTCGAGCGGACAAGGTTTGCGAGGCGTCTCGAATGCGAGGTTGACCAGGTCGCCATCGAAGGCTTGAGCTTGAGCGTCCCTTCCGCTTCCAGCGAACAGGACGTCCGGTTCGCAAAGATGACATTTGCCCTGGGACCCATGACGACGACGCCGTCCGCCAGTTGATCGATCACGTTGAACGCGGCGCTCCTCAATGCGTGATACCCGGTCAGGCGAAATCCCAATGTGACGGATCTCCGCAGATGGGGAGCCAGCATTTCGATGTGCTTACGGCCGGCTGCGTCGAATTCTCCGCGGCGCCTGCTGCGGCAGATGTTGAAGGCCACACGGAAGTCGTCCTTCGCTGCCAGCGCAATCATCGCGTTGTGTCCGATGCCTTGAGGCCTGAGGACCTCGTCGTAGAAGACCGATTTTTCGAGCTCGCGCAGCGGCACCACTTCGTCCGACAGGACCACTTGCCCGATCGGCTTGTCCTCCATAGCCTCCGACCAGGCGTTCTGCATATGGCGTTCCTGGTAGGCTTGATTGCATTGCTGGTTCAAACGGCCGTTGAAATCGAAGTAGACTTGCTCGGCCGCGACCGATTGTCCAAACAATATCCCGCCTTCGCTTCCTGTGAGATCGGCGATAGCGGTGAGAACGGCAGGCCAGAGGTCTTGTTGGCCGGCAGCCTCGTATATCAAATCGAGGATGCGTTCCATTGTTGCGATCCGGGATGCGCCAGACAAGCCCCTCTACTTGTTCAGAGGCGCGGGAGGCACGTTCGTACCTGCAATTTGAACATCATGACTGGTCGCCAGCGCCAGCACCAGCATGACGGCCAGCAGCGATCCATAGATGCTGACGACCGCAAGCCGCCATTTGCGCATCACGCGGCGGTCTGACTGGGGGAGATCCTGTGGGAATTTCTGCATTGGGATACTCCGAACCTTCAGAGGGGCGTGACAAAACCGATCCCGGCAGCCATCAGCAGCAGGCCCACGATGCGGTTGAACGTAGCGGTATCGACGCGGTTGAAGATCATCAGCCCGACATAGGCACCGAGCACGGCGGGGGCTGCATAAAAGAGGAGGCCGAGCGGCATCACCTCTGACGGGCGCAAGACCATCAGCAAGGACAGCGACAGGAGCTGATTGATCAGGATGAAGGGCTGGATGATTGCGCGGGCGCGGTGCTTGTCGAACCCTTGGACATGGCACCACATCGAAACGAAAGCGGCAGGAAATGCTGCAAGGCCACCGGTAATGCCTCCCAGCGCGCCAACCATGATGCGTCCCCACAGGGGATTTTTCCCGGACCGCAGGGTCGGCTTCAGCGCCGTGAAGGCGCCATAGGTGATCAACAGAGCTCCCAATATCGGCAGCAAGGTCGACGCCGAAGTGTTGCAGAGGAGATGAAGGCCGATGGGCAACGTCAAGATGCTGCCGAAGAGGTAGGGAGCGCACTGGCGCATCTCGATCGATTCACGCAAGCGCCAGACGCAGTAGACTTGTTGGGCGATCGAAGCGACCAGGAGAATCCGGACGATCGTGGTCGGCTCGCTCAAGCTATGGAAGAGGAAGGCGCCGGCGATCGGCGAGAATGCGAAGCCTGCGATACTCGAAACCAGCGCGGACAGCAGCACGACCCAGCAAGCTGCTTTCATCGCACTCGACGAGATGGCAAGCGCGACGGCGAAGATTCCCAGGCAGACCGTGGGAATTGCTGGAAATGATCTGACGACGGAGAAAGCGGAAGCTGCCTTTGGATCGACAGGCGGCATGAAAACCTCCGACAGCAAGACTTTGGTGGCAATCGCGGGTATCGATCTCCGATGACCCTACTCGCGCGGCAGAACAATGCGTGTGAACCAATTCACGACGTCGAGCCGAATATCGGGCTCGTGCTTCTGATGCTAACGACTGCGAAGCAACGCAGCGTCACCCGACCGGGTGACAAATGGTGGAACACCTGTAATCAAACACCCCGCGGTGAATTTAGAGCGTTAGCCGATCAGGTTGCAAATAGCCGGCGGCGGCGAAGTAGTTTTTGGATTCAGTGGGCGTGTAGGTGTCGACGATGCGCCCGATCGCGTCCCAAAGGCCGCCGACGGTACGTTCGGCGGCCTTTCGCAAGTGCGCCTTGAGCTTGGCGAAGGCGTTCTCGATGGGATTGAGGTCGGGGCTGTACGGCGGGAGATAGAGGAGCGTGGCGCCGGCCGCCTCGATCATCTCGCGTATGCGTGGCCCTTTGTGGCTGGACAGATTGTCCATGATGACGATGGCGTGCTCGGGCAGCTCGGGGACGAGCACTTTTTCGACATAGGTCTCAAAGGCGTCGCGGTTGATGGGACCGTCGAGCACCCAGGGAGCGATGATGCCGTGCGTGGTGAGAGCAGCTACGCAGGTTGTCGTTTTCCAATGGCCGTGCGGAATGGCGGCGCGCAGGCGTTCGCCGCGCCGGCAGCGGCCATGTGTCCGCGCCATGTTGGTCGATGCCCAGGTCTCGTCAATGAAGACGAGGCGATCCCGGTCGAGCTTGTCCTGACGCTCGCGCCAAGCCTCGCGCCCCTTCAAGACATCCGGACGGTCCTGCTCTGCGGCATGGGCAGTCTTTTTTTGCGCGTGATCTTGTGACGCGCGAAGAAGCGGCGGATCGTGCCATAGCCGAAGGATAGGCCTTGTTTGCTCAAGCTATGCCGCAATTCCTCGATGGTAATATCGGGCGAAGCCTCGAGCAGAGCCATGATCGTCGCCTGATGGGCATCAATGCGGTGAGACTTGCGATCGCCCCCTTGAGCCCTCGGCAGGGCATCGCCTTGCTTGCGCTCACGCGTTCGCCAGCGGCTTACGCTCGCCGGACTGACGCCAAATCGCTCGGCAGCCTGCCGGCCTGAAACGCCCCCTTCAATACAGCCGAGAACGCGTTCACGAAGATCCATCGACAACGGTTTCGCCATGCCCGCCGGCCTCCAGTCCCCGGCAGACAGTTTGAATCATTAAACCGCTGATTTGGGAATCCCAAACGATTCAGTCAGGTAGGCTACCGCTCTAGCGTCGCGTTGCTCGAAAATTGTGCGCTTCGGTCGCAAATCTGAAACGTTTAATAGAATTGTGTTTCGTCGATATGCAATTGGAACGATAGTCTCCCTATCCGGTCATAGTTTCGCTGCTTAGTTTGGCAAAGCAGAACCCATGTTCGCGCCGACGATGTCGGCGCCACGATGTGGACGCCGCAATGTCGAGGATGGAATGCGTCCATCTCTGGTCAGACTGCTCGCGGCAACGATCGGCTTGGCCGTTGGTATTGCGTTGATTGCAGGAAAGCCGCCGGCCGACGGCCATCACAAGGGCCTTCGCCACGCGCACTTCGTTGCCAACTAGAGCATGATCGAGGTTCTGTATTCCGCTCACGCGGGAGGGATAGTCCCTCCCGCACGATTCATGGCCTGATCGGCGCTAGAACTTGAAGTTCGCGAACGCCCTGACGCCGATGCCGGGCAGCAGCACCTCGTCCTTGGTGTAGGACACCGAGTTGCGGATGTTCTCGTTGAGCAGGTTGTTGCCGACGAGGCCGACCAGCATCTCGCGCGCACCGAACGAATTCGGCCTGAGCTTGGTCTTGTAGCTGACTTCTGCCTTCAACAGATTGTAGCCCGCCGTCGGCGTTTCCGCGATCTCGGCCACGTTGTCCTGCGCGAAGGCATGCAACAGGTTGATCCGCATCAGCCAGTTGTCGTCGCGCCAGAACACGCCGCCGCCCATGCGCATGGGCGGAATCCGCGGCACGTTGCTGCCGTCGCTGAAGGTGGCGCGAACAAAGTCGAGCTGGTTCTCGATGCCCCAGATGCCGCCCTGGAAGGCGCCGACGTCGAGCTGCGACTGGAATTCGCCGCCGCGGAAGTTCGCGTTCCGCTGCGAATAGACCGCCTGATTCAGTTCGCCGTCGGGCGCACCGCACGAGGCAAAGTCGTCGTCGCACATGACCCCGGTGAGGCGGCGATAGATGAAATTGTCGAAATGCGTGTAGTAGACGGTCGCCTCGAAGCGGAACGGTCCGGTCGCCCTGCGTACACCGAGCTCGACCGATTTCGCCGTCTCGATGGTGAGGTTCGGGTTGCCGATGTCGAACGTCGCCGTCGCGTCATGACCGCCGCGGGAAAACAGCTCGGCCGCCTTCGGCGCGCGCTCGACATATTGTGCAGTGATGCTGCCGACCATGCCGCCCGGCAGGTCCTGCAGCAGGCCGATGCTGCCGCTCTTCGGCGTGAAGGACGGATTGCGCGCGATCGGCGTCTGCGGCGTGCCGTCGGGCAGGTAATCCGCCGGGAAGTCCGGCGTCGTGCCGTGTAGCTCGACATGCTCGATGCGCCCGGCGACCTGCGCCCGCGTGGTCTCCGTGAACTTGAACTCGTTGAAAGCGTAACCGGCGACGCGCGTGCTGTTGTTCGGGTCCCACAGGCCGTTGAACAGCGTGCCGGGATTGTCCGGGCTCGGCGCGCTCAACTCCTGATGACCGACCTGGAAGCCCAGCGCGGTCGTCACCTCGGCGAAGCGGGCGTTGAACGGCATCAGCTGCACCTCGGTGCGGATCTCCTGCTCCTTGTTGGTGAAGGTCTGCCTGATGCCGTCGGTGTTGAGGTCGGCGGGATCGGCAAGGCCGATCTCGTTGTGCCGGTAGTCGGTCGCGCCGGCCCAGAAGCGGATCGTGTCGATCGCGGCCGCGTCGGGGCGGTACTCGCCCTTGACGTTGATCTTGGTCTGGTGCGCGTCGATCCGCGTCTGGTGGTCGGCCCCGTCGATGCCGGGGATATGGTAGAGCGAGTCGTTCTGCGTGATCGATGCGCCGATATAGCCGCCTTGGAAGAAGTAGGAGCCGCCGATCGAGGCGCCGTCCGAGCGCGTCGCCGAGTTGGGCTGGCGGCCGTTCACGGGACGCGACTGGTCGGTCAGGTAGGGATAGCTCGGGATGTAATAGTCCGAGGTGGTGCGGCCATAGGCGTCGGCATGGAAGGCAAAATTGCCGCCGCCGGTATCGAGCAGAACGCCGCTTTCGACGCCGCGGTCGACCGAGCTGAAGGCGGTGCGCGTCTCGGCGGTCACGCAAGGCGAGGTCGCGGCGCTCGCGAGCGGCGCCTTGGTCGGGAGACCGTAGCTTTGGAACGATGGCGCGCAGGAGGGCAGCGCATCCGGAATCCGGTTGTTGGTGGCGCTGACCACGCCGCCGATCGAGGTCGAGCCGTAGCGCAGTGCCGCCGGCCCGCGCACCACTTCGACCTGGTTGGTTGCGAGCGGATCGATCGGGACGAAATGATCTTCGCCGAGGTCGGAGGCGCCGCCGGCATTGGTGCCGTTCTCGACGATGCCGACGCGGTTGACGTCGAGACCCCTGATGATGGGCCGGCTGGATGCGCCGGGCGCGAAGCTCGATCCGGTGATGCCGGGCTTGGAGAACAGGAGATCGCCGAGCTGACCGCCGCCCTCGCGGCGGATCTCCTCGTTCGGCACCACGGTGACGGTGGCAAACTGGTCGGTGACGATTGGCAGCACGCCCTGCTGAGGCGCGGCGGGCACGGGAGCCGCAGGCGCGGCTTCCGCCGTGCGTTCGCGACTGCGCACTCGCGCCGTTCGCGTGCCCCGGTCCGGATTGCGGGACACCACCGCTCTGCGCACGATGGGGCTCGGAGCCGTCACGGTGACGGCGGGAAGCTCGGTCGACGATTTGTCCTGCGCCGAGTCTTGAGCGAACGCAGATGTGGCGGCAGCGCCGAGCAGGAGCAGGCTGGCTCCGCCAAGACGTTGCGCGCGTCGCGATTTGAATGACATTGTCCTGATTCCAGTCAGGCGCCGTCCGGATGATGGTCTGCTGATCGGAGGCGGCCTGCCGTCGCGGTGCGACGGAATTCGACTTCAACTTCTCCCAGGCATTCGCCCGAAAGCGGCGAGACTGGGCGTGATCAAGCGTTGGATGTCAGGACGCAGGAGGCGCGCGGGGCTGGAACGCCGTGCCGGCCGATTTCAGATGGATGAATTCGGCATCCGTGCTGCGGCGGAGCAGCTCGATCGCCTGTGGCAGCAGCAGCACCGGCGGTGTTGCCGATACGATGGCACCGGCCATCGCAATGACGGCGCAGATCGCGCAACTATCGTCGCCAGGATGCTCGCGGTCAGGACCTGAAGGCGATTGCTTCTGGACCACGACGGGGTCGATCGCAGCAACGCCCTTGGAGCCGTCCGGCTGCTGCAGCGAGGATTGGGCGAGAGGCGCGGCCTGGGCGAACCCATGGCTGTGGCCGAACGTCAGCGCGAGCTGCACCAGCATCGCGAACAACGCGAGCCGGGCGCCGTGCCTGATATTCGACCGGAACCACTTCATCTGGAAACGCCACCCCCACATCGGGGCGTCAATCCCAGGACGCCGCGATGTTACAGTGTAACATCGCCCGATCGATCAGCGGATGTCAACGGCTGGGGGATCAGCGCATGCAGACCGTCGACCCGATGTGTCGTTCCGGCAACTAGCGCCCCTCGCGCACCCAGGTCGCGGCGAATGCGCCGAGCAGCAGCAGCAGGCCGATCAGGCCGGAGAAGATCGGCAGCACGCCGACTCCCTTCACGACGCTGGCATCGCGCATCCGCACGCCCATCCAGCCGTCACCGTTGAAGACACTCGCTGAGCGCACCGGCAGGATGCGCGGCAGCTCGACGCTGGTGCTACTCGCCACGCGCACGGCGTTGCCGCCCGTTGCCTGTGTCAGCGGCTTCAGCGTATCGACCGTGGAGGTGACTTCCGAAAACTCCTTCGGATTGGTCGGGCCGACATTGATCAGCGCCTTCAGCGTGCCGTCGGTCGCCTGCCACAGGCCGAGCTCGTTCGCCGGCAGGTTGGCGCGCCACTCGCCGGGATCGGCAGCCGCCAGCGTCAAATCGTGCGACACGCCCGACGGCGAGGTCACGCTCACCGGCTGGACGCTGTCCGCCATGGTCTGACGCACCACGACGAGGTCCTTGCCCTGCACCTGGAGGCGCAGCGCTTCTTCATCGAGATCAGGCTGCTTCATCAGCCAGTGCGACATCCGCCGGAGCAGATCGAGATGCGGCCCGCCGCCCTCATAGCCGCGCGCCCACAGCCAGATGTGGTCGGAGAGCAGCAGCGCCACGCGGCCCTCGCCGAAGCGCGACAGGAACAGGAGCGGCTTGCCGTCGGCGCCGGTCATGACGGGCGGGTTCACCGCATTGCGGGTATCGACGGTGCGGAAGAAGCGGCTCCAGTGCGGCGGCTCGCTGGCGGAGCCCTCCAGCCCGCGCGTGACCGGATGGCGTTTGCCGATGTCGGACAGATGCGCATAGAACGGCTTTTCGGTCACGCCGACCGGCTCGGCCGGCAGCACCGAATCCAGCGGCGTGCGCCAGATGCTGGTATTGGAGGCGTAGTCGGGCCCGGCCGAGACCAGTACCGCGCCGCCGCCGCGCACATAGCGCGCGATGTTGTCGAAATAGGCGATCGGCAGCACGCCCTGGCGGGCGTAGCGGTCGAAGATAATCAGCTGGAATTCGTTGATCTTCTGCTGGAACAGCTCGCGCGTCGGAAACGCGATCAGCGACAATTCGTTGATCGGCGTGCCGTCCTGCTTCTCCGGCGGGCGGAGAATGGTGAAATGCACGAGGTCGACGCTGGCGTCGGACTTGAGCAGATTGCGCCAGGTGCGCTCGCCCGAATGCGGCTCGCCCGAGACGAGGAGCACCCGCAGCTTGTCGCGCACGCCGTCGATGGCGACGACCGCACGGTTGTTCACCGGCGTCAATTCGCGTTCGAGCGGCGAGGCCTCGATCTCGACGATGTTCGGCCCGGCGTGCTTGATGTCGACGTCGACGCTTGCGCTCTGGCCGCTTCCCAGCGTGCGCTCGTTGATGACCTCGCCGTCCCGGCGGATCGTGACCTTGGCGCGCTCTCCGGAGACGCCCTGGTCGTCGAGGCGGTAGTTGATGGACTGGGTCTGCCCGACGATGCCGAAGCGCGGCGCCGCCGTGATCGCGATGCGGCGGTCGCGCTCGTCCTTCTGTCCCGTGACCAGCGCGTGCACCGGCGCCTGGAAACCGAGCGCGGCGGCGTTCGCCGGGATGTCGTGGACGCGGCCGTCGGTGATCAGGAACGCGCCGGCGACGCGGTCGACCGGGACGTCCGACAATGCCGAGGCGAGGGCGCCGAACAGTTTCGTGCCGTCGGTCTCGCCGTCGGCCTGCCCGGCCTCGACGACGCGGACTTCGAGGCCCTTGATCTTCTTCAGGCTGTCGACCAGCGCTTCCTGCGCCTGGGCGGCTTCGCGGTTGCGGTTGCCGAAATTCTGGCTCGGGCTCTTGTCGACGACGACGGCCGCGACCGAGGTGAGAGGATCGCGGTCCTCGCGGGTGAAGGAGGGATTGGCGAGCGCCAGCAGGACCAGCGCCAGCGCGGCCACGCGCACCGCGGCGCCGCGCGCGCGGGCCAGCAGCAGCACGAGCGCGATGATGACGATCGCGGCGAGCGCGAGCCACAGCACGATCGCGGGAACAAGCGGCGTGAACGCGATTCCGTAATTCATGAGGTGGGCCTATCAACGTAATTCCGGGGCGATGCGAAGCATCGAACCCGGAATCTCGAGATTTCGGGTTCGGCTCTTCGAGCCGCCCCGGAATGACGGGGTGTGTGGATCAAGCGCGTCATGCGCATCTCTATTGCCCCAGCCGTTCGATCAACGCCGGAGCGTGCACCTGGTCGGCCTTGTAGTTGCCGGTCAGCGTGTACATCACGATGTTGGCGCCGGCGCGGTAGGCGAATTCGCGCTGGCGAGGGTCGCCGCCGGTCACCGGCAGCATGGCCTGCCCGTCGGGCCGCACGGCCCAGGCGCCGGCGAGGTCGTTCGAGGTGATGATGATCGGCGAGACGCCGTCGCCGCCGCGCGCCGGCCGCTGCGCGCTGTCCTCGTCCTCCTCGCGCGGCAGGGTCTCGACCCAGGTCTGGCCCGCGGTGAAGCGGCCGGGGAAGTCGCGCAGCAGATAGAAGGTCTTGGTCAGCACGTGCTCGCGCGGCACCGGTTCGAGCTCGGGCACGTCGAGGGACGACAGAATCTCGCGCAAGGTCTGCATTCCCGGCGTCTGCGACGCCCCGTTCGCGCCGGGCGGTGCCTCGATCGCATCGCGGGTGTCGAACAGCACCGTGCCGCCCTGCTTCATGTAGGCATCGATCCTGTTGATGGCGTCCTGCGGCGGCTTCGGTGCGCCCGGCACGATCGGCCAGTAGATCAGCGGGAAGAAGGCGAGCTCGTCGCGCGCGGGATCGACGCCGACGGGATCGCCGGCCTCGAGCGCGGTACGCTGGGCCAGGAACAGCGTCAGCCCGTTCAACCCCGCCTTGACGATGGAATCGACATCGGCATTGCCCGTCACGACATAGGCGAGTCGCGTCTGCGACACCGCTTTCATCGCGAACTCGTCCGCGGTGCCGTCGGCGCGCGCCGGCGTCGGCGCAAACGATATCAGGCCTGCGAGCACCATGGCGAACACGATCATTGCGGGCGCGGCGCGGCGGCGCAGCAGCGCGGCAATCCCACCGCCGAGCACCGCGACGATGATGGCGTCGATCAGGAACAGCGCGAGCGCCGTCGACAGCAGCCAGCCGCGCAAGTCTCGCGGTTCGGCATTGGTGTAGGTGGCGTGCCGTGCGCGCAGGCTCGCGGTGTTCAGGGCCGCGATGCGGTCGGCGGCGGCAAGTGTGTTCACGGCAAGCGGTCCTTCTGCCGGACCATAGAAGCCCGGCGGGTGATCGGGTGTGGCCCGATCGCGATAATCGGCAGGCAACGGCTTTGCGGTCGCCGGCGGCGGGCCGAAGGCGCCGAAGCCGTCGAGGATGTGGAGCGGCGCCACCGTCTCGGCGGTCGCCTCGCTGGCAACGCCCGCGCCGGGCTTGGTGGTGTAGCCGGACATGTCGACCACCCGCCGCAGCATTTCGACGAAGGTGCCCGACATCGGCAGGTCCGACCAGCGCATGTCGGCGCTGACGTGGAACAGGCTGACGAGCCCTTTGCCGCGATGCTCGCCGGTTACCAGCGGCGTGCCGTCTTCCAGCGAGGCCCAGCTCTTGGTGGCGAGCACGGCGTCGGGCTCGGCCAGCACCTGGCGGCTCACGGTGACGTCCTTGGGGACCATGATGCCGGCAAACGGGCCATCGGCCGCGAAGGAGGCCAGATGCTGCGGCTTCTCCCAGGTCAGGCTGCCGCCGAGCGTCCGACCGCCCTTGCGCAGCTTGACCGGCACGAGATCGTCCTCGGCCTGTGCCAGCCTTGGCCCTGCGAACCGCACCAGCACGCCGCCCTGGTCGATCCAGGCATTGAGGCGCTCGCGGAGTTCAGGGGAGATGGTGCCGACATCGGCGAGGATGATCATCGGCAGCTTCTGGTCCAAAAATTGTGTGATGCCCTGCTGCGGCGAGCCCTTGTCGGCGAGCCGGACGTCGGCGAACGGCGCCAGCGCGCGGGTGAGATAGAAGGTCGGCGCCAGCAGCGGCTGCGCGGTCTCGCTGGTCGAGCCCGAGACGATGCCGATGGCGCGGCGGCGCCAGCGCTTGTCGAGCAGCTGCACCGCGCCGGCGGACCGCTCGCCGGATATTTCGAGCCGGGTGATGTCGTTGCGCAGCTCGACCGGCAGATCGAACGCGGCTTCGGTTTCCTTGTCCTGCGGGCCGAACGAATAGCGCGCTTCTCCGATCGGCGAAGCCTTCTGGTCGAGCGCGCGCACGGTGCCGACCGCGATGCCGCTGTCGGTGCGCAGCACCTTCACCGTCATCTTCGCTGCAGCGTTCTCTGCCGCGACCAGCGCCAGCGGCGAGGAGGTGCCGCCTTCGAACACGGTCAGGCTGCGATCGCCGATGGTCTTGCCGAGGCCCTGCACGAAGTCCTCGCCGCGGCCGGTGTCGACGCCGTCGGAGAGCCAGGCGATCTCGCAGTCGCCGGTGACCTTGAGGAAACGGTCGACCGCAGCCAGCGTTTCGACACGATCGATCGAATAGGGCTTCGGCGCGAGCTGCCGCAGCGCGACGCGCGCCGCACCCGCCGGCATCAGGGTGATGTCGCGGTTCGGCTCCGACAGCGGCACGAGCGCGATGGCGCGGCGGTCGTTGTCGGCGTTGGCGATCAGCTCGTCGGCGGTCCTGATCCTGACGTCCCAGTGCGATGCGGCGCTCCAGCCGTCGTCGAACATGATCATCAGCGGCGCCTTGCTGCCGGCGCTGCCTGTTTGCGGATTCCAGATCGGGCCGGCGGCGGCAAAGATCACCAGCGCGGCGGCGAGCAGGCGCAGCGCAGTCAGCCACCACGGCGTCCGCGAGGGCGTCTCCTCCCTGGGTGCGATGTCGAACAGCAGCCGCGTCGGCGGAAACTCGATGCGGCGCGGCCGCGGCGGCATCACGCGGAGCAGCCACCACAGTACGGGCAGGCTGATGAGGCCGATCAGGAGCAGCGGTTGAGTGAAGGCGAGCGGCAATCCCATCATGCGGCCGGCCCCACCTTGATCGTCGTGGTGCGGGCGCCGGACTTGCTCACCTGCATGCCGGCATGCAGGAACAGCAGCAGCTCCGCGGCCGAGCGGTCGGTCGCGTGGGTCGTGAACAGCCAGTCGAGCTTGCCCGTCTCGGCGCGGATTTGGTCGCGGTGCAGGGCAAGGCGCGCGGTGTAATCCTGCGCCCAGCTTTCGGCGCGGCCGGCGGTGATCACGCCAAAGCCTTCCGGCTCGACGAACTCGACGCGGCCGGAATAGGGAAACGACTCTTCGGCGGGGTCGACGACCTGCACGAGGGCGCCATGCGCGCCGGCGCCGGAGAGCCCCGCGAGCATCGTCCTGATCTCGGAGATCGGCGACCAGAAATCCGACAGCACGATGATCTCGGCGAGCGCGGCCGGAACGAAGGACGGCGGCAGGCTCAGCCGGTCGGCACCGTCGTGCAGCATCGCCTGCGCCATCCTGTCGATCACGCTACGGCTTGCGGTCGGCGCCATCAGCCCGGGAATGCCGACGCGCTCGCCGCCGGCGACGAGCAGCTCGGCCAGTGCGAAGGCGACGATCAGCGTCCGCTCGAGCTTGGACTCGCGCGCGGTCTTCGAGGCGAACGCCATCGAGGGCGAGCGGTCCGGCCAGATCCAGACCGTGTGCGAGGCTTCCCATTCGAGCTCGCGGACATAGAGATGGTCGTCGCGCGCAGAGCGGCGCCAGTCGACGTTCTGCGCCGGTTCGCCCGAGACGAAGCGGCGGTACTGCCAGAAATTTTCGCCGGCGCCGGCGCGGCGCCTTCCATGCAGGCCGTGGATGACGTTGGCGGCGATGCGGCGGGCCTCGAGCACCAGGCGCGGCAGCGAAGCGGCGAGCGTGCGGCTTTCGCCATCGGCACGTCGGATCGCCAGTGTCTCCTTCGCTGCGTGCCCGCTCTCTGCTGCCATCAACCGATCCGAGTCTTCAATTGCCGGATCACGTCCGGAATCGTGCGGCCTTCGGCGCGCGCCTGGAACGTCAGCGCCATGCGGTGCTTCAGCACGGGTTCGGCGAGGTCGAGCACGTCGTCGACCGACGGCGCGAGGCGTCCGTCGATCAGCGCACGTGCGCGAACAGCCAGCATCAGCGATTGGCTGGCGCGCGGGCCGGGTCCCCAGGCGATGAACTTGCCGGTTTCGCCGGCGTCCGGACCCGGGCGGGCCGAGCGCACCAGCGACAGAATGGCTTCGACGACGGAATCGCCGACCGGCAGGCGCCGGATCAGCCGCTGCGCGGTGATCAGCGCATCCGCGGTCATCGAGCCCCTGGCCAGCGTCTCCTCCGCGCCGGTGGTCTCGAACAGGATGCGGCGCTCCGCCTCACGATCGGGATAGTCGACGTCGATCTCCATCAGGAAGCGGTCGAGCTGGGCTTCGGGCAGCGGGTAGGTGCCTTCCTGCTCCAGCGGGTTTTGCGTCGCGAGCACATGGAAGGGTTTCGGCAGATCGTGACGCGCGCCGGCGACGGTGATGTGCTGCTCCTGCATCGCCTGCAACAGCGCCGATTGCGTGCGCGGTGAGGCGCGGTTGATCTCGTCGGCCATCAGGAGCTGCGCGAATACGGGACCGGCAATGAAGCGGAAGGCGCGCTTGCCCGCGGTGCTCTCATCCAGCACCTCGGCGCCGAGAATGTCCGAGGGCATCAAATCGGGCGTGAACTGGATGCGCTTGGCGTCGAGACCGAGCGTGACGCCGAGCGTCTCCACCAGCTTGGTCTTGGCAAGGCCCGGCACGCCGATCAGGAGCGCATGGCCGCCGGAGAGAATGGTGACCAGCGTGTTCTCGATCACGCGATCCTGGCCGAAGATGACGGAGGCGATCGCGTCCTTGGCCGCGCGAATCTGGCTCGACACCTGCTCGGCCGAACGGACGATCCCGTCCTCGAGTTTCTCGACACTCTCCGCCATTCGCTCGCTCCTTAAGCCTGCCACGCGGCTTGCTTGCATCGTCACGTCGGCACGTCACGTCAGGTCATCACGTCACGTCATGGGCCCTATGCTAGACTTGCAGGAAGGCCATGTATTCATTGAATTAACCTATCCCCACCTTATCGGCTTCGGGGTATGTACGGCATCACGAAGTGGCGACCTCCACACCGGACTATTCCGGATGGAACCGCACACCCGAGTACAACGTAGACCTGCACCAATCGTGCCAATCACAGAGTCAGGGTAAACCATGGCGAACCAAGGGCAGAGCGCCGATCGCGGTCTTGAGGGGCTGACTGCGGCCGCCAAAGGCGCTGCCAATGCCGAAGGCGCCAAAAAGGGCCTGCCTCCGGTGCATCTGTGGAATCCGCCGTTTTGCGGCGATCTCGACATCCGAATCGCATCCGATGGTACTTGGTTCTACTTGGGGACGCCAATCGGACGTCCTGCCTTGGTCCGCCTGTTCTCGACCATCCTCAAGCGCGAGGGCGACAAGCATTTCCTGGTCACGCCGGTGGAGAAGGTCGGTATCCGCGTCGATGATGCGCCGTTCATGGCGGTCGAGATGCAGAAGGACGGCGAGGCCAACCATCGCGTGCTGCGCTTCCGCACCAATGTCGATGACTGGGTGACCTGCGATGCCGCGCACCGGCTGCGATTCGAGCAGGCACGGGATGGCGGGCTGACGCCTTACTTGCACGTCCGCGCCGATCTCTGGGCCAAGGTCACGAGGGCGCTCTATTACGATCTGGTTGACATGGGTGAGGAGCGGATGGTCGATGGCCAGCCGATGTTCGGCGTCGAGTCGGCCGGCGAATTCTTCGCCATGGCCGATGCGGAGCAGGTGAGGGCCGCGCTTTGAACAAGCCTATCCCGAGAAGCGATCCCGCCATCCTGGGCGCGGCGGATTTCTTCGCCCGCTCCCGGGCGAAGCTCGGCTTCGACGTGCCGCCGGGCCTGTACGATCCGAACATCATCCCGGCCTCGGGCGATCCCGGCACCGACAAGATGCTCGAGATCATCGCGCGCGAGCAGCCGGTGCGGCCGGCGGCGGTCCTGATCGCCGTGGTCGATCATCCCGAACCGACCATCCTGCTGACGCAGCGCTCTGCCCATCTCAACGACCATGCCGGTCAGATCGCCTTTCCCGGCGGCAAGATCGACGCGACCGATTCCTCGCCGCTGGATGCGGCGCTGCGCGAGGCCGAGGAGGAGGTCGGGCTGTCCAGAGACTTCGTCGAGCCGCTCGGCTATCTCGATCTCTATGGCACCGCCTTCGGCTTCCGTATCCTGCCGACGGTAGCTAAGGTCAGGCCCGGCTTTTCGCTCACCATCAACCATTCGGAGGTTGATGATGCGTTCGAGGTGCCGCTATCCTTCCTGATGGATCCGGTGAACCACCAGGTGCACAGCAAGGAATTCCGCGGCACGCCGCGGTCCTACTACGCGATGCCGTTCGCGGAACGCTACATCTGGGGTGCGACGGCCGGAATGTTGCGTGTGCTGTATGAGCGGATCTATTCATCATGATCCGGACGGTTCTGACCGAGATCGGAATCTTCCTCATCCCCTTTGCTGTCTATGCGCTGTTCCTGGCCGCAACGCGGTCCGGCCTGTTCGCGCGATCCTCCTGGCCGGTCGCGATCGTCGCGCGCCTTGCGCTGGTGGCGATCGTGCTCGTCATCGCGGGCCTGATCGGCCTTGCGCATTTCTCCGGCGCGCCGCCGGATTCGACCTACGTTCCCGCCCATATCGAGAACGGCAAGCTCGTGCCGGGCACGGAAAAATAGGGGCCGATCGATGAGCGCGGAGCCGTTGCTTGCCCATGCGCCCTGGCTGACCGCAGGCGGGACCGCGCGTGTCCTGCAACTGCTCGGCACCGATGGCGAGGAGGCGCGCGTGGTCGGCGGCGCCGTCCGCAATGCGCTGCTCGGTCTCTTGCCTGGCGACATCGACATCGCGACCACGGCGCTGCCGGAGGAGGTGATGCGGCGTGCCAAGGCCGCCGGCATCAAGGGCGTGCCGACCGGCATCGACCACGGCACCGTCACGCTGGTGATCGAGGGGCACCCCTATGAAGTCACCACGCTGCGCGAGGACACCGAGACTTTCGGCCGCAAGGCCAGGGTCGCGTTCGGCCGCGACTGGGTGAAGGATGCCGAGCGCCGCGACTTCACCATGAACGGCTTGTCGGTCGATGCTGCTGGTGTCGTGTACGACTATGTCGGCGGTATCGCCGATGCGAGAGCCCGCCGCGTACGCTTCATCGGTGATCCCGGCCAGCGCATCGCCGAGGATTATCTGCGCATCCTGCGCTTCTTCCGCATCCACGCCGCCTTCGGTGCCGGCGATCCCGACCGCGAGGGCTATCTCGCCTGCATTCGGGGACGTGCGGGCCTGGCCAGCCTGTCGGCCGAGCGGGTGCGCATGGAGATGCTGAAATTACTGGTGGCCGGCGGTGCAGCCGCGGCCGTGATGGCCATGGCCGAGGGCGGATTGCTGCAGGCGTTGATCGGCGGCGTCGTCTATACGGGCCCTCTCTCGACGATGATCGCGATCGAGCGCGAGCTCGGTCTTGCGCCAAGCAGCACGCGACGCCTGGCCGCGCTGTCGGTCGCCGTGACCGAAGACGCCAAACGCGTCGCCGCGCGCTTGCGGCTCTCCAATGCCGAGGCCAAGGCGCTGGATTCGATGGGGCATCGCTGGTGGCGCTTCGTCAAGAAGGACGAGGCCAATGCACGGCGGCTGCTCTATCGGCTCGGTGCCGAGCGCTATCACGATCGCGTGTTGCTGGGGTGGGCGAGGAACGGCGACGACGACAGTTGGCCGCGCTGGCGCGCGCTCGCCGAGCTGCCGCAGCGCTGGACCGCGCCGAAGTTTCCGCTGAAGGCCGCCGACTTCATCGCACGCGGTCTGGCCGAAGGACCTGCGCTCGGACATGTGTTGACGCTCGCCGAGGACGCCTGGCTTGCGGCGGATTTTCCACTGGAGCAAGCCGCGCTCGCTGCCATCGCCGATCAAGCCGTCGCGCGCGTCAGCCGCGATGAGAAGCCGTAAGCTTCGGCGTCGAGCCCGCGGTGGCGATCATCGCGGTCTGCGGGAGCTTTGCCAATGCTAGCCGCATGGTCAGCTAGGCCGATCGCCTTCCCGCACGCATGACGCGGCGGTCTTCCGCCCGGGGCGCCCACGGGTCCCCTGAGGGATCGTCACCGAGGCTCTCTGCAAGGAAGTCGATGAAGAGGCGGAGCCGGCTCGGTACGAAACGCCGATGCGGGTAGAGGACATGAACGCCGAGACTGCCCCAGTCGCAGTCATCGAGGATCGGGATCAGCAGGCCCGCCTCGATGTCCTTGCCGCAGACAAATGACGGAAGCCAGGAGACGCCAAGGCCCGCAACGGCCGCCTTGCGCAGCGTATCGGCGCTGGTCGAGGCGAGCCGGGCGGTCATTCTGACCTTGCCGTGCATCTCACGCCGGCGCCAGGACCAATCGAGACGAGGTGCGGGCTGCGAGAAGGTCAGCGCGGGCAAGGCCGAGAGCATCTCGGGCGTGTCGGGAACGCCATGCCGGGCCAGGAAGTCGGCGCTTGCCACGACGCGAAAGTGGGTCGTCGCGAGCTTGCGTCCTATCAGTGCGGTGTCGAGCGACGGCGCGACCCGGATCGCCACGTCGAAGCCTTCCTGCACGAGATCGACCGGGCGGTTCGTCAGGTCGGCGACGACGGCAATGCCGGGATGCCGCGACATGAAATCGACGAGCAGTGGCGCCAGGTGATCCTGGCCGAGCTCGACCGGCGCCGTCACGCGGAGCGTCCCGCGCGACTCCCGGTTTTCCGCCCCGACGGTGCCCTCCGCCTCGTCGACGGCTTCGAGAATCGCGAGCACCTTGTCGAGATAGAGTTGGCCCTCCGGCGTCGGCCGCACCGACCGGGTGGTTCTGTCCAGAAGCCGGGCTCCGGTGCGCTCCTCGAGATGAGCGACATGCTTGGCCACCATCGCGGCCGACATCGCGCAGGCGCGGGCCGCCGCGTTGAAGCCGCCGAGCTCAACCACCCGCACGAAAACACGCATGCTGCTCAGCGTATCCATGGTCTATCCCACACTCCCAGTCAGCATCGATCCTACCAGACGGTGAATTCACGCAAGCGTGGAGGCGACATAGACCGCTGCGTGAGCCCGATCGGGTGATTGCGAACCAGAGGTACCACATGAGGACATTGCTGCAATTCGACTTCGCGTTTGATGGGCCGTGGGGTCAAGATCTCCAGATCGCCTGCCGTGATCTTGCGGACGACATCGCGGCCCAGCCCGGGCTCATCTGGAAGCTCTGGGGCGAGAACCGCAGCGCGGGCCGCGCGTGCGGTGTCTATCTGTTCGAGACGCCGGAAAGCGGCCGCTGCCTATGTGACCAGGCATCGGCCGCGGCTCGCCGCCTTCGGCGTGACCGACCCGACGATCTCGTCCTTCAGCCTCAATCTGCCGCTGTCTCGCACGACGCGCGCGCCGCTGTGAGAGGGCAAGCGATGTACACGACCATTGCCGAAGTCGAGATCGAGAATCTCGCGCGCTTTCTTTCCATCTTCGCAACGGACGGCCGCAGCAAGCGGGAGGCGCATGGGAGCCTCGGGGCCGAAGTGCTGTTCGCATCGGATGGTTCGGACAGGGTCATCGTCCTGATCGACTGGCGGGACGAAGCGGCCTACGACGCCTTTCGATCCGACGCCTCGGTGCCGCCGACGATGGCCAAAGGCGGCGCCAAGGGCCGCCCGCGGTTCACTCCCGTCATCAGGGCGGGCCGGTTCGCCGCATGACGCCGGACGCGGCGGCCGGTTCGGCCGCCGCGTGCCTCGGCGGTTGCCTCGCCGCGGATTCTCCACTCGACGAGGCCGTGTCGCTTCCGTCGCACATCAGGCTGCGGCTCGAAATCAGCCGCGATCAAAAAAATTGACCATCGTCTCAGGCTTCGCCGACATCTCGCTTCTGCAGCTCCTGCTGGTCGCAACGATGGCGTTGTTTGCTTCGATCATCGGCGGTCTCGCCGGCTACGGCACCGGCGCCCTGATGCCGCTGGTGCTGGTGCCGCTGGTCGGCGCCGAGCCCGTGGTGCCGATCATCGCGATCTCCGCGATGTTCACCAATCTCAGCCGCGCCATCGCTTATCTGCGTTACGCCGACCGCCGCCGCGCGCTGATCGTGCTCGCCTGCGCAGGCTTGACGACGGCGCTCGGCGCCTACGGCTATACGCGCCTGACCAGTGCGGGCGCGGCGCTCGTGATCGGCACCATGCTGATCCTGAGCGTGCCGCTGCGCCGCGTGCTGCGACGGCGCAGCGTGCGGATCGGCGACAGCGGCCTTGCCGCCGGCTCCGTCGGCTACGGCGTGCTGGTCGGCGGCACCTCGGGCTCCGGCGTGATCCTGCTGTCGCTGTTGATGGCCACGGGACTCGAAGGCGCCGCCGTGATCGCGACCGATGCGATGATCTCGCTCGGCACCGGCCTCATCAAGATCTCCGTGTTCGGCCTCGCCGGCGCCGTGACGGCGCAAGTGCTCGCCTTCGCGCTTCTGATCGGGGGAATGGCCGTGCCCGGCGCGTTCCTGGCAAAAGCCTTCGTCGAGCGGATGCCTGTGCATATCCACACCGCGATCCTCGACGTTGCCGTCATCACGGGCGGGCTGGTGATGATCTCGGCCGCAGCGAGGCAGTTGATCGCTTAGATGCCTCGGCTCCATCCGGCATTCACGCCCGGACTGTGGATCGGGCCGACAGCGGACACGTGGGGGCAAAACGTTCAGTCGAGTTCCCGGTTCGATGCTTCTGCGCTGAACGTCGTTGAAATCGCCGCCGGGATGACCTAGTTCTTTGCCGTGCACCACGGCTCCGCCCACCGTTTCCGTCGATTCGCCAGAACGGCCATGTTCGTGGCGATATGTGCGTTTGTGCTTCAGGCGACGCTGATTTCAGTCTCGCAGGCGAAAGCGGCCGTTGGCGCCATGCCGGCGCCTTCCGTCACTCTCAGCGGCTCGCTGCATTTTCACGACTACTTGGCAGGTCACGTGCACTCCCACGGCGGTGACGGCGCCGAAGGCCACGTACATGACGGGCCGGACCACGACGATGACGAAGGTGCTCCAAGCTTGGCTTGGAACATCTTTGGCATTTCGATCGCCTCACCGCAGTTCATCAGCCTGCTCAGTTCCTTTGAACCGCTCGGCGCAGTCGAACTCCCGGTTGTGCGAGCCACTGTCGGGGTGAGCCCCGAAGGACTCATCCGGCCACCAAGTACCTTCAGCATCGCGTAATCAGGGCGGCCCTGCAGCCGCCGCCTTTTCGCATGTCTGAAGGACCTTTCCATGTTCATGAATCAGCGCTGCCCGAAACGGCGGCTCGCAGCCCTTGGGCTGGTCGCTCTCGGCTGTTTAAGCCTGCTTTTTGGCTTGTCAGGCGCCCTTGCCCATGAGGGGCACGATCACGGCGACGCGGACCAGCCGGCGGTTGTGTCATCAGCCCATCCGAGGGTCGCCGCACGCTCGGAGCTTTACGAAATCGTCGGCATCCTGAAAGACGGCAAGCTTTCCGTCTTCATTGACGATGCGATCACGAACGAGCCGGTTTCGGACGCTGCCTTGCAGGTCACGATCGGCGATTCCGCCCCGATCGAGGCTCCGAGCCAGAACGGAGTCTACACCGCCGCGATCCCGAATGGCACGCTGCCCGGATCGGTTGAGGTCATCTTCTCGATCAGCGCCGGCAAGGGAAATGATCTGCTGGTGGACTCGCTCGCGCCGACGCGTGCCGGCGATGCCCGGCCCCCGGACCAGGAGCACGAGCATGGCTGGTTCTTCCCAAGTCGAACCGCCGTCGCCGCCTCCGCGCTCGCTGCCCTGGGCCTCGGCCTTCTCTTCGCCTATTGGAGGCGACATGGCCGCGGCACGGCTGTTCCCATCTCCGCCGCGATGGCAGGAGCGTTCGTCGCCCTCGCCGCCATCATGCTCGGCGAGGGCCGGACGAACGCAACACAACCAAATCCGCCGGATGCTCCCGTGCTGAGCGACGCCCCGCGGCGCCTGCAAGACGGCACCGTCTTCGCGGCCAAGCCGACGCAACGGTTGCTCGATGTGCGGACCGCTGCAGCCGAGCCGCGGACAATTCGACCCGCCGCCACGCTGATCGGCCGCGTCATTGCCGACCCGAACCGCAGCAGCATCGTGCAAAGCGTCTACGGGGGCCGCGTCGTTCCGGGCAAGGGCGGCATACCTCGCATCGGACAAACCGTCCGCAAGGGCGATCTGCTCATCCAGATCGAGCCGCATCTGCCGGTCGCGGACCGCACGACGATCCTCGAGAAGGTCGGCGAGATCGAGCAATTGATGGCAGTCACGGAAAACAAGCTGCGGCGTCTGAGGCCGCTGGCCGAGCGCGGTGCGGTGCCGCAAGGACAGGTCAACGACCTCGAAAGCGAGTTGGAAGGCCTGCGGGCGCGCCGCGAAACCGTCGGAAACTCCCGCACCGGGTTTGAGGAGTTGCGGGCATCGACCGACGGCATCATCACGTCCGCCAAGGTCGTGCCGGGCCAGGTCATTCAGCCGCAGGACGTCCTGTTCCAGATCGCCGATCCCCGCAGCCTTTGGGTCGAGGCACTGGCCTATGACGATCTGGGTTCGAAGCCGTCTGAAGCCGCAACGGCAGTGGCCCCGGACGGGCAGCAGATTGCGCTGAGCTTCGTTGGAACGAGCCGGGCGCTGCGCCAGCATGCGTCCGTGGTTCAGTTCGCCGTTCCGGAGCCGCCGGCGGGCCTCAACATCGGTCAGCCGCTGAATGTGATGGTCCAGAGCGGGGCGCCCGTGGCTGGCCTGATCCTTCCGCGCAACGCCGTCGTTCGGAGCGGCAACGGTGAGAATATCGTCTGGCTGCACACCGGGCCCGAGCGTTTCGAGCCGAAACCGGTTCGCGTGCTGCCGGTGGATGCGGCCCGCGTAATGGTGGCGGCCGGTGTCAACGAGGGCGAACGTGTCGTCGTTCGCGGTACCGATCTCGTCAACCAGATCCGGTAGGCCGCTCATGTTCAAGCTCATCGTCCAGACAAGTTTGCGCAACCGCCTGTTCGTGCTGGCGGTCGCCGCCGTGCTGGTCGGCTACGGCCTCTTGGTCCTGCCGAGCGTGTCCGTCGACGTCCTGCCGGACATCAATCGCCCGACCGTGAACATCCTGACCGAGGCAGAGGGACTGGCGCCCCAGGAGGTCGAACAGCTGGTGACGTTCCCGATCGAGACTTCGATGAACGGCATGCCCGGCGTCATCCGGGTCCGCTCGGTTTCGGGAGTCGGTCTGTCGGTCGTCTACGTCGAATTCGATTGGGGTGTCGACGTCTACCGCGCGCGGCAGTTCGTCTCGGAGCGGCTGGCGCTGATCCGCGACCAATTGCCGTCTTCGGTCAATCCCCAGATGGGACCGGTGACGTCGATCATGGGCGAGATCATGCTGATCGCGCTGACGAGCGATGGCACGGCTTCGCCCATGGAAGTACGCGAGATCGCCGATTTTGTCGTCAGGCCGCAGCTTCTCGCCATTCCCGGTGTCGCCCAGGTGATACCCATCGGCGGCGAGGTCCGCCAGTATCGCGTGACGCCGAATGTTGCGAAGATGCAGGCGCTCGGCGTCACCCACGAGCAGATCGAGCAGGCGCTGGCAAGGTTCGGCACCAATAGCGCCGGTGGCTTCGTCGACCAGCATGGCCGCGAATATCTGATCCGCAATCTCGGCCTCACCAGGCGCATCGAGGATCTCGGCAACACTGTCGTCGTCACCCGCGGCGAGCAGCCGATCCTGCTGAAGCAGGTCGCCTCCGTGGATTTTGCAGCGCGCACCAAGCGGGGTGACGCCGGCTACAACGGCAAGCCCGCCGTCATCGTCAGCATCATGAAGCAGCCGGCTGCGGATACGGTGGCATTGACGCGCAGCATCGAAGCCTCGCTCGGGGAGCTGCAACGCACCATGCGCGGGGGGATCAACGTCACCAACGTGCAATTCCGTCAGGCCACGTTCATCGAGACCTCGATAGGCAATGTCGAGCGCGTTCTGGCCGAGGCCGCCATCGTCGTCGCATTGGTCCTGTTCGTCTTCCTGATGAATGGACGCGCAGCGTTCGTTTCGCTGACGGCCATTCCGATATCGATCCTCGTGACGGTCCTGGTGTTCCGCGCGTTCGGCCTCACGATCAACACCATGACGCTTGGCGGCCTTGCCATCGCCATCGGCGAACTGGTCGACGATGCCGTGGTGGACGTGGAAAACATCTTGCGGCGCTCGCGGGAGAATGCCGCGTCGAGCACGCCGCGTCCCGTTCTGGAGGTGATCTCCGGGGCAAGCCAGGAGGTTCGTTCCAGCATCGTCTATGCAACGATGATCATCGTTCTCGTCTTCGTGCCGCTGTTCGCGCTACCGGGAATCGAAGGGCGGCTGTTCACGCCGCTTGGCGTGGCCTATGTGGTCTCGATCCTTGCCTCGCTGCTGACGTCGATCACCGTGACGCCGGTTCTGTCCTACTATCTGCTGTCGGGACGAGCTCGTTCCGTCGGCCGCGAGAGCCTGATCGTCACCAGGCTGAAGCAGGCCAATCGGCGGGTGCTCGGATGGGCGTTCGAGCAGCGGCGCCTAGTCCTCGGCTCCGTCGCGGCGGCGGTCGTGGTGGCCGGCTACGCCGCGAGCCAGATGCCCCGCAGTTTTCTTCCGCCCTTCAACGAAGGGACACTGGTCCTGTCGCTGCAGTACAATCCAGGCATTTCGCTCGCGGAATCGAACCGTCTTGGACTGCTGGCGGAACAATTGCTCGCAAGGGTGCCCGAAGTGAGATCGGTCGGACGCCGCACCGGCCGCGCGGAGCTCGATGAGCACGCCGAAGGCGTGCACTACAGCGAAATCGATGTCGATCTCATACTGTCCAGACGCCGGAAGGCGGACATCTATGCGAGCATCCGGGACGCCCTGTCCGCGCTGCCGGCGTCGGTGGCCATCGGACAGCCGATCAGCCACCGCCTGGATCATCTCCAGTCGGGCATTCGTGCCCAGATCGTGCTCAAGATCTTCGGTCAGGACATCGAGATGCTGCGCCGGCTGTCCGAGACGGTGCGCCAGCGACTATCGTCGATCCCCGGTCTGGTCGATCTCCAGGTCGAGAAGCAGGTGCTTATTCCGCAAGTGCGGGTTCAGGTCGATCATGCACGCGCCGCACTTCATGGCCTGACGCCGGCCGCAATCACCCAAGCGCTCGATTCGCTGTCCAATGGCCGAAAGGTCTCTCAGATCGTTGACGGCAATCGCCGTTTCGACGTCGTGATGCGTCTGTCGGAGCAAGACCGTTCGACGACGGGACTGCAAAATCTGCTCATCCCGACCGGCCTGGAGTTCGTCCCGCTGAGCGCTTTGGCCGACATCGTCGAGACAGACGGGCCGAACCAGATTCAGCGGGAGGGGACCCAGCGCAGGATCGTTGTCTATGGCAACGAGGACGGACGTCGCGACGTCGCCGATATCGCTGCGGACATTCAGAAGGCGGTTCGCGATCTCGATCTTCCGCAAGGCTACACCACGAGCCTCGAAGGCGCATTTCAGGCGCAGCAGCAGGCATCCTGGCGGATCGGTATTCTGTCGCTGGCGTCGATGGCGATGATCTTCATCGTCCTCTACAGCCGCTACCGCTCGACCGCACTGTCGCTGATCATCATGGGCGGCATACCGCTCGCCCTGATCGGCAGCGTTGCGGCGCTGAAGATCTCCGGGCAGCCCCTGTCGGTGGCCTCGATGATCGGCTTCATCACGCTTGCCGGCATCTCGGCGCGCAACGGGATCTTGAAGATCTCCCATTACATCAATCTCGCCATTCACGAAGGCGAGCGTTTCGGGACCGGGCTGGTCATTCGAGGCAGCATGGAGCGCCTCAACCCCGTTCTGATGACGGCGCTTTGCGCAGGGCTAGCGCTGACGCCGCTCTTGATCGGCGCGGACCAGCCGGGCCGGGAAATCCTGCATCCCGTCGCGGTGACGATCTTCGGAGGTCTGCTCAGCGCGACGATCCTGGACACCATCGTGACCCCAATTCTGTTTCTGATGTTCGGCAAGCAGCCGTTGGAGCGGCTCGCGGCCGGACATGCCGCAACCTTCACGTCCGCGGAAGCCTATTGACCTCCGCACAAAACCAGAGGAGCCCCCATGAGAAAATACATTCTCCCGGCCATGATGGCCGCGATCGCGGCAATGCCGGACCTTGCCGCGGCACAGACGAGAGGCAGCAGCGGCGGTCCCGTTGTCAAGTCGCAGGGGCATCCGATCGAGTTTGTCAGCAAGGGCACGGATATCGTCTTCTATGTGGGGGACGACGATGGTTCTCCGCTCTCGACCAGGGATATGCGGGGGCGCGCAACGATTCAGGACGCCGGCAAGACCGTTACCGTTCCGCTCGCTCCGGCCAGTCCCAACATGATGGCGGGAAAGCTGCAGACCGAGCTGTCGCCGAAGGCCATCGTGGTGTTTTCCGCGAGCTTGCACGGTCATTCCCTGACGGCGAGATATACTGTGGAATAGTTGCCGCGTGGAAAGCGAAGCACATGCAGCGCGATCGATCGTCTATTCAATTGCCTGGCGTTCCGTTCGCTCTTGGTGCGGCCCTGCGCGCGTGGCCTCAACCGTCGCTGCGCGCGGCGCTGCGCAGCATCTTGACGAAGGCCTCCGCCGGCGGCGTGAGCGCGAGCCCCCGCCGCTGATAGATATAGTAGCGGCGGCGGATGTCCGGAGCGCGCAGCTTGATGAAGCGCACGTCGAAGTTGGGCGCGAACAGGCGTCCATAGTCCGGAACGAGCGCAAGGCCGGTGCCGACGCCCACCAATGACAAGGCGGTGGTGAGATATTTGACCTCGACGGCCGTCTGCATCGAGAGCGAGCTGTCGTGCGCATGCAGCAGGCGCTCGATGTGGCGGTTGAACTCGCTGGAATAGATCACCCAGCGCTCGTCGCGCAGCTTCCGCCACGAGACGGCGCGTTGCTGCGCAAGCCTGTGCCGGGCTGAGCAGACCACCCGGATCGGGACATCCATCAGGAACGTGCTGGTGACATCCTCGCCGGTGGCGCGCTCGGGGCCGACGCCCAGTTCGGCCTCGCCGCGCCGCACGATGCTCACCACCTCGTCCGCCATCGCGTCGGCCACGCGCAGGCCGATATCCGGATGATCGCGCTCGAATTCGCCGAGGACCGCGGCCACCCACGTGCAAGCCAGCATCTGCGGCGCAACCACGCGCAACAGGCCGGTACGGAGCGCACGAAGGTCCGAAGCGCCCTCCGCGATCTGTTGCAGGTCATCCAGGATACGGCGCGCGAAGGGGAGCAATTGCTGGCCCGCCGCCGTCAATAGCACCACCGCGCCGCGATCGAACAGTTTCAGGCCGAGCGTGTCCTCGAGCTGCTGCACCAGCATGCTGACGGCCGACTGCGTCAGGTGGATCTGGCGCGCTGCCGCCGTGAAGCTGCCGGCGCGCGCGACTGCGGCGAAGGCGCGCATCTGGCGCACGCTGAGATGGGAGAGATCTACGGGGCGCATCGATTATCCTCGGTCGAATGCAGCGACTATCAGAAAACCTGATAAGAGTATTAAAAGAATTCGCTTGTGTGATGGTGGAATTATTTCTCAGAATTCACCGCCATGCATATTGTCGTCATAGGGACCGGAATCGTGGGCGCCTGCAGCGCGGCTTGGCTGCAGCGCGACGGTCACGACGTGACGTTCGTCGATCCTCTGGATGCGGGCGAAGCCTGCTCGTTCGGCAATGCCGGCTCGCTTTCGCCCAGCGCCTGCCTGCCGGTGGGCATGCCGGGCATGTGGAAGAAGGTGCCGCGCTGGCTGCTGGACCCGTTGGGGCCGCTGACGGTGCGCTGGACCTATGCACCGCGCGTGATGCCGTGGCTTCTGCGCATGCTCGGCCATTCATCTCGCGAAGAGGTGACGCGCATCGCCACCGCGCTCCGTTCGCTGCTGTCCCCCATCTTCGACTGTTACGATCCGCTGGTCGCCCATGCCGATGCCCGGGATCTGGTCCGGCGCAGCGGCTGTCTCTACGTGTTCTCCTCGCGCGAGACCGCGGCGCAATGGGCCTGGGGCATGAACCTGCGGCGATCGCTGGGCGTGCGGATGCAGGACGTCGAGCAGGATGAGCTGGAAGCGCTGGAGCCCGATTTGAAGGGACGTTTCCGGTTCGGCATTCTCGCGCCCGAGAACGGCTCGACGTCCGACCCGTCCGCGCTCGTCAAGGCGATCTACAATCGCTGCATCGCCGATGGCGCGCGCCACGTCCGGGACCGCGTCCGCGGTTTCGAACGGCAGGGCCGGCGCGTCACGGGGGTGAGCCTGGAGCGCGGCGAGCCGCTGGCGGCGGATGGCGTGGTGGTGGCGGCCGGCGCCTGGTCGGGGCCCTTGGCCGCGTTG
The DNA here is from genome assembly GCF_049739485.1 of Bradyrhizobium sp. USDA 326. Taxonomy (NCBI): domain Bacteria; kingdom Pseudomonadati; phylum Pseudomonadota; class Alphaproteobacteria; order Hyphomicrobiales; family Nitrobacteraceae; genus Bradyrhizobium; species Bradyrhizobium sp. USDA 326. The sequence goes on from NZ_JBMGQA010000001.1 coordinate 4,531,665, forward strand.
CTCGGCAGCCCTGTGATGCTGGAGACCCAGCGCGGCTACCATGTCACCGTGCAGAGTTCGAACCTGGCACTCCGCCACACGGTGATGGCGGTCGAGCACAATCTCATGGTCAATCCGATGGCCATGGGCCTGCGGCTGGCCGGCACGGTGGAGTTCGCCGGCCTGAAAGCGCCGCCCAACATGGCGCGCGCCGACGCTCTGCTTCGCCAGGGCCGGCAGCTGTTTCCCCATCTGGATACGTCGTCCGTGACGCGCTGGATGGGCCATCGGCCCTGTCTTCCGGACAGTCTGCCGGTGGTCGGTCCGGTCCATGCGGCTGACAACGCCTGGCTCGCCTTCGGCCACGGCCACATGGGCATGTGCATGGGCGCGGCAACCGGCCGCGAGATCGCGCATCTGGTGGCCGGCCGCCCGACGCAGGTGGATCTGGCGCCCTTCTCGCCGGAGCGCTTCCGGTGACCGCCCGGTGGTCGCTTGCCGTGGACATGGGTGGCACCTTTGTCGATGCGGTGGCCTTGCGCAGAGACGGTCACGTCGCGGCGCTCAAACATCCCCGGGCCGGACGCGGGCTGGCGGAGCCGATCGTCGAGGCACTCGATCGACTGTGTGCGCAGGCGGGCATCGTGTCCGGCGACGTCGACCGCGTGGTGCACGGCTCTACGATCGTCATCAATCTGCTGCTGGAGCTGAACGAGCCGCCGGTCGCCCTCGTCCTGACGCGCGGGATGCGCGATGTGCCGGTGCTGGCGCGACAGGACCGCAAGGAATTGTATGAGCCGGTGATCAAGCCGGCCGTGCCCGAGGCGAAGCTGTTTCCTGAATCTTTGCGTTTCGAGATCGGCGGACGCATCGATGCCGACGGTCACGAGGTGGATCCGCTCGAATTGTCGGCGGTCGGTACGATCGCTGATGCCATGAGCGCGGCCGGCGTGCGCGCGGTGGCGATCGGGCTGTTGTTCTCGCACCGCAATCCCGCGCATGAGCGCGCGCTACGTGCCGCGCTTCACGCGCGCCTTCCGGATCTGGACATCTCCCTGTCCAGCGAGGTCGATCCGCAGCCGCGGGAGTTCGAGCGCTGGCTGACCACGGCGCTGGACGCCTATGCCAAGCCGTTGACCGCAGATTATCTGCGCACGCTCGCCGAAGCCTTGAACAAGCGCGCTCTGCCTTCGCTGCGTCTGATGCGATCGGCGGGTGCCACCGCGCCCTGGCAGGAGATGGCGGCGCAGCCGATCGGATTGGCCATGTCCGGCCCCTGCGCGGCCTTGCAGGGCGTGGCCGCCTGCCTGGGCGCATGGCGGGAGCCCGCGATCAGTCTGGACGTCGGCGGTACCAGTGCCGACATCAGCGTCCTCCGCGACGGCCGGCCGACGTTCACCGAAGAGCTTGAATGTGGCGGCCTGCCGATCCGCCAGCGCTGCGCGGACATCACCTCCATCGGCATCGGAGGCGGCAGCGTGGTCTCGGTGCTGCCGGGCGGTGCTCTGCGTCTCGGTCCGCGCTCGCAGGGCGCCTGGCCGGGTCCGGCCGCCTTCGGTCTGGGCGGTGACCTGCCGACGCTGGGCGATGCGCTGTGCGTCCTGGATCGCTTGCCGCCCCGGCTGGCCGGCGGGATGGCGCTGGACCGTGCCGCCGCGGAGGCGTCGCTGCGCGATGTGGCCGGCGCGCTCGGTCTGTCGTTGCCGCGCACGGCCGAAGCCGTCGTGAGCGCCGCCGCCGCCGGGATGGCGGAGGCGCTCAAGACCCACGCCTTCCAGCGCAGGCTGGATCCGGCGGATGCGGTGCTCGTCGCCATCGGCGGCGGCGGCGCACAGCATGCGGCCGAAGTCGCGGAGCTCGCCGGGATGCGCCGCGTGCTGGTGCTGCCGCACGCCGGGGTGATGGCGGCGCTGGGCATGCTCTGCGGTCCGGACGAGGGCGACGTCCGCATGGCGGCGAGCGAAAGCCCGTGGGGCTCGCTGCCGCCGCAAGGCGAGGGGCCGCAATCGCTGTTCGCGCCGATGACCACCGTCTGGGTGCCGGCAGGCTGGTCCTGGCGGCTGCTGCCGGACCAGACGCTCGCGCTGGAGGCAAAGGTCTGATGACGCGCGTCTGCGACCTCGCACCCGATGAGGCCATCGCACTGCGCATGGAGCCGCTGCGTCTGGCGCTGCAAGGCACGGCCGACCGCATGCAGGCCGGCATGATGCGTGCCGCCGTGTCGTCCATCGCCCGCGAGAGCGGCGACTGTGCCGCAGCGCTGTTCCTTCCGGACGGACGGTTGCTGGCCCAGGCGCGTTCGCTGCCGCTGTTGCTGGGATCGCTGATACCGGCGGTTGCCGGCGTGCTCGCGCGCTTTCCGCTTTCGGCGATGTCGGAAGGAGACGCCTATCTGCTCAACGACCCCTGGTCTGGCGGCACGCATTTGCCGGACCTCGTCCTGGTCCACCCGGTCTTTCAGGATGGCCAGGTGATTGCCCTGGCCGCCGCCAATCTGCATCACCAGGATGTCGGCGGCATGGCTGCGGGCTCCATCCCGCCCGACGCCACCGAAGTCTATCAGGAGGGCCTGCGTCTGCCGCCGGTGCGCTGGCGCAGCGCCGAGGGCGTGCGACCCGACATCGACGCCATCCTGGCCGCCAACTCGCGAACACCCGACAATCTGCGGGGCGATCTGGAGGCGCAGTGGGCAGCGCTGACGCAAGGCGCGCGCGAACTGAGTCAGATCGCGCGTCACACCGGACCTCGTTTCCCCGATGTTTGCGATGCCTTGATTGCGCAGACGGAGCGCATGACCCGCGCTGCCCTTCTGGCCGCGCCCGACGGCGAATGGATCTGGCGCGATCAACTGGATGGCGACGGCGTTGACAGCGCGCCGGTGGCCATCGTGGTGACCTTGCGCAAGCGGGGTGACGCGCTGGAGATCGACTTCGAGGGGAGCGCGCCGCAGGTTCGTGGGCCGCTCAACGCCTCGCCGGCGGCGATGCTGTCGGCAGCCCTGTTCTTCATGCGCACGCTGGCGCCGGAGGCTCCCAACAATGCAGGTTGCCTGGCGCCGCTGACGTTGAAGCTTCCACCCAGCAGCCTGGTCAATCCGAAGCTGCCGGCGGCGGTCAATGCGCGCACGGCTACCGTGAAGCTGGCTTGCAACGCCATTCTCGGCGCCTGGTCGCAGGCGGCAAGCGGGACGGGCGTGGCGCCGCATGCCGGCGTCGCCACCGTGCTTGTGCTCAGCGGCACGCGAATGGACGGGCGGCGCTGGATGTTCACCGAGATCATCGCCAGCGGCGCCGGCGCCAGCACCGATGCGCCGGGGCGCGCGGGCGTTTCCACGGACGTCGGCAACGCGCGCAACACGCCCGTGGAGGTGATCGAGGCCGAAGCGCCGCTGCGTGTCGAATGTTACGAGATTTGTCGCGGCAGCGGCGGCTCCGGCGCGCAACGCGGCGGCGATGGCGTGCGCCGCGTCTATCGCCTGCTCGAAGGTCAGGGGTGGATCGCCTATCGCGGAGAGCGCCATGTCGGTCGTGCGCGCGGTGCGCGAGGCGGCGAGCCCGGCGCAAATTCGATGGCCCGCATCTTGCGTGTGGACGGAGCGGTCGAGCTCTTGCCCGCGCGTGCCCGCATCGCCTGGTCCGACGGCGACCGGCTCATCATCGAGACCGCCGGCGGTGGTGGCTGGGGTCCTGCTTCAGCTGACGCCACGAAACCCATGTAGGAAGTTGCCCATGATCGATCTGCCTGTTTCGCGCCGCGCAACGCTCGTCCTGGCCGCCATCGCGATGCTCTTGCCCGCGTCGGGTCATGCGCAGGCAACCTACCCGAACAAGGCGATCCATATCGTCGTGCCGTTCGCGCCCGGCGGCAGCACCGACGTGCTCGCGCGGCGTCTGGGCGACAAGCTCGCCGCGGCCTGGAGCCAGCCCGTCGTGATCGAAAATCGCCCCGGCGCCGGCGGCGCCCTGGGCGCCGACTTCGTCGCCAAATCCGCACCTGACGGCTACACCCTGCTCGCGGGCGTCACCGGCAGCAACGCCATCGCGCAGGCGCTGTACCCGAAATTGCCCTACAACGTGATCAAGGACTTCGCGCCCGTGTCGATCATGGTGACTGCGCCGCTGGTGCTGGCCGTCAATCCCGACGTGAAGGCGAACAGCGCGGCCGAGTTTCTCGCCTTGGTCAAGTCGAAGCCGGGAGCGCTGAGCTTCGGCTCGGCCGGCAACGGCACGTCGATGCATCTCACCGGCGAGATGTACAAGCAGGCCGCCGATGTCTCGATCGTGCACGTGCCCTATCGCGGCAGCGCCGCCATGCTCACCGACCTCATGAGCGGTCAGATCCAGGTCACGTTCGGCGACGTCCTGGTGCTGATGCCGCAGATCCAGGCCGGCAAGGTTCGCGCGCTGGCGGTCACCTCGAAAACGAGACACCCCCTGTTGCCGGATGTGCCGACGCTCGATGAAACGGGGCTGAAGGGATTCGAGGCGCTGTCATGGCAGGGCCTGTTCGCGCCGGCCGGCACGCCGCCCGAGGTGGTGCAAAAGCTGAGCGAAGAGGTGAACAAGATCATGCAGTCCGCCGACATCAAGAACTATTTCGCGGCGCAGGGGTTCTCGGTCGAGGGGTCGACGCCGGAGGCGTTCAAGGCCTTCGTCATCAGGGAAGTGGAGAAGTGGACGCCGATCGTGAAGACGGCGGGCGTCGAGGCGAATTGAGACGAGCTCGCGCGATGTCCTCGCGCCTTCTGCCTGGGTCGCAGTACGCTTGCGGCCCACGCTGGCCTGATGATCTGCGCCGTTCATGCAGCGCGGGGGGATAAGCACCTTGCCGAGCTCGATGAAGATCGCGCGCGAGCGATCGGCGGGATCGGCGATCAACGAGAAGTCGGCGAGAGACTTAAGTCGGCGAGAGCCTTCGGTGTCGTCGCCGCGGAATCCGCGGCATGCGATCGAGATCACATGATCGCGAGGCTTGCGACCGGGGAGGCAAATTGATGCGGACCAGGCATCGCATCCCCATTGGCGCCTCCCGATTTGGTTCCGGAGCGCGCCACCGCGGGATGAGCTGAGGCGGAGCTATTCGTCTTCCTCGTCTTCCTCGTCCTCTTCATCCTCGTCGTCCTCGAGTTCGTCCTCCTCGAGCCGCTCGAGCACGGCGAGCGGCAGCGTCTCGCGGAACAGCTCGCCTTCCATGCCCATCCACAGGCAGACAACCTCTTCGCCCTTCACTTCCGCAACGGTCAGCGGCTGGCCACCGGATTTGAGCATAACGACATCGCCGGCTTTCAAGTCCATGAGGTGGTCCTTTCAGGTAGATCAGACGTGACGCTAGCAAGCCGTTGTGACAGACCGATCACGGGCGCCCCGATCTGGCGCGGCGCGGTGGTCACGCACGAGAGGTTCGAGGGGGCCTGCTGGTTGCGTTGGCCGAACCTTGCGACGATGACACTCTACCCCTGTTTTGCCCGACGGATCAGAAAAAATTTCGGCGAAACGGTAAGTGCTTGAAATTCCAGCAGGCGCTTACTTTGCATGGGGTTGTTTTCGCTGTTTTGTGTCGGGCCTGGTTACGCCTGGTCAGGCAGCAGCTCGCCGAGCGAGCGGATGATGCGGTCTGGCTTGACCGTCGAGCCTTCGGGCAAGCCGTCTCCATGCACGTCCATCCAGATCGAGTAGATGCCGAGACGCTGTGGCGTCACGACTTCCCATTCCAGATTGTCGCCGATCATCCAGGTCTCCTCGGCGGTGACGCCGAGCGCCTCCATCGCGTGCAGATAGGCGCGCTCCTCGGGCTTGCCGAAGCCGTGCTCGCCCTCGATCTGGATGTGGGGGAAGCGATGCGCCAGCTCGAAGCGCTCGACCTTGGCGCGCTGCATGTCGGCGGCGCCGTTGGTGACCAGCGCGAGCTTGATGCCGAGCGCCTTGAACTGGTCGATCGCCTCGTGCGCGCCGGGAAACACGAACATCTCTTCCTCGCGATAGGCGGTGAAGCGATCGGCAAGGCGAATGGCGAGGTCGTCGGGAAGGGCGCGGTGGCCGGCCGCCGCAAGCGCGGCAAAACCGCCCTTGACCGTCAGGTGCCGCGCTTCGGCAAGCTTCATCCGCCACGCCGCTTCCGCATTCGCCCAGAAGTTTCGCGCGAAAGCCAGCACCGCGGTGGCGACCTGGGCCGGCGGCAGCGGCGCGAGCTCCTCCGCAAACTCGTTCGCGATCGTGTTCCAGGCGATCTCCGGCCGGCCATAGGCCGACAGGATGGTGTCGTCCATGTCGATCAGCATGGCGCGCGGCAGCGGCCTCACTGCGAGCTTCATCGTGGTCATGGCCACTTCACCTCCGGGGGCAGCGACGACAGGATGGAGTCCACATTGCCGCCGGTCTTGAGTCCGAAGATGGTGCCGCGGTCGTAGAGCAGGTTGAACTCGACATAGCGGCCGCGCCGGATCAGCTGCTCCTCGCGATCCTCCGCGGTCCAGCCTGTCGCGAAATTGCGCCGCACGATCTCAGGATAGATCTTCAGGAAGGCGCGGCCGACGTCCTGGGTGAAGGCGAGGTCGGCGTCCCAGTCGCCGCTGTCGTGCCAGTCGTAGAAGATGCCGCCGATGCCGCGCGCCTCTTTCCGGTGCGGCAGGTAGAAATACTCGTCGCACCACTTCTTGTACTTGTCATAGTCGGCAACGCCGTTCGGCTGCGCGCAGGCCTGTCTCATCGCGGCATGGAAGGCGATCGTGTCGGCATCCTCCTGCGTCCGCCTTCGCTCCAGCACCGGCGTGAGGTCGGCGCCACCACCGAACCAGGCCTTGGTCGTGACGACGAAGCGGGTGTTCATGTGCACGGCGGGCACGTTCGGGTTGCGCATATGCGCGATCAGCGAGATGCCGGAGGCCCAGAACTTCGGATCTTCCGCGGCGCCCGGAATCTGGGCGCGGAATTCAGGCGCGAACTCGCCGTGCACGGTCGAGCAGTGCACCCCGACCTTCTCGAACAGGCGGCCATGCATCATCGACATCACGCCGCCACCGCCGGCCGCGCCGGTGTGATCGGTGCGCTGCCAGGGCGTGCGCTTGAAGCGGCCGGCTTCGCCGGGATAGAGGCTTTGCGGTGCGTCATCCTCGAGCCGCTCGAAGCTCGCGCAGATGTCGTCGCGCAAACGTTCGAACCAGGTGCGGGCGCCGGCTTTGCGGTCGTCTATCGTTGAGGCGTCCATCTGCATTCGCGGTCGCGTCCTATCTGATGCCGAGCGATTTATGCGTCTGCACGCTGAGCCGCCATTGCGGATGGCGCAGGCAGTAGTCGATCGCCTGCGCAGTGTTCCTGATGACCTCGGGCCCGTCCATCGGCTGCAGCGAGAAGCGCTCGAAGGCGAGATGCTCGAACGTCTCGGGCGCGGCGAGCGGCTGGGGATAGACCAGCTTCAGCTCGTGGCCCTTGCGGAGGACCAGCTCGCTGCCGCCCTTCGGGCTGACGCAGATCCAGTCGAGCCCTTCCGGCGCAGGGATCGTGCCGTTGGTCTCGACGCCGATCTCGAAGCCGCGGGCGTGGAGCGCTTCGATCAGCTCGGCATCGACCTGGAGCAGCGGCTCGCCGCCGGTCAGCACCACGTAGCGATTGCCGCCTGAGGCGGTCCATTGCGCGGCAATGGTGTCCGCAAGTTCCACGGCCGAAGCATAACGGCCGCCGAGGGTGCCATCGGTGCCGACGAAATCGGTGTCGCAGAACTTGCAGGTCGCGTCGGCGCGATCGGCCTCGCGGCCGCTCCAGAGGTTGCAGCCGGCAAAGCGGCAGAACACGGACGCGCGCCCGGCATGGGCGCCTTCGCCTTGCAGGGTCAGGAAGATTTCCTTGACCGCGTAACTCAATCGTCTCTCCTCAACCTGTCAGACTTGCGGGTTCCGGATCTGCCGCAGCGCCTCGCCTGCGGCCATCGCCGCGCTCATCGCCACATTGAGCGACCGCAGCCCCGTTTTGATCGGGATCACCAGCCGCGCATCTGCGGCCTCGACCACTGCGTCCGTGACGCCGGCGCTCTCGCGCCCGAATAGCAGGATGTCCGACGTCTGGTAATGAAAATCGCGGTAGTCGGTCGCAGCCTTGGTGGTGAACAGCAGCAGCCGATAGCCCCGTGCGGCGCGCCAGTCCTCGAATTTCGCCCAGGAGTCATGGCGGGTCAGCCTGACATGGTCGAGGTAATCCATTCCCGCCCGGCGGAACAAGCGGTCGGAGACGGGGAAGCCCGCAGGTTCGATGATATGGGCGGACATGTCCAGACAGGCGCAAAGCCTGAGAATCGTGCCGGTGTTCTGAGCGATGTCAGGCTGAAAAAGCGCTATCTGCATGGGCCGTGTCGGGGGTCGATGCGGGCGAGAATGTCTCAATAAAACATCGGCCGCCCGGGAATTGGTGCATGGCACGCTCCCACGCCGTTAGCGGGCTTGCGCTCGCCCGGCAAGGGTGCCAATAGAACGATTCTGGACTGCTGTTTCACCCGTTTAGAGGTGAACAAGCCAAGTTCTGCCGCCGCGGGGGGCCGCGGGCGCCGGCAGCCTTTCCGGGGACCTCTTGGGCGCCCCTCGGAGCGGTTCCACCGGTAGCACAAGAAGAAAGGGTTGGAATCGTGACGACAGCGTCTTCGGCGGACCATCCGACACGCCGTGATTTCTTATTCGTTGCAACAGGGGCAGCTGCAGCAGTAGGGGGCGCGGCTGCGCTCTGGCCCTTCATCTCCCAAATGAATCCTGACGCCTCGACCATCGCCGCCGGTGCGCCGATCGAGGTCGATCTCAGCCCGATCGCGGAAGGGCAGGACATCAAGGTATTCTGGCGCGGCAAGCCGATCTACATCAGCCACCGCACCAAGAAGCAGATCGACGAGGCGCGCGCCGTCAACGTGGCGAGCCTGCCAGATCCGCAGACCGACGAGGCCCGCGTCAAGTCCGGCCACGAGCAGTGGCTGGTCGTGATCGGCATCTGCACCCATCTCGGCTGCATCCCGATCGCTCATGAAGGCAATTACGACGGGTTCTTCTGCCCCTGCCATGGTTCGCAGTACGATTCGTCCGGCCGCATCCGCCAGGGGCCCGCGCCCTTGAACCTTCCGGTTCCGCCGTACCAGTTCGTTTCCGACACCAAAATCCAGATCGGCTGAGCCTCGGACTTTCGTCCGAAGCTTCGCGCCGTCTCGTCGTACTATTTCCTCAGGATCGCATCATGAGCGGACCATCCGACTACCAGCCGAGCAATCCGGCCCTGCAATGGATCGAGCGGCGTCTGCCGATCTTTGGTCTCATGCATTCGTCTTTCGTTGCCTATCCCACCCCGCGCAACCTGAACTATTGGTGGACCTTCGGTGCCATCCTCTCTTTCATGCTGGGGATGCAGATCCTGACCGGCGTGATCCTGGCGATGCACTACACGCCGAACGCCGATCTCGCCTTCAAGTCGGTCGAGCTGATCGTTCGTGACGTGAACTACGGCTGGCTGCTGCGCAACATGCACGCGGTCGGTGCCTCGATGTTCTTCGTCGCCGTCTACGTCCACATGTTCCGCGGCCTCTATTACGGGTCCTACAAGGAGCCGCGCGAGGTGCTGTGGATCCTCGGCGTCATCATCTACCTCCTGATGATGGCGACGGGCTTCATGGGCTACGTGCTGCCGTGGGGCCAGATGAGCTTCTGGGGTGCCACCGTCATCACCAACCTGTTCTCCGCCTTTCCCTATGTCGGTGAGAGCATCGTGACGCTGTTGTGGGGTGGCTATTCGGTCGGCAACCCGACGCTGAACCGCTTCTTCTCGCTGCACTATCTCCTGCCCTTCGTGATCGCGGGCGTCGTCGTGCTCCACGTCTGGGCGCTGCACGTCGCCGGTCAGAACAACCCTGACGGCGTCGAGCCGAAAACGGAAAAGGATACGGTGCCGTTCACGCCGCATGCCACCATCAAGGACATGTTCGGCGTCGCCTGCTTCATGCTGCTGTACGCCTGGTTCATCTTCTACATGCCGAACTATCTCGGCGACGCCGACAACTACATTCCGGCGAACCCGGGCGTGACGCCGCCGCACATCGTGCCGGAATGGTATTACCTGCCGTTCTACGCGATCCTGCGCTCGATTCCGGACAAGCTCGCCGGCGTCATCGCGATGTTCGGGGCGATCATCATCCTGTGCTTCCTGCCCTGGCTCGATAGCGCCAAGACGAAGTCGTCGAAGTACCGTCCGCTCGCCAAGCAGTTCTTCTGGATCTTTGTCGCGGTCTGCATCCTGCTCGGCTATCTCGGTGCGCAACCGCCGGAAGGCATCTACGTCGTTGCCGGCCGGGTCCTGACGTTCTGCTACTTTGCCTACTTCCTGATCGTGCTGCCGCTGCTCGCGCGCATCGAGAAGCCGCGGCCGGTGCCGAACTCGATCTCGGATGCAGTCCTGGCCAAGACCGGGAGCAGATCGACACCGATGGTCTCGACCGCGATCGTGCTGGCGCTCGCAGGTTCGTTGCTCGCGGGCTCGATCGACAGCGCGAAAGCATCGGAAGGCAGCGACACGCCGCCGGGCAACAAATGGTCGTTCTCGGGCCCTTTCGGTACGTTTGACCGCGCGGCGCTCCAGCGTGGCCTGAAGGTCTACAAGGAGGTCTGCTCCAGTTGCCACGGCTTGTCTTACGTCGCCTTCCGCAACCTCGCAGAGGCCGGCGGGCCCGGCTATTCTGTGGCGCAGGCGTCGGCGTTTGCTTCCGAGTACAAGGTCAAGGACGGCCCGAACGATGCGGGCGACATGTTCGAGCGTCCCGGCCGGCCGGCGGATTATTTCCCCTCGCCATTCCCGAACGAGCAGGCCGCGCGTGCCGCGAACGGTGGTGCGGCGCCGCCCGACCTGTCACTGATCACCAAGGCGCGCTCCTACAAGCGCGGCTTCCCCTGGTTCATCTTCGACGTCTTCACCCAGTACCAGGAGCAGGGGCCTGACTATGTCACCGCCGTGCTCCAGGGTTATGAGGAGAAGGTGCCGGAGGGCGTCACCATCCCGGAGGGGTCGTACTACAACAAGTACTTCCCGGGCCACGCCATCAAGATGCCGAAGCCGCTCAGCGACGGCCAGGTGACCTATGACGATGGCTCGCCGACCACGGTCGCCCAGTACGCCAAGGACGTCACCACGTTCCTGATGTGGACTGCTGAGCCGCATATGGAAGCGCGCAAGCGCCTCGGCTTCCAGGTCTTCGTGTTCCTGATCATCTTCGTGGGCCTGATGTATTTCACCAAGAAGAAGGTCTGGGCCGACTCGCACTAGCCGCGCGAGACTCGATGAAATGAAAAGCCCCCGTAAGGGGGCTTTTTTGTTGGCTTCGTCTGTGTCCCGGACACGCTGCAGCGTGCAACGCTGCTGCGCAGAGCCGGACCCAGCGTGCTCGTGGCTGGGCCCCGGATCAGCAATGCGCCACGCCGCGAAGGGCGGCGCACTGCATTGCATCCGGGGCACGAGAGTGTGTTGCTTGGCGCGATTGCGTATCGCTCGCTCAACCGCCAAGATACCGCCAACCGCTCCCCCAAAACTCATCGGAGGACACCATGGGAACCAGCATCACCTTCAAGCGACCGGACGGCAAGGACGCCTCGGGCTATCTCGCCAGCGCCGCGCGCGGCAACGCGCCGGGCGTGGTCGTGATCCAGGAATGGTGGGGCCTGTCGGACCAGATCAAGGGTCTGTGCGATCGCTTCGCGCTGGCCGGCTTCGATGCGCTCGCGCCCGATCTCTACAAGGGCAAGGTGGTGCCCTATCACGACACGGACAGCGCCAACAGGGAGATGAACTCGCTCGACTTCATGGACGCCACCACGCAGACCGTGCGCGGTGCCGCGCAATATCTTGCGCGCAACGGCGCCAAGGTCGGGTTGACCGGTTTCTGTCTCGGCGGCGCCGTGACCATCATCGGCGCGACCAAGATCCCGGAGCTCGCGGCGGGCGTCGTGTTCTACGGCATCCCGCCCGAGCAGGCGGCCAAGCCTGCCGACGTCAAGATCCCGCTCCAGGCCCATTTCGCCAACAAGGACGATTGGTGCACGCCGGACCTGGTCAATGGCTTCGAAAAGGCCATGAAGGCCGCCGGCAAGTCGCTGGAGCTGTTCCGCTATGACGCCGAGCACGCCTTCGTCAACGAGCAGCGCCAGGCTGTGCACGACCGCGCAGCCGCCGAGCTCGCCTGGGGCAGGGCGACGGAGTTTTTCAGGAAACATCTGGGGTAGGGGCCGTCGGCGGTATCCGCGAGAGCGGCTTTTCGCTCAGGTGCATACCACCTATACTGATTGCGTTCTGCTATTATGCCCGGTGGAACGGGGCTGGAGCCATCATGGCCGAGTCAGACCCGCAAGAAGATGTCGCTAAGGTTGCAAGCCATACCTTGGCGTATCCGCGTTCGCTGGACAGGAAAATGGACCTGGTGCTCGAAACTCAGGGGCGCCATACCGAGCGTTTTGGGACGTCTGGAGCGCGACGTTGCCGAGGTGCGCAGGGACCTGACCGAAATCAAGAGTGATATCGCACTCTTGGAAAACAAGACTCTGACCACAGACAGAAATTCTATCACTGTTGCATCGTATCGAGCAGTCAACGGTCCCAGCGATTGATCAGTTTGAGGATATGCCGCCCAGCCGGTAGGTTGGAGGCGCCACCCTTGACGCCGTCCCCGCGCCATGGTGAGTATCCGCCCATGAGCACCGCCGTCCGCCCAGCCCGTCTTTGGTGGCGCACCTCCTGACGAGGTGGCCGGTGCGATTACTTTTCCCAAAATCGCTAGAGGTCGCCAGCACAGCGCGGCGGCCTTCTCGTTTGTCCTGTGTGGCGTTCCCTCGGCAAGTCTCGTAAGAGGACCACATGAACAGGACAGTCTTCGCCCTCCCGGCCAGAAGCGACTACGTGACCCGCGCAGGCCTCGCGATCACGCGCGTGGCGGAGCAGTTTACCGGCGGCGCCAACAGGCTCGACGACCTCGTCAGCCTGCTCGACCGCCGCCGCGGCGTGGTGCTGTCCTCGGGCACGACCGTGCCTGGGCGCTATGAGAGCTTCGACCTCGGATTCTCCGATCCGCCGCTCAAGCTCGAGACTGTGGGGGTCAATTTCAAGCTGGAAGCGCTGAACGAACGCGGGCAGGTGCTGATCGCCTTTCTCGCCGACGTCCTGCGCGAGCCCTGCGTCGTGATCTCCGAACGCACCGCTTCGCGCCTTGCCGGCCACATCATCCGCGGCGCTGCGCCGGTCGAGGAGGACCAGCGCACGCGCCGCGCCAGCGTGATGTCGCTGGTGCGTGACCTTGTCGCCGCCTTCTCCGCCAATGACGACGGGCTGCTCGGTTTGTTCGGCGCCTTCGCCTACGACCTCGTGTTCCAGATCGAGGACCTCGTGCAGAAGCGCCCGCGCGAGGCCGACCAGCGGGACATCGTGCTCTATGTGCCCGATCGCCTGTTGGCCTATGACCGCGCCACCGGCCGCGGCGTGGTGCTCACTTACGATTTCGCGTGGAAAGGCAAATTCACCGGGGGCCTGCCGCGCGAGACCGCCGACAGCCCGTACTTGAAGACGCCGCGGCAGGGCTTTGCCGATCACGCGCCCGGTGAGTATCGGGCGACCGTCGAGACCGCGCGCGCGGCGTTTGCCCGCGGCGATCTGTTCGAAGCCGTGCCGGGCCAGCTCTTCGCCGAGCCCTGCGACCGCTCGCCGGCCGAGGTTTTCCAGCGGCTCTGCGTCATCAACCCGTCGCCCTATGGTGCGCTGATGAATCTCGGCGAGGGCGAGTTTCTGGTCTCGGCTTCGCCGGAAATGTTCGTGCGCTCGGACGGTCGCCGGGTCGAGACCTGCCCGATCTCGGGCACGATCGCGCGCGGCGCCGACGCGATCGGCGATGCCGAGCAGATCCGCCAGCTGCTGAACTCGGAGAAGGACGAGTTCGAGCTCAACATGTGCACCGACGTCGACCGCAACGACAAGGCACGTGTCTGCGTGCCCGGCACCATCAAGGTCCTGGCGCGCCGCCAGATCGAGACTTACTCAAAGCTGTTCCACACCGTCGATCACGTCGAGGGCATGCTGCGCCCCGGCTTCGACGCGCTCGACGCCTTCCTCACCCATGCCTGGGCGGTGACCGTGACAGGCGCGCCAAAGCTCTGGGCGATGCAGTTCGTCGAGGATCACGAGCGCTCTCCGCGGCGCTGGTATGCGGGGGCGATCGGCGCGGTGAACTTCGACGGCAGCATCAACACCGGTCTCACCATCCGTACCATCCGCATGAAGGACGGTCTTGCCGAGGTGCGCGTCGGCGCGACCTGCCTGTTCGATTCCGATCCTGCCGCGGAAGACCGCGAATGCCAGGTCAAGGCCGCCGCGCTGTTCCAGGCGCTGCGCGGCGATCCGCCAAAACCGCTGTCGACCTTTGCACCCGATGCCACCGGCTCGGGCAAGCAGGTGCTGCTGATCGATCACGACGACAGCTTCGTGCACATGCTCGCCGATTATTTCCGCCAGGTCGGCGCCAGCGTCACGGTGGTCCGCTATGTGCATGCGCTCGAGATGCTCAAGCAGAAGAGGTGGGATTTGCTGGTGCTGTCGCCCGGCCCGGGCAGGCCCGAAGATTTCGGGATCAAGAAGACCATCGATGCGGCGCTGGAGAAGAAGCTGCCGGTGTTCGGCGTCTGCCTCGGCGTGCAGGCGATCGGCGAATATTTCGGCGGCGAGCTCGGCCAGCTCACCCATCCCGCCCACGGCCGGCCCTCGCGGGTGCAGGTGCGCGGTGGTCGCCTGATGCGCAATCTCCCGAACGAGATCGTCATCGGCCGCTATCATTCGCTCTTCGTCGAGCGCGACAGCATGCCGGAGGTGTTATTAGTCACCGCCAGCACCGAGGACGGCGTCGCCATGGCGCTCGAGCACAAGACCCTGCCGGTCGCCGGCGTGCAATTCCATCCGGAATCGCTGATGTCGCTCGGCGGCGAGGTGGGCTTGCGTATTGTCGAAAACGCGTTCCGGCTGGATGCTGGTGCGAATTGAGTAAGGACCGTCATTGCGAGGAGCTCGCGACAAAATTGCGAAGCAATTTTGCGCTGGCGACGAAGCAATCCAGACTGTTGCCGCGGAGAAGATCTGGATTGTTTCGCTTCGCTCGCAATGACGGTGGAAAAGCCAAAGCGAGATAGCCAATGACTTTTGACCACGATATCAAGGCCAGCGTCCGCACCATCCCGGATTATCCGAAGCCCGGGATCATGTTCCGCGACATCACGACCCTGCTCGCGGACGCGCGCGCGTTCCGCCGCGCGGTGGACGAACTCGTCAACCCCTGGGCCGGAAACAAGATCGACAAGGTCGCCGGCATGGAGGCACGCGGCTTCATCATCGGCGGAGCGGTGGCGCACCAGCTCTCGGCCGGTTTCGTGCCGATCCGCAAGAAGGGCAAGCTGCCGCACACTACGGTGCGCATCGCTTACTCTCTGGAATACGGCATCGACGAGATGGAGATGCATGTCGACGCGATCCAGCCCGGCGAGCGAGTGATCCTGGTCGACGACCTCATCGCCACCGGCGGCACCGCGGAAGGCGCGGTAAAGCTGCTGCGGCAGATCGGGGCCAACGTGGTCGCGGCGTGCTTCATCATCGATCTGCCCGAGCTCGGCGGCGCCGCCAAGCTGCGCGCGATGGACGTGCCGGTGCGCACGCTGATGACGTTCGAGGGGCACTGAGAGGCTGCCGCGACCTTAGATCGCCTCGGCCTTTAGCTCGGCCCGCCAATGCAGCAGGCGCTCCTTCAGGAGTGGGTTCCTGATATAGGCGGTCTCCTCGTCCAGACGCTCGCATTCGCCAAAGGTCAGGCCGGCCTCGCCATGCGCGTTCCATGCGGCCTGGAGGCTGCGGCTGGTGTGGCTGCCCTGGCGCAGCGAGAACCAGATGCGGTTCTGGATCGTCTCCAGGTTCGGCGCCTGGCCGACCCAGGCCTGGCCCGACGCCGCGCAGCGCACGACATAGATGCCGGCGATGGTCTTGCGCTCCTTGTAGGCGGCAATCGCTGCTTTCCGGTCGATGGTCACGGGACGGCCTGGCTGAAGTGAGGATGCGGATAGCCTCACTAGCGGCCGATCCGCCGCGCGTCAATATTGCCCGGATAAAAAATCAGGATCGCTGCAGGATCAGGTTGAGCTCGAGCTCACGGAAGGCGATGTAGTTCCGCCGGGTCCACTGATGCAGCTCGGTCGAGGAATCCTTTTCCTGGCGTAGATAGCCGGTGAAGGAGAAGCTCAGCCGGTCGATATAGGTCTTGAGGAAGCCTGGCAGCGCGGGCAGGCGGAACAGACGGCCGCCCTCCATCGCAGGCGGCAGCTCGCCGCGCACGACATATTCGTTGTCCACCGTGATCAGGTTCATGCGCGGGATCTGCCCGCGCAGCATCTCATGGGCGCGAGCCGAGACGCGGTCGGTGTCGGCGACGAACAGGATCTGCGGTGTGACATGGCGACGTGCCGCCTCCTTCAGAAGGCCGATCTCGTCGGTCATCTTGAAGAACTCGTCGAAGGCGTGGAAGCCGAGGTCGATCACCTTGGCAATGCCGTCATCGAGGATGACGCGGTCCATCAGCTGCATCTTGCCGTAGGTGTCGATCACGTCGGCGGTCTCGGTCACCTTCGGTAGGTAATCGAGCAGCGACGGCTCTTTCAGGTTGACGTCGAATGCCGCGACGTTGCCGTTCTTGAGCAGCAGGAATTCGCTCAGGAGCCGCGCCAGCAGGGTCTTGCCGACCTGCGGGCGAGGCGAGCAGATGATGTAAACGGGCGTTGCGGGCATCGACAGCTATATCAGGCCAACTCACCGCCCAATCCAGCCGTATCAACCCGGCATGCGCAACTATTTTTCGCTGTTGCGGGTCACCGGCTTCGAACCGACGATGTCGGTCAACCGGATGCGGTCGAACTCGCTCCAGACATTGGCCAGCCAGTGCCGGACATAGCCGCGCAGCACGAAGGAGTAGTTCGCGGCTTCGTCGTTGATGCCCTTGTTGGCGACGAATTTCAGGAACGGGACGGAGGAGACCTCGACCTGCTCATAGGCCATTTCGTTGAGCTTGGGGATGGTCAGCTCGGTCGCGTCCTTGATGCGGTGGAAGTAGGAATTGTAGGTCGCCTGGTCCCACTGGAAGAACTGGGTGTCGTTGATGAAGTTCTTCACCAGGAAATATTTCGCGCCGCTCATGAAGCCCGCGGTCTCCGCGATCTCCTCCAGCGAGGCGATCGAGGGACCCAGGATGTGGAACACGGCAAAGGTGATCTGCCCGGCCTTGGCGGCATCGAGGAAGCCGATGTCGCGCAGCGAGGCGAGGGCCGGCGAGAGCAGGCCGGCGCGGACGTCGATGACGGTCACCGACGGACTCACTGCATTGAGCGTGTCGAAGATCTTCATCTGGTCCGCCGTCGTCGTCATGTCGACGATCTCGGTGATATCGGGGTGGAAGCGCTTCAGGGTTCCGCGCGGAGACTCCGTATCGAACGCGCGCGTCGGCACGTTGTTGGCTGAGAAATAATCGAGCAGGGTCCGCGATACCGTGGTCTTGCCGACCCCGCCCTTGTCCGCGCCCACCACAACCACTGCCGGCTTTGCCATTGCTGTCCCCTAACGCGCGCCCCCGATCGCGAGGTCGCAATCGGCCGGGCCCCAAGTCGATGTCCCGAGTCTGCTGTTGGGCGCGAACATGGCAGAAACAAGGGAGAATTCAATTCCTTGGGCCCCAACTACGGCAATTCCCGAGGTTTTTCCTGATCACCAGGAAACCCGCCACGAATAGCGGTAAATCACGCCCTCAATGGCGGCCCCAGGGTCCCATCGGATTTGCCAGGGGATCCTGAGGGGCCTGGAGCGGGCACGGGCGGCGGATTGGCCGGGCGGCCTGTGTCGCTCCACGGCCCATGCGGCAGCGGCTGCGCATCCTGCGGGGTGGCCTGCGCCTCTGGTTGTTCCGTCTCGGGCTGATCCGTCTCTTCAGCGGGGTCCGGCAGCGGACCGGGGTCATGGCCGCCGGCGAACTTGACCAGCGCGTCGACCCGGGACTGCACCGACGGATGGGTCGCGAATAGATCGGCAAAGCCCTCGCGCGGATTGTCGACGCAGAGCTCCATCACCGCCGAGGTCGCGCCCGGCAGTTCGCCGCGACCTTCGATCTTACGCAACGCCGAGATCATCGCATCAGGATCTTTCGTCAGCTCGACGGAGCCCGCGTCGGCGAGAAATTCACGCGACCGCGACAGCGCGAGCTTGACCACCTGGGACAGCAGCCAGGCCACCACGATCAGCACGACCGCGATGATGATCACGATCACCGCGCCGCCGCCGGAGCTCTTGCTGTCGCTCGATGACGAGGACGACCGGGACGAGGAGGACCCCGAGCCCCCGGAGCTCCAGTTGAAGTTCGTGAACAGGCGGAAGAACAATT
Source organism: Bradyrhizobium sp. USDA 326 (assembly GCF_049739485.1). NCBI lineage: Bacteria > Pseudomonadati > Pseudomonadota > Alphaproteobacteria > Hyphomicrobiales > Nitrobacteraceae > Bradyrhizobium > Bradyrhizobium sp. USDA 326. The sequence goes on from NZ_JBMGQA010000001.1 coordinate 4,550,091, forward strand.
CGCCGAAGAATCCGACGACGCCGGCAATGATGACGGCGACCACCATGAGCTGCACGTCGCCGTTCTTGATGTGGGTCAGCTCGTGGCCCAGCACTGCCTCGATCTCCTTGTCGTCCAGCGCGTCAAGGAGACCGGTGGTGACGGTGATGGAGTATTGCCGCGGATTGAGGCCGGTCGCGAACGCGTTCAGCGCCGGGCTCTCCATGATCTTCAGCTTCGGCATGGTGATGCCGCGCGAGATGCAGAGGTTTTCAAGCAGGTTGTAGAGCTGCGGTTGCTCCTGACGGGTGACGTCGTGGCCGCCCGTCACGGCATCGATCATCGACTGGTGGAAGAAATAGGCGATCACGACCCAGACCGCCGCCGCGATCGTCGCGACCGGCGCGGCCTTGAGCAGGTCGGTGAAGGCGCGGCTCAGATAGTAGGTGACCGTGCCATTGCCGTCGATGATGACCTCCGCGACCAACGCGCCGGCATAGACCAGCACGTAAACCAGCATGAACAGGCCGGTGAGCAGCAGCATCGAACGAAACTTGTTCGAGGCAATGTGCGTGTAGAGACCATACGCGGCCATGGCTGCTTCCGTTTAATCACCGTCATTCCGGGGCGCGCCAACGGCGTGAACCCGGAACCCAGAGGTTGGTGATCTCGATGAGATTCCGGGTTCGATGCTGCGCACCGCCCCGGAATGACAGCTCTTAATCAGAACTTCACCTGCGGCGTGGCCTCGACCTCGGTACGGCTGGCGCCGAGATCGAAGAAGTCCTTCCTGGTGAAGCCGAACATGCCGGCGAACAGCGCAGCGGGCATCTGCTGGATGCCGGTGTTGTATTCCTGGACCGCGTTGTTGAAGAAACGGCGGCTCGCCGCGATCTTGTTTTCGAGGTCGGAGAGCTCGGATGCGAGCTGCTGGAAATTGGCATTGGCCTTGAGGTCGGGATAAGCTTCCGACAGCGCGATCAGCCGGCCGAGCGCGCCGGAGAGCTGGTTCTCGGCTGCGGACACCTGCGCCGGGCCCTGCGCCGACATCGCCGAATTGCGCGCCTTGATGACGTCGTCGAGCGTGCCGCGCTCGTGCGAGGCATAGCCCTTCACGGTCTCGACCAGGTTGGGGACCAGGTCGTGACGCTGCTTGAGCTGCACGTCGATGTCGGCAAAGGCCTGGCCGACGCGCTGGCTCAGCGCTACCAGGCGGTTGTAGGCGCTGAAGGCGAACAGCACGAGGACGACGATGACGCCGAGAACGATCCAGCCGGTCGACATGGAGAACTCCTGAAGAGGAAAGAAGACGGGCGCCAGGGTAGACCAAATTGGCGCTGAACGAGAGCCCGAGGGGGAGGTAAGATTTGGTCGGACCGGGAGCCATCCGAGTTCAAGGCGAAAGCCCTTAACGAGGTTAACTTTCGGCAACAACGGCATCGCCCCAGCGCCAGCGCCGGGCACGTGCATAGGCGGTCTTGTCGCGGCGGGGCACCTTCGCAAGTTCAATGTCGCCCTGGGTGCAGAGCCTTGCCGCGATCTCGGCCTTGCCGACATTGGGCGGCGCCAGCACGCGCGCGGCGCGGGCGGCAGGCGGCGTGCGGGTCAGGGCCACGTAGATGAAGCGCTCGTCCTCGAACGGGACCTCGGCACCCTTGATCTGGCGATGCGCTTGCGAGCGCGGCAGGCGCTGGCTGAAATGGCACCAGTCGGGCGGAGTAAGCGGGCAGGGCTTTTCGTGCGGGCAGGGCGCGGCGACGTAGGCGCCGGCCGCGATCAATTGCTGGCGCAGTGCGAGGATGCGGGCATAGCCGGCGGGCGTGCCGGGCTCGATTACGACCAGCGCGTGGCGCGCCTTCGCCCACATCGCCTCGGCGAGCGCGCGCTGCTCCGTCTCGCTGAGCTCGCCGATGACGTAGCTCGCAACGACGAGATCGGCTGGCGAGACCTCCATGAGGTTGCCGCTGGCGTCACCGGGCAGATAGCGGCACTCCGCGAGTCGCGAGCTGTCACGCGCCAGTTCGAGCGCGAGCCGGCTCAGCGTGGCATTGGCATCGAGCAGCGTGAAGTCTTGCAGCGAGGGAAAGGCCTCCGCCGCGGCCCAGCTCGCGGTGCCAGGGCCGGCACCGACGTCGAGCAGCGTTTCCGGGGCAAGGTTCGGTGCGATCTCGGTCAGCGCGTTCAGGCTTGCGGCGACCGCCGCATAGGTCGCCGGCATGCGCGCAAGCGCGTAGGCGAGGGCATCGGCTTCCGACTTGATCGTGCCGGAGCCGCCGCCTGCGCGATAGCTGGCCGAGATTTTCTGGGAGCGCTGTGCGGCATCGCTACGCGAGAAGCCCTGAAGCTTGCCGTCGAGGGCCGCTTTCAGTTCGGCGGGCAGGGTGGGTGAGATCATGTCGGCCCACCGTCATTCCGGGGCACGACGAAGTCGCGAACCCGGAAGCTCGAGATTGCAGCGCGAGATTCCGGGTTCTCGCTGCGCGAGCCCCGGAATGACGCTGGAGATATCACGCCACGTTCTGGTCGAGGATCTCCACCGCCTCTTGCAGGCTGACCGACACCAGCTGCGAGACGCCGCGCTCGGCCATGGTGACGCCGAATAGGCGGTTCATCCGCGCCATCGTGATCGGGTTGTGCGTGATGATGATGAAACGCGTATCGGTCGAGCTGGTCATCTCGTGCAGCAGGTTGCAGTACCGTTCGACATTGTGGTCGTCGAGCGGTGCGTCGACTTCGTCCAGCACGCAGATCGGCGACGGGTTGGTGAGGAACACTGCGAAGATCAGCGCCATCGCGGTCAGCGCCTGCTCGCCGCCCGAGAGCAGCGACAGCGTCTGCGGCTTCTTGCCCGGCGGCTTGGCGATGATTTCGAGGCCCGCCTCCAGCGGGTCGTCGCTCTCGATCAGATGCAGCGCGGCCTCACCGCCGCCGAACAGCTCGACGAACAGGCGCTTGAAGTGGTTGTTGACGACCTCGAACGAGGTCAGGAGCCGCTCGCGGGCCTCCTTGTTGAGGCTCTGGATACCCTGGCGCAGCCGCTTGATGGCCTCGACCAGGTCGTCCCGCTCGGTGACGAGGCCGGTATGCTGGGTCTCGACCTCGCGCAGCTCTTCCTCGGCGCGCAGGTTGACCGCGCCCAGGCGCTCGCGGTCGCGGCGCATCTTTTCGAGGTCTTCCTCGATGTCGTGCAGCGGCGGCAGCTCGGCGCCTGGCTCGATCTCGGCAAGGCCGGCGACCGCCTGCGGCTCGACCTCGAGCATGTCGCGGATCTCGCGCTCGACATCCTCGAGCCGGCGCCGCGCGCCTTCCATGCGCTCCTCGGCGCGGGCAGTGGCCTCGCGGGCGCTGGACAGCGCCTCAAGCGTCAGCTTGGCGACGCGATCGGTCTCCGCCATCGCGCTTTCGGCGGTGGCGAGCGCGTCGGCTGCCATGCGGCGGTCATTCTCTGCGTACTCGATCTCGGTGATCAGCGCGCTGCGCTTCTCCGCGAACACGGCCGGCGCGTTTTCGAGCTCGCTGCGCTCGATCGTGAGTTCGGCGATACGGGCCTGGATGGTGTCGATGTGGGAGGCCGCGCTCTCCTTGCGATTCTGCCACTCGGTGCGCTCGGCGAGGATCGCCTGCACCCGGCGGTCGGCGAGCTCGGCTTCGCGTGCCAGCGCCTGTGCCTCGGCGCGGACCTGGGCGGCCATGCGGCGATGGCCTTCGATATCGCTGCGGACGGCGGCGAGACGCGTCTCGGTGTCCTCGCTCGACGGCAGCTCGCCGATGCCGGCCTGGGCGTATTCGTAGGCCGCTTCGGCCTCGGCGCGGTCGGCGGCGAGACGGCTGTGCGCTTCCGACAGCGTCGCCTTGCGCGCAGCGTGGCGGCTGATCTCGCGCTCGGCGGTGGCATGGCGTTCACGCGCGACGTTGAGCTCGCGCTGCGCGGCGCGCCAGGCTTCGCGGGAGGCGCCTTCCGTGCTGGCCGCCATCTGCAGCTCGGACTCGGCGTTCTCCAGCGCCTGGCGCTTGATCTGCGCGTCGATGCGGGCCTGCTCCAGCTCGTTCTCGATGTCGACGAGGCGGGCGCGCTCGGCAAGGCGGCGTGCGGCCCCGGTCGGGGCGTGAGCCGCGGCGACAAAGCCGTCCCAGCGCCAGACGTCGCCCTCGGGCGAGACCAGCCGCTGGCCGGTCTTGAGCTGCGACACGAGCTCCGCACCGCGCTCGCGCGGCACCACGCCGATCTGCGCCAGGCGGCGCGCCAGCTCGGCCGGCGCCTGCACGTGATTGGCAAGCGGCACGACGCCTTCGGGCAGCGCCGGATCGCCTTCGGTGTGTCCGACATTGGTCCAGCGCATCGGCGCCGACGGGTCGATCGGCGCATCGAGATCGTCGCCGAGCGCGGCGCCGATCGCCTTTTCAAAGCCCTTGTCGACGGTGATGCCGTCGATGATCGGCGGCCACAGATTCTTGGTCTCGCCATTGACGATCTTGGAGATCGTGCGCGCCTCGGTCTCGAGCCGCTGCACGCGCTTGTCGGCCTCGACCAGCGGCGAGCGGGAGGATTCCAGCGTCTGCCGCGCCGCGACGTGGGCCGCTTCGCTCGCCTGTGCCGTGGCTTCCGAGGCCGCGAGCGTCTGCTCAGCGGTCTCGACCACAGCGGTCAGCTCATCGAGATCGCCGAAGCCGCCGGTCTCCTGCGCAAGCTTCTGCTCTTCGGCCGCCACATTGGCGATTTCCTGGTCGAGACGGGCGAGCTTGTCGCGGTGGGTGCGGACGTTGGCCTCGAGCTGGTTGCGCTTCGCCGTGAGGTCGGCGAGCGCCGTCGTCAGTTCGGCGAACTTCTGCTCGGTTTCGGTCAGCACCGCCTCGGCTTCGGCGACGCGTTCGTCGACGCCGGAGCGCTTCTCGACGCGCGACTTGATCTCTTCCTTCAGCTCGGCGTCTTCGGCGTCGAGCCGCTGGAGGGCGACGTCGGCGTCCATGGTCTGCTGCTGGGCGCGGGAGATGTCGCCTTCGAACTGCGCGAGGCGCCGCTCGAGCTCGGCGACGCGCTCCTTGGCGCGCTCTTCCTCGCGGTCGAGCAGCTCGCGGGCATTGGTCAGGCGCTGGAGCCCGGCTGCGGCGCGGGCCTCGGCATCGCGCAGCGCCGGCATTTCGGCGGCGCGGATGGCCTGGATGCGGGCGGCTTCGGCCTGGTGCTGGGTGCGCTCGGCCATTTCGCGCACCGCGAGATCGTGGGTCTGCCCGGACTCGTTGACGTCGGCATGCGCGCCGATCCAGCGCAGATGGTACAGCGTGGCTTCGGCCTTGCGGACCTTGGCGGCGACCTCGCGATAGCGCACGGCCTGGCGGGCCTGCTTCTTCAGGCCTTCCATCTGGCCCGAGAGCTGGCCGATCACGTCCTCGACACGGGTGAGGTTGGTTTCGGCCGCCTTCAGCCGCAGCTCGGCCTCGTGGCGGCGGGCATGCAGGCCGGCGACGCCGGCGGCGTCTTCCAGCACGCGGCGGCGCTGTTCCGGCTTGGCCTGGATGATCTCGCCGATCTTGCCCTGGTGGACGAGAGCCGGCGAGCGCGCGCCGGTGGCGGCGTCCGCGAACAGGATCTGTACGTCGCGCGCGCGCACGTCGCGGCCGTTGATGCGATAGACCGAGCCGGCCTCGCGCTCGATGCGGCGGGAGACTTCCAGAAGCTGGCTGTCGTTCATCGCCGCCGGCGCGGTGCGATCGGCATTGTCGATCGTCATCGTCACTTCGGCGTGGTTGCGCGCCGGACGGTTGCCGGAGCCGGCGAAGATCACCGCGTCCATGTCGGCGGCGCGCAGCGATTTGTACGAGGTCTCGCCCATCGCCCAGCGCAGCGCTTCGACGAGATTCGACTTGCCGCAACCGTTGGGACCGACCACGCCGGTCAGGCCGGGCTCGATGACGAAGTCCGTGGGCTCAACGAAGGACTTGAAGCCGTGAAGGCGCAGGCGGGTGATTTTCATAAACACGCATCTCTGTTGGCAGGCGCGAATCTCCCTGCCGGGACAATACCATGGAAGGCAATGTCGCTGTCTGGGTGAGTCGCGCGAGGCGGCTCATGCGGCTGGACAATGGCCGCGGTGCGCCACGAGGGCAACCAGCGAAAGCCGCTTTTCCCAAGGGATTTATGCCGGGAAGAATGCGGCTTGAAATGCGCGAATCAGGATTGCCGCGTGCGAATCAGCTCTTGAGCAGCGGATTGATCTTCTTGGCGAATTCCTCGAACGAGGCCTCGCCCTTGATCTTCTCGCCGTTGATGAAGAAGGTCGGTGTCGAATCGACCTTCAACACGTCGCTGGCATATTTCTGGTCGGCGGCGATCTTGTCGAGCAGCGCCTGGTCCTTCAGGCAGGCCTCGACCTGCTGCTGAGTGAGGCCGGCCTGCTTGCCGATCCGGGTCAGGGTCTCGGTTGTATTCTTCAGCACCCAATCGTTCTGCTGGCGGAACAGCATGTCGGTGACCGCGAAATATTTCGGCGCATCGTCCTTGGCGATGCAGCGCGACAGCATCGATCCGGCGGCGGCTTTGATGTCGAGCGGGAACTCGCGGAAGATGTAACGCACCTTGCCGGTGTCGATGTATTCCGTCTTCATCTTCGGGAACACCTGCTCGTTGAAGGCGGCGCAGTGCGGGCAGGTCATCGAGGCGTATTCGGTGATGGTGACGGCGGCGTCCTTCGGGCCCAGCGCCATGTCGGGCAGCGACACCGGCTTGGCCACATCGGCCGCCGATTGCGCCATGGCTTCCGAGACGAACCGCAGCGGCGAGAGCCCGGCGAACGCGGCAAGCCCGGTCAGCGACAGCATCGTGGTGAAGGCGCGGCGGGTGATGATCAAGGTCGGCTCCCGGGATTGGCAAGGTTCGCCCAAAGGACGGGTCAAGGTTCCCGCTGGACGGCCTGTCGCTAGCTTGAAACGTCGATTGAGGCAATGGCGAGCCGTAGGGACGGGTCCAGTTTGGCGGCAGAATGAGGCTCAATTTCGCTTGATGGCGGCCCCGAGCCGGGCCAGCGCCGACTTGAGCTCGTCATCCTCGATGTCGGTCAGGCCTTCCGCCACCTTGGCGACGGCCTTCGGGTCGGGCGGTCCCGGTCGCTTCCGGGCTCGGGGCCGCGACAAGGGCGCCTGGCGGAACGCCAGCTTGCCGACCGCGCTCCAGCCGAAGAAGCGGTTGACCCGCTCCAGGATCACATCGGCTGAATGCTGGATCTCCAGCGCCATCGGCCCCTCGACCCGCAGCACCAGGGTTGCCGGCTCCTGGGGCTGACCCTCGACCGGCCGCGGCCATTGCATCTTGAGCGGCTCGGCATGGGCGGCGATCTCCGGCCCCGCGATCTGCGCCCACCGCGTCACCAGCTCGCGCGCGGCAAAGCCCTGCTTGGCATAGGCCTCGGCGAAAACGTCGTCGAGCAGGATCCCGAGCGGTTTGGCGCTGATGGGACCGGGCTTGAAGATCGGACCGGATTTGGACATGGGGCCTTATAGCACTTCGGACGTCGGGCCACAGCCCGAGGCCCGTCATGGCCGGGCTTGTCCCGGCCATCCACGTTCTTCCTGCGAAGAAAGGCGTGGATGCCCGCGACGAGCGCGGGCATGACGTGGAGAGGCCAGTGCATTGCCGCTACAGTGAGGAATGAGCCCCAGATCCGTACGCAAGCCGAAGCCGGAAGCTTCACAGCCGGAGACCTCATCGCGCCCGCTCGCGCTTCTCCAATGGTACGATCGCCATCGCCGCCGATTGCCCTGGCGGGCGACACCCGGCGAGCCGTCTGACCCCTATCGCGTGTGGCTCTCCGAGATCATGCTCCAGCAGACCACCGTGAAGGCGGTCGGCCCTTACTTCGAAAAATTCGTCGCGCGGTGGCCTGACGTCACGGCGCTCGGACGCGCCTCGCAGGACGACGTGCTGCGGATGTGGGCCGGGCTCGGCTACTATTCGCGCGCACGCAATCTCCATGCCTGTGCGGTCGCGGTGACGCGCGAGCATGGCGGCGTGTTTCCCGACACCGAGGAGGGACTGCGCGCGCTGCCGGGGATCGGGCCCTATACGGCGGCGGCGATCGCGGCAATCGCGTTCGACCGCCGTACCATGCCGGTCGACGGCAACATCGAGCGCGTGGTGTCGCGGCTGTTCGCGGTCGAGGAGGAACTGCCGCAAGCCAAGCCGCTCGTCCAGCAACTCGCCGCGACGCTGCTGGCGGACACCCGCGCCGGCGACAGCGCGCAGGCGCTGATGGATCTCGGCGCCTCGATCTGCACCCCGAAGAAGCCGGCCTGCTCCCTGTGCCCACTGAATGAGGACTGCACGGCGCGCGCGCAGGGCACCCAGGAGGCGTTTCCGCGCAAGGCGCCGAAGAAGAGCGGGACGTTGCGGCGGGGGGCGGCTTTCGTGGTCACGCGCGGCGACGAGTTGCTCGTCCGCTCAAGGCCCGAAAAGGGGCTGCTCGGCGGCATGACGGAAGTGCCGGGCTCGGACTGGCTCGCCGGCCAGGACGATGCGACGGCGAAGCAGCAGGCGCCGGAGCTGAAGGGGCTGTCGCGCTGGCAGCGCAAGGTGGGCGTCGTCACCCACGTCTTCACGCATTTTCCGCTGGAGCTGGTGGTCTACACTGCGAAGGTGCAAGCCCGCACCCGCGCGCCAGAGGGCATGCGCTGGGTGCCGATCGCAACCCTGGCCGGCGAAGCGCTTCCGAACGTGATGCGCAAGGTCATCGCGCATGGATTAGGTCTCTAGGATCCATCCTGCTGACAGCAGGCTGTCAGCAGCCTTGCGCTAACAGTGGCGTAACGGAGATCTCGCATGGTCAAGACCGCGCTCGACAACATCCCACGGCCCCCCTGTGCCGAGCTATTGGGCTGGCGCCTGCTCGATGCGCGTCCGGAGGAGGGTTGGATCAAACTCGCCTTCGACGGCAAGCCGGAGTTCTGCAACCCCGCGGGGTTCATCCAGGGCGGGATGCTCTCGGCCATGCTCGACGACACGATGGGCCCGACGGTGCTCGTGATGAGTGAGGGCCGGCTCTACACCACCACCATCAGCATGACCGTGAATTTCCTCAGCCCCGCGAGACCCGGGACAATCATCGGCGAGGCCAAGGTGATGCAACTCGGCAAGACGATTGCCTTCGTCGAAGCCAAGCTGATGGCGGAGGACGGCACCCTGCTGGCGACGGCCAGCGCCAGCGAGCGGCTGCTGGAGGCGGCGAGGGTGGTGGGTAAATAGTTTAGCGTTGCGCAATCAACGGGCATCTCGCGTCGTGCGAAAGCTCACGCACTCGCCCGCGCGTCCTTGCTCACGATCGGCGGCTTGGCATTCAGCGCGTCGACCTGGAAGCCCGCCACGCGCTTGTAGTTCGCGGCGATGCCTTCCAGCTCCTGCTGGGACAAGACGTCGGTGACGACCTCAAAGCCGTCGGGCGCGCGCTCCTCGACGAGCTGCATCACCTGCTCCGGGCCGTTCTTGCGGTTGAGCAGGACGAGGTCGGTGGTTGCGGGCCGGCGCTCGGCCTCATAGGCGAGCAGCGCCGCGGTCGTCGGGCCATGCGCGAGAATCTCGCGGGTGATGACGCGGGCGTCGAGGATCGCCTGCGAGGCGCCGTTCGAGCCGATCGGGTACATCGGATGCGCGGCATCGCCCATCAGCGTGACGCGGCCGAAGGTCCACTGCGACACCGGATCACGGTCGACCAGCGGATATTCGTAGGCGTGCGGGCAGTTCCTGATCAGCCCGGGCACATCGAGCCACTCGAATTTCCAGCTTTCGAACCAGGGCAAGAACTCTTCCAGCCGCGCGGTGCGGTTATAGTCCTCGCGCCGCCACTGATAGGTCGGGGGCATGTGCCGCTCGGCGACCCAGTTGATCTGATAATTGCCTGCCGCATCCGGCGCCTTGCTGATCGGATAGCAGACGAATTTCAGGATCTCGTGCCCCGCCATGATCATGGTGCGGCCGCTGAGGAAAGCCTTTGCCGGCGTCACGCCGCGCCAGAGGATGCGGCCGTTCCAGATCGGCGGGCCTTCGCCCGGATAGAGCTTTTCGCGCACGGCGGAATGGATGCCGTCGGCCGCGATCAGGATCGCGCCGTCGTAAGTCCCCACGGCTTTGCCGGTCGCCTTGTCGATGAAATCGGCGCGCACGCCATCCGCAGTCTCGGTCCAGCCGGTCAGATGGTGGCTGGTGAGGATGTTCTCGCGGCCGAGCCGCTCGATCGCGGCGTCGAGCAGAAGCTGCTGCAGCGTGCCGCGATGGATCGAGAATTGCGGCCATTTGTACCCGGCCTCCAGCCCGCGCGGTTCGCTCCAGATCGGCTTGCCGTGCTTGGAGAAATAGGCGAGCTCGCGGGTCCGCACGCCACTGGCGTCCAACTTGTCCATCAAGCCGAGCTCGATCAGCTCGCGCACTGCATGCGGCAGCACGTTGATGCCGACGCCGAGCGGCTTCAGTTCCGCGACGCTCTCGAACACTTTTACGGGAACGCCGATTTCGTGCAGGCTGAGCGCAAGTGTCAACCCGCCGATGCCGCCACCGGCGATAAGTACCGTCATGAGAAGACCCCTCCGATTGCAGGCGTCTTGGCACAGCCGCATGGCGGTGGGCAACTGCGAAGAGGATGTTGTGCTATGGACGTCGGGCCCGACAGTCGTTAATTTTCGGCTTTCCCATGAGGTCCGACATGCTCAAGCTCTACTACGCCACCGGCACCTGCGCGCTCGCCACCTACATCACCCTGGAGGAGGCCGGTGCCGACTACTCGGCCGAACGGCTGAGCTTCAAGGACAACCAGCAGAACAGCCCGGACTATCTCGCGATCAACCCGAAGGGCCGGGTGCCGGCGCTGGTCACCGACCGCGGCGTCCTGACCGAGACGCCGGCCATGCTGGCCTACATCGCGCAGACCTTCCCCAAGGCGAGGCTCGCGCCGCTCGACGATCCCTTCGACTTCGCCGAGGTGCAGTCGTTCAACTCCTATCTTTGCTCGACCGTGCACATCAATCACGCCCACAAGATGCGCGGCGCCCGGTGGGCGACGGAGGAGAGCTCGTTCGCCGACATGAAGGCGATGGTCCCGAAGACCATGGCCGCCTGCTTCAAGCTGATCGAGCAGAAGATGTTTCGGGGGCCCTGGGTGATGGGCGATCAGTTCACGATCTGCGATCCCTATCTCTACACGCTCTCGACCTGGCTCGAAGGTGACAGCGTCGACATCAATGCCACGCCGAAGATCGCCGATCACTTCAAGCGCATGTCCGACCGCCCCGCAGTAAGCAAGGTGATGGCGGCGCAGAAGGCGTAAGGCTCGGCGTCATGTTCCGCCGTCGTCCCGGATAAGCGAGCGCTGGTCCGGGACGACAGCATGATCGGTGAGGGGCAATCCTAACCAGCGCGCCGCTTCTCCAGCCCCCGCCCTGTTTCCAGCATCAGCCGCCGCAGCCAGATCGAGCCCGGGTCCATCTGCGCCCGCGTCGGATGGAACATGAACTGCTCGTCGATCCCGGGATCGAGCGGCGGCGTCACCGTGACGAGACCGAGCTGCTTCGACAGCGCCGCGATCAGCCGGCGCGGCACGAAGGCGACGAGGTCGGTGCGGGCGGCGACGTGCAGCGCTTCGAGATAGCCTGAGACCACCAGCGCAATGTGCCGCTCGATGCCCTTGGCTCGCAGCCAGGTGTCGATCAGGTCCTCGCTGTTGCCGCGGATGATCACGCCGACATGGCGCGCGGCGAGGAACGTCTCGCGCCGTTTCAGCTTCGCGGCCATGGGGTGGCCGCGCCGCACCGCCAGCGCGTCGCTGTCGGTATAGAGCAGCTGGCGGTGAAAGCCCTTGAAGGCATTGCCGATCGAGATCACGAGATCGATCGTGCGGGCGAACTCGGCGTGGAAGATCGCAGGTCCCCGCCACGGCACGACGTCGATGCGGACATTGGGCGCGGCCTGCGTCACCTTCTCCATCAACGGCGGCATCAACAGCTCGACCGCGAGGTCGGGCATCATCAGGCGGAATTGCCGCTCGCTGCGCGCGGCATCGAATTCGTCCGGCACGAACAGCCCACGCACCTGATCCAGCGCCTGCGCCAGCGGGGCGCGCAGCGCCTGAGCCCGTGGCGTCAGCTCCATCCGTGCACCGGTGCGTACCAAGAGCGGATCGCCGAAGATGTCGCGCAGGCGCTGGAGCGCATGGCTCGTCGCCGGCTGCGAGAGCCCGATCCTGAGTGCGGCGCGGCTGACATTGGCTTCGCGCAGCAAGGCGTCGAGCGCGGTCAGCAGGTTGAGGTCGAGCGCAGTCAAATTCATCAGATGAATAGATATCATATAAGGTATCAATTTGAAGAATTTGGATTCTGCGTCGAAGATCCTCCTGTTCTCAGCACAAGGAGATGCCGCCATGAGCGCTGCCGCCAACAAGAAACTGATGCAGGATATCTTTGCCGCCGCGGCCCATACCGATCCGGCCGCGCGGGACCGAGCCTTGTTTGCCGCCAGCCTTGCCGACGACGCCAAATGGGTCGTGACCGGGCAATATTCCTGGTCACGCGCGTTCTCGGGCAAGGAGGCGATCCTCAACGATCTGCACGGCTATGTGCGCACGCGCCTGCGCGATCGCACGCGCACAATCGCCCACCGCTTCATTGCCGAGGGCGACATCGTCGTGGTGGAAGCCAGGGGCGACAACGTCACGCCAGACGGGGTCCGTTACGACAATGACTATTGTCTCGTGTTCCGCCTCGAGGACGGCAAGATCAAGGAGATCCGGGAATACTGCGACTCGGTCCTGACCGAGAAGGCGCTGGGTCCTTTTCCGCAGGCTCCGGTCAGGGTTGCGAGCTAGCGGGACTGAACTGCTGCCAATCCCATCCGGGCAAAGCCGGTGATGGTTGTGCGGCCCTGGAAGGCCCTGGTCGAGATGGTCCGTATCAGGCGCACACGTCCAGGGCCCGGGATCGACTCGCTGCCATGACCGAGCGGGAGCTTCTGGCCTCGGAGATGAGACTTGGGCATGACACGGTCGGAGATCGCCTGCGAGCTGCACAAGCCCCGCCGGCGAAGATGAGGAGTGGCGGGACACGGCCCGGCGTCCGCTTATGAATGCCGGCGGAACTTTCGGGTTTCGCCGGCGTTCCTTCGCTTCCCGGGGCAATTGCGCCCCCGGGCATCGAGCGCGCTTGGGAATTTCATGCTGGCTGGGGTTTCTAACGTCTCGATACAGCTCAACCACAGCTTCCCCGGACTGCGCGAGCGACTGAGAGAAGCGACTGCGGACGCGCACCGGGAACTCGACGCACAGTTTTCATCGTTCGATCTCACCGTCATTGCGGGCTATCGCCGCTTTCTTCAAGCCAGCGCCGGCGCGCTGCTTCCACTCGAAGCCGCGCTCGAGCAGGCAGGCGTCGCTCGGGTGTTTCCGGACTGGCCGGAGCGGTCGCGTCGCGCCGCGATCACAGCTGACCTCCGACGGCTCGGCAGCGCCGCGCAATCCATCGTGTTTGTGCCGCCGCTGACGTCCGGTGGTGTGCTCGGCACGATGTACGTGCTGGAGGGCTCGCGGCTCGGAGCCAGGTATTTGCTGAAGCAGGTCGCGGATGCGGTCGACCCTCGTATCAGTGCGGCCACCAGCTATCTCAGCCATGGTGCAGGCAAGCGGCTCTGGCAGAGCTTCCTGTCGAAGCTTCAGGGCGATGGGGCTTGTGACGAGGATGACGTGATCCAGGCGGCGCGCGCCGCCTTTGCCGCATTCGAGCAGGCGGCGGACCGCGCATGAACGAGGCGGTCGATCTCACCAATTGCGATCGCGAGCCGATCCACATTCCCGGCAGCGTGCAGCCGTTCGGTTTCCTGCTCGCTGTGCTCCCGGATTTCACGATCTGCATGGCATCGGACAATGTCGGCAGCTTCCTCGGCGCTGACTTCGCCGAGCTGCTCCACCAGCCGCTGTCGAGCGTTGTCTCTGAGGCGGCCGTCGAAACGATCCGTAGCCGTGTCGATCATCTGGGCGGTCCGGACGCGACCGAACGGCTGTTCGGCGTGGAGCTGCAGCCGGGCAGGGCTCCCTTCGACCTCTCCATTCATCTTTCCGGTGTCTATCTGATCATCGAGGCGGAGCCGAGCGTCCACGAGCCCGGCGTCAATTCCGGCGAACTCGTGCGCCTGATGCTCGAAAGGATTCGCAAGACGCGCGGCGTGGCCGATCTGGCGCGGGAGGCGGCGCGCCAGCTCAAGGCGCTGACCGGTTTCGACCGCGTCATGGTTTATCAGTTTCATCCGGACGGGTCAGGCGAGGTGATCGCCGAGACCGCGGAGGCCCGGCTCGAATCCTTCCTCGGCCTGCGTTATCCCGCATCGGACATTCCAAGGCAGGCGCGGGCCCTCTATCAGCGCAACTGGCTGCGCATCATCGCCGACGTCAACGCAAGGCCGGCCGCGCTGGTATCGACGGCTACGCACAACGCAGGGCTGCTCGATCTTTCGATGAGCGTGCTGCGCTCGGTCTCGCCGATCCACATCGAATATCTGCGCAACATGGGCGTTGCCGCCTCCATGTCGGTGTCGATCCTGCGCGATGGCAAGCTGTGGGGCCTGTTTGCCTGCCATCATTATTCGCCGCGGTATATTTCGTTCGACAAGCGTACGGCCTCCGAGCTGTTCGGGCAGATGTTCTCCTGGATCGTGGAAGGCCGCGAACGCGAGGGCGATGTGGCCTATGAGGCCCGCGCCCATCAGGTCCAGGAGCGGTTGATCGAGATGGCGGCTTCCCACGAGCACAGCCGCCGCGCGATCGTCGATTTCCTCGGTGACTACCGCAAGATGATCGAGTGCGACGGCGTCGCGGTCTGGTCCGACAACAAGATCGCGCTCGATGGAGAGACGCCGACCGAAGACGAGGTGAAGGATCTTGTCGGCTTCATCAACCGGACTTCGCCGGGGCGGATCTTCGCGAGCGCCGAGATCGCCAAGGTCTATGCCGCCGGCCAGGCCTTCCGTGACCGCGCGGCGGGCTTTCTCGCCATCCCGATCTCGCGCACTCCGCGCGACTGCCTGATTTTCTTTCGGCGCGAGGTGACGCGCTCGGTCAAATGGGCCGGCGATCCCAACAAGGTGTACGACGAAGGTCCGCACGGGCCGCGCCTGACGCCGCGCAAGAGCTTCGAGCTCTGGCAGGAGACGGTGGCGGGGCAGTCGAAGCCGTGGTCGGCGGCCGACATCCGCATCGCCGAGAGCCTGCGCGTCACGCTGCTGGAGGTCATCCTGCAACTGTCCGACCTCGCCGCGCGCGAGCGCCGCGGGGCGCAGGAGCGGCAGGAACTGATGATCGCCGAGCTCAATCACCGCGTCCGCAACATCCTGAGCCTCGTGCGCGCCCTGGTGGCGCAGAGCAAGGAGACCGCGACCAGCGTCGAGGAGTTCGCCGGCGTTCTCGGCGGCCGCATCCAGGCTCTGGCGCGCGCCCACGATCAGATCACGAACCTGAACTGGGCCCCGGTCGCGCTCCGCACCTTGGTCGAGTCCGAGGCCGGCGCCTATCTCGGCGCGCGCGCGGGACGGGTGAAGATGGGCGGTCCGGACGTCGCGCTGGATCCCAAGGCGTTCGCCACGCTGGCTCTGGTCGTGCACGAGATGATGACCAATTCCGCCAAGTATGGCGCACTTGCCGATTCCACCGGCAGTGTCGAGGTGGTCTGGCGCCTCGATCCGTCTTCTAGTCTCGTCATCGAGTGGAAGGAGAGTGGCGGTCCGCCGGTGCAGCCGCCGTCGCGGCGCGGCTTCGGCACGACGATCATCGAGCGATCGGTGCCGTTCGACCTCAAGGGCGATGCCGAGATCCGCTTCGATCTCCTGGGCGTGCAGGCGAAGTTCGTGATTCCCCCCAATTTCGTCGAATTGGTCCCGTCTATCGCAGGAGCCGCCATGCGCGTCGAGGAGCAGCAGTCCGCCCGACCCAGGATTTCCGACACGGTGCTGATCGTCGAGGACAATCTGATCATCGCGATGGCGGCGGAGGTCATCCTGCTCGATCTCGGCGCCCGCCACGTCGACACCGCAGCCACCGTCGATCAGGCGCTGCGCTCGATCGAGCGCACCCGACCGAGCTTTGCCCTGCTCGATCTCAACCTCGGCAGCGAGAGCAGCATCAAGGTGGCACAGAAGCTGAAGGAGATCGGGGTGCCCTTCATCTTCGCGACCGGCTATGGCGAGCGCGCGCCGATCCCCGAGCAATTGGCGTCGGCGCCGGTGGTCCAGAAGCCCTACACGCTGGAAGTGGTCGAGCATGCACTCGACAAATTGCGGAAGGCCGGCGCCTCGTGAGCGTTCGCATGCAGCGCTCTGCATGACGCTGCGCATTCGCGCGCGAACTTTGCATAGCTGCCGACAAAAACAGCAGATTTCGTGCCGGCCGATCTCAATCGCGCGAAAGATTTGAAGGTTCAATTAACGAGTGTCCTCCATTGTACCGCGGTGCAGCGTGGGTCGCGAGGATGCGACGCGCGGCTGCCGGGGTGGCCGGTGACGATCGCCGGAATCGTTTGGCCGCTCGAAGCGGAATGCATCTGGGTGGACAGTGGGAATGCCGAAATTTCGTTTGCGGATCAGGGGACGCCTGTACGCAGGCTTCATGGCCCTTGTGGCGGTCGGTCTCGTGATGGCGGTGGTTGCCATCTGGAATTTGCGGGATGTGCAGAATCAGGTCGCAAGACAATCCGCGCTCTCGGACAGCACGGCGCGGGTGCTGGAGATTTCCACCCATCTTCAGGCGATCCAGCGCGCCAATCTTCGCTACGTCTACGATGCGAACGAGTCTGCGATGAAGGAGGCCCAGGAGCGGGAAACTGCCGCGATCGGGCTGTTGCAGGTCGGGGCGAAGGGCACGCTCTCGGAGGAGCGGAGAACGCTCTACAACGGCCTCATCGACGACATCGCCCAAATGCGACGTCTGCGTGACAATCTCGGCGACGCCGTCAACGAGGCGAGAACGGGCAAGGCGACGCTGCTGCCGAGCGGGGAGGATCTGGCCGTCAAGACGGGCAAGCTAGTCGACGTGGCGCGCGCCGCCGTCGACGAAGATACCGCGGCCCTCGTCGCTGATCTCGAATCGCGAATCCTGCTCGTGAGGATCGCAAACTGGCGCTTTCTGGCCCTTCGCGATACCCAGGGCCCTGCGACCTTCAGGGCGAGCGTCGACAGGGCCGCGCAACGGCTCGCGGCACTCGAAAAGAGCCCGCAAGCAACGGAGCTGCGAACCACGCTTGCGCCGGTGAAGACCTCGCTTGGAATCTACAAATCGGCGTTCGAGACGACGTCCGCCGCGATGCTTCAGGCCGACGAGATCTACCACAAGAATCTCGCGCCCCTCATCGTCGACAGCATCGGCAAGCTCAAGACCTTGGAAACGGCCCTGAAGCAGGACTACCAGCGATCGCGGACCACTGCTGAAGCCGTGATCGCCGGAACGACGACCGTTCAGGAGATTGCCGGCGGCCTCGCCATCTTGTTCGGCGGCATCGTCGCCTTCCTGATCGCCCGCAGCATCGTCGGTCCCCTGACCTCGATGACAGGTGCGATGGGGCGGCTTGCCGGCGGCAATCTCAAGGTCGAGATTCCCGGCCGCGGCAGGGCCGACGAGATCGGCGACATGGCCAAGGCGATCCAGGTGTTCAAGGACAGCATGATCGAGACCGAACGCATGCGTGCCGAGCAGGCCGAGATCGAGGCGCGGCAGGCCGAGAGCCGCAAGGCCGACATGGCCAAGCTTGCCGATCAGTTCGAGCAGGCGGTCGGTGAGATCGTCAACACGGTGTCGTCGGCGTCGAACGAACTCGAAGCCTCCGCGGGCACTTTGACCACGACCGCCGCGCGGGCCCAGGACCTCTCGACGGAGGTCGCCAGCGCCTCGCAGGAGGCCTCGGCCAATGTGCAGGCGGTCGCCTCGGCGACCGAGGAGCTCTCCTCCTCGGTATCCGAGATTGCCCGCCAGGTGCAGGAATCCGCTCGCATCGCCACCGAAGCCGTCGGTCAGGCGAGCAGGACCAACGAGCGCGTCGGCGCGCTCTCCAAGGCCGCCGCGCGGATCGGTGACGTGGTCGAACTGATCAGCACCATCGCCGGCCAGACCAACCTGCTGGCGCTCAACGCCACCATCGAGGCTGCGCGTGCGGGCGATGCCGGCCGCGGCTTTGCGGTGGTCGCCTCCGAGGTCAAGGCGCTCGCCGAGCAGACTGCGAAGGCCACCGGCGAGATCGCCCAGCAGGTCTCCGGCATCCAGGCCGCGACGGAGGAGTCGGTCGGCTCGATCAGGGAGATCAGCGGCACCATCGAGCGGCTGTCGGAGATTTCGTCGACGGTCGCCGCCGCCGTGGAGCAGCAGGGCGCGGCGACGCAGGAGATATCCCGCAATGTCCAGCAGGCGGCCCATGGCACCCAGCTGGTGTCGTCCAACATCGGCGACGTGCAGCGCGGCGCCTCCGAGACCGGATCGGCCTCCTCGCAGGTGCTCTCGGCGGCGCGCTCGCTGTCGGCCGATAGCAGCCGCCTCAAGCTCGAAGTGGCCAAGTTCCTGAGCTCGGTCCACGCCGCCTAACCGAAAGCGGACGTATCCTGCTGCATGGTCATTCCGGGGCGGTGCGAAGCACCGACCCGGAATCTCGAGATTCCAAGGTGCGCAACTGCGCACCACAGTTCGCCGCCCCGCGGCGTCCCGGAATGACTGCTATGGCGATCAGGCCGCGTTGATCTTCATGTGCTTGAACATGTTGCTGCGCGCTTCGTCGTCCATCTCGGCCTTGAAGGTGAACTTGTCCTTCAAGGCGATGGCGCGCCCCGCCGCGGGCCGCGCCGAGATCTCGTCGACGAGCCGCTTCACGTTCGGGTATCGCGCAAAAGCGTCGTCGCCGAGCTTGAACGGCACCATCCGAGCCCAGCCCCACAGTGCCATGTCGACGATCGAATAGCTGTCACCGACCATGTAGCGGCGGCCCTGAAGGTGACTGTCGAGAATCCTGTAGTGGCGATCGGTCTCGTACTGGTAGCGATTATGGGCGTAGTCGTGGTTCTGGTCCTTCGGCGCAAAATGCTTGAAGTGGACGGCCTGCCCCGAATATGGCCCGACGCCGGTCGCCACGAACATCAGCCAGGACAGCAATTCGGCGCGGTTCGAGGGCAGGAATTTGCCGGTCTTCTCGGCGAGATAGAGCAGGATGGCGTTCGAGTCGAACACGATCGTGCCGTTGTCGTCGATGGCCGGAACCTTGCCGTTCGGATTGACCTTCAGAAATTCAGGCGCGAATTGCTCGCCCTTGCGGGTGTCGATCTTGACCGGCTCGAAGGCCAGCCCGGACTCCTCCAGAAACAGCGCAACCTTGGTCGGATTTGGCGATCCGTTGAAAAAGAATTTGAGCATCGAGCATCTCCCCGGTGTCTGTTGCGCGCGCGGACGCGACGTGGTTGGGCGGACCTTGTCTTGCCTGAACCCGTTGCGGGAGAGCAACCGGCGAGTTTGCCGGGCGGTGTCTGCGCGCTACGCAGATCAAGCGGCGTAACAAAGGCCGATTGCCGCCGTAATGACCATGGTCGCGCCCACGGGCTCCAGCCGCAGCCCGAGCCGTGCGGCCAGATGCATGTCGGAGGCCCGCGCCGCGCGTTCCGGTCCGCGCGCGAAGCCGTGGACGATGACGTCGTGGTTGAAATTGTCGTGCGCCTCGTTGCTGCTGGCGAGCCCGACGCAGATCACGAGCATGCCGAACAGTGCGAGGCCGAAAAATCCCAGCATCGCGATCAGGAACATCGGAAACATGCCGGCCAGGAAGATCGGCAGCAGCGGCACCAGCAGCAATGTCTCGGAGTGGCGTCGCATGGGAGCTGGCCAGGTCAGGACAATGCGCTGATCCTAGTCCGGCTGGCGGCCGGGTTCAACCAAGCGCGTCGTCCAGGGGCGGGCGATGCGCGAGCGGCGGCGTCATTCAAGCTTCTATTGGGGGCAAGGCGCAAGAGCGCCTTTGCCCACCTTGCGAGGCTACGACGCGTGGCAACGGCTACTCGGCCGCCATGCCGGCACGGATCTCGGCGCGCAGTTCGTCGATCAGCTTGAGACCCTTCTTGGTCTCGACGTGCCAGAAGGTCCAGCCGTTGCAGGCCTGCGCGCCTTGCGCCACCGCGCCGATGCGGTGGATCGAGCCGACCTTGTCGCCCAGCATGATGGCGCCGTCGGCACGGACCAGCGCGCCCAGCTTCTTCTTGGCGTCGAACAACTTCGTGCCGGGCATGATCATGCCGCGCTCGATCAGCTCGGCGAACGCCACGCGCGGCGCTTCGCGCGCGGTCATGAACGGGGCGAGGCTCTCTTCCGGCAGCGGCTCGACGGCGGCGATGCGGGCCTCGGCCGCCTTGGCGTAGGTCTTGTCGCGCTCGAAACCGATATAGGAGCGGCCGAGGCGCTTTGCGACCGCGCCGGTGGTGCCGGTGCCGTTGAAGGGATCGATCACGAGATCGCCGGGCCTGGATGACGACAGCAGCACGCGCGCGAGCAGGCCTTCGGGCTTCTGCGTCGGATGCACCTTCTTGCCATCGGCGCCCTTGAGGCGCTCTTCGCCGGTGCAGAGCGGGATCAGCCAGTCGGACCGCGCCTGCACGTCCTCATTGGCGGCCTTCAGCGCCTCGTAATTGAACGTGTAGCCCTTGGCCTTCTCGTCGCGCGCGGCCCAGATCATGGTTTCGTGCGCGTTGGTGAAGCGGCGGCCGCGGAAATTCGGCATCGGGTTGGTCTTGCGCCAGACGATGTCGTTCAGGAGCCAGAAGCCGAGGTCCTGCATGATCGCGCCGACGCGGAAGATGTTGTGATAGGAGCCGATCACCCAGATCGTCGCCGACGGCTTCATCGCACGGCGGGCGGCAAGCAGCCAGGCGCGGGTGAAATCGTCATAGGCGGAGAACGAATCGAACTTGTCCCAGTCGTCGTTGACGGCATCGACATGGGATTCGTCGGGGCGCTTGAGATCGCCCTTGAGCTGGAGATTGTAGGGCGGGTCGGCGAACACCAGGTCGACCGAACCAGCCTGAAGCTTCGACATCTCGGCGACGCAGTCGCCGAGAATGATGCGATGCGAAGGAGACTCAAAATTTGTGCGGGGCGCCCTTGCAGACGCCCCGCGACGCGACTCTACCATGACTCAAGAACTCTGACTCAGGCGACGCTGTCGGCGACGCGGGACCAAACAACCGACTGGCCGTTACATTGAAGGGGCAAAGTAAAAAACGACTTAACTCGCCGCTTTCGTAAGCAGCCCTCGCTTTGCCGTTCGTGCGCACGTTGCTGTGCGCATTCGCCGTATTTTACAGTGTATTTCGCGTTTTGCTCGCGCTGCCGGATCAATCGTGGCGGCAAAAAGGCTGCAAATTTCTCTCGGAAAAAATTGCTCGACCCTCGGAAAAAATTGCTGGCATCGACACGCTGTCGCACTAGGCAATTTTTGCCGGCCACGATATTGATAAGAGCAACGGAAATTTTACGTGTGTGGCGCGTTGAACCTTGGCGCTGTCTCGCGCCGTCGAAACTGAATCAGGGACCCCAAAAGGAAAGGCCGCCATGCGTTACGATGACTTCCGCCGGAGCGACGACATCGAGGATCGTCGCGAGGAAGGTGGTGGCTTTGGCGGCGGAGGAGGCGGGTTCGGTCTGCCGATGGGGGGTGGCGGGCTCGGCATCGGCACCATCATCGTGCTCGGCCTGGTCGGCTACGCCTTCGGCATCGATCCACGCATCCTGATCGGCGGCGCCGAGATTCTGACCGGCGGCGGCCATGCGCCAACCTACCAGACCGATCGCCAGGCCTCCTCGGGCAAGCGCGGCGCCCCGACCGACGAGATGGGCAGCATGATCTCCGGCATCCTCGGCGAGATCGACGATCGCTGGAGCGAGATCTTCCAGGCCAGCGGCCAGTCCTACACCGGTCCGAAGATCGTGCTGTTCCGCAACGCCACCAATGGCGGCCGCTGCGGCATGGCGCAGTCGGCGATGGGGCCGTTCTATTGTCCGCCCGACCGCACCATCTATCTCGACACCAGCTTCTTCCGCGAGGTCGAGACGCGCTTTCGCGGCTGCTCCGGCAAGTCGGCGTGCAGTTTCACCACCGCCTACATCATTGCGCATGAGGCCGGCCATCACATCCAGAACCTGCTCGGCATCATTCCGCGCGTGACGCGGCTGCAGCAGCAGGTCGGCTCGAAGGCCGAGGCGAATGCGCTCCAGGTGAAGGTCGAACTGCAGGCCGACTGCCTGTCCGGCGTCTGGGTCAACCGCGAGGCGAAGAAGCGTCCGAACTTCCTGGAGCCCGGCGACATCGACGCCGCGCTGACCACGGCGAGTGCGATCGGCGACGATACCCTGCAGCGCCAGGCCACGGGCCGGGTCGTGCCTGACTCCTTCACCCACGGCTCGGCGGCGCAGCGCAAGCAGTGGTTCATGACCGGCTACCAGCAGGGCACGGTCCAGGCTTGCAACACGTTCGGCGCGGGAGCGTTGTAGCGACTGCTGTGCCCCGGACGCTGCCCAGCGCTTCTCAAGCGATGCGCTGCAGAGCCGGGGCCCATAATGCCGGTCTCCCAAGTCTCCAAGATGGGGCCCGGCTCTGCGGTGCGGCGCCGATGCGCCGCACCTTGTCCGGGACACGAGAGACGCACCATGGCTTCCATCGACGAAACCAAGCAGTTCATTCCGCTCAACATCGCGGTGCTCACCGTGTCCGACACGCGCGCGCTTGCGGATGACAAGTCCGGCCAGACGTTGGTTGATCGGCTCACTGCTGCTGGTCATCATCTCGCCGCGCGCGAGATCGTCACCGACGATGTCGAGGCGATCCGCGCCGTCATCCGCCGCTGGATTGCGGATAGCGGTGTCGACGTCGTCATCACCACTGGCGGCACCGGCTTCACCGGGCGTGACGTCACGCCGGAGGCGATCGAGCCGCTGTTCGAGAAGCGCATGGACGGTTTCTCGATCGCGTTCCACATGCTGAGCCACGCCAAGATCGGCACGTCGACGATCCAGAGCCGCGCCACTGCGGGCGTCGCGGGCGCGACCTACATCTTCTGTCTCCCTGGGTCGCCGGGCGCCTGCTGCGATGGCTGGGACGGCATCCTCGCAGCCCAGCTCGACTACCGCACGCGCCCCTGCAATTTCGTCGAGATCATGCCGCGGCTGGACGAGCATTTGCGAAGGCCGAAGGCGCAAGGCGCGACGGTGTGAGTTCTTGCTTTTCTTCCCTTCTCCCCTTGTGGCTCCTGTGGGAGAAGGTGGCGCGAAGCGCCGGATGAGGGGTTCTCTCTGCGCGCACCAATGCTTGTGGAGACATACCCCTCACCCAAGCGAGCTTCCGTTTGCGAGTTGACGTGCCTCTCCAGCAAGGGGAGAGGGCGCAGCAACGCGCATCTCGCTCGCTGCGAGATCAGAGATCCAGCTCCCACGTCTCGCCGACCAGATCGGCACCGAAGCTGTGATGCTTCTCTTCCTTCACGAGCTTGAAACCTGCGCTTTGATAGATCCCGCGTGCGGCGACCAGGATGCTCTGCGTCCACAGCGTCATCTTGCTGTAGCCGCGCTCGCGGGCGCCCTGGATGCACTGCTCGACCAGTGCGCGGCCGACGCCGAGGCCCCGTGCTTTCTTCTCCACCTGCAACAGGCGGAGTTTTGCGATCTCGTCCGTGGCCTTGACCAGGAACACCGAGCCGACCGGCTCGCCGCCGACCTCCGCGATCCAGCAGTGCTCGCGCGTGGCGTCGTAGTTCCTGATGAACTGCGCGCAAATCTCGGCAACCAGCGCCTCGTAGCTGATGTCCCAATTGTAGTCCGCGGCGTAGGCGGCAGCCTGCCGGGAGACGACCCAGCCCATGTCGCCGACGCGATGGCTGCGCAGCATGAAAGAAGCAGGCGGGCTTCGGCGTTGCTCCAGCACGGCCTCGATGGTCGCCATGGCCTGCGTGAGCCGCGTCGCATCGCCGGGCGAAAGCCGAGCTAGCATTGCGGCGACCTCGTTTTGCGAGCTCAGGTTCAGCTTGGCGAAGGCCTGGCGGCCCTTGGCGGTGAGGCTGAGCTGGTATTGCCGGCGATCTGCGGGCTGGAGCTTTCGCGTGATCAGCCCCTTTTCGTCGAAGCTCTGGATGATGCGGCTGAGATAGCTGGGGTCGAGACCAAGCTCGTTTCCGATCTCCTTTGCCGCCAGTTCGTCGCGATGGGCGAGCTCGTAGAGCACCCGCGCCTCGCTGAGCGAGAACGGACTCTTGCCGAGGTGCTGGTCGAGCACACCGAGCTTGCGGGTGTAGAAGCGGTTGAAGGAGCGAACCGCTGCGACGTGGTCGTCGGCCTGTTCGGCCACGGCGCTTGACAACGAAGCTTTCGATAGCATGGGATCACCTCGATATTTGCCATTGTCAATTAATTGTTTGACGTTGGCAAGTATCTCGGCGCTTCAGCCGACCATGACGATCCGGCTGCGCAGCATGGTCCGGGACGACCGGCCGAGCCGCCGGAGCAGCTGCGCCTCGGAATGGCGGGCCTCGGGCGGGTAGCCGCCGATCCGGTCGTAATGATCACGCGCAATCAATAGCCCCTGATCGCTAAGCGGACCCACGAGCCTGCGCGCCACGGCCCAGGCGACGTCGCGGAATGCGGTATTTACGTAAGGCGAGCGCGCATAGCGGAACACCGCCGCGCGATCCCGGCCGCTGCTGGCGACGGCCTGGATGAACTGGGTGGTTTCCTCGATCCACCCGGTTTCCAGTACGGCGCCTGCGGGCAGGAACATGAGCCAGGGCGATCGGGCCTGGAGCGCGCCGGCGGCGAGTGCAGCGCCCTGCGAGGATCCCTCGAACGCGATGAAACGGCAGCCTGCGACGTCGGCAACGCGCTCGATGACGCCGTTGCGCGTGCGGTCGACCAGAAGCACCTCCCGAACGACGCCGGCAGCGGCGCCGGGGACCAGCGAAGCGAGGGTTGCGACCGCCGTCTGTTCGACACCTTCGGTCGGAATGATGACGCTCAGCATGATTGAGGCTTCAGTGTCTGCACTTCGGGAGAAGCGTAGTTTTATATGATGTTGTCATAAACCCGTAGCGTTGCCGAGTGCAACTTTCCGGCGGCGCTTCGGCATGCGATGGTAAACCGCAGCCAGTCATTGCAGCCAAATGTGTCGTGTGCGGGCTGGAAATATTGCCGAATGTTTCGGCACAAGCTCATCCCGGCGGTAATAACTCGAAGCTTCTTGGACATTTCGCTGCGCAACGGGCAGTCGGTCCCTCTCAGACGAGGATGCAGCTTGCAACATAGGTCAACGAAGATGTGTGATCTTGGTCCCGGGAGTGGCCTCACATGAACGCCGATCAACTCGCCGTCGGCGCGGTGCCAGCGTCGCCGAAGCAGGGGACTGCGCCGACCTTGCGGATCCGGGCGCTGATGCTGGGCGACCGCATTAATGCTTCCAGCCTGGAGATCGGCACGCTGGTGTCCTCGACGCCGGCCGCCTTCCGCGTTCATGCCGGTCTTGCCGTGATCTTTCGCCACGGCGTCGTCGTGCTGATCGGGCTGCTTCCGTCCGAGGAGAAGGTCCTTATCGACAATCTGAAGTCACGCGTGACCGGAGAACTCAGCCCGTACGAGGAGGAGATCGCGCAGGCGCAGCTCTGCAACGAAGAAGCCGCCGAGACGATCCAGCCGGGCGGGCCGATCTGCCTCGCCAAATTCTCCGACGACCGGCTGCTGCTGGTTGCGGATGCGCTGGCCAAGAGCACTTCGCTGGCGCGCGACGAGCGCCGCGTCGCCGCGGTCTTCGATGTGATCGAGCCGTTTGCACGGGAGCTCGCCGAACACGGCCGCACGCCGCAACGGCGCAAAGGCATCCTGCAATTGATCGGCAACGCGCTGCTGGTGCAGCAGCGGGTCGCCGGCCGGGTCGCCATCGCCGAGAAGCCCGACGTGCTCTGGGAGAAGCCCGAGCTCGATCGGCTCTATTCGCGCCTGGAGGACGAGTACGAGCTGAAGGAGCGCCTCGACACGCTCGAGCGCAAGCTTGCCGCGATATCGGAGACCGCCAACGCGCTGACCGACATCATCGACACCCAGCGCTCGCTCCGCCTGGAGATTGCCGTCGTGGTGCTGATCCTGATCGAGGTCGCGATGGGGGTTTTCCAGATCCTGACGGGTACTCACTGAGGCGCGGCGGCGCGCCGAGCATGTTGGCTGGATTGCGCCTGCCACGTGGCGATCTCGGCAAGCTCGGCTTCGGGCCGTGTCCGGATCGTCTCGCAGCGTCCGAGATAGAGCTCTCCGGCGTCGCCCTCGATCGTCATCCACTCGCCTTCGGCAAAGCTGACTTGGCCGAGCTGGGCGCGCTTCGTAACGAGATCGATCTTCAACTCACGGCAGCCGACCACGCAGGGCTTGCCCATTTGCCGCGCCACCAAGGCCGCATGCGAGGTGCGCGCACCGACCGATGTGACGATACCCGCGGCCAGCGCGAAGCCCGCGACGTCGGCGGTGCTTGTATCGGGACGCAGCAGGATGACCGGCTCGCCCGCCGCCGAGAGGCGCTGGGCGCTTTCGGACGAGAACGCCGCCCGTCCGATCCCGATGCCGCCGGCGGCGCCGATGCCGGTCGTCGCGGGCTTGCCGGAGGAAACCAGCCTTGTTTCGGTAAGCGAGGCGAGGTCGATCTCCGCAATCCGCTCCAAGGCCTCTTCCTTCGAGATCAGGCCTTCATGCACGAGGTCGATCGCGATCCTGGCGGCGGCCCGCGGCGTGCGCTTGGCTGTGCGGGTCTGGAGGATCCAGAGCCTGCCGTTCTCGACCGTGAACTCGACGTCCTGGACGTCGGCGAACGCGTGCTCGAGCCGCCTCAGGACATCGCCGAGTTCGGCTTCGAGCTTCGGCAGCTCGCGGGCGATCGCCTCGGCCGTATCAGGTGTGCGTCGTCCGGAAACCACGTCTTCACCCTGCGCATCGAGTACGAGGTCGATCATCGGGCGCCGCGCGCCCGTCGATGGATCGCGCGAGAATGCCACGCCCGCGCCGGAGGCAAGACCGCCATTGCCGAAGACCATCGCCTGCACGGTCACGGCGGTACCCTCGAGCGCTTCGAGGTGCTGGAGGCTTCGATAGGTCAGCGCACGCTCGCTCGTCCAGGAACGATAGACCGCTTGGGCCGCCGCCTCCAGCTGCGCGAACGCGTCCTCCAGCGGGGCATCGGCGCGATTCTCGATCAGCGCCTGCTCGCGGCCGGCGAGCCGCTCGAGCGCTTCACTGTCGAGCTCACGGTCACTGCCGGCGTCTTCGGCTGCGACGAGCTCCGAGATGCACGCGGCAAAGGCGGTCGGGTCGAGCTCGAGCACGGTCTCGCCAAAGCTCTCCAGGAAACGGCGGCGGCAATCCCAGGCGAGCCGCGGCCGGCCGGTCGCACGGATCAGGCCATGCACGGCGTCTAGCGTGCAGCCGACGTTGAGAACGGTGTCGAGCATGCCCGGCATCGATCGCGCCGCTCCCGAGCGCACCGACACCAGGAGCGGCTGCCGGCGATCCCCGAAGCGCTTTCCAGTGGCGCCCTCCAGGAACGAGATTCCCTCCTTCAGGCCATCGCGCAGGTGCCGCGTGGCCTGCGCCTGGCCGGCAATGATGTCGGCGCAGAGCTTGACCGGGAGCACGAAGGCAGGCGGCACCGGCAGGCCCAGCGCCGCCATGCGGGCGAGATTGGCGGCCTTGGCGCCGATCTCTTCGGCGGGCCGCAATTCGGCGGCCTCAGCGCCGATACGGACGATATGCATGGGTAGCGTCCTCAAGCTGCGAGATCGATCATGATGTGACGGCGGAGCAGATGGCCGAACGCGGCGAAGCGGTCGGTGGCGCGCTCGACGGCGCGGGCGAGCTCGATCACCGACAGCGAGGTCGCGACGTCGAAGCCGCCGCGGAAGACCAGCGCGGTGATC
The DNA here is from genome assembly GCF_049739485.1 of Bradyrhizobium sp. USDA 326. Lineage (NCBI taxonomy): Bacteria > Pseudomonadati > Pseudomonadota > Alphaproteobacteria > Hyphomicrobiales > Nitrobacteraceae > Bradyrhizobium > Bradyrhizobium sp. USDA 326. The sequence continues at coordinate 4,578,031 of NZ_JBMGQA010000001.1, forward strand.
GCGCGTTCGCGGCTGTCGGCGGCGTGTTCGGCGTCGATCAGGCGGGTCACGGCGGAGAGCGCGTCCTCGGAATCGGCGCGCCGTCCCTCCGGCACGTCGATCGCTGCCGCGACGCCGCCCGCGGCCACTTCGGTCGCGGTCTCTGCCACCGTGCAAAGCTCGGCCAGCGATTCCAGCAGGGATGGATCGGTCCTTTCCGGCATCAGTGCGGCGATGAATGCGGCCTGCTCCAGCTCGTCGACGGCTTCCTCGGCGCGATCGATCAATTGGCCGATCAGCGGGCGGGCATTGAGGCGGTCGACCTCGTTGCGGCTCTCGATCGCGATTCGGTCGGCCTTCTGCTCGATCGCGCTGCAGCGTTGCGTCAACAGCTTGCCGTCGGCGGGCTGGTCCGCGCGGAGCGCGGCAATATGGCGCGAGATCGCCGCGACGAGATCGTGGGCGAGGCCGATCTGACGCAGCACGGCTGCGAGCAGAGTCCCATCGACGCGATCGAGGTGCCGCATCAGATCGGCCTCGATCTGGTCGCGCACCGTCCTGACCGAGCGGCCCGCAAGCAGTGCCTCGGTGGAGGCGCGCAGAGATGTCTTCAGAAAATCGATTGCAGCGTTGCGGCCGAGCGCCTGGTCGAGCCGCTCGCCGAAGCCGATCCGCGTCGGAGCGGCGTTCCGGACAGCGGAGCCGAGCAGATCGTTGCCGCCGAGCTCGAGGAAGCCGCGATGGCCAATCCGCTGACGCGCAGCCCATTCGAGGATGCGTGCCGCGTCTTCCTTGGCGACCCAGGTCCTGAGCAGCTTGCGCGCCTTGTTCCAGTCGATCAGAAACACAAGGGCCGCACCGAGCGCCGCGAGGAATTCGTTGCGATCGGCGGCGTGGTCGCCCTGATACTGCCCGGTGACGAGATAGAAGGAATTGTCCTCGCCGAGGCCGGCCGCGGTGTGACGATCAAGGCCGCTCCAGCTCGCCTCGAACGCCTCGAACAGCGAGATGAAGAACTTCGCCCGCGCCAGATGCACGTCGGTGTAGGTGACGGTGACCGCGTTCTTCTTCACCGCGATCACGACGACATGGGCGTCCGTGGTGCCGATGTCGTTCTGGATCAGCAGCCGGCCGCCGGCGCGTGTTGCCATGGTGTCGAGACCGGGGTGATTGAACTTCAGACCCCGCGTCGCGTTCAGGCCCTTCATGAAGGCGGCGACGGCCGGCCGGTCCTCGCTGTGCAGGCCGAAGACATGGGCGCCGTCGAGCGCTTCCTCCGAGCAGCTCGCCGCAAGCCGGTTGAGCTGCTTGTGCAGATCCATGACGAGGCGATGCAGGCTGTCGCTGCCTGCATCGGCGACGCCGGTCAGGCGCGAGATGCGGGACATCTCGATCTCGCCGGTGGCATCGAGCAGGCCGGCTGTGCGGATCGCGTCAAGCCGCGCCTGCGCCCTTTCGCCTTCGCTCACCGCGCCGGCGCCGACGGCGCGGATCATGGTCGCTGCATCGTCCGCAATCTCCTGCATCAGCTTCGCAAGATCGGGGGCTGCGAGCCGGCCCTGTCCGATCAGATGCGCGCCGCCGATCAGCGCTGCGATCCCGGCGGGAGCGATGCCTGCAGTCTGGCTTTCGACCCCGAGGTCATTCGCGGGCCGGTCAGGCTCCTGCGCATGCCGGGCCGCCGCCTGCAACGCGCTCATCCGCACCTTGATCCGGTCGTTGGCGGCGAGCCCTTCCGCCACCAGCGCGGGCAACAGGATGCTGCCTTGTCCGAGCTCTTCGATGATCTGGGTTTTCATGATCGGTCCGCAACCAGGATTGATGCGGTATCTGTGCCGCGAAACCGCGGCGGCAGCATTGCGGCAGATCATTCATAAAATTGTCACGTGGCGTGGCGCCCACGGATCAGCGCGGCGTAATGGCGCGCGATCGTCATCTCTTCATTGGTTGGAATGACGAAGATTTCGACGGCGCTGTCGCTGCGGTTGATGCGTCCGCGTGCCGCGTCGTTGCTGGCGGCATCGATGCGCACGCCCATCCATGCGAGACGCTCGCCGATCGCGCTGCGGATCTCCTTGGCATGCTCGCCGATGCCGCCGGTGAAGACCAGACAGTCCAGGCCGCCGAGCGTCGTCGCCATCATTGCGACTGCCTGCGCCGCACGGAAGGTGAAGAGATCGACCGCCTCTCGCGCCGCGCTCTCGCCGCTCGCCAGCAGCGTGCGCATGTCCGCGGAGGTGCCGGAGACGCCGAAGAGGCCTGACTCGTGATAGAGCAGGTGCTGGACCTCCTCGACCGACATGCTCTCGTGTTGCTGCAGATAGAGCAGCACGCCGGGATCGATCGTGCCGCAACGTGTGCCCATCACGAGGCCGTCGAGCGGCGTCAGCCCCATCGTGGTGTCGATGCTGCGGCCATCGCGCAGCGCGCAGAGGCTGGCGCCGTTGCCGAGATGCGCGATGACGGTGCGTCTGGTCGCAAGCTCCGGCGCGATCTCGGAAAGGCGTCCCGCGACATATTCGAAAGAGAGGCCGTGAAAGCCGTAGCGCCTGACGCCACGCGCCTCGAGTCGCCTGGGAATGGCGAAGCGGCTCGCCGGCGGCGCGAGGCCGTGGTGGAAGGCGGTGTCGAAACACGCGATCTGCGTCAGCCCGGGCCGGATCGCCGCAAACGCGCGGACTGGCGCAAGGCAGCGCGGCTGGTGCAACGGCGCCAACGGCGTCAATGCCTCCAGCTTCGCGGTGATGTCGTCCGTCAGGACGACCGGGCCCGAATAATCCGGTCCGCCGTGAACGACGCGGTGGCCGACGGCCCGCAAGCTGTCTGCACCGAACCGGTCCTCGATGAACGCGAGCACGTCGGCGAACAGATGGCCACCGCCGTCGGCGTCCGGCGCGTCCCTTCGCGCCTCGAACAGGTCCTCGCCCGCGGGGTCCTTCACCAAGAGCCGGGGTCTTGCCTCGTGTTCGTCGAGCAGGCCCCTGCAGAGCAGGGAGGGCTCAGCTGCCGAGACATCGAACAGGCCGAACTTGATGCTCGACGATCCCGAGTTGAGGACGAGGATCGTGTTCGGCATGGCTAGTCGCCGGCGTCGGCCGGCGTGTTGCCGCCGGCACTGTTTTGCCACACCCAGTCGCGGATCTCGGGCATGTCCTCACCATGCTCGCGAACATAGCGGGAGTGCTCGATCAGCTTGTCGCGGAACTGTTGCTTCACCCGCGCGGCTTTGGTCGCAAGCCCCGGCACGCGTTCGATCGCCTCGATTGCCAAGTGGTAGCGGTCAAGCTCGTTGAGCACGACCATGTCGAACGGCGTCGTTGTGGTGCCTTCCTCGGCAAAGCCGCGCACATGCATGCCGGCATGGTTGGTGCGGCTATAGGTCAGCCGGTGGATCAAGTAGGGGTAGCCGTGATAGGCGAAGATCACCGGCTTGTCGCGCGTGAACAGGCCATCGAAGTCGCGGTCGGCGAGGCCGTGCGGATGCTGCTCCCTTGGCTGCAGGGTCATGAGGTCGACGACGTTGACGACGCGGATCTTCAAGTCCGGCAGCGCCTTGCGCAGGAGGTCGACGGCGGCCAGCGTCTCCAGCGTCGGCACGTCGCCGGCGCAAGCCATGATCACGTCGGGCTCACCCTGTCCGTCTTCCGTTCCGGCCCAGCCCCAGATGCCGATGCCGGCTGCGCAATGCGTCGCAGCGTCCTGCATCGAGAGCCATTGCGGCGCCGGTTGCTTGCCGGCGACGATCACGTTGATGCGGTTGTAGGTGCGCAGGCAGTGATCGGCGATCCACAACAGCGTGTTGGCATCCGGCGGGAAGTAGATGCGGACGATGTCTGCTTTCTTGTTGGCGACGAGATCGACGAATCCGGGGTCCTGATGGCTGAAGCCGTTATGGTCCTGACGCCAGACATGCGAGGTCAGGAGATAATTGAGCGAGGCGATCGGGCGCCGCCACGGCAGGTCGCGCGTGACCTTCAGCCATTTGGCATGCTGGTTGAACATGGAATCCACGATGTGGATGAAGGCCTCATAGCAGGAGAAGAAGCCGTGCCGTCCCGTGAGCAGATAGCCCTCGAGCCAGCCCTGGCAGAGATGCTCGCTCAACACCTCCATCACGCGGCCGTCCTGGGCGAGATGGACGTCGTAAGGTTCGATCGGCTCCATCCAGACGCGCTCGGTGGCGTCGAACACCGCATCTAGCCGGTTCGACGCGGTCTCGTCCGGCCCCATGATGCGGAAATTGCGCTGTTGCGCGTTGAGGCGGATGACGTCGCGCAGGAATTTGCCGAGCTCGCGCGTCGCTTCGGCGATGGCGCCGCCGGGCTGCGGCACATCGATTGCGAAGCTGTGGAAGTCGGGCAGCTTCAGCTCCTTCTTCAACAGGCCGCCATTGGCGTGAGGATTGGCGCCCATGCGCCTGACGCCTTGGGGTGCGAGCGCCTGAAGCTCGGGAGCGAGCGCGCCGTTCGCGTCGAACAGCTTTTCCGGCTCGTAGCTGCGCATCCAGTCTTCGAGCACCTTCAGATGCGCCGGGTTCTCGCGGCATCCGGCGACGGGGACCTGATGCGCACGCCAAAAGCCTTCGACCTTCTTGCCGTCCACCTCCTTCGGACCGGTCCAGCCCTTCGGGCTGCGCAGCACGATCATCGGCCAGCGCGGCCGCTCGACGCTTTTGCGCCCGTCGCGGGCATGCTGCTGGATCGAGCGGATGCTGGCGAGTGCGACATCGAGCGCATCCGCCATGGCATGGTGCATCAATTCGGGATCATCGCCGGCGACGAACAGCGGTTCATGGCCCAACCCACGGAAGAGATCGCGGATCTCCGCATCTGCCATCCGTCCGAGCACGGTCGGATTTGCGATCTTGTAGCCATTGAGATGCAGGATCGGCAGCACCGCGCCGTCATGCGCCGGGTTCAGGAACTTGTTCGAATGCCAGGACGCGGCGAGAGGGCCGGTTTCGGCCTCGCCGTCGCCGACGACACAGGCGACGATCAAATCAGGATTGTCGAATGCAGCGCCATAGGCGTGCACCAGCGCGTAGCCGAGCTCTCCGCCTTCGTGGATCGAGCCCGGCGTTTCCGGCGCCGCGTGGCTCGGGATGCCGCCGGGGAAGGAGAACTGCCTGAATAGCTTGCGCAATCCGTCCGTATCGCGCGCGATGTCGGGATAGATCTCGCTGTAGCTGCCTTCGAGATAGGTGTTGGCGACCATTCCGGGGCCGCCGTGGCCGGGCCCGCAGACATAGATGACGTTGAGGTCCAGCGCGCGGATCACGCGATTGAGATGCGCATAGATGAAGTTCAGGCCGGGCGTGGTGCCCCAATGGCCGAGCAAACGCGGCTTGATGTGCTCGGGCCGCAACGGCTCGCGCAGCAACGGATTGTCGAGCAGGTAGATTTGCCCGACCGAGAGGTAGTTGGCGGCGCGCCAATAGCGGTCGAGCAGACCGAGGTCGCCGATCGCGGCGGCGGTTTTTTGTTGAATTGTCATGTTCCCGTCGGCTTTCACCCAGCGATCGTCACCAACTTTGTTCCGGCACGATCGATCCCTGTGCGGGATCAAACGAAATCCTCGTGACGGGCGTGTTGCGTGAGGTCAAAGCGGCGCGCCCGAAATTTGGGTGGCTACTTTGCATGGGGTTGTTTTCACGTTTTTTGTTTGTGTTCTTGATTTGTTCCTTGTGCGTGCTATCTTGGCTTCATGAGTCCAGCATCCTCTCATGCTCTCAAGCACCCGCCGGTCACGGCGCCCTCCGAGCCGGCGGGTGCGCCTTCAGATTTCCCCGAGCTTGGCGTCGCCATCGATCGCGCGCGACGGCGAGGGCGGGGCGCGCAATCCAATGCCAGCGGCCGTTACGAGGCCGAGGCGCGCGTCGCTTTCGACGACGGCTGGCAGAGCCTGGAGGAGCTGCCGCCGTTCAAGACCAGTGTCGGCATCGATACCTCGCGCAAGGTGATCACCCGCAACGATTCCCCCGACATCGGCTTCGACCGCTCGATCAATCCCTATCGCGGCTGCGAGCACGGCTGCGTCTACTGCTTCGCGCGACCGACGCATGCCTATCTCGGCCTCTCGCCGGGGCTGGACTTCGAGTCCAAGCTGTTCGTGAAGCCCGAGGCGCCTTCGCTGCTCGAGAAGGAGCTCGCCGCCACCGGCTACGAGCCCAGGATGATCGCGATCGGCACCAACACCGATCCCTACCAGCCGATCGAGCGTGAGCGAAAGATCATGCGTGGCATACTCGAGGTGCTGGAACGCGCCAGCCATCCGGTCGGCATCGTCACCAAATCGGCGCTGGTGGTGCGCGACATCGACATTCTCCAGCGGATGGCCAAACGCAACCTCGCCAAGGTCGCGATCTCGGTCACCTCGCTCGATCCGAAGCTTGCGCGCACCATGGAGCCGCGGGCCTCGACGCCACCGAAGCGGCTGGAGGCGCTGAAGCAGCTCTCGGATGCCGGCATTCCGACCACCGTGATGGTCGCGCCCGTGATCCCTGCGTTGAACGATTCCGAGATCGAGCGCATCCTCGATGCCGCCGCCCATGCCGGCGTCAAGGAAGCCGCCTATGTGCTGCTGCGGTTGCCGCTCGAGGTCCGCGATCTCTTCCGCGAATGGCTGATGGCGAACTTTCCGGACCGCTATCGCCACGTCTTCACCCTGATTCGCGACATGCGCGGCGGGCGCGATTACGATGCGAAATGGGGCGAGCGGATGAAGGGAACCGGCCCGATGGCCTGGACCATCGGCCGCCGCTTCGAGATCGCCTGCGAGAGGCTCGGACTCAACAAGCGGCGCTCCAAGCTCACGACGGATCACTTCGCGCGGCCGAAGCGGAACGGCGATCAGCTCAGCCTGTTCTGACGGGAAAGTGAAAGAGGCATGGCATGAGTCAGGAATTGCCGGGCCCGGTGCCGAGACTCACCGTCGTCACGCAGGGTGTCAGCGATATCCGCGCCAGCATCGCCTTTTACGAAGCACTCGGCTTCTCGCGCCGGCTGAAGGCCACCGGCGAGGCCGTCGCCTTCTACGATACCGGCGGTCCGGTGCTCGCCTTATATCCGTGGGATCAGCTTGCGGCAGACGCGACCCTGCCGGACGCGCCGAGGCCATCGACCTTTCGCGGCATGACGCTCGCCTGGAACTGCCGGACGCGCGAGGAGGTCGATCAGGTGATGGCCTTCGCCGTCGGAAAGGGGGCCAGCTTGCTGAAGACGGCGCACGAGACCGATTACGGCGGCTATTCCGGTTACTTCACCGACCCCGACGGCCATCCTTGGGAGGTCGTGGTCGCGCCCGGTATCGAGGTGGGCGAGGACCGCCGGGTGCATCTGGCGGAGTAGGACGTCCGGCCTGAATAGCGGGAATTATCCTGGGTTCCCGGTTGCGCTGGCGAAGCCGCTTGCGCACGATCCCGGCCATGATTCGGGACAAGTCCGCCAAGAACCCAGCCAAAGAGGCGCCCAAAAAGGAAGCTGCGGAGAAGGCTGCGCCTGCCAAGGCGGCCAAGCTGCGTGCGGCCAAGGTACCTGCAGGCAAGGCATCTGCAGGCAAAGCATCTGCAGTGAAGGCTCCGCAGGTTCCGGTTGGCAGGAAAGGCATCATTGCCATTGCTCCCCCCAGCTTCCGCCGCGAGCGCGCGCTGATCAAGCGCGGCGTCTGGCCGGTTGCCGGATGCGACGAGGCCGGCCGCGGCCCGCTGGCGGGCCCCGTCGTTGCGGCCGCGGTGATTCTCGATCCCGACCGCATTCCGCGCGGCATCGATGATTCGAAACGGTTGACTGCCGAGGAGCGCGAGAAGCTGTTCGACAAGATCTGCGCCACCGCGCAGGTTTCGGTCGCCGTTGCCTCGCCCTCGCGGATCGACCGCGACAACATCCTGCGCGCCTCGCTGTGGGCACTGAAGCGCGCCGTGGTGGCATTGCCGGAGGCGCCCAGGCACGTCTTCGTCGACGGCCGCGATCGGCTCGACACCGAATGCGACTGCGAGGCCGTGATCGGTGGCGACGGCATCGTGTCGTCGATTGCCGCGGCGTCCATCGTCGCCAAGGTCACGCGCGACCGGCTGATGTGCGCGCTGGCGCAGGATTGCCCCGGCTACGGCTTCGAGCAGCACAAGGGCTACGCCGTCCCCGAACACCTCGAGGCGCTCGACCGGCTGGGCCCGTCCATCCACCACCGCCGCTTCTTCGCCCCCGTCGCCGCCGCCCGCGCCAAGCACATGCCGTGGACCGTCGAGCCGGTGCTGGACCTGTTCTCAGTCACGGAGGTGGAAGTGGAGGTGGAAGCCAGCGTTGAGATCGACGCGTCGGCTGGGCTCTAAGACTCATCTCGAGCGGCGGACTCTTCCCCCGTCAGAACGGGGAGAGGGAGCACACCGAAGTTGCCACGGCGCGCAGCGCCCATTATCAAACGGATGAGCGAATAGGGCCGGCTGGACTGGCTGCATCATTCGGACGTTGCATGCGGTTTACCTCCCTGGTCATCGAGCTCATTCGCGCCCGGCCGCGGCTGATCGTCTGGATCGCCGTGCTGCTCCAGGCTTTGATGTGGCTGTTCGTGGCGCTGGTGTTCTACCGCAGCCCGCCCGGCACCCTCGCGACGCTGCTGGCTTTCGGACGCGAATACCAGGTCGGCACCGATCTCGGCCCACCGCTGCCGGTCTGGCTCGCCGACATCGCCTATCGGGCCGCAGGCGGCCACATGCTGGGCGTCTACGTGCTTGCCGAGATCTGCGAGATCGCGACCTTCATCGCACTCTACCATCTCTCTCGCGCCGTGATCGGTTCGCAGCAGGCGGTGCTAGCCGTGCTGCTGACGATGACCGTGCTGGCCTTCTCCTCGCCTGCGCTCGACTTCGGCCCTCTGGTGCTGGCGCGGCCGCTCTGGGCGCTATTGCTGCTGCATTCCTGGCAGATCATCGGCCAGCGCCGCGGCAATGCCTGGTTCGCCTGGTCGATCGAAGCAGGCCTCTTGCTGCTGACGACGCCCGCGGCGATCTTTCTGCTCGGGCTGATCGTCGTCTTCGCGGTGTCGACCGCCGGCGGCCGCCGGACGCTGCGGAGGCTCGATCCGCTGTTTGCGCTGATCGTGGTTGCCGTGCTGGCGCTGCCCTATGCGGTCTGGCTGATGCGGGCCGAGACGTTGGCCATGCCGGACATGCCGCAAGTCGCCGAGCTCAACGCCCGCGCGCTGCACGCGGCCTGGCTGTTCGGTGGACTCGTGCTCGGGGCTGCCGCGATCCCGGCGCTGACCTTCCTCAACACCGGGCTGTTCGACGGCAAGGGCGAGGAACCGCCGGTCATCTACCGACCGCCGGTCGAGCCGCTCGCGCGCAACTTCGTCTATTTCTTCGCGCTGGCTCCGCCGCTTAGCGCGGTGCTGATCTCCGGCCTGCTCGGGCTCGACTCCGTCGTCGGCGGCGCCGGTGTCGTGCTGGTCATGCCTGGGCTTGCCGTGGTCGTTGCGGCCGGCGATTTCATCGCGATGCGCCGCACGCGGATGCTGCGCACGGTATGGGCTGCTGCCATCATCGCGCCCGCCGCCGGCGTGGTGCTCGCCGTCCTGTTCCTGCCCTGGACCGGCGCCAACGAGATTGCGACCTCGATGCCGGCGCGCGCGATCTCGGACTTCTTCGACGAGAGCTTTGCCCGTCGCACCAACCATCGCCTGCGCGCCGTCGCCGGCGAGACGCAACTCGCCAGCCTGATCGCGCTGCATTCCGGCCGGCCGCATCTGTTCATCGATGCCGATCCTGCGCGGACGCCGTGGATGAATCAGGCCAAATTCAGCGAGACCGGGGGCGTCGTGGTCTGGCGCGCCTCCGATACCGCCGGCACCCCGCCGCCGGACATCCTCAAGCGCTTCCCCGGCATCGTGCCGGAAGTCCCGCGCGCGTTCGAATGGCTGGTGACCGGCCGCCAGCAGTTGCTGCGCATCGGCTGGGCCATCGTGCGGCCGAAGGGGACGTGACACTCTCGTGCCCCGGACGCTGCGCAGCACGAAGTGATGCGCTGCAGAGCCGGGGCCTATCTTGCCGCACGGTACGTAGTGCTGGGTCCCTGTGTCTGGGAAGTCTGGCATGATGATGGTGGGCGGGAAGCCGTTGGGTCCTTGGCGCTTGACGCCGTGAGCCGGCTCGGTCTCCCGCCCGTTCCATCTATCAACCTGAACAGTTGCACGAGGCTGCGTCAACAGACCTCGCATCACAGGGACAGGCACCGTGATCATATCCTCTCGTTGCGTCGGGATCGACATCTCCAAACATCACCTTGATATTTTCGATGAGGCCATCGGCGTAGCGGAACGCATCGCCAACGCGCCACAGGCCATCACACAGCTGGTGGCGCGTTGGCGATGTGATGCGCTGATCGTCTTCGAGGCTACGGGGGTCTATGACCTCGAGCTTCGGGAGGCCCTGCATCGGGCCGGCATCCGCTTTGCCCGGATCAATCCGGCCCGTGCCCGCGACTTTGCCCGCGCCAGCGGCCAGCTCGCCAAGACCGATCCGATCGATGCGCGGATGCTGGCGGCCTTTGCCCGCGCCATGAAGCCCGCCACCGAGCAGGCCGCGACGCCTGCTCGCAACACTTTGGCAAGGCTTGCAAAACGGCGGGACCAACTGGTTGCCATGAGGGCCCAGGAAAAGAACCGCCGCAGCGAAGCCGAGGACCGCGCCATGGTGGAACGCATCGCTCGCCTCATCGAGGTCCTCAATGATGAGATCGCCGAAATCGACACTGAGATTCATGCGCTCGTCAAAGCCGAACCGGAGCTTGCCAATGATGCACAGTTGATGCGCTCGGTGCCCGGCGTGGGACCCGTCGCTTGCATGCAACTCCTCACCCAGATGCCCGAACTTGGGCGTCTCGGGCCAAAGGAGGTGGCCGCTCTTGCCGGCCTGGCTCCCTTCAATGTCGATAGCGGGGCTTATCGTGGCAAGCGCAAGATCGGCGGCGGACGAAAGCGCGTCCGCGACGCCCTCTACATGGCTGCTCTCAACGCCGTTCGTCGCGCCGATCACTTCAAAATCTTCTATGACCGGCTCCGTCTGGCCGGCAAACCAGCAAAGCTCGCCCTCATTGCTGTCGCAAGGAAGCTGCTGACCATCCTCAACGCAATGCTGCGCGACCGAAAACCCTATAAAATCGCACCATCAACATAACAGTTGCCGGCTCTGCGGAGCGTCACGACGTGCCGCACCGCGTCCGGGACACGAGAGCATCAACCCGCCAGCACCTTGGCGATCGACCGCAGGTCCTGCCAGGCCAGCCGCTTGTAGGATGGCGAGCGCAAGAGATAGGCCGGGTGGAACGTCGGCAGCGCGCGGATGGTGCGCCCGCCGGCATCGTAATCGAACCAGCGTCCGCGGGTACGCATGATGCCTTCACGCGTTCCGAGCAGGGTCTGCGTCGAGGGATTGCCGAGCGTCACCAGCACGTCCGGGTTCACCAGTTCGATATGGCGCTGGATGAATGGCAGGCAGATTTGCGTCTCCTGCGGCGTCGGCGTGCGGTTGCCGGGCGGTCGCCAGGGAATGACGTTGGCGATGTAGGCGGTGGTGCGGTTGAGTCCGATCGCGCCGATCATGAGGTCGAGCAGCTTGCCGCTGCGTCCGACGAAAGGCAGCCCCTCAATGTCCTCGTCGCGGCCCGGCGCTTCGCCGACGAACATGATGCGCGCCTGCGGATTGCCGTCGGCGAACACCAGCCGCGTTGCGGTGTGCTTCAGCGCGCAGCCCTCGAAGCCCTGCATCAGCTCGCGCAATGCCTCGAGTGTCGGCGCGGTGCGTGCGGCCTCGCGTGCGGACGCGATCGCGACATCAGGCGCCGGCGCGGCCTCGCCCCGCATCACCGCGGGTGCGGCGAGCGGCCGCGGTGCCTCGACCGGAGGTGCCGCGCGCGGTGCTGGCCGCGGGGCATCCAATTCCGCCAGGCGGTCGATCGGTTCCTCCGCGAGCGCGCAGTCGACACCGGCCTCCAGATAGAAGGCGAGCAGCTCGCGGACGGTGGGGGCGGGTTCGGGGATCATGGGAATGTCTGGCTTTTATACCACCTTGGACGGCCTTGCATCCCAGCGGAATGCATTTCCATGGTTGTCCTACCCGGAAAAATCGGAAACAAGGGGGCGCAATCGACCAAGGACCGTCTCAAGGGCTGAGATCAGATGAGCACCGAAGAACTTCCCCCGCGCGAATCCATGGAATTCGACGTCGTCATCGTCGGCGCCGGCCCTTCGGGCCTGTCGGCCGCGATCCGGCTGAAGCAGCTCAACGCCCATCTCAACGTGGTCGTGGTGGAGAAGGGCTCCGAGGTTGGCGCGCACATTCTCTCGGGCGCTGTGATCGACCCGGCCGGGCTCGACAAGCTGATCCCGGACTGGCGCGAGGATTCCGACTGCCCGCTGAGGACGCAGGTGAAGGACGACCGCTTCTTCTGGATGACCGGCGGCGGCGCGATCAAGCTGCCGAACTTCATGATGCCGCCGCTGATGAACAATCATCACTGCTACATCGGCTCGCTCGGCAATGTCTGCCGCTGGCTGGCGCGCAAGGCCGAGGCGCTCGGCGTCGAGATCTATCCCGGCTTTGCGGCGGCCGAGGTGCTCTATGACGAGGAGGGCAAGGTCAAGGGCATCGCCACTGGCGACATGGGTATCGGCCGCGACGGCAAGCCGAAGGACTCCTTCACCCGCGGCATGGAATTGCTCGGCAAGTACACGCTGTTCGCCGAAGGCGCCCGCGGCAGCCTCACCAAACAGCTCATCAACAAATTTGCGCTGGACGCCAAGAGCGAGCCGCCGAAATTCGGCATCGGCCTCAAGGAGGTCTGGCAGATCGATCCCGCCAAGCACCAGAAGGGCTTGATCCAGCATTCATTCGGCTGGCCGCTTGACCTCAAGACCGGTGGCGGCTCGTTCCTTTATCATTACGACGACAATCTCGTCGCAGTCGGCTTCGTCGTGCATCTGAACTACGACGATCCCTATCTCTCCCCGTTCGACGAATTCCAGCGCTTCAAGACCCACCCCTCGATTCGCGGCATCTTCGAAGGCGCCAAGCGGCTCGCTTACGGCGCGCGTGCGATCACCGAGGGCGGCTATCAGTCGGTGCCGAAGCTCAGCTTCCCCGGCGGCGCGCTGATCGGTTGCGCCGCGGGCTTTGTCAACGTGCCCCGCATCAAGGGCGTGCACAATGCGATGGGCACCGGCATGCTCGCGGCCGAGCACGTTGCAGCCGCGATTGCCGCCGATCGCGCCAATGACGAACTGATCGAGTACGAGAACGCCTGGCGGTCCTCGTCGGTCGGCAAGGATTTGTTCCTGGTCCGCAACGTCAAGCCGCTGTGGTCGAAGTTCGGCACCGTGCTCGGCGTCGCGCTGGGCGGCTTCGACATGTGGTGCAATACGCTGTTCGGCGCCTCGCTGTTCGGCACGCAGTCGCACGTCAAGCCCGACCGCGCCACGCTCGATCCGGCCAAGAGCCACGCGCCCAGGAACTACCCAAAGCCCGACGGCAAGATCACGTTCGACAAGCTGTCCTCGGTGTTCTTGTCCAACACCAATCACGAGGAGGACCAGCCGATCCATCTGAAGGTCACCGACATGAACCTCCAGAAGAGCTCCGAGCATGACGTCTTCGCAGGTCCCTCGAACCGCTATTGCCCGGCCGGCGTCTATGAGTGGATTGAGGAGGGCTCCGGCCCGCGTTTCCAGATAAATGCCCAGAACTGCGTCCACTGCAAAACCTGCGATGTGAAGGACCCCAATGGCAACATCACCTGGGTTCCGCCCGAGGGCGGCGGCGGCCCGAATTACGAGGCGATGTAAAGGCAGGTCACGCGGGTGATCTGGCGCACGTTCGCGTGAGGACCCGTGTGCGGCCAGCCGCCGCGGCCACGATAAGGCCATAGTAGCGGCGTCTTGGGACGTTCTTGGTGGATCCGCTTGGCCGATTTGGGGCATGCGGCGGGGATCGCCCGGTCCGAATCCTTGCGGGGGAGCGCCAAAAGCGGCATTGTCGGCCCGACGGTTCCGGGTCCCGATGCCACCGGCCGCTTTCGCGTGCGATGCGGCCTCCTGCTGCAAACCCAGGCACTACCAACTCAAGGCGAGCCCTGATGCTTTCAAATCGTTTCAACCGCTGGACTGCTGTCGCCATCGCTCTCATGGGCACCGCGATCGTGGCGGTCCCGGGCGCGGTCCTGGCGCAGACGCCGGACCACCCGGAGAACACGGCGGCGCAGTTTCCGACGCGAAACGATCTGAAGTCGCTCACCGGTGCCGGCAGCTATCTCGCCGCCCGCCACGCCAGCGTCGAGCGTGACGCGGCATCCGCCGCCGCATTCTACCGTTCGGCGCTCCGCACCGATCCCAAGAACAACGAGCTGCTGGACCGTGCCTTCATCTCGTCGGTCGCCGACGGCGACCTCGAGGAGGCGGTCAAGCTTGCCGAGCGCATCCTCACCATCGACAAGACCAACCGCGTCGCGCGTCTCGTCGTCGGCGTGCATGATCTCAAGTTGAAGAAATACGCGGCCGCGCAGACCAATATCAACCAGTCGGTTCGCGGCCCGATCACCGATCTGGTCGCCACGCTGCTGTCGGGCTGGGCCGCCTATGGTGCAGGAGATGCCAAGGGTGGTGTCGCCACCATCGACAAGCTGGCTGGTCCGGAATGGTATCCGCTGTTCAAGGACCTTCACGCCGGCATGATCCTGGAACTCGCCGGCAAGGAGAAGGACGCCGGCACTCGCTTCGAGCGCGCCTACAAGCTCGACGATTCCATGCTGCGCGTGACCGAGGCCTATGCGCGCTGGCTCTCGCGCAACAAGGATTCCGCCGCGGCGACCACCGTCTACCAGGCTTTCGACAAGAAGCTCGCACGCCATCCGCTGATCCAGGAAGGCCTGCGCGAGACCAAGGCCGGCAAGAAGATGCCGCCACTCGTCGATTCCGCGCAGGCCGGCGCCGCCGAAGCGCTCTATGGCATCGGCGCCACGCTGACCCGCCGCGGCGGTGAGGACCTGGCGCTGGTCTATCTCCAGCTCGCGCTCTACCTCCAGCCGACCCATCCGCTGGCGCTGCTCTCGCTCGCCGATCTCTATGAATCGGTGAAGCGGCCGAAGATGGCGATCAAGGTCTATGAGCGCGTGCCCGCGACCTCGCCGCTCAAGCGCAATGCACAGATCCAGCTTGCCATTGACCTGGATTCCGCCGACCGCACCGACGAGGCGATCAAGATCCTCAAGGGCGTCACCTCGGAGGATGCCAAGGACCTCGAAGCCATCATGGCGCTCGGAAACATCGAGCGCGGTCGCAAGCGGTTCGGCGATTGCGGCGCGACCTATTCGCAAGGAATCGACGTGCTGCCGCCCGGCAACGACAAGGCCAACAGCGTCTGGTACTATTATCGCGGTATCTGCGAGGAGCGCTCCAAGCAGTGGAGCAAGGCCGAGGCCGACATGAAGAAGGCGCTCGAACTGCAGCCCGATCAGCCGCACGTCCTCAACTATCTCGGCTATTCCTGGATCGACCAGGGCGTGAATCTCGACGAAGGCATGAAGATGATCAAGCGGGCCGTCGAGCAGCGTCCCGACGACGGCTACATCGTCGATTCCCTCGGCTGGGCCTATTACCGCATCGGCAACTATGAAGAGGCGGTGAAGAACCTCGAGCGTGCGATCGATCTCAAGCCCGAGGATCCCACCATCAACGACCATCTCGGCGACGCCTATTGGCGCGTCGGCCGCACGCTGGAGGCAAAATTCCAGTGGTCGCATGCCCGCGATCTCAAGCCGGAGCCGGAAGAGCTTCCGAAGATCGAGGCCAAGATCGCCAACGGCCTTCCGGACGACAATTCGAACTCTTCTGCGGCGCAGGCCGAGAAGAAGAAGGACGACGGCAGGGGCGGCTGAGGTTTGCTTGGGGGCGTGTCGCCGATGTCGGCGTTGATTGAAGAGGGGCGGGCGAAGGTCAATTTGAGCCTTCGCGTCGTCGGCCGTCGTGCCGACGGCTATCATGATCTCGAAAGCGTGGTGGCGTTCGCCGATTGCGCCGATCGGCTCACGCTGGAGCCGGGCGGCGAGCTGAAGCTCACCACCACCGGCCCGCTGGCGGCGGCCTGTGGCGAGACGTCCGACAATCTCGTGCTCAAGGCTGCGAGACTTCTGGCCGAGGCGGTGCCCGGCCTGAAGCTCGGCGCCTTCGCGCTCGACAAGGTGCTTCCCGTCGCGGCGGGCATCGGCGGCGGCTCGGCCGATGCCGCGGCGGCGCTGCGGCTCCTGGCGCGCCTGAACGATCTGTCGCTCGATGATCCCCGCGTTCAGAAGGTCGCCCTCGCGACCGGCGCGGACGTGCCGGTGTGCCTCGTCTCGCGCGCCTGCGACATGACCGGCGTCGGCGAGCAGCTGTTGCCGCTCGCGCTGCCGAGCATGCCCTGCGTCATGGTCAATCCGCGCGTGCCGGTCGCGACCAAGGACGTGTTCCAGGCGCTGGGTCTGCGTAACGGCGAGCTTCTGGTCGGCGTCACCGACGTCATCCGCGCTCCGGCCTGGCCTGGGGAGGGCGCCTCTATTTCCGATTGGGTGGAGGTTCTGGAAACCGTCGCCAACGACCTTGAAGCGCCCGCGCTGCGCATCGAGCCTGTCATCGGCGAGGTGCTGGAGGCCTTGCGTAGCTCCGCCGGCGTCAAGCTCGCCCGCATGTCCGGCTCCGGCGCGACGTGCTTTGCGATCTATGGCGCGCCGGCCGAAGCCCATGCCGCCGCCGAAAAGATCAGGCGCGATCACCACGGCTGGTGGGTGCATGCGGGGACCTTGAGCTAGGTCTGGTCGTCATTGCGAGCCGCCGGGTCCGCTCGAAGCGCGGCCCGATGACAGGCTCCGCGAAGCAATCCGGAATCCCTCCGCGGTGACAGTCTGGATTGCTTCGCTGCGCTCGCAATGACGTGGATATCGTTGTGCTATTCCGCGCTGTCTTCAGCCCGCACGAGAAACTGCCGGATCTCGCCCAGCACCTCCTGCGGCTTGTCGTGCTGCAGCCAGTGTCCCGCGCCGGCGATGGTCTCGATGCGCACCTGCGGAAAGTAGCGCTCCAGGCCTGCGGCCCTGGCACCGGCGAGAAAGCTTTCGCCGGCATTGAGCAGCAGCGTCGGGCAGGCGATGCGTGACCAGAGCTCGATGTGGTCGTCGGGCCAGAGCCGGTGCGGCGCAGAGGCGCGCTGATAGGGATCGAACTTCCAGCTATAGGTGCCGTCCTCGTTCTGCCGCGCGCCATGCGTGGCGAGATGCAGCGCGAGGTCGCGGGATAGGCGCTTGTTGTGAAGCATCATCTGCGCGGCGGCGTCCTCGAGGGCGGCATAGCGGCGCGGGGTGCGGTCGTGCAGCTTGTCGAGCTGACCGACCCATTTGCCGATGCGCTCATGCACCGGCGGTTTTGGCGTATCCGGCAACATGGTCACGCCGTCGAGGACGACGAGCTTGGTGACCTGCTCGGGGAATGAGCCCGAAAAGATCAGGCTGACCATGCCGCCCATCGAATGGCCGATGAGAGTGACCGGAGGCGCTGCGATATTGCGGACGAGCCGCGAGAGATCGTAGACGTACTCCGTCAGTGCGTAACTGCCGCCTTTGGTCCAGTCGGAATCGCCGTGGCCGCGCAGGTCGGGCGCGATGACGTGGAAATGCGGCTGCAACGATCGGGCGATGTGATCCCAGCTCCGGCAATGATCGCGGCCGCCATGGACCAGGATCAGAGGTGGCGCGCCCTCGTTGCCCCAGTCGGCGTAATGCAGCCGCAGGCCGTGCGATTCGTAGAAGCGGCTTTGCGGAGCGCTAGCCATTTGCCGGCCGCCGCGCCAGCGCGAGCGAGAGGCCGAGCCCCGCGATGAAGACGCCGGAGCCCTGCGTGAGACGCCGCATCAGCTGCGGCCGTTCGATCAACTGCGCGCGCGTCGCAGAGGCCATCAGCACCACCACGACATCGGCGAGCGTGTTCAGCGCCACCGAGATCGCTCCCAGCACGATGAACTGCAGCGTGGGGTTCGATCCCGCAGGATCAAGGAATTGCGGTATGAAGGCGAGGAAGAACGCCGCGGTCTTCGGGTTCAGCGCCTCCACCAGCGCGCCGTCACGGAACGCGCGCTTGTCGCCGATGGGCTCGCCCGCGAGCGACAGCGCGCGGCCGGCGTTGCGAAACGTCTTGATGCCGAGCCAGATCAGATAGAGCGCGCCAACGAACTTCACCGCCGCAAACAGCTCGGCGCTGGCCAGGATGATCGCGGAGATACCGATACTGCCTGCAACCACGTGAACCAGCCCGCCCAGCGCCGTGCCCGCGGTCGATGCAAAACCGCTGGCGCGTCCCTCGGACAAGGTGCGTGCCGCAACATAAAAGATGCCGGGGCCGGGAACGGCGGCAACGAGGAAGGCGGCGGCAAGGAACAGCCAGAAATTGGTTTCGATCATCCTGTTTTGGTAGCCGAGCCTGCCGCGATTGCAAGGCCTCTTGTTCAAAGACCTCGTTCAAGCCATCCGGCGGAAGATCACGCTGGCATTGACCCCGCCGAAGCCGAATCCGTTGGAGATGGCATGCTGCATCGGCATCGCTCTTGCTGCGCCGGCAACGATGTCGATACCGTCAGCGCCGGGATCCGGATTGTCGAGATTGAGCGTCGGCGGCGCGATCTGGTCGCGCAAAGCGAGCACGGTGAAGATCGCCTCCAGCCCGCCGGCAGCGCCGAGCAGGTGCCCGGTGGCCGATTTGGTCGCGCTGACGGCAATGCCGCGGTTGCGGCCAAACAGCGCTGCGATCGCGCCGAACTCGCTCTCGTCGCCGGCTGGAGTCGAGGTCGCATGCGCATTGAGGTGCTGTACATCCGCGGGTGCGAGCTTCGCCTGCCGTAGCGCGATCTCCATGGCGCGGCGCGCGCCATCGCCGTCGGGCGGACCCGACGTCATGTGATAGGCATCCGCCGTCGTGCCGTAGCCGACGATCTCCGCGATCGGCGTCGCGCCGCGCGCCAGCGCATGCTCCAGCGCCTCGATCACCAGGATGCCGGCGCCTTCGCCCATCACAAAGCCGTCGCGGTCGCGATCGAATGGGCGCGAGGCGCGTGCGGGCTCGTCGTTGAAGCTGCTCGACAGCGCGCGGGCCGCGGCAAAGCCGCCGAGGCTGACGATGTCGATGCAGGCCTCCGCGCCGCCGCAGATCGCGACATCGGCTTCGCCGGCACGGATCATGCGCGCGGCATCGCCGATCGCCTGCACGCCGGCGGCACACGCCGTGACCGGCGTGCCCAGCGCTCCCTTGTAGCCGTATTTGATCGAGACCTGGCCGGCTGCGAGATTGGCGAGGAAGGAGGGAATCGTGAACGGCGACAGCCGGCGCGCGCCGCGCTGCTCGGTGATGCGCACCGCCTCCGCCATCGCCGGAAAGCCGCCGATGCCGGAAGCGATGATCGTCGCGGTCCGCTCCAGCGCCGCCGCATCCTGCGGCGTCCATCCGGCCTGCGCGACCGCTTCTCCGGTGGCAAGCAGCGCGAACAGGATGAAGCGGTCCATCTTGCGCTGGTCTTTTGGCCCAGCCGCCTGTGCCGGATCGAAGCCGCCATCGGCGTCATCGGTCTTGTCGGGCACGAGACCGGCGATGCGCGCGGGAAGTACCTGCGCCCACTCCGGCAGAGGTCGCAGCCCGCTTCGGCCGGCGAGCAGCCGCCGCCAGGACAGTTCGACACCGCAGCCGAGCGGCGACACCGCGCCCATGCCAGTCACGACGATACGACGCATGTCAATCTCCAGCCGGCGCGACGGCCGGGTTCATGGCCCTGAGCGAAGCGAGCCGCGCGCGCATGCCGCGGCTGGCGCGGGGACCGGGAATGGCGACCGTGTTGGCAAGCGTGATCGGCTGCATGTCGGCGGCGTCGACGACGATCGGATCGAACGGGCGAGCGTCGCTCCGGTTCGCCAACAGGATGGATTCGCCCTTCGGCGCGAGATGCTTGTTGCCCCAGGCGAGCAGCGCGACGATGACGGGGAAAAAATCCCGCGCCTTGTCCGTCAGCACATATTCGTAGCGCGGCGGGCGTTCGTTGTAGCGGCGTCGGACGAACATGCCGCTCTCGGTGAGATGGGCGAGGCGCCGCGACAGGATGTTCGGCGCGATCCCGAGGCTTTGCGCGAACTCGTCGAATTTCGTCGCGCCCTGAAACGCATCGCGCAGAATCAGGATGCTCCACCATTCGCCGACCGTCTCCACGGCGCGGCCGACCGGACATTCCAGGATGGAAGGGGATTTTGGCTGCATGGCGGGAGGTTAGGGTAGTTACTTGCAAAATGCAAGTAACTAGATGGGCCAAGCATGCGGAGCGAATGAAGCTGGCTTCTGCTGGTGAGGCGAAGCGCAGTTGCTGGACAGACGCTCTCGTGCCCCGGACGCAGCGCAGCGCCTCTTTGCGGCGCGCTGCAGAGCCGGGGCCCATACTGCTGATCGTTGGAGGTCGGATGGGTCCCTGTGTCTGGGAAGTCTGGCATGATGATGGTGGGCGGGAAGCCGTTGGGTCCTTGGCGCTTGACGCCGTGAGCCGGCTCGGTCTCCCGCCCGTTCCATCTATCAACCTGAACAGTTGCACGAGGCTGCGTCAACAGACCTCGCATCACAGGGACAGGCACCGTGATCATATCCTCTCGTTGCGTCGGGATCGACATCTCCAAACATCACCTTGATATTTTCGATGAGGCCATCGGCGTAGCGGAACGCATCGCCAACGCGCCACAGGCCATCACACAGCTGGTGGCGCGTTGGCGATGTGATGCGCTGATCGTCTTCGAGGCTACGGGGGTCTATGACCTCGAGCTTCGGGAGGCCCTGCATCGGGCCGGCATCCGCTTTGCCCGGATCAATCCGGCCCGTGCCCGCGACTTTGCCCGCGCCAGCGGCCAGCTCGCCAAGACCGATCCGATCGATGCGCGGATGCTGGCGGCCTTTGCCCGCGCCATGAAGCCCGCCACCGAGCAGGCCGCGACGCCTGCTCGCAACACTTTGGCAAGGCTTGCAAAACGGCGGGACCAACTGGTTGCCATGAGGGCCCAGGAAAAGAACCGCCGCAGCGAAGCCGAGGACCGCGCCATGGTGGAACGCATCGCTCGCCTCATCGAGGTCCTCAATGATGAGATCGCCGAAATCGACACTGAGATTCATGCGCTCGTCAAAGCCGAACCGGAGCTTGCCAATGATGCACAGTTGATGCGCTCGGTGCCCGGCGTGGGACCCGTCGCTTGCATGCAACTCCTCACCCAGATGCCCGAACTTGGGCGTCTCGGGCCAAAGGAGGTGGCCGCTCTTGCCGGCCTGGCTCCCTTCAATGTCGATAGCGGGGCTTATCGTGGCAAGCGCAAGATCGGCGGCGGACGAAAGCGCGTCCGCGACGCCCTCTACATGGCTGCTCTCAACGCCGTTCGTCGCGCCGATCACTTCAAAATCTTCTATGACCGGCTCCGTCTGGCCGGCAAACCAGCAAAGCTCGCCCTCATTGCTGTCGCAAGGAAGCTGCTGACCATCCTCAACGCAATGCTGCGCGACCGAAAACCCTATAAAATCGCACCATCAACATAACAGTTGCCGGCTCTGCGCAGCAGCGTTTCACGCTGCAGCGCGTCCGGGACACGAGAGCGAGCGGTGCCGTCGCGCCTTACGCACGCAATGACTGGTGGAGACAGCGCGCACTTATCCGTCACCGGTCCCCTGAGGCGCTCGCCTCTTAGGCGAGCCTCAGGATGGCGGAGTAGGCAACGGTGCGAAAATCGGGAAGTACGTCAGCCAGTCGCCTAATGCGACCGTGCCAGGCAGAACGCCACGACCTGCTCCAGTGCGCTCTTCATCGGCGAGGGCGGGAACAGCGCCAGCGCGTCCACCGCCATGGCGCCGTAGTGCTGGGCGCGGCTCAGCGTATCCTCGAGCGCGCGATGCTTGTTCATCAGGCCGATGGCGTGGTCGAGATCGCCATCGCCGATCTCGCCGCGCTCTAGCGCTCGGATCCAGAAGGCGCGCTCGGTGTCGTTGCCGCGTCGGAAAGCGAGCACGACCGGCAGGGTGATCTTGCCTTCGCGGAAATCGTCGCCGGTGTTCTTGCCGAGCTTGGCGCTCTTGCCGCCATAATCGAGCACGTCGTCGACGAGCTGGAAGGCGATGCCGAGATTCATGCCGACCGAGCGGCAGGCGGTCTGCTCCGCCTTCGGCCGGTTGGCGATGACGGGACCGACCTCGCAGGCGGCCGCGAACAATTCGGCGGTCTTGCCTCGGATCACGGCGAGATATTCGTCCTCGGTGGTCGCGGTGTTCTTGGCTGCGGCCAGCTGCATGACCTCGCCCTCGGCGATGGTCGCGGCGGCCGCGGAGAGGATGTCGAGCGCGCGGAGCGAGCCGACTTCGACCATCATGCGGAAGGCCTGGCCGAGCAGGAAGTCGCCGACCAGCACGCTCGCCTCGTTGCCCCAGAGCATGCGCGCCGACAGCTTGCCGCGGCGCAATTCGCTCTCGTCGACGACGTCGTCGTGGAGCAGGGTGGCGGTATGCATGAACTCGACGGAGGCAGCGAGCTTGATATGGCCGTCGCCGGCGTAGCCGGCCAGGTTGGCCATGGCGAGCGTCAGCATCGGCCGCAGGCGCTTGCCGCCGGAGGAGATCAGGTGGTTGGCGACCTCCGGGATCATGGTCACCTCGGAGCCAGTCCGCGACAGAATCGTGGCGTTGACGCGCTCCATGTCAGGGGCGACAAGGGCAACCAGCTCTTCGATCGACGCGCCGGGAGTTTCGAAAGGTACGATGACGGCCACGCCGGTCTCCAATATTTGCCCCGGAAGGGCTATTCTGATGGAAAGACAATAGAAACTGGCGACGGACGCGGCAAGACCTCGGAACCATTGACATTTGCCGCATGCCCCCCTTTCAGGCAGGAGATCTGCGTTTTGCGCGAACTGGTTCGGACCAATGACATGGTGCTGGTGTCGGCGATCGGCGCGCTGCTTGACGGTGCCAACATCCATCATCTGGTGCTGGACCAGAACATGAGCATCATCGAGGGCTCGCTCGGCATTTTGCCGCGGCGGATCCTGGTCCATGAGGACGACGCCCAGGAGGCGAGGGCTCTCCTCACCGAAGCCGGCCTCAGCCACGAACTGCGCGGCGATGATTGAGGCCGCAGATATTACCGAGGACGCCTTTCTCGGCGGGCAATTGCGCTTGATGCAGAAACGATCCGGCCATCGCGCCGGGCATGACGCCATCCTGCTTGCGGCGGCGATCGACGCGAAGGCGGGGGACCGCGTGGTCGATTTCGGCGCCGGTATCGGCGCGGCCGGACTGGCGCTGGCGCGCCGCGTCGCGGGCATCAGGCTCAGCCTGGTCGAGATCGATCCGGAGCTGGCCGAGCTCGCGCGGCGCAACGCGGCGGCGAATGCGATTGCCGCCGAGACGATCGTGCTCGACGTTACGGCCGAGCCGCAGGCCTTTGCGTCAAACGGGCTGTCGCCCGACAGCGCGGACGTGGTGTTGATGAATCCGCCCTTCAACGATCCGGCGCGGCATCGCGGCTCGCCGGATCGGGCGCGGCACACCGCGCATGTGGCGACGGAGGAGACCCTGCATGCGTGGGTGCATGCAGCGCGACGTATCCTCCGATCCAATGGCGTGCTGACCTTGATCTGGCGTGCGGATGGAATCGCCGAGGTCCTGGCAGCGCTGTCACGCGGGTTCGGCAGCGTCTCGATCCTGCCGGTTCATGGCGAAGCGGGGCGGCCCGCGATCCGCGTGCTGGTGCGTGCGGTGAAAGGCGGCCGGGCCCCGACGCGATTGCTGCCGGGCCTCATGCTCAACGACGAGTCACGCATGTCCGAAAGCGCAGTGACGCAGATTCTGGAAGGGAGAGCGGCCTTGCCGCTGGTGGAACCGTGAGGGCTTACCGGGGAAGCGATTCGGACTGCTGCTCTTGCGGCGAGGTGAGGCGGATCGCCGTGAACAGCGCGCCGATCAGCAGCATCAGCAGATAGATTTTCATGGTGTTCTCCGCTGCCTCATTGCAGCCTCCCAACGGGAAAACTGCAAAGCACGTTCCGGGCACTTCCAATGACAGTCGCGTGATAAGAAATGGTTAATCAGAGGTAACGGCATGGCCGAACAATTGAACGATCGTGAGAGTTCCGGCCTGGCCGACAAGCTCATGCAATATCTGCCGGCGCGCTTTCGGCCGGGCACCTCGGTGGTGCCGGTGGTGCGGCTGTCAGGGGTGATCGGTGCGGTGACGCCGCTGCGCCCCGGCTTGACGCTTGCTGGCGTCGCGCGGGTGCTCGAGCGCGCGTTCTCGTATCGGCACGCCAAGGCGGTGGCGCTGGTGATCAATTCTCCCGGCGGCTCGCCGGTGCAGTCGCGTCAGATCTACTTGCGCATCAAGCAGCTCGCGGCGGAGAAGAAGCTGCCGGTGCTGGTGTTCGTCGAGGATGTCGCGGCGTCCGGTGGCTACATGATCGCCTGCGCCGGCGACGAGATCATCTGCGATCCCTCTTCGATCCTCGGCTCGATCGGCGTGGTCGGCGGCAGTTTCGGCTTTCAGGAGGCGATCAGGCGGCTCGGCATCGAACGGCGCCTCTACACGGCGGGCGAACACAAGGCGATGCTCGACCCGTTCCTCCCGGAAGACCCTGACGACGTCGCCAAGCTGAAGGCGATCCAGCGCGAGATCCACCAGATCTTCATCTCGCTGGTCAAGGAAAGCCGCGGCGCGCGGCTGAAGGGAGCGGACGACACCCTGTTCACGGGGGAATACTGGGCCGGTGAGAGCGCCATCGCGCTGGGGCTTGCCGACCACATCGGTGATCTTCGCTCAACTCTTCGTGCTCGCTTTGGCGAGAAGGTTCTCACCCCCGTGATCGCACAGCCGACAGGACTGCTCTCCGGCCTTTTGGGGCGGAAATCGCCCGGCGCGGGGCAGCTTTTGGCCCTGGAATCGATGGCCGGCTTGCCGGACGAGCTGATCTCGGCGGTCGAGACGCGGGCGATCTGGGCGAAATTCGGGTTTTAGGCCGCGCCCTGCCGCGCCATTTGGCCCTCGACCCGCCGATTGCGGCGCAGGCCCATCTGCGCAACAATGCGCGTGGGGGCTGAGCACTAGACAAGGATCGACCGATGCCGCCGTTCGTCGCTTTCGCGGGCGTGCTGGGCGGGCTTGCCGTGGTCCGCTGGGCCTACAAGACCGCTGTCCGGATCAACCAGGAGCTGGAGGAGATGCGTCTGTCGCGCGTCGCTGAAGCCGCCCATATGGGGGATATCCAGACGCTGAAGCGTGACCCCGTCACCGGAGCCTATCGGCCGGGTTAGCCGCCACAGTCGTCATGCCCGGGCTTGTCCCGGGCATCCACGTTCTTCGCGCCGCGACCAAGGTAGTAGCCGGGACATGCCCGGCCATGACGGAGTACAGGGCCATTTCCGGCCCCATCGCCTTGATTCCCATCCCCGCCGTCGATACGGTCCCGCGCGATTCAAAACCCCCCGCGAGAGCCCGATCTGACGATGGACGACTCATTGCCCGCCCATATGCGCCCGGAACGCTCGTTCCAGGGCTTCATCCTCGCGCTCCAGCGGTTCTGGGCCGAGCAGGGCTGCGTGATCTTGCAGCCCTACGACATGGAGATGGGCGCGGGCACCTTCCATCCGGCGACCACGCTGCGCGCGCTCGGGCCAAAGCCCTGGAACGCGGCCTATGTGCAGCCCTCGCGCCGGCCCAAGGACGGCCGTTACGGCGAGAACCCGAACCGGCTGCAGCACTATTACCAGTTCCAGGTGATCATGAAGCCATCGCCGCCGAACCTTCAGGAACTGTATCTGAAGTCGCTCGCCGCGATCGGCATCGATTCCGCCGTGCACGACATCCGCTTCGTCGAAGACGATTGGGAGAGCCCGACGCTCGGTGCCTGGGGTTTGGGGTGGGAATGCTGGTGCGACGGCATGGAGGTCTCTCAGTTCACCTATTTCCAGCAGGTCGCGGGCTTCGAATGCGCGCCGGTCGCGGGTGAGCTCACCTACGGGCTTGAGCGACTCGCGATGTATGTGCAGGGCGTCGACCGCGTCTACGACCTCAACTTCAACGGCCGCGAGGGGCACGCCAAGGTCACCTATGGCGACGTGTTCCTGCAGGCCGAGCAGGAATATTCACGGCACAATTTCGAACATGCCGACACCGCGATGCTGTTCGAGCAGTTCAAGATGGCGGAAGCGGCCTGCCGGAAATATCTCGACGCCGGCTGGCGCGAGGGCGGCAATCGGAAACAGCATCTGATGGCGCTGCCGGCCTACGACCAGTGCATCAAGGCGAGCCATGTCTTCAATCTGCTCGACGCGCGCGGCGTGATCTCCGTGACCGAGCGGCAGAGCTACATTCTTCGCGTGCGCGAGCTGGCCAAGGCTTGCGGCGAGGCCTGGATCCATACTGAAGCGGGCGGAGCGGCCTGATGCCCGATCTTTTGCTTGAACTGTTCTCGGAAGAAATCCCCGCGCGCATGCAAGCGAAGGCGGCCGACGATCTGCGCCGCATGGTCACCGACAAGCTGGTTGCCGAAGGTCTCGTCTATGAGGGCGCAAAGGCCTTCGCGACGCCGCGCCGCCTTGCGCTCACCGTGCACGGGATTCCTGCGCGCCAGCCCGACCTCAAGACCGAACGCCGCGGCCCGAAGATCGGCGCGCCCGACGCGGCCGTCCAGGGCTTTCTGAAAGCGACGGGATTGAAGTCGCTGGACGAAGCAAAAATCCAGCGCGACCCCAAGGGTGATTTCTACATCGGCTTGATCGAAAAGCCCGGCCGCGACGCGATAGACGTCCTCGCGGAAATCCTGCCCGTCATCGTCCGCACCTTCCCGTGGCCGAAATCGATGCGCTGGGGCGCGCGCTCCGGCAAGCCCGGCTCGCTGAACTGGGTGCGTCCGCTGCATGCGATCACCGCGACCTTCGGCCTCGAGACCGAAGAGCCCGATGTCGTGAAATTCGAGGTCGACGGCATCGAGAGCGGCCAGACCACTTACGGCCATCGCTTCCTTGCGCCCGCGGCGATTTCCGTGCGCCGCTTCGAGGACTACGAAGCAAAACTGCTCGACGCCAAGGTCGTGCTCGACCCCGAGCGCCGCAAGGACGCGATCCTCACCGACGCCAAGCAGTTGGCCTTCGCGCAGGGCTTCGAACTCGTCGAGGACCAGAATCTGCTCGACGAGGTCGCCGGCCTCGTCGAATGGCCGGTCGTGCTGATGGGCTCGTTCGAGCCGGAGTTCCTTGCGACGCCGGCGGAGGTGATCCGCGCCACCATACGCAACAACCAGAAGTGCTTTGTCGTGAGCGACGCCAAGACGGGCAAGCTCGCCAACAAGTTCATTCTGGTCGCCAACATCGAGGCGACCGATGGCGGCAAGACCATCATCGCCGGCAACGAGCGCGTCATTCGCGCGCGGCTGAGCGACGCGAAGTTCTTCTATGAGACCGATCTCAAGACGAAGCTCGAGGATCGGCTGCCGAAGTTTGAGCAGATCGTGTTCCACGAGAAGCTCGGCACGCAAGCCGCGCGCATCAAGCGCATCGAACGCCTTGCCGCCGAGATCGCGCCGCTGGTCGGCGCCGATGTCGCCAGGGCCACGCGCGCCGCGCATTTGGCGAAGGCGGATCTGCTGACCGAAGTCGTCGGCGAATTCCCGGAGGTGCAGGGGCTGATGGGCAAATACTATGCCCTGGCCCAGGGTGAGGACCCCTCCGTCGCCGCCGCCTGCGAGGAGCACTACAAGCCGCAGGGCCCCGCCGATCGCGTGCCGACCGATCCGGTGAGCGTCGCGGTGACGCTAGCGGACAAGATCGATACCCTGGTCGGCTTCTGGGCGATCGACGAGAAGCCGACGGGCAGCAAGGACCCCTATGCGTTGCGGAGAGCGGCATTGGGCGTAATCAGGCTGATTGCCGAGAATGCACTTCGTCTGTCGTTGATGAAGGTGGCGGCGTCCGCGCTCGCTGGCTTGTGGGTGAAGCCTGCCGATGCGCAGAAGCTTCCGAGCGACCTGCTCACCTTCTTCGCCGACCGCCTCAAGGTCCAGCTCCGCGAGCAGGGTGCGCGGCACGATCTCGTCGACGCCGTGTTCGCGCTCGGCGGCCAGGACGACCTCCTCATGATCGTCCGCCGCGTCGAGGCGCTCGGTAAATTCCTCGATACCGATGACGGCAAGAACCTGCTGGCCGGCACCAAGCGTGCCAGCAACATCCTCTCGATCGAGGAGAAAAAGGACAAGCGCAGCTTCGACGGCACGCCGGATGCGGCGCTTTACAGCCTCCACGAGGAGAAGGCGCTGGCGAAGGCAATCGGCGAGGTGAAGACGGAAGCCAGCGTGGCCGTCGCCAAGGAGGATTTCGCTGCAGCGATGAGCGCGATGGCGAAGCTGCGTCCGCCGGTCGATGCCTTTTTCGACAAGGTGCGCGTCAACGACGACGATACGAAGGTGCGCGAGAACCGCCTCAAGCTTCTGAACGAGATCCGCAGCGCGACGCGCGCGGTGGCGGATTTCTCGAAGATCCAGGATTGAGCAGCGTTCGCGCGGCAAACAACCTTTGTCGTTCCGGGGCGGTGCGGAGCACCGAACCCGGCATCTCAAGATTCCGGGTTCGCGCTTTCGTTGGCCCCGGAATGACAGGACGCAAAAAGCCCCGCCCGGCGGGGGGAGGACCGGGCAGGGCCGATGTCCGATTTGGTACTGCTCGCGCCAGCCTGACGTGACGCGCCGGACATCGAATGGAACGGCAGCGTTCCCCAGCGAAGTGGGTGTCGCTTCGCGTGGGAAAACGCGTCCAAACGCGAATTTAGTCCAGCACCTCGACGATGCGGCGCGAGCGCGGCTCGACCAGCACGGTCTCGCCGTTCACGACGGTGTAGCGATAGGTGGTGGCCCCGAAGCGTTGCGGCACGTCATAATAAGTGACCCCGCTTTCGGGTAAGGTGGCGCCGACCACGACACGATCCGGAATCCGGAAGGGCGGCACACGTTGTTCGACGACATATTCGCGGAAGGCTGGCCGCTGGTCGACCGCAATGGTCGGGGCGCTGTCGACCACGGCCGGCGCGCGTCCCACCGTGACACCGCTTTGCGCCTGCGCCGCCAGAGGCGAGCCGACCGCGGCCGCGAGCGCTGCAAGAGCAAGAATCCTGTTCCGCATGGACAACTCCTTCGACGTTTCTTTTGCGGGCGCGCGACTGGCGCGACCGGTTGCCAATGCCTGCCTCATGGCAATGTTCCGGGAAAAGGCCTGCCGCATTCGCGGCAATTTCGGGCAGTTTTCGCGAAGCGGGGAACTCGAAGCGCGTCTTGCGCATCTCTACTCCCGGAACCGGGCCGGCTATGATCCGCGCGCGATTCGCCTCACCTCCACAGAAAGATAGTTCATGCACATCACCGTCGCCCACATTTCGCCGATCCTGTCGTTGATTGCGGGCGTGCTCATCCTGATCATGCCGCGGCTTCTCAACCTCATCGTCGCGATCTTCCTCATCGTCAACGGCGCGATCGGGCTCGGGCTCCTGAAGTGGCTCCGCTTCTAGGCGTTCACTTTTAGGAACCGTCCGACTTGCGCGGGCACGCCCAAAATGGTGTAAGGCCCGCGATTTCCCATTCCTCTCGCAGGTTGTGTGCAAGCTATGGCCAAAGCCGCCTCGAAGCCTAAGAAAATGCCAGCGAAATCAAAGTCCTCTGCCGTCGCGAAAGCCGCGCCTCCGGCCCGCAAGACGCTGGCTAAAAGCGCGCCGAAGCCGGTCGCCAAGCCCGCTGCAAAGTCCGCAGCCAAGCCGGCGGCAAAAGCTGCGACCAAGGCGGCTCTGCCGAAGGTCGCCGCGAAGCCTGCACCGAAGAAGGCTGTGCCTGCCAAGGCGGCGGCAGCCACGGCGAAGGCCGGCAAATGGGTGTTCACGTTCGGTGACGGCAAGGCCGAGGGTCGCTCGGAGATGCGCGACCTGCTCGGCGGCAAGGGCGCCAACCTCGCCGAGATGGCCAATCTCGGCCTGCCGGTGCCTCCCGGCTTCACCATCCCGACCTCGGTCTGCACCTATTTCTACGCACACGACAAGACCTACCCGAAGGAGTTGCAGTCGCAGGTTGAGAAAGCGCTCGACTACGTCGGCAAATTGACCGGCAAGGTGTTCGGCGACGCCAGGAACCCGCTGCTCGTCTCCGTGCGCTCCGGCGCGCGCGCCTCGATGCCGGGCATGATGGACACCGTGCTCAATCTCGGTCTCAACGACCAGACCGTGGAAGCGCTATCCGAATTGTCGGGCGACCGCCGCTTCGCCTATGACAGCTATCGGCGCTTCATCACCATGTATTCGGACGTGGTGCTCGGCTTCGAGCACCATCACTTCGAGGAAATCCTCGACACTTTCAAGGACGCCCAGGGCTACACGCTCGACACGGACCTGTCCGCCGACGACTGGGTCGAATTGGTCGGCAAGTACAAGGACGCGGTCGCGCGCGAGACCGGCAAGGAGTTTCCGCAGGATCCGCACGACCAGCTCTGGGGCGCGATCGGTGCGGTGTTTTCCTCCTGGATGAACGCGCGCGCGGTGACCTACCGCAAGCTGCACGACATTCCGGAATCCTGGGGCACCGCGGTCAACGTGCAGGCCATGGTGTTCGGCAACATGGGCGAGACCTCGGCGACGGGCGTTGCCTTCACCCGCAATCCCTCGACCGGCGAGAGCAAGCTCTACGGCGAGTTCCTGATCAACGCGCAAGGCGAGGACGTGGTGGCGGGCATCCGCACGCCGCAGGACATCACCGAGGAAGCGCGGAAGGAGTCGGGCTCCGACAAGGCGTCGATGGAATCGGCGATGCCGGAAGCCTTCAAGGAGCTGACGCGGATCTACACGCTGCTCGAGAAGCACTACCGCGACATGCAGGACATGGAGTTCACGGTCGAGCAGGGCAAGCTCTGGATGCTCCAGACCCGCGGCGGCAAGCGCACCGCGAAAGCGGCGCTGCGCATCGCGGTCGAGCTCGCCAATGAGGGCCTGATCTCGAAGAAGGAAGCGGTGACGCGGATCGATCCGGCCTCGCTCGACCAGCTGCTGCATCCGACCATCGATCCCAACGCCAAGCGCGACGTGATCGCGACCGGTCTGCCGGCATCCCCGGGTGCAGCCTCCGGCGAGATCGTGTTCTCCTCGGACGAGGCGGCCAAGCTTCAGGCCGACGGGCGCAAGGTGATTCTGGTCCGCATCGAGACCAGCCCTGAAGACATCCACGGCATGCACGCTGCCGAAGGTATCCTGACCACCCGCGGCGGCATGACCTCGCACGCGGCGGTGGTCGCGCGCGGCATGGGCAAGCCCTGCGTTTCCGGCTGCGGCACCATCCGCGTCGATTACGGCCGCGGCACCATGAGCATCGGTTCGCGCACCTTCAAGACAGGCGACGTCATCACCATCGACGGCTCGCTCGGCCAGGTGCTCGCCGGCCGCATGCCGATGATCGAGCCGGAACTGTCCGGCGAGTTCGGCACGCTGATGAACTGGGCCGACCAGGTCCGCAAGATCGGCGTGCGCGTCAATGCCGACACGCCCGACGACGCGCGCACTGCGATCAAGTTCGGCGCGGAAGGCATCGGCCTCTGCCGCACCGAGCACATGTTCTTCGAGGAGACGCGCATCCGCACGGTGCGCGAGATGATCCTCTCCGAGGACGAGCAGTCGCGCCGCGCCGCGCTCGCAAAGCTGCTGCCGATGCAGCGCGCCGACTTCGTCGAGCTGTTCGAGATCATGAAGGGCCTGCCCGTCACGATCCGCCTGCTCGATCCGCCGCTGCACGAATTCCTGCCGCACACCCATGCCGAGGTCGAGGAAGTGGCGCGCGCCATGAACACCGATCCGCGGCGCCTGGCCGACCGCGCGCGCGAGCTCTCGGAGTTCAACCCGATGCTCGGGTTCCGCGGCTGCCGAATCGCGATCGCCTATCCGGAGATCGCCGAGATGCAGGCCCGCGCGATCTTCGAGGCGGCAGTCGAGGCCGAGAAGCGCACCGGCAAGGCCGTCGGCCTCGAGGTGATGGTGCCGCTGATCGCGACCAAGGCCGAGCTGGATCTCGTCAAGGCGCGGATCGATGCGACCGCCCAGGCGGTGATGCGCGATACCAACACCAAGCTGGCCTATCAGGTCGGTACCATGATCGAGCTGCCGCGCGCCTGCCTGCTTGCGGCCGAGATCGCGGAGTCGGCCGAGTTCTTCTCGTTCGGCACCAACGACCTGACGCAGACGACCTACGGCATCAGCCGCGACGATGCGGCGAGCTTCCTCGGTCCCTACGTCGCGAAGGGCATCCTCTCGGTCGATCCCTTCATCTCCCTGGATCAGGAAGGCGTCGGCGAGCTCGTCAAGATCGGCGTCGCGCGCGGCCGCAAGACCCGTGCCTCGCTCAAGGTCGGCATCTGCGGCGAGCACGGCGGCGATCCTGCCTCCGTCGCCTTCTGTCACCATATCGGCCTCAACTACGTCTCCTGCTCGCCCTACCGCGTGCCGATCGCGCGGCTCGCAGCGGCGCAAGCCGCACTCGGCAAGGCCATCGCCAGCCAAGCGTAAGCAGAACTAGGATGCTGGAATGAGAGAGGCGGGGCCAGGACCCCGCCTCTTTCATTTTACGTCACGCTCTTTCAACAACGTCATTGCGAGCGTGTCGAAGCAATCCAGAATCTTTCCGCGGAGGGACTCTAGATTGGTTCGTCGCAAGTGCTCCTCGCAATGACGAGTTTGTGGCTGCGCGCGTGTCGTACCCTCCCTGTCATAGCCCGGCTTGACCGGGAGCAGGACAGCAGTCGCCACAACAGGAACCCGTCACGCGTCCCGTAATGATACGCATGCGCAAGAGTTCCTTCACCATACGCGTTGACGCGATGTTTACCGCTTCACGTGAGGCCGCATTTACCAATGCGCGACGTCGCTCCGTGAAAACACCTGCATTCGCTTGAGTGTGCCGCATGCGCAACGCGGATTAACGCCCCGGCAACCTAAATTGGATACTTACGATAAAGATCGAATTGCACGGATGTACCGAGTTCGATCGGACGAGCGTAAGCGTAGCGTGAGCGTATCGATGTCAGTGTTGCGTAACCATCCGAAGGGCGCGCGGTTCGCGTCCTTCGGCATCGGTCTCTGCATCTTCGCATTGATGCCGAGAGAGACCGGCTATCAGGACATTGCCTCGCTGCTGGCGCGCCAACCCGGCGTCGCCGAGCGTTGGCAGAAGCAGGTGTTTTCCGCGGCGTCCTCGATCCAGCTCGCCACCTACAGCTTTTCACGGCCTATCGGCACCTCCGCTCCGCAGAGCGCGATGGTTCGGCTCGCGAGCCTCGACGGCCGCGACGTCATCGGCGCGATCAGCCGCAATCCTGCGCTTCAGGCGCCGCTGCGCTACCAGGCTTCCGACTTTCCCAGGGTCGACCGCTCGCTAAAGGGCGATCGCCTCGCAATCGTCGCGCCGCCACAGGCTCCCGAGACGGTCGCGCCGGCTGCAGAACCGGCACAGGAAGATCCCGCGACGTCGAACCGCTCGGTGTTCGGCTCCAAGACCGCCGCATTGCCGCCGGCGATGTCGCCGGAATCCGCAGCCGTGCTCGATCCCGAGCTCCAGGAAGCGCTGCGCGCGCCGCCGCTGCCGCAATATTCCAATCCGCCGCAGGCCAGCGACGCTGCGCGCGCGCCCGCGACCGCACCGCTGGAGGCCTTGAAGCGGGACCTTGCTGCGCCCGCACCGGTACGCGATCCCTTCAGCGTCAAGACCTCGAGCCTGTTCTTCGGCAGCTCCTCGCTCGGCGGCAATCTCGAGACCATCGAGAGCTGGCAGCCGGGCGCCGAGCCGCTGATCGTGGTGCCCGATCCCGACATGAAGGTGACGGCTTCGCCGTCGCCTTCATCGGCGGAGGTTGACAAGGACATCGAAGGCGGCGAGAGCGTTGCGCCGAAGGGCGAGGTCAACGCCGACAGCCAGCGTGCCAGATCGCCGGCGGAGCGGCTCGCGCTCGACGACAAGTCGCGCGCGAAATCGGAGAAGTGCCTCGCCGAAGCCGTCTATTTCGAATCCCGCGGCGAGGCCGTGCGCGGCCAGATCGCCGTGGCGCAGGTGGTGATGAACCGCGTGTTCTCCGGCAAATATCCCGAAACCGTGTGCGGCGTGGTCTACCAGAACAAGTACCGCCATTTCGCCTGCCAGTTCACCTTCGCCTGCGACAACAATCCGGACGTGATCCGCGAGCCCGAAATGTGGGAGCGGGCCAGGAAGATCTCCAAGGCGATG
Organism: Bradyrhizobium sp. USDA 326; assembly: GCF_049739485.1. Lineage (NCBI taxonomy): Bacteria > Pseudomonadati > Pseudomonadota > Alphaproteobacteria > Hyphomicrobiales > Nitrobacteraceae > Bradyrhizobium > Bradyrhizobium sp. USDA 326. The sequence goes on from NZ_JBMGQA010000001.1 coordinate 4,612,353, forward strand.
CTCGACGGCCAGATCTGGCTGCCCGAGGTCGGCAAGTCCACGCACTACCACGCCTATTGGGTCCGCCCGTCCTGGGTCGCCGAGATGAAGAAGCTGTACAAGACCGGCGTGCACACCTTCTATCGGCCGCGCAACTGGGGCGACGGCAGCGAGGAGCCGAGCTGGGGCACCCCGGCCCAGACCGCCGCGCTGTCCGCTGAACTCGCGCAGGAAGCCAAGAGCTCCGCCGAGATGGGCGAGCGGCGGTAGAATCTGGAAATGGTCGTCATGCCCGGGGCTTGTTCCGGGCATCCACGTTCTTCGTTCCACATGCCAGACGTGGATGGCCGGGACAAGCCCGGCCAAGTCGGTGTGGAAGCTCAGGTGCTTGAACTACGCCTCGATATCCAGTGCGCAGTCGAAGTTCGGCGCCGAATGCGTCAATGCGCCCGCCGACGCATAATCGACACCGGCCGCCGCGATCGCGGCGATCGAGTCCAGCGTGACGCCGCCGGACGCCTCCAGCTTGAGACGGCCCCCGTTGATCCTGACGGCCTCGCGCAGCATCGCGAGGTCCATGTTGTCGAGCAGCACCGCGTCGGCCATCCCGCTGTCGAGCACTTCGCGTAGTTGCGCCAGCGTGTCGACCTCGATCTCGATCTTGACGAGGTGGCCCGCGTGGGCTCGGGCGCGCTCCAGCACCGGACGGATGCCGCCGGCCACCGCGATGTGATTGTCCTTGATCAGGATGGCATCGTCGAGCCCGAAGCGATGATTGAAGCCGCCGCCGCAGCGCACCGCGTATTTCTCCAGTGCGCGTAGTCCGGGCGTGGTTTTTCGCGTGCAGCAGATGCGCATCTTCGTGCCTTCGGTGCGCGCGACATGATCCGCCGTGAGCGTGGCGACGCCCGACAGGCGGCCGACGAAGTTGAGCGCGGTTCGCTCGGCCGTGAGAATGACGCGCGCGGGGCCCGAGATCGTCAGCACATGCTGCCCGCGCGCGACCCGCGCGGCGTCGCGGACATGTGCACGCAGCTCGATGTCGGGCGACAGTTTCTGCAAGGTCGCGAGCGCCAGCGGCAATCCGGCGATCACGCCGGACTGACGCGCGACGAGGACCGCTTGCGCCGTCGTCGCTTCCGGAATCGTCGCAAGCGAGGTGATGTCGCCGGCGCGGCCGAGGTCCTCGTCGAGCGCGCGCTGCACGGCCGCGTCGATCGCGAGCGGAGAGAGAAAGGCGTCGGGATAGAGCAGTGAGGTCGGAGTGAGCATGGGGCCTCCTTCAGCCGATCATGGATTGCGCAATGCGTGGCAGCGCACGCTCGTCGAGACTCTCCGCGACCTCGCGCATCGCGACGAGCGTCGTCATCGTTCTCCGGGCCCGCCCGGGATCGTCAGCCGGATGATCGGAACGGAAATGCGCACCGCGGCTCTCGCGCCGCATCCAGGCCGCAACGGCGATGAGCAGGGCCGAAATCGCCATGTTGCGGAGGACGATGTCTGCGGCCTCGCGTTCGAGCATGGCGAAGTAGCGCACGGCTTGCGCAAGCCCGTCACCGTCGCGGATCACGCCGACATGCGCGCTCATCATCGCGCGCAGCCGCTTCACGGCTGTGCTATCCGCCGTACCGCCTCGCGCTGTCACAGCATCGGGCAGACGGGCGGGCGCGGGGATCGCATGGCCGGCGATGTCGTCAGCGATGCGCGCGGCATAGACCACGGCTTCGAGCAGCGAATTGGAGGCGAGGCGGTTGGCGCCGTGCGCGCCGGTCGAGGACACTTCGCCGCAGGCCCAGAGCCCGTCGATCGAGCTGCGGCCGCGCATGTCCACCGCGATGCCGCCCATGTGATAGTGTGCGGCCGGCGCAATCGGAATCGGCTGCGCCGCGGGATCGATGCCAGCGGCGATGCAGCTCGCATGCACGGTCGGAAACTTCTCGGCAAAGCGCGCGCCCAGTGCCTGCCGCGCATCGAGGAAGGCGCCGCGTCCGGCCGCGATCTCGGCGAACACGCCGCGGGCCACGATATCGCGGGGCGCGAGCTCCGCGAGCGGGTGGCGGGCGCTCATGAAGCGCTCGCCGTTGCCATTGATCAGCGTTGCCCCTTCGCCGCGCAGCGCTTCGGTGGCGAGCGGTGCCGGGTCGCGGCCGACCATGATGGCGGTCGGGTGGAACTGCACGAATTCAGGATCGGCAATCACGGCGCCGGCGCGGGCGGCGATCGCAAGGCCCGAGCCGCTCGCTTCACACGGGTTGGTGGTGACGCCATAGAGATGTCCGATTCCGCCGGTCGCAAGCACGATCGCGCGTGAAGCGAGCACGACCGCCCGTGCAGAGGGATGGCCGGTTTCGCGCAATTGAAGGCCGGTCACGGCGCCGTCCTCGGTCAGCAGGGCTTCGGCGACAAAGCCTTCCATCAGACGGATCGCGGGCGTGCGCCGCACGGCTTCGCTCAGCGCTGCGATGATCGCGACGCCAGCACCATCGCCGCGCACATGCACGATGCGACGTGCGGAATGCGCAGCTTCCCGTCCGACGGCAAGCCTGCCGTCGAGATCGCGATCGAACGGCACCCCGTAAGCGAGAAGATCATGGATGCGCGGGGCCGCCTCGCGCGCGATCCCGAGTGCGACTGCTTCATCGACAAGGCCGCCGCCGACCGCGACGGTATCGGCGGCGTGTGCCTCCGGCGTGTCGCCTTCGGCCACCGCCGCGGCGATGCCGCCTTGCGCCCACGCGGACGACGCGCCCTGTCCGAGCGGTGCCGCCGAGACCAACGTCACCGGCCGCGGCGCGAGTTTCAGCGCGCAGAACAGTCCGGCGAGGCCGCCCCCGACGATGACGACGTCGTCGGTGCTGCGGGTGAGGTTGTGGATGGCGTTGGTCATTGTCCTCTCCATTCACTCCGCCGTCGTCGCTGCGAAAGCAGGGACCGCATACGCTCGGCGGGAGCTTGTTGCGCGAAGCTGCGCAACGCCGTTCTTCGCCAAATATCTGCCTGTGATTATGGGTCCCGGATCTGCGCGCGCTCGAGGCGCGCTTGTCCGGGACGACAGACGTGTGTGTTGCTGCGTCCCGTCCTAGTTCTTCAGGTTGATCATTCGCTCGACCGAACGCCGCGCGCGTTCGGCAAGCGCGGGATCGATCGTCACCTCCTCGCGAAGCGTCAGCAGGCTCTCCAGGATCTTGGCGAGCGTGATGCGCTTCATGTGCGGGCAGAGATTGCAGGGCCGCAGCATCTCCACATCGGGAAGCTCGGCCCGCACATTGTCGGCCATCGAGCATTCGGTGATCATGACGAGGCGCCGCGGCCGCTTCGCGCGCACCCAGTTGATCATGTGTGCGGTCGAACCGGTGAAGTCGGCTTCCGCCAGGACGTCCGGCGGGCACTCCGGATGCGCGATGATCTGGACGGACTGATCGGCTTGCCGAAAAGTCCGCAGCTCCTCGCCCGTGAAGCGCTCATGCACCTCGCAGGCGCCTTTCCAGGCGATGATCTTCACGTCGGTCTTCGAAGCCACGTAAGTGGCGAGGTATCGGTCGGGCAGGAAGATCACGCTCGGCGCGTTTAGGCTCTCGACCACCTGCACCGCGTTCGAAGACGTGCAGCAGATATCGACTTCCGCCTTCACCTCTGCCGAGGTGTTGACATAGGCAACGATGGGCACGCCAGGGAATCTTTCGCGGAGCAGCCGCACGTCGGCGCCGGTGATGCTGGCGGCGAGCGAGCAGCCCGCGCGCGAATCCGGAATCAAAACGGTCTTGTCCGGATTGAGCAGCTTGGAGGTCTCCGCCATGAAGTGCACGCCGCACTGGACGATGATGTCTGCCTTCACCTTGGTGGCTTCGACGGCGAGTTGGAGCGAGTCGCCGCCGATGTCGGCCACACAGTGGAAGATCTCCGGGGCCTGGTAGTTGTGGGCGAGGATCACCGCACCCCGCGCGCGCTTCAACTCGTTGATCGCGTTGATGGTCGGCGCCATCAGCGGCCATTCGATCGGCGGGATCACGTGTTTCACGCGCTCATAGAGCGGCGCGGTGGCGCGCTCGACCCCCGCCGTCCATTCCAGGGAGGGCATTGGCCACGTCGGTCCCGCGGGCGCCGACGCGGCGCGAGGGGAGGTGATGAGTTGGCCCTGCGGCCGATTGGCAAAATCGTCGGGGCCGTAAATTCCAGCGATCGGCATTGAAGCCTCCCATGCATGGTTATTATGCTCAATATGAGAATATATAGGGCCTGATAAATCCGGCCGAGAAGGCCGGTCAGATCAGGTTGTACCCAAATATGCTCAATCTGAGTAAATCAAAGATAGCACGCTCCGGTTCGGGCCGCTAGATCCTGCCGCACACATTCCCGTCAGTTCGCGGGTGAAGCGCCGCGCGAGGCCGCATTGAAACGCAATGCTCCCGCGGCAGCCCCTCATGGAATGCAATCGTCCTCGACTGGCGATCTTTTTTGACTTGGGATTTGCATGCAGATGCATTAAACGGGCTCTCCCGCGGCTGCTGATCGCGCATCCGTCAACGACAGACGAGGAAGACCATGTCGACACAGATCGGCGAGCTCGCTCCGGCCTCACGTTCCTCCAACTGGCGTACCCCGGCCGTCATCATTCTCTGCGGTTGTGCGATCGGCATGCTCGGCTTCGGTCCGCGCTCGGCGCTCGGCTTCTTCGTGCAGCCGATGAGTCACGAATTCAGCTGGGGCCGCGACGTGTTTGGCCTCGCGATTGCCGTACAGAATCTGTTGTGGGGGCTGGGCCAGCCCTTCGCCGGCGCAGTCGCCGATCGCTTCGGCCTGTTCCGGGTGATGTGTGTCGGCGCTCTGCTCTATGCCGGCGGCCTGCTCCTGATGCGCTACTCCTCGACGCCACTGTCGCTCGACATCGGCGCGGGCGTGATGGTCGGCTTTGGTCTTGCCGGCTGCTCGTTCAACCTGGTGCTGTCGGCGTTCAGCAAGCTGTTGCCGGCGGAGAAGCGTGGCCTCGCGCTCGGTGCCGGCACGGCGGCGGGCTCGTTCGGGCAGTTCCTGTTCGCACCGATCGGCGTCGCGTTGATCGATAATTTCGGCTGGCAGCAGGCGCTCTCCGTGTTCGGTTTCCTGATGCTGCTGATCATCCCGCTGTCACTGGCGCTCTCGACGCCGCCGGTCGCAAGCACGGCCAACACGGCGCCTGTAGATGAGCAGACCTTCACCAGGGCGCTGGCCGAAGCCTTCGGCCACCGCTCATACGTGCTGCTGGTGCTCGGCTTCTTCACCTGCGGCTTCCAGCTGGCCTTCATCACCGTGCATCTGCCGGCCTTCCTGGTCGATCGCGGCATCTCCGCGCAAACCGGAGGCTGGGTGATCGCGGCAATCGGCCTGTTCAACATCATCGGCTCGCTCAGCGTCGGCTATCTCCAGAACTCCCTGCCCAAACGCTACATCCTCTCGACCATCTACTTCACGCGTGCGCTGGCAACGCTCGCCTTCATCTCGTTCCCGATCACGCCGTTCTCGGCGATCGCATTCGGCGCGATTTCCGGCCTGACGTGGCTGTCGACGGTGCCGCCGACCTCGGCGCTGGTGGCGCTGATGTTCGGCACGCGCTGGCTCGCCACGCTGTACGGCTTCGCCTTCGTCAGCCATCAGGTCGGCGGTTTCCTCGGCGTCTGGTTAGGGGGCATCGTGTTCGAGCGGTTCGGTTCCTACACGCCGATCTGGTGGCTCTCGATCCTGTTCGGCGTGCTTTCCGCGCTGATCAATCTTCCCATTGTGGAGAAACCTGTCGAGCGAGCGGTTGCACAGCCTGCCTGATCGGCTAAACAATCCCTGAAACAAGTCAGGGAGTTCAGTCGTGGCCACATTCAAGGCGATCCGGATCGACAAGGCGGACAAGGGCACCACCGCGCAGCTCACGCAGTTCGACGAAGCCGAGCTGATGGACGGTAACGTCACCGTCCGTGTGGAATGGTCGACGCTGAACTACAAGGACGGCCTTGCGCTCACAGGCAAGGCCCCGGTGGTGCGCCGCTTCCCGATGATTGCCGGCATCGACTTCGCCGGCACCGTCGAAGCCTCATCGCATTCACAGTGGAAGGCGGGCGACAAGGTGGTCTGCACCGGTTGGGGCATGGGCGAGACCCATCTCGGCGCCTACGCGGAGAAGGCGCGGGTGAAGGGCGACTGGCTGGTCGCCTTGCCGCAGGGCCTGTCGGCGCGCGATGCCATGGCGATCGGCACCGCCGGCTTCACTGCGATGCTCGCGGTGCTGGCGCTCGAGAAGCACGGTCTCTCGCCGAAGAGCGGCCCGGTCGTGGTGACCGGCGCTGCCGGCGGCGTCGGCTCGGTCGCGATCGCCGTGCTCTCCAAGCTCGGCTACCACGTCATCGCGTCGACCGGCCGGGCCTCCGAGGCCGACTACCTGAAGCACCTGGGAGCAGCCGAAGTCATCGACCGCAATGAACTCTCGGCACCGGCAAAGCCCCTCGCCAAGGAGCGTTGGGCAGGCGGCGTCGACAGCGTCGGCTCGGCGACCCTCGCGAATCTGCTCTCGATGACGAAATATGGTGGAGCGATCGCGGCTTGCGGTCTGGCCGCCGGTATGGACCTGCCGTCCTCGGTCGCGCCGTTTATTTTGCGCGGAGTGTGCCTTCTCGGCATCGATTCCGTGATGTGCCCGATCGAGCCGAGGAAGGCAGCCTGGCAACGCCTCGCGTCCGATCTGGATCGGACAAAGCTATCTGAAATCACTAAGGAAATTTCGCTCGACGAAGTTTCGGAGTGGGGCGCGAAGATCCTTGCCGGCCAAGTCCGGGGCCGCATCGTGGTTAAAATTGACTAACGGCGTTTAGACTTTACCAACCAAGCTGCTCCAATGTTGCCTTGGTTGGTATGGTAAGCAGTGGGTAAAGAGATAGGCATCGCCCGCTGCGGGGGTTGAGTTCGGAGTTGAGCATGCTTGCGCGTATTGTGTTGGGGGCTGTTACGGCGGCAGCAACGTTTGCGCCAGCCATTGCTGGGAGCATGAACGCCGACGAGGCGCGTCGCTTCGTGGCGGGCAAAGTGTTCGCCTTCACCTGCTTCGACGGCACCCGCGGTGCAGGCCGCATCCTCGACGACCTCGGCGCCGCCGGTGCGGTGCAGTTCTCGGGCGCTGGCCCGGTCCGTCACCTCCGCCTGCCCGGCAATACGCTCCAGATCCGCGGCCAGAACGTTTGCGCCTCGATCAAGGGCATCCCGTTCGAGCCCTGTTTCAACCTGGAAAAGACCGACGATCGCAGCTTCCGCGGCTCGGTGTCGGGCATGGGCTTCGCCTATTGCGACTTCCATCACCAGGGCGGCAACCAGATGCTGATGGCGCGCGCTGCGGCGCGGCCTCGCTCGCTGCGGACCTCGGAGCGTACCGGTTCGATCGGCGCATCGAACACCGAAGTCGCCGCGCGCGTTGAGACGCCGCGTGTCGAGAGCAGCCGGCTCGAGCCGGTGAAGTCCGAGCCGGCGAAGAATGAGGGCCCGCTGGAGTTGCGCCAGTCGACCCAGTGAGCTGGCCGCGCGGGACCATCCGCGCAACTTGTCGCCGAAGACGTCCGTCGAACACGAAGCCGCTGCGCCGTATTGATACGGACTGCGGCCTTCATGCGTTGGTAGCTGTTCGCCTTCAATTTGCGTGCGGCCGGGGCGGTTCTACGCGAGGGGTCAACGATGTCGCTCTATTTCTTTCGCATCAGTACCGGCCGCTATTCCGGCGCCGCCGACCAGCCGTACGAGTTCGAGGATCGCGTGGCGGCCTGGACCGAGATGACCGAGGTGTGCGCCAATCTGCTCGGCGGTATAGCGCGTAGCCTGAAGCCAAACGCCGAGTGGTGCATGGAGCTGCTCGACGAGAACAAGAAGCCGGTCTTTCGAATCAGCGTCGTCGGCGAGACGGTCGGGTGCAGAGCCCCCTAGATCCGACCTCCAGCTGCAATTTACAACTATGGCGAGATCAATTCCCTTCGCTTTCAATCATTTAGCGTAACAAATCCGTATTTCTGCGAGTGATGCCCTTAACCAAATCGGAAGGTGCCGCGCTCAATTTTTAGGCAAGGGCGCAGTCAACGCCTAGGGACAGTCGACAATGACTCGGCTGCGCATTCCTTCGGGGGAAACTGCCCATGTTAAGCCTTGTTCAGAATTTGAGAATCGGCACCAAGCTGGCGATTGCTTCGGCACTCGGGGTGCTCCTGGTCGGAGCCATGATCACGAGCCAGATGCTCGGCAATGTCAGTGTCCGCGAGATCACAGAGAGTGCAGTTGCGCAGCAGCAGATCGCGCGCGACGCGGTGAAGGCGGAGGCAGCTGTTCGCGGCATGCAACTCGCTGTACGAGACCTTCGTCTAGCCAATAGCCAGGCCGATATCCAAAAGGCGAATCAGAGTTTGGAGGATCAGCAGAAATCGACCGGCTTATTGGTCGACCGGATGCTGCGCCTGTCGCACGAGGCTGAGAACCGCGCCCGCATGGAGAAGTTGAGGTCGATGGCCGCGGATTATGGAAAGGCCGCGCAGCAGATTTCTGGCGTCCGCAGCGAGATATTGGCTGCGAGCGGCGCAGATAGCGCGTCGCGTGCCGCCAAGCTCAATGAAGACGCTGTACGCATCGCTCGCGAGGTGACCCTGCCGATTGCCGCCGAACTCGATGTCCTGATCGGTCAGATCGCCGACTACGCGGGGCGCAAGTCCGAGGAGAAAAATGCAGCGGCCGCTACACGAATGAAATCGAGCGAGCAGCTCGCGATGCTGGTCGGTGCACTTGCCATGCTCGTCCTCGTCGGCTCCTGGCTGATGTCGTTTCTCACCATCGCGCGGCCGATCCGCGTGCTTACGGTCGCCATGGACAAGCTCGCCGGCGGCGATCTCTCCGTGGTGCTGCCCGGTCTCGGGCGCAAGGACGAGGTCGGCGGCGTCGCTGCGGCGGTCGAAAAATTCAAGGTCGTGTCAGAACAGAAGGCGCGCGAGGAAGCTGAAGCCAAGATCAGGCAGGACCAGATTGCGGCCGCGCAGCGCAAGACGGAGATGCACAAGCTCGCGGACAGCTTCGAGGCTGCGATCGGCGAAATCGTCGATACCGTCTCCTCGGCATCGACCGAACTGGAAGCTTCTGCCTCGACGCTGACGTCGACTGCGGCGCGTGGACAGGAGCTCACCACCATGGTTGCTGCTGCATCCGAGGAAGCGTCCACCAATGTGCAGTCGGTGGCGTCGGCGACCGAAGAGCTGTCGTCGTCGATCACCGAGATCAGCCGGCAGGTGCAGGAATCGGCCCGCGTCGCGAGCAATGCGGTGAGCCAGGCCCGGACCACGACCGACCGCGTCGGCGAGCTTTCCGCTGCGGCGGCGCGGATCGGCGACGTGGTGGAACTGATCAACACCATCGCGGGCCAGACCAATCTCCTGGCGCTCAACGCAACCATCGAGGCCGCGCGCGCCGGCGAGGCGGGCCGCGGCTTTGCCGTCGTCGCCTCCGAGGTCAAGGCGCTCGCCGAGCAGACCGCGAAGGCGACCGGCGAGATCGGCCAGCAGATCGCCAGCATCCAGACCGCCACCGAGCATTCGGTCGGCGCGATCAAGGACATCAGCCACACCATCGAGAAGCTCTCGGAGATCTCCTCGACCATCGCAGCCGCGGTCGAAGAGCAGGGCGCCGCAACGCAGGAGATTTCCCGCAACGTGCAGCAGGCCGCGGCAGGCACCCATCAGGTGTCGTCCAACATCATCGATGTGCAGCAAGGCGCGAGCGAGACCGGATCGGCGTCCTCGCAGGTGTTGGCGGCGGCGCAATCGCTGTCCGGCGACAGCAACCGGCTGAAGCTGGAGGTCGGAAAATTCCTCGGTACCGTGCGCGCGGCGTGACGCTCGCCGTCACCGTGAGGGAAGCCGTCATCCCCTTCGTGATGCGGTGCATCAAGCCGCGTCCGCATCGCGGCAGGAGACGTCCATGCGCGCCGCAACAGATGGTTGGCGATCACGGGCGCGAGCCGTAGTTTTACGTAGGTTCCTGTTAACGCCTGTTTGCGATTATGGGCGCAATCTCTCGGGACAAGAACCAGCCAGCATTGTTGAACTGACTTCCGCCCTGTCGTCCGTCGCGACGATTGCGGCGCAGGTCATTCGCGCGTTGCTGGCTACATCGGGATTGTCGTGATGTCGAAATTGTCGATCGTATTCAAGCTGCTGACCGTGCTGTCGGTCCTCGTGCTCTCGCTCGCCGGCGTCGGCGTGATGGCGATCGGCACGATGCAGAACATCAACGCCCATACGGTCGAGATCGCGGAGAGCTGGCTGCCGAGCGTGCGTGCACTCGGCTCGATGCGCGCCGACATCAACGAGCTGCGCGTCGTCCTGCGACTCCACCTGATGCAGGAGAGCATTGAAGGCAAGGACGCCGCTGAGAAGCGCATGGCTCCGCTACGCGAGCGCATCGAGAAGACGCGCAAGGTCTATGAAGGCCTGATCACCTTGCCAGAGGAACGCTCGATCTATCAGCAGTGACCAAGGCCTGGGCCGAATACCTCAATGGCGTTCAGGAGACGATGGCGCTGTCGCGCAAGAGCACCGGCCGCTTCCCGACCGATGCCAACGAGCTGCTGCAGACCAAGGTCGCGAAGATGGCTCAGGCGGCGGATTCCCTGCTCCTGAAGAGCATCGAGCTCAACAACAGCGGCGCCGAAGCGGAAACGAAGCAGGCGGCCGACAGCTACGCCACCATCTTCCGCGCACTCGTCGGCATCATCGTTGCAGCGGTCGCGATCGCGATCGCTGCCGCCTATTACCTCGTGCGCGACGTCTCGCGCGGAATCGCCTCGATCATCCGTCCGATGCAGTCGCTCGGCGAGGGCGACCTCTCGGCCGACGTGCCGCACCGCGGCGAGAAGACGGAGATCGGCTCGATGGCGGATGCGCTCCAGATCTTCAAGGAGGCGTTGATCGCCAAGAAGGCGGCCGACGAGGCGGCGGCGCGCGACGCCGAGGCCAAGATCGAGCGTGGCCGCCGCGTCGATGCCATCACCCGCAATTTCGAGGTCATGATCGGCGAAGTCGTCGAGACCGTGTCATCGGCCTCGACCGAGCTCGAGGCCTCCGCGGCCACGCTGAGCGGCACGGCCCAGCGCGGCCAGGAGCTCGCAACCGTTGTTGCGGCGGCCTCGGAGGAGGCTTCCACCAACGTCCAGGCGGTGGCGTCCGCCTCCGAGGAGCTGTCGTCCTCCATCACCGAGATCAGCCGCCGCGTGCAGGATTCGGCGCGGATGGCTGCCGAAGCCGTCGAGCAGGCGGCGCGGACCAACGAGCGCGTCAACGCGCTGTCGCAGGCGGCCTCCCGCATCGGCGACGTGGTCGAGCTCATCAACACCATCGCGGGCCAGACCAACCTCCTCGCGCTGAACGCGACCATCGAAGCAGCGCGCGCCGGCGAGTCCGGCCGCGGCTTTGCCGTCGTCGCCTCCGAAGTCAAGGCGCTGGCCGAGCAGACCGCGAAGGCGACCGGCGAGATCGGCGCGCAGGTGTCCGGCATCCAGGCCGCAACGCAGGAATCCGTCAGCGCGATTCAGGAGATCGGCGGCACCATCGAGCGCCTCTCCGAAGTATCCTCGGCCATCGCTGCCGCCGTCGAAGAGCAGGGCGCGGCCACGCAGGAGATTTCGCGCAACGTTCAGCAGGCCGCGCTCGGCACGCAGCAAGTATCATCCAACGTCACCGACGTGCAGCGCGGCGCGATCGAGACCGGCTCGGCCTCGGGCGAAGTGTTGTCGGCGGCGAAGTCGCTGGCGACCGACAGCACCCGCCTGAAGGTCGAAGTCGCGCAGTTCCTGGAATCGGTCCGCGCGGCCTGACCTTCACGTGCCCGTCTGCGGCGCGGCCGGCGGCAGTGTGACCTGCCGCCGGAACAGGATGCGTTGGTACAGCCAGCCGATCGCGACCAGCACGACGCCGAGGCACATGAACGAGAGCGCGCGATAGACGCCTGTCAGCGTCCAGACGTCGACGGCGAAGGCCTTCAGGATCGTCAGCGCGATGACGGCGGCCGAGGCCAGGCGCGCACGCTCCGAATTGACCAGGATGCCCACGCCAAGCAGCATCACCCCGAACGCGAGCCAGCCGATCGAATAGGTATATTGCTCCGCGCTCGTTGTGCCGCCGTAGAGCAGGACCGGGCCGTGGTAGAACCGCCGGATCTCCAGCGTCACATAGGTGAGCGCGAACACCAGGGCGCCGCCGGCGATCGTGTTGGCGTATGCGACAGGGCGATGGCCCGCCACGGCATAAGAGAGCAGAAGCATCAGCACGGCCGGCAGCGCATAGGCGAGGAGCAGCAGGTTGAATACGAGGCCGCCGACGTTGACGCCGGAGAGCAGCAGCGGGTTCTCCAGAATCAGGAGCCCCAGCACGCTGATGAGCCCGGCCATCGCCGTCAGCACGACCGCGCCGACATTGTGCACGATGCTGCGGCTCCGCAGCCGCAAGCGTTCCAACCCGATCGCCATTGCCAGCGTGATACAGGCTTGCAGCGCGAATTCGAGCAGCGAGGGGGCGGCGGTCATGCGGCCGCCGGTCGCGAAGTGCCGGATCTCCATGAAGGCGAGCAGGGCCGTGAACAGGATGGCGGCGGTCTCGACCATGCGCAGCGGCACATCATCGGCGCGGCGGCGCAGGAAGACGCTCGCGCCCCAGAACGAAAGCGCCGGCAGGCCGTAGCCCCACAAGAGCCAGTTGAAAATCGGCGTGGTGCCGACGGCGTCGCCGACGATGCGCGGATCGTAGGCGATGCGCGTGGTGACGAGCGCGGCGAAGATCGCGGCGAGCCAGCGCAGGAACGGAATCGGCCGCTGCATTGAGATCCAGGCCGTGCCGAGCGACATCAGCGCAAGCGCGATCGTCAGCCAGCCTTTCTCCAGCGCGAAGGTCAGCGCCAGTGCCAGTGCGCCGAGCGTGCCGGTCGCGAATAGGGCAGTGGAGATCGCAACGCCAGGCCGGGTCTCGCGGCGCGTGAGCGCCTCGGTCGCAGCGCCGAAGGCGGCGGCGAGCAGCACGGCGAGCATCGCGAACGGGATCGAGCGGTCGAGATGGGCGATGCGCGCATAGAGCGCGACCAGGATCGCGATCGGCGTCGCGACGCCGGCCGCCGACCACACCACCGGAATGATCGCCGAGTTCGAGCGGCCTTGTGCCAGGAAGCCGGCGACGCCAAAGCCGGCGGCGAAGATCGTGGCCGTCACAAGGTGCAGCGTCACTGCGCTGTCGGTTGCTGTCGGTCCAATGCCGGGCATGGGGCCGCCCGGCAGCACCAGCATGTCGGGATTGGCGCGCACCGCCCATTCGGCGAACACGATGAAGACGGTGGCGGCAGCCGCGCCGATCGCGCCGGTGGCCGCCGGCGCGCGCCAGGCGACGAACAGCGTTGCGCCGACGAGCAGCGCAAACGCGATCAGCGCCAGATCGGCATGCGCACTCGACAGCACGATCAGCATCGCGCCGAACAGATAGGCACCGAGCGAGCTCGACGAGACCGGCTCGATCTCGCCGTCCTCGATGCCGGGCCCGAACATGAGGCCGCAGACGACGAGCAGCGCGGCCAGCACGAAGCCCGCGATGACATGGAAGGCGTGCGGCGCGACCTGCAGTTCGGCGGCGTCGAGACCCGGCAAGATCCAGAGCACGGCGAAGACGATTGTCGTGACTGCAAGCCAGCGCCACAACCGTATACGGGCGAGGCCGAGGCTCGCGGCGGTGACGATAGCAAGATAGATGTAAAGCGCCCAATAGTCCGGCTTGCCGCTGGCGACGAGGATCGGCGTCACGAAGGCGCCGACCACGCCGAGGCCGGCGAGCGCGGGCCCGTGCAGCAGCGCGGCGGCGAGCGTGCCGAGTGCGACCAGGCCGAGCAGCACGAAGGCGGTTGCGGGCACGAGGAAGCCGTAAAGCGCATAGGCCGCGTAGATGGTTGCGAACGCTACCGCCGTGCCGGCCGCGGTGAGGATCGCGGGGATGTTGGCGATCGGCAGCGCCTGGATGCTGGAGATGGCCTCCTTGCGCCGCGTCCATTCGCCGGCTCCTAACAGCGCCAGCGCGAACAATCCGCCGAGGAACACGCGCACGCCGGGGCCGAGGAGGCCGGCCTCGATCGAATAGCGCACCATGAAGAAGCCGCCGAGCGCGAGCGCGAGCCCGCCGATCCACACCACCCAGCGGGTGCCGAGCCGCTCCTCTAACCCGGGCGCCGGCGCGGGCAGCGGCGGAGGTGCGCCGGCCTCGCTCCCGGCCTCGAATGGGGGAGGCGAAACATCTGCGGTGACCGGCGGAGGCGACGCAAGCTCGGTTTCGGGCGCAAGCGGCGGCGGCTCCGCTGGAGCCGTTGCGGGCGCCTCGGTCTGCACCGCCGCGGGTATCAACGGGGGCGGCTGCACCTGCCGCTGCGCGTAAAACATCTCTTCGAGCGAGCTCAGCCGGCGACGCAGCTCGGTCGCCTGGTTGGTCGCCTTGATCGCGATCAGGAAGGCGATGATCGCAATGATCAGCGTAAAGACGTCAAACGGTCCGTCGAACATGGAGCCTCCAGGCAACCGGCGGGCGGGGGCCGGTACCACAAATATCAGGATCTAGCGCCGGGAGCGCACGCGCAAGCCCGGCGCGGGCCGCTCCTGGAGCACCTCGCGGCGGAAGCGGTAGAGCGCCGCCGGCCGTCCGCCCGTCTGTGTCGACATGACGCCGGTCGGTTCGACCAGGGCTTCCATTTCGACCAGGCGACGGAAATTCTGCTTGTGCAGATGCCGGCCGGAGATCGCCTCCACCGTGTGCTGCAGTTCGGTAAGTGTGAATTCGGCTGGCAAAAGTTCAAAAATGACAGGACGATACTTCAGCTTTGCACGCAGCCGCGCGATCGCCGTGGCGAGAATCCGGCGGTGGTCGAACCGCATCGACGTGCCGAGCGGGGGAAGTGTCTTGCGCGCTAATGCCGCAGGGCGGCCATCGCGCCGTGCTTCCTCGATCAGCCCGGCCTCGTACAGCAGCTCATAGCGGTCGAGCACGCGTTCCTCGTCCCAGGGCGCGCCGTCGAGCCCGAAATAGAACCGCACGCGATCCTTCCGCGGCAGCGCGCGCGTCGTCTCCGGCGTTTCCTGCTCGGCCCACTTCGTCAGCGCCGGAATGATGTCCCGGGCGATGATCGCCGGCGGCTGCTCGCGCCAGTCTTCCCAGGGGAAGAAGCGATACCATGGCGCAAAGCTCGCCGCGTTTGCGGCGAGCTCGCCGTCCACAGGGTGCGTCAGTGCGAGATAGCCGATCGACACCATATGCGCGCCGGTATCGCCGGCCTCGGCATGGCGGCCGCGATCGCCGAAGGTGTAGAGCTGCTCGACATAGCCAAGCCGCAGGCCCGCCTGCTGCTCGACCCAGGCGCGCAGGCCGATTTCGAAGGTGCGATGGCTCACCGCGTCGAACGGGCCGAACGGCAGGCCGGCAAGCCCGTCGGCACCAGGTGCGGTCAGGATCAGCGGCTCGTGGTTTTCGATCGCGACGATTGCGGCGGTGAGGCCAATCTCGATCGGCGTCAGCTGCGTGTCGCTCATGCGGCCGGGATCGCAGGTGCTGTGAAAACGGCTTGTCGGTTGTTTGAGGCGGTTTCACCGCGGAGGCGCTGCAACCTCTCCCGCTTGCGGGAGAGGTCGGCGCGTAGCGCCGGGCGAGGGTTGTCTCCACACCGGGAGTGTCCCGATGAGGACGCACCCTCTCCCCAACCCTCTCCCGCAAGCGGGAGAGGGAGCGCACCTATCTCGTGACGCCTGGTCATTCGAGCTCGATTACGAAGGGGCGGCCTTCCACCATCATCGCACCGGGTCCCATCTCGTCGAGCGCGCGCAGCATGCGGCCGTTGCGCCCGAGAGCACGATCGGCGAGGTCGACGATGCGTCGGTTCGGCGAGGCAATCGGCGATGCCGTGCGGATCTTCCTGGCAATGTCGATCTCGTCGCGATTCGGATTGAGCGCGCATGCGGCCGCGAACGCGCTGGCGGTGGAGCGGCTGATGCCGGCATAGCAATGCACCACCAGCGGTGCACTGCGGTCCCAGCCGCGGACGAAGGTTAGCACCTGCTCGATATGCGCCTCCGATGGTGCGACGAAACCGTCCATCTCCTCGGTAATGTCGTCCATCGACACCTTGAGGTGGTTGGCCGGCAGCACCGACACCGGACGTGCCACCTGCTCGACATTGGCCATCACCGTCAACACATGGCTGGCGCCGGTGATGCGGACAGTTTCGGGAAGCGCGGCGAGGGAACAGACATGGATCATGGGAGACCTTTTTGCCGCCGATTATAGCGAGGGTCGGTGGGATGGGCAAAGCGACATGTCCGCCGTAGCTCGAAGAGCGAAGGCGGAAGCGTGCCCGCCACTCTTGTCGCAAACGCGAAGGGATGGCGGGCGCGGCGCAGTGCGCCTTTGCCACCTTACAGGATCTACGCAAACACGGCGCCAAATCGCTCCAGAAACTGCTTCTCGGCCCGCGCCGCCGTCCAAGGCGTCAGGTAGTCGCGCCGGATGGTGTCGGACAGGCCGGGATCCTTGCCGAACAGGCGCTTGGCCTCGCTCTCGCTGAAGCCGGCCAGTTCGGTTGCCTCGAGGTAAGCTGCGCCGCGATCGGCGGCCTTGATGGCTTGCGTGATCTCGTCGGGCAGCACCGGCGGCAGGCCGAAGCGGATATGGATGGCGCCGAGCAGGCGCTTCTCGACTGCCTTGTAGTGGCCGTCGAGCACGGCTTTGAACGGCGAGATCATGTCGCCGATCACATATTCCGGCGCATCGTGCAGCAGGGCAGCCAGCCGCATGCGCTGGTCGGCCCGCGGCATCTCGTGCCGCAGCACGGTTTCCACCAGCAGCGTGTGCTGCGCAACCGAAAAGATGTGCGCGCCGATGGTCTGCCCATTCCAGCGCGCGACGCGGGCAAGGCCGTGCGCGATGTCGGCGATCTCGATGTCGAGCGGCGAGGGATCGAGCAGGTCGAGCCGCCGGCCCGACAGCATGCGCTGCCAGGCGCGGGACTGCGCATCGCGCGCGGTCTTCTTCGCCGTCATTTGGCCTTGAGGCGCGGCTTGCGCTGCGTCCTGCCGCAGGTGGCGTGACAGTGGCAGTCGACGAGATGATCGTTGACCATGCCGGTCGCCTGCATGAAGGCATAGACGATGGTCGGGCCGACGAATTTGAAGCCGCGCGAGGACAGCTCCTTGGAGATCTGCACCGACAGCGGCGTCGATGCGGGCACGCTCGCGGTGGTCTTGAACTGGTTGACCTGCGGTCTTCCGTCCATGAAGTCCCACAGCAGCTTCGAGAAGCCCGGGCCTTTCTCCATGATATCGAGATAGGATTTCGCGCTCAGGATAGCGCCATCGATCTTGGCCTTGTTGCGCACGATGCCGGCATCGTTCATCAGCGCATGGACCTTCTTCGCGTTGTAGCGCGCGATCTTCTCCGGCTGGAAATCGTCGAAGGCTTTACGGAAATTGTCGCGCTTGCGCAGGATCGTGATCCAGGACAGCCCGGCCTGGAAGCCGTCGAGCATCAGCTTCTCATACAGCGCGCGGTCGTCATATTCCGGCACGCCCCATTCGGTGTCGTGATAGGCGACATAAAGCGGATCTTCGCCAGGCCAGGGGCACCGCTTCAGGCCGTCGGGATGCAGGCGGGGAGCACGGCTCATGCGATGGGCTGCTTGGCTGGAATTCGAACGACGTCCGGTTCAGCGAGCGTCAGAGGCAGCCCACCAGCGGTGAGCGGCTGCCCCGCGTCGAGCGCTTCCGCGACGCGGTCGATGCGGACCAGGGCAATGCCCTTGCCGCCGGCGGTCGAGCCGATGGTGCCGACCGGCTTGTCGCCGGCGAGAATGGTCGCACCCGGCTCGGGCGAAGCATCGTCGAGCAGCACCTTCACGCTGCGCGTGCGCGCGGTGCCGCGATGCTGCATGCGCGAGACGACCTCCTGACCGACATAGCAGCCCTTGTCGAAATCGACGCCGGCGAGGCGATCCATGTTGGTCTCGTGCGGGAATGCATCGCTGTACATGAAATCGAGCCCGCCGCGGGGCACGCCGAGCGCGATGCGGTGCGCCTCGTATTCGGCCGCATCGACCAGCTCGGCACCGATCAGGTCGGACAGCTTCTGCTTGAGATTTTCCGGGATCAGGATGCGGTAGCCGAGCCCGTCGTTCCGTGGATCGATGAAGGCGAGGTCCGGCTCGGCCGCGGGCTGGCCGTCCCAGGCCGCGAGCACGCCGAGATCGTCGGAAAGGTTGTCGACCGTGACCTTGGCCCGCAGCTTGTAGAATTTCAGCTTGGTGGCGAGGCTGTCTGCCAGCGCTTTCGGGCAGTCGATCAGGAACCCGCCGCCGTGACCCGCGGGCGCTTCCGTGATCAGGAAATCCACGATGATCTTGCCCTGCGGCGTCAGCAGCGCGCCGAATCGCCCCAGGCCCGGTTTCAGCCTGTCGACGTCGGTCGTGACCAGGCCGTTGAGGAAGTTGCGCGCATCCTCGCCCGCGACCTTGACCACGCCCCGGTCGGGAAGAAACGCCGATTTCATGCGAAAATCTCTTGCGACATGTTGCTCCGGAACGTAAGCCCCCAACGCATAAACGACAAGACCTCGAGCCCTGCGCTTGGGGATGAGAAAGGCCTTCAGCCATGAGCCAGCGTTTCGATGTGATCCTCAAGGGCGGCACAGTGGTCAACCAGGACGGCGAGGCTGTTCGCGACATCGGCATCACGGGCGGGCGCATCGCCGAGCTGGGCCCGCTGTCGCAAGGCAACGCCGCGGAGGTGCTCGACTGCAAGGGCCTGCACATCCTGCCCGGCGTGATGGACACGCAGGTGCATTTCCGCGAGCCCGGGCTGGAGCACAAGGAAGACCTCGAGACCGGCTCGCGCAGCGCCGTGATGGGCGGCGTCACCGCCGTGTTCGAAATGCCGAACACCGCGCCGCTGACGGTGACGGAGGCCGAATTCACCGACAAGGTGAAGCGCGCCCATCATCGCATGCATTGCGATTTCGCCTTCTTCATCGGCGGCACCCGCGAGAACGTGCAGGACCTGCCGGTGCTCGAGCGCGCCCCCGGCTGCGCCGGCGTCAAGGTGTTCATCGGCTCCTCGACCGGCGCACTGCTGGTGGAGGACGACGAAAGCCTGCGCCGCATCTTCCAGGTGATCCGCCGCCGTGCGGCCTTCCACGCCGAGGACGAGTATCGGCTCAACGAGCGCAAGCCGCAGCGCATCGAGGGCGACGCGCGCTCGCATCCGGTCTGGCGCGACGAGACCGCGGCGCTGGTGGCGACGCAGCGACTGGTCAATCTCGCGCACGAGACGGGCAAGCGCATTCACGTGCTGCACATCTCGACCAAGCAGGAGATCGAGTTCCTGCGCGACCATAAGGATGTCGCCTCCTGCGAAGCGACGCCGCATCATCTCACGCTGGTCGCGCCCGAATGCTACGAGCGGCTCGGCACGCTGGCGCAGATGAACCCGCCGGTGCGCGGCGCCGATCACCGCGCCGGCATCTGGCGCGGCATCGAGCAGGGCATCATCGACGTGCTAGGCTCCGACCATGCACCGCATACGCTGGAAGAGAAGCAGAAGACCTATCCGGCCTCGCCCTCGGGCATGACCGGGGTGCAGACGCTGGTGCCGCTCATGCTCGACCACGTCAATGCCGGCCGCCTGTCGCTGGCGCGGTTCGTCGACCTCACCAGCGCCGGTCCCGCTCGCATTTACAGCATGGCCTGCAAGGGCCGCATCGCCGCCGGCTATGACGCCGACTTCACCATCGTCGATCTGAAGCGCAGCGAGACCATCACCAACAAATGGGTTGCATCCAAGGCCGGCTGGACTCCCTATGACGGCGTGCGCGTGACGGGCTGGCCCGTCGGCACCTTCATCCGCGGCCGCCGCGTGATGTGGCAGGGCGAGCTGGTGACCCCCTCGCAGGGCGAGGCGGTGCGGTTTCTGGAGACGCTGAAGCCGTAGGGCTTCCGTCGGAGGACGAACGCACCATCCCCCGTCATTGCGAGCACAGCGAAGCAATCCAGAAATTTTCGGTAGGCAGTCTGGATTGCTTGGTCGCAAGAGCTCCTCGCAATGACAAGGGGAGAGGCTTACACTCCCTCTCGAACGGGAGAGTAATCCAATGTCCCAGCCAGCCGGCCTCATCACCACCGACCAGCTCGCCGCCATCTTGGGCGATCCCAATCTCCGCCTGTACGACTGCACGACCTATAACGAGCCGGTGCCCCCAGGCAGCGACGTGCCCTATCGCGCGGTGCCCGGCGACAAGACCTTCGCAGCCGGCCACATCCCCGGTGCCGATTTCCTCGACCTGCAAGGTGAGTTCTCGGACGCCTCGTCGCAACACTTCTACATGATGCCTGATGTCGCCCAGCTGGAGGCCGCCTTCGGCCGGCATGGGGTCGACGCGTCCAAGACCATCGTGCTCTACAGCATCGGCACCATGATGTGGGCGACGCGGTTCTGGTGGATGTTGCGCGCGCTCGGCATCGATGCGCTCGTGCTCGATGGTGGGTTCGACAAATGGAAGGAGGAGGGGCGGCCGGTCGAAAGAGGTGCCCCGAAGGGCTATCCGGCGACGACCTTCAAGGCGACGCCGCGCGCGGGCTTCTTTATCGACAAGACCACCGTGCTGGCGCGGATCGGAGATCCCGCGACTGTCATCGTCAACGCGCTCGGGCCGCAGTTTCACCGCGGCCTCGAACCCAGCCGCTATGGCCGGCCGGGTCGCGTGCCCGGCAGCGTCAACGTTCCAGCCGCAACGCTGGTGAACGCCGACAAGACGCTGACGACGCTTGCAGATGCCGAGGCCAAATTCGCGGCCCAGGGCGTCACGCGCGACAAGACCGTGATTTGCTATTGCGGCGGCGGCATTTCGGCGACGGTCGACCTCTTCCTGCTGGCGGAACTCGGCTTCGACAAGCTGACGCTCTACGACGCCTCGATGGGCGAATGGGCGAAAGATCCGGCGCTGCCGATCGAGACGAATTAGGTTTGCTGGCCCTTTGGGCGAAAGAAAACTGGGAACCTTTTCCGCCAGCCTGCATCCAACGTCTGGAGCGAATGGAGATAGGTAACCGCCATGCCAGGGACTGCAGCCGGCCTGTCCGCCGGGGCCAGGACATTGGAGGCCGCGCTGATCAACCGCGCGCGGCGCCGGGATGAGGCTGCTTTGCGCGAGATCATGCAGGCAAACAACCGCAGGCTCTATCGCCTGGCGCGCGGCATCCTGCGCAGCGACAGCGAAGCCGAGGACGTGGTGCAGGAAACCTACGTTCGCGCATTCACCCATCTCGACGGCTTCCGCGGCGAGTCGGGACTGTCGACTTGGCTGTCGCGGATCGCCATCAACGAAGCCCTTGGGAGGATGCGAAGCGCCAAGCCGCATGTCGAGCTTGGTGCGGTGCCGGAAGAGGCGATCGCGGCGCAGATCATCAAATTCCCCGCTTCTTCCGCAGGCGATCCGGAAAAGACCATGGCCCAACGTGAAATCCAGCGCGTCGTCGAACGCGCCATAGACGAACTGCCAGACGTCTTCCGCATGGTCTTCATCGCGCGCGTCATGGAGGGCATGAACATCGAGGAGACGGCAGATCTGCTCGGCGTGAAACCGGAGACCGTGAAGACGCGGCTGCATCGCGCCCGCACGATGCTGCGCGAGAATGTCGAGAAGGAGATCGGTCCGGTGATGATGGATGCATTCCCGTTCGCCGGCTGGCGGTGCGAGCGCCTGACTGAAGCGGTGTTGAAGCGGCTTGCTGTCGGCGGCTGAAAATTCTTGGGAACGTTTGCACGAAACGCTCATCCAACTCCCGTGAAGCAACGCCGGCGAATGCCCGGCAGCACAGGAGTCTCACCATGTTTGTCCGTTGGAGCGCGGCCGCCGCCGCAGCCATTCTGTTGTCCAGTCCCGCGCTGTTGCAAAGCGCCGGTGCAGCCGACAAGCCCACCGATCCGCAGATCGCTCACATCGCCTACACCGCAGGCGTGATCGACATCAACGCCGCCAAGCAGGCGCAGAAGAAGGCGAAGAGCAAGGAGGTGAAGGCGTTCGCCGAGGACATGCTGCGCGACCACGAGGCCGTCAACAAGCAGGCGCTCGCGCTGGTCAAGAAGCTGAACGTCACCCCTGAGGACAACGACACCAGCAAGGCGCTGTCCAAGCAGGCCGGCGACAAGTTGGCCGAGCTCGACAAGCTGAGCGGTGCCGCATTCGACAAGGCCTATGTCGCCAACGAGGTCGCCTACCACAAGCAGGTCAATTCCGCGCTGGAGACCCAGCTCATTCCCTCGGCCAGCAACGCCGAGCTGAAGAGCCTGCTCCAAACCGGCTTGAAGATCTTCCAGGGCCATCAGCAGCACGCCGAGCACGTCGCGGCCGAACTGAAATAGGAGAGCGATGATGTCGGGACGAGTGTTCTCCGCTGTCGCGCTCGTCGTGGCGATGGTCGTCCCGGCGCGCGCCGCGACGATCGAGATCACGATGGACAACCTCGTGATCTCACCGGCCGAGATATCGGCGAAGGTGGGCGATACCATCACCTGGATCAACAAGGACGTCTTCGCTCACACCGCGACCGCGAAGAACGGTGACTTCGACGTGATGCTGCCGCCGAAGAAGTCGGCCACGTCGGTTTTGAAGAAGGCGGGGACGATCGATTATTACTGCCGCTATCATCCCAACATGAAAGCGACGCTCAAGGTCGAGCCGTGAGGAGGGAGCACGTTCCCGATCGCGACGGGAACATCTCCCGACCGCCGCGAGACTAATGCTCATCAGCCTGACGTGGCCTCCGTGCGATAAAGGCGGGAGACTTCGCGAAGGCTTTCGTCAAATCCGTTCGCAAAGTCTTTCATCCGTCGACTGGCCCCGCCCGCGTGGCGGGGTCATTTTCGACCGGTTTACTGCCTGGAGATGCCGACCGAGAACTCGCCGTTGCGAATGCGGCCAGGAAAGCCCTCGACGAACTTCGCTACCGCGTCCTCGCCATAGGTGCCGACGAGTTCGGCCAGTGCCGCGAACAGGCTCGCCTGAGCCAGGCAATCACCGTCGACGCCGTCATGGCGCGCCTCGGCCCAGGCCTCGTTGAGATAGCTCAGGGCAGCTTGTTTCTGCTCGTGATCGGGCAGCGGCGCGCGGGCGTAGGAAATCGGCTGGTTCATGAAACTCGGTCAGGGCTGGGGCGCGATCCACGGCGATGCGCTGTGCGAGAGGTGTAGCACGGGCGTTAACGACCGCTAGGCCACATCTTTAAGAACGGTTAACGGCTGTGCACAAAGTCGATGACAGGGTTCCAGCACCCGTCATTCCGGGGCGCGCGCAGCGCGAACTACGGTGCGCAACTACGCACCTGAGAATCCATCTGGCGCAGAGTTGGTGGTGCGATGGATTCCGGATTCGCGATTTCGTCCCGCTCCGGAATGACAAGCAGAGAGCGGTCAGTTCGCGTAGCGCGCCGTCAGATCCCGCGAGATCTTCGAGCCTTCCTCGATGTAGCGGCGGATCGCCACCGTCGCGGCCGGCGTGCAGCTCCGGTAGGTCTGCTGAAAGCCGTTATAGCCGCGGTTGAATCCGGCGATCATACGGGTGCGGCGCTCCCCGGAGGGGGTTTCGGCCTCGATCAGCGCCTGCATCTCGTTGCGCCATTTGTTGCCCTCGTTGGACCCGCAGATGCCGCGGAGATAGTGCAGGCCGCCGAGGATCTCGGCCAGGCGCTGCAATTCGGCGTCAAACGGCGCCGCTACGTCCTGGGCCCGGACGGACCCGGCGGCGCAGGCGAGAATCAAGGCAAGAATGGCCAGAAATCGCGTGGACATCGGCGGGCTGTATGCCCCCTCGGGGCGGTGGACGCAAGGCGGAGTCGCGCGGACGGTGCGCTCCCTCCCCCGGCAAGCAAGCGGGAGAGGTGTCGGAGTTTGCCGCTCAGTCAGGGGCCGATCAGCCGGGCGGCGGACTGGATGACCTCCTCCAGCCCTCCGGTCAGCTTGAGGTCGCCGAGGCCGCCGAGAGCGGCCGGCGCGATCCAGCGGTAATCGTCGAGTTCATCGTTCAAGGCCGGTTCGTTGGCCACCAAGCGGGCGGCAAAGGACATGATCAAATAATGGCCGGCGCCGGTCGCGCTGGGCAACACCTCGCGCCAGCCGGCAAGGCCAATGATCTCGATACGAAGGCCGGTCTCTTCGTCAACCTCGCGGTTCAGGGCCTGATGCAGCGATTCGCCGAATTCGACCCGGCCGCCCGGCAGCGAATAGAACCCCTTGGCAGGCGAACGGGCGCGTCGGACCAGCAGCACCTTGCCGCCGCGGAAGATGGCTGCGCTGACCGCGAGCTGGGGGTGGGTGGGCTGGACGACCGCGGCCAATCTCGTCACCTATCCGGCCGAGTTCGCCATGATGGTGTCGACGTCGGCTTCCGCGCCGCCATTGATGATGCCGCCGCAGGCCGCGATCAGCGGCTTGACCCAGAGGGTGGCCTGCTCGGCGAGGCGGACGCGGGTTGTGTCCTTCTCGACTTCGCGCATGGCCGAGCCGACCGCGGTCAGGATCGAGGTCATGGTATCGGTGATGTGGTCGAACTGGGCGCGGACGTTGGGATCGGCCTTCTCATAGGCCTCGATGGCGAGGTCCCGTGCCTTGAAATTCGACGCCGTGAAATGCTCGGCATAGGACAGAGGCGTCCAGGTCAGGAAGTCGTCGGCGCATTCAGGCATGTCCGGGACCATTTCGAGCAGCATCACGGCTTCATTGAAATGATTGAGATAGTCGGTTGCAAGCCCCGTCCGCGGGTTGATATTGGCCACGCGCAGGCGTTCGGCCCAGGCCTCCGCCTCGGGGCCCGTCTGTACGTGCGTCCGCGCGGGTTGGGAGGCCGTTGAGCTCATCTGCCGCAGTGTTAGCGTTCGGAGTTAAAAGGACCTGAACGGACCCTATATAGATACCAAAGCATGTGTGGACGCTTCGTCATAACTTCGGCCCCCGCGGCTTTGCGGCAACTGTTCGGCTATGTCGAGCAGCCGAATTTCCCGCCCCGGTACAATGTCGCCCCGACACAAGCGATTCCGGTCGTATTGGTCGAGAACGGCGCGCGCCATTTCCGCCTGATGCGCTGGGGCCTGTTGCCGGGCTGGGTCAAGGATCCGCGCGGATTTACGCTCCTGATCAATGCCCGCGCCGAGACGGTGCTGGACAAGCCCGCCTTCAAAAGGGCGATTCGTCGCCGGCGCGGCCTGATCCCGGCCGATGGCTATTACGAGTGGAAGACGGAAGACGGCCGCAAGCAGCCCTTCTTCATCCACCGCGCCGACGGCGAGCCGCTCGGCTTTGCCGCAGTGTTCGAGACCTGGGTCGGGCCAAACGGCGAGGAGCTCGATACCGTCGCGATCGTCACCGCCGCGGCCGGCGAGGATCTCGCCGCGTTGCATGACCGCGTGCCCGTGACCATCAGCCCGCGTGATTTCGAGCGCTGGCTCGACATCAGCGGCGACGAGGTCGACGCGATCCTGCCGCTGATGACGGCCCCGCGTATCGGCGAATTCGCCTGGCACCCCGTCTCCACCCGCGTCAACCGCGTTGCCAATGACGATGCGCAGCTCGTGCTGCCGATCAGCGCGGAGGAGAGGGAGGCGGAGGCTGCGAAGCCCAGGAAGGCGGTGCGGAAGGTTGCTGCTGCCTCGTCAGATGACGGGCAGGGATCGCTGTTTTAGTCTAGCTGCGGCGGCGGAGTGTGTGACGGCCTACACGATCTCTCTTGTCCGCAACTGCGCGATCTCCGCCGCATCGAATCCGAGCTCGCCGAGCACCGCATCCGTATCCGCCCCCAGCTCCGGCGCCATCCGATCCAGCCTGCCGCCGCCATGCGCGAGCTTGAATCCGCTGCCGGCAAAGCGCAGCCGGCCGTACGGCGTATCCAGCTCCTGGATCGCGCCGCGCGCCTTCACTTGCGGATGGTCGATGACCTCCTCGACCTTCCAGATGCTGGCGCAGGGCGCGCCGGCATCTTCCAGGATCGTCTCCCATTCGCGCGCCGGCCTTGCCGCGAGCGCCTCCTCGATGATCGCGCGGAGCGCGGGCTCGTTCTCGTTGCGTGAAAACCAGTCGGCGAAGCGCGGGTCGCTCAGCGCGTCCTCGCGGCCGAGCGCGCTCATCAGCGCGCGGTACTGCTTCTCGTTGTTGACGGCGAGCAGGATATGGCCGTCGCCGCATTTGAACAGATTCGCCGTGGTCCTGCGGCTGACTGCCTGGTTGCCCGACAGCTGCTGACGATGACCGGCGACCGACCAGTCCGCGATCTGCCCGGAGAGAAAAGCCAGCGTCGCCTCCAGCATGGAGACGTCGATGAGCTGGCCCTTGCCGGTGCGGTCGCGCTGATATAGGGCGCTCGACACGCCGAACGCGGCCGTCGCGCCCGACAGCACATCGCATACGGCAAAGCCGGCGCGGGTCGGCCCCGTCTCGGGGTGGCCGGTGATGGCCATAATGCCGGACAGCGCCTGCATCTTGCCGTCATAGCCGGGCCGCAGGCGGTCCGGACCGGTCTGACCGAAGCCGGAGACCGCGCAATAGATCAGCTTCGGATTGATCGCGGAGAGCGCCTCGTAGCCGATGCCGAGCCTGTCCATCACACCCGGGCGGAAATTCTCCATGACGACGTCGACGGTGTCTGCGAGCTTCTTCACGATCGCGATCGCCTCCGGCTTCTGCAGGTCGAGCGTCAGGCTGCGCTTGTTGCCGTTGACGGCCTGGAACGCCGGCGCCAGCCCGCGCTCGGCCCATTCGCGGGAAAGCGGCGTGCGGCGCATGTCCTCGCCTTCGCGCCGCTCGACCTTGATGATTTCGGCCCCCAGCAGCGCGAGCTGGTAGCTCGCATAGGGGCCGGCCAGCACTTGCGTGAAGTCCAGGATCTTCACGCCTTCGAACGGTCGCGTCACGTCGCTCTCCTCTTATTTGTTGTTGTCGGAGGACGTCAGGCGGCGCGGTTGCCGCGCGCGATCTCCTTCTGCTTGTCGAACTCGGCGCGGCGCCGCGCCAGCTCTTCGTGAGAGAGCTGCGCGACGTTGTTGTAGTCGAGCTTCCAGGAGGCATCCTCGCTCCAGCGCAGCGGCGACTGCATCGTGGTCTGCGGACCGCTCGCGGTCTCCAGCAGCTTGAGCGCCAGCTCGAGCGTCTGCGCCTGCGAGGCGATGTCATGCGGCTTGCCGGCGGAATTTCCGAGCGGGAAGTCGCTGAAGAGGAAGCGCGGCACGGCGGCGTGCTCGATGATGTCCTTGGCGCATCCCATGACCACGGTCGCAATGCCGTTCCGCTCCAGATGCCGCGCCACCAGCGCCGTGGTCTGGTGACAGACGGGGCAGTTCGGCACCAGCACGGCGACGTCGACCTTGTCGGCAAGGCAGCGCGCCAGGATCTCCGGCGCGTCGGTGTCGAGCGTGACGCGGTGGCTGCGGTTTGTGGGTGCGCCGAAGAAGCGCGGCGCGACTTCACCGATCCGGCCTGCAGCACTCGCCTTCAACAGCTGCGGCAGCGGAAACCAGGTGCCGCTGTCGGTGGCCGAGGTGTGCTTGCGGTCGTAGCCGATGTGCGAGATGCGCAGATCGTGCTCTTTCGACGTGTCGCCGTCATAGACCTGGTAGAATTTCGCGCCGCCATTATACGCCGCGCCCGGCCCCTGGTCGCCCTTGGCCGGATCGAACGGCGCGGCCGTGGTGATGATGGTGACGCGCGACTGTGCCAGCGGTTTCTTCAGCGGCTGGAACGGCGCCTCGGTGTAATGCGCCCAGCGATACGGCGTGGTGTAGCCGATCGCCGCGTAATAATCCCGCGTGCGCTGCATGTAGGGAACGGGGGAATCGTAGTCGGGCGCAAAGCCGAATTCGTCGTCGCGCGGAGCGGACATGGGCGCGTCTCCTGGTTCTTGGTTCGGCGCAGAGTAGAGATAGTCAGGAGTGAGCTCAACCGGGGGAGAGGCGGCGCAGGTCAGAATTGCATTGTACGCTAAAGCCGCGTGGAAGGCGCCTCTTACCCTCCCCTGGAGGGGGAGGGTCGGCTCACATGGAGCGTAGCGAAATGTGAGACGGGGTGGGGTGACGGTCTCTCCACATCCAACAGTGCCCGAGTGGAGGGATCACCCCACCCCGCTCGCGCTGCGCGCGATCGACCCTCCCCCTCCAGGGGAGGGTGAAGAGCGCACCTACCTGAACACGTGCAGCGCCGCGTATTGCAGCAGCATGATCGCCTTGGCATCGATGATGCGGCCGTCGGCGATCATCGCCAGTGCCTCGTCGATGGAAAGCTCCAGCACCTCGATGTCCTCGCCCTCGTGCTCAAGGCCGCCGCCGTCGCCGACGCGCATTTCGGGCTCGTATTCGGCGACGAAGAAATGCAGCTTCTCGGTGATGGCGCCGGGACTCATGAAGGCCTCGAACACCTTGTGCACGTCGTGCAGGCGATAGCCCGTCTCCTCCTCGGCCTCGGCGCGGATGCGCGCCTCGGGCTCGGCGTTGTCAAGCACGCCGGCGGCCGCCTCGATCAGCAGATCGTCGTAGCCGCGGATGAACGCCGGCAGTCGGAACTGCCGCACCAGGATCACCGTGCGCCGGGCGCGGTTGTAGGGCAGCACGGCGGCGGCATTGTCGCGCTCATAGGTCTCGCGGTGCTGCGTCTGCCATGCGCCATTGGCGCGCCGGTAGTCGAACGTCGTGGTCTTCAGGGGAGTCCAGCCGTCCGAGAGCACGCGGACGTCCTTGATGCGGACGCGATCGGAAATGGTCATGGCGGGTCTCAGTTGCTTGGCGTGGTCGTGCGGCCGTCGAGCCACTTCTGGAACATCACGGATGTCGATAGCTCGAAGCCCAGCGACCCATAGAAGGCATTGGCCTGCGCATTGTCGCGGCGGACCAGGAGCTGCAGTTTTGGAATTCCGGCCGCGCGCAGCCAGCCCTCGGCCGCGGCCATGATGACGCGGCCGTGGCCGCGCTTCCGGCTGTCGGGATCGACCGCGACGTAATAGACCCAGCCGCGATGGCCGTCATGGCCGACCATGACTGTCGCGACGATCGCGCCGCCGTCGCGGCCGATCAGTACGGTGGAATTCTCGCGCCGCCGCGCCAGCGCGATGTCGGCATGCGGATCGTTCCAGGGCCGCGTCAGGCCGCAGCGCTGCCACAGCGCGACGACGTTCTCGACATCGGCATCCGCGATCGCGCTGATCGCGAGCGGAGCAGGGGGCACGCTCACAGCACCTTCCCCGGATTCATGATGCCGAGCGGGTCGAGCATCGCCTTGATGGAGCGCATCAGCTCGATCGCGGTCTTGTCCTTCACCTCCGGCAGCTCGTCGCGCTTGAGCACGCCGATGCCGTGCTCGGCCGAGATCGAGCCGCCCATGCGCAGCACGATCTCGAACACCACCGCGTTCATCTCGTGCCAGCGCGCCAGGAAATCCGCCGTATTGGCGCCGACCGGCTGGCTGACATTGTAGTGGAGGTTGCCGTCGCCGAGATGGCCGAACGGCACCGGCCGCGCGCCGGGGATCAGCTTCACCACGGCGGCATCGGCCTCGGCAATGAAGGCGGGCACGGCGGCCACGGGCACGGAAATGTCGTGCTTGATCGAGCCGCCCTCCGGCTTCTGCGCCGCGGACATCTCGTCGCGCAGTTTCCAGAACGCACCGCGCTGGGCAAGGCTCGCCGCGATCACGGCGTCGTCGACGATCTCCTCCTCCATGGCGCGGGTCAGGATCGTCTCCAGCGGCGTGCGGGCGTCCTCGCTCGGCGAAGACAATTCCATCAGCACGTACCAGGGATGCTTCGCCTCGAGCGGATCGCGCACGTCGATGCCGTGCCGCACCGAGAAATCGACCGCCATCTCCGACAGCAGCTCGAAGCTCGTCAGCGCATTGGCGGCCTCGCCTTGCGCGATCGTCAGCAGCTCGAGCGCCGCGGCCGGCGATTTCAGCCCGACGAAGGCGGTCTCGACCGCCCGCGGCCTCGGAAACAGTTTCAACGTCGCCGCCGTGATGATGCCGAGCGTGCCTTCGGCGCCGATGAAGAGATTGTGCAGATTATAGCCGGTGTTGTCCTTCTTCAGCTTCGACAGCAAATTGAGAACGCGCCCGTCGGCGAGCACCACTTCGAGGCCCAGCGCCATCTCGCGCGCGACGCCATAGGCGAGCGCCGCGGTGCCGCCGGCATTGGTCGAGAGATTGCCGCCGATGGTGCAGCTGCCTTCGGCCCCTAACGACAGCGGAAACAGCCGGTCCACCTCCGCCGCCGTCGCTTGCGCGATCTGCAGCACCACGCCCGCTTCGCAGGTCATGGTGTTGGACGCGGTGTCGACCTCGCGGATCTTGTCGAGCCGGCGCAGCGACACCACCACCTCGCCATTGTGCGGCGTCTGCCCGCCGACGAGCCCGGT
Source organism: Bradyrhizobium sp. USDA 326 (assembly GCF_049739485.1). Taxonomy (NCBI): domain Bacteria; kingdom Pseudomonadati; phylum Pseudomonadota; class Alphaproteobacteria; order Hyphomicrobiales; family Nitrobacteraceae; genus Bradyrhizobium; species Bradyrhizobium sp. USDA 326. The sequence goes on from NZ_JBMGQA010000001.1 coordinate 4,642,803, forward strand.
GTTGCCGCCCTGCGGCACCAGCGCGATTCCGTGCGCGGAGGCCAGCTTGCAGATCGCGGAGACTTCCGCGGTCGAGCCCGGGCGCAGCACCAGCGGCGAGCGGCCGTGGAACAGGTTGCGCTCCTCGGTAATGTAAGGCTCGATGTCGGTCGCATCGGTGATGGCATGGCGGTCGCCGACGATCTTGCGGAATTGGTCGATCAATTCGAGCGCAAGCGGCGGGGTGGCGGATTTATTGACGTTCATTCTCGTGTCTCTTCTCAAGCTTCTTATCGGGCAACCGCAGCCCGGCGCAGCCGGTCGTTGATCGCTTCGCCAAGTCCTTCCTCGGGGATCGCCATCACCGCGATCGCGCGTGGCGCCCGGGCATCGAGGCTGCGAAGATAGCCGAACAGATTGGCGGCGGCTTCATCGAGATCGCCGGTGGGCGACAGATTCATGACGGCGGCGGCAGCATCGACGCCCGGCAGCCGCGCGGGGCCGAACGCCAGCAGCGCCTCGCCCGGCGCCACCTCACGCGCATTGAGCCGCACATCGGCGCGCGGCGCGTAGTGCGAGGCCAGCATGCCCGGCGCCAGCGGCTGGCTGTCGTCGCTTTCGGCCTCCACAGACGGCCGCGCCAAGGGTGCGCCGAGCACCGCCTCGATCCGCTCGCGCGCAAGTCCGCCGGGGCGGAGCAGCATCGGCGCGTCGAAGCAGCCGACGATGGTCGATTCCACCCCGACCGCAACAGGCCCGCCGTCGACGATCAGGTCGATCCGCCCCACTAGGTCGCTCGCGACATGGGCGGCCAGCGTCGGCGAGACGTGGCCGGAGATGTTGGCGGACGGCGCCACCACGGCGCCGCCGAAGGCGCGCAGGATCGCCTGCGCGACGGGGTGGGCGGGGATGCGAATCGCGACGGTATCGAGACCAGCAGTGGCGAGATCCGCCACCGGGCAATCGTCCGTTTTCGGCACCACCAGCGTCAGCGGCCCCGGCCAGAACGCCTCGGCAAGTTCCAGCGCGCGCGCGTCGAACCGCCCGATCCGCCGCGCGGCCTTGAGGTCGGCGACATGCGCGATCAGCGGATTGAACGCCGGCCGGCCCTTGGCGGCGTAGAGATGGGCGATCGCCGTGGCGTTGGCGGCGTCGGCGCCCAGCCCGTAGACCGTCTCGGTCGGAAACGCGACCAGCCCGCCGGCCGCAAGGCGCCGGGCGGCGGCTTCCGCGCCGGCCTCGCCGGCCGGCAAAATCAGCGTTTCAAGACCCGTTTTCACAGGGATAAAATTCCTCGGCTCGGCCGCTTGCAGTGCGTCAAACCCGACGCTATAAGCCGCCTTCTTGTCGGAGTGTGGCTCAGCCCGGTAGAGCACTGCGTTCGGGACGCAGGGGTCGCAGGTTCGAATCCTGCCACTCCGACCATTCTTCCAAAAATCGACGGTTTCCAGAGACTTGGCGAACCGGCCGCCGGCGCCTCGGGAGCGCCTTTTTGCAACGATTTTCAGGACGGGTCCACGGCCGATTTGGCGGGGCAGGGGCGCTTGCCGCAGTGGCATGGCTCGTCAGGTTCAGGCGAGACTTGTCGGCCGAGGCTCGAACGAGACGACGACCCGCCTGGCCTTGATCCAACCGTGCACCCCATAGCTGGATTCGAAGCTCAGCGTCGTGGCGTCGGGATCGATCTCGATGCCGAGTCCGAACATGATCCCGGCTCGGTGGGGCGCATCTGAAAGGCTTGGGCGACAGGCCGCCCGGGCGCACCCTGGCGAAGCTCCAGCTCCCGCAATGTCGCATGGTGGAATGAGGGGACACCCTCGAACCAGGCGCACGGCGCCGCGCCACCTTCCAGATCGTCAATCGCTGCCTTCGCCATCAAGGATATCTCACGCACACTGATGCGCAAGCTACCGGGATTTCGATGACGGTGCATCTACGAGCGTGGGTCATGGTCGAGGCTTTTGCGCGCGATCAAATCCCTGCGCGCGGGATGGCCACTTGCCATCCGGTCGGGCCGACAGCTAGATGACCGCATAGCCGGTTGCGCGTTCGAGAGCGCGATCGGCCAATAACAAGAACAGGGCTGGAAATCATGAACAAGACAATCATCGCGCTCTTTGGTGCTTTCAGCATCGCTGCCTCTGGGCCTGCATGGGCGGCGTGGCCGGACGACAAGCCGATCGAGGTTGTGGTCGGCTTCGCGCCGGGCGGCGGCACCGATGTCATGGCTCGCAAGCTGCTGCCCTTTGTCGAGCGCGCGCTCGGCGGCAAGGCGAAATTTGTCGTCCTGAACAAGCCCGGTGCCGGCGGCGAGATTGCGTTTGCCTCGATCGCGCGCGCAGCGCCCGATGCCTATGCGATGGGTGTCGTCAACGTGCCGGGCTACAATTTCCTGCCGATGACCCGCAAGACCCAATACACCACGGACGAGATTCGGCTGGTCGCACGGGTCGTCGAGGATCCGAACGTGATCGTGGTGCCCGCGAACAGCAGATTCGAGGATCTGCCGGCTGTTATTGCCGCACTTCGCAGCAAGCCGGGGTCGGTGAGCTTCGGCCACAACGGCGCCGGCACGAACGGTCATTTGGCCATTCGCATGCTCGCGGCCGTCGCGAAGGTCGAGCCCAACGAAATCTCCTACAGAGGAACGGCGGCACAGCGCACCGATCTTTTGGGCGGGCATCTGGAAGTCGGGATGGTCAGTCTCAGCGAGATTCCCGAACTGCATGGCACCAACAAGGGACCACTTCGCGTCATCGCGATCCTGTCGAAGAAGCGTTTTCCATCGCTGCCCGACGTTCCGACGGCAGAAGAGGTGGGCTTTCCGGTCGTGACGACGGCCGAACGCGGCTTCGCGGTCCCCAAGCGCGTTCCGGACGACATCGTCAAGAAGCTGGAAGCCGGGATAGCCGAGGGCTTGCGTAATCCAGAGTACCTGACGGGTTCGCCCGGGGATGAGCCGGTGATCGCCTTCATGCCCGGTGCGGAGTGGCAGAAGCGCCTCGACGACATGTCCGAGGCCCTGCGTCCTTTCGCCGAGCAGATGCGGGCAAGCGAACAGAAGTAGCCCTGTCGCAAGCAGCTCTGGCGCGGCTACCTTCGCGCCACCAGCACCCCCACCAGAAACGCAACCATCAGCGACGGCAGCGGGGCCTCGCGCACCATGCCGCGCACGATGTCTTGCCAGTGCTGCTCGGGGACCAGTCTCGGCGATCGCACGTTGGGCGCCGGTTCGATGCCCCAGCTTGATGCGAGCTCGGCGATCTCGCTTTGTGCGAGGCGAACGCCGTCGCGGACGCGGAAGATGGCGGCGTCGGATCGCTCGCGCGGCGCGAGCAGCATCAAGGTCTCGACGGCCGTGCGCAGCGTCATCTCGCCGTAGCCCTGCAGCCGCACCGACTCCTCGGGGTCCGATGTCATGCGAAATCCCTCACAGCGCCAAAATCTTCATAACGCAAAGTGGCGCGCGATGGTGGAGGCCGCCGCGCGCGAGATCGGCTCGCCTGCTCATGATCTGGCTCCATGCTCTGCATGGAAATGGCGGCGGCGGAACTTGGTTCCTTGCGCGCGATGCGAATCGCGGGCGTCCGCTACTTCCGCAATAGCTCGCTCAAAGCCGCCGTGGCCTCGGCGCAGCGGATGTCGTCGATCTCGCGCGACAGGCTGAGCGCGATCGCTCTCAGCTCTTCCAGCGTGCCGCTATCCGAATGCTGGTTTTCGAGCTGGCCGAGACGCTTGTTCAGATCGTCCAGTCTCGATTGAAGCTGCCCGATGCTGGCGGCCCCATTCACTTTCCAAACGCGTTGTGCACGCATCGTCGTTCCCCTGATAGTCTCACGGCCTTGTGAGAGTGGTTCGTGGCCGGAATGGGAGTTTGTTTTGTCCGGCTTCAGATCGTGGGGAACCGTTGCAGATCGGCAACGAATTTCCCCCCGTTTCAGCGCGCCTGGCGTCCCCACGATGATACCCGCAGGCACGGAATTTGATTGTGCCATGGGGATGATGGGCGAAGGCGGCTTGCATGTGGCGTAGGCTCGAGCCCGACGACTCGTAAAAATGAAGGAATGACGCGTGGCGAGATTTGTGACGATTGCAGCCGGCCAGCTCGGCCCGATCGCGAGGAGCGAGACCAGGACCGCGGTGACGGCGAGGCTGATGGCCTTGATGCGCCAGGCTCGGGCCTGCGGCTGCGACCTGATCGTCTATCCCGAGCTGGCGCTGACCACGTTCTTTCCGCGCTGGTATTTCGAAGATCAGGCCGAGATCGACAGTTTCTTCGAGCGCGAGATGCCGGGCCCCGAAACGCAGGCCCTGTTCGATCTCGCGCGCGAGCTCGGGATCGGCTTTTGCCTCGGCTATGCCGAGCTGACGGTCGAGGCCGGACTTGTCAGGCGCTACAACACCTCCATTCTCGTCGACAAGAGCGGCGCGGTCGTCCTGAAGTATCGCAAGGTCCATCTGCCCGGCCATGCCGAGCACGAGCCGTGGCGCGAGTTTCAGCATCTGGAGAAGCGCTACTTCGAGCCGGGCAGCGGCTTCGGCGTGGCCAATGCCTTCGGCGGCGTGATGGGGATGGCGATCTGCAACGACCGCCGCTGGAGCGAGACCTATCGCGTCATGGGCCTGCAGGGCGTCGAGATGGTGCTGATCGGCTACAACACGCCGGTGCACAATCCGCCCGCGCCCGAGCATGACGATCTCTCGCTGTTCCACAACCATCTGGTGATGCAGGGCGGCGCCTATCAGAACGGCACCTTCGTGGTCGGCGTCGCCAAAGCCGGCATCGAGGAGGGCGTCGACCACATCGGCGGCAGCTGCATCATCGCGCCCTCGGGCGAGATCATCGCGGCCTGCACCACCAAGGGCGATGAGATCGCGCTGGCGCGCTGCGATCTCGATCTCTGCGACTCCTACAAGCGCACCACCTTCAACTTCGACGTCCACCGCCAGCCGCATGCGTATGGAATGATCGTGGAGCGGAAGGGCGTGACGACGATGGCGGATGGAACGCCGGTGCCGCGAAAGGGGTGACACTCTCCCTCCTGTCATTCCGTGGCGATGCGCAGCATCGAGCTATGGTGCGCAATTGCGCACCTGAGAATCCATCGGGCTGCAGTACAAGCGGTTAGATGGATTCCGGGCTCGCCGCTTTGCGGCGCCCCGGAATGACGCCGGGAAATTCGGTGTTTCGCTCCCGTGTCAATCCTCTCGCATGAAAATATTCCTACTTTCCCGAAATTTGGATTTGTCGTATGTGTCGCCCATCCCGGCTCATCCTTGAGGGGCGATCGTGTGGTCGTCATGTTCGCGAGCCGGGCTTGCGGTGGACGCGGCAGCGTCGTGCACGAGAGGTGAAGGGCAGGGCGGATTGCTCTCCGTGAGCCCGGAACGGCGTGCGGACGAGCGGCGCTGACAGGTTCGTCCCGGCGGTCTTCGATGGCAACGTGCACAACGTCGTCGGAGCCGATGGGGTCAAGCGAGCCGTGCGTACGGCAAAACCGTGTGGTCCTGGCCGTCGTTGCTACGGTCAAGCTCCTTGCGGAGGCGGCAGTCGCGTCAACCGGCGCGGCGCCGGTGAATTTCGCAAGGACGAGGGAGGCCAGAACGAACTCGGCTCCCAGGAGAGCGCGGCATAAGCCGTCCGACCATCGCGCAGGGAAGGCCGAGTGATCGGCACCACCTGTATGCTGCTGTGCGGTTTTCTGCGTGCACCTTTTGCGCAGCGGACCGCGGGTGCCTGTCGGCACCCGGTCTTCCCTGTGCCCTCTTGATCGAGAGGGTGGAGTGACCAGGCAAAGCTCGGGCGAAACGCGCCGCGAGGATGCGAAGGCGTGCCTGCAAGCGAGATACCAGCTGGAAGAGCGATGTCGTTGCGTCATACTCCGTCATTGCGAGCGCAGCGAAGCAGTCCAGAATCTCACCGCGGAGAGACTCTGGATTGCTTCGCGGAGCCTGTCATCGGGCCGCGCTCTGCGCGGATCCGTTGGCTCGCAATGACGGCGTTGAGGGAGCGTGCGCCAAACATTGCGCTCGTGCCCTGGACGCAGCGCAGCGTCCCTTCGACGACGCGCTGAAGAGCCGGGCCCAAATCGTTGTCGTACCGTGCACCCTGGGTCCCGGCTCCGCGCCGCAACGCTTACGCGTTGCAGCTTGTCCGGGACACGAGTGAGAGCCGCATCTTCAGGTCCGTCGAATCCTCCTCGACCCGTTCACAACCACGTGTCTTTATTCGGAAACGTTCATTCCCTATTATGCCGCTATGCAAAAGACCCGCCGATCCCGGCCTGCCGCCCGTCGTCCCGGTCGTCCCCGGGAATTCGACATGGACACTGCGCTCGACCGCGCCGTACGCGTGTTTCGCGACCGGGGTTATCATGCCACCTCGATCGGCGACCTCACCGCGGCGATGCGGCTGGCGACTGGAAGCGTGTACAAGGCGTTTCGCGACAAGCATGCGGTGTTCCTCGCCGCCTTCGAGCGCTACACGGCGCTGCGCCAGGAGCAGACCCGCAGCGCGGCCGAGCGCGGCGCAAACGGCCGCGAGCAGATCCGCAACGTGCTGCTGTCCTATGTCGAGCACTCCCAGGGGGTCGAGGGACGGCGCGGCTGCCTCGTGGTCGGCAGCGCCATCGAATTGTCCGCGCACGATCCGGTGGTCGCGGCCCGCGTCAGCGCGCAGCTTGCGACCAACGAAAAGCTCATCGCCCGCCTCATCCGCGACGGGCAGGCCGACGGCTCGATTCCCTGCCATGTCCCCGCCGACGAGACCGCGCGGCTGATGCTCTGCATCACGCAAGGGATGCGCGTCGTCGGCAAGACGCGTCTGCCGCTCGACGGGAGGCGCCTCGTCGACGTCGCGATGAAGCTGCTCGCCTGAATTTTCTGTCATAATAGGGAATGGTCATTCCTTATACCCTATCTGGAGTCCATGCGAATGACGATGAATGCCACGATCGAGACCGCGCCCGAGCCGGATGCGGTGTCGCAGCGCCTGACTTTCGTGCTCGCCGCGGCCTGTGGCATGATCGCCGCCAACATCTACTATGCCCAGCCGCTGATCGCCCCGATCAGCGCCGCGCTCGGCCTGTCGCATGCAGCTAGCGGGCTGATCGCCACCATGACGCAGATCGGCTACGGCACCGGGCTGCTGCTCATCGTGCCGCTCGGCGATCTCGTCGAGAACCGCACGCTGATCTGCTCGGTGATCACGCTCGGCGCCGCGGCGCTGCTCGCCGCCGCGTTCGCCACCCATGCGCTGCCGTTCCTGATCGCCGCGCTGTTCATCGGCCTCGGCTCGGTCGCCGTGCAGATCATCATTCCCTATGCGGCGCATCTGGCGCCGGCAGCCATCCGCGGCCGCGTCGTCGGCAACGTCTCGACCGGCCTGATGCTCGGCATCATGCTGGCGCGTCCGGTGTCGAGCTTCGTCACCGCGGCCCTGTCGTGGCACGCGGTGTTCTTCTGCTCCGCCGCGCTGATGATCGTGCTCGCGATCGCGCTCCGGATGACGCTGCCGAAGCGCAAGCCGGTGACGCGGATGCATTACGACGAATTGCTGCTGTCGATGCCGCATCTGGTGCGGACCACGCCGCTGCTGCGGCGCCGTGCGCTCTATCAGGCGAGCCTGTTCGGCGCGTTCACCCTATTCTGGACGGTGGCGCCGCTCCAGCTCGCCGGCGAGTTCGGCTTCTCCCAGCGCGGCATCGCGCTGTTCGCGCTGGCCGGCGTCGCCGGCGTGTTCGCCGCTCCGACCGCCGGACGCCTCGCCGATCACGGCCATAGCCGCATCGCGACGCTGGTCGCGATGCTGCTCGCGGCCGGCGGCTTCCTCGTGACCTATGTCGGCGCGCCCGGCTCGATGCTGAACCTCGCCTGTCTTGTGGTGGCAGCGGTTACTGTCGACATTGGCGTCCAAGGCAACGTCGTGCTTGGCTTCCGCGCCATCTTCGCGCTCGGGCACGAGCACCGCAGCCGCCTCAACGGGCTCTACATGGCGACGTTCTTCGCAGCCGGCGCGGCCGGCTCCGCGGTCGGAGCCTTCGCCTTCGCGCAAGGCGGCTGGCCGCTGGCATCGGCCATTGGCCTCGCGCTGCCCGTCGCGGGCCTGCTCTATGCGGCGACGGAGTAGTCGCTGGAGGACGGCGCGCGCGTTTACCAAGCCTCGGACAAGAAGCCACCCGGCGCCTGATGAAGTTTTGGACGCTACAATTTCCATCTCGCGGTTGACCGGCGGTTGTAGTACTTTCGTCGCAAGCGCACCTGGTTAATGGGCGGCAGGGGGAGGCTGATGAGGCGTGCGGGGCTGTTTGGCGTACCGCGGATACGGCCATGGTCGTGGCAGGCGTTTCTGCTCGGATTTGTCGTCGTCGCCATGTCGGCCGTGCTTCAGAGCCTCTGCGTCGCGCTCGGCGCAAAGCTTTATTTCGCAGCGTTCCTGCCCAGCCTGTTCGTGCTCGCGCTCGTTGCGGGCGCGCCGGCGGCGGCATTCGCCGCGCTGCTCACGATTCCGCTGGTATGGTGGGCGTTCATACCGCCCGTCTTCCGGTTCACCACGCTGACCAGCGCGAATGCCGATTCCATCAACCTGTTCTGCTTGCTGGCCATACTCCTGATCGGCCTTGCCGATCTCTGCCGCAAGACGGTGACGATCATCAGAAGCGGCGGACTGAAGCCTTCCAGCGAGAGCGCGGCAACGAATCCGCAATAAATCGGCCTGGCAGGACCGTGCGCGTTGCGGACGCGCAACAGTCCGGCAACCATCCGCGAACTTGCCGCGCGCCGCTAACTTTTCGAAAAAGATTTGGTCGCAGTTTCTCCCGCGGGATTGACGAGGGAGTTTTCGGACATGAACGGTCACGCCATCTTGGAGAACGTGCGACGCTACCGCGGCATCGCATCGCTCTATCGCCAGACCGCCGCATTCCGCCCGGGCCAGAGCTGGTCGCTGCTGGAGCAGGCGAGGGATTGGGAAGCGCGGGCGCTGTCGGAGCTGGAAGCCTATTTCGCGACGCGCACGGACCACGCCGCTCCGCTCGCGGCCTGATCGCCGGCCATCGGCGCGGCCGCGAACCGGCTCGCCGAAGGCGCGATCGCCCACAGGGCAATTACGGAGTTGTCTCCGCATCCCACTGTGATAGCAACTGGCCGATCGAAATATTCTCCACGTCGGCCGGGGCACGCGATGACCACCTTCAACCGCATCTTCACGACGGAGCGTCTGCTCCAGATCATCGTGATTCTGGCGGCGACCATCGCCATGAAGCTGATGAGCTGAGCGCCGGCCTTCTATCGCCCGCCGAGTTCGGGCACGTCGGGCAGATAGTTCGACCCTTCCGATCCCAGAAAATCGAACATCGCCTGGGCGGGCGGCAGCAGCACCTTGTCGCTGCGGCGGATCACGTACCATTGCCGGACGATCGGCAGGCCCGCGACATCAAGCACGACGAGCCGGCCCTCGGCGAGCTCATGCGCCACGGTGTGGGCCGAGATGAAGGCGATGCCGAGCCCGGCGATGACCGCCTGCTTGATGGTCTCGTTGCTGCTCATCTCCATGCCGATGATCGGCTCGAGATCCGACTTCTGGAACAAGCCCTCCATCAGCGTCCGCGTGCCCGAGCCGGGCTCGCGGGTGAGGAAGGTCTCGTGCACGAGGTCGGTGAGGTTGAGGCCGGAATCCTTCTCCAGCCAGTGTCCCTTGCGCGCGACGATGACGTGCGGATTGCGCCCGAGCTGTCGGACGTCGACGGTGACGTCGGCCGGTGGCCGACCCATCACCGCAAAGTCGAGGTCGTAGCCGTGCATGGCCTCGCGGATCTCCTCGCGATTGCCGATGGTGAGCTTGATCTCGATCTTGGGGTAGCGCTTCGAGAACGCCGCGATCGCATGCGGCACGAAATATTTCGCGGTCGAGACCGCGCCGAGATGCACCGTGCCGCCGGTCCGCCCCGCGAGCAGGTCGAGCGCGCCCTGACAATCCGTGATGGCGGCCTCCACCCGCTCGGCCAGCGCCAGCACCTCCTTGCCCGCTTCCGTCAGCAGCATGCCGTCACCGGTCCGCTGCACCAGCGGCAGGCCGGCGAGGTCCTGCAGCTGCCGGAGCTGCTGGGTCACGGCCGGCTGCGTCAGCCCGAGGTGGCTGGATGCCGCCGTCACGCTGCCCTTGGCCGAAAGCGCCGCAAGCGAGCGCAGCTGCCGGATCGTCAGATGCCGGAGCTGGGCCGCCGCATGGCCGGGGCCATTATAAGAAAATTCTTTGAGGCTCATTATGATTAGAAATTTTCCTTATTAAGTCGCCCCTGTCAATCTCCTGATGCCGGGACTGACCGCGCCGACCTCCAGTGGGGAGGAAACGGATGCGGCGCCGAAGAGGGGATGGACGCAGATGACCGGGCAACTCAGGCTGGACGACCAGCTTCAACGGTATTCCGAGACCGCGCCTCACGCGCTGGCGGTGGCGGGCGCCGTCGATGCCATCGCCGCAGCGGCGATCGAGATCGCCGATCTCATCGCCTCCGGCGATCTCGCCGACGCCTCGGGCCTGACGACGGGCCGCAACAGCGACGGCGATCTCCAGCGCGATCTCGACGTCCAGGCCGATGCGATCCTGCGCCGCTGCCTCGGCCGGCTGCCGATCGCGGCGCTGGCATCGGAGGAGATGCGCGAGGCCCAGATCGTCGACCGGCAGGGGCGCATCTGCATCGCGATAGATCCGCTCGACGGCTCCTCCAACATCGACATCAACATGACCGTCGGCACGATCTTCTCGATCCTGCCGGCACCCGGCGATCTCTCACTGGCCTTCCATCAGCGCGGCTCGGCGCAGCTCGCGGCCGGCTTCGTCACCTACGGCCCCCAGACCTCGCTGGTGCTGACGCTCGGCGACGGCGTCGACATCTTCACGCTCGATCGCAAGTCCGGCTGCTTCCGCCTCACGCGCAGCGGCGTGCAGATTCCCGAGGCCGGCGACGAGTTCGCGATCAACGCATCGAACCGCCGGCATTGGGATCCGCCGGTGCGCGCCTTCATCGACGAATGCCTGGCCGGTGTCGAAGGGCCCGCCAACCACGATTTCAACATGCGCTGGATCGGCTCGCTGGTCGCGGAAGCCTATCGCATCCTCACCCGCGGCGGCGTGTTCCTCTATCCTTCGGACGCGCGGCCCGGCTATGGCGACGGCCGCCTTCGCCTCACCTACGAGGCGCATCCGATGGCGATGATCATGGAGCAGGCCGGCGGTTCGGCCTCGACGGGACGCGAGCGCATCCTCGAATTATCGGCGCAGAGCCTGCACCAGCGCGTCCCGCTGATCATGGGCTCGAGCAACGAGGTCCGGCGCGTCGAGGAGCTGCATTGCGATCCGCTGCTGGTTGCCAGCGTCTCCGCGCCGCTGTTCGCGCGGCGTGGCTTCTTCCGGCTCTGAGCGAGGCGCGCCATGTCCAGGAAGCATCCGATCATCTCCATTACCGGCTCCTCCGGCGCCGGCACCACCTCGGTCAAGAAGACCTTCGAGCAGATATTCTTCCGCGAGAAGGTCAACGCGGTCTACATCGAGGGTGACGCCTTCCACCGCTACGACCGCGCCGAGATGCGCGCGCAGATGGCGAAGGAGGCCGAACGCGGCAACAAGCATTTCAGCCATTTCAGCCCCGAGACCAACCTGTTCGAGGAGCTGGAGCGCGCATTCCGCGATTACGGCGAGACCGGCACCGCGGTGACGCGGCACTACGTCCACGATGCCGAGGAATCGGCGCTGCACGGCGCGGCACCCGGCACCTTCACCGACTGGAAGCAGCTGCCGGAGAACTCCGATCTGCTGTTCTACGAAGGCCTGCACGGCGCCGTGGTCACGGACAAGGTGAATGTCGCGCGCTATGCCGATCTGAAGATCGGCGTCGTGCCCGTCATCAATCTCGAATGGATCCAGAAGCTGCACCGCGATCGCAGCGCGCGCGGCTATTCGACAGAGGCCGTTACCGACACCATCCTGCGGCGGATGCCGGACTACATCCACTACATCTGCCCGCAATTCACCGAGACCGACATCAACTTCCAGCGCGTGCCGACGGTGGACACCTCCAACCCGTTCATCGCGCGCTGGATCCCGACGCCGGATGAATCGATGGTCGTGATCCGCTTCAAAAACCCGCGCGGCATCGACTTCCCCTACCTGCTCTCGATGCTGCCGCAGAGCTGGATGTCCCGCGCGAACTCGATCGTGTGTCCGGGCGCGAAGCTCGACCTCGCGATGCAGCTGATCCTGACGCCGCTGATCATGCAGCTGATCGAGCGCAAGCGAAACCTGAAGTGAACGAGGAGAGAATCCGATGAACATCTCCGTCCACGCCGAAGCCGACCTCATGGCGGTCACGCACCACGATCTCGCCAACGCTGTCCGCTTCCTCGCTGTGGACGCTATCGAGACCTCGCAGTCCGGCCATCCCGGGCTACCCATGGGCATGGCCGATGTCGCGACCGTGCTGTTCTCGCGCTTTCTCAAATTCGACTCGGCGCATCCCAACTGGCCCGACCGCGACCGCTTCGTGCTGTCGGCGGGCCACGGATCGATGCTGCTCTATGCGCTGCTGCATTTGACCGGCGGCGATGTCAGCCTTGACGACATCAAGGCCTTCAGGCAATGGGGCTCGAAGACGCCGGGCCATCCCGAATATGGCCACACGCGCGGCGTCGAGACCACAACGGGACCGCTGGGGCAGGGCATCGCGACCGCCGTCGGCATGGCGCTCGCCGAGCGCATGGCCAATGCGCGGCATGGCGACAGCCTCGTCGATCACTTCACCTATGTCATCGCGGGCGACGGCTGCCTGATGGAGGGCATCAGCCAGGAGGCGATCTCGCTCGCCGGCCATCTCGGGCTCGGCCGGCTGATCGTGCTGTTCGATGACAACGGCATCTCCATCGACGGCCCGACCTCGCTTGCGACGTCGGATGACCAGCTTGCGCGCTTCGCCGCCTCCGGCTGGTCGGTGCGTCGGGTCGACGGGCACGATCCCGAAGCCGTGGCACAGGCGATTGCCGAGGAGCGGGAGACCGCACAGCCGTCGCTGATCGCCTGCCGCACCATCATCGGCTATGGCGCGCCTGATAGGCAGGGCACCGAAAAGGCGCATGGCGCGCCGCTCGGCACCGAGCAGACGGCGGCGGCGCGCCGGAATCTTGGTTGGGACTATCAGCCCTTCGTGGTGCCGATCCCGGTGCTCAAGGCCTGGCGGATGATCGGGCAGCGCGGGCAGGTCGATCGCCTCGCCTGGCTCGATCGCTACGAAGCTGCAACGCCCGAGCAGCGCGATCTGTTCGTCGAGGGCAAGGCTGTGGCTCTGCCCGCCGCCTATGCGCTGGCCGCGGCGAAATTGCGCGAGCGCTTTGCCAGTGAGCGGCCAAAACTCGCGACGCGGCAGGCCTCGCAACAGGTGCTCGACGGCATCGCCGGGACAATTCCCGGCCTGGTCGGCGGTTCGGCGGACCTGACACATTCGAACCTGACGCATGCCAAGGCGCAGGCTCCGGTCAGGAACGGCGCGTTCGGCGGCGACTACATCCATTACGGCATTCGCGAGCACGGTATGGCAGCTGCGATGAACGGCCTCGCGCTGCATGGCGGCTTCATCCCGTACGGCGGCACGTTCCTCGCGTTCTCCGACTACAGCCGGCCTGCGATCCGACTTGCGGCCCTGATGCGCCTGCGCGTGATCCATGTGATGACGCACGACTCCATCGGACTCGGAGAGGATGGCCCGACGCACCAGCCGGTCGAGCATCTCGCGGCGCTGCGCGTAATTCCCAACCTGCTCGTGTTCCGGCCGGCTGATGCCGTGGAGACGCTCGAGGCCTGGGACTGCGCGCTGGCGGCGGAGCATCGTGCGTCCGTGTTGTGCCTGTCGCGGCAGGCTTTACCGACCTTCCGCAGCGATGCGCGCGGGAAAAACCGCGTCGCGCGCGGTGCCTACCTCGTCGTCTCGCCGGACGGCGGCCGCGACGTGACGCTGATCGCAACCGGCTCGGAAGTGGCGATAGCCCTGGACGCCGCCCGCCTGCTCGCGACCGAGCACATCCGTGCGGCCGTGGTCTCCGCGCCGTGCTTCGCCCTGTTCGAGGAGCAGCCGGACGACTACCGCGCCACCGTGCTCGGCACCGCGCCGCGCGTCGGGATCGAGGCGGCGGTGCTGGGCGACTGGCCGCGCTGGATCGGCGCCGACGGCGAGTTCGTCGGCATGCGCGGCTTCGGCGCCTCGGCGCCTGCGCCCGTACTGTACCGCGAGTTCGGCATCACACCGCAAAGCATTGCGGAAGCCGCCCGCCGGTCGATCGCCCGCAAGAGACAATAAGGAGGACGTCCCGTGGCCCGTATCACACTTCGCCAGCTGCTCGATCATGCCGCCAGTCACGGTTATGCCGTGCCGGCTTTCAACATCAACAATATGGAGCAAGGCATCGCGATCATGCAGGCGGCGGCCGAGGTCGATGCGCCCGTCATCATCCAGGCCTCACGCGGTGCGCGCAGCTATGCCGGCGATCTCATGCTCTCGCACATGATCGACGCGCTGGAGCGGACTTATCCCGACATCCCGATCTGCATGCACCAGGACCACGGCAATGACGAGGCGACCTGTGCCTCGGCCATCGCCCACGGTTTTACGTCGGTCATGATGGACGGCTCGCTGAAGGCCGACGCAAAGACGGCGGCCGACTACGACTACAACGTCGCGATCACCCGCCGCGTCGTCGATCTCGCGCATTGGGTCGGAGCGTCGGTCGAGGGCGAACTCGGCGTGCTCGGCTCGCTCGAGCACGGCGGCGGCGAGCAGGAGGACGGTCACGGCGTCGAGGGCAAGGTCAGCCACGATCAGCTCTTGACCGATCCCGACCAGGCAGTCGATTTCGTCCGGGCAACGAAGGTCGACGCTCTGGCGATCGCGATGGGCACCTCGCACGGCGCCTACAAGTTCAGCCGCAAGCCGGATGGTGACATCCTGGCGATGCGCGTGGTGGAGGAGATCCATCGCCGGCTGCCAAACACCCATCTGGTCATGCACGGCTCGTCCTCGGTGCCGCAGTCGCTTCAGGACATGTTCAACCAGTTCGGTGGCGAGATGCCGCAGACCTGGGGCGTGCCGGTGGACGAGATCGTCCGCGGCATCAAGAGCGGCGTGCGCAAGGTCAATATCGACACCGATTGCCGGCTGGCCATGACCGCCGTGTTCCGAAAAGTGGCTGCGCAGGCACGCTCCGAGTTCGATCCGCGTAAATTCCTCAAACCCGCGGTGGATGCGATGCGCGAACTTTGCCGCGAGCGCTTCGAGCAGTTCGGCACGGCGGGCCATGCGAGCAGGATCAAGGTGGTCCCGATGAGCGAGATGGCGCGGCGCTATCGCGCCGGCGAGCTCGATCCGCGCGTCGACGCCCGCGAGTCCGTAGCGGCCTAGTCAATCAGATAGAGCAGAGAAGAGAGCAGGAGAGAGACATGAACGCACATGCAGGCACGGTCCGCGGCAAGGAGCGCTATCGCTCCGGCGTGATGGAATACAAGCGCATGGGCTATTGGGAGCCCGACTACACGCCGAAGGACACCGACGTCATCGCGCTGTTCCGCGTCACGCCGCAGGAAGGCGTCGACCCCATCGAGGCCTCTGCTGCGGTGGCTGGAGAATCCTCGACCGCGACCTGGACGGTGGTGTGGACGGATCGCCTGACGGCGGCCGAGAAATATCGCGCCAAATGCTATCGCGTCGATCCGGTGCCGGGCACGCCGGGCTCGTACTTCGCCTACATCGCCTATGACCTCGACCTGTTCGAGCCGGGGTCGATCGCGAACCTGTCCGCCTCGATCATCGGCAACGTGTTCGGCTTCAAGCCGCTCAAGGCGCTGCGGCTGGAGGACATGCGTTTCCCGGTCGCCTATGTGAAGACGTTCCAGGGGCCGGCGACCGGCATCGTGGTCGAGCGCGAACGGCTCGACAAGTTCGGCCGGCCGCTGCTGGGTGCAACGGTGAAGCCGAAGCTCGGACTTTCGGGGCGCAACTACGGCCGCGTGGTCTACGAGGCGCTGAAGGGCGGGCTGGACTTCACCAAGGACGACGAGAACATCAACTCGCAGCCCTTCATGCATTGGCGTGACCGATTTCTCTACTGCATGGAGGCGGTGAACAGGGCGCAGGCGGCCTCGGGCGAGGTCAAGGGCACCTACCTGAATGTCACCGCGGGCACGATGGAGGATATGTACGAGCGTGCAGAGTTCGCCAAGGAACTCGGGTCATGCATCGTCATGATCGACCTCGTGATCGGCTACACCGCAATCCAGTCGATGGCCAAATGGGCGCGGCGGAACGACATGATCCTGCATCTGCACCGCGCCGGCCATTCGACCTATACGCGGCAGAAGAGCCATGGCGTGTCGTTCCGCGTCATCGCGAAGTGGATGCGGCTCGCCGGCGTCGACCACATCCATGCCGGCACGGTGGTCGGCAAGCTCGAAGGCGACCCCAACACCACGCGCGGCTACTACGACGTCTGCCGCGAGGACTTCAACCCGACCAAGCTCGAGCATGGCCTGTTCTTCGACCAGTCATGGGCGAGCCTCAACAAGATGATGCCGGTCGCCTCCGGCGGCATCCACGCCGGCCAGATGCATCAGCTGCTTGATCTCCTGGGCGAAGACGTCGTGCTGCAATTCGGCGGCGGCACCATCGGCCATCCCATGGGCATTGCGGCCGGCGCGACCGCCAATCGCGTGGCGCTGGAAGCGATGATCCTCGCCCGCAATGAGGGCCGCGACTACGTCCACGAAGGGCCGGAGATCCTCGCCCAGGCGGCCCAGACCTGCACGCCGCTGAAGGCCGCGCTCGAGGTCTGGAAGGACGTCACCTTCAACTATCAATCCACCGATACGCCGGACTTCGTGCCGACGGCGCTGGAAACCGTCTGAGGAGAATTGAGATGAAGATCACCCAGGGCTGCTTCTCGTTCCTGCCCGATCTGACCGACGAGCAGATCACCAGCCAAGTGCAATATTGCCTTGCCAACGGCTGGGCGGTGAACATCGAGTTCACCGACGATCCGCATCCCCGCAACACCTATTGGGAGATGTGGGGCCTGCCGATGTTCGATCTTCAGGACGCCGCCGGAGTGATGATGGAGCTCGCCGAGTGCCGCAGGGTTTACGGCGACAGCTACATCCGCATCAGCGGCTTCGATGCCAGCCATGGCTGGGAGTCGGTGCGGATCTCGTTCCTCGTCAACCGGCCGAAGCAAGAGGCGGAGTTCGAACTGGTGCGGCAGGAAGTGGCCGGACGCGCGATCCGCTACACCGCCGTGCGAAAGCCGGCCGCCAACGCCTCTCAATAACACTTCCTCCGCGCGGAGCTCTCCCTGCTCCGCATCCTTGGCGGACCACTGCTTCGCCGCTCCCAGCGGCGAAGCTCTTTTCTTCGAGGTGCCGATGCTTGATCTTCCCCATGCAACGACGACCGAACAGAGCGAGCCGCGTTTCGATCTTCGCAAGGAGGCCGAAGCGGCCGGGATCACCGATACGCTGCAACAGCTCGACCAGGAATTGATCGGGCTCAAGCCGGTGAAGAACCGCGTGCGCCAGATCGCCTCGCTGCTGCTGATCGAGCGTATCCGGCAGCGTGCGGGCCTCGCCTCCGCGCCGCCGACGCTGCATATGTCGTTCACGGGCAATCCCGGCACCGGCAAGACCACCGTGGCGCTGCGCATGGCCAGGATCCTGCACGGCCTCGGCTTCGTGCGGCGCGGGCAGGTGATTTCGGTGACGCGTGACGATCTCGTCGGCCAGTATATCGGCCACACCGCGCCGAAAACCAAGGAGATCCTGAAGAAGGCGATGGGTGGCGTATTGTTCATCGACGAGGCCTATTACCTGCATCGTCCCGATAACGAGCGCGACTATGGCCAGGAATCGATCGAGATCCTGCTCCAGGTGATGGAGAACCAGCGCGAAGACCTCGTCGTGATCCTCGCCGGCTATGGCGAGCGGATGACGAGCTTCTTCGCGTCCAACCCCGGTTTCCGTTCGCGCATCGCCCATCACATCGAATTTCCCGACTATGCGGAAGCCGAGCTGCTCGTCATCGCCGAGCTGATGCTGAAGGAGCGGGGTTATCGCTTCTCGGCAGCCGCGCGCGAGGCGTTCGAGAAATACATCGCGCTGCGCCGGACCCAGCCGTTCTTCTCCAACGCCCGGTCGATCCGCAACGCGGTCGACCGCATCCGCCTGCGGCAAGCCGATCGTCTGGTGTCCGATCTCAATCGCATGCTCGATGTCGCCGACCTCGAGACCATCGATCCCATGGACGTCCTTGCGAGCCGCGTGTTCAGCGGCGGCGCCGATGCGCGGAGTGGAGCGCCATGACCGAAGACATTCTCATCGCTCCGTCGATTCTGGCGGCGGATTTCGCGCGCCTCGGCGAGGAGATCGCGGCGATCGATTCGGCCGGGGCCGACTGGATCCATTGCGACGTCATGGATGGGCATTTCGTGCCGAACATCAGTTTCGGTGCTGACGTCATCAAGGCGATCCGGCCGTTGACGAAGAAGGTCTTCGACGTGCATTTGATGATCGCCCCGACCGATCCTTATCTCGAGGCGTTCGCGAAAGCCGGAGCGGACTTCATCACGGTGCACGCCGAAGCCGGCCCGCATCTCGACCGCTCGCTCCAGGCCATCCGCTCGCTCGGCAGGAAAGCTGGCGTCAGCCTTTGTCCGTCAACGCCGGAGGCTGCGATCGAATACGTGCTCGACCGCATCGATCTCGTGCTGCTGATGACGGTCAATCCGGGCTTTGGCGGCCAATCGTTCATCGGATCGCAGATCGAGAAGATCAAGCGGATTAGGACCATGATCGGCGAGCGGCCGATCCGACTCGAAGTCGATGGCGGCATCACGCGCGACAATGCCGCTGCCGTGGCCGCAGCGGGTGCCGATACGCTCGTCGCGGGTTCCGCCGTGTTTCGCGGCAACAGCGCTGCGGACTACGCCGCCAATATCGCCGCCATTCGCATCGCCGCCGAGGCGGGCCGAGTTCCTGCGGGGCGCATGCGCGTAAGCGACGGAGGCCGTATCCGCTAGACTCGGGGAGGCCGAGCGCCTGTCGGCGCCATTTTGGAACTTTGACCCGAATACGCATTTCCCAAGAACGAGCCGAGATCAGGCGAGGGGGCGCAGCAAATCTTTTGCATGACCGCCATCGGCCTGACGCAAATCAAGGCAATAACCTTGGCAGATGCGAGGGAGGGTCTCATGGAGAACGTACGTCGCTACCGGGCGCTGGCGTCCCTCTGTCGTCAGCAGGCGGCCTACCGGCCGCTCCAGAACTGGGAACTCCTCGGCCAGGCCGAACATTTTGAACATCTCGCGGAAGTCGAACTCAAGGCGCATTTCAACGCGTGCAATGTGCAACGCGATGAGGACGCTGCCGCGCCCGCGACGTGGGAGGCTCCGGTCGCGGCGTAATGGCGCCAGGCCGGCTCGGCTCAATGCGACATCAGCGTCGGGACTGTCATGGCTTCCAGCATGGCGCGGGTGACGCCCCCGAGAACGCGCTCCTGCAACCGCGAATGGCCGTAGCCGCCCATCACCAGGAGGTCGAGGCTCTCGTCCGCTGCAAGCGACAGGATGGTCGGTTGAATGTCGGCGCGCGTTGCCGACAGGCCGACCGTGCGGGTCGACAGCCCGCGCCGGCCGAGATGTCTTGCCAGGCTGCTCGCTGAAGCCTCACCGGAGACGGCGTCGGCCTCGTTGATGGTGATGATCACGATCTCTGCGGCGCGCGCCAGGAACGTTGCTGCGTCGCGCACGGCGCGGGCAGCGAGGCGGCTGCCGTCCCAGCAGATGCCGACCCGGTTTGCGTTGAAGGCTCCCCGGAAGGTGTAGGGCAGGAACAGCACCGGGCCGCCCGCCTGAAACAGGATCTCGCCTGGCACGTCGTTGTCGAACGAGCCTTGCGTCGGATCAGGCTGGAGCACGATGCTGAGGTCGTGCAGTCGCGCCATCTGGCCGAGCGAGACGGCGGCATCCGCCGGGATCGCCCCGAGCGCATGGCTGGCGTAGGAGACGCCGGCGTTTGCCGCCTCGCTCCTGAACACCGCGAGCGCGGCCTCGGCCCGCTCAACGGCGCGCTCGCGCTCCAGTTCGAACACGGCCGCCACCGCCGCGCCGCCCTCCATCACGTAAGCTGCACTGGTTGCGACATAGCCGACCGCGACCGCGTTGAGATGCGCGTTGAGGTGCGCCGCGAGCGAGATCGAGCCTTCGATCGCAGAACGCATGGGACGTTCGGTGGGAATGTGGACGAGAATGTCTTTGTACATGGCGCGCCTCCGGTGGACCTCATGGTTGCAGTTTTTCACTGCGCGAAGCGCCCGTGTTGAGCTGCATCAAATGAGCAGCGACGATTTGCCTGCCGCGCCCGCTTTGCCATTCTTTGCCGAGATTTAATCGGACGGACGGGACGCCGTAAGGTGGCAGCGACCATGTTGAGGACAAGGCGACACCAGCTCAACATGGATATTTCGACATGAACGATCGCGTCAATTCCGACACCACCACGTCCCGCAAGATCTTGAGGTCGCGCCGGCTCGCGCTGCTCGGCACCGTGGCCGCGCTGGGCGTGGCCGCCCTGTCAATGGCGCCAGGCTCCGCGCCGTTCGGTACGAACTCCTTCATTGCGCCGGCTCAGGCTGCGGAAGCCGCGGCTACGCCGGCGGGCTTCGGCGATCTGGTCAGCAAGGTCAAACCCGCGGTGATCTCGGTGCGGGTGAAGATCGACCAGGACAACGACAAGACCGCGATGCTGCAGCAGAACCGGATGGATTCGGACGAGGATACGCCGTTCGACCAGTTCTCCCGACAGTTCGGCTTCCGCTTCCCGGGTGGTATGAACGGCATGCCGCGCCAGCGCCATCAGATGATCACGGGCGAAGGCTCCGGCTTCTTCATTTCGCCCGACGGCTATGCCGTGACCAACAACCACGTCGTCGATCATGCCGAGTCGGTTCAGGTGACGATGGATGACGGTACGACCTACACTGCGAAAGTCGTCGGCACCGATCCGAAGACCGATCTCGCGCTGATCAAGGTCGATGGCAAGAAGGACTTTCCGTTCGTCAAATTCTCCGACCAGAAGCCGCGCATCGGCGACTGGGTGGTCGCGGTCGGCAATCCCTTCGGTCTTGGCGGCACTGTTACCGCCGGCATCGTCTCGGCCAGCGGCCGGGATATCGGCAATGGTCCTTATGACGACTTCATCCAGATCGATGCGCCCATCAACAAGGGCAATTCCGGCGGCCCGGCCTTCGACATGAACGGCAACGTGATCGGCGTCAACACTGCGATCTTCTCGCCCTCGGGCGGCTCGGTCGGCATCGGCTTCGATATTCCCGCCTCGACCGCCAAGCTCGTTGTCGCGCAATTGAAGGACAAGGGCGTGGTCACCCGAGGCTGGCTCGGCGTGCAGGTGCAGCCCGTGACGTCTGATATTGCCGACAGCCTCGGCCTCAAGGAGGCGCGCGGCGCGATCGTCGACAATCCGCAGGACGGCAGCCCGGCGGCGAAGGCCGGCATCGAGGCGGGGGACGTCATTACTGCCGTCAACGGCACCACGATCAAGGACTCCCGTGACCTCGCCCGCACCATCGCCACGTTGGCGCCTGGCACGTCGGTGAAGCTCGATGTCTTCCGCAAGGGTGACAGCAAAACGGTGACCCTGGCGCTCGGCGAGCTGCCGAACGAGCGGCAAGCCAAGGGAAATGGCACCGACGAGGGCAGGGGGCAGCCGAGTGCCGGCACGCCGCGCCTCGGCCTCAGCCTGGCGCCGGCCGGCGACGTCCAGGGCGCGGGCCAGAAGGGCGTCGTCGTCACCGAGGTCGATCCGCAAGGGCCGGCGGCACAGCGCGGCATTCAGACTGGCGATGTCATCCTCAATGTCGGCGGCAAGGCCGTCGAGAATGTCGGCGACGTCCGTTCGGAACTGGCGCAGGCCAAAACGTCGGGCAAGCGGAGCGTGTTGTTGCAGGTCAAAAGCGCGGAGGCGACAAGATTCGTGGCAGTTCCGCTCGCGTGAGCCGGGCGCATCGAGCGACACAGGTTAAAAAAGGCGGCCCTCGGGCCGCCTTTCCTCTTCATCCTCGAAATTTCCGTTGGGTTAGCGATAACATTCTCGTTAACCGCAGGGATGATGACGCAGTTCGTCCGAAAAAGCCGTGTTCGATCATCACAGTTCCAACACCGCTGCGGCAATGGAGTCGTAGAGGTGGGTTGCAATCGCGGAACTTCGAACTTGCGGCTGCTTTGTGGAACTTGCCGGCGGTTCGAATTTGATCGGTGCCGACATGGATCGATTGAAGCTCTCGCTGAGGAGTGCACTGCTCGTCGTGCCATTGGTGCTCTGTGGCGGACACGCGCTCGGGCGTGACGACGGCCGCTACGCGAATTCCCCTCTGAAACCATGGTTCGACAGCCTGCGCAGCCAGCTCGGTCCGTGCTGCTCGGATGCGGATGGCTTTGCCGTCGCCGATCCCGACTGGGAGTCGCACAACGGCCGTTACCGCGTGCGTCTGGACGGGCAGTGGATCGAGGTGCCGGACGAAGCCGTCATCACCGAGCCGAACCGGGCCGGCCGCACCATGGTGTGGCCGGTGAAGACTGCGTTCGGGATTTCGATCCGATGCTTCATGCCCGGCAGCATGATCTGAGACAGGTTAGCGTCAGCGCTTGCTGGATTTGCGCTTCGACGACTTCTTTGACGACCTTTTGCTTTTGGACGTCTTCTTGGCACTCTTCCGCTTCGATGCCTTCTTAGGGACCTTCTTGCCCTTCTTGCGCGCCTTCGACAGTCCGATCGCGATCGCCTGCTTGCGGCTCTTCACGCGGCCCCCGCGCCCGCTCTTTGCGGTGCCCTTCTTGTAGCGCCGCATCTCGCTTTCGACATCGCTGCCGGAACTGCGAGAGTAGCGACGTTTCTTTGCCTTGCGTGCCATGCATGTTCTCCCTTGGCTGAGGAGAACCATTCGGCACAGCCATGGTTCCGGCAACGCCTGCACACCGTTGCGGGCGCGCGACGCAGGCTAGAAGGAATTCGCCAACTCGATCTCAGCCTCCAACGCCTGGATGCGCCGTGCTGCCTCGCCGAAAGACAGGTCCCGTGCATATTGGGCCGGTTGATGCGCCTCTTCACTCAGCCGCCTCAGCCTGAGACCCTGCGCCCGCGTCATCTGCTCTCCAAGAAAAGCCTTGGCGTCGTATTTACCTTGAATCTGCATCTGCCTTCTCCGTTCCGAGATCCGCTTGACTATATGTTCTTATTTTGTTCTAACAAGCCATGGACAACAGAATTAATGAAATTCGACGTAAAATCAGAGTCTTGAGGCTCGAAATGGCCGACGTCGAAGCGTCGGTGCGCGACCTCGTCGAGCGCGACTGCGACTGCACAGAAAGGGCCCTGGCGCAGATGGTTCTGCGCCGGAGAATCAACCTCCTGATCGGCGAATGGAAGGCAGCCGGCGGCAGCGACGTTCTGCCTGACGTCCGCGACCGCGTGCGCCTTCGTCCCGCGAAGACAGTCGGCAACACCGTGCGCGCGCGCGGGCGCCGAGATACTCAAGCTGGGCTCAACCATCCGGCAGCTGCAGCGCGACCGCCTCGGTGAGGCCGCAGCCCAGCTTCTGATTGCGCGCAAGTGGACGCGGCTAGAGCATCTCGTGACGGCGAGCAGCGAGAGAAAGGGCCCCGCAACGGCGGAGCCCTCCATGGCTTCCAGGGCGTGGACTATTTGGTGTTGGTCATGCCGCCCTTGTTCGTCATGGTGCCGCCCTGATCGGAGCCGGGCCCGGAGCCGCCCTGGCCGGAAGGATCAGCGCCCTTGGGAGACTTGGTGTTGGCGCCGGTGGTCTGCGACGATGACATCGAGGATCCGTGCTTGGCCTTGTGTGACTTGGCCTGCACGGCGAACGGTGCGGCGGCAAGGCCGGTTGCCAACAATACGGCGAGAGCGAGCTTGGTCGTGTTCATGCGGGGAAACTCCCTGAGTTAATTTGACGCAGGCAGCCAACCGCTATTCGCCGCCGGAGTTCCCGACAAAGCGTCCCCCCGCGGGATCACGCGCTTCAAGATTGCTTGTCCTCATAAATGATGAACACGACGCCGGTGAGCGTCGCGCCGATCGCGAACGTCGTCACCAGGGTGAGGGCGAACACCAGAATGGCTTGGCTTCCGCCGTTATTCAGCAGGTTGGCCACGGCCGGATTGGACACGACGAGCGCGAGGCTGAAGGTGAGGCCGAGGGCTGCGCCCATCATCGCGTGCGTCATCAGCTTGATGAGGCCACTGGCAGAGATCAGTTCAGACGACTTCTTCGTGCGCATGGGAGGTCATTCCCGAACGGCATGCCAACGCCCGCATGATTCTGTGGTTCCATTCGGTTGAAATAATTGTCATCGTCCGCTTCATCCGACGTTCATGCCGGGCTTGCGAGGATGAGTGCCATCAAAACGGGAACATCGATATGGGTAAGGTAGTCTTTCTTTACCGCTCGCTAGCCTATCGTCATGCGGCCGCGGACATCCTGCGCAAGGCCCGCAGGCTACCGCGCGGAGCAGAGCGAAGCGCGGCGCGCCGTTACGCCAGGGCGTTGCGCGATCTCGCCCGAACGGAAGCCTGGCTGGAAGGGCGGGTGCCGCGCGAAGCGCGGATGGCCCAGCGCATGACGAGCGCGGTGTCCGGTTAGCCGGATGCGCGCTGCAATTCGGCGGAGCCGCCGGTGTCGAACTTGCCGAGTCCGGCCGTCGCCGTCTTTCGCGTCAGCGGCACCTCCAGACGGCACAACAGGCCCTCGGCGCGCCAATCGAACTGCGCCTGTCCGCCAAGCTGGGACTCGACGCTCGCAAGCAGGCTCCGCGTGCCGAAGCCGCGAGATTTCGGTGTCATGACCAGCGGACCGCCGGATTCCTCCCAGCTCAGCGTGAGCAGCTCGTCCTCGACCTGCCAATCGATCGCGAGCCGCCCCGATCGAGTCGAGAGCGCGCCGTACTTGGCCGAGTTGGTGAAGAGCTCGTGCAGTGCGAGCGCCAGCGTCTGGGCCGTCGCGGGCAGCAACTGAACTTCGGGACCTTCCAATCTGATCTGGTCGCCGAGCGAATAGGGCGCAAGCTCCTCGTCGATCAGCCTGGAGAGTTCGGCGCCCTGCCAGCTGGACAGCGACAGAATGGTGTGCACGCGCGCCAGTGCATTGATGCGTCCCTCGACCGCGTTGACATAGTCCTTGACCTCGTCGGCCCGGGTGAGGCGCACGATGGACTGGGCCAGCGCCAGTGCGTTCTTGGCGCGATGATCGACTTCCCGCGCCAGGAGATTCTGCCGCTCCTCGGCGCGCTTGCGTTCGGTGATATCGACGGTGACGCCGCTCACGCGCACCACGCGCCCGCGCTCGTCGACTGTCGCCGCCGCCGTGCCGACGCACCAGCGCACCTCGCCATCGGGCCGCACAATGCGGAATTCCGTTTCATAGGCGCGCGTGCCCTTGTTGAATTCGGCGATCGCCTTGCGCAACTGATCGACGTCATCGGGATGCAACAGCGCCTGGACGTTGGCCGGATTGACCTCGAAACTGTCCGGGTCGACGCCGAAGATGCGGTATTGCCCGTCGTCCCACATCCAATCGCCGCTGCTCCAGTCCCAATCCCAGGATCCCATCTTGCCGGCAGAGATCGCCATGCTGCGCCGCTGCTCGCTCTCGCGCAGCTTCGCGGTGGAGCTCTCCAGCTCCGCGGTGCGTGCGCGGACGCGGTCCTCGAGTTCGTGGTTCAGCCGTTCGAGCTCGCGCGTCTTGCGGTAGAGCTCGGCAAATACCCTGATCTTGGCACGCAGCACCTCCGGCACGACCGGCACAGGCACGTAGTCGACCGCGCCCATCTCGTAGCCGCGCAACCGGTCGATGTCGCTGACCTGGATCGCAGAGATGAAGATCATGGCGGTCTTCTGGAAACGCGGATGCTCGCGGATCATTGCGGCGAGTTCGAAGCCGTCGAGTTCGGGCATGCAGACGTCGACCAGGATCACCGCGATCTCGGTCTTGAGCAGCACCTCCAGCGCCTCGCGTCCCGATGAGGCGATCACGAGGTTCTCGCCGAGATCCTTCAGGATCACCTCATAGGCCAGCAGCTTGGCCGGCTGATCGTCGACGAGCAGGATGTTGACCTTTTCCTGGTCCATACGCGGGCCCAACTCAGCGGTGCAGCCACATGCGGATCGCAAGCAGCAATTGGTCGGTGTTGACCGGTTTGGCGAGGTAATCGGACGCGCCGGCTTCGAGGCATTTCTCCCGGTCGCCCTTCATCGCCTTGGCGGTCAGCGCGATGATCGGAAGACGGGCGAAGGCCGGATTCTCGCGGATCACGCCGATGGTCTGATAGCCATCCATCTGCGGCATCATGATGTCCATCAGCACGATCGCGATCTCCGGATTGGAGTCGACCAGTGTCACAGCCTCGCTCCCGGTCGTCGCCGTCAGCACTTTCATGCCGCGTCGTTCCAGCACACTCGACAGGGCGAATATGTTGCGGGCGTCGTCGTCGACGAGCAGGGCGGTCTTGCCGATCAAGTCCTCGTCGGAACTGTTCAGCTTCTCCAGCATACGCTGCTTCTCGATCGGCAGCTCCGTGATCACGCGGTGCAGGAACAGTGCGGTCTCGTCGAGCAGGCGCTCCGGCGATTCCACGCCCTTGACCACGATGCTGCGAGCCATGGTGTGGAGTTCCGCGTCCTCCTCCGCCGAAAGCTCGCGGCCGGTGAAGACCACGATCGGGATGTTCGACAGTCGCTCGTCGTTGCGGACTTGGTCCAGCACCTCGAAGCCGCTCATGTCGGGAAGCCTGAGATCGAGCACCACGCAGTCACACGGCTGCTCGCGCAACGTCGAAAGTGCGCCCGCGCCGGTGGCCGTCGTCACGATCTCGATGTCGTCGTGGTGGAGCAGCTCGCGGATCGAAAGCTGCTCGGCCTCGTTGTCCTCGACGATCAGCAGCCGCTTGCGCCGCGGCCGGGCATATTCCTTGATTTGCGTCAGCGCGGCCGCGACGCCTTCAGGCGTGGTCGGCTTGTTGACGAATGAGAACGCGCCACGCGCCAGCGCATGCTGGCGGTCTTCGTCGAGCGTGATGATCTGCACGGGGATGTGGCGGGTCAACGGATTGTGCTTGAGCTGGCTCAGTACGGTCCAGCCGAGCATGTCGGGCAGGAACACATCGAGCGAGACGGCTCTCGGCTGATACTGCTTGGCGAGCTCCAGCGCCTCCGCGCCCCGCGCGGTGACCAGCACCTTGAATCCCTTGTCGCGCGCGAGATCAACCAGCACACGCGCGTAGTGCGGGTCGTCCTCGACGATCAGGAGGATGCTGTCGCCGGGCTCGAGGTTCAACCGGTCGTCGGGAAGCTGCTCGATGGCACGTTGTTGCTCCGGCGCGGCCGGCTGCAGCGCGGGCGGCTGGCTGTATTGCTGCGGCGCCGGGGCGGCCCGCGGCGCGAGCGTCGGACCGGAATATTTCAACGGCAGATAAATCGTGAAGGACGAGCCCTTGCCCGGCGCGCTGCGCAGATGGATTTCGCCTCCGAGCAGGCTCGCGAGTTCGCGGCTGATTGCGAGTCCTAGTCCGGTGCCGCCGTATTTTCGGCTGGTGCCGGCATCCGCCTGCTGGAACGCCTCGAAGATCAGCTTCTGCTTCTCCAGCGGAATGCCGATGCCGGTATCGGATACTTCGAACGCGATCACGGCCGGCGCGGAGTTCAGCACCGGGTGATCCGTTCCCCAGCCGCCGATCGCGCCCGCGACCTTCAGGCGCACTTCGCCTTCGGCGGTGAACTTGAAGGCGTTGGAGAGCAGGTTCTTCAGGACCTGTTGCAGGCGCTTGGAATCGGTGACGATGCTGCGTGGCAGGTTCGGATCGACGTCGATCTTGAACGACAGATTGCGGTTGTCCGCCTCGTGCCGGAAGGGCCGCCCGACGGTCTCGAGCAGGTTCGCGGTCAGGATCTCCTCGGCGTCGACCGTCACCGTGCCGGACTCGATCTTGGAGAGATCGAGAATGTCGCTGATGAGGTTGAGCAGATCGGTGCCGGCGCCGTGGATGGTGCGGGCGAACTCGACCTGCTTGGCCGAGAGATTGCCGTCCGGATTATCGGTGAGCTGCTGACCGAGAATCAGGATCGAATTTAGCGGCGTACGCAACTCGTGGCTCATATTGGCGAGGAATTCGGACTTGTACTTCGAGGTCAGGGCGAGCTCGGTGGCCTTTTCCTCCAGAGCGCGCCGGGCCTGCTCGATCTCCTGGTTCTTGCGTTCGACCTCGACGTTGCGCTCGGCGAGCTGCTGCGCCTTCTGCTCGAGCTGGTCGTTGGTCTGTTGCAATTCGCGCTGCTGGGTCTGTAGCTCGCCGGCGAGCTGCTGCGACTGTTTGAGCAGGCCTTCGGTCTGCATCGTCGCCTCGATCGAGTTCAGAACGATGCCGATGGAGTCGGTGAGCTGCTCCAGGAACGTCATCTGCGAGGTCGTGAAGGAGACGAGGGAGGCGAGTTCGATCACGGCCTTGACCTGGCCTTCGAACAGGACAGGCAGCACGACGAGATTTTTCGGCGCGACGCGGAGCAGCGCCGAGTTGATCGGCACAACGTCGGACGGGATGTCGGAAACCATGCGCGGCCGCTTGTCGAGGGCGCACTGGCCGACCAGTCCTTCGCCGAACTGGAGCACGCTCTGGTAGGGATAGATGCCGTCGCTGGCGTAGGACGCGAGCAGCAGCAGCTGGGAATTGTCCTCGTTCTCGACCTGGTAGATCACGCCGGTATGGGCATTCACCAGCGGCGACAGCTCGGTGAGCAGCAGCCGGCCGACGGTGGCGAGATCGCGCTGGCCCTGGAGCATGTTGGTGAATTTGGCGAGGTTGGTCTTCAGCCAGTCCTGCTCGGTGTTCACGTCCGTCGTCAAACGGAGATTCGTGATCATCGTATTGATGTTGTCCTTCAGCTCCGCGACTTCCCCGCGGGCGTCGACTTGGATCGACCGCGTCAGGTCGCCCTTGGTCACGGCGGTCGCGACTTCCGCGATCGCGCGCACCTGCGAGGTGAGGTTGGCAGCCAGAAGGTTCACGTTGCCGGTGAGATCTTTCCAGGTGCCGGCAGCACCCGGCACGTTGGCCTGGCCGCCGAGCCGGCCTTCGACGCCGACCTCGCGTGCCACCGACGTCACCTGATCGGCGAAGGTCGCCAGCGTCTCGGTCATGTTGTTGATGGTGTCGGCGAGAGCGGCGACCTCGCCGCGAGATTTCATCGTCAGGTTCTGCTTGAGATCGCCGTTGGCGACCGCCGTCACCACCTTGACGATGCCGCGCACCTGCTCGGTCAGGTTCGCAGCCATCAGGTTCACGGTGTCGGTGAGGTCCTTCCATGTGCCGGCAACGCCGGGCACCTGCGCCTGGCCGCCGAGCTTGCCTTCGGTGCCGACCTCGCGCGCCACGCGCGTCACTTCGCCGGCGAAGGCGTTGAGCTGGTCCACCATGGTGTTGATGGTGTTCTTGAGCTCGAGGATTTCGCCCTTCACGTCGACGGTGATCTTGCGGGACAAGTCGCCGCGCGCCACCGCGGTCGTCACTTCGGCGATGTTGCGGACCTGCGTGGTGAGGTTCGCCGCCAGGAGGTTGACGTTGTCGGTCAGATCCTTCCAGGTGCCGCCGACGCCAGGCACGACGGCCTGACCACCGAGCCGGCCTTCGGTGCCGACCTCGCGGGCGACGCGCGTGACTTCGGCGGCGAAGGAGCGGAGCTGCTCGACCATGGTGTTCAGCGTGTCCTTCAGGAGAAGGATCTCGCCGCGCACGTCCACCGTGATCTTCTTCGAGAGATCGCCGCCGGCGATGGCGGTCGCGACCTCGGCGATGTTGCGGACCTGCGCCGTCAGGTTCGATGCCATGAAGTTGACGTTGTCGGTGAGGTCCTTCCATGTGCCGGCAACGCCGGGCACTTCGGCCTGACCGCCGAGCTTGCCTTCGGTGCCGACCTCGCGCGCCACGCGCGTGACTTCGCCGGCAAAGCCGTTGAGCTGGTCCACCATTGTGTTGATGGTGTTCTTGAGCTCGAGGATTTCGCCCTTCACGTCGACGGTGATCTTGCGGGACAAGTCGCCACGCGCCACCGCGGTCGTCACTTCGGCGATGTTGCGGACCTGGGCGGTGAGGTTGCCCGCCATCGAATTCACGCTGTCGGTGAGATCCTTCCAGGTTCCGGCGACGCCGGGCACGTTGGCCTGACCGCCGAGACGGCCTTCGGTGCCGACCTCGCGCGCCACGCGCGTCACCTCGCCCGCGAAACGGTTGAGCTGGTCGACCATCGTGTTCAGCGTGTCCTTGAGCTGCAGGATCTCGCCGCGCACGTCCACGGTGATCTTGCGCGACAGGTCGCCGCCGGCGATCGCGGTCGCCACTTCGGCGATATTGCGGACCTGGGCGGTGAGGTTGCCCGCCATCGAGTTCACGCTGTCGGTGAGATCCTTCCAGGTGCCGGCGACGCCGGGCACGCCAGCCTGGCCGCCGAGCTTGCCGTCGGTGCCGACCTCGCGCGCGACGCGCGTCACTTCGCCAGCGAAGGCGTTGAGCTGGTCCACCATGGTGTTGAGCGTCTCCTTCAGCTGAAGGATTTCGCCCGACACGTTCACCGTGATCTTCTTCGACAGATCGCCCTTGGCGACCGCAGTTGCGACCTCGGCGATGTTGCGGACCTGGCCGGTGAGGTTCGAGGCCATCGAGTTGACGCTGTCGGTGAGGTCCTTCCATGTGCCGGCGACGCCGCGCACGACGGCCTGACCACCAAGCTTGCCTTCGGTGCCGACCTCGCGCGCCACGCGCGTGACTTCGCCGGCGAAGGCGTTGAGCTGATCCACCATGGTGTTGATGGTATCCTTCAGCTCCAGGATTTCGCCGCGCACGTCCACGGTGATCTTCTTGGAGAGGTCGCCGCCGGCGACCGCGGTCGTCACCTCGGCGATGTTGCGGACCTGCGCGGTGAGGTTCGAGGCCATCGAGTTGACGCTCTCGGTGAGGTCCTTCCAGGTTCCGGCGACGCCGAGCACGTTGGCCTGGCCGCCGAGCCGTCCCTCGGTGCCGACCTCGCGGGCGACGCGCGTCACTTCGCCGGCGAAGGCGTTGAGCTGGTCGACCATGGTGTTGAGCGTCTCCTTCAGCTGAAGGATCTCGCCCGAGACATTCACCGTGATCTTCTTCGACAGATCGCCGCTCGCGATGGCGGTGGCGACGTCGGCGATGTTGCGGACCTGCGCCGTCAGGTTCGAGGCCATGAAGTTGACGTTGTCGGTGAGGTCCTTCCAGGTGCCGGCCACACCAGGCACCTGGGCCTGGCCGCCGAGCTTGCCTTCGGTGCCGACCTCGCGCGCGACGCGCGTCACTTCGGAGGCGAACGAGTTGAGCTGGTCCACCATGGTGTTGATGGTGTCCTTCAGCTCCAGGATCTCGCCGCGCACGTCCACCGTGATCTTGCGCGAGAGGTCGCCGCGCGCCACGGCGGTGGTGACGTTGGCGATGTTGCGCACTTGTGCAGTCAGGTTGCCGCACATCGCGTTGACGGAGTCGGTGAGGTCCTTCCAGGTGCCGGCGACGCCTGGCACGATCGCTTGGCCGCCGAGCTTGCCGTCGGTGCCGACCTCGCGCGCGACGCGCGTCACTTCCGAGGCGAAGGAGCGGAGTTGGTCCACCATCGTGTTGATGGCTTCCTTGAGCTGCAGGATCTCGCCGCGGACGTCGACCGTGATCTTCTTCGACAGATCGCCGTTGGCGACCGCGATCGTCACTTCGGCGATGTTGCGAACCTGGTTGGTCAGGTTGTTTGCCATCGAGTTGACGCTCTCGGTCAGGTCCTTCCAGACGCCGGTCACCTCCGGCACCTGGGCCTGGCCGCCGAGCTTGCCCTCGGTGCCGACCTCGCGCGCCACGCGCGTCACCTCGGACGTGAACACGCCGAGCTGCTTGATCATGGTATTGACGATGTTCGCCGACTGCAAAAATTCGCCGCCGAGCGGACGACCATCGACGTCGAGCTTGACAGTCTGGAGTAGGTCTCCTTGTGCGACGGCGGCGACCGCGCGCGTCACCTCGCGCGTCGGCCACAGCAGGTCGTCGATCAGCGTGTTGACGGAACCTTCCATGTCGGCCCAGGAGCCTGAGGCGAGGCCGAACTTGACGCGCTGGCGGGTCTTGCCTTCGCGGCCCACCACCTGGCCGACCAGTTCGAGTTGCTGCGCCATGCGTTGGTTGGCGGCGATGATTTCGTTAAGAGTGTCGGCAATCTTGCCGTCGATGCCGAGATAGTCGCCGCTCATGCGCACCGAAAAGTCACCGCTGCGCATCGCCTGCAAGGCAAGCAACAATTCCGCCCGGGAATCCGGCTCCGACGTACCGTTGGATTTTGGCTTTGGGACGCGACGACCGGAGCGTGATGCAGTTCCGGGATCGAGGTCGCTCATACTGATTCCCCCGCAGGCGTCGGCCGAATCTGCGGCACAACGCGTTTGGTCGAAATGAAATAGAGCGTCAGCCAAATTCGAAATCAAGCGCCAAGGTGCGACGCGAGGAAATGGAACCCGCTTTGCTCAGCCCGATTCAACTAACCCTGATCGGCCGAATTGGTTCCACTCTATTGAGAGGCGCCGTCGTGGGACCGCCGCTCTGCTCGTCCCCGTGCCCGGCATTCATCATTCGGAACGGAGCGCCGAGCCTGGTGGTTAGCCCCACAGAGAGACAGGGAGAATGGATAATGAAAGCAGAATTTGCTGCCATCGTTATCGCGGTGTTTGCCGCGGGATCGGCTTTGGCGCAGGGCGGTGCGCCCAGCGGGCGCGGCGCCGTGACTGGTGATCCCGCCGCGAGCTCCGCCAGCCCGCGGGCGGAAACACCCACCACCGGAACGGCCAGCCGGTCGAATCCGAGCGGTAGCGGCACGTCGTCTTCGGGCGGCAAGGACGACAACGGCGATGCGGGCCGGGACAAGATGCCGGAGAGCGATCGCACCGTGCGGCCGCAAAGCCAGCAACATCCTAACGACAAGTAAAACGGCTACTTGTCCGCCATGGTACGCTCGGCGTCCCTGACCTGCGAGCGCAACATCGGGAGTTGTTCGCGCGCGAACGCTGCGAGCGCTGCGTTGTCGGGCGCCTTCAGATAGCGATCGAGCAGCTCGATGATCGCTTCATACTCGGGAATCTGCGCGGCATAGAAGCTTCTGACGTAGGTCGGACCATCCGACATCTCGGGCTCCACGAGGCTTGCAGTCGAGGATGTTGCCTTGCCGACGCGAGGTTCCGCCCCGATTGCCTCCTGGATCTTCTTCAAGGTCTTGTCGCGCTTGGCCGCTTCCTCGGCGCGCAGGGCGGCGAGGTTCTTGACCTCCGCATTGCCCTTGAGGTCGGTATTTTCAAGAAGACCCTGTTGAAATCGGCTGAAGTTGTAGACGCCGCTGATTACCTCAATCGCAGCCGGTGGCCGTTCGCCCGGCTTTCGCTCGCCGGTATTGTCGGCAAGCGCCGCAGTGCAGATGAATGCCAGGATGATCGCGGCAAGAACTCGCATCCATACCAATGTCGAAGGGACTGCGAAGTTCCCTGACACTGCGATCCGGCAAGCGGCTTGCAGCGCGAGAGTTCCGTCCCCACGTCCTCAATATGAAACAGTCCGACATCTTCAGGGATAACGCCGAGAATTGCCTTCAGCTTGCCGAGCGCGCCGAAGGACAACCCGCCCACAAGCGCTATTCGCGCATGGCCGACGCCTGGACGGCGCTCGCCAACGAACAGGATTGGCTCGACGGAGAAGTCCCGCCCGTTGCGGACCTCGCTCCTCCAAAGCGGAAGGTGTGAGCCGCTCGTTCTGGTGAATCTGCCTGTGCGACCGCTCACGGACGGCAAGCGACTGATTGGGGATCATCCAGGAACAGTTGATCACGTCGATTTCGAGTTTCAGAAGGAGGTTTTGTCGATGGCTCCGCGTCTGGCTCTTCTTTCCCTCATTCTCGCTTTTGGCGTCTCGGTCGCGTTCGCGACGGTGACGACGGTGCGGCAGGTGCACCTTGAGAATGCATCTGCCGCTGTCCATGCGGTGCGCAGTTAGCACTCTACCGGAACATTCGACGCCGCGGTGCGTAAGCGCTCCGAGATACCAGTATAAGCGGGAGCCCCATCATGGCCCATTCCGACCAAGGCATCGTCAAGGACAAGCGCGCGGAGGAGCAGCCCCGCGACAAGGAGCGTGCACAGTCCGTGCACAAGACGGATCCGAAAGGCTCGCCTTCGCGTGAAGCGACGCGCGATCCCAAGCTGAACGACAATAGCAAGACGCCAGGCTCCGGCGTGATGCCGGACGGCTCGAACGACGCAACAGGCTAGTTCTCACGAGGAACGAATTCTCGCGGGAAGAGCCGACGGATTGCTTCCGGTTGTCATGCCCCCGGTGCGCCGGAAGCAATCTCCAAGGACGGCCCTGGCACCCACGTGCCAGGGTCGTTTTCTGTGCGTCAGCCGTCGGTGCCGCTCTCCGGATCCCCATGAGTATGTCCGTCGGGTCCGCGGCCGAACACGCCAAAGCTGCTCGACTTCACGCCGACGGCGGCATCGACGCCAACGGCGCTCAGTCCGAACTTCAGGAGTTCGCGGACCGCGGCCGCCCGCGTCGGCATTCGGTGTTTGAACCGGAAATCGTCGATGGCAGCCAATTCTTCCGGCGAAAGCATGACCTGAAGGCGCTCGGCGCGAAGGTCGTTCATGGCGATCACGCAAATTGAGTAGTTTGAGTAGTTTACTCAACGAACCAACTTGTCGGGAGTTCCGCCAGAGTCAAGAAAGTCTCCTAATGAGTAGAAATTCGCAATAAAACCAATAAGTTAATTGAAACATATTGTGCCATGGCGCATTCTCCTCGAAAGGGAGAGAGCCATGGCGGACCAAGTCAGGTTACCTCGCAAGCTTTCCGAAGAGCCCGAAGCGCCCGAGCCGGTGCGACCAAGCCATCAGAAGGTCATCGAGCAGGTCGAGCGCTGGGCGAACAGCCCGGGCCTCCAGCCGCCGCAATCGCAGACCTCGGCGAAGGCAAAAGCGGGCTAGAAGCATGGTTCGTACAAATGTGCGGCGGTTTTCCGAAACGATCACGCTCAACACTATCTTGTCGCGCTTTAGGGCTTCACGAAGCGAGAGCCCTCTGCTGATGGCGAATGGGCTGTACGGTGATGGTGCGAGACAATGCGAAGCTTGCGCCTGAGCCACCAGGCCGTCACGGAAACGCTGGCCCAGACCGTCAAGGCCGCGATGAAGCCAAGTGCGATGCTTGTCCCGACGGTGGCATAGAAGACGGCAGCGAACGCCGCAAGACCGATGCTGCCGAGTGCTGCACCTGCGGCATCGAGCGCTGCGGCCTTCTGTCCGCGACGCCGCCCGCTCAGGCCGGCCTTCTCCTTGGCATGACGCTCGTGGCTTTCGATCAGCGTCGCGCTGGCGCAGAAGATGGCCGGAAGTGCAAGAAAGAGCCCGCCGACAGAAGTGCCGAAATGCGAGCCGATGACCCCCGCGAGAACCGTCGCGCAGCCGCCGAGCACGAAGCGAACGGCGTATTCGTACCACCGCGTCTGCTTTAGCGCCGATGACGACAGCTTCACCAGCATCAGGCGGCACCTCCCAAACCCGCGAGCAGACCGAAGGCGACCACGAGCCATACCGCGAAGGCAAGGATCGTCGCCGGGAGCGCGTTGAGACGGATCCTCATCAGGAGATGGCAGACGACGAGGCTGTAGCAGGCGAGCGCGATGGCGCCATAGATCATCGTCCAGCTCTCGGCCGCAGCATATTGCGGGCCGTGCTGGACCACGGCGATGCCGAGGGTGGCCAGCGCAACCGACGGCGCCGCGCCGAGAAGCCCGGCAAAGCTCTTTGGCCGCAGCATGTCGCCGAAGATTGCGAAGACGGATACGATCAGGCCACCGGCGACGAAGCGCACGAGATATTCCGTCATGGCCGCACCCGTGAAGCTTCGGGCCGCTGCTGCCGCGACCTTGCCAGCGTGAACGGCCTGAACAGTCGCTCGACGACGATGCCGAGCGTGAAGCCTGCCACCACGTCGCTGGTCCAGTGCGCCAGCAGCGCCACACGCGTCAGCGACAACGCTGCGGCGAGGGAGCGGGCCAAGCGGCGCGAGGTCGGCGGCAACAGGCCGGCCGCCGAGGCGAGGGCGCCCATATGCATGGCGTGACCCGAGGGAAACGCGTCGCGAGGGCGCCCCGAATAGGGAATGCCATGCCAGTGGCCGCGCACCGTCAGCCGGTCAGGCCTCGTCTGATCGAATACGGATTTCAGGACATGCGGCAAAGCCGCCGTCACCAGCGATACCATCAGGACATGATCGGCCACGGAACGCCGCTGCGGATGCCGGAGATAGGTGTAGAGCCATCCCGCCGCGGCGAGCGCGAGCAGCACATGCTCGTCGGCGCCCCAGGTTATCGCCTGGGCGGCATGCTCTAAGCTTGGGTTGGCGTTGCGTGCGATCTCGTTGGCGATCGCCGTATCGATCCGAGTGGGTTTGACTGTTACGAGCGCCATCGGTCCGCCGGCGAGATATCCTCCATGACAGTTTTTTAAAGCCCCGGAGACATAGAAGGTTCCTGAGCTCTATCGGAGCCTCAGCCGCGGCGCCGCATTACGGTTGGCCGGAGCCGCCGGCGGCGCCATAGACCTGTCCCGTCGCATAGCTTGCGTCGGAGGCGGCAAGCTGCACGTAAATCGAGGCAAGCTCGACGGGCTGGCCGGGACGCCCGAGCGGGGTCATACCGCCAAATTTTTCGAGTTTGTCCATCGTGGCACCACCGGAGACCTGAAGCGGCGTCCAGATCGGTCCGGGCGCGACGCCATTGACGCGGATGCCCTTGGAGGCGAGCTGCTTCGCCAGCGACTTCACATAGTTCATCGTCGCCGCCTTGGTCTGCGCATAATCGTAGAGATCCGGCGAAGGATCGTAGGCCTGTTCAGACGTCGTGCCGATGACGCAGGAGCCGGGCTTGAGATGCGGCAGCGCCGCCTTGATGGTCCAGAACGGCGCGTAAATGTTGGTCTTCATCGTCGCATCGAAATCCTCCGATGATACGTCGAGGATAGAAGCGCGCGTTTGTTGCCGAGCGGCATTGCAGACGACGATGTCGAGCCCGCCGAGGGCCTGCGCCGCCTGCTCGACCAAGTGCTTGCAAAAGGCTTCGTCCCTGAGATCGCCGGGGATTGCAAGTCCGGTGCGCCCCTCCTTTTTGATCAGTGCGATCACCTCCTGCGCGTCGGGCTCCTCAGCAGGCAGATAGTTGATTGCGACATCGGCGCCTTCGCGCGCATAGGCGATTGCGGCGGCACGGCCCATGCCAGAATCCCCGCCAGTGATCAGCGCCTTCCGTCCGGCGAGCCGGCCGGAACCCTTGTAGCTGGTCTCGCCATGATCGGGCCGCGGCTCCATCTTGCCGGCGAGGCCGGGCCAGGGCTGCGACTGCTTCTTGAACGGTGGCTTCGGATAGCGGGTGACGGGATTGATCAAGTCGGTTTCCGCCATGGACGTATTTCCTTTCGCTGTGGAAGACGCAAGCGAAGCCGCGGCGAGCGTCGCGCTCGCGGCCTGCACGACCTGCCGGCGGGATAGAGAAGGGATTCGATTTGACATCATGCTCTCCGCGATGGTCGAGGCTCAATGCGCGGAGACGCTCGTCGTTGCCAAGCGAGGGACGCCGGGCCGGCCGGCGTCCTTCAGCAATGCGTTACCTGGATTGACCGACGCTCGGTGCCTTGCCGAGGTTCTTGGCCATGTCGAGATGGTGCTTCAACGCGGGAAGGGTCTTGCCGGCCCAATCCTTCAGTTGGGCATTGTCTCCACCCTTGGCGTAACGCTCGAACAGCGACACTGCATCTTCATGCGCGCTGACCTGATAGGAATTGTAGTCCGAGCTGAAGTCCTTGCCGTTCGCATTCTTGAGCTTGTCGAGCTTGCTCTGATGCGAGCTGTCGAGCGCCGTCGGCAGCGTGGCTTGCACCTTGCCGTTACCGACCAGGCCTTTGAGCTCGCTGCTGGTCTTGGTGTGATCGGTGATCATCTGTTGCGCGAAGGTCTTCTCCTCCGCATTGCCCTTCTGCTCGGCAAGCTTGCTTGATTCGATCTCGAACATGTCGCTGATCGCGACCTGCTTGACAAAATCGGCGGTCGTAGGCGCAACGCCGAGCGCCGAATTCACGCCGGTCTTTTCGCCAAGCGACTGGGCGAGCGCGGGGCCCGCGAAAAAGATGCAGGCAAGGGCGATGATAGTGCGTTTCATGGTCAAATCCCTCCGATCGGTCGGCGCGGCAGCTTGCCCGCGACGTTGCGCCGATCAACACGCCGCCGGGCCCGAGGTTCCAAACGGTCAGTCTGTGGGCCTTCTGCCACTGCGAGGATTGATCGGATCGGTCGGCTTTCGCCGGAGCCGCTCCGGAAGGAATGGCTCTGCCGACGTGGGGGTCGCGTCGGCGCGCACGTCCGCATGGTGCTGCGCCTGCTCATGCGGCGTGCGGTTGTCGTTGATCTGCCGCTTGACGTCGAGGCCTCCGACTGGATCGTTGACGCCGTGCTGGATGTCGCGGAAGTCGCTCATTGTTCACCTCATTGCTTCCCGGGCAGGATCGATTCGAACATCTGCCGCGCTGCTCCTTTGATCATCCCGGCTTCGTTCGGATCGCCCTTCATCAACGCGAGCGAGAAATTCTTCGCCTGCTGCAAGGTGATGTGCGGCGGCAGCGGTGGCACCTCCGGATCGGTTTTCACTTCCAGCACAACCGGCATGTCACTCGCCAGCGCCTGCTCCCAGGCCGAGCCGAGCAGCTGTGGGGCGTCCACGAAGATGCCGCGCAGGCCGATCAGCTCGGCGAAGCGTGAATAGGAGACATCAGGAATGCGCTGCGAAGCCTCGAACTTGGGATCCCCGTTGATGATCCGCTGCTCCCAGGTCACCTGGTTGAGGTCTTCGTTGTTGAAGACGCAGACGATGAAGCGCGGATCCCGCCACGAGCGCCAGTATTTCGCAGCCGTGATCAGTTCGGCCATGTTGTTCATCTGCATGGCGCCGTCGCCGACCAGTGCGATCACCGGCCGGTCCGGCTGGGCGTATTTCGCGGCGAGCGCATAAGGAACCGCGGCGCCCATCGAGGCGAGGCCGCCGGACAGCGAGGCCGTCATGCCGCGCCGCATCTTCAGGTCCCGCGCGAACCAGTTGGCACACGAGCCGGAATCGCTGGTGATGATGACGCGATCGGGCAGGCGCGGGGATAGTTCCCAGGCGACGAGCTGCGGATTGACGGGCGCCGCCGGTTGATGCGCGCGGTCGTCCAACGTCGTCCACCATTTCGCAACGCCCTCTTCGATGCCCCGGCGCCAGGCGCCGTCGGCTTTGGGCGCGAGCCGGGGCAGCAATGCGCGCAGCGTCTCGGCGGCATCGCCGACGAGGCCGACCTCCATGGGAAAGCGGATCGACATCATGCTGGCGTCGATATCGATCTGCACGCCGCGCGCGCTGCCTTCCTTGGGCAGGAATTCGGCGTAGGGAAAGGCCGAGCCGACCATCAGCAGTGTGTCGCACTCCATCATCATGTTGTAGCTGGGCTCGGTGCCGAGCAGGCCGATGGAGCCGGTGACCCATGGCAGGTCGTCGGGCAGGGCGGCCTTGCCGAGCAGTGCCTTGGCGCAGCCGGCAGACAGCCGGTCGGCAATCGCGATCACCTCGTCGGTGGCGTGAAGCGCGCCGGCGCCGACGAGCATCGCGACCTTCTTGCCGGCGTTGAGCACCTCCGCGGCGCGGTCGAGATCGGCCTCACGCGGCATGATGCTGGGTGGGCTGTAGCCGATGCCGGAATGCAGCGTGCCGTGTTCACGGGGCGGATCCTCGTAAGGCTCCTCCTGTAAATCGTTGGGCAGGATGATCACCGTCGGGGTCCGCCGCGCCAGCGCAATCCGCACCGCACGATCGATCAGGTGCCGCACTTGCGCTGGCGAGGATGCCTGCATGACGTAGGCGCCGGCAACGTCCTTGAACATCGAGAGAAGATCGAGTTCCTGCTGATAGTGCCCGCCGAGGGCGTTGCGCGACTGCTGGCCGACAATCGCCAGCACCGGCTGGTGATCGAGCAGCGCATCGTAGAGCCCGGTGACGAGATGCGAG
This sequence comes from Bradyrhizobium sp. USDA 326, assembly GCF_049739485.1. Lineage (NCBI taxonomy): Bacteria > Pseudomonadati > Pseudomonadota > Alphaproteobacteria > Hyphomicrobiales > Nitrobacteraceae > Bradyrhizobium > Bradyrhizobium sp. USDA 326. The sequence goes on from NZ_JBMGQA010000001.1 coordinate 4,683,060, forward strand.
GCGCCGGGGCCGGAGGTCGCAATGCAGACGCCGAGCTCGCCCGAGAATTTTGCGTAGGCGGTCGCCATGAACGCTGCCATCTCCTCATGCCGCGCCTGCACGAACCCGATCCTGCCTTCGGCCCGGTTCATCGCACCGAATACGCCGTTGATGCCGTCGCCGGGATAGCCGAAGATGTCGCGCACGCCCCATTGATGCAGACGCTGGACGATGAAGTCGGAGACGGTCTGGGACATTGCGTGTAGCCCTTGGTTTGGCAGGTGCATGAAACTCAGAGAACGGCTCGTTTGGTGCGATGTTCCTGACCCGCTCAGGGAACATGCTCCGGAACGATCGCATGCCTATCCGGTTGGTTTTGCACGTGGCTGAGTGGAGAATTGCGATGTTGAAGCAAGACGAACTGGATCGCAGCGAGACGGGCCGTTTGATCGGCAGCGACAAGGTCGAGGGAACATCGGTCTATGGCGCCGATCGCAACCGGATCGGATCGATCGAACGCGTGATGATCGACAAGATCAGCGGCCAGGTGTCCTACGCCGTACTCGGCTTTGGTGGATTCCTGGGACTGGGCAACGACCACTATCCGCTGCCTTGGCAGTCGCTGAAATACGACACCGAGCTTGGCGGTTATGTCACGGGCATCACCACGAAGGAGCTTGAAGGCGCGCCCAAATATGGCGCACGAAGCGATTGGAACTGGGGCGACGACGCCGCGGTGCGCGGCATCAACTCCTATTACGGCGTCCCCTTCGCTTGAGATTTCAGGAGAGAGCTCAATGAGCAAGGAACGACCCAACGACGATCCCCGGCAGCAGAACGACTGGGGTTCGCATCGACACACGGACAAGCCCTGGAAGGGCAATCCCGAGAAGGAGCAGGGATCGGACGAGGTGAAGCCCGATCTCGAGAAGTGGCACGAGACGAAGACGCACTGAAGGTGCGCCCTCGCGGAATATCGAGAGGAGCGCGGTACGAGATGCCGCGCTTCGTTTTTTGACGGCGCGATCACGAATGATCGCGGCGCGTTGGCAGGGCTGAACCAAGTGTCGGCGCCGAAATTGGGCCGGCGACGCACAAGACGTACCCCAAAGCGTTCTGGCGTCAGCTCAATCCAGAGAAAGGTTGTTGGCCGTGGATGCTCAGACACGGGGGCATAGGCCGTCCGCGGAGCAGCCGCAGAGGGCGAAGCAGGCTCCAAATGCGCCGGCTGATCCGACCCGCAGCGCCGACGGCCAGTCGCACAGACTACCGTCGGCGGGAGAGCGGCTTCGTGAGCATTGGCTGCTCGCAACCGCAGGTGCCGTCGTTCTGATCGCCGCGCTCGTCGGCGGCCTGCTCTACTGGCTCGAGGTCCGACACTATGAATCGACCGACGATGCTTTCATCGCGGCGCGAAGCTTCTCGGTCGCCTCGAAGGTCGGCGGCTATGTGACCGACATTCCCGTCACCGACAACCAGCACGTCAATTCCGGCGATCTCCTCGCCAAGATCGACGAGCGCGATTATCGCATCGCCATCGATCAGGCCGACGCGCAGGTCGCCAGCGCCAAGGCGAACATCGCCAATGTCGAGGCGCAGATCGATTCGCAGCACGAGCAGATCAAGCAGGCCGAGGCCCAGCTCGAACAGGCCCAGGCTCAGCTTCAATTCGCGCAGGAGGAATTCACGCGCGCCCAGGATCTGGTCGAGAAGGGCGCCGGCACCGTGCAGCGCCAGCAGCAGACCCGCTCGGATCTTCAGGCGCAGCAGGCCAACACCGAACGCGCCAGGACGGCCGTGACATCGGCGCAACTGGGCATCAAGACGCTGCAGGCCCAGCTCGAAGGCGCCAAGGCGCAGCTCGGGCAGGCGCAGGCACAGCTCGATCAGGCCAAGCTGAACCTGCAATACACCAGCGTCGTCGCCGCCCAGTCCGGTCGCGTCGTCAAGCTCTCTGGCGCCAGGGGCACGTTCGTCACGGCGGGACAGAGCCTGATGATGTTCGTCCCCGACGAGGTCTGGATCGTCGCGAACTACAAGGAGACGCAGCTGAGCGACATGCGTCCGGGCCAGCCGGTCGAGATCCGCATCGATGCCTATCCCGGCCGCAAGTTCACCGGCCACGTCGATTCGGTGCAGCCGGGTTCCGGCACCGCCTTCAGTCTGCTGCCGGCGGAGAACGCGACCGGCAACTACGTCAAGGTGGTGCAACGCGTGCCGGTGAAGATCGTGGTCGACAGCTGGCCGGCCGGCCTGCCGGTTGGCCCAGGCATGTCGGTCGTGCCCTGGACCAGAGTGAGATGACGGACACAGCGCAAGGCGGCGCGTCAGCGGGCGGCTGGTCGCCTGAGCGCTCGGCGGCCGGCGGGCACAATCCCTATTTGATTGCCTTCGTGGTCTCGATCGCGACCTTCATGGAGGTGCTCGACACCACCATTGCCAACGTCGCGCTGCGTCACATCGCAGGCAGCCTCGCGGTCGGCATCGACGAGAGCACTTACGTCATCACCAGCTATCTCGTCGCCAACGCCATCGTGCTGTCGATCTCGGGCTGGCTCTCGACCGTGATCGGCCGCAAGCGTTTTTACATGATGTGCGTCGCGACCTTCACATTTGCCTCGCTGCTGTGTGGCTTCGCGTGGAATCTGCAGTCGCTTGTGCTGTTCCGCATTCTTCAAGGCCTCGGCGGCGGCGGCATGGCGACGAGCGAGCAGGCGATCCTCGCCGACTCCTTCCCGCCGCATAAGCGCGGCCAGGCTTTCGCCATCTACGGCGTCGCCGTCGTGGTCGCGCCGGTGATCGGTCCGACGCTCGGCGGCTGGATCACCGACACCTATACCTGGCACTGGGTATTTCTGATCAACGTGCCGATGGGCCTGCTGTCGCTGTTCCTGGTCGGCACGCTAGTCAAAGAGCCGTCAGGCGCGGAGGAGGAGAGGACGAAGCTGCTCAGCAAGGGCCTACGCGCCGACTATATTGGCTTTCTGCTGGTTGCGATCGGACTGGGCTCGCTGGAATTCGTGCTCGATGAGGGGCAGCGCAACGACTGGTTCGGCTCGAACATGATCATCATCTTCGCGCTGCTGGCCGCGATCTGCCTGCTCGCGCTGATCCCATGGGAGCTGACGCGGGAGGATCCCATTGTCGACTTGCGCCTGCTCGGCCGCCGCCAGTTCGCCGCCTGCTTCCTGGTGATGCTGGCCACCGGGGCCGTGCTGATCTCGACCACGCAGCTCTTGCCGCAGCTGCTCCAGGCCGAGTTGAACTACACCGCCATGCTGGCCGGCCTCGCGCTGTCGCCGGGCGGCATCGCGACCCTCGTGCTGATGCCGGTGGTCGGCCGCCTCGTCGCTACGGTGCAGCCGAAATATCTCATCATGTTCGGCGCGGCGATCGTCGCGCTCTCGATGTGGCATCTCACCGGGCTTACCGGCGACATCACCTATGGCTATGCAGCGCTGTCGCGCATCTTCCTGGCGCTCGGTCTGCCGTTCCTGTTCCTGCCGGTGACGACCGCCTCGTACGATGGCGTTCCGCCGGACAAGACCAACCAGGCCTCCGCCCTGATCAATGTCGCCCGCAATATCGGGGGATCCATGGGTGTTGCGCTGGCGCAAACGATCTTGGCGCAGCGGCAGCAATTCCACCAGAGCCGACTGGTGGAACACGCCGCGCCCTCCGATCTCGGTTATCAGCAGACCATCGACACCATGACGCGGTACTTCCAGGCGCAAGGCTCAAATGCGAGCGATGCAGCGTCACAGGCCGTTGCGTGGGTCGGTCGCACCTTGCAACAGCAGGTCGATTTGCTCGCCTATATCGACGTGTTCTGGACGCTGGCGATCATAGCGGTGCTGATGATCCCCACGGCGGCGGTGCTTCGCCCGATCAAGCTGGGCGGGCCGGCGCGGGGGCATTGATTGCGTTGCTGTTGCAGGTGGCGAGCTTCGATCACGAAGATGCTGCCACTGACCCCACCGCTTTCTTGCCGCCCGGCCCCGCATGCACATGTACCTGCTTGGCGTGCAGCGGCTCGCCGCATTCTGAGCATACCATCACGGGATCGAACAGCTTGCCGCAAATCTTGTGCTCGTGCAGCAGCGGGCGGCCGCGCTCGTCGCCCATATGGGCGTCGCCCCAATGCACCATCGCCATGATGACCGGGTAGAGGTCGAGCCCCTTCTCAGTGAGGATGTATTCGTAGCGCTTCGGCGCCTGGGAATAGGGGACGCGGCGCAGGATGCCGAAGCGGACCAGCTTCTTCAGCCGCTCGGAGAGCAGATGACGTGTGATCTGGAGTGAAGACTGGAACGCCTCGAACCGGCGCACCCGCAAGAAGCACTCGCGCAGGATCAGAAGCGTCCAGCGGTCGCCGACAACGGCGATGGTGCGGGAGAGCGAGCAGGGCTCTTCGTCCAGTGTGTCCCATTTCATGATGCGGTCTCCAGCGACAGTCAGTCTGAAAAAGGAACTAACTTGAATAGTCGGCGCAATTTCGTAGCAATACTACCACTCTTCATCTGGGTTTGACAGTTCTATTTCAGAACTATAGTCTTCGGCGCACTGCCCGCCGCACGCCTATAGCGGCTCACCGGGAGGAGGCGATCTTGCCCAAGCGAAACGCCACCGCGGCTGTCATCGGGGCCGGGGATTTCATCGGCTCCGAGATCGCCAAGAAGTTTGCCGCCGAAGGGTTCTCGATCTTCGCCGGCCGCCGCAATGGCGACAAGCTCGCGCCGTTGGTGCAAGATATCGAAGCTGCCGGCGGTGACATCCATGCGCGCTCGCTCGATGCGCGAAAGGAGGATGAAGTCATTGCCTTCCTCAATGACGCCGACAAGCACGCGCCGCTGGAAGTATGCATCTTCAATGTGGGCGCCAACGTCAATTTTCCGATCCTCGACATTACCGAGCGCGTGTTTCGCAAGGTCTGGGAGATGGCCTGCTATTCCGGCTTCCTTGCGGGGCGCGAGGCGGCGCGGCTGATGTTGGCACGCGGCGGCGGCAACATCTTCTTCACTGGCGCCACCGCCTCCTTGCGCGGCGGCAGTGGTTTTGCCGCCTTTGCCAGCGCCAAGTTCGGCTTGCGCGCGGTGGCGCAGGCGATGGCGCGCGAACTCGGGCCGAAGAACATCCACGTCGCCCATCTCATCATCGATTCCGGGGTCGATACCGAATGGGTGCGGCAGCGCCGGCTCGAGGCGCTCGGGCCGAATGCTCTGGACAATCCCGACCTCCTGATGCCGCCGTCCTCTGTCGCGAATGCCTATTGGCAGCTCTACCAGCAGCCGAAGAGCGCCTGGACCTTCGAGATGGAGATCCGCCCGTTCGGAGAGAAATGGTGACCGCTGCGCAATACTCCGGCTAGACTGATCTCAACATCAAACAAATTCCGGGAGGTACTTGAGTGAAGACCGCGATCACCGAACTGTTCGGCATCGAGCACCCCATCATTCAGGGCGGCATGCATTTCGTCGGCTTTGCCGAACTGGCCGCCGCCGTCTCCAATGCCGGCGGGCTCGGCATCATCACCGGTCTCACGCAGAAGACTCCGGAATTGCTCGCCAAGGAGATTGCGCGCTGCCGCGACATGACCGACAAGCCGTTCGGCGTGAACCTCACCTTCCTGCCGACCTTCTCGGCGCCGCCCTATCCCGAATACATTGCGGCCATTGTCGAAGGTGGCGTCAAGGCGGTGGAGACCGCAGGCCGCAGCCCGGAAGCATACATGCCGGCGCTGAAAGCCGCCGGCATCAAGGTCATCCACAAATGCACCTCGGTGCGCCACTCCCTGAAAGCGGAACGCATCGGCTGCGATGCCGTCAGCGTCGACGGCTTTGAATGTGGCGGACATCCCGGCGAGGACGACATTCCCAACATGATCCTGCTGCCGCGGGCGGCGGAGGAGTTGAAGATCCCGTTCGTCGCCTCCGGCGTAGCCTTGTCGCGGCGCTGTCGCTCGGCGCGGCGGGCATGAACATGGGCACGCGCTTCATCGCCACCAGGGAAGCACCGGTGCATGAGAACGTGAAGAATGCACTCGTTGCTGCGACCGAGCTCGACACCCGCCTGATCATGCGGAGCCTGCGCAACACCGAGCGCGTGCTGAAGAACGCCAATGTCGACCGCCTGCTCGAGATCGAGCGCGAGAAGGGCGACAAGCTCACGATCGACGAAATCCACGACCAGGTCGCGGGCGTCTATCCCCGGATCATGCTGGACGGCCAGATGGACGCCGGTGCCTGGAGCTGCGGCATGGTCGCAGGCCTGATCCACGACATCCCATCCTGCAAGGAACTGATCGATCGCATCATGGCGGAGGCGGAGACCATCATCCGCAGCCGTCTGATGGGGTTCCTGGACGGGACGGGAGCGACACGAAAGGTCGCCTGACACCGTCAAACTTCTTAACCACGGCGGCACTTGGCCGCTGGAATTGCGCGTGACGCCTCCTAAATAGGGGTAAATTACCCCTTTAATGAATCAATTTCAGGAGGCGCCCGTGGTCCTGAAAAGCGTTCCCTTCGCAATTGCTCTTGCCCTCGTGATCGTGGGGGGCGGCATTGCGCGCGCCGACGACTACAAGCCTGACGAATATCTCGGCCTCGATCTCTCCAAGGCCATTCTGTCGCCGAAACGTCTCGGGCCGGAGACGCGGTTCGCACCGGTCGCACTCGAAGCGCGGGGCGGCAACGACGCGCGGGCTCGCGCTGAGCCCGTCGACGTGCCGAAGAAGGTTGCTGCCGAACGCGTCCGCGTGGCCGAGCCGAAGGCCGTGCATGCCAGGAGCGCACAATCGCGCGGCGCGGCCCGCGCCAAGCTTGCGCGCCGCCACAGCAATCCGCTCGATGCGCAGGCGATGGACACACGCATCCAGACCTGGCCATGCCGCTCCGGCGGCATCTGCAACTGGAAGCGCTAGTCTCGAGGGCCAAGTCGTCATCCCTGCGTCGTAAAACCGTAGGCGCGGAGTCAAGAAACCGTAAGCTGGAAGTCAAGGAGCGCAGGCACCTTCCGTCGCGATTCGGCGAAGGTCTCCTGAATGGCAACGCTCCGCGCCTCCCGCGCATGGACCCGGCGGCAGTTCCTGGTCCGCTCCGCCTCCAGCCTCGCCATCGCCTCGCTTGCGAAGCCCTCCATCAGTCGTGCCGCCGACCGCCCGCAGATCGCGGGCGGGATCCAGTCCGGCGACGTCTCGGAGGGTTCGGCCGTGATCTGGGCCCGCGCCGACCGGCCGGCGCGGATGCAGGTGGAGTGCTCGACCGTCGAGAGCTTCAAAACGATCATCGCATCGGCCTCCGGCGATGCACTGCCTGATGCCGATCTCACCTCAAAACTGCTGCTGACCGATCTGCCACCGGGCCAGGATATCTTTTACCGCGTGCGCTTCGACGACATTGCCACTGGTCTCGCCGGTGAAAGCCGCATCGGCCATTTCCGTACCGCGCCGGCAGCTGGCCAGTCGATCTCGTTCCTGTGGTCCGGTGATACCGCGGGGCAGGGCTGGGGCATCGACACCGCCCGCGGCGGCTATCGCAGCTATCGAACCATGCTCGACAACCGTCCGGATTTCTTCATCCATTCCGGCGATCATATCTACGCCGACTGCCCGATTCCATCCGAGTTGAAACTGCCGAACGGTGAGACCTGGCGCAACGTCGTGACCGAGGAAAGTCCGAAGTCGCGCACACGTTGGCGCAGTTCCGCGGCAACTACAAGTACAACCACCTCGATGAGCACTTCCGCGCCTTCCACGCGGAGGTGCCGATGTTTGCGCAATGGGACGATCACGAGGTCACCAATGACTGGTCGCCGATCGGAAGCTATGACGATGCCGGTTACGAGAACGATGGCACCCCGCGCCTGGTCGCGCGTGCCCGCCGCGCCTTCTTCGACTTCATGCCGATCCGCGACATCGGCGCGCGAAAAGGACGCGTCTATCGCAAGATCGCCTACGGTCCGCTGCTGGACGTCTTCATGGTCGACATGCGCAGCTACCGCGATGAGAGCTGGAACAAAGGCGATGATCACCGCGGCTGGATCCTGGGCGCCGAGCAGCTCGCCTGGCTGAAGCGCGAGCTCGCCGCCTCGCGCGCGACCTGGAAGGTGATCGCGGCTGATCTGCCGATCGGTCTGATCAGCCTGGATGCCGTCGCGCTCGGCGATGGTCTGCCCGACCGGCGCGAGCACGAGATCGCCGACATGCTCTCCTCCATCAAGCGCGCCGGCATCCGCAACGTGGTCTGGCTCACCGCCGACATGCACTACACCGCCGCGCATTACTATGATCCGAACAAGGCGCGATTCCAGGATTTCGAGCCGTTCTGGGAGTTCGTCTCCGGTCCGTTGCATGCCGGCAGCTGGGGGCCTGGCGAGCTCGACGACACCTTTGGCCCGGTCGCGATGTATCAGCAGGGCTGCAGTGCAGCGCAGGGCGAGAACCTCGCGCCATGTTTCGGACTGCAGTTCTTCGGAAGGGTCGACATCGATGGCCGCAGCGGTGTGATGACCGTGACCTTGAAGGATGTGGACAATCGGGACCTCTGGTCGGTCGACATCGTGCCGCAGTCACAGGGGCGTCCGGCCGTGGTGTCGCAGCATTCCTAGCCGCGAACCCGATCTTGATGATTGGCTGGCCAGCCGCTCGCGCGCTATATAGTCGCTACTCTCGCCGCCTCTTTTCCATCACCGAAGAGTCTGCTCACGCGGCATTGCTGCGCGCATCGGTGGCTGCGATATCTCAGGAGCCTGTTTCATGGACCATCTGAAAACACAGGGCATCAGCTTCCCCAAGCTCGGCCTCGGTACCTTCCGCATGCAGGGCGATGCCTGCCGCGCCGCAGTCGAGAGCGCGCTGTCGATCGGCTATCGCCACCTCGATACTGCCGAGATGTATGCCAATGAGGAGCCGATCGGCTCGGCCATCGCGTCGTCCCGCGTGCCGCGAGGCGAGCTGCACGTCACCACAAAAGTCTGGCACGAGAACCTCGCCCCTGACGCGATCCGGCGTGCCTTCGATGCCAGCCTGAAGAAGCTCAGGCTCGACCATGTCGATCTTTATCTCGTGCATTGGCCATCGAAGGCTGCGAACTGGGGCGCGGTGTTCGAGACTCTGATGAAGCTCAAGGAGGAGGGGCGCGCGCGAGCCATTGGCGTTGCCAATTTCACAACGGCACTGCTCAAGGTCGCGGTCGAGGACATCAAGGCGCCGATCGCCTGCAACCAGGTCGAATATCACGCCATGCTCGATCAATCGAAGGTGCTGGCCTATCTCCGGGCCAAGTCGATCCCGCTCGTCGCTTATTGTCCTTTGGCGCAGGGGCGCATCGCCTCCGATCCGGTGCTGGCCGAGATCGGCGCCAGGCACGGCGCGACCGCCGCGCAGGTCGCGTTGAAATGGCTGCTCGACCAGGACAGCGTCGCCGCGATCCCGAAGGCCTCGCGCCGCGAGAGCCAACAGGCCAATCTCGACGCGCTCAAGATCGCGCTCGATGATTCCGATCGCAAGATGATCGCCGCGCTGTCGAAGGACAGACGCTGCGTCAATCCCGGCTTCGCACCGGCGTGGGATTAGCTCGAGTGCCTAAAGCATGATCCTGAGAAGCGCGCAGCGGTTCTCCGAAAAAGATCATGCGTAAACAACGACTTAAAGCGCGATGACGTTTCATCCTAATCGCATCGCGTTTTAGGCAATGGAAATGGCCCCGTGAGGGGCCATTTCCACATCGCGTTGCGCATTAATCCCAGTGGTGGTGGCGGTGGCTGCGCTTGATCACGACCACGCGGTCTCCGCGATGGTGGCGGTGCCAGCCGCGGTCATGATGGTGCATACGATATTCAGCGCGGGCGCCGTACGGACCGTGATGATGATGACCGCGCTTGATCACCACCGTCTCTGCGCTCGCCAGCGTCGGCGCCGCGATCGCGAGCGCACCGAGAGCTGCAACCACATAACCAAGCTTCTTCATGATGTTCTCCTCCAAACGAATGCACATCTAAACCGCAGATTACCGCGAACGTTCCGGAGCAACGGGAAGAGAATTCTGAATGGATGTTCAGGTGCAGCTAATCGCAGCGTTGCTGCGCGGGCGTTGGTGCGCCAGTGGCGACGTACTTGCCGTCCCTGATCGTATACTCGCCGCGCTCGCTGCGATTGTAGATCGCGCGCAGGCTTCCGTCCTTCTGCAACAGAAGTCCGAATTCACGCGTCTGACGCAGCGAGGGGAAGAACACAATTAAGTCGAGCAGGCCCTCGGCATCGACTGTGGCCGACACCACCTCGTTCTCGTCTTTGGCTTCGCCGAAATCGCGCCGGTACATCACCCGGCCATCTTTCCTGATTTCGTAAGTCAGGAGCGCACCCTTGTCGCGGTCGGGCCGAGCGGCGCAGTCGACCGCCCATGAGCCGAGCAGGCCCCATTGCTCGACTGTCGCGGCCAGCGTCTCGGCGCCGGCCATGGAGGTAAACGCAACCCACAGCACCACAGCCGCGATCCAGCGGTTCAAACAACGCATCATGTCCTGAAAAACCCCGCCTCGAAGACTTCTAAACTGTAGCATCGCGCTCGCGGCCGTTCCACGGCGGCCGCAGATCGCTCGCGAATTTGATCCGCGTCAATGAGGCAGCGCATTTGGAGGGTAGGATGGGATTCCCGAAGGCGAACGTGGATAGAGCAATGCTGAATCAAGTCATGGATTTTGCGGGCGAAGTGCTGCCGGGGAGCTGTGCCGTACCGCCTTATTCCGAGGCCGCGTTTCTGACCGAGCTGGGCGATCGCCTGCGGTCCTCGCGCATGCGCTGCGACCTGTCGCGCCGGGAGCTCGCCCGTCGCTCCGGGATTTCCGAGCGCTATATCGCCCAGATCGAGGCCGGCAAAGGCAACGTCTCGATCGTCCTGTTGCTGCGGCTGGCCTCCGCGATTCACGGCAGTCAGCCACAGGTGGCCTGACAGAGCGTGATTTCTCGGCGTGGCATAAGCGCTCTCGCCGGGTCAATGCGTCTGGAAGACCGCGTCGCGTCCCACCGACCAGGCAACACCAGGACGAGAGCGAACGCGATTCCGCTAATCAGGCGAAGATGCGCGCCGCCCGCCTCATCTAGGCCCGCTTCTCCACATTGGCGCTGCGGGCCGGCACCCCGAATTCCTTGCGGCAGACCTCGGCCAGCAGGGCGACGCCTTCCCGGATCTGCTGATGCGTGGGGCTGGCGAAGCACAACCTGAGCCGCGAGCTGGAATGGCTCTTGTTGGTCGACCATTCCGGTCCCGGATTGATCGAGACGCCGGCGGCGAGCGCCGCCTGATACAGTTTCAGCGTATCGACTTGGTCGGGCAGCTTCACCCAGAGGAAGATGCCGCCCTTCGGCTCCTCGAATTCGGCGGCCGTGCCGAACTGCTCGTTGAGCGCCTCCATCAGCGTGTCGAGCTTGGTGCGCAGCGCCTTCGTCAAGGCCGGCACATGGGTCGAAAAATGCGGCTTGCAATAGGTCGCCAGCACCATCTGCTCCAGCGCGCCGGACCCAGCATCCGTCTTCAGCGCCAGCATTCGCGACATCACGTCCCAGGGCGCGACGACGAAGCCGACGCGCAGCGCCGGCGCAATCGACTTCGAGAACGAGCCGATATGGATCACGCCGCCGCTCTCGCTCATCGCGTAGATCGCCGGCGGGCGCTGGCCCGACCAGACGAGGTCCGCATAGCAATCGTCCTCGAAGATGGGCACACCATACTCCATCGCGAGCCGGACGAGTTCGGCGCGGCGGCTCTCGGGCATGACGGTGCCGGTCGGGTTCTGCACCGTCGGAATGGTGTAGATGTATTTCGGGCGGATGCCGCGGCTGTTCAGGTCGGCCAGCGTCGTTGCCAGCGCGTCCATGCGCATGCCGTCCTGGTCGAGGGGAATGCCGACGACGTTGACGCCGAGCCGCGCTAGGCGGTTCAACGACCCCTGATAGCTGTCCTGCTCGAATATGACGGTGTCGCCGCGCGCCAGCAGTGTGGCGTTGACGAGATCGAGCGCCTGCAGCGAGCCGGAGACGATCAGGAGGTCGTCGACCGTGCAGCTGATGCCGGCATCGCGCTTAAGTTTCGACACCAGGAATTCGCGCAGGGGCAGGTAGCCCTGCGGACCATGCGCCAGTCCGTAAGTGGCGAGGGAGCGGCCCTCGCGCCGCAGCACCGTGTCGGCCGCTTCGATCAGCTCGTCGAGCGGCACCTGTTCGGAATCGTTGTTGCCGCCGACGAAGCTGTACTTGGCAAGACCCGCCCAGCGCGCAGAGGGGGCCGGCAGCCCTGCCGGAAACAGGGGCGCGAAATCGAAGCTGGACGTCATGGGAGCGTTCCTCGTTTTGTTCTTGTTGAGCGTCGGCTTTGCACCGGCCGCCTTACCTCGTGCCGGCCGTCCTGGTCGGACGGCCCTGGCTGATGAAAGCGTAATGCGCATTGGCGATGCCGCCAACCATCAGGGCCTCGATCACCGGCTCGGCGATCTCGCCCGTGGCGGCCCAGTCGACGAGGAAGTTGGCCCCGGTCCCGCCGCGCACGTCATCGGTCGGAATGAAGATCGAGACGGTGGCGAGCGGTTTCAACGCCACCGGCGCCTTCAGATAGCTCTCAACCTGCTTGCCTGCGGTGTCGAAATAGGCGATGCGTTTGACGACCAGCGGCTGGGTCTCGGAGGCGTTGTGCACGCTCAACGTCACCGAGAAGTCGACACGCAGCTTGCCCTGGCTCATCGCGACGCTGGAATAGGCGGGCACGTAGAACCCCCCGGAAACGGCGAGATCCTCCTTCGGCAGCGCGGTGAGCGAATCGGCAAAGCTTCGTTCGATATTGACCTTGGATTGCGCGGCGGCGGGCACGGCAAAGGCGAGGGGACCTAGCAGCATGGCTGCGACGAGCCCTCTGCGCATGTGACGAATTGCTCGCTTGCCGCACCGCAACCCGCTTCTAGGGTGCGGCAAAACGGACCAATTTGGCATGCACGAGCTCATTCGCGACATCACTCTTTCTATCCTGTTTGCCTGGATGCTGGGCCTGCTCGCCCATTTCTCCCGGCAACCGCTGATCCTGGCCTACCTTATCGCCGGCTTCTGCATAGGTCCATTCGGCGCCGGCTGGGTCCATTCGCAGGAATCGATCAGCGTCATCTCAGAGCTTGGCCTGATCTTCATGCTGTTCATGATCGGGCTCGAGATCGACCTGAAGAAGATCGTGCGGGCAGGGCGGGTGATCCTGTTCGCGGCGGGCAGCCAGCTGCTCGGCGGCTGTCTGCTCGGAGCTCTGTTCTTCGTCGGCATCGGCCTGTCGCTCGGCGGCGGGCATTTCGATGTGGTCTATCTCTGTGTCGCTTGCGCGCTGTCGAGCACCGTCATCATCGTCAAGGTGCTCTACGAGAAACGCGAGCTCGATACGCTGCCGGGCCGCATCACCCTCGGCATCCTGGTGCTCCAGGACATCTTCGCGATCCTGTTCCTGGCGGTGCAGCCGAGCTTGGCCAATCTGCAGGTCAGCGTCATCCTGCTCTCGATCGGCCGCGTCGCGGTGCTGGTCGCCGCCGCGCTTCTGGTCAGCCGCTACGTACTGCCGCGCCTGTTCCACCAGATCGCCCGGCGGCCGGAGCTGATCCTGCTCGGAGCGCTCGCCTGGTGCTTTCTCGTCGCCGAGACTGCCGAGCGGCTCTCGCTGTCGCGCGAAATGGGCGCGCTGATTGCCGGCGTCTCGCTCTCGACCTTCCCTTACGCGCTCGACGTGACCGCCAAGGTCACCACGCTGCGCGACTTCTTCATCACGCTGTTCTTCGTTGCGCTGGGCATGACCATCCCCGTGCCCGGCCTCTCGGTGATCGGCCTTGCCCTGATGATCGCGGGGTTCACGGTGGTGAGCCGCCTCGTCACCACGTTCACGCCGCTCTATCTGATGAAGCAGGGCCTGCGCGCCAGCCTGTTGCCGGCGCTGAATCTCGCGCAGATCTCCGAGTTCTCCCTTGTGGTGATCCAGACCGGTGTCGCCGACCACCATATCGCAGCGGAGACGGCAAATGCCACCTCCTTCGCCTTCGTGGTGCTGGCGGTGCTCTCGACCTTCGTGATGACCCGCAGCGACGAGATCACCCGCTGGGCGATCGGCCCCTTGAAGCGGATCGGCCTGCGCGACCTCGACCATGGCAACGGCCATGCCGAGGAGCACGGGGGCGGCCATGGCGAAGCCCGCCGTATCGTCATACTCGGCTTTTTCCGCGCGGCGAGCGCACTTCTGGCGGAGATCGAACGGCAGACGCCGGTGTTGCTCGAGCAGATCACCGTGGTCGATTTCAACCCAAATGTGTACCAGACCCTGCTTTCGCGCGGCTTGCATGTGATCTATGGCGACATCAGCAATGTCGATACGCTGCTCCACGCCGGCATCAGCAAATCCGAGATGATCATCCTCAGCGTGCCGGATTCGCTGCTGAAGGGCGCCACCAACGAGAAGCTGGTCCGCCACGTCCGCGCGCTTAATCCGACCGCGCTGATCGTCGCCACGGCCGACCTCCTGGCCGATGTCGGCGCGCTCTACGAGGCCGGGGCCAGCTACGTCACCGTGACCCGGCTCAGCGATGCCCATGAGCTGTTTACCGTGATCGAAGCCGCCCAGGCCGGCCTGCTCGCCGACAAGCGTGCCGAGCTCGATCTGCGGCTCGGTGAGCGGCGCGAGGTGCTGCCCTGACGGCGTCCGGCCGCCTTCCTTGCGGGCCGTGTGCGCCTATATCCCTGGTATCTTCGGTGCAAGCCTGAAAACCGCTTGGGACAGGCCTGCCCCGGGCATATGCGGTTGCGTCCAGGACACTAGCGTCCCGGGCCAAGTCCAGCTAAGGCGTCCGGTTAAGCCTCCGGCCCATAACCGATAGAGATTGGGAATGCCCGATACCGTCCAGGAAGTCTTGCAGGCCTTTGCCCGGGGTGAGCTCGTCGTCGTCACCGACGACGAGGATCGTGAGGGCGAGGGCGACCTGATCGTCGCAGCCTCGCTCTGCACCGCCGAGAAGATGGCCTTCATCATCCGCCATACCTCCGGCATCGTCTGCGCGCCCGTGACGACCGAGGACGCGCGCCGTCTGCGGCTCGACCCGATGGTCGCGCACAACGATTCCGCGCACACCACCGCGTTCACGGTCTCGATCGACTACAAGCCCGATGGCGGCACCGGTATCTCCGCCGAGGAGCGCGCCTCGTGCTGCCGCGCGCTCGCCAATCCCAATGTCGGTGCCAACGACTTCGCCCGGCCCGGCCACATCTTCCCGCTGATCGCCAAGGACGGCGGCGTGCTTTTGCGCTCCGGCCATACCGAGGCCGCGGTCGACCTCTGCAAGCTTTCGGGCCTGCCCCCGGTCGGCGTCATCAGCGAGTTGATGAACGACGACGGCAGTGTGATGAAGGGCGAGCAGGTGGCGCGCTTCGCCGCCCAGCACAAGCTCAAGCACGTGACCATCGCGGATATGATCGCCTACCGCCAGGCGCGCGAAAAACTGATCGAGCGGGTCTCGACCTTCGTCACCGAGAGCCCGATTGGTCCCTTGCAGGGCTATGCCTACCGCTCGCCGTTCGATTCCATCGCTCACGTCGCCTTCGTCTATAACGGCGTCGGCGACGGCAAGAACGTGCTGACGCGCTTCCACAAGCCGAACATCGTCAAGGATACCTTCACCGGTCACAAGCGCATGGCCGTCGTGCTCGAGCATTTCAAGAAATCGGGCCGTGGCGTGCTGGTTTACTTGCGCGATGGCGCGGCCGGTGTCCCCGTGGCGCCGCTGCCGGACGAGTCATTGACGGAAGCCGACCGCAACCGGCAGTGGCGCGAGGTTGGCGTCGGCGCGCAGATCCTGCGCGATCTCGGCGTCACGTCGATCCGGCATCTCACCTCCTCGGTGCACGACTACAAGGGGTTGTCGGGCTTCGGCATCGAGATCGTCGCCAACGAGCAGCTCGAAAGCTGACCACAACGTTTCCAGGCTCACGCCGTGGCGCAAGCCGGAAACCAGGATGCAATTGAACTTGTTGCCGCGGCGCTTTAGTTTGTCGGGCAATTATCGACGGAACCAGACGCGAAAGGACGTTTCATGAGCGTGCGCCCTCAGGCCAAGGACAAGCCGGCTGCGGCTTCTTTCCAGTGGGACGATCCGTTCCTGCTCGACGAGCAGCTGACCGAAGACGAGCGCATGGTGCGCGACACCGCCCGCGCCTACGCCCAGGACAAGCTGCTGCCGCGGGTCTCCAAGGCCTATCTCGAAGAGAAGACCGACCGCGAGATCTTCAACGAGATGGGCGAGCTCGGCCTGATCGGCATCACGCTGCCGGAGGAATATGGCTGCGCCAATGCGAGCTACGTCGCCTATGGCCTCGTCGCGCGCGAGATCGAGCGGGTCGATTCCGGTTATCGCTCGATGAACTCGGTGCAGTCCTCGCTGGTGATGTACCCGATCTACGCCTATGGCGACGAGAACCAGCGCAAGAAGTACCTGCCGAAGCTCGCCAGCGGCGAGTGGGTCGGCTGCTTCGGCCTGACGGAGCCTGACGCCGGCTCCGATCCGGCCGGCATGAAAACCCGTGCGGAGAAGGTTTCGGACGGCTATCGCCTCACCGGCAGCAAGATGTGGATCTCGAACGCGCCGATTGCCGACGTGTTCGTGGTCTGGGCCAAGTCGGCCGCGCACGACAACCAGATCCGCGGCTTCGTGCTGGAGAAGGGCATGAAGGGCCTCTCCGCTCCGAAGATCGGCGGCAAGCTGTCCTTGCGCGCCTCGATCACCGGCGAGGTCGTGATGGACGGCGTCGTGGTTCCGGAAGACGCCCTGCTGCCCAATGTCTCCGGCCTGAAGGGCCCGTTCGGCTGCCTCAACCGCGCCCGTTACGGCATCTCCTGGGGTGCGCTTGGTGCCGCCGAGGACTGCATGCATCGCGCCCGCCAGTACACGCTCGATCGCAAGCAGTTCGGCAAGCCGCTCGCCGCGACCCAGCTCGTGCAGAAGAAGCTCGCCGACATGGAGACCGAGATCGCGCTCGGCCTTCAGGGCTCGCTTCGCGTCGGCCGCCTGATGGATGAGGGCAAGTTCGCGCCCGAGATGATCTCGATCATTAAGCGCAACAATTGCGGCAAGGCCCTCGACATCGCCCGCACCGCCCGCGACATGCACGGCGGCAACGGCATCTCGATCGAATATCACGTGATGCGCCACGTCCATAATCTCGAGACGGTCAACACCTACGAGGGCACCCACGACGTCCACGCCCTGATCCTGGGCCGCGCGATCACGGGCATTCAGGCGTTTTTCTGATTTGGTTCTCCGTCATTCCGGGGCGATGCAAACCATCGAACCCGGAATCTCGAGATACTCGGGTGCGCAAGCGCGCATCTGAGTTCGCCCTTCGGGCGCCCCGGAATGACGTCAAAGAACAAAGAAGAAGCCATGTCCGACAACGACGACGTCCCGTTCAACCGCAACTTTCCGCTGAAGCCCGGCCTCGTCGAGGAGGTCCGCCCCGGCGTGCGGCGCGTTCTCTGCAACAATCCGAGCCCGTTCACCTTTACCGGCACGGTCAGCTACATCGTCGGCAGGGGCAATGTTGCGATCATCGATCCCGGTCCGGACGATGAGGCGCATGCGGCTGCACTGCTCGATGCCGTGCGCGGCGAGACGGTGAGCCATATCTTCGTCACCCACACCCATCGCGACCATTCGCCGAACACCGCGCGCATCAAGCAGGCGACAGGTGCGCCGGTCTATGCCGAAGGCCCGCATCGCGCCTCGCGCCCGCGTTTCGAGAGCGAGAAGCACAATCCGGAATCCGGCGCCGACCGCGATTTTGCGCCAGACGTCAACCTCGCACACGGCGACGTCGTTGAAGGCGACGGCTGGCGGCTCGAGGCCGTGGCGACGCCCGGCCACACGGCCAATCATCTGGCATTCGCCTGGCCCGAGCGAAAGTTCAACTTCGTCGGCGATCACGTGATGGGCTGGTCGACCTCTATCGTGGCGCCGCCCGACGGTTCGATGATCGACTACATGGACTCGCTGGACCGGCTCGCGGCCCGCGAGGAGGATCTCTATTTCTCGGGCCACGGCCCCGAGATCTCCGAGGGCCAGCGCTTCGTGCGCTTCCTGATCCGTCACCGCAAGGCGCGTGAGGCCTCGATCCTGCACCGCCTCGCCAAGGGCGAGACCGACATCCCGACCATGGTCCGCGCGATCTATATCGGTATCGATCCGAGGTTGACGACGGCCGCCGGCTACTCCGTGCTGGCGCACCTCGAAGACCTGGTTGCGCGAGGGGTGGTCGCGACCGATGGCGATCCCGTGATCGGCGGGACGTATCGGCTGGCCTAGGGGCGAATGGCGAATAGGGTGTGGCGAATTGCGTTTCTCCATTCGCTATTCGCCACTCGCCAATTCGCTATTTTTTCACCGTCTTTGCCGGCGCCTTGGGCGGCGCGACCGGCGTCTTCTTCACGGGCTTGAGCGCGTCGGCATCGGCGGCGGTGTTGAGATCGTCGATGAATTTCTTGATGCGCGCGGCGTTGCTGCCGAGATCGCTGTCGAAATTGCGCGAGGCAGAGCGCATATCGACCCGTGAATCATCGCCATCCGGCACGACTCTTATCGAAACGTCCTCGCGAAAACCCATGATCGGCGTGCGCGCCACCGCCTCGATGCGGCCGATGCGGCGCGGCGGCTGCGGCGCGCGCTCGTCGATCACGAGCCATTTGCGTTTGTGCACGAGCTGGAGCGCGATTGCATAGGCGCGGTCGGCGGAAATCTCGAGTTCGACGGGCTCGATGTCGGGATAGAAGTGGCGCTGCTGCTCCGCCGAGTAGAGGCCGGCATAGACCGCAGTGTTGGTGCCCTCGCCGGTGCGCAGGCGCGCCAGCGCGTCGAAACGCGGCGGATCGATCGGGTCGGTGGTGATGTCATAGATCGACGGCAGCTTGCGATATTGAAAGGCCAGATAGGCGGGGTAGGCGAGGATCGCCCCGTCGATCAGGAAGGCGAGCAGGATGCGCGCCAAGCCCCGCGAGCCGTTCTGCCAGATCGCGGCAAAGCCCGCGAGCCCGAACAAGATCGACAGGCCGGTGATCGCGAGCCCGCCGAAGAAAGTCGCAAGCGCCGGCTTCGGCTCCAGGAAATCGAAGCGCACGACGATGACCGACACCACCACCGCCACTACCGCGAACACGGCCAGATTGCGCGCCCAACTCGCGAGGCTGGACACGGGCTCCGACTGATAGGGAGCGGAAAACCTGCGGGCCATCGGGTGAAGCTCTGCCGGGGTTGGCGATGCCGGCCGATCTGGCGCGACGATGGTTTGTTGAGACCACGGCGCGGCGGCAAATTCAAGGGAGACGGACGGTGAGTGCCCGTCATTCCGGGGCGCCCGAAGGGCGAGCCAGGAATCTCGAGATTCCGGGTTCGATGCCGTTGGCATCGCCCCGGAATGACGTGTGGGGTGTTACGCCGCCGCGTTCGGGAAGCGATAATCCTTGAACTGGTCGCGCAACGCCGTCTTCAGGATCTTGCCGGTGGCCGTATGCGGAATACCTTCGACGAAGGCAACGTCGTCGGGCATCCACCATTTGGCGATCTTGCCCTCCATGTATTTGAGGATGTCCTCGCGGGTGGCCTGCTGGCCCTGCTTGAGCTGCACGATCAAAAGCGGCCGCTCGTCCCATTTGGGATGGAATACGCCGATCACTGCGGCTTCCGCCACGGCCGGATGGCCGACTGCGAGGTTTTCGAGGTCGATCGAGGAGATCCACTCGCCGCCGGACTTGATCACGTCCTTGGAGCGGTCGGTGATCCGCATGTAGCCGTCCTCGTCGATCGTCGAGACGTCCCCGGTGTCGAAGAAGCCTTCCTCGTCGAGGATGTTGGTGTCGACGCGGTAATAGGCCTTGGCCACGGCAGGCCCGGCGACCTTGAGGCGGCCGAAGGTCTTGCCGTCCCAGGGCAGCTCCTTGCCGGCATCGTCGGTGATCTTCATCTGCACGGCGAAGGGCGCATAACCCTGCATCTGGAGCACGTCGAGCTTGGCATCGCCCGTCGCATTGTGGAACGGAGGCTTCAGCGCCGCGACGCTGCCGATCGGGCTCATCTCGGTCATGCCCCAGGCGTGACGGACGTTGGAGCCCATGTCGAGGAAGGCCTTGATCATCGAGCGCGGCATCGCCGAGCCGCCACAGATCACCATCTTCAGATCCGGCAGCTTGAGATTGTTGGCGGCCATGTGCTGAAGCAGCATCAGCCACACCGTCGGCACGCCAGCGGTGTGCGTCACCTTCTCGGTCGAGAGCAGCTCATAGACCGAGGCGCCGTCGAGCTTGGCGCCCGGCATGACCAGCTTGGTGCCCTGCGAGGGCGCGGAAAAGGCGATGCCCCAGCTGTTGGCATGGAACAGCGGGACCACCGGCAGCATTGTCTCGGACGCGCTGGTGCCGAGCGCGTCGACATTGTTGGCCATCAGCGCGTGCAACACGTTGGAGCGATGCGAGTACAGCACTCCCTTGGGATCGCCGGTCGTGCCGGAGGTGTAACACATCGCGGCTGCCGTGTTCTCGTCAAACTCCTTCCATTTGAATTTGCCGTCGGCCTCGGCGATCCAGTCCTCGTAGGCGACCACGTTCTTCAGCGTGGTCTCCGGCATATGCGCCTTGTCGGTGAGCACGACGTAGCGCTCCACGCTCGGCAGCTTGTCGGCGATCTTCTCCAGGATCGGAACGAAGGTGATGTCAGTCATCACGATGCGATCCTGCGCATGATTGATGATCCAGGCGATTTGCTCCGGGAAAAGGCGCGGATTGACCGTGTGGCAGATGGCACCAATTCCCATGATGCCGTACCAGACCTCGAGATGGCGCCAGGTGTTCCAGGCGATCGTTGCGACCCGGTCGCCGAGCTTGATGCCGTCCCGTTCCAGCATCTGCGAGACCTTGAGGGCGCGCTTGTGGATCTCGGCGTAGTTGGTGCGGTGGATCGGTCCCTCCACCGAGCGCGTGACCACCTCCTGCTTGCCATGAATCCTGGCGGCGTGTTCGATGATCCGGTGGCAGAGCAGGGGCCAATCTTGCATCAAACCGAGCATTCCGACGTTCCTCCGAAAAGTCGCTGGGCGCGTTGTCGCTCTCAGCATTGGGCCAAAGACTTGTCATGACTTTTAGCGTGCTGGACTTTCGCCGCAAATGGTCTTGTCACGGCTATATGTCCGCTCGGGCGGCAATTGTTACCGCTGCAATCGGTTTATCGCTCGGGCTCGCCGGGACGGCGGAGGCGCGCAGGCATGCATCCCCGCTGGACATCTTCGGGATCGCCGCACCCCGGCCGCGCCCCGCGGTTCATTCCGCCAAGATCCCGTTGCCGAGACCGCGCCCCGAGGAGGCGCCCAAGGCATCGGACGAGGCCCCGCCGGGCGCTGACGACAAGCCCCTCGCGGACAAGCCGAGCGCCGACAAGCCCGCCGAGACTGCGCCGCCACCCCAGAAACAGGCCTCAGCCTGCCGCCTCGCACTGACGGAGGACATTGCGATCGCGCCCTCGATCCCGGACATCCGCGGCCCCGGCGCCTGCGGCGGAGAGGATCTGGTGCGGCTGGAAGCGGTCGTGCTGCCGGACAAGCGCAAGGTGACGGTCAAGCCGGCGGCCATCCTTCGCTGCACCATGGCCTCGGCGATCGCCGATTGGCTGCGCAAGGACATGGTGCCGGTGGCCACCAGCCTCGGCTCGCCCATCAGCGACCTCGATAATTTCGATTCCTTCGAGTGCCGCGGCCGCAACCGCGTCGCTGGCGCGATGCTGTCCGAGCACGGCAAGGCCAATGCCATCGACATCCGCGCCATCAAGCTCGCCAATGGGCAGTCGATCGGCCTCACCGACCGCACCCTGTCGCGCGACGTTCGGGAGCGTGTGCTGCACTCGGTCTGCGCGCGCTTTTCCACCGTGCTCGGTCCTGGCTCGGACTGGTACCATGAGGATCACGTTCATCTCGACCTGGCGCAGCGGCGCAACGACTACCGCATCTGCCAGTGGAACGTCTGGGATCCGCTGCCGCAGATCGCCCCGCTATTGCCGGCGGAGCGCCCCGAGGAGGCGCCGCCACGCGAGGTCGCTGCCAAGCCAGAGGCGAAGGAAGGTGCTGACAACGAGCCGGCGGAGAAATCGTCTTCACCTGAAGAGACATCGCTTCCTGCCAAGAAGCCTCAATCGTCCAAGCAGGTAACAAAAAAGCGCCGGTAAAACCGGCGCCTCTTGTTGTCCAGAGGTCGGAGGCGATCAGTAGCTGGCCGCCTGGCCGGTTTGGCTGTTGCCGAGCGCCAGTCGCGAATTGTACGGCGAGTCGCCGTGCTTGGGCTCGAGCACCACGACCAGGGTGCCAACCTTGACGCGATCATAGAGATCGATCGCGTCTTCGTTCGTCAGGCGGATGCAGCCCGACGAGATCGAGGCGCCGATATATTCCGGCTGGTTGGTGCCGTGGATGCGGAACAGCGTGTCCTTGCCGCCCGAATAGAGGTACAGCGCGCGGGAGCCCATCGGATTATCCGGGCCGGGGGCGACATAGGTCGGCACGCCCAGACGCGAAATTTCGCCGGGGGTGGGGTGCCAGGCCGGCCACTCGGTCTTGCTGCCCACCTTGGCGATGCCCGACCAGGCCATGGCCTCTTCGCCAACGGTGATGCCGTAGCGGATCGCCTTGCCGCCATCGAGCACGTAATAGAGGTAATGGTTGTCGGAATCGACCACGATCGAGCCCGGCGATTCCTTGCGGTGGTATTCGACGATGGCGCGGCGGAACGGCTCTGCGACCGGGGTGTTCTCGTATTTGACCTTGGCGAGGAGTTCCTTGTCCTTCGGCTTGAAGGCCTTGGTGTCGGTCGCCTCATAGTGAGTGGCCTGCATGCAGCCCGACAGCATCAGGCCGGCGGCCAAAATCCCCAACATAACTTTCAGCGACGACATGGTTTGGTTCCAATCAAAACAATACCGTGCGGAAGGCTTGAGCTTGACGCCCAAGTTCCTCGACTCCGTTAATCCCATTATCGTTGAAATCTGCCACAATTCCAGCTCTGAAGGGCTTTTCCCGCGCTACGAGAGCCCAGCTGTGGCTTTTCTGCCGCAAATTTTGCGGTGTTGTGCGGGTTTTTCGGCTGGATATGCCGAACTGTCGATTCCGTGTCACAGTTGAGCCTCGGATCGCCACAAGTCCAAACGCTCCGTTAATGTTGTTGTCATCGTGAACCTGCCAGAATCGCGCTAAGGGCTGGCTGTCGCAGGATCTCTGGAGCTTTTCATGTTTTCGGTGTTTGTTCCCTCGGAGTCCGCCCTCAAGAAGGCTGTCATCGAGGATCTTGCGGCCGTGCCGGAGAACGCGGTCTGGATCGACCTGGTCAATCCGACCGCGGCTGAGGACAAGGCGGTGGAGCGGCTCGCGGGCATCGCGATCCCGACCCGGGAAGACATGCAGGAGATCGAGATCTCCAGCCGCCTCTACATGGAGAACGGCGCGCGTTACATGACTGCGACGCTGATGTGCCACTCCGATACCGACATGCCCAGGACCACGGCGGTGACGTTCATCCTCGGCGACCACCGCCTGGTGACGGTGCGGTACGACCTGCCGAAGCCGTTCGCCCTGGTCGAGGCCAAGCTCTCCCGCTCCTGCACGCCTTCGATCACCGGCGAGATGGTGCTGATGGAGCTGCTGGACGCGGTGATCGACCGCTGCGCGGACATTCTGGAGCGCTGCGGCGCCGAGATCGACCAGGTCAGCCACGACATCTTCGAGCCCGAGAGCGAGCGCCATGGGCAGGCAAAAAGGTACTCCCAGATCCTGATCTCGATCGGCCGCAAAGGCGATTTGACCTCGAAGGTTCGCGAGAGTCTGGTGTCGATCGGTCGCGTCGTGACGTTCCTGTCCGCGGTGGTCGAGGGCGTGAAATGGTCGAAGGACATGCGCGAGCAGCTCAAGACCATGCAGCGCGACGTTGCCTCGCTGACCGACCACGCCTCCTATCTTTCCAACAAGATCACCTTCGTGCTCGACGCCATGCTCGGCGTCGTCAATCTCGAGCAGAACAACATCATCAAGTTGTTCTCGGTGATGGCCGTCGTCCTGATGCCGCCGACGCTGATCGCCTCGGTCTACGGCATGAACTTCAAGGTGATGCCGGAACTCGAATGGGTGCACGGCTATCCGATGGCGCTGGTGATGATGCTGATCGCCGCGGTCGTCCCGTACTGGATCTTCAAATGGAAGAAGTGGCTGTAGGGGTCTCGAGCAAAAATCCCTACCGAGACCTTACGCCGCTCGCAGAGACACGGTGGATCGTGTCGCAGAATAGATCGGGATTGAGGCGGCGCGGTGATGTCCGCGTTGTGCCGCAATTCCTCCGGTAAAATTTGAGCGGTGGGCTGAACGTTTGCGCGAAACTTGTCTGCGATAAGCAGGGCGTAGCCGCGAGGAACAGCCATGGTTGAAAAACACATAACGTCGCCCCGCAACGTCATCGATCTGGCGAACTATCGTCAGGTCGTGGCGAGCGGCAAGGCGCCGTCGATGTCGGCACGCATGTGCCGGCACTGTGGTGCTCCGCTGCTCGATGGTGAGAACGACGACGACTGCTCGACTGCATTCAGCACGGCCGCTCCGCGGCCGCGCGAGAGGTCGCGTCGGATTCGACTCGATTGAGGAACGGAAGGTAAGGGCGATCCAGGCCTTGCGGCGGCGTTGTCTGGATCGCCTGACTTCCGGCCCAAGCTACGGCGAAATCAGCTGATCAATTCATCCGTCATTCCGGGGCGTCCGCAGGACCGAAGCCGGAATTTCGAGATTCTCGTATGCGCAAGGGCGCACCGGAGTTCGGTGCTTCGCATCGCCCCGGAATGACGCTCACCGCTACACGTGCTGGCCGCCGTTGATGTGGATTTCGGCGCCGTTGACGTAAGAGCTGGTGTCCGTGCACAGCACGTAGATGATTTTTGCAACTTCGTCGGGCGTGCCGAGGCGGTGCATCGGGATCTGCTGCTCGACGATCTTCTCGGTGCCTGGCGACAGGATCGAGGTGTCGATCTCGCCCGGGGCGATTGCGTTGACGCGCACGCCGACGCGGCCGAAGTCGGAGGCCATCTCGCGCGTCAGCGAGGCGAGCGCCGCCTTCGAGGTGGCGTAGGCGGCGCCCGCGAAGGGGTGCACGCGCGAGCCCGCGATCGAGGTGACGTTGACGACCGAGCCCCTGGCCGCCTTCAATTCTTCGATCAGCCCGCGTGCGATCATGATCGGCGCGAAGAAGTTGACATGGAAGACATGCGTCCAAGTGTCGAGGTCGGTGTCGACGGAGCCGAGTCTGGAGCCGCCCGGGCCCTTCGGCGAGATCGCGGCGTTGTTGACCAGAGCATGCAGCGTGCCGCCCTCGAGCCGGTTGCGGATTTCGGAGATCGCGCGCGCAGTGTCCTGGGGATTGCCAAGGTCGACCTGGATGTGGTCCTCGGGCCCCGCGTCCCACGGGCAGTCCTCCGGGAAGGGATGCCGCGAGCAGGTGATGACGCGCCATCCCGCCGAGGAAAAGCGGATCACGGTGGCGTGGCCGATGCCGCGGCTTGCTCCGGTCAGGAGCAGCGTACGACGCGGCGCGTTGGACGAATGCGGCATGGACATCTTTCAGGTCGGCCCAAAGCTCGAAGCAAGGTTCAAGATGGGGATCAAGGGTACATCCGCGTCTTGGACCATTTCTGGTCGGCGGCGTCACGGCGAAATTCGATGCGGTCGTGCAGACGGAAGGGTCGGTCGTGCCAGAATTCGATGCGCAGCGGCGTGATGCGCCAGCCGCTCCAGCCCGGCGGACGCGGCACTTCGCCGATGACATATCTGGCTGCGACCTTGGCGATGGCCTGCTCGAAGGCGAAGCGGCTCTCCAGCTCCTGCGACTGCTTGCTCGCCCAGGCACCGATCTGGGCCTGCTTGGGGCGGGTGGCGAAATAGGCGTCGGCCTCCGTGTCGGTCACCGGCGTCACGTTGCCGCGGATGCGGACCTGACGGCGCAGCGACTTCCAGTGAAAGAGTAACGCTGCCTTAGGATTTGCGGCGAGTTCGCGGCCCTTCTGGCTGGCGATGTGGCTGTAGAAGACGAAACCTTCGGTATCGAAGCCCTTCATCAGCACCATGCGGACGTCAGGCAGCCCGTCAGGGTCTACGGTTGCGAGCGCCATGGCATTCGGATCGTTCGGCTCGCTCTTGGTCGCCTCGTTCAGCCAGGCCGCGAACAGCGCAAATGGCTCGTCGGCGGCGGTGAAATCACCGGATGTTAAGGATGTCTGGTGTTTCATCGAGGTCGTGTCGGTCATGTCTGGAGTCCGAGTTGCGTCCCGCGGCCCAAAATTCGTCCTTGTCCGCTACCGCCCTATATAGGGCATGGGAACGCGTTGGCCTATCGGCGATCCGGCCCTCCGGCCTCGTCATGACGATGATTCTGATCGGGCTCGGCGCCGGCGGCTGCAGCTTCTCCCGCAACGACACGAATGCCTACGCCAAGACTGACGACAGCGATCTCACCGGCTCGATCGCGGGGCCGGCGAGAGACGCGGCGCCCACCGAGACCGATCTCGCCTTCGCGCGCAATGCCGCCTCCGACGTCCTCAGCAAGGGCGACAAGGATTCCAGCCAGCACTGGGAGAATCCCGAGACCGGGGCGCGCGGCTCGGTGACGCCGATCGCCCAGTCCTATGCCGCCGAGGACGGACGCAGATGCCGCGACTTCCTGGCGAGCTACGTCAACGGCAGCACCGAAAGCTGGCTCCAGGGCGCCGGCTGCCAAAGCAGCCGTGGCCGTTGGCAGATTCATACGCTAAAGCCGTGGCGAAGCTGAGCATGATCCGGAAAAGTGGGAGCCGGTTTTCCGACAAGATCATGCTCCAAACGTAGAGCTTCAGCGCGCTCCTAGTTGCAAAAATGCCACTCTCTTCCCACATGATCCGCAGGTGGGGCGGGGAGCCCTTTGAACAATTCGATTTCTTGAAGGAGACGTGACGAATGCGCGACCCCTATGAGGTCTTGGGGGTGCCGCGGGGCGCCAGCGCTGCCGCGATCAAGAGCGCCTATCGCAAGCTGGCCAAGAAGCACCATCCGGACAGCAACAAGGGTGATCCGAAGGCTGCCGAGCGCTTCGCCGAGATCAACTCGGCCAACGAGATCCTCGGCGACGAGGACAAGCGCAAGCAGTTTGACCGCGGCGAGATTGATGCCGAGGGCAAGCCGCGCTTCCAGGGTTTTCCTGGCGGCGGGGGGCCGCGCGGCCGCGCGGGTCCCGGCGGGTTCGAAAGCTATACGTTCCGGAGCGGCGGTGCGGGTGGTGGCCCGGGCGGCGGCGCGTTCGAGGATATCCTCAACAGCATGTTCGGCGGCGGGGTGCGCGGTGCCCGGCCTGGAGCCGGCGGCGGCGCCCAGTTCGAATTCGATACCGGCGGCATTGGGCTCGATCTCGATGTGAATGTCGCCATGTCCGTCTCGCTGGAAGAGTCGGCCAAGGGTGGCGAGAAGCGCGTCCGTCTGCCGACGGGCAAGGAGCTCAACGTCAAGATTCCGGCCGGCGTCACCGAGGGCCAGCAGATTCGGCTCCGGGGGCAGGGCGAGAGCGCGCAGGGCCATCCGCCCGGCGATCTCCTGATCACCATCAACATCGCGCCGCACCCGTTCTTCAAGGTCGAGGGCGCCGACCTCAGGATCGACCTGCCGGTGACGCTGTATGAGGCGGTGCTCGGCGGTAAGGTGCGCGTGCCCACCCTGGGCAATGCCGTGGAGCTTTCGGTTCCGAAGAACACCTCCAGCGGCCGGACCTTCCGCCTCAAGGGCAAGGGCTTGTCGAAAGCTGGTGGGACCGGAGATCTCTTCGTCACCATCAGGATTATGCTACCGGACGGGAACGACGCCGAGCTCGAAGCATTGATGGAGAAGTGGCGGGACCACCACCCCTACAATCCGCGGAGCGGGCTCGGCTAGGGCGCTATCCGAGGCCACCTCGACGATCAGAGCATTCTCTTCTCGAAAGGATGATGCTCAACTTGCGCCTGAAGCGCATCGCACGCCGATGCTGACTTCAAGACGTGTCGGCTGTCCGGCGGGCAGCCGAGAATAAGGTGCGGCCTCGAGAGGGGGACCAGCGCGGTACCAAAAGCCCCAATCGAGGCCGCCCGCGTCGATCGGCGGATCGAACGCTGCTCATTTTCGCGTGACCATCCGGTGCGATAATGAGACGCGCCGATGTCTTGATTCCAAATTTTCAATGTCGGAATCGAGGCATGCGTCTCGAAGCACGCCCAAGAAGCACGCCCAAGGCGTGGCTTCGGCCATCGCGCTGCTGTCAGGTGCCGTTTTTCTCTGCCTGGTCGTACACGGCCTGCGCCACCTTGGTCAGCCGCTCGCGATCACCGCCGCCGCTGACGACGTAGCCGACGCCTCGTTCGGCCCAGAACAGCGCTCCGTCCTTGTCCGTTCTGGCGTAGCGCATCTGCGTCGCACCATTGTCGGTCCTGGTAGCGTAGATCGTGTACCGCTCACCCGAAGCGCCCTCATACATCAGGAACGACGCCGGACCGTTCGGCCCGGGCAGAAGCCGGCCGCCGACGAGCTTCAGACCGCTCGCCTCCAGGTTCGGAGCGAACACCGTCCAGCCGCAGCGCCGGGTCAGCCAGGCCTGAAGATGGTCACGCTCGTTGCCGCCGACTTCGACGGGATGGCGGACCTCGACGACATAGAGGCGGTGGGCATCGAGCGCGTCCGCCGTAAGGCTCTGGAACGTGGAGGGCGCATTGGCAGCGCCATGTGCCACCCAGCCGGCCGTGCCGCCGGCGACGAAGGCCACCAACGCCGCCGCGGCGGCGCCATAGAGCCATTGCCGCGGGCGGCGTTCCAGCCGCTCCAGCTCAAGCCGCGCCGGCACCGGCTCCTGTGCGACGGAATCGTAGCGGGCGTGCAGCATCTCGGCCATGGTCCGCCAGGATTGAACCCGCTCGGCATCGTCAGGGCGGGCGGCGAGCCAGGCCTCGACGTCGGCGCGACGTTCGGCCGGCAGCTCGCCGTCGACATAGGCGTGCAGCTCGTCTTCGGTGATTGGAATGTTGCGGTCGTTCATATCGGTCGTCTCTGGCTCTGCGGCCCAAAAAATCGTTTGTGGCTCAACTTCGCTCGCGCCCTCGGCAGGTTGCGGGCGCACGATGTGAGATGCATCACGCTGTCCTCATTTCACCCGCCTGAGCGCCGGGCGCTCACCTTCCAGCGAGGCTTTCACGTGGGCCCTTGCGCGTGCCAGGCGCGACATCACGGTGCCGATCGGCACGCCCTGGATGTCGGCGACCTCGCGATAGCTCATGCCTTCCAGCATCACCAGGAGCAGCACCGAACGCTGTTCCTCGACGAGGGTGGCCAGTGCCCGCTCGATGTCACGTCCTTCGGCCTCTGTCCCGCTGGCATCCGGGTTGTTCTCTGTCAGCGGCATGAATTGCGGCCGCCTTGCCAGTGAGCGTCGCCGGTTCTTGTTGAGGTTGGTCAGGATCGTATAGAGCCAGCTCCTGACATCGCCTCCGAGAAACAGGCGTTCCGAACGCAGCGCGCGCACCAATGTATCCTGCACCAGATCGTCGGCCGCATCGGCATCGCGCGTGAGCCCGCGGGCGTAGCGGCGCAGCGCCGGGATCATGACTTCCACACTCTGCCGAAACGCGTTCATTGTGATCTTGAAGTCCCAACGTTCGGCGCGAGCGCCTATAGCGATCATAACACCCGAGCGGAACGGCTATTCCGGCACTCGAAACAGCGTTAACGCCGCGTATTAGGGCTGTACCGCAGGGGAGGGCTGGTGTACCTCCAGACCTCAACGAGAGTTCGACGGGACGGTCAAAATGGCGCAGAATTCAGGTCTGATGCAAGGCAAGCGCGGGGTGATCCTCGGCGTCGCCAACAACCGCTCGATCGCCTGGGGCATCGCCAAGGCATGCCACGCGGCCGGTGCTGAGCTCGCCTTCACCTATCAGGGCGATGCGCTGAAGAAGCGCGTCGAGCCGCTTGCCGCCGAGATCGGTGGGCTCGTGCTCGGCCATTGCGACGTGACGGATGCCGCGACCATCGACGCCGCCTTTGCCGTGCTGAAGGAGAAGTGGGGCAAGATCGACTTTCTGGTGCACGCGATCGCCTATGGCGAGCAGCTCGACGGCCGCTACGTCGACACCACGCAGGAGAATTTCTCGAAGTCGATGCTGATCTCCTGTTACTCTTTCACGGCCGTGGCGCAGCGCGCCGAGAAGCTGATGACGGATGGCGGCTCGCTGATCACGCTCAGCTATTACGGCGCCGAGAAGTGGATGCCGCACTACAACGTCATGGGCGTGGCGAAGGCGGCGCTGGAGGCCAGCGTGCGCTATCTCGCCGCCGATCTCGGCGAGAAGAACATCCGCGTCAACGCCATCTCGGCAGGTCCGATCAAGACGCTCGCCGCGTCCGGCATCGGCGACTTCCGCTATATACTGAAGTGGAACGAATACAACGCGCCGATGCGGCGCAACGTCTCCACCGAGGACGTCGGCAACAGCGCGCTGTATTTCCTCTCCGACCTCTCGCGCGGCGTCACCGGCGAGGTGCATCATGTCGATTCCGGCTATCACGTGCTCGGCATGAAGCGGCCCGACGCGCCGGACATCTCGCTGGGTGGGAAGGACTAGCCTCGAATCTGGAATGGCCGTGCCCACGATCTACTTCCTGCGCCATGGCGAGACCGAATGGAACGCGCTCGGCCGGCTCCAGGGCACCAAGGACGTCCCGCTGAACGCCCGCGGCCGCGGTCAGGCCGTGCACGCTGCCGGCGTTCTGGCCGATCTGTTCAAGCGTGAGAGCAAGGACAAGGCGGCGCTGCCTTACGTATCGAGCCCGCTCGGCCGCGCGCGCCAAACCATGGAACTCGCGCGCGCCAAGCTCGAATTGCCTCTTTCGGACTATTCGCTCGACGATCGCCTGCGCGAGATCGGCTACGGCACCTGGGAAGGTCTGACGCTTGCCGAGAGCGAGGCTTCCGATCCCGACGTCTATGCGAGGCGTCTCGCCGACAAATGGACGGTCGCGCCCGCAGGTGGCGAGACCTACGCGGCGGTGCAGCTGCGCATGCTGGACTGGTACGAGTCGCTCCTGGTCGACACCGTCGCGGTTGCCCATGGTGGCACCTGCAGGGCACTGATGGTGGCCCTAGGCATCGAGACCCCTGCCAGCGCAGCCGAACTCTTTATCGAGCAGGGCGCCGTCTACATGTTCCGCGACGGGCGGCTGGAGAAGTTTAGCTAGGCCTGAGTTCTTCGTCATTCCGGGTTCGCCCTCCGGGCGCCCCGGAATGACGGGAACGGGGTTGAACGCCATGCCCCTCAGGGCTACGAACGTTGACAAACAACGTTTATGTAAAACGTCAACGCTAGGCGGCAGTTCGGCATGTCCTTCAACACCTTCGGCCACATGTTCCGCGTCACCACCTTCGGCGAGAGCCACGGGGTGGCGATCGGCTGCGTGGTCGACGGCTGTCCGCCCATGATCCCGCTCACCGAGGCCGACATCCAGAAGGACCTCGACCGCCGCCGGCCCGGACAGTCGCGCTTCACCACCCAGCGCCAGGAGGCGGATCAGGTGAAAATCCTGTCCGGCGTGATGGCGCATCCGGAAACCGGCGCGCAGGTGACGACGGGCACGCCGATCGGGCTCCTGATCGAGAACACCGACCAGCGCTCCAAGGACTATTCCGAGATCAAAGACAAGTTTCGTCCGGGCCATGCCGACTTCACGTATGAAGCCAAATACGGCCTGCGCGACTATCGCGGCGGCGGTCGCTCCTCCGCACGCGAGACCGCGATGCGCGTTGCCGCCGGCGCGATCGCGCGAAAAGTCCTGCCCGACGTGAAGGTGCGCGGCGCGCTGGTGCAGATCGGCCCGTACAAGATCGATCGCGGCAAGTGGGACTGGGACGAGGTCGCCAGGAATCCGTTCTTCTGTCCCGACAAGGACAAGGCCGCATTCTTCGAGACCTATCTCGACGGCATCCGCAAGAGCGGATCCTCCATCGGCGCGGTGATCGAGGTCGTCGCCGAAGGCGTGCCGGCGGGGCTAGGCGCGCCGATCTACGCCAAGCTCGACTCCGATCTCGCGGCCGCGATGATGAGCATCAACGCGGTGAAGGGCGTCGAGATCGGTGCCGGCTTTGGCGCGGCAGAGCTCACCGGCGAGGAGAACGCGGACGAGATGCGCACCGGCAATGACGGCACGCGCTTCCTGTCCAACCATGCCGGCGGTGTGCTGGGCGGCATCTCCACCGGACAGCCAGTGGTGGTTCGCTTCGCGGTGAAGCCGACCTCGTCGATCCTGCAGCCGCGTCTCACCGTTGATCGGCAAGGCGCCGAGACCGAGATCTTCACCAAGGGCCGCCATGACCCCTGCGTCGGCATCCGTGCCGTCCCGGTCGGGGAGGCCATGATGGCTTGCGTGCTGGCGGATCACTTCCTGCGCGACCGCGGGCAGGTCGGGCGTTGATGTCGCGGTACTAGCCCACCGCGCAGCTTGACGGGCCATCGACTTCGTCCGCAAATGCGGCCATGAACAGCTCTGAGCTTCAGCACATCTGCAACTGGCTGATCGACGGCGTTTGGGCGGCTCAAGAGCCGGCCGTAGGGATTGCCGATTTCTGCGAACGTCTGGTCGCGGCCGGCCTGCCGCTGTGGCGGTTCGGCATCTTCATCCGTACGCTGCATCCCGAAGTTTTCGGCCGCAACTTCATCTGGCGGCAGGGCGAGGGAGTCGAAATCGGCAGCGTCGATTTCGAGATCCTGGACACGCCCGAATTTGCCCGCAGTCCGCTCCGAGTCGTGTTCGAGCAGGGCATCGAGGTGAGGGGACGCGCAAGCGATCCCGACAGCAAGCGGTTTCCGTTCCTCGACGACATGCGAGCCGAGGGCGCGACCGACTATGTCGCGGTGCCGGTGCCGTTTCTCGACGGCTCCATCCACGCGACGAGCTGGATCACGCAGCAGCCCGGCGGCTTCAGCGACGACGACATCGCGGCGATTCGTTCCCTCGTGACGCCGCTCGCGCGCATCAGCGAGATCATCAGTCTGCGCCGCACCGCCGAGATGCTGCTCGATACCTATGTCGGCAATCGTGCCGGCGCGCGCATCCTCGGCGGCCAGATCCGCCGTGGCCACAACGACACCATGCAGGCCGCGATCTGGCTGTCGGACCTGCGCGGCTTCACCGCGCTGTCGGACCGGCTGCCGCCCGAGACGGTGGTCCAGATCCTCAATCACTATTTCGACTGCCAGGTCACGGCGATCCGAGGCCATGGCGGCGAGGTGCTGAAGTTCATGGGTGACGGCCTGCTCGCGGTGTTCCCGATCGACGAATATGTCGGCGATGCCGCTCATGTCTGCGCGCACGTGCTGGAGGCGGCGCGCGAATCCCGTGCCAGCGTCGAGGCGCTGGCGTTTCCGGTCGGCGAGGCCGTCGAGCGCTTCCGCTTCGGCGTCGCGCTGCATGTCGGCAACATCCTCTACGGCAATATCGGCGGCGGCAACCGGCTCGACTTCACCTGCATCGGCCCGGCCGTCAACCTCGCCGCGCGGCTGGAGAAGATCACGGGCCGCCTGGCGCGCACCGTCGTCGCCTCGGAAGCTTTCGCCAATGTCTGCCAACACGATTGGCAGAATATCGGCGAATTCCCGATTGCGGGATTTTCCAAGGCGCAACGCGTGTACGGGCTCGCCGAAGAAGCGCACGTGCAGGCCGGCCGAACCGCTATTCCTCCGGCTCCGTCGTGAACAGCAGCGGGTAGCCCTTGGCGCGGCCGGCGTCGGTGGCGCGCGTGGCCTTGGTCTCAGCGACGTCCCTGGTGAACACGGCCACCACGCAGGCGCCCAGCTTGTGAGCGGTGATCATCACCTTGTAAGCCTGATCCTCGGTCATGCGGAATTCGGCCTTCAGCACCAGGGTGACGAACTCGCGCGGCGTGTAGTCGTCGTTGATCAGGATGACCTTGTGCAGCTTCGGCCGCTCGACCTTGGTCCTGGTCCGGGTTTTCGGCTTGGTGACAGTGTCGTTCATTCCGCCTCCTGGACACGGCGGGCTTTGGGTTCCCTGCCCGAGTGATCAGCTCGTGGCCTTCGCACCATATTGCAGGACCTGCACCTTCTCCAAGGTGATCAGCCCGCTCGACATCATGCCATCGAGGATGGGCAGGAATGCATTGATGTTGTCCTCGCTGTCGACGATCTCGATCAGCAGCGGCAGGTCTTCCGACAGCCGCAGGATCTTCGAGGTGTGCAGCCGGCTCGACTTGCCGAAGCCCATCGGTCCGCGCAACACCGTGGCGCCGGCCAGGTGTCGCTCGCGCGCCGTCATCACGATCGCTTCATAGAGCGGCTTGCCGTTGAAATGGTCGCTCTCGCCGATGAAGATCCGGAGCGAAACTGCCTGATTGGGGATTTGCATGTTCAGCTCCTTGTCAGCCGATTGTAGCGGCTCGCCATCATATGCCCTGCCCATACCGATACCAGCCAGCAGATGACGGACGCCGCGACATAGGCGAGCGCCGTGTACTTCATGCCGCCGTGGAGCAGGCGGAAGGTCTCCAGGCTGAAGGCCGAGAAGGTGGTGTAGCCGCCGCAAAACCCGGTCATGACGAATTGCCGGTGCTCGGGCAGCGCCAGCACGCGGCCGTCGGGGCCGGTCAGCGTCGCGTAGAAGCCGATGATCAGGGAGCCCGTCGCATTGATGAACAGCGTCGCGACAGGAAAGCCCGGCCCGGTGTCGAGCGCGATTCCGACCAGATAGCGCGTCAGACCGCCGACGATGCTGCCAGCGGCAACCCAGGCGTAGAGCATCGCGCTACGCCAGCGATCGGCGGAGGACGGAGCGTTCATTCGCCTCTACCCTCCAAAGCTGTCGGCGACGAGGAAGCCGCACCTGACGGCAGCGAGGCCCAGCCCGACCGAGAATGCGACATTGCCGAGCGCCGAGAGCGGCTCGCCGCTCCGCGCGAGTGTCAGCGTTTGCAGGCTGAACGAGGACACGGTGGTATAGCAGCCGAGAAACCCGGTCACCGCGAACAGCCAGGGATTGGGTGAGGCGAAGACAGAGCCCGGATGGGTCGCCAGCGCGCCCAAAACGCCGATGAGGAAGGCGCCCGAGACGTTGATGGTCATGGTGCCCCACGGAAACGTCTCGCCCAGCCGCCGCGCGATCGCGCCGGAGACAAAATAGCGCGCGCAGCCGCCCAGGGCACTGCCGATCACGATCGCAAGCACTCCGCTCAGCACGATCAACCGCCTCCCATCATCGGTTGTCCTTCGCCGCCAGCCCGTTGCCGACCGTGAGCAATCCCACGAGCGACACCAGCGCGAAGCCAAGCCCTGCGAGGAACGTGCCTTCAGGACCAAATGCGTCCCAAAGCGCGCCGGCGATCACGCTCGCGGCCAGCAAGGCAAGCCCGGTGAACAGGTTGAAATAGCCGAATGCGGTGCCGCGCAGGCTCGGGGGGGCTGCGTCGGCGACGAGGGCCGAGAGCAGTCCTTGCGTCAATCCCATATGCAGCCCCCACAGCGCGACCCCGAGCGCGAGGCCAGCCAGATTCGGCAGCATCGCCAGCGCGAGGTCGGCGCTGGCGAGGAAGACCAGACCGAGTGCGAGCAGGCCGGTCCTGTTGATCCGGTCCGACAGCACGCCGGCCGGATAGGCCGACAGGGCATAGACGATGTTCATCAGCACCAGCACCGCCGGCACCCACATCGCGTTGAGTCCGATGTTCTGTGCGCGCAGGATCAGGAAGGCCTCACTGAAGCGCGCGAGCGTGAAGACGATGCCGACCGCGACGACGCGCCAGTACACCGTTCCGAGTTGTCGCATCGCGGCCAGATTGAGCGGATTCTTCGCAGGCTCCCGGCTCGGGTCCGGCTGTGGCTCGTTCACGGCGAAGGCGATCAGTCCAAACGACAAGAACGCCGGCAGCACCGCCACCCAGAACACGATCGTAAAATTGTCCGCCGTCCACCACATCAGGCCGATCGCCGCGAGCGGCCCGACGAAGGCGCCGATGGTGTCGAGCGACTGCCGCAGGCCAAAGCTCGCGCCGCGCAGGCCGACCGGGGCGATATCGGCAATCAGCGCATCGCGCGGCGCACCGCGAATGCCCTTGCCGACGCGGTCGATGAAGCGCGCGGCCACCAGCCATCCGACGCTGGGCGCGAGCGGAAACAGCGGCTTGGTGAAGGCGGCCAACCCATAGCCGAGCGCGGCGAGCAGCTTGCGGCGGCCGAGCCAGTCCGACAGCGCGCCGGAGAAGATCTTGGTGATCGAGGCGGTGGCCTCCGCAATGCCCTCGATGAAACCGACGGTGAGCGTGGAGGCGCCGAGCACGGTGACGAGATAGATCGGCAGCAGCGCATGGATCATCTCGGAAGAGATGTCCATCAGCATCGAAACGAATCCGAGCACCCAGATTCCTCTGGGCAGCGGCGTGCGCGCAGTATTCGGTGTCGGCATCGTCACGTCTTCGTCTTCTCCTGGCGCTTGCCGGCGAGCCTTCGTCACAAGGCAACAAAAAACCCGCCATCGGCGGGTATGTCCATGCTCCCGCCAAAGGCAGAGGCCTTGAGATTGCCTCTCCTCGAGCAGGAGTCATCAGCCCACCACGGTCATCGACCGCCGGGCGGTTCTCGGGGGACTCCATCCCCATCTGTTCGACCAACCTAGCATGGAAATCGGGCCGGACAAGTGGGCGGGGCGCTCTGTCCCGCGCCTCGTTGTTTTCGGTTCTCGCATCGCGCGCCCCAGGCTGCGCGGGATCGGCCGTGTTTCTGCGGCGCGGCCGCGGCAACACGGCGGCGGTTTCGCGCCGGCACGCAAATGCCTAACTCGAATGTGAAGCGCAAGCGATCTTCGGCCTTTGCGGCAAGGCAATTGCATGTCACCATCGCGTCATACGACGGGAGACCGCGATGCGTTTGCTGTTCTCGATCGGGGCTGTGCTGGTGGCCGGCATGTTTGCCGGAGGGGACGTCGCGGGCATCGCGGCACCAGGACCCAAATTCGAAGCGCCGAAGAGTCGATCGCAATCGCAGCGGCTTGCCGCCGACAAGGACGCGCAGACGGTCGATGTCGAGCTGATCCTCGCGGTCGACGTGTCCTACTCCATGGACATTGACGAACTCGCGGTCCAGCGCGAGGGCTATGCGCAGGCGATCCAGTCGAAGGAGTTTCTGCAGGCGCTGAAGTTGGGCCCCAATGGCCGGATCGCGGTGACCTATTTCGAGTGGGCTGCCTCCAGCGACCAGAAGATCATCATCCCCTGGCGCCTGGTCGACGGACCGGAGACGGCGGACGCGGTCGCCGCCGAGATCATGAAAACGCCGATCCGGCGCGCCTCGCGGACCTCGATCTCCGGTGCAATCGCGTTCGCGATGCCGCTGTTCGACGAGGATCCCTATCGGGGCTTGCGCCGCGTCATCGACATTTCCGGCGACGGTCCCAACAACAATGGCGGTCCGGTCACGATCGCGCGCGATGCCGCCCTGGAGAAGGGCATCGTCATCAATGGCCTGCCGATCATGGTCAAGGAGCCGTCCTACTCGACCATGGATATCGACAATCTCGATTTATACTATGAGGACTGCGTCATCGGAGGTCCCGGCTCCTTCGTCATCACGATCAAGGACCGCGACAAGTTCAAGGAAGCGATCCGCACCAAGCTGCTGATGGAAGTCGCCGGCCGCACGCCGGAGCGCTTCGTGATGCGCGTTGCCGACAAGGAACCGCGCGTCAACTGCCTGATTGGCGAGAAGATCTGGTCCGACCGCTGGGGACGTTAACGCCTCCGCCGAGACCTTTTGCCCATCCCAACCAGCAGTTGTGTTAACTGCTCGTTAACTGGTGCAGGGCCCTAATCAGACTGTTTCCTTCTGTTTCCAGTCAGCATCCCGACATTGCTGGAACGAACGAAAGCGGGTTGTCCAACCTGCCTTTGAGCAAACCATGGCCATCGTCACCTCGAGCACTAACCAGATTTCGCCCGCGAACGAGCGGATGTATCGCCAGAGTGCTCTGGTTGGTGACTGGAAGGGCAATTGGGTGGGCAACAACCAGCCCGTCGGTTTCAAGGTCGTGAACATCCGCGGTGCCCGGGCGCAGGTCGAGTACACGCATAACGGTCGCACCGAGCGCGGCTTTGGCGAGGTCAAGGGCACGCTCATCACCTTTGGCGGAGTCACGGTCGGCACCAAGGACGGGAAGAGTATGGTGCTGCTGTTCTCAGTGGGCGGCGCTGGCAAGCAGACCGCGAATCTCGAGAAGCAGGCGCCGCCGGCCTCCGACAGCCGCCTCATGGGAAGCTGGGGCGGCTATTCCAGCGACAACGGCAAGAGCGCGAGCTTCAAGGTGCTCTCCGTCAACGGCAAGGAAGCCCAGGTCAGCGTCACCACCGACGGCATCACCCGCCAGGGCACCGGCATCGTCTACAAGAACGTCATCATGTTCGGACAGACGCAGATCGCGACCGACGACGGCAAGAACGGGAAGGTCATCTACCAGGTCGGCACGAAATCATTCGTGGTGCCGGTGACGAAATATCCCCCGGCGGATTCGTCGTCGTCCGTCGACAAGACGGTATAGCCGTTCACAGCGGCGTCCCGCCGGATCGCATCACCGCCTTCAATTGGCAATTGACCTGCCGCAGGACCGCGCAGGCCTGCGCCAAACCGCCATCTCCGATCAGCCGCCAGATTTCGTCGGACTGTTCCACCAGATGGGGAATCGTGAGGGGCAAGCCGGCC
This sequence comes from Bradyrhizobium sp. USDA 326, assembly GCF_049739485.1. Classification (NCBI taxonomy): domain Bacteria; kingdom Pseudomonadati; phylum Pseudomonadota; class Alphaproteobacteria; order Hyphomicrobiales; family Nitrobacteraceae; genus Bradyrhizobium; species Bradyrhizobium sp. USDA 326. The sequence goes on from NZ_JBMGQA010000001.1 coordinate 4,721,892, forward strand.
GCCTCGATGAGTGCGCCCTTTTCGTTGATGAGATATCGACGGTTGAGTGCAAACAGCACCTGCGCGATGCACGAGAGTGCTCTGTAGACGCAGCCCGCGACGTGGGTCCGCTCGTTGCGAGCTGTCGCCAGTTCCGCATTGTCGATGCTGAACAGGATTTCCCATTGAAAGCGCCGCAACAAGGCGCGGCCCAGATCCTCCGGATAGGGGAGCGCGATTGTCTTGAGCCGCGCGATCAGGCCTTTCGGATCGTGCAGAGGCTGACAATATGCGATCTCGCCCATCCAGATTGCCGAGCAGAAGCCGTGTGGATGGCCGGGCTGGTAGGCCATGAGGACCGTACCGTTTCGGCAGTCCATCATGACTCGCTCGACATCGTCGGCGTGACGGTAGAGCAGATCGACCTTTTGTCTCTCGACCGACAGCCATGCGCCGCCGACGATCCATGGCCCCCATTCGCCATATCTCGTTACGGTCGCAGCGCCGGGATCGTCGGCGATGTCCTTCGCGGCGGTCAGGAGCCGATCCGTATCGAGCGCGCCTGCACCAGAGCAATACAGGCCGATGTCGTAGTCGGACGAGGGATGCGCGCTGCCCCGCGCGCGTGAGCCGCCGAGCACGACGGCCTGAACGCCCGGTACCTCGGCAAGAACGGATGTCAGGCGGGCGAGCAACGGATCGTGCGGCATCAGCTGCAGTTCCCTCGGGAGGCCTGCAGCCGTGACACCCGGCGCCGTCGCTCCACTGGCATTGATGATGTTCGAGGAGTATAATTTGCAGGGATTGTTGACGGTAATCTGAATGTTCAAACCTGCACTTTCATGTGCTCTTGCAGCTCTCGCACTGCTCTGCCTCGGCGGAGAGCCGGTTCATGCGCAGGTCTCGCCGCTGAGATATTGGATTCCCGGCGGACCTTTCGGCCTCGGTGGTGGTGCCGGCCAGAGCTCCGACACCTACGGCAACTTCGCGAGCTTCAATGCCGGCGATGCTGATTGGCGCAACAGCTCTGCGAACGGATTCTTCGTCGGCAGCCAGCACGGCAATCTTGGTTTGAGCGGCTTCAGTCAGGCGGGCTCGGTCGGCAAGTTCAGCGCGCTCTCTTATGACAGCACGCAGTTCGGCTATAACGTCAAGACCGCGGGTGGCATGCCCGTCACGTTCTTCGCCGGATTCAACACGTTGAAGTACGGCAACGGTATCGGCAGCTCGCTTGCGCCGCTCACCTCCAGCACTGCGCCCGGCTTTGGCGGGTTTGCGGGTGTCGAATTCAAGCCGACCTCCAACCTCAGCCTGTCGTTCGGGGTCGGCTATACCCAGCAGCAATCGGGCCGCATGGACAGCGACATCAACTCGTCGATGCTGCCCGGCGAGTCGCCTGTGCTGGGCGGTCTTCAGCGTTAGGACTGCATCACCAGCTCCGGCGGACGCCGCAGCGATCTCGGCAGATCTGGACCGGTTCCGAAGCGCATCACGATATCGGGACGCCGTTCGCCGAGGCCGAGTGAGGCCCCGAATTGCTGCCGCAGCGCCGCTACCTCGACCGGCTGGTTGATGAAGGAATATTTGAGCCCCAGCGCGGTCGCCTGCAAACCGAAACGCTGGCAGGCGCGGCCGACCGCGATCCAGTGCGACTTGTCGCTGCGATCGGCAGCGAGCACGACGACGCCCGCAGAGCTCTCGAGCTCTTCACGGTATTTCTTGTTCTCGCCGCCCTCGGTGAAGAAGAGTTTCAGAAGCGGCCGCGCCACCCATGAGGGCAGCGAGGGGTTTCCAGACGCTGGCGAGAACAATCCATCCATGGTCGCGACTGCCTCCGCCTCGTTGAAGCGAATCCAGCTGACGAGCTCGCGCATGAAGGCCTTGTCGTGCATTTGCGCCGAATTGCCTTCGAGTACGTAGTCGGTGACCCCAGCGATCGCGGCGCGTTCGGTCATCAGGATCGCAGCGACGTTCGGTTCGCGACAGGCATCCTCGAGCCGACGCAATGTCTCCGGTGCGGCCGGCCTGCCGTCGAACGCAGCGCGGGTGCATTGCCTGAGCGGAATCGCGGCCGCCAATGCCGATGTGTCCTGCGGGCCTTCCTCGAGCGTGATCACGATGCGATCGCCGTCGACGGCCGCATCGGCGTGCCAACCCAGCGTGGACGCGGCGAGGATGAGGTTTTCGGCGGCACAGCCGAGGCTGACGAAGAGATGATGATCGTCCGGATCGACGGCCGGACAGCGGCGCGTGAGGTCAGGCGCGATCGCGATGACATTGCCGCGAACCGAGAAGATCCACGGTTGGGTGTTGTGGCTGTTGGCCGCGAGAGTGGCAAAGCGCACGAGCTCGCGATCCCTCGGCGCAGCTTGCAGCGGAGCCCGTGACGACTTTACCGCTTCGTCATAGGTTTTCGCCGCGGCTGCGGCAGAAGGGCCCGCGACGGCCGTCGCGGAAAGCCCGAGCGCAGTCGCTATGAATTGTCGTCGGTCAATCACGAACGTCCGCTCCGCGTTCAATTGCACAGGACGCTTTTAGACTAGCGTCAGCGAACGGCAGAGCGCTTGACTGGTGTCAAGATTGCCCGCTCGATTGGGAGTTCGCAGCCTATCGCGCGAACCGCGCCACCAGCTCCACATGCGGCGTGTGGCGGAACTGATCGACCGGCACCACCGCCTCCAGCCGATAGCCGCCGTCGATCAGCAGCCGCGCGTCGCGGGCGAAGGTCGCGGCGTTGCAGGACACCGCGATCACGACGGGTACCTTGCTCGCGGCGAGCTTGAGCGCCTGAGCCTGCGCGCCCTGGCGCGGCGGGTCGAACACCACCGCGTCGAAGTCGCGCAGCTCCGGCGGCACCAGGGGGCGGCGGAACAGATCGCGCGGCTCGCACCTGATCGGCTTCAGGCCCGGTGTGCGCGCAGCCTTCGCAAGAGCCGCGACGGCGCCGGCGTCGCTGTCATAGGCCGTGATGCGGGCCTTCTCGGCAAGCCGCAGGGCGAACGGGCCGACACCGCAGAAGAGATCGGCGACCTCCTTGGCCTTGCCGATGCGCTCGGCGACCAATTTGGCGAGCGCTTCTTCGCCCGCCACCGTCGCCTGCAGGAACGAGCCGGGCGGCAGCGTCACCTCGGCGCGACCCATCTTCACCGTCGGCGGCAGGCGTTGCAGCACCAGCTCGCCATGCCGCGTCAGCCGCGCCAGGCGGTGTTGCTCGGCGACGCGGGACAGCGCCGTGACCAGCGGTGTCGGCAGCGGGCCGGAGCCGCGCACGTCGATATCGAGGCCGTTTGCGGTGGCGGTGACCTGGATGTCCAATGGCTTGGTCACCGGCATCTTCGACGTCAGCGGCTCGGCCAGCGCCCAGGCAGCGTCGAGCGCCCCCTCGAGCGCGGGATCGAGGATCGGGCAGCGATGGATCGGGATGACGTCGTGTGAGCTCGCAGCCGAGAAGCCGACCTTGAGGATGTCATGCGTGCCAAACCGGCCGTGCAGCGTGATGCGCCTGCGACCGGCACCGTGGGCGTCGACCAGCGGCGCCACCTCGCAATCAATGCCGGCCTGCGCCAGCGTTTCCACCACGATATTGCGTTTCCAGGCGCGATACGATTCAGCCGCCCAATGCTGGATGGCGCAGCCGCCACAGACGCCGAAATGCGGACAGAATGGCTCGACGCGTTCGGGACTTGCGACCTCAACCGCGAGCAGCTTGCGGCGGTCGGGATGATGGCCCGGGACGTGATCGACCTCAACGGTCTCGCCGCCGAGCGTATAGGGCACATAGATTGCTTCGCCGGCGTCGTGGCAGACGCCGTCACCGCGATGGCCGACATGGTCGATCTTGAGGCGCTCAACCACGGCGGGCCCCGAGGAAGAATTCGATATTGCCGTCGCCGCCCGTGATCGGCGAGGGGAATATCTCGATGTCGGTGCAGCCGAGCGACGCGGCAAAGGCTGCGATGTCGTCGCAGATCTCCCGGTGAACGGCGGTGTCGCGGATGATCCCCTTCTTGTTGTGCTTCCGATCCGCCTCGAATTGCGGCTTGATCAGCGCCAGCAGGCTCATCGGCGCGGCCGCCAGCGACAGCGCCACCGGCAGCACCGCCTTCAGCGAAATGAAGCTGACGTCGATCACGACGACATCGGGCCGCGCCGGCAGTCGCTTGCCCTCATAGCTGCGAATGTCGGTCTCCTCCATCGACACGATCCTGGGATGATCGCGCAGCGAGCCGTGCAACTGGCTGCTGCCGACATCGATCGCGAACACCAGGCTCGCACCGTTCGCCAGCAGCACCTCGGTGAAGCCTCCTGTGGAGGCGCCGACGTCGAGGCAGACGTGGTCCTCGATTTCGATTGGATAGCGCTCCAGCGCGCCGGCGAGCTTGACGCCGCCGCGGGAGACGTAGGGATGCGCAGGCTCGGCCTGGATCACCGCATCCTCGGCGATCGTCTCCGATGGCTTTGAAACCTGCTTGTCGTCGGCCGTGACGAGCCCGGCTTCGATGGCCGCGCGTGCCCGCGCCCGGCTCTCGAACAAGCCGCGCTCGACCAGCAGGACATCCGCGCGCTTGCGGGGAGGGGACATCGGATCTCCGAACGACGACTGAAGAGCTTATGTAGCGATCAATCGCGCGGCCGCCATCCGGACGCAAGTCTCGAACGCGGCGAGATCGTGCCAGACGTCGATCGGCATCGTGGCCGGTGTTACCAGCGGACAGCCGTGCAGCTCCAGCGCATGGATCATCATGAGGTTGTCGACGAGGCCAAAGTCCTCGACTATCAGCCCCTGTGCATCGATCAGCTGTCCGTCCTCGGACGTCACGGCCATGAAGCGGCCGACGCGGTCGGAATAGACGGCGCCGTCGTTGGAATAGGCGAGGCAGAATTTGTGGCGCCCGGCCATGTAGCCGAGCTCGTAGACGGTACCGGGATCGGCGCCGGCGCCCCGGAACGGCGTGAGATTGGCAATGATGGCGTCGGCCGCCTCCATCATCGCCTCGTTGCCGCAAAAGATCTGGCGTGAAACGTCGGGCGCGGAAAGGTCGATCTCATTGTCGAGGGGATAGAGGCCGGTGAGCCCGTGCGCCGCGCAGATCGCGACCTTCTGCCGGCCGATCTCGACCGCGTCCGGCAGGAACACGTCAGGGCCTGCCAGGTAGATTTTCATGGGACTACCGACCGAGGACGCATCGAGTTGCCACGATATCGGCGGTGCAAGACCTCTCCCGAAGGGAGAGGTCGCGCCGAAGGCGCGGGTGAGGGGTTACGCTCTCACGCGGGACCTCAACCGCTCACCCGGATCGCCTGCGCGATCCGACATCTCCCTACGGGAGAGGTGGGGTTCAGCGCCCCTACGGCAATCAAGCCAGCTTGACCGTCTCGGCCTTGACGTCCTTGCCGAGCGCCTCGAACACCTTCGCGACGATGCCCTTGGCATCGAGACCGGCGCGGGCGTACATCGCGGCGGGCGTGTCGTGGTCCTGGAACACGTCGGGCAGCACCATCGCGCGGAACTTGAGCATGCCGGTGTCGAGCGCGCCCTGATCGGTCAGGTACTGCGCGACATGCGAGCCGAAGCCACCGATCGAGCCTTCTTCGATCGTGATCAGGATCTCATGGTCGCGCGCGAGCTTGAGTACCAGCTCGGTATCCAGCGGCTTCATGAATCGCGCATCCGCGATCGTGGTCGACAGCCCGTGGGCGGCAAGCTCGTCGGCGGCCTTCTCGCATTCGGCGAGACGCGTGCCGAAGGAGAGCAGGGCGATCTTGCTGCCCTGGCGGATCACGCGGCCCTTGCCGATCTCGAGCGGAACGCCGACATCGGGCATCTCGACGCCGCGGCCTTCGCCACGCGGGTAGCGCAGCGAGCTCGGACGGTCGTCGATCGCGACCTGGGTCGCCACCATGTGCACGAGTTCGGCCTCATCCGCCGCCGCCATGATCACCATGTTGGGCAGGCAGCCGAGATAGGCGTTGTCGAACGAGCCGGCATGGGTCGCGCCGTCGGCGCCGACGAGGCCGGCGCGGTCGATGGCGAAGCGGACGGGCAGGCTCTGGATCGCGACGTCATGCACGATCTGGTCGTAGCCGCGTTGCAGGAAGGTCGAGTAGATCGCGCAGAACGGCTTGTAGCCTTCGGTCGCAAGACCGGCGGCAAAGGTCACCGCGTGCTGCTCGGCGATGCCGACGTCGAAGGTGCGGTCGGGGAAGGCCTTGTTGAAGATGTCGACGCCGGTGCCCGACGGCATCGCCGCGGTGATGGCGACGATCTTGTCGTCCTTCTGCGCTTCCTTGACAAGGCTCTGGCCGAACACGTTCTGGTAGGCCGGCGCATTCGGCTTGGCCTTGGCCTGGGTGCCGGTCGCGACGTCGAACTTGACGACGGCGTGGTACTTGTCGGCGGAAGCTTCCGCCGGGCCATAGCCCTTGCCCTTCTGCGTCACGACGTGGACCAGGATGGGGCCTTCTTCCATGTCGCGGACGTTCTTGAGCACCGGCAGAAGATGGTCGAGGTTGTGGCCGTCGATCGGGCCGACATAGTAGAAGCCGAGCTCCTCGAACAGCGTGCCGCCATCCATCATGAAGCCGCGGGAATATTCCTCGACGCGGTTGGCGCGGTTGGCGAGGATCTTGGGAAGACGCTTGTTGATCTGCTTGGCCGCATCGCGCAGCGTGCGATAGGTTTTGCCGGAGTAGAGGCGCGACAGATAGGCGCTCATGGCGCCGACCGGCGGCGCGATCGACATGTCGTTGTCGTTGAGGATGACGATCAGGCGCGAGTTCATCGCACCCGCATTGTTCATGGCCTCATAGGCCATGCCAGCCGACATCGCGCCGTCACCGATAACGGCGATAACGTTGTTGGTGCCGCCGGAGAGGTCGCGCGCCACGGCCATGCCGAGGCCGGCGGAGATCGAGGTTGAGGAATGCGCCGCCCCGAACGGATCGTAATCGCTCTCGCTGCGCTTGGTGAAGCCGGACAGGCCGCCGCCGGTGCGAAGCGTGCGGATGCGGTCGCGCCGGCCGGTGAGGATCTTGTGCGGATAGGCCTGGTGGCCGACGTCCCAGATCAGCCGGTCGCGCGGCGTGTCGAATACGTAGTGGATCGCGGTGGTGAGCTCGACCACGCCGAGGCCCGCGCCGAAATGACCGCCGGTCACCGAAACGGCATCGATGGTCTCCTGCCGCAGCTCGTCGGCGACCTGGCGAACCTGCTCGACCTTGAGCTTGCGCAGGTCTTCCGGCGTCCGGATGGTGTCGAGAAGCGGCGTCTTACTGTATGCGTTCACGGCGATTTCCAATTTGTCAGCGCCGGAAGGTCATTCCGGCGCGCGATGGGTTTGCACAATATCGGCGCAGCGCGAGTCCTCAAACCGTCGGAGCCACCTGCATGGGGCAAGGCCCCGTCTTCAAGCTTAGGTAAGCTTAGGTGCGCTCCGGTTCAGTCTCTGTGATCCCTGTCACTTAGATCGGCTTCGTCCGTCCCAGCCAATTTCATTAGCAGTTTGAAGCACTTGTCGTCGGCAATCGGTGCCCACGCAAGGCTTGCAAAAAGCCACACTCCGCGCAGCTTTACACCAAAGCTTGGGCCAAAGCCAACCCGGCGGACCGATGAGGGGTATGCAAGTGCAACTGGCGGGCCGGATTGGTTAACCCTGGCCAGGGAGGAGGAGTTCCGGTCTTGCTCGGTTCCGCGGCAGGCTTTTTTCGCCTGAATGACGGCTTTTTGGCCCTCGGCGGATGCTGGGACGGGAATGGCATCGGCCCGCCCCCACGAAACCGCAGTGCTTGGTGGAACAGCCCCGTGCGATCACGAAAGCGGTGCGAGCCGGTGTGTCGTCAGGGGCCAAGCAGGATAGTTCCCGGCTTCACTTACTGGACGTCGAGCGGGGCAGTGCCGATGGCCTGGCCGCTGGCATCGGTGGTGATCTTGTCGACGCGCGCCTCGGCCTGGCGCAGCAACTCCTCGCAGCGCCGCTTCAGGGCCTCGCCGCGTTCATAGATCGTCACGGATTCCTCGAGCGGGACCTTGCCGTCTTCGAGCCGCTTCACGATCGTTTCGAGTTCCTCGATCGCGCGCTCGAAGGTGAGCCTGGAGATGTCGACTTGAGTATTTTCGGCCATATCCGTTTCCGATTGCCCGATTCGCTGGCTTCCCAGTGAAGGCGGGTTTTGCGGGCTTAATGTGGCGGGCTCCATCAGGCGCCCATCAGGGCGCCAACATGGGCCGTCACAGATTCTTTCAGTCCTTGCAGGTCATAGCCGCCCTCGAGCACGGAAACAATGCGGCCGCCGGCGGCCTTGTCGGCGAGATCCATCAGCTTGCGCGTCACCCAGGCATAGTCCTCTGCGCGCAAGTTCAGTGAAGCCAGCGGATCGCGGTAATGCGCGTCGAAGCCGGCGGAGATGATCAGGAGCTCGGGGCCGAATGTCGTCAGCTGCGGCAGGATCAAATTCTCGAACGCGGAGCGGAATTCCGGCCCGCCGTCTTCGGAAGCGAGAGGCGCGTTGACGATGGTGTCGTGATCGCCGCGCTCGCTTCTGGCGCCGGTGCCTGGAAATAGCGGCATCTGGTGCGTCGAGCAGTACATCACGGTCGGGTCCGACCAGAAGATGTCCTGCGTGCCGTTGCCGTGATGCACGTCGAAATCGACGATGGCCGCGCGCTTGATGCCATATTTACGCTGCGCGTGGCGCGCTGCGATCGCGACATTGTCGAAGAAGCAGAAGCCCATCGGCTTGCCGATCTCGGCGTGATGGCCGGGCGGGCGGACCGCAACGAAGGCGTTGCGGTGCTCGCCCGCCATCACCGCCTCGGTCGCCGCAACCGCGCCGCCGACGCCGCGCATCACCGCTTCCCACGTGCCCGGTGACATCGAGGTGTCGCCGTCGATATAGATCTGCCCGCTGGTCGGAGCGATGTGGCGCAGCTCGGTGACGTAATGCTCGTTGTGGCAGAGCGTGACGAGGTCGAGATCGCCCTCCGGCGCCTCCTCGCGCACCAGGAACTGGAAACGCTCATGCGACAGGGCTTCTTCCACCGCGCGCAGACGATCCGGCCTCTCAGGGTGTCCCGGCGGCGTGACATGGTCGAGGCAGGCCTTGTGGGAAAGGAGAAGCGTGCTCATCAGGTCGGCCTCATGGGATGCGGACTTTTGACGTCGTTGGCGCATCCAGCGCCAAAACGCAATGCAAAACCAATCTAAGCGCTTGGCCGGGAATGGCAAAGTGCCGGCTGTTTGATCCGGATCAATTCACGCGCAGGATGCGGGTCGGCGGCAGCGGACCGACCGGCCCGTGTGCCCGGAAGAAGGCGAACAACGCGTCCGCGTCGTAGCCGCCGTATTGTGGCGCCGTGCCCTGTTTGGCGACGGTAAACCCGTCTCCGCCGACGGCGAGGTAATCGTTGAGCGTGACGCGATAGCCGCTTCCAGGCTCGATCGGCCTGCCGCCCAGCGTCATCCTCTCGAGGCTGACGCGCTCGCCGAACGGCTTTGAAGCATCCCAAGTATAGCTGAACCCGTTCGACACCTGGAGAATCCGCGGCCGCTTCGGGTCCAGCCATTGCTGCTCGAGCATGTCCTTGAGCTGGCTGCCCGTCAGCGTTATCGTGACCAGCCGGTTGCGGAACGGCTGGCTTGCAAAGACATCGCCGAACGTGATCGCGCCGTTCTCCTTCGGAACGATGTCGGTGCGGATGCCGCCGGGATTGGTGAGCGCGATGACAGCGCTGCCATCCTTCGCATCGCGGGTTGCGAGCAATTGCGCGTCGGCAATGACATTGCCCAGCGCGCTCTCGCCGGCCTCGTTCGGCACGCGCGACAGCGTCTGCGTCACCGAGCCGGCCGGCCGGTTGGCGATCGGCGCAGATAGCCTGTCGTAGGCGTCGATCAATGCGGTCTGCTCGGGATCCTTGGCCAGCGAGGCATTGGCGACGATCACATTCTCGGCCTTGGCACTGATGATGTCGCGCGTTGCGGGATCGAGCTTGAGGTCGATCGCGGTGACCAGCGTGCCGTATTTGTCGCCGCTGGTGACGAGCCGCCCGTCGATATCGCAGACGTACGCGCGGTGGGTGTGGCCGCTGACCACGACGTCGACGGCACGGTCGAATTTCTTGACGATATCGACGATCGGCCCCGTGATGGCAGGGCATTCGTTGTAGTCGCCGGCGGGCTCGCCGCCCTGGTGGATCAACACCACGATCGCTTCGACGCTGCGCGCTTTCAGCTGCGGCACCAGCGCGTTCACCGTCTCGGCCTCGTCGCGGAATTCGAGCCCGGCAATGCCCGCTGGCGAGACGATGCCGGCGGTCTCCCTCAAGGTCAGCCCGATGAAGGCGACGGGAACGCCGTCGAATTCCCGGATCTCGTAGGGCGGCAGCACGCTCTTGCCGGTCGCGGTCTCGATGGTGGAGGCCGCGAGATAGCGGAATTTGGCGCCCGTGAAGGGATGCGGGCCCTGGCAGCCGTCGACGGGATGACAGCCGCCGTTCTGCATTCGCAAGAGCTCGGTTTTGCCCTCGTCGAATTCGTGATTGCCGACCGAGCTGATCGCAAGGCCCATCATCGAGAGCGACTCGATCGAGGGCTCGTCGTGGAACATCGCCGACAGGAACGGGCTCGCACCGATCAAATCGCCGGCGGCGACGAAGATGGTGTTCTTGCGCCCCTCCCGCAGCTGCTTCACAAGCGTCGCCATGTACTCGGCGCCGCCGGCCGCCACCATCACCTTCTTGCTCTCGTCTTCGGGGTCATTGATGCGGATGCCGCCCGGCGGCGGCCGCAGATTGCCGTGGAAATCGTTGATCGCGAGCACGCGCAGCTCGACCGGAGCGGCGGGCTGCGCCGAGGCAGGGACGGCGGCGAGGATGGTCAGGATCAGAAAGACGTATCGCATGGGACAAGACTAGACGCGGCGCGCGAAGATTTCACGATGCTTTGTCGTGAACACGCGTGTCCACACGCATGAAATCCTTGATGTCGGCGGTAAAGACCCCGGGGGCCGCCGGCGATGGTCATGCAGCGGTATCGCGCGCCGCGGCGCTTGCCGCTCTTGGGAAGCATCAGCCTATATCTGGTAGGCGTGCAAATGCGCCGCTCAACCTTTTCGACGCCGACGTCCCGCAATTTTGATGCAGGTTACCCGACACCGTCACGCGTCGCAACAATTAGCTACAATGTTTCATTTGAATAACCCCTGGTTGTGGTGCATGATCTCGCGCCGTTCCATGGCCGACCCGCCCGATTGATGATTGCCACAACCGGTATCGACGAATCCTCGCTGCATTATCGTGGCTGGCGTGTCGTGCTGGCCTGCTTCCTGATGGCCTTCTTCATGTTTGGCTTCGGTCTCTACGGCCAGAGCGTCTATCTCGCCGAGCTTCAGCGCGCCCACGGCTGGTCCGGCACGCTGGTCTCCGCGGCCAGTACCTTCTCGTTTCTCCTGAGCTCCGTCCTCGTCATCTTCACCGACGATCTGCTCGAGCGCATCGGGCTGCGCTCGCTGATCCTGTGCGGCTTGACGGCGCTCGGCGCTTCGACCGTGCTGCTGGCGTTGATGCAGACGCCTTGGCAGCTCTATCTCGCCTATGCGCTGATGTCGGTCGGCTGGACCGGCATGGGGACCGTGGTGATCGCGACCGTGCTGAATTCCTGGTTTGAGCGACGTCGCGGGCTCGCGCTCAGCCTTGCCTTCAACGGCGCGACCTGCGGCGGCATCATCCTCGTCCCGCTGCTGCTGTTGCTGACCGGTAGCATTGGCTTCCGTTCCGCCATGCTGATGGCGACGCTCGCGATGATGGTGCTGCTGTTGCCGGTGGTCGTGACCTTCATCGGCTGGCCAGTCCGGATGTCACCGGCATCGGACGGAGGCCGGACCGCTGGCGGCGCGGCCGCGCCAGGCCATTCCCGCAAGGCGCTGCTCGCCAACGCGGCGTTCTGGACCATGGTGCTGCCGATCGCGATGGCGCTGCTGGCGCAGATGGGCTTCATCATCCACCAGGTGACGTTTCTCGAGCCGCTGGTTGGCCGCTCCGCGGCGGGGCTCGCGGTCACCATCATGGCGGCGATGGCTGTGGTCGGGCGCCTGTCGCTTGGCCTGTTCGTCGACCGGCTCGATCCGCGGCTCGCCTGCGCGGCGTCGATGACGAGTCAGGCGGCGGCGCTGTTCGTGCTTCTCCAAAGCACGAGTCCGACGGTGCTGCTGGCGTGCTGCGCCGTCTACGGCTTCTCGATCGGCAACATGATCACGTTTCCGCCCTTGATCATCCAGCGCGAGATCGGCTCGACCGCCTTCGCCGCCGCGATGGGGTTGGGCACATCGATCAGCGGCATCGTCAGCGCCTTCGGTCCCGGCATCATCGGTCTCGTGCGGAGCTTTACGGGCAATTACAGCACGGCGTTCGCGCTGTGCGTCGTTCTCGATCTCGTCGCGGCGGGCATCGTGCTGTGGCGGCCGGGGAAGAGCGTCGCCCGAATCTCCGCAGGCTAGGGGAGACGGTCCGCGCGAGAGCAGATCCGACTTACCCGAGCAGCACCGCATCCGCCGCCGCGACGGACTCTGCGCTTTCCGTGACCGTGCGCTCGAGCGCAGGCGCCTGCACCGTGATGTTCTCGGCAAAGAAGCGCGCCAGGGTGACGTAGCGCGCAGCGTCTGCGTTGCCTTCTGCCTTGGCGGCGAGCGCCTCGGAAGCGAGCAGGCAGCCGCCGAGCGTGGCGCCGAACTGCTGCAGATAGGGCGTAGCGCCCGCAAGCGCCTCGTTCGGCGCGGAGGCAACGCGCTCCAGGAGCCATTTGCTGGTGCGCGTGAGCGACTCAATCGCCTCGCGCAGCTTTGCACCCGTGGTGCCGAAGCCGGGATCGTTGGAGGCCTCGACTTGGCTGACGGTCGCTGTGAGCTCGTCGAGCAGCGCCCACACCGACGCGCCGCCATTGGCCGCGAGCTTGCGCGTGACGAGATCGATCGCCTGGATTCCGTTGGTGCCCTCGTAGATCGCGGTGATGCGGGCATCGCGGTAGTGCTGAGCCGCGCCGGTCTCCTCGATGAAGCCCATGCCGCCATGCACCTGCACGCCGAGATAGGCGACCTCGTTGCCGATATCGGTGGAATAGGCCTTGGCCATCGGCGTAAGCAGCGCCGCGCGTGCGGCCGCTTCAGTGCGCACCTTCGCGTCCTTGGCGCGCGTCGAGACGTCGATCGCGACGGCGGTCGCATAGCAGATGGTGCGAGCGGCCGCAGTCTGCGCCCGCATCCGCATCAGCATGCGCTTGACATCGGGATGCACGAAGATCGCATCGGAGCCGTCGCCCTTCTTGCCGACCGCGCGGCCCTGCTTGCGCTCCTGCGCATACGACAAGGCCTGCTGGTAGGCACGGTCGGCAACGCCGACGCCCTCCAGGCCGACGCCAAGGCGAGCCTGGTTCATCATCGTGAACATGCAGCGCATGCCCTGGTTCTCTTCGCCGATGAGGAAGCCGATGGCGCCACCATGATCGCCCATGGTCATGGTGCAGGTCGGCGAGGCGTGCATGCCGAGCTTGTGCTCGACACCGGAGGCATAGATGTCGTTGCGCTCACCCAGCGAGCCGTCCGCATTGACCATGAACTTGGGAACGAGAAAGAGCGAGATGCCCTTGGTGCCGGCGGGCGCATCCGGCAGACGCGCCAGCACGAAATGCACGATGTTGTCGGTCATGTCGTGCTCGCCATAGGTGATGAAGATCTTCGTCCCCTTGATGCGATAGGTGCCGTCGGCCTGCCGATCGGCCCGGGTGCGCAGCGCGCCGACGTCGGAGCCGGCCTGCGGCTCGGTCAGCTGCATCGTGCCGGTCCATTCGCCGGAGACGAGCTTTCCGAGATAGATTCTCTTCAACTCGTCACTGCCATGGGCGTCCAGCGCCTCGATCGCGGAGGCCGTCAGCAGCGGGCAGAGGCCGAAGGCGACGTTGGCGGCACTCCAGATCTCGGTGCAGGCGGCGTTGATCGCGATCGGCAGGCCCTGGCCGCCGAAATCTTCCGGGCCGGACACCGCGTTCCAGCCGCCCTGGGTCCAGCGCTTGTAGGCGTCAGGCCAGCCCGGTGCGGTCGTGACCTTGCCATCGTCGAGCTTGATGCCCTGCTCGTCGCCGACCTTGTTGAGCGGCGCCAGCACGTCGGATGCGAACTTGCCGGCTTCCTCCAGCACGGCGGCCGCGAGATCGGCGTCGAAATCGCCATAATGGCCGGCCTCCACGGCGGCCTTGAGGCCCGCGCCATGGTTGAGCGACAGCAGCATGTCAGAAATCGGCGCGCGGTAGGTCATGGCTCACTCCCGGGGGATAGATATTGGCGCCGTATTCTCACGAAACGGGGGCAGCCTCAACAGGGCGCGATTGGGGGCGGTCCGAAACACTGCGTTCGCCGGGCGTCCAATGTCGGGGCCTCATGGAGCGTGATGCCACCCGAGCCGGCACCCCCGGGTATTTTGCCTCTGCAGGCGGTTGAAATGCCGCGCCTCTCCCTATAGACCGACACCACCCGAGGGAATTTGCGGTAGCCCGTGCCTCCGCCGTTTCCCCGAGGACCTGATGGGGCGTAGCCAAGCGGTAAGGCAGCGGATTTTGATTCCGCCATTCGGAGGTTCGATCCCTCCCGCCCCAGCCAGATTGCCCGCCCAGCCTGAAATCACTCGCGAAACTGGCCTGGCGGGGGAGTTGCTGCACAGCTGCGAGACATCACTGTTGCACGGGGTGTCTCTCGCAATGGCCTTCCACATCGTTCGGCGCCAAGCCGTCTACTATTGGCGGCGCCGTACCCCTCGGGCGCTTCCAGCCTGCTCGGCCGCCCGCATTTCTCTATGAGCCTGAAAACTAGGAACCGCGCGGCGGCTCGCCGTCTGACTATCCAGGTGAACCTGTTCTTGGATGACGTTGCGAGGCTTGCCGATGGCACCGACTCCCATCTAACGCGGTCTCAATCGAGACAATGCTCCATGCCGTCGTCGACAGGCATTTGATGCCCGCTGGTCGAAGCAAATCGCGTTCCCGAACAGGGATATCCGAGAGTCAGCAATCACCTAAAAGCCGGGCTGCTCTTGTCGACCTCCGGCCCGGTCCATGGACGCGCGCTCCGGCTGCCAGGGCCAGCGGCCTTCGATCTCCAGCGTCAGAGTCCAGCTCAGGAACGTGCGGACCACGATCAATCCGGCCAACAAGCCGAGGCTCACGAAGGTCAGCTCGATCGCAATCGTCTTCACGATATCAGCGGCAACCAACACTTCGAGGCCGAGCAACAGCGATCGTCCGATGCTGATCTTGTAGCTGTCGTAGCGGGACCCGACGTTTCCTCCAAAAATATACCGGGCCGACAAAATGATCCCGACGACGATGATGAATACGCCGAAGATCTCAATGCCGATTCCGACGAGGTGAATCCACTGGCTGGTGGCGGTCTCGAAGGAGTGCGTGGGATCGGCGGCGGAATTCATGGTTCAGAATCTTCGTTGCGCACGCGGCAGGCGGCGCGATGAATGTGGCGCCCGCCCGATGAGCCCTCATTGATCCACGCGCGCATCAGGCACCGTTGATCAAGATCAACAAGCCAGTCCGCAAGCGCGGGATGCTGTCCTTCCGGGCGGCCCAGTCGGCATTCGGGCAGCGTGAAAGGAATTGGCATGCAGCTTTGGCTGATACCCACGCTCTATGCGATTGTGAGCGTCGCGGCCGGCTTCCTGGTGCCGCGCCTGGAAGCGACGTTCCTGGCCGTCAGTCTCAATCTGTCGACTTCTTCCGCGCAGGCCTATTTGTCGGCAGTCGCCTCGGGCATGATGGCACTAACCGGAATCGTGTTTTCGATCGCTTTCGTGCTCGTTCAGTTCAATGCCGTGGTCTATTCGCCTCGCCTCGTGGTCTGGTTTGCGCGCGACCGGCTGCTGTTCCACTCGCTCGGTATGTTCGTCGCGACCTTCATGTACAGCCTCTCCACGCTGGCCTGGGTCGATCGCCAGGGGGCGCAGGGGGTGCCATTCCTGTCTGCCGCGATCGTCGCAGCCATGCTGGTGGCGAGCGTGTTGATGCTCGCGCAACTCGTCCAGCGCTTGAACAACCTCCAAATCATACGGGTGCTGCAGGCGCTCGGCGATACGGGCCGGCAGGTCATCGTCAGCACGTACCAGGCGGTCCCATGGCGGACGTCCGGCAAGGCCGCGCGAGCGAAAGATCTCCAAGGTACGCCAGAGCTGACGGTCAAGCATGTCGGCAATCCGCAGTCGGTGACCTCGATCGACATTGCCAGGCTGGTCCACCATGCCCGCCGGATGGACGGTCTCATCGTGATGGAGTGCGGCGTCGGGGACACCCTGCTCGAAGATAGTGTCATCCTGCGCGCCCACGGGACCGCCGCTCTCGTCCGAGACAAGGAGCTGAGTGCATGCGTTCGTCTCGACGAGCAGCGGACTTTCGAGCTGGACCCGAAATATGCAATGCGGCTTCTCGTCGATGTCGCGATCAAGGCGCTGTCCCCCGCCATCAATGACCCCACCACCGCCGTCCAGGCCATTGACCAGATCGAGGATATGCTACGGCGGTTGGCCAAATGTGATCTGGAGGCGTGCCGGGCATTCGACGACGACGGCGATCTCAGGGTGATCTATCGGATGCCGACCTGGGAGGACTACCTCGCGCTGGCGTTCGACGAGATCCGGCAGTTCGGATCGACCTCCATCCAGGTGATGCGCCGCCTGCGCGCCGCGCTAGTTGAACTGGTGGCGTGCGTTGATGGGGAGCGGGCGAAACTCGTTCGCGGCTACCTCATTCACCTCGATTCCGGGATTGAGCGCTCGGGCTTCGATCCGCAGGACCGCGCCGCGGCCCGCATCGAGGACCGGCAAGGTCTCGGCCTCTCGCACCATCAGGGGGGCGGAGCGGCCCCGGAAGAAGTGGAACGGGCGGTCTCGTGATCACGCAAGCAACCGGATTGACGCAGGCGAAACTGCGAGCCCCGCGCGTGGCGGCCGCGGCGGGGATCCTGTTTTCGGTGCTGCTACTCGCCGTGTTCTGGTTGATGCGGCGGTCTGTGCCGCCCGATCCGCTCGAACCGGGTGCCTGGCTGCAGGGAGGCACCGGCAACGTCGCATTGGCATTGAACCTCGTGCCTTTCGCGGGCGTGGCATTTCTGTGGTTTGTCGGCTTTCTGCGCGACCGCCTCGGCACCCGTGAGGACCAGTTCTTTGCGACGATCTTCTTCGGCAGCGCCGTCCTGATGCTGGCCATGTTGTTCGCCGCCGCCGCGGTGATCGGCGCCGTCATTCTGGCTTTCCACGCCGCGCCGGGCGTGCTGATCAACTCCGCGACATTCCATTTCGGCCGCGGCCTGGCGTACGGAATGGTCAACATCTACCTCGTCAAGACCGCCTCCGTGTTCATGATGACGACGTCGACGATCGCCCTCTACACGGGTCTCACGCCGCGGTGGCTGGCCTACGGCGGGTATGCAGTCGCGGCCGTCCTCCTCATCGGAAGCTACTACATCGACTGGAGCCTCGTCGTCTTTCCGTTCTGGGTACTCCTGGTGAGCGTCAACATCTGGATCAAGAAAGACGAGGGCGAGGTGCGCCCGTGAGGTCGTTGCGCCAGCTTTTCCTAGAAGAAGAGTTGATCCGCCTCGTCATCCGTCTCGGATTGCTGGCTTTGTTGATCACATGGACGTTCGTTCTGATACGCCCGTTTGGAACGATCCTTGCCTGGGCCCTGGTGCTTGCCGTAGCGTTCAACCCCGTCTTCGTCAGGCTGGCAAAGATCCTGGGCGGCCGTCCGAAGCTTGCAGCCGGGCTCCTCACCGGCGTCAACCTAGCAATTCTCATCGGGCCGGCAGCGTGGCTCGGCGTGGGCGCGGTCGAAGGAATCAAGGATTTCGCAGGACAGTTGATTGCCGGAGAGTTCAGGATCCCCTCTCCGCCGGAGGCGGTCAAAAACTGGCCGCTGATCGGATCGGCGCTCTACCAATTCTGGGACGAGGCGTCGTCGAACATCCGGCTGGTGCTGCGCCAAGTGACCCCTTACCTGAAGCCGATCGCCGGAATGCTGCTGGGATTTGCGGGCGATGCCGGCATTGGCGCGATCAAGTTTCTGCTGTCGGTGGCAGTGGCTGGGTTCATGCTGCCGTTTGGGCGGCTGCTCGTCGCCGCGGGACGGGGATTCCTGTCGCGGATCGTCCCGGAGCAAAGCGAACACTTCCTGGATCTGGCAGGCGCAACTATCCGCGCGGTGGCTCAGGGCGTGATAGGTATCGCGGTCATCCAGGCTCTGCTCGCCGGTATTGGCTTCAAGCTGGCCGGTATTCCGATCGCCGGCCTTTTGGCATTCATTGTGCTGCTGCTTTCGATTGTGCAGATCGGCGCTGCGGTCGTCATGCTGCCCGTGATCCTATGGATCTGGACTGCAAAGGACGTCACCACGGCAGCTCTGCTGACGCTGTTCCTGATCGTTGTCGGTCTGCTCGACAACGTGTTGAAGCCACTGCTGATGGGCCGAGGTCTCACCACGCCCACGCTTGTGATCCTAGTCGGTGTGATCGGCGGGACCCTCGCACATGGGATCGTTGGCCTGTTCGTAGGTCCAATCGTGTTGTCTGTGGCTTGGGAACTTACTGTGGCGTGGATTGCTACGGACCGTTCCGGCCCGATCCGCAATACGGCCGACCGTTGACCTAAGTCAACGTATCCCCTCGCCACGGCCTCTCAATGATGATGCGGACAACAGAGATCGGAACATGTCGATGGAAGCTCCAAATCTGCCAGGTGGTCCCATGTCCGGGCTCGTCGCCTCGGCTGTCGAATATCTAGTCGATGCCGGGCAGCGCAGTGTGCTCTTCCTGGACATCATGCGCCGACGCGGCGATCAGTACCGCGAGCATCTCGCGCAGACCGCTCCGCACGTCCTGCAATATGCCGCTGAACTGATCATCGATGGCCGCAAGCTCGACGAGCCGGTCAACTATGCATTGGTCCGCATCATTCCGCCCCACGGCGTCGAGATCGATCCCGAGCGGCGGCCGTTCATCGTGGTCGATCCGCGCGCCGGACACGGCCCGGGCATCGGCGGCTTCAAGGCCGACAGCGAGATCGGCGTCGCGATGAAGGCGGGTCACCCCTGCTATTTCGTCGGCTTCCTGCCCGAGCCGATGCCGGGACAGACGATCGAGCGCATCGCCCGCGCCGAGGCGCTGTTCATCGAGAAAGTCATCAGCCTGCATCCAAAAGCCGACGGCAAACCCTGCGTGATCGGCAACTGCCAGGCCGGCTGGGCCGTGATGATCCTGGCATCGTTGCGGCCCGAACTGTTCGGACCGATCATCATCGCCGGCGCGCCGCTCGCCTATTGGGCGGGTGTGCACGGCAAATATCCGATGCGCTATTCGGGCGGTCTTCTGGGCGGAAGCTGGCTGACGGCGCTCGCCAGCGATCTCGGCGCGGGCAAGTTCGACGGCGCCTGGCTGGTGCAGAATTTCGAGAACCAGAATCCGTCCAACACCCTGTGGACCAAGCAGTACAACGTCTATTCGAAGGCCGACACCGAAGCGGACCGTTATCTCGAATTCGAGCGCTGGTGGGGCGGTCACGTCAACCTGAACGCCGAGGAAATCCAGTTCATCGTCGATGAACTGTTCATCGGCAACAACCTCGCCGCCGGCAAGATCGAGATGTCAAATGGCGAGAGGGTCGATCTTCGCAATATCCGGTCGCCCATTCTGGTATTCTGTTCCGAAGGCGACAACGTCACGCCCCCGCAACAAGCGCTGGACTGGATCCTCGATTGCTACGCGGACGTCGATGAGATCAGGGCGTATGCGCAGACCATCGTCTATACGGTTCATCAGAGCGTCGGCCATCTCGGCATTTTCGTCTCCGGCGGCGTCGCCAAGAAGGAGCATGCGGAATTCTCCGAGAACATCGATTTGATCGATGTGCTGCCGCCGGGGCTCTATGAGGCAACCTTCGAGGCCAAGGACGAGGAGACTAAGAGCTCGGATCTGGTCGTCGGCAAATGGGTGATGCGTTGCGAGGCGCGCACGCTCGATGATATCCGGGCCATGGGCGGCAATTCGCCGGAGGACGAGCGGCGCTTCGCCGCCGCAAAGCGCGTCTCCGAGCTCAATCTGGCGGCTTACCGGAAATTTGTTCAGCCCTGGATCAAGAAGGTCGTGACCCCGCAAGTGGCGGAAACGATGCGCAACCTGCATCCGCTGCGGCTGCAGTATGAGCTCTTTAGCAGTCGGAATCCGCTGATGGCGACGGTCAAGTCGGTCGCGGAGGAGATCGAGGGCAAGCGCAAGCCGGTGTCGAAGGACAACCCGTTCCTGGCCTTCCAGGAGCAGATGTCCAAGCAGATCGTCCACGCGCTCGATAGCTGGCGCGACGCAACCGAGGCGCTGAGCGAAACGGTCTTCCTCAACGTCTACGGATCGCCTGCCTTGCAGGCGGCGGTGGGAATCGATCCGAAGTCGGAGGTCTCGCGCCGGCGCGAGATGTCCGCCGAGCACCGGGCGATGCTCGAGAAGCGGATTGCCGAGCTGAAATCAAGGGTCGGCGAGGGCGGTCCTCGCGAGGCCGCCATTCGAAGCCTGCTCTACATCGGCTCGGCACGCGGAATGGTGGACGAGCGCAGCATCGAGGCACTCCGCCGCGTGCGGCGGGACTACAGTGGGCCTCGCCTGTCGCTCTCCGAGTTCAAGATGCTGGTCCGAGAGCAGTTCTTCATTCTGCTCCTGGACCAGGAGGGAGCCCTCGCAGCCATCTCAAAAATGCTCCCTGATGACATCAATCAGCGCCGAGCTCTGTTCGAATCGATGCGGGACGTGCTCTCCGCCAGCGGCGAGCTTGTCGGTGAGCCCGCAAGGCGCCTTCAGCGGATTGCGGCGCTTCTTGGCATCGAGACGGGAGGGGGGAGCGAGAGCAAAGTTGCCCCTTTCGACCAGGCGAAAGCATCGTAGCGGCCGTTCAGAGGATCGGGAGCAGAATCATGGCAGCCGAAATCGGGCACTCGCAATCCCCCAGCAAGTATGATCGGCTGATTGCGGCAGCCAAGTCCGTCCCTCCGGTCCTGACCGTGGTGGTGCATCCCTGCGACGAGACTTCGCTCCGTGGGGCGGTCGACAGCGCACAGGCCGGGATCATCCGGCCGATCCTGGTCGGTCCCGAGGGCAAGGTCAGAGACACGGCGAGAAAGCTCGATCTCGACATCTCGGGGTTTGAGATCGTCGATGCCGCGCATAGCGAGGACGCTGCCGCCAAAGGGGTCGAGCTGATCCACGCCGCGAAGGGCGAGATACTGATGAAGGGCAGCCTGCATACTGACGAGTTGATGCGGGCGGTCACCGCAAAGGCAGGAGGTCTGCGCACCGATCGCCGGATCAGTCACGTGTTCGTCATGGACGTGCCGGCCTACGCCGAGACCTTGTTCGTGACGGACGCTGCCATCAACATCTTTCCCGACCTCGACGCCAAGCGCGACATCATCCAGAATGCGATCGATCTTTACACGCAGGCTGGCTTCGGCAAGGCGCCGCGCGTCGCCATCCTGTCGGCGGTCGAGACCGTCACCTCCAAAATTCCATCAACGATCGAGGCGGCTGCGCTCTGCAAGATGGCCGATCGCGGCCAGATCACCGGCGGTGTGCTCGATGGACCCCTGGCCTTCGACAATGCGATCGACCTCGAGGCGGCGCGCATCAAGGGCATCAAGTCCGAGGTCGCCGGTCGGGCCCAGATCCTGGTCGTTCCCGATCTTGAGGCCGGCAATATGCTGGCAAAGAATCTTGCATATTTCGCCAAGGCCGATGGCGCCGGCATCGTGCTCGGCGCCCGCGTGCCGGTCGTCCTGACTTCGCGGGCCGATACGCCGCGTGCGCGAATGGCATCTTGCGCAGTGGCATCGCTTTATGCCAACGCGCGCCGCCAGCATGCGCCAACGATAGCTGCATGATCGCCATGGATACGATCCTCGTCGTCAACGCCGGCTCCTCGAGCGTCAAGTTCCAGATCTTCTCGGTCGAAGGTGAGGGCCGGCTACGGCGACAAATCAAGGGCCAGATGGATGGCATCGGCAGCCGTCCCCGGCTGAAGGCAAGCGGCGCTGCGGGCGATCCCATTGCCGACCGCGCCTATCCGATCGAGGCGGTGCCGGACGTTTCAACTGCGATGGGCGTCGCCGGTGAGTGGCTGCGCGAGGAGCTGCGCATTCACCCCATTGCGGTCGGACATCGGGTGGTGCATGGGGGCCCGGACCACGACAAGCCGGTCTTGATCGACCACGGCGTGGTGGCCCGGCTCGAGCGCTTTACCAATCTTGCACCGCTGCACCAGCCGCACAATTTGTCGCCGATCCGCTCGATCCTGACGAACTTCCCGGCGCTGCCGCAGGTCGCCTGCTTCGATACCGCATTTCACCGCACGCATGGTGCCCTGGCGGACTACTATGCCATCCCGCATCAGCTTCATGCGGAGGGCGTGAGGCGCTACGGTTTTCATGGCCTGTCCTACGAGTACATCGCCAGAACGCTGCCGAGCGTTGCGCCCGAGATCGCAAAGCGTCGGGTGATCGTTGCTCATCTCGGCAGTGGCGCGTCGATGTGCGCGATGAAGGACGGGCTTAGCGTCGAGAGCACGATGGGCTTTACGGCTCTGGACGGTCTGCCGATGGGAACGCGGCCGGGCCAGCTTGATCCCGGCGTGGTGCTCTACCTCATGGCCGAGAAGGGCATGTCGGCCGCGAGCGTGCAGGACTTCCTGTATCGCGAATGCGGCCTGAAGGGCCTTTCCGGTGTCAGCAACGACATGCGCGAGCTGGAAAAGAGCGAGGATCCCAAAGCAAAGCTCGCGATCGACTATTTCGCCTATCGGATCGGCCTCAACGCCGGGATGCTGGCAGCCGCTCTGCAAGGTCTCGACGCTTTCGTCTTCACGGCCGGGATCGGCGAGAATTCCGCAACCATTCGCGCCCGCGTAGTCGAGCAGCTCGGTTGGCTCGGGGTCGCGCTTGATCCTATCCCAAACTCGCGCCACGCGCTGCTGATTTCGAAGCCCGACGGCCTCATTCCAGTTTACGTGGTGCCAACCGACGAAGAGCTGATGATCGCGCGGCATACGCTGTCGGTGCTGATGAACACGCCATCGAGCAACCCCAAGCAGGAGAGGGTGTCATGATTCCCGTCTATCCGGAGACCAAGGTTGCCCTAAAGGGCAAGAAGGGGCTCGTCGTCGGCATCGCAAACGACCAATCCATCGCCTGGGGCTGCGCCAGGGCGTTCCGCGCGCTAGGTGCCGAGCTGGCGGTGACCTATCTGAACGATCGTGCCAAGAAGCACGTCGAGCCGCTCGCACAGGCGCTGGAGGCGCCGATCTTCATGCCGCTCGACGTCATGGTCGAAGGCCAGACGGAACAGGTGTTTGACAGGATCGCGAAGGAATGGGGACAGCTCGATTTTCTGCTGCACTCGATCGCGTTCTCGCCCAAGGAGGCACTGCACGGCCGTGTCGTCGACGTCGGCCGCGAGGGTTTCCTCAAGACCATGGAGGTCTCCTGCTGGTCCTTCCTCCGGATGGCTCATTTGGCCGAGCCGCTGATGAAGAACGGCGGCACGATGTTCACCATGACCTACTATGGCAGCCAGATGGTGGTCGAGAACTACAACATCATGGGTGTGGCGAAGGCGGCGCTGGAATCGGCGGTTCGTTACGCGGCAGCCGAGTTGGGCCCGAAGGGGATTCGCGTGCATGCAATCTCGCCAGGACCGCTGGCCACCCGTGCGGCCTCGGGCATTCCCGAGTTTGATGAGCTGATGGACAAGGCGCAATCGAAAGCACCGGCGCGGAGCCTGGTGAGCATCGACGACGTCGGCAACGCCACCGCGTTCCTGGCGCTCGACGGCGCCAAGCTCATGACCGGCGGAGTGCTCTACATCGATGGCGGATACCACATCATCGATTGAGCTTGGCGAGGCCGAGGGAGGGAGAATGCGTATCGTCTTGCTGAGCATGGTGTTGCTGGTCATCAATTCTGCGTCCGGGCATGCTCAGACCTATGACCCTCGATATCCGGTCTGCATGAAAGTCTATGAGGGATCTCTGGGCGGCGGGGAGTGGATCGACTGCAGCTACACATCCATCCCGCAATGTCGGGCGTCGGCATCCGGCCGTGCGGCCAGCTGTGAGATAAACCCGTACTTTGCCCAGATGCAAAGACCAGCTTGGGGTCATCCGGCCTACCGACGCCCTTACTGACGGGCTTGTCAGGCGAAGGCTGTGGCGCCCACCATGTCTCAACGATAGTGCAGCGCGATCAGCTCGGCGACACAGGCCGGCTTCGCGCCGCCTTCGATCTCGATAACGAGGTGATAATTCACGCGCAGTCCATCGGGCGGAACGTCCTCGGCTTCCGCGATTGTCACGCGTCCACGCAGTTTGGATCCAGCCGGCACGGGCGCGAGATAGCGGATCCGGTCCGCGCCATAGTTGAGTGTATTGCGCAAGCCTTTCAGGCCGATCACGGATCGAATGAACAGCGGCGCGAGCGCGAGTGACAACAGCCCGTGAGCGATGGTCTTGCCGCCGGGCATCTCTTTCCTGGCGCGCTCCTGATCGACGTGAATCCATTGCTCGTCGCAGGTCGCTTCCGCAAACTGGTTGATCCGCTCCTGGGTGATCTCGATCCAGTCGCTCACCCCGATCTCTGCGCCAACGGCCGCCTTGATTTCCTTGAAGTCGCTGAATATGCGCATGCTTCCCTCGCTCATATCTTCATTTCAGGGACGCTGTCGCCGACTATGAGCTCGGCCTCGGTGACTGCCATGACCTCGCCGACGCTGACGCCGGGAGCGGTCTCAAGCAGGGTCGCGTTGCCGTTCGGAAAGCCGATCACCGCGAGGTCAGTGACCACCAGGCTCACCGGGCGGTCCGACGTCAGGGGCAGGTTGCAATTCTTGACGATCTTCGACTTGCCCTTCGCGGCATGCTGCATGGCGACGATAACCCGCTTGGCGCCGCTGACCAGATCCATCGCGCCACCCATGCCGGGCACCATCTTGCCGGGAATCATCCAGTTGGCGAGGTGTCCGCGCGCATCGACTTGCAGGCCGCCGAGCACGGTGACGTCGACATGGCCGCCGCGGATCAATGCGAATGACATGGCGCTGTCAAATGTGCTTGCGCCCGGCAGGGCACTGATGGGTCGGCCGCCGGCATCGGTGAGCAGGGGATGCGCCAGTCCCTGTTCCGGAATGGGGCCGGTGCCTATCAGCCCGTTTTCGGACTGGAAGAACACTTTCAAATCGGGCGAGACATAGTTGGCGACGAGGGTCGGAATACCGATGCCGAGATTGACGAGGTTGCCGACCTTGAGCTCTCGTGCAACCCGTCGGGCGATGATCTCCTGTGCATCCATGATGTCACCCGTTGGGGTTCGTAATGAGATAGTCGACCAGCGGTGCCGGTGTCACGACGTGGTCGGGCGCGATGACGCCCACGGGCACGATGTGCTCCGCGGTCACGATCACGGTATCGGCCGCCATGGCCATCACCGGATTGAAATTCCGGGACGTCAATGCATAGGAGAGATTGCCGAGGTAGTCGGCTAGGAAGGCATGCACCAGAGCGAACTGGGCGCGTAGCGCGGTTTCGAGCAGATACGGCTTGCCGTCGATTTCGATCTGGCGCTTGCCCTCCGCGACCAGCGTGCCGACTCCGGTCGGCGTGAGCACGCCGCCCAAGCCGCTGCCGCCGGCGCGGATGCGCTCGGCGAAAGTGCCCTGCGGAATGAGATCAACTGCGACCTGGTTCGTCAGCATTTGCTGCTGCGCCTTCGGATTGAGGCCGATGTGGGTGGCGGTCAGCCGCGACACCAGCGTGGCGTCAAACAGCTTGCCGACCCCTTTGCCCGGCGTGGCCGCGTCGTTGCTGATGATCGTAAGGTTGCTCTTCTTCTGTCGTACGAGCTCGTCGAGCAAACGCTCCGGCGTCCCGACACCCATGAAGCCGCCGACCATGACGCTCGCGCCGGTCGGGATCATCGCAACGGCTTCTTCGACGGATACGGCCCTCATGGTGGAACTCCGATCGGTTCGCCCACGGAATGTTGGCGGACGGTGGGCGCAATCCCTTGATTTGTGTCAAGGCTTCGCGTCATTCTGGTTGCGCGAAGTAATGCCGATACTCTCCAGCAGCTCGTGCCATAGCTTGCGCACCTCAGCGTGGCGCTGTTCGAGCGCTGCGCTTACGGCATCGCGAAACGGCACGAGGCTTTCGCCTTTCAGGAACATGATTTGTGCCTGCAGCAGCCGGCCGCTCTCAAACTCGACGCGCCGGATTGCCATCGCGAAAGGATCGTTCGGATTTGCCTCCACCGGAAGCAGCGCCGCCGGCCTGATGCCGGCGTGAATGGCGTGAGCGAGGGTTGCAAGATCCACGGCAAGCGCCAGGGTTGGATCTGGAATGCCCGCCGCCGGTGCGGGAAACCAGGTGGTCTCCCAGGCGGTCGCCAGATAGCCGAGCGCGAGGTCCGGCGTCCAATTCGTTGCGCGCAGCAGCAGGGAAACGATTTCCGACTCGTTGTAGAACTGCGCGTTCAGTTCGGTTTGCCAGGTTGATTCCAGCCTCGGAGGCAAGGCTAGAGCGAAGCGACGCCCCAGCGCGCCATGCGCCGAAATCAGGAAGCTTGCGACGCGCGTCTGCTGCCGGGGCGGCACGCGACCGTCGAAATCGAGCGGCCCGAAGAACCCATTCATGAGGTCGCTCTCTGCACGGGAACCGCGCGCAGATGATCGTAGCCGGCAGGAAACGGCATGAGATCGCCGCCTGCCTCGTCCGGGGCGATCCAGACCGATTTGTTTCCCCGCCAGCGTCCGGCCATCACGTCATCCGCGAAGCGGGCGAGCAAATCGGCCGTCAGTGCAGGCTTCTCCAGCGTGAAGGCATGATAAGCGCGAGGGATGATGACGAGGCTGCTGTTTGGAATCTTTACGCGCAACGTCTCGTGCAGCGCACGTGGCGTAAGGAAATCGAATTCACCGTTCAGGATCATCGTCGGTAGGCCGATCGACGGCAGTTGCGGCGTCAGCGGTTGGAAGTCCAGGAAGGATTCCATCAGGTTCTGCAGGGCATAGACATCGTTCACCAGCCAGCCCTGCCTCTTCACACTATCGAGCTTGTCCAGCACCGGCGCCAGCCATTGATCGGAGACATTCATCGGCAGCAGCAGATCTTGCAGGTAGCTGGTGCCGCCGAGGATCAGGCCGGTGCGCAAAGCGTTGCCGAGCAGGAAGAGTTGCGGTGGCAGCTCCGCAAAGCAGCTCATCGGTACCAGCCCGGACAATCGGTCGCCATGTGCAATCGCATAGCGCAACGCGATCAGACCGCCGAAGCTGATGCCGCTCAGGAACACGGGCCCGCTGCCGAGCTCCTGGATCAGAAGGTGCAGGGCCGCAACCTGATCGTCCTGGCTGATGAAGAGGGCGGGCTTGTCGGATTCGCCCTGACCGAGCAGATCAAATGTTGCGACGCGAAACCGCCGTGCGATGAGCGCATCGCGATAGGCGGTCCACAGCTCGGCATACTGCGTCAGACCGTTGACCAGCACATAGGCCGGCGCGTCGGTAGGGCCGTCAAGCTCGTAGCGGATCCGATACGAGCCGTAGCTGAGGAAGGGCATTGCGGCAGTCCCGCGGGTAATTTGCTGCGGAAGCATCCTCGGTCAGAACTTCAGCAATCCATTGAGTTAAGTCAAAGGATGCCGTGCGGCGCCTCCTAGCGTCCGATCAGAACAATCCCCGGAGGAATTTGCCATGAAAGGGAGTGAGGCTATGCGTCGTCTTCTCGCGAGTGCAGTGTTGCTGTTGATCGGCACCTCGCTTGCGCTTGCGCAGCCATTCACGCGCCGCTCGTCGCAGATGCAGCACGACGAGCTGAAGAAGACCTACGAGATTGCGAACTTCCGACTGGGCGGCAAGTACGATCTGTCCGATCCTTCCAAATGGGAGAATGGCGGCGAAGGCGGCGTTACGCTGGAGTCGCTGGGCGGCGGCAAACTGCGGACCGCCTATATCGCGATCGGCAATGCCCGCCGCAACGCGGCCGGCGAGATCACCAATGCGGTGATCGTCAATTCCTACTACTCGGGCGACTCCACCGACATGTACGAGCAGTGGGTCAAGGGCGCGGCATTGTCAGGCGGCGTGCCCATTATCGGTCCAGGCAGGCCCATCGACACCGGTCGCTACTATGTCGTCATGGTGGACCCGCTCGGTACCTGGGGCGCGAGCAAGCCGTCCGACGGGCTGGGGACCAAGTTTCCTCAATACAGCTACTACGACATGGTGCAGGCCAACTACCGCATGCTGCGCGACGGCCTGAGGATCACTCGCGCCGCCTTGATCACCGGCGTCTCCATGGGTGGCACTCAGACCTATGTGTGGGGTGTCATGCATCCCGAGTTCATGGGCGGGCTGATGCCGATTGGCGGCACCACGCAATCCGATGGCGATGACCCCGTAGGCAACTGGACCTTCCAGATGATGACAGCGGCAATCCAGTCGGATCCGGTGTGGCAGCAGACCAAGGGCGATTATTACAAGCTGCCCAAGGAGAAACACCCGGTTCCGGGCTTGGCGTTCGGCTGGTCGATCCTCGGCATGACGGGCTACGATTTCGCCTTCCGTACGAGCCAGAACTGGAGTGCGGTGCAACCCGAAATCTTCTACTGGGATCCGCCGAACGAGAAGGCGGGGCTCAGCGTCATCAACCGTGCCAAGCTCTATGACGCCGTTGACCTCGTCTGGCGCAACCGGGTCGGCGAGACCCACAATGTCAATCCCCATCTCGGCCGCATCCGCGCGCGCACGCTGGTGATGCATATCACCAACGATCTCTGGCTGAACTTCAAGCTGGCGGAGAAGGCCGTCGATCGCGTTCCCGGCGCAGATCTCATCGCTCAGGAAAGCCCGGTTGCGCACTACGGTGTGTTCCCGATCATCAATCAGCGCAAGAACGATCCGAAGTTCGTCTCCTTCATGGATGACGTGGCGGCGCTGGATCGCGCGCAGACATTCGATGACAAGAACTATCGCGTGCCCGGCGTGGCGGAGAACATCGATCCGAAGAAGTCCTTCTGGAAGGATTTCGTGACCTACCCCTATCCAGTCAAGTACGCCAACGCGAAGGACAAGAGCGGCAATTCCTGGCAGATCGGCTACATGGACGAATATGCGGGTACCGATAAGGATCCGAAGGTGCTGGTCATCATCCATGGCAAGGGCGCCTTTGCCGGGCACTACGGCAACGTCATGCAATATGCTCTGCGCAGCGGCGTGCGTGTGATCGCGCCCGATCTGCCGCACTACGGCATGTCCGGACCGGGCAATCTCGACAAGAGCCCGGCGCGTACCATGCAGGACATGCGCGAGGTCATCTATGACCTCGTTGTCAACCAGCTGGGAGTCAAGAAGGCGTATTATCTCGGCCACTCCCTCGGTGGCCAGTTCGTAATGGGCTACGCCCTGACCTGGCCGGACGCCGTGCAGGGTCTCGCGCTTGAGGCCCCCTCCGGCCTCGAGGAGTATCCACGCGACATCACCATCGCCAAGGACAAGAAGGCGAGGCTGTTCGACCGGGCCTTTGACCACGACTTCGACAAGTGGAAGGCAACCTGGGGCCCCACCGGGATTCTAGACGCCGAGATGAAGCGTTCGGAGCAGAACGTCCGCGACTTCTTCTACTTCAAGAAGCGCGATCCCGAGACAAACGTGGTCTCGACCTCCAAGAGCGGCTACTTTTTCAGCGACAGCGAGTATGCACGCTTCCACACCGAGCAGCGCGTCGGCTTGATCAAAGGCAATCCGAAAGAGCTCGAACAATGGTGCAACGTGTTCATCTACGACATCTACACCATCGGCGCCGAGCTGCAGCAGGATGATCCGAAGAACCTCTACGAACGGCTTACCGAGATCAAGGCGCCGATCTTCCTCTCGTTCGGCGACAAGGAGCCGTTCATCCCGACGCCCGCCTTCAACGGACTGACGGATCTCGGCCGGGATGCGATTACGCCGTTCATGTCGCGCATGACCAATGCCGGCAATCGGCCGCTTCTGAAGATCTATCCGGAGACTGGGCACTTCATCCATACCGACAATCCGGTGGAATTCCCGGCTGACGTCGTGGACTTCGTGATGAGGGGAGCGGTCGATACCTCATCACCGCTCGGCACGGACCGGATGATCAAGGGTGCCGTGATCTCTGCCTTGCCGGTGGCGCCGACGCCTCCGGGGGCAGCGCCTACCGCCGGCCTGAACAAGTAGGGCCGGGACCATGTCGAGAGTTCAGGCGGGTGATATCCAGTTGGGTTGGCGGGAGTGGGGCAGAGGCGACGTCACCGTCGTCTTCATCCACGGCAATCTCGCCAGCAAGGACTGGATCGAGCTCGCCGCACCGCTTTTTCCCTCGGGGCTGCGCGTGATCGGCATCGATTGGCGCGGTTGCGGCGACAGCGACCGGCCAAAGCCGGTCGCGGACTATTCCAATTACACCATGCAGCAGCATGCGCAGGACTTGCTCGCCGCGCTCGATGCGCTCGGCATCCGGTTCTGCCACCTCGCCACCCACTCCACGGGCGGAATCATCGCGGCGCGGATGCTGCTGATGCAGCCCGAACGGTTCGGGCGGGTATTCGCGCTCGATCCGATTACCCCCCTCGGCATGGCCTTCAATACCGATCAGATCGGCGTGTTCCGCGCGATGATGGCGAGCAAGGAGGTGACGCGGGCCGTGATGGCGACTGCGGCATCCTCCTTGTTCGTTCCCGACAGTCTGGCACCGAACACCGTACCGCGCTTTCGAGAGGGGCTTGGAGACATACCGCTTTTGTTCGAGCGCATCCTCGATCAGACCTTCGGCGTCTCGGAAGGCATTTGGATCGGGACGCCCGTGAATCTCAACCTCGAGTGGGAGAGCAAAGAGCTGGAGCGCCGGATGGCGGAGATCAGGCATGCGCACCTGGTGCTGTGGGGCGAGCGGGACGGGTGGATTCCGCCAGCAGATCTGCGAGCGATGGCGACGGAAATGCCGGACTGCCGGCTCGTGATCGTGCCGGGTGTGGGACATTCGATGAACCTCGAAAATCCGGCGCTGTATGCCGGCTATTTCGGCGCCTGGTTCGGAGGACTGACGCGGTAGGCGCATCATTATCGGTAGCAACTGTATGAGGACGATATCATGGCCGGCACGACAAAGCTCTCGGTTGAGAAGGCACTCGAAAAGCTGCGCGGCGACGAGCCCCAGAAGACCAGAACGGAGCAGCGGGACGAGAAGAGCGAGGCGCTCAACAAAGAGATAAAGCGCATGAGAGCACAAAGGCTGCGTCTCGACCCGACCTCACGCAAGCGCAGCTGAACTCCGTTCGGTCCGGATGGCACTTCAATTCCTGGCAGGCGCTCTCGTCAGCGCGATCAACATCATGATCTACGCGATTGGTGGGTGCCACCAGTATTGCGCGAGCGGCGGGCCTGAAGCACACGGCGCGGCCAAAACTGCACTTAATGGCCCTGATGGTCGCAACGGCAACGGTGCTCATGCTCGCACACACGCTGGAAATTCTGGTCTGGTCGCTTGCCTATCTGATCCTCGACGCGGCGCCCGCAGGATCCGATCTGCTCTATTTTGCCTTCGTCAATTACACCACGCTGGGTTACGGCGACATCACGCCGCAGCAAGCGTGGCGGTTGACTGGGCCGATGACCGCCATGAACGGCATCCTTCTGTTCGGCTGGTCGACCGCCGTGCTGTTCGAAGTGTTGCGCAAGACGCTTGAGCACCTCTCCGCGATCGGCGCTTCCGGGGTTAGCCCTGCAGATCGATAGTGGCGAGCTTCCGACGGTCCGACAATACGATCTGGCGCTGCGTGTTACCGATAAAATCAATGATGCTAAGTTCATGCAGCCGCGATAGTGCGCGCGAAACAGTTTCAAGCGTCAGGCCGAGATAATCGGCGATATCGCGGCGCGACATCGGGAGGGCGATGACCTCGGCTCCGGTCAGGCGCTGGTCCATCTCGAGGATGAAGGCGGCAACACGTTCCAGCGAGGTCTTGCGCCCCAACAGCAGCATATGGTCCTCGGCATGCTGAAGGTTGTTCGTCGTCATGGTAAGCAGGTTGTTGGCAACGACGGGATCGCTGTCGGCCACCAGCTCCAGGGTTTGCCTGCGGATCAGCCGGACGGTGGTGTCAACGATCGCCTCCGCCGTGAAGCGATGTGAATTGCCGTTCTCCAATCCGAAGATGTCGCCGGCAAGGTGAAACGCGCCGATTTGGCGCCGTCCGTCCGACAGGAGCTTGTAACTTCGCACTGCACCCGTCTTGACCTGATACACGTAATCGGCGGCCTCTTTCTCGCCGTAAATCTCAGTCCCTTTCTTGTAAGAAAATTCGCTCAAACTGACGGCCGGATTCGATCCGCTGGTCAGCCCGAGGTCGCGGAGTGAATTTGGGCGGCGCGTGGGATCGGTCGTGATGCGCACAAACATGGCTAAATCCTCAACGAATCGCTGAATTGGGTTCAGATCAATGTTCATTGGGGGGAATGCGCCGCGCTGTCTCACTCCCGCCGAGGTTGATTTACGACTAAAGAGGATATTCTCGTCCATTGTCTCTAGGAACATTGTACCTTGGGACAGGGTCGAAGGATCGGCGGAATGAAAAGGATCAGGGATCCTGTCGTGTAATCTGAAATGCGGTGCGCTCAATTGCCGATGTTGATCTCTGATCCAACCGAATTATGAGAGCGTTCAATGCACGGCGCTCGGCAAGAATATCGCGACTAAGAGGTAGAATTGCCTGGCCTGATTTGTGTGGTTGATGACGACGCTTCGTTCCGGACGGCAATTGAACGCCGCCTGAAGCTGGCGGGTTACGATGTCGAAACCTATTCGTCGGCAGAGGAACTGCTGGGGCGTCTGCCGAGCGGCGAGCAGCCTGCTTGCGTGCTGCTCGACGTGAAGATACCCGGCCTGAGCGGTCCCGATCTGCAAGCCCGGCTGATCGAGGTGGGTTCGACACTGCCGATCATCTTCGTCACCGGCTATGCCGATACTGCAACGACCGTGCGCACGATCAAGGCTGGCGCGGAGGATTTCCTGACGAAGCCGGTCTCTTCAGAACTGTTGCTCCATGCCATAGAGCGTGCATTGGCGCGTCACAGTTCCGCGCAGAGCCAGAGAAACAGGCTCGATGCGTTTCGCACCCTCCTGTCGGGCCTGACGCCGCGAGAACGCCAAGTCTTCGATCTTGTCGTCCGCGGCAAGATCAACAAGCAAATCGCACACGAACTCGGAACGACGGAGCGCACGATCAAGGCGCATCGCCATCAGGTCATGGACAAGATGCGTGTCCATTCCTTGGCAGAATTGGTCTCGATTGCGGAGCGGCTCGGGTTGATTGATGCGAACGTGCCTAGAGATCAGGCATAGGAGGTGCAACCACCGCCGTGTGGCCAGCGCTGCATCAAGGCATATCACAGGTTATCGACACGCCGAGTTTCGGAGCACGCAATGTAACGGTCAGGACGGAACTAGTCTAGCGCGGCGCGCTGCGTCCCGATGAGCCCGTATAAGCTTGATGTCCTTTCCCGCTGCTCAAAGCGCAGTTCTGTTGATTTTTATCAACGGTCCCGCGACGGATGAGCCCACGTTAGGTTTTGATTACCACCACATTTGGGAGGGACGAGCATGACGGGAATTGCCAAGCATCTTGGAATGATCGCGGCTGCATCTATCTTCGTGGCGGCTCCGCTGTCGCTCCAGCCATCATCGACGAGCCTTTTGACGGTATCTCTGGATAGCGCCGAAGCCAGGGTCGGGCGGCCGCTGACGCCGATGAGCGTGGCGGGCGTCAATCGCCGGGTGCATCGCCGGGCCTATTATGGCGCTGCCGCCGCGGGTGTCGCACCTTATGGTACGTACCGGTATCGGCGAGCCTGCGGGTACTATCCGTATCCACCCTGCTACTGAGATTCGACGTGAGGCTCGCCGTCTGCATCGCCATTGATGGACATGTGCGCTGAGCCCACTTCGTGCCGTTTGGAATCGCGAAACAGGAGGTGCTTATGAAATTGTCATCCAAGACCTTCGGACCCGTCACCCTCAGCGCAATGGCGTTGAGTGCGTCACTGGCCACCCTGGGGCTCTCGGTCAGCAGTGGCCCGGCCGCCGCAGTGGTGTACTGCCAGTACATCGACTATCCGCCGAGTTGCATCGCAAGACCGGGCGTCGTGCTGAGGCCGCGTCCGGTCGCCCGTGCAGCCGCTCGCGAAGCGGTGCGTCCCGGAACGCCGATGAATCGCGGCGGACCGGTCAACCGGGTCGGACGCCGCTGAGCGTGGTGCTTACGTCCGCGCGAGAGAGCAGGACCCGGGCTTTCAGGCCGGGGTTTTGCTTGACGGAACGCCTCGCAGAACTCCTGCAACCATAAGGCTAGAGAGCAGGGCACTACGGAGAGTAACGTAGGTGCAGCCAGGCTTGCGCCAGATCAAATTCTCTAAGCTGACGTCTACTAGCATTTGTCACTCGTGCGGCGAGGTCCAGAACGGACACAAGTGGAATGAGCGGCATCATGCTTTTCAAGACACTCACGTTGCATTCGCTGATTTACCTCGCGGGCATGACGACCTCGATGGCCGTCCACCAGACGATTTCGTTGCCCGGCGTGTCGGCAGGAGGTCCGCCCTTCGTCGGACAAACCGCAAATCGCTCAGCGAAGGGCGACAGGTTGCGGGTAGTCCAATCGAAGCGGAAGGTGCCCGATAAGGAGCCGGCCCGCGTACAGCCGCGAGACCTGTTCAAGTCGGGCAAAGCGGCTTGCAAGCCTCCAATCGACGTGCCTGGTCGATGCTTTGCGGCGGCTGCGCCGATCCAGAGATCGGTCTAGCCTTTGCAGCGCGACCGAAGCGGTCGCCGCTGCTCTGCATCAGGGCAAGATCTCGATCGACGTATTCTGAGGTCCCTGAGTCTGGATCAATTCGAACAGCGATTGCGCGTGATCCGGTGCCAGCCGAATGCACCCGTGCGACACCGGACGCCCAAGGTTGCGGATCTCATATGTGCCGTGGATTGCATAGCCGCGATGGAAGAAGACCGAGTAGGGCATCGGCGTGAAGTCGTAGAGCTTCGAGTAATGCATGCGCTGGAGAGAATATGGCCGGAATGTGCCGGTGGGCGTGCGGTATCCACGCCGGGCCGTCGAAATTGGCCAACTCGCAAGTTGGGTTCCGTCGACGCTGACCACCATGGTCTGGGTGGAAAGCTGAACGCGGACCGTGACGGCTGAGTGAGCGCTTTGATTGGCGAGGCCGATGAGCAGCACTGCGGTCAAAATCAGGATCGAAGGCAACCGTGAAGTCATTTCGTTTCTTCTAAGGCTTTTCGCTGATGCGACGGGACGGCTGGGAGTTGATGCGGTCAGGCTGGTCGTCCTTTCAGCGTCGAGTACGGCGATGCCAAAGAGCCATCCACCAGGGTTGCTGCAGCCTAGGCGAGGCTGGGCGTGCATTGTTGATCCGACGCAAGTCGATGCCTTGCAGCTTGATATCGGTTTCTGGCAATCCGGCGCTTCCGAGGTGCTTTCATACTGAATTCGCAAGCGT
Source organism: Bradyrhizobium sp. USDA 326 (assembly GCF_049739485.1). Lineage (NCBI taxonomy): Bacteria > Pseudomonadati > Pseudomonadota > Alphaproteobacteria > Hyphomicrobiales > Nitrobacteraceae > Bradyrhizobium > Bradyrhizobium sp. USDA 326. The sequence goes on from NZ_JBMGQA010000001.1 coordinate 4,757,520, forward strand.
ACCTGGCGGAGCCCCGCATCCGGGCAAATACGGAGACCAAGTTGAGTTTGCCGCAGATCAAGCTCGCCTGGCTGCGGTCTGCCTAGCATTCGTGCATTGTTAAGTTCCGTCGGAGACTTTTACGATGCTGTTCAGGACGAACACCTCCAGCAGCCGTCCGGTTGACGGGCATCTCGCAGCACTCGCCGGCGTGAATGTGTTCTGCAGTGAATTTCGGTATCGCAGAGGGACTGAAGTCTTCGGCGAAGGCGAGGAGACGGAGTACGTCTACCAGATCATCTCCGGCGCAGTGCGCACCTACAAGCTGCTCTCGGACGGTCGTCGTCAGATCAACTCGTTCCACCTGCCTGGCGACATGTTCGGGCTCGAGAACGGCGCAACCCATCGTTTTACCGCTGAAGCGATAGTTGAAACGAGAGTTCGCATAACGAGGCGGCGAAGTCTTCTGGACGCGACGAGAGATCGTGAAGGCGGCGTCGCCAAGGTCATCGGCCTCGTTACGCAGAGTCTTCAGCACGCCGAGAATCACATGCTCCTGCTCGGGCGCAAAACGGCTCTCGAAAGGGTGGCTGCATTCCTCCTGGAAATGGACGAGCGTCTATCTCAGCCGGATGTAATGATTTTGCCCATGAGCCGTCGCGACATTGCCGACTATCTCGGTCTTACATTGGAGACGGTCTCGCGCGCGTTTTCCAGCCTCCGAGACGAAAAGATGCTGCAATTCGACGGACCAACACAACGGCGTATTGCGCTGACAGATCGAGGGCGTCTTGGGGACCTAAATGCATGATCCTGGTGCGAAAACCGTAAGCTCAGCAAGATCGTTGTTCAACCTGGCGAGAGACCTAAGCTCACTCGTCAATGTCCTGTTCGTACGTACGCGCCGGTGATCCCTTACGTACCGGTCCAAATTGCGCAAGTGGTAGCGACGTTGTGACCGACAGGAGTTTGTTGTCGACGACCTCGAGATCTAGCGTCTTCCCGCTCTCCATTTCCTTGATGAGCTTTGGGTTAGCGGCATCACCTGCAATGCAGGCATTGCTGAGGCACCAAGTGTACGGCACGCGGTAGGGCGCGCCCTGATCGACCCTGAGCTTGACGGGAGCTTGGAGATACATGCCCACGGGAACAAATAATTGCAGCCGCGCAGTCTTCTCGCCTTCGCGTTCGATCAAATCGACGCGGACGGCAGTCTGACCCGTCTCATAAGTCCCGGTGATCGACGTCCGGCAAAGTGCCTGAGCGCCGCCGGCCTTGAAGCAAAGCTTCTGCCATGCGCCATATTTGATCTCATCCGCCTTTCGCTGGCCGCGAGGAGCGATTTCGGCAATCGCCGGTATTGCCAAGGCTGCGAGTAAGGCGAGCGCGACGATAGCTCTCGTGGAGCGAGTATCCTTCAGGACGTTTCTGTGATGTACGTCTGCCATTTTCCTGCTCCGCATCCTTCGGTCGCACCTACTTCAGACCGTCGAGGAATTTCGTCACGATTGGCGACCAGATCGGGATCGCATCGGGTGACCCGATGAAGTAATGCCCCTCGTTGCCAAAGGGCGGGAGCAAATGATACTCGGTCCTGCCGCCGGCTGCCGTGAAGGCCTCGTGCATACGTTTCGATAGGGCGGGACCGAAGAATGTGTCGTTCTCGATATAGATCCAGAGCATCGGCACCCGCGAGGTGCGGCCGAATTCGCCGGTCGTTTCCACCAATTTGTCCGGTGCGCAATTGTTGTTCGGTTTGCCGTCGACATGGCCGCCGCGGCCGGCGGCAAAAGTGATGATTGCCTTCACTTGCGGCGGGTTGACGCTCGACAGCGCGATGGAGGCCCAGCCGCCGGCGGACTGTCCGACCACGACGACGTCTTTCGGCACGATAAGCTTCTCGGCGGCAAGGTAGTCTATGGTCCAGAGATCGACTTGTGCCACGGCGAGCCCGGCGCTGCGGAAATTGGGATTGGTGCACTTGCCGACCTTGGAAAAGAATGGGCCGTAGAGCCCGTGCTCGGGGATATCGATCGCGGAGGCTCCGTATCCGGTGCCGACCGGCGCCACGACGAGATAGCCGCGCCTAGCGAACCACTTTGCGGCGTCGCGGAATTCGACCAAGGGAAAGAAGCCGCGATCGGTCGGGTTGAGCGAGACGCCGTGGTTCATGATCACCAGGGGGAAGGGGCCTTCGCCCACGGGGCGCACCAGATAGGCAAACATCGGGAGCGGCAACGGCAGGGCCCAGATCTCTTCCTGAATGCGTCCGGGGGCGGCTTGATCGTCGGCACTGGCCGGCACAATCAAAAAAGCCAGCAACAACACTGCCGCTGCCCGCAGCGTTCGTTGGACTGAGGAATACGACCGCATCCCATCCTCCTCATTCGGAAAAAGTCGCCGCCACGATAATGGGGCCGAGCACCGTCAGGACGACGTTCCCCACCGCATAGGGTACGGCGACGCCGAGCACCGGCGTCTGGCTTTCAGCAACTTCGCAGGCGCCTGTTACGGCGGCGTCGACCGTCATGGCGCCTGCCAGCGCACCGCAGGTGACGACCGGATTCATGCGCAGCACGTGATAAGCGAACAGCGTCGCCACCATCAAAGGCACCAGCGTGACAACCAGACCCATACCGACCAGCAACAAGCCATGTGCCTGGATCGCGATCCAGGCCGCATGGCCGTTGCCAAGGCCAATCGCGGCGATGAAGCCGCCGAGGCCGAGGTCGCTCAGCGTCTGCTGCGCGGCGGGCGGCATCGCGCCCATGGTCGGCCGGCGTGACCGCAACCAGCCGCAGACGAGGCCTGCGATCAAGGCGCCGCCTCCGCCGCCGAGCGTCAGCGCGATGCCTCCGACCTTGAAGCTGATCAGGCCGGCCAGCAGGCCGGCGGCAATGCCGGCAGCGAGAAAGGCGATGTCGGTGCGGTCGCCGGCACGCAGGATCTGTCCGACTTGCGCAGCAGCACGCTCGATGTTGCGGCTTGTGCCGACCAGGGTCATGACGTCGCCGACATAGATACGCGTGTCCGGACTGAGCGGCACCTCGCGCCCCATCCGCGTCAGGGTCCGCAGGAACACGCCGCGCGCATTGCTGCCGACGCGATCGGCAACGTCCTGGACCGAACGACCGTGGAGCTTGCGGTTGTCGACCAGCACGTCGACCACATTGCCCGGCATCGCCTTCAGAATCTCGTCGGCGTCGATCTCGGTGCCGATCACGGGCCGCGCGGCGACGATCACCGCCGTCCGACCAGCGATCACGATGTCGTCCCCGGCCTCGAGCACGGTGTCGAGATGCGGCTCAATATCGGCTCCCTGACGCACGATGCGCTCGATGACCGTCCGGCTGCCGATCTCGTCCTCGATCGCCTTGACAGTCCGCCCGGCGGCGGCGGAGACGCGATAGGCGCGGGCCTGGAATTTCCGATAATGCAGGTTTTCCGTCTTAGGCGGTTCGCCACCGGAAAGCTCGATCTCGAGCTTCTTGGCTTCCTCCTTGAGGTTTACACCCATCAGCTTGGGCGCGATGAACGGGACATAGATCAGGGTCAGAATGTAGCCGAGGACGTAAGTGACGGCGTAGCCGGCTGCGATGTTAGCCTCTTGTTGCTCCAGTAAGGCCTTTGGTAGCCCAAGCTGTGCCAGGGCTCCCGAGGCAGTGCCGATGACGGAGGATTGCGTCAGTGCACCCGCAGCGAGACCAGAAGCGGTGCCCGGATCGAGCCCCATTGTAAAGGCAAATGCCAGCACGACGATCAAGCCTGTACCTCCCAGCACGAGCGCCATGGCGACCTGCGCCAAAGTGCGGATACTCAAGGATGCAAAGAATTCCGGCCCCGATTTGTAGCCGATCGTGAACACGAAGAGGCTGAACAGCATCACCCTCAGCACAGATGGGAACGTGAAGCTGCCGAGTTGCCCGATGAGCAGGGCGACGATGAGCGTGCATGCCGTCGTACCGATCGAGAAGCCTCGGATTCTGACTCGGCCCAAGATCGTACCAATGGCGACGGCAATCAGCAGAAAGATTTCCGGAGTGGTGGAGATGATCCACCTGACGGTGTCCATGGTCGCTTTCCCCAGCGCATTGTTGGGATCGATTTGAATCCTCATGGCCGATCGGAGGCTTGATTCAAGTCAAGCCTTTTCCTTCCTCGCGCGGCCTCAATAGGTGCCTGTCAAATCAGCGACACACGGCGTCTCGGATATGAGCTCACAGGGCATTGCCGCCACTTCAGTGCTGCGCCGCGACGAGACGGTCGCCGTGGCACTGCTGTTGGCGTTTGCGGGGGGCTGTCTCGATGCCTATACTTGGATCATCCACGGCGTGTTGGCCAACGCTCAGACGGCAAATCTCGTCTTTCTCTGCGTCCACGGGGTCGTCGGTGACTGGGCGAGGGCGCTGCAATTCGTCCCGCCAATCATGGCGTTCGCGGTTGGCATTGTGATCGCCGTCTGGCTGCGCGGCGCTGCCGGAGAGAGAGCCAGTGCCATCAGCACGCTGATCGAGATCCTCTTTTTGATCGCCATCGGCGTACTGCACAACCGGATGCCTGAGATAGCCGGTACGCTGGGGATTTCACTCGTCGCCGCGATGCAGGCCGCGATCTTCACCAAGGTCGACGGTGCGACCTACAGCACGGTGATGATCACCGGTAACATGCGACAGGCGATCGAGGGCATCTTCGCTTTGGCTTCAGGCAGCGGCGGGGCGACGGGAACGTTGCGGCGATCCGGCATCTTTGCGGCGGTGTGCGGCACCTTCGGCATAGGCGCGGCACTCGGCGCGCTGATCACAAAGGCAACGCCGGACCTCGCGCTGGGGCTTCCCGTGGTCGCACTGCTCATCGTGCTGCTGCGGTGCGAAGTCGTGCGCTCGGAGGTGAGCTCATGAAGCTGCCGTCTGAACCGCGGATTGGCGGGACGCGTCTGTTTCCGCCCTTTAGCTGGCTCTCCGGATATCGAGTGGCATGGCTGCCCTCCGACACAGTGGCAGGCGTAACGCTGGCTGCGTACGCAATTCCGGTTTCGCTCGCCTATGCCGCCCTTGCGGGGTTGCCGCCGCAAATCGGCGTCTACGGCTATATTCTGGGCGGGATCGGTTATACGCTGCTCGGATCCTCGCGCCAGCTGGCCATCGGACCGACTTCGGCCATCTCGCTGATGATTGCGGGCACAGTCGGATCGCTCGCCGCAGGTGATCCGGTTCGCTATGCGCAGATTGCAAGTCTGGTCGCCTGTGCAGTGGCTCTACTTTGTCTCATCGCCTGGCTGTTCAAGCTCTCTACTCTCGTGCGTCTCGTGAGCGACAGCATCCTGGTTGGCTTCAAGGCGGGCGCCGGGCTCACCATCATCATGAGCCAATTGCCGAGCCTGTTCGGCATTCCCGGCGGCGGCCGTAACTTCTTCGATCGAGGCATCCACATCGTTGGCCAGCTTGGGGATACGAATCTGCTGGTGTTGGCGGTCGGCGCTGTCGCGCTCGTGCTTCTCCTGCTCGGTGAACGGCTCCTGCCGGGCCGGCCAGTCGGCATCACCATCGTCGCACTGTCGATCGTGGTGGCCACGCTGCTTGGGCTGCCAGCCATGGGGGTGCCTGTGACCGGCAAGATCCCCGAGGGTCTGCCTACCCTAGCCGTGCCAACCTTCGGGCTGGTCGAGCCCGAGGAGCTGTTTCCCATCGCGGCGGGCTGCCTGTTGCTGGCTTATATCGAAGGCGTGTCCGCAGCACGCAGCTTCGCTGCCAAGCACGGATATGCACTCGACGTTCGGCAGGAATTTCTCGGCCTGGGTGCCGCCAACCTTGCCGCGGCATTCGGCCAGGGCTACCCGGTTGCAGGCGGGTTGTCGCAATCGGCGGTGAACGACAATGCCGGCGCGCGTACGCCACTTGCACTGGTAATCTGCTCGGTCACCTTGGCACTGTGTCTGTTGTTCTTCACAGGCTTGCTGACCAATCTTCCCAAGACGGTGCTGGCCGCGATCGTCTTTGCCGCCGTGTACAGATTGGTGGACATTCCGGCGCTATGGCGGATGTGGAAGGTCAGCCGGATCGATTTCTATGCGGCAGCCATCGCGCTGATTGCGGTGCTGCTGCTGGGAATCCTTCAAGGCGTGCTGCTCGCCGCGATCGCGTCGGTCTTCCTGCTGCTGGCGCGGGCATCGCGACCGAATATCGCCTTTCTCGGCCGCTTGCCGGGGACCGGCCGCTATTCCGACAGCGCCAGACATGAGGGCGTGGAACCCCTCATCGGCGTGATCGCCTTCCGGCCCGAGGCCTCGCTGCTCTACATCAATGCCGAGACCATCCTCGCGGCTGTGCTGAAGGCGCTGGCCAAATCGGTCGATATCAGGCTGATCGTCTGCGATCTCTCGGCATCTCCCTATATCGATCTCGCTGGCGCGCGCATGCTGCACGATCTCTATGACGAACTCGCCTCCCGTCACGTCGCACTCTGCATTGTCGGCGCGCACGCGCAGCTGCGTGATCTCTTGCGGGCGGAAGGGTTGGCCGAAAAGACCGACAGCACACAGTGGCTGCGGACGCTCGACAGCGTGCTGGGCGGCCGCGATGCGAAGGGCGGCTGACGGTTTTTGCGCTGCGAAATGCACGCGCGGCGCCAAGGCCTTCCAAGACCATTCAGACCGTTGACTTGGATCAATGGAGGGGAGGGCCGCGAGGTCACGATCCCGCATCACAATTGCCCTGGGATCGGGAGAGCGAGATGTCCAAGGATGCAAACTCCGCAGAGAAGCGTATCGATCGATTCTTTTCCGGGCCCGGAGCGCGGGCAGATGATTGGCGCGATCTCGTGGAAGCAGCGAAGGTCTGGGCGCGGGTCGGCAATCGCGTGGCCTACGATGCGGCGCTGGCCGAGCTCTCGGTCACCGAGGAATTCCATGGCTATCCCGGTCTGCACCTGATGGCAGCGCTGCGGGAGGCGGCAGCCGCGGGCGACGGGGCCACATCGTTCGCGCTTGCGACGAAGATCGCCCAGGCGCTGGCGACGCGGTCGTTCCGTCAGCATGCCGGCGACTGGAGCGCGAAGGATGAGGGCAATGGCGACGTGCCCGAGCTGGTGCCGCCGTCGTTTGGGGGGGCCACGACGCGTCGGCCCTATTTCGAAACCCTCATCGTGACCGGCGTGTCGTCCAGCCAGTGGCCGGCACTCGCCGCCGAATGGCGCAGGCTGCGTCGTCCGGTCGACGGCTTCATCTATGAGCCCGTCATCGTCGGCAGCCTCGAAGACGCGTTCTGCGCGACCATGCTCAACCCTGATATCGCCGCGGTTATCATCAACGAGGGCTTTGGCCTGCGGTCGCGGCACGACGCGCCCGTCCTTCGCTCGATCATGGCGACGGCCGGTCTCAAGGACGAAGCCGACGCCTCGGCGCTTCCGCTCGCCCAGATCATCAAACGTGTCAGGCCAGAGCTCGATCTCTACATGATCTCGAACCGCGACGTCGAGGAACTGGCGGGCAATCCCGAAGCCAACGTCGTCCGCCGCATCTTCTATTCGGTGGAAGAGCTTCTGGAGCTGCATCTGTCGATCCTCGAAGGCATCCAGGACCGATACGACACCCCGTTCTTCGACAACCTCAAGAAATATGCGCAGCGTCCGATCGGGACGTTCCACGCACTGCCGATCGCCCGCGGCAAGTCGATCTTCAAGTCGGATTGGATCCGCGACATGGGCGAGTTCTACGGCCCGAACCTGTTCCTGGCCGAAAGCAGCGCCACGACAGGGGGCCTCGACAGCATGCTGGAGCCGACCGGCAACATCAAGAAGGCGCAGGAGAAGGCCGCCCGCGCCCTCGGTGCCGACCGTGTCTTCTTCGTCACCAACGGCACGTCGACATCGAACAAGATGGCAGTGCAGGCACTGCTTGCGCCCGGCGATATCGCGATCGTCGATCGCAACTGCCACAAGTCGCACCACTACGGCATGGTGCTGGCGGGTGCTCAGCCGCTCTATGTCGAGGCGTTCCCGATGACGGAATACTCGATGTACGGCGCGGTGCCATTGAAGACCATCAAGCAGGCGCTGCTCAACGCCAAGGCCGATGGCCGGCTCGACCGCGTCAAGATGGTCGATCTCACCAACTGCACCTTCGATGGTCACATCTACAACACGCGCCGCGTGATGGAGGAATGTCTCGCCATCAAGCCGGACCTGATCTTCCTGTGGGACGAAGCCTGGTTCGGTTTCGCGCGATTCTCGCCGTTCCTGCGTCGGCGCACCGCCATGGGCGCAGCCAACGAGATCGAAGCGTGGATGCACGATCCGAAGTCCGTCGCGGCCTATGAGAAGCAGCAGGCCGAGCTCGGCAGGAACCCCTCGGACGAGGGGCTGCTCAAGACTAGGCTCATCCCTGACCCGCGGCAGATTCGTCTCCGCGTCTACCAGACCAACTCGACTCACAAGTCGATGTCGGCAATCCGGCAAGGCTCCATGCTCTCGGTCAAGGATGTCGAATTCCACACGGTCGAGCAGCAGTTCAAGGAAGCAGTATTCACGCACGCCTCCACCAGCCCAAACCAGCAACTCATCGCCAGCCTCGATATCTCGCGGCGGCAGATGGAGCTGGAAGGCTACGGTCTCGTCGCCAATGCGATCGAGATCGCCTTCGCCATCCGCCATGCGGTCAACAACAATCCGCTAATTTCGAAATACTTCCGCGTGCTGGGCGCAGACGCGATGGTGCCGGCACAATATCGCCAGAGCGGCTTCACCGACTATCTCGCGGCCGGCGTGAACTGGGCGAATACGCTCAGGAGCCTCGATGAGGACGAGTTCTGCCTCGATCCGACCCGCATGACTCTCGTTTGCGGAACGGCCGGCTACGACGGCACGCAGTTCAAGGGTATCCTGGCGAGCGAGTACAACATCCAGGTCAACAAGACCTCGCGTAACTCGGTCCTGGTTCAGTCCAACATCAACAACACCCGCAGCGATGTCGCCCATCTCATTCGCGTGCTCGCCGAGATCGCGGGCGAGATCGATCGTGGGCTTGCTCAGGGCGGTGCCAATGCGAGGAAGACATTCGAGGCAAGGGTGACAAGCCTCATGAAGGATGTGCCCGATCTGCCGAATTTCTCGCATTTCCATCCGAGCTTCCGCGGCGATGCCGGAGCAAAGACCAACGAAGGCGACATCCGCACCGGTTTCTATGCCGCCTATGACGTTGCAGGTTGCGAGCACATCCGCCTCAACGATCCCGAGATCGACCGGCGGCTGAAAGCGGGACCCGAGCTCGTCTCGGCGAACTTCGTGATCCCGTATCCACCTGGCTTCCCGATCATGGTGCCAGGCCAGGTCATCACCCAGGAGACCATCGACTTCATGCGCAAGCTCGATGTGAAGGAGATTCACGGCTACGACGCCAAAGAGGGCCTGAAGCTCGTGCGCACGGAGGCCTTGGCGAAGATCGGCAGGCCCAAGCCTGCGGCCGCGCCGAAGCTCAAGGCCGCATCTTAGAGGGGATCGGACATGCAGGGCTTTTTCACATTCCTTCAGCAGTACCCATATCTGCTGCTGTTCTTCGTCGTCGGCCTCGCCGTCTATATCGGCCGGGCCAGCATCAAGGGCTATGGTCTCGGCATGGTCGCCGGTGCCATCGTGGTGGGGGCGGGCCTGTCGGTGTGGGCTTCCACCTACGGCGTGAAGCTCGAGCTGAACAATTTCGCCAAGAGCCTGTTCTACTACCTCTTCATGTACGGTGTTGGCTTGCGCGTCGGCCCTTCCTTCTTCAACAGCCTGAAGGGCGACGGCCTCAAGTTCTGCCTACTCGCCGTCGTCTCGAGCGTGCTCGGCCTTGCGCTGGTGGTCATCGGTGCAAAGCTGTTCGCACTGCCAACCGGCGCGGCCGGCGGGATGCTGGCCGGATCGCAGACGATGTCGGCTGCCATCGGCTCGGCCGAGCAGGCCGTGACGTCCGGTGTCGTCAAGTTGCCTCCGGGCATGAAGCCCGAGGACGCATCCGGCATGATCGCATTGTCCTACGGCATCACCTATATCTGGGGCACCGTCGGCATCATCCTGATCTGCAAATATCTGCCGCGCTGGTGGGGTGTCGATGCCAAGGCCGCCGCCAAGCAGTATGAGCAGGAGTTCGGCGTCAAGGATCTCGAAGGCGGCGGTCTCACCGGCTATCGCCAGTTCGGGCTGCGCGCCTATCGGCTGGAAAATCCGGCGACCGCCGGCATCAGCATCGCCAAGTTCCGCGCCATGAACCCGGAATACCGCATCGTCAACGTGGGACGGAATGGCGAGCCGCAGGGTGCCGATCCCGATCTTGTGCTGCAAAAGGGCGATATCGTTGCTCTTGGCGGCTCGACCGAGCATCTCACCGACAAGATGGGCCTGATCGGTCCCGAGGTCGCCGACGCCAAGACGCTCGGCATTCCCATGGACCAGGCCGACATCCTCGTCACCAACAAGGACATGGTGGGCCGCACATTCGAGTCCTTCCGCGACACTGCGATCGCCGGCCAGTTGCAGGTGACCAAGGTCGAGCGCGGTGGCGTGCAGATCCCGGCTGGTCTCAAGACCAAGCTGGAGCGCATGGACATCGTCTCCGTGGTCGGCTTGAAGTCGGCGGTCAACGAACTCGGCGAAATGTGGGGCCGCATCGCGCGGGCCAACACCTCGACCGACCTGTTGACCCTGTCGATCGGCATGATCATCGGCTTCCTGATCGGCATGGTGGAGTTCCCGGCGTTCGGCGCCAAGATCGGCCTGGGTAATGCTGGCGGCCTGTTGCTGTCGGGCGTGATCGTCTCCTCAATCGTGTCGCGGCTGCGCTTCTTCGGCAACACGCCGAACGCGGCGCGCAACGTGCTGGAGGATCTCGGTCTGGTGGTCTTCGTCGCCATCGTCGGCGTGAATGCCGGCGCAGGTCTCCTGGCCCAGCTCACTGGTGCGGTCGCCTTGAAGATCTTCATCGTCGGCTTCATCGCCTGCACGATCCCGCCGTTCATCGTCTGGGCGATCGGATTCCACGTGTTCAAGATCAATCCCGCCGTGTTGATGGGTGGGGTGGCCGGCGCGCGTTCGCACTCCGGTCCTTGCCGCGAGGCTGCGGTCGAAATTCAGAGCTCCGTGCCCTGGATCGGGTTCCCGGTCGGCTATGCCGTCTCGGGCATCCTGCTCACCGTGTTCGGATACTTCGCAATGCTTCTGGCTCAATAGGGAGCCAAATTCAGGGGAAAGTCATGAAGAAACTATTTGCTGTTGCTGCTCTGGTCCTCGGTGTCGCCGGTTTCAGCGCGCCCTCGCGCGCCGAGACCGGCAGCGTTGTCGTGGTCTTCACCAAGGGTGGCTTCATTGTCGGAGTAGGAGGCGGTGAGGGCGTGCTGCGCCTGCGCGGCAAGAATTATCCGTTCACCGTATCCGGCATGAGCGTCGGTCTGACCGTGGGTGCTTCGACGACCAAATTCGTGGGTCGGGCGTTGAACTTGCGGGGCCCGTCATCGATCGAAGGCTCCTACGCGGTGGGCGGAGCCGGCGGCGCCGTTGCGGCCGGTGCGGGAGCGGTGCAGTTGCAAAATGCCAACGGGGTAATCCTGCAGCTCAGCGGTCCCAAGGTTGGCGCCGAAGTGTCGGCAGCCGTCGGCGGGGTCACGATCCGGCTGAAATAGACCATAAGCGAAAATGAAATGGGCCGCGCAGCGCGGCCCATTTTCTTGTTGGATCGGAATCCTCGTTCAGTCAGTACCGCTCTTCCACGAACTTCATGCCACGCAGGCTCGCCTGGTCATTGTAGCGCCCTTTCTCGGAGCGCGGCGGCAGCTTGACCTTATCCTTCTTGATCCGCTTGTACGGGATCGAATCCAGCAGGTGCGCGATGCAGTTGAGCCGCGCCCGCCGCTTGTCGTCGGAGCGGACGATCACCCAAGGGGCATGGTTCGAGCTGGTCGCCTTGAACATAGTGTCCCGGGCCTTGGAATAATCGTACCAGCGCCGGTAGGACTCGGTGTCCATCGGGCTCAGCTTCCATTGCCGGAGGGGATCGTCGATCCTCGCCTTGAAGCGCCGCTCCTGCTCTTCCATCCCGACCTCGAGCCAGATCTTAACCAGGATGATGCCGCTCTCGATGAGATGTCCCTCCATATTCGGGCAGAGCTCAAGAAAGCGCTGGTGCTGGGCGGGTGAGCAGAAGCCCATGACGTATTCGACGCCGGCGCGATTGTACCAGCTCCGGTCGAAGATCACGACCTCGCCGCCCGCAGGGAAATGCTGCATGTAGCGCTGGATGTAGAGCTGCGACTTCTCACGGTCGGACGGCGCGGGAAGGGCGACCACGCGGAACACGCGCGGGCTGACCTTCTCGGTGATCGCCTTGATCGTCCCGCCCTTGCCCGCGGCATCGCGGCCTTCGAAGAACACGACGACGCGGAGCTTCTTCTCTTTAACCCAGTCCTGCAGATGACAGAGCTGGACCTGGAGCTTTTCCAGCTCCTTTTCATAGGTCTTGCGCTTCATCCGCGCCCCGGCTTCGTCCTTTGCCATTCTCTGCCTTTCGCTTTGTCGCATCGGATCCAGAGGGCGAGGATTCAGTCCCCCCAGGAAATCGTGATGCCGATATCGCCCGGCATGCCGCCGGGGAAATCGATGATCTGATAGCTGATGCGATAGCCGCGCGGCTTCAAATAGTCGGTCCAGAGCTGGAAGATCTCCTTCGGGATACCGGTCAGCGTCTTCTCCCAACCCGGTTCCTGCTGGTTGATGGCGCGACCCTTGTCGGTGCAGAGCGTATTGGGAAAGCGATAGACCTGCACCTCGGTCAGCCCGTTGCGCACCGCACGCTGGATGATGGTCGCGGCAAGCTGGATCTTCTCTTCCTCGGTCTTGCCCGACGGTTTGCTCAGTCGCTCGATCAAGGCGTGCTTTTCGGCCTCTGCCGCGGCGGCCAGTCGGGCATATTGCTCCGCCTTTTCGGCCTCCTTGAGGGCCGCTTCCTTGCGGATTTGCGTGGCATTCGGGATCAGACTGTCGAGATTGGCGGCCATTGCCGGTGTCTCCTGCTGCTCGGTTTCAGTGCTCGAGCAAAGGCTAGGTCGGACCGGCTCCATTCTGTTGATTCAAATCAAGCAACGCAAACCTTGGCGTCGCCAGACTGTGACCAGGGCCGCGGCAGCCGGGTCCCCGATCAGGAGAGCACGTTGAGCGAGCAGCTTCACCCGAAAGCACCACACCATCTGCCATTCTACATCACCTCGCCTGGCGAAACAGACGGGTTGATGATCGTGACGGGAATCATCCTGATCGCGGCCGTTTTCGCGGTGGGGCTTTTGTACTGGCATTTGCACAGCCTGCCCGAGCGAATGGCGCACAAGACGCAGAAATTGCAGTTCGAGATCGTGGCCGTGCTGGGGCTTCTCGCCCTGTTCACGCACGAGCATCTGTACTGGATCGCGGCCCTGATGCTTGCGCTGATCGAGCTGCCGGACTTCGGAACCCCGCTGCGCAGCATCGCCGGCTCGGTGGAGAGGATCGCAGACAGCGCGTCACCGGTTGGTGCAAACGAGACGGCTGAGCCGTACACTGAGGCTGCCCCAGCAACGATCAGCCGGGAGGATCAGATCGTGCAGACCGACCAGAAGGTGCGCAGCCATGCTTGAGCTCATCATCTGCTCGCTCCTGACCATTCTTCCTGACTACCTCTATCGGCGCTTCGTCCAAGGCAAGCGACTCGGCAAGGAGATCACGCTGTTTTCCGTTTGGTACGAGCTGCGCTGGGGCATCACCGGCTGCCTGATGCTGACCGTGGCGCTGATCACCAGCGTCTTCTTCTTTCATCCCGCGACGTCAAACGCGGCATTGCTGTTCCGGACCGTCCCGATCCTGCCCGAGGGATCGGGACGTGTCGCTGAAGTTAATGTCGGCTACAGCCAGATCGTGAAGAAGGGCGACGTCCTCTTCAGGCTGGACAATTCCAAGCAGACAGCTGCGCTTGAAACGGCCAGGCGCAAGGTCGCCGAGATCGATGCTTCCATGGCGTCGGCGAAGGCCGACGTCGTCAAGGCCGAGGCGCAGATCCAGGAGGCCAGGGCCAGCTATCAGCAGGCCAAGGACGAACTCGAAGTCAAGTCGGAACTGCAGCGTCGCAATCCCGGCATCGTGCCGCAGCGCGATATTGAGAAGCTTCAGGTGGTGGTCGATCAGCGTCAGGCCGGTATTGACGCCGCGACCGCTGCGAAGGAATCGGCTGCCTTGCAGGTCTCGACGCTGCTGCCCGCGCAGAAGGCGAGCGCGGAAGCCTCGCTGGCGGAGGCGCAAGTGGATCTGGACAAGACCTTTGTCCGTGCTGGCATCGACGGACGTGTCGAGCAATTTCTCGTCCGCGCCGGCGATGTCGTCAATCAACTGATGCGCCCCGCGGGAATTCTGATTCCCGAGGGTTCCGGCCGAGAACGGCTGCAGGCCGGCTTCGGCCAGATCGAGGCAGGCGTGATGAAGGAGGGCATGGTCGCCGAGGCCACCTGCGTGTCTAGGCCGTGGGCCGTCATTCCCTTGGTCGTGACCGCGGTGCAGGACTATATCGCGGCCGGACAGTTTCGGACCGGAGAGCAGCTCATTGAGGCGCAGAACCTCGCCAAGCCGGGGACGATCCTGGTGTTCCTCGAGCCCCTCTACAAGGGGGGGCTTGATGGCGTGACGGCCGGCAGCACCTGCATCGTGAACGCGTACACCAGCAACCACGAAGAGATCGTCGACCCCAGGACTTCGACCGGAAGGCGGATCGTTCTTCATGCGATCGACGCGATCGGTTTCGTCCATGCACTGCTACTACGGATCCAGGCGCTGCTGCTGCCATTCAAGACTCTGATCTTCAGTGGTGGACATTAATTCAGAACGATCTGATCTGAAGGGAAACGATGAATGTCTGAGCTGAGAAAGTCGGCTGTCGCGCTGGCGCTTTCATTGTGTGCGACCCCTGCATTGACCGGGCGCGCCGATGCGTTTGACCTGAACGGCGCCTGGGCCACGGGCGCCGATCAATGCGACAAGGTGTTTATTCGTGAGGGAGGCAAATTAGGCTTTACCGAGATGTCCGAAGTATACGGAGGTGGCTTCATCGTTGATGGCGATCAGGTCATCGGCAAGTTCGCTCGCTGCAAGGTCAAGGCCAGAAGGGACAGCGGCACGAGCATCAACCTGATCGCTGCCTGTGCTACCGACATCATGCTATCCAGCGTTCAGTTCAGCTTGAAGGCGTTGGACACGGACAGTATCGCCCGGCTGTTTCCGGGCATGGAAGACATGGAGGTCAGGTATCACCGCTGCGCGTCGCGATGAGATCACGTGGCCGCAGAGCTAGACGACATTAGGACTGGTGCGTCGTGCTCAAAATATGCTGTTATGAGTCCATTCGGCCGAGGTCTTCGGAGAAAGCATGAGTGGGCGCAAGCTCATTGCGTCGAGCAAGTCCCGGGCCGCCGCGATCGCGCTGTTGTGCCTCGGATTGGCTTGGTTGAGCGGTCGAGCCCAGCCTTCACATGCTGCCGGGCAGCCTGAGGTCAACCCGCGCGAACCCAGGCGCGTTCTATTGTTGCACTCCTTCGGGCGGGACTTCCTACCCTGGAGCGAATACGCCCGCAGCATCAAGACCAATCTCGAGCAGCGATCGCCGTGGCCGCTCGATGTTCAGGAGCATACGCTCCTGACCGCACGATTCACGGCGCCGGGTCCCGAAAGACCCTTCGTCGAGTATCTTCGATCGCTCTACCAGGGCCGTCCGCCTGACATCGTCATGAGCGTCGGGGGACCCGCCGCGGGTTTTGTGCAGAGGCACCGGGCGGAGTTGTTCCCGAATGCGCCGATGGTCCTCACAACGGTGGAAGAACGCCTGATCGACCGAGCGAGCCTGACCGAGAAGGATACCGTTGTTTCGGTCCGCCACGACTTCGTCAGCGCATTCCGCAACGTTCTTCAGGTGTTGCCGGACACGCGTACGATCGCCGTCGTCATCGGTGCGTCCAAGCTGGAGCAATTTTGGCTCGAGGAAGTAAAGAAAGATGTCGGGGCGCTGGAGGATCGCGTCTCGTTCGTCTGGTACGGCGATCTGTCGTTCGACGAGATCCTGAACCGAGCCTCGGCGCTGCCGTCGCAAACGGTCCTGTTTTGGGGCCTGATGTCGGTCGACGCGGCTGGCGTGATTCATGACGGGGAGAATGCGCTGCATCGGCTTCGTTCCGTTGCGAACGCCCCCATCTTCTGTTTTGAGGAGTCCTTCTTCGGGCGCGATATCGTCGGCGGCCCCATGCATTCCATTCCCGAGCTTGGCCAGAAGACCGCCGATGCAGCGCTCCGGATCCTCGGCGGTGAACGGCCTGCAGACGTGAAGATCGAACCCATCGCCTATGCTGCGCCCAAATATGACTGGCGGGAAATGCAGCAGTGGGGAATCAGCGAGAGCAACCTGCCGCAAGGCAGCGAGGTCCTGTTTCGCGAGCCCGGCATCTGGGAGAAGTACCGCTGGCAGCTGGCGCTCATCGCGGCGGTGATCCTGATCCAGACAGGACTCATCAGCGGCTTGCTTCATGAGCGCCGGGGGCGGCGCCTGGCCGAGGTCGAATCCCGACAGCGTCTCGCCGAGCTCGCGCACGTCAACCGCTACTCCGCCGTCGGCGAGTTGACGGCGTCGATTGCCCACGAGCTGAACCAGCCCCTCGGTGCAATTCTGACCAATACGGAGACCGCGGAATTGATGCTGAAGGGCTCCGCGCCAGATCTCGAGGAAGTCCGCGAGATTCTCGCCGATATCAGGCGTGACGATCAGCGTGCCAGCGAGGTGATCCGCCGATTGCGCAGCGTCCTCAAGAAGGCGCCGTTCGAGATCCAGGACATCGAGCTGAAGGAAACGGTGCGGGAGGTGATGGGGTTTGTCGGCGATGTGGCCTCAGGACGCAAGATCGATCTGAGCTTTTATGGGCCGGCCGATACGGACCTGCACGTCAAGGGCGATCCCATCCAACTGCAGCAGGTCGTGCTCAATCTCATCCTCAATGCATTGGATGCCACTTCGGAGGTTGAGACAGGCAAGCGCGAGGTCAGCGTGATCATGGCCTGCGCCGGGAGTTTTGCCGAAATTCGCGTGGGAGACACGGGGCCTGGTATCGCGGTTGCCGACCTAAAGACCATCTTCGATCCGTTCTTCACCACTAAGCCGGAGGGCATGGGAATGGGGCTGGCGATCGCCCGGACGATCGTCGAGGCGCACCTCGGCACGATTGTCGCGGAAAATCAGCCATACGGCGGTGCACTGTTCACCGTTCGGCTCCCGCTCGCGAGCTAGTATCTCGCGTTGCAGCAGGCGACACTCTCGTTTCGTTGATTTTTGTCAATGAACGTCCCTCTCTCCGTCTCATGGTCTCGGCAGAACCGAGATGGAGGATGCGATGATCCGCTGCGGCAAGACGTTGATCGCGCTTGCGCTGTTGCTGGCTACGCCCGTTTGCGTGTCGGCCCAGACGGCCGACAAGCCCACCGCCCCCGCCCCGCAGGCGCAAGCGGCGAATTCGGCTGTACCGACGGCTGAGCTGCTGAAGCCCGAGCAACTAGAGGCTCTGGTTGCGCCGATCGCGCTCTATCCGGACGAACTGCTTGCGAACGTGCTGGCCGCCTCGACCTATCCGCTGGAAATCGTGCAGGCCGATCGCTGGCTGAAGGAACGCAAGAATCTGAAAGGCGATGCGCTGAAGACGGAGGTGGACAAGCAGGGCTGGGACGACAGCGTCAAGGCACTGGCCAGCACTGCCGACGTCTTGACCATGATGAGCGATCAGCTCGACTGGACCAAGAAGCTCGGCGATGCCTTTCTGGCGCAGCAGCCCGACGTGATGGATGCGATCCAGCGCCTTCGCACCAAGGCCTACGACAACAAGAAGCTGGTGACCACCAAGCAGCAGAGGGTCAGCGTCCAGTCTCAGGAAGGCAAGCAGGTCGTCGTGATCCAGCAGGCAGATCCCGCAGCGATGTACGTGCCGTACTACGATCCGGCCACTGTCTATGGCAGCTGGCCCTATGCGGAGTACCCGCCATACTACTGGGGCTATCCGTCCTATATCGGTGCAGGAGTCGTAGCTGCCGGCATCGCGTTCGGCACGGCTTGGGCGGTCGGACGCTGGGGCAATTACTGGGGCGGTGGCTGCAACTGGGGCAACCGCAACGTCTACGTCAACCATCGCACCACGAACATCGGCAATGGCTGGCAGCATAATCCCGCGCATCGGCAAGGGGTACGCTACAGCAATAGCAACGTTCAGCAGCGCTTCGGCAACAACAACCTCAAGGCGGGCGCATCGGACCGGATGGACTTCCGCGGCCGTGACGGCAGCCAGGTGCTGCGTCCCAACCAGGGTGCAGGAGACCGGGCGGGGGATCGCGCAGGCGACCGCGCCGGTGATCGTGGCGGACCGGGTGACCGGGCAGGCGATCGCGCCGGCAATCGGGGCGACCGGCCCGGAGGCGGCGACCGTGCGGGTGCAGGGGACCGAGCCAAGGGTGGCGGTGACCGGTCCAAGGCTGCTGCCAAGGGCGGCGGCGATCGCGCGAAGGCCGCAAATCGCGGCGGCGGTGCAGCCAGCCGCGGCGGTGGCGGCAATCGCGGCGGCGCGATGAACGTCTCGTCCGCTCGATCGGCGGCCGCCGCGTCAGCGCGCGGACGATCCAGCATGGCGAGCATGCCGCGCGGCGGAGGCGGCGGACCGAGCATGGCCGGCCGGGGTGGCGGAGGCGGAATGGCGATGCGTGGCGGCGGCGGAGGCGGCTTCCGCGGCGGTGGCGGCGGCCGGCGTTCGGATGTCGCGCTGAAGCACGATATTGTCCTTCTCGGGCAGCTCGCCAACGGCCTCGGCTACTACCGCTTCAGCTATATCGGCAGCAACAAGGCCTATGTCGGTGTGCTGGCGCAGGAGGTCGCACAGGTCATGCCCGACGCCGTCACGCGCGGCAGTGACGGTTACCTGCGCGTCTATTACAAAAAGCTTGGGCTGACATTCCGCACCTACGGCGATTGGCTCGCCGGCGGCGCGAAGGTTCCGGCGGAGGTGATGCCATGATCGGCCTGAACGCGCTTCACCGTACGATATTGCCCGGCATCTTGGCGCTGACCCTGCTTGGCTCGGCGGCACAGGCACAGCAATCCTACAAGACGCCGGAGGACGCGGCTGCAGCGCTTGCGGCCGCAGTCAAGAGCGGCCCTCGCGACATCCTGAAAGTGCTCGGCAGCGCGGCAGAGGACATCGTTTTCTCCGGCGACGAGATCGCCGACAACGATATCCGCCAGCGCTTCACCTCGATGTATGACGCCAAGCACGGCATCAAGGCGGAGGGTAACAAGAGCGCGACCCTCATCCTGGGCCCAGACGATTTCCCGTTCCCGATTCCGCTGGTGAACGCCAAGGCCGGCTGGGAATTCGACACCGACGAAGGGCGCATCGAGGTGCTTCGCCGTCGCATTGGACGAAACGAGCTCGACGCGATTCAGACCGCACTCGCGTTCGTCGATGCGCAGAACGAATATGCCGACAAGGACCGCGGCGAGGGGGTCGGCGTCTTTGCACAGCGCATCGTCTCATCGCCCGGCAAGAAAGATGGATTGTTCTGGCGCGACGACAGCGATCCGAGCCCGCTTGGAGCACTGGCCGCGCAGGCCTCGAGCGAGGGCTACAAGGCCGGTGAGGGAATGACGCCCTATCACGGCTATTACTTCCGCATTCTGAAGGCGCAGGGACCCGATGCTCCCGGAGGCGCCATGAACTACGTCGTCAAAGGCAAGATGATCGGCGGCTTCGCGCTGATCGCCTGGCCGGCCGAATACGGCAATTCCGGCGTAATGACCTTCCTGGTCAATCATGCCGGCGTGGTCTACCAGAAGGATCTCGGCAAGCGCACCGACTTCGTGGCCAAGCGCCTGACGCTGTTTGATCCGGACCAGACCTGGAAGAAGGTCGATGCCGCGAAACCGTGAGATGACCAGCGTCAGGCTGCGCTCGATCGGCCGCCTTGTCGCGATCGTGCTGTTCGCCGTCACCGCTCCGGCCGCTCCTTTGCTTGCGCAAGCTGCCGGTCATGTCCGGGTGAAGATCGTGAAGGCAGGCCTGCTGGTCGGCGGTGGTGCAGGCAATGGCGTATTGAGCTATCGCGGCCGCAGCTATCCCTTCCGCGTCACCGGCATAAGCCTAGGCATCACCGCCGGCGCCACGGCCGGTCGGCTGGAAGGCTGGGCCTCCGGCATCAGAGACGTCCGCGACTTCGCGGGCACCTATAGTTCGGTTGGCGGTGGTGGCGCTCTCGTCGGCGGTGTGGGTGGTGTTCACCTGCGAAACGACAACGGCGTCGTGATGGTCTTGCAAGGCCCCAAGGCGGGGTTGGAGATGGCCGCCAACCTCAGTGCGATTGTGATTTCGCTGAAGTGAGCGAGTCTACTGGCTGAGTCATCGCGCGTGCTCTGGCTGCGAAGTGTTTCGAATGCTTCCAAAGTGTCGTGGTGCGGCCTTGTACTACTCGGCGGGCTCGAAGGTAGCTGGCGCAGTGTGCGAAAGGCGCGCCTTCACCAAAAGCCTCGCATCGGATTTATCCGCACAGCGCTCTCCTATGTCCTTTTGCCAAACGTGTTATCTTGCTCGGAGGGAACATTCGGGGATGAACGAAGCGAGTTTCTCCACGCGCGCAACTGCATGTACCTAAGGTTCTGCTGCAGGAAGTAGACGTTACCTTCGTCCCACCGTTGTGGCTCCAACTCGGTCAGTTCAGAAGGAAGATCAAAGGGAATAGTTGTATTGTGTTCATTTCTACGGTTTGGTTCGATCCCTGCGAGAAATCGAACAACTGCCTTCGTTAGACTGTCGTGATACATTGCGAGAACTTGGGCTGTGTTTGCTGCGTGATCGGGATTGTGTCCCAAAAGGCGCCGTACGGCTTCGCCAAGATTGATCGGCCGGGGCGCGATCCTCGCGACGGGACTGGTCGCGGGAAGCACCTCAAAGCTACTCTCGATATCTGATATAGTCTTACCAGCTTCGGCATCGGAATCGGTTCGCACCGCTCGGTGATGCGGAAGCGCCCCCGGGAGGGATCGCCGGGCGGCCTTGATCAACTCGGCCTTGTTTTGCGCGACATTCGGATTGACATACAGCCGAACGTTCGGTCCCCGTGTCGAAACGAGCAGAAGGGCGCTCCACAAACGCCGCGGATCAGTCGCCTCGATCATCATCTTCGATTCGGGAGAAAAAACGCTTGATGGATTTCCCGAGTTAAATCCGGCCAGTGAATACCCTCGACTACACCGCCTTCTTCGTTTCGGGACCGGCCAAAGGCTGAGCGAAGACGAACTCGTGTCCATGATCTTTCTCCTGTTTGGAGCAGGGCAGGAAACGACGACACACCTCATCGTGGGCGGTCTTTTGGAGTGCTCTCACGTGAGGATCAGTTGCGGCTGCTGCGCAGCGATCCGGGGCTGATGCCAAGTTGCGTTGAAGAATGCCTTCGCTACGTATCGCCGATTCAGATGACCAAACCACGTTTCGTCACTCGCGACATGGAATGGATGGGGCGAAACTTCAAGCGCGGGAACATGATTGCGGCGTTGCTGGCGGCGGCAAACTGCGATCCCGCGAGATTCGAACGTCCACAGGTATTCGACATAGCGCGTCATCCGAATCCGCATCTCTCGTTCGGCACCGGGGTGCATTTCTGTCTGGGCTTTCAGCTCGCCCGGGTAGAGGCCGCTGTTGGAATTGAACGGCTCCTTTTGCGCTTCCCGAATTTGCGGCTCAATCGCGGAGTGAGCATCCGGTGGCACAAGCGCCTCGGCATTCGTGCTCTGACCGCGTTACCGGTACGATTAGAGACATAGAAGGCAGTACTTCAAAGCTGCAAGAGCCATCAAGCCGGTCCATACGTTGAAGCTGTCACGTTCAGAGGCAACGGCTGCAATGCAGTTGCCCACGTCTCGAGAGTCCGCTCGGCACCATCTCTTACTGCGCGTGTAAGTCCTCATTTCGGAAATCAGTCTTGGATCGGACCGCCCTGGTAGCCAGCTAGACAACTTCTCTGACCGCAGCCGTGGTCGAGCTCGGAGCGCTGGCCCGTGACCGTTCTTTCCATCGATCCCGCTATGGCGTGAAAGTGCGCTTTGCATCATCGGCATGCGCGACCACGGCGTCACGCGCCGGGGCGATGCGTTCGCATATGGCAGTCCCGATGCGAGGGGCCTGCTCGCCCGCGGGCGGGAAGGGAGTCCCAACGGCCGCCCCCGAGCTGATCGTCCGCAAGGTCGGCGATTGACGCAAATCAAGATGATGATGTGAAAGCCGGTCAAGTTCCTCGAGCATTTGCTTACGTGGATGAGGTGCGAGAGTGATCCCTGGACCCCTTGGCGCGCGTGTTACGGCCGCTCGCGCCGGTAGAGCGATCGTCTTGGCGCTGTTCACCGCAATGATGGGAGCGGCGCTCGCGCCGGTGGGAACGAAGCGGGCGCTCGCCGCCGAGGTCGATGCGGTCGGCGCCAGGGCTCCGATCGGATTTGCCGAGGTCATCGAACGGGTGAGGCCGGCCGTCGTCGGCATCCGTGTGAAGACCGATCAGAGGGGGCTTGATGTCGAGCGCCGGCAATCGATCCCGCCGGGATCGCTGCTGGATCGGTTCTTCAAGCAGTTCGGCGTACAAATTCCCGGAGATCCGCTTCCGGGGTCCGATGTGACCGTTGGGTCGGGCTTTCTCGTTTCCGGGGACGGCTATATCGTCACGAACGAGCATGTCATTGCGGGTGGCATCGAGATCGAGGTGACGATGGACGATGGCAAGGTCCATTCCGCCAAGCTCATCGGGGGGGATCCGCAGACCGATCTCGCGCTCATCAGAATCTCCGCACCGGACGATTTGCCTTACGTGCGTCTCGCCGAGGCGGAGCCCCGGATAGGCGAATGGGTGCTGGCGATCGGAAATCCATTCGGGCTGGGCGGCACGGTCACCGCCGGGATTGTCTCGGCACGCGGTCGCGACATCGGCAATGATTTCATTCAGATCGACGCTCCGGTCAACAAGGGCAATTCCGGCGGGCCGACGTTCAACGTGAGGGGGGAGGTCATCGGGGTCAATACCGCCATTTATTCGTCTTCGGGCGGCTCAATGGGGGTGGCGTTCGATGTTCCGGCGGAAACCGTGAGGTCCGTTGTTCGCCAGCTTCGAGAGAAAGGTCACGTCACGCGAGGCTGGGTTGGCGTCTACCTCCAGGAGGTCACGCCAGGAATTGCTGACGCGCTGAATCTGAAGAACACCCGGGGTGCCCTTGTTGCGCAGCTGGACGAAGGACCGGCAGCCAGGCAGGGTGTCGAGGCTGGTGACGTGATCACGTTCGTGAACGATCATGAGCTCAAGAATCCCCGCGATTTCGCCAGGACGGTGGCGGCGATCGCTCCCGGTACCGTCATCAATCTTCGCCTCCTGAGAAATGCGCAGGAGATGTCGCTTGATGTGACCGTGGGTGAACACTCACGCACCGCGAACGCTCGCTCGGAAGAGCAGCCGGAGCCGGGAGAGAAGTCCGCGCTCGGGCTTACGCTTGCACCGGCACGCTCCATCTCAGGCGCCGGTGACGAAGGTGTGGTGATTCTAGACGTCAAACCGGGTCGCGGTGCGCTGGATGGCGGCCTTCAGGTCGGTGACATCATTGTCGCCGTCAGTGGTCGGGGCATCAGTACCGCAGCTGACCTGAACGGCATGGTTGACGAAGCGCGAGCGCGAGCCAAGCGCACGATCCTGGTCCGCATCAAGCGCGCCGGAACGATGAGCTTCGTGGCCGTTCCGATCACCTGATTGGTACGCGGGTCAATTCTGCAGGACACGCGACCGACACCGCAATCGGCATAGCCGCTCGCCAGCCCGCAAGGCGCCATTCGCCCTCTCAACGGCCGCTCGATCAATCGTTGCAGCTTTGATCGAGCGCAACGAAGGCTGCTGTTCAATTGCTAACGCTTCCGTTCCGGCTCGGAAGGAAGACAGTCATGCGAATTGTAGGAAAATTGAGCACACTCGCGGCCGTTGCCGTGATTGCCGCGGCAGCGTTGATGCCGACCGGAGCAGAAGCAAGGAATGGACGGATCGCCGCGGGGGTGATCGGCGGGTTTGCCGCTGGCATTCTCGCTGGAGCCGCCATGGGAGGGCCCTATCCATATCCATACTATCCGGCTCCGGTCTACTATCCTCCAGGACCTTACTATGCACCATACGGGCCCATCTACTACGAACCGTGCGTTCGCCGCACCGTGTGGGATGGTCGGCGCTGGCGCCGCGTGCGCGTCTGCTACTGAGAATATGCAGATTGCAGCTCAGGGAGATCGCCAAAGCGGCGATCTTCCGGGCGATCATCCATGGCGACTTCAGGAATTGACTTGAAGCAACCGGCTTGTGGAAACGTGAGCGATCCTATAATTCTTCGGGAGCGACCGTTAACAAGCTCATTTGCATGATCCCCTTGCTTTTCATGCAAGTCGCGATCGCAGGCGCGCGCTTGAAGCAATGCGACGCGTCCGCGACATCGCGGCAGGTGAAAAGCGGCACCTCACATGTGATCAGTTGGTCCATCCTCAGAAAGCAAGCTGGTTCTCCAGGCTGTCGCTCTCGCCAAGCGAGGAAACCCGTCACGTCGCGCCTGCCGGAAAGCCCCCGGATGCTCTCCGCGTTTCGCTCGCGCTCTTCCTGATTTCGCTGGGCGTTATCGCCGTCGTGTGGTGGTGGTTGGGCACGCCGGTCCATCTGGTGCGCGCACCGATCGATCCGAATGACAAGGTCCAATGCATCTCATACGCTCCATTCCGCAACCATCAGACCTCACTTTCGCCGGCGACGCAGGTATCGCGTGAGCAGATCGCGGAGGATCTTGCCCAACTGGCGGAGATAACCGACTGCATCCGTACCTATGCAAACGATCTTGGTCTCGACCAGATCCCCGAACTTGCAGCCCGAGCGGGCCTGAAGGTCATTCAGGGCATTTTCCTCGACAAGGACAAGCAGAAGAACCGAACGCAGATTTCGACGGCCATACGCCTCGCCAGGGAATATCCCGGGACCGTGATCGCGCTCGTGGTCGGCAACGAGACGCTGCTGCGCAAGGACATAACAGTATCCGATCTCGCCGACACGATCCGCGCAGTCAAGGCGCAGGTCAATGTCCCCGTGACCTATGCCGACGTCTGGGAATTCTGGCTGAGCAATCGTGAGCTCTACGATGTCGTCGATTTCGTCACGATTCATATCCTGCCCTATTGGGAGAACGTGCCAATCCCGGCTGAGTCCGCTGCCAAGCACGCCGACGCAATACGCCGGCAGGTCGCAGCGGCCTTTCCGGGCAAGGAAATCCTGATCGGAGAGGTAGGCTGGCCGAGCCAGGGACGGATGCGGGAATCGGCGTTGCCGTCCCCTGTCAATCAGGCCCGGGTGGTCTCGGAGGTCCTCGACCTCGCCCGCCGCGAGCATTTCCGCGTCAACCTGTTCGAGGCCTATGACGAATCCTGGAAGCGAGAGATCGAGGGCACAGTCGGCGGATCATGGGGCCTGTTCGGAGGCGAGGAACGTGTGCTCAAATATCCTGCCGGCATCCCCGTCAGCAACTATCCGCTCTGGAAGCTGCAGATGTGCAGTGGAATTGCGCTGGCGACGCTGATCTTCGGAGTGGCATGGTTGACCTCGCGTCGCAAGCCCGGCAGCCCTGGCCTGGCTTCATGGTTTGGGGTCGCAATATCGGCGACGACAGCCGGAATCCTGTTTGGCGTGGCCGCCCAGAAAGTGTTCTTTGAAAGTATCGGAATCGGTGGCTGGCTCATGTGGGGCTCTCTTCTGGTGGCCGCGACGGTTTCGCCGGTGTTTGGTACCAACGCCCTGATGTCGGGGCGCCCACCGCCCAGCTTTCAGGAGGTGCTCGGCCCGAAAGGCTACCGGACAGAATCGATGCTCGTGACCATGCACGGGGGGGCCTTGATCATGATCGTCGTGATCGGCACGGCGACCGCGCTCGGGCTTGTGTTTGACCCACGCTTTATCGATTTTCCTTTTGCCCCACTCACCATGGCAGCGGTCCCTTTCGCGGCCATCACCTTGCTCAGCCCGCCCGGGAAGGGAAGCCGTCCTGTGCCGGAGACGCTGTTTGCCGGCGTGTTTGTCGGAGCGGCGATCTATGTGGGGTTCAACGAAGGGCCGGCGAACTGGCAGGCGATGTGGACCTGCGCCGCCTATCTCCTGCTTGCCGCGATGCTGTGGCGGGCGCGTGCCTCCTGATCGGCATCAAGGTCGCTTCGGAACCGCAGCGATATGAACAACCATGCCTTCAGATCGCTCGATCAGCCAATCCGCCGCCGGAATGCGGGGGGCCTGAGCGTTGACCTGCATCAACCGGGAGCGCTGCTCTCAAGCTAACCTTTCAGTGTGGTGCTTCTGCGCCAGCTGGAGGACCGAGCATGTCTTCGTTCGACGAGCGCGAGAACGCATTCGAGGCCGAGTTCGCGCATCGCGCGGAAGCAAAGTTCAGAGTCCGGGAGCGCGCGGTGGCGTCACTTGCGCAATGGGCAGCGCTTCGTCTCGGCAAGTCTGCAGCAGCCGCCAAGGTTTTTGCCCGGGAAATGGTAGCAGCCGACCTCGCAAGTCCGACCGTCGAGCCAACGATCGACCGGATCGTTGCTGACCTCGTACCGGCCGGCATCCCGAAGCAGGAGGTCCGGCAGGCGATGAACCGTTTCCTGGCCGAGGCCGAAGCCGCCGAACGCGCCGGTCGTTCGTGGCGGGCGTTGGCGCGCGGCAAGTTTACCCTGCCCGAACTGGAGGCGAAGTTGGAAGCGCTGCAGAATGGGGCGATCCTTCAGATCGACCGCGTCGACTATGAGCGCCTGTTCGGATTGAACGATGTCGCACTTGGCCGCCTGCGCAATTTCGCCCGTGGTCACCAATGCGTCCCAAGCTTCGCCGACACGGCCGTCCTGTTTCGGAAGCATATCGCGCCGGTCGAGGAGTGGCGCGATCCACAACGCTCGCCAACCTGAGATCGTGCATCTCGCGGCGACGTGTCGCCCGGCAAGCGTGATGGCGGCTCATCGCGCGTCAATCACCGGGATGACTCTCAGGAAGGGAAATCGGCCGGCCTCACGTCGATCCGGTCGGCGTGGAGCGACCAGTCCCGGATTGCGCGAAGTTCGCAGAATTCCTGCTTCGCCAACCGCGCCGCCTCCTTCTCGTCGTCGGCATCGATCTCGATGGTACGCTGACATGCCTCACAGACTTGTCCTTGGTCGCCGACGACCTTCTTCAGAAAGCTGACGACAAAGTGCGGCATGAAATCCTCGCCATGTGAGCACGCGATCCGGCCTGCATCAGTAAACGAAAGCCGGAGTTTCGAGCAAGTGGTCATTCACCAGCACGACGCCCGGGATCGCCTCGGCCGCGACGCGGATAGCCGTGCGTTCGGCCGCAGATGGCGCGAAGCCCCAGATGTCGATGATGCCGTTCTGGACGGTTGCGTTCAGGTTGAACGTATGCGCCCAGGGCTGCTTCTTGAGCTCTTCAAGGAACCTCCTTCTGATGGTCGCATCGGAGACTGAAATCTCCAGCTTCGGCCGGGCGCTCGCGACGGCCTGCAGCAGATTGGCCCGGCTGACGATCCCGACGAGCTGGCCCTGCTTGTTGACGATCGGCACACGCTTGATCTGACGCTCCTCGATCAGCATGGCGATGTCGCTCAGCGGCGTTTCGGGGGTGGCAGTCACGACCTCGCGGGTCATGATATCCTTGACCTTGACCGCGTGCGACTTGACGTAGTCAGTCGCCATTTGCGCGTCACCGGTCAGGAGGCGAAGCCACCAGGCATAGTGGCGCTCGGTGCCGGATTCGGTTCGATGCATCAGGTCGCCTTCGGTCACGATCCCGAGGATCTTGTTGTCGGCATCGACGACCGGCACTGCGCTGATGCGGCGCTCGAGCAGGATCTTGGCGACCTCGCGAACGGTTGCATTTGCGCCGACGGTCACCACCGGTGCGATCATCACGTCCTGTGCTTGCATGGCGGGGCTCCGTGTTGGTTTTCGGCATCTTGCCGTCTCTCGGGCCAACCGGATTGATCGAGATCAAGGAGCGGCGGCGCCGCTTGATTTGCGTCAACGGGACGATTGGGAAACGCGAGATAAGGGTACCATTCAAGTCATGGAGCAATGACATGTCTCTTGCCAGCGTCATGGTCTACGTCGATTCCGAGCAGCAGGACGAAGGGCAGATTGCCGTCGCCGAGACGGTCGCGAGCGGCTTCGGGGCCGCCTTGCTCGGCGTCACGGCCGTCGCAATAGATCCTCCGTTCGTCGCCGAAGGCGTGATCATCGAACAGACCACCGAGGAGGATCTCAAGCGCATTCGCGCGACGCTGTCGGACAAGGAGGCGTGGTTCAGGCGCATCGTTCGCCTGCCGAACGAGAAGGTGGAATGGCGCTGGACGATCGGCTTTCCGACCGAGTTCCTGGTCGAGCAGTCCAGGGCGGCGGACCTCGTCGTGGTGAGGCGCAGCCAGCTGAAGCCGAATTACTCCAGGCATCTCGATGCGGCGGGAGCCATGTTGCGGCTGGGCCGTCCGATCCTCTCGGTGCCGGACGGCGTCACCCGGTTGTCGGGCGATCGGATCGTGGTCGGCTGGAAGGACGCCCGGGAGGCGCGCTTGGCCATTCGGGACGCGCTGCCGTTTCTGACCCGGGCTTCGCAAGCCACGGTCGTCGAAATCTGCACGTCGAGCGAACAGGATGCGGCGCGAGACCGGTTGCGGGACGTGACCAAATATCTTCAGCGTCATGGCGTGAGTTGCCAGCACGAGGTGCGCGTGCATACGGCGGAGCCTGATGCGGGCTACCTCGTTCGGCTGGCCGCCGACGTCGGCGCCGACCTCATCGTGACGGGAGGGTATGGGCACAGCCGGTTGGGCGAGTGGGTTTTCGGCGGCATGACGCAGAGCCTTCTGCGGCACGCTCCGGTCTGCCTGCTGATGTCGCACTGACGTCCACGTCCCAGGAGAGCGTGCAATGGACGAGCATGGTCAACCGGCGAAGAAGAGCGTGGCCGAGCGAAAGGCCGAGGTACCCGCACCTGACCGGAACGCGCCGGTGCTGGAGACCAGGCCGGCAGACCGCACGATCAAGGATGCCCTCGAGGACGACGAGGTGCGTCAGGCGCTTGGCGTACATCGCAGGGACAAGCGCCCCTGAAGCATGATCCGGAGAAGCGCGCAGCGGTTGCCCGTGCGACAGACGCGGAACGCGTTTGCGCGGAGATCATGCTCAAACGCTAACTGGCGCTTCAGCCCGCTGCCCGCCGGCCTTCCCCGCTGTCGCGCTCCGCGGCGCGGACGATCTCGATGGTCCGCAACACGCTAGACGGATTCACGCTGATCGAGTCGATCCCGAGCTCAGCCAGATACTTCGCGATCTCCGGATAGTTTGCGGGAGCCTCGCCACAGATGCCGACGTGGCGTCGGTTGCGCTTGGCGCCGAGCACGGCCATCGACAGCATTTGCAGCATGCCGGGATCACGCTCGTCGAAGTCGAAGGCGACGATCTCGGAGTCGCGGTCGACACCGAGCGTCAGCTGGGTGAGATCGTTGGAGCCGATGGAGAAACCGTCGAACAATTGCGCGAACTGATCGATCAGGATGACGTTGTTCGGGATCTCGCACATCATGAATATCTCGAGGCCGTTCTCACCTCGCTTGAGGCCATGACTTGCCATGGCTGCAATGACCTTGCGCGCCTCCTCGACACGCCGGCAGAACGGAATCATGATCTTGAGATTGGTGAGGCCCATCGCCTCGCGCACCCGCTTCATTGCAGCGCATTCGAGCTCGAACCCCTGCGCATAGGCGGGGTGCGCGTAGCGCGCGGCGCCCCGAAAGCCGAGCATCGGGTTCTCCTCGCGAGGTTCGAAATCGGCGCCGCCGAGTAGGTTCGCATATTCATTGGTCTTGAAATCCGAGAGGCGCACGATCACCGGCCGGGGATAGAACGCGGCGGCGATGGTGCCGACGCCCTCCGAAAGCCGCTCGACGAAGAATTCGGACGGCTGCTTGTAGCGTGCGGTCAACAGCTTGATCTTCCGCCGGTCCCGTGCCGAGGTCACCTTGTCGGGGCAGGCGAGCGCCATCGGATGGATTCCGATATGCTGGTTGATGATGAATTCCATACGGGCAAGGCCAACGCCATCGCTCGGCAGGGATGCGCTCTTGAACGCGACCTCGGGATTGCCGAGGTTCATCATGATTTCGGTGCGCGGCCTCTGTACATTTTCGGTCGCGGTCCGTTCGATCTCGTACGGCAGGGTCCCCTCGAAGACGTGACCGATGTCACCTTCCGCGCAGGACACCGTCACAGCCGCGCCGGTCTTCGCCCTCTTGCTGAAGCTGCCCGTTCCGACCACTGCGGGCACTCCAAGCTCGCGTGCGACGATGGCGGCATGGCAGGTCCGGCCGCCATGATCGGTTACGATCGCGGCGGCGAGCTTCATGACGGGCTCCCAGTCCGGGCGCGTAGCCGTCGCGACAAGCACCTCGCCCGGGCGGAATTTCTGGAGATCCCGCTCGTTCCTGATCAGCCGGATGCGCCCTGCCGCGATCTTTTCCCCGACGGCGCGGCCTTCGGCCAGCGCCGTCCCGGACGATTTCAGGACGTAGCTCTCGAGCGCCTCCGGCTTCCGTTGCGAGGCGACCGTCTCGGGCCGGGCCTGGATGATGTAAAGTGAACCGTCCCTGCCGTCCTTGGCCCATTCCACATCCATCGGGGTCGGCTTGCCTGCCTTTTGCGAGTAGTGCTTCTCGACGAGCAGTGCGCATTCGGCCAGCGTCAAGACCTCGTTGTCATTGATGCAGAATTGCTGGCGCGCGTTCGCCGGCGTTGCCTCGTTCCGGGTCGTGTTGTGCCCGCGGCCGTAGACCATCCGCTTTGCCTTGGATCCCAGGCGGCGCGACAGAACCGCGCGGAAGCCGGCGTTGAAGGTCGGCTTGTGGACGTAGAATTCATCGGGATCGACGACGCCCTGCACGATATTCTCGCCGAGCCCGTAGACCCCGGTCACGAATACGACGTCGCGAAACCCGGTCTCGGTATCGAGCGTGAAGGTGACGCCGCTCGCCGCGAGATCCGAGCGGACCATCTTCATCACGGCAACCGACAGTGCGACCTTGAAGTGATCGAAACCATTGTCGATCCGATAGGAGATCGCACGATCCGTGAACAGTGAAGCAAAGCAGCGGCGGCAGGCCTCCATCAGCCCGTCTGCGCCCCGGATGTTGAGAAAGCTGTCGTGCTGGCCGGCAAAACTTGCGGTCGGAAGGTCCTCGGCCGTGGCCGAGCTGCGAACCGCGACCGCGACGTTGCGTCCGTATTCCTGCTCCAGCTGCCGATACGCCCGTCTGACCTGATCGCGCAGATCCTCCCGGTCGGTCGCTGCGTAGACGATCGCGCGCGCGGCGGCGGCGCGGCGGGCAAGATCGGCGATCCGCCGCTTGTCGACGCCGGCGAGAAGGGGGCCGAGCCTGTCCCACGCGCCGGCTTCGGTCAGCGCGTCCCGATACGCGGCCGCGGTGAGCGCAAAGCCGTTCGGGACCTTGACGCCCTCCGGCGTCAGCGCCGAATACAACTCGCCCAGGGATGCGGTCTTGCCTCCGACCAGCGGCACGTCGGCAAGACGTATGTCCCTGAACCAGCGAATGTAGCTCGATGCGTCCATCGCGCATTCTCCCGCGCTGCAGAATGGGTCTGAATGGCGGCAACTTTCGCGCATCTCGGCACCTTCGGTTTGCGAAAGATCAAGTGCGCAGCACATGCCGGCTTTAGCTGTGAACATTGATGATGATCGAACCAGACCAGAACGGCTCTTCGCGGGCGAGGTCGCGATTCTGGCAGAGCGCCTCGGGCTTCTGGCGGGGAGCATCGGCTTGGCGCGTATGGGTGTTATGCGCGCTGTTGGTGATGATCGTCGTCCTCCAGCTCTACGTGCAATTTCGTTTCAACTACTGGAACCGCGATTTCTTCGATGCGCTGGAGAGCCGCGATCCTGCGCGGCTGAGGGGGCAGGCGTTCCTGCTCGTCCCATTGTGCCTCGGCAGCGTCGCACTCGCCGTGACGTCGGTCTGGGGCCGCATGACCGTGCAAAGAAAGTGGCGGGAATGGCTGACCGGCAAGGTGATCGACTATTGGGTCGAGGATGACCGTTATGCCCGCCTCGCGGCCGTGCAGAGCGAGCAGCAAATTCCCGAATACCGGATCGCCGAGGACGTCAGGATCGCAACGGATGCGCCGATCGACCTCGCGCTCGGGCTCGTATCCGCGCTGCTCAGCGCGGTCATTTTCATTCAGATTCTCTGGACCGTCGGCGGCGACATAGCGCTCCCTGTGGGACGTCATTCCATCCGGATCCCGGGCTACCTGGTCATCGGTGTCGCGCTCTATTCCGGCATCGTGACGACCGCGATGACGCTGGTCGGGGCGCCCCTGACCCGGCTCGTTCAGATCAAGAACCAGGCCGAGGCGGAGTTGATCACGGCGGCTCATGAGCTCCGCGATATCGGGGAGGGTGCCGCGCCGCGAGACCGACGGTCGGAAGTCTGCCGCGACGTTCGCAGTGCGCTCGGGGCCGCCATCGATCAATGGCGCCGCCTGTGCTGGCAACTGATGCAGACGACGATCGTGTCACACGGAAACACGCTTCTGGCGCCGATCATCGGCCTGGTGCTTTGCGCGCCGAAATTTCTTTCCGGAGCGATGACACTGGGCGAGCTCACGCAAGCCGCCGCGGCCTTCACGCTGGTGCAGGCCTCGTTCAACTGGGTTGTCGACAATTACGCGCGTATCGCCGATTGGAGGTCGTCGCTGGAACGGGTCGGCGGTCTCCTGCTGTCGCTCGACCGCCTCAACCGGGAAACGCCGCCGCAGCAGGCAGAGTCCTCGATGCTTCCGGCTGGACCCGTTAAACTGCCGTGGAAAGAATGACCTGTTCGGCGAGACGCTTGACGTCGTCGGGCCGGCAGAGTTCGGTGCCTGGATTGAGCAGGGCCGCGGCGCCGGCGGCGACCGCCTGTCGAAAGCAGTGTTCGAGGCCGGCTCCAGATGCCAGTCCGTAGACCAGCGCGCCGAGAAAACTGTCACCTGCGCCGACGGCGCCGACGGGCACGATCGCGAGAGGCTTGGCGCGCCACACGCGCTCGCTCGTCACCAGCGCGGCGCCGAGATGTCCCATCGTGAGGGCGACCATCGCTGCTTTGCCGCTGCGCACCAGCGTTCCGGCAGCAGCTTCCCATTCGGCGGGATCGGACGGCTCGCGGCCGACCAGCTCGCGCATCTCCCGCAGGTTCGGCTTGACCAGTTCGACTCCTTCCGCCACCGCAGCAACGAGGGCCTGACCCGAGGTATCAAGGATCATCTTGGCGCCGCGCTGTTTGACGATCCTTGCGACCCTTGCATAGAAGTCGTCGGGCACCCCTGCCGGGAGGCTTCCGCTGGCAACCACGAAGCTGGGAAACGGCTGCAGCGCCGATAGCAGGGCAAGGCATCTCTGCCATTCGTGCTCTGCAAGAGGCGGCCCTGGCAGAATGAATCGATAGGGCTGGCCTGTCCCGATCTCGCGGACGAAGAAGTCTTGCCGGGTCTCGCCGGCGATCGGAAAGGTCAGGCTTTCGACGCCCTCCTTGTCCAGCAATTGACGCAGCAGGTCTCCCGTGAGGCCGCCCACCGGATAGAGCGCGGTGGCATTGCCGCCGAGCCGCTTGACCACGCGCGCAACGTTGATGCCACCGCCGCCGGGATCGCGGCGCTGCCCGATGCCGCGCAGCTTGGCGACAGGGACGATCCTGTCCACCGATGTCGAAACGTCGACCGCCGGATTGGGCGTGATCGTGAGGATCGCGCTCATCGGCTCAGCTGAAGACCGTGGAGGCGGCCATCGCGCCGGGCGTTGCCGTCACGTTGTCGAGCGCCGCGCGTTCTGCGGCAACCTGCGACCGTCGCGACGACCGAATGAGATCCGAATACCAGTGCGCCGACGCCTTCGGGGTTCGCTTCTGCGTGGCAAAATCGACATGCACGAGACCGAAGCGTTGCGAATAGCCCGATGCCCACTCGAAATTGTCGAGCAACGACCACACGAAATAGCCCTTGACGTCGGCTCCGGCCCGCATCGCTTCCTGCATTGCCCTTGTGTAGGCGTCGAGATAGGCAATTCGTGCGGTGTCCTGAACGCGGCCGCTATCGTCCGGCTTGTCGTCCGCGGCAGTTCCGTTCTCCAGCACGTAGATCGGCAACCGGAAGCGCCGGTGGATGTCCAGCAGCGTATCGCGGAACGCGTCGGGAATGATGGGCCAGCCGATGGTGGTGCGGCGTACGCCGTCCGGCGGTGCACCGAAGCCGGCGCCGATCGGATTGCTGTCCGCCTTGATGTAGTGCGGCGAATAGTGGTTGAGCCCGAACCAGTCGACCGGCCGTGCGATCTGCGCCATGTCACCGGGCTTGACGTAAGGCTCGATGAACTCGGCAAGCTCCGGGGGATAGTAGGCAAAGTGCTGCGGATACGGGAACGCGTCATTCCAGTACGATGCGAGGCGCTGCGTCGCCGCAACGTCCTCCTCTCTCGTGGTGACGGGATAACAGGGCTGGCGGTTGTGAATGGCGCCGAGCGATGCGCCTGTCACCGATTGCCGGAGCACGTCGATGGCACGGCCGTGACTGAGGTTGACGTGGTGAATGGCTCGGTGCAAAGCGCCCCGGTCGGCAATGCCGGGCGCGTTCCAGCCGAGACCGTATCCGAACAGCGTGAACACGCATGGCTCGTTGAAGGTGGCGAACCGCTTGACCCGATCGCCGAAGCGTTGGGCCGCCAGCGCAGCATAATCGGCGAACCATCCCGCGATGTCCCGGTTCTGCCAGCCGCCAAGATCCTGCAGCGCCTGCGGCAGATCCCAGTGATAGAGACAGACCCAGGGTTCTATGCCGACAGTCAGAAGTGCATCGACGAGCCTGTCGTAGAAATCGAGGCCCGCCTCGTTCGCAGCCCCGCGACCGCGAGGCAGGATGCGCGGCCACGAGATCGAGAAGCGGTAAGCGCCGACGCCGATATCGCGCATCATCGCGATGTCTTCACGGTAGCGGTGATAGTGATCGCAGGCGATATCGCCGGTATCGCCGTTCTTGATGCGGCCCTTCTGTCGGCAATAGCTGTCCCATATGCTGTCGCCGCGCCCATCCACATGGGAAGCGCCCTCAATCTGGAAGCTCGAGGTCGAGACGCCCCACAGAAATGAGTTCGCTGCCGGCATGCGCGTCCGGGGTGAGGGAGCGGCTCCGTCTGTCACTGTCATGTGCCTGCCTTGCGCAGTTCAGATTGTGTTGGGTCCACAATGCTGCTCTTTGCCGGTCACCGTTTGACCGAGATCAACCGCCGGGCTTGCAACGGGCGAGTGGAGCGGGCCGGGTTTAGCGCAGCGGGCCGGCTCTCAACGTTTCGAGGTACGCGACGATTTCGTCGATCTGGTACTCCGCGAGCCGCGGGTTCGGCATGGCCTGGTCGGGTCCGAGCCTGCGGTGGCCCGATGCCAGGAACTGCCTGATGTCATCGATGGAGAACGAGGGACGACTGATGATCTCCACGAGGCTCGGCGCCGGGGGCCGGGACTCCGGCGATTCCCTGGCGGCATCCTCCACGATATGACAGGTCCCGCAGGAGGCGTGGGCCAGCGCCCGGCCTTCGGTGACCTGATCGACGAACAATTGGTTGGTGACAGGTGGGCGAACCGGTACCTGGATTGTGATCGAGGCGTAGCCGGTGGCCCGATGGCAGCTGTTGCATTCGTTCGTGAGGGCCGAATAAGCCTTGGCGAAGGCAGGCACGTTCTTTTGTCGGATCGCCTCTCGTGCGGCTTGCAGCTGAGCCTTTGCAGGAGCGGTCCGCGATGGGTCGGGCAAGAGCTTGCCGGCCGCCTCGAGGCTGGCATCGACCCGTTGGATCTCGTAGCTCGCCAGACCCCAGTTGCTGAGCTTCCCCGCAAACCAGAGCTTGGCATGCTGGAGCTGAAGCCGGGTCATGAGATCGGAGAGCGCGGCAGAGACCTCGACCGACGTCGTTGCGGCCGGCGCTCCGGCCCTCGGCGCCGCGACTGCCGCAAGGATCGCGGCCACCAACAATGCTTGCAGGCGCATGTCCGATGTCCAGATTTGACGGCAGCATGGCCCTCGATCGCGGCCGGACGGTTGATCTCGATCAAGCCCCTGTCAGGGGCGGCGACTACCTGTGAGTTCTCTCTGGAGTTGATGACATGCGCGCGCACCAGATAATGTCCCGGCGGGTGATAGCTATTCGGCCCGAGGCTTCGATCGCCGATGCCATCAGGGTCATGCTCGGTCACCACATCAGTGGACTGCCGGTCACGGATGCTGCGGGAAAGCTTGTTGGCATCATCTGCGAAAGCGACTTCCTCAGGCGGGCGGAGCTCGAAACGGAACACACGCGCAACCGGCTGCTGACCGTCCTGCTCGGAACCGACCGAATCGCGCGCGAATTCGTCAAGGAGCACGGGCGCAAGGTCGAGCAGGTGATGACGCGTGATCCGGCGACGACCAGGGAGGATACTCCCCTCGAGGAGATTGCCGACCTGATGGAGCGCCGAAACCTGAATCACGTTCCGGTCATGCGCAATGATCGCGTTGTCGGCATCATTACCCGCTCCGACTTCCTGTCTGCAGTTGCCGGCCCGCTGACCGGCGCATCCGGCTATTCGGAAAACGACAATCAGATCCGCCGTTCGGTCCTTACGGCGATGGCCGGGATGCCCTGGCAGCCCGTCGGCTTGAACGTGAGCGTCAGGGATGGCGTGGTGACGCTGCGCGGCGTCGTCAAGGGCGACAACGCCCGCCGGGCGGCGATCGTGGCTTGCGAGAACGCTTCGGGCGTTCGCGGCGTCGATGACCGCCTGTGCCTTCAATCGGTCAGTCCCGATCCGGAGGACGATTACGGCGGCGGCGACTTCGTCTCGCTGCAGGCCGAACCATCCACGCTCGATGACGAACCGTTGTAACGCTCGTCCGTGAGGACGACAATCTCCCAACGGGGCAGTGCAATCGCATCTGAGGAAACGCGGCGGGGACTCGCCTGCGGCCAACCTTCGAGACGCCCGCATCCGGCGGGCCCTCAGGATG
The DNA here is from genome assembly GCF_049739485.1 of Bradyrhizobium sp. USDA 326. Taxonomy (NCBI): domain Bacteria; kingdom Pseudomonadati; phylum Pseudomonadota; class Alphaproteobacteria; order Hyphomicrobiales; family Nitrobacteraceae; genus Bradyrhizobium; species Bradyrhizobium sp. USDA 326. The sequence goes on from NZ_JBMGQA010000001.1 coordinate 4,794,707, forward strand.
AGGGCGGAGTGTGCAGCAGCAGTTTCAAAGGAGAAGACCGCAAAGCGGTCGTCTCGAAGGACGAGGCGCTTGCTCAGCCCCGTCCGAAAAGTCTCCTGCGACGGGCGACCGTGCGGATCGACTTAGTTTTCCGCCCCCCGACGGGTGAGATCGGGATTCGCAGTCCGGCCGGGTGTCGAACGGACCGGCTGCTTGGCGGCTCTGGCGGTCGACGAAAAATAGAGCGCGAGCTCAAGGATGCCATACATCGCGAGCAGCATCAGCGCCTTGATTGCTTCGTTGGTCATCTGAATATCCTCCAACAGCCGATCTCACCTAGCGTTGGGCCATTTCGGTCAGCCCATGCATCGGACGCGCCTGGTAGACGGCTAGCGTCTTCGCCTTCTGGAAGCTCAATTCGGGCTGGACCAAGTGCACGGTCAGCGTGGTCGCCACGATGGCGATGCCGGCAAACAATCCGGCGACGACCACCTTCAGATGCGTTGCCTTGTCCGCAGTGTAAATCGAGTGGTTCATTTGCAGGCCCCTTGCCGGTGCGTGCTGACGAACCCTTACTAGCGAATAAATGGTCCGGCCGAAATTTGGGAGCTTCACCTAAGGTGATGTCCGTAGCCGCACGGAACTGAGGGTACCATTTGCATTTCTGGAGTACCGGCTCACCGCTTTACCTTTGCTGTGCCCGCCGGCGCCATCGGGCGGCTTCGCGCATGGGTTCGGCAGGAGCGGCCGCAGGCGGCGATCTCAGGGTTCGGCCGCCGTGTCGCGTCCGCAGCTAGCGCGGTGCCTGTCGGTCCCGCCCGGTAAAGGCGGCAATCAGCCCGACCAGGACAGTCACGAGCAACATGGTCACGATGGTCTGGATCAAGCCGAAGTTCAGTGCGTCACGTGCCACGAACAGCGCCGTGATCGGCGCTGCTATGGCGAAGAGAATCCGAACGAACCATCCGAGCATGGTGACCTCGATCCGCGAGTTCAGCCGGCGGCCTTCATGTCTTCGGGCGATTCCACGTAGAACCCGGTATAGGTATCGACGAAGCAGAGATGGTCGTGAACCTTCTTGACGCCGGCGGTGCTTTCGGCGGCGACGATCGCGGCCTGACGGGCTTCATCGGTGGTGACGAGGCCGTGCAGATGCACGACGCCTTTGCGGACATTCACCTCAAAGCCGATCGGACGCCAGTCCGTGCCGTTGACCGCGCGCGTGATGCGCTCGCGAATATGCTCGTCATCGGCGGTCGGATCCGGAATTTCGTGCAGGAGGCTCGCCACGGCTTGCAGCAGGTTCGTCCTCGTGACGATCCCGACGGGCGTCTTGCCCCGCATCACGGGGACGCGCTTGATGTCGTTCTTCTCCATCAGGTCGACCAGTTCGGCCAGATCCGTGTCTTCCTGCACCGAGACGACCTGCTTCGTCATGACGTCCGCAACCTTGCGGCCGCGCTCGTGAACGAACTCGGCAGCCGCGCGTCCTGGTCCCATGAAGAACTTCAGCCAGGCGGCGTGCCTGCGGCCGGTGCCGATCTCGCTGCGGCGGAGGAAGTCGCTTTCCGAGACAACCCCGACGAGGTTACCGGCATCGTCGATGACGGGCAGGCCGCTGATGTGCATTCGGAGCATGATCTTGGCCGCCTCCTCGATCGTCGTGTGCGGTGTTACGGCAACCAGGTCCTTCGTCATGATATGATGCGCGCGCATGGTGTGTCCTCGAGTTCGCTGGCGAGTTTTCTGGGTGAGGCGAGGCTGCGACTATCGCAGCCTCGCGTCTCGGGCCTTCAAGCGGCCTTTACACTGATGGTCTTGGCCGGCTTCTGAGCTTCTTCGGTCTTGGGAAGCATGACCTTGAGCACGCCGTTCTTGAACGTCGCCTCGATCTTGTCGGCATCGACGCCGTCGGGGAGCGCGAAATAACGCTCGAACGAGCCGTAGCGGCGCTCGGAAACGTAGTAGTCCTTCTTCTTCTCTTCGGTCTCTTCCTTCTTCTCGCCTCTGATGGTGAGACCTCCGTTGACGAGCTTGACGTCGATGTTCTTCTCGTCGAGACCGGGAAGCTCGGCCGTGATCTCGTAGGCCTTGTCGCTTTCGGCGACGTCGACGGCCGGCGCATTGAAGTTCTTGGACAGATCGCGCTCCAGCCCTGCGAGCGATCGGAACGGCCGTTTCCAGAAACCGTTGCCGAAATCGTCGAAGATCTGATCGATTTCGTTTCTCAGCGCCTGGAACGGCTGCCATACCTCGCCTGCGGCTGCAGGTGCGGTGGACGTCTTGGTGACAGGAAGTTTGGTTTCGGTCGCCATGATCATTTTCTCCTTCGAGTTTGACCATTCCGGTCGCCACGAAGGATAGTCTCGGCCATCGTGCGCTGGTTGATTTCGCTCAAACCCAAGAGCTGCGCGCGCGAAATCAGATGCGTCCGCAGAGCATAGGACAGTCATGTCCAATACAGTGTGAAACTCGTGGTTCCGCATCTGCGTGTCGAGCAAAATAGGGCCAGAGATGTTTATCGATTGCAGAGTAGTCGAGAACATGTGGGCGCTTATGAAGCCGGTCGCCTTGGTAGCCATTGGTCGCCAAGTTTCACGTATGAGCGCTTCACGGCAGCCCAGGCCGTGCGGTGAGCGATCTCTTCCTGGCGTAGGTCCCCGGCATGCGAGGCGAACGCGTGGTTGAACGCCTCCCGGTAGATGTCCAGGGCATGAGGCGGCAAATGGTGCCGCACGCCAGAGGGAAGGTCCTTGTTCGAGCGATAGGGCATCGTTGCATCCTGTACGGAATCTTCGCCCCGCCTTGCGCCGACGGCTGATGCTTTTGCGTTCGCTGCAGGGCCTGCGACCGCTACATCGCCACGTCGGGCTCGGGCAGCCGCTCGCGCCTCGGCTCCGGAATCTCCGTCATCGTCGCCTCCGTCAGAAGAAGCACGCTTGCGACGGACACCGCATTTTCGAGCGCGATCCGTACGACCTTCACGGGATCGACGATGCCGGCTTCCACGAGGTCGACATAGACCTTCCGGGCGGCATCGAAGCCGGAATTGCCTTCGCTGGCCAGCATCCGGGCGACGACGACGCCGCCATCGGTTGCGGAATTCTCGGCGATCTGGCGCGCGGGAGCCTCGAGCGCGCGCTTGAGGATCTGAACGCCCGTTCGTTCGTCGCCCTCGCAGGTGGACTCCTCCTTGGCCACCGCCGCGATCGTACGGAGCAGGGCAAGCCCGCCGCCCGGCACGATGCCCTCGGCCACCGCAGCTTTGGTCGAGCTGATCGCATCGTCGAGCGCCTCCTTCTTCGCCTTCATCTCGGCTTCGGTCGGTGCTCCCACCCGGATGACGGCGACGCCGCCCGACAGCTTGGCGAGGCGCTCTTCGAGTTTCTCGCGGTCGTAGTCGCTGGTCGTCTTCTCGATCTCGATGCGGATTTGCGCGAGCCGCGCGTCGATACGGGCGCGATCGCCGCCACTCCCGATCAGAGTGGTATTCTCCTTGTCGGCGACCATCCGTGCGGCGCGACCGAGCTGCTGGAGGGTGGCACTCTCGAGCTTGAGCCCGATCTCCTCCGAGATCACCTGCGCGCCGGTGAGGATGGCAATATCTTCCAGCATGGCCTTGCGCCGGTCGCCGAAGCCTGGTGCCTTGACCGCGCAAGCCTTGAGCACGCCGCGAAGCTGATTGACGATGAGCGTCGCCAGCGCTTCGCCCTCGATGTCCTCGGCGATGATCAGAAGCGAGCGGCCGCTCTTGGCGACCTGCTCGAGCAGGGGAACCAGGTCGCGCAGGGCGCCGATCTTGTGGTCACAAAGCAGCACGTAGGGATCCTGCAGCACGGCTTCCATGCGGTCCGCATCCGTGACGAAGTAGGGCGACAGGAAGCCGCGGTCGAATTTCATGCCTTCCACGACGTCCAGCAGGGTCTCGGTGGTCTTGGACTCCTCCACCGAGATCACGCCATCACCGCCGACCTTCTCGATCGCATCCGCCACCAGCTCGCCGATGGAGATGTCGTTGTGCGCCGAGATCGTAGCGACCTGAACCTTTTCCGCCCTGGTCTTCACCGGCTTCGCCATGGCGTGCAGGGCGGCGATGGCGGCCTGTGTCCCGCGATCGAGGCCGCGTTTGAGGTCGATCGCGCTTGCGCCGGCGACGACGTTCCGGACGCCGTCCGAAAGGATGGCGTGGGCCAGGATGGTCGACGTGCTGGTGCCGTCGCCAACGACATCGCCGGTCTTCTCGGCGGCCTGCCGCAGCACCTGGGCGCCCAGGTTCTCCTCCGCGTCCTTGAGATCAAATTCCTTGGCAATGGTGACGCCATCGTTGCACACGATGGGTGCGCCCCACGATTTCTGGATCAGGACGGATTTCGACTTCGGCCCGAGCGTGACGCGCACGGCATCGGCGAGAAGGGACGCGCCGCGCAAGACTTTTTCACGAGCCGCCGAGTGAAACAGGACCTGCTTGTGCGCCATCTCCATGTCCTCTGCTTTGCTGCCGCTGCCAGTGCGATTTTGCAGGCCAGTTTGGACGAGTGAGCTGCGGCCGGATTGATCTTCGTCAACGTGCGCACATCAGCGTCGAAGCTCCCAGGCGGCGGAGCCTTCGACAGGCCGTCGATCAGGTGCAAACGCGACGATATTCTGAGACAGCGCGCATTTTGCCGGAAGCGCGTTGACCTGGCGCAATCTGGAACAGCGGCGGTGCGGTATTCAGTTCGGCGGAATTCGCAGCAGCACAGAGTCATGGTCGAGCAAACACTATCTGTTCCAAAGCAGGAGCACATGACCCGGCTCTCCGCCGCGTCGGCCTGGTCGGGAGTCCTCGCTCACAAATGGTTTGTGCTCGCGATCCTTGTTCTGCTCACGCTTGGTGCCTGGCAAGGCGTCCGCATCCTGTTCGGACCTGCCGTCGTGGTCGACCAGGTCGCGCGCGGGCGATTGATCGAGACCGTGGTGGCGAGCGGGCATGTCGAGACACCATACCGCGTCGAGATCGGCAGCCAGATCACCGGCACGGTCGCGGACGTGCTGGTGCATGAAGGCCAGAAGGTCACCAAGGGGCAGCCGCTGATCTCGCTGGAGGCACGGGAACTCAAAGCGAGCGTGATCCAGGCGCAGGGGGCGGTGGCCCAGGCCGAAGCCCGGATCAGGCAGCTCGAAGAGCTGACGCTGCCCTCCGCAAAGGAGGCTCTGACACAAGCGCAAGCGACGCTTCTGAACGCCCAGCAGACCTATAACCGCACGGCGCAGCTCGAACACAATGGCTACGCGACCAAGGTAGCCTTGGATGACGCGCAGAAGACGCTCGATGTCGCGCGCGCCGTGAAGCGTGCGGCGGAGTTCCAGGTCTATACGGCAAGTCCGGGCGGCAGCGACTATGTCATGGCGCAGACGCAGCTCAACCAGGCGCGAGCCAATCTGGACACGGCGGAATCCCGCTTGAGCTATGCCACGATCGTAGCCCCTCGCGACGGCGTTCTCATCACCCGGAACGTCGAGCGCGGCACCGTGGCGCAGGCGGGAAAGGCGCTATTGGTGCTGGCGCCGTCAGGCGACTTGCAGCTCGTCTTGCAGATCGACGAGCGCAATCTCGGCAAGCTCGCGCTTGGACAGAATGCGCTGGCTTCCGCGGATGCTTACCCGGACCGGCATTTTGCCGCCAGGGTCTCCTACATCAATCCGGGCATCGACATTTCCCGCGCAACCGTTCAGGTCAAGCTGACGGTGGTGGAACCATCCGACGATCTGCGCCAGGACATGACCGTTTCGGTCGACATCGAGGTTGCCGCGAAAGACGATGCGAAGGTGCTTCCCGTCCGCTCGGTCCATGACGTTCTCTCCGGACAGCCCTGGGTCCTGACCGTGGAGGGCGGTCGCGCAGTCAAGCGTCCTGTGAAGCTCGGCTTGCGCGGCAACAGCAACATCGAGATCGTCGAAGGCCTGCAAGCCGGTGACGTCGCGATTCCGCAAAGCTCCGGCGTGGTGACCGGGCAGCGCGTGCGGCCTGTCCTGCCATGAATCGCTGGCTTCCATTCGAGTGGATCGCTGCCGTGCGCTTCCTGCGTGAGGGCAGATTGCAGACCGCTTTCATCATCGGCGGCATTTCGATCGGCGTGGGCGTCATTGTCTTCATGTCGGCGATGCTCGCGGGCATGGAGGCAAATTTCATCAAGCGCGTGCTGACGTCGCAGCCCCAGATCCAGCTCCTCACGCCCGATCAAGTCGCGCGCCCCCTGCGCAAAGCCGCCGGCGAGATCGAGGACGCGGTGGTGCAACGGCCGAGCCAGCGGGTGATCTCGATCGACCAGTGGCCGAAGATCAGAACCCAGATGCTGGCGATGCCGGAAGTCACCGCAGTCTCACCCACCATCACCGGATCTGCGCTGGCCATCCGCGGCGACGCCAGCCGGGCCGTGACGCTGACCGGAATCGAGCCGGACACCTATTTCAACATCGTCAAGGTGCCGGACTACATCGTGGCCGGCAGCGCGCGCCTGACCAGCGAGGACATCATCATCGGCACCGAGCTCGCCAAGAATCTCGGCGCCACCGTGGGTGACAAGCTGAACCTTCAGGCGGCAAGCTCTGCCAACCGGGTGCTGACGATCTCCGGCCTGGTCGATTTCGGCAACAAGGGGGCCAATCAGCGCGTGGCCTTCATCGCGCTGCGGACCGGACAGTCTCTGCTCGGCATGATCGGCGGCGTCACGACCATCGACATGACGATCAAGGACATCTACGCGGCCGAAACCATCGCCAGGCGGATCCAGGCCGCGACGGTTGTCGAGGCCGATAGCTGGATCGCCACCAACGCGCAGTTCTACACCGCCGTCCAGGCGCAGATCTACACGAACACCTTGATCCGACTGTTCGTCGGCTTGTCGGTGGCCTTCGGCATTGCCGCGGTGCTGATCGTCTCGGTGATCCAGCGCTCGAAGGAGATCGGAATCCTCAGGGCAATGGGAACCTCGCGCGGTCAGATCCTGCGGGTGTTCCTGCTCCAGGGCGGTCTGCTCGGCTTTGTCGGCTCGCTGTTCGGCGCGACGATGGGCGCCCTTGCTCTGATCTATTGGCACGCTGTTGCGCGTCAGGCGGATGGAAGCGAGTTCTTTCCGTTGATTCTCGAACGTAACCTCTTCATCTACACGGCGGTGCTCGCCACGGTCACCGGCTTGTTGGCTGCGACAGCGCCGGCGGTGCGCGCCGCGAAGCTCGATCCGGTGGTGGCGATCCGTGGCTGACGAGATCCTGAGGCTGGAGCGCGTCTGCAAGACCTACAATGTGGGCCTGCCATCGGAGGTCGAGGTACTGCACGACATCGATCTCGAGCTCGCCCATGGCGAGTTTCTGGCTTTGATGGGTCCGTCTGGCTCCGGCAAGAGCACGCTGCTCAACATCGTCGGTCTGCTCGATCGGCCGACCTCCGGCCGGCTCCTCATCAAGGGACGCGACACCGGCCTATTGGGCGACAACGAGCTCACGCATCTCAGAGGCCACACCATCGGCTTTGTATTTCAGCATCATTTGCTGATCTCAGCCTTCACCGCGCGCGAAAACATCATGATGCCGATGCTCGCGGACCGCGGATTTCCGAGCGCGGAGATCGCGGCCCGGGCCGATCATCTCCTCGCCGAGGTCGGTCTGGAGAGATTCGGAAACAATCTTGCCAACAACATGTCGGGCGGCCAGCAGCAGCGGGTGGCGGTGGCCAGGGCGCTCGCGATGAATCCGGATCTCGTGCTGGCGGACGAGCCGACCGGCAATCTCGATTCGAAGTCGGCCGATGCCGTCTTCGAACTGATGCGACGGGTCAATCGGGAGAGCGGCACCAGCTTCCTGCTCGTCACCCATAATCTCGACCTCGCGCGCCGCTGCGACCGCATCATCGAGGTGGTCGACGGCCGGATCGCGCAGCATTGAATGGTGGGAATCCTGCGCAAGCGTCATGTGCCGTCAGTCCTGTCGAACTCATCGGCCCGGTCGTGTGGGACCGCCGTGTTGACCTGAATCAAGCAGAGGTCGCCGTTCTCCATTACCATTCACGGCGCAGCCGACGGTGATGGGAGAAGCAGAGTGGAGTCCGATCAAGGTTCACGGAATCAGACCATGGTCATGGCCGCTGTATTGGCAGGCGGCCTGCTGCTCGTCATGCTGCTGTTCGGGCTCACGACGTACAGTTCAATCGAAACCATTCCATACAGCCAATTCGAGCAGCTGCTGGCGCAGGACAAGATCGCCGAGGTGTCCGTCGGCTCGGACATGATTCAGGGGAAATTGAAAGAACCGCTTCCGAGTGGAAAGTCCGCATTCATCACGGCGCGGGTCGATATGGCTTTGGCCGAAAAGCTCGCGGCAAAAGGCACGAGTGTGACCGGCGTTCCCAGTGGCGGCCTGCTGCAGAGCTTGCTGTCGTGGATCTTTCCGGTCATTGCCTTCTTCGTGATCTGGTTCTGGATCGGCCGCCGCATGGGAGGCGGCCAGGGCTTGGGCGGGCTGATGGCGATCGGCAAGTCCCGCGCAAAGGTCTATGTCGAAAAGGACATCAAGGTCACCTTCGCGGATGTCGCCGGAGTGGACGAGGCGAAGTTCGAGCTCCAGGAAGTCGTTTCATTCCTCAAGGACCCCAAGAGCTATGGCCGATTGGGGGCGCATGTACCCAAGGGAATATTGCTGGTCGGACCACCGGGAACGGGAAAGACGCTGCTCGCCCGCGCCGTGGCGGGAGAGGCCGGTGTTCCGTTCTTCTCGATCTCGGGCTCGGAATTCGTTGAGATGTTCGTTGGTGTCGGCGCGGCGCGCGTCCGGGATCTGTTCGAGCAGGCCCGAAAGGCGGCACCGTGCATCATCTTCGTCGACGAGCTCGATGCGCTGGGACGCAGCCGCGGGCCGCTGTCGTTCGGAGGTTACGACGAGAAGGAGCAGACCCTCAACCAGCTCCTGTCCGAGCTTGACGGCTTCGACCCGAGCGCCGGCGTCATCCTGCTGGCGGCCACCAATCGCCCCGAGATCCTGGACCCCGCACTGCTGCGCGCGGGCCGCTTCGACCGGCAGGTTCTGGTTGACCGGCCGGACAAGAACGGGCGCGTCGCCATTCTCAAGGTCCACGTCCGCAAGATCCGCATGGGCAAGGACGTCGACCTTGACAAGGTCGCGGGACTCACGACCGGATTTACCGGCGCCGACCTCGCAAACCTCATCAACGAAGCGGCGATCGCCGCGACCAGACGGAGCGGTGAGGAGGTCACGTTCGATGATTTCGTCACGGCGATCGAGCGGATCGTGGCCGGCATCGAGAAGAAGAGCAGGGTGCTCAGCAAGGACGAACGGCGCAGGGTCGCCTATCATGAGATGGGCCATGCCCTCGTTGCGGCCAGCCTGCCCGGCGTCGACCCGGTGCAGAAGGTCTCGATCATTCCGCGCGGGATCGGCGCATTGGGATACACCATCCAGCGTCCGACCGAGGACAGGTTCCTGCTGACGATCGAGGAGCTCAAGAACCGCATAGCGGTGCTGATGGGGGGACGCGCATCGGAGCGTCTGATCTTCGACGGTGCGATCTCCACCGGCGCCGCCGACGATCTTCAGCGTGCGACCGAAGTCGCCATTGAAATGGTGACCAAATACGGCATGGACGAGACGGTGGGGCAACGCACCTATGCGCCCAGGCCGCAAGCGTTTCTCGGGGCGGCCCAGGACAAGATCGTCGGGGCTGCCGAGGCAACGGGCCGCGAGATCGATCTCGCCGTCCGCAATTTGATTGAGGAGGGCGACCGCCGCGCCCGGGATATCCTCCAGCGGAGGCGTGGTGACCTGGACGCCGGTGTGGAATTGTTGATCGCCAACGAAACGGTGACGTCCGAGCAGTTCGCGCCGCTGCTCGGCAAGCGCAGCGAGGAGAGCAAGCCGGTCGCGGCGTGATCGTGACACGCATGAACGGCCGCGGCTCGCCTTGCAAGAGCTCGCATAAAGCCTGCCGAGGCCATCAGAGGCCGCGCGCGTTGATCTTCCTGCGCAGGCGATGACACGCATCTTCCAGGAGAGTCTGAAGATTCTCGATGTTGACCAGCAACTCCTCCGCGCGTCCTCGTTCTGGCGTTCCGAAAGCAAAACCGTCGCGCAGATGCGTGACGTCCTCCAAGCGCTTGCGTCCGGCTGCGGCTCGATGCTCGAAGAACTCGAGTTGCTCCAGATCATGACCGAGCCCGTCCTCTTCGGAGATCAGCATCTTGGTGATGGCGCTCCGGCGGTCAGGCGTGAGGTCGTCGCCGTTCAATAGCGCGATGTAATGGTCGACATTCGCCCGAGCGATGTAGCGATGCATGACGCACTCCCGTAACCCAATACTACCACCGCAAGGGTAGGCGGCGAAGATGATCGTGTTTTTGGTAGGTCGGCCGGCAAGGTATTATAGTAACGCGGACGCAAGTGGTAAATCAGAATATCCGCGATCGTCCTGAATGGTGATCCACGTCGCGAAGAAGATGTTGCGGCAGATCTGGTTGATCCCGATCAAGTCCGGGATTCGCGGGCTCGTTAGTATTCGATTTGCGTAACCCGACCCCACGGTTACGTCCCCGAGTCGCCGCCGAGGTCCATCCCACCGCATCTCGGCGGCTCTTTTTTCTGATGATTGTTTCAGTCAAGCTGTGTGGGGGCGCGGGAATCAGCCGATGCTCACCTACTATTTCGATATCAAGGACGGCGTGCCCGTCCGGGATAGGTCCGGACTGGAGCTTGTGAGTGATGGTGCCGCCATTGCACACAGCAAGATTCTCGCCGACAAGATGCGCAGAGAGAAGCCGAAAGGCCATCCCGCGCTCCAGATCGTCGTCATCGACGAGAGCGGCCGGGAAGTTCACCGCGAACAGATTTATCAAACGGGACCTGAGCACCGGTAAAGGGATGTCGTGCGCGCCTTTCTCTCCCTGCCGGAGTCCATCGCCCACATCGCGGAATTCGGTCGGCTCATTGATTTGGCGCAAAGCCTCAGGCCGATCGACTTCTAGCCTCACCTGACGCGCCGGGTCCAACAGGTGCTGACCGCAAGGGAGGGGAAGCACTGTGAAGTGGGAGCACGTCAAGCAGACCGTATCGTTCAAGGAGCGCCTTTCCGCGTGGGCCGAACAACTCCGCGAGCAGGCCGCCAGGCTGAAGCCTGGCCCCGAACGGGAGGCGAAGGTTCGTCAAGCCGATGTCGCGGCTCACCTCGACGAATGGGTCAACTCTCGGGGTCTTCAGCCACCAAGGTAGGGTTGCTCTGCTTCTGAATGCGGCTCCGATCGGTGCGTTGTCGCCTCACGCGCGGCATCAACTCAGATCGACCGTCTGTCAACGCTCCGAGATTGCCAGGCGCTTGGCGACGTTCGCCGAGATCAGATAGGCAGCTGCGATGGCAATGATCGCCGCAACTATTCCTCCTGAAAGCGCGGTAAAGCCAAACAGCCCGCGCCACGGACCGAGCGCAAGCGCCAGCCCGGCGAGAAGGGCGCCGACAGACGTCGCGATCAAGATGCTGTGAGGGCGGTTCGCGCGCCACGGCATGCGGCGAGACCGGATGACGAAGATGACCAGGATCTGGGTGAGTATCGATTCCAGGAACCACCCGGTTCGAAACAGTGCCGCATCCGCCTCGAACCCCCCAAGGAGAACGACGAAGGTGATCGCATCGAACAGGGAGGACGCCATTCCCATGATGATGGAGAAGCGCAGGATGCCGGCCATGTTCCACGTTTCGGGCTGGGCAACGTCTTCGCGGTCGACCTCGTCGAAAGGGATCCCGATTTCGGAGAGATCGTAGATCAGATTGTTCAGCAGGATCTGCAGCGGCAGCAACGGCAGGAATGGCAGAACGATCGACGCCAGGGCCATCGAAAGCATGTTGCCGAAATTCGAGCTCGTTCCCATTCGGACATATTTCAGGATGTTGGCAAAGGTTCTGCGGCCTTCGCGCACGCCGGCCGCAAGCACTGACAGGTCGGGAGTCACCAGGATCATGTCGGCGGCTGCGCGGGCGACCTCGGTCGCGCCCGTGACGGATATGCCGACATGAGCTGCGTGGATCGCCGGCGCGTCATTGACGCCGTCTCCCATGAAGCCGACGACGTGATTGCGGTAGCGAAGCGCCGCAATGATCCGTCGCTTCTGATCGGGGTCGATCCGGGCAAAGAGATCGACGTCGTCGACCCGGGCGACGAGCGCGGCATCCGTGAGGCCGGAGATCTCGGCTCCGCTCATGACGCGCTCCGACGGAAGACCGACCGTTCGCGCGACATGCGAGACCACGGCGTCATGGTCACCCGAGAGGATTTTTATCGTCACGCCGAGCGAGGTGAGCGCTTCGATCGCCGAGGCCGCATCCCGCTTCGGCGGATCGGCGAAGACACAGAAGCCGAGCATGGTCAGATTGGTCTCGTCCCCGACGGCAATCGTCCGTTGCCCGGCCGGAATGGACCTGATGGCGACGGCAAGAAGCCGGAAGCCGTCGCGCGCATATCGAGTCTGGATGTCCGCCATCTTCCGTTGCCATGCGGCGTCGAGCGGATGAGCCAGGCCATCGATCTCCAGGGCGGCGCAGCGGGCCAGGATGGATTCCGGAGCTCCCTTTGCGATCAGCATGTGCTCATCCTGCCTTGCGACGAGGACGGACAAGCACCTCCGCTCGAAGTCGAACGGGACTTCCGAAAGCCGGATCCAGCCGTCCGGGTCATCACGGCTCGCTGCCAGGATCGCGTCGTCGAGAGGGCTTCGGACACCAGCCTGGAATGTGCTGTTCAGGTGCGCGAAGCTCAGCACGCGATCGCTGGGCCGATCCTGCGGATCGATATGCGCCTCCAGCGTGATCCTGGCTTCCGTCAACGTGCCGGTCTTGTCGACGCAAAGCGTGTCCATCGCGCCGAGGTCGTGAATGGCGGACAGTCGCTTGACGATGACTTTTCGCTTCGCCATGCGCAGCGCGCCACGGGCGAGTGTCACCGTCATCACCATGGGCAGCAGCTCGGGTGTCAGGCCGACGGCGAGCGCGACCGCGAAGAGGAAGGACTCCATTGCGGGACGTTGCGCGACGAGATGAGCCATCAGCACAAAGAGGGTGAGAAAGAGAGTCAGTCGAAGGATCAGCACTCCGAGCCTTCGGACGCCCTCTTCGAGAGCGGTCGGCGGCGCGTTGGTGGCCATTGCCGCGGCGATCGCGCCGAAGCGCGTCCGGCTTCCGGTCCTCACGACCAGCATCTTGCCGCTTCCGCCCACGGTGCTGGTCCCTGCGAACAGGGCGTTTGTGGCATCCGCCGGCAATGCCGCCGAGCAGGAAGCGTCCGTCTTGAAGGCCGGAAACGGCTCGCCCGTCATCAGGGCTTCATTGACATGCAGTTCCTGGGCATCGAGGACGATGCCATCAGCCGGTATCAGATCGCCGATGCGGAGTTTCACGACGTCCCCGGGGACGAGAGCCGTCACCGAAACGGTCCTGTCCCTTCCGTCCCTGATGACGTCGGCCTGAATGGCGACGGATTCCCGCAACGCTTCGGCCGTCCGCTCGGCGCGATGCTCCTGAACGATATCGAGCGTGATAGACAGGGACAGCACGGTCGCGATGATGGCAAAACTGCCGATGTCGCCGCTCAGCCCGGATACGAGCGCAGCCGCCAGCAGCATCGCAATCAGCGGATTCCAGAGGCGTTGGCCGAGCTTGCGCAGGGCAGACCGGCTTTGGGAGGCGTCGGCGTGGTTTGCTCCGAAGATCGCCAGCCTTCGGTTCGCTTCGGTCTGTGTCAGGCCTCCCGGACCTGAGCCGAGTGTGCGGCAGAGCTCGTCCTTTGGCGCTTGCCAGAACTCGGCAACCAACGTCTCGGCCGGAATGGATTGCGCGATCATTGGGAGGGCTCGCCGGTCACTGACATCTGGGCCAGACGAGGGTAAGAGGCTATTCGACGCCTGGGTTGATGCAGCTCAACTCGGCTCCAAGGCGTACGAGCCTAATATCCCAACAGCGCCAGTCCGATCCAGAAGGCCGCGAAGGCAGAAAGCAGCGCACACCCGACGCCCGCGACCGAGGCTGCAATTCTCCAGCTCATGCCAGCCACGCCCCGCACTCCTAATAGACGGACACAGCACGACCTGCGTCTGCGTGCGACGGCTCGATCGCGGCGAGGGCGGCCTGCTCATGCAACAGGCGCCACTCGATGTAGTTGCGCTCGACGTCGGTGAGATGCGTCTTCAGCAAGCGATGATAGCGCTCGATATTCCTGCTGTGGGCGCGACTGAGCGCAAAGCTGACTGCCGACATGTCACCTCCTCGTGCTGATGTTCCGAGCTGCGCTACTTCAGCGCATCATTTTTTCCGGCTGTTCGGCGATGGCGAAAAGATCTGGTTGGCAGGTGGTTGGCCGCCGGTCGGAATGGCGATGGTCACGAAGCCGCGGCCCATTGCGGTATGGCAGGCGTTGCAGCCGTCGGTCAGCGCGCGCATGGAGGCGACGAACTTGCGATCATCTGCCGCTGTGATCGCGTCGGCGACCGAGAGCAGCGGCTCCCTCATCGTTGTGACGCTGCTGACGGGCACCGCCGGATAGAAGATGGCTGCTTCGGCCAGGCTGTTCGTCAGCTGCCGCAGTTCATACGCGGCCAGGTCCCAGTTCTTCGCCTTGCCCGCATACCACAGCTTGAGATGCTCAACCTGCGCCATGCCCATGACCTCGACGAGGCGAGGCGCCTCCTGCTTCGCGCTCGCGGACGGCGGAAAGTCGGACTGAGCAATCGCGGACGTGACCGCACCCACCGAAACCGCGAGAACCGCACACCAATATTTTAGCGTCATCCGAGCATTCCCTGTCAATTTCGCCCTTTACTATCAGGCTCGCGTTCCCTGCGCTTGAGCTGAATCAAGCTTTCGCGTTCCCCCCCGCCCGCGGGCGGTCTCTCCAAAGCCGCCGACCGTCAATTCGAAATTGTTGTCTTGCCGCGAAGCGCCTGAGCGGGATCAGTTCAGCCTTCCGAGAAGTCTTCGGATGATCTTCCTCAGATTGTCGGCGTACTCGTCGATGACCTGACGCCTCTCGGCCGATGGCGTAAGCTGACCATTATCGCCTTCGTCCGCCGACGGACCGTCCGTCCGCGATCCCCCACGGATGATGGAGTCGGTCGGCTTTGTCAGCTTCACGGGAATTCTGGCCTCTGGAGAGGGCTGCGCGCACTGTTCAGGATAAGGACCAGTTCCATCAGCCTGATCCGGTTCACTCGCGCCGGGCTGGATGCCCCGAGGCCGTCGGATCGCATTTGGGGCAGCGGCCGTCCGCGGCTGCTCCGAGCTGATGGCCAAGCTCCATCCTCAGAGCTTCTTTCTCCCAATTCGTGCCGTCAGGTCTGACCATCCGCTTGGCGCGCTCGAAGGCGTGGCTCTCGGCAGCGTCATCTCCGATACGGATGATCACGTCGCGGTGGAAGGGGCAAACAGTCGTCGCGCGGGTCGTCTCCAGTGCGTGGCGCACGACCGCGGTGAGATCGTCGGTGTGAATGTCGGCAAGCATGTCGGCTCTCCTGATCGGCGTACTCCTTTGCCCGGGCGATCCTATGGCTTCGACGCAAATCGGCCCCGGGCTCCATGGGAGCGCCGAGGCCGATTGTTCGCTTGGTTTTTCCATCTAGGGTCCGAGCTCGTCCAACAAACCCGCGTTGCCGACTTTCGTTCCATCGAACTCTCCGGCGGAGCCGCTCTCCGGCCTGCTCCATGCTCGCGGTCTTCTGCACCTGTGTATGAAGGCAGCGCCCGGAATGCCTAGGAATCCGAATTTCGCTCCTTCCGGCAGCGGTACCTCAGAAAGCGTTCCCGATGCCGATATAACGCTATAATCAGTGTCACCAACATGTCTTGATCCAGCTCAAAGTGCGCGATCAGGCGTTCATGTCCCTGAGGTGCTGGCGATTGCGCAGCACGATCTGCCTGGCACCGGAAAAGCCGAGAATGCCTCCGCTGTGCAGTTGGGACAGTGCGCGAGAAATCGTCTCCAGCGTCAGCCCGAGATAGTCGCCGATATCCCGGCGGCACATCGGGAGCGCCAGCATGCCCGCGACCGCCAGCCGGCGATCCATTTCGAGGAGGAACGCCGCGACCTTCTCCATGGCGTTCTTGCGGCCCAGCAGCAGCATGTGATCCTCGGCATGATTGAGCTCGGCGGCCGTCATGTTCCACAATTTGCGCGCAACCTGGACGTCGGTGGTTGCGGCCTTTTCGAGCGCCGCGCGCTTCACGAGACGCACCGTCGTATCGACGATCGCTTCTGCCGCGAGACGGTGGGTCGCTCCGGACTCCAGGCCGAAGACATCGCCGGGCAGATGGAATGACCCGATCTGCCGCCGCCCGTCCGACAACAGCTTGTACGTCCTGACGGAACCCGACACGACCTGGTAAACGTATTCGGCCGGCTCGTCTTCGCCAAAAATTTCTTCGTCCTTGTGGTAGGAGAACTCGCTTGCGACCAGTCCTGCCATGGCTGCGAATGGATCGGACATGCGGGACGCCTGGGTCGTTCTATGGCTAAGCGGCTGATTGACGCTGAGGGCGGTGGCCGGCATCGGAAACTCCTTTTGATGGAGCTCAAATACGCCAGCCGATCATGTCCGGATATCTAGGGAGGATTCGTAGGGCGATGTCCTTACGTATGTTTGCGTAAGTCGGCGCGGCCGGAAGCGCTCGATTGACCGCTCTCGATTGGCAATGAGGGCGCCGGCGCCGCGCGATATCCTCGCCGCTCCCGCGTAGATCCGTTCAGGACAGTTGCCTAAGTATTGGCCCGCAATTTCAATGCCGAAGCGGCGGGCGCATATGGGCAGCATGGAGCGCAATGTCATCTTCAAATGTCCCCGCAGCGGCATGAACGTGCAGCACTGGCTTCCCGACGCGACGTCGGGGGCCGTGGACACGCACGTTTCCGTCCGATGTCCCGCGTGCGGCTCGTTGCACTTTGTCGACATCGCCAGCGGCAAGATGTTGAGCGAAGGGGGCGGTCAGCGGCGTCGTCGACACTCGTCCGACGAAGCCCCGTCGCGCACGCCGCGACAAGCGCTCACGCCCAGCGAAAGCTGAGAACGTCCGAGCCGTCCCTCGCGATGGCGGAATCATCCTGCGCAACGCCAAAGATGGCCGTTGAGGCAGGACAGGACCTCTCTCCAACAGCCACATGTTGACTTGGGTCAAGGCGAACTTGGCGAGGTTCGACACTGTTCCGCTACAACCCAAAGCCGGAGGAAGCACCATGCGAGGCCGAACCATTGCTGCAGCGCTACTGATTGCCGTCTCGGGCCACACAGCCTTGGCTCAATCGCCGGCGGACCATGAGGCCCATCATCCAGGACAGGACCAGGCGCCCGCGTCACCACAGACGGACTCTCCCGCAAGCCAATCCGCAGAACGGCAGCGCACGATGCGAGGTGGAGATATGATGGGAATGATGGGCCAGGGAATGATGGGGCCGGGAATGAAGGGGCGCGGCACGACGGGCGGTGACAGGATGGGACCGCCGATCGGGTCTCGCATCATCTTCGCGCTGATAGACGCAGATGGCGACCGGAACGTCTCCTTGTCGGAATTTCAGGTCGCTCACGAACGAATATTCAAGGCCATGGACAGCGACAAGGACGGCAAGCTCACCCTGGAGGAGATGATGGTGTTCATGCACGGGACCAAGAGCTCCGCTCCTCAACAATAGCGAGCGAAATCGAGGGGGCGGGCCGCCGAGTTGCGCCAAATGAACTTTTACGTCGTTCCGATCGCCTCGCTGCCGTCGCTTCCGACCTCCATCGCGCAACGATCGCGTTGACCCGGCGCGACTGGCGAAGCTGGTTTCGGAAGAGATCATGTATGTCCAGTGTGGCCAGCGGTGGAAACCAAGCCGTGTCGTTTGATCGGGTCTTGCGATGGGCTCTGGTTGCGATTGCAATCGCGGGACTGACCGCAGGCATTCTCGCGCGAGCCGCAGGCCGGCCTGATCTGGCCAACCTCGCATGGGCGCTCGGCACGGTGCCCGTGATTGCGGGACTGGCGGTCTCCATCGTCAGGGATCTCTTACGGGGGCGCGTCGGAGTGGACGCGATCGCGCTGCTGTCGATGAGCGCGGCATTGGTGCTCGAACAGCCGCTTGCCGGGGCTGTGGTCGCGCTGATGTATTCCGGCGGCAACGTCCTGGAAGAGATCGCGATCGCACGGGCAGAGCGTGACCTGCGGTCACTGGTTGATCGTGCACCGCGGCAGGCACATCGCAAATCCAACGAGCGGATCGAGGATGTTCCGATCGAGGCGGTGTCGGTCGGCGAAGAGCTTCTGGTGCGGGCCGGGGAGATCGTGCCGGTCGACGGTGTCGTCGGCTCGGCGTTCGCGACAATCGACGAGTCCGCGGTTACAGGGGAACCGATCCCGGTGGAGAAGACGCGCGGTAGCGCCGTTCTTTCCGGTTCACTGAATGCGGGTGAGGCCTTCCAGTTGATCGTGACCGCGGCGGCCGGTGAGAGCACCTACGCCGGCATCGTCCGCATGGTGACCGCGGCGCAGACGGCGAAAGCTCCCTTCGTGCGGCTGGCCGACCGGTATGCGCTGATCTTCCTGCCGGTGACACTCGTCATCGCCTTTGTAGCATGGCACATCTCCGGCGACTTGACCCGCAGCCTTGCCGTGCTGGTGGCGGCGACGCCGTGCCCCTTGATTCTGGCAGCACCCGTCGCCTTCATCGCGGGGGTCGCGCAAGCGGCCCGCCGCGGCATCCTGGTGAAGGGCGGTGGAGCGCTGGAGGCGTTGGCCCGCGCGCACACCGTGCTGTTCGACAAGACCGGTACCCTGACGGTGGGCGGGGCGCGGTTGCTTTCTGTGGAAGTCGCTCCGGGGGAGGACCCGGATGAAGTCCTTGCGCTTGGCGCATCGCTCGAGCAAGCCTCGCATCATGTGCTTGCGAAGGCCGTGGTCGCTGCGGCCGTCGATCGGGGGCTGAAGCTGAAGCCGCCGGAACATGTCAAGGAGACCATGGGTTCCGGCCTGAGCGGCCTGATCGACGGACGCCAGGTCACGGTGGGCTCGCGAGAGATGCTTCTCTCGCATGCCGGGCCGTCGCCATGGGAGTTGCGGGCGATTCGACGTGCCTCGTGGCGCTCGGCGCTGATCGTCTTTGTCGCGGTGGACGGCCGTCCCATTGGCGCGGCGCTGCTGGCCGACGAACTGCGGGCCGACACGCCACGAGCGATCAGGCTGCTGCGCGATGCCGGCATAGCGCGGATGGTGATGGTCACAGGCGATCGCGCCGCAGCGGCGCAGGCCATCGGAGCAGCGCTTGATCTCGATGCCGTGCTGGCCGACCGCGTTCCTTCGGACAAGGTCGAGGCGGTGCGTAGCGAACAGCGGCTGCATCCGACCATCATGGTTGGCGACGGCATCAACGACGCGCCTGCGCTGGCCGTGGCCGACATCGGGGTCGCGCTCGGCGCGCGAGGTGCAAGCGCCTCGTCCGAGGCGGCGGATGTGGTGATTCTCGCGGACCGGCTCGACCGGGTTGGCGAAGCGATCATCATTGCGCAGCAGGCGCGGCGCATCGCCCTGCAAAGCATCCTCGTCGGCATGGGATTGTCCCTGGCGGCAATGCTCGCTGCCACGGTGGGCTGGCTCAATCCCGTGCCCGCTGCGATCGTCCAGGAGGTGATCGATGTCGCCGTCATTCTGAACGCGCTGCGGGCCCTCACTCCGTCCCTTGTCAGGAGCGGCCCGCGCATCAGCGCAGAGCAGGGGCGGACATTGCATCACGATCATCAGGCCCTGTTCAGGGATCTCGACCGCCTGCGCCAGATCGTCGATGCGCTGGACGATGTAATGCCCGGATCTGCCGCTGCCATGATCGGAGAAGCCAACCGGCTGGTCCAGAGCAGCGTCGTGGCTCACGAGCGCGAGGATGAAGACAGCGTCTATCCGAGGCTCACGGAAGTGCTGCGCGACCGCCACGGGCTCTCTGCCATGAGCCGTGCGCATCGGGAGATACTGCATCTCGCGCGGTTGCTCGCGCGGATCGCGGAGGATCTGCCGTCGGAGAAGATCGACCGCTATCTCGTTCGAGACGCTCAGCGCGTGATCGAGGCGATCGAGACGTTGGTACGCATGCACACCGCTCAGGAGGAGGACATTTACGAGGCCGTGGCCGCATAGGCGGCAGCTTCGTCAGCTCGCGCAACGATGTGCATCACAGTAAGTGCTTCAACGCCTTTGCATCGGCCGGCGCTGCGCTCTTCTGGTCGTTGTCGAAATAGACGTAGACGTCGCAACCCTGCCGCTTCCACGATTTGATCCGTCGCGCCCATTGCGCCAGCGTGGCCTTGGTGTAGTGGCCGTGATAGCGCCCGCCCGGCCCGTGTCCGCGCACATAGACGAAATCCGCCGTGCGCTTCCAGGGCGCCGGCGCATCGTGATGGTCGGACAGGCACAGCGAGATGTTCTCGTCCGCCAGCATCCGCAGGATGCGCGGCTGGTACCAGCTCGGATGACGAAACTCGAAGCTGTAGCGCCGCTTCCGCGACAACAGCTTGAAGAAGGAGGCGAGCCGGTCCGCGTTCGCCTCGAATTGCGGCGGCAGCTGGAACAGGATCGGGCCGGCCTTGCCGCCGAGCCGCGAGATACGGTCCTCCAGCAGCTCGAGGCTGTTGACGGAGCGGTCCGACAGCCGCTTCCAGTGCGTGATGAATTTGGATGCCTTCCAGGCGAACACGAAATCGCGGCCTGTCTGCTCGCGCCAGCCTTTCACCGCCTCCGGCGTCGGCGTGCGGTAGAACACCCCGTTCAGCTCCGTCGTGTCGAACTGTCCGGCATAGTAGCGAAGCTGCTCCTTCAGCGTCACGCCCTCGGGAAAGAACGGGCCGCGCCAGGAGGCGTAGTGCCAGCCGGAGGTTCCGATCAGAACGCGCGCCATGTTTCGTGCCATCCGTTGCCATTTGCCGGAGGGAACGTCCGTGCGGCCGATACGTTGCTCGTGAGCTTGATCAACGCAGGACCGGAACCGATGTACGCGCTGTTCGAAGGCAACAAGCAGATCGGCAATCCCTTTCCAACCGAGAAGGAGGTGTGGGAAGCCGCCTTGATCGAGGGCCTCGTCACCGACGTTCCGGTCGCAGAGGAGGAAGGCGGCCGGATTCTGCCCGCCGGCTATCACGTCGAGCGCATCGAGGAGGCGTTCGAGCCGCGGCCGGGCTGGAAGCTGCCACGCGAGATCTCGTGATAGATTAGTTTGATGCCAGCGACGCCTTGGCGACCTCGGCCATCCAGCCGGACGCGACCGGCAGGATCGCGTCGTTGAAATCGTAACGCGGCCCGTGCAGCTCCGCGCCGTCCCGCAAGGGCCCATTGCCGATCCAGACGAAAGCGCCCGGCCGCTGCTGCAGGTAGTGGGCAAAGTCCTCGCCGGCCATGCTGGGCGCGAGGTCGCTCCGCACCGGCGCCTGCACCTTCTCCGCGGCGATGCGCGCGAGGCCGGCTTCATCAGGCGTATTGATCACGACGCCCACACCCATGACGATCTCCGGCGTGACCTTGACGCCGAAGCTGGTCGCAATCCCGGCGCAGGTGCGCTCGATGCCGTCGAGGATGGTGTCCTTGACCGCCTCGCGATGGTACCGCAGCGTGCCGCGGATCGTGACGCGTCCGGCGATCTGGTTCGGCGCGGTGCCGCCGTCGATCGTGCACAGCGACAGCACGGCGGTGTCGAGCGGATCGACCCCGCGCGAGGTGATCGATTGCAGCGCCACGATCAGGTGCCCGGCCGCCACCACCGGATCGCGCGTCAGATGCGGCATCCCGGCGTGGCCGGCATGACCCTCGATGGTGATTGTGATACGCCCGCCGGAGGCCATGACGACGCCGTCGTGGACTGCAATGGTGCCGGCGGCAAGGCCCGGCCAGTTGTGGAAGCCAAATATCCGCTCCATCGGGAAACGATCGAACAGCCCGGCCGCGACCATCGCGCGCGAGCCGCCAAAGCCTTCCTCGGCCGGCTGGAAGATGAAATCGACCGTGCCGCTCCAGCTGCTGTCGGCGGCGAGCAACGCCGCGGCGCCGAGCAGCGAGGCGGTGTGGCCGTCATGGCCACAGGCATGCATCACGCCTGATGTCCTGGAGGCATAGGGCAGGCCGGTATCCTCGGTGATCGGCAGCGCATCCATGTCGGCGCGCAGGCCGACCCGGCTCCGTGCGTGGCCGCGCGTCAACGTCGCGACGATGCCGTTCCCGCCGATGCCAGCTTCGAAGGGAATGCCGAGCTCGGTGAGCCTGTCCTGCACGAAGGCGGAGGTCTCCTTCTCCTGGAGCGACAGCTCCGGGTGGGCATGAAGGTGCTGGCGCCACACGGTCAGTTTCTGGTGCAGTTCGGGAGGCAAGGTCGGGGTCTTTCGCGAAATGCAGGTTGCCGGCACAATAGCGGATTGTCCGCGCCATGCATCAAGCGTCTTGGAATGCCTCGCGTGCAGCAATGAGATCGGCGATCGCTGGGGCACCAACCGTGCCGTGTGCTCCACTTCACCTCTCCCGCTTGCGGGAGAGGCCGGGAGAGGGCTGGATCGTCATTGGGAGTCTTATTGCGGAGACACCCTCTCCCCAACCCTCTCCCGCAAGCAGGAGAGGGGGCGCACCTCGCTTGTTGTCGCATCTCTCTAAGGCGCCAGCTTCGCCAGTCCCTTCCAGTCGAAGCTGATGCCGTGCCCTGGCCTGTCAGGCGCCAGCGCAAGCCCGTCCTTCAGCACCAGCGGATGCTCGATATATTTGTCGAGCCCGAAGCCATGCGCCTCCAGATAGGAGCGGTTCGGGCAGGCCGCGAGCAGGTGCACGGTGATGTCGTGCGCGCCGTGGCTGGTGACGGGCAGGTTGAACGCTTCCGCCAGCCGCGCGATCTTCATGAACGCACTGACGCCGCCGCAATTGGTCACGTCGGGCTCGGGATAGGACACCGCGCCTGATGCGATGTAGTTCTTGAACTCCCACAGCGAGCGCAGATTCTCCCCCGCCGCGATCGGCACGCCGCCGGCCTGCAGGACGCGTGCGTGCCCGGCGACGTCGTCGGGAATGATCGGCTCCTCGAGCCAGGTGAGGTCGAAAGGAACGAAAGCACGCGCGGCGCGGATCGCTTCCTCGACGGTCCATTTCATGTTGGCATCCGCCATCAGCGGAAAGCCATCGCCGAGATGCTGCCGCATTGCGGAGACCTTCGCGACGTCCGTTTTCAGGTCGGGCCGGCCGACCTTCATCTTGATGGCGCGAAATCCCCTGGCGAGGTTGCCGTCGGTCTGCGCGAGCAGCGCATCGACGGAGAGATCGAGGTCGATGCCGCCGGCATAGCACGGCACGCGCGCATCGAAGCCGCCGAGCAACTGATACAGCGGCAGCTTGGCGCGCCGCGCCTTCAAATCCCACAGCGCGATGTCGAGCGCGGAGAGCGCCAGCACCGCCGGCCCGCCGCGGCCGCCATAATGCAGGCCCCACCAGACATGATGCCAGATCGCCTCGGTGTCATCGGCCTCCCTTCCCTCGACGAGTGGCGGGATCTCGCGCTTGAGGATGTCCGCAGTTGCCCCGCCGTTGCGCCCGACGGTGTAGGTGTAGCCGACGCCCTCGGCGCCGTCGGCATCGCGGATGCGGCAGGTGATCAGCTCGAACGCGGTGATCTCGCCATGCGTGGAGTCCGACAGCGTGACGGGGAGGGGGATCCGGTAGAGGGCGGATTCGATATTCGCGATGCGGGCCATGGTTCCTTCCTGCTTTTTTCTTGCAGGCTAGGACGATGGGCGCGGCCCGGCAAGCGCCCACCGCGCAAGGCAGCTCACCGCATCGTCGCGAGTTGCACCGCCAGCGCGCAGGCGCGGTCGTATTCGTCCAGGTTGATCCATTCGTCGACCGTGTGCGCCTCGTTCTGGCCGGCACCGAAGGTCACGGTCGGAATGCCGTGGCGGACCATCCAGTTGGCGTCGAGCCCGCCGTTGGCCGTCCGGACGTTCGGCGTGCCGCCGACCGCGGAGACGGCCTCGACCGCGCGCTTGATCACGGGCTGGCTGTCCTTCATGCGGAACGGATAATAGTCGGTCTCCGCCTTGAACTTGACCTTGCCGGACTTGCCTTGCGCGTTGGTGACCTTCTTGGCCGCCTTCTCGAACGCGGCCTTGTAGGCCTTGGTGATCTCCTTGAAGAACTTGCCGTCATGGCTGCGGCTCTCGCCGCGCACATGGACGTAGTCGGTGACGACGTTGGTGGCGTCGCCCGCCGGGCGGCCCTCGCCGCCGGTGACCGGGCCGACATTGCTGGTGCCTTGCTTCTTGCCCTTCACCACCTTGCCGAACCAGCCGCCGGCTTTCACGTCCGCGAGCGCGAGCGCCATGATCATGGTCGAGGAGATGCCGCGCTCCGGCGCGACGCCGGCATGCGAGGCGCGGCCGAAGATCTCGACGCTCCAGCGGTCGGCGCCGACAGCACCGATCACGACGTTGGAGGCGGCGCCGCCGTCATAGTTGAACGCCATCACCGGCGAGCCGAGCTCGTCCAGCTTGACGTGGCGCGCGCCATAGAGCCCGCTCTCCTCGCGCACGCAGAACAGCAGCGTGATCGGGGGATGATCGAGCTTCTGCCTGGCGAGCTCCGCTGCCAGCGTCACCAGCACGCCGCAGCCGCAGCGGTTGTCGCCGCCGAGCGCGGTCCTGGCTTCGTTGACGATCTTGCGTCCCGACTTCTTCGGCTTCGCGCCGGCGCAGAGCGGCACCGTGTCCATGTGCGTCATGAACATGATGCGCGGCTGGTTGTGCAGCGCGCCGCGGCCGGGCAGGTCGACGATGAGGTTGCCGGTCTCGGTCGGCACGGGAATGCGGGTATTGGCATCGTCGAGCCGGATCGCCTTCGCCGGCACGCCGGCCTCCTTCAGTGCTGCCGTGAGCTCGCGCCCGATCGCCGCCTCCTGACCGGTGACGCCCTCCACAGTGAGGAAGCGCATGAGGCGGTCGGTGGCGGCCTTGGTGTCGACGGGCATGGATGATTCCTTTGGCGGGCGGGGCGCGTCATCCTATGGGCCCCGCGAGGTATAAGCCAAGAAGATCAGCACACCGAGCGCCAGCATGGCAGCCATGAACAGCAGCACGGCCGGCAAGCCCGCGAGCGCCGCCACCGCGCCGGTGACCGACTGCATCAGCGCTGCGCCGAGGAAGAAGGCAAGGTTGACGGCCGCGAGCGCCTTGCCCGCGGTCTGCGCATCGACCAGCTGCCTGGACATGCCGAACAGCAGCGGCTGGGCGGAGGTCGCAAGCCCGATCAGCACGAACAGCACGAGGTCGTATCGCGGCGGCATCATGGGCAGGCCGAACAGTGTGGAGACCGCATGATGCGGCGCGCCCAAGGCCATCAGCGCCAGCAGCACCGCCCCGGCCATATGCGAGCCCGCCACCAGCGCGCGGCGGCGGCCGAGCCTGCGGTCGATCATGCCGATGCACAGGGGACCTGCGATCATCGCCAGCGTGAACGCGCCGAGCTGGTTGCCGGCCTCGACCCGCGAGAGTCCCTTGACGTCCATCAGCCATGGCCCGCCCCACAGGCCGCGCAGCACCAGCGAGGTCGCCAGCGACACCAGTGCCAGCGCGATCAGCCCGCGCAAGGGGCGCGAGAGGCCGAGCCTGAGCACTTCGATCATCTGCGCCAGCGGCGAGGACTTGTCCTTGTGCTCGGCCGGCTGGTGCGGGACCAGCGCGAACACCGCGAGCGCCACCGCGACTCCGCCGATTGCGGACATCCAGAACCCGGCGCGCCAGCCGTAAGCGTCCACCACGAAAGCGAGCGGGCTCGACGACAGCAGCATGCCGATATTGCCGATCGAAAGGATCGCGCCCGACCACAACCCGAAGCGGGCCGCCGACAATTGCTTGGCCGCCAGCGTCATCGGGCACATCAGCATGCCCGAGGTGGCAACGCCCAGCATCAGCTGCCCGACGGCAAAGCTTTCCGGCCCCGTCGCAAACCCCGACGCGACCGCGCCGAACACGGTCCCCGCGAGCAGGCTCAGCGACACCGGCCGCACGCCAAACCGGTCCATCGCCGCCCCGACCGGGATCTGCGCCGCCGCAAAGGCGAAAGGATAGATCGACGTGAGGCTGGCAAGAGCCTGCGGCTCCATGTGGAAATCCGCCGCCATCAGGTCGAGGCTCACGGCCGGAATGGTGCGCAGCAAGGTCGAGAGCATGTGCCCGCAGGCGAGCGCCACGAGCGCGAAGATCAGCGCGCGGGTGGCGGTGCCCGCGTCGTTCGCGGCAGTGGTCATGAGCGTTTCGTCCCGAGAAGGTTTCGGGTGGGGTTACAGGATTGAGGGGGCGGCCGGCAAGCAGCATGGCGCTGCCGAGTGCCTGCCGGCGGGCGCGACCACTCGCTTGGTACGCTTATCCAGGTCCCGCAGGTGAACCACAACGGGCGCCAAGACGTTATGCCGGGAAAACGTGGTATCCTGCTGACCAGGAAGCGCCATGACATGCGGTGGCAGCGGCAATGTCCTCGTCCGAGAGTACAAGTCAGACGACCAGTGACGCGGCCCGCCGAGAGCGGCGAAGGAGCAATTTCCTGCTGTTGGTTCTCGCCGTTGGCTTTCTCGTCTTCGGCGTCGCAGCGGGTGCACTTTATTACGCGTTGCGGCCGGAGATTCTCCGGATCGCCGTTGGACCGGCTGGCAGCGATGATGACAAGGTCATTCAGGCGATGGCCGATGCGTTCGCCAGCGAAAGCCGAACTGTCAGGCTGCACCCGGTCAAGGCCGACGGAGCGATGGAAGCGCTGGCTTTGCTTGGGTCTGGCAAGGCCGATCTTGCCGTCGGCCGCGGCGACCTGGACATGCCGGCCGAGGCGCAGACCGTCGCCGTCGTCCGCAAGAATTTCGTCGTGCTCTGGGCACCATCCGGGCTTGCGGGCAAGAGTTCGAAAAGAAAGCCGTCCCCGAAGATCAAGGAGGTCGCCGATCTCTCGGGGCGCCGTGTCGGCGTGATCGGGCGGACGCCGGTGAATCCTGCGCTGCTGCGCGTCATTCTGAACGCCTCCGGAGTGCAGCCCGGCAAGGTCGCCGTGGCGCAGTTCGGCACCGACCAGATCGATGAACTCGCGCGCGATCTCACCCTCGATGCGTTCATGGCGGTCGGGCCCCTCGACAGCAAAATCACCTCCGACGCCGTTGCCGCGACGGCGCGGGCGCGCGGCGAGCCGAAGTTTCTCGCCATCGAGGCATCGGAAGCGATCGCCATCAGGCATCCCCGGTACGAATCGGAGGAGATTCCGCCCAGCGTCTTCAATGCGGATCCGGCTTGGCCGGGTGACAAGGTTGAAACTCTCAGCGTCAGCCATCTGATCGTGGCGAGAAAGAGCCTGCCCGAAGCGACGGTCGCCGCGTTTTTCCGCCAGCTCTTTGCCGTTCGTCAGGCGATCGCGAGGCAGGCCCCAGGCGCCGCACACATCACCAAACCCGACATCGAGAAGGACGCCGAGCTGCAGGTCCATCGGGGCGCGGCGGCCGTCATCGACGGCAACGAACGCACGTTTCTCGACCGCTATGGCGACTATTTCTGGTTCGGGCTCCTGCTTCTCTCTGGAATCGGCTCCGCCGCCGCTTGGTTGCGCCGCTATTTGAACCGCAACGAGAGGGACGACAACACCAGCCATCGCAACAGGATCCTGGCCATGGTTTCCAGCGCGAGAATCGCGGAATCCAATCAGGAGCTCGTGGCATTGCAGCGCGAGGCCGATACCATCATCGCCGAGACGCTGGAATGCTATGACGACGGCGCAATCGAGCAAGAGGAGCTCGCGGCCTTTGGACTGGTGCTCGACGTCTTGAGCAATGCCATTGCCGAGAGGCGAGCCGCATTGCAGCGTACCAATCTCGAAACGGTTCGAGGCGCGGTAGCGAGCCACGGCGGTACGCCGCGGGGATGAAGTGTCGTGGGGCCTTCTCCGTGCGCGCGACGGTTGCAGTGATCGCCTATGCATACTCACTTTCGTGGTCGAGGGCTTCCGCTGGCGGACATTGGAACAAAGAAGACATCGTCTCTCTTACCTCGGTTAAGGAGACTTGATCATGCTGTCCTCGAGACCACCACGGCCCATTCGCACAACGCTCGATCTTGCGAACGCCGAGCAGGTCAAGTCGGTGCGCAGGCGGCTTCGCATCTCCAATGCCGATCTCGTCAGGATCGTCGACAAGATCGGCAACTCTCTAGCGGCGATCGAGAAGGAAGTGGAGCTCGAAAGGTTGGCCGCTCAGCAGTGTAGTGCCAGGGACGCGCAGACAACCCTCGAATGAATCCGAGCCATCACCTCGAAAAGGAGAATTGCGATGAACGGTCTGATCTACCTCATAGGGCTCATTGTTGTGATCGCGGCCATTCTTTCGTTCTTTGGCTTGCGATGAACGCCGCGGTCTCGCGAGCCTGACGCAGCAACGAGCCGGTGAAGCAATGTGACGTGCATCAAATGGTTGATCCGCACCAGGTCAATACCATCATAGCGACGACGGTTTGCGCGTTCTTCAAGGACGCTCCCGACGCTCAAATCGGAACTGAAGAAGCCAAGCTGCTGGCCAAGCAAATCACTGAAGCGCTGAACGCAGCTGGGCTGCAGATCGTCCCTGTGGATTCGGCGATCACACGGCCCTAGTGCCATGGCGGCGGCACCGAGCTTGCTGCCTTAAAGATCCATCAGATTTTTTTGCTTTGTTCAATCATGTCTCGCGCCGGGAATGGCGCGCTCTTATTCGCTCCGCCCTCTGGCGGCGGAGGTCGCGCCGCAATCTACTTCAACTCGTTCAAAAGCTTCCAAGCGTCCTCCAGCAAGGTCTTCACCTGGTGTCGCTCGGCCCGACCATCCGGTGTGTACATTCCATGTCGACGTGCATTCTGGTTTCCCTTTGGAGCGCCCGATCTCGGCGCGCCGCCATGCATGCGGCAGCGGGGCTTGCCGTACATCGCCGGCGCGCGGCAAGCGGTGCCGTCGCGTGTCCGCGCCCCGCAGCGCGGGCTCGTCACCATCGCGCGGGTGCTGCGGACGTGACCGCCGCTCATGCGTTGGCGCCTTGCCTTGCGTCCGTCCATTCTGCTTCGCTGGCCGCGGCCGCCGCGCTGTCCGGATGGGCACCGATCAGATGAGCATGCTGCGTGACGTTGCCCACGATCGCCCGTCCGCCGTCCTGCACCGACAGGTTCTGCACCGTGATCGCGCGCTCGTCGCTGTTACGGTGGCGATTCGGCGCTTCGACCTGGGCGGCGAAGGTGCGCGAGAGCCGGGTCAAGGCGCGGGCGATGCCCTCCTGCTGCGCGAGATCGTCGGTGCAGGCGAGCCGGCAGGCACAGCGCATCGCGGCCATGTGCACCGACACCATTTGCGACACCAGCATGGCCTCGACCGAATCCTTTGGCGCGATGCTCCTGATCGTCGAGATCATGAAGGCGAGGTTGGCTTCGTCGGGCTTCTGCCCGACCACACTGGCCTTGACCAATTGCCTCAATATGCCGTGCATCGCGTCGCGGTCGGCGGCGCCGAGCGCCTCGGCCAGCAGCCGCTCGCCGGCCTGCGGGTCGGGATGGCTGATCGCGATGCGCCGCTTGTAGAGCTTGACGCGCGGAGCTGCGGCTGGGGCGCTGCGATCGTTTGCCGCGAGCGGCGACGTGATGGGACGCGAGAGAGCTGTCGTCATGTGCTGTGTCCTTCTGGCGGCGCAGGTGCGAACGGCCGTTCGCCGCTGCGCGCGAATGCGGATTTCGAAATGTCGGTGAGGGGTTTAGGCGCAACCGCGCCGGGACGGCTCCGGCCTGGCAGGCCGTGACGCTCGCGACTGTTGCGATGATGCCATCATGCCACTGTTTTGCCCGACGCGTCAGAGTTTATTTCGTAAATCCGGAAAATTTCGTCCATCCCCCGCAAGTCCTTGTTTCGACAGGGGCCGCCTACTGTGCATGGGGTTGTTTTCGCATTTTTTGTTTGGAAGGGGTCGTACGTGCCGTGCGACGGAATGCCAACGCCCGAACGTGATTGCGGAATCCGGCGTGGCCGCTATTCATGATCCTCGAATGCGTCGCACGAACAAACATGCACAAGCGGCGCTGTGAGGCCTGGGAGAGAACGAATGCAACGAACGGTCCGCCTGCTGGCAGTCATCGCCGGATTGTGCGCTTCTGCGCTGTCGACGCAGGCCCTGGCGCAGAAATACCCGGTGCGGCCGGTCAAGGTCATGGTCGGCTTCAGCGCCGGCGGCCCGGTCGATGTGGTCGCGCGCATCATCGGCGATCGCCTCGGCAGCAAGCTCGGGCAGCCCTTCGTGGTCGAGAACCGCGCCGGCGCCAACGGCATGATCGCCGCCGAAGGCGTCGCGCGTGCGGACGCGGACGGCTACACTATGCTCGCCTGCAACTCGTCCACGATCACGCTGAACAAGACGCTGTTCAAGGATGTCCGCTATGACCCGCAGGGAGACTTCGCGCCACTGACGACCGTCGTCTCGGCGCCGCTCGTGCTCGTCGTCAATCCCGAGAATCCCAAGACGGCCAACATCAAGACCGTCGCCGATCTCGTCGCCGCGGCAAGGGCCGCACCGGGTGCGCTTGCCTACGGCTCGGGCGGCAACGGCAACCTCGCCCATCTCGCCATGGAGCTGCTCGGCCAGAAGGCCGGCATCAAGATGATCCACGTGCCGTATCGCGGCGGTTCGGCCGCCGAGGTCGGCATCCTCGCGCAGGAGGTGCTGGCGGTGTTCGATCCGCTCTCCGCCGTGCCGCTGGTGAAGGCCGGCAAGCTGCGCGCGCTGGCGGTGTCGTCGGCCGAGCGCTTGCCCGCGCTGCCCGATGTGCCGACCGTCGCGGAAGCCGGCTATCCCGGCTTCGACATCTCGTTCTGGGTCGGCTTCTTCATGCCGAAGGCAACGCCCGCGCCGATCCTGGAGACGCTGCACCGGGAGATCATCGCTGCTGCCAAGGATCCGGCGGTCGCGGAGAAGCTCGGCTCGCAGGGCGTCGTGAGCGTGCTCGGCCCGGCCGACTACGCCGCGAAGATCGCGAAGGAGACGAAGGAGCTCGCCGAGGTCGTCGCGGCCGCGAACATCAAGGCGGAGTAGGGCGCCGCTCGAAATGGAGCATGATCGCGCCGCGGGCTCTTTGCCTCTCCCGCGAGCGTGAGCGGCGGATCGCGACAGCCTATCCGCTGCTAGGCAGCTGGGCCAGCCGGTCAAGCAGCGGACGTTGTCCTGCGTTGATCCTCTCCTTCGCCGCTTCGAGCGTGAACCATGCGGCGCGGTCGACTTCCGGGAACGTCTGCCGTTTGCCGCTGCGAGGCGGCCATTCCAACTCGAACGTGTTGCTGCGAATGCTGCCGGTGTCGATGTCGAGCTCGGCCGCGAACGCGGTGACCGACTTCCCGCCGCGTTGCTTGACCTGACCCAGCGCCATCAGAGGCATCGTCACCTCGAGGCCAAGCTCCTCGGCGAACTCTCGTCGCGCAGCGACTTCCGCATCTTCTCCGTCCTTGTACTCGCCCTTCGGGATCGACCACGCACCGAGATCCTTGTTGCGCCAGAACGGGCCCCCGGGATGAACGAGGAGAACTTCGATCTCTTCGCGCATCCGATAGGCGATGATCCCGGCACTCTTCGATGGCATCTCAGGTTCCGCAGGAAAGTGGCACGGCCTTCGCTCGGGAAAAAGTGGAACGGAGCGTTCTAGCGCAGGTTAGTAACCAACGTTCATTTGATGAAAGGGAGTGAATCATGATCCGCCTGTTGGCAACCACCGCATTAGGGCTGGTGCTGGCGAACGCCGCCTTTGCGCAATCGCCCGGCACGACCACCAAGTCTGAGCAGACGCCGCAATCACAGTCAAACTCCGCGGCACCATCCGCCACCTCGCCGTCGGGCGCGACTGACACGCAAAAGACTACATCGCAACCGCAGCAATCACCGGCGACGGGAACGTCGGCGCAGAATGCGCAGAGCACCGCGCCATCGTCTGGGGCCGCCAATTCCGGCTCCGGCACGTCGAACGCCGCGAACAGCACGGACCCCTCGCGGCCGCAGAGCGGCACGGCAAGCTCGAACACGACCGGAAACCAGCCTTCGACCCAGCAGGGCGCCAACCCGCCGCCGGCGAACACGAACCAGGCGCAGGATCGCTCCAATCCACCTTCGACGAATAACCAAGCCCAGCAGGCACCGGCCGCATCGGGAACCAACCAGGGGCAACAGGCGCCGAACGCGCCAGCCAGCAACCAGGCGCAGCGCGAGCGCACCGGCACCAGTTCACAGGCGGCCGCTCAGACGGACGTCAATCTCAACCGGCAGCAGGAAACCAACATCAGCACCTCGATCTCGCGCCTGAACGTTCGGCCGCTGACCAGCGTCAACTTCTCGCTGAATGTCGGCACCGTCGTGCCGCGCGACGTTCATCTTTCGACACTGCCGCCCGATGTCGTCGAGATCGTTCCGCAATATCGCGGCTACAGCTTTGCGCTGGTGAAAGATCAGATCGTCGTGGTCGATCCGGCCACGTACAAGATCGTGACGGTTCTGCCCTATGCGGGGCAATCCACGGCAACAAAGACAACGACCACGCGCGAGCGCAGTGCCAGCAAGTTTTCGGATCGCGATCGCGAGGTGATCCGCAAGCATGCGAAGACCCGCACCGAAGGACGGAGCGAGGCGCGCACCACCGGAAGCACCGCACGCACGGAGATCCATGTCGGTGATCGCGTCCCGGACACTGTCGAGGTCGAGGAATTCCCCAGCACGGTCTATCGGGATGCGCCTGACCTGCGGGAGTACCGCTACATCCACCGCGACACGCGGACCTATCTCATCGAGCCGCGTGAGCGTCGCGTCATCGAGGAGATCGACTGACGATGGATCTCGGAGCCACCCAAGCGCGTGGCTCCGAACACGCTAACCCGAGGGCCGTTCGCGCGATGCGAGGCGGACGGCGCGGGCTTTCGCGCTCTTTCCGGCCGCGCGCGCTGCAATCATGCTGCGCGCCTTGCCATGAGCAGAAGCGTTCTTCCGGAGCAAGGTTGCGAACCGCTTGCGGGCACGGTTCGCCGTCAGGCGCGCGGCGAGTTGTTCGGCCTTGCGCATGATGATCGTGACCGAGGGCGTCAAGTGGACCGGAACCCAGGCGACGTCCTTCGTCTTGGAGAGGCTGCCGATGCCTTCGCAGGGTGCTTCGCGCGGCAGGTCGATGCGGATCGCCAGCGCCTCCGACCGTTCGATCCAGTCTTCGGCTTTGGTGCCGGTGATGATCCGGACATAGTCGCGCGTCTCGCGCGGCAGCTCGCTCTCTCTGGCAAGCCATTTCTGGATGCG
Organism: Bradyrhizobium sp. USDA 326; assembly: GCF_049739485.1. Lineage (NCBI taxonomy): Bacteria > Pseudomonadati > Pseudomonadota > Alphaproteobacteria > Hyphomicrobiales > Nitrobacteraceae > Bradyrhizobium > Bradyrhizobium sp. USDA 326. Next base: position 4,828,036 of record NZ_JBMGQA010000001.1, read on the forward strand.
GCCGGGGCCAGCATTGTACGCCGCCGCCGCAAGGCCGAGATTGCCGAAATCGTCACGAAGCTTGCGCAGGAACTTCGCCGACGCAGGCAGGGCCTTCATCGGATCGAAGGGATCGTCGAGCCCGACCTCGGCGGCCGTCTCCGGCATGAACTGCGCGACGCCCTGCGCGCCGGCATGGCTGACCTCGTTGGACTTGAAGCGGCTCTCCTGCCAGATCAGGCGCGCGAAGAAGGGCACCGGAATGCCGCTGGACTCGGCGGCTTCACGAAGCGCGTGACAGAATTGTTCAGTTGGTGAGGCCGGCGCCTGCACCACCGGCTCGACCGCGCGCGGTGGCTCGATCACGTCCTCATAGGACGCGCGCGCGTTCGCAAGCTCGATGGCCTGCACGCTGGCGACGAAGAGGTCGACCATCGGAACAAGTGGCGAGGCATGATTGTTCTGAAGAAAGGTGGTGTGGAACGGTGAGGCTTGCCGGGATGCCGGCGGATCGAGGTCGCACATCAAAATCAGAAATGCGGCGCAAGCCGCGACGACAGATCGCATTTGCGGAGACAACCTCGAACTGTGGGATGAACGGTCGGCGATGCGCCGGCACAAGGAGTTCTTAACCGTCGGATTGCGGCAAAGCTGCGGTCTCGCCGGTTCCGTCGGTGTTACTACGGTGTTCTCGAAGAGAAACTCTCCGCGGCCTCGCGGGCCGCTTGCGAGTAGGATGCGCGATGACGATGCGATCGATGCTTGGCGCGGTGATTTCGCTGTGGCTCATCGGCCCGGCGCTCGCAGGCAATCTCGATCCGTCTGCGGTGAATGATGCTGCGCGTCCCGCCAAGCCGCCGGCGACCGACAAGCTCAGTCCGGCGGTGGTGAAGCTCCAAGTCCTGCTCGATCGTGCGCAGTTCTCGCCCGGCGAGATTGACGGCAAGCTCGGCGAGAACGCGCAGAAGGCACTCAAGGCATTCGCGGCGCAGAACGGCATCGCATCCGACAAGGCAATCGCGCCGGAGCTCTGGGACAAGCTGACGGCGGCGAGCGAGGGTCCGATCGTCGCCGGCTACGAGATCGCCGACGCTGATGTCAGAGGGCCGTTCCTGAAGGAGTTGCCGAACAAGCTCGACGACATGAAGTCGCTGAAGGCGCTGAGCTACACCAGCCCTCTCGAAGGACTTGCCGAGAAATTCCACATGAGCGCGGATCTGCTCAGGGCGCTCAACCCGGGCAAGGCCTTCGACAAGGTGGGCGAGACGATCGTCGTCGCCAACGTTCCGGCACGGCGAGAGCTGCCGCGCATGGCCCGGCTCGAGGTCGACAAGAAGAACGGGACGTTGAAGGCGTTCGACGCAAGCGGCGCTCTGCTGGCGTTCTATCCGGCGTCAGTCGGCAGTCCGGATCGCCCGACTCCGACGGGGACGCTGAAGGTCACCGGCACACACGAGAATCCGACCTATCGCTACAATCCCGACTACAAGTTCAAGAGCGTCAGATCCAAACGGCCGTTCGACATCAGGCCGGGTCCGAACAATCCCGTGGGGGCGTACTGGATCGGCCTGTCCGCGCAGGGCTATGGCATCCACGGAACGGCAGAGCCCGACAAGGTCAGCAAGTCGGCGTCCCACGGCTGCGTCAGGCTGACCAATTGGGACGCTCGCGCGCTCGGCGAGAACGTCAGGCGCGGCACGCCCGTCGTCTTCCTGGATGCGCCGACGGAATCCTCGTCGAAGCAGCAGGACAAGCCCGCTGCGAGGCGTGCCGCGAACTAGTCCTTGGGAAAATCCTTGCGCATCGCGATCTCGGCGGCATCGCCGGGCGACAGCACGGTCTGGTCGAAGGCCGGTTGTGGCCTCGTCATGATATCGTAGAGCGAGATGCCTTTGATCGGCTTGCCCATGAGCTCGCGGACGCATTCGGCGAGCGTGCCGTTGTAGACGAGATAGGGCGGGCCCCGGTCCTTCAGCCTCTCGCCCTTCAGCGACGGCCACTTCTTCAATTCGGCCGGCGCGTCATAGGCGATCGGCGCTTCCTCTTTGAACATGCCTATGGTCTCGGCGACTTGGATCGCCGGGAATCCTAGAGCCGCACCCGTTAAAGAATTAGTTCAAATCAGCCGGCACCGAAGGCGAGCAGGGTGCCGTTGGCCTTGGCCGGCGGCACGCAGATCGCGTCGCCGCTGCGGACAGCGGCTGAGCCCAGCGCCTTCTCTGTCGCCGCCAGATCGCTGCTGACCAGCACGAGCGCGGCCCCGCCGCGCTCGGAGAGATCGGTCAGCGGTACGCCGGGATAGCGTTTGCCGAGCTGGTCCAGGGTCAGATAGACGAAGTCGGCGCGATCTCCGCCGGAAGGCACTGTCACCGCGCCGTCCGCCTCGGGCTTCGGCGCGCGGTCGATGAGCCGGCCGAGATGCGCAGCTTCCTCCGTCGGCTCGGGCGTTGCGATCAGCGTCTGCTTGATCCGCCTGGCCGCATTGGCGTGCTGCATCAGTTCGGGAATCCACACGGTCTCCCGCGTCTTGTGCTGGCACGCGAAGATGCGCACGCCGCCGGGCGCTTCCGCGGTCGGCCACATGAAGGTGCGGAATTTCGCCGCCGCGACCGTGCCGTCGGGCAGAGTCACCGGCCGTTCGAAATCGGTCGGGCCGATCGGCGTCAGGCCCCGTGCGCGGATCTCTTCGGCGCCGGCGGCGGAATCGACCGCAGTGAAAGCGATGCGCTCGATGCCTTCGCCACGCTTGTCGAGAAAGGCGCGCGCCGGCGCGTTCTGTTCGGTCGCAGCGAGCACGCCGAGCAGCTCCATATAGTCGGGGTCGAACATGATGGTGTAGTTGCCGGTGCCCATATGCGCGCTGTGCGTGCCGCGCGGCGACACCGTGAAGCCGAGCTGCCGGTAGTTCTCGGCGGCCTTGTCGAGGTCTTTCACCATGACCACGGCGTGGTCGATACCGATGACGTTCTTGAGGGCCACTGTTCTTTCCCCGATTGCAAGCTGATTTTGGGCCGCGCCGGCGGCTGCCGGTCATGTCTACGCCGGTTAGGCGGTCAAGTCATTTTCAATTCAGCGGCAGATGCGGAATTTCATTCCGCGCAACGCATCCTCGTGCGAGGCGGATCAGCGCGCCTGCGCAAGATAGGCGGCGAGGACGGCGCGCTCCTCGCTGGTCATCTCGGTGATGTTGCCCGGCGGCATGGCATTCGACCAGGCCGCGACACGGCCGATCAGGCGGATGTTGCGATGGATGTGCTCGGGCGCGTCGAGCAGGATGCCTTTCGGGGCGGTCGCGATGCCGGCCCAGACCGGCTCGGCCGCGTGGCACATGCTGCAGCGGGACATCACGATCTCCTCGACATTGGCGAGCGTCGGCTGCGCTGGCAGCGCGCCGGTCTTCATCTCGCGCGGGCCGGCCGCGGAGAGGAACAAGATCGCGACCATGCCGACTGCCGCCACGCCCCACACCCACCACGGCGATTCGCGCCCCGCGTGCCGTTCGTTGAAGAAGTGGCGGATCACCGGCCCCAGCGCCAGGATGATCGCGACGATGATCCAGTTGAAGCGCGTGGCGTAGAGCAGGGGATAGTGGTTGCTGATCATCAGCACGACGACGGGGAGCGTCAGATAATTGTTGTGGACCGAACGCTCCTTGCTGGCCTTGCCGAGCTTCGGATCGGGCGCCTGGCCCGCGATCAGGCTGGCCACGATTTTCTTCTGGTTCGGGATGATCAGCGCGAAGACGTTGGCGACCATGATGGTGCCGATGATCGCGCCGATCTGGTTGAAGGCGCCGCGGCCGCTCAGCACGTGGGTGAAGGCGTAAGTCAGCGCGACCAGGAACAGATAGCCGCCGATGGCAAAGGGCAATTCGTGCTGCGCAAGCCCGGTGCGACAGGCGGCTTCATAGAGCAGCCACGCCAGCGCGAGGCTGCAGAAGCTGAACAGCCCGGCCTGGAACGGCGTGATGTCGAGAATCGCCTTGTCGACCAGGAACAGGTCGGCCTCGAGATAGTAAACCACCACCATCAGCGCGAAGCCGGACAGCCAGGTGGTGTAGGCTTCCCATTTGAACCAGGTCAGCTCGTCCGGCATCTGGCTTGGGGCCACCAGATACTTCATGATCCGGTAGAAGCCGCCGCCATGGACCTGCCAGGCCTCGCCCTGCACGCCGTCGGGCAGGTCGCGTCTAGGCTTGAGGCTGAGATCGAGGGCGATGAAATAGAAGGAACTGCCGATCCAGGCGATCGCCGCCACCACGTGCAGCCAGCGCAGCAGCAGGCTCGCCCATTCCGATATGACGGATCCCCACATGATCTTCCCATCAGTCACGACAGCGATGTCGCAGCTTTGATGACCGCAACCGAACCCTTACAATGTGTCGCATCTATCTGCGGTGTTTTCCAGTACGATGGGTGCACCTGATGCACATCGTGCGGGCATGAGCTGACGTCGAATGCGGCGGGTGTTTGACTTGCCGCAGAACGTTTGCGGAAGAATGGCGTTGACGACCTGTACGTCCAGGTGGGGAGAAGGCGACGTGAAGAACAGGACTCCGTACGCGGCGATATCCGCGGGGCTGCTGGCTGCAGTTGCGGCCGGCGCGCAGGCCGAGCCGGTGTTGCAGGGCAAGGACGCCTATGGCGACTGGCGGGCCGACAGGCCCGGCACCGTCAGGTTGATCCAGCCGCACGATCTGGTCAGGCCCGGCGCCACGCGCTCGGTTGCGAGTTCCGCGCGCGTCGTGCCGCGTCCGCATGAAGCCTCGCCCCAGGTGCCGGCGGGCTTCAAGATCGAGCTGTTCGCCGAAGGCCTGCGCGCGCCGCGCATCATCCGCGTGGCGCCGAACGGCGACGTCTTCGTCGCGGAGACACGGGCCGGTAACATCCGCGTGTTGCGCGCCGGGGAGGACGGCAAGGTCGCGACCAACGAGGTGTTTGCCAGCGGATTGCGACAGCCGTTCGGCATCGCCTTCTTTCCGAACGGCGACAATCCGCAATGGGTCTATGTCGCCAACACCGACAGCGTCGTCCGCTTTCCCTATCAAGCCGGCGATCTCAAGGCGCGCGGCAAGGCGGAGACGATCGTGGCAAGCCTGCCGCATGACGGCGGCCATTCCACGCGCGACATCGCCTTCACGCTCGACAACAGGCGCATGCTGGTCTCGGTCGGCTCGCTCAGCAACGTTGCCGAAGGCATGGGCACGCCGCCGGGCGGAATGGAGGCGTGGTCGAGAGCGCAACCGCTCGGCGCAGCGTGGGCGAGCGAGACCGAGCGCGGCACCGTGCTGGCCTTCAATCCCGACGGCAAGGAGCGGAAGATCTACGCCACCGGCCTCCGCAACTGCGTCGGCCTCGCAATCCAGCCGCAGAGCGGTCTGCCCTGGTGCTCGACCAACGAGCGCGACGGCCTCGGCGACGATCTCGTGCCCGATTACGTGACCAGCGTGAAGCAGGGCGCGTTCTACGGCTGGCCCTGGTTCTACATCGGCGGCAACGAGGACCCGCGCCACGCCGGCGCGCGCCCAGACCTCAAGGACAAGGTGACGGTGCCGGACGTGCTCATACAGTCGCACTCGGCCTCGCTCGGCATGACCTTCTATCAGGGCACGCAGTTTCCGTCCGAATACCAGGGTGACGCCTTCGCCGCTCAGCATGGCTCCTGGAACCGCTCGAAGCGCACCGGCTATAAGGTGATCCGCATCCGGATGAAAGACGGCAAGCCGACCGGCGAGTATGAGGATTTCGTCACGGGATTCGTCGTGAGCGACTCGGAGGTGTGGGGGCGTCCGGTCGGCGTCGCCGTGGCGAAGGATGGATCGCTGCTCGTTTCGGAAGATGGCAACGGCACGATCTGGCGGGTGACATATTCGCGGTGACCGAGCATGCTTCGCGTCTCCCCGCACGCGGCAGGGAAATCGCATTTGAATTCTGCAGAGGTCGTCATGCCCGGGCTTGTCCCGGGCATCCACGTTCTGTGTGCTGTGTGGAAAGGCGAGGATGGCCGGGACCAAGCCCGGCCACGACGTTGTGGAGACAGCCGGTGCCCATAGCCACATCTCATATGCGATAGCGCTGCCGCGTGCGGGGAGAGGGAGAAGAACGACCTACCCCCGTCGCACGCTGGCACCACCATCCACCGGCAGCGTCACACCCGTAATGAAGTTCGCCTCGTCGGATGCCAGAAACAGCGCGGCGTTTGCGACGTCCCATCCGGTGCCCATCTTCCTGCGCAGCGGCACCTTGCTGTCGCGCTCGGCTTCGACCTCGGCGCGGGTCTTGTGCCATTCGCGGGCGCGGGTGTCGACGGCCATCGGTGTGTTCATCAGGCCGGGCAGGATGACATTGGCACGGATGCCGTACTCGGCGTTCTGATACGCCAGCTGTTCGGTGAAGGCGATCATCGCCGACTTGGTCGCCTTGTAGGCGACATAAGGATACGTCGTGATCGCGGCCATCGAGGAGATGTTGATGATTGCGCCGCCTCTCTGCGCGCGCATGATCGGGATCACTTCCTTCGCGGCGAGTATGCAGCTCTTCAAATTGATGGCGACGACGCGGTCGAACGCCTCCTCGGTCAGCTGCAGCAGCTCGGCGTCGCCGCCGGCGAGGCTGACGCCGACATTATTATGCAGCACGTCGATCCGGCCCCAGCGCGACTGCGTCTCGACCACCATCGTCTTGATGTCGGCAGCTTTGGTCACATCGGCCTCGAAGGCCGCGGCGGTGCCATGTTTCGCGGTGATCATCGCCACCGTTTCCTGCGCCGACTCCAGATGATGGTCGACGCACAAGACCTTCGCTCCCTCGCGCGCGAAGGTGAGCGCGGTGGCGCGGCCATTGCCCATGCCTTCGCCGGGACTTTGCCCGGCCCCGACGACGATCGCGACCTTGTCCTTCAAGCGCATCACAGCTCACTCCCCGGTACGGGCACCATTCGTCCCATTATTTTCGTGCAGATTAGCAATCGCCCCGTCCGGAGAGAAGCGCGCGGCTCCTGCGTACATGTCATTGACATCACATGGAATTGCATGCTGCGGCCGGCCTGTCGCGCATGACTGACCCTTGCAGTCCAGGAACCGTTCTGAGGCCTCGGCGTTTGCTGCCGGAGCCTTTCCCGCGCTAGGCTCAGTCCCGGGGCTTCCCAACTACCAGTGGCTTGCCGATGAATCTGCTCGATCCGCAAGGGCCCGTGGCCGCGGGCAACAGCACCATCCTGGTCGATTCCGTCTTCATCATGCTCGTGATCGTGGTACCCACCATCATCGCGATCCTCGGCTTTGCTTTCTGGTTTCGCGCCTCGAATCCGAAAGCGCGTTACCAGCCCCACTTCGTCTATTCCGGCCGGGTGGAAATGGTGGTGTGGTCGATCCCTGCACTCACGGTCATCCTGCTCGGCGGCGTTGCCTGGATCGGCTCGCATCAGCTCGATCCGGCCGCGCCCGTGCCGGGCACCGGAAGTCCGGTGCGGATACAGGCCGTTTCGCTCGACTGGAAATGGCTGTTCATCTATCCGGACCAGCGCATCGCCACCATCAACACGTTGACGGTGCCCGCGGGCGCCGAGCTGAATTTCCAGCTGACATCGTCGAGCGTGATGAACACGTTCTTCATCCCGCAGCTTGGCAGCATGATCTACACCATGAACGGCATGGTGACGAAGCTGAACCTGCGCGCCGACAATGAAGGCAAGCTCCAGGGCCTGTCCGCGCATTTCTCCGGCGACGGTTTTCCCGACATGATGTTCGACGTCAACGTGGTCTCGCCGCTCGCCTTTCCGGAATGGGTCGCGACCACGGCGAGGACGGATGCGGTGCTGAATGCGGACACATACAAGAAGCTGATGCAGCAGGGCATCGAGAAGGGCCGGCCTGTCTACCGCCTGGACGATCCGCGGCTGTTCGACCTGATCGCGAGCCAGCACATTCCGCCGGGGCCGGGGCCGGAGCTCGCATCCGAAGCGGGCCGTCCGCACAGTGGAGGCCATGATGCTCGGTAAGCTCGATTGGTCGGCCATTCCGATTGATCAACCGATTCCGCTCGTCGCCGGCGCGGTGGTGCTGGTCGCAATCCTCGGCGTCTTGACCTGGGTCGTGGTGAAGGGACATCTGCCCTATCTCTGGAGCGAATGGATCACCAGCGTCGATCACAAGCGCATCGGCGTCATGTACATCCTGCTGGCTTCGGTGATGCTGCTGCGCGGCGGCAGCGACGCCATCATGATGCGGATCCAGCAGGCGGTGGCCTATCAGTCGCAGGGCTACCTGCCCCCCGAGCACTACAACCAGATCTTCTCGGCGCACGGCACCATCATGATCTTCTTCGTGGCGATGCCGTTCGTGATCGGGCTGATGAACCTCGTCGTGCCGCTCCAGCTCGGCGTGCGCGACGTCGCGTTTCCGACGCTCAATTCGGTCGGCTTCTGGCTGACCGCGACCGGGGCGCTGCTGGTCAACGTCTCGCTCGTGGTCGGGGAGTTCGCGCGCACCGGCTGGCTCGCCTTTCCGCCGCTGTCGGAGCTGGCCTACTCGCCCGGTGTCGGCGTCGACTATTACGCCTGGTCGCTGCAGATCTCCGGTGTCGGGACGCTGGTGGCCGGCATCAATCTCGTCACGACCGTGCTCAAGCTGCGCACGAGGGGCATGAACTATCTGCGCATGCCGATGTTCTGCTGGACCACGCTGGCCTCGAACCTTCTCATCGTCGCGGCCTTTCCGATCCTCACCGCCACGCTCGCGATGCTGCTGCTCGACCGCTATCTCGGCTTCCACTTCTTCACCAACGAGGCCGGCGGCAACGTCATGATGTTCATGAACCTGATCTGGGCCTGGGGCCATCCCGAGGTCTACATCCTGGTGCTGCCCGCCTTCGGCATCTTCTCCGAGGTGGTCTCGACCTTCTCCGGCAAGGCGCTGTTCGGCTATCGCTCCATGGTGCTGGCGACCATGGCGATCTGCGTCATCTCCTTCATGGTCTGGCTGCACCATTTCTTCACGATGGGGGCGGGGCCCGACGTCAACGCCATCTTCGGTATCGCCAGCATGATCATTGCGATACCGACCGGCGTGAAGATCTACAATTGGCTGTTCACGATGTATGGCGGCCGCATCCGTTTTGCGACGCCGATGCTGTGGTCGGTCGGCTTCATGGTCACCTTCATCATCGGCGGATTGACGGGCGTCCTCGTCGCGGTGCCGCCGGCCGACTTCATGCTCCACAACAGCATGTTCCTGGTTGCGCACTTCCACAACGTCATCATCGGCGGCGTGCTGTTCGGCGCCTTCGCCGGCTTCGAATACTGGTTTCCGAAGGCGTTCGGCTTTCGCCTCGACGAGCGCTGGGGCAAGGCCGCGTTCTGGTTCACCTTCCTCGGCTTCTACGTCACCTTCATGCCGCTCTACATCGCCGGCATGCTCGGCATGACGCGCCGAATGCAACACTACGACGTCGCGTCCTGGCGGCCCTGGATGATCGTTGCGGCGGTCGGCGTGGCCGTGCTGTCGATCGGCGTGATCTGCCAGATCGTGCAGCTCGTGGTCAGCATCCGCAACCGCGAGGCGTTGCGCGACCGCACCGGCGATCCCTGGGACGGGCGCTCGCTGGAATGGGCGACGTCGTCGCCGCCCCCGGTGTTCAATTTCGCCTTCAATCCCGATGTGCGCGGCGAGGACGCCTATTGGGAGATGAAGGCCCGCGCCCGGCAGCAATCGCTCGAGCACGAAGTGCCCGAATATCAGGACATCGAGATGCCCCGCAATTCGCCGACCGGCTTCGTCTGCGCGTTCTTCGCCACCATCATGGGCTTTGCGCTGATCTGGCACATCTGGTGGATGGTGATCCTGGGCGGCATCGGCGCGTTCGCGACCTTCGTCGTGTTCGCCTGGCGCGACCATGACGAATACGTCATCCCGGCCGAACAGGTCGCGGCAATCGACCGCGTCAATATCGAGGAACGGCGCAGCCTCGTCAGCATGGCGGGGGCGGTCTGATGGCGATGACCGCGACCGCTGGCCACGCGCACGCCGATCCCCATCACATCGGGCTCGTTATCGAGCATCCCGGACCCGCGCCGAAGCGGATCGTGACCGCCTACGGCTTCTGGATCTTCCTGCTCTCCGACATCGTGATGTTCTCTTGTTTTTTCGCCGCCTATGCCGTGCTCTCCGGCCAGACTGCCGGCGGCCCGAAGGGCGCGGAGATATTCGAGCAGAGGAATGTCGCGATCGAGACGGTCTGCCTGCTGCTCTCGAGCTTCACCTGCGGCATGGCCAGTATCGCCGCCGACGTACGCAACCGGTTCTGGTTCTATCTCGGCATGACCGTGACCTGCGTGCTCGGGCTGATATTCCTCGTGCTCGAGTTCCGCGAATTCGCCGACCTTGTCGCCCGCGGCTACGGTCCGTCGCGCAGCGCGTTCCTGACCGCGTTCTTCTCGCTGGTCGGCTGCCACGGGCTGCACGTCTCGGCCGGCGTGCTCTGGCTGCTCACCATGATGGCCCAGGTCTTTGCGAAAGGCTTTCGCGCCGACGTGCTGCGGCGGATGATGTGCTTTGCGCTGTTCTGGCACGCACTCGACATCATCTGGGTCGGGGTGTTCTCCGTCGTCTACCTGCTTGGGGGTGCCCCATGAGCGATCAGACGCATATTCCGGCCGGGCACGACCTCGCACCGGGCGAGGAAGAGCAGCATGGCGTCGGTGAGCGGATCCTGGGCTATGTCGTCGGTCTTGTTCTGGCGCTGTTGCTCACGGCGACGTCGTTCTTCATCGCCGGCACCGACCTGGTCTGGCAGCCCTCGATTCCGGTCGCGCTGATCGTGCTTGCGATCGCACAGATGGGTGTGCATCTCGTGTTTTTCCTGCACATCACCACGGGGCCCGACAACACCAACAACGTGCTGGCGCTCGCCTTCGGGCTGCTGGTCGTCTTCCTGGTGGTGGGCGGGACGGTGTGGATCATGGCGCATCTCAATGCGAACATGCCGCCGATGGACCAGATCATGCGGATGCAGTGATAGACCCGCACAGAAAAGAACGGCCGCTTGCTCGTGACAAGCGGCCAAGTCTAGGGAGGAAACGCCCGAGCAAAGACAATCGGGCCGGAGCCGGATTGTTGCCAAGGAAACGCTCGCGCAAGGCGCTCGCGTACGCATACAAATGCAGCAACTGCCGACGAAGTTCAATCCCGGATCAATACGTAGTCGGAATACTACTCACAGGTGCGGAACTCGCCCGTTCATTTTGGCCGGCGGCAATTATAGGCCTTGCGGAAGCCGGCGGCCTGGGCGTCGTCCTCCGAGCAGAACCAGCGGTCGGGTCTCGTGGTCGCGGGATAGCTCGGGCAACCGCGCAAATGATAGATGCCGATATTGCCGGTCACGCGGGCGCGCACCGCAAGCTTGCCCTTGATGCTGCAGCTGGGCGGCATCGTCAGTTCCTCCGGGAACAGCACGGCGCGAATCTCCTTGTCGCGGTCGGGCCGGCAGGCGGTGCCCAGGAGCGTGCCGTCTTTCTTGCCGGCGCGAAAATCTTGCGGTGCAACAAAACAGCCCTTCCAGATTCCGGCGGCGGCTGTCCTGGCTTCGGCCGCGACGGGCTTGACGTTGGCCTTGATCGGCTCCCGGGCGACGGCAAAGCCGAGCCTGACCAGCTGTTCGTTCAAGGTCGACTTGTCGCCCTCGGCCGTGCAGATCGCCCGGTGCCGCTTGCCAAAGCTCTTTTCCGGCCCGACATCGTCACAGCGCACCACGCGTCCCTTGATCAGCTTCGTGAGCTGATCGCGGGCCTCGATGCCGCAGGTCCAGGCATCGGCGTGATCGTCGATGCAGACCTGGTCCAGCTCGGGCGCATCGACGCCGTCCAGCCGATAGATCACGTCGCCGAGCTGGATGGAGTTGCCGTCGCGGGCCGTCGCGGCGCCGGTCAGCGCCGAGGCAGGGTTGGAGGTGCCCAGAAATCCGGACAAGGCGAAAAACGAAACGAGCGCAAAAGCGCGGGCGCTGGCAAAGAAATTTCGGAAGGACATACGGTCTCGCTATCGATGGCTCGTGCGTCTCGTTCCTAGCATCGGGATGTGGCGATACCAATGGTCTGCACCCTGCGAAGTGTGACATTCCGGCCTCGCGGCTTTACTCGGCCGTCGCTCTGACCCTATCGTTCGCCGGCCTCGCTAGCCGCGAAAGGCCGAATCGCCCGGGAAGCGGCGAGGGGGAGGAAGAAGTTGCGATGAAAGACCCCGTGGACGTCCTGATCATCGGCGCCGGCGCTTCAGGCGCGGCGGTGGCGTGGTCGCTGGCCGAGACCAAGATGCACGTCCTCTGCCTGGAGCAGGGCGGCTGGATGAACCCAGCGGAATATCCCAGCACCGGCCGGGATTGGGAGGCCAAATTCTACGGCGAGTGGTCGTCGAGCCCCAATGTCCGCGGCCGCCCCGAGGACTACCCGATCAACGACGACAACTCCCCGATCAAGGTCGTCAACTACAATGCGGTCGGCGGCTCAACCGTGATGTACACCGCGCATTGGCCGCGGCTGCATCCCTCCGATTTCAAGGTGAAGACGCTCGACGGCGTCGCCGACGACTGGCCGATCGACTACGACGCGCTGACCCCGTTCTTCGAAGAGAACGACCGCATGATGGGTACGTCCGGCCTGTCAGGTGATCCGCTTTCCCCGCTGACGCATCCGCCGATGCCGCAGCAGCCGATGGGATTGTCCGGCGCCATCATCGGCAAGGCCATGAACAAGCTCGGGTGGCACTGGTGGCCGTCGGATACAACGGTCGCGACCATGGACTATGAGGGCCGGGCGCGCTGCATCAATCTCGGCCATTGCACGCCGGCCTGCGCGCAAGGCGCAAAGTCCTCCACCGACATCACCTATTGGCCGCATGCGATCCGCGCCGGGGTCGAGTTGCGCACCCATTGCCGCGTGCGGGAGATCACCACCGACGAGAACGGCATGGCTTCGGGCGTCGTCTACTACGACAAGGACGGCGTCGAGCAGTTTCAGCCCGCGCACGTCGTCATCATCGCCTGCAACGGCGTGGGCACGCCGCGCCTGCTTTTGAACTCGGCCTCGGGGCGCTTTCCCAATGGGCTTGCAAATTCGTCCGGCCTCGTCGGCAAGAACCTGATGTTTCATCCCTATGCGCAGATATACGGATTTGTGAAGGAGCCGACCGACAGCAATCGTGCGCCGCCGACCTGCCTGTGGAGCAAGGAGTTTTACGACACCGACCTGTCGCGCGGTTTCGTGCGCGGCTACGGCATCCAATTCGGCCGCGGCGCGGGGCCGGTGTTCGAGGCGGTCGCGAGCGAGCAGAAAGGCATTCTGCCATGGGGCGCCGACCATCATCGCGTGTTCCGCAAGCTCAACGGTCATCGGCTTGCGGTGTCGGCGATCTGCGAGGATCTGCCCGAGGAGCACAACCGCGTCACGCTCGATCCCGTGCTGAAGGACAGTCACGGAATCCCCGCGCCGAAGGTCGACTATACGATCAGCGAGAACAGCCGGAAAATGATGGAGCACGGGCTGGCGCGCGGGCGGGAGATTCTCGAGACCGCCGGTGCGACCGACATCTGCATCAACAATCCGATCCCCTGGGGCGGGTGGCATCTCCTCGGCACCGCGCGGATGGGCACCGATCCCGAACGTTCCGTGGTCAACGAATGGGGCCGCTCGCACGACGTGAAGAACCTCTTCATCGTCGACGGCAGCATCTTCGTCACCTCGGGCGGCGTGAACCCGACGTCCACCATCCAGGCCCTCGCGCTCTACATCGCCGACCAGATGAAGCAGCGCCTCGCCAATTTGTTCGATTGAGGTCGTGATGTCCGCAGACAATCAACTGACACGCAGGCAGCGCGATGACCTGCGCACCATCGCCGCAATGATCATTCCTGCCAGCGACGAGTACAAGGTGCCGGGCGCCGATGATCCCGTGATCCAGGCCGACATGCTGGCAACGCTCGGCCGTGACACCAGATTGGTGGCGGCGGCACTGGATCATCTGGCGCGCCTCGCCGGAGAGCCGCTCTCCGAGCTCGATGCCAAAAGGCGCGATGCGGTGGCGCAGGAGTTTCGCAACAGCGGCGGCGTCGCCGCGGCAACGCTCGTCCGTGTCGTGCTGCAATGCTACTACCGCGACGACCGCGTGCTGGGTTCGCTCGGAATCGAGCTGCGCGCGCCGTTCCCCAGGGGCCATGTGCTTCCGGATGGGGACTGGACGCTGCTCGACCCGGTCAAGGCAAGAGGCGGTTCGCTGAGGCGAGCGCCCTAGCCATCTGGGCAGTCCAGCCCTGCGCTCCAGGCGCGCATCTTGCGCGGCAGGGAACAGGCCACCATTTGTGTGAGCCTTCAAGGACTCTTGCCATGCTGGACTTCACTTCAGATATCGCCGATGACGCAGCGTCATCGCGAACGACGGCGTCTGCCGAGGTCGGTGACCGGGCCCTGCTGGACGCCTATTCCAATGCCGTGATCGACGTGACCGACCGTGTCGGTCCCGCGGTCGTGCGCGTCGAGACCGGGCCGAAGGCGCCGAACGGCCGCGAGCGCGGCGGGCTCGGCTCAGGCATCGTGATCTCGCCGGATGGACTCGTCCTCACCAACAGCCATGTGGTCGGCAGTTCGAAGGAAATTCGGCTGCGCGACGTCGAGGGCCATGTCGGTGACGCGCGGGTGCTCGGCGTCGATCCCGACACCGATCTTGCCCTGCTGCGCGCCAACGGCGCGCGCCACTTGCCCTATGCCGCCCTCGGTAACTCCAAGACCCTGCGCCGCGGCCAGCTGGTGATCGCGATCGGCAATCCGCTCGGCTTCGAATCGACCGTGACCGCCGGCGTCGTCTCGGCGCTCGGGCGCTCGATCCGCTCGGTCAGCGGGCGCACCATCGAGGACGTGATCCAGACCGATGCCGCGCTCAATCCCGGCAATTCGGGCGGCCCGCTGGTGTCGTCGCATGCCGAGGTGATCGGCATCAACACGGCCATCATCAACGGCGCGCAAGGGATCTGCTTTGCGGTCGCCAGCAACACCGCGCAATTCGTGCTGTCGGAGATCATCCGCCACGGCTACGTCCGCCGCGCCTATATCGGCGTTGCCGGACAGACGGCACCGGTCCCGCGGCGGCATGCGGTGCTCGCCGGCGTCGAGAACAAGATGGGCGCGCTCTTGATGCAGATCGAGCCGGATGGACCTGCGGCCAAGGCGGGCCTGTTGCCCGGCGACGTCGTGATCAGGCTCGACGGCGTCGAGATCAACGGCGTCGATGATCTGATCCGCGTGCTCGATCGCGACCGGATCGGCCGGCGGCTCGCCATGGACGTGTTGCGGCTCGGCCGCCTGCGGGCGATCGATATCGATCCGATCGAACGCAAGAAGGCGCGCTAGCTGCAAGCCCGTGGGCGCGGTATGACGGTGTCATGCCTCGCTCACGGAATCCTGCCGCATGATGCCGGCGCACGAGACCTACGACGTCATTGTCATCGGCGCCGGTGCAGGTGGCATGACGGCCGCGACCGTCGCTGCCGCTGAAGGCCTGCGCGTGCTGGTGATCGAGAAAACCGCCTTCGTCGGCGGCACCACCGCCTGGTCCGGCGGCATGGTCTGGATCCCCGCCAATCACAAGACGAAGGAGGCGGGACTTTCCGACAGCGTCACCGATGCAGTCCGGTATCTGTCGAGCACGGTCCCGGAGCCCGCGAATTCCAGCCTGCGCGCCGCCTTCCTGGCGCGCGGGCCCGAGGCGATCGCCTGGCTCGAAGCCAACACCGAGGTGCGGCTCCAGCCGGTGAAGGCCTATCCCGATTACTATCCGGAACGGCTGGGGGCGACGCCTGGCGGCCGCGTGCTGGAGCCGGCTGTCTTCGACGGTGCCCGGCTGGGAAATAACTTCGCGCGATTGCGGCCACCGCTGCCGGAGTGCACGCTGTTCGGCGGGATGATGGTCGGCCGCCTCGACCTTCCGCATCTGCGCCTGGATCGGAACGTCGTTGTGCACGACCTTGCGCGCGGCGCAGTTGGTGTCCGCGTATGCGTGGCAACGCTTGCGATCGCCGCGCGGCACGACGTTGCATCAAGGCAATGCGCTCGCCGCGCAGCTGTATGCCACGCTGCTGGCGCGGCGGGCCGATCTCCTCTTCAGCGCTGATGTCGAGCGCCTATCAATGCGGGACGAGCGCGCCGCCGGCGTGGTGATCCGCCACGGCGCCCGCGACCGCCTGATCTCAGCGCGTCGCGGCGTCGTGCTCGCGACCGGAGGCTTCTCGCACGATGCGAGCTTGCGCAAACGCTTCTTCCCGGCCGGCGCAGGCTTGATCTCGGCGGCCACTCCGTCGGCTGCGGGCGACGGGCTTCGGCTTGGGACTGCCGCCGGTGCAGCGCTCAACACGGACGCGACGAGCGCAGCCTATTGGGTCCCGGCCTCGCTATTCCGCCGCACTGATGGCAGCCGCGGCGTGTTCCCGCACATGACGGCCGATCGCGCCAAGCCCGGCGTGATCGCCGTCAATGCGGCCGGCAGGCGTTTCGTCAACGAGGCGCTGTCCCACCACGAGTTCGTGCTTGCCATGTTGCGCGAGGCCAATGGTGAGCTGGACCGGCCGTTCCACCTGATCTGCGACCGCTGGTTCCTGTGGGCCTACGGCCTCGGCCGCATCAAACCATTCACGCGCAGTTATCGGCGCTATGTGGCGAGCGGCGAGTTGATCGAGGCGGCGGATGTCGCGCAGCTCGCAGCCTTGATCGGCATCAAGCCATCCGTGCTTGCAGCGACGGTCACGAATTACAATGCCGATGCGAAGGAGGGGCGCGATCCCGAATTTGGTCGCGGCAGCACCATCTATCAGCGCCATCTCGGCGATGCCGTTCACAAGCCCAACCCTTGCGTCGCACCGATCGTCCGCGCGCCGTTCTTCGCGCTGCGCATCCATCCGGCGGATCTCGGCACGGCCATCGGCATGACGGTGGATGCGCAAGCGCGTGTGCTGCGCAAGGACGGCACTCCGATCTCCGGCCTTTACGCCTGCGGCAATGACATGGCCTCGATCATGAACGGCAATTATCCGGCCCCGGGCATCACGCTCGGGCCGGCGCTGACGTTCGGGTACATCGCGGGGCGGCATCTGGCGGAGGGGAGTGTGGCGACGGCGGGTGCGACGAAGGCGACCGTCTGACTGTCGTCTCGCTTTTCTCAGTCATTGCGAGCGTAGCGAAGCAATCCAGAATCACTCCGCGGCGACGGTCTGGATTGCTTCGTCGCAAGGGCTCCTCGCAATGACGCGTGGAGAGAACGTTCTCCCGACCGCTACTCCGCCGCCGCCGCAAAGCGGCTGTTCTCGAGCTCCGCTTCCAGCCGCGCCGTCTCGGCCGCCGCCAGCTTGATATTTGCTTCCTTGACATGGCCGAAGCCGCGGATCGTCTCGGGCACCCGTGCAAGCCGGGTCAGCAGCGGGATCTGCGCCGCTTGCAGCCTGACGATCCGCTGATCGATGATCGCCAGGTAATCCGCGATCAGCTTCCGCTCGGTCCGGCGCTCCTCGGTGCGGCCGAACGGATCGAACAGGCCGCCGCGCAGGAACTTGAGCTTGGCGAGAACGCGGAAGGCATGGATCATCCAGCCGCCGAACTCCTGCTTCTGCAGATGTCCCGTCACCTTGTCGCGCTTGGCGAAGATCGGCGGGGCGAGGTGGTACTTCAGCGTGAAATCGCCATCGAACTTTTCCGACACCTTCCTGGCAAAGCTGCCATCGGTATAGAGCCGCGCGACCTCGTACTCATCCTTGTAGGACATCAGCTTGAACAGGTTCTTCGCGACGGCCTCGGTCAGTTCCGTCGACGCGGGCGAAACGGCGCTCTCCGCCTTGCGCACCTTGGCGACCGCCGCGAGATAGCGGTCGGCGTAGGCCTTGTCCTGATAGAAGGTCAGGAATTCCACGCGCGTCGCGATGATGTCGTCGAGCGATTTCGCCGGCGCGGACGCTCTAGCCTTGAACTGAAGCACGCTGCGCACGCGCGACATGTCGTGGGCGGCGAGGCGGCCCCAGGTGAAGGCGAGCTTGTTCATCTCGATCGCGGCGCCGTTGATCTCGATGGCGCGGAGCAGGGCCTCCAGCGACAGCGGAATCGCGCCCTTCTGGAACGCGAAGCCGAGCATGAAGGGGTTGGTGGCGATGCTGTCGCCCATCAGCGCGGCGGCAATGCCCGTGGCGTCTATGATGTCGAGGTTCTTGTCGCCGATGGCGTCGCGCAGCACGGTCTGCATCGTGCCCATCTCGAAGTCGAGATCGGGGTTCTGCACGAAGCTCGCGGTCGGCTGCAAATCGGCGTTGATGTAGGCCTTCGTCACGCCGCGCTCGGCGCGGCTGAGTGCGGCCGGGCCGGCCGAGACGATCATGTCGCAGCCGAGGATGACGTCGGCGCCGCCCGTGGTGATGCGGACGGCGGAAATGTCCTCCGGCTTCGGAGCAATGCGCACATGGCTCATCACCGCGCCGTTCTTCTGCGACAGGCCGGTGAAATCCAGCGCCGAGCAACCCCGACCGTCGACATGGGCAGCCATGCCGAGCAGGGCGCCGATGGTGATGACGCCGGTGCCGCCGATCCCGGTGACGAGGATGTTGTAGGGACCGTCGAGTTCACGCGCCGGCGGCAGTGGCAGATCGGCGAAGAGCTGGCCGGAATCGACCGCCGAGGTCTTCATCCGCTTGAGCGTGCCGCCATGCACGGTGACGAAGCTCGGACAGAAACCCTCGACGCAGGAAAAGTCCTTGTTGCAGTTCGACTGGTCGATCTGGCGCTTGCGGCCGAATTCGGTCTCCAGCGGCTGCACCGAGACGCAATTGGAGGCCTGCGAGCAGTCGCCGCAGCCTTCGCAGACGAGCTCGTTGATGAAGGCGCGCTTGGCGGGATCGGGATAGAGCCCGCGCTTGCGGCGGCGGCGCTTTTCGGCGGCGCAGGTCTGGTCGTAGACAATGACGGTGAGGCCCTTGATGTCACGCAGCTCGCGCTGCACGGCGTCGAGCTCGCGGCGATGATGGATGGTCGCGCCTTGCGGAAAATAGTTTCCTTGCGGGTATTTGGACGGATCGTCGGAAACGATCGCGAGCCGCTTGACGCCCTCGGCCCAGACCTGGTGCGCAATCTGCGCGACGTTGAAGGCGCCTTCGGCCGGCTGGCCGCCGGTCATGGCCACGGCGTCGTTGTAGAGGATCTTGTAGGTGATGTTGATGCCGGCAGCGGAAGCGGCACGCAGCGCAAGTAGCCCGGAATGGGTATAGGTGCCGTCGCCGAGATTCTGGAAAATGTGCGTCTCGCTCGTGAAGGGCGACTGGCCGATCCAGTTCACGCCTTCGGCGCCCATATGAGAGATCAGATCGGTGCGACGGGTTGGCATGCTCAGGGCCATGCCGTGGCAGCCGATGCCGGCCATGGCGCGGCTGCCCTCCGGCACACGCGTGGAGGTGTTGTGTGGGCAGCCCGAGCAGAAGAACGGCGTGCGCGCGAGCTTGATCTGGGCGCTGGTGGTGACGGGATTGTCGAACGCCTCGAGCCGGGCGAGGCGCTGCTCCAGCACCGGGCTGTGATGGCCGAGCTTGCGCAAGCGCGCCACCAGCGCAGACGCGACAATGGTCGGCGTCAGCTCGCCCTCGCTCGGCAGCAGCGGTGCGCCGCGCTCGTCGCGCTTGCCGGTGACGGTCGGGCGCCTGGACGCATCGATATTGTAGAGGATGCGCATCAGCTGGTCTTCGATGAAGCCGCGCTTCTCCTCGACGACCAGCACGTCCTGAAGACCTTCGGCGAAACGCTTCGCGCCGCTCTCCTCAAGAGGCCAGGTCAGCGCGACCTTGTAGATGCGCAAGCCCAGATCCTGCGCGTCCTTGTCCGTAATGCCCAAATCGGCGAGCGCCTGGCGCAGGTCGAGATAGGCCTTGCCGGTCGCGACGATGCCGAGCCGCGCCGGCTTTGAATCGAGCACGATGCGGTCGAGCTGGTTGGCGCGGGCGAAGGCCTGCACGGCGGCCATCTTCGGGCCGAATAGCCGCTTCTCGGCTTCGAGCGGCGGATCGGGCCAGCGGATGTTGAGGCCGCCCGGCGGCATCTCGAAATCGTCAGGCAGCTTGATCTGGATACGTTCAGGATCGCTGTAGATCGACGCCGAGCTCTCGACGGTCTCGCTGATCGCCTTGAAGCCGACCCAGCAGCCGGAGAAGCGCGAGAGCGCAAAACCGTAGAGGCCGAGATCGAGATAGTCCTGCAGTGTCGCGGGATTGATCACGGGGATCAGCGCGGCCGCGAACACCTGCTCGCTCTGATGCGCCAGCGTCGATGACTGGCAGCCGTGGTCGTCGCCGGCGAGTGCCAGCACACCGCCGTTGAGCGAGGTGCCAGCCGCGTTGGCATGCTTGAGCGCATCCACCGAGCGGTCGACGCCGGGGCCCTTGCCATACCAGATGCCGAACACACCATCGACCTTGGCGCCGGGAAACAGTCCGACTTGCTGGCTGCCCCACACGGCGGTTGCCGCCAGATCCTCGTTCAGGCCGGGCACGAAGGCGATGTCGTGCTGCTGGAGGTGCGACTTCGCCCGCCACAACGCGTGGTCGTACATGCCGAGCGGGGAACCGCGATAGCCCGAGATGAAGCCGCCGGTGTTGAGCCCCTGGAGCCGGTCGCGTTCGCGCTGCAACATGGGCAGCCGGACCAGGGCCTGCGTGCCGGACAGAAAGATCCGCTTCGATTCGAGCCGGTATTTATCGTCCAGCTCGACCTGCATCAGCGTCATTTCGGGAGTCCTTGTCTTTCGTTCGGCGTTGGGGTTTGCGCTGCGGGAGGGATTGCGGCTGCGCGACGCGAATTGTGACAGTCAAAGGCATGGGCCGGCGAAGTCAATATCGCTGGCCGCATCCGTGGCGCTCCTGCTAGTCATGGCTTCCTGTGGAGAGCACCATGACCGCGAACGCATTCGATACCGAGATCACGGAGACGGCCGAGGCGCTGATCGGGCCGTGGCGCCAGCCGCGCCAGATGCTGCAAACGCAAACCTACGACGCGCACGCCTCGATCCACGACGACGCAACAGCCCAGAAGCTCGGCTTCAAGGGCGGCACCATCGAAGGGCCGACCCATTTCAGCCAGTTCGCGCCGCTCGGCGAACGGCTATGGGGTCGTACCTGGTTCGAGACGGGCTGCCTGTCCGCGCATTATCGCAGCGTCTGCTACGAAGGCGAGGAGGTGCAAGCGATCCTGTCGAAGCCATTGCCCGGCACGAGCCAGTGCCAGGTCCAAATGGTCAAGCGCGACGGCACCGAGGTGCTGCGCGGAACGGCCTCGGTCGGCGATGCGCCGGTTGCGACCGCGCTCGAGACCCGCCTCGGCGAGCTCAAGCCGCTGGCCGATGCCGTGATCCTTCGCGACGTGAAGGTGGCGCGGACCGGCAAGCGGCAGTCGGTGCGCATGGCGTTCGACCAGAATATGGGCGACCTCTACCCGTTCTCGCTCAGGCAGAAGCTCGCCGTCATCACCGAGAGCTCGCCCTACTACTCGGGCGCGGATAATCCGTGGAGCAAGCCCGTCATTCCGATGGAGATGCTGAGCGTGCTGTTCCAGTACCGCTCCAAGGACGATCCGCTACCGGCCAGGGGCCCGGCCGTCGGCCTGTTCGCCGATCAGGAGATCCGCCTCGTGAAGGGGCCGCTCTTCGTCGACGAGGCGTACGAAGTCGAGCGCGAGGTGGTCGCGCTCTCCGGCAGCCGCCGCACCGAAAGCGCGTGGGTCAAGACGCGCGTGTTCGACGGGGCGGGCACGATGGTGGCAACCATGTTGCTGAACATGGCGACGCTGAAGGACTCTTATGCGCCGTATGAGGAAGAGTATCGGCGGCTGTATGGGGCTGGGCGGTAGGGGCAAGGCGTCGCCACACACGTGCGTCGTCATTCCGGGGCGACGCGTCGCGTCGAGCTATGGTGCGCGATTGCGCATCAGAGAATCCATTTCACCTCGGGTATTGCGGCCCGCTGGATTTCCGGGCTCGCGACTGCGTCGCGCCCCGGAATGACGGCTGGTGAAAGCCTTGCCACCGCTTAAGCATTGGGCAAATGCACGCCGTAAAACCCCCGCATAACGAATGAGCACACGCGCACTCCTCTCGTAACGTTTTGACAGAGCAGCGAATTTCTCGAAGCTCTCCCTCCAATCGCAATTGTACACAATGGCACGGCGCTTGCAGAACTCTTGGCCAAGAGAGTTCTCGCGAGGCCTGCGTCATGTTGAACTCAGCCAAGCCGACAAGGGGCGTCGTCAGCGCCGAGCCCGAGCCGATCAAGCTCGACTGGCTCGCCACCGCGCTTCTCATCATCGACATGCAGCGGGACTTCATGGAGCCCGGCGGCTTCGGCGAAACGCTCGGCAACGACGTCAGCCAGCTCGCGCGCGCAGTGAAGCCGGTCGGCGCGGTGCTGACGGCGGCGCGCGCCACCGGCATGCTGGTCATCCACACGCGCGAGGGGCATCTGCCCGATCTCTCCGACGCGCCGCCGGGGAAGGTCGAGCGCGGCGCGCCGAGCCTTCGCATCGGCGATCCCGGTCCGATGGGACGCATCCTCATTCGCGGTGAGGCCGGCCACGACATCATTCCCGAGCTCTATCCGCTCGACAGCGAAATCGTGATCGACAAGCCAGGCAAGGGGGCGTTCTACGCGACCGAGCTCGGCGACATCCTTCAGAAATACGGCATCGAGAATTTGCTCGTGTGCGGCGTCACCACCGAGGTGTGCGTCAACACCACGGTGCGCGAGGCCAATGACCGCGGCTATCGCTGCGTCGTCATCGCCGATGGCTGCGCATCCTATTTCCCCGAATTTCACGAGATGGGCCTGAAGATGATCAAGGCCCAGGGCGGCATCTTCGGCTGGGTCGCGGACTCGGCCGCAGTTCTGGAGGCAATGAAGGTTTCGACCACATAGGGGTATTGTCATGAGCACATTGACGGGGACGGCCGGCAAATCTGAAATCGACAAGTCCGGGTTCAAGCCGGCGCTATGGACATCGGGCGACTGGAACGCGCTTTTCGGCTTCGGCACCAACATCCTCGTCAACATGCTGGTGCTCACGGGGCTCCTGCGCTTCGTGCTGAAGATGCCTGATAGCCTCGTGTTCGGCCGCATCCTGCCCGCGCTTGGGCTGATGATGTGCCTGTCCACCTTCTATTATGCGTATCTCGCCTATCGCCTCGCCCAGAAGACCGGCCGCAACGACGTCTGCGCGCTACCGTCAGGCGTCAGCGTGCCGCACATGTTCATCGTCACCTTCGTGATCATGCTGCCGATCACGCTGAAGACCGGCGATCCGCTCAAGGGCTGGTCGGCGGGGCTCGTCTGGGTGTTCTTCCAGAGCTTCATTCTCATGATCGGCGGCTTCATCGCGCCCTTCATCCGCAGGATCACGCCGCGCGCGGCGTTGCTCGGCACGCTTGCCGGCGTCTCCGTCACCTTCATCTCGATGCGGCCGGCGCTGGAGATGTACATGACGCCGCAGATTGGTCTCGTCTGCTTCGCCATCATCCTGGTGAGCTGGTTCGGCCGTGTGAAGTATTGGCGCGGCGTTCCCGCGGGCCTCGTCGCGATCGCTGCCGGCATGATCATCGCCTGGGGCTCGAACCTGTTCGGGCTGGGTCTCGGCGGATTGAGTCTCAAAGGCGTCGGCGCCGCCTTTGCGAACTTCGGCTTCTCGGTGCCGATCCCGGCTGTCGGCTACGTCTTCTCCGGCTTCGAATTCCTCAGCATCATCCTGGTCACCGCCATTCCGTTCGGCATCTACGACCTCGTCGAGGCCATGGACAATGTCGAGAGCGCGGAAGCGGCCGGTGACGACTATCCGACCACGCGCGTGCTCACCGCCGACGGCGTCGTCAGCCTGATCGGCTGCCTGATGGGCAATCCCTTCATCAACGCCGTCTATATCGGCCATCCCGGCTGGAAGGCGATGGGCGGTCGGATCGGTTACTCGGCGGCGACGGGCATCATGGTGGTCGTGCTGTCTTGGTTCGGCATCATCTCGGTGCTGCTGGCACTCGTGCCGGTCGTCGCGATCTCGCCGATCCTGCTCTACATCGGTATGCTGATCGGCGCGCAGGCGTTCCAGACCACACCGGTCAAGCACGCGCCCGCGATCGTGCTGGCGCTGACCCCGCATCTAGCCGCCTGGGCCAAGCTCCAGATCGACACCATGCTGGGCTCCACCATGAATGCGGCGGCAACCGTCGGCGGAATGGCGGCCGACAAAGCCGATGCGGTCAAGGCCGCCGCGATCGCCGCGCTGCCGCAGCAGGGCGTGTTCTATCACGGCCTCGAGGTGATGGGCGGCGGCTCCATCCTCGGCGGTCTCATCCTCGGCGCCATCGGTGTCTTCATCATCGAGCGCGACTTCGAGAAGGCGTCCGCCTTTGCGCTGGTCGGGGCGGTGCTGACCTATTTCGGCTTCATGCACGGCGAGGCCGTCGGCATCGGCGGCGGCTTTGGCGTGACGCCCGCGGTGGCCCTGGCCTACGCAGTAATGGCTGCGGGCCTGTTCGCCGCCGCCAAGCTCGGCGCCAGCGAGCCCTACGCCGCGCATCCGGAGATGTCGGCCGCGCCGGCGGAGTAAGCGTGCCCTCAAGTCTCGCGGAACGGCCGGGCGGCGTCCCGGCCGGTTTCTTTCAGGGGCGCACCGCCGGCGTCTCCATCGGCAGGCCACGCGCCCGCGACATCAGATAGAGCTGGAGCGCGACCAGCTCGGGCGAACCATAGTCATAGGCCTGGGCGCGGACGCCGGTCATGCAGCTGCGCAGCCGCCGCTCGAGCGACCCCAGCGTCTGCCATTCCAGGCGGTAGAGCGGATAGCCGGTCGGCTGCGCTTGCGTGATCGGCGCGCCGGCGAGGCGCTTGTCGAAATTGTCATCGTGGCAGTTGGTGCAGGCGAGGTTGAGCTGGCCCTCGCGCTGCATGAAGAGCGCGCGGCCCTGCGCGATAAAGGGCTTGAGCTTTGGGTCGTCACCGGCCGTGATCGCGGTGCCGCGCGACTGGTGGGCGATGAAGGCGGACAATGCGAGCAGGTCGCGGCCCTCGTAGGGCAGCGGTGTCGCCTGCTGATGATCGGCGCGGCAGAGATTGATCCGCTGATCGAGCGTGACGGGGCGGCCGAGCGCCTTGTCGAAGGCGGGATAGCGCGCAGCGACCCCCTTCATGCTGCTGCGCGCATCGCCATGACAATCCGCGCAGGCTTTGTTGGTGCTGCCGGTCTTCTTTGCCCAGAGAGCTTCGCCGTCGAGCACGAACAGCATGCCGGGATTGGTGGTGTCGTCGTCCTGCATGGCGCGCGTGTCCGGGCCCATGAAGGAATAGCCGGAGCGGCGTGCATCGGGCGGGATTTCGCCGGCGAGCAGGGTGGGGACCGCCGCGGCGAATAATGCCACCGCCGCTATCGCGCGCCAAGAAATCATTCGACAATGATCGAGGCCGATGCAGTGGACGAATAGCCGTTGTCGCCGATCCATTCGAACTCGAACTTGCCGCTCTCCTTGGCGACGGTGAAGAACGACAGATAGGGATTGGCCGCGATCGCCGGAAACAGATCGGCGCGAAAGATCTCGGTGCCATTGTAGCGGCAAGTGAAGCTCGTGATGATGTCGCGCGGCACCAGCTTGCCGTCGGCGGTGTGGCGGAAACCGGTCTCCATGATGTGCGAGGTCAGCGTGCGGATCTCGATGATGTCGCCGCGCCTGGCCTTGGCCGGAACGTTGATGAGAGCGGCCATCAGTTCATCTCCTCGGTGCAGGCGGCCAGCGTCACGACGATTTCGGCGGCAATTTGCCAGAATGTGTCGTCGGAGAGACGTGCGATCGCGACCACCTTCTGAGTATCGGCGAGCCGAATCCGCGTCGAGACCTGGGCTCGCCCGGAGGAGGGGCTGAGATAAAAATTGCCGATGTTCGGCTGCGGGTTCTTCTCGTTGAAGACGTGGATGCTCTTGACGTGGTCGTCCGCCGTCATCGCGCTTGCGACGCTCACCGTCATCGGCACCGTGTTGCCGTTCTCGACCAGCGGTGGAATGTCGAGCTTCACCCTGCCGCTGCGAATCTGTGCTTCGCCGACGACGTTGCGGATCGCGGCGTTGAGCATCGCCGGTGTCGCCTCGAGCGGCCGCAGAGTGACGATCGGGACCGCGCCGGCGACGGTCACGCCTCCGGCGAGGCTCAGGAATTGTCGTCGCGTGGTTGGCATGAACCTAGTCCCGAAGCGTTGCAAGAAAGGCCACGATGTCCTCGATCTCCGCAGCCGACAATATCGGCTTGCCGGCGAAACTGCGTCCGACGCGGACGAGGCCGTCGGTGCGATAATAGGACGGCATGATGGTGTCCGGGTTGAAGCGCGAGGCATCGACCAGTCGAAGCCGCAACTGGCTCACCGACCACCGGTTCCCGGCGCCGGCGAGGTCAGGCGCGAGATCACCCTGGAACCGCGTTTCCGGGAATGGGCCGGAATGGCAGAGAATGCAGGTCGTGGTGCGCGCGAGCACCAGAGCGCGGCCGCGCGCGGCATCGCCGGGGGAGCCTGTGAGCGAGGCTGGAATGCCGTCGTTGACGATTGTGTAGGGCAAGAGTTTTTCGGCTCTCACGCTGGCAGCAAGTGTAAGGCTTAGCGCGACCACCGCAGCGGCAATCGAAGAAATGTGAGACGAGAGATCGAGCCGCGGCCTCCTCTTGCCTCTCCCGTTTGGGGGAGACGTCGGCGCGCAGCGCCGGGTGAGGGTTCTTTCCTCTAGGGGAGTCTTCGCTGTTGAGACACCCTCTCCCCAACCCTCCCCCGCAGGCGGGGGAGGGGGCGCACTGTGGTCGTGGCGGCAGGCCCGTTCCATCATGTCCTAGCCAAACGTCTCCGCCGTGATGGTCTGAAACCAGCGCTCGGCTTCAGCCGCCTCGCGGGCGCGCAGCTCGCGTGGCGCATCGACCGGGCTGGTCGCGCCGCCCTCGACCTCGGCGAAGATGTCGCCCCTGGGCTGGTAGTTGCCGGCGAGCGAGAAGCCGTAGCCGGGGGCGACGGTGCTGTAGCAGATGCCTGTCAACCGCGGCGCTTCGGGCGTGCGGCCGGCGAGCAGGCTGACGATCGCAGCGGCGCATGCCTTGCCTTGCGCGCTTGCAGCGGAGGCCGATTTCGGAATGCCGCCGCCAAGGCAGGCGTCGCCGATGACGTGGATGTTCGGGACCAGTTTCGACTCGAACGTGACAGGATCGATCGGGCACCAGCCGGTCGCATCCGCAGCGCCCGCAATCCCGGCAATATGGCCGGCGCGCTGCGGCGGGATGACGTTGGCGACATCAGGGGTGTAGTTGCCGAATTCGGTGACGATGGTTCTCGTCGCGGGATCAACCGAAGTGACGCGGCCGCCTTGCGACAGTGCGACGCGTTCGATCATGTCGCCGTAGAGTTCCTTCCATGCCTTCTCGAACAGCCGCTGCTGGGAGAAAGTGTCCTTGGCATCGAGGATCAGAACCTTCGAGCGCGGCTTCTTCGTCTTCAGGTAATGCGCGATCAGGCCTGCGCGCTCGTAAGGCGCGGGCGGGCAACGAGAAGGATTGGCTGGGATGGCAATGGCGACCGTGCCGCCGTCCGCCATCGCCTCCAATTGCCTGCGCAGCAGCAGCGTTTGCGCGCCGGCTTTCCAGGCGTGCGGCATCGTCTCCGACGCTGCCTCGTCATATCCGGGCAGGGCATCGAGATGGAAGTCGATGCCGGGCGAGAGCACGAGCCGGTCATAGCCATACGCGGTGCCATCGCCCGTGGTCACACTACTCTTTTGCCCATCGACTGCCGTCGCGGCCTGGGCGACGACGGTGATGCCGGCGCCGGCGAGCTTGTCGTAGCCGAACTGCTGCGCCTCGATCTCGCGCAGGCCCGCGATCACCTCGTTGCTGAACGGGCAAGCGATGAACGTCTTGTTCGGCTCGATCAGGGTGACCCGCAATCTCGCGTCGGCACGCTTGAGCGCCCGGGCGCAAGCCGCGCCGCCAAAGCCGCCGCCGACCACGACGACGCGGCCCGCCGATTGCGCGCGCAGGATCGAAGGTGCGGCGAGCGATGTGGCCGCGACGGAGATGCCGAGGATGGCATTCCGCCGTGTCACCGGCGCATTCATGAGGCTTGTCCGAAAAATGCTGCGGCGGCCGACGTGGCCGCCGCGAGTTGTTGTTTGAGCATGATCTTTTCGGAAAACCGCTTAGCACTTTTCCGGATCATGCTTCATGCGAAGGTGATGTTCTGGTCGCGCAGCGGCACCGAGCGGATGCGCTTGCCGGTCGCGGCGAAGTACGCATTGAGAACCGCCGGCGCCGCGACGCCGATGGTCGGCTCGCCGACTCCGCCCCAGAATCCGCCGCTCGGCACCATCACCGATTCCACCTTCGGCATCTCGTTGATGCGCATCGAGTTGTAGGTGTCGAAGTTGGTCTGCTCGATCTTGCCGTCCTTGACGGTGCAGCCGCCATAGAACAGCGCCGAGAGGCCATAGACAAAGGAGCCGGCGATCTGCCGCTCCACCTGCGCCGGATTGACGATGTAGCCGGGATCGGTGGAGGCGACGATGCGATGCACCTTGATCTTGCTGCCGTCGGTCACCGAGATTTCGGCGGCGCCGGCGACATAGCTGCCGTAGCCCATGACCTGCGCTATGCCGCGATAGACGCCCTGCGGCGCCGGCGTGTCCCAGCCGATCTTCTCGGCGACCGCGTTGAGCACCGCCAGATGCTTGGGGTGATTGCCCATCAGCTTGCGGCGGAATTCGAGCGGGTCCTGGCCTGCGGCCTGGGCCAGCTCGTCCATAAAGCACTCCATGTAGATCGCGTTGTGATTGACGTTGACGCCGCGCCAGAAGCCCGGCGGGACGTGCGGGTTGCGCATCGCATGCTCGATCAACAGGTTCGGCACCGAATAGCCGAACGCGGCCTCTCCGGACTGGGCGACGCCCTGGAATGCGGCGGGATCCATGCCGTTCTGCAGCGCTTCGGGACGCAGCGAGAACAGGATCGACTGCCCCGACAGGCGGTAGTGCAGCGCGATCAGATTGTTGTTGGCGTCGAACGCGCCGGTCATCTTGCACTGTGTGATGGGGTGATACCGGCCGTGCGCCATGTCCTCTTCGCGAGACCACAACAGCTTGATCGGCGTGCCCGGCATCTGCTTGGCGATCATGACCGCCTGGCGGACATAGTCGGTTTGGCCGCGCCGGCCGAAGCCGCCGCCTGGCATCACCTTGTGCACATCGCACTTCTCGGCCGGCAGGCCGGAAGCCTCCAGCACGGCAGCGAAGGCCGCCTCGCCATTCTGCGTGCCGCACCAGACCTCGCATTTGTCCGCCGTATAGAGCGCGGTGGCGTTCATCGGCTCCATCGTGGCGTGGTTCTGGTAGGGATAGCTGTAGACGGCCTCGACTTTCTTCGCGGCGCCGGCGATCGCGGCCTTCGCGTCGCCGTTCTTGTTGCCGACATAGGCCGGCTGCGCGTCGTCGAGCCCTTCGGCCAGCCACTTCGCAATCGACGCGCTGGAGACCTTCGCGTTGTCGCCCTCGTCCCAGACGATCGGCAGCGCGTCCAGCGCGGTCTTGGCGTGCCACCAGGTATCCGCGACGACGGCGACCGCGGTATCGCCGACCTTGACCACCTTCTTGACGCCCTTCAAGCCGGCGATCTTGGCTTCGTCAAAACTCTTCAGCTTGCCGCCGAACACCGGGCAGTCCTTGATCGCGGCATTCAGCATGCCCGGCAGCTTGATGTCGGCGCCGTAGATCATGGCGCCGGTGGTCTTGTCGACGGTGTCGAGCCGCTTCACGCCCTTGCCGATCAGCTTCCAGTCCTTCGGATCCTTCAGCTTGACCTCCGCCGGAGGCGTCAGCTTGGCTGCGGCCTCGGCGACCTTGCCGTAGGTCGTGGTCCGGCCCGAGAGCGTATGGGTGATGACGCTGTTTGCGGCCGTGCATTCGGAGGCCGGCACTTTCCAGGCATCGGCGGCGGCCTGGATCAGCATCACGCGCGCGGTCGCGCCACCCTTGCGGACATAGTCCTGCGAAGAGCGGATGCCGCGGCTCCCGCCAGTCGAGAAATCGCCCCAGACGCGCTTGCGGGCGACGCTCTGGCCGGGAGTCGGATATTCCGTCGTGACCTTGGTCCAGTCGCATTCGAGCTCCTCGGCGACGAGCTGGGCGAGACCGGTGAGCGAGCCCTGGCCCATCTCGGAACGCGCGATGCGGATCACGACGGTGTCGTCGGGCCTGATCACGACCCAGGCGCCGATCTCGGGCGAGCCGTCGGCGGCGCGCACCACCGCGGGGCCACCGAAGGGGAGGTCGAGGCCAATGGCGAGACCGGCACCGACCGCGGCCGTGCCGATGACGAAGGCACGACGATTCATCTTGGGAGAGACGTGTTTGTTCATGGGCGGCTCCTTACGCGCTTGCGATCGTGTGGATCGCCTCGCGCACCTGCGCGAAGGTGCCGCAGCGGCAGATGTTGGTGATGGCCTCGTCGATGTCGGCGTCGGTCGGCTTGGGCTTCTCGTTCAGCAGCGCCGCCACCGCCATGATCATGCCGCTCTGGCAATAGCCGCATTGCGGCACGTCCTGCGCGATCCAGGCCTCCTGCACCTTGTGCAGCGAATCCCCGGAAGCGAGACCCTCGATCGTGGTGATCTTCTTGCCCTCGGCCTCGCTGACCGTAACGCCGCAGGAGCGCATCGCCACGCCGTCCATATGAACCGTGCAGGCGCCGCATTGTGCAATGCCGCAGCCATATTTGGTGCCGGTCAGGCCGGCATTCTCTCGGATCGCCCAGAGCAGCGGCGTATCCGGCTCGACGTCAAGAGTGAAGGTTTTTCCGTTGATTGTTAGGTTTGCCATCGCAAGTCCCCTGATTGGCCCAATCCACCGACTGAACTCAGGGGCGCAATCTGTCCGGCAAATTGGAACTGTTCAAATCAACACTCCGAGGGCTAACCAGGATGCATTGCTCGGCCGCGCGAGGGTGTGGACTGGAGCGCTGTTTTGCCTCATCCCTGCGCCAGTCGATTCGGGTTGAGGTCTCTTCCATGGGCGCCAATCCGCGGCTTTACGCGACGTCCGGCCGTAAAGGCCGGTTCCAGGCCCGATTGCGCCCTGCACAGCGGCGACAGTTTGTCCTTTTTGCCGGGATGCAAGACGCCGGCGCTTTGGTACACTGAGCCGACACAAAAGGAGTTCCATGAACGTGCCGAGTCCCTGCAACGTGCTGATGCTCTACCCGCTGTTCTCGGCAGAGTCCTTCTGGAGCTTTGGCGAATCCTGCAAAGTGATGGGCGTCAAGCGCCCTGCTGCCCCCTTGGGCCTGATCACCGTTGCCGCGATGTTGCCCGAGAGCTGGACGGTCCGGCTGATCGATTGCAATACGGCGTCCTTTGGCGAGGAGGATCTCGCCTGGGCCGACGTCGTGTTCACCGGCGGAATGATGCCGCAGCAGGCCGACACGCTGCGCCTGATCGAGCTCTGCCGCGCCGCCGGCAAGCCGGTCGTGGTCGGCGGTCCCGACCCCACCTCGAGCCCCCACATTTATGAGCGGGCCGACTTCCGGGTGCTCGGCGAGGCCGAGAGCGTCCTCGACGAATTCATCGCGGCCTGGGAAAGTGGCGCGCGGTCCGGCACCTTCACCGCGCCGAAATTTCAGGCCGACGTCACCAAGACGCCGGTGCCGCGTTTCGATCTGCTCAGGTTCGAGGACTATCTCTATCTCGGTGTGCAGTATTCGCGCGGCTGTCCCTTCACTTGCGAATTCTGCGACATCATCGAGCTCTACGGGCGCGTGCCGCGGACGAAGACGGTCGAGCAGATGTTCGTCGAGCTCGAGACGCTCTACCGGATGGGCTACCGCGGCCATCTCGACTTCGTCGACGACAATTTCATCGGCAACAAGAAGTCGCTGCGGCAATTCCTGCCGAAGCTCGCCGAATGGCAGCGTACGCACGGCTATCCCTTCGAATTCTCCACGGAAGCCTCGGTCAACCTCGCCGACGATCCGGAGCTGCTGGAGCTGATGGGGGCGGCCAACTTCTTCGGCATCTTCGTCGGCATCGAAAGTCCGGACCCGGCGACGCTGGTCGCGATGCGGAAAAAACAGAACACGCGGCGCAACATCGCCGAGAGCATCCACAAGATCTACGCCGCCGGCATGCTCGTCACCGCGGGCTTCATCGTCGGCTTCGACAACGAGAAGGTCTCGATGGCGGAGGCCATGATCGAATTCATCGAGGAGGCGGCGATTCCCGTCGCCATGGTCGGCCTGCTCTACGCTTTGCCGAACACGCAGCTCACGCGCCGACTCGAGCGCGAAGGCCGGCTGCATCCGGGACACGATGTGGCGCCGACCATCGGCGCCGATCAGTGCACGGCCGGCATCAACTTCGATCCGGTCCGCCCGTTGCGCGACATCCTGATGGACTACAGGCGGGTGCTGGAGCACACCTATAGCCCGGCGGCCTATGCAGGACGCGTCGACCGCCTGATGACGCTGCTCGACCGATCCAGGCAACGACCCGAACTCGCCGCAGGAGACATCCGCGCCAGGCTCGGGGCGATGGAGACGGTGCACAAGGTGGTCACCGCCCTTCCCGAGGCACGGGGGCCGCTCTGGCAGACTTTCATGAATTGCGCCAAGCGAGACACCTCGTCCGCACGCATCGCCGTGCAGATGATCGCGGCCTATGCGCATCTTGGACCGTTCTCGCGCAAGGTGATCGCGGCTATCGACGAGCGTCTGGCCGCGCTGGACCAGGACATGCCCAATCCCGTCGTGGAAATGGACGCGTCCGAGATTCGGCATCTGGCCTGACGTCCGGAAAGCCTACGGGTGGCCGTGGGGCGCTTTGATGCGCCGCGGGCAGGCCTTCCGGCTATCAAAGTGGCTGTCATGTGCGAGATCCCGGCTTGACAGCCGAACAACCCCAAGCTGATCGTCATCAGGACGACACCGGGCCCGTCATGATTTCGATGCGCGGCTGCGTCATTGCCAGATTGGCTTTAGCGGGGTTGAGCCATGTTCAGAAAGGTGATCCGCTGGTCGATAGCATTGATTGCCGTGGCGGCTCTGGCCTTTGCGTATCTGCCTTCCTTCATCGCCGATTCCATCTACAAGAACGTCGACGACATCACCGACGGCGAGATGCCCGCCACCATCACCGCCTTTCAATCGGGGCCGGACGTCGTCAGTACCATCGGCGGAAGCGGCGAGGGCTTGAACTGCAGCCTGCCGCCCTGGGCCAACATATTGTTCGACGGCGGGACTGATTCCAACCAGAAGCGCCATCTCGTCCTGCAGCGCTTCAGGCAGGCCTGCGTCTTTCACGACCTGTGCTATCGCCACGGCCTTGCGACCTACGGCTATAACCAGAACGATTGCGATCGGATCCTGCAAAACGCGGCTTTTCGGCTGTGCGTCTACATACGAAACAGCAGTCAGGAGAGCAGCGCGGCGCGCTGTCAGACCGATTCCAAGATGGTTCTGGCCGGCGTGAGTCTCGGAGGCTACGACGCCTATCGCGGCTGGGACCGATCGACCTATTTCGAGTTCGACTCGGATCCATCGCGGTCGAACGGGTTTCAGGTCAGCCGCGTGGTCGATCATCCATTCAAGGCGACGCTACCTGCCAAATACGCGGGTGACCCCGATGAGGTCATTCTCATGTTCGAGAACCTTCGCTCCAATCTGGCCGTGACCTGCATCACCTGCGCGACGGTTCCCGTTCTCGAGTGGACCACCGATCCCAACGCCGTCAGCGCCGAACTGCGCTCGGTCGGGGTGACGCGGTTGCCCGACGTGCTGCTCAAGCGCGAGCCCATGCTGACCGAAACCATGCCGGTCTGGTTGCCGCCACGCCGGCGGCACGCGGCGCCGCATCTCCTGGTCGATGGAGCCGGCAAGAACCATCTGATCTGGATGAGCCGGAATAACTCGGAGAACAGCATATCCTGTGTCGTCAGCGCCGATGCGGCGCGACTCCTCACCAATACCTTGCCGACCCGGGATCTCTGCTCGGTCGACGCGGGCCCATCGCTGACCCGCGTGGAAGTCGACATGTTCGCGACCTCTCCGCTTCCGATGGAAGTGCCCGGAAGTTCGGATCTCATCTATGCGATCTCGGCCAGCCCGCAGAAAACGGCAGAGCACCATCTGAGCTTCTGTTCGCGCTCTGCGTCCCGGAAGGTCGAGGAGACCGACCATGACGACCAGTCCAAATGCGTCACCTTCCCCGAGACGGAGGTCCGCGAGGGCGCGGCACTCGGCGCATTTCAGAACTTTCCGCTGGTTCGCCGCGGGCAGCAGATCTATTTCGCTCGGGACATCGCGCAGCAGGCGGACTCGCTGCTGACCGCCGTCTGGCAGCGCGCCTTTGGCAATACTTTCTCGCCCGAAGGCGCCCTGCTCGTGATCGACGTTGCACCGCCGCCCGCCGCAAAAGGGCCTCTCTCGGCCAGGCTGAAGAAGATCGTCCGGTTCAACATCGACGATCGCTTCGATCCGATGATGCCGATCACGCGCAAGGTGGACGACCTGCGCTTCCTGAGCCTCGAGGCGGCAAAGTCGAGCGTGCACCTCCGCATGATCGATTTCGCCAAGGACAGGCCCTCCGTCGGCAATGTGCAGCTGATGATGGGTAACGGCGAGGTGGAACTGGATCGCTCCTGGGCGGAGAGGCCCATGCTGGTGCTGGAGACCAGGGACGCGCGACCCAGAACCAAGCTGGTGTTCTCGCGTGGGGAAGTCGCGGTCCCAGCGGGCAAGCCCGTCACATCCGGCGCGACGACGGAAGCGTTGACGCTGCAGATATTGGTTTTCGAACGCGATGCCGCGGCGCCTTCGAATATGCCTTTCGTGAAATCGGCCGGGGCGGCGTGCCGGGTCGTGTACGAGTTCGCACCGAACCACACCGACTGGCCGTGCTATCGCGCGTTCGATCCCGAGCGTACGATGCGGGCGTCGCCGGCGACGCGGATGCAGGCCTCCCAGATGCTGGTCGGGCGGTTCACCCGAGCCGGCGGCCATGGCATCGCATTTCCCGATCTCTGCCTGAAGTCGGAGCCGATCATCCTGGCGCCGCAAGGGAGCACGTTTGTGCCCGTGAGCGAGACCGCGGGTTGGACAGGGCCGCCAAAGCTGATACGGACGGTCAAATGCGAGCCGCTCGATGCGGCGGCAGTCGTGAGCCGTCCGATCGCGGAGAAGACGCCGTGAGGCCCGCCTGAAAAGCGCGCCAACGCGCCCGGTCTACTTCACGGCCAACCGCAGGAAGCTCATCACGCTGCCGAGCGCGGCGAAGCCAGCGCCAAGCGCCAGCGCCAATGTCGCGCCGTCATGACCCGCGAGCGCGAAGCAGGCTGCGGCGAGCGCCGCGCCGGTCGTCTGCCCGGTCAGGCGCGCAGTGGCGACGATGCCCGAGGCGCTGCCGCTGCGGTGCGGTGGCGCGCTTGACATCACTGCCTTCATGTTCGGCGCCTGGAAGAAGCCGAACCCCATGCCGCAGATCACCATGCGCCAGATGATGTCAGCGATCGCGGGATTGGCCGGCAGCATGGCGAGCAGCGCCATGCCGAGGCCGAGCAGCACGAGGCCGATGCCGCCGAGCAGGCCGACGGCATAGCGGTCGGAGAGGCGCCCCGCGATCGGCGCCATGATGCCGACCACCAGCGGCCAGGGTGTCATGAAGAAGCCGGTCTCGACCTGTGAACGCCCGAGCACGTCGTCGAAGTAGAACGGCAGCGAGACGAAGGCGAGGCCCTGCACCGCGAAGGAGCACACCGCGGTCGCCGCCGACAGCGCGAACATCGGCCGGCTGAACAGGTCGATCGGCAGCATCGGCGCGGGATGGCCGGCATGGCGGCGCGTCAGGATGAAGCCGAGCGCGAGGGCGGAGACCAGTTCGATGCCCACGACCACCGGCGACAAATTGTGCGCGGCGCTGCCGATGCCGGTGATGAACAGGCCGAGGCAGGCGACGGCGAGGATCGCCCCGAGAAAGTCGAAGCCGTGATCGGCGCGCGGGGTCTTCGGCAGCATCGCAAAGCCGATGCCGATCGCGACGAGGCCGAACGGGATGTTGACGGCGAACAGCCAGGGCCACGGGCCGACCGCCAGGATCGCCGACGCAATGGACGGCCCGAAGGTGAAGGCGGTCGCGACCACCAGCGCGTTGTGGCCGAAACCGCGGCCCTGCATCCTTCCGGGATAGACGAAGCGCACCAGCGCCGTGTTGACGCTCATGATCCCGCTCGCGCCGAGCCCCTGCAGGGTGCGCGCGACGAGCAGGCTGTCCAGCGACCACGCCACCGCGCAGAACAGCGAGGCGATGGTGAACAGGATCAGGCCGCCGAGATAGATGCGCTAGTGCCCGACGATCTCGCCGAGCGCTCCGAGCGGCAGCAGCGTCGCGACCAGCGCGATCTGGTAGACGTTGACGACCCAGACCGACTGCCCCGGCGTGACGTGCAGATCGGCGGCGATGGCGGGGAGCGCGATGTTGGCGATCGCGGTGTCGAGCGAAGCCATCGCCAGCGCGGTGAAGATCGCAGCGATGGCCCAGCGCCGCTGGCGGGCCGGCAGGCCATCGGACATGGTGTGATCGGGCTCGCGCGTGGCGGCAGGTAACGTGATTGTCATTGCCTGGTTGTCATTGCGTTCGCGCGTTGCTCCGGCGGCGGGGCTGGGGGGACTTTCGGCATGTACTACGGCCGGGCCCTCTTCCACAGGCATATGCTTGCATGCTGTGCATGCACGAAGGTGAGGCGATGCGGCCTCGGGCATGCGAGCCTTGAGCTATCAGGCACCACCGTGCGCCCCGCCGAGTTGCTCGACATCGTCCGCGCCGCCGACGGCCTTCCTGGGGCCGACCGCGACCTTCGACTTCAAGGACGAGGCGCATGGCGAGATGCTGGTCATGCCTGACGACGTCGGCGACACGCTCGGCACAATCGCGGCGAGGGACGCGATTGCGGACATCCTGCAGGCGGAATGAGCTGCTTCGGACGCGTGCTCTCCGGCTCTCTTTTGGGGCTTGAAACAAGAAGTCGAGAAACAACCCCATGCACAGTAGAGCGCTCCTTGATCTATAAGGGATTTTTTGCGACGCGTTGCGACGACATCCGCAGCCGCGATCGCGCTGACCTGTCGGGCAAAACACTGGCAGGATGCGATGCTGGCGCCGGTGTCCACTGCACAGCCGCGCGCCGCTCCCGGCGCACGTTGAGCCAGATCAACACTCCCCCGGAAGGACCGCGAACTTTTCCATCAGTGCATCGATGGAAAGGCGGTCGACATGCAGACGCTGCTCAGGGACATCCGAAATACCCCTCTGCTCTGGATGCTGGCCTTCGTGCCCATCGTGCTGGTGGCCGAGGCCATGGTCCCGCATTCCCACACGCTCCTATTCATGCTGGCCGTGCTCGCGATCGTGCCACTGGCAGCGCTGCTCAGCCATGCCACCGAAGCGGTCGCCGCGAAGACCGGCGATGCCGTGGGCGGACTGCTCAATGCCACGCTCGGCAACCTGACGGAGCTGATCATCGCCATCACCGCGCTGCGGGCGGGGCAGTACATGCTTGTGAAGGCCTCGATTGCGGGCGCGATCGTCACCAACGCGGTGTTCATGCTCGGCGCCTGCCTGCTGCTCGGCGGCCTGCGCTACCACGTTCAGGAGTACAACCGCGCCGGCGCGCGGCTCTCGTCCGGCCTGCTGCTGATGGCAACCGTCGCCCTGCTTGCGCCTTCAGCCGTCGCCGATCTCGAGCACCTGCCCCAAGGCGGGGGCATCTTGAACAAGCTCAGTGTCGGAATTTCAATCCTGCTCATCATCGCTTATGCACTCGGCCTGTTGTTCTCGCTTGTTACGCACAAGGAGTTGTTCGCAAGCTCCGATCATGGCGAGGACAAGGAGGCGCGCTGGCCGATCGGAATAGCCGCCGGCACGCTGCTTGTCGTCACGGTGCTGGTCGCGCTGGTCAGCGAAATCTTCGTGGAGTCGGTGCAGAAGGCGGCGGAGACCTTCGGGATGAGCCCGGCTTTTGTCGGCTTCATCGTCGTCTCGCTGGTCGGCGCCGCCGCCGAATTCGCGGTGGCCTTTGCCGCTGCGCGCAAGGACCGGCTCGACATGGCCGTCAGCATCGCGCTGGGCAGCGCCTCCCAGATCGCGCTGTTTGTTGCCCCCGCGCTAGTGTTGCTCAGCTATGTTGTGGGACCCGCGCCGATGGACCTGCAGTTCTGGCCGGGCGCCGTCACCATGATGATGATTGCAACCGTCACGTCGGCCTTTATCACCGCCGGCGGGCGCTCAGCCTGGTTTGTCGGCGCCCTGATGATCTTCATCTATGCGGTGTTTGCACTGACGCTGTATATCGTTCCGCCAGCAGGCCAGGGATGAGGGGTTGTGCCGCATCGGCGAGAGGCTTCTGATTTCACCCGGCGCAGGATGGCGGGCGCGCAAGCCGCAAACGGGATCCGCAGCGGGTTGGCATCGCTCGGCGATCAAACCTGGCGTCGCAAGCGGGCGAATTCCGACATTATTTAATTTGACTTATCTATAGTTAAAATTATATATATTTATATATTTTTAAAAATTTAATCGTGGAGGCGCGTCGCCCTGACGTGGTTGTCGATCTGGCGTGTTCTCTTCGAACACCTGATGCGGACAGGCCGAGTCAACCGCGCCACTAAAGTTGCCGTCGAAGAGAGGCGTTATGCATGCGCCGGCCAATTGAAACAGCACCGAGCAGCGGAGAAGGCATCTGGGTCGAAGACGCGACCGGGGCTACTGAGGTCGGCCACTGGTCACGCGAGGCGGGCAAGTGGGTCTGGCAGGACGGCACTCCGATCGATCCTGCGCCTACCCATTGGTACCCCGCAATGGAGGATGTCGATCCAGAAGACGACCGATCGGGCGGTTCGCTCGTGGCGGCTGTAATCCTGATCCCCGTCGTCTTCGTCGGGGCTTCGCTGCTCGGCGTGTTCACGCCATTCTCGGCGCAACCGGACATGACGCGCATGGGGGGCGAGAGCACCCTCAGCCTCGATCAGCGGCCGGAAATCCTGACTGGCTTGCCAGCACTCCTTCAGCGCGAAGCGACTGGGCCCCCGATGCAGGCGGAGCCAGCGAGTGTGGTGCAACCAAGCCAGCGGCTGGGCGAAGACGCGCCGCGCATTGACGCGTCCGCCCACGAGCTGGCCGAAGCCCGCAGCGAGCTCGACGAGGCGGTCCAGCGCGCGCGCACGGCGGAAAGCGCGGCGGAGGAGCTGCGGAAATCACTTCAACAGGAGCAAGCCAGTAGCGCCGAGCTTGCGAACGAACTTGCCGGAGCCCGTCGCGAGATCGACGCCGGCAAGGCGCAATCCCGCAAAGCGGACGATGTGGCCGAGCAGCAGAGAGATGCGGCGGCGCGGGAGATCGCGGAACTGCAGCAATCCCTGCAGCAGGAGCGGCAAAGAAGTGGCCTCCTCGTGAAGCAGGCGAACACCGCGCAGGCGGCAGCGGCGAGCGCTGAGCAGGAACGCCACGAGGCGCAGTCACGCGCCGCCGCACTCGCGAGCGAACTCGCCGGAATACCTCGCGGATCGCTCATGGCGGATGCTGCGGCCGAAGAACAAAAGGAGGCAGTGGGGCGGCAGGTTGCGGAGCTGCGGCAGTCTTTGCAAGACGAGCGGCAGAAGAACGCCGATCTCGTTGCCCAGGCCAGAGCAGCGCACGCGGTAGCGGCCAATGCCGAGCAACACCGCCGCGCTCTCGAAGAGGCCCAGGCGCATGCAGCCGCGCTGGCGAGGGAACTTGCCGAAGCGCGCCGTGGGATCGAAACCCGGAACGTGCAATTGCGCGAGGCGAACGATGCGGCCTCGCAGCAGCGACAGGCAACGAACCGGGAGATTGCCGAACTGCGGCAGTCGCTGGAACAGGCGCGGAGCGGGACCGAAGCCAGGCAAAACGACCGTGCATCGGCATCGGCCCCAGCCGATGCGCGCCTCCAGGTCCAGCAAACAAATGAAGGCCCGATCTTGCCGCCGACGCGGCGCGTGGAAGCGACTGTCGCGGAGCCGCTGACAGCCGCAAACCAGAACGAGGCGGAGGCCCGATTGATCCCGCGCGCCAGGGCGTTGCTCGATCAAGGAAATATCGGTGCAGCGCGGATCGTGCTCGAGCTCGCGGCCGAGAAGGACATTGCGCAGGCAAGCTTCATGCTCGCGGAGACATACGATCCGGCGGTTCTGTCCGCCTGGGGCACCTATGGAACGCGCGGCGAAGCGGCCAAGGCGCGGGAGCTCTACGCGAAGGCGCACCGGGGTGGCATTCGAGAGGCGAAGGAACGGCTGGAGGCGCTGCAGCGCTGAGAGCGAACATGTTGCAGTCCTGCGGAACCAACGGTTGCGGTGGCTGATTCGGAAGGGAAACGACATGAATGAGGCACCAAGGTCACTCTCGCTGCTCCTGCTCGCCGGGTTGCTGCCGGTCGCGATGCTGCTTCAGACAGCCTGCCTGGAAGCCCAAACGGCGAGAAATACCAGGATTGATGCTCAACTCGTCCGAAGATTGCTCCCGCCG
Organism: Bradyrhizobium sp. USDA 326; assembly: GCF_049739485.1. Lineage (NCBI taxonomy): Bacteria > Pseudomonadati > Pseudomonadota > Alphaproteobacteria > Hyphomicrobiales > Nitrobacteraceae > Bradyrhizobium > Bradyrhizobium sp. USDA 326. The sequence goes on from NZ_JBMGQA010000001.1 coordinate 4,868,637, forward strand.
GAAAATGAAAAGGATCGGATGAACGCCTGGACGGTCGGGCTCGCCGGCGGTCTGCTCGAGGGCGCACCGATCCGCCTCGCCGCAGAAATGGCTCGCGTCGTCGATGACGGAGCAAACCTGCATCTCCTGCCGATCGTCACGCGGGGGGCCACCGACAATCTGAATGCGCTGCTGTATTTGCGCGGCGTCGATACCGCCATCATCAATTCCGATGCACTCGACGAGTATAAGGTTCAGGCACCGCAGATCCGAAGCCGCATCACGTATCTGCTCAATCTCTTTCCATCCGAGCTGCACATTTTCGTGCGGCCCGAGATCACAAGCCTGCAGGATCTTGCCGGCAAGAAGGTGAACTTCAACACCCAGGGCACCGCAGCGGCCTATTCAGGACCGCTGATCTTCAGTCGTCTTGGCATCGATGTTGACAAGACATTCATTCCGCATCAGGTGGCTCTGGAACAGATGCGCAAAGGCGAGATGTCGGCCGTCGTGTTCATTACATCGAAACCCGTCGACGCCTTCGTAAAGGGCCGCTGGGAGGCTGGATTCAAGTTCCTCCCGATCGTCTACGACAGGAAGTTCGAGGACTATTATCTGCCCGCGACCCTGGAGGCCAACGAGTATCCCAGCCTGATCAGGCAAGGCGAGCGGATCTCGACGATTGCGGTGCCGACGGCGCTCGTTGCATTCAACTGGCCGCAACAATCGAACCGTTATCAACGCGTGGCGCGTCTCGTCGACTACCTGTTCTCGCGAATCGACAGACTGCAGGCGCCGGGCTTCGATCCGAAATGGCAGTCAATCAATCTCGCGGCCACCGTGCCAGGGCTCACCCGCTTCCAGGCCGCGCAGGACTGGCTGGATCGCAAGGCACGAAGCGCACAGGCGCGGCCATGAAGGGTGCGGCTCCTCCGCTCGCCGTCGCTTTCAATGTGGCCTGCGGAATCGCTTACGCACAAAACACGACCGATCCCATGGAAACACTTCTGGCTTGCTCGGCGATGACGGGGCAAGAACGGCTGGAATGTCTGCAGGATCTGTCACGCAGGATACCACCGCCCGGCCGACGCGCGTCAGACGATGGCTGGCTGATCAGCGAGACCACCTCGCCAGTCGACTATTCACCGATCGTCACGGCCACCACCTCTTCGGTTGGCAGTTCGAATGGTGCTGCGATGCAACTCGCAATCCACTGCCGTAAAGGCCGCACGGAAGTCGTAATCGAAGGGCCGACGATGTCACGCAGTGCCAATGAATACGCCGTCTCCTTTCAGCTCAATGCGGAGCCGCCAATGCAACTCACGACCGCCGCGCCGTCATTCGGCTCCGGCGTCGCTATCGGAGGCGACGTTGTGCAGTTGCTGAGATCGCTACCCGATAACGGTCACATCAATGTGCGTCTCTCCATCCGCACCCGCGCGGTGCAAGCGGGACAATTCTCGCTCGGCGGATTCAAGAAAGTGCGCGAAAAAGTGGGGGCTGCATGCAAATGGCCGCATGCCGTCGCGAGACCAGGACGGTGACGGCCAAGCGAAAGGGAGAAACGAAATGATCGATCTGAAGTTGGCGATGGCAGTCATCAGCGGCTTGGCGATGCTGCTTCTGGCCGGACCAGACGCGCAGGCGCAGCAGGACAACCGGCTGATCCCGCAGGCGAGCGCGACGACCCAGGCGAGCAACCAGAAGCATTCAAGTCGACACAAGCAGGCGGGAAAACCAGGGCAGAACCTCACCAACAAGCGGAACCCTGCGAACGACGGAGCGCTGGCTCAGATGACCAAACCTGAGGTCGCCGCAAAGAAGTCACATCGGCTGATATTGCAGGTCAATTCCAACGAACCTGCGATGATGAACCTCACACTCAACAACGCGACCAACGTCGCGCAATACTACCGCGATCTCGGTGAACCAGTGTCGATCGAGGTCGTCACCTTTGGTCCGGGGCTTCACATGCTGCGCGACGACACCTCGCCGGTGAAGCCGCGCATCGAGGTGCTCGCGATGAGCCATCCCGAAATCTCCTTCAAGGCCTGCGGCAACACGCAGGAAAACATGCGGAAGGTGGAGAACAAGGACATAAGCCTGATTCCGCAGGCCACGGTTGTCAAATCCGGTGTCGTCCGCGTCATGGAGCTGCAGGAGCAGGGCTGGAGCTACGTCAAACCGTGAGGTTCGGCGGCAGACCGGGCACTGCAGGCGTTTGCGGGCCGAGCGGATTCAGGAGCTCACTCCTAAAACTGATATCTCCGCAGTCCCCCATCCACCGGGATCACCGTGCCCGTGATGTAGCGCGCCACCGGTGAGGCCAGAAACACCGCGAGTGCCGCGAGATCTTCCGGCTCGCCCCAATAGCCCACCGGGATTTCTTCCTCGGCAAAGCGTTCGCGATAATCCGGCGCGTAGTTGCGGCGAATCTGTTCGCTCATGATGCGGCCGGGCGGGATGCAGTTGATGGTGATGCCATGCTCGCCGATCTCGCGCGACAGGCCCTTGGCCCAGGCGTGCACGGCGGCCTTGGCGGCGAAGGCGGCGTTGAGGCCTTCCGGTTCGGACTTGCCGGTGATGTTGACGATGCGGCCCCATTTGCGTTCGATCATCTGCGGCAGCAGCGCATGCGCGATGCGGCGATAGCTGGTGAAGTTCAGCGCGATCGCTTCGTCCCACTTGCTGTCGGGCGCATCGACGGGGAGGGGACGGCTGCCGCCGGCATTGTTGACGAGGATGTCGACATGGCCGAGCTCCTTCAGCGCAAAGGCCGCAATGTTCTCGGCGGCGTCCTTGGCCATCACGTCCTGCTGGAACGGCGTGATCAACCCGCCGCCGGCTTCTTTCACCAACTCGGCAAGCAGATCGGTGCGGCGCGCCACGCCGACGACGCGCACGCCTTCGGCCGCCAGACCCTTGGCGATGGCGCGGCCGATGCCGATGCTCGCGCCGGTGACGACAGCGGTTTTCGATTTGAGCCCGAGGTCCATGGTCACACGCTCTCTTGGTTGCTTTGCGCTTTGCTGTTCGTTTCCTGCCTTGTCCCGCGTGCGGCGATTTGCCGAACCGAGACGAGCAGTGGTAACCAAGGGCCTCGGCGAAGGAAACACGAAAAAGAAAAGGCTGAAACGATGGTCTGGGATCCGCAGCAATATCTGAAGTTCTCCGGCCATCGGCTCCGGCCGGCCGTCGACCTCCTGATGCGGATTCCGGATTTTGCCCCGCGTGCGATCGCCGATCTCGGCGCCGGCGCCGGCAACGTGACGAAGCTGATCAAGGAGCGCTGGCCGGATGCGCGCGTGACCGGTGTCGAGGGCTCGGCGGAGATGGTCGCTGCGGGGCGGAAGGCCGCGCCTGACGTGGAATGGTCACATGAGGATCTCGGCCATTGGAGTCCCGCCGGGCAGTACGACTTGATCTATTCCAATGCCGCACTGCACTGGCTGCCCAATCATGCGGCACTGTTTCCGTCGCTGATGGAGAAGGTGACGCGTGGGGGCATCTTGGCGGTGCAGATGCCGCGCAACTTCACCGCGCCCTCGCATGTGCTGATCGGCGAGACCGCGCTGGATGGTCCGTGGCGGTCCAAGGTGGAGCATCTCGTCACCGCGCCGCCGGTCGAGGGGCCGGCCTTCTATCACGATCTGCTGGCGCCGATGTCGGCCAACATCGACATCTGGGAGACCGAATATCTCCAGGTGCTCGAGGGCGAGAACCCCGTCAAGGAATGGACCAAGGGGACCTGGCTGACGCGCTACCTCGACGTCCTGCAAGGCGAGGAGAAGATCGCGTTCGAAGACGCCTATGGGATGCGCGTCGCAAAGGCCTATCCGAAGAATGCGGCGGGGCAGACGCTGTTCCCGTTCCGGCGTCTGTTCATGGTCGCCCAGCGCAAGGGCTGATGGCGCTGCCGCATTGCGGCACAAGCGCTCGTTCCCTTGGACGCGCGCAGACGCCGGGTTGCGCATGCAGCGGTCGTCGCGTTAGCTTGGCCGCAGCAAATTGGGCTTAGGTCTAGTTGTTCGGGCAGCGGATTGCTGCCAGGACTGACCTGAAAAACAAGAGAAACCGGTTTCGGAGTTGTTGGGAGGTACGTTCATGCGCAAGCTGCTTACCGCGGTCGCCGCCGCGGCTGTTCTCTTGGCTCCCGCCATCGCCCACGCCCAGGCGCCGATCGTCATCAAGTTCAGCCACGTGGTCGCCAACGAGACCCCGAAGGGCAAGGGTGCGCTGAAATTCAAGGAGCTCGCCGAGAAATACACCGACGGCAAGGTCAAGGTCGAAGTGTACCCGAACTCCACGCTCTACAAGGACAAGGAAGAGATCGAGGCGCTGCAGCTCGGCTCGGTGCAGATGCTTGCGCCCTCGACGGCCAAATTCGCGCCACTCGGCATCAAGGAGTTCGAGGCGCTCGACCTGCCCTGGCTGTTCAAGGACGACCAGACCTATTCCAATGCGATGAAGGGCACGGTCGGCAAGTGGCTGTTCCAGAAGCTTGAAGCCAAGGGCATCACCGGCCTCGCTTACTGGGACAACGGCTTCCACATGCTCTCCGCCAACCGTCCCCTGATGAATCCGGCCGATTTTCAGGGCCTCAAGTTCCGCATCTCCGGATCGAAGGTCGCCGACCAATATCTTCGCATCATGGGCTCGATCCCTCAGATCATGGCGTTCTCGGAAGTCTACCAGGCGTTGCAGACCGGCGTGGTCGACGGCTGCGAGAACACCGCGTCCAACTACCTGACGCAGAAGTTCTACGAGGTGCAGAAGGACATCACCGTGTCTTATCACGCGCATCTGCAATATGCCGTCATCGTCAATTCGAAGTTCTGGTCGGGTCTTCCGCCCGACATCCGCACCAAGCTGGATAAGGCGATGGCGGAGGCGACCGACTACACCAACTCGATCGCGCGCCAGGAGAACGAGGACGCGCTGGCCGAGATCAAGAAGACGGGCAAGACCAATCTGCATTATCTCACCGACGCCGACCGCAAGGCCTGGCAGGAGGCGATGCAGCCGACGTATAAATGGGCAAAGGGGCGGGTTGGGCAGGAGGTGCTCGATCTCGTCGCCAAGGAACTCGACGTCAAGATGAACTGACGGGCTGCGCCCCAATAAGAACAATACCAACGGTCGGGAGTGATCGCACTCCCGGCCGTTGCGCTTGAATGATCCAATCCGGGGGGACCAAGTTGCTGCGCGCGCTGAATCGTTTTCTCGATCATCTCGAGGAGTGGCTGATCGCGACGATGATCGCGGCTGCGACATCGCTCATCTTCGTCGCCGTGCTGCATCGCTACGGTGCCGGGCTGTCGATCGACATCGCCAAATGGGCGGAAGCGCGAAATCTCGCCTTCCTGGCCGTGCCGGCGCGAGCGGTGTTCGTGTGGCTTGCCGCCCTCGACCTGTCCTGGGCGCAGGAACTCTGCATCTACATGTTCATCTGGATGGCGAAGTTCGGTGCCGCCTATGGCGTGCGGACCGGCATTCATGTCGGCGTCGACGTGCTGGTCAACATCCTCCCTGGCGGGTCGCGCCGGCGCGTCATCACCTTCGGCCTTCTGTGCGGCGCGCTCTTCACCGCCATCGTCGGCTATTTCGGGGCCGCCTTCGTCACCCACATGTGGCAGAGCGGCCAGCAATCCAACGATCTCGAAGCGCCGATGTGGATGGTGTACCTCACGATCCCGCTCGGCTCCGGCCTGATGTGTTTCCGCTTCCTGCAGGTCGCCTGGTCGTTCTATCGCACCGGCGAGCTGCCGCATCACGACATGGCGGGCGTCGAGGGTATCGAGGCGGACCCGGTGCATCCGGCCCCGGTCACGCCCAGCCAGGTCGTCCGCGACGAGCGCAGCCCGCTCGGCTGGATCCTGATGCTGCTGCCGGTCCTGATCGTCGCCCTGTGCTTTGCGCATGCGGCCCACCTCATCACGCTGCCGCACGGCCTGCGTGTCTTCATCGTGTTCGCGCTTCTGCTCTCGTTGATGCTGACGGGCATGCCCATCTCGATCGCGCTGGGCCTGACCGTGCTCAGCTTCATGTTCACGCTGACCGACGTGCGAACGGAATCGGTGGCGCTGAAGCTGTTCACAGGCATCGAGAATTTCGAGATCATGGCGATCCCGTTCTTCATTCTCGCCGGCAACTTCCTGACCCATGGCGGCGTGGCGCGACGGATGATCACCTTCGCAACCTCGCTGGTCGGCCATTGGTACGGCGGCCTGGCGCTGTCGGGCGTGGTCGCCTGCGCGTTGTTTGCCGCGATCTCCGGCTCCTCGCCGGCAACCGTGGTGGCGATCGGCTCGGTGATCCTTCCCGCCATGGTCGCGCAGGGCTTTCCGAAGCGGTTCGGCGCGGGCGTGATCACGACGTCGGGCTCGCTCGGCATTCTCATCCCGCCGTCGATTCCGATGGTGCTCTATGCCGTGTCCACCAACAGCTCGGTCGGCAAGCTCTTTATCGCCGGCATCGTGCCGGGATTCGTGCTGGCCTCGCTGCTCGGCGCGACGACGTTCTATCGCGCTTGGCGCAACGACTATCCGCGGATGCCAAAGGCCACCTTCCTCGAGCGGCTCGATGCGTTCCGCAAGTCGATCTGGGGCATCCTCTTGATTGTGATCGTGATCGGCGGCATCTACAGCGGCCTGTTCACGCCGACTGAAGCGGCCGCCGTCAGCGCGGTCTACGCCTTCATCGTCGCCGTGTTCATCTACAAGGACCTGAAGCTGCGCGACGTGCCGCGCGTGCTGCTGTCATCGGCGAACCTCTCGGCGATGCTGCTCTACATCATCACCAACGCCGTGCTGTTCTCGTTCCTGATGACCTACGAGAACGTGCCGCAGGCGCTGGCGCAATGGATGATCGACCAGGGCCTGGGGTGGATCGGCTTCCTGCTGCTCGTCAACCTGCTGCTGCTGGTGGCCGGCAACGTGATGGAGCCGTCCTCGATCATCCTGATCATGGCGCCGATCCTGTTTCCGGTCGCAGTCAAGCTTGGCATCGACCCCATCCATTTCGGCATCCTGATGACGGTCAACATGGAGGTCGGACTGTGCCATCCGCCGGTCGGTCTCAACCTCTACGTCGCCTCAGGGATCGCCAAGATGGGCATCACCGAGCTCACGGTCGCGGTGTGGCCGTGGCTGCTGACCATGCTGGGATTCCTGGTGGTTGTGACGTACTGGCCCGGCCTGTCGCTGTGGCTGCCTCGCTTGCTGGGCATGTAACCGCCGCGTGGCGGGGCGGAGACGATGAGCGTCTCCGCCCGTCCTGGGGCGAGACATGGCTAATGCGCGGTAAATCCGCACGCTCAAATGCGATCGTTGAGTAGCGAACGCATCTTTACGGGTCTTCGGTAGATAAATGCCAGTGGATGGGAGCTGGCATGTTCTTCAACAGAATGGAATCCGGACCGGCGTCGATTTCGGACGCCGTCCATTTGGAAGTCATCACGGGCCTTCACGGCACGATGATGCCCACCATTCTCGCGGCCGCCTGCCAGGCGATGGTCGGCGCCATCACGACCTACGAGACCGGTGACATGATGACGGCCGGCCTGACGGTCGCCGGCGTGGTGGTGGCCGTTGTCCGTCTCGCCGAGATATTTGCATTTCGCCGCCGCCTCGCGGCTCCGCCACGGCTCGGCCGGGCCGAGGCCGTGCACTGGGAACGGCGCTACATTGCCGGCACCGTGGTAACGGCCCTCGTGCTCGGCGTGTTTGCCGCGCGCAGCATCGTGCTGGGCGATGCGCTCTGCTCCGTGATGGCGATCGGCATCGGTTTCGGCTTCGGCGCCGGCGTGGTCGCGCGGCTGGCGCTACGTCCCGTCGCGGCGCTGCTCGATCTCGCCGCGATCGCCGCGCCTGCCGCGATCGTGAGCTTCATGCAACCCGATCTCCGTCATGTCGGGCTCGGTCTCCTCATCCTGATGTACGTGGTCGCGAGCTTCGAGATGGTTCGGCTCAGCTTCAATGCCTCGATCAGCCAGATCACGCTCAAGCGCCAGTTCGAGCAACTTGCGCGCTCCGACCCGATGACCGGCGTGTCCAATCGTTCGGTGCTGGCGAGGGATCTGCCCGTGATGCTGTCGGCCGGGATGGTTGCCGTCCATACGCTGGATCTCGACCGTTTCAAGGAAGCCAACGATCGGTTCGGCCACCCCGCCGGCGATGCGCTGCTGAAGCAGGTCGCCGGACGGCTCAAGGCGCTGGCCGCGTCTGACGACCTCGTGATCCGCATGGGCGGCGACGAGTTCGTCCTGGTGCAGCGCGCCGCGTCCGACGCGGAGGCGATGGCACGTCGGATCGTGCAATCGATCGGCAGGCCGTACGAGGTTGACGGACAGGTGATCGATCTTGGTGCGAGCGTCGGCGTCGCCGTCGCGCCGGACGACGGCCGAACCGCAGAGGCGCTGTTGTCGCGCTCGGACAAGGCGCTGTACCGGGCCAAGCAGAATCGTGGCGGCTACGTGCTGGCCAGCGAGCTGCGGATGCCGGACAACGCCACGGCATCGCGCCAGGCCGTTGAAGGCGTAGCTGCCTAGACGGTGCACCCTCTCCTCGCGGGGAAGCGAGAAGGCATCTCGCTCCATTTCCTTCGTCTCCTCCAATGGCAATCGACCGCAAGATGCGGTTAGATGCCGTGCATCAGGCGGGGAGGAGCAACATGACGGAATCCAGCAGCGAGCCGAAGGACGCATCGCCGTCTGTCATCGCGCAGCACGATGCGATGCTGAACGCACTGCCGTTTTCCGACACACGGGATTTCGACGACGCCGCGCGCGGCTTTCTCGGCACCATCGAGAACGCGGCGATCACGAATCCGCAAGGGCGGACGGTCTGGAGCCTCGAGCCTTACGGCTTTCTCGCCGCCGAGCAGGCGCCGCCCACAGTCAATCCGAGCCTGTGGCGGCAGTCGCGCCTCAACATGCATCATGGGTTGTTCGAGGTCGTGTCCGGCGTCTACCAGGTGCGCGGGCTCGACATCGCCAACATGACGCTGATCGAGGGCGACAGCGGCGTCATCGTGGTGGACGCGCTGACCTCGATCGAAGGCGCCCGCGCCGCGCTTGATCTCTACTTCAGGCACCGCGGCACGCGACCGGTTGCGGCGATCATCTTCACCCATACCCACACCGACCATTGGGGCGGCGCGCGCGGCGTGCTGGCGGAGGATGCGCTCGCCACGGGCAGCGTGCCGATCATCGCGCCGAACCTGTTCATGGAGCACGCCGTCTCCGAGAACATCATCGCAGGACCTGCGATGCTGCGCCGGGCGCAGTACCAGTTCGGACCCCTTCTCGCCAAGGGCGCGCGCGGGCAGGTCGATTGCGGCCTCGGCAAGTCGATGGCCGCGGGCTCCGTCGCGCTGCTGCGCCCCACGGATCTGATCATGGCGACCGGCGATACGCGCGTGATCGACGGCGTCGCATTCGAATTCCAGATGGCGCCGAACAGCGAAGCGCCGGCGGAGATGCACTTCTTCGTCCCGCGCTACAGGCTGTTGAACCTCGCCGAGAATTGCACGCACAATTTCCACAATCTGCTGCCGTTCCGCGGCGCCGACGTGCGCGACGCGCTGGCCTGGTCGAAATATCTCGGCGAAGCCTTGCAGCTCTGGGACGGCAAGGCCGAGGCGATGTGCGGCCAGCACCACTGGCCGGTGTGGGGGGCTGAGCGCATCGGCACGATGATCCGGCAGCAGCGCGATCTCTACAAGTTCGCGCATGACCAGACCATCCGCCTGATGAACCACGGCCTGACCGCAGCCGAAATCGCCGAAACGATCCAGCTGCCGAAGAGCCTGGAAGGCGCCTGGCACGGTCGCGGTTATTACGGCCACATCCGGCACAATGTGAAGGCGATCTACCAGAAGTATCTCGGCTGGTACGACGCCAACCCGGTCAATCTCGATCCGCTGCCGCCGGTCGAGTCGGGCAGGAAGTATGTCGAGTACATGGGCGGCGCGGACGCGATCCTGGCGCGGGCGCGCACCGATTTCGACAAGGGGGAGTTCCGTTTCGTCGCGCAGGCGCTCGGCCACCTCGTCTTTGCCGAGCCTGACAATGCGGCGGCGCGCGCACTCTTGGCCGATACGCTGGAGCAGCTCGGTTATGCCGCCGAGAGCGCGACCTGGCGCAACGCCTATCTGTTCGGCGCCCAGGAATTGCGCCAGGGCATGCCGAAGGTGCCGGCGCGCCCGCCGATGCCGCGCGAAACGCTCGCCGCGCTCCGCACCTCCCAGCTCTGGGACGTGCTCGGCATCCGCCTCAACGGTCCCAGGGCGGAAGGCAAGCACATCGTCTTGAACTGGCGCTTTTCCGACACCGGCGAGACCTTCGTGCTCAATCTGGAGAATTGCGCGCTCACCTACGCCGAGGGCGTGCAGGCGGAAAATGCGGACGCCAGCTTCACGCTCGCGCGCGCAACGCTCGACGAGGTGATCGCGAAGCTGACGAGCTTTCCGGAAGCGGTCGCCGCCGGCAAGATCAAGCTGTCGGGCAATCCAATGAAGCTTGCCGAGCTGATGGGCCTGATGGACGAATTCCCGCGCATGTTCGAGATCGTCGAGCCGAAGCGGTGGTGAGGTACGCGAGGACGCTGTTGGCTTGTCCAGCGGATGGATGGGTAACAAAACAGACCGGATGGAAAGGTAACAGTCGTTCATGGTTCGGTCTGCTGCGGCGCTGCGCTAGCGCAGCGCCGCAGCGTCGATGTTTTCTGGTCGATGATGCCGATCGGCACGTTGAAGAAGCGCACCTGCCATTGCCCGTCGGCGGTTTCCTCCACGGCAACTGTTTCACCAGCGAGAGCGCTGCAAAGGTGGATGAGATCGCCACGCCATTTGATCTCGCCGTTGGAGCGAACCTGGCGCACCGCCGCTTCGACGGGATAGTCCGGCTCCGGAGGCCGCCTTGGCATCGCACGAGGGGAAGAGTGGTAGGCGCTGGCAGGTGGGCGTTGGCCAAGCGCCTCGTGGGGCCGTTCTTCGTTATAGTCGCGCGCGAATGCTGCGAACCGTCGGGCTTGCGCGGTCCTGGTCGGCGGCGGTGGCCGCATGGCTTCCAGAAGCGTAAGGTGGAAGCGTTCGTGCCAGCCGTTCTGCTGCGGATGGCCAGGATCAATCCGTTCATGGCGGATGCCAAGCTTGATCCACCATACCGACAGCGCGGTCAGACCGGTCGTCCCGGTCGAGGCGAACGGCGAGCCGTTGTCGGAGCGGATGATCTGCGGCAAGCCGTGCTCGCGAAACGCCCGTTCCAGTAGCGGTTGGCACTCGGCATATTGCGTGCTGCCCGTCGCCGTCAGGCTGATCAAATAGCGGCTGAAGCCATCGGTCACAGTGAATGGTTCAACGCGAGAACCGTCGCCCAATCGGATCCAGCCCTTGTGATCTAGGGCCCATACATGGTTGGCATGCTGAGGCACCGTCAGTTGCCCCATCCGCGGCGGCGCACGTCGACGGACCTTGCGGTCGCCGACGAGTCCCGCTCGTTTGAGAATCGCTCCGGCTGTCGAGGCCGACGGCCAGTCGACATCCCCTTGGCGAGCCTCGAGCTTGCTGACGATCTTGCGCGGTCCCCAGCTCGGCCGCTCGAGCCGCAGCCCAACGATCGCATCCACGATGTGCTGAGGCGTCGCCCGCCCATGCACCCGCGCGGCGTGGGAACGATCCTCAAGCCCGCTAGGCCCCTCCAGCCGGTAGCGCTCCAGCCACTTGTAACCGGTCTTGCGACTGATCTCGTAGCGCTCGCAAAGCTCGGTCATCGTCCACATGCCGGTTCGCTGATCCGATATGAAGTTCACCCGTTGGTCCACTGCACAGCTCTCTCGCCAAGGCATCGGCTGATCCTCCCAGCCGACAGAGAACTGTCACCCATCCATCCGGTCTACTGTGTTACCAATCTATCCGGTCTGGACAGGCTCCTTCCTTCTCCCCTTGTGGGAGAAGGTGGCGCGAAGCGCCGGATGAGGGGTCTTTCTCCACTGAGAAAGTTTCAATGCGGAGGCAAACCCTCACCCCAGCAAGTATGCGGCCTCGTTCTTGAGCCCTCTCCCACAAGGGGAGAGGGCGCTTCGATTGGCAGCCGCGGTGCGGCGGCCGTGAGTTACTCCGCGCTGCTCACCAGCTTGATCCGCGGCGCCTGCGCCTCGGTCAGGCTGCGATAGGCCGCAAGGTAATCCAGCGCCATGCGCCGCGCGGTGAAGCGCGTCTCGAACTGCTTGCGGATCGCGGTGCGGTCGAGTTGCGGAAGGCGATTTACCACCCCCGCGGCGCTGATAATATCCTCGACGATGAAGCCGGTGAGGCCCTCGTCGATGATCTCCGGCACCGAGCCGCGGTTGAAGGCGACCACCGGCGTTCCGCACGCCATGGCTTCGATCATGACGAGGCCGAACGGCTCCGGCCAGTCGATCGGCAGCAGGAGGCCGAGCGCGCCGCTCAGGAAGTCCGACTTCTCGTGATCGCTGATCTCGCCGATGAATTCGACCAGCGGATTGTTCTCGATCATCGGCCGGATCAGCTCGTCGTAATAGTCCTGGTCGGCGCGATCGACCTTGGCCGCGATCTTGAGCGGAATGCCGCAATGAGTCGCGATCTTGATGGCGCGGTCAACGCCTTTTTCCGGCGCGATGCGGCCGAGCACGGCGAGATATTCCTGCTTTGCCGACTTCGGCGTCAGCAGATTCTCCGGCAGGCCGTGGTGGATCGTCGTCACCCAGTTCGCCTGCGGCACCGGCCGCCGCTGCGCGTTGGAGATCGAAATGACGGGCATCCTGGAGAAGGTGTTGAAGACCGGCTGGTGCTCCGGCAGGTCGAGCCGGCCGTGCAGCGTCGTCACGAATGGTGTCGGCTGGCGGTGGAACAGCGACCACGGATAATAGTCGAGATGGAAGTGGAGGAAGTCGAACTCCTCGTCGTCACATTTCTGCCGCACCCGCTCCAGCAGCACCATGTGAAGCGCATTGGGATCGCGCACGGAGCCGTCGAGACGAAGCGCCTTCGGCCACAACGCATCCAGCTTTGCCGACGTGTGCGAGTCGCCGCTGGCGAACAATGTTACGTCGTGTCCAAGGGCTACCAGCTCCTCCGTCAACCAATGCACCACCCGCTCGGTGCCGCCATACAGCTTGGGTGGAACAGCCTCCGTCAACGGAGCTACCTGCGCGATGCGCATCTCACCATCTCCTCTACGATCATGAAGGTTGAAAGCCCCCGCATATCGGCACCGGCTATGCCAGCCAAGGGAACGTTCCCGCACTTGCGAAGTTCCTTCCTCCAAACGTTACATATTCGACACGTCGGGGAATCGTCGCGATGCTGCCACTACATCTTCGCAGATCGCCCGCATCCGCATGTCGTGATGGCGTTGCCCGGGAACCGAGGCGAAGCGGTCGATGTTCACTCGACCAGTAACGAAACGAAAATCAGCATAACGGGGCGATAGCCATATGGATCAGCTTTCTGGATACGCGCGCAGGCCATTTGCCTTTGTCTTGCGCTATCTTCGGATGCGAAAGGCATCGCACTTGGTGATCCTTACCGCGGTCGTTGCAGCGGTTGCCTGCTCCGTAGGCACCCAATACGGGGTGAAATCACTTGTCGACGCGCTGTCCGCGGGACCTTCCCAAGCCGGTGGCGTATGGCTGGCATTCATTCTGCTCATGTCGCTGATTGCCGCCGACAACTTCCTGTGGCGGATCGCGAGCTGGACAGCGAGCTTCACCTTTGTCCGGGTCACGGGTGACTTACGGCGTGACATATTTCGTCATCTGACCGGGCACGCGCCGAGCTATTTTTCGGACCGGATGCCGGGGATGCTGACAAGCCGCATCACGGCGACCTCGAACGCGGTGTTCACGGTCGAGAACATGTTCGTCTGGAACGTGTTGCCGCCCTGCATCGCCACAATTGCGGCAATCGCGCTGATTGGAACCGTCAGTCCGTACATGGCCCTCGGCCTGATCGTCATTGCCGGCGGCATGGTGGTTGCGATGTTCCATCTGGCAGCCGCCGGCAAGCCGCTGCATGACGATTTCGCCGACAAGGCCGCGGTGGTCGACGGCGAGATGATCGACGTCATCAGCAACATGCCGCTGGTGCGCGCCTTCTGCGGCATCAGCCACGAACATGAGCGGTTCGATGCGACGGTGAACCGGGAGCTGACCGCGCGAAGCCGCAGCCTGCGCTATCTGGAAAAGCTGCGGCTGTTGCATGCCGCTATAACGGTGCTTTTGACGATTGCGCTGATGGCCTGGGCCATCACGCTCTGGCAGAAGGGCGACGCGACGACCGGCGACGTCGTGCTGGTCTGTACACTTGGTATCTCCATCCTGAGCGCCACGCGCGACCTCGCGGTTGCCTTGGTCGACGTCACCCAGCACGTCGCGCGCCTGACCGAGGCGATTGCCACGCTGCTGGTGCCGCACGAGTTGCGCGATCACCCCGAGGCCGAGCCTCTCGTCAAGAGCGGCGCGGCAATCGCGTACAACAACGTCACCTTCGGCTATCCCGGCGGCGACAAGATCTTCGAGCGGTTCAGCCTGCGGCTCCAGCCGGGCCAGCGCGTCGGCCTCGTCGGACAGTCCGGCGGCGGCAAGTCGACGCTGTTCACGCTGCTCCAGCGCTTCTACGACGTCGACGAGGGCAGCATCACCGTCGACGGCCAGGACATCTCCAAGGTGACGCAGCTGAGCCTGCGCGAGGCGATCTCCGTCGTGCCGCAGGACATTTCGTTGTTTCATCGCTCCATTCGCGAGAACATCCGCTACGGCCGGCCGAGCGCGACCGACGACGAGGTGCTGCGTGCGGCGATCGCGGCGCGCTGCGACTTCGTCGAGAGCCTGCCTGACGGCCTCGACACCATGGTTGGCGACCGCGGTGTCAGGATGTCCGGCGGCCAGCGCCAGCGCATCGCCATCGCGCGTGCCTTCCTGAAGGATGCGCCCATCCTGCTGCTGGACGAGGCGACGGCCGCGCTCGACAGCGAATCCGAGGAGGCCATCCGCGAGGCGCTGTCGCGCCTGATGCGCGGCCGCACCGTGATCGCGATCGCGCATCGGCTGGCGACGCTGCGCAATTTCGATCGCGTGGTCGTCCTGCGAAATGGTAAGATCATCGAGGACGGCTCGCCCGAGCGTCTGATGCAGGGCCACGGGCCTTATCGCGAGCTGGTCACGCAGGAAATGAGCCGGCTCGCGCAAGCTGCCGCGTAAACCAACAGTCGCGTTCTCGAGTCGGTTGCGTTTTGAAACAGGCGCAGGGGAGCAGCTCATGTCGGCCGAAGCCGTCACCCAATTCGTCTCCGTGACGCGGACCTCGGAACAGGTCGCGGAACAACCCTTCTATATTCCGATGACGGGGCCGTCGGCACGGCCGCGGCGTTCGCTCAAGCACGACGACACTTTCATCGTGCTCGACAGCCATGGCGACATCGGCGCATCCGCCGGCGGGCCGGACGGCCTGTTCCATCATGATACACGCTATCTCGCGCGGCTCGAGCTCGTGCTCGACGATCTCCAGCCGCTGCTGCTCGGCTCGAACCTGCGCGACGACAATTCGGCGTTGACCGTCGATCTCACCAATCCGGACATCTACCGGCAGGGCAGTCTCGTTCTGCAGAAGGACCTGCTGCACATCGTGCGCACGATCTTCCTGTGGCGCGGCACGGCATATCAGCGCATCGGTGTGCAGAACCATGGCGACCGGCGCACCAGCTTCGAGCTGACGCTGCTGTTCGGCAACGACTTCGCCGATCTGTTCGAGGTCCGCGGCGAGCGGAGGCCGCGCCGCGGGATCGGAACCAGCCGGCTGCTGGGGCCGACCGACGTCCTGTTCGAATATCGCGGCCTCGACGACGCCGAACGCACCACCGGACTGCATTTCGATCCGCGTCCGACGCGGCTCTCGGTCAATGCCGCGACTTGGGAGCTCGACCTGGAGCCGCATCAGGCCAAGTCGCTGTTCGTGGCGGTCTCCTGCAACCGGCCGGTGACGGAGCGGCCGGTGCGGTTCTTTCCGGGCCTGCTGGCGCACCGCCGCGAAATGCGGCAGTCGACCATGGGCGCGGCCAGCATCGAGACCTCCAACAACATCTTCAACGAGGTGCTATGCCAGGCCATGGCCGACCTCAACATGCTGATGACCGAGACGCCGCAGGGACGTTATCCCTATGCCGGTATTCCCTGGTACTCGACGACGTTCGGCCGCGACGGCCTCATCACCGCACTCCAGATGCTCTGGATCGATCCGCGCGTAGCCAAGGGCGTCCTGCGCCGGCTTGCGCATTTCCAGGCCAGGGCGATCGACCCGCTCGCGGACGCTGCGCCCGGAAAGATCCTGCACGAGATGCGCGGCGGCGAGATGGCGGCCCTCGGGGAGGTGCCGTTCGCGCATTATTACGGCAGCGTCGATTCGACCGCGCTGTTCGTGCTGCTCGCGGGAAGCTATTACGAGCGCACCGGCGACGAGGCCACGTTGATCGAGCTGTGGCCGGCGATCGAGGCGGGGCTGGCCTGGATCGACGGCCCCGGTGATCCCGACCAGGACGGCTTCGTCGAATACCAGCGCGCGACCGAGAAGGGGCTGGCCAATCAGGGCTGGAAGGATTCCTACGACGCGATCTTCCATGCCGACGGCCAGCTTGCAGAGGGCAATATCGCGCTTGCGGAAGTCCAGGGCTACGTCTTTGCTGCCAAGCAGCTCGCCGCGCGTTGCGCACTGCGGCTCGGCAAGCCTGACCGCGCTCGCAAGCTCGAGACCGAAGCCAGGGCACTCGCCGAGCGTTTCGAGCAGGCGTTCTGGTGCGAGGAGCTCGGCACCTATGCGCTTGCGCTCGACGGCGAGAAGCGGCCCTGCAAGGTGCGGACCTCGAACGCCGGACAGGTCCTGTTCAGCGGCATGATCCGCGAGGATCGCGCCCGCCTCGTCGCCGCCGATCTGATGCGGCCGCATTTCTTCTCCGGCTGGGGCATCCGCACCGTCGCGCAAGGCGAGGTGCGCTACAATCCGATGTCCTATCACGACGGGTCGATCTGGCCGCACGACAATGCGCTGATCGCACTCGGACTCGCGCGCTACGGCCTCAAGCATTCGGTGGCGCATGTCTTCAAGGGGCTGTTCGATGCTGCGACCTATATGGATCTGCGCCGGTTGCCCGAATTGTTCTGCGGCTTCCGGCGCGAGAAACGGCGCGGACCGACGCTCTATCCGGTCGCCTGCGCGCCGCAAGCCTGGGCCAGCGCGACGCCGTTCACGCTACTGGAGGCGGCGCTCGGCCTCGAGTTCGACGTGGCGCGCGGCGAGATTCGCCTGCGCAATCCGCATCTGCCCGCGTTCCTCAACGAGGTGATCCTGCGCGATCTGCGCCTCGGCGAATCCAGCGTCGATCTTCGTGTCAGCCGCCACGGCGACGACGTGGCGCTGGAGGTGATGCGCACACGCGGCCAGATCCAGGTCTCGATCGTGCTGGCGCGCTAGCGTTGCATCGTGAGGAGGGTGACATGCGTGCGATCGGAGCGTTGATCCTGAGCGTGGCGATCGTGGTTGCCCTGACGGTCGCACCGTCGCGTGCCGCGGAGGATCAGCCCGCAGGCCAGAATGAAGCGAATGTGCCGCCAGGGGCACGGCCGCCGGTCTCGACCGTTCCCGTGACTCCCAAGGACGCCGCGCCGCCACCCTCGGTGACCATCATCGGTGCGAGCGAGGCCCATGGGGTGCTCGGCCGCGACGTTCGCAGCGCCGCCGGCGAGGACATGGGCCGTATCGTCGACGTCATCGTCGATCGCACCGGCCATGTGCGGGCCGCGGCGATCGATTTCGGCGGATTCCTCGGCGTCGGCAGCCGCAAGATCGTGGTGGACTGGAACGCGCTGCGCTTCGGCAAAATCGCCAATAAGAAAGACAGTATCACGCTGGAATTGACCAAAGCGCAGGTCGCGGCCGCGCCGGAATACAAGGAAGACACGCCGATCGTCGTCCTCGGCGCGTCTGGCAGCCTTCAGCCGCTGCAAGCGATCCAGTGAGGTGCCGGGAGGGCCCACCGCCTGTGCTGTTGTCGAGGAAGCCCAATCTTGCGGATCGCGGCGCCCGCGCCGAGCAGGACAAGGTTGCTGTGCCGTCGGCCGCGGGTATTCCGGCGCCCTCGCGCCAGAGCCTGCGCGGCCTCGACTGGTTCATCTTCTTCCTCGCCGACGTGCAGACCGGCTTCGGTCCCTTCATCGCGGTTTATCTGACGACGCAGAAATGGACCCAGGTCGAGATCGGCCTCGTGCTGTCGATCGGCGGCATCGTCGCGTTGATCGGGCAGATGCCGGGCGGCGCGATCATCGATGCCGCGAAGTCGGAGCGCCTGGTCGCCGCCCTCGCGATTGCGACCATCGGCGTCTGCGCGCTTGCCTATGCCGCCATGCCGATCTTTCCCGTTGTGGTTGCCGCCGCCACCTTGCACGCGGCGGCGAGCTGCGTGCTCGGGCCGGCGATCGCCGCGATCAGCCTCGGCCTCGTCGGCCCGCTCGCGATCGGCGAGCGGCTTGGCCGCAACGCGCGCTTCGCCTCGCTGGGCAATGGCGTCGCGGCGGCGGTGATGGGCACCGCGGGCTATCTGCTGTCGAGCCGCTCGGTCTTCCTGGTCACCTTCCTGCTCGCGATTCCGACCCTCATCGCGCTGTCGCGCATCCGCGAGAACGAGGTCGACATCAGGCGCTGTCACGGCGAGATGCCGCCTGAAGACGCCGACCGCGGCGACACCAATATCTGGCACCTGATCCGGCAGCGTCCTCTCATCGTCTTCGCGATCAGCGTGCTCTTGTTGCAACTCGCGAACGCCGCAATGATGCCGCTGATGGCGAGCGCGGTGACGGCGAGGTCGAGCCAATGGGCGACCGTGCTCGTCGCCGCCTGCATCATCGTGCCGCAGGCGATCGTGGCGCTGCTGTCGCCGACGGTCGGGCGGCAGGCGCAAGTGTGGGGCCGGCGGCCCTTGCTGCTGATCGGATTCGGCGCGCTGACGATTCGCGGATTGCTGTTTGCGACCGTGCGCGATCCCTACCTGCTGGTGCTGGTGCAGGTGTTCGACGGCTTCACCGCCGCGGTGTTCGCCGTCATGATTCCGCTGATCGTGGCCGACGTCGCCTTCGGCAGCGGCCATTTCAATCTGGCGCAGGGGATCGTGGGGACGGCGACCGGCATCGGCGCATCGCTGAGCACGGTGCTCGGCGGCTATGTCAGCGACAAGTTCGGCAATGCCACTGCCTTTATCGGACTGTCCGGCGTCGCCGCGGCGGGGCTCCTTCTGATCCTGCTCATGATGCCGGAAACCCGGCGCACGGCATGATCGCGGCAAAAGAAAAGGCCGGCCGAAACGGGTTCGGCCGGCCAAGTCACGGGGGAGAAAGCCGATCAGGCGTCGAGATTGTGCAGGCGCTGGCGGTTGCGCAGCACGATCTGGCGGGCGCCGGAGAAGCCGAGAATGCCCTGGGCGTGAAGCTGCGACAGTGCGCGCGACACGGTTTCGAGGGTGAGGCCGAGATAGTCGCCGATGTCGCGGCGGCACATCGGCAGCGCCATCATGCCGGCAACGGCGAGGCGGCGGTCCATTTCGAGCAGGAAGGTCGCAACACGCTCCATCGCCGTCTTGCGGCCCAGCAGCAGCATGTGGTCCTCGGCATGGCGAAGCTCGGAGGCGGTCATCGCCCAGAGCTTGCGGGCGACCTGCACGTCGGTGCCGGCGGCCTTCTCGAGGCTCGCGCGCTTCACGAGGCGCACGGTGGTGTCGATGATGGCTTCCGCGGCGAGGCGGTGCGTGGGACCGGATTCGAGGCCGAACACGTCGCCGGGAAGGTGGAAGGCGCCGATCTGGCGACGGCCGTCAGAAAGGAGCTTGTAGCTGCTCACTGCCCCCGACACGACCTGGTAGACATATTCGGACGGCTCATCCTCGCCATAGATCTCCTCGTCCTTGCGATAGGAGAATTCCGTGGCGACAAGGCCGACATGGCCTGTGATTGCGCCGAACTGGTCGGTGACAGGATGGGCAGGAGCAATCTTGCCGACAATGTGGGTTTTGATCGCCTGGGTGTTGAGCGTCTGGGTCAGCATCTGCGCCATCTCCGTTGTGATGGCGCTTTCCTACGCGGTATCGGGGGCCTCGAAAATTTCGAGCGATATCTTAAGGGGGTTGCCTTACGTAGAATCCCGTAGCGGGCGGTCCTGGATGGCGTGGCGGATGCACTTGACAAGGTTTTCGTCGAGTAGCGGCTTCAAAACCACGTCTTTGATGCCCGCCGTCGCCGCCCGGGCCGAGATGTTCTCGTCGGGATAGCCGGTGATCAGGACCACGGGCGCGTCGCGGTCGGATTTGCGCAAGCGGCCGGTCAGCTCGATACCGTTGATGTCCGGCATCTTGTAGTCGATGACGTAGCAGTCCGGCCCGGACGCGCCGCTGACATTGAGCAGCGCCGTGCCGCTCCTGAAAGTCCGCACGGCAAAGCCGTCGGTCTCCAGCAGGAACCGCAGGGATCCCAGCACCGCAGCATCATCGTCGACCACAAAGACGGTGAGTTGTGGGGAGGACTGCAGCCGCGCACCATGTGAGCTGACTTCGATCATGCTGATTGGTTAGCACGGCCCCGGGAAGGCGCCTTGACCTGCCTCAATCGTTGAGCATGCCGGCACGCATCGCCAGCCGGACCAGTTCGGAGAGGCTGCTCGCCTGCATCTTGGTCATCACGTTCGCCCGGTAGACCTCGATGGTGCGCGGGCTGATGTCGTATTCGCGGGCGATCAGCTTGTTGGAGAGGCCCGCGATCAGCCCTTCCATGACCTGGCGCTCCCTGGGACTCAAGGACGCGACGCGGGCGGCGATGTCCTGCGCGACGGCTTCGTTCTTGGCGGCAGGCTCGGCCTGGCGGATGGCCGAATCGATCATGGCGGTGAGACGGTCGTCATCGAACGGCTTTTCCAGGAAATCGACCGCCCCGAGCTTCATGGCTTCGACCGCGAGCGGCACGTCGCCATGACCGGTCATGATCACGATCGGGAAGGGGCTTTGCTGCGCCTTCATGCGCTTCAGCAGCTCGATCCCGTCGAGCCCGGGCATGCGCACGTCGGAGACGACGCAGCCGAAGGCGAGGCCGGGCAGGGCTTCGAGAAAGGCGAGGGCGTCGTCGAACAGGGTGACGCCGAAGCCGGCGGAATCCAGCAGGAAGTTCAGCGAGTCCCGCATCGCTGCGTCGTCGTCGATGACGTAGACATTTCCCTTGGTCGTCATGGATCAGCTCTCGTCGGTTGCCGGCAAGGTGAAGCGGAAAGTCGCTCCGCCCGCCGCGTTGCTTTCGGCCCACATGCGGCCGCCGTGAGCCTCGATGATCGAGCGGCTGATGGACAGTCCCACGCCCATGCCGGTGTCTTTGGTGGTGAAGAAGGTCTGGAACAGGTTCGGAACGACGTCGTCGCGGAAGCCCGAGCCGGTGTCGGAAACCTCAACCTCGATCATGTCGTCAGCGACGCGGGTGTTGGCGACGACGAGCTCGCGCCGCGGCGACTGCGCCATTGCTTCCAGCGCATTGCGGAACAGATTGACCAGCACCTGCTGGATCTGCACCCGGTCGGCGAGGACGAGATCGGCGTCAGGATCGAGGCTGAAGCGGAGCTGCACGTTCTGCTCGCGCGCGCCGGCGAGCCCGAGCGCGCCGGCTTCCTCGATCAGCTTCGACAGGCTCTCGACCCGCTTTTCCGATTCGCCGCGGGAGACGAAGTCGCGCAGCCGGCGGATGATCTGGCCGGCACGCAAGGCCTGCTCCGCCGCTCGATCGAGCGCACTTTCGACCTTCGGCGAGTTGGGATCGCTGCTGCCGGCGAGGAGGCGCCGCGATCCCTTCATGTAGTTGCTGATCGCCGCCAGCGGCTGGTTGAGCTCGTGGGCGAGAGCGGAGGCCATTTCGCCCATTGCGGTCAACCGCGACACATGCACAAGCTCGGCTTGCAGTTCCTGGAGCCGCGCCTGGGTCTGCTGGTGCTCGGTGAGGTCCCGCACGAAGCCGGTGAAATGAGGCTCGCCCGCGCGTTGCGTCTGCCCGACGGAGAGGTGCATCGGGAAGGTCGTGCCGTCGCGGCGCTTGCCCGTCACAATCCGGCCGATGCCGATAATGTGCGGCTCACTCGTCCTGAGATAGCGCGCAAGATACCCGTCGTGACGCGACTGATCGGGCTCAGGCATGAGAATGCTCACGTTCCGGCCAATGGCTTCCTGCCTGCTGTAGCCGAACAGCCGCTCCGCGGCGCTACTGAAGAGCTGCATGATGCCGCGTGAATCGATGACGATCATGGCGTCGGGCACCGTTTCGAGAATCGAGCGTAGATGATTCTCCTGGGAGCGCAGGGCCTCCTCGAGCTGCTTTTCCTCGTTGATGTCGAGGAATATCCCGCTGAGATGACGTGGCGCGCCCGAATCGTCCCGGATCACGCCGGCCCTGGCTCGGATCCATTGGCCGTTTCCGGACGCGCCGCCGACCTTGAAGGACAGGTCAAGTCCCCCGCCGCCTTCCGAGAGGCGCCCGATCGCCTTCAGGAGGTGGTCCCGATCGCCTGGTTCCAGCAGCGAAAGAAAGAGCTCGTAGCTGACGGCCTGGTCCCGCTCGAGGCCAAACAGCCGCTTGGCCATCTCCGACCATTCAAGCTCGCGGGTCTGCAGATCGAAGTCCCAGGTGCCCACCCCGAATCCCTCGATGCGGCCCCGGAAATGCTCGCCCCGACCGTCGTCTGCTGGAGGGGTCACGCGGGTCGGCGCCAAGCTCTGCTCCTATCCTCGGCGGGCAGGCAGGATACCTTTACCGCTCCCGCAATTTCGCCCAAGGCTCGCTCCGAGGCAAGCGCAGACGTTGAATTCACTGGCGGATTTCCTACTGAACGATGGGGGAGCCAGAAGCGCTTGTTTTGATCTATCTCAGCCTGTCGCGCGGCAGCAGGTCTAGGATTCGATGAAATTTGATGATGCTGGGAGATACTCGATGACATACGCGACCGTCATGGTCAGCCTGGCGCTCGACCAGCCCAACGAGGCGCGTCTTCAGGTCGCGGGCGAGCTCGCCGAGCGATTCGAGGCTGCCATCATCGGGGTCGCCGCGGCCCAGTTCGCGCCGCCGCTCTATTTCACTGACGGTACCGAGGCGCAGGCGCTGATCGACGAGGGCGAAGCTTCGGTCAAGCGAGGGATGGCCGGCCTGGAAGTACAATTCCGCGCAGCAACCAAGAATCGCGGCGGACACGTCGAGTGGCGCAGCGCGATGGATTTTCCGACGCGATTCGTCCTGGCGCAGGCGCGTTGCGCCGACATCGTCGTCAGCGGAGGGCAGAGCCCGGCCTTCTCCGATGCTTTCTCGCTCGCGAGCCCCAAGGATCTGGTGATGCAGGCCGGCCGTCCGCTTCTCGTCGTCCCCGATCGGGTCAACTGGCTCGACCTGCGCAACGTGCTGGTGGCGTGGAAGGACACGCCGGAGGCGCGGCGGGCGGTGAGCGACGCGCTGCCGATGCTGCGCAAGGCGAGGGACATCACCATCGTCGAAATTCCAGAGCAGGGCAACGACCGTTCGGCCGTGATGGCCGGCGTCACCGACGTTGCCGCCTGGCTCGGCCGTCACGGCGTCACCGCGACCGCACGCGTCTCGGAGGCCGCCGCGGACGAAAGCGCGGCGGCGCATTTGGAGAAAGTCGCCGGCGATGTCGGCGCCGGCCTGATCGTCGCGGGCGCTTATGGTCATTCGAGGTTTCGTGAACTGATCCTTGGGGGCGTCACCCAGTATCTGGTCACGCAAACCGCCCGGAGCGTGCTGCTGTCGCACTGACCGCCGTCCGGTCAGTATCGAATCGAGGAGGACGCGTCGTGTACAAATTTCTTGAACAGACTGTCGACGGCTACATGACGCGCAACGTCAAGACGGTGCAGCGCGGCCTCGACTTGTTCCAGCTCAGCGAGATGTTCGAGATCGACGATTTCAATTCCTATCCGGTCGAAGACGACGGGCAGGTGGTCGGCATCGTCACCAAATTCGACATCCTGAAGTGCTTCGCCTTCACGCCGAGCCAGATGTTGCCCCGCTACGATGACCTGATGAGACGCAAGATCAGCGACATCATGACGCCCGAGTTCATCTATGTCAGCCCCGACACGCGGCTGACACGTGTGCTCCAGATCATGGTCGATCACCGCATCAGGAGCATCATCGTGCTCGACGGTACACAGAAGCTGGTCGGCATCATTGCCCGCGAGGACGTCATCGCCGCGCTCAAGGCGACGGCCCGAGAGTAAGCAGGAGCTCCGTGATTTTACGGAGAGGTTTCTGTTTCTTCACTTCTTCCCTTGTGGGAGCCGCACAGGCTGCCTTCGGCGCCCGCCCTTGAGAACGCCGGCTATGGCCGAATGAGCGGCCTGTCTCCACGGAGACATTTCACTGCGGAGCTGACTCCTCATCCAAGCGAGTTCGCCGCACCTTTCTCGCTGCCCTCTGCCGCAATGGCAAACGGCACCTCAACTGCCGGCACATCGCCTCACATTAACAGAAATCCATCCAGCTTGATTTCAATCAATTCCCTGCGAGGGTGAATGTGATTTCTGGCAGCGAGTTCTTTCAGAGAGAATCCGCATGAGCCAGCCATCCATCTCCAAATCCATGACCATCGGTGAAAGCGGCTTGGCTGTCGTGTTCGCAATCACCGCTTTCCTTTGCGTGATCGCCTCGGCCAAGGCGCTCGATGCGCCCTTCGCCTTCCATGCCGCGCTCAGCGCGGCGGCGAGCCTGGCTGCGGTGTTCTTCATCGTCAACCGCTACTTCGAACGGCCGGCGGCGCTGCCGCCCCAGGAGATCAACGGCCGCCCGAACTACAACATGGGGCCGATCAAGTTCTCCGCCTTCATGGCGATGTTCTGGGGCATTGCCGGATTCCTCGTTGGCCTCATCATCGCCTCGCAACTGGCCTGGCCCGCGCTGAACTTCGATCTGCCCTGGATCAGCTTCGGCCGCCTGCGCCCGCTGCACACCTCCGCCGTGATCTTCGCCTTCGGCGGCAACGTGTTGATCGCGACCTCCTTCTACGTGGTGCAGAAGTCCTGCCGCGCGCGCCTCGCCGGTGACCTCGCGCCGTGGTTCGTCGTGCTCGGCTACAACTTCTTCATTCTGATCGCCGGCACCGGCTATCTGCTCGGTGTCACCCAATCGAAGGAATATGCCGAGCCGGAATGGTACGCCGATCTGTGGCTAACCATCGTCTGGGTCGCCTATCTGCTCGTCTTCCTTGCCACCATCTTCAAGCGCAAGGAGCCGCACATCTTCGTCGCGAACTGGTTCTATCTCGCCTTCATCGTGACGATCGCGGTCCTGCATCTCGGCAACAATCCGGCGCTCCCCGTCTCGGTGTTCGGCTCGAAGTCCTACATCGCCTGGGGCGGCATCCAGGACGCCATGTTCCAGTGGTGGTACGGCCACAACGCGGTCGGCTTCTTCCTGACCGCCG
Source organism: Bradyrhizobium sp. USDA 326 (assembly GCF_049739485.1). Taxonomy (NCBI): domain Bacteria; kingdom Pseudomonadati; phylum Pseudomonadota; class Alphaproteobacteria; order Hyphomicrobiales; family Nitrobacteraceae; genus Bradyrhizobium; species Bradyrhizobium sp. USDA 326. Next base: position 4,894,128 of record NZ_JBMGQA010000001.1, read on the forward strand.
GCTTCCTCGCCATCATGTACTACTTCATCCCGAAGCGCGCCGAGCGGCCGATCTATTCCTACCGGCTCTCGATCATCCACTTCTGGGCGCTGATCTTCCTCTACATCTGGGCCGGCCCGCACCATCTGCACTACACGGCGCTGCCGGACTGGACGCAGACGCTCGGCATGACCTTCTCGATCATGCTGTGGATGCCCTCCTGGGGCGGCATGATCAACGGCCTGATGACGCTGTCGGGTGCCTGGGACAAGCTGCGCACCGATCCCGTGCTGCGCATGCTCGTGGTCTCCGTGGCCTTCTACGGCATGTCGACCTTCGAGGGCCCGATGATGTCGATCAAGGTGGTCAACTCGCTCAGCCACTACACCGACTGGACCATCGGCCACGTGCACTCCGGCGCGCTCGGCTGGGTCGGCTTCGTTTCCTTCGGCGCGCTCTACTGCCTGGTGCCGTGGGCCTGGAATCGCAAGGGCCTCTACAGCCTGAAGCTCGTCAACTGGCACTTCTGGATCGCCACCCTCGGCATCGTTCTCTACATCTCGGCGATGTGGGTGTCCGGCATCCTTCAGGGCCTGATGTGGCGCGCCTACACCTCGCTCGGCTTCCTCGAATATTCCTTCATCGAGACCGTCGAGGCGATGCATCCCTTCTACATCATCCGCGCCGCCGGCGGCGGGCTGTTCCTGATCGGCGCGCTGATCATGGCCTACAATCTCTGGATGACAGTTCGCGTCGGCGAACAGGAAGTCCAGATGCCCGTCGCTCTTCAGCCGGCGGAATGAGGAGCTAAAGCAATGTCGTTCTGGACACGCCACCAAGTCTTCGAAAAGAACTCGATCATCCTGGTCGTCGGCATCTTGCTGGTGATCGCGATCGGCGGTCTCGTCGAGATCACGCCGCTGTTCTACCTCAAGAGCACGATCGAGAAGGTCGACGGGGTCAGGCCCTATACGCCGCTGGAGCTCGCCGGACGCAACGTCTACGTCCGCGAGGGCTGCTATCTCTGCCATTCGCAGATGGTCCGGCCCTTGCGCGACGAGGTCGAGCGCTACGGCCACTTCTCGCTCGCCGCCGAGAGCATGTTCGACCATCCGTTCCAGTGGGGCTCCAAGCGGACCGGTCCGGATCTCGCCCGTGTCGGCGCCAAATATTCCGACGACTGGCACGTCACCCATCTGACCAATCCGCGTGCGATCGTGCCGCAGTCGGTGATGCCGGGCTATCCGTTCCTCAGCAAGACCGAGATCGACCCGGACGCGATCGCCGGCGACATGCGCACGCTCAGGACCGTCGGCGTACCCTATAGCGACGAGCAGATCGCCAACGCAGCCGCCGACCTGAAGGCCCAGGCCGATCCGGACAATGCCGGCACCGATGCCTTCGGCAAGCGCTACGCCAAGGCCGTCGTGCGCAATTTCGACGGCAAGTCCGGCACGCCGACGGAGATGGATGCGCTGATCGCGTACCTGCAGATGCTCGGCACGCTGGTCGACTTCAAGATCTACAACGAGAAAGCCAATCTTCGCTGAGAAGGCATGAACGATGAAAGCCATCCTGACCGTCCATAATCTTGCGTCCGATCTCGTGACGACGATCTGGACACCGGTGTTCGTCGCGATCTTTCTCGCGATCGTCGCCTACGCATTCTGGCCCCGTAACAAGGCTGTGTTCGACAAAGCAGCGCACCTGCCGTTGCGGGAGGAGTAGAGAGCCATGACCGATCATTCTAGCGACATCGATTCCGTCTCCGGCAAGTCCACGACCGGACACGAGTGGGACGGCATCAAGGAGCTCAACACGCCGCTGCCGCGCTGGTGGGTGATCACCTTCTATCTCACCATCGTCTGGGCGATCGGCTACTGGATCGTCTATCCGGCCTGGCCGCTGATCTCCAGCAACACCGCCGGCGTGTTCGGCTACTCCTCGCGCGCCGACGTCGCGGTCGAGCTCGCCAACCTCGAGAAGATCCGCGGTGACAAGATGGTGGCGCTGGGTGCGGCCTCGCTCGCCGACATCGAGAAGGACCCGGCTCTGCTGGCGCTCGCCCGCGCCAAGGGCAAGACCGTGTTCGGCGACAATTGCGCGCCGTGCCACGGCTCCGGCGCCGCTGGCGCCAAGGGCTATCCGAACCTGAACGACGACGACTGGCTGTGGGGCGGCTCGCTCGACCAGATCATGCAGACCATCCAGTTCGGCGCGCGTTCCGGTCATGCCAAGACGCATGAGGGCCAGATGCTCGCCTTCGGCAAGGACGGCGTGCTGAAGCCGGACGAGATCGTCACGGTCGCCAATTACGTGCGGTCGCTGTCTGGCCTTTCGACCCGCAACGGCTATGACGCCGCCAAGGGCGAGAAGATCTTTGCGGAGAATTGCGCCGCCTGTCACGGCGATGCCGGCAAGGGCAACCAGGAGCTCGGCGCACCGAACCTGACCGACAAGATCTGGCTGTACGGCTCCGACGAGGCTAGCCTGATCGAGACCATCAGCCAGGGCCGCGCCGGTGTGATGCCGGCGTGGGAAGGCCGGCTCGATCCCGCCACCATCAAGGCGATGGCGGTCTATGTCCACTCGCTCGGAGGCGGCAAATAGCCGATCCATGACCGTCGACTTCCGACGGGGGCGAAGAAAAGCGCCCCCGTTTGCGTTGGATCAAGGGACTTTCCGGCGTCGGGTCTAGGTTTAATCGCACCTCTTGAAAGATTCAGCGATGAACAAGGCCGTCAATCCGAACGAACTGAAGCCTGCGGACGACAGCGCGCCGCTCTACGCGGCGCGCAAGAAGGTGTACCCCCAGAGCGTCTCGGGCACGTTTCGGCGGATCAAATGGACCCTGATGGCGATCTGCCTCGGCGTCTACTATTTCCTGCCGTTCGTACGCTGGAACCGGGGCCTCGGCGCCCCCAGCCAGGCGGTGCTGATCGATCTTCCCAACAGCCGCTTCTATTTCTTCTTCATCGAGCTGTGGCCGCAGGAGGTCTACTACTTCACCGGCCTGCTGATCGTGGCCGCGGTGGCGCTGTTCCTGATGAACTCGGTCGGCGGCCGCATCTGGTGCGGCTATCTCTGCCCGCAGACGGTGTGGACCGACCTGTTCTACGCCGTCGAACGTCTGGTCGAGGGGGACCGGCGCGAGCGGATGAAGAAGGACAAATCGTCCGATCCGCTGAAGCTCGAGCGCATCTCCGAGATCGTGCTCAAGCATTCGATCTGGCTCATGATCGCGTGGTGGACAGGCGGCGCCTGGGTGCTCTATTTCAACGATGCGCCGACCCTGGTGAAGGAGCTCGTCACCTTCCAGGCGCCGATGATCGCCTATATCTGGATCGGCATCCTCACCGCGACGACCTACCTCCTCGCCGGTTTCATGCGCGAGCAGGTCTGCACCTATATGTGCCCGTGGCCGCGCATTCAGGCCGCGCTCACGGACGAATGGGCGCTCAACGTCACCTATCGCTACGATCGCGGCGAGAAGCGCACCTCGGTGAAGAAGGCGGCCGAGCTGCGCGCGCTGGGCCAGCAGGTCGGCGATTGCGTCGACTGCTACCAATGCGTCGCGGTCTGCCCGACCGGCATCGACATCCGCAACGGACCGCAGCTCGAATGCATCCAGTGCGGGCTCTGCATCGACGCCTGCGACAACGTGATGGCGAAGATCGGCCGGCCGAAGCGCCTGATCGGCTACGACAACGACATCAACATCCACCGCCGCCAGGAAGGCAAGGCGCCGATCTACCGCATCGTCCGCGCCCGCACCATCGTCTACAGCGCGATCATCGCGGCGGTCGGCGGCATCATGATCTACACGCTCGCGACCCGCAGCCTGCTCGACGTCAACGTGCTGCACGACCGCAATCCGGTTGCGGTCAGGCTCAGCGACGGCTCGATCCGCAACGCCTACACGGTGCGGCTGCTCAACAAGAGCGGGTACGACCGCGCCATCGCGATCGACGTGGAGGGGCCGGTCAATCCCAGGATGCACGTCATCGGCGTCGATTCGGTGACGCCGGATCGCCCGATCATCGTGATTCCGCGCGACTCCACCAGCGAGCTGCGGCTGCTCGTCACCGCACCGGCCGACAACAATCCGGAGAAGTCGATTCCCGTCCGCTTCCACGTCATGGATATCGGACTGGGTGTCGCCGCGAGTGCCACCGACAATTTCGTCGCGCCTTAAGGATCAGGAGACTGCCATGGCTTCCAAGCCTCTGACCGGAACCAAGGTCTTGCTGATGCTGGTTGCTTTCTTCGGCGTCGTGATCGGCGTCAACGCGACCATGATGAAGCTCGCGATCGCGACGCTGCCCGGCACCGACGTCGACAGTCCCTATGCCGCGGGCCTCGTCTATGACCGCGAAATCTCGGCGGCGCAGGACCAGGCCGCGCGCAAATGGAAGGTCAATGCCCATATCGAGCGCCGCAACGACGGCGGCGCCTCGGTCCAGGTCGAGGCCCGCGATGCCGGCGGCCAGCCGATCTCCGGGCTGAAGTTCGGCGGCCGGCTGGAGCGGCCGACCGACAAGCGTGCCGATCTCGCCGTCGAGCTCACCGAATCCGGCATCGGCCTCTATCGCGGCAGTGCCGCGTCCGTCGCGCCGGGCCAATGGGACCTGGTGATCGAGGGTGAGGCGCGGGGAGCGCGCGTGTTCCTGTCGCGCAACCGCGTAATCCTGAACTGAAGGGCTTCGTCATGCAAGTCACGCGGGACTTCTCGCACTACATCCGGAGCGCGGGCGAAGGCATCCAGCACATCGATCTCGCGGTCGAAGGCGTTCACTGCGCCGGGTGCATGGCCAAGATCGAGCGCGGCCTGTCTGCCATCCCCGACGTCACGCTGGCGCGCGTGAACCTCACCGACCGCCGCGTCGCACTGGAATGGAAGGCGGGCACGCTCGACCCTGGTCGTTTCATCGATCGCCTCCAGGAGCTCGGCTACAAGGCCTATCCGTTCGAGACCGAGAGCGCGGAGGAGGCCGAGGTCGCCGAATCCCGTTTCCTGCTGCGGTGCCTCGGCGTCGCGGCGTTCGCCACCATGAACGTGATGATGCTGTCGATCCCGGTGTGGTCGGGCAACGTCTCGGACATGCTGCCCGAGCAGCGCGACTTCTTCCACTGGCTGTCGGCGCTGATCGCGCTGCCGGCGGCGGCCTATGCCGGCCAGCCGTTCTTCCGCTCCGCCTGGCGCGCGCTGTCGGCGAAGACGACCAACATGGACGTGCCGATCTCGATCGGCGTGATCCTCGCGCTCGGCATGTCCGTGGTCGAGACCATCCACCACGCCGAGCACGCCTATTTCGACGCGGCGATCATGCTGCTGACCTTCCTGCTGGTCGGCCGCTTCCTCGACCAGAACATGCGGCGGCGGACCCGCGCGGTGGCCGGCAATCTCGCGGCGTTGAAGGCGGAGACGGCTGCGAAGTTCGTAGGTCCCGACGAAATCTCGCAAGTGCCCGTGGCCGCTATTCACGTCGGCGACATCGTGCTTCTGCGGCCCGGCGAGCGCTGCGCAGTCGACGGCACCGTGATCGAGGGGCGTTCCGAGATCGACCAGAGCCTGATCACCGGCGAGACGCTCTACGTCACGGCCGAGCAGGGCACGCCGGTCTATGCCGGATCGATGAACATCTCCGGGACGCTGCGGGTGCGGGTCTCGGCCGCCTCGGAGGCGACGCTGCTCGCCGAGATCACGCGGCTGCTCGACAACGCGCTGCAGGCGCGCTCGCGCTACATGCGGCTCGCCGACCGCGCCTCGCGGCTGTATGCGCCGGTGGTGCATGCGACCGCGCTTCTGACCATTCTCGGCTGGGTCATCGCCGGCGCGAGCTGGCATGATGCGATCGTGACTGGTGTTGCCGTCCTCATCATTACCTGCCCCTGTGCGCTGGGCCTTGCCATTCCGACCGTGCAGACGGTCGGCTCCGGCGCGATGTTCAAGTCCGGGGTGCTGCTGAACTCCGGCGACGCGATCGAGCGGCTGGCAGAAGCCGACCATGTCATCTTCGACAAGACCGGTACGCTGACGCTGCCCGATCTCGAAGTGATGAATGCGGCCGACATTCCCGCCGATATCTTCGAGCTCGCCGGCCGGCTCGCGCTGTCGAGCCATCATCCGGTCGCTGCCGCCGTCGCTCAGGCGGCCGACGCGAAATCTCCGATCGTCGGTGCGGTCGAGGAGCCCGGGCAGGGCGTCCGCGCCACCGTGGACGGCGTCGAGCTTCGCCTCGGCCGTCCGTCCTTCTGCGGTGCCGAGGCGCTGGTCGGCGAGGCCACGCTCGATCCCGAAGCCTCCATCGTCGCCTTCAGCAAGGGCAGCCACAGATTCATCCTCTCGGTGCGCCAGGGCCTGCGTCCCGATGCGCAGGCCGTGGTCGCGGCGTTGAAGGCGCGCAAGATCGGCATCGAGATCCTGTCCGGCGACCGCGAGCCGGCGGTGAAGGCGGCGGCGCATGCGCTGGCCATTCCCGAGTGGCGCGCCGGCGTCACGCCGGCCGACAAGATCGCGCGGATCGAGGAGCTGAAGCAGCGCGGCGCCAAGGTGCTGATGGTCGGCGACGGCATGAACGATGCGCCGTCATTGGCGGCAGCTCATGTGTCGATGTCGCCGATCTCGGCCGCGCATCTCAGCCAGGCCACCGCCGATCTCGTCTTCCTTGGCCGGCCGCTCGCCCCAGTGGTTGCCGCCATCGATGCTTCGCGAAGAGCGCTGCACCTGATGCGGCAGAACCTCTGGCTTGCGATCGGCTACAACGTGCTTGCCGTTCCGGTCGCGATCAGCGGCATCGTGACGCCCCTGATCGCGGCAGCGGCCATGAGCGGATCCTCGATCCTGGTCATGCTGAATTCGCTGCGTGCCCGCAGCGCCTCGCGGGAGATCGTGTGATGGAGATCCTGGTCATCCTGGTCCCGCTGGCTTTGATGCTCGGAGGTGCCGGTCTCGTCGCCTTCCTCTGGTCGCTGCGCAGCGGCCAGTACGACGATCTCGACGGTGCCGCCTGGCGCGCGATCGCCGACGACGAGCCGCCGCAGGAGGCCCCAGTCGAGCGTTAGCGCTTCAGGTCGAAGGTCAGCAAGGCTGCCAGCACGAGCGCCACGCCCACACCGGCGACGCAGGCCTGCCAGCCGAAAGCATCGAACAGCCGGCCGAGCACGGCAGTGCCGACGAGCCCGCCGCAGAAGTAACACGCAAGGTAGGTCCCGCTGGCGATGCCGCGGTTGTCGGTTGCGGCCTGTCCGACGAAACCCGTCGCGGCGGCCTGCGCGAAGAATGTGCCGATGCCGACCAGAACCATGCCGGCAAGCACCGCGCCCAGATGCGGCGCCAGCATCAAGGGCAGGCCCAGCCCGGCGACAGCGAGCGCGCTCCAGATCGTGGGCCGCGTTCCCAGCCGTGCGGCCACCCTGCCGGCCAGAAGCGTGGTGACGATGGACGGCAGGAAGACGAAGTAGACGAGGCCCAGATCCATCATGCCGAGCGACAGCGGCGGCCGCACCAGCACGAAATTGACGAAGGTGAAGGTGCCGATGAAGGCGAACAGGATGCAGAAGCCGATGCCGAAAGCGGCGCGCAGCCTCCGATTGCGCCAATGCGCGATGCTGGCGGAGAGGGGCGAAGCCGCCGGGATCGTCGCATGCATCGGCTGAACGCGCTGGATGGTGAAATAGACCAGCACCGCGCCGGCAAGATTGAGCCCTGCGAAGAAATAGAAGTTCGAGGCAAGGCCGAGGCCGTCGGCAACCGCCGCCGAGATCAGCCGGCCGACGAGATTGCTGGCGACATTGCCGGTGATATAGGCGGCAAACGCGCTGCCGGCATCCGTGGCGCTGCATTGCTCGCCGAGATGGGCGAGAGTGAGCGCAAAGGCGGACGCCATGCAGAGACCCTGTGCCACGCGCAGAGCGGTGAAGACGACAAGATCCGGCGCAGACGCCAGCAGGCTGGTGGGAATCGCAAGGAGCGTCAGGCTGAGCAGGATGCCGGTCCGCCGGTCGATATGCGGGCTGAAGAAGCCGACGACGAGGCCGGCGACCGCCATGCCGAAGGTGCTGGCATTGACGGCAAAGCCCATCGCTGCGGGGGTGACGCCGTAGTGCCGCGTCAGCGAGGGAAGGATCGCCTGCGTCGCGAAGAGGTCGACGACGGTGAGGAATGCGGTGAGGCCGATCACGAGCGAGCGAAACGCGAGACCGGAGGAATGCGCCTCCATCGTCATCGCGGCCGGTTTGATGGAAGCGGAAAGATCGGCCATGGCCTGATTGTCCTGCGAGGAATGTGGCGCCCGGCATGCGGGGCGGCATGGGGGATCCCGGGCGCCACACCGGTAACGAGTGCGCTGGGGCTGGAGGCGCTCGTTACATGTGATGGTCGTTGGGGTCCTTGCGGACGTCGCCGACATAGAGAATGACGGTCTCCCTGCCGAGATTCTTCCACCAATGCGAGGTGCCGTAGACTTCGGGGCGGATGTCGCCGGCCCTGTGCACGATCGGATCGACGCAATTGGAGGCGTATTCGACGATCTCGCCCTGCTGCACGAAGATCAGGGCGGGGCGATCGTCATGGCTGTGCCAGGGCACGATGCCGCCGGGCGCGATGGTCAACTTGCGGAAGCGCAGCTCGCGGCCCTCGATATGCGCCGGCTGCTTGCCGAGGTCGATCGCTCCGAGCGTGACATCGGTCACGCCGACCGCTTTGTGGTCGACCATCTGTTGTGCGTTCGGCTTGATCTTGCCGGCCGGGCATTCGCCGGCGAATATCGGCTGCGCCGAAAGTGTCAGCGCGCCGATCATTGCAAGGCCTGGCCAGGTCAGGCGCGACAGAGCGTGGCTCGTGGACATGGGGAGGTCTCCTGTGTTGGCCGCAACCTCGCTGGTCGCCGGCTGTGGCAGCAGCTTCTTCGAGCCACGCCTCGTCCTGAAATGCCCTTTCGCTCTCGCTGCAATAGCTCGGCGCTATGCCGATAGGCGGCGGCTATCGAACTGATTGTGGATCGGCATTTCCGCTCGCGCGGCTTCCACCGTTCGATGGCAAGGCGCCCGATTGGCGGGCGTTAACGTCAATCCGGAGGAGCATCCCATGACAAGACTGTCCAAGACCCTGATCGTCACCGCCGCGTTCGCGGTCATCGCCACATCGGCGCTCTCGGAGGGCGCCTGGGATTTCAAGGCCGGCATGGCGTACGTCTATGGCGGGCCCGGCAAGATGTCGGCGATGGCGATGGCGCCCGCCGAGAAGAACCACGAGGCCATGATGAAGCACGCGAAGAAGGTACCCGAGAACACGGTCTTCTTCATGGACAACGGCACGCTGTACTCCGCTTCGGGTCGGCTCGATCCCACCGGCAACTTCTACGTGAACTGAACCGATCCCGGCATCGTGGCCGCCCCTTGCGGGCGGCCGAACCGGGAAACTAGTATTCACCCCAAGGGAATGCCGGAGCAGAAAGATGACGTCTCTCTCGCCAGCCGACGCCGAACAGCTCAGGCTCGCCTTCCAGCGCTGCCGCGACATGGATGGCACCCTGAACGAACAGCTCCGCGCCTATGCCGATGCCAGCCGCGAGGTCTTCCCGGCCTATGGTGAGGCGGTCGATCGCCTGGTGGCGCGGTTGGACGGAAACGGCGGTGGCGGGACCGCGCCGCACCCGGGCGATGCAATGCCGCCGTTCATGCTGCCTGACGAGGGCGGGCGCCTCGTCGCGCTGCCCGCGCTGCTGGAGCGCGGTCCGCTCGCCGTGATGTTCTTCCGCGGCCATTGGTGCCCCTATTGCCGGCTCAATGTCCGCGCCGTCGTCCAGGCGCTCGACCGCATTAAGGCCATGGGCGCGCAGGTGGTCGCGATCATGCCGGAGACGCAGGAATATACCGGGCAGCTCAAGGCCGAATCCGGCGCGCCGTTTCCGATCCTGACCGATCTCGACAACGGCTACGCACTGTCGCTCAATCTCGCGATCTGGCTCGGCGCCGAGATTCAGCAACTGCTGTCCTATCAGGACATGGCGAAATTCCACGGCAATGACGGCTGGATACTGCCGATCCCGGCCGTGTTCGTCGTCGGCCGCGACGGCATCGTGAAAGCCCGCTTCGTCGATCCGGATTTTCGCAAGCGCATGGAGATCGACGACCTGATCGAAGCGCTGGAGAGCGCGAGCCGGGAGCGCTGAGGCGCGCACTTTTCTCCACCCTCTTCCCTTGTGGGAGAGGGTGGCTCGCCGCGAAGCGGCGAGACGGGTGAGGGGTCTCCATGCTCACGGACGCTAGCGCGATTGGAGAGAGCCCCTCATCCGGCGCTTCGCGCCACCTTCTCCCGCAAGGGGAAAAATTGAGCCCCATAGACCCCCACGGAGCCCCATAGAGAATTTCTAACTCCTTGTTATCGCTCATCTATGCCCCATACTCTGACGCAGAGCCCCGAGCGGGGAAACACACAGTTTAGGGACATTTCGGCGGATACGAGGACACATGGCACGCAGCATCTATTCTGAAAAACTGAAGAACCGAACCAACCGGCTCAAGCTCCCACCGAAACGCAAACCATACAAGGTTCTGATCGCGCCGGGCATCTTTCTGGCCTACCGGCGCAATGCAGGTCGCCGCGTTGAAGGCGACGACAGACGTCGCGACGCGCCGGGCACATGGTCGGTCGAGTGCCAATGGTTGAAGCGCTTCGCGCTCGCCGACGATTACGAGGACGCCAACGGCACCAGCGTGATGAGCTATCATCAGGCCATGGCGCGCGCGCTGAAGCTGGCGCGCGGCAGCGATGCCGACAGCGACAAGCCTGTCACGGTCGCCGAGGCCATCGATGCCTATGCGACCGATCTCGCGGCGCGCGGCGGTGCCAAGTACAACGCGACATCGGTCCGCAACCACATGACATCGGCGATGCTGTCCAAGGTGGTGATGCTGCTGACCGAGACCGAGCTGCGCGACTGGCGCAACGGGCTGATCGCCAAGGGCCTCAAGGTTTCGTCCGCCAACCGCATCGGCAAATCGCTCAAGGCCGCGCTTGCGCTGGCTGCCAAGCGCGACCGCAAGCGCATCACAAACGTCGGGGCATGGAAGGAAGGCCTGAAGCCGCTCAAGGCCAAGGGCACCAACGCCCCGCCGCGTGACAACTACTATCTGCCGGACGCTACCATTCTCGCTATCGTGCGCGAGTGCTACGTCGAGGACGCCGAGTTCGGCGCGATGATCGAGACGCTGGCGGGGACTGGGGTGCGCGAGTCGCAGGCGTTGAAGCTCTGGCCTGATGATCTACAGGACGACGACCCCGAAGCGCCGCGCCTGATGATGTGGTGCTCCGCCAAGGGCCGGGACCGCGATCCCGAACAGCGCGCGCTGCCGATCACGCCGAAGCTGGCGCAGATGCTGCGGGCGCGGGCGATTGCACGCAAGTCAAACCGTCTGCTGTTCGACCGCATCTGGAATATGTCGGCCCGTTTCCGCATCGTGCTGGAGCGTCTCGGTCTCGATCTGACGCTGACCCCGTACACGCTGCGGCATTCATCGATCATCCGGCAAATCCGCAGGGGCACCCATCTGCGCATCATCGCCTTCAACCACGATACGTCCGTGCAGGAGATCGAACGCACCTATGCGCGATACCTTAATCCGGTGGCCGAAGACGCGCGCAAGGGACTGCTCGCCGACGACGTCCCGGTGCTGGACAACGTCGTCAGACTGGCCCGATAATGACGTCGGGCCGGTGGTGCTCTCAACACCCCGGCCCGACTGACCTCTCACCCGATGGATCGCAGCCATGGGTAAGATCGACGACCCGTATACACCAGAGCAGCGCGCCCTGCTGAAAAAGTTCGTGCGCAACTTCACGCCAGAGGAGCGGGCCGCGCTCAGGATCAAGCGCATCGATCTCAAGCCACCTCTTTCGGCTAAAGTCCGCAAAACGAGTCTTGTGCCTAAATCGACTGGCGCATCTGCGCCGGTTCAAAACCGCGCACGCAGAGACGGCAAGCAGAAGAAGAAGACGCGGGCGCCGAAAAAGGAAGGGCCGAAGGAACGCCGTGTCAATGCGATTGCGCGCGACCTCTGGCCGCCCAGCGGTAAGCCCCCGGCAAAGCTCCTGAATGTCGAGATCGTCAAAAAGGTCGGTGACGTCTACCAGCGGCGACACGACGGGCAAACGGTAGACCGCACTACCATCCTCCGAAGCCAGACCATCGGTCGCCTGCGCCCGCCGCGCTGATAGTGCTGGTGTGGATTTTGTGGATGCACAAATCCGCAGTCGGATAGGTCCGCTGGCTATTTTGTGGATGCACAAATCCACACTCGCATTTTTTCGGTGTCGCTCCATGCTTCTCCGCGTCATCAGACGGGAGCCCACGCAATGGCCACGCTATCGAAGGCAGAGAACGCCGCCGCACTGAGGAAAGCCGGCATTCAGCGCAAGTCGTTTTCACGAGCCGAGCTGTGCGCGCGCAACGACATCTCACCGGAGTTCTACAAAAAACTGCAACGTCTCGGACTAGGTCCGCGCGAGACCCAGATACTCGACCGCTTCGTGATCACCGTCGAGGACGAGGCGGCATGGTTGCAGAAGCTCCAGAAGAATGCCGCCAGCAAGACGAAGGCGGAGGCCTAACGAGCGACCGCCCCGGAAAGGGGGCAACCGGGGCGGTGCATTCACTCTCTGTCGCTGATCGTCATCTATGCCTTGGCTGGCGAAGGTGACGGTAGCGCGAAGCCGAGAGGCACGCAATGCCGGACGCCGAAGCCAAGCAGCCCCGCACCTTCCTAGAGCGCGACGACTGGCTGCGCGCGGTCCTAGCGTCCGATTTGCCGCACGCGGCTGTACGGGTCGCGCTGGCCATTGGAGCCCATCTCCATGTGAAGTCCGGCCGCTGCGACCCATCCGTCGACGACATCAAAGCCTCCAGCAACGTCCCGAAGCGTTCCGTCTATCGTCAGATCGCGCTGCTGGAGCAAGCGGGTTGGATCACGCCTCAGCGCGGCGGCCGAGGACCGGGCCAGCGCAATCAATACATCCTGTCTTACCCTGTCAGCTTTGACACCCTTAAGGGTGTCAAAGCTGTGGCAGGGTTATACCCCGCTTACCCTGTCTCCAGTGACACTCTCAAGGGTGCCAGAAAGGGCACTTTAGGGTGCCATACGGTGGCAGCACATAAAGAGCGACAAGCGAAGAAAGAGAGAGAGGGAAGATATATATCTCAGCCGCCCCTCGATGTTGTTGCTCCGCTGAGTTCCGGTGACGACGCGCGGTCGAAGCCGGATCAAAAGCACGCACAAAAAGCCAGTGATGATGCTGATAATAGTAGCATCAGCGATGCCGCCGCCGCCTTCGCCGAATTCTGGGCCCTCTATCCGCTAAAGGTCGGCAAGCTCGACGCCGAGAAGGCCTACCTCGCCAAAGCCAAGGCCGGGACCGCCACCGCCATCATGAACGCTGGAGCCGCGCGCTACGCCGCCGAGCGCTCCGGGCAGGACCCGAAGTTCACGAAGCATCCAGCGAAGTGGATCAAGGGCGAATGCTGGAACGACGAACCGTCCAGCACGGGCGCGGTCACCCTCGACAACAGCGGCACCGGCAACGTCGTCGCCGAAGCTGATCAGGAGCAAAGCGTCGATGACTATCTGACGCAGCTCGTCGGCCCTCACAAAAACTGGTACGGCACATGACCGCGCTGATTCAATTTCCCCGCAACGCGGTCGCGCTCCGCGAAATGCAGACGCAAGGCCACGCGCTGATCGGTTCGACGCTGCGTGCATTGGCTTCGCCGTTCGAAGTGGCTGGCCGTTGCAGCGAGGAGCTGCGCGAGCTGCGGCTCACCAGCGCCGCCCAACTACGTCGCGGCAATCTCGCGGACGCCAAGGTAAATCACGCCCGGATGCTGAGACGCGCCGCCGCCGTCAATGCCGCGCACACCGCGCTCTGGACGGTCGCGCATCCGCACATGGTGGCGACGCCCGTCGTCACGGTCCATATCGCGCACATGATGCTTTCGGTGCTGTTGCGCTCGGTTGGGAAGGTTAAGAACGTCGAGACCGAAGCGCTGCTCGCAGAGTGCATCGGGATGTTTGATCCGACATCCGACGTCGTCGGCAAGGCGACCGGCATGTGGGTGCCAATCAGCAAGCATCCGGTGATCCTCGCGCTCGCGGTGCGCAAGTTGATCTACGGGTCGGTGTTCACGTCGGCCGAGGAATTCCGCAAAGCGATGCTGGCGGCGCGAGGCACGATCCTGCATCTCGTCAGCGACACCGAGAGCTGGAGTGGACTGCTTCGCAATTGCGACCGCTGCGTCTTCGAACATGATCGCGTCGCGTGGGACGCAGCTTACGCGCGGGTCGGAGCCGACGTGGCGCGCGTGATGCAGGACTCCGACGAAGAAGGTTACGAGGATGACGACGGCGAGTACGTGCCGCCGTCGCCGCGCTGGGCGGCGCTGCAAGCGATGATTGGGGCCGGCAATGAACCGCCATCCCGTTGACCAGCTCGCCGATGTCCGCGCCGAGATCAAGTTGCTCCGCGAGCGCGAGCAGCAACTGCGCGCGGAGATACTTCGGACGGGCGACATGATCGGCGACGACAACGAGGCGACGCTCACCGAGATGGCGACCGAGCGCGTCGATCTGGAGCTGATGAAGCAGGAGCTGGGAATGATCACGGTGCGCCCGTACTTGCGCAAGCAGATGGTGGCCCGGCTACAGCTCAGGCCCGCGAGCAAGCCACGGACCGGGAGGATAACATGACCTATGACCCCGCGTTCGAGCAGCGAGTCTACGTCGCCATCGGCGCCGCGATCAGGCAGGCCTCGATGATCGGCGACGACGTCGCGGCGGTGCGGGTCGCCGAAACCACGCGGGCCCTGATGCGCGCGCTCGGTATGACGATAGCCATGGCTCCGGAAAGCGCCGACGAGGACACCGTCGCTCGCCTGCAGGACGATCTCGCCGACCAGATCGAACGCGCCCGCCGCAATACGAAACTCGCCGAGTTCGTGCGGCGCACGCGACCGGTGGGACGGGCGTGATGGACGACCGCGCCGACCGGATGTCGGCAACCGAGAGGAGACAACCATGACCAAGAAAAGCGATGCCTTCGCGGATTTGATCCTGTTCATCGACGGATTTGGCCAGCAATACGACAAGGATTTTCCCGGTTTGACCGACGCGCTGACCATCACGATCGTGGAATGGCTTGATCCAGCGATGGCCTCGCATCGCAAACCGACAGAACCAGCACCAGAAGAACAAACCGCCGATTGATCGACCGCACCGACCCGACGTCGAGGGAGATGATCAATGGCGACCTATCACGTCTGGGGCCGCAAGCGCACCGAGAGCCGCGTCATGATCAACATCATCGTCGATGCTCACGGTCAACCGGCACCGCAGATCGCGCGGCGCATCGTCGGCCCTGACTACGTCTTGCACGGGATCGCTCGTCTGATCCCGCACCCGGTGCCTGATGCGATGAAGAATCGGCCGCTCTCGATTGAGGAGCTGTTCGTGGCGGTGCCTGCGCTGAACCCGCGCCGACCGGATGTCGAAGGGCTGAAACCCGAAAGGCGCGGCGGGTGATCCGTGTCGAGCATGGCGGAGCCCAAGAATGGGTAAGCGTTCGAACTTTGAGCGTCGGGAGGCGGACTTCTACGCGACACCGCGCGCAGCCGTGGTCCCGCTCATCCCGTATTTGCGCGGCATCCGGACTTTTGCCGAGCCTTGCGATGGCGACGGCGATCTGGTCCGGCATCTGGAGTCTTTCGGGTTGCGCTGCGTCTATGCCGGTGACATCCGCACCGGGCGGGATGCGCTGGCGTTCGATCAGTATGGCAATGCCGATGCGATCATCACCAACCCGCCCTATACGCGCGAAGTGATGCACCGGATGATCACCCACTTCTCGCGCATCGCACCGACGTGGCTATTGCTCGAATCCGATTGGGCGCAGACCAAACAGGCCGCGCCGTTCATCCCATACTGCTCGGATATCGTTGCTATCGGGCGTGTCAAATGGATCGCGGGATCGAAGCATACCGGCAAGGAGAATTTTGGATGGTGCAAGTTCGATGCGGCGCACCGGAGCGGGCCCGCCTTTCATGGGCGAGGTAACGGCGCTTTGATGCCAGAGCAGCGCAGGACGTGCGAGCAGTGCGGTAAGGCCTACACACCCCATCGCTCCACGTCGCGGTTTTGCTCCGGAGCTTGCAGGACGCGCGCCTGCCGCGAACGCCTTAGCGTTACATCTAGCGTTACAGCCTGACATGCTCCGCCGTCCGCCATTGTCGCCACCATCGTCCGCATCGAAGCGGCAGCGGCGGCGCGAGCGGCGACGGCTGGCGCAGCGACGCTATCGACAGAACGTGGCGGATCATGCCGTCATTGTGCCCGTGAAGGTCGGTCCCTCGTTGCTGGACTATCTGGTGCGCGTCGTCCGCTGGCTCGACGAGGCCGATGCCAAGGATGCGCGCAAGATCGGCGAGGCCATCACGCGAGGACTGATGGAAGCGGCGGAAGCAGACGCGGCGAAGCGGTGAGGAATCCAAAAAAAAATCCGTGATCCTACTTCACAGGCTGCCCGGAAGCCGTGCCATCTTGCCGGGCATGAGCAACGCCAGACCAATTCCGCTCCGGCCCGATCCCAACGCCGTCGCACGCGAATGGCGAGCGTCGTTCATCGACGATGCGACCGTCACCGTGCTGTCGCGGATGCGCAAGACCGGCGCCGACGAAGTCCGTCTGGAGTTGCGCGCTCCTGTCGAGCCGCTGAAGCAAGGTGACGTTCCGGGCGACAGCGTTGCCGCATTGATGCTGCTGGCACCGCAGAGTGCCGCCGCCAAACTGTTCGGCCTCGCCGTCAACGTTGATCTCGCCGGCATTTCCAGCTTCTCGTTTCCGCTGCCGTCGAACTTCACGGAAGCGAAATTCGTCGCCGAAGGCGCGCCGATCAGTGTCGGCATGGGCGCGTTCGCCGGGATGCTGTTGGGGCCCGTGCGCAAGGTCGCTCTGATCGGCGCGCTGACGGGCGAGCTGGAAAACCTGTCGGCTCCCGTCGCCAGCGTCATCATCGGCCACGTTCTCAAGGTCGCGGTCGATAAGGGGCTCGCCAAGGTGCTGTTCAGCGCCGACGCGGCCACCGAAGCCGCGCCCGCCGGGCTGCTTTACGGCGTCACGCCCCTCACCGCTGGCGCGTCGATGTCGGAGGATGTTGCGGCACTGGTCGCGGCGATTACTGCGGCCGGGGTCGATGCCGAGAGCGTCGTGTTCGTCATGGCCGCCGAGCAGGCTGTCGCGGTCCGGCTCGCGGCTGGCCCGCTGTTCTCCTATCGCGTGATTGGTGCGCCGATTGCGCCCGGCACCATCATTGCCATCGCGACGGATGGCCTCGCTGTTGCGGGCGACGGAATCCCGGTCGTCGATGTGAGCAAGAACGCGGTGCTCCACATGAGCGACACGCCGACCGACATCGGGCTGCCCGCTGTAGCACCCGACCCGAACGTGATCGCGACGCCGGCTGTGAGCATGTTTCAGATCGATGCATTCGCGCTTCGCTGCATCGCTCGCGTGACGTGGAGTGCGGCACCCGGCGCGGTTCAAGTTGTCAACGGCACGGTGTGGTGATTGTGATGGATGAACGAGCCCAAGCAATCCTCGATGATGCCCGCGAGACTCTGGCGCGTATCGCCGACGTCAAGGTCGAGCGCCGCGTTCATCGCGACGACGGCTTTTCGACTGACTGGGCGCGCGGTATGCCGCCGAAGCCAGCGCCGCCGACCATGGCCGAGGTCGAGGCGAAGATCGCTGATGAACTCGATAAGCGGGCGACCGAGCTACAGACCTTCGTGAGGCGCGCAATCACCACCGCGAAGGCAGAGCACCAAGCCGAGCACGAGGGACTATGGCTCGATGTCTTCGGAGCGGCGATTGCTGAGGAGCGCAAACGTCGCCGGGCCGAAGTCGGAGATGAGATCGAGAAGCTCCGCGCTGAACTGGCCGAGCTGCGCGCCGATCTGACCATTGCCAAGGCTGCTGCTGATGATCGCGGCGCGGTCGTCGAGGTACCGCAGTTTCTGGAGCGCCGCCGTGCGTGATGATGACGACGAACTGGCCCGCGCGCTCGCCCAAGACTTGAGCGAAAGAGCCACGATCAACGTCCTGCGCGATGACGCCGCCGAGTTGGTCGAGCTGCTCGCGGAATCTGCACCGTTGCCGCCGTTCGGCTCCGCCAGCGCGATGACGACCTACCGGCGGCTGATGTCGGAGCATCAGCGCTGCTGCCGCTTGCAGGCTCGCTTGCGCGCGCTGCTCGGTTAGGACGACATCCTGAAGTTCGGGCCTTTGATCTCTGGGCGAGAATTTCACGAACCATTAGCTGTTGGGTCGCCTTGCAACGAGACCGCTGCCGATACATTGCAGCACCGTGTCGCCATTTTGGTTGTGCAAGCGAAACTGACCGCGAACAATCCCACTGTCGGGCCGCGACTTCGACTCGCGCTTTTCCAGCGTGGTCGCTTCGAGATAGAGGTCGTCGCCGGGTCGCACTGCATGGGGCAGCCGCAGCTCGTCATAACCCAGCCCGGCAACGGCACGAACCCGAGGCTGCAATTCATTGCTCAGGAAGATGAAGATCGCGAAGGTGTGGGCAGCAGACGCCGACAGCCCGCCAAAAACGGAGCGAGCCGCCGCCGCCTCATCAATGTGGAAGGGCCTTGGGTCGAACTGCTTGGCGAACTGAATGATCTCGTCCTTGGTGACGGAATACGGGCCAGCCTTCTGGCCGTCACCGATCTCAACGTCTTCAAAATACCCGCTGCTCATTGGTAAGCCCCTCCGCTGCAAATCTGGCTTTGAGCCAGCAAACTGCCAGAGATATGCGCAGCGCCAGCGGCGTGGCTGATCGCCATAAAGCGCCGCCCATCAAGAGCTTACTCGCGCCGAAGGCGAGTTCAATAGGAAGCCCGCCCGTGCTTTGTCTCAACCTCGGCCTTGCGGGACGTCCGGCGACTGGGAAAACGCCTGTGGGCGGCTGGTAGAGGCCTTCTGAATGAAAGGGGCCGGGGGGCGGGGTCGCAAAAAGGAGGCGACAGCACATTCCATCGCGGCGGCGCTCGAAAAAGTTCCATCGGACAGTTTGTGGTTCGGAACTTATCGGCAAGGAGCTCAGCGCTGCTAGGGGAAAATTGTGCTACAAACGCCTGAAACCTGCTTCGCTTACCACGTTACCGCAGCGCAACCGGTAGTTTTGTTCCTCATCATGACATTGTAACCATGAGGAACCGACGGGGAGCCCGCCATGCCTCGCATCAGCTCGACCGCCCTCGACTTCGCCCCGGTGGCGGCGAGGCTGCGCCCGCCCGACGATCTCACGGGCGAGGCCCGCAAGCTGTTCGTCCAGATCGTGCTGGAGGCCCGGCCCGACTTCTTCGAGCCCACCGACGTGCATCTTTTGGCCCGCTACGCGCGGGCGCTGCTCGCCGAACAGGAAGCCGACGAACGGCTGCGCGAGAATCCCATAGTTGACCTGAAGCCGAGCCCGTGGCTGGCGATCTGGCAAGCCCGTGATCGCACCGTGCGCTCGCTGGCCCGCATGCTGAAGCTCAACCCGGCCGGGCGCCACGCCAAGCCGGTCACCGCCGAGCGCGACTACATCGTGCCCAATGAGTACGACCGCATGGCGCTGGAGAAGCGCAATGGCTAGAGCCGATCTCAGCGAGGCCGACCGCGACGCGCTCAAGCGCGCGCTCAATGCCGCCCGCCGCGAGAGCCCGGCCCGCGCCAAGCAGATCGATGCGATGCTGCGGGACTCTTCGCGCTCGTGGGACGAGGTTGCCAAGTTCGCAGCCAGTTGCGTCCAGACCGGCAATCTCGGTCTGATGCCGTGGCAACCGCCGCCGTGCCAGATCGCCAACATCGAGGCCGCGCTCGCCGCCAGCGACGACGAACCCCGGCGCGGCCGGAACGCTGCCGCCACGTTGTTGCAGCAGATGCTCGATGCCGGTGTCAGCAGGTTCGAACCCGATCCCATGGCCGCGCTCGCCGAGGCTGAGCATCAATCGCTGACATCCTGATCCGGCGCGCGAATGCGACCGCGCCGAAACCGAACGACGCGAGGCGGGCTAACTTCGGCTTCAGCGAGATCGCCATCCGATGGCCGGAGGCAGTTTAGCGCCTGACGCGCGAAGCATTCCGCCTGCTTGTTTCCGGTCTTCTGAATCTCTTCGATGGCCCAGACCAACATCTGAACCGCGCCGCCAGAGTCTTCTTGGTTCATCGGCATGCCCGCTATTCGAGCCCCGGATTATATTTGATGGTATACCTCTGGTGGAGCCGGCTCGGTTCAAAAGTGTACCATGAACACGCGCGGCGTCCAGCGAAGATGAGCACGTCTGGCAATGACTATCTCCGCGCGAGAAGCAGCTTCTAAGGCGCATTGCGGGGCAAAACGGATGCTGACATAGCAGCAAAATTTGGAGGTGGTGTGAAGCGTGTCGCTGAACAGCGCGCCCGGTTGCTGCAAAAACTAGGAGTGAGCGATCCTGTCGAGATCGCCGACGCCGCCGAGCGGTTGGCGAGCTGGCGCAATATAGGGGCGTTACATAACCCGATGCCGATCTCGCTGTCGGATTCCGAAATGGCCGCCGTGATGGATGCCGCCGCTCCCATCGACCGCCGCGCCCGCGATGCCTTCCTGCGCGAGGTGTTCGGCGAGCTGGCCAAGCACGAGGTGATCGGCCCCGGCATCATCGGCCGCGTTGTGCGTGACATCCAGCGCCGGCACCTCGCGCCGCGCACCGGGCACAACGTGGTCGGCAAGTGGGACTGATGCGAATAAAACGGGCGGCACGAATGCCGCCCGCCATGTTCAGTTTACGCAGAACGCTTAGACGCCGCGACCTGCTTGCTGCCGACGTGGTCCTTCTCCGTTAGAATCTCGCTGACCCGCCCCGCATTAATGCGGTAGTCGGCAGCGATCTCGTGCTGAAGCTGGCCACTCCAATAACGCAACCAAACATCCACAGCTTCGTCGAACGTAAACTTGGTCTTTCTCAAATTAGAGGTCCTTTGTGTTGGACCCCTTGACCGGACTCATACGTTCAGTATTACTGAACTTATAAGAGACGGCCAAAAGGCCGCACGGGAGTGAACATCATGAAAGCCGGGCATCCGTGGCAGGCGTGACCCGGTTTTTTCATCACCAGACGAATCAAGCTCGCCTGACCCCGCCAACCTACAAGAGATTCGCGCTCCACGGTGAGTCCGCGCGCAAGATGGCGCAGTTATTCGACCAATCCACAACCGATTGACTCGGCGCGAATCAACTCGCGCACGGCAGCGAGGGCTTTCATAAACTCGCGCTGATTGGCACGGGCCCGTATATGCTGCGGCTTTCCATCACGAGGTGATTCGCATGGCTGACGAGGCAGACAAAGGCCGTCCGGTACAAGTCACGAGTCCCAGTTACCGAAGCGACAAAACGGACGATCTGCGCATTCGCAAGGATGATGCGCAGCGACTGGTCGCGCGTTACTTGCGCGAGAAGATGAACCCCGGCGATGCCAATGATCTCGCCAACCGGATCGTTGATGGCATAGTGGCCGCACAAAAGACCGCAAGCCGCCCGGCGCTTCGAGGCTGGCGCATGATCCCTGAGCACCCACCCGAAGACGTGCTCTCGCAACTCTCCTCGTCGATCAGGGCTATCCGTCCAACCGACGACGTGCGCTCGATGTGCTCGGCTGCATGGAAGGCCGTCTATAGGCACGCGACCGCATTGCCGGACGACATCGTCACGTAGCTCATGGCCCGTGCCGCACGGCACGAGAAGCGCGAAGTTTCGAAGACTGAACCGCGATGATCCTTTCCAGAACTGATCTCAAGAAAGAGCTGCTCGGTGCGCTATGGCAAGGGGCTTTGATCGCCGCTCTGTTTTGGTTTCGCAGCGAGTTCGAGCCGCACATTGGCCAGACGGCGACGAGCTGGGCTCTCAACATCCTGCTATTGCTTTACCTGTTCTCGCTGATCCGCGTCGCTGGCGGCTGTTATGACATCGTCAGTTGGGAGCGCAACGAACGCAAACTGAAGCAAGAGGATGAACGGGAATTGGCTGCGCTGGAAAGCGGGCGAGAGCGCGAGCAGGCCGAGTACGATGCATTCCTCAAATGGGCGAAGCTGAACCCGAAAGCCGTTGATCGCCTGCTAGCCATCGTCGAGCACGAGCAGATTGATGACCCCGAACATTTGACGTGGCTACGGGAGCGTCGGGAGACCGAAGGTCCGAACGCATTGACGGACCTTCCGCGCCTGTTCGAGTGGCTTAGGGCCCGCCGCGAGTTGCAGAAATTCGGCATCGAACCGCCGCTGCCGCCGCACTAAAATCTGGGGACGCGCCGGAACCGGCTGCAAGGGACGCAGGACGGACGCGAATTCGGGTTTCTCCAGCCACTTCAAGCGGGTAGATAGAACCTCATTCTCCCACAAGGGGAGAAGGAAGAGCGCTGTCCAGACCGGATAGATTGGTAACACAGTAGACCGGATGGATGGGTGACAGTTCTCTGTCGGCTGGGAGGATCAGCCGATGCCTTGGCGAGAGAGCTGTGCAGTGGACCAACGGGTGAACTTCATATCGGATCAGCGAACCGGCATGTGGACGATGACCGAGCTTTGCGAGCGCTACGAGATCAGTCGCAAGACCGGTTACAAGTGGCTGGAGCGCTACCGGCTGGAGGGGCCTAGCGGGCTTGAGGATCGTTCCCACGCCGCGCGGGTGCATGGGCGGGCGACGCCTCAGCACATCGTGGATGCGATCGTTGGGCTGCGGCTCGAGCGGCCGAGCTGGGGACCGCGCAAGATCGTCAGCAAGCTCGAGGCTCGCCAAGGGGATGTCGACTGGCCGTCGGCCTCGACAGCCGGAGCGATTCTCAAACGAGCGGGACTCGTCGGCGACCGCAAGGTCCGTCGACGTGCGCCGCCGCGGATGGGGCAACTGACGGTGCCTCAGCATGCCAACCATGTATGGGCCCTAGATCACAAGGGCTGGATCCGATTGGGCGACGGTTCTCGCGTTGAACCATTCACTGTGACCGATGGCTTCAGCCGCTATTTGATCAGCCTGACGGCGACGGGCAGCACGCAATATGCCGAGTGCCAACCGCTACTGGAACGGGCGTTTCGCGAGCACGGCTTGCCGCAGATCATCCGCTCCGACAACGGCTCGCCGTTCGCCTCGACCGGGACGACCGGTCTGACCGCGCTGTCGGTATGGTGGATCAAGCTTGGCATCCGCCATGAACGGATTGATCCTGGCCATCCGCAGCAGAACGGCTGGCACGAACGCTTCCACCTTACGCTTCTGGAAGCCATGCGGCCACCGCCGCCGACCAGGACCGCGCAAGCCCGACGGTTCGCAGCATTCGCGCGCGACTATAACGAAGAACGGCCCCACGAGGCGCTTGGCCAACGCCCACCTGCCAGCGCCTACCACTCTTCCCCTCGTGCGATGCCAAGGCGGCCTCCGGAGCCGGACTATCCCGTCGAAGCGGCGGTGCGCCAGGTTCGCTCCAACGGCGAGATCAAATGGCGTGGCGATCTCATCCACCTTTGCAGCGCTCTCGCTGGTGAAACAGTTGCCGTGGAGGAAACCGCCGACGGGCAATGGCAGGTGCGCTTCTTCAACGTGCCGATCGGCATCATCGACCAGAAAACATCGACGCTGCGGCGCTGCGCTAGCGCAGCGCCGCAGCAGACCGAACCATGAACGACTGTTACCTTTCCATCCGGTCTGTTTTGTTACCCATCCATCCGCTGGACAGCGCCGGCGATCATTCGCAATATTATCCCGCGATCTCCCGCCAGTCGGCGCCGCGCAGCATGCGCATCACGGCATTGCCTACGGCCGTGCGTTGCCGGCCCGCGACCCCATATAGGTTAACGGTCCGGCGCGCATCCAGCCCTGCCACTGCGGCGCGCGTCAGCCGCTCCGGCACAGGCGAGGTGTGCGGCACCATGGCGACGCCGATGTCGGCCTCGACCAGCTCGATCAGATCGCGCTCGTTCGAGACCTCGTGGCCATGTTCGATGTCGATGCCGTGTTCGCGCAGGCTCGCGGAGATGCGGCGCGCGTGTTCGCAGAAGGTGCGGCTCAGCAACTGCTCGGATCGCAGATCGTCCAGATCGACGCTGACGCGGCCGGCCAGCCGGTGTCCATCGCCGATAACGAGCTCGAAATTCTCGGTGAACAGCGGCCAGACGTCGAGGCGCTCCCAGGCCTCGTCGATCTCGGCGGCGATGCCGAGCTCGGCTTCGCCCTTCTTCAGGAAATCGCCGACCTCGCGGTTCGAGCCGCGCAGGAAGCGGAATTCGAGCCGGTTGAACTGCCGCTTGATCTCGTTGAGATGCGGAATCAGCAGGGCGAGGTCGATCGAATGCGTCAGCGCAATGCGGAGCGCACCGATCTCGCCGCTTTTGAACGAGGAGGCGAGCGAACGTGCGCCGGCGGCGGCGTCATAGCACTGCTTCAGAAGCGGATGCATGCGCTGGCCGAGTTCGGTCAATTGCGCCGCCGGTCGTTCGCGGCGGAACAGGTCGCCACCGAGCTCGGCTTCGAGCTGCTTGATCGCGCGCGTCAGCGACGGCTGCGTGACGTTGCACTCCTCGGCCGCGCGCGTGAAATTCAAGAGCTGCGCCACCGCGAGGAAATAGCGGACCTGGTGCATTTCCATGGATCGGCTCCCAGCAGGTTCGGCTTCAAATCTAGCCGATCGGGGCGGGAAATGACATGCTCGGCGCGATAGCGCGGACGTATGGACTCGGAAGCCAACCGGCATTCCAAAAGGCCCCGCGATCTCCTAAAATGATCGCGCGTAACAACACCGCCGCGTCAGACGAAAATTCGACCGGTGCGGGCTCACAGGAGCGTAGCATGAAGGGCATCAAGGGCACAGCTGCGGATATCCCAGGTCAGGTCGTGCTGGTGCTCCAGGGCGGCGGTGCTCTCGGCTCCTATCAGGCGGGCGTCTACCAGGCGCTGCATGAGTCCGGCATAGAGCCGGACTGGGTCATCGGCACCTCGATCGGCGCCATCAATGCGAGCCTGATTGCGGGCAACGCGCCGGAGCAGCGGCTCGCGCGGTTGAGGGAGTTCTGGAAGCGGATGGAGCAGAAGCCGGTCTGGGACTGGCGCACCGGATTTCCCGGCTTCAACGAGAAGCTGGCCTATTGGTCGACCGTGACCCACGGCATTCCAGGTTTCTTCCGTCCCAATGCGCTGGCGCATGCCGGAGATTCCTTTCCGCTGGGAGCCGATCACGCGGGCTATTATTCGACCGCGCCGCTTGAGAAGACGCTGAGCGAGCTCGTCGATTTCGACCTGGCCAATCGCTGCGCGCCGCGCCTGACGGTCGGCGCGGCTCATGTCGGTACCAGCGAAATGCGCTATTTCGACAGCCGCGACGGCGAGCTGACGGTGAAGCATGTGATGGCCTCGGGCGCGTTGCCGCCGGCTTTCCCCGCCGTGCGCATCGACGGCGAACTCTATTGGGACGGCGGCATCCTGTCGAACACGCCGACGGAAGCGGTGTTCGACGACAATCCCCGCAGGGATTCGCTGATTTTCTCCGTGCATCTGTGGAATCCCGTCGGGCCCGAACCGAGCACGATGGCGGAGGTGCTGAACCGGCACAAGGACGTGCAATATTCCAGCCGTATCGCGAGCCAGATCGTACGGCAGCAGCAGGCCCATCGCCTGCGCCATGTGATCAACCAGCTTGCGGCACGGCTACCCGAGAGCGAGCGCAACGACCCCGCCGTGCGTGAGCTGATGAGCTACGGCTGTCCGACGCGCATGCATGTGGTGCGGCTGCTCGCGCCGCAGCTCGAGCGCGAGACGCATACCAAGGATATCGACTTCAGCCCGTCCGGGATCACGCGGCGGTGGCACGCCGGCTATGCTCATACGAAGGCGGTGCTGGCGCGCAAGCCCTGGATCGGCGAATTCGATCCGCTCGCCGGCGTGGTGCTGCACGAGCATATGGACGAGATGCCGATGGCGGCCGAGTGAGGCCTTGTTCGTCATTGCCTTGCACGACGACGATTTCGCAGGCGCGCGGTCCGGAGTATGGTCGCCGTGTCGTCGTCGCGAGGCCTGCAATTGGTCGCTGAGAAAGATCTGGAGGAGTCGCTCGATACGCTGCGTGCGAACGCGGCGGGACCGGTCGCGGGCGTGTTCGGTCCGGACTCGTTGACCTGGCAGATCGACCGGGAGGCCGTGATCTTTCTCGGTGCCGGCCGTGCGCTGCTGCTGCAGCTGGCCCATCCATGGGTGGCGGCGGCGATCGCCGAGCATTCGCGCACCCTTGCCGATCCGATCGGCCGCTTCCATCGCACCTTCGACATCGTCTTCACGATGGTGTTCGGCTCGCTGGACCGGGCGCTGCTGTCGTCCCGGCAGCTGTATCGGCGTCACAGCATGATCGTCGGCGAGATGCGCGAGACCGTGGGTCCGTTCGCGGCCGGCTCGCGCTACTGCGCCAACGACATCCCCGCGCTGCGCTGGGTCCATGCGACGCTGGTCGAGACGGCGCTCATGGCACATGATCTGGTGCTGCTGCCACTCACGGCGGAGGAGCGCGATCGCTATTGGAGCGAGGCCAGGCTGTACGGCGCCCTGTTCGGATTGACGGGGGATGATTTGCCGGCGGACTGGTCCGGCTTCGTTGCCTACACCACGGCAATGGCGCAGTCGGAGACGCTGACCGTCGGCCCTGCGGCGCGCGAGATCGCCGCACAGATATTCAGCGGCGCCCGTCCGTGGTTGCGGCCACCGCAATGGTATCGCGCGCTCACCGCGAGGATGCTGCCCGAGCGCCTGCGCGAAGGCTTCGGTTTCGAGCTCGACGAGCGCGCGATCCGATCCGCCGACAATGCACTGCGATGGATCAGGCGCGTCTATCCGAAATTGCCTGATCGGCTGCGCTATGTCGGCCCCTACCAGGAAGCACAGGCGCGGCTGCGGGGCGAGGCGCGGCCGGACTGGATGACCCGCTGTCTCAACCGCGCCTGGATCGGCCGGCCGCAGATGGATCAGCGTCGCTGAACGGTCCCGGCGTGTCCCGGACAAGCTGTAACGCACAAGCGTTGCAGCGCAGAGCCGGGACCCATATGCCACGAACCCAGTCGAGACATGGGCCCCGGCTCAGCAGCGCACCACGTCGCGAGACGACGCGCTGCGCTGCGTCCGGGGCACGGGAGCGGAGTGGGGCGCGCGACTTTATCGGCCTGTCATTGCGAGCGCAGCGAAGCAATCCAGACTGCCGCCGCGGAAAGATTCTGGATTGCTTCCTCGCTTCGCTCCTCGCAATGACGGAGAATGAGGAAACGCTCGGGATCACACCGACGCCAGCTTGCGATATAGCGCGCTGTAGCTGCCGGCCGAGATGCTCCAGGAGAACGATCGTCCCATGGCGCTGCGGCGCATGGTATCGAGCTGGTCGTGCGCCATGAAGGCGGAGAAGGCCCGGCGGACGCCGCCGAGGAAGGATTCGCGCGAGGGTTTCGAGAACAGGAATCCAGTCTCGCCGTCGGTGATGGTCTCGGCGAGACCGCCGGTCTGGTGCCCGATCGGCAGCGAGCCGAAGCGCTGGGCATACATCTGGCTGAGGCCGCACGGCTCGAAGCGCGACGGCATCAGCGTGAAATCGCTGCCGGCGAAGATGCGGCGAGCCTGGGCGTCGTTGAAGCCGATCACGACGCCGATGGCGTCGGGGCGGCGGCGATGCGCGTCGATCAGGGCCTGCTCGAGCGCCGGCTCGCCCGAGCCGATGACCACGATCTGCCCGCCGGCGTCGACGATCTCGTCTGCCGTCGACAGCACGAGGTCGATGCCCTTCTGGTGCACGAGCCGTGCGACGATGCCGAACATCGGGCCGCGCGAGACCGCAAGCCCGAACTGCTTGCGCACGTAATCCGCATTGGCCTTCTTGCCGGCCCAGTCGCCGGCGCCGAACTGCTGGGCGAGCTGGGCGCAGGAGCGCGGATCCCAGCTCTCGTCGATGCCGTTGAGGATGCCGGTCAGCTCGGCCGCATCGGAGCGGATGCGAAGCAGGCCCTCCAGGCCGCAGCCGAATTCGGCCGTGGTGATCTCCCGCGCATAGGTGCCGCTGACGGTGGTGAGGTGCGAGGCGTAGACCAGCCCGGCCTTGAGGAAGGAGACCTGGTCGTAGAACTCGACGCCGTCGATGTGGAAGGAGCTCTCCGGTGCGCCGATCCGCCGCAGCGAGTCCTTCGGGAAGAGGCCCTGATAGGCGAGGTTATGAATAGTCAGGATCGACGGCAGCTTGGCGCCGCGCCAGGCAAGGTACGCCGGCACGAGCGAGGCCTGCCAGTCATTGGCATGGATCAGGTCTGCTGCCCAATTCTTGTCCAGCTTGCCCATGGCGAGCTCAGCCGCCGCCGAGGCAAAGCGCGCGAAGCGGATGTCGTTGTCGGGCCAGTCGCGTCCGGACTCGTCGCCATAGGGATTGCCGGGCCTGTCGTAGAGCTGCGAGCACAACAGCACATAGACCGGCAGCCCGTCCTTGGTCGCGGCCCGGCCGAGCGAGCAGGCCGGCATCTCCGCGAATGCAGGACAGCGGCCAACGATCTGGATATGCGCGAGTTGCTCGATGATGTCGCGATAGCCGGGCAGCATGATCCGGATATCGGCGAAGGAGCGAAGCGCACGGGGAAGAGCGGCGGAAACGGCGCCCAGTCCGCCAACGCGAACGAAGTCATCCAACTCTGTGGTGACGAACAAGACCCTCAAGAACAGCTGCCCTCTTCCGATCCCGCTTGCTGCTATGCAAGAACGGGTCCAGTTGTCCTGGAATTCCCAAGCCCGCCCACGCGACGCGTCCGTCCGGTAAACACTTTCCTACTCGGCCGCCGCCCTCTAGGGTCGCCGCATCAACAACAAAGCACTTCGTTGGTTCCTACGAGACCCAAGGCGTGAGCAGGCATGCAGCTATCAGATAAGCATGAGGGGACGTTGACAAAAGTCATGGCGGGCTTGCGGGTCCTGGACTTCTCGACCACCATCGCCGGGCCCCATTGCACGCGGATGCTCGCCGACATGGGCGCCGAGGTCATCAAGATCGAGACCGACGGCGGAGAGACGATGCGGACCCGGCCGCCGCTGCGCAAGGGGTGCAGCACCGTGTTCGGCCAGCTCAATGTCGGCAAGAAGAGCGTGGTCCTCGACCTCAAGTCCGAGGACGGCAGGGAGGCGGTGAGCCGGCTGGCCGCGACGGCCGACATTCTGGTGGAGAATTTCCGCCCTGGCGTGATGCACCGGCTGCGGCTCGACTACGACAGGCTGCATCAGGTCAACCCGAGGCTGATCTACTGCTCGATCTCCGGCTACGGCCAGACCGGTCCCTCGGCCGAGCTGCCGGCCTACGCCCCCGTGATCCACGCGGCTTCCGGTTACGACATGGCGCATCTGGCCTACCAGCCAGGCCGCAGCCGTCCCGATTATTGCGGCATCTACCATGCCGACGTCGTCACCGGCATCTACGGCTTCGGCGCGATTGCCTCGGCACTCTATCAGCGCACGGTCACCGGGCTTGGCCAGCACATCGACGTCTCCATGCTGGAATCGATGCTGACCTTGACGGTGATCGAACTGCAGAGCGCGCAATTCGCGGTGAAGCCGCCGCCGCGCCCGATGTTCGGTCCGACCGAGACGGCCAACGGCTACGTCATGATCACGGTCGCCAGCGAGAAGACGTTTCAGGGATTGATGGGCGTGATCGGACGCCCGGACTGGATCTCCGATCCCCGCTTTGCCACCTACGCCGCGCGCCGCGAGAACTGGGCGGACTTGATGGACGGGGTCGAAGTCTGGTCGCGTCAGCTCACGACCGATGCATGCCTGCTCGCGCTTGGTGCTGCCGGCGTGCCGGCCTCGGCCTATCGCACCGTGTCCGAGGCGCTGGCTGATCCGCAGCTCGCGCATCGGCAGGCGCTCTCCGAAGTGCAGGACGACGGTGGCTCCTTCCGGGTGCTCAATCTTCCGTTCCGGATGTCCGGCGCCGATACCACACCGGGCAAGACGGTCGCCGCGCTTGGCGAGCACACGGATGCGCTGCGCGACGAGATCGGCCTCGCAGGCGATGGACAAATTCCGCCAGGCAAAACAGCCGCGACATATTGAGCAACATCGCCGCCGCGTGCGGCGTTTGAACTCCCGTGCGTTCCTCTTGCGGTGGCGAGCATTTGTCGCCAATCTCGCCCTCAAGTCGTTCGACGATCCGAAACATCGGACGCGGGATCCCGGGAGGAACCATGACGAACATTGCTGCCGCAGTGCGCAAGCACGTGCCGATTCTCCTCGTTGCGGCGTTTGCACTGGCCGGGCCCGCCCAGGCTCAGAAGCCGGGTGGCAGCAT
The DNA here is from genome assembly GCF_049739485.1 of Bradyrhizobium sp. USDA 326. NCBI lineage: Bacteria > Pseudomonadati > Pseudomonadota > Alphaproteobacteria > Hyphomicrobiales > Nitrobacteraceae > Bradyrhizobium > Bradyrhizobium sp. USDA 326. The sequence continues at coordinate 4,924,520 of NZ_JBMGQA010000001.1, forward strand.
CACGGTCGGCCAGGAGCTGGATATCCCGGGTTTCGATCCCCTCAAGGTCGGTGTCTACGACACCTCCACCTTCACCGCGGCCGCGGCGATCTTCGACACGCTGACCACGCTTAACGACAAGGGCGAGGCCGCGCCAAAGCTCGCGGTGTCCTGGACCCATTCCGACGATTACATGACCTGGACCTTTAAGCTGCGCGAGGGTGTGAAATTCCACGACGGCACGCCGTTCAACGCGCAAGCCTTCAAGGAGAATTTCGACCGGCAGAAGGATCCCGCCAACAAGTGCCGCTGCGCTTTCTACATCACCAACGTCAAGGAGGTGCTGGCGCCGGACGAGTATACCGTCGTTTACAAGCTCACCGATCCCTCGGTGAACCTGCCCGCGGTGATCACCATCCAGAGCCAGAACAACGCGATCCACTCGCCGACCGCCTGGAAGACCAAGGGCGACGATTACAACCGCAATCCCGTCGGCACCGGTCCCTACATCCTGAAATCATGGACCGCCGGCGACCGCATGGTGCTGGAGAAGAATCCCAACTACTGGGACAAGGGGCGCCCGTATCTCGACCGCATCGTCCTGAAGCCGTTGCCCGACGCGCAATCGCGCTTCGCCTCGCTGCAATCGGGCGAGGCCGACATCATCTGGGACGACGAGAACGACGCCGACAACATCATGAAGGCGCAGAAGGACCCCAAGCTCACCGTGCACACCTACAAGGGCTCGGGCGCGCAGGTCTACGCCTTCAACACCAAGGTGGCGCCGTTCGACGACGTCCGCGTGCGCCAAGCGCTGGTGATGGCGATCGACCGTCCGAAGATGTCGCAGGCGATCAGCAACGGCCTCAGCCGGCCGGCGAGCAATCCTTACGGCGACGGCTCCTGGGTCAAGTGCAAGGACGACGGCGCGCTGCCGTTCGACCTCGAAAAGGCCAAGGCGCTGATCAAGGTTTACGGCAAGCCCGTCGAGTTCAAGATGCTGGTGACGGCGACGCCGCGCGGCCGCATGATCGGCCAGGTGCTCCAGCAGTTCTGGAAGCGCGTCGGCGCCAACATGGAAATCGAGCAGGTCGACCAGGCCACCATTCCGTCGCGTGCCTTCACCCGCCAGTTCCAGCTGACGCCGTGGCGCATCGTCGATCTCGCCGATCCCGATCCGCAGATGTACGCGAACTTCCGCAGCGGCAGCCCGCTGGCGCTCTCCGGCTTCTCAAATCCCGAGCTCGACAAGCTTCTGGACCACGCGCGCGTCACCGCCGACCTCGGCCAGCGTACCGAGGATTACTGCGCCATCAGCCGCCTGATCAACAAGGAGGCGATCTGGTTCTGGACCTTCCAGAACACCTATTACGCGCTGTCGAGCGCCAAGCTGAAGGGCTTTCCGAAGATCTACAACGGCGTGATCGACGTCTCGAACACCTGGCTGGAATGACCACGCGATGCTGAACTTCGTCGCGCGGCGGCTTCTTGCCATCCTGCCGGTCCTGCTGGCCGTCTCGCTGCTCACCTTCCTGATCGCCTCGCTGCTGCCGGGCGATCTCGCCTTCGTCATCCTCGGCGACCAGGCGACGCCGGAGAATGTCGCGGCGCTGCGGCGTGACCTGGGGCTGGATCAGCCGCTGTGGTGGCGTTACCTGAGCTGGCTCGGCCACGTGTTGCAGGGCGATCTCGGCCGTTCGTTCCGGACCGGGCAGACGGTGTTGCAGGCGGTCGCCGAGCGCATCCCGGTCTCGCTGCAACTGATGCTGATGGCCGAATTCATCGGGCTCCTGATCGGTGTTCCCGTTGCGATCGCCTGCGCCGCGCGCGCCGGCAGTGCCTTCGACCGCTTCATGACCGGCAGCGCCTTCGCCATGCTGTCGATGCCTTCTTTTCTCACCGCGATCCTGCTGATCTATCTGTTCGCGGTCGAGCTCCACTGGCTGCCCGCGACCGGCTATGTGCCGTTCACCGAGGAGCCGCTGGCGAATCTGCGCTTCTTCGTGCTGCCGGCGCTGACGCTGGCGCTCGCGGAATGGCCGGGCATCATGCGGGTGCTGCGCTCCGACATGATCGCGACCCTGCAGGAGGATTATATCGCGCTCGCGAAATCAAAAGGCCTCAAGCCATCCCGCATCCTGTTCGTGCATGCGCTCAAGCCTTCGTCGCTGACCCTGGTGACGGTGACAGGCATCAATATCGGCCGCCTGCTCGGCGGCACGCTGATCGTCGAATCGATCTTCGCGCTGCCCGGCATCGGCCGGCTGCTGGTCGGGGCGATCTACACCCGCGACCTCGTCATCCTCCAGGGCGTGGTGCTGCTGGTCGCCTGCGGCTTCGTCATCGTCAATTTCATTGTCGACATGCTCTACGCCGTGCTCGATCCGAGGATCCGCCATGGCCACGCTTGAGCTGTCCATTCAGGACGAGGCAGCGTCCGCGCCCGTTCGCGGCGGGCGCAGGCTCGGCTTCCCGTTCTGGCTCGCGAGCGGCTGGCTCGCCATCATTCTCGCACTCGCAATCCTCGCGCCGGTGCTGCCGCTGCAGAACCCTGTAGACATGGACATGCTGGAGCGCCGCGCCGCGTTCTCGAGTGAGCACTGGCTCGGTACCGACGGGCTCGGCCGCGACGAGCTCGCCCGGCTGATCTTTGGCGCGCGGGTGTCGCTAACCGTGGGGCTCATTGCGCCAATGATCGGCCTCGTCCTCGGCGGTGCGCTCGGCCTGCTGGCAGGCTATTTCCGCGGCAGGTTCGAGACGCTGGTGGTCGGCAGCATGGACGTGCTGCTGGCCTTTCCGCCGCTGATCTTCGCGCTCGCCGTGACGGCCTATCTCGGCCAGTCCATCCCCAATCTCACCTTGATCCTTGGCGTGCTCGGCATTCCCGCCTTCATGCGGGTGGCGCGCGCGGCGACGCTGACCCTGGCGCGGCGCGAGTTCGTGATCGCCGCCGAGGCGCTCGGCGCCAGCCATGCGCGCATCCTCCTCCGCGAGCTGCTGCCGAACGTGATCCTGCCGCTGCTCGCCTTTTTCCTGCTCGGCGTTGCCGTCACCATCGTCGTCGAGGGCGCGCTGTCCTTCCTCGGTCTCGGCGTGCCGCCGCCGATGGCGAGCTGGGGCAGCATGATCGGCGAGGGGCGCGAGAGTCTCGACGTCGCGCCGCGGCTCGCCTTCCTGCCGGCGGCGGCCCTGTTTGTGACCGTGCTGGCCTTCAACCTGGTCGGCGACACCTTGCGGGCACTGACCGATCCGCGTCAGGGGGCATTGTGAGCGCGCTGCTGCTGACGATCGAGGACGTCGCGGTCGAGCTGCCGACTCCGCGCGGCAATTTGCGTGCTGTGGATCATGTCGATCTGTCGCTGGAGGCCGGCCGCACGCTCGGCATCGTCGGCGAATCCGGCTGCGGCAAGACCATGCTGTCGCGGGCGGTGCTTCAGCTGCTGCCGAAGAAGGCGAAGCTGACGGGGCGCGTGATGTTCGATGGTCAGGACCTGGTGCGGCTCGCGCCTGAAAGACTGCGTCGCCTGCGCGGGCGCGATCTCGCGGTCGTGTTCCAGGATCCCATGACCTCGCTCAATCCGGTACTGACCATCGGTACGCAATTGGTGGAGACGATACAGGAGCACCTGGAGCTGGATACCCCGGCGGCGCGCAAGCGCAGCATCGAACTGCTCGCGGCCGTCGGCATTCCCGCGCCGGAGCAGCGGCTTGCGCAATATCCGCACCAATGTTCCGGCGGCATGCGCCAGCGCATCGCGATCGCGATTGCATTGTCCTGCGAGCCGAAGCTGCTGATCGCGGACGAGCCCACCACCGCGCTCGACGTCACCATCCAGGCGCAGATACTCGATCTGCTCGCGCGCGAGCAGCGCCGCCGGCATATGGCCATGATCATCATCACCCATGATCTCGGTGTCGTCGCCGGCCGTGCCGACGAGGTCGCCGTGATGTATGCGGGCCGGGTGGTGGAGCGCGCGCCGACACAGGCGCTGTTCAGGCGCATGCACATGCCCTACACCGAGGCGCTGCTGGCCGCGATCCCGAAGCTGGAGACCGCGCCGCATACGCCGCTGCCTGCCATTTCCGGCCGGCCGCCCGATCCGACGCGGCCGCTTCGTGGCTGCTCCTTCGCGCCGCGCTGTCGTTATGCCGGGCCACGCTGTCACGAGGCCAAGCCGGAGTTGAAAGGCGCCGAGATGCCCGGGCACCTCTATGCCTGCTTCCATCCGATCCGAATGACGGAAAGGATCGGCGCATGATGCAGCTTGCCGTGCGCCCGGAGCCGCTTCTGAACGTCGACAATCTCGTCGTCGAATATGGTCTCGGCAACAAGACGGTGCACGCCGTCTCCGGTGTCAGCCTCAAGGTCGCACGCGGAGAGACGCTTGGCTTGGTCGGCGAATCCGGCTGCGGCAAGTCGACGCTCGGGCGCGCGGTGCTGCAGTTGCGCCGCGCCAAATCAGGTCGCGTGCTGTTCGACGGCGAGGACCTCACGGCCATGGAGGGCGAGGCGCTGCGAAAGATGCGCCGCCGCGTGCAGCTCATTTTCCAGGATCCGATTGCTTCCCTCAATCCGCGCCGTCGCATCGGCGACATCGTGGCCGAGCCGCTGATCATCTCCGGCATCAAGGACGCCGCCGAGCGCAAACGCAGGGTTCACGCGGTGCTTTCTGCGGTCGGGCTCGATCCTGATCTCGTGGCGAACCGCGTGCCGCACGAATTCTCCGGCGGCCAGTGCCAGCGCATCTGCATCGCGCGCTCGCTGGTGCTGAATCCGGAGTTCATCGTCTGCGACGAACCGGTCTCGGCGCTCGACGTCTCCATCCGCGCACAGATCCTCAACCTGCTGGAGGAGATGAAGGCGCGCTTCGGTTTGACGCTGCTGTTCATCGCCCACGACCTCGCCGTGGTCAAAGCGGTCAGCGACCGCGTCGCGGTGATGTATCTCGGCCGGCTCTGCGAGGTCGGTCCGTCGGAGCAGTTGTTCGCGAAGCCGGCGCATCCCTACACCGGCCTGTTGCTGCAGGCGATCCCGGTGCCAGATCCGGACGTACGTCCCGCCGAGAGCGTGGCGACCGGCGAGCCGCCATCACCGATTGCGCCACCGTCCGGCTGCCGCTTCCGCACCCGCTGCCCGCGGGCCGATCAGCGATGCAGCGCGGAGATACCGGAGTTGCGCGAGATCGCACCCGGCCAGTTCGCCGCTTGCCATCATCCGCTGGCCTGAACTAAGACCGCTCCCGGGTTTGTCTCGTCTCGCCGGTCATGGCATGCTGCGCAGGAACGAGAAGCATTCCGGGAGGACGCCAATGAAGAGTTTCAAGGTTGCCGATTTCAAGGCGCCGCTGCAGGAGGTCGACGAGGCGACGCCGCAGCCATCGGGCACGCAGGTGCTGATCAAGGTGAAGGCGGCCGGCGTCTGCCACAGCGATCTCCACATCTGGGAAGGTGGCTACGATCTCGGCCATGGCCGCAAGCCGTTGTCACTGAAGGACCGCGGCATCAACCTGCCGCTCACGATGGGGCACGAGACCGTCGGCGAAGTCCTCGCCTTCGGTCCCGACGTGAAGCCGACCGACCAGGGCGATCTGAAGGTCGGCGATGTCGGCCTGGTCTATCCCTGGATCGGCTGCGGCAAATGCGCCACATGCCTGGCCGGCGACGAGAACATGTGCCTCACGCCGCGCTCGCTCGGCGTCTATTGCGACGGCGGATATTCCGACCACATGCTGGTGCCGCATCCGCGCTACCTGCTCAACCTCCGGGGGCTCGATCCCGCGACGACCGCGCCCTATGCCTGCTCGGGCGTCACCACCTACAGCGCACTGAAGAAGGTCGAGCAGCATTTCGACACGCCGATCGTGATGTTCGGCGCCGGCGGCCTCGGCCTGATGGCGCTGTCGCTGCTGAAGGCCATGGGTGGCAAGGGCGCGATCATGGTCGATATCGACGCGAAGAAGCGTGAGGCCGCCGAGAAAGCCGGCGCGCTGGCGACCGTCGATTCCAAGGCGCCGGACGCGCTGGAGCAGCTCGCCAAGAAAGCTGGCGGCCCGATCCGCGCCGTGATCGACCTTGTCGGCAACGCCGCCACGACGCAGCTCGGCTTCGACTGCCTGACCAAGGGTGGCAAGCTCGTCATCGTCGGCCTGTTCGGCGGTGGCGCGACCTGGGCGCTGCCACTGATTCCGATCAAGGCCGTGACGATCCAGGGCAGCTATGTCGGCAATCTGCGCGAGACGCAGGAGTTGCTCGAACTCGTGCGAACGAAGAAGGTGCCGCCGATCCCGGTGACGCGGCAACCGCTCGCCAAGGCCAATGACGCGCTGCTGCAGTTGCAGCAGGGCGCCGTGGTCGGGCGCACGGTGCTGACGCCGTAGTAACCTCCGTCATTCCGGGGCGGTCCGAATGACCGACCTACGTTGCGCAATTGCGCACCTGAGAATCTCGAGATCCCGGGTTCGGCTCTTCGAGCCGCCCCGGGATGACGCATCCCTACAGGAACCCCATGTCCGCAAACAACGCCTTTCATATTGCCGTGCTCGCCGGTGACGGCATCGGTCCCGAGGTCATGGCGCCGGCGCTCGAGGTGCTGCGCAAGGTCGGCGAAAAGTCGGGTCTGCGCTTCCGCTTCACCGAGGCGCCGGCCGGCGCCAACCATTATCTCGCGACCGGCAAATCGATGCCTGACTCGACGATCAGGCTCTGCGAGGAGGCGGATGCGATCCTGCTCGGCGCCTGCGGCCTGCCGTCGGTGCGGTACCCCGACAACACCGAGATCGCGCCGCAGATCGAGCTGCGCTTCATCTTCGATCTCTATGCCGGCGTGCGTCCGGCGCGGCTCATTCCGGGCGTGCCGAGCCCGATCGTCGGCGCCGACCAGCGCGGCATCGATCTGGTCGTGATCCGGGAATCGACCGAAGGCCTGTTCGCCTCGATGGGCAAGGGCGTCGTCACCCATGAGGACGCGCGCGAGACCATGGTGATCACCCGCAAGACGTCCGAGCGCCTGTTCGAGTTCTCGTTTCGCCTGGCCGAACGGCGCAGGGCGCGCGGCAAGCCGGGAATGCTCACCTGCGTCGACAAGGCGAACGTGTTCAAGGCGTTTGCCTTCTTCCGCGGCATCTTCGACGAGATCGCCAGGAAGCATCCAGAGGTGAAGACCGACCGCCTCTATGTTGATGCCTGCTCGGCGATGCTGGTGAAGCGTCCCTGGGATTTCGACGTGATGGTGATGGAGAACATGTTCGGCGACATCGTCTCCGACATCACCGCCAGCCTGATCGGCGGACTCGGCATGGCGCCCTCGGCCGACATCGGCGACAAATACGCGGTGTTCCAGCCGTGCCACGGCACCGCCCCCGACATCATGGGGCAGGGCAAGGCCAATCCCACCGGCATGATCCTGTCTGCGGCGATGATGCTGGACTGGCTCGCCGACAAGCATGGCATCGAGAGCGCGGCCGAGGCGGGCGAGACCATCGCGCGCGCGGTGGACCAGGTCTATGCCGGCGGCATCAAGCCGATGGAATTCGGCGGCAGTAACGGCACGGCGGATATCACGAAGGCAGTGCTCGCGGCGCTGTAATCAAAGGAAAGGGGCCCGAGGGCCCCTTTGTCGTTCACCAGCGGCGCCAGTGATGGTGATGGCGCCATCCCCACGGACGCGGGCCGTAGAAGCGCGGACCGCCGTAATAGCCGTAGGCGCGATAATAATTCGGGCGCCACCAGCAGCGGCCCCAGGGGTTACACACCCAACGCACCTGCTCGACTTCGGACGCGGGACCGCTTGCAATCTTGTCCGCCTGCGGGATGCCGTTTGGCATTGCCGCGAAGGCCGGTCCCGACGCGAGGGCCACACCGCCGACGGCAGCAAGACCAAGAACAGCAAATTTCAGTGTCATCGTAATCTCCCTCGTTGGTGGCGGGAGAACTTTCGCGACATCAAGTGGTTGCGGCTGCGTAAGGTTGCACGAGGAATTTAATCTACCTGAACGCCGGTTCAGCTTCAGCGACCCCGGAACTTCGGCTTGCGCTTCTCCATGAAGGCCTGCCGGCCCTCGCGGAAATCCTCCGAGTCCATGCAGGCATTGCCGATCGCCTTGATCGCCTCCATGTCGCGCCGGCTCTCGTCCTTCAGCACCTGCGCGATGGTGATCTTGGCGGCCTTGATTGCGAGCGGGGCGTTCTGCGAGATCGTCTCGGCGATCGCCATGGTCTCGCCCCAGAGCTCGTCCTCCGGGAACAGGCGCTCGACGAGGCCGATGCGTAGCGCCTCGGCGGAATCGATCCGCATGCCCGTGTACATCAGAAGCCGCGCCCAGGACGGGCCGACCAGCGACACCAGATGCCGCAAGCCGTCATAGCCGTAGGCGATGCCGAGTTTGGCTGCGGGAATGCCGAATTGGCTGCCGTGCGCGGCCAGGCGGATGTCGGCGAGCATCGCCACCTGCATGCCGCCGCCGAGGCAATAGCCGTCGATGCAGGCGATGGTCGGCTTGGGATAGTCGGCGAGCAGCGCACGCTGGGCGGCGCTGCGCTCGGCGTACGCCTCGGAAGCCGCCGCGTTGTGCCTGGCCTTCTCGAACTGGCCGATGTCGGCGCCCGAGACGAACGCCTTGCCTCCGGCGCCGCGCAGGATCACGACGCGCACGGTGTCGTCGTCGCGCAAGGCCGTCAGCGCCTCGCCAAATCCCTCCCACATCTCCAGGGACATCGCGTTGCGCTTGTCGGGATTGTTGAAGGTGATCACGCCGACGCCGCCGGCCGAGTGCTTGAGGATCTTGCCGTCGGCGTAAGGCGTTCCGGTCGTGCTGAAAATGTCGGACATTGCGCGCTCGCTTGTCGGTGGCCGAGCGCAATGTGCGGCGCAGCCGCCGCCGCGGTCAACCGGCGCAGGGGAGGCGAGCTTGCATCCGCCTGTGCTGTGATTGCATGGCGCGCCATGTTCGACGAATGGCGGCAAACCGCCAAAGCGCGGCCAGGCCGCTGCAAAACAGACCGCGCGGTGCGCGAAACATATCTCGCCGGATCTCGTTCAATCCGGCCGCGCCCCGTGACGCGGCGGATTGAACATCGGCCGTAAAGGCCAGATCCCGATCGACCTCAGCTCTCGTTCGCCGCGATCGATTCCATCAGCGAGACGAGCTGACGCTGCACCGTCTGGTCCTTGATCTTGCTGTAGGCGCGCAGCAAGCGCAGGCTGAAGGCGGAGTCGAGGAAGAGCAGGCTCTCGACTTCGCGAGCCTTGTTGTCGCCATCGTAGAAGAAGGTCACTGGCACATCGAGGGCGGAGGCGATCTGCTGAAGCCGAGCCGCGCCGACGCGATTGACGCCCTTCTCATATTTCTGGACTTGCTGAAAGCTGACACCCAGCTTCTCGCCGAGCTCCGCCTGCGAGATCTTCATCTCGACACGCCGCAGGCGGATCCGCTTGCCAAGCTCAATGTCCGGCTTGCCCGCACTGCGCTGCTTCATTCTTTTCGCCGCTGCTTTCATCTCTCTCTTCACCTTTGTTCTTCGGTTGAAAATCCCCCGAAGAGCTGGGTCAGGGGTTCGCCCATGTATGAGTCCTTGAATTCATGCGGGTGCACGAACTCTTCCTTAAACCACGGGAAGCGAGCCGGATTGAAAGCCTCGATCAGCCAGTCAATCATGTGCCGCACGCGGGGAATACGGCCGCTACCGGGATGGTAGGACAGCCAGATATCCAGCGATCGGTTCAGCTCGACTTCCAGTGGAACTAGCTTCCCGCCAAGCGCAATGGCATAGCTCGGGAATACGCCTATGCCGGCGCCATTCGCGACGGCCCAGTAGTTGGCGCTTGAGACGTTGGTCTTCATGACCAGAAGGTCGCGTTCCGAAACGCCCGGGAAGAAGCTCTCGAAAGATTCCTTGGCGGCGAGCTGGTCGGCGAATTGCAGCACCAGGCGATGCTTGATCAACTCCGCCGCCGAGCGCGGCGCGCCATGCTTTTCGATGTATTTCTCGGAGGCCCAGAACATCAGATGCATGCGGCCGAGCCGCACCAGCTTGATGTCGAGTGCCGACGGACGCGACAGATGAATGGCGACGTCGGCCTCGTGGCGCGAGACGTCGGCCGAGCGCATCGCGCAATGCAGGTCCACCAGGATCTTCGGATAGGCCTGCTGGAATTCGACCAGGCGCGGGGCCAGCCAGAACGTGCCCAGCCCTTCGGTGACGGCAACACGGACTTCGCCGGACAGGGCATTGGCCATCGAATCGCTGGCGCGCAGCACGTCGAACGTGGCTGCCTCCATGCGCTCGACGGCGGAGACCACCAGGGCGCCCTCATCGGTCAAATGGGTGCCGTGGACGTCGCGGGTGAACAGGGTGGTGCCGGTCTGGCGTTCGAAATCGTCGATCCGCCGGCGCACGGCGTTGATCGACAGCGACAAGCGTTCGGCCGCCGAGCGGAAACTTCCGCATCGGACGACTTCCAGGAATATGCGGGCCGTATCCCAATCCGAGAGGCCGCTGAGATTTGTCTTTGGGCGTTCCGCCAGAGGAACGCCCCTTGCCGCCAAGGAGTGCATACAATTTCCTTTAGGTCGCTAAAGTGGCAGAATCTGACGCAAACCACAACCACGACGGGTTGGGGAATGACGAGTTTTGAACGTCATCCTTATCAACTTGTGGGCGGTATTGGAGTGCTGTCTTGGGTTGGGATCGGGCGGACTATCGCCCGGCTGAGGGGTGGGGCGTGAGTTCCGTTGCGAGCCGTGAAATGGCTGCGGGATTGCCGGCGCTGTCTGCGATGGAAATTCTTGCGGGAAGGCAGATGCCATCTCCCGCGATGGATCGATCGCACCGCGCAAGGCGTTTGCTCCCGGACCAGTTCGGTGATGGCCAATGGTGCTGCAGATCGATTGTGACCGGAACCGCGGTCCCACCGCAGAAACACAGTGAAATCAGGTTCGGAGGCGCAGTAGCCTCGTGCTATCTTTGGTCTCTCATGCGGGCCAAAGGGGGCGCCACAAACACGTCTCGCAGGCCGAGTTAACGGAAAGAACGCCAGTGTCGTATTCAGACGAACAGTTGCAGTCGGTGCTGGAAACACTCGAGGAGTGCCGCAGGGCTCTCCATGAGTGCAACAGCCGCGAGTCGGCCGAAATGCTGTCCATCGTCATTCTCGACGTGCGGATGAAACTGAAAGGAATTGACAGCGCCGATCTCAAGGCGCTGTGCGACGAAATGTTGCGGAACGCCATGAGCGAGCCGACGACCCCTTCCAAGCAGACGCAGGACCAGCCCCGGCGTCCGCTGCTCCGCGTGGTGAAGTAGCCGCGCCGCCGAATCTCGCTTTTTGGCGAGGTTTGTGCGCGTCCCGATGCCGGATCTGTGATCACGGACGGCATCGGGAGGGGCCCTGGTTTTCGTGCGCCTCGGTTGCGCATTCTCCGGCATCCGCTACACCAGAGCCGGTGCTCCGGGCCGCGCGCATCCCCGCGTGCCGCGCCGGCACCTGAGATGGCTCCGACTGCGTCATGCAAAATGTTTCGATCCCGGCGGCGATGATTGCCGGCCTCGTCAGCTTCCTCTCGCCTTGCGTTCTGCCTCTGGTTCCGCCCTATCTGGTTTACCTGACGGGCGCCACGATCGAGCATGTCGAGAGCGACGAGCCGGTCGCGACCTCCAAGCGCGCGATCATGATGTCGGCGCTTCTGTTCGTGCTCGGCTTTTCCACGGTGTTCGTGGCGCTCGGCGCCAGCGCTTCGCTGGTCGGCGGGCTGATCCGTGCCTGGTCGGCGGAGCTGTCGATTCTCGCCGGCATCGTCATTATCATCATGGGCCTGCACTTCCTCGGCCTGACGCGCATCGGCCTCTTGATGCGCGAGGGACGGCTGCCGATCCCCAAACCGGTCGGCCTCTGGGGTGCCTATATCATGGGCCTTGCTTTCGCCTTCGGCTGGACGCCCTGTATCGGCCCGATCCTCGCCGCGATCCTCTCGATCGCCGCGGCGGAAGCCACGGTGACGAAGGGCGCCGGCCTGCTCGCGGTCTATTCCCTGGGGCTGGGTATTCCCTTCCTGCTCGCGGCCCTGATGATCGAACAGTTCTCAGCGCTGTTCGCGCGCATGAAGGGCCACCTCGTCAATGTCGAGCGCGCCATGGGAGTCTTGATGGTGATCACCGGCATCGGCTTTCTCACCGGTGCGGTCTCGAATGTGAGCATCTGGCTGCTCGAGACGTTTCCGGCGCTGCAGACGATCGGTTAGGGCGCGCTTCGGAGAACCGTGCTGCGGTTCTCCGAAAGGCCGCGCTCGAACAATAATCCAATGCGTGGCGAGACCGGCGCATTGAGCGCGCCGATCTCGATGTGTGCCGCCGGCTCAGGGCTTGAACACATAGCCCGGTGTGATCGCCGCCGTCTCCGGGATCGGCGGCAGGTCGGCGAACAGCTCGGGACGATCCTTCATGACCTTGAGAATGTGCTTCGGCTCGATATGCGCATTGACGTCGAAGGTCGATTTCAGGATGCCGAGCCGGGAGAGCCGGTCCTCGGCGCTCCACAGCGCGCGGTAATTGTTCGCCGACAGCCGGCGGTCGGCCTGCTGGATGTTGAACTGCATCGCGGCTTCCGCGACCTCCTGCTTCAGGCCCGGAATCCAGCGCGTGGCGACTTGCGCCGCCTGTTTCGGGTTCTTGCGCATCCATTGGTCGGCCTCGGAGACTGCTGCAAGGAATTTCTCGATGGTCTCGCCATTGGCCTGCACCCAGGGGCGAAGCGCGACGTTGAAGCCGATGTACGAAATCACGTCGCCGCCGCGGATGATCTCGACCGCACCCGGCACATCCTTGCCGGCGACGATCGGCCAGGGATCCCAGCCCGAGAATGCATCGATGCCTTTGGCGAGCAGGGCGACGGTCATGTCCGGCGGCGGCGTGTTGACCAATGTCACGTCGTCGGGCTTCAGGCCGGCCTTCTCCAGCGTCGCCAGGATGTAGAGATGGTTGATCGTGCCGAAGGACGCCGCGATCTTCTTGCCTTTCAGCGTCGACAGGTCGCCCTTGACGATGCCCGAACCTTCGCGCGCGATGATTGCCATGGTTGCGTCGGAGCCGGCCTTGGTGGCGTTGCCGCTGTAATTGCCGAGCGCGACGAGATCCATGCCGCGCAGCACGGCGCCGATCATGGGCACGCCGACCTGCACGATCTCGCTCTCGCCGGCCTGCAGCGCGTTCAGCGCGTCGACGCCGGTCGCGTAGGGGCGCGCGATCGCGACGTCGAGCCCGTGCTTCTCGAAGAAGCCGCGCTCGAGCGCGATCGGCAAGCCGATCTGGTCGATGCCGGTGACCATGCCGGCTTTCACTTTCGTCAAGGTCTGGGCGCTCGCCGGCACCATGCCGGCCAAAAGCGCGATCGCAAGCAGCAACAGTCGTTTCATGTCCTCAGCCTCCCTCTTTTATCGGCCCCACCGCCGTGACCCAGTAAGGTCGGGCCACGGCGTTGAGGTCCGTTCTTTTGACACCGCGAAGTTCGATGGAATGCTCGTCCGTGCCCGAGACGCGTCCATATTGCTGGAACGCGAGCACGTGGAAGCGCTCCGGCATGAACGGCAGCTCGACCTGCACGTTCACCCTCTCCGATGTGCCCTTGAGCTCCGGCGAAATCTTTGACGGCGCCGCGATCGTCAGCCAGAGCTGAAACAGCGCCCATGCGGCGATCGCGCCGAGCACGATTCGCACCTTGGATGATCGCAAGGCTTCGGACGCGATGCTCATGCCGCGCGCACCATCTGCAGCACGCGCGCCGAGAGCTGCTTGAAGCGGTCGTCCTTGACGAGGTCGTCCCAGACCCGGGGCCGCGGCAGGTCGACCGCGATCTCGTCGAGCACGCGTCCCTTCGACAGCACGACGACGCGGTTGGCGAGAAACACCGCTTCCGGCACGTCGTGGGTGATGAAGATCACCGTCGGCTTGCGCTCCTGCCAGATGCGGGTCAGTTCCTCCTGGAGCGTCATGCGCGTCTGCGCGTCGACGCTGGCGAACGGCTCGTCCATCAAGAGGACGTCGGGGTTGTTGGCGAGCGCGCGCACCACGCCGACGCGCTGCTGCATGCCGCCGGAGAGCTCGTTGGGATAGCGGTGCGCCGCGTGCGAGAGCCCGGCAAGCGCCAGATATTCGCGCGCGATGCGGTCGCGCTCGGCTTTCGGCACGCCGCGCATCTTCGGGCCGAAGCCGACATTGTCGAGCACCGTCTTCCAGGGAAACAGTGCGAAGGACTGGAACACGACGCCGCGTTCGGGGCCGGGCCCGTGCACCGGCTTGCCGTCGAGCAGGATGTCGCCCTTCGAATAGGGGATGAAGCCGGCGATCATGTTCAGGATCGTCGTCTTGCCGCAGCCGGAGGGGCCGACCACCGAGATGAATTCGCCGGGTTCGACGTCGAGCGAGACGTCGTGGACGGCGGTGACGTGCGCGCCCGCATAGGGATCGAAATAGGTCTTGCCGAGATTGCGCAGCGAGAGCGTCTTCATGATGTCACCAATCCCCAACGCTGGCCGGTCGCGCGCTCGATCGGCGCGAGGATCCAGGCGTCCACGATGTACCAGAGCAATCCCAGGATGATCATGCCGAGGATGATCTCGACGGTCGAACCGGCGCGGCGGGCGTCGAACATCATGAATCCGATGCCCGACGTGCCGACGATCATCTCGACCGCGATCAGCGCGCGCCAGCCATAGCCGAGCCCGTTGCGCAGGCCGGTGATGATGTTGGGCAGCGCGCCCGGCAGCGTCACCTCCCACAGCACGCGTGCGCGAGAGGCGCCGAGGCTCAAGGCGGCGCGCGCGAGGTCCCGCGGCACGGATTCGACGCCGAGCACGGTGTTGAGCACGACCGGGAACAGCACGGTGTAGACGATGACGAAGGTCATCGTCGTCAATCCGAAGCCGAACCAGATCAAGAGGATCGGCAGCCAGGCGATGTCGCCGATGGCCTGGAAGAACAGCAGCACCGGCCAGCAGATGCGGTGCGCCCAGCGGCTGGTGCCGATCAGGATGCCCAAGGGAATGCCGAGCGCCATGCCGACGGCGGCGCCGGTCGCGAGCCGGATCAGGCTGTCCTGGAGATAATCGGGCAGGATGCCCTTGTAAGTGAGCGTGAAGAACGCGCGCGTCACATCGCCCGGGCCCGGAAAGAACGCGCGAGGAAACAATCCGGACTCGCTGACCGCCGTCCACAGCGCCAGCACCGGGATGAAAGGAATGATGGCGGAGATCCCCGGCCAGCGGCGGGTCATGCGAGCGTAGCCGGCCCAGATTTGCAGCATCAGATTCATGCGCGCCTCACCATGCCCCACCGCTCGATGGTCGCGCGTTCCAGCGGGACCAGCAGCAGGCGGTCGATCAGAAGCCAGAGCACGCCGATCACGATCATGCCGAACACGATCACCTCGGTGCGGTAGAAGTCGCGCGCGACGAACAGCATATAGCCGAGCCCGACATTGGTCGCGATCATCTCGGCGGCGATCAACCCGCGCCAGGCGAAGCCAAGGCCGGTCCGAATGCCGGTGACGATGTTGGGGAGCGCGCCCGGCAGCAGCACTTCGGTGAGCAGCGCCCAGCGGCCGGCGCCGAGCGAGGCGGCAGCGTTGCGCAGCGTGTGCGGGATGGTCCTGACGCCGAGCAGGGTGTTGTAGGCGACGACGAAGAACACGGCGTTGAAGATCACGAAGACGATCGCGCCAAAACCGTAGCCGAACCACAGCGTCGCGATCGGGATCCAGGCAATGCCGGCGAGCACCGAGAAGAAGCGGAACAGCGGCGTCAGGAAGGCCGCGACCGTCGGGCTGACGCCCATGGCGATGCCGAGCGGCACGGCGGCGGCGATCCCGATCAGTGTGCCCAGGCCGACACGCAAGAGGCTGGCGCCGACATGGGCAAACAACGTGCCGTCGCGGATCGAGTCCAGCGCGGCCGCGCCGACCGCAGCGACCGGGGGAAACACGCGCGGATTGACGTTGAACAGCGGGACGACGATCGCCCAGATCGCGACCAGCGCAAGCAGCGGCGCGACGAACATCGCAGCGCCCGCCAGCGAATTGACGCTGCGGATCAGCCGCGACGATCGGCCCTTCAGACTGCCCGTCACCTGCATTTGACCTCCCTGACGCTCAGCCATGCCTGTGTCGGCATTTCACGCTGATCATTCCCGGTATCGTAACCACGTCTCGTGCAATCGCATATCTCCGTCAGTGGCGCCTCTCGCGATCGCGGGCGGAGCTGGGATCTGTGCCGAGCCTTTCGTGTCACGGTCCATGGCGTTTCCTCTTGCTCTTGCGGCTCGGCTTCCTGGGCGAGCGCATGGCCGATCCGTCCGTTTTACGGCTGGCCGCGGCGATGGCCGTCTTCCGTTTCGAAAGCTTCAATCGGGTGTAGCCCAGCAGCCGCTCCATCGCGGCGCGCGCCTTCTCCGGGTCGCCGCTCTCGATGGCTCGCGCCGCCGCCACGTGGTTCGGCAGATTATCCCTGAACCAGCCGCCGGGGCTGACGACGGCGACGGTGAAGACGGTGCTCAGGATGGTGTCGATCGCGCCGCGAAAGCCCTGGAGGACCGGGTTGTGGGTCGCGTCCAGGATGGCGAGATGGAATGCCTTGTCGGCTGCGAGGGCGCTGGCCTGGTCCTTTGCGGTCTGCATCGCGGCCAGGGCCGTGTCGATCCGCCAGCGGTCGTTCCTGGTGGCGCGTTCGGCGGCGAGAGCTGCGGCTGCAGGTTCGATGATCGAGCGCACCTCCTGGATCGCCAGTAGAAGGTCGCGATCCGGCTCGTCCTGGCCGACCAGCCAGCTCAGCACGTCGCGGTCGAGCAGGCTCCATTCGTGGCGCGGCAGCACGTGCGTGCCGTGGCGCGGCCGCACGCTGACGAGGCCTTTCGCGGCTAGAGTCTTGATGGCCTCGCGCACCACGCCGCGCCCGACGCCGAAGCGGGTTTCGAGCTCCGGCTCTGGCGGCAGGGTCGTTCCGACGGGAATGAGATCCTGGGCGATCTCGCGGCCCAGCGTCGTCAGCACGGCGCGAATGCGGCCGGGCTTGATCAGTTTGTCGACGGGGCTCGGGCGCGCTCCTGCCACTCGTACGTTTCTCCCGTCCGGCCTGTCGCGGCCGGTTCATTTTGTCGTTGGCTGCGACGCACGGCAGCTTCACAATCATCCGATGTTTAACATCGGATGATTGGGTACGGGCAAGCGCAATTGTCGCAGCATGACTGTGCTGCGTTGCGATATGCGTCCTGGTGACGCCTGCATCACGGCTAGTCCAGCGTGCATATCACCGTGCAGACCACGCCACGCGGCAGGAAGTCGACGGTTGCCTCACCATCGAGCTGGTCGCGTGCGCTACGCTCGATCAGGCGCGAGCCGAAGCCGCGTTGTATCGGTGCCGTTACCGGTGGCCCGCCGGTCTCGGTCCAGATCAGCCGCAGTCGCGGCTTCGGCGCATCAGCGATGACTTCCCAGTCCAGCGTCACCCGGCCGGTCTCGTTGGACAGCGCACCGTATTTCGCGGCGTTGGTGGCGATCTCGTGCACGATCATCGACAGCACCACGGCGAGCCGCGGCGACAGCGGCACGGCCGGGCCGGCCATGCGGATGCGGTCGGAATTGCTCAGCAGGAAAGGCTGGAGCGCGCGGACGATCACGTCCCGGAGCTCCGAGCCCGCCCACTTCTCCTGGCTCAACAGGTTATGCGCCTCGGCCAGCGCGCCGAGCCGGCCCTCGAACTTGGTCCGCTCGTCCCGGCTGGCGCTGCGGAAGGTCTGCACCGCGATCGCCTGCATCAGGGCGAGCGTGTTCTTGACGCGATGGTTGAGCTCCTCGATCAGGAGATTGTGCAGCATCTCGCCGCGCGCGATCGTGGTGGCCATCCTGACGGCAAAGGTGAGGCCAACCAGCAGCAGGATGCCGCCGATCAGGCTTGTTATCGCGATGTCGCGCCAGAGCGGCGCGATCAGCGAGTTCTCGGAGACGCCGGCCACGACCGTCCAGCCGGTCAGCTGCGATCTGGTGAAGGCGGAGGACAGCGCGACGCCGTCGAGCGAAACGGTCGAAAGTGCGGCCTCCGGCGACCGGGACATCTCATCGTAGAGTGCCCCGGAGGCCTGCTTGCCGAACGTCTCGGCGGGGTTGGGTGTGCGCGCGAACACGCGAGCCTTGGTGTCCAGCAGCGACACCGTCCATTGATCGTTTGGCCGCTGCTGCTCGACCAGTTTCTGGAACAGCGCGATCGGCGGACTGAAGGAGAGCGCATAGGCGACCTCGCCATTGCGCAGCACAGGAACCTCCACGGTCACGATCGGCCGTTTCTTGGTCGAACCGACGAACAGGTCGGAATATTGCGGCGCCTTGCTCGCAAATATGCGCTCGACGATCTCGCGGTTGTTGCGCGGGGGCAAGTCCGCTGTTTGCGTCGTGGCTGTCGAAAACAGCTGATGGCCGGATCTGTCGGCCAACAGCAGGACGCTGTCGACGCCATACTGGCTCGTGAACTCGGCAGCCAGCCGGCGGAAGCCCTCGAAATCACGGCTCTGCAAGGAATTGCTGAGCGCGAGCACCTGCAAGCCGCCCGTCATCCGCTGCACCTCGGAGTCGAGCACGAGGCGCATGCTTCGCACCGTTTCCAGCACCCGGCGCGTCGCCTCGCTGCGATCCTGGCGATAGTTGGAATAGGCAAGGCCGACCGCAAAGACGATCAGCGGCAACATCGTTCCCGCGACCAGGAGGGCGAGCCGGACCGGCAGTGTGAGCTTTGACAAGCGTGGGCGTCCCGGTTCCAGCGCAACGGCGCCGGACTATGGTTTTGCGCAGACCATACGGTCGCGAGTTGTGCTGCGCCACGATTTTCGCGACGGCCTCGCGATGGCCGGACGCAGGCCGCCTTTCGGATTGCCACGCGCCGCCAGGAGCGCAAGTTGCAGTGCAGCAGGTCGTGAGGGAGTAGCCCCGCGACGAAGAGCACCGCCAGCGCATGCGAAAGGACTTCCGTCGCGCTGCGGTTTTTCATACGCTTGCCTCTCGCAAGCCGCAGAGCGGCTGCGCTCACGGCCCGGCGACAGGGCTGGAGCATCAAAGGGAGGGGAGACGATGAGGCGAAGGTCATTTCTCGCTGGTATCGGTGCAACCACTGCGGCGGGCACGCTTGGCATGCCGTCGATCCTCAGGGCGCAAGCTCCGATCACGCTGAACGGCGCAGTCCAGTTCAATGACGACCATGCCTTCAACCGGGCGCTGATCCGGTTCGAGGAGCTGGTGAAGAAGTACTACGGCAAGCCGGTCAACTTCACCCTGCACAAGAACTCCTCGCTCGGCCTCGAGAAGCAGTATTTCGAGTACATGTCGCAGGGCAAGGCGGTCGATTACGGCATCGTCTCGCCGGCTCACATGTCGACCTTCGCCAAGGCGGCCCCGTTCATCGATGCGCCTTTCGTGTTCAAGGGCATCGAGCACATGAACAAGGTCGTCGAAGCCAACATCCTGGCGCCGATCGCCGACGAGGTCGCGGCCAAGGCCGAGGTCGTTCTGATCGGTTATGCCGGCGGGGGCATCCGCAACATCTTCGCCAACAAGCCGCTCAAGAACCTCGCCGATCTCAAGGGGCTCAAGGTCCGCGTGCAGGGCGCGCCGATCTGGTCGAAGACCTTTGCGGCCGTCGGCATGAGCCCGACCGTGATCGCCTACAACGAAATCTACAACGCGATCCAGAACGGCGTGATCTCGGCCGGCGAGAACGAGGCCGCCGGCGTCGAGGCGATGAAGTTCTACGAAGTGGCCCCGCATCTCAACCTGACCCAGCACGCCGTATCGATCCGGCCGATCTGCTTCTCGGTGAAGACGCTGAAGACGTTGCCGAAGGATCTGCAGGACGCGATCATGAAGGCGGGCAAGGAGGCCGGCGACTACGGCCGCCAGTTGGAGTCGAGCGAAGAGGTCGTCAAGCTCGACACGCTCGAGAAGGCCGGCAAGCTCAAGCGCGTTCCGTTCGAAGAGCGGGACGCCATGAAGAAGCTCGCCGATCCCGTGATGGCCACCTACGCCAAGGAGATCGGCGCGGAAGGCATTTACGAGAAGATCAACGTCGTCTGAGGTCGCTCTGTCCGCCGACGACAGTCCGGGCAGGCCCCGCTTCCTGCCCGGACGCGGCGGATCAGCGCCGTACGGAGCTCCAATGTCCGACATGCACGTCCCGTCCACGCCGTCGCTGTGGCGTCGCCTCACCGCGGCCTACGCGAAATTGCTGGAATTACTGCTCGCCGCCTGCGTCGGCATCCTGGTCATCCCCGTCACGTTGCAGATCGTCTCGCGCTACACGCCGTTCATTCCCTCCTACATTTGGACCGAGGAGATGGCGCGATTCCTGTTCATCTGGACGATCATGATCGGGGCCATGGTCGGTGTGAGGGAGGCGCAGCATTTCGAGGTGGACGTGTGGCCCGACCTGTCGCGGCGGTCGGAGGCCGCGGTGCGGATTCTCGCACGGCTCGGCGTGCTGGCGCTGGCGCTGGTGTTCGTAACCGCCGGCATCGAGTTCACCCGTTTTGCCTGGAACAGAACGTCGGAATTGGCCGATCTGCCGCTCTGGCTGATCCATGTTGCCTGGCCCGTGGCCGGCCTGACGTGGATCGTCTTTGCGGGTGAACAGATCATCGATGAAATACGCGTTCTGGTCGGGGCACAGAGATGAGCGGCACAGTACTTTCTGCCGGACAGGCCGCGATGGTGCTGTTCGGAGGCTTCATCGGCCTGCTCATCGTGCGCGTGCCGGTTGCCTTCGCGCTCGGCCTTGCCTGCGTGCCGATTCTGCTGATCGAGCCGCGCCTGTCGCTGATGACACTCGCGCAGGAAACCTTCAACGCCTACAATTCCTTCATCCTGCTCGCGGTGCCGTTCTTCCTCTTGACGGCGAACCTGATGAGCATCGGCGGCATCACCGACCGTCTGGTGGCGCTGTCGCGCTCGATGGTCGGGCACTGGCCGGGATCGCTGGCGCAGATCAACGTCGTGCTCTCGGTGTTCTTTGCGGGCATCTCGGGCTCTTCCACCGCGGATGCGGCCAGCCAGTCGAAGATCTTCATCGATGCGCAGACCAAGGAGGGTTACGATCTCTCCTTCTCCATCGCCATCACGGCAGTGTCCGCGGTTCTCGCAGTCGTCATCCCACCGTCGATCCTCATGATCGTCTGGGGCGGGTTGATTTCGACCTCGATTGCAGCGATGTATCTGGCGGGGATTGTGCCGGGCTTGCTGATCGCGGGTGCGCAGGTGGCGACGGTGCACGTCTATGCGGTGCGTCGCGGCTACCCGACCTATCCGAAGGCGACCTGGGCCGAGATGCGGTACGCCATTTGGCGGTCGATACCGGCCATGATGACGCCGTTCATCATCGTTGGCGGCATTCTGCTCGGCTGGTTTACGGCAACCGAGTCCGCCTGCGTCGCGGTGCTCTACTCCATCGTGCTATCGATGTTCTTCTATCGCGAGACAGGTCTACGCGAATTGTACAAGGCCTTGCTCGACACCGGACGTCTTGCCGGCGTGGCGCTGTTTTGCGTCGGCACCGCCAGCGCTTTCGGCTGGCTGCTCGCCTATTACAAGATCCCCCAGGAGCTGCTGGCCAACGTCTCGACCTGGGGCATGGGGGCTGTCACTGCCGGCTTCTTCATCTCCTTCTGCTTTCTCGTGGTGGGCTGCTTCCTCGACGCCATCCCGGCCATCATCATCGTCGGCACCGTGCTGGAGCCGCTCGCCAAGTCGGTCGATCTCCATCCTGTCCAGTTCGCGATCATCTCCATCGTGTCGCTGGCCTTCGGGTTGGTGACGCCACCCTATGGATTGTGTCTGATGATCGCGTGTTCGATCGCGGGTGTTCGGCTGCGCTATGCCCTGAAGGACACGGTGATCATGCTGATCCCGATGCTGCTCGTGCTGGCGGCGGTCATCGTCTGGCCCAGCGTGTCGCTGTTCCTGCCGCGTCTGATCGTGCCGGAGATGCTGAAGTGAGCAGCTGAGAGCGGAATCCCGCAGCCAACGGCTGCGGGATCGATTTGACCGGTTACAGATTGCTTTCGGTGATCGCTGCGTAGACCATGCTGCGCAGCTCGCGGCGGATCGGATAGGCGCTCGACGGCAGCACCTGCGTCATGAAGATCGTGATCAGCTCCTCGGCCGGATCGATCCAGAACGAGGTCGTGGCCGCGCCGCCCCAATTGTACTCGCCTGGGCTGCCGGCGATCAGCGTCTCGGCCGGGCGCATGGTGAGGGCGAAGCCGAGGCCGAAGCCGATGCCGTTATAGGTGGCCTCGGAGAACAGCGAGCGCGACACCTCCGGCAGTGCACGTCCGCCCGGGATGTGGTTCGTCGTCATCAGCGACAGCGTCTTCGGCCCGATCAGCCTGACGCCGCCGAGCTCACCACCATTGAGCAGGGCGCGACAGAAGGTGAGATAATCGGCGACCGTCGAGCAGAGGCCGCCGCCTCCGGAGATGAAGGAGGGCGGTGAGAGGAACGAGCTCGTCGCCGGATCGTCCTGAAGCGTCAGCCCCTCGCGGCGCTGGCCGGCATGAAAGGTCATGCCGCCGCCGGGGTCCGCGGAGTAGCAGGCGGCGAAGCGATGCGCCTTCGAGGCCGGCACGTGGAAATCGGTGTCGGTCATGCCGAGCGGATCGAGAATCCGCTGCTTGAGAAACTGCTCGAAAGGCATCCCCGAGATCTTGCCGACGAGATAGCCGATCACGTCGGTCGCGACCGAGTAGTTCCAGGCTTCGCCCGGCGAGAATTCCAGCGGGATCTTTGCGAGGCCCTCGATCATGGTCTGCAGCGTGCCGGACTTCTCGACCTCGCCGATCTTCTCGCTGCGATAGGCGGCATCGACATTGGAGCGCTGCTGGAAGCCGTAGGTCAGGCCAGAGGTGTGGCGCAGCAGGTCGACGATCAGCATCGGCCGCGACGGCGGCCGGGTCAGGAAAGCCGGGTAGGTGCCGGCGACGAAGACGCCGAGATCTTTCCATTCCGGAATGTACTTGGCGACGGGCTCGTCGATCGCGACGAGGCCTTCCTCGACCAGCATCATGAAGGCGACGCTGGTGAGCGGCTTGGTCATGGAATAGATGCGGTAGATGGTGTCGTCCTTGACCGGCGCCTTGCGCTCGACGTCGGCAAAGCCCTGCACCAAGCTGTGAGCGATCTTGCCGCGGCGGTAGACGAGAAGCTGGGTCCCCGGGAAGCGGCCGGCATCGATGTACCGGTTCTTCAGATGCGCGTCGACGCGGTCAAGCGCGGCCTTGGACATGCCGACGGATTCGGGCGAGGCGGGGGTGGGGGCGAGCATCAGTTCCTCCGGGGCGTTTTGTCGGAAAGTTGATACCGAAATGGCGGCCCCATTCCAAGTCGGTTGCGCTTAACGCGGCTGGGGCGACTGGTGTAGGCTCGGTCTCGGAACGCCTCCAGGGAGCCCGCCCGGGCCAACGAGAAAAACGCGAGGGCAACGCATCATGACGCAGTTCAACGAGACCGAACTCACCGAAGCCGTCGTTCGGAGCTTCGACCGGACGCCTGATACGCGGGCAAAATTCCTGCTGCAGGAATTGGTGAAGTCGCTGCACGATTACGTGAGCAAGACCGGCCTGACCTTCGAGGAATGGGAATACGCCATCGATTTCCTGACCCGGACCGGGCAGAAATGCACCGACACGCGCCAGGAGTTCATCCTGTTGTCCGACGTGCTCGGCGTCTCCATGCTGGTCGACGCCGTCAACCACCGCGACCGCGAGGGCGCCACACAGACCACGGTGCTCGGTCCGTTCTATGTCGGCGAGCACAAGGTGACCGCGCACGGCACCGACATCTCGCCGAACAATCAGACGGGCGAACGGATGTTCGTGCAGAGCCGCGTCACCGACCTTAACGGCAAGCCGCTCGCCGGCGTTCCCGTCGACGTCTGGCATGCCGACGATGACGGCTTCTACGATTCCCAGAAGCCGAATTATGACGAGGTCGGCGCCTCGGCGCGGGCGCGCTTCATCACCGATGATGACGGCCGCTTCTTCTTCCGCACCATCCTGCCGTGCAGCTATCCGATCCCGACCGACGGTCCCGTCGGCGAGATGATCGTGCAGACGGGTCGTCACCCGATGCGCCCGGCGCATGTGCACTTTCTGGTCAATGCGAAGGGTTATGAGCCGCTGATCACCCACGTCTTCATCGGCGGCGACAAGTATCTGGATTCCGACGTCGTGTTCGGCGTCAAGGACGACCTCGTTGCCAAGGTCGAGCCGCGCAGCGATGCTGAGATGCCCGACGGCACCAAAGCGAACGGGCAGTGGCATCTGATGTCCTACGAATTCCACCTCAAGCCCGGCGGCGGCATGGCGCCGAAGCCGCTGGGGGTGAAGGCGGCGGAGCCGGCGTGACGGCTCCCCGCCGGCGGCGGGTGATAACAAGCTGGCAGCCAAGAACGGCAATCGCCGCTCGCGTGAACCGGCGCGGAGTGCTTAGTCGACCCGTACTGGAATATGCACGGCCCCCTCTCGTCTCTGGGCATCCGAGGTCTGTTGGTCGGTGCTCCACCCGCGGCCCCATCTGATGAGCGGCGCCTCAATGATGATGTGCAAGACCCAGGCGAGGCCGATGGAGAGCAGAATGCAGGCGACGATTGTCGCGGTCGTCGATAACAGCCACACCTCGGTAAAGTTGATCATCCATTTTATCACCAGGTAGTGGACGATATACAGCGAGTACGAAATCTTGCCGAACCATTGCAGGATCGGCGAAAAGGGCCGCCCTTCGATCTCGGCGGACACCACGGCATGGATGAGCAATCCCGCAGCGAGGCCATAGGTTGGCACGCGCGCGAATTGCGGGTCGGCCGATCCGGACACGAATATCCAGTACCATCCGACAGCGAACAGGCCGGCTGAAGTTGCCAGAGCATGGCGCGAAAAGAGCAATCGATCGTTCCTGTGGAGATAGGCGATGCCGGCGCCAGCGCCGAATTCCAGGACCAGCGGATGGGAATAGATGCCAAGCTGCAGGCGGAATACGAGGGCAATAACGACCATGCCGAGCCCCGCGAACAGCAGTTCGAACAACCGGTTCGGCGCGATGGCGAGGATGGCCGCAACTGCCGCATAGAAATGCAATTCGAAAGCAATCGACCAAGCCGGGCCAAGGTACCAGTTCGGATATGTCCACGCGAAGATGAGGCCAAGGTCGAGCGGCGGACGTTTCTCCGGCGACAGATCGATCCAGGACGAGCTGGCGAACGCCGCCAGCAACACAAGCCAGTAGACCGGATAAATTCGAACCGCTCGTCTGAAGACGAAGCTCAACGCGTCGCGGTGCGCCGCCGCCGTGGTTGCGATGATGAAGCCGGAAATGACAAAGAAGATGTCGACGCCGCTTGCAAGAAGAGTGAGGACGCCTTCGGCAACACCCGGGCCGACCATGTCGGGTCGCGCGCTGACCGCGTGTCCGCAGACCACCGACAGCGCAGCAACGCCGCGCATTGCCTCTACACCCGCGAAGACGCGCAAAACGCCCCTGCAACATCAATTACAAGTTGAGTTCTATCTGCAGGCAAGGATACTAATAAATGGTTGCGTGTAGCTAAGAAACTCTACGCTAGGATGTGTGAAGTGGGCTGGGGCGGAACGGCACCTTGCCCATGATCGCTCGGAGTAAGAAGCGACTGTGCGCCGACCAGCCGCATGTCCGTTTAGCCGCCAGAAGCTCACGCCTGCGCCTCATGAGCACGCGCTCTAGCGCGCGTGCAGCAGCGCCAGCAGCCCGATGACCGCGCAGGCGAGCGCCGCCGACGTCACCTTCCAGAACATCAGCGGGTTGCGCTCCAAGAGCGGCGTCATTCGCGTGTCGAGATAGGCCGGGTTGGGCGTGCGAAGCTCGTGGACGAATTCGGACAGGTCCTCGTGCCGCTTGTAGGGATCGGGATGGAGCGCGCGCCTGAGCGCGCCATCGACCCAGGCCGGCACATTGCGGTCGTCGTCCGTCGGACGATACTGGAGCCTGCGCACGTCCGCCTTGCGCCGGATCCTGGCGATTTGGGTGCCATAGGGAAGCTTTCCCGTCAGCATCTGGTAGCAGATCACTGCCAGCGAAAACATGTCGGAGCGCGGTGAGCCGCCCTGTCCAAGAAAATATTCCGGCGCCGTATACTGGACCGTTCCCAGGATTTCGTCGGCCTCCTCGCGAGGCGCGGCCTCGGCCACGCCGGCGACCCTGACCGATCCGAAATCGATGATCTTGGCCGTGCCGGTCTTGTCGATCAGGATGTTGTCGGGCCTGAGGTCCTGATGCAGCATCTCCATGCGGTGGAAGGCGCGCAGGCCCGCCGCGATCTGCTCGACCAGCCCGCGGACGGTTTCGAGATCGGGGCGCGGATTGTCGATCATCCACTGCTTCAGGGTCTGCCCCTCGACGAATTCGGTCGCGACGTAGAGGTAGCTGCGCCGCCTCGACTGTGACCGCGGCTTCAGCACGTGCGGGCTGTCGATGCGTCGCGCGATCCACTCCTCCATTAAAAAGCGCTTCAGGTACGCGGCATTGTCGCGCAAGTCGACCGACGGCAGCTTGAGCGCGACCGGTTCCCCGGTCTCCACGTCGACGGCAAGATAGATGTGGCTGCGGCTGCTGCCGTGAATCTCGCGGACGATCCGATAGCCGTCGAAGATCGCACGCGGCTCAGGCAGCGGCGGAAGCGGCAATTGTGCGGTCTGATTGAAGATACCGGCCGGCTCGCGCTGAGGCACCGCGTCGATGCGCAGGATCTGGACGGTGATGTTGTCGTCGCTGCCGCGCCGGTAGGCTTCCTCGACGACGGCCTTCGCTGCCGCGTCGAGATCGCCCGCATGCTCGTTCACCGCGCTCGTGACGAAGCGTGCCTCGACGAATTCGTAAGCGCCGTCGGTCGCCAGCAGAAAGGTGTCGCCGGCCTCGACCTCGAACGCCTGATAATCGATCTCGAGCTGCGGATTGATGCCGAGCGCACGGCCGAGATAGGTCTGCTCGGACGACACGATGATGCGGTGATCGCCGGTGAGCTGCTCGAGCGTCTTGCCGGCGACGCGGTAGACGCGGCAGTCGCCGACATGAAAGATGTGCGCGGTGGTCGCCTTGATGACCATGGCGCTGAGGGTGCAGACGTAGCCCTTGTCGCGGTCGTAGGCATATTGGCTCTTGCGCGTCTGCGCATGCAGCCAGGAATTGGTCGCGTCCAGCACGCGGCGGGCGGAGGTCTTCACCGTCCAGGATTCCGACGTGCAGTAATAGTCCATCAGGAAGCTCTTGACCGCCGACTCGCTGGCGATCTGGCTCACCGTGCTGGAGGAGATGCCGTCGGCGAGGACGGCCGCAATGCCCTTCAGGCTGAGCAGCGGCTCTTCCGGAATCAGGACGCCGTGAAAGTCCTGGTTGATGGGCTTGCGGCCCTTGTCGGAATGCTGGCCGACCGAAATCTGGAGTCCGCGGGTCATCGTCGCCACCGGCAAAGGGGAGTCTCACCGTGCTCGGGCGAGGCTCCCCTGTCGAGACGGATTCGATCAGGCCGCAACGCGGGGCTTCGGAGCCTTGCCGGCCTGGCGCTTCGGCAGGGTCATGACATGCGTGGCATAGAGGGTCATGCCGGTGAAGGCGAGGCCGCCGACGAGGTTGCCGAGCACGGTCGGGATCTCGTTCCAGATCAGATAGTCCATGATCGAGAACTTGGCGTGCAGCATCAGGCCCGACGGGAACAGGAACATGTTCACCACGGAATGCTCGAACACCATGTAGAAGAACACCAGGATCGGCATCCACATCGCGATGACCTTTCCGGGGACCGAGGTCGAGATCATGGCGCCGACGACGCCGGTCGAGACCATCCAGTTGCAGAGCATGCCGCGCATGAACAGCGTCGCCATGCCTGCCGCGCCGTGCGCGGCATAGCCCAGCGTGCGCCCTTCGCCGATATTGCCGATGGCCGCGCCGACCTTGTCGGGCGCCTGGGTGAAGCCGAAGGTCGTGACGAAAGCCATCATGAAGGCCACGGTGAAGGCGCCGGCGAAGTTGCCGACGAACACGAGACCCCAATTGCGCAGCACGCCACTGAGCGTGACGCCCGGGCGTTTGTCGATCAGAGCGAGCGGGGAGAGCACGAAGACGCCGGTCAGCAGGTCGAAGCCCAAGAGATAGAGCATGACGAAGCCGACCGGAAACAAGAGCGCGCCGATCAGCGGCTGGCCCGTGTTGACGTTGATCGTGACGGCGAACCAGGCCGCCAATGCCAAGATGGCGCCCGCCATATAAGCGCGGATGATGGTATCACGGGTGGACATGAAGATCTTGGACTCGCCCGCATCCACCATCTTGGTGACGAATTCCGAAGGCGCGAGATACGACATCGATGGTTCCTTTGCTTCCTAAGGGAGATCGACACGCTCCGAGAGCGTGGCTGAACGTGATCGGCCGTGCGGGCTGGCCTGCCGCGCACGAGGGCTATGGAAAATCAGGAAGCTTTGGGAATCGCGTCACGAGGACTTTGAGCCAGGAGGGCCGCGAAGCAGGTGAGCTTCCGGGATGTAGCCGCCAGAGGCTGCATCAATGCGGCGAGCCGCAGTCTTCGTTGACGGCGAAGGAAATGCAAGTTGCGTGCCGGTAGCCCGCCTCAGAAACATCGAGCAATTTCAATGCGATGCAGCTCTGCTGGACCTGAATCTGAGGCCGCCCCGGCCTTTTACTTAAGCTGTTGCACAAAACTTGTGCGCCGCACAAAGGTTGTGCAGGCCGCAAATTTCGGATGCGGAACCGACGTGCGACAGTTTGGCTCCGTCGACCTAAGGCATTGATCTATAATTGACTTTGACAGCGTTGAGCTTGGCATGAAGCTTGAATGGTTCCGCTCGACGCCATTGAAGCCGTCCCGCGAGACATCTCATCCGATTTGCTGACGCCACCAGACGGGGGTTCCCCCGTCGCGCGTTCGCATGCGCCAAAGTCGGCGCCACCGGACGGACGGGCCGCTCGCGCGCACAGCCGCAAATCATTCCGCACAGACGCAAAGGACGATACAGCCTATGAGCAAGCGCACCCGCCGGCCCTCGGAAACGACCGGCCTCAGCCGCCGTCAATTGTTGAAGGCCACCGGCTCGACCGCCGCACTTCTCGCAGCCGCAAAACTGAACTTCCCGGCCGGCGCCTTCGCGCAGGATTCAGGCCCCGAGGTCAAGGGCGCCAAGCTCGGCTTCATCGCACTCAGCGACGCCGGACCGCTCTTCGTCGCCAAGGACAAGGGCCTGTTCGCCAAATACGGCATGCCCGACGTCGACGTGCAGAAGCAGGCCTCCTGGGGCACGACGCGCGACAACCTCGTGCTCGGCTCGGAAGGCAACGGCATCGACGGCGCGCACATCCTCACCCCGATGCCGTATCTGATCTCGGCCGGCAAGGTGACGCAGAACAACCAGCCGACGCCGATGTACATCCTGGCGCGGCTCAACCTCGACAGCCAGTGCATCTCCGTCGCGAACGAATATGCCGACCTGAAGCTCGGCGTCGATGCCGCGCCGTTCAAGGCCGCGCTGGAGAAGAAGAAGGCCTCCGGCAAGGCCGTGAAGGCCGCGATGACCTTCCCAGGCGGCACCCACGATCTCTGGATCCGCTATTGGCTCGCCGCCGGCGGCATCGATCCCGACAAGGACATCGAGACCATCGTGGTGCCGCCGCCGCAGATGGTGGCCAACATGAAGGTCGGCACCATGGACTGCTTCTGCGTCGGCGAGCCCTGGAACCTGCAGCTGATCCATCAGAAGATCGGCTATACCGCGGTCAATACCGGCGAGCTCTGGAACAAGCATCCGGAGAAATCCTTCGGCATGCGCGCCGCCTTCGTCGACAAATATCCAAAGGCGGCGAAGGCGCTGCTGATGGCGGTGATGGAAGCCCAGCAATGGGCCGACAAGGCCGAGAACAAGGCCGAGCTCGCCGCCATCATGGGCAAGCGGCAGTGGATGAACTGCCCGGTCGAGGACGTGCTCGATCGCAGCGCCGGCAAGTTCGATTACGGCATCCCGGGCAAGGTCGTCGAAAACTCGCCGCACATCATGAAGTACTGGCGCGATTTCGCCTCCTATCCGTTCCAGAGCCACGATCTCTGGTTCCTCACCGAGGACATCCGCTGGGGCAAGTACGAGCCCGGCTTCGATACCAAGGCGCTGATCGCCAAGGTCAACCGCGAGGACATGTGGCGCGATGCGGCCAAGACGCTCGGCGTCGCTGCCGCGGAAATCCCGACCTCGACCTCGCGCGGCAAGGAGACCTTCTTCGACGGCAAGGTGTTCGATCCCGAAAATCCGGCGGCGTATCTGAAGTCGCTCGCGATCAAGCGCGTCGAAGTCTGATGCAGCCCTGCGGCCGCCCATTGGGCGGCCGCATCGTCCTGATCATGCCGGAAAAGGGATTTTCGATGAACATGCCTGCCACGAAGATTGAGCTTGAGACCGCAGCGCCTGCGGCCGTTGCGGCGCCGGTGGTCGCGCTGACGCCGAAGCGTCCGCCGCGCGCCGAGACCTACGCACGGATGGCGCGCGAAACCGCGGTACGCGTGATCCCGCCGCTGGTCGTGATCGCGCTTCTGACGCTGGTGTGGGAGCTGGTCTGCCGCCGCGCCGGCTCGGCCCTGCCGCCGCCGTCGAAAGTTTTCAACGACACCAAGGAGCTGATCTTCGATCCGTTCTTCGACCATGGCGGCATCGACAAGGGCCTGTTCTGGCATCTGTCCGCCAGTCTCCAGCGCGTCGCACTCGGCTATTCGCTGTCGGCGATCGCGGGCATCGCGCTGGGCGTGCTGGTCGGCCAGTCGGTCTGGGCGATGCGCGGGCTCGATCCGTTGTTCCAGGTGCTGCGTACCATTCCGCCGCTCGCCTGGCTGCCGCTGTCGCTCGCGGCGTTCCGCGACGGCCAGCCCTCGGCGATCTTCGTCATCTTCATCACTTCGATCTGGCCGATCATCATCAACACCGCGGTCGGCATCCGCAACATCCCGCAGGACTACCGCAACGTCGCGGCCGTGGTGCAGCTCAATCCGCTCGAGTTCTTCGCAAAGATCATGATCCCGGCGGCGGCGCCTTACATCTTCACCGGCCTTCGCATCGGCATCGGCCTGTCGTGGCTGGCGATCGTCGCAGCGGAAATGCTCATCGGCGGCGTCGGCATCGGCTTCTTCATCTGGGACGCCTGGAACTCCTCGCATATCAGCGAGATCATCCTGGCGCTGTTCTATGTCGGGATCGTCGGCTTCGTGCTGGACCGCCTGATCGCGGGCCTCGGCAAGGTCGTCACCCGCGGCACCGCGCAGAACTGAGAGGAGAGGGCACATGATCGCCTACCTGAAGCTCGACCACATCGACAAGGTCTTCACCCGCGGCGCCGCCAGCACGGAGGTGCTGAAGGACATCAACCTCACGATCGAGAAGGGCGAGTACGTCTCGATCATCGGCCATTCCGGTTGCGGCAAGTCGACCCTGCTCAACATCATCGCAGGGCTGACCGGCGCCACCACGGGTGGCGTGCTGCTGGAAAACCGCGAGGTGAACTCGCCGGGGCCCGATCGCGCCGTGGTGTTCCAGAACCACAGCCTGCTGCCGTGGCTGACCGTCTACGAGAACGTCAGGCTCGGCGTCGACAAGGTCTTCGCCAGGACCAAGTCCCGCGCCGAGCGGGACGCCTGGGTGATGCACAATCTCAACCTCGTGCAGATGGCTCATGCCAGGGACAAGCGCCCGTCCGAAATCTCCGGCGGCATGAAGCAGCGCGTCGGCATCGCGCGGGCACTCGCCATGGAGCCGAAGGTGCTGTTGCTGGACGAGCCCTTCGGCGCGCTCGACGCCCTGACCCGCGCCCACTTGCAGGACTCGGTCATGGCGCTGCATCAGAAGCTCGGCAACACCATTCTGATGATCACCCACGACGTCGACGAAGCCGTGCTGCTCTCCGACCGCATCGTCATGATGACGAACGGGCCGAGCGCGCGCATCGGCGAGGTACTGGAGGTGCCGCTGGCGCGGCCGCGCAAGCGGCTCGAGCTCGCGACCAACGCGACCTATCTGAAATGCCGCCAGCGCGTGCTCGAATTCCTCTACGAGCGTCACCGCTTCGTCGAGGCCGCGTAAACGAAAAGTTTAACGCAATGACATGCACGCGCCCAAATAATTGACACCTCGCTCAATCCTTGTGCGTCGCACAAGGATTGAGCGAATCGCAAATTTAGCGTGCGAGAAAGCCCTGCGAACATTTCGGGCGCCACGAACAACATCCTGAAATCGCTGCATTTCCAGGATGCGCGCAACTGGCACGGAAATTGAAGCGCCTTTGCGCGACGCCAACGACGACGTCCCTCAACATCATCAAATCAGCATCGTGAACTCGCCACCGGGGTGAAGCTTCGGAGCGCGCCTCCTTGTCTGGAGGCTGAGCCTGCAACGACGCAGCGGTGAGACTGGAAGGGATATGCAATGACGAAGAGTCCCACTTGGATTTCTGACTGGCGCCCCGAAGATGAGGCGTTCTGGAACGCGACAGGCAAGACGATCGCGCGGCGCAACCTGATCTGGTCGATCGTGGCCGAGCATATCGGCTTCTCGGTCTGGCTGATCTGGAGCATCGTCACCACCAAGCTGCCGCAGGCGGGCTTCCACTACAGCACCGACCAGCTGTTCCAGCTCGTCGCCGTGCCGGGCCTGATCGGCGCCTTGATGCGCTTTCCCTACACCTTCGCAGTGACGACGTTCGGCGGCCGCAACTGGACCATCTTCAGTGCGGCGATCCTGTTCATTCCGACCTTGTCGCTCGCCTATTTCGTGAGCCAGCCCGACACACCGTTCTGGCTGATGCTGCTGGTCGCCTCGACCGCGGGTCTCGGCGGCGGCAATTTCGCCTCCAGCATGACCAACATCTCCTTCTTCTTCCCCGACCGGATGAAGGGATGGGCGCTCGGCCTCAACGCGGCCGGCGGCAATATCGGTGTCTCCAGCGTGCAGCTCCTGACCCCGATCCTGATGACGCTCGCCGTCTTCAACCTGTTCCAGGCTACACCGGTCGATGGCATCTTCCTGCAGAATGCCGGCCTGATGTGGGTGCTGCCGATCGCGATCGCGGTATTCGGCGCGGTGTTCTTCATGAACAATCTCACCACGGCGAAATCGTCGGTGAAGAACCAGCTTGCGATCGTCAAGCGCAAGCACACCTGGATCATGGCGTATCTCTACATCGGCACGTTCGGATCTTTCATCGGCTATTCAGCGGCGTTTCCGCTTCTGATCAAGACGCAATTCCCCACCGTGACGATCTCGATCGCCTTCCTGGGCCCGCTGGTCGGCTCCCTGTCGCGTCCGCTCGGCGGCTGGCTCGCAGACCGGGTCGGCGGCTCCATCATCACCTTCTGGAATTTCATCGTGATGGCAGGCGCTACGGTCGGCGTGCTCTACTACGTCGGGCAGAAGGATTTCGTCGGCTTCCTGTCGATGTTCCTGATCCTGTTCGTGACGACGGGCATCGGCAACGGCTCGACCTACCGCATGATCCCCTCGATCTTCCGCGAGGAGAACCTGTTCAAGGTGCGCGGCAAGGGCGACGCGGCACGTAGCGCTGCCCTGAAGACCGCGAGCATCGAAAGCGGCGCAGCGGTCGGCTTCATCGGCGCGATCGGTGCCGTCGGCGGCTATCTGATCCCGAGCGGTTTCGGCAAGTCGATCGCCATGACCGGCGGGCCGCAGCTCGCGCTCGCGATCTATCTCGCCTTCTACGCCTCCTGTCTCGCTCTGACCTGGTGGTTCTACCTGCGTCGCAGCCCGCAGGGTGAAGGCGCGCCAAGCCTCGCCGGAGCGCGTGTGTAGAGCATGATCCGGAAAAGTGTGAAGCGGTTTTCCGACCAGATCATGCTCAGACGATAGAGACTTGGCACGAATGTCGCTTCTCTCCGTACGCGGGGAGAAGTCTCTCTGATGACGTTTGATCCATGAACTTCTTCCGCAATGGCGCGGACGAAGGCAGACCGAAACAGACAGGAGAACATCATGACGCCGGAACAGGTCGCCCTCATTCAGCAGAGCTTCTCCAAGGTCGCGCCGATATCGGAAGCCGCCGCGGTGCTGTTCTACGATCGCCTGTTCGAGGTGGCGCCGTCCGTGCGCGCGATGTTTCCCGAGGACATGACCGAGCAGCGCAAGAAGCTGATGGGCATGCTCGCTGCTGTCGTCGGCGGCCTGTCGAACCTGGAATCGATTCTTCCCGCGGCCTCCGCCCTCGCCAAGCGACACGTCGCCTACGGCGCCAAGGCCGAGCACTACCCTGTGGTCGGAGCGACCTTGCTGTGGACCCTAGAGAAAGGTCTTGGCGAAGCCTGGACGCCTGAACTCGCCAAAGCCTGGACCGACGCGTACGGCGTGTTGTCCGGCTACATGATTTCCGAGGCCTATGGCGCACAAGCGCAGGCCGCCGAATAGGAGATGCCTTGTGAGTGAACCGCTCGTCATCGTCGGTAACGGTATGGCGGCCGCGCGTCTGGTCGACGAGCTCGCCAAGACCGCGCTCGGCCGCTACGCGGTCGCCGTGATCGGCGAGGAGCCGCGGCTCGCTTACAACCGTGTGCTGCTCTCCTCCGTGCTGGCCGGCGAGACCGGCTCGCACGAGATCGAGCTGCGGCCGGCCGACTGGTGGCGCCATCGCGGCGTCACGGTGCGCTACGGCTATCGCGTCACCGAGATCGACGTCGGTCGCCGCGAGCTCAAGATCGAAGGCGAGGAAAGCATGGAATATTCCAAGCTCGTCCTCGCCACCGGCTCGACGCCGCTGCGGCTCAACGTTCCGGGTGCCGATCTCTCCGGCGTGCACACCTTTCGCGATACCCGCGACGTCGACCTGCTGCTGACGCTGGCCGCGGCGAAGAAGCGCGTCGTCGTGGTCGGAGGCGGCCTGCTCGGGCTAGAGGCGGCCTATGGTCTCGCCAAGGCCGGCGCCCCCGTGACGCTGCTGCATCTGATGGACAGGCTGATGGAGCGACAGCTCGATGCGCCCGCGGCCGACCTGCTCAGGACGCTGGTCGAGCGCAAGGGCATCCGCATCCTGGTCAACGCGTCGACGGCCCGCGTCCACGGCGAGAGCCACGTCGAAGCCGTCGAGCTCGCCGACGGCAGCCGCATCGAAGCCGACGCCGTGATCTTCGCTGCCGGCATCAAGCCGAACGTCGTGCTGGCACAAGATGCAGGCATCGCGGTCAATCGCGGCATCGTCGTCAACGACGTCATGCAGACCTCCTCGCCCGACATCTTCGCGCTCGGCGAATGCGCCGAGCATCGCGGCAGCTGCTATGGCCTGGTTGAGCCCGCCTATGAGCAGGCGCGCGTGCTGGCGCGGCATCTTTCCGGCCGCCCCGCCGCCTATCAGGGCAGCGTGGTCTCGACCAATCTGAAGGTCTCCGGCGTCAGCGTGTTCTCCGCCGGCGACTTCATGGGCGGGGAGGGCAGCGAGAGCCTCGTGCTGTCGGACCGCAGCCGCGGCACCTACAAGAAGCTCGTGATTGCCGACGGCCGGCTCACCGGCGCCGTGCTGATCGGCGATACCGTCGATGCGCTCTGGTATCTTGAGCTGATCCGCAATCGCGACAAGGTCGCGGCGATCCGCACCGACATGATGTTCGG
This sequence comes from Bradyrhizobium sp. USDA 326, assembly GCF_049739485.1. Taxonomy (NCBI): domain Bacteria; kingdom Pseudomonadati; phylum Pseudomonadota; class Alphaproteobacteria; order Hyphomicrobiales; family Nitrobacteraceae; genus Bradyrhizobium; species Bradyrhizobium sp. USDA 326. The sequence continues at coordinate 4,960,193 of NZ_JBMGQA010000001.1, forward strand.
CCGCGCGCTTGCGCGTCCCTCCAAGGCTGCTTGACAAGGCTGTTTGACGATGACGGCGATCGATCCAGACCTCCGCACCACCAGGACCACCTGTCCCTATTGCGGCGTCGGCTGCGGCGTGCTGGCGACCCCCGACGGCAAGGGCGGGGCGGCTATCGCCGGTGATCCCGACCACCCCGCCAATTTCGGCCGGCTGTGCTCCAAGGGCTCCGCGCTCGGCGAGACCGTCGGGCTCGAAAGCCGGCTGCTCTACCCGATGATCCGCTGCAAGGGCGTGTTGGAGCGCGTCGCCTGGAGCGATGCGCTCGATCATGTCGCCCATCGCATGCAGCACATCGTGGCGCGCGACGGCGCCGACGCGGTCGCCTTCTATCTCTCCGGCCAGCTCCTCACCGAGGACTATTACGTCGCCAACAAGCTGATGAAGGGGTTTGTCGGCACGGCGAATGTCGACACCAATTCGCGGCTCTGCATGTCCTCTTCAGTCGCGGGTCATCGCCGCGCCTTCGGCGCCGACACCGTGCCCGGCTGCTACGAGGATCTCGACCAGGCCGATCTGCTCGTCTTCGTCGGCTCGAATGCGGCCTGGTGCCATCCCGTTCTGTTCCAGCGCATGCTGAAGAACCGGCAGGAGCGTGGCGCGCGCATGATCGTGATCGATCCGCGCCGTACCGACACGGCCGGCGATGTCGACCTGTTCCTCGGCCTCAGGCCCGGCACCGACACGGCGCTGTTCTCGGGCTTGTTCGTCCATCTCGCCGATAGCGACGCGCTCGATCGGGCTTACATCGCGCAGAACACCAGCGGATACGACGACGCGCTGGCGCGTGCGCGCAACATCGCCGGCAGCGTCACGGCGACGGCGCTTGCCACGGGCCTCTCCGAGCAGGACGTCGCCACCTTCTTCAGGATGTTCCGTGACACCGCGAAGGTGGTCACGCTGTATTCGCAAGGGGTCAACCAGTCGGCGCAGGGCACCGACAAGGTCAACGCCATCCTGAACTGCCATCTTGCGACGGGGCGGATCGGCAAGCCCGGTGCCGCGCCGTTCTCGCTCACCGGCCAGCCCAATGCGATGGGTGGCCGCGAGGTCGGCGGCCTCGCCAATATGCTCGCCGCCCATATGGGTTTCACGCCGCCCGACATCGATCGTGTCAGGCGGTTCTGGAAGGCGCCGCGCATCGCCACCCATGAGGGGCTGAAGGCGGTGCAATTGTTCGAGGCCATCAACCGTGGCGAGGTCAAGGCGCTGTGGGTGATGGGCACCAACCCGGCGGTGTCGCTGCCGGATGCCGACATGGTTCGCGAGGCCCTGAAGAAGCTCGAACTGTTCGTGGTCTCCGAGAACGTGCTCTCCAACGACACGGTCGAGGCCGGCCCGCATGTGCTGCTGCCTGCTCTGGCCTGGGGCGAGAAGTCGGGCACGGTGACCAATTCGGAGCGGCGCATCTCGCGCCAGCGCGCCTTCCTGCCGGCGCCGGGCGAGGCGCGTCCTGACTGGTGGATTCTCAGCGAGATCGCAAAACGTTTCGGTTTCGGCGACAGCTTCAACTACAGATCCGCCGCCGATATCTTTCGCGAGCACGCCGCCCTCTCGGCCTTCGAGAACAATGGCAGCCGCGATTTCGATATCGGCGCGCTGAGTTCGGTGTCCGACGAAGCCTTCGACGCCCTGAAGCCGGTGCAGTGGCCCGCGCGCGAGGGCGGGACGCCCGGCAAGCGCTTCTTTGCGCAAGGCGGCTTCTTCACCAATGACGGCAAGGGCCGCTTCATCGCGCCGGAGGTGCCGGCGCTGCGCGGCGAGACCGGTCCGTCGCGACCCTTGCGGCTCAACACCGGGCGCATCCGCGACCAGTGGCACACCATGACCCGCACGGGGCTGAGCCAGCGGCTGGGCGCACATTTGCCGGAGCCGTTCGTGGAGATTCATCCCGATGACGCCAGCAAATACGGCATCGCACATGACGGCTATGCCCGCATCACCACCGACTACGGCCAGTGCATCCTGAAGGCCGTCGTCAGCGACCGGCAGCAGCGCGGCACCCTGTTCGTGCCGATCCATTGGAGCGCGACGAACGCCTCGCACGGCCGCGTCGGCGCGCTGGTACAGTCCTTCACCGATCCGTTCTCGGGCCAGCCGGAGGCCAAGGCGACACCGGCCGCGATCGCGCCTTACGAATTCGTCTTCCGCGGCTTCGCGCTGTCGCGCAAGCCGCTGAATCTGCCGCAGAACCTGTTGTGGACGCGCGTCACGGTCGCCGGTGGCTTCGGTTATCTCTTTGCCGACAATGCGGATCTCGCCCGCTGGCCGGCCTGGCTCGATGGTGTTGCCGGCGAGGACGTTGCCGAATACCGCGACTTCGGCGGCGGCGTCTATCGCGCCGCCTCGTTCGCAGGTGATCGTATCGAGACCTGCCTGTTCGTCGGACCCGCGCACGATGCCGGCGATTGGGAGGTGGTGAAAAGCGCATTCGCCGCCGACCGCGTGACCGACGAGCAGCGCCGCATGCTGCTGTCCGGCAAATCGATAGAGGGCGCCGATTCGACCGGTCCGATCGTCTGCGCCTGCTTCGGCGTCGGCCGCGGCCCCATCTGCGACACCATTGCCGGCGGCGCGCGCACCGCCGCCGAGATCGGCGCCAGGCTCAAGGCCGGCACCAATTGCGGCTCCTGTATCCCCGAGCTGAAGCGGTTGATCGCGAAGACGGAAGTGCCGGTGAAGCAGACCAAGGTCGCGAGCGCCGCGGGGTAGGCGAACGAGGTCTCGTGCCCCGGACGCTGCGCAGCACGAAGTGATGCGCTGCAGAGCCGGGCCCATGTTGCAGCGACCCATGCGGCTTCCTGGGTCCCTGTGTCTGGGAAGTCTGGCATGATGATGGTGGGCGGGAAGCCGTTGGGTCCTTGGCGCTTGACGCCGTGAGCCGGCTCGGTCTCCCGCCCGTTCCATCTATCAACCTGAACAGTTGCACGAGGCTGCGTCAACAGACCTCGCATCACAGGGACAGGCACCGTGATCATATCCTCTCGTTGCGTCGGGATCGACATCTCCAAACATCACCTTGATATTTTCGATGAGGCCATCGGCGTAGCGGAACGCATCGCCAACGCGCCACAGGCCATCACACAGCTGGTGGCGCGTTGGCGATGTGATGCGCTGATCGTCTTCGAGGCTACGGGGGTCTATGACCTCGAGCTTCGGGAGGCCCTGCATCGGGCCGGCATCCGCTTTGCCCGGATCAATCCGGCCCGTGCCCGCGACTTTGCCCGCGCCAGCGGCCAGCTCGCCAAGACCGATCCGATCGATGCGCGGATGCTGGCGGCCTTTGCCCGCGCCATGAAGCCCGCCACCGAGCAGGCCGCGACGCCTGCTCGCAACACTTTGGCAAGGCTTGCAAAACGGCGGGACCAACTGGTTGCCATGAGGGCCCAGGAAAAGAACCGCCGCAGCGAAGCCGAGGACCGCGCCATGGTGGAACGCATCGCTCGCCTCATCGAGGTCCTCAATGATGAGATCGCCGAAATCGACACTGAGATTCATGCGCTCGTCAAAGCCGAACCGGAGCTTGCCAATGATGCACAGTTGATGCGCTCGGTGCCCGGCGTGGGACCCGTCGCTTGCATGCAACTCCTCACCCAGATGCCCGAACTTGGGCGTCTCGGGCCAAAGGAGGTGGCCGCTCTTGCCGGCCTGGCTCCCTTCAATGTCGATAGCGGGGCTTATCGTGGCAAGCGCAAGATCGGCGGCGGACGAAAGCGCGTCCGCGACGCCCTCTACATGGCTGCTCTCAACGCCGTTCGTCGCGCCGATCACTTCAAAATCTTCTATGACCGGCTCCGTCTGGCCGGCAAACCAGCAAAGCTCGCCCTCATTGCTGTCGCAAGGAAGCTGCTGACCATCCTCAACGCAATGCTGCGCGACCGAAAACCCTATAAAATCGCACCATCAACATAACAGTTGCCGGCTCTGCGCCGCAACGCTGGGGCGTTGCAGCGCGTCCGGGACACGAGAGTGGCGTAGGCTGGTGCTCGTGCTCCTGGCGCAGCCGTGATCTCCGCTCAATCGACGCGCCTTCAATTGTCCCCTATGGTGCCGCGTGCTCCTCCTCAACAACCACAATAGCGATGATGTACCTGGAAACGCCGCCGCGCCTGATCGAGACAAGAGTCTTCACCGCCATGCCCGACAAGTTCCGCCGCAAGGGCGAGCGGACCGATTGGGCCGACGCCAACCGCCCGGGGGTGCCGACGGACTCCTTCATCGAAGGTCCTTCATTCGACAAGGATGGCAACCTCTACATCGTCGACATTCCCTTCGGCCGCATCTTCCGTATCGCGCGTGACGGCGAGTGGTCGCAGGTCATCGCATACGAGGGCTGGCCGAACGGGCTGAAGATCGCATCCGACGGCCGCATCCTGGTCGCCGACTACATGCACGGCATCATGGAGCTCGATGCAAAGGCCGGACGGATCAAGCCGGTACTGACCGCGCGCAATTCGGAATCGTTCCGCGGCTGCAACGATCTCCACCTCGCCAGCAATGGCGACGTCTATTTCACCGATCAGGGCCAGACCGGGCTGTACGACCCCAGCGGCCGGGTCTATCGTCTCGCGTCGAACGGCCGGCTCGATTGCCTGATCGACACCGGCATCAGCCCGAATGGTCTCGTGCTCGATCCGACCGAGACCGTGCTGTTCGTCGCGATGACGCGCGACAACGCGGTGTGGCGGTTGCCCTTCATGAAGGACGGCAGCGTGTCCAAGGTCGGCCGCTTCTGCTCGCTGTTCGGCACCAGCGGTCCTGATGGCATGACCATGGATGCCAAGGGCCGCCTGTTCGTCGGTCATGCCTCGCTCGGCCATGTCTTCGTGTTCGCGCCCAACGGCGAACTGATCGCGCGGATCAAGTCCTGCGCGGGACCGAACTGCACCAATGTCGCGATCGGTGGCGCCAACAGGGATCGTCTCTATATCACGGAGTCCGCGACCGGCAGCGTCCTGGTAGCGGATATCAGCGGACTGTGAGATCAAGCATGAACACACATCCCTTCGGCCAGACCGGCGCCAACGTCTCTATCATCGGGCAGGGCACCTGGTATCTCGACCACGGCGATCGCAAGCGTGCGATCGCGGCGCTTCAGCGCGGGCTCGATCTCGGCATGACCCATATCGACACCGCCGAAATGTATGGCGATGCCGAACTCGTCATCGCGGATGCGATCGCGGGCCGGCGCGACGAGGTGTTCCTCGTTTCGAAAGTGCTGCCCAGCAACGCCTCGCGCCGCGGAACCATCAGCGCTTGCGAGCGCTCGCTGAAGCGGCTCAAGACCGATCGGCTCGACTGCTATCTCCTGCACTGGCGCGGCTCCTATCCACTGGAGGACACCGTCGCTGCGTTCGAGGAACTGGTGAAATCAGGCAAGATCAAGTCCTGGGGCGTCTCCAACTTCGACGCGGACGATCTCGAGGAAATTCTCGACGTTGCGGGCGAGGGCCGGATCGCATGCAACCAGGTGCTCTATCATCTGAAGGAACGCGCGATCGAGCATGCGGTGATCCCGTGGTGCGAGCGGCACAATGTCGCCGTCGTGGCCTACTCGCCGTTCGGCCACGACGATTTCCCGGCAGGCAGCAGCAAGGGCGGTGCCGTGCTGGCGCGCATCGCGGAAGCGCATCGTGCGACGCCGCGTCAGGTCGCGCTGAGCTTTCTCACCCGTGCGACTACGGTGTTGGCGATTCCGAAGGCCTCGTCTGCGGAACATGCCGGCGAGAATGCGGCGGCAGGCGACCTCGTGCTGACGAAGGACGAGATTGCCGCGCTGGACGCGGCGTTTCCCCGCGGGCCGAAGCCGCGCAGCCTTCCCATGCTGTAGTGCACAACGGGCAATATTAACGGAGCATTGACGCGCGCGGCGGCCGGCGCATATCGGCATCCTGTTTTCGGAAGTTGTTAACGGGGCGCATTTGTCGTTTTTTACGACCGTTCTCGATTCGCATTTTGCCCGGGTTCCAGCCGTGACACCGCCGCCCGCCGCAGCCGCAAGGCTCGACAGTATCCCCATGCCCGCGCCGGAGAAGAAGCAGCAGGCTCGCCGCGCGCCTGCGCGCGTCGATCATCCCTTCAAGGGCATCGCGCTGATCCTGCTCTCGACGGTGTTTCTCGGCTGCTCCGACGTCACCGCGAAGTATCTGGCGGCCAGCCTGCCTTCGATCGAGATCACCTGGATCCGCTTCCTCACCTTCACGCTGCTGTTCACGCCGGTGATGCTGCCGGCCTCGCCGCTCTATGCGATGCGCACCAAGCGTCCCGGCCTTCACGTGATGCGCGGGGCGGCGCTGCTTGGCTCCTCGCTGTTCTTCATCACGGGCCTCGGCTTCCTGCCGATCGCGGAGGCATCCGCCACCGGCTTCGTAGCGCCGCTGTTCGTCACTGCGCTCTCGATCGTCTTCCTCGGCGAGAAGGTCGGCATGCGGCGCTGGCTCGCCACCGCGCTCGGCCTGATCGGCGTGCTGATCATCCTGCGCCCGGGCACCAGCGCATTTCACCCCGCCGCATTCTTTCCGTTGGTCTCGGCCGCGTGCTGGGCCGGCACGTTGATCCTGACGCGCATGATGAGCGGACGCGAGGCCGTCGTCACCACCATGGCCTATTCCTCGCTGACCGGCCTTGCGATTCTGACCGCGCTGGTGCCGTTCGTCTGGGTCACACCGTCCTGGACCGCGATCGCGCTCGGCATCTTCATCGGCATCGCCTCGACCGCGGGCCAGTGGATCGTCGTGCTGGCCTATCGCTACGGCGATGCCTCTGTGCTGGCGCCGTTCTCCTACACGCAGCTGCTTTGGGTCAGCATTCTGGGCTTCTTCATCTTCGGCGAAGTGCCCGATGTCTTCACCATCACCGGCGCGGCCTTCATCGTGGCGAGCGGCCTCTACATCGCCCATCGCGAGCGTGTCCGCCGCGCCCAGCTCCTGGTGCTGGAAGAGCGTTCCCCGAACGCCTGACGCAAGTTCGCCACTCCTGCTTCGTGGTATCAGCGCTCCAAACATTACGGGAGGAGCCGGATGCGGGCCGCGATTTTCAGGAACGGAGAGATCGTCGTCGACCGGATCGCCGAGCCGAAGCCGGGCCCCGGCCAGGTGCTGGTCAGGACGCTCGCCTGCGGCATCTGCGGCTCCGACCTGCACGCGCGCCAACACGCCCACCGCATGGTGGAGATGGCGCAGAAGGTCGGGCGCAAGCCGATGGACCTCTCCCGTGACGTCGTGTTCGGCCACGAGTTCTGCTGCGAAATCGTCGACTACGGCACCGGCACCGAACGCAAGCTCAAGCCCGGCACCCGCGTCTGCTCGCTCCCGGCGCTGCTGACGCCGCAGGGCATCGAAGGCATCGGCTATTCCAACGACAATATCGGCGGTTACGCCGAGGCGATGCTGCTCAGCGAAGCGCTGCTGCTTGAGGTGCCCAACGGCCTTGCGCCCGAGCATGCCGCGCTCACCGAGCCGCTGGCGGTCGGCGTCCACGCCGTGGCAAAAGCCAATATCAGCGGCGGCGAGGTGCCGCTCGTGATCGGCTGCGGCCCGGTCGGCCTCGCGGTGATCGCCGCGCTGAAGCTGAGGGGCCTGCACCCGATCGTCGCCGCGGACTATTCGCCGGCGCGGCGCGCGCTCGCGGCGAAGCTGGGCGCGGACGTCGTCGTCGATCCCCGGGTCTCGCAGCCTTATGCGACGTGGGCCGAGCACGCGCAGATGTCGGAGGCGGAGAAGGCGGCGCGGCCGCCGTTCCGGGCCATGCTGCCGGCGCTGAAGCCGGCGGTCATCTTCGAATGTGTCGGCGTGCCCGGCCTGCTGCAGCAGGTGTTCGAAGGCGCGCCGCGCGATGCACGCATCGTCGTGGTCGGCGTCTGCATGGAGACCGACAGAAGCGAGCCCATGCTCGGCATCATGAAGGAGCTGAGCGTCCAGTACGTGCTCGGCTACACGCCGGACGAATTCGCAAGCTCACTGCGCCTGATCGCGGAAGGGCAGGTGGATGCCGCCGCGATGGTGACGGCCGTAGTCGGCATCGACGGAGTCGCCAAGGCGTTCGCCGATCTCGCCAATCCCGAGATGCATACCAAGATCATCGTGCAGCCGTGGCGGTGATGGCCACGTAGGGTCGGCAAAGCGGTAGTGTGCCCACCATTCTCACCACAAATGCGGACGCAGGGTGGGCATGGCGCCACGCCCCATTGCCCATCCTGCGAGACCACCGTCAATATTTCGCCGGCACGTACATCTCCGGCGGAACCGGGCCTCGCTGATAGTCGGGGTTGCGGACGCGCGGCGGCAGCGTCACGGGAGCCCGCAGCACCTCCTGGTACGGGATCTGAGTCAACAGATGCGCGATGCAATTGAGTCGGGCGCGCTTCTTGTCCACGGCATCGACGATCCACCATGGGCTATCCGGCAGATGCGTGTGCTCCAGCATCGTCTCCTTGGCCTTGGTGTACGCCTCCCAGCGACTGCGGGACTCGACGTCCATTGGGCTCAGCTTCCACTGCTTCAAGGGATCCTTGATCCGCATGGTGAAGCGGAACTGCTGCTCGTCGTCGGTGATCGAGAACCAGTACTTGACCAGGATGATGCCGGAGCGGATCAGCATGCGCTCGAATTCCGGCACTGTCTTGAAGAACTCCTGATATTCGTCCTCCGAGCAGAAGCCCATCACGCGCTCGACCCCGGCGCGGTTGTACCAGCTACGGTCGAACAGCACGATCTCGCCGCCGGCCGGCAAATGCGCGACGTAGCGCTGGAAATACCATTGCGTGCGCTCGCGCTCGTTCGGCGCCGGAAGCGCCGCGACGCGGCAGATGCGGGGATTGAGGCGCTGGGTGATGCGCTTGATCACGCCGCCCTTGCCGGCGGCGTCGCGGCCCTCGAACAGCACCACGACCTTCTTCCTCTCGCTCTGCACCCAGTCCTGGAGCTTGATCAATTCGCCCTGGAGGCGAAGCAGCTCCCGGAAATAGAGCCTGCGATCGACCGTCGGTCTCAGCGTTCCGGTCTCGTCGAGGAGTTCGTCGAGCCGGGCATCATCCAGCTCCATCTCCAGTTCCTCGTCGAGATCGTCGGCCATTTCCTGGATGATGCGCGCGCGCTTGGAGATCTCGGATTTGCGATCGGCTGCGGTCATGGGTGCTTCTCTCGGCTCGAATACCAGTCACAACGACCATCGGCGGGGTTTGTTGCGACCATGTGACAACGTGGGACGCAGGTCACACCGGCAGCGCGATCGAATATTTCACCTGGCTGAGCGCAAAGCTGGACTCGATCGAGGCGATGCCGTCGAGCCGGGTCAGCTTGGTCTTGAGGAATGTCTCGTAGGAGGCGAGGTCGGCGGCGACGACGCGGAGCAGATAGTCGCGATTGCCGGTCATCAGATAGCATTCCAGCACCTCGTCCCATTTCGAGATCGCGCGGGCGAAGCGATTGAGGTCCTCTTCCTTCTGCCGCGCCAGCTTGATCGAGATGAAGACGCTGACATGCAGGCCGAGCGCCTTCTGGTCGACGGTCGCGATGTAGCGGCTGATAACGCCGCGTTCCTCCAGCAACTTGACCCGGCGATGGCAGGGCGAGACCGAGAGCCCGACCTTATCGGCGAGTTCCTGCATGGTCATCCGGCTGTCGTTCTGGAGATGGCTGAGGATCTTCCGGTCGATGGGGTCGAGCTCTGGCATTGGGATGGAACCTGGGTCAGGAGGGGTCTGATTGGTAAAATATCCCAATAACGGCCGGTATGGCGCGAAATTTTGAGAAGTTTGGCGCCGCCCGCGGGCGTATGATCGGTGCTTATTTCCCGGAGCATCGCCATGCCCGCTGACCCCGTTCGCCTCGACACCCTGACCGCGCTGGCCCGCAAGGCGCTGTGGCTGTCGTCCTGGACCATCCACCACGCCAACCACATCCGTTCCAATGCGGATGGCCTCAAGGTCGGCGGCCACCAGGCCTCCTCCGCCTCGCTCGCGACCATCATGTCCGCGCTGTACTTCCACGTGCTGCGCCCCGAGGACCGCGTCGCGGTGAAGCCGCATGCGAGCCCGGTGTTCCACGCCATCCAGTATTTGTTCGGCCGCCAGAGCCGCGAGAAGCTGGAGAACTTTCGCGGCTTCAAGGGTGCGCAGTCCTATCCGTCGCGCACCAAGGACGTCGACGACGTCGATTTCTCCACCGGCTCGGTCGGCCTCGGCGTCGCGCAGACGCTGTTCTCTTCGCTAGTGCAGGACTACGTCAAGGCGCATGGCTGGATGAAGGGCCGCCGCGAGGGGCGGATGATCGCGCTCGTCGGCGACGCCGAGATGGACGAGGGCAACATCTTCGAGGCTCTGGCAGAGGGCTGGAAGCACGGCCTGCGCAACACGTGGTGGGTGGTCGACTACAACCGCCAGTCGCTCGATGCCGTCGTCCGCGAAGGTCTCTGGGAAAAGTTCGAGACCATGTTCCGCAATTTCGGCTGGGACGTGGTGATCGTGAAATATGGCCGCCTGATGCGCGAGGCGTTCGCGGAAGCGGGCGGCGAAGCCTTGAAGCGCTGGATCGACAACTGCCCGAACGCGCTCTATGCGGCGCTGTGCTTCCAGGGCGGCGCGGCCTTCCGCAAGCATCTGCACGACGAGATCGGCGACCAGGGCCCGATCACGAAGCTGATCGACAAGCGCAGCGACGAGGAACTGCTCGCGCTGATGTCGAACCTCGGCGGCCACGACATGGCGAGCATGCTCGAGGCGTTCGACTCCATCGATCACGATCGCCCGGTCTGCTTCATCGCCTACACCATCAAGGGCGTCGGCCTGCCGTTCCAGGGCCACAAGGACAACCACGCCGGCCTGATGACGGTCGCGCAGATGGAGAAGTACCGCGACAGCCAGAATATCCGGCCCGGGCATGAATGGGACAAGTTCGAAGGGCTGACGCAGGATGCGGCGGAACTCGAAGCGTTCCTCGCGCGCGTGCCGTTCAACCAGGACGGCCGCCGGCTGACGGCTCCCGTCGTCGAGGTGCCCCAGCAGCTCGCCTTCAAGCCGTCGCCGCAGATGTCGACCCAGCAGGGCTTCGGCCTCGTCCTCAACGAGATCGCGCGCAGCGACAGCGAGCTGGCGAGGCGCATCGTCACGACCTCGCCCGACGTCACCGTCTCGACCAATCTCGGTCCCTGGGTCAACCGCCGCGGGCTGTTCGCGCGCGCCGAGAAGGCGGACTTGTTCCGCAGCGAGAAAATTCCCTCGACCTACAATTGGGACGCCTCGCCCAAGGGCCAGCATCTCGAGCTCGGCATTGCCGAGATGAACCTGTTCATCATGCTGTCCGCGCTCGGCCTGTCGCACCAGATCAACGGCGAGCGGCTGCTGCCGGTCGGCACACTCTACGATCCCTTCATCGAGCGCGGGCTCGATGCCCTGAACTATGCCTGCTACCAGGACGCCCGCTTCATGGTGGCGGCGACGCCGTCCGGCATCACGCTCGCGCCCGAAGGCGGAGCGCACCAATCGATCGCGACGCCCTTGATCGGCATGGCACAGGACGGGCTCGCTTCGTTCGAACCGGCCTTCGTCGACGAGCTCGCTGTCATCATGGCTTTCGGCTTTGAGCACATGCAGCGCGAGGCGGGCGAGGGCGGCTCGGTATATTTGCGGCTCTCCACGCGCAGCATCGAGCAGGCGCAGCGGATCATGACGCCGGAGCTGAGGCAGGGCATCACCGACGGCGCGTATTGGCTGCGCAAGCCGGGTCCGAATGCCGAGGTCGTGATTGCCTATACTGGCGCAGTCGCGCCGGAGGCGATCGAGGCCACCGGCTTCATCGGCGAGAGCCGCCGCGACATCGGCCTGCTCGCGATCACCTCGGCGGACCGCCTGCATGCCGGTTGGACCGCCGCGCGGAAATTGCGGCGCGACCGCCGCGGCGTGCAGCATCTCAGCCATGTCGAGAAGCTGCTGGCGCCGCTGCCGCGCGACTGCGGCATCGTGACCGTGATCGACGGCCACCCTGCCGCGCTCGGCTGGCTCGGCAGCGTCCGCGGCCATCGCGTCGAGGCGCTCGGTGTCGAGCAGTTCGGCCAGACCGGCGCCATCGCCGATCTGTATCGGCACTACGGCATCGATGCCAACGCCATCATCGATGCGGCCGAAAGCCTCACCACCGGTGCGCCGGTGCTCCACCGGAAGATGGCGGTGTAGCGGCGGTAACCCGTCGCATGGGCCCCGGCTCTGCAGCGCATCACTGAACTGGACGATGCTTCGCATCGCCAGGGAAGTGCTGCGCTGCGTCCGGAGCACGAGACTGTTTGCACTCGTTCCAATCTCGCGTCCCGGACAAGGCGCGACATGAAATGTCGCGACGCAGAGCCGGGAGCCAGGTTCTTGCGATTGATGGCCGCTTGCCTCGCTTCAAATCGCGTCACATATTCCGTCCGCCGCAACGCTGGCCCCGCATATGGCGGGTTCAATTGCCGGCGCTTTCGTGCAAGGATGCCTGCCGAAACGCCCCCTCCAAGCCCCAAGAAGAGGTTAACGATGGTCAATCGCATGCAATTCTACATCGATGGCGCCTGGGTCGATCCCGCCGTCAAGAAGTCCACCGCCGTGGTCAATCCGGCGACGGAAGAGGCGATGTACGAGGTCGCGCTGGGCTCCAAGGCTGACGTCGACAAGGCTGTCGCCGCCGCCAAGCGCGCCTTTGCCACTTTCTCCCAGACCAGCCGCGAGGAGCGCGTCGCGCTGCTCAGCAAGATCATCGAGGTCTACAAGGGCCGTCTCAAGGAGATCGGCGCTGCCGTCTCCGACGAAATGGGCGCACCGCTGCCGATGGCGGAGAAGCTCCAGGCCGGCGCCGGCCTCGGCCATCTCATGACCACGCTCGACGTGCTCAAGAACTATCATTTCGAGGAGCCGGTCGGCACCGCCATGGTACTGCGCGAGCCGATCGGCGTGGTTGGCATGATCACGCCCTGGAACTGGCCGCTGAACCAGATCGCCTGCAAGGTCGCGCCCGCGCTCGCCGCCGGCTGCACGATGATCCTCAAGCCCAGCGAGTTCACCCCGACCTCGGCGCTGATCTTTGCCGAGATCCTGCATGAAGCCGGCGTGCCGAAGGGCGTGTTCAACCTCGTCAACGGTCTCGGTCCCGAGGTCGGCGCTGCCATGAGCGAGCACCCTGACATCGACATGATCTCGTTCACCGGCTCGACCCGCGCCGGCATCGATGTTGCCAAGCGCGCGGCACCCACCGTGAAGCGCGTCAGCCAGGAGCTCGGCGGCAAGTCGCCGAACGTCATCCTCGAAGGCGCCGATCTTCAGAAGGCGGTGACCGGCGGCGTGATGCACATGTTCAACAACTCGGGCCAGTCCTGCAACGCGCCCTCGCGCATGATCGTGCCGCTGTCGAAGATGAAGGAAGTCGCCGCGATCGCGAAGGCCGTCGCCGACAAGACCAAGGCGGGCGATCCGCGCGCCGAAGGCACCACGATCGGCCCCGTCGTCAACCGCGGCCAGTGGGACAAGATCCAGGGTCTGATCAAGAAGGGCATCGACGAGGGCGCGACCCTCGTCGCCGGCGGCCCGGGCCTGCCCGAAGGCGTGAACAAGGGCTTCTACGTCCGCCCGACCATCTTCGCCGACGTCACGCCCGACATGACGATCGCCCGCGAGGAGATCTTCGGACCGGTGCTGACCATCATCGGCGCCAAGGACGAGGCCGACGCGGTGCAGATCGCGAACGACACGCCCTACGGCCTCGCCGGCTACGTCACGGGCGCGACGGTCGAGGACGCCAAGCGCGTCGGCCGTCAGATCCGCGCCGGCAATGTCAACCTGCAGGGCGTGCCCAACGACCGCACTGCGCCGTTCGGCGGCTACAAGCAGTCCGGCAACGGCCGCGAGTGGGGCAAGTTCGGCCTCGAGGACTTCCTCGAAGTGAAGGCCGTCGCCGGCTTCAACGCGGCGTAAGCCGTACCGCCTGATCAAACATGACGCCGGAGCGGGCAACCGCTCCGGCGTTTCGTCATTGCGCGCCAACGGGTCCGGGCGAAGCCCGGCCCGATGACAGGCTCCGCGAAGCAATCCAGAATCTCTCAGCGCAGGCAGTCTGGATTGCTTCGTCGCAGGTGCTCCTCGCAATGCCGGAAGAGAGCGCCTATCCGCCCGCCGCGCCCTGCGTGTTCACATACAGCGCGTAGATCGACTGGCTCGCGGCCATGAACAGGCGGTTGCGCTTGACGCCGCCGAAGCAGAGATTGGCGCAGCGCTCGGGCAGGGCGATGCGGCCGATCATGACACCGTCCGGTGCGAACACCACGACGCCGTCGAGCTCGGGATCGCCCATGCCCCAGCCGCACCAGAGATTGCCATCGATGTCGCAGCGCATGCCGTCGGGCGTGCCCGGACCGGCATCGATGTGAACGCGCTTGTTGGAAATCGTGGTGCCGTCGGCCGAGACGTCATAGGCGAGGATCTTGCGGTTCGGCACGCCGCGGGATTCCACGACGTAGAGGATCTTCTCGTCCGGCGAGAAGCACAGCCCGTTCGGACCGAGCACGCCTTCGGCGACGATCGTTGCCTTGCCGGTCGCGGGATCGAGCCGGTAGACGTTCGGCTCGATCTCGGGTTCTGCCTTGTAGCCTTCGTAGTTGCCGAGCAGGCCAAAGGTGGGATCGGTGAACCAGATCGAGCCGTCGGACTTCACCACGACGTCGTTCGGCGAGTTCAGCCGCTTGCCGTCGAACGAGTCCATCAGCACGGTGATGCTGCCGTCGTATTCAGTGCGGGTCACGCGGCGGCCGCCGTGCTCGCAGGTGATCAGCCGCCCCTGGCGATCGCGCGTGTTGCCATTGGCGAAGTTGGAGGGCTTGCGGAACACGCTGACCGCGCCGGTCTCCTCCTCCCATTTGAGGATGCGCTGGCTCGGAATGTCGCTGCAGAGCAGATAACGCCCGTCGCCGAACCACACCGGACCCTCGGCCCAGCGCAGGCCGGTCGTCAGCCGCTCCACCGCCGAAAGTTTCAGCCAGTATTTTTCGAAGCGGGGATCGAGCGCTTTTATCGCTGGATCAGGGTAATAGGTCGCCGGCCGCCAGCCTTGGTTATGGGACGAGGCATCGTTCATGTGCGGTTCTCGTTGTTGCGTTCCCTCTGTCCAAGTCTGCTAGCATCAGATATCCATGGCCGCAAATCGGCCGCTAGAGATGAGGGAGAGATATGCCGCGCATCCTGATGACGGGAGCTTCGGGCGGAATCGGAACGCGCCTGCGCAAACTGCTGCCACCGCTCTATCCGGACCTGCTGCTGTCCGACCTCAAGCCGCCCGCCGATCTCGGCGCCAACGAAACGTTCAAGGCCGCCGACCTCGCCGATCTCGCTCAAGTTGAAGCGATCTGCGAGGGAGTCGACGGCATCCTGCATTTCGGCGGCTATTCGGTCGAAGGTCCTTGGAACGACATCCTCCAGTCCAATATCATCGGTGGCTACAATTTGTTCGAGGCCGCACGCAAGAAGGGCGTCAAGCGCGTGGTGTTCGCCTCGTCGAACCACGCCGTCGGCTTCTATCCGCGCCACCACAGGATCGGCACTGAGGTCACCGCGCGGCCCGACAGCCGCTATGGCGTCAGCAAGGTGTTCGGCGAGGCCGTCGGCGCGCTCTACGCCGACAAGCACGGCCTGAAGGTGACTTGCCTGCGCATCGGCAATTTCGGCGACATGCCGCTCGACCAGCGCCGGCTCGCGATCTGGCTCAAGCCCGATGATCTCGTGCAGCTCTGCCGCATCGGGCTCGAACATCCCGACATCCATTTCGAGGTCTTCTACGGCGCCTCCTTCAACGAGCGCGCCTGGTGGGACAATCACCGCGCCTACGAGCTCGGCTATCGCCCGACCGGTCGCGCCGAGGATTTCCGTGAGCACGCGATGGCGGAGCAGGCCAAGTTGAAGTCGGACCCGGTCGGCGATTATTTCCAGGGCGGCACGTTCTGCAGCATGGAGTTCGATGCCGACCCAGGCCGCGTGATCGACTGGACCAAGCGTTAGAAGCGGCTCACCTGCCGAGCGTCAACAGCGGCTTGCCTGTCTCGACAATATAGGTCGCAAGCTCCGCCGCGTTTCCGCTGCCGAGGTTCGTCACCGCATGATGTACGCCGTGAGGAATAAGCAGCACCTCGCCGGCCTTCAGGATCACCGGCGGCCTGCCGTCGAGCCGATATTCCAGCTCGCCTTCGATCATATAGACGAGCTCTTCGCCCGGGTGACTGTGCCTGACGGCGACAACGCCCGGAGGAAAATCGACGCGGACCTGGACGACCTCGCGTCCGGGGACGCTCAGAGCTTCCTTCATGAGATGTGTGCGCTTGATGTCTCCCAGCCGAGGCTCTTCGGATCGGGCAGGGAGCGAAGCCAGGCTGGTTGCGGCGATCAGCGCCGCCGCAACGATGATTCCATATCTCTTCATGTGAATGGGCTTTCGGTTGTGCGCGACGTTGCGCTTGTGTCGATCAGGCGGCGGCCGCTGCCGCGGGTGTTGCGCGAAAGCTGATGGCTATGCGGTTGTAGGCGTTCATCAGGCTGATCGCGATCGTGAGGTCCACGAGCTCACGCTCCTCGAATACGGCGCGTGCGGCCTGGTATGCCTCGTCATGAACGCCGGTCTCGGCAACCCGTGTCACCGTTTCCGCCCATGCCAGCGCGGCGCGCTCGCGCTCGTCGAAGAGGTTGCCGGCCTCGCGCCAGGCCTGCAGCAGGGCGATCTTCTCGATCTTCTCTCCCTTCTTGAGCAGCTCGCGCGTGTGCATGTCGAGGCAGTAGGCGCAATTGTTGATCTGAGAGATCCGCAGATAGACCAGCTCGATCAGCGTGGGGGAAAGGCGGCTCTGCAGGATGTAGCCGTAGACGCTACCTAGCGCCTTGATGCCTGCCGGCGCGATCTGGTTGTAGTCGAGACGCTTACTCATGTTCTTCTCCTTGAGGATGTTTCCGCTGGACGGCAGTGGTCGGATCCTTCTCGCCGCTGTCGACGACGACACTGCGAGCAGCGCGAGCCCCGCCGAGGATGAATCGTATTCTCATGGCGGGGCTCCTGTTTCGAGTTCGGTTGTTGCGCTGTGACGCGAGTTCTCACCTGCGGATGGCGGCCTTCAGCGAGTCCGTGAACACCCAGAAGGAAGCAGCCAACAGGCCGACGTCCTTCAGCAGGAACTGTCCCGGTGCGACCGTGATCGCGGGCACCCCGAGCTCAGGCACGACGACGCCAGGCGTCGAGATCATGAAGCTCAGCGTCGTGACGAACAGTCCGGCCGAGAGAAGGCCGCCGGCTGCGGAATAGATCGGGCTCACCGACCGGAGCGCGATCAGAAGCCCGATGCTCAGTTCGACGAAACCGAGAAACGTGGAGAAGCCGCGGACCGAAAACAGCGCGTAGAACCAGCGCAACAGCGGACTGTTTTCCACCAGGGGCACCAGCCCCTGCGCTTCGTAGTCGGTGAACTTCATCCCGCCGAACCAGGCGTAGATGATTGCGAGCGACGCATAGAGACCGATCCGGCTGACCGGTTCGGCGTAGGCGAGCAGGCGTTCAGACTGATCGCGCCAGCTGATGGTGCGGCTCAGCGCGATGGCTGAGGTGGACGGGTGGCTGATGATGCGTGACATGGTGATCTCCGTTTTGATGCAGGGCTATCGCTCACGCATTCAGGTGCGTGTGCAGGTTGTAGCGAGGGGCGGGAATGGCGCTCGAGAGCTTGTTAGTCATGGCGAGCCGCGCGCTCTCGTGGCGATCCCATGCGGACTTGTCGGCGAGCGCCGGGATCGTCACGACCTCGCCGAGATCGAGACCGGCGAGCGCCGCGTCCACCATGTCGTCGGCCGACATGACGATCCCGGCAGGCAGTTGGTGAACCGGTGTACCGGCGGTATCCCAAAACTCGGTCGCAGTGGCGCCCGGCAGCACGGCTTGTACGCGGATGCCCTTGCCGGCGAGCTCGTGAACGAGCGACTGGGTGAATGCGAGCACGAACGCTTTCGAGCCGCCGTAGACGCCGTTCAGCAGCTCCGGCGCGATCGCGACGATGGAGGCGATGTTGATGATGGTGCCATGGCCGCGTTCGATGAATCCGGGGACCGCCGCGTAGGTCAGGCGCGCCAGCGCGCTGACGTTGAGGCGGATCATGTCTTCCATTTTGTCGATGTCGGAGGCGATCAGCGGGGCTGAGGCGCCGACGCCTGCGTTGTTGACCAGCACCGAGACGGCGGGCTCGGTTCTGAGGAGTTGCTCGACACGGCGCAGGTCGGCCAGCGATGTGAGATCGGCTTCCACCGTCTCTACCTTGCGGCTGCTTTCGCTGGTGAGCCTGCGCGCCAGCGACGCGAGCCGCTGCCTGTTGCGCGCAACGAGGATGAGGTCGTGGCCGCGCTTCGCCAGGCGATCGGCGTAGATCGCGCCGATTCCGGTCGAAGCACCGGTGATGAGCGCAGTGCCTTTTCTGGTCTGGGTCATTTTCGTCTCCTTTCCGTTTCGGTGCGGAGAGGAATAGGCACTTCCGGAAATGAGGGGTATCTGGCAAAATCGGGATCTATCCTTCCAGAATATGGAAGCGTCCCATGGATCGTTTTGAAAGCATGTCGGTGGTCTTGGCGGTGGCGGAGGCGGGCAGCCTGTCCGCCGCCGCGCGCCGTCAGAAAATGCCGTTGGCAACGGTGAGCCGGAAGGTGTCGGAGCTCGAGGAGCACCTGCGCACCAAGCTGTTTCACCGATCGAGCCGCGTCCTCGTTCCCACCGATGCCGGACGCTCCTACATCGCCGCGGCCAAGCGAATTCTTGCCGATCTCGCCGAGGCCGAGCGCGTTGCCTCCGGCGAATACACCACGCCGCGCGGAGATTTGAGTGTCACGACGCTCGTCGCACTCGGTCGCTTGTGCCTGCAGCCGATTCTAGCCGAGTTTCTTGCGGCATTCCCGCAAGTGGACGTTCAGCTCAACTTGCAGGACCGGACGCTCAATCTCCTGGACGAGCATATTGACGTCGCGCTTCGCGTCGGGGATCTCGCCGACAGCGGCCTGATCGCTGTGCGAGCGGGAGAAATTCGCCGCGTGGCCTGCGCCAGTCCGACCTATTTGGAATTGCGCGGGATACCGAAGTCTCCCGACGATCTCTCTGCGCATGACTGCATCAGCTATCCTCCGCTTCAGTCGCCGAACATCTGGAGGTTCAAACGTGGGCAGACCGAGTATGCGGTGCCCGTGCGGTCACGCTTCATTGCGAGCAATCTCGAATCGGCCTTCGACGCGGCACGCGCAGGCATCGGGGTTACTGTCGCGTTCTCATACCTCATCGCGGACCCGCTGCGGTCGGGAGAGCTCGTCGCACTTCTGCAGGACTTTCAGCCCCCGCCGCAACCGGTCAACTTCGTCTATTCGCCCAACCGCTTCATGCCGGCCAAGCTGCGAGCCTTTCTCGATTTTGCAGTACCGCGCCTGAGGGCGCGCCTGGCCGACATGCCCCGGGACGTGGCGTCGCGGAAGCAACGGGCGTAGCTGGGTCGGGCGCGCGCATCAGAAGTGCAAGTTGAGACGCAGTAGCGCCTGGTGCCGCTCGAACTGATCGAGGTTGAGGCTGCGAACGTCGCCGATCGCCTTGCCGGCAACCTGCATCTGCCAGGTGCCGGAGATGCCGACCTCCTTCGAGATGTTGTAGGAGAAGGTCGGGCCGGCAAAGACTGCGTCTCCCAAAAAGCGGTCGAGGGCGCCGCCGTCATAGGCCCGCGCGTAGCGTACGCCGAGGCCGAGCACGAGGTCGGGCTGCACTACATAGGAGATCGCGGCCTGGAGCTGCATCTCGGAATCGTGTCGCCAAAGATTGGTTAGGGTCTCGCGGGTCCCGCCGGTCCCGTACCAGACGTTGAAGGCCGCAAACAGCCTGTCCTTGACCAACTCGCGATCGAACAGCGCGGCAAACTCTGCGCCATATTGCGCGATGTGCATGCCGCTGGCGTCGTCGATCCGGCTCCAACCGGGCTGGGCGTGGAGTGTCAACCCGAATGGCGCGACGGCACGATCGACCAGCTTGTAGCGAAGTTCGAGCGCCGCCCCGCCGAAAGCGACGTCGCGATGATTGGCAAGGCCCGGAACGCCATTGATGTGCTGTCCGGTCAGTGCAAATCCGGGCGCGATCCGGAAGTTGTCCGAGACCGTGTATTTGACCTGATTAAGATTGGCCCAGGCTGCGTAAGTGCCGGAGCGCTTGCCGAACGCGCCGACATTCTCGAACTCGATCTCCATTTCGCCGGGCTTGCCGATGTCGGAGCCCATGCTGAAGCCGAAAATATGCTCGGTGTCGATATCCGCATGGGTCGACGGCAACCCGCCCGCCAGCTTGTTGATGCCGAGGCCTGGTGCGGAGCCGGGCCAGGGAGCGGCATATGCGAGGCTGCGTGCGCCCTCGTCGGCGGAGGCGGAGGCGCAGCTTGCCAGGTGACCGACGACGATGATCGCCGCCGCTATTGCGCCCGCGAAGCTCGATTTTCTCACCACGACAACCACCAACCTAAGCAAACCAAGGGCACTAATCGACGCAGGGGCTTTGGGTTCGCGCGCAATCCCCCTGCGATTGCAAGTCATTCGCAATAAGATTTCACAGTTTGGCGAGGGATGCAACTACTTGCTAATCATTCTTAGTTGCGTTCGATATCTTCCGCCGCAGGCGGCTCGAAATGCGAGGGAAGTCTGATGACGCACCCGTGCTGGCGGTCCGCGAAGTTCAGCTGCTTGCGCCATGAGAATTGGAGCTGCGCCGAGTTCCACCGATCCGCGCCGGAGAAGTCGGAAAACTGGAGCACTCCGCACGCGTTCGGGAGCCGTCGAGATCGGATGCAGGATCAATTTCGGGAGTTGAACCTGCGACCAGCAGTGCTGTGAGATGCTCGCTTGAAGAGGGGCCCGGCCACCAAGCCTCAGGCCTGCAACTCGGCTTATTGACAATCAGGGGGCTGGCCTTACCACGAGCGACAAAGCTGAAGGGAGCGACCTGATGACGAGTGGCTTGCGCAAGGGTTTGACCAGCTACGGCGATGCCGGCTTCTCGCTGTTCCTGCGCAAGGCGTTCATCAAGGCGATGGGCTACTCCGACGACGCGCTGGAGCGCCCGATCGTCGGCATCACCAACACATATAGCGACTACAATCCCTGCCACGGCAACGTCCCTGACATCATCGAAGCCGCCAAGCGCGGCGTGATGCTGTCCGGCGCGATGCCGTTCGTGTTTCCGACCATCTCGATCGCCGAAAGCTTTGCGCATCCGACCTCGATGTACCTGCGCAACCTGATGGCGATGGACACCGAGGAGATGATCCGCGCCCAGCCAATGGATTCGGTGATCGTGATCGGCGGCTGCGACAAGACGCTGCCGGCGCAGGTGATGGCGGCGATCAGCGCCGATCTGCCGACGGTGGTCATCCCCGTCGGCCCCATGGTGGTCGGTCATCACAAGGGCGAGGTGCTGGGGGCCTGCACCGATTGCCGCCGGCTATGGGCGAAATATCGCGCCGGTGACATGGACGATGCCGAGATCGAGGCGGTGAACGGGCGCCTCGCGCCGTCGGTCGGCACCTGCATGGTGATGGGCACGGCCTCGACCATGGCCTGCATGATCGAAGCCATGGGCCTGTCGCTGCCGATGAGCGCGACGATTCCGGCGCCGCATGCCGAGCGTTTCCGCCTCGCCGAGGCGAGCGGCAAGGTGGCCGCCGAGATGGCGAAGACGAAGGGGCCCAAGCCCAGCGAGTTGCTGACGCCTGGGTCTTTCAGGAATGCGCAGGTCGTGCTCCAGGCGATCGGCGGATCGACCAATGGCCTGATCCATCTGACCGCGATGGCGCATCGCTCGCCGCACCGGCTCGATCTCGCAGCCTTCGACCAGATCGGCCGCGAGGTGCCGGTGCTGGTCGATCTCAAGCCGTCCGGCGAGCATTACATGGAGCATTTCCATCACGCTGGCGGCGTGCCGAAATTGCTCGCGCAGCTCGGCGATCTCATCGATCTCGATGCCAGGACGATCACCGGCCAGACGCTGCGCGATGTCGCGGCGAATGCGGAGGACGTGCCCGGCCAGGATGCAATCCGCCCGCGCGACAATCCGATCAAGAAAGAGGGCGGCCTCGCCATCCTGCACGGCAATCTCGCCCCGCGCGGCGCCGTCATCAAGCAGTCGGCCGCGAGCCCGAAACTGTTGCAGCACACCGGGCGGGCCGTCGTTTTCGAATCCGTCGAGGACATGACCTTGCGGGTCGACGATCCCGATCTCGATGTGAACTCCGACGACGTGCTGGTGTTGCGCAATGCCGGCCCGAAGGGCGCGCCCGGCATGCCCGAGGCGGGCTATCTGCCGATTCCGAAGAAGCTCGCGCGCGGCGGCACCAAGGACATGGTGCGCATCTCGGATGCGCGCATGAGCGGCACCGCGTTCGGCACCATCGTGCTGCACATCACCCCGGAATCCGCCGTCGGCGGGCCGCTGGCGCTGGTGCAGAACGGCGACATGATTCGCCTTGACGTCGGAAGGCGCAGCATCGAGCTGCTGGTCGATGCCGCGGAACTGGAGCGGCGCCGCGTCGCGCTGAAGCCGGCCGCCGTGCCCGAGGAAACGCGGCGTGGCTACGCCTGGCTGTTCAACGAGACCATCATGCAGGCCGACGAGGGCTGCGACTTCGATTTCATGCAGAGGACCGGGAAGCAGACGGAGAAGCGTTGATCGGCCGCGCAAACGAGCGCTCGGATCGGCTGCTTCAAATTGCCGGCGGAGACAGGCCGCATCTGTCCTAGGTAACGACCTGCTCGATCCGCCACTGCGGGTCTTTGTGCAGGTAGCGGAACGGCGTGCCGTGGCTGTTCTTGAAATAGCTGCCACATAGTGCGTTTGCCATGGCTTGCATCACGGCGTCGTGGCAGACGAACAGGAGATTATCGTCGGGATGGCGCGCGAGCCACTCCGAGACGCAGGTCAGCGACCGTCCGACCATGGCGTCCCAGCTTTCGCCGTCGGCCGGCAGGATCGACACGAGACCCGTCGCGGATTTGACGCCGTGCTTGATCATAAGGTCGCGGACGGGGAGGCCTTCAAAGCTGCCGAAATCGAACTCGATGATGCCGTCGTCGATCGCGAGCGGCACCGCGATCACGTCCGCGATGATCTCGGCCGTCCGCGCCGCGCGTACCAGGGGGCTTGCGACGATGCGGCTGATGCCGACGCCGCGCAGCAGGTGCGCGGCCTCGCGCGCTTGTCGCAGGCCATCGTCGTTCAGCGGATTGTCGGTGCGGCCCTGGAATCGCCCCTCGCGATTCCAGTCGGTCGCACCGTGACGGAGGCCGTAGAACGTGCGCGCGGGCCTCGTCACTTCGACTTGCTCGTGAACTTCTTCACGGCGGTGCGGAACGCCTCCGTGTTCATCGCCATGATGATCTTGTGCTCCTCGGCATCCAGCTGCTGCTTCACCGGCGTGGTCGCGGCCTGGTAGACCAGCTGCTTGGTGCCGGCGACCGCGGCCGGCGGATTCTGTGCCAGCCGTTCGGCAAGCTGCCGCGTCGCGGCCTTCAGCTCGGTTGCGGGAACGGTCTTGGCGACCAGGCCCCATTCAGAGGCCTGCTGAGCGGTAAAATTGTCCTCGGCGAGAAAAATCTGCAGCGCGCGGCGCGAGCCCACCGTGCCGACGATGCCGACCGTCGAGCCGCCGTCCGGCGACACCGCGATCTTGGCATAGGCCGGCGTGAACTTGGCGTCGTCGGCGGCGATGCAGAGATCGGTGACGAAGGCGAGGCCCATGCCGGCGCCGGCGGCCGAGCCTTGCACGCTGGACAGCGAGATCTTCGGCATGCGCCTGATGATCTCGATGAAGGCATGATAGTGCTTGAGCAGCTCGCCGACGACGGGTGTCACCGTGCCGGCTTCGGCGGCGGCCCCGATCGTCTGCAGATCGCCGCCGGCGCAGAACGCGCGTCCCTCGCCTTCGAGAACGACGACGCGGATCTCGTCCGCGCCTTCGATATAGGCTGCGAGCTGTTCGAGCTTCTGCGCAATCGCAAGGTTGATCGCGTTGAACGCGGCAGGGCGGTTCAACGTGATGGTCGCGATTGGGCCGTCGATCCGCAGCAGGGCGGGATCACCGGGCGTTGAGACGGGAGCGGTCATTTGAAGAATCTCCGGCAGGAGGTCGATACTCGAACTAAATCGCAGAAGGGCAGGGGTGACAATCCCCGGCCGCCGCTCTTGCGCCGGACGGAACGATCGGCTCAAATGGGGCTGCCTTCGTCAAGGGACGGACACGAGCGCCGGCTCCTCCTAAGGCCAGCAACCAGAATTAGCGAGAGAGGAGACGGCATGGGTTACGCTCGTGTCTTCCGGAAATGGGCTGTCCAATGACGGGCGGTCCGGTGATCATCGTTGGCGCCGGCCATGGCGGCTATCAGGCCGCGGCATCGCTGCGCCAGGCCGGCTTTTCGGAGCGCATCTGCCTGATCAACGACGAGGCGCATCTGCCCTATCAGCGCCCGCCGCTGTCGAAAGCCTACATCAAGGGCTCCGCGGGGCCGGAGAGCCTGATGTTCCGGCCAGAGAAATTCTATCAGGACCAGAAGATCGAGCTCATCGCCGGCCGCGCCGCCTCGATCGACCGCGCGGGGCGCAAGGTGCATCTCGCATCCGGCGAGACGCTGGATTACTGGCACCTCGTATTGGCGACCGGCGCGCGCAATCGCCTGCTCGACCTGCCCAACGCCAATCTGCCCGACGTGAAATATCTGCGCATCCTCGACGACAGCGAGGCGCTGCGCAGGATCATGCCGTCGAAGAAACGCGCGGTGATCATCGGCGCCGGATTCATCGGCCTCGAGTTCGCCTCCACGGCCCGGATCAAGGACCTCGAGGTCGACGTGCTCGAGCTCGCCCCGCGCGTGATGGCGCGGGCGGTGACATCAGAGGTCTCGGAGTATTTCCAGGACCGCCACCGCGAGGCCGGCATCCGCATTCACCTCGGCGTGCAGGCCACCTCGATCGAGGCGGAGGGCGGTCAGGTCACTGGCGTTTCTTTAAGCGACGGCCAGCATCTGCCGGCCGACCTCGTCGTGGTCGGCGTCGGCGTGCTGCCGAATATCGAGCTTGCGGCGGAGGCGGGGCTCCCGGTGGCGGCCGGCATCATCGTCGACGAATATCTTGCGACGGCCGATCCAGACATTTCCGCGATCGGCGATTGCGCGCTGTTCGCGAGCCCGCGCTTCGGTGGATCGCTGCGGCTGGAATCGGTGCAGAACGCCACCGATCACGCCCGCTGCCTCGCGGCGCGGCTGACGGGCGACAAGAAGCCCTACGACAGTCATCCCTGGTTCTGGAGCGACCAGGGCGACGACAAGCTCCAGATCGCAGGCCTCACCACCGGCTACGACCGCGTCGTGCTGCGCGGAGATCCCGCGAAGAAGGCGTTCTCGGCGTTCTGCTACAAGGGCGACAAGCTGCTCGGCATCGAATCGATCAACCGCGCCGGCGATCACATGTTCGGCCGCCGCCTGCAGGCCATGGATCGTTCGATCACGCCGGAGCAGGCCGCGGACGAGAGCTTCGACCTGAAGAGCGCGCTGGCGTGAGCGCTTAGCGCTCCAAAACCGCCGCCACCTCCGCCGCCGTCGGCATCGACGGCCCGGCGCCCATGCGCTGCACGCTGATCGAGGCGGCGGCATTGGCGAAGGTGAGGGCGGTGCGCAAGGGCACATCGTCGGCCAGTTGCGCGGCCAGCGCGCCGACAAAGCAATCGCCGGCGCCTGTGGTGTCGAGCGCCTTCACCGGGCGGCCGGGCACGGCAATCTCCTCGCGCCCCGCGAGCGCGAGCACGCCGCGCTTGCCGAGCGTGACGCAGATGGTCTGGTCCTCGCGCGCCTGAAGTTTTCGCGCGACGTCGATGAGCTTTGCGGCCTCATCGTCGTCCGACAGCTCCGCGCCTGCGAGGACGCCGAGCTCGGTCTCGTTCAGCACGAGGATGTCGACCCGCGCGAGCAACTCGCTCGGCATCTTCTGCGCCGGCGCCGGGTTGAGCAGCGTCGTCGCGCCGGCCGCACGCGCGCGCCCGAAGAACGCGGCGATGGCCGGCAGCGGAATCTCGAACTGGCTGACGGCGACGTCGCCGGCGAGCAGTGGCACGACGTCGACATCGTCAGCGCCGACCAGCCCATTCGCTCCGGGAATGACGACGATGGTGTTGTCGGCCTCCGCCACCGTGATGATCGCCGTGCCGGTGTGGGCCTCCGCCGTCTCCACGGCATAGCCGAGATCGATGCCCTGTTCGCCGAGAAAGGTCTTCAGCTCGGCCCCGAATGAATCCTTCCCCAGCCGTCCGACCAGCGTGGTCCGCGCGCCAAGCCGCGATGCCGCGACCGCCTGGTTCGCGCCCTTGCCGCCCGGAAAATACAGCACCTGGCGGCCGGCGACGGTCTCGCCGACCCTGGGATGGCGATCGGCGGTCGCCACCACATCCATGTTGATGCTGCCGGCGACGAAGACGCGTCCCATCTGACCCTAGACCCTGACTTCGAACTCGTGGCGAACCTTCGCGATGTCGACCAGCGTCGGCAAGCCGGCCTCGTTGCCGAGGCGCTGGATCTTGAAGGTGGAGGCGGCGCGCGCGAAGTCGAAATGCTCGCGCCAGCTTTTTCCGGGATGGGCGAGATAGGAATAGACATAAGCGCCATGGAAGACGTCGCCGGCGCCGTTGGTGTCGATGACGCGCTCGCGCGGGATCGGCATCGCCGGCATCACCTGCACCGTTCCTGTTTCGTCGTACCAGAAGAGGCCTTTCTCGCCCATGGTGACGCCGCCGATCTTGCAGCCGCGGCCCTTGAGGTAGTCCAGCATCTTCTCCGGCGTCAGGTCCATCTGCTCGCACAGCCGCTCGGCGACAATGGCGACGTCGATATATTCGAGCAGCTCATGCGTGTTGGTGCGCAGGCCGCCGCCGTCGAGGGAGGTCAGGATGCCCGCCTCGCGGCACACCTTGGCGTAGTGGATCGCGGCGTCCGGCTGGTGGCCATCGACATGCAGGGCGCGGCAGCCGCCGAGATTGAGCATCGGGAACGGGTGGATGTGCTCGTCGTCGCGGCAACGGACGATGGCGCGCTTGCCGTCCTTGGGCATGATGAAGGAGAGCGAGGACTGATTGACCTTGCGCCCGTGCAGCGAGATGCCGTACTTGGCGCACATGTCCTGGAACATGCGCCCCAGCCAGTCATTGGCCGCGGTGGCGATGAGATCCGGCACGATGCCGAGCTTGGCGCAGCAGAAGGCCGCCGTCACCGCATTGCCGCCGAAGGAGACCGCGTAGTCCGAGGCCACGTGCTTCTCGTCGCCGGTCGGCATGTGGTCGGTGATGAAGACGACGTCGATATAGGTCTGTCCGATGAAGAGAGCCTGCATTGCTTGTCCGTGATGCGCTTGTGGTGCCGGCCGGCGGGATTACTCTAGCACCGGTTCCGCTCCGGAGGGACGCTGAAATTATTCGCAAAACTGCCGCCCGAAGCGCTTGAGGTCAGCATGGTGGGGGAATACGACCATGTCGGGCCAATGCCAAGCCCGGACAAACGCCGTCTGTCGGTCCATGGGTTCCAAGTCGATCAAAAGGGTGCAGGATGATCACCGGCCTCGATCACATCGTCGCTCTGGTGAGCGATATCGGTGCGGCCAAGGCGGCCTATCAGACGTTGCTCGCCCGCGCGCCGGCCTGGCAGAACTCCGGCGAGGGCGCCGACCGGGTGCTGTTCACCCTCGACAACATGACCATCGAGCTGATGGCCCCTCATGGCTTCAGCGTCACCGCCGACCGCATGCGCGCACTGCTCGGGGACCGGGAGGGCGTGCTCGCCAGCCTGTGCTTTCGGGTCGCGGATGTCGGCAAGATGCACCGGCGGCTGGAGCGGGTGGCCCTAAGGCCGGACCCCGTTGCGGAGGTCGAAAGCAGCGACGCCGTCAGCAATGCCGTGCTGCACTGGAAGCGCACGCGTGCCGCCACGGAGCTCACGCGCGGCGTGCGCATGTTCTTCCTCGAACTGGCCGATGAGCGCCCCAAATCGGTCGCGACCGATATCGCGCCGATCGACGCGCTCGACCACGTCGTCATCACCACCGAGGATTCCGAGCGCGCCGCCGCGCTCTACGGGGCGCGGCTCGGGCTTGATCTCGCGCTCGACCGCTCGCACCAGGACTGGGGCCAGCTGATGTTCTTCCGCTGCGGCGACCTCATCGTCGAGGTGGTGCGCCGCCCGGTCGCCGGCGGCGATGCCGCGCATGACCGCCTCTGGGGCCTGAGCTGGCGGGTCGCCGACATCGAGGCCACCCGCGCCCGCCTGATCGCTGCCGGCCTCGACGTCAGCGAAGTCCGCAACGGCCGCAAGCCGGGGACGCGGATCATGACGGTGCGGAATGGGACCTGCGGGATTCAGACGGTGCTGTTGGAGCGCTCGCCGAAACCGGAGTAGGGCGGTCTCTCCTCCGTCATTGCGAGCGCAGCGAAGCAATCCAGAATCCCTCCGCGGTCTCAGTCTGGATTGCTTCGTCGCAAGGGCTCCTCGCAATGACGGCTTCCTCGTGTTACACGCTGACCCGAGAACCTCCAGCGAGCATCCGGTTTGGCAAAGGCGAAGGCAAAGCGAACTCTGAAATGGCAGCGTGACCCCGAGGGGATGCGGCTGCGCATTCTCGAAGCCGCCAAGCAGGAGTTTTCCGCCCATGGGCTCGCCGGCGCGCGCGTCGACCGCATCGCGGCCAAGGCCGGCGCGAACAAGCGCATGCTCTACTACCACGTCGGCAACAAGGACGAGCTCTATCTCGCGGTGCTCGAAGGCGCCTATGACAAGATCCGCAGCGAGGAGCGCGGGCTCGATCTCGAGCATCTCGATCCGCCCGAGGCGATCAGGCGCCTGATCGAATTCACCTGGAATTACTTCCTGCGCAATCCCGAGTTCCTGTCTTTGCTCCAGACTGAGAACCTCGCGCGCGCCAAGCACCTGAAGCGCTCGACCAAGGTCAAGTCGATGCACTCGCCCTTCGTCGAGATGATCCGCACCGTGGTGCGGCGCGGCGCCGAGTCTGGCGATTTCCAGGTCGCCGTCGATCCGGTGCAGCTCTACATTTCGATCGCGGCGCTCAGCTTCTTCTATCTTTCCAATTCGGCGACGCTGAGCGTGATCTTCGGCCGCGATCTCCTGGACAAGAAGGCCAAGGACGAGCGCCTCGCCCACATGGTTGGCCTCGTGCTGGCCGCGCTGACCGGGCAGTCCGCGGCGCTGTTCGATATCGCGAAGGCCCCGAAGTCGCGCGCCGTGGTGGCGCAGACGGTGTAGTCCGTAGCCATGATGGGCGACTTGCTCCGCAATGACGACGTGGAGGCGGGCGTGCACCTCACTCCGCTCTCGTGCCCCGGACGCAGCGCACGCCCCTTTTGGCGTGCGCTGCAGAGCCGGGGCCCATCTCACCGCCGAGCACATCGCCGCTGGGTCCCGGCCCAGCGCAGCAACGCTTCGCGCTGCAGCGCGTCCGCGCCCACAGTTCCGGAACCCCGCCGCAAAACGCCACAGGGAAAGCTCTGGACAGTATTTATCCAACGGGTTAATTTCTCGCCACAACGAAGAAGACTGCCGGGAGTGAAAATTGGCCGAGCCGAAGCCGCAAAACGCCGTTTCCAAGCTGCTGAATGCGGCCTGGGTTCGGCCGTTCTTGTTCCTCGTCTTCATCGTCGTCGCCTGGGACCTGGCGATCCGCCTGTTCAAGATTCCCGCCTACCAGATCCCGTCGCCACTCGATGTCGTCGCCGTGCTCCGCACCGAATGGCCGGAGCTGTTGCGCCAGTCCTGGCCGACCACCTATGCGACCGTCTGCGGCTTCCTGCTGTCGGCGCTGTTCGGCATTCCCGTCGCGATGCTGATCGCGGGCTCGAAGACGGTGGAGAGCTACGTCTATCCGCTGCTGGTGTTCTCGCAATCCGTGCCCAAGATCGCGATCGCGCCGCTGTTCGTGGTCTGGTTCGGCTTCGGCATCATTCCAAAGGTCATTTCGGCGTTCCTGCTCGGCTTCTTCCCCGTGGTGGTCTCGGCCGTGCAGGGCTTCAAGTCGGTCGACCCTGATATGGTCGATCTCGCCCGCGCCATGCAGGGCAGCCGCCTGCAGGTGTTTCGCGCTGTGAACCTGCCGCACGCACTGCCGGCGATCTTCTCCGGCCTCAAGGTCTCGGTGACGCTTGCCGTGGTCGGGGCCGTCGTCGGCGAGTTCGTCGGCTCCAATTCCGGCATCGGCTACGTCATGCAGCGCTCGATCGGCACCTTCGACCTGCCGACGATGTTCGCGGCACTCGTGATCCTGGCACTGCTCGGCGTGATCCTGTTCTGGATCGTGGACCGGATCGAGAAGCTGGTCATTCCCTGGCATGTCAGCCAGCGCGAGGACGTGATCTTTGCGTCCTAGATAGCAACGAACGGCCACCAACGGCCGACGCAACAAACGGCAAGGGAGAGTGACGATGAAACGGTGGATTGGCGCTGCATCAGTGGCACTGATGGTGTTCGCAGCGATGCGGGCGCAGGCGGCCGACAAGGTCGTGCTGATGCTGAACTGGTACGTCTATGGCGAGCACGCGCCATTCTACTACGGCAAGGCCAAGGGCATTTATGCCGCTGAAGGTATCGACCTCGAGATTCAGGAAGGCCGCGGCTCGGCTGCGACCACGCAGGCCGTTGCCGCCAAGACCGCGGACTTCGGCTATGTCGACGTCCCCACCATGATGCGCGCCGCGATCAAGGGCGCGCCCGTGGTGGCGACCGGCGTGCTGCTGCAGACCTCACCGATGTCCGCCATGGGCTTTGCCGAGAAGAACATCAGGAAGCCCGAGGACATCAAGGGCAAGACGGTGGCGATCACGCCGGCCGACTCGATGACGCAGATCTGGCCGCTATTCCTGAAGAAGACGGGCCTGAAGGAAAGCGACTTCAAGACCGTCGCCGGCGACGGCCAGACCAAGCTCAATGCCGTGATCAACGGCCAGGCCGATCTCCTGCTCGGCTACGTCATGGATCAGTCGATGAAGATAAAGGACGCCACCGGCAAGGACGTCTTCCCGATCAAGTTCGCGGACTACGGCATCAACATGGTCTCGTCCGGCATCATCGCCAACTCCGACTATGTGAAGGCCAACGCCGATCTCGTCCGCCGCTTCATGTCGGCGACGACCAAGGCGGTCGAAGCCGCCGAGAAGGAGCCGAAGACCGCGGCGCAGGCGATCCTCGATGCCAACCCCAAGGGCGGCAAGATCGACACGCTGACGCAGGGCTTTGAGCTGACGATCCCGCTCTACCGGACCGCGGAGACCAAGAGCAAGCGGCCGTTCCAGGTCACCGACCAGAACATGACTGATACGGTCAATCTGATGGTCGAATATGGCGGCCTCGATGCCAAGGCCAAGGAGAACCCGAAGGCCTTCTACACCAACGACTACCTGCCGAAGAGCGGCTCGTGAGCGACAAACCTCCGCTGTCGTCCCTGCGAACGCAGGGACCCATAACCACCGGCCTTGATGGTTACGGAAGGTCCCAACCCGCGTGCCCGAACGCTCCGGCACGGCGTATGGGTCCCTGCGTTCGCAGGGACGACGCGTGGAGAGGGCTGTGACGAACCCTGCGACCAAGCCAGTCGATATCAACCAGCCGGCCGCGCATCTGAGACTGGTGAGCGACCGCGCCGGCGATGCATCGGGCATCAAGCTGTCGGGCGTATCCAAGACCTATCGGACACGCGACGGCGACGTGCCGTCGCTGCGGCCGCTCGACTTCCACATCAACGACGGCGAGTTCTTCGTCGTGGTCGGCCCTTCCGGCTGCGGCAAGTCCACGCTGCTCAAGCTGATCTCGGGCCTGCTGCCGCCGACCACGGGCGAGATCCTGGTCGAGGGCGAGAAGGTGACGGCGCCGCACGGCAATGTCGGCATCGTCTTCCAGAACGCGCTGCTGCTGCCATGGCGCAACATCCTGTCCAACGTGATGCTGCCGATCGACATGAAGCGGCTGCCGCGGGACAAGTATCTTCCCCGTGCCAAGGAACTGTTGAAGCTGGTCGGCCTCGAAGGCTTCGAGAAGAAGCTGCCGTGGCAGCTCTCCGGCGGTATGCAGCAGCGCGCCTCGATCTGCCGAGCGCTGGTGCACGATCCCAGGATCATGCTGATGGATGAGCCGTTCGGCGCCCTCGATGCGTTGACGCGTGAGCGCATGAATGTCGAATTGATGCGGATCCAGCGCGAGACCAGGAAGATGGTGCTGCTGATCACGCATTCGATCCCCGAGGCCGTGTTCCTCGCCGACCGCGTGCTTGTGATGACCGAGCGCCCCGGCGCGATCGCCGCAATCCACGACGTGCCGCTGCCGCGCCCGCGCTCGCTCGACGTGATGGCCGATCCTGCTTTCACCGAGCTCGTGCAACGCATCCGCAAGCATTTCTTCTCGCAAGGTGCGTTGGATTAGGGCGATGGGAATCCCGGTGACAGCTGCACGATCGGTGCGCTCCCTCCCCCGCCTGCGGGGGAGGGTTGGGGAGAGGGGTGTCTCCGCTCGCGAGAACCCCCCAGAGGAGAAAACCCTCACCCGGCGCTGTGCGCCGACCTCTCCCGCAGGCGGGAGAGGTGCACCGCCGCCTGCGCGACATCTCGGAAGCCAGTTAACACCATGCCCCTCCGCCTGAAGCTGCGAGACATAGCCTTTTTCGAACGTCCCGTGCAGTTCGCGCGGCCGTTCCGCTTCGGCGCGATCACGATCAACGCGACGCCGCAGCTGTTCGTGCGGGCCGAGATCGAGGTCGAGGGCAGGGGAAGCGCGGTCGGCGCCAGCGCCGAGCTGTTGGTGCCAAAGTGGTTCGACAAGCGGCCGGAGCTGTCGCCGGCGCAGACGGTCGACGGTCTGCGACGCTCGCTTCAGATCGCACGCGGGTTCTATCTGGCACGGACCGGCTTCCAGACGGCGTTCGATCTGCATGCATCTTGCATTGGCGACCAAGTCGCTGCTTGTGCACAAGAGAACATTCCGG
This sequence comes from Bradyrhizobium sp. USDA 326, assembly GCF_049739485.1. Lineage (NCBI taxonomy): Bacteria > Pseudomonadati > Pseudomonadota > Alphaproteobacteria > Hyphomicrobiales > Nitrobacteraceae > Bradyrhizobium > Bradyrhizobium sp. USDA 326. Next base: position 4,993,292 of record NZ_JBMGQA010000001.1, read on the forward strand.
CGCTTGCCGCTGCTTATGGTCCCGCTGAAATCGACAAAGCCATCCTCGATGCGCTGCTGCGCGGCGTGGAGATCAACTTCTTCGACGGAATGGCCGGCAACATCGCCGGCATCGATGCGCGACTGTCGCCTGACTTGAATGACGGCGATATCCCGCGATTCCTCACGCTCGCCAATCAGTGTCGATCGGAACGGGTTGCGATCCGCCACACTGTCGGCCTCGACGACAGGGTCGAGGGAGATGGCGGCGTGGCTGATCCGAGGGAGAACGCCGGCGCACGCTATTTCAAACTGAAGCTTGGCGGCGATCCCGAGGCGGATGCTGCCCGGCTGATCCGTATCGGCCGCGAACTGGCGGCGCTGCCCTTCGATTATAAGGTGACGCTCGACGGCAATGAGCAGTATGCGGACCTGACGGCGCTTGCGTCGCTGGTCCATCAGCTGGAGCACGATAGCGCTCTACAGCCGATCTTTCTCAAGCTGCTCTATATCGAGCAGCCGATGCCGCGCGACGTCACGCGTCAATCGCCGCTCAGTGAAGCCTTGCGTTGGCGCGACTTCATCATCGACGAAGCGGACGACTCCTATGATGCCTGGCCGATCGCGCGCAAGCTCGGTTACAGCGGCATCTCGTCGAAATCCTGCAAAGGCATCTACAAGTCGATCGTGAACTTCACCCGAATCGCCAAGCTGGACGATGAGGGAGCGGAGTGTTTCGTCACGGGCGAAGACTTGACCTGCCAGCCTGGTCTCGCTCTGCAACAAGATCTGGCACTCGGCGCGCTCCTTTGCCTCGAACACGCCGAGCGCAACGGCCATCACTATGTCGACGGTTTTGGCGACACGCCTGCCGCGGAAGCACAGGCCTTCGCGGCCGCGCATCCCGATCTCTACGCCGATGCCGGGCGCGGCATCCGGCTTTCCATTCACGACGGCGATCTCCTGACGGGATCGCTCAACACAACGGGCTTTGCGACTTCGGTCCATCCGGACTGGTCGGCGCTGCGCCCGCTCGAACAGCCAAAATCACTCTTGGAGCAATCGGCATGACCACCCAACGCCTCGGCCTCATCATGAACGGCGTCACCGGCCGCATGGGGCTCAACCAGCATCTGATCCGCTCGATCGTCGCGATCCGCGACCAGGGCGGTGTCCGCTTGAAGAACGGCGACCGTGTCATGCCCGACCCGATCCTGGTCGGCCGCAGCGCCGAGAAGGTCGAGGCGCTTGCCAAGCGCTATAACATCACGCGCTGGACCACCGATCTCGATGCCGCGCTCGCCAACGAGAACGATACCATGTTCTTCGACGCCGCGACCACGCAGGCGCGCCCCGGCCTGCTGACCCAGGCGATCAACGCCGGCAAGCACGTCTATTGCGAGAAGCCGATCGCCACGAATTTCGAAGAGGCGCTCGAAGTGGTCAAGCTCGCCAATTCCAAGGGCGTCAAGCACGGCACGGTGCAGGACAAGCTGTTCCTGCCGGGCTTGAAGAAGATCGCCTTCCTGCGCGACTCCGGCTTCTTCGGCCGCATCCTCTCGGTGCGCGGCGAGTTCGGCTATTGGGTGTTCGAAGGCGGCTGGCAGGAGGCGCAGCGGCCGTCCTGGAATTACCGCAGCGAGGACGGGGGCGGTATCATTCTGGACATGGTCTGCCACTGGCGTTACGTGCTCGACAACCTCTTCGGCAATGTCCAGAGCGTGGTCTGCATCGGCAACACCGACATTCCAGAGCGTTTCGACGAACAGGACCAGAAGTACAAGGCGACCGCGGATGATTCCGCCTATGCGACCTTCCAGCTGGAGGGCGGCATCATCGCCCACATCAACATGTCCTGGGTGACGCGCGTCTATCGCGACGACCTCGTCACCTTCCAGGTCGACGGCACGCACGGCTCGGCGGTCGCGGGGCTCACCGACTGCATGATCCAGGCCCGGCAGGCGACCCCGAGGCCGGTGTGGAATCCCGACGAGAAGCGGCTGCACGATTTCTACGGTGACTGGCAGAAGCTGCCCGACAACGTCACCTACGACAACGGCTTCAGGGAGCAGTGGGAGATGTTCATCCGTCACGTCTACGAGGATGCGCCCTACAAGTTCACCCTGCTCGAAGGCGCCAAGGGCGTGCAGCTCGCCGAATGCGCGCTGAAGAGCTGGAAGGAGCGGCGCTGGATCGACGTCGCCCCGATCAAGGTCTGAGGAGGGACGCATGAATAAGTCCGTCCAACCGATGTCATCCCTATCGTTGAAGCTGCCGAAGGCCGATCGCTCGATCGAGACCTATCGGTTAGCTGCCTCGCGCACGTTTCCCGCAAAGCTCGAGGGACCGCTGAACCGCATCGCCTTCTCGGCCGTGCACACCGTCGCCGATCCTTTTGCCGACAACGATCCCTGGCTGTCGGCCGCCGTCGACTGGGACAGGACCATCGCTTTCCGCGAGCACGTCTGGGACCTCGGCCTCGGCGTGGCCGAAGCCATGGATACCGCGCAGCGCGGCATGGGGCTGGACTGGCCGACGTCGCTGGAGCTGATAACGCGCTCGGTTGCCGCCGCCAAGCGCCGCAACGCGCTGGTGTTCTCCGGCGCCGGCACCGACCATCTCGCGGTAGAGGATGCGAAAAGCCTCGACGACGTGATCCGTGCGTACGAAGAGCAGATCTCGGCAGTCGAGAAGGTCGGCGGTCGCATCATCCTGATGGCGTCGCGCGCGCTCGCCAAGCTTGGCCGCAATGCGGACGATTACGCAAAGGTCTATGACCGCGTGCTGTCGCAGGTTCGCGAGCCCGTGATCATCCACTGGCTCGGCGACATGTTCGATCCGGCCCTGACGGGATACTGGGGCACCAGGGATCTCGACGAGGCGATGGATACGGCGGTCGCAATCATCAACGCCAACGCCGCCAAGGTGGACGGCGTCAAGGTCTCGCTGCTCGACAAGCAGCGCGAGATCGACATGCGTCGCCGGCTCGACAAGCGCATCAAGATGTATACCGGCGACGACTTCAACTATGCCGAGCTGATCGCCGGCGACAGCCAAGACTTTTCGCATGCGCTGCTCGGTATCTTCGATGCGATCGCGCCGGCGGCGTCCTATGCGCTGTCGCGGCTGGCGGCCGACGACGAAGCCGGCTTCCACGACGTGCTCGGCCCGACGGTGCCGCTGTCGCGCCACATCTTCAAGGCGCCGACGCGCTTCTACAAGACCGGCGTGGTGTTCATGGCCTATCTCAACGGCCATCAGGATCATTTCACCATGGTCGGCGGGCAGGAGAGCACGCGCTCCACGCTGCACCTCGCCGAGCTGTTCCGTCTGGCCGACAAGGCCGGCCTGCTCGCCAACCCTGAACTCGCGACGCAGCGGATGAAAACCGTGCTCGCCACTCACGGTGTCGAATCCTGATGCGCGATTTTTCGTCCGATCATCGCTGGCTGTCGCTGAACACGGCGACCGTCCGCAGGCAGGGCGACCTCGTCGCGATCATCGAGGCCTGTGCCAAGCACGGCATTCGCGCAATCGATCCCTGGCGCGACCAGGTCGCATCTGTCGGTCTCGAGCGCGCCGCTCGCGCGGTGCGCGAGGCCGGCCTCGATCTCTCAGGCTATTGCCGCGGCGGCATGTTCACCTCGGATGCCTCGCGCCGTACCGAAGTGCGCGACGACAACCGGCGCTGCGTCGACGAAGCCAGGGCGCTGGGCGCGCCCTGCATCGTCCTCGTCGTCGGCGGCCTGCCGCAATATTCGCGGCCGGGCAGCGAGGCCTCGAAGGACATCGCGGCGGCGCGGGGGCAGGTCGAGGAAGCGCTTGCCGAGATGCTCGACTACGCCAGGCAGGCGAACCTGCCGCTCGCCATCGAGCCGCTGCATCCGGCCTATGCAGCCGACCGCGCCTGCGTGAACACGACCAAGCAGGCGCTCGATATCTGCGACCGGCTCGACCCCGGCCGCAGCGGCATGCTCGGCGTCGCGCTCGACGTCTATCACATCTGGTGGGACCCGGAGCTGATGGGCCAGATCGCGCGCGCCGGCAAGGATCGCCTGCTCGCGTTCCACGTCTGCGACTGGCTGGTACCGACCAGGGACATCCTCAACGACCGCGGCATGATGGGCGACGGGGTCATCGACATCAAATCGGTGCGCAAAGCGGTCGAAGCGCAGGGCTTTGCCGGCTATTCCGAGATCGAGATCTTCTCCAACAACTGGTGGGGCAAGCCGATGGACGAGGTGCTTCGCACCTGCATCACGCGGCATAGGACGGTGGTGTAGTTGCCTCGAGCGTCTCGGTGAAAAAGTCAGACCATTGCGCTGTCATCGATTCACCGTCAAACACCGCCGAGAAGAAGTAGGACGTCATCATGTCGTGAGTCACCACGCGCCCATCCTCTTTGAGGGTGGGCGTTTGATCTTGCTGCACGTCGGTCCGAAAGCGAAATACGGATGCCTAACGCAGACCGCTCGCGCGATGTCTGCAAGTGACCCGATGGCGAAGCTCGGTTTGGCTCAGATATAGTCTGCTGATCAGGGCACACCGGAAGTGACACGGCGCCGCTCAAACCGGCGCTTTTGACGCAAAGCGGACCTTGAGCGCCACGACCACCTAGAGTTCGAGCAAATCCCGTCCAGCTATAATTTCGCCGGAGAACGCTTTGCGAGCTTCATCCACGAACACCTGATCGGGCACGGCACCATTCCCCGGTACAAAATGACTTAGCACCAGCTTTTTGACGCCAGCGGCTTGAGCGACTTCGCCCGCCTGCTCGACGGTGAGAGCGTTTCCTGAAATGCTCTTGAAAAGATCAGCTGCAGTGTCCTTATCGAACCTGCCCGCCTGCACAGCTTGGTCGAGCGCACTGCGCACTCCCGGAAGATGCTGCGCCTCGCACACGAACACATCGGCACCCTTGGCAAGCTCTATCAGAGCGCCGGACTTTCGAGTATCTCCTGAAAAAACGACCGAACGATCATCCGTGTCAAAACGATAAGACAACGCCACCGGAAGCGGAGGATGGTCGGCCAATACGCATGTGACCTTTACATGGTCATCCTGCATCACAACTCCCGCGGACGTCATCTCATGCGGAACAAGCAGCTTCCTGGGATCGGGCTTCTTTTCATCGCGCATCCGGATATCGATATCGAAGGCATTCAGTTCGAAATATTTACTCGTCATCTCTGCTAGTGGGGGCGGTCCGTAGGAATTCACTTGATCTCGGAGGCTCGAGTACCACGCAAAATAGAACAAGTTCCCATAGTCCAGATTGTGATCCGAGTGGTGATGGGTAATGAAGATGCTCTTCAATGCATTAAGCCTCAAGCCGGCTTGCACTATTTGTCGGGCGACGCCATTACCACAGTCGACAACGTAAAGAGCTCCCCCCACTACGATGGCGTTTGACGGTGCAGCGCGCGCAACTTGCAGGGGGGGGCCTCCCGTTGTGCCCAACAACACGATTTTAGTATGTGACGATTGTGCTGCTACAGGGCTCCGCGCAAGTGCTGACGCTAAGATTACTCCTGCCGGAATCTTCAGTGTCTCTCGTCTGGATAAAGACATGGACGATCCCTCTCGCTATAAGGAGGTCTCGAGTGGCTCTCAACCTGGAGGCGATGGCATACAAGATATGTTTGGCCAGGTTCTGTGAGGTTCAACGTCCAGCAATTCGATATGACGAATAATTCCAATGCCTCGGACAGAACGCTTGTCCTAATTTCGTTCATAGCCTCGTAAAGCCTCGACGGAAGATGGGCTAAGGATTGTTGCGCGTACTGCGAATGAGTCAGAAGGCTTGACCAACCTAGGTCGTGCAGTTCTGCTAGAATGAGAAGCGTGGGCGTGTGACCCGTATAGGGAGCTACGGTGAAAAACTCGGAAGTCTCCAACGATCCACCTGGCAAACCGCCATCCGATATTGAGCAGCCGGACAAAGCCGCATCCGATGAGGAACGACCGGGGCAGCCGCCATCCGCTCGCAATTTGAAGAGTCGCTTGCGGGCACGATTGCAGTTGATCGGGGGCGCGCTCGCCTCGATCGCCGCCGTGGGTGCGATCGCGGGCGGACTCGTCGGGTATTGGACTGTTTGGAAGACGCTCCGCACAGACGTGTTTCCGGAAAGCCAAAAGACACAGAAGCAGGCTACGGCCCGGCCCGACATTGCTCCCCGTTTGTCCCTCGTTGTCCTGCCATTCGCAAACCTCAACAACGATGTTGAGCAGGACTATTTCGCCGACGGCATTACGACCGATCTGACGACAGACCTCGCGCAAATGCCCGACACATTCGTGATCGGGCGCGGGACGGCTTTCGCCTATAAGAATAAGCAAGTCGATCTCAAGACGCTCGGCAAGGACCTTGGTATCCGATGGGCGGTACAGGGCGCGGTGCAGCGGGCCGGAGATCGGGTCCGTATGAACGTATCACTTTCCGACCTGTCGACTGGTCGCGATGTCTGGTCGGACCGCTTTGACGGCGATCGGACTAATCTTGCGGCCTTGCAGGAACAGGTCACGGCTCGGCTCGCCCGCTCACTCAACGTCGAACTCATCCAGGCCGAAAGCCGACGCAGCCAAATGGACAGGCCAACCAATCCAGACGCTGTGGATTTCAGCATGCGCGGCTGGGCGAAGCGTTACGGTCCTCGGACCAAAGTAACGAATGCGGAGGCAAACGACTTGTTCGACAGCGCACTGCGCCTCGATCCGGGCAACATAGATGCAATGATTGGTAAGACGTTGTGCATAGCGGATGGCGTGATCTACGGCTGGTCGAAATCCGTGGTCGAAGACAAAAAGATGGCGATCAAGCTGATCGATCAAGTTCTTGCTAAACGCCCGGCGACCGCAAATGCGCACGTAGCCAAGGGAAACATTTTGAACTACGGAAATCCTGAGGAAGCCTTGCCTGAATACGACGCGGCTTTGGAAATCGATCCTAATTCGCCTGTCGCGTATGCATCCAAGGGGATCGTACTCATTACGGCGGGACGCGCGCGCGAAGCATTTACTCCGATTCAAATCGCTTTGCGCCTAAGCCCCAAAGATCCGGGCGCTGGCACTTGGCGTTTTTTCCTCTGTCATGCTCATGTCCATCTGCGCCAGTACAAGGAAGGTATTGAGGAATGTAGGCGCTCCATCAATTTGAATAAATGGGACTGGTTTCCGTATGTAGATCTGATTTCAGCTTACGGAGCCACTGACCAGTTGGAAATGGCCCAGCAAGTACTGGTCGAACTGAATGCAATCAGACCGGACTTCACGATCCAGTGGTTCCGGCAAATCGGCTACGCACGTTCGAGCAATCCGCAGTTTCGTCGTGAGTACGACGACATCATCGAAGGACTCAGAAAAGCTGGCGTTCGCGAGCAATGAGGCAGGAACCTTCGTGGTTTGGTTACGGCAGACAAGAGCAGTAATTGAGGTCTCCTTTTGGCCATCGCTGCCATTCCAATGCCCGGCTGGGATGTCCGTTATCGGTCGTAGACCGGACGTAGCTGGCTGACGGCCGAATCGTCGCGAATGACCCTGAGCGGTCATTATCGCCGCTTGACCCCTGGTCAGCGTCCCAGCCTGATCCACGATGTTATTCGCGGCCGCCGAACGCAGCCCCTGCATGGGCCAGGTAAACGCTGCTTAGGGCAAGTGAAGCTCTCGCGATTACCGCCCACAAGTCCGTAACAAAGTGCTAGGCTCATCCTTGCAGCGGCGTGGCTAGTCTGTCGTTCGGAGGAGCTGTGACCGAGCAGCGGGTTCAGAGGCGACTAGCGGCAATCTTGGCCGCCGACGTGGTCGGTTACTCCGCGTTGATGCAACGCGCTGAGGAAGCCACATACGCCGAGTTCGAGCGGCTCAAGCAAGAATTGATTGAACCCAGCCTTTACCGCAACGAAGGGCGACTTATCAAAACAACGGGTGATGGCGCGCTCGTCGAGTTCGCCAGTCCCTTGGCCGCCGTGAGATGCGCGGTTGAGATACAGGATTATCTCGCCTCGGGCACCAGTCCCTTCAGGCTACGCATCGGGCTCAACCTTGGTGACGTTATCGTAGGGCAGGACGGTGAACTCTACGGCGACGGGATCAACATTGCTGTGCGGCTGGAGGGGATTGCCGATCCGGGTGGCATACTGATTTCCGAGAAGGTGTACAGCGAAGTCGAAGGCAAGCTGGCGGTTAGCTTCGAGGATCGCGGCGAGCAGCAGCTCAAGAACATCTCCAGGCCAGTTCGCGCTTACGATGTCCGCGCTGGAGCGTCTAGCGCGCTGACCGAGAGACTAAATGCGGTCCCGCCGCTTCCAGACAAGCCGTCGATCGCCGTGCTTCCGTTCGAGAACATGAGCGGTGACCCCGAACAGGAATACTTCGCGGACGGGATGGTTGAGGAGATCACAACCGCGCTTTCGCGGTTCAAATCGTTGTTCGTGATCGCTCGCAATTCGAGCTTCACCTTCAAGGGCAAAGCCGTCGACATCAAGGAAGTCGGGCGCAGGCTTGGCGTGCGCTATGTCCTTCAGGGAGCGGTGCGCAAGGCGCCCGGGAAAGTTCGCGTCACGGCCCAGTTGATTGAAGTGGCTACGGGCGCACACATTTGGGCGGAAAAGTTCGAGCGTGACATGACGGACATTTTCGCGTTGCAGGACGACGTCGCGCTCGCCGTTGTCTCCGCTATTCAGCCCAGGTTGTTTCAAGCAGAAATTGCAATGGCGAAGCGGCGGCGACCGGAAGATCTCACCGCGTATGATCTTTATCTCCGGGCTATACAGCGGGCCTTCCGAACGACCCGCGAAGGGTTGGCCGAGGCGCTCCGACTGGTCCAGCGCGCCTTGGAGCTTGATCCTGAATTTGCTGCTGCCGCTGCTCTGGCAGGTGCTTGTCACGCGGAAAATGTGGTCAGGAACTATGCCGTCGATGCCCAATTCGAAAGCCGGGAAGCCGTTCGGCTTGTACGCATGGCATTGAAACTCGACCATGACGATCCAGATACGTTAGCAAATGCTGCATTGATCTCGGCACTTTTGGTCGGTGATTGGGAGACAGAGATCGAGATGTCCGACCGGGCGGTTACGCTCAACCCAAATTCATATCGTGCATGGAATTGCAGAGGTTGGGTCTACAAGGTTGCGGGTCAGCCGGAAGAAGCGATCCGGAGCTTTGAACGTGCCGTGCGAATGAGCCCCTTAGACCCGCAACAATACATAGTCCTAACCGGGATGGGATTTGCCCTTATTGAGCTTCGTCGCTTTGACGAGGCCATCAGTGCAGGGAAGAAAGCCCAGCGTCACAACCCCTCCTATCCAGGACCATACCGCTGCCTCGCATCCGCTCTCGCCCATCTTGGGCGCGACGCTGATGCCCGTGAGGCGGCGGCTCGTATGCTTGAGATCGACCCCGCTTTCACGATATCGGCCTGGATCGGTCGGAGCCGACTATCAATAAATGCGAAGCTGATGATCGAGGGTTTTCGGAAGGCGGGATTGCCCGAATGAGCCCGTGCGCGTCCTCGTCGACAGGCTGATCAAAATAGGATGAAATTTACCGCGGCGCATGAGTCCGTTGTTGGCCCACCTGCGACCTCGGAGAATGTCCGCGCTTGGTCCGCTGTTGGGGGTTAACCCGACACCAGTCGGCCAGCCGATCAATGAGTACATGCCCCAGTCACCCGGCGTCGTTCGACCGCTGCGCAAATTGCAGCGCGAGAACGCGATGCCATCCTCACGGGCTTGCGACCTGTTGCAGCGTGTTGAAGCGCGCCTTCTGCTCGCTGCTCAGTGTGGCATAGAACTCGTCCAGCGCAGGCTCGACCAGCTTGGCGGCGGTCAACATGGCCTCGAGCCGGTGCTGCATCGTCTCCAGCCGTCCGACCGGTGTCAGCGGCGCATCGTTCGGACAGGCCGCCTGCAGGCCCTCAACCCCCTTCGCCGTCGCTTCGCTCAGGCGATCGAGCGCCTCTTTCTGCTTACCTGCAGGGTGGAGCACAGCCTCGATCCTCTGGATCGGCAACTGCGTGAGCCCGGACTTCGGATCGGCGCAGCCTTCGCTACTCGCCTCCTGCTGCTGCGGCGATCGTTCGCCGACATTGGGGCCAAGCGCGTTGAAGCTGGCCTGCTGTTCGTCACTGAGCGAGTTGTAGAAATTCTCCAGTGCCGGACGAACGATCTTGACGGCTTCCAGCGTCGCGCCGATGCGGTTCATCATCGCCCGCAAGCGGCCAGGAGGGGTCAGCGCATAAGTCTCCGTGCAGGAGTCCTTGAACACACCGGCAGCGTTGGCCGCCGCCGTCTTCAACTCGTCCAACAATGCGCGTTGCTCCGGCGTCGGCCGCACCGCCCGTGCGATATCGGCAAGCGGCCAGGCGGTTACGCCCTTGTCCGGCGTGGCACACAACTGCTGAAGCGTCTGCGGGCTCACGCTGGCACGCTGGCGCGCGCGGTAGCCGCCGCCGGCTTGCGGATAGTCATACGGGTTGATGCTGGCGTAGGCGGAATAGGTGCCGTCACCACCCCAGAACACGGTGTCGACGAAGTCGTCATAGGCGTACGCCCAATATCCGGGCTCGTAGCCATAGGACCAGAACGTGTAGTTGAAGATGTCGGAATAGGCGTAAGGCCAGAAGACGGGCCCAAGCCACGCCACGAACACCGCGGGATGACGGTGACGCCAGGCCTGTCGGGGAGCCCAGCCGCTTTGGCGCGTGACGAGAGCCGCTTGGGTCTGCGAAGTGGACTGCTCGCGGAAGCGCGCCGCAAACCGTCCGCGCTCGGCGGCCTGCGCGGCGGCCGCAAGTGCCGGAGCGCGCTCCGCCGGAGCCTGCAATCCAAGCCGCTGCTGGCGCGCCAGATCAATTTGCTGCGCGCGCTGCTCACGGCCAAGCAAGCGGTTCTGCGCCTGGAGCAGTCGCTGCTGTGCGCGTTGCGCTTGCGCGCCTTCCGGCCTTTGCGACTGCAATTGCTGCACACGCTGCTGCAGGCGTTCGATGCGAGCCTGGCGCTCCGTCGTCTGGCGCGACAGCATCTCGCGCTGCCGTTGCTCGACCTGCTGCGAGCGCTGTTGGACACGCTGCTCACGCTCTAGAAGACGGCTCTGCGACTGCAGCAACCGCTGCTGCTGTTGCTGGGCCCTTGCGCCTTTCGGCTTCTGCGATTGCAGTTGCTGCACGCGCTGCTGCAAGCGGTCGATGCGGTCCTGGCGTTCGGCGGATTGGCGCGAAAGCATCTCACGCGGCGGTCCCGAACGCTCGCTCAGGGCCGGGGGTGCACTTGGGCGCGAAGGGGCGGCGATATGCGGCGTCGGCCGCGGCGCCATGGCCGGACGTTGCGGCGCTGCCGGCGGGCGATGGAATTCGCGCCGGGGCGCTGCCACCTGCGGGGCGGCTCGGGGGGCACTGATATGTGGGGTCGGACGCGGTGGCGGTGAGGCGATGTGCGGCGCCGGACGTGGCGCCATCGCCGGTCGCTGCGGCATGGCTGGCGGCGCGGCGGGACGCGCCATGGCTGGCGGTGCTGCTGGACGAGCCATAGCCGGTGGTGCTGCCGGGCGGGCCATGGCCGGTGGTGCTGATGGCGGCGCTGCGGCTGGCCCTGGTGGTCCACCCCGTCCGTGTCCTGGTCCCTGGGCCGACACGCTCGTCGTCAGCATCGAGACGCCAACCAAAACAGCCGTCAGGCAAACGCCATGCGGAAGCATGATCTTCGCTCCCAACTCGTAATTGCCCACGACTTTCAACGCACAGACCGTGGAATGGTTCGTCCCTGGCAGCGGCCGGCATTGCGATCTTCCGACGCAGGCAATCTCAAGAGAGATCCCGCGTCAGGGTGGTGGCGAACTGCTCCAGCGCCCAGTCGACCTGGTCGCTTGTGATCACCAGCGGCGGGGCGATGCGGATCGTTTGCTCATGGGTATCCTTGGCGAGGATGCCCTTGCCCTGAAGCGCCTCGCAGTAGCGGCGGGCGCGGCCGGCCTCGGGATGCAGCTCGACGGCCAGCATCAAGCCGCGCCCGCGAACCTCGCGGATCGTATTGGCACGAATGTCCTGCAAGCCTTTCAGAAAGCGCGCGCCTTGCCTTGCCGCGTTCTCGATCATCTCTTCCTCGACCAGCACGCGCATGGCCGCGCGCGCCACAGCGCAGGCAAGCGGGTTGCCGCCGAAGGTCGAACCATGCTGCCCGGGTCGCAAAGTCCCGAGCACGTCGTTGTTCGAGAGCACGGCCGACACGGGATAAAAGCCGCCGGACAAGGCCTTGCCGAGCAGCGTCACGTCCGCCTCTATACCCTCGTGCTGTTCGGCGAGCAGCTTGCCGGTGCGGCCGAGCCCGGTCTGTATCTCGTCGAGCACCAGCATCACGTTGTTGGCGGTGCAAAGCTCGCGGACCTCAGTGAAATAGCCGGCTGGAGGAATGACGACGCCGGCCTCGCCCTGGATCGGCTCGACCAGAAAGGCGACCGTGTTTGGGGTGATTGCCTTCTCCAGCGCCGCGGCGTCGCCGAACGGAATGATCTTGAAGCCAGGCGCGAACGGCCCGAAATGTGTGCGTGTCTCGGGGTCGGTTGAAAAGCCGACGATGCCGAGCGTGCGTCCGTGGAAATTGTTGGCGCAGACGATGATCTCGGCCTGGTCGTCCGGCACACCCTTCACCTCATAGCCCCATTTGCGGACCGACTTGATCGCGCTTTCGACCGCCTCCGCGCCGCTGTTCATCGGCAGCACCTTGTGGGAACCGGTGAGCGCTGCGATCTCCTCGTAGAACAGGGCGAGCTGGTCGTTGTGGAAGGCCCGCGAGGTGAGCGTCAGCCTGTGCGCCTGTTCGACCATCGCCGCCAGGATCTTGGGGTGGCAGTGGCCCTGGCTGACCGCCGAATAGGCCGAGAGGCAATCGAGATACCGGTTGCCTTCGGTATCCCAGACCCAGACACCTTCGCCGCGCGACAGAACGACCCCGATCGGCTCGTAATTATGGGCTCCGAACCGTGCTTCCGTGGTGATGAAATCAATGACCGACGAGCTCATCTGTCGTCACTCCATTGCTGCGCACGGGGTCCTCAACTGACTGCACCGGCGGTCTTCAGCTTGATTTGGGTATCCGCCGGCCTCCTTGGAAGCCTTCATGCGCCGATGGCGTGGCGCAGCCCGATTTGCCTGAAACGTCCGATAGTTCTGCGGATCCGCAGGGTATCGTTCATCGACCCCGCCCCTACTGTGCATGGGGTTGTTTTCGTCTTTTTGTTTTGGAGGCCTCAGCGGATCGTGCAGGGCACGCTCAAAAACCCGCGGAACCGGACCCGTCCACCCCGCACCGGCTGCCCGCTCACGGCATAGTTCGGGAAGCGCGCCAGGAAGCGCGAGATCGCGATGGCGCCTTCCAGCCGAGCCAGCGCCATGCCGGCGCATTGATGCGCGCCGGTGGCGAAGGCGAGGTGCCGGTTTGGCGTGCGTGCGATATCAAAACGCTCAGGGTCGGGAAACTGCGCGGGATCGCGGTTGGCAGCCCCGATGCACAGCGTCACCGACGTGCCGGCATCGAGCATGACGCCGCCGAGCTCGACCTTCTCGGTGGTCATGCGGTTGCCGAGCTGGTTCGAGCTCTCGTAGCGCAGCATCTCTTCGACAGCGGTCTTGATCATGTCGGGGTTGCCGATCAGGCGTTGCTTCTGATCCGGATTGCGGTCGAGCGCGACGAGGCCGTTGCCGATCAGGTTGGTGGTGGTCTCGTGCCCGGCGTTGAGCAGGAAGATGCAATTATGCAGCAGCTCCTTCTCGGACAGCCGCTCGCCGTTCTCCTCGCTGTTACCTTCTCCCTGGATCAGCCGCGTCAGCACGTCGCGCTCGGGATTGCCTGGCTTGGCGCGCCGCCGTGCCACCAGAGTTTCGAGATAGGCGAGGAAGTCCGTCACCGCCTTGTTGCCGCGCGCTGCGCCTTCGGGTGACACCACGGGTTCGAGGGCGCCCAGGATCGCCAGCGACCAGTCACGCAGCGGTGTGCGCTCGTCATGAGGCACGTCGAGCAGATTGCCGATCACCTCGATGGGAATTGAAGCAGCGAAATCCTCGATCAGCTCGCAAACGCCCTTGGCTTCGATAGCGTCGAGCAGGCCGTCCACCAGCTTGATGAGATCGCCCTCCATGCTTGCGATCGCGCGCGGCGACAGCGCGCCCATGATCAGGCGGCGCACGCGGGTGTGTGAGGGAGGGTCGTTGAAGACGAGACTGGTGGTGTGGTGCTCGTAGAGCGGGGTGTCGCCGTATTTCGGCGCGAACTCGCGCTTCTTGTCCGAGCTGAACGATTTGGTGTTCTTGTAGGTGGTGACGAGATCGTCGTAGCGGGTCAGGAACACGGTGCCGTTCGGCAGGCGCTTGACCGGCTCGTTCTCCCGCAGTGCACGATAGGTGGGGTAGGGGTTTTCGTAGAACTCCGGCGTCAGCTTCTCGAGGTCGAAGCTGGCGGCCAGCGCCTTCGCATCTGCGTTCATCCCGTTATACTCGCCGGTTAAAGCCGATATGCCGTTTTTGTTGTTCTGGTTGGCGCGTGCATGCGTCTACAGTCTTGCACCTTGCTAGCCGACCGGACAGGAAAATGCACGCACGCACTGACGCTGCCGACACGACGCCGAGTTGGCCTGACGACATTTTCGCGGCATTGCAACGCTTCGACGTCCGGCAGGTGCCGTACGTGCCCGACGCCGGTCATTCCAAGCTGATCCAGCGCGTCCTGGACTCCTCCACGATGCGCGGCATTCCCTTGACGACGGAAGAGGAGGGCGTGGCGCTGCTCGCCGGCGCCTGGGCCGGCGGACAGCGTGGCGTGCTGCTGATGCAGTCGAGCGGCGTCGGCAATTGCATCAACATGCTGTCGCTGATCCCGATACTGCGCTTTCCCTTCCTCACGCTCGTGACCATGCGCGGCGAGTGGGGCGAGTTCAATCCGTGGCAGGTGCCGATGGGATCGACCACGCAGGGCGTGTTCGAGCTCTCCGGCGTCAAGGTGCTGCGCGCCTCGAACGCGGCCGAGGTGCCCGCCGTGCTCGAAGCCGCCGCGGCGCAGGCCTACAACGCGCTCACCCCGACCGCCGTCCTTCTGTCGCAGCGCCTGATCGGCGCCAAGGTTTTCACCAAATGAGCAAGGCCAATCTCCTCGACCGCCGCCAGGTGGTGTCCACCCTGCTCGCGGACCGCAAGGGCGTCGTCGCGATCGGCGGCCTCGGTGCCTCCACCAACGACATCTGCGCGGCCGGCGACCACGCCCGTAATTTCTACCTGTGGGGTGGCATGGGTGGCGCCGCGATGATCGGGCTCGGCCTCGCGCTGGCGCAGCCGAAGCTGCCGGTGCTGGTCATCACCGGCGACGGCGAGATGCTGATGGGCATGGGCAGCCTCGCCACCATCGGCCTGCAGAAGCCGCCCAACTTGTCGGTCGTAGTGCTCGACAACGAGGCCTATGGCGAGACCGGTGGGCAGACCAGCCACACCTCGGCCGCCGCCGATCTTGTCGGCGTCGCCAAGGCATGCGGCATTGCGGACAGCCGTGCCGTCACGACCATGGCCGAGGTCGAGGCCTTCGCCAAAGCCGTTCACGACGTCTCGGCCGGGCCGCGCTTTGCCAATGTGAAGATCGACAGCGCCAGCCTGGAGCGGATCCTGCCAAGCCGGGACGGGACCTACATCGTTAACCGGATCCGCGGCGACCTCGGCTTCCAGCCGATCTAGCCCGGCGCTGCTCCTCAACAGGGTGCCTTGCACGGAGGCCGTGTGGCGGGCGAATTTCCCCTGAATTCGCAGCGCATTCAGGTTGCGATGCAACATAGTGCTTGACTTCTGCGTGGGTGAGTGCTTACTCACCCGGCATGAGCTCATTGCGTATGACAAGCGACCTGAGGCGTCAATTGATCCTCGGTGCCGCAAAGCGCTGCTTTGCCCGACATGGCTATACCGGCACCACGACGAAGAGCGTGGCGGCCGCTGCAGCCATTTCCGAGGCGCTGCTGTTCAAGCATTTCCCGTCCAAGGCGGCGCTGTATGCCGAGATCCTCAGCGACGAATGCGAGGCGGACCCGGCCCTGATGGAGCTGCTCGAACGGGAGCCGTCGACCGCCACGCTGGTCGAAGTGATCCGCGGCATGGTTCAGCATTTCCTCGCGATCGCGGACGGGCCCGACCAGGAAGAGGCGCAGCGCCTGCGGCTGATGGCCACGAGCCATCTGGATGATGGCGAATTCGCGCGCTTGCTGTATGCCAAGATCGAGACGCTGATCGGGGCTGTCTTCGTCACCTCGCTCGAGCGCGCGATTGCGAGCGGTGACGCGCGGCCGTGCGTTGGCGAACCGCTCAATCTGTTCTGGTTCGCGCATCATTCGGTGATGACCGCGGCGCTGACCAGGCTGCCGGCCACGCCTTGTCTCGCTTACGGCAAGGCGAACGACCTGCAGCGGCAGCTCTGTGAGTTTCTCCTGAGGGGTATCGGACTTAACGACGCCGCAATTGCTTCGCATCTGGGCCGCGATCAGGCCGCAGATGCCGGCAAGGCGGCGATTGCAGAAAGTGCATGACATGAACATCGTAGCCGAACACAAGATTTCGGGGCAACCGATCGACAACAAGGCTCCCAAGCGTCCGGTCCGGCCAGTGCTCTGGTTCATCATCGTCGGCGCGCTTCTGGCTGCGCTCGTCGGTGGCCTCGTCTGGTTCAATTATTTCCGCGGCCAGATGATCCAGCAGTTCTTCGCCAACAACAAGCCGCCGCCGACGGCCGTCAGCGCGGCCGAGGCGAAGTCCGAGGTGGTGCCGAACCTGCTCACCGCGGTCGGCAGCCTTGTCGCCGTGCATCAGGTCGACGTCAGCGCCGACGTCAACGGCCGCGTCACCGAGATCAAGTTCGAGCCGGGTACGCGTGTCGAGGCCGGCACGCCGCTGGTGCAGCTGTTCGACGCGCCGGAGCAGGGCGACCTCGCCAACTACAAGGCGCAGGCGACCGTCGCGCAGCTGTCGCTCGATCGCGCCAAGCAGCTGGCGTCGCGCCAGTTCGGACCGCAGGCGACCGTCGATACCGCGCAGGCCGCCTACGACCAGGCGCAGGCCGGCATCGCCAAGACCGAAGCGTTGATCTCGCAGAAGCTGGTGCGTGCGCCGTTCTCCGGCGATCTCGGCATGCGCAAGGTCGAGGTCGGCCAATATCTGACGGCGGGTACGGCGATCGTGTCGTTGACCGATCTGTCGGAGTTGTGGGCCAACTTCACGGTGACGGAAAAGGACTCCGGCCACCTCAAGGTCGGCCAGGCCGTTCGGCTCAAGGTCGACGCCTATCCGGGCCGCACCTTCGAGGGCAAGATCACCACGATCGAGCCGCAGATCGCGGCCGACACCCGCAACATTCGCGTGCAGGCGACGATCGCCAATCCGGAGAAGATCCTCAAGCCCGGCATGTTCGTGACCACCACGGTGGTGCTGCCGGACAAGCCGGCCGTGATCACCGTGCCCGAGACGGCGGTCGACTACACCCTGTACGGCGACTCGGTCTTCGTGATCGCCGAGAAAAAGGAAGCGGACGGCAAGTCCAGCCTCTCGGCGGTGCGCACCTTCGTGCAGACCGGCAACCGGGTCGACGGTCGCGTCGAAATCGTCAAGGGCCTGAAGGCGGGCGACAAGGTCGTTGCCGTCGGCCAGCTCAAGCTGCAATCGGGCGCGCCGGTATCGATCTCGACCGACCCGGCTCCGCCGATCCCGGCGCAGCCGCCGCGCTACTGACAACATCCTCGCGTGATCCGGCTCGGCCGGATCACGTCTCTTGAGATAAAGAAATCGAGATCGCCGCGATGGCCCTTACCGATATTTTCATCAAGCGCCCGGTTCTG
Organism: Bradyrhizobium sp. USDA 326; assembly: GCF_049739485.1. Lineage (NCBI taxonomy): Bacteria > Pseudomonadati > Pseudomonadota > Alphaproteobacteria > Hyphomicrobiales > Nitrobacteraceae > Bradyrhizobium > Bradyrhizobium sp. USDA 326. Next base: position 5,011,117 of record NZ_JBMGQA010000001.1, read on the forward strand.
TCGGTCGTCGTCAGCCTGCTGATCCTGCTGATCGGCCTGCGCGCGGCGATGGTGCTGCCGATTCGGCAATATCCGAAGCTGTCGAACACGGTCATCAACATCACGACCGTCTATCCCGGAGCGTCCGCGGACCTGATCCAGGGCTTCATCACCACGCCGATCGAGCAGGCAGTCGCCTCTGCCGAGGGCGTCGACTACATTACCTCGTCCTCCGTGCTCGGCACCTCGACGATTCAGGTCTACATCAAGCTGAATTTCGATCCGAACCAGGCGCTCACCGAGGTGCTGGCGAAGACGAACTCGGTGAAGTACCTGATCCCGAAGGAATCCAACGATCCCATCGTCACGAAGACAACCGGCCAGACCACGGCTGTGATGTATCTCGGCTTCTCGTCCGAGGAACTGTCCGGTTCGGCGATCTCCGATTATCTGACGCGTGTGGTGCAGCCGGTGCTGTCGACGGTCGACGGCGTTGCCTCGGCCGACATTCTCGGCGGCCAGACCTTCGCGATGCGTCTTTGGCTCGATCCCGTGAAGATGGCCGGCCGCAATGTGTCGCCGGCCGACGTCGCCGCGGCAATCACCGCCAACAACTTCCAGTCCGCGGCGGGGCAGACCAAGGGCTATCTCATCGTCTCGAACGTCTCCACGAACACGGGCCTGACCAATGTCGATCAGTTCAAGAAGATGATCGTCAAGGCCAAGGACGGCGGCTTCGTGCGGATGGAGGATATCGCCACCGTCGAGCTTGCCGCCCAGAGCACGGACGCCAGCGTTGCCTTCAACGGCGAGCACGCGATCTTCATCGGCGTGCAGGCAACCCCGCAGGGCAATCCGCTGACGCTGGTGAAGGGTGTGCGTGCGCTGTTCCGCGGAGCTCGAGCGCAATCTGCCGCCATCGATGAAGATGAAGGTCGCCTACGACTCGACCAAGTTCATCCAGTCCTCGATCGACGAGGTGGAGAAGACGCTCGGCGAGGCCGTGATCATCGTGATCGTGGTCATCTTCCTGTTCCTGGCCTCGCTGCGCTCGGTCATCATCCCCGTCGTCACTATTCCGCTGTCGATGATCGGCGTCTGCACCCTGATGCTGGCGTTGGGCTTCAGCTTCAATCTCCTGACCCTGCTCGCGATGGTGCTGGCGATCGGCCTCGTGGTCGACGACGCCATCGTCGTGGTGGAGAACATCCATCGCCACCTTGAGGAGGGCAAGACACCGGTTCAGGCCTCGCTGCAAGGTGCGCGCGAGATCGTGGGCCCCGTCATCTCCATGACGATCACGCTCGCGGCGGTGTACGCGCCGATCGGCTTCCTCGGCGGCCTCACCGGCTCGTTGTTCCGCGAATTCGCCTTCACCCTCGCGGGCTCGGTGATCGTGTCGGGCGTGATCGCGCTGACGCTGTCGCCGATGATGTGCTCGATGCTGCTGAAGAACACCGAGGAGGGCCGCTTCGCAAAGCTCGTGAACCGGGTGTTCGGCGCGATGACGCGCTGGTACGGCCGCAAGCTCGATCGCTCGCTCGACTACAAGGCCATCACCGGCCTGTTTGCGATCACGATCCTCGGCCTCGTCGGTTTCCTCTATATGCACACCTCCAAGGAGCTGGCGCCCGAGGAAGACCAGGGTATCGTGTTCGCAGTGACCAAGGCCCCGAAATACGCCAACATCGATTATCTCGATTTCTACGGCGAAAAGCTCGACAAGGAATTCGCGAAATTCCCCGAGACCGACCTGCGCTTCGTGCTGAACGGCATCAACGGCCCGCAGGGAGGTATCGCCGGCATGCTGCTCAAGCCGTGGGACGAGCGCAAGCGCTCGTCGATCCAGCTGAAGCCGCTGGTGCAAGCCGAGCTTTCCAAGATCGAGGGCGTGCAGGCCTTCGCCTTCAACCTTCCGCCGCTGCCGGGTGGCCCGGGCGGCCTGCCGATCCAGATGGTGATCAACTCCACCGCCGGGTTCCAGACGGTCTATGAGCAGATGGAGAAGCTGAAGGAAGCTGCGCGCAAGAGCGGCATGTTCATCGTCTCCGACAGCGACCTCGCCTATAACCAGCCGAACGTGAAGGTGACGATCGACCGCACCAAGGCACAGGATCTCGGCGTCAACATGCAGAACCTCGGCTCCACGCTCGCGGTGCTGCTCGGCGGCAACTACATCAACCGCTTCAATCTCGAGGGCCGCTCGTACCAGGTGATCCCGCAGGTGCCGCGCGCCAAGCGGCTGTCGCCGGAATCGCTTGGCGGCTACTACGTGACGACCAATACCGGCCAGCAGCTGCCGTTGTCGACGGTGGTGTCCATTGAAACCAAGACCGACCCGAATTCGCTAACTCACTTCAACCAGCTCAATTCGGCGACGTTCTCGGCCGTGCCGATGCCGGGTGTGACTGTCGGCGCGGCGGTCGACTTCCTCGAGGGCGAGGCCAAGAAGCTGCCGCAGGGCTTCAGCCACGACTATCTGGCCGACTCCCGGCAATATGTGCAGGAAGGCAATCAACTCGCGATCACCTTCGGCTTCGCGCTGATCATCATCTTCCTGGTGCTGGCCGCACAGTTCGAGAGCCTCCGCGATCCGCTGGTGATCATGATCTCGGTGCCGATGGCGATCGTCGGCGCGCTGATCCCGCTGTTCTTCGGCGCGGCGACCATGAACATCTACACCCAGGTCGGTCTGCTCACCCTGGTCGGCCTGATCACCAAGCACGGCATCCTGATGGTGGAGTTCGCCAACGAGCTCCAGATCAAAGAGCGGCTCGACCGCCGCTCCGCCATCGAAATGTCGGCCCGCATCCGCTTGCGGCCGATCCTGATGACGACGGCCGCGATGGTCACCGGCCTGATCCCGCTCCTGACCGCGACCGGCGCAGGCGCCGCCAGCCGCTTCTCGATCGGCCTCGTGGTCGTGGCGGGCATGTCGATCGGCACGCTGTTCACGCTATTCGTGCTGCCGGCGGTCTATGTGGTGCTGGCGACCGACCATCGCGCGGCGGCCGATTCGGAGCGGAACAAGCAGGTCAACGAGCTCGACCTCGGTTCCAAGGCGCTGCGGCCGACCTGAGGCCGCAAGGCAAGCCAGATCAGGGGCGGCAGCGGTTATCCGCTGCCGCCCCTTTCGTTTGTCTCTCGCAAAAACGGTTTGCCGCTCTTGCGAGAGACAAGGTCCGGTCTTCTTGCTAGGTTCCGCGGGATGAGCCTGTCCGTTCACCCCGACACCCCCCAAGCCGGGACACTGCCGAGCGCGGCCCGAAGCGAGGCCGCCTCCGGGGAGACGGCGGGCCGTGGAATCCGGACCCGGCTCTTCACCAAATACGTCGCGCTGTTCGTGGCCGTCGTCGCAATCGCTCTGCTCGCCAATGGCTTGTTCGAGGTCTTCTTCTATTATCGCGAGCACAAGGCTTCCCTGATCCGGGTCCAGCATGAGCAGGCCGAGGCGGCTGCGGCCAAGATCGGCCAGTTCGTCAAGGAGATCGAGAGCCAGCTCGGCTGGACCACGCAACTGCCCTGGTCGGGCGGTTCGATCGAGCAGCGCCGGTTCGACGCGCTGCGCCTCCTGCGCCAGGTCCCTGCGATTACCGAGCTTGCCCAGGTGGACTCGACCGGCAAGGAGAGGCTGCGGGTCTCGCGGCTGGCGATGGACGCGCTTGACAGCGGGATCGACCTGTCGAGCGATCCGAAGTTCACCGAGGCCGTCGCGCACAAGGTCTACTACGGCCCGGTCTATTTCCGCCGGGAATCCGAGCCCTACATGACGTTGGCGCTGGCGGGGGTGCGCAGGGATGCCGGCGTCAGCATCGCGGAGGTCAATCTCAAGCTGATCTGGGACGTTGTGTCCCAGATCAAGGTTGGCGAGCACGGACACGCCTACGTGGTCGGTGCGGAGGGACGACTGATCGCGCATCCCGACATCAGCCTCGTCCTGCGCAATACCGACATGTCCGGGCTCCCGCAGGTGCGGGCCGCGCTGGCCGGGAGCGGTACCGTCACCGAAGCGCTTTCCGAAGCGCGCAACATCCAGGGCCAGAAGGTGCTGACCGCGTCGGCCCCGATCGAGCCGCTGCACTGGACCATGTTCGTCGAGTTGCCGGTCGAGGAGGCCTATGCCGCGCTCTATGCATCGTTGCAGCGGCTTGCGGTCGTCCTGCTCGCGGCGTCGATCTTTGCCGTGCTTGCGGGGGTATTTCTCGCGCGCCGCATGGTGGGGCCGATCCAGGCACTGCGCAGCGGCGCCGAACGGATCGGGGGCGGTGACTTCTCGCAGCGCATCTCGATCAAAACCGGCGACGAGCTTGAAGAGCTCGCCGACCAGTTCAACGACATGGGTGCGCGCTTGCAGGAATCCTATGCCGGTCTGGAGAACAAGGTCGAGCAGCGGACGGCGGAACTCCGCCAATCCCTCAACGATCTGCGCACCGCGCAGAACCGCCTGATCCAGACCGAGAAGCTCGCGTCTCTCGGGCAACTTACCGCCGGCATCGCTCACGAGATCAAGAACCCGCTCAACTTCGTCAACAATTTCTCCGCAGTGTCGACGGAGCTGATCGACGAGCTCAACGAAACACTGCGATCCGCCGCTCTCGACGGCAAGACCAAGGAGGAGGTTGACGAGCTGACCGGGATGCTCAGGGGCAACCTCGAGAAGGTCGTGCAGCACGGCAAGCGCGCCGATTCCATCGTCAGGAATATGCTGTTGCATTCGCGCGAGGGCTCCGGCGAGCATCGCGACGTCGACATCAATGCCGTCGTGGAGGACAGCCTCAATCTGGCCTATCACGGCGCGCGCGCCGAGAGACCGGCCTTCCAAGTCACGCTCCAGCGCGCGTTCGATCCCGCTGCCGGTGTGGTCGACATCTATCCGCAGGAGATCACGCGCGTCTTTCTCAATCTGATCTCGAACGGCTTCTACGCGGCGGCCAAGCGCAAGGAGAGCGAGGGCGACGCCTTCGCGCCTACCTTGAGCGCGACAACGAAGAACTCGGCGGCAGCGTCGAGATCCGGATCCGCGACAACGGCACGGGAATTCCGGCCGAGGTGAAGGAGAGAATGTTCAACCCCTTCTTCACCACCAAGCCGGCCGGCGAGGGGACGGGGCTCGGTTTGTCCATGAGCCATGATATCATCGTGAAACAGCACGGCGGCACGATCGACGTGAACACCGAGCCCGGTGTATTCACCGAATTCATCATCACCCTGCCGCGGGCGATGGCAAAAGGCAGCGCGACTGGCAGTACACCCGGAGACAAGTCTTGAACGTTTACATCCTGGTCGTCGATGACGAGCCCGATGTCGAGGCGCTCTTTCGGCAACAGTTCCGGCGCGATCTGCGCGCCGGCCGCTTCCAGATGGAGTTCGCGCTCTCGGCCTCCGAGGCGCTGAAGCGCGCCGCCGAGGTTCGGGATCCCTCGCTGATCCTGATCCTGTCGGATATCAACATGCCCGGCATGAGCGGGCTCGACATGCTGCCGAAGGTGCGTGCCGCGCATCCGGACGTGCCCGTCATCATGATCACGGCCTATGGCGACGCCGAGACGCGCCGAAAGGCGATCGAGCGCGGTGCCGTCGGGCTTCTCACCAAGCCGATCGACTTCGCGCTGCTGCGGCAGGAGATCGACACGAGGCTCGAGCAAGCCGCATGACAGCGACCATCCTCTTCGTCGACGACGAGCCTGACCTCGAGGCGCTGATCCTGCAGAAATTCCGTAGGCAGATTCGCGATGGGAAGCTCGCTCTCATCTTCGCGCGCGACGGCCTGGAGGCGCTGGAGTCGCTTGAGCTGAACCCGCATGTCGACCTGGTGGTTTCCGACATCAACATGCCGCGGATGGATGGGTTGTCGCTGCTGGCGAAGCTCCAGGAATCCGAGGACAAGAAGTCGACCATCATCGTCTCCGCTTATGGCGACATGAGCAACATCCGCATCGCCATGAACCGCGGCGCGTTCGACTTCCTGACGAAGCCGATCGACTTCGCCGATCTGGAGACCACGATCGAGAAGACCATTCGTCACGTGGAGATGCTGCGCGAAGTGCGACGACGCCAGATGGAAGCCGAGCGCGCCCATGCCTCGCTGTCGCGTTTCTTCTCGCCGGAGATCGCAAGGCGTTTGGCGGCGGATGTCGACGGCGACGGCATGGAGGTGCAGTGGCGCGATGTGGCCATCCTCTTCACCGACATCACCGGATTCACCTCGCTGGTCGAGACCGCGGTCCCGCAGACGCTGGGCGAACTGCTCAACGAATATGTCGGCGGCATGACCGAGATTGTCTTCGCTCATGAGGGGACGGTCGCCAAGATCATCGGCGATGCGATCCAGGTGCTGTTCAACGCACCCGGCGACCAGCCGGACTATGCGACGCGTGCAGTCGCCTGCGCCCATGACCTCGACGCCTGGGCGGAGGACTTTTCGGCGCGCTGGAAGGCGAGAGGCGTGAATTTCGGGACCACCCGCATCGGTGCCCATGCTGGCCCCGCGCTGGTCGGCAATTTCGGCGGCAACCGCTTCTTCGACTACACGGCCTATGGCGACACCATCAATACGGCGTCGCGGCTGGAGGCTGCCAACAAGCATCTGGGAACGCGCATCTGCGTCAGTGCCAGCGTTGCCAAGGGGGCTGCGAACTTCCATGGACGTCCCGTGGGCGACCTGATGTTGCGCGGACGCAGCGAGCCGCTGCGCGCGTTCGAACCGCTGCCCCAGGCGAAATTCGAAGCCCCGGCGACGGCGCAATATTCCGAAGCGTTTGCCAAGATGGAGGCCGGCGATGCCGCCGCCATGCCGGCCTTTGCCGCGCTGGTCGGGATGCATGCCGACGATCCGCTGGCCGGTCTTCACCTGAAGCGCCTGCTCAACGGCGCCAAGGGCATTCGCATGCAATTGGAATAGGAGTCCTGTCATGACGCGCGAATTCTCCGCCGGAAGCTATCGTTTCATTCCATCCGTGTTCCAGTATTCCGCCGGCGCCGCTGCGGATGAGGGCTATGAGATCGAGCGCGTCCGGTTCGACCGTCTTGTGCCGCTCGCGGAAGGCTTTGCGCTGGCCGCAAGGTTCATTCAGGCGGCGGGGCGTCCGTTGACGGCATTCTGTGCCTGCGAGCTGCGTTCACCAGCGGCCTTCAGCGAGGAAGGCTTTCGTACGTTCAACTTGCACTATGTGAAGACGCTCTCCGAGTGGGGTATCTTCGACGGCACCACCAATCCGGTGGCGCGCAGCAATGTCTGTCCGGAGATCGATCCGCCGTCCGAGCCGTCCTTCTACGCGTTCTCCTTCACGCGCCCGACGCAGTCAAACGCGCCCAGCTTCGTCATCGCCGGCGGCGCCGAGGCCCGTGAGGGTAGCGGCACCTATGTCGAGCGCACCGTGCGCTACCGTGATCTCAGTCCGGAAGGCCTGCGGGAGAAGGTTCGCTTCACCACGACCTCGCAAATGGAGAGTCGGATGGCGGCCTTCGGCTTCGGCTGGAAGGACACGACCGGCGTGCAAGCCTATTCCGTGCACGATTTTCACCACGCGCTGGTCGACGAACTGGTCCGCCGCGGCGCATTGCGCTCCGGCCTGACCTGGCATTTTGCCCGGCCGCCGGTGATCGATCTCGAATACGAGATGGATTGCCGGCGGGTGATGCGGGAAGTGGTGATTTGAGGTCCTCATCCCCAGGAGCGGCCGTGAGGCCGCGTCTCGAAGGATGGCCGCGGGTTGCAGCTGGGCTTTCATGGTTCGAGAGGTGCAAGAACGCGCCCCTCACCATGAGGAATGACTAGCGCTGCCGCGGATCGAGCGCGTCGCGCAGGCCGTCGCCGAGCAGGTTCAGCGACAGCACCACGAGAAAGATCGCAAGCCCGGGCCAGATCGCCATCCAGGGCGCCTGGGTCAGGAAGCGTTGCGCGGCGTTGAGCATGCTGCCCCAGGACGGCGCGGGCGGCTGCTGGCCGAGGCCGAGGAAGGACAGAGCAGCTTCCGCGATGATGGCGGCGGCGATCGACAGCGTCGCCTGTACCAGCAGCGCGGGCAGGATGTTCGGCAGGATATGGGAGAACGCGATCCGCCACGGCGGATTGCCGAGCGCCCGCGCAGCTTCGACATAGTCCTCGGCCTTGACGACGAGCACCTGGCCGCGGGTCAGGCGGATGAAGATCGGGGTCGCCGAGATGCCGATCGCAATCATGGCATTGCCGAGGCTCGGCCCGAGGAATGCCGCGAGCGCGATCGCCAGAATCAGGAACGGGCAGGCCAGCATCGCATCGGTGATCCGGCTGATCAGCGCGTCAGTGAAGCCGCCGCGATAGCCTGCGAGAAGGCCGAGCGGCACGCCGATGCCGAGCGCGATCGCGACCGAGATGAGGCCCGCGAGCAGGGAGGCACGCGCGCCGTAGACGACGCGGCTGAGGATGTCGCGGCCGAGCTCGTCGGTGCCGAACCAGTGCGCCGCGGTCGGCGGCTTGCGCACCAGGCCCCAGCTCGTCGCGATGGGGTCGTAGGGCACGACGAGTGGCGCGAGGACTGCGAGAAGAATGAATGTTGTAATCACGACAAGCCCGAACACCGCTGCCTTGCGCTTGAACAGCCGCCGACGTGCGCGGCGGGCCGGGCTATCCAGCTCGTAGGCTTGCGTGACGGAACTGGGCAGCGCGGCGTCGGTCATGGGGTCAGCCTCGCAGCCGCGGATTGACGAGGATATAGGCAACGTCAGCGACAAGGTTCAGCGTGATGTAGACAGTGGCGGTCACCAGCACCACACCCTGCACCACCGCATAGTCGCGGTTGAAGACGGCATCGACGATCAGCTTGCCGAAGCCGGGAATGGAGAAGATCTGCTCGGTCAGCACCGCGCCCGACAGCAGCGTGCCGAGCTCGAGCGCGCCGAGCGTGATGATCGGCGTCAGCGCATTGCGCATGGCGTGCTTGAGGATGACCGAGCGCTCGGAAAGGCCCTTTGCCCGCGCGGTGCGGACATAGTCGCTTTCCAGCACCTGGAGCATGGCGCTGCGGGTATGCCGCATCAGGATCGCGGAAATCGCGTTGCCGAGCACGAAGGCCGGCATGATGGTGGCGGCCAGGCTCGCGCGCCAGTCCTCGGTCAGCGGCACGTAGCCGGAGGCGGGCAGCCAGCCAAGCTTGATCGAGAACAGGAAGATCAGGAGGATTCCGAGCCAGAAATTCGGCGTCGAGATGCCCCACAGCGCGAACAGATTGGCGCCATAGTCCCAGGCCGTGCCTTTCTTCACCGCGGAGATGATGCCTGCGGGAATGCCGATGCAGAACGCGATCAGGATCGCCATCGAGCCGAGCTGCAGCGTCACCGGCAGCTTCTGCGCGATCAGCTCGCGCACCGGCATCTTGTTGCGCAGCGACTCGCCGAAATTACCCGTCAGCACGCCCCTGAGCCAGTAGACGTACTGCACCGGGACCGGCTGGTCGAGCTTGTATTGCTGGCGGATCTGCTCGATCACGGCGGGATCGCGCTCCTCGCCGGCCATCACCAGCGCGGGATCGCCCGGCAGCAATTGCTGCAACGAGAAGATCAGCACCGACACGAAGAACAGTGTCGGCACGATCTGCGCGATCCGGCGGGCGAGGAAGTTCAGCATGGTGCGGCTTGTGTCCCGGGCGCTGCGCAACATGCAATGTTGCGCCGCTGAACCGGGACCCAACGGCCGCGGTTCGCTGCTGCTGTGGGTCCAGGCTCTGCGGAGCAGCGCTTATGCGCTGCGCCGCGTCCGGGACACGCCACCGTCTTCATCAGATCTATCACTTGAACTTCAGCCCGACCACGCGCACGAGGCCATCGGGCATCTGCCGGTAACCCTCGAGCTTCTTGGTGTGCGCGATCAGGAGCGTGCGGTGATAGATGTAGATGATCGGCAGGTCGTCGAGCAGGACCTTGGTCAGCTTCGCGTAGATCGCCTTGCGTTCGTCGACGTTCGCTGTCGCTCGCCCCTCTTCCAAGAGCTTGTCGGCCTCAGGGTTGGAATAACCTCCGTCATTCTGAGGCGCCTTGCTGCGCATGAAGATGTAGGAATTGCCGTCGGGATCGATCCGGCCGCTCCAGTTGATCTGGAAGACCTGGAACTCGCCGGCCTGGGCCTGCTTGAAGGTGGTCGCAAATTCGACCGCGCGGATCTTGATGTCGAAGCCAGCTTCCGCCGCCATCGACTGGACAACCTGGGCGACCGCCTCGTTTTCCGCGCCCTTCGGAATCATGTAATCCACCGTCACCGGCAAAGTGACGCCCGCTTCCTTCAGGAGCGCCTTGGCCTTGGCAACGTCGCGGCCGCGAACCGGGAATGCCTTCTGGTAATAGGGATGCGTCGGGCTGACCCATTGGTTACCCGGAGTGAACTCGCCGTTGAACACGACCTGGTTGAGAGCCTCGCGATCGATGGACAGATCCAGCGCTTGCCGGACTTTTGCCGACTGGCTCAGCGGGCCCTTGTTCTTGTCGTTGCCGATGTTGATGGTCAGCCCGAGATAGCCAAGCTCCGGCGCGGTCGACAATACGAGGCGGGAATCGGCGCGGACGTCCTTGATGTCGGTGGCGAGCACGCGTTCGATCAGGTCGAGCGCGCCGGACTTCAGATTGGCGAGGCGCACGGTGGCGTCGACGATCGGCTGGAACACGACGCGGTCGATGTGGATGTTGTCCTTGTTCCAGTAATCGGCGAATTTCTCGAACACCATGCGGTCCTGCTGGACGCGCTCGACGAATTTGTAGGGACCGGCGCAGACCGGATGCAGGCCGAACTTGTCACCGGCCTCCTTCGCAGCCTTGGGCGAGACCATCATGCCGGAGCGGTCGGTGAGCTGGGCGATCAGCGGCGAGTAGGGCGTCTTCAGCACCAGCTTGATGGTGAGAGGATCGACCACCTCGACGTGGTCGACGCTGGCGAGCTCCGACTTGCGGAACGAGGTCGGCAGCGTCATGTGACGCTCGATCGAGAATTTTGCGGCTTCCGCGTCCAGCGGTTCGCCGTCGTGGAATTTGACGCCCGGCCGAAGCTTGATTGTCATGGCCTTGCCGTCGGCCGATGTCTCGTGGGACAACGCCAGCTGCGGCACGATGTTGAGCTTCTCGTCGATGTCGAACAGCTTGTCACAGAACGCGGAGAAGACGATGCGGCCGACATAAGTGCGGCCGATGCTGGGATCGAGGATGTCGGGGTCTTCGGCGATGCCGATGCGAAGCGTAGTCTGCGCCTGGGCGGTGCCCGCGAGCGACGTCAGCAATGCCGACGCCAGGATTGTCAAACGCACAAAGCTCATCGTTCTCAACCTCTGTTTCACGGCGATGTGGGGGCCGCCCCCAATGAACGAACCCCGCCGCCGCGTGCTGCTTCCGGCCGGCCGCTGAAGGCTGCGACCAGTTTTTCCAGGACCGGCGAGAAGCCGCCGTCCATGGGGACGATCGCCTCCGAAGAGGGCAGTTCCGGTGTTCGGTGGCAGGCCGTTGCATGTCCGATGCCATCCGCGACGAGCCGAGGCATTTCGCTGCGGCAGCGATCGACGACATAAGGGCAGCGGGTGTGGAAGCGGCATCCCGGCGGCGGATTGATCGCGCTGGGGATCTCTCCCTGCAGCACAATCCGGCTGCTCTTTGCCCGCGGTTTAGGCACAGGGATCGCGGACAGCAGCGCCCGGCTGTAGGGATGGCGCGGCGCGGCGAACAGCGTGTCCGCCTCCGCGGTCTCGACGATCTGGCCGAGATTCATCACCGCCACGTGGTCGGCGATGTGCTTGACCACGGCGAGATCGTGCGAGACGAAAATGTAGGCGAGGCCGAGCCGGTCCTGCAGCTCGCTCAGCAAATTCAGGATCTGCGAGCGGATCGAGACGTCGAGCGCCGAGACCGGCTCGTCGCAGATGATCAGCTTCGGCTCGACCGCGAGTGCGCGCGCGATGGCGATGCGCTGGCGCTGACCGCCGGAGAATTCATGCGGATAGCGCCGCGCCAGCCGCGGCTCGAGCCCGACCAGCCGCAGCAGCTCGGAAACGCGCTCAGATCGGCGCGGCGCCGGAACGAGATCGTGCAGCGCCAGCGGCTCGGTCAGGATCTGCCCGACCGTCATGCGCGGATTGAGCGAGGCGTAGGGATCCTGGAAGATGATCTGGGCTTCACGCCGGAAGGAGCGCAAGCCGTTGGCGTCGAGCGAGAGCAGGTCGCGGCCGTCGAAGCGGACCGCGCCCGCATCCGGCTCGATCAGCCGCAGCACCAGACGGCTGACGGTGGACTTGCCGCATCCGGATTCGCCGACGAGGGCCAGCGTCTTGCCGGCGTCGAGCGAGAACGAAACGCCATCGACGGCCTTGACGTGCGCCAATGCGCGGCCGAACAGCGAGCGCTCGGCGACGAAATGCTTGACCAGGCCTTCGACCTCGAGCAGGGCCATCACGACACCAGGAGTTCGAGCGGCGCGCGGATGCAGCGCGAGAGGTGCCCGGGGCCGACTTCCAGCAGCGGCGGCGACGCCTTCGTGCAGGCGTGCAGCACGAAGGGACAGCGCGCGGCGAACCGGCAACCGGCGGGCGGCTGCGCCATGTTCGGGACCATGCCTTCGATCGTCGCAAGCTGTTCGGCCCGATGGTCGAGCCGGGGGATCGAGCCGAGCAGACCGACGGTGTAGGGATGCTGGGGCGACGAGAACAGCTCGTCCACCGGCGCGCGCTCGACGATCTCGCCGGCATACATCACCGCGACCTCGTCGCAGACCTCGGCGACGACCCCGAGATCGTGGGTGATCAGGATGATCGCGGCGCCGCTCGCGGCTTTCAGCTCGCGCATCAGCTCCAGGATCTGGGCCTGCAGGGTGACGTCGAGGGCGGTCGTCGGCTCGTCGGCGATGAGCAGGCGCGGATCGCAGGCCAGCGCCATCGCGATCATCACGCGTTGGCGCATGCCGCCGGAGAGCTTGTGCGGATACTCGTCGATGCGCCGCTCGGGCGACGGGATGTGGACGCGCCGCAGCAGCTCGATCGCGCGCTCGCGCGCGCTTCTTTGCGAGCCGCCACGATGGCGCACGATCGTCTCGATGATCTGGTCGCCAATGGTGAAGCTCGGGTTGAGCGAGGTCATCGGCTCCTGGAAGATCATCGCCAGCCGATTGCCGCGCAGATCGCGCAGCGTCTGGTCCGGGGTCTTCAGCAGGTCGAAACCGTCGAAGCGGATCGCGCCCGATATTTCCGCGCTCTGCTTCGGCAAGAGGCCCATGATGGCGAGCGACGTCACGCTCTTGCCGCAACCGGATTCGCCGACGAGGCCGAGCGTGGCGCCATTGGCGACGCTGAGATCGACGCCGTCGACGGCGTGCGTGATACGGCCGTCGTCGCCGTGAAAACGGATGCGCAGATCCTGGATCTCGATGAGCGGGCTCGTGCTCATGACTGCCTTGCCCGGGCGGCGGCGATGCTGGCGTCGATGACGCTGCGATCGGTGCTGCCGGCCGGGTTCTGCCGAGTCGGCATGGAGGCGCGGAAGTGCACCCAGAGCTCGTGGCTGACACGCTCGAGCCGCTCGAGCTCGCCCAGCGGGTCGGGATGATCGTCGGCGCGAATGTCGAGCGCCGGCCATTCCTCTTCGCCGTGGATCAGCAGCGCGGCGGACTGCTTGCCGCGCTTGTCCCCGCCCGCGGCTTCACCTGCGCGCATCGCCGCGAGCAGGCGGCGCGGGAAGGGCAGGCTGTCATTGGCGATGTAGGTCTTTGCCGTCTCGTCGAGCACGTCGGCGCAGGCGAGCATGTTGCCGGCGATCGAGAAGCCGCTGCCCGCGATGTGGCCGCACCAGTCGATGCAATCACGCCCGGTATGCGCGGCGATCTCGCCGCTGCCGTCCATGATATGAAGCTGGCGGCTCTCCCGGCCGTCATCGGTCGCGAGCAGGGTGGCGAGCACGTCATGCGCGTTCAAACCTTCGCGCAGCAGCTTGACGCCGTCGATGCCGTAATAGGGGTTGACGAAGGCCTGCGTTGCGATGGCGCCGAGCCCGGCGGCAATGTACGGAACCCGCGCGCCGACGGCGAAGAAGCGGGTCGCAACCGCGATGCCGAACTGGCCGGTGGCAGGATCTCGCGCGATGATCGACCAGGTCATGGGCTGCCTTCAACGTCCTGCGGCGTAGCCTTGCATGCCGCGCGGGTTGGCGGCGGCACGGCGGCGCACGCCGACGCGCGAAGCCGCGGTGAGGCGGCCTTCCGACCAGTCGGGACCGACCTCGACGATATGCCCGCGCTCGCGCAGGTTTTCGATGGTCGCCTTCGGCACGCGGTTCTCGACCACGAGCACGCCGGGGCGCGCGGTGCGCGGCCAGAAGGAAATTGGGAAATGCTCGGAATGCCAGGCCGGCGCGTCGATGGCTTCCTGGAGATTGAGGTTGCAATGGACGTGGCGCAGGAAGAATTGCGTGATCCACTGGTCCTGCTGATCGCCGCCGGGCGAGCCCCAGGCGAGGTAAGGCTCGCCATCGCGCAGCGCCATGGTCGGAGAGAGCGTCGTGCGCGGTCGCTTGCCCGGCGCGAGCGAGCCCGGTTGGTTCTCCTCCAGATCGAACATTTGTGCGCGGCTGCCGAGGCAGAAGCCCAGCTCAGGAATGACAGGCGAAGATTGCAGCCAGCCCCCTGAAGGCGTCGAGGACACCATGTTGCCGGCCTGGTCGATGATATCGAAATGCACGGTATCGCCGCGCACCTCGCCAAAGCGCCCGACGGTTGGTTCACCGGCGCCGAGTGCGCCAACTGCCTCGCGCTGCCCCTCAGCGCGGCGGAGCTTGACCACGCCGCCAAAGCCCTCGACCGCGCCGGGCCGGAGATCGAGCGAAGCCTTCTCGGTGACCAGCTTGCGGCGCTCGTCGTTATAGGCGTCCGAGAGCAGCGTCGCGATCGGGATCTCGCTGAATTTAGGATCGCCGTAGAATTTTTCGCGGTCGGCAAAAGCGAGCTTGGCGCATTCGATCTGGAGATGGATGAACTCCGGTCCGGTCGGATCGAGCCCGTCGAGCGCAAAGCCCTTGAGTAACGCAAGTTGCTGGAGCGTGACGGGGCCCTGGCTCCAGACGCCGGCCTTGCAGACGGTGTATCGGCCATAGTGGTAAGTGAGCGGTGCCTCGACCGTCGGCTGCCAGCGCGCCATGTCGTCGGCGGAAAGGACGCCGCGGTGCGGGGAGCCGCTGACGTCCATCACCTCCTGCGTCCGGCAGAACTTGTCGATGGCCTCAGCGACGAAGCCTTGCGACCAGGCTTTGCGCGCGCGCTCGATTTCGGCGTCGCGGCCACCCCCGCCGCTCTCGGCTTCGCTGAGGATGCGGGCGTAGGTTGCGGCCAGCGTCTTGTTGGTGAAGAGCGTGCCGGGCTTCGGCACTTCGCCGTTTGGAAGATACACCGCGGCCGAGGTCGGCCAATGCTTGCGGAACAGCTGCTCGACGGTCTGGATCGTGGCGCAGGCGCGTTCGACCAGCGGATAGCCGTCGCGGGCGTAGGAGATCGCGGGCTCCAGCACGTCGCGCACGCGCATCGTGCCGTAGTCGCGCAGCAGCATCATCCAGGATTCGAAAGTGCCGGGAACGCAGGCCGCCAGCAGGCCGGTGCCGGGCACCATGTCGAGACCTTCGCTTCTATAGTGCGCGATGGTCGCGCGTGCGGGTGCCGGGCCCTGACCGCAGATCACCTCGGTGCGGCCGCGCTTCATGTCATGCACTATGATGGGGACATCGCCGCCGGGACCGTTCAGATGCGGCTCGACCACCTGGAGCGTGAAAGCGGTGGCGACGCCGGCATCGAAGGCATTGCCGCCCTTCTCCAGAATGGCCATGCCCACGGCGGTCGCGATCCAGTGCGTGGTGGCAACGACCCCGAACGTGCCTTCGATTTCGGGTCTCGTCGTGAATGGATCGGGATTGATATTGCTGCCCATGGACTTCACCACCTTATTTCCGGCGCGCGCAATTGATCACAGGGCCACGCCGCCGCCAAATGCGCAGGCTGCATGGCACGCGCGCGTCACGCCGGGACCGGCGCGGTGTTGACGGCGTGGCATGCGACCCCGTCGATCAGTTCCGGGGTCTCCTTGCGGCAGAGATCGAACGCGAGCGGACAGCGTGGATTGAAGGCGCAGCCGGAGGGCGGATTGATCGGGTTCGGGATCTCGCCCTTGACCGGAATGCGCTGGCGGCCGCTCATGGCAAGATCAGGCACCGCGCCCAGCAGCATCTTGGTGTAGGGCATGCGCGGGCGGGTGAACAACTCGCGTCCTTCCGCGATCTCGACGATGCGGCCGAGGTACATCACGCCGACCCGGCTCGCCATGTGGCGGACCACGGCGAGGTTGTGGCTGATGAACATGTAGGTCAAGCCGAACTTGTCTTGGAGGTCGCGCATCAGGTTCAGGATCTGCGCCTGCACCGAGACGTCGAGCGCGGAGGTCGGCTCGTCGCACACGATGAACTCGGCATCGGAGGCGAGCGCGCGCGCGATCGCGATACGCTGGCGCTGGCCGCCGGAAAACTCATGCGGAAACTTCAGGCGGTCGTCGGGATGCAGGCCGACAAGGCTGAGCAACTCGCCGACGCGGGCCTGGATGTCACGCTCGCCCTGGATCAAGTCGAAGGCACGGATCGGTTCGGAGATGATGGCATCCACGCGGAAGCGCGGGTTCAGGCTTGCATAGGGATCTTGGAAGATCATCTGAATGCGGCGACGCAGCTTGCGCCGCGCCGGCGCCTGCCGCGGATCGGTCATCGAGACGCCGTCGATCAGGACATCGCCGGAACTCGGCGGCAGGAGGCCGACGACCATCCGAGCCACCGTGGTCTTGCCGGAGCCGGACTCGCCGACCAGAGCAAACGTCTCGCCCTTTTTGATGTCGAAAGTGACCCCATCCACCGCCTTGAGGTATTCGAGGTGGCCGCCTTCGAGCAAGCGGTTGAGCCAGGGCTTTGAGACGTCGAAAACGCGGCGCAGATTTGTGGCCTGGACGAAGGGAACGCTCATGCCGCGCTCTCCGCCGGCACATTGTCGTAGAGATGGCAGGCGACCGATTGCGCGCCGCGTGGCAGCGGCTCCGGCCGATCGACCCGGCACCGATCGAAGGCGAAGGCGCAACGCGGGTTGAACGAACAGCCCGGCGGGATCGCCGACAGGCGAGGCATCGAGCCCGGGATCTGCACCAGGCGCTTGTCCTCGCCGGCCAGCGTCGGGATCGCCCCCATCAGGCCCTTGGCGTAGGGATGCAGCGGGTTTCTCACGACGTCCTGCACCGGGCCGATCTCGGCGACGCGGCCGGCATACATCACCGCGACGCGGTCGGAGGTTTCCGCGATCACGCCCATGTCGTGGGTCACCAGCATCACTGCGGTGCCGTGGTCGCGTCCGAGCCGCTTGATCAGCGAGATGATCTGCGCCTGCACGGAAACGTCGAGCGCGGTGGTCGGCTCGTCCGCGATGATCAGCTCAGGCTCGGCGCAGATTGCCAGCGCAATCACCACACGCTGGCGCATGCCGCCGGAGAATTCGTGGGGATAGCCGTCGATCCGCTTTTCGGGTGCGGGAATGCCGACCTCGGCGAGCAGATCGATAGCGCGGCGTCGCGCCGCCCGCTCCGACAGATTGAGGTGGGTCCGGATCGTCTCCACGATCTGGTCGCCGACCTTGTACAGCGGATTGAGCGAGGTGAGCGGGTCTTGGAAGATCATGCCGATCCGCTTGCCCCTGATGCGGCGCATCTCCTCCGCTGGCAGATTGTCAATGCGCAGGCCGGCGAGACGGATCTCGCCGCCGGCAATGCGGCCGGGCGGATCGATCAGGCCGATCACGGAGAGGCCGGTGACGGACTTGCCGGCGCCGGACTCGCCGACGACGCCGAGCACCTCGCCCTTGGCGATGTCGAAGGAGACATCGTCGATGGCGCGCAGCGTGCCGCGGCGGGAGGCGAACTCCACCTGGAGGTTGCGCACGGAGAGAACGGGTTCGATCATGGGCGAGGCGTACTCATCGAAGCTTCGGGTTGAGCGCGTCGCGCAGCCAGTCGCCGAGCAGGTTGATCGAGAGGATCAATGCGGCGAGCGCAAGGCCGGGGAAGGCGACGATCCACCATTCGCCGGCGAACAGATAATTGTTGCCGACGCGGATCAGTGTGCCGAGAGATGGCATTGTGTCAGGCAGGCCGACGCCGAGGAAGGAGAGCGTCGCCTCGGTGATGATGGCGAGCGCGAGGTTGATCGTGGCGATGACCAGGATCGGACCCATCGTGTTCGGCAGCACATGCCGCAGCATGATCTTCGGCGCAGGCAGGCCGATCAGCTGCGCGGCAGCCACATAGTCCTTGTTCTTCTCGACCATCACGGAGCCGCGCACGGTCCGCGCGTACCCCACCCAGAAGCTCAGGCCGATCGAGATCACCAGCACGACAAGCATGCTGGTGGCATCGAGCCGGTTGCCGAGGATCGACTTCGCGATGCCGTTGACCAGCAGCGCAATCAGGATGGCGGGGAAGGTGAGTTGCACGTCGGCGATCCGCATGATCACGCCGTCGATCGCGCCGCCGAAATAGCCGGCGATCAGGCCGAGCCCGATGCCGAGCGCGCCGGCGAAGATCACGCCGGCGACGCCGACGGCGAGCGAGATGCGCATGCCATAGAGAATGGCAGAGAACACATCGCGACCCTGCTCGTCGGTGCCGAGCAGGAACGGGCTCTGACCGTCGGCGGTCCACAGCGGCGAGATCCGCGAATTCATCAATTGCAGCTGCGCCGGATCGAACGGGTTCTGCACCGCAAGCGCGGATGCAAAGATCGCCAGCAGAAAGAACACGACCGTGATGGCCGCCGCCACCATGGTGAGCTTGGAGCGCCGGAACGAATAGAAGAGATCGCTGCCGAGCGCGCGGCTGAACCAGCTCTGGGCGGCATGCGTCGGCTGCGCGCCCTGCTTGTCGGAATTGGAGACGGCTGCGTCGGACATGCAGGCTGCCTTATGCGGCGCGACCGACGGTCGAGCGCAGGCGCGGATCGACCACGGTATAGAGAATGTCGACCACCAGATTGATGGTGACGAAGATCAGCGAGACCATCAGCAGGTAGGCGGCCATGATCGGGATATCGACATTTTGCACGGCCTGAACGAACAGAAGTCCCATGCCCGGCCACTGGAACACGGTTTCGGTGATGATGGAAAATGCAATAACCGAGCCAAACTGAAGTCCAGCCACCGTGATCACCGGAATCAGCGTGTTCTTCAGCGCGTGGCCGAAATGGATGGCCCGGGTGGTCAGTCCCCGGGCACGTGCGAAGCGAATATAGTCGGTCCGCAGCACTTCCAGCATCTCCGCGCGCACCAGCCGCATGATCAGGGTCATCTGGAACAGGCCAAGTGTGATCGAGGGCATGATCAGTGCCTTCAGTCCGGAGAGCGTGAGCAGGCCCGTCGTCCACCAGCCGAGCTTGACCACCTCCCCGCGGCCGAACGAGGGCAACCAGCCCAAGGTCACCGCGAACAGGTAGATCAGGAGAATGCCGATCAGGAAAGTCGGAAGCGAGATGCCGACAAGCGAAACGGCCTGGAACAGCTTGGCCAGCACGGTGTCGCGTTTGAGCGCCGAATAGACGCCCATCAGGATGCCGAACACCATCGCAAAGACGGTTGCGCAGATCGCAAGCTCCAGTGTCGCGGGCATACGCTCCATCAAGAGCGCCGAGACCGGCTGGCGGAACTGGTAGGAAACGCCGAACTTGAATTGCGCGGCATCGGCGAAGTAGCGCGCGAGCTGCACCGGCACGGGATCGTCGAGGCCGAGCGATTTGCGCACGATCGCGCGCTCGGCCGCCGAGGTATCGATCGAGACGATCTGGTTGACGGGGTCGCCGGCGAAACGAAACATCGAGAACGCGATGATGCCGACGGCGAACATGACGCCGATGGCCTGAACGGCGCGGCGAAGAGTGAAAGCGAGCATGCCTTCTACCGTCCTTGGGTGTGCGTGCGGCCGACATCTCTGTCAGCCGGAAAAGGAATGGTCCCGGACGCCTCACGCGGCCGGGACCCTGTGTTCGACGGACGCTATTCCTTCTTGGTCGCCCAGTGGAACATGACGAGATTGTCGGCGCGCTGCGGCAGGTTGACCTTCTTCGATACGCCCCAGGCCAGCGCCTGTTGGTGCAGCGGGATGTAGGACCAGTCCTTGTTGCCGATCTCATAGGCCTGCTTGATCAGCTGGTTGCGCTTGGCGGTGTCGGTTTCGACCAGCACCTTGTCGGTGATGGCGTCGAACTCCTTGTTGCAGTAGCCGCCGAGATTGGCCTCGCCGCGCGAGGATTTCGCATCGTCGCGGCAGCCCATGATGTCGTAGAGCACGTTGTGGGAATCCATGGTGCTCGGCGTCCAACCCAGCAGGTAGAACGAGGTCTGGTAGCCGCCCTGCTTGAGCACCTTGGCGAAGTACTGCGCCTTCGGCTGCGCCAGCAGATTGATCTTGACGCCGATGCGCGCGAGCATGCCGACGACGGCCTGGCAGATCGCGGCGTCGTTGACGTAACGATCGTTCGGGCAGTCCATGGTGACCTCGAAACCATCGGGGTAACCGGCCTCGGTCAGGAGCTTCTTGGCGCCGTCAGGATCGAATTTCGGCCGCGTGAAATCCTTGGAGAGCGCGAACAATTCAGGCGCGATCATCAGAGCCGACGGCGTCGACAGGCCTCGCATCACGCGCGTCTTGATCAGCTCGATGTCGATGGCCTTGTAGAAGGCTTCGCGTACGCGGGCATCCTTGAAGGGGTTCTTGCCCTTGATGTTGGAGTAGAGCAGCTCGTCCCGAGTCTGGTCGAAACCGATGAAGATCGTGCGCAGCTCCGGTCCCTTCAGCACCTGGGCATTCGGGCTGGAATCGACGCGGGAGATGTCCTGGATTGGTACCGGCTCGATGACGTCGACTTCGCCCGAGAGCAGCGCGGCGACGCGGGTGGCGTCGGAAGCAATCGGGGTGAAGATGATCTCCTTCAAGTTGCCTTCGACCTTGCCCCAGTAGTTGGGGTTGGCCTTGAAAACCGTCTTCACGCCGGGCTGATGACTTTCGATGATGAAGGGGCCGGTGCCATTCTCGTGCAGCGAGGCGTAGCTCGGCGTGGTCGCCGCCACCGGCGTCGGATCGACGACGTTGTTCTGCTCGGCCCATTTCTTGTCCATGATGTACCAGACATCCCACGAGTTATGCAGGATGGGATTGGGCGAGGGCAGGATGAAATCGACGGTGTAATCGTCGACCTTGACCACCTTGACGTCGGGCGCAAGGCGGGTCTGCATGTTGGACCCCTTCTTGCGGACGCGGTCGGCCGAGAACAGCACGTCGTCGGCGGTGAAGGGATCGCCGTTGTGGAATTTCACGCCCTTGCGCAAATGGAAGCGCCAGCGGGTCGGCTCCGGCGTTTCCCAGCTTTCCGCCAGTGCCGGAATGATCTTGAGATCCTTGTCGCGCGCGGTGAGGCCCTGATAGACGTGGCCAAGATGAGCGTGGGTGGTGCTCTCGTTCAGGGTGTAGGGATCGAGCGACTTCAGGTCGCCCTGGTTGGCATAACGTAGCGTCTGGCTTGACGCCGGCGCGATTGCCAACGCAAGCGTACCGGCGAGCGTCGCCGCAAACAGACTTTGACCGATTGACATTCTTGACCCTCTCCGCACTGCCACGCCGGTGATTTTTGATTGTTCGGCGGGGTTGACTGATCCATGTTGCCCAGAGTTCTCGACCCGTGCAAGCGCCATTCCAGCAAGGAACGCGCCAAGTTGCACCGCTGTGCAGCAATGCTGACCGTGTTGTCAGGCATGGAGGACCGTGCCTTCCGACTTTGGTTGACCATGCCGACTGATTGCGGGACGGGGCATGTCCGGCCGGCATCAGGTCGCTTGCGTTGCACCACAACTCGCGGCGATACTCCGACAGGCCGCTCGAATCTCATCTGGAGGGGACATGAAGGTTAATATCGAAATCGACTGCACCCCCCTCGAGGCCCGCCAGTTCTTCGGTCTGCCGGACGTGGCGCCGATGCAGACGGCGGTGATGGACAAGTTGCAGCAGCAGGTCCTCAGCAACATCGACAAGGTCTCGCCGGAATCCCTGATCCAGAGCTGGTTCACCTTCGATCCCAAGATCGCCGAGCGGTTTCAGGACATGTTCGTCGCGATGGCCGGCCTCGGCGGCTCCCGCAGCGGCGACAAGAAAAAATAGTGTCGACCGGACCGGACGGGGCGCTGGAATCGGGCCGGCTTCGTCCGCCAGGTCTCGGCCTGCTGCTGGCCGAAGCCCGTGGACTGTTCGAATTGAATGCAAGCCTGCTGCTGTCGCCGCTCCTGATGCGCGCGCCGAGGGGCGACGGCCATCCGGTGCTGGCGCTGCCGGGGTTTCTCGCCAGCGACCTCTCGATGGCGCCGATGCGGCACTACCTCAGCGAGCTCGGTTATGAGGCACATGCCTGGCGGATGGGCCGCAATCTCGGGGGGCTCGGGCGGATGCGGGATTCGCTGCGCACTCGCTTGGCCGAAATCCATGGCGCGAGCGGACGCAAGGTCAGCCTGGTCGGATGGAGCCTCGGCGGCGTCTATGCCCGCGATCTCGCGCTTTGGGCACCCGACAAGATCCGTTACGTCATCACGCTCGGCAGCCCCTTTGCGAACGACGTGCGGGCCACCAACGCGACGCGGCTTTACGAAGCGCTGTCCGGCGAGAGGGTGGAGGATTTTGCCGAAGCGCGCGAGGCGATTGCCGGCGATCTGCCGGTGCCGACGACCTCGATCTATTCGCGCGCCGACGGTATGGTGAACTGGCGGACCTGTCTGCTTCGTCCCTCCGCGCGTGCCGAGAACATCGAGGTGCACCTGGCGAGCCATATCGGGCTCGGGGTCAACCCCGCGGCGCTGTGGGCCGTGGCGGATCGCCTGGCGCAACCGGAGGGGGAATTCCGGCCATTTGACCGGGCAGGGCCGTTTGCCATTGCATATGCCCCGCCGGAACAGGCAGTATCCGCCTGACGAGAAGCGCCGCCTAAGGCGCCCGTCAAATCTTGCGGGAGGGAGCCATGGCAGACGGGAAGAAGCTGTCGTCGCTGGACGCGTCGTTTCTTTATCTGGAAACGCCCGAAATGCCGATGCATGTCGGCAGCATGGCGATCTTTCGCCTGCCCGACGATTACAGGGGCGACTTCTTCGAAGACTTCAAGGCGATGATCGTCTCGCGCCTGCACATCGCGCCGATCCTTAAGGCACGGCTGGAGAAGGCCCCGCTCGACATCGATCACCCCTCCTGGGTCGAGGATGATCAGTTCGACATCGACCGTCACATTTTTCGCGCCAGCCTGCCGCAACCGCGCGACCGCGCCACGCTGGAGCGCATCGTCGGCTGGATGCATGCCAAGCTCCTGAACCGCGCCCGCCCGCTCTGGGAGTTCTACGTCTTCGAGGGCATGAAGGACAACGAGGTCGGGCTCTATTCCAAGATGCATCATGCCGCGATCGATGGCGGCGCGGGCGCTGCGCTGACCAACATGATCTACGATATCTCGCCGATCCCGCGGAAGGTCGATCCGCCGACGGCTGGAAGCAAGCCCGGACAGGAGCCGCGCGACATCGCCGCGAACCTGCTCGATTCCTATCAGCAGCTGTTCAGCCAGCCGCTCGATGCCTCGGCGGCGGCGAAGAACCTGCAATTGCCGCGCACCGGCAAGAGCGACATCGGCTCGATCCTGTTCGACAATGCGATGTACCAGATCGAGAGCGCGGTGCGCTTCGCCGGCAACATCCCGGCCGTGCTCAAGAGCGTGTCCGATGTGCTCGGCAAGATCGCCGATCCGAAGTCGCGCGAGAGTCTCGCCAGCATGGTCTCGCCGGCGACCATGCTCAACAAGACCATCTCCTCGGAGCGGAGCTTCGCCGGCGTGTCGATCCCGCTGTCCCGGGCGAAGGCTCTGGCCAAGCAGGCCGGCGGCAAGCTCAACGACGTCGTGCTGGCGCTCGCCTCGGGCGTGGTCCGCCGCTATCTCCTGCGATACGGCACGCTGCCGGCGAAATCCTTGACCGCAGCGGTGCCGATCTCGCTGCGTGAGGAGGGCAACACCGAGGCCAACAACCAGGTGTTCGGCATGATCTGCTCGATCGCGACCAACATCGAGGATCCCAAGGCGCGGCTGGAGGCGATCATCGCGCAATCGACCAAGTCCAAGGAGATGTCGCATCCCTTGCGTGCGCTGATGCCCCAGGTCTCCAACATCTCGATGCTAGGCGCGCCGATCATGGTGCAGATCCTGGCGCTGCTCTACAGCCGCTCGAATCTCTCCGACGTGCTGCCGCCGGCTGCCAACATCACGGTGTCCAACGTGCCCGGGCCGCGGCAGACGCTCTATGCCGCCGGCGCCGAGCTGTTGCACATCTTCCCGGTGTCGATCTCGACGCACGGGCAGGCGCTCAACATCACCGTGCAGAGCTACCGCGACCAGCTCGATTTCGGTTTCATCGTCGGGGCCAACATCATTCCGCATGTGCAGGTGATGTGCGATATGCTGCCGGAGGAGTTTGCCGCGCTGGAGGCGGCGTATGCGCCGCCGGCCGCCGACATCAAGGGTGCGGCGGAATAGGGAAGCCATGATGATTGAAATGCCGCCGCTCAAGTTCGCGCAGACGAACGGAATCCGCATGGGCTATTATGAGGCGGGCCCGGCCGACGACAAGCCGCCGATTGTGCTGTGCCACGGCTGGCCGGAGCTCGCCTTTTCCTGGCGTCACCAGATCAAGGCGCTGAGCGAGGCCGGCATCCGGGTGATTGCCCCGGACCAGCGCGGCTATGGCGCGACCGATCGGCCTGAGCCGGTCGAAGCCTATGACATGGAACATTTGACCGGCGATCTCGTCGGTCTGCTCGATCACCTGAACATCGACAAGGCGATCTTCGTCGGCCATGACTGGGGTGGCTTCGTGGTCTGGCAGATGCCGCTGCGGCATCCCTCGCGCGTCGCAGGCGTCGTCGGCGTCAACACGCCGCATTGGGACCGCATGCCGATCGACCCCATCGCGCTGTTCCGCCAGCGTTACGGCGACCAGATGTACATCGTCCAATTCCAGGATCCCGCGCGGGAGCCGGACAGGATCTTCGGCAGCCGCGTCGAGCAGACCTTCGACGCTTTCATGCGCAAGCCGCTGGCAAAGCCAGCGGCGAAACCGGACGAGCCGCCGATCGCGGGTGTCGGCGCTTCGTCGAAGACCAATCTGGCCTTCCCGCAGATGATCGCGGCGTACGACGCCAAGGTCGATCCGCGCACGCCGATCCTGTCGGCGGAGGAGAAGAAAGTGTTCGTCGACACGTTCACAAAAACCGGCTTCACCGGCGGCATCAACTGGTATCGCAATTTTACGCGCAATTGGGAGCGCGCGAAGGGATTGGATCATCACATCCACGTCCCGTCGTTGATGATCATGGCCGAGAACGATGCCGTGCTGCCGCCCTCGGCGGCCGACGGCATGGAGAAGCTGATCGATGACCTCGAGAAGTATCTCGTGAGGGACAGCGGCCATTGGACGCAGCAGGAGAAGCCGGAAGAGGTCAGCGCCAAGCTGATCGAATGGCGTAGAAGGCGGTTTGGGTGACGACGCAGTCGTCGGTTCGAATGAGACGTCATTCCGGGGCGCCCGAAGGGCGAACTATGGTGCGCACTTGCGCACCTGAGAATCTCGAGATTCCGGGTTCGATGCTGCGCATCGCCCCGGAATGACGGCAGGGGGGAACGTAGTTAAATGTCATCCAAGAACCGTCTGGACCCGATCCCGCACCCGCCGACCAAGCCGGTGGTCGGCAACATGCTGTCGCTGGATTCGTCTGCGCCTGTGCAGCACCTGACGCGGCTCGCGAAGGAGCTGGGGCCGATCTTCTGGCTGGACATGATGGGCTCGCCGATTGTCGTCGTCTCCGGCCACGATCTCGTCGACGAGCTCTCCGACGAAAAACGCTTCGACAAGACCGTGCGCGGTGCGCTGCGGCGTGTGCGTGCGGTCGGTGGCGACGGCCTTTTCACGGCTGATACCAACGAGCCGAACTGGAGCAAGGCGCACAACATCCTGCTCCAGCCGTTCGGCAACCGCGCCATGCAGTCCTACCACGCGAGCATGGTCGACATCGCCGAGCAGCTCGTCAACAAATGGGAGCGGCTCAACGCCGATGACGAGATCGACGTCGTCCACGACATGACTGCGCTGACGCTGGATACGATCGGCCTGTGCGGCTTCGACTACCGCTTCAATTCCTTCTATCGGCGCGACTACCATCCGTTCGTCGAGTCGCTCGTGCGCTCGCTCGAAACCATCATGATGACGCGCGGCCTGCCGTTCGAGCAGCTCTGGATGCAGAAGCGCCGCAAGACGCTCGCCGAAGATGTCGCCTTCATGAACAGGATGGTCGACGAGATCATCGCCGAGCGTCGCAAAACTGCGGAGGGCATCGACGACAAGAAGGACATGCTCGCCGCGATGATGACCGGCGTCGACCGCGCGACCGGCGAGCAGCTCGACGACGTCAATATCCGCTACCAGATCAACACGTTCCTGATCGCGGGCCACGAGACCACCAGCGGCCTGTTGTCCTACACGCTCTATGCACTGCTCAAGCATCCGGACATTCTCAAGAAGGCCTATGACGAGGTCGACCGCGTCTTCGGCCCGGATGTTAATGCGAAGCCGTCCTACCAGCAGGTGACGCAGCTCACCTACATCACGCAGATCCTGAAGGAGGCGCTGCGGCTGTGGCCCCCGGCGCCGGCCTACGGCATCTCGCCGCTCCAGGACGAGTCCATCGGCGGCGGCAAGTACAAGCTCAGGAAAGGCACTTTCACCACCATCCTGGTGACCGCGCTACATCGCGATCCCTCTGTCTGGGGGCCGAACCCGGACGTCTTCGATCCCGAGAACTTCAGCCGCGAGGCGGAGGCCAAGCGGCCGATCAATGCCTGGAAGCCGTTCGGCAACGGCCAGCGCGCCTGCATCGGCCGCGGCTTTGCGATGCACGAGGCCGCGCTCGCGCTCGGCATGATCCTGCAACGTTTCAAGCTGATCGATCATCAGCGCTACCAGATGCACTTGAAAGAGACGCTGACGATCAAGCCGGAAGGCTTCAAGATCAAGGTGCGTCCGCGCGCCGATCGCGAGCGCGGCGCCTATGGCGGCCCTGTCGCCGCGACTACAGCGCCGAAGCCTCCGCGGCAGCCGACGACGCGGCCCGGCCATAACACGCCGATGCTGGTGCTCTACGGCTCCAATCTCGGCACCGCCGAGGAGCTTGCCACGCGCATGGCCGACCTTGCGGAGATCAACGGTTTCGCCGTGCATCTCGGCCCGCTCGACGACTATGTCGGCAGGTTGCCGCAAGAGGGTGGCGTGCTGATCATCTGCGCCTCCTACAACGGCGCACCGCCTGACAATGCGACGCAGTTCGTCAAATGGCTCGGCGGCGACTTGCCGAAGGACGCCTTTGCCGGAGTGCGCTACGCCGTGTTCGGCTGCGGCAACAGCGATTGGGCGGCGACCTACCAGTCGGTGCCGCGCTTCATCGACGAGCAATTGTCGGCCCATGGTGCGCGCGCGGTCTATCCGCGCGGCGAGGGCGATGCACGTAGCGATCTCGATGGCCAGTTTCAGAAATGGTTCCCGGCGGCGGGCCAGGTCGCGACCAAGGAGTTCGGTATCGACTGGAATTTCACCCGCACGGCGGAGGACGATCCGCTCTACGCGATCGAGCCGGTGGCCGTGACCGCCGTCAACACCATCGTCTCCCAGGGCGGCGCGGTGGCCATGAGGGTGCTGGTCAATGACGAGCTCCAGAACAAGAGTGGCTCCAATCCCTCGGAGCGCTCGACACGCCACATCGAGGTGCAGTTGCCGTCCAACGTCACCTACCGTGTCGGGGATCATTTGAGCGTGGTTCCGCGCAACGATCCGACGCTGGTGGATTCTGTGGCCCGCCGCTTCGGTTTCCTGCCGGCCGACCAGATCAGGCTGCAAGTGGCCGAGGGACGCCGTGCGCAACTACCCGTGGGCGAGGCGGTGTCGGTCGGCCGCCTGCTCAGCGAGTTCGTCGAGCTGCAGCAGGTCGCGACGCGCAGGCAGATCCAGATCATGGCCGAGCACACCCGCTGCCCTGTCACCAAGCCGAAGCTATTGGCCTTCGTCGGCGAGGAGGCCGAGCCGCTCGAGCGCCACCGCAGTGAGATATTGGCCAAACGCAAATCGGTGTTCGACCTGCTGCTGGACTATCCAGCCTGCGAACTGCCGTTCCACGTCTATCTCGAAATGCTTTCGCTGCTGGCGCCGCGTTATTACTCGATCTCCTCCTCGCCGTCGGTCGATCCGGCGCGTTGCAGCATCACCGTCGGCGTGGTCGAGGGGCCGGCCGCCTCTGGCCGTGGCGTCTACAAAGGCATCTGCTCGAACTACCTCGCCAATCGACTTGCGGGCGATGTGATCTATGCGACGGTGCGCGAGACCAAGGCGGGCTTCCGGCTGCCCGATGATTCATCCGTGCCGATCATCATGATCGGCCCGGGTACGGGGCTTGCGCCGTTCCGCGGCTTCCTTCAGGAGCGCGCCGCGCGCAAGGCGAAGGGTGCCGTCCTCGGACCCGCCATGCTGTTCTTCGGCTGTCGCCATCCCGACCAGGATTTTCTTTATGCCGACGAGCTGAAGGCACTGGCGGCAGGCGGCATCGCCGAGCTCTTCACGGCATTCTCGCGTGCGGATGGACCGAAGACCTATGTGCAGCATGTGCTCGCCGCGCAGAAGGACAAGGTCTGGCCGCTGATCGAGCAGGGCGCCATCATCTATGTCTGCGGTGACGGCGGCAGGATGGAGCCCGACGTGAAGGCGGCGCTGGTCGCGATCCAGCGCGAGAAGACCGGCAGCGACACCACAACGGCTGCGCGCTGGATCGAGGAGATGGGCGCGGCCAATCGGTATGTGCTGGATGTCTGGGCTGGTGGGTGACGGCCCGCCCGATCGTGCTAAACGTCTCTCATGATTCCCTGGGAAAAGATCGACACCGCAGAAATCCCCGGCTCTGACGAGAAGCTCCGCCTGATGAGGCGGGGCAAGGAGTTTTCAATCAAGCTCGGCACCAATGAGCTGATGAACAATCGCCTGTCGGGCTCCGAAGCCGCGCTGGCGACGCTCGCCGCGAAGCAGATCGAGAAAGTTGCAAGGCCCGTCGTCCTCATCGGCGGCCTCGGCATGGGTTTTACGCTGCGGGCGGCGCTGGCCGTGCTTGGACCTAAGGCGAAGGTCGTGGTCGCCGAGCTCGTGCCCGCGGTCGTCGCCTGGGCGCGGGGCCCGATGGCGGAGGTCTTCGGCGACAGTCTCGATGATGCCAGGCTTAGCATCCTGGAGGCCGACGTCGGCGATACTATCCGGGCAAATCGTTCCGCCTTCGATGCGGTCCTCCTCGACGTCGACAACGGGCCGGAAGGGCTGACGCGGAAAGGCAACGATGCCCTCTATGATGCGAGCGGATTGAAGGCGGCGAAGACCGCGCTGCGGCCGGGCGGCGTGCTCGCCGTCTGGTCGTCGGGCCCGAACCCCGCTTTCACCAAGCGGCTCCGTACCGCCGGCTTCGACGTCAACGAGGTCAACGTCCGCGCCACCGGCAGAGGCGGCGGCGCGCGCCACGTGATCTGGATCGCGCGGAAGAACTAAGCCGCCTGCGCCGCCGCGCCGTGCGCATGCTTGTCGATGGCGTCGATGATCTCGGGCCAGAAGCGCATCGCCAAGGCGTGGCCCATGCCTTCGATCATCAACAGCTTGGCATTCGGGATTGACGCCGCCGTGTCCTTGCCGCCCTCGGGATGGACCAGCGGATCGACTGTGCCGTGGATCACCAGCGTCGGGGTCTTCACGCTATGCAGCCGTTCCTTGCGGCTGCCGGACGCCAGCACGGCGCGGAGCTGGCGGCCGACGCCGGCCGGGTTGAGCCCGCGCGCGAACACGCGCTCGGCGCGGCCGGGGTCGAGCGCTTCCTCCTCCGGAAAATGTCCGGCGCGCAGCACTTTCCAGGTCTGGCCGTAGCGGACGATGAACTCCTCCTTGCTGCGCGGTGGCGGGGCCATCAGCATCGCCGCGGCCTCGCGGGTCGGCGGCGGCACGCGCGGATTGCCCGTCGTCGACATGATCGAGGTCAGCGAGCGCACGCGATGCGGAAACGACAGCGCCACCTCCTGCGCGATCATGCCGCCCATGGATGCCCCGACCAGATGCGCCGACTTGATGCCGAGTGCATCCATCAAGCTGACCGTATCCTTGGCCATGTCGATCAGCTTGTAGGTTGCGGCCACGGGAATCCTGAGGAAACGCAGCTTCAGCAGCTCGAGCGGGGTCAGGCGCTTGCCGCCCGTGAGATGGCTCGACTTGCCGATGTCTCTGTTGTCGAAGCGGATCACGCGGAAGCCGCGCGCGGCGAGCTGCTCGCAGAACGCATCGTCCCAATGGATCATCTGCGCCCCGAGCCCCATGATCAGCAGCAGCGGCTCCGCATTGTCGCTGCCGAAGATCT
Organism: Bradyrhizobium sp. USDA 326; assembly: GCF_049739485.1. Lineage (NCBI taxonomy): Bacteria > Pseudomonadati > Pseudomonadota > Alphaproteobacteria > Hyphomicrobiales > Nitrobacteraceae > Bradyrhizobium > Bradyrhizobium sp. USDA 326. Next base: position 5,041,647 of record NZ_JBMGQA010000001.1, read on the forward strand.
CGTAGCAGATGTCGATGCCATTGGCGCGGACGGTCTGGGGCGACTGATGGGCGATCACGGGCTTGGTCCCTCCTGCTGGTCGATGCTGTATCGCACGGTTTCGTTCCGCAAAGAAGCCGCGTGCGCGACACCGCGCCCGCTGCTTGCCGGTTGACCGGCATCTCGCAACGGTGTGGTATGGCAAGAAAAGAAGGGTGCAAAGCCCTCCACATGGGAGGACGCTGATGACCGACAAGATCACCGATCCGGTCGCCTTGTGGCAGAAGATGGTCGGCGAGATGGAGAAGGGTTTCAACTCTTTCGCGAACAAGGCGATGGAGACGCCCGAGTTCTCGCAAGCCGTGAACCGCGCCGGCGGCGTTGCTGCAGGTGCTCAGAAGCAGTTCGGCGATCTCATGGAGAAATACCTGCTCTCCATGAACCTGCCGAGCCGCGAGCAGATGACCGGCATCGCGGAGCGGCTTCAGTCGATTGAAGGCCAACTCGGCGAGATCAAGTCGATGTTGAGCCAGATGTCGACCAGTTCGGGTGCGCAGCAGGTCGGCGCCGCTCCGCGGCCGCCGCGCACCAAACGTCCGCCGTCCGAAGGCGGAGAGCAAAAATGAACGCGCCGGCGGGACTTGATTTCGCGTCCATCCCGGAGCGGATCCAGTCCGAAGTGCAGCGCGCGATCCAGCGCAGCATCAAAGGCGTCGAGTATTTCTCGACCTCGGGGCCCTCGCTCGGCTCGACACCGAAAGATGTGCTGCATTCGCGCGGAACCATGAGCCTCTACCACTATCGCCCGATGTCGGACGAGATCTACCGCGTGCCGGTGCTGATCGTGATGGCGACCACCAACCGCGGCTACATCCTCGACCTCATGCCCGGCCAGAGCTTCATCGAATTCCTGCTGAGGCGCGGCTACGACGTCTACATGCTGGACTGAAGCGCCCCGCGACCGGAGGAGAAGAGCCTGCGTATGGAGGACTACGTCCTCGACTTCATCCCGGACTGCGTCCGCCGCGTGCAAACCGATTCCGGCGAGCAGGACGTCTCCGTCATCGGCTATTGCTTCGGCGGCGTGCTCTCGCTGCTCTACGGCTCGATCCACAAGGACGGGCCGATGAAGAATCTGATCTGCTTCACCACGCCGATCGACTTCCGCGAGATGAAGCTGTTCTCGAACTTCTCCGACCGGCGCTATTTCGACGTCGACCATCTCGTCGACAGCGTCGGCAACGTGCCGCCGGAAATGATCCTGTCCTCGTTCGAGATGCTGCGCCCGGCCTCGCGCACGGTGAGTCAGATCCAGCTCTGGGAGAACATCTGGAACGACGAGTTCGTGAAGTCCTATCGCATGTTCGACCGCTGGGCGACCGACACCCTGCCGCTTGCGGGCGAGTATTTCCGCGCCATCACCAAGGACCTGATGTGGGACAACAAGCTGTTCAACGACACCATGTCGGTTGGCGGCCGCGCGGCGAAGCTGGAAGACATCAAGGTGCCGATCCTGCATGCGGTCGCGGAGCACGATCACATCGTGCCGTATGAAGCCGCAAAGCACCTGATCGCCAAGATCGGGTCGACCGACAAGGAAGAGGTGATCCTGAAGGGCGGTCACGTCTCTCTCGTGGCGGGCGCCAATGCCGTGAAGCGGCTGTGGCCGAAACTGGACTCCTGGCTAGGAAAGAGATCGACATGAATGAGCAGCGTTCCTATCCGCGTCAGGTCAAGACCGACGCGGGCGATGTCGAGATCCGCTTGATGTCGCGTGCGGACGAGGCCGCGGTGCTGGCTTTCGGCAAGGGCCTGCCGACCCACGATCTGCTGTTCCTCCCCCGCAATATCAGCCAGCCGAAAGTGCTGTCGGCCTGGGTCAAGGAGATCGAGGGCGGCGCGATTCAGAGCCTGCTCGCGGTGAAAGAGGGCAGGGTCGTCGGCTGCGGCACGCTGGTGCGCGATCCGCATTCCTGGTCGCCGCACGTCGGCGAGATACGGATGGTGGTCTTGCCCAATGTCCGCGGCAAGGGAGTGGGCAAGGCGCTCTCGCAGGAGACCTTTGCGCTCGCGCTCGGCGCCGGCCTGGAGAAGCTCTCGGTCCAGATGACGGTCGATCAGCAGGCGGCGATCGCCCTGTTCGAAAGCCTCGGCTTCAAGGCCGAGGCGCTGCTGCGCGACCATGTCCGGGATGTCGACGGCAAGACCCACGACATCGTCGTGCTCGGTCACAACATCGCGCAGGTCCAGGCTCAGATGGAGGCGTATGGGGTGCCGGGCGCCGTCCAGCACTGAGAGCGCCGCGACAATGGATCCAAATCGGGCCGATCGTCAGACCATTCGAGTAGAGAGCTATTATGATACCGTTCCGCAACGAATGTCACAGTCTTGTGATGCCGCATTGCAATATGGATGTTGCATCGCACAATAGACCGCGCCATATAAACCATACCCTGGGCCAATGAGGACGGGGTGAGCCCATAGCTCAGATCAATGAGGATGGAGAGAACCCCCATGACCACTGAAACCACCACCGCTTTCGAGGGCTTCAAGGACGCTTTCAAGAACATCCAGAATCTGGAAGTTCCCGAAGCCGCCCGCGAATTCGTCAAGAAGACTGCCAACACTGCCAAGGACCGTGCCGCCGAGGCTTTCGCCGGCTCCGAGCGGGTGACCGCCGCTGTCGAGAACGCAGTGGCCGAATCCGTCGCCGAGGCCGGCAAGATCAGTCGGAACATCCAGCAGGCGATCTACGAGGACGCCGAGGCGTTCTTCTCGGGCATCGACAAGCTGGCGTCGGCAAAATCGATCAGCGAAGCCATCGAGATCCAGTCGAGCCTGCTCCGCTCCCGCGGCGAAGTGTTCGTCTCGCGTGCGAAGGCGACCGCCGACTATCTCGGCAACCTCGCCGCCAACGGTGCGAAGTCCGCTCAGGACAATTTCGCCAAGGTCTACAACAAGACCGCCTGACCTGGCGCCTGAGTCAAAACTGAATTTGAGGCCCGCTTCGGCGGGCCTTTTGTTTGAGCTGCCGTAAGCACATCCACCGTCATCCCGGGGCGCCCCAAGGGCGAAGCCGGAATCTCGAGATTCTCAGGTGCGCAATTGCGCACCATAGTTCGATGCTTCGCATCGCCCCGGAATGACGTAGTCTTCAATTCACAATGACTCCACCCGCCACCTTCTCCTTCGACACCCCCGGCGATGCCGAACGCGCGGCCGAACTGCGCCGCGTGAAGGCGCTGGCGACGCTGGTGCTGGCCTCGACGCTTCTGCTTTTTGTCGTCGCGAAATGGCTTGTCCCAGTGCATCCCGTGTTCGGCTTCGTCGCAGCCTTCGCGGAAGCCGCCACCATCGGTGGCCTCGCCGATTGGTATGCGGTGGTGGCGCTGTTCAAGCGGCCGCTCGGCCTGCCGATCCCGCACACTGCGATCATCCAGAGCAATCAGGCCCGCATCGCCGACAAGCTCGGCGAATTCATCCAGGTGCATTTCCTCGACGCCGGTCCCGTCGAGGCCAAGCTGAAGGAAATCGATTTCGGCTCCTTCGTTGCGGACTGGCTGCGTGACCGCAAGCGCAGCGATGATCTGGCGCGTTTCGCGCTGCGCCTGCTGCCGGACGCCGTTTCCGCCACCGAAAGCTCCGGCCTGATGACCTTCATCATCCGCCGGATGTCATCGCAGCTCCAGGCGATCGATCTTGCGCCGCTCGCCGCTGGCACGCTACGCGGTTTCGTGGCGGAGGGGCGGCACCAGATCCTGTTCGACGATCTCCTGCGCGTGATGCATGAGACGCTGAACCAGAAGGAAACGATGGCGATGATCCGCGAGAAAGTGCGCGCGGAGTTGCCGACCCTGCTGAAGCTCTATCGCGCCGACAAGTTTCTGGTGAACAAGATCGTGGCGTCAGCCACCGCTTTCTTCAATGAGGTGCGCAGCGATCCCAAGCATCCGTTCCGCGGCGAGTTCGATCGCATGGTGCTGAGCTTCGTCGATCGGCTCGGCACTGACCAGGCCTATATCGACCGCATCGACGGCTTGAAGCGCGATCTGCTCGCGCGTCCCGAGCTTGCCGAACTCGCCCGCACCGTCTGGGCCAACACGCGCGCCTTCATCGAGCGCAGCGCGAGCGGCGAGACGCAGGTGCTGCAGCATCATCTCGCCGGCATGTTCGTCGCGGCTGGCGAGGCGCTCGCTGGCGATGCCGAACTGCGCGGCGAGATCAACAAAGGCCTGGTGGCGGTGCTGCGCAGCTTCGTGGCCGACCAGAAGAGCGGCGTCTCCACCTTCATCTCTGATCAGGTCAAGGCGTGGAATATGACGCAGCTGATTGCGCTGATCGAAATCAACATCGGGCGCGACCTGCAATACATCCGCTTCAATGGCTCGCTGATCGGCGGTCTCGCGGGTCTTGCGCTCTATTCCGTGGAATTCCTGCTTCGATTGTTGTGACTTTTGCGTCACGGCCGTCAGCATTACCTTCCGGGCCTATTGTCGCCCCACATCTCTCCCGCTTGAATGTCGGGAACCGGCCGCCTAGCTGATTCATGTTGCGCTGCGGAACGTTCGAGAAGCCGGTGCATTGGAATTCATGGCTATTTGCCGGCATCGCAGTCGGCGTCCTTTCCAGAAGTCTTCCCAGGGGGAAACATCGATGACCGCAACTGCCCAGACGCTGCGTCCGCCCTCCCGTACCCTGATGTTTCTGGAAGGGCGCTCGATCCACGAGTTCGGCGCATTCCTGGGCGCGCTGCCGCTCTTGAGCCTTGCGCCACACGGCGATGGACATCCGGTACTGGTGCTGCCGGGCCTCGTGGCTTCCGATGCGTCGACGCGCGCGCTACGCGCGTTTTTGACGAACAAGGGCTATGCGGTGAGCGGCTGGCGTCAGGGTCGCAACTACGGCCTGCGCGAGGGCGTGCAGGACGCCATGCTCGATCTGGTCCGGGAGCTCAGCGACAAGCACGGACGCAAGATCAGCCTTGTCGGCTGGAGCCTCGGCGGCCTCTATGCCCGCCAGCTCGCCAAGATGATGCCGGAGCGCGTGCGCCAGGTGATCACGCTCGGCAGCCCCTTTGCCGGCGATCCGCGCTCGACCAACGCCTGGCGCGTCTACGAATGGGCGAGCGGACGGAAGTCTGACGAGGTCGATCCGCAGTTCGGTGGCGAGCTCGCCGCTCCACCGCCGGTGCCGACCACCGCCATCTTCAGCCGCACCGACGGCATTTGCGCCTGGCAGGGCTGCATGGAGAAGACGGGCGCGCAGACCGAGAGCATCGAGGTCGAGAGCAGCCATTGCGGCATGGGCCATCATCCCGCAGCGGTTTACGCCGTTGCCGATCGGCTCGCGCAGAAGGAAGGCCAGTGGCGTCCGTTCGACCGCAGCGGCTGGCGCAGCCTGGCCTATCCCGATCCGCATCGGTAGTCGGGCCTTCATGGTTCGAGACGCGCGGCTTTGCCGCGCTCCTCACCATGAGGGTCGAAATAAGTGATGCCGCGCAAAGACAGGCAGACCTCATCCTGAGGTGGCGCGAAGCGCCGTCTCGAAGGATCGAGCCCGGCTCCTGCTTCGATGGTCGCCTCGTCCATTGTCGCGCCCGCATCAAACGCGCTATGGCTCGTGCATGGCGCATCCGCTCTCCCGCATCATCGACCAGCTCAAGCGCGAGCCGTCGCGCACCGGCTCGATCGTCATCACCGTGTTCGGCGACGCCATCGTGCCGCGCGGCGGCTCCGTGTGGCTGGGGACGCTGCTGGAATTCTTCGAAAGCCTGGATATCGACAGCGGCGTCGTCCGCACCGCGATGTCCCGGCTTGCCGCCGACGGGTGGCTGACGCGCGAAAAGGTCGGGCGGAACAGTTTTTATCGCCTGGCCGACAAGGGTCGGCAGACGTTTGAAGCTGCCACGCGCCACATCTACGATCCGCCGCCGTCGAACTGGACCGGCCGTTTCGAACTGCTGCTGATCGGCAATGGCGAGGACCGCGACGCCTCGCGGGAGGCGCTGCGCAATGTCGGCTTCGGCAGCCCGCTGCCGGGCGTCTGGGTCGCGCCGTCGGGCGTGCCGGTGCCGGACGAGGCTGCGGGCGCCATCCGTCTCGAAGTCTCGGCGGAGGACGACAGCGGGCGTCGTCTGCTCAGCGCGAGCTGGCCGCTCGATCGCACCGCGGATGCCTATCTGAAGTTCATGAAGACGTTCGAGCCGCTCCGTGCCGCGATCGCGCGCGGTACGGAGCTGTCCGAGGCCGATGCCTTCACCGCGCGTATCCTGCTGATCCACTACTATCGCCGTGTCGTGCTACGCGACCCGCTGCTGCCCGAAGGCCTGTTGCCGGCGGATTGGCCGGGAAGGGCGGCCCGCGCGCTCTGCGGCGAGATCTATCGCGCGCTTCTCGCTACCTCGGAACAATGGCTCGACGGCCATGGAATCAACGAAAAGGGGGCGTTGCCGGCGGCCCGGAAGCTCCTGGAACGGAGGTTCGGCGCCTGACTTATATGTTACAGAAATATCTTGCATGGGATAATTTCTGTTATATATTCTCTCCCAATAAATCGGGAGGATGCGCATGTACACCCAGGCGCTGAACACGGCCGAGACCGACGATCGCGGTCTCGAAGACGCGGCCAGGGCTGCGCAGTTCCAGGCCCGCATCGATGCAGAGGAACGCATCGAGCCGAACGACTGGATGCCGGCGGCCTACCGCAAGACGCTCAGCCGCCAGATCTCCCAGCACGCCCATTCCGAAATCGTCGGCATGCTGCCCGAAGGCAACTGGATCACTCGCGCTCCGACGCTGCGCCGCAAAGCCGCGCTGCTCGCCAAGGTGCAGGACGAGTGCGGCCACGGCCTCTATCTCTACGCCGCCGCCGAGACGCTCGGCTCGTCTCGCGAGGAGTTGGTCGATGCCATGCTCGCGGGCAAGGCCAAATATTCCTCGATCTTCAACTATCCGACGCTGACCTGGGCCGACATCGGCACGATCGGCTGGCTGGTCGACGGCGCCGCGATCATGAACCAGATCCCGCTGTGCCGCTGCTCCTACGGTCCGTATGCGCGGGCGATGATCCGTGTTTGCAAGGAGGAATCCTTCCACCAGCGCCAGGGCTACGAAATCATGGTGATGCTGTGCCGCGGCTCCGACGAGCAGAAGGCGATGGCGCAGGATGCGCTGAACCGCTGGTGGTGGCCGGTGCTGATGATGTTCGGCCCGCCGGATGCCACGAGCCAGCACAGCGACACCTCGACGAGGTGGAAGATCAAGCGCTTCTCCAATGACGAGCTGCGCCAGAAATTCGTCGATGCCACCGTGCCGCAGGCGCAATATCTCGGCCTCACCATTCCCGATCCCGGCATGATTCAGGACGCCGACGGACACTGGCGCTACAGCGAGATCGACTGGACCGAATTCAAGCAGGTGCTCGCCGGCAATGGCCCCTGCAACCGCGACCGCATGGCCGCGCGCCGCAAGGCACACGAGGAGGGCGCCTGGGTGCGCGAGGCGGCAGCCGCCTATGCCGCCAAGCGCGCGCGGCGTCGGACCGCGCAAGCTGCCGAATAGGGAGATCACGATGGCCACGCCGAACACCCCGCTGTGGGAGGTCTTCATTCGCAGCCGTAACGGGCTCGCGCACAAGCACGTGGGATCGCTGCATGCCAGCGACGCGACCATGGCCCTGCAAGCCGCCCGCGACATCTACACCCGTCGCGGCGAGGGCCTGTCGATCTGGGTCGTGCCGTCGAGCGCGATCACCGCGAGCGATCCGGCCGAGAAGGGCATGATGTTCGAGCCGGCCGAATCCAAGATCTACCGGCATCCGACGTTCTACGAAGTGCCGGAAGAAGTGGGGCACATGTGATGGGGATGATCTGATGTCTTGCGCCAACATCCAGGTCTCCGAAACGCCGCTGGTGCTCTATACGCTGCGCCGCGCCGACGATGCGCTGATCCTCGGCCACAGGCTGTCGGAATGGTGCGGGCACGCGCCGATGCTGGAAGAGGACATGGCGCTCTCCAACATCGCGCTCGACCTCATTGGTCAGGCACGCGAGCTCTACAGCTACGCCGCCAAGGTCGAAGGCAAGGACAACGACGAGGACAAGTTCGCTTACTTGCGCGACGTTCGGCAGTACCGCAATCTGCTGCTGGTTGAGCAGCCGAATGGCGACTTTGCCCAGACGCTGGTGAGGCAATTCTTCTATTCCGCCTTCGCCGACCTTTACTGGCGTGCCATGATGAGCTCGCGCGATACGACGCTTGCCGCCATTGCCGCGAAGTCGGAGAAGGAGAGCGCCTATCACCTGCGCCACGCCTCGGAATGGATCATCAGGCTCGGCGACGGCACGGACGAAAGCCATCGACGGGCGCAAGGCGCGATCGATCATCTCTGGGCTTTCACCGGCGAGATGTTCTCGGTCGACGACGGCGAGCGCGCCCTGATCCAGGCCGGCATCGCCATTGATCCGGCCAGCTTGCGCGCTCGTTGGTTGACGACGTTGTCCGACGTTGCCGGCGAAGCGACACTTGAGCTGCCCCGGAACGAATGGATGCAGCAGGGCGGCCGCTTCGGGCGTCACAGCGAGCATCTCGGCCACCTCCTGTCCGAGCTGCAGTCGATGCAGCGCACGTTCCCGGGGCTGACATGGTGAGCGTGCTGGAGCGTGACAGCGAGCTGCGCCAACGCGCCTGGAACGCCGCGGCAAGCGTAGTCGATCCCGAGATCCCGGTGCTGACCATCGCTGATCTCGGCGTGCTCCGCGAGGTTGCGCTCGACGGCGATGATGTCGAGGTCGCGATCACGCCGACCTATTCGGGCTGTCCGGCCATGAACATGATTGCGCTCGAAATCGAGCTCGCGCTGGAGCGGCGCGGGCTTCCGTCGTCCGAAGGTGCGCACGGTGCTGTCGCCGGCCTGGACCACGGACTGGATAAGCGAGGAGGGGCGCCGCAAGCTGCGCGCCTGCGGCATCGCGCCGCCGCAGCCCTCGAACTCGCGCCGCGCGCTGTTCGGCGAGCAGGCCGTCGCGTGCCCGCAATGCGGCTCCGACAAGACGGAGCTGTTGTCCGAGTTCGGCTCCACGTCCTGCAAGGCGCTGTGGCGCTGCAAGGCCTGCCGCGAACCCTTCGATTATTTCAAGTGTCATTGAGGCACACAAATGCCAACCCAATCGTCATTGCGGGAAGCTCTTGCGACGAAGCAATCCAGACTGCGTCCGCGGAAAGATTCTGGATTGCTTCGCTTCGCTCGCAATGACGACGGGGAGACCGAACGAGGGTGCCCGTGATGTCCGCAGCCGCACCGCGCTTCCATCGCCTGGCCGTTAATGACCTCCGCCGCGAGGCGTCCGACGCCGTCTCGATGACCTTCGCCATTCCCGGCGAACTCGCCGGCGATTACGCCTTCACGCCCGGCCAGTACCTGACACTGCGCACCATGCTCGACGGCGAGGAGGTGCGCCGCTCCTATTCGATCTGTTCCGGCCCTGACGATGGCGAGATCCGTATCGCCGTCAAGAAGGTCGACGGCGGCGCGTTTTCGAGCTGGGCCGCCGAAGATCTCAAATGCGGCGACGAGCTCGACGTGATGACGCCGACCGGCCGCTTCGGCGTGGTCCCGCCGGCAGATCGCGCGCGCGTTCATGTCGGCTTCGCCGCCGGCTCCGGCATCACGCCGATCCTGTCGATCGTGAAGGGCGTGCTCGCGCGCGAGCCGGGCAGCCGCTTCTTTCTGTTCTACGGCAACCGCACTACCGACAGCATCATGTTCCTCGAAGCGCTCGAGGAGCTGAAGGACCGCTTCATCGATCGTCTCTCGGTCTTTTACGTGCTCTCCGGCGAGGAGCAGGACATTCCGATCCTGCATGGCCGGCTCGACGGCGACAAGGTGAGGGTGCTGCTGCGCTCGCTGGTGCCGGCGGGGAGCGTCGATCACGTCTTCATCTGCGGTCCTCTCGGCATGAGCGAGGAGATCGAGGTGGCCTGCCGCGATCTCGGCATCGCGGACGAACGCATTCATGTCGAGCGCTTCGTCTCCGAGTTCGGCGGCAAGCCGCGGCCGAAAAAGGCGGTTGCGCCCGACGCGCCGCCGAAGGCGATCGCCTCGCTGATCATCGACGGCAAGCGCCGCGACGTGCCCGTCGCCGAGGACGAGGCGATCCTCGATGCCGCCCTGCGCGCCGGCGTCGATCTGCCCTTCGCCTGCAAGGGCGGCATGTGCTCGACCTGCCGCGCAAAACTGGTCGAGGGCGAGGCGCCGATGGACATCAACTATTCGCTGGAACCATGGGAGCTCGAGGCCGGTTTTGTTCTCACCTGCCAAGCCAAGCCGTCCACCGAGCGGGTCGTCGTAGATTATGATCATGTCTGATCAGGCGTTCTGCGGCTCCGCAATGCAAATGCGTCGCATTATTTGACAGTGCGAGCCAACCAGAACAACATCATGAGCAAACGTCTGGCCGGGAGAAGCGCGTGAACGTCAAAGCCGCCCTGTCGCCTGAGGATATCGCCCGCGCCTGCGCCGATGCGATGTGGGCCGAGGATGATGCCTCGAAAGGTCTCGGAATGGAGATCGTCGAGATCGGGCCGGGCTTCGCAACGCTCGCCCTAACGGTGCGGCCGGACATGGTCAACGGCCAGCGCATCGCCCATGGCGGATTCATCTTCACCCTTGCCGATTCCGCCTTCGCGTTCGCCTGCAACTCGCACAATGAGCGCGTCGTGGCGGCGCAGGGCCAGATCACCTTCATCAAGCCCGGCAAGCTTGGCGATCGTCTCATCGCCAAGGCGCGGGAGATCACCCGCGGCGGCCGCTCCGGCATCTACGACGTGCGTGTCACGGCGGGAGAGGTCGTCATCGCGGAATTCCGCGGACATTCTCGCGTCATTCCCGGCACGTGGCTGCCGGCGCAAGATCAATAAGACCAAAGAAGAAAAGAACAAACAATGCGGGGAAACGAGGATGGCTCTGACGAAGCTCAAAGAGGGTGGCAACACCTATAGCGCCGAGATGGACGCGCATGAGCGCGCCTCGCGCGACGAGATCATGGCGCTGCAGAAGCAGCGGCTGGCCTGGTCGCTGAAGCACGCCTACGACAATGTCGTGCATTACCGCAAGGCCTTCGACAAGGCGGGCGTGCATCCGTCCGACTTCCGCGAGCTGTCGGATCTCGCCAAGTTTCCGTTCACGGTGAAGACGGACCTGCGCGACAACTATCCCTTCAACATGTTCGCTGTGCCGCGCGAGAAGCTCGTGCGGGTGCATGCCTCCTCCGGCACGACCGGCAAGCCGATCGTCGTCGGCTATACCCAGCGCGACATCGACACCTGGTCGGAGGTGATGGCGCGCTCGATCCGTGCCGCCGGCGGGCGCACCGGGATGATCATCCACAACGCCTACGGCTACGGGCTCTTCACCGGCGGTCTCGGCGTGCACTACGGCGCCGAGAAGTTCGGCTGCACGGTGGTGCCGATCTCCGGCGGCATGACCGAGCGGCAGGTGCAGCTCATCAACGATTTCCGGCCCGACATCATCACGGTGACGCCGAGCTACATGCTCGCGATCCTCGACGAGTTCAAGCGCCAGAAGCTGGATCCGCGCCAGTGCTCGCTCAAGATCGGCATCTTCGGCGCCGAGCCCTGGACCAACGCGATGCGCGCCGAGATCGAGGACGCCTTCGATATGGACGCAACCGACATCTACGGTCTCTCCGAGGTGATCGGCCCCGGCGTCGCGCAGGAATGCATCGAGACCAAGGACGGCCTGCACATCTGGGAGGACCATTTCTACCCCGAGGTGATCGACCCCGAGACCGGCGCGGTGCTGCCGGATGGGGAGAAGGGCGAACTGGTGTTTACCTCGCTAACCAAGGAAGCCTTTCCGGTGATCCGCTATCGCACCCGCGATTTGACGCGGCTGCTGCCGGGCACGGCGCGGCCCGGCATGAGGCGGATGGAGAAGGTGACGGGCCGCTCGGACGACATGATCATTTTGCGCGGCGTCAACCTGTTCCCGACCCAGATCGAGGAGGTGCTGCTCGCGACCGACTGGTGCGGCGGGCACTTCATCCTGGAACTCACCCGGGAAGGCCGCATGGACGAACTGACCATCATCGCGGAGGCGCGGCCCGAAAGCTGGGACGGCAGAGGGCTCCTCGACCACGCCGACCGGATCTCGACGCATATCAAGAACACGATCGGGATCAGCTCCAGGGTGCAGGTGGTTGCGCCCGCCACGCTCGAACGATCGCTCGGCAAGGCCAAGCGGCTCTACGACAAGCGCCCCAAGGATTAGCTCTCACCCTTCATGGTGAGGAGCGCCGAAGGCGCGTCTCGAGCCATAGTGGCCGGGATGCTGCAGCGGGGCCTTCATCCTTCGAGACGCCGCTTCCGCGGCTCCTCAGGATGAGGGGAGGCGGTTGACTTGACCCGTCCCAAAGGCGACAAGGCCCGCGAGAAATCGCGGGTCTTTCGATGTCACCAGCCGGTACCAAAACCGTCGAAGCGCGCTGTGTGCGCCTTGACGCCAAAGCTGAAAACGCCCCGGCGCTTGCGCCCGTCGTCGAGCGCCGGACGCTCACGCGCGGTCTGAACGATGTTCTGATCGAGGTGAAAGCCGCCGCCGTCAATCCATCCGACGTCAAGGCTGCGACCGGGCTGATGCCCTATGCCGTGTTTCCCCGGACCCCCGGCCGCGACTACGCCGGCGTGGCGATCGACGGGCCGTCTGGAACAGTCGGCCGTGAGGTGTTCGGCTCGTCCGGCGATCTCGGAATCCGCCGCGACGGCACGCATGCGAGCCATCTCGTCGTCGAAGCTGATGCTGTCGTGGAGAAGCCCAAGACGGTGTCCTGGGAGGAGGCCGCGGGCATCGGCGTGCCGTTCGTCACCGCGATGGAAGGCTTTCGCCGCGCCGGCGTGCCGAAGAGCGGCGAGATCGTTCTGGTGTTCGGCGTCAACGGCAAGGTCGGCCAGGCCGCGGTGCAGATCGCAACCTGGCGGGGCGCGCGCGTGATCGGCGTCGTGCGCAAGGCGGAAGCCTATGAAGGCCACGCCAACGCGCCCATCGAGGTGATCGACTCCTCCGCCACCGACGTTGCCGCGCGCGTGCGCGAATTATCCGGCGGCGAGGGCGCCGACATCGTCTTCAACACGGTCGGCGATCCCTATTTCCAGGCCGCACACAAATCGCTTGCGCTTCGCGGCCGCCAGATCCTGATCGCCGCGATCGACCGCATCGTACAGTTCAACATCCTCGAATTCTACCGCGGCCAGCACACCTACGTCGGCATCGACACGCTGGGCCTGTCGTCGGCCGCCACAGGCGCGGTGCTGCGCGACCTCGGCCCGGGCTTTGCAAGCGGCCATCTGAAGCCGTTTCCGATCAGGGCGAATGCGATCTATCCGCTCGAGCGCGCCAAGGAAGCCTATGTTGCCGTCGCCGGCTCCTCGCGCGACCGGGTCATCCTGAAGCCGTAGCAAATCGTCCTTGCGAGCGCAGCGAAGCAATCCAGCCTGTCTCCGCGGATGCATTTCTGGATTGTTTCGCTGCGCTCGCAATGACGGACCTCGAGAGATATGAGAACAGTCGATGGAATCCGCCCAACTAGTCATCTTTGCCGGCCTCGTCATCGGGCTCGTCTACGGCGTTGTCGGTTTGCTCAGCGGTTTCTGCCTGATGAGCAGCATGCGAGGCTTTCTGGCGGAGGGAGACGGGCGGCTGGTGCGGAGCTACGCGCTGGCGATCGCCGTTGCGATCGCTGCGAGCCAGTTCCTTGCCGGTAACGGCATGGTCGATCTCGGCAAGTCGATCTACCTGCAGCAGTCATTCTCAGTGCCTGTGCTTTTCCTCGGCGGCCTGCTGTTCGGCTACGGCATGGTGCTGTCGAACGGCTGCGGCTCGCGGGCGCTGGTCCTGCTCGGGCGCGGCAATCTCCGTTCCTTCGTCGTCGTGATCGTGCTCGCCATAGCCGCGCAGATGACGCTGAAGGGCCTGATCGCGCCGGCTCGTATCGCGCTGGTCCAGGCCTCGCAAACGACCGTCAGCGCAAATTCGCTGCCGTCCGTGCTGATGAAGCTCGGTCTCACGGAATCGCTTTCGCGCGCGCTTGCCGCCGTCGCGACGGTCGTCGCGCTGATCCTGTTTGCTTTCGCGCACTCGGCGTTTCGTCGTTCGCCGGGGCAGATCGCGGCAGGTGTCATTGTGGGCCTGCTCGTCGCCGGCGGCTGGTACGTCACCGGCGATCTCGGCGCTGACGACTTCAACCCCGTCCCGGTGACCTCGCTCACCTTCATCGCGCCGATTGCGGATGCGCTGCAATACGCCATGCTCTCCACCGGGCTGACGCTCAATTTTGGCATCGCGACGGTGGCCGGCATCTTCGCCGGTAGCTTGGCGACGGCGCTCGCTACGGGCCGCTTCAAGCTTGAGGGCTATTCCTCACCGCGCCACATGCTGCGCTCGGGCGGCGGCGCGGCGCTGATGGGCATCGGCGGCGTGATGGCGTTCGGCTGCTCGATCGGGCAGGGGCTCACCGGCGTCTCGACGCTCGCGCTAGGGTCGTTCGTGGCGCTCGCCGGCATCCTGCTCGGTACGACGGCGGGCCTTCGCGGAAGCTTGCGGGTTCAACCCCTCGCAGTGGCCTGACCACGCAGCAGTCGATCGCCTAGCGTCGCAAGGCCGATGCCGGTAACGATCAGTCCGGCCGCGATGGCAAGGCTCGTGTCGATCGGCTCACTCAGCAGGATCGCGGCACTGGCGATGCCGACAAGCGGCGTCGCAGTGGTCCCGAGCGACGTCGTCAGCGCCGAGATGCTCTTGTTGACCATTGACATCGCCCAATAGGCCAGCGCCGTCCCAATCAGGCCCGAATACAGGAAGAGCGACACAAGCCTCCATGACCACTCGACGTGCGGCAGCCCGTCGACGATCAACGCCAGGGTCGATAGCACGGCCGTGGCCACGAGCACCTGCCAGAGCAGGAGCTGGAGCGGAGATGCGATCCAGCGATGTGCGCGGATATAGATGATGTTCGCTGCCCAGGAGATCGCGGCGAGGATGACCATCCCGGCGCCGAGCAGGACTCCTGCATTGGTCCAGTCAATCGAGGACGGATTCAGGATGACGGCAAGCCCGATCAGCCCGAGCAGAGCGCCGGCGAGCCTGGGCGCGGTCAGCGCCTCTTTTCCGAGCATGGGCGCGGCGAGTGCAACCCAGAGCGGCGTGGTGTAGCCGAGCACGACGCCCTTGCTCGCGGGCAGGAAGCGCAGGCCCGCGGCGACGAGGGTTGAGAACAGCGTCATGTGCAGCAGCGCGACGCTGAGGATCACGGGAATATCGCGTCGTTCCGGGATCACCAGATTCTTGCTCAATCCGAGGATCGTGATGAGGCCGACCAGCGCGATCCAACTTCGGATCGCGGCGGTCCATAGCGGTGAGACGAACTGCACGAGTTGCTTCGTCACCGACCAGTTCACACCCCAGGCCAGCACGACGATGAGGAAGAGGCCGACGGCCGCGCGGGATGAGAGTGAGTTCATCTCGGAGTCCTTGAAGCAGTTCACGTCGCCCGATAGCATTGCGCTGGTACCTGAAAAAGGACCAGATCGGAGAATAACAAGATGCCAGTTCTGGAAGACGTGATCTCGGCTCTGGTCGACTTGAGACGGACGGACGACGCGGGGCTGGTGACGCAGTTGACGAGCCAGCTTAGAGACCTGATCGCGAGCGGCCGTCTCGGCAAGGGGCGGGCGCTGCCGTCGAGCCGTCGGCTCGCGGGCGATCTCGGCGTCTCCCGCAACACCGTCACTTATGCGTACGAGCAGCTTGCTGCCGAGGGATATATTGAGGCGTCGCACGGCCGCCGTCCGGTGGTCACGGTCGATGGAGGCGGACATAGGATAGGAGTGGGTGCTGCCGTGGTGCGCGAACGCTCCCGTAAGCCGCGACTGTCGCCCTGGGCCTTGAATCTCAAGCAGACCGACTGGCCGATGTCCTATCAGGCATCACTAAGGCCGTTGCGCCCGGGGCACGGCGATTTCAGAGAGTTTCCGGACGAGGTCTGGGCGCGTTGCTTGCGCCGCAATGCCGTGCGTGCAGCCAGGCGCGAGCTCGGCCCGGTTAACCGGACGCGCCTGCGCGAGGTGCTCGCGGATTATCTGGCGACCAGCCGGGGTGTCCGGGCCACCGCAGACCAGATCATGATCCTGCCGAGCGCGCAGGCTGCGTTGACCTTGATTGCCGCGACCGTCGTCACGCCCGGCGATGACGTCTGGGTCGAGGATCCCGGTTATCCCGGTGCTGCGGCTGCCTTCCGGGCGTCCGGTGCACGCGTGACCGGCATCAGACTGGACCAGCAGGGTATGCAACGGATGCCGGGCCTTGCGGCACCAAAGCTGATCTTCATGACGCCCTCGCATCAGCATCCGACCGGGCGGCTGATGTCGCTGGCCCGTCGCGCCGAGTTTCTCGGCCTGAGCAGGCCCGGCAAGACCTGGATCGTGGAGGACGATTACGACGGCGAATTCCACTATGACAGCAGGCCGGTGCCGGCCTTGCAGGGACTCGATGCCCATGGCCGCGTGTTCTATGTCGGCACCTTCTCGAAGGCGATGACGTCGGATATCCGGCTTGGCTATCTCGTGGCGCCGCTGGCACTGGCCAGCACCCCTGGAGATCGCGCAGCGGCATATCGGGCTGATCGCTTCAAGTCACATCCAGGAGGCGCTCGCCGAGTTCATTGCTGACGGCCATTTTCTCGCGCATCTGCGCCGGGTGCGCCGGCTCTATCACGCCCGCCGCGATCACCTCGTCGAGGAACTGGAGCGACAGCTGGGCGGGATGCTCTCGATCGAGGTGCCCCCTGGAGGCATCCAGCTTGTCGCCCGCCTCAAGCGCGGTCGCACTGATCAGGCGGCGGTGAAGCGGCTGGTTGCGGCGGGGGTCGAGACTCGCGCCCTGTCGAGCCTGGCGCTTGGCCGGCCCCGCGATCACGGCCTGCTGCTCGGCTTTGCGGCCTGGCACGAGAGCGAGATCAGCGCAGCCGTGCGGACGATGGCATCGTGCTTCTAGAGCGTTAGCCGATCAGGTTGCAAATAGCCGGCGGCGGCGAAGTAGTTTTTGGATTCAGTGGGCGTGTAGGTGTCGACGATGCGCCCGATCGCGTCCCAAAGGCCGCCGACGGTACGTTCGGCGGCCTTTCGCAAGTGCGCCTTGAGCTTGGCGAAGGCGTTCTCGATGGGATTGAGGTCGGGGCTGTACGGCGGGAGATAGAGGAGCGTGGCGCCGGCCGCCTCGATCATCTCGCGTATGCGTGGCCCTTTGTGGCTGGACAGATTGTCCATGATGACGATGGCGTGCTCGGGCAGCTCGGGGACGAGCACTTTTTCGACATAGGTCTCAAAGGCGTCGCGGTTGATGGGACCGTCGAGCACCCAGGGAGCGATGATGCCGTGCGTGGTGAGAGCAGCTACGCAGGTTGTCGTTTTCCAATGGCCGTGCGGAATGGCGGCGCGCAGGCGTTCGCCGCGCCGGCAGCGGCCATGTGTCCGCGCCATGTTGGTCGATGCCCAGGTCTCGTCAATGAAGACGAGGCGATCCCGGTCGAGCTTGTCCTGACGCTCGCGCCAAGCCTCGCGCCCCTTCAAGACATCCGGACGGTCCTGCTCTGCGGCATGGGCAGTCTTTTTTTGCGCGTGATCTTGTGACGCGCGAAGAAGCGGCGGATCGTGCCATAGCCGAAGGATAGGCCTTGTTTGCTCAAGCTATGCCGCAATTCCTCGATGGTAATATCGGGCGAAGCCTCGAGCAGAGCCATGATCGTCGCCTGATGGGCATCAATGCGGTGAGACTTGCGATCGCCCCCTTGAGCCCTCGGCAGGGCATCGCCTTGCTTGCGCTCACGCGTTCGCCAGCGGCTTACGCTCGCCGGACTGACGCCAAATCGCTCGGCAGCCTGCCGGCCTGAAACGCCCCCTTCAATACAGCCGAGAACGCGTTCACGAAGATCCATCGACAACGGTTTCGCCATGCCCGCCGGCCTCCAGTCCCCGGCAGACAGTTTGAATCATTAAACCGCTGATTTGGGAATCCCAAACGATTCAGTCAGGTAGGCTACCGCTCTAAAGCATGATCCGGAAAAGTGCGCAGCGGTTTTCCGAAAAGACCATGCTTAAACAACGACCTAAAGCGCGATGACGATTCATCCTCATCGCATCGCGCTTTGGACGACCGCGTCAATCAATCGCCTTCGTCACGATGCGGATCTCCGACGTCAGCGTCCGGTGCACCGGGCACTTGTCGGCGATCTCCATCAGCTTCTTGCGTTGGTCGGCATCGAGGGCGCCGTCCATCGTAATGTCACGCTCGATCTGGTCGAGCATACCCTCGCGGGTTTCACACTCCGCGCAATCTTTGGCGTAGATCTTGGAGTGCTTCAGCGTGACTGTGACGCGGTCGAGCGGCATTGACTTGCGGTCGGCATAGAGGCGCATGGTCATGGAGGTGCAGGCGCCGAGGCCGGCGAGCAGGAAATCATAGGGACCGGGACCCGTATCCTCGCCGCCGGCTGCCACCGGCTCATCAGCGACGAGACGATGCGGCCCGACTGTGATCATCTGGTTGAATTTGCTCTTGCGGGTCTCCTGCACCACGACCTGGCGCGGCGCCTCAGGGAGATCTACCACCTTGGCGGGCTTTGCCGTGTCGATGTAACGGCTCGCCCAGGCCGCGATCACGTCTGCCGCGTAAAGCGCGTCAGTGGGCTTCGTCAGCAGATGATCGGCATGATCGAGCGAGACGAAGCTCTTGGGATGTCTCGCGGCAACGAAGATCTTTGTCGCGTTGTCGATGCCGACGGTGTCATCGACAGGCGAATGCATCACCAGCAGCGCCTTGTGCAGGCCGGTGACGTCCTTCATCAGTTCGTGCTCGGCGATGTCATCGAGGAATTCACGCCTGATCCGGAACGGACGTCCCGCGAGCGAGACTTCGACCTCGCCCTGGATGCGGATATTGTCGATATGCTCCTTGAACAGGCCGGTGACGTGGGCGGGATCGGACGGCGCCGCGATGGCCACGACCGCCCTGGCTTCGGGGATCTGTCCTGCTGCCGCGAGGATCGCGGCACCGCCGAGGCTGTGGCCGATCAGGACTGACGGCGCCTTCCGGATGCTGCGCAGATGATCGGCCGCGCGCACGAGATCGGCGACGTTGGAGGAGAACGTCGTATTCGCGAAATCACCCTCGCTGGAGCCGAGTCCGGTGAAGTCGAATCGCAGCACCGCAATGCCTTTGGCGGCGAGCGCGACCGCGATGCGCTTGGCCGCCAGCGCGTCCTTGCCGCAGGTGAAGCAATGCGCGAACAGCGCGAACGCCGCGGGCTCGCCGTCAGGCAGCTCCAGCGCGGCCGAGAGCTGATGGCCGCCTTCTCCAGTGAATTGAAAGCGTTCCGTCGGCATGGGCTTCCCCCGTTCTTGCTTGAACCTAATCGCCCGAATAGCGCTGTTCGGCCCAGGGATCGCCGCGGTTATGATAACCGCGGACTTCCCAGAAGCCCGGCGCGTCCTCGGTCAGGAATTCGATGGCCTGGAGCCATTTGGCGCTCTTCCAGAAATAGAGGTGCGGCACGACCAGCCGCACCGGGCCGCCATGCTCCTCGCTCAGGGGCTTGCTCGACCAGCTATGGGCGAGCAGCGCGTCCTCGGCGGCAAAGTCTTCCAGCGCGAGATTGGTGGTGTAGCCGTCAGAGGAGTGCAGCACGACAAAGCGCGCATCCTCGCGCGGCTGGCAGGCTGCGAGCAGCTCAC
Organism: Bradyrhizobium sp. USDA 326; assembly: GCF_049739485.1. Classification (NCBI taxonomy): domain Bacteria; kingdom Pseudomonadati; phylum Pseudomonadota; class Alphaproteobacteria; order Hyphomicrobiales; family Nitrobacteraceae; genus Bradyrhizobium; species Bradyrhizobium sp. USDA 326. The sequence goes on from NZ_JBMGQA010000001.1 coordinate 5,061,425, forward strand.
GCGTCGCAAGCCCTTCCCACTCGTTGTCATAGCGCGACCAGGTCGTCACGCAGTGGATGTCGGAGGTGAACCGCGCCTGCTTCTGTGCGATGAACTCGTCGAAAGTCCAGAACACGGGAGTTTCGATCGCGCCGTAGACGTCGAGCCGCCAGCGCTCGCGCGAGACTGGCGGCACGACGCCGAGATCGAGCACCGGCCAGTCCTTGGTGAGGTGCTGGCCGGGTGGCAGTCTTTGATCCTCCGGCCGCGTGATCTTTCCTGTGAGAAAGCGGCCCTCGCGCGCCCACTTCTCCTTGGTGCGCGTCAGCTTGTTGTCGGACGGCGTCTCGTCGGTCATGGCCTACTCGTGGCGATGCATTGCGGAGGCGTGCTTGGTGTCTCGCATGGTAGCATAGATGATCAGCGACAGGCAGATGATGGCACTGAGATAGAAATAGAACCATTCCTCGTGCCCGATGCTCTTGAAGTAGAGCGCGATCGCCGGCGCCGTTCCGCCGAAAATCGAGACCGTGATGGCATAGGGCAGACCGACGCCGAGCGCGCGGACATTGGTCGGGAACAATTCCGCCTTCACCACGGCGTTGATCGAGGTGTAGCCGGCCACGAACAGCCAGGCGGCGCAGATCAGGATGAACGCGATGAAGGGCGATTTCGTCTCCTTCAGCGCCATCAGCAGCGGAACGGTCGCGAGGGTGCCGGCAACACCGAAGAAGATCAGCAGCGGCTTGCGGCCGATCTTGTCGGAGATCGCGCCGTAGATCGGCTGGAGGATGGTCGCGAAGATCAGCGTGCCGAAGATCACGAAAGTGGTCTGGTCCTCGGTCAGCCCGACCGAAAGCTTGACGAAGGTCTGCATGTAGGTGGTGAAGGTGTAGAACGCCGCAGTGCCGCCGGCGGTGAGGCCGACGACCAGCAAGAGCTCGCGCGGATATCGCAACAGGTTGGCGAGCGAGCCGGTCGGCTTCGCCACCTTCCTGGCCTCCTCGAACGCCTCGGTCTCGTGCAGGCCGCGCCGCATGACCGCGGCAAAGATCGCCAGCAGCGCGCCAATCGCGAAGGGGATACGCCAACCCCAGTCCTTCAACTGCTCCGGGGTGAGGAAGACCTTTTGCAGGAGAAGCAGCACGATGATCGCAGTAAGCTGGCCACCGATCAGCGTCACGTACTGAAAGCTGGAATAGAAACCGCGGTGCTTGGGATCGGCGACTTCGCTGAGGTAGGTGGCGCTGGCGCCATATTCGCCGCCGAGGCTGAGGCCTTCGATGACGCGAGCGAGCGCCAGGATCACCGGTGCGGCGAAGCCGATCGTGGCATAGGTCGGCGTCAGCGCGATGATCAGCGAGCCGAAGCACATGAAGACGACGGACAGGGTCAGCGAAATGCGTCGGCCGAAATGGTCGGCGAGATAGCCGAAGAACCACCCGCCGAGGGGGCGCATCAGGAAGGTCGCGGCGAATACGACGGCGACGTTCAATTGCTGGACGACGGGATCGTTACCAGGGAAGAAGGCTGGGGCGAAGTAGAGCGCGAATGCCGTATAGGCGTAGAAATCGTACCACTCGACGAGATTGCCGATGGAGCCGATGAAGATTGCCTTGATCCGCCGCTCGGCGTCAGCGACGTCAAAAGTCTTGGAGGCCGGTTGGATTGCTTGCTCTGTCACGTCCGGCCTTCCGCTTCCTTCGTCTGAGGAAGGCCTACATCGCCTTTCCCAGCAAAAATGGCAACTGCCGGGGGCCTCTCACCGTGCCCTGCGACCAGGTCACGGTGCCTGTCGGATCGAGGCGGAAATCCGGAATCCGCTTCAGCCATTCCTCCAGCGCAACCTGCATCTCCATTCGCGCAAGGTTGGAACCGACGCAGCGATGAATGCCGAGGCCGAAGGCAGCATGGCGGTTCTCGCGGCGGTCGATCACGACTTTGTCAGCGTCCGGAAACATCTTGGGATCGCGGTTGGCGGCTGGGAAGGACAGCAGCACCATATTGCCCGCCTTGACCGGACAGCCTGAAACCGTCGTCTCCTTGACCACCTCGCGCGCCATCGTCACCGGCGAATAGGCGCGCAGCAGTTCCTCCACCGCCGTTGGGATCAGCCCGGGCTCGGCGATCAGCCGCGCGCGGTCGGCCGGCGTCTTCGCAAGATGCCAGAGCGAGGAGCCGATCGCGCTCCAGGTGGTGTCGATGCCGGCGATCAGCAGCAGGCGCAACGAGCCCAGTACATGGGAGTCCTCGAGCGGATTGCCGTTCTTGTCCCGGGCGTTCATCAGGTAGGAGATCAGGTCCTCGGTGGGCTTGTTCTTGCGCGCTTCGATGTGGCTGCTGAAATAGGCCGTCATCTCCTGCACGGCCTGGAGCAGCTTGTTCTCGTCCTTGATGCCGAGCTCGAGGATCATGTGGATCCAGTTGATGAAGAGGTCGCTGTCGCTCTCGGGGATGCCGAGCATGTGCGCGATCGCCCGAACCGGGATGTATTTGCTGTACCGCGTGGCAGCGTCGACCTTCCCATCGGCGATGAAGTCGTCGATCAGCTCGTTGCAGATGGCGCGGACCCGCGGCTCGAGCTTCTTCATCGCGTCCGGCGTGAAGGGTGGCAGCAGCAATTGCTTGGCCGGCTTGTGCTCGGGCGGATCGGAGGTGATCGGCGGGGCCGCGTTCCTGCTGGTGATTTCCGGCCGCACGTCACGGACGATGATGCGGCGTGAGGAGAAGTGCTCGGTATCGTTGGCGATCTCGCGCACGGCTTCATAGGTCGTCGGCAGGTAGCAGCCGAGGAAGCGTTTCGTGTGCACCACGGGACTTACGGCGCGCAGTTCGTCCCAGATCGGGAAGGGATCCTCCGTCCATTGCGGATCGGTGTGGTCGAAATCATGGACCCAGTCGGTCACGGGCGGATGGGCGGCGGGCTGGTTGACGTCGGACATGGCAGGGAATCCCTTGGCTCGTGTTCGCTGAAAGCACGCGGGGCGGCCGCAGCCGCGCTACTCCTCGATCACATCGATTGCGATTTCCGGGCAGTTGGCTTTTGCAAGCCAGGCCTTGTCCTCGAGCCCCAGCGGGACAGTGCCGTCGCCGGCTTCGTGCGCGTTGCCATATTCGTCGAGCTCGAAAAGTTCCGGCGCGAGCGCCTTGCAGCGGGCATGGCCCTGACATTTGTCGGGATCGACGTGAACCCTTAGTCGCTCTGACATTGCGGCTTCCTCGGTCGTGTGCGCGCGGGGCCCGAAGGGCGGCGCGTTCCTCATCTGGGATTGTTCTAAGTTATATCCTATTACATTCGCGGCGGGCTTCCCCTGTCAAGCGCAAACTCATAGGCTTCGACTCAACATGCGTTCACAATTCGCTCGCAAATCCGAGAAGACCTATCACCATGGCGATCTCCGCGACGCCTTGATCAAGGCCGCATTGCGCGAAGCGGAGCAGGGCGGCGCCGAGGCGATCAGCATCAAGGCGCTTGCCAGGCAGCTCGGTGTCTCGCAGCCGGCGCCATACCGGCATTTCGCCGACCGTGAGGCGTTGCTCGCGGCAGTCACGGCGGAGGCATTCAGGCAATTCTCGACGCTTCTGCGCGAGGCGATGGCAAAGCCGTCGAAGCAGTCGAAACTCTCGCGCCTCGCGCTGGCGACGCTCGATTTCGGTCTGCGCCGTAATGGGATCTACCGCTTGATGTTCGCCTCGCGAACGGTGTCCTGCGCGGCCAAGGGCAGCGAGCTGCACGAGGCGACACGCGAAACCTTTGCGCTCGTGATCGAGGCACTGGAGGCCCCGGCGGTCGGCTACTTGCGCGAGCGGCAGGCGCTCAAGATCTGGGCGGCGCTGCACGGCGTCGTGATGCTGGCCGAGCAGGGCCTGTTCACCGGCGAGGCGGCGCATGCCACGCGCGAGGAACTGGTCGAGGATTTCGTCAACGAGACGAAGGCTGCGCTCGCGGTGGCGATCAAGGATGCGCGGCGCCGGACAAAGGCCGGCGCCTAAGCCTTCACCTTCAGCAGCCCCATCAGCTTGTCGACGGCACTGTCCGGCGTCGTCACGATCGGGCGGCCGGTGGCCTCCGCAACCAGCGGCGCAGTCGCGGCGATGCTGAATTGCGCGAGCGCGATGACGTCGCAGTCGCGCAAATCGCGAGATGCTTCCGCGATCAGCCGGTCGTGCGTGGCGCGGTCGCCGCGATCGAGCGCGGCCAGCGCGCCCTCGGCCAGTTTCGGCATGATTTGGACGGAGGCAGGGAATTCGGACGGCATCGACGCCAGCGTCGGCGGAAAGGTCGAGAGCAGGCCGATGCGCCGACCCATGGTCACGGCGCGTTCGATCATGGCTTCGTTCGGCTTCAGCACCGGCATCGGCGCATTTGCGCGCGCGACCGCCTCGATACAGGGGCCGAACGCGGAACAAGTGAACAAGATGCCATCCGCTCCCGTCGCCGCTGCGTAATCGGCCAGCGCGAGGAAGCGCTCGGTCATGGCATCGTTGAGCGCGCCGTCGCGCGCCAAATCCGCAGACAGGCTGTCGTCGAGCAGGTTCATCAGCCGTGCCTCGGGCCACGCCTTCGCGAATGCCGCTTCGATCGGCGCGATGGAGTGCTTGAGCGCGTGGATGAGGGCGACGCGAGGCGGATTCGTCATCAGGTATATGTCAGCTTTTCACCTTCGGATCGATCGGCGTCGTGCCGCGCAGGCCCAGAATATCCTCCAGCACCTTCGCGCCGGCGATCACCTGTGCGTCGGCCCGCGGTGCGCCGACGACTTGCACGCCGACCGGCAGGCCCGACGCCGTGAAGCCGCACGGCAGCGAGAGCGCGGGACAGCAGGCGAGCGTGATGGCGTAGACGATGCCGAGCCACTCGACGTAGTTGTCGAACCTCTTGCCGGCGCATTCGGCGACATAGCGGTGTTCGATCGGGAAGGGCGGCACGATCGTCGTCGGCACCAGCAGGAGATCGTAGCTTTTGAAGAACTCGACCGCCCGCGCAGTCATGCCGACGCGCTGCGCCTCGGCGCGCGCGAGCTGATCGACCGTGAGCTTGAGGCCTTCCTCGATATTCCAGATCACCTCGGGCTTGAGCATGTCGCGTTTGGTGCGCAGCAGGTTGGCCTTGGTGATCGCGAAGTCGAACGCGCGCAGCACATGGAAGCACTCATGCGCCTCGCGCCAGTCCGGATGCGCCTCCTCCACGATGGCTCCGGCTTCCGCGAAGCGCTCCGCGGCCCTGCGCGTGATCGCCTTCACTTCTGGATCGACCGGCGTGATGCCGAGGTCGGGTGAATAGGCGATGCGCTTTGGCTTCTTGCCCGCCTGTGCCGCCGACAGGAACGAGGTTGCAGGTGTCGGCAGCGACAACGGATCGTCCGCATAGTCGCCGCTCATGGCATCCAGCAGCAGCGCGAGATCCTCGACATTGCGTGCCATCGGGCCGACCACGCCGAGATTGCGATCGATACCTGATTTTGGGGTGTGCGCGACACGGCCGATGCTCGGCCGCATGCCGACGACCCCGCAGAAAGCCGCCGGGTTGCGCAAGGACCCGCCCATGTCGGAGCCCTGCGCGAGCCAGGCCATGCCGGTTGCGAGCGCCACGGCCGCGCCGCCGGAGGAGCCCGCTGCCGATTTCGTCGTATCCCACGGATTGAGCGTCGCGCCGAACACCTCGTTGAAGGTGTTGGCGCCGGCGCCGAATTCCGGCGTGTTGGACTTGGCGTAGACCACCGCGCCGTTGGCCTCGAGGTTCTCGACCATGAGGTCGGACTTCGCGGGGATGTTGTCCTTGAAGATCGGCGAGCCCTGCGTGTTCAACACGCCCGCGACGTCGGTGAGATCCTTGATCGGGACCGGCAGGCCGGCGAGCAGGCCGCGCGCGCCGGCCGGCTTCTGCATCAAGGCCTTGGCGCTATCGCGTGCGCGATCCAGGCACAGGATCGGCAGCGCATTGACCTTGCCGTCGACCTCCTTGATGCGCTTCTCCAGCACATCCAGAAGCTCGAGCGGCGAGACGTCGCCGGACCGCAGCTTGTCGACGACCGCGCATGCGGTTTTGCGGATCAGGTCTTGAGACAATTATCTTACTCCTATGCCCGTTCTTGGTTTCGTCATTGCGAGCGCAGCGAAGCAATCCAGATTCCCACCGCGGATCCATTCCTGGATTGCTTCGCTGCGCTCGCAATGACGAGGATCGAGTTAACCCCACCCCGCGCTGATGCCGCCGTCCACCGTGTATATCACGCCCGACGTATAGCCGGCGCGGTCCGACGCCAGAAATGCCATGAGGTCGCCGATCTCGCGCGCGTGCGCAGGACGGCCGAGCGGCAAGCCCTTCTGGAATTCCTTGTAGCGGCTCTCGTCGCCAAACTGTTGCTTGGCCCGCGTCTTGAGCAAGGTGACGTGCCGGTCGGTGCCGACGGGCCCGGGATTGATGCCGACGACGCGGATGTTGTCGGCGAGGCTCTTGCCGCCGAGCGCGCGCGTGAACGCCATCAGCGCGGCGTTGCCGGCGCTACCGCAGATGTAGTTGGCGTCGAATTTTTCGCCGGCCGCGCCGATGTCATTGACGATGACGCCGCCGCCCTTGGCCTTCATCTGCGCATAGATGTGCCGCGTCAGGTTGATGTAGCCGAACACTTTCAATTCCCAGGCGTGCCGCCAGGTCGCCTCGTCGATCTTGTCGATCGAGCCGCCGGGGATGTCGCCGGCATTGTTGACGAGCACGTCGATGTCCGCGGCTTCTTTCGCTAGCCGCGCCACGTCCTCCTCCTTGCGCAGATCGACGATGCTCGTTGCGGCGTCGATCTGGTGTGCGGAGCGCAGCCGGTCGGCCAGCGCCTTCAGCGCCTCGCCGCTGCGGGCGGCGAGCAGGAGATGCGCGCCTTCCTCGGCAAACGCCTCGGCGGCGGCTGCGCCAATGCCCTTGGTCGCGCCGGTGATCAGGACGCGCTTGCCACGCAGATGCAGATCCATGGGAGTACTCGCAGAATGGGAACAGGATCAAATCAGTAGGCGCTCGGCCGCGCCATGGTCAACATTGCAGTGCAGCGTTGCACCGCCCGCGACTTTGGTCCATTGCAGTGCGATCAAAACGCGGCGGCTGCCGGACTAACCAAGGACGTTCTCGATGAGCAAGAAACAATACCGGATCGCGGTCATTCCCGGCGACGGCATCGGCAAGGAAGTCATGCCCGAGGGCCTGCGCGTTCTGGAGGCGGCGGCGAAGAAGCACGACGTCTCCGTGCATTTCGACCATTTCGACTTCTCGTCTTACGACTATTACGAGAAGCACGGCCAGATGATGCCTGATGACTGGAAGGAGAAGATCGGCAAGCACGATGCGATCTATTTCGGCGCGGTCGGCTGGCCGGCCAAGATTCCGGATCACGTCTCGCTGTGGGGCTCGCTCATCAAGTTTCGCCGCGAGTTCGACCAGTATGTGAACCTGCGCCCGGTGCGGCTGATGCCCGGCGTGCCGTCGCCGCTGGCGGGCCGCAAGCCCGGCGAGATCGATTTCTGGGTGGTGCGTGAGAACACGGAAGGCGAATATTCTTCCGTCGGCGGACGCATGTTCCCCGACACCGACCGCGAGTTCGTGACTCAGCAGACGGTGATGACCCGCACTGGCGTCGATCGCATCCTGAAATTCGCCTTCGAGCTCGCGCAGTCACGGCCGAAGAAGCACCTGACCTCGGCGACCAAGTCCAACGGCATCTCGATCACCATGCCCTATTGGGATGAGCGCGTGGAGGCGATGGCCAAGAAGTTTCCGGGCGTGAAGTGGGACAAGTACCACATCGACATTCTCACCGCGAACTTCGTGCTGCATCCGGACTGGTTCGACGTCGTTGTCGGCTCCAATCTGTTCGGCGACATCCTCTCCGATCTCGGCCCGGCCTGCACCGGCACCATTGGCATCGCTCCGTCCGGCAACATCAATCCCGAGGGCGATTTCCCCTCGGTATTCGAGCCGGTGCACGGCTCGGCGCCAGATATCGCCGGCCAGGGCATCGCCAACCCGATCGGCATGATCTGGTCGGGTGCCATGATGTTCGAGCATCTCGGAGAGAAGGAAGCCGGCAGGTCGATCGTCGACGCAATCGAGCGCACGCTGGCTGAACGCACGCTCCGCACCAAGGATCTCGGCGGCAACGCCGACACCACCGCCTGCGGCAAGGCGGTCGCGGACATGGTGGATTGAAGCGGGGGACGTTAGCGAAAGCTAATTCCGCCGTCGCAACAAACTCTCCCGTCGTCCCTGCGAAAGCAGGGACCCATAACCCCAGGGAGAGGCTGTTGTCTGAACTGGTAACCGCGAGTCTTCGCCAAACCACGTCCTGTGGTTATGGTCCCGGATCGGCGCAAAGCTCTCGGCAACGCTGCGCGTTGTCGAGAGCTGTGCTTGTCCGGGACGACAGCGGTTGTGATTGCTTCGCTGCAATCAGCCCACGATCTTCTCGATCGCCGCCTGATCCAACCCGAACTTCTTCCCGGCGTCCAGAATCTCCTGCCAGGTGGTCGGGTCGACCGGAATGCCTTCGGTGAGGCGCTTCTTCTTGGTCTCGCGTTCGGGCTCGCCGGCGATCTTCACCTTGTCGACACCAGCAGCGGGCGGTGAGCCGGTGTGCCAGGCAACGAAACTCTCGACTTCGCGCGCGAGGTTCTCGCCAGTGCCGAGCTTGCCCGGGTCGATGACGATCGAGAGCATGCCGTTGAGGACGTTGTACTTGCCGTCGGACGGGCCCTTGACCACCTGGCCGCCGGAGAGCGCGCCGCCGAGAATTTCGCACACCAGCGCGAGCCCCGAACCCTTGTGCTCGCCGAACGGCAGGATCGCGCCGTACGGCGGGATCACGGTGTAGCGCGGATTGACGATGGGTTTGCCTTCATTGTCGATGATGGTGCCGGGCTCCAGCTCGACGCCCTTGTTGTGGGCCACGCGGGTCTTGCCTTGCGCGATCCTGCTGGTGGCGAAGTCGAGCACGATCGGCTCCTTGCCCCTGCGCGGGATGCCGACGCAGAACGGGTTGGTGCCGTGACGGGCATCGCTGCCGCCCCAGGGCGCCACGATCGGCCGCGAGATCACGTTGACGAAATGGATCGAGACCAGCCCATGGTCGATGCACTGCTCGGCCCAGTGACCGATGCGGCCGATATGGTGCGCGTTGGAAAGGCCGACGAGACACACGCCATTGCGCTTGGCGCGCTCGGCGGCCAGCTCCATCGCTTCATGGCCGATCACCTGGCCATAGCCCGTGAGGCCGTCGAGGGTGAGAAGCGGACCGGTGTCGAGCACGATCTTGACGTGCTGGTTCACGGCGAGGCCCCCGTTGGTGACGCTCTGGACATAGCGCGGAATCATGCCGACGCCGTGCGAGTCGTGTCCCTTGAGATTGGCCTCGACAAGATTGGTCGAGACGAGCTCGGCCTCGCGGTCCGAGGAGCCGCCGGCCTTGACGATGGCCTTGATGGCGTTGGTGAGAGGCTCTGCCTTGATGGTGCGATAGTCAGCCATTTGTTGTTGCTCTTTATCCCTTCACGATCCGGCGGCAGTGCTCCCACGCCGCATGAATGAGGTTCTCGCTCGCCTCGGGCGTGCGGAAGGCCGAATGCGCCGACAGCGTCACGTTCGGCAGTTTCGTCAGCGGATGGTCGCCGGGCAGCGGCTCCGTATTGAAGACGTCGAGTCCGGCATGGCGGATGTGCCCGGACTTCAGCGCGTCGATCATGGCGGCTTCGTCGACGATCGCAGCGCGGGCGGTGTTGACGAGGATGACACCACGTTTCATCGCGAAGATCTTGTCGCGCGTGATCATGCCGCGGGTTTCGTCGTTGAGCAGCAGATGCAGCGACACGACGTCGCTCTTCGCCAGCACCGTATCGAGATCGGTGAAGTCGACACCGGGATAGCTCTTCGGCGAGCGATTCCAGGCGATCACCTTCATGCCGCTTCCCGTGGCAATGCGCGCAACTTCCGCGGCGATGCCGCCGAACCCGATTAGGCCGAGCGTCTTGCCGGTGAGCTGCATGCCGTCCTCGCGCAGCCAGTTGCCGGCCCGCATCTCGCGGTCCATCATCGCGATGACGCGGGCGGAGGCCCACATCAGTGCAATCGCGCATTCGGCCACTGCCGTGTCGCCATAGCCCTTGATCAGATGCACGGAGATGCCGAGCTCGGCGAGCTCCTCCGGGTTCATGTAGCTGCGCGCGCCGGTGCCGAGGAACACGACGTGCTTCAGCCCCGTGCATTTCCTCGCCACTTCGGTGGGAAGCGCGGTGTGGTCGACGATCGCGATCTCGGCGCCGTCGAGGATCTCAGGATATTGTTCTGGCCTGATATCGGGATCCCTGTGGATCCGCACCTTTGGATCGCCGGGCTTCTCCAGCCGCTCCATGATCACGGCGAGGGCTTCATTGGCGTCGACGAAAACTCCGCGCATGGGGGTTCTTCTCCAGTCAGGATGCGACGCCGGCGATCGTCAGCACGGTGTGCATGAGCACGTTGGTGCCCGCGGCGCAGTCGGCCTGCGTGGCATCCTCCAGTTCGTTGTGGCTGATGCCGTCCTTGCAGGGGACGAACACCATCGCCGCCGGCATGACGGTGTTGAGATTGCAGGCGTCATGGCCGGCGCCGGAGGTGATGCGGCGGGAGGAGTAGCCCAGCGTCTTCGCGGCGTTTTCGACTGCTGCAATCAGCTTGGGATCGAAATGGGTCGGCGGCTTGCGCCAGACCAGGTCGAGCTTGACCTCGACCTTGCGGCGTGCCGCGATCTCGGCGATCGCCGCACGAAGATCGCGATCGAGTGCATCCATGATGGCGCCGTCGGCACTGCGGCAGTCCATGGTGAAGGCGATCTCGCCGGGAATGACGTTGCGCGAGGGATTTGCGATCACCGCCTCGCCGATGGTGCCGACCGCGTTCGGCCCGTGCTTCTTCGCAATCGCCTCCATCGCCAGCACGATCTCCGACAGCGTCGCCAGCGCGTCGCGCCGCAGCGGCATCGGGGTCGAACCCGCATGGCTCTCGAAGCCGGAAATCTTGCCGTCGTACCAGAGCACGCCCTGACCGGAATCGACCACGCCGATGGTCTTGCCTTCCGCTTCCAGAATTGGCCCTTGCTCGATGTGCAGCTCGACGAAGCATCCGAGCTTCTGGAAGCCGACCGGCTTGTCGCCGCGATAACCGATACTGTCGAGCGCCTGGCCAACGGTCATGCCTTCGGCATCCTTGCGCGACAAAATGTCGTCGGTGGTGAAGTCGCCGACATAGGCGGCGGAGGCCATCATCGCAGGTGCGAAGCGCGAGCCTTCCTCGTTGGTCCAGTTGACGACGCAGATCGGCGCCTCGGTCTCGATGCCGGCATCGTTCAGCGTGCGGATCACTTCCAGCGCGCCGAGCGTCCCCAGGATGCCGTCATATTTGCCGCCGGTCGGCTGGGTGTCGAGGTGCGAGCCGATGCCGACGGGCGGCTTCGACATGTCGCGGCCCCTGCGCAGGCCGAACTGTGATCCGAGCGCGTCGACGTGGACTTCCAGTCCGGCATCCTCGCAGGCCTTGCGGAACCAGTCGCGCACCTGCTTGTCCTCGGTGCTGAGCGTCAGCCGCCGCACGCCGCCCTTGGCGGTCGCGCCGAATTGCGCGGTCTCGTGGATGGAGCCCCAGAGGCGGGCGGAATCGATTTGCAGGTTGCTGGCGGCTCGGCTCATGCGGTCAGTCTCTCAGTTGTCATTCCGGGTCTGGTGCTGCGCACCATCCCGGAACGACGTTGCAGGTTGTCCGGCGCCTTTTTCAATGACGCGCCAGCGCGGGCGCGTCAACCGCGAGGCTGCTCTGCGCAATCTGCCTTGCGAGCTCGGCGACGCGCTCCACGGCGACGACGTCGGGCGAGGCGAGCCAGCTTGCGGTGAAGGTCAGCGGCGCGATCGCGAGATCGGTGTCGAGCAGTTGCAGCCGTCCGTCGGCGAGCTCGTTCTCGACGATGGCGTCGGGGATCACGGCGATGCCGAGCCCCTCGACCGCCATGTGGATGACCGTCGCGAGCGAGGCGGAGGCGTGAAGGCGGATCGGCGGCAGCTCCGGCCGGTCGAACACCTCGCGCACGACCTCGTAAGGCTTGGTCTTGCGCGGGAAGGTGATGATCGGAAACCGCGCGAGGTCGGCCGACGTCACCGGGCCCTTTCCGAGGCCGAGCGAGGGACTTGCGAGAAACCCGATCGGATAATCGGCAAGCACGCGATTGTGCACGCCGGAGGCGGACAGCGGTCCGACGACAAACGCAAGCTCGATCTCCTGGGCGAGCAGGCGCGCGGTGAGGTTCGGCGTGATGTCGACCTCGATCTCCAGCGACAGGTTCGGATAAACCTGGTTCACGCTCTTCACGAGACGCGGCAGCCAGGTGTGCACGATGGTCTCGGCGACGCCGAGCCGCATCACGCCACGCATCGCCGAGGCGTCGCTGATCTCCGCCATCATCTGGGCCCGCATGCCGATCAGCTTCTCCGCATAGACCATCATCTGCCGGCCGCTCGGGGTCGGCGAGGCCACGCGATGATCGCGGTTGAGCAGCTTCACGCCCATCTCGCGCTCGAGCTGGGCGATGCGCTGGGAGATCGCGGGCTGGGTCGTGTTGAGCCGTTGCGCGGCGCCGCGAAAGCTGCCGAGCTTCACAACCCAGAGGAACGTCTCGATCGACCTGAAGTCCAGCATTGGAAGGAGTATCCCAGTCGATAAATCGGATTTATCGATATTGATTAGAAACGACGATTAGACTTTATAGCACGCTTGGTGTTGGCTTGTCCTTGTCGAGTTTATAGGCAGGTCGATCACATGACTGTTTTGGTGGCAGCGCAGCAAACTGAAACGCCCGACGCCCTTCCGAGCCGCAAGGCCCGGCTTGCCTACCGCGAGGGGCTGGTCGCCTCCACCGCCGGCGTCGCTCCGGGTTTTGTCCAAGGCAATCTGGCGATCCTGCCTGCCGAGTATGCCGGCGCCTTTCACCGTTTCTGCCAGCTCAATCCGAAGCCGTGCCCGATCATCGGCATGTCGGACGTCGGCAGTCCGCATATCCGATCGCTCGGCGCCGATCTCGACATCCGCACCGACGTGCCACGCTATCGCGTCTGGCGCGATGGCGAAGTGGTGGACGAGCCGACCGATGTGAGGAAGCATTGGCGCGACGATCTCGTCACCTTCGTGCTCGGTTGCTCCTTCTCGTTTGAGGAAGCTCTGCTCGAGGAGGGCATGCCGATCCGGCACATCGAGCACAATGTGCGCGTGCCGATGTATCGCACAAACATTCCTTGCGGCGAGGCCGGTCCGTTCGCCGGTCCGATGGTGGTGTCGATGCGCCCGTTCAAGCCGGTCGATGCCATCCGCGCGGTGCAGATCACCTCACGCTATCCCGCCGTGCACGGTGCGCCCGTGCATCTCGGCCATCCGCATCTGATCGGCATCAAGGACATTGCGAAGCCCGATTACGGCGATCCGGTGCCGGTCGCCGATGACGAGATTCCGGTGTTCTGGGCCTGCGGGGTGACGCCGCAATCGGTGATCAACGCCGCGAAGCTCCCGTTCGCGATCACGCATTCGCCCGGCCTGATGCTGGTGACGGATCTGAAGAACAGAAACCTGGCCGTGATTTAGTAGGCAGCGTTTGCTGCTTCTTCAGGCTTTACCGCATCCATCAATCGCTTCATTCGATCAGCCGAATTCGATAACAGGGGACTTTGCCATGACTATCACTCGCCGCGACGTGCTGTTGGGAGCCACCGCCACTGCCGCTCTCGTGCCGCTGGCAGCGCGCGCACAGACGTCGGAGGTCGTGATCGGCGTGATCTATCCGTTCTCCGGCGGCAGCGCGCAGCAGGGCGTCGACGCGCAGAAGGCCTATGAGACTGCGCTCGAAGTCATCAACAAGGACACCGCTTTCGACCTGCCGCTGGCGAAAGGCGAAGGCCTGCCGGGCCTCGGCGGCGCGAAGATCCGTCTCGTGTTCGCCGACCACCAGGCCGATCCGCAGAAGGGCCGCGCCGAGGCCGAGCGCCTGATCACGCAGGAGAAGGTCTGCGCCATCATCGGCACCTACCAGAGCGCCGTCGCCGTCACCGTCAGCCAGATCTGCGAACGCTATCAGGTCCCGTTCGTGTCGGCCGACAATTCCTCGCCCAGCCTGCATCGCCGCGGCCTGAAATATTACTTCCGCGCCGCGCCGCATGACGAGATGTACTCGGCTGCGATGTTCGACTTCTTCGATGCGATGAAGAAGAAGGGCACCAAGATCGAGACGCTGTCGCTGTTCCACGAGGACACTATCTTCGGCACCGACTCCGGCAATGCCCAGACCAAGATCGCCGGCGAGCGCGGCTACAAGATCGTCACCGACATCAAGTACCGCGCCAACTCGCCCTCGCTCTCGGCCGAGGTGCAGCAGCTCAAGACCGCCAATGCCGACGTGCTGATGCCCTCGAGCTACACCACCGACGGCATCCTCCTGGTCAAGACCATGGCCGAGCTCGGCTACAAGCCGAATGCGATCGTGGCGCAGGACGCCGGCTTCTCCGAGAAGGCGCTCTATGATGCCGTCGGCGACAAGCTCGAAGGCGTCATCTCGCGCGGCACGTTCTCGCTCGACCTCGCGCAGAAGCGCCCGATGGTCGGCAAGATCAACGAGATGTTCAAGGCGAAGTCGGGCAAGGATTTCAACGACCTCACCTCGCGCCAGTTCATGGGCCTGATCATCCTCGCCGATGCCATCAACCGCGCCAAGTCGACCGACGGCGAGAAGATCCGCGACGCGCTGGCCGCGACCGACATTCCGGGCGAGCAGACCATCATGCCCTGGAAGCGCGTCAAGTTCGACGAGATGGGTCAGAACAACGACGCCGACCCGGTGCTGCTGCAATATGTCGGCGGCAAGTTCGTCACCATCTTCCCGCCGCAGGCCGCGATCGCCGAGGCGATCTGGCCGATGAAGTAAGCGTGGGAAGCGGGAGCTCAGATGTAGCTCCCGCCCTCATCCTGAGGAGCGGGCGTTGCCCGCGCCTCGAAGGACGAGGGCTGGGCCATCCTTCGAGACGCGCGCTGATGCGCGCCCCTCGGGATGAGGATCTATTTCGGGGGACAGACTTTTGACAGCCCAAGCCATTATCCAGAGTCTCGCGAGCGGCCTCCTCATGGGCCTGCTCTACGGACTGATCGCGGTCGGCCTCGCGCTGATCTTCGGCCTGATGGACGTCACGAACTTCGCCCATGGCGAGTTCCTGATGCTCGCGATGTACCTGTCCTTCTTCCTGTTCGCGTTCTTCGCCATCGACCCCCTGCTGTCGGCGCCCTTGGTCGCCGCGGCGCTCTTCGTTTTCGGAGCGGTGATCTACCTGCTCATTGTCCGCTTCGCCATGCGGGCCAAGGCCAATGCCGGCATGGTGCAGATCTTCACCACGTTCGGTCTCGCCATAGTCATGCGCGGCCTCGCGCAGTTCTTCTTCACCCCGGACTATCGCAGCATTCCGCAGTCCTGGCTCGGCGGTAAAACCATCTCGGTCGCCGGCATCTTCCTGCCGGAGCCTCAGCTGGTCGGCGCGCTGGTCTCGATTCTCGCCTTTGTCGGTCTCTACTTCTTCATCCATCGCACCGATTTCGGCCGTGCGATCGAAGCCACCCGCGAAGATCCCGGTGCGGTCGCTCTCGTCGGCATCGACAAGAACCGCGTGTTCGCGTTCGGCTGGGGCCTCGGCGCCGCGCTGGTCGGTCTCGCCGGCGCGATCATGGCGGTGTTCTTCTACATCTACCCCGACGTCGGCGCGTCCTTTGCGCTGATCGCCTACGTCACGGTGGCGCTCGGCGGCTTCGGCAGCGTGTTCGGCGCCTTCGCCGGCGGCATCATCGTCGGTCTCGTCGAGGCGGTCACCGCCTTGGTGCTGCCGCCGTCGCTGAAGTCGGTCGGCATCTACGCCGTCTATCTCCTCGTCGTCTTCATCCGGCCGCGCGGCCTGTTCGGGTCGATGTGATGGACAAGAATTTTGCCGCGCGGCGCCGCCGCGACCTCATCATCGCCGCAGGACTGGCCGGGCTCGCCGCACTGGCGCCGCTGTTCGTCAAGGACGTCTACGTCCAGAACATCCTGATCCTGACGCTGATGTACGCAGCGCTGTCGCAGAGCTGGAACATCCTGTCCGGCTATTGCGGACAGATCTCGCTTGGGCACGCGCTCTATTTCGGCATCGGCGCCTACACCACCGAGCTGCTGTTCACCAAGTTCGGCGTGCTGCCCTGGTTCGGCATGCTCGGCGGCGGCGTGATCGCGGCACTCATCGCAATGGGGCTCGGCTATCCCTTCTTCCGCCTGCGCGGCCATTATTTCGTGATCGCGACCATCGTCATCGCCGAGATCGGGCTGCTGCTTTTCCAGAACTGGGAGTGGGCGGGGGCCGCGATGGGAATCACCATCCCGATCCGCGGCGACAGCTGGCTGAAGTTCCAGTTCCTGCGCACCAAGCTGCCGTACTTCTATTTTGCGCTGGGGCTGTGCTGCCTCGCCTGGTTCGTCACCTGGTGGCTGGAAGATTCCAAATGGGGCTTTTGGTGGCGCGCGGTGAAGGACAATCCGGAAGCGGCCGAGAGCCTCGGCGTCGTCGTGTTCAATTCCAAGATGGGGGCGGCTGCCGTCTCCGCCTTCCTGGTCGCCATCGGCGGCGCCTTCTATGCGCAGTTTCTCGCCTATATCGATCCTGAGAGCGTGATGGGCTTCCAGTTCTCGCTGCTGATGGCGCTGCCGGCCGTGCTCGGCGGTATCGGTACGCTCTGGGGCCCCGTGCTTGGCGCCGCCATCCTGATCCCGATGACGGAGCTGACGCGCTCCTATATCGGCGGCTCCGGGCGCGGCGTCGATCTCATCGTCTACGGCACGCTGATCGTGCTGATCTCGCTGGCGCTGCCGCAGGGACTGGTGAGTCTGTTCTCCCGCGCCAAGACGAAAGGAGCCACGCGATGAGTGCGCTGCTCGAAACCCGCGGCGTCTGGCAGCGCTTTGGCGGGCTCATCGCCAACAGCGACGTCTCGATCTCGGTCGGCCGCGGCGAGATCGTCGGTCTGATCGGCCCGAACGGTGCCGGCAAGTCGACCCTGTTCAATCTCATCGCGGGCGTCCTGCCGCCGACGCAAGGCTCGATCCGGTTCGACGGCGAGGACGTCACCCACATGCCGGCGGCCGAGCGCTGCCAGCGCGGGATCGGCCGAACCTTCCAGGTGGTCAAGAGCTTCGAGACCATGACGGTGATCGACAACGTCATCGTCGGTGCGCTCGTGCGCAACACCGTGATGCGGGAAGCGCGCCGCAAGGCGCATGAGGTGCTGGAGTTCACCGGCCTTGCCGCGCGCGCCGACGTGCTCGCGAGCGACCTCGTGCCGGCCGAGAAGCGCCGCCTCGAAGTCGCGCGGGCGCTTGCGACCGAGCCGAAGCTGCTGCTGCTCGACGAAGTCCTCACCGGCCTCACGCCCACGGAGGCGCAGACCGGTGTCGCGCTCGTGCGCAAGGTGCGCGATGCCGGCATCACCGTGCTGATGGTCGAGCATGTCATGGAGATCGTGATGCCATTGGTGGACCGCGCCATCGTGCTCGATCTCGGCAAGGTCCTGGTCGAGGGCAAGCCCGCAGACGTCGTCCGCGATCCCAAGGTGATCAAGGCATATCTGGGAGATCGTCATGCTGTCGGTGCGTGAAGTCACCACCGCCTATCAGGGCCTGGTCGCGATCTCCGCGGTCTCGATCGAGGTCGAGAAGGGCGAGATCGTCTGCGTCGCCGGCGCCAACGGCGCGGGCAAGTCGACGCTGCTGAAATCCATCGCCGGCGCCGAGCGCCCGCGTTCCGGCACGGTGACATTCGACGGCAAGCGCCTCGACGGCATGGCGCAGCACCACATCACCGCCACCGGCATCGCCTATGTGCCGGAGAACCGCCGCCTGTTCCCGCGCCTGTCGGTGCGCGACAATCTTCGCCTCGGCAGCTATCTCTACCGGGGCGAAGCCAACCGTGAGCAGCCGCTCGATCTCGTCTTCACGCTGTTCCCGCGTCTACAGGAACGTTTGGAGCAGCGCGCCGAGACGCTCTCCGGCGGCGAGCAGCAAATGCTCGCCATCGGCCGCGCGCTGATGACACGTCCGCGCCTCTTGATGCTCGACGAGCCCTCGCAGGGCATCATGCCGAAGCTGGTCGATGAGATCTTCCAGGCCGTGAAGCGCATCCGCGATGCCGGCATGACCGTGCTGATCGTCGAGCAGCGCATGGCCGAATGCCTCGAGATCGCCGATCGCGCCTACATCCTGCAAACCGGACGCGTGCTGATGCAGGGCGCAGCAAGCGAGATCAAGGGCAATCCCGATGTGCGCAAGGCGTATCTGGGGCTGTAGCTAGACTGCCGCCGCAATCGCAGCCGTCATCCTGAGGTGCGCACTCTTCGCGCGCCTCGAAGGATGGGCTGCGGGCGTCTGTAGCCTATCGTTCGAGGCTTCACCTTGCGATGCTGATGCATCGCAAGGTTCGCACGTCAGGATGGACGGAGGTGAGAGCCGAGCCTAATGTCCGTGCCCGTGCTCCGGCAGCGCCACCCCGAACACCTTCACCAGATCCGTCACCTGCTCCGGCGACAAGTACCGCGGGTTCATCCCGCGCAGCAGCAGGTACAGCTTCGCCGTTTCCTCCAGCTCCTCGGTCGCGAACACCGCGGCTTCCAGCGTATCGCCGGCGACGACCGGGCCGTGATTGGCGAGCAGCACGGATGAATACTTGCCCGCCAGCCCCTTGATGGCGTCCGCCACCGCGGGATCGCCGGGGCGGTAATAGGGCACGAGCGCGGTGGCGCCGCATTTCATCAGATAATAGGCCGTCATCGGCGGCAGCGCGGCGCGCGGATCGATCTCGGGCAGCATTGAGAGCGCGACCGAATGGGTGGAGTGCAGGTGCACGATCGCGCGCGCGCTCCCGCGCGTGTCGTAGAGCGCGGTGTGCAGCGGAACTTCCTTGGTGGGCGCATCGCCCGAGACCAGCTGTCCCGTTCTATCCAGCCGCGACAGCCGCGCCGGGTCGAGGAAGCCGAGCGAGGCATTGGTGGGCGTCACCAGCCAGCCGCCGCTGTCCAGCCGCACGCTGATATTACCGGAGGAGCCCGGCGTCAGCCCGCGCTCGAACAGGGACCGTCCGAAGCGGCAGATATCCTCGCGCAGCCTTGTTTCGTCGCTCGTTTCAGTTTTCATGGCCGTCATGCCCGCTTGTCTCACGCTTTGGCGGCGCGGCCAAGCCGTGATATCGGTTCGATGAGCCGCCGCAAAGGGCGGCCGTCCGGGAAACGTTCGCAAGGATCAGTTGCATGTCGGCCTCCACGTCACAAAATCAGCGTATCGCCGTCATCGGGCTCGGCTCGATGGGATACGGCATGGCGACCTCGCTGAAGCGAGCCGGCCACGCCGTGACCGGCTGCGACGTTTCGACCGATGCCGTCGCGCGCTTTGTGAAGGATGGCGGCGCGGGGGTCACCACGCCGGCCGAAGCGGCCAAGGAGGCCGATATCGTCGTCAGCGTCGTCGTCAATGCCGCGCAGACCGAGGCGATCCTGTTCGGCAAGGATGGTGCCGCCGAATCCATGCCGAAGGACAGCGTCTTCGTATCCTCGGCCACCATGGATCCCGACGTGGCGCGGCGCCTGGCCAAGCAACTCGAGGCGACCGGTCGGCACTATCTCGATGCGCCGATCTCAGGCGGAGCGCAGCGCGCCGCGCAAGGCGAACTGACGATCCTCGCCTCCGGCAGTCCCGCGGCTTTTGCGAAAGCGCGGCCCGCGCTCGATGCCATGGCGGCAAAGCTCTACGAGCTCGGCGATGCCGCCGGGCAGGGCGCTGCGTTCAAGATGATCAATCAATTGCTCGCCGGCGTGCACATCGCCGCCGCCAGCGAAGCCATGGCGTTCGCGGCAAAGCAGGGCCTCGACATCCGCAAGGTCTATGAGGTGATCACGGCATCGGCCGGTAATTCCTGGATGTTCGAGAACCGCATGCCGCACGTGCTCGACGGCGATTACACGCCGCGCAGCGCGGTGGAGATCTTCGTCAAGGACCTCGGCATCATTCAAGACATGGCGCGCAGCGCCCGATTCCCTGTGCCGGTCTCCGCCGCCGCGCTCCAGATGTTTCTGATGACATCAGCCGCCGGTATGGGCCGCGACGACGACGCGTCGGTCGCGCGCATGTACGCGCAGGTCACCGGCGTGAAGCTGCCCGGCGACAAATAAGCAAGAGGAACTCCGATGCCCCGTTTTGCCGCCAATCTCTCGATGATGTTCACCGAGGTGCCGTTCCTCGACCGCTTCGATGCCGCGGCGCAAGCCGGCTTCACCGCGGTCGAGTTCCTGTTTCCCTATGATCATCCGGCCGAGGTGGTGGGCGAGCGGCTCAAGCGCAACGGCCTGACCCAGGCGCTGTTCAACCTGCCGCCGGGTGACTGGAATGTCGGCGAGAAGGGGTTTGCGGCACTCCCGTCACGGTTCAACGATCTTAAGGCGAGCCTGGAGACGGCGCTGCCTTATGCCAAGGCGACCGGCGTCAAGCGCCTACATCTGATGGCCGGCATCGCCAACCGCGGCGAGCGCGTCGCGATCGAGGCCTTCTACAAGTCGGTGGCCTGGGCCGCGGAATTCTTCGCGCCGCACGGCATCGACATCGTGATCGAGCCGATCAACGCACGCAACGTGCCCGGCTACTTCCTCAACGATTTCGGCTTCGCCCGCGATCTGATCCAGGAGTTGCGGCTTTCGAACCTCAAGCTCCAGTTCGACATCTATCACTGCCAGATCATCCATGGCGACGTCACCATGCGGCTGCGCGAGATGATGCCGATCATCGGCCACGTCCAGATCGCCAGCATCCCTTCGCGCAACGAGCCAGACGGCGAGGAACTGAACTATCCGTTCCTGTTCGACGAGCTAGACCGGCTCGGCTATGCGGGCTTCGTCGGCTGCGAATACAATCCCCGCGGCAAGACCACCGATGGGCTTGCCTGGTTCAAGCCTTATGCCGGAGTGAAGCCGTGACACTTGCGTTGGGCTGCATCGCCGACGACTACACCGGCGCCTCCGATCTCGCCAACACGCTGACGCGCGCGGGCCTGCGCACCGTGCAGACCATCGGTGTGCCCGCCGACGATCTCGCGCTGCCCGAGGTCGATGCCGTCGTGGTGTCGCTGAAGAGCCGCTCGATCGAAGCCGGCCTCGCGGTGTCGCGCTCGCGCGCCGCCGAAGCATGGCTGCGCGGCCGCGGCGCGGGCCACGTGTTGTTCAAGATCTGCTCGACCTTCGATTCCACCGATGCCGGCAATATCGGCCCGGTGATGGACGCGTTGCGCGCCGATTGCGGCGAAGCTGTCGTGCTGGTGACGCCGGCGTTCCCGGAGACAGGCCGTACCGTCTACCAGGGCAACCTCTTCGTCGGTGCCGCGCCGCTCAACGAGAGCCCGCTGAAGGACCATCCGCTCAACCCGATGCACGATTCGAACCTGGTGCGAGTGCTGGCGCGCCAGAGCAGGACACAGATCGGCCTCGTCGATCTCGTCACCGTGACGCGCGGCGCGGGCGCCGTGCGGGCGCGATTGGCCGAGTTCGCGGGCAAGGGCGTCGGCGCCGCGATCATTGACGCCGTCTTCGACCGCGACCTCGAGACCATCGGTCTCGTCGCTGGCGAACATCGGTTGTCGGTAGGCGCCTCCGGCATCGGGCTGGGACTGGCGCGTGCGTTGGTGTCGACGGGCAAGGTCAGGTCGGCGTCACGGAGCGCCGAAACCGGCGCGCCGGTCGTCGGACCGGCGGCATGCCTTGCCGGAAGCTGCTCGCAGGCGACGCTTCAGCAGATCGCCAACGCCGAACGCATCATGCCGGTGCTTCATCTCGATCCGGACCGTATCATTACGGGGGCGGGCGAAGCACAGCGCGCGCTGGACTGGGCAAGGCCACGACTGGCCGAGGGGCCGGTGCTGATCGCATCGAGCTCGACACCCAATCAGGTCGCCGCGCTGCAGGCGCGCCACGGTCGCGACGCCGCCGGCCATGCGATCGAGCAGGCCATGGCTGATATTGCGGAAAGCCTCGTCAAATCAGGCGTGCGGCGTTTGGTCGTTGCCGGTGGCGAGACATCCGGCGCCGTAGTAGATCGGTTGAAGATTCCCGGGTTTCTCGTAGGAGTGGAAATCGCCGCGGGCGTTCCAGTGTTGCGCGCGGTCGGCGCCGAAAGCGACATGCTGCTCGCTCTGAAGTCCGGAAATTTCGGCGGAGCAGAGTTTTTCTCCGACGCGCTTAGACTCATGCGCTGAGCGCAGGACATTTTTAGCTGACTGTTCATTTCTTTCGGGCTCCGTACTCGCACGGAGTCGCAGTTAACATCCGCACAAGTGCTCCGTTGGATGTCGGCGCTGCTCCCTTTGATTGATTCGTAAAACTCCGGACGCGCGCCCGCGCCAGTACAACGAGACCCGATTATGTTTGCCAAACTCTCCATCCGCACCAAAATCATCAGTGTCGTGGCATTCCTGCTGGTCGCGATGACCGGCATGGGCCTGCTCGCCGTCATGAAGATGCGGTCGATGAATGCCAATACCGTGGACATCACCACAAACTGGCTGCCCAGCGTGCGGGTGATCGGCGACCTTCGCGCCAGCGTCATCACGTATCGTAACGTGGTGCGCCAGCACATGCTGGCTGAAGGCTTGGAGGACAAGCTTGCGGTGGAGAAGACCGCCGCCACCGTGACGGAAGCGCTGGCCAAGGTGCGCAGCAGGTACGAGGCAATGATCAGCTCTCCGGAAGAGCAAGCTCTCTATAACCAGTGGTCCAAGCTCTGGGACGAGTACAAGAAGGGCACCGAGGAGGTCATGGCGCTGTCGCGCAAGGAGGCCGGCAAGCTCCCGCGCGAAGCCCAGGAACTCAACTCCAAGACGGTCAACAAGATCGGGCTCCAGGCGGATGAGGTCCTGAACAAGGACATCGAGCTTAACACCAAGGGCGGCGAACAGGCGGCGCAGAATGCGGCCGACAGCTATTCCTTCGCGCTCACGCTGGTCTCGATCATTCTCGGCGCCGCCGTCGTCCTTGGTATCGGCGTCAGCTTCTATCTCGTCCGAGACGTCTCCCGCGGCATCAACTCGATCATCGAGCCGATGCAGGCGCTGGGTAAGGGCGACCTCTCCGCCGAAGTCCCGCGTCGCGGCGAGAAGACGGAGATCGGCGCCATGGCCGACGTGCTCCAAATCTTCAAGGAAGCCCTGATCGCCAAGAAGGCCGCCGACGAAGCTGCCGCGGTCGACGCAGAAGCCAAGATCGAGCGCGGCCGCCGTGTCGACAACATCACCCGCGAATTCGAAGCGATGATCGGCGAGATCGTCCAGACCGTGTCGTCGGCCTCGACCCAGCTCGAAGCCTCCGCCTCGACCCTGACCGCGACCGCCGACCGTTCGCAGCAACTGGCGACCACGGTGGCCTCCGCTTCGGAGGAAGCCTCGACCAACGTGCAATCGGTCGCCTCGGCGACGGAAGAGATGGCTTCGTCGGTCGGCGAGATCAGCCGTCAGGTGCAGGAATCGGCGCGGATGGCGGGCGATGCCGTCGGCCAGGCGCGCGCCACCACCGAGCGCGTCAGCGAGCTCTCCAAGGCCGCCGCGCGCATCGGCGACGTCGTCGAGCTGATCAACACCATCGCTGGCCAGACCAATCTGCTCGCGCTGAATGCCACCATCGAAGCCGCACGTGCCGGCGAGGCCGGTCGCGGCTTCGCCGTGGTCGCCTCCGAGGTGAAGGCGCTCGCCGAGCAGACCGCGAAGGCGACCGGCGAGATCGGCCAGCAGATATCCGGCATCCAGGCGGCGACCAACGACTCGGTGGGCGCGATCAAGGAGATCTCCTCGACCATCGAGCGTCTGTCGGAGATCTCGTCGGCGATTGCAGCGGCGGTGGAAGAGCAGGGCGCGGCGACGCAGGAAATCGCCCGCAACGTGCAGCAGGCCGCGCAGGGCACGCAGCAGGTGTCGTCGAACATCACCGACGTGCAGCGCGGCGCGACCGAGACCGGCACGGCTTCATCGCAGGTGCTGTCGGCGGCGCAGATGCTGTCGAACGATTCGAACCGGCTGAAGACCGAGGTCAGCAAGTTCCTGACCAACGTCCGCGCGGCGTGACTGGTTGCAATTCAGCGACCAAAAGAGCGGAGCGACTCGTTCGGCGGCCGTTGACAGTTTGGCTCGGAGCCGCCCAGCGGGTCCGAGCCTGTAGTCGAGTGGCCCGTCTTCCGTTTCCGATACTCCAGTAAGAATGCGGAGCATTGCTCCGCATGACCTCCGTAGGAATGCGGAGTATGGCTAATGGTTTCATCACATGTCGCGCGCATAAAGACAGGGCCGAACTTCGTGCGCAACTCGGGGAAGCTGTGCGCCCGATGAGCAATTGGTGCACCGGCAAGCTTGGGGTATCTGATGTCCTGGATCAATAATCTGCGCATTTCCATCAAGGTTTCTGCGGTGTTTGTCGCGATCTGTCTCGTCGTCGCCGGCAGCACCGGGGCAATCTACAATTCGCTGAGCGTGATGAGCTCGACGGCGAAAATGACCGTTCATACCTATGAGGTGCTTGAGCAGCTTTCCGGCCTTGTCAGCGCCATGGTCAATCAGGAAACCGGTGTTCGCGGCTATCTCGTGTCGGGCGATGCGGGCTTTCTCGCCCCCTATGAGGCCGGGCAAAAACAGTTTCAGGCGGCGGCGGCCAAGGTCGGCAGCCTGACCTCGGATAACGCGACGCAGCAGAAGCGCCTTGATCAAGTCAGGGCGTTCGCGAGTGACTGGGCGACCAACATCGCGCAGCGCGAAATCGCGCTGATGAAGGATCCGGCAACTCAGGCAAAGGCCCGCGAGCTCGAAGCATCCGGCGCCGGCAAGAAAGCGATGGATGGCTTGCGCGCCGTGGTGCAGGAGATGGACAAGGAAGAGCGGTCGTTGTTGTCGGTGCGGGCCGCGGCTGCCGACGCTGCGTCCAGCAACGCAACTCTGTCCATGCTGATCGGTGGCCTCGTCACCCTGCTGCTATCGCTTGTGGGCGCCTTCGGCGTCGCGTTCGCGGTGACCCACCCAATCCAGCGCATCACCACGGAGATGGGGATTCTTGCGCAGGGTGACACATCGGTGGTCGTTTCGGGCACCGAACGCAAGGACGAGATCGGCGAGATGGCCCAGGCGGTTCAGGTGTTCAAGACAAATGCGATCGAGGTCGAGCGGTTGAAGGCGGAACAGGTCGAGGCTGAGCGACGGAATGCGGAGCAACGCAAGCAAGACATGATCAGGCTCGCAGACGATTTCGAAGGCGCTGTCGGTCAGATTATCGGAACGGTCTCGTCCGCCTCGACCCAGCTCGAGGCGTCGGCCAGTACCCTGACGGGTACGGCCGAACGCTCGCAGCAACTGGCGACCACGGTGGCCTCCGCTTCGGAGGAAGCCTCGACCAACGTGCAATCGGTCGCCTCGGCGACGGAAGAGATGGCTTCGTCGGTCGGCGAGATCAGCCGTCAGGTGCAGGAATCGGCGCGGATGGCGGGCGATGCCGTCGGCCAGGCGCGCGCCACCACCGAGCGCGTCAGCGAGCTCTCCAAGGCCGCCGCGCGCATCGGCGACGTCGTCGAGCTGATCAACACCATCGCTGGCCAGACCAATCTGCTCGCGCTGAATGCCACCATCGAAGCCGCACGTGCCGGCGAGGCCGGTCGCGGCTTCGCCGTGGTCGCCTCCGAGGTGAAGGCGCTCGCCGAGCAGACCGCGAAGGCGACCGGCGAGATCGGCCAGCAGATATCCGGCATCCAGGCGGCAACCAACGACTCGGTGGGCGCGATCAAGGAGATCTCCTCGACCATCGAGCGTCTGTCGGAGATCTCTTCGGCGATTGCAGCGGCGGTGGAAGAGCAGGGCGCGGCGACGCAGGAAATCGCCCGCAACGTGCAACAGGCCGCGCAGGGCACGCAGCAGGTGTCGTCGAACATCACCGACGTGCAGCGCGGCGCGACCGAGACCGGCACGGCTTCATCGCAGGTGCTGTCGGCGGCGCAGATGCTATCGAACGATTCGAACCGGCTGAAGACCGAGGTCAGCAAGTTCCTGACCAACGTCCGCGCGGCGTGAAATCGCGCGCAGAGCCCATCCCATCAAACGGGCGGCGCCTAGCGCGCCGCCCGTTTTATTTCCTTTATGGTAGGGGTGATCGCGCCTCCGCGGGGAATTACCTGCTGGTGCCCGTAAACATACGGGGGGCTCGTTTCATCAATAGTTAAATTCGATTTACGAGAATCGTAGAAGACGCCTCGAACAGCGGCCGTCCTATTTTTTGGAAGAACGCAACCCAGTTCGTCGGAGGCTTCGATGCGCAAGAATTTTCCTGTCACCCAGATCGAATATCCCGTCAGCGACGAGACGCTGATCGTCTCCCGTACCGATCTCAAGGGCAAGCTCACCTACTTCAATGAGGACTTCATTGCCGCTGCCGGCTTCACGTCGGCGGAACTCATGGGGCAGCCGCACAACATCGTCCGCCATCCCGACATGCCGCCGGAGGCGTTCGACAATCTGTGGGACACGCTGAAGGGCGGCAAGCCGTGGCTCGGCGCGGTGAAGAACCGCCGCAAGAACGGCGACTTCTACTGGGTGCTGGCGACGGCCTCGCCGATCCGCGAGAACGGCGAGGTCAAGGGCTATACCTCGATCCGCACCAAACTGCCGGCCGACCAGCGCAAGCTCGCCGAAGAGGTCTACGCCGCCATCCGCGAGAAGAAGCCGCATGGCTATCGCATCGACGCCGGCATCATCCGCCGCCGCTCCTGGCTCGACCGCTTCAGCATCTTCACCGGCACGCTGAAGGCGCGCCTGGTCACGACCCTGGTGCTCCAGGCGCTGTTCATGCTCGCGCTCGGCATCGGCGGCGCGCTCTCCACCGGCGGCTCGGCCAGCCTGATCCTGTCGGCGCTTGCCGCCGTAGGCGCCGCCATCGTCTGCTTCGCCGGCTTTGCGACCATGCGTGCGATCCAGGAGCCGATGCGGCAGCTCAACGACATTCTGGTCAACATCGTGCAGGACAAGCTCGACAACCGGATCGTGATCGAGCGCGACGACGAGATCGGCGAGGCCCTGCGCAACCTTCAGACCGTGCAAACCATCGTCCGCTTCAGCCGCGACGAGGTGCAGGCGGTGCAGCGCCGGGCCGAGGCGCAGCGCAAGGCCGACATGACCAAGCTCGCCGACGGTTTCGAGGCCGCGATCGGCGAGATCGTCGAGACCGTGTCGTCGGCGGCAACCGAGCTCGAGGCTTCGGCCTCGACGCTGTCTTCGACCGCCGGTCGGGCGCAGGAATTGGCGACGGTGGTCGCAACCGGCTCGGAAGCAGCGTCGACCAACGTCCATTCGGTAGCTTCGGCTGCCGAAGAGATGTCGTCCTCGGTGCGCGAGATCGGCCGCCAGGTGCAGGATTCCAGCAGGATCGCGAGCGAGGCGGTCAGTCAGGCCCACGCTACCACCGAACGTGTCAGTGAATTGTCGCGAGCCGCATCGCGGATCGGCGACGTCGTCGAGCTCATCAATGCGATTGCCGGCCAGACCAACCTGCTGGCGCTCAATGCCACGATCGAGGCGGCGCGGGCGGGCGAGGCCGGTCGCGGCTTCGCGGTGGTCGCCTCCGAGGTCAAGGCGCTTGCCGAGCAGACGGCCAAGGCCACGGGCGAGATCGGCCAGCAGGTCGGCGGCATTCAGTCGGCGACGCAGGATTCAGTCGGAGCCATCGGCGAGATCAGCGGCACCATCGCGCGTCTGTCGGAGATCGCCTCGGCGATCGCAGCGGCCGTGGAGCAGCAGGGCGCGGCGACCCAGGAGATCGCCCGCAACGTTCAGCAGGCGGCGCGGGGAACGCAGCAGGTCTCGTCCAACGTCGGCGACGTCCAACGCGGCGCCTCCGAAACCGGCTCGGCCTCCTCGCAGGTGCTGACTGCGGCGCAGATGCTGTCGCGCGATTCCAACCGCCTCAAGCTCGAAGTCGGCAAGTTCCTGGACTCGGTCCGTGCCGCCTAGCGGCACGTGGCCGCATGGCTGCGATGTCCGTTTTGCAGTGCGGTAGCAGGGAAGTGAATGCAGGATAGTTCTGGTAATTAGCGTTTCCGACGGTGCTCAGGTAAAGGGGAAAAGGGGGTCGCCGTGGGGGCGGATTCCTCATTTCGCTTGACCTGGAATTGCCTGGCGCATGATTGCTCTGGTCCGTATTGCCCTGAGCCGGCCTTATACGTTCGTCGTGCTCGCGCTGCTGCTGCTGATCATCGGACCGCTCGCGGCGCTGCGAACCCCGACCGACATCTTCCCGGATATCCGTATTCCCGTCATCGGCGTGGTCTGGCAGTACACCGGGCTGCCGCCGGACCAGATGTCCGGCCGCATCACCACGCCGTTCCAGCGCGCGCTGACGACCACGGTCAATGACATCGAGCACATCGTCGCCAACTCCTACAACGGCTTTGGCATCATCAAGCTCTTCTTCCAGCCCAACGTCGACATCCGCACCGCCAACGCCCAGGTGACTGCGATCTCGCAGACGCTGCTCAAGCAGATGCCGCCGGGCGCGACGCCCCCCTTGATCCTGAACTACTCGGCTTCCACCGTGCCGATCATTCAGGTGGCCCTGTCGGGCGACGGGCTCACCGAGCAAAATCTCGCCGATATCGGCATCAACCAGCTTCGTACGCCCCTGGTCACGGTGCCGGGCGCGGCGATTCCCTATCCGTTCGGCGGCAAGCAGCGCCAGGTCCAGATCGACCTCAACCCCACAGCGCTCCAGGCCCGCGGCCTCTCGGGCCAGGACGTCGCCAATGCGCTGGCGGCCCAGAACCTGATCACACCGGTCGGCACCCAGAAGATCGGCCAGTTCGAGTACAACATCCAGCTCAACAACTCGCCGCTCCGGATCGACGAGCTCGGTAACCTGCCGATCAAGACCGTCAACGGCGCCATGGTCTATGTGCGCGACGTCGCCACGGTGCGCGACGGCAATCCGCCGCAGACCAACATCGTCCATGTCGACGGCAACCGCTCGGTGCTGATGATGGTGCTGAAGGCGGGCGCGACCTCGACGCTCGATATCATTGCCGGCATCAAGCAGAAGGTCATTGACGTCAAGGACCAGCTGCCCGACGCACTGAAGATCGGTTTCATCGGTGATCAGTCGGTGTTCGTCCGCGGCGCGATTCAAGGTGTGGCCTTCGAGGGCGTGATCGCGGCGCTCCTCACCAGCGTCATGATCCTGCTGTTCCTCGGCAGCTGGCGCTCGACCATCATCATTGCGGTCTCGATCCCGCTGTCGGTGCTGGGCGCCATCATCATGCTGTCGGCGATCGGCGAGACGTTGAACATCATGACGCTCGGCGGCCTCGCGCTCGCGGTCGGCATCCTCGTCGACGATGCCACGGTCACGATCGAGAACATCAACTACCATCTGGAGCAGGGCAAGCCGGTCGAGCAGTCCATCCTCGACGGCGCCAACCAGATCGTGACGCCGGCCTTCGTCTCGCTGCTCTGCATCTGCATCGTGTTCGTGCCGATGTTCTTCCTCACCGGCGTCGCGCGCTTCCTGTTCGTGCCGATGGCCGAAGCGGTGATGTTCGCGATGATCTGGTCGTTCATCCTGTCGCGCACGCTGGTGCCGACCATGGCGAACTATTTGTTGCAGGCGCACGTCCATCACGAGGATGGACCGCCGAAGTCGCGCAATCCTCTGGTCTGGTTCCAGCGCGGCTTCGAGGCACGGTTCGAGCGCATCCGCGGCTTCTATCGCGGCCTGCTCGGGCTTGCGCTGGCGCACCGGGCGGTGTTCGTCATCGGTTTCATCTGCATCGTCGGCGCGTCCTTCGCGCTGGTGCCGTTCCTGGGGCGCAACTTCTTCCCCGCCGTCGATGCCGGCAACATCCTGATGCATGTCCGCACCCAGGTCGGCACCCGCGTCGAGGAGACCGCCAATCAGCTCGCCGACGTGCAGAAGGCGGTGCGCAAGCTGATTCCGGGCGAGATCGAGACCATGACCGACAATATCGGCATGCCGATCTCCGGCATCAACATGACCTACAACAACACCGGCGTGGTCGGCCCTCAGGACGGCGACATTCAGATCAAGCTGAAGGAAGGCCACAAGCCGACCGAGGAGCATGTCCGCGTGCTGCGCGAGCAGCTGCCGCGGCTGTTCCCCGGCGTCAGCTTCGCGTTCCTGCCCGCCGACATCGTCAGCCAGATCCTGAATTTCGGGGCGCCGGCGCCGATCGATCTGCAAATCCGCGGCGCCAATGTCGGCGCGAATTTTGCCTATGCCAACAGCCTGCTGGCGAAGGTCCGCAAGATTCCCGGCGTTGCCGATGCGCGCATCCAGCAGTCGCCGAACAACCCGACCTTCAACATCGATGTCGACCGCACCCGCGCGCAATATGTCGGCCTCACCGAACGCGACGTCACCAACAGCCTCGTGGTCAATCTCGCCGGCTCCTCGCAGGTGGCGCCGACCTACTACCTCAATCCCGATAACGGCGTGTCCTACTCGATCGTGATGCAGACGCCGCAATACCAGATCGACTCGCTCAGCGCGCTGCAGACCCTGCCGGTCACCGCGGCCGGCAATGCGCAGTCGCCGATCCTCGGCGGCATCGCCGACATCAAGCGCTCGACGTCGAGCGCGGTCGTCTCGCAATACGACATCCAGTCGATGGTGCAGATCTTTGCCACGACCTCGGGCCGCGATCTCGGTGCGGTCGCCGCCGATATCCGCCAGCTGATCGCCGACACCGCGAAGGATGTGCCGAAGGGCTCTTCCGTGGTGCTGCTCGGCCAGGTGCAGACCATGAACAGCGCCTTCACCGGCCTCCTGTTCGGCCTGCTCGGAGCCGTCGTGCTGATCTACTTCCTGATCGTCGTGAACTTCCAGTCGTGGTCCGACCCGTTCGTGATCATCACCGCGTTGCCGGCCGCGCTTGCCGGCATCGTCTGGATGCTGTTCGTGACCGAGACCACGCTGTCGGTGCCGGCGCTGACCGGCGCCATCATGTGCATGGGCGTTGCCACCGCCAACAGCGTGCTCGTGATCTCCTTCGCCCGCGAGCGCTACGAGGAACTCGGCGATCCCGTCGCCGCCGCGCTCGAAGCCGGCTTCGTCCGGTTCCGCCCCGTGCTGATGACCGCACTTGCCATGATCATCGGCATGGCGCCGATGGCGTTGGGGTTGGGTGAGGGCGGCGAGCAGAATGCGCCGCTGGGCCGCGCCGTGATCGGCGGCCTGATCTTTGCAACATTCGCCACGCTGATGTTTGTTCCCGTGGTGTTCAGCATGGTTCACAAGAAACAAGGCGCCAGACCCGCCGCCTCATTGGAGACTCCGCATGTCGCCCACTGAACCCCGCTCGCCGGTGTCGCACCGGAAACTGGGCATCTTCGGCGTGGTGGCGCTGATTGCGGCAGGCCTTGTCGTCGGCACCGGCATCCGTGCCCGCGAGGAGCAGGGCTCCAAGCTGAAAGAGTGGACTGACGACCAAGCCGTTCCCAGCGTGGCGGTGACGCTGCCCAATGCCAAGGACCTCAACGCCACCATCGACCTGCCGGGCCGGCTGGAAGCCTACTACCGCGCCCCTATCTTCGCGCGCGTGTCGGGCTATTTGAAGAGCTGGAGTGCCGACATCGGCGCCCGCGTCAAGGCCGGCCAGGTGATTGCCGAGATCGAGGCGCCCGACCTCGATCAGCAGCTGCTGCAAGCCCGCGCCGACCTTACCAGCCAGCAGGCCAGCGCCAGGCTGTCGGAGGCAACGCTGAACCGGCGCAAGACGCTGGTCGCCTCCAACTTCGTCTCCGCGCAGGAGATCGACGAGCGCACCGCCGACCTCTCCAACAAGAAGGCCGCCGTCAATTCGGGGCAGGCCAATGTCGAGCGCCTGGAAGCGCTCGCCGGCTACAAGAAGATCACAGCGCCGTTCGACGGCGTCGTCACCGCGCGCGACACCGACGTCGGCGCGCTCATCAATGCCGGCGGCGGCTCGGGCCCGGCGATGTTCGTGATCTCGGACATCACCAAGCTGCGCGTCTACGTCAACGTGCCGCAGAACTACGTGCCGGCGATCAAAATCGGGGCCAGAGCGATCATCACGCTGCCGGAATATCCCAATCGGACTTTCCAGGCGACTGTGGAGGCTTCCTCGCAGGCCGTCGACGTCGCCTCCGGCACCACGCGCATGCAGCTCGGGCTCGACAATTCCAGAGGCGAGTTGATGCCCGGCGGCTATGCCAGCGTGAAGCTCAGCCTGCAGCGTGACTCCGCGCCGCTCAGCATCCCCGCCAGCGCCTTGATCTTCAACGGCAGCGGCCTGCGTGTGGCGACGGTCGGGTCCGACGACAAGGTGCTGTTCAAGCCGGTCACGATCGCGCGCGATCTCGGCCGCGAAATCGAGCTCGCGTCGGGCATCGCGCCGGACGATCGCGTCATCACCGCCCCGCCGGATGGTCTGTCGGATGGCGATGCGGTGCGCGTGGTTGGCGCGGGTGCCAAGAGTAAGCCGACAACCGCGTCGGAGAAGCAGGCGCCGAAAAGCTGAGACGGTCTCGTGCCCCGGACGCAGCGCAGCATGCAATGATGCGCTGCTGAGCCGGGACCCATCTCTCCTTCTGTGCCGTGCTGCCTTTTTGGGGCCCGGCTCTGCGGAGCGGCATTACATGCCGCACCGCGTCCGGGACACGAGGGCCAACTACGCCGCCCGCCACTCCGGCACGCCATCCGCGGCCATCGCGATCTCGCCGAGTGAGCCGACCGGCGTGCGATCCATATTGAGCAGACGTGCCAGCGTCGCGCCGTCGGTCGCCGGAATCCGCGCCAGCGTGCGCCGGTCATCTTCGGTGCGCAGCATCACCACGCCGTGCTCGACATCGCCGCTGCGGCCATAGAGCACCGTAAAGCTCTCGACCTTGCCTTTGCCTCCAGCCTCGGTGACGAACTCCGGCACCGCGCGCTTGTTGCGATCCGCCTGCGTTTGCACGCTCGTCTCCTGCGCCAGCGCCTCGCGCGGCGGGCTCTTCGACACCACCAAGGCATGGTGCTTGGTGACGAAGCCGCCCTGGCCGTAGAGCAGGCCGAGTCCGGCGCCGCCGCGCAGGCGCCGCACCATCGCGCAGGCCGCATGCGTCATGTAGGTGTTGAGCGGCGCCCCGAAGAAGGTAAGCCCGCCGGTCACGGTCGGCTGCACGTCCGCGCCCAGGCCGAGCGTCCGCCGCGCCATCTTGGGCACGCAGGGAAAGCAGCTGTAGAGCTCGATCGCATCGAACTTTCTGCCGTCGCCGCCGGCGAGGTCCATCACGGCGTTCAGCACCGCGTTCTGCGGATGGCTCTCGTAAAACTGATCGCGCAGGAGATAATCGCGCGGTTCTTCGGCCGAGGCGCCGCCGAGCGGGTAGACGAGCTTGTCCTCGGCGATGCCGGCCTCACGCGCCTTGGCAAGACTGGTGAGCAGCAGCGCGCCACCCATATTGACGCTCGGGTTGGCAACCATGAGCTTGTTGTAGGGCCACGCGATCAAGCGGTTGTCGGCGGTCGGCGTCGTGATCTCCTCGGGCCCATAGCGCCGCTTCAGCCAAGCATTCGGATTTTGCGCGGCGGCTTCCGAATAGCGCGACCACAGCACACCGGACTCCGCCATGGCCTCGCGCGGCGTCTGTCCCCAATGGGCAGAGGAGGCCGCCTCATAGAACGGATAGACCGTGACGGGGCGGAATACGCCGAGCTTGACCGCCAGCGGCTTCTGGAAAGCCGCGCCGCGCTTGGGCTCCTCGACGTCGTGGGCGAACGGGGTCCATGGCAGCTTGACGCCCGCACGCTCCGCCTTGGTCGCGGTCGACTGCGCCTCCGCGCCGCATACGGCCGCCACAGTGCATTCGCCGCGCGCAATGCGCTTTGCGGCCTCGTGGATGTAGCGGATCGGGCTCTCGCCGCCAACGGGGCCGTAATAACAATGCGAAGGCGCGATCCCAAGCCGCTGCGCCAAAAGCCTCTCCGGATCGCGATAGCGCCAGCTCAGGAAATTGACGAGGTCGAGCGATTGCACGTCACCGAGCAGCTTTGTGCCGGCGTCCTGCTCGGCCCGCCGCAGCGCCTGCTCGAGCAGGTCGAGTGGCTCGAGGCCTGCGGTGATCTCCTTGGGGCGGTCGACGATCTCGCCGACGCCGACGATGACGGGGATGCGGTCAGGGGAAACAGTCGTCATTGTTCTTGCTTTTCACTCTCTCAGATTTCTCCGACCGCATCCTGAGGAGAGCCTGCGCGGCAGGCGTCTCGAAGGATGGGCCGCGGGCTCTCATGGTTCGAGACGGTGCTTGCGCGCCTCCTCACCATGAGGGTCTACACCATCATTCCGCCACCAGTGCATTCATATGCTCGACGGCTTCGGCAAACTCTTCCTTGAACTCCTGTACCACCGCGCCGGCCGATTTCACGCTGTCGATCAGGCCGACGCCCTGGCCGACGAAATAGCTGACGAGATCGCGAGCTTTCGCATTCCCGCTCGCCGCCGCGCGGTCGATGGAGTTGAAGGCGTCGCGGCTGATGATGCTTTGCAGCGGCATTGGCAGCGCTCCGGGGCTTTCCGGCGAGCGATCCCAGGCGTCGGTCCAGACCGAGCGGAGCTGCCGTGCCGGCTTTCCGGTGCGGCCCTTCGAGCGCACAGCGTCGCGGGAGGAAGCAGCGATCATCTTCTCGCGAAAGATCTCAGTGGTCTCGGCCTCGACGGTCGCAAGCCACACCGAGCCGGTCCACGCGCCGGCCGCGCCCATCGCCATGCAGGCCGCCATCTGCCGTCCGGTCATGATGCCGCCGGCCGCGAGCACCGGCACGTCGCGGATCGACTTGATCGCCTTGATCACCTCCGGCACCAGCACCATGGTCGAGACCTCGCCGCAATGGCCTCCGGCCTCGGTGCCCTGCACCACGAGGATGTCGACGCCGGCCGCGACCTGGCGCAGCGCGTGCTCCTTGGCGCCGACAAGCGCTGCGACCGGCACTCCGTGTCTCTTGCCCATCTCGATCATCGCCTTCGGCGGAACGCCCAGCGCATTGGCGATCAGCCGTATCGGATGACGGAAAGAGACTTCGAGCAGTTCCAGCGCGGTCTCGGCATCGAACGGCTGCGGTTGGTCGTCCGCGACGTCCGTGGTGGTCAGTTCGATGTCGTACTTCTTCAGGAGATCGCGCGTGTAGTTGCGATGCTCCTGCGGTACCCGCGCTTCCAGGCTCTTCCAGGTGACGTCCTTCTCGCCCGCGGTCGAGATGTTCTCGGGGATCAGCACGTCGATGCCGTAGGGCTTGCCATCGACATGCGCATCGATCCAAATCAGCTCGCGTTCGAGCGTCTCCGGCGTGTGCACGGTCGCGCCCAGCACGCCAAAGCCGCCGGCGCGGCTGACGGCGGCAACGACGTCGCGGCAATGGCTGAAAGCGAGCAGCGGGAACTCGATGCCCAGCATGTCGCAGATCGGCGATTTCATGGCCCTCTCCCGGCAGCAGCCGTCGCGTTGCTGTTGTTGCTTTGCTTGCGAAGGCGCTCGACGCTAGCCCATCGCCATCCGCGATGCCAAGCAGGATTTGGTGGCGCATCTTGCGTGCAGGCGCCGCGAAGCGGATGAGCCATTCCGCTGCACAAAATAAGCGGCCCGATTTGCCTCTTGCGCTTTCGAGAGCGACAGCAAATGCTGGCGCACAACAACAGAAAAATCAGGGAGCGCCAATGTCGTCAACGCAATCGAACCCGGCCCGCGCCGCCGAAGCCTACGACGTGGTCGTCGTCGGTGCCGGCTTCGCCGGCCTGTACATGCTGCATCGCCTGCGCGGGCTCGGCTTCTCCGCCCGCGTCTACGAGCAGGGCGGCGGCGTCGGCGGCACATGGTACTGGAACCGCTATCCCGGCGCGCGCTGCGATGTCGAGAGCATGCAATATTCCTATTCCTTCTCCGAAGAGCTGCAGCAGGAATGGGACTGGAGCGAACGCTACGCGCCGCAACCAGAGATCCTGAAATATGCCAACCACGTCGCCGACCGCTTTGATCTGCGCCGCGACATCCAGTTCAACACCCGCGTCCAGCGTGCCGCATTCGACGAGCGCGCGACATGCTGGTCGGTGACGACCTCCGACGGCAAGACGGTCGAAGCCAAATTCGTCGTGCTCGCCACGGGTTGTCTCTCCAACGCACGCAAGCCGGACATCGAGGGCCTGGAGAACTTCAAGGGGCCCGTCTACCACACCGGCAACTGGCCGCATGAAGAGGTCGACTTCACGGGCCTGCGCGTGGGCCTGATCGGCACGGGATCATCGGGCATCCAGTCGGCTCCCATCATCGCAGAGCAGGCGAAACATCTCACGGTGTTCCAGCGCACCGCGAATTTCTCCGTTCCCGCCCGCAACGCCGCGTTGACCGATGAGGAACGCGGCGCGTTCCGCAAGAACTATTCGGAGATCCGCCGCTTCGCCCGCGAGGTCGCCCGCAACGGCATCTATGCCGAGCAGCCGGATCGTGGCGCGCTCGATGACAATGACGATGTCAGGCGCGCCAAGTATTCGGCGCGCTGGGAGCGCGGCGGGCTCACATTCATGTATGCCTATAACAATCTCGGCCTCGACCGGGCCGCGAACGACACCGCGGCGGATTTCGTGCGCGGCAAGATCGCCGAGATCGTGCAGAACCCTGACACCGCGAAGCTGCTTCAACCGAGCAGCCACCCGATCGGCACCAAGCGCATCTGCGTCGATACCGACTATTTCGCGACCTTCAACCGGCCGAACGTCTCGCTGGTGGACATCAACACCAACCCGATTCAAGAGATCACCGCAAACGTCGTGCGCGTCGCGGGGAAGGACCACGAGGTCGATGCGCTGGTGCTGGCGACCGGCTTCGACGCCATGACCGGCTCGGTCGCCAGGATCGACATTCTGGGCCGTGGCGGGCAAACGCTGAACCAGAAATGGGCCGAGGGACCCAAAACCTATCTCGGCCTGATGAGCGCGGGTTTTCCAAACCTCTTCATCATCACCGGGCCCGGCAGCCCGTCGGTGCTGTCGAACATGATCGTGTCGATCGAGCAGCATGTCGACTGGATCGCCGATTGCCTCGATCACATGCGCAAGCAGGGGCTCGCCACCATGGAGGCAGGCAGGGAGGCCGAGGAGAGATGGGTCACCCATGTCAACGAGGTCGCTCACGGCACGCTCTATCCGCAAGCCAATTCCTGGTACATGGGCGCCAACATCCCGGGCAAGCCGCGCATCTTCATGCCTTACATCGGCGGCGTCGGCGTCTACCGGCGGATCTGCGACGAGGTCGCGGCGAAAGGATATGAGGGATTTGCGATGGACCGGGCGGAGCAGGGGATGGCGGTGGCGTCTTAGGTGACGCCGTCATTCCGGGGCTCGCGCCAGCGAGAAGCCCGGAATCCATTTTTTCCAGCATTCCGCGGCCCGATGGATTCCGGGCTCGCTTTTCGGGCTGCCCGGAATGATGGCGGAGGCGGCGGCTTGCCATGACGAAACGGTGAGTTGCCCCGCCGGGCAATGCATTTCCGGGGCCTTGTCATAGGCCGTTCGCGGGCTAATTAATGCAGACGCATCTTTCCGCCGGAGCCCACGCATGACCGATGACCCCGCCTACGTGCCGCCCAAAGTCTGGACCTGGAACAAGGAGAATGGCGGACAATTCGCCAGCATCAATCGCCCGATCGCCGGCCCGACTCACGACAAGGAGCTGCCGGTCGGCAAGCATCCCTTGCAGCTCTATTCGCTGGCGACACCGAACGGGGTGAAGGTGACGGTGATGCTGGAGGAGCTCCTGGCCCTGGGCCACAAGGGCGCTGAATACGACGCCTGGCTGATCAAGATCGGCAACGGTGATCAGTTCGGTAGCGGCTTCGTCGACATCAACCCCAACTCGAAAATCCCGGCACTGATGGATCGCTCCGGGCCTGAGCCGATCCGCGTGTTCGAGTCCGGCTCGATCCTGTTCTACCTCGCCGAGAAGTTCGGCGCCTTCCTGCCGAAGGACATCAAGACACGCACCGAGGCGATGTCCTGGCTGTTCTGGCAGATGGGCAGCGCGCCGTATCTCGGCGGCGGCTTCGGCCATTTCTATGCGTACGCGCCGTTCAAGATCGAATACGCCATCGATCGTTTCGCGATGGAAGTCAAACGCCAGCTCGACGTGCTCGACCGCCGCCTCGCCGACAACGAATATCTCGCGGGCAAGGACTACACCATCGCCGACATCGCGGTGTGGCCCTGGTACGGCGCGCTCGCCAAGGGGCTGGTCTATGGCGCCGGCGAATTCCTTTCGGTGCAGGACTACAAGAACGTGCAGCGCTGGACCGACCAGATCGCCAAGCGTCCGGCCGTGAAGCGCGGGCGCATGGTCAACCGCATCTCCGGCGACCCCGCCAGCCAGCTCCACGAACGCCACGACGCCAGCGATTTCGAGACCAAGACCCAGGACAAGCTCGCGCCCGCGACGTAGGTGTTGGGCTCGCTCGCCCCGCTTGCGGCAGGGCTACCGCATTTGGGAGCGACTTCGCCGCCGTCATCCTTCGAGACGCCCGTCTGATGCGGGCTCCTCTCTATGAGCCACCTGTCAGGCGTCGTCTGAGGTGGTTCATGGTTCCATGTGCAGCGTCCGCTTTCGGCGCTGGGGACTCAGGATGAGGACGGAGTTCGCGCCAGCAGTTTCGGCGGGCTCGATGCCAATGAACCTCATCCCGAGGAGACCGCTGGAAGCGGTCGTCTCGAAGGACGAGGCGCTTGCTCGCCCCGACGCATTGAGGCGATAGTCCCGCGCAGGCGGCGCGACGGCTAACTCGTCTTTACACCTTCCGCCGCCGGGAAAACCACGCGGTCATCGGTGCGGCAATAGCGGTCAGCGAACATGCGGCCGATCGGGTGATAGCGGTCCATGTGCACCCGCATCGCCTCGGGATCCCACAGTTCGTCGCGGATGTGGAAGTGGATGCCTTCGCCCATGATCAGGCGGCGATCATTATTGACGTCGATCATCTTCCAGAGCTTGCACTCCATCGCCCAGGGCGTGTCGGCGAGCCGCGGCACGGCGACCTTGGTCGATGGCGCGAGCTTCAGCCCGAGATGGTCGGGCTCGCCGATCTCAGGCGGAAAATCGCCGCTGCTCTCGTGCATCGCTCTTGCCAGCGGTTCGTCGGCGATGTTGACCACGAACTCGCCGGTCCGCTGGATGTTGAGGAACGTGTCCTTGTCCTCGCCGTTCGGCTTGCGGTTCGCCGCGAACATGCAGAGCGGCGGATCTTCGCAGAATGCGTTGAAGAAGCTGAACGGGGCGGCGTTGACCACGCCGGTCGGCCCGAGTGAGGTCACCCACGCGATCGGCCGCGGCAAAATGAAGGAGGTCAGCACCTTGTAGCGCTCGCGTGGCGTCAGGTCGCTGGCGGCGTAGTCCATGATGGCTCCTGGGCAAGTCGTCATTGCCGGGCTTGACCCGGCAATCCATCAATTCCGAAGAAATGTTCTCTTCGATGGATGCAGTGGTCAAGCCCGCGAATGACGAGGAGAGATCACGCCATGCTCAGCTCGTGCCGGCCGACCACCATCCAGTGCACCTCGTCCGGACCGTCGGCAAAGCGCAGGTGGCGCACGTCCTGGTACATTTCGGCCAGCGGGGTCCAGTGCGAGATGCCGGTGGCGCCGTGCATCTGGATCGCCTGGTCGATGATCTTGCAGGCGCGCTCCGGCACCATGGCCTTGACCATGGAGACCCAGACGCGGGCTTCCTTGTTGCCGAGCACGTCCATCGCCTTGGCGGCCTTCAGCACCATCAGCCGCATCGCCTCGATCTCGCAGCGGGCCTGCGCGATGATCTGCATGTTGCCGCCGAGATGGGCGATCTTCTTGCCGAAGGCTTCGCGGGTGAGGCCACGCTGCACCATGAGGTCGAGCGCCTTCTCTGCCTTGCCGATGGTGCGCATGCAGTGATGGATGCGGCCCGGGCCGAGGCGGAGCTGCGAGATCTCGAAGCCGCGGCCTTCGCCGAGCAGCATGTTCTCCTTCGGCACGCGGACGTTGTTGAAGCGCATATGCATGTGACCGCGCGGGGCGTGGTCCTGGCCGAACACGTACATGGGCCCGAGCACCTCGACGCCGGGCGTGTCGCGCGGCACCAGGATCTGCGACTGCTGCTTGCTCGGCGCCGCATCCGGATTGGTCTTCACCATCACGATCAGGATCTTGCAGCGGGGATCGCCGAGGCCGGAGATGTAATATTTCTCGCCGTTGATGACCCATTCGTCACCGACGAGTTTCGCGGTGGTCGAGATGTTCTTGGCGTCGGAGGAGGCGACGTTCGGCTCGGTCATCACATAGGCCGAGCGGATCTCGCCGTTGAGCAGCGGCTTCAGCCACTTCTCCTTCTGCTCCTTGGTGCCGATGCGCTCCAGCACCTCCATGTTGCCGGTGTCGGGCGCCGAGCAGTTCATGGTCTCGGAGGCCAGCGGGCTCTTGCCGAGCTCGGCCGCGATATAGGCATAGTCGAGATTCTTCAGGCCCTGGCCGGTCTCGTCATCGGGCAGGAAGAAGTTCCACAAGCCCTCCTGCTTGGCCTTGTTCTTGGCCTTCTCCAGCACCTCGAGCTGCTTTGGCGTGAAGCTCCAGCGATCCTCCTTGCCTTCGCCCGCCTTGGCGAATTCGATCGACATCGGCTCGACGGTGTCGCGGATGAACTTCTTGACGTGGTCATAGAGTGGACGGACCTGGTCCGACATCCTGAGATCGTTGAGCTCGTCGCCGGGATTGAGCGTGTAGTTGGTGGTGCGGGGAATGTAGGTGTGTTTTGTCATTGTTCCTCCCGGGGCGCTAGAATGTGTTGAGCGCAAGAATAGTCGCAGCGCCGCCAAAGTGCGAGCGCGCTTTTGTCACGCGAGCCATGCCACGCGATGCAATATCGCGAGGTCGTTTGAAATGTTGTTTGAATGGGGCGGCGCGAGTGGGTTGAGCGCCGTCAGATCCTCACGACTCCGTCATTGCGAGCGCAGCGGAGCAATCCAGAATCTTACCGCGGCGGCAGTCTGGATTGCTTCGTCGCAAGAGCTCCTCGCAATGACGAGGAGAGTCCGAGGCCTCACGCCGGCATCCGATGCATGGCACAGATCTTGTTGCCGTCGAGATCGCGCAGGTAAGCCAGATAGAGCTGGCCGCCCGGGCCCTGGCGAATGCCGGGCGGATCCTCGATGGATTTTGCGCCGGCTGCGATACCAGCCGCGTGCCAGGCGTCGACCTGCTCCGGGGAATTGCAGGCAAAGCCGATCGTGCCGCCATTCGCGCAGGTTGCCGGTTCACCGTTGATCGGCTTCGAGACCGAGAAGACGCCGGTTTTGGTGATGTAGAAGATGCGATGGCCGTCGACCCTGGCCGGCCGCACTTCGAGCGTGCCGAGCAGCTTGTCGTAGAACGCCTTGGCCTTGTCGAGGTCGTTGGTGCCGATCATGACGTGTGAAAACATTTGCCCGTTCCCTCTGCGCTCACAAACAGAAACCGCAGGGTGGACAAAGCGCAGCGTGCCCACCACCACACTCGCAGGGCTTATGGTGGGCGCGGCGCAGGAGCGCCTTTGCCCACCCTGCGAGATCTCAAAACGCCGTATAGCCGCCATCGATCACGAACGTATCGGCAGTGTGATACGACGACGCCTTGCTCATCAGATACACCGCGATGCCGCCGAAATCGGATGCCTCGCCGAAGCGCCGCATCGGAATGCGTGGCATGACGTTGGCGACGAACTTGTCGTTGGCCATGAGCCCTGCCGTCATGTCGCTCTTGATCCATCCTGGCAGGATCGCATTGGCGGTGACTCCATAGCGTGCCAGCTCGACGCCGAGCGCGCGTACCAGCGCGTTGATCGCCGCCTTGGTCGCCGCATAGTGCTCGTTGCGCGCGGTGCCGAAGATCGAGGCGAGGCTCGAGGTCGCGACGAGGCGGCCAAAGGGATCGCCGGCATTGGCGCGCTCGGTCATGTGCTTCGCCGCGGCCTGGAACGCGTGGAACACGCCGTCGAGGTTGGTTGCGAACATCGTGCGCCATTCCTCCTCGGTGCGTTCGATGAAGGAGCGCCGTCCGCCGCCGCCGATGCCGGCATTGGCGAAGCAGCCGTCGACCCGGCCGAACGTGTCGAGCGTCGCCTTCATCGCGGAATTGACCGAGGCTGGGTCGGTGACGTCGCAGACGCGGGTGTCGACCTTGCCGGCAAGGCCGGCCATGCTCGCGGCAGCGGACTTGTTCTTGTCGGCATTTCGGCCCCAGATCGAGACGTTGCAGCCTTGCGCCGCGAGCGCCTGCGCAATGCCGAGCCCGATGCCGCCATTGCCGCCGGTGATCACGGCCACGCGGCCGGTGAGGTCGAAAAGGTTCATGGCGCGTTTCCTGTTCCTGACAAGACTTCCTGGCATGAGGCGTATCAGCCGCTGCGCACAAGATTGCTTGCTATGCTCCGATCACCATGGACAAGGTCGCGACAAAAATCAAATATGCGCCCCGGCAAAGTAATTCCGGTCTGCGAAACTATCGCGGGTCGCAACTGACGAGGAAACCATGCAGTTCAAACACGTCACGCTCGATTTCGATGGCGCCGTCGCGGTCCTCAAGCTCGACCATCAGGAGGTGATGAACGCGGTCTCCGTGGACATGCTGGGGGGTCTCGCCGAGGCGCTCGATGCGATCGAGGAGAAGAAGGACGAGGTGCGCTGCGTGGTGCTGACCGGCGCGGGCCGCGCGTTCTGCACGGGTGCGAATCTCCAGGGCCGCAACAATCAGTCGAAGAAGACCAAGGCCGGCCTGACGCTGGAAACCGGCTTCCACCCTTTCCTGCGCCGCATCCGCAATCTGCACTGTCCGATCGTGACCGCGGTCAACGGTCCCGCCGCCGGCGCCGGCATGAGCTTCGCGCTGCTCGGCGACATGATCCTGTGCGCGCGCTCGTCCTATTTCCTGCAAGCCTTCCGCCGCATCGGCCTCGTGCCGGATTGCGGCTCGACCTGGCTCTTGCCGCGCCTCGTCGGCCGGGCGCGCTCGATCGAATTGTCGCTGATGGGCGAGCGGCTGCCGGCGGAGAAGGCGCTGGAATGGGGCCTCGTCAACCGCGTCTACGACGACGGCGTGCTGATGGAAGAGGCGATGAAGCTCGCGCGCGATCTCGCCAGCGGCCCGACCATCGCATTGTCGCTGATCCGCAAGCTCTATTGGGACAGCCCGGAAAATTCCTTCGAGGATCAGCTCAATCTCGAATTCCAGTGCCAGCTCCGTGCCGGCGACACCCAGGATTTTCGCGAGGGCGTCGGCGCGTTTCTCGAGAAGCGTCCCGCGCAGTTCAAGGGCAAATGATCGAGGCCGAGCTCTCGCGCAGCGTCGCGCGCTGGTGCAGCGGAGCAAGCGGCGTCACGGGCGCGGCAAAGCTGTCCGGCGGCGCCAGCCAGGAAACCTGGCGCTTCGATATCGTGCATCCCGATGGGCCGATCGGCGCGATCCTGCGCCGCTCGCCGAAGGGCTATGGCGCGGCGCCAACGCGCGCGGCAGGCCTTGCCGCTGAAGCGCAGCTGATGCAGCTCGCCTTCGAGGCCGGCGTTCCGTCGCCGCGCGTGCTGCATGTGTTGACGGTCGAGGACGATCTCGGCACCGGCTTCATCATGCAGCGGGTCGAGGGCGAAACCATCGCGCGCAAGATTCTTCGCGATGAGGAGTACGCGGCGGCGCGGCCCCTGCTGGCGCGGCAGATCGGCGGCATTCTCGCAGCCCTTCACAGGCTGCCGCAGGACAAATTGCCCGAGCTGCGCAGAAGGGGCGCGACCCAGGAAATCGCCGAGTTTGAGCGCGACTATCGCAGTTTGAACTGGCCCAAGCCCGTGTTCGAGCTGGCGCTGCGCTGGCTGCGCGACCACGATCCCGGTCCCGCGGCCGAGACCACGCTGGTTCACGGCGATTTCCGCAACGGCAATCTCATCATCGGCGCCGACGGCGTCCGCGCCGTGCTCGACTGGGAGCTCGCCCATCTCGGCGACCCCATGGAGGATCTCGGCTGGGTCTGCGTCAATTCCTGGCGGTTCGGCGAAATCGACAAGCCTGTCGGCGGTTTTGGCACACGCGAGGAGTTGTTCGCGGGCTACGAGGCGGCCGGCCGCAAGGTCGACCCCTCGCGCGTGACATTCTGGGAAGTGATGGGCACGCTGCGCTGGGGCATCATGTGCGGCGGCATGATGCAGCGCTTTCGCGAGGGCCCCGATCATTCCATGGAGCGCGCCATGATCGGACGCCGCGCCAGCGAGACCGAGATCGATCTCTTGCGGCTGCTGGCGCCGCGCGGGAGCTGAACCATGCAGGACGAACCGATCCCGATCGAGCTGACCAAGTCCGTCGCCGATTTCCTCCGTAACGACATCGCGCCGCTGATCTCGGGTCACCAGGCCTTCAAGCTGCGCGTCGCCATCAACATCCTCGATCTCGTGACGCGGCAGCTGACGCGGGAG
The DNA here is from genome assembly GCF_049739485.1 of Bradyrhizobium sp. USDA 326. NCBI lineage: Bacteria > Pseudomonadati > Pseudomonadota > Alphaproteobacteria > Hyphomicrobiales > Nitrobacteraceae > Bradyrhizobium > Bradyrhizobium sp. USDA 326. The sequence continues at coordinate 5,106,015 of NZ_JBMGQA010000001.1, forward strand.
GATGAGAGCGATGCGAAGGAGATCGAGCGCCTGCGCGCGCTGCTCGGCCTGGAGGGCTCAATCGCCGAACTCAACCGCGTGCTCGCCGAGCGCATCGCCAGGGGAGAAGTCGATCTCGCGACACCCGGTCTCGCCGAGCATCTCTGGGCGACCACGATGGACAAGCTCGCGGTGGATCAGCCGAACTACGCATCGTACAGGCGCGAGCTGGACCGAAGCGGATAGCTCTCTCACCGTCATTCCGGGGCGTCGCGAAGCGACGAGCCCGGAATCCATTTATCCACTGTCTCTGACGCTTAATGGATTCCGGGTTCGCGCCTGAGAGGTGGAATGACCGAGCAAAGCGCGGTCACTTCCCCACCCATTTCGGCGGCCGCTTCTCCGAGAACGCCTTCGGGCCCTCGATGTAGTCCTGCGAGGCGACCATCGCCTTCACCGCAGGGTACTCGCGCTGCTCCTCGATCGCCTGCTCCAGCGACACGCCAAGCCCCTTCTGGATCGCCTGCTTCGAGGCCCGGATCGACATCGGCGAGTTCTTGCTGATCATCTCGGCCCAGCGCAGCGCGGCGTTGAGGGCATCGCCCTGCGGCACCACCTCGTTGACGAAGCCGAGCTCCAGCCCTTCCTTGGCGCTGACATGGCGCGCGGTGAGGATCATGCCCATGGCACGCTTCAGCCCGATCTGCCGCGGCAGGCGGTGCAGGCCGCCGGCAAGCGCGGCGAGGCCGACGCGCGGCTCGGGCAGGGCGAAGGTCGCGTTCTCCGACGCAATGATCAGGTCGCACGCCAGCGCGATCTCGAAGCCGCCGCCCATGGCGACACCGTTCACGGCGGCGATGATCGGCTTGTCGCAGTCGAAGCGTGAGGTGAGACCGGCGAAGCCGCCCTTGTCCCAGCCGCGTTTTCCCCCCGCCGCCTGCCACTTCAAATCGTTGCCGGCGCAGAACGCCTTGTCGCCGCTGCCCGTGACGATGGCGATCCACTGCTCGGGATCTGCGGAGAAATCGTCAAACACCTTCTGAAGCTCGAAATGCGCATCGGTGTGCAGCGCGTTGTAGACCTCGGGCCGCGACAGCGTGACGATCGTGATCGGCCCCTTGCGTTCCACCTTTGAGAATTTCAGCTCCATCGCGCGCTCCCGCATTTTCCCGTGAAGGAATATTGCCGTCATACTACCGCGCGTTGGCGGCAGAGCACCATCGAATTGCGCTGGTGCGCCTTGCGCGCGCCCCACGTCTCGCCTTGCTTGACTTGCACACGCTCTTCTCCGCTTAATCGTGCGAAGCATGAGTGCCCCTAGCGCCTTAACGCAAAACGACAAAATCAATCCGGGAGAGAACCTGTGGATTTCGCATTGCCTGCCGATCTCGTCGCCTATCTGGGAGAGCTCGACCGCTTCATCGAACGCGAGATCAAGCCGCTGGAAGAGGCCGATGACAACATCCGCTTCTTCGACCACCGCCGCGAATGGGCGCGCACCGATTTCGAGAATGGCGGCCTGCCGCGTCAGGAATGGGAGGCGCTGCTGCGCAAAGCCAAGGATCTCGCCGACGCAGCCGGTCACCTGCGCTTTCCGGTGCCGAAGCAATATGGCGGCAAGGACGGCTCCAACCTCTGGATGGCCGTGATCCGCGAGCATTTTGCCGCAAAGGGGCTCGGCCTGCACAACGATCTCCAGAACGAGCACTCCATCGTCGGCAACTTCCCCGTCGTCACCATGCTCGACCGCTACGGCCGCGATGACCAGAAGGCGATGATCGACGGCTCGATCAGGGGCAAGTACCGCATCACCTTCGGCCTGACCGAGCCGCATCACGGCTCGGACGCGACCCACATGGAGACACGCGCGGTGCCCGCGACCCGCGACAACGTCAAGGGCTGGATCATCAACGGCGAGAAGATGTGGACCACCGGCATGCACGTCGCCACGCATTGCGCGCTGTTCGCGCGCACGAGCGGCAATGACGGCGATGCTCGCGGCATCACCTGCTTCCTGGTGCCGGCGAAGAGCCATGGCGTGAAGGTCGAGGAGTACATGTGGACCTTCAACATGCCGACCGACCATCCCCGCGTCAGCTTCACCGACGTGTTCGTGCCGGAGGACGCGCTGTTCGGCGAGGTCGGCCGCGGCTTGTCGCTGGCACAGTGCTTCGTGCACCAGAACCGTATCCGCCAGGCCGCAAGCTCGCTCGGCGCCGCCGTCTACTGCATCAACGAGAGCGTGAAATACGCGCGCGAGCGAAAACCGTTTGGCCGGGCGCTCGCCGAGAACCAGGCAATCCAGTTCCCGCTGGTCGAGCTCGCAACGCAAGCCGAGATGCTGCGCCTTCTGATCCGCAAGACCGCCTGGGAGATGGACCAGCTCACCGAGGACCAGATCGAGCGTACGCTGTCCGACCGTGTCTCGATGTGCAACTACTGGGCAAACCGCCTCGGTTGCGAATCCGCCGACCGCGCCATGCAGGTCCATGGCGGCATGGGCTATTCACGCCACAAGCCGTTCGAGCACATCTACCGCCACCACCGCCGCTATCGGATCACCGAAGGCAGCGAGGAGATCCAGATGCGGAAGGTGGCGGGATTCCTGTTCGGCTACATGGGGCCGGGGAAGCATTGACTGTTGGCGAGGGTAACAATCCAGGTCTTCGTATGGAGGTGGTCTGGATTGCTTCGTCGCAAGGGCTCCTCGCGATGACGCGGAGAGAGCAACGCCTCTCTCCTCCGTCATTTGCGAGTGTAGCGAAGCAATCCAGCGTCTCTCAAAGAAGGTAGTCTCGATGGCTGCGCCTCGAGGCTAGTTCACCCTTCGATCCTTCCCCGCCCAATACGGCTCGCGCAATTGCCTCCGCAGAATCTTGCCGCTCGGATTCCGCGGCAGCGCCGGCAAAAACTCGACGCTCTTCGGCGTCTTGTAGCCGGCGATGCGCGTCCGGGTGAAGTTGATGATGTCGGCGGCGGTTGCCTGCTTGCCCGGCTTCATCACCACCACGGCCTTTACCGCCTCGCCCCATTTGTCGTCGGGCACGCCGATGACCGCGGCTTCGGCGACATCGGGGTGATCGCACAGCGCGCTCTCGACCTCGGCGGGGTAGATGTTCTCGCCGCCGGAGATGATCATGTCCTTGATGCGGTCGTGAATGTAGAGATAGCCGTCCTCGTCCATGTAGCCGGCATCGCCGGTGCGCAGCCAGCCGTCGCTACGCAGCGTCGCAGCGGTTGCCTCCGGCAGGTTCCAGTAGCCCGCCATGTTCGATCCCGAGCGCGTCGCGATCTCGCCGACCTGGCGCGGCGGCAGCGGCTTGCCGTCCACGTCCAGGATCGCGATCTCGACGCCCGGCAGCGCCTTGCCGGCCGAGCGCATCCGCTCGAGGCCCTCGACGTGATCCTCCGGCGGCAGCGCGACGATCGTGCCCGTGGTCTCGGTCATGCCGTACATCTGCACGAAGCCGCATTTGAAGATCTCGATGCATTCCTTCAGTAGCGCCGCGGGTATAGGCGAGGCGCCATAGAGCATGTACTTCAGCCGCGAGAAATCGACGGTTTTCGCGCGCGGCTGCCGCACTACGAATTGCATCGCCGCCGGCACCATGAACAGCTTCGTGATCCCGGACTGCTCGAAGAAATCCAGCACCTTGCTCGGATCGAACTCGCGCGCGATCACGCCGCGAGCACCGTGATAGAGTCCCATCACGCCCCAGCCGGAGCCGCCGATGTGGAAGATCGGCATTGCGACCAGCGAGACGTCGTCCGTCGACCACCGGTTCCACTCCGGCTTGTCCTCGGCATTGCCTGTCTGCACCAGGTTCAGGAAGTTCGCGTGGCTCAGCATCGCGCCCTTCGGCCTGCCTGTCGTGCCCGAGGTGTAGAGCTGGATGGCGATGTCCTTTGTGTCGATCGGCACCTTCGGGTCGTCGCCGCTCTGCGCATCGCGCCAGGCCGTAAAGTCCTGCCATTCTGGCGCACCGCCTTCGGTGGTGATGGTGGTGCGCACGGTGGGGAGTTGGTCCCGGATCTGGCGGACCAGCGTGATGAACTCCGGACCCACGAACAGCACTGGCGCCCTGCAATCCTCGACGATGAAGGCGACCTCCGGGCCCGCGAGCCGCCAGTTCACCGGCGCCATCACGACGCCAGCTTTCATCGCGCCCATCAAGAGCTCGAAATAGAGGTCGCTGTTCTTGCCGAGATAGGCGATGCGGTCGCCCTTCGTCACGCCCATCGCGAGGAGCGCGTTCGCGACCTTGTTGGTCTTGATGTCGAACTCGGCGAAGCTGGTGGTGCGGCCTTCGAATTCATAGGCGATGGCGCTGCCCCGGCTCTTCGCACGCTCGCGCACCATGTCGGCGAGGTTCGCCAATGGCTGTATGGACATGTTTCTCCCGTGGCGTCTTGTTCTTATGCCGGGGAGTGTGGCGTCATCCGCGGGTGAAGACAAGATGGGCGAGGACGGTGGTGCTTCCGTGTCCCGGACGCTGCGCAGGACGAAGTGATGCGCTGCAGAGCCCGGGCCCATTCTATCCACGCGCAAGAAATCTGGGCCCCGGCTCAGCAGTGCACCACGCCGAAGGCGGCGCGCTGCACTGCGTCCGGGGCACGAGAGAGCGTCACCCCCGCTTCGCCCGGTCCTTCTCGTTCTGCGCCATGATGCTCTCGCGCGCGGTCTTCCAGTCGTCGTCGCTCCAGTCGCGGAGCTGGTAGAAATTGCCGCCCATGGCGAGCGCCTGGGCGCCGTCCATGGCGATGGTCTCGCCGTTGATCCAGTCGCAGCCGCCGGAGATCAGGAACACCGCGAGGTTCTGCAGTTCCTCCATGGTGCCGACGCGGCCCATCGGGTTCATCGCCCTGGTGCGCGCGCCGGCTTCGTCGCCCGGCTTGATGCGCTTGCTCATGCCCTCGGTCGGGATCTCGCCCGGCGCGATGGTGTTGAGGCGGATGCCGTAGCGGCCCCATTCGGTCGCCAGCGACATCGTCATTGCGTGGATCGCCGACTTGCTCATCGCCGACGGCACCACGTAGGGCGAACCGTTGCGCACCCAGGTCACCGTGATCGAGACGACGTTGCCGGGCTGCTTCAGCGCGATCCAGCGTTTGCCGATAGCGTGCGTCACGTAGAACGTGCCGTGCATGACGATGTTGGCAACCGCATCGAAGCCGCGCGGCGACAGCTCCTCGGTCCGCGAGATGAAATTGCCGGCGGCATTGTTGATGAGGTCGGTCAGGGGAGCCTCGCGGAAGATGTTCTCCACCATCTCCTCGACCGCGAGCGCGTTGCGGATGTCGACGCCATGGCTGGTAACGCGGCCGCCATGGAGATCCATCAGCTCGGTCGCGGTCTCGTCGCAGACGATCTTGCGCCGGCCGCAAATGTGCACGTCGGCGCCGAGCTGGAGAAAGCGCGCCGCCATCGACTTGCCGAGACCCGTGCCGCCGCCGGTCACGAGAATGCGCCGGCCGGCCAGAAGATTTTCCTTGAACATGGCTGTTTCCCCCGTAGGGATTGTCAGTTAATTGGTCGATTGACTAAATCCGTCCGTCAGCTTTCTGTAAAGCGGCACCGAACAAGAACAGGGGAGAATTCATCCATGGAAGATCGCGTCTCGATCTCGATCTCGGAAGGCGTCGCTGATGTGCGCCTGGTGCGCGCCGACAAGATGAACGCGCTGGATCAGCCCATGTTCGAGGCCCTCGTCGCCGCAACCGACCGGCTTTCGAGGGAAAAAGGCGTGCGCGCCGTCGTGCTGTCAGGCGAGGGCCGCGCCTTCTGCGCCGGTCTCGACATGGGGCGTTTTGCCGCCATGAAGGAGAAGGGCGGCAACGGAATTCCGGGTGGCGAAAATCGAGACCTGACCAAGCGCACGCACGGCCAGGCGAACTTTCCGCAACAGGCGGTATGGGGATGGCGCCAACTTCCGGTACCGGTGATCGCAGCCGTGCACGGCGTCGCCTTCGGTGGCGGTTTCCAGCTCTCGCTCGGCGCCGACATGCGCTTTCTCACCCCCGACGCGCGGATGTCGGTCATGGAGATCAAATGGGGCCTCGTGCCTGATATGGCGGGCACGCCGATCCTGGCCTCGCTCGTGCGCGACGACATCCTGCGCGACCTCACCTATACCGGCAGGATCTTCTCAGCGCAGGAGGCGATGGCCTACGGCCTTGCCACGCGCATCTGCGACGATCCGCGCGCTGCCGCGCTCGAAGTCGCGCGCGAGATCGCCGGCAAGAGCCCCGATGCGATCCGTGCGGCCAAGCGGATGCTGAACAATCTCTCGGTCGATCCGGGCCCGGCGCTGCTGGCGGAATCGGTCGAGCAGCAGAAGCTGATCGGCAGCGCCAACCAGACCGAAGCCGTGCGCGCCAATCTGGAAAAGCGTGCGCCGAAGTTTGCGGATTGATCCGCTCTCCGTCGTTCCGGGATGGTCCGAAGGACCAGACCCGGAACCTCGAGATTCCGGGTTCGATACTGCGCGTCGCCCCGGAATGACGAACACAACACCAAAGATAAACAACAATGAGCGAAACGTCTGACTTCCTCGGCATCGTCTCCGGCGACCGCCGCCGCACCCACACTGAAGTCGCCAACCGCGCCGACCGCATCGCCTCCGGCCTCGCCAAACTCGGCGTCCGCCCGGGCGATTGCGTCTGCATGCTGATGCGCAACGACATCGCCTTCCTGGAAGCCGCCTATGCCGCGATGCGGCTGGGGGCCTATGGCGTGCCGATCAACTGGCACTTCAAGCCGGAGGAAATCAACTACATCCTTGGCGATACCGGCACGTCCGTGCTGATTGGACACGCCGACATGTTGCACGCCCTGCGCGATGCGATCCCCAACGGCGTCACCGTGCTCAGCGTGCCGACGCCGCCGGAGATCCTGTCCAACTACAAAATCGATCCCGATCATCTGAAGACACCGGACTTCGCGATCGATTTCGAATCCTGGCTTGTACAATTCCAGCCTTATGACGGCCCGGTGGTGCCGCAGCCGATGAACATGATCTACACCTCAGGCACGACCGGCCATCCCAAGGGCGTCCGCCGCAACGCGCCGACGCCGGAGCAGCAGGCCGCCGGCGAGCGCATGCGCGCGATGATCTATGGGCTAAAGCCTGGCGCCCGCGCGCTGCTGCCGGGTCCGCTCTATCATTCCGCGCCGAACTCCTTCGGCATCCGCGCCGGCAAGCTTGGCGGGGTACTGGTGCTGATGCCGCGCTTCGAGGCGGCGGAATTCCTGGAAGCGATCGAGCGGTACAAGATGGACACCATCTTCATGGTGCCGACCATGTTCATCCGCCTGATGAAGCTCCCCGAAGCTGTGCGGAAGAAGTACGACGTCTCCTCGCTGCGCCACGTCATCCACGCCGCAGCGCCGTGCCCGGCCGACGTCAAGCGCGCCATGATCGAATGGTGGGGGCCGGTGATCTACGAATTCTACGGTTCGACCGAATCCAGCGCCGTCACGTTTGCGACCTCGGAGGACGCGCTGAAGAAGCCTGGCACCGTCGGCAGGATATCGCCCGGTGCCGAACTGCGCTTCATCGGCGATGACGGCCGTATGCTTGGCGTGGGCGAGATCGGCGAGATCTATTCCCGCATGGCCGAGCTTGCCGATTTCACCTACCACAACAAGCCGGAGAAGCGCGCCGAGATCGATCGCGACGGCTTCATCACCTCCGGTGACGTCGGCTATATCGACGAGGACGGCTACGTCTTCATCTGTGATCGCAAGCGCGACATGGTGATCTCGGGCGGCGTCAACATCTACCCGGCCGAGATTGAATCCGTGCTGCATGCCGTGCCCGGTGTGCATGATTGCGCGGTGTTCGGCATCCCCGATGCCGAATTCGGCGAGGCGCTGATGGCCGTGGTCGAGCCGCAGGCGGGCGTCACGCTCGATGCGTCCGATGTCCGCGCCGCGCTGAAGGCGCATCTGGCCGACTACAAGGTGCCCAAGCATATCGAGATCCGCACCGGCCTGCCGCGCGAAGATTCCGGAAAAATCTTCAAGCGCCGCCTGCGCGATCCCTATTGGGAGCAGGCGGGCCGGAAGATCTGACGATATCGTAGGGTGGGCAAAGCGGAAGCGTGCTCACCAATTTCGCTTACGTTCCGCGCCGGGCTCGACCTGCGCAAGTTCGAGGGGCGGTAGCCCAGGCTGCCAGGTACGCGCAGGAGTAGCAATCATTGATCGGCTCGGCTAAGTTGGCGTTCCCACGCCCACGCCAGCCCGCGCTGATCATCCATGCCCTCGTACCGTGCCAGTCCTGGTTTCTTCGAAGTCCCCCATGCCGCCGTCTACGTGCTGATGACGGTCACTATCCTCGCGTCGGGTTTCTGCTTCATCCTGGCGGGCGGCGCGTCGGCGCCGGCGGAGTTGCTGTATCGGTTCGGTGGCATGTATGCGACCGCAATCGCGCGGCACGAGTACTTGCGCCTCGTCGCGTATGGCTTCCTGCACGTTGATTTCGTCCACCTCACCATGAACATGTTGTGCCTTGTGCTGTGGGGCGCACATCTCGAGCGGCGGGTCGGGCCGGCCTATTTCCTAATCATCTACCTCTGCGCGATGGTGTTCGGTGCCGTCATCGGCAATGGCATCCATTCCACGCCTTATTTGACAGTCGGGGCGTCCGGCGCCACGTCGGGCATCCTCGGCGCGCTGCTCTGCCTCTGGATACTCGGCAAGCACGACGTCGGGTTCGACTTCTTCGCTATAAACATCGGATTGAACATTGCGTTTGCGCTCGGCAATTCGCGGATCGACTGGGGCGTCCATCTCGGCGGTTTTGCAGCCGGATTGATCACGTGCGCATTGCTCGACCTTGTCGAAAAAGCGAACGCCTGGACGCTTCGTTGCAAGTTTCCCGAGGTCGTCAAGGTTAACCTGACCCTGCTAGCCTTCGTCATCGCGCTGTGGGCGTGGGGCGGTCCGGCGCAGAGCATCGCTACAGGCCTTTCCGCATGGGGGCTGATGGTCGTCATCGTGGTCGCATGCTGTGCCGTTGTGAAGATGGTCGATCTCGCGCTCTCTATGAAAAAGGGTCTCGCGGTCGTCGTGCCGGCCCTGGCTGGAGTGAACGCTGCTGCAGTGCTGTTGTGCGGTTGGGCGTTGGCATTCGCTTGCTGGCCGCACATGCCAATTGGATACATTCCGCTCGACCTGTTTCTTGTCATATTCTGCCCGAATTCCATTCTCATCTCGGGACTTGCCGCGGTTGGCGTCGCCGCGCTGACGCTTTTTCTCGGTGCGAAGGAGATTTTTCGAGGGATCGCGGATGTTGGATTCGTCGGCACGTCACTGCGAGCCGAACGCAGTCGTCGCCACGGTCTTTGATTCCGGCGAGGGCGCCTATATATGCCTACTTGCTGACGCGGATAATCTCGAGGCTCCTGAATCCCATGGCCCCCGTTTCCATTCTCCTCAACATCCTCTGGATCCTCATCGGCGGCGCCTGGATGGCGTTCGGCTGGGTGGTCGCCGCGGTCATCATGGCCATCACCATCATCGGCCTGCCCTGGGCGCGGGCGGCGTTCAACATCGCGGTCTACACGCTGCTGCCGTTCGGCTCGAGGGCGGTCAGCCGCTACGAGGTCACGGGTGTCGAGGATATCGGCACGGGTCCGCTCGGGGTGATCGGCAACATCATCTGGTTCGTGCTCGCCGGCTGGTGGCTGGCGCTCGGCCACGTCCTGACGGCCTTGGTGCTCGCCGTCACCATCATCGGCATCCCTTTCGCCTGGGCGCATCTGAAGCTCGCGGGCATCGCGCTCTGGCCGATCGGCAAGGTGATCGTACCGGCCTGAGACGTGACTTCATAAGGGTTGGCGCTCGGCGACGGAGCTGGAGGTCGCAGGGCTTGGCCATTATTGGCGGCTCATAAACCGAAGCGGACAACTCAACCGGCGACCGACCCTGGACAGCGTCGGTCGACCGCGTGCCTCGATGGGCTTTGCCTCGCTCAGGGACGAACACGGATGATCGTATTCCCCTTGCGTCGCTCGGTCGAATTCAGGGCGGCGACGGCGTCATCGAGGCTTGAAATCTTGCCGATGTGCGTCCTCAGTCGTCCGTCTTGCACCCGCTGGACGATCTCACGCAGTTGAGCGCGATCCGGCTCGACGACGAAGTCGACTGCTAGACCGTCGGAAGGCCGCGCCTCGGCGGGGCCGACGATGGTCACCAGTGTTCCTCCGGCTCGAATCCGTTCGACCGACCGCTTCTGTATGTCACCGCCAATGACATCGAACACCAGATCGATCTTGCCCACGTCGTCCAGGGCGTCGTTGTCGAGGTCGACGAACTCCTTCGCGCCGAAGTCGAGCACCGTCTGACGGTCGGCGGCGCGTCCGGTCCCTATGACGTAGGCGCCGGCCTCTCGTGCGAGTTGCGTCACCATCGACCCGACCGCGCCGGCCGCGCCGTGCGCGAGGACACTCTGCCCCGCCTTAAGATGGCCGTGCTGGAACAGTCCTTGCCATGCGGTCAGACCTGAGATCGGCAGGCTCGCCCCCGCTGTGAAATCGACGTCGTCCGGCAGCGGCGCAAGATTGCGCGCCTCGATCGCCACATATTCGGCCAGCGTGCCGTCGCGATACCAGTCCGCGAGGCCGAACACCCGCTGTCCCAACACCAGCCCTGTCGTTCCATATCCAAGCGCGGTGACCACTCCGGCCAGCTCGTGCCCCGGGATAGATGGTGTTCGGTCGCGATCGAGGCGATCAGTCCAGGTCGAAGGCCACGTCAGCTCAGTCGGAACAAATCGCGCCGCATGAACCTGAACCAGCACGTCGTTTATCGCAGCCTGCGGTTCGGGCCGGTCCACCAGCTTCATTCCAGCCGCTCCAGCGGCTTGGTCCCTTACAACGATAGCTTTCATGAGAATGGTCCTCGGTCATTTGTTTCTCTTGTTGCAGGAAGCGCGGACGTGCCGACCACCCAGTGGGCAATGCGAAACTCTCGTCGGAGATTTGCGCCGTTTGCATCGACCGGGAGCCTCAAATCCTGATGGATCGGGATTCCGGTCGCTGGCGTTTAGATGCGCTGCGCCCAGTCATAAAACAGGACCAAGACTGACGAATTCGGCTGTACCAAGCTCGATCGCCTCTCCCCATCCAGGATGCCGCGCGCCGGCGTCCCGACGGTCGCCGCCCGCGAGTTCACGGCAGGCCGAGGGGCGGCGGCTAGCGCTGGGGGGTGTTGTGAAGATGCTGCATCGTTGTGGAGGCGCGGAGCACTCGGCCGCCTCGGTGAGATTTCGGCAATCTCTCGTGCCCCGGACGCAGCGTAGCGCGCCGCGTCTTCGCGGCGTGATGCGCTGCAGAGCCGGGGCCCATGTTGCGGCAATGTGCTCTGTGGCTTGTGGGTCCCGGCTCGACGCAGCAACGCTTGCCGCGTTGCTGCTTGTCCGGGACACGCGATCATCGCCCCAGCCCTGCCGCGACGCCACCAAGTTCATCTTGCACTGCGGCAGAAAAATATCGCACACTCGCCGTTGCCGGGCATCCAAGCGAGCTCGAACCAAGGAGCGAGCCATGTCCCTCCAGACCGTACCATCCGAGGCCGATCAGCGCCCAAACCGCCCCGAGGACGTCCAGGCGCTGGAGGCCGACGCGCGGTTGCGGGACGACATCCGCCTGCTCGGTCGTATCCTCGGCGACACCGTGCGCGACCAGGAGGGCGCCGACGTGTTCGACCTGGTCGAGCGCATCCGGCAGACCTCGATCCGGTTCCACCGCGACGAGGACCGGCTCGCCCGCCGCGAACTCGAGCAGATCCTCGACAGCATGTCGACCTCCGAGACGGTGCGGATCGTCCGTGCCTTCAGCTATTTCTCGCACCTCGCCAACATTGCCGAGGACCAGAACAACATCCGCCAGATGCGCGCGCGCAGCGCTGCCAAAAGCGACGGCTCCGGCGTGCTGGCGGAGACGCTGGCGCATGCCAAGGCGGCGGGCATCGGTCCCGATCAGCTCCGCAACTTCTTCAAGACCGCATTGGTCAGCCCGGTGCTGACCGCGCATCCGACCGAAGTCCGCCGCAAGAGCACCATGGACCGCGAGATGGAGGTCGCCAGCCTGCTCGACCGTCGCGAGCGGGTCGCGTTGACCGCGGAGGAGGCGGTCGCCAGCGACGAGCAGCTTCGCCGCGAGGTGCTGACGCTGTGGCAGACCAATCTCTTGCGCCGGACCAAGCTGACCGTGCTCGACGAGGTCGCCAACGGCCTGTCCTTCTACGACTACACCTTCCTGCGCGAGGTGCCGCGGCTGATCAACACGCTGGAGGACCGGCTGGAGGAGGGAGGCGCGCAGGCTGCGGGCGAACTCGCCTCGTTCCTGCGCATGGGCAGCTGGATCGGCGGCGACCGCGACGGCAACCCCTTCGTCACCGCCGACGTCATGCGCGGCACGCTGCGGCTGCAATCGAGCCGGGTGATGCAATTCTATCTGAACGAGCTGCACGTGCTCGGCTCCGAGCTGTCGATCGCGGCTCATCTCGCCGATGTCTCCGAGGAACTGCGCAACTTGGCGGAGCGCTCGCCGGACACCTCGCCGCACCGGAGCGGCGAGCCTTATCGTCTCGCGGTGTCCGGCATCTATGCCCGGCTCGCCGCAACGGCCGAAATGCTCGAGGTCGAGATCACACGCCGGCCGGTCGGCAAAGCGGCGCCTTACGCCAGCGTCAAGGAGCTGCAGGCCGATCTCGACGTGCTGCACCGCTCGCTGATCTCCAACAACGCGCGCGTCATCGCCCGCGGCCGGCTGCGGCTGCTGCGCCGCGCGGTGGACTGCTTCGGCTTTCATCTCGCCCGGCTCGACATCCGTCAGAACTCGGCCGTGCACGAACGCACCATCGCCGAGCTGATGGACGCCGCCAATCCCGGCATGTCCTATCTCGCGCTCGGCGAGGACGCGCGCATCTCGCTGCTCACCAACGAATTGCGCTCGACGCGCGCGCTGGTCTCGCCATTCGTCAAATACAGCGACGAGACCATGGGCGAGCTCAACGTCTTCCATGCCGCCGCGGAAGCGCATGCGAAGTTCGGCCCGGACGCGATCCCTCAATGCATCATCTCGATGTGCAAGGGCATGTCGGACATGCTGGAAGTGGCGGTGCTGCTCAAGGAGGTCGGCCTGGTCCATCCCTCCGGCCGCAGCGCCATCAACATCGTGCCGCTGTTCGAGACCATCGAGGATCTGCAGGCCTCATCCGGCATCATGGACCGCATGCTGTCGCTGCACGATTACCGCCGGCTGGTCGACAGCCGCGGCAGTGTGCAGGAGGTCATGCTCGGCTATTCCGACTCGAACAAGGACGGCGGCTTCGTCACCTCGGGCTGGGAACTCTATAAGGCGGAGATCGGACTGGTCGAGGTGTTCGAGCGCCACCACGTGCGGCTGCGCCTGTTCCACGGCCGTGGCGGTTCGGTCGGCCGCGGCGGCGGCCCGAGCTATGACGCCATCATCGCGCAGCCCGGCGGCGCCGTGAACGGCCAGATCCGCATCACCGAGCAGGGCGAGATCATCTCGTCGAAATATTCCAATACCGAGGTCGGCCGCAACAATCTGGAGATCCTCGCCGCCGCGACGCTGGAAGCAAGCCTCCTGCATCCGCGCCAGAGCGCGCCGCGCCGCGAATATCTGGTCGCGATGGACGAATTGTCGAACCTCGCGTTCAAGGCCTATCGCGGCCTGGTCTACGAGACCGAAGGCTTCGTCGATTATTTCTGGGCTTCCACCGTCATCAACGAGATCGCGACGCTCAATATCGGCAGCCGCCCGGCCTCACGCAAGAAGACCCGCGCGATCGAAGACCTTCGCGCCATTCCCTGGGTGTTCTCCTGGGCGCAATGCCGCCTGATGCTGCCGGGCTGGTACGGCTTCGGCAGCGCAGTCGAGCAATGGATCGCCGAGCATCCCGACAAGGGCATGCCGTTCCTGAAGGAGCTCTATAAGGAATGGCCGTTCTTCCGGATGCTGCTGTCGAACATGGACATGGTGCTGGCGAAAAGCTCGATCGCGATCGCCTCGCGCTATGCCGAGCTCGTCCCCGATGAAGCCTTGCGCGAAAAGATCTTCGGCCGCATCCGCCGCGAATGGCATTCCTGCATCGAGACGCTCCTGGACATCATGGGACAGGACCGCCTGCTCCAGGGCAACCCGCTGCTGGAACGCTCCGTGCGCCACCGCTTCCCCTATCTCGATCCGCTCAACCACGTGCAGGTCGAACTCTTGAAAGAGCACCGCGCGCAGAACCCGGACGAGCAGGTGCTGCGCGGGATTCAGCTCACGATCAACGGCATCTCGGCGGGCTTGAGGAATACGGGGTAACTCATCCGTCGTTCCGGGTCGATGCTGCGCCATTGGCCCGGAATGACGTCATCACCAACTCACGGCTTCATCGCGCCCTGCACACTGGTGTAGACCGCATAGAGCGACGTCGAGCCGCAAATATAGAGCCTGTTGCGCTGCTGGCCGCCGAAGCACAGATTGGCAACGGTCTCCGGGATATGAATCTTGCCGAGCAACTCACCCGACGGCGTATAGCAGCGCACGCCGTCCTCGTTCGGATCGCCCCAGCCGACCGAACACCAGACCCGCCCTTCGGTGTCACAGCGGACACCGTCGGTAATGCCGGGCTTCGGCATGTCTGCAAAGACCTTGCTGTTCGAGACCTTGCCCGCGGCGACGTCGAGGTCGAACACGCGGATATGCGAGGGATTGTCCGGCCCGTCCGTGAACCCGGTATCGCAGATGTAGAGCTTCTTCTCGTCCGGCGAGATGGCGAGTCCGTTCGGCTCGACAAAGTCGTCGACCACGACCTTGACCTCTCCGGACTTCGGATCGACCCGATAGACGTTCTTCTTGTCCTGCTCGGGCTCTGCCTTGATTCCCTCATAGAAGCCGCCGATGCCGTAAGCGGGGTCGGTGAACCAGATCGCGCCGTCGGCGGTGACGACCGCATCGTTCGGCGAGTTCAGTCGCTTGCCGTTGAACTTGTCGGCGATGATGGTGATCGAGCCGTCGAGTTCGGTCCGTGTTACGCGGCGGCCGCTGTGCTCGCAGGTGATCAGGCGTCCTTCGCGGTCAATGGTGTTGCCGTTCGAGTTCATCGAGGGCTGACGATAGACGCTGAGATGACCGTCATCCTCCGAAAAGCGCATGATGCGGTTGTTCGGAATGTCGCTGAACAACACATAGCGGCCCGCGGCGAAATACACCGGACCCTCGGCCCAACGGAAGCCGGTCGCCACCCGCTCGACCGCCATCGTGCCGGCGAAGGCGGGAAAACCGGAGGGGCCGAATGTCGGCGGTCCCTTCTTGGCGGATTCCAGATGAGCGTCAGGATAGCGGCTGCCGGGCAATGGTCCGAGCGGCAATGGCGCCGTCGACATCGTCGGCGCGCCGGTCTGGCCGAGCGGTGTAACGGAAGCCGCGCCGGCGGCGCCGATGGTCATGCCCGTCGCCGCGACGGCTGCAGCGCCCTTCAGCAGGGTGCGGCGGGCGAGGACGGGTTCGCCAGAAACGGTGGTGATAGGAAGTCGTGTCGTCATGGTCGCCTCCCGATTTTTTTGTTGGGAGGAGACCATCCGCCCGCATTCGGGCGTAAAGCGGGCGATCTCCGGCCGGGCAGCCGGAGATCGCAATGCAGCAATGGACGGAATCCGTCTAGACCGGATCCCAGGTGAAGATATCGGCCGAGCGGTCGAGCTTGTAGAACGAGCCCTTCAGCGCCGGCATGCCGTGCTCGGCGATCGACTGCGGCGTCCAGCCCTCGCTCCGCTGCACCGAGCGGATCGGGCGGTTCTGGCTGAACAGGAAGATCTCGTTCATGCGCACGCCGAAGATCTGGCCGGTGACGTCCTTGGCGGAATCGCCGAGCAGATAGCCGCAGAGCGGGGCGATCTTCTCCGGCCCCATCTGCTTGATCTTCTCGACGCGCGCCTTCTCGGCCTCGGTCTCAGTCGGGATGGTCCCGATCATGCGCGTCCAGGCAAAGGGCGAGACGCAGTTGGAGCGCACGTTGAAGCGGCCCATGTCGAGCGCGATGGACTTGGAGAGGCCGACGATGCCGAGCTTGGCGGCGGCATAATTGGCCTGGCCGAAGTTGCCGATCAGCCCGGAGGTCGAGGTGAAGTGCACGAAGGAGCCTGATTCCTGCTCGCGGAAGATGCGGGCCGCCGCATGCGAGACGTAGAACGAGCCCATCAAATGCACCTTGATGACGGCCTCGAACGCCTCCACGCTCATCTTGTGGAAGATCATGTCGCGCAGGATGCCGGCGTTGTTGACGACGCCGTCGAGCCGGCCGAAATGATCGGTCGCCGTCTTCACGATCTTGCTGGCAGGGATCGCTTCCGCCACGCTTTCGAAATTGGCGACCGCCGTGCCGCCCCGCTTCTTGATCTCCTCGACCACTTCTTCGGCCGGAGCAGCGTTCGAGCCGGCACCGTCGGCGGCGGCGCCGGGATCGTTGACCACGACCTTGGCGCCTTCCGCCGCGCACAGCAGTGCGATCTCGCGCCCGATGCCGCGGCCTGCGCCGGTGACGATGATGACCTTGTCTTGCAGTGATTTGCTCATGTAGCTTCTCCTGTTGCGTCCGTCATTCCGGGATGGTGCGAAGCACCAGACCCGGAATCTCGAGATTCCGGGTTCGCGCTTTGCGCGCCCCGGAATGACGGTTAGTTACCTCTCGTTCGTAAACACGATCGTGCCACTTGCGGCGAACATGCCGCCGACGCCGTGGCACACCGAAATCTTCGCGTTCGGCACCTGTGCCGGCGCGATACCTCGCATCTGGCGCACGCTCTCCTGGAGCGCGTACATGCCGTACATGCCCGAATGCATGTAGGACAAGCCGCCGCCATTGGTGTTGAGCGGCAACTTAGCCCCAGGCCGCGTGTTGCCGTCCGCGATGAACCGGCCGGTTTCTTCGTACGGCATGAAGCCGAGATCGCCGAGGCCGAACAGGGGCAGATGCGCGAACGCATCGTAGATCATGAGATGATCGACGTCCTTGTGGGCAATGCCGGCCTCCTTGAACGCCAGTGGCCCTGCCGTCTTGAACGCGCGCGAGGAATTGAAGGTCTCCATCTGGCTGACCATCGGTGTCTCCACGCTCTCGCCGGTGCCCATGATGTAAACGGGCTTGCGCGGAAAGTCCCTGGCGCGGTCCGCCGAGGTCAGGATCAGCGCGCCGCCGCCGTCGGTGACGAGGCAGCACTGAAGAAGGCGGAACGGATAGGCGATCATGCGCGAGTTGAGGACATCAGTGACCGTGATCGGGTCTTTCATCATCGCGCGCGGATTCTTCGCCGCCCATTCCCGCTGCACCACCGCAACCGAAGCGAGCTGCTCGTGGGTGATGCCGTAGGTCTTCATGAAGCGCAGCACCGGGATCGGAAACATGCTGGGCGGACCGTAGACGCCATAGGGCGCCTCGAACTGGCCGTTGAGGCTGTCCGGCGGCGTCGAGCGCGGCAATTTGCCGATCATCGACTTGCCGCTTTCGGCATGGGTGATCAGAACGGTCTTGCACAGGCCGGCCTCGATCGCCGCGGCGGCATGGCGGACGTGGAGCATGAACGAGCAGCCGCCGACCGAGGTGCCGTCCACCCAGGTCGGCTTGATGCCGAGATAGTGGCAGACCTGCTGCGGCGTCTCGACCGCGGTGGCAAAGCCGTCGATGTCGGACAGCTTCAGCCCGGCGTCCGCAATGGCATTGAGTGCGGCGTCCGCATGCAGCTGTAGCTGGGAGGCGTTGGGAATGACGCCGAGCTCGGTGGTCTCGGCCGCGCCGACGACGGCAACCTGGTTCTTGCGCATGGCTTATCCCTTCGCCGGACGGAAGACGGGGAGGGTGATCTTGTCGTCGAGCTCCTGGAACGCGACCTCGAGCTTCATGTCGAGCTCGAGCGCCTCCGGCGTCTGCGGGCAGTCGATGATGTTGCTCATCATTCGCGGCCCCTCGTCGAGCTCGACCACGGCGATGGCGTAGGGCGGCGTGAAGCCCGGCGCGGCGGGACGATGGTTGATCACGTAGCTGTAGAGAAAGCCCTTGCCGCTCGCCTTGAAGATGCTGACCTTGCGCGAGGCGCAGGAGGGGCAGAACGGGCGCGGCGGAAAGTAGACATGCGCGCAGGCGTCGCAACGCTGCAGGCGCAATTCGCCCGCTTTCGTGCCATCCCAGAAATGCTGGGTCTCCGGCGTCGGTTTCGGTCGCGCGCGCTGCGGTTCGGCCATATTGGCGGCTCCTCCCAAAAGACAGGCTTCGCGCCCGCCTGTTTCGATCTTGATGCGACAATCGACTATAGTGCGTCAACGGTCCAGCAATGCGCATGCATGCCATCATGCGCACAATGCTTGTGTCGAACTGAGCCAGCGCTATAGATTGCGCGCGCCAATATTCCGTGAGACAGACATGCCCAATTTTCCGACACTGGCGAAGCTCGCCGAAGACCTCGAAAGCGGCCGCACGACCTCGCGCAAGCTGGTCGAGGCGTGCATTGCCAGGATCGCCGATCCCGCCGGCGAGGGCCAGCGCGCCTTCATCCATGTCGACAAGGACGCCGCGCTGGCGGCGGCCGATGCAATGGACGGCTTGCGCAAGGTCAACGCGGCGCCGTCGCGCTTTGCCGGCATCCCGATCTCGATCAAGGACCTCTTCGACATCAAGGGCCAGGTGACGCGCGCCGGCTCGCGCGCGCTGGACGATTCGCCGCCGGCCGAGCAGGATGCCGCAACGGTGGCGCGGCTGCGCAGGGCGGGGTTTGTCGTGATCGGCCGAACCAACATGACCGAGTTCGCCTATTCCGGCATCGGCATCAATCCGCATTACGGTACGCCGAAGGGCGCCTGGAACCGCGCCGAAGGCCACGTGCCCGGCGGCTCGTCCTCGGGCGCGGCGGTGTCCGTGCTCGACGGCATGGCGCACGGCGCGCTCGGCACCGACACCGGCGGCTCCTGCCGGATTCCGGCCGCCTTCAACGGCATCGTCGGCTATAAGCCGACGCAGCGCCGCGTGCCGCTCGACGGCTCCGTGCCGCTGTCGTTCTCGCTCGACAGCATCGGCCCGCTGGCACGATCGGTCAGCTGCTGTGCCATACTCGATGCCGTGCTGGCGAACGAGCCGATCGTCCCGCTGAAGCCGCGCCCTGTAAAGGGCATGCGGCTCGCGGTGCCCACCACTATCGCGCTCGACGATCTGGATGCAGAAGTGGCCCAAACCTTCGAGCGCGCGCTGAAGTCGCTGGCCGATCACGGCGCCATCATCGAGCGCATCGAGATGGCCGAATTCCACGACATCGGCCCGATGAACGCAAAGGGCGGGTTTGCGGCCTCTGAAAGCTATGCCTGGCATCGCTATCTCATCACGTCCAAGGGCGACGTCTATGATCCCCGCGTGTCCGTGCGCATCATGCGGGGCGAGGCACAGAGCGCGGCCGACTATATCGATCTCCTCAACGAGCGCCGCTCGCTGATCGCCCGCGTCAATTCGCGCATTGCACCCTATGATGCGCTGGCGCTGCCGACCACGGCCAACACGCCGCCGAAGATCGCCGACCTCGCCGACGACAAGGCGTTCACCACTCAGAACCTGCGCGCGCTGCGCAACTGCACCCTGATCAACATGATCGACGGCTGTGCCATCTCACTGCCCTGTCATCGCGAGGGCGACATTCCCGTCGGCCTGATGCTGGCGGGCGCGGGCGGCTCGGACCGCCGTATCTTTGAACTTGCTGCCGGCATGGAGGCCGTCATTCGTGTTTGACCTCACTTTCACCGTCGATGCCGAGGACACCACCACGCCGCTGACGCTGGCGATCGACCAGATGGTCATCGCCGGCTGGACCGGCCGCGATCCCGTCGCGCGCGACAAGCACATCGCGGAGCTGCAGGAGATGGGCATCGCCCCGCCGGCCTCGACACCGATCTACTACCGGGCTTCGGTACGGCGGCTGACCCAGGAAGACCGCATCGAATGCACCGGTGGCGACTCCAGTGGTGAGGTCGAGTTCGTGCTGATCGGCTGGCAGGGCCGCATCTTAGTCGGCTGCGGCTCCGACCACACCGACCGCAAGGTCGAGGCCTACAACGTCACTGTCTCAAAACAGATGTGCGACAAGCCGATCGCCTCGACGTTGTGGGAGCTGGAGGACGTCATCGGCCACTGGGACAAGATGATTCTGCGCTCCTTCGCCACGATCAAGGGCGAGCGCGTGCTCTACCAGGAGGGCACGCTGGATGCGATGCTGCCGGTCACCGAGCTCATCGCGCGCGGCTTTTCGGGTGGGAAGTTCCCCGACGGCTGCGCTATGTTCGGCGGTACCTTCGCCGCCAAGGGCGGCATCCGCCCGGCAGAGCGGTTCGATTTCGAGCTGGAAGACCCCGTGCTGAAGCGCACGATCAGGCACGGCTACGACGTGGTGACGTTGCCGGTGCGGGGCTGATCTCTCTCCTCACCGTCATTGCGAGCGAAGCGAATCAATCCAGAGTCTCTCCGCGGAACCTGGATTGCTTCGTCCAAGGGCTCCTCGCAATGACGGGGAGAGAGTCATCGGAAATCGGGTGGCGAGCTGAACGTCCGGCTGCAAAGGTGATTGCCATGACAATGACCGTTCGAAAATCAGCCCAATCCTCCGTTGCCGACCTCGCCGCCCATGTCGACGCCCTCGACTGGCCGCAGATCACCGCCGAGCTCGACTCCCAGGGCTGCGCCGTCCTGAAGGACCTGCTCACGCCCGACCAATGCCGCGGCATCGCCGCGCTCTACCCGGACGACACGCGCTTCCGCAGCCGCATCGTCATGGGCCGCCACGGCTTTGGCCGCGGCGAGTACAAGTACTTCTCCTATCCGTTGCCCGATCTGATCGCGCAACTCCGCCCGGCGCTCTACGCGCAGCTGCAAGGCGTCGCCAATCGCTGGAACGAGGCGATGGGAATCGACATCCGCTATCCCGGAGATCACGCCGCCTTCCTGAAGCGCTGCCACGAGGCGGGCCAGGCGCGCCCGACACCGCTGCTGCTGCAATATGAGGCCGGCGACTACAATTGCCTGCATCAGGACCTCTATGGCGAACATGTGTTCCCGCTCCAGGTCGCGATCCTGCTTTCTGAGCCCAGCCGCGATTTCACAGGCGGCGAGTTCGTGCTGACCGAGCAGCGCCCGCGCATGCAGTCCCGTGCCGAGGTCGTGCCGCTCGCGCAGGGCGATGCGGTTGCCTTCGCCGTGCACCACCGCCCGGTGCAGGGGACACGCGGCATCTACCGCGTTAATCTGCGCCATGGCGTCAGCCGGATCAGGTCCGGCCAGCGCCATACGCTGGGCGTGATCTTTCATGATGCCAAATGAGCGCTGCGATTGACGGGTGATCTGTTCGACAGTGTTGCCGAGGCGCAGCCGTCGCGTGAGGAGATCGCGGACGGCGCCGTGCTGCTGCGCGGTTTCGTCAAGCCGATCGAGGGCGAGCTGATCGAAGCGGTGCGCGCCATCGTGGCGCAGTCTCCGTTCCGGCGGATGACCACGCCCGGCGGCCACCAGATGTCGGTGGCGATGACCAATTGCGGCGAGCGCGGCTGGATCACCGATCACACCGGCTATCGTTACGACCCGGTCGATCCGCGCACCGGCGCGCCATGGCCGGCGATGCCGCCCGTGTTCCGCGATCTGGCACGCGGCGCTGCGGAGCAGGGCGGTTTCGCGGGCTTTGCGCCCGACGCCTGCCTCGTCAACCGCTACGAGCCCGGGACGCGGCTGTCGCTGCATCAGGACAAGGACGAGCTGGACTATGCGGCGCCGATCGTCTCGGTCTCGCTCGGGCTGCCCGCGACCTTCCTGTTCGGTGGCATGGCGCGCAGCGACAAGCCGCGCCGCTTCCGGCTCGTCCATGGCGATGCCGTGGTCTGGGGCGGGCCGAGCAGGCTCGCCTATCACGGCGTGGCGCCGCTTGCCGACGGCGAGCATCCGCTGCTCGGACGGCGGCGGATCAATCTGACGTTTCGCAGGACGCGGTGACCTTGCTTTTCCCACAGGGGAGAAGGAAGAAGTCCCGGCATGATGGAGCTTCGTCTACGGCTTCGCCGGGTGGATGAACGCCCAGGGGCTCACTTCCGAATCCCTGGTCACCTCGACCGAGACCAGATACGGCCCACCATGGGCCAGTGCCTTCTCCAGCACGGCCCTGAACTGATCCGGCGCGGTGACGCGCGCGGCCGCGACGCCAAAGGACTCCGCGAGCTTGACGAAATCCGGATTGACGAGGTCCGATGCCACCACGCGACCGTCGAAACGTTCGCGCTGGTCGCGGCGGACGTTGCCATAGGCGTTGTTGTTGAACACCAGCGTGACCACGCCGATGTTGAACTGCACGGCGGTCGAAAGTTCCTGCACGCCGAACATGAAGCCGCCGTCGCCAGTGATGGCGACCACCGGCTTGTCGGGATTGGCGACTTTCGCGCCGAGCGCAGTCGGAAAGCCCGAGCCGAGCGTGCCCTGGTAGCCCGAAGTGATGAAGGTACGCGGCTGGTAGACCGGGAAGCCGTACCAGGAGGCGAAGCCGACTTGCGACAATTCATCCGTAACGATCGCATTCGCCGGCAGCACCTCGCGCAGGATGTTGAGATAGGCCATCTGCGGCTGGATGCGCTGGATCTCGGCTTGCGCTGACGCGGTCGCCTCGCGGATCGCCTCCCGCCGGCCACGGGCGCGCGCATAGCCGGCTTTCCTCACGGCCGCGACGAGATCGGCCGTACCGGCCTTGGCGTCGGCGACGATGGCGACATCGGAGATGATCCGGCGCATCTCGGCCGGGTCGATATCGATCCGAATGGATTTCAGTCCACTCGGTTGATAAGGCCAGCGAAAGCCCGAGGCCGGCAGCTCCGCGCGCGTGCCGACTGCAATCATCAGATCGGTCGTGGGCCACAACCTGTAGGCCGCCGCCATGGTGAGGCCGAGTTCATGCGCGTTCGAGACGATGCCGCGGCCGCTGCGGAACGCGACCACGGGCGCATCGATCATCTCGGCGAGCTCGAGGATCTCCTCGCCCGCCTCGATCGCGCCGCTGCCGACGAAGATCATCGGCGCTTTGCTGGATTTAATCAGTGCAGCCGCCTGTTTGATCAGGTCAGGATCGGGGAGCGGCGCGGGCAGCGGCTCCAGCACTTGGGCTGCCGCCGTATCCGCCCGTTGGGTGAAGACGTCCCAGGGCATCTCGACCGAGGCGGGGCCGCGCCGTCCGGACGTCATCTCCTGGAACGCGCGTGCCACGATCGTCGGCGCATTGCCGGGATATTCGATCCGATCCGCCCATTTCACATAGGTGCGCAAGGTGGCGAGCTGGTCGGGCATCTCGTGCAGATGGCCGCGGCCCTTGCCGAGAAATTGCGTCGGCACCTGGCCGGTGACGCACAGCACCGGCTCATTGCAGCCGAACGCGGTCAGCATCGCGGCGCTGGCATTGAGCACGCCGGGGCCAGGCACCACGCTGAACACGCCGGGCCTGCCGCTGGAGCGCGCATAGCCGAATGCCATGTAGCCGCAGGCCTGCTCGTGCCGCGCGCCGATCACCTTGAGCTGGGCCTGATGGAAAGCATCGAACAGTCCGTAGACCTGCGCGCCGGGCAGGCCAAATACGGTGTCGACGCCATGTGCGACGAGGCCGCTTACGATCGCTTCGCCGCCGGTGAGGGTGGTCATTTGGCTATTCCACTTCGCTTGTTGTTCAGGCTTCGTCGACGACACCGTTGCGCAGGCGTCCGATGCCCTCGGCCTCGACCTCGACGAGGTCGCCGGGCTTCAGGTACCGCGGAGGATCGAACCGCGCACCCGCGCCGGTCGGCGTGCCCGTGACGATGATATCGCCGGGGACGAGGGTTGCGAAGGTCGAGATATAGTTCACGAGATAGCGGAACGGAAACATCAGCCGGCTGGCGCGATCGTCCTGCCTGAGCTCGCCGTTGACATGCGTGGTGAGACGAATGTCCGCGATCTGTGATTCCTGGGTGTAGGGCACGAGCCACGGACCTAGGCTGCCGCTGGAGTCGAAATTCTTGCCCTGCGTGACGTTGAACTTGGCGTGGCGCAGCCAGTCGCGCACCGAACCTTCGTTGCACAGCGTCAGCGCTGCGATGTGGTCGAGCGCGCTGCTTTCGGAAATGTGCCGGCCTTGCTTGCCGATCACCAGCACGATCTCGCCTTCATAGTCGAGCTGCGTGGAGGCACGCGGGCGCACCAGCGGCGCGTCGTGGCCGACGAAGGAGCGCGGTGAGCGCATGAACATGCTCGGATATTTCGGCGCGTCCTGGCCGTCCTTGTACTCGGCGTTGCGGTCGGGATAGTTGACGCCGATGCAGATGATTTTCTCCGGCGCGGGCACCGGCGGCAGCCAGGTGATTTCGCTGAACGCGTGATCGGGTGCGCGGCCGGCAGCCTCTTCGGCAAGGCCCACGAGCTTTCCCGCCGCGATCACCTCGCGCAGCGTCGGATACTCCTTGCCGTAGCGTGCGGAGAGGTCGACGATGCCGCCGTCAAGGACGGCGCCGTAGCGGGTGTTACCTTTGACGGAATAGGTGGCGAGGCGGGGGAGCGTCATCAATCCGCCACCAGCACGTCGGCCACGAATTTCGGCTCGCGCACCGTCTGTTCCGTGAAGGGCGAGCCCTGCTCGAACCAGGAGCGCGGCGCGGGCGCGCCCCACAGCGTCTGGCGGCGCGGATCGCGCAGCGACCAGCGCAGCGGCTCGTGGTCGTGATCCCCGGTGAAATAGTCGCTGGTGTAGAGCTCGAGGCGGTGCCCATCGGGATCACGGACATAGAGGAAGAACGCGTTCGAGATGCCGTGCCGTCCCGGTCCGCGCTCGATGTTCTTCACGAAACCTTGCGAAGCCATGACATCGCAGAGATGGATGATGTTCATCGCCGTCGGCGTCCAGTAGGCGAAATGGTGCAGGCGCGGACCCTTGCCATTGGTGATGGCGAAGTCGTGGACGTTGCCCTTGCGATGCATCCAGGCCGCGGCGATGCGCCCGTTCGGGCCGTCCTCCTCGGCGTACTCGGTGAGGCGGAAGCCGAGCCGGGCGTAAAATTCCATGGTGTCCTGAACCTCGGCGGCGAAGACGTTGAAATGGTCGAGCCGCTGCGGATGGCAGCCCCTGTAGAGATCGTACCGACGAAGCAGATGAGGCCGCCGGTCCATCGACGCGTAGAGCTCGATCTGGAAGCCGAAGGGATCGGTGAATTGCAATGTGCGGGCCTGAAACGGCTGGTCGACGAAGGCGTAGGCAAGACCGCTCTCGGACAGGAACTTTGCGGCCTTGTCGAGATCCCCGTCGTTGCCGACCTTGAAGCCGAGCCGTGCGCAGGCCGGCGCGGCCGCCTTGCGCAGGACGAGCGAGTGATGCTGGTGCTCCTCGGCCGCGCGCAGGTAAACGACGTTGTCGTCGGCGTCCTCGACATGCAGGCCGACGATGGTCTCGTAGAACTCGCGGCTCAGCTTCAGATCGGTGACGTCGATCACGACGTGGCTGGAGCGGATGATGTTGAACGGCGGCTCGAAGACGTGTTGCGGTACGGGCATGTGCGTTTCCCTCGTTAGGTCCCGTCATTCCGGGGCGGTCCGTCAGGACCGAACCCGGAATCCCGAGGTTCCGGGTTCGCTTCGCGCCCCGGAACGACTGCTTTCCTTAAATCCCAAGTTTCTGAATCTTGTGCGTGCCCCGCGCCAGCGAGACGTGCTTGGTTTCCATGTAGAAGTCGAACGAGTAATCCCCGCCGTCGCGGCCGATGCCGCTCGCCTTCATGCCGCCGAACGGCGTCGGCAGATGACGGACGTTCTCCGAGTTCAGCCAGATCATGCCGGCCTCCAGCGCATCCGCAACGCGCAGAGCCCGGCCCATGTCGTTGGTCCAGACATAGCCGGTGAGGCCATAGCGGATATCGTTGGCGATCTCGATCGCGTCTGCTTCGTCCTTGAAGGACAGCACGGTGAGGAACGGGCCGAATACCTCCTCCTGCGCCACCCGCATCTTGCCTTGCGCGCCGGTCACCAGCGTCGGCTCGACGTAATGTCCACCGCCGGGGCCATCGTGGGCCTTGCCGCCCACCGCGATCGTCGCGCCATCCTGGCGCGCGACATCGAAATAGGAGCGGACTTTTGCGAGGTGCCGCTCGTGGATCAGCGGTCCGATCTCGGTTGAGGGATCGAGGGGATGGCCGACCTTCAGCGCCTTCACCCGCGCGGTCAGCTTCTCCACGAATTGTTCCGCGATGCTCTGCTGGATCAGCAGGCGGCTCGAGGAGGTGCAGCGCTCGCCATTGAGCGAGTAGATCATGAACACGACGGCATCGAGCGCGCGGTCGAGATCGGCATCGTCGAACACGATGACGGGGTTCTTGCCGCCGAGTTCGAAATGCACGCGCTTCAGGGTCGGCGCGCCCTGCATCATGATGGCCGAGCCCGTCGCGCTCTCGCCGACGAAGCCGATCGCCTTGATGGCGGGATGTTCGGTGAGCGCCTTGCCGGCCTCTTCGCCAAAGCCGTGCACGGTGTTGAGCACGCCATCGGGCACGCCGGCTTCCTTCACGAGCTTCGCCAGAATGGACGCCGTCACCGGCGACCATTCCGCCGGCTTGTGCACGACGGTGCAGCCCGCAGCGAGGGCAGGGGCGATCTTCCAGGTCGAGAGCATGAACGGGGTATTCCAGGGCGTGATCACGCCGACAGGTCCGATCGGCACACGCGTCGAGATGTTCCAGTGCTCCTCGCTCGGCGTGTTGAGGCCGTCGCGCGCCTCCGCGCATTTGTCGGCGAAGAAGCGGAAATTCTCGGCGGCGCGGATCGCGGCCTTGGCCATGAATCGATAGGCCTGGCCGGTGTCGATGCATTCGAGCACCGCGATGTCCTCAGCGTTGTCCTCGATGGCATCGGCCACGCGATGCAGCAGCTTGCGACGCATCGCCGGCCCGATGTCGCGCCAGGACTTGAACGCAAGCGCAGCCGCGGTTGCCGCAGCGTCGATGTCCCCGGCATTGCCGCGGGCGACGCTTGCGAGCACGGCGCCATCGACCGGCGATTTCGTCTCGAACGTTTCGCCCGAGATCGAGGCGACGACCTTGCCGTCGATCATGTGGCCGATGCCGTCCGCGCGCAGCGTCTTCAAGAGCGGTGCGACGCGGTCGCAATTGGCCCGGAACAGATCGGCTTTCGGCGTGGGCTTATCCATGGGCGGCCTCCGCTTTCAGGGCGTCGTGGATGTTGTTGCGCTTCCAGCTCACGTCCTTGTCGTTGATCTGCATGTCGAACGACAGGGCGAACTGGCTGGCGGCGAACACGGGATCGAGATGTCTCGAGAGCGCCTGGAAGATTTGCTCGCCGGCCTTCTGACGTGTCTCGAGATCGCGGCCCTCGCCGATGCGCAGCACCATGTCGAGAAAGCCGTAGTCCTGCCTTGCGTCAGCGATCGCATAATGCTCGCAGCGGATGGCGCGAACGCGGATGCCGCCGAGCGGGAAGATGCCGGTCTCGCTGGCTGCCTTGCGCACGATCTCGCAGACGGCGCTGATGTCGAGGCGGCCATCGAGATTGGCGGAATATTCGATCGTGAAATGCGGCATCGCGGTTTCACTCCCTGTCTTCTCGTTGGCCTAAGCGAAGTAGCAGCTCACCGAGCCGTAGGCGCCATAATCGGCCTGAATTGTGTCGCCCTTGCGGGTTTCGATGGGGCGGATGAAAGAGCCGGCGAGCACGACCTGGCCCGGCTCCAGCGCAAGCCCGAGCGGCGCGATCTTGTTGGCGAGCCAGGCCACCGCGGTGGCGGGATGATTGAGCACGCCGGCGGCAAGGCCCGTCTCTTCCAGCTGGCCGTTCTTGAAGCACAGCGCGCCGATCCAGCGCAAATCGGCGTCCAGCGGCCGGATCGGCCGTCCTCCGAGCACGATGCCGGCATTCGCCGCATTGTCGGCGATGGTGTCGAAGATTTTTCGCGTCGCTTTCGTCGTGGAATCGACGCGCTCGATGCGCGTGTCCAGTATCTCCAGCGCCGGCACGACGAAGGCGGTGGCGTTGAGCGCATCGAACATCGTGCAATCGGGACCCGAAAGGCGCTTGCTCATGACGAAGGCGAGCTCGGCCTCGACGCGCGTTGCGATGAAGCGCTCGGTTGGAACGATCCCGCCGTCGGCGAAGAACATGTCGTCGAGCAGCACGCCGGAATCCGGCTCGTCGATGCCAAGCGCGCTCTGCATCGCCTTCGAGGTCAGGCCGATCTTGTGGCCTTTCACCACGCGTCCCTCGGCGACCTTGACGTCAACCCAGGCCTTCTGAATCGCGTAGGCGTCCGCGATGGTGATATCAGGAAAATCCTGCGACAGCTGCCGGATCTGCGTGCGGGTCTTCTCCGCCTGGTGCAGACGCCGCGCGCAAGCTTGGATATCGTCGTGGGAAAGCGCCATCTGTGATCATGCAAATCGTGGTGCCGGGAAATGCTTAACATGTTAAGTGAATGCGTCAAACATAAATTCGGCTTGCTGCACTGCAAACGGTTTGCGGCTTGAAAGGGCGCCATGACGAAGAAACCGGCCGATCCCGCCAACGGAAGCGCGCCCGCTGCACGGCAGGTGCCGATGCGCGACTTCTCGCGCTCGCTGCCGATGTCTCTGCTGCGGGCGCGCGAAGCGGTGATGCGGCAGTTTCGTCCCTCGCTGCGCGAGCACGGCTTGACCGAGCAGCAATGGCGCATCCTGCGCGCGCTCGCCTCCATCGAGGCGGCCGAGGTCACGGAACTCGCGCGCACCGCCTTTCTGCTCGGGCCGAGCCTGTCGCGCATCCTGCGCGATCTCGAGGCCCGCAACCTGATCGAGCGCAAGACCGCGAAAGCGGATCAGCGCCGCAACATGGTCTCGATCTCGAGGGAGGGGCTGAAGCTGATGGCCTCGGTCGCGCCGACGTCGGAGGCGATCTACGCGGAGATCACGCGACGCTTTGGCGCACGCAAGCTTGCCGAATTGCAGGAGATGCTCGGCGAGCTCGAACGGAGTCTTGCGGGGCTCGGGGGCGCCGACGATACACTCGCGGACGGGTGAACCCAGATATGCGTCCGTGCGCGGCGTGAGCCATGGACATTCACGCTCTTTTTCGCTCAAAGTGCGCCCCAACCCGATCCGCGGCGAGTGAGAGCAACAGGGAAGGAAGGCAACGTGGCGAATAAAGTCAAAGAGATCTGGAAGTCGGGTAAGGCCGTCGTCAACGCGTGGCTTGCGATTCCTTCCGGCTTCTCGGCCGAGATGGTCGCGCAATGCGGCTTCGACAGCGTCACCGTCGACATGCAGCATGGCGTACAGGACTATCTGTCGATGGTGCAGTGCTTCCAGGCCATGGACAAGCATCCGGTGACCCCGATGGTCCGCGTGCCCTGGAACGAGCCGGGCATCATCGGCAAGGTGCTCGACGGCGGCGCCTATGGCGTGATCTGCCCGATGGTCAACACGCCGCAGGAAGCCCGGAACCTCGTCTCATATTCCAAGTATCCGCCGAAGGGCGTGCGCTCCAATGGCCCGATCCGCGCCGGCATGTACGGCACCGCCGGCTCCTACCAGAAGACGGCCAACGACGAGATCGTGCTGCTGCCGATGATGGAGACCAGGACCGCGGTCGAGAACATGGAAGCGATCCTCGACGTCGAGGGCATCGATGGTGTCTATATCGGCCCGTCCGATCTCGGCTTCTCCTACGGCCTCGAGCCCAAGCTCGATCGCAGCGAGCCAGAGATCCTCGCGATCTACGAGAAGATCATCAAGGAGTGCGGCAAGCGCGGTCTGAACCCGGGCATCCACTGCAGCGGCGCCGAAGGCGCGGCGCGCGCCATCAACATGGGCTTCAAGCTGGTGACGCTGTCCAACGAGGTCGGCCTGATGACGACCTACGCCAAGATGCAGGTCAACGCGACCCGCAAGGATTCAGGCGGCAAGGCCTGATCTCTGGCGAATGGCGAATGGGGAGTAGCGAATTGCGCTGCTCCCCTTTCCACTCGCCACTCGCCATTCGCTATTCGCCTCCAAAGGAGACTCCCATGACCATCAGCCCCGTCATCCGCCTGCATCCCGACGATGGCGTGGTCATCGCGCGCGCGAGCCTGCCGCCCGGAACAAGCGTGGCTGACGGCGTGACCACGGTCGATCGCATTCCCTCCGGCCACAAGGTCGCGATCAAGCCGATCGCCGACGGCGAGCCGATCAAGCGCTACGGCCAGATCATCGGCTTTGCCACCCAAGCCATCGCGCCGGGCCAGCACGTGCATACGCACAACTGCGGCATGGGTGACTTCGCCAAGGACTACGCCTATTGCGCCGACGTCAAGCCGACACCGAACTTCGACCTGCCGGCGACCTTCGAGGGCATCCGCCGCCCGGACGGCCGCATCGCCACGCGCAACTATATCGGCATCCTCACCTCGGTGAATTGCAGCGCGCATGTCGCGAGCCTCGTCGCGGACGTCTTCAAGAAGAATCCCTTCACCGACGACAACCCGCTGGCCGATTTCCCCAACGTCGACGGCGTGGTCGCGCTGACCCACAAGACCGGCTGCGGCATGACGCAGAACGAGCCGCTGGCGCTGCTCCGCCGCACGCTCGGCGGCTATGCGCGGCACGTCAATTTCTCGCACGTGATCGTGCTCGGCCTCGGATGCGAGGTGAACCAAATCGGCGGCCTGATGGAAGAGCAGAAGCTCGCCGGCCGCCTCCGCGCGATGGACATCCAGGAGGTTGGCGGCACCCGCAAGACGGTGGAAGCCGGCATTGCCTTCGTGCGCGAGGCGCTCGCTGACGCCAACAAGGTCAAGCGCGAAACGGTGCCGGCAAGCGAGCTCACCGTGGCGCTGCAATGCGGCGGCTCGGACGGCTATTCCGGCGTATCCGCCAATCCGGCGCTGGGCGCCGCGAGCGATCTCGTCGTGCGCCATGGCGGCACCGTGATCCTGTCGGAGACCCCGGAGACCTACGGCGCCGAGCACCTGCTGACGCGCCGCGCCGTCAGCCGCGAGGTGGGCGAGAAGCTGGTCGATCTCATGCGCTGGTGGGACGAATACACGACGCGCGAGGGCGCCGAGATGAACGCCAATCCCAGCCCCGGCAACAAGGCCGGCGGTCTCACCACGATCCTGGAAAAGTCGCTCGGCGCGATGGCCAAGGCCGGGACCACCAACCTCGTGGAAGTGCTGCGCTACGCTGAGCCCGTTACCAAGAAGGGTTTCGTCTTCATGGACACGCCCGGCTACGATCCGGTGGCTGCGACCGGACAGGTCGCCGGCGGCGCCAACCTGGTCTGCTTCACCACGGGTCGCGGCAGCGTGTTCGGCTGCAAGCCGGCGCCCTCGATCAAGCTCGCCACCAACACGCCCATGTACAAGCGCATGGAAGAGGACATGGACGTCAATTGCGGCACCATCCTCGAAGGCGAGGAGAGCGTCGCGCAGTGCGGCCAGCGCATCTTCGATCTCATCCTCAAGACCGCTTCGGGACAGCCGACCAAGAGCGAGAGCTTCGATTTCGGCGGCGCCGAGTTCGCACCCTGGGTGCTCGGCGCGACAATGTAGTCGCATTGGGCGAGCGCCGTCGCGCGAGCGCAATCAAAAGCAGCCGGCAATTGTCGCTCGCGACCATTTGCGGCGCCTGCATGCGATTCGACGATATGCAACAATGGTTCGCTACGTAGTGATACGGAGGCGGCGTCGGCTCGCAAAAGTTCCCCGACTTACACCTGGTTAACACTGTTGCCGTAGATAGGGGGGTGATGGGTTCCACATCGTTGTGGGGCCGGCCTTTATTTGAGGATCGAACCGATGCAGGCGATACGTCCCACTGGGGTGGAAAATCTCCTCGGTGAGGAGGAGCTGATCGTATCGAAGACCGATCTCAAGGGCCGCATCACCTACGCCAATGATGTCTTCATCCGGATGGCGAAGTACTCGTGGAAGGAGCTGATGGGCGCTCCCCACAGCCTGATCCGCCATCCCGACATGCCGCGCGCCGTGTTCAAGCTGCTGTGGGACACGCTCCAGTCAAAGCAGGAGATCTTCGCCTACGTCGTCAATCTGGCGAAGGACGGCAGCCATTACTGGGTGTTCGCCCACGTCACGCCGACATTCGACGAGCGTGGCAATATTGTCGGCTATCACTCCAACCGCCGCAAGCCCGACCCTGCGCAGATCGAGCGCATCAAGCCGATCTACAAGACGCTGTGCGCGGAAGAGGCGCGGCATGCCAACGCCAAGGAAGGCATGCATGCGAGCTTCGAGGCGATGGTCGGGCTGCTCAAGCAACAGGGTGTCGGTTACGATGAATTTGTGCTCTCTCTCTAAGGCGCAGGGAGCGACCGCGCTCGCGTGTGTTGTTGCCGTCGTTGCGTTCGTTCTCTCGCTTCTCGGCGTGACCGGAACCAGCAGTGCGGTCCTGCTCGGCGCGACGGTCGCGTTGCTCGGCTACGCCATCTCGTGCCAGCATCGCACGGCGATGGCTGTCGATGAGGTGGCTGATGTGTGCAGCAAGGCGGCGCATGGCGATCTCGAAGCGCGCATCATGAGTGAGCGGCAGGCCGGGCGGATCGGAGCGATCCAGAAATCCGTCAACGACATGCTCGACATCACCGACGCCTTCGTCCGCGAGGCCTCGGCGTCGATGGACTATGCCAGCCGCGGCAAGTATTTCCGCAAGATCCTCGCGCGGGGTCTGCCCGGCTCGTTCCGCCGCTCGGCGGTCGTCATCAATGCCGGCACCGACTGCCTCGGCCGCCGCGTTGTGGAGATCGCCGGCCTCGCGCGGGAGTTCGGCACGCATCTCGACGCGGTTGCAGGCGGCCTCATGGGGGCCGCGACCGATCTCGAATCCGATGCCGGCCAGATGGCGGCGGCGGCGGAGAGGACCAGCCGGCAGACCTCCGGTGTGCTCACTGCGTCCGACCAGGCTTCGCGCAACGTCGCCACCGTCGCCGGCGCCGCGGAGCAGCTCGCCTCGTCGATCGCCGAGATCAACCGCCAGGTCGCCGGCTCGACCGCGAGCACCGGGCGGGCGGTCAACGAGGCCAATCGTGCCGGCAGCGAGATCCGCACGCTGGCGGGCGCCGCGATGCAGATCGGCGACGTCGTCAAGCTGATCAGCGAGATCGCCGAGCAGACCAACCTCCTGGCGCTCAACGCCACGATCGAGGCGGCCCGTGCGGGGGAGGCCGGCCGCGGCTTCGCGGTGGTGGCCTCCGAGGTCAAGAGCCTCGCCAACCAGACCGCCAAGGCGACGGAGGAGATCAGCGCCAAGGTCGGCGAGATGCAGCAATCGACGACCAATTCGGTTGCGGCCGTCGAGGCGATCGCGCAGACCATCGCCGAGATCAACGGCATCACGGCCTCGATTGCCGCCTCGATCGAGCAGCAGGGGGCCGCGACGCGCGAGATCGCCCGCAACGTTCACGAAGCCTCGACCGGCACCTCGCAGGTCTCCTCCAACGTCACCGGCATCAGCGAAGCCGCCGCCGATACGGGCCGCGTCGCCGGCCGCGTCAACAGCGCCTCCGAACGCGTCCATGGCGAGGTCGAGACGCTCCGCCGCGAGGTGACGCAGTTCTTGCAGCGACTGACGTCCGCGGCGTAGCGCGCTCTTTCTTTCCCTCTCCCCTTGCGGGAGAGGATGGCTCGCCGCGAAGTGGCGAGACGGGTGAGGGGTCTCTCACCTCACGAACAGCTCTGCAAGCGGAGACATACCCCTCATCCGGCGCTTCGCCACCTTCTTCCGCAAGGGGAGAAGGAAGAAAGGCGTCTGCACTCAGGCGCCCGCACCTTAGCTAGGCACCCTCTGCCCGTTGTTAGTGCTTGATCGCTCCCCCCTCAGGTGTTCTGCTCAAAAAAGCTGCTGGAGCACCGCACCCCGTGTCGATCTACGTCGCATTACACCACGTCACGCACTACAAATACGACCGCCCGATCGACCTTGGCCCGCAGACCATCCGCCTGCGGCCGGCGCCGCATACGCGCACGCCGGTCCTGAGCTATTCGCTCAAGGTCACGCCCTCCAATCATTTCGTGAACTGGCAGCAGGACCCGCAAGGCAACTGGCTGGCGCGTTACGTCTTTCCGGAGAAGACCACCGAGCTGAAATTCGAGGTCGACTTCACGGCGCAGATGACCGTGGTCAATCCGTTCGACTTCTTCGTCGAGCCCTACGCGGACAGCTTTCCGTTCGAATACCCGAAGGATCTGAAGACCGAGCTTGCGCCTTATCTCGAGACCATCAAGCCCGATCGCCTGTTCGCCAAATTCCTCGACACGATCCCGCACGAGGCCCCGAACACCGTCAACTTCCTGGTCGAGCTCAATCGCGAGCTCCAGAAGAAGGTCCGCTACATCATCCGGATGGAGCCGGGCGTGCAGACGCCGGAGGAGACGCTCGCCTCCGGCGCAGGATCCTGCCGCGACTCCGCCTGGCTGCTGATCCAGACCTTGCGCCATCTCGGTCTCGCCGCCCGCTTCGTCTCCGGCTATCTCATCCAGATTCGTCCCGACATCGATCCGATCGAGGGACCGCCCGAAGTCGAGAACGACTTTACCGATCTGCACGCCTGGGCCGAAGTCTATCTGCCGGGTGCGGGCTGGATCGGGTTCGACGCGACCTCCGGGATGCTCGCCGGCGAAGGGCACATTCCCGTCGCCGCCACGCCGCACTATCGCTCGGCGGCGCCGATCTCGGGCGGTGCCGGCTTTGCCGAGGTCGAATTCGCTTTCGATATGAGCGTGCGGCGCATCCGCGAGGCGCCGCGCATCACAAAGCCGTTCTCCGACGAATCCTGGGCGCGCCTCAACGACCTCGGCGAGCAGGTCGACGGCGATCTCGCCGCGCAGGATGTTCGGCTCACCATGGGCGGCGAGCCCACCTTCGTCTCGGTCGACGATCTCGAAGCGGGAGAATGGAACACCGACGCCGTCGGCCCGACCAAGCGCGCGCTCGGCGACGATCTGATCCGCCGCTTGCGCACGCGCTTCGCGCCGGGCGGCCTTTTGCATTACGGCCAGGGCAAATGGTATCCGGGCGAGAGCCTGCCACGCTGGGCCTTCGGCCTGTACTGGCGCAAGGACGGCGTGCCGATCTGGAAGAACGCCGACCTCATCGCCAGAATCGAAAATCCGCGCCGTGCCGAGGTGAGGGACGCCGAGGCCTTCATGGAAGGCACGGCGGCGCGGCTCGGCCTCGATGCCGGCTACATCATGCCGGCTTATGAGGACACCGCGTACTGGCTGCAGAAGGAGGCCGAGCTTCCCGTCAACGTCGATCCCTCCGATTCCAAACTGTCGGACCCGGAGGCGCGCGCGCGGATGGCGCGCGTGTTCGACGAGGGTCTCAACACACCGCGCGGCTTCGTGCTGCCGGTGCAACGCTGGAACGCGCCGCCGCGCTGGCGCAGCGAGCGCTGGCAGCTCCGGCGCAATCACCTGTTCCTGATGCCTGGCGATTCGCCTCTCGGTTTGCGCCTGCCGATCGGTTCACTCGGTCACGTCCCGCCCAACCAATATCCCTATATCGTCGAGCAGGACCCGATGGAGGCGCGGGACAAGCTGCCGGTGTTCACGCTCGCCGCACGTCCGGAATCCCCGCCGCGGGCCGCGCCCGAGCAACTCAACACTTCCGTCCCGGTTCGCACCGCGCTGTCGGTCGAAGTCCGCGACGGCGTGCTCTGTGCGTTCATGCCGCCGGTCGAACGCATCGAGGACTATCTCGAACTGGTCGCCGCGCTCGAAGCCACCGCGGAGGAAATGCAGCTGCAGGTCCATGTCGAGGGCTATCCGCCGCCGTTCGACCCGCGCATCGAGGTCATCAAGGTGACGCCCGACCCCGGTGTCATCGAGATCAACGTCCAGCCGGCCAAGAGCTGGCGCGAGGCGGTCGAGATCACCTCTGGCCTCTATGAGGACGCCGCGAAAGTGCGGCTTGGCGCCAACCGCTTCCTGGTCGACGGCCGTCACACCGGCACTGGCGGCGGCAATCACGTCGTGGTCGGCGGTTCGAGCCCACAGGACTCCCCGTTCCTTCGCCGCCCAGATCTCCTGAAGAGCCTCGTGCTGTACTGGCAGCGGCATCCCTCGCTGTCCTATTTCTTCTCCGGCCTCTTCATCGGCCCGACCAGCCAGGCGCCGCGCATCGACGAAGCCCGCCACGACAGCATCTATGAGCTCGAGATCGCGCTCTCCCATGTGCCGCCGCCGGGCACCCAGGCGCCGCTGTGGCTGGTCGACCGCCTGTTCCGGCATCTGCTCGTCGACATCACCGGCAATACCCACCGCGCCGAGATCTGCATCGACAAGCTCTATTCGCCGGAGGGGCCGACCGGGCGGCTCGGCCTCGTCGAATTCCGTGCGCTCGAAATGCCGCCCGATCCGCGCATGTCGCTGGCGCAGCAACTCCTGATCCGCGCGCTGATCGCGAGATTCTGGCGCGAGCCGCAGGCCGGCAAGTTCGTGCGCTGGGGCACCGCGCTGCATGATCGCTTCATGCTGCCGCACTTCATCTGGGACGATTTTCTGGAGGTGCTCACCGAGCTGAAGCAGTTCGGCTATCCGTTCGACCCGGAATGGTATCTGGCCCAGCTCGAATTCCGCTTCCCCGCCTTCGGCCGCGTCCATCATGGCGGCGTGACGCTGGAGCTGCGTCAGGCGCTGGAGCCCTGGCATGTGCTCGGCGAGGAGGGTTCGGCCGGCGGTACCGTGCGCTATGTCGACTCGTCGGTCGAGCGGCTCCAGGTCAAGGCCGAAGGCTTCGTCGAGGGCCGTCACATCGTCTCCTGCAACGGCCGCAGCCTGCCGATGACCCTCACGGGCCGCTCGACCGAAGCCGTGGCCGGCATCCGCTTCAAGGCCTGGCAGCCGGCCTCCGGCCTGCACCCGACCATCCCCGTTCACGCGCCCCTGACCTTCGATCTGATTGACACCTGGAACGGCCGCTCGCTCGGCGGCTGCGTCTATCACGTCGTCCATCCCGGCGGGCGCAGCTACGACACCAAGCCGGTCAACACCTACGAGGCCGAGGCGCGGCGGCTGGCGCGCTTCCAGGACCACGGCCATACCCCGGGTCCGATGCAACCGCCGCCTGAGGAACGCACAAATGAGTTTCCGCTGACTCTCGACTTGCGGACCCCGCTCCTGCAATGAGTATGATGCGGGGGCAGGGAGACGCGCATGGGCGAGGGCGCAGCCGAACAGGACGACAAGGCGGGGACGACGCAAGGCCAGCGTGAAGGCCAGCGCCGCCTCGCGCAATGGGTCCGCGACTATAGCCGGCTGCCCGGTATCCCCGACGAGTTCTTAGGGCCGGACGGCGCCCCGCGCGCGGTCTGGAGCCGCTTCTTCGACGCTTTCGGCGCGCTGGCGCCCGATGAGATCGAACGGCGCTTCGGCATGGCCGACCGCCATCTGCGCGAGGCCGGCGTCACCTACCGCGCGCCCGGCGACGCCGCCGACCGGCCGTGGTCGATCAGCCATCTGCCGCTCTTGATCGACGAGGCCGACTGGCAGCAGCTTTGCGCCGGCATCACCCAGCGCGCCGAGCTGCTGGAGTGCGTGCTGCGCGACATCTATGGCGAGGGCCGGCTCGTCGCGGAAGGTGCCCTGCCGGCGGCCGCGATCGCCGGCAGCCCCGAATATCTTCGTCCCGTCTGCGGCGTGCCGCCGCCCGGCGGGCGCTATCTCTCGCTCTATGCCGCCGATGTCGGCCGCGGCCCCGACGGCCGCTGGTGGGTGGTCGGCGACCGCACTCAGGCGCCATCGGGCGCGGGCTACGCGCTGGAGAACCGCCTGGTGCTCTCGCGTGCCTTCTCCGACCTCTACAAGTCGATGAACGTGCCGCGCGTCGCGCCGTTCTTCGAGGCGTTCCGCGACTCGCTTCGTGCGCGCGCCGACCGCGACGAGCCCAGGATCGGCGTGCTCACCCCCGGCAGCTTCAGCGAGACCTATTTCGAGCATGCGACTCTGGCGCGGTATCTCGGCTTTCTGCTGGTCGAGGGCGACGACCTCGCGGTCAGCGACAACCGTGTCCACATCCGCACCGTTGCTGGCCTGAAGCGGTTAGATGTGCTGTTGCGCCGGGTCGATTCCAACTCGCTCGATCCGCTCGAGCTCGATGCCTCCTCGCGGCTCGGGGTCCCCGGCCTGATCGACGTGCTGCGCAAGGACGGCGTCGTCGTCGCCAACATGCCGGGCTCGGGCGTCCTGGAGGCGCGCGCGCTGCTCGGCTTCCTGCCGGCGCTCAGCCGCCGCCTGCTCGGCGAAGACCTGAAGATGCCGCATATCGCGACCTGGTGGTGCGGCCAGCGCGCGGCGCGCGACGAGATGCTGGCGCGGCTCGACGAGGTCGCGATCGAAGGCGCCTACCGGCGCGGTGTGCCCGGTATCGACAGCAACGGTCCGGTGCTCGCGAGCGAGCTGGATGCCGCCGACCGCCAGCGCCTGGTCGAAGCCATCACCGCGCGCGGCATGGACTATGTCGGCCAGGAAGTGGTGCGGCTCTCGACCATGCCGGTGTGGGAGCACGGGCAGCTCACGCCGCGTCCCTTCGTGCTGCGCGTGTTCGCGGCCGCCACGCCCGACGGTTGGGCCATCATGCCCGGCGGGTTCTGCCGGATCGCCGAGCAGCCCGATGCGCGCGCTGTGTCGATGGGCGACGGCGCGCGCGCCGCCGACGTCTGGGTGGTCTCCGACAAGCAGGTCGCGACCGCGACGCTGCTGCCGGCGACCGACAAGGTGCGCATCCGCCGTATCGCCGGCGTGCTGCCGAGCCGCGCCGCCGACAATCTGTTCTGGCTCGGCCGCTACCTCGAACGCGCCGAGGCGACGCTGCGGCTGGTGCGCGCGTTGGGCTCGCCGAGCGGACCCAACAAGGGGACCGCGGCCTCGCTGCAATCGGCCGAACGCATCCAGCGCCTGCTGGTGGCCTGGGGCGCGATCTCGCAGACTTCGCGGGCGGCTCCCGGGCGCATCACCGCCGAAGCGTTGCAGAGCGCGGAGCGTTTCGGCTCGGCACTGTCGCTCGTGCGCGCGGCACAGCGCACGGCAACCTCCTTGCGCGAGCGCCTGTCGCCCGACGCCTGGCAGGTGATCACCGAGATGGCCGAGCGCCTCGCCATCGAGGTGGAGGACGACGACAGCGTGCTGAGCGCCGCGGAGCTGACCTTGCAGGAGCTGGCGAGCTTCGCAGGGCTCGCGCAGGAGAACATGAACCGTGCCGCCGGCTGGCGCTTCCTCGACATCGGACGCCGCACTGAACGCGCCATCAACACCACGCGCTTCACGCGCCAGTTCGCCTATGACGAGGCCGGCGACGAGGAACTCGACATCCTGCTGACGCTGGTGGATTGCCAGATCACCTACCGCTCGCGCTATCTGCTGGCGCCGATCCTGGCCCCGGTACGCGACCTCGCCGT
Organism: Bradyrhizobium sp. USDA 326; assembly: GCF_049739485.1. Classification (NCBI taxonomy): domain Bacteria; kingdom Pseudomonadati; phylum Pseudomonadota; class Alphaproteobacteria; order Hyphomicrobiales; family Nitrobacteraceae; genus Bradyrhizobium; species Bradyrhizobium sp. USDA 326. The sequence continues at coordinate 5,145,460 of NZ_JBMGQA010000001.1, forward strand.
GCTCGATCCCTTTAATCCGCGCTCCGTAGCGTTCCAGGTGGCGACGCTGAACGAGCATATTGCCGCGCTGCCGAGCCTGAAGGAGCACGGCCTGATCGAGAAGCCGCAGCGGCTCGCGGTGGCCTTGCAGGCGATGCTCGCGACCGCGGAGGCCGAGAAGCTCGAGGTCAAGACCCTGTTCGCGCTGGAGCAGGATCTGCTCAGCCTAGCCGACGCGATCGGGCAGCACTACTTCCCGCACGGTCCCAATGCCAGCCGGCCGGAAAAGCTGACGGGGCTGGCGTGATCTACGACATCCGTCACGTCACCACCTACGAATACGAAAATCCCGTCAGCTTCGCCCGCTGCACCCTGCGGCTGGAGCCGAGAAGCGGCGGCGGCCAGGAGCTGATCTCGCACCATCTCGAGATTCATCCGCGGCCGGCCGAGCGCAATGTGCGGCGCGACTTCTTCGGCACGCTCACCGAGAGCGTCGTGATCGAAGCCGCGCACCGCAATCTACGCATCGACTCGCGCTCGCGCGTCTCGGTGTCGCGCCGGCCGCCGGCACGCGACGCGTCGAGTCCGTCCTGGGAGAGCATCCGCGAGATCGCGTTCGAAGCAACCAGCCTCGGGCCGTCCTCGCCGGTCGGTTATGTCTTTGCCAGCCCCCTGGTGCCGGTGCTGCGCCCCGTCAGCGCCTACGCGGGAGACAGCTTTGCGCCGGGGACGGGTATCCTCACCGGCGCCGTCGACCTGATGCGACGCATTCGCAGCGAATTCCGCTACGATCCCAAGGCGACCGTGATCTCGACGCCGCTCGACGAAGTCTTCGACAAGCGGCACGGCGTCTGCCAGGACTTCGCCCATGTGATGATCGCAGGGCTGCGCGGGCTCGGCCTGCCCGCGGCCTATGTCAGCGGATATCTGCGCACCATTCCGCCGCCGGGCCAGTCGCGCCTGCAAGGCGCCGACGCCACCCATGCCTGGGTCTCGCTGTGGTGCGGGCCGGAGCTCGGCTGGGTCGATTTCGACCCAACCAATGATCTTCTCATCGGTAACGATCACATCGTGCTTGCAATGGGACGCGACTTTTCTGACGTCTCGCCGGTCGACGGCATTATCGTCGGCTCGCCGAAGCAGAAGCTCGGCGTCGCCGTCGACGTGCTGCAGGTGGAGTAGGGCGGGTACTCAAAAGCGTCGGCTTACCAGCAAGGCGGAGGTCTCGGGAAAACAGGAACAATGCTCGATTGCCTATAGCAAGGAGCGACCGGACCAAACCTCGCGCTGATTTGGTTGCCGCCCCTCAGCCATCTCACGCTGATGCTGCAAGACAACGAATGCTGCCGTCATCCTGCTGGGCGGGAGGCATACCAAGCACGCGCGTGGCGAGAGAGCCGATCAAGGTGCCGAAAGAGGAAGAACCGCCTTTCGGCGGTCCTCCCTGACGTTAGATAAAAGTGCTCTCGTAGTACTTGTTGACTCGGCTCTCGCTCTGGTCCGACCAGCTCCAACTGCCTTCGTCAGTGTACTTTGGTGCCGCCTTTAGCCGGTCTTCTGTGATGTTCGTCAGGTAACCGCCGAGGCTCTCGTCATACCTCAGCGATTGCCAAGGCAGGGGATAGTAGTCGTCTCCTATCCCTAAGAAGCCGCCGAAACTTAAAACTGCGTACTTCACTTGGCCGCTTCTTTTGTCGATCATAACGCGATCAATACTGCCGATCTCTCGCCGATCGGCGCCGTAGACAGCTGTGCCCTCAACCTTATCACTGCCGATTAGGCTGCTCGTTTCACGATCCTGCATTCCCATTTTAAACCTCCGAGTTAGGAGTTTGAATGAGCCATGCCGCGTCTTCAGCGGCACTTACGAAACGGGATAAAGAGGCAAGGGTTTCTGCAAAAAAAAGGCCCTGTGACCGCCTTTTAATGTTCCTACGAAACAAGCAGCCAGCCTGAGGCGTTGCACTCTTTATTCCATTGAGAGCACAGCGATGGACTACAACCACCTTCAAGACGAGTTGCGACGAATCGAAAACGATGTGGTTGTAGGTGAGCGTCGCTTGGCCGAACTTGAAGCGACGGTCGCGGAGATGAAAAGAGAGAAGCTAGATTTCACTGAGAGGGAAGTCGAGCTGGAAGCCATGCGCGAGAGCCAGCGGCTGCGACAGCAAGAGCGGCTTCGTATCCTTTCGCTGCTGCAACGCTAATCGCGTCAACGCGAGACTGCTCCCTGAACGAGATAGGCCGCAGCATTCGCAAAAATGCTGCGGCCGCTCAAAAGAAGCCGGGTCAAAAAAAACTTGGTGAACTATTCAGCCAGCCCCGGTGAAGGAAGCCTAATCCTCACTGAAGGACAGCGCGAGTGATCTGGTCGACCGCTTGGGAAGTTTCGGCAGGTTCCTTAATCTATGTTGGCCTCGAGGGGTGGCCCGCCGACCAGCCGCGACCCCAACCCCGAACCAATGCTCGCCCGGCTTTGATGTTGAAGGCCAGTGAACAGCTCTGCTCATTTGCACACGCTAATGCGACCGCCGTTTCTGGAACAAGTCGCCCACCGTCGGGTAGCTTTCGCCTGCTAACGAGCGGGCAACGATCTTGCTCGGAGCCGCGGAAGAGTACCGGCTACGCGCCGAGTGCACGCCCTGGTATTGGTCGTGCGCTCGCCGCTCACCGAACCATGGTCTCCCGATCCCACGCCTTGTAGTCGGGCGAACCTTGGGTGCGGATGGGACCATCGTAGCCGTACTCCACCATGTGCACGGTCACATAGTCCTCCCCGAGGAATGCGACGCCGTAGGATTGCGGCAGGTCGCAGGCGCTCAGCAGCTTGGTCTCGGAGAACAGCGGAAAGCTCGCATGGTTGGTGCCGCGCAGCGACGAGACGGGAACGCCTGCAATCGAGCCTGCAAGCGGCAAATGACAATGCCCGAAGAAGACGTGGCGGATCTTGTCCCGATAGCGACTGACGAGGCGGCGGAATGGAGCCGCGTCGAGCAGGCCGATCTGGTCGAACGGGACGAGATGCACCGGCATGGGATTGTGGTGCATGAAGAGCAGGAACGGTCCCTCGTGCTCGGAAAGCCGCGCCTCGAGCCAGCCGAGACGATCGTCGCAATAGCGGCCGGCGTGCGTCTCCGGATGGGCGGTGTCGAGAAACAGGCAGCGGCCGGCGGCGGTATCGTGGATGCCCTGGACGAAGCTGTTGTCGTCGGCGAGGTCGGGGAAGACGCTCAGGAAGGCGGAGCGTCGGTCGTGGTTGCCGATGCACAACCGCACTGGCAGCGGATATTCGTCGAGGCGCTGCTTCAGCCATTGATAATCGGCGAGGTCGCCCCAGTCCGAGAGATCGCCGGTGATCACCATCAATTCGGCGTCGTGATGATCGTCCAGCGCATGCGCCAGCGCCCGCTCGAAATTGGCGCGCGGATCGCGGCCGCCGATGGTCGAGCCGGGCGCCGTCAGGTGAATGTCGCTCAGGTGCAGCAGTTTCATCGCTATCTCCGGTCATCGAGGCGGTACGGGACGCGAGGGCGTCCCGTACCGAGGGATGTGAGGATGGTCAGCGCGCCGCGCCGGTGGTCTTCGGCAGCAGCTTCTGCACGTCCGCGCTCATGTCGGCGAGAACGGCTTCGGGCTCCTTGGCGCGGGCGCCCGAGATGATCGAGTTGAGATGATCCTTGATCACGTCCGTGATCTTCAGGCCGTTGTCGCCGGGGAAGCCGTACCATTTGGTGAGCAGCGCGAGTTGGCTGACCGCGGTGTAGTTATTGGAGTTCTTGACGTAGAAGTCCTTCAGGTAGACGTCGTTGGCGACCTTGTTCGGCGGCATGTAACCGGTGGTCTCCGCCATGATCGCGGCACCCTTGGGGCCGGTCCAGAACTTCACCGCTTCCCAGGCGGCGTCGCGCTTGGCCTTGTCCTTGGCGAGGATCAGCACGACATTGCCGCCGGCCGGCAGCCTGCCGCTCGGAGCGACGACGTCCGGGAAGGGTATCGTCTTCAGCGCGAACTTGCCGCCTGTCATCTGCGTGACCTTGTTGAGATCAGAGGTCGAGGTGATGTGGAAGCCGGTCTTGCCGGCCGCGAACGCCGCACGCATCGACGGCTGGTCGAGATTGGGCATGCCGCCCTCGTTGACGAGCCGCGCAATCGTGTTGATGGCGAACTTGCCTTCCGTCCCGTCGAACGCGACCTTGGTCTCGTCGGCGTTGAGCATGGTGCCGCCGCGCGCGAACACCGGCGCCTGCCACAGCCAGTTGCCGGTGATGTCCCAGGCATAGGTGACGCCGTTGGTGTCGTTGCCGAGCGCCTTGACCTTCCTGGCGAGCGTGATCAGTTCGTCCCAGCTCTTCGGCAAATTGTTCACGTCGCCGCCGGCCTGCTTCACCAGGTCGAGATTGACGTAGACGATGGGCAGGGAGATCGCGAAGGGAAGGGCATAGACCTTGCCGCCGGCGGTGCCGATGTCGTACATCGCCTGGTGGAAGCCCTGCTTGTCGAAATCCTTTTCGGCCGCGATGTAGCCGCCGAGCTCGGCCGGGATGTTCTTGTCGACCAGGACGCGGATGCGGTTCAGGCCCTGGAAGGAGACATCAGGCATCTGGTTGGTCACGGCTTCGCGCAGCACCTTCTGGGTGGCGTCCTCGTAGGATTCGTAAGGTGCCCGCATCGTGACCTTGATCTCCGGGTGCACCTTGGCGAACTCCGCGGCGATGCGCTTGTGGGTCTCGGTGAACAGCTCCGGATAGGGATACTGCATCACGATCTCGGTCTGGGTCTGGGCGAGCGCAGATCCTGCCGCAAGCGACAAGGCCGCCGCGACGATGATGGACTTCAGCATGATACACTCCTGTTTGAGGTGACGTGGTTACTTGATCCCGGTGAGGGTGATGCCCTCGATGAAGCGGCGCTGGGCGAAGAGGAAAGCGACGACGAGCGGCGCGATGATCACCATTGCCGCGGCCATCAGCGGGCCGTAGCTGGTGCCGGCCTCGCTGTTGCGGAAATGCGCGACCGCAAGCGGCGGCGTACGCAGCTGCTCGCTGTTGAGCACGATCAGCGGCCAGAAGTAGTCGTTCCAGTGTGCGACCACGGAGAAGATGCCGAAGGCGGTGACGGCCGGGATCGCGGCCGGCAGCATCACCCGCCAGACGATGCCGAATTCGGAGATGCCGTCCATGCGCGCGGCATCGACGAGATCGTCGGGCACCGTCTTGAAGAACTGGCGCATCAGGAAGATGCCGAAGACCGAGATCGTGAAGGGCAGGACGAGCGCGGCATAGCTGTCGAGCAGCCCGGCCTTGTGCAGCATCAGGAAGACGGGGACCGCGGTCGCCTGCGGGGGGATCAGGATCCCGAACAGCACGAGCGCAAACAGCGTCTCGCGGCCGAGGAAGCGAAGCTTTGCGAGCGCGTAGGCCGCCGGCAGCGCCACCATGATCTGCAGCACGAAGATCGAGATCGTGACGATGACGCCATTGAGCAGGAACCGCAGCAGATTGGCCTTGGCGAAGGCCTCGCGCAGGTTCTCCGCCAGCGCGAGCTGGTGCGGGATCAGGTGCAGCTCGCTGGAAAAGATCTCGGTCTGCGGCTTCGACGCGGTCGAGATCATCCAGATGAAGGGCGCCAGCATGAGCGCGGCGCCCGCGATCAGGAGCACGTGGCGGAGGATCGCCCGGAACGGGATGGAATGTGCGTTGCTCATGTGTAGTGCACCCCGCGATCGGCGAGCCTCGATTTGACCAGCGTGAGCAGGAGAACGAACACCAGGAAGACGACGGTGATGGCCGCGGCATAGCCCGAGCGGAAGAATTCGAAGCCTTCCGTGTACATGGTGTGGATCAGCACCTCGGTCGATTTCGACGGGCCGCCCTTGGTCAATACGTGCACGGTGTCGAACACCTGGAAGGAGCGGATGCCGGAGATCACGACCACAAAGGTCGTGACCGGCCCCAGCATCGGCCAGGTCACGAGGCGGAAGCGAGCCCAGCCGCTCGAGGCGCCGTCGATTTCGGCCGCCTCGTAGAGCTGCTTGGGAATCGAGACGAGGCCGGCGAGGAACAGCACCATGTTGAAGCCGACCGCCTGCCAGATGCCGATCGCGCACAGCGCATAGAGCGCCGTGCTGCGGTCCTGCAGCCAGGCAAAGGCTGGCAGGCCCGCGCCGCGCAACATCCCGTTCACCAGGCCGAATTGCGGGTGCAGCATGAACTCCCACACGACGGCCATCGCGATCAGGGTCGCCATGACAGGCAGGAAATAGATCGTCCGGTAAAGGCTGCGCAGGCTGGTGCCGCTCTGGATCAGCAGCGCGATCGCAAGACCTGCGATCACGGCACCGGGCACCACGATCAGGACGTAAGCCAGCGTGTTGCGCAGCGCGGTCCAGAACACCTTGTCGGCGAACAGGTCCTGGTAGTTGGCCAGCCCGATCCAGGAGAAATGCGGCGCGCCGAGCTGATAGTCGGTGAAGGAGAGGGCGATCACGCCGGCGAGCGGGCCAAGCAGCATGATCAGCATCAGCGCCGCGGCCGGCGTCACCAGGGCGTAAGCGGAGTATGTGCGTCGGCTGCCGTGGGCCGGCAGTGTGCGCCGTGCCGCGCCTGCGGGAACGGCGGCCGCGCCAATCGTCATGGAACCGTCAGACATGGGCGGGCTCACGGATGCGCTCGGGCTGCTCCACTCGGAGCTCGATCCGCTTGCCGGCCGGATCGAAAATCCGCACCGCGTCGGGGGCGAAACCGAAGGCGACGGAGCTGGCCATCGCTGGCAAATGCCTGACGTCCGCAAGCCGCGCGATCAAGCGCAGTCCGGCGCCTTCGATCGCAAGGTGCACGAATGCCTCGGCGCCGAGATTTTCCAGATGGACGACGGTTCCGGAGAACGGCCCCGTGCCGAGGTCGATCCGCTCCGGACGGACGCCGACGCGGCATTCGCCGGCCGCCGCACTGCACGCAAGCTTCAGGGCGGTCCCCAGCACGTCGACGCCGCCGTCGTTCCGGATCCGGCCGGGAAGGACGTTGATCTTGGGGCTGCCGATGAATTCGGCAACACGAATGTCGTTAGGGTGATTGTAGATCTCTGCAGGCGTTCCGGCCTGGATCAATTCCCCGCCCATCATGACGGCGATCCGGCTCGACATCGTCATCGCCTCGGCCTGGTCGTGCGTGACGTAGACGAACGTCGCCTTGAGACGGCGATGCAGCTCGGCGAGCTCTGCGCGCATATGGACGCGCAGCTTTGCGTCGAGATTGGAGAGCGGTTCATCGAACAGGAAAGCCAGCGGCTCGCGCACCATGGCGCGTCCGACCGCGACGCGTTGCCGCTGTCCACCAGACAATTGCCCGGGCTTGCGCCGCAGCAATGGAGCGATGTCGAGTTGCTCGGCAATCCCCTCGACGTCGGCGCGAATGTGCCGTTCCTTGGCGCGTCGGCCCGGCAGCAGGGGGCCGAGCAGCGGCAGCCGTTCGATCGCCGAGAGGCGCCGCATCCGCAACGGCACGGCAATGTTGTCGAAGGTACTCAGATGCGGATAGAGCGCGTAGGATTGGAACACCATTGCGAGGTTGCGCGCGCTCGGGCGGATGGCGTCCACGGGGCGGCCGTCAATATGGACCTGGCCGGAATTCTGCGGTTCGAGCCCGGCAATGATGCGGAGCAGGGTCGATTTGCCGCAGCCGGAGGGACCGACCAGCGAGATGAACTCGCCGTCCTCAATTCGGAAATCGATGCCCTTCAGGACGTCGGCGCCGTCAAAGGATTTGCGGATCGCGGAAAGTTCGATTTGCGCCATGCGCGCTGGTCCCCTGCTGGCCTGTTGCGGCGCACGAGGAGTTAAGGAGCGCATCTGACATTCACATTACGGTCAATGGCAGTCCCTATGGTCATCCCAGGTTTTGGTTTTGCCGGGTCCAGAGGACGGGGAGTATCGATTTTGGGGTTGTTGTGGTGGCGTTGACGTCGTCGCGCGTCCGGGCGGTGAATGCGGTGTTCGAGACCGGCAGCTTCGCGGCCGGCGCAAGGCGGTTGCGGGTGTCGCAGCCGTCAGTTGCCCAACTCGTGCGCGATCTGGAGGCCGAGTTCGCGGTTGCGCTGTTCGACCGGCACGGCCAGAGTCTGATCGCGACACCGCTGTGCCGGCGGCTCTACGCAGCGACGAGCCGGATGCAGGCGATCGAGGCGGACGCACTGGCCATCCTGCAGCAGCGCGACGAGCTCACGGGGGGTGAGCTTCGCATCGGGCTCGGGAATGCCATGCCGGGCATGGCGCTGATCGCGGCGTTCCGCAATCTGTATCCGAAGATCCAGATCAACATCGAGATCGGCAGCTGGTCGGCGATCATGGCTGCGGTGGTCGACCAGCGTGTCGACGTCGCCGTGTTGCCGGAGGTGCCGCAGGACAACCGCTTCCGGCGCGAGCCCTGCGTGCAGCAGCGCGTCGTGGCGATCTGTCATCCCGTTCACGAGCTCAGTCGCCAATCGCGCGTGTCGATCGCCGGCCTCGTGCAATATCCGCTGGTCTTTCGCACCCGGGATTCCGCGACGCAGCGCGCCGTGGACAGGGCGTTTCGCGTCGTCAACCTGCGCGCCAGTCCGGCGATCATCGTCAATACACGCGAGGGGATGCTGGAGGCGGTCGCCAACCGGCTCGGTGTCGGCTTTGTCTGGGAGCACGGCTCGAGCCGTATCGATCGGATCGCGAAGGTGGCGATCACGGAGATCGAGGCGGATTCGCCCGAATTCATCTTCTCGCTGGCCGGCAAGCGCGGCAAGCTGGTCGAGCTGTTCTATCTCGCCAGAAGTCTTTCGCGCACGACCGACGGCGTCGACATCCTGGCCGCGCCCTGACGAGGCCGCCAGGTCCGGAGCCTTCCCGCCACCTTTGGTTGTTGTTAACTGTGACGACAGCCGTGATGTTGCGCAGCGGGACGACAAGATATTTACGTATTTTTGCTCCGGGAATTGGTTACCCTGGCCAAGATGGGCTATGCTCCCGCCGCGTCGAAGACAAGAACGAGACGTCGGGAGTGGCATGGGACACGAGCGGCGGACAGGGCTGCATCCATGATAACTTTACCGAGACTGGCGGCCGAAACCCTCGAGAAAATGCTGGGCTCGTTCATGCGTCGCCGGTACGACGAAACCTATGCCAGGGTTCTGGAGGGCTCGACGCGCACGGCGATGGAATGCATCGGCAACAGCGACGCGCTCTATCACAACATCGAGCATACGATGCTGGTGACGCTCGCCGCCCAGGCGATCCTCACCGGACGTAATCTCCATGCGCATCTTGATGCAGAAGATTACCTCCACATCCTGATAGCCTGCCTCGCACATGACATCGGCTATGTCCGCGGCCTGTTTCCGGAGGACGACGAAGACGGGTTCATCATCGACGAGGCAGGGACCAAGGTGTCGCTGCCCCGCGGCGCGTCGGATGCCAGTCTGATGATGTATCACGTCGATCGCTCGAAGCTCTTCGTGCGGCGGCGGTTGCCGCCCATCCGCGGCATCGACTCCGAGCGCGTCGCCCGTGCCATCGAGGGGACGCGCTTTCCGGCCCGTGAAGGGCAGGAATATGACGACGAAGCCTCGATCCTGCGCGCGGCCGATTTCATCGGACAGCTCGGCGATCCCAACTATCTGCGCAAGGCCAACGCGCTCTACTACGAGTTCGAGGAGGTCGGCATCAACCGTCAGCTCGGCTACGACTCGCCCGCCGACATCATAAACCGCTACCCGCAATTCTATTGGAATAGCGTCGCACCGCACATCCAGACCGAGATCGGTTATCTCAACAAGACCGAGATCGGTCGGCAATGGATCGCCAACCTCTACAGCAACGTGTTCCGCGCCGAACGCGATATCTCGCTGTCCGGTCCGCAGAGATAGGCCGGGCTACGATCGCGATCACTCCGCGAGACATGCATGCAACAGAAAACCATCGCCACCCACGTCCTCGACATCGCCTACCGCGAGTACGGCGTGCCGGACGGCTGGCCCTGCATCCTCGGGCACGGCTTTCCCTATGACGTGAACGCCTACGCGGACGCCGCGGCGATCATTGCCGAGGCAGGCGCGCGGGTGCTGGTGCCCTGGCTGCGCGGCTACGGCCCGACGCGGTTTCGTTCCGCCGGGACGCTGCGCTCCGGCGAGCAGGCGGCGCTTGGCGCCGATCTTCTTGCCTTCATGGATGCGCTCGGCATCGAGCGCGCCATCCTCGGTGGCTATGACTGGGGCGGGCGCGCGGCTTGCGTTGTCTCGGCGCTCTATCCGGAGCGTGTGATCGGGCTCGTCTCCGGCAATTCCTACAACATCCAGAACATCGCCCGCGCCATGGAGCCGGCCTCGCCGCTGGAGGAGGCGGCGCTCTGGTATCAATATCTCTTCCACAACGAACGCGGCCGCCGCGCGCTGGAGCGCAACCGCCGCGGCTTTGCCCGCCAGCTCTGGACGATGTGGTCGCCGAAATGGGCATTCGACGACGCGACGTTCGAGACGAGCGCTGTGTCCTTCGACAATCCCGATTTCGTGGATGTCGTGATCCACTCCTACCGCCATCGCTACGCGCTGGTGGCGGGCGACCCCGCCTATGCTGCGATCGAGGCCCGGCTTGCCGCGCAGCCGCCGATCCGCGTCCCGACGATTGCAATCGATGGCGACAGCGACGGCGTCAATCCGGGCACCGCCCACCACGCGCGCAAGTTCGAGCGATTCTTCGAACGGCGCGTCTTCAAGGATGCAGGCCACAATTTGCCGCAGGAGCGACCCGCCGAATGGGCCCAGGCCGTGCTCGACATTCGCAACGCCGCCGAGCGCGCCTGATCATTGCGGGACACAGCGGACGGATTCTCCGCATTCGATCTTGATTTGCGTCAATGTTGCTGCCGGTGAGGAGTGTTCTGCTGGCTGTCGTCCCGGTCCGGATGGTGCTATCTTGAATTGTGCCTCCGGGCTTTGCAAGAGGAGTGGCGGCCATGACGAGTGCTTCGGATACGTCTCACCATGCGAGCCTCGGCTCGGGTATCGCCGCGCTGCACGCCAAATGGGGCTGGATCGTCGCGCTCGGCGTCGTCTATCTGATCGCCGGCTTCGTCGCGCTCGGCAGCGTCGTGATGGCGACGGTGGCGAGCGTGATCGTGGTTGGCGCGATGATGATCGTGGCCGGTGTCGCCGAGGTGATCGGCGCATTCCAGGTGAAGAGCTGGGGCAAATTCCTGATCTGGGCGCTGCTCGGCGTGCTCTATATCGTTGCCGGCTTCCTGACCTTCGAGAATCCGCTGTTCGCGGCAGTCCTGCTGACGCTGTTTTTGGGGGCATCGCTGATCGCCTCGGGCGCCGTCAGGCTGTTTCTCGCCTTCAGCATGAAACGCGAGAGCCCGTGGGTGTGGGTTGCGCTCTCCGGCGCGATCACGTTGCTGCTCGGCCTGCTCATCGTGGCGCGCTGGCCGGTGAACAGCGTCTACATCCTCGGCCTGTTTCTCGGTATCGACCTGATCATGGCTGGTGCCGGCTGGATCAGCCTCGGCCTTGGCTTGAAGCGACGCGGCTAGGCGCAGGTCTCTCATCGCCTCCGATGGAGGTGAAGCGCAGACTCATATGCTGAGCCGACCCCGAGCCATCAGCAACTCGACGCAAGACCGTGTTGTGGAACTCCGCTGATCTGACGCGCTGACGAAAAGCAGCACGCCGCGTGACTGCCTCGCGCGGCGATAATCAGTGGGAGAAACCATGAAAGCCGCTTTGGTCCTGGCCGCAGCGCTGGCTGCCGCCTGCGTTTCCGCCCCTGTCTCCGCGCAGAAATCCTACGGTCCTGGCGTCAGCGACACCGAGATCAAGATCGGCAACACCATGCCCTATAGCGGCCCGGCCTCGCCGCTCAGCATCACCGGCCGGGTGATCTCCGCCTATTTCGACGAGATCAACGAGAAAGGCGGCGTCAACGGCCGCAAGCTCAATCTGATCTCGCTGGACGACGCCTTCTCTCCGCCGAAGACCATGGAGGCGGCACGGCGCCTCGTCGAGGGTGAAGGCGTCGCCTTCATCTTCGCGACCATGGGCACCGCGCCAAGCTCGGCCATCGCGAAGTATCTCAACGGCAACAAGGTGCCGCAGCTTTTCTTGATCAGCTCGGCCTCGAAGTGGAACGATCCCGCCAACATGCCCTGGTCGATGGCGCTGCCCTGGGCGCCGAACTACACCAGCGAGGCCGCGATCGACGTCGCCTATGCCCGCGCCAAGAACCCGAATGCGCGCTTCGCGGTGCTCTATCAGAACGACGATGCCGGCAAGGAATATCTGCGCGGCGTCAAGGAGGCGCTCGGCGCCGACGCCGACAAGGCGATCGCGATGGCCTCGAGCTTCGAGGTCGCCGACCCCACCGTCGATTCCCAGGTGCTGACGCTGGCCAATACCAAGGCCGACGTCTTCCTGATCTATTCGGTAACGCCGCGCGCCTGCGCGCAGGCGATCCGAAAAGCTCATGAGGTCGGCTGGCAGCCGACGCGCTTCCTCGCCAGCGGCTGTGCCAACAAGGCCACGGTGATGGTGCCGGCCGGTCTCGACGCCGGCAAGGGCGTGCTGTCGCTCGGCTCGCTCAAGCCGTTCGTGGCCGAGCCGAAGAACGATCCGGCGATGACGGCCTATATCGATTTCATGAAGCGGCGCCTGCCCAACGCCGACGTCAACAACGTCGCCGGGCTCTACGGCTACACCGTCGCCGAGGCGCTGGTGGTGCTGCTGAGGCAGTGCAAGGACAACCTGACGCGCGAGAACATCATGGCGCAGGCCGCCAACCTGAAGAACGTGCCGCTGTCGCTGCTGATGCCCGGCATCACCCTCAACACCACGCCGCAGGACTTCCGCCCGATCAAGGACGGCTACATGCTCCAGTTCGACGGCAACGATTGGGTCGTGGCGAGCGAGCTCCTGCGCGGGACGTGATGGGTGGGCCGCAGAGACGGTGTACCTTCTTCCCTTGTGGGAGAGGGTGGATGCGCGAAGCGGAGCCGGGTGAGCGGCATGGCTCCGCCAGTCGTCTCTGCATTTGAACGCTCGGAGACAACCCTCATCCGGCGCCATAGCCGAAGCTTTGCTTCGGCGTTCTTAGGAACGGCTGCCGAAGGCAGCCTATGCCACCTTCTCCCAAAGGGGACAAGGGAACAGGAGCCCACGATGGACTTTCAACACTCTCCCCGTTCGCTCGAGTTGCAGGACCGCGTCCGCCAGTTCATGCGGACGCATGTCGAGCCGGTCGAGGAGCTCTATTACGAGCAGGTCAAGCCGGAAGCATCGCGCTACAAGACGCCCCCAGTCTTGCAGGATCTGAAGCGGCTGGCGCGGGAGCAGGGGCTCTGGAACCTGTTCCTGTCAGGCGAGCATGGCCAAGACCTTGACAACACGGGCCTGACCAATCTCGAATATGCGCCCGTGAAGGAGATCATGGGCCGCATCCTCTGGGCGCCCGAGGTGTTCAATTGCTCGGCCCCCGATGTCGGCAACATGGAGGTGCTGGCGAACTACGGCACGCCAGCGCAGCAGGAACGCTGGCTGAAGCCGCTCCTGGAGGGACGCATCCGCTCGGGCTTCTCGATGACGGAGCCGCAGGTTGCCTCCAGCGACGCCACCAACATCCAGTGCGAGATCCGCCGCGACGGTGGCGACTACGTCGTCAACGGCCGCAAATGGTTCACGTCAGGCGCGATGAACGAAGATTGCGAGATCCTGATCGTGATGGGCAAGACCGCGCCGGATCATCCCGACCGCCATCGCCAGCAATCCATGATCCTGGTGCCCCGAAATACGCCCGGCGTGCGCATCGTCCGCGACATGCTCACTTACGGCTATGACGATGCGCCGGTCGGCCACCCCGAGATCGTCTACGAGAACGTCCGCGTGCCCGCGGAGAACATTTTGCTCGGCGAAGGCCGCGGCTTCGAGATCGCGCAAGGCCGGCTCGGCCCCGGCCGCATCCACCACTGCATGCGGCTGATCGGCTGTGCCCAGCGCGCGCTGGAATTGATGTGCCGGCGCGTGGTCTCGCGCACGGCTTTCGGCAAGCCGCTCGCCGAGCAGGGCTCGGTGCGCGAGGACATCGCAAACTCCTTCTGCGAGATCGCGCAAGCGCGCCTATTGACGCTGCAGGCCGCCGACAGGATGGACCGCGACGGCAACAAGGCTGCGCGCGACCTGATCGCCGCCGCCAAGATCGTGGTCCCCAGCATGGCCGCCCGCGTCATCGACCGTGCCATCCAGATCCACGGCGCCGCCGGCGTCTCGCAGGATACGTTCCTCGCGCGTGCCTACGTCTACGCCCGCTTCATCCGCATCGGCGATGGGCCGGATCAGGTGCATCTGGCTGCGGTGGGCAAGGAGCTGATCCGGCGGGGCGGGGTGATGGGGTAGTGGTGCTGTGCGCCGCGCCACGCACCCTCGATGCGGGCCGGAGCATTGTCCGCTCCCTGCTCAGGAGCTGCGCCGTCACCACTTGGCGCAACAGAGCCGTTCAAATGCGGAAAGCCTCATCTGATTGCGGGATAGGCGCGCGAGGGCGCCTGGCGACGATGGCCCCGCAATCCATCGGGTTTTACGATGGGATGCTGTCGACATGTTTCGCTGCGTCGTACCCTTCTCGGGCGATCTGTGGGCAGCTCACGAACGAGCATGAAGCCGGCTCCAATGGCCAGGCTTCGAGAACGCCGAACGCACATCATTCGCTTGGCGCTTTGATGCTGCGGGGCAGGGGCAACGCACGCGCCACCGGCACGATGCCATCATGTCAGTATTCTGAAATGGGCAGCGGAGAACCGCGACGAAGTTAGTCCACCCGGCGGGTCCATTCATGTCTTACCGGCGACGGCGGACAGGGGGCGCCGCAGGTAAGTCCCGCTGCCAAATCGTCCCATTGTCAAATTGGATCAGCATTCCATCCGGTGAATAGACTGCGCTTTGATCGAACGCATCGACCCAGATCCGGTTGGCCGGCGAATACCAATCGGGCCAAGCACGAGATGGCAAACCGGCTTCAGTCAACAGATTGAGTTCGGGCCCATTCTGGGTGACATAGGCCGGCAGGTCCCCCCGGCACATCTGAATGCATCTGTAGACTCCGGTGAGGTTGATCGACTGAGCCGAAGCGCCCGAGGCGACGATCGCCGCGACCGCACCAGCAATGAGAGACAGCTTCCTGTTGGCCATGAACTTGCTCCTGGAAGGGATTTGCTACTGCTTGTTTCGATTCTTGCTGCCCCCTCTGAGGGGTGAGGCCGGCGCCACCGCACTTGCCGTGTCCGTCATCTGAATGCAGGTGAGCAGATCGACATAGCTTTGGATTCCGCCGGTGGTCGCTTCACCCTCGCACGGGTCGCGAAGAGCGGGCTTGACGGTCAACCAGACTGTAGCCAGTTGCTCTTGCGCCGCGGTCTCGTCACGCATGCAATCTGAAAAGCTCTGCGGCAGCGCGAGCCCCATCGCCTTGTCGGTTTCGGAGGTGGCCTTGCAGAGCGCTTCTACCCGCAGCTCGGGAAGGCGATCGGATACCGGCACGAACGAGTGGCTTCCGAGCATCGCAAATGAGAACACGATCGCCTTCATCTATCTCTCCTTCCGCAGCAATGACAAACACGCGCGAGGCTTGAAGGACATGGCAAAACGCCTCAACGAACAGGGGGATAGCCAGCCACACCGTCCAAAACCGTGCGTTGACGCAAATCAAGAGGCTTCGTGGGAATTGCGGCGCGGTTTGCTTGCCGGCCAGGCTGCACGGCAGCATTGAATGATTTCAATGATTTGCCATCGATGTCTCATGCGTGGCGCGGGATACGTACGCCGCCTCGACTGTGTCGTGGCCGAAGAATGGCTGCGAAAAGAAGGCTTGTCGGGTCCGACGCCGATGCGCGCGAGCTGTTCGCGGATCCGGCGGTCTCGCGGGGAATGCGGTGCGCCAAGGATGACATTATGCCGGTGTTTTGCCCGACGAGTCAAACCGGCTTCGTAAAATCAGCAGAGCGTCGGGAGCGCCGCTAATTCCTTGATTCAGTTGCTGCCGTCTACTGTGCATGGGGTTGTTTTCGCACTTTTTGCTCGATCGGCCCCACCGCCGGCTTAGCGGACCGCGTCGGCTATCCCGCCTTGGCGACGCGGCTGTCTGCCGCGCCGGATCGCAGGTTCTGGAAGAACTTCTCGACCTCGCGCGACAGCGTGTCCGCCGTCGCCGTCAGGCTGCTCGCCGCCGTCAGCACCGAGGATGCCGCGGTGTCGGTCTCGCCGATGGCGTCGCGGAGCGAGGTGATGTTGGCCACGAGCGTCTCGTTGCCCTGCGCGGCGCTTTGCGCGTTGGACGAGATCTCGCGCGTGGCGGCGTCCTGCTGGCTGACGGCGCCGGCGATCGCCGAGGTGACCTCGTTGATCTCGCGGACCGCGCCGCCGATCTCGCGCACGGCGTCGACGGCGTTGCGGGTCGAGGCCTGGATCATCGCAACGTTCTCGCTGATCTCGGCGGTGGCCTTGGCGGTCTGGCCTGCGAGCGCCTTCACTTCGTGGGCGACGACGGCGAAGCCGCGGCCGGCATCACCGGCGCGCGCGGCCTCGATGGTGGCGTTCAGGGCGAGCAGGTTGGTCTGCTCGGCGATCGCCTGGATCAGGCTGAGCACGCCGTCGATGCGCTGCGTGGCCGCGGCGAGGCTCTCGATCTCGGAGATCGACTTCTCGGTGCGCTGGCCGGTCTGCTCGACCGCGCCGGCGCTCTGGCGCACCTGGCGGCCGATCTCCACCACCGAGGCTGACAGTTCTTCCGCCGCGCCGGCCACCGCCGTGACGTTGTGCGAGGCCTGCTCTGTGGCGTTCGCCGCCGTGCCGGCGCGGCTGTTCGCGTCCGCGGTGACGCGGGTGATGGTCTGCGCGGTCTCGCGCATCACCGAGGCGTTGTCGCTGAGGCCGCGCATGATCGCGCCGATCGCCTCGCGAAACTGCTCGACGGACCGTTCGATGTGGCGGGCACGCTCCTCGCGCGCGGCGGCGTCGTGCGACACTTGCGAGGCGAGGTTGCGGTTGCGACCCATGGCGTCCTGGAAGACCTGGATGGCGCGGGCCAGTGCGCCGATCTCGTCGGCGCGGCCGGAGTGCGGCACCACGACGTTTTCGGCGCCGTCGGCGACCTGCTTGATGGTGGCGGTGATCGAGGCGAGCGGCCGGGCGATCGAGCGGGCGATGATGACGATGCCGATTGCGACGAGGGCCAGCGCCACGCCGCCAAGGCAGGTCAGCACGAACGACAATTCGCGATTGGTCTCGGTCTGCTGCGCGATCTGCCTGGCCCGCTCGGCATAGACCTTGGACAGCGCCTCGAGATCCTTGTTCAGCGCCGAGCGAACGGCGCGGTTGGCGTCGTTGTCACCCCATTCGCGGCCGGCGGCTGCATTGATCTCGACGCCGCGGCGCACCAGCTCCTTGCGGAACTCGACGAACTGCTCGATGCGCTTCTTGAAGGTGGCAAACTGTTCGGCATCGTCGGCCTTGACGATCGTCTCCCAACGCTTCACGACGTCGAGGATCTGCGCGTTGAACTTGAGCAGGCCATCGCCATATTTCTTCACCACGGCCGGCTCGGTCGACATGTAGACGCCGCGCGATTCCATCACGACCGCATAGACCAGCGAGTTCACCCGCTCGACGTTCAGCGCGGCGGCATTCGCCGTCTCGATCGCGCTGGTCAGGTCGGCGCTGCTGCGGCTGTTGTAGTCGGACAGCATCGCGATCGCGGCCGTGAGCAGCGCGAACAGCGCGAAGATCGCATAGAGCTTGGCGGCAAGCGTGAAACGGCCTGCCAGCTTGGTGGCATTCCCAGATCGGTCTGATGTCATGGTGTGCAGGAGCCCGGAATGGCCCGGAGCGGCCGGTGAACAGGGTCGTGTAGAATTGATGCAAAACTTTGCAGGATGAAGGTGGATGTGGCGTTAACGCGCCCGTCGGCTCCCTTCGTCCTTGGTCGAACGAAAGTAAGATATTTCAGCGTCTTGATCCGAAGGTATAGTTTCAGGACAGTCTTTCAGCATAGTCTTGGGGTCGGCCCTTGGCCGACCAACTCCGGAGAGGCCCGTGGTCTACCGCCACCGCATCGACGCCACGACCTACACCTTCCCTGATCTGCGCGACCTGCTCGCCAAGGCGACACCGCCGCGCTCCGGCGACCGGCTGGCCGGAATTGCCGCTGCCAGTTCCGAGCAAATGATCGCGGCACGGATGGCGCTCGCCGATGTGCCGCTCGGCCAATTCCTCCAGGAAGCCGTCATTCCCTATGAGACCGACGAGGTCACCCGCCTCGTCATCGACAGCCATGACGCCAGGGCCTTTGCGCCCGTGGCATCGCTCACCGTCGGGGCCTTCCGCGACTGGTTGCTGTCCGATGCCGCAACGCCCGATGTCCTGCGCAAGCTGGCCGGCGGCATCACGCCGGAGATGGCGGCCGCGGTGTCAAAGCTGATGCGCAACCAGGATCTGATCCTGGCGGCGCGGAAATGCGAGGTCACCACCGCCTTTCGCAACACCATCGGTCTGAAGGGGCGGATGAGCACGCGGCTCCAGCCCAACCATCCGTTCGACGATGCCAGGGGCATCACCGCCTCGATCCTCGACGGCATCCTGCTCGGGGCCGGCGATGCCTGCATCGGCATCAATCCGGCGAGCGATGATCCGGCCGTGATCGCCCAATTGCTGCGGCTGCTCGACGAGATCATCGCGCGGCTGCAGATCCCGACGCAAGGCTGCGTCCTGACCCATGTCACGACGACGCTGTCACTGATCGGGCAGGGCGTGCCGGTCGACCTCGTCTTCCAGTCGGTCGCCGGCACCGAGGCGGCTAACCGCAGTTTCGGCATCGATCTCGCGCTCCTGAAAGAGGCCCAGCAGGCCGGGCTGTCGCTGCGGCGCGGCACGGTCGGCCGGAACGTGATGTATTTCGAGACGGGCCAGGGGTCGGCGCTGTCGGCGGGCGCCCATCACGGGGTCGACCAGCAGACCTGCGAGGCGCGCGCCTATGCGGTCGCCCGCGCTTTTGCCCCGCTGCTCGTCAACAGCGTGGTCGGCTTCATCGGTCCGGAATATCTCTATGACGGCAAGGAAATCATCCGGGCAGGGCTGGAGGATCATTTCTGCGGCAAGCTGCTCGGCCTGCCGCTCGGGGTCGACATCTGCTACACCAACCATGCCGAGGCGGACCAGGACGACATGGACAATCTCCTGACGCTGCTTGCCGCCGCCGGCGTCACCTTCATCATGGGCGTCCCGGGCGCCGACGACGTCATGCTGAACTACCAGTCGACGTCTTTTCACGACGCGCTCTATGTCCGCGACGTCTTCGGTTTGCGCCGCGCGCCGGAGTTCGACGACTGGCTGGCGCGCTCGGGAATGACAGGCGCCGATTTCCGTCTGGCCGGCGATGCAGGCCTGCTGCCCGATTTTGCCTCGCGGTTGATTGCGTGAGGGGCGGGCCAGCTCGCACCCCGATGAAACTATCGGCGCTTCCCGGAATTGTGCTTCTGCCACAATATTGAGAAATTCCGGCGACAGCATTACCCTGGGTCTGGCTGGCAATTTCCGCACTATCGGTCGAGTGTGGCGGGGGGAGCTTTGATGCGAGCTGAAAGTAACGGAACGTCCCGGCGGATTCTCTGCGTGTTTCCGCGCTACACCTCGTCCTTCGGTACGTTCGAGCATTCCTATCCATTGACCGACGGCGTCCGCGCCTTCATGCCGCCGCAGGGGCTGCTGCTGATCTCCGCCTACCTTCCGAAAGAGTGGCAGGTCAAATTCGTCGACGAGAACCTGCGCCGTACGACGAAGGAGGAATTCGAATGGGCGGAAGCGGTCTTCGTCAGCGGCATGCACATCCAGCGCCAGCAGATGAACGACATCTGCCGCCGCGCCCATGAATTCGATCTGCCGGTCGCACTGGGAGGGCCCTCGGTCAGCGCCTGCCCGGACTACTATCCGTCCTTCGACTATCTGCATGTCGGCGAACTCGGCGACGCCACCAACCAGCTGATCGAGATCCTGTCGCGCGACACCTCGCGTCCCAAGGCCCAGGTGGTGCTGACCACCAAGGACCGCGTGCCGATGACGGAGTTTCCGATTCCGGCCTACGAGCTCGCCGAGGTGAAGAAGTATTTCCTCGGCAGCATCCAGTACTCCAGCGGCTGTCCCTATCAGTGCGAGTTCTGCGACATCCCCGGACTCTACGGCCGCAATCCGCGCATCAAGTCGCCACAGCAGATCATCGCCGAGCTCGATCGCCTGCGCGAATGCGGCATGACCGACACGGTCTATTTCGTCGACGACAATTTCATCGGCAACCGCAAGGCGGCGCTGGACCTGTTGCCGCATCTGGTCGAATGGCAGAAGCGGACCGGCTACGTGGTGCGGCTCGCCTGTGAAGCGACGCTCAACATCGCCAAGAGGCCCGAGATCCTCGAGAAGATGCGCGAGGCCTATTTCGTCACCATCTTCTGCGGCATCGAGACGCCCGATCCCGACGCGCTGAAGGCGATGCAGAAGGACCACAATATGATGGTCCCGATCCTGGAGGGCGTGCGCACGATCAATTCCTACGGCATGGAGGTCGTGTCCGGCATCATCATGGGACTCGATACCGACAAGCCGAACACCTCGGAAGCGCTACTCGCTTTCGTCGAGGAGTCCCGGATTCCGCTGCTCACCATCAATCTGCTCCAGGCGCTGCCGAAGACGCCGTTGTGGGACCGTTTGGATCGCGAGGGCCGCCTGGTCCATGACGACAGTCGCGATTCCAATGTCGACTTCCTGTTGCCTTATGACGAGGTCGTCGCATCCTGGAAGCATGCGATGGCGGTCGCCTACGCGCCCGAGAAGGTTTACGCGCGCTATCAGTATCAATGCGACAATGTTTACGCGCGCCGACTCAAGATGCCGACGCCGGACGAGATGAAGACCTGGCCGAACATCCGGCGCGGTCTCATCATGTTGCGCAACATCTTCTGGAAGGTCGGCGTGCTCGGAGACTACAGGCGCGTGTTCTGGAAGTTCGCCCTTGGACGCATCAAGCGCGGCGACATCGAAGGCCTGATCGGCTGCACGCTGATCGCGCACCATCTCATCACCTTTGCGCGCGCGGCTTCCAGCGGCAAGCAGAACGCCTCGAATTATTCGATCCGCCTGCGCGAAGCCGCCGTTCCCGCCGAATGATGCGATATGTCTGATCCGGCTCCGCCGCGCCGCCCGACCCTCGATTTGCGGGCGTTCACGCCCGCGCGCGTGGCGCTCGGGCGCAGCGGCGCGAGCATGCCGACGAGGGCGCTGCTTGATTTCACGCTGGACCATGCCCGCGCACGCGATGCCGTGCATGCCGCCTTCAATGTGCCGCGTCTGGTCGCCGATCTCGGCGCGCTTGGGCTTGCCGTGACCGAGGTGAGGAGCCAGGCGGTCGATCGCAGCGACTATCTGCGGCGGCCGGACCTCGGACGACAGCTTGACCCCGGCTCGGCGCAGCTTCTGGCACGAAGCGCCTCGGCGCCGTGCCAGCTCGCGCTTGTGGTCGGAGACGGCCTGTCCGCGGCGGCGGTTCACGCCCATGCGACGATCCTGGTGACGCGCCTGTTGCCATTGCTTGCGCAAGGGGATGACGTCGCGATCGGCCATGTCGTTGTCGCATCGGGCGCGCGAGTCGCGCTCGGCGACGAGATTGGCGCCATTCTCGGTGCGCGCATGGTCGTGATGCTGATCGGCGAACGGCCCGGCCTGTCCGCGCCCGACAGTCTCGGCGCCTATCTGACCTTCGCCCCGAAGCCCGGCCGTACCGATGCCGAACGCAATTGCGTCTCGAACATCCATCATGCCGGGTTGAGCCATGACGAGGCCGCCTTCAAGATCGCCTGGCTCGTCCGTGAGGGCCTCGCCCGGGGGACCACCGGCGTGGCTCTGAAGGACGAGAGCGCGGACCGGGCGCCGCATCGAATTGGCACAGCCTCGCCGGGATGCTAGGCGGTCGGGACCGGATCGCCGCTTCTTGATCGATTCGGCCAGGCTTCGCCTGCTTGCGAGAAGACCTGTTGACCTGCTAAACCCCTCGCGGCGATTTTCCGCGCATTTTCAAAGGGCAAGCCTCCCATTTGTATGGCGTTCTCAAGCCGTTCGCGGGGCGCAATAAGCTCTCAAGACCGAGCCGATTAGGAACTGGACAAGGCATGCTCGAAAAGCACAGCGAGAATGAGGTTCATGTCGACAAGGTCGAGCAGGGACCTGCGTCCTCGATCGCCTTCGGGCTGGAGCGCCTCGGGCTGATCGCCGTCCGGGCCCCGATCGTCTCCTGCATCGTCCTGCTCGCCCTGATCGTCGGCGCCGTGTTCGGCATCCACAGGATCAAGATCGACGATTCGCTGTCGCAGCTGTTCCGCTCCGACACCCGCGAATTCCGCCAGTACGAAGAGGTGACGAAGAAGTTCCCCGCCGAGGAGTTCGACGTCCTCGTAGTGGTCGAGGGCAAGACCCTGCTGGCACGGAACAACCTGGAGAAGCTGCGCGATTTCGTCACCGACCTGCAGCTGGTCGATGGCACGCGCGGACTGGTCTCGCTGTTCTCGGCACGTCAGGCGCCGGCCCCGGGCAAGCTGCCGGCGGCGCTGTTCCCGGCCGAGTTGCCGGAGGGCGACGCGTACGACAAGTTCATCGAGACCGTCAAAAACAACGAGATCATCCGCGGCAAGCTGCTGTCGGAAGACGGCACGCTGGCGCTCATCGTGCTGTCGCTTGATCCCGAAGTGGTCGCCTCCAACAAGCTGACCAAGACCGTCGCCGATATCCGCGCGCTGATGAAGGAGGACCTCGGCGACACCGGGCTCAACGTGCAGCTCTCCGGCGTGCCGGTGATGCAACTCGAGATCCGTAACGCGGTCGAGCGCGACGGGCTGACCTACAACATCCTCGGCATTCTCGCGGGCTGCATCATCGCCATCATCTTCTTCCGCAAGATCTCGTTCATGATCGCCGCGGCGTTTCCGCCGATGATCGCGATCCTGCTGGCGCTCGGCGCGCTCGGCTGGGCCAATTTCAACCTCAACATGTTCCTGAACGTGATGACGCCACTCATCATGGTCATCAGCTTCTCGGACTCGATGCAGCTCACCTTCGCCGCGCGCGACCGGCTGATCGCAGGCCAGGACAAGTTCACCGCGTTCAAGAACGCGGTGCTGGTGGTGGGTCCGGCCTGCGTGCTGACGCACGGCACGGCCGGCATTTCCTTCATCGCGCTGCAATTTTCCGACTCCGACCTGATCCGCAAGTTCGGTGAGGCAGGTCTCGCCGCCACTATCATCGCGCTGGTCGCGGTGCTGTCGCTCGTGCCGGTATTCGGCGTGCTGTTCGTGCGCAACGAGAAGGTCTTTGCGGTCAAGTTCCAGGGCGCCGATGCAGGCGTCCAGGCGCTGCGCAATTTCTGCTACTGGGTCGCGGTGCGCATGGTGGGCCGTCCCGGCTTGTTCAGCCTGATCGCGGTGCTGTTCGTCGGCGGCCTCGGCGTCATCTATGCCAATCTGGAGCCGCGCTACCGGCTCGCCGACCAGGTGCCGGATAAGCGTCAGGCGGTCGCCGCCAGCGACCGGCTCGATGCCAAGCTGACCGGCGCCAACCCGGTCAACGTGCTGATCCAGTTCCCCAAGGGCGAATCGCTCTATTCGCCGGAGACGCTCCAGACCATCGCCGACGTGCATGCGACCGTGGAGAAGACGGCCGGTGTCGGCAACGTCTGGTCGCTGGAGACGCTGCGCCGCTGGCTGGCCGAAAAGGCGGGCAGCGCCGACGTCGCGACGTTGAAGGAATATGTCAACGTCATCCCCGAGCACCTGGTGCGGCGGTTCATCGATGCCGAGCAGGACGCCGTCGTGGTCGCCGGCCGCGTACCGGACAAGGATTCCAGCCAGCTCCTGCCGATCGTCGACAAGCTCGACCACGAGCTCGACGCCGTCCGCAAGAAGCATCCCGGCTACGAGATCGCGGTCACGGGCCTTGCCGCCATCGCTGCGCGCAACTCGGCCAGCATGATCGAGAAGCTGAACCACGGCCTCACCATCGAATTCGCGCTGGTCGCGATCTTCATCGGCCTCGCCTTCCGCTCCTGGGTGGTGATGCTCGCCTGCATCCTGCCGGGTATCTTCCCGGTGGTGATGTCGGGAACGGTTCTGTGGGCGATGGGCGAGGGCCTGCAATTCGCCAGTGTCGTCGCGCTCACCGTCTCGTTCGGCCTGGGCTTGAGCGCGACCATCCACTTCCTCAACCGCTTGAGGCTCGAGAGCAAGCCGGGCGTCGGCTCGGCGCTCGCGGTGGAGCGGGCCACCGTGCTGGTCGGCCCGGCGCTGATCCTGACCACGGTGGTGCTGGCCTGCGGCCTCGTCGTGACCGTGTTCTCGGACCTGCCGTCGCTGCGGCTGTTCGGCTGGCTCAGCGCCTTCTCGATGGTCATGGCCCTCGTCGCCGACCTCTTCATCCTGCGGCCGACGGCGATGTGGCTGATCAATCTGCATGGCAAGCTGCAGGGCACCGACAAGCCGGCGATCTGAGCGGCTTCATCTGATCCAGATCAACAAAAAGCCCCCGGCTCGCGAGAGCCGGAGGCTGTATCCTTTCGCAGCGGAAAGGGCGTCAGCCCTTCGTCATCGTGATGTTGACGCCGCGGATCTCGCCCTTGGAGCTGATCTGCACCGTCTGCTTGCTGCCGTTGGTGCGCAGCGAGAGGTTGGCGGCAAAGCCGTTGGCCTCGACGAACACGTCGATCTGGCCGCCGCCGGCGGTGCCCTGCAGATTACCGAAGATGTTGCGGCTGGACTCGCTCCAATTGCCGGAGATGCGCTCGCCCTGGCTCGTCACGTCGCTGGTGAGGTTGAACTTGTAGCTGTCGGACGCGCAGTGCAGCGCCTGTTTCAGGTTGAGGCCGCTGCCGCCGACCTTGTAGTCCGCCTTGCAGCGAATGCGCTCGGTGGAGCCGTCGGACAACGACACCGTGCCGGTGCCGGTCCATGCGCCATCGAAACCGGCAAACGGTCCGGACGACTGAGCATGGCTCGCCGAAACCGAGAAGAGCAGCGCCGCCCCGATGCCGGCCGCCTTGATTGCCAGTCCAGTTCGCCCAATGAATTTCATCGCAATTATCCCGTTTTGGAACGACGCTCGCTTACGATCGAGAACGTCTCGCCACATCGAAAGTTTAGTGCTTCGAGCCAGTGTCAGGTTCAAAGCCTGGCCACCAGAGATGGCGGCTCACGAGGTCCAGCGCCAGCCTTGATCCGCCGATGTGCCTTGTTTCGGCATCTTTCTGGCAGGAAAGGCACGGCGGACAGATGCAGCGCTGCAACAGGTGTGCAGTAAAACGCAGATTCCCTGAATTATGACGTAGTATCAACCCCTTACATTTGCAAATGAAGGCGCGGGGAAGGTCGGATTCGGCGGCCGCGGTGCCAATTTGGCCGCATTTGCCGGTGCTTGTGCCTTCTCTGGGCCGCCACTCCTGCGGCAAGTTGCCATCAGAACAATCCGCTCCGGTCGTCCGCCCTGTGCAGTCCGGGTCCGGTGCGATTCTGCCGTCAGAATGAAGGAATACAATGCGTAATCTTCTCGTCGCTCTCACCCTGCTGTCGGCATCCCTTTCGACCGCGGCGTTCGCTCAGCAAGGGCGTGGCACGGATGCCGAGCAGAAGGCCTGCACGCGCGACGTGCAGAAGTTCTGCCGTCCGGTCATCGATCAGGGCGATTTCACCATCCTCGCCTGCCTCAAGGAGAACCGGGCCAAGATCTCGCAGGCCTGCGACCAGGTGCTGAAGAACCACAACCAGTAAGAGCTCTTGGCCACTGGCCGACAAAGGCGGCCCAGGCCCCGCCTTTTCGGGCTGATCGGCAAAGGGCAGCCATCGAGCGACAGGATTGGTTTTGCGGCATTATTCCCCTATATGGGGGCCGCAGCCGGATCGCCGGCATGAGCCCGCGCGAGCGAAAAAGCCTTCCTGTCCAAACGATTGTAAACCAGCCCTCGATGACCTCTGCGAGCGAATTGCGATCCGGCAAGGGTGACCGCGACGAGAATTTTCCCGTCGCGTCCTGGATCATTCATCCGCGCCATCGCGCCCTGATCCTGGCCTACTACAACTTCGTCCGCACCGCCGACGACATTGCCGACCATGCGACGCTGCCGCCCGATGAGAAGCTTGCTTATCTCGATCTGCTCGAGGCGGAACTGCTCGGCAAGGGCGACACCCAGGCCGAAGCCGTCACCCTGCGCCGCGCGCTGGCCGAGCGCGGCATGGCGCCGCGACATGCGCTCGACGTGCTCATCGCCTTCCGCATGGACGTGACCAAGCTGCGCTATGAGAATTGGGACGAGGTCATCCGCTATTGCCGTTACTCGGCGATGCCCGTCGGGCGCTTCATGCTCGACGTCCACAGCGAGAGCACCTCGACCTGGGCCGCATCGGACGCGCTCTGCGCGGCGCTCCAGATCAACAATCACCTGCAGGATTGCGGCAAGGATTTCCGCGAGCTCAACCGCGTCTATCTGCCGCGCGATGCGCTGGCAGCACACGGCGCCTCCGTCGAGCAGCTCGGGCTTGCGCAATCACCGCCGGCGATGCTGGCCTGCCTTCAGGCGCTTGCCGCGCGCAATGAAGCGCTCCTCAGGCAGAGCAAGTCGCTGAGCGCGGAGGTGAGGGATTTTCGCCTCGGCGTCGACATTTCGGTGATCCAGGCCTATGCCGACCGCATCGTGCGCCTCTTGAAGGTGCGCGATCCCCTGCGCGAGCGCGTGCATCTGAACAAGTTCGAGCTGCTCGCCTTCAGCCTCGCCGGGATGATCGGCGAAGTCGGCCGCCGCGCGATCGGACGCAAGGCCATTTCCAGACCGGGGACTGCACATGACGCTTGAGGCGACCACGCCCGGCGCCAGTTACGGCTCGGCCGCATCCGGCAGCTCGTTCTATGCCGCGATGCGCATCCTGCCGCGTGACCAGCGCGAAGCGATGTTCCAGATCTACAGCTTTTGCCGCCAGGTCGACGACATCGCCGATTCCGACGGCCCGCGGGAGGAGCGGCTCGCCGCACTTCAGCAATGGCGCAACGACATCGATGCGCTCTATCAGGGCCATCCGCCGCCGCGGCTGAAGGACTACGTCGCCTCGGTGAAGGCCTTCGGGCTCAAGCGCGAGGACTTCCTCGCCATCGTCGACGGCATGGAAATGGATGTGCCGCAGGACATCCGCGCGCCCGACATGGCAACGCTTGATCTGTACTGTGACCGTGTCGCCAGCGCCGTGGGGCGGCTGTCGGTGCGCGTGTTCGGAATGCCCGAGGAAGACGGCATCCTGCTCGCGTACCATCTCGGCCGCGCGCTGCAGCTCACCAACATCCTGCGCGATATCGACGAGGATGCGGGCCTCGGCCGGCTCTATCTGCCGCGCGAAGCGCTGCTGCATGCCGGCATCACCTCCGATGATCCGGACCGCGTGATCGCCGAGCGCGCGCTGCCGAAGGTCTGCCTGCCGCTGGCGCAGCGCGCGAAGGTGCATTTCGAGAAGTCGGACGAGATCATGAACCGCAACAAGCGCCGCGCGGTGCGCGCGCCGCGGATCATGTCGAAATACTATCATTCCATTCTGGACCTGCTGATCGCGCGCGGCTTCACCGCGCCGCGCGAGCCGGTGCGTGTGTCGAAGATCGCACGCATCCTGATCCTGCTCCGCTACGCTTTCATCTGATGCAAAAGACAGCTCATATCATCGGTGCTGGAATTTCCGGCCTCTCCGCCGCTGTGCGGCTCGCCAATGCCGGCTTCAAGGTCGCCGTGCACGAGGCGACCCACCAGGCCGGTGGCCGCTGCCGCTCCTATTTCGACGGCGCCACCAATCTCACCATCGACAATGGCAATCATCTGCTGCTGTCGGGCAACAGTCATGCGCGTGCCTATGCGCGCGCGATCGGCACCGAGGCGGGCCTCGTCGGTCCTGAAAGCGCGCAGTTTCCCTTCGTCGACATCAAGTCGGGGCAGCGCTGGCAGATCGATCTCGGCGCTGGCCGGTGGCCGACCTGGGTGTTCGACGAGAGCCGCCGCGTGCCCGACACCGGCCTCACCGATTATCTGAAGCTGGCGCCGCTGATCTGGGCGTCGGAGGAGACGCTGGTCGGCAAGTCCATTCCTTGTGAGGGCATCCTCTATCAGCGTCTGGTGCAGCCGCTGCTGCTCGCGGCGCTCAACGTCGATCCGCCCGAGGGCTCGGCGGGGCTTGCGGGCGCGATCGTGCGCGAGACGCTGCTCGCGGGCGGGCAGGCCTGCCGTCCCTTGATCGCGCGCGACGGTCTCAGCGCGGTGCTGATCGAGCCTGCGGTGAAGTTCTTGCAGGAGCGCGGCCACTCGGTTCAGCTGGGCCATGAGCTGCGCTCGTTTGCGACCACCGACGGCAAGGTCGGCGCGCTGAATTTCGGCGGCGAGGATGTGATCCAGATCGGTGAGGGCGATGTCGTCGTGATGGCGGTGCCGCCGCGCGCCGCCGCGAGCCTGCTGCCCGGCCTGAAGACTCCGACCGAATTCCGCGCCATCGTGAATGCGCATTTCCGTTTTGAGCCGCCGCCGGGTTCGCCGCCGATCCTCGGCGTGATCGGCGGCGTGGTGGAATGGCTGTTCGCGTTCCCCAACCGGCTTTCCGTGACCATCAGCAATGGCGACCGTCTGGTCGACATGCCGCGCGAGGAACTCGCACAGGCGATCTGGAGCGACGTCTGCAAGGCCGCTGCCCTGTCCGGTGAGCTGTCGCCGCCACTGCCCCCCTGGCAGATCGTGCGCGAGCGCCGCGCCACATTTGCGGCGACGCCGGCCCAGAATGCCCTGCGTCCGGGGCCGGTCACTGCGCTGAAAAACCTGTTCCTTGCCGGCGACTGGACTGCTACGGGATTGCCGGCAACCATCGAGGGATCGGTCCGGTCCGGCGATCGCGCCGCCGATCTGGTTCTGGCCGCCAAAGGATCCTGAAAGGCGGCCCTGACGGGCAAATGTCCCGGCCAATTTTCAATCGACTATCGGAGCAATCGAGCGACATGGATTCCGTGAACGCGACCAGCCGCGAGACCCTGGAATCGAGCATTGCCTCGGCCACCCAGGGCGTCCTCGGCTTCCAGCAGTCCGACGGCCATTGGGTGTTCGAGCTCGAGGCCGACTGCACGATTCCAGCCGAGTACATCCTGCTGCGCCACTATCTCGCAGAGCCGGTCGACACCGTGCTCGAGGCCAAGATCGGCAACTACCTGCGCCGCGTTCAAGGCGCCCATGGCGGCTGGCCCCTCGTGCATGACGGCGAGTTCGACATGAGCGCGAGCGTGAAGGCTTACTTCGCGCTGAAGATGATCGGAGATTCCGTCGACGCGCCGCACATGGTGCGCGCGCGCGAGGCGATCCATGCCCGAGGCGGCGCGATCAACAGCAACGTCTTCACGCGCTTCCTGCTGGCGACGTTCGGCGTCGTGACCTGGCGCGCGGTGCCGGTGCTGCCGATCGAGATCGTGCTGCTGCCGTTCTGGTCGCCGTTCCACCTCAATAAGATCTCCTACTGGGCGCGCACCACCATGGTGCCGCTGATGGTGATCGCCGCGCTGAAGCCGCGCGCGAAGAATCCGCTAGGCGTCGGCATCGACGAGCTGTTCCTCCAGGACCCGCGTTCGATCGGCATGACCGCCAAGGCGCCGCACCAGAGCATGGCCTGGTTCCTGCTGTTCCGCTCGCTCGATGCCATCTTGCGCGTGATCGAGCCGCTGTTTCCGAAGAGCCTGCGCAAGCGTGCGATCGACGCCGCGCTCGCCTTCATCGAGGAGCGGCTCAACGGCGAGGACGGCATGGGCGCGATCTACCCGCCCATGGCCAACATTGTCATGATGTATGACGCGCTCGGCAAGGATGAGAACTATCCGCCGCGCGCGACAACGCGGCGGGGCATCGAAAAGCTGCTCGTGATCGGCGACGACGAGGCCTATTGCCAGCCCTGCGTCTCGCCGGTGTGGGATACGACCCTGACCGCCCATGCGCTGCTGGAGGCCGGTGGAGAGAAGGCGGTACCCGCCGCCAAGCAGGGCCTCGACTGGCTGATCCCGAAGCAGGAGCTCGAAGTGAAGGGCGACTGGGCCGTGAAGCGGCCCGACGTCCGCCCCGGCGGCTGGGCCTTCCAGTACAACAACGCCCATTATCCTGACCTCGACGACACCGCGGTCGTGGTGATGTCGATGGATCGCATGCGCCGGGAGCACGGCGCGACCGGCTATAATACCGCGATCGCCCGTGGCCGCGAGTGGATCGCGGGCATGCAGAGCGACGACGGCGGCTGGGCCGCCTTCGACGTCAACAATCTCGAATATTACCTGAACAACATCCCGTTCTCGGACCACGGCGCGCTGCTCGATCCGCCGACCGAGGACGTCACCGCGCGCTGCATCTCGATGCTGGCGCAGCTCGGCGAGACCGAAAAGACCAGCAAGCACGTTGCCGACGGGATCGCGTACTTGCGGAAGACCCAGCACCCGGAGGGGTCCTGGTACGGCCGCTGGGGAATGAACTTCATCTATGGAACCTGGTCGGTGCTGTGCGCTCTCAACATGGCCGGTGTCGACCACAAGGACCCGATGATCCGGAAGGCCGCCGACTGGCTGACCTCGATCCAGAACCAGGATGGCGGCTGGGGCGAGGACGCCGTCAGCTACCGGCTGGACTACAAGGGTTGGGAGGCTGCCCCCTCGACAGCCTCGCAAACGGCATGGGCCTTGCTTGCCCTGATGGCGGCAGGCGAGGTTGATCACCCCGCCGTCGCCCGCGGGGTGGAGTACCTGATTGCAACACAGAACAAAAAAGGACTGTGGGACGAGCAGCGGTACACCGCCACAGGCTTCCCCCGTGTATTCTATCTACGGTATCATGGTTACCCGAAGTTCTTTCCGCTGTGGGCGTTGGCGCGGTATCGGAACTTGCGGAACACCAACAGCAGGGTGGTAGGGGTCGGAATGTGACTTTGGGGACGGGGGACTGTTTCACCGCGGGTAATACCATCGACCCGCGGCCGATACTGATCGTGACCGGACTGGTTCAGGAGGCTCGCATTGCGGCCGGGCCCGGAATGGCAGTCATCTGTTCATCCAGCAGCCCGACCCAGTTGCGGGCGCTGCTGACGGTGGTGGATCCTGATACGATTCGCGGCGTGATCTCCTTCGGCGTGGCCGGCGGGCTCGACCCGACGCTGCGGTCCGGCGACGTCGTGCTGGCGACCGAGGTGCTGTCCGGCGATGCCCGCTGGGCGGCCGGGCTGTCGCTCGGCGACGACCTGATCGAGCGCCTGACCTCCGGCCGCCGCCGCGTCGTGCGCGGCAGCCTCGCCGGCGCCGAGGAGGTGGTCACGAAGCGGGCCTGCAAGGCGGCGCTGCATTCGGAGACGGGAGCCTCCGCCGTCGACATGGAAAGCCACATCGCGGCCGCCTACGCTGCCGAGGCCGGGCTGCCCTTCGCCGCGGTTCGCGTCATCAGCGACCCCGCCCATCGCGCGCTGCCGGCGCTCGCCCGCGCCGCCATCAAGCCGAACGGCCAGATCGATCTCGCCGCCGTTCTGCGCGGCATCGTCCGCAATCCGGCGACGCTGCATGCGCTGGTCTCGACCGGCCTCGACTTCAACCGCGCCCTGCGCTCACTTCGCGGCTGCCGCGATTATCTGATCGGAACGGAGCTCATCGAGAGCGAGGCGCTGGTGTCGAAGGCGGCCTGAGCGGCTTCCTCGATTCGACAAAAAAGGCCCGGTCGCCATTGGCACCGGGCCTTTTCCATTCGTGACTATTTCTGTCGCGCCTACGCGGCGGTCGAAGCCTTCTGCGCGGCCTTCGCCTGCGCGGCGGCGGCTTCGTCCTTGCGGATCTCGGACAGCTTCTTCTGGACCTGCTCCGAGAAGATGTACTGCGCCGGGCGCTGCTTGCTCATGTCGATCTCCGGCGCCATCGGGCCGGTCGTCCTGACGCCGCGCAGCGCCACCCACATCGCCTTCAGCGGGTTGTTGAGCGCTGCCGTGGCCGCGGTGGGCTCATAGCCGCAATGGGCCATACAGTCGGCGCACTTCTCGTAACGGCCGGTGCCGTAGGTCTCCCAGTCGGTGGTCTCCATCAGCTCCTTGAAGGTCTTGGCGTAGCCTTCACCGAGCAGGTAGCAGGGCTTCTGCCAGCCGAAGATGTTGCGCGCGGGCATGCCCCAAGGCGTGCACTCGTATTCCTGGTTGCCGGCGAGGAAGTCCAGGAACAGGCCGGAATGCATGAAGTTCCACTTCTTGCCTTTGCCCATCGCGAAGACGTCGCGGAACAGCTTCTTGGTCTTGGTGCGGTTGAGGAAGTGCTCCTGGTCCGGCGCGCGCTCATAGGCGTAGCCCGGCGACATCGAGACGCCGACGCCGAGCTCGACCGTGAGGTCGAGGAACTTTGCGATCTCCTCGGCCGGATGGCCGTCGAAGATGGTGGCGTTGACGTTGACGGTGAAACCGCGCGCCTTGGCCGCCTTGATCGCCGAGACGGCGCGGTCGAACACGCCCTTCTGCGACACGGCTTTGTCATGGTGGTCGCGCAGGCCGTCGAGATGCACCGAGAAGAACAAGTACGGCGAGGGCTCGAACAGATCGAGCTTCTTCTCGAGCAGCAGCGCGTTGGTGCAGAGCGAGACGAACTTCTTGCGCGCGACGAGGCCACGCACGATCTCGCCGATCTCCTTGTGGATCAGCGGCTCGCCGCCGGGAATGGCGACCATCGGCGCGCCGCACTCGTCGGCCGCGTCCCAGCACTCCTGCGCGGTCATGCGGCGGTTGAGGATCGCATCGGGATAATCGATCTTGCCGCAGCCGACGCAGGCGAGGTTGCAGCGAAACAGCGGCTCCAACATCAGCACGAGCGGATAGCGTTTGCGGCCAAGCAGTTTCTGCTTGAGCAAATAGCCGCCGATACGCATTTCCTTGAAGAACGGGATAGCCATTACAGGTTTCTTTCTGGGCTTTGAATTCGGGTGGGTCAGCTCGCAGCCAGTTGGGCCGGAAGCCGGAATTCGATGTTTTCCTCGCGGCCCGGCAGCACCGAGACCTTGACCGGTCCGATCCGCCGCATCGCTTCGATCACGTCATCCACGAGTACCTCGGGCGCCGAAGCGCCGGCCGTGACGCCGACGGTCCTGGCATCCTTCAACCATTCCGGATTGAGCTCGCTGCCGTCGGCAATCAAATAACTCGCGACGCCGGCCTCAGTGCCGATTTCGCGGAGCCGGTTCGAGTTCGAACTGTTGGCAGCGCCCACCACCAGGATCACGTCGACCAGCTTGCTCAAATCCCTTACCGCAGATTGGCGGTTCTGTGTCGCATAGCAGATATCCCGGATATCCGGGCCTTGAATATCTGTAAAGCGGGCCTGAAGGGCCGCTATGATGTCCTTGGTGTCGTCGACCGACAGGGTGGTCTGGGTGATGTAGGCCACTGGCGTATCCGCCGGCAATGTGAGCGCCTTAACCTCCTCGACGCTCTGGACAAGCTGCACCGGTCCCGGGACCTGGCCCATCGTGCCCTCGACTTCGGGGTGGCCGGCATGGCCGATCAGAATCAGCGTCCGGCCCTTGCCGATGTAGCGCTTCCCCTGATTGTGAACTTTCGTGACCAGGGGGCAGGTGGCATTGAGCACCGGAAGGTCGCGCGCGGCAGCCTCTTCCTCGACACTGCGGGCGACGCCATGGGCGCTGAAGACCGTCACCGCCTTCGCCGGCACCTCGGAGAGTTCCTCGACGAAGATTGCGCCTTTGCTCTTCAGGCTCTCGACGACGTACTTGTTGTGCACGATCTCATGGCGCACGTAGACGGGCGGGCCGTACTTCTCCAGCGCCCGTTCCACGATTTCGATCGCACGCACCACGCCCGCGCAGAAACCGCGCGGTTGCGCCAGATAAACTTCCATTGGACGTCCATCACGCAAGTTGCACCAATCCGCTTTCGTAAGTTCCCCGGCGGCACCCCGATACTGACCAATGAGTTGCAATATCCGCACCATTGGTTCGCACACGCGGTAGCTGCCCACCCTCATTGGGGCTCCGGCGCATGGAGGCGCAATACTTTGTGTCAAAAAATCGGCAATAAGGAAAGAAGGGAACGCTGGCAGCTCATTTCTTAGGTATTATAGTAGCTGACACCCTGTGCGCAAATTCGCGACATCGGTGCATCGTTCTTCGTCACTTTCCCGCCTCAAGTCCCCGGCTATACCGACCGCCCGCATGATTTTGCCACGGTCCCCCGCCGTTTACCTCGAACCTTCGCGCGGCGAGAACCACTCAAAACAGCAATAGGTTTCGCCGGGGAACTCCGATAAACAGCGGGCGTTTCCGGCAAGCTGTTTAACCGCAGAAAGAAAAGAAGTGCTGCAAAGCGTAGTCGTTGCCATCGTCAGGGCCTGCACCCGGTTTGCCTCCCTCGTCGTCGTTCTCGGGCTCCTGCTGTCGGTGGGGGCGGGCTATTACACTGCGCGCCACTTCGCCATCAACACCGACATCAATTCGCTGATTTCCCAGAATCTCGACTGGCGCAAACGTGACCAGCAATTCGACCAGGCGTTTGATCAGAACGAAACGATCCTCGCTGTGATCGAGGCCCGGACGCCGGAGATGGCGAGCGCCGCGGCAGACGCGCTCTATGCCAAGCTGAAGGACGACAAGACCAACTTCCAGTCGATGCAGCAACTCGGTAGCGGCGAGTTCTTCGAGAGGAATGGACTGCTGTTCCTGCCGACGGAAGAAGTCGCCAAGATCACCGGCCAGTTCGAATCCGCCGCGCCCCTGATCGAGATCATGGCCGGCGATCCCTCGATCCGCGGCCTCACCGGCGCGCTTGAAACCGGCCTTGCCGGGGTCAAGCGAGGCCAGGTCAAGCTCGACAATACCGAGCGGCCCTTCAACCTGATCGCGCAGACCGTCGAGACCGTGCTCAACAAGGGCAATGCCAGCTTCTCCTGGCGCGAGCTCGTCAGCGACGAGCCGTTGAAGGATTCGGACAAGCGCACCTTCATCGAGTTCAAACCGGTCCTCGACTACAACGCGCTGGAGCCGGGCAAGGACGCCACCGACGCGATCCGGAAAGCGGCGGCCGATCTGGACTTTCCCACCAAATACCAAGCGCGGGTGCGCCTGACCGGCCCGGTCCCGATCGCCAACGAGGAATACGCGACCGTACAGGAGGGGGCCGTCGTCAACGGCGTCGGCACAGTTCTCGTCGTGCTGGTCATCCTGTGGCTGGCGCTGCATTCGGCGAAGATCATCTTTGCGGTGTTCGTCAATCTCTTCGTGGGCCTAGCGATCACGACCGCGGCCGGCCTGATGATGGTCGGCTCGCTCAATCTGCTGTCGATCGCGTTCGCGGTGTTGTTCGTCGGTCTCGGCGTCGATTTTGGCATCCAGTACAGCGTCCGCTATCGCTCCGAGCGCTACAAGCACAATGACCTCTCGGGCGCGCTGGTGCTGGCCGCCAAGCGCTCGGCGGTGCCGCTGTCGCTCGCGGCGATGGCCACCGCAGCGGGCTTCCTCTGCTTCATGCCGACCGACTACAAGGGCATCTCGGAACTCGGACAGATCGCCGGTGTCGGCATGCTGGTGGCGTTCGTGTCCAGCATCACCGTGCTGCCGGCGCTGCTCAAGCTCCTGAACCCGCCCGGCGAGCCGGAGCCCGTCGGCTACGCCTTCCTGGCGCCACTCGATCACTTCCTGGAGAAGCATCGCGTTCTGATCGTCGGCGGCACGCTGCTGCTCGCGCTTGGCGGCCTGCCGCTGCTCTACTTCATGAAGTTCGACTTCAACCCGATGAATCTGCGCAACCCGAAGGCCGAATCGATCGCCACCTTCCTCGATTTGCGCAAGGACCCCAACACCGGCGCCAATGCCATCAACGTGATGACGACGTCGGAGGAGCAGGCGAGGCAGGTCGAGGCGAAGCTGGAGAAGGTGCCAGAGGTGCTCAGGGTGATGTCTCTGGACAGCTTCGTGCCACAGGACCAGCCGCCGAAGCTGAAGCTGCTCGCACAGGGGGCCAAGGTGCTCAACCCTGCGCTGAACCCCGATCAGATCGATGCGGCGCCGTCGGATCAGGAAAACGTCGAGTCGCTGAAATCGTCGGTCGACAATCTGCGCCGGACCGCGGGCGACGCGAAGGGACCTGGGGCGGTCGCCTCGCGCCGTCTTGCAGACGCGCTCGAAAAGCTCGCCGATGGCGACGAGGCCACGCGCAACAAGGCGCAGGACGTGTTCGTCACGCCGATGAAGATCGTGTTCGACCAGCTCAGGAACGCCATGCAGGCCGAGCCGGTCACCCTGAAGTCACTGCCGCCCGAGCTCGTCAGCGCCTGGAAGAGCAAGGACGGCATCATCCGCGTCGAGGCGCTGCCCAAGGGCGATCCCAACGACAACGACACGCTGCGCAAATTCGCGGCGGCGGTGCTCGCGGCCGAGCCGACCGCGATCGGCGGACCGGTCTCGATCCTGAAATCCGGCGACACCGTGGTGAAGGCGTTCATCCACGCCGGCATCTACGCGCTGGTGGTGATCGGGCTCCTGCTGTGGATCACGCTACGCCGGTTCGTCGACGTGCTGATGACGCTGGTGCCGCTTCTGGTTGCCGGCGCAGTGACGCTCGAGATCTGCGTGTTGATCGGCCTGCCGCTGAACTTCGCCAATATCGTTGCATTCCCGCTGCTGCTCGGCGTCGGTGTTGCCTTCAAGATCTATTATGTCGTCGCGTGGCGCTCGGGCAGAACAAACCTGCTCCAGACCAGCCTCACGCGCGCGATCTTTTTCAGCGCGCTGACGACGGCAACAGCGTTCGGCAGCCTGTGGCTGTCGAGTCATCCCGGCACGTCCAGCATGGGCAAGCTGCTGGCACTCTCGCTGGTGACGACGCTGGCTGCCGTGCTGCTGTTTCAGCCGGCCCTAATGGGCAAACCCCGCAATCTCGGGGAGTAGGCAGATGTCGCCGACGGGGTCGGCGGCGCTCTTCTGACCGGGCTTGGCGGCGCCAGCAGCCTTCGGAGCTGCAGGCGCAGGCGCCGTGGCGCCGGTCGTGGCTTGAGCTGCCTGCGCCCCTTGAGGCTTCGGCGGCGCCGCGCCGCCGGATTTCGGCGCGCCCTTGGCCATGGCGTTGACAGGACTCGAGGGGATTGGCGGGCCGACCCGGGTCCAGGTCTCGCCGCCGCAGAGAAAGCCCATCACGCAGCCCTTGATTTCGAGTTGGTCGGGACCAGCCGGCGTGATGGTCGCGCTGTAGAGCTGTCCATCCTTGGCGTTGTAGACCTGTCCTTCCCACTGATCGATACCGGGCTTCTTCTTCATGTCGATCAGGGTAGCCATGCCCAGCGTCGGCCTGTTCTTTTTCGAGACATCCGGATTGTTCTCGTCGCGCCCGCCGGGTTGCTTTTCCCAGGAAACCGCGCCCCACATGCTGCCATAACATTGGGCGACACGAATGTTGGCAACGCTGTCGGCTACCCGCCAGTCGCCGGTCGGGTCTGCAGCGAGCGCGGGTGTCAGGCAGGTGTAACCGCCAGCCAGTATTAGTCCGGTGTAAAGGGCCAAACGCATGATAGTTCCTTGGCAGTGCAACATGATCTAAAAGCTGTGCTTGCGAAGATGGTCCGAAAAAGGGCAAAAGGCCGCACAGAGCGTTTTCAGTAACGGTCCGTTTTCAGTTGACGAGTCGGCCTCCAATCGAAGTATGTAGCGGATGCACAGCCCAAATCCAGACATGTCTCAGCTATTCGCGGACCGTCAGGCCCAGCGCAGCACCCTGCATAACCGATATCTCAACGAGCAGTTCGTCCGGGTTCTCAAGACCATCGGCTACGATGTCGGCTTCCAGAAGGGCCAGGGGCAGTACCTGTACGATCGCGACGGCGCTCGCTACCTTGACCTGTTGTCCGGCTTTGGCGTGTTTGCGATCGGGCGCAATCATCCTGTCATGCGCGATGCGCTCAAGAGCGTGCTCGATGCCGATCTGCCCAACCTCGTCCAGTTCGACGTCTCGACGCTCGCCGGCGTGCTGGCCGAACGGCTGCTGAAATACGTTCCCTATCTCGACAAGGCGTTCTTCGCCAATTCCGGCGCGGAATGCGTCGAAGCCGCGATCAAATTCGCGCGTGGCGCGACCGGCCGTCCCGGCATCGTCTATTGCGCCCACGGCTACCACGGCCTGACCTATGGCGCGCTGTCGCTGACCGGCGACTCGAACTTCCGCACCGGATTCGAGCCGCTGTTGCCGGGCTGCACCCCGGTCCCGTTCAACGATCTGGCCGCGCTGGAAAAGGCCCTGGCCTCGCGCGAGGTTGCGGCCTTCGTCGTCGAGCCGATCCAGGGCAAGGGCGTCAACATGCCCACGGACGAGTTCCTGCCCGGCGCGGCCGCACTCTGCAAGAAGTACGGCACGCTGTTCGTCGCCGACGAGATCCAGACCGGCATGGGCCGCACCGGCCGCTTCCTCGCGGTCGAGCACTGGAACGTCGAGCCCGACATGGTGCTGCTGTCGAAGTCGCTGTCGGGCGGCCACGTGCCTGTTGGCGCGGTGCTGACGCGCAAGGCCATCTTCGACAAGATCTTCAACCAGATGGACCGCGCGGTGGTGCACGGCTCCACCTTTTCCAAGAACGACCTCGCGATGGCCGCGGGCATCGCGACGCTCGACGTCATGGAGTCCGAGAAGCTGATCGAGTCCGCCGCCAAGCGCGGCGCCGAGCTGCGGCTCGCGCTGACGCGCATGGTGCCCGGCTACGAGCTGATGAAGGAAGTGCGCGGCAAGGGCCTGATGATCGGCGTCGAGTTCGGCCCACCGAAATCGCTGCGCCTGCGCGCGTCCTGGAACGTGCTGGAGGCGGCCAACAAGGGCCTGTTCTGCCAGCTCATCACCGTGCCGCTGTTCAAGGATCACAAGATCCTGACGCAAGTCGCCGGCCACGGCAGCCACACCATCAAGCTCCTGCCGCCGCTCACCATCACCGAGGAAGACTGCAGCTGGATCGAGAAGGCGTTCGACGACGTCATCGCCGGCAGCCACAAGGTCCCCGGCGCGATCTGGTCGCTCGGCAAGACGCTGGTGGACAACGCGGTGCGACGGTCGGCCTGATCTTCGGCCGAGCCATCTCGGCATGCGTCATTGCGAGCGAAGCGAAGCAATCCAGGCTGTCTCCGCGGACGTAGCCTGATTGCTTCGTCGCTTCGCTCCTCACATGAGGGTGTCAGGTGCAACTACCCCTCCACATTCGCCTTCATCGCCGCCTCGAACTTGTCGACGAACTCGGCGAGCTCGTCGGCGCCGATATCGCTGACGGCCCAGAAGTTCAGGCCGCGCTCGCCCCAGCGGCGGCAGTTGAAGCCCTGCATGGTCTGCGTCTTCGGCGGTCGGTGTTCGGTGCTCGATGTCTGCGCCACGAACAGATTGATTAAGTGCTGGCGGCGCCTGTAGACAACCGCGCCGATGGCACGGGCGTCGATATAGTCGAGCCGGCCGCCGACCAGCGTAAAGCCTTGCGCGGTGAGATCGATCACCGGTGGGGCGACGTCGAGCTTGCCATTGAACCAGGGCTTCACCGTGTGCTGGTCCGTCGAGACCACGTCGGTGAGGTGACCGGCCTGGAGCGAGCGCAGATGCGCGGAGACGACCTCCGACAGGACGCGCTGCTGGTCGTCCTGGCGCAGCACCAAGGCGACAACGCCCGAAGCGGCGAGCGCGGAGACCGCCGAGCCCATCGCAAAGCCGCGCAGCACGGAGCGGCGGGTCGGCTGGGCTTGCTGCTTCGGCAGCGACGCCTCGATCCGGTCGCGCAGGCTTGCCGGCGCGGTATAGTGCAGCTTGGTGCCAGCGAGCACGCGCTGCATCTCGCGCTGCGCGGCGAACTCCGCGGCGCAGGCCGGGCAGCCGGCGATATGGGCTTCGACCTCGCGCGCATGGCCGGCATCGAGCTCGTTGTCGAGCAGCGCGTGAAGCAGGATCCTTGCTTCGTCGCAGGTCATTTCGCTTGCTCCTCTTCGGCCGTCCAGGCCGCGCGCAGCATGGCGCGGGCGCGGGCGAGGCGGGACATCACGGTGCCGACGGGGGCGCCGACGACATCGGCGATTTCACGATAGGACAGGTTGTTGACCTCGCGCAGCACGAAGG
Source organism: Bradyrhizobium sp. USDA 326 (assembly GCF_049739485.1). Taxonomy (NCBI): domain Bacteria; kingdom Pseudomonadati; phylum Pseudomonadota; class Alphaproteobacteria; order Hyphomicrobiales; family Nitrobacteraceae; genus Bradyrhizobium; species Bradyrhizobium sp. USDA 326. The sequence continues at coordinate 5,185,656 of NZ_JBMGQA010000001.1, forward strand.
TTTCCTTGAACGGCTCGGCGAGCGCGTCGATCAGCTTGCGGATGGCGCCGGCGTCGCGGCTGCGCAGCATTTCGGTTTCCGGGCTCGACTCGCTCTCCTGCCAGATCGGCGCCTGCTCGTCGGCGCCGGGCGTGTCCTCGATCGCACCGGGCCGGTGCGCTCGCCTTGCATATTCTGCGTTGCAGACGTTGCGCAGGATGGCGAACAGCCAGGGCTTCATCGCCGGGCCGCGATAGCTGTCAAAATGCTTCAGCGCGCGCAGATAGCATTCCTGCACCGCGTCATCGGCGTCGGAGGCATCGCGCAGCAGGTAACGCGCGAGCGTGTAGACGTCGTCGAGATAGGGCAGCGCCGCTTCGCGGAAGCGTTGCGCCTTCTGCACATCGTCGGTGGCCGGCATCGCTCCTCGCTTTGCCTCTGTTTCTTGTTTTGCCGTGATCGAAGGCGCACGCGCCCGGCCGGCGTGGGGCCACCGGCCGGGCAGGACGTTGATGCCTTGGGTGGAGACGTTACTCAACCTTGATAATCCCCGTCATGTGCGGGTGCAGCGAACAAAAATATTCGTAGTCTCCTGCATTGGTGAAGGTGAAGGAGAACTTGTCGTCGGTGTCCAGGGTCTTGGACCTGAACTTGCCGGCAGACACGATGGTGTGCGGGATGTCGTCGCGGTTGGTCCAGGTCACGGTGGCGCCGACCTTGATCTTGAGCTCGGCCGGCTGGAACACGAAATTGTCGATGTGGATTTCCAGGTCGTCGGCGCGGGCTTTTGTTACGGGCAACAGCACGGCCGCGGCCAAAGCGAGACCGAGGTCGACACCGAAGTCGCGGCGATTGAGTGTCTTCATTGTCTGCTTCCGTTCAGCCTTAGCCTTGCAGTGGTGTGTCGATGATCGCGAGCCGCTGCTCGTTCTGCTTGAAGTTGATGCTGGCGACGCCGAGCATGGAACGGAGCTTTGCGTCCTCGACCTTCATCGGACCGGGCGAGGGCGCTGTTCCCGGCGTCGGCTGCGGGAAGGCGGTCGAGCGCGCCGTGTGGAAGGTGACGTTGCCTTCGACCTTCTGCATCACCTGGTGGATGTGGCCGTTCAGCACGGTGACCGAGCCAAAACCCTTGACGTATTCGAGCGCGCGGCCGCCGTCCTCGGTGCCCCAGCCCCATTCCGGATAGACGGTCCAGAGCGGGATATGAGCGAACAGCACGATCGGCGTCGATTTCGACTTGCCGCGCAGATCGTCCTCGAGCCAGGCGAGCTGCTCGGCGCCGAGATTGCCGAGGCCGCCGGCCTTGAGATCGACGACGTTGACGAGGCCGACGAAGTGCACGCCGCCGGCATCGAACGAATACCAGCCCTGGCCCCTGGTGCCGCGGCCGTAGCGCTCGCGATAAAGTTTCACGTCCTCGTCGAGGAAATCGTGCTCGCCCGGTACGTAGTGCACGTCGAGCTTGCTATGCGAGATGATGCGATCGGCATTATCGAACTCGGCGGCTTTCGATAGATGGGTGATGTCGCCGGTGTGAATCATGAAGGAAGGCTTGGTCGGCATCGCGTTGATCTTGCTGACGGCCTCCTCCAGCGTGCCGAGCGCGTTGGGATTGGCCGGCTTGTCGAAGCCGACATGGCTGTCGCTGATCTGGAGGAAGCTCATGCCGGGCGCCACCGCGTTCGCGGCTTGCGCGGAATCGATGATGCCGAGCGAGCGCGGCACGCCGCCCGTGACAGTCCAGAGCACCCCGGTGCCAGCCCAGGTCATGCATTCCAGCACCTTGCGGCGGCTGACGCCGTCATCCCCGTGATCTTGTCCGCTCATCGCGCATCTCCACGTCGCCCGGAATTGGGCTGCGGGGAGGTGATCGAGGCACGGGCGGGTTTATTCCATGGTGGGATGACGATTTCGTGAGGTGGGAGGATCTGTAGCCCGCATGGAGGGAAGCGAGGTACGGGAGGCGCCTGCCCCGGATTGCGCTCGCTCCAGGGCTACGAACCGGAGTTCGCCAGGATTGCCTCGACCACGCGCTCCGGCACTTCCTGCGCCACGCAGTGCCCGACTTCCTCGAAGGCCAGGGTGCTGACCCGCGGAATCAGTGTCGCGGCGCGTCGCGCCATCTCCTTGTAGATCGGCCCCGACTTCGCGGCGGTCGTGATGCGCACCGGGCAATTGATCTCGGTGAGCGCGGAAAACGGGTTGCCGCGGGCATCGCCAACATAGACCTGCTCCATGGCCTCATAGATCGGAAGCAGGATAGCGGATTCGATTTCGGGCATGCAGCAGAGCCGGACGCGGCCGTCGTCGAGCCGCGTGAAGCCGTGGTGTACATAGGCCCATAGCGACGTCTCGGTCCAATCCGCGAACGCCGGCGCTTCGCGGTAGCGCGCGAATACGGCATCTGCGCTGTCGAATTCAGCCCGCCGGCGCAGCGTGCCCTGCACGCGGGCGAGGGATTCCTCGCTCAAATCCCCGGAGCGCGCCGTGCGCGGATCCATGACCGTCGGCTCCATCACGAACAGGCGTGTGAAGCATCCCGGCCGCATTTTTGCTGCCAGCAGCAGGTCGGTCGCGCCCGCGCTGTGGCCAATGCCGTAGATGTCGCGGAGATCGAGCGCATCGATCACCCGGCAGACGTCGTCGGCGTAATCCAGGAAGTGATAAGCGCCGGGCTTGTGGCTGGCGCCGTGGCCGCGGCGGTCGAGCGCGTAGACGGTGTAGGTCAATGCAAGCTCTCGCGCGACCTCGTCCCAGACATCGGCCACGAAGCCGGTGCCATGCAGGAGCAACGCGGGCGGCCTGCCGCTCTCGCCCCATTGCAATATGGCGATCTGCGCGTTGGCCGGGCCGATGGAAAAACGGTGCGGATTGATCATGGGTGAAGTAGTGATGCGCTACGGGTTGACTACTTCGCGTCCTCCAGGATCATCGTGGCCCCTTTCTCCGCAATCATCGCCGTCGGCGTGTTGGTATTGCCCGAGGTGATGGTCGGCATGATCGAGGCATCGACGATGCGCAAGCTTCCGAGGCCGTAGAAGCGCAGGCGCTCGTCGACCACCGCCAAGGGATCGTTCGCCGCGCCCATCTTCGCCGTGCCGACGGGGTGAAAAATGGTGGTACCGATATCGCCGGCGGCCTTCGCCAACGAGGCGTCGTCATCGCCGACCGTCGGCCCCGGCAGATATTCGCTGGGCCGATATTTTGCCAGCGCCTTCTGCTGCATCAAGCGGCGCGTGGTGCGAATGGCGTCGGCGGCGACCTGGCGGTCGTCGTCGGTCGACAGGTAATTTGGCGCGATGATCGGCTTCTCATCAGGCGTTGTTGCGCGCAACCGCACGGTGCCGCGCGAGGTCGGCTGCAGATTGCAGGCGCTGACGGTGATGGCGGGAAAGCGGTGCAGGGGATCGCCGAACTTGTCGAGCGAGAGCGGCTGCACGTGAAACTGAATGTTGGCGCGGGCGCGCGTCGCATCCGAGCGTGTGAAGATGCCGAGCTGCGAAGGTGCCATGGTCAGAGGACCGCGGCGGCGGAAGGCGTAGTCGAGACCCATCAGGCCGCGGCGGAACAGGTTGTAATAGGTCTCGTTCAACGTACGGACGCCCTCGACCCTGTAGATCGCGCGCTGCTGGAGGTGATCCTGCAGATTGCGCCCCACACCCGGCTTGTCCATGACGATGTCGATGCCGAGCGGCGACAGCCAGTCGGCCGGTCCGATGCCGGAGCGATGCAGCACCTGCACCGAGCCGATCGCGCCGGCCGAGAGCACCACCTCGCGTTTCGCGCGCGCCTCGACGATCTCGCCGTTCTGGATGAAGCGGACGCCGACGGCGCGGCCCTGCTCGACGACGAGGCGGTCGACCAGCACATGCTTCTCGAGCCGCAGATTGGGGCGGTTCAGTGCGGGCTTGAGGAAGCCGCGCGCCGAAGACCAGCGCCGGCCGCGCTTCTGGTTGACGTGGAAATAGCTCGTGCCTTCGTTGTCGCCGGTGTTGAAATCCGGGATGCGCTTGATACCCATCTCCTCGGCGGCATCGCCGACGGCGTCGAGAATGGCCCAGGACAGCCGCGGCGCCTCGATGCGCCAGCCGCCGCCGGCGCCGTGATGCTCGCTGGCTCCGAGGAAGTGGTCTTCCAGACGCTTGAACAACGGCAGCACGTCGTCATAGCCCCAGCCGGTCAGCCCAAGCTGGCGCCAATGATCGTAATCGGCGGCCTGTCCGCGCATCGAGATCATGGCATTGATCGCCGAGCAGCCGCCGATCACCTTGCCGCGGGGATAGGCGAGCGCGCGGCCGTTCAGGCCGGGCTCCGCCTCGGTCTTGAACATCCAGTCGGAGCGGGGATTGCCGATCGCGAAGAGATAGCCGACCGGGATGTGGAACCAGATCCAATTGTCGTCGCCGCCGGCTTCCAGGATGAGCACGCGGTTGTTGCGATCGGCCGAGAGCCGGTTGGCGACGATGCAGCCGGCCGTGCCGGCCCCCACGACGATGTAGTCAAACTCACCTTCGAGCCGCCTTGGCATTCTGCTTCCACCCGGATGGTCACTGTGCGTTCCGTCTAATAGGCAGACGCAGCGGATCGGGACAAGCCCGGCCATGACGAGAGAACAGAGCTACCCCGGACCCTCCGCCGGTTGGGTGGACCGGCGCTTGCATGGTAGAGAGTCGTATTCCAACAAAGCTCGAGACCCTGCATGCCTATCGTGAACCGCGTCGCCGACCTTCAGCCCGACATCCAGGCCTGGCGGCGGGACATCCATGAGCACCCCGAGCTGCTGTACGACGTCCACCGCACCGCAGCATTCGTCGCGGATCGCCTGCGGGAGTTCGGCTGCGACGAGGTCGTGACCGGTCTCGGCCAGACCGGCGTGGTCGGAGTGATCAAGGGCAACAAGCCGGCTGGCGAGGGGCTCAAGGTGATCGGCATGCGTGCCGACATGGACGCGCTGCCGGTCGAGGAGCAGACCAATCTACCTTACGCCTCCAAGAGCCCCGGCAAGATGCACGCCTGCGGCCATGACGGCCATACTGCGATGCTGCTAGGGGCCGCCCGCTATCTCGCCGAAACCCGCAACTTCGCCGGCGATGCGGTGGTGATCTTCCAGCCCGCCGAGGAGGGCGGCGCCGGCGGTGCGGCCATGGTCAAGGACGGCCTGATGGAACGCTTCGGCATCGACCAGGTCTACGGCATGCACAACGGGCCGGGCATCCCGATCGGCTCGTTCGCGATCCGCCCGGGTCCGATCATGGCAGCGACCGACGAGGTCGACATCATGATCGAGGGCGTCGGCGGCCACGCCGCGCGTCCGCACAAATGCGTCGATTCCGTGCTGGTCGGTGCGCAGGTGATCACGGCACTGCAGTCGATCGTCGCGCGCAGCGTCGATCCGCTTGAATCGGCCGTGATCTCGATCTGCGAATTCCACGCCGGCAACGCCCGTAACGTCATTCCGCAGACCGCGACGCTGCGAGGCACGATCCGCACGCTGACGCCGGAGGTGCGCAAGCTGGTCGAGAAGCGCGTGCACGAAGTCGTGGCAGGCGTTGCGCAGATCACGGGCGCCAAGATCGACCTGCGCTACAAGCGCAATTATCCGGTCGTGAACAATCATGCGGCGGAGACCGAAGTGGCGCGGCGCGTCGCCGAGCAGGTCGCGGGCGAGGCCAATGTGCACGACATGGCGCCGCTGATGGGCGGCGAGGATTTCGCCTACATGCTCGAAGCGCGGCCCGGCGCCTTCATCTTCTGCGGCAACGGCGACAGCGCCGGCTTGCATCACCCCGCCTACAATTTCAATGACGAGGCGATCGTCTACGGCACGTCCTACTGGGTCAAGCTGATCGAGGAATCGCTCGCGGCCTGACCACCGACGTCATCCCGGGCGCCAGAGGCGAAGCCGGAATATCGAGATTCCGGGGTCGGCCCTGCGGCCGCCCCGGAATGACGACCTGAAAAGGGCCGGGACATCAGGCAGCCCGGGCGGCCTTCTTCTGCAAGGCAGCGGCGATCTTCAGATCCTCGACAAAGCGCCGATATTCCAGCGCCTTGGCTTCAGGATCGGGCAGCCGCAGCAGATAGGACGGATGCACCGTCACGAGTGCTTTGCGTCCGTCGGGAAGGTCTATCAGCCGGCCGCGGTTCTTGCCGATCGGGGTGATCTTGCCGAACACGCTTTGCGCGGCGGTTGCTCCCATCGCCACGATGAGATCGGGCTGGATCGCCGCAACTTCCCGTTCGTACCATTGCCGGCAGGCCCGGATCTCAGGTGTGTTCGGCTTCTGGTGCAGGCGAATTTTTCCACGTGGCACGAATTTGAAGTGCTTGACCGCGTTGGTGACGTAGACCTTCTTGCGGTCGACGCCGGCTTCCTCCAGCGCGCGGTCGAGCATCTGGCCGGCCGGGCCGACGAAGGGATGGCCGGCGAGGTCTTCCTTGTCGCCGGGCTGCTCGCCGACCAGCATGATGTTGGCATTCCTCGGCCCTTCGCCGAACACGGTCTGGGTTGCGTCCTTATAGAGATGGCAGGCGCGACAATGCGCGGCCTCCTCGCGGAGCGCTTCGAGATCGTCGACAGCTGGCTTGCGTTTCATCGGAGCCTCCGGCCGCTTCTGAGGCTTGCGCGGATCGGTTGCGGCATTGGCGATCATAGCACCGGTCATGCGTTCGGCGTCCTCGATCAAGGGCTTAATGATCGAAGCCTCGGGCAGGTTCCTCCAATATTTTTTTGGCATTTCGGCCTGCATCGCCTTCACCTTGAGACGGGCTGGATTGAAGATGCTGGCGTAATAGCGCCGCCAGGTTTCTTCCAGCCGGTCTTCGCGCGGTGCTTCGCTCCTGCTGACGCCGGATGTGAACGAAAGTGCGTGGCCATCCCAATGCGCGCAGAGGTCCGGTGTCAGGATCGACCACGGCATGTCGGAAAAGCGCTTGGCGAAGAACGGCGCGGCGAGCTCGACGATGTGATGCTCCGGCTCGAACCAAGCGACGTAGTGTGCCTGGCGTTCCCGGCCGATCTCGCGGAAACGGACGAAGGCGTGCATCTTGTGCTCGTCGCGATGGACCGCCTTTGCCATGGCCGTGACCTGCGCGACATCAGGATCGGTCGCAACCTCGATGAGGTCGTGATTGTCCTTCAATCGCCAGAGCAGGCGATAGAGGATCGCAAAACGCTTGATATCACGGTGCAGGATTGCGGCCTTGGCCAGCTCGATGAATTTTGCTGATACGTTGAAGGTGCCGTCATTCGCTTCGAGGATCGGAGACGGCGAGGGTGGCGCGAACAACTCCGCTTCGCCACCTCGCACGGTCCAGGTGACATCGCGCGGCTCCACATGATGTAGAACGAGCGTGCGGGCGGCTTTGCGCCAGCCGTCGAAATCGGTTTCGGTGTCGAGTGTGATGTACTGCATCAGAAGCCAAATCCGAGTTGCATTGCTTTCGGCTTGAACCGTTCGATCAGCCGCGCCTCTTCGAGCCGATGTGGCGAGGGGCGGTGATCGCTGAGGACGATGAACGGCAGCGCCTTGTTGCGGGGCACGTGCAGCCGCGCGAGATCGGCAAGGCGGATCGTGGTGGTGCGCCGCGTCGCGATGATGCGTTCGACCGCCTTGGTGCCGAAGCCCGGCACCCGCAGCAGCTCCTCGCGGCTGGCGCGGTTGACGTCGAGCGGGAAGCGGTCGCGATGGCGCAGTGCCCAGGCGAGCTTGGGATCGATGTCGAGCGGCAGCATCGCGCTGTCGTCGACGATCTCGCCGACATCGAAGCCGTAGAACCGCATCAGCCAGTCGGCCTGGTAGAGCCGGTGCTCGCGCAGCAAGGGCGGCGCCCGCAGGGGCAGGGCGCGGCTGGCATCGGGGATCGGGCTGAAGGCGGAGTAATAGACGCGCCGCAGGCGGTAGGCGCCGTAGAGATTGGCGCTGGTGTGGAGAATGGTGTGATCGGAGGCCGCGTCGGCGCCGACGATCATCTGCGTGCTCTGGCCGGCCGGCGCGAAGCGCTGCGGCTTGGCCTTCTTCGTGCTGCGGCTGTCCTCGGCCTCGTCCAGCTTCAGCCGCAGCCGGCCCATGGTGCGGCGGATCGCGCGGACGTCCTTCTCCGGCGCGAATTGCTGCAGGCTGGTCTCCTGCGGCATCTCGATATTGATGGAGAGGCGGTCGGCATATTTGCCGGCCTCCGCGATCAGCGCGTCGTCGGCTTCGGGAATGGTCTTCAGGTGAATGTAGCCGCGGAAGTGATGCTCCTCGCGCAGTTTGCGCGCGACGCTCACCACCTGCTCCATGGTGTAATCGGGACTGCGGATGATGCCGGAGGAGAGGAAGAGGCCCTCGATGTAGTTGCGCCGGTAGAAGTCGAGCGTCAGCTTGACGACCTCGTCGATGGTGAAGCGGGCGCGCGCTACGTTCGAGGAGGCGCGGTTGACGCAATAGAGACAATCGTAATTGCAGGCATTGGTCAGCAGCACCTTGAGCAGGGAGATGCAGCGTCCGTCCGGCGCATAGGAGTGGCAGATGCCCATGCCGGGCGCGGTCGAGCCCATGCCCTTGCCGTCGCTGGAATCCCGCTTCTCGGTGCCGCTGGAGGCACAGGATGCGTCGTATTTGGCGGCGTCCGCCAGAATCTCCAGCTTGCGTTGTACGTCCATCCTGGAATCCCTTTGATTCAGCTCATGAATCCGATTGAGCGCCAATTCGATTGACTCTTCTGGTCTCGTTAGCTTTATATTAGAACATATCATGAACAAATGAGCCAGCCGTTGGTTCTTCTTTTGAGGACCACGGCATCAATCTCTGAAGGAGCGGCGAGCATGAGCGGCGCACGTGGAAGCGCGCTTGCGATCTTGCGCGGCCAGATCGAGCGCATCGAGACCGCGGAGGTCGTGCATCCGCGCGATCGCGTCGCGCTTGGCCACAACGCGGCCGACAGCGCGCTGAAGGGCGGGCTCGCGCGTGCGGCGATCCACGAGGTGTTTTGCGAAGGGCGTCAGGGCGCTGCCGCGACCGGCTTCGTCATGGGGCTTGCGGGACGCGTGAGCGCGCGTCGGCCGCTGCTGTGGGTGCGGCAGGATTTTTCGGAGATCGAGACGGGTGCGCTGTCGATGAGCGGGCTATCCGAGCTCGGCTTCGATCCGCGCCGGGTGGTGATGGTGCGCGCCGCCGATGTCGAGAGCGCGCTACGCACCTCGGCCGATGCGCTCGCCTGCGATGCGCTGGGCGCCGTCGTGCTCGAGCTCTGGGGCGAGATCAGACAGTTCGATCTCGTGGCGAGCCGCAAGCTGACGCTCGCCGCGCAATCTTCCGGCGTCGCCGGGTTGCTCCTGCGCATGGCCGCACAACCTTTACCCTCGACTGCGGAGACGCGATGGATGCTGCGCGCGGCACATTCACCGCCGGGGCAGGCATGGAGCACATGGGGCGCGCCGCGCTTCGATGCCGAGCTCTTGCGCAATCGTCATGGCCCGTGCGGCCGGTGGATCATGGAATGGAATTGTGATGAGTGCCAGTTCAGTGAACCGTCGACGTATCCTCAGCCTGTGGCTGCCGCGCCTGCCCATCGACCGGCTCCAGCGGTTTTTCGGCAGCGCCGGGCTGGGTAAAGCCAATCATGAGCCCAGCATCGTCGTCATCAAGGACAACAATGCGCTGGTGATCCATGCGCTGGACGAGGCCGCCGAGCGCCTCGGCCTGTACATCGGCCAACCCCTGGCCAATGCGCGGGCGATGTGTCCTGACCTGAAGGTGTTCGATGCCGATGTCGTGGCCGATGCGAAGACGCTCGGCGATATCGCCGACTGGTGCGACCGCTTCACGCCGCTGGTGGCGCTCGATCCGCCGCACGGGCTGTTCCTCGATATCACCGGCTGCGCGCATCTGTTCGGCGGCGAGGCCGCGCTGCTCACGACGCTGGTCCGCGCGCTGGCCCGCCAGGGCTTTGCCGTCAGCGCCGCGATCGCCGGGACCTCGGTCTGTGCGCGCACGCTGACGCGGCAGGCCTCAGGCACCATCGTCGCGGATGGCGAAGAGGCGGCGGCGATCAGCGCATTTCCGGTGTCCGCGCTTGGTGCGGGCGAGGTCATCACCACCGGCCTGCGCCGCGCCGGCCTGAAGACCATCGGCGATGTCGCCGCGCGCGCGCCGGGCGAGATCACCGCGCGGTTCGGCGCGCGCTTCTCCACGCTGCTCGCGCATGCGCTGGGACAGGGCGATGCGCCGATCAACCCGCGCAAGCCGCTGCCCGATTACATCGTGGAGAAGCGCTTCGCCGAGCCGATCGCGACCGACACCATGATTGCGATGACGCTGTCGCGGCTCGCCGACACGTTGATCGCCTCCATGGAGAAACAGGGCAAGGGCGCGCGCCGTCTCGAAGCGGCGTTCTTCCGCACCGACGGCGTGGTGCGCGCGATCATGGTCGAGACCGGACGTCCGGTAACGCGAAGCGACGTGATCGACCGGCTGTTCCGCGAACGGCTCGATGCGCTCGCCGATCCGCTCGATCCCGGCTTCGGCTTCGACATGGTGCGGCTGTCGGCGAGCCGCACCGAGATCGTGGTGCAGGAGCAGCGCGATCTCGATGCGCATGTCCATGACAATGACGAGATTGCTGCGCTGATCGACCGCATCGCCGCGCGCATCGGCGGAAAGCGCGTCGTCGTGCACCTGCCGCAGGACACCCATATCCCTGAAAGCGCGGTGCTGGCCGCGCCGGCGCAGCATCATCTCACGGCTGCCATGCAAGCCGAATGGCCGGCGCGTGCCGAGAGCGAGCCGCCGCTGCGCCCCTTGCGGCTGTTCGACAAGCCGGAGCCGATCAAGGTGCCGTTCGCGACCGTGCCTGATGGTCCGCCGCATCAATTCACCTGGCGCCGCGCGCTGCATGCGGTGGTGCGGGTGGAAGGGCCCGAGCGTGTCGCGATGGAATGGTGGCGGCAGAACGGCAAGCAGCTGACGCGGGACTATTTCCGCATCGAGGACTCCGACGGCCTGCGCTTCTGGATCTTTCGCGACGGACTTTATGAGGGAGAGTGCTTCGATGCCGACGGCAAGCCCGTTCCTCCCGGCTGGTATGTGCACGGTCTCTTCGCATGAATACGCTTAGCTATGCCGAGATCGGCATCACCACCAATTTCTCCTTCCTGCGCGGCGGCTCGGATCCGCGCGCCTATGTGCATCAGGCCAGCATCCTCGGCATCCCCGCGATCGGTATCGCTGATCACAATACGCTCGCCGGCGTGGTGCGGGCCTACAAGGAGCTCGACAATGACAAGGTGCTGCACAAGCCGAAGCTTTTGATCGGCGCCCGCATCGTCTTCGTCGACGGCACTCCCGACATCCTGGTCTATCCGCGCGATCGCGCGGCCTATGGCCGGCTGTGCCAGCTTCTCACCCGGGGCAAGCGCGGCGACGACATCACGCGGATCGAGAAGGGCGAGTGCCGTCTCACTTTTGCCGATCTCCTGGAATTTTCGGAAGGCCAATTGCTCATCCTGACGCTGCCGCATCGCTTTGACCCGGCGCAGGCGCTGGATGTTCTTGCGCGGCTGAAGGCGGGGGACGCCGAAGGCGTGTGGCTGGCCGCGAGCCTAATCTATCGCGGCGACGACCGGCGCCGCCTGGCGCGGCTCGATGATCTCGCCGCCAAGGCAAAGGTGCCGCTGCTCGCGACCAACGAGGTGCTGTATCACGATCCCGGCCGCCGTCCGCTGCAGGACGTGCTGACCTGCATCCGGGAAAAGACCACGATCGCCGCGATCGGGAGGAAGCTGGAAGCCAATGCCGAACGTTTTCTGAAGACTCCACGCGAAATGGCGCGGCTGTTCCGCGATTTTCCTGAAGCGATCGCGGAGACCATGCGCTTTGCGGACAGGATCGACTTCTCGCTCGACCAGCTCAAATACCAATATCCGGACGAGCCGGTGCCGCCGGGCAAGACCGCGCAGGGGCATCTGGAGGACCTGACCTGGGCGGGGGTCGACAAATATTTCGGCGGCGAGATCGACGACAAGCTGCGCGCGACGCTGAAGAAGGAACTCGCGCTGATCGCCGAGCTGAAATACGCGCATTACTTTCTCACCGTGCACGACATCGTCCACTACGCGCGCAGCCAGAACATTTTGTGCCAGGGCCGCGGCTCGGCGGCGAACTCGGCCGTGTGCTATGTGCTCGGCATCACCTCGGTCGATCCGACCAAGGTCGATCTGTTGTTCGAGCGCTTCATCTCCAAGGAGCGGCTGGAGCCGCCCGACATCGACGTCGATTTCGAGCATTCGCGGCGCGAGGAGGTGATGCAGTATGTCTATCGGCGCTACGGCCGCCACCGTGCCGCGATCATCGCCACCGTCATCCATTATCGCCCGCGCAGCGCCATCCGCGACGTCGGCAAGGCGCTGGGCCTGACCGAGGACGTCACCGCCGCGCTCGCCGACACCGTCTGGGGCAGCTGGGGCAAGGGCCTCAACGACATGCAGGTCAGGCAGGCCGGGCTCGATCCCAACAATCCCATGATCAACCTCGCGGTCGAGCTTGCGACCGAGCTGATCGAATTCCCGCGCCATCTCTCCCAGCATGTCGGCGGCTATGTACTGACGCAGGACCGGCTCGACACCTATGTGCCGATCGGCAATGCCGCGATGGACGATCGCACCTTCATCGAATGGGACAAGGACGACGTCGACGCGCTCAGCATGATGAAAGTCGACGTGCTGGCGCTGGGCATGCTGACCTGCATCCGGAAATGTTTCGATCTGATCGACCAGCACAAGGGCGAGCGTTTTGTGCTGGCGAGCATCCCGCAGGACGATCCCAGGGTTTACGACATGCTGTGTGCCGGGGAATCGCTCGGCGTGTTCCAGGTCGAGAGCCGCGCGCAGATGAACATGCTGCCGCGCCTCAAGCCGCGGACCTTCTACGATCTCGTCATCGAAGTCGCGATCGTGCGCCCCGGGCCGATCCAGGGCGACATGGTACATCCGTATTTGCGGCGGCGGAACGGACTTGAGAAGGTGAGCTATCCCTCGCCGTCGCCGGAGCATGGTGACAAGGACGAGCTCTACAAGGTGCTGCACAAGACGCTCGGCGTCCCGCTGTTCCAGGAGCAGGCGATGCGCATTGCGATCGAGGCTGCACATTTTACGTCCGAGGAAGCCAACGGCCTGCGCCGCTCGATGGCGACCTTCCGCAATGTCGGCACCATCGGCCAGTACGAGGAGAAGCTGATCGGCAACATGGTGGCGCGCGGCTATGACCCCAATTTCGCCAGAAGCTGCTTCGACCAGATCAAGGGATTTGGCTCCTACGGTTTTCCTGAGAGCCATGCCGCGAGCTTTGCGCAACTGGTCTACATTTCGTCGTGGCTGAAGCACTACCATCCCGACGCATTCTGCTGCGGCTTGTTGAACTCGCAACCGATGGGGTTTTATGCGCCTGCGCAGATCGTCGGCGATGCCCGCAAGAACGGCGTCGAGGTTCGCGACATCGACGTGTCCTACAGCTTTGCGCAGAACACGCTGGAGGAGGGGAGCGGCAAATTCTGCGCCGTGCGCCTGGGCTTTCGCCAGATCGACGGATTCCACTGGCTGGACGAGGATGAGGAGCGCTTGAAGCGGGCCAAGGCGCTGCGCAAGCGAAGCGTTGATGAACACGAGTCAGGGACGCACGAACGGTTGGGCTCTCTCCCCCCTTGCGGGGGAGAGTTGGAGAGAGGGGTAAGCCACGACCAGCGTCCGCGCGGCTCACCCCTCTCCCTAACCCTCCCCCGCAAGGGGGGAGGGAACCTATCCATCTCCCGTGCGGCCCTGGACCAGATGCGCGTTGAAAAAGCTGAACTCGACTGGGCCGACCGCATTGTCGCCGCCCGCAACCGCCGTCCCTTCACCTCGCTCGAAGACTTCGCCCGCGACACCGGCCTGCCCAAGCGCGCGCTGATCCTGCTCGCGGATGCCGACGCGTTCCGATCGCTCGGGCTCGATCGCCGCGAGGCGCTGTGGCAGGTGCGGCGGTTGCCCGACGACGTGCCGCTGCCGCTGTTCGAGGCGGCGACCGCGCGCGAACAGCCGGATGAGCACGCCAAGCCGCTGCCGGTGATGCCGCGCGCCGAGCAGGTGGTCGCGGACTACCAGACTATCCGCCTGTCGCTGAAGGGCCACCCGATGGAATCTTTGCGCGAGATGTTTACGCGCGAGCGCATCGTCGCCTGCAAGGACATCAGCCACGAGAACGAGCGACGCCGCGTCCGCTGTGCCGGCGTGGTCTTGGTCCGGCAGCGGCCGGGCAGCGCCAGCGGCGTCGTGTTCATGACGCTTGAGGACGAAACCGGTATCGCCAATGTCGTGGTGTGGCCCAAGATCATGGAACAGTACCGCAAGGAGGTGATGGGTGCGCGCCTCATCCTGGTCGAAGGTTATATCCAGAGCAGCCCTGAAAAGGTGACGCATCTCATCGCCCAGCGCATGGTCGACCGCTCTCATGATCTGGTCGGATTGGCCAACGATGCCTTAAGCCGCAAGCATCCGGTACCGGCAGGCGCCACCGTGGTCGAACCGCTCAACGACGACCCTCGCGCTCATCCCGACGCCCCGGCGCAAAAAATCCGCCACCCTCGCAACGTCCGCATCCTGCCGCCGTCGCGGGATTTCCATTGAGGCTGCGGCGCGGGATGCCGCCCACGAGATCGTTGAAGCGATCGCACGCGACGCCCACAGCCTATCACGCCCTGGCTTGAGCCCGGCATCCACGCCTCTCGGTGTGTGCGGTGCGGCGTCGATGGTCGGGACAAGCCCGGCCACGACGGCGGAGGGAGCGCCGGAACGAACGTTCTAGAAATTCACGCGGTTCGAGATCGCGCCGTCCACGACGAGATTGGATCCCGTCGTGAATCCCGACACCGGGCTTGCCAGAAACACCGCCGCGCTCGCGATCTCCTGGGGCGTTGCCATGCGTCCCGTCGGGTTGCGGCTCATCGCATCCTTGTAGCGCTCGGGCATGTTCTGCTCGATCATCTCCCAGACGCCGCCCTTGAAATAGACCGTGCCGGGCGAGACCACGTTGACCCGGATGTTCTTTTTTGCATATTGCCGGGCCAGTCCCTTGGCCATGTGGATCAGCGCGGCCTTGATCGGGCCGTAGGAGCTGGCTGCGTCCGCCTGCGCCGCGGCGATCGACGAGATGATCACGAAGGCCGCGTCGCCGCGGCTCGCGCCGCTGGCTTCGAGGAACGGCCGCGCGGCATCGAACGCATGCACGGCGCCGAGCACGTCGAGCCGGAAATTCTGCTCCCAGGACGCGGGATCGCCGCCTTGCGCCATCGCGCCGGCGTTGGAGAACAGCAAGTCGACGCCGCCGAGCTCCTTTGCAGCATTCTCGATCCAGGATTTCAGTGCTGCGCCGTCGGTGACGTCGACCGGGCTGCCGGTGGCCTTGATACCGCTCGCCTTCAACTCGCCCACGGTGGCCGCAACCTGATCGGCGTTGCGCGCGCACACCGCGACATTGGCGCCTTCACCGGCCAGCGTCGCCGCAATCGCCCGCCCGATGCCGCGCGTGCCGCCGAGGACGATGGCGTTCTTGCCTTTGAGACCGAGATCCATTGTTTGGCTCCTTCTTGTTGATGAGAGAGTGTAGCTGTTTCGAGGGACGCCCAGAAGCCTCCACCAACGGGTCCGCGCAAAGCCAGGCCCAATGACGGCTCCGCGAAGCAATCCAGACTGCATCCGCAGCAACAGTCTGGATTGCTTCGTCGCAAGGGCCTCTCGCAATGACGCGGAGAGACCTCACTCCGGCGCGGCCCCCACCGGCGGTCCGCCGGGCGGGCGGTGCAGGAAGGTCAGCGACGCATAGGCGCCGGCCCAGGAGCCGATCGCCGCGAACGCGACATAGAACGCGTTATCGGTGTAGCTGATCACGGCGTAGGAGGAGAGCAGGTACCAGACCGCGCTCCAGTTCGCCGCCGGCACGCGCTTGCGCGCGATCACCGCCGAGGTGAACATCACATAGACCGCGTCGGTGGCCGCCGTCGCGACGAACACGGCGCCTGCGGTGAGAGGATCGATGGCGGCCATTGCAGTCCTTTCCATGCTAATGGGATGGTTGCGAAGCTAAAGCGAGAGAAGCGGTCATGCAAAGCCCCGCCGACATTCTGAAGGGTATCTGGACCTCCGCCGGCGGTGATGCGGCCGCGCTCGATCGCGTGCGGCTGACCGGCACCGAGCCACAAATCCCATCCTCGTTTCGTGTCGCCGTCGCCGGCCAGACGACGATAGCTGCCGCGGGGCTCGCCGCCGCCGAAATCCGGCGACTGCGCGGCGGCGAGACGCAGGACGTCTCCGTCGACATGCGCCACGCCGTCGCCGAATGTCGTTCCGAGCGCTATCTGCGCGTCGACGACAAGCCGCCGCCGCCGGCCTGGGACGCGATTGCCGGCGTTTACAGGACCGGCGATGGCCGTTTCGTTCGCTGCCACACCAATTTCCCGCATCACCGCGACGCCGTCTGCGAGGTGCTCGGCTGCGAGGCGGAGCGCGAGAAGGTGCAGGCGGCATTGATGCAATGGAGGGGGGAGGATTTCGAAACCGCGGCTTACGCAGCAGGCGGCGTTGTCGCGCTGATGCGGTCCTACGACGAATGGTCCGCCTTGCCGCAGGCGCGTGCGCTCGCGCAATTGCCGCTGGTCTCGATCGAGAGAATCGGCGAGGCGCCGCCGAAGCCGTGGCCAACAGGCGATCGCCCGCTCTCAGGTCTTCGTGTGCTCGATCTCTCCCGCGTCATCGCGGGCCCCGTCGCCGGCCGCACGCTCGCCGCGCACGGCGCGGACGTGCTGCTGGTGTCAGGGCCGGAGCTGCCCGCGATTCCCTGGCTCAACATCGATACCGGCCGCGGCAAGCTTACCACCTTCATCGAGCTGAAGAGCGAAGCCGGGCGGAAGCAGCTGCGCGAGCTGTTGAAGGACGCCGACATCTTCTCGCAAGGCTATCGTCCGCGTGCGCTCGCCGCCCTCGGCTTCGCACCGGAGGACGCCGCGCAAATCAATCCCGGCATCGTCTATGTCACGTTGTCGGCGTATGGCCACGCCGGCCCCTGGGCCGAGCGTCGCGGCTTCGACTCGCTGGTGCAGACCACGACCGGCTTCAATCACGCCGAGGGGCAGGCTTCCGGCATCGACACTCCCAAGGAATTGCCGGCGCAGATCCTCGACCACGCCACCGGCTATCTGATGGCGTTCGGCGCGATGATGGCCAGGGCACGCCAGGCCCGCGAAGGCGGCAGCTGGCACGTGCGCGTCTCGCTGGCGCAGACCGGGCGATGGTTGTGGAATCTCGGCCGGCTGGACGGTGGGCTGAACACCCCGGATCTTACGGGCGAGGCCGTACATGCTGCGTTCATCGAAAGCATGCCATCTGCGTTCGGGACGTTGAAGGCGGTGCGTCATTCAGCAGTGCTGTCGAAGACGCCGGCACAATGGAGCCGTCCTGCGATGCCACTCGGCAGTCATCCTGCGCAATGGCCTGCGCGAAGCTGACATGAAGCTGACATGTCGCAAAACTTTAACGCAAACCGCAAGAGACCCAGCGTTTTTAAGGTTGTTTGAAATCCCAATTCGGCACTATTAGCGCGACCGATGAGGCAGCATTTGCCGAGATCGTCGCAGACACGACCGGGACCCATGGTAGTTGAGAATACCAAGCGATTGCACGTGATTACAAAACAACGGGTGATCACATCCGTAGTTTTACTAGCTCTTGCAGGCGCCGGTGCCTACGGCTTCCATTCTTCGGGGCCAAAGCAAAAAAAGCACTCCGAGATTTCCAGCCAGTCGCGCAGAAATGCGCAGACCTTCACGCCCACGCCGTCCGAATGGGCGACGCTGACGATCGAGCCGGTCAAGGCCAAGAGCTTCCGAGCCGAGTATGTCACCGAGGGCAAGGTCGCGGTCGACGAGGACCGCTCGACGCCGGTATTCTCGCCCTATGCCGGCCGGGTCACCAAGCTGCTGGCCAAGCCGGGCGAGATGCTGAAACAAGGTCAACCGCTGTTTACGATCGAGGCCGCCGACACCGTGCAGGCCCAGAACGATTTCATCGCGGCGATGACCTCGCAGAACAAGGCGAAGTCTGCGCTCGAGCTTTCCGACATCCAGTTCAAGCGCGCCAAGGACCTCTATGAGGGCCATGCCATTCCGCTGAAGGACTATCAGCAGGCGGAAGCAACCCAGGTCCAGGCGCAGAACGACATGCGCTCCTCGGTGACGGCGCTGGAAGCTGCGCGCAACAAGCTTCGCATCCTCGGCTTCACGGACGAGACCATCAAGGCGTTCCAGGACAAGGGCACGATCAATCGGGAGGTCACGATCTATTCGCCGATCTCCGGCACGGTCGTGCAGCGCAAGATCGGGCCCGGGCAGTACGTCAATTCCGGCGCCAGCGATCCGGTCTTCGTGATCGGCGATCTCTCCACGGTCTGGCTCACCGCCTTCGTGCGCGAGAGCGACGCAGCCGCGGTGTGCATCGGCCAGGACATCGCCGTCAACGTGATGGCGCTCCCAGGCCATCCGTTCACCGCCAGGATCAACTACGTCGCCGCTGCGATCGACCCCGGCACCCGCCGCCTTCTGGTTCGCGCGACCATCGACAACAAGGACGGCCTGCTGAAGCCGGAGATGTTCGCCAACGTCACGATCTATTCGGCCGGCGACCGCGCCGCGCCGGCAGTGCCGAAGCAGGCGTTGATCTATGAAGCCGACAACGTCCGTATCTGGGTCGCGCGCGAGGACAAGTCGGTCGAGCTGCGTCAGATCAAGATCGGTCTCATCAACGGCAACCTCGTCGAGGTCACCAGCAATCTCAAGCCCGGCGAGCAGATTATCACCAAGGGCAGCCTGTTCATCGACCGTGCGGCCTCCGGCAGCTGATCGACGACCCCAAGAAGTTGAAGACCTGAATGGATCGTCTCGTTGCCCTTGCCGTCGACCGGCGCTTCCTGATGGTCGGAATGTTTGCGGCCGTTCTGATCGGCGGCCTGATCGCGTTCAACCAGCTCAACATCGAGGCTTATCCCGATCCGACGCCGCCGATGGTCGACATCGTGACGCAGAGCCCGGGGCTGTCGGCGGAGGAGATCGAGCGCTACATCACGATCCCGATCGAGACCCAGGTCGCGGGCCTGAAGAACATCACGACCATCCGCACCATCTCGCTCTACGGTCTGTCCGACGTCAAAATCCAGTTCTCCTTCGCCTACACCTATGACGAGGCGTTGCAGCAGGTCTTGAACCGCCTGGCTCAGCTCGCTCCGCTGCCCGGCAACGTGCAGCCGCAGATCTCGCCGCTTAGTCCGATCGGAGAAATCTTCCGCTATCGCCTGGTCGGCCCACCCAATTACAGCGTGCTCGACCTCAAGACCATCCAGGACTGGATTCTCCAGCGCCGTTTCCGCGCTGTGCCCGGCGTCATCGACGTCACCGGCTGGGGCGGCAAGAGCAAGACCTACGAGATTCAGGTCGATTTCAACAAGCTGGTCGCCAACGGGCTGACGCTGCCGCAACTGCTCCAGGCGGTCGGCAATTCCAATGTCAATGTCGGCGGCAACACCGTCGATATCGGCCAGCAATCGGCCGTGGTGCGCGGCGTCGGCCTGATCCGCTCGATCGACGACCTCGCCAATACCATGGTGGCGCAGACCGGCGGCAACCCGGTGCTGGTCAAGGACGTCGCATCCGTCACCGTCGGTCAGAAGCCGCGTCTCGGTATCGCCGGCCTCGACGACGACGACGATATCGTGCAAGGCATCGTCCTGATGCGCCGCGGCGAGCAGAGCACGCCGACCATCAAACGGGTCGAGCAGCTCGTTCAGCAAATCAACAACTCCACCATTCTGCCGCCGGGAGTGCGCATCGAGCGCATCTACGACCGCAAGGACCTGATCGATCTCACCACCCACACCGTGCTGCACAATATGGTGGTCGGCATCCTGCTGATCGTGCTGTTGCAGTGGATCTTCCTCGGCGATCTTCGCAGCGCGCTGATCGTCGGCGCGACCATTCCGTTCGCGTTGTTCTTCGCCGTCATCATCCTGGTGCTGCGTGGGGAATCGGCAAACCTGTTGTCGGTCGGCGCGATCGATTTCGGCCTGATCGTCGACGCCACCGTCATCATGGTGGAGGCGATCTTCCGCCGCTTGACGCAGACGACGCCGATCTCGGAATCCGAGCACATATCGCCCGAGACGCTGTTCGGCATGAAGAGCCATGCCATCCTCAGCGCGGCTGCCGACGTCTCGCGTTCGATCTTCTTCGCCGCGGCGATCATCATCGCGGCCTTCCTGCCGCTGTTCACCCTGTCCGGGGTCGAGGGCAACATCTTCGGGCCGATGGCCCGCACCTATGCCTATGCGCTCGCCGGCGGCTTGCTCGCCACCTTCACGGTGACGCCCGCACTGTCCGCGATCATCCTGCCCGCGCATGTCGAGGAAACCGAGACGAAGGTGATGCTGATCCTGCACCGGTTGTACTCGCCGTTGCTGTATTGGGCGGTCGCCAATCGCAACATCGTCCTCGGCGGTGCGGTCGGCCTCGTGCTGATGACGGTGGCGCTCAGCCGGCTGCTCGGCCTCGAATTCCTGCCGAAGCTGGAGGAGGGCAATCTCTGGATTCGTGCCACGCTGCCGCCGACCATTTCGCTCCAGGAAGGCAACAGCTACGTCAACGAGATGCGCAAGGTGATTCGTGCCCGGCCCGAGGTCGAGTCCGTCGTATCGCAGCACGGCCGTCCCGATGACGGCACCGACGCTGCCGGCTTCTTCAATGCCGAGTTCTTCGCGCCGCTCAAGCCCGTGAGCCAGTGGCCCGGCACGCGCGACAAGGAAGAGCTGACCGCGCAACTGCTCAAGCAGCTCGACGACCGCTTTCCCGGCGTCGAGTTCAACTTCTCGCAATATCTCCAGGACAACGTCTCCGAAGCCGTTTCCGGCGTGAAGGGCGAGAACTCGATCAAGCTGTTCGGCAGCGACCTCCAGGCGCTGACCGACACCGCCAACAAGATCAAGTCGGTGCTGGCCACCGTACAGGGCGTCACCGACCTTGCCGTGTTCACCTCGCTCGGGCAGCCGACCATCCAGATCGACATCGATCGCGCCAAGGCCGCGCGCTACGGCCTCGCGCCCGGCGACATCAACGCCACCATCAAGGTCGCGATTGGCGGCGACACGGCGGGGGATCTCTACGAGCCGGGCAGCGATCGTCACTTCCCGATCATCGTCCGTCTTGCGCCGGAATATCGCAGGAGCGCGGAGGCGATCCAGAATTTGCGGATCGGCGCGCCCGGTCCGAACGGCACCGTCACGCAAATCCCTCTGAGCGAGGTCGCCAACATCAGCCTCGTCTCCGGCGCCGCCTACATCTATCGCGAGCAGCAGGAGCGCTATCTACCGATCAAGTTCTCGGTGCGCGAGCGCGATCTCGGCAGCGCCATCCGCGAGGCGCAGGACAAGATCGCCGAGCAGGTGCAGCTGCCTCCGGGCTCGCACATGGAATGGGTCGGCGAGTTCGGCAATCTCCAGGACGCGATCCGGCGGCTGTCGATCGTGGTGCCGATCTCTCTGGCGCTGATCGGCGTGCTGCTCTGGTTCAATTTCGGCTCGATGACCGACACGCTGCTCGCGATGAGCGTGATTCCGATGGCGATCTTCGGCGGCGTGCTCGGCCTGCTGATAACAGGCACGGCGTTCAGCGTTTCCGCGGCGATCGGCTTCATCGCGCTGTTCGGCATCGCCGTGATGGACGGCATCATCATCCTGTCGCAGTTCAACCAGCTTATCGAAGAGGGTATGGACCGCATGAGCGCGGTGGTGCGCACCGGCGAGCTTCAGCTCCGCCCCGTGCTGATGACCTGCGTCGTCGCAGGCGTCGGCCTGTTGCCGGCGGCACTATCGGAAGGCATCGGCTCGCAGGTGCAGAAGCCGCTCGCGGTCGTCGTCGTCACCGGCATGATGCTGGCGCCGGTCGTGATCCTGGTGACCTTGCCGGTCTTGATCTCGTTCTTCTCCCGAAGCGGGCGCTGACCGTCAGAACCCGTAGAGCCGCGCCGGATTGTCGACCAGGATCTTCTTGCGCACATCCGCCTCCGGCGCCCACACCGGAAGCTGGTTGAGCAGGCGGCCATCGTCGATCTGATAGAGAGGCGCGATGTCGGTGGGCTTGCGTCCCTCGACGCGGCTGGAATCCGGATGCGGCCAGTCGGTGCCCCAGACGATGCGGTCCGCATTGGCCGCGATCAGCGCGCGGGCATAGGGCACCATATCCTGATAGTCGGGTGCGAGCTTCGACGAGCGATAGGCGCCGGAGATCTTCACATAGGCCTTGCCGGACTTGACGAGGGCCATCAGGTCGGAAAATCCCGGTTGCTCCAGCCCAAGTGGGGCCTCGAGCCCGCCGAAATGGTCGAACACGGCGGGCACGGGCGATGCCAGCACGAGATCCTTGATCGCAGAGATCATCACCGGCGTGGTGTAGAGCTGCACATGCCAGCCGCGCGCCTTCACGCGCTCGACGGCTGTGGTGAAGCGGGCGCGGCCGATATTGGTGTCGTTGATGCCCCCAGTCGCCAGATTGATGCGGATGCCGCGGAAGCCTTCCGCCTGCATCGCATCGAGCTGCGCCTCGGTGGTCCTGTCGTCGATCACGGCGACCCCGCGCGCGGTCGCACCACGCGCCTTCATGCCGAACAAGGTGGAGGAATTGTCGGTGCCGTAGACGCTCGGCGTCACGATCACCACGCGCTCGATATGCAGCGCCTTGTGCAGCGCCGCCATTTCTTCGGGGCTCGCCGGCTCCGGCGTATAGACGCGCCCCGCGAAGAACGGAAACCTCTGGGGATCGCCGTGAATGTGGGTGTGGCAGTCGCAGGCATGCGCCGGGACGTCGAAATTGATCGGCGTTGCGGGCTGCGCCGCACGGGCGCGGGCTTTGCTGGTCATGCTACTCCGGCGGCAAGGGAGGCGAGCAGGATGCTGCGTCGGCTGTGCATGGCTTCTCTCCCTGTTTCGTTCTTTGGAAATGCGGCTGGGACGGTATCAGATCAGCCGGGTCAGGTGCTGCGCTTGGCTGCATAGCTGCTCAACAAGGTTCGCAAGCGGACGCGAGTCGTCAACGTGCACGACCGGGCACCGTCAAAGACGGCGAGGGAGGCAGAGCGCTGGAGATGCCGCGCGCCGGCTGCTAATGTCCCGACGGCGTGCGCAGGCCGTGCCAGGCGTCGCGGACCTGGTGGTAATGAACCTCGGGCAGGTAGTCCGGCGTGTTCAGGTTCAGCGTCTTGACGTCGAGATGGCCGATGGCGCTGAGCAGCGTGTAGGAGGCGATCACGCGGTCGCGTTGCGCGCCGATGAGGCGGGCCTTGGCCTGGATCAGATCGGCTTGCGAGTTCAAGACGTCCACGGTCGTGCGCTGTCCGCCGGCCGCCTCGCGCTGCACGCCCTGCAGCGCGACGGTCGCCGCCTTCACCTCGGACTCCGAGGCCGAGACCGTGACCTTGGCACCTTCATTGGCAACCCATGCGCTGACCGCCGCCGTGCGCGCCTGGTTGCGAACCTGATCGAGCACGAGCCGGCTCTGTGCCGTGATCTCCTTGGCCTGCCGGGTCTGCGCCGCGGCCTGACCGCCGTCGTAGATCGGCGCGGTGACGTTGGCGACAATCGAGGCCTGGTCTTCGGCGAAGGTGCCTAGCGTCGGGTCGTTGTTGCGGCTCTTGCTTGCGCTGCCCTGGATGGTGGCGCTCGGCAGCAGCGTGCCCTCGGCGATGCGGATATTGGTGGAGGCGACATCGACGTCGAAACTTGCGGCCATCACCGCCGGATGCTGGCGGATCGCCATCGACATGGCGTCCTCGCGGCTCTTCGGCAGATAGCGGTCGACGGCCTCGGCCGGCCGAAGCTGCGACGGCGCATTGCCGACCACCTGCGCATAAATCGCCTGGCTGACGGCGAGCGCGATCTCGGCCGCGTTGAGATCGGCAAGGCCGCGGTTGAGGCGGGCCTCGGCCTGCGCGGTGTCGGTCGGCGTGACGTCGCCGGCGTTGAGGCGGCGCTGGGTGACCGACAATGTTTCGCGCAGGAAGGCGACGTTGGAGCGCTGTGCTTCCACCAACGACTGGTTGGCGAGCACGTTGGTGTAGGCGGTGACCGCATCGAGCAGGACGCCCTGGCCGACATTGCGCAGCGCCTCGCGACCCGACTGCACCTGAAGTTCCGCGGCCCGCACGCTGTTGGCGGTGCGGAAACCGTTGAACAGGGTCTGCGTCACGGTGACGCCGATGATCCAGGGTTTCAGGTTGGCGGTCTGGATGGTGTTGTCGGGCAACAGATTGCGCACCGATTGAAGGCCGGCGCTGAGGCTGGCCAGGATCTGCGGCCGATAGCCGGCAAGCGCCTGCGGCACGTTCTCGTCGGTCGCGCGCTGGCGCGCGCGCTCGGCATTGAGCTGCGGGTTGGTCTGGTAGGCCTTGGACAGGGCTTCCGGCAGGGCTTCGGCCCAGGCGGCGGAGGGCAGGGCGCACGAGAGCGCCAGCGTGGCCCATGTTGCAAACGCGGGACCCACGCCCGATCGATGCCGCGTCACCCCGCGACCAGCTCTGGCGATACGCCCAATCATATGTTCCCGCGAAATTCCCGGCTGTCCGCCCCCGCCGACGGCGGTCGTCTTAACTGTTAAACCAGCCCAGGTCCCGCAGGCAAACTGCCGCGGGAAAAACCCCCATGAAATCCGTGCTTGTTGCAGCTCCGTCACAGGGGGCCGCGGGAACGCGGCAGGGCCTTACACCTGCCTGACCGGTTTGCCTTACCGGTTTTTGTTCACCGGCTTGCGCTTCTCGATGAACGCAGCCATGCCCTCAGAGCGATCCTCGAGCGCAAAGGTCGAGTGGAACAGGTTACGCTCGACGCTCATGCCCTCGGCCAGCGTGGTCTCGAAGGCGCGGTTCACCGCTTCCTTGGCCATCGCGGCCGCAGGGCGCGACATCGCGGCGATCTTCTCGGCTGCCGCCATCACTTCGTCCATCAGCTTGTCAGCGGGTACGATGCGGCTGACGAGGCCCGAGCGTTCGGCTTCCTCCGCATCCATCATCCGGCCGGTGAGGCAGAGATCCATTGCCTTGGACTTGCCGATCGCGCGCGTCAGGCGCTGGGTGCCGCCGATGCCGGGAATGGTGCCCAGCGTGATCTCGGGCTGGCCGAACTTTGCGGTGTCGGCGGCGATGATGAAATCGCACATCATGGCGAGCTCGCAGCCGCCGCCGAGCGCGTAGCCGGCGACCGCGGCGATGGTCGGCTTGCGACAGCGCGCGATGCGGTCGCCGCCGATCGCGGCGAAATCCTCGGAGAACATGTCAATGAAGCCCTTGGGCTGCATCTCCTTGATGTCGGCGCCGGCGGCAAAGGCCTTCTCGTTACCGGTCACGACGATGCAGCCGACGGCGTCATCGGCCTCGAGATCGTCGACCGCCGCGGCAATCTCGCGGAAGACGCCGAAAGAGAGCGCGTTGAGCATCTTCGGCCGGTTCAGCTTGACGATGCCGACCGCGCCTTTGCTCTCGACGATGATGTGTTCGAACGTGCTCATGCTCCACCCACGCTTTTGATTGGGCAGGCAATGTGCCCGCTGGCGCGGTGGGCTTCAAGAGGCTACCGGCCGCCGGAACGCGACGAGAGGCGCGTTCCGGACGGGGTCCATCAGCCGGTTACCCAGGCCGGAAATCGGCCGGCAATCACGCCATGAACATCCGGGCGGCGGACGCCAGCGTCAGCAGCGTGCCGACGCCGATGAAGATCTTGCCGATCAGCGAGCTCTGGTCCCAGGCCGAGCTCTGCTGGCTGCTTGCCATCACCGGCGCGGGCCGCGGCTGCGCCTCGGTTGCGGCAATCACCGCCTTCTGCGCCGGCGGGCTCTCCTGTTGCACGGCGCGATCGATATCGTTGAGCTGATCGGGCGCGACGACCTGGCTTTCGGGGGGCGCGACGTTGGTATTGTCGGCTGCAGCGTGAACATTATCGTTGGCGCGGTTCGTCATCGCGGAGGCGGCAGCCGCAGTTGGCGTATCGGTGGCGAGCTGCGCGTTGGCATTGGCGACCTCCGGCGGCATCTGGCTCGACGTCGGAACCTCACTGCCTGTCTTGTTGTCGTTCCTGTTCTCGTTCCTGGCCTCGTCCGTCCTTGTCGCGGCGCCCTTCCCGGCGGACTTGTCGTCGGATTTCTGCGCCGTCTTGCTGCTGCCGGTGCGGCGCGAGTCATGGCGCCGGTGCTTGGCCGTGTCGGCCTGCTTCTCCGCGCTGTCCGATTTATTGCCTGCGGCCGAACTCGGCTCCGCCTGTGCAAAGCCCCCGAACAGCAGGAAAAGCCCGGCCGAGACAATCAGGGCCGCGCGTGCGCTGGCTTTCATCATGTTGACGATCTCCCCAATTCCGCCCGTCCCGGCAACGAACAGAGACCCTGGGGCGTGACGACAGCGGGGCAGAAAATGGGAATCTTCGGGTTAGACCCGGCAAAAACGGGGCAAACCGCCCCTCGCGGCCGGGCGCACGATGCGGAACGCGCCGATCGGTGTTATGAGCCGCCCCAGAGATGTTAATGGCCGCATCGGTCGCGAGGCCCCGGCTAGATCACGAATTCGTGATCTATTCGACGCCCCGTAACAAATTGAAAGAGCGGCCGAATTGCTTGGTGAGGGCGCGCGTGCGCGGACGTGAGGACGAATGGACCGGCCTGATGCGGTCGGCCATGGCTGGCGATGACGCAGCGTATCATCGCTTGTTGAAGGCAATCACGCCGGTGCTGCGCGCTGCCGCGAGGCGCGGGTTGGCGCGGGCAGGTCAGCCTCCCGACCAGGCCGAGGATATCGTGCAGGAGATTCTGTTGGCGGTGCATCTGAAGCGGCACACCTGGGACAGCGAAGCCCCCTTCGCGCCCTGGCTGTTTGCGATCGGCCGCAACAAGCTGATCGACACGCTCCGCCGGCGCGGCAAGCGCGTGTTCGTCAACATCGACGACTTCGCCGAGGCGCTGCCGGGCGAGGTGCCGCAGGAGACCGCGTCAGCCGGCGAGGTCGCCGCCCAACTGGGCACGCTGCCGCAGCGTCAGCGCGACGTGCTGCAATCGATCGCGGTCGAGGCGGCCTCGATCAAGGATACGGCGGCAAAGTTATCGATGAGCGAGGGTGCGGTGCGGGTCGCGCTGCATCGCGGACTTGCCGCGCTGACGGCCAAACTGCGGGACCATTAGTCATGGACACCGATCAACTCATTCGCTCGCTCGCAGCCGACAACGCGAACCGCGCTCCACGCGTCGGCGCCGTGCTGACCATGGCGCTGCTGGTGGCCGCGCCGTTTTCGATCCTGTTTTTTGCGACATTCCTCGGCGTGCGCGCCGACGTGATGAGCGCGATGCACAACCCGTTCTTCGACATGAAGTTCGCGGTGACGCTGTCGCTCGCAATTCCCGCGATCATCATCAGCCTGCATTTGTCGCGTCCCGAAGCCCTGCTGCGCGGCTGGGCCTGGCTGCTGCTGCTGCCGGTCGGGCTGCTGGCGGTTGCGATCGGCAGCGAGGCGATGATGGCCCCGGCCATGCCGATGACGATGCGCTTGATGGGCAGGAACTCCAGGGTGTGCCTGGTCGCGATCCCTGCGATGTCGCTGCCGCTGCTTGCGGGGGCGCTGTTCGGCCTGCGCCACGGCGCGCCGTCAAGCCCCGCGCTCGCCGGCGCGCTCGCCGGGCTGGTGTCGGCGGGCCTCGCCGCGACCCTCTATGCCTCGCACTGCACCGACGACTCGCCCCTGTTCGTCGCGACCTGGTACACGCTCGCGACCGCGCTGGTGACTGCGATCGGCGCGCTGGTGGGATCGAAGGTCCTGCGCTATTAGAGAATGATCCGGAAAAGTGTGCAGCGGTTTTCCGAAAAGATCATGCTCAAACGACAACCTGAAGCGCGATGACGATTCATCCTGGTCTCATCGCATTTTAGCGTGCCGGCTTCACGCCGCCGGCGTCGCGCCCAGCTGCATGCGGTGGAAGCGCAGCACCTGCTGCGCAGTCGATGGACGCAGCGCCTCATAGGTGTCGCGCAGCGTCAGAATGTCGGTCTGCGACCCGCCGGATAGCTTCTCGCGCATGGCGATGATGGCCCGCACGCTCGACCATTGCATGCCGGCGACCTTGGCGAGGATCATCACGCCCTCGGTGCGGCTCTCGATCATCATGGTTTCGGCGGTCTCGACCGCGACGCTCGCGAGTGCAGCCAGCCCCGCATTGGTTTCGTCGAACTTGCCCTGCTCGGCGAAGGTGGTGACCTGGAGCTCGTTGAGGCGGCCGTCGTCGTGCAGCGATTTCACCAGCGCGCGGGCCATCTCGGTCTGCTTCGTCATGGCGGCAGCGCGAGCCCGTTGGGCCGCTTGCTGGACTACGCTCGACACTTCGTCCGCAAGCTCGGGATGCGCGGCCGCAAGCTTCCTGCGCACGCTCAAGGATGCCTTGGCGACCAGCCTCAAATAGTGATGGCGCGGCAGGTCGGACCGCAGGCCGATGCAGCTGGCGAGGTCGTCGTCGCGTTCGGCGCGGATGACGAGCTCGGTAAGACTTCCCTCGGAAAGCCGCGCGCCCGGATTGCTGACGGTCGATTGCACCACGTCCTCATTGCCCCGCATCACCAGCACGTCGGTCAGCGCTTCCGACAGTATCCGCCGTAGCGAGATCGCCTTGAGATGCGCCTGGCCCCTGGTGTGCGCGATCTCGATCAGCGTCGCCTCGTCCAGCCGTTCCGATTTCGACAGCACCGGGCCGGAGACCTCGATGGCCTCGTCGAGTGCGAGCGTGCGGATGATTTTCGGCGGCGCAGCCGCGATCGGTGCGAGGCGTTCGGCGAGCAGCGCCCTGGCTGACGTCTCGATCTGCCCGATCAGGCACTGGAACACGTCGTCGAACACGCGGATGTGGTCGTCGGAATAGTCCATTGCGTTGCCCGCGAAGAGATCGGTGACACGGCGCAGCGTCTCGACCCGGCGCGCAACGGTGCCGTGCGAGAGGGCGGCCTGCAATTCCTCGAGCAGGTTTTCGGATGGTCTTGCGGATTTGGATCTCATTGCCCTGTCCTGGAGCGTTCGGCCCGGCTACGGCTTCTGTCGCAGCGGGAGAAAATGGATTGGTCAGCTCGTTACAATAGAATTGCGCCCTTGCGCCTTGGCGGAATAAAGCGCGCGATCGGCACGCGCGAGAAAGGTGTCTGCAGTATCAATGTCGCGCAGCGTCGCGACGCCCGCGGAAATGGTCACCCGCATGCCCGGAGAGAATGCACTCCAGTCGAGATCGGCAACGATGCCGCGCAAGCGCTCGAGCATACGGTGCGCGACGTCGCCCGACGTGTCCGGCAGCAGCAGCAGGAATTCCTCACCGCCGTAGCGGCCGAAACTGTCGGCCGGGCGGAGGTTGGCGAAAATAGTGATCGCGAAGGTCCGCAGCACCTCGTCGCCGATGGGATGGCCGTGGGCGTCGTTGATGCGCTTGAACCAGTCGATATCGATCAGCGCGATCGCGCAAGGCGTGGATGCCTGACGCGACTTCTCGATCTCGGCATCTAGAAGCCGCATGATGCAGCCGCGGTTATAGGCGCCGGTGAGTTCGTCGAGCTCGGCCAGTTCCTCGATACGCCGATACGCGGCCTTCAGTTCGATGCTGCGCCGGTACAGGATCTTGCGCAAGGTGGCGCCGAACAGGCCGAGGAAGGCGCACTGGCCGATCACCAGCACGAAGCAGAGCATCGAGGCGGCTCGCTGCAGCCGGGTCGTGACCGGCAGTCCGATCGGCAGATCCGAGCCCAGGAAAACCGTGGCGAGCCCGCAGGTGGCAAGGCCCCAGGTGAGCATCGCCTGGCTCGACGTCATACGCAGCGTGCCGAAGGCGAAGATCAGGAACAACACTGCGAGAAACGCGACCCCGACCGTGGGCACCGCGAGCAGGAACACCAGCTGCAGCGCCATGTGGGCCGAGATCTGATAGACGGTGAGGTAATGATCCTCGAACCGGTCGCCGAAACCGGCTTCGGACAGCACCGTGAACGTCCCGATGATCAGGAGGCCGCCGACCCAGAACAGCGACGGAACTCCCATGGAGATCGTGCCGTCATAAGCGTAGAGCAGCAGGACCGAGGCTCCCAGCGAGTAGCTCGCGACCTGGCCGACATACATCTGGCGGCGCTGCCGGGTTCGGCGTGCCCTGACTTCTGAAGCGGCCGTCTCGGGCGCGAGGACGAGCTCCGCGACCTCTGCGGCATTCCTCTCGGGAAAGGACGTCGCGGCCGTGCTCATGGTCCCGCCAATGGTGGATGTCAGCGCAAAAATCTACGTGGCAAGCCTTTAGGTTTGGTATCCTTGGAGCCGAATCCGAACCGTGCAGCACGGAACAAGATGATCAGCGATCGTGCGATTCTTGCCGGCGATCATGCATCGTGTGCGACGCGATCGAGCCAAAACAGGGCTTGGTGCGACAAACCTGGACAGGGCTGCTATGGAACCGAACCAGGCCGGCGCCTGTGCCTTCCGCAGGGAAAGTGTCTCAGTATTATGTTACCGATTTGGATTGACGCCGCTGATCGCCGCGGATGGGACCATAAAAATGGGCCTGTGTGGGGTAGCTCACACTGGCCCCCGCATGATTGCGGTAATCTGAACAATTTTGCACCCCCCGTCGAACCGCCCGCCGCATCGACCCGACCAACTTTGCGAGACGGCCATTGAGCGCGACACAGGCGGCTTCCGACGAGGTTCTGATCGCCAGGATCGCCCAAGGTGACCGGCTCGCCATGCAGGTGCTGTACGGGCGGCACCATGTCAGGGTCTACAGGTTCGGACTGCGGCTCGTGCGCGACGAGCAGGCGGCGGAAGACCTCATCAGCGAGGTGTTTCTCGACGTCTGGCGTCAAGCCGGCAAGTTCGAAGGCCGATCCGCCGTTTCCACCTGGCTGCTGGCAATCACCCGATTCAAGGCCCTGTCTGCGCTTCGGCGCAGGAAGGATTTTGAGTTGGACGAAGAAGCCGCCAACGCGATCGAGGACACGTCCGATGATCCGGAAACGGTGGCGCAGAAGAATGATACCAGTGAGGCATTGCGGGAGTGTCTGACGGGCCTCTCGCCGGAACACCGGGAAATCGTCGATCTCGTCTACTACCACGAGAAGTCCGTGGAAGAGGTGGCCGAAATCGTCGGAATTCCGGAGAACACTGTGAAGACGCGCTTGTTCTATGCGCGCAAGAAACTGGCCGAACTGCTGAAGGCAGCCGGCGTTGAGCGAGGCTGGCCATGATGGCATTGAGCAAGAAGATGCTGGAGCAAGAGCCCAGTGAAATTGAACTGCTGCTGCCCTGGCACGCCGCCGGCACGCTGAGCGCGCGCGATGCGCGCCGCGTCGAGGAAGCCCTGGCGCGCGATCCCGAGCTTGCCAGGCAATATGCCGCGGTCCGCGGCGAGTACGCAGAGACCATCCATCTGAACGAGAGCCTGGGTGCTCCGTCGGCGCGCGCGATGCAGAAGCTGTTCGCCGCGATCGACGCTGAGCCGGCGCGGGCGAGCGGCTCGCTGCCGCTGTCGGCGCGCATCTCGACCTTCTTCGCGAACCTGTCGCCGCGCACGCTGGCATGGTCGGCGAGCCTCGGCGCCATCGCACTCGTGCTGCAAGCCGGAATCATCGGTGCCGTGCTGATGAAGAACCAGCCGGCGACCTTCCAGACGGCTTCGCTCTCGACCAGCGCGCCGATCACGCGCGAGCTCGGCAGCACGGCTGCGCCGGCGCGCGCGCTGGTGCGATTCACGCCCGAGGCACGCGTCGCCGACATCACCGCGCTGCTCGACAGCTACCAGGCTTCGATCATCGGCGACGCCAAGGGCGGCATGTTCCGCCTCCAGTTCGACAAGGCGATGAGCCAGGACGAGCTCGCCTCGCTGCTCGGCAGAATGCAGCGCGAGAAGTTCGTCAACCTCGCCGTCGCGGTGCCCTAGGCGCGCCGCTGAGCCGATGACGGGCAAGTCCGAGAGCTGGGTGCGTGCCGGGGCCTACGCTTCATCGGTCGGGGCCGCCCTTCTGGTCGCCTCCTGTCTCGGCGTCGAGGTTGCGCAGGCGCAGGCGATCATGCGAACGCCGACGATCAGCGTTCCCTCGCGCACGCCGACCATCTCTCCGAGCATTGCCCCGCGGGTCAGCCCGACCCTATCCGCCAGGGCGGTGTCGGTCGATCGCGCTCCGCGTCCGATCACGACCGCCCGGATTCCTTCGGCGCGGGTGGGACCGATGCCGGTGCTGCCTTATGCGCGCTACTCCCCCAACCTCTACCCGGCCTGCTCGGCGCCCTACCGGGCTGCCGACGGCGAATGCCTGGCACAGCCGAACGCGGGCGGCGAGGGCAGTGGAAAATCGGGCAACAAGAAGAGCGCCCGCAAGGGGCGCGGCAACAACACGCCGGTCGCGGTGAACCAGCGCAGCTTCGCAGGCGAATTCGTCGCCGAGATCGACGGCGCTCTGTCGGTGACGGAGGCCGACGAGCTTGCGCGTCGCCACGGCCTCGCGCGCGTCGCCTCCGAGAATTTTCCGCTGATCGGGGCGACGTTCGGCCTGTTCCGCATCACCGACGGCCGACCTGCCGAGACGGTGCGGCGTGAGTTCGCGGCCGACGGCAGCGTGCGCTCGGTCCAGCCGAACTTCCGCTACGTGCTCCAGGACCAGAAATCGTCCGTGCCGGTCGAGGGCGATCCCGCGCAATATGCGCTGGCAAAACTCCGCCTGCCGCAGGCGCATGCGCTGGCGCACGGAGCCAATGTCACGGTTGCCGTGATCGACTCCGGCATCGATGCCAAGCATCCCGAACTCGCCAATTCCGTCGCCGACAATTTCGACGCGCTCGGCAGTCCCGAGGGGCCGCACGTCCACGGCACCGGCATCGCCGGCGCCATCGTGGCGCATGCCCGGCTGATGGGCAGCGCGCCCGAGGCGCGCATCATCGCCATCCGGGCCTTCGGTGGCGCCAATGGCGGTGCCGAGAGCTCCTCCTACATCATCCTGCGCTCACTGAACTACGCCGCCGAGCACGGCGCGCAGATCGTCAATATGAGCTTTGCCGGCCCGAAGGACGCGATCATCGAGCGCGCGATCGCGGCGACGGCCGCACGCGGCCTCGTGCTGATCGCGGCCGCCGGCAATGCCGGCGCGAAATCGCCGCCGCTCTATCCGGCTGCCAATCCCAATGTGATCGCGGTCAGCGCGACGGATCAGCAGGACAGGCTGTTCTCCGCCTCGAACCGCGGCAACTACATCGCGGTCGCAGCCCCCGGCGTCGACATCTTCCTGCCGGCACCCGCCGGTAAATACCAGATGACCTCGGGAACCTCGTTCTCGGCCGCTTATGTCTCCGGCGTGGCGGCGCTGCTCCTAGAGCGCAATCACGCCTTGAAGCCGGAGGCGCTACGCATGACGCTGGCAAGGACCGCGCGCGACCTCGGCTCACCCGGACGTGACGACCTTTTCGGAGACGGGCAGACCGACGCCTTTGCCGCCGTCATGGCCGTTTCCGCCGACAGCGCCTCGCCGGTTGCGGCTGCGTCCGGTACAACAAAACGTGAAGATGCGGAGAAGCGTCAGGGCGAGCCCGGCAGCCGTGCGATCGAGCAACCATCGCTGTCCAGCGGAGACGATAAATCCGCGGTTTCTCAGGCAGATAGACCGGCTGCGCGATAGCCGCCGCGACAAAGATGCGCGCGGGCCGAAGGTCAAAAAAGCGAACCCTCGCATTGAACGTTCAGCCAGCTGCCACGACCA
This sequence comes from Bradyrhizobium sp. USDA 326, assembly GCF_049739485.1. Lineage (NCBI taxonomy): Bacteria > Pseudomonadati > Pseudomonadota > Alphaproteobacteria > Hyphomicrobiales > Nitrobacteraceae > Bradyrhizobium > Bradyrhizobium sp. USDA 326. The sequence continues at coordinate 5,219,470 of NZ_JBMGQA010000001.1, forward strand.
ACTGATGTGGGAGCGGTCATCCCTCCCCATCAGTCATATCAGGCGCGAGCGCCCATCCACCCCAAGCGCCCATATGGCTTGACCCGTCCGGTTGTCCCCCCGGACGGGTCTTTTCTTTTGGGGGCCGATTCTTTGAAGCGTCGTGTGCGTTCAGCTTTCGGTTGAAAGGCCGCGTCCGCAGCGATCGCCACGGCTCGGGCAACACGCCGCAAGCCCGCTATGCTTGTGCGAAGCTTGACTCGAAAACACGACAAATCTCCGCACGACTACGGTATTTGACGAAGAGCGTTGTGTCGTTGCTGGACAAGTCGAAACTTTTCCACAAAATATTCATGTCGCGTCTAAATTGATTCGTGTGCGTTGCGTCCCCCCGCGTCCGTGTTTTCTCCTGACGGGCTGGTTCATGACACATCGCCAACAGTCAATTCATGCCGTGGCCGTCGGCCGCGACATCGCAGCGCGCTGGTGCGCCCTTGCCGAGCAGCGACTGCAACATCTCTCCGAGATGTTCGAGACCGGCCGCTGGCGCCGTTATCACTCCGAGATCGCATTCCTCGAAAACATCCAGGAAGCCAAGCTCGCAGTCCAGACCTGGCGCGCGCTCGCGACCGGCGGGGACGTCGCCGAGGCGGCCGCGAGCGTGACGCCCGCGTTCGGCTGGTCGCCGGCGACGATGCCGCGCGTGTTTCCGCGCGAGCAGCAGGCGCAGACCGTACAGCCCAAGGCCGTGCATATCGCCCCCGAGACCGCCGTGCCGGTCAGGCTCGATCCGAAGAGGGATGTGCTCGCGGAGATCACCGAAGCCGCGATTGCGCCGCCCTCCGTGCCGTCGGCGCTGGCGCCGCTCACGGCGCCCGATGTGTCGGCGCCGCCCAAGATGCCATCTTTTACTGCGCCTGCCGAGATGCCGCCGCTGAGAGCTCCAGCTGCGAGGGCTCCGCTCACCGCACCCATCGTGCGGTCACCGCTTGCACCTGCCGCCATGGCACCGTTCTCGGCGCCCGAAGTGAGATCGCCGCTCGCGACGCCCGCCGCGAAGCCGCCGAAGACCGCGCCTGCAGCGATGGCGGCGCTTCTGCCGCAGTTCGCCCCGCCGGCCGAGGAGATCGTCGCAGCGCCCGAGCGCGTCGTCGAATTCACCTTCAGCCTCGACGGTCTGGAAGCAAAGTACCCGCTGCTGCGGAACGCGTTCTAACGTCGCACTGCGTTGCCGCCGACCATTACCTGCGCGAAGCGTTGCGCCCCGTCGGCCGACAGATCCGAGGTCACGGCGCGGGCGTGGTCGAGGCCGACCACGGCGCCGCGCGGGGTCTCGGAGATCATGTTGTTGTTGACGAGCGCGGTGCCGGCGCCCGGCACGACCGAGACGCCGACGCCGGCAAGCGCTTTTCGGATCACGTTGCCCGTGATCGCGACGTCGCGCAGATATTTGCCCCAGCCGGCGACGATGCCGTAGGACGGCGCATTCTCGATCACGTTGCCGGTGACCGATGTGTCAGCCTCGATGTAGATGCCGACGCCGGCATCGTCGTCCGGCGCGGTGCCGATCGGCCGTTTCGGGATCAGGTTGCGGATGATGTTGCCCTGGACCACGGCGATACGGCCGCCTTCGTTGAAATTGCAGACGGAGACGCCGACGGCGGCGCCGTCGACGGTGTTGTTGGCGATCACGGCCGCCTCGAACGCGAACTCTGAGTAGAGCGCGACCTCGCGCACGTCGCTGACGCTGTTGCCGGTGATGTGAATGTTCGAGGCCGAGTTGCCGCGCACCGCCGAGTAGTCGCAGTTCCTGATGCGGTTGCCGCGCACGATCACGTTGCCGGCGCGAAACGCGTTGATGGCATTGCCGTACTGGCCCGAGCCGCCGGGTCCGGCCTTGATGTCCTCGATGCGGTTGTCGGCGACCAGCGTGCCGTCGTCGCCGATCGCGGTGCGCAGGATCTCGATGCCATTGTCGTTGGTGCCGATGATGGTGTTGCGGGAAACGCTGAGGCCCCTGGCGTCGAACGAGACCACCGCAGTCGACGCGATGTTGGTGAAGATGTTGGCGGAGACGTCGCCCGCGACCTGCTCGAGCCAGATGCCGCTGCCCCCGGATCCGGTAACCGCAGAATCGGCGACTCGAATGTCCCGACCGCCGAGCACATGAATCAGCCCCCGCCGGGTCGGCAGCGGAATGTTGCCGCCGTCGAAGGTGATGCCGGTGAGGCCGATCGCATCGGAGCCGTCGCTCTGGATCATCGAGGCTCCGCCCGTGAAAACCAGCCTGGTCGCACCGCGCACGCCGATCAGCTGCGCGCCATTCGGCAGCCGCAACAGTCCGGTCCGGTAGACGCCCGGCGGCAGCGCCAGCGGCATTTGCGCCCGCGCGGCTTCGTCGATCGCGCGCTGCAGCGCGCGCGCCTGATCCTCGCTGCTTCCGGGTCGCACGCCATATTGTGTGGCATCGCGCCCGAGCAGGGACGTCAGCGGTGCCGCGCGCGCAGCGTCAGCCGGCATGGCGAGCGCGCCGGCAATGCCCGCGGTCGAGGCTCCGATGAGATAGCGGCGATTGAGGTCCATGGCGCGTCCTCGGGCGGACGCGGGGGTCCGCGCGGGATTACGTAGCGCAGGGCGGAGGGACCGGTGAGGATTGTTCGCGGTAGGGTTAAATGTTTATCCCCGCGGAGGTCCTGCCAAGGGCCGCTTGCGCGCCAATTGCACCATTTCCATCAGCATGGCTTCCCCCGCATCCACCAGTTCCTCCAATGTGATCCGGGCTGCGCCCTTGGGCCGCGCAGCGCCGTTGCGTGCCAGCAGGGGGATGTGGATGAACGCCGCAAGCCGCGGACCGCCGGCCTTCACGTTCTCGATCGCGCGCCAGCTCAGGTAATTGCAGAGATAAGCGCCGGCATCGCGCGAGGGACGCGCATCGATGCCGGTGAGGCGCGCGGCGCGCAGCAGCCTTGCGGTGTGCGGGCCGAACGTCATCGCATCGGCATGGCCGGCGATGCCGCGCTTGCTCGAGCGGGTGTTGGCGGCATCCGGCCACAGCATGGTGACGGCGTTGCGGGCGCGGGTCTCGACGCGCAAATAGGGCGTGCGCGCCGCGAGGCCGAACATCAAGAGCGCATCGGGCTTCTGCGCGGCGAGCACCTCAGGCAATTGCCGGTCGACCGCGGCGTAGGTGACCGGAAAGATGTGGCTCGCGATTGCGACATTGTCGAGCGCCGGGCGGCGCAGTCGCGTCAGCCGCGCGACCAGCGGCTGAGTCGGATTATGGGGCGCGCCCGGAAACGGCCCGAAGCCGGTGAGGAGGATGCGGAGCTTGTCGCTCATTGCAGCAACTCCAGGATCTGCTCGGCGGCGAGCGCAGGGGTGAGATGGCCGTCGGCGACTTCCGCCTCGATCTTCCGGACCTTGGTCCGCACCGAAGCCTCGCTGCGCAATCTTGCCAGCATGCGCTGCTCCAGCATCGACCACATCCATTTCACCTGCTGCTCGCGCCGCCGTGCGGCGAAGTCACCGGACGCATTCATCGCCTTGCGGTGGTCCAAAACCTTCTGCCAGAGCTCGGCGATGCCGGTGCCGGCCAGCGCCGAATAGGTGATAACGGGCGGATGCCAATGCTCGGACCGGGGGCTGAGAATATGCAGCGCACCGCGATAGTCGGCGGCGGTCACGTTGGCGCGCTTGAGATTGTCGCCGTCGGCCTTGTTGATGGCGATCATGTCGGCGAGCTCGACCAGGCCCTTCTTGATGCCTTGCAGTTCGTCGCCGCCGCCCGGCAGCATCAGCGCCAGGAAGAAATCCGTCATGTCGCAGACCGCGGTTTCGGACTGGCCGATGCCGACGGTCTCGACCAGCACGACGTCGAATCCGGCCGCCTCGCACAGCAGCATCGCCTCGCGCGTCTTCGCCGCGACGCCGCCGAGCGTGCCCGAGGACGGCGAGGGGCGGATGAAGGCCTCGCTCGAGGCCGACAGCCGCGCCATCCGCGTCTTGTCGCCGAGGATCGAGCCCCCGCTGCGTGCCGAGGACGGATCCACCGCGAGCACCGCGACCTTGTGGCTCTGCTCGATCAGGTACGTCCCAAGCACATCGATGGTGGTGGATTTGCCGACGCCGGGCGAGCCGGTGATGCCGACGCGAAACGCCTTGCCGGTGTCGGGCAGGAGCATCTGCACCAGCTCGCGCGCCAGCGCCTGATGGTCGCCGCGCCGGCTCTCGACCAGCGTGATGGCGCGGGCAAGCGCCGCGCGACTGCCCGCGCGGAGCTCCTTGGCGAGCGTCTTTATATCGAGATTGGCCTTCTGAATCATGCCTTGATGTACAACGGCCGGTCGACGCAGGCGAGAGGTTCGCGCCCGCGCTCCGCTTGCCCCATCAGGGTGCCGGGGCGACCTCGGTCAGAGTTGCAGGCTTTCCCTTGATCCCGCGCCACAGCATGGTGGCCCAGATCAGCAGCGTCACGACCCCTAGCGTTGCGGCGATCGGCCGCTCGAAGAACATAACGAACGCCCCGTCTGCCTTGATCATGGAGGTCATGAAGTTCTGTTCCAGCATCTCCCCGAGCACAAGCCCCAGGATTGCCGGCGCGATCGGGAAGCCGTGCTCTTCCATCAGCCAGCCGATCAGGCCCATCACTACCATCATGATGACGCCATAGACCGAGTTGGTCATGGCGTAGGAGCCGACCAAGCAGAACATCAGGATCACCGGCAGAAGCACGTTGCGCGGCACCCGCAAGAGCTGCTTGCCGCCCTTGATCGCGATCCAACCCAGCGGCAGCATCAGGATGTTGGCTAAAATGAAGATGATGAACACGGCGTAGATGAACTGCGGGTTTTGCAGGAATACGGTCGGTCCGGGATTCATCCCTTTCATGTAGAGGACGCCGATCACGATCGCCGTGATGGAATCGCCGGGAATGCCGAAAACCAGCGCCGGGATCCAGGCCCCGCCGAGCGCAGAATTATTGGCCGACGTCGCATCGACGATACCTTCGATATGGCCGGTACCGAACTTTTCCGGCTCCTTCGAAAATCGCTTCGAGACTGCGAAGGAAATCCAGGCCGCGATGTCGGCGCCGGCCCCGGGCAGTGCGCCGATCAAGACGCCGATGGTCGACCCGCGCAGGAAGTTGAACCAGTAGCGCTTGAAGACGCCGAACACGCCGCTGAAGATATTGCCAATCCTTTGCGCGATCACGGCTCCCGTCGCATCGGCGTGGACCATGCCGCGAAGCAGTTCGGACAGTGCGAACATGCCGATCATCGCGGGAATGAAGCTGATACCTTGCAGAAGTTCGACGCTGCCGAAGGTGAAGCGGGGATAGCCTGCTGCGGGATCGATGCCGATGCAATTGACGGCGAGCCCGAACAACAGGGAGGTTATTCCTTTCAGCGGCGCGTCGCTGGTCATGAAGACGGCGCAGGTCAGGCCGAGCAGGGCCAGCCAGAAATATTCGAACGAGGAGAAATTGATCGCGACCTCGGCCAGCGCCGGGGCGCAGACGATCAGGATGGCGACGCCGACGAAACCGCCCAGAACGGAGAAGACCAGATTGACCCCGAGATTGAGATCGAGCTGTCCGTTCCGGGACATCGCATAGCTTTCGTCCGTGTAGGCGGCCGACGCCGGCGTACCTGGAATGCGGAGCAGCGCCGCCGGAATGTCGCCGGCGAAGATGGCCATGGCGGTTGCCGTGACGATCGCGCCGAGCGCCGGCACCGGGTCCATGAAGAACGTCACCGGTACGAGCAGCGCCGTCGCCATCGTGGCGGTGAGACCCGGCATCGCGCCGACGAACATGCCGAACGCCGCTGATGCGGCGATGACCCAGAGCACGTAGGGATCGAAGATCAGGCGGCTCGCGTCGAGCAGGGTGTGCATGTCAGCCTCAGAGAATCGAATTCAGCCAGCCGCGCGGCAGCGGCACGCGAAGCAGCGTGGCGAAGAACCAATAGATCGTGAAGGTGCCGACCAGCGCAGTAACCACGGCGATCCACGGCCGCACGCCGAGCCAGAGGAACAGGGTCCCGAGAAACAGCAGGGCAAGCGGAATGAAGCCAACGGTTTCGGCCGCGAAGATGTAGAGTAGCAACAGAATGAGAACGAGAAGGAATGTGGCGAGACGACGTGGCTCCCTGACCCATGGCGCAAACTCGACCCAGGGAGCGCCCCTGCGCCGCGCCGTCAATCCATTCCATATCAGGATCCCGCCGCACACGATCAATCCGGCGCCTAGCATGCGCGGAAACAACGATGGGCCGTACTTCTGTCCGGGAAAGTCGGGGAAGCTCGCGGTCAGCGCAATCATCACGATGGAGAGAACGATCAGCACAAGCCCGGCGATGGCATCATTGGCGCGCAATGGCGGCTCCCTGGGATCGAAGCGAGACGCGCCGCGGACGGCGCTGCCTCCAGGTCTGGGCGGTAGCGTGTTTCAGCCGCGCTTCAGGTCTTTGCGATACCGGCTGCCTTCATGGCTTCGCCCATCTGCGCGTCCGCCTTGTCCATGAAAGCGGCGTAGCCGGCGGCATCGTTCCATACGACGCCGAAGCCGCGCGACGACATGAAGTCGTTGTATTCCTTGGACTCGAATATCTTCTTCAGCGAAGCCGTCAGCTTGGTTGCGATCGGCTGAGGAAGGCCCTTCGGGCCGGCGAAGCCACGCCAGGCCCCGGTCGTATAGTCGACGCCCATCGCTTCCTTGAGGGTGGGCACGTCGGGGAACGTCGCTGCGCGCTTCGGCGCCATGATGGCAAGGCTGCGTGCCTTGCCGGCGTCGATCATCGCGCGCGCCTCCGGAATGGAGCAGGTGGTGAAGTCGATGCCGCCTGCCGCAAGATCTTGCATCGCCGGCGCGGCGCCATTTGAGGGCACCCATGCTACCTGGTTCGGCGGCAGTCCCATGGCCTGCAGCCAGCCCACCAGAGCGAGATGCCAGATGCCGCCTTGACCGGTGCCGGAGGCCTTGAACTTGCCGGGCGTGGAGGCCTTGATCGCGTCGGCCAGATCCTTCACCGTCTTGTACTGTGAATCCGCCTTGACCTGGATCCCCGGAGGATCCTCATTCATCAGAGCCAACGGCGTGAAATCTTTGGGCGTGAGCTGGGTCAGGCCGGCCCAGTGCATCATCGCAATTTCCACGGTGATGATGCCGAGTGTGTAGCCGTCTGGTGCGGCGGTCGAGATCGCGGAATGGCCGACCACGCCGGAGCCGCCGGTGCGGTTGACCACGTTCACCGGCTGACCGAATTCCTTTTCAAGGAGCACGCCGACAATGCGTGCAGTGGCATCGGTTCCTCCGCCGGCACCCCACGGGCAGATCAGCTGGATTGGCCGGGTGGGATAGGCGTCATCGGCAGACGCGGGCTTCAAGCCGAAAGCGGCGGATGCAGCGACTGCGGCGGTCGAGGCCGCAAAGGTGCGGCGCGAAATCTTGGACATTGAATGCCTCCCAGCGGCGCCCGTGATGCCAGGCGCTCTTGTCAATGGCGGCATTCTAGTCGGCTTTGCAGAGCCGCCGCAAGATAGCGCTACCAACGAGATTGCCGGGTTGTGCGTGAAGGTTGGATGGCCATCGGATGGGCAGTCGGAAACCGGGTGGGTTTTGCCCGCGCGAGCAGCCAACCTCAGCGCGTAGCGAAAACCAAGGGGAAGCCACCGATGACCCAAGCCAATTACAGCGCCGTGCTGGACCACCCGCTGGACGAAGTCTGGTCGCTGATCCGCGATTTCAACAACTATCCCGCCTATATCGACGGGGTGAGCGAGAGCGTGATCGAAGACGACAAGCGCGGCGATGAAGTCGGCGCCATCAGACGCTTCTGCTATCTCGGAAACTGGATCCGTCAGCGCCTGGTGATCACTCGGACCGGCAGCACACCCTGAGTTACGCCGGCCTCGAACCGCTGCCCTATCCGCAAGACGACGGCGGCCGGAGCCCGACGCCGGCGCGCTACCAAGGCACCATGCATCTGCGCCCGATCATCGCGGACGATCGCACCCTCATTGAATGGTCGGTGGACCTCGAGACGGAGCCTGCTGACGCCGATCGCTGGCAGGCTTTGTTCGCGTGCTGGATTCCTGATTGGACGGATTCGCTGGCGCGGACACTGGCGCGAGCCCATCCGCGATCCAGCTAGCGATCGTTCACTGCTCCTCCGCGTCGCCCTTCGGCCGCGCGCCGCCGAAGATTCGTGTGCCTTCTGCGCTGAGATACGGCTTCAGCGCCTCCCACGGCACGAATGCAACATACTCGCCCTCGGCGTAGGGACCGACGGCGTAGGGCGGGTAGTGAAAGGTGAGGCCGGAGCTCTTGCCTGCTTCAGTTGACGGCGCAAGCGTCACCGCGCCGATCTTGAGCAGGCTTGGCTCCACGCTCTTGAACCATTCGTCGGTCGCGGTCTCGCCGGCATCGCGCTTCTTCTTCTCGGCCTTGAGCGAGGTGATGATGGCCTTCACCATCGCCTTCATGGCCGGACCCTTGTCGGCGGTCTCGGCAAAGAACGGGCGGATCGAGATGCGCTTGTTCGCCGCCTTGTCCCACAGGATCGTGTTCACATCCGAATTGGGATGGGCACCGCGTGTGTTCATGTAGTCGTTGCGCAGGACACTGACATAGCGGTCGGCAACCACGGAGCGGATTTCATATTTGCGCTCGAACTCCCAGCCGCCCTCCTTGAAGAACTGCGGGTCCGCTTTGCGAGCGGCGGCAGCTTCCGCGGCATTCTTATCGAGCCATTTCCTGCCTTCGGCGAGGCAATCCGCCGCCAGCGCCGCATCCGCCTTGATCCTGTCGTCGAGGAAAACGCGCGCCTCGATGCTCTCGGTCTTGATGACGGCGTCGGGCTTGGGGTCGGCGGCGAGGGCAGAAAACGCGCACGTTGCGCTCAGCGCCAGGGCGACGCTCAAACCCGCGATGAATTTCAAGGCTAGTGCTCCTGCGTGAGCGTCAGAATATTTCGACAATGTCGTCTGCGCTGTGCGGCGCAAAGCGGGGAGACGTCGAGCGGCGAACGGTTGCCTGCGTCTGCAACCCGGTCGCATCTTCGATGATATTTTCGACATCGATCAGCTTGAGCAGTGAAAAAGACGTATCCGGTTCGATCTCGAGCAGAATGTCGATGTCGCTGCCGTAATCTTCGCCGGCCCGCGAGCCGACAATGGCAAGCTTCGAGACGCCCTTGCCTTTGATGGCGTCCGCATTTTCGCGTATCGCAGCGATGATCTCGTCACGCGTCATGGACACAGCTGGCCGGTTGCGGCCAGTCTATCATCTACTCGGCCGCCTCGCTATGGCCGAGCCGCGCATTCAGCTTGCGGATCAGCTCCTCGGCCGCCTCCGCAATCACGGTGCCCGGCGGGAAGATGGCCTCGGCGCCGGCGGCATAGAGCGCGTCGTAATCCTGCGGCGGCACCACGCCGCCGACGATGATCATGATGTCGTCACGGCCCTGCTTCTTCAGCGCGGCCTTCAGCTCCGGCACGGCGGTGAGGTGGGCGGCAGCGAGCGAGGAGACGCCGAGGATGTGGACGTCGTTCTCGACCGCCTGCCGCGCGGCTTCATCCGCCGTGGCGAACAGCGGCCCGATGTCGACGTCGAAGCCGATATCGGCAAAGGCAGACGCAATCACCTTCTGGCCGCGGTCGTGGCCGTCCTGGCCGATCTTGGCGACAAGAATGCGCGGGCGGCGGCCTTCCGCCTCCTCGAACGCGTCGATCAGCGCCTGAACCTTCTCGACCTGGTTGCCCATGCTGGACGCCTCCCGCTTGTAGACGCCGGTGATGGACTTGATCTCGGCGCGGTGCCGGCCGAACACCTTTTCCATCGCGTCCGAGATTTCGCCGACGGTCGCCTTCGCCCGCGCCGCGTCGATGGCGAGCGCGAGCAGATTGCCGTTGCCTTCGCCGGCCGAGCGCGTCAGCGCGGCAAGCGCGGCATCGACGTCCTTCTGGTTGCGCTCGGCTTTCAGCCGCTTGAGCTTGTCGATCTGCAAGCGCCGGACGTTGGTATTGTCGACCTTCAGGATCTCGATCCTGTCCTCGTCGGTCGGCTTGTACTTGTTGACGCCGATCACCGCCTGCTTGCCGGCGTCGATGCGCGCCTGGGTCTTGGCCGAGGCTTCCTCGATGCGCAGCTTGGGCACGCCGGCCTCGATCGCCTTCGCCATGCCGCCGAGCTCCTCGACCTCCTGAATGTGGCTCCACGCCTTCGCCGCGAGGTCGCGCGTCAGCCGCTCGACGTAGTACGAGCCGCCCCAGGGATCGATGATGCGGGTGGTGCCGCTCTCCTGCTGCAGGAAGAGCTGGGTGTTGCGGGCGATGCGCGCCGAGAAATCCGTCGGCAGCGCCAGCGCTTCGTCGAGCGCATTGGTGTGCAGCGATTGCGTGTGGCCCTGCGTCGCCGCCATCGCCTCCACGGTCGTGCGCATCACGTTGTTGAAGACGTCCTGCGCGGTCAGCGACCAGCCCGAGGTCTGGCTGTGCGTGCGCAGCGACAGCGAGCGCGGGTCCTTCGGGTTGAAGGGCTTGAGCAGCTTCGCCCAGAGCAGGCGCGCGGCGCGCAGCTTGGCGACTTCCATGAAGAAGTTCATGCCGATCGCCCAGAAGAACGACAGGCGGGGCGCGAAACGATCGACGTCGAGCCCGGCCGCAAGGCCGGCGCGCAGATATTCGACGCCGTCGGCGAGCGTGTAGGCGAGCTCGAGGTCCTGCGTCGCGCCGGCCTCCTGCATGTGATAGCCGGAGATCGAGATCGAATTGTACTTCGGCATTTTTTGCGAGGTGTACGCAAAGATGTCGGAGATGATCCGCATCGAGGGCGCCGGCGGATAGATATAGGTGTTGCGCACCATGAACTCTTTCAGAATGTCGTTCTGAATCGTTCCTGAGAGCTTCTCCGGCGGCACGCCCTGTTCCTCGGCGGCGGCGACGTAGAGCGCGAGGATCGGCAGCACCGCGCCGTTCATGGTCATGGACACGCTCATCTGGTCGAGCGGGATGCCTGCAAACAGCGTGCGCATGTCGTAGATGGAATCGATGGCCACGCCGGCCATGCCGACGTCGCCGCCGACGCGCGGATGATCGCTGTCATAGCCGCGGTGGGTGGCGAGATCGAACGCGACCGAGAGGCCCTTCTGTCCGGCCGCGAGGTTGCGGCGGTAGAACGCGTTGGAATCCTCCGCCGTGGAGAAGCCGGCATATTGCCTGACCGTCCAGGGCTGGTTGACATACATGGTCGGATAGGGACCGCGCAGATAGGGCGCGATGCCGGGATAGGTCTCGAGGAAATCGAGCCCGGCGAGATCAGCCTCGCCATAGGCGGGCTTCACCAGGATGCCCTCGGGCGTGAGCCACGGCTCGGCGCTGCCGGCGGGGGCGGCTGTGGCGGCTCGCTCGAAAGCGACATCGGCGAAATTGGGAATGCGGCTCATGGTGTCAACCATATCATAGACGCTCAATCGTGATCCGGATGCTGATGGCTGACGATGGTCGCCATCTTCTCCGGTCCGTAATTCTGCTGCGTGGTCTGGCTCGGCAAGTTGGCGATGCCGACCACCCAGCCGAGGCGGGATTCGGTGCCGAACTGGCGCGTCGGGATCACCCAGTCGGGGTGGTCGAAGGTGCCGGTCATGATCTCGATCCGGTCGCCGTCAATGCGGCCGAAGCTCAGCGGCGTGCCACAGGCGGAGCAAAAGCCGCGCTCAGCGATGGTGGAGGAGCGGAAGAACGAGGGCTGACCCTTGGTCCAGGCGAAGTCCGTCTTGTTGATATCGGCAAAGGAGGCGAATGGCGCACCGGCTGCCTTCTGGCACATACGGCAGTGGCAGATCGAGACCCTGGTCGGCGCCGTCATGACGGCGAAGCGCACGGCACCGCATTGGCAGCCGCCGGTGAGAACGGGTTTGCTGGTGCCGGTCATGGCTGCTCCATCCGTCGATAGGCGTCTTGCAGTGTCGCAAGCGCATCGCCTCCGGCGAAGACAAAAGCCGTGACGCCGGCGGCGCGCAGCGCCGCCTCGGCATCAGTCGGGCGGCCTGCCAGATAGATAAGTCTGCTGCCTGCCGATTGCAGGGCCCGGGCGGCGGGTTCCGCCTGACCGGCATAGACCTTGTCGCTGGAACAGAGGCACGCAAGCTCCGCACCTGAAGCGTCGAACGCGGCTGCCAATTTGGCCGGATCGGCAAAGCCCTCGCTGTCCAGGGCCTCGATGCCGCCGGCTTCGAAGAAGCTCTTCGCGAAGGTGGCGCGCGCCGTGAAATCGGCGGGCGTGCCGAGATTGGCCAGGAACACCTTCGGCCGGGCGCCACGTGCCTTCAACGCCGCGTCGGATTTGTCGCGCAGCGCCTCGAACGGTTCCGCCAGCCGGATCGGCGGAAGCGCATCGAACTGGTATTTCTGTTCGCCGTAGGGAGCGAGTGCGACCGGTGTCGCCTTCAGTACGGTGGCTTCGCTCTCATGCAGGTTCGGAAACTCGCTGGCGCCGGTCAGCACGTCGCGGCGCTTTGCGATGCTAGCCTCGCGCGCCTTTCGCGCGGCCGTCACCTTGCTCTGGAACACGCCCTGCTGAAGCGCGGCAAAGGCGCCGCCGGCTTTCTCGCTTTCCTGGAACAGCATCCAGGCGGCGTCGCAAAGCTGCGCCGTCAGCGTCTCGATGCCGCCTGCGCCTGCGGCGGGATCGCTGACCTTGGCGAGGTTGCTTTCTTCCAGCAGCAAAAGCTGCGTGTTGCGCGCCACGCGCCGCGCGAACGGATCGGGCAGGCCGAGCGCCAGCGTATGCGGCAGCACGGTGATCGCGTCGGCGCCGGCAAGGCCCGCCGCGAATGTCGCGATGGTCGCGCGCAGCATGTTCACGTAAGGGTCGCGCTGCGTCAGCATGCGCCAGGCCGTATCGGCGGCGATGAACAGCGGCTTCGGCGTCAGCCCGCAGGTCGTTTCAATGCGCGCCCACAGCAGCCGCAGCGCGCGGAACTTGGCCATGGTCAGGAACTGGTCGGCATCAGCGGCAAGCCGCGCATAGACCATGCCCTGCGCCTTCTCGAGGGGAATGCCGGCGCCTTCGATCGCACGCAGATAAGCGACGCCGCAGGCGAGCACGAAGGCAAGCTCCTGCACCTCCGAGCCACCGGCATCATGGATCACGCGCCCGTCGGCGGACGCAAACGGTCCCTTGAAGCCGAGCGCGGCAAGGCCCTTGATGGCATCGGCAATGGCAGGAACGATCTCGTCCCATGTGTAGGGGCTGTGGCCCCACATTGCGGCGGCCGCGAGCGGATCGAGGCCGAAGCGGATGTTGCAGGCTGCGGGATCGAATCCCTTGCTCTTGACATATTCCGCGACATGGATCGCGGCCATCCGCGATTGCGGGCCGATCTGGAGTTCGAGGCCGATGCCTGCGTCGAGATGAATATCCTTCAAGACCTTTGCGACCGCATCCGCCGAAGGTTCCAGGCCGAAACCATGGGCCCCGCTGCCGCCGGCGAACACCAGCGCGAGCCCCGTCGCGCCGTTCTCGAGGTCGGTCAGCGCCTGCGCATTTGCGAGCGCCGCGTCGGGATGGTCGATCCGCTGCACGATCTGCCATGGCGCAGCCAGCGGCCGTCCCACCACGGGTGCAACGCCCTTGGCGCGCGGATAGAGCGGATCGATCTTGATGCCGTCATAGGTCTTGCCGACCAGCTTCTCGAACGGCGCGCCCTTCAGCACGCCGTCGACCAGCTTGCGCCAGTCCTCGACGGTGGCCTTGGGAAAATCCGCCGCCAGCGGCAGGTCGTCAGTCACGGAGGTCATGCGGCGAAGGGCTCCCGAACACCTTGTTATTCGCAGGCGAAATTGCCACGGCAGACCGTCCCTGCAAACGGTTGTTTTTGGTTAACCGGTATCCGGAAGCCGCTCAATGCCTTGCGTGGAGACGCTGGCGAGCCCGTCACGCACACGAATACCCGAGATCACGCGCTCGGGCGCGATTTCGGCCAGCGGCACCAGCACGAAAGCGCGCTCGAACAGGCGGGGATGCGGCAGCGTCAGGTCGGGCTTCTGCAAGGAGACATCGTCGTAGGCAATCATGTCGAGATCGAGAGTGCGCGGGCCCCAGCGCCGCTCCTTGGTTCGCGTGCGGCCGAACTTCTGCTCGACTTTCTGCAGCACGAACAATAGCGCGTGTGGATCGAGACCGGTCTCGATCTCGATGCAGGCATTGATGAAGGAATCCTGGTCCTCGTCGCCCCAGGGCGGGGTGGCATAATCCGAGGAGCGCGCGATCAGCGCGGCCTGCGCCATGCCGCAGACATGGGCGATTGCCTTTTTGAACGTCGCGCGGACATCGCCGACATTGCCGCCCAGTGCGATCAGCACGCTCGCCACGCTACGGATGCCGCGAGCGTGTCAGCATGATGCCGACATCGTCGAAGATCGCGGCGATCGGCGCATGCGGCTTGTGCACCGTGATCTTGACGGAGCGGACGCGCGGGAAGTTCGACAGGATGGCGTCGGCCACCGCGCCGGCCGCGCGCTCCAGCAGCTTGTAACTGGTGTTCTTGAACGCCGCCGTCGTCGTCGCCACGACGTCGGCGTAGGACACCGTGTCCGCGAGCCGGTCGCTGCGCGAGGGCTCAGAGAGATCGGTGTAGAGTTCGAGATCGATGACGAAACGCTGGCCGACTTCGGTTTCGTGATCCATCACGCCGTGGCGGGCATGGATCGACAGGCCGGTGACGAAGATCGTATCGGTCATTGCTTGCTCTCGATTGCATGCGCCACCCGCAGGGCCTGCAGGGTTTCGCCGACATCATGGGTCCGGATGATCTTCGCGCCGCGCTGCGCGGCGATCAGATGGGCCGCGATCGAGCCGGCGAGCCGCGCCGATGGTTCCGACGGCGACACCGCGGCGATGAAGCGCTTGCGCGAGGCGCCGACCAGGATCGGCAGGCCGAACACGTCCAGTTCGCGCAGCCTCGCCAGCGCGGTCATGCTCTGCTCTGCCGTCTTGCCGAAGCCGATGCCGGGATCGAGCACGATCTTGTCGCGCACGATGCCGGCTTGTGCGGCGATATCGAGCGAGTGCCGAAAGAACGTCTTCATGTCCGCAATGATATCGATCGCGGGATCGACGCTGTCGCGGTTGTGCATGACGATGACGGGGACACCTCTTGCGGCGATCAGCGGCGCCATGTCGCCATCGCGTTGCAGGCCCCAGACGTCGTTGGCGATCGCCGCGCCATGGTCGAGCGCGAAGGCCACCACCTGCGCCTTCATGCTGTCGATCGAGACGGGCACGCCGAGCGCCACCACGTCGGCCAGCACCGGCTTTAGTCGCGCCAATTCGTCTTCCGCGGCGATCGGGCGGGCGCCCTTGTAGGGCCGGGTGGATTCGGCGCCGATATCGATGATGTCGACGCCATCGGCGATCATCGCCCGCGCCCGCTCCAGCGCCTGCGCGGGCGCGATGAACGCGCCGCCATCGGAAAAGGAATCCGGGGTGACGTTGAGCACGCCCATCACCGCAGGAAGAGGCCGCTCCAGCAGCGTCCGAAGCGCGTCGATCCCGGCCGAGCCGGCCGGCGGGACGGAAGGGGAGAGCGAGGCGTTCATGCGGCCCGCTTTGCGCGGTCGGGCAGGGGGAGTCAAGACGGGAAGGGGGCGCCGATGGCTACGGGCGTCGCTTTCTCGCCGTCACCCTGAGGTGGCCCCTTCTTCAGCGGCCCTCGAAGGGCGACGGCCCGGCTCTTTCCGTGGAGATGCAGCCTGCCCGTGCATCCTTCGAGGCTCTCCATGGGACGTCGTGCGTCCCATGCCTCGCACCACCAGCGACAACCGCTTCGCGGTTGCGCGGGGATGACGGGGACAGAGTCTAAGCTAATACGTGATCTTCGGCGGCAGCTTCTTGGCCTTGGCGATGATGTCGCCGACCGATTTCTCGGATGGCAGGATGCGGACGAGCTTCTTCTTCTCGTTGGCTTCGCGCATGCTCTGGGCGAGCCTCGCCGGATTTCGATAGGCGAGCTCGCGCACGGTGGTGACGCCGGCGGCGCGGATCAGGCCGACCTTGGCCCTGCCCATACCGGGAATGCGCATGTAGTCGGAGACGTTGGCCCATTCCAGCAGCGACTGCTCGCTGATGCCGGTCTTGGCGGACAGAGCCTTGCGGCCCTTCACGGTCGAGGCCGCCTCGAGCAGCGCGTCAGTGGTGCGGATTCCATGCGCCTTCAACTTGTTGGCTGCAAAGGCCGACAGGCCCTCAATCTCGGAGATTGGATATGTCATGATACTCGGTATGAAATGCGTGGCTTCAGGCGAATTGGCTGAGGCCCGGAGTCCCAGCGATGATCTTGCCCATCTGATCCGCTCCGATTTTGTCTCGCCCGTAGCGGAAAAGTTCACGGGCGACCTTTTGAATATCGGACATGCCAAGTCCCAGGCCCATCAGGCGCGTGCCGACCGCCATCAAGCCGCCGCCCATCAGCCGCGACAGGCCGCCGCCGCTCCGGGCCGCCTCAATCGCAGCTTCTGCTCCGGGGATCTGGTCGATCAGGGCCTGCACGCTATCGGAAGGACCCTCGCTGCGGAGGAAGCCCAGGATAATGCCGACGGTCTTTTCAGCGACAGCACCATCTATGCTGGCGTTTGCCGCCAGCCGTCCGATCAGCTCGTCCATAAGGCCCCTCAGCCGGTTTGCGTGCCGGAGTATTGCTTTCGAAAATGATCTTGAGCCGGTGTGATGTGAAATTCAAGCGATGAACGCATGCGCCGTCGCGATTCATCCTCGAAGGCGCGAAAAGTGTTGCAGCCGTGCAAGAGCCGAGATCGAATCGGCAAAAAAATTGCCGCGCTGCGAATAACTCGTTCCTACTTTCGGCTGATCTCGTCCATTCGTGTCCGACAATCTCGCATGGTCGGGGCGCGTTGAACGGTTTTAATCGGTGTGCGACATGCGTTAAACTACGGAACTGGCGCAATCGGGTTTCAATACGCGAAACTCGGCATAGAGATCAGAGAGAATAATGACCGCACAGGACAGCAAGCTCGGCGATACCGACGACAAGATTTTCGTCGGCAAGGGAAACGAGCAGGCATGGCTGACGTTGGCGCTCGCCAATCGCCACGGCCTCGTCACGGGCGCGACCGGAACCGGCAAGACCGTGTCGCTGCAGGTGCTGGCGGAAGGATTTGCGCGCGCCGGTGTTCCCGTATTCGCGGCCGACATCAAAGGTGACCTCTCCGGAATCTCGGAAGTCGGCGAGGCCAAAGACTTCATTCTCAAGCGCGCCGGCGACATGGGTCTCAAGTTTCAGCCGGACCAGTTCTCGACCGTGTTCTGGGACGTGTTCGGCGAGCAGGGACATCCGGTCCGCGCCACCGTCACCGAAATGGGGCCGCTCCTGCTGGCGCGGATGCTCGATCTGAACGAGGTGCAGGAAGGGGTTCTCAACGTCGCCTTCCGCGTCGCGGACGAGAATGGCCTGCCATTGTTGGATATGAAGGATCTGCGATCGCTGTTGGATGCGATCGTTCCCGCCAGTGGCAAGAAGGGACCGGATGCTGAGGAAGATCCGCTAGCCGAGGTCCGCAAGGCCGCGCAGAGCTTCGGCAACGTCAGCAAGGCGACGGTTGGAACGATTCAACGCCAGCTGCTGGTGCTGGAAAACCAGGGCGGAGCGAAATTCTTCGGTGAGCCGGCACTGGAGCTGAAGGACTTCATGAAGACCGATAGCGACGGTCGAGGCATGGTCAACATTCTGGTTGCCGACAAGCTGATGGAGAGCCCCAGGCTCTACGCGACATTCCTGTTGTGGTTGCTGTCGGAGTTGTTTGAGGAATTGCCGGAGGCCGGCGATCTGCCGAAGCCAAAAACTTGTGTTCTTTTTCGACGAGGCGCATCTGCTGTTCAACGATGCGCCGAAGGCGTTGATGGACAAGATCGAGCAGGTGGTTCGTCTGATCCGTTCCAAGGGCGTCGGCGTCTATTTCGTCACCCAGAATCCGATCGACGTGCCGGACAAGGTGTTGGCCCAGTTGGGCGGTCGCGTGCAGCACGCGCTGCGCGCCTTCACTCCGCGCGACCAGAAGGCCGTCGCTGCTGCAGCCCAGACCTTCCGGCCCAATCCGAAGCTCGACACCGTCAAGGTGATCACGGAGCTCGGCAAGGGTGAGGCGCTGGTGTCCTTCCTCGAGGGCAACGGCACGCCGTCGATGGTGGAGCGGGTGATGATCCGGCCACCGTCGGCCCGCATCGGACCAATCACGCCGGACGAGCGCAAGGCAATCATGGCTGCAAGCCCGGTGAAGGGCAAATATGACACCGCCGTCGATTCCGAATCCGCCTACGAGATGCTCCAGAAGCGCATCGCCGACACCGCGGCCACGGCGGACAGTCCAGCGGGTGGAAGCGGCGGCGGCATCCTGGGCCAGATCGGCTCGATCGTCGGCACCATCTTCGGCACCAACGTCAAGCGAGGCCGTCTGTCGACCGGCCAGGTCATTGCGCGGGACGTGACGCGATCGGTCACCAATCAAGTGATCGGCGGGATGGCCGCCAATATCGGCAAGTCGGTCGGCGGCCAGCTCGGCGGCTCGATCGGCCGCACGCTTGTCCGCGGCGCGCTCGGTGGATTGCTGCGGCGGTAGGCAGGACGCCCGACGGGAAGGCAATTCGTCCGCCGAGCTCATCGACCTGTCCCGATCGAGGGGCCGAACGTCGCACACATTCAGGTGAGGGGGCTCTCCAAGCCCCCGCGGGTCTGCTACGTCCTGTTTCGTCGCCGCACCGGACCCCCGCCCCGTGACCCCGCCCGCCCCCTTAGCCAAGCCTGATGCGCCGAGACGTCTGTCGCTGCGTGCGCCGCTGGATCTGCTTTTTCTGTTCTGCTGCGTGGTGCTGACGGCCGACGTGCTGGTCCCCGAGATTTTCGGCCACGGCAAGACCAAGGACTACTTGCTCTGGTACTGGGCCGGACAGCAGGTCTTGCAAGGTGGGCCGCTCTATCCTGCCACGGCCCGCGACTATTTCGACTTCATCTATCCGCCGCTGCCGGCGATCCTGCTGGCGATTCCGACCTGGTTCGGCAAGATTCCGCTCTATGTCGTCCTGTCGATCTTGAATGCTGTGGCGTGGTGGTACACCGGGACGTTCTCCCAAGTCATGACAGGCTCGGACCGCAAGCCTGGCCGCTGGCTGGAGGCGCTGCCGGTCCTGGTCACGGTGGCCTTCGTGTTCGACATGTTCGATCTGGGCCAGCCGAATCTCGTCCTGCTCGCGATGATGCTCTATGGCTTCTGGAGTCTGCGGCACCAGCGGGCGTGGCTCGCCGGCTTCTTGTTCGCGCTCGCCGCCGCCATCAAGGTGTTTCCGATCGCTGTGCTGCCCTATCTGCTCTGGCGGCGGAAGTGGGCCGCCCTTGTCAGCACCATCGCCTTCACCGGCATTCTTCTCTATCTCGTGCCGGCGCCGATCCGTGGCTTCGCGCGCAACGCGGCCGAACTTGCGACCTGGTACCAGGGCATGGTCGGGACGAACTCGGAGAAAGGCTTTGGCCAGCGTGACGAACAGAACTGGTCGTGGGTCAACCAGTCCCTCATCGCCGTCACGCATCGCCTGGTCCGGCCGATCAACTACAATCAGGACGATCCCAGCAAACCGCCGCGCACGATCAATGTGGTCGAGGTCGACTACAGGACGGCGAACTGGATCGTGCTTGCGGTTTCGGCGTTGCTCGGGCTCGCCTTCATCGCGATCATGCCAGGGCAGGCGCGGCGAACGGCGCGCTCGGATGCCGAGGAACTCGGCATTCTGTTCTGCCTGATCACGGTGGCCTCGCCTCTGGCCCGGCAATACTACTTCATGTGGCTGTTCTTCCCGATCACGGTATTGATCCATCGCGCCGCATTCGACGCGCGGGCGCATGTGCGCGTGGGAACCTGGCTTGCCTTGGGGGCCGCCGGCGTCCTCATGCTGCTGTCGCTGCCGTGGTTTCCCAAGGTCATCCAGGCCTGTGGCAACAACCTCGCTGCGACGGCCGTCCTCGCAGGGTGTCTCGCCTGGCACATCCGGCATCCGCCGGTTGCGGCTGGCCCCAAGGCCGCGCCGGCGTTAAAAGCGCAGACACCTTGAGACCCCCGCAATCAGGAACACGACAATGTCAAACACGCAGCTTCAATCCGTGCTCGACCACATCGACAGGGATTTCGACAACAGCCTGGAGCGCCTGTTCTCGTTGTTGCGGATCAAGTCGATCTCGGCCGATCCGGCTTTTGCGGATGATTGCAAGGCCGCGGCCGAGCATCTCGCCAGGGACATCGCCAGCTTCGGTGTCGCGACCGAGGTGAGGCCGACCGCGGGCCATCCCGCCGTCGTCGGCAGGACCGGAGCGGGCGGACGGCCGCACGTGCTGTTCTACGGCCATTACGACGTGCAGCCGGTCGACCCGCTGGATCTCTGGCACCGTCCGCCGTTCGAGCCCGTTGTGGCGGATCATGCCGACGGCCGCAAGATCATCGTTGCGCGCGGCGCCGAGGACGACAAGGGGCAGGTGATGACCTTCATCGAGGCCTGCCGCGCCTGGAAGAAGGTGACGGGCTCGCTGCCGGTCGACGTCACCTTCCTGATCGAGGGCGAGGAGGAGGTCGGCTCGAAGAATTTCGTGCCCTTCATCGAGGCGAACAAGCACGAGTTCAAGGCAGACTACGTGCTGGTCTGCGACACCAGCATGTGGGACAGCAACACGCCGGCGATCACGACCTCGCTGCGTGGCCTGCTCTATGAAGAGCTGAAGATCACTGCGGCCAATCGCGATTTGCATTCCGGCGTGTTCGGCGGCACCGCGATGAACCCGATCCGGGTGCTCACGAAAATTCTGGGCGGCCTGTTCGACGACGACAACCGCATCACCATCCCCGGCTTCTATGATGGCGTGAAGGATACGCCGTCCGACATCCTGGAGCAGTGGAAGAAGCTCGAATTCACGCCCGAGACCTTCCTCAAGCCGGTCGGGCTGTCGCTCCCGGCTGGCGAGAAGGGCAGGCTGCTGGTCGAGCAGGCCTCGACGCGCCCGACCTGCGACGTCAACGGCATCTGGGGCGGCTATATCGGCGAAGGCTCCAAGACCGTGATCCCCTCACATGCTTCGGCCAAGGTGTCGTTCCGCCTTGTGCAGGGCCAGGATCCCGCCAGAATCCGCAAGGCCTTCCGCGACTACGTATCGGCGCGCATTCCCGGCGACTGCAAGGTGGAGTTCGGGGACCATTCCGCTGCGCCCGCGGTCGCGCTCGACTGGACCATGAAGCCGCTCGCCGCCGCCAGCAAGGCGCTGGCCGCGGAGTGGGGCAAGGAGACTGTGCTGATGGGCTCGGGCGCCTCGATTCCGATCGTCGCCGACTTCAAACGCACGTTGGGCCTCGACTCGCTGCTGGTGGGTTTTGGCCTCGACGACGACAACATCCACTCACCGAACGAGAAATACGACCTGCGGAGCTTCCAGAAGGGCATCCGCTCCTGGGCAAGGATCCTCGCCGCGCTGGCCGAGGTGAAGTAGGGCGCGCTATCCCGTCATTGCGAACCTAGCGAAGCAATCCAGAATCTCTTCGCGGAAGCAGTCTGGATTGGTTCGTCGCAAGGGCTCCTCGCAATGTCGAGCGGAGAGGCCGACGGCCCAACAAAAACGCCGCCCGGGATTGGGCGGCGTTTCATTCCAAAAGGCGTAGAGGTTCGTTGGGCGCTACTCTACACCAGATCGAAAATATCTCAAGACCTGTAGCCGGGATTGACGCGGTCGAGCTTGCGCAGCAAGGGCGGCCACACGAGATTGGTCGCGCGCAACTCGGCGCGGTCGCGGTTCGACAGCAGCTCGGTGTTCTTGTCGATCGCGATATCGTCGACCGGATAGACCGGCGTGCCCAGCGCGCGCGTGCGCACCTGCATCGAGCAGGCGCGCTCGAGGTGATACATGCGCTCGAAGGCGGAGGCGACCGAGCGGCCAACCGTGAGCGTGCCGTGGTTGCGCAGGAGCATGTGGTTGTGGTCGCCGAGATCCTTCTGCAGCCGCGGCCGTTCGTCGTGATCGAGCGCAATGCCTTCATAATCGTGATAGGCGAGGTCGTGGGTGACGAGCTGGGCAGTCTGGTTCAGCGGCAGCAGGCCTTCGGCGCTGCTTGACACCGCAGTGCCGTCGAGCGTGTGGAGATGCAGCACGCAGATCGCGTCCTCGCGCACCTCGTGGATCGCCGAATGGATGGTGAAGCCGGCCGGGTTGATGCTGTATTCGCTCTCGGAGAGCTGGTTGCCGTGCAGGTCGACCTTGACGAGGCTCGAGGCCGTGATTTCCTCGAACATCAGCCCGTAGGGGTTGATGAGGAAGTGATGGTCGGGACCGGGCACGCGCGCGGAGATGTGGGTGTCGACCAGATCGTCCCAGCCGTACAGCGCGACGAGGCGATAGCAGGCGGCCAGATTGACCCGTTGCTGCCACTCCGCCTCCGTCATGTTCGACGGCACTTCCCTAAGGCGCGCTTCCGCTGGCGACATGGCTGATCTCTCCGAAACATCGTTGTTGCGGGGAGGGAGCGTAGTCTTGGCGGCGATCGGCAGCAAGGCGATCAAAGCGCGGCAGTCAAGCGTAGCCCGCATGGAGCGCAGGCGGAATGCTGGGAGCCCAGCCAAAGACTCCGCGATTGCGCCGCGAGGTCCGGGGCTACGCCCAAGAGGAAATCGCTACGGCGCCGGGATCGACAGCAGGGTGGAAATGCCGCGACCGCGGATGTCGTAGACGCGGGCGAACACCACGTCGTCGCGCTTGATCTCGACCATGACGGGCGCGGTGAGGCCCTTGCAGTAGAACTCGCCGAGCGTCATGGCGAAGTCGGCCGCATTGGAATCCCAGCCGATGGTGAAGTCGGGCCCGAGCGCGACCTGGGCCGGGCGCTGCGGACCGCAGACCGCAACCTTCCATTTGCGGTTGCTGGGCGGCACTTCCTGGCGCTCGACGAGCTGCTCGCG
Organism: Bradyrhizobium sp. USDA 326; assembly: GCF_049739485.1. Taxonomy (NCBI): domain Bacteria; kingdom Pseudomonadati; phylum Pseudomonadota; class Alphaproteobacteria; order Hyphomicrobiales; family Nitrobacteraceae; genus Bradyrhizobium; species Bradyrhizobium sp. USDA 326. Next base: position 5,242,445 of record NZ_JBMGQA010000001.1, read on the forward strand.
CAGTTCGTCGGAGGCCTGCTTCAAGGCGAGGCCCCAATAGTCCAGCATGAAGCGGTCGTCGGCGCCGCGAACGGTCCCGGCGATGTGGTTGAAATGCGTGTATTGGTAGGGGTGCAGCCGGATCATCTCGGCGAGCGACAGCGCAAGGCCGAAGCAGAAGGTGGCGAGCACGACCGGTTGCCAGGTGCGGTGATTGGCGCGCAGGCGCTCCATGGCCCAGGCGAACGCGACGCCGCCGAGCACCGCCATCGGCGGGATCACGAAGACGAAATGACGGATGCCGTTGTACAACGCCGGGCGCTTCACCATCGCGATCGCGAGCGGCAGGGTTGCGGCCAGCGTCAGCATCAAGAGGATGGTCTTGCGGCGCGCCGGAACCCCGCGCCGCGGCAGCATGGCGAAGGTGCCGAACACGGCGCCGGCCGTCAGCACCAGCATGACCTCGGGCAGCTGCAGCGCGAACAGCGTCGGCAGATAGGACCAGGGCATGTCGGGCACCGACACGATCGCGCCGTCGAACATCTCCTTCCACGGCTTCTCGAAGAAATGCGAGAAGTAGGTCAGCGCCTCGAAGGGATTGCCGGGCTCCATGATCGACCACGGCCAGATCAGGCCCATCACGAGGTAGCCGAGCACGAGGCCGGGCAGCAGCACATAGACGACATGGGCGAAGCGGCGGACCGATTCGCGCAAGCCTTCAGTGCGCAATTCCTCCAGGAGCAGCGGCATGAAGCCGAGCACGGCGTAGACCAGTGCGAGCCCGCCGAGAATGCGGCATCCCAGCGAAAGGCCGGCACCCAGGCCGACGATGAGGACCGTGCGTGGCGACGGCTGCGGATATTCCTCGGCGAGACGGACAAGGCCGAGCATCAGGATGATCATGGCCACCGCGAAGGGCGCATCCTTCGGGTTCATGAACATGTGGCCGTAGAAGATCGGGCAGAGCGCGAGCAGCAGGAGCGAGGCAAGACCCGCAAGAGGTCCGCCGATGCGGCGGCCGAGCCGCCACGTCACGGCAAGGCCGATCACGCCGACGATGGCGCCGACCAGGCGGCGCGTCTCGAACAACTCGAGCGGAATGACCTTGTGCAGGAGGGCCGCGACCATGTCGAAGCCGCCGCCATACATGTAGAGATTGGCGAAGGAGAGCGCCGCGGTGTCCTTGAAGCCGGAACCGAACATCCGCAGCAGCAGGTCGGCGTATTCGGCGTGGGTGTAGTCGTCCCAGCCGAGCCCGTAGTCGCGGAAGGTCAAGCCTGCGATGACGGCGACCGCAGCCAGCACCAGCATGGCGAGATCATCGCAGGTCCGTTCGACCGAGCGCCGAAGAGGCGTGTCGATCGCCGAAGTCGTGATGGAAGTCATGGCTATCGGTGCCCCGGAATCCCCTCTCGGCCCTGCTGGTGCGCGCGGACCTGCTCCCTAGACTCCGTATATCGCAGTTCCATTACCAAGTAATTGGGCATTATGGCTAAATTCCTGATGCGACGCAGCAATTCCGTTTATTGAGAGCAGCCTTATGCTGTACCGAGCGGGAGCTGAAGGGAATGTGAATAAGTCCCTGATTTCCTTCCCTTTAGGAACACCGCCTACAATTGGTGGTTGGCGTGGAACATCGTATGACGGTATCGTGGCATAGCGGTTGTCGCGTGTGGATGCGCGGCCGGGGGTGAGTTCGATGAACTTGGCATTGTTGATCGTGGGGATTTGCGCCTTCCTGGCGGGTCTCCTTGCGATCATTTTCGGCCTGACGATCAGGGAATTCAGCCTCGGAGGAACTCTCATAATCTCCGGCGCCATTGGCGTCTGCTCCGGAATGTTACTGGTCGGCCTGCATCTCGTGGTGCTCGAGCTCAAGGGCATCGCTCGCCGGCTGGCCGCTGCGATCGCGCCGTCCGAGGTTCGGGTCAGGCCCGTGCTGCCGGGCCTCGCCGTATCAGGCACCACCGCGCCCGAGCCCGCGCCACCGTCCGCTGGTCCGCCGCCGTGGCAGAGCGAAGCTGCCGCGCGCGAGCGTCCGCGCGTCGAGGGCGCGCAGGAGGCCGAAGCCCCTGCGCCGCCTCCTGCCCCGGAAGCGCCGCGCCGGCGCAACCTGCTGTTCACCTCGATCTCGCGCAAGGAACGCGAGCGCGCGGAGGCGAAGGCCACTGAAGGTGCGCCGCAGCCGCCTGCGGAGCCCAGTGAGGCCCCTGACCATCCGCCTGCGAGCTTTGACGTTGCCTGGCCGAAGCCGGACCGTATGCGGCCGCAGGAGCCGCCGGCGGCCCCGCGCCGTCCGCCGCCGCGCTCCCCGTCGACCTTTGCGGAGGCCGCCCCGCCGCCTGCACCCGAACCGCCGCCAGCTGTCGAGCCGGCACCCGTGACCGTGCTCAAATCCGGCGTCGTCGACGGCATGGCCTATTCGCTCTATTCCGACGGCTCGATCGAGGCGCAGATGCCGGAAGGCATGATGCGCTTTGGCTCGATCGACGAGCTCCGCGCCCATCTTGACCAGCGCGCTTGAGGCCGCTGCGCATAAGCCAAGCGGCGCTGTCCACCAGTCATCAGCGCCTCGTCGTCAGTTGTCCTGTTTCAGCCGAACGTGTTGTTGACATGGAATACTCTGGCGTCGTCAATCCCGTGAGACGCAAGGCGAGGGAGGGCGGCCGATGTCGGACGCGGGGGCCAAGAATTTCATCGAGCTGACGGCGAGCATCGTGTCGGCCTATCTCAGCAACAATCCGACGCCGGCAGCGGAGATTCCGAACCTGATCAGCCAAGTGCATGGCGCCCTGGTGCGGGTGTCGTCGGGCCGCACCGAGACGGCGCCGCTCGAGCCCGCAAAGCCGGCCGTGTCGCTGAAGAAGTCGATCGCGCCCGATTATCTGGTCTGTCTGGAAGACGGCAAGCGTTTCAAATCGCTGAAGCGCCATCTGCGCACGCAGTACAACATGACGCCGGAGCAATACCGCGAGAAGTGGGGCTTGCCGGCCGACTATCCCATGGTCGCCCCGAACTATGCGGTGGCACGCTCGCAGCTGGCCAAGCAGATGGGCCTCGGACAGCAACAGCGGAAGCGAAAGTAATTTCCTACGACGCCTCCGCGAGCGCCTCCTTTGCGTCGGTCTTGATGCGCTCGACCATCGAGCGCAGGCCATTGGAGCGCTGTGGCGTCAGATGATCGCGAAAGCCGAACTCGTTGAACACGGCGATCGCGTCGGTATCGAGGATCTCCCGCGGCGTGCGGCCCGAATAGAGCGCAAGCACGATTGCGACCAGCCCGCGTACGATATGCGCGTCGCTGTCGCCGCGATATCTCAGGATCGGCTCGCCATTGCCGCGGTCGACCAGCTTCTGGAGCCAGACCTGGCTCACGCAGCCCTGCACCTTGTTGGCGGGGGAGTGTTCCGCCTCCGGCATCGGTTCCAGGGTACGGCCGAGCTCGATGACATACCGGTAGCGGTCGTCCCACTCGTCCAGAAGCTCGAAATTGTCCCTGATTTCGTCGATCGTCGTCATGCTGGCCCATGTTCGCGTTCAGGCCAATATAGGGTCGCGAAGCCGTGAAATCGATAGGGCTTGGGGGCTAATTCGAGACCTCAGGGCCGCGCCATTCCAGCGCGAGGTCGTCCTGGGTCAGGGTGTCGCGCGGCGCCTCGCTCGTGGCAATGTCGCCTTCGCCGGCCATGGCGATCGAGCCGGTATGGTCGGGCGCCTTCTTGTTGTCGGTCTTGTTGCCGTCGTTCTTCTCGTTGGTGATCTGCTCTTTCTTGTCGTTGATGATCTGGTAGAGCTTCTTCGCGCCGTCCTGGGCCCGCTGGCCGATGATGGTCGCGGCCTGTCCGCCGACCTCGCAGGCGGCCGGCTGGCGCTTGCAGAAATGGGTCATGTCGGAGACAGCCGCGGTCGCAGCCTGCACCGCGTCGGCGGCGCCGATCTGCGGCAGCTTCTCCGATTCGGGCGTCTTGTCCCGCGGCAGGAGCACCAGTACCAGCCCGAGCCAGAATGTGATGCGAAGCAGAAAGCGCATCTTGCGACCTGTCCGTTAGATTCCGCCCGCGGCGATCTCCGCGGAAGTCGGACCTAGCAACTCTCGATAAATCGCAAGTGATTGCCTTGAGCTTAATTCGCGGAAAATTTACGCAAGATTCTTCGAAGGCTACGGTGTCGTAAATTTTCGATTGACGCCCGCGCCGCGGTTCTGCTGTCCGCCCGCATCCACCAATTCGAAACCATGCGGCGGAAGGTGAAACCCTGTGTTCACCATCCCGATCGAAGACGTCGCCAAATCGTCTAAAAAGCTTCGCGATCGCGCGGTGTCGGGCCGCACACGGCGTCGCCTTAGCACTCGTTTAAGGTCGCTCTGACACGGTGGCTCAACGACAAGGAGGCGTTCCGGCGCGTCTTCCAAGAGACGATTGAGCCGAAGCGCGAGACCCGTGACAGTTTTGAGTATCATCCGCGATTGTCTCGATGCGCTGCTGCATCCCTCCGCGCGCTACGATGCGCTGATGCGGACGCGCCATCGTGCCTTCATGGCGCCGCGCCTGCTCGGCAGCCTGGCCGCCTTTGCCGCATTCCCGGTTTATCTCGCCATGCGTGGCGCCCCGAGCGCAGTCGAGGTCGCGGCCTTTGCCTGGCTGATCGCGCCCATCATGCTGTCCTGGTTCCTTTCGCGCACCGGACGCTACGAAGGCGCGCACGTGCTGTCGTCGCTGGCGCTCGTCGGCCTGATCATGGCGGTCGCGGTCACGACGGGCGGCATCCAGTCATTCGCCGCGGTCTGGCTGGTCGTGGTTCCCCTCGAAGCCGCGCTGTCGGCCTCGCGCCGCGTCGCGGCTTTCGCTTCGCTGCTCGCGCTGTCCTGTGCCGGGATGCTGATCCTGATCGGCCAGCTCGGCTGGCTGCCGCTGGAGGAGCCGAGCGCGGCCGAGCGCGGCGTGCTGATGGCCCTCGGCGTTGCGTCTGCGACTCTCTATGCCGCAGGCCTCGCCTTCGGTGCGGAATCGCTCGCGCGCACCAGCGTCGCGCTCCTGTCGCGCGAGGAGGAGCGTTACCGCCTGCTCGCGCGCAACATGAGCGACGTCATTTCGCGACATCAGCCCAACGGTGCCGTGCAGTTCATCTCGCCGGCGGTGGAGGCCATGCTCGGCGTGCAAGTGGAGCAACTGCTCGGCCACGGCCTGTTCGACCGCGTCCATGTCGCCGACCGGCCGGCCTATCTCACCGCTCTGTCGGATGCGGCGCGCGGTGACGTCGCAAGCGTCGAGTTCCGGCTGCGGCGGGAGCCCGTTGGTTCCGAGCGCGGTGAGGTCGATTTCATCTGGGTCGAGATGCGCTGCCGCCCGCTCGACCCGGATCTCGGCCGCCGGCATACGGATCGTGATTCCGCCCGTGAGGTCGAAGTCGTCGCGGTCATGCGCGACGTCACCGACCGCAAGCTTTTCGAGCAGGCGCTGGATCAGGCGCGCAGCGCCGCCGAGGCGGCCGATGCCGCCAAGACCGGCTTTCTCGCCACCATGAGCCACGAACTGCGCACGCCGCTCAACGCCATCATCGGCTTCTCCGAGATGATCGCGCAGGAGCAGAGCCTGATGCTGGGGGCCGCCCAACGCAAGGAATACGCCCAGCTCATCAACGATTCCGGCCAGCATCTGCTGTCGGTCGTCAACGGCATCCTGGACATGTCGAAGATGGAGTCGGGCAATTTCGAGATTGCGTCCGAGCCGTTCGCGCCGCGCGCATCGCTGCTGCATTGCTGCAATCTGCTGGCGCTGAAGGCGCGGGAGAACGGCATCGACCTGATCACCGACGCGCCGCAGGACCTGCCCGTCATGACCGGCGATCCCAGGGCGTTCAAGCAGATCGTGCTCAACCTCGTCGCCAATGCCATCAAGTTCACCGAGCGCGGCGGCCAGGTCTCCGTATCAGCCGCGGTGTCGGGTTCGCAGTTGACGCTGCGCATCAGCGACACCGGCGTCGGCATCGCAGCCGACGACCTCAAGCGCATCGGCGCGCCGTTCTTCCAGGCCGGCAGGACCTATCAGCGCCGTCACGAAGGCACCGGTCTCGGACTTTCGATCGTGAAGAGTCTCGTGGCGTTGCATCTCGGCGAATTGACGGTACAAAGCAGGTTAGGAGAGGGCACCGCCGTCACCGTCAAGCTGCCGCTCCTCTACACGCCGCCCCAGGTCAGGCCGGCCGAGAGCAAGATCGCGACGCTGACGCCGGTGCTGCGCCAGGACCTTCAAGACCAAACTCACGACCAGTCTCAGGACCAACCCGCTCTGGTGAAGAAAAGTGCCTAGGAAGTCTGCCAAGGATGAAGCCGCTCCGCGCCGCCGTGGCGCGAAGGTCGCGGTCGTCGATGTCGAGACCGAGCGCAACCTCGTGATGCGCGTGCTGCTGCACAGCCCCAAGGATACGCTGGCCGGCCTCGTCGCCGCCGCAGCGATCAGTGCGATCGTTGCCAATGCGCTGTTCCTGCAGACCGGCCGGCACCCCGCGCCGATGTTCGGCACGGTGATCAATCTTCCCGCGCCGTCGTCCGTGCCGCTGTCGAACCCGATGCCGCGTCCGCGCCCCGTCGGCGCCGATACATCGCCGCTCGAGCCGCGAGCGACGGAGTTTCGCGTCGAGCCCAAACCTGCCGAGCGTGCCGTCGAAAAGGCGCCCGAAAAGCCCGTCGAGGCGACCGCCTCGGCGCGCTCGAACGATCCCATGACCAGCCTGGTCAAGGCGACGACCTCGACGCCGCCCGCGGCCCTGCGTCCGCCGGCGCCGATTCCGGCGCAAAGCCCGGCCGCGCGGCGTATCGCCGGCGTGCAGCGCGCGCTGTCCGAATATGGCTACGGCAATCTGAAGATCACCGGCACGATGGGCGGCGAGACCCAGTCCGCGATCCAGAAGTTCGAGCGCGAGCACAAGATGCCCGTCACCGGCCAGGTGTCCGATCGGCTGCTGCGCGAACTCGCTGCTGCGATCGGACATCCCGTTGAATAGCCGCACGTCGAACCGGCATTGACGTAAATAAATTCCGACGTCCGACGCCCGCACAACAGGCCAGATCCGCAAGAGCGCGATTTGCGTGGGATCAATGACGGCGGGCGGCTTCGGGGAACATGATCACTCATCCTCATCAAGGTAGAGAGGTCGTCATGTTCAAGGTTTCGATTCTCGTCTGGATCATGCTCGGCACGACGCTGGCGGGCATCAGCCTGATCGTGGTGCTGATGGTGCCGAGCTTCGCCGCCGACGCGATCAGGAACATCCCCTATGCCGTGGCCGTGGGATTTGCGCTCGCGATGCCGCTGTCATATTTCGTCGCGACCCAGATTCGCGGCGGCCAGGGCGGCGCGCGCAAGGCGTGAGTGTCACGACGTGAGGCTGGCGTGAGACCTCGTGCTGGCCTATCGTCGAATTCATGCGTTTGAAATCCAACATTTGGGTGGCGGCTTACTTGCGCCGCTGCCAGACCGAGGGCGTGTTCGGCGCCGTGCGCCGCCGCGGCGCCGAGGAGGCGGGCGCGGTGTTCGTCAAGGTGTCGCTGCTCGACGGCAATGCGATGCTGTATGCGCCGGCGCCGCAGACCGTCTATGACGACGGCCGGCCCATCGATCGCTTCTTCGTGCCCGTGTCGCCGCAGCCTCTGCCGGAGCACACGATCGAGGAGCGGCTGATCAAGGAAATCCGCTTCGATCCCGACGCGTGGATCGTCGAGACCGAGGATCGCGCGGGCCGGCATTTTCTGGAATTGGCGAAGACGTAGCCGCTGCCCCAGCGTCCTTGCGAGCCAACGGGTCCGCGCGAAGCGCGGCCCGATGACAGGCTCCGCGAGGCAATCCAGAATCTTTCCGCGGAGGGACTCTGGATTGCTTCGCTGCGTTCGCAATGACGAGCTTGTGGAAGCGTTGCGCACCCCACATCCAGTGTCGCTGCCTCATGGCCGGCTTTAGCGGTCCGACGACCCGCCGGTGCCCTTCCGCACCCCCGGCGCGGAGCCCGGCTGCGCGCCAGGCCGCGTCTGGCTCGCGCCGCTACGTGCGCGCTGGCGTTCGCCGTCATGCAGCGCTGCCTGGTACTTTGCGCGCGTGACAGCGAGCGTCGAGCCGCGCCAGGCCGCCAGCATCACCAGCGCCGAGCGCTCGGCGAGACGGTCGTAAAGCCGCGACAGCCGGTACACGGCGTTCACGGAGGTGCCGATCTCCGGCTTGAAGAACAGCAGGATGCGCTGGAAGACCGGGCTCGGCATATCGAGAGCGCGCGCGGCGACCGCGAGCGCCTCGCCGCCGGCATCGTCGACGATCTGGGCTGCGACGCGCGAGGGCAGGATCAGGCTGTCGCCGAGCTCGAAGGTGAAGTTCTCGACGTCGCCCGCGATCGCCGCCATCTCCAGGATCTGGATCGCGCGCTTGGCGCGCACGGTCGGGATGTGAGGGGCGGCCTTCAGCGGGGTCTGCGCCAGATTGTGCAGGATCAGCGCGCGCTGGGAGGGGCCGGCGCGGAAGAACATGTCGTGGATCTCGGCCGCCTCCTTCGGCTGCATCGCCATGTCTGCGGCCATGCGCTGCTCGGCCTCGGTCGGCGCGTGCGCCGGAGAGGGGCCGGACGGCGGGGCGGGGAGCCCCCGGGCCAGTGGAACCCTGCGCCCTTCCTGTGTCGCGACCAGCCCGAGCTTCTGCAGGACCGGGACGGGCGTCTGCGGATAGACCGCGAGCCGCGCCTTCACGGCGGCGCGCGTCGCATCGTCGACCTGGTCGATCAGCCGCGTGGCGAGCTCGACGAACTGCCGCTGCTCATCGTCGCTGTGGGTGCCGGTCTGGACATACAGGTCGGTCAGCACGCGCAGCAGCGTCGGACGGACATCGACACCTTCGCGACGGGACAGGGTCATCAGCCCGTCGAATCCGGGAAACAGCGACTTGCTCATGGAGGCGTACGCAACTCGGAAAAAGATACTCGCCAGCGAGTCTAGCGCAGGTTCTTTTAAAGCCTCGTTAAGGAAAACGAGGCGTGAAGCCGACCGTGGAATTCGAGGCGTTGTCGTGCCGCAACGGGACGCCGCGCCTGACCCGTGTGGTTACGGTCCGAAGGCCGCGTTTACACCCCGTTAACCATGAGCTGATCTTAATGAACGAATATTGCTGGGGCGCGTTCGCTCGCGCGGCAATTGAGAGAGCTGACATGGGGACCATCATCGAATTTCCGGCCGGTCGCCGGGTGGGCTCGTCGGGGGATGTCGCTCCGCGCGCGGACATGGGAACGGTGCTGATCCTTCCCGTGATCCGGATCGAGCGTGAGGCGGACGAAACCAGCGGCGATCGCGGGCCGGAGCAGGGCGCAGCGCCGGGGCGCCGTCGTCGCCGTCGCTGACATCCGGCCTCATGCAATGCCGGAATCCATCCGCCAGATCCGGCCTGTCCTATCGGCCGTCCTGCTCGCCCTGCTAGGCGCGGGGCTCTGCGCCTGCAGCGGCGGCGATTTCGGCCGCACCCGCGCCGACATGCGCAGCGACGACATGCATCGCTGGCTGGGCGCCGAGGTCACCTCGAGCGTCGGCCTGAGGCCCTCGCAGTTCCAGCTCACCGACGAGGAGCGTCAGCTTCGCGACCTCGCCTATCCCATGATCGAGCCGCCGCTGTCGCGGCCGGCCTGGAAGAGCGTGTTCGGCGACTACAAGGCGCTGCCATCGCCCTGGCGGCAGAAGATCGTGTTCGACCGCACCATGTACGGCCGCACGCTGATCGACGAGCCGCACCGCTCGCATTCCTCGCGCTATGCGCAGCTGATCGAGGACGTCCGCAACGACATCACCCGGTTCGAGCCGTTCTTCGCCAGCGCGATCCGCGTCATCGATCTCGACAGGAAGCGCGATGCCAGCATGGCGCGCGTCTCCGCGCTCTCGCCGAGGGAAAGGGAGGACGCGGTCGCGCGCATGCAGGAGAACTCGCTGATCGTGCAGTGGGTGCAGCAATGCCTGGAGCAGCGCGTCTCATCGTACCGCTGGGCGCTGGAGCGCCTGGTGATCCAGGCTCCCGACGGCATGGCCGCCGACGCCGATCGCCTGATCGGCGAACTGGCCGCCCAGACCGCCAATCCGCCGGTCGCGGCACAGCCGCCCTATGGCCGGGCGGTCATCTCGAAGGGCTGATCATACAACGCCGCCGCCGGCCGAGCGCAGCCATCTCGCCCTCGCGGCAAAATCAGCAAGTTGACCCGAGGCGCCCACCCATCCCCGGACCTCGCCGGCCGTAGCCGCCTGGCCCCGTTGAGGCATCTGGGAACCGCCTTGATGGCCCTTGTCCTTCCGTGCGGTCCGGATAGGATCATCTCGTTTATTGTTTATTCAAGTCATTTTCCAAAGGTTGTTCGAGATGAGCTTAGACGCCATTGGTCCGTTTAAGAGCCGTCTGAACGTTACCCCACGCCAATTGTTGGCACTCGCCCTTCTGCTCGGATCGACCGGCTCCGCAGCCGCGCTGACCAAGGAGGCGGCGATCGAGAACTGCCGGATGACCGTCGGCAGGCCGATCGTGCAGGCCTGCATGCGTGCAGGTGGCGGGCCGGCTGGCGGTGCCAATCTCGAAGCTTGCCGCGCCAAGGCCTCACCCCAGGTTAGGGCCTGCGTGATGGCGGCGCTGAACGCCGCCAATGGCCGTGCCAATGTCGCAGTCGAGCTTCCCAAGGAAATGGCACCCAAGCTCGAGGCGGGCACCGTGCTCCCGAAGGACTTCGTTGCGCCGCCGCGCAGCATCGCCGACATCACGGCGATCCTCGACGGCGACAAGCCCGACGAGAAGACGATCGCGGAATTGAAGTCGGACGCCGAAGCCGTGCCGACCGGCAAGGAATCCCGTCACGATCTCGCCCAGCTCTATTTCGATCGCGCCAATGCGCGCGCGCAACTCGGCCGGCTCGCCGAAGCGATGTCCGACGCCGACAAGGCCGTGGAAGTCGGGCGCGGCGCCGTCAGTCCGAGCTTGCTGGCGCGGATGTTTCAGCTTCAGGCCCTGCAGCACGCTCTTGCGGGGGACCCGAAGCGCGCGCTCGAGATCATGCAAAGGCTTTTGCGCGAAGCGGCCAGCATGCCGGGCGCCAAGGGATGGCAGTTCAACACTAACCGCGCGGTCGCCGCCGTTCTCATCCAGATGGGCGACGTCGCGCAGGCTGAGGCCTATCTGCGCCGCAGCCAGACCGCGATCCAGGAGGCCCGGACCAGCGGCCATCCCAATTGGCGATCGGCTTATTCCAGGTTCGGCCAGAGCTGGGAAGGCGAGCTGGAGCTGGCTCGCGCCCTGATTTTCGAGGCGCGCGGACAGTTTGCCGACGCCGAGACCGCCTATCGCAATGCGGAGGTGCGCAAGCGCGCAAGCACGAAGGCGATCATGGAGTCGGACAACGCGCCGGCGGAAACACTCCTGCGGCAGGCGATCGACGGCACCGTGTTGAACCAGGCGCGGATGAAGGCGAAGCAGGGCAGGCTCGCTGAAGCCGAGTCGGACGCGCGCCGCGCGCTGCTGTCGCGCCTGAAGGACACCGGCAAGTACAATCCCGTCACGCCGCGTTTCGTGATGGGGCTGGCGGGCATTCTGGTCGATCAGGGCCGTTACGAGGAGGCCGAGAAGCTCGGACGTGTGGCGCTCGAGATCAACAAGAGCGTGGGTGTGCCGGAGGACTCGCAAGCGACGGTGCAATTGTTGTCGCAGCTCGCCGGCATTCTGACGCTTCGGCGCCAGAACGCCGAGGCGAACGCGATGTTTGCGAGGATCGACAAGGCCGTGGCCAGCTGGGATCCGCAGCGCCGTCAGGTTTTCGAACTCAATCCGTCCCGGATCCTATCGCTTTATGGCTCCGGTCAGTTGGACGCAGGCATCGCCGCGGCCGAGCAGCTCGTGAAGAAGCAGATCGCTCGGGTCGGCGAGAATCATTTCGACTCCGCCTCGGCGCGCGGCACGCTGGCGGTCGGACTGATGCGCGCACGGCGCGATGCTGAAGCCATCCGGGAGTTCAAGGCTGCGATCCCGGTCATGGTGGCGAGCGCCGGAGAAAACGCCGACGACGAGAACACGACGGTGGTGGCCGCGCGCAGCCAGCGGCTGCAGACCATCGTGGAGAGCTATCTGCTGCTGCTTGCCAGGGCCGTCGGAACCGGCAAGGAGGTCGGCGAAGAGACGTTCGGCCTCGCGGATGCTGTCCGCGGCCGTTCGGTGCAGCAGGCGCTGGCGGCTTCGAGCGCGCGTGCGGCGGCAAAGGACCCTGCACTTGCCGAACTCGTACGCAAGGAGCAGGACCTCACCAAGCAGGTCAACGCCCAACTCGGCACGCTCAACAACGTGCTCGCGCTTCCGGCGGCGGAACGGGACGAGAAGGGCGTCGCGCAAATCCAGGCTTCGATCAGCGCCTTGCGCGCGCAGCGCGACAAGGCGCGCCAGGAGATCAAGCAGAAGTTCCCGATCTACGCCGATCTCGTCGCGCCCAGGCCGCCGAGCGTCGCCGAGATCCGCGCCACGCTGGCCGACGATGAGGCCATGCTGTCGTTCTATTTCGGCCAGAATGGCAGTTTCGTCTGGGCCGTGCCGAAGTCGGGGCCGGTGGCGTTCGCCGCCGTCCAGGCCAGGATCGGTGACATCGAGACGAAGATCCGCAAGCTGCGCGAAGCGCTCGAGCCGCAAGCTGCGATGATCTCTGACATTCCGCCGTTCGACCTCAAGCTCGGCTACGAGCTCTACGAACTGCTCCTCAAGCCGGTCGAGAGCGGCTGGAAGCCGGCGAGGAACGTGATCGTGGTGACCAACGGCGCGCTGGGATTGTTGCCGCTGTCCTTGTTGCCGACGGCGCCGACGGAAATTGCCGCCGACGAGGACCCGCTGTTCATCGGCTATCGCAAGGTCCCGTGGCTCGCGCGGACGCATGCCGTGTCGACGGTGCCTTCGGCGGCGGCGTTGCGCACGCTGCGGCAATTGCCGCCGGGCAGGCCCGGCCGCGGCGACCTCGTGGCCTTTGGCGATCCCTATTTCAACAGCGAGCAGCAGGCCGAGGCGGAAGGCGAAGGGGAGAAGGTTCAGGTCGCCGACGCCGGTGGCAATATCACACGCGGAGGCCCGCTGAAGCGGCGCAACAGTCCAAGGCTCGAAGGCGTCGACAGCGCCGAGCTCGGCCTCCTGCCCCGTCTGCCCGATACCGCCGACGAGTTGAAATCGATCGCGCTGGCCTTGCAGGCGGATCCCTCCAAGGTGCTGTTTCTCGGCAAGAGCGCGACCGAGAGCGCGGTGAAGACCATGAATCTGTCCGGCTTCAGGATCCTGGCCTTTGCCACCCATGGACTGGTCCCGGGCGAGCTGAACGGGCTGACGCAGCCGGCACTCGCTTTGTCGTCGCCGGCGGTGACCGGGGAGGGCGGCGACGGCCTCCTGACCATGGAGGAGATCCTCGGCCTCAAGCTGGACGCGGACTGGGTCATTCTCTCGGCCTGCAACACCGGCGCCGGCGCCGGAGCAGGGGCCGAGGCCGCATCCGGGCTTGGGCGCGCGTTTTTCTACGCCGGAACGCGCGCGCTGCTGGTGACGAACTGGTCGGTCCATTCGCAGTCGGCGCGGCAATTGGTGACCGACCTGTTCAAGCGGCAGGCCGACGATCCCAAGCTGTCGCGCAGCGAAGCGCTGCGCCAGGCGGCGATGGCCCTCGTCGATGGTCCGGGCTATCTCAACAGCGAAGGCAAGACCGAGTTTGCCTATGCGCATCCGCTGTTCTGGGCACCGTACACCATCATCGGCGATGGCGGCTTTCGTTGACGAACAGGGAAGAGGGGCAGGGAAAATGAAGCGGAAAGTCTTGTTGGGCCTTGTGGCTGCAGGTTTGTCGTTCTCGGCACCGTCGCGCGCCACGCTGTTGATCTCGGAGGAGGAAGCGAAATTGCCGCCGCCGAAGGGAGCGGTTGCCGTCGATCAGCGCGGCATCCTGCGCGGTCCCAAGGTCGAGTTCGTCTCGCCGGGCGCCTCGGCAAGCTCACCTCTCCGGCTGGTGTTGAAATTTCAATCCTATGGCGGGGCAAAGATCGACCCGGAGTCGGTCAAGGTGATCTTCCTCCGGACGCCGAACGTCGACCTGACCCCCAGGGTCAAGCCCTTCGTGCAGGCCGACGGCATCAACATGCAGGATGCGGAGCTGCCGCCCGGCGAATACACGGTGCGCGTCGATATCAAGGACAGCGATGGCCGGCCGGGCACGACCGTCTTCACCTTGAAGGTCGCACCCAAGTGACGTGTCCTTACTGCCGGTCCGAGAGTGCAGAGGGAGCGTTGGTTTGCGCCTCGTGCGGGCGCGACATCGCCGTTCCCGCCACGCTGCTGGCGGAGCGCGACGATCTCCTGCGCAAGCGCGAGGAGCTGCGCGATGAACTGCGGCGGGCCAGGGACGAGGTCGAAGCCATCATGAGGCGGAGAAAGTCGCGCTAGCGATGGAATGTCCGTTTTGCGCCGAGACGATCAAGGACGAAGCCATCGCGTGCAAGCATTGTTCGCGAGACTTGCGCGTCGTACGGCCGACGCTTATCGAGATCGAGGAGATCGTCGCCGAGTTGGACAAGCTCAGGCGCGATCTCGATCGCGTCAATGTCCGCCTCGAACGCTACAACAATCCGCTGCGCTATTACGGAACGCATGCGGTGCTCTATATCTTGATTCCGTCCCTGCTGCTGGTGATCGCGCATGTGCTCGTGACCATCACCTTCAACGTGTCGCCGATCCCGCTTCGGATTGCATCGATCGTCATCCCGCTCCTGTTCGGATTCGTGGCCTATCCGCTGCACCGGGTCTCCGCCCTGATGGCATTCGTGCTGGCGTTCCTGGTCGCAGGCGTCAGCATCCTCGCGATGCTGACGGTCACCGGCCTGCACGATGATGTCCCGATCCTGCCGACCGTCTGGATCGAGTGGCAGGAGGTCTTCGAATATGGCGCCAGCATCCTGCTCGCTTTCGTCTCCGGAAACATTCTCAGCGTCGTGATCTTCCAGATCCTGCCGCGTGTGCTGACCCAGGGCGGTAAGCCGAATGCGTTCGCCTTCCGCGTGGCGCGCCTGCTGGGGCAGCACGTCGGCGAGGAGCAGCTGCGCCGCCGCGCCCGCCTGATCCAGGACCTCATGCAGACCGCGGGGCCGCTTGCCGGCGTCGCTGCGACCGGCGTCGGCTCGATCTACGCGGGGTTGAAGGGCTTCTTGCTCGGATAGCGGAAAAAGAGGCCCCAGCTCGCGGCGGTATTGGGGGGCATTGAGCTGGGGCCATCGGGGTCGCCCTTGGGGAAGGGCAGCGGGAAAACTCGGCAATTGCAGAAATGTTCCTGTCCTACGTCCAGGCCGCGAGGGGTCCAAGCCAGCGCATCCGCTCCGATGCATCAGGGGGTCGCTATCCCCAGCGCCGGTCCGCAGCGTGTATTTGCGGGCTTCCGTTCCGCCATTGGAACAAACGAGGCTGTGTGCGCTGCCCGACAAGGCAGGGCAGCAGACGGGCAGGTTGTGGCGGCGCGACGCCTGACGTCGTTGCGCCTGTTTCGCCGCTTGGACAGTGGCTCGCAGCATCCGTGGCGACAGCATCGAACCGACCGCTTCAGCAGTTGCTCGAGCCTGGCCTCGCTTGTTAGCGAGTGGATACGGATCGTCGGGAGTGCCGGATGCATTCGGGCACTCCAGTGGCAAGCAAGCCTGCTGGCTCGTGGAGCTGCAAGCGGCCGTCGAGCAAGCACAGTCGCAACTGGCGGCAACAGAACCCGGAACTGACTCGTTAGATTATAGCTCTAGATTATAGCTCTTCCTCCTGCATCGATGAGCCCCGCGTCGGCCCACCCTGGAGGTTTGCGGTTCGGTTCGGCCTGTGAACTCTTCGTGACGCGCCGCGGTCATGCGCCGGTTGACAGCCCGGTTTCCCAGGTTTTTATTCGAGCCATCGGGGATATGCGATCTCCCCGCGAGGCGACATGCCGAAGAATCGCGTCCTGATCACCAAGGGCGCAGCATGTCATCCCGCATCTCCGTTCATCTCACAAATTGTCTCATCGGCATGACGACGGACCAACGCGTGCACGTCCGTGCCGCGACTCTGTTGCGCTTCTTGGGCTTCATCCGGAGCCGCACTTCGAAACAACTTCACCCGGGGCAGGGACACGACCAGGAGAACGACCATGCAAGCACGGACGATCCTTCCCACGCTCCTCATTTTCGCAATCGCGAGCGGCGTGTCGACCGCACGCGCGCTGACTCAAGAGGAGCTCGCCGCCAAGCTCCAGGCGGCCGGTTACACGCAGGTCAGCGACATCAAGTCGACCGCGGAAGGGGTGACCGCCAAGGCGGTGAAGAACGGCAAGCACGTGCGGCTCGTCATCGACAGCAGCGGCCAGATCAAGGAGCAGAGGTGAGTGACTGGCTGAATTCCAAGCTTGAGGGAGCAGATCAATGAAGACAATCTCGGCGCTGATCGGCATCGGCGCCTGCTTCATCGCAAGCGCTCATGCGCAGGACGTCGACTGGCAGAAAGTCGACGACACGCTGGCGCGAAAGCCGGCCGTGACCGGCGACGTGCATCGCTACGGCTTTCCGCGCACCGATCTCACGGTGACGCTCGACGGCGTGACCATCAAGCCCGCGCTGGCGCTCGGCGGCTGGGTCGCGTTCAAGCCCGCGCATGGCGGCGTCATGGCGATGGGGGATCTGGTGCTGCTCGAATCCGAGATCAGCCCGGTCATGGCGAAGATGATCGCGAGCGGGCTGGAGATCACCGCCGTGCACAATCATCTGCTCGGCGCGAGCCCGGCGACGTTTTACATGCACGTGGCCGGCCACGGTGACCCCGTCAGGATCGCAGCGGCCCTCAAGGAGGCGCTCGCCGAAAGCAAGACGCCGCTATCGGTGCCGGCTTCGACGGCCGCTCCGCCGGCCATCGAACTCGACACTGCGCGGCTCGACAACATCATCGGCGTCAAGGGCCAGGCGAACGGCGGCGTCTACCAGTTCAATGTCCCCCGCCGCGATCCCGTCACCGAACACGGCATGCAGTTGAGCCCGGTCGGGCCGCTGGGCGTTGCAACCGCCGTTAACTTCCAGCCGACCGGCGGCGGCAAGGCCGCGATTACCGGCGACTTCGTGCTGACGGGCGACGAGGTGAACCCGGTGATCAAGGTATTGCGGTCGCACGGCATCGCCGTGACGGCCCTTCACAGCCATATGCTGGACGAACAGCCGCGCCTGTTCTTCATGCATTTCTGGGCCAACGATGATGCGATCAAGCTCGCGAGCGGCGTGCGTGCCGCGCTCGACAAGACCGCGAGCACGAAGAGCTGATCTTCGCAGGAGGTCGCGCGAGCCTCTGCGCGCCGGGCAATCGGCCGGCGCGAGGAGGCGCTGCAAGCCTATCGAGCTTCGACCACTTCGCCGTCTTCTTTCACGAAGCGGCCGACGGGATTGTCCAGGAGATCGATCACGGCTTCAGACGGCCGGCACAAGCGCGCGCCCTTTGGCGTCACCACGATCGGGCGGTTGATCAGGATGGGATGGGCGAGCATGAAGTCGAGGAGCTGGTCGTCTGTCCATTTGGGATCGTCGAGGCCGAGCTCCTTGTACGGTGTTCCCTTCTCGCGCAGCAGCGCGCGGACCGGAACGTCCATCGCCGCGATCAGTTCCTTGAGCTTGTCCCGCGACGGCGGCGTCTTGAGATATTCGATGACGACAGGCTCGGTGCCGCTCTGCCGGATCATCGCCAGGGTGTTGCGTGAGGTGCCGCAAGCCGGGTTGTGATAGATCGTGACGCTCATCGACGTGTCTCCGTGACTGGCCGACCGGCATCTATCGTTGCCGCACCGCCGCCGGCAAATGATGAATTCATTGGTGGGCCTCGGCAGCCGTCGCGACTTTACCGGTCCCCGCTTCGTACCAGCCCCGCGTGGCCTTGACGATGCGGACGACGGACAGCATCACTGGGACCTCGACGAGGACGCCGACCACGGTCGCCAGCGCCGCGCCGGAGTCCAGGCCGAACAGGCTGATCGCGGCGGCGACCGCCAGTTCGAAGAAGTTGCTCGCGCCGATGAGCGCCGCTGGAGCCGCGACGCACCAGGCCACGCCGAACCGCCGGCTCAGCCAATAGGCCAGGCCCGCATTGAGATAGACTTGCACAAGAATAGGGACGGCTAGGATCGCAATGACGACGGGCTGTTTGACGATCTGCTCTCCCTGGAAGCCGAAGAGCAGCACCAGCGTCGCGAGGAGCGCGACTAGCGAGAGAGGCTGCAGCATCCGCATGACGCGGTTGAAGCTGTCGTCGCCTCCTCGCAGCAGCACCTTGCGCCACAGCTGAGCGACAATCACGGGAACCACGATGTAAAGCACGACGGACAACAGCAATGTGTCCCAGGGGACGCTGATCGAGGCCACTCCGAGCAGCAATCCCACCAGCGGCGCGAACAGGAAAACCATGATCACGTCGTTGAGTGCGACCTGGCTCAGAGTGTAGTGGGGTTCCCCCTCGCACAAATTGGACCAAACGAACACCATCGCAGTGCAGGGTGCAGCCGCAAGCAGGATCAAGCCGGCGATGTAGGACGGGATCTGGCCGGACGGTAGCCACGGTGCGAAGAGGTGACCGATGAAGAAGGAGCCCAGCAGCGCCATCGAGAACGGCTTCACGGCCCAATTGATGAAGAGGGTGACGCCGACGCCGCGCCAATGCTCCCGGACCTGGCCCAGTGAGCCGAAGTCGATCTTCAACAACATCGGCACGATCATGAGCCAGATCAGGATCGCGACCGGCAGGTTGACCTTGGCGACTTCGGCGGCTGCAACCGCGCCGAAGAAGCCGGGCATGACGTGTCCCAGTGCCACGCCGACCACGATGCAAAGCGCGACCCACAAAGTGAGGTATCGTTCGAAGATGCCCATCGTCACGCCACGTCGCTTTTGCCGGACGTTGCCCCCTCGGAGCGGTCGATTTCCCGAAACTTGGTGCCGAGCGAAAGCCGGTCGATGCCGCTGAGGGGCAGGTTCACGAGAGCGCGCCGATACGGTTCTTCAGGTAGCGGAAGGCCCGCGAGAAGGCCGCAAGTCTTTCGATCTCGGTGCCTTCGACGGCCGCAGGATCTTCGATGCCCCAATGCGCGGTCGTCGGCCGGCCCGGCCAGACCGGACAGGATTCGCCGGCTGCGTTGTCGCAGACGGTGAAGACGAAATCCATCACCGGCGCATCGGGCGCGGCGAACTCGAGCCAGCTCTTCGAGCGCATCCCGTCGACCGGATAGTCCATGCTCTGCAGCGTGCGCAGCGCCAGCGGATGCACGGCGCCTTTCGG
This sequence comes from Bradyrhizobium sp. USDA 326, assembly GCF_049739485.1. Classification (NCBI taxonomy): domain Bacteria; kingdom Pseudomonadati; phylum Pseudomonadota; class Alphaproteobacteria; order Hyphomicrobiales; family Nitrobacteraceae; genus Bradyrhizobium; species Bradyrhizobium sp. USDA 326. The sequence goes on from NZ_JBMGQA010000001.1 coordinate 5,261,749, forward strand.
CGTGCTCCCTGCGGAGAAGGAGCGGAAGCGCCCGGCACCGTCCTTGCGAAGGATCGATTCCGCGACCACGGACCGGGCCGAATTGCCGGTACAGAGGAACAGCACATTGTAGACGCGATCAGGCACGGGCCTTCTCCTTTCGCTTGGGAGCGCAGCACGATTTCAAAGTCTCGACGACGGGCTCGCAGACTTCCGGCCGTCCGCCGCAGCAATCGCGCAGCAGGAAGACGGCCATGTCGCGAAATTCGCCGAGGTTGGCGCGGTAGATGATCGAGCGGCTGTGCCGCTCGGAAGACACCAGCCGCGCGCGGCTCAGGATCGACAGATGCGCCGAGAGCGTATTTTGGGGGACTTCCAGCAGGCGCGCGAGGTCGCCAGCCGCAAGACCGTCAGGCTCGTGTCTGACCAGCGTCCGGAACGCCTCAAGGCGGGTCGGTTGAGACAGCGCGGCGAGCGCCAGGACGGCTTCTTCTGTTTCCATATATCCAGATTTATGGAATTGTTATCGTCGCGTCAACCTGAAATCCGTCACCCGTGAGCAGATATTTCGAATATTCTAGAAATAGCGTTTGACAGGTGATGTGCACGTGTGCATCGTGGCGCCCATGAAGGTCGATGACGCAGCAGCACGTTTGGAAGCCTTGGGGAATCGGACCCGGCTTCAGATCTACCGCGCATTGGTCCGGGCCGGGCACGCGGGCATGCCGGTTGGCCGCCTGCAGGACAAGCTGAAGATCCCGGCGTCAACGCTGTCGCACCACATCAAGACCTTAGTCTCGGTTGGACTGGTCAGCCAGGTCAGGGAATCGACGACCCTGATCTGCCACGCCAACTTCGATGCCATGCGAAGCCTGGTCGACTTCCTGGTCGCGGAGTGCTGTGCGGACGAAGCCGGATGTAAGGACGCTCAGACCGCAGCCTGACTCATTTGGCCATTTTTTCCATAATTCTAGAAGGATGGAGAGTTCGCAATGGAGAAGAAGACGGTAGCGATCATCGGGGCGGGGCCGGTCGGTCTCGCGGCCGCCGCGCATGTGCTCGAACGCGGCATGTCCCCCGTCGTGCTCGAAGCCGGACCCGAGGCCGGACATGCGGTGCGTCAATGGCAGCATGTCCAGCTCTTCTCGCCGTGGGAATACAACGTCGACAAGGCGTCGGCGCGCCTGCTTGCGCCGACCGGCTGGAATTCGCCGAACCCGAGCTCCTATCCGACCGGCGGCGAGCTGATCGAGCGCTACCTCGCGCCGCTCGCAACGCGAACACCACTGCGCGACACCATCCGGACCTCGAGCCGCGTCACGGCCATCAGCCGCGTCGGCTTCGACAAGGCCAAGACGAAGGGGCGGGAGCAGGCGCCTTTCGAACTCCGCTATCAGAACGGCAGGGGTCCCGAGGTGCTGCGCGCCGACGCCGTCATCGACGTGTCAGGCACGTGGTTCTCGCCCAATCCGGCCGGCAGCAACGGTCTGCCTGCGATCGGCGAACGCGAGCGCACGGATCGCATCGCCTATGGCATGCCGGATGTGCGGGGCACGGACCGCGGCAGATATGCCGGCAAGACCGTGGCCGTGCTCGGTGCCGGCCATTCCGCGCTGGGCACGCTGATCGATCTTTCGCGGCTCGCCGAGGAGGTGCCCGGCACGCAGCCCGTCTGGCTGCTGCGCGGCGGCGATCCTGCAAAGGCCTTTGGCGGCGGCAGCAACGACAAGCTTGCCGCGCGCGGCGAACTGGGATCCACCTTCGCCGCGCTCGTGGCTGCCGGAAAGATTCGAGTCGAGACCGACTTCGGTGTCACCCATCTTTCGGAGTTCGAAGGACGTCTCAGGATTTCGGCAGGCGCCTGCTGCGGTGCGCGGAGCGTGGTTGCGGATGAGCTGGTGGTATCGACCGGCTTCCGTCCCGATCTCTCGTTCCTGTCCGAGCTGCGGCTTCGGCTCGAACCGGCAATCGAGGCGCCCGTCGCGCTCGCGCCGCTGATCGATCCCAACGAGCATAGCTGCGGAACGGTGCGGCCTCACGGCGCTCGCGAGCTCGCGCATGACGAGCCGGGCTTCTATCTCGCCGGCATGAAATCCTACGGCCGGGCGCCGACCTTCCTGATGACCACCGGATACGAGCAGGTCCGCTCGATCGTCGCCGACATCGCGGGCGACAAGGAGGCTGCCGCACGGGTCGAGCTCGTGCTGCCCGAGACCGGCGTTTGCACACGTGGCAGCGTCGAGTCCGCCGGCGCAGCGGGATGCTGCGGCGGTCCGGCCAAGGCCGAACCCTCAGCCTGCTGTGCGGCGGACGAATCGGCCAGGAAGGCAGGCGGCGCGGGATGCGGCTGCTCATGAGGCGAGACACTGCGAGGCCGCTCGCTGTCGTCGTCGCGCTCGGCAGCGCCCAGACCGTCGCCTGGGCGTCGAGTTACTATCTCCCGGCGATCCTGGCTGCGCCGATTGCGCACGATCTCGGTCTTGCACCGACTTACGTGTTCGGCGCGCTGTCGGGAGCGCTGGTCATCTCCGGCCTGCTCGGTCCGAGAGTTGGTCATGCCATCGATACGTTCGGAGGGCGCACCCTGCTTGCCGTCTCGAATCTCGTCTTCGTGGCGGGCCTGTTCCTGCTGTCCGTGTCCCATGGCGCGGCAGCGCTGATCGCAGCCTGGATCCTGCTCGGGATCGGCATGGGCATGGGCCTCTATGAAGCGGCGTTCGCGACGCTTGCGCGCATCTACGGCGCCAATGCGCGAGGAACGATCACCGGCATCACCCTGATCGCCGGCTTCGCCAGCACCCTGGGCTGGCCCCTCACGACGTGGCTCGCTTCGGAATACGGCTGGCGCACGGCTTGCCAGCTATGGGCGGTGATCCATATCGGCCTTGCATTGCCGCTCAATCTTTCTCTGCCTCGTGCCGCCCCATTGGAGCAGGACTCCCGACCGGGCACGAATGCGAGCCAACAAGCCGGCGGCCAGAGCGAAACCTTCGCAATGATGCTGCTGGCGTACATGTTTGCGGCCGCAAGCTTCGTCAGCTCCGGGGTCTCGGCCATTCTACCGGCCATGCTGGTTGGGTTCGGCGCCACGCCGTCACAGGCGTTGTTCGCAGGAGCATTGGTCGGACCTGCGCAGGTCGGCGCCCGCCTTCTGGAAGCAGGATGGCTCAGCCGGTTTCATCCGCTGCTGTCGGCAAGGCTCGCCATGCTCATGAATCCGATCGGCGTGCTTGCACTGGTCGCGGGCGGCCCCTGGCTCGCTCCGGCCTTCACGGTGCTCTATGGCGCGGGCAACGGCATCATCACCATTGCCCGTGGTACGCTGCCATTGGCGCTGTTCGGGCCGGTGGGATTCGGCAGGCGTGTCGGTGTGATCTCGCTGCCTTCGAGGGCAACAGGCGCCTTCGCGCCGCTTGCGCTGGGACTGATGGTGGAGCATTTCGGCAGCAGCGCACTCTGGATCAGCGCGCTGGCCTCGGTCTCCGCCTTCTTCGCGCTTCTGCTGCTTCGTGCAGATCGGACGACATGGGGCCCAGATCCGATAGGAGGAGAGCATTCGTAGCTTGCACGGCTGGCCGCTGATTGCGGCGATGTGCATCGGTCAGCTCGGCAATCTGTTGCCGCATGTGACGTTGTCCGCGAATCTGGCGCAGCACCTCATGCCGGCGTGGGGGCTATCCGCCGCGGAAGGCGGGCTGATGGCGAGCGGTTACGCCTTTGGTTACATGCTGGCAGTGCCTGTACTCACGACGCTGACCGATCGCATCGATGCGCGGCTCGTACTCCTGGGCGGCTCTGTCGTGAGCGGACTCGCGACTGTCGCGTTTGGCATCTTCGCGCAAGGGTTCTGGTCAGGGACGATCATCTGGTCACTTGCGGGATTGGGTTTTGCCGGTGCCTACATGCCGGGGCTCAAGGCACTGACAGACCGGTTGCCCGCCGGCGACACCTCGCGGGCAGTGACGCTGTACACCTCGAGCTTCTCGGTGGGCGTCGGCCTGTCGTTCCTGGTTGCGCAAGTCCTCGCCGATCGCTGGGGGTGGCGGACAGCCTTTGATGTGACCGGCATCGGTCCGGTTGCGATGGTGGTCGCGTGTCTTGCGATCGAGCGCCGCAGCCCCGCGCCGAGAGCGGGACGTCTGTTGAACTTTGCGCCGGTCTTCGCCAACCGCGAGGCGCTCGGCTACATCTTCGGTTACGGCGCTCACTGCTTCGAGCTCTATGGGATTCGCACCTGGCTGGTCGGATTCTGGACCTTCGTCGTCGCGCATCAAGGCGCGCCGTCATGGCTGACGCCCGTTCTGATGAGCTTCTGCTTCGCGGTGATCTCGATGCCGGCCAGTATCCTCGGCAACGAGGCTGCGCTGAAGTTCGGGCGGCATCGGGCGATAACGGTGGTGATGATCGGTTCGGCCTGTGTTGCGCTGGCCATCGGTCTCAACGCGACGGCTCCGGCATGGGTGCTCGCGCTGCTGCTCATGATTTATGGCCTGACGGTGCCGGCGGACTCAGGCGCGCTGACGGCCGGCATGTCGGCCGCGGCTGACTCCGAGCATCGCGGGGCGACGCTGGCCCTCCATTCAACGGTTGGCTTCGGCCTGTCGGCGATTGGAGCGTGGGGAACCGGGGTTGCGCTCGATGCTGCTGGCGGTCCGCAGAGTGCAAGGGCCTGGTTGCTCGTGTTCATCGTGCTCGCTGCCGGGATCGCGTTGGGCCCGCTCGCGTTGCTATGGGCGCGGATGACTACGTCCGAGACGCACCTATCGAGGTCAAGATAGCCAACCCGAGCGTTCGCAGCGTGATCGCGGTGAGGCGCCGGAGTCCCGGTCACGAATGCTTGACCCGGATCAAAGAATGCATTCGGCCGCGGGATATGTTACAAACGCTGCGGTTCCAGAAGTGTCCAAACGGTAAAAGCAGATTTGATGCGGATCGTCCGTACCATCCTGGCAGTCGTCATCGCCATATCCCTGGCGATGCTGCCGGCTGGCGCGTCCGCGTCCAGCCTCGCCGTGTCGTCGGGCGACATGCACGCGACCATGGTCATGAGCGGTGAGGGCGACATGCCGATGGACGATTGTTGTCCCGACATGAAGGGAACGGGCTCCGACACCGCCGGCTACAAGTGCGGGATGGGCTTCTGCTGTGTCGGGAGCACCACCGCGCTCGCAGACGTCCGTCCCCTCGCTTTCGAATTCATTGCCGTGGGGGCGGGGAAGACCGCCATTCCCGCCGACCAGGTCGTCTCCTTCCTCGGCGGCAGCCCTCCCTTCCGGCCTCCTCGAGCCTGATCTCGCAAAGCCAGCGACGCGTGCGGCACGTCTGCGCGCGACGATGACTGACGTGCGCGCTCCATGCGTCACGGCGGAAGATCAATCCATGAGGACAGGACAATGCTTTCCAAATTCAGCACCGCGGCTGTTGCCGCCACCCTTTCACTCGCCGCAACGGCCGCGATGGCGGGTGCCGGCGATTACGCGTTCGAGCCGGTCAATCCCGAGATGAAGAAGGGCGACGATGTCACGCTCGCCGTTCGCTTGACCAACAAGCAGACCGGCAAGCCGGTCGCGGATGCCGTCATCTTCAAGACGCGCGTCGACATGGCGCCGGACGGCATGGCCGAGATGGAGTCGGCCGTCGCGCCGCTGCCGTCCAGGGAGCCAGGCGTCTACGCCTTCAAGACGGACCTGCCGATGGCCGGCCGCTACCAGGTCACGCTCTCGGCGAAGGTGCAGGGCGAGCCTGACACGGTCACCGGCAAGGTCATCGTCAAGGCGACGAAGTGAGCCTTCGGGCGCCCGATGGCGCCCGAACTTCTCTCTCCCATTCACATGGACGCGCGCCCGAGGCGCGCGGAATCTGGCGATGAACACGCTCCGTCTTCTCACCGCACTCGCGCTCACCGGCGGCCTGGCCCTGGGCGCTGCCTGGTCCATGAACGGACGCTGGTCCGTTCATGCCGAGGTCGCCCCGGGCACGGCCAACGCTGCCCGGGCGCCGCTTTATTTCCGCGATCCGGGCGGCGCGCCGCTTTGGTCGGCCGGTCCAAAGAAGGATGACCGCGGGCGGGACTATCTGCCGGTCTACGATGACGACGAGGTAACTGCAGCGGCAACGAAGCCACCGCAGGCGGCTTCATCGCGAAAAATCCTCTACTACCGCAATCCCATGGGGTTGCCCGACACCTCGCCGGTGCCGAAGAAGGATCCGATGGGGATGAACTATGTCCCCGTTTACGAAGGCGAAGACGTCGACGATGGAACGGTGAAGCTGTCGCCCGGCAAGATCCAGCGCACCGGCGTGAAGTCCGAGCCGGCTGAGCGGCGGTCCATCCGGGTGCTGGTGAAGGCACCCGGCACGATCCAGTTGGACGAGCGCCGCGTGTCGGTGATCGCGATGCGCGCCGAAAGCTTCGTGCAGAGGGTCGCGGACGTCACCACGGGCACGCGCGTGAAGGCGGGCCAGCCGTTGATGGAGATCTATAGTTCTGCCGTCGCGTCCGCGGCGGCTGAATATCTTGCGACGATCACCTCGAAGACAGTGGGTGGTGTCGAGACGTACGGCCGCGGCTCGCGGCAACGGCTGGTCAATCTCGACGTTCCCGAGCAGGCCATCGCCGAGATGGAGAAGACGCGCGTCGCGCCCGTCACCATCCACTGGGCGGCGCCGCGCGACGGGATCGTGCTCGAGCGCAATGCGATCGAAGGCATGCGCGCCAATCCCGGCGACGTGTTGTTTCGCATCGCGGACATCTCGCTGGTGTGGGCGCTGGTCGACGTCGCCGAGCGCGATCTCGGCAATATCACGGTGGGGCAATCCGTTGCGGTGCGCGCGCGCAGCTTCCCTGGCCGAAGCTTCACCGGAAAGATCGCCGTGATCTATCCGCAGGTGAACCGTGAAACCCGGACGGTCCGCGTCCGCATCGAGCTTGCCAATCCCGACGCGATGATGCTGCCGGACATGTATGTCGATGCCGACATCGACACGGCAGACGGCGCGCCCGTCCTGGCGATCCAGGATAGCTCGGTGCTCGACACCGGCACGCGCCAGGCCGTGCTCGTCGACAAGGGGGACGGGCGTTTCGAGCCGCGCGAGGTGAAGCTCGGCCGGCGCGGAGGCGGCTACATCGAGGTGCGGGACGGCCTTGCCGACGGCGAGGCCGTGGTCACATCCGCGAACTTCCTGATCGATGCGGAGAGCAATCTGAAGGCCGCGCTCAAGGGCTTCGCCGAGGCCGCTCCTCAAGCGTCCGACGCGGGCGATGCGACGGGAGAGCACAAATGATCGCGCGCATCATCGCCTGGTCGGCGCGCAACCTGCTGCTGGTGCTGTTCGGCACCGGCTTTGCGGCCGCCGCCGGCCTCTACGCGCTGCTTCACCTGCCGCTGGATGCGATCCCCGATCTCTCCGACACGCAGGTCATCGTCTACACCGAATATCCCGGCCAGGCGCCGCAGGTGATCGAGGACCAGGTCACCTATCCCTTGACCACGGCGATGCTGACCGTGCCGAAATCGAAGGTGGTGCGCGGCTTCTCCTTCTTCGGCGTGTCGTTCGTCTATGTGATCTTCGAGGACGGCACCGACATCTATTGGGCGCGTTCGCGCGTCATGGAATTCCTGAACGGCGCGGCATCGCGGCTTCCTGCCGGCGTCACCCCGACCATCGGGCCCGACGCGACCGGCGTCGGCTGGGTCTACCAGTACGCCGTGATGTCGAGGGAATTGAACCTCGCGGACACGCGCACGATCCAGGACTGGAATCTGAAGTTCGCGCTGGCCAAAGCTGAAGGCGTCGCCGAGGTCGCCAGCATCGGCGGCTTCGTCAAGCAATACAACGTGGTGCTCGATCCGCAGCGGATGCGCGATCGCGGCATCAGCATACAGAAGATCCGGGAGGCGATCCGCGCCAGCAACGCCGACGTCGGCGGGCGCACGGTCGAGCTGTCGGAGTTCGAATACGTCATTCGCGGCAAGGGCTACATCAAGAGCATCAACGATCTCGGCAACATCGTCCTGAAGACGAGCAACGGCACGCCGGTGCTGCTGCGGGACGTCGCCAATGTCGAGCTCGGACCCGACGAGCGGCGCGGCATCGCCGAGCTGAACGGCGAGGGTGAGGTCGCAAGCGGCATCGTGCTGCAGCGTTTTGGCGTCAACGCCCTCGACGTCATCGAAAACGTCAAGAAGCGCTTGAAGGAGATCGCGAGCAGCTTGCCAAAGTCGGTCGAGATCGTCCCGGTCTATGATCGCTCCAATCTGATCTACGCGGCCATCGACACGCTCAAGCACACGCTGCTCGAGGAGAGCATCGTCGTCGCGCTCGTCTGCATCGTGTTCCTGCTCCACGTCCGCAGCGCGCTGGTCGCGATCCTGATGCTGCCGGTCGGCGTGCTGATGGCGTTCGGCGCCATGAAGCTGCTCGGCCTCGGATCCAACATCATGAGCCTCGGCGGCATCGCGATTGCGATCGGCGCCATGGTGGATGCCGCGATCGTCATGATCGAGAACGCCCACAAGCACCTCGAACGCGCCGAGCCCGGTCAGTCGCGCGTCCAGATCCTGATCGATGCGGCGTCCGAGGTCGGGCCGGCGCTGTTCTTCAGCCTGCTGATCATCACCGTGTCGTTCATGCCGATCTTCACGCTGGAATCGCAGGAGGGGCGGCTGTTTAGCCCGCTGGCCTTCACGAAAACCTTCGCGATGGCCGCGGCGGCCTTGTTGTCCGTCACTCTGGTGCCGGCGCTGATGGTCATCTTCGTCCGCGGCAGGATCGTGCCGGAGCACAGGAATGTCATCAACCGCTTCCTGATTCTTATCTACCGGCCGGTCATCAAGGGCGTGCTGCGCGCCAAGACGCTGGTGATCCTGGCCTCGCTGGTCGTGCTCGCCGTCACGATTTGGCCGGCGCGGCAGCTCGGCACCGAGTTCATGCCGACACTGAACGAGGGCACGCTGCTGTACATGCCGACGACGCTGCCCGGCATCTCGGTCACCAAGGCGGCCGAACTGATGCAGACGCAGGACCGCATCATCAAGTCGTTCCCGGAGGTCGCGTCCGTCTACGGCAAGGCGGGACGGGCGGCGACCGCAACCGATCCGGCCCCGACCGAGATGTTCGAGACCGTCGTCAGCCTGAAGCCGAAGGAGCAGTGGCGTCCCGGCGTCACCGTCGACAGCCTGATCGCGGAAATGGACAAGGCGCTGCAGTTTCCGGGCGTCTCCAACGCCTGGACCATGCCGATCAAGGCGCGCATCGACATGCTGTCCACCGGCATCCGCACGCCTGTTGGCGTCAAGGTGATGGGCACCGACCCCGTCGAGATCGACCGGCTGGCGAGGCAGGTCGAGCGGGTGATCAAGACCGTCCCGGGCACGTCCTCGGCCTATGCCGAGCGCGGCATCGGCGGGTACTATCTCGAGATCGTCCCGGACCGCGAGGCGCTCGCCCGCTATGGCATCCTGATCCAGGACGTTCAGGACACCATCGCGGCCGCTCTCGGCGGCCAGACAGTCACGACGACCGTGGAGGGACGGCAGCGGTTCACGGTGAACATGCGCTATCCGCGCGATCTGCGCGACAATCCAAAGGCCATCGCCAGCGATATCCTGGTGCCGATGCCGGCGGGCGGCGCGGTGCCGCTCGGCGAGGTCGCGAAAGTCGAGCCGGCGCGGGGGCCGACCTCGATCCGGACCGAGAACGGCCAGCTCGCGACCTACGTCTATGTCGACATCCGCGATCGCGACATCGGCAGCTACGTCGCCGAGGCGCAACGCGCGGTGACTGACAGCATCCAGTTCCCGCCCGGTTATTACGTGGTCTGGAGCGGCCAGTACGAGTATCTCCAGCGCGCCGCGGCGCGCCTGAAGATCGTGGTCCCCGTGACGCTGACGATCATCTTCCTGCTGCTGTACCTGAACTTCAGGGCCATGACCGAGACCCTCATCGTCATGCTGTCGCTGCCCTTCGCGCTGGTCGGCGGCATCTGGATGATGTCGTGGCTCGGCTTCAACCTGTCGGTCGCCGTCGCGGTCGGGTTCATTGCGCTGGCCGGTGTGGCCGCCGAGACCGGCGTCGTGATGCTGATCTATCTCGAGCACGCGCTGGCCGAGCTGAGGGCGAAGCGCAGCGCCGAGAGCAGGGTCTTCACCCGCCAGGATCTGCACGAGGCCATCATGGAAGGCGCGGTCGAGCGCGTCCGTCCCAAGATGATGACGGTGGTTGCCATCATGGCGGGCCTGCTGCCGATCATGTGGAGCACTGGCGCCGGGTCGGAGATCATGCAGCGCATCGCGGTGCCGATGATCGGCGGCATGATCTCTTCGACGCTGCTGACGTTGATCGTGATCCCGGCGATCTTCGGGCTGGTGAAAGGCTTCCGCTTGCCTCCCAAAGGCGAGGATAAAGGACAACCGACCGAAATGCCAAAGCCGATCAGTGCGAGATTGCGGGTGGTGGAGCCTGCCGAATGAGGCGAGCCATGATGAATGACATCGTGTCGGGGACGTTGGGGACGATGAATTGATCACCGCATCGATCATCATCGTTCTAGTATTGGGCGCGACGATGCCAGGAGATGCGCGCATGGGCTTCTACAACGACATCATTCTTCCGCGGCTTTGCGACCTTGCGATGCGCAACAAGGAACTTGCGTCCTACCGTCAACGCGCGACCCGTGCGGCTCAGGGCCGGGTCCTCGAGATCGGCATCGGCTCCGGCCGCAACCTGCCGTTCTACGGACCTACGGTGACGCGGCTTGTGGGGCTTGAACCCGCTCCAAAGCTTCTCGAGATGGCGCGAACCGCGCCACATCCGGAAACTCCGGTCGATCTCGTTGAAGCTTCGGCCGAGGCAATTCCGATCGAGGACCGCAGCATCAACACGGTCGTGACGACCTGGACCATGTGCAGCATTCCGGACGTCGATCGCGCGATGACAGAGGCGCGGCGTGTGCTGAAACCGGGAGGGAAGCTGGTCTTCGTCGAGCATGGCCGCGCGCCCGAACCGGGCGTGCGCTGGTGGCAGGATCGCCTGACCCCCGCGTGGATGCGCATCTCGGGCGGTTGTCATCTCAATCGGGACATTGCCGACGTCCTGACCCGGAATGGCTTTCGCATCGACGAGATGCGCACCGGATACATGAATTGGCTGAAGCCCATGACGTTCATGTACGAGGGCCAGGCGAGTCCTCGTTGATGGCCGCGACGCTCCGGCCTTGAGATCCAACGATGAAGCGAAAGGAAGCCGAAGATGAAGGAACGCGCACATGTGATGACCCGTCGATCGCTTGTGGGGCTGATGGCGGCAGCAGCGGCGGCAGGCCTGGCCAGGCCTGCTGTTGCGGCGCAGGCCGAAGAAACCACCGTCACGGTGCACAGGGATCCGAGCTGCGGCTGTTGCGCCGGCTGGGTGCAGCATCTCCGGGACGCAGGATTTGTCGTCCAGGTGGAGGAGACCGCCGATCTCGACGCGGTTCGGAATCGGCTCGGCATCCCGCCGGACCTGGTCGCGTGTCACACGGCAGAGGTCGCGGGTTATCTCGTCGAGGGGCACGTGCCGGCTGCGGCCGTACGGCGCCTGCTCTCGGAGCGTCCCATCGCGAAAGGGCTTGCCGTGCCGGGCATGCCGGTCGGATCGCCCGGGATGGAAGGCGGCGCGCCGCAGCCTTACACTGTCGTGCTGTTCGGTGCCGGTGGTCACAGGCCATTCATGCGCTTTATCGGCTCGCAGGCGATCGGTTGAGAGCCTTTGATGAACGAGCGCTCCCGGCCTCCGGCGTCATGGAAACCGAGATCGCAGCCTGCCGAAGGTCCCGCGTAGATCACCGGCCGGGCTTCGATGCCCACGGCGGTGGGAGTTCATGGATGATGCGGCTGTTTACGCCATCGCCGAGTCATGATTGGTTGATGCCCTGCAACAGGGGGTGGAGAGTCATGAAGATTGTCGTTTTGATCGTCGCCTTGCTCGCGCCGGCTGCCGCTTGGGCGCAGACACCGTATGCCGGTATGCAGTCCCGCCACATCAAGGCGCTCTCGGAGCAGCAAATTGGCGATCTGCGGGCGGGGCGGGGCATGGGGCTCGCACTCGCGGCCGAGCTCAATGGATATCCAGGGCCCTCCCACGTGCTCGAACTCGCGGACCAACTGGGGTTGAATCCGGAGCAGCGGAGCAGGTTCGAGGAGATGTTCTCCGAGATGAAGGCGGAGACCGCGCCCATCGGCGGCAGATTGATCGAGAAGGAGGCGGATCTGGATCGGCAGTTCGCCAGCCGTACGATCACCGTCGAGAATCTGGAATCTGCCACCGCGGCGATCGCCAGGACGCAGGGCGAGCTGCGGCAGGCCCATCTCAAATATCACCTGCGCGCCGCGGCGGTTCTCGACCAGGCACAATTGGCAAGATACGCCGAGCTGCGCGGGTACACGTCCGATGGCGCTACGCAGCGCCACCGCCACCATCAATAAGCTGGCGCACGAGCCGAGCGTCGCCAATCCCTGGATGATGCCAAAAGAGCCGGTCTCACGTCCGTCGCTACGGCTGCGGAGGAAAGCGGTCGAACGCCGGCAGTTCGTGCGCGTGCTCCATCCAGCGCAGCCGCTCGGCGACCTGGATCTGCATCGTTGCCGGCACGGCCTCGGGATCGTCGTAGGTCGCGCTCTGGATGTCGATGATGCCGGGCATCATGCCGGCATTGAAATAGAACAGTCCGGTGCCGCAGTCGCCGCAAAAGTGCCGTCGGACATGTTCCGAGGAGTGATACACCTTCGGCTCGCCCTTGGTCACCTTGACGGCATCCTCCGCGTACATCGTCCAGCCGACGACCGGGGCGCCGGCGTGGAGCCGGCAATCGCGGCAGTGGCACAGCGCGTGGACGATCGCCTCGCCCTGGATCTCATAACGGATCGCGCCGCAGTGACAGCCGCCGGTGATGGTGCTCATGCGTTCCTCCGATCGAGTTCTTTGTATCGATAGCCATCGCGCCGGGCGGCTTCAACAGCGCAAGCGACCTGAAGTTGCGTCCTACTGTCGCGTGACAGCTGCTGCCATCGTGTGCTGATGCGAGGTCGGTTCCGGAGAATGGGCGCGGCCGGTTCCGCGCGAGAGCGCCGACGCCGCGCTTCCGAGGATCGTCCACAGTCACGTCGGGGTCGAGGACGAGAACCGCGGTTGCAGAGGCTATTGAGCGCGGCAGCCACGCACTCAAGTGACAGCACTAAGCATGATCCGGAAAACTGCGCAGCGGTTTTCCGAAGCGATCATGCTCAAACAATAAGCTAAAGCGCGATGACGACTCGTCCTGATCTCATTGCGCTTTAGCGGTGCTTGGCCACCACGTTGAACCACAGCGTCGCATTGTAGAGGTCGGCCGTCGCCTGATCCGGCGTGACGGACGGCGCCGCGCGATGATCGATCACCAGCAGATGGGGACCCGGCTTGGCGATGGGAACGGTCGCCACGCCTTCGGCGTCCGTCCTGAATTTTGGAATGTCCTTCTCCGCAACGACCGTCTTGCCGTCGCCACGTTCGACCTCCGCTTCAGCGAGAGGCTTGCCGCGAAACAGCACCTTGACCTTGAGCATCTCACCTGGCCTCGCCTTGGCTGGATCGGTGAGCGGCACAAGCTCGAGATCGTGTCCGAGCACCTCCTGCCACGGCGCGTCAGCCCCTGTGATCGCCTTTGCGAACTTTCCGGACCAGAAGCTCTCGGCAGCGTCAGGCACCAGCCGCCGGGTGGCGTTGCGATAGAGGCCGTCTGTCGTCTTGACCCAGAATCCGTTGTCGTAACGCGCCGCGAGCAGCGTATGTCCGGCATCGTCGAACGGTCTTGTTCGTGCGATCTGGATGCCGTTGTCGGATGCGCCCGCAAGTCCGTCGAGGAGCGAGGTGCGGCCTTTCGGCGTCACCATCAGGAGGTCCACGACCTTGTCTGCGAAAGCCGGCGGCCGGTCGTCCGGATGACCGTAATTGACGATGGCGCGGCGTGCGGTGGCCGGCCCCGAGAAGGTGAGCCAGGCATCATGCGCCGAAGCGGAGGCTATCGACCCGAGAACGAGTCCGGTCGCGAGCAGCGTGTGGGCGAGACGAGAGAAGATACGGTTCATTTGGTCACCAGCTTTGGATTTGTCGCGGCCATGACTGTCGGGAAACGATACGAAACGCCCGCGAGCACGGCGATTGTCGGCTGCGCGCTGACGAAAATGTCTGACGTGTTTGCGCCGACGGGATCGCCGAAATTGATGGCGATTTCGCTGAGGCGATCACCGGGATACCAGGTCGCCTGCGTGAACGCGGTCCATCCCTCGGGCCAGGAATAGGCGAGCTTGCCGGTCACGCGGGAGTAGGGTGAGGTCGTGATGAGGCCGTCCTGCGTCAGGTTCTTCCTGCCGACGAAGGTCACATAGGCCGAACCGGACAGGACTTGCGCATTGACTGTCGCGACGTTGAAGTCGACGCCGACATTGGCGACGTAGCTCGGCACGTTCGGAACGAAGTAGGAGGGCGCCGCGTCGATGAGGCGAGCCGAGACGCCGCCATAGTTGGCGAATAGCGAGACGTTGTTGACGGGATCCTTGATCACGAACCAGCGGGCATCGACGTCGTATCCGTTGCGCTGGGCTTTACCCAGGAACGTCACCGGCAGACCGGGCGCCGCCTGAAACGCTTCGTTGGCCGAGTCCGTCGTCCAATAGCTCGCGAGCAGTCTGAAGCGATCGAACGCCAACTGGACGCCGCCTTCGCGGCTGATGATCTTGAATGGCTGAATGCCGGGATTGCCGATCAGCTCCGCGGGCACGTCGATGCTGCGGAAACCCTCGCCGTAATTGGCGAACAGCTCCAGCCATTCGAATGGCGCGATGGCGACGCCGGCCTTTGGGCTTGCGATCCCGTTCGACATGTTCGGCGTGCCGCCGGGCGTGATGCGGTCGTCGATGTCGTAGTAGAACTGGTCGTAACGGCCGCCGGCCGTGAACTTGAGCCATGGCAGCGGCTTGACCTGGACCTGACCGAAGCCGGCGATGTTCGTCTCGGTCAATCCGACATTGACTGCGGCCGGGCCGGACACCGCGCGTGCGGTGGTCGGCGCCTGGAACGCCTCGATGAAATCGGTGCGCCAGTTGCTGCCGAGCAGGACCTGCACGGGGATGTCGTCGCCGATGGCTCCGCTCCAGACCTTGCTGACGCGGCCGCCGACCATCGTGCGGTCCTCGTGCTGAAGGCGCTGGCCGCTGCCGAAATCCGCGAACCGGTTCGAGAACTGGTGGCTGACGAACAGCGAGCCTTTCAGCTCCTGGTCCTGTGCGCCGGAGCTGTAATTGGTGACGAGGTTTTCGAGCTGCTTGTTGCCGCCGTCGGTCGGATTGGTCGCCGAGCGTTCGGAGATCGTTCCGGCGGCAATGGCGTCGCGACTGGCAAAGCCGGGCGAGCCGTATTCGGTGCCGTAGGCCTGTGCACGGAACGACACGGTGGCGCCGTCCGGAAGCGTCGTCGTGACCTTGTTGAACGAGTTGTAGCGATTGATGAAGCTGTTATCGCGATAGCCGTCGGTGTGATACCCTTCGAATGCCAGATAGGGCAGCCATGCGCCCTGGGTCGTGCTGTAGGTCGCAACGCCCCGCGCCGTGCCTTGCGTGCCTCCGGAGACGCCGACGCTGGCAAAGGGTTCGGCCTGCTTGGTCGTGATGTTGACCGAGCCGCCCATATTGGAGTCGCCGTACTCGACGGAAAACGGCCCGCGCACGATCTCGATGCTCTTGACCGTTTCCGGAAACAGCACGTTGAGGTCGGCATAGCTCGGCGTGTGCAGCGAGGAGACCTCGTTGAGCGGAACGCCGTCGATGTAATAGGCGATGTCGCGGCCGTGCTCGGATTCGGTATAGCCTCGCAGCGAAAGCCCGTAGCCGATCCCGCCCTGGCCATAGTTGGACACATTGAAGCCGGGGAGCGAGCGGAACAGGTCGCCATAGGTTGCGACCGCCAGCCGGCTGATTGCCGGTGCGTTCATCACCGTCACCGCCGCCGGCAGTGCGGTCACCGCGCTCGACACGTCGGCCCGTCCCGGCGTCGCGCCAGCGGAGAGGCCCACGCTCGATTGCCGTTGCGATGAAGGCTGCGCTTGCTGCGCCCGGCGCGGGGCGCTTGTCCTTGCCGGAGGCTCTGTGCGTCGTACGCGTCTCGGGGCCGCCTCGGGCGCCGCGACCGTAACCGGCGGCAAGGACCCGGCCGCGGATCCCGCCGGTGCCGCCTGGGCGTGAACTGAGTCTTCGGCCGAAGCGCCTGATAACGCGATGCCGGCCAGAACCAGGCGCCAGGAAATTCTACGCAACTTAGCCCCCGCGATCACATCGACGGCCGCGCGACGGTCTCCGGCAGGCGATGTGATGTTTCGTGTAGGTGATCATACATCAGTATGACTTCTTTGGTCGATCGTCATACTTGCATGAGCAGGTTGCGGGCCAATCACAGCGGGCTTGGATGCGTGCGGTGGGAAAGCTGACAGGATTCAGGGTGTTGCGTGTTTGGACGTCGGGTCTTTGTACCGGTGTCTATGGAAAGACGCTGTCCACCACGTGGAAACCGCCATTGAAATCTTGTTGAGAGCGCGCCACCGGCAACCGACCGTACCGATGAATAGGTGAGTCGAATGCGCGCTCGACAAGACTGCCCAGCAAGAACAGCTGACGCGAGCCGAAGCAGCTGCCCGCGGTAAGAGTATCGTCGCCGCCATTGGCGCAGTCGAACATAGACTTCGCGTCACCGAACAGAATGTTGCTCGTCGGGCCAGGGCCGAAGCTGCTGCCGCCCGTGAAGGTATCGTTGCCGCCCCGAGCATGACCGGACACGTCGCCGCCCGCGTCACCGTAGGCAGTGTTGCTCGGGGAAACGAACGTGAAGGTATCGTCGCCGCCACGAGCAAAATCGAACATGTCGTCGGCCGCGTCACCGTAGAAAGTGTAGTGGATGGGGGCGCCGCCCGCAAACGAGGCCCCGTGAAGGTGTTGACGAAGGTCAACTCGTGAGGGCGCCAAATCCGGTCGGCCGCCCAGCGAACACCGCAGGACTGATTGGATTCGGGACTCTGTCCAGCACTCTCCGAGATAGCGAAGTGGGTGACATCCCACGAATATTCATGGATGATTCCGGCGGGGAGGCGATAGTCTACGGAATCCGAAGACGTCAGATCGCAGAGCCTGACTCATCGTCCAGGCCAACGCCGCTGCGACAGCCAACCAACTGCCAGTGATCTCTCGGTCATCCCAATCTCTGCTCCGAAATAAAAAACCCGCGGCGGATTGCTCCGCGCGGGTGTGACGAACTTTCGATGATGCCAGTATGCCGGTGTTTTGCCCGACGAGTCAAAGGGGCGTACGCGTCGACCGGTAGCTTCGTCGTCGCCGACCGAAGAGCATAATGATTTCAATGCTCCGGCTACTGTGCATGGGGTTGTTTTCGCAGTCTTCGTTTTGCGTTGCCGCTATCGCCGCGTTCACCGCCGACGGCGCGACGCCTCGGCCTTGGCTGGCGGCTCGGTCTGCGGCGCACAAGTGGCGGCCACGAGCGAGCCTTGCGCCTGCGGCATCAGCCCGGGCTCGGGCGCGAGCGCCTTCATCAGGATCAGGCCGGTCGTGCTGGGGGAATCGATGATCAGCCGATCGGCCGCGGTGACCTCTTCGTCCTCGGGCAGCTCGCTGTGCTGCGCTTCCGTCATCAGGTCGAGCTCGATCACCTTCTTGCCGGCCGAGCGGTCGTTGATGGCGTAATAGGCGATCTCGTTGCGGGTGTAGAACGACACCGAGGTGTAGGCCTGGCTGACGGGCACCGTCAGCTTGATAGGTCCGCCCGACAGATCGTAGCGGCAGATCGCCAGCGCAAAGGCCGGATCCATGAACGGCATCGGCGAAGTGTTGGGGTCGGCGAGCGGAAGCTGGGTGACCGCGTTGACCTTCGTCACCGGCGTCAGCCGCGAATAGGCATCCTGCGTCGCGATCCGCGGCAGCGCCAGCACGCTGACGAGATGGACCACGAGGCCCAGCACCACGCCGGCAACGATCGTGAACATGAGCCGGATCATGAGCAGCCCACCGTGGTGATGCTCGGCATCGGCGCATCGCGCTGGGTGCGCGTTGCGACCCCGACCGGGGTGTCGTAGAGGCGCAGCATCAAGGCGTAGCGCTCGATGCCGCCGGTCGGCAGCCAGTTGCCGGCACGGGAGCGCGAGGCGATGCGGATCTCGAACGAGCCGTCGGACTGCCGCACGATCTCCTGGCTGGTGAAGCCGTAGCGCTGCAACGAATTGGCGACGAGATGGCCTTTGCGATCGTACAGCGTCAGCGTCCAGAATCGCGCTGGTGGCGTCACGCCGGAGACGACGACATCGCAGCGGCCGTCGAGCGCCTTCTTCTTGTCGTCGGTGGTGGCCGTGAAAGCGACGCCGTCGCCGGTGCCGATCGGCAGCTCGCCGTTGCGCACGATGGTGGCGCGCGAATAGGGATCGACGTCGGCGGTGCCGGTGCGCGGCCGCGCGGTCCAGGCGCCGATGGTCAGCGCACCGATCTCGGTGCCGCGCGTCGTCGTCATCCAGGTCGCGCCGATGCCGACCACCGTCGCGAGAAGCAGCGCCGTCAATGTGATCAGGATCAGCCGCACTTGCTTTCGATCAGTTCTTGCGTGGCGCGGACGCGTTGACGTTCTCTTCCGCATAGTTCTGCGGGAAGGCGAGCGCGCTCGTCGCCGAGGACGGCCTGGCCGACTTGCTGTCGTCGGCCGCGGATTTATTCGCGGTCTTGGCCGCATCATCGAGAAGCTTCTCGACGCGCACCAGGACGTCGGCGCCGCGCTTGGTCAGCACCGGCGGCGGCCCCGGCTTGGTCTCCAGCACTTTCGGTGCCGCATTGGCCTGCGCGTTGCTCACGTGCTGCGGCGGCAGCTTCTGGCCCATGCCGATGCCGGGGATCTCCCGGACCTCGACGCCCTGATGCGCCGCGAGCATGATGTCGTGCCAGGTCTGCGCCGGCAGCGAGCCGCCGGTCATGCGATTGGTCGGCGAGTAGTCGTCGTTGCCGTACCAGACCGCGCAGGTGAAGTTGCCGGTGTAGCCGACGAACCAGGCGTCGCGATACGCATTGGTCGTGCCGGTCTTGCCGGCGGTCGGAATGCCGTCGAGCGCGGCGCGGCGGGCGGTGCCTTCGCTGACGACGTGGCTCATCATGCCGGCCATGTCGGCGGCAACGGAGGCGGGAATCGCCTGCCGCGGCTTCGGGCCGTCGCGGTCCCAGCGCCAGACGAGGTCGCCGGCGCCGGTGCGCACCTCCAGCACCGAATGCGGCGTCACCGCCTTGCCGCGGTTGGGGAAGGTCGCGTAGGCGACGGCATGCTCGAGCACGGTGACTTCGTCCGAACCGATCGGCAGCGACGGCGTGTCGGGCAGCGGCGCCTTGAGACCGAAGCGGCGCGCGACCTCGACGATCTTGGCGCGGCCGATCTTGGCGGGGTTCGGCGCCTTCGGCTGATCCCGCCGGCCGATCTCGATCGACAGCTTCACCGGTACGACGTTGATCGAGCGCGTGATCGCCTGCGTCAGCGTCACCGAGCCGGAATAGGAATGGCCATAATTCTGCGGGCACCAATTGCCGATGCAGACGGGGCCGTCGACCACGATCGAGTTCGGCGTGTAACCGTTCAGCAGCGCCGTGGTGTAGACGTAAGGCTTGAACGAGGAGCCGGGCTGCCGATAGGCGTCGGTGGCGCGGTTGAACTGGCTGGCGCCATAGTCGCGGCCGCCGACCATGGCGCGGATGCCGCCGTCGAGATCGGCGACGACGGTCGCCGCCTGCGTTGCGTGATAGTCGCGGCCGAACTGGCGCAGCTGGTTCTCGACGGCGTCTTCCGCCGCCTTCTGCACGTTGGTGTCGATGGCGGTGCGGACCACGAAGACGCGCTCGGTGTAGGACTTCGGGAAGGTGTCGACCAGCTTGCGCATCTCGTCGAAGGCGTAGTCGAGATAATAGTTCGGCGACGCCTCGTCGCGGCGGTCGACCGCGAACGCCGGATTGCGGCGGGCGCCGAACACCTGGCCCTCGGTCATGAAGCCGGCATCGACGAGGTTGTCGAGCACGACGTTGGCGCGGGCGCGCGCGGCGGGCAGGTTGATGTGGGGGGCGTATTTCGTCGGTGCCTTGAACAGGCCGGCGAGCATCGCAGCTTCCGCCAGGGTCACGTCGCGCGCGGACTTGTTGAAGTAGAAATGTGCGGCGCCGTCGACGCCGAACGTGCCGCCGCCCATATAGGCGCGGTCGAGATACAGCTTGAGGATCTCGTTCTTGGTCAGGCGCCATTCCAGCCAGATCGCGAGGAAGGCCTCGTTGACCTTGCGCTCGATGGTGCGCTCGTTGCTCAAAAACAGATTCTTGGCGAGCTGCTGGGTGATCGAGGAGCCGCCCTGGCGGACGCCGCCGGCCTGGGCGTTGGTGACGAGCGCGCGCGCGGTGCCGGCGATGTCGATGCCGAAATGTTCGTAGAAGCGGCGGTCCTCGGTCGCCAGCGTCGCCTTGATCAGGACATCCGGAAAATCTTCCAGCGGGATCGAGTCGTTGTGCTTGATGCCGCGGCTGCCGATCGGATTGCCGTAGCGGTCGAGGAAGGTCACCGCGAGATCGGATTTCTTCAGCCAGTCCTCGTCCGCGGTCTCGCGGAAGGCGGGAATGGCGAGGGTGAGCATCACGACGAGGCCGCCGAGCCCGAGCGTCGCGGCCTCCGACAACGGCTCGATGAACACCCAGCGCTTCCAGCGCCCGACATAGAACCGGTCCATGAAGGTCGAGTAGCGCTCGTAGAGCTCGCGGATGCCTTTGGCCGAGGAGAACAGCGAGGAGTCGATGCGCGCATCGAGGTCGAGGAAGAAATTCCGGACCCTCTGCTTCCAATGCGGTGGTATGATCTGGCGCACCTAGAACCCTTGAGGCTTGCTTCGAAAGCGTTCAAGCACCCGGCCGGGGCGGCATCGAGACGTCTTGAGGGAATGTTGCGGCAAACCCAAGGCGCCCGGCCAGCATCCGAGGGACTTGCTGTTCCTTCTAGCCGAGCGGGGCCCATAAACCAATGGTCACGCTCGCGATTTTGAACAATAGGCCTAATTGACCCCGGTTCATTACGGGCTTCAAAGCGGCCTCGCTTGCACCCTTGCGGCCGTGCCCCCTAGATGGCGTTGCCGTAGCTCTTTTCGAATTTTGTTGAGGCGCATGACCGCAGCTCCCAAACGACCGTCAGGCCAGGAAGAATTCTTTTGGAAAACCAAGACGTTGGAAGAGATGTCGGGGGCCGAATGGGAAAGCCTGTGCGACGGCTGCGGCCGCTGCTGTCTGAACAAGCTCGAAGACGAGGACACCGGCCGGATCTACTTCACCCATGTCGGCTGCAAGCTGCTCGACGGGGCGAGCTGCGCCTGCAAGGACTATCCGAATCGTTCCGACAAGGTTCCGGATTGCGTCCGCCTGACCCCGGCCAATGTCCGCACCCTAAACTGGCTGCCACCGAGCTGCGGCTACAAGCTCGTCGCCGAGGGGCGCGACCTCTATTGGTGGCATCCGCTGGTTTCGGGCGACCCCAACACCGTCCATGAAGCCGGCGTTTCCGTCCGCGGCCGCGTGGAGGGTAGCGAGGAGGAGATCCCGGATGAGGATCTCGAGAACCACATCGTGCAATGGCCGGCCGTACTGCCGAAACGGGCCCGTTTGAAGCGACGTCCGAGGGACTGATCCGCCGCCCTTTTGAGATCACGTGTTCGGGATGGCCCCACGGCGGGATGCACCCATGCGCCATGGTGCCTGCCTGGGAAGAACTTTGCTGTCTACATTGGATTGCATAGAACGAATCCTTCGCGGCGTTGCGCCGCCACATGACGTCCGATCGAGATGAACAAGTTCGAACGGCAGAGCGCTGCCGACGTCAAGACATTGCCTGACGACATTGCCGAAGAGCTGTCCCGCCTTCCCGGCGAGGTGTTGAGCGTCGATGACGCGCCGCCCATCGCACCGCCGGTACCGCTGACCTCCGACGAGGTCCGCACTATCGTCATCAGCCTGATGCTGACGATGTTCCTGGCAGCGCTCGACCAGACCATCGTGGCAACCGCGCTGCCGACCATCGGGCGACAGTTCCAGGACGTCTCCAATCTCTCCTGGGTGATCACAGCCTATCTGCTCGCCTCGACCGCGGTCGCGCCGGTGTTCGGCACGCTCAGCGACATCTACGGTCGTCGCGTCATGATCATCATCTCGCTCAGCCTGTTCGTCGCGGGCTCGATTCTGTGCGCGATTGCCCCGAACATGCCGATGCTGATCTTGGCGCGCGGCCTTCAGGGCCTCGGTGGCGGCGGCATCATGCCCGTGGTGCAGACCGTAATCTCCGACGTGGTGAGCCCACGCGAGCGCGGGCAATACCAGGCCTATTTCTCCAGCGTCTGGATGGTCGGCGGCATTCTTGGCCCGGTCATCGGCGGCGTGTTCGCCGAGCATCTGCACTGGTCGATGATCTTCTGGATCAACCTGCCGCTCTCGGCCGCCGCGATCGCGCTCTTGCTGCCGAAGATGAAGAAGATCCCGGTGTTCCACCGCAAGCGCAAGGTCGACTGGCTCGGCGGCGTGTTGCTGATGGCCTCCGCCGTCGTCTTCATGCTGGTGTTGACCTGGGGCGGCACGCGCTATCCGTGGCTGTCGCCGACCGTGCTCGCGATGGTGGGTGGTGCGGTTGCGCTCGTCGTCACCTTCGTCTGGCATGCGCGGCGGGCGGACGAGCCGTTTCTGCCTCTGCCGCTGCTCGGCGGAAGTGTCGTACCGTTCGGGCTGATGGCGGGCGGCTGTGCGCTTGGCGCGATCACGGGCCTCACGGTCCAGCTTCCGCTCTATTACGAGTCCGTCTATCACCTCAGCGCGAGCGAGGCGGGCCTTGCGCTGATTCCGCTGGCGGCCGTCTCGACCCTCGGCGCGGCCATCGCCGGGCGCACGATGGCTCGGGCCAAGCACTACAAGCGCGTCGCCATCATCGGCACGTCCTGGGCCGCGCTGTGCGGCCTTGGTCTCACGCTGACGACGCTGCCGTTATGGGGCCTTTTGACGCTGATGGCCGCGTTCGCGCTCGGCCTCGGCACCACCTTTCCGGTCTGCGTGGTCTCGGTGCAGAATTCGGTCGCGCGGCCGCAGGTCGGCACCATCACCGGCGCCTTGAACTTCTTCCGCTCGCTGATGTCCTCGTTCACGGTCGCGGCTTTCGCAGCCATCCTGCTGATCGCGCTCGGCACCGACATCCCGCTCGCCGGCGAACATCACGCCGCCGGCGCCGTGGCGATACCCGCCGACGACATGCGGCACGCGTTCCGCTACGTGTTCGGCGCCGCTACCGCGCTGATGACCGCAGCTGCGCTGTGTCTGATCATGATGGAAGAGCGGCCGCTGGCCGGGCCCGCCGTTACCAAGCACGTCGAGATGGCGGAGTAGAGACGGCTCAGCCGCCGTTTCCATCCGGGAACCTGCTCTTCCGCGGCAGCAGGATCGTAAATTCGGTGAACACGCCAGGTTCCGTCGCGACGTCGATCGTGCCGCCGTGTTGCTTCACCACGATGTCGTGGCTCATCGACAGCCCGAGGCCGGTGCCTTCGCCGGCCGGCTTGGTGGTGAAGAACGGATTGAACATCTTCTCCTTCACCTCGCCCGGAATGCCGGTGCCGTTGTCGCGGATGCGGATCTCGACGCTGTCGCCGCGGTCGCGCGTTGCGGCAAGCACTGCGGGCGCGTAGTCGGCGGCGCTGTCCGCCCTGCGTTTTGCGACTGCATGCAAGCCGTTCGAGATCAGGTTCAGCAGCACCCGGGTGATCTCCTGCGGAAACACTTCGGCTTGCCCGGTCGCGGGATCGAGCTCGCGCTCCAGCGTCACGTTGAACCCCGGCTTCTCGGCGCGCGCGCCGTGATAGGCGAGGTTGAGGCTTTCCTCGACCAGCGCGTTGATGTCGCTCAGCCCATGCTCGCCACCGCCCTCGCGCGAATGCAGCAGCATGTTCTTGACGATGGAATCGGCGCGGCGGCCGTGCTGCACGATCTTTGCCAGATTGTCCTTCAGGAGGCCCGTCAGCTCCTCAACGTCCGCGCGCACTTCCTCGGCGAGCGACACCGGCGCAAGCACATCGTTCAGCTCCTCGGTCAGCTCGGCAGACAGCGAGGCAAAATTGTTGACGAAGTTGAGCGGGTTCTTGATCTCGTGCGCGATGCCCGCGGTGAGCTGGCCGAGGGATGCCAGCTTCTCGGTCTGGATCAGACGGTCCTGCGCGGCGCGCAAATCGTCCAGCGATTTGGCGAGCTCGCTTGTGCGGTCCTGCACCTCGTTGAACAGGCGCGTGTTCTCGACTGCGATCACGGCCTGGTCAGCGAAGGTCTTGAGCAGATTGACCGCCTTCTCCGGAAATTGACCGGGCTCGCGCCGCGTGACGGCGATGGTGCCGATCGCAATGCCGTCGCGCAGCATCGGCACCACGAGGATGCTGCGATAGCCTCGGGTCCGCGCCAGTTCCTTCATGGCCTCGGTGAGGCCGGGCTCGTTCTGCATGTCGCTGCGGAATGCATACTCTCCACTCCTTGCCACCCGGCTGTGAATGCCTGATGCCGACAGCGGAGCCGGGAAGGAGCTGAGCAGGTCGGCGTTGCCGGCCTCGACATCGGTGGTGAAGGCGGCCAGATGCAGCATGCCGTCGATCACGCGGGTGACGGTGGAGGAGTGCCCGCCGATCAGCGCCTTGGCGCTGTCGGAGATGGCCTGGAACACCGGCGTGACGTCTGATGGTGATGCCGCGATCACCTTGAGGATATCGGCGGTCGCGGTTTGACGTTCCAGCGCTTCCCCGATCGCGTTGAACAAACTGACATTCTTGATCGCGATCACCGCCTGGTCGGCGAAGGTCTGAAGCAGCCGCACATGATGCTCGGCGAAGCTGCCTGTCGCACGGCGCGTAGCGATGATGATGCCGATGGCTTCGCCCTCGCTCATCAGCGGGGTGAACAGCATGCTGCGATAGCCCCGCGCACGCGCGATGTCGCGTGCGGCCGGCTCGAGCTCGGTGTCCGGCAGTTGCGCGGCGACACCATTGGCAACGAGCTGATAGGGCGGGAATTGTGCGAACGGCACGGGGAACGAGGCCTGGAGCACGCGGTCGCCGGCCGGATCGGTCGGCGTGAATGCCGCAAGGTGGGCGGCGCCGTCGATGTAACGCAGCACCGCGGTGGAGAAGCCTCCGATCAGCCGGTTGGCATTGATGGCGATCGCCTCGAACACCGGCTGCACGTCGGACGGCGAGGCCGCCATCACCTTCAGGATGTCCGCGGTGGCGGTCTGGCGTTCGAGTGTCTCTTTCGTCTCATTGAACAGTCGCGCATTCTCGATCGCGATCACCGCCTGGTCTGCAAAGGTCTGGAGCAGCTGCACGAGGTCGGGCGCGAATGCACCGGGCTCAGCGCGCGTGACGCTGATCATGCCGACCGGCGCACCCCGGTTCATCAGCGGCATGAACAGCACGCTGCGAAAGCCGCGCAGCCGCGCCAACTCCCGGTTCAGCTCCGGAACGTCGGCGGCCTCGCTGTCCGGAAACTGGATCGTCTCGCCGTCGCGCACCAGGGCAAAGGTCGGGAAGTCCGCGATCTTGCGCGGGAACGCGGCCCTCAGCCCTTCGTCCGCCTCCGGGCTGGTCGGTGTGAACGCCACGAGGTGCAGCTCATCGCCGATGAACTGGAGCACGGTGGCGGAGAAGCCACCGAGCAGGCGCTTCGAGCTGGACGCGATCGCCGCGAAGACTGGTCGCGCGTCGGAGGGCGAGGCCGCGATGGTGCGCAGGATCTCGGCGCTGGCGCCCTGGCGATCCCGAGCAATCGCAAGCTCGACGCGCAGCTGCGCGTTCTCGGCTGCCACCGACTGCAATCGGCGTTCGAGTTCCTCGATTTCATCGGAAGGGGTGGTCATTTCTAATCCGGCTCGATGCCACGACAGGCGTGACACCTCGCCGGATTATCACATCTTCCGCGGCCGGTGCCAGCGCCTGCGGTTCAAGCCCGGCCCGTTTCACATGCCTGGCCGCGACACCTCCGTCTCCTTGCTGGTAATGAACTCCAGCAGCACTGGGATGCCTTCCCCTGTCTTCTGGATGCCGCGCCTGATCGCGGGGATGATGTCCTCCGGTCGCGTCACTCGTTCGCCATAGCCGCCGAAGGCGCGCGCCATCGCGGCGTAGTCGCCGGAAATGTCGGTCGAGCGATACTTTTCGGTCGAGACCGGCATCACCTTCAGTTCGATCGCCATCGAGAAATTGTTGAGCAGGATCGACATGATCGGGATGCGCTCGCGCACCGCCGTCTCGAAATCCATGCCCGTGAAGCCGATGGCCGCATCGCCCCAGACGTTGATGCTGAGCTTGTCGGGCCTTGCGAGCTTGGCGCCCATCGCCAGCCCAAGGCCGTAGCCAAGTTGCGTCGTCTTGCCCCAGCCGAGATAGGTGAGGGGCTCGACCGCTTTCCAGAACGGAGAAAGCTGGTCGCGCGGACTGCCGGCATCGTGGGTGATGATGGTGTTCTCGATGTCGACGGTGTGCTGGAGGTCCCACAACACGCGGTACGGGCTCAAGGGTGCGTCGTTGCTGGTCAGCTTCGGCATCCATTTCGCCAGCCACTCCTCGTGCGAGGCCGCGATCTCGGCCGCGACCGCCGAGGCGTCGCGATCCACCGTGACGGTCTTGCCGATCTCCTCCAGCAGCGCGTCGAGCACGAGGGCGGCGTCGCCGACCAGGCCGATCTTCGCTTCCACGTCCTTGTTGAGATGATTGGGATCGAGCGTGGAGTGAATGATGGCCTTGCCCTTCGGCATCGCGATGCCGAAATTGGTCTCGGTGAAGGAGCAGCCGATGCCGAAGATGACGTCGGCCTCGCTCAGAAACTTCGGAACCGCGCGCGGCACCGCAAGGCCGCCGGAGCCGAGCGAGAGCGGATGCGTTTCCGGAAACGACGACTTGCCACCGAGGCTGGTGGTGACGGGGATCGCCAGGCGCTCGGCGAGCCGTTTCAGTTGCGGCCAGGCCTGCGCGTAATGCACGCCTTGGCCGGCATAGATGACCGGCCGCTTCGCGTTAATCAGAAGGCTGGCCGCTTCCTTCACATGCACGGGGTCGGCGCCGTAACGGGTGCGCAGCACTGGCGTGTAGTCGAGCGGCTCCGGCACCTCCTCGTTCCACATGTCCGAGGGGATCTCGACGATCACAGGCCCGCCGCGGCCGTTCTTCAGCTTGGTGAAGGCGCGGCGGAAGATGTTGGCGACTTCGGTCGCGAGGATGATCGGCTCGGACGATTTCGCGAACGGCTTCATCGCCTCGCTGGAATTGAAGTTCGGCTCGATATGCGCAAGCCGGCGCTGATAGCCCATCGGCAGCACCAGCACGGGAACGGATTCGCCGAAGCACTGCGCGACGCCGCCCATCGCGTTCTCGGCGCCCGGCCCATGCTGCATGCAGAACGCGCCGATCGAGCGCCCCGACGTCACGCGCGAGATCGCATCCGCCATGTGGATGCCGACGCGCTCCTGCCGCACCATCACGGGGCGGATCTCGGCTTTGGCCGCATGCTCGATCAGATGGTTGACCGGATAGCCGCAGAGGATCTCGATGCCCTCGCGCCTCATGATTTCCGCAATGGCGGTGCCGAGCTTCATGGCGTCTCTCTCCCCTTAAGGTTTGACCGGTTGATCCGGCCGGTTGGGCAGAGAGGATCAGGAATCCCGCGAACCGTAAAGCGCGCGAGGCGAGTGCCGCGGTAGCCCAGCTATGCACCGCGAGCGTGCGACGGCTCCGGCTGGCGAGAGTGGCCGCGGCCGAACGTTGCCCGCCCCACGGGCTGCAGCAGGCGCCTGGCAGCAACCAGATCCGGCGTCTCGAGGCCCTCTGCGAAGCCTTCATAGATCGGAGCAAGCAGTCGGACAGCCTTGATCCTGCGGCCGGTCCCGATCCAGTGTGCAGCGAGATCGGTGGCGATGCGCAATTCGAATGTAACAGCTCCTATGGCGCGCGCTTCGGCGAGTGCCTGTAGTAGCCGCTTTTCAGCGCGCCGCGGCTCGCCGGCGTGGAGAAGAACCGCTGCGTCGACCCGCTGAAGTTCTGAGCGGCACCAGCGCTCGCCCTGACGTTCCTGATGGCCGATCGCGCGCGTGATGGCCTCGCGCGCTTCGGCGATCCGCCCTTGTCGCAAATAGGCGCGGGCGAGGACCGCGAGATAGCTGCCGATCCGCATTAAGAAGCGACATTCGATCAACTCTTCGATCGCGGCCCGAATATCCTCCACCGCGCGCGGATCGCCACGCTGGTCGCGAAGGCAAGCGGAGAAATAGCGTTCGACCGGAACCCAGCGCGAGATGCGCTCACGTTCCAGGTTGCGACGCAGACGCTCCGTGAAGCTCGCGAGCGCGTTCAGATTACCGGTTTCGAGCGCGACAGGAAGCGCGGCGAGCCCGAGTGCATTCGACTGCGACACCCAATGGCCACTGCGATCCGCGGCCTCGACGGCGTCGCGGGCCAGCCTCGCAGCATAGTCGGCCTGCCCCTGCATCCACGCCACGAACGGCAGGTTGAAGCGGGCTGTAATGAATCGGTAGACTTCGTTCGCATCCTTGCGCGAACGGCCCTCGGCCAGCGAATAGGTTGCTGCGAGACGATCCAGAACCAGGCGGCTCTTATTCAATTCGCCGGCAAAGGCGCGGGCCCAGGCCAGGGCCCGATCCGCTTCCGACGTTGCCGTCGAGTCGCGATCCCTGGCAGCCAGCTGCGTGGCCTCCTCGAGATAGGTTATGGCGCGCGGGACCTGGCCAATTTGCAGCAGGTAAAAGGCAAAACCCACCAGCGCGCGCTGCTGATACTCGATCGTGCCGGCGTTCCTCGCAAAGGCGATCGCATCGAGCCAGGCGACCTCGTTCTCATTCGACATCTTGCGGGCATAGAACAGGCTCCATCCAAGTGCGCAGGCGAGCTTTGCCTTCCACAGATCGTCGCACGCGACGGTCTCGGCCAGGGCGAGCGCGTCTTTCAACCACGCCTGTGCTTCCGACAGGATGGAGGTTTCCGACCACAAGGTGATCGCTGCAACCGTGAGCCTAATTCCCAGGACAGGATCGCCTTGCTCGCCGAATGCCCATGAAAGAGCGGCGCGCAAATCGGCGATGCGACCAAGGTAGCGCTGTGTCCAATCGGCCGGCTCGCGCCAGTTCCATTCCTCCTCGGATTGTTCGAACAGCGCGAGGACGCGTTGCGCATGGCGGCGTAGCGTCTGGCCGCAGGCGGGATCGGCCCGGCGCCGCTCGGCGGCATAGCGCCGCGTGCTGTCGAGCAGCCGGTAGCGCAGGCTTGCGCCCTGGGCCTGCGCGCCCAGAAGCGATTTGGCGACGAGACTGCCGAGGCCGGTGACGACGTCGACTGGCGTGAGCCCTGCCGCCTCGGCGACGAAGATCGCGTCCTCAACCTCGAAGGAGTCGCTGAAAAGCGACAGCAGGCCGAACAGTCTGGCTTCCCTCTGCGACAGCAGCTTGAAGCTCCAGTCGATCGTCGCCATCAGGGTTTCCTGGCGCGGCGGCGCGCCATCGGCGGCGGGGGCGCGAAAACCCAGATTGTGGTCGAGGAGTGCCACCAGTTCGCGAGGATTGAACCTGCCGATCTGGGCTGCCGCCAATTCGATGGCCAGTGGAAGGCCGTCGAGCGAGTGGCAGACCCGGGTGACGGCCTCGCAATCGCTATCGCCGAACTGGTAGTCCGACCATTCGGCGGCGCGGCGAACGAACAACTGCACCGCCGGAAACCTGAGGGCCTGATCGACGGTCAGGGCGTAGCCTGATCTCGGCGAGGCCAGCGAGCCAAGCCGGACGACATGCTCGGTGGCGGTGCCGAGCGGTTCGCGGCTCGTGGCAAGCAACCTGGAAGACGATGTGTCCGCCATGAACCGGCCGGCGAAGATCGTCGCGGCGGGCAGCACATGCTCGCAATTGTCCAGGACGAGCAGCATTTGCCGCGGTCTCAAATAGTCGAGCGCCGCAGCCAGACTGTTGTCCGGATTGCCTCTGATGCCCAGTGCCGTCACCAGTGCCGCGCCGAAGAGCGTCGGGTCGGAGATCGTGGCGAGATCGACGAAGCAGACGCCGTCGCGACACCGTGGTGCAAACGCCTGGGCGGCCGCCACGGCAACTGTCGTCTTGCCGATTCCTCCGGCGCCAGCCAGGGTCACGTGCCTGTTGTCGGCCAGCAGACCGGCGATTTCAATGATTTCCGCTTCACGACCAACGATGCCGCGCGGCAATGGCGGAGTGGACAACGGAAGCGGTTCGGAGAACGCCAGATCATCCTCGATCTCACCGATGCTGATTTGCACCTCGGCGATGAACTTGTAACCGCGGCGCGCCACGGTCGCGATGTAGACGGGCTCGATCTGGGTATCTCCCAGCGAACGCCGCAAGCTCCACATGTTGACCTTGAGATTGCTGTCGTGGAGGAAGGTGCCCGGCCAGGCCGCGGCCATCAACTCATTCTTGCTGACGAGTTCGCCGCAACGCTGCACCAGTACTTGCAAGAGTTCGAATGCGCGCCCGCCCAATTTGACCGGGCGTCCGTCGAGAAGGAGCAACTGGCGGCGCGGAACCAGCCGAAATGGGCCGAAGCAGTATGTGAGTTCCTGTCGGAGTGTGGCCCGTTGCCGTGTCTCCGTGGCAGCCCGCATTGATCCATGCCAATCGATCGAAGAGATCGTCTGCCATTATCACGCACTGCAAGCTGGTTGAAGAGAGTCATTCTGAATTCGCACGATTGCCGGCGGTCTCTGCCGCAGGATTGCTGCGACAAAACCGCTCGCGTGCCGACCGGCAAGTGCCGGCCCGCGGGACGGCTTCTTGACCGCTTCGGCTATTTTTGGGGCTTGCCTAGAACCGCCATGCGCATGACTTCGACGCCACCGTCGGCAAGTTCCGGAAGCTTGGCGAACCAGTCCTTCACATACGCCATCGCGTTGTGCGCGTCGAAATCGGCTTGGCTGGCGAAGACCTCGTAGAAGATGAAATGACCGGGCCTGGCGCGGTCTTCCTGAAGGAAATAAACCAGGTTGTGGGGATCGCCGCGAACCAGCGCGATCAGCGGCAGTGTGGCGGCGCGCAGTGCGTCTTCTTTCCCGGGCTTGGCTCTCACCTGCGCCACCACCGAATACGCGCCATCCGGAATCTCCTGATAGCGCACGCGCGGTGCTTCCTCGGCGACCGCGGACGGCGCCGTCATGGCCATCGAGGCGGCCAACAGCAGCGCGCAAAGCGAATTGCGGACGAGACTTTGCATGATGAGCTCCTTCACATGTGATCGTGAGTGCGAGGCGGCAAGGTCACCGGCACTGACCGGTCGCGCGCCACGGTTGAGGCGTCAGCGCACGACTTTTTGCTGCCGCTTTGCCAAGGCCTCGCTGAAGCGCTTTTTGACCGGGTCGAGCGCTTTGACGAATTCGAGTTGCTCGCCCTCGGGGCCTTTGCAATAGATCAGCTCCCAACCGTTCGAAGGCTCCGCCGTCACGCGGTTCGTGTTGGCGCTGCGTGGAGCCGCCTTGCGATCCGCTTCCGTCATGACGCGGATGGTGCGGTTCGCTCTCACCTGCGTCATGCCGCGACGCGCCGATTCGGCTTCGAGATCGGCGATGAACTTGTTGAAGTCGACGTCGTCGCGAACGTAGAAGCAGATGTGCATCATGCGCGGAAACGCCGGGCTCATGTGCTCCAGCGGCTCGGCAAAGCTCTTCGTGCTGCCCATAGGCTGATCGGCCTCACGATATTGCAGCAGTTCGAGCACCATGTTGTCGAACTGGATGAAACGGACATCGAGCCGCTGCGCTCCGCTTCTCAGGTCGGGAACGCCGATCGTCCGCGGATTGACCCCGCGTGCGTTCGCCTCGATCTCCTGATCGGCCAGCAGCGTGTTCTGGACCCCGTCGCCCTGGAAGTCGCCATGACGAAAGACCTCGGTGCCGCCGAGCACCTCCGTATAGAACTCGTAAGCCCGCTCCATGTTCTGGACCGTCAACCCGAAATGCTGGACACCCTGGAGCCGCGCGCCGAGCGGCGCCTCGTTGCGCTCGGCTGGGGACATGCTGTCCGGCGCCGCGGACGCGGCTGACGGCATGCTGGCGACCGCAAGACCGGTGATTATCGCGGCGCCTGCCGTGCGAAGCAGGTTGCGGCGTTCGATTTCGGCAATGTTGCACGTTTCGTCGGTCATTCTCGTCTCCTTGGTCCGTGAGTTATGTCATGTGCCGGTCAGCCGGCGTCCGGAAGCGGAGCAGCTGGATTGACGAGACCGGCCGATCGAAGTTCGCGCCAGAAATCGCCGGGTATTGATTGGTCAAGGGCCGCGCGGTCCCCGGCGATGCGGGCGGGCCGGCTCGCCCCGGGGATCACGGCGGCGACCACCGGGTTCGCCAGCGCGAACTGCAGGCCTGCGGCCTTCATGCTGATGCCGTAGCGATCGGCGATCGTCTTGATCCGAGCCACCTTGTCGAGGATTTCCGGAGGCGCTGGCGCATACTCGAAGTTCGGACCGCCGACGAGCGCGCCCGAACTGTAGGGGCCGCCGACGACGATCGCGAGCTCATGCTCCGCGACCATCGGCATCACCCGCTGAAGCGCACGGGCGTGGTCCAGCAGCGTGTAGCGGCCCGCGAGCAGGAATCCGTCGGGGCGCGGCTCGTCGAGCGCGAGCAGCAGCTCGATCGGTTCCACCCGGTTGACCCCCAGCCCCCATGCCTTGATCACGCCCTCGTCGCGCAGCCGGTCGAGCGTCTTGAACGCGCCCTTGCGGGCGCTTTCGAAGACCGAAAGCCACTCGTCTCCGTAGAAATCCTGCGCGACGTCATGCACGAAGGCGATATCGACATGGTCCGTGCCCAGCCGCTTCAGGCTGTCGTCGATCGAGCGCAACGTCCCGTCCCGGGAATAGTCGTTCACGATCCTGTTCGGGCGCCCATGTTTGAAGACGCCGCCTTTCTCGCCGAGATCGCGGCCCCCGACATCCTCGATCTCGTCCAGGATCAGGCGGCCGACCTTGGTGCTGACCACGTAGTCGCTCCGCTTCCGGCCGACGAGCGCCGCGCCCATGCGGATCTCGGCAAGCCCCGCGCCGTAGAACGGCGCGGTGTCGAAATAGCGTATGCCGTCCTCCCAGGCTGCGTTGACCGTCGCGAGGGCTTCCTGCTCCGGGATGTCGCGGAACATGTTGCCGAGCGGCGCTGCACCGAAACCTAATTGTCCCGGCAGAACATCCTTGAGGGCCATGTTGCGAGTCCTTGGGTGACAGCCACGACCATCCGTGTGGATTGCGCCGATCTCAGTCGGTTGCGGAGGTGTCTGCACTTCTGATGAAGGCCGCGACCTCGTGCGGATGCGACAGCATCACCGCGTGGCTGCTTTTGATCTCCGTCACCTTGGCGCCCGAGCGCTTGGCCATGGTGCGCAGCAAGCTCGGGGGGATAATGTGATCCTCCATCGTTACCATGTAATAGGTCGGCTTCGTCTTCCAGGCCACGCGCTCGACCTTGGTCTGCACCGCCTGCAATCCAAACGGCAGTTGCGCCGCAGCCATGAAGCGGGCTGTTGCGGCATCGACGCCGGCGGCGAACGCGGTCGGGAATTTATCGCGTTCGACGAAGAGATAATTGCCCTCAGTGACCAGCGGACCCTTGTGCTCGCCGGGCGGCACGGGTGCTTCCGAAAGCGTGGCGACCGACTCCCCGACATCGGGAGCATATGCCGCGAGATAGACCAGGCTGCGAACCTTCGGATTGTCGCCGGCTTCGGTGATGACCATTCCACCATAGGAATGCCCGACGAGAATGACCGGATGCCGCGCCTTGGCAATCACGCGCTCGGTCTCCGCGACATCGTCACGAAGCGAGATCGTTGGCTGCTGGACGACAAGCACTTCATAGCCCGCCTTCGAGAGAAGGTCGTAGGTGTTCTTCCAGCCCGATCCGTCGACGAAGGCGCCGTGGACAAGGACGATGGATACGGTCCTCTCGGCCGCGACCGCGGCGGAGGCTGTTGCGATCGACATTGCGGCAAGCGCAAACATAATCATCTTCATAATAGGCTCCGGTCTCGATACGGCGGCATTGCCGTTGATGCGCCTCTCACTAGTGCACGCTCGCATTGCGGTATTTCCGATTCCTGCGCGATGACGCACGCATCTTGCTCAAGTGCGACGAGACCAGCTTTCGAAGCCGAACGCGCCTGGCTCCAAGTCGTTGGTTTGCCTGGCTTTTACCTCTTTTAACCGTGCCGGCTCTGGACTTCGCTCCTGCGCCTTGTGAGAAATCCGCATCGGCGTGGCAGCAGCCGGGCTGCAACTCACCACCGGATGGAATGATCGCTCGCTCGCGATACGGGGCCGGGATTCGCCGCAACTGAAGCGGAGGACATGATGGCGCTCGTGACGCATGCAGATCAGAAATATCAGAACAGCGAGAAGCTCGCGGCGGCCAGCGATTGGCCGGGGCTGAGCATCGAGCACCGCAAGTTCGAGGCGGGATGTCAGGCAACGCCCGTTCCCATCTGCACCGAGCTCGTCATGCTGCTCTCAGGCGGTGGGATGGTGTGCCGCGCCGGCAACGGTGAGGTCCAGAAGAGTCTCGCGCGGCCGGGGATGAGCTACCTCGTGCCTGTGGGGACGCAGGAGAGCCATCTCGAGCTTTCCGATCGGATGGAATGCCTTCATCTCTATCTGCCGCCGGCGCTGCTGGACCGGAGCGCCCTTGCGGATTTCGACATCGATCCCGCAAAGGTCGAGATCGCCTACGCCCACGGCTTGGCAGACCAGGTGCTATTCCACCTCTGTTCGCCGCTTCGCGACCTGCTCCATCGTCCCCGCCAGCCGACCGATGCGCTGTTCGTGGAGGGTATCCAGGTTGCGCTCGCGGCGCATCTTCTGGGAAACTATACGACCGACCGCTGGCACGCACCCGACAGGTCGCCGTCGCTCGATCTGCGGCGCCTTCAGCGCGTGCTGGACTATATCGAGGCATCTCTACGCGGCGACATCCGGCTCGAGGATCTGGCAGCCCAGGCCTGCCTCAGCCCCTATCATTTCTCCCGGCTGTTTCGCGAGGCGACCGGATTGTCGCCGCACCGCTACGTCACCGATCGCCGCGTCCAGGCTGCGCGGCACGAGCTCGCACGCGATCGCCTGTCCCTGGTCGAAATTGCCCTGGAGTTCGGCTTCGGCTCGCAGGCCAATTTCACGCGCGTGTTCCGCAAGGCCGCAAGTCTCACGCCGGGGCAGTATCGCGAATTGTGCTGCGGCCAGGCGGACGCGAAAGCCGATCGGCACGAGATGGCATTCCGCAGGGATTGCGCATGATCCCGCAGGATTCGGGAATACGGTTCAGCTTGCATCGTGCAGTGCTGTTACGACGATCAGATAGGCGAGGGGATTTACCGACATGATCGAGCTTACGGTGAACGGGATCAAGCGCCAGGTCGACGTCGTTCCCGAGATGCCCTTGCTGTGGGTCTTGCGAGACGAGCTCGGCATCACCAGCGCAAAATATGGCTGCGGGGTCGCGCAATGCGGCGCCTGCACCGTTCACATCGACGGCAAGGCGGTGCGGTCCTGCCAGTCGCATATCGGCGAGGTCGCGGGCAAATCGGTCATCACGCTCGAAGGCCTGGACAACAAGGAGCACCACCCGGTCTTGCAGGCATGGATCGAGCATCAGGTGCCGCAATGCGGCTACTGCCAGACCGGACAGATCATGCAGGCGATCTCGCTGCTCACAAAGATTCCCAAACCAACGGACGAGCAGATCAATCAGGTGATGTCCGGCAATCTCTGCCGTTGCGGCACCTATCCGCGCATTCGTGCCGCGATCCATGCGGCCGCGGCCAAGAAGATGGCGGAGAAGTGAGATGGGCCACATGCAGACACTTTCCCGCCGCGCGTTTGTCTTCGGCTCCGCCGCGATGGCCGGCGGAATCGCCTTCGGCGCCTACGCCAGTGCCGAAGCGGCCACCAGCGCAAGCGACAATCCGTTGGCCGCCGGTCTTGGCCCGAACTCGGTGACCTTCAACCCCTGGGTCGAGATCAGCCCGGACAAGATCACGCTGATCGCGCAACACGCCGACATCGGCCAGGGCGTCGGCTCGGTGCAGCCGATCATGATCGCCGAAGAGATGGACCTCGATCCCGGGCAGTTCGAGATCCGCTTTGCAGAGCCCAGCCCCGCCTATTTCAACACGGGCTTCGCCGACGAGTTCGCGCCGTTCGTCGCCGCGGACCAAAGCCCGGCCGCAGAGGAGGCGCGCGCTGCCACACTCGAATGGTTGCGAAAGTCGGGCCTGCAAATGACGGGCGGATCGAGCACGATTCCGGACACCTACCAAAAGCTGCGTCTTGCCGGTGCGGTCGCGCGCGAGACGCTCAAGGCCGCTGCGGCCAAACGGTCGGGCGTCGCAGCGGCCGACCTTCGCACTCAATCGGGCCATGTGATCCTGCCCAATGGAACCAAGATCGCCTATGTCGCCCTCGCGGCGGAGGCGTCGAAAATTCCGCCGGTGCTCGATGCTCAGCCGCGCGACCCGTCCAAATGGCGCATGCTCGGCAAGCCGATGATGCGGCTCGACGTCCGCTCGAAAGTGATGGGCGAGCTGAAGTTCGGCATCGACCAGAAAGCGGAGGGCATGCTGTATGCCTCCGTCAAGCTGAACCCCAGCAAGGGGCAGCCGCTGAAATCATACGACGCCGGCAAGGCGCGATCGATGCCGGGCGTCAGGGAGATCCTCGAAATCAACAATGGCGTGGCAGTGATCGCCACGAACAGCTGGTACGCGATGAAGGCGGTCGACGCCATCGCTTGCGAGTGGGCGCCCTCGGCCTATCCCGCCGAGCAGGCCGACCATTGGAAAGTGCTGGAATCCTCTTTCAAGCCGGAATTTCTGGGCAAGGAGTGGAAGAAGATCGGCGACATCGAAGCCGGCCTGAAGACGGGCAAGCTCGTCGAAGCCGAATATCGCGCTCCTTACGTGGCGCATCAGCCGCTCGAGCCGCTCAACGGTATCGGCCTCGTTACCGACAACGGCATGGAGATCTGGGTCGGCCATCAGAGCCCACGCTTCGTGCAATGGGTCGCGGCGACCGCGATCGGCCTCAAACCGGAACAGATCACCTTCCACAACCAATGGACCGGCGGAAGTTTTGGCCATCGTCTCGAGTACGAGAACGTCCGCGTTCTCGCCGAGATCGCCAACCAGATGAAGGGCACGCCGATCAAGCTCGTGTTCTCGCGCGAAGAGGATTTCCTCCAGGACATTCCGCGGCAGATTGCGATCGCGCGGCACCGCGGCAGCGTCGACAAGAGCAAGATCGTCGCCGCCGATCTGCAACTGGCCTCGACGACGCCGCTCAAGGGACTGCTCGAGCGTTCGGGCACGCCCTCGAAGGATCCCGACGGGCAATTGGCCGCCGGCCTGTGGAACGTCTACTACGACATCCCCAATTTCCGGGCCACCAGCTACGAGGCGCAGGGACTGTCGCCGAGCACCACATGGCGGTCGGTCGGCGCCTCGACATCGGGCTTCTTCACCGAAAGCTTCGTCGACGAATTGATCCATGCGGCCGGTCTCGATCCCATGACGGCGCGCATCGCGATGTGCACCGTGCCGCACTATCGCAAGGTGCTGGAGACTGTCGCGGAGATGTCGGACTGGAAGGGGCCGCTCGGCAACGGTCGAGGACGGGGCGTTGCCTTCGTGGAATCGTTCGGCACACCGACCGCTGAAGTCGTCGAGGTGACGGCCACGGATCGGGGCATCAGGATCGACAAGGTCTGGGTCGCGGCTGATGTCGGCAAGGTCGTCGACCCCGTCAATTTCGAGAGCCAGGTGCAGGGTGGCGTCGTCTGGGGGCTCGGCCATGCGATCAATTGCGAGCTCACTTACGCAAAGGGCGCGGTGCAGCAGACCAATTACAACCACCATGAAGCCATGCGGATTTATCAATGTCCGGTCATCGAAGTTCGCGGGCTGGAGAACGATCCGAAGGTGAGGGGCATCGGAGAGCCGCCGGTTCCGCCGGCCGCGCCTGCGCTCGCCAATGCGATCTTCGCGGCCACCGGAAAGCGGATTCGCGAAATGCCCTTCAACAAGTTCATCGATTTCGTGTGAGGCGAGCCATGAGGAGATCTCTGATTGCGGTCGTCTTCGCAGCTTCTGCCATCGCGGCGCTCACCGGGATTGTTGCAGCCAAGGACGAGGCGGGCAAGGACGTGCTGCCGTCCGGCAGCGTCAGCCGCGCCGAGGGACTGGAGGCCTGGAAGCGGATCGAGGCCGTCGTGACCCATCCCCGGTGTGCCAACTGCCATGTCGATGCCAAGGCGATACCGATCTGGACGCCGGCCGGCGAAACCAGGCCCCGCCCGCATGGCATGAACATCCATGGCGGCGAGAGCCGCATCGGCGCGGAGGCGATCCCGTGCGCGACCTGTCACATGACCTCGACCCAGGCGAACGAGCCGGCACCGTCGCCGCCGCGCGCGGGTATCGACTGGCAACTCGCGCCGGTGGCTTTCATCTGGTTCGGCAAAAGTGGTGCCGAGATTTGCGCGCAGATGAAGGATCCAAAGCGCAATGGCGGCCGGGACGCCGCTGGCCTCGTCGAGCACTTGCGGCACGATGCGTCACTGAGCGGCTTCATTCCGCGGGGCTGGGCGCCGGGCGCAGGCCGTTCGACGCCACCGGGCACCTTCGAGGATCACGTCAAGGACATGGCGATGTGGGGAGCGGCCGGACAGCCCTGTCCGAACTGATGCGTTCGCTGTCTCACTCGGGCTGACCAGTCTCCTATTTGCAGTTCTTGCAAATCGTCAGCTTTCGCCTCAGCGCCTCATCGTCCTGATCGAGCGATTCCTGCCCTGCGGAACCGTTCTTCGCTGCGCGTGACCTCGCGGGCGGCGCGACCAGATTCGAGGCGTCGCGGTCTTCGCTGCCGACGGTGAAGCCGTCGTAATCGGCAGCGGGATTCGGCGAGAGCGGTAGCGCGCCGATCACAGGCGTCGAAGTATCTGTGCCGGGCGTCGCCAAGGCTGGATCGCGCTTCGGCCGCGAATTCTTGGCGTTCGAAGGTGGGGGCGATGCAATCGGAGCAAGCGAAACGGGCGGTGCCACCGGAGCCTGCCCCCTCGCGCTATCCTGTGCCCAGAGGCCGACACACACAAGGCCGAGGCCCAAGAACGTCGCGCGTCTCATCGGCATCCTCAAATGGCTTTGTTCAATGATCGATCGCATGGTCATTCGAGCCAGGCCATGTGGACGAATATCAGGGCTCAAATGACCATCAAAGTTGACGGAAATGGGGAGCTGGCTCGACCCGGGCCACGATCCCTTGTGTGGCCCGACGGACAAAACACGCTATAGCTGGGTCAATCGCGGTCCGCAAGATATTCGTATTGACCGAAATTCGGATTTGACGTAAAGACCGATACATCCCGCCCGCCACAAGGGGCGTTTCGCGATCGTCACGGGACGCGGGCAGGGATGCGGTGGCCGCGACGGCGTCGGCGCGCAAGATTGGCTGCAGGGCGGTGATCCCGTGAGCAGCAGCGGGCGCGATACGACACGGCGCTGACAGCGTCTTCGTATGGTCTCGACGGTGAGCGCACGCCAGCCGGTGAGAGCCCAGCGAAGATGTGCGCGGACGGAGAAGTCGTGTGGTCCTGACGCCCAGGGTCTGTGCGTCAAGTCATGTGGTGATGCTCACGGCCCAACCGGGCACGCACATCAGCCATCTGCATGGCGACGGGGGCAATAGTGCATCGCTCCCCGGGGAGAGCACGAAGGACACCGTTAAAACCATCCGCGCAGGGAAGGCCGGGATTCCGGCGTCACCTGTCGTCCACCCCGTGCGCGTTCTCATCGCACACGGGACTTCGGGTGCCTGCCGGTGCCCGGCCTTCCTTGCGCCCTCGCTTCGGATGAGGGCGGAAGAGGACAGCAAAGCTCGGGCGAAATGTGCCGCGAGGCCGCGAAGGTGTGTCCAGATGAAATGCGAGTCGTTAGAGCGATGTCGTCTCTCCACACTCCGTCATTGCGAGCGAAGCGAAGCAATCCAGAATCCCTCCGCGGAAAGATTTTGGATTGCTTCGTCGCCAGAGCTCCTCGCAATGACGGGGGGTGGGGAGACGCCGATGCCTATTTACGGCGACCGGCGCCCCGCTACGCCTTCTCCTCCAACGCGCGGCGCAGCCTTCGGATGATGACGCCGCGGGCGCGGTCGTCGGCGGCGGCTGCGACACGATCGTTGATGTCGAGCATGAGCTCGGACATCTCGTTGTGCCAGTCGAGACGGGTGACGGCCTCCGGCGCGAGCCGCCGGCGATGATCCACGTCGAGCACCCGCGGTTCGGGGGCAGCGAGCTCATAGATGTCGTCCAGCATCGGCTGGTAGATCTTGGCCGCGGGAATGATGCGTTCGGCCACGCGCTCGGCAAGCCCCGCAATCGCGCCTTCCTCGCCGTGGACCAGGAACAGCCCGCGGGCGATCGGTCGGCGCGCCGCGATCCAGCTGGCCATGCCGGCACCGTCGGCATGGCCGGAATATTCGTCGAT
The DNA here is from genome assembly GCF_049739485.1 of Bradyrhizobium sp. USDA 326. Taxonomy (NCBI): domain Bacteria; kingdom Pseudomonadati; phylum Pseudomonadota; class Alphaproteobacteria; order Hyphomicrobiales; family Nitrobacteraceae; genus Bradyrhizobium; species Bradyrhizobium sp. USDA 326. The sequence continues at coordinate 5,302,402 of NZ_JBMGQA010000001.1, forward strand.
CATGCGGATGCGGGCCGCGACCTTGATCTCCTCGCCCTGGATCCGCACGGCCTTGGCGCCGTTCTGGAGGAAACGGCCGAGCGTGCCGTTGGCCTGGAAACCGGCGAGAAGCACGGTCGCGCGCTCGTTCCACAGCCAGCGCTTCAGATGATGGCGGATGCGGCCGGCATCGCACATGCCGCTCGCGGCGATGATGATGTGGAATCCGCTGAGACGCATGATCGCCTTGCTCTCGTCCACGGTTTCGGTGAACTTGAGATGCGGCGAGTTGAGCAGGCGGGTGACATCGACGGAGGGGTCGAGGCTCTCGGCATGGCGGCGGAACACTTCGGTCGCGCGGATCGCGAGCGGCGAATCGAGGAAGATCGGTGCCGTCGGAATCTCGCCGTGCTCCATCAGGTCGACGAGATCGACGATCAGCTCCTGGGTGCGCTCGACCGCGAAGGCGGGCAGCAGCAGTGCGCCGCCGGCCGCCGCGGCATCGCGCACCTCGGCGGCGAGGTGCTTGCGGCGGAGTGCAGGTGTCATGGCCTCACGCACCCGGTCACCATAGGTGGATTCCGAGATGACGTAGTCGAAATCGGTCGGCGCTTCGGGATCAGGCTGGAGCAGCTTGGCCTCCGGGCCGACGTCGCCGGAGAGCAGCACGCGCAGCGGCCGCGCCGAACCTTGCTCGGCGATTTCGAGCTCGATCGAGGCGGAGCCGAGCAAATGGCCGGCGTTCCAGTAGCGCGCGCGGACGCCCGGGATCACGTCGGTCCAGCGTTCATAGTCGACCGGGCGAAACGATTGCATCGATGCGATCGCATCGGCCTGCGTGTAGATCGGCTGCACCTCCTTGCGCCCGCGCGAGGCGTTGCGCCGGTTGAGCTGGGTGACTTCCGATTCCTGGATGCTGCCGGCGTCGGGCAGCATGTAGGAGCAGAGGTCGATCGTGCCGCGCGTCGCCAGGATCGGTCCCTCGAATCCTGCGCGCACGAGTTTCGGCAGCAATCCGCTGTGGTCGATGTGAGCATGCGTGAGCAGCACGGCATCGATATCGGCGGGGCGAAACGGAAAGGCGCCGTAGTTGAGCTCCTTCAGCGTCTTCTGGCCCTGGAACAGCCCGCAATCGACCAGGAAGCGGCCGCTCGCGGTCTGGAACAGGTAGCTCGAGCCGGTCACGGTGCGGGCGGCGCCGCAAAATCGAACGGTGATGCTCATGTCGTCGTCTCCGGAAGCTGTGTCGTGGGCAGTTCGGACCGCAACGCGGCCGCGAGAATCTCGTCGAGCGCAATCGCATTGGTCGGATGCGGCACGCTATCGGTCGAGCGGATCGACCGTATGCCGGCCTCGGTGAATGCGGCGATCATCGCGGGTGGAAACAGCGCATGCGTCACGACCGCATCGACGACCGTCGCCCCCATTGCGGTCAGCGCCTTCGCTGCGGCCGTCAACGTCGTCCCGGAGGAGACGATGTCGTCCACCAGGAGCGCCGGTCGTCCCGAGAGCAGGGCAGGATCGACAAAGCTGACTGCCACGGAACGATCGTCATGCCGCGTCTTTCGCGCCACCGTGTGCTGCAATCGCAACCGGCCCGCGACATCGTTCACCCAGGACTCGGACTCCATGTCGGGCCCGATTACGACGGTCGCCGGATCGATGCTGCCCGCCGCCAGCGCCTTCGCGATCGCCGGCATGGCGGACAGATTCTCCGCTTCGATCCCAGGAAATACGGACCTGATATCGGGAGTGCGATGCAAATGCGCATCCACGGTGACGACGCGGTCCACGGTCGTTGCCAGCAGGCGGCCCATGGCGCGCTGGCTGATGGCCTCGCCCGCATGAAATGCAGCATCCTGCCGCATGTAGCAGAGATAGGGCGCGACCAGGACCAGCCGCTTCGTGCCGTTACGGCGCAGGGCCTCCGCAGCGAAGAGCAGGGTGATCAGCTTGTCGTTGGGTTGATCGAGCGAGGCGTAGAGAATCGTCGTGTCGGTCGCCGGCGCGACTGCGACGCGCAGTTCTCCGTCCGGAAAGCGATGCACGGCGATCTCGCCGCAGGCGAGTCCAAGCCGCGCCGCGAGGCGCTTCGCAGCATCGACGCTGCACGGCAATGTCTGGAGCGCGATCGTGCTCACGGCGTCGTCGTGCCCTGCAGGGCTTCGTGACCGTTGACGAGATACCCGGTCTCTTCGGCGGCGGCGTCGGCAACCAGATCATGCTCGGGATGGTCGAAAGTGTAGACGCGATAGAGCGGCTCGCCCTGCTCGACGCGGTCGCCGATCTTCTTGAACAGGCGGATGCCGGCGCCCTTGTCGAGCGGCGCGCCGGCGGTGCGCGCTAGGCGGTTCAGACGCAGGCAGTCGATAGCGGACACGATGCCGTCATGCATCGCCTTGACGTCGAAGCTGAGCGGTCCGAGCTCGTTGCTGCAGGTCGAGGGGCCCTGTGCATCGATGATCTTCTGCATCTGCTTCAGCGCCGCGCCGCTGTCGAGCAGCTCGCGCGCCCGGGCATAGCCGGCACCGCCGCGCAGCTTCGGATCGTATTCCAGGAGATGGGCGGCGAGCCGGAGCGACTTCTCGCGCAGATCGCGCGGTGCGGTCGGCTCGTTGCCGAGCACCGCCATGACGTCGTTGGCTTCGAGCACCGGCCCGATGCCGTTGCCGATCGGCTGGCTTCCGTCGGTCGTGATCACCTCGACCGAGCGGCCGAAGCGGTCGCCGACGAATTCGAACAGCTTTCGCAGCCGCATGGCCTCGACGCCGCCGCTGACCTTCGCGGTCGGCCCGACCGGAATATCGATCAACAGATGGGTCGAGCCTGCCGCGATCTTCTTGGACATGATGGAGGCGACCATCTGCTCGCGGGTATCGAGGCTCAGGGGACGCTCGACCGAGATCAGGACGTCGTCGGCCGGCGACAGGTTCACGTGCCCGCCCCAGATCAGACAGCCGTTGCAGGCGGAGACGATCGCCTTCATCTCCTCGACGCCGACATTCACCCGCGCCAGGACCTCCATCGTGTCGGCGGTGCCGGCGGGCGAGGTGATGGCGCGCGAGGAGGTCTTCGGTATCAGCAGGCCATGGGCGGCGACGATCGGGACCACGACCATCGAGGTGCGATTGCCGGGGATACCTCCGATGCAGTGCTTGTCGACGACGACCGGGGTCGGCCAGACCAGTTGCGTGCCGGCCTGCGCCATTGCCCCCGTGAGGGCGAGAAGCTCGTCGCTGGTGATGAAGCTCGCCGAACTGATCAGGAAGGCGGCGATCTCCATGTCGGAGTAGCGATAGTGCGCAAGGTCGCTGATGATCGCGCCGATCTCGGCCTGGTTCAAGGTTCGTCCGCGGATCTTCGCGCGCACGGCTTCCAGGCTCTCGGGAGGCGAGGCGGGCCTGACCGTCACCAGCGTGCCGACGGCTTCCGCGAAGCGCCGGAACGCAGGTTCGGAAAGGCCGATCTCGTCCGAAGCCGCCAGCGAATCGTCATCCGTGATCAGCAGCGTCGCCAGCAGAGCCTTGCCGCCCCGACGAAGCTCGACGCGGCTGAAGCCGCGGAAGATCTCCGCGCGCAGCGCCTTCGAGTGCCGCGAGACGACGACCACGTTCTCACGGCCGGTATCGAGGCGGACGCGGCGGATCTTCAGTTGGGAGTGCGGAAGGTCTGGATGCATGGACAAGCCGGCGGCAGGGAGTTGGGCCTCCATGCTTAAGCGTCTCACACCTGATGCTGTTGACCCAGATCATGGCCCGCAGGGCCGGCGAATATCGGCGAGAAGCGCGGCGCGCCGTTGCGCAAGCCGGGGCGGCGGTTACTTCATCGCCGAGCTGATCGAGTTGAACTTGTTGTTGAGCAGCGCGCCACCCGTGTTGTTCACGGCGGTCACGATTGCCAGAGCGATCCCGGCGGCGATCAGGCCATACTCGATTGCGGTTGCGCCATTCTCATCGGCAAGGAAAGACCTCAGCAAACGCATTGCCAGCTCCTGTTCATCCGATCCAATGTATGGTCGCGTCCTTATTGGACTCGCAAATCGATCTAATATGTCTTTGTGCTCGCCGGAAGAATTAAGCCCGGGCCATCGCGCTTTTCGCTCATACGACGGCATTCATTAAATTAAGGTTCCATCGATCCCTCCAAGTGGATTCGAACGGCAGCCCCAGGGTTGCGCCGGCGCAGTGCCCGTCAAGGCGTGATCATGCGGGCCGCTTAACCGATTGTTGAGCCTGTTCGTCGATGGGCCGGCATGGACATCTCCATCGCGCTTCATCCGCTCCGGCCGTCCGCATTCAGCGCCCGCAACATGGCGATGCGGGCGAACATCACCCAGCCGCCGCCCATCTCGGCGGCATTGATCAAGGTTTCGATGGCGGTCTGCCAGTTCGCCGCGTGCTGGGTGTCCTCAGGCAGCTGCATGATATAATCCGCCGCATCCTGAAGCGTGAGCAGCCTGCGCCTGTTACCCATGCGAATGGGATCGTCGAACGCCGTCGACCAGGGCATATGTCAGGCCGCCTGATCGACGGGGAGAGACATCACGGCGCGATCGCGGGGGATGGCGCTAGCCGGCCTTCTTCGCCCGCGCCGGTGCCCGCACCGGCTTGTCGGCCTTCTTCGAAGCGTCCTTGGCCGCTTCCCTGGTTGCTGTCTTCGCCGCGGCGTCCTTGCCGCCCTTGCCGGCGATCGGCAGCAGCATCTCGCGCTGACCCTCGACGCGCTTCTTCGGCCTCTTGCCTTTGATGGTCTCCTTGGCGACCTTCGCCGTGGGAGCTGCGTCCTTCTCGTTCGCGATGCTCTTCTTCAGCGCGTCCATCAGATTGATGACATTGCCGCCGGTCTTCGGTGCGGCCTTCGCGGTGATCGGCATGCCGCTGCGCTTCTTGTTGATGAGATCGATCAGGGCCGTCTCGTAATGATCCTCGAACAGCTCCGGCTCGAACGCGCCGGACTTCTTCTCGACGATGTGTTTCGCGAGGTCGAGCATGTCCTTGGTGAGCTTCACGTCCTGGATGTCGTCGAAATATTCCTTCTCGCTGCGAACTTCGTAGGGATAGCGCAGCAGCGTGCCCATCAGCCCGCTGTCGAGCGGCTCCAGCGCGATGATATGCTCGCGGTTGGTCAGCACCACGCGGCCGATCGCGACCTTGTCCATGCTGCGGATGGTTTCGCGGATCACCGCATAGGCGTCGTGGCCGACCTTGCCGTCCGGCACGAGGTAATAGGGCCGGATCAGATAGCGGTTATCGATGTCGGCCTTCGGCACGAACTCGTCGATCTCGATCGTATGGGTGGAGTCGAGTGCGATCTCGTCCAGCTCGTCCTTGGTGACCTCGATATAGGTGTCGGTGTCGACCTTGTAGCCCTTGACGATGTCCTCGGAGGTCACCTCGTCGCCGGTTTCGGCGTCGACCTTGAGGTACTTGATCCGGTGGCCGGTCTTGCGGTTGATCTGGTTGAACGAGACCTTCTCGGTGTCCGAGGTGGCCGGATAGAGCGCGACCGGGCAGGTCACGAGCGACAGACGCAGAAAACCCTTCCAATTGGCGCGGGGGGCCATGGGCTACTCCAGACGCAACAGAGGACAAGCGGCAAGGATAACATCGCCCAGGTGCGAATCATAGCAACCGCCCGCGCGGAATCTTGCAACGGCGTTAATCGCTGCCTGCGCCGTATTGCCGGCGCCCCATGGTCCGGAACATCGCCCGGGATCACGCGTTGCCCCGGCACTTCAGAGCCGCGAGGAAAGTCGCGGCCATCGCAAGCGACAGCCACAGATCGAGGTCACCATGGCAACCACGCGAGAGCAGAACCGCATCGTGGAAACTCCGACCGAGGCGCGCCAGGGCGAGCCCGGGCCTTCGGTGGCGGCGCTGCTCGCCATCTCGACCGGACTTGCGATCCTGATCCTCGCCGTCGTCTGGTTCGTGTTCTTCCGGACCTGACGGCCGGATCCGGACGCCGGGGGCCCCCCGGCTCGCCGCGCAACGCGGCACATTGCGCCCGCCATGCCGCCGGCTCGTCCTGCGGCATGGCGGGCGCAGTCGCATTGGCTCGCGACAGGTTCTATATGACCAAAAAGTAACGTAGCCCGGTTCCGCGCGTTCATATTCAGTTCACGCCGGAATTGTTCATCTCTGGCGGTGTTCATGCAGCCTGTTCTTGCAGTCGATCTTTGGAGAGAAGCGTGCGCCTGCTCGTTGTTGAGGACGACCCAGATCTCAATCGCCAGCTCACCAAAGCGCTGACCGACGCCGGCTATGTCGTCGATCGGGCCTTCGATGGGGAGGAGGGGCACTATCTCGGCGACAACGAGCCGTATGACGCCGTGGTGCTCGACATCGGCCTGCCGAAGAAGGACGGCATCTCGGTGCTGGAGGCCTGGCGCCGCAACGGCCGCACCATGCCGGTCCTGATCCTCACCGCACGCGATCGCTGGAGCGACAAGGTGCAGGGGTTCGATGCCGGCGCCGACGACTATGTCGCCAAGCCGTTCCACCTGGAGGAGGTGCTGGCGCGCATCCGCGCCCTGCTGCGCCGTTCGACCGGCCACGCCCAGAGCGAACTCAGCTGCGGCCCCGTCACCCTCGATACCAGGACCGGCCGGGTCAGCGTGTCGGGCAATCCCGTCAAGATGACCTCGCACGAATATCGGCTTCTGGCCTATCTGATGCACCATTCCGGGCGGGTGGTCTCGCGCACCGAGCTGGTCGAGCATCTCTACGACCAGGATTTCGACCGCGACTCCAACACCATTGAGGTGTTTGTCGGCCGTATCCGCAAGAAGCTCGATGTCGACATCATCCAGACCGTCCGGGGCCTCGGCTACCTGCTAACCCCGCCGCCTGCACCGGGCGCTTGAGGCCTGGACTTCGCGCCGTCCGGGCTTGACGGCCGCCCTGACACGGGCCTTGGTCGGCCCATGACCTCCGACGACCTGACTTCCAGCCCGTGCCGGGACCGTTCCGATGGCCGCTAGCTCGCTTGCGAACCGACTGTTCCTGTCGGCGACCGCCTGGCTGGTGGTGATCCTGGCCATCACCGGAGTGGTGCTGTCGTCGGTCTACAAGAACGCCACCGAGCGCGCCTTCGATCGCCGGCTCAATCTTTATCTGCGCACCCTCATCGCCGAGGTCGCGACCCCCGACGAGCCGCCGGACCGCCAGTTCCAGTCGCTCGGCGAGCCCCTGTTCGAGCTGCCGCTGTCCGGCTGGTATTGGCAGATCACGCGCACGGACACCGAAAAGCCGGAGGTGCGCTCCTCGCGCTCGCTCTGGGACAAGAAGCTGCCGAAGCTGGAAGACCAGGGCGCCGAACTCACCGCCGCCGGCATCCGCCTCGCCTATGTCGACGGCCCGGAGGGGCAGAATCTGCGCATGGTGGAACGGCCGGTCGACCTCGGCGCCGACGGCAAGTTTCTCGTCAGCGTCGCTGGCGACGACACCGAGATCTTCGACGAGACGCGGAGCTTCGACTATTATCTCGGCGGCACCTTCACCGCGCTCGGCATCGTGCTGCTGCTGACGACCGTGTTCCAGGTCCGCTTCGGCCTTGCGCCGCTCAAGCGCATCTCGGAGTCGATCGCCGACATCCGCTCCGGACGGGCGGAACGGCTCGAGGGTGAATTCCCGGTCGAGATCGCGCCGCTGGCGCGCGAGACCAATGCGCTGATCGATGCCAATCGCGAGATCGTCGAGCGCGCGCGCACCCATGTCGGCAATCTCGCCCACGCGATCAAGACGCCGCTCTCGGTCATCGTCAACGAGGCCGGTGCCCACCTGGCTGATCCGTTCGCGGCCAAGGTGATGGAGCAGGCGGACCTGATGCGCGACCAGGTCGCCCATCATCTCGAGCGTGCGCGCATTGCGGCGCGGGTCTCGGTGGTTGCGACCGTGACGGAGGTGGCGCCTGCCATCGAGGCGCTGCGGCGGACCATGGAGAAGATCTATCGCGATCGTGGCATCGTCGTTGAAGCCAAGGCGGATCCGTCGGCAAAATTTCGCGGCGAACGACAGGATCTGGAAGAGATGGTCGGCAATCTCGTCGACAATGCCTGCAAATGGGCAGCCTCGCGCGTCCTCATCGAGGTTTTGGTCGAGGCGCCGCACCGGGCGGGCGCGGGTCCGCGCCTGCGGATCATCGTCGATGATGACGGCCGTGGCCTGTCGGAAGCGGAGCGCGCGCAGGTCTCAAGGCGCGGCCAGCGGCTCGATGAGTCCAAGCCCGGATCGGGACTGGGCCTCTCCATCGTGGTCGACCTCGCCGCGCTCTATGGCGGCAGCCTTTCGCTCGGTGCTGCGCCGACCGGCGGCCTGCGCGCCGAATTGGTCCTTCCCGGACTTTAATCGCTTGTTTCGACGCCGTTTTTCGTCTTTCTCGATCTCCGGCCAGAGGAATCCAGGGGCATTCGGACACACTTCCTAAACGGCTTCTTAAGTGGGGCGTCCTATGATCGCGCCCGGACGCATCCCATGTCCGTCATTTTACCGTGCATTACCCGGGCGCATGAGCCAGACATCGATCGAGCGGCTGAGGGAATATCTCGCGCAGCTCCCGCCGCAGGCGCAGGCCCTGCTGATGCGGGAATTCGAGCGCGCGCTGGAGCGCGGCCAGGACACGGCTGTCGCGACCCTGGTGCTCGAGCAGCTGCGCAAGATCGTCCGCAAGACCGAAGTCGACGAGGCTCCGCCGCCGCGCACCGACGATCTATCCCGGCTGCTGTTCCAGATATTGGAACCGTTCCTGGTCGAGGCGGGCACTCCGCTCCGGGCCGGCCAGATTCGCCGCTCCTCGCTCCAGCCGATCTGGCAGTGGCTCGGCCGTGACGGCGCGCCGGAGAAGGTGAACGAATTCGAGGCGGTACTGTCGCGCATGCCGGCGGACGATGCAGGGCAGGTCGAAGCCCTGGCCTCGAAGCTCCAGTCGGTGGCGGCGGATGCCATCTTCGAGCTGACGGGGCCGGGCGGAGGCGACAAATCGCGCGCGCTGGCGCGTGTCGGCCCGCCGAACGTGATCGAGGATCTTTATTCGGTTGGTGCGATACTCCAGGTCCGCGAGGCCATCGCCACGGTGAACGAGAGGCTGCCGCGCTTCCTGCGCGCCTTCGGTGATCCCCAGATCGCTTCGGTGACGTCAGCGCTCAACGTTCCGGCGCTGCAGACGCCGCAGATGCTGCCCTTCGCGCTCTCGATGATCGTGCAGCGCATGACCGCCCCCTGGCAGATCATCCGCCTCGCCATCAAGATTGCCGCGTCCGACGACGAGATCCGCGTGGCGGCAACGCCTTATGGCGTCGCCGTCACGATCGCGCTGCATGATTTGTCCCGCGTGGCCGCGATCCTTCGCATGGACATCAAGCGCGGCCATTTCGACAACGTCGCCGACAATCTCAAGACGCTGCACGACGGCGTGCGCGGCCTGCGCACCGAGCTCGACCTGCGCAACGATTCCGCCTGGGGCAAGCAGTTGACATCGATCCGCGCCGATATCTCCAATGCGCTGCAATCCGAGATCGACAGCGTTCCCGGCCGCGTTCGCCGTATCCTGCGCCAGCGCCCCGAGAAAGACATTCCGCCGGGCGCGCGGGTCGACAGCACGGAGGTGGAGGAAGCGGTGGCGCTGATCGACTTCGTCGCGACCTGCCGCAACTATGCGAGCGAGCTTGCGATCAACGAGGTGACGCTGCGCACCTATTCCGATCTGCAGCAATATGTGGAACGCTCGACCGAGCAGCTGGTGCAGTCGCTGCGCGCCGCCGATCACAAGGTCCGCGCCTATCGACAGCAGCAGGTGCAGGCCGCGATCCGCTTCTGCCAGGTGCTGTTCGGCGACGATTATGCCTCGCTGATGAGCCGGGCCGCGGAGAACGCACTCACTGGCGAGCGCAAATCGTCGCGGGCGGGCTGACTAAGCGAAAATTTCGTTCGCGCAATTTCTGGTTGACCATATCGATGGCGCGCCGTACGGTCCCCGAGCAAGTTCGGGGAATTTCTATCTGTGGGCGCATGAAACCCGTTATCAGCTCGATCGAGATTGAGAACCGCGTCATCGTTGCCAAGTATCAAAGGCTGATGGTTGGCGCCAAGGTGGTGTTGGTCGAGAAGGCGAGCGATCGCCAACTGCCGGAGACAATCACGAGGGTTGCATCTCGGGTTCCGGTGGGAGCGCTGCGCATCAGATTGCCGGATGCAATCAAGCCGGGAACATACTTCTTGAGGGCCTTCAATGGGCACGGCGAGGACGCTGCGCGAAGTTCGGACTTCGAGATCGGCTAAGCTGTTGGATTTTCACTATTTCGGGACCGTATGCGGTTGCGCGCTTTGACAATTGTCAATTGCCGCATCGTCTGGCCGTGGTGTAAAGGCACCTATAGGCGCGGTTTGTGCGCTGCCGGAAGCTTGCCAGATGACTCTATGGTTCGTGTTCGCGCTGATGACGGTCGCGGCGATTTTCGCCGTGCTCTGGCCGCTTGGTCGCAGTAGCGGCGCGCAAGACCAGGGCAGCGAGGTCGCGGTCTACAAGGATCAGCTGGCCGAGATCGAGCGTGATCTCGCCGCAGGGCTGATCCCGGCGCCGGAGGCCGAGGCTGCGCGCATCGAGATCAGCCGCAGGCTGCTCGCGGCGGCAGCCAGCGAGCCCGCAACGGCGCCGAAGTCGAACCTCAAATGGCGCCGTGCGGCGGCCGTGCTGGCGCTCGCCGGCCTGCCGCTCGTTGCGGTCGGCGTCTACATGCCGCTCGGCTCGCCGCGGCTTCAGGACTTTCCCCTGGCGCAGCGGGAGCGCGGGTCCGGCATGGCACAGTCGCTCGAGAGTCTCGTCGTGCAGGTCGAACAACATCTCGAAAAGAATCCGACTGACGGGCGTGGCTGGAACGTGCTCGCCCCGGTTCTGGAGCGGCTCGGCCGCTTCGACGACGCGGTGCGCGCCTATCGCAACTCGCTCACCTACAATGGCGAGAGTGCGGAGCGCCGGTCCGATCTCGGCGAAGCGATCTCGGCTGCTGCCGGCGGCGTGGTGACCGCCGAGGCCAAGGCCGAATTCGAGCGAGCACATGCCTTGAACGCCGACGATCCCAAGGCGAATTACTTCCTGGGTCTTGCCGCCGAGCAGGACGGCCGCAAGGGCGATGCAGCCACGATCTGGCGCGCGCTGCTTGCGAAGGCGCCCGCGGATGCGCCCTGGCGTGCGCTGGTGCAGTCCTCGCTCGCGCGAGTCGGTGGGGGCGGCACGATGCCCGCGCTGTCCGATGAGACGCTCGCTGCTTCCAGGGATATGGCCGAAGGCGATCGCAACGCGATGGTGCGCGGCATGGTCGATCGTCTGGCCACGCGGCTGAAGCAGAACGGCGACGATGTCGAGGGTTGGCTGCGTCTGGTGCGCGCCTATCTCGTGATGGGCGAGCGGGACAAGGCCATGGGGGCATCGGCCGATGCCCGGCAGGCGGTTGCCAGCGACGCCGAGCGGCTGCGCCAGCTCAACGACGGCCTGAGGACTCTCGGGCTCGGCGGATGACGATTTCGGGACGAGAGATGCGGAGAACGGATACGCCATGACGCGCAAGCAGCGACGTATGACCATCATCGGCGGCTCGCTCGCCGTGCTCGCGCTCGCGGCCGCGCTGGTGCTCAACGCACTTCGCGACTCCATCGTGTTCTTCTCGACGCCAACCATGGTCGCCGAGAAGCATGTCGAGCCCGGCAAGCGGTTTCGCCTCGGCGGGCTGGTGCAGCCCGGCTCGCTGCAGCGCGGCGACAATCTCGCGGTGACCTTCGAGGTCGCCGACGGCAATGCAAAGCTGCCGGTCGCCTACAAGGGCATCCTGCCCGACCTGTTCCGCGAAGGGCAGGGCGTGGTCGCCGAAGGCGCACTCGACGCCAACGGCGTGTTCAAGGCCGATACGGTCCTTGCCAAGCACGATGAGACCTACATGCCCAAGGACGTCGCCGACGCCCTGAAGAAGCAGGGGCACTGGAAGGACGATTACGGCAAGCCTTCTGACAGCATCAAGGCTCCCGAGGGAGCCAAGCCTGCGGCCACGACCGCACAGGGCAATCCGCAAGGAGCAATGCGGTGATCGCAGAATCCGGACATTACGCGCTGGTGCTGGCGCTTGGGCTGGCACTGATTCAGTCCATCGTGCCCCTGGTCGGCGCGCGCCTGCGCGATGCCGCCCTGATGAATGTGGCGCGCTCCACGGCGCTGGCGCAGCTCCTGTTCGTCGGTGTGTCGTTCGCAGCGCTCGTGATGCTGCACGTGAATTCGGATTTCTCCGTCGCCAACGTGTACGAGAACTCGCACTCGACGAAGCCGCTGCTCTACAAGATCACCGGCGTGTGGGGAAACCATGAAGGCTCGATGCTGCTGTGGGTGTCGATTCTCGCGCTGTTCGGTGGATTGGTCGCTGCTTTTGGAAACAATCTGCCGCTCTCACTGCGCGCGCATGTGCTCGCCGTCCAGGCTTGGATCGCCAGCGCCTTCTATCTCTTCATCCTGGTGACATCGAATCCGTTCCTGCGCATCGCGAACCCGCCGGTCGAGGGCCGCGATCTCAATCCGGTGCTCCAGGACATCGGTCTCGCCGTGCATCCGCCGATGCTCTATCTCGGCTATGTCGGCTTTTCGATCTCGTTCTCCTTTGCCATTGCGGCGCTGATGGAGGGACGGATCGATGCGGCCTGGGCGCGCTGGGTGCGGCCGTGGACGCTGGTCGCCTGGATATTCCTGACGCTCGGCATCGCCATGGGCTCGTACTGGGCCTATTACGAGCTCGGCTGGGGCGGCTGGTGGTTCTGGGATCCGGTCGAGAACGCCTCGCTGATGCCGTGGCTCGCCGGCACCGCGCTATTGCATTCGGCGCTGGTGATGGAGAAGCGCAATGCGCTGAAGGTCTGGACCATCCTGTTGTCGATCCTGACCTTCTCGCTGTCGCTGCTCGGCACCTTCCTGGTGCGCTCGGGCGTCATCACCTCCGTGCATGCCTTCGCCACCGATCCCACCCGCGGCGTGTTCATTCTGCTGATCCTCTGCCTATTCATCGGCGGCAGCCTTTCGCTGTTCGCTGGCCGCGCAACGTCGCTGAAGCAGGGCGGCCTGTTCGCGCCGATTTCGCGCGAGGGCGCGCTGGTGCTGAACAATCTGCTGCTCACCGTGGCCTGCGCGGTGGTGCTGTTCGGCACCCTCTATCCGCTGGCGATGGAGATGCTCTCGGACTTCAAGATGTCGGTCGGCGCCCCCTTCTACAATCTCACCTTCGCTCCGCTGTTTACGCTGTTGCTGCTTGCGGTGCCGTTCGGGCCGATGCTGGCGTGGAAGCGCGGCGATCTGCTCGGCGTGATGCAGCGCCTGCTCGCGGCCGGCGTTGCCGGGCTTGTCGCCGTCGCGATCGCCTGGGGCTGGGCGACTGGCGGCAGCACGCTGGCGCCGCTCGCGATCGGGCTTGGTGTCTTCGTCATTGCCGGTGCTGTCACAGACATCGTCGAGCGGACGGGGCTGGTTCGTCTGCCGTTCGCAACGGTGCTGCAGCGGTCGCGCGGCCTGCCGCGATCGGCCTGGGGCACGGCGTTTGCGCATGCCGGCCTCGGCGTCGCGCTGATCGGGATCGTTTGCGAAACCACCTGGAACAGCGAACACATCGCGACCATGAAGCCGAACGACGTCGCCCATGTCGCCGGCTATGACCTGAAGCTCGACGGGCTGTTTCAACGGCAGGGCCCGAACTACCGCGAGATGATCGCCGAGTTCAAGATCAGCCGTGATGGCGAGGCGCTCACGGTCATGACGCCGTCGAAGCGCAGCTTCACCACGCGCGGGTCGTCGACGACCGAGGCCGCGCTGCTGACCCGCGGCGCGAGCCAGCTCTACGTCTCGCTCGGTGATGCCACCGCCGAAGGCGCCATCGCCGTGCGTATCTATTACAAGCCGATGGTGCTGCTGATCTGGTGGGGACCGGTGCTGATGGCGTTCGGCGGCGTGCTCTCGCTCTCCGACCGCCGCCTGCGGGTCGGCGCGCCGAAGCCGGCGCGGGCCAGGCAGCGCCTCCAGCCCGCAGAGTGATCCGATGCACCGGATGATGGCCGCGTTCGTCGCCTTGATGCTGCTGGCGTTGCCTGCGGTCCACGCTGTTCAGCCCGACGAGATCATGTCGGACCCCGCCAAGGAATCGCGCGCGCGGGAGCTGTCGCGCGAGCTGCGCTGCATGGTCTGTCAGAATCAGTCGATCGACGATTCCGATGCCCCGCTGGCACGCGACCTGCGGCTCCTAGTGCGCGAGCGCATTGCGGCGGGCGACAGCAACACGCAGGTGCTCGACTTCCTGGTGGCGCGCTACGGCGAGTTCGTGCTGCTGAAACCGCGCTTCGAGCGGCAGACCTTTCTGCTGTGGCTGCTCGGGCCGCTGTTGCTGATCGGGGGCGGCCTGGCGCTGTGGCTGCAAATCCGCCGTCGCTCGCGGAGTGGTGCCGACGTACCAGCGCCGCCGCTCACGCCCGAGGAGAAGGCTCGGCTCGCGGCCTTGATGTCGGACGAAGTTAAATCTTCCTAGCGGCGTGGAGTCGTCAGAGCTACGTAGTGCTACGTAGCCCGCCGGCCGCGGCCGCGTGGTTCATGCTATGTTGACCTTTGTCTGGAAGCTTGTCGCGAGATTCGATTCCAGACTCTGAGTTCCCGATGTTCGCGAACAGCAATCTGACGATCCGCTTCCTGGTCGGCGCCGTCGTCGCTGCATTATTGTTCCTGCTGGGCATCGGCGGCGGCACCGGCTTCATCGCGGTGCTCTATCTCAACAACGAGATCACCAGCCTGTCCTCGGACTTCGCCACACTGAGCGGCCCCGTTCGCGACCATGCCATGCAGATCTATCAGCAGGCGCAGACCACGTTCTCCTATTTTCTGGTCGCCTGCGGCATAATTGCTGTCGTCGCCGCCGCGATCTGCCTCACCACCTGGTTCGCCGTGCGCAACGGCATTCTCAGTCCGCTGGCGGCGATCGTGCATGCCATGCGCGAGGTCGCCGACCAGAAGTTCGAGACGCCCGTTCCCGGGCTCGGTCGCACCAACGAGATCGGCCTGCTCGCAGGTGCGCTGGAGGTGTTCAAGACCAGCGGCCTCGAGCGGCGCCGCCTCTCCGAGCAGCAGCTGCACGAAGCGCAGCATCAGGCCGAGCGGTCGAAATTTCTGGACGATCGGATCAAGCGCTTCGACGATCTCGTCGCCAGCGTCGTCGACAGCGTGGCGTCATCGGCCGTGCATCTGAAGACCAATGCCGAGACGCTGTCGCGGACGGCCAACGACACCAGCACCAAGGCCAATGCGGTCGCGAGCGCCGCGAGCCAGGCCAGCGCCAGCGTGCAGACGGTCGCGGGTTCTGCCGAGGAGATGACGAATTCGATCGGCACGATCAGCCGCCGCGTCACGGATGCGACCCAGCGCGCCGAGGGCGCGGCGTCCCAGGCCGAGAAGAGCCGCGATACGATCCACACGCTGTCGGATGCCGCCGACAAGATCGGCGAGGTCGTTCAGCTCGTGCAGGCGATCGCATCGCAGACAAATCTCCTGGCGCTCAACGCCACCATCGAGGCGGCCCGAGCCGGGGAGGCGGGCAAGGGGTTTGCCGTGGTCGCCTCCGAGGTGAAGAATCTGGCGCATCAGACCAGCAAGGCGACGGAGGAGATCACCTCCCATGTCGCCAGCATTCAGGGCATCACCGCGGAGACCCGCGGCGCGATCGACGGTATTTCCAGGACGCTGTCGGAGATTTCGTCCATAATGTCCGGCATCGAGGTCGACACCGCCCAGCAGCGCAACGCCACGCAGGAGATCACGCGCAGTGCCCAGGACGCCGCGCGTGGCACACTCGACGTCTCCAACCATATCGTCCAGATCACCTCGACCTCCGCGGAGACCGGCCGCATGGCCGCCGAGGCGCGGGATTCGGCGGTCGATCTGTCGCAGCAGGCCGAGACCCTGAAGCGCGAGGTCGACGAGTTCATCGTCAGTGTCAGGGCGAGCTGAGTGCGCCAAAAACTGCGCTCCTGCCCGTTCCGGGAACTCGGTTAAGTTCCTGGAACACCACGATTTTTGGCATGCGCTAAACTGCCGCATCCACCTCGTCCCTTCATTACGAAAGTTTAACCGCGCAGCCAGCGCACGGTAAGGCGCGAGCCCCCATCTTCAGGTCCGTAAGGTGCTGGCATCCGGCGCCAAAGGAATTCAAGGCCCTGGAGATTTCTGCATGACCGAACGTCCCGACCTTTCGAATCTTCCGTCGTACCGGCAGCCGCGCCGCTCGGTGTTCTCTGCGCGCAAGCTCGCGCTGATGGCATCGGTCGTCGCCGGCCTCGGCGCGGCCGTCTACGGCTTCAGCCCGTCGACCTCGCCGGCCGACCTGTTCTCGAGCCCGGCGCATGCGCAGGTCAACAACGAGGTTCGCAAAGTCGAGCGTCCGGTCGGTTTTGCGGACATCGTCGAACGCGTGAAGCCGTCGGTGATCTCGGTGAAGGTCAACATCAAGGAGAAGATCGCGAGCAACGATGACGGCGATGATTCCTCCTCGCCGTTCCAGCCGGGCTCGCCGATGGAGCGCTTCTTCCGCCGCTTCGGCGGTCCCGATGGCTTCCCGGGCCTGAAGGGCGGCCGCGGCCGCGTCGTGCAGGGCCAGGGCTCCGGCTTCTTCATCTCGGCCGACGGCTATGCCGTGACCAACAACCACGTGGTCGACGGCGCCGACAAGGTCGAGGTCACCACCGATGACGGCAAGAGCTACACCGCCAAGGTGATCGGCACCGACCAGCGCACCGACCTCGCGCTGATCAAGGTCGAGGGCGGCTCGAACTTCCCGTTCGCCAAGCTTGCCGACAGCAAGCCGCGGATCGGCGACTGGGTGCTTGCGGTCGGCAATCCCTTCGGCCTCGGCGGCACCGTGACCGCGGGCATCGTTTCGGCCAGCGGCCGCGACATCGGCAACGGCCCCTATGACGACTTCATCCAGATCGACGCGCCCGTGAACAAGGGCAATTCCGGCGGTCCCGCCTTCGATACCAACGGCGAGGTGATGGGCGTCAACACCGCGATCTACTCGCCCTCCGGCGGCAGCGTCGGTATCGCGTTCTCGATTCCGGCCAATACCGTCAAGAGCGTGGTCGCGCAGCTGAAGGACAAGGGCTCGGTCAGCCGCGGTTGGATCGGCGTTCAGATCCAGCCCGTGACCTCGGATATCGCCGACAGCCTCGGTATGAAGAAGGCCGAAGGCGCTCTGGTCGCCGAGCCGCAGACCAACGGTCCGGCCGCCAAGGCGGGCATCGAGTCCGGCGACGTGATCACGGCGGTCAACGGCGAATCCGTCAAGGACGCCCGTGAGCTCGCCCGCACCATCGGCGGCATGGCGCCGGGCGCGACCGTGAAGCTCAACGTGCTGCACAAGGGCCAGGACAAGGTCGTGAACCTCACCCTCGGCCAGCTGCCGAACACGGTCGAGGCCAAGGCCGACGCCGACAATGACAGCGGCAAGGGTGCCAGCAAGGGCACCGACGTGCCCAAGCTCGGCATGACCGTTGCGCCCGCGAACTCCGTGGCCGGCGCCGGCAAGGAAGGCGTCGTCGTCACCGAAGTCGATCCGAAGAGCGCCGCGGCCGAACGCGGCTTCAAGGAAGGCGACGTAATTCTCGAAGTCGGCGGCAAGAGCGTGGCCACCGCGGGCGAAGTCCGCGACGCCATCAACGCGGCGCGGACCGACAACAAGAACAGCGTCCTGATGCGCGTGAAGAGCG
Source organism: Bradyrhizobium sp. USDA 326 (assembly GCF_049739485.1). NCBI lineage: Bacteria > Pseudomonadati > Pseudomonadota > Alphaproteobacteria > Hyphomicrobiales > Nitrobacteraceae > Bradyrhizobium > Bradyrhizobium sp. USDA 326. The sequence goes on from NZ_JBMGQA010000001.1 coordinate 5,320,146, forward strand.
GCGGCCAGTCGCGCTTTGTCGCGGTGCCCCTCGCCAAGGGCTGAGGCCTTAAGGAGGCCTACGAGATGAAGGGTATCGCCGGCATCAGTCGCCCCCGCCGCCGGTGCCCTTCGGGGAAGCAGCGCAACGCTGGCTTCCCCTGTCTACCTTCCGGTGGAATTACGCCCCCCTCCGTCGGAAGGCCTAGGGCGGTGAGGTCCCCCCAGCTTCACCGCCCGCCTTTTTCCTGCTTCGAGACTCTCCCGCTCGGCTTGCATGCCGTTGCCGCTCGCGCCATGTTTAGAGAAGGTTGACCTCCTTGACCGCCGCCGAACGCACGATGCGCCTCCTCATCATCGAAGACGACCGCGAATCCGCCGACTACCTCGCCAAGGCGTTCCGCGAAGTCGGACACATTGCCGACCACGCCGCTGACGGCGAGGAAGGCCTCGCCATGGCCGAGAACGGCGATTACGACGTGCTGGTGGTCGATCGCATGCTGCCCAAGCGCGACGGCCTGTCGCTGATCGGCGCACTGCGCGACAAGGGCAACACGACGCCGGTGCTGATTCTCTCCGCGCTCGGGCAGGTCGACGACCGCATCAAGGGCCTGCGTGCCGGCGGCGACGATTATCTGCCAAAGCCCTATTCTTTCGCCGAGCTCCTGGCCCGTGTCGAAGTGCTGTCGCGCCGTCGCGGCGGCCCGGCCGAGGACACGCTCTACCGTGTCGGCGATCTCGAGCTCGATCGGCTGTCGCATCGCGTCGCCCGCGGCAAGGACGAGCTGACGCTGCAGCCGCGCGAATTCCGCCTGCTCGAATATCTCATGAAGCACGCCGGCCAGGTGGTGACACGCACCATGCTGCTCGAGAACGTCTGGGACTATCATTTCGATCCGCAGACCAACGTGATCGACGTGCACATTTCGCGGCTCCGCTCCAAGATCGACAAGGGTTTCGAGCGCCCGCTGCTGCATACGATCCGCGGCGCCGGATACATGATCCGTGACGGCATTCGGTAAACTCGTCCGCACCACGGCGTTCCGGCTGACGCTGGTCTATCTGCTGCTGTTCGCGATATTCGCGGCCTCGCTGCTGGCCTATTTCGCCTGGAACACGCGGCGACTGATCACCGAGGAAATCACGCAGACGGTCAATGCCGAAACCTCGGAGATCAACGAGATCTACGGGCGCCGCGGCCTGTTTGGCCTCGTGCGGACGATCGAATATCGGGCGCTGCGCCCGGGCGCGAACCTCTATCTCGTGACCACCCCGACCGGTCAGGCGGTTGCCGGCAATGTCGGCTCGCTCGCGCCCGGCGTGATGGCGACCCGTGGCTGGTCCGAGACCGCCTACCGGCGGATCGAGGATACGGATGATCGCGACCATCGCGCGCTCGTTCGCGTCACCGAATTGGAAAACGGCTTCCGGCTTCTGATCGGCCGCGACCTCGCCGAGCGGCGGCGCCTGTTCGGTATCGTCGCCAAGGCGGCGCAATGGTCGGTCCTCATCGTGGTCGTGCTTGGCCTCGCCGGCGGCATTTTCGTCGCGCGGAGGGTGCTGAGGCGCATCGACGCGATGACCGGCACAGCGCAGCGGATCATGACCGGAGATCTCAGCGAGCGCCTGCCCGTGGGGCGCAGCGGCGACGAGATCGATCGTCTCGCCGAGAACCTCAACGCCATGCTCGAGCGGATCGAGGCGCTGATGGCGGGCCTGAAGGAGGTCTCCGACAACATCGCCCACGACCTCAAGACGCCGTTGACGCGGCTGCGCAATCGCGCCGAGGAGGCGCTGGCGAGATCGGGCTGCGAGGCCGATTACCGTGCCGCGCTGGAGCGGACCATCGAGGAATCCGACGGACTGATTCGCACTTTCAATGCGCTTCTGATGATCGCGCGCGCCGAGTCCGGACAGGCGCGCGGCAACATGGATGATTTCGACGCCGCCGAGGTCGCCAATGGTATCCACGAGCTCTACGAGCCCCTGGCTGAGGACGACGGCATGACCTTGAAGGTGAAGGCCGATCCGACGCCGGTTCATGCCAACCGCGAGTTGATCAGCCAGGCGCTCGCCAATCTGGTCGAGAATGCGATCAAGTACGGCAAGCCCGCTTCGCAACCCGCGGGAACCGTGGTCAGTATGGATAGCCGGCAGATCACGATCGAGGCCCGGCGTGAGGGCGATCAGGCGCTGCTCAGCGTCACCGATCGCGGCCCGGGGATCCCCGAAAGCGACCGCAAGCATGTCGTCGAGCGATTCGTCCGGCTGGAGGCGAGTCGCACGCTGCCGGGCTCCGGCCTCGGCCTCAGCCTCGCCTCGGCTGTTGCCACGCTGCATGGCGGAGAACTGCGGCTGGGCGATGCCCATCCCGGTCTTGTCGCCACGCTGGTGCTGCCGGCGCGCGCGGGCGACAGGGTTGCTCCGCCAATGCCGGATGTGCCACAGAAGGTGGCATGAACCACTCCGCGCCGGGAAACGCGGACAAGCATGGTGAGAGACTGTCCGCACGCTTCGCGGAGGCTCCCCATATTGCCGCTTCCACAACCGACGAGCGACGTTTCGAAAGCTGGCTGGCCGAGCTCGAGCCGGCCCAATCGGCCCGTCTGGAAGCGCTCCTGGGCCATCGCTTCACCCGCGACATCCTGGCCGGGATCGCGGAATTCTCGCCCTATCTGTTCGACCTGGTGCGCGCCGATGCCCCGCGCCTGATCCGGCTGCTCGAATGCGATCCGGATACGCATCTCGCCGCACTGATCGTCGAGGCAAGGGGCGCGGTGCTCGCGGCACCTGACGAGGCCGAGGTGATGCGGCTGCTTCGCCGGATGAAGGCCGAGGCCGCGCTGCTGATCGCGCTGTGCGACATCGGCGGTGTCTGGCCGGTGATGCGGGTGACGGCGGCGCTCACCGATGTTGCCGTGTCCTCCGTGCAGGCCGCGCTGCAATATCTGCTGCGGCAGGAAGCCGCACGCGGCAAGCTCTCGCCGCTTAATCCGGAGGCGCCCGAAGAGGGCTGCGGGCTGATCGTGCTTGCGATGGGCAAGATGGGCGCGGGCGAGCTGAACTATTCCAGCGACATCGATCTGATCGTGTTCTTCGATCCCGATACGACGACGCTGGCGGCGGACATCGAGCCGCAGCCGTTCTTCGTCCGGGTCACGCAGGGCATGGCGCGCATCCTCCAGCAGCGCACCTATGAAGGTTACGTCTTCCGGGTCGATCTGCGCCTGCGGCCCGATCCGTCCTCGACGCAGGTGGCGATCTCGCGGGACGCGGCACTGAACTATTATGAGCGGGAAGGGCGCACCTGGGAGCGCGCTGCGATGATCAAGGCGCGGGCCTGTGCCGGCGATGCCAGGGCCGGCGAGGCGCTGCTTGCGGAGATCGCGCCATTCGTCTGGCGCAAGCATCTCGACTTCGCCGCGCTCGCCGACGTTCACGACATGAAGCGGCAGATGCAGACCTATCGCGGCCAGAGCGAGATCGCGGTCGAGGGACATAACGTCAAGGTCGGGCGCGGCGGCATCCGCGAGATCGAGTTCTTCGCGCAGACGCAGCAGTTGATCGCCGGCGGCCGCCATCCGGAGTTGCGGGTGCGGCCGACGCTGATGGCGCTCGATGTGCTCGCCTCCAGCAACTGGATCACCTCTGCGGCGCGCGACGAGCTGACCACGGCCTATGAATTCCTGCGCCGGGTCGAGCATCGCCTCCAGATGATCGCCGACGAGCAGACCCATACGCTGCCTGAGGACAAGCAAGCGGTCGAGCGCTTCGCGTGGTTCTTCGGCTATCAGGATCGCGACGCCTTTGCGCGCGACCTATTGCGCCAGCTCCAGATCGTCCAGGGTCACTACGAGAAACTGTTCGAGGGCGACGATCCGACCGGGACGGCCAGGCTGCCGGCGCTCGACTACAGTGCGGGTCCCGACGACCCGCGCCTGCTCCAGCACCTGGCGACGCTCGGCTTCAAGAAGCCCGCCGCGGTCGCGCAGACCGTGCGCGACTGGATCACCGGCGACTACCGCGTCTTCCGCAATGAGGCGACGCGCAGCGCCTTCGTCGAATTCGTGCCGGCTCTGATCGACGGCCTTGCCCATGCCGAGGAGCCGGATCGCGCCGTCGTGGCGTTCGATCATTTCCTCGGGGCGCTCCAGCGCGGTGGCCGGCTGATCACGCTGCTCGGCCAGAACCGCGATCTCGTCGCGCTGGTGGCGCTGGTGCTGGGGGCGGCGCCGCGGCTCGGCGAGATGCTGGCGCGGCAGCCGCAGCTCATGGATGGTCTGATCGATCCGCGCTTCTTCGGCGCCATGCCCGACAGGCAGGAATTGTCGGGCCGGCTCGCGGCCACCGTGCGAGACGCGGACTCCTACGAAGAGTTTCTCGATCGCCTGCGCCTATTCGGGCAGGAGAGCCTGTTCCTGATCGGCACGCGTATCCTGTCCGGCACCGTCTCGGCGCAGCAGGCGAGCACGGCCTTTGCCGATGTTGCCGAAGGCATCGTCCATACCGTGCACGGCCTCGTCGCCGATCGCTTTGCCGCGCAGCACGGCCGGATCAAGGGGCAGGAGACCGCGATCATCGCGATGGGCCGGCTCGGCAGCCGCGAGATGACGGCGTCGTCCGACCTCGACCTGATCCTGCTCTACGACTTCGACAGCGACAATCCGGACTCCGATGGGCCGAAATCGCTTCACGGCGCGCACTACTTCGCGCGTTTCACCCAGCGCCTGATCAGCGCCTTCACGACGCGCACCAATTACGGCGTGCTCTACGAGATCGACATGCGGCTGCGGCCATCGGGGCGCGCCGGCCCGGTGGCCTCGAATCTCGTTTCATTCGCGGACTACCAGGCCAACGAGGCCTGGACCTGGGAGCACATGGCGTTGACGCGCGCGCGCGTGGTCTCGGCGTCGCCCGAATTCAGGGAGCGGATCGAGCGCGTCATCCGCGATGTCCTGACCCGCCGCCGCGATCCCGCAATCACGGCCAACGACGTCGCCGACATGCGGCGCGCGATCGCGCAGGAAAAGGGCGAGGCCGATTGCTGGGATATCAAGCATGCCGCCGGCGGCATGGTCGACATCGACTTCATCGCGCAATATCTCCAGCTCGTGCATGCCCACGAGAAGCCGGACATTCTCGACGTCAGCACCATGCAGGTGCTGGAAAATGCATGCAGGCTCGGTGTGCTCGCACAGTCCGAGACCGAGATCCTGCGTGCCGCGGCGCGGCTTTATCACGACCTGACGCAGATCCTGCGGCTTTGCGTCAGCGAGCGCTTCAAGCCGGAGACCGCTGGCACCGACCTCCTGCGTGTGATGGCGCGCGCGGGCGATGCGCCGGATTTCTCGTCGCTGGAAGCGCGGGTGAAGGAAACGCAAAGCGAGGTGCGGCGCGTGTTCAGGGCGCTGCTGGAAGGGACGTCGCCTGCTTCAACGAGGTAAGGGCCTCGCGCACATCAGGCGCCAGGCCCGCACCGCCCGCATCGAGATGGGCGAAGATCGCACGCTTCATCCGGGGATCCCAGAATTTCTTGATGTGCTCGGCAATCCCCGGCACGGCCTTGTCATGGCCCTGGCTCTGGAAGAATTTGCCGATCTGGTTGGCCATGTAGATCAGGCGGTCAGGCGACATCGGCAACCTCCGTGGCATGGCGCGCGACGATCCGGCTGCCATGCGAAAATATCTCGAACCCGTCCTGCCGGGCGATCGCGATCAGCGTGATGCCGGCGGCTTCCGCCGTGCGTACCGCGAGTGCGGTCGGTGCGGACACGGCGACCATCACGGGGGCGCCGATCGCGGCCGTCTTCTGCACCATTTCCACCGAGACGCGGCTCGTCAGCAGCACCATGCCGCCGCGCGCATCCATGCGGTTGCGTGATAACGCCCCGGCGAGCTTGTCGAGCGCGTTGTGACGGCCGACATCCTCGCGCAGCGCGACGATGCCGCCTGCAGGGGCCCAGAACGCGGCGGCGTGAACGGCGCGGGTTTGCATGTTGATCGATTGCAAGGGCGCGATGGCCTGCATCGCTGTCATGATTTGCTCCGGCGTGAAGGTCTGCCCCTGCGGTATCACGGCCGCCGGCCGCACCGCCTCGGCAATGGACTCGATGCCGCAGATGCCGCAGCCGGTGGGTCCTGCGACGTGCCGACGGCGTTCGCTGATGCGCGCAGCATCCTCCGGCGCCAGCCAAATCCGCAGCTCGATGCCGTCGTCGAGACGGACCACGTCGAGCGAGCGAATGTCGTCGAGCGAACCGACGATGCCTTCGTTGACGCTGAAGCCGACCGCAAAATCCTCGAGGTTCTGCGGCGTCCCCATCATGACGGCGTAGGTGCCTCCGTTATAGGTCAGCGCCAGCGGTGTCTCCTCGGGGATCAGCCGAGCGCCCTCTGACGCGATGCCGTCGCGCCAGATCTCGCGGTCGATGGCCTGAACCGGCAGGTGCATGCGGTTACTCCGCGGCTTCGGCCGGCGCGATGCGGCGGGAGTGCCGCGCCTGCGCGTCATAGGCCTTCTGCCAGTCGGACGGGCCGTTCGACGGCGAAACCTGCACCGCCGTGACCTTGTATTCGGGACAATTGGTCGCCCAGTCCGAATAGTCGGTCGTGATGACGTTGGCCTGCGTGTCCGGATGGTGGAAGGTGGTGTAGACGACGCCCGGCGCGACGCGATCGGTGATCTCCGCGCGCAACGTGGTCTCGCCGGCGCGGCTCTTCAGCCGCACCCAGTCGCCATCGCGCACGCCGCGCTGCTCGGCGTCGTGCGGATGGATCTCCAGCCGGTCCTCGGAATGCCAGACCACGTTCTCGGTGCGCCGCGTCTGCGCGCCGACATTGTACTGGCTCAGGATGCGGCCCGTGGTGAGCAGCAGCGGATAGCGCGGCCCGGTGCGCTCGTCGGTCGCGACATATTCGGTCACGACGAACTTGCCCTTGCCGCGGACGAAGCCGTCGATATGCATCACCGGCGTGCCCTCGGGCGCCTTGTCGTTGCAGGGCCACTGCACCGAGCCGAGCTCATCCAACTTGGCGTAGGAGACGCCGGCGAAGGTCGGCGTCAGTGCCGCGATCTCGTCCATGATCTCGGAGGGGTGGCTGTACTTCATCTCGAAGCCCATCGCCTTGGCAAGGCCGATGGTGACCTCCCAGTCGGCCATGCCGTTCTTCGGCGTCATCACCTTGCGCACGCGCTGGATGCGGCGCTCGGCGTTGGTGAAGGTGCCGTCCTTCTCGAGGAAGCTCGAGCCGGGCAGGAAGACGTGGGCGTAGTTCGCGGTCTCGTTCAGGAAGAGATCGTGGACGATGACGCACTCCATCGCCGACAGCGCCGCAACCACGTGGCTGGTGTTGGGATCGGATTGCAGGATATCCTCGCCCTGCACGTAGATCCCCATGAAGGTGCCTTCGACCGCGGCATCGAACATGTTGGGAATGCGCAGGCCGGGCTCCGGGTTGAGCTTGGCGTTCCAGAGCGCCTCGAACTGCTCGCGCACCGCATCGCCCGAGATGTGGCGGTAGCCGGGCAACTCGTGCGGGAACGAGCCCATGTCGCAAGAGCCTTGAACGTTGTTCTGGCCGCGCAGCGGGTTCACGCCGACGCCGGGACGGCCGATATTGCCTGTCGCCATTGCCAGATTGGCGATCGCGATCACGGTGGTGGAGCCCTGGCTGTGCTCGGTGACGCCGAGGCCGTAATAGATCGCGCCGTTGCCGCCGGTCGCGTAGGTGCGGGCTGCTTCGCGCAGATCCCCGGGATTGACGCCGGTGAGGATCGCGGTGGCTTCCGGACTGTTCTTCGGCTGCGCGACGAAGGCGGCCCATTCCTCGAACTCGCTCCAGTCGCAGCGCTCGCGCACGAACGCTTCGTTGACGAGCCCTTCGGTGACGATGACATGCGCCAGCGCCGTCATGACCGCGACGTTGGTGCCGGGCATCAGGGGCAAATGCAGTGCCTTCACGTGCGGCGATTCCACCATCTCGGTGCGGCGCGGATCGATCACGATCAGCTTTGCGCCCTGGCGCAGCCGCTTCTTCAGCCGCGAGGCGAAGACGGGGTGAGCGGAGGCCGGGTTGGCGCCGATGACGACCACGACATCGGTCTCCTCGACCGAGTCGAAATCCTGCGTGCCGGCGGAGGTGCCGAAGGTGGTGGCAAGACCGTAGCCGGTCGGCGAATGGCAGACGCGGGCGCAGGTGTCGACGTTGTTGTTGCCGAAGCCGGCGCGGATCAGCTTCTGCACCAGATAGGTCTCTTCGTTGGTGCAGCGGGACGAGGTGATGCCGCCGATGGCGTCGCGGCCGTATGTCTTCTGGATGCCGCGCATCCTGGCGGCGGCAAACGAGAACGCCTCGTCCCATGACACCTCCCGCCAGGCATCCTCGATGCGCTCGCGGATCATGGGTTTAAGAATGCGTTCCTTGTGGTTGGTGTAGCCCCAGGCGAAGCGGCCCTTGACGCAGGAATGGCCGCGATTGGCCTTGCCGTCCTTGTACGGCACCATGCGCACCACTTCCTCGCCGCGCATCTCGGCCTTGAAGGCGCAGCCGACGCCGCAATAGGCGCAGGTGGTGACGACGGAATGCTCGGGCTGGCCGATCTCGATCACGGACTTTTCCGTCAGTGTCGCGGTCGGGCAGGCCTGCACGCAGGCGCCGCAGGAGACGCATTCGGAGCCGAGGAAGCTTTCGCTCATGCCGGGCGAGACGCGGCTGTCGAAGCCGCGGCCGGAGATGGTCAGCGCGAAAGTGCCCTGCACCTCCTCGCAGGCGCGGACGCAGCGCGAGCAGACGATGCACTTGGAGGGATCGTAGGTGAAGTACGGATTGGACTCGTCCTTCGGCAGCCAGTGGTCGTTGTCGCAGCCGTGGGCATTGGCGAACACGTGGTTCTCGCCCTCATAGCCGTAGCGCACGTCGCGCAGGCCCACGGCGCCGGCCATGTCCTGCAGTTCGCAATCCCCGTTGGCGCCGCAGGTGAGGCAGTCGAGCGGATGGTCGGAGATGTAGAGCTCCATCACGCCCTTGCGCAGCTTCTTGAGCCGCTCGGTCTGGGTGTGCACGACGAGGCCGTTCATCACAGGCGTGGTGCAGGAGGCCGGCGTGCCGGCGCGGCCCTCGACCTCGACGAGGCAGAGACGGCAGGAGCCGAACGCGTCGACCATGTCGGTCGCGCAGAGTTTCGGAATCTGGTGGCCTGCATCCATCGCGGCGCGCATGATGGAGGTGCCCTCGGGCACCGTAACCTCCTTGCCGTCGATGGTCAGCGTCACCATCGTCTCCGATTTGGAAGCCGGCGTGCCGAAGTCGATGTCTTGGATCAGAGACATTGTCGTTCTCCTATTCCGCGGCCTGAAGCGTGGTCGGGATGGGTGCGAAATCCTCCCGGAAGTGCTTCAATGCGCTGAGCACGGGGTAAGGCGTGAAGCCGCCGAGCGCGCAGAGCGAGCCGAATTTCATGGTGTTGCAGAGGTCCTCGACGAGCGCGAGGTTCTCGCTGACGCGCTCGCCCTTGATGATCTTCTCGATGGTCTCGACGCCACGGGTCGAGCCGATCCGGCAGGGCGTGCACTTGCCGCAGGATTCGATGGCGCAGAACTCCATCGCAAAGCGCGCCTGCCTACGCATGTCGACGCTGTCGTCGAACACGACAATGCCGCCATGGCCGATCAAGCCGTCGCGCGCGGCGAAGGCCTCGTAGTCGAACGGTGTGTCGAACAGCGACCGCGAGAAATAGGCACCGAGTGGCCCGCCGACCTGCACCGCACGGACCGGACGGCCCGTGAACGTGCCGCCGCCGATGTCGTCGACGAGTTCGCCGAGCGTCACGCCGAAGGCGGTCTCGAACAAGCCGCCGTGACGGATGTTGCCGGCGAGCTGGATCGGCATCGTGCCGCGCGAGCGGCCCATGCCGAAATCGGCATAGGCCTTGGCGCCTTCTGCGAGGATGAAGGGGATGGCTGCGAACGACAGCACGTTGTTGATCACGGTCGGCTTGCCGAACAGGCCGTGATGGGCCGGCAGCGGCGGCTTGGCGCGCACGATGCCGCGGCGGCCTTCGAGGCTCTCCAGCAGCGAGGTCTCCTCGCCGCAGACATAGGCGCCGGCGCCGACGCGCACTTCGAGATCGAAGGCTTGCTTCGAGCCGCCGATATTCGTGCCGAGATAGCCGCCGCGCCTGGCCGCGACGATGGCCGCGTTCATCGCCTCGACCGCGTGCGGATATTCGCTGCGGATATAGATGTAGCCCTTGGACGCGCCGACGGTGATGCCGGCGATGGTCATGCCCTCGATCACCAGGAACGGATCGCCTTCCATGATCATGCGATCGGCAAAGGTGCCGCTGTCGCCTTCGTCGGCGTTGCAGACGATGAATTTGCGATCGGCTTTGGCCTGGGCAACCGTCTTCCACTTGATTCCGGTCGGGAAGCCTGCGCCGCCGCGGCCGCGCAAGGCCGCCGCGCTGACTTCGGTGAGGATTGCATCCGAGCCAAGCGAGAGAGCGCGCGCGAGGCCGTTGTAGCCGCCATGGGCGCAGTAGTCGTCGAGCGAGCGCGGGTCGATCACGCCGCAACGGGCGAAGGTGAGGCGGGTCTGGCGCTTGAGCCAGGGGATCTCGTCGGTCGCTCCCAGCCGCAGGAGATGCGGCGTGTTGCCGGCGAGCGCGTCCAGCAGCGAGGGCACGTCGGTCTCGGTGACGGGCCCGAAGGCGATGCGGCCCTGGGGCGTTGCGACCTCGACCAGCGGCTCCAGCCAGTACATGCCGCGCGAGCCGGTCCTGACGATCTCCACTGCAACGCCGCGCTTGGCTGCGGCCTGCTCCAGCGCCAGCGCAACCTCGTCGGCGCCGACGGCGACCGCGCCCGCATCGCGAGAGACGTATAGACGGATGCTCATCGCTGCGCCTCCGCAACCAGCGCATCGAGGCGCTTCTGGTCGAGCCGGCCGACGAGGCGGCCATCGAGCATCGCGGACGGCGCCGTCGCGCACAGGCCAAGGCAGTAGATCGGCTCCAGCGTGACGCGATCGTCGGCCGTGGTGTTGCCGAGCGAGACGCCGAGCCTTGCCTCGGCGCGCGCAGCCAGCGCGTCGCCGCCCGCCGCCTGACAGGCTTCCGCACGGCACAGCTTCAGCACATGACGGCCGGCCGGCTTGTGGCGGAAATCATGGTAGAACGTGAACACGCCATGGACTTCGGCGCGCGACAAATTGAGTGCTTTCGCCACCATGGGAATTGCCGCCTGCGGCACATGGCCGAACGCCTCTTGAAGCGCATGCAGGATGACGAGCGTCGCGCCTTCCTGTCCGGCATGTTCGGCGATGATCCCGGCGCCTCGCGTCTCGTCCCAAGGTTCGTAAAGCGTTGTCATTTCTCGTTCTCAACCTGAGCGTTTCTTCCCCCCCAAACTATTTGGAATCATTCGAAGATCAATAAAGCCGTCCCGTGCTGCGATTGCGAATTCAGATCGATTGGCAAGCGCGATCACTTGATTTCAAATGGCAATCGAAGCCGCTCCCGCAGGCGATTTTTGCGTGTTGCGGAGGGGCGGGCGTGCTAGCTTGCATGCCACCACAGAAGCCGAAGGGATAACCGGTTGATCGATAAGCTTGAACTGCTGCTGGCGCTGGCGAAGGAGCGGCATTTCGGACGCGCTGCCGAGGCCTGCGGCGTGACGCAACCGACGATGTCGACCGGGCTGAAGCAGCTCGAGGAGATCCTCGGCGTCATGCTGGTCCAGCGCGGCTCGCGCTTTCAGGGATTCACTCCCGAGGGCGAGCGGGCGCTCGACTGGGCGCGGCGGATCGTGGGCGATGCCCGCGCGATGCGCGAGGAGATCAACGGGCTGAAGCATCAGCTCTCCGGCGAGATCCGCATCGCCGCGATCCCGACCGTGCTCGGTATGGTCGCCTCGCTGACGACGCCGTTTCGCGCCAAGCATCCCGAGGTGCGCTTCCGCATCCAGTCCACCACCTCGTCCGAGGTGCTTGGGCTACTCGAAAATCTCGAGGTCGATGCGGGGCTCACCTACATCGAGAACGAGCCGATCGGCAAGGTGCGCACCATTCCGCTCTACAACGAGAGCTATCGCCTGCTGACGGCGCCGGATGCGATGTTCGGCGATCGCGAGACGGTGACCTGGAAGGAGGTCGGGCAGGTGCCGCTGTGCCTCTTGACGCCCGACATGCAGAACCGCCGCATCATCGACCGCGCGCTGCGCTCGGTCGGCGCGGAGGCGACGCCGACGCTGACCTCGAACTCGCTCTTGGTGCTGTTCACGCATGTGAAGACGGGGCGCTGGGCGAGCGTGATGCCGGCCAAGCTGGCCGAGACGCTCGGCCTGTCCGATACGGTGCGTTCGATCCCGATCGTCGATCCCGAGGTCAATTACAGCATCGGCATGGTGATCCCGCAGCGCGATCCGATGACGCCGCTGATCGCGGCGCTGGTCAATGTCGCGCGGGAAGTGGCGCCGAAGCTGCAATTGTAGATCCGAGCGAGCGCCTCGTCCTTCGAGACGCGCGCCGGGCGCGCGCATCAGGATGAGGCTCCGAGCCATTGTGCTCCCTTGAAACTGCTGCGACGCGCCGTGCCCTCATCCTGAGGGCCCGCCGCAGGCGGGCGTCTCGAAGGATGGCCGCAGGACTTAGCTCGCGCCGCCTCTAGGCGGCAGCCGGTATCCCGGACGCCGCCTTGATCGCGTCGCGCGGCAGGGTCACGCGCACGACGGTGCCGACATCGATCTTCGAGCGCAGCCGCATCGAGCCGCCGTGGAGCTGCGCCAGCGAGCGGGCGATCGCGAGACCAAGGCCCGAACCGTGATAGGTCTTGGTGAGTTGGCTCTCGACCTGCTCGAACGGGCGGCCGAGCCGCGCCAGCGAATGCGGCGCGATCCCGATGCCGGTGTCGGCGATCATCAGCACGATCCTGTCGTCGAGCTGCCGGCTGCGCACCACGACGCGTCCGCCGTCGGGCGTGAACTTCACGGCGTTGGAGAGCAGGTTGACGATGATCTGCTTGGTGGCGCGCCGGTCGGCGACGACGGAGATGGATTTTCCGATGTCGGCATCTAACGTCAGGTGCTTGTCCTGCGCACGGCCGGTGACGACACGTAGGGATTCCGCAAGCGTCTTCGAGAGGTCGAGCTCTTCCATGTCGAGCTTCATGCGACCGGCTTCGATCTTGGACATGTCGAGGATGTCGTTGATGACCTCGAGCAGGTAATGGCCGCTGGTCAGGATGTCCTGGCAGTATTCCTGGTACCTTTCGCTTCCGAGCTCGCCGAACATGCCCGAGCCCATGATCTCGGAGAAGCCGATGATGGCATTGAGCGGCGTGCGCAGCTCGTGGCTCATATTGGCGAGGAATTTCGACTTGGTCTGATTGGCTTCCTCGGCGCGGGTCTTCTCGCGCTGGTACTTCTCGGCGAGGTCGGCGAGCTCGACCGCCTGACGCTCCAGCGCGGCCTGCGAGCGCTTCAGGTCGATGACGGTGGCACGCAGGCGCAGATCGTTGTCGACCAGCTTCTGCTCGTGCTCCTTGATGCGGGTGATGTCGGTGCCGACCGAGACGTAGCCGCCGTCCTTGGTGCGGCGCTCGCTGATGTGCAGCCAGCTGCCGTCGTCGAGCTGCGCCTCGAAGGTGCGCGCGCCCGGGCCTTGGGCGGCGGTCTCGTTGTGGCGCGTGCGCACCTCCGGCATGCGGCCGACCTCGAGCACGGTCTCGTAGGAAGTGCCGGGAATGACGGCCGTGTCGGGCAGCCTGTGCAGACGCTGGAAGTGCGAGTTGCAGAGCACGAGGCGATCGCTCGCATCCCACAGCACGAAAGCTTCCGGAATGGTCTCGATCGCGTCGCGCAGCCGGACGTCGGCTTCCACGGTCTTTTCCGCGAGGCTCTTCTGCTCGGTGATGTCGACGGCGATCCCGATCAGGTGCACGCTGTCATCGGTCGCGCCGCGCGTTTTCTCGCAGCGCACGCGGAGCCAGATCCAGTGGCCGTCGACATGCTGCATTCGGAAGGTCTGGTCGATGTGGTCGATCTCGTCGGAGATGAGCTGGTCGGCGATCGCGAACAGGTCGATGTCGTCGGACTTCACCAGCGCGTTGACCTCGCCGAAGGTGAGGAGCTCGTTGCGGCCGTCGAGACCGAGCATCGAGAACATCGACTGCGACCAGAAGATCCGGCCGCGCGATAGATCCCAGTCCCACAGCCCGCAGCGGCCGCGGTTGAGCGCGGTGTCGATGCGGCCGCGCACGGCGTCGTTGATGAGATCGCCCTCGCGGGCGCGGGTCGACTGCCAGTGGAAGGCGAAGCCGAGGATCAGGACGACGAAGCCGGTGGTCGCCGACAGCGTCACCGAGAGCGCGGCGTCCGAGCCCCAGATCGGCTCGTTGCGCTCCTGGATCACGGTGACGAAGCCGGGCAGCGACTTGATCTGCCGCGAGGTCGCCATTGCGGCGTTGCCGCTCGGCAGCGTCAGGTCGGAGACGTTGCCGTCGCGTAGCGGCGCCGCCATCAATTGGGCGGTCGTGATCGTATCGAGCAGGCGGTCGTTGCCGACGGAGTCGCTGTCGGCCGGGATGCGGGCGAGGATCCGGCGGTCGACGCCGGCCGAGGTGACGACGACATGGCGTCCCGAGGCCGTGCCCCAGGACGGGATCAGACCCGGCAATAGCGCGGGCAGGCTCTCGACGTTCCTCAGCCGCTCCTGCCGTACCGAGGTGAGACGGTCGATGCGCTCGGCGAGCAGGTCGGCGAGCGCCGAAATGTCGTGACGGATCACCAGCCGCTTCTGGCGCGTTTGGTCGACCACCTGCACGAATGCGCCGAGGCAGATCGTGATTAGGAATGCGATGATGAGTGTCGGCACCGCGCGGCGCAGCGCCGGCTCCGCGATCAGGAGCCGATGATAGGCAGGTTTCGCGATCGATTGCGCCAATCCCTTGATCGAATCGGATTGGACGCATGCGTTCGCGGCGTCTGCACGCGACATGCCTTCGGCCCCCTGAAAACCTGCTTGCAACTGAAGCTCGGAAGCAGCCCCACGTCGCTTCCGAATCACACTGATTTGAATCCAGTTTTCGCGGGCTGTCGAGAGTCAACGAATCGTTAACGCGAAATTATTCTTATCCAACGCGCAGTTTGCGCATCGAGTGTCCGCAAACGCGCGTGCGTGAGGAGTCCGAAACGGGAACGTGTGACTCCCCGTGCGCCCTGCGTCACGCGCGCGGCGGTTCGGCGTGACTGATCACGCGCTTCACGCTCGGGAACGCACGCCGCAACGCGCGCTCGATCGCGTCGACCTGTTCGTGCACCTTGATCACGCTCATCGACGGTGCCGCGCGGCAGTGGAAGTTGACGATTTCGCCGGCGTCGGTGTCGCGGACCCGCACGTTGTGGATGTCGTGGATCTCGCCGCCGGCAGCATATTCCGTCAGAGCGGCGGCAATGGTCTGCACCCGCTCCGGTGCGGCATCGATGCCGAACGGCAACTCCGGTTCCAATGGCTCGATGTGAACGTCGACCTCGACGTCCTCGCCGAACTCCTCCTGGATGTTGCGCTCCAGCGTGTTGGCGACGTCATGGGCGGCCTCGAGATGCATGTCGGCGTCGACCTCGAGATCGATGCTGACGGTCAGCTTGGCGCCGAGATCGTGTACCGTGACGTGGTGAACGGCGAGGCCCGAATTGTGCGCGATCACCATGATGCGGTCGCGCACGGTCTCGTTGTCGCGTGCGACGGGAACGGCGGTGAAGGTGAGGTCGGCGTCGCCGAACGCCCTGTCCACGGCGATTTGCGCGTTGCGCTTGATCTCCTCGACGCGGTCGATCGGATAGGTCCGCGGCACCTGCGCGATGGTGTCGATGAACGTGGTCGCTCCGACCATGCGCACGCGCAGCCGGTCGACGTCGATCACGCCCGGCACGCCGCGGATCGCGGCGGTGGCCTTCTCCTGCGCGCCTTCCGGGGCACGGTCGACCAGCGTCTGCACGGTGGAGCCGGCCAGCCGCAGTCCCAGCAGGGCGATCATCACGGCAACCGCCGCGGCTGCCGCCGCGTCGCCCCACCAGAAGCCGAGGGCGGCGAGGACCAGGCCAACGATCACGGCGAACGAGCCCATCACGTCGGAGGCGAAATGCAGCGCATCCGCCGCCAGCGCCTGGCTCCTGGTCTCCCGCGCGGCGCGGTGCAGGGCGCGGGCGCGCCACAGATTGACGGCGATGTCGATCACCAGCACCACGAACGGCACGGCCGAAATGGTCGGCGGCGGGGTTCCCTCGCTCAGCCGGCTATAGGCCTCGACCAGGATGCCGCCGGCAAGCACGTAGAGCAGGGCGGTGACGCCGAGCGCGGAGACGCTTTCCAGCTTGCCGTGGCCGTAATGGTGCTCGTCGTCCGCGGGCTTGTCGGACACCCGCACCACCGCCCAGGTGATGATGGTCGCGACCAGGTCGATCGAGGAATGCAGGGCCTCGGAGATCAGCGCCAGCGAGCCGATCGCGATTCCGACCGCGAACTTCGCCGCCGCCATGCCGCCACTGGCGAAGATCGAGATCGCGGCGACCGAGGTCTTGTTGTGCTGGGAGGTCATGGCCGGGATTTAGCAGCCCATGGGTGAACATCAAGCGACGATCCACAGCCGTAGTCGCGAGTGAGTTGCAGGAGCGATTCCCCCGGGCATCCACGTTCTTCTGCGCAAGCGGTAAAGACGTGGATGGCCGGGTCGAGCCCGGCCATGACGAGAGGAGAGAGCGTCGCTCCGCTCTTGTCTCACTGCCGCAACCTTCATAGCGTCACCACGATTTTCCCTAGGTGCTTGTTCGCCTCCATGTGCTCGAACGCCTGATCGATATCGTCGAACGCGAACACCTTGTCGATCGGCAGCTGCAGCTTGCGCGATTCCACTGCGCCCCAGATGTCCTTGCGGACCTCCAAGAAGATCTCGCGGACCTCCTCGATGGTGCGGGTGCGGAAGGTGACGCCGACATAGTCGATGCGGCGGGCCGCATGCAGGTCGAAATTGAAGTCGGCATGGGTGCCGCCGAGCCGGCCGACATTGACGATGCGCCCCTTGACCTTCGTCGCGGCGAGGTTCTCGCTCGCGACCTTGCCCGAAACCTGGTCGATGATGAGATCGACGCCTTCCCCGTTCGTCGCCTTCAGCACCTCGTCGACCCATTTGGGATCGGAGCTATCGATGGCGAGATCGGCGCCGTATTCCTTCAGCCGGCCGCGGCGAGTGGCATCGGTCGACGAGCCGATCACGAGCTTTGCGCCCTTGAGCCTGGCGATCTGCATCGCCATCAGGCCCACCCCGGAGCTCGCGCCCTGGATCAGCACGCTCTGGCCCGCCTGCACCCCGCCGACGGTGACGACGGCGTTGTGCATGGTCGCGAGCGCGACGGGGAGGGTGGCGGCCTCCTCGAAATTCATGTTCGAGGGTGCGTGGAACAGCCGGCCATGATCGGCCAGCGTATATTCGGCGAACGCCGCGCCGCCCGAGCCCATGATGCGGTCGCCGACCTTGACGCCTTGGGCATTCGGTCCGAGCTCGGCGACTTCACCGGCCCATTCCATGCCGAGCACGGTGCCGACCCCGCCGGCCGCGCCATGGGCATGGCCCTTGCGCATGGCGGTGTCGGCGCGGTTCAGGCCGCAGGCACGGACGCGGACCAGCACCTGCGTGCCCTTCGGCTTTGGTTGAGCGACGTCGGAAATCCGAGCTCCATCAGGACCGTAGACGTAAGCCTTCATGAATCACTCTCGCTTCTTGCCGTGACTATTCCGCGGCTTCACGTTGCGGATGAACGATCATGCCCTCCAGCCTGCCGCGGATGATCGCTTCCGCCTCGCGAACGATGCGGGAGACGAGTTCGGCGCAACTCGGGATGTCCTGGATCAGGCCCTGAACCTGGCCGGCCGACCAGATGCCTTCGTCGGAATTGCCGGTGGCATAGACCAACTTGCCGCGGGCGCCGGCGACGAGCTCGCGGATGTCCTCGAACTTCGCGCCCTCCTTCTCCATCGCGACGACCTTGGTCGAGATCGCGTTCTTGGCGACGCGCGAGGTATTGCGCATGGTGCGGAAGATCAGCTCGGTCTCGCGCTCGTCATTGGCGACGATCTTCTCCTTGATGAGCTGGTGGATCGGGCTTTCCCTGGTCGCCATGAAGCGCGTGCCCATGTTGATGCCGTCGGCACCCAGGGCCAGCGCCGCGACGAGGCCGCGGGCATCGGCAAAGCCGCCCGAGGCGATCATCGGGATCTTGATTTTGTTGGCGGCGGCCGGGATCAGGATCAGGCCGGGGGTGTCGTCCTCGCCGGGGTGACCGGCGCATTCGAATCCGTCGATCGAGATGGCATCGACCCCCATCCGTTCGGCCGAGAGCGCGTGGCGCACGCTGGTGCACTTGTGCACGACCTTGACGCCATGCTTCCTGAACTCCTCGACATGCTCCTGCGGCTTGTTGCCGGCGGTCTCGACCACCTTGATGCCGCTCTCGATGATGGCGGCGCGGTATTCGGCATAGGGCGGCGGCTTGATCGCGGGCAGGATGGTGAGATTGACGCCGAACGGCTTGTCGGTGAGGTCGCGGCAGCGCGCGATCTCCCTGGTCAGGTCCTCCGGCGTCGGCTGGGTCAGTGCCGTGATGAAGCCGAGCGCGCCGGCATTGGCGACGGCAGCGACCAGCTCGGCGCGGCCGACCCACTGCATGCCGCCCTGGACGATCGGGTGCTCGACCCCGACGAGTTTGGTGAACCGTGTCTGCAACATGATGTGTTTCCCCCTGCGTGCCGCTCTGTTCTCGGTTGATGCTGGAGGATGCCGCCCGGGGTGGCAAAAGTCTATTGCGGGGGTGTGCGGTAGGGGCGGGGCGCCATGCCGGCGGCGGGGGCGATTCCGCGAGGCGGATAATTCGGATGGCCTCGTGTCCCGGACGCGCTGCAACGCCCATAGGGCGTCGAAGACGCGCGTGAACGCGCTTATGGCGTTGCGGTGCAGAGCCGGGACCCACATTCCGCGAATGCTTTGAAAGATGATGGGCCCCGGCTCTGCAGCGCATCGTCGAAGGGACGCTGCGCTGCGTCCGGGGCACGGATAACTGAGGCTCCGGCTATTCCGCCGACAACCGCACCATTTGCCGGCCGCCATTCATTTCCTTGAGGCGGTTGACGAAGTTTTCCGGGCGTTGCCAGCGGTTGGGGACCTCTAGTCCCATGAATTCAGCGATATCGCCGATGAAGCCGGTGCAGTTGGCGGTCTCGGCGTTCCACACCGGCGAGTTCGCCTGCAATTTCTTGATGTAGGCGAACACGCGCTTGGCGTCCGCTTCGTTCAGATAGACGCGATAGCTCGCGGTCAGATATTCCGGATCGAGATCGCCGTAGCTCGCGCCGGTCTCCGACGGCACGAAGGTGATATGACCCAGCACGTAAGCGAGCGTGTCGCCGGCCGGCGTAAGCCCTGCGACCTCCACGGCGCGCTCGCTGGTCTTGCCGTACCAGACGAAGGCATGGCCCCAGCTCGCGGCGGTACGCGCGCGGAAGTCGACGTAATAGGGGCCTTTCTCCGCGCGCGCGACCGAGCGCCGCGTCGGTTGCGGCTGAGGTCGCGAGGCGGCGTCGGTCGTAGCAAGCGCGTTCGCATCGGCAGCACGCCTGTTTGCCTCGTGGGCCGACGCCGAGGGCGTCGTGCACGAGAGCATAGCCGCAAGAGCGAAGCCCGCGAGGATGCAGGATCCCGATCGATTAGCTTTGTTCGTCACGACATACCCCTCGACTGTCGGCCGCTACGCAGATTCTGCGCGTATTCCGCTGCGCGTCAGTAGCGCGCCGCGACCGGCCCGGGCGCCTTGCCGATCGGGGCCTTTCCAACCGGGCTCTTGCCAATCGGCATCTTGCCGATCGGCGCCTGCTCGGCCGGATAGGCCGGCACGGGCTGCCGGCGCGGCAGATCCGCAGCGTTCGCAGCCGTGACCAGAGCGAGCGTAGCACCGAGAGCAAATACAATCTTCTTCACAGTCATATACCCCTGAAGGTTTGGTCCAAACACGGCATCGCCGTGCCCCCAGACACGCCTCACAGAAGGGCGGCCGAATGCGTCCAAGTTGCGGCAGGCGCAGGACATGTTGGCGGCATATGTCAGGCGCGCGCAGATGTGATGTGTCCGAATGTTTCGGAGATGAAGACGTGCCGCGGCTTATCGTTTCCCGAGGATGTTCGAGCGCATCTTGTCGGCGAACCAAACCACGAAGATCGCGACGAACGAGAGAGCGAAGTAAAGGGCCGTCCACAAAAGCGCATTGCCGGCATTCGTCATGGCGTCCTCCCTTGCATCAGAAGTTGATTTCTTGCGAAGGATAGCGGTGGCGGCGATGTCGCGATTTGCGCCGGATCAATTTTGCTGCGCTGCGGGGGCAATGAGCCGGCGAGCCCTTCATTCCGGGCTCGGCTTTGCGTCGCCCCGGAATGACGGAGAGAGTGGTTAGAGCCGAAACTCGTTGGTCAACTCGCCGATTCCGTCGATCGCGACGGTGACCGTGTTCACCGGCTCCTTCATCACGCCGACGCCGACGGAAGTGCCAACGGCGATGAGGTCACCGGGCAGCAGGGTCATGTCATGGGAGATCCTGCTGACCAGCTCCTGAGCCGTGAAGATCATGTCGGAGATCGGATAGTTCTGCCGCTCCGCGCCATTGAGGATGGTACGGACCACGAGCCTGGCCGGATCGATGCCGGTCGCGATGGCAGGGCCGAACGGGCCGTAGTCGTCGATGCCCTTGGCGCGGGCCCATTGCGGGAAGGTGGGGTCGCGCGTCAGGATGTCGTTGGCAGTGATGTCGTTGACGCAGGTGTAGCCGAAGATGAAGCTGTCGGCTTCGCCAGGCGAGACACGCGCGCAGACCTTGCCGATGACGATGCCGAGCTCGCCCTCATAGGTCGTCTTGCCGTCGTAGGAGGAGGGGCGGCGGATCACCGCACCGGGGGCGGCGATGCTGGTGGTGGCCTTCAGCAGATAGAGCGGCTCCGGCGGCTCGGGTTGGTTGAGCTTGGCCGCGAGCGCGTGGAAATTGTTCCAGAGCGCGACGATCTTGCTGGGCGCGCAGGGCGCGAGCAGCTCGACTTCGGACAGCGACAGCGTCTTGCCAGTAGCAGTGCTGCGGCCGAACATCTCGCCTTCATGCACGCTGATGCCTGATGGGCTCAGCGTGCCGAAGCCGGTCGTGCCGTTGCTCCGGAAGCGGAGCCACTTCTTCATCTCGCTCGCCATCATGCCACCGCCAGTGCGCGCGGATCTGATGGCGTCGAGACCCCGTCATAAAGGCCGGCGATGCGGGCGCGCTGGGTCACCATCGCCAGCACCGAGTCGAGCGCGGGCGTGGCGATGCCGGTGAGACGGCCCATCTCCTGCACCACCGTGACGAGCGGATCGATCTCCATCGGGCGGCCGCGCTCGAGATCCTGGAGCATCGAGGTCTTGTGCGCTCCGACCTTGCGGGCGCCCTCGATGCGGCGCTCGACGTCGACGCGGAACTTGACCCCGAACGACTCTGCGATGGCTTGCGTCTCCACCATGATCGCCCGTGACAGCGCGCGCGTCGCCGGATCGGTGCAGATCACGTCGAGCGTGGCGTGGGTCAGCGCGCTGATCGGGTTGAAGCAGACATTGCCCCACAGCTTCAGCCAGATCTCGTCCCGGATGCGGTCGAGCACCGGCGCCTTCAGCCCGGCGGCGACGAACAGGCCGGCGAGACGCTGCACGTCCTCGGTGGTCTCGCCGGAAGGCTCGCCGAGCGGAAAGTTGTTGCCGTAAACGTGGCGGATCACGCCGGGCGCTTCGATCTCGGTGGCGGGATAGACGATGCAGCCGATGGCGCGCTCGGCGCCGATTTCGCGCCACTGCCGTCCGCCGGGGTCGATGCTCTCCAGGGTCGAGTTCTCGTATTGCCCACCGTGCTTGTAGAAATACCAATAGGGAATGCCGTTGACGGCCGTGACGATGCGGGTGTGAGGTCCGAGCAGCGGCCGCATCTTCTCGATCACGCCGGTGATCGAATGCGCCTTCAGCGTAATGATGATGAAATCCTGCACGCCGAGCTCGGCGGGATCGTCGGTGCAGCGCGGATGCACGGTGTGCTGCTCCTCGCCCGCGAGCAGCGTCAGGCCGCGCTCGCGCATCGCGGCAAGGTGCGCGCCGCGCGCGACCAGGCTGACATCGGCGCCCGCGCGTGCAAGCTGAACCCCGAGATATCCGCCGATCGCGCCGGCGCCGTAGATGCAGATCTTCATGAAATCCTCGCGGGACCAAACTTGGGGAATTGGCTCGATCGATCGTGACACAGGTTCGCTGCATCTCTCCCGCTTGCTTGCGGGAGAGCAAAGGCCGCCTTCGGCGGCCGTTCTTGAAACGCCGAAGCCGAGCTTCGGCCTTGGCGCTCGGAGAGCGCGGCGGGTGAGGGTTCTCTCTTCTTGGGCAGTCTCGCGGGCGGAGACAGCCCTCTCCCCAACCTCTCCCGCAAGCGGGAGAGGGGGCGCAGTTCTTCCGTGAATGAACGTCAGGCGAGCTCTTTTAGGCTGCCGCTTGCGGCGCACCGTTGAGTGCTTCGTCAACGGCCGCGGCGATGTCGCGCATGCTGATGACGGAGACGAGGCTGTAATCGTCGATCACGGGCAGGTGGCGAATGTGATGACGGTTCATCAGATGACGGACGTGCTCGATCGGATCCGAGGAGGTGCAGGACACCAGCTGCTGCACCGAGACGAGCTGCGAGACCTTGACATTGATGGCGTTCGCGCCGTGCTCGGCGACGGCGCGCACCACATCGCGCTCCGTGAACATGCCGACCGCGGTGTTGCCCTCGGAGCGGACCACGTCCTTCACCACCAGCGCGCTGATGTTGTTGGCGCGCATCAGCTTGGCCGCGATACCCACCGTTTCGTTCATACGCACCGTGACAACGCGCGGCGTCTTCTTGCGCAGAATGTCTCCGACCAGCATTGCAACCTCCCTGGGTGAGTGACGAGGCAAGTGTGGTATACATAATGCCAATCGTCAAGCGCTGGATTTCGCTGATCCGAAAAATCTTGCGACAGCCATACTGACGTTTGTGGTTGGCCAAAAAGAAAGGGGGCGCATCACTGCGCCCCCTTCTCAAGCATGCAATACGTGTGGTGGCTTACGCCGTTTCGGTCTTCGCAGTGCCGGTGGACGCACCGGTGCTCTCGGCTTCCTTGCCGAGGATGAAGGAGCGGCGCAACGGCTTGATCACGAACAGCGCCATCAGCGCCGCCGTTGCGTTCAACGCCACCGCAACCACGAACACGGCCTTCCAGCCATAGGCGGTGGAGATCACGCTTGCGAGCGGGACGAGCAGCGAGGCCGTTCCCTTCGCGGTGTAGAGCATGCCATTGTTGGTGGTTGCGAACTTCGCACCGAAGGTGTCGCCGCAGGTGGCGGGGAATAGCGAGTAGATCTCGCCGAAGACGCCGAAGTAAATCGCGGTCGCCAGCACGAAGACGGTGGGGATGTGCCCGTAGGCCGACAGCGTCAACAGCATCAGCGCGGCGGTGCCGAAAGCGATGAACATGGTGTGCTCGCGGCCGATCGTGTCGGAGACGAAGCCGAAGAAGGGGCGGCCGAAACCATCGAAGATGCGGTCGAGCGAGATCGCGAAGGTCAGTGCCGCCATCTGGAAGCCCGCCAGCGTGACTGGCGTATTCGCGATCTTGTAGTCGTGCGCGATCGGACCGATCTGCGCCGCGGTCATCAGACCGCCGGATGCAACCATGACGAAAACGAGATACATCACCCAGAAAACAGGGGTACGCAGCACCTGCGGCGGGGTGAAGTCGATCTTGGTCTGCGGCAGATTGAGCTGCTTCTTCCTCGGCGGAATCGAGATCCGCGGCGGCTGTATGAAGAAGGCGAGCACGAACACGACAACGCCCTGGCCGATGCCGAAGGTGAGGAATGCGTGCTGGTAGCCGCTCGAGACGATCATGCTCGCGATCGGCACGATCGTGAGCGCGGCACCCGCGCCGAAGCCGGCGGCGGTCGCACCAGCCGCGAGACCGCGGCGGTCGGGAAACCATTTCAGCGCGTTACCGACGCAGGTGCCGTACACTGCGCCCGCGCCCAGGCCGCCGATGATCGCGGCCGCGTAGAGCAGGGTGAGGCTGTCGGCGTAGGAGTTGAGAATCCAGGACAGCGCGATCATCGCGCCGCCGAACATGACAACGATGCGCGGGCCGTACTTGTCGACGAACCAGGCCTCGACCGGCACCAGCCAGGTCTCGGTGACCACGAAGATGGTGAAAGCGAACTGGATCGCGGCGCGCCCCCAATGATGGGCGGCGTCGATCGGATCGACGAACAGTGTCCAGCCATATTGCAGATTGGCGATCATCGCCATGCAGACGATGCCCATGCCGAGCTGGAGCCAACGGAAGCCGGTGCGAAGCGGCGCGGCGGTGACGGCACCATCCGGGCTGGAAATCATCAGAACCTCCCAACGCGCCTGTCTGTCGTACATCAGCTTGCCAAGATGACCTGATGTCGCAAATGTTGTGTCTTATCGTCGCAGGCGTTACTCGGAGATTGGTATACGATATTCCAGATTGCAAGCCCTATCTTGGCTCCGCAGTCACAAAATCCGGCGGGAGTCAGGCCGCATCCCGCCAATCGCGGCGGTCTTCTGCCAAACGAAAACGCCCGGCCGTGAGGCCGGGCGTCGTGCTCGCGTGAACTGCGGTGGGGCGGTCAGATGGTCGATTTCGCGACCACGACCTTGCGCCAGGGTTTCAGCACCGCGATCGCCAGCAGCGAAGCCAGGATGTTGGCGCCGGCCGCGATGATGAACACGCTGTCCCAGGTGCCCGACGATTGCTGCATGTAGTTGGCGATCGGCACCAGCAATGCGGCGGTGCCCTTGGCGGTGTAGAGCAGGCCCGCATTGGTGGTCGCGAACTTGGCGCCGAACGTGTCGGTGCAGGTCGAGGGGAACAGCGAGTAGATCTCACCCCAGGCGAAGAACACGAAGCCCGAGAGCAGCACGAACCAGACGGGATCGTGACCCCAGAGGTAAAGCATCCAGATGCCGAATCCTTCCATGCCGAAGGCGATGAACATCGTGTTCTCGCGGCCGATCATGTCGGAGATCCAGCCGAAGAACGGACGCGTCAGGCCGTTGAGCACGCGGTCGATGGTCGCCGCGAAGGTCACCGCCGTCATCGTCACCGCCATCAGCGTGACCGGCACGTTGTCGACCTTCCAGTCGGCCGCGATCGGCTTCAGGTTCGCGGTCACCATCAACCCGCCGGCGCCGACGATCACGAACATGAAGTACATCAACCAGAAGATCGGCTGACGCAGCACCTCGGTCGGCTGATAGTTGCGGCGGGTCTGCAGCAGATTGGCATTCGCCACCACGTTCGGCACCTGGCCCGCTTTCGGCGCGAGCAGGAAGAAGGCGAGGATACAGATGATGATGCCTTGCCCGAGGCCGAAATAAAGGAAGGTCGTCTGGAAGCCGCTGTCCTTGATCATGGCCTGGATCGGCGCGACGGTCAGCGCAGAGCCTGCACCGAAGCCCGCGGCGGTGATGCCGGCGGCAAGACCGCGCTTGTCCGGAAACCATTTCAGCGCATTGCCGACGCAGGTGCCGTAGACGCCGCCGGCGCCGATGCCTGCGATGATCATGCCGAGATAGTAGCCGTTGAGCGAGGTGGCCTGCGCGTTGATCGCCCAACCGATGGCGCAGAGCACGCCGCCGACCAGCACGACGATGCGCGGCCCGTATTTGTCGACGAACCATCCTTCGACCGGCACCAGCCAGGTCTCGAACAAGACGAAAAGAGTGAACGCCCATTGGATCGAGGCGCGATCCCAGCCGAACGTCTTCTGGATGTCGGGGACGAAGAACGTCCAGCCATATTGGTAATTGGCGATCATCACCATCGCCATCACACCGATCGCCAATTGAGCCCAGCGATAGGCATCGCTTACGCGAGCGGCACTAGGGGCCGCTGCCGACTGCACCATGTCCGTCATTAAAAACCCTCCCGAACGCGCCGATCATTTTTATGCATGCGCTGCCCGCATCCTGGTATTCATTATGCCAAGATTCAAGGGAAGGACGGGAGGTGCGGCGAAATAACGCGGGCCTGTTTACATGCGCAATCAAAACGGGATTGTAAAGCCTCAATCGCTGCCGGCGTGCCGGCGCAAATGGCGGCCGATCCTGATCAAATGATTGATTCAACGACTGTTTTGCCGTCGTCGCGACGCCGCAAGACCGCTGTTGAAAAGCCCGCGCGTCTTGGGGATTTTCCCCGCCAGCGCTGGTCGCGTGCGCCGAGGGCGCGGTCGGTCGGTGACCGCGCAATCCCTGGAATTCTATATTCCAGAAGTCCGGCCTGCGGCAATTTGGCGTGGGCGGCGCTGATCGCGCAGGTCGCGCCTCACGCCATCGACGTGCGCAGCCGGCTATAGCCTTCCTGGATCGCGGACCAGAACAAAGCGACCAGACCGAGCGCCATGATCGTGCTGACGAGGCCGTTGGAGAAGAACACCCCGAGCGATCCCTGTGATCCCAGCAGCGATTGGCGGAAGGCTTCCTCGGCCTTATCGCCAAGCACGATGGCGAGCACCAGCGGCGCGAGCGGGTAGTTGCACTTCTTCAGGAGATAGCCGAGCACGCCGAACACCAGCATCAGCATCACGTCGAAGGTGCTGTTGTGCACCGAATAGGCGCCGATCGCGCAGAGCACCAGGATGAGCGGGGCGATGATGCCGAAGGGTACGCGAAGGATCGCGGCGAAGATCGGCACGCAGGTGAGCACGACGATGAGGCCGGCGAGGTTGCCGAGATACATCGACGCGATCAGGCCCCAGACGAACTCCTTCTGCTCGACGAACAGCATCGGGCCGGGCTGCAGGCCCCAGATCAACAATCCGCCGAGCAGGACGGCGGCGGTGGGCGAGCCCGGCACGCCGAGGGAGAGCATCGGCAGCAGCGCGGCGGTGCCCGCGGCATGCGCGGCCGTCTCCGGCGCGATCACGCCTTCGATCTCGCCCTTGCCGAAATTGTTGCCGCGTCGCGCCAGGCGCTTGGCGATGCCGTAGCTCATGAAGGATGCCGGCGTTGCGCCCGCGGGCGTGACGCCCATCCAGCAGCCGATCAGGCAGGAGCGGAGCGAGGTCATCCAATAGGTGGGCAGCTCGCGCCAGGTGTGAAGCACGACCCGCAGGTTGATCTTCGCATTGCCGCCGCGGAACGCGAGCCCTTCTTCCATCGTCAGCAGGATCTCGCCGATGCCGAACAGGCCGATCACGGCGATCAGGAAGTCGAATCCGTTGAGCAGCTCCGTGACGCCGAAGGTCAGCCGCAACTGTCCGGTGATCGAATCCAGGCCGACCGCGGCGAGCGCAAAGCCCATCATCATCGCCGCGATGGTCTTGAACGGCGGTTCCTTGCTCAGGCCGACGAAGCTGCAGAAAGCGAGGAAGTACACCGCGAACTTCTCCGCCGGACCAAATCGCAGCGCGAAGCCCGCGACGAGGGGGGCGACGAGCGTGATCATGATGACGGCGAACAGCGCGCCCACGAAGGAGGAGGTGAAGGCGGCGGTGAGTGCCTCGCCGGGCTTGCCCTGTTGCGCCATCGGATAGCCGTCAAAGGTGGTCGCCACGGACCAGGGCTCGCCGGGGATGTTGAACAGGATCGAGGTGATGGCGCCGCCGAACAACGCGCCCCAATAGATGCAGGACAGCATGATGATCGCCGATGTCGGCGGCATGCTGAAGGTCAGGGGAAGCAGGATCGCGACTCCGTTGGCACCCCCCAGCCCCGGCAGCACGCCGATGATGACCCCGAGCGTGATGCCGATGATCATCAGCATGATGTTGTAGGGCTGCAGGGCGACGGCGAAGCCGTGAAACAGATTGGCCAACTCTTCCATATCGATACGTCCTGCAGCAGTGGCGGAAATGTCGACGCGGCCTTTACAGGCCGAGCCATTCCTCGAGCGGGCCCTTGGGAAGCGGGACCAGGAACCAGCGCTCGAAAACGAGATAGGTCAGGACCGGCATGCCGACGGAGACCGCGACGGTCGTCAGCCAGCGATAGCCGCCGAGCCAGCGCATGAACCAGGCGATGAAGACCATCGAGCCGACGTAGAGGCCGATGAACGGCATCGAGCCGACATAGATCGCGGTCGGCACGACGACGCTCATGACCTGGCGCAGCTGTCCCCATTGTGCGAACAGCCGGCCGTCATCGTCGCGCTGCGCATGCCAGAGGTTGATGGCGCTCGCCACGACGATGGCGGCGCCGATATAGAAGGGGAAGAACCCGGCACGGGGGCCCTCCGCGCCCCAGTTGATGCCGGCCTTCAGGCTCCCGAAGATCACGACCAGGCCGAACACGCCGATCAGCAGCGCCATGCCGATTTCCAGCGTCTTGTGTGCCGGGCCACGTTCAGATCGTTCAGTCATGGGACCTCCGGGCGGAAACGCGGTTCTTTCGCGGTCGCGGCGGGCGTGAGGACGAGCAGCATCCTCAGCCGTCATCGATGTCGCGGCTCAATTCGCCGATGCGAGGAAGCCGGCTTCCTTCATCAAGTCTTGGTGGCGCTTCTCCTCCGCCTCGACCCATTTGGCGTAGTCGGCGCCAGTCATGAAGGTCGTGTTGAAGGCGCCGCTCTTCATGAACTCCTGCCATTCCGGCGTGGCGCGGACCTTCTTGAACAGCTCGACATAGTATTCGACCTGGTCCTTCGTGGCCTTGGGGGACATGAAGATTCCGCGCAGCATGAGATATTCCATCGCGAGGCCCTGCGACTTGCAGGTCGGAATATCCTTCCAGGCCTTGCCGTCGGCGATCGGCTCGTCATAGGCCATCGGCTGAGCATCGAACACGCAGAGCGGACGGAGCTTGCCGCCGCGCCATTGCGCGACCGCCTCGATCGGATTGTTGACGGTGGAATCGACGTGATTGCCGACGAGCTGGACGGCGACTTCGCCGCCGCCCTTGTAGGGGATGTAGGTGAACTTCGCGTCGACCGCCTTCTCGATGCCGACCGTGATGATCTGGTCTTCCTGCTTGGAGCCGGTGCCGCCCATCTTGAACGAGCCACTTGGTGCCTTCTTCGCGGCGTCGACGTAATCCTTGACCGAGTTGTACGGCTTCTCGGCATTCACCCAGAGCACGAATTCGTCGAGCGCCAGCATCGCCACCGGCGTCAAATCCTTCCAGTTGAACGGAATGCCGGTGGCCAGCGGCGTCGTGAACAGGTTCGACAGCGTGATGATGATCTTGTGCGGATTGCCCGACGACGTCTTCACATCGAGGAAGCCTTCACCGCCCGCGCCGCCCGCCTTGTTGATGACGACCAGCGGCTGCTTCATCAGGTTGTGCTTGGTGACGATGCCCTGAATGGTGCGTGCCATCTGATCGGCGCCGCCGCCGGTGCCCGCGGGCACGATGAACTCGACCGGACGGACCGGCTCCCAGGCTGCCCGGCTTGCGGTGCTGCTCGCGCACGACATCGCGATTGCCGCCAAAGCGACACTCAGAACGGATGGCTTCATTTGTTTCTCTCCCTGTCGAACCCTCAACGCAGCCGCTCTTTGTCGACTTGCGTCAGCCCATCTCGATTCAGATGCCTGGTGTCACCCTTGCGGTCGATCTCCCCTGGCAATCCCGATAGAAACTGTATGAGGAGGGGCCGCGCGCGGCATCCGCTCCTTTCGGCTAAGGTTCCGCCAGGTTCGCCGTGCGTGTGCCCTCAGCTGTTCCCGTACTGCGTTATGTTTTTTTTCGCTCTACACCTTGGGTTGTGCAATCGTTCCTGCTTGTCCAATGGTATGCGCGATGCCAGCGAACAAACAATCGGATCGGCAATCAGTCCGGCGGACGAATCGTCGCAGTTGAGGTCGCAAGCTCAGGCAAGGAGGCAAAAGAAAATGGCCCCGAACGTGCGGGGCCATTTGACCGAACCTGGTGTCGGCGTGGTCCTGTCAGCTCCGCCGTTAGGCGGGAGGACAAGGCCTTCCTTACAGGCCGAAACGCGGCAGGTCGCCGTTGTGATTGGAAATCTCGGCGCTCGCCATCAGGAAGCTGTCGATCGCGGCCATCAGGCGGGCGAACAGCGAGGCGGAGGGGGCGAGAGCGACGGAAGCGGTCTTGGACATCGGAAATCCCTTTCTGGAGACAGTCAGTCTTGCTGCCTCATGTCGAAAGGCAGTTTATGTATACCAGATGCCAGCGTCCATGCTCTTGTTTGCATAGCAGCATTAATTCTTCGCATTGCGGTATGTCCCGGCGAGCCCCGGGTGAGCAGGGCATCTTGACACGTTCACGCCGAAGAAAGAATGTTATGTTATAACATAACATAGTGAGATGCCGTGTCTCGCCGTTCTCGATCTATCCCGCTCAAAAGGCTGTTCGATCTCCATGCGCAAACTCCCCGTCACCGTCTTGTCCGGCTTCCTCGGGGCTGGAAAGACCACTTTGCTGAACCACGTCCTGAACAACCGGCACGGCCTGAAAGTGGCGGTGATCGTGAACGACATGAGCGAGGTGAACATCGATGCGGATTTGGTCCGCGATGGTGGTGCCAACCTCTCGCGGACTGATGAGAAACTGGTGGAGATGACCAATGGCTGCATCTGCTGCACCCTGCGCGACGATCTCCTGAGGGAGGTACGTGCGCTCGCCGAAAGCGGGCGCTTCGATTATCTGCTGATCGAATCGACAGGCATTTCGGAGCCGCTCCCGGTCGCAGCGACGTTCGATTTCCGCTCGGAGGAGGGCGAAAGCCTCTCCGACATCGCCCGGCTGGACACGATGGTGACGGTGGTCGACGCCGCCAACCTGCTCAAGGACTATTCCTCGACCGAGTTCCTCGGCGAGCGCGGCGAGGCGCTGGACGGCGACAAGCGGACGCTGGTCGATCTCCTCGTCGAGCAGATCGAGTTCGCCGACGTGATCGTCCTCAACAAGGTGGACGATGCCTCGCCGCAACAGCGCGAGGCGGCACGGCAGATCATCCGCTCGTTGAATCCCGAAGCCGACATCATCGAGGCCAATCACAGCCGCGTGCCCTTCGACCGCGTGCTCAACACCGGCCGTTTCGACTTCGAGAAGGCCCAGCAGCATCCGCTCTGGTACAAGGAGCTCTACGGCTTCGCCGACCACGTGCCTGAAACGCAGGAATATGGCGTGAAGAACTTCGTCTATCGCGCCCGCCGGCCGTTCGATCCGTCGAAGTTCGACCAGTTCGTCAAGGGGGCCTGGCCGGGCGTGATCCGGGCGAAGGGGCATTTCTGGCTGGCGACGCGGCCGCAATGGCTCGGCGAGATCAGCCAGGCGGGAGCGATCGTGCGGACCGAAGCGCTGGGGTTCTGGTGGGCGAGCGTTCCAAAGGAGCGGTGGCCGAATGATGTGGGCTGGCGCAAGCGGCTCGGCCAGTACTGGGACAAGGTGTATGGCGATCGTCGCCAGGAGATCGTGTTCATCGGCACCGGCATGGACGAAGCCGAACTCCGCCGCAGGCTGGATGCATGCCTTGTCCCTGAAACGTCCACCATGGACATCGTCGCATGGTCCGCGCTCGCCGATCCGTTTCCGGCCTGGCGTCGAGGCGATCAGTCCAACTGATCGACGTGCATACCGGACACTCGGCGTGAGGTCCGGGCTCGATCATCTCGGACCAGGTCTTGCAAGGGGGCGGCAAAGCCGTTAGTGCTCTGCCCCCCCTTCCAATCATCTGTCAGAGTGGTTCATGTCGAGCGCCTCGCCCGCCGTCTCGATCGGCATCGATTTTGGGACCAGCAACACGGTCGTCGCGCTTGCGGCGGACGACCGCCGGGTCGAGGCCATCCGCTTCGATCATGGCGGACAGCGCCACAGCGTCTACGTGTCGGCCCTGTGCTTCTGGGAGGACCGGCCGGGCGCCGGCGCCCAGGCCGAAGGCGGCCCGTGGGCGATCGAGCAATTCCTCGAAGGGCGCCACGTCTACCGCTTCCTTCAATCGTTCAAGACGTTTGCGGCGAGCAGCAGCTTCAACACCACGCAGGTGTTCCGGCAGCGCTACAAGTTCGAGGATATTCTGGCGGCGTTCCTGCGGACGCTGGCGCGCCATGGCGGTGGGAAGTTCGGCTTCGAGGCGGCGAATATCACGGTCGGTCGCCCGGTGCGCTTCGCCGGCGGCAATCCCGACGAGGCGTTGGCGATGCAGCGCTACCGGGCCGCGTTCGAGCGGCTCGGCGCCGGTCACGCGCGCTATGTCTACGAGCCCGTGGGCGCGGCGTTCTCCTTCGCGCGCCGGCTGGAGCGGGATGCCACCGTGCTGGTCGCCGATTTCGGCGGCGGCACCAGCGATTTCTCCGTGATGCGCTTCTCGCGCGCGGGCGGCAGCCTTCGCGCCGAGCCGCTCGGCCATGCCGGCATCGGCATTGCCGGCGACACCTTCGACTATCGCATCGTCGACCACGTCGTCTCGCCGCGGCTCGGCAAAGGCTCCAGCTTTCGCTCGTTCGACAAGGTGCTGCCGGTGCCGAGCGGCCACTACACCAACCTCGCGCGCTGGCATCAACTCGCGATGATGAAGAGCAACGGCGATCTGCGCGAGCTTCGCGAGCTCGCGCGCACTGCGTTGAAGCCGGATCTGCTCGAGGATTTCATCACCATCGTCGATCTCGACCTCGGCTTTTCGCTCTACCGCGCCGTGTCCGACGCCAAGGTCGCGCTGTCGGCACAGGACGAGGTGGACTTCCGCTTCAGGGGCGGCGGCGTCGACATCGGCGCGGCCATCACACGGAAGAACTTCGAAGCCTGGATCGCCGACGATATCGCCCGGCTGGGGGCGACCGTCGACAAGGTGCTGGGCGAGGCCGGCATCACCGCGCACGAGATCGAGAAGGTGTTCTTGACCGGCGGCACGTCCTTTGTGCCGGCCGTCCGGAAACTGTTCGCCGAGCGGTTCGGCAACGAACGGCTGATGTCAGGCGACCAGTTCGAGTCGATCGCCTACGGGCTGGCGCTGATCGGACATAGTCCCGACCCGGATCGCTGGGCGGCAAGTCAGGTCGGATAGCAGGCGGCGAGCAGCCTCCCTGCGGCGACGCTGGTCGATCGCTATTTCTGCTGAATTCGGTTCAGGTAATCGATCACGGCGAGAATGCGGGTCCGCACGACGACCTCAGGGTTTTGCTGCGGCCCGGCCTTTTGCCAATAAGTGGGATCGACAGCGTGAGGCAGGCTGACGATGGGGTTGAACCGTTCGCCCCAGACCGGCATTTCACGCGTGCCGTGAGCCGGGACTGATTTCGACCCATAGATGGTTTCGTAAACGGCGTTGGTGGGAAACACCCCGTTATTGTTCTTCGCCAACACGGTCAGGTCGGAAGGCGGTGTCTTGAGCTGGCCGCTGACCGGTCCTTTGCCCTTTGCGTCGGCGCCATGACAACTCGCGCATGACGACAGAAACTCCGCCTTGCCGATGTCGACTTCTTCGGCCTTGGCGGCAGCGGCGAAACCAGCGGCAAGACCGGCAATGATCAACCATCCGATAGCAGATCTCATCATCTCGCCTCCGAGGCCGGCAGGGAAGACTCCTGCTCCTAGCCGTTTTGCCCTTCAGACAGTTTGACGCACATCAAGACCGCACAGCCAGAACTGAAGCGCGCACATGGCCCTGCGCAGTCGCTCGCTCCCCGCCGTGACGTCGTCAGTTCTCCATGGCCTCATAAATCAGCTGCTTGACGGTCCTTTGGATGCGCTGGCGCTCCGAGGGAGTCTGCTCGAGCAAGACGAAGAACATGTCCTGCTTGGGGTCGATCACGAAATAGCAGCCGCTGGCGCCGTCCCATTTCAGTTCGCCCAGATTGCCCGGCGGCGGCGGTTTGGCGTTGCCCGGATCGGTGCGTACGGCAAGGCCGAGCCCAAAGCCGAAGCCGTCACCCGGAAAGTAGAAGAAGTCCCGCTCGACGCCCGACCCGGGCCCGACCTGATCCGTCGTCAGCAGCTTGAACGCCTTGGGGCTGAGAATGGTCTTGCCCTCGTACGTGCCGCCATTGAGCAGCATCTGAGCGAAGCGGGCATAGTCCGCCATCGTCGAGACCATGCCGCCGCTGGCGTACATCATCTTCTTCGGCTTGGTCGGGTCGTTCTCGCGTCCCACCCGGAAATCGCTGTCGTTCGGCATCGGCTTGGCGAGCAGCTTCTGCTTTTCGGGATCGCCGACGAAGAAGCCGGTATCCTTCATGCCGAGCGGATCGAGCAGCTTTTCCCGCTCGACCTCGATCAGGGATTTCCCGGACGCGATTTCCATGATCCGCGCCAGGATGTCGGTGGAATGGCCATACTGCCAGAGCGCGCCGGGTTGATTGTGCAGCGGCAGTCTTGCGATCCGCTCGGCGAACTCGGCGAGGTCGAAATCACCGGCATAGAGGTCGGCAGCCTTGTAGGCCTTGCGGACCAGGCTGTCGCCGTAGAAGCCGTAGGTGACGCCGGAGGTCTGGCGCATCAGGTCGAGCACCGTCGGCGGCCGGTTCGGCGGTACCAGTTCGAGCGTCTTGGTACCGTCGCTGGCCGTCTTCTCGACGCCGACCTTCACATTTGCGAACGACGGAATGTATTTTGCGATCGGATCGTCGAGGGAGAACTTGCCCTCATCGATCATCTGCACTGCAACCACGCTGGTGATGGCCTTGGTCATCGAGAACAGGCGGAAGATGGTATGGTCGGTGATCGGAGCCTTCGACTCCACGTCCTGCACGCCGAAGGATTGGTGATAGACCGGCTTGCCGTGCTGTTGGATGAGCAGGATCGCTCCGGGAATTTTCCCCGTCGCCACTTCGTTGCGGAAGAACTCGTCGAGTTTTGCCAGCTTGTCCTTGTTGAAATGTGCTCCCGCGGGAATTTCAAAAGTCCCTTCGGCCCGGGCCGAAGCTGCTGCGGCCGCAACGAGCAGCGCGCCACAGGCAATCATCCGCAACGCCTGGAATGGTTTCATCAACCCCCTCCCGATTCCTCCCGAGTGTAGCCGTCCGCTCAACCGGCACAAGGGGCATCAATTTGCAGGGAGCGCCTGCACGCAGGCGGGGGGCACCTGCCGCGCCGCCGTCGGATACCGTTTCGCACGCACCCGATGGCGGTCTCCTTAAGGCCAAGCGGCACAGCTGCCGTTGAAGCGGCAGCCGCACACTCGAGCTGCGTCCTGAGGGGCGCGCCACTGCGTCCAGCCTATTGATTGATCTCGGGCTCGACCAGTTTGGCCAGATTCCGCAGCGATTCCTGCCAGCCGAGATAGCAGGCCTCCGGCGGGATGACATCCGGGATGCCCGACTGCGTGATGTCGATTTCGGTTCCGACCGAAACCTTCTTCAGGATCACGGTCACCTCGATCAGGCCGGGCAGATTGGGATCGTCGAATTTGTCAGTATAGCGGATGCGTTCGCCGGGCACGAGCTCGACATATTCGCCGCCAAAGGAATGGCTGTTGCCCGTGGTGAAATTCCGGAACGACATCTTGAAGGTGCCCCCGACCTTGGGCTCGAAATGATGCACGGTGCAGGTGAACCCGTTCGGTGGAAGCCATTTCGCCATCGCATCGGCCTCGAGGAAGGCGCGATAGACTTTCTCCGGCTTGGTGGCCAGGACGCGGTGCAGGCGGACGGTATTGGGCATGTTTCGTTCATCCTCTTGCGTTGATGGGCGCGACGTTGGCGTCTATGGCCCATTCATGTCACGAGGACGACCGGGAAGCTGCCGATCCGACAGGCACTCTCAAATTTTTTCGCCTTTTTGTTGGGAGCGCCGACAGCTGCTGTGGTCGCGCCCGAGCACGATCCGGAAAGTTGCGTGGCGAGCTTCCGAAAAGATCCTGCTCGGCAACGACCTAAAGCGCGATGCGATCCATTCCGAACTCATTCCGCTCTGGACAGCCGCCACCCCGGACACCGTCGTGAACGCCCGTCATTTTGTGGTGACGTGCTTCGTCGGCGTCACTGCAGGCGGCGGTGCTGCCGGCGAAATCACGAACGTCACCCATGCATTCCAGCCCTCGGGGCGGTGTTCGGCAGCAAATTCCTTGTAACCCTTCAAGTTGAGGTAACCCTGCATGTCGCCGAGCGGGAAGATGAATCCGATCTGTGGGCCGACCCCGCCCACCCTCGAGCGGAAACAGCCGACGCGATCGCCGGAGCCGCTGTCGCACCCGAGTTGCTGGTAGAAATACCCGACGAGCCCCACCTGCACCTGCTTGCTCAGGAACTGGGAGGCGCCCCAGTCGAAGTGCATGTCGACACCGCTTTGGTACTGCGTGTCGGTGTTCTTGAAATTATAGGTGAAGCCAAGCACGCCGGACAGTTCATGTCCGGCCTGCGGATTGAAATAGGTGTAGCCGCCGCCCGCGTCGATCGCGCCATGCCCGAGCCCGATGTTGGCGAGCCGGGACGACTGGTAGGCTCCGACCGGGATGTCACCAGTGATGTAGGTCATGTAGTTGTGGACACCGGCATTCCAGCGCAGCGCGAATTGCGGGATCAGGTCGCCAAAGCCGGTCACGGAATCGCTGATGGAATCGGAGCGCGAGAAGGGAATGGAGCCCAGCGGCGTTGCGAGCGTACCCGTCACCAATCCGTTGAGCGTGGTCGTGTTCGCACCGTAGATTCCCATCAGAGTGGCCGAGGCCTGTCCGCCCAGCACCGGTGTTGCAAAGACGTAGGTCGCGTTCAACAGGGCCAGATCCACACTCGCGTTGAGGTTCGCATTCAACGTGGCCGTCAGGTTTGCGGGGATGCGGCCGATCTGGATTTCGCGTGCACGCGCCACGTCGCCGCCGGCGGACACTGAAGTATGATAGTAGATCGCAGCCGTCGTCCAGCCCGGTTGCTGAGGTGTGGCAGCAAGGCTGCCGAACATGCCGGGAATCCAGAAGCTGATGCCGCTTTCGTCGGCCAAGGCTGTCGTCGGTATCGATGCAAAGGCTGCAAATGCAAGAGCGGCAAACGCTTTCGTCAATCGCATGGTGACCCCTCCCAAACCACGAGCGTCGCTCAGTGGGAGCGCCTGATATGCTGCCGATCATATGACGCAGCCGGCCAGGCTTGCCATGGTTGCCGATCCGCCGGGAATTTTTGGCAGTCAGGTGTAGCAAGAGAACAACACTACCGCGCCATGATACCGACGCATGGAGATGAGGCTCCGGGAGTTTACGGAAAAACGGCGCTCCTCTCCCACATCTCCGCTTCTGAGCCGTCATCTTGATCTGTTGATCCATATCAAGTCTTTTTTCTGGTTGTCGGAAAATGATGGCGCCTCGTTTCACGGGGAGGAATTGCAATGAGCACTGCCCGATCCTTTCATCTCGTCGCCTTTTCACTGACCCTTGCTTTTTCGGCGCCAGCATTCGCACAACAAGCCGCACCGCCTCCCGGCTCGCCCGCCGCGACCATCACCATTCCGGGCAATCAGCTGCCACCCCCGCCGCAGCAGTTCGGCGGCAAGATCGAGCGCGATGCGCGTAATTCGACACCTTTCTGGCCCTCGCGCGTGGTCCCGCCCAAGGGCGCACCGAACGTGCTGCTGATCATCACCGATGATGCCGGCTACGGCGTGCCGAGCACATTCGGCGGCGTCATTCCAACGCCTGCGCTCGACCGCATCGCGCAAAGCGGATTGCGCTACACCAATTTCCATTCAACGGCGCTGTGCTCGCCGACGCGCGCGGCGCTGATCACCGGACGCAATCATCACTCGGTCGGCTATGGCGTGATCGCCGAGCAGGCGACCGGTTACCCCGGTTACGACAGCATCATGACAAAGGACAAGGCAACGATCGGCCGCATCCTGACCGACAACGGCTATCACACCGCCTGGTTCGGCAAGAACCACAACACGCCGGAGTACCAGGCGAGCCAGGCCGGCCCGTTCGACCAGTGGCCGACCGGCATGGGCTTTCAATATTTCTACGGCTTCATGGGTGGCGACACCAATCAGTGGGAGCCCGGCAATCTCGTTCGCAACACCACGGCAATCTACCCGTACCAGGGAAATCCCGGCTGGAATCTGGTGACGGCGATGGCGGATGATGCCATCGACTATTTGAACCGCATGAACGCGCTGTCGCTCGATACGCCGTTCTTCATCAAGTTCGCGCCCGGCGCGACGCATGCGCCGCATCATCCGACCAAGGAGTGGGTGAAGAAGATCAGCGACATGCACCTGTTCGACCAGGGCTGGAACAAGCTGCGCGAGACCATCTTCGAGAACCAGAAGCGGCTCGGCGTCATCCCGCAGAACGCGAAGCTGACGCCCTGGCCGAAGGACCTGATCAAGGAATGGGACCAGCTTTCGGCGGACGAGAAGAAGCTCTTCATCCGACAGGCCGAGGTGTTTGCCGCGTTTGCCGCCTATGCTGACGATGAGATCGGTCGCGTGATCCAGTCGGTCGCTGACGTCGGTAAGCTCGATAATACGTTGATCATCTATATCGAGGGCGACAACGGCACCAGCGCCGAAGGGCAGCCGAATGGCACGCCCAACGAAGTGGCGATGTTCAACCAGATCAATCCGTCGGTCGAGGACCAGCTCAAGTACTTCTACGACGTCTGGGGCACCGACCGTACCTACAACCACATGTCGATCGGTTGGGCCTGGGCCTTCGATACGCCGTTCTCCTGGACCAAGCAGATCGTTTCCCATTTCGGCGGCACGCGCCAGGGTATGGCGATCTCCTGGCCGGCGGTGATCAAGGACAAGGGCGGCATCCGCAGCCAGTTCCACCACGTCATCGACGTCGTGCCGACCATTCTCGAGGCCGCGAAGATCAAGCAACCGGACATCGTCGACGGTATCAAGCAGAGCCCGATCGAAGGTGTCAGCATGATGTACACGTTCGACGCCAACAACGCGAACGCGCCGTCAACCCACAAGACGCAGTATTTCGAGATGTTTGCCGATCGCGCGATCTACAGTGACGGCTGGATCGCCTCGACCAAGGTGTTGCGGCCTCCGTGGGTGACTGGAGGCGTCAAGCTGCCAAGCCCGGCCGATTACCCCTGGGAGCTTTACGACCTGAACAACGACTGGACGCAGGCCGAGGACGTCGCCGCCAAATATCCTGACAAGCTGAAGGAGCTGCAGGCATTGTTCTGGAAGGAGGCGGAAAAGTATCAGGTGCTCCCACTGGACTCGTCCGTGGTAACGCGCGTCATCACGCCGCGCCCGAGCCTCAGCGCCGGCCGGACAAGCTTCGTCTGGACACGACCGCTCACCGGCACGCCAAACGGCGATGCGCCGAGCCTGCTCAATGCGTCCTACGTCTTCAAGGCGGACGTCGACATACCTCAGGGCGGTGCCGAGGGCACGCTGATCACCCAGGGCGGTCGTTTCGGCGGGTATGGGTTCTATGTCCTCAAGAACAAGCCCGTCTTTACCTGGAACCTCGTTGACCTCAAGCGCGTGCGCTGGGAGGGGACGGAGCTTACGCCCGGCAAGCACGTCATCGAGTTTGCCTTCAGGTATGACGGTCTCGGCGCAGCGACCATGCTGTTTGGCGACTACAGCGGCATCGGAAAGGGCGGCACCGGCACGCTGAAGGTCGACGGCAATGTGGTGGCGACCGAGAAGATGGAGCACACGCTTCCCTTCATCCTGCAATGGGACGAGGCGCTGGACATCGGTTCGGATACCGGCACACCGGTCGACGACAACGACTACCAGGCCCCGTTTGCCTTCACCGGGAAGATCAACAGGATCACCCTGGACATCGACCGACCCAAGCTGAGTCCGGATGATATCAAGCGGATGGAGGAAGCCGCGCGTGCGGCGGGTGACGGCCCGTCTGTGGAGGCCGGAAGAATGGCCTCGGCGGAACCCCAGGTCTCCAGCAATATCGGTCTCAATCTGGTCGAGAAGATCCAGTTGCGGATCGACAAGCGCGAGGGTTGCCGCAAGGACGCCGAGGCAAAGGGACTTGGTATGGTGGACCGGGTCAAGTTCGTTCAGGAATGTGTTCGCCGATAGTTCGGCGACCGACGGGAAGCCGCCAATCGGCTTCCCGTCGGCCAAATGCACGATGCGCAATCGGAGAAGCTCATGACCAACGGTCGTTGGATCTTCCTTTCAGCGCTTGCACTGATCGGCGCCCTGACTGTCGGCCGCGCTGCGGCGCAGGGCGCGGCGGAGACGGTGCAGGACATGCTCGCCGCACAGATCCGTACGCAGGGTTTTACGTGTGACAAGGCGCTTGGCGCGACGAAGGACACCGCGCGCTCAAGGGCCGATCATGCAGTCTGGGTGCTCCGATGCAGCAATGCGAGCTATCGGGTGAGCCGTGCGCCGGACATGGCCGCCAAGGTCGAACCACTGCCGTGACGAGGCGCGCCAGCATCGAACGGCGGTGACATGCAAAGCGTAACCGATCTGATCCCAATCACACCTTCGATCGACGAGCTTGGCCGTATCATTGCCAATGTCGCAGCTCCGGCATTCCTGCTAGGCGCGGTCGCTGCGTTTATCTCGGTCGTGATCTCTCGGGTTAACCGGGTGATCGACCGCTCGCAGTTCATCAACGGCATTCCCGCAGGCGATTCTGCAAGAGACTTCCTGAAAGCCGATCTGCCGCGGCTTCGGGAAAGGGCGCGGCTTCTGAACCGATCGCTGTTCTGCTCCGTCGTCGCAGCAATCCTTACGGCTCTCATCATCTTCGTTGCATTCGTCAGCGCGCTCCTACAGATCGCACACGAATACGGCGTGGCGATCCTGTTCATGGCGGCCATGCTGAT
Source organism: Bradyrhizobium sp. USDA 326 (assembly GCF_049739485.1). Classification (NCBI taxonomy): domain Bacteria; kingdom Pseudomonadati; phylum Pseudomonadota; class Alphaproteobacteria; order Hyphomicrobiales; family Nitrobacteraceae; genus Bradyrhizobium; species Bradyrhizobium sp. USDA 326. The sequence goes on from NZ_JBMGQA010000001.1 coordinate 5,360,919, forward strand.
GTTCAGCGCCGCACTCGTCGATCTGGCGCGCGAAACCAGGATTGCGCTTCATGACAACGACCTTCACGTGTAGGCCGAGTGGGCGGTGAACGGCTGGAGCGATAAGCAGACGTGGCACGTGGCTCGCGAAAGAACCGCAGGGAACACCAGCTCCGCAAGGCGCCGGCGCCTGAACCGGTGCAGTACGCGCCGCAGCCGCTGCAGGTCTCTCACAGCGCCACGAGGCGCTGGATCGTCGGCGCGAGCGCAGTCGTCGCCGCCATTGCCGTCGGACTGCAGTGGTTTGAACTATCGAAGGCTCCCGTCCAGACGTCAGCCCCTGCCGAATTGGCCTTCGTCGGGAGCGAATCCTGTGCCGGCTGTCATCCGGCAGAGACGAAGCTCTGGCAGATGTCGCAACACCGCGACGCCATGGATCATGCGACCGCGCAATCCGTGCGCGGCGATTTCAACAATGCGACTTTTGACTATGCCGGCACCCGGTCGCGCTTCTTCCGTAGGGAGGGCAAGTTCCTGGTCGAGACCGATGGGTCCGACGGCAAGCCCGCGACCTTCGAGGTGAAATACGCCTTCGGCATCGATCCGCTGCAGCAATATCTGATCGAATTCCCGGACGGCCGCGTCCAGGCTCTATCCATCGCCTGGGACACGCGGCCGAAAGAGCAGGGCGGTCAGCGCTGGTTCCATCTCTACCCGGAGAGCGCCATCACCAGCAGCGATTCCCTGCACTGGACCAAGCTGAATCAGAACTGGAATTTCATGTGTGCGGAGTGCCACTCGACCAACGTGCACAAGGGCTACAATGCCGACAAGGACAGGTTCGCCACCACCTTTTCGGAGATCGGCGTCGGTTGCGAGGCCTGCCACGGTGCGGGCTCGCGCCACGTCGCCTGGGCGCACGGCAAGCCGGCGGCGCGCGAGGCCGATAACGGCCTGCTGGTCCGCTTCGACGAGCGCACCGGCATCACATGGTCCGCCTCCGCCGGCACATTGACGCCGGCACGCAGCGCGCCGGCGCCGGCCCTGCGCAAGGAGGTCGAAACCTGCGGGCGCTGCCACGCGCGCCGCGGGCAGCTTTCGGAAGATTGGACACCGGGCCAACCGCTCTCCGACACCCACCGCGTATCGCTGCTCGACCGCCAGCGCTTTCATGCCGACGGCCAGATGCGCGACGACGAGGAGACCTACAATTACGCGCCGTTCAAGCAGAGCAGGATGTTCGCCAAGGGCGTGACCTGCAGCGATTGCCACGACCCGCACAGCGCAACGTTGAAGGCGCCCGCAGACGGGGTTTGTTCGCAGTGCCATGCGCCCGCCAAATATGAATCCGCGGCGCACCGGCACCACGCCAATGTCTCGCCGCCGCTGGGTTGCCCGTCCTGCCACATGCCCGAGCGACGCTACATGGTCGTCGATCGCCGCCACGACCACGGCTTCCGCATTCCGCGCCCTGACCTCTCGGTGCAGACGGGCGCACCGAATGCGTGCAACGACTGCCATCGCGACAAGCCGGCGGCCTGGGCCGCGGATCAGATCAAGGGCTGGTTCGGGGCGGAGCGGCGCGGCCACCAGACCTATGTGCGTGCGTTTCATGCTGCCTGGAGCGGAGCTGCCGACGCGCAAGCGCAGCTCGCCGCAATCGCCGAATCGGCCGGCGTTCCCGGTATCGTCCGCGCCAGCGCGCTGGCGGAGCTTCCCGAACCAATTCTTGATCTGGTCCGGCATGGGCTTTCCGATCCGGATCCGCTTGTGAGGCTCGGCGCGCTCGATCGGCTCGAAGGAGTGCCCGCCGATCAGCTCTGGCCGCTCGCCTCGCCGCGACTGGACGATGCCGTGCGTGGTGTGCGCATTCGCGCCGCCGAACTTCTGGCCGTGCTGCCTGCAGCGCGCCAGCCAGCGGTCGATCGCGCCAGGTTCACGCGGGCGGCTGCCGAATTCATCGCTGCGCAGAAGCTGAATGCGGATCGGCCGGATTCGCGAACGGCGCTCGGCAACTTCTTCCTGCGTCAGGCCAATCCTGGCGCGGCGGAGGCCGAATACCGCGCTGCACTCAGGCTCGATCCCTCGTTTGCGGCGGCCGCCGTCAACCTGTCCGACTTGTATCGGCAGCTCGGACTCGACAGTGACGGGGAGAAAGTCCTGCGTGAAGCGCTCTCCGCGTCGGCGCAGGACCCATCTCTCCACCACGCGCTTGGTCTGACACTCGTGCGCCTGAAGCGCAGCGAAGAGGCGCTCGACGAGCTGCACCGGGCTGCTTCGCTTGACCCCGGCCAAATACGGTACGCCTACGTCTATGCTGTAGGGCTGAACGGAATGGGTCGGCATGACGATGCGCTTTCTGTGCTGAACCAGAGCCTGCGCGAACATCCGAACAATCCGGAGCTGCTTTCGGCCGCTCTGAACGTCAGCAGGGAGAAGGGAGACATCGCGGCTGCGCTTGGTTATGCAGAGCGACTGGCGCTCCTTCGGCCTGACGATCCACGATTGACGAACCTCATCAGAGAGCTCAAGCGATAGCTGAGCCAGGAAGCGGCCCGCACGTGCTGGCGGTTTTCGCCAGGCCGGACGGCCCTGCTTCGATCGTTCAAATCGCCGCCATGTCCTGCGGCGTCATCGTGAACGCCAGCCCGTAGCGGCCGACCGTCGGATGATTCTGAGCGCCCGCGGCGCAGAGCACCCCGGTTGAGAGCTGGTCGCCAACCGCGCGTTCGACCACGTCGCAATCATAACCGGACAGCAGCACGATCCAGTCGGCGGCACCGTCCTTGCCGCGGATCTGTTGCTCGGTCGTGGGCGCGCTGGTGCGAGGCGTGTCGGTGAGCAGGAGGTGGGCGCCTGTCAGTCCCGGCTGCTGTGCCAATGCGGCGAACGTGTCCGAAAGGTGCGCCTGCAACTCCGCCTCCCGGCCGATGTCCGGCGACAGCCTGATGGTGGCAAGCGAAGTCGCAACGCCACCACCAAAGCTCGCCACGATCCGGCACTGGCTGCGGACCATGCCGAGATGATGCGGCATCATCTTCCTGGACCACGGCGTCGGCGCGTTGAGCCGGTCGAGATATCCCTTCGACGTGAGCACCTCATATTGCTCGAGCTCGTAGAGCACGAAGAAGCTTTCGGCATCCGTCGTGCTGCTCCAGCGCGATCCCCGCCGAAAGCCGGGAATGCTCATCCGTTCCGGAAAATGCTCGTGCGAGTGCCAATCGCCGAACTCCGCGCGATGCTCGGGGCGGACGCTCCACCACATCGCGACGGCGGCCTTGCCGAGCAGTGCCATGCTGACCTCCCTTTTCGGACACTTTGCCTCAACGCCAACGGCGGCGGCAAGGTGTGCCTGCTTGACGAGCTGAGCCACAATTCCGCTACCGTTTTCTCGTTCAACTCCTGCGGGAAATCAGGGGAACTTCCGTTGCGCAGCACGCTTTGGGCTTTCGCTATCGCGCTCTGCTGCCTTGGCCCGTCGGCCGAGGCTGCGGGCATTCAGCTGCTCGACGCCGATCCGTCGCTGTCGGGTGCGATCTGGTATCCATGCGCGGCGGAGCCGACCCATGTGGCACTTGGCCGTCTTTCTGTCGGGGCCGATTTCAACTTGCAAGGCTCCAAGGATTGTCCCGTTCCTGGCACGAAGCTGCCGTTGGTGATCTTCTCGCACGGCCGTGGCGGATGGTTCGGCCAACATCATGACACAGTGGAGGCGCTGGCCGATGCCGGCTTCATCGTTGCGGCGATCAATCACCCCGGCGACACATACGGTGACTCCTCGCGGCGCGACACGCTGTCTGTGTGGGGATCGCGTCCGGCGGACATTGTTCGGTTGCTTGATTTCATGCTGAACAATTGGAAGGACAGGGCGGCGATCGATCCCGCCAAGGTCGGCTTCTTCGGCTTCTCGCTCGGTGGCTCTACCGGGCTCGTGCTGATGGGTACCAAGATGGATTTCGCACGTGTCGCCAGCCTCTGCAGGGAGACGACCGGCGCCTGCGCACAGCTTCACAATGGCGAGACGCCGCCTGCCCCGATAGCGGATGCGCGTATCCGCACCGCTGTGATCGTCGACCCTCCGCCGACCGTCCTGACGCGGGAGAACCTCGCCGCCGTCAAGGTGCCTTTCCAATTCTGGCGGTCGCGGTTCGGCGGTCCTGGCGTCGGCGACGGTTCCGGCAACGCGCGCGTCGCCGACGGCCTGCCGGGCAAGCCCGATGTTCATGTCGTGCCGGCCGGCCATTATGCGTTCCTGGCTCCGTGCTCGCCGGAGCTGGCGGCGGCCGTCCCACGCATCTGCACCGACGCGCCCCGCAGGGTTCGACCGGGCCGGATTTCACGGCGAGTTCAATGCGGCGGTCGTGAAGTATTTCCGTGAGCAGTTGGCGACGGGAGATCGCTGAGGCTCGAACTACCGTGACAGTCCAGCTCTGTCACCGTAATCGGATCGGTTGCACTAGTCGCGGGGCGTCCGCTTGTGTCCCGAAGCTGACCTGAGGCTCGCCGCCCGGAGCCTATCAGGATGACCGCTCTGATAATCGCTGTCGATTCTTGCGCATGCCTACCAGCGCACCGACTATCGACCCAAAGCAGAGAGGGACAGCAAAGAAGGTCAGAGCCCAAAAGGAGAATAGTAGGGAATGAGCCACAAATCCTCCCCGATGACATCGCTCTGAAGCCAAAGTGGTTCTGTTCCTGTCAAGACCAACAGTGACCCGGCGAAGGCGACTTTCATCCAAGATGTGGAGCGTGGATCACGCAGGGCGAAATGCAGACTCCCGCAAGCGGCCACAGAGGCGGAGCACCAGCCACAGGACGACAATCGCTAGCACGGGTAAGCTCCTATAGCCGAGCTACGGATCGATATCCACTTCAACTGCCTCGGTGGTGGCAATCGAAGCATCGCCGATATCGGCGAGCGTCTTCATCGAGCGCTCACCTTGGCGACAGACTTGGATGAGTGTCCGATCTTTCAAGATGATGCTGGCATAGACGTCGTGATCGATGATGACCGGTCGAGAGGCCCCCAAACCCGGGGTCTCGATCAGCTGCTCGCTCTTGCTGTTCGTGTCGGCGATCACGAGGTCGTAGTGATAAGGGTTAGAACTGGTCCTCGTTCTGAGAAATGCGACCAGCAAACCGTCCATCGATGCCGCCGGATAATTGGCTATACCTGCTGACAGGAATAGCGGCTCCAACGTGCGGGACGGTGGATCTATCGTTGCCTTCTCGGGATCGTATGGAAGCCGGAAAATGCTGCTCTGTTGATTAGCACGCCAGTCGAGTTTCGGGATGACCGGCCGGTCACGCGGTGGTCCATAAGCCGAAAAATAGATCTCATTCTGTCCTACGGCCAACGAATCCAGCTCGTACAATCTGAAGTCTGTGAGTTGCCGAGGTCCCGTTGCGGGCTCAAATATCCAGATATCGTTGCGGCTCAACCTGGCACGCCCATCGCCTCCCTTCACGAACGGACTCGAAACATAGAGAATCCGGCCTCCGGAAAGCTGGATTGCGGAGTGGATCGACCCGGCGCTTCTAAGAACGACGTGGCAAGTGAATCTGCCGGTGTCACACGATACCAACGCGGTTCCGCTACGACCTGGAAGCTCTCGAGAGAGAAGTAGTCGCGCGCCATCCGGCGATAGATATGGGGACAGGAGGTGCGATCCTTTGCTCCTGAGCTTGGTCCGTTTCCCGGAATCGAAATCAACCAGGAGGAGCTCCATATTTTCTGCCTTGCTGGATCTCACCAAAATGGCAGCGTTCTTGACGGAGGCCGCGAGAGAGAAGCCCCGATTCCACTTGTCGAGATCGAAGCCCTGCGTGTGGGCTGGGCTGGGCGGCAGTACGACAGCAAGCGAAAGCAGAAAAGAACCAATCGCTTGCTTGAGGCTGGACCGAACTGCGACAATCACGATCATCCGGCAAATGTGATGCCCGCGGGTTAAGAAAGGGACACCCGCTATAGTTGAATTGCAGCATTTCCCCATAGCAGTCACTTGGCTCCGACGCCATCTAATGGAAACAACGGTCGATGGCGGCTTCTGGCCCGAATGCGAAGTTCGGGCTGCCGGCTCCTTGAGGCACACCGGACGTACCTGGCCGACCCTTCAACCGGCGCTCGTGACCCGAAGCGGACACTTCGAAATTAAGGCAGACCGAAACGGCCGAGACGGGAAGCACTGCGGCTCAGCTAGGGAAGTCCTTTTGTCATCGTAAAGGGATTGAACCCACGTTCCGCGAGGGCAGCCCACGAAGCTGCGCCAAGATGTGACAATCGGAAATAGTTTCGCGGCTTGGTCGGGTCGGTGTCCAACACGAACCCCGTCGGTAACGCGCGGACAGTCGTGGCGTAGAGCCCACCATCGGGCGACCTCTGGGATTCGATGACAGCGATCAACGATTCTGCTCTCTCGGTCTTGCCGAGCAATTTCATCAAGAGAGCCATTTGGCCCGTACCTTCGGTCCACACACCGTCCCGGTCTTCACCGTAAGAAAAGCCTCCGCCGACACTCATTCGCTGTTCGGCGGTCGTCATTGCCGATGCAAATTTGCCGGCCGCTCCGTGAAGCGCTGTTAGCGGCCAGATCTGGGCATCCAGAGCCAAAATCGGATTATGCGTGACACCATCTTCAGCGGTCCCTGCGGCGAAACAGGCGCACGCCGGATTCCACATCGTATTTACAAAGTACTCGGCATCCGTTGCCTTATCGCGCCAACGCGAGTCGCCTGTACGGATCGCAAGCAGGCCAAACGCCGCGGCGAGGTCAGTATTATGTTCAGTCGATTTCCACGTCCGCACTTCCGGCATCGGTTCGTGCCCAAACGTACCACCCGTGAAACCGCCAGTACCGCGCGTATCGGCCCATTGCGCGACCCAAGCGCCAAGCCGCGCTGCACCATCGCGGAACGGGGAGCCGGTGTTCACATCATCAATCGACAGCAACGCCAACATGGCCCATGCCATGTTACCGACATCGCTGCCCACCTGATATCGATCCTCTAACCATATGTTCCGAGTATTGTCCCACCAACCCGGAAGTTTGGCGGAGTCACTCGCCACCACACCCGCGGCGTATGCGTTCCGGAGCCGCCCGTCGTGCCAGGTGCGGTCGTTATCGATGGCCCACAGAATCGCCGAGCCAATTCGAGACGCTTTGTCTCGCTCGCCGCAACTGATCAATGCGATGGCGGCTACAGCGTTGTCATAGAGGTAGGCGGCACCATGGAGAGGCCCCGATTCGACGGTCGGATAGCTGGGCAAAAACAACGGCCCTGGCGGTGCCTTATCGATTAGACTAGCGAGGTACCCGCACGCAGACGCTTCTGGTGTTGCTAAAGCCCGTAGTGGAGTGGCGGCCAAGATGATTATGAAAGTCGTTACGATCCATACGGAGGCTTCTATTCGGGCCACTTGGCTGTTCTCCAGGGTGGACGATGATTCTGTATACCCATCGGTGATGTCTAGAAGTGGCCCATAGCTGACGTCCTTGCGCCTCGCGCTGACGTCCGATTATCGCCCTTGGACTCCAGACCTCTGCAGCCCCTTCCGCGAACGGGGTGTGGTCAGGGAGCCCCTCCGATGTGCAGCAGCGAACGCCCGATGTGCACTCCCGGCACGACATCCACGATGGCATAATACCCCTGTTTTGCCCGACGGGTCAGGATTTTTTCGTCGAAACAGAAATATCGTTGCGGACCAACGGGATGGCTACTGTGCATGGGGTTGTTTTCCAGTTTTGATTTTGAGCGCGCGGCTGCGCGCCTTCCCAAGCAAAAAGGGCCGCCCCTTCGGGCGGCCCTTTCGTCTCGTTCAATGTTGGCCCGGTTACTCCGCGGCCTGCTTCTGCGGCGGGTCGAGCGCGCCGGACTTGTGGATCTCGGCGACCTGGTGATCCGAGAAGCCGAGCACCGAGCGCAGGATCTCGTCGGTGTGCTCGCCGAGCAGCGGGGAGCGCTGCACGTCGCTCGGGGAATCCGACAGCTTGATCGGGTTGCCGACCGAGACGTACTTGCCGCGGGTGGGGTGGTCGACCTCGACCACGGTGCCGGTCGCGCGCAGCGACTGGTCCTCGGCGATCTCCTTCATCGACAGGATCGGGCCGCAGGGGATGTCGTCCTTGTTGAGGATCTCCATCGCCTCGAACTTGGTCTTGGTCATCGTCCACTGCTCGATGCGGGCGAAGATCTCGTTCAGGCGAGGCAGGCGCGCCGCCGGCTTGGCGTAGTTCGGATCGGTCTTCCACGAGGGTTCGCCGATCACATCGCAGATCTTCTCCCAGACGGGAGCCTGGGTGATGAAGTAGATGTAGGCGTTGGGATCGGTCTCCCAGCCCTTGCACTTCAGGATGCGGCCGGGCTGGCCGCCGCCGGAATCGTTGCCGGCGCGCGGCACGGCATCGCCGAACGGCACGCCTTCACCGAACTGGCTGTATTCCTTGAGCGGGCCGTGGGCGAGGCGCTGCTGGTCGCGCAGCTTGACGCGGCAGAGGTTGAGCACGCCGTCCTGCATCGCGGCGGTGACACGCTGGCCTTTGCCGGTGTGGGTGCGCTGGTAGAGCGCGGTGACGATGCCGAGCGCCAGATGCAGGCCGGTGCCGGAATCGCCGATCTGCGCGCCGGTGACGAGCGGCACGCCGTCGCGAAAGCCGGTGGTGGAGGCGGCGCCGCCGGTGCACTGCGCGACGTTCTCGTAGACCTTGCAGTCTTCGTACGGTCCGGGGCCGAAACCCTTGATCGAGGCGACGATCATCTTCGGGTTGATCGCTTGAATCTTCTCCCAGGGGAAGCCCATGCGGTCGAGCACGCCGGGGCCGAAATTCTCGACCAGCACGTCGCACTGCTTGATCAGCTCGGTGAGGACCTCCTTGCCTTTGGGGTTCTTGGTGTCGAGCGTGATCGAGCGCTTGTTGTGGTTGAGCATGGTGAAATACAGGCTGTCCACGTTCGGGATATCCTGCAGCTGGCCGCGGGTGATGTCACCCACGCCCGGACGCTCCACCTTGATCACGTCGGCGCCGAACCAGGCCAGCAGCTGCGTGCAGGTCGGTCCGGACTGGACGTGAGTGAAGTCGAGAATGCGAACGCCCGTGAGCGCTTTGGTCATCGTGTTGCTCCGTACTCTTTGTCTGCCCCTGCACCCGGCAGGGAGTATTGGGTTGAGGGGTGGACTTACTTCTTCTTCTGCAAAACGCTCTGCGGATTGAGATTGCCGATGCGGCCGCTCTCCGAGCCTGCAGCCGGATCGATCACCGCGTTGATGAGCGTCGGCTTGCCGGACTTCATCGCCTCGTTCACGGCGCGCTTGAGCTCGTCGGGCGAGGTCGCGTTGACGCCGATGCCGCCGAAGGCTTCCATCATCTTGTCGTAGCGCGCGCCCTTGACGAACACCGTCGTCGCCGGGTCGGCGTTGGCGTTGTTCACGTCCGTGCCGCGATAGATGCCGTCATTGTTGAAGATGACGACGCAGATCGGAAGGTTGTAGCGGCAGATGGTCTCGATCTCCATGCCGGAGAAGCCGAAGGCCGAGTCGCCTTCCACCGCGAGCACGGGATGGCCGGTCTCGAGCGCGGCTGCGATCGCCTGACCCATGCCGATGCCCATCACGCCCCAGGTGCCGACGTCGAGACGCTTGCGCGGGCGGTACATGTCGATGACGCCGCGGGCGAGGTCGAGCGTGTTGGCGCCCTCGTTGACGAGGATCGCCTCGGGGTGCTCCTTGATGACGTTCTTCAGCACGCCGAGCGCGCCGTGATAGTCCATCGGCGATTTGTTGTTCATGAGCTTCGGCGCCATCTTGGCGACGTTCTCTTCGCGCTTGGTCGAGACGGCCTTGGTCCAGTCGGCGGGCGGGGCGGTCCAGCCCGAGGCAAGCGCCTGGTTGAAGGCGGAGACGACCGAGCCGATGTCGCCGACGACGGGCGCGACGATCTCGACGTTGGAGTCCATCTCCTTCGGCTCGATGTCGACCTGGATGAACTTCTTCGGCGCCTCGCCCCAGCTCTTGCCCTTGCCGTGCGACAGCAGCCAGTTCAGCCGCGCGCCGATCAGCATGACGACGTCAGACTCCTTCAGCACGGTCGAGCGGGCCGCGCCGGCGCACTGCGGATGAGTGTCGGGGAGGAGGCCCTTGGCCATGCTCATGGGCAGGAACGGAACGCCGCTCTTCTCGACGAAGGTCTTGATCTCCTCGTCGGCCTGCGCGTAGGCCGCGCCCTTGCCGAGAATGATGAGCGGACGCTTGGCGCTCTTGAGCACGTCGAGCGCGCGCTTCACCGAAGCGGGCGAGGGGATCTGCGCGGGCGCGGCATCAATCACCTTGACCAGGGACTTCCGGCCGGCCTCGGCGTTCATGACTTGGCCGAACAGCTTTGCCGGCAGGTCGAGGTAGACGCCGCCCGGACGGCCCGAGACCGCCGCGCGGATGGCGCGGGCGAAACCGATGCCGATGTCCTGGGCATGCAGCACGCGATAGGCCGCCTTGCACAGCGGCTTGGCGATCGCGAGCTGATCCATCTCCTCGTAGTCGCCCTGCTGGAGGTCGACGATCTCGCGCTCGGAGGAGCCGGAGACCAGGATCATCGGGTAGCAGTTGGTGGTGGCATGCGCGAGCGCGGTGAGACCGTTGAGGAAGCCGGGCGCCGACACCGTGAGGCAGACGCCGGGCTTCCTGGTGAGATAGCCGGCGATGCCTGCGGCGTAACCGGCGTTCTGCTCGTGGCGGAACGAGATCACGCGAATGCCGGCGGCCTGCGCCATGCGGCCCAAATCCGTGATCGGGATGCCCGGCACATTATAGATGGTGTTGATGCCGTTCAGCTTGAGCGCGTCGATGACGAGATGAAAGCCATCCGTCAGTTCCTGCTCGGTGCCCGGTGCTTCGGACTTGGTCGCGGTATTCAGCATGGGCCTTGTCTCCCTGGTCTCAAGGTGCGGGGCGAATTGTTCGCCCTTCTGGTGAAGGTTCACTAGGTAAAGAGTTCCTGGCCGTGCGCTTCGACGTAAGCTGCAAGGCCGAGGGTGTGATCGCGGGCGCGCTTCTCGGCGAGCTCGGTGTCGCGCGCTTCCAGCGCTTCGATGATGCCGAGATGCTCGGGCAGCGATGTCGCGGTGCGATCCTTGCGTCCGATGGTCAGCTGGCGATAGCCGCGCACGTGCAGCAGGAGGTCGTTGGTGAGATCGACCAGCACGGGCGATTCCGACAGCGAGATCAGCGCCTGGTGGAAGGCGATGTTGGCGCGCGAATATTCCTCGACGTGATCCTCGGGCAGGCGGTCCTTGCTGAAATCCTTGAAGAAGTCGCGCAGCGCCGTGATATCCTTCTTGCGTGCGGTGGTGGTGATGAGGCGCGCGGCCATGCTCTCCAGCGCCGCCCAGGCGCGGATCATGTCGACGATCTCGCTCTTGGTCCTTCGCACCACCATGATGCCGCGGCGCGGCACCGTCTTCACAAAACCGTCCTGCTCGAGCATCGCGATGGCTTCGCGGATCGGCGTGCGGCTGACGCCGAGCCGTTCGGACAGCGCGCGCTCGTCGAGCATCACCGGCTCGGGCGTCGAGTAGATGTCCATCTTGAGGATGGCTTCCTTCAAGGCGTCATACGCCTTGTTCTTGAAGCTGCTCTCCGGGGCAATACGAACGATTGCGATGTCTGCCTCGGCCATGTTCGGCAACGCCTTGGTTGGTTTGCGTAGTGACACGACGAATCTCCTCCAGTGGGGAGTCGTCTTTTACAGGAATATTAATGGGAAAGTTTTTGGCATACCACATGCCAGAATGTCAAGCTGGCGATTTTTTGCGGCGTTCTAAGACATCCACCAGCTTGACAAGTTGGCTTCTGGCATACCAAATGCCATCGCCAGCCATTTTTGATCCAAGCCGGCGGAGTAACCTTTAGGCTTATGCCACTCCGTTCCGCCGCATGGAACAGAGCGCGGCGAATGGCAAGCATCACGGGCAGCCGCAAACCACGCGCGCGCTTTGAAAAGAACGAACTCAGGTCAAGGGAGAAGCCAGATGTCCAATTCCAAAGATGCCGTCCGCAAGGTGCTCGACCAGGTCAAGGCGGACAACCGCACCAGCCTGACGGCGCCGGAAGGCAAGCTGGTCTGCGACGCCTACGGCATTCCGGTGCCGAAGGAGGGCGTAGCAAAGTCGGCGGGCGAGGCCGGCAAGATGGCTTCGTCCATGGGCTTCCCGGTCGTGATGAAGATCGTCTCGCCGGACATTCTCCACAAGACCGAAGCCGGCGGCGTCATCGTCGGCCTCAAGACGACCGAAGAGGCCGAGAAGGCCTACGAGACCATTCTTTCCAACGCCAAGAAATATAAGTCCGATGCCAAGATCGAGGGCGTCCAGGTGCAGCAGATGCTGGCGGGCGGCACCGAAGTCATCGTCGGCTCGATCACCGACGGCTCGTTCGGCAAGCTGGTCGCCTTCGGCCTCGGCGGCGTGCTGGTCGAGGTGCTCAAGGACATCACCTTCCGCCTCGCGCCCGCGACGAAGGAGGACGCGCTCTCGATGCTCGACGGCATCCAGGCGCATGAGATTTTGAAGGGCGTGCGCGGCGGCGAGCCGGTGAACCGCAACGCCCTCGCCGAAATCATCGTCAAGGTCTCGCAGCTCGTCACCGATTTCCCCGAGATCGTCGAGCTCGACCTCAACCCGGTGTTCGCGACGCCGAAGGACGCGACCGCCGCGGATGTGCGCATCGTCGTCGACTTCGCCTACAAGCCGAAGCCCAAGCCGCGTCCGACCGAAGAGATCGTCGCGGCCATGAACCGCATCATGCAGCCGAAGGCGGTCGCCGTGGTCGGCGCCTCCGCCGAGGACGGCAAGATCGGCAACTCCGTGATGAAGAACCTCATCAATGGCGGCTACAAGGGCGAGATCTATCCGATCCATCCCAAGGCCGCCGAGATCCTCGGCTATAAGGCCTACAAGAGCGTGAAGGATGTGCCCGGCGTGATCGATGTCGCGGTGTTCGCGATCCCCGCCAAGTTCGTGGCTGCGGCGCTCACCGAGTGCGGCGAGAAGAAGATCCCGGGCGCGGTGCTGATCCCGTCGGGCTTCGCCGAAGCCGGCGCGCCGGAGCTGCAGGCCGAGATCGTCGAGGTCGGCAAGAAGTACGACATCCGCCTGATGGGACCGAACATCTACGGCTTCTACTATACCCCCGCCAATCTCTGCGCGACCTTCTGTACGGCTTACGACGTCAAGGGCCACGCGGCGCTGTCGTCGCAGTCGGGCGGCATCGGCATGGCCATCATCGGCTTCTCGCGCTCAGCGAAGATGGGCGTCTCGGCGATCGTCGGTCTCGGCAACAAGTCCGATATCGACGAGGACGATCTGCTTGCCTTCTTCGAGCAGGATCCGAACACCAATCTGATCGCGCAGCACTGCGAAGACCTCAAGGACGGCCGCGCCTTTGCGGAAGCAGCAAAACGCGTCTCCAAGAAGAAACCCGTGGTGGTGCTCAAGGCCGGCCGCACCTCGGCCGGTGCCAAGGCTGCATCCTCGCACACTGGTGCGCTCGCCGGTAACGATCGCATCTATGAGGACGTGTTCAAGCAGTCCGGCGTGATCCGCGCTCGCTCCTTGCGCCAGCTGCTCGAATTCGCCCGTGGCGTGCCGGTGCTGCCGACGCCGAAGGGCGAGAACGTGCTGATCATCACCGGCGCCGGCGGCTCGGGCGTGCTGCTCTCGGACAGCTGCGTCGACAACGGCCTGTCGCTGATGTCGATGCCGCCGGATCTCGATGCGGCCTTCCGCAAGTTCATCCCGCCGTTTGGGGCGGCCGGAAATCCTGTGGATATCACCGGCGGCGAGCCGCCGATCACCTACGTCAACACGGTGAAGCTCGGCCTATCCGACGAGCGCATCCACGCGCTGATCCTCGGCTACTGGCACACCATCGTCACCCCGCCGATGGTGTTCGCCCGCAACATGGTTGAGGTGAAGAAGGAGATGGAGGCCAAGGGCTTCGTGAAGCCCATGGTCGCCTCGCTCGCCGGCGACGTCGAGGTCGAGGAAGCCGCCGAATATCTCTACCAGAACGGAATCCCGGCCTACGCCTACTCGACCGAGCTGCCGGTCGAAGTCCTCGGCGCCAAGTATAAGTGGGCGCGCGGGGCAGGGCTGCTCTGAGGCCTTGACGCCGCTTCGGCATCCGAAGCGGCGCCTTGTAGGGTAGGTCGTTCCGGGGCGATGCGCAGCATCCAACTATGGTGCGCAATTGCACACCTGAGGTCTGGTCCTTCGGACCATCCCGGAATGACGAATTCCAAAGCGGCAGGTCGCGATGAGCAAGAACGTGATCCGACGCAAATCGCTTGAGCCCAAGTCGGTCGCGGAAGCCGATCACGAGGGCCGCGACGGTGGCGTGCAGTCCGTTGACCGCGCGCTGTCGATCATCGAGACGCTGGCGGAGGACGACGAAGGCTATCGCCTCAGCGATCTCGCGATCCGCACCGGCCTGTCGGCGTCCACCGTGCACCGACTGCTCGCAACGCTCGAGAGCCGTCGTTTCGTGCAGTTCGACCGTGCCGAATCCAAATGGCATGTCGGCGTGCGCAGCTTCACCGTCGGCGCCAGCTTCGCGCGGCGGCGCAATTTCTCCGCGCAGGCGATCCCTTATTTGCGCAAGCTGCGCGATCTCACCCGCGAGACGGCCAATCTCGCCGTCGTCGACGACGAGTTCATCATCGTGCTGACCCGCATGGAAAGCCGCGAGATCATGCGCTCGCTGACCAAGGTCGGCGGCCGCGTTCCCATGGTGACTTCCGGCGTCGGCAAGGCCGTGCTCGCGACCTATTCGGACGAGGACGTTGGCGCTGTCATCCGCCATCACGGCATGCCTCGCCTGACCGAGAAGTCGATCGTTCGGCCGAGCGACCTGTTCAAGGAACTCGAAAAGATCCGCAAGCAGGGCTACGCCCTCGACGATGAAGAGGCCTGCATGGGCCTGCGTTGCGTTGCGGCGGTCGTCTACAACGACTGCGCCGAGCCGCTCGCGGCGATTTCAGTCTCCGGCATGACCGGTCGGCTGACCGATCGGCGGTTGCCGGAGATCGGGCAAATCGTCCGGGCTGTCGCTGCCGAACTGACGGCCGCGCTCGGCGGGGTGATTCCGTCGCCCCACTGACCAAAAAAGCCTTGGGGGGATGTCACTGGACAGCCTCGGTCGTTTTGGCTGATATGCGACCAAACGACACAATGCGGCAAACGTCCGCATGAGCCTGGAGATGCCCCCATGTTCCGATTTCCCGTGCGCCTTGTCGGCGCGGCCGTCGCGCTGACCCTGGCGGCAGCCAATCCGGCCCTCGCCCAGCAGCTCGAGCTGAAGCTGATGGCCCCGGCAGCGCCCGGCGGGGGCTGGGACCAGACTGCCCGCTCGATGCAGCAGGCGCTGGTGGCTTCGGGCGTCGCGCGCAGCGTGCAGGTCAGCAACGTTCCCGGTGCCGGCGGCAGCGTCGGCATCGCGCAGTTCGTCAATGGCGCCAAAGGCGACGGCAACCAGATGATGGTCAACGGCTTCGTCATGGTGGGCGCGCTCGCCATGAACAAGTCGCCGGTGACGCTGGAGCAGGTGACGCCGATTGCCCGCCTCACCGAGGAGATCCAGGTGATCGTGGTTCCCGCGAATTCGCCGATCAAGACCGCGCAGGACCTGGCCGCCGCGGTGAAGGCCGATATCGCGAAGGTCACCTTTGCCGGCGGTTCGGCCGGCGGCGTCGACCATGTGATGGCGGCCTTGTTCGCCGGCGCCGTCGGTGCCGACGCCAAAAAAATCAACTACATCCCGTTCTCCGGCGGCGGCGAGTCGCTCGCCGCAATCCTCGGCGGCAAGGTAACCGCGGGCATTTCGGGCCTCAGCGAATATGAAGGGCAGATCAAGTCCGGCAAGCTGCGCGCGATCGGCGTGACCTCGGAGAAGCGCATCGCGGGCAGCGACATCCCGACATTCAAAGAGCAGGGCATCGACCTCGTGATCGCCAATTGGCGTTCGGTGGTCGCGCCTCCCGGTATCACGCCGGAGCAGAAAAAGACGCTGAGCGAAGCGGTCGAGAAGATGGTGAAGTCGGACGCCTGGAAGGAGATCCTCAAGCAGAAGGGCTGGGAGGACGCCTATCTCGGTGGTGACGCCTTCGCCGACTTCCTGAAGAAGGAAACCGTGCGGGTCACCGACGTGTTGAAATCGGTCGGCCTCGTCAAGTCATGATCCAAGATCGCGCGTCTGGCGATCCCGCCCAGCCGCCGCGGCGCGTCGATCGTGCCGGCCTCGTCATCGCCGCATGGCTCGCCGGTCTCGCCGCCGTGCTGGTCTGGGATGCGCGCGGCTTGCCAGCGACCGCGATGTACGGCATGGGGCCGGAGGCGATGCCGGTCGTGATCGCTTGCGGCCTCGCGCTGCTCGCGATCGGCAATTTCATCGACGCGCTGCGCGGCAATTTGCCGGCGCGCGAGAGCGCCGATCCCGTGCCGGTGGTCCTGATCCTCATCGGCCTTGCGCTGCTGATCGCCATCATCGGCTTCGGCGGCGGCTTCATCCTGGCGACCTCTGCCCTGTTCGTGACGACGTCGGCGGCGTTCGGGCGCCGCGCCATCCTCGTCGACGCCATCATCGCACTGGTGATGTCGACCCTGATCTATCTAGCCTTCGACCGGCTGCTAACCCTGAGCCTTCCGGCCGGACCCCTGGAGCGACTGCTGTGATGGACACTTTCGCCGCGCTGGCCCACGGCATGGCGGTCGCCGTCCAGCCGATGAACCTGCTTTATGCGCTGATCGGCGTGTTCCTCGGCACGGCCGTCGGGGTGCTGCCCGGCATCGGCCCGGCGCTGACGGTCGCGCTGCTGCTGCCGGTGACCTACAAGCTCGATCCCGGCGGCTCGCTGATCATGTTCGCCGGCATCTATTATGGCGGCATGTACGGGGGCTCGACCACTGCGATCCTGATCAACACGCCCGGCGAGAGCGCCTCGATGGCGACTGCGCTCGAAGGCAACAAGATGGCCAAGGCCGGCCGTGGCGGGCCGGCGCTTGCGACCTCCGCGATCGGCTCTTTTGTCGCCGGCACCATCGCCACCATCGGACTCGCCTTCCTTGCGCCGTGGCTGGTCGATTTCGCCGTGCGCTTTGGCCCTGAGGATTACTTCGCGCTGATGTGCGTTGCCTTCGTCACGGTGTCGGCGACCTTCGGAGATTCGCCGGTTCGTGGCCTGACCAGCCTGTTCATCGGCCTGACGCTGGGCCTCGTCGGCATCGACAAGCTGACCGGCCAGGCGCGGCTTGCGTTCGGCATCCCCGAGCTGCTCGACGGCGTCGAGGTGACGACGCTCGCGGTCGGCTTGTTCGCGGTCGGCGAGGCACTGTATGTCGCATCGCGCCGCCACCATACCGAGGAGAAGCTCGAGCCGGTGCGCGGCTCGCTGTGGATGACGAAAGAAGACTGGAAGCGATCGTGGAAACCGTGGCTGCGCGGCACCATGTTCGGCTTTCCAATCGGCGCGCTTCCGGCGGGCGGCGCCGAGATCCCGACCTTTCTGTCCTATTCGACCGAGAAACGCCTGACCAAACACCCCGAAGAATTCGGCAAGGGCGCGATCGAAGGTGTGGCGGGACCGGAAGCGGCCAACAATGCCTCTGCGGCCGGCACGCTGGTGCCGCTGCTCACGCTCGGGCTGCCGACCTCGGCGACCGCCGCGATGATGCTGGCCGGCTTCCAGCAATACGGCCTCAACCCCGGGCCGCTGCTGTTCGCCGAACGGCCCGACCTTGTCTGGGGCCTGATCGCCAGCCTGTTCATTGCCAATTGCATGCTGCTGGTGCTCAACCTGCCGCTGGTCGGACTGTGGGTGCGCCTTCTCGCGATTCCGCAGCCCTGGCTCTATGCCGGCATCCTCGTCTTCGCGACCATGGGCACCATCGCCGCCAAGCCGTCGGTCGTGGAATTATCGATGCTGGCCGGCTTCGGCGTGCTCGGCTTTTTGATGCGCAGGTTCGATTTTCCGATCGCCCCCGTGGTCGTCGGCCTGATCCTCGGCCCGATCGCGGAAAGCCAGTTGCGCCGCGCACTCGCGATCAGCCTCGGCGATCCCATGACGCTGGTCCAAAGCCCGATCTCGGCGACGCTGCTGGCGGTGGCGTTGATCGCGCTGCTGGCGCCCTTCGTGATGAAGGGTCTCGGGCGGTTCAAGGCGAACGAGGATTAGCCGCTAAGACGCACGCATGTTCTAATGCTGCGTCCATTCCGTGGAGAATGCCATGCCGTCCGAACTTCGCTCGCCTCGTCTGGCCGTCCTGATCGACGCCGACAATGCCTCGGCCAAGATCGCGGATGGACTTTTCGAGGAGATTGCCAAGATCGGCGAGGCCAGCGTCCGACGCATCTACGGCGACTTCTCCAATGCGCGTTCCAGAGGCTGGGCCGACATTCTGTCGAAGCACGCCATCATCCCGCAGCAACAATTCGCTTATACGGCGGGAAAGAATGCGTCCGACATAACCCTGGTCATCGACGCGATGGACCTGCTTCACAGCGGCCGGTTCGACGGCTTCTGCCTGGTGTCTTCCGACAGCGACTTCACCCGTCTCGCCGCCCGCATCCGGGAGCAGGGAGTCGATGTCTTCGGGTTCGGTGAGCAGAAGACTCCGGAAAGCTTCAGGCAGGCCTGCCGGAGATTCGTCTATACCGAGAACCTGCTTGCCGGCACGGCGACCGCCCCGGACGCCGCCGCGAGGTCGGCGCCGCTTCAGCCCCCTGACGCAGCCATCCCCATGATCAAGAAAGTCATTGCCCAGATGGAAAGTGAAGACGGATGGGTTTCTCTCGGGGAAGTCGGAAAAGGGCTCACCAACCTCGCCCCCGATTTCGATTCGAGAACCTACGGCTCCCGCAAGCTGAGCGATCTCGTGCGAAAGACAAATTCCTTCGAAATAGATGAATCCAACGGCCGGGCAATGCGCATACGGGTCAAGCCCACTGCCGCACCATCGCCAAGACGGCGGAGCCCGCGCAGACCTGCAAGGTCGGGGACGGCAGGCGGTTCGGCGCCTGGGGCCTGAGCAGGGCGTGCTGCTATATTTGCGCTTGCCCCGCTCCGCGCGGGGCGTAACTATCGCTTGGCCGTAACGCAGCGCGAGGGTCATCATGACAAAACTTACCCGCTTCGCCGTCGCACCGCTGCATGCGATGACCCGGTGCCTCGCCGACGTCGCTTCGGCGCGTGTCGCGCCGGATCTCGTCGTCACGGGAGCCCGGGTGCTCTCGACCTATTCGGAGCGCATCCATCCAGGCCGCGAGGTCTGGATAACTGGCGGGCGTATTGCCGCGGTGAAGCCAGCCGGCACGGCGAAGAAGGTCTGGAGCGGCGTGCCGCTCTATGATGCGGCCGGCGGCATCATCGCGCCGGGGCTGGTCGATCCGCACATCCACATCGAATCCTCGATGGTGACGGCCTGTGCCTACGCGGAAGCTGCGCTGCTCAACGGAACCACCACGATCTTCTGCGACAGCCACGAGATCGGCAACGTCATGGACGTCGCCGGCGTCGAGGCGATGCTGGAGGACGCGCGCGAGGCGCCGCTCTCGATCTTCCTGACGGTGCCGAGCACGGTGCCGGCAACATCCGCGGAGCTGGAAACCGCTGGCGGCGACCTCACGCCGGACAAGATCGCGGGCCTGTTCGATCGCTGGCCGGAGGCGGTGGCGCTCGGCGAGAAGATGGATTTCGTGCCGGTCACGATGGGCGACGAGCGCAGCCATGCCATTCTCGCCGCGGCTCTGAAGCGTGGCCGTCCGGTGTCCGGTCATGTCTATGGCCGCGAGTTCGTCGCCGCCTATGCGGCGAGCGGCATCACCGATACCCACGAGGCCATCGACCGCGACATCGCCGATGACCTGCTCGATGCCGGCGTCTGGGTGTTTTTGCGAGGCGGCCCACCGACGACGCCCTGGCATTCGCTGCCGCAGGCGATCCGGACGATTACCGAACTCGGGGCCTCGCACAAGCGCACGGCCGTCTGCACGGACGACCGTGACGCCGACGATCTCCTGCTGTTCGGTCTCGACTGGGTGGTGAGGGAGGCCGTGAAGGCAGGGATGTCGCCCGAGCAGGCCTGGTCGATGGGATCGCTGCATGGCGCGACGCGCTTCGGCATGGAAGGCGACATCGGCGGGCTCGGCGGCGGCCGCCGCGCCGACCTCGTGCTGATGGACGATCAGCTCAAGCCGCAATGCACCTGGTATGGTGGCGAGCTCGTGGTCGAGCACGGCAAGGTCACCCCGCGTCTCGATCAGGCGCTGTCGAAGCGATATCAATATCCCAAGGCAGCCTATGCGACCGTCAAGCTGCCGCAGACGATGAAGCTGACGCCCGAATTGCCCGCCAAGGCATGCACCGTCAACGCCATCAAGACCGCGCTGCCCGGTATCACGCTGATCCACGAGAAAGTGGCGATCGAACCCGCAAGAGACTGGTCGTCGCTGTTCGCGCGCTATGGCCTGTGCTTCGTCGCGGTGGTCGAGCGTCATGGCAAATCCGCCGGCAACGTTGCCCATGGCCTTCTGAAGGATTTCGGCCTGAAGCGCGGCGCGGTCGCCTCCAGCGTCGGTCACGACAGCCACAACATCATCGTCGCGGGCACCAACGAGGACGACATGCAGGTCGCCATCGCTGCGATCAAAGAGCGGCAAGGCGGCGTCTGCGTCGTGGCCGACGGCAGGGTGAAGGCGCTGGTTCCGCTGCCGATCGCAGGACTCCTGTCCGACAAGCGCGTCGCCGAAGTGGCGGAAGAGGTGAAGGTGCTGAAGAAAGAATGGGCCGAGGCCGGCTGCACCATCCCCTACATGGGCTTCAATTTGATTCCGCTATCGGTCATTCCGGAAATTCGCATCACCGATAAGGGCCTCGTGCTGGTGCCGCAGATGGAGCTGGCGCCGCTGTTCGAGTGACGCGGCTTTCACGCATATCTCGATCTAACTGATTGAGAGCGCCGTGATTTTTTTGCGGTTGCCGCATCGTGGAAAATAAAACCGATCTCGTTGAGATCGTATCTTGCTCGCCTGATGATCGCGCTCGCTGACGCAACTGAAGCGAGGTCCGATATGGCGAAGATGCGAGCTGTCGATGCGGCCGTGCGAATCCTGGAGAAGGAGGGCATCTCGACCGCCTTTGGTGTTCCCGGTGCTGCGATCAATCCGCTCTATTCGGCGCTGAAGAAGCGCGGCTCGATCCGCCACATCCTGGCGCGCCATGTCGAGGGCGCTTCGCACATGGCCGAGGGCTATACGCGCGCGAAGGCCGGCAACATCGGGGTTTGCATTGGAACCTCTGGGCCGGCCGGCACCGACATGATCACCGGGCTTTATTCTGCGATCGCCGATTCCATCCCGATCCTCTGCATCACGGGTCAGGCGCCACGGGCGCGGCTCTACAAAGAGGATTTCCAGGCCGTCGACATCGAGTCGATCGCCAAACCCGTGACGAAGTGGGCGGTCACCGTGCGCGAGCCGGCGCTGGTGCCACGCGTGTTCAGCCAGGCCTTTCATGTGATGCGCTCGGGCCGGCCGGGTCCGGTGCTGATCGACATGCCGCTCGACGTGCAACTCGCCGAGATCGAGTTCGACGACGAGACCTATGAGCCGCTGCCGCTCTACAAGCCCACTGCCACGCGCAAGCAGATCGAGAAGGCGCTGGAGATGCTCAACGCAGCCGAGCGGCCGCTGATCGTCGCCGGCGGCGGCATCATCAATGCCGATGCCTCGGATCTGCTGGTCGAGTTTGCCGAGATTGCCAACGTGCCCGTTGTCCCGACGCTGATGGGGTGGGGCGCGATCCCGGACGACCACGTACTGATGGCCGGCATGGTCGGGCTTCAGACCAGCCACCGCTACGGCAACGCCACGCTGCTGGAATCCGATTTCGTGCTCGGCATCGGCAATCGCTGGGCCAACCGCCACACCGGCTCGGTTGAGACCTACACCAAGGGCCGTACCTTCGTGCATGTCGACATCGAGCCGACGCAGATCGGGCGCGTGTTCAATCCCGATCTCGGCATCGTCTCGGACGCGAAGGCCGCGCTCGAGCTGTTCGTCACCATCGCCAGGGAGTGGCGGCGGTCAGGCAGGCTTCGCGAGCGCCAGGCGTGGCCCGCCGCCTGCCGCGACCGCAAGAGGACGATGCTGCGCAAGAGCCATTTCGACAACGTTCCGATCAAGCCGCAGCGCGTCTACGAGGAGATGACCAAGGCCTTTGGCCGGGACACCTGCTACGTCACCGTGATCGGCCTTTCGCAGATCGCCGGCGCGCAATTCCTCGGCGTTTACAAGCCGCGCAACTGGATCAATGCCGGGCAGGCGGGACCGCTCGGCTGGACCTTGCCCGCAGCGCTCGGCGTGCGCGCCGCGTGCCCGGATCGCGACATCATCGCGCTCTCCGGCGACTACGACTTCCAGTTCCTGATCGAGGAGCTCGCGGTCGGCGCGCAGTTCAATCTGCCCTACATCCACGTCGTCGTGAACAATTCCTATCTCGGCCTGATCCGCCAGGCCCAGCGCGGCTTCGAGATGGACTATCAAGTCCAGCTCTCCTTCGAGAACATCAACGCGCCCGAAATCGGTGTCTACGGCGTCGACCACGTTGCGGTCGCCGAAGGGCTCGGCTGCAAGGCGATCCGCGTCACCGATCCAAAGGACGCGCAGGCCGCGTTCGTGACCGCGCGCGAATTGATGGCCAGGCATCGCGTGCCCGTGGTGGTCGAGTTCATCCTCGAACGCGTCACCAACATCGCGATGGGCACCGAGATCGACAACATCGTCGAGTTCGAGGAGGTGCTGGACCTGCCGCTCGACGAGGTTGAGCGGGCGCGCCCGGGCGTGCTGCAGCCGGCGGAATAGGGGAGGACGATATCATGCCGAAGTTTGCCGCCAACCTCACCATGCTCTTCAACGAGATGCCGTTCCTCGACCGCTTCACTGCTGCGAAAGCAGCGGGCTTTGCCGGGGTCGAATATCTCTTTCCCTATGATTTCGACAAGGCGCAGCTGCGCGAGCGGCTCGAGGCGCATGGCCTGACGCAGGTGCTGCACAATCTCCCCGCAGGCAACTGGGCGGCGGGCGAGCGCGGCATCGCCATCCTGCCCGATCGCACCGCCGAATTTCGCGACGGCGTGTTCCAGGCCATCGACTATGCCAAGGCGCTCGATTGCGAGCAGCTCAACTGCCTCGTCGGCATCGCACCTGCCGGTGCCGATCCGCGCGAGCTCCAGGAAACGCTTGTGGGAAATCTGCGCTTCGCCGCCTCGACGCTGGCACGGGAGAACATCAAGCTGCTGGTCGAGCCGATCAACACGCTGGACATTCCGGGCTTCTACCTCAACGGTACGGAGCAGGCGGTGCAGCTCATCTCCGAGGTCCGGTCGAGCAACCTGTTCATCCAGTACGACATCTATCACATGCAGATCATGGAAGGCGATCTCGCCCGCACCATCCAGGAATATCTGCCTGAGATCGCCCACGTCCAGCTCGCCGACAATCCCGGCCGTCATGAGCCCGGCACCGGCGAGATCAACTATCCCTTCCTGTTCCGCCATCTCGACGCGATCGGCTATCGCGGCTGGATCGGCTGCGAATACAAGCCGCGCACAACGACGCTGGAAGGCCTCTCCTGGCACGCGGCGCAGACTTTTGAGACCTGAGATTTAGGGCCAGATGCGGCCCCGCGACGACGGTGCGCTCCCTCTCCCGCTTGCGGGAGCGGGTTGGGGGAAGGGTGTCTCCGCGATGAGATCCTTGCGGAAGAAATCCCAACGTGGAGAGAACCCTCACCCGCGCTCCGCGCCGACCGCTCCCGCGAGCGGGAGAGGTGCACTGAATGCGCGTATGAATTTTGCTACCCCAACTGTGAGAAATCAAACTATGACCAATATCGGCTTCATCGGACTTGGCACCATGGGACGGCCGATGGCCGGCCATCTCCTGGCCGCGGGCCATCGCGTTTTCCTGCATGACGTTGGGCCCGTGGCGCCGGAACTGATCGCGGCCGGCGGCATTCCCTGCATCACCGGCAAGCAGGTCGCGGAGCAGGCGGACGCCGTCATTATCATGGTGCCTGACACACCGCATGTCGAAGCCGTGCTGTTCGGCAAGGACGGCGTCGCGAGCGGCATCTCCAAGGGCAAGATCGTGGTCGACATGAGCTCGATCTCGCCGCTGGCGACGAAAGAGTTTGCGAAGAAGATCGAGGCGCTCGGCGCCGATTATCTCGACGCGCCGGTATCGGGCAGGGAGGTCGGAGCGAAAGCTGCGAGCCTCACCATCATGGTCGGCGGGCCGGAGCGGGCTTTTGGCACCATGAAGCCGGTCTTCGACAAGATGGGCAAGAATGTCACGCATGTCGGTGCCAATGGCGACGGGCAGACGACGAAGGTCGCCAACCAGATCATCGTCGCACTGACGATCGAGGCCGTCAGCGAAGCGCTTCTGTTCGCATCCAAGGCCGGCGCGGACCCAGCGCTGGTGCGCAAGGCGCTGATGGGCGGCTTCGCCTCCTCGCGCATCCTCGACGTCCACGGCGAGCGCATGGTGAAGCGTAATTTCGATCCCGGCTTCCGCATCGAGCTGCATCAGAAGGATCTCAACCTCGCGCTCGAAGGTGCGCGTGCGCTCGGGCTCTCGCTGCCGAGCACGGCGGTGGCACAGCAATTGTTCTCGTCCTGCACCGCGCATGGCGGCAAGGCGTGGGATCATTCGGCGATGGTGCGAGCGCTGGAACTAATGGCGGGGCACGAGATCGCCGCAGCCTGATGTGTTACGGCGTAACAGTCTCTGGATCTGGGCGCTTCTTTGGCCGTACGGAACCGGAACAATGCTCCAGCCCCGCGGTTGAAGGCGCAGGACAATCACTGGAGACATAAGCACATGAAAACCCGTCTTGCGATTACGTTCGCTGCCGTCTCGCTGCTGGCGTCGAGCGCGGCCTTCGCCCAGTCAACAACGGCCCAGGGCGCCGCCGATGGCGCGCGCGCTGGCGGCGACATTGGTGGCCCGATCGGCGCGATGGTCGGCGGCACCGTTGGTGCGGCCGTCGGCGCCGGTCTCGAAATTCCGAATGCCGTGCTGGGCGGGATCCCGCGTGACGATTCCGTGGTGATTCACGAGCGTGTCGTGGTTGGCGAGCCGCTTCCCCCGACCGTGGTGTTGCGGCCCGTGCCGAACTACACCGAGTATCGCTATGCGGTCGTGAACGATCGCCGCGTGATCGTTGAGCCGCGCACCCGCCGCGTCGTCAAGATCATCGACTGATCGGCCGCAACCCTGTGCGCCGAATGGGGCCCTGCGGAATGTCACTCCGCGGGGCCCTCGCTTGTCAGGGCAGCGCTGGCACGAAAGCGCGCGAGCAGCCAATCGGTCGCGGCGGCGAGCGCAAAGCCCAGGCAGGCGGTGGCGGCATCGACCAGAAAATCCTCCACCCGCGCATGGCGGCCGGGTGCCCAAAATTGCAGCAGCTCGAGCACGCCAATCAGCACGACCGCGGCGGCTGCGATCAGCAGACGTCGTCGCCGATAGGCGAGGCCGAACGCCAGTCCCACCAGGACGAAGGCGAGCGCATGTTCGCCGTCCTGGCTTAGGTCGGAATGGGGCCGCAGGCCGGGGGGACCCAGGGTTGCGAAAGTGACGGCGGCCGCGAGCAGCCAGGCAACGCTACGAATGAAAAAGGACATCCGGACCGCTTAGCACGGATTTGGCGGGGTTGTCGCGAGGTCGGTATCAGATCGCCGTGTAGTTAATGACAAAATGTCATAACGGCTCGCGCACGCCGAGGCCGTGCATGAAGCGCTCCCGAATCTGCACGGGGTCGCGGCGGGTGGTGCCCACGCCCGGCTTGTCGTCGATCCGGACGGCGATCAGGCGCGGCTCGGCTCCGGCCATCGCATCGTCGACCAGCCGCTCGAAATCCTCCTCGTCCGCGGCCCAGGCGCTGTTGGCGAGGCCGGAGCCGATGGCGATGGCGACGATGTCGGCGACATCAGCTGCCGGTGTCGGCTGCGCGCCGGTAATTTGATAGACGCCGTTGTCCATGACGATCATCGTCAGGTTCTGCGGCTTCAGGGCTGCAATGGTCGACAGCGCGCCGAGCTGCATCAGTAGCGAGCCATCGCCTTCGAGTGCGAAGACGCGGCGACCGGGCTGCGCCAGCGCCACGCCGAGCGCGATCGGAAAGGCGAGCCCCATGCTGCCCAGCATGTAGAAATTCTGCGGGCGGTGGCCGGCGGCCCAGAGATCGAAATTGGTGTTGCCGATGCCGCCGATGACGGCTTCCTCGTGCTTGAGTTTTGCGACGAGGCGCGAGGTGACGTCGAAGCGGTTCATGACCTTGGTGTTGCGCGTGTTCATGGTGGCGCTCACTTGTCGAACACCTTGCCGCCCGTGAGCAGCGGGTTGAGGATCAGCGCCACCGGCGCCTGCGTGGTGACGGCCTGCTTGATCGAGCGGTCCGTGATGAATTCGAGCTCGTCCAGGCGAGTGATGGTGTGGTGCTCCAGCGCCAGTGAATCGAGCACCGGGCGCATGGTGCGGCAGACCAGCGACTGGCCGTAGTTGAACTCGCCGAGCGTGCCGCGCTCGGACACGAACATGATCAGCGGGATCTGGTAGGGCACCGCGAGCGAGGCCAGCACGTTGGACAGCGTGGCAAAGCCGGAGGTCTGCATCAGCACCGCGCCGCGTCGTCCGCCCATCCAGGCGCCCGAGACGATGCCGACCGCCTCCTCCTCGCGGGCGGTGGCAAAGGTGGTGAAGAAGGGGTCGGCGTGCAGGTTCTTGATCAGCGGTGTCAGAACGCGGTCGGGCACGTAAGGGACGAGGCTGATCTCGTTCCGCTTCAACGTTTGCAGGACAATGCCGTGCCAGCTCCTCTCGCTGGAGCCTTGAGCCGCCTGGGGCGAGGTCTGTTGTTCCGCAATCGCCATTGCGTTCTCCCTTCAGCCGCGCATGCTTCTTGGTTCTGGCCGTTGCGGCGGTCCGCCGAACTTGACGCAGGCAGAGGGATTGTCAACATGTCCGCGCCGGCACCGTGATCTGCGCCAGACGGCCTGCCGTGGCCGGCACCGCCATGTCATAAAAGCGGCAACGAAAAAGCGGGAGGAGGCACCGGAGGCAGCGCGTCGCGTCGACCTTGCCGAGCTCCCTCGCGAACGAGCCGGAAGGGTCCTGATGTCCGTCAACAACAAGCGCGTCTTCTACGTCAAATACCTGGCCAATCCGATCTATATCGACATTCTGAAGGCGCGGCCCGACGTCCGGCTCGATCGCATCGAGAACGAGAGCCCCGAAGACTTCTATGCACCGATCCTGAGCGCGGCCCATGTCTACCAGATCGGTGCGGCCCGCGACGAGCTGGCGCCGCATTTCCACGTCGATGCCGCCTTTCTGAAGCGGACGCCGGAATTGCTGCTGGTCTCCAGCAATGGCGCCGGCTTCGACCCCGTCGACGTCGAGGCCTGCACGGAGGCGGGGGTGCTGGTCGTCAACCAGTCCGGCGGCAACGCCCATTCGGTTGCCGAGCATGCGCTGGCGATGATGCTGACCCTGTCCAAGCGCATCATCCAGTCGGATCGCCGCCTGCGTCGCGAGCGCGACGTCAACCGCAACGAACTCGTCGGCAACGAGGTCGAGGGCAAGACCGTCGGCATCGTCGGCCTCGGCAATGTCGGCCGACGCATTGCCGCCCTGTGCAAGGGCCTGCTTGGCATGACGGTGCTGGCCTACGACCCGTATTTGTCGGCCGAGGTGATGGCGGAGCGGGGCGGGGAGAAGGTCGAGCTCGACGAACTCCTGCGCCGCGCCGATTTCGTCTCGATCTCCTGCCCCCTGAACAAGGGCAGCCGCAACATGATCAGCGTGCGTGAATTCGCGTTGATGCAGCCGCATGCCTATTTTATCACCACGGCGCGCGGTTTCATCCACGACGAGGACGCGTTGCTTCAGGCACTGCGCGACAAGCGCATTGCGGGTGCCGGCCTCGACGTCTGGTCCAAGGAGCCGCCGCCGCCGGAGCATCCGCTGCTCCAGTTCGATAACGTGCTGGCGAGCCCGCACACGGCGGGCGTCACCATCGAGGCGCGGCAGAACATGGGCCGCATCGCCGCCGAACAGGTGCTGGATGTGCTGGACGGCAAGCGCCCGCCGCGCATCATCAATCCCGAGGTCTGGCCGCACTATGCCGAACGCTTCACACAGGCTTTTGGCGTGAAGCCGGGGTAGGGCGCGCGAAGGCTATTGCGCGCCAGCCATTGGTTACCGCGAGGGAAATACAGAGGGGCGCATCTTATCGATGGCGTGAAGGAACGCGTATGACCTGTCCTGTAGATCAGGGAGCATGAGCATACTTTCGATTGCGACATCCGGACTTTCTGCGGCGAGTCTGCGCGTGAACGTGGCCGCGAGCAATATCGCCAACATCAGAACGACCGGCCCGCTACCCGCGTCAGGCGGATCGAGCGCATCGGCCGGTGCGGGCATTGCTCCAACGTTTCCTGCAGCCTACGTGCCGTTGCGAGTAGATCAGGTCTCCCAGTCGAGTGGTTCGACGCCGGGCGGTACGGTTGCGACCGTATCGACGGTGTCGCCGAGCTATGCCGCGCAATCCGACCCGAGCGCTCCCTTCGCAAACCAGGACGGCCTCGTCGCAGCGCCGAATGTCGATCTTGCTAGCGAATTCGCTCAGCTGGTGACCGCAAAGTACAGCTTCGTTGCCAATGCGAAGGTCATTCAGGCCTACGCCGAGACGGAAGACACGCTCCTCGACATCAAGGCGTGAGGGCTGACGTCGGCCGTGTCTCGTCAGCCTGGGCCACTACCCCAGCTTTGCGCCAAGCTGCTGGAACACGGCCTCACAGGTCATGAGGTCGAGATGGCCGCCGCCCGCGTTCTTGAAGAACGTGATGTCGGACGGTGACGTTCGCCCCAGCACAAGGCCGCCGGCGAGGTCGTAGAGGTCGCCGAGGACGTCCGCCTCGCTGATCACGCCGCTTGCGATCGGCTGCAGGATGTCGCCGACCCCATGGAAGGCGGATTCCCGTCGGTCCACGAAGATGCGGGAGCGCTTGGCCGCCTCGTCATCGGCCTCCCGGGTTTGCGGCGTGTAGCCGCCGACGAGGTCCAGATGCGTGCCCGGCCGCAGATTGCGGCCCTTGATCAGCGGCTGATGCGCGCGGGTGCAGGTGGTGATGACATCGGCCTCGCGCGTCGCAGCGTCGAGATCCGTGATTGCTTCCGCCTTGACGCCGACCTTCGCCAAGTGCTGAGCGAGATCCACGCCCCGGTCCGGGCTGCGATTCCAGATCAGCACGCGCTCCAGTGACGGCCGCACGGTGCGATGACCCCGGATCAGCCATTCGGACATCTCGCCGGCCCCGACGCAGAGCAGCGTCTCGGGATTGGGCGGGGCGAGCAGTTTCGTGGCCAGCGCGGAGTCGGCTGCGGTGCGCCAATGCGTGATCTCGGTGCCGTCCATCGCCGCCAGCGGCCGCCCATTGGTGCCGTCGAACAGCACGCACACGGCCTGCACCGCGGGCATCCTGCCTTCGGCCAGATTGGCCGGAAAGCTGGTGAACATCTTGCTGGCCATGTATCGGCCGGGATCGACGGCGCTGCGGATGACGTATTGCCCCCTCTCGTCTCCAAGGAAGGCGTCCAGCACCTCCATCTTCGGCCGGCGATGCGCCTCTTCGAGCGCCGCAATCAGGATCGGAAAGGTCAGAACTTTCGTGACTTCGGTATCGGAGACAAAGTGCAAGGCTAATTCCCTATTGGCGACCGGCATTTGCCCATAAACCCGCGCGGCAGGTTCCGCAACGAATCTTCCGTCGGGTCTCGACAAGCCTTGATCCGCGTCAAAATCTCCTTCCTCTGTCCGGCGTAAATGGGATTAGAGTACCGCCGGGGCAGTTGGGAGGTCCCATGTCAACCTATGTCGTCAAGTTCATGAAGGACGTGCTCGGCGAGTACGGCCGACAGAGCGAGGTCTGCCAGGGTACGCTCGAGATCGACGCCGCCGACGAGGACGAGGCCAAGGAGCGGGCGAAAGCAAGATTTTGCAAGGACCAGGCATTGCATGACTGGTCGCTGCATGCCGACCGCATCCATGTGAGACCGGCTGACTTTCCGTCGTAAGACCTACCGGCCCGGCGCCATGATGGGCGGAGGTGTTGTCGTCCCTGCGCCGAGCGATCGTTGCACCATCACGGTGTCGGACCAGCGGCCGTGGCGATAGGCGACGCCGTGGAGCAGGCCGGCGCGCGCGAAGCCGAATTTTTCGTGCAGCACGAGCGAGGGCGCGTTGTCGGCATCGATATAGCCGATCATCTGGCGGAAGCCGGCCGCCGCGCAGGCGTCGATCAATTCCTGGAGCAATAGCCGTCCAACCCCGCGGCCGAGATGCGCGTGGTGGACGTAGATCGAGTGCTTGGCCGTGTATCGATAGGCCGGGCGCTTGCGGAACAGCACGGCATAGGCATAGCCGACGACCTCGCCGCGATAGGTCGCCACAAGATGCGGCAGGCGGGTCTGCTTCAGGTTCTTGCGCCGGTCGCGCAGATCGTCCGGCTCCGGCGCGCCGGTGCCCTCGACATCGCGCGGCACACCGTTGCGGACGTGATGGCGGTAGATCGCCAACATCGCCTCGACATCGCTTTCGCGTGACGGCCTGACCAGGACGGGTTCATCACTCGCGCGCGCGGCTGTCTCGTTCATCGGCACCTACTCGGCAACGACGTATGTGTAGAGCCCGATGCGCCCGTGAGCATCGACCTCCTTGTAGACGCCCTGGATTTCGACGTCGAAGCCCGGGAAGGTGTTGAAGCAGGTCTCGAACATCTTGAGATAATCGATCATGGGTTTGGCCCGCTCCGTCAGCCGCTCGCCGGGCACGATGGTAGCGATGCCGGGCGGATAGACCACGAAGGGCGTGGTGGCGATGCGGCCGGCGATCGCCTCGATCGGCAGGTAGTCGACATCGTTGCGGAACAAATAGCGCGCGGCATCGCGGGGCGACATCGCAATCTCGGGCATGTGCTCGGGCATGAACTGCCTCGCCTGGAGTGCGCTGACGTCGGCGGCGCGGAAGAAGCGGTGCATCTCGCCGCAGAGATCGCGCAGGCGCACGCCTTCGTAGCGCGCCCGCCGCCGCTGATGGAATTCCGGAATCGCGTCGGCCAGCAGCGCATTGTCGTCATGCAGCCTCTTGAACGCGACGAGGCCGGAGATCAGCGTGCCGGCCTTGCTCGCCTCGACGCCGGGGGTGAGCAGGAAGAGCAGGGAGTTGAGGTCGTTCTTCTCCGGGACGATGCGGTTCTCGCGCAGGTGCTGCGCGACGACCGGTGCGGGGATGCCGTGCTCGGCATAGGCGCCGGTCGCACGATCGAATCCAGGTGTGAGCAAGGTCAGCTTGTTCGGATCGGTCATGGCAAAACCTTCCGCGAGATCGGGAAAGCCGTGCCAGTTGGTGTCCGGAGAGAGCTGCCACAGCGCGGGATTGGTGGCGAGCTCGTCGGTGGAGAGCGTCTCCCAGGCGACGTTGTGGACGGCGCCGGGGCGGCTGACATCGGGAATGGCGACCCGATCGGGAACGAAGGGCTCGAAGAACCAGCGCCGCTCCGGATTTTGCTCCTTCTCCTCGAACTCCCGGCGCATCGCCCGGATCTTCTTGCGCAGCTCGATGCCGAGCCGGATCGTGTCGTCCCACAGCACTTCGCCGGAGCGACCCTTCATCATCTGCGCACCGACGTCGAGCGAGGCGAACAGCGGATAGAAGGGGGACGTCGATGCGTGCTGCATGAAGCTTTCGTTGAAGCGGCGGTGCTCGACGCGCCGCTTCTGGCCGCGGATGTGACGATCCTTGATGTGGATCTGCGAGGCCTGCGAGAAGCTCGCCAGCTGCTTGTGAGTCGACTGCGTTGCGATGATGCCGGGGGCCTCGGGAGGGAGATTGGCCAGGCCCATGGCGAAGCGGCCGGCATAGAGCGGATGGAACTTCATGAAGCCGGCCCAGGCCTCGTCGAACAGGATGTATTCGCAGAGATGGCCGATGCGCTTCAGGATCATCTCGGCGCTGTGGATCGAGCCGTCATAGGTGCACTGCTCGACCACGGCGACGCGGAACGGACGCTCCTTGCGCCAGGCGTCGCGGTCCCCGACCAGCGGATGGTTGCGGATGGCCTCGCGCAGGGCCTTCTCATCGAGCCTGTCCCAGCGCATCGGGCCGATCAGGCCCCAGGCATTGCGGACGGTCGGGACGTAGACGGGGACGCCGCCACTGATCATCAGAGCGCCGTGATGGGCGGCCTTGTGGTTGTTGCGGTCGAACAGCACGAGGTCACCGTCGGTGACGAGGGCGCCGAGCGCGACCTTGTTCGACGTCGAGGTGCCGTTGAGCACGAAATAGGTTTTTTCGGCGCCGAAGATCTGGGCCGCTTCCTTTTGCGCCTTCAGCGCCGGACCTTCATGGGTGAGCAGGTCGCCGAGATCGAGCACGGAATTATCGAGGTCGTCGCGGAATACGGATTCGCCAAGATGCTCGACGAACACGCGCCCGATCGGGCTGCGGTTGTAGAACACGCCGCCATTGTGGCCCGGACAGGTCCAGAGCTGGTTTCCTTCCTCGGCATAGTCGACCAGCGCGCCGAAGAACGGCGTCTTCAGCGTCTCGGCATATTGCTTGAGACGGCTGATCAGGTTCTTGGCGATGAAGGGCGGCGTCTCCTCGGACAGGAAGACATAGCCGTCGATGAAATCGAGCACCTCGACCGGCAGATCCTCGAACCGCTTGCGACGGATCAGGAGGATGATCGGGAAGTCGAGGCCGCGGCGGCGCATCAGATTGATCAGCGCCGAGGTCTTGCCCTCCAGCCCCTTTTTGCCCCAGTCCACCACCATGCAGCCGATCGCGGCGTCGGTCTGCACTGCCATCTCGGCATCCTCCAGCTTGCGCGCCCGGACCACCTCGAAGCCGGAGCGTTGGATCTCCTCGATGATCTGGTTGAAGCGGACGCCTTCGAGATCGTCGGCGTCGAACACGGGGGCGGCGAACAGGAAGTTGAAGCGCTTGAAATAGTCCATGTCGGATCCCGAATGTGGCGGAGACACAGCTCTCGGCACATTCGATGACAGCTGGATGACAGGAGCCGAGAACGCGGGGCGGTTCGAGTACCTGCGGCTTCAGTCCAGCAGCTTGTCCAACGTGATCGGGAAGCGGCGGATGCGCTTGCCGGTGGCATGATAGACGGCGTTCGCAATCGCCGCAGGCACGCCGACGATGCCGATTTCGCCGAGACCCTTGATATCCATCCTGTTGATCCGGCTGTCGGGCTCATCAACGAAAATGACGTCTATGTCGTGAATGTCGGCGTTCACGGGAATGTGGTACTCGGCGATGTTCGCATTCATGATGCGGCCGAAGCGGTGATCCATCACTGTCTCCTCGTGCAGCGCCATTCCGATCCCCCAGACCACGCTGCCCATGATCTGACTGCGGCCCGTCTTGGTGTTCAGGATGCGCCCTGCCGCGACTGCACTCACGACCCGCGTGACGCGGATGACACCCAGCTCTTCATCGACCTTCACCTCTGCGAAAACCGCCGAATGCGTGTTGCGCGCATGCGATTTGTCCTCCGCGAACTGGTTGAGCTTCTCCTTTTCGATCCGCTCGAGCTTGCTGTGGCGCATGACATCCGCAATCGAGACGGCAGCCCCGTTCTTGCCCTCGCTGGCGATCATCCCGTCGACCAGGAGCACGTCGGCGGCGTCGTTAGCAAGCGGCGAGCCCGGCATGGCCTTTGCAAGACGTGCGAGCTCCTGGCGAATGTCTTCGGCCGCTCCCAGCACGGCATGCGCGCTGGACGCCGCCATCCAGGAGCCGCCCTCGACGGGGGCTTGCGGCAAGGTCGAATCGGCGAGCCTGACGCTGATGTTCTCGATCGGCAGCCCGAGACCATCGGCCGCGACTTGCGCCACAATGGTGTACGTGCCGGTGCCGATATCGGACGCGGCGCAGGAGACCTCGGCATGGCCGTTGGCCGTCAGGACGATGCGGACGGCGACCGGCATCTGCAGCGCCTCCCACACCCCTGTCGCCATGCCCCAGCCGACCAGTTCCTTGCCGTCGCGCACGGAGCGCGGCGCGGGATTGCGCCGGGCCCAGCCGAAGGCTTCCGCGCCGCGCGCGTAGCATTCGCGCAACTGCTTGCTGGTGTAGGGGAGGCCTTCGCTCTGATCGCGATCCGAGTAGCACTTCAGGCGCAGTTCGACCGGATCGAGCTTCAGCGCGACGGCCAGTTCGTCCATGGCGCACTCGAGCGCGCAGACGCCCGAAGCCGCGCCCGGCGCGCGCATGTCGCAGGGCGTCGAGACGTCGAGGTCGATCAGCTTGTGGGAAGAGTGGCTGTTCGGGCTCTTGTAAAGCTGCTCGGCCCAGCCGGTGTCATTGCGTGAAAAATCCTCGTAGCGTGAGGTAACGGCAATGGCTTCGTGGCTGACGGCATCAAGCGTGCCGTCGGGCCCTGCCCCGAGCGCGACATGCTCGATGGTCATCGGGCGATAGCCCAGCCCATACATCTGCCGCCGTGTCAGCACGACGCGGACGGAGCGCTTGAGTGCGAGGGCGGCCAGCGTCGCCAGCACAACCTGGTATTGCGGTCGCAGGCCGGAGCCGAATGCGCCGCCGACATAGGGCGAAAGCACGCGGATCTCCTCCGGCTTCTTGTCGAACACACCGCAGAGGAAGTTTTGAACGTTCTGGACGCCTTGGGTCTTGTCGTAGACCGTGAGCTTGCCGTCGCCCTCCCAGACCGTCGTCGTCGCATAGAGCTCCATCGGATTGTGATGCTCGGTCGGAACGAGGTAATCCGCCTCGTGCCGCAGGGTGGCGGCCGCAAGTGCTGCTTTGGCGTTGCCGCGGGGCTTGTGCGGCCTGTCCATCTCACGGGCACTGCCGCGCCCGGCCTCGAGATCGGTTGCGAAGCCATCCTGCTCGTAGTCGATCCGCACCAGCGTTGCGGCGAACTTCGCGGTCTCCCATTCTTCGGCAACAACGAGAGCAATCGGCTGCCCGTTGAACTTGATCAAGTCGTCATATAGCGGCCGGAACGGCGAACCCTCCGGGGCCACCTCGTCCTTCCAAGCCTCGTCCTTGTCGGCGAGGGAAGGACGATTGGCGTGCGTGAGCACGTCGAGCACTCCGGCCACCTTCAGCGCCTCGCTGGTGTCGAGCCGCACGATACGACCGCGCGGTATGGTGGCCTCCACCACGAAACCATGGACCAGGCCCTCAGCGCTGAACTCGCCGGCATATTTCGCGGCTCCAGTGACCTTGCCCCGGCCGTCGACGCGCGACGTTGGTGTTCCGACATAGGCGTTCATCGGGCCCTCATGCGATCTTCTTGCGAGCTTGGGATTGCGGTGTGGCGCTTGTGGCCTGGATCAGCGCCCGCACGACCGCTCGGCGCGCGAGCTCGATCTTGAATCCGTTGTGCGAGCGAGCGGTTGCTCCCTGCAGCAGCAGGTCGGCGGCGCGCCCGAAATGATCAGGTGTTGCCGCCTGGCCGCGCAATGCCGCTTCGGCTTCGGGGGTTCGCCACGGCTTGTGAGCCACGCCTCCAAGCGCAAGGCGGGCTTCGCTGATCGCGTTACCCTCCAGCTCGACCGCGGCTGCGACCGAGACCAGGGCGAAGGCGTAGGACAGCCGGTCGCGGATCTTCAGATAGCTGTAGTTCCGCGCAAAACGCTGCGGCGGCAGCTCGATTGCGGTGATGATCTCGCCGCTGCCGAGATTCGTATCGAGGTGAGGCTTGTCGTCAGGAAGCCGATGGAAATCCGTCAGCGCGATGGTACGCTTGCCGGTGCGGCCTGCAATGTGGACGAGCGCACCGAGTGCCGCCAGCGCCACGCTCATGTCGGAGGGATTGGTCGCGATGCAGGACGTGCTGGTGCCGAGGATTGCATGGTTCCGGTTGAGGCCATCGAGGGCCGAGCAGCCCATACCGGGACTTCGCTTGTTGCAAGGCG
This sequence comes from Bradyrhizobium sp. USDA 326, assembly GCF_049739485.1. Lineage (NCBI taxonomy): Bacteria > Pseudomonadati > Pseudomonadota > Alphaproteobacteria > Hyphomicrobiales > Nitrobacteraceae > Bradyrhizobium > Bradyrhizobium sp. USDA 326. Next base: position 5,396,962 of record NZ_JBMGQA010000001.1, read on the forward strand.
TGGTCGTGTCGTAGAAATAGGCGCAGCGCGTTCGTTGCATCAGGTTGCCGCCGACCGATGCCATGTTGCGCAGTTGGGCGGAGGCGCCGGCCAGAATGGCGCTGGCAAGCAGAGGATAGCGCTGCTCGATCAGCGGATGGTAGGCGAGGTCGGAATTGGGCACCAAGGCGCCGATGCGCAGGCCGCCGTCGGCAGTCTCCTCGATGTCGCGGAGCGGCAGGCGGGAAATGTCGATCAGCCGGGAGGGCCGTTCGACGTTCTCCTTCATCAGGTCGATCAGGTTGGTGCCGCCGGCGATCAACTTCGCGCCGGGATCGGCGTCGAGCAGGCGGAGGGCGTCGGCGACTTCGCTCGCGCGGGAATACTGGAAGTTGTTCATGACCGGCTCATTGCCTGCTCGATCGCAGCCACGATGTTGGGATAGGCGCCGCAGCGGCAGAGATTTCCGCTCATCAGCTCCCGGATTTCGTCGGCATCCCGCGCACGACCTTCGGCCAGCAGGCCGGCCGCCGAGCAAATCTGACCCGGCGTGCAATAGCCGCACTGAAAGGCGTCATGGTCGATGAAGGCCTGTTGCAAGGGATGCAGCGCGCCGTCCTTGGCAAGGCCTTCGATCGTCGTGATCTCGGCGCCATCCTTCATGACGGCGAGGGTCAGGCAGGAATTGACCCGTCTTCCGTCGACCAGCACGGTACAGGCGCCGCATTGGCCGTGATCGCAGCCTTTCTTGGTGCCGGTCAATTCCAGGCGGTCTCGCAGCGCATCCAGAAGCGTGGTCCACGGCGTGAGCTCGAGCGCGCGCCCTTCGCCATTGACGACGAGGTTGATCGGAATGCGTTCGGGGATCGTAATGTCGGCCATCTTCTATTTCCCTGCGGAAGGGGCCGAGCTGGGCAGATTGGGAAGTGACGCGAGAATGCGTTGCCGCCGCTGGCCGATAGCGCCCAACGGATGACGGCTTGCTTGGTTCCCGACCGATTCTTTCGGTCGGACAGATGAGGTCAGCGCTTCGTCTCGCCGAACACTACGGTCGGCACCGCGCGGTTGACGATCTCGCGCAGCGCGAAGCTCGATTGCACCCGCGCGACGCGGGGCAGGCGGGACAGCTCGGTACGGTGGATGCGCTCGAAATCCTGGATGTCGCGGGCGAGCACGATCAGGATGTAGTCGTCGGTGCCCGACATCAGGAAGCAGCGCACGACCGAGGGGCATTTCACCACCTCCGCCTCGAAAGCCTTCAGCGCATCGTCGCTCTGGCTCTCCAATGCGATGCGAACCAGCACAGTGGTGGTGAGGCCGAACTGGGCGAGGTCGAGCGCGGCCTGGTAGGCTTGGATGTAGCCGTCATCCTCCAGCGCCTTCTGCCGCCGCGCCAGCGCCGTGCTCGACAGGCCGATCTTGTTGGCAAGCTCGGTGTGGCTGGCTCGCGCATTGGTCGTGAGTTCCGCGAGGATCGCGAGGTCTTTCCGGTCGAGGGCCAAGGTTTGGTTTCCAGCGTGAAAGGGCACTTTTGCGCCGGAAACCGGCGCGCGCGTGCCGAACCTAGCGGATATTTGCCCGAAACCAAACGGGCGCCGTCGCTACGATGAATGAGCGGAATCAGTGCGTTGGCAAAGGAGCTCGGGATGCGCGTCGGTGTGCCCAAGGAGATCAAGGTGCAGGAATATCGCGTCGGGCTCACCCCGGGCGCCGTCCGCGAGTATGTCGCCGCCGGGCACCAGGTGACGGTCGAGACCGGCGCCGGCAGTGGCATCGGCGCGTCCGACGAGGTGTATCGGCGGGCAGGGGCGTCCATTGCCGAGACCGCCCGCGAGATCTTTGCCAAGTCCGAGATGATCGTGAAGGTCAAGGAGCCGCAGAAGAGCGAATGGACTCAGCTCCGCGAAAGCCAGATCCTGTTCACTTATCTTCATCTTGCGCCGGATCCGGAGCAGGCCAAGGGCCTGATCGACTCCGGCTGCACGGCGATCGCCTATGAAACCGTCACGGACGCGAGCGGTCACCTCCCGCTGCTCGCGCCGATGAGCGAAGTCGCCGGCCGCCTCGCCATCGAGGCCGCCGGCGCCGCGCTCAAGCGCTCCGCCGGCGGCCGCGGCTTGCTCCTGGGCGGCGTGCCGGGCGTGCAGCCGGCGCGCGTCGTCGTGCTCGGTGGCGGGGTGGTCGGAACCCAGGCTGCGCGCATGGCGGCCGGCCTCGGTGCGGAAGTCACCGTGATCGACCGCTCGATTCCGCGCTTGCGCCAACTGGACGATCTCTTTGCCGGACGCGTGCGCACGCGGTTCTCGACCATCGAGTCGGTCGAGGACGAGGTGTTCGCCGCCGACGTCGTGATCGGTGCAGTGCTGGTGCCGGGCGCCAGTGCGCCCAAGCTCGTCACGCGCCCCATGCTGAAATCGATGCGGCCAGGGGCCGTGCTGGTGGACGTCGCGATCGACCAGGGCGGTTGCTTCGAGACCTCTCATCCGACCACGCACGCCGAGCCAACCTACGAGGTCGACGGCGTCGTGCATTATTGCGTCGCCAACATGCCGGGCGCGGTGCCGGTGACCTCAAGTCAGGCCCTGAACAATGCGACGCTGCCGTTCGGACTGATGCTCGCGAACAAGGGGTTTGCGGCGGTGCTGGAGAACCCGCATTTGCGTAACGGCCTGAACGTGCATCGCGGCCGGATCACGAACAAGGCGGTGGCAGAGAGCCTCGGAATGGAGTTCGCCCCGGTGGAGAGCGGGCTTGCGGCTTAAGGGCCTTCCGTCATTCACAGTCAGTGCTGACAGATTGCTTCACACCTTCGTCAGCCTGTACTGCCGCAGATCCGGATCATGCGTCATGCGCCAGTAATCGACGAAGCGCCACGGCATCGCCGAGAACACGCGGCCACTGCTGTTGCGGTAGTAGGTGCTCATGCCCGGATGGGTCCAGATCATCGCCTCGTGCTCGGCATCGACCTTGCGGACGTACTCGTCGAGCACGTCCTGGCGGACATCGATCGTTGCGATGTCCCGTTCGATCATGTCGACGAGACATGCCGAGATGTAGCGGCTCTGGCATTCCGACTGGAAGATGACGCTGCCGCCATGGGCCGGTCCTGAGTTCGGGCCGAGCATGCAGAAGAAGTTTGGAAAGCCCGGCACGGTGAGGCCAAGGAACGCGGTCGGATTGTCGTTGGCCCAGGCTTGACGCAAATCCTTGCCGTCGCGTCCGCAAATGTTGAGACGCGCGGCCATCTCCGTGACCTTGAAGCCGGTTGCCACCACGATGATGTCGGCGGGCCGGTGTCTGCCGTCTGCGGTGACAATGCCGCCTTGATCGAAATGATCGACCGCGTCGGTGACGAGCTCGACGTTGTCTCGCCTCAAAGTCTTGAACCAGTTGTTGTCGAGCAGGATGCGCTTGCCATAGGGCGGATAGGCCGGCACGCATTTCTCGATCAGGTCGGGGCGTCCCTGCAGCTCCGACAGGATGAAGTCCGTCAGCTCCTGGCGGTGCCGGTCGTTGCCCTTGTTGACGGCGCGCTCGGGATGCGGCCAGGCCGGGTCCTTGCGCAGGAAGGGCAGGAGGCCATCGCCGTATCGCCAGAACATGTTGAAGCGATACCACTGCACATAGAACGGCAGATGCGCCAGCAGCCAGCGCGCGCCCTCGCTGATCGGGTCGGCATAGCCCTTCACAGGCCGAGCCCATTGCGCGCTGCGCTGGTAGACCGTGACCGAGGCTGCGCGGCCGGCGATCGCGGGCACGAGCTGCATCGAAGTGGCACCGGTGCCGATCACGGCGACGTGCTTGCCCTCGACGTCGATGTCATCGGACCACAATGCCGAATGCAGGATCATTCCCTTGAAGCTGTCCTCGCCTTTGAAGCGGGCGCGTGAGGGATCGTTGAGCTGGCCGATGGCCGAGACAAGCGCCGTCGATTCGAAGGTCTCTTCGCCATTCTTCGTTTTGAGCGTGGAGATCCAGCGCCGCCTGCCTTCGTCCCAGCGCGACGAGGTCAGCTCGGTGTTGACGCGCAGATGCTTGCGGATGCCGTATTCGTCGGCGACCTTCAGCAAATAACCGAGCAGCTCCTCGCGCTGGCAGAAGTAGCGCGTCCAGGCATTGCGCGATCCGAACGAATACGAATAGGAGTGGTTCGGCGTATCGACGCCGCAGCCGGGATAGCGGTTGATCCACCAGGTGCCGCCGAGTTCTTCGTTCTTCTCGACGATGGTGTAGGGGATGCCGAGATGGCCGAGCGCCACGCCGAGCGCGATGGCACAGACGCCGGCGCCGACGATCAGCACGTGCTGGTCCGCAAGCTTTTTGTCGGAAGGGCGCGTCGTCCAGCGTGCCTCGCGCGTCACAAAGCCCATCTCCTCGCGCATCAGGGGCGCATATTCCGGCGCGACGTTCTCGCCGAGGCAGGCGCGCATCATCCTCAGCAGCAATTCCTCGCCGGGGTCGGTGATCACGGGCTTCGGTGTGCCGTCGGCGAAGAGCTTGACCACGGCGGCGCGGATCTCGTCCTGGATGTCGCGCGGCACTCCGGCCTCGGGATCGGGGATGAGGCGAATATCCCGCTTCGGCAGATAGGGCGGTTCGAGCCACTTCTCGTCGCCGCTCATGTGCACCAGCACCATCAGCAGGCAGCGGATATCGCCCTCGGCGATGGCCGAGGCGAGGTAGAGCGGCTTGTGCGGAGATTCGATGTTCATGGCGTGTCCTGATCTCCGAAGGCAGTGAAGAGGCCGCGCGTCATCAGCTTGCGATAGGCGGAGACGACGTGGTCGGGCACGGCGGTGACGCCGTTTTCCGAATAGGAATAGCGGCGGCTGAGATAGCCGCGCGCACCCATCAGCATGTGGACGATCGCCTCGAATTCCTCATCGCTGAAATCCTCGATCGCGCCTGCAAGACGAGCCCGGCGCAGGATGCGGACATAGGCGACCGAAATGTTGTCGAGATGCTTCTGATAGCCAACTGGCGCAAAGAACTCGGCCTCGTTGAGGATGCGCAAGAATTCCGGCACCTCGCGGATGAAGTCGAAGAAGGCGGAGAACCGCGCGATCTCCTGCCGTGCCGCATCCGCGGTGCCGGTGCGACCGCGGATGAACTCGACCATGTCGAGGCCGATCTTGGGCAGGAGCTGGTCGAGCAATTCCTGGCGGTTCTCGAAATGATTGTAGAAGGTGCCCTGCGCGACGCCGGCCTGTTCGGTGATGCGGGCGACCGAGGCTTCGGCATAGCCGTATCTGCCCACGACCTTGGTGGCGGCCTCGAAGATTTTCTGCTTGGTCCAGGCGTTGCGCTCGATTCGGTTGAGCTTTGTCACCTTGGCGTTCACTTGCGTCATTCAGACGTCTCCAGCTCGGCGCGTAGCACGCGCTTGAGGATCTTGCCGCTTGGATTGCGCGGCAGGCTGTCGCGGACGATGAGCTGTTTCGGCACCTTGAAGCTCGCCAGCCGCGCACGGCAATGTTCGGTGAGGGCAGGGAGGTCGAGGCTGGCGCCGTCAGCCAGCACGACGATGGCGACCGGCCGCTCGCCCCAGCGCGCATCGCGCAGGCCGATCACGGCGACCTCGCGCACCTCGGGCAGATCGTAGATGACGCGCTCGACCTCGGAGGAGGCAATGTTCTCGCCGCCGGAGATGATCATGTCCTTCTTGCGGTCGGTCAGGTACAGAAAGCCCTCGTCGTCGAGATAGCCGACGTCACCGCTGCGGAACCAATCGCCGAAGAAGGCCGAAGCCGTCTTCTCCGGATCCTTCCAATAGCCGCGCGTGATCTTGGGCCCGCGCAGGCAGATCTCGCCGTTGACGTTCGGCGGCAGTACCTTGCCGTCCTCGTCGCGGATCTCGATATCGACATGGGCAATGGCGCGGCCGGTGGAGCCGATCTTCTCGATCTCGCGGCCGGCTTCCATAAAGGTGTCGCCGCCGACGGTCTCGGTGAGGCCATAGGCGTCGATGTAGCGCGCGTTGCGGAAGTATTCGGAGAAGGCGCGGATGCGCGCTTCCGGCGTCTTCTCGCCGCCGCCGATCGCCCATGTCAGGCTGGAGACGTCGTAACGGTCACGCGTCGGGCAGGTGAGCATCGCCGTGGTCATGACAGGCGCGAACCAGGCCGCGTTGAGCTTGTCTTCCGCGATCGCCGCGAGCGCCGTCTCCGGCTCGAAATTGCGTTCGATGCGGATGAAGCCGCCATGCCAGAGCACGGCGATGCCCGGCAGATCGAGCGCGCCGACGTGATAGAGCGGGCCGACGACGAGAAGCCGCGTCTCGGCACCGAGGCCGAGCGCGATCGTCTGGTCGGCGGACTTCCAGTAGAAATTGTCGTAAGAGAGCATCACGCCCTTGGGCCGATCGGTCGTGCCCGAGGTGTACATCAGCCGCATCAAGTCAGATGGCTGGCGCGGATGCAACGGCGCGGGTGCAGCGTCGCTCGCGAGACGCATGACGCTGTGCTGCGCGGCTTCATCGAGCACGACAATCTTCGCGCCCGCGGCATTCGCCGCCAGTTCCTCATCGACGATCAGCAGGCCCGCTCCGGCATTGCCGACGATGTAGCCGACCTCATCGCGCGAGAGGCGGAAGTTGATCGGCAGGAAGACTGCGCCGAGATGACTGGTGGCAAACACCAGCTCCAGGAACGCCGCGCTGTTCTTCATCAAGACGGCGACGACATCGCCAGGGCCGATGCCCTGCGCGGCGAGCCAACCGGCGACCTTGCGGACGCGTGCATCAAGGGCCGCGTAGGAGATCTCCTCGCCGCGATATTTCAGCGCGGGTCGCTCCGGCGTGCGTCGGGCATGAAAGGCGATGAAGCTCGACAGATTGATCATTTGCGCTGGTTTCGGGCCAGTTGCCGGCCTCGTTTCCTGCCTTGATGAATTCTGACTCGTAATTCATCTTTGGCTTGACGTCACCCCCCTACCTCTGAAATCCTTCCAGCCACGGAGACGAGACGATCTCCGACAGGGATCAGGAAACGCCGACCCGAAAGAGGGAGGGGAAAATGACGAGGACCCGCACGCCGGGCATCAGCCGCCGTTCAACACTGGCGCTGATGGGCGCCGGTGCGATGAGTGTTGCCGCGCCCTGGGTGGCGCGTGCGCAAGCCAAGACCATCAAGATCGGAATGCCGACGATCCTGTCGGGGCGCGTCGCGCAGCTCGGCACGTCCTCGCGCAATGCGGTGATGCTCGAAGTCGAGAAGGTCAACGCCGCCGGCGGGCTTGCCGGCCGGCAGATCGAGATGGTGATCCGCGACTCCAAGGGCCAGCCACAGGAAGCCGCCCGCGTCGCGCGCGAGCTCGTCAACACCGATGGCTGCGAGCTGCTGCTCGACGGCGAGGCGTCGTCCGGATCGTTCGCAGTGCACGAAGTCGCGCGCGATCTCGGCGTGCTCTGCATCCACACCTGCTCGGAAGCGTCCTCGCTCACCGCCGATCCCAAGCAGCACATTCCGAACGCGTTCCGCTGCGTGCGCCAGGGAATCCACGATTCCATCGTCGGCGGCAGCTACGCCGCCTCGATCGCCAAGGCCAAGGGCCTGAAGAAATGGGCGACGTGCTCGCCGGACTACGCCTACGGCCGCGACACCACAGGTGAGTTTACCCTCTACCTGAAGCGTTTCGCGCCCGATGTGGAGATCATCAGCGAGTCCTGGCCAAAGCTGTTCCAGCCCGACTACACCGAGGTGGTGACGAAGATACTCCAGGCGAAGCCGCAGGCGCTGTACTCCTGCCTATGGGGCGGTGATCTCACCTCTTACATCGACCAGGCCAACATCTACGCGATGTTCAGCCAGATGGAGGTGTTCGCGGTCAACATGGCCGACTACACCGCGCTCACCGTCGTGAAGAACCTGCCCAAGGGCATCCACTCCGGCAACCGCTACATCAAGACCTTCCCGACCACGCCGGAGAACGCCGCCTGGGGCGATGCCTACAGGGCCAAGTACAACGAGTATCCGACCAACTGGTCGTGGCAGAACGCGACTGCGGTGATGTTCCTGGCCGAGGCCGCGAAGAAATCGAACTCCGCCGACGGCAAGAAGATCGCCGAGGCCCTGAAGGGCCTCACCATCAAGTGCCCCTTCGGCGCCGACGGCACGGTGACCATGCGCGGCGACGATCACACCCTCGTCGGCTACGCCATCGGCTGGGGCACGACGATCCCACAGGAGCCGTACGTGCCCGACGTCAAGGCCGGCGACTGGAAGACCATCTTCGAGTTGGAAGCCGAGTGGAAGAAGAGCAAGGGCTACACCTGATCACGCGCGCGGCGGGGATGGGCAACCCACTCCCGCCGTCGTTTCGTTTTCCGCGCCGTGTCGGGCGCGTCGCAATGAAAGTGCTCCCGTGGACATCGATGCGCTTGCCGGCTGTCTCTCCAGCTCCGCGTGCCTGGTGACGCAAACCACCAGCGGCCTCATCATCGGCATGCTGCTGTTCCTGGTCGCGGTCGGACTGACCCTGATCTTCGGCGTGCTCAAGGTGGTCAATTTCAGCCACGGCGCCTTCTACATGTTCGGCGCCTATTTCGCGATGACGGCCTATCAGCTCACCGGCAGCTTTGCGCTGGCGATGCTGGCGGGTGCGGCCGGTACCGCCATTCTCGGCCTGGTCTTCGAGCGCGTCTTCATGAGCCGTGTCTATGGCGCCGACGTCTTGATGCAGGTCCTCGTCTGCTACGCCTTCGTGCTGATCTTCGACGATGTCGTGCGCATGACCTGGGGACCGGAATTCAAGGCGATGGGCATGCCGGCGGCCTTCCAGGTGATGCCGCTGTTCATCGCCGGCGGCGTGGTGCCGCCTTACTATCTGCTGCTGATCGGTGTCGCGCTTCTCGCTGCCATCGTGCTCGGCATCGGCCTGTCGCGCAGCCGCATCGGCAAGGTGATCCGCGCAGCCGCACATAACCCCGGCATGGTGTCCGCGCTCGGGATCAACACCGGCCTGATCTATGGCGGCGTGTTTGCGCTTGGCGGCATGCTGGCGGGCCTTGCCGGGGCGCTGGCCGCGCCGGTGCGCTCACTCACGCCCGGCATGGGGTTTTCGGTGCTGATCGAGTCCTTCATCGTCACGGTGATCGGCGGCATGGGCTCGATCCTGGGGGCGCTGATCGGGGCGTTGCTGCTCGGGCTGATCCGTTCCTTCGGCTCGCTCGGGTTTCCCCTGTTCACGGAAGGTCTGATGTATCTGTTCATGGTGATCGTGCTGGTCTCAAAGCCCACGGGCCTGTTCGGCAAGGAGGCGGCATGACCGAACTCGAGGCCGGACGCGCGCAAGCGCTGGTGCCGGTGCGCAGCGGTGCCGTGCTGCAGCGCTACCGCGACGTGCTGATCGCGCTGATCGCCTTTGCCGTGCTGGCGAGCACGCCATTGTTCACCGGCAGCAAGGCGCTGCTCGATTTCGTCATCCGCTGCTCCGCCTATGGTCTGTTCGCGACCTCGCTTAACCTCCTGGTCGGCTACACCGGCCTGACTTCGTTCGGGCACGGCATGTTCTTCGGCCTTGGTGCCTACAGCTTCGGCCTGATCATGCAGAAGCTCGGCGTGCCGATTCCGGCGGCTTTCGTCGCGACATTGGCCATCACGGCGGTCTTTGCGGCAATCATCGGTGCGATCTGCGTGCGGCTGAAGGAGATTTACTTCGCCTTCGTCACGCTCGCGTTCCAGATGCTGATCCACTCGACCATCCTGTCCTGGGCCTCGTTCACCGGCGGCGATCAGGGCCTGCGCGGCGGCATCCCGCGGCCCGTCTTTCTCGGCATCGATCTGTCCAATCATGTCCATCTCTATGTCACGAGCTGCGCGCTGCTCATCGTTGGCCTGCTCGCGATGCGCCAGATCGCACAATCGCCGTTCGGCTACACGCTGCGCATGATCCGCGACAACGCCGCGCGCGCGAGCTTTCTCGGCATCGACGTCTGGCGCGCCAAGCTCACGGTGTTCGTGCTGGCCGCGCTGTTCGCGTCGATGGGCGGCATGGTGATGGCGCTGTTCGTGTCTGGCGCCTATCCGGAGTTCGCCTATTGGACGATCTCGGGGGAGGGTATCTTCATCAACATGCTCGGCGGCGTCTCCACTTTTCTTGGTCCGATGGTCGGCACCGTGCTGCTGCTGCTGCTCAACGATACTGTCACGCGGTTCACCGAATACCACGGCATCGTGCTTGGGGTCGTCATCCTGTTTTTCGCGCTCGGTTTGCGCAAGGGCCTCCTGGATTTCGTCGCCGAATGGTACGCGCATCGGCGCGAGACGGGCGAGGAGCGCTAGCGATGTGCGATGGACCTATCGGGCAGTCATTCCGGGGCGCACGAAGTGCGAACCCGGAATCTCGAGATTCCGGGTCTGGTCCTGACGGACCATCCCGGAATGACGGTGCCGGACAACGGCGCGAGGCGCACCATGCTTGAGATCCGCAACCTCGCAAAATCCTTCGGCGGCGTGAAGGCGACCAACGACGTCTCGCTCGATTTTCCCGACGGCTCGCTCTGCCGTGATCGGGCCGAACGGCGCAGGCAAGAGCACGTTCTTCAATCTGATCACTGGTGCCTTGAAGCCGGATTCCGGCCAGGTTCTGCTCGACGGCATCGATCTCGCCGGCCGCTCGCCGCCGGAGATCGTGCGCCACGGTATCGGCCGCGCTTTCCAGGTCGCCAGCATTTTCAAGTCGCTGACGGTGCAGGAAACCATGCTCGCGGCCGTCAGCGCCGACCAGCGCACCTCCGCGGTGTTGCACAAGCGCTTTCCTCTGCCCGAGACGCGCGACCGCGCCGAGCACGTGATGGAGCTCCTGGGGTTGGCGAGCAAACGCCATCGCACGGCCGCGATCCTGTCGCACGGTGATCAGAAGCTGCTCGACATCGCCTTGGCGCTCGTGCTCGAACCGAAGGTGCTGCTGCTGGACGAGCCGACCGCCGGGATGGGACCGGAGGAGCGCTGGCGCATGATCGACAAGGTGCGCGAGCTCTGGGAGACCCAGAAGATCACGGTCGTCTTCATCGAGCACGACATGGACATCGTGTTCAAGATCGCGCCCAAGATCGTCGTGCTGTGCTACGGTCGAATCCTCGCGACCGGCACACCCGACAAGATCCGCAACGACAGCGCCGTGATCGACGCCTATCTCGGCACCGAGCATGCGGGAGCCGCCGCATGAGCACCGCCGTCATCGAAGTCGCTGATCTCGACGTCTATTACGGCACCAGCCAGATCCTGTTCGGCGTTGGTCTCTCTGTGCGGCAAGGCGAGACGATGGCGCTGCTCGGCCGCAACGGCGCCGGCAAGTCGACGACGATGAAGGCGATCATGGGACTGGCGCCGCCGCGACGGGGCAGGGTGAGCCTGCGCGGAACGGTGATATCCGGCCTCAAGCCGCACACCATCGCGCGCGCCGGCCTCGGCTTCGTGGCGGAGGACCGCCAGATCTTTCCGGAGCACACGGTCGAAGACAATCTCGTCATCGGGAGAAAGAAGGGGCCGGACGGCCAGGACGAATGGCCGATGAAGCGCATCTACGACGTCTTTCCGCTCCTGGAACCGCTGCGTCATCGCATTGCCGGGCGCCTCTCGGGCGGCGAGCAGCAGATGCTGGCGATCGCGCGCACACTGATGGGCAATCCGGCGCTGCTGCTGCTGGACGAGCCGAGCGAGGGCCTCGCGCCGATCATCGTACAGCGGATCGGCGAACTGTTGCGACAACTCCGGCAGCTCGGATCGACCGTGCTGATCGCCGAGCAGAACATGCATTTCTGCCTGGGGCTGGCGAGTCACGCCACCGTCATCGACAAGGGCCAGATCGTCTACGCCGCCGGAATTGACGAGTTGAAGGCCAACGAGGCGATCCGCCGCCGCTACCTGGCCCTGTAAGTTGGGTGCCGGTGTCCAAACAGGCCGGAAGAAGAAAACTATTGTCCTGAGCTTGTCGGACGGAAGGAGTTTTCCTTCGAGAGGACAAAAACGCCAATCGCTTCCATTGCCGTTTGGGGCCGAAACGACGACATTCCCCATCAGAATTTGATGGATTGGCCAGAGCTATGGAACGTACCGGATTTGAACCCTTCGGCGAGCAATTGGTGTCCGCGACGGACACCCAGCCGCGGTCGCGCACGTCGAAGCTTTTGCTGCGCGCGGGCACCGGGCTGTTCTGGTCGCTGGTTGCGGGGATCGTGCTTGCCCGCGCCGCCTTCTTCGAGCCCGGCGTCTATGACGGCTTCAGCCGCGTCGCTTCCCTCGCCAAGAGCCTGATCTTCTGAGGCTGGTTGTCCGGGCTGAGGATAGAACCTCCCTCGGGGCCTGATATGTCGAAAACTTATTTCCCTCCGGGGCCGCGCTGCGTATAAATCCTTCTCCTCAGGGAGAAATTTGTGTCGCAGAATCAAGCATCCAGCCCGGCCGACGCCAAGCCGGCCACAGCCGCAAGCCGCATTGCGGCGCTGATTCCCGGCATTCTCCTTTGCGTTCTGATCGCCGGCGTCTCCGCCCTGCTGGAGCGCGCCGAACTGGGTATGTTCGAGCATCCCTATGTCGAAGCACTCGTCATGGCGATCCTGCTCGGAATGGCGCTCCGCAGCTTCTGGAAGCCGGCGCCCCGGTGGCAGACCGGGATCGCCTTCAGCGCGAAACAGCTGCTCGAGGTCGCGGTCATGCTGCTGGGAGCCTCGATCAGCTTTGCCGCGATCGCCGCCTCGGGCATCGCGCTCCTCGTCTCGATCGCGGCCGTCGTCGTGATCGCGCTATGTGCCTCCTTCGGCCTCAGCCGTCTGTTGGGTCTGTCGACACGCCTGTCGATCCTGATCGCCTGCGGCAACTCGATTTGCGGCAATTCGGCGATCGCTGCCGTGGCGCCCATTATCGGCGCCAACAACGAGGAGATCGCATCCTCGATCTCCTTCACCGCCATCCTCGGCGTGATGATGGTGCTCGGACTGCCGCTCCTGATCCCGCTGCTGCAATTGTCGGCCACGCAATACGGCATCCTCGCGGGCCTCACGGTCTATGCGGTGCCGCAGGTGCTGGCCGCAACCGTGCCGGCCGGTCTCGTCTCGACCCAGATCGGCACGCTCGTCAAGCTGATGCGCGTCCTGATGCTCGGGCCCGTCGTTGTCGGCCTTTCCCTCATTGCCTCGCGCTGGCAGAGCGATGCCAAGAAGACCAATGTCGGCTTTTTCCGCCTGGTTCCGTGGTTCATCCTCGGTTTTCTCGCGCTGGCGACCTTGCGCTCGCTCGAGATCGTGCCGGCGATGGTGGTCGGTCCCGTGACGAAGATCACCGGTTTTCTCACCGTGGTGTCGATGGCCGCACTCGGCCTAGGCGTCGACGTCCGCGTGCTCGCCAATGTCGGAGGCAGGGTGACGGCAGCCGTCACGCTCTCGCTGCTGCTACTGCTCGGCATCAGCCTCGCGCTGGTGCATTGGTTTAAGTGATTGGAACAAGATAGTCCTACGGTGGGCAAAGGCGCGAATGCGTCGTGCCCGCCGTGCATCCACATTCGTGGTGAGGATGGTGGGCACGCGTCGCTTCGCCTGCCCTGCGAAATCAAGTGTGTCGGCGGCGCCTAAAGCGCGATGAGATTAGGGTGAATCGTCATCGCGCTTTAGTTTATTGTTTGAGCATGATCTTTCCGGAAAACCGCTGCACACTTTTCCGGATCATGCTCTAGATCACATCCGCGAGCGAATGGCCGTGCAACTCGATGTTCAGGCCCTGCATGCCCGTGTCGTTGATCTCGCCGCCCATCGCCTTCAGGCTCTCCTCGCGGATCAGCGACATCAGCCCGCGGCGAAGCGCCAGGAACTCCGACGACATCATCATCGATTGCTGCCGCGGCCGCTCCAGCGGGATCGGGATCTCCGCCTTGATCGAGCCGGGCCGCGCGGTCATACAGTAGACGCGGTCGGAGAGGAAGATCGCCTCGTCGATATCGTGGGTGACGAACAGCACCGAGATCTTCAGCCGCTGCCACATGTTGGTGAGGATCTGCTGCATGATGACGCGGGTCTGCGCGTCGAGCGCACCGAAGGGCTCATCCAGCAGCAGGACCTTCGGTCCCGTGGCGAGCGCGCGGACGATGCCGACGCGCTGCTTCATGCCGCCGGACAGCTTTTCCGGATAGTGCTTCTCGAACGCCTCGAGCCCCGCGAGCCCCAGCAGCGTGCGCGCGGCGCGTTCGCGCTGCGAGCGTGGCATGCCGCGCATCTTCAGGCCGAACTCGACGTTCTCCCGCACCGTCTTCCAGGGGAACAGCGAATACTGCTGGAACACCATGCCGCGCTCGGCGCTGGGGCCATTGACGCGCTCGCCATCGACGGTGACGATGCCCGTTGTCGGCTTGAGGAAGCCTGCGACCGCGTTGAGCAGCGTCGATTTTCCGCAGCCGGAGGGGCCGACGATCGAAACGAACTCGCCGGGCCTCACTTGGATCTGCGTATCCGTGACGGCCTGAACGGGTCCCTCGATCGTCTCGTAGGCGAGGGAGAAGTTCCTGACCTCGATGTGGCCCTTCGACGTGTTCGCAAGCACCTCACTCATGTCGACCTCCACGGCATCACCAACTGTCCCGCGCCCCTGATAAGCAGGCTCGATCCGAGACCGAGCACGCCGATTGCGATCATGCCGAGCGCGATGTCGGCATACTGGACCAGCGAATAGGCTTCCCAGGTGAAATAGCCGATGCCGTATTGACCGGAGATCATCTCGGCGGCGATCAGCGACACCCATGCGACGCCCATGCCGACGGTAAGGCCGGTGAAAATGTGCGGCAGGGAGGCCGGAAAATACACCTCGCGGAAGATCGACCGCTCGCGCGCACCGAGACATTGCGCGGCGCGAACCAGAACGGGATCGACCAGCGACATGCCGTGCAGCGTGTTGACCAGGATCGGGAAGAACGAGCCGAGGAAGGTGATGAAGACGATGCTCTGCTCGTTGGTCGGCCACAGCATGATGGCCATCGGCACCCAGGCGATTGCCGGGATCGGCCGCAGCACTTCGGCGACCGGGAAGATCACCTCGTGCAGCAGCTTGAATCGCCCCATGATCAGGCCGAGCGGCACGCCGACGATGGCTGCGAGTGAGAAGCCGATGAAGATGCGCCGGCAGCTCAGCAGGATATGCATCAGGAATTTGGGGTCGTGGATCGCCGTGGTGAAGCTCGCATAGACCGCGAGCGGCGAGGGCACGTTGGTGAAGCGCACGAAGAACACGACGCGATAGGTCGTGAGCAGATGCCAGACCAGGAGGAAGGCGATCAGCGAGGCGATGCCGATCGCGGTGGCGCGCAGCCGGCCCTGGTTGAGCCGGTACCAGCGCAGCGCGATCGTACCGAAGGAGGCGGGGGTTGCGAGCGGTGTGGCGGCGGGCCCGCGGCCCGCCTCTGCAATGGCTGTTGCCGGCATGCTATCCTCGGGATGTCTGACGAGGGCGGGACTGCTCACGTCTTGCCTCCGCCGACTACCGCTTTTACCGCGTCGTCGAAGCCGAGCACCTTGCCGCTGATCTTGGCCGCGTATGCTTCGGCGTCCTTCTTCAGCAGGAACGGCGCGACATCGCCATTGCCGACCGCGAAGAAGGCCTGGTCGGCGAACAGCTTGATACCCCGGGTCGTATCGAAGACGTAAGCGACGTTGATCTTCTTGCCTTTGGCCTTGTAGTCGGCATAGGCGCCGAGCGTGCAACTGGCTGACGAGAAGGGCATGATGCCGGCATCGTCGACCCAGACCTCGCCGGCCTTGCGCGGGTCGGTGATCGGCTTCTTGCAGAAGGCATCCTCGCCGGAGACCTCATAGTTCCTGGTGCTCGCAAGCTGCGTGTCATAGTCGAGCGTCATCTCGGCATAGGCCTTGCGGACGTAGCTGTCGTCGACCCACTTCCTGGGATCGAATTCCTTCATGCGACCGAGGTTCTGCAGCACCTTGACGTCGGCGGTTGCGGCATCGATCAGCGCCGGCTTGATCGAGGGATCGGTGGTCATGTTGCCGCCGGGGCCGAGGAAGATGTAGACGACTTCCTTGTTGATGCCGGTCCACTGCTGGATCTTTTCTGCGGCAAGCTTCGGATCCTCGCGCAGCCACTGGTTGGCGGCGATCAGCGCCTTGAAGTAGGCGACGACGACCTCGGGATACTTCTCGGCGAAGTCGGTGCGGACGACGATGCCGTGGAAAGTCGGCAGGTTCGTCTCGACGCCGTCAAAGATCTTTCGCGCGAAGCCGCGGAACGGCAGCAGCTCGGCGAAGGGCACGAAGTCGGCGTGCGCGTCGATCTTTTTCTCCTGGAGGTTGGTCGAGCCGACCTCGGGGCTCTGGCTGACGAGCTGGAAGAAGTCGGATGCATAGCCACGGTCCTGCATCGCCTTCAGAACCATGCCGTGCGCAGCGGAGCCGAAGGGGACGCTGACGAGCTTGCCCTTGAGATCGGCGAGATCGTAGTAGGGCGAGTCCTTGTGGACGACGAGGCCATTGCCGGAGCCGGACAAGCTATAGGCGGCAATGCCGATCAGCCGGCTCTTGCTCTCCGGATTGCTCTCGAAGGTGAAGCCGTTCACGATCAGCGGATAGTCGCCCATCATGCCGATCTGGAGCTTGTTCGCCATCATCGCATTGGTGACGGGTGGACCGGAGGTGAAATTCTGCCACTCCAGCTCGAACTTGATGTTGGCGTATTTTCCGTCCTTCGGCAGGTATTTTTCCAGGAGACGCAATTGGCGGATGACGACGCCGGCGGTCACCGTGTTGGTCGTGGTGTCCTGCGTTCCGATGCCGAGCGTGACGGTTTCCGCCGAGGCCGGTTGCGTGACGAATAGCGCCAGCGACGTCACCGACATCGCGATCGAGAGCGTGGGAAGATGGCGGACCATTCTCATCCTCATTCGGTTGGATGTGCTGTGGTTGCCATGATTGGGTGAGGGCGCAGGCAGGGCAAATCCGGAGTGGCTGTCGCAGTCGATTAGTTGCCGGGAAACTCTGATTGCATACTCCTTGGGCAGTCCTGCACTATAAAGCCGCTTGCCTGTGCACCGGGCTTGGCCGCAAATTCGTCTAGTCAGCTGCGTGACCGCGCATCTCCTCCAGTACGTCGGTCCGGCAGATCACGATCTGCGACCGCTTGGTCAGCACGATTCCCTTCTCCTGCATGCGCTTCAAGCTGATCGTGACCCATTGCCTTGTGGCGCCAACCATGTGGGCGATGTCAGCGTGGGTGAAGGCTGCGGCGATCACCGTGCCGTCGGCGTCGTCGACGCCATAGAGCTCCACGAGGTGCAGCAACAGGTGCGCAAGCCGCTGCGTGATCGAGCGCGTTCCCAGCATCTGCGCCAGCGCCGAATAGCACTTGCCCTTGAAGGTGAGGCCTTCAATGAGACCGATCGCGAGGTTCGGGATTTCTGCGGCAAGTGATCGTAACTCCTTCCCGGGCAGATGCACCACGCTGCAATTGCTGGACGCGACGCCGGACCATTGATGCACGGTGCCTTCGAATACTTCGGGCCCGCCGACGAAATTGCCGACATGCCAATAAGCGAGCGTGATCTCGCGTCCGAGCGGCGAGGTGTAGAACACCCGGATGCGGCCGCTCTCGATCAGCCAGATGCCGTCATGCCTGCCGCCCTGGCTGAACAGCGTCTGGCCGCGGTTGAGCACCTTGCGGCGGCCCTGCTTGAGCACCAGCTCCCGCTCGCGCGGAGAGAGCTTGTCCATCAGTGGCGGCGGCCCGCCGATCCATTGCTGGTTTTCGGTGAGCAGCAGCGAGGAGCTGCCGGCGGATCGGACTGCCGGGGGAATGGGCCCACGAACCACATTGGCGGCCTGCAACATCGTCTGCCTCCGGAACGTTCAAATCGTTCTAAAGAGGAGCAATGTCCGTGCCAGATGGGGAGCGATTCACTTTCTGCGTCATTCCGGGATGGCGCAAAGCGCGCAGGCCCGGAATCCATAACCACGAGCCGGGGCTACGGATTCCGGGCTCGCCCTCCGGGCGCCCCGGAATGACGACTAAGTTATGGGGGCAAACTCCCGGCCAGGCTGAGCAGATAGGACTTCGGGTAAATGCCGCGGTTATGCCCATCCGAGAACGAGATGTTCAGCCCGTAACCGAGGTCGCCGATCTCGGTTATGGCAATGCCGGGAAATGCTTCAGGAAAGCGGCCATCGAAGCGTGCGCGGGTGCAGTGGGCGCATTTGCAGGAGAGGCGGAGTGTTTCGGCAGAAACGCTGAGCGCGTCGTCCTGTGGGGTGCGGACCAGCAGCGCGGCGAGATCGGCGCTGGCTTCATAGTCGGCGACAGCAGGTGCCAGCAAGGTCATGGTCATGACGAACCTCCGACTTCTATCTACGTCGGTGCGGGCGCATACGAATAGCAACTAATTGCCGGCGCAGGCCGGATCGCGTGCCTTCTTCAGTCATCGCTCGCGAAATGTGAAACTAATCGACCGGGAATTCCACTTCCGCATTGCCGGACTCGCTGCTCTTGGAAACCTTCTGCGCCATCGATCGAAGGAGAGAGCATGAGTGCATTTCAGAAGGAAACGGTTCTGTCGGTCAGGCACTGGACCGAGTCCCTGTTCAGCTTCACCGCGACGCGCGATCCCGGTTTTCGTTTCCAGAACGGTCAGTTCGCGATGATCGGCCTGGAGGTCGAAGGCAAGCCCTTGATGCGGGCCTACAGCATGGCCAGCGCCAACCACGAGGAGGCGCTCGAATTCTTCTCGATCAAGGTTCAGGACGGCCCGCTGACCTCGCGCCTGCAGAAGATCAGGGAAGGCGATATCATCCTGGTCGGCCGCAAGGCGACGGGGACGCTGATCACCGGCAATCTCATTCCGGGAAAGCGCCTGCTGCTGCTCTCGACCGGAACGGGCCTTGCGCCCTTCGCCAGCCTGATCAAGGACCCCGACGTCTACGAGAACTACGAGACCATCGTGCTCGCCCATGGCTGCCGCCAGGTCTCCGAGCTTGCCTATGGCGAGCACGTCGTCGATGGTCTGCGCAATCACGAATTCTTCGGGCCGTTGATCCGTGACAAGCTCGTCTACTACCCGACCGTCACCCGCGAGCCGTTCCGGAACCGCGGCCGCATCACCGACCTGATCGCCTCGAACCAGCTTTTTGACGATCTCGAGCAATCCGGCCTCGATATCGAGACCGACCGCATCATGCTGTGCGGCAGTCCCGCGATGCTGGAGGAGCTGCACGACATGTTCTCCGCACGCGGCTTCGCGGAAGGCAACCATAGCCAGCCCGGTCATTTCGTCATCGAAAAGGCCTTCGTCGAGCGCTGAGGCGCAAATCGCATCCCGGCGACAACTAATTGCTATCGCCGGAAAGCTCCCTGAACAAATCTAATGCAAAGGCGCCGGCTATCGGCGAACCAGGAGCAAGTGATGGCACTAGATCAGATCGTCGACGGACTTTCCGAGGTTTCCTGCGATGTGCTGGTGATCGGCGGCGGCACGGCCGGCCCGATGGCGGCGCTGAAGGCGAAGCTGAAGAACCCGAAGGCCAATGTCGTCCTGCTCGAGAAAGCCAACGTCAAGCGCTCCGGCGCGATCTCGATGGGTATGGATGGGCTCAACAACGCCGTCATCCCCGGTTACGCGACCCCGGAGCAGTACACCAAGGAAATCACCATCGCCAATGACGGCATCGTCGATCAGAAGGCGGTCTATAAGTACGCGCAGAACTGCTACAAGATCATCGAGGAACTGGACAGCTTCGGCATCCGCTTCCTGAAGAACGAGAACGGCGACTACGCCGTCAAGAAGGTGCACCACATCGGCACCTACGTTCTGCCGATGCCGAACGGCGAGACCGTGAAGAAGGCGCTGTACCGCCAACTTCGTCGGGCCCGCATCCTGATCTCCAACCGCTACATGGCGACGCGGCTGCTGAAGTCCGCCGATGGTCGCATCGCGGGGGCCGTCAGTGTCAATACCCGCACCGCCGAGATGCTGGTGATCAAGGCCAAGGCCGTGATCCTCTGCATGGGCGCCGCCGGCCGCCTGGGCCTGCCAACGTCGGGCTACATGTTCGGCACCTATGAGAACGCGGCCAATTCCGGCGACGGTTACGCCATGGCCTATCATGCCGGCGCCGCGCTCGCGAACCTCGAATGCTTCCAGATCAACCCGCTGATCAAGGACTATAACGGCCCGGCCTGCGCCTATGTCGCCGGCCCCTTCGGCGCATATACGGCGAACAACGAGGGCTCGCGCTTCATCGAATGCGACTACTGGTCGGGTCAGATGATGCTGGAGTTCTACAACGAGCTCCTGTCCGGCAAGGGCCCGGTGTTTCTCCAGCTCAAGCATCTCCATCCCGACACCATCTCCGAGATCGAGTCCACGCTGCACAAGGTGGAGCGACCGACGCGCGGCCTGTTCCAGCAGGGGCGCGGCGTCGACTACCGCAGCGAGTCGATCGAGATGCACATCTCCGAAATCGGCTTCTGCTCCGGCCACAGCGCCTCCGGCGTGTTCGTCGACGACAATGCCCGCACCACCGTGCCCGGCCTCTACGCCGCCGGCGACATGGCGAGCGTGCCGCACAATTACATGCTGGGCGCCTTCACCAACGGCTCGGTCGCCGGTATCGATGCGATGGAGTTCGCCGACAGCCATGACTTCGCGGAGTTCGACGCCGCCGACGTCGCGATGGAGCGCGAGCGCGTGATGGCGCCGACCAAGCGCGAGGACGGCATTCCGCCGAACCAGATCGAGTACAAGACCCGGCGCCTGGTCAACGACTATCTCCAGCCGCCGAAGGTCACGCGCAAATACGAGCTCGGGATGCGCCGCCTCGCCGAGGCGCGGGAGGACATGCAGGAGCGCATGATCGCGCGCAACGCGCACGAGCTGCTCCGCGCCCTCGAAGTGCAGTCGATCATGGATTGCGCCGACATGGCTGCGCACGCTTCGCTCTACCGCGAGGAGAGCCGCTGGGGCCTCTATCACTGGCGCACGGATTTCCCGGAGAAGGACAACGAGAACTGGTTCTGCCACACCCTGCTGTCCAAGCGCGACGGCAAGATGACCAGCGAGAAGCGCGCCGTGGAGCCTTATGTCGTGCCGATCGCCGACGACGAAAAGGATCTCTACGACAAGCAGCGCATCCGCGCCTCGGCCTGACACACCAGAACACAGCAACAGGAGACATCATATGCCTCTCGCGTCCTATCAGACATCGGTTCCAGTGGTCGTCGACGACGCCAAATGCATCGCTGACAAGGGTTGCACCGTCTGCGTCGACGTATGCCCGCTCGACGTCCTGCGCATCAGCGACATGACCAACAAGGCCTACATGGCCTATGACGAGTGTTGGTATTGCATGCCCTGCGAAGCCGATTGCCCGACCGGTGCCGTCACCGTCAACATTCCCTATCTGTTGAGGTGATCATGTCGAGCCCGTTCGAGTCCTATGACGACCTCGAAGACGCTGACGAGCGGCTGCAGGCGGCCGATCCCGCCGAGCGTCGGGTCGCCATCATCGCGCTCGGCCATTCCGGCGATCCCGCCGCGGTCGCGCATCTCGCCAAGATGGTTGCCGATCCCGACAGCGGCGTGCGCCAGCAGGTCGCGATGGCGCTCGGCGAGTTCGACGGGCCGGAGGCGGCGAGCGCGCTGGTGAAGCTGCTGGTCGACCCAGAGCGGATCGTTGCGGCGGCGGCGGCCGACAGCATGGCCGAGTTCAAGGATCCGGCCTGCGCCGGGATCATCCTGCCGCTGGTCAAGCACGCGCACGCCTTCGTCCGCATGGGCGCGCTGCGCGCGCTGAAGGAATTGCGCTGCAAGGATACGCTCAAGCCGGCGCTGGAAGCACTCCAGGACACTGACGCCGCCGTGCGCGTGCAGGCGATCGGCGTGATCGGATTCTTGAAGCTTGAGGAATCGATCCCGGCGCTGACCGCGCTGATCAACGATCCCGACGCCCATGTCCGCCGCGCCGCGGTCAGCGCGTTGGCTTTCTCGCAGATGAAGCCCGCGGCAGAGACGATCACGCGCGCGCTGAAAGACCCGGACTGGATGGTCCGCGAGATGGCTGCGGAAACGCTGGGTCTCAACGCCAACGGTTCGCTCGCGGCCGATCAGCTCGTCAGCTCGCTCGCCGACGAATTCTGGCAGGTGCGGCTCAAGGCCATTCGCAGCCTCGGCAAGATGAAGGTCGAGCGCGCGGTGCGCCCGATTGGCAATTGCGTCAACCATGACCAGGCGAACCTGCGCAAGGAGGCGGCCGCCGCGCTCGGCGAGATCGCCCATCCCGACGGCGAGGCGTTCCTGGCCGTGATCGCCGACGATACCGATCCCGATGTCCGCAAGAACGCACGCTGGGCGCTGCAGCAGATCGCGGCCCGCAAGGCGCGGGCAGGGGCATAGCGGCCTCGTTGCCGCTCTGGACTTCCCCCGCCAGACGTTTATTGGTCTTCGCCAATGCGATCGGCCGTCTTCGAGCGCGGCCGGTCCTTAGAAACAGCGAGGACGCCGGCCATGACGACATTGACTGTGAAGGGTCTTCTCCCCGAGGATGGCACGCGGGGAACATTGGCCGGCCGCGTCTGGCTGCCGCAGGTCAATGGTCCGGCCGTGGTCGCCGTGCGCGGCGACGGCGTGTTCGATGTCACCGCCAGATTCCCGACCATCAGCGCGCTCTGCGAAGAAGACAATCCCGCCCAGGCGCTTGCTGCGGCCAAGGGTGAACGCATCGGCGATCTCGAAGCAATTGTTGCCAACACGGCACCGGACGGGCGTGACCCGAAAAAGCCTTGGTTGCTTGCACCGGTCGATCTCCAGACATTGAAGGCTGCGGGCGTCACCTTCGCCATCTCGATGCTCGAACGCGTCATCGAGGAGCGCGCCAAGGGCAACCCGGCCTCCGCCGAGGCGATCCGCAAAGAAGTCACACGGCTGATCGGCGACGATCTGTCCAAGCTCAAGCCGGGCTCGGACCAGGCGATGCACTTGAAGCAGGTGCTGATCGATCAGAACGCCTGGAGCCAGTATCTCGAGGTCGGTATCGGCCCCGACGCCGAAGTCTTCACCAAGGCGCCGACGCTGTCGTCGGTCGGCACCGGCATGGATGCCGGCCTGCATCCGAAATCGACCTGGAATAATCCGGAGCCCGAACTGGTGCTGTTCGTCTCCAGCCGTGGCAAGATCGTCGGCGGAGCGCTCGGCAACGACGTGAATCTGCGCGATTTCGAAGGCCGTTCGGCGCTGCTGCTGTCGAAGGCCAAGGACAACAACGCGTCCTGCGCAATCGGTCCGCTGCTGCGCCTGTTCGACGACAGTTTTACGCTCGACGACGCGCGCAAGCTGGAGATCAGCCTGAATGTCACGGGCACGGACGGCTTCGTCCTCGACGGCCATTCCTCGATCAGCAAGATCAGCCGCGATCCGACTGATCTGGTCGCGCAGACCATCGGCAAGATCCATCAATACCCTGACGGCTTCGTGCTGTTCCTGGGAACGATGTTCGCACCGGTCAAGGATCGCGATGCGCCAGGGCAGGGGTTCACCCACAAGCGGGACGACATCGTCACGATCTCCGCGCCGCAACTGGGCAAGCTCGTCAATCGCATGCGCACCAGTGACGAGTGCGAGCCCTGGACGTTTGGCATCGGCGCGCTGATGAAGAATCTGGCGCAACGGAAGCTGATCTAGTTTCATCGCCTCTCCCCGCACGCGGGGAAAGGCCGACACGCGAAGCGTGGCGGGAGAGGGGACTCTCCACGAGTCGATCTGGTCGATAGGCGCAGAACTCTTCCCATGCGGAGGAGATTGCGAGGCTGTCGGTCACCGTTCTCGCGGACTCCCTCATCCTGGCCGCCCATAATTTTCATCTCCCCGTTGCAGCGCTGGAACAAAATCGCTCTGAGCGTGTCGTAAGACCGTCCATCCCGCCGATCTCTGTCTTCCGTCGAATAGTCAAATAATATGACTAGTCGGAACCCATCTTCCGTGAAATAGTGCCTTCCGCCGCCCCAAAGGCTGGCCTGTGGGTGCCATGATACCAATCGGCATCTCAGATAAACATCTTGGGAGACACGCCTGATGACCCCTAAAGTCCTCTTTGCGGCCAGCGCCGCGGCCGCCTTGTTGCTCGCGCTACCAGCCAGCGCTGCCCAGCTCACCATCGGCTTCTCGCAGATCGGATCGGAATCCGGCTGGCGCGCGGCCGAGACTTCGGTCTCCAAGCAGGAAGCCGCTAAGCGCAAAGTCAATCTCAAGATTGCCGACGCGCAGCAGAAGCAGGAGAACCAGATCAAGGCGATCCGCTCTTTCATCGCGCAAAACGTCGATGCCATCTTCCTTGCGCCCGTCGTCTCGACCGGCTGGGAGTCGGTGCTGAAGGAAGCCAAGGAAGCCAAGATCCCGGTCGTGCTGCTCGACCGCGACATCGACCCTTCCGGCAAGGACCTCTATCTCACCGCCGTCACCTCCGACAGCGTGCATGAAGGCGCCGTCGCCGGCGACTGGCTCGCCAAGACGGTCGGGACGAAGGCCTGCAACATCGTCGAGTTGCAGGGCACGGTCGGCGCCAGCGTCGCGGCCAACCGCAAGAAGGGTTTCGACACCGCCATCGCCAAACATGCGAACCTGAAGGTGGTGCGCAGCCAGACCGGCGACTTCACCCGCGCCAAGGGCAAGGAGGTGATGGAAAGCTTCATCAAGGCCGAAGGCGGCGGCAAGTCGATCTGCGCGGTCTACGCCCACAACGATGACATGATGGTCGGCGCGATCCAGGCCATGAAGGAAGCCGGTCTCAAACCCGGCAAGGAGATCCTCACGGTCTCGATCGACGCGGTCCCCGACATCTTCAAGGCGATGGCCGCCGGCGAAGCCAACGCAACGGTCGAGCTGACCCCGAACATGGCCGGCCCAGCGCTCGATGCCATTGCGGCGTTCAAGGAGAAGGGCACGGTTCCGCCCAAATGGATCCAGACCGAGTCCAAGCTCTATACCGCCGCCGACGATCCGCAGAAGATCTACGACAGCAAGAAGGGCCTCGGTTACTGAGGCGGGCAATGCGCCGGGCTGCTTCCAGCGGTCCGGCCCCCTTCGAAACCGCTGCGCGAACGAATAGGCTGGGCATCCGCATCATAAGCGGACGCCGGTGGGAGTGACGTCGCGATGGAAAACAGTTCCGATCCTGCTTCGCCGCTGCTGGAGGTGCGCGGGATCAGCAAGAGCTTTGGTGCGGTGCGCGCGTTGCAGGAGGTCGACTTCACGCTGCGTGCCGGCGAGATCCATGCGCTGCTCGGCGAGAACGGCGCCGGCAAGTCCACGCTGATCAAGGTGATCACCGGCGTATTCCCGCGCGATGCCGGCATCGTCAGGATCGGTGGTGAAGAGGTCGCGCCGCGCTCGGCCAAGGCGGCGCTTGGGGCCGGCATCGCCACCGTCTACCAGGAAGTCAACCTGGTGCCGAACCTGTCGGTGGCGCAGAACCTGTTTCTCGACCGGCAGCCGATGCGCTTCGGCATCGTGCGAGAAAGCGAGATGCGCCGCCGTGCCAAGGCGCTGCTAGCGGATTTCGGCCTCGATATCGATGTCGCCGCGTCGCTCGGCAACTATTCGGTGGCGATCCAGCACGTCACCGCGATCGCGCGCGCCGTCGATCTCTCCGCGCGCGTGCTGATCCTGGACGAGCCGACCGCCAGCCTGGACCGCCATGAGGTCGAGATTCTCTTCGGCATCATGCGCCAGCTCGCTCAGCGCGGCATCGGCATCGTCTTCGTCAGCCACTTCCTCGACCAGGTCTACGAGATCTCCGACCGCATCACGGTGCTACGCAACGGCCGCCTGGTCGGCGAGCGTGAGACAGTCTCGCTGCCGCGCCTCGACCTGATCCGCATGATGCTCGGTCGCGAGCTTGCAGAGACCACCAGCGCGCGGGCTTCCGTCACCGAGCACAAGGCGCGCGAGATCTGCGCGAGCTTCGAAGGTTACGGCAAGGCCGGTTACATCGCGCCGTTCAATCTCGAGCTGCGCCATGGCGAGGTCGTCGGCCTTGCCGGATTGCTCGGCTCGGGCCGGACCGAAACCGCACGGCTGGTGTTCGGCGCCGAACGCGCCGATCGCGGGCAGGCGACGGTGGAAGGCGCGCCGGTGCGGCTGCAGTCGCCGCGCGACGGCGTGCGCCACGGTTTTGGCTATTGCCCGGAGGAGCGCAAGACCGACGGCATTGTTGCCGAACTCAGCGTGCGCGAGAATATCGTGCTCGCGCTCCAGGCCAAGCGCGGCCTGCATCGTCCGCTGTCGCGCCGCGAGCAGGACGAGATCGCGCGCCGCTACGTCAAGATGCTCGACATCCGTCCCGCCGATCCGGAACGGCCGGTGGGCCTGCTCTCCGGCGGCAATCAACAGAAAGTGCTGCTGGCGCGCTGGCTCGCGACCTCGCCGCGGCTTCTCGTGCTGGACGAGCCGACCCGCGGCATCGATGTCGGTGCGCATGCCGAAATCATCCGCCTGATCCGCGAACTGTGCGACGAGGGCCTGGCGCTGCTGGTGATCTCCTCCGAGCTCGACGAGATCGTGACCTATTCGGACCGCGTCGTGGTGCTGCGCGACCGCGCCCATGTCGAGGAGCTCGCTGGAGAGGCGATCGACGTTGGCAACATTCTCGCGGCGATCGCCGCCGATGGCGCCGCGACTGCGCATGAGGGTCGGGCATGACAGCGCTGCTGCCGCGCCGCGGCCTTGCCCAGGTCCTGGCGTTGATCGTCATCCTGGCGATCGATCGCATCGTATCACCTCAGTTCTTCGACCTGCGCCTGCAGGACGGGCGGCTGTTCGGCAGCCTGATCGACGTGCTCAATCGCGGCACGCCCGTGGCGCTGCTCACGCTCGGCATGGTGCTGGTGATCGCGACGCGCGGTATTGATCTCTCAGTCGGCGCCGTCATGGCGATCTCGGGCGCCATCGCGGCGAGCCTTGCCGACAGCCACGGGCTGCCGATCGTGCTGGCGGCCGCGCTTGGCGCCGGACTCGTCTGCGGTCTGTGGAACGGCTTCCTCGTCGCCGTGCTCGGCATGCAGCCGATCGTGGCGACGCTGATCCTGATGGTGGCGGGACGCGGCATTGCCCAGCTGATCACCGAGGGGCGCATCGTCACCTTTTCCTCACCGGACCTGGTCTGGCTCGGCAATGGCTCGGTACTCGGCCTGCCGGTGCCGGTCGTGATTGCCTTGGGCATGCTGATCCTCACCGCCGCAGTGGTGCGCGGCTCGGCGCTCGGCCTCCTGATCGAGGCCACCGGCGGCAATGCCCGGGCGAGCGAGCTCGCCGGCGTCGGCACGCGCGCCATGATCCTTTCTGTCTACGTCTGGTGCGGCGTGTGCGCCGCGCTCGCCGGCGTGATCGCGGCGGCCGACATCATGGGTGCCGATGCCAACAATGCCGGTCTCTGGCTCGAGCTCGATGCCATCCTCGCCGTCGTGATAGGCGGTACCTCGTTGTTCGGAGGCCGTTTCAGCCTCGTGCTGGCCGTGCTGGGGGCGCTCATCATCCAGACCATGAATACCGGCATCCTGCTGTCGGGCTATCCGCCGGAGTTCAATCTGCTGGTCAAGGCGGTGGTGGTGCTGGCGGTGTTGCTGCTTCAATCACCGAAACTGTCGGGGTTCGCCGGCATTGCCATGCGGCTGCGGAGGACCAAGGCATGAAAGGCCTGCCGCCCGTCCTCATCACGGCCATCGTGCTCGTTGCGGGCTTCGCGCTCTGCGCGATGCAGTTTCCAAATATTGCGTCGACGCGCGTGGTAGGAAACCTCCTCACCGACAACGCCTTCCTCGGCATCGTCGCGACCGGCATGACATTTGTGATCATCTCCGGCGGCATAGATCTTTCGGTCGGATCGGTGATCGGCTTCACCACCGTGTTCGTTGCACTTGCGATCGAGCGCTGGGGCGTGCCGCCACTGGTCGCCTTCGTCGCCATTCTCGCGCTCTCGGCAGCCTTTGGTGCGGCGATGGGTGCGGTGATCCATGTCTTCGACCTGCCGCCCTTCATCGTCACGCTGGCCGGCATGTTCCTGGCGCGCGGCGCGAGCTTCCTGCTCTCGACCGAA
Source organism: Bradyrhizobium sp. USDA 326 (assembly GCF_049739485.1). NCBI lineage: Bacteria > Pseudomonadati > Pseudomonadota > Alphaproteobacteria > Hyphomicrobiales > Nitrobacteraceae > Bradyrhizobium > Bradyrhizobium sp. USDA 326. The sequence goes on from NZ_JBMGQA010000001.1 coordinate 5,425,001, forward strand.
TCGGTGCCGATCACCGCGCCGGTCTATTCCACCGTGTCGGACTTCGCGCTGCGGATGCCCGGCGGGGGGCGGCTGACCGCGATCGCGATCATCATGCTCGTGATCGTGATCGGCGGCGCCTTGCTTCTGCGTCTCACCCGGTTCGGCGCCAACGTCTATGCGCTCGGCGGCAGCCGGACCACCGCAAGCCTGATGGGCGTTGCCGTCGGCAAGATGACGATCAAGATCTACATGCTGTCGAGCATGCTCGCTGGCATCGCAGGCATCGTCTTCTCATTCTACACCAGCGCCGGCTATTCGCTCTCCGCTGTCGGTGTCGAGCTCGACAGCATCGCCGCCGTCGTGATCGGCGGCACGCTGCTCACGGGCGGCCAGGGCTCGGTGATCGGCACCTTCCTCGGCGTGCTGATCCAGGGCTTGATCCAGACCTACATCAATTTCGACGGCACATTGTCGAGCTGGTGGACCAAGATCGCGACCGGCGTGCTACTGTTCGCTTTCATCGCCTTGCAGCAGGGGCTGGTCGCGCTGGCGCGCCGGCCGGTGGTCAAGAGCGCAGGAGCGGCGTCATGACCTCTCGCATCCTCGTCATCCCGACGCGGCGGGCTCACTCCAACCATGCGGAGGTGGCCCGTTCGATCGGCGTCGACATCATCGCCGGCCGGTATGCGGAAGGCACGCGTCTGCCGGGCGATGCCGAGATGATCGCGATGTTCGGTGTGTCGCGGCCGGTGCTGCGGGAGAGCGTGAAGACGCTGGTCGCCAAGGGTCTGCTCACCACCAAGGCGCGGGTCGGGACCGTCGTGCGCGAGCGTGGCGCCTGGAACATGTTCGATGCGGATGTGCTGGCCTGGCACCTCGACGCCGGCATCGACAAGCGCTTCCTCAACGATCTCGCCGAAATCCGCCTCGCGGTCGAGCCGCGTGCGGCCATGCTCGCGGCGGCGCGGCGGTCGGAGGAGGATCTCGCCGAACTTCGGCGCAGCATGGAGCGCATGCGGCGTGAGGCGTCCGACTCGGCGGGCTTTGCCGATGCCGATCTCGCGCTTCACGTGGCCGTGGCGCGTGCCTCGGGCAATTTGTTCATGCGCTCGATTGGGCACGTCATCGAGGCCGCCCTGCGCGCATCGTTCCTGCTCAGCGCCCCGGTCGAGCCGGAGGATCGCGACACTGTGCTGTTGTGGCACCAGAAGATCGTCGATGCCATCGCGGTCGGCGATGCCGATGCTGCCGCCGAAGCGATGGTCTTCGTGATTCACAACGGAATGCATCGCCATGAGGGTGCCGCGATCGAGACCGCGCCGGCCGGGGCGATGCCGTCGGCGGATACTGGAGAACGAGCGTGACAGACCTTCGCATCGCCATCGTCGGGTTCGGCAAGATCGCGCGTGACCAGCATGTCGGCGCGATCGACGCGGTGCCGGGCGCGACACTGGCGGCCGTCGCCAGCCGCAACGCGTCGCTGCCGGAATTGCCGCATTTTGCCACCATCGAGGAACTGCTGGAGAAAGGGCCGCCGATCGATGCCGTGTCGCTCTGTACGCCGCCACAGGTGCGCCGGGCCCAGGCCGCCGCGGCGCTCGCTGCCGGCAAGCATGTCATGCTGGAGAAGCCGCCGGGCACCGGCGTTGCCGAGCTCGATCCGCTGATCGCAATGGCGGCGGAGGCAAAGCGCACGCTGTTTGCGACCTGGCATTCGCGCCATGCACCGGCGGTCGAGCCGGCGCGGCAATGGCTCGCCGAGCGCCGCATCGCCTCCGTGCAGATCAGCTGGAAGGAAGACGTCCGCGTCTGGCATCCCGGCCAGGCCTGGATCTGGGAGCCGGGCGGCCTCGGCGTGTTCGATCCCGGCATCAATGCGCTGTCTATCCTCACCAGGATTCTGCCGAAGCCCGTGTTCGTCACCGCCGCCGAGCTGGCCTTCCCAGCCAATTGCCAGGCCCCGATCGCGGCGAACCTGATACTGACTGATATCAGCGGTCTGCCCGTGACCGCCGAGTTCGATTTCCGCCAGACCGGGCCGCAAAGCTGGGATATTGTCGTCGAAACGGATCAGGGCCGGATGACTCTGTCCAGCGGCGGCGCGCGCATGTCCGTCGAGGGCAAGGTGCTTGCCGAGGCGCCCGATGAGGAATATCGCGGCCTCTACCGGCGCTTCGTCGAACTCGCTGCGACCGGCGCAAGCGACATGGACCTGACGCCGCTGCGTCTCGTCGCCGACGCCTTCCTGCTGGGCAAGCGCACGATCGTGGAGCCGTTTGTGGATTGAACATGGCCGCATCAAAAATCACCAGAGACGACTTTGGGACGCTGCCGGACGGCCGCAAGGTCGAACGCATCGTACTGCGCGGGCAGGGCGGCTTCGAGGCGCGGATCATCACCCATGGCGCCGTGCTTCAGGCGTTGTTCGCCCCGGACGTGCAGGGCGGCCACGACGACGTGGTGCTCGGCCATGACACATTCGCCGGCTATCTCGCCGAACGAAAGTTCTTCGGCGCAACCGTCGGCCGCTACGCCAATCGCATTGCCAAGGGGCAGTTTTCGCTCGACGGTGAGACGGTACAGCTTGCCGTCAACAACGGCCCCAATGCGCTGCACGGCGGCCTCGACGGATTCGACCGCAAGCTCTGGGAAATTGCGGACCTCGACGAGGGCGCCGAACCCGCGGTGACGCTTATCTGTGTCAGCCCGCATGGCGAGGAGAACTATCCCGGCCGGCTCGACGTGCGGCTGACCTATCGCATCACGGGCCCGGCCGAACTCTCGCTCATCATGGAGGCGCGGACGGACTGGCCGACCATCGTCAATCTCACCAACCACAGCTTCTTCAATCTCGAGGGCGCGACGTCGGGTACGTCCGTCCTCGATCATAAGCTGATGGTCGCCGCCGACCATTTCCTCGCGATCGATCCTGCCGCCATTCCGCTGCCGGAGCCGCCACGGCCGGTGGGGGGCACGCCGTTCGACTTCCGCGAGCCGCGACCGGTCGGCGAGCGCATCCGCGAGAGCGATCAGCAATTGCAGAGCGGCAGAGGCTATGACCACACTTATTGCCTCAGACGCGACGGCAAGCTCGAGCTCGCGGCGCGGCTGGAGGCGCCGCGCTCGGGACGGATCATGGAACTGCTCACCGACCAGCCTGGGCTCCAGGTCTATTCCGGCAATTATCTCGATGGCACGATCTCGGGGAAGGGCGGCAAGCTCATTCGTCAATCGGACGCCATGTGCCTGGAGCCTCACATCTGGCCGGACGCGCCGAACCGGCCGGACTTTCCGAGCCCGCGTCTCGACCCCGGCGAAGTCTACCGCCATCATACGGTCTATCGTTTTTCAGTGAGGTCACCATGATGGAACAGGTGCCCACGACTGTGCTCTCGGACCATCCCTGTCATCTGGGCGAAGGGCCGACTTATGACGTGACCACCGACACTGCCTGGTGGTTCGACATCCGCGAAGGGCTGCTGTTCGAGGCGCGGCTCGACAGCGGGAGCATCCGCGTCCACGCGCTCGGCCGGATGGCGAGCGCGCTCGGACGCATCGATGCGGCGCGCCAATTGATCGTCGCGGAGGACGGTCTCTACATCCGCAAGCTCGCCGATGGCGCGATGACGCTGCTCTGTCCGCTCGAAGCCGACAATCCCGGGACCCGCTCCAACGACGCGCGGGTGCATCAATCCGGCACGTTCTGGATCGGCACCATGGGACGCCGGGCGGAAGCAGGCGCGGGCGCGATCTATGCGTTCCATCGCGGCAAGATCTCGACGCTGTTTTCCGGCATCAGCATTCCCAATTCGATCTGTTTCGCGCCCGATGGCGCGACCGGCTATTTCGCCGACAGCGCACGCGCCGTGCTCTACGCGGTGCCGCTCAATCCTGCGACGGGTCTGCCGCGCGGCGAGCCGGAGGTGTTGTTGCGCCACAGCGGCATCGGCGGCCTTGATGGCTCAGTGTGCGATGCCGACGGAATGATCTGGAATGCCTGCTGGGGCGCGGGCCGGATCGATGTCTATTCGCCGCAAGGCGAGCGTCTGCGCTCACTGAGCGTGCCGGCAAAGCAGGCGAGCTGCCCCGCCTTTGTCGGCCCGGATCTGTCGCGCCTGCTCGTCACCTCGGCCTGGCAGGACATGGACGCGACTGCGCGCGCCGCCGATCCGCAAGCCGGTTGCACTTTCTTGCTGGAGGCATCCGCGCGCGGACGCGCGGAGCCCGACGTCAAGCTCGCATAGGAGACCAGAGACATTCCACGACCACGTTCTCGACGTCACGAAGAAACAGTCTGACACCCAAGGGAGTGAAACATGCTGAAACTGAAGACGACATTCCTCGCGCTGGCGCTGGCCGGCGCTGCCACGATGGCCTCAGGCGTCACCGCGTTCGCCCAAAAGGCGACCGTCGGCATCGCCATGCCGACGAAGTCGTCGGCGCGCTGGATCGACGACGGCAACAACATGGTCAAGGTGCTGAAGGAGCGCGGCTACAATACCGACCTGCAATATGCCGAGGACGACATTCCGAACCAGCTCTCGCAGGTCGAGAACATGGTGACCAAGGGCGCCAAGGCGCTGGTGATCGCCGCGATCGACGGCACCACGCTGTCCGACGTGCTCAAGCAGGCAAAAGCAAAAGGCATCACGGTAATCGCCTATGACCGCCTGATCCGCGGCACGCCGAACGTCGACTATTATGCGACCTTCGACAATTTCCAGGTCGGCGTGCTCCAGGCGCAATCGATCGAAAAAGGCCTCGGTCTCAAGGAAGGCAAGGGTCCTTTCAACATCGAGCTGTTCGGCGGCTCGCCCGACGACAACAACGCCTACTTCTTCTATAACGGCGCGATGAGCGTGCTGAAGCCCTATATCGATAGCGGCAAGCTCGTCGTCGGCTCGGGCCAGATGGGCATGGACAAGGTCGCAACCCTGCGCTGGGACGGTGCCACCGCGCAGGCGCGCATGGACAATCTGCTCAGCGCCTACTACGGCAACAAGAAGCTAAACGCCGTGCTGTCGCCCTATGACGGCATCTCGATCGGCATCATCTCCTCGCTGAAGGGCGTCGGCTACGGCAGCGCCGACCAGCCGATGCCTGTTATCTCTGGCCAGGATGCCGAAGTGCCGTCGATCAAGGCCATGCTGCGCGGCGACCAGTATTCGACCATCTTCAAGGACACCCGCGACCTCGCCAAGGTGACAGCCGACATGGTCGACGCCGCGCTGGCCGGCAAGGAGGTCACCGTCAACGACACCAAGACCTACGAGAACGGCGTCAAGACCGTCCCGTCCTATCTGCTCAAGCCGGTGGTGGTCTACAAGGACAATTGGGAGAAGGTGCTGGTCGACAGCGGCTATTACAAGAAGTCGCAGTTCCAGTAAATTTCTTGCTCCGTCATTCCGGGGCGATGCGAAGCATCGAACTATGGTGCGCAATTGCGCACCTGAGAATCTCGAGGTTCCGGGTTCGCCCTACGGGCGCCCCGGAACGACGGTGATCTAGGGACACTAAAGCCATGACCGCCATGTTGGAGATGCGCAACGTCAGCAAGAGCTTTGCCGGTGTGCAGGCGCTGCGCGACGTCAACTTCTCGGTTCACGCCGGGCAGATCCATGCGCTCGTCGGCGAGAACGGCGCCGGCAAATCGACGCTGATGAAGGTGCTCAGCGGGGTCTATCCGTATGGCAGCTACGAGGGCACCATCGTCTTCGAAGGCGAGGAGCGGCGCTTCCGCGACATCAACGATTCTGAGGCGCTCGGCATCATCATCATTCATCAGGAGCTGGCGCTGATCCCGCTGATGTCGATCGCGGAGAATATCTTCCTGTCGCATCCGCCGTCGAAGCTAGGGGTGATCGACCGCGACGAGGTCTACCGGCGCACGCGCGAGCTGCTGGCGCAGGTCGGCCTCAATGAGTCCCCCGATACGCTGATCACCGATCTCGGCGTCGGCAAGCAGCAGTTGGTCGAGATCGCCAAGGCGCTGTCCAAGCGGGTGCGCATGCTGATCCTGGACGAGCCGACGGCGAGCCTCAACGAGGCCGACAGCGCCGCGCTGCTCGAACGTCTGATGGCCTTCCGCGAGCAGGGCATCGGCTCGATCCTGATCTCGCACAAGCTCAACGAGGTTGCCAAGGTCGCCGACCACATCACGGTGCTGCGCGACGGCCGCACCGTCGACAGCATCGACTGTCATGCTGAGCCGATCCAGGAAGACCGCATCATCCGCAGCATGGTCAATCGCGATCTCGCGCACCGCTTCCCGGAGCGCAACGCGAAGATCGGCGAACCAGTCCTCACCGTCGAGAACTGGTCGGTCTATCACCCCATCCATCCCGAGCGGCAGGTGATCAAGAACGTCAATTTCAACGTCAGGCGAGGCGAGGTCGTGGGCATCGCCGGCCTGATGGGGGCCGGCCGCACCGAATTCGCCATGAGCCTGTTCGGCCGCTCCTGGGGCACCAATGTCAGCGGCTCTCTCCGGCTCGAAGGCAGAGAGATGGTGTTGCCGAGCGTCGCGGCCGCGATCGACGCCGGCCTCGCCTATGTCACCGAGGACCGCAAGCAACTCGGCCTGATCCTCGCCGACGACGTCCGCAAGAACATCACGCTCGCCAGCCTCGACCAGATCGCACCCAGGAGGGTGATCGACGACATCGCCGAGCTGAAGGTCGCCAGCGACTACCGCAGCCGCATGCGCATCCGCTGCTCGGACGTCTACCAGGAGACCGGCCAGCTCTCCGGCGGCAACCAGCAGAAGGTGGTGCTGTCGAAATGGCTGATGACCGACCCCAAGGTGCTGATCCTGGACGAGCCGACAAGGGGCATCGACGTCGGTGCCAAATACGAGATTTACTGTATCATCAACGAGCTGGCGGAGGCCGGCCGCGGCGTCGTGGTGATCTCCTCGGAAATGCCCGAGCTGCTCGGCATCTGCGACCGCATCTGCGTGATGAACGACGGAGCGTTCGTCGGGGAGTTCAAGGGCGCTGAGGCGACGCAGGAAAAAATCATGCGCGCCATCATGCGCAACGAACGAAGCATTGGGAACGCCGCGCCAGCGGCCGCGGAGATGGGAGGATCGCAGCCATGACCGACAAGACGGTGTCGCTGCCGGAGGAGCGCCGGCACGGCAGCTTCATCAAGAACAATTTGCGCAATTACGGCATGCTGATGTCGCTGATCGCGATCATGCTGTTCTTCCAGGTCGTGACTGGCGGCACGCTGCTGCAGCCGCTCAACCTCACCAATCTGGTGCTGCAGAACAGCTACATCGTCATCATGGCGCTCGGCATGCTGCTGGTGATCGTCACCGGCCATATCGACCTCTCGGTCGGTTCGGTCGCAGGCTTCATCGGCGCCGTGGCCGCGGTGCTGATGGTGACCTACAAGGTCGACTACACGCTTGCGTTCATCGCCTGCCTTCTGGTCGGCGCCGCCATCGGCGCCGCGCAGGGCTATTGGGTGGCCTATTTCAAGATCCCGTCCTTCATCGTCACCTTGGCGGGGATGCTGGTGTTCAAGGGCCTGGCGCTCGCGGTGTTGCAGGGCCAGTCGCTCGGGCCGTTCCCTGCGACCTTCCAGAAACTGTCGTCGGGGTTCATTCCCGAACTGCTGCCCGAAGCCGGCACGCTGCATCCGACATCCATGCTGATCGGCGCCGTGCTTGCGCTCGGCCTCGTCTACGCCAGCGCCAAGGGGAGGTCGCGCGAGCAGTCGCACGGTATCGAGGTCGAGCCCTACGCGTTCTTCCTCGGCAAGAGCATCCTGCTGGCCTGTGCCGTGCTCTATTTCACCTATCTGATCGCCTCGCATCGCGGCCTGCCCAACGTGCTGGTGATCATGACCGCGCTGATCGCGCTCTACGGCTTCGTCACCCGCCGCACCGTGATCGGGCGGCAGATCTACGCAGTCGGCGGCAACGCCAAGGCGGCAAGCCTGTCGGGCATCAAGACCGAGCGGCTGACCTTCCTGACCTTCGTCAACATGGGCGTGCTCGCCGCGCTCGCCGGCCTCGTCTTCGCCGCGCGCCTCAACACCGCGACGCCCAAAGCGGGTCTCGGCTTCGAGCTCGACGTCATCGCCGCCTGCTTCATCGGCGGCGCCTCGGCCTATGGCGGCGTCGGGCGCGTCGGCGGTGCCGTTGTCGGCGCCATGATCATGGGCGTGATGAACAACGGCATGTCCATCCTCGGCATCGGGATCGACTACCAGCAGGTGATCAAGGGCCTGGTGCTGCTGGGGGCGGTGTGCATCGACGTGTATAATCAGCGGCGGTAGTATAACTGCTTGTGTCCCGGCTCTGCAGCGCATCACGCCGCAGGAGCGGCGCGCTGCATTGCGTCCGGAATACGAGAGTTCTCCCACGCGCTACTGGGTCGTGAACAGCACCGCCGCGATCGCGACGGAGAGGCCTACCGCCGATACGGTGGCCACCGTCGACAATACCCCTATTCGCCGGAGCGCGATGGCGAAGGCGATGATGATGGGTGTGGCGGTCATCAACCCGATCTGTGCATCACTCATGTGATCATTGGCCATTCCGTGCAACTCTGAGCTGGTTCGTACTGCGATCCGGCCGGTCGGACGTTGCGTCGGCGCAAACAAGCGCACCGCAATTCCCCAGTTTGTCCGGCGACAAACTCGGAACCGGGCGGCCGGGCTAAGTCTGGCCGGTGTCCTGATCCGGAAAGACGATGTCGACGGCCGAGTGCGAACAACACGAAAGCGGCTGGGGAATTCTGGAAGATCTCCCCGGCGATCCCATGATCTGGGTGCTGATCTTCAGCGAGCTCGTCGCCTTCGGCTCGTTCCTCGGCGCCTTTTCGGTCACCCGGGCGATCCACCCCGCGCTGTTCGCGGCCGGGCAGGCCACGCTCGATTCGAATCTCGCCGGCCTCAATACCGTCGTGCTGGTCACCAGCGGCTGGGCGGCGGCAAAGGCGACGAAGGCAGCGCGTGCCGGAGAGCGGCCGGTGGCGCGATGCTGGATTTTCGGCGCGATGGCGCTCGGCGGTCTCTTCATCGCGATCAAGCTCGCCGAATATGCGGACGAAATCGGGCGAGGCGTCGGACTCGAAACCAGTCCGTTCTTCACGCTCTACTTCCTCCTGACCGGCTTTCATCTTCTGCATGTCGGCCTCGGCATCGTCATCCTCGCCGTGGTCTGCCGCCGAGCCGGGATATCAGGCGTCGAGACGGCGACGGCGTTCTGGCACATGGTCGATCTGGTCTGGATCGTCATGTTCCCGATTCTCTATCTGGTGAAATGACGATGCCGGATCGTCTCGATATCACCTGGATCGTGCTGATCGGCCTCGCGCTCGCGACCATCCTGCTGCCACCGCTGGTGCCGCGGCCGCTGCTCGGCAACGCACTGCTGCTCGCCTTCGCCGCCCTCAAGGGCCACCGGATCGCGCTCGACTTCATGGATCTACGCGCCGTGCCCGCACTCTGGCGTGGTCTCGTCGCGAGCTGGATCCAGATCGTCCTGCTGCTTGCCTGGCTCGCCTCGGCCATCGTCGCCCTGATCTGATGCGCTCATTGCGCCCTGACAAAGAACGGGCCGGGCAAAGCGGCAATAAATCACACCATCGCAGTTTCGCAGGAATCAACGGAAAGGATTGGCAATGGCTGAACGCCTGACCAAGTCGGCCGCTCGAAATGTCTTCTACGGCGGCTCGGCCTTCTTCTTCGCCATCTTCATAGGACTGACGGCGCACAGCCATTACTATATGGCCACGACCTCTACGGACACGACGATGCTGACGTCGTCGGTCGCCCGCGGCAAGCATGTCTGGGAAAAGAACTCCTGCATCAATTGCCACACCCTGCTCGGTGAGGGCGCCTATTTCGCGCCTGAGGTCGGCAATGTCTGGGATCGCTGGGGCGGCAACGAGGACCCCGCCGCCGCGCGCGAGACACTGAAGGCCTGGATGCAATCGCAGCCCTCGGGCGCGCCGGGCCGGCGGCAGATGCCACAGTTCAACCTCACCGACCAGGAGCTCGACGATCTCGCCGACTTCCTGCAATGGACCAGCAAGATCAAGCGCCAGGAATGGCCGCCGAACAAGGCCGGTTGAGCACGCTGTTTCCTCTTCCAAGACAGAGAGATCCGAGATGAAATATCAGACCCAGAAAGTCGCGATGCTGTACTTCTACGGCGCGCTGACTCTGTTCCTCGCGCAGGTCCTGTTCGGCCTCGTCGCCGGAACCATCTACGTCCTGCCCAACACGCTGTCGACACTCCTGCCGTTCAACATCGTCAGGATGATCCACACCAACGCGCTGATCGTGTGGTCGCTGATCGGCTTCATGGGAGCGACCTATTTCTTGCTGCCTGAAGAAACCGAGACCGAGCTGTACAGCCCGCTGCTGGCCAAGATCCAGTTCTGGATGTTCTTCGGCGCGGCAGGCGTGGCCGTGGTCGGCTATCTCTTCCACTATCACGAAGGACGCGAGTTCCTCGAGCAGCCCTTCATCATCAAGGTCGGAATCGTCGTCGTCTGCCTGATGTTCTTGTTCAACGTCACCATGACGGCACTGAAGGGCCGCAAGACCACGATCACGAACATCCTGCTGTTCGGCTTGTGGGGCGTTGCGATCTTCTTCCTGTTCGCCTTCTACAATCCTGCGAATCTCGCGCTCGACAAGATGTACTGGTGGTACGTCGTCCATCTCTGGGTCGAGGGCGTCTGGGAGCTGATCATGGCCTCGGTGCTGGCCTATCTCATGATTAAGCTCAACGGGATCGACCGCGAGGTCGTGGAGAAGTGGCTCTACGTCATCATCGGCCTTGCGCTGTTCTCCGGCATCCTCGGCACCGGCCATCACTTCTACTGGATCGGCGCGCCCGGCTACTGGCAATGGATCGGATCGTTGTTCTCCACGCTCGAGGTGGCACCGTTCTTCACGATGGTGATCTTCACTGTGCAGATGACATGGAAGGCCGGCCGCAAGCATCCGAACCGCGCTGCGCTGCTGTGGTCGGTCGGCTGCTCGGTGATGGCCTTCCTCGGCGCCGGCGTCTGGGGCTTCCTGCACACGCTGTCCTCGGTGAACTACTACACCCACGGCACCCAGGTCACCGCGGCGCACGGCCATCTCGCCTTCTTCGGCGCCTATGTGATGCTCAATCTGTCCGTCATGGCCTATGCGATCCCGCAGATCAGGGGACGCGCGCCCTACAACCAGTGGCTCTCCATGGCGAGCTTCTGGATCATGTGCACGGCCATGATGGTGATGACCTTCGCGCTGACCTTCGCCGGCGTGGTCCAGGTTCACCTCCAGCGCGTGCTCGGCCAGGGCTACATGGACGTGCAGGACCAGCTCGCGATGTTCTACTGGGTCCGGCTCGGCTCCGGCGTGTTCGTCGCGATCTCCGCACTGATGTTCGTCTGGGCGGTGCTGGTGCCCGGTCGCGCCAAGCAGGCGGTCATCCCCGGCGCATTGCAGCCGGCTGAGTGAACACAGGGGCGGCCGCGGCCCGCTGCGGCCGCCCTCATCATGTGAATTCCGGAGAAAGACCATGAACGCAGCACTTCTCGCCGTGGCGAAGCCCGAACCCCAGCTGCCGGCCTATGTTGCTAGCGGCAACGAATGCACGCTGTTCGAACACGCCTGGCGCAATCAGCTGCCGGTCCTGCTGAAGGGGCCGACCGGCTGCGGCAAGACGCGCTTCGTCGCGCATATGGCTGCACGGCTTGGACTGCCGCTCCACACCGTCGCCTGCCACGACGATCTCACCGCCGCCGATCTCACCGGTCGCTATCTCTTGCGGGGCGGCGACACGGTATGGACCGACGGTCCGCTGACGCGCGCGGTGCGCGAGGGCGGCATCTGTTATCTCGACGAAGTCGTGGAAGCGCGCAAGGACGTCACCGTGGTGCTGCATCCCCTGACCGATGACCGCCGCATCCTGCCGCTGGAGCGCACCGGCGAGGAGCTTGCGGCACCGACGAGCTTCATGCTCGTGGTCTCCTACAATCCCGGTTATCAGACGCTGCTGAAGGCGCTGAAACCGTCGACGCGGCAGCGCTTCGTCGCCGTCGAATTCGGCTTCCTGCCGTCCGAGCAGGAAATCGCCGTCGTCTCCGCCGAAAGCGGACTGCCACCGGAGCGTGTGCGGCCGCTGGTCGGGCTGGCTGGCCGGCTGCGCGCACTGAGGGGACACGACCTGGAGGAGGGCGTCTCGACCCGGCTCGTGGTCTATTCCGCGACCCTGATCGCCGCCGGCACGCCGATCGCCGATGCAGTGCTTGCCGGCATGATCGAGCCGCTGACGGACGATGCCGACGTCAAGGCGGCGCTGCTCGACGTCGCGCGCGCCATGATCGGGTGAGGCCCATGCTCGACTTCCTCGAACTGGAGGAAACGGTCGGTCGCGCCTGGCATCGGATGGTCGGCGACACTTCGAGCTATCCGATTCACGGCGATCACGCCGTCACGCTCGCAGAGGTGAGGAGCCGGCTCGCCGTGATGTTCCGCGCGCTTGGCGGCGAGGCCGGCGTGCAGATCGCGAGCGCAGGCGCACGCCGGGCAGGCCATCGTCTCGGCTGGCGGCAGCGTATCGGCCTCGGAGACGAGCGGCTCGAGCAGCCGGGCCGCGACGCCGCAACCATCTTCCTGCCCGATCGCATCGCGATCTTTCCCGACCGCAACCTGAACGCAGCGCTCTATCGCTGGCTTGCGGCATGGTTCGCGGCCGCGCCGATCGAGGCGATCGCGGAAGTCAATCCGCTGCGGCGGGACCTTTTGGTGTTGCGGCGGGCGAGCGAGACCGCGGTCTGGGTGCTCACGCAATTCCCAGGGCTCGTCGCCGATTACACGCAGCTTGCCGCGGCCACCGCCGAGGCCCGGCCCCGTCGTCCTTTGCCGCGCATCGAGCAAGAGATCGAGCAGATCGTCTTGGCCCTGCTCGGAACCGGAAGAGCGCCCGCAGGCAGGGCGTGGCCGGCGATGATGGGGACGGGCCCGCTGCCGGAAAGAGCGCCGCCGGGCTATCGCTCGATGCTGCCGTGTCCGCTCTGGGGCGATTGCTGGGCGCGCGAGCTCTCGCCCGCACATGCGGGCGAAGACGAATGCGCACCGGGCGCGGAGGCCGCGGCGAAGGACGACCGCAAGCGCTTCGCCGTCCGCGAACGCGAAGACAACGCAAATCGTCGCGATCCCTTCGTGCTCAACCGGTTCGAGAAGATCCTCGCGATGGCCGAGATGGTCAATGTCGACCGCCCGGCTGATGACAGCGAGGACGAGGATGCGCAGAAGGCAGCCGACGATCTCGAGGAGATCACGCTCAGCCGCCGCAGCGGCAAGCCGGCGAGCCGGTTCAAGTTCGATCTCGACCTGCCGCCGGAGGCCCTCGACGCCTCGCAGCTGAATGCGGACCGGACCTATCCCGAATGGGACTATCGCAGCAACTCCTACCTGCCGGATCATTGCCGGGTGCTCGGGGCTGTGGCGTCCGAGGAAGGCGAGAGCTGGACGGCGGATGACGCCATGCGCCGACACATTCGCCAGGTGCGCCGCCGCTTTGAGGTCCTGCGTCCGCGTCACGAAATGATGCGCGCCCAGAGCGACGGACATGATCTCGACCTCGACGCGCTGGTGCGCGCGCGGTGCGACCTCAGTGCCGGGAGTGGCGGCGGTCTCGATCGCATCCATGTCGCGATGCGCCCCCAAGGGCACGATCTCGCCGTCACGCTGCTGGTCGACGTCTCGCTGTCGACCGATGCCTGGGTCGACGGCTATCGCGTGCTCGATGTCGAAAAGGAATCGCTGCTCGTGCTCGCGCACGGGCTGTCGGCTTGCGGCGATCATCACAGCATCCTGACTTTCACCTCGCGTCGACGTTCCTGGATACGGCTCGAGACTGTCAAGGCGTTCGGCGAACCCATGAGCGGAGTCGTCGAGCGCCGCATCGGGGCGCTCAAGCCCGGCTATTACACGCGGATCGGCGCCGCGGTACGCCACGCCTCGGCCGAACTCGCGCGCCAGCCGCAGCGCAAGAAGCTGCTGCTCGTTCTTACCGACGGCAAGCCGAACGACGTCGACCACTATGAGGGGCGCTTTGCGGTCGAAGACACCAGGAAATCCGTGCAGGAAGCGCGTCGGCTCGGCATCGCGGTCTTCGGCGTGACGATCGACGCGGCGGCACAAACCTACTTTCCGACGCTGTTCGGGCGCGGTGGCTACGCCATCGTCGGCAACATCAGGCGCTTGCCGGCGGCGCTGCCGGCGATCTACCGTCAGGTGGCGCATTGACCCGGACGAACTGAACCACGGGTCGTCTTGTGTGAGCTATTGCTCAGAGATTGGGTATATGATCGAATGGCTGGATGACCGAAGGCCAGCGGCAACCCGATCTGATCATCTTCGACTGCGACGGCGTGCTCGTCGACAGCGAGCTATTGAGCTGCCGTTGTCTGTCCGAAGCGCTGGCCGGGGTCGGTCTCGCGCTCAGCGAGGCGCAGGCGCTGGATTTGTTTCTCGGACGCAGCACCAAGGCGATCGAGCAGCATTATCGTGGTCTCGGGCAGTCGCTGCCGGACAGCTTCCTGCCGGGATTGAAGTCACGCGTTCTGGAGACGTTTGCCACATCGCTCGAGACGATTCCGGGGGTAGGGGCGGTGATCTCGCGGCTAACCGTGCCGGTCTGCGTGGCCTCATCGAGCGACATCGATCGCGTCTCGCTGTCGCTCGACGTCACTGGTCTGCGGGCACATTTTGGCGATCGGATCTACACCGCGCAGATGGTCGAGCGCGGCAAGCCGGCGCCCGATCTCTTCCTCTACGCGGCAGAGAAAATGGGGGCGCAACCTCGGCGCACGCTGGTGATCGAGGACAGTGTCAGCGGCGTGCAGGCGGGCAAGGCGGCCGGCATGACCGTCTGGGGATTTGTCGGCGGCAGCCATTATCGTGCTCGCGACGGCCGCGCTATATTGTCCGCCGCCGGGGCCGATCGGGTCTTCGCACACATGAGCGATTTCTGGGAGGCGTGAGGCCCGCATGGCCGCCGAGAACGACAGGTCGAGACTCGACGATGCCGCCCGCGCCGGCTGGCTCTATTTCATCGCCGGCCATACCCAGGACGAGATCGCAAAGATGCTACAGGTCTCTCGCGCCTCGGCGCAGCGGCTCGTCTCGCTGTGCCTGGCCGAGCGGCTCATCACCTTCCGGCTCGAGCATCCCATCGCCGCCTGCATGGAACTGGCGGCGCGCCTGAAGGAGCGGTTCGACCTCGTCCATTGCGAGGTGGTGCCGGCCGATGCCGCCGCGCCGCAGGCGACCGCAGGCATCGCCGAACGCTGCGCCAACCTGCTCGATGCGACGCTGCGCTCGGAAATGCCCGTCATCGTTGCGCTCGGCACCGGCCGGGCAGTACGTGCCGCGGTCGAGCGCGTCACGCCGATCGACCGGCCCAATCACCAGATCGTCTCGCTGGTCGGCAACATCTCCGCCGACGGTTCGGCGAGCTTTTACGACACCGTTGGCCGGCTCGCCGACCGCACCGGTGCGCGTCACTATCCGATGCCGCTGCCGTTCCTGATGTCGTCGGAAGACGAACGCAACAGGATGGTGCGCATTGAACCGATCGCCAGGGTAAAGGCGGTGGCGGCCAAGGCGGATTTGCGTCTCGTCGGTATCGGCCAGATGGACCAGAAAGCGCAGGTCCACATCGACGGCTTCGTCACCCGCGACGAATTGTTCGAGATGATGCGCCTCGGCGCCATCGGCGAGATCACCGGCTGGGCCTATGATTCCAAGGGCCGCCTGCTCAAGGTCGGCACCAACAAGCGCCTGACCAGCATCCCGCCGGAAGTGCCGGCGAAGACCACGACCATTGGGGCAGCTGTCGGTGCAGCCAAGGTCGCGGCAATCGCGGCGGCGCTGAGTGGTCGGCTAATCAACGGGCTCATCACCGACGAGACGACGGCAAGGGCGATTCTGGAGCGGTAGGGCGGAGCTGCGCGGCAATGCGACTCCCCAGCCCTCTCCCCGCTTGCGGGAGAGGGCTGGGGAGAGGGTCTCTCCGCTGGCAAGACTCCCCCAGAGGAGAAGGCCCTCACCCGCATCGCATCCGTCGATGCGATGCGACCTCTCCCGCAAGCGGGAGAGGTGCCGCTGCGCTTACTCCTAACAATTGCGATCGCCTCTGCACCGCAACCACCATCCCTCCCGCACCGCAGCACCCATAAGTTGCGCGGACACCCTCTCGGCTGCTTGACAACGCGCCGTCGTTGCGTTGAACATACGCCCAACGCGTGGGCATATGCTCAAAACGCGAGTTGAGGGGAGGTCACCGTGAAACATGTCCTCGGCGCCGTTTGCGGCGCGTCTTGCTTGCTGCTGGCCGTCCCGGTGATGGCCGAAACGACCCTGACCATCGCCACCGTCAACAACGGCGACATGATCCGCATGCAGGGGCTCACGAGCGAATTCACCAAGAAGAATCCTGATATCACCGTGAAGTGGGTGACGCTGGAGGAGAACGTGCTGCGCCAGCGCGTCACCACCGACATCGCTACCAAGGGTGGTCAGTTCGACGTGCTCACCATCGGCACCTATGAGGTGCCGATCTGGGCGAAGAAGGGCTGGCTGGTGCCGCTCGCCAATCTCGGCGCCGATTACGACATCGCCGACCTCCTGCCCAAGATCAAGGACGCGGTCTCCTCCGAGGGCAAGCTCTATGCCGCTCCGTTCTACGGTGAGAGCTCCATGGTGATGTATCGCACCGATCTGTTCGAGAAGGCCGGCCTGAAGATGCCGGAAAAGCCGACCTGGGATTTCGTCGTCGATGCCGCCAAGAAGCTCACCGATAAGAGCGCCGGCACCTACGGCATCTGCCTGCGCGGCAAGGCCGGCTGGGGCGAGAACATGGCGTTCCTCTCGGCGATGGCCAATTCCTACGGCGCACGCTGGTTCGACGAGAAGTGGGAGCCGCAGTTCAATACGCCGGAATGGAAGGCGACGCTGACGACCTACGTCAATCTCATGAAGGAGGCCGGCCCTCCGGGCGCAAGCTCCAACGGCTTCAACGAGAACCTGGCGCTGTTCAACGCCGGCAAATGCGCGATGTGGATCGACGCCACAGTCGCGGCATCCTTCGTCACCAATCCGAAGGACTCCAAGGTCGCCGACAAGGTCGGCTTTGCGCTCGCGCCCAACACCGGACTTGGCAAGAACGCCAACTGGCTGTGGGCCTGGAATCTCGCAATCCCTGCCGGCTCCAAGAAGACGGACGCGGCCGAGAAATTCATCGCCTGGGCAACGAGCAAGGACTACACCAAGCTGGTGGCCGCGAAAGAGGGCTGGGCCAACGTGCCGCCAGGCACGCGCGCCTCGCTCTACCAGAACCCGGACTACCTCAAGGTCGCGCCCTTCGCCAAGCTGACGCTGGCCTCGATCGACGCCGCCGATCCCAACAAGCCGACGGTGAAGCCGGTGCCTTACGTCGGCGTGCAATACGCCGCGATCCCTGAATTCCAGGGTATCGGCACGCAGGTGGGCCAGCAGTTCTCAGCCGCGCTTGCAGGATCGATGACGGTCGATGCGGCCCTGACCGCCGCGCAATCCGCGACCGAGCG
This sequence comes from Bradyrhizobium sp. USDA 326, assembly GCF_049739485.1. Taxonomy (NCBI): domain Bacteria; kingdom Pseudomonadati; phylum Pseudomonadota; class Alphaproteobacteria; order Hyphomicrobiales; family Nitrobacteraceae; genus Bradyrhizobium; species Bradyrhizobium sp. USDA 326. Next base: position 5,442,574 of record NZ_JBMGQA010000001.1, read on the forward strand.
CGAGATGAAGCGCGCCGGCTACATCAAGTGAACCCGGGCTCTTCCTCCTGAGCTCAGACTGGCGGCCATCCACCCCATCCCCGGATGGATGGCCGCCTTCTTCCCCCGAAAAGGAGAAGCCAGGGATGGCGACCCGGCAGACGCAGCTTCTTGCGCGCTCGCTCCTGACGCCGGCGGTCGGGCTGCTGTTCATCTGGATGATCGTCCCGCTCGCGCTGACGCTCTACTTCTCGACGCTGCATTACAGCCTGCTCGATCCCGGCTCGGAATCCTTCGTCGGGCTGGAGAATTTCCGCTACTTCCTCACCGATCCCGCATTCCTTGCCTCGCTCCGGAACACGCTGGTGCTGGTCGGCTCGGTTCTGGCGTTGACCATCCTGCTCGGCATTCCGCTGGCGCTGCTGATGGACCAGCCCGTGATCGGGCGCAATTTCGTCCGGCTGATGGTGATCGCGCCATTCTTCGTGATGCCGACCGTGAGCGCGCTGGTCTGGAAGAACCTGCTGATGCATCCGGTGTCCGGCCTGTTCGCCTGGCTCGCCCAGTTGTTTCACCTGACGCCGATCGACTGGTTCAACGATGTGCCGCTGTTTGCGGTGATCCTGATCGTAACGTGGCAATGGCTGCCCTTCGCGACGCTGATCCTGCTTACCGCGCTGCAATCGCTCGACGAGGAGCAGAAGGAGGCCGCGGAGATGGACGGCGCCAGCGCGGTCTCGACCTTCATCTACATCACTCTACCGCACCTCGCGCGTCCCATCACCGTGGTGATCCTGATCGAGACCATCTTCCTGCTGACTGTATTCGCCGAGATCTTCGTCACGACCGGCGGCGGGCCGGGCCTGCAAACCACCAATATCGCGTTCCTGATCTATTCGCAGGCGCTGATCCAGTTCGACGTCGGCAGTGCCTCCGCGGGCGGCCTCGTCGCGGTGGTCATCGCCAATATCGTCGCCTTCTTCCTGGTCCGCATCGTCGGACGCAATCTGGAGGCCTGAAGCATGGCGCGGATGGCGACGACACGGCGGGTGGTGGTCTCGACGGCGGCAGCCTGGCTGTTCGGCTTCCTGATCTTCTTCCCGATCCTCTGGATGGTGCTGGCGAGCTTCAAGACCGAGCTCGAGGCCTTCGCCATCCCGCCATCGTTCCTGTTCTTCCATTGGACCACGGAAAACTACGCGACCGTCCAGGAGCGCAGCGACTATTTCCACCACGCGATGAACTCGATCATCATCGCGGGCGGCTCGACCCTGATAGCGCTGTTGATCGCCATTCCCGCGGCCTGGTCGATGGCGTTCTCGCCGACCAGGCGCACCAAGGACATCCTGCTCTGGATGCTCTCGACCAAGATGATGCCACCGGTCGGCGTGCTGGTGCCGATCTACCTGATCTACAAGAGCTTCGGCCTGCTCGATTCCCGCATCGGCCTCGTCTTGATTCTCTGTCTCGGCAATTTGCCGATCGTGATCTGGATGCTGTTCACCTATTTCAAGGAGATCCCGCGCGACATCCTGGAGGCCGCGCGCATGGACGGCGCCACGATCGGCCGCGAACTGGTCTATGTCCTGACCCCGATGGCGATTCCGGGGCTCGCATCGACCTTGTTGCTCAACCTGATCCTGGCCTGGAACGAGGCGTTCTGGACGCTCAATCTGTCGACTTCGAACGCCGCGCCGCTCACCACGTTCATCGCGTCCTATTCGAGCCCGGAAGGGCTGTTCTGGGCGAAGCTATCGGCGGCGTCCACGCTGGCGATCGCGCCCATTCTCGTCCTCGGTTGGTTCAGCCAGAAGCAGCTCGTGCGCGGGCTCACCTTTGGCGCGGTGAAGTAGAGGGGCTGCCGGATCATGGGTCAGATCACACTCCAGGGCGTGCAAAAATCCTTCGGCCCCGTGCACATCATCAAGGGCGCCGACCTGGACATCGCCGACGGCTCCTTCGTGGTGTTCGTCGGTCCCTCCGGCTGCGGCAAGACCACGCTGCTGCGGCTGATCGCGGGGCTCGAGGACGTCAGTGGCGGCAAGATCCTGATCGACGGCAGGAACGTCGTCGATACGCCCCCGGCCAAGCGCGGACTGTCGATGGTGTTCCAGTCTTACGCGCTCTATCCGCATATGAGCGTGCGCGGCAATATCGGCTTCGGCCTCAAGATGGCGGGGCTGCCAAAGGACGAGATCAATCGCAAGGTCGAGGCGGCCGCCTCTACCTTGAATCTCACGCCCTATCTCGACCGCAAGCCGCGCGAGCTCTCCGGCGGCCAGCGCCAGCGCGTCGCGATCGGCCGCGCCATCGTGCGCGAGCCCAAGGCGTTCCTCTTCGATGAGCCGTTGTCCAACCTCGACGCGGCGCTGCGCGTGCAGATGCGGATCGAGGTGACGCGGCTGCAGAAGCAGCTCGGCACCACCGCGATCTACGTCACCCACGATCAGGTCGAGGCCATGACCATGGCTGACAAGATCGTCGTGCTCAATAGCGGCAAGATCGAGCAATATGGGTCGCCGCTGGAGCTCTACGAGCGGCCGGCCAACCTTTTCGTCGCCGGGTTCATCGGCTCGCCCAAGATGAACTTCGTCACCGGAGAGCATGCCAAACAGCAGGGGGCGGCCACGATCGGCGTGCGTCCGGAGCACCTCAAGATCGAGCGCGACGGCGGAAGCGGCTGGCAAGGGACGATCGCGGTCGCCGAGCATCTCGGCAGCGACACGTTTCTCTACGTCGATGCCGGTCCGCTCGGCATGCTCACCGCGCGCTACATCGGCGAGTTGAGCCTGCATGCCGGCGACCGCGTGTCGCTGCTGCCGGACCCTGCCCGTATCCACCGCTTCGACGAGAGCGGCAACGCTCTTCGGCGCTGACAAGAAACGCAAGAAGACGGAAAGACGATCATGTATCTGGAGAGATTCAAGCTGAACGGAAAGACCGCGTTCATCACCGGCGGCGGGCAGGGCATTGGCCTCGCCTGCGCCGAAGCGCTGGCCGAGGCCGGCGCCAGGGTCGTGATCGGAGACCGCGACAGCAAGGTCGCCGACAGCGCCAAAGCCGGCCTGAAGGCGAAGGGCTTTGACATCGAGACCGCCATCATGGACGTCACCGACACCAGGCGCGTGGCGGAGGTCGCGAACGACCTCGTCGCCCGCCATGGCAAGGTCGATATCCTCGTCAACAATGCCGGTATCGCGCGCAGCGAGACCCCGGCTGAGACCGTGCCCGACGAGCACTGGCTCAACGTCATCGACGTCAACCTCAATGGCACCTTCTGGTGTTGTCGCGAATTCGGCAAGCACATGCTGAAGGCTGGAAGCGGCGCCATCGTCAACGTCGGCTCGATGTCCGGCTTCATCGTCAACAAGCCGCAGGAACAGTGCTTCTACAACGCCTCCAAGGCCGGCGTGCACCATCTGACCAAGTCGCTCGCCGCCGAATGGGGCGCGCGCGGCATCCGCGTCAATGCGGTGGCGCCGACCTATATCGAAACGCCGCTGAATGCCTTTGTGAAGAGCAATCCGAAGATGTACGACGCGTGGATCGGCGGAACCCCGATGGCGCGGATGGGGCAGGTCGAGGAGATCGCCTCCGTCGTGCTGTTCCTCTCGTCCGAGGCCGCGAGCCTGATGACCGGCAGCATCGTGCTGGTGGATGGCGGCTACACTTGCTGGTAGGCTTGCGTCAAAGCTGGCGAAAAGCGACCGGGAGCGACAATGCCGCGAGTGTATATCGGCGTCGACGTGGGGACCACGAGCACGCGGGCAGGGGTGTTTGACGAGGGCGGCACTCTGCTTGCGGCTGCGCGGCATCCGATCAATATCTGGCACGAGGCCGGCGACATCGTCGAGCAGTCATCCCACGATATCTGGAAGGCCTGCGTGACGTCGGTGCGGGCGGCGATGACGGAAGCTGCGATCGCGCCCGACAGTGTCGGCGGGATCGGTTTTGACGCCACCTGTTCGCTGGCGGTCCTCGATAGGCAGGGCGAGCCGCTCACCGTCAGCGCTTCCGGCGACCCGCAGCGCAACGTCATCGTCTGGATGGATCACCGCGCCACCGCCGAGGCGCGGCTGATCAATGAGACCGAGGATGCAGTGTTGCGCTATGTCGGCGGCTCGATCTCGCCGGAGATGGAGATGCCGAAGCTGTTGTGGCTGAAGCGCCATCTGCGCGCGAGTTTTGACGCCGCAGGTCACTTCTTCGATCTGGCGGACTACCTGACGTGGCGCGCCACCGGCTCGCTGCAGCGCTCGACCTGCACCGTCACCTGCAAGTGGAACTACCTCGCCCATGATGGCGGCGGCTGGAGCGCGCCGTTCTTCAGACGCATTGGTCTGTCCGACTTCGTCGCCGAGAAATACGCGCGCATCGGCACCGAGATCGTCGCACCCGGCACGCGGGTCGGCGCAGGCCTCACGCGCGCTGCCGCGGCCGAGTTCGGCCTCGCCCCGGGCACCCCGGTCGGCGCTTCGCTGATCGACGCGCATGCCGGCGGTATCGGCGCGATCGGCGGCCGAGATGGAGCCGGCGGGGCGAGCGACGTCAGCGACCGTCTGGCCTATATCATGGGAACGTCGGCCTGCATCATGGCGACGACGAAGGAGCCGTGCTTCGTTCCCGGCGTGTGGGGACCTTATTACTCCGGCATGGTCCCCGACTTCTGGCTCAACGAGGGCGGCCAGTCGGCCGCGGGCGCGGCGATCGACCATCTCCTCAAGTCGCATCCCGGTTTCGGCGAGGCGAGCGTGGCGGCACGCAGCGAGGGCCTCGACCTCATCGACTTCCTCGAGCGCCGTATCATCGCGCGCGCCGGCGATGCCAGTCGCGCCGCGCTGCTGGCGCGTGACGTCCACGTCCTGCCCGAATTCATCGGCAACCGCTCGCCTCATGCGGACCCTGATACGCGCGCGGTGATCGCCGGGCTCGATCTCGACACCGACATCGGTTCGATGGAGCGGCTGTTCGTCGCCGGACTCTGCGGACTTGCTTATGGGCTCGCCGAGGTGATCGAGACCTTTGCCGTGCATGGCGTGCGGTCCAGCCTCATGATCATGGGCGGCGGCGCCAGCCGCAGCCCGCTGGTGCGGCAGATCATGGCAGATACGACCGGTCTCACCGTCGCGCTGCCGCAGACGAAGGAGCCGGTGCTGCTGGGCGCCGCGATGCTGGGCGCAGTGGCCGGCGGCGCCTATGCCACCATCGGCGAGACCATGGCCGGGATGTCGGCGCTGGGACGCAAGAGCGAGCCGACTGCGACCGACATGGCCGCGTTTCACGCCCGCAAGCGCGAGGTCTACAAGCTGCTGCGCGCGGTCGATCGCGGCAGCCGCGCCGCGATGCGCAGCGTCGCGCGAGGTTGAAGACATGCTGATTGCCTGCGGCGATGCGCTGATCGATTTCGTACCGACGCGAAACGTCGACGGGCGCGAGGCCGTGATGCCGGCGGTTGGCGGTTCCTGCCTCAATGTCGCGATTGGAATGGCGCGGCTGGGCGCGCCGACCGGTTTCGTCGGCGGCATCTCGACCGATTTGTTCGGGCGGATGATCGCCGATCATGCCGGTGGCTCCAACGTCGACCTCAGCCTCGCCACCCGCAGCGATCACCAGACCACGCTCGCCTTCGTCCGCATCGTCGCCGGCGAGTCGCATTACGCGTTCTACGATGCCGAGACCGCAACGCGGAACTGGACCTACCGGCGCAGGTCCATTCCATTCGCAAGCGTCGAAGCCGTCCATGTCGGCTCGACCACGCTGGTCAACGACCAGGGCGCGGCCGAGACCAGGGCGCTGATCGCAGACGCGCGGGCGTCGTCCACGATCTCCTTCGATCCGAACTGTCGCCCCAACCTGGTCAGCGACAAGCCGGCCTATCTCGCCCGCATGGCCGAGTTCGCGGGAAGCGCCGATCTCATCAAGATGTCGGACGTCGATTTCGCCTATCTCTTCGGCGACGAGCCGTATCGTCAGCGTGCGAGCACGCTGCTCGAACAGGGGGCAAGCCTCATCGTCATCACCCGCGGCAACAATGGCGCGATTGCGTGGCATGCGGGGGCAGGGCAGATCGAAGTCGCCGCGCCGAAGGTTGAGGTCGCCGACACCATTGGCGCCGGCGACAGTTTTCAGGCGGCGCTGCTCGTCGCTCTGCACAGGCAGGGCGCGCTGGCACGCGACAGACTGAGCGAGATCGGAGCGGAAGAGCTCCGCCGCGCACTGTCCTTTGCCGCCAATTGCGCGGGCCTGACCTGCACCCGCCCAGGCGCCGATCCACCCTGGAGCCACGAGATCAGCTGGAATTGAGAGACCGCACGTCATGGCCTCGCGATGTCCGGAATGCCCCGGCGGAGTGCGGCCATGCGCCTGCTGAAATGGACAGCTGCTGCTGTCTAGCCTATGCCTATGAGCAGGCCTTCAACGCGCGCAAGGCCGCCGCCCGGCTTGCCCGCGCTTTAGAGTTCTACCTGCTCTCCTCGCGTGCCTGCCGACGAGCAGGTGCGCCCCCATAGGGGTGCACCAATGTGCGGATGTCCGCTTACGGAGCTAAAGCGCATATACGGCTCCGCCGCCGGGAATGTCGCGCCGTGACCCCACGGAGGCGTTGCGCGAGGCACGTTCACTACTTCGGATCGACGCGCGCTTCCAGGCCACGGAACTGTGTTGCGACAGTCAAATCGCCAATCTTCCCGCCCATTTCCTTGCCGACTTCCGTCGAGAAGCGGTAGTGGAAGCCAGCATAGATCCGTGAATTTGCGACCTCGTCGCTATAGTCCTGGAGCCGCGTCCACTTGCGGGTCACACCGGGCGCGGTAGGGCTGGTCATCGAGAACTCGCCGAACTCGTCACCTACGATACGCCGGAGAACTGTGGAAACCGAAGCAGACACGATGCAATGGGCACACGGGTATTCCGGATGCGGGGGTGTCTCACCGAGCGGCAACCAGGACGATTCGCGTGGCGTCGCCGGGTTCTGCGTGATGTCCGCATTGCGTATGGCCGTCATCGGTCGCCAGAAATTATAATGGTACTTCGCATCGAAGACTGCAACGATCGCATCGTTCGCGGAGATCTCGGCAAGGGCGAAGAGGCGAGCGCAGTCAACCACGTCCATCTGTCTTGCCAATGCTGCTTGCCGGATGATTGGATTAAAGCTGGGAGGCCCTACCAAGAACCAGAATCGTCCTATCGTCGTCTGCTCTGCCGTTCGAATGGCGCTGCTGCGAGCCCCGATCGCGCGAATTTCATTGACGTCCCGGCTCCATGTCTCTGAATCGAGCGCAGGTGGCGGCGCTGGGCGGAATTGCGAGGCCGACGTCATGACCCAGGGGGTCGTCGTTCCAGCCGTCGAAGCGATCGGCACTACGGTAGGCACGTAAACGCCCGCCGTTGTGTAGGGGCGATAGTTCTCCTGAGCGTCACTGCCGTCATCCGCCCGAAACGCGATTACGCCCGCGGCGGCCGTTCTGCCAAGCTCGATTCCGTTTGCCCTTCCTTCCGTGTCCGGGATTCCGGAGAGCGTATTCATCAGCGCCGTATCGAGCGCGTCCTTTTGATCCGGATAGATCGCGACGAGAATGTTGTAGGCTGCTGCTGCCGCCGCCGCCTCCCTCGAGGTAGAACGGTCGGCAACGAGATCCAGCTTGTATGGAGTGTATCGTCTTTCAATCGCATTGACCGCCTCGAACATGGCGACGTGCAGCATCGACATCGTGCGAGCCTGAGGCGCTGGTAGAATCTTCTTGTCAGCGGCAATCGCGTCGGCCTTTGCGTTCCAGTCCATAATCACATCAGCACGGGCCGCACCGATAGAGGCGGCAAGAGCGACGATGGCCAATAGTGGAGATCTGATCTTTAGAAGCGTCTTCATTTTCATGCTCCTCGCTATCAAGGGAGGGTGATGCCTTGCGAAAACGCAAGGACCGTGCAGAACGAAGAAGTGCAGGACGATTCTAAGTGTACAGCACATGAGCGATTGTGAATGATCTTACAATATGCATCTGCTTCTGCCGAAAAAATGCAAAGCGTGGTCCGGCAGAAGAGTAAGTTTGATTGTCTTACCTACCCGCAAGCTCATTCCCGAATGGAGCCGCAACTCAAGCGCATTTGATGTCGAGCTCAGGAGTGCGTTTTCCTGCGACCCTCCATCGCGCGAAGCGCACCGCGCGACGGACACAGCAAAGTCTGTTCGAGCAAGACTGAAGCGTCCCAGTAAGCGAGTGGTTGAGGCCGACGCGGGGAGGATGCCGTCTATCGGAGGAGCAGCTATGCGGCCTGCCTCCGAATGCAACCGAGCGCATTGCAGATGATCCGCGAGATAGCAATCGCTCCGAGATTTTGCACATCGCGCTCGGGAACGAACTCTACGATGTCCAGCCCGACTATTCTGCATTTTGACGCGACACCCCGCATTAATTCAATAACGTCAAAATAGGAGAGGCCCCCTGGCTGTGGTATGAGCACGCCCGGGATGACCGACGGATCGAGACCGTCGCAATCGATGGTGATCAAGCACTCGCCGTCTTCCTCTATCTCTTCGAGAACGCTTGTGATGCCGTGAAGCTGGACATGTCTTGCCGTGAGGATCTTTGCGCCCCACGCCTTTGCATAATCAAATTCGGCAAGGCCAGAGCCGCCGATGCCGCGCAAACCGACCTGCACAATGCGTTTTACCCAGGGCAATTCGCTGGCTCGCCGCATTGTGCTGGAGAATGTGTATCCTGATCCATCTCGCTGATCACGCCAATCGAGATGGGCGTCAATCTGCAGGATCGTCAGTCCTTTGGTTTCGCCGAATGCCTCGAAGAAAGGTATCGGAACCGAGTCATCACCGCCTAGCAGGATCGGAACCGCGCCGACCGAAAGGACGGCTTGCGTGGCTGTTCTGATCGCATCACGGTTGCTCTCGGGTGTCATCGGGTCCGTCACCAAGTTTCCACCGTCCAAGACCCTCATTTTGGTCGGACTGAGCAGCTCGGCTTCTTGATCAAAATCCCAGCGGGTGAGATCACTCTCATAGTGACGCAGAGCGCGACGAATGAGGTCCGGCGCCTTGGCGGCATGGCTCGTCTGACCGACGATGTGCGGCGTGGCATCTGAAGCGCCGAACAAGATCGCATCGGCCGCAGGCAGTGCGGCAGCCAAGTCACAGGCCTCAACACCCAGAAAAGTCGCCATCTCGGGATGCACAACAAACGTCCGTGAATCACCTGCGCGTCTGCTTCAACGTGGATTGCTTGACCGTGTTCCGATCAGGTATCGACGATGTCCTGCGACGCCAGACCGGACGTTGCGGAGAACGCGGCCAGAACAACGCGATTGACCGTGGCAGACGACGGCCGTGTGCTCACTTACCGCTAGCGTAAGTTCGGAGGGCCGGGCGCGAGAATTGGAATGTCGGGGACGCAGATGGAAAGCAAGTGGCCCCAGCCCTTGGCAAACGCTGCAGCCGCTGCTCGCTAAGAGTCCTTGCCGTCGCCGCAAGGGTATTGAACGTTTGGAACCATCATGCGTTAGTCGGCGGATGATGGCCGGATGCACTATCCGGCATGACGATGCGGTCGCGGAGACGGTTCTTGCTCAAGCTGTACAGGTGGCCGTTCGACGACTGGCACGGAATCGGCGCGGAAATGCCCTCGGAGATCATCTGGGCCGATCTCTTGAACGCGACTGACGAGGAAAAGCAGTTCGTCGAACGAGTGCTCGGTATCCGCATTCCCTCGCAAGAGTCCCTCAGCGAGATCGAGGCGTCGAGCCGCCTGATCTTCGAGCACGGCACGCTCTATCTCAGCTCGCCGGCGGTTCGGCTCACCGAGGACGGCGAGGCCGAGATCACGCCCGTGGGATTCGTCATCGGCCCGCGCGTGCTGGTGACGGTGCGCTTTGCGGAGCTGCCGATCTTCGACGACATCGGCAAGCGCATCGGCTCCGACGACAGTCTGGAGAACGGCATGTGCGTGTTCGCCAGCCTGCTCGAGGCCATGATCGATCGCGGCGCCGATGTCCTGGAGCATCTCGGCACCAAGGTCGATCAGCTTTCGCGGGTTGTTTTCAAGGGAGGGCTCGTACACACCCGACGTGCGGTGCGCTCCAGCCGCAGGATGCGCGAGGCCCTGGAGAATCTTGGCGAGCTGGCCGACCGGCTCGCCAAGGCGCGCGATGTTCTGCTTGGGGTCGGTCGCATCGCCTCGTTTGCCGGTGATGTCGGCAGCGAATGGATCACGGCTTCGTCGAAGAAGCGCCTCGAGGCCGTGTCAAAGGACGTCGTCTCGCTCAGCGATTACGAGACGCGATTGTCCGACAAGATCCAGCTGCTGCTCGATGCGGTGCTCGGCTTCATCAACATCCAGCAGAACGAGCTGTTCAAGATCCTGACGATCGTGTCCGTCGTCGGCGTGCCGCCGACGATCCTGGTCGGCATCTGGGGCATGAACTTCAAGCACATGCCCGAGCTGGACTGGACCTTCGGCTATCCGCTGGCCTGGCTCGCCGTCATCGCCAGCGGCGTGCTGCCGCTGATCTGGTTCAAGCGGCGCGGCTGGTTCGACTAAAGTGCGATGAGATCAGGACGAATCGTCATCGCGCTTTAGGTTATTGTTTCAGCGTGATCTTTTCGGAAAACCGCTGCGCACTTTTCCGGATCAAGCTTTAAGCAGCGGCGCACCGATCGAAGGCGATGCGCCGCTGTTTGATCATGCGGCCCTGGCGTCGACGTGGCCGATCCAGTCGCGCGCCAGCGACACGTCGGCCTGCGACAATTGATGGCCTGCCGGCAGGACCTCGTGGGTCACGCTCGCTCCTGCTTGCGACAGCAGCGCAGCGAGCCGTGCCGAATTGCTCGCCGGCACGATCGGATCGGCCTGCCCGGAGAGCAGCAGGACAGGTTTGCCGCCGAGCTGCGCCTTCAGCTGATTGGCCTCGGGCGGATGCGACAGCGGCACCATGGCGCGCAACAGGATCGCGCCCGCGAGCGCCTCCGGCTTCAGCAGCAACAGCGCGGCCGCGATGTTGGCGCCATTTGAGAAGCCGACCGCGACCGGCGCGGCGATGCCATGGCGCTGCTGCGCCTCCGCGACGAAGTCGCCGAGCTCGTGCGCGCGACGGCGCACGTCGTCCTCGTCGAACACGCCCTCGGCGAGCCGGCGGAAGAAGCGCGGCATACCGTGCTCGAGCACGCGGCCGCGCGGCGAGAGCAGGGCGGAGCCGGGCGAGATCATCTTGCCGAGCCCGAGCAGGTCGTTCTCGTCGCCGCCGGTGCCGTGCAGCAGCAGGAGCGGAGGGGAGCCCGCGCCGGTCGCGGGCTCGAAGCGATGGATGAATGCACTTGCGGTCATGACAGGCTCTCCTCCAGGCTCGGCAGCACGTCCTCGATCTGCTTGCGATGCTGTTCGAGGAAAACAGGTAGCTTCAGCTCACGGCCCAGCGTCGCGACGGGCTCGTCGACGGCGAAGCCGGGGATGTCAGTCGCGATCTCGAACAGCACGCCGCCGGGCTCGCGGAAGTAGATCGACCGGAAGTAGTTGCGGTCGCGCTGCTCGGTCGGATGCAGGCCGTGATTGCTCACGAGCTTCTGCGCCATCTTGCCCTGTTCGGCGTCGTCGGCCGCGCGGAAGGCGATGTGATGCACCGAGCCACCGCCCTGATGCCCGCGCAAGAATCCCTTGGCCTCGTAGATGTCGACGATGCTGCCTTCGGCATCGCCCGATGCCTTGAAGCGGATCACCGAGCCTTCGCGTCCGGTCTCCTTGAAGCCGAACACGTCGGTGAGGACGGCGGCCGTCTTCGCCGCGCTGTCGAGCAACAAGGTGACGCCGTGGAAGCCGCGGATCGCATGCTCGGCCGGCACGTCGCCATTGCTCCAGCCGGGCTCGTTCTCGGCACCGGGGACGCCAACCAGAGCCAGGGCCATGCCATCTGGATCGGTGAACGGCAGCACGGACTCGCCGAAGCGCTTCTCCAGCGCCTCGTAGGCAATGCCCTTCTCGGTGAAGCGCTGCGTCCAGTAGCCGAGCGAGCGCTGCGGCACGCGGAAGGCGGTCTGATGGGTCTCGCCGACGCCGCGGCGCCCGGCCGGAACGCCGGCCCAGGGAAAGAAGGTCAGGATGGTGCCGGGGCGCCCGGTCTCATCGCCATAATAGAAATGGTAGGTGCCGGGATCGTCGAAATTGACCGTCTTCTTGACGAAGCGCAGGCCGAGATCCCGGGTGTAGAAGCCGAAATTCCTGATGGGATCGCCGGCAATCGCGGTGACATGGTGCAGTCCAGACATTGTCGTCCTCCAAGATTGGGGAGCGGGCTTGCTCTGGCCGGAAATATCGTTCTGCTTGGGATTGGAGACAATCCATGCAATTATGACGGCTATGTCTACGATTTGGAAACAATCGCCGAGGCGAGCCCTTGGATAAGCTCGGCAGCCTCCGGGCCTTCGTGAAGGTGGTCGAAAGTGGGAGCTTTGCCGAGGCCGGCCGGCAGCTGCGGTTGTCGCGCTCGGCGATCAGCAAATACATCGCCGACCTCGAGGAAAGCCTCGGCGTCCAGCTGTTGAACCGGACCACGCGCCACGCCAGCCCGACCGAGAACGGCCAGCGCTATTTCGAGCGCGCGGTCGTGATCCTCTCGGAGATCGAGGCCGCCGACCAGGCCGTGACGCAGGCGCAGTCGGCGCCGCGCGGCCTGTTGCGGGTCAACGCGCCGATGTCGTTCGGCACCATGCGGCTCGGGCCGGCGCTCGCCGATTTCATGGCGCGCCATGGCGAGCTTCAGCTCCAGATCGTGCTCAGCGACGATCTGCTCGATCCCGTGCAGGACGGTTTCGACGTGACGTTGCGGATCGCGGAGCTGGAATCCTCCAGCCTGATCGCGCGCAGGATCATGCCGGTGGCGCGCATGGTCTGCGCTTCGCCTGATTATCTCGCGCGCCACGGCACGCCTCGACATCCGCAGGATCTGCGCGAACATGTTTCGCTGACCTACGGCTTCCTGCTCACCGGCAACCAGTGGAAGCTCACCGGCGCCGATGGCGATCACTGGATCCAGCCGGCCTGGTCGCTCTGCGTCAACAATGCCGAGGTGCTGCGCGACGTCGCCATCAAGGGCAGGGGGCTCGCGCTCATCCCTGAGTTCATCGCGGCAGATGCCGTGCGGAAAGGCGAGCTGCGCGTCGTGCTCCAGGACTATTCTGCACCGCCACTCGCGCTGTACGCAGTCTATCCGCCGACGCGGCATCTGTCGGTGAAGGTGCGGCTGTTCATCGATTTTCTGGTCGAGCGGTTTGGCCGGAACGACGAAGCGGGTGTGCGGACGCGCTGAGACTTGAGGCCTGAAACGCAGCGGCCAGCGGGCCGATGTCCGTTTGGCCCGGTTGGTGGACTTCGGGCAGCAGCTTCGCGCTCGACCGGCGTTGATCGTCCAGTACCTAATCGGGTGGGAACCCGATCGGGTGCAGCCATGGCCTCCAGTCAATCGGTGAGGGAATAGCTTGCACGAGGTCGTTGCTCGGGCAATGCGCCCGGACGAGCCAAGTCGTTGCAGCAATGGCTCCGCATGCCACGGCAGCGCCGCCAATGACGTCCACTGCATAATGCGCGCCGCAGAGGGGCGTCCCGGCGATGAGAAGGAGATTCAGGGGAACGAGGAAGAAACGCAAGATACGGATCGGCCAAAGAGCCCAAACAAACAAGATGGCATTGGCCGTGTGAAAGCTCGGGAACGAGATCAGCCCCTCCACGGACCGAAAATCGATGACGCGTAGCGTTCCGTTGCGAAGCCCTTCGAGGATAGGGAAATAGCTGTGCCCGCCGCCCGGCAAGATTGATAATTCAGTAGGAGCTTTGTCCAGGTAGATTATCGCGTTTGCGGCCGGAATGAAGCATGCAATCGCGGCGGTTGCCGTTACAGCAACCGCAAATGCGATGATGTAGAACTGCAGTCGGTCAAGCCGTCGGGTCAGAATGGCGGCGGCCAACACCAGGATGTTTTGCGACATCATGGAGTTGTAGGCGAAGGAAAGTACGTTGCGGAGTGCATCGTGCCTGTTCAAGACAGCGAGATAGCTGGCACGATCGAATCCAAGCCATTGATCCACAGCGTGGAGATGCGCGTCGCGGTAAGGCAGCGGCACTGTGGATGCGGCGTAGCTCAGCACGATTCCCATGAGGATCACGACAACGAGCTGACCAAAGCAGATGAGAACGCGCGCGATTTTCGAATTTGGCCGGACGAAACTGAAATAAATCGCGAAGAACGCATAGACCGACATCAAGACGAGGGTCTCGGCTGACACGTCAATGTTGCAGCTTAAACCCACAAGGCTGAGCGAGAGCGCCGCCAAGAGAGCGATCGCCAAGGTGGCCTGCCACGTAATGGTGCACAGCAGTCGGTCATCCGTGTTCGACGGGGCGTGCATTTTTCATTTTCCACATCCTAAGATTGCTGGAGGTGGAGAGCTACCTATCGCCGCACAAAGGAATCCTTAACGCGTCGCCAGCGGAGCAGCTGCCTTTGTAGGAAGGTCAATGAATGATGACCTGCACTGCTTGAAAGTGATGCGGCCAGCTCCGCGCCTGAACCGGAAGCGCTCTTCCTGCCGAGAAGTGCGCCCTGATCTGTTTGGCGCCGAGATGAGGGCGGCTTGGGCACGCTGGCTTTGAAGGGGGAAGCAGGGCGGCGTTGGATTTACCAAAGTGTCCTTGGAGCTCGGATCTCCGGCAGTCCGGCGCTGGGAGGCTGGGCCGCCCCGCTTTTCGTGAAGGTTAGGGTGTAGTCAGCTTGGTGTTGACGCTCGTGAACACGCCGCTCACTGCCGTGCCGGCGTTCTTGACCGCAGCAATGATAGCAAGCGCAATGCCTGCAGCGATCAGGCCATACTCGATCGCCGTAGCGCCGCTTTCGTCAGCCAGGAACCTCTTGAACGTATGCAAGTTCGTCTCCTTATGGTTGTCAGATAGGCGTGTAGCAATTGGTTGTAACAACTTGTTTCTACTCGTGAAGGAATTAAGGAGGCTTGAATCCGAACCGTTAATTTGAGTCCAACTCGAATGTTTCACACGGTTGCTGGAATCCGCGTCAGTGGGATCGCGGCCATCCGCTGCGCAAGATCGTATGTCGGGAACGGCTGTCTTCAGTTTGTCCGGCGAACCGAAGATCGCAGGGAGATCGAGGCGGAAGTCGACGCTTTCGACCCAGCCACGCTGTGGCTCGAGCCGAAGATGAGGCCGCCCGGGCGGGCGGTCGTGCTGTCCCAAAGTGCGATGCGATGAGGATGAATCGTCATCGCGCTTTAGGTTTGTTTAAGCATGATCTTTTCGGAAAACCGCTGAGCACTTTTCCAGATCATGCTTTAGCGCCGCAGCGTGAACTCGTCCGCACCGCGCCGGTGCTCCCATTTCGCCTGCTCCAGCTCGGGCCGGTCGCATTCGATCTCCGGATAGCCGATGCAGAGATAAGCGATGAATTTCCAGGAGCCGGGCACGTCGAGAACGGTGTGGATCCGATCCGGGCTCAAGATTGACACCCAGCCGAGACCGATGCCCTCGGCGCGCGCCGCGAGCCACATTGCGGTGATCGCCGCGACCACGGAATATTCCGTGGTCTCCGGCATCGTCGCGCGACCGAGACCATGCCCGATGTCGCTGGCCTTGTCCGCGAACACCGCGAGGTGACCGGGGGCCTGTTCGAGACCCGAGAGCTTCAGCGCGGCATAGCGCGCGGCGCGCTCGCCGGAATAGCAATTCAACGCGTCGGCGTTGCACGCCTTGAAATCGTCGGTCACGGCCCGGCGTCGCGCGTCGTCGTCGACGGTGACGAAGCGCCAGGGCTGGCTGAGGCCGACCGAGGGCGAAAGGCAGGCCGTCTCGATCAGGCGATCGATGGCGCCGGCCGGCAATGGATCGCTGCGAAAGCGGCGCACGTCGCGGCGCCACACGAACAGCTCGCGCAAGTGCCTGCGGAAGGCGTCGTCGAACTCGACCATGAGGTCAATGTCCCATCTGGAAGGACGCGGCAACCAGCAGGATCAGGATCTCGCCAGTCTGCTCGAACGCCCCGAGGATGTCGCCGGTCTGCCCGCCGATCTGCCGGATGGCAAGCCGCGCCAGCATCAGGCCGGCGAGCGACAGCGAGACCAGGCCGACCAGCGCCTCGCCCGGCCCCAACGCCAGGGCAAGTGCGAGCGTTCCCACAGCGAAGGCAATGGCGACGCTGCGGCCCGGCGGCGATCCGGCGCTGGCCGACAGACCGTCAGGCCGCGCCGGCGCGACCAGCGACATGAAGGCCGGCACGCCGGCACGGGCAGCGGTGTGCGCAGCGCACAGCGCGAGCGTGACGGCCCACGGATCGGCGATCGCCGCAAGGGCGCTCCAGCGCAGGCCGAACGACAGGATCAGTGCGCAAACGCCATAGGTCCCGATCCGGCTGTCGCGCATGATATCGAGCTTGCGCTCGCGCGTCCGGCCGCCGCCGAGTCCGTCCGCGGTATCGGCCAGTCCGTCCTCGTGCAGCGCGCCGGTGATGAGGGTGGTCGTGGCCAGCACGAGCAGGGCGGCAAGGCTCGGTGTCAGTCCGAAGCGAATGGAGATCTTGTAGATCAACGCGCCCGCAAGGCCGACCAGCAATCCCGCGACGGGCAGGGCCCAGGTCGCGCGCGCGATCGCGCCGTCGCCGGCGGGCTTCGACGATGCGACAGGCAGGATGGTGACGAACGACGCTGCGATTCTGAGATCGGCGACGACCTCTCGCAAGAGCTCGGCGCGCGGGATCATTTCAGCTTCATCGGCAGGCCGGCGACGATGAACTCGACCTCGTCGGCGACATCGGCAATGATCTGATTCATGATCCCGGCGGCGTCGCGGAAGCTGCGCGCCAGCGCGTTGTCGGGCACGATGCCGAGGCCGACCTCGTTGGTCACAAGGATGACGGGGCTGCCAAGACGGGGCAGGGCGCCGGCGAGCTCTCGCACGTCCCGCTCCCAGTCGCGCGCCGCATGCATCAGATTGGAGAGCCACAGCGTCAGGCAATCCACGAGCCTCGCGCCGCCGCCCTCGGTCGAGAGCAGCGCCGGCACGAGATCGAGCGGGACCTCGCGCTCGGTCCAATCGGTTCCGCGCCGCGCGCGGTGTCGTGCGATGCGTTCCTGCATTTCACCATCGAGCGCCTCGGCGGTTGCGATGTAGACGGGCTGGCCGGGAAAGCTGCGCGCGCGCGCTTCCGCCCGGGTGCTCTTGCCCGATCGCGCTCCGCCGGTGATCAAGATGACGGCCATGAAGGTCTCCTATCGCCAGCACTAATCATCAAACGCGCCCAAAGACAAAGCCGAAATCAGGCAGCGAGGGGCTTGCACTCGGCCGCCGTCTTGCGCAACAGGGGCGGGACAGGAGCTAGATGTGGGCTTTGCGGGCGCGATGGTGGTGGCGATGGCGGTGGATGCCCTTCTGGGCTGGCCGGCCTGGCTGTTCGCGCGGATCGGCCATCCCGTCACCTGGCTCGGCGGGCTCATTGCGGCCATCGACACCGCCTGGAATCGCGCGTCCGATCCGCCGGCATTGCGCCGGGCCGCGGGCGTCGCCGGCGCGCTTGCGGTGGTCGCGCTCTCTGTAGCGCTCGGCTGGGCGCTGCAATCACTGCTTCCTTCGGGCTGGATCCAGATCGTGCTGATTGGCATCCTGGCCTGGCCATTGGTCGCGCTGCGCTCGCTGCATGATCATGTGGCTGCCGTCGCCACGCCCTTGCTGGCCGGCGACGTTGCCGCGGCGCGCGATGCGGTCTCGCGCATCGTCGGCCGCGATCCCGCAAGCCTCGATGAGGCCGGCATCGCACGCGCGGCGATCGAGAGCCTTGCCGAAAACACCTCCGACGGCATCGTCGCGCCGGTGTTCTGGGGCGCGCTGTTGGGCTTGCCCGGTATCCTCGGCTACAAGGCGATCAACACGCTGGACTCCATGATCGGCCATCGCAGCGAACGGCACGAAGCCTTTGGATGGGCGGCGGCGCGCATCGACGATGTCGCCAATTTCATCCCGGCGCGGCTGACCGGATTTCTGTTCGTGCTGCTGGCACCGCAGCGGTCGGAAGCATTGGCCTGCATGACGCGCGATGCGCGCCGTCATCGCTCGCCGAACGCCGGCTGGCCGGAAGCGGCCATGGCGGGCGGGCTCGGCGTGCGGCTGAGCGGCCCCCGCATCTATCATGGCAGCGCGACCGACGAGCCC
Organism: Bradyrhizobium sp. USDA 326; assembly: GCF_049739485.1. Classification (NCBI taxonomy): domain Bacteria; kingdom Pseudomonadati; phylum Pseudomonadota; class Alphaproteobacteria; order Hyphomicrobiales; family Nitrobacteraceae; genus Bradyrhizobium; species Bradyrhizobium sp. USDA 326. The sequence continues at coordinate 5,460,753 of NZ_JBMGQA010000001.1, forward strand.
TGGCTGAACGAAGGCGCGCGCGATCCGCGTGCTGCCGACATCGCGGAGGCGCTGACCGTCTACCGTCGCGCCATGTCGCTGGTCGCAGGCCTGCTTGCGATCCTGGCCTTCGCGTGACAGAACGGGGCATGCGCGAGCATGGTGGAAATCTGGACCAAGCCCAGCAGCGTTTTGGCGGACGCGTGGAGGACTGGATCGATCTGTCGACCGGGATCAACCGGGTGCCCTATCCCGTGGGTGAGGTGAGCGCGCGCGCGTGGACTGCACTGCCGTCGCGTGCCGAGATCGAGGCCCTGCATCGGGCCGCGCAGCAGGCCTATGCGACGACCGCGCACATTGCAGCTACGGCAGGTGCGCAGGCCGTCATTGAGCTCTTGCCGCGCCTTGCGCCGCGTGGTCGAGCCCGCATTCTCGCTCCGACCTACAATGAATACGCTGCGGTTCTGTCGGGCTCGGGCTGGGAGGTTACCGAAGTCTCGGCCCTCGACGAACTTGCCGGAGCGGATCTAGCCGTAGTCGTCAATCCCAACAATCCCGATGGGCGGCACTATAAGCAGGCTGAACTGCTCGCGCTGATGCCGCGTCTCGGTCGGCTGGTCGTCGACGAGAGCTTCTGTGACGCAATTCCGGAGCTTTCGTTGGCGCCCGGGGCGGGCAGGCGCGATCTCCTGATCCTGCGCTCCTTCGGAAAGTTCTATGGACTTGCGGGATTGCGGCTCGGTTTCGCTATTGGTGGGGATAGGGACATCGCTGGAATATCTGCGATGTCAGGTCCGTGGCCGGTGTCGGGTGCCGCGATTGCAATTGGCTGCCGTGCCCTGCGCGATGACGCATGGGCCAAGGCAACATCGGCGCGGCTAGCGAGGGACAGTGCTCGCCTCGACGACATGGTGCAGTCGCAGGACTGGCGACTGGTCGGCGGCACGCCGTTGTTTCGTCTCTACGAAACGCCTGACGGACTCGCCGCGCAGGAGAAATTGGCGCGCAGCCACATCTGGTCCCGCGTCTTCGCGCAACAGCCGACATGGCTGCGCCTCGGGCTTCCCGGCAGCGAAGCCGAATGGACGCGCCTTGCCGAGGCCCTAGCGCGCTAGCGCGAGCAGGCCTTCGACGTCGAGATGCTTTTCGATGTGATCGGCCAGCGCTTCGAGCGCGCTCTCGACCCTGGCGTGATAGGGCTCGTCGCCCGCGGGAATGTCGAGCTTGGCGAGGTAGGCCTTGCGGAAATCATCCGATGTGAACAGGCCGTGCAGATAGCTGCCTTGCACGCGGCCATCCTGCGAGATCGCGCCTTCCGGCTCGCCGTTCAGTTTCGCGAACGGGCGGGCGCGATCGGGGCCGTCGGTGTGGCCGATATGGATTTCGTAGGCTTCGATCGGCTGCTCCGTGACGGCATGCACGGCCGCAACCCGCGTCAGCGTCTTCTGCGGGCTCATCACCGTCTCGACATCGAGAAGCCCGAGGCCCGGCGTGTCGCCCGCAGGTCCCTCGATGCCTTCGGGGTCGGCGACGCTGCGTCCCAGCATCTGATAGCCGCCGCAGAGGCCGAGCACATGGCCGCCCCTGCGGTGGTGGGCGAGCAGGTCGATGTCCCAGCCCTGCGCACGAAGGAAGGCGAGGTCGCCCCGGGTTGATTTCGACCCGGGAATGATGACGAGGCGCACGTCGCCCGGGATCGCCTCGCCCGGGCGCACCATCACGAGATCGACGCCCGGCTCGAGCTTGAGGGGATCGAGATCATCGAAATTGGCGATGCGCGATAGCGCGAGGCAGGCGATCTTGCATCGGCCCGGCTTTCGCGCGTCACTCAGGCCCAGCGCATCCTCGGCCGGCAGCTCGCCGGCGCGCGGAAACCAGGGCAGCACGCCAAGGCCGCGCCATGCGGTCTTTTGCTCGATCAGATTGTAGCCGTCGTCGAACAGGGTGGGGTCGCCGCGGAACTTGTTGATGACGAAGCCAGAGATCATCGCGGCATCGTCGGGGTCGATCACCGTCTTGATGCCGACCAGCTGGGCGATGACCCCGCCGCGATCGATGTCGCCGACCAGCACGACCGGCACATTCGCCTTGCGGGCAAAGCCCATGTTGGCGATGTCGGACTTGCGCAAATTCACCTCGGCGGGGCTGCCGGCGCCTTCGACCAGCACCAGGTCAGAGCGCGCCTTAAGCCGTTCAAAGCTCTCCAGCACCGCGCCCATCAGCGACGGCTTCATCTCCGCGTAGTCGCGCGCGCGTGCGGTCGCGATGCGCTTGCCATGGACCACGACCTGCGCGCCGACATCGGTCTCGGGCTTGAGCAGCACCGGGTTCATGTCGGTGTGCGGCTCGACGCCGGCGGCGAGCGCCTGTAGCGCCTGGGCCCGGCCGATCTCACCGCCGTCGACCGTGACCGCGGCGTTGTTCGACATGTTCTGCGGCTTGAAGGGCAGCACGCGCAGGCCGCGCCGCGTGAAGGCACGCGCAAGGCCGGCGACGATGAGCGACTTGCCCACGTCCGAGCCGGCTCCCTGGATCATCAATGCGCGCGTCATCGTCGAAGAGTCTCAGAACTCGACGCCGGCCTGTGCCTTGATGCCGGAACGGAACGGGTGCTTGACCAGCGTCATCTCGGTGACGAGGTCGGCGATCTCGATCAGCTCGTCCTTCGCGTTGCGACCGGTGAGCACGACATGCGTCATCGCAGGCTTCTGCGTGGTCAGGAATTCGACGACTTCGGCGATGTCGAGATAGTCATAGCGGAGCGCGATGTTGATCTCGTCGAGCACGACCATCCGCAGCCGCTCGTTGAGGATCAGCTCCTTGGCCTTCTCCCAGCCGGCGCGCGCGGCGGCGATGTCGCGGGCACGGTCCTGCGTCTCCCAGGTGAAGCCTTCGCCCATCGCGTGGAACTGGCAGAGATCGCCGAAATGGCTGGTGAGCAGGCGCCGTTCGCCCGTATCCCAGGCGCCCTTGATGAATTGCACCACCGCACAAGGGAAGCCATGGGCGACGCAGCGGACGATCATGCCGAAGGCCGAGGAGGATTTGCCCTTGCCGCTGCCGGTGTGGACGATGATCAGGCCCTTTTCGCCGCTCTTGGTCGCCATGATCTTGTCCCGGGCGGCTTTCTTCTTCGCCATCTTCTGGGCGTGCCGGGCGTCGGTTTCCTCGCCCGTTCGGGTGTCCGGTTCAGGCGTCATCGTACCAGTCCTTCGGCTTGACAAGTGGCAGTCACGGGCAAATGGTGGCCCGGCGTTGGTTCCTGTCCTATGACAGGCGAAGAGGGAATGCGATAGGGTCCGAATCGGCAAGATTTGGGTCCAAAATGCAGCCGCCCCCGCGACCGTGACCGGAGAGATGCCCGAAGCCACTGATTCCCGCGGGAATCGGGAAGGCGGGGATCGAAGGGCAAAGCCCTGCTCCGCAAGCCGGGAGACCTGCCAGCGCGAAGAGTTTTGGACCGGCGGACGGGGTGTTCCGCGACGGGGAAACGGGCCCTTTGAGCCAAGGTCCGTGTGCCTCTCGCCTCCCGCTGTTTATCCTGGAAGAGGCGATGACCGTCACACTTTACGTCTGCATCACCTGCCGCGCCGGCCAGACGCTTGGGGAGGGCGAGACAACGCCCGGCAAGCGCCTGCATGGCGCGATCCTCGAGGCCGGCGTGCCCGAGAGCGTCAGCGTGGTTCCCGTCGAATGCCTGTCGGCCTGCAGCCAGGGCTGCTCGGTCGCGCTCAGCGCGCCCGGCCGCTGGTCCTATGTCTATGGCCGCCTGTCGGAGACGAGTGCGCAGGACGTGGTCGCAGGTGCTGCGGCCTATGCGGCGGCGCCGGATGGCCTCGTGCCCTGGCGCAGCAGGCCGGAAATATTCCGCAAGCAGTCGCTTGCCCGCATTCCCCCCATTGCCGTCGTGCCGGAGGCCGCCGAATGAACTCGCTCGCCAAAATCCCCGTCACGGTGGTCACGGGGTTTCTCGGTTCCGGCAAGACCACGCTGATCCAACATCTGCTCGCCAATGCGAATGGCAAGAAGCTGGCCGTGCTCGTCAACGAGTTCGGCAGCGAGGGCGTCGACGGCGAAATCTTGAAATCCTGCGCCGACGCCAATTGTCCGGAGGAGAACATCGTCGAGCTCGCCAATGGCTGCATCTGCTGCACCGTGGCCGACGATTTCATTCCGACCATGGAGCAACTCTTGGCGCGCCCGGTGCGGCCCGATCACATCCTGATCGAAACCTCGGGCCTGGCGCTGCCAAAGCCGCTGCTGAAGGCGTTCGACTGGCCACAGATCCGCTCGCGCATCACGGTCGATGGCGTGATCGCGCTGGCCGATGCCGAGGCCGTCGCGGCCGGCCGCTTCGCGCCGGACCCGATTGCCGTCGAAGCGCAGCGCGCGGCGGACGACAATCTCGATCACGAGACGCCGCTGTCGGAAGTGTTCGAGGACCAGATCGCCTGTGCCGACATCGTGCTGCTGACCAAGGCTGATCTTGCAGGCAGCGCCGGGATCGAAGCCGCCAAGGCGGCGATCGCCGCCGAGATGCCGCGCCGCGTGCCGATGCTCCCTGTCACCGACGGTGCGATCGATGCGCGCGTCATTCTCGGCCTTGGCGCCGCCGCGGAGAACGATCTCGCCGCGCGTCCCTCGCATCATGACGGCGAAGAGGACCACGAGCACGATGATTTTGCCTCGGTCGTGATCGATCTGCCGGAGGTCGCCGACGTCGATGCGCTGGTCGCATCCGTGCAGCGTCTTGCGCGCGAGCAGAATGTGCTGCGTGCCAAGGGCTATATCGCGGTCGCGGGCAAGCCGATGCGCCTCCTGCTGCAGGCGGTCGGCGAGCGCGTGCGCCACCAGTTCGACAAGCCATGGGGCGCGGGTCACAGGCAGTCCAAGCTCGTCGTGATCGGCGAGCATGGCGATATCGACGAGGCCGCGATCAGGTCAGGGCTTGGTATCTGATGCACGTCGTCTTCCGCGAGAGCCGCGGTCTCGAGGAGACCGCGACGCCAAGAGACATCGGCCAGGACCCGGCCGATCTCGTGGTGCTCTCGTTTTCGGATTCCGATCTTGCGGCGTTCGCGGCCGGCTGGCGGCGTGGCCGGAACAGCCTGCCGTCGCTGCGGCTTGCCAATCTTTCCGAACTTCGTCATCCGCTGTCGGTCGACACCTATATCGAGCGCACGCTGTCGCAGGCGCGCGGCATCCTGGTGCGCCTGATCGGCGGCGAGTCCTACTGGCCGTACGGCCTCGCCGCCCTGCAACAGCTCGCCAAGGACCGCAACATCGCGCTGGCCGTGCTGCCGGCCGATGGTCGCGACGACACGCGGCTCGATTCGTATTCGACGTTGCCGGTTTCGACGCTGCGTCGGCTCAAGGTGCTCTGCGACACCGGCGGTCCGGTCGCGGCGCAAGCTGCGATCGCGCAGCTCGCGCTGGCCTCAGGCCTCTATGCCGGCCCGGTCGTCGGCGAGATGACCGTGCCCGAGATGGGCTTTTATGATCCTGCGCGTGGTGTCATTGCTGCGCCGGCCGGTGCCGAGGAGAAGCCGCGCGCGCTGGTGACGTTCTACCGCTCCTATCTCACCGCTACGGATACCGGCCCGGTCGATGCCCTCATTGCGGCGCTGCGCGAGAGGGGATTTGATGCTTTTGGCGTGTTCGTCACCTCGCTGAAGAGTGCAGGCGTCGCCGATTGGTTGCGCGCGCATTTCGCGCAGAATCCTCCCGCGGCGATCGTTAATGCGACGGCGTTCTCGGCAATGAGCGACGACGACAAGACGCCGTTCGATGCTGCACAATGTCCGGTATTTCAGGTCGCGCTTTCGACGGCGCGGCGCGAGGACTGGGCTGGCTCGCTGCGCGGCCTGTCGCCGGGCGACCTCGCCATGCATGTGGTGCTGCCCGAGGTCGACGGCCGCCTGTTCGCGGGCGTGGTGAGTTTCAAATCTGCCGCGACGCGCGATCCCGATCTGCAATTCTCGCATCTGGCGCACACGCCTGACGCGGAGCGTGTGAAGGCCGTCGCCGCGCGCGTCGCGGCCTGGCGGCGCCTTGCCGAGACGCCGGCCGGAGAGAAGCGGCTGGGGGTCGTGCTGTCGAACTATCCCGGCCGGCCGCACCAGATCGCGCATGCTGTTGGTCTCGATGCGCTCGCTTCGGTCGAGGCGTTGTTGTCCGATCTCGCCGAGGCGGGATACGCTGTTGTTCCGGTTCACGCGCTCGGGGAGACGCTGCTCAAGCAACGATTGATCTGGAATGTCGCCGAGTACCGGGCGGCGCTCTCGCGCCTGCCGCAAACCTTGCAAGACGATCTCGCGCAGGCCTGGGGCGTGCCTGAGGACGATCCGAGCTGCCGCGACGGCGCGTTCCATTTCGCCGCGATCCAATGTGGTCGGTCGATTGTCGCAATTCAGCCGGAACGCGGCGAAGCGGCCTCGCGCGATGCCGACTATCACGATCTCGCTCGCACGCCGCGCCATGCCTACGTCGCCTTCTATCTCTGGCTCAGGCAGCAGGGCTGTGATGCCGTCGTGCATATGGGCGCGCACGGCACGCTGGAGTGGCTGCCCGGGAAATCCGTGGCGCTGTCACCGAGCTGCTGGCCGGAGGCATTGATCGGCGATTTTCCGATCGTCTATCCCTTCATCGTGAACGATCCCGGCGAGGCCGCGCAGGCCAAGCGGCGCATCGGCGCGGTCACGATCGGCCATTTGCCGCCGCCGCTCGCAATGTCCGCGGTGCCGGAAGGCCTGCGCCGGCTCGAACGGCTGCTCGATGAATACTCGACCGCCGACGGTCTCGATCCCGCGCGCCGCCAGCGCCTCATCGCGGCGATCCGTGACGAGGCGCGTTCGGCAGGCCTCGAAGAGGATCTCGGCCTGGACGCAACGGCCGCACCTGCCGAAGCGATTCCGCGGATCGATCGCTTCGTCTGCGATCTCAAGGAAAGCCAGTTCGGGGACGGCCTGCACGTGTTCGGCCGCGGCGCCTGCGGCGAAGCGGAGCGGGATTCATTGCGTGCCGCGCTCGCGGGTCGGCGCGTTGCGCCGGGCCCATCAGGCTCGCCCTATCGTGGACGCCAGGACGTGCTGCCGACCGGGCGCAATCTGTTCGCCGTCGATCCGCGCGCGGTGCCGACGCCGTCTGCGCATGCGCAGGGCATCAAGCTCGCGGAAGAGCTGCTGCGCCGTCACTTGCAGGATCATGGCGACTGGCCGAGGGGACTCATCGTCGATCTCTGGGGCTCGGCGACGATGCGCACGGCGGGCGAGGAGTTCGCGATGGCGCTGCATCTGGCCGGCCTCGCGCCGCGCTGGGATCACGCCTCCGGCCGCGTCACCGGCTACGACATCATCGCGCCGGCCGAGCTGGGCCGTCCGCGCATCGACGTCACGCTGCGCGTGTCCGGCCTGTTCCGCGATGTCTTTTCGGGGCTGGCGCAATTGTTCGAGGCCGCTTCCGGCGCGCTCGCGGCGCGCGAGGACGAGGGCGACGAGAATCCGTATCGCAACCGCGCATCCCGCGTGTTCGCGCCGCGTCCCGGACACTATGGCGTCGGCCTCTCGGCGATCCCGGATGCCTTCACGCCGGAGACGCGCGAGGCGGCCGGCGAAGCCTGGCTGTCGGCATCGTCCTGGGCGTTCTCGGCGGATGGTACAATGCAGCCCGATCGTACTGGCATCGAGTCGCGTCTCGCGTCCGCAGACGCTTTTGTCCATATCCAGGACTTGCCCGAAACCGATCTGCTGCTTGCCGCCGACTATGCCGCGCATGAGGCAGCTATCGCAGCGGCAGCCGTGCATCTCGGGGCAGGCGCGCCGTGCCTCTATCACCTCGACGCGACGCGGCCCGACCAGCCCCATGCGCGCACGCTGACGGAGGAGATTTCACGTGTCGCCCGGGCGCGCGCGGCCAATCCGGCCTGGATCGCCGGCATGATGCGGCATGGCTTTCGCGGCGCCGCCGAGATCACCGCGACGCTGGAGCACATGGCTGCCTTCGCGCATCTCGCCGGCGCCGTGCCGCCGCATTTGTTCGACCTCTACTACGATGCCACGCTCGGCAACGACGAGGTCCGTGCTTTCATGGCACGTGAGAATCCCTCGGCTCTCGCCGCGATGGAAACCTGCTTTGCGCGCCTGCATGATGCGGCGCTCTGGCAAACGCGCCGCAATTCGATCGCCGCGGCGCTGCGGGAGGCCTCATGAGTGCGGCCCCAATCAAGGGTTGGTGCCCCGGCGCGCTGCGCCCTATGCTCTCGGGCGACGGGCTCGTGGTGCGCGTGCGCCCGTTCGGCGGGCGGCTCGAAGCCGCACAGATTGCCGGGCTTGCCGAGCTCGCCGGACGGCACGGCAATGGCCTGATTGATGTGACGAGCCGGGCCAATCTCCAGATCAGGGGCGTCAAGGAGGAGGGCCATCTTCCGCTGCTCGACGGTCTTGCGCAACTGGCGCTGCTCGACCCCGACGCCGAGATCGAAGCCCGGCGCAATGTTCTGGTGACGCCGTTCTGGAGCAGCGGCGACGAAACACAGTCGCTCGCCGCCGAGCTGGAGGAGGCGCTTGCCGATAGCGGCCTGGCGCTTCCCACCAAGTTCGGCTTCGCCATCGACGACGGAAGGTCGCGCGTTCTGGCTGGCGATTCCGCCGACATACGCATCGAGCGCGATCGCTTGGGTCGTCTCCTGGTGCGGGCCGATGGCGCAAGGCTCGGCCGCTCCGTCGCACGCGGACAGGCCGTGAGCACGGCGCTGGGCGCTCGCGAGCTGGTTCATCATCTCCGGCGGCGCGAGGGACGGGCGAGGGCGCATGGCGGCCCATATCGCGTCCGGCGCGGCGTTGCCTCAATCGTTGTGCGGCGAGACCGAGCCGGCGCCCGTCATGGCCGCGGCACGGCCCGGGCACTATCCGCAAGGCGCGATCGTCGGCGTCGCGTTCGGGCAGATCTTGCACGCCACGCTCCATCAGTTCTCCAGCTGCGGACACGCGCTGCGCATGACGCCATGGCGGATGGTGCTCAGCGAGGGCAAGCGCGAGATGCCGAGTGGGGCGGGCCTCATCACCGAGCCGTACGATCCGGCGCTGCGCGTCATCGCCTGCAGCGGCGCGCCGCGCTGCCGGGAAGCCCATGCCGATACGCGCACGCTCGCAGCGGCGCTGGCGCCGCGCATTGCCGCCGATACGCGACTTCACGTCTCCGGCTGCGGCAAGGGCTGCGCCCATTCGGGCGCGGCTGCGGTCACGCTGATTGCGACGCATGCCGGTTTCGATCTCGTCCGCGACGGCTCGATCCGCGACGAGCCGGTCCTGCGCGGGCTGAACGGAGCCGACATCGTCAGCGATCCCTCCATCCTGATCGGAGGGAACTGATGCCGCACACCTACGAGACCGACGGCGCGGCGATCTACCGGCAATCCTTTGCGACCATTCGGGCCGAGGCGGAGCTTGCGCGCTTCACGCCCGATGAAGAGCCGGTGGTGGTGCGCATGATCCACGCCGTCGGCATGGTCGGCCTCGAGGCGCATATCCGCTTCACGCCAGGCATGGCAACCCTCGCGCGCGCGGCCCTGCAGAAGGGCGCGCCGATCCTGTGCGACGCGCGCATGGTCTCGGAAGGCATCACGCGCGCAAGACTTCCCGCGGCCAATGCCGTCATCTGCACGTTAGGAGACGAGTCCGTTCCCGCGCTCGCGCAATCCATGCGCAACACCCGCTCGGCCGCGGCGCTGGAGCTGTGGCGGCCGCATCTCGATGGCGCCATCGTCGCGATCGGCAACGCGCCGACCGCGCTGTTTCATCTGCTCAATATGCTGGAAGACCCGGACTGCCCGCGTCCGGCGGCGATCATCGGCTGTCCCGTCGGCTTCGTTGGTGCCGCCGAGTCCAAGGCCGCGCTGATGGCCGATCCGCCGGTACCGGCGCTGACGGTCGAGGGCCGCCTCGGCGGCTCCGCGATCACGGTTGCTGCCGTGAACGCGCTGGCGAGCCGGAGCGAATAGCCATGGGACGCATCATCTGCTGTGGTCTCGGCCCCGGCGATCCCGATCTGATGAGCGTGCGCGCCGACCGGATGGTGCGTGCCGCGCAGCACGTCGCCTATTTCCGCAAGAAGGGCAGGCCGGGTCAGGCGCGCTGCATCGTCGAGGGCATGCTGGCGGCCGACGTCACCGAATATCCGATGGAATATCCTGTCACGACGGAGATCGCGTTCGACAGCGCGGAATACGTCCAGCTGCTTGCGGGCTTCTACGATGAATGGGCGGAGCGTCTGGCGCGGCTTGCGCGCGCCGTCGACGTCGTCGTGCTCTGCGAGGGCGATCCGTATTTCTACGGATCGTTCATGCATCTGCACATGCGCCTGCAAGGCCGCGTCGAGATCGAGGTGATCGCCGGCATTCCCGGCATGGTCGGCTGCTGGAACGGCGTCGGGCAGCCCATCGCGCTCGGCGACGACGTGACGACGGTGCTGATGGGGACGCTCCCCGAGGCCGAGCTCGAGCGCCGCATGCGCGATTCCGATGCGCTGGTCGTCATGAAGACCGGCCGCAATCTGGCAAAGGTGCGCCGCGCGCTTCGCTCCGCCGGCCGGTTAGACGATGCCTGGCTGGTCGAGCGCGGCACGATGCCGGGGGAGCGCGTGGTGCGGCTCGCCGAGATCGATGCCGCCGATTGCCCCTATTTTGCGATCGTGCTGGTGCACGGCAAGGGCCGGCATCTGGACGCTGCCGAATGACGGGCACGCTGACCATCGCGGGCCTCGGGCCCGGGAGCGACGCGCTGGTGACGCCGGAAGTCTCCGCCGCGCTCGCAGCCGCGACCGACATTCTGGGCTATGCGCCCTATGTCGCACGCGTACCGCCGCGACCGGGGCTGACCCTGCATCCCTCCGACAATCGCGAAGAGCTGCAACGCGCGAGCGAAGCCTTGCGGCTTGCTGCGGAAGGCGGGGAGGTCGTTGTCGTCTCCTCCGGGGATCCCGGCGTGTTCGCGATGGCCTCGGCCGTGTTCGAGGCGCTCGAACAGGCGCCGCAATGGCAGGCGCTGCCGATCCGCGTGCTGCCCGGCGTCACCGCGATGCTGGCGGCGGCCGCGCGTGCCGGCGCGCCCCTCGGTCATGATTTCTGCGCGATCAATCTCTCCGACAATCTCAAGCCGTGGGCAGTGATCGAGAAACGCCTCCGCCTCGCGGCCGAAGCCGATTTTGCCATCGCGATGTACAATCCGCGCTCGGCGAGCCGGCCGGAAGGATTTGGCCGCGCACTTGCGGTGCTTCGAGAGGCTGGTTGCGGCGAGCGTCTGGTGATCTTCGCGCGCGCGATCAGCGCGGCTGACGAGAAGATCGAGACCGTGACGCTGAACGAAGCGACGCCCGAAATGGCCGACATGCGCACGCTGGTGATCGTCGGCAATTCGCAGACGCGCCGCGTCGGCCGCTGGGTCTATGCGCCGAGGCGGATAGAATGACCGAGCCACTGCATGATCTCGGCCACGCTCTCGACCCGCAGCCGCTCGGGCAGTCTTGGTCGCGAGATCATGATAACGGACAAGCCAAGCATGCGAGCCGCCTCGATCTTGGCGCGCGCGCCGTCGCCGCCGGAGTTGCGGGCGACGATCCACGCGATGTCGCGCGAGCGCAGCATGTCCAGCTCGCCGTCGAGGGTGAAGGGTCCACGCGACACGATCACGTCGGCCGCGAAGGGCAGGGGCGCCTCGGGGGGATCGACGAAGCGCAGCGTGTAGGCATGCTGCGGCCGGCTCGCGAACGGCGCGATGTGCTGGCGGCCGATGGCGAGGAACACGTTTGTCGGCGCGTCAGGCAGCGCGGCGACGGCCGCGTTGACGTCGACCACCTCGATCCAGCTGTCACCGGGCGCTTTTGTCCACGGCGAGCGTTCGAGCGCGATCATCGGCGTGCCGGTTTCCGCGCACGCCACGACCGCGTTGCGGCTCATCTCGGCCGCGAAGGGATGCGTCGCGTCGATCACATGGGTGATACTGTCACGGCGAATGTAATCGGCCAGCCCGCTCACGCCGCCAAAGCCGCCGATGCGGGTCGGCAGCGGCTGGTCGGCCGGCGCGCGGGTGCGGCCGCCATAGGAATAGACGGCGTCGATGCCGGCGCGCGCGACCTCCGCTGCGAGCAGGCTCGCATCGGCCGTTCCGCCCAGAATGAGGGCGCGCGTCATGTCTGATCCCTGGCTGACCATCATCGGTATCGGCGAAGATGGCCTTGCCGGGTTGTCCGAGGCAAGCCGAAAGGCGCTTGCCAGGGCCGAAACCGTCTTCGGCGGCGAGCGCCACCTTGCGCTTGCGGAGGTTGGCGGCCGCGGCCGCCCGTGGCCGGTGCCGTTCGACGCCAAGATCGTGCTGAGCTGCCGTGGCCGGCCGACGGCGGTGCTCGCCTCCGGCGATCCGTTCTGGCATGGCGCCGGCGCGGGCCTCGCCGAGAAGCTCGGTAGCGACGAGTGGATCGCGTATCCCACGCCGTCGGCATTCTCGCTTGGGGCAGCGCGGCTGGGCTGGCGCCTCGAATCCACCGTCTGCCTCGGGCTTCACGCCGCACCGTTCGAGCGTCTCGGTCCGCATCTGGCGCGAGGGGCGCGCATCATCTGCCTCGTGCGCGATGGGAAAGCGGCTGGCGATCTCGCAAGGTGGTTGAGCGAGCGCGGGTGGGGCGCCTCGGCCTTCTGGATGCTCGCCGCCCTCGGTGGCCCGCGCGAAAGCATCAGAGAATATCGCGCCGATAGTCTTGCCGGTGATCTCGCCGGAAACCTGGTCACGGTCGCCGTCGAGGCAAAGGGTGGACAGGGGATGCCCCGCAGTTCGGGATTATCGGACGATCTCTTCGTCCATGACGGCCAGATCACCAAGCGGCCGGTGCGTGCGCTCGCCCTCTCGGCGCTGGCGCCGCGGCCCGGCGAACGGCTGTGGGACGTCGGCGCCGGTTCGGGGTCGATCTCGGTGGAGTGGGTGCGGTGCGGCGGGACGGCCACGGCCATCGAGCTGCGCGAAGATCGCGCCGCGAACATTCGCAGCAATGCAGCCGCGTTCGGACTGGAGCATCGGATCAACGTCATCGCAGGCAAGGCGCCCGAAGCGCTTGCTGCGCTGGATCCGCCGGATGCCGTCTTCATCGGCGGCGGCCTTGATGGCATGATGTTCGATGCCATCTGGGCGCGTCTCTCGCCTGGGGTGCGGTTCGTTGCGCATTCAGTCACGCTGGAGACGGAAGCGCTGCTCGGCGAACTGCACCAGCGCCATGGTGGCGAGCTGATGCGGGTCGAATTGGCGCATGCCGCCCCGCTCGGCCGCTACCGATCCTGGGAAGTGACGCGGCCGGTGGTGCAATGGAGTGCGGTCCGATGAAGGTCGCCGGTCTGGGATTCAAGAGGGATGTGACGCTGGCCTCGTTGCGCGAGGCGCTCGCGACAGCCGGCGGCCCAGAAGGTCTTGCAGCATTTGCGACCGTCAGCGACAAGGCCGACGCGGAGGCGCTGAAGCAGCTCGCGCGCGAATGCGGTGTGCCGATCAGGGCCGTTCCCGTCAAAGCGCTGGCCGGCATTGACACGCCGACGCAGTCAAAACTCGTCGCGGAAAAATTCGGCACCGGATCGGTCGCCGAGGCTGCGGCGCTCGCGGCAGCGGGCCCTCGCGCGCGATTGATTGCAACGCGCGTGATCTCGCAGGATCGCACTGCGACTGCGGCGATCGCGGAAGGGGACGGCGCATGACGGTGCATTTTATCGGCGCCGGGCCCGGCGCGCCCGATTTGCTGACGTTGCGCGGCCGCGATCTGATCGCAGCCTCTCCGGTCTGCTTGTATGCCGGCTCGCTGGTGCCCGAAGGCGTGCTGGCGCATTGCCCGCCCGGTGCGCGGATCGTCAACACCGCGCCGCTGTCGCTCGACGAGATCATCGCGGAGATCGCCGCCGCGCATGCGGACGGCAAGGATGTCGCGCGGCTGCATTCCGGCGATCTCTCGATCTGGTCGGCGATGGGCGAGCAGCTCCGCCGCCTGCGTGCGCTCGGGATTCCCTATTCGGTGACGCCGGGCGTGCCGGCCTTCTCGGCTGCTGCCGCTGCGCTGGAAATGGAGCTCACGCTGCCCGGCCTTGCCCAGACGGTGGTGCTGACCCGCACGCCGGGCCGCGCCAGCGCGATGCCCGAGGGCGAGAAGCTCGCCGCATTCGCAGCGACCGGCGCGGTGCTCGCGATCCATCTGTCGATCCATCTGCTCGACAAGGTTGTGGCTGAACTCACGCCGCATTACGGCGCGGACTGTCCGGTCGCGATCGTCTGGCGTGCGAGCTGGCCGGACCAGCGCATCGTCCACGCGACGCTCGGCACTCTTGATGCCGCCGTGAGCAGCGAGATGGAGCGTACCGCCCTGATCCTGGTCGGCAGGACACTTGGCGCTGCGAATTTCGACGAGAGTCGCCTCTACGCCGCCGATTACGACCGCCGCTATCGGCCGCTCGGCGCCGAGCCGCGTTTTCCGGAGGCATCGTGATGGCCGCAGCGCTCGTCATCTCCGCGCCGGCCTCCGGTGTCGGCAAGACCACGCTGACGCTGGCGCTCGCCCGCGCCTGGCGCAATCGCGGATTGAACGTGCAGTGCTTCAAGAGCGGGCCCGACTACATCGATCCCGCGTTCCACGCCGCCGCCACCGGACGCGCCTCCGTCAACATCGATAGCTGGGCGATGGACCGCGCAAGTATCGCGCACCTCGTCAGCCGTGGTGCGGACGCCGATGTCGTGCTTGCCGAGGGCTCGATGGGCCTGTTCGACGGTGTCGCCGCGCGCGGCGTCTGCGGCACCGGCGCCACCGCCGACATCGCGGAGATGCTGGGCTGGCCGGTGGTTCTGGTGATCGATCCATCGGGACAAGCGCAGACGGCGGCTGCGATTGCCGCGGGCCTTCGCGACTACCGCCCCGGCGTGCGACTTGCCGGCGTCGTGCTCAACCGCGTCGCCAGCCCGCGCCACGAAGACCTGGTGCGGCGTGCGCTCAACGAGGCCGGCATCGCCGTGTTCGGCGCGCTGCCGCGTCATGCCGAGATCAGCCTGCCGAAGCGGCATCTTGGTCTCGTGCAGGCCGAGGAGCGGGATGAAATCGGCAAGCTGATCGACGAGGCCGCGCGCTTCGTCGCCGAGCATGTCGATCTCGATGCTTTGCTGGGATCGGCGGCTCGCTGGTCGCCGCTACCAGCCGCGAACGGTCTCAACGTGGCGCCACCCGGGCAACGCATCGCGCTCGCCCGCGATGCGGCCTTCTCCTTCGTCTATCCGCATATGGTGGAGGCCTGGCGCGCGGCGGGCGCCGAGATCTCGACATTCTCGCCGCTTGCCGATGAAGTGCCTGACGCGAGCGCCGACGTCTGCTGGCTTCCTGGCGGCTATCCCGAGTTGCACGCCGGCAGGATCGCGGCCAATGCGCGCTTTCGAGACGGCCTGCGCGCCTTCGCCGAGTCACGGCCGGTCCACGGCGAGTGCGGAGGCTATATGGTGCTGGGAGCTGCTTTGACTGATGCCGACGGCGCCAGCCATGAGATGACGGGGCTGCTTGGGCTGGAGACGAGCTTTGCAAAGCGCCGCATGCATCTGGGCTATCGTCTCGTCGAGCTCGCTGCACCGATGCCGGGACATCGTGTTGGCGCACGCCTGCGCGGTCACGAGTTCCACTATTCGACGATCGTCGCGCAACCGGATGCGCCGCTCGCGGTCGTGCACGATGCGACGGGCGCCGTCATGGCCGAGACCGGCTCGCGGCGCGGCCACGCCACCGGCACGTTCTTTCATCTGATCGCGGAGGACCGGTGAGAGGATTCGTGTCGTTCATTTCCGCCGGACCCGGCGATCCCGAATTGCTCACGGTGAGGGGCGCCGCACGGCTGCGCGAGGCCGACGTCGTGCTCTATGACGACCTCGCCTCCGGCGCGATCCTGGATCTGGCGCGGCCCGGCGCCAATCTCGTCGCGGTGGGAAAACGGGCAGGGCGGCCCTCGACCAAGCAGCACCACGTCAATCGTCTCCTGGTCGACTATGCCGCGACAGGCGCGCGCGTAGTGCGGCTCAAGTCCGGCGACGCCGGCATATTCGGCCGGCTCGAGGAGGAGCTGGAGACGCTGCGCGAAGCCGGCATCGGCTACGAAATCATACCCGGCGTCACATCCGCCTGCGTCGCCGCCGCCCAGGCCGGCATTCCCCTGACCCGTCGGCATACCTCCCGCCGCGTGCAGTTCATTACCGGGGCTGATGTCAGCGGCGAGCTGCCGTCCAACCTGAACTGGGCGGCGCTGGCGGATCCCGAGGCCACGACCGTGGTCTATATGGGCCGGCGCACCTTTCCGGCGCTTGCCGCAAAATTGATCGCACACGGCCTCGCCCCAAACACGCCCGCACTGTTTGCCGAATCCCTCGGCCGTCCCGACGAGCGGCTGGTCCGCACCACCATCGCCGAGCTCGCCGCGCAGCTAGGCCGGGGCGGCGCCGCGTCCACGGCCGCCGTGATCCTGTTCGGCGCGCTGGCAGGGGATTATCCGTCATGACGGTGGCGGTCGCCCTTCGCCTCTTGACGCCCGGCTCGCGAAAGGCGCACACAGGAGAGGCATGGTGCTCGACGCGGCGCAAAGCGCCGGGGCATAATCGGGAATGGGGGTGGGCGGACCAAGTTGCGGCGCCCCAAACCCCAGCCGCCCCCGCGACTGTAAGCGGTGAGGGGCTCCGAATCGCCACTGGGCCGCAAGGTTCGGGAAGGGCCGGAGAACCCCAGTGAACCGCGAGCCAGGAGACCGGCCCTGCACGTTTTGAGGCCAAGGCCGTCGGGTGTGACGGCAGGAAGGAATTGAGCCATGCATATCGAACCCGGAATCGTGACGGGCGCCAAGCTCGTGTTGAGTTACGCAACTGGCATCGCCGCAGGCGGCGTTGCGCTGAAGCTGGCGGTCGAAACCGTCCGCGCGCAGGGCGTCGGCTCGTTCGCCACGCGCACGCTCGCCACCACGGGCCTCGTCTTCACCTTCTTCCAGGTCCTGCCCCACTTCCCGGTCGGCGTCTCCGAAGTGCACTTCATCCTCGGCTCGACCTTGTTCCTGCTGTTTGGTGCGGCGCCAGCCGCCTTCGGCCTCGCATTTGGCCTGCTGCTCCAGGGTCTGTTGTTCGAGCCCGCTGACCTGCCGCAATACGGCATGAACGTCACCACGCTCCTGGTGCCGCTGTTCGCGATCCAGGCCATCGCCACGCGCATCATTTCGCGTAACACCGCCTATGTCGATCTGAAGTACGGTCAGGCGCTGGCGCTTTCGACGACTTATCAAGCGGGTGTTGTCGCCTGGGTGGCGTTCTGGGCGCTCTACGGCTCCGGCTTTGCCATGAGCAACCTCGCCAACATCGCGACCTTCGCGGCCTCCTACGCGCTGGTCATCGTGATCGAGCCGCTCGCCGACCTCGCGGTGCTGGCGCTGGCGAAGTCGCTGCGCGGCGTCACCGCGCCCGGCCTCGTCACGCCGCGCCTGCACAACGGCGCCTGAGAGACAAGCGAGAGGGCGGCCTTGATGGCCGCCCTTCGCGCTCGCGATGCTCACGCTCTCCCTGATAGGCATCGGTTGCGGCGATCCCGAGCAGCTTACGCGCGCCGCGATCGCTGCCATCAACGCGGCCGATCTCGTCCTGATCCCGCGCAAGGGGGCTGCCAAGTCCGATCTCGCCGATCTCCGGCGAGCGATCTGCGCGGACGTGCTCACCAGCGACATAGCCATCGCCGAATTCGATCTTCCCGTGCGCGACAGCGGTGAAGCTGATTACCGCAAGGGCGTAGACGATTGGCACGATGTGGTTGCCGCGACCTGGTCGCAGACGATCGCGAGGCATCTCGAAGGTGAGGGCAAGGTCGCGCTCCTGATCTGGGGCGATCCGTCGCTCTACGATTCCTCGCTGCGCATTGCGCGGCGATTGAATCCGTTGCCGAAAATCGAGGTCGTGCCCGGCATCACCTCGATCCAGGCGCTGTGTGCGGCGCATGCGCTGCCGCTCAACGACATCGGCGAGCCGTTCCTGGTTACGACAGGGCGGCGCTTGCGCGACGGCGGCTGGCCGCAAGGTGTCGATACCGTGGTGGTGATGCTCGACGGCGGCACAGCGTTCCAGTCGCTCGATCCAGAGCGTTTGCATATCTGGTGGGGCGCCTATCTCGGCATGCCCGATCAGATCATCATGTCCGGCGCGCTGGCCGAGGTCGGTCCGCACATCGTGATCGCGCGACAGGAAGCACGCGAGCGGCACGGCTGGATCATGGACAGCTATATTCTCAAGCGCAGGGCGTAAGCGAGGCAGCATGCTTCCCGAATGGGTTTACCAGAACTGCCCCGAGGTCTCCGCGGTTCATCGCGAGGCGGCCATCGCGCGGCAGGCGCAACTGACAAAGCCGACCGGCGCGCTCGGCCGGCTCGAGCAGCTCGCGGTCGAGCTTGCGGGCTTGCAGGCGACCGAGCAGCCCCGCGCTTCGCGGGTGCCGATCATCATCTTCGCCGGTGATCACGGCATCGTCGCGCAGGGCGTGTCAGCCTATCCGCAAGCCGTGACGATCGCGATGATGGCGAATTTTACGTCCGGTGGCGCGGCGATCTCGGTGCTGGCGCGTGAACTGGGTTCCAGCCTGGAGGTGATTGACGCCGGCACGCTGGCCCAGGAGCAGATGGCGGGAATCGTCACCGACAAGCCGCGCAGCGGCACACGCGATTTCAGCGTCGAGGCTGCGCTCACGCCGACCGAGCTGGCCTTTGCCTTCGAGGCCGGCCAGCGCGCTGTCGCGCGCGCAGCAGCTAGTCAGCCCGATCTCCTGATCTTCGGCGAGATGGGCATCGGCAACACCACCACCTCAGCGGCGATCGCGGCGAGTCTGACTGGTGTGAGCGCCGGGGAGATCGCGGGCAGCGGCACCGGCGTCGATATGGCCGGCCGCGCGCACAAGGCACGGGTGATCGATGCGGCGATCGCACGCCACGGCGTCTCCGGAGCGTCGGTCGAGAAGATCCTGTGCGCGGTCGGCGGCCTCGAGATCGCGGCGATCTCAGGCGCGATCATTGCGGCCGCGCAGGCCCGCATTCCGGTGTTGATCGACGGCTTCATCGTGTCCGTCGCGGCCCTGGCCGCGGCGCGTCTCAATCCGTCCTGCCAGCCGTTCCAGCTTGCCGCGCATCAATCGGCGGAGCAGGGGCATCGGCTGGTGTTGCGCGCGCTCAACGTTCAGCCGCTGATCAGCCTCGATCTCAGGCTCGGCGAGGGATCGGGCGCGGCCATCGCGCTGCCGCTGGTCCGCTCGGCCTGTGCGCTTCACAACGGCATGGCGACGTTTACGCAGGCCAACGTGCCGGATCGCCCGGCCTGATGCGGCTCAAGCCACGCGCTGGTTGACCGAGACGACACGCCAGCCCGCCGTGAGCCGGTCGATCCGGGTCAGCGACAGCGGATCGATCACGAAGCGCAAGGCGGCCTGCGGCGTCAAGTCCAGCGCGATGCAGAGCGCGGCGCGGATGGTGCCGGAATGCCCAACCAGCGTTGCCGAGCCTGCGCCAATCCGCGATAGACCCACCTGCACGCGCGCAACCTGATCCGCAAAGCTTTCGCCGCTCGGCGGCCGTCCGTGCGCCGGATCGCGCCAGAACTGCGCGTACGTCTCGCCACCGCTCGCGGCGAGCTCGTCATGCCGACGACCGGTCCAGTCGCCGAAATCCTGCTCGCGAAATTCGCTGACCAATTCCGGTTCGAGCCCCAGAGCGCGCGCCGTCTCGACCGTGCGCCGCGACGGGCTGGCATAGCTGGTGGCATCCGGCGGCAAACGCTGCCGCAGAGCCGCCAACGCGGCCTGATCGCCGAGATCCGCCCGCGCATCGGCTGCGTGGATCGTGCCGGCCACGCCCTCGACGGCCGCATGCCGTATCAACCAGAGGAAGGTCTCGCCTTCCATGCTCATCTCCAAGGAAGTTGGTCGCTGTGGCCACACCGCCGCAACTGCCACATTGACTCTGTCTTGGTGGTAATCCTAGATGCTGGCGACGGTTTTCCCGAGAGGGAATGAAAAGGGAATGCGGTGCGGGGAAACTTGTCCCCAATGCCGCGGCTGCCCCCGCAACTGTGAGCGGATAATCCTTCGTCACAAGCCACTGGGTCCTCGGTCCCGGGAAGGCGACGAAGCGGTGATGACCCGCGAGCCAGGAGACCTGCCGTCAGCCGTGGTCACACGCGAAGATGTCGGTCGGGGAGTACAGACATTCGGCTTCATCGGACGGCCCGAAAGGCCAACAGATGAGACCTCGTTCGCTGTGACGTGCCACTGACGTCATACCGAGGTTTCATATCGTGTCTTCCATCTGTATCTTACGGCCGAGCCGCTTCCTGCTCGCTTGTGCTGCGCTTACATCGTTCGTCGTTGCCGATATGCCTGCCGCCCTGGCGCAGCAGGTCCGCGAACCTCTGCCGCCGGTCGAGGTCTCGCCTGCTGAAACCGGCAGGCGGGCCACGCCAGCCGGCCGTGAAGCGCAGCGCGCACGCCGTGCAGCTGCGCGCCGGCCAGCGATCGTACCGGCCCCGCCCAAGCCCGGCGCGCCGGCCGCGACAGCGCAGACGCCGCTCAACAGCAATGTGGTCGCCGAAAGCGCCTCGCGGCTCGGCCTGACCGTGCGTGAGACGCCGGCGACGGTCGAGGTGATCTCCGCCGAGACCATGCGCGAGCAGGGCTATCGAACTGTCTCGGAGGTGGCGCAGGGTGCCGTCGGCGTCACCTCCGGCGACAATCCGGCCGAGCCCGCGGCGTTTTCCATGCGTGGCTTCACCAACAGCCAGATCAACACGCTCTACAACGGCATCAAGATCGGCCCGCAGAACATGACCTCGCGGATCACCGACACCGCCAATCTCGAGGCCGTGGAGTTCGTCAAAGGCCCGGCCTCGCTGATGTCAGGCGAGGGTGCCGCCGGCGGCGCCATCAACTTCGTTACCAAGCAGCCGCACACCGGACCGATCCGGAACGAAGCCGAATTTTCCTGGGACTCGCTCAACTCATTCCGCGCCCATTACGGTTCGGGCGGCAGCACCAATGTGCAGGGCCTCGACTATCGCTTCGACATCAGCCGTTCCACCCTCAGCGGCTTTGCCGACGACACCAACGTCAAGACGTTCGGCACGTCCGGCCAGCTCAATTACCGCGTCTCCGATAGTCTCAAAATCTGGGGCGCTATCGAGTACCGCGAGGATCGCTCCAAGGCCTATTGGGGCGCGCCGCTGGTGCCGGCCGCCTTCAGCGGCTCGCATGCGACGACGGGGATCGTCTCCGGCAATTACATCTCGAATTACAACAAGACCAATCTTGGCGCGGTCACCATCGACGATCGCACGTTCAACACCAATTACAACGTTCTCGACAACCGAAACGTGGCGCAGGAAGTCTGGCTGCGCGGCGGTTTTGAGCTGAAGCTCGCGCCTGATCTGACCTTGAAGAGCCAGGCCTATGGCTATGGCGCAGAGCGGACCTGGTTCAACAACGAGATCGAGGCGTTCAATTCCACCACGAACCTGGTCGATCGCGAGCGCTTCTATGTCGCGCACAGCCAGCGTCTGGTCGGCAACATCACCGACCTGATCTGGGACGCTGATATCGCGGGCTTTGACAACCGGCTGGTCACGACGCTCTCGTCAAGCTATCTCGATTTCGTAAGGCCGGGCGCGGCCAACTTTCCAGGCGATTCCGTTTCGCTGGTCGATCCCAATCGGGGCTACTACGGCCTGCTCACGACCCAGCAGCAGACCGCGCGCATCGACAACGAGGCGCTGTCGTTCGAGGACCGGCTGAAGCTGACACGTAACTTCGCGCTGGTTGGCGGCCTCCGCGTCGAGCATATCGGGCTCGACCGCAATTCGACCGACGTGAGCGGGCTGGAGAAGGCAGGCTTCCCGTTCACGAAAGACTGGGCGCCGGTGACGGGCCGCATCGGTTACACCTGGGAGGCCGTTCCCGGCCTCACCTTCTTCAGCCAGTACGCCACCGGCGCCGACATCGCCGCCAACAATATCTTTTTGCTTGGGCCGACCCAGCCGCTCGACCTGACGACCGCGCGCACCTACGAGACCGGCGTCAAGCATCTGTTCTGGGACAACAGGGCGGAATGGTCTTTCTCGGCCTACGACATCCTGCGCAAGAACGTCTACGCGGCGGCCGGCGGCATGCAGCTCAACATTGCCGGGCGGCAGGAGTCCAAGGGCGTCGAGCTTGCCGCGGCGGTGCGCCCGATCGAGCCGCTGCGGCTGTGGGGCAACATCGCCTATGTTGACGCTCGCTATGCCGACTACAATTTTGCCGGCGGCTCGTTCTCCGGCAACACGCCGCCGAACGTGCCGCGTATCGTCGCCAATGCCGGCGCGTCGTACCGGTTCTTCACGCCCTGGCCGGTGGAGGTCGGCATCACCGGCCGCCATGTCGGCGACCGCTACAACACCGATGCCAATGTCGTGACGATGAAGGCCTACACCGTCGCCGACGTCTATGCCTTCGTCGACATTCCCAAGACGGTCTTCGCTGCGGTCGACCAGGCCCGCCTGACCTTCCGTGTCCGCAACATCGCCGACAAGCGCTACGCGATCTGGGGCGATCCGTTCTATCCCGACCAGATCCTGCTGGGCGCGCCGCGCACCTACGAGATCTCGGCCGCGTTCAAATGGTAGGGGCGCTGACCGCATGATGGGCGCGATCGCCCTGCTGCATCGCTGGCTCGGGATCGCGTTCTGCCTCCTGTTCGCGATGTGGTTCGCGACGGGGATCGTGATGCACTTCGTTCCGTTTCCGTCGCTGACGGAAGCGGAGCGATTTGCCGGACTCGCGCCGGTGGATCGCGGCGAGACGACGATTTCGGTTGCCGATGCCGTTGCGGCGAGCGGGATCGCCGATGCAATGCGTGTTCGATTGATCCAGCGGCGTGATGGACCGGTCTATGTCGTATCGGGATTATCCCGTTTGCGCGCGGTCCACGCCTCCGACGGACGAGACGCGTCGGTGACATCTGCCGATGCCGCGCTCACCATCGCGCAAGATCATGCCCGTCGGCGCGGGCTCGATGCCGCACGGGCCGCAATCGTCGCTCGTTCGGACCACGATCAATGGAGCGTGCCGAACGGCTTCGATCGCCATCGGCCCTTGTTTCGCGCTGCTCTCGGTGATGCCGCCGGAACCGAGGTCTATGTCTCGTCGCCGGCCGGCGAGGTCGTGCTCGATACGACGCGCAGCGAGCGCGGGTGGAATTGGGCCGGCAGCGTGCTGCACTGGATCTATCCGACGGTTCTGCGCAGCAACTGGGCGGTGTGGGATCAGGTGGTCTGGATCCTGTCGCTGCTGGCCCTCATCGCAGCGTTGCTTGGTGCGGTGCTCGGGATCGTGCGGGTGAGGATACGAGGACGCCGGATCTCCTCGCCTTACCGCGGCTGGCACGCCCTGCATCACCTCATTGGCCTCGCGGCGACGCTCTTCGTGCTGAGCTGGATCTTCAGCGGCTGGCTCTCGATGGATCATGGGCGGCTGTTCTCGCGCGGGCAATTGACACCGACAGAGGCCCACGTGATGAACGCCGCGCCGGATTGGAGGGACGCGCCGTCATTCGATCGGCAGCCAATATCCCCCTCGGCTCGTGAGATCGAATGGTTCGGCTTCAACGGCGGCGTTTATCGGCGCGATCGGGTTGCCGTTGGTCGTCAGAGGTTGATCGGCAGAGGCGTGCCGCCGGACGAACAAACAGGGTTCTTCAGCGCGCGCGAAGTGTCGGAATCGATGACGCATCTCGCTCCTCGCTGCGACGCACCGTCCGTCGTCGCTGGTGACGACCTCTATCTCGTGCGATCGGTCGTCCGGGGTGCTCCGGTCTATCGCGTCCGGTGTAACGAGCTCTGGTTCGACATCGACGGCGCGGACGGCAGCGTGCTGCAACGGCTGGATCCGTCACGGCGGGCCTATCGCTGGGCCTACGGCGCGCTGCACACGTTCGACATCCCGGTCCTCATGGCGCACCCGCATTTGCGCGATGTCCTGATCGTCGGGCTCTGCGCGCTCGGGTTGGTGTTCTCCATGACCGGCATCGTCATTGGCTGGCGGCGCTTGCGCTAGTCCAATCCGGTCTTGCCCAGCGCCCAATAGGCCTTGGTACTCATCCGCGACGTCACGACGCCGGCGGCTTTCAGGGCCCGGCTGATGCGCTGGATCGACGAAGCCTTGCCGGTCAGGACGAAATGCGCGCTTGCGGAAAAGCGCAACAGCTCGGCCTCGACGGCCGCGAGATGGGCGTCATCGCCGCTGCGCACGATCAGTGTGGCGCTGCCGAGGCCGATGGCGGCCAGGACGGAATTTGCCTCCGCAGCATCGGAGGCCTCGAACACGTAAGTTGCACCATCCATTTGCCCATTGTCGCGGAACGCCGAGGCAACGCCGAATGAGGTTTCGTCGCCGAACAAGACCATCGGCGCTTTTCGGGTGGAAAGATCGAGCGAGCGGCGTGGGCCGAAGAACCAGCAGATGTCACCTTGGCGCAAGCCGCTTGCCCATCGGCTGCCGGGGCCATTACCGTGTGCAAAAGCGAGCAGTCGCGTCCGGCCTTTCTCCGCATCCCACGACACCGGTGTGTAGGTCCGCGCGCTCAGGCCGGATCCCATCGCGACCTGGATCTTCTGGCCGATGGACCATGCGACGCCCTTGAGGGCATCGGGTTCGAGCTCGATCGACCGAAAGCGAGGCGAGAGCGTCTCGACGCCGGTGACGCGCGCAGGGCGCATCAGCCATTTCAGCAACATGCGCGCGACTGGCCCCTGCGGCGGCTTCGATGGCTCGGACATCTGCGGTCGGTCGGGCTCGTTCAAAGCCGTGCTCCTGTCATTGGAAGTTCATGTGCGCGCGGATTACCTTGTCCTGATGCTGAGCTCGTTGCCACGGCCGGAATCGAACGGCAGTGACAGCGAGAGGTAGCCGTTCTGGGGATCGCGGACGTAGTCGACATAGCCTGATGCTTCCTCGAACGCGTTCTCGCCGACGATGATCGCGCCGGGCCGCAGGTGCGGCTCGAGCAGCTTGAGCACGGATAGATAGAGCGTGAAAGCGCCGTCGAGCATCACCATGTCGATGTCGCTCCCGAGGCCGGAGCTGAGCGTCTCGCGGGCATCGCCGAGCCGAAACTCGACGAGACCGGCGAGCCCCGCGGCCGCGAGATTCGCGCGCGCCCGCTCGATTTTGCCGGGTTCGATATCCGTCCCGATCAAGCGCCCGCCGCCCATGTCGCGCAGTGCGGCCGCCATGTAGATCGCGGAAATCCCCATTGAAGAGCCGAACTCGACGATATGCTTCGCCTTGCAGGCGCGGGTGCACATGTAGAGGAAGCGTCCAAACTGCGGAGAAACGCTCAGAAAGTTGCCCGCGAAGCCGCGGTAGATTCCTTCGAGATCGCGGCTCTCGGCGGTGATGAGCTGGGTGATCATCTCCTCGCGGCTGCTCGCCTCATTCGTGACGGCTTGCACGAGCGGCGCGTCGGCGGCTTCCGCTTCCCGGTGGAGGCGTTCGAGAACGTCCGCGACGAAGCCGCTGCTGAGTGAATCCATGTTTCGAGCTCCTTGAGTATGCGCCCGCCGGGCGCTCGGGAGTCTGCATACGTTATCGTCTCGCGGGTCGCATTCCGCGAACGGGACAATCGATTGCGATTTCAGGTCAGTGCGTATGGCGTTCCGCCAGATATCGCGCCGGCGGCTTGCCGAGCGCCTTGCGGAACATGGTGACGAAGGCGCTCGCGCCTTCATAGCCGAGATCGAGCGCCACAGCCTGCACCGATGCCCCCTGGTCGAGGCGCTGAAGCGCGATGAGGATGTGGAGCTGCTGGCGCCATCGGCCGAAGCTCATGCCGGTCTCGCGTTGCAGGATCCGGGTCAGGGTTCTGGGAGCGACAGCCATGCGCCGGCCCCAGTCCTCGATCGTCGCACGGTCGGAAGGGGTGGCCATCAGCGCGCTCGCGATCCTGCGCAGCCGGGAATCGGCCGGCATGGGAAAACGCAGCTCTTCGACCGGCGCCAGCGAGAGCTGATCCAGCAGCACGGCCGCGATCCGCCCGTCTGGTCCGTCCACATCGTAATGGGCCGGCATGTGCGTCGCATGGATCAGCAGACGTTCCAGCAGAGGGGAGATCGTCAGGGTGCAGCATTGCCGCGGCAGCGCCGGTATCGCATCCGGCTCCACGAACAGGCAATAGACCTCGACATCTCCGGCGACGCTCACGCCATGCGCAACATGTCCGGGAATCCAGACCGCGCAGCGCGGCGGCACGATCCACATGTTTCGCCCGGCTTCCAGCCTGACGATGCCGCGCCGGGCCAGGACGAGTTCGTCCTTGGTATGGGCGTGCATGGCCACCTCCGTTCCCTTCGTGACCATCTCGCCGCCGAAGGCTACGATGGCGCGCGGCACGTCCTCCGGGTTGAAATCCATGGATTCATCGGGGCGAAGGTCGCCGTCGTCGAGCCGGAAGAAGGGCATGGTGAGCGGATGACCGAGTTGGATGCGATTGACTTGCTCCCGGCAATATCTGGCCCGCGGGCGAGACTTGCAATGCGAGCCGCCGTAATCTCGATCGGTTCTAACCATGGATTCGCCTCCACCAGATGGTGCCCGGGAGGTCAGTGATGCACCGCTGCGGCATCACGCATCTCTTTTCGTCGGATGTCTTTCGGTGTAGCTCTGCGCCGGCTCGAGATGGCGGCGCCAACCCGGCGAAGACTGAAAATCATGCAGGAGACAGCACGGATGTACCCGAAAGTTCAGATGTTCATCGCCGGCGAGTGGACCGATGGTTCGTCCGGCAAGTCGGAGGGCATCCTCAATCCCGCCACCGGCCAGCCGATCGGCAAGACCCCGCATGCCTCGCGTGGGGATCTCGACAGGGCGCTGGAGGCGGCAAGGGCCGGCTTCGAGATCTGGCGCAAGACCTCCCCGTTCGACCGTTACAAGCTGATGCGCAAGGCCGCCGACATCATTCGCTCGCGCGCCGCCGAGATCGCGCCCGTGATGACCATGGAGCAGGGCAAGCCGGTGGTGGAAGCGCAGGGCGAGACCATGCTGGCCGGCGACCTCATCGACTGGTTCGCGGAAGAGGCGCGCCGCGCCTATGGCCGCATCGTGCCGCCGCGGATGGGCAACGTCACCCAGCTCGTGACCAAGGAGCCGGTCGGCCCGGTCGCGGCTTTCACGCCCTGGAACTTTCCGATCAACCAGGCGGTGCGCAAGATCTCCGCCGCGCTGGCCGCCGGCTGCTCGATCATCGTCAAGGGCCCGGAAGAGACGCCTGCGAGCTGCATGGAGCTGGTGCGGGCCTATGTGGATGCGGGCATTCCGGCCGGCGTCGTACAGCTGGTGTTCGGCGTGCCGGCGGAAGTGTCGGAGTATCTCGTTCCGCATCCGATCATCCGCAAGATCAGCTTCACCGGCTCGACCGCCGTCGGCAAGCATCTGGCTGCGCTCGCCGGCTTGCACATGAAGCGCGTCACCATGGAGCTCGGCGGCCATGCGCCGGCGATCGTGTTCGCGGACGCGGACCTCGACAACGCCGCAAAAATCCTGTCGGCCAACAAGTTCCGTAACGCCGGCCAGGTCTGCGTCTCGCCGACGCGCTTCCTGGTGCATGAGAGCGTCTACGAGCCTTTCGTCGACAAGTTCGTGGCGGCGGCCAAGAGCCTCAAGGTCGGCAATGGCCTCGACAAGGACACACGCATGGGACCGCTGGCCAACCCGCGACGCGTCGACGCCATGGAGGGCCTCGTCTCCGACGCGGTCCAGCGCGGCGCCAAGGTCAAGGCCGGCGGCAAGCGCATCGGCAATGAAGGCTTCTTCTTCGAGCCGACGGTGCTCACCGACGTGCCGCGCGATGCGCGTATCATGAACGAGGAGCCGTTCGGCCCGGTGGCGCCGATTACCTCCTTCCGCAGCTATGACGAGGTGGTGGCCGAGGCCAACCGTCTGCCTTACGGCCTGGCGGCCTATGCCTACACTACCTCGACCAAGACGATGCAGGCCATCGGTGCCGACATCGAGAGCGGCATGGTCTCGATCAACCATCACGGCCTCGCGTTGCCTGAAGTGCCGTTCGGCGGCATCAAGGATTCCGGCTACGGCTCCGAGGGCGGCCTCGAGGCGATCGAGGGGTATCTCAACACGAAGTTCGTGACCCAGGCGAGCGCGTAAGGACGAGTCGCGCAGTCATTCCGGGGCGCGCTCCCGGAATGACTGCGGACAGTACCTGCGTTGCCTGTCGGGCGAGACATGAACAACAGCCGTCATCCGAGCAAGCGTGTATCTCTTGCCGGGATACATATCGACCGGACCTCCGCGGTGCCGCTGCACTTGCAGATCGCGAAGCATATCCGGGAGGGTATTCTGTGCGGCGCCTTTCCCTCAGGAACGCAATTTCTCGGTTCGCGCGAGATCGCGCGTGAATTGGGCTGCTCACGCACGGTGGTGCTCACCGCGTGGGATCTGCTCTATGCCGAGGGCTATCTGGCATCGACGCCGCGCGGCAGCGTCATGGTGGCCGCGGTTGCGGCCCCGCATGCCGAGCCCGCGTCGCCTGCTGGCAAGCCTGCGCACATGTCGGAGCGTTGGCGCGCGCTGCTCGGCCTCGAATACGAGACCAACTGGCCGTCCGTGTTCGCTCCGGGCGCGCCCGACATCTCGACCTTTCCGTTCAAGGATTGGTCGCGCCTGCTGCGTCAGGCCTGGCAAAACCCGAGGGAGCAGGAGTGCCTCGATCTTCCACCCGAAGGCCATCCGCGATTGCGGAGCGAGATCGCGAACTTCCTCGGCTCCGTGCGCGGTCTCGTCTGCTCGCCGGAACAGGTCGTCATCACCTCCGGCACATCGGGCGCATTGGATTTCTGCAGCCGGATGATCCTCGATCCCGGTGACGAGGTCTGGGTCGAGGAGCCCGGCTTCGTCGAGGCGCGATGGGCGCTCACCGCGGCCGGCGCAAAGCTCGTTCCTGTTCCGGTCGACGACAAGGGGCTGGTCGTCTCGGAAGGAATTCGGCGCGCACCACGCGCGCGGCTGATCGTGGTCACGCCATCGCATCAATACCCCCTCGGGATCAGCATGGGCCTGGAGCGGCGGCTCGAGCTTCTCGACTGGGCTAACAAGAACGACGTCTGGGTGATCGAGGATGACTACAATTCGGAGTTCAGGCATCAGGACAGCATGATCGCCTCGCTGCGCTCGCTCGATCGCGAGGGCCGGGTGATCTATTTCGGCACCTTCTCGAAGATCATGATGCCGAATCTGCGGCTCGGATATCTCGTCGCGAACAGGCGCTTCATCGAAGGCTTCGCCAAGGGCCGCGCGCGCATCGACGTGCACACCTCCGGGATCGGACAGCTCGCCCTGGCGGAATTCATGCGGGAGGGGCATCTGCTGCGCCACCTGCGCGCCATGCGGCGGGTCTATGCTGCGAGGCGCAAGGCGTTGATCGACGCGATCGGAGCGCTGATGCCGGATGATCTCACGGTGTCCTCCGCCGTCACCGGCCTGCACCTGGTGGCGCTGTTCACCGATGCAATGCAGGCGCGGATGAACGATCGGGAAGCGGTCGCGGTCCTGAAGCAGGCCGGCATCCATGTGCAACCGCTGTCGCAGAATTTCCTGGAACGGCCGACGCGGCAAGGCCTGGTGTTCGGCTACGGACGGTTGCGCGTCGAGGATGCCGCTCCGCTGCTGGCGAGAATCGCAGCTTGCATCGGAGGTGGCTCTCGCAACGGGACGTCCGATCCGCCCAATACGCTCTCTTACTGATCGTACAATAAAGAGAGGCTGAGCCGACCGGTTTGCATAGCTCCTAGGCATCCGGATATCCCGACATTCCGATCGATCGCCTGCAAATTAGACAACTGATCTCGGTCGCTCGGACTGCGGTGCAATAGACATCGCGATTTGCTCAGAGAAATCCGTGGTGCGCTGCGCGTTATTGGCGCGGAACAACGCGCGTTCGCGTGCTGTCTGTGCAGGCACTGCTGCACCAAAACGTGCATCCCCTGCTGCGGCGCGCTGCGCCGGCCGCCCGCTGGCCCAGTGAATTGCGACAACTCTGGCCCTGTCGGAGGGCCACAGCTCTGTCGCACGCTCGCGGACGGTGGCATGACAGGGGATGCAAGATGAGCGCTCTCGGTTCGGCATTCGAGTTTGCGATGGACGGGAAGGGCCCGGCGTCCGGTTCGGACGCCACGCGTAGCTGACGCCACATGAGCTCTTTCGAAAGTCACTGGGAAGTCGGCACGGATATCGGCGGCACCTTCACCGATATCATCGCCATCAGGCGCGATTCCGCCGAGGCCCGGATCGCGAAAGTGCCGTCGCGCCCCGACGCGCCGGTTCAGGCCATGCTGGAGGCGATCGAGGCAGTGGGCCTGCGCAAGAGCGAGGTCAAGCGCTTCGTCCATGGCACCACGCGCGTCACCAACGCGATCGTCGAGAACCGGCTGCCGAAGGTCGCGCTGGTCGCGACCGAGGGCTTTGCCGACGTGCTCGAGATCGCGCGCTATCGCCGCCGCGACCTCTATCGGCTCGACATTCCGCCGAAATCGCCGCCGCTGGTGCCGCCCGATCGCTGCTTCGGGCTTGCCGAGCGCCTCGATCACGAGGGCCGGGTGTTGAAGGCGCTGGAACAAGCGGAGATCGAGCATCTGCTGGCCTGGCTGAAGGACACCGGCGTGCAGAGTGTCGCGGTGGCCTTGCTTCACGCCTATGCCAATCCTGTCCACGAGAAGATGCTTGGCGAGCGCCTCAAGGAGGTCGTCGCCCATGTCTCACTGTCGCACGAGGTCAACCCTGAGGCACGCGAGTATGAGCGGACTTCGGCGACCGTGTTCAATGCAGCCGCGATGCCGATCGCGGTGGAATATCTCAGCGAGCTGGAGCAGCGGCTGCCGATCGGGCCGGGATTACAGGTGTTTCATTCCGCCGGCGCCATGATCCCCATCTCGGCGGTGAAACGTCGGCCGCTGGTGATGGCGATGTCGGGACCGGCGGCCGGTGTCTCTGCCTCGGTCAGCATCGCGCGCCAGCTCGGCACCTCGCGGATGCTGACATTCGACATGGGCGGCACCACGACCGACGTCTGCCTGAT
Source organism: Bradyrhizobium sp. USDA 326 (assembly GCF_049739485.1). NCBI lineage: Bacteria > Pseudomonadati > Pseudomonadota > Alphaproteobacteria > Hyphomicrobiales > Nitrobacteraceae > Bradyrhizobium > Bradyrhizobium sp. USDA 326. The sequence continues at coordinate 5,491,903 of NZ_JBMGQA010000001.1, forward strand.
CGTCGACGGCCAGGCCGAGATGACCGACGGCCGCATGCTCGGCGACAAGCCGCTGCGCCAGCCGATGCTTGCGGTGCATTCCATCGGTGCGGGCGGCGGATCGATCGTGCGCAACGGTCCCGGCGGTCTGACGGTCGGGCCCGAGAGCGCCGGCTCCGAGCCGGGCCCGGCCTGTTATGGCCGCGGCGGCCAGCAGCCGACGATCACCGACGCCAACGCCGTGCTCGGCTATCTCAATCCCGCGACCAAGCTTGGTGACCGCATCGGCATCGATGTCGAGGCAGCCAGGCGCGTCATCGCACCGATCGCTGGCGCGCTCGGACTGGGACTGACGGAGACGGCGCTCGGCATCATCAAGGTCGCGAACGCGACCATGGCCCGCGCGCTTCGCCGCGTCACGGTCGAGCGCGGCATCGATGGGCGCGATTGCACGCTGCTCGCCTTCGGCGGCGGCGGTCCGATGCATGCCGCGGGCCTCGCCGATCTCTACGGGATTGCAGAGGTCGTCGTGCCCAGTGCATCCAGCGCCTTCTCGGCGCTCGGCTGTCTCACCGCCGATTTCAGCTTCCTGCAGCAGCAGACTCTGCGCGCCGCGCTCGAGGGCATCGACCTCGTACGCGTATCGGAGCGGATCGAGGCCCTGGTTGCCGACGCATCCGCGCCGCTGCTCGCCAATGGCGTTGCGAAGGCGGAGATCCAGGTCGAGCTGGTCGCCTTGATGCGCTATGCGGCGCAGAACGATGCCATTCCGGTACCTTTCGCCTTGCCGCTGGATGTCGCCAGGCTCAAGCAGAATTTCCTGACGCGGCATCACGAGCTGTTCGGCTATGCGACCGGCGAGACTTGCGTCATCGAGTCCGTGCGGGTGCAGGCCCGCCGGCCGTCGACGACCGTCGTCAGCCGGCCGGCGACCGCGGTGAGGGCGGCATCCACGAGCACGCGCGTCTGCTCGTTCGACGGTCACCGCGAGACGGCGACAGCGATCGTCGACCGCGCCGCGCTAACCGAGGTCGTCACCGGCCCGGCGATCATCGAAGACGCGTGGTCGACCGTGGTGGTGCCGCCCGGTTGGCACGCGAAACCTGATGCAACAGGCAATCTGTTCCTGACGCGGAGGAGAGCATGAAGCTCGATCCATTCGTCGTCGAGGTCATCAGGCACGGGCTTTCCGCCGCGGCCGAGGAGATGAGCCTGGTGATGACGCGCTCGGCGCGCTCGCCGCTGCTGCGCGAGGCGGGCGATCTGTCGTCGGCGATCACCGACGGCTACGGCGGCCTCGTCGGGCAGGGGCGCGACATCCCCATCCACCTTGGCGCGATGGCCTATACCATCCCAGAGTTGCTGAAGGTGGTGCCGCGCGACAGCCTGAACGACGGCGACGTGCTGATCTACAATGTCGGCGCGCTCGGCGGCAATCATCTCAACGACGTCAAGGTCGTGCGGCCCGTCTTCGTCGAGGGCGAGATCGTGGCGTTTGCGATCAGCCTTGCGCACTGGCCCGACATCGGCGGCACCTGGCCGGGCAGCTATTTTGCCAAGGCGATCGACACCTTCCAGGAGGCACTGCGGATTCCGCCGGTCTTGATCGCGACCTCGGCCGGCCTCAACACGCCGATCGTGCAGATGCTCAAGGCCAACGTCCGCGACGCGGAGTCCTGCGAGGGCGATCTCCTGGCGCAGATCTCGGCCACCAAGGCCGGCGAGAAGCGCATCATCGAGCTCTGCCGTGAGCACGGCAAGGCCGTCTTCATGGCGACGCAGTCGCGCCTGCACGATCTCTCCGAGATCGAGATGCGGGAGGCGATCCGCGATCTTCCGGACGGCGTCTATGAGGGCGAGGATTACCTCGATGACGGCAGCGACAACAACGCGCCGGCGCGCATCCATGTCAAGATCACCATTCGCGGCGACGAGGCGACCTTCGACCTCTCGGGCAGCTGCGACCGTGTCTCCAATTTCTGCAACACGACGCCGTTCATGGCGCGCTCGGCTGTCGCCTATGCCGCGCGCATCATGAGCGGACGCGACATGCAGCAGAACGCAGGGGCACTCAGGCCTTTGACCATTATCACGCGTCCGGGCTCCATCCTGGAGCCGGGCTGGTCGGCGTCCGTTGCCGCCGGCAACCATGAGACGTCCATGCGCATCGTCGACGCGATCTTTCGCGCCATGCAGGACACCATTCCCGAACGCCTGTCGGCGGGCGGCGCCACCACCGCGGGCGTTCTGTTCTTCGCCGAGCCGCGGCCGAACGGTTCGTGGCAGATGCTCTACGAGGTTCACGGCGGCGGCGAAGGCGCGCGGCACGATCGGGCTGGCATGTCGGCAACCCGGGTGCATCTGTCGAACACCTCGAACACGCCGGTCGAGGTGATCGAAGCGAATTACGCCATCCGGCTCGAGCAGCAGGCCATCCGCCGGCAATCCGGCGGCGCGGGGGCGCATTGCGGCGGTGACGGCTCGGTCCGCACGTACCGCATCCTCGCACCTTCGATGCACCTGACCACTTGCATCGAACGGATGGTGATTGCGCCCTGGGGCATGCAGGGCGGCGAATCCGGCAAGGCGTGCCGCATCTCGCTGGTCAGGCACGGCGCGAACGTCGCGATCGACGGCAAGTCCAACCTGGTGCTGCAGCAAGGCGATCTCGTCACGATCGAGATGTGCGGTGGCGGCGGCTATGGCGCCGCGGCCGCAGAGTGAGGGGACGAGCGATGAGCAGATTGTTGCGAACCGGGCTGAATGCGGGCGACAGCGCGCCGATGGCCGTGGTCGGCGGCGAGGGCGTCTACTTCCATCTGTCCGATGGCCGCAAGCTCATCGACGGCAGCAACACCGGCGGCGGTCTCGGCCATCGCCATCCCGCAATGGTGGAGGCAATCCGCCGCGCGGCGGATACGCCCGTCGTCAACGAGGGCTGGACCTGGGTCGGCCGCGAGCAGGCCGCGGACGATCTGATGACGACTGCTTTCAAGGGCGAGGAGGACTGGGTCGGCGCGGTGCGCTTCTGCATCAGCGGCAGCGAGGCCAACGACATGGCGCTGTCGCTCTGCCAGGCGCTGACGCAGCGCTCGGCGCTGGCGACGCGCGAGCGCGCCTATCATGGCATCACCGGCCTGTCGCGCAGCATGACGGTGCAGCCGCAATGGCATGGTGGGCTTGCGGTGCATGCCGGTGGTTCGAAGCTGCCGGCGCCGATGGCGCCGGTGCGGATCCTGCCGGCGCCGGATGGCGCGATCTACGGCGCACCGGCCAACAATAATCCGCCGAGCGAATATCTCGCGGATGCCACCCGGCTGCTCTCGGACACGGCGGCAACCATCATCGACTACACCCAGGGCGGCATCTACTACGATGGCGCCTATCAGGACGAGGTCGCGCGCTGCGCGCGGCAGGCTAGATCTTACTGGATCGCCGACGAGGTCGTCACCGGCGCCGGGCGCGCGGGCCGCTGGTTCGCGTTCCAGGGGGCGCAAAGCCGCCCGGACATCGTCACGCTTGGCAAGTCGCTCGGTGGTGGCGCCGCCGCGGTGGCAGCGGTCGTGGTGTCCAAGGACATCGTCGAGCGGCTCAAGGGTACGAGCTGGCAAAACTATGGCACGCTGCGCGGCCATCCCATCAGCATGGCGGCCGTCAGCGCCTATCTGAAGGTTGTCACCGGCGACAAGATTCTGGAGCGTGTGCAGCAGCTCGAGAAGCTGTTCACCCGTCGCCTGCTCGCGATCGCGCAGAAGCATCCGAGCGTGCAGCGCGTCGCGGGGCAGGGGCTGCACTGGACGGTGGAGCTGCACGGCCCGGACTGGCGCACCTGGCATGCCGACACCACGGAGGTGCCGATCGCCTCGCGCGTCGCGGAGCGTGCGCTGGAGGCCGGCGCGGTGATCGGAACCAGCGGCGAGCAGACCTCCCTGTTCCTGGCGCCGCCGCTCGTCATTTCCGAGCGCGAGGCTGACCAGCTTCTGGACGCGCTCGATCACGGTCTCGATGTCGCCGATGAGGAGCAGGGGTGAGCGCGGATCACGCAGCGCTCCGCCGGTCGCCGGCCTGGCCGGCGGATGAGCCCTGGCATCTCGCGATGCCAGAGGGAACGCTTTACGATGCGCTGGTGCGGGCCGCACAGGAGCGCCCCTCGCATCCGGCGACGGTGTTCTACGGCGCGAGCCTGAGCTACGCCGAGCTGCGCGACCGTGTCGATGCCGTGGCCGGCTTCCTGCAGGGCGCCTGCGGCGTCAAGCCCGGCGACCGCGTCATGATCGCGCTCCAGAACTCGCCGCAATATGTCATCGCCTATTACGCGGTGATGCGGGCGGACGCTGTGATCGTCCCCGTCAATCCCATGAACAAGACCGCCGAGATCGCGTATCTCGCCGTGGACAGCGGGGCCAAGGTCGCGATCATCGGGAGCGAACTGAGCGAGGTGTTTACACCGCTGCTGGGCGAGGCCATCAGGCATGCGATTGTCGCGCAGTACCGCGACGAGGTTCCAGCCGCGACGCCCTATACGCTGCCATCATGCGTCACGGAAGCGCCGGCCGAGGTGCCGTCGTCACCGGGCTGGCATTCCTGGTCGTCCGCGATCGCGAATGGCGTGAAACCGGGCAAGATGATCGCGAGCCCGGACGATCTCATGATCCTGCCCTACACGTCGGGCACCACAGGCAAGCCCAAGGCGTGCATGCATACCCATCGCGGTGCGCTGTTCACCGCCGTGTTGCAGGCGCGCTGGTATGGGCTCGGCGGTGACGATGTGGTTACCGGATTCATGCCGTTGTTCCATGTTGCAGGCATGCAGGGCTCGATGAATGCGGCCATGGTCACCGGCGCCACGCTGCTCCTGATGGCGCGCTGGGACAAGGATCTGTTGCCGGACCTGTTCGAAACTTATGGCGTGACGTTCTGGAACGCGGCGCCGACCATGATCGTCGACGTGCTCGCAAGCGCCCGCTTTCGCGACAAATGCTTTGCGAAGCTCAAGGTTCTGACCGGTGGCGGCGCGGCGATGCCGACTGCCGTCGCCGAGCGGCTGAAAGGCCGCTTCGGGCTCGACTTCGTCGAGGGCTACGGCATGACCGAGACGATGTCGCCGACGCATCTGAACCAGATGGCGGCGCCGAAGCGGCAGTGCCTCGGCATCGCCGTCCACGAGACGGATGCAAGGGTCGTCGATCCCGAGAGCCTGATCGAGCTCGGCGACAATGTTGTCGGCGAAATCGTCGTGCACGGACCGCAAGTGTTGCAGGGTTACTGGAACAGGCCGCAGGCGGATGCCGAAGCATTCGTGGAACTCGACGGCAAGCGGTTCCTGCGCACGGGCGATCTCGGTTTTCGCGACGCCGACGGCTACTTCTTCGCTGTGGATCGCTTGAAGCGGATGATCAATGTCAGCGGCTTCAAGGTTTGGCCGGCCGAGGTCGAGGCCGCGATGTACCAGAACCGCGCCATCCGGGAGTGCTGCATCATTTCAGCGCCGGACGATTACCGCGGCGAGACCGTCAAGGCGCTTGTCGTGCTGGACGAGGCGGCACGGGCAACGACATCGCCCGATGACATCGTTGGCTGGGCGCGTGGCGTGATGGCGAGCTACAAGGCGCCGCGCGCGGTCGTCTTCGTCGACCAGCTGCCGCGCACCGCAAGCAACAAGATCAACTGGCGGCTGTTGCAGGATGCCGAATGGGGGCGAACGGCATGAAATCTGCTTGGCTGGAAAACGGACGCAAGGCGGCGTTATGCTGCCGCTACACCCTTGAAGCTGCGATCCCCAGCCTCGCCAGGAAATTCGTGAAGAGATCAGGAAGTCGCTGATGCGCATCGTCAATGTCGCCGCCGCCCAGATGGGCCCGATCCAGAAAGCCGACAGTCGCCAGGCCGTGGTCAAGCGCATGATCGCGCTGATGGACGAGGCCAAGAGCAAGGGCGCCGACCTGATCGTCTATCCCGAATTGGCGCTGACGACGTTCTTCCCGCGCTGGTATGCCGAGGACCGGGCCGAGTTCGACGTCTGGTTCGAGCGGGAGATGCCGAACGCGGCGACGAAGCCGCTGTTCGAGCGCGCGGCGCAGCACGGAATGGCGATGAATTTCGGTTATGCCGAGCTGACGCCCGACGGTCATCACTTCAACACAGCAATTCTCACCGACAGGTCCGGCAAGATCGTCGGCAAATATCGCAAGGTCCATCTGCCGGGCCATGTGGACTACGACACCAAGCGCTCGCACCAGCATCTGGAGAAGCGTTATTTCGAGCCGGGCGATCTCGGCTTCAAGGTCTGGCGCGAGCTCGGCGGCATCATCGGCATGGCGATCTGCAACGACCGCCGCTGGCCCGAGACCTATCGCGTCATGGGCTTGCAGGGCGTCGAAATGGTGCTGATCGGCTACAACACGCCGTCGGTGAACGCGGAGAAGAGCGAGGAGGGCGTCGAGAAGCGCCTGTTCCACAACCGTCTCTCGGTGCAGGCCGGCGCCTACCAGAACGCGACCTGGGTCATGGCGGTGGCCAAGGCCGGCGTCGAGGACGGCCACCCGCTGTTCGGCGGCAGCCTGATCGTCGATCCCAATGGCGAGATCGTTGCAGAAGCCAGGACGGACGACGACGAGGTCCTGGTCCATGCCTGCGACCTCGATGCCACGACCTTCGGCAAGACCACGATCTTCGATTTCGCCCGGCATCGCCGCATCGAGCATTACGGCCTGATCACCAGTCAGACCGGCGTGGTGCCGCCGCCGGAGTCGTGACGCCGATGGCTGACAAGGGCATTTCCCTGCGCGAGCTGGATCCGCGTGACCGCTACAAGCTGCTCTGCGGCGTTGTGGTGCCGCGGCCGATCGCGCTGGTGACGACGCTGGACGAGAACGGAGCCGTCAATGCCGCGCCGTTCAGTTTCTTCAACGTCTTCTCGGAAAGCCCCGCTCTGGTCGTGCTCGGGCTCCAGCACAAGCCGGATCACAGCCCGAAGGACACGACCCGCAACATCCATCGCGACGGCGAGTTCGTCGTGCACATGGTGGATGAAGCGCTGTCCGTGGCGATGAACGACTGCGCGGTCGATTTCCCCTCCGGCGACAGCGAGGTCGCAGCGACCGGGCTTGCCACGCTTCCATCGATCGATGTGAGGGTGCCGCGCCTCGCCGCAGCGCCGTTCGCGCTGGAATGCCGGCGCCATGTGGTGCTGACCTTCTCAACTGATCGCGAGCTACTGGTTGGCGAGGTGCTCAGGGTGCATGCCCGCGAGGGTCTCGTCGACGAGACCAACATGTATGTCGATCTCGACGCCTACCGGCCGATCGGCCGCATGTTCGGCAATCTCTACACCACGCAGCGGGACACGTTTGCGCTTGTCCGCGAGAGCCATGCGCAATGGCTCGCGCGGCAGGACGCCAGAGAGCTGAAGGACGCCTAGTGAGCCGAGAACTGCACCGTACCCAGCGCCATGGTGACGGCCGCCTGTGTCGGGTCGATCACGGGAATGCGCAGCGCGTCTTCCAGAGCACGGCGGTGGCGCGCCATGCCGGCGCAGCCCATCACGATGGCGCGGGCACCGTCCTCGTCGCGCAGCGCGCGGCCGACCTCGATCATCTTGGCAAGCGTGCCTTCGCCCGAAGCGGTTTCGGCCACGCTCATGTTCAGCGGCCGCTCGCCGGAAAAGCGGTCGGTCAGACCCATCTGCCTGAGGTAGCGCATGTGCCGCGGGATCGAGCGCTGGGCGATCGCGATGACGCCAAAGGTCTCCGCGCGAGAAAGCGCCGTCAGCACGCCGCACTCGGCGATGCCGAACACTGGGCGGTCGGTGCCTTCACGGCAGACCTGAAGCCCGGGATCGCTGTAGCAGGCGATGACGAAGGCGGCCGAGCTGTTGTCGCTCTCGACCAGCTTTCGCAATGGGATCGCAACGCCATCGGCGTCCGCCTGGCTTTCGATGCCGAACGGACCCTCGGCCAGCGTCTGGCAGACCACTTCCGGCCCGCCCTCGAAGTCGAGCGGCTTCAGCGCGTCCTCCAGCCCTTGCGTGACCTTGTGGTTGGAGTTCGGATTGATGACGAGAATGCGCGGCCGGGACATGATGGTCTTCCTGCGAAATTGCGATGTCGTGCCTCAAGCCTATCACGGAGCGCCTCATGACTGAACCCGTTTACGACCTGATCATCCGCGGTGGCCGCGTCGCCACCACCACCGATGTCTTCGAGGCCGATGTCGCGATTTCCGGCGAGACGATCGCGGCCGTCGGAAAGGGCCTTCTCCCCGCCAAGCGCGAGATCGACGCGCGCGGCAAGCTTGTGCTGCCCGGCGGTGTCGACAGCCATGCCCATATCGAGCAGCTCTCCGCCGCCGGCATCATGAATGCCGACACGTTCGAGAGCGCGACCGTCTCTGCCGCTTTTGGCGGCACCACCACGGTGATTCCGTTCGCCGCCCAGCATGTCGGCATGAAGTTGCCGCAGGTGGTGGAGGACTATCACGCGCTGGCGAGGAAGGGCGCGGTGATCGACTACGCCTTTCACATGATCATTGCGGATGCGACCAGGCAGACGATCGAGGAGCACATTCCGGCGCTGGTGAAGCAGGGCCACGCGTCGATCAAGATCTTCATGACTTATGACCGGCTCAAGGTCGATGACGAGCCGTTGCTGGACATCCTGCTCGCCGCGCGCCAGTCCGGCGCGATGCTGTGCGCCCATGCCGAAAATCATGGCATCATCTCCTGGATGGTGAAGCGCCTGCTCGCGCGCGGCTACACCATGCCGAAGTACCACGCCGTCAGCCACGCCCGCGTGTCGGAGGCGGAGGCCTTCACGCGGCTGATCGGCATGGCGGCGCTGATCGACCAGCCGATCATGATCTTCCACGTCTCGACCGCCGAAGGCGCCAAGGTGATCCGCGATGCACGCGGGCAGGGGCTCAAGGTGTTCGCCGAGACTTGTCCGCAATATCTGTTCCTCACCGCTGCTGACCTCGACAAGCCCGGCTCCGAGGGCGCCAAATGGATGTGCAGCCCGCCGCCGCGCACGCATGCCGACCAGGAGGTGCTATGGCAGGCGCTCTCGCTCGGCGATCTCCAGACCATCTCCTCGGATCACGCGCCGTATCGCTATGACGAGACCGGCAAGCTGCGCGCCGGCCCCAATCCCAACTTCAAGCAGGTCGCCAACGGCCTGCCCGGACTTGAGCTGCGGCTGCCGCTGCTGTTCGACGCGATGGTGTCGAAGGGACGCCTGGGCCTCGAGAAATTCGTCGAGCTCACCGCGACCGCGCCGGCAAAGATCTACAATCTGCATCCGCGCAAGGGCTCGATCGCGGTCGGCGCCGACGCCGATATCGCGATCTGGGATCCCAATCGTGAGACCTTGATCGCCGACGAGATGATGCACGACCTCGCCGGCTATACGCCGTTCGCGGGCCGCAAGCTCAAGGGCTGGCCGGTCTCGGTGCTGTCGCGCGGCCGCGTGATCATCGAGGACAACAAGTGCCTCGCGAGCGCCGGCAGCGGAAAATTCCTGGCGCGCAGCGGCGGCGAGGCGGCCAGGCCGACCGGCCGGCTGGTTGCCGACATGGATCCGGAACGGAATTTCGGGGCAAACCTGCTGTGACGGCGGATCGCGCGCGATGAGGATCGTCATCTTCGGCGGCACAGGCTTTGTCGGCCTCAATCTCGCCGAGGTGCTGCTCGCGCGTGGGCACGAGGTGACGCTGTACGATCGTGCGGCGTTACCCCCGGCTGCGCAGAGGTCTCTGGCTGACTACGGTGCTCGGCTCAAAACCGTGCAGGGCGATATCAGCGATGTAGACGCCATCGACGCCCTTGTCGCAAAGGGCTGCGACGCGATCGTGCTGGGCGCCGCGATCACCGCGGGCGATGACCTCGAACGGGCATCGCCCGCGCGCGTTCTCGAGATCAACGTCATGGCGCAGATCCCGATCCTGCAAGCCGCGATTCGCCATAATGTTCGCCGCGTCGTCAACCTCTCGTCGGCCTCGGCCTATGGCGCGGCGGGCCAGCGCTATCAAATCCTCGACGAGGAGACGCCCTGCGATCCCGTCTCGTTCTACGCCGTCAGCAAGTTCACCTCGGAGCGCTCCGTCGCGCGCCCATGCCGAGCTCTTTGGCGGCGATTTTCTGAATGTGCGGCTGAGCGCCGTGTTTGGCCCATGGGAGCGGGCCGGCGCGGTGCGCGATACGCCCAGCCTCCAATTCCAGATCCTGGCGGCGTTCGCCCGCGGCGAGCCGGCGATCATGCCGGGACCTGGCTTCAAAGATTGGACCTACGCGCCGGACGCCGCCGAAGCCGTCGCCGTGCTGATCGAGGCCGAGCGGCCGCGCCATCGGCTCTACAGTATCTCCAGCGGCGCGGCCTGGTCGGCGCTGCAATGGGGCGAGGCGTTTGCGGCGCTGCATCCCGGATTGGAGTGTCGGCTGGCGGAGCCGGGCGAGAAGACCTTCATCAAGCTTCATGGGGGCGATCGCGCGCCGCTCTCGGTCGCACGGATGGCCGACGAATTCGGCTGGCGCGCGCGGTTCGGATGTGCCGAGTCCGCCGCCGCGATGAGTGCCTGGTGGATGCAGCACAAGGAAGGGATCTGACATGCGGCTGAATGGGCGCACCGCCATCATCACCGGCGCGGGCTCGGGCATCGGTCGCGCCAGCGCAAAGCTGTTCGCGGAGCAGGGCGCGCGTCTCGCTCTGGTCGATCGCGATGCCGAGGGGCTCCAGGGAACGCTTCGCCTGGTGGGCGAAGCAACGACGCATGTCGGCGACGTCGGCGATGCCGCATTCGCCGAGGCTGTTGTCGGCGAGGTCATCGCGCGGCACGGTCGGCTCGACATCCTGATGGCGGCAGCAGGCTTCTCCTGCGGCGGCACCGTGCTGACGACGAGCCTCGAAGACTGGGACGCGGTGTTCCGCGCCAATGTTGGGGGCACCTGGCTGTGGGCGCGGGCCGCGGTGCCGCATATGCAGCGGCAAAGGAGCGGCTCTATCATCACACTGGCCTCGCAGCTCGCGATGGCCGGCGGCAAGGGCAACAGCGCCTATATCGCCGCAAAGGGCGCGATCGTCAGCCTGACTCGGACGATGGCCGTGGATTTCGCCACCGACGGCATCCGCGTCAATGCGATTGCCCCGGGTGCGATCGATACGCCGATGCTTCGCCGCAGCTTTGCCCGTCACGCCAATTCGGACGAGGTGCGTGAGGCCTCGCGCAACCGTCACGCCATGAAGCGGTTCGGCAAGGCCGAGGAGATCGCGCAGACCGCACTGCATCTCGCCAGCGATGCGTCTTCGTTCACGACCGGCACCGTGGTGGTGGTCGACGGAGGCTGGCTCGCGGCATGAGTGAGGCGCTGACAGAGCTCGAGGCCGCTATTCGCGCTGATCTCGCGATGATCGCGCATCCCGGCGCCGCGTGGCTCGAACCGAAGACAGGGCCCGATGGCAAGCCGGCGCTGGACGTGCTCATCGTCGGCGCCGGCCAGTCCGGCATCGCTATCGGCTTCGGCCTGATGCGCTCACGCGTCAGCAACATTCTGCTCGTGGACAAGGCCGAGGAGGGGATGGAAGGGCCTTGGCTCACCTATGCCCGGATGCCGACGCTGCGCAGCCCGAAGGACTACACCGGTCCCGATCTCGACATCCCGAGCCTTACCTACCAGTCCTGGCATGAAGCCCGGTTCGGGAAGGAGAGCTGGCAGACGCTCGATCTGATTCCGCGCGCGCACTGGGCCGAGTACCTGCTCTGGCTACGGCGCACGATCGGCTTGCCCGTGCGCAACGCTTGCGAGCTTCTGGAGATCGCGCCATCGGCAGATGGTCTGCTCGCCGCACGCGTGAAACAGGCCGAGACCATCGAGACTCTCTATGCGCGCAAGATCGTGCTGGCGACGGGGCAGGAGGGCATGGGCGGCTGGATGATTCCGGAAGCGCTTCGCCATCTGCCGGCGAGCTCGGTTGCAACCGTCGCCGACGATATCGATTTCGAAAGTTTGCGCGGCAAGCGCGTGGCCGTGATCGGTGCCGGCGCATCCGCCTTCGACAATGCGGCAACAGCATTGGAGGTCGGCGCGGCCGAAGTGCACCTGCTGTGCCGCCGGGCGCAGATCCAGGTGATTCAGCCCTATCGCTGGCTGACCTTCCGCGGCTTCCTGCGTCATCTCAGCGATCTCGACGATGCCTGGCGCTGGCGCTTCATGCGCAAGGTCCTCGAGATGCGCGAGGGATTTCCGCAACCAACCTATGACCGCTGCGCGCGTCACGCCAATTTCACGCTCTACGAGGGCGCGCCTATCGTAGCCGCGCGCAAAACCGATCGCGGGATCGAATTGCAGACGCCGCGCGGCGACATTACCGCCGATTTTGTCATCTGCGGCACCGGCATCGACATGGATTTTGCCGGCCGCGGCGAGCTCGCCGGATTCGCCGGCAATATCGCGACCTGGGCCGATCGTTACGAGCCCCCCGAGAGCGAACGAAGCGAGCGGCTCGGCCGCTTTCCCTATCTTGCCGATGACTACGCTTTCATCGAGCGCGTGCCGGGCAAGACACCGTGGATCTCCGACATCCACCTCTTCGCCATCGCCTCGACCATGAGTTTCGGTCCATCGGGATCGTCGATCAATGCGATGACCACAGCCGTGCCGAAGCTGGTCCACGGCCTGACACGCGGCCTGTTCCGCGCCGATGTCGACCGGCACTGGGCTTCGCTCAGCGCCTACGACGTGCCGCAGGCGGTGGTCACCCGGCCCGCGCGAACAATGGAGGAGGAGCGATGATCATCCATGCGCCGCCGCGACGAAGCATCCCCAGAAATGCCTAGGAGACTGGCGCGCAACTTGCTTCATTCTGAACCTGCCTTGCTGGCGTTCTCGTTCGAAATTCAGGGAAAAACCAATGCGTTTTGTGTCTTTCAGGTCGGCGACTTCAGTCCTCGCTACCACTGCGCTGTTGCTTATCGCCGCTGCGCCGTCGCAAGCACAAACCCGGGCGGAGACGTTGCGCTACGTCACCGGCTCGGCGGTCAACACGCTCGATCCCAACATCCCGGGCTCGACGCGCGAATCCTTCGCGCTGAGCATGAGCACCTATGACCGGCTGGTGGCATTCGGCCGCAAGCAGCTCAATGGCAAATGGGTGTTCGATCTCGACACGATCACCGGCGAGCTCGCTGAATCCTACGACGTCAGCCCCGACGGCCTGAAGCTCACCTTCCGCCTGCGCAAGGACGCAAAATTCCAGGACGGCTCGCCGGTCACGGCCGAGGACGTGAAATGGTCGCTCGATCGCTGCGTCACCGCGCCGATCCTCGGCAAGGCGCAGCTGCTGACGGGCTCGCTGACCTCGGCCGACCAGTTCAAGGTGATCGATCCGCTGACGATCGAGGTGACGCTCCCCAAGCCCGACAAGCTCGCGCTGCCGAATCTGGCCACCGTCTATCCCATGATCATCAACTCGAAGGTCGCCAAGGCGCATGCGACGCCGGATGATCCCTGGGCCACCGCATGGCTGAAGGAGCACACCGCCGGCAGCGGCGCCTATGTGGTCGAGACCTTCAAGCCGGGCGAGCAGGTGATCCTCAAGCGGGACGAGAGCTGGAATCGCGGCTCGGCCAACAAGCCCGCGTTCTTCAAGCGCGTGATCGTGCAGTCGGTGCCGGAGCCGGCGACGCGCGCCAATCTGGTCGAGCGCGGCGATGCCGATCTCGTCGTCGATCTGCAGGCCAGCGATGTGCAGTGGCTGGAGGCCAAGGGCAAGCTCAAGGTGGTCTCGACTCCGCAATACAATGCGATCACCTACGTCTCGATGAACAACCAGATGCCGCCCTTCGACAATGTCAATGTGCGCCGCGCCATCGCTTATGCGCTGCCCTATGACGACATGTTCAAGGCCGCCCTGTTCGGCCGCGGCGCGCCGCTGTTCGGCGCGACCTGGCCGGACGGCAAGCCGCTGACCGGCATTTATCCGTTCCAGCAGCCGGTGAAGATGGATCTCGACAAGGCCAGGGAATATCTGAAGGCCGCGGGTCTGCCGGAAGGCTTCTCGACCACGTTCAGCTTCAATGTCGGCCAGTCCTCGACTGCGGAGCCAATGGCCGCCCTCGTCAAGGAGTCGCTTGCCAAGATCGGCATCAAGGTCGACATCCAGAAGCTGCCGGACGCACAGATGTCGACGCAGATCAACGAGAAGAAACTGCCGTTCTTCACCGAAGGTATCGTCGCCTGGCTGCCGTCGACCGATTACTTCTACCGCAACTTCTACACCGGCAATCAGCGCTGGAATTACAGCTCGATCAACAACCCGGACCTTGCTACGATCGCGCAGGAAGCCCGCTTCGAGCCGGATAAGGCCAAGTATGAGGCGGCAGGCCGCAAGCTCAACGCGATGCACTTCGATCTGATGCCGCAGATCATGCTGTGGCAGCCGAACCAGGACGCCGTCATGGCGCCGTCGATCGAAGGCTACACCTACGAGTTCCATCGCCAGGTGGATTATCGCGATGTCAGCCGCAAGTGACATCGGCAACCAACAGGGACGCTGAGCGGTGATGACCGGTCTTGGTGCAACAATGGTGCGGGCGGGCAGGCGACTTCTGTCGTCGCTGCCGGCGCTGTTCGGCGTGCTGGTCTTCACCTTTCTCTTGATGCGTGTCCTGCCCGGCGACCCCGCCGTGTTCTTCGCTTCGGGGCCCAATGCCGGCAAGGAGGAGATCGAGCAGATCCGCAAGCAGATGGGGCTCAACAAGTCGGTGCCGGAGCAGCTCGTGTTCTATCTCTCCGATATCGGCCACGGCAATCTCGGCCGGTCCATGATGACGGGACAGCCGGTGCTCAAGGATCTGCGCGAGCGGCTGCCGGCCTCGCTGGAACTGACCTTCGCCGCACTCTTGCTCGCGCTGATCGCGGCGGTGCCGCTCGGCGTGGTCGCTGCCTTGCGCCCTGGATCGATCGTCGATCACGGCGTGCGGCTGTTCTGCGCGCTCGGTGTCTGCGTGCCGACCTTCGTGTCGGGCCTGCTCTTGATCTACGTCTTCTACTATCTGCTCGGGCTGGCGCCTGATCCGACCGGGCGGATCGACGTCTTCACCTCATTGCCGCCGCAGCACACCGGTTTCCTGCTGATCGATTTTCTTCTCGCCGGCGATTTCGAGGGCTGGTGGACGGCCTGCAAGCAATTGATCCTGCCGGCGGTGAGCATGGCCCTGTTCGTGATCGCGCCTCTGGCGCGGATCACGCGCGCGTCGATGCTGGTCTCGCTGGGGAGCGATTTCGTGCGCACGGCGCGCTCGGTCGGATTGTCCTGGCGCAAGGTGGTCGTGACCTACGCGCTGCGCAATGCGATCCTTCCCGTCATCACCATCGCCGGCATCGTGTTCTCGACCATGCTGGGCGCGAACGTGCTGGTGGAGAAGGTGTTCTCCTGGCCCGGCGTCGCCTCCTATGCGCTCGATGCGCTGCTGTCCTCCGACTATGCGCCGGTGCAGGGCTTCGTGCTGCTGATGGCCAGCCTGTTCGTGCTGGTCAATCTCGTGGTCGATATCTGCTACGGCATCGCCGATCCCAGGGTGTCGATCGAATGACCAGTGCAACCCTCCGCCATTCGGTCTGGATCCTGCGCGGCAATCCGCTCACCGCGGTTGCCGCCATCGGTGTCCTCGTCTTCGTCCTGGTCGCGATTTTCGGACCGTGGATCGTGCCTTACGATCCCGTAGCCTCGAACGTCTCGGAGGCGTTGCAGCCGCCGAGCGCGACGCACATTGCCGGTACCGACCAGCTCGGGCGCGACGTGTTCAGCCGTCTCATCATCGCCGCGCGGCTCGACCTCGCCATCGCAGTCTCCGCGGTCGGGATCTCCTTCGTGATCGGGGCCGTCGTCGGCGCGTTCTGCGGCTATGCCGGCGGCCGGCTCGATCGCGCCGTCGGCCGTTTCGTCGACGTGATGATGGCGTTCCCGCTGTTCGTGCTGGCGATGGCGATGGTGGCTGCGCTCGGCAACCGGATCGAGAACATCGTGATCGCGACCGCGATCATCAATCTTCCCTTCTACATCCGCTTCGCACGGGCCGAGGTCAATGTCAGGCGCAATGTCGGCTGGGTCGAGGCGGCCCGCGCCTGCGGCGAGAGCCATTTTTCCGTGGTGCTGCGCTTTCTGCTGCCGAACATCCTTCCGGCGATGGCGGTGCAGATCTCGCTCAATCTCGGCTGGGCGATTCTGAACGCGGCCGGCCTGTCCTTCATCGGGCTCGGCGTCAAGCCGCCGACGCCGGAATGGGGCATCATGGTCGCCGAAGGTGCGCGCTTCATCTCGACCGGGCGGTGGTGGCTGGTGGCCTTTCCGGGCCTCGCGCTGATGATGGCTGTGCTGTGCTTCAACCTCCTTGGCGACGGGATGCGGGACATTCTCGATCCCCGGATGCGCACATGAGCGAGGACCTGCTCAGGATCGACGACCTCCACGTGGCGTTCTCGACGCGGCGCGGAATGGTCGAGGCCGTGCGCGGCGTGACGCTGACGGTCAAGGCCGGCGAGATGCTCGGTCTCGTTGGCGAGAGCGGCTCGGGCAAGTCGGTCACCGGCTTTGCGACGACACGGCTGCTCGATGCCGCCGGGCGCGTCACCGGCGGCAGGATCCTGTTTCGCGGGCAGGACGTCACGAAGCTCAGGGGCGATGACCTCCGTCAGCTCCAGGGCGCTGCGATGTCGATGATCTTCCAGAACCCACGGGCGGCGCTCAATCCGATCCGCGCCATCGGACTGCAGATCGCGGACGCGATCCTCACGCACAAGCGTATCTCGAAGGAGGCCGCGCGCGCCGAGGCGCTGGACTTGCTGCGCGCCGTCCAGATCCGCGATCCCGAGGCGCGGATGAACGCCTATCCGCACGAGCTCTCCGGGGGCATGTGCCAGCGCGTGATGATCGCGATTGCGATCTCCTGCAATCCCGCGCTGCTGATCGCCGACGAGCCGACGACCGGGCTCGACGTCACCACGCAGAAAGTGGTGATGGATCTGCTGGCGGACATTGCCGCCGCGCGAGGCATGGCGACGATCCTGATCACGCATGACCTCGGTCTCGCGGCGCGCTATTGCCGCCGCATCGCCGTGATGGAGCGCGGACGCATCGTCGAGGAGGCGAGCCCCGGCGCACTCTTCAGTGCGCCGCAGCACGCCTATACGAGGCGCCTGGTCGCGGCGTCGCCGACGGCGACGTCACGGATCGAGGACCTCGTGACGGAGGAAGAGAGAGAGCGTTACACCGCCGTGCTCGGCAAGCCACGGCCGGTGCCCGCACACGGCACGCCGCCGCTCCTGGAAGTGCGGAAGCTCGCAAAGCGCTTCGACCAGGGCTCTGCCGCGGTCGCCGACTTCTCGATGACGATGTCCGGCGGCGAGAGCGTCGGTCTGGTCGGCGAATCCGGATCGGGGAAAAGCACGACCTCGCGGATGATCTGTCGCCTGATCGACCCGAGCGAAGGCGACATCGTGTTCGACGGGCAGTCGATCGGGCATGTGGCGTCGCGTGATTTTCACCGCTCGCCATTGCGCAAAGACATCCAGATGGTCTTTCAGGATCCGAACGAGAGCCTCAACCCGCGCTTTACCGCGTTCGATTGTATTGCCCATCCCTTGACGCGGCTCGACGGCATGCGTGCGGGTGAGGCGCTGCGCAAGCGGGTGGAAGAATGCGCGGAACGGGTTGGACTTCCGCTGGATCTGTTGCCGCGCTTTCCGCATCAGCTCTCCGGCGGGCAGAAGGCGCGCGTCGGCATCGCGCGCGCGATCGCCTGCCGGCCGCGGCTCCTGGTGCTGGACGAGCCGACCGCTGCGCTCGACGTTTCGGTGCAGGCGGTGGTGCTGCAGCTGCTCGACCGCCTCAGGCGCGAGAACGACATCGCGCTGCTGTTCGTCAGCCACGATCTCAACGTGGTGCGCATGCTCTGCGACCGCACCATCGTGCTGCGCAATGGCGGCATCGTCGAGCAGGGCGAAAGCCGGGCACTGTTCGACAATCCGAAGACCGACTATACGCGCAAATTGGTCGAGGCGATCCCGCATATCGAGACAGGACCGACGTTGGCCGCGGCCCTTTGAAGCCTGGACCTGCCAAAAAAGGGCGATGAGATCCCGCTGGCGAAGGGGCATTTAGTGGCATACCATTTGCTTGCAAATGGGTTCGGTTTCACTTTGCCCTTGGCCAGACGATGGCCGGCATCACGGCATTACTGGAGGACTTCATGGATCGCAGGACCGTATTGAAGGGACTGGCCGGCGCGGGCGGTCTGGCGTTGACCGGCCTCTCGG
Source organism: Bradyrhizobium sp. USDA 326 (assembly GCF_049739485.1). Classification (NCBI taxonomy): domain Bacteria; kingdom Pseudomonadati; phylum Pseudomonadota; class Alphaproteobacteria; order Hyphomicrobiales; family Nitrobacteraceae; genus Bradyrhizobium; species Bradyrhizobium sp. USDA 326. The sequence goes on from NZ_JBMGQA010000001.1 coordinate 5,510,186, forward strand.
CGCCGGCGATCGCACAAGGCGCATCCGCCCGGACGCTCCGCTTCGTCCCTCAGGCCAATCTCGCCAATTTCGACCCGATCTGGGGTACGCAATATGTCGTGCGCAATGCGGCCGCGATGGTCTGGGACACGCTTTACGGCATCGATTCCTCGCTGCAGCCGCAGCGCCAGATGGTCGAGTCCGAGGAGGTGACCGACGACGGCACGACCTGGACGTTCAAACTGCGGCCGGGGCTCAAGTTCCATGACGGCGAGCCGGTGCTGAGCAAGGACGTCGTTGCGAGCCTGACGCGCTGGTCGGCGCGCGATCCGATGGGATTGATGATCAAGGCCCTGCAGCAGGAGTTGACGGCCGTCGACGACCGCACCTTCAAATGGGTGCTCAAGCAGCCCTTCCCGAAGATGCTCTACGCGCTGGCCAAGAACAACTCGCCGTGCGGCTTCATCATGCCGGAGCGCATCGCGCAGACCGATCCGTTCAAGCAGATCACCGACTATGTCGGCTCCGGGCCGATGAAGTTCGCCAAGGCCGAGTGGGTGCCCGGCGCGAAGGCGGTGTTCGAGAAGTTCACCGATTACGTGCCGCGGCAGGAAAAGGCATCCTGGCTCGCGGGCGGCAAGCAGATCCTGGTCGATCGCGTCGAATGGATCGTGATGCCGGACCCCGCCACGGCAGCCGCGGCGTTGCAGAACGGCGAGGTCGACTGGTGGGAGAGCCCGATTGCAGACCTCGTTCCGGTCCTGAAGAAGAACAAGAACATCAGCGTCGACATCGGCGATCCCCTCGGCAATATCGGCTCGTTCCGCATGAACCATCTCTTTGCGCCGTTCAACGACGTGCGGGCGCGGCGTGCGGTGCTGATGGCGCTCAGCCAGGAAGACTATATGCGCGCGATCGTCGGCGACGACACGGCACTCTGGAAGCCGTTGCCCGGCTTCTTCACGCCGGATACGCCGCTTTACAGCGAAGCCGGCGGCGAGATCCTGAAGGGCAAGCGCGATTTCGATGCCGCCAAGAAGCTGCTGGCCGAGAGCGGCTATTCCGGCCAGCCGGTGACGTGCCTCGTGGCACAGGACCAGCCGATTACCAAGGCGCAGGGCGACGTCACCGCGGACCTGCTGAAGAAGCTCGGCATGAATGTCGACTTCGTCGCCACCGATTGGGGCACGGTCGGCTCGCGCCGCGCGCAGAAGACGCCGCCGGGACAGGGTGGCTGGAACATGTTCCACACCTGGCACGCGGGTGCGGACTGCATCAATCCCGCCCCATACACCGCCATTCGCGCCAACGGCGACAAGGCCTGGTTCGGCTGGCCGAACAGCCCCGGCACGGAGAAGGAGGTGGCGTCCTGGTTCGAGGCCAAGAACCTCGACGAGGAGAAGGCCGCCATCGGCCGCCTCAACAAGGCGGCGCTCGACGACGTCGTCTACGCGCCGACCGGCTTCTTCCTGAGCTACACCGCGTGGCGCAAGAACGTCTCCGGCATCACCAAGGGACCGCTGCCGTTCTTCTGGGGCGTGTCCAAGTCTGCATGATCGTGCGCTGAGGCCAGATGCTCTCCTACATCCTCCGTCGCATCGTCGCGACCTTGCCAGTCATGGCGATCGTCGCGCTGTTCGTGTTCAGCCTGCTCTACATCGCGCCGGGCGATCCGGCCGTGGTGATCGCGGGCGACCAGGCGAGTCCGGAGGATGTGGAGCGCATCCGGCAGAGCCTCGGCCTCAACCGTCCGTTCCTGGTCCAGTTCGGAAGCTGGGTCTGGCGCATCCTGCACGGCGATCTCGGCACCTCGATCTTCACCAACCTGCCGGTGTCGGCGATGATCGGGCAGCGTCTCGGGCCGACCTTGTCGCTGATGATCGTCACCCTGCTGCTCACGATCGTGGTGGCGGTGCCGCTCGGCGTGGTGGCGGCGTGGAAGGCCGGCAGTCTGATCGACCGCGTCATCATGGGCTTTGCCGTGTTCGGATTCTCGCTGCCCGTGTTCGTGGTCGGCTACATGCTCGCCTACATCTTCGCGCTGGAGCTGGAATGGCTGCCGGTGCAGGGCTATACGCCGCTCACGCAGGGCTTCTGGCCATGGCTCGAGAACCTGATCCTGCCGGCGGTCGCGCTCGGCTGCGTCTACATCGCGCTGGTCGCACGCATCACGCGGGCAGCCATGCTCGAAGTGCTGCAGCAGGACTATATCCGCACCGCCAAGGCCAAGGGACTCGGGCAGGGCGGCATCCTGTTCATTCACGCGCTGAAGAACGCGGCGGTACCGATCGTGACCGTGATCGGGATTGGCATCGCGCTCCTGATCGGCGGCGCGGTCGTGACCGAGAGCGTGTTCGCGATCCCCGGCCTCGGCCGCCTCACGATCGACGCGATCCTGCGCCGCGACTATCCGGTGATCCAGGGCATCGTGCTGCTGTTCAGCTTCGTCTACGTCCTCGTCAATCTGATGATCGACGTTGTCTATACGCTCGTTGACCCGAGGATCCGCTATTGACCGATACCACCGTCAATCCGCAATCGCTGCCGGCCGGCCTCGTCGTCGCGCCACAGCTGCCCGAGATCCTGCGGCCGGTCGCGATCCGGCGCGGCTTCGTCGGCCTCCTGCGCGGCCATCCGACGGTCGCGATCGGCGGCGCGCTGCTGCTGACGCTCGTGCTGATCGCGGTCTTCGCGCCTTATCTCGGCACGGTCGATCCGACCGCGCTCGCGCCCGCCAAGCGCACACGGGCGCCGTCGGCCGATTTCTGGTTCGGCACCGACGTGCTCGGCCGCGACATCTATTCCCGTGTGCTGTTTGGCGCGCGCGTCTCGCTCACGGTCGGCCTCTCGGTCGCGATCTTCGCATCTGCGGCGGGTCTTGCCATCGGCATGATCTCCGGATTCATCCGCTGGGCCGACGGCATCCTGATGCGGTTCATGGACGGCCTGATGTCGATTCCGCCGATCCTGCTCGCGATCGCGCTGATGGCGCTGACGCGCGGCAGCGTCGGCAACGTCATCCTGGCGATCACCGTTGCCGAAATCCCGCGCGTCTCGCGCCTGGTCCGCAGTGTGGTGCTGTCGCTTCGCGAGCAGCCCTATGTGGATGCGGCCGTGGCCTGCGGCACGCGCTCTCCAATGATCATTCTCCGCCATATCCTGCCCAACACGGTCGCGCCGATGCTGGTGCAGGCGACCTATATCTGCGCCAGCGCCATGATCACCGAGGCGATCCTGTCCTTCATCGGTGCCGGAACGCCGCCGACCATCCCGTCCTGGGGCAATATCATGGCCGAGGGCCGCGCGCTGTGGCAGGTGAAGCCCTACATCGTGTTCTTTCCGGCGGCGTTCCTGTCGGTCACCGTTCTCGCCGTGAATTTGCTCGGCGACGGCCTTCGCGATGCGCTCGACCCGCGCATGGCCAAAAGCCTTTGATGTTGCCTGTGATGGATCGAGGCTGATCGCGATGGCTTTGCTCGAAGTCGAGAACCTCCAGACCCATTTCCGCACCCCCAGCGGCATCAATCGCGCGGTCGACGGAGTGTCCTTTCATGTCAACGAGGGCGAGACGCTCGCCATCGTCGGCGAGTCCGGCTGCGGCAAGTCGGTGACCTCGATGTCCTTGATGCGACTGATCCCGGAGCCGCCGGGCAGGATCGCAGGCAGCATCCGCTTTGCGGGCAGGAACCTGCTGAAGCTGTCCGATCGCGAGATGCGCGCGATCCGCGGCAACGACATCTCGATGATCTTCCAGGAGCCGATGACCAGCCTCAATCCGGTCCTGACCGTCGGCCGCCAGATCCGCGAAACCTTGATGATCCATCAGGGCCTCGACAAGCAGGCGGCCGAGGCGCATGCGATCGAGATGCTGACGCTGGTCGGCATTCCCGAGCCGAAGCGCCGCGTGCGCGAGTATCCGCATCAGCTCTCCGGCGGCATGCGCCAGCGCGTCATGATCGCGGTTGCGCTGGCCTGCAATCCGAAGCTTCTGATCGCGGACGAGCCGACCACCGCGCTCGACGTCACGATCCAGGCCCAGATCCTGAAACTGATGCTCGATCTGAAGCGCCGGGTCGGCGCTGCGATCATCCTCATCACCCACGACCTCGGCGTCGTCGCCGAGATCGCCGAGCGCGTCATGGTGATGTATGCCGGCCGCAAGGTCGAGGAGGCGCCGGTGGCCGAGCTGTTCCGTTCGCCGCGTCATCCCTATACGCAGGGTTTGCTTGGCGCGGTGCCGCGGCTCGGCTCCTCGCTGACGGGCACGGCAAGACGGCTCGCCGAGATTCCCGGGCAGGTGCCGGATCTCCGCAAGCCGATCACCGGCTGCGTCTTTGCCGGCCGCTGTGCGCTCGCGACCGATCTCTGCCGCCAATATGCGCCGGGGCTGGAGGAGAAGGGCCCCCGCCACGTCGCCGCCTGTCATTACGCCGCCAAAGGAGCCATCGCGGCATGAGTCCTCCGCTGCTCCAGGTCAACGACCTCAAGAAGCACTTTCCGGTCAAGACCGGCCTGTTCGGGCGCAAGTCCGAATTCGTCTATGCGGTCGACGGCGTGTCGTTCGAGATCGCGCGGGGCGAGACGCTGTCGCTGGTCGGGGAGTCCGGCTGCGGCAAGTCGACCGTGGGCCGTGCCATCCTGCGGCTGTTCGAGATCACCTCGGGTCAGGTCATCCTCGACGGCCAGAGGATCGACGACGCTGCGCCGAGCACGATGCGCCAGATGCGCCGGCGCGTGCAGGTCGTGTTCCAGGATCCGTTCTCGAGCCTCAATCCGCGCATGCGCGTGCGCGACATCCTGGCCGAGCCGATCCGCAATTTCGGACTCGCCAAGTCCGCGGAGGATCTCGAGGTTCGCGTCACATCGCTGATGGACACCGTGCGCCTGCCGCGCGAGGCGCTGAATCGCAGGCCGCACGAATTCTCCGGCGGCCAGCGTCAGCGCATCGGCATTGCGCGCGCACTCGCGGCAGAACCCGAGCTGATCGTGTGCGACGAGGCGGTCTCCGCGCTCGACGTTTCAGTCAAGGCGCAGATCGTCAATCTGCTGCAGGATCTCCAGAGCGAGTTCGGCCTCGCGCTGCTGTTCATCAGCCACGATCTCGCGATCGTCGAGCACATGACTCATCGCGTTGCGGTCATGTATCTCGGCAAGATCGTCGAGGTGGCGCCGCGCCGCGAGATCTTTGCCGCGCCAAGGCATCCCTATACCAAGGCACTGCTCTCGGCGGTCCCGCTGCCGGAGCCCGGAGCCCAGCGCAATCCGATCATCCTCAAGGGCGACGTGCCGAGCCCGATCAACCCGCCGAACGGATGCCGCTTCCACACCCGTTGCCCGTTCGTCTTCGACCGCTGCCGGACCGAGGAGCCGGCGCTGCGTGCGGCGGGAGCCGAGCAATGGGTGGCCTGCCATCTCGAAGAGGCTGCACCGGCCATGAGCAGCTGAAGCACCTGACGTCAATCTGCGTCGCGCACTCGCGCCGACGCTTGAGCGGGTGCCTGGACGGAGGACGGAGTGACGTCGGGTAATGATGGCATTATGCCCCTGTTTTGCCCGACGAGTCAAAATCCACAGCCGATCTGGGTCGGCATTGGCCTCGGATCCGAAGCCGCGCGGTGCATCGGAAATTCGTAAGCAAAGACAAGCCCCGCTCTACTGTGCATGGGGTTATTTTCGCACTTTTGTTGTGGCGGACGTCAACCCTGCCGGCGCAGGAAGCCGGTGATCGTGACCTTGTCCCAGATGCCGGCCGCGGCAAAGGGATCTGCATGGTTGAAGGCTTCGACCTCTTTGCGGCCGGGCGCCTCGATCAGGAACAGGCTGCCGATCATGGTCTGGCCGTCGTCGGACACCAGTGGCCCCGACATCACGATCTTGACGCCGAAGCGCGAGGTGTCGCTCAGGAAGGCCTTGTGGGCGTCGTAATTGGCAAGCCGCGTCGGCAGCGCCCCGGCGCGATCGAGAGCGTGAATGGCGAACAGCATGGTGTCTCCGTGTCTTGCTTCAGGTGTTGGGACGGCCGCAGGCGCGGCCGTCCGGGTTCGTTGTGGTCGTCAGTTTACTTCGCGCTGAGCTTCCCGGCGTCCTCGAAGGTCGGGCAGGTCCGCTGCTCCAGCGGGACGTCGAACGGCTGGTAGTTGTCCTTGGTGATCACGGTCGGCTTCAGCACGATCTCGCTGATGACAGGCTGATTGCGCAAGGATCGGATCGCCATCATGGTGCCGAGGCAGCCTTGCGCAAAACCGTTGTAGTCGCCGCTCGCCAGCAGCTTGCCGGATTTGATCGCGTCGATCGCCTCCTTGGTGCCGTTGATGCCGATCACCTGCGCCTTGCGGTTGGCGCCGTCGAGCGCCTCGATTGCGCCGACCGCCATGGCGTCGTTGGCGGCGAGCACGCCGTCGATCTGCGGGTTCGACTGCATCAGGTTTTCCATGACCTGAAGCGCCTGGAGCCGCTGGTAGTTGCCGGGCTGCGAGGCCAGCAGCTTGGCGCCAGGGGCCTCCTTCAGCGCGTCGTTGAAGCCGCGGACGCGGTCGACATTGGTCAGCGAGCCCTTGACGCCTTCGATGATGACGATGTTGCCCTTGCCGCCGAGCGTCTTCAGCAGGAAGCGCGCGGTCTCCAGCCCGAGGCTGTAATCGTCGGCGCCGACGAAGGACAGGAACTTGCCGCCGGCCGAGCGGTCGGTAATGTTGACGACCGGGATCTTGGCCTCGTTGATCTTCTCGACGCCGGGCACCATCGCCTTGTAGTCGACCGGCGTGAAGACGATCGCGCTCGGCTTCTTCACCACGACGTCCTCGATCTGGCTGAGCTGCTCGGGGATCGAGTCGGGCTTGGTCGGGATGTATTGAAGCGTCTTCGCGTTCAGCGTCTTCGCCATGTTGTCGGCGCCGACCCGAACCGTCTGGAAGAACGGATTGGTCTGGTTCTTGGTGAAGACGGCGATGGTCTCGCCGTCGGCGCGTGCGTGCGTTGTGAACGCGGCCGCCATCAGCAGCGGTAGCGCCAGATAGCCAAGCTTCTGTTTCATGTTGCCTCCATCCCTCGTTTTGCTTGTTGGAACTTCAAGAACTCATTGCGCGCGGCGGCGGGTCTTCATGTCGAGCCAGACCGCGAGAATGACGATGACGCCGGTGACGAGCGGCTGCCAGTTGGCGCTGACCGAGAGCAGGTTCATGCCGTTCAGCACCAGGGTCAGGATCAGTGCGCCGATGAAGGTCCCGAACACGGTGCCGACGCCTCCGAACAACGAGGTGCCGCCGATCAGCACGGCCGCGATCGCCGGCAGCGTCAGGCTTTCGCCGATGTCGGCCTCGGCCGAGTTGAGCCGCGACAGGAAGATGATCGAGGCGAGCCCGGCCATGGTGCCTGATACCGCGTAGACCAGCAGCAGGCGACGCGCGACGGGAATACCTGACAGCCGTGCTGCGACCGGATTGGCGCCAATCGCGTAGATCTCCTGGCCCCAGATCGTGCGCTGCGCGAACAGCATCCCGATCCCGAGGAAGACCAGCAGCAGATAGACCGGGATCGGAAGGCCGAACAGATAGCCGCTGCCGATCTGGCGGAAGCCCGTGGGGAAGCCGTGCAGGGTCTCGCCCGCCATGTACCAGTAGGTGAGGCCGTTCAGCACCCAGAGCATGCCGTAGGTGGCGATGAAGGAGGGGATGCGCAGCGCAGTGACCATGATGCCGTTGAGCAGACCGACGATGCCGCCGCAGGCAAGGCCGGTGAGGATACCGAGCGCCGGCGAACCGGTCGTGTGGATCACGGTCCCTGCGATACAGGCGGACAGTGCGACATTGGCGCCGACGGACAGATCGAGGCCGGCGGTCAGCACCACCAGCGTAAGGCCGGAGGCGATGAAGAAGGTCAGGCTCGCCTGCCTGAGCACGTTGAGGATATTGCCGAGGCTCAGGAACGAATCGCTGAGCACGGCGAGCACCGCGCAGATCAGGAGCGCCGCGAGCAGGCGATAAAACACCTGGATCGCATCCTGCGAGAGGAACGAGCGGGGCGGCGCGATGGCGTCCTTCGTGATGTCGGTCATGCGCGGCTCCTGAGGCCGTCGAGGAACAGGGCAACGATGACGAGCACGCCGACACTTGCGACCTGCACAGAGGACGGCAGCGAGATCAGGTTCAGCCCGTTGCGCAGCACGCCGACCGAGAGGACGCCGAGCAGCGTGCCGAGCAGCCAGCCATTGCCGCGCTCGAACGAGGTGCCGCCGACGGCGACCGCGGCGATGGCATCGAATTCGAGGCCAAGACCGGCGGTGGGGTGGCCGGAGTTCATCCGCGCGGTCATCAAAAGGCCGGCGATGCCGGCCATGGCGCCGCCGATCGCATAGACCGCGATCAGCAGCTTGTTCGGCGACAGGCCGGCGTAGCGCAGCGCCTCGCGGTTGCCGCCGAGGGCGAAGATGTAGGTGCCGAACCTTGTATGATAGAGCAGCACGTGGAAGATCGCGTAGGTCACGAGCGCCATCACGATCGGAACGGGGATGCCGAGAAGCGTCGCCGAATAGATGTCGCGCACGCTGTGGGGAATGCCGACCACGCTCTGGCCGTCGCTGACGATCAGCGACAGTCCCTGCGCCATGCCGAGCGTGCCCAGCGTCGCGACGAAGGGCGGAATGCCGACGATCGCGACCAGCCAGCCATTGGCGAGGCCGAAGGCCGTGCCGACAAGCAGGCCGGCGCCAAGGCCCAGCAGCATCGACTTGGTCGCGAGCGACACGATGGCGACGCAGAGCGAGGTCAGAGTCAGCACCGCGCCCATGGACAGGTCCAGCCCCTCTGTCATGATGATCAGCGTCATCGGCAGTGCGAGCATGGTCAGGATGGTCGACTGCACCAGCACGTTGGAGAGGTTGGCGACCGACAGGAAGCCGGGCGCGATCACGCTGAACAGCGCGATCAGCAGCACCAGGACCATGGCGACGCCGGGAATGCGTTGCAGCGGATTGGGCTGAGCGACGACAGCGGCCTCACGCATGATGCATCCCCAATCGCACGATGTTCTCCTCCGTCAGTTCGCTGCGTGTCAGGTGCCCGGCGATGCGTCCCTCGCGCATCACATAGGCGCGGTCGCAGACATGGCAGATCTCGACCTGCTCGGACGAGATCATCAGGGCCGCCGCGCCGTCCGCGACGAGGCGGTCGATCAGCGCAAAGATCTCGGACTTGGCGCCGATGTCGATGCCTCGCGTCGGCTCGTCGAAAATGAACAGCTTTGAGCCGGCCGCCAGCCACTTGCCGATCACGACCTTCTGCTGGTTGCCGCCCGAGAGCAGGCCAACGATCTGGCGCGCGCTCGGGGTTGCAATGCGGAGCTGCCGGATCAGCCCGTCGGCGGTGCGCTGCGCGCTGCGCTGATCGAACAAGCCGCTCGGGAACAGCTTTCGCAGCGCCGATACCACGAGATTGTCGCTCACAGACCGGAGCAGCGCGAGGCCCTCGCTCTTGCGACTCTCCGGGATCAACGCGATGCCGCGGCGGGCGGCGAGGTCCGGCTCGCCGGAAATGCTCTTGCCGTCGAAGATGATCTCGCCTGACGTGACGGGATCGGCGCCGAAGATGGCGCGCGCGACCTCGCTGCGACCGGAGCCGACTAGGCCGCACAGCCCGACGATCTCGCCCCGGCGCACCTCGATGTTGATGTCCGAGATGCCGGTCGGCGCCGTCAGACCCTTGACCTCGAGCAGGAGGTCGCCGGGCTTGTCGGCAAAATGGCGCGGATAGGTCATGTCGATGTTGCGGCCGACCATCATGCGCACGAGTTGGTCCGGCGTGACGTCAGCGGGACGAACGCCGTCGATGCGGCGGCCGTCGCGCAGCACGGTGATGCGATCGCCGAGCGCGAACACCTCGGCCATGCGGTGCGAGATGTAGACGATGGACACGCCGTCGGCCTTCAGCCGCGCGATCAGCGCGAACAAGAGCTCGGTCTCGCGGTCGGACAGCGCCGCGGTGGGCTCGTCCATGACCAGGATGCGGGCGTTCTGGCTGATCGCCTTCGCGATCTCGACCATCTGCTGCTGTGCCACGCCGAGCTTGTCGACGGTGGTGGAGGGATCGATATCGAAGCCGATCGTGCCGAGCACGCGCCTCGCATCAGCCAGGATCTTGCGGCGGTCGATGGTACCGGGGATGCGGCCCTTCGGCTCGCGTCCCAGGAAGATGTTCTGGGCGATGTCGAGATGAGGGACCAGCGAGAATTCCTGGAAGATCACGGCAATGCCGAGCTTCTGCGCGTCCGCGGTGGAATCGATCGCGACCGTCTCGCCCTTGTAATAGAATTCGCCGGCGTCGGCGCGGTAGGCGCCGCACAGCACCTTCATCAGGCTCGACTTGCCGGCGCCGTTCTCACCCAGCAGCATATGGACTTCGCCCGGGTAGACGGCAAAGGACACGTCATCCAGCGCCTTGACGCCCGGGAACTCCTTGCTGATGCCCCGCAGCTCGAGCAGCGGCGTCGGCGAGGTGACCTCGATCGGAAGAGCGTCGCTCATATCCTGGCTCCGCTGGCAAAGATCTTTCCGGGATTCATCAGTCCATCAGGGTCAAGCGCGGTCTTGATCTGCCACATCACGTCGACGGCTTCGCCGAGCTCGTCGGAAAGATAGCCGATCTTGCCGAGCCCGATGCCGTGCTCGCCGGTGCAGGTGCCGTCCATGGCGAGGGCGCGGGCGACCATGCGTGCCTGCAGCGCCTTGGCGCCTTCGGCCTCCTCCGGCTTTGCCGGGTCAATCAGGATCAGCATGTGGAAATTGCCGTCGCCGACATGGCCGACGATCGGCGCGGTAAAGCCGTGCTCGTCAGCGTCGCGCCGCGTCTCGGTCAGGCATTCCGCCAGGCGGGAGATCGGCACGCAGACATCGGTGATCACCGCGCGTGCGCCGGGTCGCAGGCCGAGGCCGGCATAGAGCGTGTTGTCGCGGGCGTGCCAGAGCCGGCTGCGGTCCTCTGGAGCCTTTGCCCAGGCAAAGCCGTGGCCGCCATGATCGGCCGCGATCGCTTGCGCCGCCTCGGCCTGTTCGGCAACCGAGCTTTCAGAGCCGTGGAATTCGAAGAACAGGGTCGGCGCCTCGCGATAGCCGAGCTTGGCGTAGGTGTTGATGCCGCGCATCATGACGTCGTCGAGCAGCTCGATGCGGGCCACGGGGATCGCGGACTGGATCACGGAGATCGCGGTGTCCACCGCATCGTGCAGCGTGTCGAAGCTGCACACCGCGGCCGAGATCGCCTGCGGCACGGGGTGCACCTTCAGCGTGATCTCGGTGATGACGCCGAGCGTGCCTTCCGCGCCGACGAACATGCGTGTCAGGTCGTAGCCGGCCGCCGATTTCCGCGCGCGCCGGGCGGTGCGGATCACGCGGCCGTCCGCCAGCACCACCTCCAGCGCCATGACGTTGTCCTTCATGGTGCCGTAGCGCACTGCCATGGTGCCGGAGGCGCGCGTCGAGGTCATGCCGCCGATCGAGGCGTCCGCGCCGGGATCGATCGGGAAGAACAGGCCAGTATTGCGCAGCTCGGCATTCAGTTGCTTGCGGGTGATGCCGGGCTGCACCACGACGTCCATGTCACTGTCGTGCACTGCGAGCAACTTGTTCATGCGCGCGAAGTCGAAGCAGACGCCGCCCGCCACCGAGGCCGCATTGCCTTCGAGCGAGGTGCCGGCGCCGAACGGGACAATCGGCATGCCCGCGTCGGCGCACAGCTTGACGATCTTGGCGACTTCCTGCGTCGTCTCGGGGAAGACGACGATGTCGGGCGGCAGGCTCTGATAGTGCGATTCGCTCTGCCCGTGCTGATCGAGCACGCCGCGCGCGACGCTCGCGCGCGGGCCGATCATGCCGGCGAGGCGCTCGGCCAATATGCCCGTGCTGACCCGCGGTCCCATCCTTAAGCTCCCGTCTGCTCCCTGCTGTCGGACTCTTGTTGGTCCGCAGCCCAGCCTAAGCGGCTCTCGCGTTGTTCGCGACCTGCTTTAGGCCGAAATCGTAGTTGAGATGAAAATACTCGTGCTCCACCATGCGACCATCCGGCGCACGGCCGGCGGGATGACGGACGAACTCCCGGATCAGGCTGTCCTTGACGCCGAACACCACGTCGCTGTCGAGATACTGGTCGCCGGCAACGAACACGTGTGTCACGAGCTGCTCGAAACCGGGCGCTGAGATCATGAAGTGCACATGGGCCGGGCGCCAGGGATGGCGGGCCTGCACCTCCAGCATCTCGCCGACCGGGCCGTCATGCGGAATGGGGTAGGCGGCAGGCTTGATCGACCAGAAATGGAAGCGGCCGTTGGCGTCGGTGTGGAAGCGGGCGCGCATCGCGAGATCACCGATCTTGTCGAGCTGCTGCACGTCGTAATAGCCGTCATCGTCCGAATGCCAGACGTCGACCACGGCGCCCGCGAGCGGCTTTCCGTCCACGGTCGAGACCGAGCCGGTGACCAGCATGGGATCGCCTTCCATGGGACCGGAGATATCCGCGCCGCTGTCTTTTTCCGGGGCCGCCTGAACGAAGAACGGGCCGAGCACCGTGGTCTCGGTGGCGCCCTCCGGCACCGGATGGTTGATGGCATCGACCAGCATGGAGACGCCAAGCGTGTCCGACAGCAGGATGAACTCCTGGCGCTTGTCGTTGCACATGTGCCCGGTGCGGGTCAGGAAGTCGATGCCGTACTCCCACTCCTTTTGGGTCGGCCGCACCTCGCGGACGAAGGCGTGCAAGTGCCGCACCAGTGCTTCGCTCACCTGCTTGATGCGTGGATCGGTCGCGCCCGCGATTCGCTCCAGCACCGCGTCCGTGATCGTGCTCTCGTTGAAGTTACGCATGTGTATCTCCGCGATCAGAGTTTTGGTTCGCTGAGGCCGGACAGCCGCTCGAGATGCCTGACGGTCGCAATAAAGTCGGTGTCGCCGTCGCCCTGCGCGACCAGTGCGCCATAGGTCTCGCGCACCTGCGCCGCGAGCTGAAGCGGCACGCCGACGGCATGGCCGGCGCCGAGGATGAGGTCTAGATCCTTGGCCATCTGCTTGCAGGAGAAGGTGGACTCGAAATCGCGGGTCCGCAGCGGCGCGGTTTTGTACTTCACCATCGGCGAGGCAATCGCGCTGTCGTCGAGCACATTCAGGATGTCCTGCCAGGCGATGCCGCCCTTGCGCGCCAGCGCCAGGCTCTCCGCCATCATCGCCGCCGACACCGCGATCATCAGATTGACCGAGAGTTTTGCGTACCGCGCTTCCTCGGCGGGGCCGAGATAGGTCTGAGCACGGGTGAAGGCTCCGAACAGCGGCATGGCGCTTTCGAAGGCGTCCTTCGGTCCCGAGACGAAGCAGGTCAGCGCGCCCGTGTGCACGATGCTGGCATTGCCGGAGACCGGCGAACGGAGATAGGAAATGCCGCGCGCCTGCGCTGCGGCCGCAACTTCGGTCGAGGCCTCGACGCTTACGGTGCTGGTCTCGATGAGGACAGAACTTGGCGTCATCGCGGCGATGATGCCGGTCGGGCCGAGCAGCGCACCGCGCAGGGCAGCGTCGTCGGGCAGGGACGTGATGACCGCCGGCTTGCCGCTCACGGCGACGACCGGCGAAGCGGCAACCGAAACGCCGAGTGCGCGTGCCTCGTCGAGCCGTGCGGCACTCTGATCGAAAGCGGTCACGGCATACCCGGCCTTGATAACGAGCGCCGACATCGGCAGACCCATCTTGCCGATCCCGATGAAAGCAACATTCCTGGAAACGTCAGTCATTGTTCTTGTCCATTGGCGCCGTCAGGCAGCGCGTCCCTGTCGTTCGATGTCTCGCACCAGCCGCCGGCCGGATTGCGCCAGCAGCTCCTTCTTCGTCTCCAGCCCCTCGGCCAGCAACCGGCTGTTCCGTTTCTTCCAGGCGCCGCCGATCATCACGGCCTCGATGTTGGCGAGGCTCGCCTGCATCACGACGGTGGCGACGGGGTCATGCGCCGGGACAAGATTGAGATCGGAGGCGTTGATGATGACGAGGTCGGCGAGCTTGCCCGGCGTCAGCGAGCCGATCTGCCTCTCGCGGCCGAGCATGCGGGCACCTTCCGTCGTGATCCAGCGCAACGCCTCGCGTACGGGAATCGTGGTCGTCGCCGGAATGGCGCCGCTGGTCTTGCGCGACTCCGCATTGTCGAGCGCCCGCTGCATCGAGAGCGCGACGCGGGCGGCGGAGAACAGATCGCCCGCCAGCACGGATTCGAGATCGACGCCGACAGTCGGTCGCACGCCGCGCTTGAGGAGACGTCCGGTGATCGGAAAGCCATGGCCCTGGATCATCTCGTTCTCAGGCGTCACCGAGAAGGACACGCCGAGATCGACCATCCGGTCAAGGAGATCGTCAGGCAGATCGTTGCCATGGACGACGTTGACGCCCACGCCGACGAGGCCGGCCTCGATCAGCTTCTCCCAAGCGCCGGGCGTCTTGGCCGGACCGCCGCCCTGATGCATCGATGCGATCAGATCGAGCTCTAGCGCCAGGCGGAAATCGTGCATGGCGACGTCGAGCGTCGAGTAATGCGGGCCGAGAATGGCGAGCCCGAGCGTGACGAGGCCGTCGCGGTCGGCGAGGGGACCTGCGAGCAGCCGCTCGACCTCGCGGCGCGGATGCGGCACTTCCGAGAAATGCGGCTCACCCGGCTTCGGCTCGGGCTTCGGCGAGCCGTGGAAGAACGCGGCGCGAATGCCACTCTCGATCAGGCCGCGCACGGCGGCGTCGGTGTGATCAGGCGTCGGATTGTTGTGGCACCAGTCCACCAGCGTGGTGACGCCGTGATTGATCTGGTTCAGCGCGCCGACCAGCGTCGCGATATGGATGTCTTCCGGCCGGAACACGGTCGCGAGCCCGGCATGCATGCGGCGGAAATATTCGAGCAGCGTCCAGTTCGCGGCATAGCCGCGCAGGCCCGTCTGCCAGGTGTGCATGTGCGCGTTGATCAGGCCGGGGATGAGGATGCGCCCGGCGCCGTCGACAGTTTCGGTCTCGGCGGCACCGCTGCCGAGCTCGATCGATGGGCGCACGTCGACGATCCGGCTGCCTTCGACCAGCACATCGCCGCTCGAAAGATCGCCGACCGCGTCATCCATGCTGATGACGGTGGCTGATTTGATCAGTGTGCGCCGCATCGCTTCAAGCCGCAGCTTTGATGGCGCAAGGCGGCTCGCCGGCCCAGGCGCGTGTAATCAGGTCACGGATGGCGTTTCGCTCGAGCGGTCGCGGATTCCAGTAGGCATTGGTGACGGCGAGGTCGGCCGCCTCGTCGATGCCGCTTTCGGGCATGCCGATATCGCGCAGAGCGACCCTCGCACCCAGCCGCTTCGCGAGTTCGAAAAGCCCCTGCGATGCATCGGCAGCGCCGATCGCGCGCGAAATGCGCGTCATCGCGTCGGGCACCGCCGGTGCGTTGTAGGCCAGCGCATGCGGCAGCACGATGGTGTGGGTTTCGGCGTGCGGCAGATCGAAGGTGCCGCCGAGCGTGTGGCAGAGCTTGTGATGCAACGCCATGCCGACGGTGCCGAGGCACACGCCGCACAGCCATGCGCCATAGAGCGCCTCGGTGCGGGCCTCGCGGTCGTCGCTTCTGGTGGCAATCGCGGGCAGGGCGCGAGCCAGCGCGCGGATGCCTTCTTCCGCCATCAGCGAGGTCACGGGATTGGCGTCGCGCGCGTAGAGCGCTTCCACCGCATGGGCGATGGCGTTGATGCCCGATGTCGCAGCCAAGCTCGCCGGCAGCGTCAGCGTCAGATCGACATCGTAGATCACAGTCTCCGGCAGGATCGCCGCATCGCGCACCGTGGTCTTCAGGCCGTTCACGGTCTGGCCGACGATCGGCGTCATCTCGGAGCCGGCATAGGTGGTCGGGATGCAGAGCTGGTTGACGCCGGTGCGCAAGGCCAGCGCCTTGCCGAGGCCCGTGGTCGATCCGCCGCCGAGCGAGACGACGCAATCCGCCTCGCACGCCTTCAGCGCGGCGAGCGCCCGTTCCGTGACCTCGACCGGCGTGTGCATGGTCGCGCCGGAAAACAGGCCGGCATAGAGCGGGCCGAGCGCGGCGCCCAAGCTCTTTCCTTGCGCCTCCTGCTGCGGCGTCGTCAGCACCAGCGCGCGTTTGCCGCCGAACCGCTCGACCTCAACCTTGGCGGAAGCCAGCGTTCCGCTGCCGAACACGACGCGGCAGGGCAGGTCTTCAAAGGTGAACGAACCGATCATGCGCCGGTCTCTTTGATGGGATAATCGACTTGGAAGCGTCCGATCCGCAAGTCGCCCAACGCCTCGCGCACGCGCAGATGTTCCGGATGGTTGGCATAGGCGGCAAGCGCCGCCTGATCCGTGAATTCGGAAAGCAGAACCACGTCGCAGGCGTAGTCGACAGCGCTGACGTCCATGCCGACTTCGATATGGGTGAGGCCGTCGATCCGGCCCTTGAGGCCCTCGAACAGGGTCTTGACCTTGAGCCGGGCGGCCGAGCGCTCCGCGGGCGTCTCCCCGCGCAGTCGCCACATCACGATGTGCCTGATCGGGCCCGACATTTCCTGATTTCCTCGCCTGCAATTTGCTTTGTTGCCGCCATTTTGCCTTGCAGAAATCGGAAATAAAGGTCAAAATTTGTAAGTCTCTTTTCCTTATTTCGCAAAAATGGACCGGCTGCTTCAACTCGAGGTCTTCGCCAAAACCGCTGAGCTCGGCAGCCTTTCCAAAGCTGCCGAAATCCTGCGGATGTCGAACGCGGCCGCGAGCCGTCATCTCAGTGCGCTCGAGGAGCGGCTTGCGGTACGGCTGATCGAGCGCAATACGCGCCGGCAATGGCTGACCGAAGCGGGACAGGAACTGCTGCAGCGGTGCAGCACGCTCCTGAACGAGCTGGCCGAGGCCGAGGACGCGGTTTCCGACCGTGCGCTGTCGCCGAAGGGCATGCTGCGCGTGACGTCTTCGCTGTCCTTCGCGATGATCTACCTCGCGCCGATGCTGCCTGCCTTCCGCGCGCTCTATCCTGATCTCAGCGTGCAGATCATCAGCGCAAACCGCTATCTGGACTTCATCGAGGCCGGCATCGACGTCGCGATCCGCACGCGCGAGCACGAGCCGGATTCAAACATCGTCGTCCGCCGCATCGGCCAGATGCACCGCGTGCTCGCGGCGTCGCCGGCCTATCTGGAGAAGCATGGCCGGCCGGAGCATCCGGCCGATCTCGCCCGCCACAACATGCTGATCTACAATCTCGCCAACGATCCCTATTCGCTGCGGCTCAGCCAGGGCAGCACGACGCAGACCATTCGGATCGCGCCGACGCTCGACAGCAATGACGGCCAGATCATCTGTGGTGCGGCGCGCGCGGGGCTCGGCATCCTGATCCAGCCGCTCTACATCGTGCAGAGCGATATCGCGGCCGGCCGGCTGGTGCCGGTCCTGAGGGACTGGCAGCTGCCGTTGCTCACCATGAACATCGCCTATCAAAACCGCGTCAGGCTGCCGGCCAAGATCAGGGTCTTCTCGGACTTCCTGGTCAGCCACATCCGCGAGCATTCGGAGCCGGGGATCTGGATCGACGCGGCCAAGTGAGCGGGAAGCATCCATGTATCTCGGCATCGATCTCGGCACCTCGGCAGTCAAGACCGTTCTCGTCGACGATGCCCAGCGGGTGATTGCAAGCGAGAGCCGGCCGCTCGCGACCGCCTCGCCACAACCGGGCTATTACGAGCAGGACCCCGCGGAATGGATCGATGCGGCCTTCGCCACGCTGGATGCTCTGAAGGCCTCGCATGCCAGCGCGCTGGCGGCGGTCAATGGGATCGGGCTGTCCGGCCAAATGCATGGCGCGATACTGCTCGACGCGAGTTCGAGGCCGCTGCGGCCCTGCATCCTCTGGAACGACGGACGCTCCGCCGCCGAGTGTCGTATCCTGGAGCAACGCTGGCCCGCCTTGCGTGCGACGACGGGCAACAAGGCGATGCCGGGATTCACCGCGCCGAAGCTGCTCTGGGTCGCGACGCACGAGCCGGATATCTTTGCGGCGACCAGACTCGTTCTGCTTCCAAAGGCCTATCTGCGCCTGGTGCTGAGCGGCGAGGCCATCGAAGACGTCTCGGATGCGTCGGGATCGCTATGGCTCGACGTCGCGCGCCGGGATTGGTCGGACGCAAGCCTGGCCGCGACCGGACTGTCGCGCGAGCACATGCCGCGCCTGGTTGAAGGATGTGTGCCCGCGGCGAGGCTGCGCGGTGAGCTCGCGCGGCGCTGGGGTATGACTGGACAGCCCGTGATCGCGGGCGGCGCCGGCGACAATCCGGCTGGTGCCATCGGCATCGGCGCGATACGACCGGGAACCGCGTTCGTATCGCTGGGAACCTCGGGTGCCCTTATGGCGCCCAGTGACAGGATTGCCGCCAATCCCGATCGCGTCGTGCACACGTTCTGCCACGCCATTCCCGGCATGTGGATTCAGGCCGGCGCGATCCTCTCCGCCGCCTCCTGCGTCGCCTGGGCCGCGCGCTTGTTCGGCGTCACCGAGGCCGAGCTGCTGGCGCCGCTTGGAGCGCGCCCGCGGGCGCCGTCGCCGGTGAGCTTCCTGCCTTATCTCGCAGGCGAGCGGACGCCGCACGACGACCCCGTGGTGCGCGGCATGCTGGATGGCCTGAGCCACGGCACCGACCGCGGGGCAATCGTGCAGGCGGTGCTCGAAGGCGTTGCCTTCGCGCTTGCCGATTGCCGCGATGCGCTCGCGGATGCCGGCATCGCGCTTGCGGAAGCCGATGTCATTGGCGGCGGCTCACGATCGCCGTACTGGCTTTCGGTGCTGGCGAACGTGCTGAATGTTCCGGTTCATCGCTTTGCCGGAGGTGAGACCGGCGCGGCGTTCGGTGCGGCGAGATTGGGGCGGCTTGCTGTCACGGGTGAGGCAATCGCCGCCGTGTGCACGCGTCCGCAGCGCATCGAAACGTTCGAGCCCAACGCTGCACTGGTCGATGCCTACGCCGAACGGCTTCCCGCCTGGCGCGAACTGTATCGGCCGCGCCACTAGCTGGCCCCATCTGGTTTGCATACTTCGGTATACTCGCCTTCGGTATTGCCCTGCGTCACTCGCTTTTGTTTAATGATCAAACCGCGCTAACGAGACGCGGGTGGGAAACGCATTGTGCGCCGGGAGGCACGATGAACGATCCGATCCTCGAGATGCGTGGGGTCTCGAAGACCTTCTTCGGCATCAAGGCGCTGCATTCCGTCGATCTCACCGTCTATGCCGGCGAAATTCACGCCCTGATGGGTGAGAACGGCGCCGGCAAGTCGACGCTGATGAAGATCCTGTCCGGCGCCTACCGCCCTGATCCCGGCGGCGAGATCCGCATCGAAGGAAGGCCGGTCCGGATCGAAGGTCCGCTCGGAGGCCGTGCGGCGGGCATCTCCATCATCTATCAGGAGCTATCGCTGGCTCCCAATCTCACTGTGGCCGAGAACATCTATCTGGGCCGGGAGATGTCGCGTGCAGGCTTGCTGGCGCGTGGCGCCATGCGCGAGGGCGTAGGCCCCATCTTGAAGCGGCTGGGCGCAGATTTCCTGCCATCGACGCTGGTGGCGCATCTCTCGATGGGCCAGAGGCAACTCGTCGAGATCGCGCGCGCGCTGCACGCGAGGTCGAAAATCCTGATCATGGATGAGCCGACCACCTCGTTGTCGGCTGCCGAGAGCGAGCGGCTGTTCGCGCTGATCCGCCAGCTTCGTGCCGAGGGGCTCGCCATCATCTACATCTCGCATCGCATGGACGAGGTCTACGCGCTCGGCGACCGCGTCACCGTGCTGCGCGACGGTCGGCTGGTCGGCTCGCTCGACAAGCCCGAGATCCGCGCCGACAGCATCGTTCGGCTGATGGTTGGACGCGACGTTTCCTCGTTCTACAAGAAGGATCACGATCCGGAGGCGAGGCGGGGACATCCCGTGCTCGCAGCGATCGACATGGCCGATGGCGGGCGCGTCAAGGGCTGCTCGCTCACCGTGCATGCGGGTGAGGTGGTCGGCCTCGCCGGCCTGATCGGCGCCGGTCGCACCGAGCTTGCGCATCTCATCATCGGTGCGTCACCGAAAACCTCCGGACGGCTCGAGCTGGAGGGACGTCCGGTCGAGATCCGCACGCCGGGCGAGGCGCTCGAGGCCGGCATCGCCTATCTGACGGAAGACAGGAAGGCGCTCGGCCTGTTTCTCGACATGTCGTGTCTGGACAACATCAATCTCGCCGTGCTCGGGCGTGATGCGAAGCTCGGCTGGTTCCTGGATCGTGACAAGGCGCGCGAGCGCGCCGACAGGGCCTTTGCGGGGCTCAGCATCCGCGCCGCCAATGTCGGCGTCTCCGCCGGTGGGCTGTCCGGCGGCAACCAGCAGAAGGTGCTGCTTTCGCGGCTTCTGGCCATTGCGCCGAAGGTCTTGATCCTCGACGAGCCGACGCGGGGCGTCGACGTCGGCGCCAAGTCCGAGATCTATTCGATCATCGACAACCTCGCCAAGGCCGGCACCGCGATCCTCGTGATCTCGTCCGATCTGCCCGAGATCATCGGCATCTGCGACCGCGTCATCGTCATGCGGTCCGGGCACATCGCCGGCGAGGTCAGCCGCGGCTCGCATTCGCCGCTGGCGCAGGAAGACATCATGGGGCTTGCCACGGGGATGGAGCATCTCGATGCCTGACAATGCCGCTTCCGAGGCCCGGCCCGCTCCGACGACGACCAACGGCGCCGCCGCAGAGACAAGGCGTCAGCAGGTGAGGGTGCTGATCAGCGCGCTCGGCATGCTGCCCGTGCTGTTGATTCTCTGCATCGGCTTTCACCTGTTGTCCGAGGGCCGCTTCTTCACCGGACAAAATCTCGGTATCGTGCTGCAGCAGGCCGCCGTGAACACCGTGCTCGCCGCGGGCATGACCTTCGTCATCCTCACCGGCGGCATCGATCTCTCGGTCGGCTCGATCCTGGCGGCTTCCGCAATGGCCGGATTGACGCTCTCCAAGCTGCCGGAACTCGGAATGCTGTGGCTGCCGGCCGCGCTGCTCACGGGCCTTTGCTTTGGCGTCGTCAACGGCGCGTTGATTGCGCTCCTTCGCCTGCCGCCTTTCATCGTCACGCTCGGCTCTCTCACGGCGGTGCGCGGCCTGGCGCGATTGCTCGGAGCCGACACCACCGTGTTCAATCCATCCATTCCCTACGCCTTCATCGGCAACGGCTCGCTGACGCTCATCCCCGGCGTGGCGTCGATCCCCTGGCTCTCGGTGATCGCCTTGCTCGTCATCCTCGTCTCGTGGCTGGTGCTGCGCCGGACCGTGCTCGGCGTGCACATCTATGCAGTGGGCGGCAATGAAAGCGCGGCGCGGCTTGCCGGCATCAAGGTCTGGGCCGTGCTGATATTCGTCTATGGTGTCTCGGGCCTTTTCGCCGGGCTCGGCGGCGCCATGCAGGCGGCACGGCTTTATGCGGCCAACGGCTTGCAGCTCGGTCAGTCCTACGAGCTCGATGCGATCACTGCCGTGATCCTCGGCGGCACCTCGTTCGTCGGCGGAATCGGCTCGATCTGGGGCACGCTGGTCGGCGCGCTGATCATCGCTGTCCTGTCCAACGGCCTCATCCTCATCGGCGTCTCCGACATCTGGCAATATGTGATCAAGGGCCTGGTGATCATCGGTGCCGTGGCGCTGGATCGTTACCGGCTGCAGGGGTCGGCCAGGACCTGAGCCGCCGGCGCGCGCCCGCTCGATGCGAATTCCGCTGCGGCAACTGGTCTGCCGCGCCGGGGACGAAGACAGACCAGGGAGGAGGTCCATGTTGAAGACGATCATGCTCGCCGGCGCCGCGACGGTGCTTGCGCTCACCACCGCGCCATCCTTCGCCAAGGACCTCAAGTCGATCGGCGTCTCGCTGGGATCGATGGGCAACCCGTTCTTCGTCGCGCTGTCGAAGGGCGCCGAGTTCGAGGCGAAGAAAACCAATCCCAACGTGAAGATCACGACGGTCGGCTTCGAATACGATCTCGGCAAGCAGGTCACCCAGATCGACAATTTCATCGCCGCAGGCGTCGACCTGATCCTGCTGAACCCCGGCGATCCCAAGGCGATCGGGCCGGCGATCAAGAAGGCACAAGGCGCGGGCATCGTCGTCGTCGCTGTCGACACCGCGGCCGAAGGCGCCGATGCCACAGTAACGACGAACAACGTGCAGGCGGGCGAGATCTCCTGCCAGTACATCGTCGACAAATTGGGGGGCAAGGGCGACGTCATCATCGAGAACGGGCCGCAGGTCTCCGCGGTGATCGACCGTGTCGTCGGGTGCAAGAACGTGTTTTCGAAGAATCCTGGAATCAAGGTGTTGTCCAGCGATCAGGACGGCAAGGGCTCGCGCGAGGGCGGTCTCACCGTCGCACAGGGTTATCTGACCCGCTTTCCCAAGATCGACGCCATCTTCGCCATCAACGACCCGCAGGCGATCGGCACCGACCTTGCGGCGCGCCAGCAGAACCGCACGGGCATCGTCATCACGGCGGTCGACGGCGCACCCGACATCGAGGCGGCGCTGAAGGATCCGCAGTCGCCGCAGGTCCAAGCCTCGGCTTCCCAGGATCCGTTCTTCATGGCGCGGCGGGCCGTGCAGGTCGGTGTCGGCATTCTCAACGGTCAGAAACCGGCCTCGACCGTCGAGCTCCTGCCTTCCAAGCTCGTGACCAGGGACAACGTTGCCGAGTACAAGGGCTGGACTTCGGATCGCTCGCAGTAAGCCGTCGTTGCTCGCGAGCGTCCAAGACACGAGATGACGGACGGTATCTAGATTGATGCCGGTCCGTCGGCAACGCACGTGCGCTATTTGCCGTATGAGCGCGCCGCTGGCTTCAGCGGAGAGTATGCGGAGTGGTCAGGGGTGACAGAATGGCCGATGGGAAGCTGCTCGCGAAAGCACGCGTCTTGGGTTGGACGCGCGATCCGTCGATCACCTCGAGCCTGCCGCAGCGGTTCAAGGTGTGCAACTTCCTGCCGGACCATAGCGGTCCGGGCTTTAGAGAGTGGCGGACGATCTGCTTGAACTCCGTCGGCGACAGGTCGACCACCTCAGCCAGGGCGAGCGCCGCGCCGTATCCGTCGGCACAATCCTGGACCGGTCGCCACAATTTGTCATCGAGGGTGACGAAATTCCCGGCCGGCCGCGTGCTTGCGCGGTCGATCAGGACCGGATTGCTGGCGTGGGCCGACCAGGGCCCCAAGAGGCGGTCGGCGTAGTAGATCGCCAGGGAATCCGAATAGCCACCCGTGCCGTCGCGCCAGGCGCCAAACAGATAATGCAGGCCGTTGTGCCGCGTGATCGTGACGTCAGCCAGCTCGAGGCCGGAAAGGAGCGTCGCATATCGCTCCCATTTGTCCGGAAACCGAACGCATTTGTAGAGGGCGACGTCCCCGCGGGTCGAGCTCTCCGGGATCATCCACAGCGCGCCATCGTCTTCGATCAGAAACGGATAGGAGAGGTGCCAGGCCTCCTCCAGCACCGGCATCACCTCGCCGACCGGCCCCGCGTCATTGAACTCGATCGTCGAAATGATGCCTTTTCCGACGCGGTGATCGAGATCCTCAAAGAAGACGAATGTGCGCCCCTGCCAATTGATCGGAAAGGGATCGGCGTAGAAGTGGTTTCCAGGATCCCCCAGAACATTCCAGCTTGGGCCGGATAGATCTCCGGTCTGCCAGACGCCCGGGCCGTCGTTGAAGCGCCATCCGATATGCCAATGGGGGGCATAGCAGCAGAGGCGATAGATCTCCTTGGCGATCGATGCGGCAAGGCCGTGAGCGACATAGCCGACGGGTCCGCGGCGCAAGCCATCGCCGGGGGGGGGCGCCAGTTGCGGCACAATTCGCGGCCTTCCCGACAGGACCGCCGCCACCATGGTCAGGGTTCGCGCCATGACGGTTTCGAGCGCGCCGCTGAGGCCCGCGGCAATTTCTCCGGATGGATGGCCGCGGTCGAGGACCGAACCGTCGACCTCGTTGACGATGTCGATCACGGGCAGGTCGCCGGCGAGAATGGCGGCGAGGGCGGCATTTTCGCCCGCGACTCCGTTGAACAGCGGACGCAGATACAGCCGGGCAGAGCAGTCCGGATCCCGCGCGGCGCCCGAAAAATCGACGATCATGTCGGCGGTGCCGCCAAAAGCCTGCGCCCCTTCCGAAATGATCTTCAGCCTGTCTGCGCCGCCATGTTTGCCCTTGCGCAGCACCACGCGTTCGAGCTCGAACAGGGCGTCGAGACCTGCGGGCCGCGGCTCCGACGTTGGCGCCCATACAATCTGAACCGGAACGTCCCGGCCGTCGATCGACAGGGTCTCGCGGGCCATCCATTGCCGCGCGTACTCGCGTTCACAGCGGAACTCGATGATCATATCGAACCAATCGATTTCAACGGATCATGTCAAATGATCCGGTCGAGAATACGAACGTATTCCTCCACCATGGCATCTACCGAATAGCGCAGTTTCAGACCTTTGGCGTTTTGTCGCAGTTCGTCGCTCAGGTGCTTGTCCGTTAACAGCGCGGAGACGGCTGCGGAGAGCTTCGCATGATCGGAGGTGTCGACGAAGAGTGCGGTCGGTCTCCCTTCGTAGGCCAACACTTCGCGCAGGACGGGAAGATCAGTCACGACGGAGGGAACACCGGCGTTTGCGGCCTCAACGGCGGCCAGACCGAAGGTTTCCGCCTGTGTCGGAAAGACGAATACGTCCAGACTGGCCAGGAAGTCCGCCATCCGGCTGGGAGGAATCTCCCCGAGCCAATGCAGTCGGCCCGAGACGTTCAAGTCGCTCGCCAGCAGCCTCAGCCGGGCCCCGTCGGCTCCCTGGCCGGCAAGCGCAAGGTGCCAGGATGGTTGATCCGGCAAGAGACGTATCGCCATGTCGAGCCGCTTGTGCGGATGCAGCCTTGCCGCGCAGCCAAGCAGGACGCAGTCGGGCGGCAGGTTGAACCTGTGTCGTGCAGCCTCCTTCGACAGGATGAGGGCCTTGTCGTCGAAGCCGTGCGGCACATGCACCATGCGCGACCGGTAGGCCGCGGGGTAGCGCGAATATTCGCGCTGCATGTCCTTCGAATTGAGTGTGATGCAGTCAAAGAAGCCGAGGCTGCCCATGACGATGTCGGCGGTGCGAACCGGCCAGCTCATCGACAGCGCGGATGAAACCTGATTTGCGACAACCGGTGCACGGCTGACGAGGCGCGTGACGCCACCGCCGATGACGTTGCCGAAATGCTGGAAAGTCAGGACGGCGTCGGGCTTCGTGGCCCTGATATGGCGGCCGAGCGTCCGCAGCATCCGCAGCAGCGCCACCGGATTGCCTGGCCGGCTCGGCGCGCAGTAGAGCGTATCCGGCGGTTCATCGAAAGAGTCCGATTTGCGGAAGAAGAATAGATTGGTGACCCGGTAGCCGCGAGCGGTGAGCCCGGCGCCAAGAAGCCGCGAGATTTCCTGCGCACCGGCGTTCTCGGCCTGAGTTTGCGCAAGAAGCACGTGCGGTTTCGGCCCGCCATGGTCCGGCCGCGCCAAAGCCGTCGCGCTCGTCTCGCCCAATTTCTTGTTCGGCTGATAGTGGAGCACGGATCCCGACCGTTAAAGCAACGAAATCTTCACCTTCTTAACTCCGTACCTATCATGCGGGTATCGCCCGGACATCGGCTAGCAACAAACGGAGTTAATGCGAGGCCTTTGCAACCACATCGTTTGCGCGGTATTTCCGCTGTTTCCCCGACGGCGCGCGGCGAGTGCGTTAACCAACCGGTCTTGCACGCTGCCGGCGCGTGACTGCGGATTTCCCGAGCCGCGGCCTGATGACATCTAATCGCTCGAGTCCGCGCCGCGAACTGCATAGTTGCCGCGCCTCGAAGCAGAGAAGCGCAAGAGCACGAGGACCGAAGGATCCACGCCGGATCGCCGGCGGCAGAGGATGTTCAGGGCGATGGTCGCGAGCGCGAGTGACACCGTCGCCGAAATCGCCGCGCCAAGCACTCCGAGCCAGGGAATGAGCACGACAAATCCCACGAGCCGCAGCGCGACGTTGGCGGCGACGACCGGCACATAGATTCGTTCATGGCCGGTCAGCTGCAGGATCGCAGCAGACGGGCCGCCGGCCGCCTGGATGGCAGTTCCGATTGCGAGCACGATCAACACCGAGTGCTGCGCGGTGAAATGAGGCCCGAACAGATTGAGGAGATAGGGGCCGCCGATCCAGATCGTGGCGAGACCCGCGGCAACGCAAAGCGCGGTCACTTCCGCCATCAGCCGCAACGTCCCGCTCGAACTCCCGGTAGTTCTTGCTGAAATACAACGACGGAAGCCGGCGCGCGCCGAAAGTGTACAGCGCTGCGGACAGCATGGCGAAGATGTTGGCGAGGCGCGAGGCGGCAAAGTAGATTCCGGCGGTGGCCGGATCCAGCATCCAGTAGACCAGAATGACGTCAAAATACTGGTTGGCGGCTTCAAGGATGGAGGCGAGCCAGAAGTGAAGGGCGCTCGATCGCCAGCGGGACGTCTCGGTGCGGGCCGGGGTATCGCGCAAATCCGGCAAGACTCGTGCGATCGAAATGATCTGCGCCGCCAGGCCCACCGACATCGCTATTGTCATCACCGCGAACAACTCGGCGGGATCGAGCTGCCGATAGCCGAGCAACATGACGAGCAGGAACAGGACGACGATGACACGCCAGAAGAACTCGCGATTTCCTTCGCCCATGAGAATGCTGACCAGAGAGCGAGCGATCTGGCTCCCAAGCATCACTGCGGCGTTGACGGCTGTGTAGGCCGACACAGCGAGGATCAGCAGCCACCAGTCGCCTCTCATGCTCGCCACGATGGCGATCCCGGCGATCACGATCAGCATTGCGACCGAGGCAATCTTGAAGCTCGATAGGAGGACGCCTTTGGTGAGGTCCGGCCTGTCACTGACCTGATACTCGTTGAGGAATCGCACCAGCAGGGATTCCTGGCCGACCAGTCCCAGGACGGCTGCGATCTGGGCGACGGAGAGCCAGGTCGCAAAGATGCCGAAGCCGTCGGGCGACATCGTCCGTGCCGCCAGCGAGAACAATGCAAACGCGAGTACGCCGCTGCCAACCTTGAGGAGGATGGTCCCGGCAACGCCGCGCGTGACATCGCGCCGCATGAACTGGAGGATGGCTTCGATCATGGAGGTTTAAGGGGTTACGCTCCCCTGAAGAGACGTGTTCCGATACCGGCGACAACCTAGCATGCTGCAACGGCGCGAGTGTTAATGGACGAGATGCAGGATCTCGCGGGCCGCGACGATATCACTGCTACGTCGGCTGCTTCACTCTGGAACATCGTCGTCCTCATTGTCCCGGTTGGTGCAAAGTTCAGCTCGACCGACTGACGGCCTGGCGCCGCATCGACGACCGAAGAAGGCGAGATCGGCCGTTCGAATGCGGAATAGCGCGCGAGATCGGTCGCCGGGATGTCGGAACCCGGAATCTACAGTGCAACTCGAGCAAGACGCGTGCCGCAGCGGCGGCAGCGCGCCCGCCGCCTCCGGTCATTAACCTCGATCTCCGGAAACGATCGCGTTTCGCCCCGCGATGCGACAGCAGGCGAGAGAATTGCACTGGGATTGCCGTTAACCTTGGGAGCCGGAGCCTTGACGACGAATAGAGCCGTGACCGAGCCGATCGATGGGGGCGTAACGGCAACGATCGTCTCGGACGTCGCCGTTGTCGGCGGTGGCCTTGGGGGATCGCTGGCGGGGGCCGTGCTGGCGCGGGCAGGGCATCGCGTTGCTCTCGTCGACAAGCGGGCGGTCTATCCGGACGAGTTCCGGGTCGAGAAAATCGGCGGCCATCAGCTGGAGCTGTTTCGCAAGCTGGGCTTTCTCAATGCGCTCGAGGATGTCGCTTGCCGATACGATCAGGTGCTCAATATCCGGGAGGGCAAGGTGGTCGATGTCAGCATGGGCCAGGCTTACGGATTTCGCTATGCCGATCTCGTCGCCATGGCGCGCAGCCAGATACCCGATCCATCCAACCTGATCGTCGACGAGGTCACGGCTATCAGCAGCAGCGACGACGTCCAGCATCTCGAGATGGCCTCCGGACGGCGCGTCACTGCGCGCCTCGTTGTTCTGGCCACGGGCATGGCGGGAGTGCTGGGTTACAGGCTCGGCATCAGGCGGCGTGTGCTGGCCGAGCGCCATTCGGTTTCGTTCGGCTTCACGATCGCTCGCCGGGACGGCACCCAGTTCGATTTCGAGGCGCTGACCTGCTATGGCGAACGTACGGCGGACGGCATCGACTATCTCAGCCTGTTTCCCGTCCGTGCCGGCATGCGGGCCAATCTCTTCATGTTCCGCGATCCGACCGACCCGATCATGCGCGAGTTGCGTCGCGAGCCGGAAGCGACGGTTTTGCGCCTGCTGCCTGGATTGCGGGACTACCTCGGCGATTTCCGCGTGACCGACCGGGTCCAGAACTGGGTGATGGATCTGACTGTCGTCGAGGGGCATCTCCAGCCCGGCGTCGTGCTCATCGGCGATGCGTTTCAGACCAATTGTCCCGCGGCCGGCACGGGTGTCGCCCGCCTGCTGGTGGACGTCGACCGTCTTTGCACCGAATACGCGCCGCGGTGGCTTGTGACCGCAGGCATGGGCCGAGAGAAGATCTCGCAGTTCTATTCCGATCGCGACAAGATCGCGGCTGACCGGCAGTCGCTGAAGATGGCGCGCTTCCGCGAGGCTCTGACGTCCCGCAGCGACATCGGCTGGGACGTACGACGACGGTTGCACTTCCTGCGGCGCAGTCTGACACACCGCATCGATCAGATGCGCCCGGGTTGGCTCGGGCGTGTCCGCGGCGCGTTGCGCGCCTGAGTTCTGCTCCTCCTTCGCGTGCCGTCGGTCAGCGCGTGGAAGTTGGGGGGCGCGCGGGCTGGAGCCTCAAATCCGATAGCCGCTTGGCCGCCAGCTTGAGCCAGGGAGCCTGCTTCAGCGCGAAGAGGGCGATAGCGCCTGCGGCGCTGCCGGCCTGCGTGACCGCCCACATCGGCGAAGGCTGCCCGCCGAACAGTTTCTTGTATGGCTCGTCGCCAATGGTGAAGTCGAGCATCTGGTCTCCGCGCTCGATACAGTCCCGCGCCACCTGCTCGAACATCAGCGCGCCAAGGGATTGGCTCTTGTAGCCGGCGATGTCGAAGGCGCTCATGATGACGAGGAAGCTGCCCCGATGGCATAGTCCGAGCACGGCGGCAATCACCTCGCCGTTCATCTTCATGGCGTAGAGACGGACAAAGGAGCCCAGGCCGTGAAGCGCGACGTCGGAATAAAAGCCGTAATATTCGGGGCGCTGCAGCAGGTCTCCGTCGCCCTGTGCGTGAAAGCGCGGACCCCGGAACTTCCTCATGACGTCCAGCGCCTCGAGCACGGACGCGCTGTCGCCGCAGCACGAGAAGCTCAGCGCGCCCTTTTTCTCGAGCTGACGACGTTTCTTTGCGAGCTCCTTCTGATAGGAGCGATCGAGCGTGCTGGCCCGCCATTGCTCGAACGGCGCGACGAGAACCGTCGCGTAGGCATTGGTGTCCATCGCTACGCGGCGGGACGCAGCCAGGAGGTCTTCGATCGGAAGCCGTGTGTCGGGCAGCTTGACCATTCGAAGCAGATCGAAAGGACGCACAAGGCGCCGAATCTGCGCGCACGCAGCCGCGTCGTCGAGCAATTGCGAGAACGCGTCCGGGCTGCAAACCGGCGCCAAATAGTCGGAAACGCGGAGGTCAGCGAACTCGACGGTTCGTAACGGACCGCGCCGGATCCGGAGCAGGGGCAGCACCATCGCGAGGGCCCCCGTCGCGCGGTGGCGGACCACGACGACCAAAGGAATTGCGCCCGTTTCCGGCGCGAGCCTGGTGTAGAGGCTATGCAGCCAGACCGGATGCTGGAACGCAGTGGCGGCCGAGCGATCGAACAGCTCTGCATATTCCGGAGACAGAAAGTCGAACGACTGCTCGATGACGATGTCGAATGTATTGCTAAACTTGTTCATGAGCAATCAATGAAACCAGGTCGATTTTGCGAGCGTCGATCGCGCGTGGCCCGGCTTATAGCAAGGTCGTTACGGGGCAGGCATCGGCAGCGTGCGATTTGCATTAATGCGTTTGGCGACGTTCGTATCGTTACTAAATTCTTAAAATGTCGGAGGTGCATGGACCCCAGCGCTGAGGGTGGGATCGTGCGCGGCCGGCTTGATACCAGATATCGCTCAGCCGGCTGGAATTCATACCCGGCGAATTCGAGCGCCGGCAGAGATGCCTGTCGCTCGTAGCGGGGGTGCCGACGACTTGGCTTGGCACGGAGTCATTGGCAGGTTCGACGGCGCAACCTTCGATAGCGCACGACAGGCCCCAAAGCAGGACTTTGGGCGTGCCGTCGTGTCTACGGCGCATCGGCGCGTGGGCTCGGATCGGATGCACAGTTTTGCTGCACCACGATACGAATCGTAGCAGCTTTCGCTGCAATAACGCGCTTGACTTCGTAACTGATCTCAACGACCGTGCTAAGCAAGCGTTGGGCAGTTCGGCCCGTCAACGCAGCGAGCTTCAACCATTTCCAACATCGCGCGGGTTTCGCGTGCTCGGTTGGCGGCGAGGGCGCCCTCGGCTTAACGGCCGATGGGCGCCTTTTTCATTTTGGAACGAGTGATGGCGCAGGCGACATATCGGATCGGCGTAATGCTCTCGACGACGGGGTCCTACAGCGTCGTCGCGCGGTCGATGCTGAACGGGGCGCTGCTCGCCTTTCGCGAGATCAACGCGAGCGGTGGCGATATTGCGCTCGAGCCGGTGGTCGTGAATCCGTCCGGCGACCTCGCGAGCTATCGCTCGCTCAGCCTCGAGCTGCTCGGCTCCGGCGTCCGGCATGTCGTCGGCTGCTACACCTCGTCGAGCCGCAAGGAGGTGATCCCGTGCTTCGAGAAGCTCGACGGACTGCTGTGGTATCCGTCTCACTACGAGGGATTCGAGAGTTCCGACAACGTCATCTACACCGGCGCCGCGCCGAACCAGCACGTGCTGCCACTCGTCGACTACCTGGCATCCCGCCTCGGTTCGCGCGCCTTCTGCGTCGGCTCGAACTACATCTGGGCCTGGGAAAACAACCGCATCTTCCGGGAGGCGCTGACTGCGCGCGGTGGCACGGTGCTTGCCGAACGGTATCTCTCCGTCGGCGACACCGAGGTCGATCAGGTGATCGCGGCGATCATCGACCAGCGGCCCGACTTCGTCTTCAACAATCTGATCGGCACCAGCGCCTACGCGTTCTTCCGGGCGTTCCGGGCCGCCTGCCGCGCGCGCGGCATCGATCAGGCTGCGGAAATCCCGGTCGCCAGCTGCACGTTGTCGGAGCCCGAATTGCCGGAGATCGGCCCGGATGCGATCGATGGACATCTGTCCTCCAGTGTCTATTTCTCTTCGCTGAACTCGGCCGAAAACGGCGCCTTCATCCGCGCCTACACCACGTCCTTTCCGGATGGACCGGTCTCGTCGGCGGACGCGGAAGCCTCCTACATCGCCGTCAAGCTGCTCGGAGCGGCCTTGTCCCAGGCCGGCACCGATGACGCCCGCACGGTACGCGCCGCCGTAGCAGACCAGCGGCTGCACGCGCCGCAAGGCGAGGTCCGCATCGACCGCCAGACCTTCCACGGTTGGCTCACGCCTCGGATCGGCCGGTCGACCGCCGGCGGGCAGTTCGAAGTGCTGCTGGAGGCCCGCGAGCCGATCGCGCCAGATCCTTATCTCGTTCAGTCGTCGCCGCGCTTTGCCAGCGCAATGCGCTCTCCTCATTTGAAGGTGGTGCAATCATGAACTCCCGACTGCTGCAGAATTTCAAGGGCGGCCGTGCCATCGTCGTCACCAGGCGAGGCGGGTGGGAGAGCGCGCTCGAAACGACGTTGGCCAAGCTCGGCGTTTCCACGGAGTACCCGGAGATCGTCGACGGTCGCGCACAGATCGATGTCGCGAGTCTCCAGGCCGACCGCGACATCCTGTTCATCGACGGCGATCTCGAAGGCGCAGTCGCGATCGAGGTCAATCCCGCCTCGCGATTGCCGCCGGCGCCGGTGATCGGCCTCGTTGGCGTCGAAGCGCCGAGCCGGCTCAAGGCGCTGGTCAATCTGGGCGCGACCTCATTCCTGCGCAAGCCGGTGCATGGCGGCGCCGTCTACACGTCCCTGTTCATGGGCATCAACCAGTTCCTGCTGCGCGCCGAGATGTATGAGCGCCTGCAGGGTCTCGAGGAGCGCCGCCGCGGCCGCCGCGCGGTGATCCGGGCCGTCGTCCTGCTGATGCGGCAGGAGGGCGTCGACGAGGAAGATGCCTATTCACAGCTCCGCCGCGAGAGCATGCGCGCGCGGCAGAACATGGAACTCTATTGCGAGGAGTTTCTGAGCAGGCGGGCGAAGCCGCCCGACACGTCCAGTCGCACGACCGGCATTACGCTGCAAGGCGGCAACAAGCAGGCCATCTAGGAGAAGCAAAATGAGCAAGTCTGTATTGCGGGGGCTGCGCGCCGCAGCCCTCACGGGGACGCTTGTCCTCGGATCCCCCCTTGGATCACACCCGGCGCTCGCGGCAGAAAACCCGATCAAACTCGGCGTGCTCGAGGATCAGTCCGGCGACTTCGCAGCGGCCACGATCGGCAAGGTTCACGCCATCCAGCTCGCCGCCGAGGAGATCAACAAGGCCGGCGGCATCATGGGCAGGCCGCTGGAGCTCGTCGCTTACGACACGCAGTCCGACAACACCCGCTACCAGGAGTTCATGCGACGCGTGCTCCAGCGCGACAAGGTCGATGTCGTGTTCGCGGGATTCTCTTCGGCCTCGCGCGAGGCGTACCGCCCGATCGTCGATCAGTTCAACGGTTTTGCCTTCTACAACAACCAGTATGAAGGCGGTGTCTGCGACGGCCACATGATCGTGACCGGTGCCGTGCCCGAGCAGCAGTTCTCGACGCTCATTCCGTACATGATGGAGAAGTACGGCAAGAACGTCTACACGCTCGCGGCCGACTACAATTTCGGCCAGATCTCGGCGGAGTGGGTGCGCAAGATCGTCAAGGAGAACGGGGGCGAGATGGCTGGCGAGGAGTTCATCCCGCTCGGCGTCTCGCAATTCTCCCAGAGCATCCAGAACATCCAGAAGGCCAAGCCGGACTTCGTTGTCACGCTGCTGGTCGGCACCGCGCAGGCCTCCTATTACGAGCAGGCGGCCTCCGCAAACGTCAACTTGCCGATGGCGTCCTCGGTCAATGTCGGGCAGGGCTACGAGCACAAGCGCTTCAAGCCGCCGAGCCTGAAGGACATGTTCGTCACCACCAACTACATCGAGGAGATCGACTCGCCTAAGAGCAGGGAGTTCTACGCCAAGTTCAAGGCCAAGTTCCCGAGCGAGCCTTATGTGAACCAGGAGGCGGAGAACTCCTATCTCGCCGTCTATCTCTACAAGCAGATGGTCGAGCGCGCGAAGTCGACCAAGCGCGAAGAGATCCGCAAGGTGATCGCGCTGGGCGACGTCTGCATGGACGCGCCGGAAGGCAAGGTCTGCATCGACCCGAAGAGCCAGCACATGTCGCACACGATCTATCTCGCCAAGGTCGGCGCCGATCACTCGATCTCCTTCCCGAAGGTCTGGGAGGACATCAAGCCGTACTGGCTGGGTGAAGCTGGCTGCGACCTCACCAAGAAGGATCCGATGGCTCAGTACACGCCGTCGAACCCGCCGCCGAAACCCTGACCCGGCGGCTGATCGCCCCGGCGCTTGCGGCGCGCCGGGGCGGTCACGGACATCTGCGGCGGCGACGCCGCATCCTCCCACATCCTGGTTGATTCATGGACATCGCGACCCACGTATTCTCGGCGCTCTATCAATTCGGCGACGCCTTCGCATTCCTGGTGCTCTCGGCCTGCGGGCTCGCAGTGATCTTCGGCATGATGGGCGTGATCAATCTTGCCCATGGCGAGTTCATCATGTGCGGCGCCTACGTCACCGCCGCGACCGTGCATGCGGGCCTGCCGCTACCGCTGGGAATACTGGCCGGCACGCTCGTGTCGGCACTGGTCGGGGTCGTGGTGGAGCTCGCAGTCATCCGTCATCTGTACGACCGGCCGCTCGACACCATCGTCGCCACCTGGGGGCTGAGCCTGATCGCCACGCAGGGCACGCTGATCATGGTCGGCTCGACCATGGCGGGCGTCGGCACGCCGTTCGGCAGTTTCCAGGTCGGCGACTACTCCTATTCGATCTATCGCATCGTGCTGTTTTGTGCCGCACTCGGCGTGCTCGCCGCGCTCTATGCGCTGTTCAACTGGACCCGCTTCGGCGTGCTGGCGCGCGCCACCATCCAGGTGCCGCACATGGCGGCCGCACTCGGCGTCGACACGCGCCTGATCTACAGCCTCACTTTCGCGTGCGGGGCAGGGCTCGCCGGTCTTGCCGGCGGCCTCTATGCGCCGACCATGACGCTGGTGCCGACCATGGGCGCGACCTTCATCATGGAGGCCTTCGTCACGGTCGTGATCGGCGGCGCCGACGTCTTCCTCGGCACGGCACCGGCCGGCGGCGTGCTTGCGGTGGTGAAGTCGGTGATGACGTCCTGGCAGGGCCAGCTGTTCGGCCAGATCGGTCTGCTGGTCGCCGTCATCATCGTCGTCCGGGTGTTGCCGAAAGGCATTTCCGGCTTCGTGCTGCGCGAGCGCACCTGACGGAGTGATGGCGTCGTGACCGGTCTCCTCGCAATGTTTCGCCGCCTCGAAGGCCCGCAGACCGTCGGTCGCGGTCCGGCCTTCTGGGGCCTGTTCGCACTCGTGCTCGCTGCCGCGCTCGCCTATCCGCTGTTCAGCGACGGCTACACGGTCGGCAACACCGTCTACTTCTTCGTCTGGGTCTTCATCGCGCTCAGCCTGTGCCTGATCTGGGGCTATGGCGGCTCGCTCTCCTTCGGCCAGACCACGTTCTTCGGCATCGCGGGCTATGGCTACGGCATCCTCACCATCAATTTCGGCTCCGCCTACGGCTTTACGTTGCTGGCGCTGGTGATGGCGGTCGGGATCGCGGCGCTGTTCGCGGTCCTGCTCGGCTACTTCATGTTCTTCGGCCGCATCGCCGGCGTGTTCCTCGGCATCGTCACGCTCGCGGTGACCCTGATGCTGGAACGCTTCATGGCACAGACCGCGGGGCCGGAATGGCACATCGGCAGTGCACGGCTCAACGGCTTCAACGGCATGAGCGCGATGCCGCCGCTGACCATCCCCTGGCCGGGCGAGCCGATCGTGCTGTTCGCCGATATAGGGCTCTATTACCTCGTGCTCGGCCTTCTGGTCTTCGTCTATCTGGCCTTGCGGATCCTGATGAACTCGTCTTTCGGCAACGTCATCGTCGCGATCCGTGAGAACCCGAAGAGGGCGGAGATGCTGGGTTACGACATCCGCAAGTACCAGCTCATCACCTTCGTCATCGGCGCCGCGCTCGCGGGGCTCTCGGGTGTGCTCTACACCGTGTGGGGGCAGTACATCACGCCCTCGAGCATGGGCATGACGGCCGCGGCGCTGCCGCTGATCTGGGTCGCAGTCGGCGGCCGCAGCGACCTGACGTCGACCGTGATCGGCACGCTGGTGGTGCTCGCTGCGTTCCAGGCGCTGACCATCTATGGCAGCCAGTACGCGCTGGTCTTCATGGGTGTGCTGCTGGTGCTCACGGTCCTGATCGCCCCGAACGGTCTCGTGCTCGGGGTGATGAACTGGCTCGGCCGCATCGCCGCCCGCCTCACGCAGAGGGCCGGCTGATGTCGCTGCTCGAACTGCGCAAGCTGAACAAGCATTTCGGTGGTCTGCACGTCACCAATTCCGTGGATCTCACGCTGCAAGCCGGCGAGATCCATTGCCTCATCGGCCCGAACGGCGCCGGCAAAAGCACGCTGTTTCGCCTGATCCTCGGCGAGCATCATCCCGGCAGCGGTGACATTCTCTTCGCCGGCGAGAACATCACGGCGCTGAAATCCTTTGCGCGGATTCACCGCGGCCTTTCGGTCAAGTTCCAGGTGCCCGGCGTCTTCAAGGGCCTGTCGGTCCGCCAGAATCTCGAGATCGCCCTGCAGAGCCGGCATCGCGGGGCAGAGCTCGAAGCGGAGATCGAGCGGCTGCTGACCTTCCTCGGGCTGGAATCGGAGCAGGCGCAGGTCGCCGGCAATCTCAGCCATGGCCAGAAGCAATGGCTCGAGATCGGCATGGCGGTCAGCCTGAAGCCGCGCCTTCTTCTGCTGGACGAGCCCACCGCCGGCATGTCGCCCGAGGAAACCTACATGACCGGCGAGATGGTGCAGCGGCTCAATGCGGACGGCATGACGGTGCTGGCGATCGAGCACGACATGGCCTTCGTCCGGCAGGTCGCGCATCGCGTCACCGTGCTGCATCTCGGGCAGGTGTTCGCGCAGGGCTCGATCGACGAGATCGTGGCCGACGAACGCGTGGCAGCGATCTATCTGGGGCAGGCCCATGCTTGATCAGCCGCGCAAGGAAGTGATCCTGTCGACCCTGGGCTTGCGCGCCGGCTATGGCGGCAAGCCGGTGCTCCAGGGCCTCGAGATCGAGGTGCGGGAGGGGGAAATCGTCGCCGTCATCGGTCGCAACGGCGTCGGCAAGTCCACGCTGATGAAGAGCCTGATCGGGCTCGTGCCGGTCATGGACGGCTCGATCGTCTACCGCGGTGAGGCCGTGGAATCCTTGCCCGCGCACAGGCGGGCGCGCCTCGGCATGGGCTATGTACCGCAGGGCCGCGACGTGTTTCCGCGCCTGACCGTCGGCGAGAACGTCGCCGTCGGCGCAGCGATCAAGGGAGGCGGCATTCCAGAAGCGGGCCGGCGCAAGATCGTCGAAGCCTTTCCGATCCTCGAAGAGCGTTGGCATCAACGCGCCGGCACCATGTCCGGCGGCCAGCAGCAGCAACTCGCGATCGGACGGGTCCTGATCGCCGACCCGAACCTCATCCTGCTCGACGAGCCCTCGGAGGGCATCCAGCCCAACATCGTCCAGGACATCGCGCGCAACATGGTCGAGCTCAACCACAGGACCGGGGTGACCATCATCCTGGTCGAGCAGAATCTCGACATGATCCGCGCCATGGCGCAGCGCTGCTACGTCATGGACAAGGGGCGCATCGTGGCCAACCTCGATCGCGCGGCGCTCGACGATGCGGCCGAGATGCGCCGTCATCTCGCGGTTTGAAGACTCAAAGCCAACGACAGAAGGAGAAAAGCAAATGTCCTGGCAGAAAGACTCCATCATGGCCCGCAGGGGCGTCGCCAAGGGCGAGCGCGGCACCGGCTACACGATCACGGAAAGCGAGCAGGGCAAGTACCACTATGTCTACGGCCCCTATGTGAATCCGGTTCTGACGGTCGATCCCGGTGCCGTAGTCTCCGCGGAGACACATGACGCTTTCGAGGGAGCCATCAAGAACGAGACCGACAGCCCGTCGAAGATTCTCAACTTCCCGTTTCTCAATCCGCAGAACGGGCCGATCCACGTCAACGGTGCCGAGAAGGGCGATACGCTCGCGGTCTATATCGAGAGCATAGTGCCGCGCGGGCCGCAGCCGCGTGGCACCACGGTGATCATGCCGGAGTTCGGCGGCCTGGTCAGTACGGGCAACACGGCGCTGCTCAATCCGGCGCTGCCCGAGCGCGTCAAGAAGCTGGAGATCGACGCCAAGACCGGCACCAAATGGAACGACAAGATCACGTTGCCCTATGAGCCCTTCATCGGCACCATCGGCACCTCTCCGGAGATCGAGGCGATCTCGTCGCTGGTCCCGGATTACTATGGCGGCAACATGGATCTGCCCGACGTCGGCGTCGGCGCCATCATCTACCTGCCCGTCAACACCAAGGGCGGGCTGCTCTATCTCGGCGACTGCCATGCGGCGCAGGGCGACGGCGAGCTCTGCGGCGTCGCCATCGAGCATCCGACCGTCACCACGGTGCAGGTCGACCTGATCAAGGGCTGGACCATCGCCTGGCCGCGGCTCGAGACCAAGGACTTCATCATGACGATCGGCTCGGCCCGTCCGATGGAGGATGCAGCCCGCATCGCCTATCGCGAGCTCTGCCGCTGGATGGCGGCGGACTACGGTTTCGACGAGATCGATGCCTACATGCTGCTGACCCAGGCCGGTCGGGTGCGTCTCGGCAACATGGTCGATCCGAAGTATACGCTCGGCGCCTCCATCAAGAAGTCCTATCTCGGTTGAGGCCAGCCAGCTCATGTCCACCGCACATAAGGTCGCTACCGTCCAGTTCGAGCCGGTCATGTTCGAGAAGGAGCGCAACATCGCGCGCCTGCTCGAGCTCTGTGAGCAGGCGGCGGCGGCCGGCGCGAAGCTCATCGTCACGCCGGAAATGGGAACCACCGGCTATTGCTGGTTCGACCGCGCCGAGGTTCGGCCCTATGTCGAGCGGATTCCGGGGCCGACCACCGACCGGTTTGCGGCGCTGGCACGCAAGCATGACTGCTACATCGTGGTCGGCATGCCTGAAGTCGACGAGGACGACATCTATTTCAACTCGGCCGTGCTCGTCGGGCCCGATGGCATCGTCGGCCGCCATCGCAAGACGCATCCTTATATCTCCGAACCGAAATGGGCGGCAGCGGGCGATCTGCACAACCAGGTCTTCGACACGCCGATCGGACGGATCGCGCTCCTCATATGCATGGACATCCATTTTGTGGAGACCGCGCGGCTGATGGCGCTGGGGGGCGCGGACGTCATCTGCCATATCTCCAACTGGCTCGCGGAGCGAACGCCGGCGCCCTACTGGATCAGCCGTGCCTTCGAGAATGGCTGCTACGTGATCGAGAGCAACCGCTGGGGTCTCGAGCGCACTGTCCAGTTCAGCGGCGGGAGCTGTGTGATCGCGCCGGATGGCCAGGTGATCACGGTCCTCGACAAGGGCGACGGGTTCGCGCTGGCCGAGATCGATCTCGATGTTGCGCGTGCACGCCGCGTGCTGGGCGAGCCAGTCTTCCTTCAGCGCCGGCCTGAGCTGTATCCGGAACTGCTCACCGACACCTTCAGCTGGAATCCGCGCGATTTTTTCGGCCTTTACGGCCACGAGCCCTGGCCTGAAGGCGTCCGCTCGCGCATTGCCGCGGCCCAATTCGCACCCAGTGCCGATGTTGCGCGAAATCTCGAGGCGATCGCGAATCTTGCGCGGCAGGCCAAGGCGGACGGCGCGGCGCTCGTCGTATTTCCGGAGCTTGCGGTCACCGGCCTCGCAGATCCGGCGAGATCGGCGCAGCCGATACCTGGTCCCGCCACAGAGAGCCTGGGGGCGCTCGCTGCGCAGCTCCAGATTTACATCGTTTGCGGGATGGCCGAGCGCGCGGGCGATGCTGTCCATAACAGCGCCTGCCTGATCGCGCCGGATGGAAAGATCACGATCTACCGCAAGACGCATCTGACGGAAGAGGAGCGGAGCTGGGCCACAGCGGGCGACGACTGGGCCGCCGTCGACACGCCGATCGGGCGAGTAGGCCTCCTGATCGGCCACGATGCGGCGTTTCCGGAAGCGGGGAGGGTCCTCGCACTTCGTGGCTGCGACATCATCGCATGCTGCGCGGCGGTCAAGGGCCCCTTCGGTTCGCCACATCCGGGGACATCCGTTGTGCAGCCGGCCCCGATCCCGACCGGCGCCGATCCGCATCATTGGCATCACTTCCGCGTCCGCGCCGGTGAGAACAACGTGTTCCTGGCGTTTGCCAACGTATTCGATCCCGAACACGGCTATCCGGGCCTGAGCGGCGTGTTCGGCCCCGATACGTTCGAATTCCCCCGCCGCGAAGCGGTCGCAGCGGACGGCACGAGCCTTGCTACAGCTGTCGTCGACACCACCAATCTGGACAGCGCGTACCCGACCAACGTCGTGCGACGAAAGGACCTCGTTTCGATGCGAATGCCACACAGCTATCGAGGGTTGGTCAGGGCGATGGCAAATAACCACTGAACGTGCAAATCTACAGGGGAAGAAAAGGAGCCGATCATGGATCTAGGACTTGCGGGCGCCAAGGTTCTCGTCACCGGCAGCACCAAGGGGATAGGCCGTGCGATCGCGGAGACCTTTGCCGCCGAGGGCGCAAATCTCGGCATCTGTGCGCGCAATCAGGCGGACGTCGACAGCACCGTTGCAGCGCTCAAGAGCAAGGGCGGCGCGGCCTTTGGCGCTGCGGTCGACGTGTCAGATGGTGCGGCACTCAAGGCCTGGGTGGTCGACATGGCGACCAAGCTGGACGGAATCGACGTCGTCGTGGCCAATGTGAGCGCGCTCGCCATCGGGCAGGACGACGAAAGCTGGGCCAAGGAATTCTCGACTGACATGATGGGCACGGTCCGGCTGGTGAACGCGGCCATGCCTTATCTGGAGAAGAGCCGTGCCGGTGCGATCGTCGCCATCTCCAGCGTCTCCGGGCGCGAGGTCGATTTCGCGGCCGGCCCCTACGGCACGTTCAAAGCCGCCATCATCCACTACACGCAGGGTCTCGCCAATCAGCTCGCACACAAGGGCATCCGCGCCAACACGGTCTCGCCGGGCAACACCTATTTCGAAGGCGGTGTCTGGAACACCATCAAGGACAACAATCCCGAGCTCTACAAGGCGGCGCTTGCGCTCAATCCCACGGGCCGGATGGGTACGCCGCAGGAGATGGCGAACGCAGTCGTATTTCTCGCAAGTGGCGCCGCCAGCTTCATCACTGGAACGAACCTCGTCGTCGACGGTGCCCTGACGCGCGGTGTGCAATTCTGAGGCGCGAACGCTGAAACGCAAATCTATCACCCGCGTCATGATTGACCGCGTGGTCGCGCAGGGGCGGTGCAGCCACTGCTGCCCGCATTGTGCAGGGCAGCGATCTCCCCGCGCGGATTTTCGGGCGCCCTCATTCGTGCCAGATAATCAGCTCGGTCCCGAACACGCAGAAGATGTCCCTTCTCTCACGGCGAGAACTGCTCGATACGGCGGCGCGTCTCACGGCGCTGACTGCCTGGCCCGGCGGTGCGACCGCCGACGATTATCCCTCCCGCCCCGTCAAGCTGGTCATTCCCTATGCGGCTGGCGCCGCGGGTGATCTGATCGGCCGTCCCTGGGCCGACAAGGTCGCGCCGCTGCTCGGCCCGGTCTATGTCGAGAATATCGGCGGCGCCGGTGGTGCGATCGGTTCCGCCGCGGTGGCGCAGAGCGCTCCCGACGGCTACTCGCTTCTGCTCGGCAATGGCAGCACGCAAGTGACGATTCCGTTGTCCTCGGCGCAGCCTGCCTACGACACGATCCGCGATTTCCGCGCCATCTATCGGCTGATAACAAGTACGCTTGCATTCGCTGTTCATCCGTCCTTGCCGGTGAAGGACCTGCGGGAGCTGGCAGCTTTTGCGAAGGCGAATCCGGGCGGGCTTTCCTATGGCACTCCGGGGGTCGGCACCGGGAATCATCTCGTCGGAGAAATGTTCAGGCAGCAATCTGGTCTTGCAGCGGATTTGATCCACGTCCCTTACCGGGGCATGGCGGCCGCTACCAACGACCTCGTCAGTGGCCAGATCAACTCGGTCATTGCGGTGGTCTCGAGCCAGAACCTGCAATTGCACTTTGCGGGCAAGCTGCGGCTGATCGCCGTGACGAGCGACCGGCGGCTGAGCGGTGCGCCGGAAGTTCCGACTGTCATCGAATCCGGCATGCCCGGCCTCAGATATGCCGGCTGGTTTGGCCTGTTTGCTCCGAAAGCAACCCCGGATGTGATCGTGGGGCGGATCGCTGCGGCGACCCGCACGGCGATGGCTGATCCTCAATTGCAGGAAAGCTATCGTTCGCAAGGTCTGGAGCCGGACATCGATTCAGGCCCCGACAAATTTCAGCGCCTCGTCGAGGACGAGCTCGCCCGCCTGGCTCCCATCGTCAAGTCGATCGGGCTCAAGCGCGACTGAGCGCTTCTCAGAGTCGTACCGCGGACGTAGCAAACGCTTGGGCGACGGGCTCCTGCATTCGATTCAGGACCTCCATCCCCGCAATCGCGATGACCAGGGCCGCGACGCAGCTAAGCACAAAAGCCTTCATCCTCAGCCTCCCTCGATTGGAAACATCAAGCCATCTATACGACACGGCGTGTCGCGAGCAAGCTGGTCGATCGCTCCAAAGGCACTCGTGGCAAGGCATCCGTGGCAAGGCATCTCCTATGGGCTCTTGAACACGGGATCTGCGGAAAACGCATTGCCCATCAAGCCAAGGGACTGAAGCTCGGCGCTGTTCAAATCGACTTCCAGGATTGCGAGCAGCAGCGTGAGCACGACGGCAACGAGGAGGAGGAAAGGGGAGTCCTCTCGCGCGGCGGGATCCTGCAAGCCATCGAGGGCACCAAGAACGCGTAGCCGCGCAATCATCCTCTGAATCGGGCTCGTCCGCCCTGCATGCGGTTTTCCCTGACGTGACCAGGCAGAGTTTAGTGTCCGGCCCATCGGCATTCAAGCGGAGGACGTGCGAGGTGGGCTGTTGCGCTGCACGCTTCGGAACGGACGCGGGCCTTGCAGGTTTCTTGGAAACTTAGTGAGCGCATCGGAGGACCTTGCGTGAAATTACCGAGAGCGATTTTGTGCTTCGCAGCACTTTGCCTTGTTGAAAGCGCCATGGCCCAGCCTGCGCAAACCAACCCATCGGCGAGGCAAACCCCACCCGAGGACAAGGGCCAGGCACAGCCCCAAGGCTGGACAGGCCCAATCAATACAGGTTCGGGTGGTGCGCCGGCTGAAAGTCCCCAAGGCCAGAGTCCGCCTGGAATGCAGGCCGCTCCTGAGGGTTCGTCCAAGACCACGACGGCGCCGCCCAAGTAGACCGCTCCCGTATATTCATCTTGGCCGCCTGTTCTGGCAATCTTGAGAGGGTGAATGTCAAGCAGGGCCTGCCGGAGATGAGGAGATCACCTTTGTGCGCGAAGGTGGCCGTAGCGCTGTGGGCTATCTTTGCCGGATCATCCGTGCACGCCGACATGGTCGGACACGGTGGCCCGATTCGGGCTCTTGCCGTTTCCCCGGATGGGGAGGACCTTCTCTCCGGCAGCTTCGACACGGCGGCCATCCGCTGGTCGCTCAAGACGGAGACTGCAGAGCAGGTGTTGCGGTATCATGCCGGTGGCGTCAATGCCGTTGCCTTTCTGAAGGACCGCCGGCTGATCACGGCCGGCGCCGACGCGCGAATTGCAGTGTGGACGGCGGGGCGGCCGGAGCCGGACCGGGTGCTGGAGGGACATGCCGCTCCGATCGTGGCGCTTGCTGTGTCGCCCGACGGGGCCCTGCTCGCATCGGCGTCATGGGACCGGACGGTGCGACTCTGGTCGCTGTCGGACGGCACGTCGCGCGTGCTCGAAGGGCATACGCAGAATGTCAACGGCGTCGCTTTCGCGCCGGACGGCGGGCTTGTCAGCGTCGGCTACGATCTTGCGCTGCGCATCTGGCGTCTGCCGGATGGCCAGCCTGAAATCGTGACATTGCCGGCGCCGCTGAACGCCGTGGCGGTGGCGCCGGATGGTGAAATCGTCACAGGCGCGGTCGATGGCAGGCTGCGCATGCTGACCAAGGACGGCAAGGTCAGCGGCGAGGTCGCGGCCAGCCCGACACCGGTGGTGGCCTTGACGATGTCGGCGGACGGCGCGTTGATCGCTGCGGCCGGCATCGGCGGCACAGTGGCGATCATCGATCGCAAGTCGCGCACCCTGCTGCGCACGCTGGTCGGGCCCGGGCTGCCGGTGTGGTCGGTCGTCTTCCTTGCCGATCGCGAGACGTTGATGACGGGTGGTGCGGACGGCAGGATCAGGCGCTGGAATGCGCGTACCGGCGATCCCATCGGTTCAAGCCTGACCGGCACACCGGCCGACCCGCTTGCGGCCTATGCCGGCGATCATGGCGCCGATGTATTTCGGGCGTGTGTTGCCTGTCACACGCTGTCGGACAAGGAGGTGCAGCGTGCGGGTCCGACGCTTGCGGGACTATACGGCCGCAGGATCGCTTCGTTGCCGGGATATCGCTTCTCTGATGCGCTGAAGACGATGGACATCGTCTGGACACCGGAAACTGTCGCAAGACTGTTCGAAATCGGGCCAAATGCCTACACCCCCGGCACCAAGATGCCGGAGCAGCGCATCGGCTCGGCCGAGGATCGGCGCGCACTCACCGAGTTTCTGGGCCGCGTGACATCGCGATAACAGCCGCTTCCGGCCTTGCGGAGACGTCCACTTCGTCTAGTCTAGTCCTTGCGCTCGCGCTGGCGCAGATAGTCATCCGTCGTCCGCGGCGGCGTTCGTTCCGGAACGCCCTTGAACGGATCGAATTGCTGCTCGCTCATGACGACGACGCGGCAGTCCGCACACATCCTGAGTGCCTCGATCCGCCGGTCGCCGGCCGGATACATCCAGTGCCGGCCCTCGAGCTTGGCCGCGATGCGGTCGATCGTGCTCTTGACGCCGAAGGCCGTGCCGCAGCGGACGCAGAGCGCGGGCTCCTCTTCCTTGATGATCGTCGCGGGAGCGCGCGCCGCACGGAAATCGATCTGCGGCTTGAGGCTGATGACCTTTTCCGGACAGGTGCTCTGGCACAGGCCGCATTGCACGCAGGCATCCTCGATGAACTTCAGCACGGGCCGCTCGGGATCGTCGCGCAGCGCGCCTGTCGGGCAGGCCGAGACGCAGGAGAGGCACAGCGTACAGCCGTTGGTGTCGACGGTGATTGCGCCGACCGGCGCACCTTGCGGCAGCGCGATCACGTCGACCGGCTGCGGCGCCAGCCGATGCAGCTCGCTGAGGGCGAACCGCAAGAGGTCGCGCCGCTTGCCGACGGTCCTGAAGGTCGCGGGGGTCTCGACGACTG
Organism: Bradyrhizobium sp. USDA 326; assembly: GCF_049739485.1. Lineage (NCBI taxonomy): Bacteria > Pseudomonadati > Pseudomonadota > Alphaproteobacteria > Hyphomicrobiales > Nitrobacteraceae > Bradyrhizobium > Bradyrhizobium sp. USDA 326. The sequence continues at coordinate 5,555,132 of NZ_JBMGQA010000001.1, forward strand.
CGAGCGTTCCTATGTCAGTCAAATGCTCGCCGAGCGCATCGGGATCATCCGTTTCGATAGTGGCGAGGCGACGGCCCGCAAATCCGAGGCCGCCGAGGATCACGTCGGCCATCGCGATCGTCTGCGTCAGTCCGGTCACGTCGTGGCGCGGCCTGGCACGGAGCAGGAAGCGCACGGCGGATACGCCATAGGCAAAGGCGCCGACAATCGCTTCCAGCCCCAGCTGTGTGAGCTCGTTGACGGCAAAGGGAAGCACGTTCGCCGGCAAGCCGTCGCCATGCCGCGCCAAGGCATCGATCAGAGGCGTGCCGTGCGGGCTGTCATGAAAAAGCAGCACCGCATTCGCACCACCGGCCTCGCGATAGGCGAGCAGCATGGCGCGAAGTCTCTGAAGCTGCGTATCGGCGGGCGGCAGCGCGTAGGATACCGCGCCGGTCGGGCAGGCCGCCGTGCATTGGCCGCAGCCCGCGCAGACGTTCGGATCGATCGCGACATGATCGCCGGCGGGCGTGATCGCCCCGGTCGGGCAGAGATCGAGGCAGCGGTGGCAGCCGGTGCGCTTCGAGCGCGAATGGGCGCAGAGCGCAGGCGCAACCTCGACATATCTAGGCTTGTCGAAGCTACCGATGAGATCGCGTGCGGTCAGCACGGCGCGCAGCACTGCAGCGGGATCTTTCGTGTCGGCGCGCAGATAGCCGTCGCGCAAATCGTGGGCAGGAAACAGCGGCATATCGCCGGAAAGATCGAGGACGATATCGCAGCGCGAGGTGACTCCGTTTCGCGGCGGGTCAAGTATGTAACGATCGCGCGAGGAGGGGCGGGGACGCGCATAGTCGTCGATCGCCAGCTCGAACGCGCCGAAGTGTCCCTTTGCGGAGCGGATCGTACCCTTCACGATCGGGAAGACCGTTGCAGCTGGCGGCACCGTATCATCGAGCTGCTTCAGCATCACCGTGACGTCGAGGTGATCGGCAAGCAGCCGGCCGGCTTCGATCGCGGCCTCGTCGCGTCCGTAGATCAGGATCACGCCCTCGCTCGACAAGGTGACGAGCGGATAGTCCGGGGCGGGGATGGAGGCGGATGCGAGCAGGGCGGCCATTTTCGCCCCGGCGCGGGCGCCGTCGCGCGACCAGCCGGCCGTCTCGCGGATGTTGACGAAGCTGATCGCATCAGCACGTTCGCCGGCCTCCTCCGAGAACTGCGCCGCCTGCTGCGTGCAGGCGACCGTCAACACGCCTTCTGCTGCGGCGATCTTGCGGAAGTGGTCAAGCTCCGCACCGCAGAGGTGGCGAAAGCCCTTGACCTCGCTGTTCGGGCATCCGCGCCGGACCGCGGCCACGTCGAGGGACATCGTGTCTTCGCACGAGCAGATCAGGACGGTCTTCGCGGGCTGCTCCAGGTTAACCCCTCCGCCATTCGGACGCCGACGACGGACTCGCGCCGGCCCTTCGCCTCGTATAGACATTATCCATCGGGAAGAAAAGGAAAGCGGAGGACGGCCTGCCGTCGACCCCAGTGAGCCATGTTTCCCTGGCGGAACCGATCCACCTGCCGCCGCCGTTCACATTGGTGCGGTTGCGCGAGAGCGGCGACGCTTTTGCCCATGCATGCCGCATTGCACCGGAGAGCGGCGCCGGAACACTTGTCTATGTCGGCCGCTTCGACCTCGCAGAGTTCGCCGTGGTGCTGGAGCCGGCTGAGCCCTTGCGCAGCGCGCGGCGCGCGTTCTACGCCGGCATGATCGCGCTCACCGATGCGCTTCGCGCCTATGCGCCGCCGCGCAAGCCGATCACGATCGGCTGGCCGGATGCGGTCAGGATCGACGGGGGGCTGGTCGGCGGCGGACGGATGGGGTGGCCATTCGCAGCTGACGAGCATGCGCCGCCGCCCTGGTTGGTTTTCGGCGCCATGATCCGGACGGTTGCCATGAACGATGACGATCCAGGCGTCCACCCGCTGGCCTCGGCACTCGACCAGGAAGGCTTTGGCGAGGCGGGCGCTGCGCAGATCACGGAGAGCTTTGCCCGCCACCTGATGCTGGCGCTGGATGGCTGGCGGGTTGACGGCTTTGACAGCGTCGGGCGCGAGTATCTCGCTCGGATGCCGCGCGAAAGGCAGACAGTTCAGCGCATTGACGATTGCGGCGATGTCCTGACGCGCCGCATCGGGACGGATACGATCCAACGAAGCGACCTCGTGCAGGCGCTCGCGACGCCGTCCTGGCTTGATCCGGCCCTCGGAGGACCGCGCCTGTGAAGCTCCTGCGCACCATCGCGCTCGATCCCTCCGACACCTTCGTGTTCGACGTGGCGGCGGAACCCGGCGAATGGGCCGTCTCAGGCGCTTTCCGCTTCTGGGAGCACGACGGTGCGAAGCTCGAGGGCAAGGCGCGGGCGGCGTTTCGCGGTGGTTTCCTCGGGGTGCAGTCCTGGGGCTGGTCGACGCTGGCGCAGATCGTTCCGGCAACTGAAGACGATCGTCGCAGCCTGGTCGATCTCCTCGCCAGGCAACTCGTCGATCGCTTCGGCGCGCCGGACATGACGGCGGCCAAGACGGCCGCGGAGGAGGAGGTTGCTTTCGCGCAGTCGCTCTGCAGCCATCCGATCAGCTCTCTCATTGCAGTGCACCGCAGCTCGAGCGACGGCGAAGTCCGCGAGTCCTTCCGCCGGCTGCAACTGCGGGAAGGGCAGGGGCACAGCAAGGCGTTCTCGTTCATGGAAATGGAGGACGACGTGCAGCCTGACGGCGATCTCAGGCTTGCGGATCTCGGCCGGGAGCCGACCATCAGATGAACGATTTCTGGATCGCCTGCGGTCATCATCTGCTCGATCGCGACGAGGGCGGCGGGCTCCGCGTCACAGACGAATTCCTCAAGGCCTATTTTGCCCGTCCCGAGCTGATGCCGCCGGACGACGCATGCCCGGTCGAACGCCGGCTGCACCGCGAATTGCTCGCCGACCCGCGCCAGGCGGTCAGCGCCGGCGAAATCGCCGGGATAGTCGATGCGGATGCCCGGGAGAATTGGCAGTTCGTGCTGGCGTTCCGCGATCTTCTGTTGCGGCACCCGACGCTCGAAGCCGCCTATCTCGCATCGGTGCGGTCAGGCGCGAACGATTTGCCGCCGCTGTTCGTCAACCAGCTCGTGCACGTCATCCTGCGGAACGCGCTCCATGGCTGCGACGACCCGTTCGTGCTGCGCGCGGCCGAATTGTTCTTCCGGACCCAGCGCATCCTGCCGCATGAGCACGCCCTGTTGCTCGGTGACGAGGAGGTCGTCGGTGGCCGGAGCCCGACCCCCGTGCTCTCTCTCATGTCGATGCTGGGCGCGACTTCCGATACCGTGGTCGAGGTGTTGAACGAGGAGAATACCGGGGCCTATTGGCAGCGCAGCGACCAGTTCGACATGGCCCTCGACCTTACGGCCGGCGGCCGCGGACCGGTTGCCCTGGCGCAGGCGATGACGCGCTGGGTCTCCCATCTGCTCGGCATCGAGGTCGTGATCGAGCCGCTTCGCGCCCTGCACGAGGCAAAGCTCACCTGGTATGTCGGGCTTGATGCCGACGCCACGAGGCTCGGCGACCGTCTGTGGCACGGCGACGAACTCGGCGAGCGCGACGCTGACCGTGTGCTCGCGCTGTTCCGCCTGACATTTGCGGATTCGAGCCGTGCTCTTGACGATGTTGGGGGTGAACCGGTCTACCTGATCCTGTCGATGACGGCGGATCAGAAGCTCCGGATGAAGCCGCAGAATCTGCTGACCGGGTTGCCGGTGAAGCGCCTGGAGATGGCGACATGAGCCCCGCGGCGTTTCCCTCCCTCTCGATTGCTGTCGGTGTCGTGGTCGAGCGGCGCAAAGCCGACTCGCCGTGGGCCGATTTCATCTGGCGCGGAATTGCCGTCCTGCCGGACGAGCCGGCGACACAACCCTGGACCGTGCTTCGCGAGCAGGACGGCTCGACCTTGTTTTATGCCGGACGCGCTACCGTCGATCTCTATCCGTCCGAGACGGCGCGCTATCGCGACAATCTCGCTTCCGGCAGTCCCAGCATCTGGACTGTGCTGTCGCCCTCGGAAGGCGCCTGGCCCTTTGCCGTCACCGCGGCGACCGCCGACCCCGCTGAGGGCGAAGGCTTTACCGAAGCCGCCGACAATCTCGTCGAGGCCGTGCCGATGCCGGAGGTGCTACGCAAAGCGATTGAAAGCTTCGTGGCGGAGCACCATGTCGAGCGCGAATTCGTCAAGCGCAAGCGGCGCCGCGCCGACCCGGAGGCGCTGGCACGGCGCGAACATGAAGGCGGACAGGAATGAGTGAGGAGGAGTTCCTTGCACGTTGGTCCCGCCGCAAGCGCGAATCGCAAGCGGAGTCTGCAAGGCCTGCCGCGGCGCAGCCTACGCCGCCGTCCGAGGTCACGGACGACGAGCGTGAGTTCGATCTCTCCAGTCTGCCGTCGATCGACGACATCAATGCTGCGACCGACATTACAGCCTTCCTCAGCAAGGGGATTCCTCGGGAGTTGAGCCGTGCGGCTCTTCGCCGCGCCTGGACGAGCGATCCCGCCATTCGCGACTTCGTGGGGCTTGCGGAGAATGCATGGGACTTCAACGATCCGACTGCGATGCCGGGTTTTGGACCACTGGATTGCTCCTCGGAAGAGCTCGCCGCACTGGTCGATCGCATTGTCGGCGGAGTGCGCGAGGCGGCCCAGTCTCTCTCCGAGGCGTCGATCGAAACAGCGGATTCTTCGGCGGAATTGCATCAAGCCGATGAGACATCGATTTCCAATGTCGTTGAACCATCGCATGAGACGGAGCACCTGGCCCTGGCCGTTCCCGTTGCAGTGCAACCAAAAGCGGCTGGGAGATCTGCGGAATCTGCCGAGCCCATCAAGCCCCGTACGCACGGCGGTGCACTGCCGCATTGAGCAGCACGACCAAAGGCTATAGGCCCGCGCTATGGCAGGCGATTGACGGTCCGTGGAACCGGGATTACGCTGTCTATTGCTTTGTAACAAAAGCGATAATCAAGCAGACGGGACTTGGATGGGAGGTCCACGTGCGTGATGACGGGCTTGATCGCGCGATCGACGCCGCAGGCGGCGTTGCTCAGCTTGCGCGCAAAATAGGCATCAGCCAGCCCTCCGTGTCGAATTGGACCCGCGTGCCCGCACAACGGGTGGTTGCGGTCGAAACCGCCACGGGCGTTTCTCGGAACGATCTGCGGCCCGATCTTTACAGTGAGCAAGCCGTCCCAGCGGAGCTCATCGATCCCGTCGATGCTGCGCGCGGGCGGGAATATGCGCTGCTGGCAACGTTGCTGTCCGCGCCGCCGTCGAAACGATTGCTTGAGCAACTTGCGGCATTGACTGGCGACGCGACGCCGCTTGGCCGGGCGCATGCCGCGCTGGCCGACGCCGCCGCGAGCGCTGTCGCGGCGGAGGTCGAGCGCGAGTATTTCGATCTGTTCGTTGGGCTCGGCCGCGGCGAATTGCTGCCCTATGCCTCTTACTATCTCACCGGCTTTCTCAATGAACGGCCTTTGTCGCGCCTGCGCGGTGACCTGACGGCGCTCGGTATCGAGCGGGTTGCCAACAATTCCGAACCCGAGGATCACGCCGCCATCCTGTGCGAGATCATGTCGGGCCTTGCCGATGGCGGCTTCGACGCCTCGCCCGAGACGCAACGCGCCTTTTTCGAAAGGCATGTGTCGCCGTGGATGGGGCGGCTGTTCGCCGACATCGAGAGCGCCGGCGATGCCCGTTTCTATCGGGCGGTCGGCGTGCTCGGTCGTACCTTCATCGAGATCGAGACGGAAGCATTCACATTCGCCAACTGACCGAGGCGCGTTGGTGCGGGAGAGCTGCGATGAGTGACGAGACGAAAGCAAAGGTCGGACGCCGCGATTTCCTTCGCAAGGTCGGCTTGGGCACGGCCGGTGTCGGCGCGACCCTGGCGACACCGTTGGTCGGGTCCGCGCAGGCGGACAGCGAAAGCAACGATGAGAAGCGCAAGGCGCGCTACAAGGAATCCGACCACGTGAAGACGTTCTACCGCGTCAATCGTTATCCGGCCTGAGAGGGAGGCTGCCTGTGCTTATCAAGCGAACACACCAGCGTTCCGATCGCCGAGGTTCCGTCGCCGAATCCCTTGCGGGCCAGGGCGGGGGACTTGATCGCCGCACGTTCCTGCGCAAGTCCGGCCTGGCCGGCGGCGCTCTCGCAGCGTTGGGGACCATGCCCGTCGTCAACGTGCGCAGGACGGAAGCGGCCGCTGCCGGCCCGCTCGCGGCCGGCGCCACCGTCAAGAAGAGCGTCTGCACGCATTGCGCCGTAGGCTGCACCGTGACGGCGGAAGTGCTCAATGGCGTCTGGATCGGGCAGGAGCCGAGCTGGGATTCGCCGATCAATCGCGGCTCGCATTGCGCCAAGGGCGCTTCGGTGCGCGAGCTCGTGCACAGCGACCGCCGCCTGCGCTATCCGATGAAGCTGGTGAACGGGCAGTGGACGCGCGTGTCGTGGGACACGGCGGTGAACGAGATCGGCGACAAGCTGCTCCAGGTTCGCGAGAAGTCGGGCAGTGATTCCGTCTACTGGCTCGGCTCGGCCAAGATGACGAACGAAGGAGCCTACCTGTTCCGCAAACTCGGCGCGTTCTGGGGCACCAACAACACCGATCATCAGGCGCGGATCTGCCACTCCACCACCGTCACCGGCGTCGCCAATACCTGGGGCTACGGCGCGATGACGAACAGCATCAACGATATGCGCAACTCCAAGACGATGCTGTTCATCGGCAGCAACGCCGCGGAAGCGCATCCCGTCAGCATGCAGCACCTGCTGGAATCCAAGGAGCTCAACAAGGCGAACTTCATCGTTTTCGATCCGCGCCTGACTCGCACCGCGGCGCATGCCACCGAATATGTCCGGATCCGTCCCGGCACCGACATTCCCGTGCTCTACGGCATGATGTGGCACATCCTGAAGAATGGCTGGGAAGACAAGGAATTCATCGCCCAGCGCGTCTACGGTTTCGACGACCTGCGCAAGGAGGTCGAGAAGTGGAACCCGCAGGAGGTCGAGCGCGTCACCGGCGTGCCCGCCGCGCAGCTCGAGCGCGTCGCCAAGATGTTCGCGACGGTCAAGCCCGCGACCATCATCTGGTGCATGGGCCAGACCCAGCACACGGTTGGCACCGCCAATGTGCGGGCGAGCTGCATCGCGCTGCTGATGACCGGCAACGTCGGAAAAGCCGGCGCCGGCGCCAACATCCTGCGCGGCCATGACAACGTGCAGGGCGCGACCGACGTCGGCCTCGATATCGTGACGTTGCCGTTCTACTACGGCCTTGCGGAGGGCGCCTGGAAGCACTGGTCTCGGGTCTGGGAGGTTGATTACGATTATCTCGTCTCCCGCTTCGACGAGAAGAAGCTGATGGAGACGCCAGGCATCCCGCTGACGCGGTGGTTCGATGCTGCGTTGTTGCCGAAGGCCGATGTCGCACAGAAGGACAATGTCAAGGCCGTATTCGTGCAAGGCCACGCCAGCAACAGCATCACCCGCATTCCGGAGTCGCTGAAGGGCCTGAAGGCGCTGGAGCTGCTGGTGATCGCCGATCCGCACCCGACCACCTGGGCGTCTCTGGCGGTCGAGGCGGGACGCAAGGATGGCGTCTATATCCTGCCTGTGGCCACGCAGTTCGAATGCAAGGGATCGCGCGTCGCCTCCAATCGCTCGATGCAGTGGGGCGAACAGATCGTCAAGCCGATCTTCGAGTCCAAGGACGACCTCGAGATCATCTATTTGTTGGCGAAGAAGTTCGGCTTCGCCGACAAGATGTTCAAGAACATCAAGGTCGAGAACGATCTCCCGGTCGCCGAGGATGTGCTGCGCGAGATCAACCGCGGCAGCTGGTCGACCGGTTATTGCGGGCAGTCGCCGGAACGCATCAAGGCGCACATGAAGAACCAGCACAAGTTCGACCTGGTGACGTTGCGTGCACCCAAGGACGATCCGGAGGTCGGCGGTGACTATTACGGCCTGCCTTGGCCGTGCTGGGGCTCGCCCGAGGTGAAGCATCCCGGCTCGCCGCTGCTCTACAACAACAATCTGCACGTGATGGATGGCGGTGGCGCGTTCCGTCCGCGCTTCGGCATCGAACGCGAGGAAAAGCTGCCGGACGGCGCGACGCGGAAGGTGAGCCTGCTCGCCGACAAATCCTTTTCCAAGGGCTCGGAGATCGAGGACGGTTATCCCGAGTTCACGCTGGCGAGCCTGAAGAAGCTCGGCTGGGACCAGGATCTCACCGAGGCTGAAATGGCGACGATCCAGAGAGTCAATCCGGCCAATCCGGACGCGGTGTCCTGGGCGCTCGACCTCTCCGGCGGCATCCAGCGCGTCGCGCTGAAGCACGGTTGCGTGCCCTTCGGCAACGGCAAGGCACGCATGAATGCGTTCGGCCTGCCGGACCCGATTCCGGTGCACCGCGAACCGATCTACACGCCGCGCGTCGATCTCGTCGAGAAATATCCGACCTTGCCCGATGCCAAGCAGTTCCGCCTGCCCAATATCGGCTTCTCGGTGCAGAAGGCGGCGGTGGAAAAGGGGATCGCAAAGCAGTTTCCGCTGATCCTTTCCTCGGGCCGTCTCGTCGAATACGAAGGCGGCGGCGAGGAAACTCGCACCAATCCATGGCTCGCGGAATTGCAGCAGGACATGTTCATCGAGATCAGCCCGGCCGATGCCGCCGATCGCGGCATCAAGGACGGCGGCTGGGTCTGGGTGAGCGGTGCCGAGAACAATTCACGTGCCAGGATGAAGGCGCTGGTGACCGAACGCGTCGGCAAGGGCGTCGCCTGGATGCCGTTCCATTTCGGCGGCTGGCTCGGTGGCAACGACCTGCGCAAGAACTATCCCGCCGGAACCGATCCGATCGTGCTCGGCGAGAGCGCCAACACGATCACGAGCTACGGCTACGATCCTGCGACGGGCATGCAGGAGCCGAAGGTCACGCTTTGTCAGATCGTCGCAGCCTGAGAGGAGCACGCACATGGCTCGGATGAAATTTCTCTGCGACGCTGATCGCTGCATCGAGTGCAACGCCTGCGTCACCGCCTGCAAGAACGAGCATGAGGTGCCTTGGGGCATCAACCGGCGCCGCGTCGTCACCATCAACGACGGCAAGCCGGGCGAGCGCTCGATTTCGATGGCCTGCATGCACTGCACCGACGCGCCCTGTGCGGCGGTGTGCCCGGTGAACTGTTTCTACACCACCGCAGATGCCGTGGTGCTGCACTCCAAGGACCTCTGCATCGGTTGCGGCTATTGCTTCTATGCGTGCCCGTTCGGCGCGCCGCAATATCCGAAGGTCGGGAACTTCGGCTCACGCGGCAAGATGGACAAATGCACCTATTGCGCCGGCGGCCCTGAGGCCGACGGCAGCAAGGAGGAGTACGAGAAATACGGTGCGAACCGGCTGGCCGAGGGAAAGCTGCCGCTATGTGCCGAAATGTGCTCGACCAAGTCGTTGCTTGCGGGCGACGGCGAGATCATTGCGCAGATCTACAAGGAGCGCGTCATGAAGCGCGGCTATGGCTCGGGCGCATGGGGCTGGAAGACCGCATATCGCGAGACAATCGAGTCCTGACGTGGGCAGCCGAAGGGCGCGCAAGACCGGGGAGGACGTGATGACGTCGTTTGGAAGGTTCATTCGTCTGGCGTTGGGCGCCTGGGCGCTGCTTCTCTTGATGACGGTAGTGCCCGCGAGTGCTCAGCAGGTCAACCCGACGGCGAGCGCGGTCAAGGAGCAGCAGCTTCTGCAGGAGCTCAACCGGATTCAGGGCCGCGTCAGCATTCCCGATCAGCGCTCCGGCGTTCTCGAGCAGCCGCAGGGACGGGAATGGCGGGAATTCCGCAACGTGACGCTGCGGTGGATCGGCGGCATTGCCATCCTCGGCATGATCGCAGGCATCGTGATCTTCTATCTGACCGTGGGGATGGTGCGGCTCGAAGCCGGACGGTCGGGCCGCACCATCGTGCGCTTCAACGGATTCGAGCGGTTCGTGCACTGGATGACGGCAAGCTGCTTCATTGTCCTGGCCATTTCCGGGCTGAACATCACGTTCGGCCGACCGTTCCTATTGCCTTTGATCGGATTCGAGGCTTTCTCGGAATGGTCGCAATGGGCTAAGTACGCTCACAACTATCTGAGCTTCCCGTTCACCATCGGCGTCGTCCTGATCTTCCTGATGTGGATCGGCGGCAATATTCCGAGCAAGGTGGATATCGAATGGGCGAAGCGCGGCGGCGGCCTGATCGGACATGATCATCCGCCGGCCTACCGCTTCAATGGCGGCCAGAAGATGATCTACTGGATCGTCGTGATCGGCGGCGGGCTCGTCGCAGCGTCCGGATATGCGCTGATGTTCCCGTTCTACGGCACGGGAATCGAGGGCATGCAAATGGCCCAGATCGTCCACTCGATCGTGGCGGTCCTGTTCGTCGCGGCGATGATCGCGCACATCTATATCGGCACCATCGGGATGGAAGGTGCGTTCGAGGCCATGGGCTCTGGCGAGGTCGACGTCAACTGGGCTCGCGAGCACCATAGCCTCTGGCTCGACGAGCAGAAGGCGCGAACCGGACCGAACGACGGACAACCGCAACCCGCAACCGCGGCGGCCGAATAGGCCGGAGCAGCGACGCGGCGCTCCGACCTACTGAGCCGGCTCTTTCGCAAACAGGACGGAGCGGTCCTGCAGCTCCTGCTCGGGTAGCCCGTTCGCCTGGCCCGTCTGCATGTCTTGAATGGATGCCATGCCGTGCTGACCGGAATGGAACACTGCATGCGACCTGAACACGTTGCTGGCCGCACCGGCGAGAAGCATGGCTGCAATAAGCGAGAGCATGAGGGGTTTCATGCGTATCTCCGTCTGCCATCTCCACCCGGCACGACGAATACATCCAGATTGTCCGGCCGGATGTGAGCCACTTCACAGCGATCGGTTCCACATGCGTTGAAACGGAGCCTGTTCTGCAAGCAGCCAGCACTTGCGCCATCAACATGCAAGCCATCCGCTACGCGGGACCTCGCCCCAACGATGTGCCATCACGGTTAATCGGACAGAGTGAGCCTGCCGCGTGCCGGGTGTCGCGTCTTGCGCGGGGCGATGGCCGGCACCAATGCGGGCGACTCCCCCGCGAGGCGGAGCGCAAAATAGGCGATGGTCGCTTGAAGACCGTCTTTTAGGGCCACCCGCGGACGCCATCCCAGAATCTTCTCCGCTGCATCGATCACGGGCTTGCGCCGCTTGGGATCGTCCTTTGGCAGCGCTTCGAAGCGAAGCGGGGAAGCCGATTCGGTGCACGCCAGAACTTCACGAGCGATCGCCTCGATCGTGACCTCGTGCGGATTGCCGAGATTGCATGGACCGGTGACAGAGGCGGGGCTCTCCATCAAGAGCTGAAGCCCCCGCACGAGATCGTCGACGAAGCAGAAGCTGCGGGTTTGCGTGCCTTGGCCGTAGATCGTGATTGGCTCTCCGCGCAAGGCCTGCACGATGAAGTTGGAGACGACGCGCCCGTCATTCTCGAGCATGCGAGGGCCATAGGTGTTGAAGATGCGGGCGACCTTGATCTCGGTCCCCTGCGTGCGCCGGTAGTCGAACATCAGCGTCTCCGCGGCGCGCTTGCCCTCGTCGTAGCAGGCCCGCGGTCCGATCGGGTTGACGTTGCCGAGATAGGATTCCGGCTGCGGATGCACTTCCGGATCGCCGTAGACCTCGCTGGTGGAGGCCTGAAGGATCCGGGCGCGCTTCTGCCGCGCGAGCTCGAGCAGGTTGATCGAGCCGAGCACGCAGGTCTTCATCGTCCCGACCGGATCGGTCTGATAGTGCCGGGGCGACGCCGGGCAGGCGAGGCTGTAGATCCGATCGATATCGCCATCGATCTCGATGGGATCGCGGACGTCATGCTCGACGAAGCGGAAGTTCGGGTGATTGAGCAGCGGCCGGATGTTGTCAGTGCTCCCCGTGAACAGATTGTCGAGGCAAACGACCACGTTGCCGCGTTGCAGGAGCGCGTCGCAGAGATGCGATCCGATGAAGCCGGCGCCGCCGGCGACCAGGACCGTCGGCGAGCGGCGGGAGGCATGGATGCGGGTCTGGAGCGTCATGATATGGCCTTTCAGAGTTGGGCGACCTGCATGGGGCGAGCGACGGGAAGGGACGCCGTCTTGCGGCGGCGCCGCGCGGATGCCTCGGCGTAGTAGGTCTCCAGCTGCTGGGCGCGATGGTCGGGGGTGTGATCGGCGAGAACCCGCCGCCGTGCGTTGTGAGCGATCGTGCGCCGATGCTCCTCCGGCATGTCGCGCAGGATCTCGACGACTTCGCGCGGGCTGGATGCCAGCAGGATTTCCCGCGACGGCGCGAAAATCGTCTCGATCCCGGGCCATCGGTCCGAGATCACGGGCGTGCCGCAGGCTGCGGCCTCGAACAACCGGACGCTCGGGGAGAAGCCCAGCGCTTTCATGTCTGCGCGGGTGGCGTTCAGGGTGAAGCGTTGCGCGGTATAGAACGTCGGATGCCGTTCCGGCGAGAGGTGCTCGATCCGGGCGACGTTGGCGGGCCAGGCGATATGTTCGGGATATTGCGCGCCGGCGACCACGAACTGCTCCGAGGGCATCGTGCGCGCCGGTGTAAGCAGCAACTCGTCGAGAACCGGCTGCCGGTCATCGCTGTAGGTCCCGAGATAGCCGAGAGCCCATTTCGGCTGCGCCTGCTTCGGTGGGTCAATCTCCGCATTCGCGCTGCAATAAAGGACACGCGCGAGCGGACTGCCGTAGCTCTGCTCGATCATGCCCGGCACCGGTCCGCCGGTGAAGGACAGATAGAGATCGAAGCGCGGGATCATTGTGGCGGAGAGATAGTCGAGGCCCTGTTCGAGCCGCGCCAGTGTGACCGGCGTGTCGATGTCGTAAAATGCCGTGACGCCTCTCGCATGGGTCGTCGTCCATTCGGCAATCGCGATGCCGTCAGGAACGTAGGAGCCGACGATCACCAGATCGGCATCGCGGATCAGCTTGCCGAAACGGCGCGGAATATCCTTCAAGGATTGGTAGAGCTCGACAGTCCAGCCAGAGGGCTTGGTCAGGTCACGGTGATCCCGATACCAGGGCACGTCCCGCTCCAGGAACGTGACGCGGTGGCCTCGTCGTGCCAGGGCTTCGATCAGGGCGCGGTAGGTCGTAGCGTGACCATTGCCCCAGGACGAAGTGACCGAAAGTCCGATGACGACGATGGAGAGGTTCATTCTGCTGCCTCGATTCGCGAGCTGCGGGCGACGAAGAGATCGTTGAACTGGCGGGCGCGTTGCCGGTAGGTGTGTTGGCTCAGGATGCGCGTGCGGGCGCGGCGGGCGATCGAGCGGGCCCGCTCTGGATCCAGCGCGGCGAGGTGCCCGGCGACCTCGGCTCCGTCAGCAGCGACCAGAACCTCGCGGCCGGGTTCGAGAAAATGATCGATGCCGGCCCATTGATCGGTGATCAGGCAGGCGCCGGCGCCGATCGCTTCGAACACACGCGTTGGCGGTGAGAAGCCGTAGCGCGCCATGCTGTCGCGATTGACGTTCAGTGTGGCGAGAGCGGAGCCGAAAAACGCGTTGTGATCGGCGGTGCCGACATGGCCGACCTTGCGCAGATTGGCGGGGGCATCCTTGTCGTCCCAGCCGGAGCCGCCGAGCACGAAGGCCTTGCCGGGCAGCCGGCGTGCAACGTCGAGGAAGAAACGCTCGACGCGCTGCTCGCGATCAGGCAGGCGGTTCGCCAGCAGGCTGAGATCGCAGGCGAAGCGCGGATTGGGCGGCGCCGGAAAATGCGTGGCCGGATCGAGCGCATTGTAGATCGGCACGCAATCCCGCGCGCCCATTGACCGATAGGCGGACACGACGCCGTCGCCGCCGCCATAGGTCAGGACCATATCGTAGGACGGGATGGCGCGGCGCAGATGATGCTGTGGATCGCTGTCCATGGTTTCGAGCGTGGCGGGAGCATCGACGTCCCAATAGATCCGGATCAGCCGCGACGGCAGCTCGGCCACTGCGTTCTCCAGCTCCAGATCAAAGACGCCGACGCCGCTGGCCTTGACCAGCATGTCGGCCGATCGTGCCGCTTCAGCGAGCGAGCGGCGCCAGCCGTCCGGGGTCGCGGGATAGACGATCACTCTGGCCCAATCCGGGTCGTCGATGTCCCGATGCGCCTGGCGCGCGAAGGCGTCGGGTTCGTAGAAGGTGACGTCGTGGCCGAGCGACGCAATCTCCTTCAGCATGCCGCGATAATAGGTGGCGGCGCCGTTCCAGTAGGACGAGACGAGGCTGGATCCGAAGAAGCAGATCTTCATGCGACGGCTCCGATATGATGCTGAGGCTGTGACGGGCGGCCGGACTCGCGGATGTCGGCGACGATGCCGACGAGTTGCTCGGCGCGATGGCGGCAGGTGTGGTGATCCCGGATCGTCTTCAGCCCCGCGTTCACCATCGCGGCAGACATGTCTCGATCCTCGCGCACGGAGCGAAGCGCACGCTTCATCTGCGTGCCGTCGGCGACGCTGAGATAGGCGCCATCGGGGAACATGCCTTCCGCATCCGACCAGGGCGCCGAAACCAGGGGAAGGCCGCAGGCCAGCGCCTCGAACACGCGGATGGTCGGAATGCCAGGAAGCAGGCGTACGTAAGGCCCGCGCGGCACATGGATGGTCGTGCGTGCGCCGGCGAACGCGATGGGAGCGCGGTGTGCCGGCAGCCAGCCGCCATAGCGGATGCCTGCGCTCCTGATGGTGCGGAGCGCATCGTCCGAATAGCGCACGCCATAAACGCTCGTGCGGAGATTCAGCTCCGCCGCGGGCTCAACCAGGAATTCGTTGAGCTCGGCGCTGCGCTCGCCGTCCCCCCAATTGCCGATCCAGACCAGATCGTCGGTCCGCTCGACCTGCGGCAGCGGATGATACAGCGCGACATCGGCTGCCTCATGCCAGGTGAAGGCTCGGTCGGCCCAGCCGAGCTTCAAATAGATCTGCCGAAGCACTTCGCCGAAGGCGAGCACGCCGTCGAATCCATCGAGATCGAATTGGGCAAGCTCCTCAGGCGCGCTGACGGCGCGGTGATGAGTGTCGTGGAACAGCAGGGTGAAGCGGGCGCCTTGCGCGCGCCTGCATCCGATCTGCGCGATGAGATCTGGCGAATTCCATTCATGCACGATGACGAGATCGGCGCCGTCCAGCGCCCGCTCGAGATCGAGGCTGGTGTCATAGCGCCGGATGTCGATGCCGGGAAAGAGGGTGGGAATGTCCTCCATCGCATCATGACTGCCGCCTTCGCGGATGGCGTTCAGCCGGCTCCAGCCGTCGATGGGCTCGTACACGACGACCTCGTGCCCGAGCGCCTGGAGCTCGCGCGCATAGCCACGTAGGAAATGCGCATTGCCATTGTTCCAGCAGGAGGTGAACGCATGATAGAACAGGACGCATTTCATGCGCGCACCTCGATCTCGCTGGCCGCCGCGCTCGTCCGGCGCGATGCGATCAGGTCCTGGTAGAGACCAAGATAGGCACTCGTCATGCGCGTCAGCGAATAGGTCAGGGATTGCTCATAGGCGGCGCGTTGCAGCCGTGCTCGACCCGTATCATCGGCGCAAAGCTCCGCGAGGGCCCGATGCAGCGCATCGCTATCGGCCGGATCGAAGAACAACGCAGCCCCGCGCCACAACTCGCGGAACGTCGGGATGTCGGAAAGGACAAGAGCGCAACCCGCGGCAGCTGCTTCCAGCACCGAGAGGCCGAACGGTTCATAGAAGGCGGGACTGACGAAGATCGCCGAGTGCTGCAAGCGCGCGGCCATGGCTTCGTGCGGCAATTCGCCGAGCCAGGTGACACCCGTCGACAGACGTGCATCGATGGGACCGGCCACCTCGACCGGCCAATCCAGCCCGGGCGCGGCGGCGGCAAGAGCTTCGATGTTCTTGGCGCGGTCCCACAGCCGTCCGGCCGCGAAGATCAGATCCTGCTTCCGTCCCGCAGGATCGCGAGGCGCAATTCCGTTCCAGATCACTGCCCCGCGCGATCGCGGCTGGTAGATCGCCGTCATGTCGTCGTAAAAGGCTCTGCTTGGACACACCCAGGCCTGCACCATGTCGAGCGCCGCAGCGACCCGTTCGCTGTAGCGGCGCCATCTCGGCTCGCTGAGCCAGCCCGTATCGTGGCAGGCCAGCGCCCAGGAATTGACGCAGGAATGCGCCACCAGAACCGTCGGGGCGTGCCAGGCAAGGGTTGCTTCGCGAAAGCTATTCAGATGGACGATATCGGGGATCAACGTGGCTTCGAGATTGGAGAGCACGCGCTCTGCCTCGGGCACGTTCCGCCCTTCCGGATCCTGCCATTCGAGTGCCAGATCCGTTTCGATCAGGTGCACCCGGGTGTCACGCAGCATATCGCGCTGATCGACCCGCGCCCGCGGCCCCAGCGTGACGAGCGTGACCTCGGCACCGGACGCCGCAAGATTTGACGCGAGGGCGCAGGAATAGGTCCAGACGCCACCGACCGTGTCGGTCGTCATCATGATCCTGATGTCGGCGCCACGGTTCATGAGGCCACCTGGAGTTCGAGGCTGTCGAGCGGGACCGGGCGATCGTTCTGCACGTCGCTGAACTGGTCGAACATCGCCAGATAGTGCCGGTGCGCGCGCTCCCAGGCGACATCGTCGGGCTCGCCCCAGAGCTTGCGGTAGTCGGGAGAGCCGGGATACGGATAGAGCGGCACCGGATCGTTGGCCCAGACCCCGGCATCCTGCATGGTGCGGCGCCAGCGCTGCACGATGGGATCGTCGTCCTCGGGCACCTCGATCAGATTGGCCTGCACGAAGGGGACGTGGCGGCGGGCTTCGACCAGCCGGTCGGCGAGCTGATCCGTCGTCATCTTGCAGTTCTTGGCGAGCGCGGCGCGCCCTTCCACCGTCAGGCTCTCGATGCCGGCTTCGATCGAGACGCAGCCGGCGCGCCCGAGCAGGGCGAGCATGTCGGGTTTCCATAGATCGATCCGCGTCTGCACGCCGAACTTCAGCCCGCGGGTCGTCAATCCTTCCAGCAGCTCGCGATTGGGAAGAAAGATCTCGTCGATGAAGTAGACATATTCGATGCCGTGGTCGCGCAGGCGATCGATCTCGTCGAGAATGACGGCTGGGGGCCGCTTGCGATAGGCGTTGCGGAAATTCTCCTTGGCGCAGAACGTGCAGTTGTAGGGGCAGCCGCGCGAGGCCTCCACCTCGGCGCCCGGCGCCGCGGGCTCGGCCTCGAAGCGGTGATGATGATGATGGTGGCGCCGGATCATTTCGTCCGGCCAATCGAGCGCTGGCTGATTGCTGAACGCGACCGCCTGTGGGCCGCCATTGACCCGGAGCGAAGCGCCGTCCACGAAGCACAGGCCCGGAAAATCCCGCTCGCCATTGGCGAGCCGCAGCAGGGACGCCTCGCACTCGCCCATCACGACGATGTCGACGCCGAGCTTCTTCAAGGCCGTCTTCGGCGTGGTCGAGCCATGTGGGCCTACCGCGATCAGGGTTGGCGCAAGGTCGCATACGACGCGCGCGAGCTGCTGCGGCACCCGAAGCTCCGGCGGTGCGCAGCGCCAGAACAGGTATGTCGGCGCCGTCGTGAAGACGATCTGATCGGGACCAAAGGCGCGCAGTTCGGCCTCGATCTCGCGCAGCGACAGATCGAACATGTGCGCATCGAGCAGCAGCGTCTTGTGCCCGGCCGCTTTCAGATAGTGCTCGGAGATGCCGAGCTCGAGCGGAAGGTGAGGGGAGCGGCAGCCGAAATAGATGCTTCCGGTAAAATCCCAGTTCGGGTTGACGAGGGCGATCCGCGTCATGCCAGGGCCTCGCTTCTGCCGAGTGATCCGAAGCGGCTGTCGAGCCAGGTGTGGAGCGAGCGCAGTCCGTCGGCGAGGGACATTTGCGGCGTCCAGCCGAGCGCGGTGGCCAGCGCGCGGGTGTCCGTCACGTACCAGGGCTGATCGCCCGGTCGCCAATCGGCAAAGCGATAGGCAACATTGCGGCCCGTCAGATCGGCGATGCGGTCGATCAGCTCGAGCAGGCTGACCGCATTCGCCGGCCCGCCGCCGAGATTGAAGACGCGCCCGCGGGCAAGCGCGATGTGGTCAAGCGCCGCGAGCCAGGCGCTCACCGCGTCCGAAACGTGCAGCGCGTCGCGGACCTGCTTGCCGTCGCCGTAGATCGTCAGCGCCTTGCCGCGGATGGCGCTGAGCAGGAAGTGCGCGATCCAGCCCTGGTCCTCGGTGCCGAATTGCCGAGGCCCGTAGATGCAGCTCATCCGCATCACCACGGTCTGCAGCCCAAACACCCTTGCATAGTCATGGACGTATTGATCGGCCGTGCCCTTGGAGCATCCATAGGGGCTGTAGAAATCCAGCGGTGCGTTCTCCGAAACGCCGCCGGCGAGCAGGTCGCTGACCGGCGTGTAGCGTCGGCCAGAGAGTGCGATCTCGCTGTCCTCGATCAGGCGCCCATAGACCTTGTTGGTCGAGGCGAAGATCACCGGCGCCGCGTTATTGTGCAGGCGAACGGCTTCGAGCACGTTCAGCGTGCCGCGCGCGTTGATCTCGAAATCGGCCGAGGGATCGCTGACGCTGTCGGTGACGGCGACCTGGGCTGCGAGGTGCAGCACGGCGCGCGCCTCGCGCACGGCGTCGATCACCGGAATCGGGTCGCGGATATCAGCCACCGTGATCGTGACGCGGTCGCCGTGCCGGGATTTCAGCCATTGTGCGTTCTCGCGTACGCCGGCGCGGGCGAGATTGTCCAGCACCAGAACGCGATCGCCCCGCTCGGCGAGGCGGTCGGCGAGATTGCAGCCGATGAAACCGCAGCCGCCGGTGACCAGGACGTGTCTGTTGTCTCGTTCGCTCATCACGCGACCAGCCCTCGTTGCAGCAGCTCCCGGGTAGCCCGCTCCGCCTGATCATCGGCGATCTGGTCGGCGAGGTACTCGGCGAGCCCTTCGAGACCATCCTTGAACGCGACATGCGGCTCGAAGCCGAGCAGGTCGCGTGATTTGCCGATGTCGGCGAAACAGTGCCGGATGTCGCCGGCGCGGTATTTCCGCGTGATCTCGGGGACGATCTCGCGCCGCCCCATCACCTCGGCCAGATCCTCGGCCACCGAGAGAATGGTGCGGCTCCCACCCGAGCCGACGTTGAAGACGTCCTGGCTGTGGTCGGATTCGAGCGCCATGCGGCAGGCGCGGGCGACATCGTGCACGTGGACGAAGTCGCGCCGCTGCAGGCCGTCTTCGAAGACGAGCGGCGGCCGGCCGTTGAGCAGCCGTGCGGCGAAGATGGCCAGCACGCCGGTATAGGGATTGGACAGCGCCTGGCGCGGACCGAACACGTTGAAGAAGCGCAAGCCGACGGTCGGAATGCCGTACGCCTTGCCTGTGATCAGGCACATGCGCTCCTGGGCATACTTGTTCAGCGCGTAGATCGAGCTCAGCGACGGCTGCTTCGTTTCGGGGGTGGGCACGGGGTCGAGCGGATGACCCGCGGTATCCCGCAACTCCCACTCGCCTTTGCGGAGCTGCTCGACCGGCCGTTCGTCGCACGCGACGACGCTCCCGCCGCGCTCGCGATAGAGGCCCTCGCCGTAGATGCTCATCGAGGATGCCACCACCAGCCGTGCGACCGGGCGCTGGGCCAGCGCCTGGAGCAGCACGGCGGTGCCAAGCTCGTTCGTTCTGACATAGGGCTCGATGTCGTACATGCTCTGGCCAACGCCGACGGCGGAGGCGAGATGCAGGACCATATCGGCGCCGTGCAAGGCCTGCTCGACGGCGAGTGCATCGGTGACATCGCCGACGACGAGTTCCGCGTCGTCGGCGAGATAGGCAGGCCGCTGACGGTTGCCGCCGTGGACCTGGGGCGAGAGATTGTCGAGAAGGCGGACGTCGTACCCGGCCGCAAGCAGTACGTCAGCCGTATGCGAGCCGATGAATCCCGCGCCTCCAGTAATCAATACTCGCGTCATTCATCGCTCCGCGCCGCATGGGACCGATCCGTTCGGATCGATCGATGATGAGAGTTGAAGCGCGCTTTGGCTTGGTCGGGCGACCGGCGCGCCAGTCACGTCTGGGAGTTAGAAGCGGTGCAAGGAATGTTCGTTCCTGCGAAACCTACAAACGAAAAGTTCTTTAACCTGGATCAATAACCCAGGTGAATCGCGCCTAGAAATGCGCGCCATGAAGCGGCGCCGGCAGATGGAGATGTCTTGCTACGGTTGCACCGATATCGGCAAACCCGGCGCGACGGCCAGCCGGAGACCTTGATTGCGCGGTCCACGCCAGGATCGGGACCTGCTCGCGCGTGTGATCGGTGCCGCTCCAGGTCGGATCGCAGCCATGATCGGCGGTGATGATCAGGAGATCGTCGCCTCGCAGGCGGCTCAGCAGTTCGGGAAGGCGGGCGTCGAAGGCTTCGAGCCCCGCTGCGTAGCCCGCGACGTCGCGACGGTGGCCGAAGAGCGTGTCGAAATCGATGAAGTTTGCGAACAACAGCCCGCCCTCTGCAAGGCTTGCGAGCCCGTCGAGCGTGGCATCGAAAAGTGCCGCATTGCCGTCGCCACGCAGGTTTCGCCCGGTGCTGCGATGGGCGAAGATGTCATCGATCTTCCCGATCGTGACGATGTCGCGGCCGGAGATGTCCGCAAGGTCGAGGATGGTTCGTTCGGGCGGAGGAACGGAGAAGTCGCGCCGGTGCGAGGTGCGCTTGAAGTTGTGCGCGTTTGATCCGACGAACGGACGCGCGATGACGCGGCCGATGTTCAAGGGGTCGACCAGCCGCCTCGCAATCGTGCAGACATCGTAGAGTCGCTCGAGCCCAAACGTCTCTTCGTGAGCCGCGATCTGGAACACGCTGTCGGCCGAAGTGTAGCAGATCGGCTCGGCGCTTCGGATGTGGCGCTCGCCGAATTCGGCGATGATCTCGGTGCCGGAAGCGTGGCAATTGCCGAGGATGCCGGGCAATCCGGCCTGTTCGCACAGCGTCTCCACGAGATCGCGAGGGAAGCAAGGTTGGATCTTTGGAAAATAGCCCCAGTCGAACGTGACAGGCACGCCCGCAATTTCCCAATGACCCGACGGCGTGTCCTTGCCCCTGGATATCTCGCTCGCGCATCCATACTGCGCATGTTGAACCCGACCGTCGAGCCCGGGCGGGACGCGGCCGGTAGCAAGACGGCAGGCCTCGCCCAGGCCCAGCGCCACGAGATTGGGAAGCTGCAGCGGCCCCTCCCGCTGCGGGCTGTTGGCGTGCCCGGCCGAACACGCATCGGCGATGTGGCCGACGGTATCGGCACCTTCGTCGCCATAGATGACAGCGTCGGGCGCTGCGCCGATACCGACGGAATCCATCACCAGGATCAGGGCACGCATGTCGACTCCCTCAGCGGCGGAGAGACGCCGATGGAAGAGGCGAGGCCGGTCTTCGTGCAGTAGCGCTCGACCATCTGCGCGCAGAAATCAGCGAACTCGTTCACGTCGTGCGGCGGGCTGGTGTGATGAGGTTCGACGCCGCGGTGTTCCGGCGTGAAGCAGAAGGTCACAGTGACATCGAATTCGGCCAGCGCGTCCATCTGGCGGTCGAACCAGTCCATCGCATTGGGACGGAAGCTGTCGGCCCATGACAGGCCGGTCCGCAAGTGCCGCACGCCGAGGCGGCGCATCCAGCGCACGGCGTCATCGAGACGATGGTCCTCGAAGTGAAACCACTGGCACAGGCCCATGTCAGGCGCATATTGGTCGAACAGCCCCGCGGCGGCTTTCGGTGTTCCATCCTCGCGCAGCAGGCCCATGTGGAAATGCCGATAATAGGAGGACCCCTCCGCCTCCTTGTGCCGGGTGGTTGCCTCCCAGGCCGAGGGGAGATCGTAGAGGCTGTACCAGTGGATGCGCGGCGCGCGGCCGATCAAAAGGTCGGCGGTGCGCGACAGGCCCCACGCCTGCACCTCCTCGGCGCCGAACGAGGAGACGCCGACCTCGGTCACCCAGACCGGGAGCGAGGTAACGGCCTTGATCTCCTCGATCTTGGCCGGCCATTCCCCGATCTGCCACAAATTCCAGTCGAGCGGAAAGCCGTGGACTGCGACAGCGTCGACGTGATCGAGCACGCCGCGCGCCTGCATGTTGCGCATGAAAGAGGGATCGATGGGGGAGATGCCGCCGAGCACGCGCGGCAAGGTCGGATGCGCGCTGCGGATGGCCTTGGCGGCCGCGAGCGCGAGACCTGCGAACATTGCCCAGTCCGGGTCGATCAGGAGGTCCCAATGCGACTTGTTGTTGGGCTCGTTCCAGATCTTGGCAGCCTCGATCATCGGCCCATCTCCCGTGACGGATAGACCGGCCCGTCAGCCTGCGGCCGCCCCGTGCGCTTGCACAGATAGACTTCATCCTCCGGATGGGCCGCGATGACAAAGCCCGCGCTGCGCAGCATGGCCTCGACGCAGGCGCGATTGGGTACCCACCAATTGGTAGGGTCGTCGGCATATTTGTGCTCGATGAAGTGCAGCTTCGGGTAGCCCGATGCATCGAACTGGTCGGTGGTCCAGAAATCGTAGTTCTTCTCGATGGGGTCGACGCGGCTGTCGCCGCGCTGCATCGACTGGAACAGCAGGAGATCGCCGGCCACGTGCTCATGAATCAGGTCGAGCGCGAGCAGCGGATGCCGCAGGTGGTAGAGCACGCCCATGAAGATCACGAGGTCGAACTTCTCGCGGAGCTGCCCGACATCGTAGGCCGACATCTTGCGGAACTCGATTCTGAGCCCATTCACCTCGGCCGCGAAGCGGGCCTGGGCCAGATACTCTTCGTCGGTGTCGAGACCGAGCACGCGTTCGGCACCACGCCGCTTCATCTCCATGGCGTAGAAGCCGGCATTGCAGCCGATGTCGAGCACGGTCTTGCCTTCGAGTCGATCCGGGATGATCCCGGAGAAGCGCTGCCACTTCACATTGGGATAGTCGCCGAGAAAGTGCGACGGCGCGGTCGGCACGCCCTTCAGGTTGAGATTGTGAAACCACGGCCCCAGGGCATCGACACGCTGGCGGATTTCCTCGCGGGAGAGGACACCTCTGGTCATGCAATCGCTCCGTGGTTCACTGTGACCGGGCGAGCGCCGTCCGATGACGCGCGGGTCCGCAACTTCGAACGGCCCTCGGCGCTATCAGCGAGCAGGGCCATCGCGGTGCGATAGCCGTCGATGGTGCCGACATCGACGTAGGATTCGCCGGCCTTGATGCCGATGCCGCGGCCACCGGCCGAAAGATACGCGTTGACCAAGGTCCCGAAATATTCATCCCGGCGTTCGCGTGCGTTCCAAAGCGACTGGAGCTCGCGGAAGCCGCGCGCCGACATTTTGAATGCGCCCCAGATCCAGCGCGAGGCTGCATTCGGCTGCTTGACCTGGATCTCCGTCACGTGCTCGCCATCGAGCACCACCGCATCGAAGAATTCGGGGTGCTCGACCGGGAATAGCAGGAACGAGAGGTCCGCATCCGGCAGGGATTGCAGGGCCGCCTTGGGAAACCACACGGTATCGGGTAGGCCGACGATGACATCCTCGTGCTGCCCGACGACTGTGCTTGCCCTGAACACGGCGTCGCACAGTCCCGCTGCATCGGGTTGCACGACATAGGCGAGCTCGGCGGTGCCATAATGGTCGCCGAAATATTCGAGGATGTCGGATTTACCCGGCGAGATCACGAAGCAGATCTTGTCGGCACCGCCGAGGATGAGGCGCTCCAGGAGATATTCGGAGACGGCGCAGGGGCGGTCTATACCGTCGTCACGCCGGCTGCCGACCGGCAACAATTCCTTGGAGAAGGCGAGCGGCTGGATACGGCTGCCGCGACCCGCGGCCGGAACGATGCCCCACATGATCAGGCCTCCTCGGGTTGTTGCCGGCTCACGCGGCGCGATGCGATCTGCTCGAGCAGTACGACCAGTTCGCGCGCACGCTTGTCGGACGTATGCTGGTCCATCGTGCGCTCATGGGCACGCTGCGCCATGCGGCGGAGTTCGGCATCCGTCATCGCGAGCGCGGCGAGTGCATCGTGCTCGTCGCGGGCGATCAGGATCTCCTCTCCGGGTGCGAAGAAATCCGATATTCCCAGCCAATCGTCGCTCAGCAGCGGCGCGCCGCAGGCCGCGGCCTCGAACAGCCGGCCCGACGGACACCAGCCCATCTCCGCCATGGCCCGGCGCGTGACATTGAGCGTCAGCCGCGATGAGGCAAAGAAGGGTGCGTGCTCAGGCGGCGGCAGGTGCCGCACAAAATAGATGTTTGGCGACCATGGAAATGTCTCGGGATACTGCGCCCCACCGATCAGGAAGCGGAGATCATTGCGCGCCCGCGCGGGCGCGACGAAAAGCGTCTCGAGCGTGCGCTGGCGGTCCTCGGAGTAGGTGCCGAGATAAGACAGGTCGGCACGATAATGCGGCTGGGGCGCGACCGGCCGATGGATGTCGGTGTCGACATGGCCGTAGAGCGGCCGGGTATCGCGCGCGCCGAGCCTGTCGCGGAACTCATCCGCGACGCGAGGTCCGCCGGTAAAACTGAGCACCAGCTCGAAATCGCGCAGGCCGCGCGGGCCGATATAGGGAACGGCTTCGCCGGCCAGGAGCCTTGCGAGCGTGATCGGAGTGTCAAGGTCGTAGAACACGGGAACAGCGCGACCTTCCGAGAGGATCAGGTCGGTCGCCGCAATCGCGTCGGGGCAATAGGAGGTCACAATTGCAACGTCGGCATCAACGGATGTCAGCGCCTGCAGCCTGACGCACATCGTTCCAGTCCGAGAACAGCCGGAGCTTGCCCCCGGGCAGTTCGTGGAGATCCCGGGCGGCGGCATAGTAGGGAACGTCGCGCTCGAAGAAGACGACACTGTGTCCCGACCGTGCGAGATGCTTGCACAGGCCGCGCCACAAGGTGGCGTGCCCGTTGCCCCAGGATGAGGAGATTGTCAGGCCGAAGATGACGATCTTCACGCCGGCACCCGCTGGTTGATCCCGGTGATCTTCATGCCGCGGCTGTCGGCGCGGAGCGTGCTGACGCTCGCAGGATCGATCTCGATCGAGAGAAACTCGTCGAGCGGCATGCGCGAATAGTGCAGCAGCGCGGCGCGGATCGGCTCGGCGTGGCTGACGGCGACGACGGTGCCGAGATTGCGATCACCACGCAGTTGCTCCAGATGGGCAACGATGCGATTTTGAAGCGACCGCATGCTCTCGCCGCCGGGCGGTCGGCTCGCGCCGCGTCGCCCATTCCAGCGCGACCATCGTGGATCCGGTGCGAGATCGTCAAACGATCGTCCGGTCCATTCGCCATAGTCGAGCTCGTCGAGGGCGGGGACGATCTCGACCGGCAGTCTGAAATGCGCTGCGAGAATGCAGGCCGACTGTATGCTCCGCCGCTGCGGGCTGGATTGAATGAGAGTTGGCCGGCGCGCGACGGTCCCGGCACAGCGAGCCATTTCCGCGCAACCGAGATCGTCAAGCTCGACGCCCTTCATCCGGCCGCACAGAATGCGACCGAGCAGGGCATGATGACCATGCCGGACGAGATGAATGATCCTGGCCATCACGCATGCGCCTTGTCGTCGATGAAGGCCCGCGTCCGCCGTCCGGCCTCCTCATCGGTGAACTGCTGCGGCGGTGACTTCATGAAATAGCTCGAGGGGCCGGTCAGCGCTCCGCGCTGGCCACGGTCCATCGCGAGCTTGGCGCAGCGGACCGCGTCGATCACGACGCCCGCCGAGTTCGGGGAATCCCAGACCTCGAGCTTGACCTCGGCGCTCAAGGGCACGCCGCCGAACGTCGTTCCCTCCAGGCGGATGAAGGCGAGCTTGCGGTCGGTGAGCCACGGCACGTGATCGCTCGGCCCGACGTGGATGTTGTCGGGGTCCATCGGGACGTCAAACTGACTGGTCACGGCCTGGGTCTTGGAAATCTTCTTGGAAGCCAGCCGTTCCCGTTCGAGCATGTTCTTGAAATCGGTGTTGCCGCCGACATTGAGTTGGTAGGTGCGATCGAGCCGCACCCCGCGATCGCGGAACAGGTTGGCGAGCACGCGATGCAGGATGGTGGCGCCGACCTGGCTCTTGATGTCATCCCCTACGATCGGCAGGCCGGCCTCCTCGAAGCGGCGCCGCCACTCCGGGTTGGAGGCAATGAAGACGGGAATGCAATTGACGTAGCCGCAGCCCGCTTCGATGGCGCGCGCCGCGTACCATTCGCTGGCCCGCTGCGAGCCCACCGGCAGATACGACACCAGAACGTCCGTGCGTGACATTGCCAGCACCTCGGAAACATCGGCCTCAGGAACGTCGGCAACCGGAACATCCTCCGTGAGATAGTGCCCGATGCCGTCCATCACCGGTCCGCGTTGCACGATGATTCCGGTGGGCGCGACGTCGGAGAAGCGGTGCGTGTTGTTTGGCTTTGCGAAGATCGCCTCGGCGACATCGCGCCCGACCTTGCTGGCATTGACGTCGAAGGCGGATGCGATCTGGATGTCGCTGATATGGTAGCCGCCGAGATCGGCGTTCATCAGTCCCGGGACCGGCTCGTTGGACTTGGCATTCCGGTAATAGGTGAGGCCCTGGACGAAGGAGCTCGCGCAATTGCCGACGCCGACGAGTCCGACGCGCACGCGGCGCCTGTCTTGAAGACGAGAATGCATGGAATGAAGCCCTCCGGGAAACACGCGGCGTCGGTAAGTACGTCGGCGAACGTGCGGAGGGTATGTTCGTTCCTGGGAAGGAATGCGAGCGTTGCGTCGCGAGCGATTTCAAGCCGAAGAAATGCGAGCAGTTTAACATGGGATAGAATCCCAAGCCGTGCCCAGGGAACGAAGAGCCTTCATGATGAAGATGAAGAAGATGATGCTGGGCGTACGAGTGCGCTTGGAGCTCGAAAGAACAAATCCGGCCGGGGCGCGTTTGTTGGCTAATGGGCGGCGTGACGGGGATGCTCATCGCGCGGCCGTGCCAGCATGTGAGGTGCAACATGGCGTCGAGGACAGAGACCACCGAAGGACAACAAACGACCAATCACGATGTGATCCGAAAATGGACCGAGGAGCGGGGCGGCAAGCCTGCGACTGTGAAGGCGACGGAAGAGAATGGGCATGCCGGCATCCTGCGCATCGATTTCGATCCGCCGGACGAGGGGCTCGACCGCATCGGCTGGGACGAATTTTTCGAGAAGTTCGACGAGGCCGGCATTGCGTTCCTGCACCAGGACCGGACCAAGGACGGCAAGCTGAGCCGCTTCCACAAATTCGTGCGGCGTTAGCTCGGCGACCGCGCGGTGACGAGCGGCTGGGTCGAAGCGATGCGGGCGGGTGACTTCGCGCGCGCCTGGGCGATCAACGATCGTGACCTCATGCAGGTCGCGTATCCACCCAAGCATAGCGGCCCGAGGCATCTTCAGCGGATCTGGCGCGGCGAGGATTTGAGCGGCAGGCACGTGATGGTCCGCTGCTACCACGGGCTCGGTGACACGATTCAGTTTCTGCGGTTCATGCGGCCGCTTCGTGACATCGCGCGCAGCGTCACCTTGTGGTGCCAGGCCGAACTGTTGCCGCTCGCCGCAGGGGCCGCAGGTGTCGACCGGGCAATTCCGCTCCATGATGGTGCGCCCGAGATCGATTTCGAGGTCGACATCGAGATCATGGAGGTGCCACACGCGATCAGGGCGAGAATGGAGCAGGTCGGGATGGCCGCGCCCTATGTAACGTTGCCCCCGGTGCCCTCGTTCACCGCGCCAGCCGGGCGAGATCTCGCTGTCGGCCTGGTCTGGGAGGTCGGCGACTGGGACAAGCGGCGCGTCATTCCCGTCGCACTGTTGGGTCATCTCGCCATGGAGGGCGTCACACTTTGCTCTCTGCAGCGCGGGGCACGCGCCGAAGAGCTCGACGGGATCGGTGCGCGGGACATCAGTACGCCTGATATCGTGGCGCTAGGCCATCTCCTGGGGCAGCTCGATCTCCTCGTTTGCGTCGACACCATGATCGCGCATCTTGCGGGCGCGCTCGGATGCGAGGCCTGGGTCTTGCTGCACGCCGATTGCGACTGGCGCTGGCCCCAATCCGGCGTGCGCTCGTTGTGGTATCCGAGCCTGCGGCTGTTTCACCAAAAGAGCCCGGGCGATTGGAGCAACGTCATCGCCGAGGTGCGCGACGCACTGCGGGCGCGCCTTAAAGCGGGCCAAGCGATCGCGGCGATGTGATTTCCGGGATCTCGATGAGGAACGAGCGTTGCTCCCGCGGTTTGAGCAGAGGTGCTCGCAAGGGAAGACGCTCATGCAAGATTCCGATGCCGCTTTGTCGGCTGCCGGCCTGTCGCGGGTGACAGACGATATCTGGATCTTCGACGACAAGCCGATCAGCGCCGCCGGCCTGCAACTGCCCGTTCGCATGACCGTTATCCGCTTGTCGAACGGCGAGCTCGTGCTGCATTCGCCGGTGCGATATTCGCCGGCCCTTCGCCATGAGCTGGAACAGCTGGGTGCGATAAGATATCTGCTTGCGCCGAACGTCGCGCACTGGATGTTTCTGCCCGGCTGGCAAAGGGAGCTGCCGCAGGCTGCGATCTTTGCCGCACGAGGCCTTGCAGCGCGCAGGCAGGTTCGGTCGGCTGGCCTCCGTATCGATCGCGAGCTCGGCGACACGACACCGGACGAATGGAGTGCCGATCTTGAAACGGTATCGGTGAGTGCTCCGATGTTTTCGGAGGTCGAGCTGTTCGACAGGCGAAGCCGGACACTGGTTCTGACCGATCTCGTGCAGAACCTCGATCCCCATCACCTCAGCGCGTCGAATGCGGCCGCGGCAAACCTGCTCGGGATTGCCAAGCCGGACGGGAAGGCTCCTGTCTATCTGCGGCTGCTGCTGCGCCTCGGCGGTCGTTCGGCGCGGGCGGCAGCCGAGCGGCTCGTGAAGCTGGCTCCGGAGCGGGTGATCTTCGCGCATGGAGACTGGTTCGAAACACAGGGAATCGCGCGTTTGCGGCGATCCCTGCGCTGGCTGCTTCCCGTGCACGTGTCGGGACGTGAGCAGGAGGGGATGGTCGGCACGCGCGTCGTTATCACCGGCGCCTCCAGTGGAATCGGCCGTGCCGCGGCGCTGGCCTTTGCCCGCAAGGGCGCAAGTGTGGTGCTCGCGGCACGTCGCGGTGAAGTCCTGGCGCGGCTTGCCAGCGAATGCGAGGCGCTTGGAGGCCGGGCGTTGGCCGTGCCGACCGACGTCACGGATGCGCAGGCGGTGCAGCAATTGGCCAGAGAGGCCGAAGATGCATTCGGCGGCATCGACGTCTGGATCAATAACGCTGGCACAGGTGTGTTCGGGGCTTATCAGGACGCGGACATCACGCTTCATCGCCGGACGATCGAAGTCAATCTGCTTGGTACCATGCATGGCGCCTACGCGGTGCTCCCAATTTTCCTCCGCCAGAAGCGAGGTGTCTTGATCAACAACATCTCGCTTGGCGGGTGGGCGCCCACGCCCTTTGCCGCAGCCTATACCGCCAGCAAGTTCGGCCTGCGCGGCTTCACGGCGAGTCTGCGTCAGGAGCTCCGTGCCCATCCAGATATTCATGTCTGCGGCGTCTTTCCGGCCATGGTTGATACACCTGGCTTCGTCCACGGCGCCAACAGCTCCGGACGAAGGCTCGATCCGGGTCCGCTGCTTTATCAATCCGAGGACGTGGCCCGGGCGTTCGTGCACCTCGTTCGCGCGCCGCGTGACGAGGTGGCGGTGGGGTGGCCGGCGCGCGCCGGCCAGCTGGCCTATGCGATTGCTCCTGAGATCACCGAGAACATCCTGGGAGCTGCATTCGGATGGCTGCTGTCGCGCGCGCGTCCGGAACCGAGAAACGATGGCACCTTGATCGAAGCTGGTCC
Source organism: Bradyrhizobium sp. USDA 326 (assembly GCF_049739485.1). Lineage (NCBI taxonomy): Bacteria > Pseudomonadati > Pseudomonadota > Alphaproteobacteria > Hyphomicrobiales > Nitrobacteraceae > Bradyrhizobium > Bradyrhizobium sp. USDA 326. Next base: position 5,585,132 of record NZ_JBMGQA010000001.1, read on the forward strand.
GCAGGGCACATCGGTTGACGGCGGTTGGCTGGCGCGCAAGCAAATTCCGCCGGCCGGCGTGCTCAGCAAGGGGCTGTTGGTGCTCGGGATCGCTGGTTGTCTGGCTCTCGCGATATCGAAGGCCGGCCGCGCGTCCGGACCTCGGGCGCGACTGCGGCGGCGCCGCGTCTGAGGCGCGCGGCTCGACTACTGCCGCCGCTCCGGCAACGCGTAAGCCCGAACGTAGTCGCCGAGCTTCGTGCCGAATGGCCATGGCCACCGTCGACCATCACGACGTACTGCTTGCCGCTGACGGAGATTGCGAGACGCCTGCTCGCTGGACGTGTTGCGTTGAAGCATGAGCCGACATGATGTTCAGGATTGGGGTGATCTCCGATACGCATGGACTGCTGAGGCCGGAGGCGGAGCGTTGCCTCGCCGGCGTCTCGCACATCATTCACGCCGGCGACATCGGCGCCCAGGCTGTCATGGACGGACTTTGCCGGATCGCGCCGGTCACCGCGATCAGAGGAAACGTCGATCGCGGTGCTTGGGCTGAACGTTTTCCTGAAACTCGAACGCTGCGCCTTGCTGGCCGCGGCTTCTACGTCCTGCACGATTTAAAGGAACTGGCGGTCAATCCTGCGGAGCTCGGGGTTGACGTCGTGGTCTCCGGCCATTCCCACCGCGTGCGGATCGAGACCGCCGGAGGCGTGCTCTATTTGAATCCGGGAAGTGCGGGGAAGCGACGCTTCAAGCTGCCGATTACGCTGGTGACGCTCGAGCTCAATCCGGGCGGGCCGCTACGGCCCGTCATTCATCATCTCGACAGGGTTTGACGCGAGAGACACAGGCGCTGCCATAATTGTGGCTGCTGCCTAATGCGTATTTGATTTGTGCCAACGCTCCAGGTCCAGCGGCGGCCGTTTCGGATCGATCTGGTCCGCCTCGGGATTGCCTTGCCAGGGCTCATTCGTTTGCCGGTGAGTAGGCATGTCCGTCTGCTGGCGCGGATCGTCGAGTGGTGTCTCTCGAGGATCGTTCTCGGTGGCCTTTGGCATGTGTTTTCCTGGCGAGTTCGCACGATGATCTATGGCGGCGCTCGGCCTTCTGATCAACCCGGGCAGCGGCAGCTCGTTCCCCGTGGCCGTTGCATGGGCTCGCGCCGCGGCAATCGGCGCGGGAACGACCGCGGCGCCTGCTCATTTCTCATGTCGAAGACCGACAGAGGAGCGAGAAATGTCAAGAATGCCTTCCGTACCCGAAGAGCAGCGGAGCAATAAAGGACCTGGTTCGGATCCGGCGACAGAGGTGGAAGAACGAGTGCCGGGCCGCGAGAATTTCGACACCCAGGGACGTCACGGCAACATCAAGCAGAACACGACCAACCAGGGCTATCAGCAGGATCGATGATGCTTCGGCAGAACAGATGCGACAGGAGAGGGGCAATGCGCGTGCCGAACCTCGTGCTGGTTGTCATGCTGGCAAGTGTTTCCATCGGACCCGCATCGGGACACGGAGGCGGTGGAGCTTCGGGCGGCGGTGCCGGAGGAAGCACAGGTGCCGCTCCCGTCGGAGGCAGCGGCGGCCCTTCGTCGCTTCTTGGAACCAATGCGGCCGGAACCGCGCAATCCGGCGGTGGATCCGGCCCGCGGGGATCGATCACCGTGGGACGGCCCGGCAATCCGGCGGGGGGCACCAACATAGGACGTATTGACGGCACGGTCACCCCAGGTCCCTCCTTGCCGGGCGACGATCAGATCCGGTCAGAGAGTTCTCAGGATTCCGAGGCCGATCGAAAGATCAAGAGCATCTGCAAGGGATGCTAGCGGATGATCAGGACGCCGGCTCGTCCGGCGTCCAGTCGAGATCCTCGCGCCTCGACAGCATAATCCATGTTTAGTCCCGGTGAATTGGCGCGCCGACCGAAAGCTCGATCTGAGCGGGATGGATCACCACAGGAACGCCTGCGTGCGGGATGGCTTGTACTGGCGTCAGAAGTGCCGAGCCGCGCACGAGTTCGCCGAAATGCAAGACGGGCAAGACAAATTCCCGACGTCCACAGGCGTTATTCTCGGGCTTGGCCTGGGCGCCTTCTTCGACGGCATCGTCTTTCACCAGCTGCTGCAGTGGCATCATATGTTGAGCGGCTGGTATCCGCTCAACTCCATCGAGAACATCAGGCTCAACACGACCTGGGACGGCATCTTCCACAGCGCCGCCTACGTTCTCGTGCTCGCCGGGCTTTATCTGCTGTGGCAGCGGGCGCACAGGAGCGAGTTACGGTGGTCTCGCTGGCATTGTCTCGGTACGATCCTGATCGGATGGGGCATCTTCAATCTGCTCGAAGGCGTGGTCGATCACCAGATCCTCGGATTGCATCAGGTGAATGAGACGGTGCCTGACGCCCAGCGCATCTACTGGGATATCGGATTCCTGCTGTGGGGGGCTGCGATGATCGTCATGGGCGCGGCCATGGTGCGAGCGGGCGTGCGGGAGGGAGTGCATGCGCAAGGCAACCTACAGGCTCGTTAGAAGCACGCCGCCGGCTCTGGTCTATGTGGCCTTTGTGTTGCTGCTCGTGCTCGCGGTGGCGCCGGCGTTTCGCGTCGTCCTCTTCGGCCTCTCCCTGGATGATCTCCTGCAGTTGCGCTGCTTTGGGCCAGCTTGACGGAGGAGGCGATCATGGTCGAGTTCAGGCTGCCGAGAAACTCCCGCATCGAGCAGGGAACGGTCTGGCCAAAGCCGGCCGGCAAGGCCTTGCGCGAATTTCAGATCTATCGCTGGAATCCCGACGATGGCCGCAATCCCAGGCTCGACACCTACTTCGTCGATCAAACCGATTGCGGGCCGATGGTGCTGGACGGCCTGATCTGGATCAAGAACAACATCGACGCGACCCTGACGTTCAGGCGGTCCTGCCGGGAGGGCGTTTGCGGATCCTGCTCGATGAATATCGCCGGCCAGAACACCCTGGCCTGCACCAAATCCATGAACGAGGATGTTCCGGAAGGCGAGCCGCTCCGCGTGCTTCCCTTGCCGCATCAGCCGGTGGTGAAGGATCTGGTGCCGGACCTGACGAACTTCTATGCGCAACTTGCGCTCATCGAGCCATGGCTCCAGACCACATCGCCCACGCCGCAGAAGGAGTGGCGGCAAAGCCATGAGGATCGGGCAAAGCTTGACGGGCTCTATGAATGTATCCTCTGCGCCTGCTGCTCGACGTCGTGCCCGAGCTATTGGTGGAATTCCGAGCGTTTCCTGGGCCCGGCAGCTTTGATCCAGGCGGCACGCTGGATCAACGACGGCCGGGACGAAGCGACGGGCGAACGCCTCGACATGCTCGAGGATCCCTTCAGGATCTATCGCTGCCACACCATCCTGAATTGCGCGAAAGCTTGCCCCAAAGGTCTCAATCCCGGAGAAGCCATTTCAGCCCTGCGGCTCAAGATGGTCGAACGCAAGTTCTGATCGCGGTCGGGGTACCAATTCGCAGAAAAGGAACCATGGCTGCGGCGTTCGCTTATCAACCGCCAGTTTGGAGGCGTTTGATGGGAAAGAAACAGTTTGCCGCTTTGCCGTTTCGTCTGGACAAGTCCGAACTGCGGGTGATGCTGATCACGACCCGGCGCAAGCGCAGGTGGAGCGTCCCAAAGGGGTCGCCGATGCGCAACAAGGAGCCGCACCTGACGGCTGCGCTCGAGGCCTATGAGGAGGCGGGCCTGGTCGGCGTCGTGGCGACGCGCGCGGTGGGCAGCTTCAAGCATCGCAAGCGAAAGGGCGATCGCAAGCGGACCATGAACGTCGACGTCTTCCCCCTGAAGGTCAATGGGCGGGAGCGCTGGTGGCCCGAGAAGGGAGAGCGGGAGGCCATCTGGGTCTCGCCGAAGGCGGCGGCGCGTCTGGTGCACAAGGCGCAGCTCCGGCGCCTGATCGCCCGCTTCGCGGCGCGAACGGAGTGGAGCGTGTCATCGCCGCTGAGCGCGTGAGCGGTGGCCGTGCTTTAGGAACCCTCCGCCCGCGCAGTCATTCAAGCCGGATGGACCAACGAACGACAGGGCTGATAGCCGAGCAGCGACCGCCTCACGAAATCCTGGCAACGGCGATCGAGCGACGCCGCGCGATCCTGTTCGTCGGCGCCGGCGTCTCGGTGACCGTCGGCTTGCCGTCCTGGCAGTCTCTGATCGAGCATCTGTTGGACGACCTCGGTTTCGAACGCAATGTCATCGACGGAATGCACGGCGGCTATCAGATGCTCGCGGAGTATTACCGGCTCAAGCGCGGCGGAATCGGGCCGCTCCGCAGCTGGCTCGACCGCAACTGGCGTGTCGATCCCCAGAGGATCGCGAGCTCCGAGCTTCACCGGCTGATCGTCGAGCTGGATTTTCCGGTCATCTACACGACAAACTACGACCGCAATCTCGAAACCGCCTTCGATGTCCTGAAAAAGCGCTACGCGAAGATCAGCAACGCCAAGGAGATCGCGAGCGCTGGCGCTGATGTCACCCACATCATCAAATTCCATGGCGACTTCGACGATGATGCCTCGCTCGTTCTGACCGAGACCGATTTTCTCAATCGGCTCGCCTTCAATTCCCCGCTCGATATCCGGTTTCGTGCTGATGCGCTGGGAAGCACGCTGCTGTTCATCGGATACAGCATGTCCGATCCCAATATCCGGCTGCTGCTGCATCGCATTTGGCAGATCTGGGACGAGTCCGGGCACAGCCAGGATCGCCCGAAATCCTTCGTGTTCGTCGCACAGCCCAACCCGGTGCAGGAGGCTGTGCTCGCGAACTGGGGCATCACCACCATCGCTCCGCCCGACGGCATGGCCGCCGATGACGGTCTCACGCAGTTGCTGCGCGACATTCGCCAGCGCATCGACCGAAAGACCTGAGACCTAAAGGGGCTCGGCTCCACGTCCATTCGGAGACATCACTATGGCCGCCGCACGCTGCAGATCCCGTTTGGGATCGGGGCCAGGCTTGCGGAATATTGCATGTCCAGAAAGCCGGCCCGCCAGCGCTGCGCCATGGCTGTCTCCGACAGATCGAAGGATTTTTCAGGTCCGGCTTCCTCTCGGCCCGGGCGGTAGCTCAGGAGGTAGATCTCGTCGTCGTAGTCGAGGTCCTGAAGCTCGGCGCGGAGCTGACGCGCTTCCAGGGCGTAGCCAAGACGCTGGAAGGTCTGGTTGCCGAACGTCAGGTCGCTCTTGCGTTCGGCCGCGGACTCGAGCCCGTCAGGGACCTTGCCGTCGCGCGGAAAGAGTTCGATGACATAGAGGCGGAGCGGGCGCGCAGTCTCCAGAATCGGGTCGAATGGCGCATTCAGCGAGAACCCGCCATCGCCAAGCCACCGGCCGGCGATCTGCACCGGAGCGAATTCAGGGAGGAATCCGCAACTGGCCAGGATATGATCCATTTCGATCCGCTCAGACGACGAGTCGAACAGCACGGCGTCGCCGCTCTCGAGGTCGGTGGCGCAGATCGTGATGCGCGGATCGCCGCTGTTCAGACGTCCGAAATCGATCAACTGCTGAAGGCGTTCGCGAGTCGGACCGAGATCGTAGAGGCCTCCGAAGTGAGATGCCGGAATCGGGAGACGGGGATGGAAGAAGCCGGTATGACCAAGGAGGCGGGTATTGATCGAGCTCAGCCAGGCGAAGAGATGGCGGCCGGTGTCTGGTATCGCAGGCGCGCGATCTGCTCCATGCCAGTAGCTCCGTAGATTGCGTAGCCGATCGGCGCTCGGGCTCCCCGCGATCAGTGCCGCCGTGATGGCGCCTGCCGATGAACCGGTTATCCAATCGATCGGCGACCGAAGAGAGCTGAGCGCTTCGAACACACCGGCATGATACGCACCGAGGCCGAGACCACCGGAGAAGACGACGGCGGTGAGCGGGAGCTCGGCTGCCATTGCGCCGCTCGGCTCAGCGCTGCGATCAGGCAAAACCGCCTCCGCTTGCCAGCCTGGAAGTCAGGCTGATCACCGGTATCCCCTGTAACGGCGCGCATAGGCGTAGCGGGGATTGATGCCGCAATAGGCGTTCGTTCCCGATGCGCTTGCCATGCACTGAGCGTAACTGGCGAACTGGCAGTTGCCTGGATAGCCCCAGATCCGGCCCTGCAGACAGTAGCGATCTTGCGCCATCGCGGCAGTCGAGGCGGCGAAGCTGCCCATGATCGCGAGAGCGGCGGTCGCCGTGAGCAATCGATATTTCATCCTGGATCTCCAATTTCGACATTGAACGCGGCTCGTGATACGGTGTTCCAAGGGCGCGCACAGCGCGCATGCTCGCCATTTGAGGCGAGCAGTTAACCTGTCTGAAGCCGCTCGGTGCGGATCGCGGCCGGGGCGACGGCCGGCGACGTCCGCGGATTTGCCCATCTGCCAGCAATGTATGTCGTCTGCACGGTGATTGCTCTAGCCTGGCAAAGGTGTATCGGCAACGTCCAGTAGTGCGCCGAGCCCCTGACGGAGGCGTCGCGTCGCGATGCTGTCGTTCGCCAGGCCGAACACCACGAGCGAGCGCGCCGTCACTGCGTAGGCGTGCCCGAACTCGAACTCGGCCATGGGCGCGTCGGGCCGATTGGTGTCGATCAAGCCCAGCCAGCTGCGCCCGTCGGTGACCTCCGGCAGGGTGAAGTTCACGACGTCATGATGCGCGTTGTAGACCAGCAGCATAGTCGCATCCGAGCCACGCCGCTTGATCCCGGTCTCCTGCGCGCGGCCATCGAGCAGCATCCCGAAGCATTTGGCATTGCCATCCTCCCATTGCTCGGTCGTCATCTCCTCGCCCAACGGCGACAGCCAGGTCACGTCCTTGACGTCGAGCTCCTCGTTGTGCGAGCCGACCAGGAAGCGGCTGCGGTAGAGGATGGGAAACGCCTTGCGGGTCGCAACCAGCTTGCGCGTGAACTCGCGCAGGCTGCGGCCGTTCGCGGTGATGCCCATCCAGTCGAGCCATGTGGTCTCGTTGTCCTGGGCGTAGGCGTTGTTGTTGCCGTTCTGGGTGTGTCCGAACTCGTCGCCGGCGAGCAGCATCGGCGTGCCGTGGGAGAGCAGCATCGTCGCCAGCATATTTCGCTTCTGGCGCTCGCGCAGGGCAATGATTTCCGGATCGTCGGTCGGTCCTTCGGCGCCGCAGTTCCAGGAATGGTTGGTGCTGTGACCGTCGCGATTGTCCTCGCCATTGGCCTCGTTGTGCTTGTCGTTGTACGAGACGAGATCGTTCAGATTGAATCCGTCATGGGCCGTGACAAAGTTGACGCTGGCCCACGGCCGGCGTCCGCGCTTGTTGAAGAGGTCGCCGGATCCCGATACGCGCTTGGCAAAGTCGGCCAGCGTGCCCGGATCGCCTTTCCAGAAGGCGCGCACCGTGTCCCTGAACTTGTCGTTCCACTCGGCCCAACCAGGCGGAAACTGGCCGACCTGGTAGCCACCGGGCCCGATGTCCCAGGGTTCTGCGATCAGCTTGACGCTGGAGAGCACGGGATCCTGGCGGCATGCATCGAGGAAGCCGCCGCCTTCATCGAAGCCATACGGTTCGCGCGCCAGGATGGTGGCGAGGTCGAAACGGAAGCCGTCGACCCGCATTTCGGTCGCCCAGTAACGCAAGGAATCGGCGACGAGTTGCAGCACGCGCTGATGCGAAAGATTGACGGTGTTTCCCGTGCCGGTGTCGTTGATGTAGTAGCGCTTCTTGTCCGGCAGCAGGCGGTAGTAGCTGGCATTGTCGATGCCTTTGAACGAAAGGGTCGGGCCGAGCTCGTTGCCTTCCGCGGTGTGATTGTAGACGACGTCGAGAATGATCTCGATGCCATGGGCGTGAAACTGATTGACCATGGCCTTGAACTCGTTCGCGGACGGCGTCTTGAGGTAACGCGGATCGGACGCGAAGAAGGCGATGGAGTTGTAGCCCCAGTAGTTGCGCAGGCCTTTCTCGACCAGATAGCTATCGTCGACGAAGGCATGGATCGGCAGTAGCTCGGCGCTGGTGATGCCGAGCGAGCGCAAGTAAGCCGGGACTTCAGAATGTGCCAGGCCGGAGAACGTGCCGCGGTCGGCTTCCGGCACCAGCGGATGCAATTGGGTAAAACCCTTGACGTGCATCTCGTAGACGATCGTCCGCTCCCACGGCACTTCCGGCTTGCGCGATGCGCCCCAGGTGAAGGCGGGATCGATCACGCGGCACTTCTGCATCAACGGCGCGCTGTCGCGTTCGTCGTAGGAGAGATCCTTGTCGGCATGGTCGAGCCGGTAGCCGAACAACTCCGGTCCCCAGCGAAGCTGGCCGACCAGCTGCCTGGCGTAGGGATCGAGCACGAGCTTGTTGGGATTGAAGCGGTGGCCGGCGTCGGGCTCGTAAGGGCCGTGGACGCGATAGCCGTAGACGGTCCCGGGGCGGGCGGAGGGCAGATAGCCGTGCCAGACCTCGTCGGTATATTCGGGAAGCTCGATGCGCTCGAGCTCGGTTTCGCCGGTATCGTCGAACAGGCAGAGTTCGACCTTGGTGGCATGGGCCGAGAACAGCGCGAAGTTGACGCCGAGCCCATCCCAGGTGGCGCCCAGCGGGAATGGTCTGCCCTCGGTGATCCGGGTGCGGCGCAGGCTCGAGGCCGCCCGCGTCAGGGCGTCGTCTGAATGTACCGGTTGGTCCATCTTTGCCCCCGAACAGTCCGTCAGGATGCCGGCGCCGTCGCCGCGACCTCGGTCGTGGCTTGCTCACCGGCCGAAGCGATCACGGCGGTGGACGCCACGTCCGCCGGCTTGGACGGCGCGTTGGCTCTCTGCAGAGCTGCCTCCTTGCTGATCGCCGGAATCGAGTTGCCGATCCGCGCGACGATCGCGGTCAGCTTCGCGTCCGTCAGCCCGAGGCGCTTCTTGAGCAGGCGCACCTGGGCGCGGTCGGTCAGGTCGAGCTTGTTACGGATGGTCTGCGGCTTCGGGCGGCGCATGGCGACAGCTCCTGTCTAGGACGGTAACCGTCGCGCCGCTGATTCCGTTCCCCCCGCGTGCTGCAAATGTCCGGTCGACGCGGTCGAGGAACGAACGCGCTCGGCTCCGCTTTGTGGTCCGGACCGGCGCAAGCCATCTTGAAGCATGCCGACGCGCCGGGCATGCGGGCGAAAGGGGACGGGTTTGACGCACAGACTGGGAACGGCCGAGCAAGGTCGGCGCCATGGTCCCCAGATCGTCGATCATGGGGTCTCGTTCAACCTGTGGGCGCCGACGGCCCGATCGGTCGAACTGCTCGAGCTCGGCCAGCGGCCCCGCGGGATGCCGCGCGATGACGATGGCTGGTATCAGCTGCTGAGCCCAACCGCGCGCGCCGGCACGCGCTATCAGTTCAGGATCGACGACAACCTCGTCGTTCCCGATCCCGCCTCGTTCTTCCAGCCGGACGACGTCGGCGCGCCCAGCGAGGTGATCGATACCGCCGCACTGAGGGACCCGGTTCTCTATCCGGGCCGTCCCTGGGCGGAGGCCGTCATCTACGAGCTGCATGTCGGCACCTTCAGCGAGGAGGGCACCTATGCCGGCGTCGAGAAGAGGCTGCCTTATCTGCGCGATCTCGGCATCACCGCCATCGAGCTGATGCCGCTCAACGACGTTCCCGGCCGGCACAATTGGGGCTATGACGGCGTGCTCCTGAACGCGCCGAATGCCCGCTACGGCCGGCCGAACGATCTCAAGCGGCTGCTGCGGGCCGCGCATGCCCTCGACATCATGGTCTATCTCGATGTCGTCTATAACCATTTCGGCCCGCAGCTGAACTATCTGCACGTCTATGCCGAGAACTTCTTCACCGCGCGCCACACCACTGGCTGGGGGCCCGCCGTCAACCTCGAAGGCCACGACGGCGCGTTCGTGCGAAAGTTCCTGATCGAGAACGCTCTGATGTGGCTGCGCGACTATGGGTTCGACGGACTGCGGCTCGACGCGGTCCACGCGCTGAAGGACGATTCCGAGCGGCATATCCTGATCGAGCTTGCCGAGACCGTGCGCAGTCAGCTGGTGGGCCGGCATGTCCATCTGATGCTGGAGAACGAGGCCAATCAGGCGCACCTGCTCGCGCGTTCGCAGGGACGGGCAAGGTACTACGACGCGCAATGGGGCGACGATTTTCACAACGCGCTCCACGTCCTGCTCACGGGCGAGGACGAAGGCTATTACCGGGCCTTCGCAGACAAGCCGCTCGAACATCTCGCGCGATCCCTGACCGAGGGCTTTGCCTATCAGGGCGAAGTCTTTCCGCTGCACCAGGCGCCGCGCGGCGAGCCAAGTGCTCATCTGCCGCCCGAAGCGACCATCTTTTTTGCCCAGAACCACGACCAGGTCGGCAACCGTGCCTTCGGGGAGCGGCTTTCCGGATTGATCGGTCCGGACAAGCTGCAGCTCTCCCTGGCACTGGTTCTGCTGAGTCCGCATGTTCCAATGCTGTTCATGGGTGAGGAAGCCGCGGCCGACACGCCCTTCCTGTTCTTTGCGGACTGGACGGGTGAAGCGGCCGAACTGACACGGGACGGCCGTCGCAGGGAGTTTTCGCACTTCAAGGCTTTCGCAACCCCCGAAACGCGCGCCGCGATCCCGGACCCGTGCGACGAAGGAACCTTCCTGGCCTCCAGGCTGGACTGGACGAGCATCGACCAATCAGCCGCTGGCGCGAGGTTTCGAGCGCTGACAGCGCGGTTGTTGACGATACGGCGTGAGAAGATCGTGCCGCTGATCAAACGTGGCTTCGTTTCGGCGCAGCGACAATTGCTCGGCGCGGACCCCCGCATAGGCGGCGTGGATGTGCGCTGGCAGACCGAGCTGGGCGACGTTCTGCAGATCGTCGTGAACTTCGCCGGCCACGAACTCCCGATGCCGTCACTGGTCGACGGTGAAAGCCTGTGGCGATTGCATCCCCATGCCGCCGGAGCCCTTGCGCCCGGCGACATGATCGTGAGGCTTGGCCAGAAGGGCTGATCGCAGGACGCGATCCGTGCCCTGCCGCTACCTGCCGGCACTGCTCGCGACGACCGGTGACGGTGAGGTCGCGAATCTACCGAGCCCGAGATAGACGAGGCCCGCAACGCCGATCCCGAACAGCCAGCTGAGATCGGCACCGCCGAGCAGATTGATCGAGATCGGTCCCTGCAAGGCGCTGACGAGACCGTCCTGCACCAGCCATCCGGCAACGAGGCCGGCGAAGAACGCGATCATGCCGGCCCAGTTGATGTCGCCATAGGCGCTGGTCTCCGGCGAGCGGTAGAGCTCGGCCACCGCGATCGTGCCCTTGCGCTTGATGAAGAAGTCGGCGAGCACCACGCCGGCCCACGGGCTCATCCACAACAGCAGGCTGATCATCCAATGATCGAACGCCTTCGCGAACGACGGCGCGAAGATGAAGTAGAGGGTAACCAGATAGCCGGCGACGCCGACGATGATGGTGAGCCAGAAGCGCGAGAGTTTCAGCCCCGCGCTCAGCGCCGCCAGTGTGGCCGAATAGACGTTGAGGATGTTGGTGGCGATCGGGCCGTGAAGCACCATCAAAAGGACAAGGATGCTGACGGGACCGCCGAACACCGCGCTGACCATCTTGGCGGGGTCCGTGTCCAGCGTCGTCGAGGCAATGGTCGCGCCGAGAATGCCGAGCCACACCGTCGGCACGAACATGCCGACATAGCTGTACCAGAACACGGCTTTCGACGGCGTGGAGCGCGGCACGAAGCGCGAATAGTCGGAGGCCCAGGTGACCCAGGAAATTCCCCAGCCGACGCCGATTGCGGTCATCAGCATCGTCAGCATCGCAAGATGCGCGCCGGGCGGCAGCGAAGTGGTCAGGCTCCAGTTGACGACGCCGGGCCGCGTCCAGGCCAGCACGCTCATCAGCACCATGATGGCGATGGTCGGCGGCACCGTGTATTTCTCGAAGGTGCGGATCGCATAGAAGCCGTAGACGCCGATCAGCACCTGCACCGCCATCACCAGCGTGATGACGATCATCTCGATCAGCCATGTGTCGGGAATACCGAACTGGCCGAGGATGCCCATCGAGACCTTGACCGGAAAATAGGTGTTCACGCCGATCCAGCCCAGCGTCATCAGGAACATCAGGATGCTCGGCAGGTAGGCGCCGCGGACGCCGAAGGCGGACCGGCTCAGCACCATCTGGTTGACGCCGGTCTTGTGTCCCATCACCGTGAAGGTCGCGAAGATCGCGCAGCCGACGATGTTGCCGAGCACGATGACCGCGATCGTCTCCATCAAGCCGAGCTTGAGAATGATGCCGAGCGCGCCGAGCGCCCAGTTCACCGGCGCGATGTTGGCGCCGGCCCAGATCCACATCTGCTGCGGCCCGGAGGAGTCCCGGTCTGCGTCGGGAATTGGCTCGATGCTGTGAATATCAGCGCGAAGTTCGGAATCCGTCATGACATCCCCCAATACGAAGCACGCTTCGCATCATCGCAGCATAAATCGTGCCATGGAATGCGGAGCGGCCGGGCAGGCGAGCGCCGACGCCGGAGGTCACGCGCGTCGCGCCGGATGCGACTGCGTTTTCAAGCGCTGGCCGATCTTGCGCGTGAGTGCGCTTCGGCATGTCCGCCGCGCCGTGAGAGGCGGGCGATGTTGCTCGGCCGGGCAGCGGTACGATGATAAATTGAGCAGCCCAACCCAAAAGCGCAGCAGATGCTCCTAGTCGAATAGGGCAGCGGCGCTGTCGCGACTGGGATTGCCGGCCACGATGCGCTGCATCATCTCGATGAAAAGCGCCTGTTCCCGCTGGCTCAAATCGCCGAGCGTCGCGCGATGCGCCCGCCGTGCCGCGCCCTCGATCTTGACCAGCAGCGCGGCGCCGGCGGGTGTCAGTCGGCACAACCGGGCCCGACGATCGTCCTTGTTCACCGCGCGCTCGACCATGTTTCGGACGGCGAGCCGCTTCAAGGCGCCGGTCGTCGTGGTGCGATCGAGCGCGATATCGGCCGCCAAAGTGGTCTGATCGGCGGTTTCACGCACCGCCAGCGCCGAAAGCAGGCTGTATTGCAGCGGCGTGACCTCGAATTCGCCGCAGGCTTCCTGAAACAGCGCGACGTGAATCTGGTGCAGCCGGCGGATCAGATAGCCGGGCCGTTCCGACAAGGGCCAGGGGCGGTGCCTCGTCCCGCCGCGACGTGTCTTCGCCTGCCGCAATGCACATTCCCCCAAGCCGAAACCCTGCCGCGCTTAGCTCGATTCGAGTGCGCCTGCCACATCGCGATCATGGCACGATGCTTGCTTTTGTCAAAATACGAAGCATGCTTCGTAATGTCAAAATACGAAGCATGCTTCGTAATTCGGGCGAAGCCGTCGCCCGTAAGAAGAGGAGAGCGCACCATGTCCGTCACTGCCAGCTTCGACCTTCTGCTGCGAGGCGGTCGCGTGATCTGTCCGGCCTCCGGCGTCGATGGCATCAGGGATGTCGCGATCCGCAACGGCAAGATTGCAGCGGTGGCGTCCGACATTCTGCCGACCAGCGCCAGGGAGGTCGTCGACGTCGGCGGCAAGCTGGTGCTGCCCGGGCTGATCGACACCCACGCCCATGTCTACCAATATGTCTCCGGCCGCTTCGGCATGAACCCCGACATGGTCGGCGTGCAGTCGGGGGTGACGACGCTTGTCGACCAGGGCGGTCCGTCCTGCATGACGCTGCCGGGCTTTCGCCATTTTATTGCAGAGCCCGCGGCCTCACGCGTCTATGCCTTCCTGTCCGCCTATCTCGTCGGCGGCCTCGAGGGGCATTTCTATCCGCAGCTCTACAGCCCCGACGGCGTCGACATCGACGCGACCGTCAAGGCGGCGACGGCCAATCTCGACATCGTGCGCGGCATCAAGGCTCACGCCGAGATCGGCGGCTTCGCGCGCTGGGGCATTCGCGTCATCGAGATGGCGGCGGAGATCGGCAAGCGCGCCGATCTGCCGGTCTATGTGCATTTCGGCCAGCTCTGGGGTCTGCCCGAGAGCGGCGCCAATGGCGAGGATGCCGACACCATCCTCGCCCGCGTCATTCCGCTCTTGCGCGAGGGCGACATTCTCGCCCATCCCTTCACGCGCCATCCCGGCGGTTTCGTCAATCGCGAAGGTGAGGTGCACCCGGTGATTCAGGCCGCGCTCGACCGCGGCCTGAAGGTCGACGTCGGTCACGGCAGCCACTTCTCCTATCGGCTCGCTAAGAAGGCGATCGCCGCCGGCATCATTCCGACCACGCTCGGCGCCGACATCCATGGCTACAACACCCACGTGCCCGCGCCGGCCGGGACTCCCGACCAGCATGAGGACGAGGAGAACCATCCCTTCGCGGGCCAGGCCAAGTTCAGCCTGGTCCAGGCGATGAGCTCGATGATGGCGCTCGGCCTGACACTGGAGCAGGTGGTGCCGATGGTCACCTCCAATCCCGCCAAAATGCTCGGCCGTAGCGCCGAGATCGGCGCGCTCAAGGCCGGCATGGACGCAGACGTCTCCGTGCTCTCGGAGCGGAGCGGCCGCTTTGTCCTCAAGGACAATGAGAAGAACGAGGTGATCGCCGAGCGCCTGCTGCAGCCGGCCTTCTGCCTGCGCGCCGGCACGCGCTTCGATGCGGTCGCGCCGATCCTGCCGCAAGCTGTCGCGGCATAAGGGCGGTGAAGGAGAACGCCGGCGTGCGCAACGAGCGAGAATTTCCTTCTGGCAAGTCCGGGCAGGGCGTGGGCGCACGACTGCCTCGGAAGGAGGACGATCGCCTGATGCGCGGCCGCGGACAGTATGTCGGCGACATCAGGCTCGCGGGCCTTCAGGATGTCGCCTTCGTGCGCAGCCCGCTGGCGCATGCACGCATCCGCGGGATTCATGTGCCTGAACGCTATCGCGGCAGCGTGTTCACGGCGGCGGACCTCGCCGGCATCAAGCCGATCCGCGCGGTGTCGGGGCTTCCCGGCTTCAAGATTTCCGAGCAGCCGGTGCTCGCCACCGGCAAGGTGCGGCAGGTCGGCGAGCTCGTCGCAATGTGCCTTGCGCCGACACGCGCCGAAGCGGAGGACATTGCGGCCTCCGTGACGTTGGATCTGGAAGAGCTGCCCGCGGTCACCGACATGCTGAAGGCGCGCGAGCCCGGCTCGGCGCTGGTGCACGAGCATTGGGGCGACAATGTCTTCCTCGAAACCAATTACGAGGTCGACATCTCCGGCGCGCTCGATGCGCCGATCAAGGTGACGCGCGAGATCTCGACCGCGCGGCAATGCATGTCGCCGCTCGAAGGCCGCGGCGTCGTCGCGACGTTCGATCCGAGACTCGACCAGCTGACGCTGCATTCGGCGGCGCAGATGCCGCACATCACGCGCAGCGGTCTTGCCGAGTGCCTCGGCATGGAGGAGGGCCAGATCCGCGTCATCTCGCCCGATGTCGGCGGCGGTTTCGGCCACAAGGGCATTCTGCTGCCCGAAGAGGTCTGTCTGTCCTGGCTGACGATGCGCTGCCGACATCCGGTGCGCTGGCTCGAGGATCGCCGCGAGCATCTGGTCGCCAGCTCCAATTGCCGCGAGCATCATTACAAGATCACCGTCTATGCCGATCGCGACGGCACGCTGCGCGGCATCGATTGCGAGGCGACGGTGGATTCCGGCGCCTATTCGTCCTATCCGTTCTCCGCCTGCCTCGAAGCCGCGCAGGTCGCCAGCATCCTGCCGGGTCCCTACAAGATGCCGGCCTATCGCTGCCGCACCTTCTCGGTCGCCACCAACAAATGTCCGATCCTGCCCTATCGCGGCGTGGCGCGCACCGGCGTCTGCTTCGCGCTGGAATTGATGCTCGATCTCGTGGCGGCGGAGGCCGGGCTCGAGCCCGGCGAGGTCCGGCTGCGCAATCTGGTGCGGCCGGAGCAGATGCCGTTCGACAACATCACCAGGAAGCATTTCGACAGCGGCGACTATCCGGAAGCGATGCGCCGCGCGCTGGCACAGATCGATATCGATGCTATTCGCGGCCGCCAGCGCAAGGGAGAGGCCGACGGCCGCCGCATCGGCGTCGGCGTCTCCATCTATTGCGAGCAGGCCGCGCACGGCACGTCCGTCTATTCCGGCTGGGGCATTCCGATGGTGCCGGGCCACGAGCAGGCCTCTGCGCGGCTGACGCCGGACGGCGGCCTCGAACTCCGCGTCGGCGTGCATTCGCACGGGCAGGGCATGGAGACGACGCTCGCCCAGGTCGCGCACGAGATCCTCGGCGTGGATGTCGCGAAGATCCGCATCATCCTCGGCGACACCGCGATGACGCCCTATTCGACCGGCACCTGGGGCTCGCGCTCGATGGTGATGGCGGGCGGTGCGGTCGCGACCGCCTGCCGCGAGCTCGGCGAACGCGCCCTGCGCATCGGTGCCAAGCTGTTGCAGCACGATCCGGCTTCGGTGGTGTTGCAGAATGGCGAGGTGCGCGGTGTCAACGGCAGCGTCAGCCTGAAGGCGATCGCCCACACCTGGTACCGCCGCCCGCAGGATCTGCCCGCCGATGTCGATCCCGGTGGGCTGGAAGTGACACAGGGCTACAAGCCGGTGCGCGACAGCGGCACCTTCAGCTACGCCGCTCATGCGGCGGTGGTCGCGGTCGATCCTGATCTCGGCGAGCTCGAGATCCTCGACTATGTCATCGTCGAGGACGGCGGCGTGCTGATCAACCCGCTCGTCGTCGACGGCCAGATCTATGGCGGCCTGGCGCAGGGCATCGGCACCGCGCTCTACGAGGAGATGCCGTTCGATGCCTCCGGCCAGCCGCTGGCGACGACGCTTGCCGACTATCTGTTGCCCGGGCCGACCGAAGTTCCCACCGCGCGCCTCGACCACATGGAGACGCCATCCCCTTATACGCAGTTCGGCGTCAAGGGCATCGGCGAGGGCGGGGCGATTGCGCCGCCGGCCGCGATCGCCAATGCCATCAACGACGCATTGCGCCCGCTCGGCGTCGAGCTGATGCAGTCGCCGATCACGCCCCATCGGATCGTCGCGGCCGTGCTGGCCGCCCGCGCGGCCGAAAGGAGTGCGGCATGAAGCCCGCTCCCTTCGCCTATGAACGCCCACGCGATCTCACGGCAGCACTCTCGATGCTGGCAGCCGGCAGCGGCTCGGCAAAAATCATTGCCGGCGGCCAGTCGCTCGGACCGATGCTCAATCTGCGGCTGGTGCAGCCGGAGCTGATCGTGGATATTTCCGGCCTTGCCGAGCTCAAGCGTGCCGAGATTTCCGGTGGCGAACTCGTGCTCGGTGCCCTGGTCACCCATGCCGATATCGAAGACGGGCGCACGGCCGACGTGACCCGCGGCGCCATGCGCGGCGTGGCGGCCAACATCGCCTATCGCGCCGTGCGCAACCGCGGCACGATCGGTGGCTCGCTCAGCCATGCCGATCCCGCAGCGGACTGGATTTCGGCACTTGCCGCCTTGGGTGCGCGGGTGACGTTGCGCAGCCTGGCCGGTGCGCGCACGATGTCCGTCGAGGCGTTCGTGCTGGGTGCCCTGGAATCTGCGCTGCACACGGGCGAGATCGTCGAGGCGGTGCACGTGCCGGCGCGATCGGCCACGGCGCATTGGGGTTATGCGAAGAGCTGCCGCAAGACCGGCGAGTTCGCCCATGCCATCGGTGCGGTCCTGATCGATCCCGCCGCGGCTTCGGCGCGCATCGTGATCGGCGCGATCGACACGACTCCCCTGGTCATCACCGACGCGGTGGAGCTGTTCGGCGGCCGCATCACCGCCGACTACAAGCAGCGTTTCGATGCCCGGATCGCCGACGCGCTCCTGGCCAAGGCCGGCATCGATGATGCCGCGCAGCGCCATATCCATGTGAGCGTGCTGAGGCGCGCCGTCCAGGAGGCCGCGGCATGAGCACGATCGCGCTCCACGTCAATCGCCGCGCGGTGGAGGTGCCCGCCGAGCCGCGCACCAGCCTTGCCGATTTCGTTCGCGACAAGCTCGATCTGACCGGCACACATCTCGGCTGTGAGCACGGCGTCTGTGGCGCCTGCACCGTGCTGCTCGACGGTGTGCCGGCGCGCTCCTGCATCATCTATGCGGCGGCCTGCGAGGGCGCCGACGTCACCACGATCGAGGGGCTCGACGAGGACGAGGTCACTTCCGAGCTGCGCGCCGCCTTCACCCGCGAGCATGCGCTGCAATGCGGCTATTGCACGCCCGGCATGCTGGTCTCCGCGCGCGATCTGGTGCTGCGTCTTCCCGACGCCGACGAGCGCAGCATTCGCGTCGGCATGAGCGGCAATCTCTGCCGCTGCACCGGCTATGTCGGAATCGTGCGCGCGGTGCAGTCCGTGATCGAGGCAAGGCGCGCGCGCAGCATCGCGCCGCTGGCAGGTGCCGGCCGGACCGGTCTCGGCCCCGTCGGGTCGGGACGCGCCGCGCCCGGTCGCAGCGAGTCGCGACCTGCGCAACAAGCGCTGGCTGCGGCTTCAGAGAACATCGCGGCCTGCAGCATCCCCGACTTCACCCCGGCGACCGTGCTCGACCAGCGCTTCACGCTGCCGTATCCGCCGGCGAAGGTATTTGCGATGTTCGACGATATCTCGGTCATCGCCGCTTGCCTCCCGGGCGTATCGCTGCGCTCGCCGCCGACGCCGGAGCGCGTGCAGGGGGCGATCCGCGTCAAGCTCGGTCCGGTCGCTGCAGCCTTCGAGGGCGTCGCGCGCGTCGAGCGCGATCCCGCCTCGCTTTCCGGCCGCATCGTCGGCATCGGCACCGATCCGCGCAGCCGCTCGGCGACGCAAGGCGAGATCCGTTACCGTCTGCTTCCGCTGGACGGCGGCGCGGCGACGGCCGTCGAATTGTCGATCGGCTACACGCTCACGGGAATGCTGGCCCAAATCGGCCGTCCCGGCCTGGTGCGGGATCTCGCCCGGCGCCTGGTCGCGGACTTCACCGCCAACCTCGATCGCCACATGTCCGGCGTGCCGTCAGGGCCGGGGACGTCGGCGGAGCTGAGCTTCTGGTCGATTGCGTCGGACGTTTTGCGCGCACGGATCGCCCGCATCTTTGGCCGCCGGAGCGGGGCGGGTTGACGGTGTGCTCGCACACCGGAAGTGACGAAGCCTGGATTGCGTAGACATCAACAGCGTTGGATTGGAGAGACAACATGACAAGAGCACTCGGACTGGTTCCTGCCATCGCACTGGCGACGGCCTTGTTGGGCGGCGCCGCGGCGGCGCAGACCATCAAGATCGGCGTCAACGAGCCGCTCACCGGCGCGTTCGCGGCCTCCGGCACTTATGTCGTGAACGGCGCCAAGATCGCCGCCGACGAGATCAACGCCAAGGGCGGCATCCTCGGCAAGAAGATCGAGCTGGTGATAGAGGACAACAAGAGCAACCCGACCGAAGCTGCCGCCGTCGCCGAAAAGCTCATCACCAGCGACAAGGTGCCGGTGCTGATGGGCGCCTGGGGCTCGAGCCTGACGCTCGCGGTGATGCCGAAGCTGATGGAGTACGAGACCCCGATGGTGGTCGAGACCTCGTCCTCGGGCAAGATCACGACGACGGGAAACCCCTTCATCTTCCGCATCTCGCCGCCCTCGGCGGTTGAAGCTGCGGCGTTCAAGGGCATCGTCGACAAGCTCGCGCTGAAGAAGGTCGATTTCCTCGTCATCAACAACGATTGGGGCCGCGGCACCGCCGAGGACTTCAGCAAGATGATGAAGGACAAGGGCATCACCATCGGCCTGGTCGAGACCATGGACCAGGGTGCTCAGGACATGAGCGCCCAGCTTTCCAAGATCAAGAGCTCCGATTCCGAGACGGTCATCGTCACCACCGCGGTCGATCAGTTGACGCTGATCTTCAAGCAGGCGGCTGCGCTGGGCCTGAAGAAGCGCATCATCACCACAGGCGGCTCGCAGAATCCGGACCAGATCATCGCCCAGGCGGGAGCTGCCGCCAACGGCACCATGCATCTGACGACTTTCCTGCCCTGGTTCCCGGACAAGACGCCGAATCCGGAAGCGACCAATTACTTCATCACGGAGTGGAAGAAGCGCGGCTTCGACTTCGCCGGCTGCACCGAGAGCTTCCGTGGCTATGATGGCATCCGCACCGCGGCGGCCGCGATCGAGAAGGCCGGCAAGGCCGAGCCTGCCGCGATCAAGGCCGCGCTTTGGGAGATCAACATCAAGGGGCTGAACGGCGACATCGTGTTCCGCAAGTCCGGCCCTGAAGGCAAGGAGAGCGGGCAGAGCCAGCCGAACGTCTATCTCATCGAGATCAGCGACGGCAAGGTCGGGATGAAGACGCTTTAAACGGCGAGGAGGTTGGGTTCGATGCAGCAACGAAGGAGGTGCGCTCCCTCGCCCGCTTGCGGGAGAGGGTTGGGGAGAGGGTGTCTCCGCAACGGGACAATCCCCAAGAGGAGAAAGCCCTCACCCGCGCCTTCGGCGCGACCTCTCCCGCAAGCGGGAGAGGTTGCACCGAGCCTGTGGCAATCGATCCAACGTAAAGCCGTTCCGCTTTAGCATCAGTCAATCCCGGGCGAGGGCGGCACGTAGCGGCCCTCGCCGTCATCCAACATTCAGGACCGGCCTTGAGCGAATTTCTCCAGCATCTGATCAACATGCTCGTGCTCGGCGGCACCTATGCGCTGCTGGGCATCGGGCTGACCTTGATCTTCGGCATCATGAATGTGGTGAACTTCACGCATGGTGTGCTCTACACGTTCGGGGCCTACATCATGTTCATCGTGGTGCAGCAGCTCGGGCTGAACTTCTTTCTCGCGCTGCCCGTGGCCGTGCTGGCCGGATGGCTGGTCGGGGCGGTCATCGAGCTGACATTGCTGCGACCGCTGCGCGGCTCAGACATCGACACCACGATGCTGGTCATGATCGGCGCCTGGATTGCGATGCAGTCGGGGACGCTGTGGATCTGGGGCGGCGTCGCCAAATCGGTGGCAACGCCGTTTCCGGAGGCGCCGCTCGTGCTCGGTCCGTTGTCGGTGTCCTGGCTGCGGCTGTTCGTTCTCGCTGCCGCGGCACTGTTGATCCTGGTGACGTATCTGCTCATCAACAAGACCAGCCTCGGCCGCGCGATGCGGGCGACGTTCCAGGACCACGACACGGCTTCGCTGATGGGCGTCAATGTCGACATGATCTACACCTCGACCTTCGCGATCGGCTCCAGCCTGGCCGCCGCCGCGGGCGCGCTGCTCGGGCCGGTCTACGTGATCTTCCCGCAGATGGGCGATCTCGCCGCGGTGAAGGCCTTCGCGATCGTCATCCTCGGGGGCCTCGGCAACATCACGGGCGCCGTGATCGGCGGTTTCATCCTGGCGCTCGCCGAAGAGCTCGGTGCCGGTTACGTCTCATCGGGCTACCGCGATGCCATGGGCTTCCTGATCATCATCGCGGTGCTGATCTTCCGGCCGACCGGCCTGTTCGCGCGCGCGGAGCGCGTCGGATGAAGGCGATCATCATCATTCTCGCCGTCGCGGCGCTCGCCTCGGTCCCGCTCTGGCTGCGCGATCCCTATCTCCTGAATGCGCTGATCACGACCGGGATCTTCGTCATCGGCGCGATGAGCCTCAACCTTCTGCTCGGCTTCACCGGCCAGCTCAGCCTCGGTCACATCGCCTTCTTCGGCATCGGCGCCTATGTCAGCGCGCTGACCTCGCTCGGCTTCGACGTCGGCCTGCCCGGAGGCTTTCGGCTGGTTCATACGCCCTGGCCGCCGATCATAGGCTTCGTGCTGGCGATCCTGATTGCAGGATTGTGCGGCTATTTCGTCGGCCTGTTGTCGTTCCGGGTCCGCGGCGCCTATTTCGTCATCGTGACGATCTCCTTTGCCGAGGTGGTCCGGCTGGTCGCGCTGAACTGGGTCGAACTGACACAGGGCCCGCTGGCGCTGACCAATATCCCGTCCATCGCGTTGCCGTTGCCCGGCTTTGGCGAACTGACGCTGCGCACGAAATTCCACAACTACTATCTTGTCCTGGTCGTCGCGCTCATCGCCTATCTCCTGATCGCGCGGCTCGTTCATTCCCATTTCGGCCGCTCCATGCGTGGCCTGATGGAGAACGAGACCCTGGCCGTCTCCGTCGGCATCGACGTGACCAGGACGCTGACGATTGCCGCGGTGATCTCGGCCGCGATCGCCGGCGCGGCGGGCAGCCTCTATGCCCACTACATCCGGATCATCGACCCCGAAGTGTTCGCCTTCATCAACACCGTCACCATGGTGATCATGGTCATTACCGGCGGCAAAGGCTCCCTGGCCGGGCCTGTCGTCGGCGGACTCATCTTCGGGCTGCTGCCGGTCGCGCTCCGTCCGGTGATGGCGCCGGAAGCACAATGGATCGCCTATGGCGGCGTGCTGATCGCCATCCTGTTCGTGCTGCCGCGCGGCATCGTGCCGTCGCTCGCACTGCGTTTGGCTGGGCGGCGGCGCCGGTCGCCGGCGCCGGCGGCTCTCACGGAGACCGCTGCCAAGGAGCCGGCGTGATGACGGCGCGCAGCATTGCCATGACCATCGATCAGGTCGCCGTCCGCTTCGGGGGGCTGGTTGCGATATCCGACATGAGTTTCACCGTCGGCGAGGGCGAGATCGTCAGCCTGATCGGGCCGAACGGCGCCGGCAAGACCACCGCCTTCAACGTCATGACCGGCTTCCTGACGCCGAGCGCGGGCCGCGTGACCTATCGCAGCACTGCGCTCGCCGGTTTGAAGCCGCATCAGATCGCCGATCTCGGTCTGATCCGCACCTTCCAGCGCACCAGCGTCTTCCCCAACGACAGCGTCCACGACAATCTCCTGATCGGCCTGCACCGCCAGGGCCGGGTCCGGCTGCTCGATGCCATCCTCGGCCTGCCGGGCGCGCGCGCCTCGGAGCACAGGCTGCGGCAGCGGGTGGGCGAGCTGCTGGAATGGGTTGGGCTCGAACGTCGCGCGCACGATGCCGCGGGCTCACTGTCCTACGGCGAGCAGCGTCTCGTCGGTGTCGCGCTGGCGCTCGCGGCGGAACCGTCGATGCTGCTGCTCGACGAGCCGGTGTCCGGCATGAACGCCTCGGAAACCCACCGCTTCGTCGAGCTGATCCGCAGCATCCGCGACCGCGGCATCACGATCCTCCTGGTCGAGCATGACATGCCGATGGTGATGACCGTCTCGGATCGCATCGTTGTGCTCAATTACGGCCGCATCATCGCGGAAGGGACACCAGACGTGATCCGCAACGATCCGGCGGTGATCGAGGCCTATCTCGGACATGGAGCGGGACGTGCTTGAGATCCGCGAGATGGTTTGTGGTTATGGCGGCGTCACCGCGCTGCGCGGCATCTCGCTGGAGGTGAAGGCCGGCCAGCTGGTCGCGCTGATCGGTGCCAACGGCGCCGGCAAGAGCACGACGTTGCGTGCCATCTCCGGCCTGGTGCCGCCACGGTCGGGCCAGATGCGGTTCGAGGGCATCGAAATCACCGGGGCGAGGCCGCCGCGCGTGCTGGCGAGCGGAATCGCGCATTGTCCGGAAGGGCGACGCGTGTTTCCGCACATGAGTGTCGAGGAGAATCTCGACATGGGAGCCTACCTCCGTCGTGGTTCGGGTGAGATTGCGGCCGACCGCGACCGCATCTACGCGGAATTTCCGCGGCTCGCCGAGCGGCGCCGGCAGGCGGCAGGGACGCTGTCCGGTGGCGAGCAGCAGATGCTTGCGATCGGGCGCGCGCTGATGTCGCGACCGCGGCTGATCATGTTCGACGAACCATCGCTCGGGCTCGCGCCCAACATCGTCGAGCAGACCTTTGCGATCATCCGCGGCATCCGCGATGCCGGCACCACGGTGCTGCTGGTCGAGCAGAACGCCTTCGCCGCGCTCGAGATGTGCGATCACGCCTATCTGCTCGAGAACGGTCGTATCGTGCTGTCGGGCGCCGGTACCGAGCTGATCGCGAACGAGCATGTGCGCAAGGCCTATCTCGGTGGATGACGAGGCCGGGTGGATTGCCGTCTGCGATCTCGACCGGCTGAAGCTGGAGGCGATCGTCCGCGTCGCCGGGCACGACCTGCTCGTGATCTGGAACGAGGGCCATGTCGTCGCCTGCGAACGTGCGTGCCCGCACGAACAGGCCGATCTTGCTCTCGGGCGGGTGACGGCAGGGCGGCTTCATTGCCCGCGCCATGCGGCATCTTTCGGTTTGCGCGATGGGGCAATCACCGCGGGATGGCCGAGCCCGCCGCTGCGGCTTTATCCGGTGCGGATCACGGGCGAGCGAATCTGGATAGAGATGCAGGAGCGGCAGCCGGGGCGATGATGACACTATGCCCCTGTTTTGCCCGACGAGTCAAAGCGGTCACGACGGTGTCGATTGGCCTTCGAAAAATTTGCCTTTGAGAACAACGGGGTCTCTACTGTGCATGGGGTTGTTTTCGCAGCTTTAATCCAGCAGTCGCCGAGCGGCGCCGACGAGAACGCCGTCCGGCCGGCGCAGCGCCTCGAGAATGGTGAAATGGTCGGCGTCTTCGACCGGGATGACCTTGCCCGGCGCTCCGGCCGCCGCGCGCTTCTCGTGGAAATCGATTGAATCGTTCACGAGGGCCGGCAGCTCGTTGCTTCCATAGGCGATGTCGAGCCGCTTCTGCGTCACGGGCAGGCGAAGCGGCGACAGTGTGGCGATTTCCTGATCCGTCAGCTTCAGCGCTTTGTTCAGCCCGGTATCGCGGATCGGTGCGAGATCATAGACGCCAGAGATCGCCAGCCCCGCCTGGACGCGCGGATGATCGAGCGCCATCGCGACGAGATGGGCGCCGGCGGACCAGCCCGACAGCACGACCGGCCCGGCGATGCCATGGGACGCGCCATGCGCGGCGAGCCAGTCGAGTGCGCGCGGGATTTCGCCGACGATGTCGGTCAGGGACACCTCAGGCGCCAGCGAATAGCCGGGTATGGCAACCGACCAGCCATGCGCCGCGACGCCTTCGACCAGCATGGCGAACAGCTCTCGCGAATTGCGCTGCCAATAGCCGCCGTGCAAGAATACCAGGCAAGGCGCATCCGGCCTGGCGGCGGGGTAGAGGTCGATCTTGTTGTTGGCTCGCTCGCCATAGGGCAGGTCGAGGTGGGATTTCAGCGTGCCCCGCAGCCGGCCGGAGGCTTCGTTGCGCTCGGCGATCAGGGCCGCGCTGTTCTTGACGGCCGCGTTGTTGTCGTAGGCGGCATCGCGTTCTGCCTGGGACAGCTCGGGCCACCTGCCGCGGGGATCGGCCGACCGAATTGTCGAATGAGCGTTCTCAGCCAAGAGACTCTCCATTGCGCCTGCGCCCCGGGTGGTGCGCTCGTCCAACTTGGATCGGCGATTCCGTGCCTGGATGCAATACGGCTTGCCTCACTCGATGCATCCAGCGTGCCAGCATCCTCCCGAGATGACGCACAGGCGCAATCCGCTGGTGTTGGATCGATCCGGACCGCGTGGGCGCATGATCCGGATCGATCGGCGCCGTGCGCGCGGACCTAGCTGCAACTCAGCGGCAACGGTTGGCCCGGATGCAGCTCGTACCAATCATAGCAACCCGGATAGGCGCCGTAGAATCCATATCCGGACCGGAAGCGGTCAAAGCGGTGAAATGCGTGCTGCCGCAGGCCGCGGGTTACGACATGATCGCCGAAGCCGAGGTGCTCGCCGCCGAGCCGGGTTCCGCCGCCGAATCCGCCGGCATGTCCCATGCCGCCGAAATGCGCGCCGCCACCGAAGCCCATGTGGCCGCCGCCAAAGCCCATATGTCCGCCACCGAAGCCACCGCCGCCGTGGCCACCTCCACCGCCGCCATGTGCCTCGGCCGTTCCGACCGCCAGCGCTGAGGCAAGCGCCGCTGTCGCCATGATCATCAATGCTCGTTTCATGAGGAACTCCTTTCGTGTTCGAATTCCCGGCGGCCGATGCCGTCGCTTCAGCCTCGTGCCGTCAGCAAGTCCCGTCTCGAAAGGAAGATGGGAAGGTCGCGCGGCAATCCCACTGAATTCGATTTCAGGAGCGGGGCGCTGCGCATCGGCGAGGTGATCCGCCGACGCCGAGCGGGGACGGGCTCAGTGTCAGGCCCGTCCCCATCGCTGAGCGGCGGCGGCCGAGCGAGCCGCCCGGCCGCGACGTCGGGATCAGAAGCTGCCGGTGCCCGGCTCACAGGGAACGTTGTTGCCAGTCCACGGCGCCGTCGCGAACGCGCCGACACGCGGCGCTGGAACGCAGGCGCGGCCGACCTGATAGACCGAGCCGTACGATGCAACCGGATCGGCTTGCATGGCGGATGGGCGGACGTCGGTATGGCGCTCCCGCGCCATGGCGGGTCCGCCGAGCATGGCGACTGCGATTAGTCCGGTCGACAAGAGCTTGAGAGTGGTCATTTGGCTTCTCCTTTGATGACAGCTGGCAGTCCAAGCCGGCCTGCGAAGGAGGTGCGGACGAGCGCGCGTCGACAAAACGCACGAAATGCTCACCCGCGTTCAATGGGCCGTGATCCCGGCCTTGCCGGCAAGCACGATCGTGCAAACTGGCAACGTTTTCGATCTTGGCGCGTAACAGCAGCCTCGCTGAGGACATATCTGCTGGGACGTCCTGCTGCATGGAGATGAGAGATGATCATCGCGACAGCACATTCGATCGCCTTCGCGCCGGCGCCCGCCGTGGCCGCGCTTCCAGGCTCCCTGACATGCAATTTAATGGAGCTTCATTCCCCGCAGAATTACTTCTCTTGCCAGAGCGCGGTGCGTCGCATGCCGGTCCTGCCTCGCATGTTCGGCCCGGGTGGGCATTGAACATGTCGTCGCGGATCACCGAGCCCATGCTTCGCCGCCGGCCGCGAGGCCTCGCAGGACGTGGGACCAGCACAATGACGCGGATACTCCTGATCGAGGATGACGCCGAGACCGCCGACGCGATCGTCGCCGAACTCACCGAGCGCGGGTTCGAGGTGCGATGGGCGCCTGACGGAATAGGCGGTCTCGATCGGGCGCGAGAATCCTCTCCCGATGCCCTGATCGTCGATCGCATGCTGCCCGGAATGGACGGGTTGACCGTCATCGAGGCCCTGCGCAAGGACCAGGTCAGGACGCCCGTTCTGGTGCTGAGTGCGCTCGGCGCGGTCGACGACAGGGTGCGTGGATTGCGCGTCGGAGGAGACGACTATCTCACCAAGCCGTTCGCGCTGATCGAGCTCGTCGCGCGAGTGGAGGCATTGCTGCGGCGTCCGATCGACAGCCGCGAGACCACGTTGCGCGCCGGGCCGCTGGAACTCGACCTGATCGAGCGGACCGTGCGGCGTGGCGAGCGCGAGATCGATCTGCTGCCACGCGAATTCCGTCTGCTCGAATACATGATGCGCCGGAGCGATCAGCTGCTCACACGCGCGATGCTGCTCGAGGAGGTCTGGAACTACAAATTCGTCCCGGCAACCACCAATCTCATCGATGTGCACATGGGCCGCCTTCGTCACAAGGTCGACGGCCCCGGCGAGACGCCGCTCATCCACAACGTTCGCGGCTCCGGCTTCGTGCTGCGCGTTCGCTAAACCGGTCCGGCGGATCGATGCGCCAGATTCAGTTCATTCGCTCCAACACGTTCCTCTGGGCCGCGGCAATGGCGGCCACGCTGGCGTTGTTCGTCGTCGGGCTATTCGCCTTCATCTACTGGAAGATCGACGACTACCTGATCGTGCGATCCGACCGCATGATTGCAACGCAGCTCAACTTCATGGCCGAGCTGCCGCCCGGCCGCCTCATCGACGCGATCTCCGATCATCTCAAGCAGGATTCCAGGGGCGTGCAATATGCCGGGTTGTTTGATGCCGCAGGGACTCTGCTTGCCGGCAACATCGGGCGATTGCCATCACGGCTCGATCTCGGTGGGCCGGTCCAGAGCGTGCGGCTCGCACGGGACGGGCCCTCGGCGGCTCGCGATGCCGTTGTCAAGGCCGCGGGCAGGCGGCTGGGCAACGGTCATATCCTGGTGATTGGGAGGAACGTCGACGAGACGCGCGAGATATCGAACGTCGTCGGGCAGGCGCTGCTGCTCGGTCTGCTGCCGGCATTCTGCCTCTGCCTGCTGGCCGGGGCCTGGCTGAGCGTCCGCGCACAGAGGCGCGTGGAGCAGGTGAACCAGAGGGTTCAGCGCATCGTGGCCGGCGATCTCCGCGAACGGCTCCCGCAGACCAACGTCGACGATCCGTTCGCGCGGCTGGCCAGGATCGTCAACGGCATGCTCGATGAAATGGAGACCACGATCAACGCGCTGGCCGGCGTGGGCAACGATATTGCTCACGATCTCAGGACGCCGCTCACGCGAGCCCGCCTGGCGCTGGAGCGCGGCCGCTCGCACGCGGCCACTCTGGAGGACCTTCAGGTCATCGTGGACAAGGCAATGGCCGGAATCGACCAATCGCTCGCAATCATTACCGCGCTGCTGCGCCTGGCCGAAATCGAAAGCAGCAGCCGGACGGCCGGTTTCGGCGACGTCGCGCTCGACGAGATTCTGCGGCAGGTGTGCGATGTCTACGAACCCATCGCCGAAGACAAGGAAATCGAAATTGACGTCGAGATCGACCGCAAGGTGCAGGTGCGGGGTGATCGGGACCTGTTGTTCGAGGCGGTTGCCAATCTCGTGGACAATGCCGTCAAGTTCACCCCTGCGGGCGGAAGAGTGACGCTCGCGCTGGTGTCGGACGAGAGGACCGCGCTCGTGCGCGTGATCGATACCGGGCCCGGCATCGGCGAGGGGGAGCGCGAGGCGGTGCTGCGCCGGTTCTATCGCTCCGACAAGATGCGCAACACGCCGGGAGTGGGGCTGGGCCTGAGTCTCGTCGCAGCCATCGTCAAGCTGCATGGCTTCTGCCTGACCATTTGCCCGGCACCCGGCGGACGGGTGGAGATCCTCGCCTCGACGGGCGCGACATCACGCGAAGCCGCGACGTCCGCACCGGCTCGCTCGCTTCACGCGAGCCTCGCGCCGATGTGACCACAGATGCCATGTGCGACACGTGCGAAGCGGAAAGAGCAGCGAGATATCTGAAAGCGAATTCAGGCTTGTTAAGTGCAGTTTACTGGCGCCGCCAGTGGGAGGCTTCTTACGTTCCGCTTGCGGGTTCGAATGTGGGAGCAGGACATGCCAACGCGACACGCGGGTTTAAGCAATATCGAGACGGCCGAGCCGGGCAGGCGTACGGCGGCCGCTGGGTTCAATGCGTATTCGTCAGTCATCGGTCGATACGACCTGCTCGAACGCGAGCAGGAGCAGCAGCTTGCGCGTCGCTGGCAGGAGACGAGAGACGGCGATGCCGCGAACGCGCTCATCACGAGCCATCTCCGGCTCGCCGCCAAGGTCGCGCGGACCTACAAGGGATACGGCCTTCCATTCGCAGATCTCATGGCCGAGGCCAATCTCGGGCTGGTGATTGCCGCGTCCCGGTTCGAGCCCGACCGAAACTCGCGATTTTCTACCTATGCGACGTGGTGGATCAAGGCCGCCATCCACGAATACATCCTGCGCTCCTGGTCGCTGGTCAAGATCGGAACAACGGCTGCTCAAAAGAAGCTGTTCTTCCGGCTTCGTGGCGAGATGAGAAGGGTCGGCCAGGGCGGGATGGCGCGGCTTACCCCCGATGTCGCCGAGGCGATCGCCACCAAGCTCGAAGTTTCGGCGCGCGAGGTGATGGAGATGGATTGCCGCCTGCACGGTGACTTGTCGCTGAATGCGCGGGTCGGCGGCGACGAACAAGGTACCGAGTGGGAGGCCTTGCTTGTGGACGAAGCGAGCGACGCCGAGACCATCCTTGCCGATCAGGATCAGATGGAACATCGGACCGGTGCCTTGCGCATTGCGCTGAATGGCCTGACGGCGCGCGAGCGGCGCGTGCTGGAGGCAAGGCGGCTGGCGGAGCATCCCCCGACACTCGATCAACTCGCCCGCGAGCTTTCGATCTCCAGCGAACGCGTCCGGCAGATCGAGATTCGTGCCTTTGCAAAGGTCAGGCGTGCAGCCATCCGTGCCACCGAGGAGCCCGCGGCCGCCCGCGGACAGGAACGGCGCGTGGCGCCGTCTCAGTCGTCCCCCAATTGTTCCGGCAGTGTCGCCAGCGCGAGGCGTTCGCCTCGACGCGAGCGATCGAGAGGTCGCCATGCTGAACTCGTTTTCATTTGAACGGTCAAGCATCGTGGTCATCTGAACTGAGATCTCCCGCAACCTGCTGCAGGTAGTCGTCGCCATGGGAATTGTCCGCTTTGCGCTCCGGTTTCCGCACACATTCTATGTGCTCGCGGCGCTGATCCTGTTTCTGGGCGGCATCTCTGTCTGGTCGATGCCGACGGACATCTTTCCCGAGATTCGCATCCCCGTCGTCACGGTCATCTGGAGCTATACCGCGTCTCTCGACCCCGGAGATGGAGCAGCGCGTCTCCACGTACAGCCAGTATTCGATCAGCGCCAATGTCAGCGGCATCAAGAACATCGAAGCGCAGACGCTCAATGGCTTGTCGGTTCAAAAGATATACTTCCAGCCAGACGTCAATCTGGATCTCGCGATCTCGCAGATCGTATCGGCAACGAACGCCATCCGCGCCCTGATGCCGCCCGGCATTCAGCCGCCCGTCATCGTGCAGTTCAATGCATCGAGCGTGCCGGTACTGCAGCTCAGCCTCGAGTCCAACAAATTGAACGAGCAGCAGCTTTACGATTTTGGCATTTACCGGATCCGGCAGCAACTGGCTCCCGTTCCAGGGGTGACGCTGCCGACACCTGCGGGTGGCAAGTATCGCCAGATCATGGTCGACATCGACCCGAACAAGCTGTTGTCGCGCGGATTGACGCCGCTCGACATCGTCAATGCGGTGAATACCCAGAACCTGACGCTGCCGACCGGAACGGCGAAGATCGGCGATACCCAGTACACTGTGCGAACCAACGCGACGCCGGCCTCGATCAAGGATCTCAACATGATCCCGGTCAAGTTCGCGAATGGCGCGACGATCCTGCTGAAGGATGTCGCTCAGGTTCGGGACGGATCGCAGGTCCAGCAGAATATCGTGCGCGAGGACGGTCACCGTTCGGTTCTGCTGAGCGTGATCAAGAACGGTAACGCCTCGACGCTTGCCGTCGTCAACGGGGTCAAGCAGGCCCTGAAATCGATCCGGGCATCGGCGCCAGCCGGGCTGAAGATCACCGAATTGTTCGACCAATCGGTCTTCGTTACCCACTCCGTCGATGGTGTGCTGCGCGAAGGCGCGATCGCGGCAGGTCTCACGGCGTTGATGATCCTGGTATTTCTGGGATCGTGGCGGTCGACGCTCGTGGTCCTGATCTCCATCCCGCTCGCGATGCTGTCTTCGCTGATCGTCCTGCATTTCCTTGGCGAGACCCTCAACACGATGACGCTGGGTGGGCTGGCGCTTGCGGTGGGCATCCTGGTCGACGATTCGACGGTGACGATCGAGAACACGCATCGGCTCTGGACCGAGGAGGGGATGCCACTGTCGCAAGCGACGCTGCATGGCGCGGCCGAAATCGCGGTACCGACGCTCGTCTCCACGCTCGCCATCAGTTGCGTCTTCACCTCTGTCGTATTCCTCGAAGGACCGGCCAAATACCTCTTCACGCCGCTCGGCCTTGCGGTGGTGTTTGCCATGCTGGCGTCGTACGCGCTGTCGCGGACTCTCACGCCGATCACGATCGGTCTGCTGTTGAAGGGCGAGCGGCGTCATGGTGAGGGCCAGCGTTCGTCCGGGATGTTTTCGCGCGCGTCCGCCGCGTTCGAGCGCGGCTTCGAGCGCCTGCGCGACGGCTATTCCGAATTTCTGAGGACCCTGCTCCGGAGTCGCAGCATCGTGCCGATCGCTGCCGTGCTCGTGCTGGCGCTCGGGGCCGTCATGTTCGTCTATGTGGGCAGGGACTTCTATCCCCTGATCGACGGCGGTCAGATCCAGCTCCACGTCCGTGCGCCCGCGGGGACCCGGATCGAGCGCACCGAGGCCATCTTCCAGGCGGTCGAGGACAAGATCCGCGAAGTCATTCCAGACCGGGATCGTGGGCTGATCGTAGACAATATCGGTCTGCCGGCGCGTCCCTACAATCTGGCCTTCACCGACGGTTCGACGATAGGAGTGAACGACGGCACGATCCTCGTATCGCTCAAGGACGGCCACAGGCCGACCGCAGATTACGTCAGGAAGCTGCGCCAGGCCTTGCCGGCGGCATTCCCCGAGGACGTCTTCTATTTCCAGGCGGCGGATATCGTCACCCAGATCCTGAATTTCGGCCTGCCGGCGCAAATCGACGTCCGCACCGTCGGTTACGGCGCCAACAACCTGTCCGTGGCGAAGGAGCTGCAAAAGAGCCTGGCTGCCATTCCGGGAGTCGTCGACGCGCATCTTCAACAGGAGGTCGACGCTCCCGCATTCTACGCCGACATCGACCGCACAAGGGCCGCACAGCTGGGGCTCAATGCCAGCACGGTGGCAACCAACATCAATGTCAGCCTCAGCTCGTCCGCCCAGGTCTCGCCGAATTTCTGGACCGATCCGACGTCGGGCATTCCCTATTATCTTGCCGTTCAGACGCCGGAGTACCGGGCCAACTCGCTCAACGCGCTGGGGAACACGCCGGTGTCGGCCTCGCCGGCCGCAAGCGGGCAGACGGTGCCCGGCCTGCTCAGCAATGTCGCGACTTTCAAGCGAGGGACCGTGCCCACCAATTTGAACCAAGCGAACGTTCAGCCGGTGTTTGACGTCTATGCGAGCGTGCAGGGGCGCGATCTCGGCAGCGTCTCGGCCGACATCGACAAGGTCACGTCGACGTTTCAAAAGCAGCTCCAGCCGGGAAATTCGATTGAGGTTCTGGGGCAGATCCAGAGCATGCGTCAATCGTTCCGCGATCTCGGGATCGGGCTGCTGTTTGCCGCCATCCTGGTCTATCTGCTGATGGTCGTGAATTACCAGAACTTCGGCGACCCCTTTGTCGTCATCATGGCGCTGCCCGCGACTTTATGCGGTATCGTGACGATGCTGTTCATCACGGGGACGACCCTGAACGTGCCTTCGCTGATGGGTGCGATCATGGCCGTCGGCGTCGCCTCGGCTAACTCCATCCTGCTGGTGACCTTCGCGCGTGACGCGCAATTGAACGGGCACACCGCGTTCGAGGCCGCGCTGAGCGCGGGTCGTACGCGAATCCGCCCCGTGCTGATGACGGCTGCCGCGATGATCGTGGGCATGATCCCGATGGCGATCGGAGGCCCGGGCGAGGAGCAGAACGCGGCGCTCGCCCGTTCCGTCATCGGGGGGCTGCTGTTCGCAACGCCGACGACATTGCTGATCGTGCCCTATCTCTTCGCCTGGCTACGCAAGCGCAACGACGGCAAGCCTCACCACGGCGTGTTCGAGGAGTCACCGGAATGAGCGATGTTCGCGTGCGGACCAACAGCCACGACGTGAGTGATCGGCCCGATGCGGAAAGCGGCCGCATCGTGGAGCTGCCAGGCAAGGACGCACGACCGCGCCGCCGGTACGGCGGCGTATGGCTTGGCGGCGCCATGTTCCTGCTCCTTGTCGGCGGTCTCGGCGTGGGCGGCTGGCGGCATTATCAGGCCGCACGCGATCTGGCTGTATCGTCAGAGCAGATCAGGACCGCCGTTCCGGAGGTTCGGGTGGCGACGGTCCGCGCCAGCGCCGAGTTCGCGAAGGTCACCCTTCCGGCGACGACGACGGCATTCGAGGCGGCGAACATCTTCGCACGGGCCAGCGGCTACATCGAGAAGCGCTACGTCGACATCGGCGATCACGTGAAGAAGGGCGATCTCCTTGCGGAGATCACCGCGCCGGAACTCGACCAGCAGATCGCGCAGGCGCAGGCGACGCTCGCGCAGAACCAGGCGGCGTTACAGCAGGCGCAGGCGAGTCGTGAGCTTGCCGACGTCACCAATGCGCGGGACAGCAATCTGGTCAAGCAGGGCTGGTTGACAGCTCAGCAAGGCGACAACGACCGTCTCACCCTGCGCGCCCAGCAGGCGGCCGTGAGCGTCGCCCAGTCAAACATCACGGCGCAAGAGGCGCAGATTCGTGTCCTTCAGCAGGAGAAGGCCTACCAGCGCGTGGTGGCACCGTTCGACGGTGTGATCACGCAACGCAACGTGGACAATGGCAGCCTCGTCCAGGCCGGATCGACCTTCATGTTCACGCTGATGCATTCAAACGTGATTCGAACGCAAGTCTTCGTGCCGCAGGACGAGGCCTTCGGCTTCGCGCCGGGCGTCGAGGCCGAAATCCACGTTCCCGAAATCCCGGATCGGGTATTTCCAGGGAAGGTCACGCGCATCGCGACTGCGTTGCAGCCGGGAAGCCGCACGCTGCTGACCGAGATCGACGTACCCAATCCCGACGGCGCCTTGAGCCCCGGCATCTACTGCACGGTCCAACTGTCGATCCCGCGCAAGACGCCGTCGATGTCCATTCCGGCCGATGCGCTGGTCTTCGACCAGAACGGCCTGCATGTCGCAGTCGTGCGCAACGGCACCGTTCACTTGCAGAAGGTCTCGATCGCACGAGATTTCGGCACGTCGGTCGAAGTACGCGAGGGTGTGCGGCCCGGCGACCAGGTCGTGCTCAATCCGGCGGTCAATCTGGCGGAGGGCACCCACGTCTCCATTCGCAAGGATGAGGTGAGCCAGGGGGGGCAGACATGATCCGCATTCTTTGCGCGGCGTTCGCCGCCGTGGTGCTCGGCTGCTCTGCGGGCAAAGCCCAGGTCGCAACAACCGGCAGCACGGCGATGAGCCTGTCGACCGTACCGGGCGCGATCGTCACCTCACCGCTCAATAGCCCGGGTCCGTTCTCCGCGACGACCGTGCAAGGTGCACCCGATACCACGCTGGCACCCGTTCCGCTCGCCTCGGATCCGACGACGCCAGGTACGGTCGTCGTCTGTGCGCCACCATCGACGTCTCCGATGTCGGCGACGTCGATGCCGACAATGCCGACCACATCGAGCACGGGATCGCCGACGGCGGGGAATGTCGTCCCAATCGTACCGGTCATGGGACAGAACGGGAGCTCTATCGGGACAATTTCCGTGGCCGCGCCGTCAGGTACCGGAGTGACGGTGGCGTGCAGCTCAACGCCAGGCGGGGCGGTGGCGAGCGCTGCGAGTTTGCCGCTCTCGATCCCGCAAGTGCAGGCCGGGCCGCCGCCGGGTACGATCCCGGTCGCGATCAGCGGCGACGTCGGAACGGGCATTGATCCAAATGCTGTCGTCGCGCCCAGCCCCAACACCTCAACCTGCGCGGAAAGCATGACGATGAATCTGGCATCTCCTGCGACAGTGCTACCGGCCAACGCGTCAGGTGCGGCGCCGACGCCCGGAGTCTCGCCAATCTTGCCGCCGGGGTGCTGAAGGGGCAGCCGTGCAGCGCCAATCGCCTCATCGCCATGTCGCGACCATCGCGAAGGATGGATGCGTCACTCGAAACGGTCGTCGCCGCTCTACCGGGCGGCGGTAAACGTTCCCGATGTCGGTACAGCCATTGCCCGTGCAGCGCCGGTGACAGAGCGGTCGAAACGAGAGTTGTCGATCAAATTGGAGGAATGGCAGCATGAGGAGCTGCCATTCCTCTTTTCTGCGTAAGCCAAAAAGGCCCCGAGGCGCGTAACGACCCGCTTCAGTTCAGGACGTACAATTGCGGTCTGCCGAAGCAGCGTTGTCCGGCCGGTGCGCTCAATAGCCGGACTTGGGCTCGCAGGGCGGGCGACGCCACGGGGCAGATGCATAGGCGCCGACGTCCGGAGCCCGCGTGCAACCGCGCTTGGAGGTAACCGGAACACGTTGAGCCGACGCGTAGGCATCGACATTCGTCCGCCCCGCGTTCGTATTGCCTTCACGCGCCATCGCCGGGGAAGCAACCATGGCCGCAGCGATCAACCCGGCCGAGAACAGCTTCAATGTAGTCATCGTACATCTCCTTTGACAAAGCGACGCCGGGAACGCCTCGGCTCGCACGTCAGACATGTGCATACGCGCGCCGGATCGGCAGTATCAATTGAACGATCATTTTCGTCGTTGCACGAAAGGATGCATGTACTTCCACGCCGCGGGTACGCCGCATCGCGCGGTCGTACTCCGTTCGAGGCGTGAACGATGGTCATCTGAATCTGGTAGTTGTACTTGATTGCTGGTTCGGCTGGTCATCGGCGCCAGTGGTGGTTGCGAACCTGAACCGCGCCAAACACGGGAACCGCGCCACCGGGGCGCTCGAGGCCCATACGTCCTGCCGGGGTCAACGCGCCACCATTCAGCACGTCGCGGTCGGGATACATCGAGGCAAAGGTTGCGGGCTCCTGGTCGGCGAAGGACCAGGCGGCGGAGGCCGACGACACTGTCGCAGCTGAGATCAGCACCGAGGCGATCAGGATCTTGAATGCATTCATAGCGAGTCTCCTTGCTTTATCGTGCGGAGAGTCGCTTGGCGAGGCTCGCTGCTCGGCTGACGGCGTTTCCAGAATTATAGTCTGTGCCGAGATATATAAGCCGCTTTGTTCGCAAAGCCCGTGATTGTGCATCACTGTTGCGAGAAGACGATGGCGTTTCGCCAGGTACCTGCCGGCGAGGATTGCACGCCACCGCGCGGCGACCCGACGTCGGGAGGGTGATGCCGGGAAGGCCCAGAGCCGCTTCACGTGCGATATCGGTGGCGATCTTATCGGACAGGCGGCCCGCCGTGCCTTCACGAAATTGACGGTGCGTTTGGGAAGATCGGAATGGCGACGGTCCGCTAAGTTCGCTTCCTGTGATTGAGCGGAGAGCTGCGCGCTTTAGAGCGCCGGGCGGCCGCCGCGTTGCGAGAGGACTAGATGAATCAGCCAGGTAGAGTCGAGCGTTCGAGCCTTGGATGGCTCGTTCTGATTGCCGCCGTGGTCGGCGGCAGCGCCGCCGCCTTTGCGTATACCGCCGGGTGGCTCACGCCGGGGCGTCTTACGCCGGATCGCATGATTGCAGCGTTGACGCCTCCGAGCGGCTCGCCGCTGGGGCACCGGCGCAATCATGCCAAGGGAATCTGCTTCACCGGAATGTTCGAAGCGAACGGAAATGGTGTCGAGCTGTCCCGCGCGAAGGTGTTCGTGCAGGGCCGCTATCCGGTTCTGGGCCGTTTCAACCTCGGTACGGCCGATCCGAACGCGGTGGATGCGACCGTGCGCGTCCGCGGCATGGGACTCCAGATATCGGCGGCGGACGGAGAGGAGTGGCGAATGGCGATGATCAACCCGCCATTCTTTGCGGTGTCCACGCCCGAGGCGTTTCACGGCCTGCTGGTTGCAGCCGGTAAGAAGGATCCGGAGGCGATGAAGACGTTCATCAGCGCGAACCCGGAGTTCGCCGCTTTCGCAGCCTGGGCCAAGACGGCGCCCTGGACCGGAAGCTACGCTGAGGAGGCGTACAACAGTCTCAACAGCTTCGTCTACACGAACGCGAAGGGCGATGAGCACGCCGTGCGGTGGTCGCTGGTGCCCACGGCAGAGCCTGTTTCCATCGCCCAGGCGGAGCTTGAGAAACGTGGCCCGGATTTTCTCGAGCAGGAGATCACGACCCGGGTGAAGTCCGCGCCGCAACGATGGACCATGGTCACGACTGTGGCCGAGCCGGGCGATTCGACGGCTGATCCCAGCAGGGCCTGGCCGCAGAACCGGCGCAAGGTGCAGGTCGGAACGCTGGTCGTGCAGCGAATTGAACCCGAGCGGGATGGGCCGTGCCGCGACATCAACTTCGATCCGACCGTGCTGCCGCAGGGAGTCCAGGTGTCGGACGATCCCTTCCCGGCGGCGCGCTCGTCCGTCTACCGCAAATCCTACGATCTTCGCGCAGCCGAAGCCAGCGACTATCCGAGAACCGAGGTTGCCAAGCCATGACCAATGTCCCGCAACGCTTCGCCCCGATCCAGCGGCTGCTGCACTGGCTGATGGCGATCTGCATCATCGCCATGCTCTTCATCGGTATAGGCATGGTGTCCACCGTGGCTCAAAAATACCTCCCGCTCATCCTGATCCACAAGACGCTTGGCGTCGCACTCCTCGTGCTCGTCCTGGTCAGGCTGGCGCTGCGGCTTCATTTCGGCGCACCGCCATTGCCGGCCGACCTTCCGGCGACGATGAAGCTGGGAGCGCGATTGTCGCATCTGCTGCTCTATGGCTTCATGATCGTCATGCCCTTGCTTGGTCTCGGCATGCTCTGGGCTGCAGCCTACCCGGTTGTCCTGTATAGCGGGATTCGGATTCCGGCGTTGCTGCCGCAGAGCGACTTTGCACACACGCTGCTTTGGGATGCCCACGTCTATCTAGGCCTCGCGTTCTTCGCCCTTGTGCTGCTGCATCTGGCGGCGGCGCTGTTCCACGCCCTGGTCCGTCGCGATGGCGTGTTCGCGACGATCTCGCCTCTGCCGGAGCGGCAGCGGATGAAGCCTACCGAATGAGTCTCGGCGCGCCTGTGAACGTGCAATCCGGGAACGATGCTTCGGCACGGAAAGACCCGCTGCCCGCCCTCGAGCTAGAAACCATCCACTTTCCAACAAGGATACCAACCATGACCAAAGCAGACCTGCAAAGCCCGACGGATCTGGGAGCCAATGCGAACCGGGACATTCCGGCCGCGCTCCGAGCATTGCTGGCCGACGTCTTCGCGCTGTACCTGAAGACGAAGAATTTCCATTGGCACGTATCTGGCAGTCACTTCCGTGACTACCATCTCCTGCTCGACGAGCAGGGCGAACAGATCTTCGCCATGACCGACGATATCGCAGAGCGCGCGCGCAAGATCGGCGGCACCACGCTGCGATCGATCGGTCACATCGCCCGCGAGCAGCGCATTCTCGACAACGATGCGGATTATGTCGATCCGCAGGATATGCTGGCCGAGCTGCGCAGCGACAATCAGCAGCTGACACGGGAAATGCGCCGGGTCCACGAGCTCTGCGACGAATATGGCGATGTGGCCACCGCAAGCCTGCTGGAAAACTGGATCGACGAGACGGAGCGGCGGATCTGGTTTCTGTACGAGACCGGGCGGAGCGGTCCGAATTCGTAAGGCAAGCCGTTCGGCCGGGAGGCGGGTGAAGGATGAGCAGTCTCTCGGAGCTCTTGCCGGATAGCGGCGCGAACGCGGAGCGCATGTTGCTTCGTCAGCTCGCCCATCAAATCGAGGACGAGCTCGTGTCCGTGATCGAGTTGCTGTCGGAGGCTGCCGGTCGCTGCGACTGCACGGAGGCGAGAGCGATGCTCGTTTCCGTGCAGGATCGACTGGAGAGCCATGTGTGCCTCCACCACGCATTGCAGATGCCCCAGTTCGCTACGACCATCGATCTGGCATCCTACCTCCAGCAATTGCGCAGGTCCATCAGCCGCTCACGGCTCGAGTATGAAGGCATCGCGCTTTTGCTGCTGCTCCAGCCGCTCAACATGAGCTCCGAGCGTTGCTGGTTGCTGGGCATGGTCGTCTTCGAATTGATCACCGCCTCGGCACGCCACATCTCTCTCAAGGGGACCGGCACCATCCGGCTCGAAGTCTGGGGAACGGCAAATTCGGTCACGTGCTGCATCATCGACAATGGGACAACCGACCAAGGCCGGCCCCGACTCAGCCGTTCCATGGTCGATATGCTCGTTGCGCGTCTGAATGGAACGATGGATGTTCGCTTCGGACCCGACGGAGCCAGAACCGTCGTCGAGATCCCGCGTGGGGCCTAGCGTGCTCCCGACGCGCGACGACGTGAGACGTCCCCTTCCTGCCACGAAAGCTCATGGCGCCAACGCTCCGCATCGTGCAGATCAACAATTTCGTCGTTTTCGGGAAAGATGGCACGTGGGCTCGCCTGTACGTTTGCGCCTATTCATGACCGGGAGGGCGGTCAGACGTGCAAGGGTCAAGCCATGACGGATATGTCGAACTCGAAGGCGTCGCTTGGAAGAACCATCCATGCGACCGGCGGAAAATGGAGCTGGTTCGTTGCGCTGGGTGAATTGGTCCTCGGTGGCATTGCGTCCGCAAATCTGATGGCTGTCAGTCTCGTCTCCATGCTGGTCATTGGCGTCACCATGGTTGTCGCGCGCATCTTCCAGATTGTGCATGCCGTCTCGGTGCGCGCAATGCGGGGATTTCTGGTCTGGCTGCTCGCCGGCGTTGTTTACGGCGCGGCCGGGATCTTCATCCTCGATGATCCGGTCCTGGCCTCGTTCACGTTGTCTCTTGCGGTGTGTGCCTTCCTCGTTGTCGCCGGGGTGGTGCGGATCTGGGTGGGTTTCTACATGCCGGCGCGGTGTGAGCCATGATGACGGGTTCGACTTTCACACGGCACTCGGAGATCGCCTGGCGCGGCGGTCAGACGCGGTCGACCTCGCGGTTGATTGCCGAGGAGACCGCCATCGCGCTCACCTATGACGGCTCGACCCATGCCGTGATGATGGGAACGCCCGCTGATCTCGAGGATTTCGGCATCGGCTTCAGCCTCACCGAAGCCATCGTCCGACGAAGAAGCGAAATCAGGAGCATCGATCTGATCCCGAACGAGCTGGGCGTCGAGGTGCGGATGTGGCTCGATGGCGACTGCGCGGCGTCGTTGGCCGCCCGCCGCCGCGCCATCAGCGGCCCGGTTGGGTGTGGGCTGTGCGGCATCGAGAGCCTTGAACAGGCGCGACGTGCGCCCTCGCGGGTGAAAGATCATAACATCGTCTTTCGCGCACGGGATTTGCTGAACGCAATGCAGGCACTGTCTCCGCTCCAGACCTTGAATCAGCACACGCGATCCGTTCACGCGGCGGCGTTCTGGACGCCTCGCACCGGAATCGGCCCGGTCAGGGAGGACGTCGGACGCCACAATGCTCTCGACAAGCTCGCGGGTGCGCTCTTCCGCGACGGCAGTTCGGCCTGCGAGGGCGCCGTGCTCCTGACGAGCCGCGTCTCGGTCGAGATGGTGCAGAAAGCGGCGATGATGGGCGTGCCGGTCGTCGTGGCCGTCTCCGCTCCGACTGCGCTCGCCATCCAGACCGCGAAGGAAGCGGGCATCACGCTTGTGGCGATTGCCCGCGACGACGGATACGGAGTGTTCACGCACCCGCGACGCGTTCTGCTGCCTGACGAGGCTGCGCCGCGCGCGGAGGGCTGACCTTGGGCCGATCAGCATGGTGATGCAAGCCGCATCTCCGGACGCCTCGGCCGAGCTGCGCGCCGTCGCTTATGCTCCGGAACGATCGCTCCTCGTTGCGGCTTTGCTAACGTTCTCGGGCGGCTTTCTCGATGCCTTCACCTGGCTCTCGCTCGGTGGTGTGTTCGCGAGCTCGCAGACCGGGAACGTCGTTTTCCTTGGCATTGATGCGCTGTCCGGGCAATGGCAGCAAGCGGCGCACCATCTGTTGCCGATCGTCGGCTTTGTTCTCGGCGCCTGGGTGGCGATCCGCATCCAGGCGCCGTTGCGCTGTCTCATTGGACATATCGTCTGCCTCGCGGCAGCGATGTTATTGTTGCATCGGATCCCTGATCCGATCGCCATCTTCGGAATCTCCTTCGGTAT
Source organism: Bradyrhizobium sp. USDA 326 (assembly GCF_049739485.1). Classification (NCBI taxonomy): domain Bacteria; kingdom Pseudomonadati; phylum Pseudomonadota; class Alphaproteobacteria; order Hyphomicrobiales; family Nitrobacteraceae; genus Bradyrhizobium; species Bradyrhizobium sp. USDA 326. The sequence continues at coordinate 5,626,657 of NZ_JBMGQA010000001.1, forward strand.
CGCGCTGCAGTCGGCCAGCTTCAGGCGGGTCGAGCACTGGAGCTATCTCTCCGTCACCGTGACGGGCAACATGTTGCGCGCAATCGATCAATTCGTGTCGGCGTCCGATCGCGATGCCTTGCGTGGCGGCGCGGCCATGCTCGTACTCTGCCTGATATTCCTTTGCGGCGCGGCCACCGGCGGCTATGCGACGACGCGGCTCGGGGCGGCCAGTCTTGCGGTGCCGACAGCATTGTCGGCCTGCGCTCTGGTGCTATGCTTGCGGAGCCGATCCGGCCGCAGTCCCGGCTGAGCGGTTCCTTCCCGGTGTACCCTTATGCCATGCCACATCGGCAAAGGGGCGTTCGTTCGCGAAAGCGGGCTTGCCGGGCGCAACGTATCATCTACACGGACCGGGATGGTAATTTCCGAGATCAACCGCCACGAGAACCAGGTATGAACGACCTCCGCAAAGAGACAGACAGCCTCGGTGAAGTGTCCGTTCCCGCGGACAAGCTCTGGGGCGCGCAGACGCAACGTTCGCTCGAACATTTCAGCATCGGCAAGGACCTCATGCCGCGCGAGATGATCCAGTCCTATGCGATACTGAAGAGAGCGGCTGCGACCACGAACTGCGCCGGTGGCCGCCTCGATGGCAGGCTTCACGATCTGATCGTCCAGGTCTGCGACGAGATTCTGGCCGGCCAGCACCGCGACATGTTTCCGCTCCACGTCTGGATGACCGGCAGCGGAACGCAGTTCAACATGAACGTAAACGAGGTGATCTCCAATCGGTGCTGTCAGCTCGCGGGAACGCCGCTCGGCAGCAAGCATCCGGTTCATCCGAATGATCACGTCAACATGTCGCAGTCGTCGAACGACAGCTTCCCGTCGGCCATGTACATCGCGGCGGCGACTAGCGTGACCCAGCGACTCGTGCCGGCAGTCAAGGCGCTGCACGACGCGATCGCCGATAAATCGGACAAGTGGGACGACGTCGTCAAGATCGGCCGCACCCACATGCAGGATGCGACCCCGCTGACACTTGGGCAGGAGTGGTCTGGTTACGCCGGCATGCTCGCGGACGATCTGACCCGCATCGATGATGCACTCAAGGGCGTCTTCCGGCTCGCGCTCGGCGGCACGGCGGTCGGCACCGGGATCAACGCGGCGCCCGATTTCGCGGAGGCCATCGCGGCGGAGATCGCGCGGCTGACCGGCCTGCCGTTCGTCAGCGCCCCCAACAAATTCGCCGTGCAGGGCGCGCACGATGCGCTGGTACAGCTGTCCGGCACGCTGCGGACGCTGGCCGGCTCGCTCTACAAGATCGCGAACGACATCCGGCTGATGTCCTGCGGACCGCGCGCGGGCTTTGCCGAATTGCTGATCCCCGAGAACGAGCCAGGTTCGTCGATCATGCCGGGCAAGGTCAACCCGACCCAGGCAGAAGCGTTGACGATGATCGCCGTGCAGGTGATGGCGAACGATGTCGCCGTCGGTTTTGGCGGAGCCGGCGGCTACCTCGAAATGAATGTCTACAAGCCATTGATCATCCACAACATCGCGCAGTCCGTCACGATCCTTGCCGATGGTTGCACGAACTTCCGCACTTTTCTGGTCGAAGGCACGGAGCCGAACCGCAAGAAGATCGAGGAGTATGTCGAGAGATCTTTGATGCTGGTGACAGCGCTGGCGCCGGTGATCGGCTACGACAAGGCGTCGCATATCGCGCATTACGCGATGGAGAACGATCTCACGCTGAAATCGGCGGCGTTGAAGCTCGGCTTCGTGAGCGAGCCGGAATTCGACCGCATCGTGGATCCCGCCAAGATGGTCAGACCCTATGTTGCCGAGCCATGATGCCGCATGCAATCGGCGCAAAGGCCGGCTGAAAGGAGAGAAGCAATGATCCGCTGTGTACGTCTATGGACCGGGCCGGACAACAACTCGCATTTCGAGGAGGGCTTCATCGAGCTGGAGCCCGGCGAGCGCGGCGACTTCCTGACCGGTAAGATCGATGCCGTCAGTGTCTCCTTCCAGGAGACGGAAGCGGGTGGCGCGTTCGCCTGGCACACGGCGCCGATCCGGCAACTCGTGATCACGTTGAGTGGAACGCTCGATTTTCAGACACGTGACGGACATCACTTCCTCATTCATCCCGGCAATGTCCTGCTGGCTGAGGACACCGCAGGCTCGGGGCATAGCTGGAAGCTGACGGACGATTCGTCCTGGCGCCGCACCTACGTAGTGCTGCGGCCGGGAGCCGAAGTGCCGTTCCGTGCCAAGGCGCGGCAGCCGGCGCGGGCCTGATCGGCCATCCAGAGCACAACATCGACCTCCAACTGAACGAAGAGGGATGCCATGCAGGGAAATTCCGACCACCACGCCGACGTCGTCCTCATTGGCGCAGGCATCATGAGCGCGACCCTTGGTGTTCTTCTCAAGGAGCTGGAGCCCTCGCTCTCGATCCAGATACTCGAGGTCCTGGAGGATTGCGCGCTCGAAAGCTCGGACGCATGGAACAATGCGGGCACCGGGCATGCGGCCAATTGCGAGATGAACTACACGCCGGAGCAGCCTGACGGCAGCGTCGATATCTCGAAGGCGCTCCAGGTCAATGTCGAGTTCGACCTGTCGCGGCAGTTCTGGTCCTATCTCGTCGGGCGCGGTGCGATCGCCGATCCCAGATCCTTCATTCATCCCGTCCCACACATGAGCTTCGTGCACGGGGTCGACAACGTCGCCTTCCTCAGGAAGCGGTTCGAGGCGATGGCCGCTCATCACTGCTATGTGGGCATGGAATATAGTGAAGATCCGTCGAAGATCGCCGAGTGGACGCCGCTGGTGATGGAGGGGCGCACCGGCGGCGATCCTGTGGCGGCAACGCGCATTATCACAGGGACCGACGTCGATTACGGGTCACTGACCCATCTTCTGGTCCGTCATCTCGTCAGCCATCCGGGCTGCGCCGTGCACTACAAGAGCTGCGTCACCGATCTCGTTCGCGAGCAGGATGGTCGCTGGCGAATCGAGGTGCGCGACACCGACAGTGGCGAGACGCGATCGGTGCGCGCGAAGTTCGTCTTTATCGGCGCCGGCGGCGGCGCCTTGCCGTTGCTCGAGAAGTCCGGAATTCCGGAGGGGCGCGGCTATGGCGGTTTCCCGGTCAGCGGGATCTGGCTGCGCTGTGACGATCCGGAGATCAACCGGCGTCACCATGCCAAGGTCTACGGCAAGGCGGCCGTCGGCTCACCCCCGATGTCGGTGCCGCATCTCGACACCCGCGTGATCGGCGGTCAGCGCTCGTTGCTGTTCGGTCCCTATGCCGGCTTCTCGAGCAAGTTCCTCAAGCACGGCTCGCTGCTCGACCTCTTCGAGTCGGTCCGTCCCGCGAACGTCAAGCCGCTGCTTTCGGTGGCGCGCGACAATTTCGATCTGACCGAGTACTTGGTCGGGCAGGTGCTGCAATCCGAGAGCCACCGTCTGGCGGCGCTCGACGAATATTTTCCGAAGGCAGACCCGAAGGACTGGAGGTTGCAGGTGGCCGGCCAGCGCGTCCAGATCATCAAGCCCGACGTCACGCGCGGCGGGCTGCTCGAATTCGGCACCGAGCTCGTCGGCGCGGACGATCATTCGCTGGTCGCCTTGCTCGGCGCCTCGCCGGGCGCCTCCACGGCAGCCTTCATCGCCATCAGCGTGCTGGAGAAATGCTTCGCGGGCGAGCTGACGGCAAGCGCCTGGCTGCCGAAGCTGAGGGAGATCATCCCGTCTTATGGCGTGTCACTGATCGAGGACGCGGATTTCTGCCGCCAGATTCGTGCCGCGACTGCGGAGGTGCTCAGAATCGACAACATCCCGCCGCCGGCCGCGCCCGCGCCGGCGAGCGCTGTACGGGCATGAGCGGAGGCTTGCCAATGGATCCGACGGCGCTTCTCCTGTCCCGGCTGCAGTTTGCTTTCACCATCTCGTTCCACATCATTTTCCCGGCGTTCACGATCGGGCTTGCGGCCTGGCTCACCGTGCTCGAAGCCATGCATCAGTACACTGGCAGGCAGGTGTACCGGACGCTATTCGAGTTCTGGCTCAAGATCTTCGGCCTCGCCTTCGGCATGGGCGTCGTATCGGGCGTTGTCATGGCGTTCCAGTTCGGAACGAACTGGAGCGTGCTCTCGAAGATGTCTGGGCCGATCCAGGGCCCGCTGCTGGCCTACGAGACGTTCACCGCCTTCATGCTGGAGGCGGGTTTCTTCGGTATCCTCATCTTTGGACGGCCTCGGGTGCCGCCCTGGTTCTATCTGTTCTCGACCGCGATGGTCGCGCTCGGAACCACGCTGTCGGCGTTCTGGATCATGGTCAACAACAGCTGGATGCAGGTGCCGACCGGCTATGTCCTGCAAAACGGCCAGTTCGTGCCTGACGATTGGGCGCAGATCATCTTCAACCGTGTGGTCTGGGTTAGGTTTCCGCACATGCTGCTCGCCTCTTATCTGACGGGCGCGTTCTGCGTGGCGGCGACCGGCGCGTGGTACGTGCTGCGGCGGACCTACCGGCCCGAGGCGCATGTGATGCTGCGCATGGGCCTCGCGCTCGCGGCCGTATTGCTTCCAGTCCAGCTGTTCATCGGGCATCTCGTCGGCGACTACGTTCACGATTACCAGCCGGCCAAGTTCGCCGCGATCGAAGCGCGCTGGCATGACGAGCAGCCGGCCTCGGAGGTGCTGATCGCGATCCCGGATTCGAGCACCGAGTCGAACAGATATGCCATTTCGATTCCGGTGCTCGGCAGCATCATCGCAAGCATGAGCCTGAGCTCGAAGGAGGTCGGCCTGAGCAGTTTCGGGCCGCAGGACCGCCCGCCGGTGGCAATCCCGTTCTTCGCCTTCCGCATCATGGTCGGCTGCGGCTTCGCGATGTTGGGGCTTGCCTGGCTCGGGACCTGGCTCGGGCTCAAGCATCGACTCGAGCGCAGCCGGCTCTTGCTGTGGGGCATCTTCCTCAGCTTTCCATTGCCGTGGATCGCGATCCTCACCGGCTGGTACACCGCGGAGGTCGGCCGCCAGCCATGGACGGTCTATGGCGTGCTCCGCACGGCGGACGCCGTAACGCCGTTCCTGACCGCGTCGGCCGCGACGGCTTCGCTGATCCTCTTCGTCGCGATCTACGCCTTCATCTTCTCGTTCGGAACCTATTACATCTATCGGCTGTTGCGCGCCGGCCCGTCAGGATTCGGCGGCAAGCCGCTGCACGTTCCCGTGCCCAATCGGCCGATGTCGCTCGCCGACAAGTCGGCAATCGTCGAGGCGGGAGAATAGCCATGGTAACGTTCTGGGTTGCGCTTCTCGCCATCAGCATCCTGATCTATCTCCTTCTGGACGGCTTCGACCTCGGGGTCGGAATGCTGTTCAGCCTCGCAGGCGGCGAGGCGAAGCGGGAGGTGATGCTGCGCACGATCGCTCCGGTCTGGGATGGCAACGAAACCTGGCTGGTCGTCGCCGGCGTGATCATGTGGGGCGCGTTTCCGCTGGCATACGCCACGGTGATGTCAGCTTTCTATATCCCGGTCATCGTGATGCTGCTCGGATTGATCCTGCGCGGCGTAGCGTTCGAGTTTCGCGGCAAGGCGCGCCGCTCGCGCTGGATTTGGGATGTCAGCTTCGTCGCGGGCTCGTTTGCCGCCAGCTTCATGCAGGGCGCGATGGTGGGCGCTCTCGTCGAAGGACTTCAATTCTCCAACGGCCAATACGTCGGCGGGACGTTCCGCTGGCTCACCGTCTTTTCTAGCCTGTGCGGGATTGGACTCTGCTTCGGATACTCGCTGCTCGGCGCCTGCTGGCTGGTGAGGAAGTGCGATGGTCCCGTTCAGGACGCCGCTCGGCGCCAGATCCCGCCGTTGGCGATCGGCGTCCTGATGTTCCTGATCGTCGTCTTCGCCTATGCGCTTGCCGAACATCTTCCGATCCTGCAGCGCTGGATCGACCGGCCCTATCTGTTCCTGTTTCCGCTCGTTGGTGCCGGTGCCGCTGCAGTGCTCGCCACGAGTGTCCTGCGCCACGACGATTACTGGCCATTCCACATGGTCGCGCTGATCTTCGCGGCGGCGTTCGGCACGCTCGCCCTGTCTTTCTGGCCCTATATGATCCCGTTCGTCGTGACGATCGACGAGGCTGCGGCGCCTCATGCAAGTCTGGCGTTCCTGTTCTGGGGCGCCGGTCTGTTCGTCTTTCCGCTGATGCTGCTCTATATCGTGGTCGGCTATCGTGTCTTTCGAGGCAAGTCTGCCCCGGCGGTCGATCACTACTGACGGCGGCGCGGCTCGAATTTGCCGCGAGTTACAGCGGATAACAAGAAAGGCGCCGTTTCCGGCGCCTTTCTCGTTGAGGACTTGCGTTGAACGGCTTCCTTCAGGACTTCGGCATGACGCCAGGACTGTTGTCCGGCCATCGTGCGATCAGCTTCTCGTCGATGTTGAAATGCTGGGCGACGAGCTTGGGCGGCGTGTGCGTCAGCCAATTGGAGAGCGAGACCTCCTCGTAGCGCGGCGCACGGAACACGCCGACGAACTGCAGCTCGGTGTCGCCGACATTCTCGACATAATGGCCGAGATTGCGCCGGACATAGCCAATGCCGCCGGCCGAGAACTCCGTCGTCAACGCGTTCGGACCCGTGTCGAACACCGTCATCCGCGCCTTGCCCTTGATGTAGTACTGCCACTCGTCGGCGTTCGGATGCCAGTGCATTTCGCGGACCGCTCCCGGTGGCATCGTCACCAGGGCCGCGGCGACGGTGGTGGCCACCTTGAAGTTGCTGCTGTCGGCAACGCGGATGCTGCCGGCCGAGCTCTCCTTGACGGGGGTCGAGCTGCCGAGCGAATGGATGAAGGGGTAGGGCGGCGCCTCCGCATGCTTGGCGATTGCGGCGCGATCGGCGGCGAGATCGCCAGGCACCGTCCCCTGGAAGATCCAGAGATTGTGCAGTGGGATTTTCGCGAAGGCCTCGGCCGGGACGCCGAAGTTCTTCGCCAGGACCTCGGGCGGGGTATGCGCGAGCCAATCCGTCACCAGCAGCGTGTTGAACTCATTGGCATGGCCGTCATCGAAGCAGATCACGAATTCGCAGCCGTCGGGGCCCAGTCCCTGCAGCGAATGCGGCGCGCCTGATGGGAAATACCAGAGGTCGCCGGCTTTGACGTCGGCGACATAGGGGCGTCCCTGGGTGTCGAGCACCGTGATGCGGCAGGTACCGTAGGTCATGATTGCCCATTCGGCGGCCTGATGCCAATGCAGCTCGCGGATGCCGCCGGCGGACAGCCGCATGTTGACGCCGGATATCTCCTTGGAGATGGCGAAATCCGCAACGGTGACCTGACGGGCCCAGCCGCCATTCTGGATGCGCTTCGGCGCATTATTGAAGGAGGCCCAATCCATCGGCAGCCCGCCGACATCGGTCGCGGGCGGGCTCTGCACCGATGGGAATTGCCTGGCCAGCGCGGGATTCTGCGGACCGGGATCGGTCAGGCTTCCCGGACTCGTGGCGTTTACGGCACCTTGCGGTGGCTCGTCCGGATTGCCGAAGCTTGCGGCCTGCGCACCTGTGCTGACCATGGCGGCGCCTGCCGCGGACATGGCCAGCAAATCACGTCGTGAAAACATGTTGGGTCGCTCCTGAAAATATGTCGAAAGCCCTCTGTCACGACGGGGCTTCAACCGCTCAACATAATTTCCGCGTGCCGTTTCAGCTTCCGGGAACGGCGCTCTTTTTGCCGGATTGCACTGGCCGCTGCGACCAGCCGTCCGGGTTCGAGCGTGTGCAATTGAGAAATTCGGCTTCATTTTGAAAAGACGGCTCTGCCCGCGCGATCCTTAACTGGCCGAAAGAAGCGCAAGATCGAGAGAGATCGAGATGACCACGAAATCGGTTCGTCCCTACCGTGAACCAGCCGGCGGCTGGGGCGCACTCAAGGCCCTCAGCGAGGCGCTTCTGGTCCAGCGTGTGCCGCTAAAGGGCGCGGCTACGCTGAGCAGGATGAATCAGCCGCAGGGCTTTGATTGTCCCGGCTGCGCATGGCCCGATCCGAAGCACACCTCGTCGTTCGAATTCTGTGAGAACGGCGGCAAGGCGGTCGCCTGGGAGGCCACCACCAAGCGCTGCACGCCTGAATTCTTCGCCGCGCATACGGTCACCGAGCTCGCAAGCTGGAATGATTACGATCTCGAGATGGTCGGGCGGCTCACCCATCCGATGGCCTATGATGCCGCATCCGACCGCTATCTTCCGGTGGAATGGAGCGATGCGTTCGACATGATCGGACGTGAGCTAAAGGCGCTGCCGGATCCGAACATGGCGGAGTTCTACACCTCGGGGCGGACCTCGAACGAGGCGGCCTTCCTCTATCAGCTCTTCGTGCGCGAATACGGCACCAACAATTTCCCCGACTGCTCGAACATGTGCCACGAGGCGACCAGCGTCGGCCTGCCGTACTCGCTCGGGGTCGGCAAAGGCACCGTGCTGCTGGAGGATTTCGACAAGGCCGATTGCATCTTCATTTTCGGCCAGAATCCGGGCACCAACAGCCCTCGCATGATGACCAGCCTGCGCAATGCGGCGCGTCGGGGCGCATCGATCATCTCGTTCAATCCGTTCCGCGAACGTGCGCTGGAGCGATTCCAGGCGCCGCAGAGCCCGGTCGAGATGATCACGCTGAGCTCGACGACGATCAGCTCGAAGCTCTTCCAGGTGCGGGTCGGCGGCGACGTCGCTGTCCTCAAAGGGATCATGAAGATCCTGGTCGAGGCGGACGAGGCCGCCCGCGCCGCCGAGCAACGGGAGATCCTGGACTGGGATTTCATTCGCGGTCATACCGTCGGTGTTGAAGCGCTGATCGACGACCTCAAGCGTACGCAATGGCCCGACATCGAACGTCAGTCCGGCCTGACGCGCGAGGACATGGAATACGCCGCCGGCGCCTATATGAAGGCAGAGCGCGCCATCATCGTCTACGGCATGGGCATCACCCAGCACTGGCGCGGCGCGCACAACGTGCAGCAGATCGCCAATCTCGCGCTGCTGCGCGGCAATGTCGGGCGCGAAGGCGCCGGCGTCTGCCCGGTTCGAGGTCATTCCAACGTGCAGGGCGATCGCACCGTCGGGATCACCGAGGTTCCCAAGCCAGACTTTCTCGAGCGCCTGGAGCAACGCTTCGGCTTCAAGCCGCCGTCCGCGCCGGGACATAACGTCGTGACCGCGCTGGAGGCCATGATCCGCGGCGAGGTAAAAGCCTTCTTCGCGATGGGCGGCAATTTTGCCGCGGCCATTCCGGATTGGCAGGCGACCCAGGCGGCACTCGGCAAGCTCGATCTCACCGTCCACGTCTCGACCAAGCTCAACCGCAGCCACCTGATCCATGGCCGCGCCGCCCTGATCCTGCCATGCCTCGGACGCACCGAGATCGATATCCAGACGTCAGGGCCGCAGTCGATCACGGTGGAGGACTCGATGTCGATGGTGCATGCATCCGGCGGCCGCAACAAGCCTGCGTCGGAGCACCTGCGCAGCGAGGTCGCGATCATTGCCGGCGTCGCCAAGGCGACGCTGGGCGAGCGCACAGTGGTCGATTGGGACGGATTCGTTGCGGATTACGACCGAATCCGCGATGCGATCGAGGCGGTGTTCCCGATTTTCCAGGGTTACAATGCCCGTATTCGCGTCCCGGGCGGCTTCCACCTCACCTCGACGGCGCGCGAGCGGATATGGGCGACGCCGTCGGGCAAGGCGAGCTTCCTGGTGTTTCCGGGGTGCGGGGAAGACCCGCAGAGCGATGCCGATTTCCTCTGGCTCACCACCATACGCAGCCACGACCAGTACAACACCACGCTCTACTCGATGTCCGACCGCTATCGCGGCGTGTTCGGCCAGCGCGACGTGGTCTTCCTCAACGAGTATGAGCTGAAGAAGCGGGGACTGGTCGACGGCGACCGCGTCGACCTGATCACCGTATCGACCGATGGAGCCGAGCGGATCGTACGCAACTTCCGCGTGGTGGCCTATTCGTTCCCGACCGGCTGCTGCGCCGCATACTATCCGGAGACCAATCCGCTGGTCCCGCTCTATGCCCGCGATCCCCTCAGCATCACGCCGTCATACAAGGGCGTTCCGATCCGCCTTGTGCGCTCGGCTGCGGCCCAGAGCCAGTGACGGGCGCGCGGTCACACATCGCAGCACGGCGCGTCTGCCCGGACGGAGACCGGCAGCGTGAACCAGAAACGGGCTCCGCCGTGCGCGCCATTGCCTTCCGCGCCGATCCGGCCTCCATGCGCTTCGACGATCGACCGGCAGATGGGCAGTCCCATGCCCATTCCGGTCTCCTTGGTCGTAAAGAAGCTGTCGAAGAGCCGATCGACATATTCGGCAGCAATACCAGGTCCGTTGTCCTCAACGGAGCAGCACAGTGTCGACGGGTCTGGCGTGACCGTGCTGATAACGATCCGGCGATCGTCGTATCCGGCCTGCGTCATCGCCTGCATCGCGTTGATGGCCAGATTGACGATCACCTGCTGGAGCTGCGTGCGATCACCGAGGACCTGCGGCGCGCCCGGGGCGGGCCGGTGCACGATCGTCACCATGCGGGATTCGAGTTCATGGCGGAGGAAGAGAAGCGCTTCGCGAATGATTTCGTCGAATGACAGGGATGCCCATTCCGGGGGCCTCCGGGAAGCTATTCCGCGAACGCGCGCCACGATGTTCGCCGCCCGCTGCGCATCTACGATGATGTGTTCGATGGTCTTGCGGATCTCGACGATATCGGGAGTGGGCCTATTCAGCCATCGCAGCCCGGCGGCGCCATTGGTGGCGATGGCTGCGAGAGGCTGATTGACTTCGTGTGCGATCGATGCGGTGAGCTCGCCCAGCATCGAGACCCGTGCGGCATGTGCGAACTCGGCCTGTACCTGCTGGAGCTTCTGCTGGGCGCGAAGACGCTGTGAGATGTCGATCGTGCCGACCAGGCTTATTTCGAGATCATTGATAGGGCCGACGCGCGCGGTCGTGAAGAGAACGTCGACGACTCGACCGTCCCACGTGACCATCTTGGTCTCTTCTTCGAAATTCGTCTCGCCGCGGTAGCGGGACTCCATCGCCCGGCGGAACGTATCGGGCCGTTCCCTCCAGGTGTCCGCCATGGAACGTCCTACAAAGCTTTCGACGCCTCCGCCGAACATCTGGATGGCTCGTTCGTTGGCCTCCTGAAACGTGAGCGCATCCATGCAGGTGCGAAGGAATTCGGGATGGCCGTCGAAATAGGCGCCGAGGTCCTTGACGCCCTCGGCACGCAGCTTTCGGAACAGTGCGACGAGTCTGCTGGCGTCGAGCTGCCGGAATGCGATCGGCATGCGGCTGAACAGCTGGCGGTAGCGCTGCTCGCTCCGCTCCAGCTCGGCGTTGGTCTTCTTCAGGGCCGTGATATCCATGATCGCGCCGACGAGGGTCAGCGAAGCGGCTAGAAAAGCACCGAAAGCGATCGCCGTGAAATTGTCTCCAAGCAGTGAACAGGCAAAGGACAGCAGCGTCAGAACAAGGCTACCCCAAGCCCACAGCAGAATCCGATCCTGTATTGTCCGGATCGGCAGCAAACGCCGCCACCATCGCTGGGGCTGTACGGGGGGTGAGCCATCCAGGCGTTCGAGCATCATGCGGAAGGTCTAGCGCGCCGCGGACGGGAGGTCTTTTGCGTTTTCGCAGGCGTCTTGTCAAAACGCACGAAACTGCGACCGGGCTTGCTGGATGCGATCCTGGGTCACCTCGGCGGTTGGCCTCGTGACGCCGAATCGCTGCTCGAACTCGGCGACATTGACGACGCCACGGCGGTGGGGGCCATCGCCGATCTTGCGGTCGCCCTCCCAGGCCTCGACCTCGAACAGGACGCTTCTGGCGTCGATCGCGACGACCCGTGCCGTCGCCCGCACCGTGCGGCCGACCGGCGTCGCGGCCAGATGGCGGATATCGACCATCATCCCGACGCTGACATGACCTGCGGGAAGGAACGGCTGAACCGCCGATCCGGCAGCCATTTCCATGTGCAGGATCATCATCGGTGTGCCGTAGACTTCAGGCATGCCCGGCACCACATGGCCGACTGTCATCTCGGGCGTGACGGTCACCAGTTTTTCGGCGATCATGCCGGTCGTCACATTCTCAAGCGGATTCATGGCTCAATTCCGTCTCTGCCTCGGTCGCGGATGGGGTGGATGTCTTGGCTGCTCGCGGCTTGCGTCCGGTGAGCCAGTTGCCGAGCCGGTCGAGATAGAGATAGACGACGGGCGTGGTGTAGAGCGTCAGGATTTGTGACAGCATCAGACCGCCGACGATCGTGTAGCCGAGCGGCTGGCGCAGCTCCGCGCCGGTGCCGGAGCCGATCATCAGCGGCACGCCGCCGAGCAGTGCCGCCATCGTCGTCATCAGTATAGGGCGGAAGCGCAGCGTGCATGCCTGGTAGATCGCCTCTTCAGGGCTGAGCCCGTGCTGGCGCTCCACCTCGAGCGCGAAATCGACCAGCATGATGCCGTTCTTCTTGACGATGCCGATCAGCAGGATGATGCCGATGATGGCGATGACGCTGAGATCCATGTGGACCGCGAGCAGCAGCAATAGCGCGCCGATGCCGGCCGAAGGCAGCGTCGACAGGATCGTGATCGGATGGATCAGGCTCTCATAGAGAACGCCGAGGATGATGTAGATCACGATCAGCGCCGCGCCGATCAACAGCGGCGTGCCCGACAGGGAGGACTGGAACGCCTGGGCGTTGCCCTGGAACGAGGTCGATAGCGAGGTGGGCTTTCCGGTGTCCTTCTCGATATTCTGGATCGCCGTCACCGCATCGCCCAGCGCGACGCCTGGCTTCAGGTTGAACGAGATCGTCACCGACGGAAACAGGCTCTGGTGATTGATCAGGATCGGCGCGGGCTTGATGACGGCGTGAACCAACGTGCTGAGCGGGACCTGCTGGCCGGTGGCCGAGTTCAGGTAGATGTCCTTGAGTGCTTCGGGCCCGTACTGGAAGCGCGGATCGACCTCCATCACGACATGGTACTGGTTCAGCGAGGTGAACATGGTGGAGACGATGCGCTGGCCGAAGGCGTCGTCGAGCGCATTGTCGATCGTCGTGGGCAGGATGCCGAAGCTGGAGGCGACCTCGCGATTGACGGTGACCTCCAGCCGTGGGCCGGCGTTGGCCTGGTCGCTGGCGACGTCGCTGATGAGATCGAGCGCGCGCAGCTTCTCCAGGAAGATCGCCGACCAGTGGGTAAGCTCGTTGGAATCGGCATCCGTCAGGGTGTACTGATATTGCGTCTTCGAAAGGCGTGCGCCGATGGTGATGTCCTGCGCCGCCTGCATGTAGAGCGTGATGCCCTGGATATGGGCGAGCCGCGGGCGCAGCCGATCGATGATCTGGTCGGCGCTTGCCTTGCGTTCCGGCTTCGGCTTCAGCACGATGAAGATGCGCCCCTGGTTGAGCGTCGCCGTTGGACCTCCCGGCCCGATATAGCTCGCCACCGACTGGATCGCCGGATCCTTCGACAGGATTTCGACGATCGCCCGCTGGCGTTCGGACATCGCGGGGAAGGAGATGTCCTGGGCGGCCTCGGTGATGCCCACGATCTGCCCGGTGTCCTGTTGCGGAAAGAATCCCTTCGGGATGATCACATAGAGGTAGCCGGTCAACGCGATGGTCGAGAGCATGACCAGTAACGTTGCGAAGCGATGCCGCAGCACCACGCGCAAGCCCCGCGCGTAGAGTGCAAGCAGGGCATCGAAAGCGCGCTCGAACAGCAGGTAGATCCGGCCGTGCTTCCTTCGTGTATCATCCTTCAGCAGGCGCGCACACATCATCGGCGTCAGGGTGAGCGAGATCACCAGCGACAGCAGCAGCGAGGCGGTGATGGTGACGGCGAATTCCTGGAACAGCTTGCCGACATAGCCGCCCATCAGGAACAGCGGGATGAACACCGCAATCAGCGACAAGGTGATGGAGACAATCGTGAAGCCGATCTCGGCGGAACCCTTGAGTGCCGCCTCCATCGGGGTCATGCCCTGCTCGAGATGACGGACGATGTTCTCGATGACCACCACGGCGTCGTCGACCACGAAGCCGACTGCGATCGACAAGGCCATCAGCGAGAGGTTGTCGAGGCTGTAGCCGAGCACGTAGAGGACCGCGAACGTCCCGACCAATGCCAGGGGAACGGTGACCGCGGGGATGACGGTGGCCCAGAAATTCCGCAAGAACAGGAATATGACCATCACCACCAGGGCGACCGTCAGCAATAGCGTGAACTGAACGTCGGAAACCGCGGCGCGAATGGTGGCGGTGCGATCGGCGGCAATCGTCACCTTGATCGCCGGCGGAACGGAAGCCTGCAGCTGCGGCAGCAGCTTCTTGATCCAGTCGACGGTCTCGATCACATTGGCGCCGGGAACGCGCTGGACTGCGAGGATGATCGCGGGCTCCTTGCCGTACCAGCCGGCCAGAAGATCGTTTTCGGGTGCATCGATCGCCGTGCCGATGTCGCGGATCCGCAGCGGCGAGCCGTTGCGATACGCGATGATGAGGTCTTCGTAGGCGGAGGGCTTCAGCAGCTGATCGTTTGTGTTCAGCGTATAGGTGACGCGCGGGCTGTTGAGCGTGCCCTTCGGCAGGTCGACATTGGCGCCGGCGATGACGTTGCGGACGTCTTCGAGGCCGATGCCCCGGGCGGCGAGCGCCTGCGGATTGACGCGAACACGGATCGCGGGTTTCTGCTGACCGCCGATGCCGACGAGGCCGACACCGGGCACCTGCGAAATCTTCGGCAGCAGGATATTTTCGGCGTAGGCGTCCACCGTGGTCAGCGGCAGCGAGTCCGACGTCAGCGCGATCAGCATGATCGGCGTCTCCGCCGGATTCACCTTCCTGATCGTCGGCGGGTAGGGGATGTTCGGCGGCAGGAAGGGGCTCGCGGCGTTGATCGCGGCCAACACGTCCACCGCCGCGCTGTCCACCGTCCGCGACAGCTCAAATTGCACAGTAAGCTGAGCCACGCCGAGCGCACTGGACGAGGTGAGCTGGGTGATGCCCGGGATCTGGCTAAGCTGCTGCTCGAGCGGCGTGGCGAGCGACGAAGCGATGGTGCCGGGATCGGCGCCGGGCAACTGCGCCGAGATCTGGATCGTCGGGTAATTGACGTTCGGCAGCGCGCCGACCGGCAGCAGCGGATAGGCCGCAAGGCCGCATAGCAGCAGGCCGGCCATCAGCAGCGCGGTTGCAATCGGCCGCAGAATGAAAGGCGCGGAGAGATTCATGGGATCGCGTCCTGCACGGCGCTCTGCAGGTCGGCTTCCTGCGCGGCCTTGCCATGCAGCTGGCGGACGCGGCTGCCTTCCGTCAACCGATACTGACCGTCGACCACGACGACGTCACCTGACTTCAGACCCTGGTCGATCAGGGCCTGGCCATCGCTGATCTGCGCGACGTGAACGGGGCGTAAGGCGGCCGTCTGGTCCTTGGTTACGACGTAGACATAGCTGCCGTTCGGTCCCTGCTGCACGGCCGAGCCCGCGACAGTGAGCGCGTCCTTCTGGATCTCGAGCAACAGGCGCGCGTTCACCAGCTGGCCCGGCCACAGCCGGTGCTCACGATTGGGGAACACCGCCTTGAGCTGGACCGTGCCGGTCGTTCCTGCGATCTCGTTGTTGACCAGCAGCAGCGTGCCCTCGTCGAGCTTCATCTTGTTGTCCTGGCTGTAGGCAATAACCTTCAGTGATCCCTTTGCAGCGTGCTCCTGGATTACGGGCAGGTCGGTCTGCGGCAGGGTGAACAGCAGCGAGATCGGTTCGATCTGGGTGACGACGACGAGGCCATTGGGGTCGGTCGGATGGATCACGTTGCCGACATCGATCTGGCGGACGCCCGTAATGCCGGGAATGGCCGACGTCAGGCGCGTGTAGCTGAGCTGGACGTTGGCCTGATCGATCTGCGCCTGGTCGGCCTTGACAGCGGCCTTGAGCTGCGCCACCTGCGCCGTCTGCGTCTCGATCAATTGCGGGGTCGCGTAGCCCTTGTCGCCGAGCTGATTGTAGCGTGAGAGATTGGCCTCGGCGTTCACGAGCTGCGCCTGATCCCTGTCGCGGTTGGCCGTCAGCTGCTCGATCTGTGCCTCGTAGGGACGCGGATCAATCTGCGCGAGCAGGTCGCCGGCCTTGACGGTCTGCCCCTCGGTGAAGGCGATCTTGACGATCTGCCCCTGAATCTGACTGCGCACGACGTCGGTGTTGTACGCGATCACGGTGCCGATGCCGCGCAGGTAAATCGGAACGTCCTTGCCGGTGACGGTGGCTGCGACGACCGGCACGGCAGCGGGCACCGGCGCGGCCGCCACGGCCGGCCTGTGGTCGGTGCCGTAGAACCAGAGGCCTGCGCCTATCAGGATCGCGGCCAGAGCAACCAGTGCAATGGTGAGGTTCCGTTTCACGGTGATGGTCCTTCTCGATCTCAGGGATTGCCGGAACCGCTGACTGAAGTCGTGCTGCCCATGGAGGCAGGATCGGGCACCGGCAGGGACGGACTGATTCCGGCGCCGCCGAGCTCGGTGGATCCGAGCGGAATCCCGACGCGTCCGACCGTCGATGTCGAGGGAGGCAAGGCGGATTGGGTTGTCGTACCGTCGGGGCAGCCGAGTGACGGGATTCCGGAGAGTCCGCCGCCGTCAAACAAGGCCCCCGACGATCCGGTATTCCCTGGTTGGGAGCAGTTCGTCATTGCTTGCGAAGGATTGATCGGGGATACGCCGGGCGTGGCGATTTCGGTTGAGCCCAGCGGAATGCCTTCAGGCCGCGTGGCGCCCAGGTTGAGCGGCGAGGTTGCAGACATGCCGACAGGGGGCAACGTCGTCGGCAGCGTCATCTGCGCATTCGCCGCGGCCGGGATCAGCCATATCAGGCAAGTTGCGAGCGCCACACCCAGATGCATCGATGCAAATCGGCGGCATCTGAACCTGTTCGATGAGAGCTGTTCTCGCATGGGCTGCTCCGGGTTCTTTCATTTGTGCGGAACGATAGGGAGCGGCTGGCGTGCCGGTATTCCCTGAATGCACGTCCCGCTGTCTGGCCGCACGATCGAAAGCCATCCGCCCCGGGGATCATTGGGGCCCCTTCCGAAGCAGTCGCTTTGCCTCGGACAGCTCCCGGCGGCACGTCGCGATGTCGCTGGAACGGTTCGCGGCGCGTGCGCGGTCGAGGGCATCGAGCGCGAGTCGAAGGTGCACTCCGCTCGCGCCTGCCGCCTGCGCCACCGATCGCGGCGTCGGCTGATGACTGCGCAGTGCGTCAAGGCTCTCAGGGCTCCAGCCATGTGCGCCGGCATTCTTCTCAATCGCGGCGTCCGCCTGTGCCTGGACATGCCCGATCGAATCCTCGCAGGACGCAGCACGAGCCGGGGATGCCGCCTGCAGGAGGATTATAGTGGCGGCTGAAATCCGGATGAGTGAATTCGATGTCATTGTCGATCATCTCGTGTGATAGCGAACGTGGTCTCGACTGACAGGACCGATACGCGCCGTCTTTCGCTTGCGAACGTCGGCTGCTTTGCATGCGCACGAGATCGTGCCATCAGAGAAACCGGAGCGTAAGCTGGATCAGAGCTGCGGCCGATAATTCCCGGCGTGCGAAGTGGGAAGGGTCGTTGTTTGCTGAAATACGCAGGCAAGCGGCCAACTTATTGTCGCATCGTTCCAACCCGGAGTGATCTCGACATGAAACACCTCAACGCAGGTCTCGCCTTTGCTGCAGCCCTTTCCCTGTTCGCGAGCATCGCCCCGGCGCGTGCGGAACCCGTCAAGAACATCGTCCTGGTCCACGGCGCCTGGGTCGATGCATCAGGCTGGAAGCCGGTCTACGAAATCCTGAGCAAGGAAGGCTTCCGCGTGACCATGGTGCAGGAGCCGGAAACGTCGTTCGCCGACGACGTCACGGCAGCGAAGCGGATTATCGATCTCCAGGATGGCCCGATACTCCTCGTCGGCCACAGCTATGGCGGCTCGATCATCACCGAGGCCGGCGTCCATCCCAAAGTAGCCGGCCTCGTCTACGTCGCCGCGCACGCCCCAGACGTCGGCGAGGATGAATCGGCGCTCGGCAAGAAGACGCCGAGCGTGCTTGGAAAGACCGAAGGCGTCATCAAGGTCACGCCGGACAAGTTCACCTATCTCGATCCTGTGCAATTCCCGAAACTGTTTGCGCCCGATCTGCCGCGTGAGCGCGCCGAGTTCGTGGCACGCTCTCAGGTCCTGGCCGCGGTACAGGTGTTCAGCACCCCACTGACGGCGGCTGCGTGGAAGACCAAGCCGAGCTGGGGCATCGTTGCTGGCGACGACCAGATCATCAATCCCGATCTGGAGCGCTGGTATTACGAGCGTGCCAAGAGCCACACCACGGTGATCCCGGGCGCGAGCCACTCGGTCTACGAGTCACATCCCAAGGAAGTGGCCGCTGTCATCGCGCGCGCAGCGCGCAGCATCGATCAACCGGTCACCCGCTGACGCCGCATTTTGCCGGTCCTAACGCACGGCCGGTGAACAGAGGGTCGGCGGGAGAGGCAGCACTCCCGCCGGCCTGACTGTCCCATCCGGAATGTTCCATCAACCTGATCGAGACGATCAGCACCATTAGCGGACCGGACCGTGACGGTGAGACGCGCCCAGGAGCAAAGGCCATGACGAGCTGGCAGAACAACCGCGCTAGGCGTGATGCTCGCATCGCTGCAGGAGCCGTGCTTGCCCGCGGCAAAGTCGTAGAAGCAGGCAATGCCACGCGCTTGCTCGAGGCTGTGATTCGGCCGGGCGATCGGATCTGCCTGGAAGGCGACAACCAGAAGCAGGCCGATCTGCTCAGTCGTGCGCTGCTCGCGGTCGATCTCTCCAGGGTCAACGATCTGCACATGGTGCAGTCGGGCGTCGTTCTCCCAGAACATCTGGATCTGTTCGACCGCGGCATCGCGAAGCGGCTGGACTATGCCTATTCCGGGCCGCAATCGGCCCGCATCGCGCGCATGCTGTTCGGCGGCAAGATCGAGCTGGGCGCAGTCCACACCTATCTCGAACTATTCGCACGCTACTTCATCGACTTGACGCCGCACGTCGCGCTGATCGCTGCCGTCAGCGCCGACCATGACGGAAATCTCTACACCGGTCCGAACACCGAGGACACGCCGACCGTGGTGGAGGCAACGGCCTTCAAGGACGGCATCGTGATCGCACAGGTCAACGAGATCGTCGAGCATGTTCCGCGGGTCGACATCCCGGCGGATCGCGTCCACTTCGTCGTCAAGTCCGACAAGCCGTTCTTCGTCGAGCCGCTGTTTACGCGCGATCCGGCCGCGATCACCGAGGGACAGATCCTGACCGCGATGCTTGCGATCAAGGGTATCTATGCGCCCTATGGCGTGCAGCGGCTCAATCACGGCATCGGCTTCAGTACGGCCGCGATCGAGCTCCTGCTGCCGACCTTCGGCGAGCGGCTCGGTCTCAAAGGCAAGATCGCAACCCATTTTGCTCTTAACCCGCATCCCGCACTCATTCCCGCGATCGAATCCGGCTGGGTCCGGCAGATCCACTCGTTCGGCTCGGAGGTCGGCATGGACGACTACATCCGCGCCCGATCCGACGTCTACTTCACTGGCTCCGACGGCTCGCTGCGCTCCAACCGCGCCTTTTGCCAGACCGCCGGGCTCTATGCCTGCGACATGTTCATCGGCTCCACCTTGCAAATCGATCTGCAGGGAAATTCGTCGACCGTCACCACCTCCCGCATCGCCGGGTTCGGCGGTGCACCGAACATGGGGGCGGATGCGCGCGGCCGGCGTCATCCGAGTGAGCCCTGGCTGAAGGCCGGGGCGGAGTCCGATCCCGACGGCTCTCCCCTGATGCGCCGCGGCCGCAAGCTGGTCGTTCAGATCGGCGAGACGTTCGGAGACAAGAATGTACCGCTGTTCGTCGAGAAGCTCGATGCCATCGAGCTCGCGGAGAAGCTCGAGCTCGAGCTCGCGCCGATCATGATCTATGGCGACGACGTCACGCACATCGTCACCGAGGAGGGCGTAGCCAATCTCCTATTGTGCCGTACCGCGCAGGAGCGTGAGCAGGCCATCCGGGGCGTTGCCGGCTACACCGATGTCGGCCGTCGGCGGGATCACGGCATGGTCGCGCACTTGCGCGAACGCGGGGTGATCCGCCGCCCGGAGGATATCGGCATCAATCCGCTCGATGCGGATCGCAGCCTGCTCGCAGCGCGCTCGATCAAGGACCTCGTGCGCTGGTCTGGCGGACTCTACACGCCGCCGTCGAAATTCAGGAACTGGTGAGGACGGATCATGGAAGATCTTAGGTTTGAGCACAGCGTTCGCACCAGGGCCGGCGGCACCAGGCAGAGCGCGATCGTCGGCGTTGTCGCCTCGGGGAATCTGGAGGTGCTGGTGGAACGCGTCCTGCCGGATGCGGAATGCGCCATCGAGATCAGGACCGCGGCGGTCGGCTTCGGCGAGGTCTGGACCGCCGTAATCGGCGATTTCGTCGACCGCTATTCGCCCGGCGGGCTGAGATTCTCGATCAACGACGGCGGCGCGCGCCCCGATACGGTCTCACTTCGGTTGGCGCAGGCGGTGCGATCGATCACGGAGAACGGCCAATGACGGCACCATTCAAGGACATCACACTGACCGAGCGCGCCTGCAGCACCAGCTTCTACGAATCTTCGGCCCGCACGCGGTTGGAGTTGCTGCTCGACGCCGGCAGCTTCGTCGAGTTCATCGGTCCGGAGCAGCGCGAGGTCAGCCCGCATCTGAAGGTTTTTGATCTGCCCGAGCAGTTCGACGACGGCATCGTCGTCGGGCATGGCCGCCTGGATGGCTCGCCGGTGTTCGTCGCCGCACAGGAGGGACGTTTCATGGGCGGCGCCTTCGGCGAGGTGCATGGCGCCAAGCTGACCGGGTTGCTCCGCGCGGCGCGCCAGATCGCATCGATCCCCGTCCTGATCCTGTTCGACACCGGCGGCGTCCGGCTGCAGGAAGCCAATGCCGGCGAGCTCGCCATTGCCGAGATCATGCGGGCGGTGATGGAGGCGCGCAGCGCCGGCGTGAAGGTGGTTGGCCTGATCGGCGGCCGGTCCGGATGCTACGGCGGAGGTGGGTTGATCGCAGGCTGCTGCTCGGCGCTCGCCGTGTCTGAACCCGGGCGCATTGCGGTGTCCGGCCCCGAGGTCATCGAGACCAATCGCGGCGTCGAGGAGTTCGACTCCCGCGACCGCGCGCTGGTCTGGCGCACCATGGGCGGTAAGCATCGCCGACTGCTCGGCGCCGCCGACGTCTTTGCCGATGACAACGTGCAGGATTTCCGCGAGGCCGCGCTGGAGCTGCTGGGTCTGATCGGACCTTTCGGCCTCGACAGCTTGAAGGCAGAGCAGGAGCGGCTTGCCGACCGGCTAAGCCGCTACGGTGCCTGCCTGGATGCCGTCGACATATGGGCGGCGGAAGGCATCGCGCATGCTGAAACGGTTCCGGAGCTGCCGTCCGATCAGTTCATTACGCTCGCCGAAAGGATCGGGAGGACCAACCGTGACGCTCGATGACATTCTCGCCTCGCTCTTCCCCAAGGGCCACGAGATCAGGAACGACAAAGGCGTCCTGCTCGGCTCGGCGACGCTGCGACGCGGCGACAAAATGCTCGTCCTCGGTGTCGCGGATCGAACCGCACTGGGCGTTGACGAGGCGATCAGATTGTCCGGCCATGTCCTGGAGTCGATCGGCCTGGCCTCTGGCCCGATCCTGGTGCTCGTCGACAGCGACAGCCAGCGCATGAGCAAGCGCGACGAATTGCTCGGGCTGAACGAATTCCTCGCGCATCTGGCGAAAGTGTTGATCCACGCGGACATCAACGGCCGCCCGACCATCGGCCTGCTCTACGGTCACTCGGCGGCGGGCGCTCTGCTTGCGACGGGACTTGCAACCCGCGTGCTGGTTGGATTGCCCGGCGCACACCCCGCAGTGATGGACCTGCCGTCGATGGCGAAGGTTACCAAGCTGTCGATGGAAGCGCTCGAGGAGAAGGCGAAGTCCACACCGGTGTTCGCGCCGGGGCTGTCCAATCTCGTGCAGATGGGCGCGGTTCACACGACGTGGAGCAATGACTCCTCGCTCGCCGATCAGCTGGAGGCGCTGCTGGCCGACATGCCGGCCGCGCGAGACCAACGGGATGCGCTTGGTAAGGCGCGTGGTGGCCGGCTGAAGGCCGCTGACATTGCGGAGCGTGTTCGTGACCTGGCCCTGCAAGCACGGTGAGCCTTCACCGGGTCGTCATGACCTCGTCTTCGTCAGCCCGGCGGGGTGGCGCGCGATGCTGGAAGCGCGCGGCGATCTCGCAACCGATGCGTTGGTCGCACGTTGGTCCAAAATGGGCTGGCCGGCGATCAGGCGGCGCGCTCTGCCAGGCGAGGACGCCGGTCTTGCTCTGGGCCTGCCCTTGCCGCCTTCGGCCGGTAAGAAGCGGATCTCCCTCCTGGCTGATATCCACCACGTCGTCTCGGTCGCGAGGCCGCCGTCGCTGCGGCAAGCGCGGGCCTACGCGCCGCGGAATTGGTGGCCCACGCTCGATCGGCTCAACCGCTTGGAGCTTCGTCACTCGGTGGATGCGCGCGTCTTTGGCAGCCTGGCCTGGCAATCGTTAACCGAGCTCGACTATGTGACGGACCGATCGGACCTCGATGTGCTGTTCGAGTTTCGCCATGAAACCGACATTAATCGCTTCGTCGCCGATGTGGCTGCGATCGAGATCGAAGCACCGATGCGGCTCGATGGTGAACTGATGCGCGCCGATGGTGCTGCCGTGAACTGGCGTGAGCTCTACGGCGGCGCGCGCGAGCTTCTGGTGAAGAGCATCGAGAGCGTGATCCTGCTCGACAGGAATCGATTCGTTTCGGGAGCGAGGGGATCATGATCACCGCGGCTGTACGAGGTTTCGAAAGGTCGGTTCAGCATCGGGCGCGCATCGGGCCCGATGTTTCCGCGATCGGCGCCATCGCTGCCCGCTGCCTCGTCGAGGAGCTGGAAACATGGCCGAAGCCGGGACTCGTAAGTCATATCGACAATGGCAGTCACGTTGATATGGATGCCGGCACGTTCCGTCGCAGCGCCGCGGCCATCAAGCCCCATCTTCAGCGCCTGGCCGATGCGGGCGCGAGTGGTTGCGGCATGGGGCGGCTGCGGATCATCGGCCTTGAGGCCGAGCGTGCGATGTTTGCAGCGACCTCAGGCGTCAACACGCATCGCGGCGCGATCTTCGGACTCGGCCTGCTGTGTGCGGCGGCCGGTGCGAGGGCCGGCGGGTTGGTCGATGCTGAGCTTTCGCTTGGTGAGGTCGTGAGGCGCCTGTGGGGCGAGAGCATCATCGACGGTCCGGTGCTGTTGCACAGCCACGGCAGCGCGGCCCGGCGCCGCTTTCGCGCCGGTGGTGCGTGTACCGAGGCCGCGAAGGGATTTCCCAGCGTCTATCGGATCGGATTGCCGGCGCTGCGCAGAGCGACGCGTGCCGTGCCGGAAGATAAGGAATCGGCCCGGGTCGAGGCATGCTTTGCCCTGATCGCCTTTGTGGAGGACACCAACCTCCTGCATCGCGGTGGGCTCGACGGCCTTCGCTTTGCGCATGATGCGGCGCGTCGCTTCATCGACGTTGGCGGCGTCAGCGCGCCTGGCTGGCGTAAGCGGGCGCAGTCGATCCATGACAGCTTCGTCGCCCGTCGTCTCAGCCCTGGTGGATCGGCCGATCTGCTTGCAATGACGCTCTTTGTCGATGCTCATGAAAGCCCATGCCGATGATGTCCAATGCAATCCTGATGGCGCTCGTGCCGGTTTTCTTCGTTCTGCTGCTGGGATACGCCGCCGGCAAACTTCACGTCGTCGACAATCTTCATGTCGACGCTCTCAACGCGCTGGTAATGGATTTTGCGCTGCCCGCCTCGCTGTTCGCCGCGACCGCGTCAGCGTCGCGCCGTGATATGGTCGACCAGGCCTCGCTCTTCCTGGTGCTCGGCGTCACGATGCTGCTGCTCTATCTTGCCTGGTATTTCGCCGCCCGTCGGCTCTCCAAGCTCTCCCAGTCCGAGGCATCCTTGCAGGCGCTGACGATTGGCTTCCCAAATCTCGCCGGGGTGGGTCTTCCGATCATGACCTCAGTCGTGGGTCCAACCGGCACCGTGCCGGTTGCCGTTGCATTGGCGGCGGGCTCGATCCTCATCAGCCCATTGACCCTGATCGTCGCGGAAATGGGTGCCGCCAAGGCTCGTGGCGAAGAGATGGCGGCGCGGCAGATCTTGACGGCAGTCCGCCGTGCGATCACCAAGCCGGTGGTGCTCGCGCCCGCGCTCGGCATCGTGTTCTCATTGTCGGATGTGAGCCTCGACGCGCTGGCTCATGCGAGCCTCGCCCTGATCGGAAGCTCGGCTGCCGGCGTCGCCCTGTTCCTCACCGGAGCCATTTTGTCGGCGCAATCGTTTCGGCTGGATTGGAAGATCAGCGCTGCAACGGTGGCCTCGGACATCGTCCGCCCGTTGTTGGCTGTTGCGGTCATTCTCGTCCTTCCGATCTCGCAGGATGCAGCTAAGACGGCCATTCTGCTCGCGGCCGCTCCGTCGGGCTTCTTCGGGATCCTGTTCGCGGCCAACTACCGGCTGGATTCCGCAAGGGTGGGGTCCATGGTTATCGCCAGCACCGCATTCAGCGTCCCGACGCTGGCGATTGTGATTGCGCTGCTCTTTCCGCACTAGGGCGCGATCATGACATTGGCAATTCTTTGTTCGGGGCAGGGCAGGCAGCATCGCGACATGTTCGCCCTCACGGGCCATGCACCGGAGGCCGCGCCCCTGTTTGCGCATGCGGCGGCATTGCTCGGTGGCAGGGATCCACGCGATTTCGTTCGCGACGAAGCCGACGAGGCTCTGCACCGCAACCGTGCCGGCCAGATTCTCTGCACCTTGCATCCGCTCGCTGCGGCGTGTGTGCTCGCAGATGTCATTCCGCATGGGGTCATCATGGCCGGCTATAGTGTCGGCGAAGTCGCGGCTTGGGGTGTCGGCGGCTTGTTCGATGCGACCGCAACGCTCAATCTGGTGGCGCGCCGCGCGGAGGCCATGGATGCGGCCACGCGCGCCGGTGACGGACTGATCTTCGTCCGCGGTCCTTCCCGGGACGAGGTCGATCGCCTTTGCGAGCGTCACGGCACTTCGGTGGCCATCGTCAATCCAGGCGATGCCTTTGTCATTGGCGGCGGTCGTGAGGCGCTAAGCGGGCTTGCCCGAGACGCGCGGGCTATGCATGCAAGGATCGTCGCGTTGCCGGTCGAGGTCGCCTCCCACACCCAACGCCTCTCCGCGGCGTCTGCCGTGTTTCGTGAGATCCTGCGCGAGGCATCGGTGATATTCCCGCCGAGGAGTGGTGCGCGCATTCTGAGCGGAATCGATGCCGCTCCGGTCGTCGCGCGCGAGACGGGTCTCGACAAACTTGCAGCGCAGATCTCGCAGACCGTGCAATGGGCCGATTGCCTGCAAGCCTGCGTCGAAGCGGGCGCGACGGGGTTTCTCGAGCTCGGGCCGGGACATGCGCTGAGCGGCATGGTTGCGGACATCGCGCCCGGACTTCCGGCGCACGCGCTGGATGACTTCAGGAGCGTTGAGGGTGTCCGCACCTGGCTCACGCGTCAGATCAACCACTAGCTAGCGCCGGCAAAGTCCCGATCGGGACAGTGCCCTCGATCGGGACTTGTGCTGTCAAAAAAAGGGGCCGTCCCTTGGGGGAGGACGGCCCCTAGAACGCTCGTACGCCTAGGGAGGAAGGAGGCTCGAGCCGTGACTTGGGGGTCTCAGTCACTCAACATGCACACCATCGCCGATCCCGCAGCGAGAGTATTTCATGAACCCCCGCCGTTTCTCATTTCGCATGATTCACGACGGGCCCGTGCGCAGCACGCGAGATGGGGCTCTTGCGTTCCGACGTCAGCCCGGCGCCCGAGAATATGCCGGCGCTCGACGCGTTCCGGGTGGCTCTGTGCCAGCGCGCGCGTGTCAGTGCAGGCGTGGCGAGGCATCGATGCCGGGGGTCAGGCCGGGCGCGATCGTCTCTGCCGGAGGAAC
Organism: Bradyrhizobium sp. USDA 326; assembly: GCF_049739485.1. Lineage (NCBI taxonomy): Bacteria > Pseudomonadati > Pseudomonadota > Alphaproteobacteria > Hyphomicrobiales > Nitrobacteraceae > Bradyrhizobium > Bradyrhizobium sp. USDA 326. The sequence goes on from NZ_JBMGQA010000001.1 coordinate 5,652,832, forward strand.
CGCGGGCTCGCGCATATAGGGAAGTACTTCCACTTCGGGGCGCTGCTGCGATGTCGTCTGCAGGCAGTCCGGGCGAGGCGGGCGGCCTGCGCCGAACAGATCGGAGAGGGGATCGACGAAGTTCGCGCGGAACCGGTCGAGCCAGGCTTGGCCTTCGCCCGCGGCGGGCTGCCGGATCGTCACTGTCGCTGTCATGCCGGAGACGAGCGGCACATCGGGAGGCACAGTGTTGATGGCGAGGCGTACCGGTACGCGCTGCGCGAGCCGCACCCAGGTGTAGATCGGGTCCACGGCGGGCAGGCCCTGTGTGCCAGCGGCGGCGTTCGACACGCTGATCCCGCGCGTCACGGTCTTCACATGTCCCAGTATCGGCTTAGGATAGCCGATCAGTTGTGCTTCGGCGCGGTCGCCAATGCAAACCCGCGCCATCTTGGTTTCCTCGAAGTAGCCGTCGATCCAGAAACTGTTGGAATCGATCACGGAAACGTTGCTGACGCCGGTGACGGCATAGTCTCCCGCGCGCAACAAGAGGTTGGTGACGTAGCCATCGACGGGACTGACCACGCTCGTGCGCTTCAGGTTCAGCTCCGCCTGCGCGAGCTGGTGCGCCGCAGCCTCGTAGGCAGCTTTCGCCTGCGCCGCGCTGCCTGCATAGATTTGCTGTTCTTCGGGCGTCGTTGCAAGATCGGACAGGTGCTGCCGACGATCGAACTCGGCCTGCTTCACCACGAGGTCCGCCGCCCGCTGGTCGACCAGAGACTTGCCGATCCGGACGGCCACCTCGAAGTCGAACGGATCGATCACGTATAGAACGTCGCCCTTGTGGACGAACTGGTTGTCGGCGACCCGAAGCTCCACGATCTTGCCCGCTACTTGCGGCGCCACGTTGGCGACCTGGACGCGGACGGTGCCGTTCCGCGTCCAGGGCGCAGTGACGTAGTGCTGCCAGGTTGAAGCCGCTATGAGAATTGCGACCAGCGCGATGCCGAGAGTCGCAAGGTGCTTGCCGGCACGGCGCATGAAACGGCCGACCGATTCGCGCAGTGGCCTCGCGGCGGGCGTCGCCGATACCGAAGGTCTGACGCTGTCCGGTGCGCGATCACTGGTGTCACGCGCCACGGTCTCCGGCGCGTTTGTACCGTTCACGGCGTCTGTGGTGGCATCGACTGGTGCTTTGGCTGTTGGTTCGCCACGAAGGGGAGCGGCGTCCCGACGCAGGGTAGCTTCCATGGCACTTCTCCCTAGAAGAACAGCGTGAGCGTGCCGAACATCGCGACGTAGAGGCAAAGTTCGGCCAGCGACGGGTTGCTGAAGACTTTCGCGAAGCCGATCAATCGCAGCAGCGGGCGAAGCATCAGGAACGCTGCCAGCGCGATTGCGGCATAGGAGACGATGGGGGCAATGAGCACGCCACCGACGACGAGCTCCCGATAAGTGTTCGTCATGACTGTTTGCCTTGGCTGGTGGCGGTTGGAGACTGCGATGGTGCAAGTACGGTGCTTGCCGTAACCAGCACGGCGATAGCCGAATTGGCGGACAGGTTGTTTCGCGATGCCAGTTGGCGTATCGCCTCGGCAGCAGCGAGGATCGCGGCACCGTCGCGGTGCGCGAGGGCCTCTCGCGCGTCCTGCACCACTCGGGCGAGTGGATCCTGTGTCAGCCGCTGCAGTTCGGTGCAGCAGCGCCGCAAGCTCTCAGCCTGGTCGAAACAGCGCATCGCGTTGGCCGCGATCTGACCATTGAGAGCCGAGGCGGCGTTTGCGGTTAGGATCTGTTCGATCCGCGCTGCGTCGCGAAATGCTGCTTCCTCTGGCGCGAGATCTCGAGCTCGCCAGCGGTCGAGGTCGCGCAGCTCGCCCCCAGCCTCTCGCAGCAGCAGACGAACTCGCTGCTCGCCCGACAATGGAGGCAGCTGCAACTGCGCGGCGAACACGAGCACCGCCGACAGGCAGGCGAAGAAGCTCGTCACCAGGAACACCTCGGGGTCGTAGCTCTGCGGATTGGTCGGTGCGAGGACGGCGATCGCGAACACCAGGATGAGGCGGCCGAGGGACGACAGCATCGGGTTCGGCAACGAGATCAGCAGCGCGAGACCGATGACGACAGGCGCAAGGCCGATCGCCAGCAATTGAAATTCGGATACACCGTTGAAAACGAGGTATTTCAGGATGCCCGCCAGCGCGCAGGCGATCGGCATCGCCGTCAGCGTCACCATCGCGAAGCTGCGTGGCGCAGGCGTCGTGGAGCCGAGGCCGATGATCGCCGCCACGAGCGTGAGGCAGAGCTCGGTGGAGGGCCAGCCTGTCAGCACGAAGAAAAGCGCGATCAGCGTAAACGAGATCGTGGCTCGTGCGGCGATTTCCGCCGCGATGCGGCGCGAGCGATAGAGCGGCGCGCGCCATGCATGATACGGCCGCTTCCCTTCATGCAGTGCACCGAGGCTGCTACGCACCTGCGCGTTCTTTCGGCTGATCTCGGCCCGGAGCCAGGATCGGGCAGTCGCTATTAGCTCAGCTGCGTGTGGCGACGCAGTGGAGGTGGCGGGAACCGCCGCGAGCATGCGGCCGAGAGAAAATGCGCTGACGAGGTCGACCAACGCGGTACGCGCGGCCGCGGATCTGGCCGTTCCGATGCTCGATTCGGTCGCAAGGCTGGCGATCTCCGGACGCACCGCCGCGATGTCGTGCAGCAGGATCGCCGCAGTCGCTGCGGAGGCATGCTCGATACCTTGCTCGAGGTCCGTGACCCGGCGGTGAAGCGCCTCGATGCGGCCTGCCAGCACCGGATGATAGTCCGGCGCGGCCAGCACATCGTTGACCAGCGCCACCGCAAGGACGCCGATGCCTATGGCGGCACCGCGCGCGATGCCGGTCGGAAACACCCGAAGCGGCGTGTCAATCTGCTGGATGGCGATCAGGGCGACGGTGATGCAGCAGAGCGCCGCCGCATAGGCACGATTGCCGTCCAGCATGGTGGCGAAATAGACGCAGAGCCCGACCCAGATGCCGAGCACGGCGAGCAGAAGGCCGTCGGTCTGAGAAAACGCGCCGGCGATCGCAATCGATGCCGCGACCCCGATCGCCGTCGCGAGTAGCCGGTAGCCGGCCTTTTCCATGCCCTGACCGCGTGTCGGTAAGGCCAGGATCGCCACGGTCAAGGCCGCCGACGACGGGGATTCGAGCTCGAGCCAGAAGCTCGCATAGAGTGCGAGCATCATCGCCAGCCATACCCGCAGCGCGAAGGCCCAGGAACTCGCCGGGAAGCCGGCGAAGACCAGCGCAGACGGCGCGGCAGCCCTGGTGGTGTTCACGGGAATCCTGCCCCTTCCGTTCTCGGCAGAGCATGCCGCCCGGCCGAAGCCCACAAAGTCGAGGCCGACTATGAGATTTGCAGGGCCTGCCGGTATTTCCGGTCCATCAACCCAGTTGCCGGAATGCACGTCTGGTTGGGGAGGAGGGCCTTGCGCGAGGGACGAATAGAGGGATTACGGCGCGTGGCCAGCCAGCGCCTCTTCGAGGCAGCGGATGATCTCATCGCCGCTGGAGGGCTTGCCGAGATAGCAATGCGCGCCCGCGGCCATCACACGCTGGCGCACGGATTCGCTTGGAAATGCGGTCATGAAGATGATCGGGAAGCGGCGGCCGGCCGCAATCAATTGGGCCTGCAACTCATCGCCCGTGATGACCGGCATCTGCACGTCGGTGATCATGCATGCCGGATCGTCTCCCGGCGCATTCCGCAGGAAGTCCAGGCCGGACTCGTAGGCATCGGCCTCGTAGCCGAGCGAACGCACCAGGCTCGCAAGCGAAGCGCGAACCCCTTCATCGTCCTCCACAATCGCAATCACAGGAGTCTTGGCCATTTGCGCACAATCCTGACCGCGGTGTTCCGCAAGGCAAGGAGGATATCTCCCGTTGCGCGGCCCATGGCGCCTTATGCACCCTGAGGCCGGACCGCCGAAATTATACTCAGGTTTGGTCCGTAGTCCTGCGGGTTTGGGAAACTCCGAGCGCCTCGGCCTTGCGAACGAGGTCGGCCAGTGACCTAACCCCCATCTTGCGCATGACGTTCCCTCGGTGGATTTTAACCGTGATCTCGCTGAGTCCGATCAGGGCTGCCACCTGCTTGTTCATCAGGCCGGCGGTGACATGGCCCATCACCTCACGCTCGCGCGCCGTCAGGGTTTCGTACTGGGCGCGGATGTCCTCCTTAGCCGCGGCTTCGGCACGGTGCTGCGCATCGCGCTCAAGCGCCGCGGTCACGGCATCTAGCATGTCCTGGTCGCGGAACGGCTTGGAAAGGAAGTCGACGGCGCCGGCCTTCATGGCACGTACCGACATCGGAATGTCCCCGTGGCCGCTCATGAAGATGATTGGATAGCTGATGCCCTGCCGGACGAACTGGCTCTGCAGATCGAGCCCGCTCACACCGGGAAGGCGGACGTCCAGCACGATGCAGCCGGGACCGTCGGGCAGCGAGCCGGCAAGCAATTCGGCGGGCGAGCCGAACAGGCGCGTCTGGAGGCCGACGGATCGGAACAGGCTGTCGAGCGAGGCGCGGATCGCTGCGTCGTCGTCGACGACAATGACGATTGCGTTGGAAGGCTGGGCCGGCGGCTGCGCCTGGTCTGGTCGTGTCATGGCAAGGCGTGCTCTTGGCTAAATGGCAATGTCAGGTGGAATGTCGTTCCCGCTCCCAGGGTGCTCGCCACCGACAATCGGCCGCCGTGAGCTTCCACCGTGGTTCGGCAGATCGCAAGCCCCATGCCCATTCCGCCATCCTTCGTCGTGAAGAACGGATCAAACAGGCGCGGCAGATCCTCCGGCTGGATGCCTGGGCCGCTATCCTGTACCGTAATCGTGAGGGTTTCGCTGTCCTCGCTGCCGGCGCGCAGCGTGATCGTGCGGGAACTGGGCTGGCCTGCCATGGCCTGGCCGGCGTTGATCAGAAGATTGACCAGAACCTGTTGCAGCTGGACCCGATCGCCGCGGATCGGTGGCAGGCTGGGCTGCGATTCGATGGTGAGGGTGACCTTGTCCTTGGCGAGTTCGCGCGCGACCAGTGCAGTCGCCTCCTCGATGATCTCGCCGATTTGTAGCATATCCCGCTGGGGCAGGGCCTTCTTCAGGAAGGTGCGGATGCGGGTCACGATCTCGCTGGCGCGGCGCCCCTGAGCGACGACATGGCCGATCGACGTCGTGACCTCCTTGAGGTCGGGTACGTCGCGCCGCAGCCACCGCAAGCCCGCTTCGCCGCTGGTGACGATCGCCGCGAGCGGCTGGTTCACCTCATGCGCAATCGACGCGCTGAGCTCGCCGAGGGTTGCAACGCGCGCGGCATGAGCGAGCTCGGCTTGCGCCGCGAGCAGCGCATCCTGCGCCTGCCGGCGCTCGGTAATGTCGACGACGAAGACGAGCACGTTATGATCTTCGTCGGATTGAGGCGGAAAGGTGATCGTGAACAGCACGGGAACCTTGCGTCCGTCGAGGCGCACGAGCTCGGTTTCCCCTTCGTGGAACCGCTCTCCTTCCGCGAAGGCCGCCAGCGCGTCGAGGAAACTACGATCGTTCTCGCCCAGCAGCTTGTCCACGTTCTGGATGAAGGCCGCAGAGCTGCTTGCCCCCGCCATCTTCTGCAGGGCAGGATTGACGTCGGTGATTTTGGCAAGTCCGCGGGCATAACGGACGAAATCGGGATGTCGCGCCAGATAATCGCGCAGGTCCGCGCCACGGGGAGGTAGCGAATCCAGCGCGGTCCGCAGTCCGCTCCAGTCTTCCTCGACGACGCCGATCCGGCTTGCGTCGAACATTCGGCGGTAACGCTGCTCGCTCTGCACGAGTGCGCTGTGCGCCGCGACCTGGTCCGTGACGTCGGTGTGCGTTTCGAGCACTCCGACGGGTTTGCCGAGAAGGTCGTGTTGCAGGGCCCAGCGGGCATCGACTGCGAGGGTGGCGCCGGCCTTCGTGCGCTGCTCAACCCTGCCTTCCCATCGCCCCGTGTCGAGCAGGGTGGCCTCGATGACTTCCCTCCGGTCGGAATAGCTGGTTCGCAGAAGCTTGTCGGCGAGCTGCCCAAGCGCCTCGTCGGCCGACCAGCCATAAGTCTGTTCCGCGGCCCTGTTCCAGAAATTGATCACGCCCGCGCGATCGCGGACGAAAATCATGTCATGCGAGAGGTTGAGCAGACGCGCCTGCGCCGCCAGGCGATTGGTTGCGGCATGATTCTGGAGCGCGAGCAGCGTGGTGATGGCGATGGCCGCGAGGCTCACCAGGGCACGAAGGGCCGGCGAGCCGATGGGCTCGTGATCATGCGACAATAGATACGCCGTGATCGTCAGGGCGGCACAGCCGATCGCGGCGACGACGATGTCGTTGCGCCGGTTCGTCCTCGCTGCAAGCAGGATCGCAACGACGTAGAGAACCGCGACCGCGCCCTCGAGCGGCGTCAGCACGTCGACCATGAAGACCGCAAGGGCGAGGACGGCGGACCAGAACCGCAAACCGGCGCGGCTCATGGATGAACCAGTGGGCCGATCAAAGTTCGTCATCGTCGCAGGCGGGGCTTCTTCTCATTGCAGCCGCGTTGATGCCGCGATTTGATCGCGCCCACAATATCCCGTCTGCTGATTTTCGTGCTCTCTTGGAAGACCTCGTGGATAGCCGATCCGGCGTGGGCGCCGGCACGGAGATTCCCCAGCGGAACGAGGCTTATTGGTGATTTTGCCGGTCGCGGGCGCGTCAACTTACCGCAGGCGGGCGGAGCTGCAGGCCTCGGGTAGATGCAGGCGAAGTGTTCCGCTCGCCCTCTCGCCCAGGATCATACTTACGTATGACGCGGTTAACCCGAGACCTTATCCATGCACCCGCGCGTAGAATGGAGCGCGCGGATCGCCGAACTACTCTGCTCCCATCGCATTCGGACAAGCCGGCCAGGCGTTGCCAATGCGAAACGGGACAAGGAGGTTCGACGATGTCGCTGCAGATATCACACTCGCAAATTGCCAAGGATCATGTCGCCGCCGCAATCGACGTCTCGCCCATCGACGGCCAGCGGCTGCGGCCATCGAGACGTTCGCTACGCTCCGGCGAGGAGGCAGTGATGCTCTCCCTCGTGCATCTGGATGTTGCGCTGGCCATCGAGCCGCCTGCTTCGGACGTGCGAGGATCTGCCAATGACGGGCCGAGCTTCAGGGTGTCCGCGAAACGTCTTGCGCACGCGTCCGCAGAGTCCGATCGGGAGACGGGTGCGGAGGAGGGCGCGGACCCGGTGATGAGGCGCCTCTCGGATGCACTCGCGGCCACCAAAGCCATGCACAATCCCCATTCCGCCATTCTCGTCGACGCATTGCGCTTGGCCATTCTGACCCGCAAGGCCAGCGGGGGGACGACGGTCGGACGAGGCCAGTCCGAGTCGGCCGAGAGTGACCGCGAACGGCACGCCTGCCGGGCGGTGCGGTCGCTGCAAAAATGGCGCCTCAAGCGCGTCATGCAATACATCGACGACAATCTGGAGGCGAAGGTCACCTTGCAGCATCTGGCCGCTGTTGCCGGCCTGAGCCGGATGCACTTCGCCGCGCAGTTCCGGGCGGCCGTCGGCATGCGGCCGCACGAGTATTTGCTGAAGCGGCGGATCGAGCGAGCCCAGGAATTGCTGCAGCGAGCTGACGTCTCGCTCGTCGACATCGCCTTGACCGTCGGGTTTCAGACGCAGGCTCATTTCACGACAGTGTTCAAGCGCTTCGCCGGCAATACGCCATATCAATGGAGGAGTGCTCATCTTGCGCAATTCCTGCCGCTGCCGCGCCCAGAAGCGAGGGCGTCATGAACGGCATCGGTATGCAGGCCCTGTCGCTGCCGCTGCTCGGCATTGAGTCGGCGCTGGTGTACCATGAGCTCATGGGATTGTTCGAGATCGCGCGTGTCCTTGGTGCCTCCTATCGCTTTGCGTCCTCGGGATCCGGGTTAGGCGCTCTTTACGGTCGCTTCACTCTGAACTTCTGCAGGACTATTGTCGGAGGCATCGCACACTATGCATTGGTGGACCGGTCGATCGAGGCAGCGGTCCCGCAGGCTTGAAACAGAAGGCATTGGACTGAGACGAGCGGTTCCGCAGTCGGCTCGACCGGCCAACTATGGCCGAGCGATCCGAGATGCGCATGGCGAGCAGGTGTTCGATGTCGATGTGCGCTCAGTGACGGCAGGATTTACACTCGCAGGATGGCCTCAATCTGTTGCGCTGCTCCGAGCAGCGAGCGGTCTTGTCCGCGCGCGGCGATGATCTGAAGGCCGAATGGAAGCCCGCACCGATTCGTTCCGCACGGAATCGAAATCGCCGGCAGGTGGGCATGATTGATAAAGGGCGTGAACACCGCGTGGGCACGCGGGCTTACGACTTTTCCACCGATCATGTCCGGGCCGAGTTGCGTCAGCGGCCACGCGACGCACGGGACGGTCGGCGCCAGCAGCAGGTCAACTTCGGCGAAGAAAGCCGCGAAGGCATTGGCGATCGCGGCGCTCGCGAGCAGCGCTCCGGCAACCTCCGCACCCGACCAGGTGAGACCTCGCTCGATCTGCCTGACGATGTCGGGATCGAGAATAGTTGGATCCTTGCGGAAGGAATCGCCATAGAGCGCCGCGAGACCCGCATGCTGAAGCGGCATGATAGCGTCTTCCGTGGCGCCTTCCGGCCAGACGGGGTCGTGCTGCGTGATGTGCAAACCTGCCGCGGAAAGGCGGTCGATAGCGGCGGCGAGCCCATTCGCGACGACGTCGTCGATCGCGACATCGAGGCCGAGGCGCGGCGAGAACGCGATGCGCTGGCCGCCGATGTCTTCGGCCCGTTGCGAACCGACGGCGGAATCCGAATCGCGCGGATCGGCGCCGACCATGGCCTCGAACGCCAGTGCGATATCCGCCGCATCAGCTGCGATCGGCGCGATGACGGAGAGGCCGAAGAAGGGCTCCGCGAAACCTGGTCCATAGGGGATTGCGCCATAGGACGGCTTGAAGCCGGCGACTCCGACATGGGCTGGCGGCCTGCGGCTTGAGCCACCTGCATCGGTGCCGATCGCGAGCGGCACGAGGCCGGCCGCAACCGCGGCCGCCGGTCCCCCCGACGAGCCACCTGGTGTCAGCGTGGGATTGAGGGGATGCCGCGTTGGCCCATACAGCGGCGTGGTGGTGACGCCCTTGCAGGCGAACTCGGATGTTGCGCCGATGCCGACGACGACTGCTCCGGCCTTGCGCAGGCGCTCGATCGCGATGGCATCGTGCGGCGCCATGAAATCGCAGAACAGGCGCGAGCCCTGAGTCACACGCCAGCCGCCGACCCAGATGTTGTCCTTCACGATGACGGGGACGCCGGCGAGCGGCATTGTCTCGCCGGCACGCAGGCGATCATCGACTGCCGCAGCGTCGGCCAGCGTGCGTGCAGGATCGATCGTGACGACCGCGTTCAACGCCTTGGCGGCCACAATGCGCGCGAGCGCAGCCTTTGCGGTTTCGACGGAGCTCGTTCGCCCGGCAGCGACATCGGCCGCGATCTCGCGGGCACTATGCGCTGGCATGGTCATGGCCTCCCCAAATCAGCGCCACTGTGCCGCAGAGAGCCAGGCAGGCCAAGGCAAAGAAGGCTGTGCCGAGGCCGGCCACACCATCCGGGATCGACACCAGCGCGGGCGCCGCCAGCAGGCCGGCATAGGACGCGGTCAATACCGCGCCGGTGGTCTCGCCGATCCGGTCCTGCGGCGCGAGGCGTGCGATCTCGGCGATGAAGACGCCGTTCCAGCCCGAGGCCGTCAGCCCGAACAACGCCGCAATTGCGAACTGACCGGTACGGCCGAGTGAGGTGCCTTCGAGGCCCAGTAGCGCGGCGCAGAAGGTCATACCGAAGCCGATGACGATGAGCACCATACGCGAAGCATTGAGACGCATCGCCACGAAGCCCCAGCCGAGCCGGCCGACCAGCCCGCCGGCCTGCGCGCAGGCTAGCGCCATGCCGGCCTCGACGTGGCTAAGGCCAAGCTCGCGGGTGCCGAGCATGACGAAGACCGTGTTGAGCGACACCTGCATCGCGCTGAACGGCATCGAGGCCAGCGCCAGCATCGCAATCCGCCGGTCCGCAATCACCAGCGCCACCCGCTCGCGGAGATCGAGCTTTGGCGGCGGGGCGACCTTGCCGGCATAGGCCGGCCGCAATCGTTCGAACAGCGCGATTGCCAGCAGCGCCAAGGCGGCAACGGCCGCATAGCACCAGGCCGGTGCGAACGCGATGGCGATCGCGGGCAGGGCCAGCGAGCCGCAGATCGCGCCGATCTGGTTACCGGTCTGGCGCACCGAGAACACGAAGGCGCGGCGCTCGGCGGTCACGAGCCGCGCCAGCAGCGCGGCGCTCGCCGGCGTTTCGGGCCCCATGGCGAGGCCAATGCAGAGACCCGCGGCCAGCAGGGCGGCGGTCGATCCGAGCGCGGCCAGCGCCATGCCGACCACAATGGCCGCCGCGCACAGGCTCGCGATCCGCAGCGAGCCGACCCTCGCGATCAAGCCGCCGCCCCAGAACGATGCGGGGATGCCGACGGCGAATACGGCGCAGGAGAACATCGAGAGCTGCCAGACCTCGATATGGGCGCGCGGCGCGACCACGCCAGGCGCGAACAAGGCAAGCGCAACGAGGGCCTGCAGCGAGGTCATCGCGCCAAGGGCCGGCAACAATGCGGGTGCTGGTCGAACGGCCGCGTTTCCGTCTACCATGGCGGCTTGCTCATGGGAGGAACAACGTGGCAGGCGGCATTTCCATTCACGCGGTCGATGTGGCGAGCGGGCGGCCGGCACAGGGGCTGCGCGTCGAGATCTGGCGGATCGATCCGGACTCCGCGCGCATCGCCGACGGGCGGCTCGGCGTCAACGGCGTGCTCGATCATGCCGTTGTGCAAGGTGCCGGTGTAACGGAAGGCGCGTACGAGGTGCTGTTTCATCTCGGCGAGTTCTTTGGCGAGCGCGACGGCTTTCTCACGGTGACGCCGTTCCGCTTCCGCATCAAGGATGTTGACGAGCATTTTCATCTGCCGCTGAAATTCACGCGCTGGGGCTACTCGCTGTTTCGCGGTGCCTGATCAGTTCGTCAGCCGCCGCGACAGGCCGGTCACACGCTCCATGACCGCGACTAGCGCGACGGTGGCGATGATCAGCACGCCGGAGAGCGCGGCGATCGTAACGTCGAGCTTGCCTTCGAGATCCTGCCACATCCGGATCGGCAGCATGTCGGTCGCGGCATCGCGCAGGAACAGCGACACCGGCACGTTGTCGAAGGACGACATGAAGGCGATGAAGGCGCCCGCGATGATGCCGGGCCGGATCAGCGGCAGCACGATGCGGCGGAACGTGTAGAGACGGCTTGCCCCCAGCACGGCTGAGCTTTCGAGCAGGGTCGGCTCGAGCTGGGCGAGGGCCGCGACCGTGTTGCGCACGACATAGGGGACGCAGACCACGGTATGTCCGATCACCAGCGTCAGCGGTGACACCGGTAGGCCGACCAGCGAGAACAGCATTAGGGCAGCAAGACCGAAGGCGAGCGCCGGCAAGACCAGCGGCGACATGAAGAGGGAATCGAGCAGACGTGTCGACAGCGTCCGCGACCGCGAAATCGCGAGCGCTGCCGCAACCCCGAGCACGACCGATAGGCCCGTCGCCCACAGCGCCACGATCAGGCTGTTCTTGGCCGCAAAATGCAGTTGCCAGGCATTCCAAAGCTCGACATACCAACGCAGCGAATAGCCGGGCGGCGGAAAGCGCAGCGAGAAGCCGCTGGTGAAGGAGACGATCAGGACCACGAGCGACGGTGCGATGATGATGATCAGCGCGATCAGCGCGATCACGGTCATGACCAGCTCGAAGCTCAGGGCCTCCAGGGTGCGCCTGCGGCCGCTCATCACGCCCCTCCATAGCCGCGCGACAGGCGGCCGAGCGTGGTGAAGACGGAGACGACCGCGAGCACGGCGAGCAGGAAGATGATGGAGATCGCCGCCGCAAACGGCCAGTTCTGGAGCGTGGAAGCTTGCTGATACAGATACATCGGCATGAACAGCATCTGCCCGCCGCCGACAAGCGACTGGGTGATGAAGGCCGTGATCGCGGCGGCATAGGTCAGCGTGCAGCCGGCGATCACGCCAGGCAGCGACAACGGCAGTACGATCCTGAAAAAGGTGCGCCAGCTTCCGGCGCCGAGCGAGCAGGAAGCATCGTCGAGATTGGAATCGATGCGGCCGAGAGCCGTGATCAGCGGTAGGGTCATCAAGGGCATCTGCACCTGTGCCAGAGCGATCACGACGCCAACCCGTGTGTAAAGCAGCTTCAACGGCGTATCGATGATCCCGAGCGATTGCAGTGTCGCATTGATGATGCCTTGACGCCCCAGGATGACGATCCAGGCGAAGGTGCGGACCACGACGCTGGTCAGAAGCGGCAGCAGCACGATCAGGATGATGATGGTCTGAAGCTTTGGTCCGACTCGTTGATAGAGCCACGCGATGGGAAAGCCGAGCACGAGACAGACGGCGGTTACCTCGGCGCCCAGCAGCAGCGTCGAGCCGAGCACGCCCAGGCTGAATGGATCGGTGAGGAAGTGCAGGTACTGGCCGAGCCTCCAATGGAGCCCGGCCGTGTCGTTGTGCAGCGAGAGCCAGAACAGTTGCAGCAGCGGGGTAACGAAGAAGAAGAGGAAGAACAGTGCCAGCGGCGCTGCCAATCCCATCCCGTAGGACGTCACATCTCGTGATGCCGGCGCTGCACCCATTGTTAGATCTTGATCTCGCGGTTGAAGCGCTCGATCCAGGCCGAGCGCTGCTCGTTGATCTTCTTCCAGTCCTGGAACACGAACTTCTTCTTCAGCTCCGCGGTGTCCTTGGCCAGCACGCGCGCAATCTCGCCGCCCATCGTGACCTTGGAATTGGTAGGCACGATCAGATAGGGCGGGTTCATCAGCGTGGTCTGCACCTCGGGCGTCAGCGCGGCCTCGATCAGCTTGAAGGCGAGCTCGCGGTTGGGCGAGTTCTTGACGATGTGGATCGTGGTCTTGAAGGCGATGGCGCCTTCCTTCGGCGCCACGAACTCGACCGGCACGCCGCGCGCTTTCAGGATCTGGATGGCGTTGAAATTGCCTGGCGAGATATCGATCTGGCCCTGCTGGAACAGGGTCGCGAGCGCGCCAGGATTGGCCGCGACCGCGGCGAGATTGGGCTTGAGCTCTTCCAAAGCCTTGAAGCCGGGATCGACATTGGCTTCGGAGCCGCCGCGCATCTTGGCAATCTCGACCAACCATCCGGTGCCGAGTGTCGAGTTGAGGTTGGTGATGCCGACGCGGCCCTTGAACTCGGGCTTCCAGAGATCGGCCCACGACGTCGGCGGCGTCTTGACTGCTTCCGGATTGTAGGTGAGGCCGACGACCTGGAAGAACGGCGCAGGGCCCATCGGCTCCTGCGCCTCGGCGATCAGGTCCTTGTAGTAGGCGCTTTTCTCGACGGGATAGGGCTCGACCAGGTCCTGGCCGATGGCGACGAGAGCAGGACCTGGATCATGCAGCATAACGTCGATCGGCGGATTGGCCTTGGCGGCGTTGACCTTCGCGATCTGGTCGACCGAGAGCATCGGGTCGAGCACGATCGCAGCGTCCGCGTTCGCCTTGCGAAAGGCCGGCACCAGCACCGTCTTGTGGGCTTCCTCCCAACTTCCGGTGAAGGTCGCAAACACCAGTGGGCGGGCCTGGGCGAAGCTCAGTCCGGGAAACGCTTTCACGGCGCCGAGTGTGAGGGCGGTGGTCAGCAGGCTTCGGCGGTTGAGGATCATGTCGAACTCCATTTGGACTATGTCTGCATTTCAAAGCGTTGCGGGAAAGGCGTTGGCAAGCGACGGCGCGAGCGGTGCGAGACGCACCGCGGCACCGTTCTCTAGCGCGCGCGTCTCGCCGATGCGCGCCTGGGAGACCTTGACGCCGGAGCCGTCGGCAGTGGTGACTTCGTGCACGACAGTGGCTCCCAGCGGCAGCGACATGCCGACGACGCCGGCAAAGCCGGTCTCGTCGCCGACGAATTGCAGATGCTCGGGACGGATACAGACGGTGACGCGGCCACCTTCGCTGAGCGCCCCGCCGACGGGCCGCGCGATGATCTCCGTGCCGGCGTCGAGGCGTATCTTGGCGGCGGTACGGTCCGCCGAGACCACCACGCCGGGCATGCGGTTGGTCGAACCGACGAAGGTGTTGACGAACAAGGTCTGGGGCCGGTCGTAGACGTCGGACGGTGTGCCGAACTGTTCGAGATTGCCGTGGCTCAGCACGGCGACCCGGTCGGCCATCGACAGCGCCTCTTCTTGATCGTGAGTGACGATGAGCGTGGTGATGCCGGAAACACGTTGCAGCCGCTTGACCTCGATCTGCATGTCGAGCCGCAGATTCTTGTCGAGCGCGGCAAAGGGCTCGTCGAGGAGCAGGATCGACGGCTTGATCGCGAGCGCTCGGGCGAGCGCGACGCGCTGCTGCTGGCCGCCGGAGAGCTGCCGCGGCAGCCGCTCGGCCATTGCAGGCAGCTGCACCAGCTCCAGCAGGCGCTGTGCCTCGCGCTGGCGTGTCGCCTTGTCGATGCCGCGGGCGGCAAGGCCGTAGGCGACGTTCTCGCTAATGTTGAGATGGGGAAACAGCGCGTAGTTCTGGAACACGATGCCGACGGCGCGCTTGTTGGGCGGCAGCGCATCGACGATGCCGTCGCCGATGATGATCCTCCCTTGCGTCTGCGCGATGAAGCCCGCGATGATGCGCAGGAGCGTTGTCTTGCCGCAGCCGGACGGACCGAGCAGGGCGATGATCTCGCCGCCCTTGATGTCGAGATTGATGTCCTCGACCGCGAGTGAGCCGCTCGGATAGCGGTGTGTGACCGCGTCGACGACGAGCGAACGCCCGCTTGGCGCATCAGCCATGGTGTTGCCTCCCGTTGCCCCAGAGGAGTAAGCAAGTCTCGTGCCCGCGCCTGTCGCTTTTCGGCGCGGGTTTTGGCATGGTGGTCCGATGAAGACTGATCGATCGGTTTGCGACCTCACAACCACGGAGCTTGCCGGCGCGATTGCGAGGCGCGAACTGTCCTCGCGTGAGGCCGTTGAAGCGCATCTTGCGCGGATTGCGAGTCTCGACAGTCAGTTGGCGGCGTTCGTGACGGTCGATGTGGACGGTGCTCGCCGTGCCGCGCAGATTTGCGATGCGGCATCGGAGCCGCTCGGTCCGCTGCACGGTGTGCCTCTCGGGATCAAAGACCTCACCGACACCCGCGGGCTTAAGACGACTTATGGATCGATGCTGTTTCGCGATCACCTCCCGGGTGAGGACGATCTGGCGGTCGCGAGGCTGCGCCGCGCCGGTGCGATCATTCTGGGCAAGACCAACACGCCGGAGTTCGGCTTCGGCGCGGTCTGCACCAACCGATTGTGCGGGCCGACGCGCAATCCCTACGATTCCGCACTGACCTCCGGCGGATCGTCCGGCGGCTCTGCCGTCGCGGTCGCGGCCGGCATGGTGCCGCTGGCGCATGGCACCGATCTCGGCGGCTCGGTGCGCACGCCCGCAAGCTTCTGCGACGTCGCCTCGATCCGGCCGACGCCCGGCCGCATTCCGTCGCCGCGCCGGCCGCTCGGCTGGGACATGCTCGCCACCCACGGTTTCCTGGCCCGCGATGTCGATGACCTCGCTCTCGCGCTGTCCGTATGCGAGGGAAGCGACGTGCGCGACCCCGTATCGATCGGTCTCGGCAGCGACGATTGGTCGAACGCGGGACGTCCGAGGATCGCCGTAACACCCGATTTCGGTGTTGCACCGGTCGCACGCGACGTTCGCGCGCGCTTCACCACCGCATGTGAGGCGCTGGCCAGGATTGCCGACGTCGTGCCGTCCTCGCCCGATTGTATCGGCGCGGTCGAAACCTTCCGCACGCTGCGCACCGCGCATATCGCCAACAGCTATGGCGAGTTGCTGAGGACCCGGCGTGCGGAGCTCACTCCGACGGTGATCTGGAACATCGAGGCCGGCACGAAACTGTCTGCGCAGGACTACCTCAATGCAGAACGGCGTCGCACCGCCATCTACCGCAGCTTTCGCGAGCTGTTCACCCGTATCGATTTCCTGATTGCGCCGGCCGCATCCGTCTTCCCCTGGCCGAACGAGATCAGCGATGTCACCGCAATTGACGGGGCGGCATTGGAGACGCCGATCGACTATCTCGCGGTCACTTTCATCGTGTCCCTGGTCGGCTTTCCGGTCCTGACCATGCCAGTACGACGAGAAGCGAGCGATCTGCCCTTCGGCATCCAGATCGTCGCGCCCCGGGGATGCGAATCCCGCTTGTTTGCCTTCGGCCGTGTTCCCGAGAACGAATTGGGCTTTTCGCATCGTCGGCCGCCTCTCTGATCAGCTGTCGCGATGCTCGATCCGGGCGGCGAGCGCAGCGGCGAGACCGAGGGTCGGTTTGGCGGCGGGCCGGCGGAACGTTCCCGCTGCTGCCTTGCGCAGGTGCAAGGCAACCAGCGCTTCGGCCTGCTTCACAGCGGCGACGACCTGATCGACCACGGGAACGGGAATCCGGTCGGCGACGCGCTCGGCGAGGCCGGAGAGCGGGGCGCCCGCAAAAATCAGCACATCGGCCTCATCCTCGACGATGGCGCGCTGGGCGAGATCAACCAGCACGTCCTCCTTCTCGGTGCCGACCCCCGAGATCGCCTGAAAAGGCGTATCGAGCATGCGGATGCCGGCGCAGCGCTCCCAAAGTCCATGGGCGCGGACGCACTCCTCGTACCAGGGACCAAGCGCCTGGGCGAAGGTGACGATGGCGAAGCGGCGCCCGGCCATGCAGGCAGTCAGCATGGCCGCTTCCGCCATGCCGACCACGGGAATGTCGAAGGTCTCGCGCGCGGCGAACAGGCCGGGATCGCCGAAGGCGGCGATGATCGCGGCATCGACCGTCCTGTGGTGCTCGGCCAGCATCTCCAGCGCAATGGCCCCGCCGATCTGCGCCTCGGTGCGTGTCGCGATATAGGGTACGCCGCGGGTCGCTGTGCAGGGGATCAGCTCCGTCCCGGGCGAGACCGCGCGCTGCCCGACACCCATCATCAGGTGCGTGACCTCGGCACTGGTGTTCGGGTTGAGTAACAGCAGCTTCATGGTTCAGGCCGCCGTCCGCTTGGTTTGGGAGGCGGCGAGGACCTCGAGCAGGGCCGTGCCGGTGCGCGCGACATGCGCGCCGAGCAGGCGGCCGGCCACTTCGCCGTCGCGCGCTTCGAGGGCGGCCAGGATATCGGCGTGCTCCTCGACGGAATTGCTCCAGCGGCGATCGGCGCCGAGGGCGAGATATCGCGCGCGCTCGGCCCGGGAGATCAGCGTTTCGTGGGCTTCCCGCAGTGGCGTGTTGCGGGCCATGCGGACGATGGTGTTGTGGATCTCGCCGTTGATGGCGAAATAGTCGTCCAGCTTGCCGCTGCGGTGATGACCCTCCATGCGGGCCTGAAGCGTGCGCAGGCGGGCGAGGTCGCGCTCCGTCGCGCGCTCCGCAGCGAGCTCGGCGGCGAGCCGCTCGATACCGGCGAGCGCCTCGAACAATTCCGAGATGTCGTCCGCCGCGATATCGGCAATGCGCGGGCTGCGGTTGGGGCGAAGCTCGATCAAGCCCTCCGCGGCAAGTACTTTCATGGCCTCACGCAAGGGGGTGCGCGACACGCCGAGCTCCTTCGACAGCCAAGTCTCCTGGGTCTGCGAACCCGGCGGCAGTTCGCCGCGAATGATCATCGTCCGCATCCGCGCCGCGGCACGCTCGTGCAGGCCCATCCGCTTGAGTTTGGGCGACTTTCGTCCCTTCGGCGCTTCCGGTTTTGGCTCCACGCATGCCTCGCTCATCACGTTGATCTTAGCCGTTTCCGGCTCCTTTGCTTGCCCAAATTATCGACGTATCTCGCTGAAAACAATGTCATAGCGCGCAAATTGTATGCAGCATGCAGAAAGTGGATTGCGTTGCGGCGAAGCGCGGCGGATGATCGTGCGAACGCGCGAATATCGCGCCTTCGAAGCGGAGTAAGCGATGCGGACGAGTTTGCGACTGGGCCTGGTGGCAATGGCGGCAATGCTGGGCGGAAGCGATCTCGCCTCGGCGCAGACGGCGAAGATCAAGCTCGGCTACGCCAAATGCGCGCACTGCCTGCCGATGTCGCTGATCCCAGGCATGGCCAAAGGCGTCGAGGTCGAGGCCACCGGCTTCAACTCGGGGAATGACGTTCTCACCGCCTTGATATCGAAGAGTATCGACGTCGCGCAGGTCACATATCTCCATTACATCACCGCGCTCGACAAAGGCTTTGATGTCGTCGCCGTGTCCGGACAGATCAATGGCGGCTCGGAATGCCTGTCCTCCGTGAAGCTGAGCCTGCCGCCCGAGGACTGGGCCACGTTCAAGGCGACCGTTGCGAAGGCGAAGAGCGACGGCCAGCCGCTGAAGGTTGCGGCCTCCCGCGGCAACGCGCAGGACATCCACATGCGCGGGGCGTTCCTCAAGCAGGGCGTTGATCCCAACAAGGACGTTCAGTTCATCAACATTCCCAATCCCTCCGATCATCTCGCAGCACTCCAGCGCGGCGAGGTCGACATGATCTGTTCGGTCGAGCCGTTTGCATCGCAGATCCGGCTCGCCGGTGCCGGCAAGCACTTCATGTTGCCGTATGAACAGGCCGCAGGCAATTTGACCAATTTGATCGTCACCCGCTCCGACGTGATCGCGGGCCAGCGCGCCGGCGTCCAGGGCGTTGTCAGCGCCGTGGTCGAACTCGACAACAAGCTGATCGCCGACAAGGCGCCGTGGGTCGACGTCATCAACAAGCTCACCGGTCTCGACAAGACGGTCGCGACGGAGGCGCTGAAAAATGCCTCGCCCGATCCTGCGATCCATCGTTCGCAGACGCTGGCGATCGCGGCGATGATGCGCGACCTCAAATACATCTCGAAAGACGTCTCCGCAGAAGCGCAGAAGAACATGGACTATTCGTTCCTGGAGCAGGCTACGGGAAAATCCAAGAATGACCTCGGTTACTGACGTCTCGCCCGCAAGGCCGGCGTTTCGGCTGACGCGAGCGTTCCAGGGACTCGAACGCCTCGTCGTCCCCGCGCTGCTGATCGCGGGCTGGGAGGCGTTTGCCCGCAGTGGCATGCTTCCGCCCGCGCTGCTGCCAGCGCCGAGTGCGGTGCTGCATGCGCTCGGCGACTGGGTGTTCGGCTTCGACGAGACCACGCAGACCTACTCCGGCCATTGGCTGCGCGATGCGCTCGCCAGCGCTCTTCGCGTCTTTGGCGGCTTTGCATTGGCAAGCCTGCTCGGTATCCTTGCCGGGGTCGCGATCGGCTGGTCCCGGCTGTTCGAGAAGACGCTGGAGCCGACACTGCAGATGTTGCGCCCGATCCCGCCGGTGTCCTGGATTCCCCTCGCGATCATCTGGTTCGGGATCGCCGACAAACCGGCCATCTTCCTTGTCTTCCTCGGCGCATTCTTTCCGGTGCTGATGAACAGCATCCATGGCGTCAAGACTGTGGACCACAATCTCGTGCGGGCCGGCGCGATGATGGGCGCGAACGGACGGCAGATGCTGACAGACATCGTGCTGCCGGCGGCGCTGCCCTCGATCTTCGCTGGTCTGCGCATTGCGGTCGGATCGGCCTGGATGCTGACGGTCACGGCCGAGATGGTCGCGGTGAAGAGCGGCCTCGGCTACGTGCTCTGGGATTCCTACTACTTCCTGCGCTACGACATCGTGCTCGCGGCGATGATATCAATCGGGCTGCTCGGCTATCTCTCCGACCTCGGCCTCAAGGCGATCATGGCGCGCACGCTACGTTGGCAGCAGACAACCACCGTTCAGGGCAGGGCGGGCTGATGGCGGCAATCGAGCTTCGCAACATCGTCAAGGTATTCTCCGACAAGCGGCGCGGCCGCGACCTGCTGACGCTCGACAACATCAACCTCGACATTGAGGCCAATGATTTCGTCTGCCTGCTCGGCCCGTCGGGCTGCGGCAAGTCGACCCTCCTCAACATCATCGCCGGCTTCGAGCAGGCGACCTCCGGCCGCACGCTGGTGGATGGCAAGCAAGTAGAGCGGCCCGGTTCGGACCGCGGCGTGGTGTTCCAGCAGCCGACCCTGATGCCGTGGCTGACGGCCATCGACAACATCGCCTTCCATCTCAAGCTCAAGGGCGTCGCCAAATCCGAGCGGCACCACCGTGCCATGGAGTTCATCGATCTCGTCGGCCTGCGCGGTTTCGAGCATCATCATCCCGCCGAAATGTCGGGCGGCATGAATCAGCGCGTCGGCATCGCCCGCGCACTGTTGATGAACCCGAGCGTGATCCTGATGGACGAGCCGTTCGCGGCGCTGGACGCCCAGACCAAGCTCGAAATGCAGGAGGAGCTGGTCGCGATTTGGCAGAAGCGCCGCTGCACCATCGTGTTCGTCACCCACAGTGTCGACGAGGCGCTGGTGCTCGGCAACAAGATCGTAGTGATGACCAGGCGGCCGGGCCGGATCCGCGAGGCTGTCAACTTCGACCTGCCGCGCCCGCGCGACATCACCAGCCCGGAGTTCAACGACGCCAAGCGCCACATCCTGGCTTTGATCCGGGAGGAGTCGACGCGGCTTGCGCAGGCGTCGTAAGGTATCGCCATGCGCAAACGCCTCGGCATGATCACTCCGTCCTCCAACTCGGTGCTGGAACCCGTCACCAGCGCCATGCTGGCCGACGCTCCTGGCGTCACTGCGCATTTCTCGCGCTTCCGCGTCACGGAGATTGCCCTCGACGCCGCCGCACTGAACCAGTTCGATGCATCGATGATGCTTCCGGCAGCGGATTTGCTGGCGGATGCCAAGGTTGACGCCATCGCCTGGAACGGCACTTCCGCGAGCTGGCTCGGGATCAACCGCGACAGAAGCCTGTGTGAGGCAATCACGGCGCGCACGGGTGTCCCGGCGACAACGTCCACGCTCGCCTGCATCGACGCCGTCCGTGCGCTCGGCGCCAAACGTGTCGGACTGGTCTCGCCCTATACCGATGACGTGCAGCGACGGATCGCCGGTGTCTGGGCTGGGGAGGGTATCGTTCCGCACGCGGAGCGGCATCTCGGCCTGCGCGACAATTTCTCCTTCGGCGAGGTTGAGCCGGCGACGATCGCCGACATGATCCGCTCGGTCGTGGCTGACGGTGCCGATGCCGTCGTCATCCTCTGCACCAATCTCGACGGAGCCGGGCTGGCCCTCTCGCTCGAACGTGAATTGAACATCGCCGTGCTGGATTCGGTGGCGGTCACGTTGTGGCGGATCCTCGGCCTCGCCGGCGGTGACAACACGGTCCTTGAGCGATGGGGCCGGATCTTCCAGACAGTGCCGGTCATCAACTGACGGAGAGTCATGTGACGCAGCTTGATCTCGCCATTCGCGGCGGCACCATCGTGACGGCCAGCGACGAATTCCGCGCCGATATCGGCATTCGCGACGGCCGTATCGTCAGCATTGCCGACAGCATCGAGGGCGCGGCACGAGAGATCGATGCGACGGGATTGCTTGCGCTGCCGGGCGGCATCGACAGCCACGTCCACATCTCCCAACCGTCGGGCCCCGACGTGGTGATGGCCGACGACTTTGCCTCTGCGACGCGCGCGGCGGCGGCCGGTGGCAACACCATGGTGCTGCCCTTCGCGCTGCAGGAGAAAGGCACCTCGCTGCGCAGCTGTGTCGAGAACTATCGCAAGCTCGCCGAAGGTGAGTGCTACATCGACACGGCCTTCCATCTCATCATCTCCGATCCGACTGCCGTGGTGCTCGGGCAGGAGCTGCCGGCGCTGGTCAAGGACGGCTACACCTCGTTCAAGGTGTTCATGACCTATGACGACCTCGTGCTCAGCGACAAGCAGCTGCTCGAAGTGTTCGACGTCGCGCGCCGCGAGGAGGCGCTGGTCATGGTCCATTGCGAGGGCTACGACGCCATCCGTTTCCTGACGAGCAAGCTGGAGCGCGAAGGTCATATCGCGCCGTACTATCACGGCACCTCACGGCCGCAGGCGGTCGAGCGCGAGGCGACGCACCGTGCCATCAGCCATGCCGAGGTGATCGGCGTTCCCATCATGATCGTGCACGTCTCCGGACGCGAGGCGATGGAGCAGGTACGCTGGGCCCAGCAGCGCGGCTTGCCGGTGCATGCGGAAACCTGCCCGCAATACATCACGTTGACGGCCGAAGACATGAAGGGCCTGAATATGGACATATCAGGCGCGAAATATGTCTGCTCGCCGCCGCCGCGCGACGTCGAGAGCCAGGAGGCGATCTGGGAGGGCATCACGTCGAGCGTGTTCCAGACCTTCTCGTCCGATCACTGCCCGTTCCGCTACGACGATCCCAGGGGCAAGCTGACGCCGAGCGCCCGCACCTCGTTCCGCTGGGTGCCGAACGGCATCCCCGGCGTGGAGACGCGGCTGCCGATCCTGTTCTCCGAGGGCGTCTCGAAGGGGCGCATCACGTTGCAAAAGTTCGTCGAGCTGACGGCGACCAATCACGCCCGCATCTACGGCCTTTATCCGCGCAAGGGCTCGATCGGCGTCGGTTTCGATGCCGATATCGTTCTCTGGGATCCCAAGTTGAAGAAGCCGATCCGGCAAGCGGATCTGCATCACGGCTCGGACTATACGCCCTGGGAAGGTTTCGAGGTCACGGGATGGCCGGTGACGACGATCGCGAGGGGAGAGGTGGTC
Organism: Bradyrhizobium sp. USDA 326; assembly: GCF_049739485.1. Lineage (NCBI taxonomy): Bacteria > Pseudomonadati > Pseudomonadota > Alphaproteobacteria > Hyphomicrobiales > Nitrobacteraceae > Bradyrhizobium > Bradyrhizobium sp. USDA 326. Next base: position 5,675,635 of record NZ_JBMGQA010000001.1, read on the forward strand.
TGCAGCCACGGCCGGATCGTCGGCGTTAAGGGTGCAGGCCAGGTGCTGAGCCGGGGCAAGTCGAGCCTGATCTGATCCAACGCGCCTCAAAAGGTCGCGGCCATTGCAGCGAGCCGTAGATAGGCCCTTTCGCGGGCAGCATCGATCGGCGCTTGCGGTCCGGTGGTTGGACCGATCGGCACGAAACGGACATCGCTGATTCCGATGAAGCGCAGGATTTCACGCAAGTAGGGCGTTGCCATGTCGGTGCGGCCGCTGTTCATGCCGGTGGCAAAATCGCTGCCGCTGGCGATGATGACCAGCGTCGGCCGATCGGCCAGCAGCGGGAGATATCCCTCTGAGGGATCGAACCTGAAGGTGAGCCCGGGCTGGACGATGATGTCGAACCACTGCTTGAGCTTGTAGGGAAGGCCGAAGTTCCACATCGGGGTCGAGATCAGCACCCGGTCGGCGAGCGAGAAGCGCAGTGCCATTCGCTCGGCCTCCGCGAAGCTCTGACGTTGCGCCTCGGTGAAGGCCTGAGCCTTCATGCGTGCGTATTTGGCTTCGACGATGGGGCCTGCAAATTCCGGCATCCGCTCACGCCAGAGGTCCACGACATCGACGTCCCAATCCGGTCGAGCCTGACGGAAGTTGTCGAGGAAAACGCGCGCGCCGGCTGTCGACTCGGACTCGGCGCGTGGCGAGCAGGACAGGTGCAGGAGCTTTGCCACCGCTCATCCCAGCGCTCTGATCACGGTGTCGGCCCTGGTCACCACCGCGACGTTTTGCATTGCAAAGTTGATCGAGGCATTGTGCCAGTCGGCATTCATGGTCGAGCAGCAATCCTCCGGCACGATCATGTAATAGCCCTTGTCGGCACCGGTGCGCGCGGTGTGCTCGACCGACATGTTGGTCCACGCGCCGGTATTGATGATCATGTCGCGGCCGGTGGCCTTCAGGATCGTTTCCAGCCGCGTGCCTTCCCAGGCGCTCATCCGCATCTTCTCGACGACGAAGTCGCCGGGCCGTGGCTCGAGACCGGAGACGGGCGCCGCGCCCCAGCTTCCACGCACCATCGCCTTGCTGTCGACGAGCCCCTCGAACAAGGGCGCATTCAGCGTAACGCCCGGCGCGCCGGGCTCGACGACGAACCAGACGTGGATGACGGCGACGCCGCGCGCGCGTGCGGCTTCCGCCAGGCGCCGCACATTCTCCACGACATGCTGTTGCTTGGCATGACCCGGCGCGCCCGACTCGGCGAAAGCGCCTCCGTCCATGATAACGTCGTTCTGGAGATCCTGGATGATCATGGCGCAGCGCTGCGGATCGAGCCGCATCTCGCCCTCGGCGAGAATGGGCGCGGCCGGCGCGGAGCTCGACGTTACGCCGTAGCCAGCGCGCCGGCCGCTCATATATGGCTCCTGCCGCGGACCGACCTTGGTCGGGATCGCATAGACCGAATGCGTCGCGGTCAGATAGAGCGTGCGGAAATCCGGCCCGCCCCAGGCGAGGTTGGCGACCAGCTCCGGCACGCGCAGCTTGCCCAGCAGTTCGCCACGCGGCGAATAGACCCAGACGCCGCCGGGGGCGGTGACCCAGACATTGCCGTGCTGATCGCACTTCATGCCGTCGGGCAGGCCCGCCTCGAGCTCGGACTTGATGCCGCTCGCAAACACCCGCGCATTGGCCAGCGAACCGTCTGCGTTGACGTCGAAGACGCGGATCAGAGCCTGCACGGTGTCGTTGACATAGAGCAGCCTCTCGTCCGGCGAGAAGCACAAGCCGTTGGGCTGATCGAAGAGGTGACGGTCTACCAAGAGCTTCGGCTCGCCGCCGGGCACCACGCGATAGACGCCTTGAAAGCCGAGCTGGCGCGGCCGCTCGACACCATAAACCGGCATGCGGCCATACCAGGGATCGGAGAAATAGATCGCGCCGGACGAATGCACGCAGACGTCGTTGGGGCTGTTGAGCTCCTGGCCGCCGACATGCGAGGCGAGCACCTCGCGCCGTCCGTCGGAGCGTTCGCGCACCAGAGACGAGGTCGCGTGCTCGCAGACAATCAAATTGAGTTCGGCGTCATAGGTCATCCCGTTGCATTTGTTCGCGGGGCGCTTGACCTCGACGACGCCGCGCCGCGCATCCCAGCGCCGCCGCACGTCGGCCGGCATGTCCGAGAACAGCAGATAGTGATCGACCGGATGCCAGATCGGCCCCTCCGTGAAGTCGAAGCCGGTGCCGACCTGTGCCACCGGCGCATAGGGGTCGATCAGGGTCTCGAACTCGCTTCGCAACGTCACATACGTCATAGGCCAAACCTCGACACATCAAGCCGGGAACCAGCTGCGCTCGGGCAGCGATTGCACGATTGGGCCGGGGACTTGATCGTGCAGACGCCCCACGACATTGCCGCCTTCGATCTTGGCGGGACGGTCGTGGACCGGGAGCAGATAGCGCGAGCTGCTCAGCAGCTTCTTAATCGCCGCCTTTTCCGCGCGCTTGCTGGTGCCGTGGTTGCCGGTGGTGCGCGGCTCCCAATCGTGGATTTCATGGAAAGGCGTGACGATCTGGTCGTTGAAGTCGTAGATCACGTCGCCGCAGATGGTGGCGATGCCGTCGGCGGTCTCGACGATGATGTTCATCGAGCCCTCGGTATGCGCGTTGGCGGCGTCGCAATAGACGCCGGGCATCAGCTCGATCGGTCCGGTGATTTCGAGATCCAGGAAGCGCAGCGCACTCTTGGTGTGCAGGCGGTCGATCAGGTGCTTGATGTCGGGCGCCGGGTATTGCGGATGCATCAGGCCGGAGACGGAATATTCGAGCTCCTTGCGGTTGAGGACTACAGTCGTGTTCATCGGAAACAGATCGTCCTTGCCGGCGTGGTCGATGTGCAGATGGGTGTGGCAGACGAAGCGGACGTCGCCCATGCGCACGCCGTGGCGCGCGAGCTGGTTCTCGATCATGTTCTCGTGGTACTGGAGCCCCCGCATGCCCAGGGTCTCCATGATCTGGTTGGAGCGATAGCCGGTGTCGACCACGACCGGATATTTTCCGCCGAGGATCAAAAAGCCGAGGGTGAGGACGCGGCGGGTGCGGCCGCAGTCGCGGCCGAGCACCAGGAAGCTCGATTCAAGCTCGATATCGCCGTAGTCCAGGATCTTGATCTCCAGCGCCATTCGGTTTCCTCCTGTCTCGATTCTTGTCCGTCAAAGCCGGTAGACGCGCGCCGCAGTGGCGCTGAAGATCGCGGTTTGTTGCGCGGAACTCAGCGACGCCGCAGCCGCGCGGAACGCGTCGATCAGCTCGCGATAGCTGGTCCACAATTTCTCGATCGGGAAATTCGAGCCGAACAGGCAGCGCTCGGCGCCGAAGATCGCGACGGTGTCGGTGAGCACGGCGGCGATGTGCGCGGGATCGTTGCGATGGATGAACGTGCCGAGCCCGGACAGCTTGGAGACCACGTTCGGGCAGGCCGCGAGCCGGGCCATCCCGGCGCGCCAGGCCGCGCGCCCCGCCGGCGACGGGTCTTCGAGCATGCCGGCGTGCTGGAGGATGAACGTTACGCCGGGACAGGAGTCAGCGAGCTGCGCAGCATCCGGCATCTGCGGCGTGAAGACCTGCAGGTCGAAGCTCCAGCCGTAATCGGAAAGACGCGCGACGTTGCGACGGATCACGGGATCGGCGCAGAGATCCGGACGCGCTGCGAAGCGATAGAGCGGGTTCTCGTGCCAATGCAGCTGCATGCGCACGCCGCGCAGCAACGGATAGCGCTTGAGGCGGTCGAGCTGTGGGCGGACGTTGTCGGCCGCGAAATTGGCGTAGGCGACGATGGCGTGCGGCCAGCCGTGTTCGTCGGCCGTGCGCTGGAGCCAGGCTGCCTCCTCCTCGAAATGCTCAGGCGCCCAGTTGGTCTGCACATAGACGGAACGGGTGACGCCGCTGTCCTTGAGATCGTCGAGATACTCCTGGATCGGATAGTCGCGCCGGATCGGCTCGTACGGTCCGAAGATGCGGGGCTGCATGGGGCCGGTCAGCCAGGGCAGATCGGCCTGCCGCCAGATGTGATGATGGCCGTCGACAATATTGTTCACGCAGCTCTCCTTCCCAGTGCCAGGACGTGGGCGACGATCGAGGCGCTCGACCCGCCGTCCACGAGATCGTCGACGAAGCGTTCGATCGCGACCAGTGCTTCGGTCTGTGGACGGAAGTCGGGGCCCGTCGCGAGCGGCGTCAGCCAGCTCAGGCGCCACGCCCGCCGCGATAGCTTCGCGACGGCGTCGCGAAGGGCGTCCGGCTCGCCGCGCTCGAGCCCGTCTGATACGATGACTAGGGCGGCGCCGCGGGCGTAGCCGCCGAAGCGTGGGACCGCAAGGAACGCTTGCAGCGCGTCGCCGATCCGGGTGCCGCCGTCCCAGTCGCTGACCAGATGGGCCGCGGCGCTCAGCGCCTGCTCGCGCCGCTTCAGCCGCAGCGCGCGCGTGACACGGGTCAGCCGCGTGCCGAAGGTGAAGACCTCGACATTGGGCGCGGCCTGCACCAGCGCATGTGCAAGCTTCATGTTCTCCTCGGTGCGGCTTTTCATCGAGCCGGAGACGTCGATCAGCAGCAAGACCTTGCGCGGCCGTTGCCGCCGCTTCATGTGGCCGAGGCGCAGGATCTCGCCGTCGCTACGGACGCTGTCGCGCAACGTGCGGCGGAGGTCGGCGAAGGGGCCGCGGCGCGCCCGCATGCGGCGGTGCCTGCGCCGCCGCGGCAGGCGCCGCGGCGCCTCGCGTGCCAGGCGTCGAAGGGCATCGGTTGTGGAGAGCTGCGCGAAGCGGCGCTCGACCAGCGCCTCGGTGCGCGATGCGGTCAGGCCGGACTCGTTGGCCTCATCGGAGAGCAGGGGCTCCTCCTCGCCGCGGCCTTCCTCCTGGAGCGGGACGGTCTCGTCGTCCTCGCCGTCTTCGGCGTGCGCGATCGCCTCGCTGCCGCGGAAATGAAGGTCGAACAGCCGATCGAAGGTGGCGCGGCGCTCGGGCGGCGGGGCAAGGGTGGCGAGCGCAGATTGCTTGATGTCCTCGAGCATGCGTGGCCCCAGCAAGGCGATCGCGGTAAGGAATGCGGTCGTCTGCTCCGGCGCCACGGCGAAGCCGTTGGCGCGCAGCAGCGCGACGAAGGAAACGAAGATGCGAACAGCGCGCGGGAGCTGCAGCTCGGTGCTCATGAGGTGGCCTCCGCCAGCATGGCATCGAGCCGGGGCGCGATGAAGTGCAGATCCTCTTCGTCCTTCAGCGCCACGCCGATCGAACGTTTGAAGGCATCAGGCCAGCGGGCGCCGCCCTTGTTGAGGAGGGTCGCGGCCTCCGCCCAGTCGACGGCTTCGGCGATGCCGGGCGCCTTGCTCAGCGGTTCGCGCCGCAATTTCTCGACGGCCGCGACGACGGCGTGGGCCGTGGCTTCGGCGACGCTGGATGCGCGCATCATGATAATGCGCGCCTCCCGCTCGGCGCTGGGATAGTCGATCCAGTGATAGACGCAGCGACGACGCAAGGCTTCGTGCAGATCGCGGGTCCGGTTCGAGGTGAGCACGACGACCGGCCGCTCGGCGGCGCGGACCGTTCCGCGCTCGGGAATGGAGATCTGGAAATCGGAGAGGAATTCGAGCAGGAAGGCCTCGAACTCCTGGTCGGCGCGGTCGATTTCGTCGATCAGCAGCACGGTGAAATCGGGCGCGCGCAGCGCGGCCAGCATCGGCCGCTCGATCAGGAACGACTCGCCATAGATGTCGATGCTCTCATCGCCGGCCTGACGGATCGCCAGCATCTGGCGCGGATAGTTCCACTCGTAGAGCGCGGCAGACGCGTCGATGCCCTCATAGCATTGCAGGCGGATCAGGCGACGGCCGAGCACGGCGGCTATTGCCTTTGCCGCCTCCGTCTTGCCGACGCCGGGCGCGCCTTCCAGCAGCAGCGGCTTGCCGAGGGCGAGGCTGAGATAGGCGGCGGTCGCAAGGCCCTCGTCGGCGAGGTAATAGGCTGCCCGAAGCGCCTTCTCCAGCGCCTCGGGACTGTCGATGCCGACGATGTTGCTGCGAACCGCCACGGGTATATCCTCTAGCGCCGCGCCTGCGGCCGCGCGCCGCCCTGGGCCTTGATCGCGCGCAGCACCTTTTCCGGCGTGATCGGCAGGTCGTCGATGCGCACGCCGACGGCGTTGAAGATCGCGTTCGCTACCGCCGGCAGCACCGGGTTGGCGCACATCTCGCCGGGGCCTTTTCCTCCGAACGGACCGTCAGGGGCGGGACGCTCCAGCACGGCGATATCGTGGGGGCAGATGTCGCCGGGACCGGGCATCAGATATTCGACGAAATCGCGCGGGCCGTGGACGGGATCGGGATAGTATGGCTCCGGCGTCTCGTAGAGCGCGTGGCTGACGCCCATCCAGGCGCCGCCGACGAGCTGCTGCTCGACCAGTCGTGGATTGAGCGCGCGGCCGAGCTCGTAGGCGGAGTCCATTCGGACCATCGCGACCTCGCCGGTCTCGTCATCGACCTCGACCTCGGCGACGAGGCAGGCATGGGCATAGCAGGTTGCCGGCGACATCTCGCCGGTCTCAGGATTGACGTCCGACAGCGGCACCAGGAAGATGCCGCGGCCGGAGATGGTTTTGCCTTGCTTGAACTGCGCGGCGATGGCGACGTCCTTGGTCGAGATCGAACGGTGCGGCGCGCCCTTGACGTGGATGTTGCCGCGCCCGTCGGTCTCGAGATCGGCGGCGTTGACCTCGAGCTCCTCGGCGGCCGCCTCCATCATCACGCCGCGCGCCTCTCGTGCGGCCGCCATCACGGCGTTGCCGACGCGGTGGGTGCCGCGGGAGGCGAACGAGCCCATACAATGCGGGCCGGTGTCGGAGTCCGCCGTGTCGACATAGACGTCCTCGACGGGAACGCCGAGCGTTTCGGCGCAGATCTGCCGCGTCACCGACTTCATGCCCTGGCCGAGATCGATCGACGACAGCGCCACGGTGAACTTGCCGCTGGGGTTGGAATGCACCAGCGCCTGGCTCGGATCGCCGCCGAGATTCATGCCGATGGGATAATTGATCGACGCCGTGCCGCGTCCGCGATGCCGGGTCATCTAGCGCCTCCTGGTGCCGAACACGGATGAGAAACGGGTCGCGCCATGCGATGGCGCGGCCGGGCGCGGCGGGGGAGGTGGCGGCGCCGGCGGCGGTGGCTCGCGCGGCGGCTCCCGCGTTGCGGTCATCGGCGCGCGATCATAGCTCGTGCGCTGCTGCGCAGGCGCGGCCGGCCGCGCCCGGGACTCCGTCGGTGTCGGCGGGATGACGGCGCGGCTGCCGCCGCCGTCCTTGCGCGAGGATGCGCGCCTGAACTCGTCGCGGATCGGCCATTTGGCCTTCTCGGCCGCAACCTGCACGCACTCGATCAGCGCCGTGTTCTTGGCCTCGCGCCGGTGCGCCTTCATGTCGCCGTCGCGATAGGCGTTGAGAATCCGGAACTCCATCGGGTCCATGCCGACGAGGTTTGCCAGCTTGTCCATCTGGCATTCGATGGCGAAGTCCATCGCGGTGACGCCGAAGCCGCGCATGGCGGTCGCCGGCGTCCGGTTGGTGAAGACGCAATAGACGTCGCCATAGACGTTCGGGATGGTGTAGGGGCCCGGCAGGTGCGCGGCGCATTTTACGGCGGCATAGCTGGAGAGCCGCGTATAGGCGCCGCTGTCGAAATAGGCGCGGATCTTGCGCGCGACGATGCGGCCGTCGCGCATGACGCCGTCCTTGATGTAGATGCGCTCGGCGCCACGCGGCGGGCCGTATTGCATCTCCTCCTCGCGCCCGAATACGTAGCGGACGGGACGTCCGGTCAGCATCGCGCCGAGGATCGCAAGCGGCTCGGTCAGCGTATCCACCTTGCCGCCAAAGCCGCCGCCGACCGTGCCGCCGATGAAGTGGAAGGTGTTGGAGGGCACGTCCAGGATTTTGGCGCAGGTGTCGACGGAGAAGAACAGCGCCTGCGTCGAGGTGTAGACGACGTAGCGGCCGTTGGTGTCGGGCGCGGCGATAGCGCCGTTGGTCTCTGTCGGCGCATGCTCGATCGGCGACATCTGGTAGCGCTGCTCGAGCACGTGGTCGGCGGTTGCGAGCGCGGCATCAGCGTCGCCAAAGCGCAGGCGCTGGTGATCGTAAACGTCGTGATAGATGAAGGCGTTCTTCGGATAGGTCTCGTTGACGACTGGCGCACCTGGCTTCAGCGCATCCTCGACATCGAACACGGTCGGCAGCGGCTCGTAGTCGATCCTGACCTTCGCGATCGCCTCGAACGCCTCGCGTTCGCTGTCGGCGACGATGGCGAGGATCGGCTCACCCTTGTAGCGGACCTTGTCGACGGCGAGTGACGGCTCGTCGTCCTTGCCGAAGTTGATCAGGCTGAGCAGCGTGTTGAGGTTGCGCGGCACGTCCGCGCCGCGGATGATCCGGCGGACGCCGGCCGAGCGCTCGGCCTCGGTGGTATCGATGCGGCGCAGCCTTGCATGGGCCTGGGTCGAACGAACGACCTTCAGATGCAGCATGCCTTGGAGCTTGTGATCGCCAAAATAGCTGGACGTGCCCGTGATGTGGCCGAGCATGTCCTGCCGCTGCGTGCCCTTGCCGATTTCCTTCAGGTTATCGTCACGTTCGTCGGCGAAGATGTCCTTGCGCAGTTCCAGCATGGTCTGACCTCAGGCGCTGGCCCGGCCGCCTGCGGCGGCGAGGATGGCATTGATGATCGGCTCGTAGCCGGTGCAACGGCAGATGTTGCCGGAGATCGCCTCGATGACGTCGGCCCGGCTCGGGGCGGAATTGCGGTCGAGCAGCGCCTTCGCGGCCATCAGCATGCCCGGCGTGCAATAGCCGCATTGGGCGGCGAAATTTTCGGCGAAGGCGCGTTGCAGCGGATGCAGGTTCGGGCCCTGCTTCATGCCGTCGAGCGTCTCGACCGAGCGGCCCGCGACGGTCTCGGCGAGCGTCAGGCAGGAGAGGTGAAGCTCGCCGTCGATCAGCACGCTGCACGTGCCGCAGCCCCCCTGGCCGCAGCCGAACTTCGGAGTCATATCGCCGATCAGCTCGCGCAGGGCGACGAGCAAATTGGTGCCGCCGTCGACGAAGATCGCGACGTCGCGGCCGTTGTGGCGAAATTGCAAGGGGATTTTTGTCATGGCCAGTTATTCCTGTTCCGCTAGCAGGCGCCGCAAATACACGCCGACGATCTCGCGGCGATACCAGGCGCTGCCGAGCGCGTTGTCGGATGGCGATGTTCCTTCCGTAGCGGCGGAGGCCGCGGCAGCGATGGTCGCCGCGTCCAGCGAGCGTCCCTCCAGCGTGCGCTCGGCCGCTCGGGCGCGGATCGGGGTCGGCGCCATCGAGCCCAGCGCAATTCGCGCACCCGCGATCCGCCCGCCGCTGACCGGCAGATGCGCGGCGAGCGTGATCACCGAGCCGCCCTTCGGCTTGATGCGCGCGATCTTGCGATATCGGAAAGCCTCGCTGCTGGCCGGCCGCGTACAGGACACCGACAGCACCAAAGTTCCGGCCTGGCGCTCGCGCCCCTGCAAGAATTCCTCGATCGGAATATCGCGCGAGCCGAAGCCGCCTTGCACCGCAATAGTGGCATCCAGCGCCAGCAGTGCCACGGTGAAATCGCCGTAAGGGTTCGTCGCGAACAGATTGCCGCCGACCGTGCCCATGTTGCGGACGGCGGGACCGCCGATCGAGCGGGCGGGAGCGTGCAGAAAGGCGAGGTCGCGTTCGGCGAGAACGCGCGCGAAAGTGACACCGGCGCCCAGCGTCACCCGTGGACCCGACACATCGATCCGTGTCAGCGCCTGGTCCCGCGCGCGGACGATCGTCGAGATCGAGACGTCGCCTTCGTTCAGAGCCCGCATCACCAGCGTGCCGCCGCCGAGATAGCGCGCAGCGCGGTCCGAGGCCAGCGCTCCGGCTGCCTCGCTCGCATTCGCAAAGGTCTTTACTGTTACGGCCATGCTATGCGGCCTCCTTCAGATGTCGGCGGATCGCCTCGAATCCTGCCTGATAGATGTCTTCGGCGACCATATGGGTGATGCGGTCTTTGTCCTCGGGCCTGGTGGTGAATCGCGACTCCCAATGCCAGAAAGTGCGGTCGCCGTCGGTGACCGGGAGCAAACGGACATGGGCGACATAGTTGAACATCGGGATCGGCGTATCGAGCAGGCAATAGCTGAAGGTCTGCTCGAGGTCGGACAGCGCCAGCAGCTGCTCACGCAGCTCCGAGCCGTCCTTGAGCTTGAAACGTCTGACGCAGCCGATCTTGTCGGCGGATTGCGCGCGTTCGATCGAGGAGGTCGCAACCGCCGGGTGCCAGCGGTCGTGCCCGTTGAAATCGCGCAGCACGTCCCACACCGCGTCGGTCGGTGCGTCCAGGATCGTGCTCTTGACGATATGCGGCACGGCTAACCTCCGAACACACGCTTCAGCGCGTCGAAGCCGCCCTGGAACACACCGCCGCCGATGTTGCTGACGAGCTCGGTCTCCCGTTCCGGCGCGCAGTCGAATTCCGCGGTCCATTCCACAAAGGTCTGGTCGCCGTCGGTGACGGGCGTCAGGCGCAGGGTGGCGACGTAGTTCTCGACGCCCATCGGCGATTCCAGGATCGAGTAGGTGCAGAACATGTCGTAGTCGGAGAGGCCGAGCAGCTTCTCGCGGATGCGGTCGCCGTTGCGCAGGCGGAAATCCCTGACACAGCCGATCTTGTCCGAGGGCTCACCGCCCTCGATCCGGCTTTCGGCGATGGCCGGATGCCAGTTCGGCAGGCCATTGAAATCACGCACTCGCGCCCAGACGCGGTCGTTGCGGGCGTTGACGACGGTGGAGACGTAGACGCGGGCCATCGCTCAAACCTCAGCTCTTCTTCCGCGGCCCGCGCTCGACCGGCGGCTCGCCGCCCTCGCTCGCAGGCGGAGCGGCCGCCGGCTTCTCACCGCCACCGCCAGCACCTCCGCCGCTCTTGCGTGCGGCATCCTTGATGCCCTGCATGTCGCGGGCCTCGCGGATCAGCCCCGGCATCTTTGCCAGGCTGCCGCCCTCGACGCCGATGTCCGACAGGATGGAATCGATCAGCGGCGCCTGGACGCGGTAGCGTAGCGCCGAGTCGATCACCTCGTCGGTGGCGCTGCGGCCGCCGTTGCCGTTGCCGTGACCGTTGCCGTTGAGGCCGTCGACCTGGAGGATGCGGATGCCCTCGATCTTCTCCATCGGCTTGACGCTCTCGCGCACGATGCCCTCGATACGGTCGAGCAGCTTTCTGCGGAACAGCGAGTAGCGCGCCTGGTCGGTCAGCACGTTCTCGGCCTCGTTCAGCATGCGCTGCGCTTCGGCTTCGACCGCGGCGCGCACGCGCTCGGCTTCGGCGGCGATGCGGGTCTCCTCCGCCTGCTTCTCCGCCAGCAGGACCTCCACTGTCTTGCGCCGCCTGGCGATCTCGCTCTCGCGGGCGGTGACGACGCGCTCGGCCGCCTCGGTCGCGCGCATCCGGGCTTCCTCGGCAGAGGCCTTGGCTGCGGACTCTTCCAGGGATTTGGTGTGGATGGCGATAGCCTTCTCCATCAGCACCGTCTCGACGTCCTTCTCGCGGTTGACTTCGAGCTTGCGCAGCTCGCGTTCACGTCCGATGCGAGCCTCGTCAAGGCCGCGATCGGACGCGATGCGGGCGCGCTCGACCTCCTCGCGGGAGGCGATCTCGGCTTCCTGGAGCGACTGGACGCGGGCGACCTCCAGCTGCTCGATCGCGCGCCGCCGCTCGATCCGGGCAGCTTCCAGCGCCTGCTCGCGCGAGACGTCGGTGGTCTCGACCTCCTTGCGGGCGACGATCTCGGCCTGCTTGACCTGCCGGTCGGCATCGATCCGTTCGGAGCGCTTGGTGGAGAGGGCGATGACACGATCCTCGTCCGCGATCTCGATCGCCTTCTTCTGCTCGATGTTGAGCACCTCGCGCTTCTTGGAGGAGTTGATGCGCTCGGCTTCGAGTGCCAGATCGACGGTGATGCGCTGGCGCTCGATGGCATCGCGCCGCTTCAGCTCGGCGGCTTCGAGGACACCGGTCCGCTCGATTTCGAGCGCGCGGGTTTCGCGTTCGGCCTGGATGCGCTCGGCCGCAACTGCCTTCTCCTGGGCGATGCGCGCCGCCTCGATCGCCTCGCGGGAAGCGATGTCGGCTTCCTCGACGGCGCGGTTGCGGGCGATCTCCAGCGAGCGCACGCGCTCCTCCTGGGCGATGCGCGAGGCTTCCGTGGTCTCGCGCGCGGCGATGCCGGCGACATCAAGGGCCTGATTGCGCTCGATCTCCAGCTGCCGCGTGTTCTGCTCGGCGGCGATGCGCTCGGCGGCGAGCGTCCGCTCCCGCGCAATGCGGGCGGCCTCGACCGCGCGCTGCGCCTCGATCTCGGCCTCCTGGATGGTCCGGACCTGCTGGATCTCAAGCGCGCGCGTGCGTTCATCCGAGGAGATGCGCTCGACATTGACGGTCATGGTCTGGGCGATGCGGGCCTTCTCGGTCGCCTGGCGCGCGGCGATCTCGGCCTCGTCGACGGCACGCGTGCGCTCGATCTCGCGGCGCCTTGTCTCTTCCTCGTTGGCGATACGAGCGTCGGTGACGACCCGGTCCTGCTGGATACGGGCCTTCTCGATGGCCTCGCGTGCGGCGATCTCGGCTTCCTCGACGGTGCGCATCCGCTCGATCTCGCGCTGGCGAACCTCGCTTTCCGACGTGATGCGGGTGGTGTCGATAGAGCGCTGGTTGGCGATCCGGGTCTTCTCGATCTCCTCGCGGGCCAGCAGCTCCTTTTCCTCGATGGTGCGGGTCCGCTCGATCTCCCTCTGGCGGGTCTCGCGCTCCGAGGCGATGCGGGCTTCCGCAATCGCCTGGTCATTGGCGATGCGGGCGCGCTCGATGGCCTCGCGGGCCGAGATCTGGGCTTGTTCGGCCTCGGTCTCGCGCAGGGCCCGTTCGCGGGCGACTTCGGTGCGCTGGAGCGCGCGGCGCATCTCGATGTCGCGCTCCTGCTCCAGGCGCGCGGTCTCGCTCTCCCGCTCGATCTCCAGCGCCTGCCGCTCGGCCTCCAGATTGCGGGCGCGGATCTTGATCATCGAGTCCTGCTCGATGTCGTTGCGCAGCTTCCGCTTGGCCTCGATGTCCTGCATCAGCTGGGTCAGGCCTTCGGCGTCGAACCGGTTCGAGGGATTGAAAAATTCCAGATCGGTCTGATCGAGATCGGTGATGGCGACGGATTCCAGCTCGAGGCCATTCTGGGCGAGGGCCTCGGCGGCATTCGTCTTGACCCGCGCGACATAATCGCCGCGCTGTTCGTGCATTTCTTCCATGGTCATCTCGGAGGCGACCGAGCGGATCGCGGAGATGAACTTGCCGGCCAGCAGCGCATGGAGTTGCCCCGGCTCCATGGTGCGACGTCCGAGCGTTGCCGCGGCGATCGAGACGGCCTCGCGGGTCGGTTGCACCCGGACGTAGAAGTCCGCCTCGATGTCGACGCGCATGCGGTCGCGGGTGATCACGGCATCCTGCTTCGAACGCACGATGCCCATCGGCAGCACGTTCATGTTGACGGGCGTATAATCGTGGATGAACGGCAGCACGAAGGCGCCGCCATTGATCACCACGCGTTCGCCGAGAAAGCCGGTGCGGACGAACGATGTCTCCTTGGAGGAGCGGTGGTAGAGCCAGTTCACGATATAGACGCCAACCACGATCACGATGATCGCGACGATCAGCCAGAGGATCAATTCACCGACCAACATCCCTGACATCTTTCCCTCCCTCGAACCTCTCAGGCGTTATCGCGCGCCGATCGCCTTGAATTGCCGCACCTGTTCCGTCAGCGCCCGCTCCACCGGCAGCCGCTCCATCGAGGATGCCCCGTAGAAGCCGTGGCAATGACGGGTGTTCTTCATGATGAAATCGGCGTCGGCGGGATCGGCGATCGGGCCGCCATGCGCCAGCACCAGGATGTCCGGATTGACGCTGAGCGCGGCGGTGGCCCAGGTGTCGATCCGTGCAGGGCAGTCCTTGAGCTTCGGCGCGGTCTGCGCACCGATCGTGCCGCCGGTGGTCAGGCCCATGTGGCAGACGATGATGTCGGCTCCGGCGATCGCCATCGCAGCGGCTTCCTTCTCGCTGAACACGTAGGGCGTGGTCAGCATGTCCTTGTCGTGCGCCTTGGCGATCATGTCGATCTCGAGCGCATAGGACATGCCGGTCTCTTCGAGATTGGCGCGGAAGGTACCGTCGATCAGGCCGACGGTCGGAAAGTTCTGGACGCCTGCGAAGCCAAGTGCCTTCAGCTGGTCGAGAAAGACGTCCATGTCGCGGAAGGGATCGGTGCCGTTGACGCCCGCCAGCACCGGGGTTTGGTCGACCACGGGGAGCACTTCGTTTGCCATTTCCAGCACGATGGCGTTGGCATCGCCATATGCCATCAGGCCCGCGAGCGAGCCACGGCCGGCCATGCGGTAGCGGCCGGAATTATAGATGACGATGAGGTCGACGCCGCCGGCTTCCTCGCATTTGGCTGAGAGCCCGGTGCCGGCCCCGCCGCCGACGATCGGCTCGCCGCGCCTTGCCATGTCGCGAAACCTCTTCAGCAGCGCCGCGCGTTCAAACCTGGCCATCGGTCACCTCGCGAGTCTCCGCCGCACCCCGGTGCGCCCGAACAGGGTTCGGAACGCACTGACGATGACGGCGGCGAAATCGGGATCGTTGATGTTCTTAGGGATGCGAATGAGTTGGCGGTTGCCGGTCTGCCGCACGGTCCGCTCCAGCGTACGGAACAGCGCGGCGTCGGCATCCGGATCCCAGAACGGCTGGCCTCGTGCGTCGAGAGCGGAGACGCCGCCCTCCGGCAGGAAGAAACGCACCGGGCCATCCATCTGGTTCAGCCGCTCGCCGATCCAGCGGCCCATGCGCTCGTTCTCTTCCAGAGTCGTCCGCATCAACGTCACCTGCGGATTGTGGACGTGGAACTTGCGGCCCCGGTAGCGCTCAGGAATGGTCTCGGGCGCGCCGAAATTGACCATATCGAGCGCGCCGACCGAGCCGACATAGGGCAGGCGGCTGCGGATGATCGCGCCAAGGCGGTCCTCGGTCGCAGGAAACACACCGCCCATCATGAGGTCGCAGATCTCGGTCGTGGTGAGGTCGATGACCCCCGCGAGCTGGCCGGATTCGACGAGCTTCTCCATGGAGCGGCCGCCGACACCGGTGGCGTGGAATACCAGGCATTCGAAATCATCGCGCAGCTCGGCCGCGATCTTCTGCACGGCCGGCGTGGTGACGCCGAACATGGTGATGCCGACGGAAGGCAGCCCGGCGCCGGCGGCTCGCTCCTTGGTCTCGCGGTCTTCGAGCCGCGCCTTGACCATGCCGGCAAGCGCACTGGCGCCGTTGGCCAGCACCGCGCGCGAGATCGAGTTCAGCCCCTGCACGTCGGTGACCGAGTGCATCATCGTGATGTCGGCCGGTCCGACATAGGGGCCGACATCGCCGGACGCGACGGAGGAGATGATCAGCTTGGGCACGCCGATGGGTAGCGCGCGCATGCCTGGGGCAACCAGCGACGCCGCGCCCGAGCCGCCGGCCGAGATCACGCCGCCCACATTGCCCTGGCGCCGCAGCCAATTGGCAAACGCATCCGCCATCGCGGTCACGGCGGCACCACGGTCGGTGCCGAACACGGCGGATCCGCCGCGGCCGTGGTTCAGGGCGATCTCCTGCGCCGAGACGTCGCAGGATGAATGCTTGCCGCTGGTCGAGACGTCGACCAGCCGCGTGCGCAGGCCGCTTTCAGCGATGATGTCGCGAATGAAGCGCAGCTCCTGGCCCTTGGTGTCGAGCGTGCCGACCACCAGAACCACTGGCGGACCGGAGGCCTGCGCCGCCGCCGGCTCGCGCTTGCGCCGCGACGCCTCGTCGAGCCGCGCAACCTGAGTCGAGAGGGTTCGCGCCGCCGCCTCGATGCGGGCGATCGGCACCGGCTGCGACCATCGCGTCGGCAGCGTCGGGTTGGAGACGTAGATGCGCACCGGCCCGTCGCGCCGTGGCGCCGGCGTCGGTTTCGCTTCGACGCCGGATGCGGAGGTGTCAATCTCCGGTTCGAGCTCCGCATGAAGCCCGACGCCGAGCAGGCGCTGCTGGAGCTCGCGGTCCGCGGCTAGGCGCGCGGAGTCGATGATGCGGTTGATGCGCCCGTTGACCATGATCGCGACGTTGCGCGAGATCGCGGTGGCGACGCCGATGTTCTGCTCGATCACGAGCACGGACATGTCGCCGTCTTCGCCCAGCCGCAGCAGCATCTCCTCGACCTGCGCGACGATGACGGGCGCGAGGCCTTCGGTCGGCTCGTCCATGATGAGCAAATGCGGATTGGTGAGCAGCGCGCGCGAGATCGCCAGCATCTGCTGTTCGCCGCCGGAGAGCTGGCCGCCACCGTGATCCCGACGCTCGGCGAGTCGAGGAAAGGTGTCGTAGATGCGCTCGACGGTCCAGGCGCCCGAACGCAGCCCGCCGGCGAGCCGCAAATGCTCGTCGACGCTGAGCGAGCGCCAGAGGCGGCGGCCCTGCGGCACATAGCCGACGCCGAGCCGCGCGATCTGGGCCGGCGGCCGCCGGGTGATGTCCTCGCCGCGGACCCGGATCGAGCCGCCGCTGACGCCGACCAGCCCCATGATCGCCTTACACAGCGTGGTCTTGCCCATGCCGTTGCGCCCGACGAGGGAGAACACGCCGCTCTCGAGCGTGAGGTCGACACCCTGTAGCGCGTGCGAGTGGCCATAGTAGACATCGAGGCCGCGGACCTCGAGCGCGGCGCTGGAGCGGCGGGCCTCACTCATGGCCGCCTCCGAGATAGAGCTCCTGCACTTCAGGGTCGGACTGGATCTCCTGCGGCAGGCCCTCCTTGAAGACGCGGCCGTTGTGCATCATCGTGACGCTCTCGACGACGCGCAGCGCCACGTCCATGTCGTGCTCGATGATGATGTAGCCGATATGCGCCGGCAGCGACGTCAGGATCTCGATCAGCTCGGCGCGTTCGGTCGGCGACAGTCCGGCGGCCGGCTCGTCGAACAGGACGAAGCGCGGCGCGCCGGCGAGCGCCAGCGCGATCTCGAGCTGGCGCTGCTGGCCGTGGGCGAGCTCGGCGACGCGCTGATCCCTGACGGCGGAGAGATGCACGGCCTGCACCAGATTGTCGGCCGCATGCATCAGCGCATCGTTCTGTCCCGGACGCAGGAACGAGAAGCGCCCGCGCGAGACGCCGCGGCAGGCGAGATAGACGTTGTCCTGTACGGTGAGGCCCGGGAACAGCGCCGAGATCTGGTAGGTCCGGCGCAGCCCGCGCCGGATGCGCTCATAGGGCGGGAAATGCGTGACGTCCTCGCCGAAGAAGCGGATGGTGCCGGAGGATGGCGGGAAGTCGCCGGTGATGCAATTGAACAGCGTGGTCTTGCCGGCACCGTTGGAGCCGAGCACGGCGCGCCGCTCACCGGGCCGCACGGTGATGGTGACGTCGGTCAGCGCCACCAGCGCGCCGAACATGCGCGTCACGCCGCGCAGCTCCAGCGCCGCGCCGGCGCCGACGGCAGAGAGGCGCCGGGCGACGCTATCCATGGCTGCGCCCTCCGCTGGAACGGTCGGCGCCGCGGCGCTGCCGCTGCCGCCAGCGCTGCCACAGGCCGATCACGCCGTCCGATGACCAGAACACGATGGCGAGGAAGCCGAGCCCGATCAAGAGGCGGAAGCGGTTGCCGTCGAGCCCGAGCCGGACCAAGAAGTCGAGCGCAAAGGTGCGCAGCAGCACGAAGATCAGCGCGCCGATGAAGGGGCCGATCGGGCGCGTGATGCCGCCGACGACGGCGATGATCAGCACGTCGATGCAGGCCCCGACGCTTACCGAGCCCGGCGAGATCTGGCGGTAGTTCCAGACCTGGAGCACGCCGGCCAGCGCGGCGACGAAGGAGGCGAAGGCGTAAGCCGCGACGCGGTGCGCATTGACGTTGAAGCCGAGCGCCGCCATGCGCCTGGGATTGTCACGCACGCCCTGGAGCGCCAGGCCGAAGGGCGCGCGCGAGAGGTAGTCGACGGCGAAATAGCAGAGCGCGGCAACCGCGAGCACGATGTAGTAGAAGGGGATGTCGGCGCGCCAGTTCACGCCCCAGAATTGCGGCGTGGCCACGGTGTTGATGCCGGTATGGCCGTTGAAGATCGCCCAGTTCTGGTTGGTGAAATAATAGAAGGCAGCGCCGATCGCAAGCGTGATCATGATGGTGTAGATGCCCTCGGTGCGCACCGCGAGCGCGCCCCCAAGCGTGCCGAAGGCGGTCGCCAGCGCCAGCGCCATCGGCACCGCGAGCCACCACGGCCAGCCCAGGCTGATATTGGCGTTGCCGCTGACGCCGAGCACCGCGACCATGTAGGCCGAGAAGCCCGCGATGGTGAGCTGCATCAGGCTGACCATGCCGCCGTACCCGGCGAGGAACATCAGGCTCAGTGCGATAGTGCCGAGGATCAAGGTGGAGGCGAAGATCTCGATCAGGAAGAAGCCGCTGGCGATCAGCGGCATGATCAGCAGGATGACCGCGACGATCCAGGTGGCAGGATGGTTGACC
Organism: Bradyrhizobium sp. USDA 326; assembly: GCF_049739485.1. Lineage (NCBI taxonomy): Bacteria > Pseudomonadati > Pseudomonadota > Alphaproteobacteria > Hyphomicrobiales > Nitrobacteraceae > Bradyrhizobium > Bradyrhizobium sp. USDA 326. The sequence goes on from NZ_JBMGQA010000001.1 coordinate 5,694,304, forward strand.
TCCGGCCATGTCCGTGCCGGTCGCTGCGCCGAGGTGACGGGGCGAACGGCGAGGCGGGCATCGTGCGCGAGCGACATCTCAGCGCCTCGCCAACAGGCCCTGCGGCCGGATCGCCAGCACCAGCACCATGATCAGGAAGGTCACGACGATGGCGTAGGTCGGGATGTAGACCGAGCCGAGCTGCTCGGCGAGGCCGATGATCAGCGCGCCGAGCGCCGCGCCAGGGATCGAGCCCATGCCGCCCACGATCACGACGACGAGGGACGCCAGCAGGAAGCGGATGTCCTCGCCCGGCGACAAGGACTGGAAGGTGCCGCCGACGACGCCGGCGATGCCCGCAAGGCCCGCGCCGAATGCGAACACGCCTACGAAGACCAGCTGGATCCGCACGCCGGTCGCGGCGAGGATATCGCGGTCGTCGACGCCGGCGCGGATGATCATGCCGATCCGGGTGCGGTTGAGCGCGAGCCACATCGCGACGCCGATGATCACGGACGCCGCGAAGATCACGAGCCGCACCATGGGATATCTGAGATAGACCGGCTCGCCCGAGGACTTGATCGCCGTGACCAGCGGCAGCTCGACGGGGCCGATCAGCCAGTTCGGCGTCTGGATCTGGTAGAAGTCGCCGCCGCAGGCCCACAGCATCAGATCGGCAAACACGATCGACAGCCCGATCGTCACCATGGTCTGCCTGAGATCCTGTCCCTCCATCCGGCGGAACACGATGACCTGGAGCAGCACGCCGACCATGGCGGTGAGGATGAAGGCGACGATGAAGCTGAGCACCCAGGAGCCGGTCGCCGAGCTGATGGCGTAGCCGATATAGCCGCCGAACAGATAGAGCGAGCCGTGCGCGAGGTTGACGTTGCGCATCAGGCCGAAGATCAGCGTGAAGCCGCTGGCGACGAGGAAGTAAAGTCCTCCGAGCGTGATGCCGTTGAAGACGGCGTTGAGGAAGACGCGCTTGCGGCCGATCGCCTCTTCGAGACCCGGCGGCCAAACCGCGAAGATCAGCCAGAGCGCGACGGCAATGGCGATGATCACGATCAACGCCCAGGCCGGATGGCGTTCGACGAAGCGGCTCATGCTCGCGCCTCGTCTCGCTTGCGGCGGGGGCATCGCACATCGGAAGCGGATTTTCCGCAGCCCATCCTTCGAGACGCCCGCTTTGGCGGGCTCCTCAGGATGAGGGCAGGGTGTGCGGCGGCAATTTCAGCGGTGCTGATACTGATTAGCCTCATCCTGAGGAGACCGCGGAGCGGTCGTCTCGAAGGACGAGGCGCTTGCTCAGGCCGTTCCAAGAGATCGCGTGCGATTGCGCACGCGCGCGCAGAGAGAGGTCGCGCCAAAGGCGCGGGTTCAGCCCAACCCTCTCCCTGCAAGCGGGGCGAGGGGGCATGCAAGCCGTTGCCGGCTGCTGCTGGCCCTGCCATGGACGCACGTCCTCCCTGGACTCGCGATCCTCTTTCGGGATCGCATTGTCCGCATCCTAGCCGGGCGGCGAGGGCGACATTTGATCGTGAGTATCTTTTCGTGGCGCGATCAGGCGCGCAAGATCTTGGCTGCGCGGCGATAATCGGTCGGGGCCATCCCGACATTGGCGGCGAAGAAGCGGGTGAAACCGCTTTGCGAGGAGAAGCCGAGATCGAAGCCGATATCGGCGATCGGCGTCTCGCTGGCGACCAACGCCTCGAGCGCCTGTTCCATGATCAGCGTGTTGAGATAGAGGTTCGGCGTAACCCCGGTCTGGACGCGGAATAGCCGGTAAAAGTGCGGCCGCGACAGGCCGGATTCCCGCGCGATCGCGTCGAGCTCGATCTCGGCGCCGGGGCTCTCCGACATCATCTTGATGCATTTGCGCACGCGGAAATCGGTGACGGAGCCACTTGCGCGTGGATCGCGGGCGATCTCGGCCTGCTGCCAGCTTTCGTCGTAGCAGATGTCGATCAGCCGTCGCAGCTCGGAATCCAGACTCGAGAGCGATGGTGCGCCGCAAACGAGCGCGGCGGTCCGCCTGATATGCTTGTCGAGCGCCGGCGTCCGCTTGAAATGCGTGCGGCCGAACCGCATCCGTTCGTTACCGGAGGCGTCCGGCGCAAACCATTCGGCGTTGACGTAGAGCACGAAGAAGATCGCGCCTCCGTCGAGATCGGTGGGCAGGAAATTGTGCGGCTCCCAGGGATTGACCGCGACGACGGAGGTGTCGCTCAGGTCGTAATGCCCGTCGGACACGTCGATGCACGCCGGCATGCCGCCGACATGGAAGATCAAATGACCTTCACGATGGGCGTGGATATTGAAAGGGCGGTTCAACTGATAAACCGTCGCCCGACCGAACCGGCCGTGGAAGACGGCGAGCGCACGGCTCATGCCTTCCCCTCCCGAATGTTCTTGTCTTTTCGGTCAGCGTTCAACAACGCCGCCGAGATTGCAAGAGCGGAGAGCGACCGCGTCAGCAAGTCGCTCCCCGGGTTGCGTGTCGTCAGCCGTGATGCGTCAGTATTTCTTACATTCCGGGACGGTGCGGCTCGGCAAACCGATCTTGGAGAACACGGCCGGATCGTAGCCCAGCGTCTGGTTGACGTTCGGGATCACCTTCACGACCTTGCTGAACAGCGCGCCCTTGCCGTCGTCGACGACCTCGGTGACGAAGTTGGTCCCGATCGCCTGGCGGTTGGAGTCGAGCTTGATCTTGCCATTCGGCGCATCAATCTCGATTTTCGCCAGGGCATCCTTGAACTTCGCCTGGTTGTTGGAGAGATCGCCATTGACCTGGCGCAGCGCGAGGATCAGCGCCATGGTCGAGCCGTAATAGTTGGTGGCCAGCAGCGAAGGGCTCGGGAAGCGCTTGTTGGGCGGGAAGGCGTCCTGATAGGCCTTCACGAATTTCTGCCAACCCGGATCCTCCCAGGTGTCGGCCTGGCCGCTCGCCGCGATGGTGCCGATCAGGGCGTTCTTGGCGTTGCCTTTGGATGACAGGATGGTCTGGTCGATCATGATCGAACCGCCCATCAGATGCGCCTTGCCGCCGGCCTGCTGATACTGGTTGAGGAAGTTGACGGCGTCGGCGCCGCCGAGGCCGAGATAGATGGCATCGACGTCGTCGGGCAGCGCGGCGATCACCGAGGCGAAATCCTTGGTGCCGAGCGGCACCCATTGCCGGTTGGTGACCTGCCCGCCGGCGCCGCAGAACTCGAGCACGAGGCCGAACACCTGGGTGTAGATGAAGGAATAGTCTTCGCCGACGGTTGCGATCTTGCGATATTTCTTTTCCTCATAAGCGTATTTGCCGAGGCCCACCTGCCATTGCGCGCCGTCCATGTTGTAGCGGAAGAAGTTCGGGGCAGGGTCGACATAGGTCGTTTCCTGCGCGCCGGAGGCCGCGTTGATGAAGGTCAGCTCGGGATGGGTCTTTGCGAAATTCTTCACCGCAATACCCTCGTCGCCGGAGAGCGGCGACAGCAGGATCTGCACCTTGTCCTGCTCGATCAGCTTGCGCACGGCGCGCACGGCCGAGTCCGGTGTCGCGTCGGTCGAGGCGACGATGAATTCGAGCTCCTTGTCGCCGACCTTTTTGCCCAGCACGTTTAGCGCGGTCTGGTGGCCGCGCATGCCGTCTTCCCCGAGCACCGTATAAGTGCCCTCGAGGGTTGCGGTTACGCCCACCTTGATCTTCTCCTGGGCGATCGCCGCGCCCGAAAGAAACAGGCTGCTCAACGCGAGCAGTCCCATGCTGCATTTCGACATGTGCTCCTCCCCTGTGTCGTCGCTTTGTTGCCGCGCCGAACCGCGCGACGCCCGCGGCTCTCGAAGGCCGCGGCTTTAGAGGGAAGCTAGCCGAAGTCGAATGCGGTGCACGTATTGGTGCCCCGTTCGGCTTGACTGGCAGTCTCATTTTTGAATGTTGCGGCGCGAGTGATTTCGCAGTGCAGCAGGGCGCGCGCCGCAAAAAAATGTCCCAAGTGGAAGTCTGCCTCGTGCTCTCCCTGAATCAGATCAGCGAGGAGCGCGCTAGCTATAATCTTCCCGCGAGAAACTGGTTGATCGCGTCGAGCGCCTGCAGACGGTTCTTCTCCAGCAGAACCATGTGCATGCCTTCGCCGATCCCCACCCATCGCCGGTATGGCGCATGTCTCAGCGAGAGGAAGAAGTCCTGCCCCAGGTGATGGGACATCCTGATCCCATTCCGCATGGACCAGGAGCACAGGGACGCGAATGTCGCCGGCATTATACAGCTTCTTGCCGGCAGGCTCGATCGTGCCGCTTCCGGCGCAGCCGAAAGCCAGCGCTTCCGGAAGTCCAGCACCGGAACCTTACAATAGCCGCCGAGGCACCCGCCTGCATCGATCGGAGCCGGACCCTGCAGCAACCAGAGTGGCGTGACCAGCGCGAGCTTGACAACCTTGTCGTTGTTGTCCGCCGTGTAAGCACCGGCCACCGAGCTGCCCCAAGACATAGCAACCAGATTGAGCCGCCTGTTGCGTTGCTTTAGGATGTGCTCGACGGCGCTGGCGAGGCAACGCACGGCAACCTCGGTGCGCACAAGCGGTTTAGACTGCTCCGGCGGCACGTCCATCTCGGGCGGACGGTCGATTGGCCGTAGCCGCGCACGTCGGGCGCAAAGTCGTCGTACCCATGGGCGGCGAGATAATCCATCAAGGAGAGGCCGCCGAGGGGTGTGTCGAAAGGCTTTCCGATCAATAGGTCGCGCCGTGCATCATCAGGACGGTTCGCTCGGTGGAGAAGGTCTTGAGCGCCGCGGATCACTTGTTGTGCAAGCGAAGCGAAATTCTGGCCGCGTCGCTCTGAATCATGAGGTCCTCGACCGCGATCTCAGGCCTGTCTGCGCGCGCTGGTGTGCTGGTTCATGATCGCTCTCGTTTCAGACGAATTGCCAGGTAAAGCGTCCTCCGGTCCGGCTGACGCGGCCGACCGAAGACTGTGCGAAATGGGTGGTGAAGATCGTTGCGCCCAGCTCGGCTGCGTCCTCCAGCACGACGGCACGCGAGCGTAAAGGGGATTCCGGGAATTCGCAGAAGCAAGACTTGAGCAAGGGCTCACACACCTGGAACGGATGGTGCATCACGTCTCCGGCGAAAAGCGCCTCCTCGCCACCCGAGACGAGCCGGATGGAGGCGTGATCGACGCCGTGGCCGGGTGTCGGAATGAACGAGATGCCCTCGAGGACCTCGCCCCCGTCCACCACGATGAGCCCGGTAAGTCCGGCTTCGATCACCGGCCGGACGCTGTCGTTAGAGACACGGTCGGCCGGCTTGTGCGGCGCGGCGCCGAGGCAGGGCGGGCCGGTCCGATCGGCTCTGTGCCTGTCGCGAGACTCTCGCCATAGGCCTGCTCGATCGCGGAGAAGACATAGGTTGCATTCGGGAGGCTTAGGTCCAGCGATCGTCGACGCGGCGGGCTTCAGCCGAAGTGATCGACATGCACGTGGGTGACAGCACGTAGTCGACCTGCTCCGGCGTGACAGGCATTGCCGCCGGCCGCGCCAGGAACGGCTCGTTGAGCCGGCGAAGCGGTGGGATCTCCGGCCGGTTCTTGTCATTGCCGGTTGCCGTGTCGATCAAGATGGTGTGGTGCGGCGTCCTGACCAGCCAGCTGTGAATGCTTTGAATGAAGGTGCCGGCCCCAGGATCGAATGATCCCGCCTCCAGGCGTTCGCGATAGCGCTCCAGCGCCTGCACCTCACCATGCGGATAGAGCGCGTCGAACTTGAATGTGGCAGGCCGCAACTCGTCGATCCACGAGATGGATGCTTCGCCGACTTGATAGGTCTTGGCCGCTTGCGTCATCAAAATGTTCTCCACTGGGCCGCCGCTTAGGCGGCCTGGTTGCCCGGGCTGCGGTTACCGTGAGGTACGAAGCGCGCCGCGCCTTAGGGAGAGCCGCGGGCTCGATAGGTCCCATCAACACTGTCGATATCAGAAGGAGGCTGGCCCAGCTTCTCACGCCGCCGTTTCGGCCTTAACCCTCACATCGCGGCTCGTCCGAGCCGCGATGTGCCTTGAACGAAGGTGGCTCCGATGCAGGATGTGGGAATACGGTCGGGGTCGGCTGGCCGACGACAATGACCTCGCCGAGATCGACCTTCGTCCGGACAACTGGCTCTTCGACCCAGGCCTCGCGGGCGAACCAGTTGTGATTAGCCCGACAGAGCGGACAACGAGTATTGCCGAAAAATACGATGCTCCGCGGGAAGTTCTCAGGATCGGATTTGATCCCGGTAGGAATCGCGTGACCAGTTTGTGGACACTTGATCATACCCATAGGCACCTCCCTGAAAAGCATAGTCAACTAAAAGGGCGCCGGCCCGCTGGAGTGCGCTCTCATCAGTCCGGGTGACTTGGGGGCATCGTGCTTGGGTCGTTGTTCGAGCAAAGGGCAGTTTGCTCGCCACGACGCGTTTCCATCCGACCGGATTCCTGCTTGGCGAATTCTTCGGAATCCGGCTTCGCGCGGAAACCTGAACGAGGCTCCGACCTCAACCCAAAGCTTCTGGGAGGCCTCTAACGACGGTCATATTCAAAGTGCTGCGACTTGGTGCGAAATCTTCCGCTTGCGATAAACCATTAATGTTATCTTGAAGGACAGATCGGCCAAACTGGACCACTGTTTCACTTCCAGCCTACACCATTAATATTCCTTGTTCCATTTAATGTGCAAACGAAAATCTTGGATGTCGGTGCGGTAATTCCATTACTGATATCGGTTCGGTGCGCGAGCTTCAAATGTGAGACAAATTTTGATTGTAAGCTATATATATAAATGTCGTTGTTAATTTCTGCCAATCACGTAAGCTAAATTCGTCTAAGCTTCCCGATTGGAGGAGATGATGTGGGAATTAAATCTCAGCGAGTACAAGCCCGTCCCGGAGACACCGCAGTTGGCTCAAATGCGCGCGGAATTGGTAAGCATAGGCGAGAAAGAGCGCATTCTGAGAGAACGGAGTGCGGATCGCGAAGCTTATCGGTACCTATTGGATGCTCATCGATTGATGATGAGAGCGAGCTTGCTCGGAGAGCAGGTCTTGAACATTTCTCCGCAAGGAAGGAGCAAGGACGGTCAGCTCGCGGCATGACCTGCCAGATTGTCATTTCGAAAGGAGCCGGACCAGGGGGCGGCTGAACGGGAACGCGGCGCCCAGGGCCTGGCTGGACTGAATGGCGTAGGCGGCGGCTGTCCGCTTGTCGGCTAGGGCGATAATTGCAAGCGCGACAATTGCATCGCAGCCGCTGTCGCCGCCTCAGGTAAAGAGCGAGGCGGATTTGTTCAATATTGGTTTGAAGGCGTGCTGGAAAGAACATCGGCAAAGATGGTGTTGAAGCCGGCGCCGGATGCGGTGTTCGCGCTGCTGCACGGTCGATCGATACTGTTCAGCGAAGCAGGGCAGAAGATCTTTGAACTCGACCGAGTAGAGGGATTTATTTGGTGCAAGTTGGCGCAAGGCGCCTCTCTGGAATCCATCGATCAGGGGCTTGCGGAGCTAGGGATTGAGGAGCACACGGCGCGCCAGCTCGCGCGGTAGCTCGTCAACGTCTGGATCGATCGAGCGTTGCTCGAAGTCGATTGGCGAATGACGATCGATTGCGCCTTCTCGAATCTAGGTCGGCAAAGAATAAATGTCCGGGCGGCAACGGGGACCTTTTGGGGCGGTTACTTTCGCCATTTTGTACTTCGGACCAGCACGCCGCCGGCGAATGTTTGATCTGGATATTATGGTCATGCCAGATGAGGCCAGAGTGGCAGTCGCCGCGCCATGTGGAATTGGTTACGATATTCATGACCGGACCACCTTCGCAAGCCGAAGATGGCCATGTCGACCTAAATCGCTCGCAGGATGTCGGGTCCATCGACCTGCAGCAGGCAGCTCCAGGTCCTGCGCACCTCTACCAGAACTTTCGGGCATGCGCTGAACCATTGTGTCTCTGCGTCGTTGGCGCGGGCACGCGTATATATCCCCACCCCTACTTACCGTGCGCTCATATTGATCACCCATGATCAGTTTCAAGACTATGGGTAAGGCTCGGTGATCTCGACCTGAGACATCTTGTAGAGCTACGCGATCTAAACGATTCTGCCGAGGGCCTCGATTGGAGGGAGCTTACCTCTCTTGTCTCGGGCGAATTGATGAAGAACGCTGTTGAAAGCCAGCTGGTCGCTCTCGCTGAATTGCTCGGCGTCGAGATTCCGCATGCGTTACGTTGCCGGCTGATTCCCCGCCTGCAGTTCATGCGACAGTTGATGCAATCTCACTTTCCGGCTACGCGCGTGCCACTCTTGGCGATGAATGTTCTGGACCTCAGAAATTACGGGGAGAGGCGATCACCAGCTACACGCAAACCAGGGTGTGCGGCCCGGATTGTGATCCATGCCAAGAGCGGACACCTTACAGTTCTTGTTGAGGGCAGCCACCGCAGTTCGTGCAGGAAAGGTCTAAATCCAGTGACGGTCAGACGAGAGGTTTGGAGGAGTTGGCGACAGATCTCATGCACGTTTGCGGTCCGGAACCCAGCCAAGTCGGCATATCGCTCTGGAATCCGTAAGGCTAAAACGTTTCGGACGGCCTAAATCTGTGCAGGCGAGCAGAGCTAGGAATGCCCTTGACCACCAGCATTCCGATCGGACGATCCGCCGTTCTCGCGAATCCTGAACTCTTCGAGCGTGTGCCCCGATTGGAGCGCCGCAACCAGCCAGCGAGGCTGTTTACCGCGTCCAGACCAAGTCTCCGTGGGCTTGAGTGGGTTGAAGTATTTCGGTACGACCTTCGGGTACTTGCGGCGCGGCGGCTGGACCAATCCCGTCGCGGCGGCGCCGCCTTCAGATTCGGCGAACTGCTCCGGCTGGTTGAGCTGCGCAAGGCGTTTTTCGAGTTCCCGCTTCTCGGCCGTGATCTTCTCGGCAAGTATCTTTGTTAGCTCCTCGTGGAGGAGCCAGAGTTCTTCAAAGTCCATGGCTTCGAGATCTTGCCGATGCAGCATTCTCGTCACCGTTTGCCTGACCCCTGACGCATCATCCTCACCTTTTGGAGTATCTTTGTTCGAGCGGTGAATGAGAAACGATGGACCAAAGCCAGCGCTTTCAATTGACGCGATACCAAATAAATAGTATATTGTTTAATAATTATTGCGAGGATTATTTTATTAATTGGCTCGGCAATTGAGCAAAAGTGACGGTAGGCACAAGGGCAAAATGGATATTGTCGATTACCCTCTCAGTCGTCTCGAGAGTTCGATCAGGCGGTTTATCGTTCCCTCGGCTGCATTAACGGACGTCCAGGCTCTGAAAGAGCAAATTGAGCTTCGGCGGCGTGCGCTCAGCGATATTGAGGCTATTCGCCTCCAGTTGCGACGAACGGAGGGGCGCATCACAAGAAGCTTCCCCAGAAGGAGGGAAGGCCGACTGGCCCGCCGCGCACACTCAATGAGAGCGGGGCGTGGCAGATTGGCCTTGCGGCCCGCTTAATTCATTCCTGCATTATTTAGAATCGAGTTAGAATTGTATATTTGCGGTAGCGGCGACGCGCATGGGTGCAATGTTCGCTTTCCCGCAATTAGATGCTGCGGATAGCTTATGTTCCGCCTTGATTAGCGCGCATTATTTAGTTAAGTGGAGCGCGAATTCCGCTTTGGTTCCATACATTCTTTTGGAAAACTGACACTCGGTTCTTGATTAATCAACCGGGGAAGTATCATATGGGCGCAACTACGGGATGCCAGCATGACGACTAAGAAGCTTGAACTAGAAGCGATGTCCCTCGACGATCTTTGGTCGCTTCATGAGGAAATTAATGGGATTTTATCAGCCCGGATCAAGGCTGAAAAGCAAGAACTTGAGAAACGGCTGGCGGTGCTCGGGGTCGGTATGGGGGCCTTTGCCAATACGTCGATGGGACCGGCAATTTCGTCTACCGGAAAGCCCAGACGCAAATATCCACGAGTGCTCCCGAAATACCGCAATCCCCAGACGTCCGAAACCTGGTCGGGTCGTGGAAAACGGCCACGTTGGCTTGTTGTAGCTATAAAGTCGGGCCGAAAAATCGAGGAGTTCCGTTTGGGCGAAGCAAATTCGAGGATACGGCAGCGAGCGTGATTTGATCGGATCGCACGATTCAGTTCCGCGCGGCTGAAATGTGATTGGCGGGAGAGCCGCCAGTAGGAATGCAACTCAACAGGCATTGCGGCCGCGCAAAACCTCAAGAGGAGTCCGGAGCAGGATCTCAAGATCGAGCCGAAGACTCCAATTGTCGATGTACCAGAGATCGTACTCCACGCGCCTCTCAACCATAGTCGGTGTGGGCGTCGGTCCGCGGCAGCCATGAATTTGGGCCCATCCGGTCAATCCCGGCTTCACTCGGCGTCGGAAGGCGTACTTCCGGACGAGCTTGTCGAACTGTCCGTCGTGAGCCACGGCATGGGGGCGTGGGCCTACCAGCGACATGCTGCCGTCTAGGACATTCAACAACTGCGGTAGCTCGTCGAGGCTCGTTCGGCGCAACCATCTGCCGACCCTGGTGATGCGGGGGTCGAGAGGCGTTGCCTGAACGACGACAGGTCCATTCTCGAGCACATGCATCGTCCGAAACTTTCGGATTGAAAATATACGGCCATTGAAGCCGCATCGCTGTTGCTTGAAAAGGATTGGGCCGGCAGAATCCAATCTGATTGCGACTGCAGCTATCGCGAGCAATGGTGCACAGATCGTCAGCGTAAGTCCTGCACCGACTATGTCGAGTGTTCGCTTGCTCGCGCGCTCGATTGCGGTGAGGGAGCCGGGCTGGATCTCAACGCAAGCTGCACTTCCCAAGCTCCGTGTCGGATGTCGAAGCAGTTCGGATGCAGCGCCAACTGGGACAAACACGATCGGGAATGGTAACACTCTCAGGTCGGAGATAAAGGCACGAAGCTCGGCCCATCGTTCCGGCTTGGCCTCCAGCACGATTTTGTCGACCTCGGAATTACGAATGTGCTCGATGACACGGGAGCTGAGCCGTTTTCTGGAGTCGGGGTCCGAGCCGATCGCAGGCAAGCCAAAGCGGCTCTTAACGCAATAGCCGAGCACCGAGAGAGTCTCCGACAGACCAGCATGAGTAGAAGGCGGCTGATCGGTGATCAGGACGAGATTCGTCCGAGCGAACCTCCTGCCACTGAAGCATCTTATCAGCAGAATTCTGGTGACGCACCGTTGCGCAATCAAGGATGCCAAGCCGAGTGCGGCAAACAGGAGGCCGGCCCCTTGGAAGAAGTGTGAATTGTCGTCCAGCATCTCCACAGCGACGGCCAGGACGTGCAAAAGAACCCATGTGAGGCAAATGGCGCGAAACTGGCTTCGGAGTACGAGCAGTTCGGTTGGTCGATATAGTCCCCTGCCTTTCAGAATGTAGACGAAGGGTACTGATGTTACTGCCGCGTAGACACATGCCTGGGCCAGGCCGGCCGGTGCCCGGCCGGCGGGTGAAAAAAGAAGTGTGGAAAGGAAGCTGGCGAATAGAATGGTCGCGATATCGGCGCAGATCGCTACAAATTCGATCGATTCGTACCGGACGGGCCATCTGCCCTCATCCGCAGTGGATGAGGGTGAGTTGAAGGCAGCCAGATCACTGCCATGGTCCCCGATATGCCGATTGATAAAATTCATGGCTAATCCACGAAGAACTCCCTTAAATTAATATACTATAAACCAAGGCGAGTTAATCAAATTAATTCGTTGAAATCAGTGTTTAATGAGAAAATATTAAAGTGGCCGCGAAATCAGTTCGGGTCGATCAGGATGCGACCGCCGCCGGAGGCGTACTGCCGAAAAATGCTACGGGACTCGTGAGCGCAATTTCTGTACGTACCCGGGGTCGAGCTCCGAAATTGAGCTCTCTGCAAACGCCCTGCCGTCTGCCGATGCCGCCTGGTATGCGGCGGCAATGGCTGGCCCGAGCGCGATCCGGCTGTTAATGGCAACTTTAAGGTCGTGCCGGATAAGATCTTGAAGCTCAGGTTCCTTGATCGCAGTATCTGTGCCGAGAGCGACGGAAAGCCGCATCGGAATGAGATTCAGCGCGTTTGGTGCAGTATAGTAGGACATCTTGAGTAAGCTTGTCGTGTCATAGGTCGCCCTGTGCTGTTTCGACAATGCTGCAAGTACGAGCCAAACGTCGCCTCGAAGGGGGGAGTATTTCAGCACTGCAGCAAGAGCACCCAAGTCCGTGGACCCGCCCATGGTCTGCAGGTCTGTGGCCTTGTCAGACTTAGTTGCAGTGAGTCCGGAGGTCGTCTTGACAGTCTCGCGCTTGGATCCGAGCGATGAGGTCCAGGCTTCGTTCGAAGCGGCAACCGGCGTAATTGAGAGGCGATCACCAAAAGGCCAGCTTTGCGAGACCATCCAAGCCGCTTGCGCGGCTAACAGCAATCCAATCATTGTCAGAGCGACGCGGGGCAGAGCCCATGGCGAAGCGATCCTAGTCGAAGGAATTCGTTGCGCTGCCGTGGCTCGGTCGTCGGCTGCTTGCGTAAGCTGCCGCAACTCCATGGACTCCGCATCGCGCGCTGTACCGGGCAGGCTTTGAGCAAAAGCAAGGCCGTAAACCGCCGCGATCAGCAGCGAAGCGTACAGATCGAAAAGGCTGTTTTCGGCAAAGGCGAGTATTGTCAACGAAACGGAAGCGCCTGCGCCAAGGGCTGGGTATAGGTAAGCGTGTTTGCGAGATAAGGCGCGCCTGAACAGGATGCAGGCGCTGATCATGGCGACTATCAATAGGCCGCAGAGGAACGTGCGTCCCATTTCGACCGCGATCTCCGCGGCGGCGGTCGGCCGTTCGCGCATTGCGTGCATGCCAACGTCCCCATAAATCGGCAGCAGCGCAACAAACGTACCTGCACCGGTCCCGATCGGGTGAGTGTCCTGCAGCATCCGCTCTGTTGCTGCCCCAGCTTGCGTCGACAAGGCGATCGTCAGGTCGGTATTCCGATTGATCGGAATGAACGCGAAGCTGGCGACGTACAACATGGCGGCGGTCGCGAAAACGCCGGCTCTGCCCCATAGGCCAAAGAACCATCTGCGAATAGCGACCACCGTGAGGATGGCCGTCGCTCCGAGCAGAACGGCAATCAGCGCGGTCGAGCCGCTACAAAGCGCGACTGCCGCAAGGGAGACTATCAACGATAGAATTGCGCAGGTAAGAATGGCGAGCGGCCCCGTTGGCAGGCGAAGGGGGCGTTTGGGCTGCCATAACTGGTCGATCCCACGGATAGCCATTGCAGTGGAGAGAAGGACACCAAGTGCCGCCGCGGTCGAGCCTGTCCAGATGTATTCGGCTGGCGGGGAACCGCTCTGGTCGCCATTTCTCCATATCGAAAAGATGCCGATCGTGGTGGTGATCGATACGAGGATGTAGAGGACCTGCGCGGCGCGCCGCTTGTCCAGAGCAACGACTGCGGTGACCAGGGCGGCAGCGAGGACAACGTTGTAATGTGAAAGCGCCAGTATCGTCTCGCGTACGTCAACCGAGAACCTCTCTGCAAGAGGTTGCCCCAGGGCCGCCGAGGCTGTCGCCCAGATCTGATTTCCTAAACCGCGGAGCGGGACCGGAACAACTTGCAAGGCGATCCAAAGCACCGGTGCGGCGAGAGCCAGAATGAACAGGGGCCGTAGGAGCTTGGCGAATCTGGCGAGGGTTGACGACGTGGAAAAGAGGCCGCCGGCCAGTATAGCGGCCGCTAGGACGCCCGATAGCACCGCTGGATCCGGTAGGTTCTCGATCGCAGCGAAAGCCGCAGCAATCGCCGCAGGAACAGCGAGCACTGTGGACTGGATGACCATTTCAAACCATCTCTGACTTTGGCCCGCCCAAAAAACGGAGAGCATGTTGCAGAAGGCGCCGACTCCATCGTTAGGCCCGACGTATGCAAGAGAAAGTCATCCTAAGAGCCCGACGAGCCATATCTGATGTAGTGGCTGTCATCGTAGTAATCACTTCGGTGAGCGTCGTACCTCGCCATCGACCTCATATCAGTCTTGTTGAGGACGACGCCGATCAATGAATCGGAGATGGTCGGCGCGGTATGCAAGGCATGTTGGACCACATCGATTTTCGTATGTCCCCATTCGACGACAAGAACGTAGCAGTCGATCAGCGGCGCAGTAACGCGCACATCCACCAGAGGAGAAAGTGGGGGGAAATCCACGATGACGTAATCATAGGTCTGACGCAAGCTGTCGAACAGCTTGCTTATGTTCTGGGCGGAAAGGATCTCGCTCGTGTGAAGCAGGGGTCCACGCCGGACGGCTGGCAAGAATGCGAGATTGGTTCTGGGATCGTGCCACAGGGCCTCCTCGAGGGAACGCTTTCCGTTTGCCACCTCGAGCAATCCGAATGCAGCTTTGGGAGCCATAGCCGCGGAAAGTGAAGGGTTTCTAAGGTCGCAATCGACTACGATAGCCCGTTTGCCGCTGTGTCCAATGAGGTGAGCGAGAGAGGCTGCGACCGTCGTCTTGCCCTCGTTTGGCAGTGCCGACGTGATTCCGATCACCTGGTTGGAGGCCTTCGCGGGCGTGTGGTCGATAGCAAGCTTGATTGAACGGATGGCTTCCGTGAAGCGGGAGAGCGGCATTCCAACGACGGCTCTATGAAGAGTCGGCACGTTTGAAATCGTGCGTGTTTGCAGATCTTCCTCCGATTGCTGGGACCGGACGGTCGACTTCTGCGCCTTGGGCGGCGACAGCAGGGGGACCAGCGAGAGGCACGGCAGCTCCAGTGCGGCCTCCACCTGTGAAGAGGTGCGAAAAACCCTGTCCATGACGTCTCTCAGGAGGGCCAGGCCGATTCCGAGCGCGAACCCGGCGGCCAGGCCGAAACCCAGCACCAGGTTTGCCTTGGGTTTGCTTTTGCGCTCCGGCGGGGAGGCGGGGAAGATCACCCGTGCTTCCGCAATCGGAAATGTCTCCTGCTGAGTCGCCCCCATGGAGTGCTGCAGAAACGCCTCATGCATGGCGCGCAGACTCTTCGCTCGGCTTTCCAGGTCCCGGATGGTCAGTTCTGCGGAGTTCGTCAGACGTGACTGCGAGACGGCCCGGGCAAGTTGCTTCTCGAGCTCCTGCTGCCGCTGTCGAGCAGCTTCCAGTTCGTTCTTGCTGGCTTCGGCGAGCCTCTTGACCTCTTCGAGGATGGATGTGCGAATGTCACGGATCCGAGACCGCAGGTTGACAACCGCCAAATGATCCCGGCCGAACCGGTTCGACCAATCGGCCTCGCGACGTGACAATTCGAGATATTGCTGGCGAAGCGTAGTGATGATCGGGCTCTGGAGCACATCGGCGCTCGCCGCGTCAGGAGCGCTGATGGTGGATGAGCCGGCTGCGTTGGCGCGCAGAACCGCGTCGTAGCGGTTGAACTTGACCTGCGCATCGGCGGTCTGGGTTCGGGCGGCTACCAATCGGGCGTTGAGATCGTTGACGGGCTGATCGTCAATCGATTTTCCGCCGGTCGATACGATGTTGTTCTGGGACTTATACGCGCTCACGGCGCGTTCGGCAGCCAGTGCCTGCTCATTGAGGTTCTGGAGACGTTCCTGCAACCAACTGGCTGCCGTTCGCGTGGCCTCGAATTTGGCATTCATCTGGTCGTTGATGTACGCATTGGCAACGGCATTGGCGATCTCCGCCGCGCGATCCGCATTGCTCGAACTGTAGCTGACCTCGATGATCTTGCTATATCCGATCCTGTACGCGGTGATCCGATTAATCAACGCGGCAATCGCGCCTTCGTTGGGCGTGTCTGCCTTCGAATCGTGCTCCGGCTGCTGGCCACGGTTTCGAATGCGCTGCAGCAGCGAGCTGAACGACCACCGCGAACCGGTAAGGTCTGGATCGTTGGCGAGATCCAGCTGCGTTGTGACTGCCGCTGCAATTCCGGGCGACCTTATCATTTGCAGCTGCGTTTCGATTTGGGCCGCGTCCACGACGGGCTCCGGAAGAAGTGACTGTTGCTGGACGAATTGAGCTCGGGGATTTGACAGCAATATCTGTACTTGAGCTGTGTAGGTGGGGGGCGCGAACCGCAGGTAGAGCACCGCAGCAGCGAATACGAGAGCCGCGGTGACGATGATCATGAGATATCGACGTCTCAAGAAGGCGACCACGAACTTGACGAGATCGCCGATTCCCCCGCCATTGATTTGGTTCGACTGGGCCTGGCCGCCCAGAGCCAAGCGTGTCCTGTCGGTCTGTAGATTGCTCTGAAGCATCGGGTACCTGTCTGGTCGGGAGCACGTCGAATTGGTCGCCTGCATGCGCGAGCGATTGGTGTTCGATTTATTAATTGGATATATATCAGAAAAATGTGATTGCCAAATTAAATGTTATCTGAGTATTAATTTGACGGTCGTAGCGGAGGGGATTTTGCCTTGCCGGTGCTGCTCCTGCGTTGGAAGCCTCCGGCAGACGTAATTAGATTCGTCCGAATCTTTTTGTTTTATGCGTGGTCCGTCGAAACTCAGGTGAATGTGAAAAGCGCACCGGGCCTGTCCGATCGTTCAACGACGGACGCACGCTTGAATGGGTACCGGAGGACGTTTCCATGCTGGAAGTACGGTGTTTAGAGATTCCGGATATTAAAATGATTCATACGGATCGACATTCCGACGCCAGGGGATATTTCTGTGAGACATTTCAACGATCTGCGTTCGCAGAAAAAGGGATTCTCGTCGATTTCGTTCAGGACAATCAATCCAGCTCGGACAAGGCCGGGACAGTCCGGGGCTTGCACTTCCAGCGGCCGCCATTCGCCCAGGCCAAGCTCATACGCGTGCTAAGCGGCGCTATTCTCGATGTCGTGGTCGATCTTCGGCGTTCGTCGGCGACCTTCGGAAAGCACATAGCTGTCAAGCTAGACAGTCGAACGGGTGAGCAACTGCTTGTCCCGAAAGGCTTTGCGCACGGCTTTTGCACGCTGCAACCCGAGACCGTTGTGTTCTACAAGGTCGACCAAGTCTACGCGCCAAGCCACGACGGAGGGCTCTATTGGGCCGATCCGGCACTGGAGATCGAGTGGCCGGTAACGACAGTCGAAGCCCAAGTGTCGCCAAAAGACAGGTCCCTGCCCAAGTTGGACCAGCTTACAACCGTTTTTGAGTGACGGAGGGCAGTCGGATGCGCGTTCTGGTGACCGGAGGAGCGGGATTTATCGGCTCCGCAGTGTGCCGCAGCCTGGTGTTGCAGAAGGGCGCCACGGTGATCAATGTCGATAAGCTGACCTATGCGGCCAACCCGGCCTCGTTGGCGCCGATCCAGAGCCTGAAGTCCTATTTGTTCGAGCAGCAGGATATCTGCGATCGCGAAGCCATGGATTTGGTGTTCAGCAGCTACCAGCCTGACGCGGTTGTTCACCTCGCAGCCGAGAGTCACGTCGACCGCTCGATCACCGGTCCGGCGGCTTTCATTGCGACGAACATCTTGGGCTCCTACACGCTGTTGGAAGCAACCAGGAAATACTATGAGGGCCTCTCGCTGCCGCGACGAAAGCGGTTTCGCTTCATTCACGTCTCGACGGACGAGGTCTACGGTTCGCTCGGGCCCGCCGACTACTTCCGGGAGGAAACGCCTTACCGGCCGAGCTCGCCCTATTCGGCAAGCAAGGCAGCCTCAGATCATCTCGCGCTTGCATGGTTCAAGACCTATGGTCTGCCGGTTTTGGTGTCGAACTGTTCGAACAACTACGGGCCGTTTCAGTTTCCGGAAAAACTCATCCCTTTGACGATCCTCAATGCGATCGAGCGTAGGCCGCTGCCGGTGTACGGCGACGGCCGAAATGTACGCGACTGGCTGCATGTTGAAGATCATGCGGCAGGTCTGATCACGCTCCTGCTGGAAGGCAAGCCCGGCGAGAAGTACAATTTCGGCGGCGATAGCGAACGCTCCAACCTCGACGTCGTCACCCAGATCTGCGACGTCGTCGACAAGCTGTATCCCGGTCCGGCAACGAGACGATCGATGATCACTTTCGTGCCAGATCGTCCGGGACACGATATCCGCTACGCGATTGACGCATCGAAGGCTCGTCGTGAGCTTGGTTGGCAGCCCTCGAGGACGTTCGAGCAGGGGCTGGCCGAAACCGTCGCATGGTACCTCAAGAGCCGCTCGTGGTGGGAGCGTGCCCGCAGCGGGGTCTATGACGGCTCGCGTCTGGGGCTCCTTGCTACACAACATTGAGGCTGCAAATGACCGAAAGGCCCATTTTGATTGCTGGTCGCAATGGTCAGTTGGCAAGGTGTCTTCACGACCTCGCGGAGCTGGACGACATGCCCGTGGTCGCTCTTGGACGCGGCGAGTTCAATCTGGAGGCTCATGGGGAACTCCGCCGAACGGTCGATCCGCTCGCACCGTCCGTGATCATCAACGCGGCCGCTTACACGGCGGTGGACCTGGCAGAATCGGAAGTGGCAAGAGCGTTCAACATCAATCGCAACGCAGCGGCGGCGCTGGCCAATGTGGCATGGCAAATGAATATACCGTTCATCCACATCTCGACCGACTATGTCTTTGACGGCGCAAAGTCGGAGGCCTACGAGGAAAGCGACGTTCCTGCGCCATTGAATGTGTACGGCGCGTCGAAGCTGGCCGGCGAGGCTGCCGTTCTGGCTGCTCACCCGCTCGCAACGGTAATTCGGACGTCCTGGGTATACAGTCCCTATGGCAACAACTTCGTTCGGACGATGCTGCGGCTCCGTGAAGCGCAACCGATCGTCAGAGTCGTCCAGGATCAATACGGAAATCCAACGTCCGCGCTCGATCTTGCGTCGGCGATCCTTCAGCTCTCGGGACGGCTGCTGACCCACGATCGTAGAGCCATGGCCGGCATTTTTCATCTTGCTGGACGAGGTGAGACGACCTGGCATGGCTTCGCCGAAGCGATCTTCGACTTGCTCGCTCATCGAGGAGTTCGGGTGCCGCAGCTCGAGGCCATCACGAGCGAGCAGTACCACACGGCCGCGCGACGGCCGCGGAATTCGCGCCTCGATTCGTCCAGGGCCGAACGCGTCCTGGGTATTCGATTGCCGTCATGGCGTTGCTCTCTCGAAAAGTGTCTCGACCAACTCGTGGAAGGTGGAATCGATGCTGAAAGGAATAGTGCTGGCTGGCGGGAGCGGAACTCGATTGTATCCAATCACGAGAGCGGTCAGCAAGCAGCTACTGCCCATCTATGACAAGCCGATGATTTACTATCCGTTGTCAACGTTGATGTTGGCAGGCGTGCGCGAGATTCTCATCATAACCACGCCTTCGGATCGGTGTCAGTTCGAGCGCTTGCTGGGGGACGGCAGTCAGTGGGGGGTCAGGCTCAGCTATGCGGAGCAGCCCCGACCCGCTGGTCTTGCCGATGCGTTCATTGTTGGCGCCGACTTCATCGGGAACGATCGCGTTGCGATGGTGCTTGGAGACAACATCTTCTTTGGCGACGGCCTGAGCGAGCTACTCGCAAGGGCCGCCGAGCGTGAGGAAGGTGCAACCGTCTTCGCCTACCATGTACGAGACCCGGAGAGGTACGGAGTCGTGACGTTCGACGAGGGCGATAGCCCACTGCGAATCGAGGAAAAGCCGAGGCAGCCGAGCTCGAACTGGGCGATCACAGGCCTCTACTTCTTCGACAACAACGTCGTACGTTATGCGCGGCGCATCGAGCCGTCGCCGCGCGGCGAACTCGAGATCACCGATCTGCAGATGCGGTATCTTTCGGCCAAGGCGCTTCATGTCGAGCGGATGGGGCGGGGTTTCGCCTGGCTGGATACGGGGACAGTGGAGTCGCTCATCGATGCGGCGATGTTCGTGCAGACGCTCGAGAAGCGTCAGGGGATGAAGGTTGCTTGTCTCGAGGAAATTGCGTTGAGGCAGGGCTTCATCGACCGCGACCAGATCGAAGAGTTGGCGCGGCCGTTGGAGAAGAGTGGCTACGGTCAGTATTTGCGCGAGATCGGGTCTCTCGTGACTTGAGGACCGGGCTGAATCGTCCGCAGCCGTCGAAACGAGTTAACTCATGGTTCTTCGATGAACATCAGCCCTACCAAGAGCGGGACTTTGATGCCCGATTTTTCGCAGAATTCCCCGCTGGTGCGCTATGCGCTCAGAGGATTGGAGCGGTGCTGGCTACCTGAACACGGCTGCTGGTCGCATATCTACCATCTGGACGGACGGGCTTCGCCAAACGAGTCCTTGCGTCGCAGCGATGTGTTCTACACGCTTAACGTTCTGCTCGGAATGTCGAGGATCAGGGACGTTCCCGAGGGCATCAATCTGTCGGAAACATTCTATCGGAATGCGGTCGAGCTCACGGCCCTTTCGGTACCAAAATATGCACTGGGAATGGCACTTTGGGCTTCCGCAGAACTCGGGTTCGAGCTACCCGAGCAGGTGAGGCGCGAAGTGAAGGCGCTCTTGAGCGATCAGTCTGAATGGGAGTCGTTTCGGGCCCAAGATTTGGGTATGCTGTTGACGGGCGTGGTGGCTCGGGCCAGGGCCGGCGACAAGGAGTGGGGGCGTTTCGTCGCTCCGCTGTATCGCTTTCTCGAGGGGCGATTCTACAGCGGATCAGGGCTGTTCTTCGACGCAGCATCGGGATTTCGGCGGCGCTTCGCTTCGTTCGCCACGCAAATCTATCTCTCAATTGCGTGCTATCACTATGGCGAATTCGCAGGCGAGGCATCCGCGCTCGCCAACGCGGATGCCTGCGTACGCAAGTTGATTGCGCTTCAAGGACCCGACGGCGAGTGGCCCTGGTTTTTCGATGCGGCCGCGGGCCGCGTGCTTGATTTCTATGAAGTCTACTCGGTGCACCAGTATGGCATGGCTCCGGCGCTGCTGGAGTGGGCGGAGCGCTATCGAGTTCCAGGGGCGCGGAATGCCTTGATCAAGGGATTTAATTGGGTCCTGGGCAAGAACCAGCTTCGTCGCTCGATGCTGGTGCCCGATCTCGGGCTATCCATCCGCTCTCAGATTCGAAAGCAGGAGCTGACGACGAGAGTGCCGAGGATGTTGCGTGCAATCAAGAATGCCTACTCCGGACGCGACGCCGTGCTAATGGAAAGTTCCGGTGTTGGACTTCGGCTGGAATGCCGTAGCTACGAACTGGGTTGGATATTATGGTCGTTTGGCCAGCGAGCTGACCTGCTCGAACTGACCCACAACGCAGCCTTTGGCAAGATGCCCGTACCGGCCTGACGCCGCGCCACGAATGTTGTGCTAGCGATTCCAGGCGACGGCTCGCCGATTGCGCAGCAAGGACAGCATCGTGATAGCCCGATGCATTCTTACGGCGCACATGACTGCGATAGCCTTGGTCCGGGCTCCGATGCCGGAGAGCCGGTCGCTGGCCAGGATGGTGATGATGCCCGGAGCGGGCGAGGCCAGGACAAGTATGGCCTGCGCAATCCAGCGCACTCTCCATGCCGGCTTGCCGTCGGCCATGTTGCGGTAGTGCAGGAGCTGCCGGTCCCACTTGACATATAGCTCCCGGAGAGAGCTCCTTGCCGGGTGGAAGACGATCATTTCCGGGATGTACCGAAATCGAAGCCCGGCACGCTGCGCGCGTTGTCCCCACTCCATGTCCTCCGCCACGTCGATCCCTGCGAACGGGCCGACGGAATGGAAATCCCGACGAAACATCGCCATGTTGCCGGTGCCGCAATAGCCGTCGCGCTCGATATAGAGCTTGAAGCGATAGGCGAAGACGCTCTCGTAGGCCGCGATGGCGTCCAGGTGTGGCTTTGCGTCCCGCCAGATGCGGACGTCTCCACCGAGCACTGTCCCCGGCGGGAGCGAATGCAGTGAGCGCCATACGCTGCTCAGCCAATCCGGATGTGCCCTGCAATCGGCGTCGATGAAGGCGAGCACCTCGCCGCTCCCGGCAGCAACTCCGGTGTTGCGCGCCGGGCCCGGCCCGGGCCGCGACTCGCACAACAGTCGTACGCCCGGATATTGAGCGACGACGTCGGTCGGCAAGGTTACGGAGCCGTTGTCAACGACAACGACCTCGAACCAATCCCGGGGAATGCTCTGCGCATCGAGACTCGCTAGGCAAGTCTTCAGGGCGCCGGGCTGATTTAAATGTGGAACAACGACCGAGATCCGTCTGCGTTTAATCGTCATTTAATTCTCTCCGTTGTCGGTGGTTGCGCTTCGGCGGTCGACGTGCAATGTCTGCCTGGTATTTAAGCCATAATATAATATCAATATAACTTGCAAATAAAGTCGCGGGCATTATTATCGAGATATTATTTAAGTTCAATTGGAAGGCGATATTTCGCTGAAGGCGAATTTGGCCCGGGGAGGAACCCATGCGTGCCTACTTTCTAGGGTGCCCCATCGATATCTTGACCATGGCAGAAACCGTCGACCTCGCGCGCAAGGCCATGCGAAACCGTCAACGTCTGCAGCATGTGGCCCTCAACGTCGCGAAGCTCGTCAACATGCGCTCCGATCCGGCGCTTGCCGCCGATGTCGCCAGCAGCGACATCGTCGGAATCGACGGCATGGGTATCCTTTGGGGAGCGCGAGCGCTCGGTCTCCCGGCAACGTCGCGAGTGACCGGCGTGGATCTACTCGGCGAGCTGCTCAAAGTGTGCGCGCAAGAGGGCCTCCGACCGTATTTTCTTGGAGCCACACCCGCCGTCGTGCAACAGGCGGCGCAGCGTGTCCGGGACGAGCATCCCTCGCTTGTCTTTGCCGGAATCAAGCACGGGTATTTTTCCAGCGAACAGGAGAACGAGGTCGTCCGCGATATTAGGTCCAGTGGCGCCGATTGCCTGTTCATCGGCATGCCCACGCCGCGGAAGGAACGCTTTCTTGCGGCTCACCGCGACGAGCTCGGCGTCCCGTTCATCATGGGCGTGGGTGGCGGGTTTGACGTTCTCGCGGGCTCGGTCCTGCGAGCTCCCATTCACATGCAGCAATTCGGCCTCGAATGGCTGTATCGCATCTATCAGGAGCCCAGACGGATGTGGTGGCGGTATGCCAGGACGAACACGCTATTTGCGGGAATCTTGACGCAAGCCTTCGCGCGGCAGGCGTTTCGACGGGCGCCCGGCTTGCACAGTGTGCTGCCCCCGGGGGCAGGCCGGATCGGAGGGTGAGACGTGCGAAAGCATTTTCTCATCCTGTTGGGAACCAGGCCTGAAGCGATCAAGCTGTTTCCGGTGATCAATCGGCTCAAGGCGGAAGCGAACAAGGACATCGCCCTCACGGTCTGCGCGACAGCGCAGCACAGGGAGCTGCTCGACCAGGTTCTCAAGGTGGCCAAGGTGGTCCCGGATTTCGATCTCGACGTCATGACGGTGAATCAGACGCTCGATAGTCTGACCGGCCGGCTATTGGCGCAGATCGGAGAGGTTCTGGAGAGGGTGAAGCCCACCAGAGTGATTGTCCAGGGTGACACTGCGACGGCCATGGCAGGTGCGCTGGCGTCGTACTATCACCGTATCCCGGTCTCGCACGTCGAGGCGGGACTGCGAAGTGGAGATATCTTCGCGCCCTGGCCGGAGGAAGTGAACCGCAAGATTGTCGGCTCGATCGCCGATCAGCATTTCGCGCCGACCGAGCGGGCGGCGAGAGCGCTGCGGGCGGAGAGCGTCTCCAAGGATCGCATTCATGTTACTGGAAATACTGTCGTCGACGCGCTGATCCTCGCGAAGGCCATGGTCGAGGCCGATCCGCAGCTCTCGTCCCGATGGGACGGAATCAAGAAGCGCCACGGCAACCGCCGCATCATCCTGGTCACTTGCCATCGCCGCGAGAATTTCGGCGGGGGAGTTTTCAACGTCGTCAATGCACTGGAGACGATCTTGAGCAGGGAGGACGTTGCCGTCGTACTTCCGGTTCATCCGAACCCGAACGTTCGCGACGTGTTTGCGAGCCGGCTCGCCGATCATCCGCGCGTTGCACTCATTTCTCCCCAGGAGTACACCGATTTCGTCAGCCTTCTGTCGCTATCATATCTGGTGCTAACCGACTCGGGAGGTGTGCAAGAGGAGGCGCCGACGTTCGGAAAGCCTGTCCTCGTGATGCGCGAGACGACGGAGCGTCCAGAGGGCGTCGAAGCCGGGACCGCACGACTGGTCGGAGCGAACTACGACAGGATCGTCCACGAAACATTTCGTCTTCTTGACGACGATGAGACTTATTCGGCTATGGCTCGCTCCCACAATCCCTTCGGTGACGGGCGGGCGAGCGAGCGGATCGTGAAGGTGCTTCTTGATGCCTGAATTCCAGAAAGTTACCGTCGTCGGACTTGGCTATATCGGTTTGCCGACGGCCGCGCTGATAGCCAGCCGCGGCCTCCAGGTGGTCGGGGTAGACACAAAGGACTATGTGGTCAGGACGGTCGGCTCGGGAGCCATTCACATCTCAGAGCCAGACCTCGATGGTCTCGTTTCCAAAGTGGTGTCGAGCGGGGCGTTGACGACATCAAGTGAACCGCAACCCGCCGACGTCTTCATCATCGCGGTGCCCACACCGATTGACGAAAGCAATCGTCCGGATCTGTCGAACGTGAATGCCGCGGTCGAGACCATATTGAATCTGCTTCAACCGGGTAACCTCGTCATTCTCGAATCGACCTCGCCCATCGGAACCACTGAAGGAATCGCCAGGCGAATCAGCGAACACAGGCCCGATCTGAGAATTGGCGTCAACAGTCATGAGGATGGTGCCGTCTACATCGCTTATTGTCCGGAGCGCGTATTGCCCGGGCGGATCTTGAGTGAACTCATCAACAATGACCGATGCATCGGGGGAGTGACTCCTGCCTGCACGCGGCGGGCTCAGCGCTTCTACAAGATGTTCGTTCGGGGTGCTTGCGTTGCAACCACCGCGCGCACGGCCGAGTTGGTTAAGCTCACGGAGAACGCATTCCGGGACACCAACATTGCATTTGCCAATGAGCTCTCATTGATTTGCGACAGGTTCGACATCAATGTCTGGGAGGTCATCGATATCGCCAACCGTCATCCGCGCGTGACCGTGTTGCGGCCGGGACCAGGTGTGGGCGGTCATTGCATCGCCGTCGATCCGTGGTTCATTATCGACTCGGCGCCGGATCTGGCGCGCCTCATGCGGGCGAGCCGCGAGGTCAACATTGCAAAGACGGAAAGCATTATTGAACGCGCCGAGGCCCTGATCGACGATCATCCTTACGCCTGCGTGGCTTGCTGCGGGCTGACATTCAAGGCGAATGTCGACGATCTGCGTGAAAGCCCTGCGATGGAGATCGCACTGCACCTCGCGAAGAAGTACGGGGAGCGTATCAAGTTCGTCGAGCCGAATCTGCGGCGGTTGCCGCCGGAACTTGCCGACTACCGGCCCGGATTCTTGAACATAGACGAAGCGCTGCGCACGTGCGAGATCGCCCTTCTCCTGGTCGATCACGACGAATTCAAGATGGTTCCGCTGGCCGAACGCCGTCATCTCGACGTCATCGACACTCGGGGTATATGGCAAGATATGCCTGCGCGGACGTGAAGCTGCCGACTCTCCAGAAGCGAGGTTGCCGATTTGATACCTTTCCTGGACTTGAAGGTGAAAGCCCAGACGGTAGGATCGCAAATCGACGTTGCGACCGCGCGTGCGATTCGAGACGAGCAGCCTGCATCGGGGCCCGAAGCGGGCGCTTTCGAGCAACGCTTTGCGATCGCGACATTTCAGGATGTGATGGCTCGACATGGCCGATTAGCCTAGAACCAGGAGAGCGGTCATGATGGATCTCAAGGGCAAGCGCGTTCTCGTTACCGGAGGTGCCGGATTCATCGGGTCGCATATCGTCGACTTGTTGTGCGACGAAGGCTGCATCGAGATCGTCGCGCTCGACAATATGATGACCGGCCGACCGGAGAATCTCAGGAAGTCGCTTAACCGAGGACCGGTACGATTGGTCCGCGGCGACTTGCGCGACACCAAGTTGGTGGAAGCTCTGGTAAAGGGAGCCAACATCATCTTTCACCACGCCGCACCGTGCAGTGACCATTGTTTGGCCGAACCGCGTCTTGCCATGGAAGTCATGGTGAACGGCACCTTCGAACTGCTCGAACTTTGCGTGAAGTATGACGTCGAGAAGTTCGTCGCCGCGTCTTCGGCCTCGGTTTACGGCGCGGCGGAGGAGTTTCCGACAACGGAGCATCAGAGCCCCTATGGAAACCGTACGGTCTGTGGAACGGCGAAGCTCTGCAATGAGGGCTTGCTCCGCGCCTATAACGATATGCACGGGCTCGATTATATCGCTTTGAGATACTTTGACGTGTATGGCAGCCGAATGGACGTACACGATCGATATGCGGAGATGTTGATCCGCTGGATGGAGGAAGTAGAGGCTGGAACGCCGCCGGTGATAGTTGCGCATGACCAGCAGACCTTGGACTTGATTCATGTCCGCGACGCGGCACGCGCAACCATCCTTGCTGCGAGGGCAAAGGTCAGCGACGAGGTGTTCAACGTGGGGAGCGGCATCGAAACAAGCCTTGTGCAGCTCGCTTCGGCCCTGGCTTCAGTGATGGGTCACAACGGCGTGCTCCCGCACATCGCGCCCGAACACTCGATCAACCCTGTGCCGCGCCGAGTGGCGTCGACAGGCAAAGCGGAACGTCTGCTGGGTTTCCAAGCCACAGTGCCGCTCGAGCTCGGACTGACGGAGTTCGTGAAATGGTGGCGCTCCGAACGAGGACTTGCGAGCACGCGGCAACGACAGGCTCTGGCTTCATGACGTCCCTTTCTGGGCCGCAAGCTCCCACGAAGAAGCCGAAGCTGTACGGGCAGCCATCCCGGCACCGTACTTTGCGTGCTCGAGGCCGTCCTTCGATAGGGCGAGGCGCCGGAATCGAGAGAACGCTACCGAAACACGGAAGCCGGGCAATGTTTCGTCCGTGAAACTGAGTGCGATGGAGAATGGCAATGCGAGTTCTTGTAACAGGTCATCTTGGCTACATCGGCACGGTCTTGACGCCGATGCTGGTGAATGCCGGTCACGAGGTGACTGGAATGGACAGCGATATCTACTCGCGGTGCACATACGCCGCCGGCGGTAGCATTCTCGAGGTCCCGACCATCCGGAAGGACGTCAGAGACGCGGAGGTTGCGGATCTCGTTGGCTTCGACGCAGTGCTGCATCTCGCCGCGCTCTCCAACGATCCGCTCGGCAATCTGAGGCCGGAACTGACGGATGAGATCAATCATCGCGCAAGCGTTCGGATGGCCTCGATTGCGAAACACGCTGGCGTGGGTCGCTTCGTGTTTGCCTCGTCCTGCAGCAACTATGGAAAAGCCGGCGAGGAAATGATCGATGAGACAGCCCCGCTCAATCCGGTGACGGCCTACGGAGAATCCAAGGTTGCCTCCGAACGCGATATTTCGGCGTTGGCCGACGGCGGGTTTTGCCCGGTGTATCTGAGGCCGGCGACGGCATACGGAGTCTCGCCGCGGCTGCGCTTCGACATTGTCCTGAACAACCTGGTCGCATGGGCGTTCACGACAGGACGAATTCACCTCAAATCGGATGGCTCGCCCTGGCGGCCGATCGTCCACATCGAGGACATTTCTCGAGCTTTCATTGCCGCACTGGAGGCGCCAGCCGAATCCGTTTTCAATGAGGCATTCAATGTCGGCCAGACTGCTCACAATTATCGAATTCGGGATCTTGCCGAGATCGTCGCGAGTGTGGTGCCGAATTCCGCGGTGGAGTTTGCGAAGGATGCGAGTCCAGATGAGCGATCCTACCGAGTGAGCTTCGAAAAGATCCGGCGCAAGTTGCCGGGATTCCAGCCGCGCTGGGACGCGCGAATGGGCGCCGAGCAGCTCTACAGGGTCTATCGTTCGTCAAAGCTGACATTGGAGGAGTTCGAAGGGCCGCGATATCAACGGATCGGCCATATTCGGAAGCTGCTGGCGGAGAGAATTCTCGGTGGCGACCTGCGCCAATCGAGACTGCAGCTTGCAGCGGTGTCGTGAGCGGCCGGCTCCTGGCGGCGAAAAGCCGGTGAGCGGGAAATCGTCGCGCTCATGCTGCGGTTGAGCTCTGCGTTTCGCTGAGGCAGGCGCCGCGCTGGCTGGCCGGATTCGGGCCGAGCTTCGGCAAGCGCGGCGGGCCTCGGAGTTCTGCGGCTTGCAACGGGCTACTTCATGGCAGGAATTGTGGGCCGACTGACCGACGCGCGCTCACAAGTCCCCTGATGCCAATATTTCGCGGTCGCGCGCCTGCTCGATCTTCAGAGCTGCTCCAGAGATGTTGCCGCTTTCATGCCTGAGCATACCTGCTCGGCACATTGAACTGCCTGGGATCAAGCTGGGAAGACGCGCAATGGCCTGGATGCAGCCGCCGATCGCGTCAGGCGAGGGGAGCGCAATGAACATTAGTGGAGAGACCCAGTCGCTCGGGATCAACGCTTAGGGCGGGCGAGCGGATCTCCTCGCGGTACGTACGCAGTTCCCGCGTGGCACGGCTCGACGAACGTGGTCGTCATCCAGCTCTTCACGCCGTGAGAGCGAGCGAGGCGTCCCGGGTGATCCGTTGCTCAAGCCACGTGTGTCCGTTGAAGTGCTTGTATTGTTCTGCACGCAGCTTGTCGGCCACGCGGCCTGGCGGCAGATCCACATCCGCGTAGGTGAGGACTGCATCCTTCTTGATGGCGTGCCGCAACCTGCAACCCTCCACGAGACCTTCAGGCAGGTATTGCATTTGGCTCATTTCCTCGGAGTTCACGGCTTCGCCATAGGTCATGTACATTCCATAGTCATCGAGCACCTCGCCCGCCTCCAAATCACGTTTGGCGACTGCACAGACCTCGACAACCGGACCGGCGATCGGAGGGGCGACCAAATCCTTGAACAGGAACGCACGGGCAATCGAGTTCGGCACTTCGAAATGAACCAGGTGATATGGTGTGAAGAACGAATACAGGGGGCCTTCGCCCATTTTGTACAGGTTCAAATACTTCTGTTGCTTTGGATCGGTGTGCTCGGCCAGCACGTAGACCTTGGTCAGCGGTGTACCGACGAGATAGTCGATGATTCCGCCCAGGGCGCGGACCTCGTCTATGTCGTAGAGTGTGCCGATCTTCATGATGTCGCCGCGATACTCCCGCCCGCGCGACATGCCGCGTGATCTCACCTTGAAGCCAGTGGCATTGGCCACGATCGTCTGCTCGAAGCTGATCTTGGATCCGTCGGCGAAACTGGTCACCATGGCCGGGTTCTGTCCCCATTGCTCGGCAAATCCTTTCTGCGTGGTGGGGTTACGATACGGATCCTGCAGTCCCTTGATGTTGCCGACAACGCGCGGGATCAGGCCGAGCCCCTTGACCCATCGAACCAGGTTCATCTGCACGCCGGGCTCGTCGCCATCGCATGCGGACAGGGAGCCGCCGTACTTCTTTGCATAGACCTGCAGGATCGGTCCGATCGTAGCGTCGATCTCCGCGTTCATGAGTACGACGGTTTTCTGGTGCTTGAAGGCCTCCAGCGCGACCCGGGCCCCGAGCTCAACCGATCCGGTTACGTCGACGATCACGTCGATCAGATCCGATCTGGCGATCAGAAACGCGTCCTCGGTGACCGCCGGAGCGCCGGCGGCAATAGCTCTGTCGAGCCGCCCCTGGCTGTCCGCGTCAACCACGCCGGTCTGGCCGGAATAGCCGAACACGTCATGTCCGCGCCGAGGCTTTCGGCTGTAGATAGCCACCACCCGCATTCCTGGAACACTGTTGTTGATCTGATTGGTGAGCCCTTGAGCCATGAAGCCCGAGCCGAGCAGGCCGACACGGATCGGCCTTCCGGCTGCATGACGGGCTTGCAGTGCGTGATCGACAAGTATCATCGTGGCGTCTTTCAACTGGAGGGGATCGGTAAACGGCTGCGAGCAGCGCGCTGTCGGCGTCAACCTTCGATGCCGGCGAGCTCCATCCGCCCTTTCAGTTCGGGTTCGACCTCGTTGAGCAAGCGGAAGTGCTGATCCTTCTCCGAAATCACGGAAACCGGAAGCGGCCAGGTCAAGCCAAGCCTGGGATCATTGTACATCAGCCCGCTCTCCGCCTCGGGAGCATAGAACTCACCCACCTGGTAGCTGGTATCGGTGTTGTCGACGAGAGTCTGATAACCGTGAGCAAAACGTTCCGGCACGTAGAGTGCCCGCTGATTGGTCTCATTCAGTTCGACGGCGACATGCTGCAGGTAGGTCGGGCTTTCCGGTCGCAGATCGACGATGATGTCGACGATCGCGCCTCGAGTGCAACGAACCAGCTTGGTCTCCGCGGCCGGCGGAAACTGAAAATGCATGCCGCGCAGGGTTCCGCGCCGGACATTTGACGCGATATTCGCCTGCGCAATGACTGGATTGAGACCGAAGGCCCTGAACTCTCTCTGGCAAAAAGCTCGCGCAAAAAAGCCGCGCGAATCCTCCCGGCGTTCAATATCGATAATGTAGGCTCCTTTAAGCCTGGTTTCGGTTATAATCACCGTGGATTCCTCCATAAGCGTGCGGCCGGCGTTCGAATATACTGTAATATCAACAATGATAGCTCGCACTAGAATAATTTCAAAACGATTTTCAAAAAAACATTGATTAATAATATCCGCGATATAAAATGCGCGCTATTGAATGTTTCCATTTATGTATTTAAATCGCGAGACTTGTAGTAACCGCTTTAAGGCGATCTGTGGCGACCGAAGCGGTCGGCCGGAAAGATGGGAAGCGCTGGCCATGAAGGTTGTCTTGTTCTGTGGGGGACTCGGAACCCGCATCCGGGAATATTCTGAAAGCATTCCGAAGCCCATGGTGCCCGTCGGCCAACACCCGATGCTGTGGCATGTTATGCAATATTACAGTCAGTATGGTCATCGAGATTTCGTGCTGTGTCTCGGGTACAAGGCCAACGCGATCAAGGAGTATTTCCTGAACTCGGATCGCTGGGCTCACAGCGACTGCGTCGTTTCCAACTTCGGCAGGAAAATTGAGGTCATCGGCGAGCAGCCGCCGGACTGGCAGGTGGCGCTGGTCGACACCGGCATTTGGCGAAACATCGGTCAGCGTTTGATGGCGGTGCGCTCGCTCGTCGAGAACGAGGACATCTTTCTCGCGAATTACAGTGATGGTCTGACCGACGCGCCGTTGCCCGAAATAATCGAGCGGTTCAAGAGGAGCAAGATGGTCGGATGCTTCGTTGCCGTGCATCCCCCGTTCAATTTTCACCTTGCAGAATTCAACGGCGGAGACGCCGTCAAGCGCTTGCGGTCCAGTCAGCAGTCCGAGATCTGGATCAATGGGGGCTACTTCATTTTTCGGAACGAGATCTTCGACTACATACGTGAGGGCGAGGAACTCGTGCTGGAGCCATTCAATCGCCTGATCGAAGCTGGAAAGCTCATGGCTTACAAGTACGAAGGTTTCTGGCGCGCGATGGATACGCTGCGGGATCGGCAGGTTCTCGAGGAGATGATCGAGCGGGGCGAAATGCCCTGGAAGGTTGTTCCCGAGGCGCGCACGCAGGCGGCTTCATGAGGGCGTTTCAACTCGCCGCGTCCGGAGAGCGACTCTCGATCCTTTGTCTCGGTGCGCACTCGGATGACATCGAAATAGGTGTTGGTGCGACAATTCTGAATCTGATTGCGCGCGGCGTCCGGCTCGACGTGCATTGGTGTGTACTCAGCGCGTCAGGTGAACGCGAGAGCGAGGCGAGGTCGTCGGCGGCCGAATTCGTGTCCGACGCGGCTCGTTCTCAGATTGAAGCGATGTCCTTTCGAGACGGCTTCTTTCCGGAACAGGGTGACGAGATCAAGAAGTGGTTCGAGTCGTTGAAGCAGCGCGTCGAGCCGGATCTGATTCTGACGCATCGCGAAGATGATGCCCATCAGGATCATCGTCAGGTGTCACGTCTAACGTGGAATACATTCAGAGATAATCTGATTCTGGAATACGAGGTTCCCAAGTGGGACGGAGACGTCGGGCGACCAAATCTGTATTCGGCCGTTTCGGCTCAGGCATTGCAGCGCAAGATCGCCCTGTTGATGTCGCATTTTGGAAGTCAGCGCTCCAAGCAATGGTTTGATCCGGAGGTCTTCCGCGGTCTGGCGCGGCTGCGGGGTATGGAGTGTCGGGCTCCAGAAAGGTACGCCGAGGCATTTCTTGCGCGCAAGCTCGCCCTAAGTTGAAGAGGTTCCCCATGCACATGTTGGCTTGCTGTAGGGGCTCGTTTTGGAGCGATCTATGGATGATCTGAAGGCGAGGGCGGTGCGTGGCGGCTTCGCAAAGCTTTGCGGTCAGGCTGCGAATTTCGCCCTTCGAATTGGCTCCTTGGCGATCCTAGCCCGCTTGCTGGATCCGGGGGACTTTGGGTTGATCGCGATGGCGACCGTCGTTACGGGAGTATATGGTCTCTTCAGCACTGCGGGTCTTTCTTCGGCCACCGTTCAGCAGGCAACGATCACCAATGAGCAGATCTCGACGCTATTCTGGATCAATCTTGGGGTGGGTGTGCTGCTTGCCCTCATCACCGCGGCCAGCGCGCCCGCCCTCGTTGCTCTTTATCATCAGCCTCGGCTTTTCTGGGTGACGATCGCCATCGGCTTCGGGTTCGTTATCAACGGGGCGGGTGTACAGCATTCCGCGCTTCTTGAACGCCAGTTGCGCTATGTAGCGTTGACGACAATTGATTTGGTGTCGCAGATTGTAGGTATCGGCGTTGCGCTTTGGATGGCGGTAGCCGGCTTCGGCTATTGGGCGCTGGTCGCCGCGGCGATCGTCTCGCCAGCCATGAATACTCTCTGCATGTGGCTGGCGACGGCTTGGATACCGAGTGCCCCACGTTGGGGAAGAGCAACCTTTCCAATGCTGCGATTCGGCGGGACAATTACGTTGAATGGCCTGATCGTTTATGTCGCCTACAATTTCGACAAGGTAGTCATCGGACGGTTTTGGGGCGCAGACGCCCTGGGAATTTATGGAAGAGCATATCAACTTGTCACGATTCCCACATCCAACTTCAATTCCGCGGTGGGAGGCGTCGCGTTCTCGGCATTGTCGCGGCTCCAGCACGATCCCGTCCGTTTGAGGAATTACTTTTTGAAGGGCTATTCGGTGGTTGTCTCGTTGACAATGCCGACGACGATTTTCTGTGCCATGTTCAGCAAAGACATCGTTCTGGTGGTTCTTGGACCAAAATGGATCGAGGCAGCAATCATCTTCCGCCTGCTGGCACCAACGGTCCTGGTATTCGGGATGATCAATCCCCTGGCGTGGCTCCTCTTTTCTGTCGGTCTCACAAGACGAAGCCTAACGATAGCTTGCGTCATCGCTCCGCTGGTTATTTCGGCCTATCTCATCGGGCTGCCGTATGGAGCGAAGGGCGTTGCAATTGCCTATTCTACTGCGATGACGCTCTGGGTGCTTCCCCATATTGCCTGGTGTCTCCACGGAACGGCGATTTCGCTGTCGGACCTGCTCCTGGCGGTGAGGGGCCCGTTTCTCTCAGGTGTAGTGGCTGCTCTGGCTGCGTTTGTTGTACAGCTACAGTTCGGAGAGTGGGGACCGCCTTATGTTAGATTGATGATTGAGGGTAGCATCATGCTTGGGGTCTACTACTTGATGCTGCTGCTGATAATGGGCCAAAGGGCGTTCTATCTGGATCTCCTTACGGCGCTGAGGAAGCCGCGATTGGCTGAATTGCCGGACCGCACGG
This sequence comes from Bradyrhizobium sp. USDA 326, assembly GCF_049739485.1. Taxonomy (NCBI): domain Bacteria; kingdom Pseudomonadati; phylum Pseudomonadota; class Alphaproteobacteria; order Hyphomicrobiales; family Nitrobacteraceae; genus Bradyrhizobium; species Bradyrhizobium sp. USDA 326. The sequence continues at coordinate 5,728,005 of NZ_JBMGQA010000001.1, forward strand.
CTTCAGTTGGATGACTTGGGTTTCTTGTCCAAGGAACTGGCGAGCATGAGCATACAATCAGGCGATTGGATAGAAGTAAGAACGAAGGACGAGATCCTAAATACTCTGGATAAAGCCGGTCGGTTGAATGGGTTGCCATTTATGCCGCAGATGTTCCAGTACTGTGGCCAGCGCTTTCGCGTCTACAAACGGGCGCACAAGACCTGTGATACCGTCTCGGGAAAATCGCTTGGAAGAAAACTTGCGGATGGGATTCACCTGGATATCCGCTGCGATGGCAAGGCCCACGGTGGCTGCCAAGCGGCGTGCTTGCTCTTCTGGAAGGAAGCTTGGCTCAAGCCTGTCGCGTCGACTTCGACAATATCGTCGCCAGAGTGCGGAGAGCCCCCTAGCGGCAAGATCGCTCCGGTCGTCGTTTGCACAGAGGAAGATGTCGGCAAAGCAACACACATCCGCGGAGCCGATGGCGAGCCGATATACAATTGCCAGGCAACCCGACTGCTCGAATACACCACGCCCCTGCCGTGGTGGGACGTTAGGCAGTACGTCGAGGATTATACGTCCGGCAATGCTACTTTGGGCCGCATATTTAGCGGTTTTATCTACGTGGGATACATCTTCGGTTCGTTGGCCTTTCGCGGCAGGCTTGGGATTCCTGGTCGTTGGCTGTACGATCGCTTTCAAGCGATCAGGAATGGAGTTCCATTCCCGCGAAGACGGGGCAATATACCGCTCGGAAAACCTACTCCCACATGTGAGTTGAATCTGCAACCCGGAGAATTGGTTCGGGTGAAGTCGTACGAGGAGATCCTCGCCTCGCTCGACACGGCAGGCCAAAATCGAGGAATGGCCTTCGATGCGGAGCTGGTGCCGTTCTGCGGAGGAACTTATCGCGTTAAAGCGAGAGTGAACAATTTCATCGACGAAAGCACCGGCAAAATGAGAAGAATGAAAACTCCGGCTGTGCTGCTTGAGGGAGTGTGTTGTCAATCGCGCTATAGTCACAACCGAATGTTCTGCCCACGAAGCATATATTCGTGGTGGCGTGAGGTTTGGCTCGAAAGAGTTTCGGAGGAAGCCGCCAGCTGACGCGTCGCGGTGGCCTTCACGCTAGACCAATCGGCACCGCCTGCCGCAAGTCGTCGGCTACGTCCCCTGGGCCAACACCAGTTTATGTCTTGGGTGCAGCTGCATATTTGTTGCGGACGGCCATGAGCGACTTAGTCAAGCCGAAGACCTTCTCCGGAACGATGGTTGCGTCGGGGAACAGTGCCGAGAACATGGATCGATCGAGCAATGTTGAACTCTGAATCGTTCTCATCGCGTCGTCGACGGTCTCGGCTTTGGACCAGTACGGCCCGCATTTTCGAGACATGACCAACCGAAACTTCAGAGACTCGGGAAGCCAGTGCAGAAGCGGCGTTCTCGCATGGGGTTCGACTGGAAACCAGTAATAGGGCGTTTGAACGAAATAGCTTGGAGCAATGCGACGTATCTCGTTCGCCATCGACATCATGCTCGACCACTGGCCTACATGTTCGATGACAGAATTCGAATGGATTACATCGAAGCTATTGTCGGCGAGTTCGGGCATGTGGCAGGCGTTGCCCCTGAGAAACACGAGTCCCGGCTTTGCAAGTCCCTCACCGTCCAAATTAATCAGTGTTATTTCGACTGGCCGGGAGATCAATCGTCGCTTATCGTGCCAATAAGCTTCGACGCCGCCGACATCGAGAATGCGCAAGGGGCGGCCCATTGCTGGAATCGATGCAATTAAATCCAGAAAAATGGAGAATCTTGCGAGTCGATAACGGCTTGAGGCTGCTTTCTCGTAACCACTGAATTCGTCGGGTCTACCAACCGCCATTTTATGGTTTGCCACTGCTACATAACCTCTCGCAGACGTCGACGATTGGGCCGCGGCGGCGCAATTTGTCGATTTAATCGCGCCCGATAGTGTGGTAATTTGCCTGAACTTTATAAATTTATCAATCGTGATATAAATGTAGAAATCTATAATTTGCGGCGTCGCTTGGATCATGCTGGTCTCGCCCATTTGTTCCCCCGGTCGTTAAAGTCGAGAGTTGTCTCCGTCATGTGTCGTCTGCGCTGTGGCTGGTTGGCAGGGAATTGGTCGGTCTGGAACCCTCTCCTGGAGTTTCACTGGGAAGCCGTCAGTTCGAGCGGAGGGCTGCGCATTGTGGCGTCGCGCACGACCCCTTTGGTCATCGGGATACATTCACCAGGAGATGAACGTGATTCTTGAGTCGGTGGCCGACGTTGCGATCCTTATCGTTGGATTTCGCAATGCCGAGGACATTAGAGATTGCCTCGTGGCGCTGTCGGGCGCGACGGGACATCCGGAGTTTAACGTGTTTATTTGCGAGAATGGCGGGAGGAGGGCTTTCCATCGGCTGGTTGAGCGGCTCTGCGACACCGAGGGCCCATGCACCGACGCCACCAAGGTCGATGTTCAAGCCGACGTCGGCCTTGGCCGATGTTCGGAGGTTCAGCGATTGAGATTTCGGACCAGCCCCTCCAATGTGTGGGTTGCATGTGCGGTCGGAAATCTCGGATACGCAGGCGGCATCAACCTCTGGCTCGATCGATTGCAGGATGTTTCCGGATGGAACGGAATCTGGGTCTTAAACCCTGACACCCTGCCGGAGGCAGGAGCCCTCGCTGCCCTGGTCGAGCGAGCTGCGAGTGGCAACAAGGGGATGGTGGGCAGTACGATCGTAGATGTCGACAGAGCGGCGACCGTACGTTGCCGGGGCGGACTCCATTGGCAAAAATGGCTTACGAGACCAGTTGCGATCGGCCGAGGTGAACAGTTGAATTCGCCTCACGACGTGCGTGCAATTGAAGCGGCCATGGACTGTCCCTCAGGCGCATCCATGTATGTGACGCGCGATTGTATTGAGAGAATCGGACCTATGGACGAAAGCTATTTCCTCTTCTCCGAGGACCTAGACTGGGGCGTCCGCGCCAAACCGTGTGGTTTGGGCTATGCGGCTGGCTCCATCGTTCGGCATAAGCGTGGGACGACAACCGGATCTGCTAGGGATATTTCCGCAGTGCCACGATTCTCCGTGTATCTTCAGCACCGCAACGCCGTTCGCTTCGTGCGTAAGCATTTCCCTATGGCGTTGCCGTTCTGCGCCATGGTGATGGTGCTGTATGCTGTCAGATATTTTGTTAAAGGAGCATCGCAGAACTGCATCGCGGGCCTCCACGGTACATTCGCAGGACTGAGGGGGGAAATGGGGCCGCCGATCTGCTATCCCGAGATCTCGGAACTGGCAGAGTCCCGCAGCGGAGTTCTTCCCTAACAAAGACCGCTTCAGCAGCAGCTTTCGCGTTGAGGCCACGCTCTAGCAGCAGTCGAGCTACTTTCGGGACTGGTGTCCATCGAACGCCGCCGGTCTATCGAATGTCCCTCCCTGTGATCATGTTCCAGTTTTCAACCAGAGACCATTTCAGAAAAGAACCTGGGTAGAACGCACCATACGCCCCAGTCGTGTCGAAATAATTGTGATGAGCAGTCGCAATCCCTTCGATAAGGGTACTATAGGGCTTGCTCGATGCGTACCTGCTGGAGCCATGCAGCATGTAGGACATCGCCAGGCGGCCTTTCGCGATCATCGTGTTGTAGGCAAATGTAGGGTTCACCAATACGCCGGAGTTGGTCCCATCGCTGATGTAGAGTTGAAAGCCTTCGCCGCTCGCTGCCTGGCGCGTTTGATACGTCGTGTTGTACGCAACCACCACCGCGTTCGTTACGTTCGATCCCATCATTTGCAAATAATTGAGATGAGCACCGGCAACCGTTCCGCCATTCTCGATAAGATTGTAACGGTAAACGAGATTGGTGGAGCCACCTATCTCGACCGCGTGCTGCGGGAAATCCCTCATCCAGTTGTACTGAACAACGACAGTGCCATGAGCAGAGATCAGCGAGCTGCCGTCGGCTCCTCCTGCTATCGTGCAGAATTGTACTGTCAAATCGGGCGACTGCTCATCTGCGTTTATCTCTCCGGCGCTGCTAGTGCTTTGAAATTTGCTGTTGGTTACGACGCCCCCGGGAGAGTTGACGAACAGGAGGATCGCACCTCCATGAAGGGAAAAATCGACGCTGTCGATATGGACGCCACTGGTGTTGTCGACGCGAACAAGATTGTCGACGATGGAAATGCCCGGACCGCGCAAATCGCGCCAGTCGGTAAGCGCGGTATCAGCCGGAACACCGACGCCGTAATCAACACCAGCCACTTTCCAAGGTGGCCTCTTGATATAGCTTGTCAACAGTTCCGGCTTCTGAATCGGCGCGTGCGGCGCGTTCGCATGTCCATCGTCCAACAGATCGAGTTCTGATGCAGCACCGTCACGCAATGCGAACGGCAAGCAAGACAACAGGAGTGCGGTGCACGATCTCGAGATCATTGCAACCAACATGGCAGAACCTCAATACTTGGTCGCCAGTGCCGACGTCGGTCAATGGATCTGATCGCAGTTGGCACGTGTACGATATGTGTCGGTTTCGATGCTGTCACGCGATTTCGTTGGCGAGAGTTGTTATTTTGTCGGCGTGACGTGGCCGAGGCGATGTTGTCGAGGTTGATAGCTTGCGCCGAGTGGTCCGCAATTCGTGCCAGCGGCCCGCAAAATCGCCTACCGTGCCCAAATTGTCTTGGGGTCGACAGAAGCTGCCCCCTGACCGAGACTAGAGTCGAGTGTCGGGTCCTGAAATCAGAAGAACGGAGCGAGTTCAAAGATCGTTGACACCCGTTCCGCATCCAATTTCTATAGGATCACTAGTTGGAAGGGGAGAGGCCCGACAATGGCTCGGAGAATCGGCCTTCTGGGGTATAGAGCGCTCAATTCCCTGCGCACTCATGGAGTTAGTGAGACTTGCCGGCGCGCCGCTCGGTATTTTCTCAGCGGGGTAGGTCGAGTGGGGGCAAACCAAGATTTGTTTGATGCAACATACGGTACTGACACCGGCGGGATATCACCCGTATGGGATTTGGACACGGACTCCGCAAACGCGCGATACGGTGAAAGATATCAGGCCATTCCTGCGGATGAGCTGGATGCGGCGTTGTCGTTCTTGCACAAGGATTGGTCCGCCTTCACATTCGTAGATCTAGGGTGTGGGAAGGGACGTGCATTGATTGCGGCTTCTCAGCACGGGTTTGCACGCGTGATTGGTGTCGAGTTCGCGAAGTCGCTGGTCGATATTGCGATCAAGAACAGCAAGATTGCGGGAGTAAGGGTCGAAGTCAGGAATGAAGATGCCGCTCAATTCGAATTTCCAGAAGGAGATATAATCGTGTTCATGTTCAATCCGTTTCGAGAAACCGTTATGCGGCAGGTTATGTGCAATCTGGCGCGACATCAGGGAAAGCTCTATCTGCTATATTACCGTCCCGAACAAAGCGCGGTTATCGACGAGCGAACCGATTTTCTCGCGAAAATCGGCCAAATACCTACCGCTCCCGGATTCTGTGTCTGGCAGGGCGTTGCGGGAGCGTGTGAAGGTTGTTTGGAGCGTTGCTAGCATGGTAGGCGCCCGATTTTGACGTCGTCCTCGCGCGCCGATTTGTTGGCATTCCCATGGTTCGTATGATTTCGCGGTTGGTGCTGTACTCGCCGTAAGAGCTAACTCTTCTCGGTCACTTTCATCCGCCAAAGCCGCTTTATTCTGTCCGCTAGTGGCCCCATCGCCGTTCTGGCTGCCTGGATCATCGTCCCGAGTCCTGAGCGCAGCGCGTTGATCGCCAAGGCCTTTGCCGTCGGTGCAAAGATGCAGATGACAGCCTCCTGGCGCTCGCGATTCGAAAGCCTCGCTTTGTAAAGTGCATCGCCGATGCCGAAATCAATTTGCTTGATCGGAGCGCCAATCGGATCTCGACCGAGCTCCTCGATCACCTGTACGATCAGATATAGACCTGGCCCGTATTTGGCGTAGGCAGGGTCAAAGGCGAGATAATCGCTGACGAACACTCCATGGCGAAGCGAGCCGATCCAGAAGGCACTAGGCTGCCCGTTGAGATAAAGGATATATGCCCGCAGCCATCCCTTACGTGCCTCAAACTCAAGGCGTGATCGGACGATCGGTGTTGCGGAAAAGCCGACTCCGAGACCACGCTGATACGATTTACTTACGACCTTTTCCGCGTCGGCGACGAGCCGATCGAGTTCGTCGAGCTTCGAAAGTTTGTCGATTCTACTATCGGGAAAGGTATCCTTCAGCTTTCGGGCAAGACTTCTGAAATTGTATCGATGCTTTTTTGTCAGACTAGACAGGACTTCAGTTCGGTTGGAAACATCGCGAAATCGATGAATTTGATGGCTGACGGCATAGTCCGAGCAATACCAGCGCGGAAGTGTCTTGGCCGATCGGAACAGAGCCGAGTTGACCTCGGCGTAATGGAAGACCGCCCCCTCGGCCTCGCCCGTCTTTAGTGAATCGAGGACGCTGCCGATAAGAAGTTTGGCGTTGGTATTGGATGTTTCTCCCAGCCATCCACCGTGCACGAACTGCAGGAGTCGCATTGACGGCCCCGGAAGGCTTAAGTAGCCGAGCTTGATGGATAACCGGGCGTCCTCAAGTCTGCCAGCAAGAAGAGCCTTTGGGGTATCTGCATCATAGAGCACCACGACATGTGGTCGGCGTGCTTCCGAGCGGAGAGCCGCGAAGAACAGGTAGAAGTCCAGATCTGCGTCTCGACCAGGGTTGCAATCATTCCAAAAGTTGCGAACTGTTTCGATTTCCTCGGGGGTCCTGAGGATTTGGACACAATGTTGATGCTGATGCATGACGCTTGCGTTTCGAGATGCCGATGGTGAATGGCGCTGCCTTTGCGATCTCACACGCGCGAAGTCCTCGGTTCTTGAGAGCCTTTGGAGATCACCTCATTGGCGAACAAGTGCTGATCTGACGTAGCTGTTCGGAACAGCCTTCCCAAATTCATCGAAGGTATGTCTGTGACGTACGATCGCGCATTCGGCGAGGTTCGCCCGAATACCGGGAAAAGCGCCAAGCAGAATCCAACAAACTCCCCAAAAGTGCACTGTGAAACCCAGAAACGTGGCAACTGCCACGATGACGCCAACTGCGACGGACAACAACCGCTCTTCGCGGGAAAGGCCATCAGCGTTATCGATTGGACCTAACCAAAATGCACCTGCCATTGTCAGGAAGATGAATAAGGTGCCAGGAATCCCGAACATCATCGCGGTCCTAAGCCAAAAAGCGTCCACGCTCGTTCCGATCAACGCGCCATTGACCTGCCAATCCCAATCTTCGGTCAAACCGATGCCGAAAAGCGGAGAGCCCCATACCAATGGTAATGCGGCATTCCAGATCGCCTGTCGGTACCAGGCGGCCTCGGGGCTCAGTCCTCCGACTGTCATCAGGGTGGCAATCGGACTTCCGGAGAAGAGGAAGATTATGGTGACCGCGAAAGCGACGAGCAGACCTAGGACTTTCCACCTAGCAGCAAGCTGCCTTGTGGCGGCATAGAGGACCCCCAGAGCGCATGCGATCACGAAACCTAGCAGCGGCCCTCGTGACTGCGAAAACCAGAGGCCTACAATCGCGGCAGTTGCGACGGTCCAACCGAGCAGCCGACCCGGAAATGTGAATAGGACCAGAGCCCCAAACCACGCGCAAACCGTCCCGAACAATATCGAGTGCTCCAGTGGACCCATCGCGCGGACGAGGCCGTCCCTGTAAATCGCCTCGCTGTGGCTAGCCTTGGCTGTCTCGTAAGCCATTTTCACGTAGCCAGTGAGCCCTTTGACAAACTCGTACGTGAACAGTTGGCCGCTAAGGGGGTCTATGAGCGCAATCAAGACCACAAGCAACATTATCTTACTACAAAATGCCACCAGCCGTACCGAGCTATCGATAGGACCAAGCAGATATCGAAAGGCATAGTAGGTGCCGGAAAATTCAAGCGCCTGCGCGATTCCACCTTTGAATCCCGAGGTGATTCCGCCGGTTGCTATCGCAGCAACAACCATCCACAGTCCTGCGAGAGACGCCATGATGTCCGAGGGTACGCACACTGAGCGTGGCATGCGTGCCCGCCTAGAAACCCGTGCCAACACCACAAGGCTAACAATAATTAAGAAGGCCCGCGCGGGCGAGAAACGGTAATCCCCGATGAAGAATGACAGGCCCTCTGGCAGGAAAATGGCGATGATCAGCGCCTTCAGAAGCATCTCGTCTCCGAAACGCTTTTCGGTCGCGTCGCCGCGGCACAACTCCGGCCGCTGAGCGTCAAGACAAGACACAAGGAGAGATTTTGATTGCGGGTGCCTGGTGCCCATTGCCTTCAGCGCTCAATGCAAACGACGAGGGGACATGCGCCCATTCAAGAATGGTTCTCCAGACCCCGGCGATCATGCTTCATAAATTCGGTCTAAAAATTGTGCGGCGTTCGCAATATATATCTCTTTTAGTATTTATCAACATTAATATTATTAACTAAATAAATGTATATGAAGCCAAGTCAATAACGTGCGCACTCGTTGAGACTTACTGTGGGCTTTGGGATGGAGCTGCCCCCGCCTAGGTTCCGGAGGGTGCTATGCTCTGCCGTGCTCGGTAGCGCCGGGCTCAAGAACTGCGCGGAAATGCGGCCCGCAACAGCGTCTCAGGTCCCGCTCGACATTGACTCGCCGGAATTGATCTCGGGTCGCGAGCGCCGCGCCCACGGCGTGATTGTATCTCGCCATGAGCGGCAGCCGAGCGCCGAGGCCGACGGCAGGATTGGTCGGACCGCCGGTGCCGTTGAAAATAGGGCATTTGCTACATACGATGTATAGCCGGTGAGCGGGATCCCGTCTTGGGCCATCCTATCGCGGGATTGCCGGCGTCGATCTATTCGAAGTCGGGGCGACACATGGGGGATATCCGCCCGAGAGCGGGCGAGAGCTAAGGCCCCACCGCTCAGCTCTTGAATACTCGTCCTAAGCGGTATCGGTAGTATGCTTATGGGGAGTTTTCGGGCACATGGAGGGTATGAGTGCGAAAGCCACGCGTAGCTTTGGGATTGCCTGTATTCAACGGTGAGCGATACCTGCGCGAGGCGCTTGATAGCGCCCTCAGCCAGAATTTCGAGAACTTCCAACTGGTGATCTCCGATAACGCTTCGACCGATGGTACGTCGGATATCTGCCGGGAATATGCTCGGCACGACTCAAGGGTTCGCTACTTTCGGAATGAAGCCAATATCGGCATTGCGCCAAATTTCCGGCGGGTGTTCCATCTCTCCGAAGGCGACTATTTCAAATGGCTGGTACATGATGACGTGTGCAGCCCTGGCTTCTTGCGGGAGTGTGTTGATTGGCTCCATAGGGCACCAAGTTCGGTCGTGCTCGTCTATCCGAGAGCGGTTCAAATCGATGAGGACGGCCATCATCTGGGATGCTACGAAGACCATCTGGACACCCGCGAGGAAACGCCAAGCGGAAGACTTGAGCGGGTACTGAGGCATTCCGGTCTGTGCTATCCGGCTCTCGGGCTTCTTCGATCGAGTGTGTTGGCGAAAACGGGGCTCATCGGAAGCTTTGAATCCTCGGATGTGGTCCTACTCGCAGAACTCGCGATGATCGGCCAGTTCTGGCGGATTCCGCGCGACCTTTACCAAGCCAGGGTGCATGTTGGAACTAGCTTTAGTCAGTATCAGTCGAAGGAGCAGTTCGACGAGAAGATGGATGCAGCAAACCGAGGTCGCTACGTGATGCCTCGGACCAAACAATTCTTGGAAGTTCTACGAGCGATTTCTCGCGTCGAGCTTGATCGTTCCGATCGCCTGCAGTGCTATGCCTCTCTCATGCGGGTATGGGGGCCGCGATTCTGGCGAGTGGTTGGAGGCGAATGGAAGCGGCTCGTTATCGATGTTGCTCGCGGCGACGCTCGCATTGGATCTGGCGCGAGTGGATTGACGATTAGAAGGGCTGCCAATCGCACGTTCTGACCGGCGCCCTATGGATGATCAGAATGCCGCCGACAGAGTCCTAGATCGTTGTGCGGGGATGTCCAAGAGTTCTTCGATACGAACGGCTGGGGGCCCGACCGACCGCTCGACGACAAATAGTCTATGCCAAAGTTCAAGTATCAGTAGCGAGTACAGAACCCTTGAGTTCGAAAGCGCGATCTCTCTGGTCGCAAGCAATCCTTTCAGCCATCCCGTTGGAAGGAGCGTCCTGACAAAGCTCGACCGCCGAAGTAGCGCGGCGGGCAACGCACGGTTCCATTCGTTCTGGACGAGTGTTGCCATAGGCGAAGGAAGTCCAACTTTCCTTCGGGTCAGGGTATCGGCCGGCACTCCCGACTCGATTGCCAATTTCAGGAGCCGCTTCGGCACCGTAGGATGACCGAGCTTTGTCCTCGTCGAGAGGGAGAACACATGGTTGACCAGCCGCACGTCCAATAGCGGCACACGAGCCTCGATAGACGCAGGCCATCGTCGCGCGATCGACCATGGGAAGTACTTGGTCCGGGAGGTAGGTTTTCAAGTCGACCAGCATTTGCTGGCGGGTCGCATCGAGTTCCCGGTACTCGCTGAACCAATGTCGAAAGTTCACGAACGCATCGGCGGACGCACCTAGGTGATTGGCGAGGAGCGACCGCGTCGGAGAGTCAATGCTCGTCATTGCACGGGTGTGCCACGCAAGCCGGGAATGTGAGTACAAATCCAGCGCCTCAATCTCGTCGCGAGACAGACCGCCTAGCTGCGCAAGTGGACGCATGGCGTGTCGTATTGGCCTTGGGATGCGAACGTACCATCTGCGTCTGGTCGAAAGCCCGTACGAGGAATATCCGCCGAAGAGCTCGTCGCCGCCTGCGCCAGTAAGCAGGACTTTGACATGCTCTCTGGCAGCACGCGCAATCACGAACTGCGAATACATCGCGGGATCGGCAATCGGCTCGTCGCACATCCAAGCCAGCAGCGGAAGCTCCTCAATCAGGTCGGAAAGCTTCGGCCGAAGGATGCGGTGCGGCAGACCGAGATGCCGGCACAGATCTCTGGCCCCGGCAACTTCGCCCTCGAATGTCCCCGGCCAATCGATAGTAAAGGCTGTCGGGGGTGAACTGCTCGTCAGCGATGCGAAATATGCGAGGGCGCTGGAATCAACGCCGCCGGACAGGCTTATCCCGATCGGAACGTCGGCCTGCAGTTGAAGTCTTACGGCGTCCTCGAGGAGATTCCGCGTTTCAGCTATGGCCTGTTCGGGATCACGATCGTCAGGGGTGATGGGAGCTGGGGGCTGATAGTAATTCACCGGTTCTGGGATTACTCCTGGCGCGAGGCGCAGGAAGCTGCCGGGCGGAATCTTAAGGATACCATGAAGCAGGGTGCGAGGCTCCGGCACGTAGAACAGTGCGAGATAGCTCATCACCGCGGATCGATCGACATCGGGCGTGACGAAGCCTGACGCAAGGATCCCTTTGACTTCGCTGGCGAAAACCACACAATCGTTGGATGCTGCATAGTACATCTGCTTAACGCCGATCTGGTCGCGGGCCAGTATGATTTGTTGTCGCCGGCGATCGACGATGCAAACGGCAAACATGCCGTTGAGCATCGAGAACATGTCGGTGCCATACTCTTCGTAGAGATGCGGAAGAACTTCGGTATCAGAGGTGGTCCAAAACGTGTGACCTAGTTTTCGTAGCCTTTCGCGCAAGTCCTTATAATTGTAGATTTCGCCATTGAGGAAGCATTGTACGGAACCGTCCTCGTTGGAGAGCGGCTGATCTCCGGTGGATAGGTCAATGATGGCGAGGCGACGGAATCCGATCTCTGCGAACGGCGCCTCATAAGTACCTGCCGAGTCGGGTCCCCTGTGGTACAGCGCATCGGCCATACGGGAAGCCACGTTCGGGCTGCCTGAAGTTCGAGGCCTCCGCCAATATACTCCAGCGATTCCGCACATGCTCAACACTCCAGCAATCTATAATTGGAGATATCAGCGGGGTAGAATGCACTCAAAATTCGCTGCAAGCGCGCGCGTCAATTCACGGCGTTCGAAACGACTGCAAAACTCGGAATTCGTCGGCAGCGGCGGCTTGCCGGCGAGCCAGGACTCGTAGCGCGCACGCAAACTGCCGAGCATGCCGTCTACATCATCCGGCCGGCACACGTCGCCATTGCGCGATTGCTTCACCAGATCACTCGCATCTCCGTCCGGCACTGCGGCGAGAATGGGGGGGCCGGCGGCCATATATTCATAGGTCTTGCCGGGAACCAGACGTGCCTTCTCTTCCGCCGGAAGATTGTGCATCGGCAGGAACAGGATGTCCGCCGAACGAATGAAGTCGATGGAACGCTGATGATCGACGTAGCCCGGCATCTCGACCAGGTCTGAAACGCCGGACTTTTCGACGATCAAACGGTCTGAAGGCGTTATTGGGCCGGCCAGCACCAGGCGAACGTGTCGGCTCATGTCTGGCGTTTCGCTTCGCCACCGTGCCAGCGCAGCCAACAAGTATATGTGCGAGCGAGTCTCCACATCCACGGGTATGCGATGCCCGCCGAGCAGTCGGCGAACCAAGCGATTGCGGCGGTGGCGGGCGCCGAGCTCGGAATGCAGATGGCCAGTGTGAACAATTCGGAATTGGCCCTGCAGTTTGGGGGATGGGGGACGAGCAAAGTCGTCGGCATCGAAGCCGTTCGTAATTGTGACAGCTCTCTTCGAGAATTCCGGCATCGCCCGCGTCAAGGCGCGGGTTGCCTCCGGGGTGTTCATGATGATGAGCCGAGCGGTACTCAATTCTCTCCGCATGCGCCGGATTTCAGCCGCGCGATGCCAGCGGCTTGAATATACCATCATCTCGTCGAGAGCCCACGGATCGCGGAGGTCGGCGACCCATGGCACTCCAAAGGCTTGCGCGATGAACGCTGCCGCCGGACAACTCTCAAACGGCGAGAGTGAGGCATATACTAAATCGGGCGGATTCTCGCGTCCGGCTTGCAGCCCAACATTCGTGCATGCTTCGATCCAAGCTCTTGAGTTTCGGCCGCTGCGTCCCACCAGCCCCAGCAAGCGGTCCTCGATGCTAGCGATCCGGTGACCGAAGGGCGCGGACGGAGTGTTTTGAGTCCGGTATACGGGAGTGCCAGCTGGTATTTCTCGGTGAAGGGAAGGATCGCGCGGCGACGAAGGGTCGGTGCTGGCGTCGCCGGTCGTGACGACTACGGGGCGGAAGCCAAACTCGGGAAGATACTTCACGAACTTGACGGTTCGTTGGACACCAGCGCCGCCGATAGGAGGGAAATGATAGGCTAAGACCAACACCGTCTTTGCCAGGCTGGCCACATCGTCACTCATGCATCTGCTCGGTACCGACGGCGACCCACTCCTTCCTGGCCTGGTCATACCGGCTTACCAGGCGAGCCGGAATGCCCACAACCGCGGAATAGGGAGGGAAACTCTTGGTTACCACCGCGTTCGCACCGACGACGCATCCTTGGCCCAAATGGACTCCTTTGAGGATCATGCAGCCTTCACCCAACCAGCAATGGTCGTCGATGCAGGTTGGCGCGGCAATGAGGACTGCGTTTCGAGTGGTCGACAAGCGGGGCTCGGGAAGAGCATGGTCATGGTCCGTAATGTAAACGTGGCCGGCGATGAGCACGTCTCGACCGATCTGCACCCGCGAGACAGCGCCGATGTGGGAATATAGGTGCACCGATGTCCCATCTCCGATTTCGATCTTCGGGACTTCGCAGACGTCTGTGCTGGTTATCGCTTCCAGCCTGGCGCCCTTGCGGATGTGAACATGATTGCCGATCCGGATGTGCTCCGGGTGGGTGAGCAGATCGGGGGCTTCCAGCCGGGAGCGCCAACCGAAGTCTGCGAAACGAAACCGCCAACGTACATAGTGGACGACGTACGAGAGTCCGCGGTATGCGCCTGCGATCTTGCGCGCGATGCTGTGTTGATGACGCAATCGGACAGCTTCACGCACCGTGGCAGCCCCTGGCGATCCCCGGGGGGCGCCATTGAACTTCCAGGCGCCGTTTGGCATCTAGGGAAGCATTGCGCAGTCCGCCCTGCAACTCTAAGATGCCGCAGATCATTTGCGCAACCAAAGGCCGTGGGCTGGGCTGAAACAGTGCCGAAGCCAGAAACCGGCGCGAGATCGTTGTCGCGGAATGGCCCATAAAACTAAAAATATTAAATCTGCTACTTGCCCGAAATAATTGCTGGACATGACGATGCTGTCAATAAAATGTTTGGAGCTGGCGAAAATTGACGCGGAGCCTGGATATATAACTTTAACCATCTAGCCGAAGGACAGGTCACGGCTCGTCTGATGACAGGGAACCTGTCTGACTGTCCCCGGCTTGGGCTCTCCCGGCCCGTTTCTTGCTGATGCAGGTCAGGCCAGCGCCCGCCGCAAGCCGAGCTGCTCGTCTAGGAACTCTCTGCCGAGGTTGTGATGGCCGATACGGTCTACACCCCAATGCATTCCGAACCGCAATCGCTCCGAATGGCGCCCAAGGCGTCACCGCGCACAATCTCTCGCGCACGCAATTAAGATTAGTTCAACATGCCGCTCTATGCCAAGCGGGGTCTGATCGAACGCTGCTTCTCAAAACTGGAATTGGTTCAGACGCGGCGCAAGGCGTTACAAATGGACGGGTGCGAAATTACGTTGCCGTCGTCGCTGCAACTCGGCGCTGATCGAGGTAACTATCCGGGCCTGCTGAGTTCGGAGGCGTAAGAAGTTTTGGCAGATCAGAATATCAACCGAAGGCAGGAATGCTGTCGATGAAATGTCTAGAACTGCCGAGAATGTGCGCGAGGCGAAGCCGGCTTCGACCTAACCAACGCCGAGCGCGCACCGTTGCCGGCAACAGTAGGTCGCCCAAAGCGGCGAGCATCCGTGTGTCTTCAGCGAATGGCAATCAGCGATTTCACAAAACCAAAGAATCGTTCGCTGATAATTTTAGCATCGGGAAAGAGATGCTGAAACTGCCTTTTGTCAAGCAACAGCGCACTCTGAACCGCCTTCGTGGCTTGGGCCACATCCGAGTGCTGCTTCCAGAAGCCGCAGGTGCGACTTAACAGGATTCGATATCGCACTGACTCTGGCATCCAATGGAAGAATGCAAAACGAGCATGAGGTTCAAATGGGAACCAGAAGTAAGGGGTCTGGACGAAATAACGGGGGGCGAGTCGGCGTATCTCCTTTGCCATTGCCGCCATGTCATCCCAGCGTCCAACATGCTCAATGACCGAGTTGGAATGAACAATGTCGAAGCTGAGATCGTGAAATTCCGCGGCGTCGCGCGCGTCTCCGACAATCGAGATTATCTTTGGATGTGTTGTCTCAATCTCAGACTCATCCAGATTCAATGTACAAACCTCAACTCGATCCCAGTCCAAATCGCTGCCGAATTGCTCCCAGTAGGCTGCGGTGCCGCCCATATCCAGAATCCGGCAAGTTCTCTTATTGGCAAGAACTTGAGCGACGATAGGCGCGAATAATCGAAATCGTTGAACGCGAAATCGATTGCTGAGGTTGTTTGGTTCGGCGTAGCCCATGAAAATCCAGTATAAGCATACATCAGAACTGCGCTGATTATAATTCTTATTGGGATAGAGGTCCATCTCGGATCACCGGCGCTAGATCGTTCCCGGTCAAAAAGGATGCGGGCTTGCACGCCTGTCTCTTTCCCCAAGGCGTATGATCGAACACAGCTCGTTTTACCTCAGCGGTAAAGTGGCTCTACGTGATCTAAAGTGTGATCGTATCAACGCGGAATGCGGGCGCGCTATTTCGCGAGTGGTGATAATAAATTCGTGCCACTCACTATGTTGATGGTGCATTCGCACTGCGGATTAAATGCGAGATTTAACGACAGTACTGCTAGTGAGAATCCTGGGGATGAAATCAAAGAAGGATCGCATCGGGGCCCATAAATGGTCAAAAAATCGCCTTGCGCCGAGTACCAAAACGCGAGCCGTTGGGGGCGGCGACTAGGGACTCACTGATATGACGATGCGCATCGACGTGATGTGAGCTTCGGCGGCGGTTTGCGGACAGCTGCTTTCAATCCGCCCAACGGCACCAGGGCGCAATAAGTGATCGTGTGTTGTCTCTCGCGTCAGTGAATTCGGAGACTGCAATGCTCTATCAGCCCTGTGATGGGCTGATCATCTTCCAATCGGAACACAAGCCAAGAGGTAATCATGGCCCTGAATGACGGCTCTCTAAATGCGTCCACCGGCGCACCGCAACTACCCAATCTGTTGGACGGCTACGCCGTGCGGCCCTCTTGGGAGGTCGCCGGTGTTGATTACGCTGTGGGCGTACCCGCGGATACGCAGCTGAAAGACTGGCAGACTCTTAGTGGTCCTGGGATCACAGTCAGCGGCAATATGGTTCGCATTGACGGTCAAGCCGGCGTGCATCTTGATGGCATCGATTTCTCAACGAACGGCGGTGCGTTCGTCTACCTGACGAATTCTCCCGATGCCGTCATAACCAACTGCAAGTTCCAGGCGACGACGCCAACGAGCTTGATCGATGCTGGTCCTGGTTCGCCAAATCTGACAGTTGAGCACTGCACGCTAATCGGAGGTGCGGACGGCAGTGCGCTCATCTCGGGCAGTGGCAATGTCGTTGTCCAGTATAATTGGATGAAGGATTTTCCGCAGCATGCGGTGGAGATTGGTGGTAGCACTGACCTAACTTACAAGTACAATCTCATCGAGAACGGCGGTACGGTTGCCGGTTCGCATCTGAACTACCTGCAACAGACCGGTACCGGCGTCACGAACAAGATTGATATCGAATTCAATACCAGTTACGAAACGCCTTCAGCGGCGAGCGGCGAGGGTTACCAGTTCGATATCAACGATGGATCCAATTCCGGCACGCTGGTAGATCCGATCTTTGCCTACAATACGATGATTTCGACGGGCGACACGGCCATGTCATACATGGTCCATGGCAGCAGCATGTATGCGTCCTCGAATCCCGCCGTCACGCCCATCAGCGGAACTGCGTTGGCGCATGACAATTTTCTCGATACGTCGGGCGCCTATGGCGCGTTCTACCCGGGTTCGATGGATGGTTGGTCGCTCTCCAACAACGTGGATATGCGCAGCGGCAAGGTCATAAGCGCCGACAACACCTTGTCGGGCACAGCGTCTACGTCTGCACCGCCCACAGCGACGCCTCCGGCTGCACCCATCATCGCTTCGTTCTCGACTGATAGCGGTGTGGCGGGCGATGGTGTGACGAACGACAATGCCCTGGAGCTCAAAGGTGCGGCTGCCGCTGGTAGCACCGTCAAGATCTACGACGGCTCGACGCAAATCGGCACGACCACTGCGAGCTCGACCGGCAGCTGGGACTACATCACCAAGGTCCTGACCGACGCCAAGCATACGCTCACCGCGACTGCGACCGACTCGTCGGGCCAGACCAGCGTGGCATCGGCTGCGAAGGTCGTCACCATCGACACCAAGGCCCCGGCTGCTCCGACGATCGCGAGCGACACCGTGAACTCTGCCAATCAGGTGGTGGTGACGGGGACTGCCGAAGCGAACAGCGCGATCAAGGTGTATGACGGAACGACGCAGGTCGGGACGGCGACAACCAACTCGAGCGGTGCGTGGAGTGTCACGACGTCTGCGCTGTCGTCCGGTTCGCACCTGCTGACGGCCAAGGCGACGGACGTTGCCGGCAACGTCAGCGCTGCGTCGACGGCTGTGGATCCGGTCATTGGTTCCGGAACGACGGGCTCCACCGGCTCGGGCACCTCCGGTTCGGGTACCTCGGGTACAGGTACTTCCGGCTCGGGCACGTCTGGCTCAGATACCTCGGGTACAGGCACCTCCGGCTCGGGTACTTCCGGATCGGGTACCTCTGGCACCGGCACATCGGGCACGGGCACCTCTGCACCGGCCGCACCGAAGATCGCCACTTTTTCGAAAGACACCGGTGTCGCCGGTGATCACATCACGAGCGACAACACGCTGACCCTGACGGGGACCGCGGCAGCCAACAGCACGGTCAAGGTGTTCGACGGCAAGACCCAGCTCGGCACGGTCACGGCGGATGCGAAGGGAGCGTGGCACTACTCGACTGCAGCGCTGCCCGACGGCAAGCACAGCTTCATCGCGACCGACACGGTTTCCGGCGTCACCAGCAAGGCATCGACCGCGCTGGATGTCACGGTGGATACCGCTGCCCCCGATGCTCCGGTTCTGTTGAGCGATTCGACCACGCACAACCGGGCAACGGTATCCGGCACCGCGGAAGCGGGAAGCTTGATCAAGCTCTATGAGGGCACGAACCTGCTCGGTACCGCGACCGTTGCAAGTGACGGCGGCTGGAGCGTGACGACCCCGAATCTCAAGCAGGGGTCCCACACTTTCACCGCGACGGCCACCGACGCTGCCGACAACACCAGCGCCTTGTCGCAGCCGATTGATCCGCCGATTGGCCCGCACAGCGGCGGCGGCACCTCAACCGTGGAAGTCACCAATGTGCAGCACCATTGGGGTCACACGGCAACGATCAAGGGCACGGCCGATCCCAACAGCGCCATCAAGCTGTTTGACGGCACGACCTCGGTTGGTTCGGTCACCACGGGAGCCGACGGCAAGTGGAGCTTCAAGACCTCGGACCTGTCGGGCAAGAGCCACGCCTTTTCCGCAGAGCAGGTCGACACCACAGGCCACGTGGTCGGGACCAGCTCGGGCGAGGCGATCGTCGGTTCGGGCCGCAGCGACACGCTGACCGGTACCAAGGGCAACGACATCATGGTTGGCAAATGGGGTGCGGATACGTTCCAGTTCGCGTCGAACTTCGGCCATGACGTTATCAAGGACTTCGCTGCCCGCGGGCCGGCTCACGATACGATCGAGTTCAGCAAGAGCGTGTTCGACAGTTTTGCGAGCGTTCTCTCCCATGCGGCCCAGTCAGGCCACGACGTCGTGATCGCGACGGGGAGCGACACCCTCACGCTGAAGAACACGCAGCTCGACAAGCTGAACAGCCACGACTTCCATTTCGCGTAGTCGCGAGTTCGGCGACAGGGAGTAGCCACCCATCTGCGGTGCAGATCATGGAAGGCGGGGGATGGTCCCCCGCCTTCTTCTATTCCGGCTGCCTCTCTTGCTCCACGCATGAGCAGCTTCGCCGTGTTGGCGGGATACAAGGCGCGGACAGGATCGCTATGCGCAACCTTGGCCGGCCGGCGCTTTGGCGACGGTCATTCTCGGACCGCCAGCAACCAAGCGCGCGCCGCTACACTTTGTCGCTCCGATTTGACGGTCTTGTCCGGCTCTCATCGCGTCAGGGCGATTGCGGGTACGTGGGAATAAATAGAATTAAATGCAGTGCCGGTCACGTGCCCCGCACGGTCTCGTCGGGGCGTTGAAGCAAACGATTTCTGTGGGCTAAGGCCATGCCGCAACGGAAAGCGTGTTGAGTCTGGCTGTCCGGCGTGAGATCAGGGAGATGCGCGACGATTTAATCAGGGAAAATGCGCGATTATTTCGGCGCCGCGAGTTGGCGTGATGGTTAAAAAAACCTCGGCCCGGCCCCCATCTGGTCCCAAAAAAGCCCATGGCGACCGGCACGTGAGGCCAGGCTGATTAACCATGAGGTGGTGATGCGGATCGCCATGATACGCGCTCTGCGAACGGCTTGGTCGTGGAGTACGGATCGAAGAAACTGGGAGCGCAGATCAAATGGCAGGATGGCCATCATCTCACGGTAGCGCCGGCAGGCAACACGCTCAGGTTGACAAGGCTCGGTGCGCAGATTGGCCTGACTTCTACTTCGCGTAACTAGCTCGACGACAGGGACATCAAGCTCAAATCTGCCTTCGGGATCTTCTTGGGGATCTCACATAAGGCACGGTTCAAGGGTGGGAGCCATGACAAACTTTGAGAGGTGGGGGGTGATCCCCCTGCCAGCAAGCTCTTTTCGGATCCAACTTTCGCATCTGGCGAGATTTGGGGCTGTCGCACGACAGTGGGTGGAAGACGCCGAACTGCGGACGCGAGGTCCGATCGGCTCGGCAAAGCACCTCGTCGAAGTCCTGCGGCAACGACTGTTCTCCGGTCATCCGCGGCCGGCTAACGACTATGATGAGTCGCGGTCGGAGTTGTCGGGCTTCCTGCGGTCCTGCCGCCGGATATTCTGGGCACTTGCGGCCTTCAGCGGGATGAGCAATCTCCTTATGCTCACCGGCTCGTTCTTCATGCTGCAAGTCTACGATCGGGTGCTGCCCGGGCGCAGCATACCGACGCTGATCGCCTTGATGGTTCTGGCCACGGTGCTTTACCTGTTTCAGGGCGGGCTCGACCTCGTCAGGAGCAGGATCAGCGCCCGGGTCGGCCGGTATTTCGATGAAAGGCTCGGCGTTCGCATATTCGACGCGCTCGTTCGCCTGCCCCTGAAGACCAGAGCCGATGGCGACGGCTTGCAGCCGGTGCGCGACCTTGATCAGGTCCGCAGCTTCCTGTCGAGCGGAGGGCCGACGGCGCTGTTCGATCTGCCCTGGATGCCGATCTATCTTGGCGTCTGCTTCCTCTTTCACTTCTGGATTGGCGTCACTGCGCTGGCCGGCGCGCTGGTGCTGGTCGGCATTACGGTGCTCACGGAGACCC
The DNA here is from genome assembly GCF_049739485.1 of Bradyrhizobium sp. USDA 326. Taxonomy (NCBI): domain Bacteria; kingdom Pseudomonadati; phylum Pseudomonadota; class Alphaproteobacteria; order Hyphomicrobiales; family Nitrobacteraceae; genus Bradyrhizobium; species Bradyrhizobium sp. USDA 326. The sequence continues at coordinate 5,748,666 of NZ_JBMGQA010000001.1, forward strand.
GGACACGAGGGCCGGCAAAGGCGTCCTCGCGTCTTGCGGTCTCGCGAACGGCATTGGCGCTCGAGGGGCGGCGAAATGCCGAGGTTCTGCAGGCCATGGGCATGCGGCAGCAGGCGGCTTTGCGCTGGCAGGAAGTCAACGCGAAGTACCTCGCGGCCCATGAACGGGCCAGCGACGTCGCAAACGGGCTCGGGGGGGCCTCCAAGATCTTTCGAGCGATCCTGCAATCGCTGGTTCTTGCCGTCGGCGCGGTCCTCGTCATCAACCAGGAATCGACGGCCGGCATCATCATTGCCGGATCGATCCTCACCGCGCGGGCACTGGCGCCCGTCGAAATGGCTATTGCGAACTGGAAAGGATTCGTCGCCGCGCGGCAGTCGGGGCAACGGCTCGATCATCTGCTGAAGCTGCTGCCTCACGAGGAGGAGCGGCTGGCATTGCCTCCCCCTGCCGAGACGCTCACGGTCGAGCATCTCTATATCGGCGCGCCAAACTCGGAGAAGCCCACGCTCGGCGAAGTGTCGTTCCAACTGCGGAGCGGGCAGGCCGTCGGAATCATCGGGCCGAGCGGATCCGGCAAATCCACGCTGGCGCGAGCGCTGGTGGGAGTATGGCCGTGCATTCGCGGCCGGATACGGCTGGACAATGCCGCACTCGATCACTGGTCTTCGGATGCCCTCGGCAAGCACATCGGCTATCTGCCCCAGGACGTCGAATTGTTCGACGGTAGCATTGCCATGAACATCGCACGGTTCGATCCGCAAGCGACGGCTGCCGCTGTTCTGGAGGCCGCACATGCCGCCGGTGCGCACGATCTCGTCCTTTCGCTTCCGGACGGCTACGGCACGAAGATCGGCGAGGGAGGACTGGCGCTGTCCGCCGGGCAGCGGCAGCGCATCGGTCTCGCGCGTGCCTTCTACGGTAAACCCTTCCTGGTCGTGCTCGATGAGCCCTCCTCCAATCTCGATGCAGAGGGCGAGGAGGCGCTGACCGAGGCGATCCTGAACGTGCGCCGCCGCGGTGGGATTGTCGCCGTCGTCGCGCATCGTCCCAAGGCGCTTGAAGGCGTAGACCATGTCCTGTGCCTTGGCGAAGGCAGGGTTCAGTCCTTCGGAAAGCGAGAGGAGGTTCTCAAGAAAGTGTTGCGGAATCCGGTGCCGCTCAAGGTCGTCGCTGAAGCTCACGGAGGAGGGCGATGAACGCTCAGGTAGCGCCGGCGCTGCAATCCATCCAGCGTTACATGATCGTCGGATTGATCATGCTCGCTCTGGTGACCTTTGGGGTCGGCGGCTGGGCGACGACGACCCAATTGTCGGGCGCGGTGATCGCCCAGGGCGTGGTCGTGGTGGATTCGAGCGTCAAGAAGGTTCAGCACGCCACCGGCGGGATCGTGGGAGAGTTGCGCGTGCGGCAGGGCGACCGGGTCAAGGCGGGCGACATTCTGATACGCCTCGACGAGACTCAGACGCTCGCGAATGCGACAATCGTCACCAACAGCATCGATGAGCTGCTCGCGCGGCAGGCGCGTCTCGAGGCCGAGCGCGATGGTTCCGAGCGGGTGACGTTTCCCAAAGTGCTGCTCGACCGAGCCAAGGAGAACAACTCGGAAGCGAGCCGTGCGATCGCCGCGGAGCGGAAGCTGTTTGACCTGCGTCGCCAGGCGAGGAGCGGCCAGAAGGCGCAGCTGCAGGAGAAAAGCACGCAGCTGGAGAATGAGATCAAGGGCTATGTGGGACAGACCGAGGCCAAGCAGAAGGAAGTCGAATTCATCCGTCAGGAGCTGGAGGGCGTGCGCAGCCTCTGGCAGAAGAATCTGGTGCCGATCACGCGGCTCAATTCCCTCGAGCGCGACTCGGCCCGCATCGAAGGCGAGCGCAGCCAGCTCGCAGGAATGATTGCTCAGTCGAAGGGCAAGATCTCCGAAATCGGACTCCAGATCATTCAGGTCGACCAGGACCTTCGGACGGAGGTCGGTAAGGACCTGATCGAAACGCGCTCGAAACTCTCCGAACTGAGCGAGCGCAGAACTGCGGCGGTCGATCAATTGAATCGGGTCGACATCAGGGCACCGCAATCCGGCCGCGTCCACGAACTCAGCGTCCACACGGTCGGAGGTGTAATCGCACCCGGCGAGCAGATCATGCTAATCGTGCCTGACGCGGATTCGCTCGCCGTCGAGGTCAAGATCGCACCGAAGGACATCGACCAGGTCTATGTGGGGCAGACCGCGACAATGCGCTTCGCGGCCTTCAACCAGAAGACTACGCCCGAAATCGACGGCGAGATCAGCATGGTCTCGGCGGACATTACGCAGGATCAGCGGGCCGGCACGAGCTACTATACCGGGCGCGTCCTGCTGAAGCCCGAAGAGCTGGCGAAACTCGGGTCGGCCAAGTTGCTGCCCGGCATGCCGGTGGAGGTCTTCATCAAGACGGCAGGTCGGACCGCGCTGTCCTACCTGCTCAAGCCGCTGCACGATCAGGCCGAGCGTGCATTCAAGGAGCGCTAAACCCAAGGCATGATTCGGAAGCGGCCAATGCGTCAGAATAGTTGACAGTTTCTGCCACGCGGGTGAACCTGTTTTAAACTCGCATATTCGGGGATTTTATTCCGTTTAATACGGCGTTGTCCTGCGGGCGTCCGGCGATTAAGCTGGCCGCAACGCGAGGCATTAAATCGTGACCATATTTTCGAATGGATTAATTGACCGCAGCTCCGTCACGCGGGCGTTCACGGGACTGCCGCGCGGCGAATTTTACGCCGGCCTGTTCGTCCTCGGATGCGCAAATGGACTCGCGTCGCGGATGCTGCAATCGGTCGATCGGCTCGGCTGGATCGATGCATTTTTCGGTACTTTCGAGATCAGTATAATCATCTGGATATCGTGCGCCGCAGGGGTTCATCTCGTTCTCCAGGACCGAACGGTCGGAATTCGTCCGCGGGAGCTCGCGCTCGGGGCGGGCTTTCTCATTCTGGCCGTTCTGCCGATTGGCCCTTTGAGCTGGCTCGCAGTTACCTTTCTCGGTTTGTACGTGATCGTTTGTACCGAAGTTTCGTCGTCACGGCGCGGCGCGCTCATACTGTTGGCGACCACGGTGCCGATGCTCTGGAGCAGAATGCTGTTTCAGTTCTTCGCAAGCACGGTTCTGCAGATTGATGCCGCGCTCGTAGGCTGGATGTTACGCACCCCCCGGACCGGCGATATCGTTCAATTCGCCGACGGCTCCGGAATCCTGGTGATTCTGCCGGCCTGCTCTTCGCTTGCGAACATATCGCTTGCGCTGCTGTGCTGGGTTCTCGTGAGCCAATTGGTCTGCCACAAGAGGACTGTTTATGATCCCCTTTGGTGTCTGTTGGCGTGTACTTCAGTGATAGCTGTGAATGTCACCCGCATGAGCTTCATGGGATTGAGCCAGTGGCACTACGCCACGTTCCACGGTGCATTGGGCGAGGCCGTCAGCAGCACGTTGATACTGAGCCTGATCGTCGGATTCTGTATGCTGGGTGTCAGATGTGAACTCCTCCGTCGCATTTAGGTGGTGCATTGCCATTGTGCTCCTGTTCGGCCTTAGCTGGAAGGTCGCGATTCCGGCCGATAATCCGGGCTATCTCAAAGAGGATTTAGTCAGGTTTCTCGAGCGCAACCACTTCGATGTTGTCGTGAGCGAGGAATTCGTGAACTACACGCCGGTTATTCGAGCGAGCACGGCGAGCTGCCAGGTGCAGGTGGCGAGATTGACGCCGGACGGATCGAACCGGGACCTCATCCGCCATCTTGCCGCAGACGCCGACCGCACCTTTGTGGTCTTTCGCGGTGGGATCTATGTTGAACAACCGGTGTTCTGGACAGTCCTGGACTATCTCTGGTCGAGGTTCCTGCGCGAGCTCGGATTGGCCAGGCACGTATCCCCCATTCTCCATGTGGCGCAAAGCTCATCGTGTGCTGCAGAGCGGCTCCCATGGGGATCTTTTTAAATCCATATTGACCTCAATTTAAAAAGGTGTTATTTAATTTATATATATTAGGGGTTTTGGGAAGGAGTGGAGCGATGACGTTGCCGGGATGGGTGCTTGCAATCTTCCTCGTAATGGCTGCGGCAGTGCCCGCGGGCGTTTATTTCACCGCAACCCTCTTCTTCCCTCCCGACCAATCCTACACCTACGTCGGGCAAGGAACGGCTCAAGGTGCCCCGGGGCCCGCAGCCGGCGCCGGAATCGCCTTCGCGGCGGTAGCTTACGGCGTCTATCGGGTAATCAGGCGCCGCCGGCGCAAGCCAGAATAGCCTTGGCGTAGCACGCGAGTCCTTCGTTGCTTGAGCACGAGAATGACCGTCGCTGCTTTGGCGGATGGAATTGCCTGTATAGATAAATGATGCCTCAACGAGCGATCATGTTCCATCACCCTCACGTCCTGTAGCCTTGGAGACCTGTCCTGGAAGAAAGTTGCCGCGCACCGGCGGGAGAATCCATGGATGACGTTGAATCTCGAATCTCAGCGTAGCTCGGTGCCGATTTGAGATTGGGCATCGTCAAATATTGTAAATTGCAATAGCCGATGTGTCATATTTGCGAGGTCTTGTCGTGGCGAGCGAGTTCATCGGCATTGGATGGGATGGTACGGGTCTCCCGGTCCACGCGTCTACCGGCGCGTGGCAGATGCCTGGTAGGGCTCCGCGCGACACAATTCACCGAATTCCGTTCTATTCCGACGCAATCGACCGGCAGATCCGCTCGGAGCGGCACTCGATTTCGCAAGGGCCCGCTCCAACTCCACGCGCAGAGCGGACTGTCGCGGAACCGGGCGAGTGGGCGGAATTGCTTCTCTCCGATTGTTTCGATCGGCCATCAGTGCCGAAAGCAACCGAGGCTGCTAGCGCTTCGAGCCAAGCGGATTCGTAAATGGAAGTTGATGTCGCAATCATAGGCGCGGGTCCGTATGGCCTCTCGGTGGCAGCTCATCTCAGAGCAGCAGGCGTTGATCATCGAATTTTCGGCCGCCCGATGGAAATGTGGCGTCATCACATGCCGGAAGGTATGCTGCTGAAGTCGGATGGCTTCGCTTCCAACCTCTACGACCCGGCGGGTGAGTATCCGCTGTCACGTTTCTGCGGAGAGCATTCGATCGAATATAGCGATGATCAAGTGCCGGTTCGGCTGGAGACCTTTTCCGATTATGGCCGTGCATTTGCCGATCGCTTCGCTCCGAACCTGGAAGAAACGACGATCCACTCGCTTCGCTGGCGGGCCGAAGGCTTTGCTTTTGACCTCGAGAATGGAACCAGTGTGCGATGCCGTCGCATCGTTGCCGCAACCGGCATCGGACATTTCCGGTATGTACCGCCTCCGCTCAGCACGCTTGCGGCCAAGCTCGTTTCTCACAGTTACGATCATCGTGACCTCCGCCGCTTCGCGGGGCGGCGTGTTGCAGTGGTTGGGGGTGGAGCGTCGGCCATCGATATGGCGGCGCTCCTGAAACAGCAGGAATGCGATGTTACGTTGATCTGCCGCCGCGAAAAGCTGGTCTTCGCAAATCCGCCGCCGGGCAGGCAATCGCTCTGGCAACGCATCAGGAATCCTCGCTCCGGAATAGGACCGGGGCTAAAATCTCGGTTGTGCACCGACGCGCCGCTGCTGTTTCATTTAATGCCTGATGCATTCCGCGAGGAGGTCGTGCGCCGTCATCTCGGTCCCGCCGCTGGATGGCCAATGAGGCAGATGTTCGTCGATCGCGTTCCGGCACTTTGCGGTTGCGAAGTTGTAGGAGCATCAGCCGCCAACGAGGGGGTACGTCTCGAGCTGAGAAGGGCGACTGGTGAGAAGATCTGGGTCCATGCGGACCATGTCATAGCCGCGACGGGATATCGCGTCGACATCCGGCGTCTCGACTACATGGATAGACCGCTGGTTGCGCAGCTGGCGCATGTGAACCAGTCTCCCGTGCTCTCGATGCACTTTGAGTCGTCGGTAAAGGGGCTGTTTCTGACCGGGCCGATCGCGGCAAACAGCTTTGGACCGATGATGCGCTTTGCATTTGGCGCCGGTTTTGCTGCGCAGCGTCTCGCATCGATGCTACGGCGGTCGGCTCGCACCGAATTACGAAGCGGCAAGGAGCTGCAGTTCGACGCTTGGGCGGAGAGATGATCCCACGGGTCCTGCTCGCGCATAGCATGTTCTGGCCGAATGTTGCCCGGCTTGCGATTGCGTTTCGAGGGGTGGGATTTGCGGTGGATGCCGTTGCGCCGAAGGGACATCCGATTCATCGGATGCAATCCCCGAACCGTACATTCGAATACAGGGCAACTTCGGCGTATAAATCGCTAAAGGACAGTATCGCAGCGTCCGGACCTGATCTTATAGTGCCCTGCGACGATCGCATCGTCGCACACCTGCATGACATCTACGCAGAGGTCGCCTCAGCTTGCGATAGCCTCGACGATCGCGGCATCAGGTCACTTATTGAAAGCTCTCTAGGGCCGCCCGGCTCTTATGACCTGATTCGCCGACGTTCTTTCCTGACCAGTCTCGGGCAATTGCCGCACGTCCACGTGCCTCAAACGGCTGCAATCGATAGCTTACGTGACCTGCTGGATTGGGTCCATCAGCACGGGCTTCCCGCAGTTCTGAAGCTTGACGGAAGTTCCGGCGGCAGCGGCGTACTCCTGATTCGGAACAGGAGCGAAGTGGTTCCCGGGTTTCTCAGGATGATGCTTCGAAAGAGCTGGCTGCGTCGCATGAAATGGCTGCTGTATGACGGCGACGTTGAGCCGTTCTTCACAGCCAGTAGCTTTTCGGCAGCCCAAGTCTCCGTGCAATCCTACGTCGAGGGGAGTCTTGCCAATTGTGCCGTCGCCTGCTGGCGCGGCAATGTTGTGGGCTGGGCTTCGGTCGAGGTCCTTCAATGCGGCCGCACGTTCGGAGTAGCAAGCGTCGTTCGGCGTGTGAGGGGAGAGCCGATGATCGCCGCTGCGCGCTCTATTGCGCGGCATCTTGAGCTCTCGGGCGTATTTGGATTCGATTTCGTGCTGGAAGAGAACAGTCGGCAAGCGAAGCTGATAGAGATCAATCCACGAGCTACGCAGATCAATCATTTTCCTGGCTACGACGGCCCCGACTTGCCGGGGGCCTTGTTTAGCGCGATCCGCAACGAACCTCTAGAGAATTTCAGTGTTCGGCCGTCGCCCGACGAGGTGGCATTGTTCCCGCAAGAGTGGAAGAGAGACCCGAGCAGCGAATGGCTCGCCAGGGCCTTTCACGATGTGCCGTATGAGGAGCCAGAGCTACTTCGGTACTTCGGGTACCGTGGCAGTGAGAGATCTCTGCCCCACTCGCATTGGACAAAATCTGAGCGCAAGCCGAGACCTGCGGGCGATCTTGGACAGTAGCGGATAGGATGTCGCGGCGACGACATCACCGGTGTTGGAGGGCGACTTCGCATCAATATCAACGCAGGAGAGATAGCATTGCGTATTGATGTTTGGCGGCTGGGGATCGTCACGATGGTGGGCCTGGTCGCGCTTGGCGCATGGTGGAGTTTTGTCGCGAAGATTGCGCCGGCGAACATCGACCCTCGTGCCGGGTCGGTCGGGCTGCCGTATGGCGCATATAACCAGCAGCTTTGGTGGATTCCAGTACAATCGCGCGGGGAAGGCGCGGTGCGGTTGCTCGAGACAATCGTCTATCGGCCGGCCGGAGCTGGTCCCTTTGCACTTGTGGTCATCTACCATGGCAAGCCGGCCAGGAACTTTAAGGCTGTCCGGCCGGGGTTCGAGATCGCAGCGCAATGGTTTGTCGATCATGGCTTCGCGGTCGCGGTCCCATTGAGGCAGGGCTACGGCCGCTCGCAAGGAACCGTGCACGATATGGTGGGGACCTGCGAGACGATGGATTATTTGGCAACTGCAAGGGCAACAGCGGGAGACGCTGAAGGCGTGATTTCCTTCATGCAACGGCAAAGTTTCATTGACCCGGGGAGCGTCATCATCGTTGGACATTCACACGGGGGGTTGGGGGCGCTCGGCGTTGCGTCGGACGCACCGAATGGAGTTGTGGGCGTCATTAACTTTGCCGGGGGCAGTGGGTCGTGGAAACACGGACATTTCTGCAACGGACGTGATAAGCTCATTTCCGCCATAAGCCGGCTCGGATCGGAAAACAGGTTGCCGCAGATCTGGTTGTACGGGCTTGACGACGAGACGTTCGATCCGTCGTTAGCGAGAGAGATGTGGTCGGCGTACACGACCAACTCGCGTGCAAAGATCATCTTCGTTGCTCTTCCAGGGACGGGGGAAGGGCACATGTTGTTTCCTAAGGGTAACACATCGGTTTGGGGATCTGCGGTACAGCAATTCCTTGTGCAACTTGGCGTCCTAGCAGTGGTCTCAAGACCAGGTGCAGCCGATTAGCAGAGACGCTCGCGACGCGCCTTCGACGCTCATATCCGTCGATCTCAGGCGTTCGCGAAGTGTCTCGACGGTGCGTCAATGGTCGGTCGCTTTCCGCACCCCACAGTGCGGCCTTTGGAAGAACGCCGAATAAACGTGCCGATCATTGTGCGCCACCATGCTGGGCGAGGTTGCGATGGCAAGCGAACTGATGGTCATCCTGGGAGCCGAAGTCACGATGCTCGTTTTCGTCGCCATAATGACTTTGCGCGCAGAACGAATGGACGTGCTGAGCGGCCGATTTTTCGAGCGCGGCGCGACGGGTCAGCGGCGGCCGATCCGGGCACAGACGCGCGGCGGCGGGGAAGAATGCGGTCGGATGGCTGGGAATTTTATCGTTCCATCTTTCGCAGATGGAGAGTAGCGGCCCAGGCGTTTTCGATCTTCAAACGATGATCGAAACTCGCCCCGGATCGGGGGAGCGCCCGGGGTGCGTCATGCCTTGCCGAACCTGCGTTCGGCGGTGCCGGCGAGGGACTTGCTGCGAAGTCGCATTTGTGTTGGACGTTGACAGTCCCGCTCCGTTGGCTGGTGACGGCCCCGCCGTCCTTCCGGAAACGGAGCGCGCCGATCATCGCGAGAGCCTGAAGTGGTTGATTTGGCGACGCCGACGCGCTGTTAGCCAATCTTCGAAGGAATTGAGCTTGTATTTAAAATCCATATTTAATAATCTACGTCGACGACGCCAAAATAATCAGATTGGAATTTAACATGACGCTGAATTCTGTCAGAGACATCGAGTTCGTCGGCGAAATCGAATGGGATGGCAAGGCGATCGTGGTCGGGGCAGCGACCCCGTTTGGGCACGTGTCCTGCAGAATCCCTCGCGAGACGATCCACGCGCTCCCGGTCTATTCGGACGCCCTCGAACGCGAGATCCGTTTGGAGCGGCACCTGATTTTGGAGCGGCTCGCCCCGGCGCTACGGGCAAAGATCTCCACTTCGGGAGCAGGCGAGCCGGTGGATTTGTGGCCGTGGGAGATCCGCCGCGCACGCCCTGCGGCCGTCGCGAGCGCATCACCCACCGATCAAGAGGCCCCCGGTAACATGCCGGAGGCGATGGAAAAGCCGCAGCCGTCCTGATGGCTCAGCCGGAATCGATGGCCGAGTTCGATCGGCGGCCTCAACGCGACCGAGCCGCGGCACAATAGCCCTGAATGTCCAATCCGAGCGTTCGGATTGAATCCCGCTCGTAGGCTCCATCGCAGGCGTCGGTCAGGCGTTTGCCCTGCGCACAGAATTGGGCGAATGACCGCGGACCAGTGCGGCGATCCCCTGTGCAGGAGATGCGTCCACTCGGTGCATCCATTCGCCTGGCGTGCAACGTCACCGTTACGATTGTGGGCTGGACCGTGGGACGAAGTCGGAGCCCGGCCGATCGCAGCGCGATGCTCGCGACACGAACGCTCCTGCCGACGACGGAGGCCAGGGCCGCGCGAGAGTGGCAGCGCTCCCGGAATGAGGCAGCCGCCGTGTAGTTGATTGTCCACTGGCGGGCCGGGTCCTTTGGTCCGCGCTGGATTAATTAATCGCTCCGTGATTTTTGTTGATAATTTTATCAAAATTAATATCCTTAAATACGAGAAGATGGTTAATTGCACGGTTCTGGCCACGGCTTCGCTGCGGCTGGATACGAGCCTCAATGGTGCTTGCAAGGGGATCGGCAGATGTATCGAGTCTCCGGCTCCGTCTTGATTGCAGCGGTCGCCATGATGGTCGGAGGTGCCCCGTGGCCGGGCGCAGGGCGCCTGGCGATGGCCACGACTCCTCAAGCAGCACCAGTCCGCATCAAACTCGGACGGCCCACGCTTCCGCCTCTGACGTACACGATGTTCTGCCAGCGCTATGAGGCCGAATGCCGGTCGCGGCGAGGCTTCCGGGGCGGTCCGGTCCGGCTGACGGGCGAGCGGTGGTTGGAACTGTTGGATGTCAATCGCATGATCAATCTGGCCATTGTGCCGGTGCCCAACGACCAGAGCCTGGCCGACGAGGCGTGGAGCATCAATCCCCATCTCGGGGACTGCAATGACTACGCCGTAAGCAAACGTCACGAACTCCTTCGGCGTGGCTGGCCGGCGCGGGCCCTGCTACTGAGCGAGGTCATCGTTGGTTCCGGACGGCATCATCTGGTGCTGCTCGTCCGCACCCTGAGCGGCGATCTCGTGCTCGACAATCTCGCCCTGGAGATCAAGCCCTGGTCGGAAGTCCCCTATCGCTGGCTTCGCGTGCAAATGCCGAGCAGTCACCAGCTATGGGCGACGATCGACGGCAAAGGTACATAATCCTGACCGCGCGAGCAAAATGCGAATCATCCTTTCCTTGCCAATGGTAGCACAGGAGGGCGGTTCAGGACCCCCCTCGAGGGCTTTCCATTCGGTTCCGGAGCGATCTGCGGCTCTGTGGCGGATTATGGAGCCCCTGTCGCGACATCAGGCGCTCCAGATCAGTCCTCCGAAGCCCTTCTGGTTATCTATTGCCTCGCAAATCATGGTAGAGACGCTTAGGGTCGGCCGTGCGAGCCTTGGCGCGAGAACTGAGAGACACCAATGCGACCTAGTGACTTGTTTCACTCTCCCATGGACGAAGAATTCGAGAAATGGCTATCGAAGTTTGCGACGCTCGAAGATCTATTTTCCTCTCGGGATCAGCTTTACGCCAAGCTCGGTCGTCAGCAGATCGAAGGGACCATCGAAGACCAGGCCATTGTGACAGGGCTCGTCTACTTGGGTCCGAATAGTCACGTCAAATCGGGGGCCGTTCTAAGCGGCCCTCTGATCGTTGGCCCGGACTGCGTCATCGAATGTGGGGCAAGAATTCTTGGCAGGTCATTCATTGGGACAGGATCACAGCTTCGAGCCGGGTCATTCGTTTCTGATAGCATAGTCATGAATCGCTGTACTCTTTGCGAGAACTCCGTTGTGCAGAACTGCGTTCTCGGGTCTGACGTATTGGTCAGAGCGGGGTGTCTCGTGGGAGATGCAGCAGCTGAAACGCCAGATCGGGTGGCATTCGTCGGCGACGGAGCTAGATTGGGTCTTGGGGCTATAATCTGCCCGGGCTCGATTGTGGCTTCATCCGACAAAGTCGCGGCAGGATCCATCGTTCGCAATCCTAAGGGATCCGAGGTCTACTTTTAACAAGTCAGATGCGCTACAAATGAAGAAGCTTTCGCTTGTCGACAGACTTGAGCGCCTTGCTGAGAAGGGCGTAAATCTCGTTGATCCCCGCCAAACATTCATCGACGATGAAGTCCAACTGGATCGCATTTTTCCGGGATCTGTACTGTTTCCGGGGACCCGCTTGCTAGGGTATGGAACCGTTGTTGCTCCTGGCGCAAAGCTGGGGACCGAGGGACCGGCAACCGTTGTAAACTCGATCGTTGGAGAAGATGCGGAAATTGCCAGCGGATTTGTCACCGACTCGGTGCTTCTTTCGAAAGCTAGAATAGGCTCGAGCGGGCACGTTCGCGGGGGTACTCTCCTTGAAGAGGAGGCTTCGACTGCTCATGCGGTCGGCCTTAAGCACACGATCCTGACGAGCTTCGTAACGCTGGGTTCGCTCATTAATTGTTGCGACTGCTTCATTTCAGGGGGGCGCTCAAGGTCCAATCACACGGAAATCGGTAGCGGGTTCATTCATTTCAATTTCACCCCGTGGGGAGAAGCCGGCGACAAAGCAACTCCCTCGCTGATTGGCGACGTTCCTCAAGGAGTCTTTCTCAGGCAGGAGCGAATTTTCATAGGCGGCATCAGTGGGATGGTCGGCCCTAACCGCATAGGCTACGGCACCTTCACTGTTGCCGGACAGGTCATACGTTCGGATGTTGGAGCCAGACGAATCCATGCCGAAACGCTGCGCGGAATCGACGCTCCTTGGACCTTCGAAGCAAGAGGACTCTCTGGCCCAAGAGTCGAACGAAACCTAGAATACGTCGGCCAACTAGCGGCCCTTCGCGCTTGGTATGTTGCGGTACGGAAAGCACGCTTAACTGGCGAGCAGAGACAGTCTCATTTGGGGATGGCGATGGATGCAGCGATCCATCTCATCGATAGCAGTATGTCGGAGCGGTGGTTCAGGCTTGCTCAATTTCTTGGAGTCAGCACTCTGCCTGCCATGCAACTCCCCTCAATTGCATGTCCGTTGGCAATAGAGCCAAGCTCCATGAGCCATGTGGAATGGCTGCGGACCCTGTCTGACGATGCGATTAATGCCGGTACAGATTGGTTGCAAGCCATCGTGCAACAGTTTGTTCGAAATAATCAAATTAGCACTTAGAATCATCACGCTGCAGACAGGTTATGCAGAGACGAAAGTTCAGTCGCGAGTTCAAGTTCGAGGCAGCGAGGTTGTCGTTGTAATCGGCCTTGCGGCTTATCGATGCGACGATGCCGGCAGGTGAGAACTGCGATAAGCGTGTGAGCTGCACACAGCGGTCGGAATGATGGATCAATCTGGTCTGCGGGCGTTGCTGGTTGATGGCTATCGCCAGCGCCGCCGATGCGAGTTCGACCTGCATATGGTCTTGCATAGCCCAGCCGGCAATCTTTCGGCTGAATAGATCCATGACGGCCGCCAGATACAGCCAGCCCTCCGCGGTCGGAATGTCGGTGATGTCGGCGAGCCAGACCCGGTTCGGGGCGCGAGCCGTGAAGTCGCGCGCGATCAGGTTCGGTGCGATCGGCAGATTGTGGCGGTTGTAGGAGGTGCGGACCCGACGAGGCGGCGCCATGATCGCCCGAATGCCATGCCGTTGCATCAGCCGTTCGATCCGGCCACGGCTTGCGCCACGTCCCTGGCTGCGCAAGACGATAACGTACAGAGTCTTTCGCACTTTCAGGATTGACGGCTTCTTCTAGAATGAAGGAGCTTTGAATGAACGATGGGAATGCCATGGGTCAGGTGATCCAAATTGATGAGGCCCGGATTCGAGATCACCTGGGCGAGATGGTCCGCGGGACAGTGGAAGAGACACTGAACGCGATGCTGGAGGCCGAAGCGGACCAGCTGTGCGGTGCTGGGCGGTATGAGCGCAGCCCGGCGCGGCAGGACACGCGGGCAGGCAGCTACGAGCGAACGCTGCAGACCAAGGCGGGCGACGTCAATCTGAAGGTTCCGAAGCTACGGCGGCAAACCTTCGAGACGGCGATTATCGAGCGCTACCGGAGGCGGGAGAGCTCGGTTGAGGAGGCGCTGATCGAGATGTATCTGGCCGGGATTTCGGTTCGGCGGGTCGAAGACATCACGGAGGCGCTGTGGGGCACCCGGGTCAGCCCGAGCACAGTGTCGAACCTGAACAAGAAGATCTATACCAAGATCGAGGCGTGGCGGAATCGCAGGATCGAAGGCGAGCATCCGTATCTCTACCTCGACGGCATCGTGATGAAGCGCAGCTGGGCTGGTGAGGTTCGCAACGTGTCGCTGCTGGTGGCCTCGGCGGTCAATGCTGAGGGGTTCCGGGAGATCCTCGGCATCTGTGAAGGCGCCAAGGAGGACAAATCCGGCTGGTCCTCGTTTCTGCGGCATCTCGTCGATCGCGGTCTCAAGGGCGTGCAGCTGGTGGTTTCCGACGCGTGCCGAGGTCTTGTCGAAAGCGTTGCGGATTATCTGCCGGAGGCACGCTATCAACGCTGCATGGTGCATTTTTATCGCAATGTCTTCAGCCACGTGCCGTCGACCCGGGTCCGCGAGGTGAGCCACATGCTCAAGGCCATTCATGCCCAGGAGAGCCGCGCCGCGGCCGACGAGAAAGCCAGGACCGTCATCGCGGATCTGCGGGCCAGCCGTATGGCCAAAGCTGCTGATCTCGTCGAGCAGGCGGTTCACGAGACGCTCGCCTACTATGCCTTTCCGGACATCCATTGGCGGAAGATTCGAACGAACAATCCGCTCGAGCGCATCATGAAGGAGATCCGGCGACGAACCCGTGTCGTCGGCGCCTTCCCCGACGGTCAATCCTGTCTCAACTTAGCGGCGGCCCGGCTGCGGCACATTGCCGGAACGGCGTGGTCGACCAAATGCTACATGAACATGCGACCGCTCTATCAGCCACAACTCTCTGAAACCGGAGCCGTCGCCTGATCAAAAGTGCGAAAGATTCTGGACAGTACCCGCAAGACGGCGTGGAGCGGGAGACTGCCGTAGCGTGCGCTGCTGACTTGATGGACTTGCCGGATCGCGGTCGGGAGGCTGGCATTGGATTTGGTGCGCTCACGCACTGGGCGATCGCGCCAAGCGAAACAGCCGGCCGGCGAGACCCGCAGGGGCGAAGGCGGCGCTAGAGGGGCGTGCGGCCCGAACCGCGCTGAGAAAGTCCGGCGCTGCAAAAAGCATCGTCACGGCGCGCGCGTAACGGCCGTGCCGCCCACGAGCCCTGAACACCGCCGCCGCCTAACGATATGGTCGGATGTTCAGCCCGTTCAGCGGCGCTTTTGTCGAGATGGGCGGTCGATTAGGAGATCATTCAGCTTCTTGCCTGCTCGAAGCTGGGCCTTCAGCCATCGGGGCTGCTTGCCGCGACCGGACCAAGTTTCGGATGGATCCCTCGGGTTCTGGTATTTCGGCAGCACTGGGGGGTAGGGGCGGCGAGGACGTGCCTCGTTCTGGGTCGGAGCGGCCGTCCCCTCAATCCTGCGAAGTCGCTCTTCGAGCTTGGCCTTTTCCGCGGTCATTCTGCGACCAAGAACGGTCGTGACCTCATCGTAGAGTTGCCACAGCTCAGCTGTGGACACGGATGCCCAGTCCTCGTTCTCCATGAAAGCCGCCCAACTAGCTCCGAATCGAAACCGGAGTGGGGATTATCAGGTCAAACCAGGGTCCGGCAAGCTCGATCCACTCGCGCGCCTGCGCCGGAACGTGGTGGTGGGACTTACCGGCTGGGCCCTTGCTTTCGAGCGAGGGGGCGCCCCCCAGGCGCCCTCCGTCCGCGGGCTCGTCGTCTGGGTGCAAGCAACCGCTGCTCGGCCCTAAACACGCGACTACGCAAGTTCTGCAATTCAGTGAATTGAATGATGAGCGCTTGATGATTTTGACGCAAAACAGCCGCAGAATACATGTGACCACCTAATCGTTACAAGATCACTTTTGACCGCTTGGCAAAAAACTACGTCGGACGGTGAAGGTGCCGATCTGCTTTGCCGATCAGCGTTCAACGGTCCCATAAATTGAAACAGAAGCCTTTGTCGATTGTGATGCTTTCTGTTGGCCACCTCCATTGAAATCCCACGCGTGAGAAGCGTCACGCTCCTCAGCGAGCTTCAGCGAAACTTCGCTGAATGTTAGATTTAAATTGCGATTGTGGCTATATATCCTCGGCAATAATCGAGGGGATGATAAGATGAATTTCGATCCTAATACATCTCTGCCAAAATTTTTTGACACAACCACTTAAAATTGTCAATGTCGGAAGAATTCGTGGTCCCGCTCTCCAGCGAAGCCCGCATTCATGAGGTGCTGCATGCATTTCCAAAACAAGTTACACTGCCGCGGCTGATAAGGCCGCAGCAGGTGCCACGCTTTGAAGTTGTGTATTGGTTTTATGGTTAAGGTGCGTCACGCGTTTCAGTAGGGACATCGCCGGAATAAAGCGGCGCCGTGCAGGTTTTGATTCTCGGGCTGAGGAAACATGCGCCGCATCAGAATTGTCATCGCGGATCGGCACCCGATCGTCTTGCAAGGGATGCGCAGCGTCCTTTCCGCGCAGAGTGATCTTACGATCCTGGCCTCTTGCGGAGATGCAGCAAGCTGCAGCGAGGCAATACGGCTTCTTGTTCCGAACGTCGCGCTGGTAGATGCTGCGATGCCTAATATCGGTGTGCCCGGCCTTCTTGCTCTGGCATGAACGTGTTGGCAATGTATTCGTTTTTCCTCCTAACCTGAACGCGCCAGCTTCCCGATCTGACTTTTATAAACGTTGGCATTGCGTGTGAACTCCACCCCGATTTCGTGTGCGCTACGTGTGCACCGGGAGATCAAATGCGGTACAAACGTGTGCAATTTTGGATAGTTTGGAGTGCACACGTGTGCACGTGCTCCTGTTCTAGTCCGTTGAAATGATAGGATAAGTAGTTGGAATATCAAAGCTATCGGTTTTCCGTGGCGCCCATGATGGATTGGACGGACCGGCATTGCCGGGTGTTCCATCGTCATCTGTCGCGGCGGGTTTTGCTTTATACGGAGATGCTCACCACCGGCGCCGTCATTCATGGCGATCGGCAGCGGCTGCTCGGGTTCGATCGTTGCGAGCATCCGGTGGCGCTTCAACTCGGCGGCTCGGATCCGCGCGAACTCGCCGAGGCTGCGCGGATCGGCGAGGCGTTCGGCTATGACGAGATCAACCTCAATGTCGGCTGTCCGTCCGATCGCGTGAAGGATGGCCGCTTCGGTGCCTGCCTCATGGCAGAGCCGGAGCTGGTGGCGAGGTGCATTGATGCGATGAAGCGCACGGTCGCGATTCCCGTCACCGTGAAGTGCCGCATAGGAATCGATGAGCAGGACCCGGAACTCGCGCTTGATGCGCTTGCACATGCGGTGGTCGACTCCGGCTGTGACGCGCTGATCGTGCATGCCCGCAAGGCCTGGCTGAACGGGTTGTCTCCGAAGGAGAATCGCGACGTTCCCCCGCTCGATTATGACCGCGTCTATCGCCTCAAGCGCGCAATCCCCGATGTGCCTGTCATCATCAACGGCGGCATTCTTGGTCTCGAAGAGGCGAAGGTACATCTCCAACATGTCGACGGCGTGATGCTCGGCCGCGCCGCCTATCAGGAACCGTGGCGGCTGCTCTCCGTGGATCGGGAGATTTTCGGCGAAGCGGCGCCGCATGCGACCATGCAGGATGCACTCGAGGCGGTGATGCCCTACATCGAGCAGCAGCTCGCGCGCGGAACGCGACTGCACGCGATCACGCGGCATTTCGTCGGCGCATTCCATGCCGTACCGGGCGCGCGGGCCTTCCGCCGTCATCTGGCGGAGCAAGGGGTGAAGCCGGGCGCTCGTCTCGAGGTGTTACGCGATGCGATCGCGCGCGTCGCTGCGCGCGCGCCGGCGGAGGCAGCGTAGGTCAGCTAGTCGACTGCCGTGCGCGAGCGGCGATGACTGCGCTGGAGTTCCGGATAGCCGGTGAGCATCAGCTTGTCGGCGCGCACGCCCCAGCTCTCAAGGCGGTCGAGGAAACTCATGCCGAGCAGATTGGTCTTCATCTGGCCGCGCTGGACAACGAGGGCCGGCACCGACTTCTCGACGAGATGGCCGACGGCGAGACGGTCAAGCGTGAGCCGCGCCGCCTTGGTGTGGCCGCCCGCGGTCTCGAGGTCGACGTCGTATTCAAGCATCTCGAGCGGCAGCCCGATCGCCTTTGCGGTTTCCCAGGTCAGCACCACCGACGTCGCGCCGGTATCGATCACCATCGGCGCGGTGACGCCGTTGATCTTCGCACGCAGCGTGAATTCGCCGCCCTGTCCGCGGGGGATCTGGACAGCCGGCGCCGGGGCGGCGGTCTGTCCGCGGAAGATGTGCGAGACCTTATGGCTAGCCCGCGCGATTTGGTCGGGGTCGCCATAGGCGACGACGGCACCTGCCGTGCCGGCGAGCATGACCAGAACGAGCAGGAAGCGGATCATCCTGCGCCCCCGAGGGCCCGAAGGCGGATCAGATGCGTTTCGGCGATCCCGCGATGGGCGCAAGTCCAGCTGCCGTCATGCGCGCCGGCAAGAGGGCCATGATCGCGAGCCGGTCCGCGCTTTCCATGGCATGCCAGCGAGCGATCTCGGGCAAGGTCCGGCCGCACCCGAAGCACAGCTTGGTCTTTGGATCCATCATGCAGACGGCGACGCACGGTGTTTCTTTGCTCATTCGGACATAGTGAGGGATCGTCGGACATCTCTGCAAGCATCTCGTTAAGAGCCTGTGCCCGCGCTCATGATCGGTTTATGGCGCGGCCGGCGTCTCTCGTCGGGCAGGACGGAACTCTCCGGCTGGAGCGGCGGGGAATCATCCGATAGCGGGGCAAGCGCACTCATCACACGCTCCGGCGGGAAGGTGACGATCACCTCGGTGCCGATGCGCAGCTTCGATTTCAGCGTGAACGTGCCGCCATGCAGGTCGATCAGGTTCTTGGCGATCGGCAGGCCGAGGCCGGCCCCCTGTTCGGCCGACTTGATCGAATTGGAGCCTTGGCCGAACGAGGCGAGCACGACCGGAATCTCATCCTCGGGGATGCCCGAGCCGGTATCCTTCACCGAGAGATACTGTCCGCCCGAGGCGGTCCATCCCGCCTTGAGCCAGATCTCGCCGCCCTGCGGGGTGAACTTGATCGAGTTGGAGAGCAGATTGAGCACGACCTGCCGGATCGCGCGTTCGTCGGCCCAGAGCCGCGGCATGGCCTGCTCGAACACTTCGTGGATGGTGATGCCGCGACTCGAGGCACGCAGCTTCATCAAATGATGGCAGTCGGCGACGATGCCGACCAGCGACACCGCTTCCTCGTTGAGTTCGTAGCGGCCGGCCTCGATCCGCGACAGATCGAGGATTTCGTTGATGAGGTTGAGCAGGTGCACGCCTGAATTATGGATGTCGGCGGAATATTCCTTGTAGACCGGCACCGCGTGCGCGCCGAAGATCTCGCTCTTCATCACCTCGGAGAAGCCGAGGATGGCATTCAGCGGCGTGCGCAGCTCGTGGCTCATCTGCGCGAGGAAGCGCGACTTGGCGACGTTGGCGGCTTCGGCACGGTGGCGCGCTTCGTCCGAGATCGCCTTGGCCTGTTCCAACTCGCCGATCAGCGCGTCCTTCTCTGCGCGCGCTTCCAGCGTGGCGAAGGTGGAGGAGTGCAGGCGGTGCGCCAGCAGGACGAAATAGCCTTCGGCGGCGAGCGCCAGCGCTGCCAGGATGTAATTGTCCAGCGAGCCGGTCACTGCGAAGCTGAGCGCCATCGCGACCGCGACCGGGGCCGTGGCGGCAAGGGCTGCGATCGGAAGGTTGGCGGCGAGCATGCTCGATACTGCGATCACCAGCAGCATCAGGAACATCATGAGCGTTTCCGTGACCATGTCGAGCACGGGATGGATCAGGATCGCCATCCAGCACAGACCATAGAGCAGGTCGAGCACGACGAAGCGCGTCCGCCACGCGCGCGTCGCCGCGGGCGAGGCGGGCTCGGTCAGGAATCGCCGGCAATTGTGGATCATGGCGCTGTGGATGCAGAGCATGCCGACGGTCCAGGCCGCGGCTGGGACCGGCTGCATCCACAGCCCGAACAGCACGCCGGTGGCCACCACCAGCAGCATCACGACATAGGAGGCGGATAGCCGCGTCTGGGCATATTGCCGCAGCATCTCGGCATCGAAAGCCGGCCGGGTTCCACTGGTCGACGTTAACTTGTCCCGTGCCTCGCGCACCCGCTGCGCCGCAGCCCTACGGCTGCTCGCCGATGGTGCGCTCACCGGCTCGGCCGGCAGCTGCACAACCTCGGGCTTTTCAGCTGGGTTACTCATCAAGCAACACGATTCCTGCCCACGCCGGGCGCGGGACTTCTGCGTTGTCTATCTCTGGCAAGAAATCCTTAAGAGCTGACTTAAGGAGCTAAAGAATTACGTTAACCCGGCGTTAATTCATGCCCGGTCCCGACCTCCGCCTGCGGAACCCGCAGCACGTTCACCTGAAGAAGACGAGCGTGACCAACGCGAACACAGGCAGCAGCAGGACGGAAGTCCAGGCCATGTACCCGAAGAAGCCCGGCATTGCGACGCCGCCCGCTCGCGCGATCGCGTACACCATGAAGTTGGGCGCGTTGCCGATGTAGGAGTTTGCGCCCATGAACACCGCACCTGCGGAAATCGCGGCAAGGGTGAGGGCGCCGTTCGTCATCAGATGCTTGGCGTCGCCCCCGGCAAGTTCAAAGAAGACCAGATAGGTCGGCGCGTTGTCGAGAAACGATGAGAGCAAGCCGGTCAACCAGAAATAGGCGGCATTGTTCGGCGTGCCGTCGGCGTTGGTGACCATGTTCACGACGGAGGCAAACGCACCGGATTTGCCGGCGTTGAGGATCGCAAGCACGGGAATGATGGTGATGAAGATGGCGGCGAACAGCTTTGCCACTTCGATCATTGGGCCCCAAGAGAAGCCGTTCGCGTCGTGGTCCTCCTTCGAGGTGACGGCAAGCGATGCGAACACGACGCCAATCATCACGGCATCGCGCAGAAGGTTCTGCAGCTGCAGGTGCGTGCCGAGAACCTCAAATCCGCCGAGGTCGAGCTTGGCGCTCAAGAGGATCGCAGCAATGATGACTCCCATCAGAACGAAGTTGAGGCCGCCGCTGATCCGCAAGGGATTGTCCGGAGTTGGGTCCGGTTTGACGCGGCCTTCCTTGCGATAAAGATAAGCATCGATGCAAAAGAACAGGGCGAGCAGAATCCACGCCACGAACGTGGTCTGCGGGAACAGGTGCGTCGTCGTCCAGAAGAAGTCCACGCCGCGCAGGAACCCTAGGAACAACGGCGGATCTCCCAGGGGCGAGAGCGAGCCGCCGATGTTCGACACCAGAAAGATGAAGAAGATGACGACGTGCGCGTTGTGCCGTCGGTCGTCATTGGCGCGGATGACCGGACGGATCATGACCATCGACGCGCCGGTCGTGCCGATGACACTCGCAATCAGGGTGCCCAAAGCGAGCAGCATCGTATTCAGAACCGGGGAGCCGTGAAGATTGCCGCGCACCACGATTCCGCCGGCCACAGTGAACAGAGCAAGGAGCAGCAGAATGAAGGGGATGTATTCGAGCAGCGCAGTATGAACGAGCGCCTGGATGGTTGGAAGCGGGCCGTACCAGACGGCAAGCGGCAGCACGATCAGGGCAGCCCACATCGCGGCAATCTTGCCCTGGTGGTGCTCCCAGAAGTGAGGCGCTGCGAGCGGAAATATCGCGATTGACAGCAACATGCCGGCGAAGGGGAGCGCCCATTGCGGGCGAATGCTCGCCCCATCGAGCGATGCGGCGAGCGCCTGCGAAGGTAATGCAACCAGGATCAGGAGCGCGATCGGGAGCAGGCGAGCAATGAGGCGCGATCCCCGCCGACAGGCACCACCCGCGGCAATCCCGGCGAATCCCGGTCGGAGCTCCGGCGCGACGCCGACGTAGGCGACAACGAGGATGGCGGCGATCACGCTGAGCAAGGCTCCCCCAGAAGTTTATGATTATTTCGGTTCGCGCGTTCTGGACTTCGTCGCGGCCGGGGTCGCGACGAAGCACGATGCTGCACGGCCCGGACGAGGCCGTAACAGGGTCTCAGCGTTGCAGGCGTGCAAGCAGGCTCGACGTATCCCAGCGCTTGCCGCCCATCTTCTCGACTTCGGCGTAGAACTGGTCGACCAGCGCGGTGACAGGCAGGCTGGCGCCGTTGCGACGGGCCTCGGCCAGCGAAATCGACAGGTCCTTGCGCATCCATTCGACCGCGAAGCCGAAATCGTACTTGTTCTCGTTCATGGTCTTGTAGCGGTTTTCCATCTGCCAGGATTGCGCGGCTCCTTTCGAGATGGTCTCGATCACTGCGGCGACGTCGAGGCCACTCTTCTTGGCGAAGTGGATACCCTCGGACAGGCCCTGCACCAGACCGGCGATGCAGATCTGGTTGACCATCTTCGTCAGCTGGCCGGAGCCTGCGGGCCCGAGCAGCTTGCACATCCGCGCATAGGCACCTGTGATGATCGGCTCGGCGCCCGAATACGCGTCCTGGGCGCCGCCGCACATCACCGTCAGCACGCCGTTCTCGGCGCCGGCCTGGCCGCCGGAGACCGGCGCGTCGATGAATTTGAAGCCGGCCTTGGTGGCGGCTGCGTCCAGCTCACGCGCGACCTCGGCGGAGGCGGTCGTATGGTCGACGAAGGTCGCGCCCTTCTTGATGCCGGCAAACGCGCCGTCCGGGCCGATCGTGACCGCGCGCAAATCGTTGTCGTTGCCGACGCAGCACATCACGAAATCCTGGCCTTCGGCGGCGGCCTTCGGGGTCGGTGCGGTCTTGCCGCCGAACTTGTCCGCCCATTCCTTCGCCTTCGCCGCGGTGCGATTGTAGACGGTGACCTCATGGCCCCCTTTTTTCACGAGGTGTCCGGCCATTGGGAAGCCCATCACGCCGAGACCGAGGAAAGCGACTTTAGCCATGTGTGGTACCTTGTCCGTAGTTTGGGTTTTACGGTTCTTGCCAGGCGAGGGGCGCCTGGGTTCCGCGGTGAGGGCGGATTGGAGGCGCACCATAAACCCTTGAGGCCGGAGGGCAACGGCTTCGTTTGGCCGGCCCCTGTGCTAGGATGGCGCCCGAAGGACTTCAAAACAAGGGAGCGAAAGCATGGGCGGCGTGAGCGTTGGCGTCCTCGATCATTTCAACATCCGGACCCGGAATCTGGCGGAGACCGTCCGCTTCTACGCGGACGTACTGGGTCTGGAAAAAGGCGCACGGCCGAATTTCGCTTTCCCGGGCGCCTGGATGTACAGCGAGGGTAAACCCGTGGTGCACCTCGTCGACATTTCTGCGACCGCCGAGCCACAAAAGCCGGATTCCGGCGTTGTCCACCACGTTGCCTTCGTCAGTCGCGGCTTTGACGGCATGAAGCAGCGGCTGGCATCCAAGGGGATGAAGTTCGAGGCCCGCCAGGTGCCCGGCGGCGATCTCTGGCAGATTTTCGTCCACGACCCCAATGGGGTCATGATCGAGCTGAATTACGAGGCCGCCAGGGAGCAGGGGGCTGCGCCCGCCGAGAAGGCTGACGATATCGGCAGGCAGTAGCCTTTTGGGCGTTTCCGCTCTAATGGGGCATCCTCAACTCTAGGAGATGCGCTTTGAGCGTGACGCAGCAACAGGTTCTCGACAGCCTCGCCAGGGTCAAGTCGCCCCGCGGGGTCGCGCTCACTCATGCCGATGTGCTGAGCGCGATCAGCGCGTCCGACGGCAAGGTGTTCTTCTCGATCAACGTGGATGCCGCCGAGGCGACGGCCTGGGAATCCGTCCGGGCCGAAGCGGAGGCCGCGGTGCGCGCCATTCCCGGCGTCACCACCGTCATGGTGGCGCTGACCGCCGAGCGCAAGCCGGGCTCCGCGCCGCCGCCACCCCCGCAGCCGAGCCGCGGCACGCCCGGCGTGCAGCCGGCCCATGCCCACAAGCCGCCGCAGGGCGGCGGGTCGCCGATGGCGCGGCAATCGGAAATCCCGGGCGTTGCCGCCGTGATCGCGGTCGCCTCCGGCAAGGGCGGCGTCGGCAAGTCGACCACCGCGCTCAATCTGGCGCTCGGCCTGCGCGACCTCGGCCTCAAGGTCGGGCTGCTCGATGCCGATATCTACGGCCCCTCGGTGCCGCGCCTGACAGGCCTGCGCGACAAGCCGGAGCTGAACGACGAGCGCAAGATGATTCCGCTTCGCCGTTTCGGCCTCGCTATCATGTCGATCGGCTTCCTGGTCGAGGAAGAGACCGCGATGATCTGGCGCGGTCCCATGGTGATGTCGGCGGTGACGCAGATGCTGCGCGACGTCGAATGGGGCAAGCTCGACGTGCTGGTCGTCGACATGCCGCCGGGCACCGGCGATGCCCAGCTCACGCTGGCGCAGAACGTGCCGCTCAAGGGCGCCGTGATCGTCTCGACCCCGCAGGACCTGTCCCTGATCGACGCGCGGCGGGGGCTTGCCATGTTCAAGAAGGTCAACGTGCCCGTGCTCGGCATCGTCGAGAATATGAGCTACTTCCAATGCCCGCATTGCGGGACCAAGTCGGACATTTTCGGCCATGGTGGGGCGCGGCATGAGGCGGAGAAGCTCGGGGTGCCGTTCCTCGGCGAGATCCCCCTGCACATGGCGATTCGCGCCACCTCGGACGCCGGTAATCCCGTCGTCGACAGCGAGCCGGACGGTCCTCATGCGGCGATCTACCGCGCCATCGCAGGGCAGGTTCGGGACCAGCTGAAGGGCGTCATCGCCGCAGCCTGAACCGGCCGGCCGCAGGCCCCCTCGGACATGCGACTTTTGTAGAGCCCCGTCATGCCATTGTCGCGTTCCGTAACCGTGCTGTCCGTGTTAAAGGCGCACGGCAGTCAAGCCCCTTCGGTTCGACGCGACATCGACGCGTCGCCGGAATGAGCGGCGGCATAAGAGAAGTTAAGGGGAAACGCCCCAGCAAGGAGAGACCTGAATATGAAGCGTCGTGATTTTCTTAAAGTGTCGGCAGCAGGCGCGGCGGCGACCGCAGTGGCCTCGCCGGCGATCGCGCAATCCTCGCCCGAGGTGAAGTGGCGCCTGACTTCGAGCTTCCCGAAGTCGCTCGACACGATCTATGGCGGCGCCGAGCAGGTGTCGAAGTACGTCGCCGAGATGACTGACAACAAGTTCCAGATCCAGGTGTTCGCCGGCGGCGAAATCGTCCCCGGCCTCCAGGCGCTCGACGCGACCTCGAGCGGCACGGTCGAGATGTGCCACACGGTCTCCTATTACTACGTCGGCAAGGACCCCACCTTTGCGATCTTCGCCTCGGTGCCGTTCGGCCTCAACGCGCGCCAGCAGAATTCCTGGCTCTATCAGGGCGGCGGCAACGAGCTCGCCAACGAGTTTTTCAAGAAGTCGAACGTGATCGGCTTCCCCTGCGGCAACACCGGTACCCAGATGGGCGGCTGGTTCCGCAAGGAGATCAAGACCGTTGCCGACCTCTCCGGCCTCAAGATGCGCATCGGCGGCATCGCCGGCCAGGTGCTCCAGAAGGTCGGCGTGGTGCCGCAGCAGCTCGCCGGCGGCGACATCTATCCGGCGCTGGAGAAGGGCACCATCGACGCGGCCGAATGGGTCGGCCCCTACGATGACGAGAAGCTCGGCTTCGCCAAGGTTGCCAAGTACTACTACTATCCGGGCTTCTGGGAGGGCGGTCCGACCGTCCATGCCTTCGCCAACCTGGAAAAGTTCAATGCGCTGCCGAAGAACTACCAGGCGATCCTCACCAACGCGACCGCCCATGCCAACACCTGGATGGCTGCGCGCTACGACATGCAGAACCCGGCCGCGCTGAAGCGCCTGGTCGCCGGCGGCACCCAGCTTCGCCCGTTCACCAACGAAGTGCTGGAAGCCTGCCTCAAGTCCACCAACGAGCTGTGGGCTGAGATCTCGGCCAAGAACGCCGACTTCAAGAAGTCGATCGACGCCATGCAGGCCTACCGCTCCGACGAATATCTGTGGTGGCAGGTCGCCGAATATACCTACGACAGCTTCATGATCCGTTCGCGCACACGCGGCTGATCTGCGGCTTAAGTCGTAAGACGGATGGCCCGGCCTCGCTCGCGAGGCCGGGCTTTTTCTTTGCCGCAGTGCGATCACGATGGCATTCGGCCGCGGCTTGCGTCATGCTTGCGACAAGCCTCGACAAGAAGGCCCACAATCACTGGTACATCAGGGCAGGGAATCATGAAGAGAAGAGACTTCATCAAGGTCACAGGACTTGGTGCGGCCGGCGCCGCCACGCTCGCCGCTCCCGCGATCGCGCAGTCGATGCCGGAGATCAAATGGCGCATGCCGACGAGCTGGCCGAAATCGCTCGACACGCTGTTTGGCGGCGCCGAGATGATGTGCAAGATGGTCGCGGAGGCGACCGACAACAAATTCCAGATCCAGATCTTCGCGGCCGGCGAGATCGTGCCGGGCCTCCAGGTGCTCGACGCCGTCCAGAACGGCACTTGCGAGATCGGCCACACCGCGTCCTACTATTATTTCGGCAAGGACCCGACCTTCACCTTCGGCTCGGCCGTGCCGTTCGGTCCCAACATGCGCATCAACCAGGCCTGGTACATGCTGGGCGGCGGCCGGGACGTGCTCAACGAGTTCTACAAGGGCTATAACGTCGTCTCGCTGCTTGCGGGCAACACCGGTTGCCAGATGGGCGGCTGGTTCAGGAAAGAGGTCAACACGCCCGACGATCTCAAGGGCATGAAATTCCGCATCGGCGGATTCACCGGCCGCGTGCTCCAGAAGCTCGGGGTGGTGCCGCAGCAGCTCGCCGGCGGCGATATCTATCCGGCGCTGGAGAAGGGCACCATCGACGCCGCCGAATGGGTCGGCCCCTATGACGACGAGAAGCTCGGCTTCTACAAGATCGCGCCGCACTATTATTATCCCGGCTGGTGGGAAGGCGGGCCGATGCTGATGGCCTTCGTCAACCTCGACAAGTGGAACGCGCTGCCGAAATATTACCAGAGCGTGCTGGAGCAGGCCGGCCACTACGCCAACAACTACATGATGGCGCGCTACGACAACGCCAATCCGCTGGCGCTGAAGAAGCTGCTCGCGGGCGGCACCAAGCTGCATGCCTTCTCGCCCCCGATCATGGATGCCTGCTACAAGGCCGCCAAGGAGCTGCACGCCGAAGTCGCTGCGACCAATCCCAACTTCAAGAAGGTGCACGACTCGCTCGCCAAGTTCACGAGCGACGGCTACGCCTGGTTCCAGGTCGCCGAGGTCGGCTACGACATCTTCATGGCGCGGCGCTCGCAGAGCTGATCGCACCATCCGTCGCAGGCAGCGCCCCGGAGAAGGCTCCGGGGCGGTGCTGTTTGCAGGGGCCGGAATGAACGACATGGAAAACAACCCCATGCACAGTAGCCAACGGCTTGATAAGCCGCGGAAAAAATCGGCGGTCCAAGCGGTCTTCGCCCAAGCGGGGCCGATGCTCCGGTGTGCGGGAAAAATCTATTCCGGAACCAGCCGTTGGATGGACCGATTCGCCCGGCAGCCCCCTCGACCAGAGCAGTTTGACCTGTCGGGCAAAACAGGAGTAGAAAGCAATCATCGAATAATCCGAAATCGAGTTCGCGGGTGCCCGCCTGGTGACGACGATGAGCTTCGATCCCGACGATGTTCAAAGAACGCTGCGCAAGGCGTGGTCGTTGTCGACCGCACGCCAATGGACGGCAAACAATCCCGCCGCCGGGCAATGCAACGTCACCGCTCTGCTCGTTCAAGAACTCTTCGGCGGTGATTTGCTGAAGACGCCTCTGCCGGCCGGCGACCATTTCTACAACCGGATCGAAGGCCGGAGGTATGACTTCACGGCGAGCCAGTTCGATCAGCCGATCGCTTACAAGGACCTGCCGACAAGTCGCGCCGAGGCAGAGCTGGGAGCAACGCGCGATCAAGTGGCTGAGCTGAGAGCCGCATTCCAGAACCATCATATGAAGTCAGGCTAGCGCCGAAATCGCGCATCGACCGCGTTGTGGTCGCAGGCGCCGTTTCACGGTGATCACCAAAGCGAGAGGTGTGAAGCGGCTCACAATGACGTCGAGAGAAATCCGCTAGAAATTTCGGGAAGCCAGCGAGCTTTCCTTGATTGCGCCGACCGACGCCGTGCGGTGCGCCGCCGCGATCGGGACCGGAGTCAAGAAGGAAGCCCGCGCGAACCCCGAGCTGTGCGTCTTGGCGGGCAGAACGCCGGCTGCCAAGATGCGGAGAATGATATCCGAAATAGCGGCTGTGCCTGCACTGTTTACAAGGTGCGGAGCGCGGAAATGCCGTGGCACGACGCGCTCCACATGCGATGCGGGCCTTGCTGACCGCCTGGGACTTTTTTGCAGGGCGCCTTTTGCGCTGGTAGTGCGCGGCTGAGGATTGCGTCGTGGCGAAGGTCGTTTTCAATCTAACCATTGAGGATTGTGGCGAAGACCATTGCCGCATTGTTGCGGAATACAACTCGTCGAGCCGCGAGATCGAAGTCGAGAAGCTCAAGCCGAGTTTTCGCCAGAACCTGAGACCCCTGCAGGAAGCGATTCTTCAGAGTCCTGCAGCGCGCAGCACCGAGGCCGCGCTACGCCCGCGAAACCCGGATCCAGCCGCGTCAAATGGCGGCAACGAAGCAAGACCCGCCATCCGTGATGCTGCCGGCGCCCTGACTTCGGGATCGGACGAGCGAATTGTCCAGGAAATCGGTTCGCAACTCTTCGACTTCATCTTTCAGCGAAAGATCCTCGAACTCTACCAGGAATGTTTCCAGGCGGCGCGACGAGGCGACGAGCCGTTCCTGATTCGCTTGCGAGTCAGCGATCCCGCGCTCGCCTACGTGCCCTGGGAAACGATGTATGACAAGAAGAACCGCTTCTATGTGACGACCTCCCAGAGCACACCGTTCACGCGTGCCGTCGATGACTATGGCGACGAACGCCGGATGAGCGCGGCAAGGCCGATACGGGTGCTGGGCATGGCGGCGAGGGTCAAGGTTCTTAACGGATTCCCGCTGGATGAGATCGAGGTCGATGCCGAGCAGGTCGCGATCAAGAAGGCACTGAACGATTTGAACGACGGCAAGAGACTGAAGCTGTCCTGGATTCCTTCGGCCAAGGCGCGCGATCTCAACCGTCGTTTCCTGAGGGGAGATGATGGCAAGCGGTGGGATCTGTTTCACTTCATCGGTCACGGCGGACACGATCCGGATCGGCAGATGGGCTTCATCGTGGTGCAGGAAGAGGGCGGATCGAGCGGGATCCGGCTGTACGCCGACACGTTGAGAATGTTCCTCACCCAGCCCGGCCAAACGCCGAGCCTCGTCGTTCTGAACTCCTGCAGCGGGGCGCAATCCGACGGTTCCCTGTTCTCGAGCACCGCCGCGGAGCTCATCCAGGGCGGCGTGCCCGCGGTGATCGCCATGCAGTTCGAGATCAGCGACAACATGGGGCTCGCCTTCGCCGACACGTTCTACACTTACCTTGCCGACAACGTATCGATTCAGGCCGCTCTGGCGCATACGAGGGCCGAATTGAAGGCGCGGCATTTCGCCGAATGGATTTCTCCGGTTCTCTACATGCGCGGCCTCGACGGTGAAATTTTCGTGGACCGGGCTGGACCCTAGCGGATGTTCATCAATGTACGGCTTTGACCCGTCCGTCGTTGCTCTCGGCCTCGGTGCGATCGCGATCTGCATCGTCAGCGCGATCGACTTTCACGCCCCTTTCGAAACCGAGGAGATCCGCTATGCCGTTATGCGTGATCGCTACTATTTCGCGGTCCTCGCCTACGTCACGATCGCCGTTGTCTTCTATGTGTTCATGGTCAGCCAAATCCGCTGGCTGACCAATCAACTCTATCCCGGACGCGGCGCCGGCCTGCTCGTTGCCGTGCCGGCGACGATCGCATTCATGGTGCTGGCGCCGCACCTGCCGATTCTATCTCGGGTGATCGGATTCCTGAGAACCATGATGCAGACGCTGGCACGCTACCCGCAGGCCGTGGAGACCGTCATCGTGGCCATCGCGCGTTCGCCCATCCGGGTGACGGAGCGGGCAAGGCCGGAGTTGCAGCGCGAGCTCGAAGGATATGGCGTTCCCGCGAGGCTGATCGAGAAGGCGCTCAATCAGGATGACGAAGTGCTTGCCGTCGGCGCGACGTCCATGATCATGCAGGTTGCTTCGCTTCACACCAGTTTCGTCGAACTGCGCGGCAACCGGCGCTTCAAGAAGTTCTTCCGCGCGCGGAAAGCGGCGTTTGACGAGCTGGAGCGGCAGTATCGGCGAATGCTGCGACGGTCGGCGCGGGCCCTCCTGCTGACGGAAGACATCATGGTGTCGGATGTCGACGCGCGGGAGCTGGTGCTCGAGATCTCCGATTTCATTGCGGAAGAGTGTGAGGATCTGCGGGTCGCATACCAGCGTCGCCTGGCCGAGGCGACCTTGTCGGTCGTCGACAGGCGCGATTCCCGGACGGAACTGATATCCAGCTTCGGGTATCAGACCGTTCTGCCCCAGCCATTGCCGTTTGCGCCCCTGGTGACGATCTTCGTCCTCGATTTCGCGGTCTCTGTCGCGCCGCTGTTCTTCCTCGATCTGCCGAAGAAGTTTGCGGTTGGTTCGCTGGCCGGAGGCCTCTCGTCCCTCGCGCACGCGGTCGCGCTGACGATCTCGATCTTCTTTGCAATCTATCCCAAGGCCTCGACGAACTTCGCGCGCCCCTCGCTCTACGCGTTGCCCTGGAGCTCCTACGTGGTCTTCGGGGCGTGCTCCTATCTGGCCGGCAACTTCATCCTATGGATGACTTACAGCACTATTCCGATCGCTGAAGGCTGGCTGGCGAGGAATCATCCGTTCGCGGCGAGTTCGCTGTTCTCCCTGATCTTCCTGTTCAACACGCTGGTCCTGAGCATTCTGCTCGACGTGCGGCTCAGGGCGGATCGGCTGGATTATCACGAGGCGAGACTGAGGGATGGTGCGACCCATGCGGTGGTCATGGCGTCGCTGATGTTCAGCCTTCTCGTCAGCTTCGTATTGGTGACCAGAGCCTTTGGCCTGGAAATGCCGCTCATCCCGCTGTCATGGTACGCCGGCATCGTCGCGTCGTTCGGAATTCTCGGCTTCGTGGTCGGATACCTCGTGCCCTCGACGGCGGAAGCCTACATCGAATCCAACAAGCTGATCCGGAAGTCGTCGGCGCTCGATGGCAGTCTGCTCGGTTGGGCCGCGCCTGCGTCGCAGTCGACTGTCAAGCCGTGACCTCGCGCTGTCGGAACGGGCGCGCGTCGTGCGCCCCGCTGGATGTGAAGGACGTCATGAAGAACGCATCTGTACAGGGGGAAGGACATGGCTGTCATTGAGGTAGCAAGCGGGATCGTGGTTCAGAGTCCCGACGATGTCGAAGTCAGGGTGGTTGGGGACGGCGCTGCCCGTCGGGGATTGCGCCGAGCCTCCACCAGCCAGATGAGGGGCACCGATCATCTCAAGAGGGCGCTGTCGGCGTCCGACTTCACGATCGCGGCCGAGGTTGAAATGGCGCCAACGCGCCCTGGTACGCGCGCTCTGCGACGGGACGCGCAGACGCCGACGCAGATCGAGGTCGAGGTCGGCCCGTCCGAACGGGCGATGGTGCTGATCGAAGGGGCGGGCGGCGTCTATGCCTGGAGCTACCCGCAGCAGGTTGCCCGTCCATCGCCGCAACGCGGCGGTCGACAGGTTCTGGTGTTCCCGCTGACGACCGAAACGGGCGGCGCCCGCGGAATCGCCACGGCACGCGGCAAGCGCGGCCCGGTTCTCGACTGGCTCTCCGACAAGCTGATCGATCCGGTCCGCGCCTATGTGCTGAAGTTCGTCGCCAGAACGGCCGTCGATGCGGCGACCGACTATATCGAGGGAGACCGGGAGGAGGGGATCGTGATGATGACCGGGCTCGATCCGGCAGCATGGATCCCGTCGCAATCCGAGCGGCCCCGCTTGCCGCAGGATCACCCGCTCAAGATCCTGCTCATGGTGCACGGCACGTTCTCGTCGACCGCGGGTGGCTTCGCGCAGCTTGCCGGTTCCGAGAGCGGGCAGGCATTTCTTTCGAGAGCCAACCAGCACTACGACGCCGTGCTCGGCTTCGACCACAAGACCCTGACCGCAACGCCCGGCCAAAATGCAGCCGCTCTTGTCGCGGCGTTGCAGGCGCTGGGAGTCCCGGAAGGGTCGTCGATCGACGCGGTCGTCCACAGCCGCGGCGGGCTTGTCTATCGCATGGTGGAAAATCGGCTTGCGGAGCAGCGACCGGACATCCGGCTGGGCAGGGCCATCTTCGTCGGCTGCACGAACGCCGGGACGCATCTTGCCGAGCCCGAGAACTGGGCGGCGATGATCGATCTCTACACCAACGGGATCATGGCCGGCGTCCGTGCGGTTTCATACCTGGCGGGAGGGGCTGCGTTGAGCTCCGTCGTGGCGCAGGGGATCAAGACTGTCGGCCGCTTCGTCCAGGCGTTTTCGGAAGTCGCCATCGACGAGCAACGGGTGCCCGGACTTGCCGCGATGCGGCCCACGAGTGACCTCGTCAGGGAGTTGAACGAGGCGGCCGGTCCTCTCGACAAGCTCGCGACCTATTATGCGATCACTTCGAATTTCGTCGCGCAGATCGAACCCAGCAAGGGGGTGACGAGGGAGTTCGCCGAGTTCATTGCCGACCGCGTGACAAATCGCCTGTTCCGGCTCGACAACGACCTGGTGGTGGATACCTCGTCGATGACCTCGTTCGGGACCCGCGGCTCGCGCCTCGCGGCAGACGCGACCTTTGCTTTCGGCAACACGGACGACGTCTTTCACACCACTTACTTTGCGACGGATGTCGTTCCGCTGAAGTTGAGTGAATGGCTGGGATTTGGCGCAGCTCGCCTCGGCGAGCAATTTGACCTGCCGCGGACAGTATCGCGCCGGGCGACGCGGAGAGCGGCGTTTCGCGACGATCACTCGCTGGGAGCCGTTCTGCCCTCGCCCCATCTGGAGAGCCTCGAAGCCGACTCGATGTCGGACACGACTACGCTGCGACGAACGCCAACACGTGCTGCTCCTGCGGCTGCATCGCCTGTGCCGAGCCAGGCGTCTGTCGCAGCCGAGACGCCGCCCTTGGCACCTTCTCCTGATGCAAGAACCGCCGCCTGCTATTTTGCGGCAGAGATCGAGTCTCATCCGCCGCCCAGGAAGCCGGTCCCGCTGTTCGTCACGGTTTCGCGCGAGAGGATCCAGGCTGCGGAAACACAAACGTCCGGCGCCTCGGAGACCCCGGTCAATATCGACCCTTCCCGCGCCATCGTTGTTGAAGTCATCGCGCGCAAAAACTGCCGGGTCCTCGGCGAATCCAGTGCAGAGATCGACACGCCGCGGGAACGACGGGCGGAGGCGCTGCGGTTCGTCGTGGAAGGTGTTGCCGAGGGCGCAGCCGACATCCTTGTCGAAGCGCGGCAGGGCCCGCGCATTCTGGCGTCCTTCACCCTGGCTCCCGTATTCGTCGATGCAGAAAGCAAGACCTTGCGCCGGAGCCAGGCCGGGCTGGCCATGGCGGCACGCCCGAACGAACCGGCGGTGCTGAGGATCTACGAGATCGTGGATAGCGGCAAGGTGACGCTGCGCTTCGATCTCGCCTGCGTCGACCCCAATATCGCAGTTTCGGAATCGCGCACCCTTCCCGGGGGGTTCTCGCGCGACGTCTACGTTGCGGAGATCTTCAAGGGCATCGAGACTTCCTGGCTCGCGACCAACCGGTTGTATGACCAGTTTCTCGGGCGCCTCCAGGCAAACGGAATTGTCATGGCGAACGAGTTGTTGCCGGACAAGATCCGCGAGGCGTTGTGGACCCATCGCGAGGCGATCCGTGCGATCCAGGTCATCTCGGAGGAGCCGTTCATTCCCTGGGAGCTGCTTTACATCAATGATCGGAAGTCCGGACAGGCCGGCAAGGGATTCCTCGCCGAATGGGGGCTGGTCCGCTGGCTGCACAGCACGCCATGGCCCGGTCCGAACCTTGCGATGCGCAGTGATCGCGTCAACTACGTGATCCCGGCCTATCTCGATCCCGCCCTGCGGCTCGAAGGCGCCGATGCCGAACGCGAGATGCTGGCCAAGCTGTTCGGCAATCCCCGCGAGGTCCCGGCCGACAGCATCTCGGTGACGGGCTTCCTCCAGCAGAATGCGGGGGACTGCGACGTTCTGCACTTTGCCTGCCATGGCGAGGCGGCGCAGCGGGCGGTCATGACGGCCGACCTGTTGATGGCCGGATCCAAGGTGGACGGCGACTTTGCGCAGGATTCGCTATCGGCGGATCAGGTCAAGGCTTTTGCCCGCTTCGCGCAAAGCGGACCGAGGCCAACCATTTTCATCAATGCCTGTCAGACCGGGCGCTCGGGGCGCGGTATCGGTGGAGGTGTCGCCGGCTTTGTCGATGCGTTCCTGCGGCCGTATTCCGAACTCGGCGCGGGCGCGTTGGTCGGAGCGCTTTGGTCGGTGGACGACAAGCTCGCCTACAGTTTTGCCGAGGCGTTCTATCGCTCGCTCAAGGACGGAAACGTGCTGGTGGATGCCGTCCGAACCGCTCGCGAGGCAGCCAAAAGCCGGAAGGAACTGACCTGGCTGGCCTATTCCGTGTACGGCAATCCGTTTGCGCGTGTCGAAGGCGACGCTTAGATCGAGCAGGGAGTATTCGGTCCAGCGGCCGGATGCCGGCCCGCCGTTCGGGGCCGCGTGAGGACGGGTCCGATCGGCTTACACGAGCCTGACATCGAGGCGATCGGCTCACCGCGCATTTTTTCGCTGGCCCAGCCGTCCGGAATGCTGGAAAAGAGCGGCGAAGATTTCGGCGCGAGCCGTGCGGTGACACCGGAATATCGATGCGCCTTCTGATCGTCGAGGACAATGCCGAGCTGTCTCGGCTCGTTGCTGCCGGGCTGGCCGCGGCCGGCTATGAGAGCGACATCGTCGGCAGCGCGGCCGAGGCGCGCGAGGCGGTGAGCAGCGTCAACTATGCCGCGATGATCCTCGACCTCGGCCTGCCCGACGACGACGGTCTGTCGGTGCTGCGCGAGCTGCGCCGGCAGATGGAGCCGTTGCCGGTCCTGGTGCTGACAGCCCGCGGCGGCTTGCAGGACCGCGTCACCGGCCTGCGCAGCGGCGCCGACGACTATCTCGCAAAGCCGTTTGCGATGGAGGAGCTGGTGGCGCGGCTGGAGGCCATCCTGCGCCGGCCCGGCCAGCTGCTCGGCCGCTCGCTCAGTCTCGCCAACCTCGTCTATGACACCGAGAGCCGCCAAATCTTCATCGACGACCAGCCGCGGATCATCTCCGCGCGCGAGAGCTCGGTGCTCGAAATCCTGCTGCGCCGGCAGGGGCGGGTGGTGCCGAAGAAGAACGTCGAGGACCACATCTTTGGGCTCGAAGGCGAAGTGGCCTCCAACGCGGTAGAAGTCTATGTCTCGCGGCTGCGCAAGCAGCTGGCTGAACACGGCGCCAAGGTGGTGATCCACACCATCCGCGGCGTCGGCTATCTCATGACCGAGGAGAAATAGCGTGCCCGCGGTGGGGCATGCCAGATCACTCACGTTCAAATCGCTGATCTCGCGCATCGTGTTCCTGCACATCGTCGCGGTCGCGGTGGTCGCGATCTTCCTGCCGCTGGTGCTGTTCTGGCTGCTCAATTCCGAGATCGAGCAGCTGCATCGCGATGCCATGCGCGCGCAGGCCGAGGTGCTGGTGGAGCACATCGTCGCGCAGCCGGACGGCACGTTGAGCTTCAACCTGCCAGACAGCCTCAAGGGGCTTTATTCGGACGCCTACGGCCGCTACCAGTTCGACATTCGCGATGCCGACGGCCGGCTGCTGTTCTCCTCCCACCGCCGCCCGGCCGCTGTGGCGCAACCACGCTTCCCGGAAACCATCTCCGGTGCGGGCGTCACCCGGCATATTGCCGGCAAGACGGTGCGCATCCAGGTCGCCGAGGACCTCGCGCACCGCGACGTCATCACCGACGACATCGTCTCGAACTTCTTCCGGCGGGTGGGGTGGATCACCATTCCGATCCTCCTGGTGCTGCTTGCCACCGACATCATCATCTTCCGCCGCGCGATTGCGCCGCTGTGGAAGGCCTCGGAGGAGGCCAGCAATATCGGCCCGGCGCGCATCGACATCCGCCTGCCGACGGCGCAGATCCCGCGCGAGATCATGCCGCTCGTCACCGCCGTCAACCAGGCGCTCGACCGCCTGGAGGAGGGCTTTCGGCTGCAGCGGCAATTCACGGCGGATGCCGCGCATCAATTGCGCACGCCGCTTGCGATCCTGCGCACGCGGATCGAGACGCTCGGCGACGGTGCGGCACGGCAGGCGCTGCATGCCGACGTCGAGGCCATGAGCCGGCTCGTCGCGCAGCTCCTGGAGATCGCCGAGCTCGACACGTTGGTGCGCGATCCCGGCGAGACCGCGGATCTGCGCGCTGTCTGCGCCGAGGTGGTCGGTTCGATCGCGCCCTTCGCAATCGCCCAGCACAAGGACATTGCGCTGAAGGGCACCGACGCGCCGGTATTGATCCAGGGCAATTCCGAGATGATCCAGCGCGCCATCTTCAACCTTGCCGAAAACGCCATCAAGTTCACGGCAAAGGACACCTCGGTTGACGTCGAGGTGCGCGAAGACGGTTCGGTGCGCGTGCGCGATTGCGGTCCCGGCATCGCGGAAGCCGAGCGCGAGCTGATCTTCCAGCGCTTCTGGCGCGCCGACCGCAGGCGCAGCGACGGCGCAGGCCTAGGGCTCTCGATCGTGCGCGCGGTGGCGGACGATCACGCGGCCACGGTTGCGGTGGCAAACCTGCCCGGCGGCGGCGCGGAGTTCACGCTGCGGTTTCGGCCGGCAAACGAGGTGGCCTCTTCACCCTCCCCTGGAGGGGGAGGGTAAGAGGGCAACAATCGCGCCATCCTTTGCTACTTCTGCGGCGGGCCGAGATCGAGCGGCGGCAGGTCGATCTGCGGCACCTCGATCTTGATCGTAGAGGGGTCGATGTTCGTCTGCACGCCCTTGTAGTGCATCACCATCGCAGGGAACGCGATCACGAGGCCGACCATGATGATCTGGATGATGACGAATGGGACCGCACCCCAATAGATCTGGCCGGTGGTGACGGGGTCCATCCTCTTGCCGGTGACGCGATCGGTGTATCGCTCCTTCGGCGCGACCGATCGGAGATAGAACAGCGCGAAGCCGAACGGCGGATGCATGAACGAGGTCTGCATGTTGACGCCGAGAATGACGCCGAACCAGATCAGATCGATGCCGAGGTGCTCGGCGGCAGGTCCGAGCAGCGGGATCACGATGAAGGCCAGCTCGAAGAAGTCGAGGAAGAAGGCCAACACGAACACAAGCGCGTTGACGAAGATCAGGAAGCCGACCTGGCCGCCGGGCAGGGAGGTGAGCAGGTGCTCGACCCAGACATGGCCGTTGACGCCGTAGAAGGTGAGCGAAAAGATGCGGGCGCCGACCAGGATGAACACGACGAAAGCCGACAGCTTGGCGGTCGATTCCGTGGCCTGCCGGATCAGGTCCCAGCTCAGCCGGCGCTTCGCGGCGCCGAGGAGGAGGGCACCGGCGGCCCCCATCGCGCCGCCTTCGGTCGGCGTCGCGATACCGATGAAGATCGTGCCCAGCACCAGGAAGATCAGGAACAGCGGCGGCACCATGACGAAGGTGGTCTGCTGCGCCATCTTGGACAGGAAACGGAAGCCGGTGAGCTTGTCGATGACCCAGTTCAGCACCGCGACGGCGAACGCGAAGATGATGCCGTAGAACATGCTGAGCACGACGTAGTCGGCGCCATGCACGCTCGAATTGCGCATCATGAACCATCCGAACACGCAGCTTGCGAGGAACAGCATGCCGAGCGAAACGAGGCCGCGGCCGCCATCGTCCTCGCGGAAGCCGATCGCCTCCTTCGGCAGGCCCGGCGCGGCTTTCGGGAAAATCATGCTCACAAGGAAGGCGTAACCGGCATAGAGGCCGGCTAGCACGAGGCCAGGAATGAAGGCACCCTCGTACATGTCGCCGACGGACTTGCCGAGTTGGTCGGCCATCACGATCAGGACGAGCGAGGGCGGAATGATCTGGGCGAGCGTGCCGGACGCGGCGATGACGCCGGATGCCACGCGGCGGTCGTAGCCGTAGCGCAGCATGATCGGCAACGAGATCAGACCCATTGAGATCACGGAGGCGGCCACCACGCCCGTCGTCGCGGCCAGCAGCGCGCCGACGAAGATCACGGCATAGGCAAGACCGCCGCGGATGGTACCGAACAATTGGCCGATCGTGTCCAGCAGGTCCTCGGCCATGCCCGAGCGCTCCAGCACCAGTCCCATGAAGGTGAAGAACGGGATGGCGAGCAGCGTGTCGTTGTTCATCACGCCGTAGACTCGCTCCGGCAGGGCCTGGAGAAAGTCGGGATGGAATTGGCCGAGCTCGACGCCGATCACGGCGAAGAACAGGCCGACGGCGCCGAGCGAGAATGCCGCGGGATAGCCGAGCAGCAGCACGACGACCAGCGACACGAACATGATGGGCGCCATATTGGCGATGATGAATGCGGTCATGATTTCCCCTAAACCGTCGCCAACCGCTACTTCTTCTCGATCGCTTCGACGAGATGCTCGACTTCGGCCTCCAGCGCCGACACCTGGGATTCATGCGGGTCCGGCATCAATCCGCGCATCACCGCAATCCGCTTGATCAGCTCGGAGATACCTTGCACGAGCAGGAAGGCGAACCCGATCATGATCAGGGACTTGGCGGGCCATTGCGGCAGGCCACCGGCGTTGCCGGATTGCTCGTTGATGTGGAAGGAGCGCTGGAAGAACGGCACTCCGGTGATGATCATCACGATGCAGATCGGAATGAGGAAGAACAGGTGACCGACCACGTCGATCACGTTGCGGGCCGTCTTCGGCAGCGCGTTGTTCACGATATCGATGCGGATGTGCTCGTTGTCGAGCAGCGTCCAGGGCGAGCAGAGCAGGAAGACGATGCTGAAGAGCACCCATTGCAGCTCGAGCCATGAATTCGACGACGTGTCGAACGACTTGCGGACGATCGCGTTGACTGCCGAGATGATCACGGCGAGCACGATCAGCCAAGCCACGCGCTTGCCGGTCCAGCGCGTGAACGCGTCGATCCTGCTGCTCAACTTAAGGAGCGCTTGCAACGATAGGTCCTCCCCCGATTGTGCCCCGGCCGTCTTGACTGCGCCGAGTTGGCGCGTGGCTTGTCTCGCCGCGCAGGCATGAGGCAGCCGCACCAAACCAGCGGGCGTGCCGCCAGTCAATCGGAAGTTTGTTGATAGTTAAGGAGGATAAGGCCGTATTCCGACGGTGTTAGCCGCCAGTGACGCTCATGTGCCTGC
Source organism: Bradyrhizobium sp. USDA 326 (assembly GCF_049739485.1). Taxonomy (NCBI): domain Bacteria; kingdom Pseudomonadati; phylum Pseudomonadota; class Alphaproteobacteria; order Hyphomicrobiales; family Nitrobacteraceae; genus Bradyrhizobium; species Bradyrhizobium sp. USDA 326. Next base: position 5,787,762 of record NZ_JBMGQA010000001.1, read on the forward strand.
TGACGCTGGGCCGGTCGTGGCGCCGATCGATGATGAAATCGTGCCCCTTGGGCTTCAGGCCGATGGCGCGGTCGATCGCATCCGCAAGCAGCAGGTCGTCGGAAGATGCACGCAGAGGTTTGCGCAAGTCGGAGGCGTCCTCGTGGCCGAGGCATGTGTGCAGCGTCCCCGTGCAGGTGACGCGCACCCGGTTGCAGGATTCGCAGAAATTGTGGGTCATCGGCGTGATGAAGCCGAGCTTGCCGCCGGTTTCGGCGACGCTGACATAGCGGGCCGGACCGCCGGTGCTCTCTGGCAGATCCGTCAGCGTGAATTGCTGGGCGAGGCGGGCGCGCACCAGCGACAGCGGGAGATACTGGTCGATCCGTCCCGATCCGATCTCGCCCATCGGCATGACCTCGATCAGCGTCAGGCCCATGCCCTTGCCGTGGGCCCAGCGCATCAGTTCGGGCAGCTCGTCCTCGTTGAGGTTCTTCAGGGCGACGGCGTTGATCTTCACCGCAAGCCCTGCGGCACGCGCGGCCTCGATACCCTCGAGAACCTTGTCGATCTCGCCCCAGCGGGTGATCTCGCGAAACTTCCCGGGGTCGAGCGTGTCGAGGGAGACGTTGATGCGGCGGACGCCGCAATCGGCGAGCTCGCGCGCGTGTTTTGCAAGCTGGGTGCCGTTGGTCGTCAGCGTCAGCTCGTTCAATGCGCCGGTCGAAAGATGCCGCGACAGCGAGCGCACCAGCGTCATCACGTTGCGGCGGACCAGGGGCTCGCCACCGGTGAGCCGCAGCTTCTTCACGCCCTTGGCGATGAAGGCCGTGCAGAGCCGGTCAAGTTCCTCCAGCGTCAGGAGGTCGGCCTTGGGCAGGAACGTCATGTCTTCCGACATGCAGTAGAAGCAGCGCAGATCGCAGCGGTCGGTGACCGAGACACGCAGATAGCTGATGGTCCGCCCGAACGGATCGGTCATCGCGCCCGAGAGCGCGGCACGGGGGCTCGCAGAAAGTCCGTTCATACCAAATGCCTTGTCACTTGCGGCGACGGGCGCACCTTTGCTTCAGCGGTGCCGTAAAAGCAATCTAAGCATCGGACGCGGCTAGGACAATCGGGTGGTAGATGCAGATCAGCGCTTGCCTGCATTCGGATCGGGGAACGGTGAGGCCGCTGCGGGTGCGGCATCGGCCGGCGCTGCGGCGGGCGCGGCAGGTTTGGGTGTCTTCGGCCGGTGCGGCTTGCGGACCGGTTTCGGCGGCACCGCCGGCTGGAGTTCCGCAAACACCGGATTCGGATCGGTGGAGACGGAGGCGGGGGTGGTGAAATCGCCGGGATTCCTGACCACATTCACCGGCACGCTCGCCGGCTGGTACTTGGGCAGCGCGAAAGCGACCGTGAAGGGCGCATCGGGCGCGGGAACCGAGACCGAGCAGGGGGTCTTGCAGCCCTGACCGAGTGAGGTCGTGGCGTCAGCACCAGGGGGATTGGATTCGAGCCTGACCTGGACGGTCGGCGGCGCCGATTTGAACATGTCCCAAGACATCGAGGAGCAGCCACCCAGGCTCGCTCCTGCTAACGCAATCGCGATGACACGACGCATGAACCATCCACTTCTATTGCGACAAACCGCCACATCCCCGGGGCGACCTTAGAAGTGTCGTTTGGGGCAGGCAATTGGCGCGCGGCGCATAGATAATAGATGGTTAACGCAGGGTGCTGCGAAATAACCTAATCGTATCAGCTGGTTGTGGCGGATGACGTCGTCATCAGGCTGATGGCGGCCGCCGGCAGGTCACGCATGTGATGGATGAGCCGGTCCGGCTTCAACTCGGCGATCGGCACGTCGGTGTAGCCGAAGCTGACCCCGATGACAGGCACCCCAGCCCGCCGGGCGACTCCGACGTCGGTGCCGGCATCGCCGACCATGATGCTGGCTTTCACATCGCCCCCGGCCCGGGCCACGGTCTCGCGGAAAATGGTCGGATCTGGCTTCTGGACGCCAAAAGTGTCCGCCCCGCAGATCGCTGCGAATCGGCGGCTGAGGTCGAGCTGGTCCAGCAGCCGCTTCGACAGCCATTCCAGCTTGTTGGTGCAGACCGCGAGGCGATGGCCTCGCGCCGAAAACTGGTCGAGTGCGGCCTCGAGCCCCTCGAAGGGGCGGGATTCGACCGCGATATGGTCGGCGTAATAGGCGATGAAATCCGCGGTCATCCGGTCCATGTCCGCGGGTGTGACGGTGCGGCCCTCGGCCTCCAGCCCCCGCTCGATCAGCTTGCGGGCGCCGGCGCCGATCATGTTGCGGGCCGAGGCCATCGGCACGGGCGGCAGACCTTCGCGGTCGAGCACGTAGTTGAGGGCGGTGATCAGGTCGGGCGCCGTATCCACGAGCGTGCCGTCGAGATCGAAGACGATGGTGTGAGGGCCAGTCCCTTTGAAGGAGGTCATCACTCAGCGCTACCGGTCCGGTCGTATCCGCGCAAGGGGCGGGCCCATAAGATCACCTTATAGGCCTGTTCCCGCGAGAGAAACGAGGCTACATAGGCCGCCGAAAGCGGCCGCGATCGGCGGCTCATCCTCCGAATTCAGGGCGGGCGCACACGTGAACATGGACCAGTTGAAGCGGCAGGCTGCTGCGCGCGCCCTCGAGGAGGTGCGCGACGGCATGCAGCTCGGGCTCGGCACCGGCTCGACAGCCAAGCATTTCGTGGAGCTGCTCGGCGAGCGCGTCGCCGCCGGGCTCAAGGTGGTCGGCGTGCCGACGTCCGAAGCCACGCGCGCTGATGCGGAACGTTGCGGCGTCCCGCTGACGACACTCGATGAGATCGACCGTCTCGACATCACCGTGGACGGTGCCGACGAGATCGATCCCGAGCTCAATCTGATCAAGGGCGGCGGCGGCGCGCTGCTGCGCGAGAAGATCGTGGCGGCTGCCTCGGATCGCATGATCGTGATTGCCGACGACACCAAGTGGGTGCCGACGCTCGGCAAGTTTCCGCTGCCGGTCGAGGTCATCCCGTTCGGGCTTGGTGCGACGCGCCGGGCGATCGAAAAGGCATTTGCCGAATGCGGCGTTTCCGGGCAAATGGCGGTCCGCAAGGACAAAGGCGGCCACGTTTTCGTCACCGATGGTGGCCACTGGATCGTCGATGCCCAGCTCGGACGTATTGTGAATCCCCCCGGTCTCGCCAAGGCGTTGAGCGCCATCCCCGGGGTGGTCGAGCATGGTTTGTTCATCGGCTTGGCCAGCTCGGCCGTTCTGGCGGGCGGCGAAGGAATTCGCGTGATTGAACGGCGCAAGCCGAAAGGAGACCAGGAATGAAGAACGTGTTGAAATTCTTGCCGGCCGCGACTCTCGCTGTGGGACTGGCCGTCTCGGCCGCCCCGGCCGTCGCCCAGCAGCCGGCCCAGCCCAAGGCTGCCGCTGCACCGGCCCAGCCGAAGGCATCGCCGGCCGCGATCGCGGCGGCCAGGGAGATCCTGCAGATCAAGAACGCCACCGCGATGTATGCCGGTGCCGTGCCCGGCGTCGTCGAGAAGACCAAGATCGCGCTGATCCAGCAGAACCTCAACTACCAGAAGGATCTCAACGAGGTCGCTTCGATCGTGGCCCAGCAGCTCAACGGCCGCCAGAACGAGATCGGCGAAGGCATGGCCCAGATCTATGCCAGCGAATTCACCGAGCAGGAGCTGAAGGATCTCGTCACCTTCTACAGGTCGCCGCTCGGCAAGAAGCTGATCGAGGCCGAGCCGCGCGCCATCGGTCTCAGCATGGCCTTCATGAACTCCTGGGCCCAGAACTTCTCCGAGACCGTGATGGGCGCCTTCCGTGCCGAGATGCGCAAGCGTGGCAAGGAGATCTGATCGATCCTATTTGACCAGGGATTGTTGAAGGGGGGCGGAGTGGACCATGGCTGAATTCGACGTCGACCTCTTCGTCATCGGTGGTGGTTCGGGCGGCGTGCGCGCCGCCCGCATCGCGGCCGGACACGGCGCCCGCGTGATGATCGCGGAAGAGTATCGCATGGGCGGCACCTGCGTGATCCGCGGCTGCGTGCCGAAGAAGCTGTTCGTGATCGGCTCGCATTTTCGTCAGGACCTCGAGGACGCCGCGGGTTTCGGCTGGACCGTTCCTCCGGCCAGCTTCGACTGGCCCACACTGATCGCCAACAAGGACAAGGAGATCGCGCGGCTGGAGGCGGCCTACACGACGAATGTCGAGAAGTCGGGCGCGCAGATCGTCAAGAGCCGCGCGGTGATCGAAGACAAGCACACCGTCCGCCTGCTCGAGAACGACAAGAGGATCACCGCAAGATACATCCTGATCGCCACCGGCGGGGCTCCCAACCACGGCGCCGCGATTCCCGGCATCGAGCACGTGATCTCCTCCAACGAGGCGTTTCACCTTGCGAGGCTGCCGAAGCGGATCGTGATCCAGGGCGGCGGCTACATCGCGCTGGAATTTGCCGGCATCTTCGCCGGCTTCGGCTCCGACGTCACCGTGATCTATCGCGGCGACAACATCTTGCGCGGCTTCGACGAGGACGTGCGTACGCATGTGCGCAGCGAGATGGAGAAGCAGGGTATCACCATTCTCACCGGCTGCACGGTGACCAGGGTCGATCGCCACGGCGAGAGCTTCACCACCCATCTGTCGAACGGATCGAGCATTGGTTCCGACCAGGTGATGTTCGCCATCGGCCGCCATCCCAACGTTGCCAATCTCGGGCTGGAGAAAGCCGGCGTCGCCATCAACCCGAGCAATGGCGGCATCGCGGTCGATCATTTCTCCAGGAGCTCGGTCGACAGCATCTATGCGATCGGCGACGTCACCCACCGCTTCAACCTGACGCCGGTGGCGATCCGCGAGGGCCATGCTTTTGCCGACACCGTGTTCGGCAAGCGCGACGTCACGGTCGATCACGCCAACATCCCGACCGCCGTGTTCTCGCAGCCGGAGGTCGGCACGGTTGGTCTGACGGAGACCGAGGCGCGCGCGCAATTCAGCCACGTCGACATCTACAAGACGACGTTCCGCCCCATCAAGGCGACGATGTCGAGCCGCGACACCCGCGTGCTGATGAAGCTCGTGGTCGACGGCTCATCCGACCGCGTGCTCGGCTGCCACATCGTCGGCGATGCCGCCGCCGAGATTACGCAAGCTGTCGCGATCGCGGTGAAGATGAAGGCGACCAAGGCCGATTTCGACGCGACCATCGCGCTGCATCCGACCGCGGCCGAAGAGCTCGTCACGATGCGCACGCCGACCGCACGCCATGTGCGGCAGGCGGCGGAGTAGGGGAGAGGTTGTCGGACGAGCCCGGGCCTGCACGGTTCGAGACGCCCGCTGTGGCGGGTCCTCACCATGAGGGTCTGAGATTTCGCCGCAAAACACGACCTCATCCTGAGGGCCCGCGGGCGTCTCGAAGGATGGCCGCAACGAGATGCGCGCCTACCCGTACAGATACCCGACCGGCTTGCCTTCGGTGCGCAGGGGACGGACGTCCTTGTGCGTGATGATCTGACCGGCGAGGCCGTCGATCTCGTCACGCTGCGTCGGCGTCCAGCTGCGCAGCTCGTTCACGCCCTTGAGCAGGCCGAGCCGCAGCATCTGGGTGTTTTCGCCCACAGCCGTGAGGCTGATGGAATCCCTGCCCGCCGTCACCACGTCGCCGGCTGACAGCTCGAAGCTCTCGCCGGTCTTTCTCTTGAACTCGGCCGTGCCGCGAATGACGCGATAGATCACGACCTCGCCATTCGCAAAACAGGTCGCGTCCGCCGCGGCAGACGTGCTCTTCGGCAAGAGTGCGTGGCCACGCGGGTCGGTCGCGATGATGTGGCCCGTGACGAGATGCCCGCTCGGAATTTCGATGCCGATATCGCGCACGTAAACCGGCATCGCCGATCTGACAGAACCGTCGGTGAGCGGCTTAAACAGTGCGTCGAGCGCCAGGGGATCCTGAAGCCAGAAGCCGGCATCGGCCGGCCGGTCATGCAGCGGATGGCTCCAGGCCACGCGCGGCGTTTCGTCCTCGTTGATCTGATCCGGACCGACAATAGTCGGATTCGGAAAGGTGGTGGGATCGGTGATGAACGCTTCGAGGAATTTGCCGGAATAGCCCATCGAGATCGGATCGGGCACCACCGTCTGCGGCGTCTTCAAATTCTCTTCGGTCGACAGACCCGACCAGGTGTAGAACAGCTGGCGATGCACGATCGCGCTTTGCAGCATCACCGCGCCCGGGCCGACATTGTACCAGCGGCCGTCATAGTCGAAGGTGAACGCGCCCGAGGTGACCAGCACGAGCTGAAAGCCGCCCGGCGGAAGATGAAGATGGAAATCGGTGGGCCCGGTGTCGGGCCGGTAGATCGGCAGATTGGTCGCGACCTCGTGCAGCAGGAAGCTCTCGTTGTTGGCGTGAAAGCCTTCATTGGCGCGGTTGTAGAGGGCCTGCGGCCGGTACGTTGCCTCGAACTTCGCATCCCGGTCGCGATCGATCGCCACGAAATCCCGGTCGTTGAGGCGCAATCGCGCGCCGTTCGGCTGGGTGAGGCCAGTGAATTTGAGATCTCCGGCAGCATGCACGTTCATGGCATTCTCCGATCTGGGGCCGTCCATTCCGGAGCCGGGCGCACGCAACTTGCCGCTCTCTATCGTGGGCGGGCAGGGAATGGGGCCTGCTGCTGTCTTGCGAATTCTGGGCCAGTCGGCGCGTGCTGCGCGGGCAGGCTCGCCGGCCGCACGCGGCGCGAAGGAAAAGCTTGATTGCACCTGAGGTTAGACGGCGGGTTCGCCAACGGGCCCGACCTTTTCGCCCAGCCCGCGAGTTGAGTGGAGCGACGTGTCTTGTCCAATTTGTCGGCAGCCCTGCAGGTCGCGACGACAGGCAAATGCCGGCGGCTCAGGGTCTGAAGCCGTTCATTCGAACGAGTGGCGGACGGTCCGCTCGGGCTTGCCGAACGGGCTATCCGCCCACTTCGCCATCTCCAGCGCGCGGGCATCGATGCCTTCGCACCAGAGGCAGCTCGGTTCCGCGCGGCCTTTGGGCGTCAGCATCGGGACAAGCGCATGGCCGCAGCCGGTGCAGAATGTGGTGCGCTTCATGCGCTTCTCCGCGCTCATCGGATTCAAGTACGACATTTTCGCTGCCGAAGCTTGCGCGGGCGCTATGACGGCGCAGACGCTCGTTCCCGAGAGGGTCAATGTACCGATTCATCGTGACACGGTTGCGATGTCGTCTGCCGTTCCATGATGGGCGGAGCGTATTTCCTTCCGGTCCCGACTCTGCACCGCAACGCGAAGAGCGCTGCAGCGCATCCGGGACGCGGTTCGTCACAATGGAACCGATGCGGCGGCTGGTCGCACGCATGCTGCCTTGATTCCGACAGAGCTACCTTTATCTCTGGGCAGAACAAGAATCCGGGCCCCTCTGGCGAGGACGCCGACGATGTCGGCAAACCTCGTGATGTCGGATGACCTGTCCCGCGCGAATGCGATGGATCGGCCGATCGTCGGGCCTTTGTTCGTTCTCTCCGACTCTTCGTCCCGATCGCAGCTCCGTGCGGCCATTTCGCAAGTTAAGGGAGCTACGATGTCTGACGCCAAAACCTCTAATCCGATCGAGATCACGGAGCCGTCCAGCCTGAACGAGCAGGCCGCGGTCGCGCTGGTGATCGTGGGCGCGCTGGTTGCGGTTGCCGACCGGCGTGTTTCTCCGGTCGAGCGTGACGAGGTGATCCGTTTCATCAGGGATCGCAGGCTGGCGCCGCACATTTCGGACGAACGGCTCTCTGCGATGTTCGATGAACTCGCCGAACGGCTCGAGGAGCCGGATTTTGCCAACGTCGTGATCGACACGCTGCGGCCGGTTTCGAATCTGCCGCTCTCGTCTCATCTGATGGAGCTTTCGGAGCGCGTTGCTGCCGCAGATGAGGACGTACATCCCCACGAAGTCCAGGCGATCAAGTTGTTGCGTCTGCTGACGCTGGTGCTGCCGCGCGCGAAGCCCGTCGTGCCGAATGCAGCGGGCGCCGAGCTGCATGCCGCCCTGAAGGAGCAAGTATGAGCACAGTTTTGGACCAGCGCACCATGGAAGCCGAGGGCACCACCGGCGAGGTCGCCGGTGGAGATCCGCGCATGGCCAAGCTCGTCGACCGCCTGCCGCCGCGCATGGGCGATACCTTCACCTATCTGCTCAGGCCGTCCAGCCGCTGGGTCAGGATCCCCTCGGGCACGCTGCTGGTCGCCGGCGGTGTGCTGTCCTTCCTGCCGCTGCTCGGCGTCTGGATGCTGCCGCTCGGCCTCGCGCTGCTCGCCGAGGACGTACCTGCGCTGCGCTCCTCCCGATCCAAGGTCTTCGACTGGATCGAACGCCGCAAGCCGCATTGGCTCGATCCGTCGACATCGAAGAATGATCAAACATGACTGAATTCATCACCGCCGAGGCGCTGACCGCGCTGTTTCAAGTCGTCCTGATCGATCTCGTGCTCGCCGGCGACAACGCCGTCGTCATCGGCCTCGCCGCGGCGGGCCTGCCGGCCGGACAGCGCCGCCGCGCCATCATCGTCGGCATCGCCGCCGCCACTGCGCTGCGCATCGCCTTCGCCGGCGTCGCGACCCAGCTCCTGCAGGTCATCGGCCTGCTGCTCGCCGGCGGCGTGCTGCTGCTCTGGGTGTGCTGGAAGATGTGGCGCGAGCTGCGCGAGCAGGCGACGCATTCGGAGCAGCTCGCGTTCAGCCACGGCGGCGGCGCGGATGCTGCGCCGGTGCAGCGAAAGACCTTCGGCCAGGCGGCGGCGCAGATCGTCGCGGCCGACGTCTCGATGTCCCTCGACAACGTCCTCGCGGTGGCGGGCGCCGCGCGCGAGCATCCCTACATCCTCGCCTTCGGCCTGTTGCTGTCCGTCGCGATGATGGGTGTCGCCGCCGATCTGCTCGGCCGCGTGCTCCAGAAGCAGCGCTGGGTCGCCTATGTCGGCCTCGCCATCATCATTTACGTCGCCTTCGAGATGATCTATCGGGGCTCCCTCGAGCTCGCGCCTGTCATCGCGAGTCTCTGAAGCGCATTCCTGTCTGCAATCCGGAGCGATCCATGACGTCTGAACCCAAGGCACCTTCGGCGCTGGCGGCGCCAAGGCCGCCGATCGGCCTGTTTCCGAAACTGATCTTCGGCTCGCGCTGGCTGCAATTGCCGCTCTATATCGGCCTCATCGTCGCGCAGGCCGTCTATGTGCTATTGTTCCTGAAGGAGCTCTGGCACCTGGTCGTGCACTCGTTCGATGCCAGCGAGCAGCAGATCATGTTGGTCGTGCTCGGGCTGATCGACGTCGTGATGATCTCGAATCTGCTGGTGATGGTGATCGTCGGCGGCTACGAGACCTTCGTCTCCCGCCTGAACCTGAGCGGGCATCCGGACGAACCGGAATGGCTCAGTCACGTCAACGCCAGCGTGCTCAAGATCAAGCTCGCGATGGCGATCATCGGCATTTCCTCGATCTCGCTGCTCAGGACCTTCATCGAGGCCGGTAATCTCGGCACCAACCGCAGCAATTTCACCGAGAGCGGCGTGATGTGGCAGGTCCTGATCCACATGACCTTCATCATCTCGGCGATCGGCATCGCCTGGGTCGACCGCCTCAGCGAGAGCGGCCATCGCAAGGAGGCCGGCCACGGCTGAGCCTGCGAATGGGCTGCGCCTTGAGGCGGCGGCCCCGCCACCATATCGGCGGAGCCTCGCCGAACGTCGTCTTGTAGCCGGTCTCGAGGCATCACAAGCCGCCGATGCGCAGGTGATGTTTGCTTTGAACGACCATCCAGCCGTCTGAGGTGAGGTGGCCGGCGTCGGTTCATGGTTTCTGTCCGCAGATCTCACAGGATGCCGTCACCTCCGCTCTGTGGAGAGCGTATTCATTCCGCTGGGCTGCCGACGACCGCACCCTGCCTGACGTCTTCGCGGGCGAGGATCAGCAGAAGGCCGACGATGATCAACTCGACCACCGCGAAGGCGACGAAAGCCCCGGTGAACGCGCCGGAAGAGGCGTTGACGATGGCTCCCATCATCCAGGGCGCCACGAAAGCCGACAAGATGCCGAACACCTCCGCATAGCCGATCGCCGCCGGTGCGAGCGCGTCGGAGTATTTTTCGCTGAGCAGCGCGAAGATCGCGCCGCCGCCGAGCAGCGCGACGCCGCTGAGGGCCGCGAACAGCACCAGTACACCGAACGGGATCGGCGTAACGACGCTCCAGAGGAACATCAGGGCGGTCAGGAAGGCGAGCCCCGCGGTGAGCTTGATCATGAACGGCTTGCCGAGCCGGTCGGACATATAGCCGCCGATCACCAGGAAAAGGACCTGCGAGAGCCCCATCACGGTGCCGATCACGGCGCCGGCTTCCGGCGGCATGTGCTGCACGGCGATAAAGGCGGGCACCACCCAGGTCGCCGTGCCGGCGATTGCGAAGGTGCAGGCCACGATGCCGAAGCCACCGACCGCGATCCATTTCGAGCGGAAGATTTCGCCAAGCGGCAGGTGCTTCTGAGGCGTCTCGTTCCCCCAGGTGAAGTCGACGATACCAATCTCGCTCGGGCTATTGCGAACGACGAGCGCGTCGATCGCAGCGACGATCAGGGTGCCGACCGCCAGTACTGCGAAGAAGGTCCGCCATCCGGTCGCAATGGTCAGGGGAATGCCGAGTGCGAAATCCAGGGTGATGGCGAGGCTGTAGGCCGCGAGGATGATCCCGACCACCGACCCGCGCCGGCTCTGCGGAAACCAGCCGAAGATCAGCTTCATGTTGCCGATGAAAATGCCGGCATCGAAGAAGCCGATCAGGAGCCGCAGCAGCACAAGCTGGGTGTAGGTCTGGACGAACACCTGAAGCATCATCCCGAGACCGGTGCCGGCAAGTCCGATCAGCAGCATGTTGCGCGCCGTCATCGAGCGGCTCACCGGTGACCACACCATCATCCCGATGCCATAAGTCAATGCGAAGATACCCTGCGCCAGACCGGCCTCGGCGGGATTGAGTTCCAGGCTCTCGGAGACGAAAGGCAGCACGGCCGCGAAGGCGTACCAGTCGGCCGCGAGGAATATCTCGCAGAACATGGCGAGTGCCAGCATGCACTTTTGCCAGACGGCAATCCGTCGGCGGTCGCTCTCGGAAATGGTGGTCCAGTTGATCGTCATGATCGATCCTCGCGGTTTGAACTTTCGGCGGGAGACGAGCATCAGGCCGGGGGCGGCAGGAAATTGACCTCGTGCTCGGCGGCACGCCGAACGACTTCCTGCGGATCGGGCAGGTTGTGGATGCGCTCGAACAGCTCCTTGAGCGATCGCGTCGGCGCGACCCAGAACAGGCTGGTCGCGGTTTCGCCGGACTTGTTGAAGATGCCGTGGGGAATGCCTTTGGGCATGCGCACGAGGTCCCCGGCGGTCGCCACCAAGTCCTTCCCGTCAAGCCAGAGATCGTAACGGCCGCTCAATACGTAGACGAATTCGTCCTGGGTCGGATGAACGTGCGGCGGCACGAAGGTGCCGTCGGGAAACACGGCATGCCAAGCCATCGACGCCTCGGAGTGCTGCTTCAGCGTGTAGGTCTGGCCCAGAATGCTCCAGACGATGTTGCCAAAGCCGTCTTTGGCGGGGGTTACGCCCGGAGGCATCTCGATCATGGTGGTGTCCTTCTGTCTAAGCTATTCGGCTAGAAAATCGGTGACGTAATGCGCGGCGGAGGGCGTTTCCTCGAACACCAGATGTCCCGTGTCCGGCACCAGCGTCACGCGCGCGTGGGGCAGCCCGGCCTTCCAGGCCTCGGCCTGCGCCGTTGGGCGCAGGCGATCCGCGGCGCCCCACAAGACCAGCGTCGGCATCGTGATCCGGTGCAGCCAGTGCGCGAGCTTTGGATTGCCCTGCGGATCGCTGCGGATCAGCTTGGCGAAGCCCGTCACTTCGCGCCCGAGGCGGGCGTCGAACGCAGCATCTGGCGCCTTGGGAAAGTAACGGAGCGCGTTTGACGGATCGTGCGCGAGATAGGCCGGCAAATCCTGTGGCGCGATCTCGAACAGGCCGGGGGCCGGCGCGCTCGCAACCACGAGGCCGGCGGGCGCGACCAGCACCAGCTTGCGGACGCGATGCGGCTGGCGGATGGCGAACTCGGCGGCGAGCCACCCGCCGAGCGAAAATCCGGCAAGATCGAACGTCGCCAGTCCCAGCTTGTCGAGCAAGTCCGTGGTCTGGAGGACATGATCCTCGATCGTATCGATCCAGACCGCATCGCCGGAGTCGCCGAAACCGGCCTGATAGGGAATGATGACGGTGTGCCGCTTCGCCCAGTCGCGCGCCATCTCAAAGCCGGTGAACGTTCCGGTCCCGTGCAGGAACACCAGCGGGGGGCCGCTTCCGACCGTGTGAACGACGGTGCGCACGCCGTTGATGTCGTATTCGGCGCGAGCAAAGCCGGGGAGGTCGGGCGAGGGTTTGACGGTCTCAAGCATAATGGACGTCTCTGGTTGAAGGCAGCCTGACTGGGCACTGCAGCGGACGAGGGGTCATGCGGCCTTGGCCCGGCGGTCGCCGACAAGCGCCGCGAACTGTTCCACGGCGTTGGCAAGGCGAGCGGCAATCATCGGTGCCAAGGGGGCGCCCGGCGCCAGTTCGTCGCTGCTCGCATAAATCGCGGTCGACACCGTGCAGGCCTCGAAGAACCCGAACAACGGACGGAGCTGATGCTCGACCACCAGCGAGTGGCGCAGTCCGCCGCCGACCGCTGTCAGCAGCACCGGGCGATTGCGCAGCACGCCGGGCTTGATCAGGTCAAAGACATGCTTGAACAGGCCGGGATACGAGCCCTGGAACACCGGGCAACCGATCACCAGGCCATCGGCATGCTCGATCGCCTCGACGAGGTCGCGCGCGCGCTCGTCGAGCCCGTTGCGGGTAAACGCGGCGATGCCCAGGCCGGCATCGACGAGGTCGAGGATATCGGTCTTCAGCGCGTGTTGTGCCAGGAGATCGGCCGCAACGGCTTCGACAAGCACGCGCGACTTTGCCGGGCGCCAGCTGCTGCCGCAGAAGCCAACGATGCGGGGTCTGTTCACGCCGACCTCCTGCGCGCTCAGCCAGTCACCCCGAACACCGTCCATTGCGCGCCGGGCCCGGGAAGGCCGAGCAGCGCACGGCCGCATTCCTCGACGATCTGGTCGGCCATCAGGATGTGCTGGGTGCCTGAGTGGATGTCGCGATAGAAGCGCTGCATCGGTGTGTTGTGCAGCGAGGCACCTCGGGCTGCCCGGTGCGCGAAGGTCGAGACGTCGGACAGGACGTCGTGGATGTGCCGCAGCGACAGCTTGATCATTGTCATTTGCGCCAGCGAGGGACTTTCGCCGCCGGCGCAGGTCTCGGAGACCTCCTTCCAGGTTTCGTGCACCAGCGCACGTGCCGCGCGAAAACGAGCCTCGGCCTGCGCGAACTGGAACTTGAAGCTGGCGCTCTCGCACGACTTGCCGAAGGGATCCTGGCGCGGGATGATGACCTTCACGAGTTCGTCGAGCATGCGGCGGCCTACGCCGACCGCCCAACTCGAGTGCGCCCAGGCGCTATAGCCCGCGAGCCCCAGCGCGCCCTGCACGCCGCCGCGACGCGGCGCGCCGATGTCGAAATCGTAGGTCATGTGTGCAGGCACGAACAGCTCGTCGCCCTCGCTGAGCGTGTAGTCGAAGCTTCCGGTGGCGCGCAGGCCGAGCACGTCCCAATTGCCCATCAGCTTGATGGTCGCCCGCGGATGGTGGGTGACGACGATCTTGGGCTGTCCGTTGGGACCGAACACCATGTCCTTGCCGGAGGCGTCGGTGACGAAGCAGCCGGAATGGACCCATTCGGCGTGCTGGATGCCGCTGCCGTAGGCCCAGTTGCCGCGGATCATGTAGCCGCCATCGACCGGACGGGCGAAGCCCCGCGGGACGCCGTTGCCGGCGATGGTGATGTCGGCGCCTTTTGCGAAGACCTTCTTGATGCCCTCGTCCTCGACGTAGATGGCGAGCGTCGTGCCTTCCATATTGTTGCCGATCGCACACCATCCGGCGGACGCATGCGTGTAGGCAAGGCGCTCGATCACGGTCATGGCGTCGTAGGGCAGAAGTTCGGCGCCGCCGACCTCGCGGGGAAACAGCATCGTGTAGATACCGGCCTTGCGAAGCGCGGCGACGACGTCGTCGGTGAGATAGCCCTGCGCCTCGGCCTCGGCCGCGCGGGACTCGACCAGTGGCAGCACGGCGTCAAGGCGCGCGTGGAACTCGGCCACTGACGGCGTCGTGGAGGACCTGGCGGCGCGTTGCATGGAAAGGCTCATGGTCGGTATCTCCACGTCAAGCTGTTGCTCCGCCGCGCGATCGGCGCGGAGGATCGGGACCGGCGGGGACGGCGTCCGTCGGCAAAGCTTCGCCGTCGCGTGCCAAGGCTGTTGGCGCGCGGGTGAGCAGGCAGTTCGCGATGGCGACGTGACCCCGTCGGAACCGCGTGATGTCGTCACGCGGTTCACGATGGCCGAATGCTAGGGATGAAGTGGGCAGACCGGCAATCCCCCATCATGGGGGGATCGCCGTTGCTGCTGTGCCGCAAAGCTGAGCCGGAGAAGCACGGTTCTGCCGCTTCTTTTCGCTTGACCGGAGAACAGGCGAAGAAGAAATTTTAAGCCTATAACAAATCCTAATGGGCGCACGTCGCGCGAGGAGTGGCGGTGAGGGCCAAGCAGGAGCAGTTGGACGGTCTGCACGAAGGCCGGCTGGCGGATCGTTTGATGTCGATCGCCGAGAGCCGTTCGGTGCGTGCGCTTGGCGTGGCCTGTTGCTCAGCAATCACCGAACTCACGGGCTCGCCGACTGTCGGCCTCTACCTGCTCGACGGGCTCGAGCCCGCCCTGGTCTACAGCCGCTACGTCGCCGACGGCCTGCTCGACAATTACAAGGCCAGCTTCTGGAAGCACGACCCGGTGCTCGACTGCATCATGACCCGCGGCTGCGCGGTCGACGGCGAAACCGTGATCGGCCCGCAGCAATGGCGACATAGCCCGACCTTCGAGATGCTGCATGAATGGGGCTTCGCCTACAATATGGGCGGGCCACTGTGGTGTGGCCAGAAGATCATCGGCGTGCTCTTCACTGCGACGACGCAGACGGGCGCACCCTATACGCCGCGCGCACGACTGCGCATGGAGATGCTATGCCGCGCCGGCTCGCTGGCGCTGACCAACATGTTGAATGCGGGCGAGATTGAAACCCATCGTAGCCCGAGCCGTCATCCCGGGGCGGCCGGGACGCTGTCGGCATCGCTGCCGCCGCGCTCGGCTGATGTCGCCATCAGGGTTTGCCGCGGCCAGACCAACAAGGAGATTGCCCGCGAAATGGGGATATCCGACCAGACCGTGAAGGAGCACGTCGCCAATTTGTGCCGCCGGTTCGGCGTGCACAACCGGACCGAACTTGCGGCCTGCCTTCTGAGCGCGCAGCAGTAAAGACGCCGCCTGCAGCGGGCGTTAGGCCTCCGGATCGCTAAAATCGTCTGCAATCCGTTCAGCGGCGGCAAACCCAGCGGACAAGAACCGCGCAGCCTTAAACTTCGATTTTGGAACCGGTCTGCATCCTGCCCGCAACAGGGCAGGGCATCGGCATGTCAATTCTCAGGGAGATCATCGCAGCGGTCGCGGGAGTCTACGCGCTCCTGTTCGTCTGCGACGCATTGTTCGGGGTCGGCGAGACGCGCTTCGACGACGCCTATTATCGCGCCAGCTTCTACGCGCCGCGGCCGAAGGAATTTCGGTTCGCGAGCGACACGCCGCCGGCGGTGCGCGTCAGCGACGCCTTCGCGCAATTCGCGCCGGGTGACGCCAAGGCGAACCGGCGCTACTCGTCTCTGACGACGATCATCCGATGACGCAGCCTCATTCGCCCTGAATCCATTCCGCCACGCCGCGCCACAGCGTGTCGCGGTGCTCGGGGCGGAAGAAGCCGAAATGGCCGATCGCCTTGGCGCCGACGTCGGACGGCTTGATCGTGAGCACCTCCGGCTCGATGGCGGAGAAACCGCTCGCGAGCAGCTCGACCGCGGGGCGCGTGGCCCAGGGATCGTCGGAGAAGCACAGCGCGCGCAGCTCGCCCCTGAACCTGGCGAAATTCTCCAGCGCCGGCAGTCTTGAATCGAACAGATAGCGCGGGCTCGAGACCCATTCGGCCCATTGCAGGAAGACGCCCTTGGGCAAATCCTCGCCGACGCCGGCCCAGCCCGGAGCATAGCCGAGCGCGTGCGTGAGCGGTACGCCAAAGAGGTTCATGAACGCGAAGACGCGGTACTTTTCCGGCGAGGTCATCAACCGCCACGTCGCAGCCTGCGAGGCCACGAACGCGGCGCGCGAGATCTCGCTGTTGTTCGCAATCAGTCCGAGCGCCTGGCCGCCGAAGGAATGTCCGACATAGGCAAGCGGCAGGGTGCTATAGCGTTCACGCATCCAGCTCACCGCGGCGGTGACGTCGAGTTCGGCCCAGTCGGACATCGAGGCCTTGAAGCCGACCAGCGATCTGGGCCGGTTGTAGCCGACCATCGCCGGCAGCCGGGAGTCGCCGATGCCGCGATAGTCGTAGGTCAGCACCGCGCAGCCGCGACGGGCGAGGTAGGAGGCAAAGCCCCGATAGATCTTGCGCGGCACGGCGGTCGCCGAATTGATCAGGACGGCATGGCGCTTGGCGCCGCGCGGCAGGAACAGGGTGCCGGTCAGCGCATAGCCGTCGGTCGCGGGGAAGCTGATCTCGTCGATGAAAACGTCGTCCAGTGCCGCATCCATGGGCGGTCAGTATCCTGCCAGTTTCTTTGCCTGCCCCGAGCAAATTCGAATTCAGCTTTTCCCGCAAGGGTTTGCGCTGCGAAATGGATTTACAACTGGCGGTCGGAAGCCAGCCTGTGTATAAGGCGGCCCTCGCAACCCCTAGATCAGGTTGTGCTTTTTGCTTCACGGAGAGATTGCGATGTCCGAGCGGTGGACGCCCGAGTCCTGGCGCAGCAAGCCGGTGCTACAGGTGCCCGACTATCCCGATGCCAAGGCTTTGGCCGACGTCGAGGCGCAGCTTGCGACCTTTCCGCCGCTGGTGTTCGCAGGCGAGGCGCGCAATCTGAAAAAGGCGCTGGCGCGGGTTGCGGCGGGCGAGGCTTTCCTGCTCCAGGGTGGCGATTGTGCCGAGAGCTTTGCCGAGCACGGCGCCAACAACATCCGCGACTTCTTCCGCGTGCTGCTGCAGATGGCGGTCGTGCTGACCTATGCCGGTGCCGTTCCCGTGGTGAAGGTCGGCCGCATCGCCGGCCAGTTCGCCAAGCCGCGGTCGTCGCCGACCGAGAAGGTGAACGGCGTCGAGCTGCCGAGCTATCGCGGCGACATCGTCAACGACATCGCCTTCACCAAGGAAGCGCGCGTGCCGGATCCGCAGCGTCAGCTGATGGCCTATCGCCAGTCGGCGGCGACGCTGAACCTGCTCCGCGCCTTCGCCACCGGCGGCTTTGCCAATCTCGGCAGCGTGCATCAATGGATGCTCGGCTTCCTCAAGGACTCACCGCAGTCCCGCCGCTACAAGGAACTGGCCGACCGCATCTCGGATGCGCTCAACTTCATGCGCGCCTGCGGCCTCGATCTCGAGAGCCATCCCGAACTGCGGGCCACCGATTTCTACACCAGTCACGAGGCGCTGCTGCTCGGCTACGAGCAGGCCATGACCCGCGTCGATTCCACGACCGGCGACTGGTACGCGACCTCCGGCCACATGATCTGGATCGGCGACCGCACCCGCCAGCTGGATCACGGCCATGTCGAATATTTCCGCGGCATCAAGAACCCGATCGGGCTCAAATGCGGCCCGTCGCTCAAGCCGGACGAGCTCCTGAAGCTGATCGACGTGCTCAATCCCGACAACGAGCCGGGCCGGCTGACGCTGATCGGCCGCTTCGGCTCGGACAAGATCGGCGAGCACCTGCCGAATATGATCCGCGCCGTGAAGCGCGAGGGCCGGGTGGTGGTCTGGTCGTGTGATCCCATGCACGGCAACACGATCACCTCGACGTCAGGCTACAAGACGCGCCCCTTCGACCGCATCCTGTCCGAGGTGAAATCGTTCTTCGCGATCCATGCCGCCGAAGGCACCCATGCCGGCGGCGTGCATCTGGAGATGACCGGCCAGAACGTCACCGAATGTCTTGGCGGCGCCCGCGCGATCACGGACGAGGATCTCAACGACCGCTACCACACGGTCTGCGATCCCCGTCTCAATGCCGAGCAATCCATCGACATGGCTTTCCTTGTCGCGGAGCTCCTCAAGCAGGAGCGCGCCGGCAAGGCCCAGCCGATTCCGGCCGCGGCGGGGCTCTGAAACCTTGCTGCGGATCTGGAAGGCCACGATCAATTCCCGTAACGGTCTGGCCTTTGCGTTCAAATCGGAGCAGGCTGTCCGCGAGGAGATCTTTGCGCTCCTACTGTCGGTGCCGCTTGCCGGGTTCATCGGCGCGACCGCGATGCGCGCGGTCGAATTGGTGTGCTCTGTCGCGTTCGTGCTGACGGTCGAGCTGCTCAACACCGCGATCGAAAAGCTCGCCGACCGGCTGACCATGGATCACGACAAGCAGATCGGCCGCGTCAAGGACATGGGCTCGGCAGCGGTCGGCGTTGCGCTGCTGATGACGGGCGCGTTCTGGATCATTGCCGTCATCGAGCGATTGGGGTTCCTCTAGCTACGGATCGGACAAAGCGGCCATGACCGAACGTCTCGACACATTCGCGGTCACGCTCGCCCAGCTCAATCCGACCATGGGCGACGTCGAAGGCAACGCGGCGAAGGTGCGTGCGGCGCGTGCGCGAGCTGCCGCTGACGGCGCCGATCTCGTGCTGTTTCCGGAATTGTTCATCGCCGGCTATCCGCCGGAGGATCTGGTGCAGAAGCCGGCCTTCCAGGCCGCCTGCCGCGCGGCTATCGAAAACCTCGCGCGCGAGACCGCCGATGGCGGGCCTGCGATGCTGGTCGGCACGCCCTGGGTCGAGGAGGGCGGGCTCTACAATGCCTGCGCGCTGCTCGACGGCGGCCGCATCGCGAGCTTGCGCTTCAAGTGTAACCTGCCGAATTACGGCGTGTTCGACGAGAAGCGGCTGTTTGCGCGCGGACCTGCCGCCGGCCCCGTGACCGTGCGCGGCGTACGCCTCGGCGTACCGATCTGCGAGGACATCTGGCTGGAGGAGTCCGAGGACTACGAGAACGTGGTCGAGACGCTCGCCGAGACCGGTGCCGAGATCATCCTCGTGCCGAACGGCTCGCCTTACGCCCGGGACAAGAACGACGTGCGCCTGTCGGTCGCGGTGGCGCGCGTGACCGAGAGCGGACTGCCGCTGGTCTATCTGAATCAGGTTTGCGGCCAGGACGAGCTGGTGTTCGACGGCGCCTCCTTCGCGCTCAATGGCGACTTGTCGCTGGCGGCCCAATTGCCGGCGTTCGAGGAGAGCATCGTCACGCTGCGCTTCACCCGCAACGGCGACGACTGGCGCTGCATGGGCCCGATCGCCGAACTGCCCGAGGGCGACAAGGCCGACTACGCTGCCTGCGTGCTGGGCCTGCGCGACTACGTCGTCAAGAACGGCTTTCCCGGCGTGCTGCTCGGGATTTCCGGCGGTATCGATTCCGCCCTGTGCGCGGCCATCGCAGTCGACGCGCTCGGTGCCGACCAGGTGCATGGCGTGATGCTGCCTTATCGCTACACCGCGTCACATTCGATCGCCGACGCCGGCGAGCTCGCCGGCCATCTCGGCATCCGCTACGAGGTGCTGCCGATCGCGGAGGCCGTGAACGGCTTCGAGACCATCCTGTCCGGCATCTTCAAGAATCTGCCGCCCGATATCACCGAGGAAAATCTCCAGGCGCGCACGCGCGGCACGCTGCTGATGGCGATCTCCAACAAGACCGGCCTGATGGTCGTGACCACAGGCAACAAGTCGGAAATGTCGGTCGGCTATGCCACGCTCTATGGCGACATGAATGGCGGCTTCAACCCGATCAAGGACATCTACAAGACCCAGGTGTTTCGCCTGGCAAGCTTGCGCAACGGCTGGAAGCCGGAAGGCGCGCTCGGCCCCGCCGGTGAGGTCATTCCGCCTGACATCATCGCACGGCCGCCGACCGCGGAGCTGCGCGAGAACCAGACCGACCAGGATTCGCTGCCGCCCTATGACGTGCTCGACGCCATCCTGGAGCGCCTGGTCGAGCGCGAGCAGCCGCTGGAGCAGATCATCGCCGCCGGTTTCGACCGCGAGATCGTCACCCGCATCGATCATCTGCTCAACGTCGCCGAATACAAGCGCCGCCAGGCCGCGCCCGGAGTGAAGGTGACAGCCAGGAACTTCGGTCGCGACCGCCGCTATCCCATCACCAACCGCTTTCGCGACAAAGGGGAGGGGGTGCCAGCGCCGGACGTGACACTGGTGTCACGCGGCAGCCGGGCATCGATCGACGCGTTCGAGGGGTAAGCGGAGCAGTGTGCTGCTTGACCATCGCCGCCGCGAGCGTGGTGTGCATGATTGTGCCCTCGCCCCTTGCGGGAGAGGGCAGCACCGCCGTCGAAACGGACGCGCTTGGGTGAGGGGGTCTATCCGCGTACTCACTTGCAGATGTGTGCGCGGATAGAACCCCTCATCCGGCGCTTCGCGCCACCTTCTCCCACAAGGGGCGAAGGGAAGGGAAACCTTACTTCTGCTGCTGCGGCAGGAAGGTGGGGCCGACTGAACGGATCGGCTTGTTCTCGGAGCCGGTGGCCGTGCCGGTGTCCGCCGGCGGTGCCGCAGCCGGCGCATTCGCCGTCGTCGGCGCGGGAGCTGCGCCTTTCTTCGCGTTCGCAGGCGTGCCCTTGTTGAGCCGCTGCTGCTGCATCTTCCTGGCGCTCTCTTCGGTGACGATGATGTCGCCCTGCTGCTCGGCCGCGGCCTTGTCGTCGGCCGATTTCAGCGCATCCGCCCAGGTCTGGCCCGCCGCCTTGCAGGAGCAGGACGGGTTGAACTCGCTGCGGAATTTGAAGGCGGTCGGCAGCGCGGTGTAGGGCTGGCCGCCGATGGAGACCGCCGAGTTCATGTCCTCACCGGGATTGCGATGGGTGTAGAGCACGGCTTCGGCAGCCGGGCACAGCGCCTTGCAGGTCCTCTCATCGTCAGGGAAGCGCGCCGGCACGGTGGCAAAGGAGATCGGGAAATAGGCGCCGTCGCAGGTGCGCACGCAGACGGTGCGGAAGGTGCCGGATTGCGGGCCGAGATCGGAGGGCGGCATGGCCTGCGGATTGTTCGGGTTGTTGCCGCCGCCGAACAGATTGGTGAGGAAGTTGCCGCCGCCTTGTGACTGCGCGGCATTGGCGTATTGCGGGCCGCAATTGTTCTGCGCCAGCGCCATCAGCACCGAGCGGCGCTGGTTGTCGCGCTCCGGGCTGGAGCCGCCCGGACCGCCGCCGCGCAGCCGCTCGAGACTGCCGGTGATCTGGTCCAGATTGGCGCGCATCTGCTGGATCTGGGTGTTGACCGGGCCGCATTGCGCCGACTGGCCGTTGAACAGCGAGAAGAAGCCGGAGGAATCGCAGCCCATGCGCTTGGCCTGCATGGTGACGCGGTCGAGCTCGGCCTGCTGCTTGGCCTGGGAATCCTGATAGCGGCGGATCTGCTCCTCGCGCGCGGGGTCACCGCCGCCGCCACGATCGAGCGCAGCGAGCTGGCCTTCCAGTCGCACGCACATCGGGTTCGGTCCGAGCCCGTTCTGCCCGGGCTGAGGCGGCGGCCCGGGCGGTCCGGCCTGCGCGAAAGCGCCGGTGGCGAGCACGGCCGCGCTCAGGAGCACGGTGCAGGCAAGGAGGAAGCGGGCACGGGGCAGGGACAACAATTCAGGCATATCCGCCATTCTAGCGAGGTCACGGCCCAATGTGATGTTCCAAGTGACTTTGGGGGCCGAAGCGCGCCCTCCAATAGCCGCTTCCTGCGGCATCGTCACGTCGTTTCAGGGGCCAATGATTGGGCCTAAGGTCCGCCAGCTTCGAGCGAATTCAGCGCTGGCAGGTGATTGCGACATATTCGTCGCAATGGCCATGGGAGCAGTTTGTGCCGGTTTTGGGGACGGAGCCGGTAATTTCGTCGGGATCGACCCGGCGATAGCTCGATGCCTTTGCAAAATCTCGTGACTGGCAATAGGTGCGCGCGGCGGAGGCGCCGCACGTCTCGCCTTTGGCCGGGCACTGGTCGGCGATGATGAAGACGCGGGTCTCGGCGCGCGCGGAAGGTGCTGCAAGGAGCGAGGCGCCGAAAATGAGCGCGAGCAGGGATCGCATGAAAATACCGGAGCAAAAAATCAGGGAACCGCAGGTTCCAGAATGGGCTCAAATGATTAGGAGATCATGAACCCTCCGGGCAGACCGCGCCCCGTGCGGAGGCAAAAACGGCATTTTCGCGGCCCTTGACGTCAGGGCCCGTGGTGGCCCATATGTCGCCCCATGAACGGTCTCCTCGCCATCTGCGCCATTTGCCGCGAGATTACGAGCTAGCGATTCGCTGGCTGGAGCCGTCTTTTCTCAAATGCATTGAGAGCCTTGGACGCCCGGCCGAGAGGGATGGGTTGTCATGGAATTACGTCTTTACAATACACTTTTCAGGGCAAAGCAGGCCTTTGAGCCGCTCGATCCAAGTAGCGTTCGCATGTATGTCTGCGGACCGACGGTCTACGACTTCGCCCATATCGGCAATGCGCGACCCGTCATCGTGTTTGACGTCCTGTTTCGCGTTCTGCGCCGCATCTATGGCGAGCAACATGTCACTTACGTGCGCAACATCACCGACGTTGACGATAAGATCAACGACCGCGCGGCACGGGACTTTCCCGACCTGTCACTAAATGACGCGATCCGCAGAGTTACGGAAAGTACTGCTAATCAATTCCATGCGGATGTTGCCGCTCTAGGCTGTTTGCCGCCGACGTTTGAGCCACGTGCGACAGAATTCGTTTTGCCTCGCGCCGATGGCAGAACGGATATGGTTTCGTTGATAAGAACGCTAATTGCGAAGGGCCACGCCTACGAAGCTGGTGGCGAGGTGTTGTTCGACACTGCCACCATGGCCGACTATGGCAGATTATCCGCTCGTAAACTCGACGAGCAACGGCCTGGAGCCCGTGTTGCGGTAGACGCGCACAAAAGAAATCCCGCGGATTTCGTCCTCTGGAAGCTATCCTCGCCAAACGAGCCCGGCTGGGAGAGTCCATGGGGGCGAGGAAGGCCTGGCTGGCATATAGAGTGCTCCGCTATGAGCGCGGCGTACCTAGGTGAGGTCTTTGACATCCACGGTGGCGGACTCGACCTAATCTTCCCGCATCATGAGAACGAAATAGCTCAATCACGCTGCGCGCACGGTACATCCGTGATGGCCAACTATTGGCTGCACAACGAATTTGTCCATGTCGAGGGCGCGAAGATGTCTAAATCGTTGGGCAATTTCGTGACGATCA
Organism: Bradyrhizobium sp. USDA 326; assembly: GCF_049739485.1. Classification (NCBI taxonomy): domain Bacteria; kingdom Pseudomonadati; phylum Pseudomonadota; class Alphaproteobacteria; order Hyphomicrobiales; family Nitrobacteraceae; genus Bradyrhizobium; species Bradyrhizobium sp. USDA 326. The sequence continues at coordinate 5,811,282 of NZ_JBMGQA010000001.1, forward strand.
GAGATCTTTTAACAAGTTGGCGCGGTCGACCGTGGGCTGGAAACGCTGTTCGTCTAGCTATGTTGAGCTCTCACTATCGCATGCCTATTGATTGGTCAGCAGAAAGGATGGCCGAGGCAGAGAGAGAGCTATTGTTTGTTGCAGACCAATTTTCAAGCTTGTGGGCCAATCGCTTCAACGATCAGCCGGCCCCATTCGCGCAATGGCTCTCCGAGAAGCACGATCCATATGCGGAAACGTTCGAAGGGCTCTTGGATGATCTCAATACGCCGGGAGCTCTAGCTTCGATCCGTTCGAGATACAGCGAAATACCAAGGGACCCGATCAGTGCTGGCAGGGTGCTTAGTTCATTAGAGTTTCTCGGAATTGTCGATCGTCGCACGCTGTTCTTGAACGGCTTCCCAATCTTACGCGGGATTTATGATGCCGAAGCGATTCGAGGGATGAATTCTGTTGGAAGGGAATTTCAGATTGCTCTTCTAAATGGTGAGAAGGTGCTGCCTCCTAACGTAAGCAACGTATTCCAAGAGGCCAAGATAAAGGTCGAGTTTGGTCCTGGCGGACTGACATTCCTCATACGCGAAGCTGAAGATGTTCGGCGAGATCGCGAAAAAATAGAGAGCTTAATATCAGCACGAGCAGCTGCACGTTTACGAAAGGACTATGGTGAGTCTGATCGGATTCGTGACGAACTTGCTTCGATGGGCATCGCTCTCAAGGATGGCAAGGACGCTGATGGTAAGCCAACCACAACCTGGGAAGTGATGCGATGAAGCGGCCCGACACGCCTTTTCCGCGGCACTGGCTCTATTACATTGCGCTGAAGATCGCGCTGCTCGCCGGCGCCGTGGCGCTGGTGCTCAAGCTCTATGGGATGTGGTGAAGACGATGGGACAGAGTTTGCCAAAGCCCGCCCTGCGGCCCTTCCTGCCTGATGACGTCCCCGTGCTCGCCGCGATCTTCGCTGCCAGCATCGAGGAGCTGACCGGCGACGACTATAGCGAGGCTCAGCAGGAAGCCTGGATGGAGGCGGCCGAAGACGAAGACTTCGGCAAGCGGCTTGCGGCCGACCTGACGCTGATCGCGACGCTCGAAGGCTCGCCGGTCGGCTTCGCCTCGCTGCGCGGCAACGATCACATCCGCATGCTCTATGTCCATCCGGCGGTGGTCGGGCAGGGCATCGCGACCCTGCTGGTGGATGCGCTGGAGAAGCTCGCGGGCAGTCGCGGCGCCAAGAGCCTCTCGGTCGATGCCAGCGACACCGCGCAGGGCTTCTTCGCCAAGCGCGGCTACACTGCCCAGCAGCGCAACAGCGTCACCATCAATGACGAATGGCTCGCCAACACCACCATGAAGAAGACGCTCGGAGCGGTGCAATGAGCAAGGAGCGTCTTTATCTGTTCGACACCACGCTGCGCGACGGGGCACAGACCAACGGCGTCGATTTCACGCTTGAAGACAAGCAGGTCATCGCGGCGATGCTCGATGACCTCGGCATCGACTATGTCGAGGGCGGCTATCCCGGCGCCAATCCGCTCGACAGCGAATTCTTCGCGACCAAGCCGAAGCTCGATCATGCGCGTTTCACTGCGTTCGGCATGACGCGGCGGGCCGGGCGCTCGGTCTCCAACGATCCCGGCGTCGCCGGGCTGCTGGAGGCGAAAGCGGACGCGATCTGCTTCGTGGCAAAAGCCTCGGCCTATCAGGTGCGCGTCGCGCTGGAGACGACGAAGGAGGAGAACCTCGCCTCGATCCGCGACAGCGTCGCCGCCGCGAAGGCCGCCGGTCGCGAGGTGATGCTCGATTGCGAGCATTTCTTCGACGGCTACAAGGAGGATCCGAGCTTCGCGCTGGCCTGTGCCCAGGCGGCCTATGAGGCGGGTGCGCGCTGGGTGGTGCTGTGCGACACCAATGGCGGCACCATGCCTGATGAGATCGAGGTCATCGTCACCGAGGTGACGAAGCACATTCCCGGCGACCACGTCGGCATCCATGCCCACAACGACACCGAGCAGGCGGTGGCCAATTCGCTGGCCGCCGTGCGGGCCGGTGCGCGCCAGATCCAGGGCACGCTGAACGGTCTCGGCGAGCGCTGCGGCAATGCCAATCTCTGCTCGCTGATCCCGACGCTGAAATTGAAGAAGGGTTTTGCCGACGCGTTCGAGATCGGCGTCACCGCGGAGAAGCTCGCAACGCTCGTCAAGGTCTCGCGCACGCTCGACGACATGCTCAACCGCGTGCCGAACCGGCATGCTCCTTACGTCGGCGAGAGCGCCTTCGTCACCAAGACCGGCATCCATGCCTCCGCCGTGCTGAAGGATCCGCAGACCTACGAGCACGTGTTGCCGGAGCTGGTCGGTAATCACCGCAAGGTGCTGGTGTCCGACCAGGCCGGCCGCTCCAACGTCATCGCCGAGCTCGACCGCGCCGGCATCCCTTACGAGAAGAGCGATCCGAAGCTGACGCGCCTCATCGAGGAGTTGAAGGCGCGCGAGGCGGCGGGCTACGCCTACGAGTCCGCCAATGCTTCGTTCGAGCTCCTGGCGCGCCGCACGCTCGGCAAGGTGCCGCATTATTTCGAGGTCGAGCAGTTCGACGTCAATGTCGAGCAGCGCTACAACGCGCTGGGGGAACGCGTCACGGTGGCGCTCGCGGTGGTCAAGGTCGACGTCGCCGGCGAGCACCTGATCTCGGCCGCCGAGGGCAACGGTCCCGTCAACGCGCTCGACGTCGCCCTGCGCAAGGACCTCGGCAAGTACCAGAAGTACATCGAGGGCCTGACGCTGATCGACTATCGCGTCCGTATCCTCAACGGCGGCACCGGCGCGGTCACGCGCGTCCTGATCGAGAGCGAGGACGAGAACGGCGACCGCTGGACCACGGTCGGCGTCTCCCCGAACATCATCGATGCCTCGTTCCAGGCGTTGATGGATTCGGTGATCTACAAGCTCGTGAAATCGGGCGCGCCGGCGTAACTGTAGTGGAGTCATTCCGGGGCGATCCGCAGGACCGAACTATGGTGCGCGGTTGCGCACCTGAGAATCTCGAGATTCCGGGTTCACGCTTCGCGTGCCCCGGAATGACGATGGGGGGAGGAGCACGACCATGATCGACCACATCTCCATCGAGGTCCGCGATCTCGAACGCGCCGCAAAATTCTACGAGGCGACGCTCGCAGCGCTCGGCCTTGCGCGCCTCGTCACGCGGCCGCGGATGGTCGGCTTCGGCAAGGCCTATCCGGAGTTCTGGATCAACTTGCGCGAGGCCATGCTGCCCGTAGCCCCGGAGAGCGGCGTGCACATCTGCCTGCGGGCGAAGACGACGAGCGAAGTGGATGCGTTTCACGCCGCAGCGTTGTCCGCCGGCGGTGGCTCCGACGGCGCGCCCGGCATCCGCCCGCACGACCGCGTGCGCTACTACGCGGCGTTCGTCACCGATCCCGACGGCAACCGGATCGAGGCGGTGACGTTTCCGGCCGAATAGGGCTTACAGCTTGCGCGCCACTTCGGGGGCGAGATCGCGCTGGCTGTCGGGAATCTGCGCAGCCGCCGCGCGCAGCCGTGGGACGATCTCCTCGACCCTGTCCGCCTTCAGGATGTCGACGGTAAGACCGGCGCGAATGAACTCGGTCTGGCGCATGTGGGCCACCAGGGAGAACAGCGGCTCCCAGAAATTGTCGATGTTGGCGAGCAGCACCGGCTTGGCGTGACGGCCGAGTTGCTGCCAGGTCAGCTGCTCGACCAGCTCCTCGAGCGTGCCAAGCCCTCCCGGCAAGGCGACGAAAGCGTCGGAGCGCTCGAACATCAGCCGCTTGCGTTCGTGCATGTCGGGCGTGACCACCATCTCCTGTACGCGCGTCAGCGCGTTCTCGCGCATCCGGAGGAAGTCGGGGATGATGCCGGTAACGGTGCCGCCGTGATCCAGCACGGAGGTCGCGACTGCTCCCATCAATCCGAGCGAGCCACCGCCGTAGACGAGGCGGATCTTGTTGTCCGCCAGCGCCTTGCCGAGGGCTTTCGCCGCTTCGATGAAGTTGGGATTGGTTCCAGGGCCGGAGCCGCAATAGACACAGACGGTTTTGATCGTGCTCATTGGTGCCATGATGCATTGCAGCGAACAGGCGTCAAGCCCTTCAGGTGATTCGATACCCCCGGCAATCTACCGGTAAATAGCGACAAACAATCGAAGATTCGCCATCTGGCGGGGTGCGCTGAGGGCGGGAAGGCTCTATATGACAAGGGAAAATCCTAAATCGCAGTGACGCCCGCATCCGGCGGGGCTTTCAGGTTTCTGATGGACCAACCTCAATCGTTCGACGGCGCCGACGTTCCCAATGCTGCCGGCGGCCCGCCCGAGCGGGCCACGCTGATGGGCACGCTGGCGCATCTGTGGCCCTATATCTGGCCGGGCGATCGCGCAGATCTGAAGATGCGGGTGGTCTGGTCGCTGGTGCTGCTGCTCGCGGCCAAGCTGATCACGCTGGCCGTGCCGTTCAGCTTCAAATGGGCGACGGATGCGCTGACCGGCGCCAATACCGCGCCGGTCGCGGCCGACAACTGGCACCTCTGGGTGATCGCCTCGCCACTGCTCCTCACGGCGAGCTACGGCGCGATGCGCATCCTGATGGCGGTGCTGACGCAATGGCGTGACGGTATTTTCGCACGCGTCGCCATGCACGCGGTGCGCAAGCTTGCGACCCTCACCTTCGTCCACATGCACGAGCTGTCGCTGCGCTTTCACCTCGAACGCAAGACCGGCGGCCTGACGCGCGTGCTCGAGCGCGGCCGCGAGGGCATCGAGGTCATCGTGCGCATGGTGATCCTGCAGCTGATCCCGACCATCGTCGAGGTCTCGCTGCTGCTGGCGGTGTTGCTCTGGCAGTTCGACTGGCGTTACGTGGTCGCCACCCTGATCACCGTCGCGCTCTACATGTACTACACCTACATCGCGACCGAGTGGCGGATCGGCATCCGCCGCAAGATGAACGATTCCGACACCGAGGCGAACACCAAGGCGATCGACTCGCTGCTCAACTACGAGACCGTCAAATATTTCAGCGCCGAGGCGCGCGAGGCGCAGCGCTACGACAAATCGGTCGAGCGCTACGAGGAGGCGAGCGTCCGTACCTATACTTCGCTCGCGGTGCTCAACACCGGCCAGGCCGTGATCTTCACGCTGGGCCTGACGGCGACCATGCTGATGTGCGCGATCGGCGTGCGCAACGGCACCAACACCGTCGGCGATTTCGTGCTGGTCAACGCCATGATGATCCAGCTCTACCAGCCCCTGAACTTCATGGGCATGGTCTATCGCGAGATCAAGCAGGCGATCATCGACATCGAGAAGATGTTCAACGTGCTGGGCCGCGAGGCCGAGATCAAGGATGTGCCTGGCGCGAAGCCGCTGGTCATCTCCGCCGGCACCGTGCGCTTCGAGGACGTGCGCTTTGCCTATGAGCCGACGCGTCCGATCCTCAAGGGCATCAGCTTCGAGGTGCCGGCCGGCAAGACCGTCGCCATCGTCGGCCCGTCGGGCGCGGGCAAGTCGACCATCTCGCGGCTGCTGTTCCGCCTGTATGACGTCTCCGGCGGCAGGATCCTGATCGACGACCAGGACATCCGCGAGGTCACGCAGACGAGCTTGCGCGCCTCCATCGGCATGGTGCCGCAGGACACCGTGCTGTTCAACGACACCATCCGCTACAACATCCGCTACGGCCGCTGGGACGCCAGCGATGCCGAAGTCGAGGAGGCGGCGCGGCTGGCGCAGATCGATCATTTCATCCGCATGGCGCCGAAGGGTTATGAAACCCAGGTCGGCGAGCGCGGCCTGAAGCTGTCGGGCGGCGAGAAGCAGCGCGTCGCGATCGCGCGCACCGTGCTGAAAGCGCCGCCGATCCTGGTGCTGGACGAGGCGACCTCGGCGCTCGACACCCACACCGAGCACGAGATTCAAGGCGCGCTCGACCGCGTGGCGAAGAACCGCACCTCGCTGGTGATCGCGCACCGGCTTTCGACCATCGTCGGCGCCGACGAGATCATCGTGCTGGACCAGGGCCGCATCGCCGAGCGCGGCACCCACGCGAAACTGCTCGCGCAGGGCGGCCTCTATGCCAGCATGTGGAACAGGCAGCGCGAGGCCGAGGCGGCACGCGAGAAACTGGCCAAGATGGCCGACACCAGTGTGGCGCCCAACCGGGAGCCGCCGCCGGTCGATGACATCCTGACGACGCCTGCGGCGGCGGAGTGACCTTGTCTCCGGTCCCAACTCTGGCCTAAACAACCCGCGCGACGACCCGTGCCATTAACCCCGACCGGCAGATAACGATGTCCATTCTCGATTCGATCCAGCGCCAGATCCCGCCGATCCACAAGGAGGGTTATCCCTTCATCGGCGGCTTTGCGCTGGCAAGCCTGATCCTGTTCTGGCTGTGGTCGCCGCTAGGATGGATCGGCACGATCCTGACCGTGTGGTGCGCGCTGTTCTTCCGCGACCCCGTCCGCGTGACACCGGTTCGTGAGGGGCTGGTCGTGTCACCGGCCGACGGCCGCGTCTCGATGATCACCATGGCGCTGCCCCCGGCCGAACTCGGGCTTGGCGACCGGCCGCTGCCGCGCATCTCGGTGTTCATGAGCGTGTTCAACTGCCACGTGAACCGCGCGCCCGTGGCGGGCAGGGTGGATCGCATCGCTTATCGGCCCGGTCTCTTCATCAACGCCGAACTCGACAAGGCGAGCGAGGACAACGAGCGCAACTCGCTGGTCATCACGACGCCGGCGGCGCGGATCGGCGTGGTCCAGATCGCGGGCCTCGTCGCCAAGCGCATCGTCTGCTTCGTCAAGGAAGGGCAGGCGATCGGTGCCGGCGAGCGCTTCGGCCTGATCCGCTTCGGCTCCCGCCTCGACGTCTATTTGCCCGTGGGCACCAAGGCGCTGGTGTCGGAAGGGCAGACCGCGATCGCCGGAGAGACGATCCTGGCCGACCTGGCCGGCGACGACCCGGGCCGCGCCTTCCGCGCCAATTAACCAATAGTCGGTCTTGCAGGCGTTCCGCCGCAATGGCGGAGGACGGCCCGGCTTGCTATATCTCGCTTGAGATAAGGACAAGCCATGACGCCCTACGACTTCAAGGACCCCGACGTCCGCCGCCGCCGGTTCCGGCCGATCCCGGTGCGGATGCTGGTGCCCAACGTCATCACGCTGCTGGCGATCTGCGCCGGCCTGACCTCGATCCGCCTGTCAATCGAAGGGCGGATGTCGCTCGCCGTCTACGCCATCGTGTTCGCAGCCGCGCTCGACGGCATCGACGGCCGTATCGCGCGCATGATCAAGGGCCAGTCCAAGTTCGGCGCCGAGCTCGACAGCCTCGCCGACTTCGTCAATTTCGGCGTGGCGCCCGGCCTGATGCTGTATTTCTGGCAGCTGCACGAGCTCGGTAATGCCGGCTGGATCGCCGCGATGGTGTTCGCGATCTCCGGCGGCCTGCGGCTCGCGCGCTTCAACGCCACCATGGACGATCCGAACAAGCCGGCCTTCGCCGCCAATTTCTTCACCGGCGTGCCGGCGCCCGCCGGCGCGATCACGGTGCTGCTGCCGATCTACATCGCCTTCCTCGATCTCGGCCGCACCCCTGCGGCGGTGACGGCGGCCTACACGCTTCTGATCGCGTTCCTCATGGTGTCGCGCCTGCCGGTGTTCTCCGGCAAGACCAAGCGCATGCGCGTGCCGCCGGAGCTGGTGCTGCCGGCTTTCGTCGCTGTCATCGTCTTCATCGCGCTTCTGATCGCCTATCCCTGGCATGTGCTGTCGATCGGCACGGTGCTGTATCTTCTCGCCTTGCCGCTCGGCTACAAATCCTATCGCGACCAGGCACGCGCGATGGCAGTCACTGCGCCTGCGGGTGGAGAGGTCACGTCGCCGCCTTCGGCGCCGACGCTGGCCAATTTGTCGGAGCCGCAAGACGACGATCGGCCCGGACGATTGCATTGAACGGCGACACGCGGATATCTGTCATGAGGACCCCCGAGTTGGGTTGAGGCCCGATCTCGGCTATATCGCCCTGTGACGGCGGCATCGCGTCAATCAGCCGCCAATCTGGGAGAGAACGCCGTGACCAATTCCGCGACCGGGCCGCTGCCCGCTTCCGTCCTCGATGCGCTGGGCCGCTACGACACGCCGACGATCTGCAATGCCATGGAGATCGTGGCCCCCGAGCGGCGACTGATCGGCTACACCACCAAGCAACTGGTCTGTCCGTTTCCCGACCTGCCGCCGATCGTCGGCTATGCCCGCACGGTTACGATCCGCTCGGTGTTGAAATCGTCGCTCCCGGCCGAGGAACAGTCGAAGCGTCGCATCGACTATTACGAATATGTCGGCACCGGCCATGGCCCGCGCATCTCGGTGATCCAGGACATCGACGGTCCTGATGTCGGCTACGGTGCATTCTGGGGCGAGGTGCAGAGCAACGTGCACAAGGCGCTCGGCTGCCTCGGCGTCATCACCGACGGCTCGATCCGCGACATCCCGCAATGGGCCCCGGGCTTCCAGGCGCTGGCCGGCTCGATCGGCCCGTCGCACGCCTGGGTGCATGCGGAAAGCTTTGGCGGCGAAGTGCGCGTCGCCGGCATGACCGTGAAGTCCGATGATCTGATCCACGCCGACCGGCATGGTGCCATCGTGATCCCGCTCGACGTCGCCGCAAAGCTGCCCGAAGCCGCCGAACTCTGCGGCCGCCGCGAGACGCCAATCCTGGAGATCGCCCGCAGCCCCGACTTCTCGCTGGAGAAGCTCAAGGCCGCGCTGAAGCGCTCGGCGGAGATTCACTAGGCGCGCGATTGAAAGACCTTACGGCCGCGATGCCGGCCGTGGGTCGCCTTGTTCCGTCAGAAACAGGACCGCTTGATCCGGCTCGGCGAACACTGCGGCGGCGCATCCGATCAGGGTGAAGCCGCCGGCAAGGTCCCATAGCGTGATACCCTCCGCATTGACCGGGAGTTGGATCAAACGCGCTGCCATCACCGCGAGGGCGGCCTCGGCAAAGAGCACGAGGCTGAAGGCCGGCAGGACGAGTTCCGGCTCCAGCAGATGGAGCGCCAGCACGGCGGGCAGGGCGGTGAGAAGACCGAACAGCGTCAACATCGCGATGGCTCCCGCGATCGAGCATGCCGCAGCCCACAGGATGATACTGCATCGTCGCCCGTCTCGAATGTGGCGCAGGGCCGCAGTCATGGTTAGCAAAGCGTTGAGATTCCTGACTGCAGTCGGCAAAGTCGGCTGCATTTCGGCGCGATGCGCCGGTCTGGCGCGCCGGCTCAACTTAACCTTTACGCGGCTTTAAGGGCGGCGCTCTAGGGTTTCCGATGCGGTTCGGGGTTGGGCCGCGCCAGCGGCCAGGACGGCCGTTGTTGCGTACGCGTTGGAGTATCCCATGGATATCATGACGGGCGTTGGGCTCACGGCCGGCATCATCGTCATCACCGCGATGATATTCATGGGCGGCGATCTCCACATGTTCATCTCCGAACATGCGATGATCATCATCTTCGGCGGCTCGATCTCCGCCACCATGATCCGCTTTCCGCTCTCGGCGCTCCTGCACGGCCTTCCGCTCGGCGCCAAGTTCGCCTTCACCATGAGCCGGCTGTCGGCGCACGACCTCGTCGACGAACTCGCCCGCATTGCCGAGATCGCGCGCAAGCAGGGCCCGGTCGGCCTCGAAAAGGTGGAGACCGACGAGCCGTTCCTCGCCAAGGGCATCCGCTACGTTGCCGACGGTTACGACCTCGACTTCATCCGCGACAATCTCGAGCGCGACCGCGACAACTTCCTGATGCACCTCGACGAGGGCAGCAAGATCTACCGCGCCATCGGCGACTGCGCCCCGGCCTTCGGCATGATCGGCACCCTGATCGGCATGGTGCAGATGTTCGCCAACATGACTGACCCTTCCAAGCTCGGCCCGTTCATGGCGACCGCGCTGCTCGCAACGCTTTACGGCGCGCTGGTCGCGAACCTGTTCTGCCTGCCGATCGCCGACAAGCTGCACGGCAAGCTGCTCGACGAGGAGACCAACCGCACCCTGATCATCGACGGCATCCTGATGATCCGGGACTCCAAGAGCCCGACGCTCGTGCGCGAAATGCTGCTCGCCTACCTGCCGGAGAAGCATCGTCACGCCGAGGGCGAACCGGTGCCGGCGTAAGCCCGCCCGCCGGATTTGAGAAATGGCCAAGAAGAAACGCGGCGATGCGCATGGCGGCGGTCACGGCTGGTTCGTGACCTTCGCCGACCTCATGGGCTTGATGATGAGCTTCTTCGTCATGCTCGTGGCGTTCTCGACGCAGGACGCCAACAAACTGAAGATCGTCGCTGGCTCGATGCGCGACGCCTTCGGCGTTCAGAGCGAAGCGCGCTACTCCGGCATCGTCGAGTCCGACGGCCTGCCGACGCGCCCGCGGCTGAAGAACGTCGATCACATCCAGCCTGAAGACGCCTCCAACACGCCGACCCCGGACCAGGAGGACCGCGACAAGACGTCGGGGGCGAAGATCAAGGTCGACCGCAATTTCGCGCTGGCCGCCGCCTCGCTGCGCCAGGCGCTGCAGGACATGCCGGAACTGACCGAGATGTCCAAGCACATCATGTTCGAGGAGACCAAGCAGGGCCTCAACCTGGAGATCGTCGACCAGGACGGCCGCTCGATGTTCGCCGATGGTTCCAAGGTGCCCTATGACCGTACCCGGCGACTGATCGAGAAGCTCGCGATCCCGCTCAAGGCCACGCCGCTCCGCGTGTCCATCGCCGGCCATACCGCGGCAGGATTCGTACCGACCCGCAGCGACTACGGCGCCTTCGATCTGTCGGCCGACCGCGCCAACGCCGTGCGCCAAATCCTCGAACGCGAAGGCCTGCCGCCGTCGCATGTTTTCGCCGTCTCGGGCAAGGCGGATACCCAGCCGCTGTTTCCGGACGATCCCTCGCTTGCGGCAAACCGTCGGGTGACCATCACCCTGATGCGTGAAGATCCACCGCTGCCGCCGAATCTGAAGCCGTAACCCCCCTTGCGTTACCGTTTTACCTGAGGCATGTCGTCGCGCTGACGATGAACGTTGCTGCGACGTCACAGCTTCTGTTCCGGCGACTGCTATGGTGCTGGGCCGATTGACAGGGGCGCCGGAAGCGTCAAAAGGCGCCGGATCGAATTCAGGGACGAAGCGTTTCTCACCCCCATGACGGCGAGCATCACATCGACCGAGACTCAGGACGGGCAGCCGGTCACATCAGGCTTTTGGGCCCTTACGCTCGGGAGCATCGGCGTCGTCTTCGGGGATATCGGCACTTCGCCGCTCTATGCATTCCACGAGGCCGTCAAGGGCGCGGCTCATGGCGAGCCGGTCTCGCGGGTCATCGTGCTCGGCGTGCTCTCGTTGATTCTGTGGGCGCTCCTGATCGTCGTCACCGCCAAATACGTCCTGCTGCTGCTGCGCGCCGACAACAACGGGGAGGGCGGCACGCTCTCGCTGATGGCGCTCGGCCAGCGCGCGCTGGGGCGGCGAAGCTGGGTTCTGCTCGCGCTCGGCGTGGTGGGCGCCTCCATGTTCATCGGCGATTCCATGATCACGCCGGCGATCTCGGTGCTATCGGCGGTCGAAGGCCTGAAGCTCGCAACCCCCGCGCTCGAGCACTATGTCGTGCCGCTCACCGTCCTCATTCTGGTGTTGCTGTTCGCGGTCCAGAGCAAGGGGACCGCATTGGTCGCCTCAGCCTTCGGGCCGGTGATGGTGGTCTGGTTCACCGTTCTCGCCGTGATGGGGGCCGTCCACATCGCCGACGACCCCACGGTGCTGGCGGCCATCAATCCCTATTACGCAGTGCAGTTCGTGCTGTCGCATGGCGTAATCGGCCTCGTGACCCTCGGCGCCGTGTTCCTGGCGGTGACGGGCGGTGAGGCGCTTTATGCCGATCTCGGCCATTTCGGCCGTAAGCCGATCCAGTCGGCCTGGATGTTCTTCGTGCTGCCGGCGCTCCTGATCAACTATTTCGGGCAGGGTGCGCTGGTGCTGTCCGATCCCAGCGCGATCGAACACTCCTTCTATCGCATGGTGCCCGAGAGCCTGGTGTTGCCGCTGGTCGGACTTGCGACTGCCGCAACCGTGATCGCGAGCCAGGCGGTGATCACGGGCGCCTATTCGCTGATCCATCAGGCCGTGCAGCTCGGTCTGTTGCCTCGCTTCGAGGTGCGCTACACCTCCGAATCCCATGCCGGCCAGATCTATCTGCCGCGCGTCAACCGCCTGCTGCTGATCGGCGTGATGCTGCTGGTGCTGTTGTTCCACACTCCCAGCAATCTGGCCTCGGCCTACGGCATTGCGGTCTCCACCACCATGGTCGCCGACGGCATCATGGGCTTCGTCGTGATCTGGAAGTTGTGGAACTGGCGGGCAGCGACGGCCGCGGCGGTGATCGTCCCCTTGGTCATCGTCGATTTGAGCTTCTTCAGCGCCAACCTGCTCAAGCTCCTCGATGGCGCCTGGGTGCCGCTGCTGTTCGGCGTCGTCATGGCGGGGACGATCTGGACCTGGCGCAAGGGCTCCGGAATTCTGATCCAAAAGACCCGCCGGATCGAGGTGCCGCTGGACGATCTGATCCGGAGCCTGGAGAAGCGGCCGCCGCACATCGTCAAGGGCACTGCGGTGTTCCTGACCAGCGATCCGGCTTTCGTGCCGACCGCGCTGCTGCACAATCTCAAGCACAACAAGGTGCTGCACGAGCACAACGTGATTCTGACCATCGAGACAGCGCAGACGCCTCGGGTCGACCTGTCGGAGCGGTTCAGGATGGAGAAGATCAGCGACAAGTTCTCCAAGGTCCGCTTGCGCTTCGGCTACATGGAGCAGCCGAACGTCCCCAAGGCGCTCGCAATCGCGCGCAAGCAGGGCTGGCAGTTCGACATCATGTCGACCTCGTTCTTCGTGTCGCGAAGGTCGCTGAAAGCCTCCGCACAATCGGGCATGCCGCTGTGGCAGGACCATTTGTTCATCGCCCTGAGCCGGTCGGCCAACGATGCCACCGACTATTTCCAGATTCCCACAGGGCGAGTGGTTGAAGTCGGAACCCAAGTCACTATTTGAACGCAACCGGCCAACCCATGCAAAATTGGCATGGCTATGGTCTGGAATCGGCCTAGGCCATGCCGGTAGCGCAAGCCTATAAGCCGCGCGCTCCTCCGCCGTTGTGCCGTGAAGCATTGTAGAGGCCATTGGGCTCTTCCATGACCAGTGACGTAGCAGTTCCCGCCCCGGAGACGGCGGCGGCCAGCGGACATGGCGAGGCCCATACCACAGCCGGTTTCGGCGCGCTGACGCTCGGCAGTATCGGTGTCGTCTATGGCGATATCGGCACCAGCCCGCTCTACGCGTTCCGCGAGGCGGTGATGGCGGCCTCGGGCGCAGAGGGCCTGCCGACCCCTGCGGCTGTGCTCGGCGTACTCTCCCTGATCCTGTGGGCGCTCATCATCGTGGTGACGCTCAAATACGTCGTGATCCTGCTGCGCGCCGACAACAATGGCGAGGGCGGCACACTGGCCCTGATGGCGCTGGCCCAGCGGGCGGTTGGCAACGGCGGGGCGAGCATCGTCCTGCTCGGCATCATTTCCGGCGCCCTGTTCTACGGCGATGCCGTGATCACTCCGGCGCTCTCGGTGCTGTCGGCGATCGAAGGCATGAAGGACGTCACCCTCAAGTTCGAGCCTTACATCGTTCCGCTGACCGTGGTGATCCTGGTCGCTCTGTTCGCCGTGCAATCCCGCGGCACCGCTCGCGTTGCCGCCTTCTTCGGTCCGATCATGTGCATCTGGTTCGCAGTCCTCGCTGCGGTGGCGATCCATCCGATCATCCAGCAGCCCCAGGTGCTGCTTGCGCTGAACCCGCTCTATGCCGTGTCCTTCATGTTCCACCACGGCATCATCGGCTTCGTGACGCTGGGCGCGGTGTTCCTGGCCGTGACCGGCGCCGAGGCGCTCTATGCCGACCTCGGCCATTTCGGCAAGCGGCCGATCCAGTTCGCCTGGCTCTCTATCGTGCTGCCCTCGCTGGCACTGAACTATCTGGGGCAGGGGGCGCTCGTCCTCAGCGACCCCGGCGCGATCGTGAGCCCGTTCTTTCAGCTCTTCCCGCAAGGTCTTATCCGCGGCTGCATGGTCGTGCTCGCCACGATGGCGACCGTCATTGCAAGCCAGGCGGTCATCACCGGCGCCTATTCGCTGACGCGCCAGGCGATCCAGCTCGGCTTGCTGCCGCGCTTCGAAATTCGCCATACTTCTGAAGCCCATTCCGGCCAGATCTTCATCCCGCGCATCAACCAGTTGCTGCTGGTCGCGGTGGTGCTGCTGGTGCTCATGTTCCGCTCCTCCAGTGCCCTGGCCTCGGCCTATGGCATCTCGGTCACCGGCACCATGGTGGTTACGGCCATGATGGGCTTTGTCGTGATCTGGAAGGTCTGGCGATGGTCGCCATTCGCCGCCGCCGCTCTCATTGCGCCGTTCCTGTTCCTCGACCTGACCTTTCTCTCCGCCAACCTGCTCAAGGTGTTCGAGGGCGGCTGGGTACCGCTGGCGCTCGGCGCCCTCATGATCATCCTGATGTGCACGTGGCGGCGTGGCAGCCGGCTCTTGTTCGAGAAGTCGCGCAAGCTCGAGTTTCCGCTCGCCGACCTCGTGGCCATGCTGGAGAAGCGGCCACCCCAGCGCGTGCCGGGCACCGCTGTATTCCTGACCTCGGACCCAATGAGCGCGCCCACCGCGCTGATGCATAGTCTGAAGCACTACAAGGTGCTGCACGAGAAGAACGTCATTCTCACCATCGAGACCGCGCGGACTCCGCGGATCGATCTGGCGAACCGCGTGAGGCTGGAGCAGATCAGCTCGACCTTCTCCAAGGTGACGCTGAAGTTCGGCTTCATGGAATCGCCCAACGTGCCGAAGGCGCTGGCGATCGCCCGCAAGCTGGGCTGGCAGTTCGACATCATGTCGACCTCGTTCTTCCTGTCGCGCCGGGCGCTGAAGCCCGCCGTCCATTCCGGCATGCCGCGGTGGCAGGACCGGTTGTTCATCTCGCTCAGCCGCTCCGCCAACGACGCCACCGACTATTTCCAGATCCCCTCCGGCCGCGTGGTCGAGGTCGGCACGCAGGTGACGATCTAGGGCCGGGATTCGAAGCGGACTTCAAGTCGCTGCGATTTAGCTTTAACTTGCGCCATGGGGCTCAAGCCTTTGTAGCGCTTGATTTTCATCTCCCGAGAGGCGAGGTTGCCGCCCGCCGGGATCGCCCCGGCTGCGGCTGCCGACGTTGGAGGATGATGTGGCAAATCAAGTACAGGATCTGACCCCGGACGAGGTCTCCAAGGGTGTCGCGGAAGGGCGCTATCTGCTGGTCGACGTTCGCGAACCGAACGAGGTTCAGGCCGAGGCCTACCCTTACGGCGTCGTGGTGCCGCTCTCGACCTTCGATCCCAAGGCGATCCCCGATCCGGCCGGCAAGGAGGTCGTGTTCGCCTGCCGCTCGGGCAAGCGTTCGGTGACGGCCTCGCTGGCGGCACAGGCGGCGGGCCTGCCTTACGACAAGCATCTGGCCGGCGGCATGCTGGGCTGGAAGGCGGCGGGGCTTCCCAGCAAGGTCGGTGGCTAACCGCGCAATGACGACCAAGAGCTCTTCGCTGAACAAGGTCTTCGCCGACCTTCCCGTCACCATCTTCGAGGCGATGTCGCAGGCCGCCCGCGACAACAATGCCATCAATCTCGGCCAGGGCTTTCCCGACGATCCCGGCCCCGAGGACATCCGGCGCGCCGCGGCCGAGGCCTCGCTGAACGGCTACAACCAGTACCCGTCGATGATGGGCTTGCCGGAGCTGCGCCAGGCGATCGCGACCCATTACGCCCACTGGCACGGCCTCAAGCTCGATCCGATGAGCGAAGTGATGGTCACCTCCGGCGGCACCGAGGCGCTGACCTCGGCGATCCTCGCGGTGGTCCAGCCCGGCGACGAGGTTGTCTGCTTCCAGCCGGTCTATGACTCGTACTTGCCGATCATCCGCCAGGCCGGCGGCATTCCGCGCCTGGTGCGTCTGGAGCCGCCGCACTGGCGGCTGAATGAGGACATGCTGAAAAGCGTGTTCAATTCAAAGACCAAGGCGGTGCTGTTCAACAATCCCCTGAATCCGTCTGCGGTGGTGTATCCGCGCGAGGACCTCGAGCTGCTGGCGCGCTACTGCCAGGAGTTCGACGTCATCGCGATCTGCGACGAGGTCTGGGAGCACGTCACCTTCGACGAGCACAAGCACATCCCGCTCATCACCATTCCCGGCATGCGCGAGCGCACGATCAAGGTCGGCTCGGCCGGCAAGATCTTCTCGCTGACCGGCTGGAAGATCGGCTTCGTCTGCGCTGCACCGCCCTTGCTGCGTGTCGCTGCCAAGGTGCACCAATTCCTGACCTTCACCACTGCACCGAACCTGCAGGCCGCCGTCGCCTACGGCCTCGGCAAGTCCGACGACTATTTCCTGTCGATGCGCAGGGATCTGACGCGGAGCAGGGACCGCCTGACCAGGGGGCTGGAGAGCCTCGGCTTCCCTGTGCTGAAGTCGCAAGGCACCTACTTCCTCACCGTCGACCTGTCGCCGCTCGGGCTGAACGAGAGCGACACGGAGTTCTGCTGGCGCATCGTGAAGGACTACAAGGTGGCGGCGATCCCAGTCTCGGCCTTCTACGAGCAGGACCCGGTAACCTCCGTGGTGCGCTTCTGCTTCGCCAAGAAGGACGAGACGCTCGACACCGCGCTGGAGCGGCTGTCGGACGCGGTGCGCGGGCGCAAGAGGTAGAAACGAGATGATCAACGTCGGCTGCCCCAGGCTTGGTTTCGCGATCGCCGCGGCACTGACGTTGCTCTCCGCTCCCGCCGGGGCCGAGGAGCGCGTCGTCAACTTCTACAACTGGTCCAACTACATGGCGCCTGATGTCTTGGCTGCCTTCACCAAGGAGACCGGCATCAAGGTGGTCTACGACACTTTCGACGCCAACGAGACGCTGGAGACGCGGCTGATGGCCGGCAAGTCCGGCTATGATGTCGTGGTGCCCACAGCCTACTTCCTGCAACGCCAGATCAAGGCCAACATCTTCCAGAAGCTCGACAAGTCGAAGCTGCCGAACCTCGCCAACGCCTGGCCGATGGTGACCAAGCATCTGGCGACCTACGATCCCGGCAATGACTACGCCGCCAACTACATGTGGGGCACGACGGGCATCGGCTACAACATCGCCAAGGTGAAGCAGATCCTCGGGGCTGACGCGAAGATCGACAGCTGGGACATCGTCTTCAAGCCGGAGAACCTCGCCAAATTCAAAGACTGCGGCGTGCACATGCTCGATTCCGCCGACGACATCTTTCCGGCGGCGCTGAACTATCTCGGGCTCGATCCGAACTCGACCAAGCAGGCGGACCTGGAGAAGGCCGCCGATGCCGTGGCGAAAGTCCGTCCCTTCGTGCGCAAGTTCCACTCGTCCGAATATCTCAGCGCGCTCGCGACCGGCGAGATCTGCTTCGTGGTCGGCTGGTCCGGCGACATCATGCAGGCCCGCGCTCGCGCTGCGGAAGCCAAAAGCGGCATCGAGATCGGCTACGCCATCCCGAAGGAAGGCGCGCAGATGTTCTTCGACAATCTCGCGATCCCCGCCGACGCCAAGAACGTCAATGAAGCCTACGAGCTGATCAACTACCTCTATCGCCCGGACGTCGCCGCCAAGAACTCGGACTTCCTGTCCTACGCGAGCGGCAATCTCGCCAGCCAGAAGCTGGTCGACCCAAAAATCCTGAACGACAAGAACATCTATCCGGACGAGGCGACGCTCGCAAAACTGTTCGTCATCACGGCGCGCGAGCCGGCGACGCAGCGGATCATCAACCGGCTCTGGACCAAGGTGAAGACGGGGCGGTAGAGAAGGTACCCGTCGGGCGGCGAGCTACCGCCACCTTCTATGCAGCCACAGCCACTGCTCCGGATGCTCGCGCACCCAGCTTTCCACCACGTTGGTGATCGCCTGCGTCGTGGCCTGGATGTCGATCCTGCCATCGGCATCGCGCACCGGCTTGACCTCTTCGGTGAGCTCGCCGCGGAAGCGGCCGTCGGGCAGGCGGATGATGCGCACGCCGTGGATCGGGCATTCGACCTGGCGCAAGAGGCGCGCCAGCATCGGATTGGCGCGGGTCTTGCGGCCGAAGAACGTGACCTCGACGCCGGCCGTCAGATACTGGTCGATCAGCATCGCGACATGCTTGCCGTCCTTCAGCGCCTGCGCGAGCCGCAGCGGCGCGTCGCGGCCCGCCGGGATCAGCGTGCCCATGTTGACCTGGCGCATCTCCTGGATGATGCGATCGGCCGAGGCGATGTTCGGCCGGCGATAGAGAATCGCGGTATCCAGTCCATGGGCGACGGCGGCGAGCGCGGGCAATTCCCAGTTCGCAAGATGCGCGGCGAAGATCAGCGCCGGCTTGCCGTCGTCGCGGATCTGGTCGAACAGCTCGATGCTGCGCGGGGAAATCTCGATTCGACTCTTCTCCGGGGCATCGCGCTCGTAATTCCAGACCTGGTCGATATGGGCGAACTCGGCGCCGACGCGGCCGAGATTGTCCCAGACGCCCATCAGGATCCGGTCGATCTCCTCTCGTGATTTCTCGGGGAAGGCGGCGGCGAGATTGGCGCGGCCGATGCGGTGCTCGCGCAGCCGCGGCCCGATCAGCTTGACGGCACGCGCGAAGAAGTCCGAGGTCTTGACCGGATCGAAGTGGCGCGTGGTGCGCAGCATCGCGACCGTCGCTGCGCCGATCAGGCTTCCGCCGAGCGATTTGGCAGCCTCCCGCGCGCGGGCCTTCATGCTCGCAGGAAGCAGCGCCATGCGTCCGGTCAGGCCGGTTCGCGGGTCAGGATCAGCGAGGCGTTCTGGCCGCCGAAGCCGAACGAATTCGACATCACCGCAGTGACGCGGGCGTCGCGCGCCTTGTTGCCGACGACGTTGAACAGGATCGCGGGATCGGGGTTGTCGTAGTTGATCGTCGGCGGAATGCGCTGATGCTCGAGCGTCAGCAGCGAGAAGATCGCCTCCACCCCGCCGGCGGCCGAGATGGTGTGGCCGACCATCGACTTGTTGGAGGTGACCGGAATCTTCTGCGCGAGATCGCCGAACACGGCCGATGTCGTGTTGAACTCCATCTTGTCGTTTTCGGGTGTCGAGGTGCCGTGCGCGTTGATGTGGTCGATCTGGTCCGGCGTCATGCCGGCGTCTGCCAGCGTCTTGTTCATGCAGCCGATGATCGGCTTGCCGTCGGGCGAGGAGCGGGTGCGATGGAAGGAATCGGTGAGCTCGCCGCATCCGGCGATCACGCCGAGGATTTTCGCGCCGCGCGCAGTCGCCGCCTCGTAGCTTTCGAGCACCAGTGCGCCGGCGCCTTCGGCCATCACAAACCCGTCGCGGTTCTTGGAGAAGGGACGGGAGGCCGCCTGCGGCGGATCGTTCTGGGTCGACAGCGCCGAAAGCAGCGAGAAGCGCACCAGCGCTTCCGGGTTCACGGTACCGTCGGTCGCGACGCACAGCGCGGCATCAGTCTCGCCGCGGCGGATCGCCTCGACGCCGAGCTGGATCGAGGTCGCACCCGAGGCGCAGGCCGTGGACAGCGAGATCGGCGAACCCTTGGTGCCGAACGTCTCGGCGAGAGATGCCGCGACCGAGCCGAACATGAAGCGATGATGGTAGGCGCTGTACTTGCCGCCGCCGGAAATGCGCAGCAAATCGTCATAGTTGATGTCGAGCTGGCCGACGGCGCGACCCAGTTCGCGCCGCTGCGGCCATTCGACCTCGACCGGCGCAACGGCAAGGAAAAGGGGACCCGGGAAATCGGCCTTGGCGCCGATGCCGGCCTGCTCCAGCGCCTCCTGCGTCGCGATTTCGGCCATCCGTTCGGACAGGGCGGTGGAGGAGAACGGATCGACGCTGACGAAATCGACCGTGCCGGCCATCGTGGTCTTCAGGCCGTCGATCGGAAAGCGCGTGATGGTGCGGATGCCGGATTCGCCGGCGACGAGCTTCGCCCAATTGTCGGTCTTGCCGGCCCCGAGCGACGTCAAGATGCCCATGCCGGTGACGACGACGACGGGGCGCCCGAATTTATCGCGTGCTGCAGTCATGTCGATCCCCCGCTTGAGCTAACTAAACTGCCTCGACCAGCGCCATGCCTTCGCCGCGCCAGTGTCCAGCTCCCACCACCACAATCTGGGTGGGCGCCCCCTGCATTTCAATCTCGGTGCCGGTCGAATCGTTCGGCGGGAACAGCGCACCACGCGAGATCGACAGCGCCGCGAGCGCAATTCCGAGCGGGAATTGCGTCTCCATGGCGTGGCCGAACACCGTGCCGGTCGAGCGCACCGGAAAGTCGGCATGGCTCTTGAGGAAGCCGCGCTCTTCCGAGGTCGCGGGCTCCGCACCGGTGGCTCCGGTGATGATGGCGCCCTTGCCCTCGCGCTTCGGCAGCTTGGCCCACAGCTTCTCCAGTGTCGCGGCCATGTCGCCGGGCCGCTTGCGCTTGGCGAGGTCTGCGACGACGCTCGACAATTTTGCGAACGGCTTTGCGCCGCGCGCTTCCGCATGCCCCTTGGATTCCAGAACCAGGAAGGCGCCGGCGGAGCCGAGCGCGAAGCCGGCGTGGTCCTTGCGCGCCCATACGGGAGCGAACTTGTCCTTGAGGTTGAAGTCGCCGAATTCGTAGAGGACCAACAGGTCCTTGCGCTCGCCATTGTGCGAGCCGCCGACCAGCGCGATGTCGCTTTCGCCCGAGGCGATGCGCGCAAGCGCAATGCGGGCGGCATCGGCGCCGGCGACCTCTTCGCCCATGAAAGTGCGCGAAGTGCCCCCCAGGCCGTGCACGATGGCGATGTTGCCGGCGAGCAGGTTGGAGAGCTGGGCCAAAAACAGCGTCGGCCTGAGATCGCTCATCAACCGCTCGTTGAGGAAGCCGGGCGCGTTGGCGCCCTTGGCCTCGGCCGTCAGCACGCCGCTGTCGACGTTGAGATCGCGCTCTCCGCCGCCAGCGGCCACGACCATGTCGATCTTCGACAGGATGTCCTTGTTGCCCTTGATCCCGGCGGAATCGAGCGCAAGACCGGCGGCATAGGTGCCGATGCGCTGCCAGGCTTCCATCTGGCGCTGGTCGCCCTTCTTCGGGATCTGGCTGTCGAAGGCAACAGGCATCAGCGGATGCACGATGTAGGGCGCAAAGCCCTTCTCGTCGACATTGATGCGCTTCTCCTGAAGCGCGGCCCAGTTGGCGTCCAGCCCCTCGCCGAGCGAGGTGGCCAACCCAATGCCGGTGATCCAGACCTCGGTCTGGCCAGGCTTCGAAGCGGGAGTGTCAGTCATGTCGATACGGCCTGTTGCGGAAATCCGACGCGCTTGGCGATCGCGTCCATGTGCGAGCGCATATCCGCATTGGGGAAGGGGATCAGCGTGAAGGTGAGCGCCGAATTGGCGCGCAGCTTGCCGCCGACTCTGATCTTGGCCTCGGTCATCGCATAGCCGGAGCCTTCATGGGTGAGGCGCGCCTCGATGCTCATGAGATCGCCGGGGAAGACCGAGCCGCGCACCTTGGCCTCCTTCACGGCGGCCAGGATCGGCATGCGCTCGAACTTGAACACGCCGAGCTGAAGCCAGCCCGAGGCCTGCGCCATCGATTCGATCAGGAGCACGCCGGGCATCAGGGGATAGCCGGGGAAGTGCCCCTCGAAGATGGTGCTTTCCTTCGGGACTTGCGCTTCGACGACGATCGTCTTCTCGTCGACCTTGAGGTCGACGACGCGGTCGATCATGTGGAAGTATTCGAGTTGCATGACTGCGCCCTTAGGCGCTCGCGCCCTTGGCCGCAACCAGTTCGTCGATGCGAGCGCAGAGGTTCTTCAGCACGAAATACTGCTCGGTAGTCGCCTTGCCGTCGTTGACCTCTTGAGTCCACTTCTCAAGCGGCAGCTTGATGCCGAACTGCTTGTCGATCGCGAACGCGATGTCCAGAAAATCGAGGCTGTCGATGCCGAGGTCATCGATGGCATGGCTATCCGGCGTGATCGTGTCGCGCGGGATGTCGCAGGTTTCAGCGATGATCGTAGCGACCTGATCGAATGTGGAAGACATCACTAAGCCTTTGATATATTGCGGGTATTTGTCAGATTGTCCAGAGTGGCACGGTGGGTGGGCATCGCGCCCCGAATGACGCCCTCAAACCCCCCTCTGGCCGGGTCGAAAGCCCGTATATCGGAGCGCCGCCCCGAGTTCAATGGAGCCGGGCAGGCCGAGGGGATCGCAAAGGAACAGGCTGGGGATGTCCGCCGGGACCCTTGCGCCGCGCGGCCAGCGGGCGAAACGGTCCTAAATATGCGGAGTCGTGATCTTGACGCAGTCGCGGCGGCCCATCAGCACGCAATCCTGGGTCCGGCGCAGGTCGGCGATGCTGACCGCGAGCCAGATCCCGATCGCGGTCAGCGCGATGGTGAAGGCCAGCGCCGCGATGTTGGCAAGCATGCGCTGGCGGAAATTGTCGGGTTCGGCGCGGGGCTGCTCATAGCGCGACAGGTCCAGCCGTTCGGGCGCGACGCGCAACGGTTGTACGGTGCCGCTGCCGCGCTGGACCGCCGGGGAAGGCGAGGTGCGCGGCCTGAACTGGAGCACCCGGTGCTCGTCATCCGAGCTTATGGGCCGCTGGTTGTTCATGGGGCGGGGATCACTCCGAAGCAGCGATTTAGATAGCATACGTGGCGAAGGCGTTGCAGAAAATCTTCTCAATGCTCGCGTGCATTTGTGCGTTTGCACTATTTGTGCATGGGCCGGTGCGGAGCCGTCCCGGAACCGGCCGTCGCGCGGCCGTGGTGTGCGGGTTGCGCCGCAAAGACAGGGATAGCAACAGCCACGGAGTTCGCCCTTCGTCCCGCCGGTATCGACTTGTGATCTCCGCGTCCTTTCCGAACGCATTTTGTCGCCGCGAAGCCCATGGCATAGTCGCGGGAACCCGGACCATTCGAGGACCTACCGATCATGACCAATACGCGCGAGCCGCGAGTGCATCCTGTCCCGATCCTGTCGCTCCGGCCGACGCAGATGACGGTGGGCATGCGCGAGGTCAAGGAGAAGCGCAAGCGCTGGCGCGAGCACGACGAGAAGAAGCAGGCTGATCTGCTCGGCAAGCACATGATCCCTGTCATCTGCGGCCCCGATTCGCGCTACTACGTGATCGATCATCATCATCTTGGCCGCGCGCTGCACGATGAAGGCGTCAAGGAGGTGTTGGTGACCATCGTCGGCGACCTCAGGATGGTCGAGCGCGAGGCCTTCTGGGGCGTCATGGACAACAAGCGCTGGGTCTATCCTTACGACGCCAAGGGCGAGCGGCGATCGTTCCGCGACCTGCCGAAATCGGTCGCCGACCTCAAGGACGATCCGTTTCGCAGCCTTGCCGGCGAATTGCGCCGCATAGGCGGCTTCGCCAAGGACACCTCGCCGTTCTCCGAATTTCTGTGGGCCGATTTCCTGCGCCGACAGGTCTCGCGCAAGGTGGTGGAGTCCGATTTCGACAGGGCGATCGAGAAGGCGATGGTCGCGGCCAGAAGCAAGAATGCCATCTATCTGCCTGGCTGGTGCGGTCCGGCGGACGATGATTAGGGCGGTGGTGCCGTGCGGTACCGGCAGCCGCACCACATCACGGTCGCTTGAGCGAAATCACTTTCCCGTCTCCATGAAGCGGTCCTGAAACAGGGCCACCCCATCTCTTGGGGCTATCGAGCTCACACAGGAGGCCGGAATGCGCCGTCTGGTTTTTGCCATTGCTTTGCTCGCCGTCGCCTCAGCAGGGATCTCGGCATCGTTTGCCGCAGTTCACCACGCCAAGACATTGTCATTTGCCGATCGTTTTGCCCCGGCGCTCGAGTTGATGACAAACCGCTAGCGCCTTGGCGGCCCGGACACGCTTGATCTTCCGCAAATTTGCGCGACGGCCGGCGGCTATGGTCCGCCCGCATGATTGCCGAAGCAGCGTTGCGTCCCGATGTCGAGGGCGAGGTGGGCTCAAGGTCATGCTGACTGGAGACATGGCCATGAGCATCATCTTTCGTATTCTCTTCGTCATCGCCGGCGCGGTCACCGCGCTGTTCCTTGCGCGCGATGCCCTGAACTTCACGATCATCCAGACCTTCGTTGCGATTCTGCTCGTGACCGCTATTCTGGGCGTTGGAAGTCTCTGGAGCCTGCGGCGGAAGACGTGAGCGAGGCAGAACGCGGCAGTTCGGCCGGTCTGAGTGAAGCCGGGGCCCGGCTGAGGCTGCAACAGGAAGGTTACAACGAGCTGCCTCGGCCCGAACGGCGTACTCCGCTGCGCATCGTCTTCGAGGTGCTGCGCGAGCCGATGCTCGCGCTTCTCCTGTGCGGCGGGTTGGTCTACCTCCTGCTGGGCGATCTCCGCGAGGCACTGCTTCTCCTCGCCTTCGGCGCCATCTCCATCGTGATCACCATCGTGCAGGAGGCACGCACCGAACGCGTGCTGGAAGCATTGCGAGAGCTGACCAGTCCGCGAGCGCTCGTGGTCAGGGACGGGGAACGCCGGCGGATCGCAGGCCGCGACGTCGTCCGTGGCGATCTCCTCGTTCTTTCCGAAGGCGACCGGGTTCCGGCAGATGCAGTGCTCACCAGTGCGCAAGATCTGGCGGTCGACGAGTCCCTGCTGACCGGAGAGTCGGTCCCGGTTCGCAAGCAGCCCGTCAAGATGCCGGCCGCCGAATCCGCCTTGGCCGATCATCGCCCGGGCGGCGATGACCAGCCCTTCGTATATTCGGGTTCACTCGTCGTCCGAGGCGAGGGCCTGGCCGTGGTCGAGGCCACCGGCCCTCGCAGCGAGATCGGGAAGATCGGACTGTCGCTGCATGGCTTGCAGCCGGAACCGCCGCGGCTGCAGCAGCAGACCGCACGACTCGTACGGCTTTGCCTCCTCGGCGGCGTGGCGATCAGCCTCGCCGCTGTCCTGCTTTACGGAATGTTGCGCGGAGATTGGCTGCAAGCGTTGCTTGGAGGCATTGCAATCGGCATGTCGATGCTTCCCGAGGAGTTTGCCGTCGTCTTGACGGTCTTCATGGCCATGGGCGCCTGGCGCATCTCCAAGGCGCGCGTGCTGACGCGGCGCGCCGCAGCGATCGAGGTGCTCGGCTCGGCGACGGTGCTGTGTACCGACAAGACCGGCACCTTGACGCAGAACCGGATGTCGGTTGCGGAGCTGAGGTTGCGCGACGGCGCATGCGTGCGCCCTGCGTCCGCGCAGCCCGGTCCTGTGGGAGCAGAGTTCCTCGAACTGGCGCGTTGCAGCGTTCTGGCGAGCTCGCCAGAACCCTTCGATCCGATGGAGAAGGCCCTACACGCATTCTTGCATGCAGGACTCCCGCAGGAGGGCGAGGCTGCGGACGCTCGGACCTTGATACGCAGCTATGGCCTGCGCCCCGAGCTGCTGGCCATGACCCAGGTCTGGCGATCGTCGCATCAGCAGGGTCTCCTAGCGGCGGCGAAAGGCGCCCCCGAGGCGATCGCGCACCTTTGTAAGCTGGATGGAGCGGATCAGGAGGCAATGCGGGACGCGGTCGCGGCGATGGCGAAGGACGGTCTTCGCGTGCTGGGCGTGGCCGCCGCAACGTTCGACGGCGAGGACCTGCCGCCGTCCCAGGAAGGCTTCGCCTTTCGGTTCGTCGGTCTGGTGGGATTGGCCGACCCGCTTCGTCCGGGCGTTCCCGAGGCGGTGGCTGAATGCCGTTCGGCCGGCATTCGCGTCGTCATGATCACGGGCGACTATCCGGCGACCGCCATGGCGATTGCCAGGCAGGCGGGACTCGACGTCAACGAGGTCGTGACCGGCGAGCAGATCAAGCTCGCGGACGACGGCGAGCTCGACGTGCTCGTCAGCAAGGTGAACGTCTTCGCGCGGGTTCTGCCGGAGCAGAAGCTGCGGATCGTTCAGGCGATGAAGCGCAGCGGCGAGATCGTTGCGATGACCGGCGACGGCGTCAACGACGCACCGTCCCTGAAGGCCGCCCATATCGGGATCGCGATGGGTGGCCGGGGCACCGACGTCGCTCGCGAGGCCTCCTCGATCGTCCTGCTCGACGACGATTTCGGCTCCATCGTCGCAGCCATCCGCCTGGGACGCCGGATCTATGACAATCTGCGCAAGGCGATGGCCTTCATTTTCGCCGTCCACGTTCCGATCGCGGGGCTTGCCCTGCTTCCCCTGGTCTTCGGGCTGCCTCTGGTTCTCGGTCCCGTTCATATCGCATTTCTGGAACTCATCATCGATCCCGTCTGCTCGCTGGTGTTCGAAGCCGAGCGCGAGGAGCGCGATGTCATGGCGCGCCCGCCGCGGCGCGCCGATGCAGAGCTGTTCTCGTGGGCCTTGGTGGGCTGGAGCGTCCTGCAGGGCGTCATGGCATTTGGTTTGATCGCCGTGATCTTCGTCGTGGCGCTTCGTTCCGGCGTTCCGGCGGACGAGGCGCGCGCGCTCGCATTCATTGCGCTCGTCGTCTGTATCGTGGCGCTGGTCCTGGTCAACCGGTCCTTCAGCGCCTCCTTCCTGTCGGCCTTCTTCCGCCCGAACCCGGCATTGCTCTGGATATTCCTGTCGATCGCGCTCGTTCTCGCCACAGCCCTGTTCTGGCCGCCGGCGTCCAGTCTCTTTCGTTTCGGTCCCCTGCACCTGGACGACCTGATGATCCCGCTCGGCGCCGGATTGCTGGTGATCACGGTGCTCGAATTGCTGAAACCGATTTGGGCGCGGCGGTTGCGATTCTAATCGGGTGCGGCAGCTCAGTCGTTGTGGTTCGCAGCCGTGCATCGTCAGCGTCGGGAATTCATGCAATCAGCGGAAGACGCATGCGAGATGCTGACGTCGTTCCATTAGAATGAATCCAGTCTACATAGATTCTACGACACGAGCGCCCAAAAGACTTTGATTATGCGCTCGGAGTCTCTGCATGGTCGTCCCGGTAAATTCGGGGACTGGGAATGCTGGAATTCGCGTTTGACGCACGCGCAACGAAGCGCGGACGCGTGTCGGTGCTGTGCACTCTTCTCGCGCTTGCTCCGGCCATCGCCTTTGGCGGCGACGCGCGAGCCCAGAGCGTGAGTGGCGCATCTGATCTTCCGCCGGTCGTGGTCGAGCAAAGCCGGGCGAACAAGCGCCCGGTCACGACATCGCGCAGCTCGCGATCCGCAGGTGTCCGCCGCGCACGATCGCGCACGGCTGGACAGCCGTCCCAGGCCGGTTCTCAGCCGGCCGCCGCTGCAACGGAACGCGGCACGGATCCGGTCAGGGGCTTTGTACCCGTCGTCAGCTCGGCTGCGATGAAGTCCGACACCCCGATCCTCGAGACGCCGCAATCCGTTTCCGTGGTCAGCCGCGAGCAGCTCGATGCCCGCTCGGTCACGACATTGGTCGAAGGATTACAGTATGTGGCAGGTCTTGCCATTCAGCCGGGCGGCAAGGACCCGCGCTTCGACAATGTCTTCATCCGCGGCTTCGACAACAACGGCTACGGCGCCTATCGCGACGGGCTTCGCGAGGTCGGCGATCCCGCCTTCCTGTCACTGTTCCGCAACGAGCCGTACGGTTTCGAGCGCATCGACGTCATCAAGGGGCCGAGCTCGGTCATGTATGGGCAGGGCGCGCCGGGCGGTCTCGTCGACGTCATCAGCAAGCGGCCGACCGACAAGGCCTTCGGCGAGATCGTCGGCCAGTTCGGCAATTACGACCGGTTTCAGGGCGCTTTCGATTTCGGCGGGCCCGCGACCAAGGATGGCACATTGCTCTATCGGCTGACCGGCGTGTTCAGGGATTCCGATGCGCAGATCGCCAACTTCTCGAACTTCGTGAAGGACAACCGGACTTATATCGCTCCCGCCGTAACCTGGAAGCCGACCAACGACACCACGCTGACCATTCTCGCCGACTACACCCACGATCTGACCGGCAATGCGTTTCCGCTGTCGATGGGTCATCTCAGCGGCGGGAAGGTCACCGGTATCACGGCGTTGCCGCTGTTCCTCGGAGACCCCAGCTACAACAGGTTCGACCAGGAGCAGGAGCGTGTCGGCTACCAGTTCGAGCATCGCTTCAGCAACAATCTGATCTTCGAATCGAAGGCTCGCTATGGCCACACCGAGCTCGACTATCGCTATTTGACGTTCGTCGGAACTCCGCTCGACACCACCACGGTCTTTCCGCGTCGCGCGATGCGCATCCAGGAGCAGGTCGACACCCTGTCGACCGACAACCACCTGATCAGCAAGTTCGGCACGGGGCCGCTTCAGCACATGGTGGTCTCCGGTGTCGACTATCTGACCTTCAACATGACGGACCGCACCTATTCCGGAAGTGCGCCGTCGCTCAGCAAGATCAATCCAGTCTACGACCAAGCCATCGCGATTCCGACTGCGCTCGTCACCCCCTCGGCGAACCAGACGATCGACCAGGTCGGCGTCTATGTGCAGGACCAGATGAAGATCCAGAACTGGATCTTCACATTGGGCGGACGGTACGACGTTTCCGAACAGAACACCTACGCCTTGGCGACCAACAAGACCACCGATACCAAGGACACCGCCGTCACCAAGCGAGGCGCCGTCTCCTACGTGTTCGATTCCGGCGTGGCGCCTTACTACAGCTATACGGAGTCGTTCCTGCCGACCCCGGGCACGGACTTTGCGGGCAGCCCGTTCAAGCCGACGACGGCGCAGCAGCATGAGGTCGGCGTGAAGTATCAGCCATCGCGGACCCTGCTGATGACCGTGGCGCTGTTTGATCTGACGCGGCAGAACTCGCTCACGAGCGATCCATCACATCTCGGCTTCTCGGTCCAGCTTGGCGAGGTGAACTCGCGCGGCATCGAGTTCGAGACGTTGGCGCAGATCGTGCCGGGGCTTAACCTCGTTGCGACCTATACCAACATGGACGTGAAGGTGACGCAAACCACCACTGCCGCAGACCTCGGCAAGGTGCCGACGCTCGTGGCCCGCCAGATGGCGTCGGCCTATCTCGACTATACGGTCCAGGGCGGCACGTGGGACGGTTGGGGACTTGGCGGCGGCGTCCGCTACAACGGACCGACCTTTGCCGACACCACCAACACCATCATCAACGAAGGTTACGTCGTGTTCGATGCCGGCCTGCATTATCGCCAGCCGAAGGGCGTGAACCTGGCGCTCAACGTGAAGAACATCGCCGACCGCGTCACGCTTGCCTGCACGACGAATGGCGGTTGCCAATACACCAGCCCGCGCACCATCACGGGCACGGTCAGCTATCGCTGGTAAGGATCGTCATGGTTCAGGCACGCACGATCCGCCTATGGTCCCGCGTTCACACCTGGACCTCGCTGGTGTGCATGCTGTTCCTGCTGATGCTGTGCGTGACGGGGCTGCCGCTGGTCTTTCACGACGAGATCGACGATCTGCTCGAGGACGAGATCGCGGCGCCCGCCATGCCGCAAGGAACGTCGCGTCTCTCGCTCGACCGGATGATCGCGGCGGCTCAAGCGCGCTTTCCCGGTCAGTACGTCCTGCTTCTCAACCTCAAGCAGACCGAGCCGCTGGTGACTGTCGCGGTTTCTCCGACCGCTATCCCGGCCCCGGGCAATTTCCATCGCCTGACTCTCGATGCGCGTACGGCCGAGGTGCTCGGAGAGGAGGCTCCGCATCAGGACGTCATGGACATCGTGTTGCGGATCCATAAGGACATGTTCGCAGGGCTCCCCGGCGAATTGTTTCTCGGAGCGATGGGGCTGGTATTCGCGATGTCGATCATATCCGGTGTGGTGGTCTATTGGCCGTTCATGCGGCGGCTGGATTTCGGCACGATTCGCCGGCGGTCGTCGCCGCGCGTCAAATGGCTCGACACCCACAATCTCCTCGGCATCGTCACCGTGACCTGGACGATGGTGGTGGGCCTCACCGGCATGATCAACACGCTGGCGACGCCGCTGTTCGACCTGTGGCGGGCGCAGCTCATTCCCGTCCTGCTGGCGCCCCATCTGGGCAAGCCCGTGGCTCCGATCCCTTCGGTTCAGGCCGCAGTCGAACTCGTCCGCGCCAGATTTCCGGATCGCCTCGTCACTTCGGTGACGATGCCGACCGCGGCGCGTTTCGGCAGCCCGCAGCACCTCGTCGTCTGGACCAAGGGAGCGACGCCTTTCACGGCGCGCATGCTTCAGCCGATGCTGGTCGATGCCAATGACGGCAAGACGATCGTGGCGCCTGAAGTGCCGTGGTATCTGAATACGCTTCAGGTCTCGCGTCCGCTGCATTTCGGCGATTACGGCGGGCTTCCGTTGAAGATCGTCTGGGCGTTTCTCGACATCATGACGATCGTCGTCCTCGTCAGCGGAATCTATCTCTGGGCGGCAAGGCGAAAGCCGTCGGTCCGCAAGCCGCTCCGCGCAGAGCGGATCACGGCAGTCGGTGTCTGATCCCATGCGTCCTTCCCTGTCCAAGGCGGACGCCCCGAACCTGGTCCGGCACCACAGAAGTGTATGGGACGTGTTCCGGGCGCCGCTCCTTGTCGGCTTGGTCTGCGCCGCGGGGCTCGGTCTGGCGCTCGTCGGCGATGGGATCTGGGACGGCCTGTCGTGGCTGGCTCTTTCGCTGCCGATTGCGCTTGCGGCGTTCTGCTGGCACCGCGCAGGCTGGCGGCGAATCCGTCGGACCGACTGCTAACGGTGCTGCTCTTCCGGGGCGCTTTCGACCTCATGCGCCTCGTCCCTGCCGCCAAGCATGCGGTGCAGCCAGCGCTCAATGCGGCGGCCGACCGTAAGCAGCACGAAGGCCAGCGCCAGAGCGACGGCGACGATCCCCCATTGCCCGGTGCCGCAGACGATGCCGAGGCATGCGGCAAGGAAGGTGCAGGCGGCACTGGTCAAACCGCGCACGCGAAAGCGGTCGCTCTCGTGGACGATGACTCCGGCACCGAGAAAGCCGATGCCGGTTAGGATGCCCTGGATCACACGGCTCGTCGCATCGGTCATCCTGCCGGGCTCGGTGAACTGGACCGCGAGCAGCACGACGGTTGCCGTTGAGAGCCCTACGATGCCGAGCGTCTTCAGTCCGATCGGCTTGCTGTGCAGGTCGCGGTTGAGGCCGATCGCGCCGCCGGCGAGCGTCGCTGCGCCAAGGCGCAGCAGGATTTCGGGCCAGTCCAGCTCGGTCATGTCTTGCCGTCACCTCTTCGGCAGTCGTCCCATCAGGTAGAACTCCTCGTTCGGGCGCATGCCGGTGAAATTCGCCAGCCGGTTCGACAGTGCAAAGAAGGCGGCGATCGCGGCGATGTCCCAGACGTCGTCGTCGCTGAAGCCGTGCGGTTGGAGCGCGGCGAAATCGTCCTCGGAAATCCGCTGAGCGTCGGCCGAGACCTTCATCGCGAAGTCGAGCATGGCCTTCTGCCGCGGCGTGATGTCGGCCTTACGGTAGTTCACCGCGACCTGATCGGCAATCAGCGGGTTCTTGGCGCGGATGCGCAGGATCGCACCGTGGGCGATCACGCAATATTGGCACTGGTTCGCCGCCGAAGTCGCCACCACGATCATCTCGCGCTCGGCCTTGGTGAGGCCGCCGTCCTTCTCCATCAGCGCGTCGTGATAGGCGAAGAAGGCGCGGAACTCGTCTGGACGATAGGCCAGCGTCAGGAACACGTTCGGCACGAAGCCGCTCTTCTCCTGTACGGCGAGAAGCCGCGCGCGGATGTCCTCAGGCAGCGTTTCGAGGGCGGGTGCGGGGAAGCGTTGCGTGGCGGTCTTTGTCATGGGCGTGGATTCCGGCTTGGGGCAGAAACCATAGTCTATGCGGAAGGGACGCTCTAGAGGCGTCGCAGGGTCTCGTGCCCCGGACGCGGCGCAGCGCCGCTTCGGCGGTACGCCGCTGAGCCGGGGGCCAGGCTTGTCTAAGGGCGGTGATCGCGGCGTGGGTCCCGGCTCTGCGCAGCAGCGTTGCACGCTGCGGCGCGTCCGGGACACGAGAGATGTGCTACCGCAGCGGCTTCTTCAACAGCGAGAAGCGGTCTGGATCGAGTCCCATCGAAGGCTGCAGCATCGGGGCTTCGACGCTGGACATCTTCGCCGGCGGGGCCGAGAATACGGGATCGTTCGGCACGTCGCGCTGCGATGTCGCGCCGCGCCAGCGCTCCAGAACGGCGCCGACGAAGTGCATGTCGTGACCGGAGGTGACCGACGGCACGCTGGAGATGGTGGCCTCGCCGCGCGGCAATTGGTGCGGCGGCACCTCCTTGAAACGCAGGCGCGTCGGCAGGGCAACGCCTTCGCCGAAGGCCAGCACTTCACGCGTGCCGAGCGACGGCACGAAGGAGAGCAGGTTCGCGGCCGCGTCCGATACCGCCGCGCGCAGCAGCGCCTGGTCGCGGTCATTGGCGAGACGCATGGTGAACAGCGTGTTGCACTGGGAGATGATGGTGGCGTCAAGCTCGGCCGGGCGCTGGGTGATGAGGCCGAGATAGACGCCGTATTTGCGACCCTCCTTGGCGATGCGCGACACCGCCTTGCGGGTCGGCCCGAAGCCGACGTTACGGTCGGCGGAGGCATAGCGATGCGCTTCCTCGCAGACGAACAGCAACGGCGAGACGCCGTCGCTCCACAGGCCGAAGTCGAAGGCCATGCGGCACAGCACCGAGACGACGGAATCGATGACTTCGGCCGGGAAGCCGGCGAGTTGCATCACCGTCATCGGCTTGCCGTTGGCCGGCAGGCGGAACAGATGGCTGATCACCTCGGCCATGGTGTCGCCGCCGACATTGGCGTTGTCGAACATGAAGGTGTAGCGCGGGTCGTTGCGCACGGCTTCGATGCGCGAGATCAGCTTGTGATAGATGATGCGCGAGGAGCGGTTCTCGAGCTTGCCCATGCGCTCGTCGATCAGCGACAACAGGTCGACCAGGCGATAGGGCACCGGGGTGTCGACCGTGTAGCCGATCTGCTTGGGGTCGATGCGCTTGAGGCCGATGCGGTCGGCGTTCTGGTACTGGGTGTAGACGCCCTTGGCGAGCGGGATCACCTCGGCGAGGATGTCGAGCTCCTCGGGCACGCCGGGCGCGGCCGCCGAACAGCACGTCGACGATTTCCTCGAAGTTGAACAGCCAAAACGGCAGCTTCAGATTTCGCGGGTTGAGCACCAGCGCGCGGTCGCCGAAGCAGCGGCCATATTCATTGTGCACGTCGAGCAGGAAGATGCGCAGGTTCGGCCGCGCCTTCAGGATCTCGTTGAGCAGCAGCGAGACGCCGGTCGATTTGCCGACGCCGGTCGAGCCCAGCACGGCGAAATGCTTGGACAGCATCTCCTCGACATCGACATAGGCGACGACGGAGCGGTCCTGCTGGAGGAAACCCACATTGATCTGATCCGACCCGGTTGGCGCGTAGATCGTGCGCAGCTCCTGGCTGGTGATCAGGTCGACGGCATCGCCGATGGTCGGATAATTGGTGACGCCGCGCTGGAATTTGGCCTTGTCCGCGGCGTTGAGGATCTCGCCGAGCAGGTCGACCGAGGCAATGGCGATGTAGCCGTCGGAGCTCGACAGATTCTCGCAGGAGACCTCGGTGATCATCGCGACGATGACCGAGCTGGCGCAGCGAATGCTGACGAAACGGCCGACGGTCGCCCGAACCTCCGAGATCGGCATTTGGCTTGCCGCCAATAGCCCGACGCGGGCGAGCGATCCGCGAACCGAAATCACGCGTCCAAAGGATGTCACGATGAATGAACCCGGCAAGAGCTAAGGGATTTGCTCCGGACTATGCGCGGCCGTCGCTGGACAAAGGGTTAAACGCCGGGCGTGCCTGCTCCGTTAAATCCGCGACAATTCGGCCGCCAAGTTTGTTCCTGATGCATACTTATGGGCGGAATCGCCGGGAAATTGCTGCCTTTCGAGGCCGATGCACCGGGCCGACCTTAAGGAAGATTTTACCATTCAGGCGGGCTACCGTCCGTTTGGAAGGTGGGCCGGGCGTGGCCGGCTGCCATTTGCAGCGGGCGTGGCGGCTTGATTTGTTGACGGGACCTAATCATTTGTACATTAGTACAAATGAAATCACCGGCGCCGTGCGAGGCGGGCGCGCGTCGTTGTGTCCTGCGTTCCATCGCGCCGTCCGGTGGAGCCGGATCGCAGCGACCTCCTGGAGGAATACATGCAGCCCGAACCGATCCTCGATCTCGCCCATCTCGGCCACATGGAGCTGCTGACGCCGAAGCCCGACGAGAGTTTGAAATTCTTCGTCGATGTGATGGGCATGACCGTCAGCGGACGACAAGGCGACTCGGTTTACCTGCGCGGCTGGGACGATTACGAGCGCTATTCGCTCAAGCTCACGGCGTCGAGGACGTCAGGCATGGGCCACATGGCGCTACGCGCGCGCAGCCAGCAGGCGCTGGAGCGCCGGGTAGCCGCGCTGAAAGGATCCGGCTTCGACATCGGCTGGATCGACGGCGACATGGGGCAGGGGCCGACCTTCCGCTGTCGCGATCCCGATGGCCACATCGTCGAGCTCTATTACGAGACCGAATGGTATCAGGCGCCGCCGGAGCTGAAGCCCGCGCTGAAGAACCAGGCGCAGCGCTTTCCGGCCCGCGGTGTCAACGTCCGTCGTCTCGACCATCTCAACTGTCTCGCCGTCGACATCAAGGCCAACCGCGAATTCTTCGAGACCTATCTCGGCTGCCGGCTCACCGAGCAGATCGTGCTCAATGACGGCCGCGAAGCGGCGATGTGGCTGACGATGTCGAACAAGAGCTACGACTTCGCCTATTCACTCGACCATTCCGGCGTGCCCGGCCGCTTCCACCACGTCACCTACGCGCTCGACAGTCGCGAGGAGATCCTGCGCGCGGCGGATATCTTCCTGGAGAATGGCGTGCATATCGAGACAGGGCCGCACAAGCACGCGATCCAGCAGACTTTCTTCCTCTACGTCTACGAGCCCGGCGGCAACCGCGTCGAGGTCGCCAATGCCGGCGCGCGTCTCATTCTCGCGCCCGATTGGAAGCCGATCGTGTGGACCGAGGAGGAGCGCAAGAAGGGCCAGGCCTGGGGATTGAAGACGATCGAGTCCTTCCACACCCACGGCACGCCCCCGGTGGAGGTGAAGCACGGGTAGAGACGTAATTCTGACGTTTCAATCAGTATCGTTCCGGGGCCTGAGCGTAGCGAAGGAGCCGGAATCCATAACCACCAGCCGGGGTTATGGATTCTCAGATGCGCAATTGCGCATCATAGCTCGCCGCTTCGCGGCGCACCGGAATGACGTCAGTGGGCTGAACTTCGCACCCGTGCGATCGTCTCGCGAACCCCGGCCCAGGCCGGCTTGTCCGGCGCGAACTGTCTGCGCAGGAAGGTGACGAGCTCCTCGACCTGTGCATCGCTCATGCTGTTCCTGAACGCGGGCATGTAGCCAAGGTCGCTGGAGGCGGGTTCGGTGATGCCGTGCAGGATCACCTGCACGAGATTATCCGCCTTCGTGCTGTGAATGTTGCTGTTGAGCGCGAGCGAAGGCCTGGTGCCGAACAGCGGCAGGCCGCCGACCTCGTGGCAGACGGCGCAGGCGCCCTGATAGAGGCGCGCGCCGGTAGAGGACGCGACGGTGACCCGTGTCGCGTTCTCGAGCCTGGCGGCGAGCGCATCCTGCGCCTGTTGGTCGGTCGCGCCGTCATTGAACGAGTTGAGATAGATCGCCATCGCACGAATGTCCTGGTCGGGCAGCGCCTTCAGGTCGCGGACGATCGGCGCCATCGGGCCGGCGGCGACGCCGTGGTAACGCGAATGGCCGGTGCGCAAATAGGCGTAGAGCTCATCCTCGTTCCACGGGATCGGCGCGTGCGAGGGCGAGGTCAGCGCCGGCGCCTCCCAGCCCTCGGCAAAGCCGCCGGCGAGATAGGCTTCGCGTTGCTCGGCGCCGAGCGCGTTGCGCGGCGAATGACAGGCGCTGCAATGGCCGAGGCTCTCGACCAGATAGGCGCCGCGATTCCAAAGCTCGGACTTGGCGGGATCAGGCTTGAACTCGCGCGCCTGGTGGAACAACGCGTTCCAGCCCGCGAGCAGCGGGCGAAGATTGAACGGGAATGTGAGCGCATTTGCTGGCGCGGTCGCGCGCACCGCAGGCTGCGCCATCAGGTAAGCATAGAGCGCCTGCATGTCGGCGTCGCTGGTCTTCGCAAAATGCGTGTAGGGAAAGGCGGGATAGAGCTGCCGTCCATCGCGATGCAAACCATCGCGCATCGCGCGCTCGAAGGCTGGATAGGACCAGGCGCCGATGCCGGTCTCGACGTCGGGCGTGATGTTGGTCGCGTAGATCGTGCCGAACGGCGTCTCCAATGCGCGGCCGCCGGCGTTGAGCGCGCCGCCAAGGCTGGTATGGCACCCCGCGCAATTGCCGAGCGCTGCGAGCTGCTCGCCGCGGGCGATGGTCGCCGCGGAATAGACCGACGCGTCGGGGCGTGCGATCGGCGCAATCGCTCGGCCAGGAAGAAGCGCAGCGCCAATGCCGATGGCAGCAGTGCAGACGGCTGCAACGGACGCAAAAATGCCGGCGCGCTTGGCGAACGGACTTGCCCAGACGCGAGACGGCTGCGGGTCCGCGGGCGCGGGCAGCGCCTGCGGCATCACCGCCGCATCGCCATGCAACCCCTTCAGGATGCGCTCGGGCGTGAACGGCGGCTCGCGAAAGCGCACGCCGGTGGCATCGAAGATCGCGTTGGCGATCGCCGCCGCGCTCGGCACCGACGCGGACTCGCCGACGCCGAGCGGCGGCTGATCCTGACGCGGCAGCATCAGGACGTCGATCTTGGGGACGTCGGGGAAGGGGATGATGGGATAGGCGCCCCATTCGCGCGCCGTCACCGCCCCGCGCTCGAACGAGACTTCCTCCATCAGCGCGCGGCTCGTGGACTGGATGACGTTGCCGTGGATCTGGTGGCGCACGCCGTCCGGATTGATCATCAACCCGGAGTCCTGCCCGGCGACGACGCGAGTCACGCTGACATCGCCGGTGGTCTTGTTCACCGCGACGTCGGCGACCCAGGCCGACCACGCCGCGCCATAGCCGGGAAACTTGCTGTGGACATAAAGCGCGTAGGCAAAGCCGCGTCCGTGCACGACCTCGCCCTCCTTCTCCTCACGGACCGGCCGCGGCGTCCACCCTGCACGTTCGGCCACTGCATTGACCAGATCGACCGCGCGCTGGTCCTTGAGATAGCGCAGGCGATATTCGATCGGGTCGACGCCGGCCTCGGTCGCGGCCTCGTCGATATAGGATTCGTGCGCAAAGGTATTCGGCAATGCCGAGACGCCGCGGAACCAGGAGGCGCGCACGATCGGCGGCATGTCATGGGCAACGACACGCATGTGGTCGTAGTCGTAGGGAGGGATCGCGGTGCGATCGCCCATCTGAAGCACGGCCGGATCGGGCGAGATGCGGCCGGTCAGCAACAGCGCCAGAGTTGGCGCGGCGTTCGAGGGATAGCGCGTTGCGAGATCGTAACCGGCAATGCCGCCGTCGGCATCGAGCCCGCCATCGACGTCGATGAGCTGCGCGGTGCCTTTGGGCTCCCAGGCGTGCTCCTGCTCGCGTGTCAATTGCACGCGCACGGGCCGGCCGACCGCGCGTGACAGCAGCAGCGCGTCGGCGGTGACGTCGTCGGCGCAGTTGCGGCCGTAACAGCCCGCGGCTTCCAGCCGGATCACCTCGATCTCGCTCTCGGGACGCTCGATCAGCAGGGCGAGGTCGCTGCGCAGCACGTGCGGGTTCTGCGTGCCCGACCAGACCCGGATATTGCCGTCCTGGACGTCGGCGACCGCGCACGACGGGCCGATCGAGGCGTGCATTTGATACGGCCACACATAGGTGCGCTGCATCGGCTT
The DNA here is from genome assembly GCF_049739485.1 of Bradyrhizobium sp. USDA 326. Taxonomy (NCBI): domain Bacteria; kingdom Pseudomonadati; phylum Pseudomonadota; class Alphaproteobacteria; order Hyphomicrobiales; family Nitrobacteraceae; genus Bradyrhizobium; species Bradyrhizobium sp. USDA 326. Next base: position 5,849,302 of record NZ_JBMGQA010000001.1, read on the forward strand.
GGCCGCGCCGGCGATGGCCGCATCGACGTCGCCCTTGTCGATCAGCGTGCGCGGCGTCGATGGATTGGCGCGCAGTGCGGTCTCGACATCGGCAAGATCGGTGAGGACAGGCGTCGGCTTCCAGCTCAGCTCGAGCTGCTCAGCCGCCCGGATCGCCTGCTCCTCGCGCTCGGCGACCACGCCGACAAAATCACCGATGCGCACGACCGCGATCAGGCCGGGGACGTCGCGGACCGAGGATTCGTCGACGGCGATCAGGCTGGTGCCGACGAACGGGCCGGCATCGATGCCAGAATAGGGCGGGCGCACCACGCGGCCGTGCAGCATGCCCGGCACGCGGATGTCATGGACGAAAGTCAGCTCGCCCGTGGCCTTGGCCGGCAGGTCGATGCGCGGGACGGATTGCCCGACGATTGCGTAGTCGCCGACGGGCTTCACAGGGACCTCATCGGCAAGCTCGAGACGAATCGTCTCGTCGCCGATCAGCTCGCCATAGCTGACGCTGCGATTGTCGTGGCCGCGGACGAGGCCGTCTTCGATCCTGAGATCTGCCGCAGGGAGCTCCAGCCGCTCGGCCGCGCGTGCGATCAGGAAATGCCGCGCTTGCGCTGCAGCCTTGCGCAGAGGCACGGCGGTGATCTGGATGGTTTCGCTCGCGATCGTCGCGCCCTGGTTCGGAACCACGGCCGTGTCGCCGAGCACGACCACGACGCGCGCAAAGGAGACGTCGAGTTCTTCGGCGACGATCTGGCCAAGCGCGGTGCGGATCCCGGTGCCGAGATCGACATGGCCGTTATAGGCCGTGACCGAGCCGTCCGCGGTGATGCGGACGAAGGTCTCGGATGTGACCTCGTCCACGGTGCGGGCGACGACGAGCGACCCCGACGGCCGCTCAGCTCCGTTCGAAACAGGGGAGGCCATCAATCCGCGGCCTCGACGAACTGGCCCGATGCGCGCATCACCGCGCGCAGGATCTCGACATGAGTGCCGCAGCGGCAGAGATTGTAGCGCAGCGCCGCCAGCGCCTCCTGTTCGGTCGGCCGCGGATTGATCGCGAGCAACGCCTTGGCGGTCATGATCATGCCGTTGAGGCAATAGCCGCATTGCGCGGCCTGCTCGTCGATGAAGGCCTGCTGCACCACATCGGGCTTGTCGCGGGTGCCGAGGCCTTCGAGCGTCACGATGTCGCGGCCGGCGCAGCCGCTAACGGGAATCACGCAGGACCGCGCCGCCGCGCCGTCGATCAGGACAGTACAGGTGCCGCATTCACCCAAGCCGCAACCGTATTTCGGGCCGTTCAGCGCGAGCTCGTTGCGAAGCACATAGAGCAGCGGCGTGTCCGGCCCCGCCGTGACTTCGTGGATCCTGCCGTTCACGGTGAGGCGGATCGGTGTCTTCGTCATCCTCGTTCCCAAGCGCGCGTAACTCTACCGTGGCGAACGATACCGTTTGTACACAAACGTGCAAGCCGTGCATGCCGCACTGCAGCGTGGTTGCCTTCTTTGTGGACAGAGCGGATAGGCAAATGAGGTTTTATGCGGCAGCGGCATCTTTTGCGCTGCACCGCCGCTTGACAGCGCCCGGGGACCGCGCGCAACATCGTTCGTATACGAATGATAACCGAAGTGTTCGCCTCTGACATGGTGACAGAAACGACGAGCGCCGTCATCGACAAGATCCGCTGCGATGCTTGTCCGGTGATGTGCTACATCAAGCCGGGCGCAGCGGGCGCTTGCGACCGCTACGCCAATCACGATGGCAAGCTCGTCCGCGTCGATCCGCACGTCATCCTGGAGCGCACGGTCTCGCATGGCGGCAAGCTCGTGCCGTTCAGCCGCACCGAGGACTGGGACGGCAAGATCGTCCATGAGCCTTCGACCTTCGTCACCGCGATCGGCGCGGGCACGACCTATCCCGACTACAAGCCGGCCCCGTTCATCGTCTCAGCTGAGGTCGACGGCGTCGACATGGTAACGGTGGTCACCGAGGGCATCTTCTCCTATTGCGGAATTAAGGTGAAGATCGACACCGACCGCTATCTCGGGCCGGAAACTGCGACCGTGCGCGCGCAAGGGGAGGCGGTCGGCCACGTCACCACCAGCGAATACGGCTCGCAGATGCTGTCGCTCGGCGGCGTGCATCATCTCACCGGCGGCTCCAAGAAGGAGGGCCGCGTCACCTGCGACACGCTGATGGACCTCGCCAATTGCAAGGCGGTCGAACTCACCATCGACGGCGGCGCCACGGTGGTGGTGCAGGCCGGGCAGCCGCCGATCGTCAACGGCGCCAGGGAAGAGCGCATGCGCGTCGGCTGCGGCTCGGCGACGATTGGCATGTTCGCCAAGCAGTGGCACGGCAAGGTCGACGAGGTCGTCGTGGTCGACGATCACATCACCGGCGTGCTCAGCGAGCACCAGGCGGGCAAGCTGCTCGACATCGCCGATACCGGCATCAAGATGAAGGGACGGCGCTCGACCCCCGGCCGCTATTTCCAGGTCGCAGATCCCGGCACGGGCTGGGGCGGCACCAACATCTCCGATCCCTTGTCGATCCTCGGGCCGTTCGATGCCAAGGAAGCGAAGCCCGGCCTGACCATCCTGATGGTCTCCACCACGGGTGAGCATTCATCCTACTACGTGCTCGACGATGCCTTGAAGCCGGTCCAGACCGAGATGCCGGCTGACCTGAGGTTTTCGGTCGAGCGCATCCAGGAAAACTGCGAGCCCGCGTTGTGCACGGTGTTGTTCATGGCGGGAGCGGGCGGCTCGCTACGCGCGGGTGTCACCGACAATCCCGTGCGTTTGACACGCTCGGTGAAGGACGCGCTGACGCGCGTCACCAGCGGCGGGGCGCCGGTCTATGTCTGGCCCGGCGGCGGCATCACCTACATGGTCGATGTGACGCAGATGCCGTCAGGCGCGTTCGGCTATGTGCCGACCCCGGCGCTGGTGGCGCCGATCGAGTTCACCATGAAGCTCTCCGATTATGCTGCGCTCGGCGGCCACATGGATTATGTGAAACCGCTCTCCGAGGTCCAGAATGGCGACGACGTCCGCCAGCTGCCCTGGGCGAATCCGATTCCGGGGCCGCGGGCATGACCAGGCTCCCGCAAATCGCATTGCTGTCTGGTGGCCGGCGGCTGCATTTGCAGGATGGACCGATCGATTTGATCATGGAGGCGAGGGGGACGTCGGGCGAAGTTCGTGCGGCTTATGAGGCTGCGGCGCTGCGGTTCACCGGATTGCTCGACGAACTTTGCGCGGAGCTGACGGAATTGCGGACGGCTGCCGCGGAGCGGACGTCGCTGAAGGGCGTTGTTGCGCGTCGGATGCACGCCGCGGTCGCACCCTATGCCGCCGATTGCTTCATCACGCCCATGGCGGCGGTGGCGGGCAGCGTGGCGGAGGAGATTCTCGACGCAATGCTGCGCGCTGCGACGCTTGATCGCGCCTACGTCAACAATGGTGGCGACATCGCGCTGCATCTCGGTGTGGGCGAGCATTTTTCGCTCGGCCTGATGGATCGGCCCGACCGCGACGGCGTGATGCGGACGATGAGGATCGATGCGAATGATCCTGTGCGGGGCGTCGCGACCAGCGGGCGCCACGGCCGCAGCTTTTCGCTCGGCATCGCCGATGCCGTGACAGTGCTGGCGGCGACTGCATCGCACGCCGATGCGGCGGCGACGATCATCGCCAATGTCGTCGATCTGCCCAGGCATCCCGCCATCATCCGCAAGCCTGCGAACGAGCTTCAGCCCGATAGCGATCTGGGCGCGCGCCTCGTCACCCGCGACGTCGGCGAGCTGTCTCACGATGAGATCGCCGCGGCGCTCGAATCTGGCGCGGAATGTGCACGGCAATTGTTCGATCGCGGACTGATCGAGGGGGCCGTGTTGCAGCTTTGTGGTGATATGCTTGTCATCGGATCGAAAGATATTGAGCGGCAGCGATCGCGCCCGGTTACGCTGGAGAACGCGGTTCATGCCTGAACAGGAAAGAACCTGAGGACACAATCATGAGCGCGATCATCCGCAAGATCGTCACCGTCGTCGAAGAGACGCAGATGGAGATGGGCCGGCAGGTGTCGCCGCCGACGCGGCGTGCTGCTGCGATTGCCGTGATCGAGAATCCGTTTGCTGGAAAATACGTCGAGGATCTGTCGCCCTTGATCGCGATCGGCGAGGAATTGGGCGAGCTCTTGTCGAAGCGTGCGGTGGCCGCGCTCGGCATCGATGGCGCCAAGGCGCAGAGCTACGGCAAGGCGGCTGCCGTCGGCGAGAATGGCGAGCTGGAGCATGCCGCCGCCATCCTCCACCCCAAGATGGGTGCGCCGGTGCGCAAAGTGCTGGGCAAGGGCGCAGCTCTGATCCCCTCCTCGAAGAAGCGCAGCGGCCCGGGCACGACACTGGACATTCCGCTCGGGCACAAGGATGCTGCCTTCGTGCGCAGTCACTTCGACGGCATGGAAGTGCAGATCAACGACGCGCCGCGCGCCAACGAGATCATGGTCGCGGTCGCCGTCACCGACAGCGGCCGTCCGCTGCCGCGCGTCGGCGGGCTGACGGTCGCGGAGATCAAGGGCGAAGACGGTCTGAGATAGAGCATGATCCGGAAAAGTGGGAACCGGTTTTCCGATAAGATCATGCTCGAGAAGTAGATTTCAAACTGGAGGTTGGGATGCGAGCAAGAAATTACTTCGTCGGCGCGGCCTTCGCGCTTCTGGCGGGCGGCATGGCTCATTCGGCCCTGGCGCAGGACATCAAGATCGGCGAGATCAACAGCTATTCGCTGCTGCCGGCGTTCACCGAACCCTATCGCAAGGGCTGGCAGCTTGCGGTCGAGGAGATCAATGCGGCAGGCGGCATCAACGGCAAGAAGCTCGTCGTTATTTCCAAGGATGACGGTGGCAAGCCGGCCGATGCGCAGACCGCGGCCAACGAGCTCGTCTCGAGCGAGGGCGTTGCGATGCTCGCCGGCACGTTCCTGTCGAACATCGGCCTGGCGGTCAGCGACTTCGCCAACCAGAAGAAAGTGTTCTTCCTCGCGGCCGAGCCGCTGACAGACGCCATCACCTGGTCCAAGGGCAACAAATACACCTTCCGCCTGCGTCCCTCCAACTACATGCAGGCGGCGATGCTGGTCGAAGCGGCTGCAAAGCTGCCGGCCAAGCGCTGGGCCACGATCGCGCCGAACTACGAATACGGCCAGTCGGCGGTCGCGGTGTTCAAGAAGCTGATGTCGGAGAAGCGCCCGGACATCCAGTGGGTCGACGAGCAATGGCCGCCGCAAGGCAAGATCGACGCAGGCCCGGTGGTGCAGGCGGTTGCCGCGGCAAATCCGGAAGCGATCCTCAACGTCACCTTCGGCGCGGATCTCGTCAAGCTCGTGCGTGAAGGCAATACCCGCGGCCTGTTCAAGGGACGCGAGGTCGTCTCGTTCCTGACCGGCGAGCCGGAATATCTCGACCCGCTCAAGGACGAGACGCCGGAGGGCTGGATCGTCACCGGCTATCCCTGGTACTCGATCAAGACGCCCGAACATGACGCGTTCCTCAAGGCCTACCAGGCCAAGTACAACGACTATCCGCGCCTCGGCTCGATCGTCGGCTACCAGACCATCAAGTCGGCAGCCGCCATTCTCGCGAAGGCCGGCTCGACCGATCCGGAGAAGCTGATTGCCGCGGCGGAAGGGCTCTCGATGCCGTCGCCATTCGGCGAGATCACCTTCCGCAAGATCGACCATCAGTCGACTCTCGGCGCCTATGTCGGCAAGACCGCGCTGAAGGACGGCAAGGGCGTAATGGTGGACTCGTCTTACAAGAAGGGCGCGGACTACCTGCCCAGCGATGCCGAAGTCGCGAAGCTGCGTCCGAAGGATTGATGCGAAGAGAGACCGGGGCCTCGTGGTTCGAGACGTGCGGCGTTGCCGCGCTCCTCACCAAGAGGGTCCCGGACCTCATCCTGAGGAGGCGCGGAGCGCCGTCTCGAAGGATGAAGCCCAGAACTCAGACTTAACCAACCCGGACCGCCGATGGCCTTTTATGTCGTACAGTTTCTGACCGGTCTCGCCAGCGCAGCGTCGCTGTTCCTGGTGGCGTCGGGCCTGTCGATCATCTTCGGCGTGACCCGGATCGTCAATTTCGCGCATGGCGCCTTCTACATGATCGGCGCCTACATCGCCTTCACGCTGACGGAGCGACTGTCCGGCGCGTTCGGATTCTGGGGCGGCATCGTGCTGGCGGCGCTCGCAGTGGCCGTCATCGGCGTCATCGTCGAGATGGTGCTGCTCCGCCGCATCTATCATGCCCCCGAACTATTCCAGCTGCTCGCGACCTTCGGCCTGACCTTGATGGTCGAGGACCTCGTGGTCCTGATCTGGGGGCCTGACGATCTCGTTGGTCGCCGCGCGCCGGGCTTCAGGGGCGCCATCGATTTCTTCGGCCAGAACATCCCGAGTTATGATCTGTTTCTGATCGTGCTCGGACCCGTCGTGCTCGGCATTCTCTGGCTTCTGTTCCAGCGCACGCGATGGGGCGTGCTGGTGCGCGCGGCGACGCAGGACCGCGACATGGTCGCCGCGCTCGGCGTCAATCAAAAATGGCTGTTCACGTCGGTGTTCGCGGTCGGCGTCTTCCTCGCGGCCCTCGGCGGCGCGCTTCAGATCCCACGCGATGCCGTGCATCACGCCATGGATCTGCGCATCATCGTCGAAGTATTCGTCGTGGTCGTGATCGGCGGCCTCGGCAGTATCGTCGGCGCCTTCGTCGCCGCCGTGCTGGTTTCCGAGCTCAATGCCTTCGGCATCCTGATCTTCCCGAAGATATCCATCATTCTCGTCTTCCTGGTGATGGCGGTAGTGCTGATCGTGCGGCCCTGGGGCCTGTTCGGCAAGCCGGAGGCGGCCGCGCGAAGGACGCCTGGCCTCACCGTCAATCCCTGGCGCCCCCTGACGTCGAACGAACGGCTGGCGGCGCTTGCGGCGCTCCTCGTCGCAGCGATGCTGCCGCTGTTCGCGGGCAATTATCTGCTGACCGTCGGCTCGGAGATCGCGATCTTCGTGATCTTCGCCGTCAGCCTGCACTTCCTGATGTCGGTCGGCGGGCTCGCCTCGTTCGGCCATGCCGCCTATTTCGGCCTCGGCGCCTACGGCGTCGCATTTCTCGCCAAGATGGCGGGGCTGCCGATGATCGTGTGCCTGTTGCTCGGCCCGCTGCTCGGCTGCATGGGCGCCGCCGTGTTCGGCTTCTTCGCGGTGCAGCTCTCCGGCGTCTATTTCGCGATGCTGACGCTGGCTTTCGCGCAGATCGTGTGGTCGATCGCATTCCAGTGGGTGAGCGTGACCGGCGGCGATAACGGCATACTGGGGATCTGGCCGGAAAAGTGGGCGGCCAGTCCGTCGCATTTCTACTGGCTGGCGCTCGGTGTCGCTGCGTCGGTGACCATCGCACTGCGCGCCATGGTGTTCTCGCCGTTCGGCTACGCGCTGCGCGCCACGCGCGACTCGCTGCTGCGCAGCGAGGCGATCGGCATCGATGCCAAGCGCATCCAGTGGACCGCGTTCGTGATCGCCGGCACGACCGCCGGCATCGGCGGTGCGCTGTTCGCCTATCTCAAGGGTAGCGTGTTCCCCGACAATCTCGGCATCTCGCTCTCGGTCGACGCGCTGGTCATGGTGCTGCTCGGCGGTGTCGAGACCGTGTCGGGCGCAGTGATCGGGGCCATCGTCTACAAGGCCCTGAACATCTGGCTGGTCAGCCAGACCGATCTGTCGAAGCTCGTGCTCGGCGGCTTCATCATGCTGATCGTCGTCGTCTTCCCCAAGGGCATCGTCGGCATGCTCGAGATGCTGGTGCAGCGCCGGCGAAAGTCTTCGCCGCCGGGCTCTCCCTTGCTTGCCAAGCCGATCGAGTCTGCCGAATGAGCGCCATACCCCCACTTCTCGCGGTCGAAGGCCTGACCAAATCCTATGGCGGCATCCATGCGGTGCGCGGCGTCTCGTTCTCGCTGCGCGCGGGCGAGATCCTGGCGCTGATCGGCCCGAACGGCGCCGGCAAGAGCACCTGTTTCGACATGCTCAACGGCCAGAACAAGCCCGATAGCGGCCATGTCCGCCTGCTCGGCGAAGAGATCACGGGCAGGAAGCCACGTGAAGTCTGGCGGCTCGGCGTCGGGCGCACGTTCCAGATCACCGCGACCTTCGCAACCATGACCGTGCGTGAGAACGTCCAGGTCGCGCTGATTTCGCATGAGAAGCAGCTCTACAATCTCTGGGGCTCCGCGCCGAAGTTCGATCGAGGCGAGGCCGGCCGCCTGCTCGAGCTGGTCGGCATGGGCGGCTACGCGGATCGTCCCTGCGGCGAGCTTGCCTACGGCGACCTCAAGCGGCTCGAACTTGCGGTCGCGCTCGCCAACCAGCCGAAGCTGCTGTTGATGGACGAGCCGACTGCCGGCATGGCGCCGCGCGAGCGCGTCGATCTGATGCGGCTGACCGCGAGCATCGCGCGGGAGAAATCGATCGGCGTGCTCTTCACCGAGCACGACATGGACGTGGTGTTCGAGCATGCCGACCGCATCATCGTGCTCAATCGCGGTACGTTGATCGCCGAAGGTTCGCCGGCGGAGGTGCGCGGCAATCCTCAGGTGCAGGCGGTCTATCTCGGCGAGGGCCTCGTCTACGATGCCCGCCACCGGGAGGGAACATCGGCATGAAGCTCACGGTGCAAGGCCTCAACAGCCATTACGGTCCCGCCCATATCCTGTTCGACATCGGCTTCGAAGTCGGTGAGGGCGAGGTGGTGGCATTGCTGGGGCGCAACGGCGCGGGCAAGTCGACCACGTTCCGCTCCATCGTGGGCCTCGTCGCCCAGCGCTCCGGCCGCATCATGTTCGAGGGCAAGGATGTCTCGGCGAAGCCGACGCACGAGATCGTGCGCGATGGCCTCGGCTACGTTCCGGAGGAGCGCCGCATCTTCACTGACCTGACCGTCGAGGAAAACCTCGAGGTCGGCCGCCAGCCGAAGCGCCCGAACGCGCCGCACTGGACGCGCGAAAAACTGTTCGCGCTGTTTCCCAATCTGGGCGAGATGAAGAACCGTCCCGGCGGCCGCATGAGCGGCGGCGAGCAGCAGATGCTCACCATCGCGCGCACGCTGATGGGCAATCCTTCGCTCGTGCTGCTCGACGAGCCTTCGGAGGGCCTGTCGCCGAAGATCGTGGAGCAGATGGTCGATGCCATCCTGACCATGAAGAAGGAGGGCGTCAGCATCGTCGTCTCCGAGCAGAATCTGCATTTCGCGCGGCTGATTTCGGATCGCGCCTACATCATCGAGCGCGGTCGCATCTGCTTCGGCGGCACCATGGCCGAACTCGACGCGCGTCCCGATATCCGCGACGCGCATCTGTCGTTGTGAGGCAATGGGAAGGGCTGCGAACGGATGGCGAGAAGTGTGACGGCGAAGAAGAGTGTCAAACCGGCCAAGGCGCTCAACAAGCCGCCTTACGTGCTCGACGAGCAGGTCGGTTTCATCCTGCGCCAGGTCTGGCAGCGCCACAGCTCGATCTTCGCCCGCGACATCGGCACCAATCTGACGCCGACGCAATGGGCCGCATTGTCGAAGCTGGCCGAGACCGGGCCATGCTCGCAGAACCAGCTCGGGCGGCTCACGGCGATGGACGTCGCCACCATCAAGGGCGTGATCGATCGTCTCACCGCGCGCGGCCTGACCGAGACCAGCCAGGATCCCGATGACGGGCGGCGGCTCCTGGTCAGCCTGACGCGCGCAGGTCAGCAGCTTGCGGAGAAGCTGGCGCCCAATGCGCTGGCGATCACGCGCGAGACGCTGGCGCCGCTCGAGCCGAAGGAGCGCGAGCTGCTGATGGCGCTTCTCAATAAGCTGAGGTAAAGGCGGTCTCGTAGGGTGGGTTACGCCTTCGGCTCATCCACCCTACGGCACTGTCATGCCGGCTTACTTCGCCACCACCTCCGGCACCTTGCCGGCCGGCGGCGTGTTGCGGCTGCGCTGGGTGCGCACGATGCCGTCGATGATGGTCATGCCGATGCCTGGGAGGTCGCCGAGCTGGACGCTCTCCAGGATGTTCTTGCCGGGCGAGTGCTGCGCCTTGTCCATGATGACGAAGTCGGCGGAGCGGCCGACCTCGATCAGGCCGCAATCGAGCTGCCGCATCCGCGCGGTATTGCCGGTGGCAAGGCAGAAGGCGATCTCGGCCGGCAGGTCGCCGAGCGAGGACAGCATCGAGACCATGCGCAAGATGCCGAGCGGCTGCACGCCGGAGCCGGCAGGCGCGTCGGTGCCGAGGATGACGCGGTGCAGGTCGCCCATCTCGCGCGCGGTGCGCAGCGTGAACAAGGCCGAGCGCTCGTTGCCGTTGTGCACGAGCTCGAGGCCGCGCTTGCAGCCCTCGCAAATGCAGCGGATCTGGTCATCGGGCAATGCGGTGTGACCGCCATTGATGTGGCCGACGACGTCGGTGTCGGCTTCCAGCACCACGTCCTTGTCGATCAGGCCGGAGCCGGGGATCGACGGGCCGCCGGTGTGGATGGTGCTCTGGATGCCGTATTTGCGGGCCCAGCCGACCATCTTGCGCGCGGTCGGGCCGTCCTTGACGCCGCCGAGGCCGACTTCGCCGAGCAACTTGACGCCGTTGGCAGCCATCTCCTTGAAATCTTCCTCGACCATCTCGCATTCGATCACCGGCGCGCCGGCGTGAACCTTCACGCCGCCGGGACGCAAGGTCCAGAACGCGCGCTGGGCGAACACGGCCATCGCTTTGAGGCCCACCACGTCGCGGGGGCGGCCGGGCATGTGCACTTCGCCCGCGGAGATCATGGTGGTGACGCCGCCATGGAGGTAGCTGTCGATCCAGTTGATCTGGTTCTGGCGCGGCGTCCAGTCGCCGGCGACGGGGTGGACATGGCTGTCGATCAGGCCCGGCGCCACCGTGGTGCCCTGAGCATCGACGATGGTGGTCGCGCCTTCCGTATTGACGTCCTTGTAGCGGCCGATGGCGGTGATCTTGCCGTTCTCGGCGACGATGGTGTCGCCGTCCAGGATCGGCTTTTCCAAGGCGCCGGACAGGATCAGGCCGATATTTCGGATCACAAGCTTCGAGGGTCCGGTGGCCTGGGGTGCGTCATGCGCCATGGAAGGGCTCCTTATTCCTAACTGCAACGCTTCCGATCTTGGGCAGCCTTGACCCCGGGATCAAGCCGGATTATTCATTAGTATACAAATGATCGTGTACTAACGACGCATAGCTGACCGCCTCGAGACCGCAAGCAAGCGATTACGGAAGGGTGAGATGAGCAATTTCAATCAGGAAAGCGTTTTGAGCGTCCACCACTGGACCGACACGCTGTTCTCCTTCAAGACCACCCGCAGCCCGACCTTCCGTTTCCGCAACGGCGAATTCACCATGATCGGGCTCAAGGTCGGCGAGAAGCCGCTGCTGCGGGCCTACAGCGTCGCCAGCGCCAATTACGAGGACACGCTTGAGTTCTTCTCGATCAAGGTGCCGGACGGCCCGCTGACCTCGCGGCTTCAGCATCTGAAGGAAGGCGACGAGATCATCGTCAGCCGCAAGGCGACCGGCACGCTGGTGATCGACAATCTGGAGGAGGGGCGCAACCTCTACCTCATCGGCACCGGCACGGGCCTCGCGCCTTTCCTGAGCGTGATCAAGGATCCCGAGACCTATGAGCGGTTCGAGAAGGTCGTGCTGCTGCACGGCTGCCGCCACGTGAAGGAGCTCGCCTATGGCGAGATGATCACCGAGCATCTGCCGAAGGACGAGCTGCTCGGCGAGTACATCCGCAATCAGCTGATTTACTATCCGACCGTGACCCGCGATCCTTTCCGCAACCGCGGCCGTATCACCGACCTCATCACCTCAGGCAAGCTGTTCGCCGATACCGGCCTGCCGGTGCTGGAAGCAGTCCGGGATCGTGTCATGATCTGCGGCAGCCCGGCGCTGGTCGCGGACACCCGCGTGCTCCTGGGCGAGCGCGGCTTGGTCGAGGGCAATCACGGCGAGCCGGCCCAGTTTGTGGTCGAAAAGGCCTTTGCCGAGCGCTGATTACGAGATTTTCTCGCAATAAGACCGCATTTTCGCCGCGCGCGGCCCGTTGCGGCGCCGATTCGGCGCTTGATACACTGTAGGAACGAATCAGCGGAGTTCCCACATGGTTGCGGACAGCGACAGCAACATCGCCTGGCACCGGGTTCAGTTGAAGAAGAATCGCGCTGAGTTGAAGGCGCTGGAGACCGCACGCTTCACGATGGGCGAGATCGCCTCATCGAAGCGGAATGGCCAAACCCAGAAGGCGGTCGCGGAACTCAAGCGGAAGATCGCGCAATCAGAGCGCGCGATTGCCGATCACGACAAGCGCACACGCCGTCCGCTCGCAACCGACCTGCAGAGCCTCAGTAATGGCAGCTGGAGCCATTGGGACGCCTACACCCAGCAGCGCAAGACTGGCCAGCGTTCGCCCGGGGGCGGGTAGGCGCATCTCTTCCACGTCTGCGGTCGATGAAAAGGCGCCTCCTTGCGGCGGCGGCGCCATGCACCATCTCGGTGATACGCTACCAATCGCCCCGGTGATCCCATGACAGCACGCCTCGATTTCACCAGCGAGGCCTTCTTTCGCGATCCGCCCAAAGCGATCGCGACCTTGCGCATGTCCGGCCCTGTGGTTGCGACGCGATTCCCCATCATCGGCGATGTCTGGATCACCACGACCCATGATGCGACAGCACAGGTGCTGAAGGATGGCACGACCTTCACGCTGCGCAAGGAGGACGGCGACGTCGCGGGCCTGCGCTGGTGGATGCCGAGATACGTCAGGACCATTGCCAACAACATGCTGACGATGGACGAGCCGGATCACACGCGGCTGCGCAGCATCGTGGACGAGGCCTTTCGCCGCCGCGCGATCGTTGCAATGGAGCCACGCATCCGTGCCATCGCCGACACGCTTGCCGACGAACTGTTCGCAGCGGGAAGCCCGGCCGATCTCGTCCAGCGCTACGCGCGCATCCTGCCGCTCGCGGTGATCTCGGAGCTCCTGGGCCTGCCGCCGGCCGATCGTCCGAAATTCATCGCCTGGGCCAACGAGATGTCCTCGCTGACGAATGTCGTCAGCTTCTTCCGCTTGCTGTTCGCGTTCCGCAAGATGCGAGTCTACCTCGAACAGCAGTTGCAGCTTGCACGCGCGCATGGAGGCGAGGGCCTGATCGCCGAACTGGTCCAGGTCGAGCGCGAGGGCGGTCAGATCACGCCGGACGAAATGGTTTCGATGGTATTCCTGCTGCTCGCCGCGGGTTCGGAGACGACCACTCATCTCGTCAGCGGTTCCGCGTATGAGCTTCTCAGAAATCCCGACTTGCGCGACTGGCTGGAACAGGACTGGAGCCGTGTCGGGCTTGCGGTGGAGGAGTTCCTGCGGTCCGTGTCGCCGGTGCAATTCTCCAAACCCCGCTATGTGCGCCGCGACGTCGATGTCGAAGGCGTGCGCCTGAAGAAGGGCGACCGCGTCATGGTGATGCTTGCCGCCGCAAACATGGATCCGGCGGTGCATGATCGTCCCGAGCGCCTCGATCTCGAACGCAAGCCGAACCGCCATATCTCGTTCGGCACGGGAATCCATTTCTGCCTTGGCCATCAACTCGCGCGCATCGAGGCGGCCTGCGCGCTGGAGGCGCTGTTCGTGCGTTGGCCGAAATTGAGTCTGGCCGTCGATGCCACTGAGATCCGCTGGCGCAAGCGGCCGGGCTTGCGCGCGATCGCGAAGCTTCCCGTCACGGCAGAGGGCCGCGGAACAGAGACGACTGCACGCACGGGAACGAGGGACGATCGTTCCCTCACCACGGCGAACTGACAACGCTCTTTCGGAAGATCTTCGCCTGGTGTGATCGGCCAGGAACGGTGTGCCGTTCGTGCTGTTGTCATCCGGACATGACGCGGAGGGAAGTTCCTTTGAGCGCATGTCGCAGATCGACGTCTTAACGGGAGACAAGATCATGGCCAGCAAGATGCCACCTGTTCCACCGGACAATCAGAGCCGCAAGGGAACCGGCGATCGCAAGCAGATGTCCGCCGATCAGATGCCGCACGGTCAGGAGCGTGTACAGAGTCCGGATCAGCAGGGACAGCAGGGCAACATCAAGCAGAACACGACCAATCAAGGCTATCAGCAAGATCGCTGAGGAGGACGACATTCATGTCGACATCCACGAAGACACCGAACAGCATTCGTCAGGGCGGACCCGGCGCCTCGCATGAGAACGCGAAGGCACCATTAGAGGTCAAGAAGCCACCGGCGGACCATCCGCAGCGCAGCCACAGCCGGGTGTCCGGCGGCGGTGGCGAGCACGATTCCCATCACAGGCACGACGAGGCCGGAAAGGGCGGAGGCAGGTGACGATTGGAGATCAGCATGCAAGGCAAGAAGACTCACGAGCAGCAGGTGCGCATTCTCGAACGCAAGCCTGATGTTCCCGATGCGAGGGAGCTCGATCAGGCGTCTGGCCGCAACGTCCAGGATACCGCCGTTCATCGTTCGCGGCCGGAAGCGCGTCACAGCGAGTTTCCGGTGAGCCGCGGCGGTCTCAACCAGGAAAGCGATCACAACAAGCACAACGATCCCGGCCAGAGCGGCCACAAGCCGCCCAAACCGACGACGGCGCAACAGAAGCACTAATCCATCGGAAGACCACTGCAAGAGGAGAGACGGATGCCAGGTGGGCACGGCAGCAAGACGCACTTCAGATCGGGCATGCATGGCAAAGGCGACGGCACCGGCGCATTGACCGACGTGCCGAAGGAGATGATCGGCGACAACATGGTCCTGGCCAACCGCGACAAGAAACAGCATTCGGACATTCGTGGCATGGACGGCAAGTCCATCCAGACCGAACAATATCAGGACCACGCAGCAAACCGGCTCGATGAGAAGCCGGAGGCCGACGAGACCTGAATGGAGCGTTCCTCCCGCCAACTTGCGGACCGGTGTTCAGCCGGTCCGCTTTTTTGTGGGCGCAAGGTCACGCTCCCAGCCGAACACCGAACGGCCATCGAGATCCGGTGAGGCCGCACGTTCACTGGCGATGAAAGCCTCAACCGAGGGGCCGCGCCCGGTCCGCTCCAGCCGCCGCGCTTGTTCGTCAAGACGCTTGATCGCATGCATCTCTTCCTCGCGTCCGAGCTTGGCGTTCTGGATCGCGCCCTTCAGCACCCGGATGGTCTCGTCATAGACCTTGATCGGAACGGGATAGGGATGCCGGTCCTTGCCGCCATGGGCGAGCGAGAAACGCGCGGGATCCCTGAAGCGATAGGGGGCGCCGTGCACGACCTCAGCGACCATCGCGAGTGAGCGCACGGTACGCGCGCCGACGCCCGGCGTGAGCAGCAGCTCCGGGAAATCGACCGGGCCCCGCTCGGCCGCCGCGGCCAGCGTGCCGTGCAGGCGGCGCGCGAACACGTCCTTGGGACGGACGTCGTGATGGGCAGGCATGATCAGATGCGGCAGCGTGCCCTGTGCCGGCGTGGCCCCGGTGCCGATGAGCCGTTCGAATTCGGAGACGATGCGATCCGGGCCGAGACCGGAGAGCATTTCGAGCTGCGCCGTTCGAGAGATGTCGGCGCGATGATCGGTGAGATTGACGATCTCTCCCTGTTGCGGCCCGTCGATTGCGCTGTGCGGTGCATCGACAAAGCTCTTCAGCGCCTCGGAATGCCAGTGATAGCGCCGCGCCTGCCGCTTGTCGCCGTTCATGCCCTGCTGCACCACCGTCCATTTGGCGTCGGCCGTCACGAAGAAGCCGTGCAGGTAAAGGTCGAAACCGTCCTGGACCGCGGCGCTGTCGACCTTGGCCACCAGACGGCTGGCGCGCGTCAGCTTCGCGCCGTCGAAGCCGACGCGGTCGGCGAGCTGCAACAACTCGTCCGGCGTCTTGCGCGAATGCTGACCTCGGCCGCCACAGACATAAATTCCGAGCTCGTCCTGAAGCGGTCCGAGCCCGCGCTTCAGTGCGCCGATCACCGAGGTGGTGATGCCGGAGGAGTGCCAGTCCATCCCCATCACGGCGCCAAACGACTGGAACCAGAACGGATGCGACAGCCGTTGGAGGAACGCATCGCGGCCGTAATGATGCACGATCGCTTGAGTGACGATCGCGCCCAGCGAGGACATGCGACTCGCCAGCCACGGCGGAACCCGTCCGGTGTGAAGAGGGAGATCGGCGCTGCCAGTTCGTCGAGTCATGGGCTGCTGAAGCTAGCGCAATTCGGGGACGCTTGCATCAGCGGATTGCTGCTTTGCCCTGAACGGGGGAGCCAAGCCGGCCGGAAGGCGTTGAGCGCCCTGGTGCGCATGCAATGACGGGGACGACAGTGAATTGGCAGACCCTCATGGCCGACATCGACAGGATGTTCGGCTGGATACCTTCATGGTTCATTGGCCTTAGCCTTGTTGCCGGCGCTATGCTGCTCGCGCTGCTGGTCTATCGGGTCGCCATATGGCTGTTCGGCCGCGCATTCGGAACCCGTTTTCCCATTCTGAGCGTGTTCATCGATCGGACCGCGGGACCGGCCCAACTCGCTCTTTGTCTGGCTGCCGTGGCACTGGTGCTGCCGGTCGCGCCGCTGGACGACGCGATCCGCACGCCGCTGATACGGCTGTTCGTCGTGGCCTTCATCGCGCTGATCGGCTGGATCTCGATCCGGATCGTCGACATGAGTGCGGCGCGCTATCTCCAGAACTTTCGCGACGTCACCGAGAATTTCATCGCACGCAAGCATGTCACGCAGGTGCGTGTGTTCAAGCGCGTCACCGACACGATCATTATCGTCATCACGGTGTCGACAGCATTGATGACGTTCGACTCGGTGAGGCAGTATGGCGTCAGCCTGTTCGCCTCCGCCGGCGCAGCCGGTATCATCGTCGGACTTGCCGCCCGGCCGCTGCTGAGCAACCTGATCGCGGGCTTGCAGATCGCGATCACCCAGCCGATCCGGATCGAGGACGCCGTGATCATCGAGAACGAATGGGGCTGGGTCGAGGACATCGCTTCGACCTATGTCGTGATCCGGCTGTGGGACTGGCGCCGCATGGTGGTGCCGCTGTCCTATTTCATCGAGAAGCCGTTCCAGAACTGGACGCGCGATACCGCATCCCTCATCGGCGTGATCGCGCTCCATGTCGACTATCGTGCCGACGTTCCACGCATCAGGAGCTGGCTGGAGCAGGCGGTGAAGCAGTCACAGCTGTGGGACGGCGAGGTGGTCAATCTGCAGGTGATCGATGCCGATGCGCGCACCATCGAGCTTCGGGCGCTGGTCAGCGCCAGGAATGCACCGCAGTCCTGGGACCTGCGCTGCGAAATCAGGGAGAAGCTCGTGGCCTTCATTCGCGACGAGATGCCGGAAGCGCTGCCGCGCGAACGCGCGGTCCTGATCCCGTCGGGCGACGATGATGCCGATCTCGTTCGATGCGTCACGCCGCCGGAGCGGACGCGGGCGAGCGCGCGCAATTGACTCCGCGATCAGCCGGCGCCGACCACGGCGGCGTCGGCCTGCCGATCCGCGCGCCGGCGCGGCTTGCGCAGCTTCCGCCGGGCCCAGATCAGGAGCCCCGTCGACAGCAGCGTCAGAAGGGCGATCGATGTGATGACGTTGAGAGGCGAAGCGATCAGGGCCGACCAGTTTCCCTCATGGATCAGCCGCGGCCAGTTGCGCGGCAACGGCGCGACCCCGCTCGAATTGACCGCGTAAGCGCGCAGTTCTCCGCCCTCGTTGAGTCGCGCCATCACGCGACCGCCGCGCGTACCGATCGAGATCACATGCGAGAGGTCGTGCTGGTCTGCGACCATGCGAACCGCCTCCGCCAGGGCAATGGGACGTCCGCCGTCCGCCGGAGCGGCTCCGCCCTGCAGTGTCAACCCAAAGGCCATGCACAGGCCCGTCAAGGGACTGAGCAGGATCAGCGGCAGCGCGAACCATGCGATGCCCTTGTGCCATCCGGAAAGCGTGTTGCGCAGCCGCGGCAGTCCCATGAGAAGGCCCAGCAGCATGATGACGACCAGGGCAACGGTCGACGTCGTCACCAGCCAGGCCCGGCCGAGCAACCGCTCGTGCGTGACGCGCGCCCAAAGGAAGATATCGGAGACGGCGGAGCCGCTGACAGCAGCTTCGCCGGTCACGAGGTCGATCACCGGCACGCCTGCGCCTTGCAGCGTCATCTGCTGACGCGATGCATCGAACGAGAGGCCGCGCGCCTTGTTATCAGGATCGTACCGCTTCATCAGTCCGATGACGCGAGAAGATTCGATCTCCGGACCGCCGGTGCGACTGACTTGCGCCAAGGGCTCGAACGACAGGATCAAGCCTGTGACCATGATGACGAGCAGGGGCAGCGTGAAAACCAGGGTGATCCAGCGATGCAGAGTCAGCATTGCGGGCTTGCTCATTCGTCATCTCCTTCATCCTGCGATCGTGCTCGTGCAGCACGGCGAAGACAAATGACGCTTTATCCATGTTGTTGCGTTGATTTACAGCAACCGCACGCACGCCAGCCGGATGTCATCTGACATCTCCAGCTACTGGTGGAGCATCGAGCGAATGCGACCCATTCGCGTTCTGCCTCGGTCAAGCCGGCCTGCTGTCCGCTGCCAGAAGCTTTGCTTCGCCGTCAGCGCGAGGGGGCGCAGCAGGCGAAGCAATGACTTAAGATGCAAGCAGGGCGGTGCGCGCGATGCATCTGGATGGGTGGCAGAGCCTCACTGCGCGCGGATGTTGGCGGCCTTCAGCACCGGCTCCCATTTGGCCGCCTCGGCATGCATATAGACATCGAAGTCCTTGGCGGAGGAGCCGACCGGCGCTGCGCCGATCTTGCTGAGCGTCGACAGCACGCCGGCATCCTGCAGCGCGGCCTTCAGATCGGTTTCGAGCCTGGACACGATCTCCGGCGGCATTTTTGCCGGCCCAAGAACGCCCCACCAGACCGAGACGTCGTAGCCGGGCACGCCGGCCTCGGCGATGGTCGGCACATCCGGCAGCGCCTTCGAGCGTTCGGCGGAGGTTACCGCCAGCGCGCGGACCGGGCCGCCTTCGAGCTGGCCGATCGCTTCGGCAAGCGGATTGATGCTGAGAGGAATCTCGCCGGCGATCACGGCCGTCAACGCCGGTGCGCCGCCCTTGTAGGGGATCGCGACGATCTTGGTGCCGGACATATATTTCAGCAGCTCGCCCGCAAGATGCGCCGAGGTGCCGTTGCCGGACATGCCGTAGGAGAGCTTGTCCGGCTCCTTCCTGGCGGCGGTGAGGAGATCGCCGAGTGTCTTGTAAGGGCTGTCCTTGGCCACCACGATCGCGAGCGGGGACGAGGCGACCTCGGTGATTGCGGTGAAATCCTTGAACGTGTCGTAGGGCACGCTCGAATAGATGAACTGGTTGAGCGGATGGCCGCTCGCGACCAGGATCAGAGTGTAACCGTCGGGTGCGGATTTTGTCAGCGTCTGCGAGGCGACGATGCCGCCCGCGCCAGGACGGTTGTCGATCACGGGCTGCTGCCCCCAGGTCTTGGCCAGCGCCTGGCCCAGCGTGCGCGCGAGCACGTCGACTGCTCCACCCGCTGCATAGGGCACCAGGATGTGGACCGGCTTGCTCGGATAATTTTCCGCCCGCGCCGCGCTCCCCGTCAGCAGCAGGCCGACACCCAGCATCAAACCGCCGATCTTCTTGTTCAAACCCAACATATTTCCCAGCACTCCTTAAGGGCATTCACGCGCCTGCCGGCGGTCTCCAAGCCGGCTCGACTCTATCCATGATCCATGGTTTTTGTTGACGAGACCTGATCTTTTGTACGATAGTACAAATCACATGATACGCAAGCCCACCAGCAAGGAAACGGCACGCAAGCCGAACATGCGCGAGGCGATCCTCGCCGCGGCCGAGGAGCTGTTCGCCACCAACGGCTTCAATGCCGTGTCGGTGCGAGATATCGCGCATGCCGCCGGGGCCAATCCGGGCAGCGTGACATATCATTTCAAGACCAAGGACGGTCTGCTGCTGGAGATCTACCGGCGACATTGCGGGCCGATGAACCTGCGCCGTTCCGAACTGCTTGCCGCTGCCAGGCGCGTGCGCGATCTCCAGGACCGGCTGGAGGCGATCGTGCGCGCCTATGTGGTGCCGGCCTTCACTTCGGGCAGCGACCTTGCCGGCGGGGGCGCGCGCTTCACGCGGCTGCGCGCGGTGATGTCGGCGGAAGGCAACGAGGTCGCGCGAAAGATCATCGCACAGACCTTCGACGACACCAGCCACGCCTTCATCGACGCGATCCACGAGAGCCTGCCGCATATTCCGCGTACCGATATCGTCTGGCGCAGCCATTTCTTGCTGGGTGCACTCTATTATTCGCTGGTGACGCCGGAACGCGTTTCGCGCCTGTCGCGCGGCGAGGCCGACGGCAGCGATGCCGCAGGCGCCATCGAGCAATTGGTGCAGGCGACTGTCGCCGCATTGCAGGCGCCGGCGTTGGACCAGGTCGCGCCGGCGCGGCGGCGGCCGGTCGCCAGCAGCAAGACTTGAAACAAGCGGTTTCGCTTCGGCGGTTCACCTGATGACGATGATGTACACGCCGACCATTCCGCCGCCCGATCCGAATACGCGCACGCCGAAGTTCAAGCTGCCGAAGCTGTCCTGCGACGCGCATTGCCACATCTTCGGGCCTGCTGCGAAATATCCTTACGCGCCGGATCGTTCCTACACGCCGCCCGACGCGCCGCTGGAGGATTTCCGCATCCTGCACGCTAAGCTCGGCGTCGAGCGCGCCGTCATCGTCAATGCCAGCGTGCACGGCACCGACAACACTGTCGCGCTGGATGCCATCGCGCAGAGCAACGGCGCCTACCGTGCCGTCGCCAATATCGACGATACTATCACCGAACGTGGACTTCGCGTGCTGCACGATGGCGGCTTTCGGGGCTGCCGCTTCAACTTCGTGCGCCATCTCGGCGGTGTTCCCGACAAGCGCGTCTTCGACCGCATCGTGGCGATGGTCACGCCGCTCGGCTGGCACATCGATCTGCACTTCGATGCGATCGACCTGCCGGAATATGCCGACATGCTGACAAAGCTGCCGCTGAGCTACACCATCGATCACATGGGCCGGGTGAAGGCTGCTGACGGGCTCGATCAATTGCCGTTCAGGATTTTGATCGAGCTGATGCAGCGCGACGAGAAGTGCTGGGTCAAGATCTGCGGCTCGGAACGGGTCTCCTCGGCCGGTCCGCCGTTCACGGATGCGGTGCCGTTCGCGCGAAAGATCGCCGAGACCGCGCCAGACCGCGTCATCTGGGGCACCGACTGGCCGCATCCGAACGTCAAGGTGATGCCGAATGACGGCGATCTCGTCGATCTGATCCCGCTGTTTGCGCCGGAGCCGGAATTTCAGGAGAAGATCCTTGTCCAGAATCCGGCGCGCTTGTTCGGGTTCGAGGCGTGACGGCGTTCTCGCGATCGACAGGCTGTGCGGGAATCCGTTGCCGGCGCTGCGCCGGCCAATGCATGTGAACGGAAGGAGCAACCCATGAAAACAGGTCTCGTCGTCACCGCGCATCCCGGCGATTTCGTCTGGCGCGCCGGCGGTGCCATCGCACTGCATGCGAAGAAGGGCTATCGGATCAAGATCGTCTGCTTGTCCTTTGGCGAGCGCGGCGAGAGCCAGTTCGCCTGGAAGGAAAAGGGCGCCACGCTGGAATCGGTCAAGGCCGGCCGCAAGGACGAGGCGGAGCGGGCGGCCAAGCTGTTGGGGGCCGAGATCGAGTTCTTCGATTGCGGCGATTATCCGCTCAGGCTGACAGAAGCGCATTTCGACCGCATGGTCGACATCTACCGCGAGCTCAATCCGAGCTTCGTGCTGACGCACGCGCTGGAAGACCCCTATAATTTCGACCATCCGAACGCAGCGCATTTCGCGCAGGAGACGCGCGTGGTCGCGCAGGCGATGGGCCACAAGCCCGGCGCGCAGTACAAATACTCTGCGCCGCCGGTGTTCCTGTTCGAGCCGCACCAGCCCGAGCAGTGCAACTACAAGCCGGACACGATCCTGAAGATCGACGAGGTCTGGAAGGAGAAGTACGAGGCGTTCCAGATCCTGGCCGCACAGAAGCATCTCTGGGGCTATTACGAGCGCGTCGCGCTCAACCGCGGCATCCAGGGCAGCCGCAACACCGGCGTTCCCATGACCTATGGCGAGGCCTATCAGCGCCTGTTTCCGACCGTCGCGCAGGAACTCGCATGAAGCCGGTCGTCGTTCGCAACATCAAGCGGGCCGATCCCGCTAACATGGCGGAGTACGGTGTCTCGACCGTACACGAGGCCTATGGCCGCCTCGGCCTGATGAAGCCATATTTGCGTCCCGTCTGGCCGGGCGCGGCGATTGCGGGGCCTGCCGTTACGGTGCTGGCGCAACCGGGCGACAACTGGATGATCCATGTCGCGGTCGAGCAATGCAGGACAGGCGACGTCCTCGTCGTCGGCTGCACCACTGACAACACCGACGGCATGTTCGGCGAGTTGCTTGCGACGTCGCTGCAGGCGCGCGGTGTGCAGGGGCTGATCATCGACGCCGGCTGTCGTGACGTCAAAGCGCTGCATGAGATGCGCTTTCCAGTGTGGTCGCGCGCGGTATCGGCCAAGGGGACGGTGAAGGCGACGCTCGGCTCGGTCAATGTCCCCGTGGTTTGCGCCGGTGTGAACGTCGACCCCGGCGACATCGTCGTGGCCGATGACGATGGCGTGGTGGTGGTGCCGAAGCGCTATGCGGCCGAGGTGTCCGAAAGGGCGAAGAAGCGCAACGCGGATGAAGACGGCAAGCGTAAGCGCCTCGCCTCAGGCGAGCTCGGCCTCGACATGTACAACATGCGCGAGGCCTTGGCGAAGGCCGGCCTTGTCTATGTCGACACTCTCGAGGACGTCTGAAGCAAGTCACGGAGCGGGCGGATGAATCGTCTCAAGCTGAAGGCCGTGCTCGGCAGCCATCCTCACGTCAAGGCCGTGAAGAGCGGCGAGCTCCGCGCCGATCTGTTCGATCTCGACTTCATCGAGTACACACCGACCAACACGGCGTTCAAGCCGATGGTGCGCGAGCAGGCCTTCGACGTCTGCGAGATGGCGATCGTCACCTATCTGATGGCGAAAGCGCATGGCAAGCCGCTGGTGCTGCTGCCGGCGACGATGCTGGGCCGTTTCCAACATTCCTACGCGTTGTACAATCCCGCCCAGGGAACGCTCGGTCCGTCCAACCTCGAAGGCAAGCGTGTCGGTATCCGCTCCTTCACGACCACGACGGGCGCCTGGATCAGGGGCATCCTCGCCAACGACTACGGCGTCAAGCTCGACAGGATCCGCTGGGTGACCTTCGAGGATCCACACGTGGCCGAATATGTCGACACCACCGCGCGCGCGCCGAAGGACAACAAGATCCTGCAGATGCTGATTGACGGCGAACTCGATGCCGTTCTCGGCGAGACCTTTGATGATCCCAAGCTGAAGCCGCTGTTCCCTGATCCCGCCGCCGAAGCCGCCAAATGGTATGGCCATCGCGGCGTCGTGCCGGTCAACCATCTCGTGGTCGTGACCGAGCAGCTTGCGAAATCGCGACCCGACGTGGTCGCGGGCGTCTATGATCTGCTCAAGCGGAGCAAGGAGCGGGCAGGGCCCGCGGCGACGCCCGACCTCGTTCCGTTCGGGATCGAGGCGAACAGGAGATCGCTCGAGCTGATCGTCGACTACGCATTCCAGCAGGCGCTGATCCCGCGGCGCTACGCGGTCGAGGAGCTGTTCGACGCGACGATTGAAGGACTGAACTGATGGCAGGTGATCCCAGGCGCTGGCAGATCGGGCTGGTCGGATACGGCGAAGTCGGCAGGATCCTTGCCGAGGATTTGCGCCAGCAGGACATCAAGGTCGCCGCCTACGACCTCAAGCTCGGAGGCGAGCAGAGCGCTTCGCTCAAGGAGCATGCAGCGAAGTTCGGCGTGACCCTCGTCGCCTCTCATGCCGCGCTGACCGCGAAATCCGACTTCATCATCTCGGCGGTCACGGCAAGCCAGGCCGTTCCGGTCGCAAAGGCGTGCGCGGCTGCGATCAACCAGGGCACCTGGTTCCTCGATTTCAATTCGGCCTCGCCCGCCGCCAAGCAGCGTGCGGCTGCGCTGATCGACGGCGCCGCCGGTCGCTATGTCGAGGGCGCGGTGATGACCTCGGTGCCGCCTTATCGCATCAAGGTGCCGCTGCTGCTCGGCGGTCCCGGTGCGAGAGAGCTCGAGCCGCTGCTGAACGCGATCGGTTTCGCGGCGAAGGTCGCGAGCGATGAGCTCGGCGTGTCGTCGGCCGTGAAGATGTGCCGGAGCATCATGATCAAGGGCCTCGAGGCCATGGTCATCGAAAGTTTTACCACCGCGCGCGCTTACGGCGTCGAGGATGCGGTGCTGGCGTCACTCGTGGAAACCTTTCCCGGCATTGATTGGGAGGAGCAGGGCGCCTACGTCTTCCAGCGTGTGATCGAGCACGGCCGTCGCCGCGCCGAGGAGGTGCGTGAGGTCGCCGAAACCGTGCGCGAGGCGGGTTTGACGCCATGGTCCGCGCAGGGCACTGCCGAACGACAGGCCTGGGTGGCTGATCTCGCCGATGAAGGGCTGTTCGGCGCCAGGGGCACGAAAGAGTTCGCCCGCAGCGCGGATTGGCGGACCGAGGCGGACCGAATCCTCGCGAAGATCAATCGCACCAAGTAGTCAGCTCAGGACCGCGCCGCTTTCCTGAAAGCTCACGACCTGATCGCGGGCGCGTTCAATCAGGTCGATCAGATTTCTCGATTTGCGGACGAGCTGTTCGGTAGCCGGCTGCGTGCGGAATTCCGCCAGCACGGCGTGAACGCATTTGCTGGCGGCGTCGAGCGTCCAAAGCGTGCGGTTCACGTCGTCCTGCGTCTGGATCGCCAAGATATCGAGACCAGAAAGAACCTGGCCGATGCCGTCGAGCCGCTTCACCGCCGTATCTGCGGGCGCCTGGGCCTGGACGGAATGATAGTCGATGCTGCTGAATGCGCTGAACATGCCGATACTTCCACACTGAACGGAGATGGTCAGTGCAGATCGTAGTTATTATCGGCGTCACCGGTCTCGCAACGCGTTTGGCTACGGTCCGGGATTCTACCGATCTCGGGTGGGCTCGAGCCGCGGTAAAGTCGAACTGAAGTAGCTCCACGGCCAGACGGGTCTCCCGACGATCTGACCGCTGGAAGGGCGTCGACCTTGTCAGCGGACGGAACGCTCCTCCGGCGTCGCGACGGATGCGGAACGTCCCGCGTGCGGCGTCACGCGATGTCCGGGATATCGAGCGGAACCGCTCTCAGTTCTTGGGATTGAACAGGATGGGCCGCTGCCGCGCAAATGTCTTTCGGCCGGCCTTGAAGCCCATCAGGACGTCGGGTAGCTCGGCGACAGCGAAGCGGCTGTCTCGTGTATCGAGCACGATGAGGTCGGCGGGATTGCCGATCTTGATGCCGTAATCACCAAGGTTCATCAGCCGGGCCGGCAGTTCGGTCACGAGATCGAGGCAGGTGTCGAAATCGCTCACCGAGGCGTGTGCGACGTTGGCATAGAGATTTGCCATGCGCAGCAGCGAGGCGTCGCCGAACGGCGTGAAGGGATTGAGCACGTTGTTGGTCGCGACCGAGCACATGACGCCGTCGCCCGCAAGCTTGTGGGCGAGCGTCAGCCCGCGTGGCGCGTTGTGGGTGGCCTCGCGCCCCATCAGATAAAGATCGGTCGCGGGTAGCACGGTGACGGCAACGCCGGCCCTTGCCAGTTGCGCGGTGGCAACCTTCATGCGTTCCGGCGGCAGTGCGGAGAGTTTTGTCGCATGGCCGATCGCGACACGTCCCTGATAGTTGCGCCGCTCGGTCTGCCGGCAGACCTCGTCGAGATGCCACCAGGAGGGATCGAGGTCGAAATCGAGATGGAGATCGACGTCGACGTCGAATTCCTGCGCGAGATCGAAGATGCGCTCGAGATGCGCATTCGGGTCGGTGTCCATGTAGGGACAGCCGCCGATGGCTTCCCCGCCATTGCGCAACGCCTGGATCAGCAGTTCCTCGGCTCCGGGATCGTTGGTCAGGCCCTCCTGCGGGAAAACGCAGAGTTCGAGGTCGATCGCCCAGGCATAGTCGCGCTTCAGCGACTTGATCGCCTCGAAGCCGCGCAAGCCGATGCGCGGATCGATCTCGACATGGGTGCGCATCCGCATCGTGCCGTACGCGATGGCGCGTTCGAGCACGCTTGCGCCGCGCGCGTAGACGTCCTCGACCGTGAAATCCTTCTTCATCCCGGCCACAGCGCGGATTGCCTCCGAGACGCTGCCGTGATCGTGCCCGCAGCGGCCGAGCAGGCAAGCCTTGTCGAGATGGATGTGGGTGTCGACGAAGCCGGGCAGGGCGAGGCGGCCGCCGACCTCGACGGCCTCGCAGGAAAGCCCTTCGCAGCTCAGCTTTGGCGCGATCGCGGCGATGCGGCCGCCTTTCACGCCGATATCGACGGGTGCGGCGGATGAGCGCAACAGCGCGTTGCGGAAGATCAGGTCGAAGGCGGTCTCAGTGGTCATGGTGTCGGATTCAGCCTTGGCAACCTAGCGGAAGCTGGAGAAACAGGCAGCTCCAGATTGTGTGCAGTTGTGGGCTCGATTGTTCAAAAAATGTGCATGCACTTTGCGTCCTCGATCGTAAGATATCTCCTACCTGGAGAACCCCGCTATGTCCGCCCCCGCAGAAGCCGCACGCCCGATGACGGACGCCGAGATCGTCGAGGCCTATCTCACGGCGTCGATGATCCCCGATCCCGATGCCGCGGCGGCCTATATGAAGCCGGGCACGGTGATCACGTTCACCGGCGGGCGCGCGTTCGACCATCCGCGCGGGCCGACCGGCTTCAACGCGAAACGTTATCGCTGGGTCAAGAAGAAGATGGATCGGTTCGATGTCTGCCCCGGTGCGGACGAGACCGTCGTCTACAGCGTCGGCACGCTCTACGGCGAATGGATGGACGGCACGCCATTCGAGGGCAATCGCTATGTCGATCGCTTCGTGGTGAAGGGCGGCCAGATCGTGAAGATGGACGTGTGGAACGACAGCGCCGAGCGGATCCTCGTTCAGCGCGGCATCGAGGCTTAGCCCCTCCGCGCGATTTTCGGCAGCTTGACGACGCGATCGCTCGTCACCTCGTCGGCATAGGGCGCGAGGATATCGAGCAGATCGCGGCCGCGCTGGGGAGTCGGGGCCACCAGCGCGCGGTTGGCCACGGAATCAAGGTGATGGTGCATCAGCTCCATCACCCTGGCCTCGTCGCCCTTGGCGAGCGCGGCGATGATGGCGCGGTGCTCGTTGATGGCACATTCGCTGGAATGCGGCCGGCTGTAGAGCGACAGCGTCAGGCAGCAGCGATAGGCGACCTCGCTGACATAGCGCACCAGGATCGGACTGTTCGTCATGTGGGCGAGCAGGATGTGAAATTCGGTAGCGAGCCGGATCGAGACCGCATCCGTGCAGCCGCGCGCCCGATCCTCGGCGTCGACATGTGCGTTCAGCTCGGCGATCTGCGCCCTGGTCAGCCTGCCCGCGAGCTGGCGCACGACGAGCCGCTCGAGCTCGATGCGGATGTCGAAGGCATCGCGCGCCTCCTGCCAGCTCGGCGTCGCCACCACCGCGATCCGGTTGCGGCGGAGCTCGACCAGGCCCTCTGCGGCGAGCTGGCCCAGCGCATGGCGGGCAATGGTGCGGCTGACGCCGAAGCGTTCGCCGAGCGCGTCCTCGGGCAGTTTTGCGCCGGGCTCCAGCGCCTGCTCGATGATCGCGCGCCTGAGTGCGCGGCAGATCACGCTGACCTTGTCCGACGATTCAGAAGTCTTGCTGCTCGCGCGCGCCGCCATCGGCGAATCCTTGGGATGGGTCTGAGCCTCTGTTTAGCACAGTCCCGCTGCGATCCGGCGCTCCAATTGCATGCAGTTTGATGTCCGGATTGCCTAAATCGACTCCGGCCGTTCGCCGGGGGCATTTGGCAAATCATTGATTTTGCGATAACCGCTGGCTGGCACCCAGCTTGCATGCACTTTGGCTGTGATGCGCATGCAACCCAACGCCCAATTTGACGGCCAGCCCGTTCCCGAAGGCGCCACCGCCACGGCCATCGAGCTGTCCGAGGCTTCCGTGACCTTCGGGCGCGGCGACCGCGCCGTGCCCGCCCTGTCGAAGACCACCCTGAAGATCGCCGACGGCGAGTTTGTCGCACTGGTCGGCCCGTCAGGATGCGGCAAATCGACCATTCTACGTCTCGTCAGCGGCCTCGTGCAGCCGACCAGCGGCGTCGTCATCGTGGGTGGCCGCGAAGTCGCGGCGCGCGCGATGCGGGTCGGCATGGCCTTCCAGAATCCGACCATGCTGCCGTGGATGACCATCGAGCGGAACATCATGCTGCCGCTGAAGATCGTAGAGCCGTTCCGCTCGAATTTTCGGAAGCTGCGCAAAACCGAATTCCGTGACAAGGCCAACGCGCTGCTGGAGCAGGTCGGCCTCAACGGCTTCGGCAACCGTTATCCCTGGCAGCTCTCCGGCGGCATGCTCCAGCGCGCCAATCTCTGCCGCGCCCTGATCCACGAACCGCGCATGCTGCTGCTGGATGAGCCGTTCGGCGCGCTCGACCAGTTCACCCGCGAAGAGCTGTGGGCGATCCTCCAGAACCTCTGGATGACGCACAAGCCGACGGTGCTGCTGGTGACGCACGATCTACGCGAGGCTGGCTTCCTTGCCAGCCGCATCTGTGTGATGAGCGCGCGCCCTGGCCGCATCCTCGACGACAGCCGCGTCGGGTTTGCGCGCCCGCGCACCGTCGCCATGACGTTCGAGCCGGAATTCGTCGCGCTGAACCAGAAGCTGCGGACCTTCATCGAGGATGCGCGCAGCGCGGCTGAGCAGGAGGCAGGCTGATGTTCGGGATCGATGTCAGGCAGAAGGCGTGGTCGGCGGGGCTGATCGTGTTGTTCTTCGTCGCCTGGGAGCTGTTCTGCCTGATGACGGGCATGTCGGATCTCGTGCTGCCCCGACCCTCGCAGGTGTTCTTGACGTTGTTCCAGCGCTTCCCGGTGCTGTGGCCGCACATCGTGCAGACGCTGGCCACCACCATGTTCGGCTTCGTCCTCGGCGTCGCGCTCGGCGTCGCCCTCGGCGCGATCATCGGCGTATCGAAGACGGCCTATGACACCTGCTATCCGCTTTTGATCGGCTTCTCTTCGATCCCCAAGGTCGCGGTGGTGCCGATCTTCGTGCTGTGGTTCGGCTCCGGCACGGTGCCGGCGGTGCTGACCGCACTGTCGATCTGCTTCTTCCCGATCGTCGTGAATATCGCCACGGGCCTTGCGACCACCGAGCCCGAGCTCGAGGACGTGCTGAAGGCGCTCGGCGCCAGCAAGCTCGACATCCTCTGGAACGTCGGCCTGCCCAGGACCATGCCCTTCTTCTTCGCTTCGCTGAAGGTCGCGATCTCATACGCTTTCGTCGGCGCGGTGCTGTCGGAGACGGTCGCCTCCAACCGCGGCATCGGCAACGTCATGATGACCGCGTCCTCCAATTTCAACGTGCCGCTGGTCTTTGCCGGCCTGTTCGTGCTCGCCGGGCTCGGCGTCGCACTCTACGTCGTATTCTCGTTGATCGAGGGGCGGGTTACCGGCTGGGCGACGCGCAAGAACGACGTGATCGCAACCTGAATTCCTGAACCGTCACGCAACGAAGCTGAGGAGGTCTCGATGTTGAGGAAATTAAGTGCGGCGCTGGTGGGGTTGGCGCTGTCCGCAGGAGCCGCCATGGCGGAAGAAACTACGATCAAGTTCACGCTGGGCTGGAAGACCCAGGGCAGCGACGCTGCGTTCTTCTATGCCAAGGACAACGGCCTCTTCAAGGAGGAGGGCCTCAACGTCATCATCGACCAGGGCGAGGGCTCCGGCGCCACCGTCACGCGTGTGATGTCCGGCGCCTATGACGCCGGCTTCGGCGACGTCAACGCCATCATCCAGAACGCCTCGAGCAAGCCGCAGGAGGCGCCCGTCATGGTCTACATGATGTGGAACCAGCCGCCGTTCGCGATCGTCGCCAAGAAGACCAGCGGCATCAACACCATCAAGGATTTCGAAGGCCATACGCTCGGCGGCGCGCAGGGCACGCCGACGACGCGCCTGTTGCCGGTGTTCACCCGCAAGAACGGGCTCGACGGTGAGAAGATCAAGATCTCCAACATGGCGCCGAACTTGCAGGAACCCATGCTGATCAAGGGGGATATCGATGCAGCGCTCGTCTTCAACATCACCAGCTATTTCAACCTGGTGCTCAACCGCCAGGATCCGGACAAGGACTTCAAATGGTTCTCGTTCGGCGAATATGGCCTCGATCTCTATTCCAACGGCGTGATGGTCTCCCGGAAGCTGATCGCCTCGAACCCGAAGGCGGTCGCGGGCCTGGTGCGCGCCATCAACAAGGGCGCGATCGCGGTCGCCAAGGACCAGAATGCCGGCATGAAGGCGGCGATGAACTACGACAATCTCATCAACGCCGATGTCGAGAAGCGCCGGCTGCAATATTCCTTCGAGAAGCTGATCGTCTCGCCGGAGATGAAGGAGATCGGCATCGGCGATATCAAGGACGACCGCATGACGCGCGCCATCGGCATCGTGGTCGAGGGCTATCAGCTCGCCCGTGCGCCGACGCCCGCAGAGGTGTTCTCGCGCGAATTCCTGCCGCCGCGCGCTGAGCGGGAGCTGGTGTATACTGCCAACTGATTTTGGAAGGCGTCATGGCCACGGAGATTTCGGCGAGCTGCCTGTTTCATGGCCCTGACGTCGGTGTCAGCGACAATGTCGTGCTGCGGCACGATGGCGGCGTCATCACCGAAATCGCGGAAGGAGCGGGGCCTGGACCTCGCTCCTTCGTCATCCCGGCCTTCGTCAACGCCCATGACCACGCCCGTGCCACCGCATCGTCCTTCGGCGCGGTCGGCATGCCCCTGGAAAGCTGGATCCTGCGCACCGCGCTGGGCACGCCTGTTGATCCCTATCTGACCGCGGCCTCTGCGTTGGCGCGTTCCGCCAGGGCCGGCTACGCGGCCATGATGGTGCACTACACGCGTCCGAGCGGGACGATGCCCGTGGTCGACGAGGCGAAAGCCGTCGCGAAGGCTGCGTCGGACGTGGGCATCCGCATCGCCTTTGCGATGGCCGTGCGCGACCAGAATCCGATCGTCTATGGCGATGCCGAGCCGGTGCTCTCGAGTCTCTCCGGCGATGATCGCAAGACCGTCGCGGAGCTGTTCGTCCGCGCGCCGATGCCGCCAAAGACGTATATTGAACTCACGGACGCCATTGCCGCGGCCATCGCCGGTCCGATGGTGGACGTGCAGCTCGGGCCTGCCGGCGTGCAATGGTGCTCGAAGCCGCTGCTGGAAGCGGTGGCGGAGAGTTCGGCGCGGACCGGCCGCCGGATCCACATGCATCTGCTGGAGACCGTGTACCAGCGGGCCTGGGCCGATCAGAATTTTCCGGACATGGTGCCCTGGCTGCGCGACGTTGGCTTCCTCTCCGAGCGGCTGACGCTGGCGCATTGCATCCACGCCCGCCCGGACGAGCTGGAGATGATCGCGGCCTCCGGCGCGCGCATCGTCACCAATTTCAGCTCGAACATGCATCTGCGCTCGGGCCTCGCGCCGATCGCCGCCGCGCACAAATGCGGCTGCGCCATCGCTGTCGGTGTCGAGGGGCTGGCGCTCGACGAGGACGACGACATCCTGCGCGAGATGCGGCTGGTGCAGATGGCCCATGGCGGCCTCGGCTTCAAGCAGACGTGGACGCCGGCCGAGATGTTTTCGCTGGCCATCCGCAATGGGCGCCGCGCCACCGGCGCGCCCGGGAGCGGCGAGCTCTTTACCGGAAGCCCCGCCGACTACGTCGTGATCGATCTCGACCGGCTCGACCGCGACCGGATCATGCCGGTCGACCCTATGGCGCTGCTGTTCGCGCGCGGCAATGCGTCCCTGGTGAAGGAGGTCGTCGTCGCCGGCAGAACGATCGTGAGGGACGGGGTCTGTTCCGGCGTTGATCTGCCGGCCATCGAGCAGGAGTTGCGGGCGCTGTATCGGACCGGCGCGGGCAAGCTCGCGAACTTCAAGCGGATGTGGCCAGCCCTGTCGGAGCGCTTGAGCGGCTGGTTCGAACAGCAGCTGACGTGTCAGTGAAGCGCCTTTCGTTCGGGCAGTATCGAATAGCGCGATGGCTGGTAGTCGCTGCCCCGGCTGGCGGACGCCGCATGTGTCGGCTATCACCTCCGCGATCTCTCGTCTCGACCCCGGTCGACGACCCATCCAGGAGCAGCCGATGCGTCTACCCACCCTTATTCTGTCCCTGGCATGTCTTGCGGGCTCAGCCTCCGCCGAGGACCTCACGGGCACGCTCCAGAAGGTCAAGGAGAGCAAGAAGATCACGCTGGGCTACCAGGAGGCCTCGGTCCCGTTCAGTTATCTGGACGGCAACCAGAAGCCGGTCGGCTTTGCCATGGACATCTGCCTCAAGATCGTCGAGGCCGTGAGGAAGCAGCTCGGCATGCCCGACATCGCCGTCGACACGCTTGCCGTGACCTCGTCGAACCGGATCCCCTTGATGGTCAACGGCACGCTCGATCTGCATTGCTCGGCGACCACAAACAATGCCGATCGCCAGAAGCAGGTCGCCTTCACCAACACGCATTTCCTCAGCGCGACGCGGTTCGCGGCCAAGAAGGCCGACAGGATCAACACCATCGACGATCTCAAGGGCAAGGCGGTCACGGCGGTGGCGGGATCGGTCAACCTGACGCAGCTCGCCAAGGTCAACTCCGAGCGCAACCTCGGCATCAACATCATGCCGGCCAAGGACCAGGCCGAGGCCTTCCTGTTGCTGGAGACCGACCGCGCCCAGGCCTATGCGCTGGACGACGTGCAACTCGCCGTCGCCATCGCGCGGTCGAAGGAGCCGCAGGCTTACATGATCAGCGAGGAGGCATTCTCCAAGCCCGAGCCCTACGGCATCATGCTGCGGCGGGAGGATGCGCCGTTCAAGGCACTCGTCGATCGCGCCACCGAGGAGCTCTACGCCAGCCCCGAGATCGAGGTGCTCTACAAGAAGTGGCTGCAATCGCCGACCCCGCCGAACGGCCTCAATTACAACGTCCCGATGTCTCCGGCCTTGCGCAACGCCTTCAAGAAGCCGAGCTCGAGCGCCGATCCTGACGTCTACGTGGTGAACTGAGGCGAAGGAAGAGCGCCTTTCCTACGCCTTCGAGTATTTCTTCAGCTCGAGCCGCGCGATCTGGTTGCGATGGACCTCATCGGGTCCATCGGCAAGACGCAGCAAGCGCGCGGTGGCATAGGCGTGCGTCAGGCCGAAATCGTTCGAGGTGCCGCCGCCGCCATGGGCCTGAATGGCCCAGTCGATGATCTGGCAGGCCATGTTGGGCACAGCAACCTTGATCATGGCGATCGCTGCCTTCGCCACCTTGTTGCCGACCGTGTCCATCGCATGGGCCGCGTTCAGCGTCAGCAGCCGCGCCTGCTCGATCATGATGCGCGCCTCCGCGATGCGCTCCTGCGTCACCGTCTGCTCCGAGACCGGCTTGCCGAAGGCGACGCGGCTCCGCACGCGGCGGCACATCTTCTCCAGCGTGCGTTCGGAAAGGCCGATCAGCCGCATGCAATGATGGATGCGACCGGGTCCGAGACGGCCCTGTGCGATCTCGAAACCGCGGCCTTCGCCGAGCAGCATGTTCTCCTTCGGGACGCGCACATTGGTGAATACCACTTCGGAGGCACGGTCGGGCACGCCGTAGAAGCCGAACACGGGGAGGGGACGCTTCACCTCGATTCCTGATGTCTCCATCGGCACCAGGATCATGGATTGCTGCTTGTGCCGGTCCGGATTGTCAGGATCGGTCTTGCCCATGAAGATGCAGATCTTGCAGCGCGGGTCGGTCGCGTTGGTGGTGTACCATTTGCGCCCGTTGATGACGTAATGATCGCCGTCGCGCACGATCGAGCTCTCGATGTTGGTCGCATCGGATGATGCGACCGCCGGCTCGGTCATGGCGAAGCAGGAGCGGATCTCGCCCGCGAGCAGTGGCTTCAGCCAACGCTCCTTGTCCTTCTCGGTGCCGTAGCGCTCCAGCACCTCCATGTTGCCGGTGTCGGGCGCCGAGCAGTTGAACACCTCAGGCGCGAGGTGCGAGCGCCCCATCACCTCGCAGAGCGGGGCATATTCGAGATTGGAAAGACCCGCGCCGTGGCTGGACTCCGGCAGGAACAGATTCCAGAGCCCCTCGGCGCGCGCCAGCGGCTTCAGCTCCTCGACGACGGTATAGACCTTCCACGGCCCGAGCTCCTCCGCCTCGCGATAGAAGCGCTCCTCGTTCGGATAGATGTGCCGGTCCATGAAGCTTTCGAGCTTGCGCTTGAGCTCGACGACTTTGGGCGACATCGGGTAGAGCATCTTTCGTCTCCTGGATCGAAGGTCGGGGCGGACTTCAGCGCGATGATGCGTCGCTTCACGCGGCGCGGTACTCCCTGAACTTCTCGCGCAGAGCGGACTTCAGCACCTTGCCCGTGCCGGTCATCGGGAATTCGTCCAGGAATTCCACCGCGTCCGGCATCCACCAGCTCGCGATTTTTGGGCGCATGTGGTCGAGCAGTGTCTTGCCGTCGACGGTCGCGCCCTTCTTGCGGACGACGAGCAGCAGGGGGCGCTCCTGCCATTTCTCGTGCGCAATCGCGACGACGGCAGCTTGCAGCACGTCGGGGTGAGACAAGGCGATGTCCTCGAGTTGGATCGAGGAGATCCACTCGCCGCCGGACTTGATCACGTCCTTGGAGCGATCGGTCAGGGTGACGTGGCCTTGTGGGTCGATCACCGCCATGTCGCCGGTGATCAGCCAGCCGTCGCGATCGAGGCCTTCCTCCAGCTTCATGTAGCCCGAGGCGACCCAGGGGCCCCGGGCGCGCAGATGACCGACGGTCTTGCCGTCGCGCGGCAACTCGTTGCCGGCATCGTCGACGATGCGCAAGGCGGTGCCGAAACAGGCGCGTCCCGAGACTTGGCGTCTGTCGAATTTCTCCGTCTCGCTGAGGTGCTCCGAGCCGGGACGCAAGCCCGGCATCGAGCAGCCCAAGGCCTCGGTCATGCCCCAGGCCTGGATATAGTCGATGCCATATTCGCGCTTCAGCCTCTCGACCATCGCGCGCGGCGGCGCCGAGCCGGACGACAGCGTTGCGCGCAGCGTGGAGAATTTGTAGCCGGTGCGGCCGAGCCAGTCGAGCAGGATCAGCCAGAAGCTCGGCACGCCCGCCGAGAGCGTCACCTTCTCGCCTTCGAGCAGTTCATAGAGCTTGTCGGGCTCGTAGTTGCGGCCTGGCAGCACCAGTTTCGAGCCGGTATAGGGAGCTGTGAACGGCATGTTCCAGGCATTGCCGTGGAAGAGGGGCGCCATCGGCATCATCACCTCGCGCACGCCCTCGACATGGCCCGGCAGGAAGTCGAAACTGCAGCAGGTCATGGTCTGCAGGATCGCGGCGCGGTGCGAGTAGATCACGCCCTTGGGATTGCCTGTCGTGCCCGACGTGTAGCAGATGGTCGAGGCGGACTTCTCGTCGAACTCCGGCCAGGCGAAGCCGGCCTCGTTCTCGCGTCCCAGAAGCTCTTCGTAGCAATGGACGTTCGCAAGCTTCGTCTCGGGCATGCGCTCGCGCGAGGACATCACGACAAAGGCCTCGATCGTCTTGAGCTGCGGCGCGATCGCCTCGACGAGCGGCAGTGTGGCGCGGTCGATGAACAGCAGACGGTCTTCGGCATGATTGATGATGTAGACCAGCTGTTCGGGAAACAGCCGCGGGTTGACGGTATGCAGCACGTAGCCCATGCCCGGCGCAGCGTAGAACATCTCGAAATGGCGATGGGTGTTCCAGGCCAGTGTGCCGACGCGGTCGCCGGGATTCATGCCGAGCCTCTTGAGCGCCAGTGCCATGCGCTTGATGCGGGGATGGGCGTCGGCATAGGTGTAGCGATGGATGTCGCCCTCGATCTCGCGCGCGACGATCTCCGCTTCGCCGTGATAGTCGGCTGCATACTGGATCAGGCCGCTGATCAGAAGCGGCACGTCCATCATCAATCCCTGCATGGTCTCCTCCAGATCGCCGCGTCGTTGCATGGCGCAGGCTTGTGATTTTGCGCGCGAGGTTAGCGGAACGCCACGCGGCGTTCACGCAAAAAGCAGCGGGCATGATTGCATGCGGCACTTTTTCAGAGCTAACGTGAGGTGAGCTGCTGGCGAAGCAGCGTTCGCGGTGGAGGAGATGAATGTCAGCGGAAAGACACAAGACCGGCACAACCGGCGCATCTACGGTCGATGTTTCCGCGCTCCGTGCTCGCTACCGCGACGAGCGCGACCGTCGTCTGCGCGCCGAGGGCAAGGCGCAGTATGTCGAAGTCACGGGCGAATTCGGCCGTTATCTCGACGACCCCTGGGCGGATCCCGGATTTGCGCGCGCCGCCGTCAGCGAAGCGACCGAAGTGCTCATCGTCGGTGGCGGCTTCGGCGGTCTGTTGTGTGGTGCGCGGTTGCGCGATGCCGGCATCGAGGATTTTCGTATCGTGGAAAAGGCCGCCGACTTCGGCGGCACCTGGTACTGGAATCGTTATCCCGGCGCCGCCTGCGATACCGAGAGCTACATCTATCTGCCGCTCCTGGAACAGACCGGCTACATGCCGGTGCGCAAATACGCGCGGGCGCCCGAGATCTATGAGCATTCGCGCCGCATCGGCCGTCATTTCGGGCTCTACGAGCGCGCGCTGTTTCAGACCGTCATCTCGCGGATGACATGGCAGGAGCAGGAGGCACGCTGGCTGGTCGAGACCGATCGCGGCGATCGCATCCGCGCGCGCTTCGTCATTCTGGCCGGCGGTCCGCTGAGCCGTCCGAAGCTGCCGGGCATTCCCGGCATCGAGACGTTCAAGGGCCATAGCTTTCATACCAGCCGCTGGGATTACGGCTACACCGGCGGCGATGCGGACGGTGGCCTGACGGGACTTGCCGACAAGCGCGTCGGCATCATCGGCACCGGCGCCACCGCGGTGCAATGCGTGCCGCATCTCGGCCGTTCCGCGAAGGAGCTCTATGTGTTCCAGCGTACGCCGTCCGCGATCGGCGTTCGCGACGACCGTCCGACGGATCAGGCCTGGGCGCAGGGCCTCAAGCCAGGTTGGCAGCGCGAACGCATGGACAATTTTACGGCCGTGATTTCGGGCGAGCCGTTCGAACAGGATCTGGTGCAGGACGGCTGGACCGGCCTGCTCGGCGAGATCCTGCTGGCGCCGCGTCGTCAGCCCCAGCCGGTGACCTCGATGGACGAGGCGCTGAGGGTGATCGAGCAGGCCGACTACCGCAAGATGGAGGAGATCCGCGCCCGCGTCGACGCAGTGGTCGAGGACGAGACGACCGCGGCTGCGCTCAAGCCCTGGTACAAGGCATTCTGCAAGCGACCGTGCTTCCACGACGAATATCTTGATACCTTCAATCGCGCCAACGTGCATCTCGTTGACACCGAAGGGCAGGGCGTTGAGCGCATCACGGAGAATGCCGTCGTCGTCGACGGCAAGGCTTATGAGCTCGACTGCCTGATCTATGCCAGCGGCTTCGAGGTCGGCACCGATTACGCCCGTCGCATGGGCTTCGAGGTCTACGGCCGCGCCGGCATGAGCCTGTCCCAGCGGTGGCGCGACGGCGTCAAGACCCTGCACGGCTTCTACAGCCGCGGCTTCCCGAACTGCTTCCTGATCGTCACGGTGCAGGCCGGACAGAGCGCCAATTTTCCGCACATCATCGACGAGCAATCGCAGCACATCGCCTATGTCATCAAGGAGGCCCGCGCGCGCAACGCGCGCACCCTCGAGCCGACGCTTTCCGCCGAGAACGCCTGGGTCGACGAGGTCGTCAGGGCCGCACTCGGCCGGCAGACCTATCTCGCCGAATGCACGCCGGGCTATTACAATAACGAAGGCGTGTTCGATCCGATCGCGGCAAGAAACAGCCAATATTGGCGCGGGCCGATGGCATTCCTGCGGCTGCTCGACAAATGGCGCAAGGAGGGCAATCTGGAAGGCCTCGAATTGTCCTATGATCAGGCCATGGAGTCGGCACGCTCCACCGGGTAAGATCGCGCTGCCGAACGGTACAGCACAGGAGAGCTAGGGTATGATCAGGGGCAGGGCTGTTGCGGGAGCAGTTTTTAGCGCAATGACGCTGCTCGGTTGCCTGGCATCTTCCGCCGAGGCCGCGCAATGCGGCAGCTCGCCGGCGGGTTTCGAGGCCTGGAAGCGCGAATTCAGCGCGGAGGCGCAGGGCAAAGGCATCGGGCCCACCGCACTGTCGGCGCTGATGCAGACCAATTACGCCAGCGCCACCATCGCGGCCGACCGCGGCCAGCGCAGCTTTTCGCTGACGCTCGACCAGTTCCTGGCCAAGCGCGGCGCCACCACCATCGTTGCCAAGGGACGGCAGCTCAAGCAGACGCACGCTGCCTTGTTCGCTTCGATCCAGCAGCGCTATGGCGTCCCGCCCGGGCCCTTGATCGCGATCTGGGGCATGGAAACCGGCTTCGGCAGCCAGCGCGGCAATCAGAACATGCTGTCGTCGATCGCGACCCTTGCTTATGACTGCCGTCGGCCCGAATTCTTCACCGACCAGCTCTATGCAGCCTTGAAGCTGATCGATCGGGGTACGCTGTCGGGATCAACTCGCGGCTCCATGCATGGCGAGGTCGGCCAGACCCAGTTCATGCCCAAGAACATTCTGGCCTACGGCACCGGCAACCTCGAAGTTGCTGCCAATGCGCTGAACTCGACCGCGAATTTCCTCAAAGCCCATGGTTGGCGCGCGGGAGCCGGGTACCAGCCCGGCGAACCGAATTTCGCCGCGATCGAGGCTTGGAATGCCGCCGGCGTCTATCAGAAGGCAATCGCGCTGATGGGTCGGCAGATCGACGAGGGCGGGGGCGCGGCGGCTTCGCGCTAGAGCATGATCCGGACCGAAGGGCCGCATTCGCGAAAAGTGTGCAGCGGTTCTCCGAAAAGATCATGCTTAAACAATAGCCTAAAGCGCGATGTCGATCTCGTCTCGCTTTAGGCTGCTCAGCAAGGCGTGATGCGCCGACACGAGAAAGTTGTTGCCATCTGGAACCGACGGCACGACGTTTGCTTTGATCAAGTTCAGGGCTGGGCATGAGGAGACTCAACATGGCTACCCAGATCGTGATGGACCAGACTGGCGATACGCGCCACGAGTTTGATCCTGGCAATGCCGAAGCGCTGGCGCGAGCCGAACGGCGCTTTCGGGAGCTGACCGGAGCCGGCTTCACCGCCGCTCTTCGAACCGGGCCCGGCGAAGTCACCCGGATCCGATCGTTCGATCCGACCGCGCAGGAAACGTTGTTCTATCCCCGCCTGGTCGGCGGTTGATCTGAGCTGCCCATGATCGCGGCAGTTTGGCTCCGCGCGCCGGCGCGTGCGCGTCTGCATGCGCTGCGTGAACTCTATCGCCGCTTCTTCGGCGAGAACACGCCGGACGCCCGCGGCCGCCGGCTTCTGGCCGATTGGCTGTCGCCGGCGCAGCGAGCGCAGTTCGAACAGCACCGGTGTTTCGACGTCGTCGGCTGCGACACCGGCAGAACCTATCGTATCCACTACGGCACGGCGGCAAATGTGCACGAGATCGACGGCGAAGGGCGCGCAACGATGGGGTGGTGCTTCGTCCCGTCCGGCTTCCTGGTGCCGGGCGACGTGATGCTGGCGCAGAAGATCGCGCTGGAGACGGACGAGAAGGGAGCATTGGCGCTCGCCAACCGGTTTCCGCCGGCCACACATTCGGAACACTTTTACCGGCGGCCTTTCTAACGTAGGAAATGGCGAGGCGGTAAGGGCGAGGCCGTCAGGAGTGTGAGGAGCGGTAGGCGTCCAGCGCATGTGCCGCGAAGACGCCGATGCTGCAAAGGGCGAGCAGGGCTGAGATCAGCTCGATCATAGCTCGTCCTCCCGTGGCGGCTGGGCGACGAGATTCTGGCAGCAGGAATAGTCGTAGATCAGGTCGAGGATGAATTGCATGGTGGCCGTCCCTGTATTTATTTTGACAACCATCTAACCGGCCATCTGTTTCAGGCGTGTTTCGTCGCATCGGGAAAGGGGTTTCGCGTGGAACCCTGCGCTGGTTGACGCGCTGCGGGCACGCTATATCCCGTTGTTGCCCAAGCCTTTTTGGCCGCCTCGTCGGAGCGGCGCATCACACTGCGAGGTAAAATCATGGCGCAGGTCGAATGGTTCGACGATCTCATCGTCGGAATGCGGTTCAAGTCGCCCGAAGTTCTGGTCACCGAGGCCGATATCAAGCGCTTCGCCGCCGAGTTCGATCCGCAGCCGATGCATCTCGACCACGAGGCCGCCAAGACGACCCTGTTCAAGGGGCTTGCCGCCTCAGGATGGCACACCGCCGCGATCGCCATGAACCTCGCAATCCAGACCCGCCCGTTCGGCCCGCATCCGCTGATCGGCGCCGGTGTCGACGGCCTGCGCTGGACGATGCCTGTGCGCCCCGACGACCGTCTGCATCTGGTCGGCGAGGTCATGAGCCTGACGCCGTCCAAATCGAAGCCGCAGGGTATCGCGCTGGTGAAATGGACCATGTTCAACCAGAACGGCGAGGAGGTTTATACCTTTACTCCGATCGCGATCGTGCCGCGGCGGGGGTAGGGCCCAGGCGCGTTCCGTGCGGGCGACTCCTTGCGGGCCACCGGCAGAGGTGGTCATCTCGGCCCGGAACGGCGCTGGAGGCCGGCATGAATCGATTCAGTCTCGGCGCT
The DNA here is from genome assembly GCF_049739485.1 of Bradyrhizobium sp. USDA 326. Classification (NCBI taxonomy): domain Bacteria; kingdom Pseudomonadati; phylum Pseudomonadota; class Alphaproteobacteria; order Hyphomicrobiales; family Nitrobacteraceae; genus Bradyrhizobium; species Bradyrhizobium sp. USDA 326. The sequence continues at coordinate 5,890,336 of NZ_JBMGQA010000001.1, forward strand.
GCATTGTTTGCGGGCCTCTTGAGCACCGGGCCGGCGCTTGCTCAACAATCCAAAGTCGGCGACTGGACCATCGAGAAGCGCGCGCAGGACACGCATTGCAACGCGAGCCGCGGCTACAAGGACAAGGATGACGAGAACCGCGACTACGTCATCGTGATCACCTATTCCGAGCAGGCGATCGTAATGGTGCTGATCTACGACGGTTGGGAGTGGGACAAGGTCGGCGAGGTCCTCCGGGCAGACGTCGGCATCGACGATGCCGATATCATGAAGAAGGCCAAGTGGGAGGTCATGGACAAGACCACGGTGCGCGGCATCTTCGCATACGAGCAGTCGATCATGGATCGCCTCGCCAAGGCCAAGCGCCTCACGCTCGATTTCGAGGATGACGACGAGGACAGCATCGAGATGCAGATCCCGCGTGCCGGCGAGGCGCTGGCAGCGCTGAAATTCTGCGAGGAGAACCGGAAATAATCGATCCGATCTCGTTGGTCCCGCCGGGAGGCGTGCCGCGGCGGGACGCGGTTCACTCGGCCGGCCCCTGGACCGGCGCCGCGCGGATGTCACTGCCGTGATGGATCAACGGCTTCATGCCCGTGACGGTCCGCAGCAGCACATAGAACACCGGCGTCAGGAACAGGCCGAACACGGTGACGCCGATCATGCCAGAGAACACGGCAACGCCCATGGCTCGCCGCATTTCCGAGCCGGCGCCGGTCGAGAGCACCAGCGGCAGGACACCCATGATGAATGCCATCGACGTCATCAGGATCGGGCGCAGCCGCAAGCGACTGGCTTCGATCGCGGCCCGGATCGGCGTGCGGCCGGCGAATTCGAGCTCCCGCGCGAATTCGACGATCAGGATCGCGTTCTTGGCGGAGAGGCCGACCAGCACGATCAAGCCGATCTGGGTGAAGACGTTGTTGTCGCCCTTGGAGATCCAGACGCCGAACATTGCTGCCAGAAGGCCCATCGGCACGATCATGATGATCGAGAGCGGCAGGGTCAGGCTCTCATAGAGCGCGGCCAGCACCAGGAACACCAGGAGGATCGCCAGCGGGAACACCCAGACGCCGGAATTGCCGGCGATGAACTCCTGGTAGGTCAGGTCGGTCCATTCGAAGGCAAAGCCCGGCGGCAGCACCTCCGCGGCGATCCGCGTCGCCACCTCCTGCGCCTGGCCCGACGAGAAACCCGGCGCAGCGGCCGCGTTGATGTCCGAGGACAGGAAGCCGTTGTAGCGGATCGCGCGCTCCGGCCCCGCGCTCTGGCGGATCGTGAGCAGCGCAGACAACGGCACCATGTCGCCGGAGGACGAGCGCACCTTCAACTGCCTGATGTCGTCGGCGCGCGCGCGGAACGGCGCGTCGGCCTGAACCCGGACGGAATAGGTGCGGCCGAACTTGTTGAAGTCGTTGACGTAGTAGGAGCCCAGGTAGATCTGGAGCGTGTTGAACACTTCCGTCACGGGGACGCCGAGCTGAAGCGCCTTAGTGCGGTCGATGTCGGCGAACAGCTGGGGCACGTTGACCTGGAAGCTCGAGAACACGCCGGCGATCTCCGGCGCCTTCTGCATCGCAGCCATGAATGCGTTCGTCGCTTCGTTCAGGGCGTCATAGCCGAGACCGGCGCGGTCCTCGATCTGCAGCTTGAAGCCGCCGATGGTGCCGAGGCCGTTGACCGGCGGCGGCGGGAACATGGCGATGAAGGCTTCCTGGATGCCTGCGTACTTCTTGTTCAGCTCGGCCGCGATGGCGGGGCCGCTGAGCGAGGGATCCTTGCGCTCGTCGAACGGCTTCAGCGTCGAGAACACGATGCCGGCGTTGGACGAGTTGGTGAAGCCTGAGATCGACAGGCCAGGGAAAGCCACCGAGCTCTCGACGCCGGGCTGGGTCAGCGCGATGTCGCTCATCTTGCGAATGACTTCTTCCGTCCGGTCGAGCGTCGCGCCATCGGGCAGGCGGGCGAAGCCGACGAGGTACTGCTTGTCCTGTCCCGGCACGAAGCCGCTCGGCACCTGCTGGAACAACAGGGCAGTGATGCCGACGAGGACCACGTAGAGGCCCATGACCGCGGCCTTGCCCGAGATCACCTTGCCAACGCTGCCGCTGTAGTTCTCGGAGGAGCGCGTGAAGGCCTTGTTGAAGCCGCGGAAGAACCAGCCGAGGCTCTTTTCCATGACCAGCGTCAGCTTGTCCTTCGGCTCGTTATGGCCCTTGAGCAGCACCGCCGACAACGCCGGCGACAGCGTCAGCGAGTTGATTGCGGAGATCACGGTCGAGATCGCGATCGTCAGCGCGAACTGCTTGTAGAACTGCCCGGTGAGGCCGGAGATGAAGGCGAGCGGCACGAACACCGCGATCAGCACCATGGCGATCGCGATGATCGGACCCGACACCTCGCGCATCGCCTGGTACGTTGCATCTCGCGGCGACAGACCGCCCTCGATGTTGCGCTCGACGTTCTCGACCACGACGATGGCATCGTCGACGACGATGCCGATCGCGAGCACGAGGCCGAACAGGCTGAGCGCGTTGATGGAGAAGCCGAACACGTGCATGACCGCGAACGTGCCGACGATCGACACCGGCACGGCGAGGAGCGGGATGATCGAGGCGCGCCAGGTCTGCAGGAACAGGATCACCACCAGCACGACGAGGGCGATGGCTTCCAGCAGCGTGTGGATGACGGCTTCGATCGAGGAGCGCACGAACTGGGTGGGGTCGTAGACGATCTGGTAGGACACGCCCTCGGGCATGTTCTTCTTGATCTCGGCCATGGTGGCGCGAACGTTGTCGGAAATCTGCAGCGCGTTTGAGCCGGGCGCCTGGAAGATCGGGATCGCCACTGCCTGCTTGTTGTCGAGCAGCGAGCGCAGACCGTATTCGGAGGCACCAAGCTCGATGCGCGCGACGTCGCGCAAGCGTACCACCTCGCCGCGGGCGCCGGTCTTGACCACGATATCGCCGAATTGCTCCTCGTTCGCGAGCCGGCCTTCCGCGTTGACGGAGAGCTAGAGATCGATACCCCTGACGTTCGGGGAGGAGCCGACCACGCCGGCGGCGGCCTCGACGTTCTGCGCCTGGATCGCCCGCACGATGTCGCTCGCGGTCAGGCTATGCTCGGCCGCCTTCTGCGGATCGACCCAGACCCGCATCGAATAGTCGCCGGCGCCATAAAGCTGGACGTCGCCGACGCCGTCGATCCGCGCCAGCCGGTCCTTGACGTTGAGCACCGCATAGTTGCGCAAGTAAGTCATGTCGTAGCGGCCGTTCGGCGACAGCAGGTGAACGACCATGGTGAGGTCGGGCGACGACTTCTTGGTGATGATGCCGAGCTGGCGCACCACGGCCGGCAGGCGCGGCTCGGCCTGCTGCACGCGGTTCTGTACCAGCTGCGTCGCCTTGTCGGGGTCGGTGCCGAGGCGGAACGTCACGGTCAGCGTCATCGCGCCGTCGGTGGTCGCCTGGCTCGACATGTAGAGCATGTTCTCGACGCCGTTGATCTGTTCCTCGATCGGGGTTGCCACCGTCTCCGCGATCACCTTGGGATTGGCGCCGGGATAGGTCGCGCGCACCACGACGGAGGGCGGCACCACGTCCGGGTATTCCGAGATCGGCATCGCGAACAGCGAGATCAGTCCCGCCAGGAAGATCAGTACCGACAGCACGCCGGCGAAGATCGGACGGTCGATGAAAAATTTTGAGAGGTTCATGGCTTTTGCCCCTGGGCAATATCTTCCCTATCTCCGACCGTTTCACCGTCATTCCGGGGCGCGCGTCGCGCGCGAACCCGGAATCCAGAGGTGAAATGACCGGAGCTTCGTAATCTCGAGATTCTCAGGTGCGCAATTGCGCACCGGAGTTCACGACTGCGTCGCGCCCCGGAATGACTTAGCGTTGCACCACGTCCTGGTTGCTGTGGTTGGAGGCCTGTTGCGGTCCGCGCGCACCCATTGCCGCGACCTCCGTCTTGAGGAGGGCACCGGGACGCACGCGCTGGAGGCCGTTGACGACAATCCGGTCGCCGGACTTCAGGCCCGAGGTGACGATGCGAAGCCCGTCGACGGTGCCGCCGAGCGTGACCGGCCGGTAGACGGCACGGCTATCGTCGCCGACCGCCATCACGAACTTCTTGTCCTGGTCGGTGCCGATCGCGCGCTCGTCGATCATCACCAGTGCCTGCTGCTTCGGCTGGCCCATGCGCACGCGGGCGAACTGGCCGGGGATGAGGCGCCCGTCGTCGTTGCGGAATACGGCGCGGACGCGGATGGTGCCGCTCTGGCCGTTGACCTGGTTGTCGATGAGCTGGATGTGGCCCTTTGCGGACAGGTCGCCCGAGGTCGTCATTTCGACCGGGATCTGGTCGAGCTGGCCGCGCCTGCCGGAGGCATCCGCAATCGAGTTCAGCGCGCGCAGCACGACCTCTTCATCCGCATCGAACGAGGCGTAGATCGGATTGACCGAGACCAGCGAGGTCAAGACCGGGGACGCGGTGCCGGCGGCGACGAGATTGCCCACGGTGACCTCGATCTTGCCGACGCGGCCGTCCACGGGCGCGCGCACCTCGGTGTAGTCGAGATTGAGCTTTGCGGTCTGGAGCGTCGCCTCGGCCGCCTTCACATTGGCGATCGCTTCGCGATTGGCGTTGTCGCGCTGGTCGTAGTCGCGGCGCGTCACCACGGCATTGCCGACGAGCTGCGCGCCGCGCTCGAGCTCGCTCTGGGTGAAGATGACGCGCGCTTTCGCAGCTTCGAGCTGGGCTGCGGCCTTGTCGACCTCGGCCGCATAAGGGGCGGGATCGATCTTGAACAGCACGTCGCCGGCCTTCACCAGCGCCCCTTCGGTGAAGTTGGCCGACAGGATCGCACCCGCAACGCGCGGGCGGAGCTCGACGCGCTGGATGGCCTCCAGCCGGCCGGAGAAGTCGTCCCACAGCACGGTCTGCCGTGGCTCGATCATCGCGACGGTGACGGAAACGGCTTGTTCGGCCGCGGCGGCCGGTGCCGTCGCTTGTGCCGCGTGAAAGTAGCGGCCGGTCGCAATCGAGCCGGCCACGGCGAGGGCGCCCACGATGGCGACCCCGGCCAGAAGGCGGCGGATACGGCCGGTGCGGGAGGTGTTTTGGGAGGGGGGCATTTGCGCGCTCCAGATATGTAGTGTTCACTACAGATGTGGAGCTGGATACCGCAGTGCAAGATACTTATGTACCATTCGCTAAGAAAATTGTAGCGACATACCGCAAGAATTGGAAGTCCCTGGAAAGTAGAATTAGAACAAATAGTTAGGATTCGATGTTAAGCCTTCTGCAGAACGCGAATCCCGAGGAGACAGGCACATGGGCATGGGACGCCCCCGCGAATTCGACGCCGAATTGGCGTTGGACCAAGCGATGGAAGTGTTTTGGCGCCATGGCTATGAGGGCGCGACAATCGCCCAGCTCACCGAGGCCATGGGCATCAACCCGCCCAGTCTCTATGCCTGCTTCGGCAACAAGGAAGGTCTGCTGAAGGCGGCGCTCGACCGCTACACCAAGCTGCGCAACATCTGGATGGAGGAGGTTGTGGCAGCACCGACCGCCCGCGCCGTCGCGGAGCGGATGTTGATGGGCATCGCCGACAATCAGACCGATCCCGCCAATCCGCCCGGCTGCCTGCTGGTGCAAGGTGGCATCGCCTGCGGCAGCGGCTCCGAGAACGTCCCTTTCGAATTGGCCGCGCGCCGCGCCCAGAACGAGGACCAGCTCCGCGACCGCTTTGTTCGCGCCAAGGCCGAAGGTGATCTCAAGGAAAGCGCCGATCCCGCCGCGCTCGCGCGTTATGTCTCCGCGGTGTCCGTCGGCATGGGCGTGATGGCGTCCTCAGGCGCAGATCGCGAAGCGTTGCGGCAGGTCGCTGATGTCGCCGTGCAGGCGGTCGAGGCGCAGTCGACTGACAAGACGTAGCTATCTCGCAGATCTGCCCATCGGTCGGGGTGGCAAGTTTGCCTGCGCCCCTGTCCTTCGCGACGCACGCCTACGGAGGGCCCTGCGGATGAGGTGGCGCTATGGAGCCAGATGTCAGACCCTCATGGCGAGGAGCCCGCCGCAGGCGGGCGTCTCGAACCATGCAGGCCGCGCTTGTCCGTCAGCCTCTCAGGACGCCTCCTTGAGGACCGGCGCGGCCGTTTCCTCCGCCTTGAGCTCCTCGAGGCTGCGATGACGGGGCTCGATGCCGAGGGCCCAGACCGTGATGATCTGCACCACCAGCAGCCCGATCATCAGCGCCATCACGCCGGCCACGCCGCGCGACTCGAACAGCGAGACGACGAGGAACGGCGTGACGATCGTGGCGCCGCGCCCCAGCGTGTTGACGAGGCCGGAGGCGCGCAGGCGGACCTCGGTCGGAAACAGTTCGGGGATGTAGATGCCGAACAGGAGCGCGACCAGGACGTAAATCGGCACCGTCAGCGCGAAGCCCACGGCCGGCAGCAGGATCGGATCGGAGATCACGGGATACAGGATTCCGAGCGCCACCGAGATCAACGATGCGCCGATAATGGTCGGCTTGCGGCCCCAGCGGTCGGCGGTCAGTGCGGCCGATGGCCGCGCCGATCGGCGCACCAAGCGCCATCAGCAGCGAATAGCCGAACGAGGTGGCGATCGAGAGGCCCTGCTTGACTTTGGGGGCCGGCGTTATCGGAGAAGCCAACATCATTCGATACGGTGGTTCACGTCCGCCGATTGGCCCATTGCGACAATCTCGACCCAGCGCCTTGTTGTCGGCCATGACCCAACTTTCAAACCGAAAAGGACTCCAGTTGTTTTCTGATCCCACTATCAAATGGCGGCCCTACCCTTCGATAATCGATGGCATCGAACGCCCACCTTTTGTTTTCGATCAAGGCCTTTGGCGTCGCGTTCTCTATCCCATCGTGGTGGCACCGAACCCCGGCCTTCGCGCTTACGGCATCGAAATGTCCTGCGAGATCTATTCGGGCATCGACGAAATGATCTATTCGATCGCCGATCACGGGGACAAAACAACTGGACGCTACGACGGCGGAGTCTACATTAAGGAAGCTGAGAACTCGGCATTGCTGAAAGCCTACGCTGCGACCGATCCGGTCGGTCGGAAGCCGCGGCACTTCTCCTTTGTCGGAAGCGACTACTGCTACGAAGTGCTTGGTTTCTCCGAACCGATCATACGAGCGTTTAGCAGCCCCGAAGAGGCATATGCTTGGGGACCTTTTAGGTCCGAGGAGAAAGTAAACTAGGTCAGTAGCGACGCAGAGCAAGCACTTCCGCTTCTGGCCCTTCAGCGACATCGGAGGATGCTGCTTCTCCGTCGCTGTCGAGGCTTGAGCCGACATCAGGCGGCCAGCCGCTTAATGGTGCGCGGCCTGGCCGGCCTGGGCGCGGATCACTTTGCAGCTAGACTCTAGCCCCGGCGGCGGCACAAAGCCGCCGAACTCGTGTTCAATCAGCCCGGCCAACGCAATCGTCGTACGGTCCTCCAGATACGGCCCGATGATCTGGACGCCGACCGGCAGGCCCTCAGGCGTGCGCTCAATCGGAACGGCGGTTGCAGGAAGTCCGCAGGTCGAGGCAGGGTCGGCCCAGATGAAACAGGCGTCGGAATAGTTGTAGTGCTTGCCATCGATGTCGAGCTGCCGCGCGTCGAACGGCTCCGACTGGTCCTGCGGAAAGGCCGGCACGGCGGCGACCGGGTAGATCACGGCATCGAATTCGCGGAAGAACTGATACCATTTTTGTTGCAGCTGCAGCCGCGCTGCATCGGCTGCGAGCCATTCGCGATGGATCAGACCCCAGCCGCGGGCGCGCTCGGCCTGCAGGCTGCGGTCGTCGGGCGCGAGTGACGCAGCAACTCCTTGCGCCTCTGCGAGCGCGGCCGGTGTCAGGCGCGGACTTCGCGCGGCGTTCAACAGCTTCATATAAAGCCGGGCGGACTCGGCAAGATCCGGCAACGATGTGCTCGAACGTGCGACCCGCGCGCCCGATTGTTCGAGCCGTTCCGCCAACCGCCCGATCGCCGAGCGCACGGCATCTCCGGTCGGCATCAGCGGGTGCGTGTCGATCACGAGAATCCTGAAATCCCTGAGTTGGTCATGACGAGGCGCGGGCAGCGCCAGGCGATAGCCGATCCCGTCGCGCGCCTCGTCAGGGCCGGCAATCACGTCGAGCGACAGAGCGAGGTCCGCGGCAGTGCGTGCCATCGGCCCGATGACAGCGAGATCGCCGTGGCCTGGGACGGGCGATGCCGGCGGCAGGCTGTATCCGCGCAGCGGGACGAGGCCGAGGCTCGGCTTGTGTCCGAACACGCCGCAGAAATGCGAGGGTACCCGGATCGAGCCGCCGATATCCGAGCCGATCGAGAGCGGACCGAACCCTGCGGCCAGCGCCGCTCCGCATCCACCCGAGGAGCCGCCGGGCGAGCGGCCGAGATCCCACGGGTTGTGCGTCACCCCGTAGATCTCGTTGTAGCTCTGGAAATCCCTGAGCCCGATCGGGATGTTGGTCTTGCCGATGATGACGGCGCCCGCCGCTTTCAGCCGGGAGACGACGAGGGCATCGTCGGCGGGTTGAAAATCCCTGAAATGCGGAAAGCCCCAGGTTGTCGGCAAGCCCGCGACGTTGAACGGTTCCTTCAAGGTCACGGGAATGCCGAGCAACGGCAGCCGCTCTCCCCGGCCAAGCGCGGCATCGGCGGCGCGCGCGGCGTCCCTGGCGCGATCGAAATCACGAACGATGATCGCGTTGATCGGCTCGTCCAGGGCCTCGATGCGGGCAATGGTGTGTTCGAGCAACTCGGATGCAGACACCTTCCGCAGATGCAAAGCGCTCAGTAGCGCGCTGATCGAGCCGTAGCTCAAGCCGCCGGCATCTGCATTCAGTTCCTTTTGCATCACGAACTCCGAGCGCGAAGTTGGTCGCAGTTGCTCATGCCTTCCGACAGGTTAATGGGCGGCTCAACGGCGAATTGATCCTGGGCTGATGATGTAACCGTGCGCCTGTTTTGCCCGACGAGTCTGAGCAAGAACTCGGCATTTTGGGGAGTTGATGTACGATTCTGTTCATGACGAATCGCACATTCAAGACGGGCGAGAGCCGAGAACAACTCAGTCTGCTTCCTGCGCGGGTTGAGGACTATGTCGGGGCGGACAACCCGGTCCGGGCGATCGAGAGCTTCGTTGGCGTCCTCGACCTTGCCAAGCTCGGCTTTCGCCACGCTGATCGCAAGGCCGAAGGGGTCGGCCAGCCGCCGTACGATCCGGCCGATCTGCTGAAGCTGTACCTTTACGGCTACATCAACCAAATCCGGTCGTCGCGTCGGTTGGAACGGGAAGCTGGCCGCAATCTGGAACTGATCTGGCTGCTGAAGGGATTGAAGCCGGGTTATCGAACGATCGCCAACTTCCGCAAGGAGAACTGGGCGGCTCTGAAGGAGGCCAACCGCAGCTTCGTGCTGCTGATGCGCGAACTCGGTCTCGTCGGCGGCAGCGTTGTTGCGATTGACGGCTCGTTTTTCCATGGCGACGCCAGCAAGGCCAGCGTCTTTACACGCAAGAGGCTTGCCGATCAGATCGCAAAGCTTGACCAGGAGATCGAGGCTTACGGCAAGTCCCTTGAGGACAATGATGCCGCAGAAGCCAGGAAGCCGGGCAAGGATGGGCCCGACGGCGGCGGCGGAGATAGCGGCGACATCGGCGCGAAGGTCGCGGCGCTGATGGCCAAGCGCTCGCGCGCACAAGCTGATCTTGCTCGACTGGAAGAGAGCGGCCAGACGCAGCTGTGCCTGACCGATCCGGATGCCCGGCTTCTGGTCAAGAGCGGCCAGGGGGTCGCAGGCTACAATGTGCAGACCGCCGTCGACGACAAGCACAAGCTCATTGTCGCCAGCGAGGTGGTCAACGACAGCAGCGATGTCGGCCAGCTGCATGCGATGGCCATCGCGGCAAAAAAGGCCCTTGAGGTCAAGTCCCTCCAGGCGCTGGCTGATGAGGGGTATTACAGCAGTCTCGAGCTGAAGGCCTGCGAGGACGATGGCATCACGGCCTATGTGCCGGTGCCGGAGGGCAACGCTCGGCTCGAGAAGGAAGGCCGCTTTGCCCTCAAGGATTTCGACTATGACGGTGCATCCGACACCTACCGTTGTCCCGCCGGCCAACTGCTACATCCGATGAAGAGCAGGCAAAAGAACACCAGTGGCCGCATCGAGATCCGCTACGCGGCGCGTGGAGTGATCTGCAGGACCTGCCCGCTCAAGGTCCGCTGCCTCGGCTCAAACGCAGCCTACCGGACGATCGGTCGCTGGGAGCATGAAGACGTTCTTGAACGCCATCGCGCGCGGATGCAAGGCGCAGGCGAACTGATGCGCCGTCGCTCTGGCATCGTCGAGCATCCGTTTGGCACGCTCAAATGCCGTGCCGGCTATCGTCATTTCCTGGTCCGCGGCTTCGACAAGGTCCGCGGCGAGTGGAGCCTGATGGCGCTTTGCTACAACTTCACTCGCGTGCTCAACATCCTTGGGTTCGACACGTTTCTGGCCGCACTCGCAAAGACGCTTGCTCCTTGCCGATGCACCCTCGCAGCCCTCCTGCAGGGCATAAAGGTTGCTCTAGCGACCTTCTGGCGAATATTTCAGTCCCCGCTGGCAATCACCCCATCCGCTACGGCCTAGGACCGCCAACGAACCAATTCTTGCTCAGCCTCGACGTGTCAAATCAGTGCGCTCGCCGCGCACGAGCGAAATCTTCAATGATTTGTACTGTGCATGGGGTTGTTTTCGCGTTTTTGTTTTGAGCGCATCCGAGCCCCGGCATCCACCGGCAGAATCCGTGGCGATGCGGGCATCCCTAAGAGTTTTTACACACAGTTCTGGCACGCTCCGCGCGTCAATATCCGCAGCCTGCATCGTCGCATCTCATTGCGCGCACGAAAAGACGGGACCCGCGGACATCGAGGGGGCGTAAGCCATGACTGCACTTGCTTCGGACGCCGGCCGCGCGAAGGGCGGGATCGTGCCGATCCTGTTGTGCGTCGTGCCGTTCAGCCAGATTCCGCTCGATGCCTACACGCCAGGCCTGCCGCAGATGGTGGTGGATCTCGCCGCTGACGCGGCGTCGATGCAGAACACCGTCACCGCCTACATGCTCGGCATGAGTCTCGCGCTGGTGCCGGTCGGCATCGCCTCCGACACGCTCGGCCGCCGCAACGTCCTGCTCGCCGGGCTATCGGTGCTGATCGCGATGAGCATCGCCTGTGCGCTGGCGACCAGCGCCTCGCTGCTGCTTGGCTTGCGCTTCCTGCAAGGCATCGGCGGCTGCACCTGCCTCGTCGTCGCCTATGCGGTCGCCGCCGATTGCTTCCGCGGCCGCGAGCTCACGGCGATTTCGGGTCTGCTTGGAGCCGCCTGGGGATTGGCGCCCGTGCTTGCGCCCGCGGCCGGCGGCTTCATCGTCGAGCTGACGTCCTGGCGCGGTGTCTTCGTCGTCATTGCCATCGCCGCAGCAATCGTTGCCACGATAGTCGTATTTCTTCTGCCTGAAACGTTGCCAGCGGAACGACGTGCGCCGTTCGATCCGCGCCGCACCGCCGGCATCTTGCGCGAGGCGCTCGTTCGTCGGGGCTTCCTGGCTTTCGTGCTGGTCTTTGCCGCGGCAGCGAGCGCGCAGCTGGCGTTCGGCGTCGTCGCACCGTTCTTCTACCAGACCGGCCTTGGCTATTCGGCGGCCATCTACGGCCTCGTCGCGCTCGGCCTTGGCGGCATCAATCTCGCCGGCGAACTGGGCTGCGCGCATTTCGCACGCTTCATGCCGGCCCGCGTGATGGGCTTCGGCGCCTTCGCGCTGTTTCTTGCCGGTGCGGTGGTCCTGACCGTAACAGGCATGACCCTCGGTCTGGATTTCATGTCAGTCACGATCGGCGGTGCGCTGGTGCTCGGCGGTTGCGGCGTGCTGTGCCCGATGATGTACGGCATGGCGCTCGGCCTGTTCGAACGCGACCACGGCCTGATCGGCGGCCTCATCAGCGCACTCTGCTATCTCGCGGTGAGCGGCGCCATGGCGATCGCGGCGGTCCTGCCTGAAGCAACGCAGGCGCCGCTCGGATGGCTCTATCTCGGCCTCTGCGCTGTTGCCGGAACGTTGCTCGCGATCTCGCTGCCATCGGCGCGCCACTCGACACAGCCTTAAGGAGGGAACCAATTATGACAACCGTTGCTATTCGCGGCACGTTCTTCGACTTCGTCGACGATCCCTGGAAGCACATCGGCAACGAACAGGCCGCCGCGCGCTTCCATCAGGACGGCCTCATGATCGTCACGGATGGCGTCATCAAGGCGTTCGGTCCCTACGACAAAGTTGGAGCCGCGCATCCGGGCGTGCAGGTCACCCACATCAAGGACCGCATCATCGTTCCGGGCTTCATCGACGGTCACATCCATCTGCCCCAGACCCGGGTGTTAGGGGCCTATGGCGAGCAGCTCCTGCCGTGGCTCCAGAAGTGGGTCTATCCGGAAGAGCTCAAATATCGGGACCGCAACTACGCGCGCGAGGGCGTGAAGCGCTTTCTCGATGCGCTGCTCGCTTCCGGCACCACCACCTGCCAGGCCTTCACGAGCTCCTCGCCCGTTTCAACCGAGGAGTTGTTCGAGGAAGCGAGCAGACGCAACATGCGCGTCATCGCGGGCCTCACCGGGATCGATCGCAACGCGCCGGCCGATTTCATCGACACGCCCGACAATTTCTATCGCGATAGCAAGCGGCTGATTGCGCAGTACCATAACAAGGGCCGCAACCTCTACGCCATCACGCCGCGCTTCGCCTTCGGTGCCTCGCCGGAACTGCTGAGAGCGTGTCAGCGCCTCAAGCACGAGCACCCGGATTGCTGGGTCAACACCCACATCTCCGAGAATCCGGCCGAATGCAGCGGCGTGCTGGTCGAGCATCCGGATTGCCAGGACTATCTCGGCGTCTATGAGAAGTTCGACCTGGTTGGGCCGAAATTCTCCGGCGGCCACGGCGTCTATCTCTCCAACAACGAGTTCCGCCGCATGTCGAAGAAGGGCGCCGCGGTGGTGTTCTGCCCGTGCTCGAACCTGTTCCTCGGCAGCGGCCTGTTCCGGCTCGGTCGCGCCACCGATCCGGAGCATCGCGTGAAGATGTCGTTCGGCACCGACGTTGGTGGCGGCAACCGCTTCTCGATGATTTCCGTGCTCGACGACGCCTACAAGGTCGGCATGTGCAACAACACGCTACTCGACGGCAGCATCGATCCGACGCGCAAGGACCTTGCCGAGGCCGAGCGCAACAAGCTCTCGCCCTATCGCGGCTTCTGGTCGATCACGCTCGGCGGCGCAGAAGGTCTCTACATCGACGACAAGCTCGGCAATTTCGAGCCCGGCAAGGAGGCCGATTTCGTCGCGCTCGATCCGAATGGCGGGCAGGTCGCGCAAGCGTGGCATCAATCGCTGATCGCCGATGGCGCCGGCCCGCGCACGATGGATGAGGCCGCGAGCATGCTGTTCGCCGTGATGATGGTCGGCGACGATCGCTGCGTCGATGAGACCTGGGTGATGGGCAAGCGTCTCTACAAGAAGAGCTGAGACGGCAGCTCATGAGCGCATCCCCTGACACGGCCGGCCAGCCGGTCGCCCTCGTCATCCAGCGTCGCGTCGCCGACGACGGCTTTGCCGCGTTCGCGCGGTGGAACGGCGAGGTTGGCGAGGTGCTCAAGGCATGGCCCGGCTTCCTCGGCCAGGAGGTGGTGCCGCCACAGCCGCCGGCACATGTGGACTGGGTGACGATCCTGCGTTTCGCTAGCCCGGCCGCAGCACGCGCTTGGCTCCAGAGCGAGGAGCGGACGAAACTGATCGGGCAGGTGCAACGCTTCTTCGTCGGTTCGGAGGACGTCCAAATCCTGCCCGACACCGGCATCCAGCGAGACAGCGCTGTCTCGGCGGTCATCTCTTTCAAAGTCCCTGACGGGCTCGAGGATGCGTTCCTGAAATGGCAGCAGCGCATCCAGGCCGCGGAGGCCGAGTTCAAGGGTTTCCTGCGCCACAAGATCGAGCGGCCTATTCCAGGCCTGCACGACGAATGGATTATCATCCTGTCGTTCGACTCTGATGCCAATCTCAATGCATGGCTCGACTCGCCCTTGCGGCAGACGCTGCTGAAGGAGGGCGAGCGCTTCAACGCCGGCATGAACGTGAAGCGGGCGAGCTACGGATTCAATTTCTGGTTTCCGGCCGGCAAGACGCAGGCTCCGGAGCAAAGTCCGGGGCTGATCTGGAAGAGCAATCTCATCGTCCTGCTGGTGCTCTATCCCGTGGTCTACCTCTGGGGCTATTTCATCAGCCGGCCGCTGATCGACGGTCATGGCGTGCCGGTCTGGCTGTCGCTGTTCGTCGGCAATCTCGTCAGCACCCAGCTGCTCGGCTGGTGGCTGGTGCCCGCCGCCTTCAGGGCGCTCGACTGGTGGGTGACGCCGAAGGCGACGCTCGGCCGCCAGATCGCGGGCTATGCGCTGCTTGCCACGCTCTACGTTGCGTCCATGGCCCTGTACGCGCTGCTGCTCGCGTGGCATTGGGGACGGTGAGACCGTCCACAGCCGGACCGCGTGACGACCATGTTCGCCCTGACATTTCTGGGGACCTCGGCAAGCGTTCCCTCAGCCGAGCGCAATCATCCGGCGCTCCTCGTGGAGGGCGCGGGCAAGCGTGTCCTGGTCGATTGCGGCGAGGGCACGCAGCGCCAATTGCTGCGCAGCGGCGCCGGCTTCCGGCGGCTCGACCGCATCCTCCTGACGCACGCTCATCTCGATCACGTGCTCGGCATTCCCGGCCTCTTCTCGACGCTGGGCCTGCGGCAGACCTCCGACGGGATGACAGTTCACGGCGGGGAAGGAACGCTCGATATCGTCATCCGGATGCTCGCAGGTCTGTGGGGCGCGGGCCGGGCGCCGATCGCGGTCGAGTTCGCACCGCTGACCGCAGGACAGGTCATTGATGCCGGTGATTTCACCATCGACTGTTTTCCGGTCCGCCACCGCGACACCGACAGTTTTGGTTTCGTCTTCCAGAGCCCCGCGCGCCGGCGTCTTCGGCCCCATCGGCTCATGGCGCTTGGTGTCCCCGACGGTCCCTTGCGTGGCGAATTGGCCGCGGGTCGCCCGATCGTGCTTGCCGACCGAACCGTCGACCCGGAAGACGTCCTTGGCCCGCCGAGCGGCGGCAGGAAGCTCGTCGTGATCGGCGACACCGAGACCACCGAGGGGCTGTCGCAATACGTTGCCGACGCCGACATGCTTGTGATCGAGGCGACGTTCCTCGATCGCGACGCGCCGACCGCGCGGAACTACGGCCATCTCACCGCGGCAGAAGCGGCTTCCTTTGCAGCCACGAATAAAGTCGGGCAGCTCGTGCTGACGCACATGTCCGGACGCTACGAAGACGAGGAGATTCTCGCCGAAGCGGCAAACATCTTCCCGAACACCCGGATCGCCGCGGACTTCGATCGCATCGTTCTCTAGTAAAGGCCAGGACTGTCCGAAAAGAGCGGCAAGACGTTTCGCTCGGGCGTGAACGCAGCGAGAACACGCGACGATGTTCACAGAAGGACTGGACCGCGAACGCTGGCGCGGCTATATGACCGGCCTGCGAGCCGCTGATTTGCAGAACTTTCAGCCAGTCTTGCAGGACTTCCGAAGAAAGCTTAGCAATTCCAAGCGCTTCGGTGGGGAATGGTGTAACGGTAGCACAACAGACTCTGACTCTGTTTGTCTTGGTTCGAATCCAGGTTCCCCAGCCAGAATATCGGAAAGCCCGTTTCATAAACGAAATCAGGAGCTTACTGAAGGGCGCGAAATCCAAACCCACCTAGCTCGACCACCTTGGTCGAAGGTGCCAGCAAGCAGCAAATAGCAGACCTCGCGACCCTGCTGGGTCTGATGCAAGCGGCCACGAAACTCAGCCAGGAACTTGACGTGCTCGCCAACCAAGTGGGTGGGTCGCTGGAAGAAGATAGCGAAGCGGTTCGGCGCGCCATTTGGAGAGGTCCGTCAGGCGTTCGTGGAGCAGCGGACGGGCGGGAGAAAGCCGAATAGCGGGAAGGCGCCCAAAGCACCGTCTCGGCGCTGATCGACACCATTTATCCATTACTTCGCCGCCGAGAGGTCGCGAAGGACGGAGGGGCCTCATGGTTTTCGTGAGGCCCTTTTTGTTGTGCTCATAGGATGATGAGGATCATTTTACGTTACTTGGCGCCCGGTCTTGTCTTGCAGAGTGGGTTGTTAGACCAAAAAAAGACCGATGAAGCCCGTGCGGGACCTCACCGGCCTAGTGACGATCCAAACAGCCGTTAGGCGGCTTGGCGCCTATCGAGATAGCTCTTCGCTCCTCTCCCTTTACCTTCCACACGATACTCAACACCGATGGCCCGGAGCGCTTCCGAGAGCCTGCTTGTGGGCTTGCTCAGTTGCTCCCTGATCTTCTCCCGCTTGCTCGCGTCTAGGCTGAGGTCTGACGCCAGCTTTGAGATAGAGACCGCCCCCGGCAAGCGCTGCTCCATGTAGGCAATCAGTGCTTCGTGCGAGGACCCCTTACGAGGCTTCCGCACCTTCGGACCGTCCATCGAAAAATTCCAATCAGCAACCCTGATGCCCGGAAGGTCCGTGACGATATCCTGCAAAACCTCATCGCCCTCTTTGCCATTCGGCAGGACAATGAAGACCTCGGCGGGAGGGCACTTGCCGTGCTCATCCACGACACGCCGCAAGCGGATACGGCCGATGGCTTGAATGATCGATACTGATAGCTGTCTCTGCCTCATCACGCGGCGAACGTCGCGATGGGTCTTCCACTGAGGATCGTTAAACCATTTGTCTTCTTGGAAGCCCTGCAACGCGAAGAACGTGTCATTGGACCAGACCTGATCGCGGTATGGCAGGCCGAAGATGACGGCCGTATCAAAGTCCTTCCAAGCATTGCTGCCGTCCACCTTACCCCAATGTCCGATGGAGAACTCTGTGAAGTTCGGGGCGTAGTCCAAGGCGAGGGGACGATTGTCCCTATGAAGGCAGACGAAGACAGACCGATCCGGCGATAGGCGGCCTTCAAGGTCAGCGATCAGCCGGGGGAAGCGCGTGCTGAAGTTCTCCTTCATGGTCCGCTTGCCGACTCCAGAGGCACGAGCGACGTGCAGGGTGACGTTGTTATAGTCTCTCACATGACTGGGCGTGAGGACGCGTAACGCCCTGTCCTCGAACAGGTCCCATAGGAAGTCGGCACGAGCCGTAGCATCGAGCACCACAGGGCCAGGAGCGTCCCAAGGCACCGCGAGGGATGAGGAGTGCATTGCGTGCTCATCGCCGCTCTTGGCGTAGTAGGACCACTGATCGTAGAGGGATTGTGCGTGCTTCAGCGTCTCGTCCACCTTTCTGCCGATGCGGAGGCGAATGTTTGAGTCTTCCGTCAACGCTCCGAGCTTATCGAAATTGACGCCCCTCAGCGCTCTCCTTAGCGGATCGAAGTTCACAAGCAGAGGCGCTCCGCTCTCATTAATGCCCTCCGCCCACACGCCGCGAGTGAAGCCGTGGCCGGTCTCCGATGCATGCGCAAACACATTCACGAGCGTCTTCAACATCTGTAGGGCAGCGTACTCGGTTGGGTGTTCCCTTTCTAGGTCAGCACTGATGTAGCTCAGCACTTGGGCAACATCAGAAGACGTTACCTTAGCGCTCTCGACCACGTTGGCTAGGGCCTCATCAACGATGGTCAGGAGACGCTTACCGCCCTTCCAAGTCGTTAGGCGCTCCCAGCGGTCACCATGCGAGGCAGAGGCGTTGAGGTAAGCCTGATGGGTAATTACGATGGTGTCATGCTCAGCGAGTACATCAAAGGGCTTTGGCTCAGCGGAGTGATGAGCAATCGCAACGGCACGTCCTGCATGCTGGTTGATTGCACCGGAAAGTCCGTTAGCATCCTCAATCAGCCGTGTGACGATGATGCTGCCTACCGGCTTCAGCACGCCCTCAGAGACGCTGTTACGCTCTGCCTGCATGGCAGCGAACAGACAGGCTCCTGTAGTCTTCCCGGACCCGGTAGGAGGCTGGAGGATGCGCCAAGGGGCAGTGGCACCAGTTGCAGCATCATCAATGGCGCTGTTGAACGTCTCAGCCATGATGGTCCATAGCCGCTCTAGGGGCTTCGAGGAACACAGACCGTGCTTGTTGGTCCAGTGGTCCTTCATTCGCATGGAGAACTCTTGTGGTGGCACGAAGGCATAGCGCTGCCCGTGCAGACCAATGGGGGGTTGCATTGAGTAATCTCTGAGGTTGATGTTGAAGATGCCGTGTTGTGTCCGAACGCCCTTGAGCGTGGCCACGGCTTGAGAAACACCCCCCGATAATCCCCTAAAGGAAGTCTTCTTAGGGGGCTTTCATGGGGGTGTTTATCTGGACATAGACAGGATGCCTTTTAGGAGCCTCTAAGGACTCCGTAGAGGCGTTTGCGCTCACAGGCTACCTATCCAGCCCTCCGGCCGGAAAAGCGCCCCAGCGAATCCCTTTGTGAATCCTGAGAGGTGTTCCCGAATCGCCGTCATGGTGTCGATCATCCTTGGACGCTTCAGGAGCTTTGCAGGTGACGTAGCAAAGCGACAGCAGGAATGCGGGCGTTCACCGTCTTAGGTGGTGCTTGCCTTCGAGCGCGCCTTGAGGTCTCCTCGTCCTGTTGGAAGCGGGGAGGGCTCATGAAGACGTTGATGACCGTGCTGGTACTGATGTTGGCATTTTGTAGTGGTTCGCTGCGTGCGGAGCCGATCACGGCCGCAGAGATAGCGGTCGTGGACGGCGATACGATAGACGCACATGGTCAGCGTTATCGGATGATTGGTTACGACACTCCAGAAGTTGCCACGCCGCGACGCAAGGTCCGAGCAGATGAGAGAGCCGTGGCGCTGCTGGCGAAGGAAAGGTTGGGGGAACTTCTTCATGCTGGGACGCTGGATCTCACCGAAGTCCCTTGTTCGTGCTCCAAGAGCGCGCTGATCAATGGCACATGCAATCATAGACGCAAGTGTGCTATCCTCTCGCTCGATGGGAATAACATAGGGGCGACGTTGATCGCGGAAGAGCTCGCAGTGCCATACGTCTGCTCGGCAAACAGGTGCCCTCGCATGCCAAATTGGAAGCGCATTTTAGAACAGCAGATGAAAGCTCGCTGATCCGTGGTACGACGCGACTTAGTTTTTTGACGAGGATATCGCTGATGTTGTCCGCTGAAGACTTTCGGCGCGAGTTGGAAGCACAGATCGATCGTGCCACGCGGCAAGGGCGCGCTCATATCGAGGTCAATTCTGGAGAACTTCACCGCACGTTAGGCGGATACCCAGCGAGGGCGGGAGAGAACCACAGCATGCCCCTCTGTTGCAGCGTTATGCGCACCGAGCAGCGTCGTGGTAACGCGGAAATCGTCTTCGAGACGCCAAGCGGCAATGCTGCTTCTCTCACTATCCGCTATGGCTTGCCACGCCCTTAGATGACAGAGAAAGGCGCATTAGCGCTTCAAAACGAGCTTGCCGAACTGAATGATGTCTTCGTTCGACCAGAGGTACTTGCTGCCAGTGCTCTTGCTGAATATCTCAACGATACCGCTATCGCTCTTTGAGACCTGAAAGCCCATTGCCTTGGCCTCCAGCAGCACACGGAGAGCCTCCTGACTGGTAGTCTCGCCCTCTTTCGTTTTGGAGAAGTTATCGAGCCACTCAATTTCGGCTTCCTGCGTCGCCTCTCTCACCAATCCATCAACGATGTTGGATAGGTACTGACGATCCTCATTGAGGGCGAAGAAGGCCTCTCCGAGCTTCTCGACCCATACAGCTCCGAAGGGCATAAGATTTGATGCTGCCTTTCGGATTTCGTCATCGTATCTGACGAGCGCTTCCCAACGTGTCATGGCCTCTGTCGCCTGGTTTGATTGCTATAGTCCGGTCTTGTCGTTTACGCCGCTCCCATGACTTGCTCCGTGATTGTCTCCTGGCAGGTCAGGCGCGGAGGATGCTTGAAACTTGGCCGAAGAATGATACGATTTTATATCGCTGAGGGCGCGAAATGGATTTTATGCTCGCTGCAATAGCAGCATTTTGTTATTTTGTCGGCAAGTACAACTGGGCTTTTTGGATAGTCATTTTCGCCATCGCAAGCGGCTTGCTCGCCGTCGTAAGGTCTATCGCGGACCCTACTTGGTACATGAGCAAGCGGATGAATGCCGGCCTTGAACCCGGTGCAGGACTATCCGGATTGATCATCGTGAAGATTATCACGACCGGCATTTTGGGAGCGGTCGCCTGGTGGTTAGCCCGACTAGCTGGTTATCTCAGCTGAGAAGAAACCGCTCTCTGTGTAGATGGCCTGACCCGTTAAGGGCCGAGGCCATTTCCGCGAGTGCCATCGGCCAATGCGATTGAGGGGTTCTTTATTGCGCCGTGGTAAATAGGGTGGGAGTTCTCCTCCCGGCTTGCCCTGGATCATCTCCAAGGTAAAGCGGATGGCGGAAGGGGTTTCTTTCATCTCCACGCCGCAAGCTACCTCGCTGAATTGGCGTGCAAGGAAGTTGATGTCGTTTGCCGACCATCCGGTTTCGAGGGCGGCCGATAGCCGGTCACAATCCAGCATGTTGCGGCAGGCTGCGCGGATTGCGGCGAACTCTGGAGGCACGTTGGGCCTTGTGGCGCGAGTGGCCTTTTTGGCGGCTCGTGGGGCTCGTGCGTCCTCGAGCTCTTTCCACCGTGCCTGATCGGCAGTTTGCTCATCAGGGCTGTAGTAGCGACGCTTCGAGGCGTCTTGGATGGCAATGCGAAATTTGAGGTCGCCCTTGCCGCTGTATCGTCTGGCTTCGGCTTCGCGATACCGGGGGCGGTCCACCCTTGGCGGATGGCCTCCCCAAGCATCAGACGTTCTTGGAAGTTGCGGCAAACAGATCGGAGAAATTTGAACGCTTCTCGGGCGCCGGGTTGTGGTGCGGTGGTCATTCTTCAGATTGTTGAGGATAGGGGCGGGCGGCATGCAGGGCGATGGGACGCTGTTCGCGTTCCTTGAGGAACTGTTTGGCGAAGCGGTCGCGCAGCAAAGCCGAGTTAATCACTGCCATGAGCATGCGTCTGTTCACGGCGAAGAAGGGCTTGCCGGTGTGCCATCGGGCGAACTCGGCAAGAGAGTCTTCGGACCATCCGTGCTGGAGCACCGTGTTGAGCTTGCTGCGCTCTGTCGGTGTCATGCAGGCGTGGAAGAAAGCTCCGAAATAGTCGTGAGGCTTCGTGAAGTTGATGTGTGATGGTCCCCTGTGAGGGCAGCTTCCATCTATCGGTGCTGCTTGGACCGATTAATCCGCCCATGGTCTGGGCGGGTGGGCCGATCGTACAACGGCGAGGCACTTTAGCGACCCATCTTGAAGTCGATTGCCGTGAAGAGGCGAACGGCGGCCGGACCCAGGCACGAAACTCACCTTCTCCTCTCAAGGGAAGCGTTGAAAAACCAATCCCGCTGAAAATGCAGGAGAAAGTTGCGCTTCTGCCTCATTTTATATATACGAGACAAAACACATTTGGAGGTCTCGTGCGGGCGGAAGATTGCAGAGCGGTGTTGGAGCGCATCAGATGGCCTGACGGACCTGTGTGCCCTCATTGCGGGGCATCAGGCCGTGCTGTTGCGGGGATAGGCGGCACCTCCCATCGTCCTGGGCTCTACCTCTGCTCGGAATGCAGGAAGCAATTCACTGTAACCGTTGGCACGCCTCTGGAAGGGTCTAAGCTCCCCCTCAGCGCGTGGCTTCAGGCGGCACACATGCTCAACACTTTGCCCAAGCCAGTCACCGTGCGAGAGATTGAGCGGGCGTTGGGCGTGACCTACAAGACCGCATGGCACATGGTGCAGAAGCTCTTGAAGGCTGTTGAAGCCTATAGGGGGCCGCTGCCCCTATTCGGTAAGACGGTCCAATCCCACATTGAGCCGCTCCTTCCAAAGATGAGGAATACGAAAGCCGCTTGGGTACGACGGGAAAGGCAGAAGGCTGCGGGTGCCTACAAGCCGCCACGAGTGCCCGTAGCGGCTGGAGCGCTGCCGGAAGCGCTGTTCAATCCTCCCGCTTCGAAGGCTCACGCTGAACGTACGGAGCGATTTCTGCGTTGGGTTTTGAGCCGCTGAGGCGATACCAGCCAATGGGGATTGAGTTGAAGCAATCAGAACTCCTGGAACGCTTGGTCGAAAATGCTCTCGGTTTTCTGTCTCATGCCATCGAAACATTAGAGAGCGCACCAAAGTTCTCAGTGATCGACTTTTATGCTGCGGTCGAGCTTTTTCTCAAAGCGCGGCTCCTACGGGAACATTGGAGCCTGGTGGTCGCCAAAAATCCTGATTGGGAGAAGTTCGTGTCAGGCGACTTTGTATCAGTGACCTTTGAGGAAGCCTGCTCAAGGCTTGAGAAGGTAGTGCAAGCTCCGATCCCTTCGAGGGCACGCGCCAAGTTCGATGCAGTGCGTCTGCACAGGAACAAGATGGTCCACTTCTTCCACGCAGGCGAAGAAGGCCAGAACCAGCTGATTGAGGCTGTTGCTATCGAGCAACTGCATGCTTGGTACGAACTCCACATGCTGCTGCGGCAGTGGAAGGACGTTTTCGAGCCGTGGCAAAAGAAAGTGGCTCAAATTGAACTACGTCTACAGCGTCACAAAAAGTACTTGGCGGCTAAGTTCGACGCCCTGAAGCCTGATCTGAAGCGGTTTGAAGGCGAAGGCAAGCTTATCCGTGGCTGTTCTTTTTGTAACTTCAGTGCCGCAGTCATGGCGAAAGGGGGCATATCGAACTTATATGAGGGCAAGTGTCTCGTGTGTGGAGCGTTCAATAAGTGGCTGCTCATGAAATGCCCACAATGCAACGAGTGTTCGGTCCTTTCGGATGGGGGCCAATTCGACTGCACGTGTGGTCACTCTCTGGAGGTTCATGACTTGGCAGACATCCTCGATGAGACGGTCGTCACCAAAGACAATTACTTCGAGAATCCCTATCCAGCCAATTGTGGAGAATGCGAGGGATGGCATACGGTGGTATCTCACGAAGGGAAGAACCTTTGCGTGCTCTGTCTCGACGTCTCGGCCGAACTTCATACCTGTGAATTCTGTCACGAGGCCTGCACTGGTGAACTCGAAGACAGCTATCTGCACGGATGTGGGCAGTGTGAGGGAAGCGCAGGTTGGAACGCGGATAAGGACGATTAGGATTTGGACCGTAACTTGAAGTGCATTTCACAAGGCTCGAGCCAATTCGAGCGTTAGGCAGGGACCCGCGAGCTAAAGGTATCCGGTGCGCGAGCGAAGGATTGAGAGGCGAGCGGCGCGGAGCGCACGGGAGTTCGGCGCTCCCTCAGAGCCGCAGCAAATTGGCTCAGTCTTTGTGGCAATCGGCTGATTTTCGGGTACGAGTTGACCTGTTCGGCGTAAGCTGCGCATGGGCCAACCAGGGCAACAACGGCACCTTGAGCAAACTGGGCGACAAGTCGCTTTGCATACCTATCGAGCTTTAGCTATGTATCTGGCGCTCGACTAAGAGCCGCAGTGAATACGCCTTCCAACCGCGCGGTCAGGTCCGGTGGCGACACCAACACCACTTCTTCGCGAAGAGCTGCGACCTCGTCATCAACGTCGACACCATCCCTTAAGACCAACACGGCTCTAGGTCGGGTTGCGGCCCGCTCCGCTGCCCACAATTTCTTGAAATCGGCCAAATAACCGAAGACCTTATAAATGCTGTCGCGTCCGTACTGATGATGTAATGATGTGTTCTTGACTTCAATTAAGATCGGCAGAAGTAGGCCATCAGCCTTTCGCCGCAGCAGCACCGAGATATCTGGTCTTCTGGCGGCAGCAGCAGCGCCTCCATAGTGTGCAAGCAGCGTCTTGTACTCGTAGTCATTTTCATCGAACAAAGGATGAAACGAATTGTGAGGTGCGGCATCGAAGTGCACTGTTCCGATCCAGTCTTCCCCGGTCAGCTTTCCTATCCAAGTGCTACCGCGCCCGACGAGATTGTACTCGGCTGCTACCGGACATCCCTGGCCGAGCGTGTTCTCAAGCGCTCGCAGAACGCGGACCAATACGTATATTTCAAAAAGATCCTCCTCAACCAAAGGGCCTATCCAGCCAACTTTCAGAATTTCTCTCAGGCGAGAAATGTCCTTAGCGTTTTGTAGGTCCTCCAGCTCTCGCCATAAATCGGCGGCACGCCAGTACACCGCGTGCTTCGATCGAGAAGCGGCGCTCAACATCGATGCCGTCACGGCCGTAATTGAGCGCGCTTCCCTCAGATAGGCTGAGCGGAGCGCTTCTTGCGAGTTTGTAATGATCGCCTCGGATACGGCTCCCAATCTTCCCCGTCCTGCGGCTCCGATCCTATCCAGCTCCATCCAAACTTCGTGCACATAGTGAGCTAGGAGACGATTGAATGGAGTATCGTATTCCTTCACGGCTTGGTTGACGACAAATACGGTTGGATCGCTTCGGCCGCATTGACGGACCAGCGTTTCCGACCAAACGATTTGGCCACGACCGACCCTCCTGCCGGTAGTGCGGGCGCGTGTTATCGAATGGGACAATCGATTGAGAGCGGCCGGCAACTCATCAATGAAGAACTGTTCAGCGCCATCAGGGCGAAACAGATGGTAAATTATTGCAAGGTGGGCCAGATCGGCCGGTTTGGCTGCTAATCGCTCAAGAAAGCTCGTTAGAGCATCAACTGATCTGACACCTGGGCGCCAAACAGCATTCAATCGAGCATACAAGAAGTCTAGTACATCCGCTTCCAGTTCTTCTCGCTTCAAAGTCGGGGTGGCCAAAGGACATCATTCCTTGTAGCCGGTCCAAATACCCAACATTTCCGAAAGCCTCTTTTCCAATCCAGGGCTACTAACAGCAGGAAGAACTTCCGAAATCGCTCTAACAATCTCCGTATGCTCAGATCTCTTACCTTCATACTGCGGAAAGAGGCATATCCCCGCAGCTTCCACGAACAAATCTGTGGCGGGAATGGATGGGTACGCCTGAAATTTTCCGCAGCGCTCGATGCAATAGCTAATCATAGTGCGAGGGACCGCTGGACCTACGTTTGCACCGACGCCGCGTAGCCCAGCATCTTGAGCAAATAGAGACACGAAGAGCTGTTCGAGGTCATTGACATAGCCATCGTTTGCGCTTCCAGCTGAGACCGAAAAATCCTCACGCAAGTCCGCGAAGGTCGCTTCGATGATTTGTTTGTACTGCGCAGGAGCGGGGATCGGCACCTCTACAAACGCGAACCTTCGCATGAAGGCATATGAAAGCTGAAACAAGCTCGCCTTGTCGAAAGTGTTCATCGTTCCGATCAGGCGCCAATTCTTGTCCAGCTCGATGAAATTAGAAGGGCTACCCGACGAGACTGCTGGAGAAAGAACAATTCTGTCACCTGAAGCAGCGTCTCGATATGGAAGCTGCACTGCCTTTCCGGAAAGCAGTGTGAAAAGTTCCCCGAACGCCTTGTCTACGTCAGCCCGGTTGAGCTCGTCTAAAATCAGCCAATTCTTTTTTTGAATAGCGTTGACGATAATACCGGCAGAGAAATTCAGTGAAGAGCCACCTCCTTCGCTAGCGGGAAAATAGCCCCCGATCGTTTCGAAAGTGGTCCAGTCTGCTGTAGCCGTCGCCGTGGTGAACCGCTCTGGGCCGCAGATGGCCTTCGATATTGCTTCTGCAATCGTTGTTTTCCCTGTGCCAGGAGGACCGAGCAAAATCACGTTCAGATTGGCGCGCAACGCCGCAATTGCCTGGGCGACGGCTTCTTCATGTCCCACCAAATCGATCGCAGAGGAGACACTCTCTGAATCGACTGACCAATCGGGGCCGCCGGGACCGCTGGGTGTAGCTGGAGCAGCCGCAGGCGCCGCCACAGGTACGACAGCCAGGGGAGCTAAACTTAGCAAAACGTCGAGCACTTCGTCCCTTGACAGCTCGTCAGCCCCAAAGAACCCATGCTCGATCGAAGGCAACGTCGAATCGAATAGTGCCGCTAACTCGGGGGGAGTCAGATTGAAGTGAGACTGAGCTAAACTAAGGAAGTCGCCCGCGTTGCTCGCCGAGGCTGTAGAAACCTCGCAATCTGAGGGGCGTCGAAATAGAAACAGTGCTGTTGGGACTAATGGGACGCGTTTGCTGCCCATCTCGTCGCTTATGCGCGCGACATAATCCGCGGTGAAGCGAATATTGCGTGGTCCTTTGACTTCAGGAAATTCAATTATTCCGTTGTTTTGCCAAGTTTGGCACCGTGTCCAAAGAGTGCCTACTGCCAGGTCTGAGGGGCCCCGAGCTTCTTTGTATTCAAAGTCGAACGGGTTGAAGTGAAGCGGGCGCGATTCCGTTCGCGACTGCGTTCCATCTTCTGCGAATGAAATCTGAAGAAAACGCTTTGTGGTGACGCGAAAGTCATTCGTTGACAGCGTCCGCGCCGGAGGACCGGTGGTCGTCCCATTCTCCTTCAGGAGAAGTAGTCTAAAGAAATTGCTCTGTCCTCGACGCGCCGGTTTCGCCCATGCCTGTAGCTGGCTGAGCGCCCATCGCAGACCTTCTTTTGTGACGTATGCCAACGAGAGACCTTCCGTTCAGGCGACGACGACTTCCCTTTCCTCGGGTCTCCGCTCTGAAAGAAGTTTGCGAAGATCTGATTGGCGAAGGGGTATCCATGCGAGCTCGCCGGTCGCAAACGGTTTACGCAATCCCGCGCGCTCGACAGCTCGGAAAGGCCAAAAATAGATTCCCAAAGAATTGTCAATCGAGCGATTGGGCTTTTGCGCCCCGAGACTTGCAGCAGTAATATTCAACAGCCACGCATTGGTCCGCCTGGCTTGGTTCGCGAAAAGATCTAGCTGAGCGTTCAGCTGGATGTTCGCCTCTATTCCAAGGCGCTCGGAGGCCCTCTTAAGGAAGAGAGAGACCCTATCTGCTGTGTAGGCGAAATCTGCAGTAATGTACGTAGGTTCCAACGCGCGCAAGACGACCGCACTCATCTCTGTTAGCAGATCATAGAAGTGCTCAGCTGAAGCCCTGTACGCATCCGAGTGAGAGGCGTCTAAAGGCTGTACGAGCCAATTCCGGTGCGTGCTTAGGTGAGCTGTGATTTGTGAGACGTCCAACTGCATTGCACGATCGATGTACTGGTCCTGCTCGACTTGACCGCGCTTCTCGCGCCAGGCCGTTCGCCGATAGACCAGCGGCTCGGTTGATTTCCGATAGTTTTCAGCGACACGCGGCGAACTTTGCGGGGCCGCGCCCCAGCCTTTCGGCCAGAATGTTCCGCTCCCATACCCCGCTTTCTTTCCCTCCTGATCGGTTACACGATTACGAAACCGGGGAGTCAGAACCGGTAGCTTTGAGCCGCTCTCAAGCACTTGCCCAGTAACCCTCGGAGCGATACCTCTCTCACTCGCGGCGCCGGACCAATGCTTCATCAAAACGGCCATTGCCAACGGAGGCACTGCGTTTCCGATCTGGCGGTATTGGGAGTTCTTTGGGCCGAATACACGGAAGGCGTCGGGAAACCCCTGTAACCTGCACCCCTCACGGACGGTCAGAGGACGATCGTGCATCGGGTGGGTGTAGCAGCCTGTGGTCACATTTCCGAACTGGGCCGCAATCGTGTAAGCTGGATTTTGCTCGTGAAGCCTCCCGTAGAGAGTGTGGTAATCCGTCATTCGGACTTTCTGAAAGCGAGCAGGCAGCAGCTCTTCAGGAATGTCCTTCCAAGACCCTCCTTGCGGTACGTGAGAAATGCGTTGAAGATTGAGGCGCTCAGTATTCGCCGCCCAGTGGTTATACGTGACACTTTCGTCACCACGCATGAGCTGCTGGTATTCAGTCGGTTTAGGACGAGCTCGGAGCTTTAAAGGACCGTCATGCTCCAATGGTTGCACATCGTACAAGTCCGAAATGGCGTCTGTGACCGTGCGATAGGCTGGTAATTTCTCATCTCCTCGCTCTGCGTACTTAGGGCGAGGGAAGGTGATCTTTCTATCCTCGCGCGTTGCGAACATAAAGAAGCGATATCGGAGCTGAGGCACGCCGAGTGATGCAACAGACACAACATCGCCGCCCACTGAGTATCCGAAATCCGCAAAGAAGCGGAACAGGTCTCTAACGAGCTTAAGGTTCGATCGCGCGACCAAACCAGGCACGTTCTCAAGGATGATGTTTTTCGGCAGCTTCCCCAAGGTTCGAAGCTCCGTGACCAGCCGGACCATGTGGACGAAGAGGAGATTTCGAGAGTCCTCGGCGAAGTGCAGGCCCATTGTGCTTACGGCCTGGCAGGTCGGGCCCGTCAGCAAGTAGTCGATGTGGTCTATCTTGGCCTTTTCCAGAATTCGGCGCGCGGTAATGGAAGCCACGTCCAAATTGTCTACAAATGCTTCGGGGTGGTTTTGGGCGAACGTGTTGCAGGCGTGCTTATCAAAGTCGAGGCCATAGCGAACCGAGAGATTTTTCAGACCGAGTGCGGCCCCCACACTCATACCCCCACAGCCAGAGTACAAATCGACCCCGACAAGCTTCGACCGCGACATTCCTGTTCCCCTCTCGAATGCTCATTAAAGTACACGTTGAGTGATTCGCGAACTAGGCGTATACACGGTTGCTCCCCAAGAATGATCTCACGAACCGGCTAGAATCGCCTAAGGGTCCGGCTGATGGATCGCCTAACGCCGGCTCGGCGAAGCTGGCTGATGTCTCGGGTTCGTGGGAAAGACACGGCTCCCGAGATGGTCGTCCGCCGGGCGGTCCACGCGCTCGGCTACCGCTATCGCTTGCACGTGGCTGATCTTCCGGGTTGTCCGGATCTGGTCTTCCGGAGCCGGAATAAGGTCATATTCGTTCACGGCTGCTTTTGGCACCACCACACAGGCTGTCGCCTAGCGACCATTCCGAAAACTCGCGGTGAGTTTTGGCAAGCCAAGTTCAAGGCCAATCGCGACAGAGACCGTCGGGCAGTTTCGGCGCTTAGGGCGATGGGGTGGAAAGTCTTGATTATCTGGCAGTGCGAGCTACGCGACAGTGGGTTATTCACCCGAATACGGAAGTTCCTAGGACCGCGTGGTCCGCGTCAAACGGGCCGCTTGCGAGCCTGATCAATCTTGAGAAAGTCTTCCTTGGTCATCTTTCGACAGCCACCGACTAGGACTGCTCCCCATTTTGGACTGTTCGGTAGGAAGGTGAGCTTCCCCACAAAAGGGCGGATATTTAGAGGCTCTCTGAATACTTCGATGTCCCGGAGCCGGAGCGTCTTGAAAGGTTGATCGGTTTGAGCGCTCTCGCTGTCGACGGACGGCAAAGCCCTACGTCCGCCTTCGTCTATCGCGTCAATTGTAGCGCTCGCAACAATACTTTGGCTCCAACCTTTGCTCCCGCCCAAGTATATCAGAAGGGTGTCGCCCGGCCTCATTGCGCGCCGGTTCCGTGTGCCCTTGTAGATCGGCCACAAGCCCTGATCGAGCCGCCGCTTGGCTAGATCAAAGGCAGAATGCTTTGCCGCGCCATCAGTTACGATCATCAAAAAGTGAGAGGGAGGAGAGTTCTCCAAAAGGTCGTCGGAACCAATAGGGGGCCTGCCTCCCTTTCCCGCAGATTCACTTGCCATGGGCGAACGTCTGCCTAGTCAATTGAAGGTGGAATGGCATGCTCTGCGGGGAAGTAGCTTAAAACATCATACCCGCCACCACCGCAGTTTTTGCACGCGATGTCAAATGCTTGTTTAACCGGTCGAGAAGTCTCCGCTGGACGATTCGTCCCGTACCATTCGTTCGCCCGACATCTCAAGCGGGGTGCGGTGGACCATTTCGCGCCGGACAGATACGCAATCAGAGGATCGGTGTCACTAAGGTGCCACATCGTGATGCACGTGCCCCGTGGGCAACGGCAAAACGGTTGGAGGTTAGCGCGGGCTCCATTCGGGGTTTGTACATTGTCCAGGGACCCTTGCCATCGGCGGGGCTCTGTAGGACCCGAGGCTTGGACACGCCGAATTGGTCGAACAACAACTGCGACTTTAGACCCTAATTTCGAAGTTCATTTCGCAAGGTCCGCGCCGATTCGACTGAAGGACAGGGACCCGTGAGCTAAGGGAGTCGCCGCACCAGCGAGGGGAGCGAGTGCGGCACACAAAACCTCCAAGGACCGCGAGGGCCACATAAAGCCCTCTCAAATCCGGCTGACGCACTCCTGGAACTGGAGCAAGCTCAGGCGCCGTACAGAGCTGCACCGAGCCCGGCCAAGCTCCCAAGGATCATGGTGCGATCCTGCATGAGCGCAGATAGAATGACGGCGGCAATGGCAATTTGGACCAACATGAGCGTCCTTGCGGGCTTATACAGCTTTGGGAAGACGATTGAGAAGACGAGCAACTGCGGTTGGGTGCCATTCGCCGCCACGGGGCGCGCTAATGCCTTGCCGATTGAGTTCGTCAGTGACAGCACGGACGCTCGTGATACCCGAGCGCTTGATACCCTCGATGATGCCTTGAAGGTCCATAGCGCGCTGCATCGCCTTCTCTTTCATCCTGGCTATGGCCTCCGCGTTACCCGTCTGCTTCCCACGGAGGGCACGAGCGCCGTTCGGATTTCCGAGCTTCACGCCGCGCGCCTTGGCCGCCGCTAGCGCCTTCTTGGTGCGTTCCCCGATTAGGCCGGCTTCAAGCTCTGCCACGGACGCCATCTGCGTCAGCAGAAACTTGCCCATCGGACCGGGAGGGACGCTCGGAAGGTCGCAGAACACCAAATCAACGTCGCTCGCCACAAGGGAGCGCAGAAGGTCCACGTTGCGGGTGAGGCGGTCCAACTTGGCGAAGACCATCTTCGCGCCGATCGCCTTGGCGTGAGAGAGAGCGGCAGTGAGCTTGGGCCTGTCAGACTTCCGGCCACTCTCCGTCTCAACGTACTCAGCCACCAAAGTCCAACGGCCGCCGTTGAGGTAGCTAGTGACTGCCTCGCGCTGCGCTTCGATCCCAAGGCCGCTTCGACCCTGCTTGTCCGTCGAGACCCGCAGGTAGGAGATGAATTTTCCCTGTGCCAATGTCAAACGACCCTATACACATTCCGATGCAACGGACGTTAGATCAATTTGTGTACGGGGCGCAACGCGCGTTTTGGAATCGATGGGATTCCGATTTGCATAGGTCACAAAGGGGGGCAGGGGAAGAAGTGCGCGCAACACGTGTGTAAGTGGCCTCCTTGCACGCGACTTCCCTATAATGGCTTCGCATAGCCCAGATTCGCTGGAACAGCCGATGGCCTCTGACAACAATTCTCTCCCACACCTCTTGGAACTGAAGCTCCGTGTGCAGCCGTGCGAAGAGGAGCAATCCCACAAGGACGTGCGGGTTGATCTTCGGGTTCACTGCTCGGAAATTGACGGCCCTGAAGATTGCCTCATCTCAGTTCGGCTAAAGAGTGCGACAATAGACCTTGACCTCACCGGTCTCGATGCTGTGCCGAACACCCGGCTGGGCGAGCCTTTGCGAGACCTGAAAGTCACCAGCAAACAAACGAACACGATTAGAACGACGCTTGATGGCAAGGCGGCGGCGCATGCTGGCGTTGATGTTGCCAAACTCAATCCAGCAACTCTCAAATTGTCAGCCGATGCATCGGCGGAAGTGAAAGTAACTGCCCTCCAGACTTCAAAGCAGGACGTTACCGAATATCGCGTGAAGGCGCGCCCTGGTGATACTTGGGAGGTTGCCGAGCCACCAAAGAAAACTGCGACAGGCACAGAGCGCGTGCCCCTCGACGGCACATACCTGCTTGATCAGGTGCTATGTCGGGTAGCTCCGCAACGAGGAGCCAACATGATGAGCGTAGGAGTGTCTGCTTACGCCAAGCAGCGTGATCTTCACCTCGAACTTGTCAAGGGCGACCTCTGGCAGACCTTTATGAGCAAAAGCCAGGAGAAGCTTTTCAAGATATTGGTTGCTAAATCGCTTGGTCAGGCGGGCAGCAAGTATGCGGGCATAGTAAAGCTATCGTACTCGGAGATCGAGATTGAAGAGCCTTGAGTTTGATGAGGAGTTGCTTACCCCCGACTTTTGGGAGAGCGCCCATAGGCTGTTGTCGCTGAAAAATCAGAATTTCGTCGCTCAGGTAAAGCAGCTTGGGTGGAATCCAGCGCTGGACTTTAGGCATGCTGATTTAGCAGGTATTGATTTCTCGAATTGCGACCTGCGCGGTTTTGATTTCACGGGAGCGGACCTGCGAGGCTGCTATGGAACGCGGGTCACGTGGGATTCGAGCACGATTTTCCACAATACGGACGCCAGAGGTTCGCTGTTCGAATACGCTATCCAGAAGGCCCGCTATTTTGAAGCCCACCCTGAAGACTACGCGATAGTCCAGAGGCTTGCGGGAGAGCTTTGGAGTAGCGCCATCGTTGGCGTAGAAGGATTGCTCCGATCGGATAAGGGGAAAGGTCCTTCCGTCAAAATCGCACAGGCTGTGTTTGATGAGACCAAGAGCACAGTTGTTCGCTCGAACATTCTCGCCTTCATGCGAATTGCGAGCGAAAACGCGGAGCAACACAAGGCGTTCAT
Source organism: Bradyrhizobium sp. USDA 326 (assembly GCF_049739485.1). Lineage (NCBI taxonomy): Bacteria > Pseudomonadati > Pseudomonadota > Alphaproteobacteria > Hyphomicrobiales > Nitrobacteraceae > Bradyrhizobium > Bradyrhizobium sp. USDA 326. Next base: position 5,922,979 of record NZ_JBMGQA010000001.1, read on the forward strand.
CTTTAACTCATTTGCTCGTTTCTCAGACCAACCCTCCATCATGATTGCCGGAATTAGGGCTTTAAGTGCTTTCTATAAGGACGACATCGCCGTTTTTAATTGGCTCAAGCTGTTTCTCAGAAGCGAAGACCCGAACATGAGGCGCGAAGCATTCAAAGGTCTGCTTGCATCGAAGCACTTCATGCGCGGTATTGGCGCTCTTCGTGACTACGCCATAGCTTCAGAGGACAGTTTGACGAGACGTCTGCTTCTCGGGCGAATAGCGAGGGTTGCAGGACCCGGCTATGTACGTGCCACAACAGACACTGAGGTCTCCAATTTCCTGGACTTCGCTGCGCCCATAACCAGAAAAAAGCTGGAGGCGATGGCTCTCCAAACATTGCAGTTGCAACGGCTGAGGTCACGTGAGTTGGCAACAAGCTACAACGCCACTGAGGCGAGCACTATAGTTAAAGTGACAGAGCAGGAAGTGAGAGAGATGGCGCGCGACTTCAAGAAATATCTCTCGGTGCTTGGCAAGCAATACAAAATACCATTCGAGTTCAAATACTAATCCAAATGCATGCAGATGCGTTTGAATTGTAACAACATGGATTAGAGAGAATCGCGGCGTCCGTGCGACCGTATAGCTTCAGCGCAACTGCTAAGCGCCATGCTATCCCCACTACGGTGCCACTATGTCTGACAAGAATTTCAAGTACGTCCCCTTCGTCACCGAAGTTATGACGGCGCGCTATCCGAAGCTCTCGGAGCCCGACACCAAGGGCGAGTACGCGGATGGCAAGTACAAGACCGAAGCGACTGCCGATGAGGACTACGCGGAGCGTTTCCAAGAGGAAATTCAGGCCGTCATCGACGCCCACTTTGCGGGCAAGAAGAACGTGCATGCTCCGTGGAAGGAGACGAAGGAAGGTGCCATCGCCTTCCTCTTCAAGTCCCCGAAGAACAAGCTCCGTGGAAGGAGACGAAGGAAGGTGCCATCGCCTTCCTCTTCAAGTCCCCGAAGAACAAGCCAGAGCTTATGGACGCCAAGGGCAACCCGCTGACGGCTGGTATAACGATCTATGGCGGTGCGCGCATCCGATCTATGGCGGTGCGCGCATCCGTATCTCTGGCGTCATCGCCGCGTGGGAGAAGGGCGCGAAGTGTGGTGTCTCGCTTTGGCCGAACGCTGTGCGCGTGATCAAACTGGCTGAAGGCCTCCATATCTCTGAGCCGTGTTGTAGCTCTGATTATCGTGGCTTCGATGCTTCGAAGGCTTTCGGGCCTCCTGAAGAAGGTTACGACGGATCAGACCCAACAACATGAACTAAGGCGCGGCTATCGCCTTCATTACCTCAACTCCGTAGTCCAATTTCTCAATGGCTTCCCGGAGGGGCACGCGGTCGCCCTTGGAGTAATGACCATACGTCATGCTCCCTTTGCGGCTGTGTCCCACGAGCAGCTTAACGGTGCTTTCCGTGTTGGCTCACTCCACGGCCCCTGAAGAAGGTTCCATGCATGTGATCGAACTCCGGTATTGCGGAGGGGCACGCGGCGTGGAAGTCCCACGAGCCTCCTTATCGCCGGAGGGCTGACGCCAACCTGCTCTCTAAAGCGTCCATACGCCTTGCTGACGTACCAGGAGCGCTTGTTGTCTGGACCCCCGGGCTCTAGGCCAGCAAACAGGTATTCGTCTTTGTCATCGCGACGGCGCTCGATGATGCCCACCGCCAGCGGGTGAAGGGGTATCTCCCGTTTGGCGGCTCGCGTCTTGCCGCTCGTGATGGCTAGCCAATATCCGTCTTCCCGCTTGTGAACGTCAGCCCGCTTGAGGGCGCACAACTCCTCCAAACGAGCCCCATGGAGCAGCGCGAGCCTCAGAAGGTCGCTGAGAAGCTGGGCGAACTTCGGCGTACTGTAGGTGCCCTTGAGGAGCCTCAGGAGCGCCTTGTCCGGGAGGCCCTTGCGCTCAGCGGGCTCCTGCTTCTTTCCGAGTTGCTGGCCGCGCCAAGGGTTCTCCTGCGCAACGCCACGTCCCACGAGCCAGAGCCAAAGCGAGGAGAGGGATGAAACGTGCCGCCTTGCCGTGGCACGTGCGAAGCCTGAGCCGGTCAGCAGGTCTGTGACGTAAGCTCCTGCCTTCTCTCCGCGATACCTCCTCAATGGTCACGCTGTCTGTAGCCCATCCCATGAACCGCTTGATGGCGCTCTCGTGCTGAACCTTCGTCTGACCGGCGTGTTGGACCTCTGCGAGCCAGAGGGGATACTGGTCTTTCAAGAAGGTGGCTTGGCCGGTGGCGGCTTTGTAGAACCGTGCAGCGGCCTCTGAGCCGTCCCTATTGAGTATCTCCGTTGCCTGAGCCTTCAGCCGGTCAAGCTCTTCTTCGTATTCGCTCCACTCACGTTCCTGATCATCCTCGTGCCAGCGCTTGTCAGAGCTTTCGAGGGCCTGCCAAAACTCTCCTGCCATTCGGGCCAGCTTAACGTCACTGTCGCTGCTGCCCTTTGCCAACTCAGCAATCTGCCTGTGGAAGTTGGCGACGTGAAAATGCTTACGTTTGTTCGCCTCAGCGAGGCTGTCGGTTCCAAGGGACTTCTTGAAGCGTTTTCTACCGGCCTTGGCCTGAAGAGCCTTGGGGACCTCCACGACGACGGAATACGTGTTGTATTGCTTGACGAGATACTTCCGGTCCATGCCAAACCACCTAGATAAACCACCTAGACTTATCGGCAGAAATCCCTCTAAACAAGCCATTCTAGGGCCTCCAGCACTTTCTGGATGAGTATCCAGGTTCCCCAGCCAGCTCCCGGCACTTTCCAAGATGAAGTTCCAGGTTCCCCAAGCAGGACGGCACGTCGATCGGCCGCGTCGCCGCTCGCGACGCTTTGCCTCATCTCGCATTTCGCATTTCCGGGTCGGATCTCCACGCGCAGTATCGTCCTTGGGCCGTGCAACCCAAGGAGATCCCTGATGCCCTATGTCGATGGTTTCGTTCTCGCCGTGCCGAAGGACAAGATCGAGGCCTACAAGGCGATGGCGGCGACCGCCTGCGCCATCTGGATGGAGCACGGCGCGCTCGATTATGTCGAATGCATCGGCGACGATGTTCCCTATGGCGAGCTCACCTCGTTTCCGCGCGCAGTGATGGCGAAGGAGGACGAGGTCGTGGTGTTCGCCTGGATCGTCTACCGCGACCGGGAGAGCCGCGATGCCATCAACAAGAAGGTGATGGCGGATCCCCGGCTGAAAATGGAAGGCATGCCGTTCGATGGCAAGCGCATGATCTACGGCGGCTTCACGACGTTGCTGCGGGCGAGCGACATCGCGAGCTGACGAATTCCATTACTTGATCTTGTCGTAGGCGGAAGCGAAATCGCCCAGCGGCATCGGAATCGCGATCGTCTCCTTGGCCATGTTCTGGAAGGAGACCTTCAGCTGCTTGCCCGACCGCAAGGCGGCGAGCAGGTCCGGCGTGACCGGGGTCGAGGCGTAGCAGCCGCGGTTCTCGCAGGTCTGGATCTGGAGATCGATCGTCTTGCCTTCGTCGACCTGGAGCTTGGCACCGATGGGAAGGTTGAGGCCAAGCGGCAACTGCAGCAGCGCCACCGGGGTGCGGGTGTCGGGCGCGATGCGGATGTTGATCAGGAGGACGGTCTGGCCGGTCTTGGTCAGCACCGCGTTCTGCTCCATCGCGCATTCGAGCGGCGCATCGCGGCTGGCGCTGGTGCAGCGGACGATCCAGCCGGACTGCCCGGGAGTGCCGTCCGCCTGTGATTGCGTCGGGGCAGGCGCAGGCTGTGTGGCCGGGGCAGGGGGCGCGGTGTTCCTCTTGGCGCCCTGCTGGGCATGCGCAGCGCCAATTGACAACAAGACAGCTGCGGCAAGGGCGACAAGTCTGGATTGCATGAGCATGACGAAACTGCGCTGGCGGGAAACGGGCGCCTCGCTGTAGCGTCGCGGAAGCCGCAGCGCAAGCTTACTCGGCGGCTTCCTTGACGCTGCCGGGCTCGGGGGCCTCGTCGCCTTCGCCGTCGCCCGAACGGCCCCAGGTGGCGAACCAGTTGTTGAGCTTGTCGAGATAGAGATAAACCACCGGCGTGGTGAACAGCGTCAGCGCCTGGCTGACGATCAGGCCGCCGACCATGGCGTAGCCGAGCGGCTGACGGATCTCGGCGCCAGTGCCGTGACCGAGCATCAAGGGCACGCCGCCCAGAAGCGCGGCCATCGTCGTCATCATGATCGGGCGGAAACGCAACAACGCGGCCTGGCGGATCGATTCCTCCGGCGTCTTGTGCTCGTCGCGCTCGGCGGCGATCGCGAAATCGACCATCATGATGCCGTTCTTCTTCACGATGCCGATCAGCAGGATGATGCCGATCAGCGCGATCAGGCTGAAGTCGAAACCCGCCGCCATCAGGATCGCGAGCGCGCCGACGCCGGCCGAGGGCAGCGTCGACAGGATCGTGATCGGGTGGATGTAGCTCTCGTAGAGAATGCCGAGGATCAGGTAGACCACGACGAGGGCGGCGAGGATCAAGAGCGGCACGGTGCCGAGCGACTGCTGGAAGGCCTGCGCGGTGCCCTGGAAGCTGGAGTTCAGCGTCGGCGGCGCCCCGAGCTCGGCCATTGCCCGCTGCACGGCTTCCGTAGCCTGGCCGAGCGCCACGCCTTGCGCCAGGTTGAAGCTGATCGTGATCGATGGGAACTGGCCTTGATGGCTGATCGAGAGCGGGCGGACCGGGTCGGTGGTCCAGGTTGCGAAGGTCGACAGCGGCACCTGGTCGCCGGTCAACGGCGACTTCAGATAGAGCTTGTTCAAGCTGTCGAGATTGCCCTGCATCTCCGGCAGGATTTCGAGAATGACCTTGTAGGTGTTGAGCTGGGTGAAATACTGCGTGACCTGCCGCTGTCCGAAGGCGTCATAGAGCGTGTCGTCGATCAACTGCGGCTGGATTCCGTAGCGGGCGGCGGTGTCGCGGTTGATCTTGAGCTGCACCGTTGTGCCCTGAGTCTGCTGGTCGGTCGCGACGTCGCGCAGCTCCGGCAGGGTCTGCATTTTGGCGAGGATCTTGGGCGCCCATTCGTTGAGCTCGTCAAGATTGGCGTCCTGCAGCGTGAATTCGAACTGCGTGCGCGTCGGCCGGCCGCCGAGCCGCACGTCCTGGGCCGCCTGCATGTAAAGCCGGGCGCCCTCGACCTTGTCGAACTGCGGACGCAGCCGCGCGATGATCTGCTGAGCTGAGGCCTCGCGCTGATCGCGAGGTTTCAGCGTGATGAACAGGTTGCCGTTGTTGCCGGCGCGGCCGCTGCCGCCGATCGACATGGCAACGCTGGCAACGTCGGGATCGGCCATGATGATCTTGCCGAGCTCCTCCTGGCGCCGGGTCATCTCCTTGAACGAAATGTCCTGCGAGGCTTCCGAGGTGGCGGTGATCAGACCGACGTCCTGCTGCGGGAAGAAGCCCTTCGGGATCAGGACGAACAGGTAGATCGACAGTCCGAGCGTGACGAAGAAAATCGTAAGCGTGGTGCGCCGCCAGGCGAGGGCGTGATCGAGCACATATTCGTAGCCGCGCAGCATCGCGTCGAAAGCGCGCTCGCTCCATTGATAGAAGCGGCCGTGCTGCACCTCGCCATGGGCGCGCAGGAAGCGCGAGGCCATCATCGGCGTCAGGGTGAGCGACACGAACATCGAAACGAAGATGGTCATCGCCAGCACCACGGCGAATTCGCGGAACAGGCGCCCGATGATGCCGCCCATCAGGAGCAGCGGGATCAGCACCGCGACCAAAGAGATGCTGATCGAGACGATGGTGAAGCCGATTTCCTTGGAGCCCTTGAAGGCGGCCTCCATCGGCGAGTCGCCTTCCTCGATGTAGCGGGTGATGTTCTCGAGCATCACGATGGCGTCGTCGACCACGAAACCGACCGCGATGGTGAGTGCCATCAGCGACAGATTGTCGAGCGAATAGCCGACCGGCCACATCAGGGCACACGCGCCCAGCAGCGCCAGCGGAACCGTGACGGTGGGAATGACCGTCGCCCAGAAGCTGCGCAGGAAAATGAAGATCACCATGACCACGAGGCCGATGGTCAGCAGCAGCGTGAACTGGACGTCCTCGACCGCGGCGCGGATGGTGGTGGTCCTGTCGCTGATGAGCTCGATCTTGATCGCGGGCGGGATCGCTGCCACGAGGCGCGGCAGGGTCGCCTTGATCCGGTCCACGGTCTCGATGACGTTGGCGCCGGGCTGCTTGAAGATCACCAGGAAGACGCCGCGTTTGCCATTGGCCCAGGCCGCCTGCTTGGCGTCTTCAGCGGCGCTGACCGCTCGGCCGATGTCCCGAATCCGCAACGGACCGCCGTTGCGATAGGCGATGACGACGTCGTTCCAGTCCTTCGACTGGGTGAGTTGGTCGTTGGCGTAGATCGTGTAGGCGCGTTTTTCGCCGTCGATATTGCCCTTGGGGCTGTCGACCGTGGTGATCGCGATCTGGCTGCGCACGTCCTCCAGCGACAGACCCTTGGCGACGAGCTTCGCCGGGTCCACCTGAATGCGGATCGAGGGCTTTTGCTGGCCGCCGATGAAGACCTGGGCGACACCCGACAGCTGGCTGATCTGCTGGGCGAGCTGGGCGTCGACCGCGTCGCTGACGCTGGTCAGCGGCAGCGTCTCTGATGTCGCCGACAATAGCAGGATCGGCGCGTCGGCCGGGTTGACCTTGCGGTAGGTCGGAGGCGAGGGCAGGTTTTTAGGCAACTGGCCGCTGGCAGCGTTGATGGCGCCCTGGACGTCATTCGCGGCGCCATCGATGTTGCGATTGAGGTCGAACTGGATGGTGATCGACGCCGTGCCCAGATAGCTCGTCGAGGTCATCTGCGCGATGCCGGGGATCTGGGCGAACTGCCGCTCCAGCGGCTGCGCCACCGAGGAGGCCATCGTCTCGGGGCTGCCGCCGGGCAGGTTGGCGGTGATCTGGATGGTCGGAAAGTCCACCTGCGGCAGCGGCGCAACTGCAAGCAGCGGATAGGCGACGAGACCGACGAAGAGGATCCCCGCCATCAGCAGCGAGGTGCCGATGGGATAACGGATGAAAGGTGCCGAAATCCCCCCTTCGGTCATTCCTGTCGCACCTTGCTCTGGGCCGGATCGGAGCTTGCCACTGCCGTCGACACGAGGCTTCCGGGCTGGACCTTGAACTGGCCGCCGACGATCACCTGCTGGCCCGGGCTCAAGCCTTCCTCGATGACCGAACGTCCATCGATGCCATAGCTGACCTTGACCTTGTGAACCTCGGCCTTGTTGTCCTGATTGACTGTATAGGCGTAGAGGCCGTTGGTGGAATGCTGGACCGCGTCATCAGGAACAACGGTCGCGTCCTTCAGTGTCCGCACCAGGAGCCGCGTCGAAACCGACTGGCCCGGCCACAGCGCGTGGTCCTTGTTGTCGAACACTGCCTTGAGACGGATCGTCCCGCTGGTCGTGTCGACCTGGTTGTTAATGACCGCGAGCTTGCCCTCGGCCAGCGTCTTCTTGCCGTCGGTCGTGAAGGCGATCACCTTCAGCGCGCCGGCCTTCTGGCCCTCGGTGATATAGGGGAGCTGGTCTTCCGGAGCGGTGAAGATCACGGCGATCGGTTCGACCTGCGAGATCATGACGATGCCCGTCTGGGTCGAGGCGTTGACGATGTTGCCGATGTCGACCTGGCGGAGTCCGGCGACACCGGTGATCGGTGCCTTGATCTGCGTGTAGTCGAGCTGGGTCTGGGCGTTGGCGATCGCAGCTTCGTCGGCGGCGATCTGGGCGGTGAGCTGCGCGACGGTGGAGCGCTGGGTATCCACCCGCTGTGTTGTTGCGAATTCGCCGAGCTTCACGGCGCGCTGGAGCTCTAAATTGGCGTTGGCGAGGTTTGCCTCGTCCTGCGCCTTCTTGGCCTTGGCCTGGTCAAGCGCGGCTTGATAGGGCCGGGGATCGATCGAGACCAGAAGGTCGCCCTGCTGGACGATCTGGCCCTCCTTGAACTCGAGCCTGATGATCTGGCCGTCGACCCGGCTGCGGACCTGGACGGTGTTGAAGCCCTGAACCGTGCCGAGACCGGTCAGGTAGACCGGGAAGTCGGTCTTCTGGACCGGCGCGACGCTGACAGGAACAGCGGACGGGCGCGGCGACGCTTTCTGGGCTGTCCGGGTCTGTCCGGCCGAGCCGAATCTCTGCCATCCATAGTAACCTGCGGAGGCCACGGCCGCGACGATCAAAATCCAGAGGATCGGCCGGGACTTTTTCATATCGTCTCGTATCGGCTTTTGTGCCCTACGCTTACGAATTATGGGGCAATCATACGGTTCCAGCGCGCTTGTATAATACACGCCAAGTTCCAGTGTAAACAGCACTATCGGTCCAGAAACCTAAACAATTGGAAAGCTTTGCACCCCTTGGGCAGTGCTCTGGCGCGGCGCTGTGCAGCGCTGCATTTTTTCGGCCGCGACCGATCGGGCGCGCCCCCTCTTGCGCAGCACCGATAGTGGTGTGTTCAGGCCGAATGGCGCCGCGGAGTCTTGGTTCGTTCAGTCACGAGAACGGTTCTAAATCTCGTGGAGGCCGTTTCGGTTGTCAGGGATTTCGGCATCGTTCATATCGGCGGCGCCATGAATGGAGCGCAGGATGGACGAGCTGAACGGCAAGCTGATCGCGTGTCAGATTCTGATCACGGGATTGATCGCGCGTGTCGCCAACGAGCAGCGCGATCCCTTGCGCTTCCTCACCGACTTTCGCGACGAGATCAAAGCCGTCGTGAAGGGCGTGAACATCGCCGGCATGGACAACACCGATCGCGTGCGCGCCGTCGCGCAGAAGACCGTCGACGAATTGTTCTCCCTGATGAAGCCGCCGAGCAGCGACTGAGAGCGAGCGGTCTATCTGCGTCGTGTTTAGAACGAGTCCAGTATCATCTTAGAACGATTTCAAGCTGCAGTTTAGAATCGTTTTGATCTGGATTGATTCAAGGGTTCTCGCGAGCGGCTCGCATTGACCCGCTATTTTGTGGCCGATACCAACAGCCATCGTTCGTCGAAGTGAATGAGCGAACAGGAAGATGGGGCGTTTGGTAATGGGGCAGGTGGTCGCACCGAAGTCGTTGCGTTCGGTCGCAGCATTCGATCCGTTGGATGAGAGGTCCACGGGCGTATCCGGCAAAAAGGTTTCGGCGGTCGCGAGCTTGATCGCGGTGGCGTCGGTGTCGGGCGGCGCCCAAGCGCAGCAGTCGAACCTGCCGCCGGTGACGGTCGATGCTCCGGTCGAGCGGCCGCGTCCGGCGGCCTCGAAGCCTTCGCCTGAGCAGGTGCGCGCCCGCAATGCGCTGCGCCGCGCCGCGCAACGCCAGCAGGCGCAGCAGACGGCTCCCACCACGCCGTCCGGCGCCCCCGACGGCAATCCCTATGCCGACCCGGCGGCGCCCTACAAGGTCGATCACGTGCAGGCCTCGGGCAAGTTTCCCGAGAAGATGCTGAACACGCCGAAGTCCATCACGGTGCTCAGCAAGGAAGTGCTCGAGGACAAGAACGCCACGACGCTGAAGGAAATCGGACGCTCGACGGCGGGCGTGACGCTCGGCTCGGGCGAGGGCGGCAACGCGTTCGGCGACCGCTTTTTCATCCGCGGCTTCGACGCGCGCAACGACGTCTTCATCGACGGCATCCGTGATCCCGCCGTTTCCATCCGCGAGAACTTCTTCACCGAGCAGATCGAAATTCTGCGCGGCCCGGCATCCTCCTATGCCGGTCGCGGCACCGCCGGCGGCGCCATCAACATCGTCACCAAGCAGGCCGGCGACGTCAATTTCAAGCGGATGGATAGCGAGTTCGGTACCGATATGACCAAGCGCGTCACGCTCGACGTGAACCAGGTCATCGATCCGACCTTCTCGGTGCGCACCGGTGGTCTGTTCCAGGACGCCAACGTCGCCGGACGCAACTACGTCACCGACAATCGCTGGGGCAGCTTCATTTCGACCAAGTATACCCCGACCAACGACATCAAGATCACGACCAACTACGTCCATACCGATCTCAGCGGCTATCCGGATTTCGGCGTGCCCTATTACAAGCAGGGCAACGTGCCGGTGACCTCGGCGGGCATTCCGCGTGGCAATTGGTACGGCTTCCTCAACCGCGATTTCCAGACCGCACGGCAGGATTTCGGCACCGGCATCATCGAGTACAAGGTCAACGAGGCCATTACCCTGACAAGCAAGGTGCGCGGCGAGCATTCGCTGCTCAACTACATCGGCACGCTGCCGCAGAACCCGAACACGACCAGTCCCAATCCGCTGCTCTGGACCACCACGGCGAGCGCGCAGAGCCGCTACCAGAACGTCGACGTATGGGCCAACCAGAACGAAGCCACGTTCAAGCTCGACACGGGCGGGGTCAAGCACACTGCGGTGTTCGGCGTCGAATATTCGAACGAGAACATCTCGATCGACCGCTATGCAGGTCTCGCGTCAGAACTGTCCGGCTCGGCTTTCACGAGCAACGGTGCCGTGACGGGGGTCAATCTCTACTCCCCGCAATACACCAACATTCCCTTCGGCACGCCGTCGCTGCTTGGAAACCCGACACGCTATGGCGTCAACACCAGCAGCGTGTATGTGATGGATACCGCGAACTGGCAGGACACCATCATCGTCAACGGCGGCGTGCGCTACGACGGCTACAGCCAGAGTGCGTCGAACAATAGTCCGAACTACGTGAAGCAGAACTCCGATCTCGTGAACTACAACGTCGGTGTGGTCTACAAACCGATGCCGATCGGCAGCGTCTATGCCGCCTATGCGACGTCGGTCAATCCGTTCGGGTCGGAGCTGGACGCGACCGGCACCGAATACGGCGGCGTTCCCCCGAACTCGACCATCCTGCTCGGGCCTGAGCGCAACAAGGCGATCGAGCTCGGCACCAAATGGGAGCTTGCGGATCGCCACCTGCTGGTGACCGGTGCGCTGTTCCAGACCACCAAGGACAACGCGCGGGAGACCGTCAACAACCTGCTCACATCGGGTGCTGCCTACAGGATCCAGGGCATCGACATCGAAGCGGAAGGCAAGATCACCGACCGCTGGAGCATCTTCGGCGGCCTGGTGCTGATGCAGTCGAAGGTCACGCAGAGCGGCGTCGCCTCGAATATCGGGCTGCAGCTTGCGAACATCGCTCACCAGTCGTTCAGCATGCTGACGAAGTACAAGTTCGATGACGGTTGGGAGCTCGGCGGCCAGGCGGTCTACCGCTCGAAGGTCTATGGCGGCACGTTCGCGGCCAACACCAACGAGCTGCCGAGCTATTGGCGTTTCGACGCGTTCGTCGAGAAGAAGATCGACCAGAACTGGACCATGAAGTTCTACGCGCAGAACCTGACCAACAAGCTCTATTACGACTCGTTCTATCGCAGCAACGTTCCGTTCGTGGCGGTCGCGCCGGGACGGGCATTCTATGTCGTGACAACGGCGAAGTTCTAACCATGTTGACGTGCCTGCCAGGCGTTCTCAGCAAGGATGATGTGGCGGATTTCCGCCGCATCATGGACGTGAGCGACTGGGAGGACGGTCGCTCCACCGCCGGCGCGCAGTCGGCGATGGTCAAGCGCAACGAGCAATTGCCGCCGGACAGCGAGGTCGCGCGCAAGCTCGGTAACCGCATCATCTCGGCGCTGACTTCGAACCCTCGATTTATCGCCGCGGCGATCCCGCTGCAGATCTTTCCGCCGCTGTTCAACCGCTATGCGGCGAGCAGCGGTCATCATTTCGGACTGCACGTCGACAATGCGATCCGCGGCGATCGCCTGACCGGCCTTCGCATCCGCACCGACCTGTCGGTCACGCTGTTCCTCGCCGAACCGGAGGAGTACGACGGTGGCGAACTCGTGATCGAGGACACCTACGGTTCGCACGAGGTCAAGTTGCCAGCCGGGGACTGCGTGCTCTATCCCTCTACCAGCCTCCATCTGGTCACCCCCGTGACCAGGGGAACGCGGGTTGCGTCTTTCTTCTGGCTTCAGAGCATGATACGGGACGATCAAGCTCGGAGCATGATCTTTGACCTCGACACCGCGATACAGGCGCTGGTGGAACGGCTCGGGCGTGACGATCCCGAAACGGTCAAATTGACGGGTATCTATCACAACCTCATTCGCTACTGGGCCGAAGTATGAAGACCATGACCTTCCAAGCAAGCTTTGCCGTTGTCGCCTTGCTGGCGGCCGCCTGGCTCGCGTCTCCTGTTTCCGCCCAGACGCAGAGCGCGCCTGCCCCGGCGCAAGCGGTTCAGCAGGCCCCGCCGGCCGGTCCTGCGCCGGCAGCCACCGTGCCCAGTGGCCCGGCGCCTTCGGCTTGGACGCCAGCCGCTCCCACGGCGTCCCCTGCGGCCACGGCCTCGACGACCGCAAAGCCCGATGCGGCCGCCGTCGCGCCTTCCATGAAGGAATTGTCGCCCTGGGTGATGTTCATGTCGGCGGATGTCATCGTGAAAGCGGTGATGATCGGGCTGGCCTTCGCATCGCTGATGACCTGGACCGTCTTCATCGCCAAGTCGATCGAACTGTCGATTGCTTCCAGCAAGCTTCGTTCGGCCTTGAAGAAGATTGCGGAGGCGCGCTCCCTCGCTGAGGCGCAGATGGCCCTCGGCACCAAGCAGGGCATCCTGCCGTCCTTCCTGGCGGCGGCGCTGCGTGAGGCGCGGATGTCGGCCGGCCTGTCCAGCGATGCCGGCATCAAGGAGCGCGCGGCCTCGAGCTTTTCCGAGATCGTGCGCGCGGAACAGCGGCGCATCCGGATCGGCATGGGCGTGCTCGCGACCATCGGCTCGACCTCGCCCTTCGTCGGCCTGTTCGGCACGGTCTGGGGCATCATGAACAGCTTCATCGGAATCTCGAAGTCGCAGACCACGAACCTCGCCGTGGTCGCGCCCGGCATCGCCGAAGCCCTGCTCGCCACCGCGATCGGCCTCGTCGCCGCCATACCTGCCGTCATCATCTACAACCATTTTTCGCGCGTGACGAAGGGCTATCTCGAGCTCGTCAGCCGCGCCTCGGGCGCGGCGGGGCGGCTGCTCTCACGTGATCTCGACCGCAGCCACGGCAGCGTGCATTCGCGCGCAGCGGAGTGAACCATGGGTGTTTCGCTCGCAGACAACGACGGCGAAGACGACGATTTCTCGGAAACGCATGACATCAACGTCACGCCGTTCATCGACGTCATCCTGGTTCTGCTGATCATCTTCATGGTTGCGGCCCCGCTTTCCACCGTCGATCTGCCGATCGATCTGCCGACGTCGAGCGCGACACCGCAGAAGAAGCCGGACAAGCCGACCTATCTGAGCATCAAGCCCGACCTGACGCTCGCGATCGGAGAGAACCCGGTTCACCGGGCAGAGTTGATCGGGACCCTCGACGGCCTGCCTGACATGAGCAAGGATAAGTATGTGTTCCTGCGCGCCGATCGCTCGGTGCCATATGGAGAGTTGATGGGCGTGATGGAGCTGCTGCGCTCAGGCGGCTATACGCGGGTGAAGCTGGTCGCGCTGGAAGGCGCGCCGGGGGCGCCTGCGCCAGGCGCCGCTCAGCCTTAGAGGCCCGTCATGTCGGACGAACTCAGACCATCCCGGAGGCTCTGGATCTTGGCGGCAGTGGCGGCGCTCGCGCTCCATCTGGGTGGTGCTGCGCTCGCACTGGCCCATTTGCGCACCGACGATGACGGCGACGGCCTGGGTGCCAACGGTGCGGAGTTCGCCGTGGAGATGGCATCACCCAAGGCGCCCGAAACCGATCTGCCGCCCGGGCCCGACAGCGAAGCGATGCAGGAACAGCAGGCGCTTCCGGAGCAGAAGGCCGAGACCAAGGAGACGGAGCTTCCAAAGGATCAGTCGCAGGAGGTCGAGGATCCCGACCGCGTCGTGACCGAGAACAACGCGAAGAAACCAACGGAAGACGATCCGAAGATTCAGGCGGTCGAGACTCCGGCCGCCGAAGCGTCGCCGAAATCGGTTGCGACGGCACGGCAGACGCTCGAGGAGGATGTGCGCGAGGCCGAGAAGGCGCTGGCTCCCGTGATCGGTATCGGCAAGGACATCCTGAAGCTGACGGCCGATTGGAACCGCAAGATCAGCGCGCATCTGGCGCTGCACAAGGTCAATCCGGACGGGAAGGTGCCCAACAACCAGAAGGTCAAAGTGAGCTTCACCATCAACCGGAAGGGCAACGTGCTGTCGGTGGATGTCGTGGAGTCGTCGGGGGATGCAGCCTACGATGCGGCGGCGGTGTCGATCGTCCGCAAGTCCGATCCCATCCCGCAGCCGCCTGCCGGACTGACCGAGGACCGGTTCGAACGTACGGTCGACATCATCTTCACTCCGCCGGACGCGAAGAAGAAAAAGACGGCTCAGCGCCAGTAGAGCCGGATCCCGACATAGACCACGACCAGGCACGCGAAAATCAGCGCCACCGGGAGCGGCCGTTTCTGGCTTCCGGCGAATGCCGCTGCTCCGAAGGAGGCGGCCCTCTTCGGCTTCGGCGCCGGGCGGCGAAAGGCGGTAACATTGTCCGCCGCCGTTTCAGGCGGACGGACGCGGACGTCGGGCGGCGTTCCAGCACCGCCCATCTCGGCATAATAGGACTTGTAGATCGCGCCGATGGTGGCTTCCGTGGCCTCGTTATCGCTCATCTGCGTCAGCAGGTTCCTGTAGCTGGCGAGGAACTCCTGGGCCTCCGGTGGCAGTGCGGACGAGCCATTGAGCTTGGCCATCATGTTCCAGGTGGCAAAATCGGCGCGAGCGCGGGTATCGGCTCGTCGCGCGATCAGCATATCGGCAGCTTTGACCAAGTCGGCCTCTGGCCCTTCGGCGTGGGAGTGCTGTGTTCAACTAAAAGTTGCCGGTCAGGAAGAGAACAGCCTGAATCACATAACCGGTCAACGTTCGCAGTATTGCTGAAATAACATCAAGATTTAGACCGAACTGCGAACCCGCAAGCGGCAGCAGGATCAACAGGCCGATCAGGATCAGCATACCGAACGGCTCGAGCCGGGCCAGCGGAACGGCGAGGGGGCGGGGCAACAGCCCGACGGCGACGCGCCCGCCATCGAGCGGCGGGATCGGCATCATGTTGAACACGGCGAGGATCGCGTTGATCACCAGCGCATTCTTGAGGTTGTCCGCAACCCATTTCGCGGAGCTCGCGGGCACCAGGGACAGGGCATGGAAGGCGAGGGCCGCGGCCAGCGCCAGCAGGATGTTGGTGACGGGCCCGGCCAGCGCCACCCAGACCATGTCGACCCTGGGGTTGTTCAGCTTCCGGAAGTTCACCGGCACCGGCTTGGCATAACCGAACAGGAACGGCGAATGCGCGAATAGCAGCATTGCAGGCAGTATCAGGGTGCCGAACGGGTCGATATGCCTGAGCGGGTTGAAGCTCACGCGGCCGAGCTGCGAGGCCGTGTTGTCCCCGAGCCGGTCCGCGACGAAGGCGTGCGCGGCCTCATGAAAGGTGATCGCCAGCACCAGCGGCAGCACCCAGACGGAAAGATCATAGAAGGAGATATTCACCAGCTGATCCGTTCCGGTTCGGCCCGCGCGCCTTGCAACGCAGGCCGTATAGGGCCACAACCCTTTACGATCTACCGTTATATCGCGCCCACTTCCGAAATTGCCCGGTGCAAATGATCCGCCAGCAGGGCCGCCGGACGCGACAGGTTGCGCGCGCGATGGAGGCGGATGTCCGCCGCCGGCAGCGGCGGCAGGCCGTCGCGCTCGCACAGCACGCGCAGGCGAGGGGGCAGGGTGCCCGCCTTCACAACCGTGATCGCGAGGCCTTGCGCCGCGATCGCTTCCACCGCTGCAAGCGTCCGGCTGACATAAGCGAGCCGCCAGGGACGGCCGGCGGCATCGAGCGCCTCAGTGGCCCACTGCCGGAACAGGCAGCCCGTTGGGTAGAGTGCGACGGGCAGCGTGGGGCGTTGCGGCCCGGCTGAATATGACACGGCCGCGGCCCAGACTGCCTGCTCGCGTCGCAGCAGCTCGCCATTGCCGCTGCCTTCCGGGTGCATGGCGATGACGAGATCATAGTCTTCGCCGAGCCGGGCCGGCATCGTCGCCGTCAGCCCCGTCTCGATCTCGACGCGGATCTCCGGACGGCTCTTGGCAAAGTGCGCCAGCAATGGCGGAATGACGATCGTGCCGTAATCGTCCATCACGCCGAGGCGGACCATGGCATCGTGCTTGCGCGGGCGGAGCGCGTCGACCGCCTCTGCATTGAGGTCGAGAAGCCGCCTCGCATAGACGAGCAGCTCGTCACCGGCCGCGCTGAGCGCCACGCCCGACCTCGTGCGGTGAAACAGGCTGACGTTCAGCCGTTCTTCCAGGCGCCTGATCTGGACGCTCACCGCCGATTGGGTGCGGTTGAGGATCGCGGCCGCGCGCGTGAACGACCGATGATCGGCAACGGCGAGGAAGGCCCTCAGAAGGTCGGGGTCGAGATCGGACGCGGTCATGACGAAAACTTATCCTGGCATGACGGAAATTCCATTCCCCGTTTCGGCGCGTCTCCTATGCTGCCCTAGAGCCGTTGGGAGGAATCGTGGGCGAGATTCTTGGCGTTTTTGCTGCCGTGCTGTCGAGCGCGCTGGGCGGGACATCCATTGGTGCCACGCGTTATCTCGTGGGGAGCATCGATCCGCTCGCGATCGGCTCGTTCCGGTTCGGTATCGGCTTTCTCCTGTTGCTTCCGCTGGCGCTGCTGCGCGGCGATCGCCGGCCGAAGCGAGGCGATTGGGCCGCCGCCGTCGCGCTCGGCGTCCTGTTCTTCGCGCTGTTTCCGATCCTGTTCAACGCGTCGCTGATCTTCACGACCGCCGCGCGCGGCGCGCTGGCTCTGTCGACGCTTCCTTTGCTGTCGCTCGTGATCGGGGCTGCGCTCGGGGCCGAAGCCCTGACCTGGCGCAAATCGGTCGGTGTCGTGATCGCGACGCTTGGCGTTGCTGTGGCGCTTCTGTCCGACCTGACATCAGCCCCGTCGGGCGCCTGGCGCGGCGATCTCCTGATGATGGCGGCTGCGCTGTGCATGGCGCTCTACGGCATCTGGTCGAAGCCGTTGATCCGGCGCTCCAGTCCGATCGCCTTTACGACCATGAGCATGGCGGCCGGCGCGGCCTGCCTCATCCTGCTCTCGTCTATCCGCGGCAGTTTTGCGCTCGTCGCGGGCTTCGGAATGCCACAGTGGCTGGGCGCCCTCTATTTGGGTGCCTTCGGCGCAGCGCTGACCTTCTATCTCTGGGCGTTCGCGCTGGAGCGGACGACGCCGACGCGCGTTGCGATCTCGGTGACGGTCAATCCGATCACGGCATCGCTGGTCGGGGCCTGGCTGCTGAACGAACCGCTGCGCTGGAATCTGGCGGCGGGCATTGTCGCGGTGTTTGCCGGGATCTGGATCGCGACGACGACGCGCCGTCATGCGCAAGAGGCGAGCGCGTCTGCGTCACGTCCGACCTGACGTCAGGTCGGGATCGTTCCCGGATACGGCGTCAGGCGGTCAGCGCGACGCAAGGCAGGCGATGAGCAAGCCTGAGGTCTTCATGAAGCTGATCGCTGAGGCTCCTCGATCGTCCGCAGCGTGACCGACTTGATGCCATAGTGCATGTGACTGTAGCGCTTGACGTACTCCCAAGCGCTCTGCCTCGCACCTATCAGACCCGTGAAGCGGAAATTGAGAGGACGGCCGCCGATCTTCACGAGCCAATACCAGTCCTCCTGCTCGACGGTGATAGGAGCCTGCTCCAGCGCCTCGACGGCGGGACGCAGCAACCACTTGCCGTCTTTGGTTTCCCAATAGAACTCCATCAAGCTCTCCTCATCGCAGTGGCAGATGCGGATGTTGAGCGACTCGTCCTCCGCCTTGAACCGCACGCGCTTCCCGGATCATGGCGCTCCTCAATAAGTCGCGCGTCCGCCGGAGATGTCGAACACCGCGCCGGTCGAGAATGCGCAGTCCTCGGACGCGAGCCAGGCCACCATCGCGGCGAGCTCCTCCACCAGCACGAAGCGTCCCTTCGGGATCTTCGACAGCATGAAGTCGATGTGCTGCTGCGTCATCTGGTCGAAGATCGCGGTCTTCGCCGCCGCCGGCGTCACCGCGTTGACGAGGATGTCATGGGCGGCGAGCTCCTTGCCGAGGGACTTCGTCAGCGCGATCAGGCCGGCCTTGGAGGCGGAATAGTGCGACGCGTTCGGATTGCCTTCCTTGCCGGCGATCGAGGCGATGTTCACGATCCGCCCGTATTTCTGCTTGAGCATTTGGGGCACGATCGCCTTGCAGACGATGAAAGGACCGTCGAGGTTGATGCGCAGCACCTTGCGCCATTCCTCCAGATCTGTCTCCCAGACCGGCTTGTTGACCCCGGCGATGCCGGCATTGTTGACCAGGATGTCGATCCTGCCGAAGGCGGCCAGCGTGGCATCGCGCGCCTGCTCGACGGCCGCGGTGTCGGTGACGTCGACCTTGAACGCCTCTGTTTCGCCGCCGATCTCTTTTGCGGTCTTTTCGGCGAGTGCGACGTCGAAGTCCCAGATGGCGACCTTGGCGCCGGAAGCGACAAAGCGCTCGCTGATGGCGCGGCCAAAGCCCTGTGCGCCGCCCGTGACGATGGCGAGGCGGCCGTTGAGATCGATCTTGTTCATCGAGAAACCCTCCCTATCCCTCATGGTGAGGAGCGCGCACCTGGCGCGCCCTCGAACCATGAAGCCCGTGGCCCATCCCTCGAGACGGCGCAGTCGCGCCCTCCTCGGGATGAGGAGTGATCAGAGCATGTAGCCGCCGTCGACAACCAGGTCGACGCCGGTGGTGAAAGCGCTCTCGTCGCTGCCGAGATAGACCGCCATGGACGCGATCTCCTCGGCGGTGCCGAGCCGGCCCATCTTCTGGCGGGAGATGAACATCTCCTTGCCCTGCGGTCCTTGCGCGGCGGCGCGGTCGAGCATCGAAGGGGTCTCGACGGTACCGGGGCAGATCGAGTTGCAGCGGATGCCCTTGGTGATGAAGTCGAGCGCGACTGCGCGCGTCAGCAGCGACACCGCCGCTTTCGACGCGCTGTAGACGTAGCGGTTGGCCGGCGGCCGTAGCGCCGCGCAGGAGGAGATGTTGACGATGCTGCCGCCGCCGCCCGCGAGCATGTCGGGCAGGAAGGCCTTGATGGTCCGGTGCATCGATTTGACGTTGAGGTCGAACGAAAAGTCGAAATCCTCTTCCGAGCACTCCAGGATGGTGCCGTGGTGCACGAAGCCCGCCGCGTTGAGCAGGATGTCGATCTTGCCGATGCGCTTGGCAAAGGCGTTGACGTCGGCGGTGTTGCGGACGTCGAGCTTGGCGACCTCGGCGATTCCTTCCTTGGTCAGGCTCGCGATGCCGGCTTCGTTGATGTCGGTGGCGATCACGGTCGCACCTTCACGCGCGAATGCGATGGCGCATGCGCGCCCGATGCCTGCCGCAGCAGCCGTGACGACGGCGCGCTTGCCCTTGAGGCGGTCTGCCATTTGCTTGTCTCCCTTATGCGTTCCGATCCGAACCCAGCGTCATTGCGAGGAGCTCTTGCGACGAAGCAGTCCAGACTGTCTCCACGGATATAGCTCTGGATTGCTTCGCTTCACTCGCAATGACGGTGCGGCTCTCAGTGATTATCCCGCGCCACGCCAAACGTGCCGGCGACGTTCTGATAGCGCGTGGCAAGCTCCATGCAGGCGCCCGTCGACTGCTGGCCGACGGTGTTGCGGTAGATCTCCTGCCACGGCGTCTGGTTCGGCGGATGCTTGAAGCCGCCATTGGCCTTGAGCTCGGCATGGCGCTTCTTCAGCTCCTCGTCCGAGATCATGATGTTGGCGCTGCCCTTGTTGAGGTCGATACGCACCTTGTCGCCGGTCTTCAGGATCGCAAGACCGCCATTGGCGGCGGCTTCCGGCGAAGCATTGAGGATCGAGGGCGAGCCCGAGGTGCCGGACTGGCGGCCGTCGCCGATGCAGGGCAGGGACAGGATGCCGCGTTTGATCAAGGCTGCCGGCGGTTGCATGTTCACGACCTCGGCGCCGCCGGGATAACCGATCGGACCGGTGCCGCGGATGAACAGCACGCAGCCCTCGTCGATGTCGAGCGAGGGATCGTCGATCCGCTCGTGATAGTCCTCGGGTCCTTCGAACACGATGGCGCGGCCCTCGAAAGCGTTGAGGTCCTTCGGGTTGCTGAGATAGCGGTCGCGGAATTCCTTGGAGATCACGCTGGTCTTCATGATCGCGGAGTCGAACAGGTTGCCCTTCAGCACCAGGAAGCCGGCGTCCTTCACCAGCGGCTTGTCGTAAGCCCAGATCACGTCGTTGTCGGGCGTCGGCGCATTCTTGCAGTTCTCGCCGATGCCGCGGCCGTTGACCGTGACCGCATCCTCGTGGATGCGCTTGTGCTTCATCAGCTCGCGCACCACGGCCGGGACGCCGCCGGCGCGGTGGAATTCCTCCCCGAGATAGAAGCCGGCCGGCTGCATGTTGACCAAGAGCGGCACGTCGTGGCCGACCTTCTGCCAGTCCTCGATCGAGAGCTCGACGCCGATGTGGCGGGCCAGCGCGTTGATGTGGATCGGCGCGTTGGTCGAGCCGCCGATCGCCGAATTGATCACGATGCAGTTCTCGAACGCCTTGCGGGTCAGGATGTCCGAGGGCTTGAGGTCCTCCCAGACCATCTCGACGATGCGCTTGCCAGTCTCGTAAGCGATCTGGCCGCGTTCGCGATAGGGCGCGGGGATCGCCGCGCAGCCCGGCAGCGAGAAGCCGAGCGCTTCGGCAAGCCCGTTCATGGTCGAGGCGGTGCCCATGGTGTTGCAATGACCGACCGAGGGCGCCGAGGAGGCCACGATCTCCATGAACTCTTCATAGTCGATCTCGCCGGCCGCGAGCCGCTCGCGCGATTTCCAGACAATGGTGCCGGAGCCGGTGCGCTCGCCATTGTGCCAGCCGTTCAGCATCGGGCCGCCCGACAGCACGATCGCAGGCAGGTTCACGGTGGCCGCCGCCATCATGCAGGCCGGTGTGGTCTTGTCGCAGCCGGTGGTCAGCACGACGCCGTCGAGCGGATAGCCGTAGAGTACCTCGACGAGGCCGAGATAGGCGAGGTTGCGATCGAGTGCGGCGGTCGGGCGCTTGCCGGTCTCCTGGATCGGGTGGGTCGGGAATTCCATCGCGATCCCGCCGGCTTCGCGGATGCCCTCGCGAACGCGATGGGCGAGCTCGATGTGATGGCGGTTGCAGGGAGAGAGATCGTTGCCGGTCTGGGCGATGCCGATGATCGGCTTGCCGGACTGCAGCTCGGCACGGGTGAGGCCGTAGTTCAGGTAGCGCTCCATATAGAGCGCGGTCATGCCCGGATTGTGCGGGTTGTTGAACCATTCCTGCGAGCGAAGATGGCGGCGAGAGCCGTTGCTGCCGGCGGCATGCCCATTGGTTGGTTTCTTTGTCATTGGTTTCTCCTGCAATGCAAACGCACCGGCGTGCGTCTCATGGTGTCGGCATGTGCGATGCCCAACGGCGCGAGCGATGATCTGCGTTCCCGCTGGCGGGTCGTTTCCTCACGAGTCCGAATACTAGTCGCGGCTACTTGGTAACGCTATCATTTTGTTCGCTGCGCCCGCGCCGGAAACGGCCGGCCTGCTGTCCGAACGTCGTGCCGACGAGCTTTGCCGTTCGATCACCTTGAAGCCGAGATCGAGCACTGGATGCTCTGGGCGTCGCCCTTCGATCGCGTTGATCAGCATGGTGGCGGCCGTCTTCCCCATCTCGTAGCGGTTAGTGCGGACGCTGGTGAGGGTGGGGACGGCGGAGGCCATGAATTCGAGGTCGTTGAAGCCGACGATCGCGATCTGCCCGGGGACGGCGATCTCCCGGCGCCGGCATTCGAACAGTACGCCGAGCGCGAGGTCGTCATTGGCGCAGAACACCGCATCGATATCGGGCTCCCGCGCCAGGAGATCGGTGAACAGGGCTCCGCCGAGTGTCACCGAGGTCGGTGTGGCCGTCGTGACGACGAGGCGCTGCTCGAACAGTCCAGCGTCCTTCATGGCCGAGACATATCCGTCCAGCCGTCGCTGCACCCGCGGGTCCATGCGCGCACCGACGAAGCCGATCTTGCGGTGACCTTGCTCGAACAGGTGCGCAACCACCGCGCGGGCTGCATCATAGTGCGAAAAGCCGATCATCATGTCGACCGGATCCGGCCCGATCTCCATGATCTGCACGATCGGGCAGTCCGCGGCGTCCAGCATCGCGCGCGATTCCGCGGTCTGGTCGATGCCGGTGACGATCAGCCCGGCCGGCTTCTGCGCCAGAAACAGGCGCAGCAACTTCTCTTCCTGGAGAATGCTGTAGCGCGTGTTGGACAACTGGATCGAGTAACGGCTGCTCTCTGACGCGTCGTAGATGCCGCGCAGCACGTCCGAGAACACGTTATTGGTGAGGGAGGGGATCAATACACCGATGACTTCGGTGCGCTGCGAGGCCAGTGCGCGTGCGGCAAGGTTCGGCACATAGCCGAGCTCCTTGGCGGCGCTCTCGACCCGCGTCCGCTTGGCGACCGACAGGGCCTCCGGATTGCGGAAGAAGCGGGACGCAGTAATCGGGCTGACGCCGGCGAGCTCGGCGACTTCGGCCAGCCGGATTTTGCCTGACTTGGTGCGTTTTCGACCCATTTGCTGCTCTTAACACAGTCGGTCCCGCAAACAAAGGAACGTTGACAGCGCTACCAGCAACGACTAACCAAAGACAAATTGCCAAAACCGCACAAACTGCCGACAATGTCGCCCGCCAAGATCGGGCTTCGTTCGGTGAAGTCTGAAAAAACAAGACGGTCGCGGCGCGAGAGGCGTCGTGGACTTTCGAGGAGGGAGCTAGATGTCGTCTGTGCAAATCCGCGACGTGCGGAAATCGTTCGGCAATTTTGAAGTCCTGCACGGCGTGACGATTCCGATCGAGGATGGCCAGTTCGTCGTCCTGGTCGGCCCTTCCGGCTGCGGCAAGTCGACCCTTCTGCGCATGCTCGCCGGTCTCGAGAACATCACCTCCGGCACGATCTCGATCGGCGACCGCGTCGTCAACAATGTCCAGCCCAAGGAGCGGGACATTGCGATGGTGTTCCAGAACTACGCGCTCTATCCGCACATGACGGTAGCCGAGAATATGGGCTTCTCGCTGAAGCTGCGGAACGCGAGCGCCGACGAGATCAACAAGCGCGTCAAGCGTGCCGCCGAGATCCTCGCGCTGTCGCCGCTGCTCGACCGCTATCCGCGCCAGCTCTCCGGAGGCCAGCGCCAGCGCGTCGCCATGGGCCGAGCCATCGTGCGCGATCCGCAGGTCTTTCTGTTCGACGAGCCCTTGTCGAACCTGGATGCCAAGCTGCGCGTCGCGATGCGTACCGAAATCAAGGAGCTGCACCAGCGGCTGAAGACGACGACCGTCTACGTCACCCACGACCAGATCGAGGCCATGACCATGGCCGACAAGATCGTCGTCATGCATGACGGCATCGTCGAACAGATGGGCACGCCGCTCGAGCTCTACGACAAGCCCGACAACCAGTTCGTCGCGGGCTTCATCGGCTCGCCCGCGATGAACTTCCTCAAGGGCCATGTCCGCGTCAACGGCGTTGCCACGTTCGAGGGGCCGAACGGCGTCAAGCTGCCGCTCAAGACTGCGCCGGCCGGCTCCGATGGCCGTCCTGCCGTGTATGGCGTGCGGCCGGAGCATTTCACCATCGCCGACGATGGCGCCGAGGCCGAGATCATCGTGGTCGAGCCGACCGGCTCGGAGACGCAGGTGTTCGCCAAGGTCGGCGGCGAGCAGGTCGTCGCGGTCTTCCGCGAGCGTCACCAGTTCAACCCGGGCGACAAGGTACGGCTGAAGCCCGACCCGTCACTCGTTCATCTGTTCGACGATGCGACAGGCAAGCGCATGAACGCGTAGCGCATTAGACCACGAAGCATAACACGACAAAAAAGCATCACAGGGAGGACAACATGCAAGACTTTACCCGCCGCACTCTGCTTCAAGGCGGAACGGCACTGGCTGCGACCGGCATGCTGACCGGGCCGGCACTGTTCGACTTCGCCAAGGCCTGGGCGCAGAGCGCGCCCTGGAAGGCCGAGCCCGGCGCCAAGCTCACCGTGATGCGGTGGAAGCGCTTCGTGCCGCAGGAGGACGATGCATTCAACGCGATGGTGGCGGCATTCAAGGCTGCGACCGGCACCGAGATGAACGTGTTCAGCGAATCCTTCGAGGACGTGCAGCCGAAGGCCTCGGTTGCGGCCAATACCGGTTCCGGGCTCGATCTTGCCTGGGGCTTGCACACGCTGCCGCAGTTGTTCCCCACCAAAGTGCTGAAGATGAATGACGTCGCCGATTATCTCGGCAACAAATACGGCGGCTGGACCGATGCGGCCGCCAAGACCTGCAAGCAGGGCAATGACTGGCTCGGCATTCCCGTCGCGACCAATGGCGGTTACATGACGTACCGCAAGTCGGCGCTCGAGAAGGCGGGCTTCAAGGAATTCCCGAAGGATTTCCCCGGCTTCCTCGAGATGTGCAAGCGCCCTGAAGGCCAACAACACGCCGGCCGGCTTCGCGCTCGGGCACGCATCGGGCGACGGCAATTCCTGGCTGCACTGGGTGCTGTGGGGCCACGGGGCCTACACGGTCGACCAGAACGACAAGATCATCATCAACTCGCCGGAGACGGCGAAGGCGCTGGAGTACTGCAAGGGGCTGTACGAGAGCTTCATCCCGGGCACGGCGTCCTGGAACGATTCCTCCAACAACAAGGCGTTCCTCGCGGGCGAGCTCTACTGCACGGCGAACGGCATCTCGATCTACGTCGCTGCCAAGACCGACGCGAGCAAGAAGGAGCTTGCCGCGGACACCTATCACGCGCTCTGGCCGGTCGGACCAGTCGGCAAGCCGACCGAGCTGCAGCTCGCGCTGCCGATCCTCGCCTTCAACTTCACCAAATATCCGAACGCGGCGAAGGCCTTCGTTGCCTTCATGCTGGAGAAGGAGAACTACGAGAAGTGGCTGGATGGCGCGCAGGGCTATCTGACGCAGACCTTGAACGCCTATGAGTCGGCGCCGATCTGGACGGCGGATCCCAAGAATGCCGTGTTCGCGCAGGCGTCCAAGCGCACGCTGCCGGCGTCCGGTATCGGCACGGTCGGCGAAAAGGCGGCGACCGCAATCGCCGACTTCATCGTCGTCGACATGTTCGCTAACTACTGCACCGGCGCCAAGGATGCGAAGAGCGCGATGGCGGAAGCCGAGCGCCAGCTGAAGCGCATCTATCGCTGACGGTCACGGGGCGGGCGGCCGTCCGGCCGCCCGCTCGCCAACACTTTCGATCAGGGATATCGGGCATGGCTGATGTCGCAATTCCCCGGGCCAAGCCTCAGATGAGCGAGGCGAGCGCCTGGACCCAGCTCAAACACAATCGCAACTGGCTCGGCTTCTGGTTCATGGTGCCGGCCATGGCGTTCCTGATCTTTTTCCTGGCCTATCCGCTCGGGCTCGGCATCTGGCTGTCCTTCACCGACACCCGCATCGGCAGGGTCGGGCACTTCGTCGCCACCGAGAACTATGAGTGGCTCTGGGACGACTCCATCTTCTGGTTGTCGGTGTTCAACACGCTGCTCTACACCTTCGTCGCCAGTGCCTTCAAATTCGCCATCGGACTCTATCTCGCGCTGCTGCTCAACGAGCACATGCCCTTCAAGGCGATGCTGCGCGCGATGGTGCTCATCCCCTTCATCGTTCCGACCGTGCTCTCGGCACTCGCCTTCTGGTGGATATTCGACTCGCAATTCTCGATCATCTCCTGGTCGCTGAAACACCTCGGACTGATCAGCCAGAACATCAATTTCCTCGGCGACACCACCTGGGCGCGGATCTGCGTGATCTTCGCCAATGTCTGGCGCGGCGTTCCGTTCGTGGCGATCACGCTGCTCGCCGGCCTGCAGACCGTCTCGCCCTCGCTCTATGAGGCCGCAACGCTCGACGGCGCCACGCGGTGGCAGAATTTCCGCTATATCACCTATCCGCTGTTGACGCCGATCATCGCCGTCGTGATGACGTTTTCAGTGCTCTTCACCTTCACCGACTTCCAGCTGATCTGGGCGATGACGCGTGGCGGCCCGGTCAACGCAACCCACCTGATGGCCACGCTGTCCTATCAGCGGGCGATCATCGCCGGGCAGCTCGGCGAGGGCGCGGCGATCTCCAGCGCCATGATCCCGTTCCTGCTCGCTGCGATCATGGTGTCCTGGTTCGGCCTGCAGCGGCGCAAGTGGCAGCAGGGAGAGAGCAATGACTGACCTGCCCACCAGATCCATCGATCTCAAGAATGTGCTTTCGGGCTCGGCGCCTACGGCCGACCACAGCGAGGGCATGAGCTACCTGCAGTCGGTGCCGCGCAGGCTCGTGACACTCTATCTGCCGCTCACGATCATCGTCGTGGTCCTGCTGTTTCCGTTCTACTGGATGGCGCTGACCTCGGTGAAGCCGGACGAGCAGTTGCTCGATCTCGACAAGTACAACCCGTTCTGGACCTGGAATCCGACTTTCAAGCATTTCCACAAGCTGCTGTTCGAGAGCTATTATCCGCACTGGCTCTGGAACACGATGTACGTGGCGATCTGCGCCACGGTGCTCTCGATCGTCGCATCGGTGTTCGCGGCCTACGCCATCGTGCGGTTGCGCTACAAGGGCGCCAATCTGGTCGGGGGACTGATCTTCCTCGCCTATCTCGTGCCGCCGTCGATCCTGTTCATTCCACTCGCAACCGTCGTGTATCAGTACGGTCTTTTCGACTCGCCGCTGGCGCTGATCCTGACCTATCCGACGATCCTGATTCCGTTCTCGACCTGGCTGTTGATGGGCTATTTCAAGACCATCCCGTTCGAGCTCGAGGAGTGCGCGCTGATCGACGGGGCGAGCCGCTGGCAGATCCTGGTCAAGATCGTGGTGCCGCTCGCGATTCCCGGTCTGATCTCGGCCTTCATCTTCTGCTTCACTCTGTGCTGGAACGAGTTCATCTATGCGTTGACCTTCCTGCAGTCGACCAGCAACAAGACGGTGCCGGTCGCGATCGTCAACGAGTTCGTGGACGGTGACATCTACCGCTGGGGCTCGCTGATGGCCGGAGCCCTGGCCGGCTCGCTGCCGCTCGTGATCCTTTACGCCTTCTTCGTGGAGCATTATGTGTCGGCGATGACCGGCGCCGTGAAGGAATGATCGCGGGGCTTGCCGAGGGCGCATCAGGAGCGGTGCGCTCCAGCCAATAAGAAGGAGTAGGCTCTTGCACATTCTGGTTCTGGGCGCTGCCGGCATGGTCGGCCGCAAGCTCTGCGAACGGCTGTTGCGCGACGGCCGGCTCGGCAAGAGCGACATCACGAGATTGACCATGCATGACGTGGTCGAGCCCAAGAAGCCGGAGAAGGCCGGTTTCCCCGTCGAGACCGTGTCGGGCGATTTCGCCGTGCCGGGCGCGGCCGAGAAGCTGATCGCCGGCCGCCCCGACGTGATCTTCCATCTCGCCGCGATCGTTTCGGGCGAGGCCGAGCTGGATTTCGACAAGGGCTACCGGATCAATCTCGACGGCACGCGGATGCTGCTCGACGCGATCAGGCTCGTTGGCGGCGGCTACAAGCCGCGCGTGGTCTTCACGTCCTCGATCGCGGTGTTCGGTGCCCCGTTTCCGGATGCGATCGGCGACGAGTTCTTCCACACCCCGCTGCTCAGCTACGGCACCCAGAAAGCGATCGGCGAACTCCTGCTCGCCGACTATTCGCGCCGCGGCTTTCTCGACGGCATCGGCATCCGCCTTCCGACCATCTGCATCCGCCCCGGCCTGCCCAACAAGGCCGCATCGGGCTTCTTCTCCAACATCCTGCGCGAGCCGCTCGCCGGCAAGGAGGCGATCCTGCCGGTGTCCGAGGACGTCCGCCACTGGCACGCCACGCCGCGCTCGGCCGTCGGCTTCCTGGTTCACGCCGGCACCATGGACCTCGCCACCGTCGGCCCGCGCCGCAATCTGACGATGCCGGGCCTGTCGGCGACGGTCGGCGAGCAGATCGCCGCCCTGAAGCGGGTTGCCGGCGAAAAGGTCGCCGCCCGCATCAAGCGCGAGCCGGATCCCTTCATCGTCGGCATCGTCGGCGGCTGGCCGCGCAATTTCGATCCAAAGCGTGCGCGCGAGCTCGGCTTCACCACCGCCGAGAAGACTTTCGACGACATCATCCGCATTCACATCGAAGACGAGCTCGGCGGCAATTTCGTCGCCTGACCTCTGACCGAACGAGTTGAGTGATGGCGAGCGTTGCTTGCATCGGCGAATGCATGGTTGAGCTCAGGCAGGCGCAAGGAGGCGCGTCTGCCGGGCAGGGGGGCGGCCTGTACTCACGAGGCTTCGGCGGTGATACCCTCAACACCGCCGTCTATTTGGCGCGGCTCGACGTCAAGGTCGACTATCTCACAGCGCTGGGCGATGACGGTCTCAGCGACGAGATGATCGCGGCTTGGAATGCGGAGAGCGTCGGCACGCGGCGTGTCGTGCGGCTGGCGGGCAAGCTGCCCGGCCTCTACATGATCCAGCTGGATGCGAAGGGCGAGCGCCAGTTCTTCCACTGGCGTGACAGCGCGGCGGCGCGGCAGCTGATGAGCCTGCCGGAGACGGACGAGATTCTCAACTCGCTGATGAGCTACGACATCGTCTATCTCTCCGCGATCACGCTCTCGATCTATGATGCGGTCGGGCGCGATCGCCTGTTCGCGGCGATCAAGCGTGCCCGCCTGCTCGGCACCCGCTTCGTGTTCGACACCAATTTTCGTGCGCGGGGCTGGCCGGATCGCGACGTCGCCCGCGAGGTCTTCGCTGCAGCCTTCGCGACCGCCGACATCGTGCTGACCTCGACCGAGGATCTGCTCGCGCTCTATCCCGGCGAGAGCCAGGACCAGCTGATGGCGCGTATCCCGAGCCCGGAGCTGGTGTTCCGGCTCGCCGAGCCCGTCAGCCTGCTGCGCTTTCCCGGCGGAACCAGCGAGGTTCGCGCCGAACCCATGACGAAGCCGGTCGTCGACACCACCGCTGCCGGCGACAGTTTTGCCGCGGCCTATATCGCGGCGCGGCTCGCCGGTTCCGATCCGGCCGAGGCCGCCCGGGCCGGACATCGCCTCGCCAGCATCGTGATCTGCTATCCCGGCGCCATCATTCCAGGCTATGCCATGCCGCCGAAGAAGCGGCACCGGCCGGCGGCCTCTCGTCAAGCGACCAAATGAATCGAGACCCATGACCACGACTGCCCAACAGAACCACCTCGTCTCGCTGTTCAAGGCGGCAACCGTCATTCCCGTCCTCACCATCGAGCGAATCCAGGATGCCGTGCCGCTGGCGCGCGCGCTGGTTGCCGGCGGCGTCCGCACGCTGGAGGTGACCCTGCGCACCCCCGTTGCGATCGAGGCCGCGAGGGCGATGATGGCCGAAGTACCCGAGGCGATCGTCGGCATCGGCACCATTCTCAATCCGGCCGACTTCACCCGTGTCGAGAAGCTCGGCGTCGCATTTGGGATCAGCCCGGGCCTGACCCCCGATCTCCTCAGGGCCGCAACCGACAGCTCTTTGCCGTTCGCGCCGGGCATCGCCACGGCCTCCGAGCTGATGATGGCGCTGTCCTACGGCTTCGACGTCGCAAAGTTCTTCCCGGCCGAGCAGGCCGGCGGCATCAAGGGCCTGCGCGCCCTTGGCGGGCCATTTCCGAGCGTGCGGTTCTGCCCGACCGGTGGGATCGGCGAGGCCAATGCGGCGACCTGGCTCGCCGAGCCCAACGTGGTTGCGGTCGGCGGCTCCTGGTTGTGCCCGACGGCGGAGATCCGGGCTGGGAACTGGGCCGGCATAACTGCCATCTGCCAGCGGACCCTCCAGGCCCTGAAAGCCGCGTGAAGTCTTGCCATCCCTGCGCTAAGACTTAGTTCAGGTGAGAGACCTCAGGGAGAGAAGACCATGACCGCCAGCATCGTCGGATGGGCACATACGCCGTTCGGCAAGTTCGACACCGAGACTGTGGAAAGCCTCGTCGTGCGGGTCGCCAACGAGGCGCTGGCGGATGCCGGCGTTTCGGCTGGCGACGTCGACGAGATCGTGCTTGGCCATTTCAACGCCGGCTTCTCGCCGCAGGACTTTACCGCCTCGCTGGTGCTCCAGGCCGACCCGCAGCTGCGCTTCAAGCCGGCGACGCGGGTCGAGAACGCCTGTGCCACCGGCTCTGCCGCCGTACACCAGGGCCTGCGCGCGATTGCCGCAGGGGCCGCCAAGATCGTACTGGTCGTCGGCGTCGAGCAGATGACGCGCACCCCTAGCGCCGAGATCGGCAAGAACCTGCTCAAGGCGTCCTACCTGCCCGAGGACGGCGACACCGTCGGTGGCTTCGCGGGCGTGTTCGGCAAGATCGCCAGTTCCTATTTCCAGAAATACGGCGACCAGTCCGATGCGCTGGCGCTGATCGCGGCCAAGAACCACAAGAACGGCGTCGCCAATCCCTTCGCCCAGATGCGCAAGGACTTCGGCTTCGACTTCTGCCGCGCCGAGAGCGAGAAGAACCCTTACGTCGCAGGCCCCTTGAAGCGCACCGATTGTTCGCTGGTCTCCGATGGCGCCGCGGCGCTGGTGCTGGCCGATGCCGAGACCGCCAAGGGCATGAGCAAGTCGATCGGCTTCCGCGCCACCGCGCACGCCCAGGACTTCCTGCCGATGAGCAAGCGCGACATCCTCCAGTTCGAGGGCTGCACGGTCGCCTGGCAGCGCGCCCTGGAGAAAGCGGGCGTGACGCTGTCCGATCTCTCCTTCGTCGAGACCCATGACTGCTTCACGGTCGCCGAGCTGATCGAGTATGAAGCGATGGGCCTGACGCCGAAGGGGCAGGGCGCCCGCGCCATCAAGGAAGGCTGGACCCTCAAGGACGGCAAACTGCCGGTCAATCCCTCCGGCGGCCTGAAAGCCAAGGGCCATCCGATCGGCGCCACCGGCGTCTCGATGCATGTGATGACCGCGATGCAGCTCGCGGGGCAGGCGCCCGAGGGCATGCAGCTCAAGAACGCCAAGCTCGGCGGCATCTTCAACATGGGCGGCGCGGCCGTCGCCAACTACGTTTCCGTATTGGAGCCGCTGAAATAGGTTCTGTAGGGTGGGTTAGCCGGCGGATGCGCGAAGCGCAGTCTGCAGCGTAACCCACCGCTACTGCCTTTGCGCTAGATCATAATGGGCTGATCTGGACCCTTTAATGCTCCTGATTGATTGGCAGGGAATGCATCATGAGCAATGACTACGAAGACTCGCTGTCGATGGACGCGCTGAACGACCGCATCGCGATCCTCGAGGACAATATCCGCCAGCTCATCGAGCAGGCAGCTGCCGCCTCGGGCGAGCAGAACGAGTCGCGCATCGCCGACCGGATCAGCCAGCAGAACGAAGAGCTCGACCGGCTCCTGAAGATCCGGGAATCCCGCCAGAAGAAATAGCGGCCGATATCGCCGCCGCGCTGCGCATGCCGCCATACGCCGCCCGCCCTTGCGCGAGCGGCGGCGCTGCCGTTAGCTGGACCGAATTCGCGGGCCGCGTCTTGAGCCTCGCGCAATCGGGAGCGAACGATGGGGCCTCTGAAGGGCATCAAGGTCATCGACATGACCACCGTGTTGATGGGTCCTTATGCGACCCAGATGCTCGGCGACTACGGAGCTGATGTCATCAAGGTGGAGTCGCTGGACGGCGACGTCACCCGCCTGATCGGCCCGATGCGACACGCCGGCATGGGCCCGGTGTTTCTCAACACCAACCGCAGCAAGCGCTCGATCTGCCTCGACCTGAAAAAGCCCGCCGGCCGCGAGGCCGTGCTGCGGCTGCTGAAGGACGCCGATGTCCTGGTCTACAACGTCCGCCCGCAGGCCATGGCGCGGCTTCAGCTCGGCTACGATGTCGTGTCCGCCATCAACCCGCGCCTGGTCTATGCCGGCGTGTTCGGCTTCGGCCAGGATGGGCCCTATGCCGCAAAGCCCGCCTATGACGATCTGATCCAGGGCGCGACGGCCCTTCCGGCTCTGATGGCGCAGACCGGCGACGGCGTGCCGCGCTACGTGCCGAATGCGCTGGTCGATCGCATCGTCGGCCTCACCGCCGTCGGGGCGATCTGCGCCAGCCTCGTGCACCGCGACCGTACCGGCCGCGGCCAGCGCGTCGACATCCCGATGTTCGAGACCATGGCCGGCTTCGTCATGGGCGATCACATGGGCGGGCTCACCTTCGACCCGCCGCTCGACAAGGGCGGCTATGCCCGCCACCTCTCGCGCGACCGCAGGCCCTACAAGACCTCGGACGGCCATCTTAGCGTCATCGTCTACAACGACAAGCAGTGGGAGAACTTCTTCAAGGCCACCGGGCGCGACGATCTGCGCGCCGATCCCAAATTCGCGACCTTCGCCGGCCGCGCCGCCAACATCGATGTGGTCTACGCCGAGCTTGCGCGCATCTTCGAGACGCGCACCACGGCCGAGTGGATCGACCTGCTCACCAAGGCCGACGTGCCGGTCATGCCGATGCACGACCTCGCCTCGATCCTGCACGATGAACACCTGGAGGCGACGAATTTCTTTCCGGTCGTGTCCCATCCGACCGAGGGCCCGATCCGGAGCATGAAGGTGACGGCGACCTGGTCGGAGTCGGAGGCCGAGCCCGTGCGGCTGGCGCCGCGGCTCAACGAGCACGGCGCCGAGATTTTGCGCGAGATCGGTTATTCCGCCGACGAGATCGCGGCCATGGTGCGCGACGGCGTCACGCGCGCGGCCCCGGAGTAGGGAGGAAGTGATGGCGCGCAATCTCTCATCCGTCATTCCGGGGCGATGCGTCAGCATCGAACCCGGAATCTCGAGATTCTCAGGTGCGCAATTGCGCACCGGAGTTCGGTCCTGCGGACCGCCCCGGAATGACCAGGGGGAGAGAGCATGAGCTTCATCACCGGCGTCGGCCTCACGCCCTTCGGCAAGCACGAAGGCTTGTCTTCGCTCGACCTCATGAGCAAAGCCGCCCAAGCAGCGCTCGACGATGCCGGGCTGAAACGCTCGGACATCGACGGCATCCTCTGCGGCTACTCCACCGTGTCGCCGCACATCATGCTGGCCACTGTCTTCGCCGAGCATTTCGGCATCCGCCCATCTTACGCCCACGCCGTGCAGGTCGGCGGCGCCACGGGTCTCGCGATGACGATGCTCGCGCATCAGCTCGTCGACGCCGGCGTCGCGCGCCACGTGCTCGTCGTCGCTGGCGAGAACCGTCTCACGGGGCAGAGCCGCGATGCCTCGCTCCAGGCACTGGCGCAGGTCGGCCATCCCGATTACGAGGTGCCGCTCGGCCCGACCATTCCCGCCTATTACGGCCTCGTCGCCAACCGCTACATGCACGAATATGGTGTGACCGAACAGGACCTCGCCGAGTTCGCGGTGCTGATGCGCAAGCACGCCTGCACCCATCCCGGCGCGCAATTCCACAATCCCATCACGGTCGCCGATGTCATGGCCTCCAAGCCGGTGGCGATGCCGCTCAAGCTGCTCGACTGCTGCCCGGTCTCCGACGGCGGCGCGGCGTTCGTCATCAGCCGCGAGCGGACAGGGGAAGCGGGCGTGCGCATCCGCGGCTGCGCCCAGGCGCATACCCATCAGCATGTCACGGCCGCGCCTGGTCTCAGTGAGCTCGGTGCCGAGATCTCCATCGCGCGCGCCAGGGAGGCGACGGGCATTGCGATCTCCGACGTGCGTTACGCCGCGATCTACGACAGCTTCACCATCACGCTCGCGATGCTGCTGGAAGATCTCGGGCTTGTCGGCCGCGGCGAGGCGGCCGCGCGCGTCCGCGCCGGCTATTTCGGCCGTGACGGCGCCATGCCCCTCAACACCCATGGCGGCCTGCTCAGCTACGGCCATTGCGGCGTCGGCGGCGCCATGGCGCATCTGGTCGAGGCGCATGTGCAGATGACGGGTCGGGCGGCGAATCGCCAGGTGCGGGATGCGTCCATTGCACTGCTGCACGGCGACGGCGGCGTGCTGTCGTCCCACGTGAGCATGTTCCTGGAGCGGGTGCGATGAGCGAGCGTCTAGCGGACTGGACCAAGGGCGAAGAGGCCATCACCTACCAGGTCTGCACCTCATGCAGTCACGTGCAGTATTTTCATCGTGCCTTCTGCGCGGCCTGCGGTGCATCTGGCCAGCGCGAGCAGCGCGCCAGCGGCAAGGGCAGGGTGTACGCGACCTCGCTGGTCTGCCGTGCCGCAACGCCGGAGACGCGCGCCCACGTGCCCTACAACATTCTGCTGGTCGATTGCGCCGAGGGATTTCGCATGATGGCGCATGGCGAGAATGACCTTGCCATCGGCGATTCGGTCGTCGCGAGCTTCAAGCCCTTTGCCGGCATGCTGGTGCCGTTCTTCACGAAGGGGACGTAGAGGGATTCGTCATTCGGGGGCGGTCATAGGACCGAGCCTGGAACGGGTATTCTGGGCCTGGCCTGTGCGAGGGCCACCCCGGAATGACGAAACTCTGCTCTAGCGCCCGTAGAACAAGATGCTGGCGATGACGAGCATCGCCGTCACCGCCAGCATATGCGCAAGCGCTCCCGAGGCCGCCCCCTTGGTGGCTTCCTTCATGCCGTTTTCTCCCTAGACTTGGGCGTGACTCATCGTTGCGCGGTGAGCGCACCCGACGGCCAATTGTTTTTACTCGGAACACCCCACTCTCGAGTATTCACCGCGATCTGTCCCCACGCGGCGAATATCGACTGTCTCAGGGTCGATCAGCAATGCGGCGGCAATTTGACTCGATGATGTTGCTCCTGCGTCCGCCCGCGAATAGAGTCTTTGGGAACTTATCCCCACAATGACAAAAAGCATCAAAAGCTCAGGGAAAACTTCAGGAAAATCATGGCCCGTATTCAGTACAGCGACCCGTCCAAGGCATCCGACCGCACCCGCGAAATCCTCGACAAGAACCGTCATGCCAACATCTTCCGCATGATGGCGCACTCGCCGAGCTATTTCGAGCAGTACTGCCGCCTAGGGGGCGCCATCAGGCACAAGGGCGAGCTCGATCCCATCGTGCGCGAGCTTGCAATCACCCGTACCGGCATCTTGTGCGAGGCGCCGTACGAGATCGTCGCGCACAAGCGCATCGGCAAGAATGTCGGCGTCACCGACGAGCAGAACGAGGCGCTCGAGAACTGGAAGGCGGCGTCCTGCTTCAATGAGGTGCAGCGCGCTGCGCTCGCCTTCACCGACGAGATCGTGAAGCTGAAGAAGCCGACGGATGCGACCTTCAAGGCGATCGCATCGAAGCTGACACCGGCCGCGCTGGTCGAATTGCAGCTCTCGGTCGGCTTCTACATCATGACCTCGAAATTCCTCGAGACGTTCGAGATCGACCTCCAGCCGGTCACTGAGGTGGTGGGCTGATCAGACAGAAGCGGCGAGGGAAGCTGATGACGATCGATGAATATGCGGCTTGGGCCGCTGGCGTTGCCAAAGTCGACGAGCATCCGTCCAACGAGCGGTTGTCCTACCTCGGTCTTGGCCTTGCCGGTGAATCCGGCGAGGTCGCCGATCACATCAAGAAGCTCCTGCGCGATGATTGGCTCGACAAGGCGGGCCTCGTCGATGAGCTCGGCGATGTCATCTACTACTGGGCCTGCCTGTGCGCCGCGACCGGCCAGAAGCCATCCGAATTGCTCGAGGCCAGCGCTGCCAAAGTCAAGCGGCGGCTGAGCGAAGCGGCGAGCCGCTGAGCCCGGTCTCTGGGTTGGAGTCCGGATCGATCTCTCCCATCGGCAGGGTGGAAGCGATCTCCCTTGTAGCCATCCTTCGAGAAGCCCGCCGTTGGCGGGCCCTCAGGATGAGGACCGTATGCGCGGCTGTTGGTTCAACGTGCGCCGATGCTGCTTAGCCTCATCCGGAGGAGACCGCTACGCGGTTGTCTCGAAGGACGAGGCGCTTGCTCAGCTCGCGAAGAATGCAAGAGCGTCGCCGCTCACGTGGCCGTCAAAATATCGACCTTGGCGTTGGCGACGATCAGGCGGTCGGCCAGAAGCCGGGCGAGGTTGCGCATGATGCATTCGCTGGCGCGTGGGTGCTGCTTGCGGAAGCGCTCGAAATCCTTCAGCGGCACCTCGAATGCGGTTGCCGCCATGTCGGCGAAGACGTCGGCGGAGCGGATCTGCTCCAGCAGTGCCATCTCGCCGAACGCCATGCCGGCGGTGAGCGTCGCCAGCCTGATGCCGTCGGGCAAGGTGACGTGCACAGCGCCGCTGCGCAGGAAGTACAAGGTATCGGCAGGATCGCCGGTCGTGAGAATCTTCGCGCCGGACTGATAGGTTCTGATGGCGCAGAGCGAGGCCAGATCGGTCAGCTCTTCCTCGCTCAGTCCCGCCAGCAATGGCTGCTCGGCGAGCTCGGTGGTCTCGTGAAAATCGATCGAGCCGCCGTAGCGATACACGATCTGGTCTTCGGCCCATTCGATCGCGGTGTCGAGCAGGTAGAAATCGCGGACGTTCTTCAGCTCGGCGGTCCATTCGCGCAACGTATTCCATTCCTTGGAGGCACGCCTGACGCCTGACAGCACGACGGTCACGTTCAGCGCCGCAAGCTCCTCGAACGCTTCGGCGACCAGCCGCGCGCCGGCGCGCGTGGTCGAGGTCACGCGGTGAAGGTCGAAGATCACGAATTGCGGCCGCGGTCGTCCCGCCAGCCGGCGCGAGACGTAGTCGACGGCCGACAGCGACAGCGTGCCGACCAGCTCGATGATCCGCACCTCCTGCTCGTGCGCCGCCAGGATCTCGCGCTCCTGCGGGCGGCGCACGCGGCGCGACGGGCTCTTGCCGATGTCGTAGTCCGCGATGACGGCGTTGCGCGCATCGTCGCTGCGGTTGAGCATGTGCAGGTCGTAGTGCGAGGACAGCGCCTCGCACACCTTGATGCCGCGCACGCTGTTGCCGTGCTTGTCGAGGCGCGGCGAATAGCTGCCGAGCCCGAGGCGGGCGGGGAGTGCCGCCAAAATGCCGCCGCCGACGCCGCTCTTGGCGGGAATGCCGATGCGGTAGATCCACTCGCCCGCATAGTCGTACATGCCCGACGACGTCATCACCGAGAGCGTGCGCGAGATCGCGTAAGCGCTGAGAACCTGCTCGCCCGTGACAGGATTGATGCCGCGATTGGCGAGCGTCGCCGCCATCACCGCGATGTCGCGCGCGGTGACCAGCACGGCGCATTGCCGGAAATAGACGTCGAGGACGCCGGCGACATTGTCCGAGATCACCGCATTGGTCTTGAGCAGATAGCCGATGGCGCGGTTACGGTCGCCGGTCTGGCTTTCGGAAGCATAGACGGCCTCGTCGTGCGCGAGGTCGCGTCCGGCAAAGCGGCTGAGCGCGCTGCGGATCTGCTCGAAAGCGTCCGCGCCCTTGCTGTCGTAGATCAGGCCGGTGCAGGCGATCGCGCCGGCATTGACCATCGGGTTGAACGGATGGTTCTCGGAATTGAGCCGGATCGAGTTGAAGGGATCGCCGGAGGGCTCCACGCCGATCGCGCTCTCGACGCGGCCGGCACCGAGCAGGTCCAGCGCCAGTGCGAACACGAATGGCTTGGACATCGACTGGATTGTGAAAGGCACCCGGCTGTCGCCGACTTCATAGACATGGCCGTCCAGGGTCGCCAGGCTGATGCCAAAATAAGCAGGATCGGCTTTGCCCAGTTCTGGAATGTAGTCGGCGACCTTGCCTGAGGTCTCGGCGGCGAATTCGCTCAGGCAATTGTTCAGAAACCGCAGCAAAGGCGGTTTCGAGCGGGTCCAGGCGGTTTCGAGAGGCGAATGTGGCGTCATCGCCTCTCTTGTGCAACGCAATCAGGGCACGCGCAACCCGTCCGGAACGATCGTCTGCCGCCGCAGCAGCAGGGCAAGCAGAAGCGTTGGCAGCAGAATCGCCAGCCCCAGCATCGTGACTTGCATCTGCGACAGCGGCATGATCCCGCCGCCTGGGGTCGCCACCACGAAGCCGCCGATCACGAGCAGCACGCGAATGGGCCATTCCAGCACGCCGGCCCCGCGCAGATCGCCGACGAAGGGCTGGTAGCCCTGGATGCCGCCACAGATGAACAGCGTGCCGAAGGCGGCGAGCCCCATCAGGCCGAGGCCGGCGAGATAGGGACTCGGCCCTTGCAGCACCAGCGCCGGATTGAGCACGAAGAAGAACGGCAGGAAATAGATGATGCTGCCGACCCACATCGATTCCCAGCCCGTCTTCATCGCCGGCGAACCTGCGATGCCTGCGGCCGCGAAGGAGGCGATCGCGACCGGCGGGGTGATCGACGACAACATGCCCCAGTAGAAGATGAACGTGTGCACGGCCATGCGGTTGAGCCCGAGCTTCTCCAGCGCGGGCGCCACCAGGATGGCGAGGAAGATGTAGCAGGCGGTCGTCGTCAGCCCGAGGCCGAGAATGAGGCTGGTGAGGGCGCACATCGCCAGCAACAGGAAGGGATTGTCGCCGGCGATATGCAAGAGGTCGTTGGCGAGGCTCGAGACCACGCCGGTCATCGAGAAGGCGCCGATCAGCAGGCCGCAGCCGGCGAGGATGCCGACGAGCTCGACGAAGGTACGTCCGTTCACCTCAAGGAATTTTCCGATCGTCGCCAACGTCCAGCGCGTGTCCCTGGAGAAGAGCTGGTTGAGAACCAGGAGCAGTGCGGTCGCATAGAACGGCGCGTGGCTCTCACGCTTGAAGTAGAGCAGCATCACGATCAGGAGCGCGATGACGAAGACGTAGTACCAGCCGTCCTTGATCGTATCGATGATCCGCGGCAGCTCGGCGCGCGGGATGCCCTTCAGCTTGTGGCGGGCTGCATAGGCGTCGACCTGCATGAACAGGCCGATGTAATAGAGCACCGCCGGAATGATCGCGGCGATTGCGACGTCGGCGTAACTGACATTGAGGAACTGTGCGATCACGAAGGCGGTGGCGCCCATCACCGGCGGCGCCAGCACCGCGCCGGTGGAGGCGCAGGCCTCGATCGCGGCAGCATAGGAGGCGCGAAAACCGCTCTTCTTCATGACGGGGATTGTCATGGTGCCGGCGGTCAGCACGTTGGAGATGATCGAGCCCGACATCATGCCGAGCAGGCCGCTGGCAAAGATGCAGACTTTTGCCGCACCGCCGCGGAACGTGCCGCACAGCGCGAAGGCGAGGTTGATGAAGAACTTGCCGGCCCCCGTCATCATCAGCGCGGTGCCGAACACGAGGAAGCCGATCACGGTGTCGGCAAAGGCCTGGATGGGAATGCCGAGCAGGCTTTCGCCCGACAGCACGTGATAGGCAGTCGCCTGCTCCAGCGTCGATTGCGTGCCGCGGAACGGCCCGAGCCAGCCGGCCTCGGCGAACAGCGGATAGACCGTGAAGGGCAACACGCTCAAGAGCAGGCTCCAGCCGCCGGTGCGGCGCAGCGCCTCCATCAGCATCGCCCACATCACGAGGCCGGCGGCGATCACGCTGGTCGGCGCGCCGCCGAATTCCCAGCCGGCCTCCGCCGCCTTGCGCACGTTCAGCATCAGCATGAGCGCTGCCGCGAAGGTCACGACGAACAGGACGAGGTCGTACCAGGGAATGCGATCGAGCGGTGCGCGCGGCGTGCCCGGAAAGATCAGGAAGGTGAACGGCAGCATCAACGCGATCAGGAGGTAGAAATACTCCGTGTTGAGCTGGGTGTAGCCGATGAAGAAGCGTAGCGAGAATTGCTGATTGATACAGAGCAGGATCGTCGCCGCGGTCGCGGCGACCAGCGCCCAGCGCCAGGCACCGCGAAGTGCGCGCACGCGCGTGACCTCCGCCTCCTGCATGTTGCCGGCAGCGCCATGCGGATCGTCGAACACGACCCGCTTGGTCTCGTCTTGCGGGACGGTGGAGGTAGGGGCAGAAGACATCACCGATCCCGCGTCTGGGCTGGTAGGATAATTAGGCGACGGCACGTTGGTTGACTCGATCGGGCCCGCTGGCTCGTTGACCTCTCCCGCTTGCGGGAGAGGTCGCGCCGAAGGCGCGGGTAAGGGCTTTCTCCTCTGGGGGATTGTCCCATTGCGGAGACACCCTCTCCCCAACCCTCTCCCGCAAGCGGGAGAGGGAGCGCACTTCTCGCGGCTCAGCCATCAAGCCCAACAACACCGCCCTCTAGTCCTCGAACCCGTTCGGCATGCCGGCCTTGGCAAGCGCGGCGGCGCGCGCCTTCATCCAGCCGTCGAGGAAAGCCTTGTCATCCGCGGGCGGACTGGACTTGCCGTAATCGGCCCACGCGCCCGCCAGCACCTCTTGTCGCTTGATCAGGTTGGCGTTGTGCGCCTCCTGCGCGTCGCTCCATTGTCCGGCCTCCTTCAGCGCCTTCACCGCGCCGGGATGCACCGGCACCACCCAGTTCTTGGTCTGGCGGTCGGCCGCAAGGCCGCCGGCGCCGGGCGCGGAGTCCTTATAGGCGTCGTAGTTCACGATCATCGCCTTGGTCATCGCATAGACCTGATCGGCCGGTTGCGAAGCATAGGCGACGAAGATCGGATAGGGATAGTTGCCGAGCTC
Source organism: Bradyrhizobium sp. USDA 326 (assembly GCF_049739485.1). NCBI lineage: Bacteria > Pseudomonadati > Pseudomonadota > Alphaproteobacteria > Hyphomicrobiales > Nitrobacteraceae > Bradyrhizobium > Bradyrhizobium sp. USDA 326. Next base: position 5,963,700 of record NZ_JBMGQA010000001.1, read on the forward strand.
GACCGGTTTCTCCGGCGAGATGCCGGCGCCGCAGGTCGCAAGCTGCGGGAAGAAGAACGAGCCGACCTTCTGCATCCGCGCCCAGCCTTCCTTGTCCTTGGCGGGCAGCGGGGGCCAGATGAGTCCGCGCGGCGAGGTCTCGGCCTCCTTGGCGGGACCGGTGATGGTGGTGCCGAAGGCGGCATCGACATCGTTGTTGATCAGGCCTTTCCACATCGCGCCATAGCTCGCGAACTCGACGGCCTTGACGTCGTTCTTGGTCAGCCCGGCGAAGGCGAGCACCGCGAGCGAGTTCTGGTTCAGCGCGGGAGAGCCGACCACGAAGCCGACGCGCTTGCCCTTGAGGTCCTTCAGCTCCTTCACGCCGGTGTCGGCGGCGACCCCGAGCGAGCCGCAATTGCAGTCGACGGTCGAGAGCAGGATCTGGAGCGCCTGTGGCCCCCATTCCTTCGAGCCGAACTCGAACACACCTTCCTGCGCGAAGTAGGTGCCCGATCCCATCGCCGATGAGGCCGCGCGCTTGGCGCGCAATGGCGCGAGGCGGGCGACGTCGTTGCCTGCAGGGAGCACGCGCACGTCGGTGCCGTACTTGTCCTTCATCATCTTGCCGACGCCGACCGCGATGTTGAAGCCGGCGGTGCCGGTGTCATAGGCCGTGAAGGTCAGTGTCGGCGGCAGCTTGATGTCTTCGGCGAACGAGTAGCGTGTAGACACAAAAGAAATGCCTGCCACCAAGGCAGGCGCGAGCACGAGCAGCCCACGAAGCATGTTTCCCTCCCATGATCCTCGCTTTGTCGCGAGGATTTTCTTTCTTTGTTTGAAACAACGTTTTGTTTGCAACAGATCATGTCACCGCGATCAGGCGATGGCAACGCTGTACCTTGCATGCGGGAATGAGCCTGACAGATTGTCGCGGAAACCGCGGGGAATACAGTCAGTTCGCGACGATCGCGATAGCCTGTCCCTCGGCAACGACGTCGTCGAGCTTCACCAGAAGCGATGTGATTATGCCGCTCGCTGGTGAGGGCACCGGGATCTCCATCTTCATCGCTTCGACAACTACAACGTCATCGCCATCCGCGACGGTTCCTCCAACTTGCACGGGAGTCGCGCAAACGCGTCCCGCGATCTCCGTGACGATCTTAATTTCTGGCATGCCATCGCCTTTTTGTTGTCGTCGCAAAATGCCTGAGGTAGCGTCGTCTGCAAGTGGAATTTAATTCCGCACAGCGGAACAAGTGGTAGGGAACATGGGACGACGATCGGAGCGGTTGAGTAGGCAAGGCGCGCTCGCTGGCGATGCCGGCGAAGGTGATGTCATCCAGGTGGTCTCGCGCGCATTCGACGTGTTGCGATGCTTCGAGGGCCACGATAGCAGGCTCGGCAATCTCGAGATTTCAAACCGCTGCGGTCTGCCGCGTTCGACGGTGTCGCGGCTCACGCACACGCTAACCCGCATGGGCCAGCTGGTCTATCTGCCGCGCGATCAGAAATATCGCATCGGCCCGAGCGCGGTGGCGATGAGCGCCTCGATGATGAAGGGCGCGCAGCTGCGCAGCATGATCCGCCAGCGGCTGCAGGAAGTGGCCGAGCAACTACCGGGCACCGTCGGCTTCGTCGTCCCCGATCGCTTCCATCTCGTCTATCTCCTGTTCGCGCGCTCGGCGAGCGCACTCGGCTTGCACGAGGGCACCGGCAGCCGCATCTCGATGGCGTCGACCGCCGCGGGCGCGGCCTACACCGCGGCCCTGGCGCGGGAAGTCGGCGACGCCTTCGTCGCGGATATGGAGCGGGAAGCCCCTGAAGCCGCGAAGATTCTCAAGCCTCGCATCGAGGCCAACCGGGAGTCGTTGCGCGAGCGCGGCTATGTTGTGGCCTGCGGCCTCTGGAGCCCGCATATCAACGGCCTCGCGGTGCCGATCTGGTCGCCGCAATACCAGACCTTCGTCGTCATCACGATCGGCCTCCTGGCTGCGATGTATGACGAGCAGCGTCTGCATGACGAAGTCGCCCCGTCGATGCTCGAGCTTGGCCGCTCGCTCGGCAGCCTGATGGAAGGCGCAGAAGGCGACGCCTTCAACAACCGAATCTCGCGCAAACCGGTCGCCATGGCCGTGCACAACAATAACAAGCCGATCAATTCGGAGGGAGTGAATGAACTGGAAGTCGGAACTCGACGAGCTCGCCCGGCGCGAAGCCTTCGCGCGGGAGATGGGCGGCGTTGACAAGGTCAAGCGACAGCATGACCAGGGCCGGCTGACTGTTCGGGAGCGTATCGACAAGCTGATCGACAGAGGCAGCTTTCACGAGATCGGTGCCGTCTCCGGCATCGGTGAGTACGATTCCAGCGGCGAGCTGCAGAAATTGACCCCGGCGAACTGCGTGTTCGGCCGCGCGCGCGTCGACGCGCCGCACCGTGGTCGTGGTCGGCGACGATTTCACCGTGCGCGGCGGCTCGGCCGATGCGTCGATCTCCGCAAAGCCGCTGATGGCGGAGGAGATGGCACACGATTTCCGCCTGCCCATCGTCCGCATCATCGAGGGCTCCGGCGGCGGCGGTTCGGTCAAGACTATCGAGACCAAGGGCGCAGCCAATTTGCCAGGCGGCATCGGCGGCACGCGCTGGTATCGCTTCACGACGGAGAACCTGTCGCGCGTGCCCGTGGTCGCGCTCGGCCTCGGCTCGGTGGCGGGCCTGGGTGCGGCGCGTCTTGCCGCCAGCCACTATTCCATCATGACCCGGAAATCCGCGATGTTCGTCGCTGGCCCGCCGGTTGTGAAGGCGCTGGGTCAGGATCTTACGAAGGAGGAGCTCGGCGGCGCCGACATCCAGACCCGCGCCGGCGCGGTCGATCACGCCGTCGACACCGAAGAGGAGGCGTTCGCCTGCGCGCGTCGTTTCCTCTCTTATCTGCCGTCGTCGGTCTACGAGCTGCCGCCGACATTGCCGTGCACCGACAATCCGGAGCGCGGCGACGAAGCGTTGATGAATGCGGTGCCGCGCAACCGCAAGCAGGTCTACAAGATGCGGCCGATCATCGAGTCCGTCGTCGACAAGGGCTCGTTCTTCGAGGTTGCCAAGAATTTCGGCAAGCCGGTCATTGTCGGCCTCGCCCGGCTTGAGGGCAGGGCGGTGCTGCTGCTGGCCAGCGACAGCTTTCACTATGGCGGCTCCTGGACGGCCGATGCCTGCCAGAAGGTGGTGCGCTGGGTCGACTTCGCCGAAACCTTCCATCTGCCGATCGTCTATCTCATGGACTGCCCCGGCTTCATGATCGGCCTCGATGCCGAGAAGGCGGCGACCATCCGCCACGGCGTCCGCGCCATGGCCGCGGTCAACCAGACCACGGTGCCCTGGTGCACCGTGATCCTGCGCAACGCCTTCGGCGTCGCAGGCGTCGTGCATCAGCCCGCCGACCGCTTTTCGATCCGCTATGCCTGGCCGTCGGCCTATTGGGGCTCACTGCCGCTCGAAGGCGGCATCGAAGCGGCCTACCGCGCCGAGATCGACGCCGCAGAGGACAAGACGGCGAAGCTGAAGGAGATCGAGGAGCGGCTCAACAAGCTGCGCTCCCCGTTCCGCTCGGCCGAAAAGTTCTGGGTCGAGGAGATCATCGATCCCAGGAAGACGCGGTCGCTGCTGTGCGAGTTCGCGCGGCTGGCGGAGCCGCTGCGAAAGCCGGGACCGCCGGAGAATTTTTCGATCCGGCCGTAAAGCGATGTTGTCGCAGGTGTCTGCCAAAGACGACCCTCTTGCCCCGGACGAAGCGCAGTGCTTCCCCGGCGATGCGAAGCATCGTCCGGCAGCGGTGCGCCGCAGAGCCGGGGCCCCCATGCAGCACCGTGCTCGCAGCCTGCTGGGTCCCGGCTCAGCGCCGCATCGCTTAGCGTTGCAGCGCGTCCGGGACACGAGGTGCGGCGTCGACAAATCCAAACCCCTTCCAGTCGAAAACAATAACGCGCTAAGCTCCCCCAACAAGAACAAGAGGAAACGTCAATCGTGTACGACTTCATCATCGTGGGCGGCGGCTCGGCGGGGTCCGTGCTTGCCCACCGGCTCTCCGCAAGGAGCGCCAACAAGGTTCTGCTGTGCGAAGCCGGGCAGGACACGCCGCCCGGCAATGAGCCGGCCGAGATCAGGGACAGCTATCCCGGAACCGCTTATTTCGATCCGCGCTTCCATTGGACTGAGCTGAAGGTCACCACGCAGGTCATCAGCCACAACAATCCGAACGAAGCGCGTCCTCCCTTGCGCAAATACGAGCAGGCGCGGGTGCTCGGCGGCGGCTCCTCAATCAACGGTCAGATGGCCAATCGCGGCGCGCCGACCGACTACGACGAATGGCAAGCGCGGGGCGCCGAAGGCTGGAGCTGGAATGACGTGCTGCCCTTCTTCAAGAAGGTCGAGCACGACCTCGATTTCGACGGACCGTACCATGGCAAGGACGGCAGAATCCCGGTGCGCCGCATTCCGCGGGAGCACTGGACGCAGCATTCGGAGGCGTTCGCGCAAGCCTTTCAGCAGGCCGGACACCGGTTTCTGCCGGACCAGAACGGCGAATTCGTCGACGGCTATTTCCCGGTGACGCATTCGAACCAGGCCGAGCAGCGCGTCTCGGCGGCGATGGGGTATCTGGATCGCGACACCCGCAAACGCGCCAACCTCACGATCTCCACCAACACGCAGGTGCGAGAGCTGCTGTTCGAAGGCACGCGCTGCGTCGGCGTGAAGGCGACAGTCGACGGACGCGAGCAGGAATTCCGCGGACGCGAGATCATTCTCTCCAGCGGCGCCATCCATTCGCCGGCGCATCTGCTTCGCGCCGGCATCGGCCCGGTCGGTCACCTCAAGGACATGGGCATTCCCGTGCTGATGGGCTTGCCGGGCGTCGGCCAGCGCCTGATGGATCATCCCTCGATCTCGCTGTCGTCCTTCGTTCGCCGCGGCGCCCGCATGAACGAGCACACCAGGCGCCACATGCAGCTCGGGCTGCGCTATTCCTCCGGTCTTGCCGGCGTGCCGAACGGCGACATGTTCGTTGTCCTGCTCTCGAAGTCGGCCTGGCACGCGGTCGGCGAGCAGATCGGCTCGCTCCTGACCTTCGTCAACAAGACCTATTCCGAGACCGGACAGGTCAAGCTAGCCTCGCGCGATCCTGCCGCGGAGCCGATCGTCGAGTTCAATCTGTTGTCCGACCGGCGCGATCTCGATCGCCTGATGAGCGGCTTCCGCAAGATGGCGGCCATTCAAATGAGCGACATCGTGAAGAAGGTGACGGACAAGCCGTTCCCGGCCGCCTACACCGACAAGGTCCGCAAGATCGGCGTGGTCAATACCAGGAACAGGATCTTGACCAAGATCGCCGCGGCCCTGATGGACGGGCCGGCGGCGCTGCGCCACTACATGATCGACAATTTCGTGGTGGAAGGTTTCACCTTCGATCAGGTGATGAACGACGACGAGGCGCTCGAAGCTTTCGTGCGCAAGGCAACCATCGGCGTATGGCACGCCTCCTGCTCATGCCGCATGGGCCGCGCCGACGATCCGATGGCGGTGGTCGATAATCAGGGCCGGGTCAAGGGCATCCAGGGCCTGCGCGTCGTCGACGCCTCGATCTTCCCGGTGGTGCCATGCGCCAACACCAATTTTCCGGTGCTGATGTCGGCGGAGAAGATCGCAGCCGCGATGATGCAGTGAGTAGCAGTTCTGCCTTGACTTGATTGCATGCCGCAAACTTGACCCGCTGAGCGGGCGTTCGTGCGCTGCGAGTTAATCATCTCAGCCGCTACGCGTAGTCTATGAGACGATTGCAGGTCGTGTCGCGCAATGCAGCCATTTTCAGCCGGCCTTTAGTCCCATTTCAGCCAAACTGTATTTGTTTGTCATCATCCGGGGCAGGGTCTCTCATTTGGAGTCCTGCAATGTTCAAGCGAGTATTTTCTGCGTGCCTCTTCGTTGTTCTGGGTTCTGTCGCTTCGGAAGCACGGCCTTATCGCATTCATCAAGCTCCTGAATGCAATATCACAATGCCCTGTGACTTCTCGTATTCGCAGACACGACGCGAGCGGACTTCGCGATCCTCACTGGCTTCCAGATATTCACCGGTTTCCAGGTCCCCACTGCAAGCCTACCGCTCGACGCAACTGACAGTGACTGATGCTGGGGGCACCGCCACGTCGGCGACCGTCTCCGGTGTCTCCGGCGCTCGCATTGTCGGTGGTCGCCCGGCCGGTTGTCCTTCGTCCTTCTGCGGCTGCGGCGCGGCCCTGCGCGTGTTTGGCCGTATTGTGCCGGAATTGAATCTTGCGTCCAACTGGCTGCGCTTTCCGCGGACATCACCCGCACCAGGAATGGTCGCTGCGCGACGAGGACACGTTTTCGTCCTGGAACAGCACCTCGGGGGCGACGTCTGGATGGCCTATGACGCCAACTCGGGCGGGCGCGCGACGCGAATCCACGCACGTTCATTGCGAGGCTATACGATCGTCAACCCCCGCGGCGGTTCGGTGGCTTGAGCACAGCGAACACTACCTCGACATGACCATGGATGGGTCGCAACATCTTTGCGACCCTGCCACGCTGGACCAATCGCCGGCGTTGGGCCGAGCTTGGGTCACAGCCGCAGCACCTTGCCGGGATTCATGATGTTCTGCGGATCGAGCGCGCGCTTGATGGTGCGCATGATGTCGAGCTCGGTCTTCGACCGGTAGTGGCTGAGCTCATCGAGCTTCTCGATGCCGATGCCGTGCTCCGCCGAGATCGAGCCGTCCATGGAGGTGATGAGATCGTTCACGGCCCGCGTGATGGCGCCCTTGTATTGGATCAGTGTCTGCTGATCCATGCCGACCGGTCCCATGAACGAGAAGTGCAGATTGCCGTCGCCGATGTGTCCGAGCGGGTAGGGCCTGATGCTCGGGAGAATGTCGAGCACCGCCTTGGTCCCCTTGTCGATGAACTCCGGGATACGAGAGATCGCCACCGAGACGTCGTAGCTCAGCCCCGGTCCCTCGGCGCGGGAGGCCTCGGCCACACCCTCCCGGATCCGCCACATGTTGCGCGACTGGCCGACGGTGTGAGCGATCGCGGCATCGAGCACGCGGCCGGCCTCGAGCTGATCGGCGAGAAACTGCTCCAGCTTCTCGGACATGCCCTCGGCCCCATCCCGGCGTGCCCGCGCGGACGACCACTCGAGCAGAAGATACCATGGGGTCTCCGCCTTGAGCGGATCTTGGGTGCCGGGAATATGGCGCAGCACCATGTCGATTGCGCTGCGGCTCATCAGCTCGCAGGAGCCGACATTGTCTTCGGAGGCGCTATGGGCTTCGGACAGGATCTCCAGGGCCGCGCGTGGATCCCGGATCGCCAGCCATGCGGTGCAGACGTCCTTCGGCGCCGGCCATAGCTTGAGCACAGCCTTGGTGATGATGCCCAACGTGCCTTCGGCCCCCATGAAGAGGTGCTTGAGGTCGTAGCCGGTATTATCCTTCTTGAGCGCGCGCAATCCGTCCCAGACCTCGCCGTTGGGCAACACGACTTCGAGCCCCAGCACGAGGTTGCGGGCATTGCCATAGCGCAGCACCTGAACGCCGCCGGCATTGGTCGAGAGATTGCCGCCGATCATGCACGAGCCCTGGGCGCCAAGACTGAGAGGCAGGAACCTGTCGTGCTCGGCGGCTGTCTCCTGAAGGGTCTGCAACACGCAGCCGGCCTCGACCGTCATCGCGTAACCGACGGGATCGACGTCCAGCACGCGGTTCATGCGGCCCAGCGACAGCACGATGCCGGTATGCGCAGGCCAGGGCGTCGCCCCGCCCATCAGACCGGTGTTGCCACCCTGCGGCACGATCGCGACGCCGTGCTGATGGCACAGCCCGACCACTTTCGAGACCTCCTCGGTGTTGCCGGGGCCGAATGACGGCGCCGGCGCCGCCGACCAGCAATCCCCGCCAATCCGTCACGAACGGCTGCTTGCCGTGTTCGTCCTCGATCAGGCCCTTCTCGCCCACGATCGCGCGCAACGCGCCGCGCATCCCGGAGGTCAAAGGAGCGGTCGGGATGATGGGATCGGAGGATAGGAAGGCAGCCGGCATTTTGTTTCCTCTGGCGCATCTTGGTGTGCACTGCGCACGTAACGTGCGGAGGCTATTGTCCACGTTTGGGCTGCGGAGTCTAACGGGAATGTAGCCCGACCTGTGGACGCACACGGGTGCGTCACCAACGTCCCGGGCCGGTCATCGAGGTCGGATCGCGGTGTTTCCTCTTTCGGCGGTGTATCGCCGCCATCGATCTTGCTTCAGTTGTTCCGCAAGATGCGGACGCCGGCCTGCGACCTATCCCGATCCCGGCAACGTTCAGGGAAGCTTTGCAACATTACTAAACATCCTCGCCAACATCCCGTGGCTATTCGAGCGTAGGACGCGCCCGGACTTTGCGGATCAGGATCGGAAGAATGCTATTGAAGTTTTCGGCGGCGCACATGGGCATTGGCGTGGCCTGCCTCGTGCTCGCCGGCATCAGCCCGTTGCGCGCAGAGCCGGTGTTCGACGGTTTGGCCGGCGCTTGGTCGGGTGTCGGCACGATGAAGCCGTCCGATGGACCACGCGAGAAGGTCCGGTGCAAAGTGGCGTACGACGTCACCAGACCGGGACGGTCGTTGACCCTCAATCTGCGCTGCGCAAGCGATGCGTACAAAATGGTCCTGTCCGCGAACATCGAGCAGAGCGGGACGGAGCTTTCCGGCAACTGGTTCGAGAGCGAATACCGACAAGGCGGCAAGGTCTACTGCACGAACAAGGACTCCCTGATCGAGGCACGAATCGAGGGAAACACGGTGGCCGCACTGGTGACGATCCAGACCAGGAGCAATCGTCAATCCTTCCTGATGGAGGCGCCGGGGTCCTGGATGTCGGAGGTCGCGATCGAATTGAACAAGGACTCGAAGTGACGCCAATCCTCGTGGCCGTCATAAACTTCCATATACGGCAATCGCTCTCCGCCCTCGGCGTGCCGGGTGCTCGAGGGGGTCGCCGGCTCGAGCGGATCGGTGACGCCGCCGTGTTCGGCGTCACCAGCACGATCGGAGACTACGCCATCGCGGGCTGCGGTTTGGGCTGCCGCGACAGCGCCAGCACGATCAGCGCGGCGAACACGCACAGCGCGCCTGCAATGAAGAACGCAGGCAGGTAGCTCTCATAGACCGTCCGCGAGAAGCCGGCACCGAACGCTGCAGCGCCCGCGCCGAGCTGATGGCCGGCGAAGATCCAGCCGAACACCAGATTGGCGCGCTCGGGTCCGAATTTTTGCGCGGTGAGGCGTACCGTCGGCGGCACCGTGGCGATCCAGTCGAGACCATAGAACATTGCGAAGACGGAGAGCCCGTAGAACGAGAAATCGCTGAACGGCAGGAAGATCAGGGAGAGCCCGCGCAGGCCGTAGTACCAGAACAGGAGCCAGCGATTGTCGTAGCGGTCCGATAGCCAGCCCGACATGATGGTGCCGAAGAAGTCGAAGATGCCCATCGCAGCCAGCAGGCTCGCCGCCTGCACCTGCGGGATGCCGAAATCGAGGCACATCGGAATCAGGTGCACCTGGACGAGGCCGTTGGTCGAAGCGCCGCAGACGAAGAAGGTCGCGAACAGGATCCAGAACGCCGTCGATTTCGAGGCATCGCGCAGCGTGCCGAGCGCAATGCCCGTGATCGAGCCGTGGCTCACCGGCGGTGCGGGCAGGGGCTCACTACCTTCATCGCCGAACGGGCGCAGGCCGACGTCGCTCGGCCGGTCGCGCATCACCAGCAGCACGGCGATCGCGGACACGCCGAGCGCGACGCAGACGAAGCCGAGTGCGAGCCGCCAGCCGTAATGGTCGGTGAGGCTTGCCAAAAGCGGCAGGAACACGAGCTGGCCGGTGGCGACGCTCGCGGTCATGATGCCGACGACGAGGCCGCGTCTTGCTGCGAACCAGCGCGTGGCAATGGTCGCGCCGAGCACCAGCGCGGTCATGCCGGTGCCGATCCCGATCACCACGCCCCACAGGGCGACGAGCTGCCAGACCTCGGTCATGCCAAGCGAGAGCACCAGTGCCGAGACCACGATCAGCTGGGCGGCGAGCGTGACGTTGCGCAGCCCGTAGCGGTTGAGCAGGGCGGCCGCGAACGGCGCCATGAGCCCGAACAGGATGAAGCGGATCGACAACGCGGAGGAGATTTCCGCCGTGCTCCAGCCGAACTCCTTCTGAAGCGGCACGATGAACACACCTGGCGCGCCGACCGTGCCGGCGCTGATCAGCGCGGCGAGAAAGGTCACACCGACCATCACCCAGCCGTAGTGAATGTTGCGGCGGGAAAGCGTTGCCGCGAGCCAGCTCGAAATCATTGGGCCTCAATCTTGGTTGGCGAGCCCCGGAGGACTCGCGTCATCGTTACACTCTGGCACAGGCGAGGGAAGTCTGAAATGACAGACTTCCCTTAATTTCGGCCATGACGGACGGTTAGTGCGCCGGCCGCTCCACCGCGATCGCAGTGGCTTCGCCGCCGCCGATGCAGAGCGCGGCAATACCGCGTCTGAGGTTCTGCGCCTCGAGCGCATGCAGCAGCGTGACGATCAGCCGCGCGCCCGTGGCACCGATCGGATGGCCGAGCGCGCAGGCGCCGCCGTTGATGTTCAGCTTCTCGCGGGGAATGCCGAGATCGCGCTGCGCCGCCATGGCCACCACGGCGAACGCCTCATTGATCTCGAACAGGTCGACATCGGAGGCAGCCCAGCCGACCTTGTCGAGCAGCTTGCGGATCGCTGGAATCGGCGCCGTGGTGAACCATTGCGGCTCCTGGCTGTGAGTGGCGTGGCCCTTGATCTCGGCGAGAACAGGCAGGCCGCCCCGATCGGCGAGCGAGCGCTTCGTCAGCACGAGCGCAGCGGCGCCGTCGGCGTTGGCGGAGGAGGCCGCCGGCGTGATGGTGCCGTTGGCGCGGAACGCGGGCTTCAACCCGGGAATCTTGGCGGGGTCAACCTTCAGCGGATGCTCGTCATTGGCGATGACGCGCGGGCCGGCCTTTTCGGTCAACGTGACCGGCGCGATCTCGGCCTTGAATGCGCCGTTCTCGACCGCCTTGCGCGCGCGGCTCAGCGTCTCCATGGCATAGGCGTCCTGGTCCTTGCGGGTGAACTGATAGGCTTCCGCGGTCGCCTCGCCGAAATCGCCCATGGAGCGGCCGGTCTCGTAGGCGTCCTCCAGCCCGTCCATCATCATGTGGTCGATGATGCGGTCATGACCGACGCGATAGCCGCCGCGCGCCTTGGCGAGCAGATACGGCGCGTTGCTCATGCTCTCCATGCCGCCGGAGACGACAATCTCCGCCGAGCCCGCGCGGATGATATCGTGCGCCAGCATGGTCGCCTTCATGCCGGAGCCGCAGACCTTGTTCACCGTGGTCGCGCCGGTGGCATCGGGCAGACCGGCGCTGCGAGCCGCCTGGCGCGCCGGCGCCTGGCCTTGTCCGGCCGGCAGCACGCAGCCCATGAAGACCTCGTCGATCTTTTCGGGGGCGAGCTTGGCGCGCTCCAACGCCGCGCCGATCACGTGCGATCCAAGCTTGTGGGCGGGGAGCGGCGACAATTCGCCCATGAAGCGGCCGAGCGGGGTGCGGGCGGCGGAGACGATGACGACGGGATCGGCGGCTTGAGCCATGACGGAACTCCCTGCAGTGACGGGTAAGATTATGGTCATCATATGATGCGACGCAAAAAATGCAACCGCGCCAGGGATGAGAAAATGTCGTGGTTCAGATGAGATTTGGTCGTGGGACGACTTCCTCGTCCGTGTCCCGGACGCGGCGCGACGTGCAACGTTGCGACGCAGAGCCGGGACCCAGATTCGCGCCGACCTCATCGGTGCATGGCCCCGGCTCAGCAGCGCGCCCGCCAAGGGGGCGCTGCGCTGCGTCTGCGGCGCGGAAACCTGCGCCTACCGCTTCCGGTTCACAAACGCGCCCATCAGCCGCGTCGGCTCGTCGGTCAGGAACGATTCGCCGAACACCTTGACGCTCAGATTCACCGACTCCGTCAGCGGAAGTTCCTCCCATTGCCGCAGCAGTGCCTTCTGCGATCGCAGCGCCTCGGGGCCACATTCGAGCAGCGCCTTCACGGTGTGCTCGATCACGGCATCGAGCTCGCCGTCCGGCGCGACCTTGTCGATCAGTCCCCAAGCCAGCGCGGTCGGAGCGTCGATGTTCTCCGCCGTCATCACCAGCCAGCGCGCGCGGGCCCAGCCGATCAGGCGCGGCAAGAGGGCGGCATGAATCACCGAGGGAATGCCGACGCGTACCTCCGGCATGCCGAAATGCGCATCATGCGCGGAAATGCGGAAGTCGCAGGCCGCGGCCACTTCGAGCCCGCCGCCGAGGCACCAGCCGGGCATCCGTGCGATCACCGGGGCAGGGAATTTGCGCACGGCCTCGCAGAGATCGCGCAGGCGGCTGATGAAGGCTTCGGCGGATCTCTGGTCGAGCTTGGCCATCTCCTTGATGTCTGCGCCGCCGATCATGCTCTTCTCGCTCTGGCCGCGCAGCACCACGACCCGAATGCTGCGGTCGGACGCGAGTTTCTGGAGGCCTTCGCGCACGGCATCGGTGACGGGCGAGCCGAGAATGTTGAGCGGGCCGGCGTTGCAGATGGCAACATGAACGATGCCGCGCGCATCGCGCGTCACGCCGCAGTGGTTGTTGAGCATTTCCATCGGGGAATCTCGAAGCTTTCGTGGACGCGTGCGAGGCGCACTGGTCGGGATCACTTCCGGGCCGAAACGCCCGGCTTGTCAAGCGGGCTCGCGCGACCGAGTTGCCAGCGCGAAGTCCGTGGCATAGTATGACACATGTCATTCAATGAGGTGGCCATGACCGACATCGATCAAATTGCCCTGTTTTCGCCGGCGCAGCGGCGGGAGCGCACGGTGGACTGGCAGGTGCCGGCGCCGGTCGCGAAAGCGGCGATGGGCCTGTCGGGCATGGACGCCATGCTGGGCATTCGCGACGGCCGGCTGCCGCCGCCGCCTTTTGCGAAACTGATCGGGTTCATCATGGCCGTTGTCGAGCCGGGCCGGATCGTCATGGAACTGGAGCCGCGCGAAGATCTCGAAAATACCATCGGCCTCCTGCACGGCGCGACCGCAGCGGCGTTGCTCGATACCGCCATGGGATGCGCGATCTCGACCCGGTTGGAAGCGGGGCAGAGTTCGGTGACGCTCGACCTGAAACTGACGTTCCTGCGCCCGCTGTCGGTTCGTTCCGGGCTGATCTCGGCCGAAGGCAAGGTCATCAAGCTGGGACGCCAGACCAGCTACACCGAAGGTTTCGTCCGCGACGGGAAGGGAGCCCTGGCGGTGCATGCAACTGCAACCTTCTCCATGATAGTCAACAACTTAACATGAATTAATGCACCGTAAGGCCGACTTCCGTGCTATGAGATGATCTCCGACATCCAATGAGATCAGCATGCGCTATTCCCCGGAACACAAGCAGGAAACCCACGACCGCATCGTGAAGAAGGCCTCCGTGCGGCTGCGCGAGAAGGGTGCCCACGGCATCGGCGTCGCCGATCTCATGAAGGAGGCGGGCCTGACCCATGGCGGTTTCTACGCGCATTTCGATTCCCGCGAGGCGCTGGTGATCGAGGCCTTTGGCTATGCCATGGACCGCTCGATGGAGCACTGGCGCAAGCTCACCGGCGAGGCCGCTCCTGAAAAGCGGCTGGCGCTGGTCGCGGAAAGCTATCTCTCCACGCTGCATCGCGACAATCCCGGCCATGGCTGCTCGATTCCCGCGCTGGGCGCCGAGATCGCCCGCGAGAGCCCGAAGACCCGCAAGGCCTTTGTCGGCAAGCTCGACCAGATGATCGAGATGATGACCGACTATGTCCCGAACATGCCGCGCAAGGCCGCGCGCAAGCAGGCGATCGCGACGCTGGCGACCATGGTCGGCACCATGCTGCTGGCGCGCATCGCGGGATCGAACGAATTGTCGGACGAGGTGCTGAAGGCAGGCCGCGACAGCGCGCTCGGGGGTGTGAAGCGCGAGCCGAAGTCGCCTGCTGCGAAGAAGGTGAAGCAGAGTTAGGCCGAGCTCGGCAGTGGCGTTCACCGTCCCGCAGCAAACAGCGTCCGCTCGCGCTCGACGATCTCGCTGATGTAGTCCGCCACTGCCCTGATCCGAGCGAGGTCCTTGCTGTCGGCGTGCATCAGCATCCAGAATGTCCGCATGATCGAGATGTCGTCCGGCAACACCGGAACGAGCTGCGGATGATCGCTCGCCATGAAATGCGGCAGTACCGCAATGCCGAAGCCCGAGAGCGTAGCATTGAGCTGCGCGATCAGATTGGCGCTGCGAAAGCGCGCGGAAATCCGCGGCGACACCTGCGGCAGATAGTCGAGCTCCGGCGTGAACAGCAGCTCCTCGATGTAGCCGACGAAGCGGTGCTGCAGCAGGTCTTGCCGTGAGGAGATCTTCGGAAAGCGGTCGAGATAGGCTGGCGCGGCGTAGAGGCCGAGGCGATAATCCAGCAGCTTGCGGCCGACGATGCGGCCTTCCTTCGGCATGGTCAGGCTGATTGCGATGTCGGCCTCGCGCTTGGAGAGACTGAACAGTCGCGCGGTAGCTACAAGTTGCAGATCGAGATCGGGATAGCGGTCGGCGAACGGCGCCAGCCGTGGCGCCAGGAAGGCGGTGCCGAAGCCATCAGGCGCGCCGATCCGCACCGTGCCGGTCAGCCGCGCCACGGAGCCGCCGACCTGCTCCTGGTTGGCGACGATGGTCGATTCCATCGCTTCCGCGCTGTCGGCGACGCGCTGGCCGGCCTCGGTGAGGAGGTAGCCGGTCTTGCGGCGGTCAAACAGCTTGGCCGAAAGGTGCTTTTCCAGCCGATCGACGCGGCGGATCACCGTGGCATGGTCGACGCCGAGCTGTTTTGCCGCAGCCGAGACCGAGCCGCCCCGCACGATGGCCAGCACGAAGCGAAAGTCGTCCCAGTCGATAGCGCCTTGATCCAGCATTTTCGCACATCTATGGTGCATTATCTCAGACTTGAATCCTATAAAATGCAGGTCGATAGGATTTGTCAAAGCGACCACGCTCGGCCTGAAGGAGACCATTCCATGCGTTCAATCGGACATTTCATCGGTGGCAAGGAGGTGAAGGGCACCTCGGGCCGCACTGCCGACGTCTTCGAGCCGATGACCGGTGACGTCCAGGCCAAGGTGGCACTGGCGTCCAAGGCCGAAGTCCGCGCCGCCGTCGAGAACGCGCGCGCGGCACAGCCCGAATGGGCCGCGACCAACCCGCAGCGCCGCGCTCGCGTCATGATGAAGTTCGTCGAGTTGGTGCAGCGCGACTACGACAAGCTCGCCGAGTTGCTCGCGCGCGAGCACGGCAAGACCGTCCCCGACGCCAAGGGCGACATCCAGCGCGGCCTCGAGGTCGCGGAATTCGCCTGCGGCATTCCGCATCTGATGAAGGGCGAGTACACCGAAGGCGCCGGCCCCGGCATCGACATCTATTCGATGCGCCAGCCGCTCGGCGTCGTCGCCGGCATCACGCCGTTCAATTTCCCGGCGATGATCCCGATGTGGAAGTTCGCGCCGGCGATCGCCTGCGGCAACGCCTTCATCCTCAAGCCGTCGGAGCGCGATCCTGGTGTGCCGATGCTGCTCGCTGAACTCATGATGAAAGCGGGCCTGCCGGCCGGCATCCTCAACGTCGTCAACGGCGACAAGGAGGCGGTCGACGCCATCCTCGACGATCCCGATATCAAGGCCATCGGCTTCGTCGGCTCGACCCCGATCGCGCAGTACATCTATGAGCGCGCCGCGCAGACCGGCAAGCGCTGCCAGTGCTTCGGCGGCGCCAAGAACCACGCAATCGTCATGCCCGACGCGGACATGGACCAGGCCGTCGACGCGCTGATCGGCGCCGGCTACGGCTCCGCCGGCGAGCGCTGCATGGCCGTTTCGGTCGCTGTTCCCGTCGGCAAGTCGACCGCCGACCGCCTGATGGAAAAGCTGATCCCGCGCGTCGAATCCTTGAAGATCGGCACCTCGATCGATCCGTCGGCCGACTACGGTCCGCTCGTGACCCGCGAGGCGGTCGAGAAGGTCAAGAGCTACATCGACATCGGCATCAAGGAAGGCGCGACACTCGCCGTCGACGGCCGCGGCTTCAAGATGCAGGGCTATGAGAACGGCTTCTATCTCGGCGGTTCGCTGTTCGACAACGTCACCAAGGACATGCGGATCTACAAGGAAGAGATCTTCGGCCCTGTGCTCTCGGTGGTGCGCGCGCACGACTACAAGGAAGCGCTGGCGCTGCCGTCGGACCATGACTACGGCAACGGCGTTGCCATCTTCACCCGCGATGGCGACGCAGCGCGCGACTTCGCGGCCAAGGTGAACGTCGGCATGGTCGGCATCAACGTGCCGATCCCGGTTCCGATCGCCTATTACACCTTCGGCGGCTGGAAGAAGTCGGGCTTCGGCGATCTCAACCAGCACGGCCCGGATTCGATCCGCTTCTACACCAAGACCAAGACGGTGACCTCGCGCTGGCCGTCCGGTGTCAAGGAGGGTGCGGAGTTCTCGATTCCGCTGATGAAGTAAGGCTGTAGCCCAGCCCGTCATTGCGAGCGCAGCGAAGCAATCCAGACTTTCTCCTCGGATACACTGGATTGCTTCGTCGCTGCGCTCCTCCCAATGACGAGAATAGTGAGCAGCCGGCATGCAGTTCGCTCTGAACGAGGATCAGATCGCGGTTCGCGACGTGGCGTTGGCGTTTGCGGCCGAAAAGATAGCGCCGCATGCGCTGCGCTGGGATGAGGAGAAGCACTTTCCCGTCGACGTCATGCGCGAAGCTGCCAAGCTCGGCATGGGCGGCATCTATATCCGCGACGATGTCGGTGGCTCCGCCATGACGCGGTTCGACGCGGCGCTGATCTTCGAGGCGCTGGCGACGGGTTGCCCGACCACCTCGGCCTTCATCTCCATCCACAACATGGCGAGCTGGATGATCGATGCCTTCGGCAGCGACACCCAGCGCCACATGTGGTTGCCAAAGCTCTGCACCATGGAGCTGATCGCGAGCTACTGCCTGACCGAGCCGGGCGCGGGCTCCGATGCGGCGGCCTTGCGCACCCGCGCGGTGCGCGACGGCGACTATTACGTCCTCAATGGCCAGAAGCAATTCATCTCCGGCGCCGGCGGCACCGATCTCCTGGTCGCGATGGTCAGGACCGGCGGCGACGGCCCCGGCGGCATCTCGACTCTCGTCATCGAGGGCAAGACGCCGGGCCTCGCCTTTGGCGCCAACGAGCGCAAGATGGGCTGGAATGCGCAGCCGACCCGCGCCGTCATGTTCGAAAACGCCCGCGTGCCCGTCGCCAATCGGCTCAACGAGGAGGGCACAGGCTTCAAGATCGCGATGGCCGGTCTCGACGGGGGCCGCCTCAACATCACGGCCTGTTCTCTCGGTGGTGCCCAAACTGCACTCGACAAAGCGCGTGCCTACATGAAGGAGCGCAAGGCGTTCGGAAAGCGGCTGGACGAGTTCCAGGCGCTGCAATTTCGCCTCGCCGACATGGCGATCGAACTCGAGGCCGCCCGCACCTTCCTGTGGCGCGCCGCTGCGGCGCTTGATCGGAAGGACCCCGATGCCACCATGCTCTGCGCGATGGCCAAGCGTTTCGGCACCGATGTCGGCTTCGAGGTCGCCAACCACGCGCTCCAGCTTCACGGCGGCTACGGCTACCTCAGCGAGTACGGCATCGAGAAGATCGTGCGCGATCTGCGCGTGCACCAGATCCTCGAAGGCACCAACGAAATCATGCGGCTCATCGTGGCGCGCAAGCTGATCGAGGGCGCGCGATGACGGCAGTGGAAGAGGGCGATCTGGTCGCCCGCGTCGAGGGGGCGGCCGGCATCATCCGGCTCAACCGTCCCAAGGCGATCAACGCCGTGACGCTGGAGATGTTTCGCGACATCGAGAAGGCGCTCGACCGCTTCGAGGCCGATCCGTCCGTCGCCGTGATCGTGCTGGAAGGCGCCGGCGAGCGCGGCCTGTGCGCCGGCGGGGACATTCGCACGCTCTGGGAAAGCTCGAAGGCTGGTGGCGACCTCGGCAAGATTCTGTGGCGCGAGGAGTACATCCTCAATGCCCGGATCAAGAAGTTTCCGAAGCCCTATGTCGCCTTCATGGACGGTATCGTGATGGGCGGCGGCGTCGGTTTGTCGGCTCATGCCAGCCACCGCGTCGTCACGGATCGCACCAAGCTGGCGATGCCCGAGGTCGGGCTTGGATTCTTCCCCGATGTCGGCGGCACTTATTTGCTGTCGCGCTCGCCGGGCGAGATCGGCACCTATTTCGGCCTGACCGGCCAGACCATGAACGGTCCGGACGCAATCCATGCGAAGTTCGCGGACTGGGTGGTGCCGGCCACGAAACTCCCGGAGCTGCGCGAGGCGCTGACGAGGGTTCGTTCCGGAGCGACCGCGGCCGAGGTCGCCAAGCTGATCGAGGCCTTTGCGACCGACGAGATCGCCGGGCCGGTGGCCGCGAAGCAGGCGATGATCGACGCGCTGTTCGGCTTCGACCGCATGGAGGACATTTTCGCGGCACTGAAACGTGACGGCTCCGAATTCGCACAGGCGACGCTGAAGACGCTCAACGAAAAGTCGCCGCGCGGCATGATGGTGACGCTGAAACTGCTGCGGCTCGCGCGGACCACGTCGACCCTGGAAGAGTGCCTGGTGCGGGAATACCGTGCCGCGCTGGAAGTCTTCCGCAGCGATGATTTCCGCGAGGGCGTGCGCGCCGCCGTGATCGACAAGGACCGCAATCCGACCTGGTCGCCTCCGCGGATCGAGGATGTGACGCCCGAAATGCTTGCGCCGTATCTCGCCGAGATCGGCGCCGACGAGCTGAAGTTCAATTAATCAACACTGCAGCGGAGGAAACGACAATGGCCACGATCGCATTCATTGGTCTGGGCAACATGGGCGGCCCGATGGCCGCCAATCTGGTCAAGGCCGGCCACAAGGTGGTGGCGTTCGACCTCGTCGAGGCCTCCCGCAATCAGGCCAAGGCCGACGGCGCCAGCATCGCCGACAGCGCCGCGGGTGCGGTGAAGGGCGCCGATGTCGTCGTCACCATGCTCCCCGCAGGCAAGCACGTGCTCGGTGTCTGGAACGAGGTCGTGCCCGTCATGACCAGGGGCGCGCTGATCATTGACTCCTCTACCATCGACGTCGAAAGCGCGAGGGCCGCGCACGCGCTGGCTAACAAGAACGGTGTGCTTTCGGTCGACGCGCCGGTCTCCGGCGGGACCGGCGGCGCCAAGGGCGCCACGCTCACCTTCATGTGCGGCGGCGAGGAGAAGGCGTTCGCAGCCGCGAAGCCCGTGCTGGAGAACATGGGCAAGAAGATCGTCCATTGCGGCGGTGCCGGCGCGGGGCAGGCGGCCAAGATCTGCAACAACATGATCCTCGGCATTTCCATGATCGCGGTGAGCGAAGCGTTCGCGCTCGGCGAAAAGCTCGGGCTCTCGCACCAGGCGCTGTTCGACGTCGCCTCGACCTCGTCCGGCCAGTGCTGGTCGCTGACGACCTATTGCCCGGTTCCGGGCCCGGTACCGACCTCGCCCGCGAACAACGACTACAAGCCGGGCTTTGCTTCGGCGCTGATGGTGAAGGATCTGACCCTGGCGCAGGACGCCGCGAAGGCGGCCGGTGCGGCGACGCCGCTCGGCAAACATGCGCAGGAGATTTATCAGTCTTTCGACGCAGCCGGGCAGGGCGGGGTGGATTTTTCCGGAATTATCAAGCACGTTAGGAGTCTAGCCGGGAAAGCTTTATGACGACATTCCAGGAAGCGCGCGGGTTTCTGCTAAAGCACCGCACGGATTACGAGGCAGCAGTCAGAGGTTTCCGCTGGCCCGATCCGGTTGCGTTCAACTGGGCGCTCGACTGGTTCGACGCCGAGCTGGCGGCGAATGCGGACAGCAAGGACCGTCCCGCGCTCTGGATCGTCGATGCCGCCCAGGACAAGCAGACGAAGCTGTCCTTCGCGGCGCTGTCGCGCCGCTCCAACCAGGTCGCGAACTTTCTCCGTGCGCAGGGCTTGAAGCGCGGCGATCATCTCCTGCTGCTGCTGGGCAATGTGGTTCCGTTGTGGGAGACCATGCTGGCGGCGATGAAGCTCGGCGTCGTCGTTATTCCAGCGACGACGCTGCTCACCGCCGACGAGCTGCGCGACCGGCTTGATCGCGGCAGGGCGAGGGCGGTGGTGGCCGCCGAGGATCAGGTGGCGAAGTTTGCAAGCCTCGGCACCGAGAATGTCGTTCGCATCGTGGTCGGCGCGGCTTCCGATAGTTGGCTGGCCTATGATCAGGCGGCGAACGCCTCGGAGAGCTTCGCGCCTGACGGTCCGACCAATGCCGACGACCCGATTCTGCTCTATTTTACCTCGGGCACGACCGCAAAACCGAAGTTGGTGCGGCACAGCCAGCGCAGCTATCCGGTCGGCCATCTCTCGACCATGTACTGGGTCGGTCTGAAACCCGGCGATATTCATCTCAATATATCGTCGCCCGGCTGGGCCAAGCACGCCTGGAGCTGTTTCTTCGCGCCGTGGAATGCCGGCGCGACCGTGTTCGTGGTCAACCAGCCGCGCTTCGATGCCAAGGCGCTGCTCGCCACCATCGGCCGCTGCGGCGTCACCACGCTGTGTGCGCCGCCGACCGTGTGGCGGCTGTTCATCCAGGAGAACCTTGCATCGTTCAACGTGGCCTTGCGCGAGGTCTGCGGCGCCGGCGAACCGTTGAACCCTGAAGTGATCGATCAGGTGCGGGCGGCCTGGGGTCTCACCATCCGTGATGGATACGGCCAGACCGAAACCACGGCGCTCGCCGGCAACTCGCCAGGCCAGAAGATCAAGGTCGGCTCGATGGGCCGGCCGCTGCCGGGCTATCGCGTCCAGATCAGCGATGCCGACGGCAATCCCGCAAAGGAGGGCGAGGTCACGCTGGTGCTCGGGACTGAGCGCCCGGCCGGCCTTATGCAAGGCTATCAGGGCGACAATGGCGAGCTGCTGGGCGCCGAAGGCGAGCTCTATCGCAGCGGCGACGTCGTGTTCGAGGACGACGAGGGCTATCTCACCTTCGTCGGCCGCTCCGACGACGTCTTCAAGTCGTCGGATTACCGCATCAGTCCGTTCGAGCTCGAGAGTGTGCTGATGGAGCATGAGCTGATCGCGGAAGCTGCGGTGGTCCCGAGCCCGGATCCGATCCGGCTCGCCATTCCCAAGGCATTCGTGCTGCTGACGTCGGGCGCGGAACGTTCATCCGAAACGGCACTCTCCATCTTCAGGCATCTGCACACGCGCCTCGCGCCATTCAAACGCATCCGCCGTCTCGAAATCGTCGCCGAGCTGCCGAAGACGATCTCTGGAAAAATCCGCCGGGTCCAGCTACGACGGCTGGAACGCGACAATGATCGCGACGATCCGCTGCGCGGCCGGGAATTCCGCGAGGAGGATTTTCCGGAGCTGGCAAAGACACGGAGCGAGACCTAAGTGAACGAAGTCTGGAAGAAGCCGCCGATTCCGCTTCAGGCCTATCAGGCCATGGTCGGCAAGGAAATCGGCGTGTCCTCATGGCACCTGATCGACCAACCCCGTATCGACACCTATGCCGACGTGATCGAGGATCACCAGTTCATCCATGTCGACCCTGAAAGAGCCAAGAACG
This sequence comes from Bradyrhizobium sp. USDA 326, assembly GCF_049739485.1. Taxonomy (NCBI): domain Bacteria; kingdom Pseudomonadati; phylum Pseudomonadota; class Alphaproteobacteria; order Hyphomicrobiales; family Nitrobacteraceae; genus Bradyrhizobium; species Bradyrhizobium sp. USDA 326. The sequence continues at coordinate 5,985,477 of NZ_JBMGQA010000001.1, forward strand.
AAACCGCTTTCGGCACCACCATCGCGCACGGTTTCCTGACGATGTCACTGCTGTCGATCATGTCCTACGAGGTGATGCCTGTCATCGCCGGCACCACGATGGGCGTGAACTACGGCTTCGACAGACTGCGCTTCATCTCCCCGGTCCGGTCAGGCAAGCGCGTGCGCGGCCGCTTCGTGCTGGCGGAGGCCAAGCTGCGCAAGCCCAACGAGCTACAGTCCCGTACCAACGTCACGGTGGAGATCGAGGGCGAGGACAAGCCGGCGCTGGTCGCCGAATGGCTTGGGTTGATCTATTTCGCGTAAGTCCCAGGCCGTCGTTGCCGGGCTTGACCCGGCAACCCATCGCTGCTCAAAAGCCTGACGATTTTGATGGATGGCCGGGTCAAGCCCGGCCATGACGGGCTAACATCTGGGAAACGCACTCATGGCAATCAGGTTCGACGGACGCGTCGCTATCGTCACCGGCGCGGGCAATGGTCTCGGCAAGGCGCACGCGCTGGGATTGGCCAGCCGCGGCGCCAAGGTCGTGGTCAACGATTTCGGCGGGGCGCGTGACGGCAGCGGCGGCTCGCTATCGCCGGCCGAAGCTGTGGTCGAGGAGATCCGCAAGGCCGGCGGCATCGCGATGGCCGACGGCGCGGACGTGTCGAATTTCGAGCAGGTCACCGCCATGGTCGAGCGCGCCACCAAGGAGTGGGGGAGCGTCGATCTCCTGTGCGCCAATGCTGGCATCCTGCGCGACAAGTCGTTCGGCAAGATGGAGGTGGCCGATTTCCAGAAGGTGCTCGACGTGCACCTCGTCGGCACCTTTTATTGCTGCAAAGCGGCCTGGGCCGGTATGCGCGACCGCAATTACGGCCGTATCGTGCTGACGACGTCGTCGTCCGGCCTCTACGGCAATTTCGGCCAGGCCAATTACGGTGCGGCCAAGTCAGGCATGGTCGGCCTGATGAACGTGCTCGCCGAGGAAGGCCGCAAGAACAACATCCGCGTCAACATCATCTCCCCGACCGCGGCGACGCGCATGACCGAAGAGCTGCTGCCGCCACAGGCGCTGCAACTGATGAAGCCGAACGCGATCACCCCGGCGGTCGAGTATATGCTCAGCGAGGACGCGCCCACCCGCACCATCATGGGCGCCGGCGCCGGGTCCTTCGCCGTGATCAAGATCCTGGAGAGCGAAGGCATCAACCTGCCGGAGTCCGAATGGACGCCCGACGCGGTCGCCGCGCATTTCGAAGAGATCAGCGACATGTCGAAGGCGAAAGCGCTGCAAGGCGCGTTCGAGCAGACGCAGAAATACGTCGCACAGGCCGCCGCACGGGCGGGGATCAAGCTCTGACGGCCGTCGCCGTCATCGGCGCCGGCCCTGCCGGGCTGATGGCGGCGGAGGTGCTGGCGCAGGACGGCGTCCGCGTCACCGTCTATGACGCCATGCCATCGGCGGGCCGTAAATTCCTGATGGCCGGCCGCGGCGGGCTCAATCTCACCCACAGCGAGCCGCTGCCGCAGTTCATCACGCGCTATCGTGAGGCGGCACCGAAGCTGCAAGCGGCGATCGAGGCATTCCCGCCGGCCGCGCTGCGTGCCTGGAGCGAGGCACTGGGCGAGGCGACCTTCGTCGGCACCAGCGGGCGGGTGTTCCCGAAAGCGTTCAAGGCCTCGCCCTTGCTGCGCGTCTGGCTGCGGCGGCTCGATGCCGCCGGCGTGGGCTTTGCTTTTCGTCATCGCTGGATCGGCTGGGACGAGCACGGCCGCTTGCTGTTTCGCACCGGCGACGGCGAACGGTCGATCGAGGCCAGGGCAGTGGTGCTCGCCCTCGGCGGCGCAAGCTGGCCGCGGCTCGGATCGGACGGCGGCTGGGTCGATCTTCTCGCCGCAAAGGGCATTGCCGTCTCGATGCTGCGGCCCGCCAATTCCGCCTTTAAGGTCGCTTGGTCCGATGTGTTTCGCGACCGTTTCGAGGGCCAGCCGCTCAAGGGCGTGGCGCTGACGATCGATGCACACACGGTGCGCGGCGAGGCGATGATTACGCGCAGCGGCATCGAAGGCGGTGCGATCTACGCGCTGTCGGCCGAGCTGCGCGAGGCGGTGCTGGGTCGCGGGCAGGCGACGCTGATGATCGCGCTGCGGCCGGATCTTGCCGTCGCCGATCTGGCGACGCGCCTGTCGGGTACGCGCGGCAAGCAATCGCTGGCCAACTTCCTGCGCAAGGCGGCGCAATTGTCGCCGGTCGGAATCGGCCTGATGCAGGAGGCCGCCATCGCGTCGGGCCGGCCGCTGGCATCGCTCTCGCCGGCCGAGCTCGCGCGCCTGATCAATGCAGTTCCGGTTCGGCTCACTGGCGTTGCCCCGATTGATCGGGCGATCTCGACAGCGGGCGGAATAACTTTTGACGAGCTGGACGATCGCTTCATGCTGCGCAAATTGCCGGGCGTGTTCGCTGCCGGCGAGATGCTGGACTGGGAAGCGCCGACCGGCGGCTATCTGCTGCAGGCCTCGTTCGCGACCGGGGCTGCCGCGGGCAGAGGCATGTTGGACTGGCTAAAGCGATAACCACCGTCATTGCGAGCGCAGCGAAGCAATCCAGAGTTTCTGCATGGAAAGATTCTGGATTGCTTCGTCGCAAGAGCTCCTCGCAATGAAAAGAACGTGCCCGCTACCGCAGCTTCCCCCGCGCCGCGACCGGCAGCGTGCCGATGATCTCCTCGCCGCGCACCATCACCACTTCGTCCATCATGTTGACGACGACGCAGACATGGTTCGGCACGATGCGGACGACGTCGCCGACATTCGGCCGCGTGTTGCTGCGGGAGAGGTCGAGGAAGCCGTGCTCCTCGGCGAACTTCGCGATTTTCGCTTCGGGATGCTCCAGGATCAGGCCGTGGCCGTCGAGGCCGCCGGTATCTGTGGTCAGCGTCTTCGAGCCGGCGTCGAGGATGCCGCGCTCGGGCGCGGCGCGGCTCACGACGGTCGAATAGATGTGCAGCGCGCAATCGTCCCAGGTCGCCGAGCCCGCGGCCACCTGCATGCGGTCGTTGTAGATGTAGGTGCCGAAGCGATGCTCGGTGCCGCCCCTGAGCTTGCCGATATTGACGAGATTCGGCGTGCCGCCGGTCGAAACGATCTTGGCATCGAGCCCGTGCGCTCGGACGCCCGCCAGCGCCTCGTCATAAAATTTCTGCGCCTCGGCCCAGCCGGTCTCAGTAGGGTAGAGCATGAAGCCGGCGAATTCGAGCCCCTTGGACCAGGCGATCTCACGCGCCAGCGCAATCGCCTCGGCCGGCGTCTCGACACCCGCGCGCTTGCGGCCGGTGTCGCATTCGACGACGACCGAAAGCGGGCGGCCTGACGCCGCCGCCGCCTTGGGTAGGCCAGCGACGACGGTCGAATTGTCGGCGGCCACCGTCATGTTGGCCTTTGCCTGCAACGCGCCGAGTCGCGCCATCTTCTCGTCGCCGAGCAGGTTGTAGCTGATCAGGATGTCGTCGATGCCGGCATTGGCCATGATCTCGGCTTCGCCGAGCTTCTGGCAGGTGATGCCCTTCGCTCCGGCCGCGACCTGCATCTTGGCGATCGTCGGATTCTTGTGCGTCTTGATGTGGGGGCGGTTGGCGATGCCGGCGTCGTCGCAGGCCTTCTGGATGCGCGCGATGTTGCGCTCGACCCGGTCCATGTCGATGACGGCGCAGGGCGTGCCGTATTCGCGGGCGATCTTGGCGGCAAGAGTTGTTGTCATAAGTTATGCCTGTTCAATCTCTTCACGGAGCATTTCAAGTTCGAGCCAGCGCTCCTCGGCGGCGGACAATTCTTCATGCGCCTTGGCGATCGCGGCCGACGTATCGTCGAATTTTTTGCGATCTTTCGCATAAAGACTGGGATCGTCGAGCACGCGCTGCAGTTTGGCGATACTCGCCTGCAACGTTTCCATCTTCTTCGGCAGCGTTTCCAGCGCGTGCTTCTCGTTAAAGCTGAGCTTACGTTTGGGCGCGGACGAGGAAGCGGCGGCGCGCTCCTCTTTCTTCTCTGCAGGCGGCTGCGCCTTCGCTGTCTCACGCTTCAGGTCGGCGCCGCGCTGGATCAGCATGTCGCTGTAGCCGCCGGCATATTCGATCCACTTGCCGTTGCCCTCGGGCGCGATCACGGAGGTGACGACGCGATCGAGAAAATCGCGGTCGTGGCTGATCAGGATGACCGTGCCTTCGTAGTCGCCGAGCATCTCCTCGAGCACGTCGAGGGTCTCGAGATCGAGATCGTTGGTCGGCTCGTCCAGCACCAGGAGGTTCGACGGCTTTGCCAGCGCGCGTGCCAGCATCAGGCGGCCGCGCTCGCCGCCGGAGAGCACTTCGAGCGGCGTACCGCGCTGCTCCTGTGCGAACAGAAAGTCCTTCATGTAGCCGACGACATGCTTCGGCTTGCCGCCGACCATGATTTGGTCGCCGCGGCCGCCGGTGAGAGCTTCCGCCAGCGTCGACTTGGGATCGAGGCTTTCGCGGTGCTGGTCGAGCGTTGCCATCTCCAGATTGGCGCCGAGCCGTACCGTGCCGGAGTCAGGCTGCATCCCGCCGGTGAGCAGATTGACCAGCGTGGTCTTGCCGGCGCCGTTCGGCCCGATGATGCCGAGTCGGTCACCGCGCTGGATGCGCGTCGAGAAATTCTCGACGATCTTGCGCTCGCCATAGGCCTTGGTGATGGATTTCGCCTCGATCACCAGCTTGCCGGATTGCTCCGCTTCGGCGGCGGCGAGACTGGCGGTGCCCGCCGTGCCGCGATAATTGCGGCGCTGGTCACGCAGCGCGTGCAGATTGGCGAGCCGCTTGACGTTGCGCTTGCGGCGGCCGGAGACGCCATGGCGCAGCCAGTGCTCCTCGTCGACGATCTTGCGGTCGAGCTTGTGCTGGTCGCGCTCTTCTTCCGCGAGCACTTCGTCGCGCCACGTCTCGAACGAGGCAAAGCCGCGGTCGATCTGCTTGATCCTGCCGCGGTCGAGCCAGGCGGTCGAGCGCGAGAGATTGGTGAGAAAGCGGCGGTCGTGGCTGATGATCACCAGCGCGCTGCGGCGGCTGTCGAGCTCTTGTTCCAGCCACTCGATGGTGGCGAGATCGAGATGGTTGGTCGGCTCGTCCAGCAGCAGGATGTCGGGCGAGGGCGCAAGCACATAAGCCAGCGCCGCGCGGCGGGCCTCGCCGCCGGAGAGATTATGCGGGTCCTCGTTGCCGGTCAGCCCGAGCTGCTCCAGCAAATAGCGCGCCTGGTAAGGATCGTCGCCGGGGGCAAGGCCGGACTCGACATAGGCGAGCGTGGTCTTGTGCTCGCCGAAATCGGGCTCCTGCGGCAGATAGCGAACCGTGGCGCCCGGCTGCACGAAGCGCGTGCCACCGTCCGGCTCGACCAGGCCGGCGGCGATCTTGAGCAGGGTCGATTTGCCGGAGCCGTTGCGGCCGATCAGGCAGACGCGTTCGGACGGCGCGACATTGAGGTCGACGCCGCTCAGGAGCGGCGTGCCGCCGAAGGTCAGCCTGATGTCTTTCAACTGGATCAGCGGGGGCGCCATGATCAGCCCCGACTGGTGGCGGCCGCATCCGTGCGGCGGCGCTGGATCCGGCGCAGCGTCTGGTCGAGCGCCGAGAGGAAGGCTGAACGGTCGCGCGGCGCGAACGATCGCGGTCCGCCGGTGACTTCGCCGGCCGATCGCAGGTCGGTCATCAGATTGCGCACCGCCAGTGTCATTCCGATCGACTCTTCGGTAAACGGCTTGCCGTTCGGCGCGATCACGTCGGCGCCCGCCTTCACGCACCGGCTCGCCAGCGGAATGTCGGATGTCACGACGACGTCGCCGGGCCTGGCGCGCTCCGCGATCCAGTCGTCCGCCGCGTCCATGCCGGCACCCGCGGCGATGCGCTCGATCAAGGGGTCCTGCGGCACGCGAATGAAATTGCCGGCGACGACGCTCACGGGCACGCCGTGCCGGAGCGCGACGCGGTAGATCTCGTCCTTGACCGGACAGGCGTCGGCGTCGACATAGATGCGGGTGGGGGTGTCAGTCATTCGCCGCGTGGTACCCCATTCGGACCGCAAAGGCGAGGGGATTGACCCTGGTTCCTCAGGCCCTACGATCGCCCCTGAACAACAAGAACACAGGGAAGATACCCATGCCGAACCGGCTCGAAACCTACCGCGTCGAGGCCTTCAACACCGCCAAGCAGTCCGAAAACAAGATGCACGACGACAATGTGGCACGCCGCTTCGGCTTTTCCGGCGGACTGGTCCCCGGCGTCGATGTGTTCGCCTACATGATGCACGTGCCGATCGCGCGCTGGGGGCACGATTTCCTGTCGCGCGGACTGATCGAGGCCCGCTTCATCAAGCCGGTCTATGACGGCGAGACCGCCGATGTCGATGCCACCGAGCACAACGGCTTGCTGACGATCGAGGTTTTCAGCCGCACAGAGCTCTGCGCGACCGGGACGGCCTCGCTGCCGGCGGCCGTGCCGGCGGTGTCATTGAGTGACTTTGTCGAAGTCCCCGCCGTCGCCGAGCGCAAGCCGGTCAGCCCGGCGACGTTCGAGATGGGCAAATGGCTCGGCACGACGCCGCGGCGCTGGGCCGGGCGGGACGCCAATGATTATCTCGCCGACATCAGGGAGACCGACCCGATCTTCACGCGCGAGGATCTCGGCCATCCCGGACTGATCCAGCGCGTGATGAACCGCGTCCTCGTCGACAACACCATCCTGGGACCCTGGATTCATGTCGGCAGCCGCATGCAGCTGCTGTCAGCCGCGCGCGCCGGCGACGAGATCACCGCGCGGGCAAAAGTCACCGCGAACTACGAGAAGAAGGGCCACCGCTTCGTCGAACTCGACGCGCTCGTCGTCGCCAACGGCACGACGCCGCTAGCGCATTGCCAGCACACCGCGATCTACCAGCCGCGTGAGCAGGCGGCGGCGTAGGCGCGGGGCCACCATCGTCACATCGTCATGCCCGGGCTTGTCCGGGCATCCACGTTCTTGGTGCGCGAAGGCGTGGATGGCCGGGACAAGCCCGGCCATGACGGCTGAAAGAGGGTGCGCTCCCTTAGGCCGCCTTGGTCTTCGCCTCCTGGATCGCGCGCCACACCCGCTCGGGGGTCAGCGGCATGTCGATGTGCTTGATGCCGTACTCCGACAGAGCATCGATCACCGCATTCACCACCGTCGACAGGCTGCCGGCGCAGCCGGCTTCGCCGCAGCCCTTGCTGCCGAGCGGATTGGTCGTTGCCGGCACCGGATGATCGCCCACCGTCATGTTCGGCACGTCCTCGGCGCGCGGCAGGGCGTAGTCCATCAGCGAGCCGGTGATCGGCTGGCCGCTGTCGTCATAGCGGATGTGCTCCATCAGCGCCTGCCCGATGCCCTGGACCACGCCGCCATGGAGCTGGCCCGCGACCAGCAGCGGATTGATCACCGTGCCGAAGTCGTTGACTGCGCTATAGCGCACGATCTGCACCACGCCGGTCTCGGGATCGATCTCGACCTCGGCGACGTGGCAGCCGTTCGGGAACGCCGATGCCACCGGCTCGCTGGTGTGGTCGACGTCGAGGCTGTCAGGCACACCCTCGGGCACCTTGCCGTCATGCAGCTTCTTGGCGAGCTCCATGATGTCGATGCTGCGGTCGGTGCCGGCGATGGTGAAGTTGCCGTCGGCGAACTCGATATCTGCCTCGGACGCTTCCAGCATATGCGCGGCGGCGCGCTTGCCCTTCTCGATCACGAGCTTGGCGGCCCCTACAATGGCCTGGCCGCTCGCAGTGATCGAGCGCGAGCCGCCGGTACCGTTGCCGGTGTGGACGATGTCGCTGTCGCCCTGCACGAGCTTGACGCTCTCGAAGGGAACGCCCAGCTGCTGGCAAAGCACCTGCGCGAACGGCGTCGCATGACCTTGCCCGTAATCGAGCGTGCCGGTGATGAGCTGCACGGTGCCATCCGGATCGAACACGATCTTGCCGAGCTCGGGGCTCGGCGGGGCCGTGACCTCGAGATAGGAGCCGATCGCGATGCCGCGCAGCTTGCCGGCCTTCTTGCTCTCCTTCTTGCGCTTGGTGAAATTCTCGTGGTCGGAAATTTCGAGCGCCTTGTCGAACACGGCTTGGAAGTCGCCGCTGTCATAGGTGACGCCGGAGGAGGCCGCGAACGGGATCTGGTTCGGCTTGATGAAGTTGCGCTTGCGCAAGGTCAACCGGTTGATGCCCATCTCGTCGGCGGCGCGGTCGATCAGGCGCTCCATGTAGTAGTTCGCCTCGGGCCGGCCGGCGCCGCGATAGGCGCCCATCAGCGTGGTGTTGGTGAGCACCGTTTTGATGTCGACCGCCATCAGCGGCGTGCGATAGACGCTGGAGAAGTTCTTGCCGGTGTTGAGCGAAAGCGGCCCCGGCGCGACGCCGGTGATGTAGGCGCCGAGATTGCCGTAGCCGGACAGTTTTGCGGCGAGGAAGTGCCCCTCGGCATCGAGCGCGAGCTCGGCATGAATCTTCTGCGCGCGGCCGTGGCTGTCGGAGAGGAAGCTGGTGGAGCGCTCGTCCAGCCACTTTACCGGCCGTCCCAGCGCCTTCGCCGCATACAGGATGCACATGTATTCGGGATAGTTGATGTTCTTCATGCCGAAGGAGCCGCCGACATTGGCGGTGAGAATGCGCACCTTCTCATTCGGCACGTTGAGGTTCTTGGCAAGATTGGCGCGGTTGCCGGCGACGCCCTGCGTCGGCACCTGTAGCGTGTAGCGCTCGGTCTTCTTGTCATAGGAGGCAAGGCCAACACGCGGCTCCATCGAGACCACGGCGACGCGGGTGTTCTCGATGTCGAGCTTGGTGACATGGGCGGCGCCGGCAAAGGCCGCGTTGACCTTGTCCATGTCGCCATAATGGTAGTCGAGCGCGACGTTACCAGGGATGTGGTCGTAAAGCTGCGGCGCGCCGGGCTTGGCGGCTTCCTCGGGATCCGTCACCGCGGGCAGCGGCTCGATGTCGAGCTCGACCGCCTCGGCGGCGTCGCGCGCCTGCGCCAGCGTCTCCGCGACCACGAAGGCGACGGGATCGCCGACGAAGCGGACCTTGTCGGTCGCGAGCGGCTGTCGATTGGTCTGGAGCAGGGGCGAGCCGTCGCGGCTCTTCAGAGGCAGGCCACAGGTAAAGGGGCCATAGCCGGCGGCATCGAGATCCTTGCCGTTCCACACGCCCAGCACGCCCGGCATCGCCTTGGCGGCCTCGCTGTCGATGCCGCGGATGAGGCCATGGGCATGGGTGGAGCGGACAATTACGGCATAGGCCTGGCCGGGCAGGTTGAAATCGTCGGTGTAGCGGCCCTTGCCGCGCACCAGCGTATCGTCCTCCTTGCGGCGGACCGGTTGCCCGACGCCATATTTTTGCAGTGCAATAGCATTCTCGAGCGTGGACGATTTGGTGTGTTCTTGCATGGAATCGACCTGAAAAGCCGGTATTTGCGCATTTTTGCGGCAGCGGGGGACCGGAGTCCTTCAAATAACCCACCACCCCGGTTCACGACAACGCACGATTGGACATGGTCCCATGTGATGCGTTGTTGCGCAGGCCTGCCGCGCTGCTAATGTTTCAGGCGAATAATCAATTCCAGACCGGCCCGACCGGCCGCGGAAAGACAGTTTGTATGAATGACCACACGCGGCTCCGCGACGGCCATGTCAGCCAACATGGGCCGCACGGTAAGCTCGAGGGGTCGATGGCGGCGGTGGCGTTGGCCACCAATCCGGCCGTCGGCGCGCAGGCGCCGGGAACCGGCGTCTATGCGGCGCTGGACCTCGGCACCAACAATTGCAGGCTGCTGATCGCCTGTCCGACTCAGGACGGTTTTCGCGTGGTCGATTCCTTCTCGCGGATCATCCGGCTCGGCGAGGGCGTCTCGGCGACGGGGTGCATCAGCGACGCCGCGATCGAGCGCGCCATCGCCGCGCTCAGCATCTGCCGCGACAAGATCAATCTGCGGAAGGCACGGCGGCTGCGGCTGATCGCGACCGAAGCCTGCCGCGCGGCTTCCAACGCGGAAGGTTTCCGCAGCCGCGTTGCGGCCGAGACCGGCATCGAGCTCGAGGTGATCGACCGCGAGACCGAGGCCGCGCTCGCCGTGCTCGGCTGCTCGCCGCTGGTCGACCCCAGGGGGCGGGGCGCGATCCTGTTCGACATCGGCGGCGGCTCGACCGAGCTGGTGCGGATCGAGCGCGATCCCGCCAATCCGGAGCCGCGCATCAAGGCCTGGATGTCGATCCCGTACGGTGTGGTCACGCTCGCCGAGCAGTTCGGCGGCCGTGACGTGACGACCGGGATCTATGCGGCGATGGAGCAGGAGGTTGCGCGCCACGTCGCCCCATTCGCGGAGGAGCACGGCCGCGATCTCACCGGCATGCACCTGCTCGGCACATCAGGCACGGTGACGACGCTCGCCGGCATCCATCTCGACCTTCCGCGCTACGACCGCCGTCGTATCGACAGCATCTGGATGAACGATGCGGACATCACCGCGACCATCAACAAGCTGCTCGGCATGAGCTATGAGGAGCGCGCGAACAACAGCTGCATCAGCGTCGAGCGCGCCGACCTCGTGCTCGCCGGCTGCGCCATCCTCGATGCCATCCGCCGCGCCTTTCCGCTGCCGCGCCTGCGCGTCGCCGACCGGGGCCTGCGCGAAGGCATGCTGGTCGAGATGATGCGCGAGGACGGCGCGCTCAGGAGCTGGTGAGATGGCCAAGGACACCACCGGCCGCTTGCACGTCCAGGTCAAGACTGGCGGCAAGCGCAAATTGTCGTCCAAGCTTTGGCTGGAGCGGCAGCTCAACGATCCCTATGTCGCGAAAGCCAAGGCGGCAGGTTATCGTTCGCGCGCGGCGTTCAAGCTTCTGGAGATCGATGACAAGTATCGGCTGTTGAAGCCCGGCATGGCCGTGGTCGATCTCGGCGCCGCGCCCGGCGGCTGGAGCCAGATCGCCGCCAAGCGCGTCGGCTCCGCGGAAGGCAAGGGCAGAGTCGTCGCGATCGACCTGCTGGAAATGCCGGAGATCCCCGGTGTCGATTTCGCGCAGCTCGACTTCATGGACGACGATGCCCCCGAGAAGCTCACCGCGATGCTGGGCGGCGGCGCCGACGTCGTGATGTCCGACATGGCCGCAAACACCACCGGTCACCGCAAGACCGACCAGCTCCGCATCGTCGGCCTGGTCGAGACCGCCGCAGCCTTTGCCTGCGACGTGCTCAAGCCCGGCGGCACGTTCCTGGCAAAAACGTTCCAGAGCGGTGCCGACGCCGAGTTGCTCGCCCAGCTCAAGCGCGATTTTGCGACGGTGCGCCATGTGAAGCCCGCCGCGAGCCGGCAGGACTCGTCGGAGCGCTACGTGCTGGCGACGGGATTTAGGGCTGGGGCGAAGGCGTAGGCACGACTTCCGTCATTGCGAGGAGCTCTTGCGACGAAGCAATCCAGACTTTCCCCGCAGACGGAGTCTGGATTGCTTCGCTGCGTTCGCAATGACGACGGGAAACTACCCCAACCTCTGATCCCGCACGTCCTGCGTATCCTCGCTTGCCGCCTTGACGGCGGCTTTCGCCGCGCCCTTGCCGGCGCCCTTGCGGCTTGCGATCTCCACCGCCTTGCGCCCCGAAATCTCGTGGCCGGCATCCGCGGGCATCTGCCAGAAGAACCAGCTCGAAGCGGCCGAGGTCACCGCGACCACGACGAAGGCCGGCGCGAACACGGTGGCGTTGAGCTCGCTGACATGACCGAGCCACATCGTGGTCTCGACACAGGCCGCGCCGACGGCGACGCCGGCCGACACCGCGAGCTGCTGGTTGACGCTGACGAGGGTGGTGGCGCGGCTCATTTGCGCGGTCTCGACCTCGGCATAGGCGACCGTGTTGATGGCGGTGAACTCCAGCGAGCGGAAGAAGCCGCCGACCACCAGGATGACCATGATGATCAGCAGCGGCGTCGACACCGTGAACAGCGCGCAGACGCCGAGGAAGAACGCGCTGACGATCGCGTTCAGCGTCATCAGATTGCGGAAGCCGAAGGTGCGGATGATGCGCGCGGCCAGCGTCTTCATGCCCATGGCGCCGAGCGAGGAGGCGAAGGTGACGAGACCGGAATGGAACGGCGACAGGCCGAAGCCGATCTGCATCAAGAGCGGCAGCAGGAAGGGCAGCGCGCCGATGCCGAGGCGGAACAGAAAGCCGCCGAACACGGCCGCGCGCAGCGTCGGCAGCTTCAGGAGCGAGAAATCCAGCACCGGCGATCCCGTCCGCCGGGCATGCATGACGTAGAGCGTCATCGAGATCGCACCGCCCGCGATCAACGCTGCGACGGTGCTCCACGGAAGCAGATTGAGGCCGGCAACCGACAGGCCGAAGGCGATGCCTGCGAGGCCCAGCCCAGCGAGCACCATGCCATAGAGGTCGAACGGCTCGCGTTCCTCACTCTTGATCGGATCGATGAAGCGCAGCGCCATGAAGATGCCGAGCAGCCCGATCGGGATGTTGATCAGGAAGATCCAGTGCCAGGATGCGTAGGTGGTGATGAAGCCGCCGAGCGGCGGGCCGATCACGGGACCTATGAGGGCAGGGACCGTCACCCAGGCCATGGCATTGACCAGTGCGCTCTTGTCGACCGAGCGCAGCAGCACGAGGCGTCCGACCGGCGTCATCATCGCGCCGCCCATGCCTTGCATGATGCGCGCGAACACGAAGTCGGTGACCGATGTCGAGAGCGCGCAGCCGACCGAGCCGACCATGAACACCCCGACCGCGATCGCGAACACCATGCGTGCGCCGAAGCGGTCGGCGGTCCAGCCGCTCGCCGGAATGAACACCGCGAGCGACAGCAGATAGGAGGTGATCGCGAGCTTCAGCGTCAGCGGGCTGGTGCCGATGTCGGCCGCGATCGCCGGCAGCGAGGTGGCGATCACCGTGGAGTCCATGTTCTCCATGAAGAGAGCAGTGGCCACGATCAGCGGAATGACGCGTTGCTTGTCGACCATGACGGATTGGTAATGAAAATCGGAAGGAGGGGCGGGATTTCGGCTTATCACCGCCGCCTGCTCCCGACCATTGCGGATCGACGCATGGCACCTAAATCCTGCATAACAACGGTGTGACCCTCCGCCTCCGGCGTTCCGGGCCCGCGACTTCGTCGCGCCCCCGAATGGCCGCGTAGGGGCTGTCCTCGCGGAATTTGCGTAAAAAGCCTGTGCATGGCTGGCCGGCGGCCTGAATCGCTTTGATTCGTCACGCGGCCGTGCTATCGACCCGCGTCAACCCCACCGATGGGCTTCGATTCTCAAGGCGATGCCGCAAGGTACGCCGAGGGCGGCGCTCATCCATTAGCATTTGCGGCAGGGCCGCAGGAAGGAGTTGGCAGATGGCCACGGTGCAACTTCAGGGCATCCGCGAAGCCTTTACGTTCGACGACGTACTGTTGAAGCCGGGCCTGTCCGACGTCATGCCGGGCGAAGTCGACATCCGCTCCCGCGTCACCCGCGCCATCCCGCTCAACATCCCGATCATGGCCTCCGCCATGGACACCGTCACCGAGGCCCGCATGGCGATCGCCATGGCGCAGGCCGGCGGCCTCGGCGTCATCCACCGCAATTTTGATCCCGAAGGGCAGGCCGCCCAGGTCCGGCAGGTCAAGCGCTACGAGTCCGGCATGGTGGTGAACCCGCTCACCATCAGCCCGGAGGCCACGCTCGACGACGCGCTCAAGCTGATGAGTGACCACGGCATTTCCGGCATTCCCGTCGTCACCGGCGCCGGCAAGTCGACCCCCGGCAAGCTGGTCGGCATTCTCACCAACCGCGACGTGCGGTTTGCGACCAATCGCCAGCAAAAAATCTCCGAGCTGATGACGCACGAAAATCTCGTGACGGTCCGTGAGAATGTCAGCCAGGACGAGGCGCGGCGGATGCTGCACCAGCACCGCATCGAGAAGCTGCTCGTCGTCGACGAGCAATATCGCTGCGTCGGCCTGATCACCGTGAAGGACATGGAGAAGGCGGTCGCCCATCCGCTCGCCTGCAAGGACGCGCAGGGGCGCTTGCGCGTCGCCGCCGCCACCACCGTCGGCGATACCGGCTTCGAGCGCACCGAGCGGCTGATCGATGCCGGCGTCGATCTCGTCGTCGTCGACACCGCGCACGGCCATTCCCGCCACGTGCTGCACGCGGTGAACCGCATCAAGCGTCTGTCCAACTCGGTGCAGGTCGTGGCCGGCAACGTCGCCACCACCGAAGGCGCGCAGGCGCTGATCGACGCAGGCGCGGATTGCATCAAGGTCGGCATCGGCCCGGGCTCGATCTGCACCACCCGCATCGTCGCCGGCGTCGGCGTTCCCCAGCTCACCGCGATCATGGATGCGGTGGAGGCGGCGAAGAAGGCCGACATCCCCGTCATCGCCGACGGCGGCATCAAATACTCTGGCGACCTCGCCAAGGCGCTCGCTGCCGGTGCCGACATCGCCATGGTCGGTTCGCTGCTCGCCGGCACCGACGAGACGCCCGGCGAAGTGTTTTTGTGGCAGGGCCGCTCCTACAAGGCCTATCGCGGCATGGGTTCGGTCGGCGCGATGGCGCGGGGATCGGCCGACCGCTATTTCCAGCAGGACATCAAGGACACGCTCAAGCTCGTGCCTGAAGGCATCGAGGGCCAGGTGCCCTACAAGGGCGCGGTCGGCCACGTCATGCACCAGCTCGCCGGCGGCCTGCGCGCCGCGATGGGCTATGTCGGCGCACGCGACATGAAGGAGCTGCACGAGAAGGCCCAGTTCGTCCGCATCACCGGCGCCGGCCTGCGCGAAAGCCACGTCCACGACGTCACCATCACGCGCGAGAGCCCGAATTATCCGGGCGGGGGTTAGTTCTCGCTTCGCTCTCTCCATCGTCATGGCCGGGCTGGACCCGGCCATCCACGGGGTCTTGCTCCGCGGCTTCGTGGATGCCCGGGTCAAGTCCGGGCATGACGACGGAGAATGAGGCGCCGGCCTTCTTCATATCGTCATTGCAAGCGCGACTGCCCACTTCCATCCTTTTATGTTGACGCGGCTGGATTGCTTCGCTTCGCTCGCAAAGACAAAGAAGTGGAGGAAGCCATGGCCCAAGCCAAACGCATCGTTCTCGCCGCGCGTCCCGTCGGCGAACCCAAGCCGCCTGATTTTCGCCTGGAGGAATTCGCAGTTCCGACGCCCGGGCAGGGTGAAGTCCTGCTGCGCACGATCTGGCTGTCGCTCGATCCCTATATGCGCGGGCGCATGAGCGAGGGGCCGTCCTACGCTGCACCAGTGCCGATCGGCGGGGTGATGGAAGGCGAGGCGGTCAGCGAGGTCGCGGCCTCCAACAATTCCGATTTCGCGGTCGGCGACATTGTGCGCATCCGCTCCGGCTGGCAGACGCATGCGATCTCGAACGGCAAGGGCCTGATCAAGGTCGATCCCAAGCTCGGGCCGATCTCGACCTCGATCGGCGTGCTCGGCATGCCCGGTATGACGGCGTACACGGGCCTACTCGACATCGGCAAGCCGCAACCCGGCGAGACCGTCGTCGTTGCCGGCGCCTCAGGTGCGGTCGGCTCGGCGGTCGGCCAGATCGCCAAAATCAAGGGCGCACGCGCGGTCGGCATCGCCGGCGGCAAGGACAAGTGCGACTACGTGGTGAAGGAGCTCGGCTTCGACGCCTGTATCGATCACCGCGATCCCGATCTCGCCGCCAGGCTCAAGGAGGCCTGCCCGAACGGGATCGACGTCTATTTCGAGAATGTCGGCGGCGCGGTGTTCGAAGCCGTGTTCCCGCTGCTCAATCCGTTCGCGCGCGTGCCGGTCTGCGGCCTGATCGCCCATTACAACGACACCGAGGCCAAGCCGCCGAAATGGGCCGCGTCCCTGATGCGCGCAACGCTCACCAAGCGGCTGACCTTCCGCGGCTTCATCGTCTCCGACTTTGCTGCCCGCCATGGCGACTTCCTGCGCGACATGTCCACCTGGGTCCGCGAGGGCAAGGTCAAGTACAAGGAGTTCGTGACCGAGGGCCTGGAGAGCGCGCCGGCTGCCTTCATGGGCCTCCTGAAGGGCGCCAATTTCGGCAAGCAGCTGGTCCGGGTCGGCCCGGACAAGGCCTGAGCGGCCGCCTCCGGTCCCCGGGAGGGGCCGGAGTTGGTTAAGAAAGAGTCACCGATCGGCCACACCTGCTCGCAAAAGCCGCAGGTGTGAACGCCGATCGATTGACGGGCCGACGAAGGCATTGAATCATCGCGCATATTTCAGGTGTTGCGATGTTAGAGATTGGTATTTTCTGCGTCATTGTGCTGGCCGCCGCCTATTGGGCGACCATGTTCGTCATGGGCCGTCGCGACGACGTCATCCATGGCAAGTTCGTCCACGTCGACGACGAAGGCGATTTCGCGCAAGCCGCGATGCCGGCGCCGCCGCCGCTCCCGAAGCGTCCGGTCAAGGTTGCGCAAGCTCCAGGGCATCCGCCCGCCAGTGATCCGGCGGCCAAGCCAGTGAACAGCGAGGCGCTGCAATCCTTGCTCGCCGCGATCCAGCAGGATCTCAAGAGCGTCGCCTGAGAACCGGTCGCGAGCTAATGCTCGCCGCCCATCTGTGCGAGCAGCTCCTCGATGTCGACGTCCACCTGGCCCGCCGCGCGGACGTGACGAACCTCGAGATTGTCGGGCTGGAAGCGGTACTCGACGAGCCCGACTTCCTTGATCGCGATCCGGTCCTGGCGCCGATCGTTGATGACGAAACCCGCCGACGGCGCCCAGACGTGGCGGGTGTGGCGGAAGGTGAAGTCGCGGCGCTGATGCACGTGACCGCTGGCGATGAGACGCAGGTCGACGTTTCCGAACATCTCGATCAGCCGCGCTCGTGCCGGCTGCGGCACATAGCGGATCGCGGTCTCCGGCGTCTCGGGGTCGTCGGGCAGGTTGAGAAACAGCGGCTTGTGCAGGAACAGCGCGACCGGCCTGCCGTGCGTGCGCGATATCTCGGAGGCGAGCCAGTCGAATTGCTCGGCCTCGAAGCCAAGCCCCGAATTCATCACCAGCGAGTTGAGGCCGATGAAGCGCCAGCCCGCGGCCTCGAACGACCAATGGTCTTCGCCGATGATGTCGCAGAATTGCCGGCGGTGAGCCGGGCTGACCGGCGGCTTCGGCGCCGGCCCGATCGCGGTCGGATTGTCGCCGATGTCGTGATTGCCGGGCAGGTAGCGGCAGGCGACGGGCAGGGCGTCGTGCAGGCCTTTCGCGAATTCGACGTCGTCGCGGCTGGTCGGCCCGTCGAACGAGACGTCGCCGGTGTTGACGACGAGATCCGGCCTGTCGGCGTCGATGTGCTCGCTGATGCGGTGAAAGTTGGCGATCAGGCCGGGAAAGCGCCGGCCGAGATGGGTGTCGGAAATCTGGGTCAGGCGAAATTCGAGCATGCGATCATCCTACCCGTCGTCGCGCGTCGGAACGATGACGGCGCGGGCACGGATCGCAGCGAACAAAGTTTAAAACACGCGGTAGCGGATCGTGTAGCCGTCCTGCGGGGCGAGGGTGCCGGCGAGCGGCGAGGCAATGCGATCGGCGATGTGTCAGGGCCCGAAATCGCTTTGAATGTCGATGCTTGGTCGCCGAAGCGGGAACGCCGGTTCAAGTCGTTCATTGTCAGCGCCAGAAGGCGCGGCTAATGACGGTCGGAGACAGTTCACCCGCCGGGAAAGTTCCGATGTCCGTTCAAATGGTTTTGCTGCCGGTCTTCGTGCAGGTCGCTCTCACCTTCGCGCTTCTGATCGGGATGGTCGTCGCGCGCCGCAAGACGCTGGTCTCCGGCGAAACCAGGATTCGCGACATCGCGCTGGGCGAGCCGAACTGGCCGAAGGGCGCCACCCAAATCGCCAATTGCTACCGCAACCAGTTCGAGCTGCCGGTGCTGTTCTACGTCCTGATCGCGCTGGCATTGCCCTTGCGCCGCGCCGATCTCTTCATCGTGTTGATGTCCTGGGTGTTCGTCGTGACGCGCTTTGCCCATGCCGGGATCTTCGTGTCCTCGAACGATCTGGGCCGGCGCTCCCCCGTCTGGCTTGCCGGTGTGCTGGTGCTGCTGGCGATGTGGTTGTATTTCGCGCTGAAGCTTTTGCTGCTGATCTAGGCGCTTGCGCCGCTTGAAAGAATTCAAATGACCCCCGCTGCCCGGCTGTCCGCAGCCATCGAACTGATCGACACCATCGAGAGGGACCGCGTGCCCGCGGCCAAGGCGCTCAAGGAGTGGGGCACCGCGCACCGCTTCGCCGGCTCGGGCGACCGCGCCGCGATCGCCGGTCTCGTCTGGGACGTGCTGCGCCGCTACGCCTCGAGCGCGTTCCTGATGGATTCCGATACCGCGCGCGCGCGGCTGATCGGCATGCTCCGCCTCGAGCGCAATATGGACACGGCCACCATGGCCGCGCTGTTCGACGGCAGCCGTTTCGCGCCGGCGCCGCTGACCGAGGCCGAGCAGGCCGCGCTCGCCGCGCGCTCCCTCGAGGACGCGCCGGCCGCGGTCGCCGGCGACTATCCCGAATGGCTCGATCCGCATCTGGCAAAAGTGTTCGGTGACGACCGCGCGGCGGAAGCCGCCGCGATGGCGAGCCGGGCGCCGCTCGATTTGCGCGTCAACACGCTAAAGTCCAATCGCGACAAGGTGCTGCACGCGCTTGCTCATCTTCATGCGAAACCGACGCCGTGGTCGGCAACGGGCCTGCGCATCGAGCTTTCGGCCGATGCGCGCAATCCCGGCATCCAGGCGGAAGAGGCTTTCATCAAGGGCGCCATTGAAGTGCAGGATGAAGGATCGCAGCTTGCGGCACAGTTTACCGCGGCAAAACCCGGCGAGCAGGTGATCGATCTCTGCGCCGGCGCCGGCGGCAAGACGCTGGCGCTCGCGGCCATGTTGCAGGGCAAGGGACGGCTGATCGCGACCGACAGCGACAAGCGCCAGCTCGCCCCGATCCACGAGCGGCTGTCGCGCGCCGGCGTCCACAATGCCGACGTTCGCACGCCCAAGGGCGAGGCCGATCCGCTGGCGGACATTCGCGCCTCGGCCGACCTCGTCGTGATCGACGCCCCCTGCACGGGAACCGGCACCTGGCGTCGCAACCCCGATGCCAAATGGCGGATGCGCCCGGGCGCGCTGGAGATCCGCCGGCGCGACCAGGCCGAGGTGCTCGCGCGTGCGGTGCCGCTGGTGAAGCCAGGCGGCCGCATCGCCTACATCACCTGCTCGGTGCTGGCGGAAGAGAACGGCGAGCAGGTGAGGGCGTTCGTCGCGCGTCATCCAGAATTCGCGGTCGTGCCGCCGGAGCAGACCGCCAGCGTGCTCTGGGACAAGGCGGAGGCCTTCGCGGACGCCGCGCTGCAATCGCCCGAGGGCTGGCTGATGACACCGCGACGAACCGGCACGGATGGGTTTTTCGTCTCGGTGCTGCGGAAGACGGCCTGATCAAGGCCGTCATTCCGGAGCAAACAAAAGCCCCGCGGACCGGATCCCGGTCGCGGGGCTTTCTAACTCTGGCGCTTCTGCCGGTACGTCCGTGGTCAGAAGCGCTGTTGCGTGGGCTGTTAGCCGACGCGGAGATTGTCAGCCGACGACTTGCCGCTGCGGCGGTCGGCGACGATGTCGAACGAGACCTTCTGGCCCTCGTTGAGGGTGGAGAGGCCGGCGCGCTCGACCGCGCTGATGTGCACGAACACGTCCTTCTGGCCGTCGTCCGGCTGGATGAAACCATAACCCTTTTGGGTGTTGAACCACTTCACGGTGCCCATAGCCATGGGTATTTCCTTTGTTAGAGATGGTACGCACGCGGACCGGTACGCGTCGCTGCGCCCATGATCCTGTTCAGTCGATTTTTGGAGAAGTCATCTGAAGCGTGCGCGCCCGTCTGTAACGAAGCGAAGCGGCCCAGTCGTTCGGCCAAGTATCGATGATCACAATATAGCGAGAATTTGGGGCCACTTCAAGGCACCACCCGCGGTTCGGGATGTCGCGCCTATTTGCTATTTTGCGGTGCAAATAAACCGTCCGGCGCGTCAGTCCACGATGAATAGCGTGGCGCCGGTGGCCGTCGAGGACCGGTGTGCGGCGTCGCCGAAATCCGAGACCTGGTAGCTCATGCCTGCCGTCAGCTTGAATTTGCGCCCGTCGCGCAGCTCGGAGTCGAGCTCGCCCTTCAGCACGTAGAGCACGTGGCCGCGATCGCACCAATGATCGGCGAGATAGCCCGGCGAATATTCCACCATCCGCACCCGGAGATCGCCGATGTTGAGCGTGCGCCACTTGGCCTCACCGCTCTCGCCGGGATGCGTGGTTGCCTCGATCCGGCTCCAGTCGGTGACGGTAAAGGGGGAGGTGGGGAGTTTCATGGAAGGATTCTGCCTTGATGCGGTGCATCGCTTGGTAGCCTATGCCGATGTCCGGGTCGTGCACTTTACCTGGGCGGCGAGGGCGTCAGCGCACAGCCGGCCGCCTCTTGCAGCCTGCTCGCGTTGATGACCCAGACCAGCAGAGCGGCGGCGCTGATGCCGGAGCCCAGCATGCAAACGCCGCCCCAGCCCATCATCGCATACACCATGGTTGCCGCGATTCCGCCGGCCGCGCTGCCGATCGAGTAGAACACCATGTAGCCCCCGACCAGCCTGCTTGCTGCGTCGGGACGGGCGGCCACAATCAGGCTCTGGCTGGTCACATGCACGGCCTGCAGCCCGAGATCCAGCATGATCACGCCTGCGACGACGAACCAGAGCGAGACATGCAGGCAGGCGATCGCGCCCCATGCGGCGAGCATCAGCATCAGCGACAGTCCGGTGGTGCGTTGGGCCCATCCGAGGTCGGCGAGACGGCCGGCATTGCGCGCACCGAGCGCTCCGGCGAAGCCGGCGACCCCGAGCAGTCCGATCGCCGTGTGCGACAGCGTGAAAGGGGGCGCCGAAAGCGGCAGCACGATCGACGTCCAGAACACGCTGAGATCGGCAAAGATCAGGAACGCGAACAGGGCGCGCTCGCGCAGGATCGGCTCCTCGGCGAACAGCGCCGCCGTCGAGCGCAACAGCGACAGATACGACGAGCCGGCCATGGCCGCGTGCGGACCGCGGGGCAGGACTCGCAACAGCAGGATGGCCATGGCGAGCATGAGGCCGGCCGAAACCAGGTAGACCGTGCGCCAGCCGCCGATATCGGCCAGCGCGCCCGAGGCGAAGCGCGCAAGCAGGATTCCCCCGACGACGCCGCTGGTCACTGTCCCGATGGCGCGGCCCCGGCCGTCCGGCGTCGCGAGCGTCGCGGCAAAGGCGACGAGGATTTGCACGACGACGGCAAGCACGCCGACCAGCGTCAGTCCCGCGAGCAGGACCGCGGTGTGCGATGCGGTGCCGACGACCACGAGGCCGGTCGCTGAGAGTGCAATCTGGCCGGCGATCAGGCGCCGGCGATCCCAGAGGTCGCCGAGCGGCACGATCACGATCAGGCCGAGGGCGTAGCCGATCTGGGTGAAGGTCACGACCATGCCGATCGCTGCGGGAGCGATGCCGAGGTCCTCGGCCATCGCGTCGAGCAGTGGCTGGGCGAAGTAGATGTTGGCGACGCTGAGGCCGCAAGCCAGCGCGAGCAGCAGCGCCATCGCGGAAGAAAGCCCGTGCCCGGCCGGCCCGGCACCAGTCTTCGGGTGGCCTCTGGCGAGGTCATTGTTTGTCATCTTTCATCTCCGGCACGGCCTATCTAGTCTCATCATAGGACCAGTTGCGTGCGGCGCTGTCTAGTCTTATTTTAGAACCAGATTGGAATGGGAGCATGAAGCGGACAGGCTTTTCCGAGGCCGACTGCCCGGTGGCGCGCGCGCTCGATGCAATCGGCGACTGGTGGTCGCTCCTGATCGTGCGCGATGCCTTCGACGGGCTGCGCCGGTTCGGCGATTTCCAGAAGAACCTCGGCATTGCCAAGGGCATGCTCAGCACGCGCCTGCGCAAGCTGGTCGAGCTCGACGTGCTCGAACTGGTTCCGGCTTCCGACGGCAGCGCGTATCAGGAATACGCGCTGACGCGGCGGGGACACGACTTGTTTCCTGTCATCGTCGGTTTGCGCCAATGGGGCGAGGCGCATCTCTATGCGCGCGGCGAGGCGCATTCCGACCTGGTGGACCAGGCAGGCCAGCCGGTTGGGCAACTGGTGCTGCCGTCGCGAACCGGGCGGCCGCTCACGTGGTCCGACACGAAGGTGCGAAAGGTCGGGGCGCGCAAGCGCTGATGGCGCGGCGCAGGCGGATCAATGGGGCAAATGATTCGCCGAGCCCTGCACGATCAGCCCGGCGTCGTTCACCCGCAGATATTCGCAGATCTTCTTCCCCCGCTCGTTCTCGTAGAACACCACCACGCTGTCCGGACTGACGAACACATCGATCAGCGAAAAGTGCAGCTCCGGCAGCAGCCCCAGCGCCTTGCCCCAATAGGCCCGCAAGCTTTCCTTGCCGCGCAACGTTCCGCTGGCGTCGAACCCCAGCGCGGGGATGCGGTCCGAGGTCATCACGGCCGCCTCGTCATAGAGCGCAAGCACGCGCTCGAGATCGCCGGTATTCCAGGCCTCGACCCAGGTCCGGCCGAGCGCGGCCAGCGACGATGGCTGATGATGCTGTGACATGGCATTCTCCCTGATCTGCCCCTGTTTGAGGTGCGGGGCATAATAGGTCAATAATACTGACGTATCTGCGTTTGTCCATGCCCAAAGAAGCATGTGGGCGCGCCGCGTGCGCGGTTGCGGCCCGGGCCGCGCCAGCGTATCTGCTGGCCATGACAGCAGCACAGAACGACCGCTCCGCGTCGACGCCCCCGGTGGCCTCGGCGCACGACAAGATTCTCATCGTCGACTTCGGCAGCCAGGTGACGCAGCTGATCGCGCGTCGCGTGCGCGAGGACGGCGTCTATTGCGAGATCGTCCCGTTCAACAAGGCCGAAGCCGCCTTCGAGGAGATGAAACCGAAAGCGGTGATCCTGTCCGGCGGCCCGGAATCGGTGCACGAGGCCGGCTCGCCCCGCGCGCCGCAATTGATCTTCGATTCCGGCGTGCCCGTGATGGGCATCTGCTACGGCCAGATGACGATGGCAGCCCAGCTGGGCGGCGAGGTCGAGGGCGGTCATCACCGCGAGTTCGGCCGCGCCGACGTCGAGGTGAAGGCCGAGAGCAAGCTGTACGAGGATGTCTGGTCCTCCGGCAGCAAGAACCAGGTCTGGATGAGCCATGGCGATCGCATCACCAGGATGCCGCCGGGCTTCTCCGTCGCCGGCACCTCGCCGAACGCCCCGTTCGCGATCATCCAGGACGAGACGCGCAAATATTACGGCCTGATGTTCCACCCCGAAGTGGTGCACACGCCCGACGGCGCGAAACTCATCCGCAACTTCGTGCGCAAGATCGCCGGCCTCACCGGCGACTGGACCATGCGCGCCTTCCGCGAGGAGGAGATCGCCAAGATCCGCGCGCAGGTCGGCAAGGGCAGGGTGATCTGCGGCCTCTCCGGCGGCGTCGATTCAGCCGTTGCGGCCGTGCTGATCCACGAAGCCATCGGCGACCAGCTCACCTGTGTCTTCGTCGATCACGGATTGATGCGCCTCAACGAGGCCGAGCAGGTCGTCGACCTCTTCCGCCACCACTACAACATCCCGCTCGTCCACGTGGATGCCTCCAAGCAGTTCCTTGGCGAACTCGAAGGCGTAACCGATCCCGAAGCCAAGCGCAAGACCATCGGCCGCCTCTTCATCGAGGTGTTCGAAACTGAGGCCAAGAAGATCGGCGGCGCCGATTTCCTGGCGCAGGGCACGCTCTATCCCGACGTGATCGAGAGCGTCTCCTTCACCGGCGGACCTTCAGTCACCATTAAGTCGCACCACAATGTCGGCGGTTTGCCCGAGCGCATGAACATGAAGCTCGTCGAGCCCCTGCGCGAGCTGTTCAAGGACGAGGTGCGCAAGCTCGGGCGCGAGCTCGGCCTCCCCGAAATCTTCGTCGGCCGCCACCCGTTCCCGGGCCCGGGCCTCGCCATCCGCTGCCCCGGCGACATCACCCGCGACAAGCTCGACATCCTGCGCAAGGCGGACGCCGTCTACATCGACCAGATCAGGAAGCACGGCCTCTACGACGAGATCTGGCAGGCCTTCGCCGTGCTGCTCCCGGTGAAAACCGTCGGCGTCATGGGCGACGGCCGCACCTACGACTACGTCGTGGGCCTCCGCGCCGTCACCTCCACCGACGGCATGACCGCGGACTTCTACCAGTTCGACATGAAGTTCCTAGGCGAGACCGCGACGCGCATCATCAACGAGGTGAAGGGCGTGAACCGGGTGGTGTATGACGTGACCAGCAAGCCACCTGGGACGATCGAGTGGGAGTAGGGCGTCGCCGCCCCAGCGGTCTGATGTCGGCACCATCTACGCCGGCAGCAGACCCGCGGCGCGATAGTTGTCGATCGTCGTGTCGTAGAGCGAAATATCGGAGCGGCTCCTTGCCATCAGCTGCGCGCCGGCGATGGCGGCGAAAATGGCGCGAGCCCGCTGTTCGCTCTTTCTCGAACTGACCACGCCCGCAGCCACCAACAGCTTGCTCAGCCACGCCACGTTGACGTCGGCAAATGTCTGGACCTCCTTCTTCACTGCGCCCGGCAGGTCCTCGATTTCCGCGGACATGAAGCTGCAGAGGCACATGCGATTGTCGTTCTCGAGCGCTTTGCGAAACACATCGGGATATCGACGCAGGCAGCGGACAGGATCGGCGGTTTCTGCCAGCATCGCCTCGAGTTGGGCGGCGGTGTCCTCCCAGTAGCGCCGTGCGACGGCCACGCCGAGATCGGCCTTGCTTGGGAAATGGTGGTAGATGCTGGCGGCCTTGATCCCGACCTCGTCCGCGAGATCGCGGAAATTCAGGCCGCCATAGCCGTGCGCCTGCGCGGTCCGCTTTGCTGCCGCCAAGATGGCTTCCCGAGCGCTTGAACTCACTACGTCGTCTCACTGCTTCGTTATCTACCAAGTGACAGGTAGGACTTGACCCGCCGAATTGGAAGACTTCATATCGGGCCTACCAAGTGACAGGTAGATAACATAGGAGTCGTGATGAAGATTTACGATTGGCCAACTGGACCATATCCGGCCCGCGTTCGCATCGCCTTGGCCGAAAAGAACCTGTCGTCGCACGTGCAGTTCGTGTTGGTCGATCTCTACAAGGGCGAGCACAAGACGCCCGAATTCCTCGCCAAGAACTACTCCGGCACCCTGCCGGTGCTCGAACTCGACGACGGGACCTTCATTGGCGAGTGCACGGCAATTACCGAGTACCTTGATGCGCTCGATGGCGCGCCGACGCTGACCGGCAGGACCCCGCGCGAAAAGGGCGTGATTCACATGATGAGCAAGCGCGCCGAACTGGAGCTGCTCGACGCTATCAGTGTCTATTTCCACCACGCCACGCCGGGCCTTGGGCCTCATGTCGAGATCTATCAGAATCCCGAATGGGGATTCCGCCAGCGCGACAAGGCGCTCAGGGGGATGCACTACTTTGACGGCATTCTGAAAGAACAGCCGTTCGTCGCCGGCGAGGCGTTCACGATGGCCGATATCACCCTCATAGGCGGCTTGATCTTCGCGGGACTCGTGAGCGTGCCGGTGCCGGTGGAGTGCGAGGCTCTCTTGGCATGGTATGCAAGGATGCAGGAGCGTCCGAGCGTCAAAAACCGGATAACAATGTCCGAGCCGACCAAGGCATCTTGATTGAGATCGTCTTGCGCAAGGGCGGATCTTGCCTTCCCAACTCGGCGGAGCCTTCGCAACCTCGCGATGCTCCCCGAACGGGACAGCCAAGAAGTTTGTGCCGGCCTCGAGTGCGCTCGCAGCTCGTCGGCTGCAGACCGCGGGGTAGGACATTCAGGCATATTGAGACCGTATTGTGCCAACGATATCGTCCAGGGACAGTGCCCGCAGAACGCTCAAGCCCTCGACGTCAGATGATCGAGGCAGCTGGAACCACCGCAGGTTGAAAGCGTTAGCTGCGGGCCGCAATTGATGTCGGGGGCGGAGCTATGTCCGACTTACTGCCCAGCGCGTTGAATCTTGCGCGGTTTCAGTTCGCCTTCACGGTGGTCTGGCACTTCCTGTTTCCGGCCTTCACGATCGGGCTAGCGAGCTATCTTGCGGTGCTCGAAGGTCTGTGGTTGTGGACGGGCCGCGGCGCCTATCTCGATACCTATCGCTATTGGCTGAAGATCTTCGCCGTCGCCTTCGCCATGGGCGTCGTGTCCGGTCTGGTCATGTCATACCAGTTCGGGACGAACTGGTCCGTGTTTGCCGACAAGACATCACCGGTTCTGGGGCCGCTCCTTGGCTATGAGGTGCTGACGGCATTCTTTCTGGAGGCCGGCTTTCTCGGGGTCATGCTGTTCGGCCTTGGCCGCGTTGGTCCGCGCCTGCATTTTGTCGCGACCTGCTTCGTCGCGGGCGGCACCTTGCTCTCGGCCTTCTGGATTTTAGCGGCCAATTCCTGGATGCAAACGCCGGTGGGACATGCGACGAGTCAGGACGGACAGTTCATTCCCGAGAGCTGGCTCGCGATCATCTTCAATCCGTCGTTCCCCTACCGTTTCGCCCATACGGTCACGGCGGCTTACCTGACGACTGCGATGATCGTGGGCGCCGTGGGCGCCTGGCATCTCCTGCGGGACAGGATGAACGAACGCGCTCGCATCATGTTTTCGATGGCGATGTGGATGGCCGCGATCGTGGCCCCGCTCCAGCTCCTGATCGGCGATCTGCATGGCGTGAATTCGTACCACCACCAGCCCACCAAGGTCGCCGCCATGGAAGGTCACTTCGAAACCGAGCGCCGCGCGCCTTCCATCCTGTTCGGCATGCCGGATGCCGATGCCGGCGTGACTCGCGGCCAGATTGCCATTCCCGCCTTCGCGAGTCTTTACCTCACGCACAGCCTTGATGGAGAGGTCAAGGGACTCAAAGCTTTCCCGAAAGATACATGGCCGACCAACATCCCACTCGTCTTCTGGGCGTTCCGCATCATGGTCGGTCTGGGGATTTTGATGATCGTGCTGGGCATGGCGTCGCTGTGGCTGCGTCGGCGCAACAGGCTCTATGACGCGCCATGGCTCCACCGCTTTGCCGTGGCCATGGGGCCGTCCGGGCTGATCGCGGTGACCGCCGGATGGACGGTGACAGAGGCCGGACGACAGCCTTTCACCGTTTATGGACTCCTGAGGACCGCCGATAGCATCTCGCCGATCGCCGCGCCGGCGGTCGCCGCATCGCTCGCCGCATTCGTCGTCGTGTACTTCGTCGTGTTCGGCGCAGGTATCGCCTATCTGTTTCATCTCTTCCGCCAGACGCCTGAAGCCGGCGAGCACGGACCGCCACAGGGCCAGCCGGTCCGCACCGCCGGCATTACGCCGGCGCCAGCCTTGATAGACCTGGCGCCGGAGACGCACAGAGCAGAGCCGCGGCAAGCGGGGATCAGGCCATGAGCATCGATCTCACACTGATCTGGGCCCTGCTGATCGCCACGGCCGTGTTGCTCTACGTGGTGATGGACGGCTTCGACCTTGGCGTGGGCATCCTGTTTCCAGCCGAGGCGGCGAGAGCCGACCGCGATGTCATGGTCAATTCCGTGGCGCCAGTCTGGGATGGCAACGAAACCTGGCTCGTCCTGGGGGGCGGCGGATTGTTCGCTGTGTTTCCGTTGGCCTACGCGACGATTTTTCCCGCGCTTTACATGCCTCTCATTCTGATGCTGCTCGCATTGGTGTTTCGCGGGGTGGCCTTCGAAATGCGGTTTCGGGCGCGGACTTCTGCCGGTGAGCTATGGTGGGACCGCGCCTTCTCGTGGGGCAGCTTTGCCGCCGCGTTCCTCCAGGGCGTCTGCCTCGGCGCCATCGTGCAGGGCATTCGCGTGGAAGGGCGTGCCTACGCCGGCGGCTGGTGGGATTGGCTGACGCCTTTCTCGGTTCTGACCGGTGTTGCCCTCGTCGTCGGCTATGGCCTGCTCGGCGCGTGCTGGCTGATCTGGAAGACCGAGGGCGCGCTTCAGGCACGCTGCCGCAGCTATGCACGCGTTCTCGGCTTTGCGACGCTCGGATTCATCGCCCTCATATCGGTGATGATGGTCATCCAAAGCCCGCCGTTCCGCGCGCGATGGCTGACGCTGCCAAACATGCTTTACGCAGCGCCTGTGCCAGTTCTCCTGGCGCTGCTGGCATGGCGCTTTCACCGCGCGCTCGGCAAGGGCGAGGATGTGGTGCCGTTCCTGTGCGCGCTTGGCTTTTTCGTGCTTTCCTATATCGGGCTTGGCATCAGCATGTGGCCGATGATCGTGCCTCCCTCCATCACGATCTGGCAGGCAGCCACGCATCCCAGCAGCCAGTTGTTCCTGCTCGTCGGCGCGGCGGTGCTGGTGCCGGTGATCCTTGTCTATACGGGCTACGTCTACTGGATATTTCGCGGCAAGGTGCGGCACGGTGAGGGGTATCACTGATGCTGCGAGTGTCTCGAACCTGGAGGCAGCTGTTGTGGTTCGTGGCGCTGTGGGCGGCAGGTGTGATCACGCTGCTGGCGATTGCTATGCCGATCCGATGGCTGCTGAAGGCGGGGTAGAAGCTGCCGATCGATTGGCGTGTCGAAGCCGCGGCAAGCAACGCGAGCAGAACGGACTTTGACCTACGTCATTGTGACGATCCTCGAAGCTGGTAGCGTGTTCCGGTCCGTTCAAGCGGCGTTGCGAGGTCGATGACAATGAAGAGTCTGGCCCTATCGCGCATTTTCTCGGCGAGCCTGGCGGCTGTGATCGCCATCGCGCCATCGCTCTCGCTCGCTTGTACGCGGCTGGTTTATCTCGGCGCCAACAATCAGGTCGTCACTGCGCGGTCGATGGACTGGCGCTTTGAGATGCCGACCAATCTCTGGATCTTCCCGAGAGGCATGGCGCGCAGCGGGGAGGTCGGGCCGAACTCGCTGAAATGGACGTCCAAATTCGGCAGCGTTGTTGCCTCCGCTTACGAGGTTTCGACGTCGGACGGCATGAACGAGGCGGGACTGGTCGCCAACGTCCTCTGGCTCACCGAGTCCGAATACCCGAAGTTCGATCCCGGCAAGCCAGGCCTGTCCATCGCCGCCTGGGCCCAATACGTGCTCGACAATTTCGCCACCGTTCAGGATGCGGTTGCGGTACTCGAGACGAATCCTTTCACGATCGTCACCGACAACGTGCCCGGACAGAAATTGCTCGCCACGCTTCACCTGTCTCTTTCGGACGCCACGGGTGACAGCGCGATCGTCGAATACATCAATGGCCGGCCGGTCATCCATCACGATCGCAAGTACCAGGTGATGACCAATTCCCCGACCTTCGAACAGCAGCTGACGCTGAACGAATATTGGAAGGAGATCGGCGGCACGGTGATGCTGCCGGGCACGAATCGCGCCGCAGATCGGTTCGCGCGCGCGTCCTTCTACGTCAATGCGATTCCGAAAGACGAAAATCCCGACCGCGCTTTGGCCAGCGTCTTCAGCGTGATCCGCAACGTGTCCGTGCCGTTCGGCATTTCAACCTCGGATCAACCGAACATTTCCTCGACCCGGTGGCGCACCGTCGCCGACCATCAGCGCAAGCTGTACTTCTTCGAATCCGTGCTGACCCCGAATGTATTCTGGGTGGATCTCAAGGGAATCGATTTCTCACCCGAGAAGGGAAATGTGAAGAAGCTCGATCTCGGGCCCGAACAGTCGCGTACCTTTGCCGGCGATGCGACCGCGAATTTCCAGGAGGCTGAGCCATTCAAGTTCCTGGGTCTGCCGATGTGAGCATCACCCGCCGCGACGGCGTTGCGACGAGGCCAATGGGATTTCTGGCCGTTAGCGCTGTGCCTGGCGGGGCCAGGCCCTTCGCGTTGCCGCCGTCCTGACCGCGCTTAGCCCCCCGGCATAAACGTCGGATGTCCGTCACGCTCTCCCGTGATACGTGATCCGTATGGTCCCCTCCGGAGCTCGCCTTCATGTCCGTCGCCACCGCCGCCAGCCAACTGTCCGCCACTGCCACCTCCACCGATCCCGAGACCCTTGGCTGGATGCGCGGCTTCCCGCCGGCACTCGACCGCACCATCACCTTCCAGAACGGCTCGTTCCGCAGCTTCCCCGAGCTGCGCTGGGCCTGGAGCAACATCCGCCAGCTGGTGCCGACCGTGAACGTCTGGCGCGGAGCAGGGCCGGCGTCGGTGTTGCCGCGCCAGGATCATGACATCGGTGCGGTCGGCTCGACCACGATGGACGGGCGGCCCATGACCTTTGAAAAGATGCTGGAGGAAACGTACACCGACGGCATCGCCGTGCTGCATCGGGGCAGGCTGATCTATGAGCGCTATTTCGGCGCGTTGAAGCCGCACAAGCCGCATATCGCCATGTCGGTGACGAAGTCGTTCACCGGGGTGCTCGCCGGTATTCTGGTTGCCGAGGGCAAGATCGATCCGCAGGCGCCCGTCACGGACTATGTGCCGGAGTTGAAGAGCAGCGCGTTTGGGGACGCGTGCGTGCACGAGGTCATGGATATGACCACGGGGCTCGCCTACACCGAAATCTACACCGACAAGAATTCGGACGTGTGGGGCCTCCGGCGCGCCAACGGCATGGCGCCGATCCCGCCTGATTATGCGGGCCCGACCACCATCTTCGACTTCCTTGTCGCGCAGAAGAAGCAAGGCGAGCACGGCAAGGCGTTTGCCTACAAGACCGTCAACACCGACGTGCTCGCCTGGATCTGCCGCCGCACCAGCGGCATGACGTTATCCGACCTGCTCTCCGAGCGCATCTGGCAGCCGATGGGTGCGGAGGAGGACGCGCACTATCATGTCGACCGCATCGGCACGGAGAGCGGCGGCGGCGGTCTCTCCACGACGTTGCGCGATCTCGCCCGCTTCGGAGAGACCATGCGCAATCACGGCCGCTTCAACGGCCGCCAGATCGTGCCGTCACAGGCGGTCGAGGACATCGCACGTGGCGGCGACCCCGAAAAGTTCAAGCCGGCGGGCTACACCACGCTACCGGGCGCGTCGTATCGCAATCAATGGTGGGTCACGCACAACGAGCACGGCGCCTACATGGCGCGCGGCGTATACGGCCAGGGCATCTATATCGATCCCAAGGCCGAGATGGTCATCGCGCGCTACGCCTCGCATCCCATGGCCGGCAACGCCGCCAACGACCCGGTGACGCTGCCGGCCTACATGGCACTGGCAAAGGCGCTGATGGCGGGCGGGTAGGGCTATCAGCGGCCAGGCGGAGGCGTTACCCCTCCTGCCAATGCGGGTAGGTGACGTAAGCGGTGAGGGCGCCTTGTTCGTGCGAGCGGATGGTGACCCTCTCGCCCTTCGGCATGTAGACGATCTCGCCGGGCCCCGCGGTGACGGTGTTGCCGTTGCTCGTGACCGAGAGCTTCCCCTCCAGCACAATCATGACATCGTCGACTTTCATCGTCTCGTCCAGAGTCTGGTTCGGGGCGTAGCGGCCGTAGCCGATCGTAATCGGTCCGCCGTGACGCTGGTCGACCATATTGCTGACGAAGATGTCGCCGTCCTGTCCCGGCGAGCGTGCGAGTGAAGCATCGGCGATGGCGAATTTGCAAACTTTCATGAATTCCTTTCCGTCTTGACCAAGCCTGCGGGTGGGGAGGGCACCGATAGACGCTCGAGCAGGCATTTGGTTCGCATGACCTCGCGAGGCGGTTTGACGCAGCGGATCATCTAGTATAAGTATTGACTTATATTAGCGCCGATCGATATCCGTCGCTTCCACGCAGCAACGAGGAGGAACGTCATGCAGATCGATGTCGCCAGGGTCTTGGGGCTCGTGACACGCTCGGTGAGGAGCTTCAACAAAAACGGCAAGCCGGCGAGTACGGTGACGCTGACGCGGCTCTACGACACCGGCGTCGACGATCTCTGGGACGCCGTGACCAGCCGGGAGCGCATCCCGCGCTGGTTTGCGCCGGTCGAGGGAGACCTCCAGCTCGGCGGAAGATACCAGGTCAAGGGCAATGCGGGCGGCACCATCACGGCCTGTACGCCGCCGACGCATTTCGCCGCGACCTGGGAATTCGGTGGCGCCACGAGCTGGATCGACGTCAGGCTGAGCGCGGAACGAAGCCAGGCGCGCCTGACGCTTGAGCACACCGCGATCATCGAGGACCATTGGAATCAGTTCGGCCCCGGTGCGGTGGGCATCGGTTGGGACCTCGCTCTTGCGGGACTTGACCGATACCTTGCGACCGGGGCTTCGGTCGACCACGAGACGGCCGAGGCGTGGATGGGCTCGCCGGAGGGCAAGGACTTCATGACGACCAGCGGGGAGTCCTGGCGTGCGGCGCACGTCGCGAGCGGGTTCGATCCAGCCGCGGCGAAAGAGCGCTCGGACCGCACCATCGCATTCTATCGCGGCGAGACGCCGCCCGATATCACGCATCCCGGCACAGGAAGCTGATGCACGCCTTCGAAGTCCTCGCCGATCCCGTGCGCCGCCGCATCCTCGAGCTGCTCGGCCTCAGGGAAATGGCGTCCGGCGAGGTCGTCGAGGTGATCGGGGCCGAGTTCGGCATTACCCAGGCGGCCGTCTCGCAGCACCTCAAGGTGCTGCGAGAGAGCGGCTTTGCCAGCGTTCGGGCGGAGGCGCAAAGGCGGCTCTATTCGGTCGACGTTGCCGGGCTGCAAGCGGTCGACGCGTGGATCGGTCAGTTCAGGAATTTCTGGGAGCCGAAGCTGGACGCACTGGCCACCGAGATCGCGCGTGGCAAACGAGCGCGTCGCAAGGCTCCGCTCGCCAAAACGAGCGGGAAGAGAGCTTGAGGTGATCGCGAATTGGGCGTGAGGAGCGAAGTTAGTCTTGCGATCAGATTGGAGTCCTGAAGATAGCCAACTCGTATCGCGCAATCATATCCTTCTGCGATCAGATCGACGAACCGATCACTGTAGCAGGTTTGGATCTGAAGATGAGGATGGCGCCGGCCCATTCCGCAAGGATGGGAGCGAAGTGGATCGGGTCGAAAGAAAGCGGCACTGCAACTCGCAAGCGGCCGCGCAAGTCTCTGGCTGGTAGAACTGCCTCCCTCGCTGCATCGATCTCGGCGCCGACCCTGGCGGCATGGTCTCGGAAAGTGATGCCGGCTTGCGTGAGCGCAGCCCCGCGGGTCGTTCTTGCAAGCAGTTGGACGCCAAGTGCCGCTTCGAGCCGCAGGAGCCAGCCATTCCCGCTTCAGCCGCGACAGCCGCTGGATCCAGAACATGCCGTCACGGCCTCGCCCTCTGGCGCCAGACGTCGAGGACAGCCGCAACGATTGCTTCGGGAGCGTCCTCCTGCACCAGATGCTTCGCGTCCGGCACGACGATGAACCGGGCGCCAGGAATGCGTCGGACGAGCTCTTCGCCGTCCTTGAGCGGGATGAACTGGTCTTTCTCGCCCCAAAGGATCGTTACGGGGCAGCGTATCTCATCATATCGTCCTTCAACGTCCTTGCTGTACTTGTCATCCATCTGTGCGATCTGCCGCCAGAACGCCTTCTTGCCCCCGTCGTCGAGCCACGGCGCGAGGTAGAGCCGCATTTCCTCCTCCCGCAAGCTGTGCATCACCGCAGCGCCGATATAGGCGCGCAGGATGGCTTCGTGAATGTAGGCAGGCAGCGCGGCAAATACTTCTCGGTGCGCCTTGGCTGCTTGCACCAGCGCGGATCCTTGCGGGCTGATTGCGACCGGATCGATCAATACGAGGCTGCTATACTCGACACGGTCGAGGAGATGAGCGCGCAGTGCAGCGGAACCGCCAAAATCATGCGCGACAACGTCCGGCCGCTCGATGCCCCAATAGTTCACGAGCGTCGCGAATAGTCGATTCTGAATGCCATGCAGGACATCTGCGTCCGGCTTGTCGGATTGGCCAAAGCCGATCAAGTCGTAATAGAACACCCGGCGGTGCCGTGCGAGCCATGGCGCAATCCGTCGCCATACAAGCGAGGAGAATGGCGAGCCATGCGCGAGGATGGCGGGCGGCCCTTCGCCAACCATGCCCCAAGCGATGCGATGCCCCTCGTAAGTGAAACGTTCGGGCAAAGTCCAGTTCGCCGTCATCTCATTCTCCTTACTTCGACCTGTCCTCGAGATCATTCGTCGAGCGTCCGCCGACAGTCGTCCTGATGGAGACTCTGGCGCCCGGCTATTTCGGGATGTCGAGGATAGCCGCGGCGAAACGATCGGGCGCTTCACGCGGCACGAAGTGACCGATGCCGGGAAGAAGGCGTCGTTCGTAGCTGCTGCCGAAATACCGCTCCTTGTGCTCGGACGTGACGGGGAGGTTGTCACCATCCTCGGCACCTTGCAGCATGATCGTCGGAACGTTGATCGTGGGTGGCTCAGCCAGACGGCGCTCGACATCTTCATGGTCCGGCGCCCCTTCCGCGTCGCGCCAGCGCTGGCGGTAGGCATGGAGGCTGATGTCGGCCCAGTCTGGATTGTCGAGGGAGCTCGCAGCTGCCTCGAATTCGACGTCCCGGTCCGGCCATGCCGGCGACCAGCTTTGCCACAGATAGCGGCACAGCCGTTTGCGATCGTCGCGATAGGCGGTCCGCCCGTTGCTCGTGGCGGCGTACCATTCGTACCAGTAGGCGCGAGCCAGGTCATGCGGCATCCGGCTCGCCGGAATGGCCGTGGCATAGCCCGCAGCCGCAGCGACGACGCCGGCCAAGCGGTGAGGGAACAGAGCCGCCACGCCGTAGGCGGCCCGTGCTCCCCAATCATAGCCGCCGAGCACGACATCGTTGAGGTCGAGTACGTCTATGAACTGTGACAGGTCGAGCGTGAGTGCCGCAATAGCGCCGCTGCGCATGGTGCTGCTACGCAGGAATCGCGTCGGGCCCGAGCCGCGCAAATACGGCGCATAGATGCGGAAGTTCCGGCCGCTGAGTCTGTCGATCACCTTGTCCCAACAGCGCACGTCATCAGGCCAGCCGTGGACCAGGACGAGCGGGCGCCCATCCGCGGGCCCACAGACCTCGTAGGCGACCTCGAGTTCGTTCGTGCGACAGGTGGATTGGGACCGTCGTAACCTCGTGGTTTCCTTGCGAGCCTTGGCTGCTGCCCGGCCATAGCGGGTCGCGATGCTGTCGAGACCGGTCTTGATGAAGGTGCGGATGCCTTCAGCGGTCATCGCGTCGTGCATGGTCAGCTCGAACTGCACCGACCACTGGACGGTGCTGGCGCCATCGCGATCGTCAATAATGCGGAACTCGGCGACATAATCGCGAACGGGCATCGCGGTCTCATCGATCCGGTAGCGATAGCCGCGATGGTCGGGAGCGACTTCGAGCAGACGTTCCGTCTGCCGGCTGCCGTCACGCGCTTCGGCGATGCGGCGGCTGCCATTTCGTTCACCCTCGCTGGTGACCTTGGTCAGCATTGGGTGCCATTCGCCGACGGCGCTAAAGGCGCCGATGCCCCGCGCCAGAGTGTCCGCCTGTTCGGCGATTCGTACGCTCTCGACGATTCTGGTCTTCTCGCGTGCCGCCGCCGCTCTCCGCCAGACGATCCTGACCGTTCCCCGTTCAGTCTCCGCGTCGAGCACCAGCAGACCGTTCTCGAACCGGTAGTGGTGTTGCTGGTCATCACGTTCGAGATTGGGATACCAGGAGCCCTCGACGCGATGCGTGATCACGTGCCGATCGGTATCTATCGAGAAAGTCCCGAAATAGCCGAAATAACTCAGGAACGCGTGTGCCGCGTCGTCCTTGTCAGCATCGCGCCAGTCGCCGGACGGAAACGATCGCCGTCCTCTGCGGGCGAGCTGCGCCGAGACATGCCCATCCGCAGTGTAGATGATCTTGCCGATCGCGTGTTCGCCGAGCGGATATGCCTTCGATTTGCCGGGCTGCTGCTCCGACCACTCGACGAGCGTCCAGACGCCGAGGAGGTGTTCCCTGACTTCCGATCGAGTCACATTCATGCGTCGAGCTTTCATATCGTGAACGTTACGTTCCCCGACACTGCCGTCGACGGCAGGTTGGAGGGTGCGCACCGACATCCCCGACCAACGGCG
This sequence comes from Bradyrhizobium sp. USDA 326, assembly GCF_049739485.1. Lineage (NCBI taxonomy): Bacteria > Pseudomonadati > Pseudomonadota > Alphaproteobacteria > Hyphomicrobiales > Nitrobacteraceae > Bradyrhizobium > Bradyrhizobium sp. USDA 326. The sequence goes on from NZ_JBMGQA010000001.1 coordinate 6,021,636, forward strand.
GCGGCGCGATCGGGTTTCTTCCGGATATGATTGTTAGGTCGGTCTCAGCGACCACTTCCCAGACGGTCAGGTTCCTCTTTCAAATCAAGCGATGTGTGCCGCGCGACGGGGCGTCGTCGGTCCTGCCGACGTGGCGGAGTCTTCCAGGAACCGGGATCGACGTGGGGCCGCCGGATTTCACCCTCGCGACAATTTCTCGAATTTCTTCACCAGCCGTTCCCGCTTCAGCCGCGACAGCCGCTGGATCCAGAACAAGCCGTCGAGCTGATCGATCTCGTGCTGGTGGCACACGGCGCGCAAACCTTCCGACTCCTCGCGGTGCATGTCGCCATCGAGATCCTGGTAGCTGATCCGTACCCGCGCATGGCGCTGCACCTCGTCGTTGACCCCGGGCATCGAGACGCTGCCTTCGCGGTGCAGGATCATCTCGGGCGAGGCCCATGTGATCTCCGGATTGACATAGGTCTGCGGGCCGTCCCTGGCATCGAGCTCCAGCACCACGACACGCAAGAGCACGCCGATATGCGGCGCGGTGATGCCGATGCCGGGCGCGGCTCGCATCGTGTCGAGCAAATCCTGCGCGAGGTCGCGCAAGCCGTCGTCGAAAGCGGTGAGGGGACGGGCGACGATCGCCAGCCGACGATCGGGATAGCGGAGCAGGGGACGAACGGTCATGGAGGCTCCTACCACTCACGGATCATTGATGCACCCCGCCTTGAATGTCTACCAACTGGAAGGTAGATGTCCTGCCATGAGCATGCCTTCATCCACGGCCGACGACATTCTTGCCTGCGCCCGCACGTTGATCATCGCGGGCGGCTATAACGGCTTCAGCTACGCCGACATCGCCGATGTCGTGGGCATCCGCAAGCCGAGCATCCACCACCATTTCGCCAGCAAGGTTGACCTGGTCCGCACCCTCGTGGCTCGCTATCGCGAGGAGGCCCAGGCGGGGTTGTCGGCCCTCGAACGCAATGTCGCTGATCCCGCCGAGCAGCTCAGAAATTACGTGGGGTATTGGGAGGCATGCATCAAGGACGCGACAGCCCCGTTCTGCGTATGTGCGCTCCTTGCCAGCGAGCTTCCGGTCCTGCCTGAGGAGGTGGCGCTCGAAGTCCGCGCGCACTTCCGCGTCCTGTCATCCTGGCTGGCATCGGTCATGGAACGCGGCAAGCGGCAGGGGCGGCTCCACCTCTCCAGCACGGCACGGGTCGAGGCGGAGGGATTCATGGCGACCGTTCATGGCGCGATGCTGTCGGCGCGCGCTTATGGCGATCCAAAGATGTTCGGCACCATCATCCGGCCGCTGCTGGACCGGCTTTCCACCAGGCACTGACGAGGATCGACACAGGCCCATGCCGCTCAGGGCGGCTCGGGTATTTCGTGTCGCACACAAACTACCAACTAGTAGGTAAGGAAAAGGCACATGGAAGATCGTGACATGGCTTTGGAGGCGGCCGACCAGGCGCAATGGCTTAAGCAATACTACTTCCTGCGCGCCGCGTTTTCCGTCGCCTGGGTCATTGCGGCCTTCGTGATCGCGCCAACGTCCGCGGTGATCGCAGCGGCGTTGCTCGTCGCCTATCCGGCCTGGGACGCTGCCGCCAACTATCTCGACGGGCTCAGTAGCGGCGGCTTGAACCAGAACCGCACGCAGGTCCTGAATGTCAGTCTGGCGACCACCGTCGCGGTCATCCTCGCCTTGCAGGTGAGCATGAATTGGGTGCTCGGAATCTTCGGGGCCTGGGCGATCCTGTCCGGATTGCTCCAGCTCGGCACGGCCGTGCGGCGCTGGAAGCGTTTCGGCGCGCAATGGGCCATGGTGCTCAGCGGTGGCCAGTCGGCGCTGGCGGGTGGCTTCTTCATCTTTCAGGCCTCGGTGCCTGCGGTGCCATCGATCGCGAACGTCGCGGGCTATGCTGCGGTCGGCGCGCTCTACTTCCTCGTCTCGGCGGTCTGGCTCACCGTCAGCACGTGGCGCCGCAGCGCGGCGATGTGAGGCGTTGCTCCAGACGCTTCACGCGTCCGGATAGGGCGTGCCGTCCTTGTGCAGGAAGCGGCCGTCGGACGCCGGGCTCATCATGTCGATGTCCGAGCAGGTGATGAGGTCGGCTTGCGAGCGCGAGCCGACTTCGAGATAGACAGCCGTCGCGTTCGACCTGTTGATCATGTGATGGCCGTTGCCGCTTGCCTTGGGGAAGGCCGCGCAATCGCCGGCGCGCAGCACCGTTTCACCGTCGTCCTCGATCAGCGTCACCTCGCCTTCGAGGATGTAGACGAATTCGTCCTCGTGCGAATGCCAGTGCCGCTGGCTCGACCAGCCGCCCGGCGGCAGGCGCATCAGGTTGATCCCGAAATCCTTCAGGCCGCCGGCATCGCCGAGACGCTGCCGGATGCGCTCGGCACAGGGAGTGCTGAAGGGCGCAGGGTAGCCGGACCCCTTGCGAAGCGGCACGGCAGCTATGTCGATCTTCGGCATGGATGGGATTTCCTGAATTCAGGGACAGACGATGGGGCGGGTGGTCATGATGTAATTGGCGTGGATACTACGCCCACACCGGCGGCGACCCGATTGAATCCCGCAACGCGGCAGTCAGGATCGTCAGTTTGGCAGACGGCTGGGCCAGAGCTCGCAACAGATAGACGCCGGCCTTTGCCTCATTCCACCGTTCGTCGTCGAGCGGGATTCGTGTCAATGAACCGGCGTGTATGTCCGTCCCGACAACCCAGTCTGCCAGGAATGCGATGCCGATGCCGGCGAGTGCCGCGAGCCGCATCGCTTCGAAGTCGTCGCACCGAAACACGGCTTGCGGCCCGGGCGCTGCGCCCGCCGGGTGACCAAGCACGTCCGTCCAGCCCAGCAGGTCGGCGCCGTGCAATTTGTCGACTAGCCGATGGCCGGCGAGGTGTTTCGTTTCGGTCGGTATGCCGTGACGATCGAGATAAGCAGGAGCGGCGACCAGCATCCTGTTCTGCGATGCCAGCTTGGTCGCGATGAGAGTGCTGTCGGCTAGTTCGCCGATCCGGATCACTGCATCGAGCCGCTCCAGCACGGGATCAGCGAGCCTCTCCGTGAGATCGAGCTCGACCGTGAGGCCGGGATGATCCCGCATGATCGTTTCCAGGGTAGGGATCACGTAGCGCTTGCCAAAGGTGGGAAAGCAGGCAAGGCGAAGAACACCAGCGACCGCACCATCGAAAGCGGCGATCTCGGCGTGCGTGTCGGCAAGGTCGTCGAGCAACCGCTGCGCGCGCTCGAACAGTCGTTCTCCGGCGTCGGTCACCGCGAGCGCGCGTGTCGAGCGCACCAGCAGGGGCACTCCGACGCTGTGCTCGAGCGCGTCGATCTGCCTGACGATGGACGAGGGTGTCACACCGCGATGACGTGCGGCGCTGGAGAAACTCCCGCCACGAACCACGTCAACATAGATGGCCAGATGTTCCGCAAAACGCGGGTCTTTCATCTTTGCGCCTTTCGCAAAAGGGTTTCGAGCTCAACGTTCATTATCACCAATCCTCAAAGGCCGTATCTCCTCTCTCGAAGGTGGGCCTTACTGGTCCAAGCCCTTGAATGAAAGGAGATTATCATGAAGGTTCTCGATCGCATCCTGTCGCAATCGGCCTACACCGCGGTGATTGATATGCCGCTCGACCGGATGGACATCGCCGAATGGCTGTTCACGCTCTCCGAAGCCGAATATCTGCGCTGCTGCCCGCCCGATCACATTGCGGCCGGCGTCAGCACCACGGACGACGGACACCGCATGATGATCAATGTCGAGCAGATCGGCACCGGGCTGGTGATCCAACACTACGTCGCGGAAGAGGCCGGCAAGACGTACTGCCGAATGAATTCAATCTCGGACGTGTTTACGACAAATGGCCGGACCCAGGTCAACGTGATCTGGGAGCTGAAGGCCGAAACCATCGATGACAAGCGCACACGCTATACGAACAGCGTCACGGCACATCCGACCGATGTCTTCATGGCATTCCTGGACAAGCACGGCATTTCCTTCGAAGACGCTGCCAACGCCCGCCAAGCGGCCGGAAGCGACCACAATCGCCGCGAGACGCCGTTATTCGCCGCCAGCATCGCGCGGCGCGCCGAGGCCCATGCGCAGGGGCAGGCAAAGTGAAAGGCATCGTCTATGACGGTTTCGGTCCGGCGGAGGTTCTCCGCCTGGCCGAAGTGCCGAGGCCGGAGGTTCGTCCCCACGACCTGCTGGTGCGTGTGAAGGCGGCAGGCGTCAACCGCGCGGATATTCTCCAGCGAAACGGCGCCTACGGCAACCAGAGCTTTGGCGAGAGCACCCTGCTTGGCCTCGAACTGGCCGGTGAAGTCGTTGGCGTCGGCAGCGAAGTCGACGACGTATCGATCGGGCAGCGTGTGATGGCGATCGTCGGCGGGGGGGCGTATGCCGAATTCGCCCGGGTCGACCGTCGCATGGCGACGAGGATTCCAGGCAATCTCTCGTTCGTCGAAGGCGCGGCGATCATGGAATCATTCGTCACAGCCGTCGAATCGATCTCACATGTTGCCGGCGTCGGGCAAGGTCAAACCGTCCTGGTTCACGGTGCCGCGGGCGGAGTGGGCTCCGCCTGCGTGCAGGTCGCCCATGCGCTGGGCGCCACCATCTACGCAACGGCGAGCGCTTCGCGGTTGGCGGATGTCGGCAGCATCGGCGCAGCCGCCGTGATCGACTATCGTGCCGACGATTTCGAAAGTGTCGTCGCGAGGCTTACCGATCATCGCGGCGTTGAGGCCGTGATCGATTTCATCGGCGGCGACTACCTGCCGCGCAACCTTCGCAGCCTTCGGCCGGGCGGAACCCTGGTTCAGGTCGGCATTTTGAGCGGTCAGCACGCCGCCTCGATTCCGCTCAATCTGCTGCTCCACAACCACCTGCAATTGGTGGGCACAGTCATGAAATCGCGAAGCATGAACGAAAAGCGGGCGATGGTCCGTCGTTTCGCTGAAGGGTTCTTGCCGCTGTTTGCGTCGAGGGGACTGAAAGCGTTGGTCGACCAGGTGTTTCCGCTCGAACGCGCCGCCGACGCCCATCGCAGCGTGGAGCGCGGCGGAGGATTTGGAAAGGTTGTGTTGGTGGTGGATTGAGCGCGGGCCGGGGTATCGTCCCTGTGCACGAACCGGCCGTCCAAATTCACGCTCATCCTGTCGAATCGGGGCACGTCGCGGGGTCTCAGGCGAACGCGAGCCGACCGCGAAATAGACCGCCGTCACGTTCGACCCCGTTGACCCTGTGATGGCCGTTGTCGCTTGCCTTGGGGAAGGTCGCGCAATCCCAGCATGGAGCACGGTTTCACCATGATTCTCGATCTGTTTTGCCCGACGTGTCAAACCGGTCTGTGATGATGTCGGCCACGGGAAAGGGGATCCGCTAAGTTGGCAGTGTTCCTGGATCGGTAAGTCATTGATCTCACAGCGGCCGGCTACTGTGCATGGGGTTGTTTTCGACTTTCTTGTTGGCAGATCACAAGAGCGTGCGGAAAAAATGACGTGACCCGTTGTCGGCCGGCGCCGTTCCCCTTCGTCTTTCACCCGGACAGACCTGACGGGAGACCGCAATGACTTCTTCCAACTATCGCTGGGTGATCGTCGCCGCCGGCGGCTTGCTCGGCTGCGTCGCGATCGGCGGCATGTTTTCGCTGCCGGTGTTCCTGCAGCCGATCGCAAAGGACACCGGCTGGTCGGTGACGGGCATCTCCAGCGCGATGACGATCGGCTTTCTGGCGATGGCTTTCACTAGCATGGCCTGGGGCACGGCGTCGGACAGGTTCGGGCCGCTGCCGGTGGTGCTGACGGGGTCGACCGTGCTTGCGCTCAGCCTGTTCGCGGCGAGCCACGCGACCTCGCTCCTCGTGTTCCAGGTCGTATTCGGCCTTCTCGTCGGCGCCGCCTGTGCTGCGATCTTCGCGCCGATGATGGCGACCGTCACCGGCTGGTTCGACACGAATCGCAGCCTCGCGGTGTCGCTGGTCTCCGCCGGCATGGGAATGGCGCCGATGACGATGTCGCCGCTGGCGGCTTGGCTCGTCTCCGGCCACGACTGGCGGACCTCGATGCAGATCGTCGCGCTCGTGGTCGGCGCCATCATGATCCCGGTCTCGTTCCTGGTGCGCCGTCCGCCCGCGCTGGTGCAGGCAGCGGCCGCACCGGCGGGCGAGGGCACCGCGCAAGGCGAGATGTCGATGGGCGAAGCGTTGCGCTCGCCGCAATTCCTCATTCTGCTTGCCACCAACTTCTTCTGCTGCGCGACCCATTCCGGCCCGATCATCCACACCGTCAGCTACGCCGTGAGCTGCGGCATCCCGCTGGTCGCGGCGGTGACGATCTACAGCATCGAGGGGTTTGCCGGCCTCGGGGGACGCATCGCCTTCGGTCTGATGGGCGACCGCTTCGGTGCCAAACGCGTGCTGGTCTCGGGCCTCCTGCTGCAGGCGTTCGGCGCGCTCGCCTATGTCTTCGCGCATCAGCTCACGACGTTCTATGCGGTCGGCGCCATCTTCGGCTTCATCTATGCCGGCACCATGCCGCTCTACGCCGTTCTCATCCGCGAGAACTTCCCGCTCAAGATGATGGGCACGGTGATCGGCGGCACGGCGATGGCCGGCAGCCTCGGCATGGCGACCGGCCCGCTTGCCGGCGGCCTGATCTATGACGCCTTCTCCAGCTATGCTTGGCTCTACATCGCCTCCTGGGCGATGGGCCTGGGTGCCTTCCTGATGGCGATGACGTTCCGCCCCTTCGCAAAGCCGCAAGGGGAGGTGGCGCCGGCGGCGGCGTGAGCTCCTGCTCGAGACGCGGCGTCAGAGCTGCGCCTCGATCGCGGTCTTGTCGATCGCCGACCAGACCTGCCGGATCTTTTGGTCCTGAAGCTCGTAGAACACGTTCTCGCAAAAGGACACGCGCCTTCCATTGACCGCAAGACCCAGGAATGTCCCGGCCGGGGTGCAATCAAAGTTCAGCCGGGCCGCGATGCGGGGAGGATCGGAGATCAGCATCTCGATGTGGAACTGCAGATCCGGGATCTCCCGAACGTCCCGTTCGAGCATCGCGCGATAACCGGCCAGCCCAAAGGGCCGGGCGTTGTGGATGACTTCCTCATGCACGAACTGTCCGAGGGCCGGCCAGTCCCGCCGGTTCAGGCAGGCGATGTAGTCGCGGTAGATGGCGGCAAGGTCGTCTCTCGTCATATCGAAGCTCCTGGGGCTTCGATCATAACGCGCTGACATCGCGAACCGGTCCGGCTCAGAGGCGCTTCTCGAAGAAGAGGTCCGGATAGGGATCATCGTTGAAGCGGGGGATCTCGCGCCAGCCCGTGCTGCGATAGAGCTGACCGGCTTCGGGCAGCGCGCTGTTGGTGTCGAGCCGCAGCAGCGTGATGCCGAGTTCCCGCGCTGCGCTCTCGGCCGCATGCATCAGGCGCCGCCCGAGCCGCAATCCGCGCGCGGCAGGCGCCACCCACAGCCGCTTGATCTCGGCATAGCCGTGATCGGTTCCCTTCAAGCCGACGCAGCCGATCGGCAGCCTGTCCGATATCGCGACGATGAAGGTGCCGCGCGGGCGGCGCATGTCCTTGGCATCGGGATCGCGCGACAGCGAGACGTCGAAGCCCTGGCTGAAGCGACGGCCGAGCTCGGCATAGTATTCGCCGAGGCAGTAGCGCGCTTCCTCGCATCGCGGATCGATCTCGTCCAGCGTGACGCGCTCGCGCGTCAGTGCAGAGGCGATCAGGTCCATCGCCGCCAGCAGCGCCTCGCGCTGCGAATGTTGCGCGAGAAAGCCTTCAGCCTGCGCGTTCGACAGCGCCTCATAGGCCGCGAATTCGCGACGGCCCGCCCGCGTGAGCTTTGCCATGCGCCGGCGGGCATCGTCTTCACGCGCGGTGGTCTCGATCAGGCCTTCGTCTTCGAGGCTGCGGAGCAGCCGGCTCATCAACCCCGAATCGAGACCGAGATAGTCGCGGATTTCCGCCACGTCCGAGCGCCCGTGCCCGATCGCATTGAGCACCCGCGCCGCCCCAAGCGGCCGGCTGCGCCCGAGGAACGAATTGTCGAGCGCACCGACAGCAGAAGTGACGGCCCGGTTGAAGCGGCGGACGCGGGAGACGGGGTCGAGCATGATATCTGACTTTAGTCAGATATCCGGGGCTGTCAATCGGCCGAGAGTTGGTCGGCCGGCGCGCTCCTCATTGTGAGTTGTTACCTGGCTGCGGGCGACTACCATGCGCAGGCTCTACTGGAACTCAAGAGCCGGCACGGCAAGCGGAGACGACATGAGCGGGCAGGAGCGCAAGGTGAAGGGTTCGGATCTATTCGTCGCCGCCCTGGAGAATGAAGGTGTCGATCGCATCTTCGGCATACCCGGCGAGGAGAATCTTGATCTGGTCGAATCGCTGCGCGCCTCCAGGATCGAGCTGGTCCTGACCCGCCACGAGCAGGCCGCCGCCTTCATGGCGGCCACGCATGGGCGGCTGACCGGCAAGCCCGGCGTTTGTCTGTCGACGCTGGGCCCTGGTGCTCTCAACCTGTCGACCGGCGCCGCCTACGCGCATCTCGGTGCGATGCCGATGATCCTGATCACCGGCCAGAAGCCGATCATGAGCAGCCGGCAGGCGCGCTTCCAGATCGTGGACGTGGTCGCGACCATGAAGCCGCTGACGAAGCTGTCGCGGCAGATCGTCAGTGCCTCCAGCATTCCCACCGTGGTGCGCGATGCGTTCCGCGCCGCGATGGAGGAGCGCCCTGGGCCGGTGCATCTCGAACTGCCCGAGGACATCGCGGGTGACGAAGTATCGCCGGTTCCCGTGATCCCGGTTCATCCGATCGAAATTCCGGTTGCCCATCGCGTCGCGCTCGATCGGGCCGCCGATCTGATTTTGGCCGCAAGGCGTCCGCTGGTGATGATGGGCGCGGCGACCAGCCGGCCGGGCTCGACGCACGGCATCGCGAGTTTCGTGCGTCGCACCGGCATTCCGTTCTTCACGACGCAGATGGGCAAGGGGACCGTGCCCGGCGGCACCAACCTCTACATGGGTACTGCGGCGCTGTCCGAGCGGGATTACGTCCACGATGCGATCGACGCCGCCGACTTGATCGTCGCCATCGGGCACGATCCCGTCGAGAAGCCGCCTTTCATCATGGGGCCTTCGGACCTGAAGGTCATTCACGTCAGCTACACGCCGGCGAGCGTCGAGCAGGTCTATTTCCCCGATGCCGAGGTCGTCGGGGACGTTGGCCCGAGCCTGGAGCTGCTGGCGGATCGGCTCGAAGGCAAGCTGCCGCAGGCCGCGGCGCTGCTCCCGTTGCGCGAAGAGATCCTGGGGCATATTGCCGATCGTGCCACCGAGGCGCGCTGGCCGCCGACGCCGCAGCGCATCGTGCACGACATCCGCCAGGTGATTCCTGAGAACGGCATCGTCGCGCTCGACAACGGCATGTACAAGATCTGGTTCGCGCGCAACTACCGCACTCGCGTCGCCAACACGCTGCTGCTCGACAATGCGCTGGCGACCATGGGCGCCGGCCTGCCGTCGGCGATGATGGCCGCGATGCTCTATCCCGACCGCCGCGTGCTCGCCGTTGCCGGCGACGGCGGCTTCATGATGAACAGCCAGGAGATGGAGACGGCGGTCCGCCTCAAGCTCAATCTGGTCGTGCTCGTGCTGGAGGACAACGCTTACGGCATGATCCGCTGGAAGCAGGCCGTCGATCACTTCGCCGACTACGGCATGACCTTTGGCAATCCCGACTTCGTCCTCTACGCGAAGGCTTACGGGGCGAAAGGGCATCGGATCGAGAGCATCGACCGCTTCGTCCCGACTCTGGAGGCGGCATTCGAGGAGGGCGGCGTGCATCTGGTCTCGATCCCGATCGACTATTCGGAGAACGTGCGGGTGCTCGTCGACGAGTTGCGCGCGCATGAGAAATCGAAGGCGTGAGGACCGCGGACTCGTGCCCCGGACGCAGCGCAGCGCCTCTTCGGCTCTGCGCAGCAACGCAAGAGCATTGCAGTGCATCCGGGACACGAGAGGATGACCGAACTTGTGTCGCGGTCTCACATCGCCGACACTCATAATCATTCAATCACTCAAACAACCACAGGACTATGAAATGACCCGCGTTCGTTGTGTCACCGAGATGGGCATGGGCGTCGACGTTCACGGCAGGGACGCCACCAAGGCAGCCAAGCGTGCCGTGTCGGATGCCATCAGGCATTCGAGCCTCGGCTTCTTCCGCATGATCGGCAAGACCGCGAACGACATGTTCGTCGATGTCACGATCGGGGTGCCCAATCCCGAGGCGGTGGACAAGGAAGCCGTCGCCAAGGAGCTGCCTTACGGCACGGTGACCGTGACTGCGGTCAAGGGCGGGCTGGAGATTCCCTCGGCCACGGAAGTGGCCAACGACCCCATCCTCATCGCCAATGCTGCCGTCATCGTCAGCTTCGACAAGGACTAGGCCGGTGTCCGACAGCGATGAGGCGCTGCTGGATCGTCCGATCTGGAGCGCGTTGACGACGAGCCAGAAGCATTTGGCCGAGGGCGGGCCGCGGGCTCTGCGCTATCCCGTGGACATGACGCCATTTGCCGACATGGCCGACATGTCCGCGGAAAGTTTTGCGGCGCTCGGCGATCTCATGTCGGTCTCGCAAGTCGCGGGGCTGTTCACGCCCGAGCCGGTCGAAATTCCCGCCGGCTTCAAGGTGCTGCTCGCCGAACCCGGCGAACAGATGATCGGCTCGCCCGCCGACACTGCGCTGCGCGATGCCGAGATCATCCGCCTGAGCGCGACTGACGTTCCCGCCATGATGGCGCTGACCGAGCTGACCAAGCCCGGGCCGTTCGCGGCGCGGACGCACGAGCTCGGCACCTTCCTCGGCATCCGCGCGCGCGGCGAGCTGGTCGCCATGGCCGGCGAGCGGATGAAGCCGGGCAATTTCACCGAGATGACGGCGGTCTGCGTACATCCCGATCATCGCGGCCGCGGTTACGCACAGGGGTTGCTCGCCGCCATCGCGCGCCAGATCGAGGCGCGCGGCGAAATCCCGTTCCTGCACGTGTTTTCGAGCAATACGTCCGCGATTGCGCTGTACCAGCGGCAGGGCATGCGAATTCGGCGCCGGCTGCAGGTCACCGTGCTGATGAAGCAGGGATGAGCTGCACTGTGGGCTTCATATCGCGGCAAATCGCGCTATATCGATTCCAACCACAATTGGGGGGAGCACATGGACGCCAGGACGCCTGATTTTTCCGCCGTACGGACGGCGATGCAGCGCTACGTCGATCAGGAGATCATTCCCGGCGTATCCTGGGCGGTGCTGCGCGGCCGCGAGGTGGTCGATCAGCAATGCGTCGCTTTGCCGATCGCGAGGCCAACACTGCGCTGCGGCCCGACCATATCTTCCGCGCGTTTTCCAACACCAAGATCTTCATCACCTGCGCGATCATGCTGCTGGTGGAGAAGGCCGCATCGGGCTCGATGATAGAATCGAGAAATTCCTGCCGCAGCTCGGCAATCGCAAGGTGCTCAAGCAGGGCGCTTCGAGCCTTGCCGATGTCGAGCCGGCGAAGAGCCCGATCACGATCCGCCAGCTTCTGACCCACACCTCCGGCCTCAGCTACGGCATCTTCGATCCCGGCACGGTACTGTTCAGGGGTACAACGATGCACGTGTGCTCAATCCTCTGACCCCGCTCTCGGACCTGATCGACAGGCTGGCTGATCTGCCGCTGTGCTATCATCCCGGCACGGCCTGGGAATATTCGGTGGCGACCGACGTGCTCGGCCGTGTCGTGGAGGTCGTCTCCGGCCAGGCGCTCGATGTCTTTCTCAAAGCGCGCATCTTCGACCCGCTCGGCATGATCAATACCGGATTCCACGTGCCGGAGGCGCAGCAGGGCAGACTGGTCGCGCTCTACAATGGCGCTGACGTGCTTGATCCTATGAAGCCGGGTCTCACGCGTGCCGACAATCTTCCCTTTCCGCAGGCCTATCGGCGGCCGTTCCCGAGGCTCTCGGGCGGCGGCGGTCTGGTCTCGACCTTGCCTGATATGCTCGCACTGGTGCGTGCGCTGCTACCCGGGTCTGATGCGCTACTGAAGCCGGACACGCTGCGGCAGATGATGACGAACCAGTTGCCCGCCGGCCAGACCATCCGTTTCGCAACTCTCGGGCCGATCCCCGGCAAGGGCTTCGGTCTCGGCGGCGCCGTGACCTTTGCGCCCGCGCCGTTCGACCCTCCGAATTCGACCGGCGAATTCCAGTGGGGCGGTCTTGCCGGCACCCATTGGTGGATCTGCCCCGAGGCCAATACTGCGGGTGTGCTGATGGCCCAGCGCTACATGGGCTTCTGGAATCCGTTCTTCTTCGAGTTCAAGCGCCTGGCCTTTCAGGCAGTCGGCGCGGGCTGACGCGAGAGGCGGCTCGTTCGTCTGTCGGGCTGCGACAAGGGCAAAGCGAGCGGGAGGGTTGGGCCTCCCGCTCGTCGTTGTCGTCAGTCCTTCCAGGGATCGAACTCGCCTTCGCCGGCCATGGCGACGGCGAACGGCCGCAACGTGTGCAGCACCTTCACGGTGCCGGCGTGTTGCGCCAGCACGTCCGGTAGGCGGCGATAGGCCATCGGACTCTCGTCGAGGTCGGCACCGATCAAGGTGACGCCGCGCTCGTTCAGCCAACGGTCCATCTCCTCGCGCGAGAAGCGCCGCTTCGCCTCACGTCGTCCGAATAGGCGGCCGGCGCCGTGCACGGTCGAGTAGAGCGAGGCCCTGGCTTCCGGGCTGTCGACGCCTTCGAGAATGACGGCGTCGTCGCCCATCGAGCCGCCGACGAACCCCTTCTGGCCGGGAAACGCCGGCGTCGCGCCCTTGCGCACCACCCACAAATCCTTGCCGTCGTGGGTCTCACGCCAGGCATAATTGTGGTGGTTGTGCACGCTCTCGGTCACGCTGCCGCCGATGATCCGGCGGACGCGCTCGACCACCCACTCGCGGCCCGCATAGGCGTAGCGCCCGGCGAGCTGCATCGCCGCGATGTAGCGGCGGCCGAGCTCGCTGTCCTCGTCGACCACGGCGGGCGGGACGTTCATGCCGTCCTTGCCGCCGGCGGCCTTGAGGTAGCGCGTCGCGGAGGTATGTCCGAGGCCGCGGCTTCCGAAGTGGACGCCGATCCAGACGAAGCCTTCCTCGTCGCGCATGAGATCGACATAGTGGTTGCCCGATCCGACCGTGCCGAGCTGCTTCACCGCCTTCTGACGGTAGTCCTCCATGTCGCTTTCGCGCCAGGCGTCGCCGTCGTCGAACAGGTTGTGCTCGGCCCGTTCGGCGTTGGCTCGTCCGACGCCGAACGAGATCACCTTGGCGACGTCGCGGATGATCGTGGGGGCGATCTCCGCAATGTCGTCGAAGCGGGTGTCGAGCCGAGCCGCCATGTTGCCGCAGCCGATGTCGAAGCCGACCCCGGAGATGCTGATCTGCTTCTCATAGGCGATGACCCCGCCGACCGGCTGGGCGTAACCGAGATGGCCGTCGGCGCAGATCACGCCGGAGACGACGTTGCCGATCGCCATGCAATTGCGCATCTGCGCAATCGTCGCCTCCTCGTGCGGGCCGAACACCTTCAGCGGCGCATTCTGGAAGCGGGCGTCCTGTGTCCGGAACGCGGCGATCGAGCTCGCGGTCGCGTTGGCCTCGCGGGCAAGATGCTCCTTGCGCGCGGCGTCCTTGTACAGGCACCAGGCCGGCTGGCCGCGTCCTTCGCCGACGCGCGAGTCGGGATCGATACCGGCGGCGAGGCAGAGCTCGCGGGCGCGTTCCATGTAGGGATCGGGTCGTCGCATGGTCCTAGGTCCTTGTCATTCCGCGCGCACCATAACGGGGGGGCGGATCGTTTCAGAGATTTCGCTGGCCCCGGGCGCGTCTCGCGTCCGGGGCCGTTGTCGTCGCGCATCAGTTCAACGCCGTCTCGGACGCTGCGATCCACGCGACCACGGCCTCGGAGAAGCCGTTGACGCGGGTCCAGGCGCCGTGACCGACACCATGCTGATACGAGGCCACGTTGACCATGGTGCCGCGCGCCTTGGGCTCGGGCACCTGATCGTGGCTCTGCTCGTCGGTGAAGACGATCAGGCGATCGCCCTTGCCGTCGATCTCCGTCACCGCCTTGCCGAGATACGTGCCGCCATGCGGCTGCGAGTTGATGATCGCATCCCGCAGCGCGAAGCCGCGGCGGGGCGGGACCTTCACGACCTCATTGCTGAAGGTGAAGATCTCGACCTCGTCGCAGATCTCGCGCACGAGGATGGCAAGACCACACGCCGCCTCTGCACGCGTCATTTCCGACTGCGCGGAGAGGGGCGTGAACATCGAGCCGGACACGTCGATCAGGAGCCGCGTCAGGCCCGGAAGCCGCACATGGTCCTTGACCGACTTGAGCATCGCAGCCTCGAGCTCGGGCTCGAAGTCCGGTGCATAGCGCGCCGCCGTGATGAAGCGATAGGGCAGGATACGATCCGTCCGCATCGCCTTGAGCGCGCCTGCGATGGTCTCGCGCGAGACCTGCGCGTTCTGCATCAGCCGCAGATTGCGCAGCAGCGCCAGGCCGCCGAGCTTCCGCTCCGCGATCAGCCGCTCGAAGGTCTCGCGCTTGCTCTTGCCGGCCGAGAGCGAAACCTCCCAGGTGTCGGGAGAAGGCAGTTCACCGTCGATGAGCTGCTTCCACACCTTCTCCTGCTCGGCATCCCTGGGCTTGGCGTGCACCAGGAACAGCACGTCCCTGATCCGCACCGAGCCGTCGCGGTCCCACTTGGCGAGCTGATAGGCGTCGAACTTGGTCAGCGCGCGGGCAAGACCCTTCTTGACCTGCGCGGAGATCGGCTGACGCTTGCGCTGCTGCTGGGGCCCCAGCGCATCCGCCCAGTAGATCGCGAGCAGCTCTGTCATCTCGTCGGGCCGCTGGATCACGCGGGCGAGCGTGTCGGCGACGAGGGTGCGGTGCTTCTCGCTGCGCGCCATCTCGCGGATGACGAGCAGCGGCGCGTGCCGCAGCTTCATCACCTCGCGCGCCTCGATCGCAAGCTGCGCGACGCGCGCGGGCGCGACCTTGGGCACGAGTGCCTTGATGCGGTCGGCGATGGCGACGCCGTCCTCGTAGAACTGGTTCTCCCACAGGAGGCAGTTCATCAGTGCGCGCTTCAGCTCCATCTCGGGCGTGAAGCGGATTGCGCGCGCGCCCTCCCGCGTGAAGGCACGAGCGATCTTGTTGAGCCTGACCATGACGGCCTCCTCTTGGGTTGATGGGCGAATGAAAAGGGGGCCGGGGAACAAGCGAGGCTGTTCGTGCTCTACCCACTGAGCTACGGACTTGCGTCCGGGAGGGTTCGAACCTCCGACACCGAAGTAACAGCGCTCTTCACCACCGGCGGTGGCTAAGGGACACGATCCGGGAACGGGCGATTGCTGTACCCGACGAGCCGAAGCTCGCCGGAAAGCGCTCTATCCTCTGAGCTACCGGTGCATGGGACACCGGGCGGGATTCGAACCCGCGACCTCTCGCGTTGCAGGCGAAGTAACAGGAATCTTCACCACGGATCGTGATGGGGTTGGCGGGGAACGGGCGATGCTGTTGCCGCTCCGAAGAGCAAGAACTGCTACGGCATTTCAGCCGGCGAGATTCGAACCCACGACCTCCGTCCCGGCAAGCCGGGACGGCGCTCTACCGAAGTAACAGACATCTTCACCACCGCCAGGCCGATGCTTTCGCGTCCGCCTTTGATGGGTGCGCTGGGGAACGGGCGATATCGGCTTTCAGTGACGACAACACAGTCGCCCTCCTTGCGGACGGATCCCGTGCCGGGCCGCGTGCGTACCTTTTCCGAGGCCGCATCCCGGTGCGTGTGTCAAAGGCGGGAGGCATACCCGCTTTGCCGGGTGGAGAAGTATCCGACATCTTCACCACCAGCGTCGGTTGAGCCGCGATCTCTCACGGCAAACCGAGTTACAAAAAATTCGATTGCGGCGCTGTCGACGCGCCGCATGATGCGAACCCTTTTGGGTTCGCTCTGCCATCGGTGTCCGGCTCATCGCCTCGTTCCCTCCGGCAGGCCCCGCGCACCTGGGCGCGCGCCTCTCCAGCGCGAGCCCCGAGATCCGGGTCTCTCGTTCCGGCCCTCGCCGGGATGTTCGGTTGGGCCGCGCGGCGGGCAACAAAAAACCCTCCGGAGCGGCAGGCTCGGGAGGGTCCGTGAGAAGCGGACGGTCGATCTTGCGGTCAGGCAAGATCGCTCCCATGAGCCGGGCATGCAAAATCGACTGGCCGTAGGCCATTCGATATGCGGACAATTCTTTCGTAGCGGTATGACATCGCTCGGTTCATGGTGTCTGTCGCAAGCGGAAGTGCTTGCGAGGGCGCGGGACATACGCCCGCAACTTGCGGATGTCAAGCAAGGCGCGTGTGGAAATTGCAGGACATTGACGACAAGACACGGATGCCTGTCGTGCCAACCTATCTCGGTCTCGACGGATTTCGCTTCGGTTGGGTCGCTGCCTGGATCGATGAGCGTGGCGATCATGGCTTCGATTACTCGCCGGGCCTGACGCGCCTGCTCGCGCTGCCGCATGTGCGTGCGATGATCGACATGCCGATCGGCTTGAATCCAGGCGGCTATCGCGCGTGCGATCTGCGTGCGCGCGAGCTGATCGGCCCTGCCGTGTTTCTTGGCGCGCGGAGAGACCTCTGGAGCTTTCGCGATATGTCGGCGGCCAACCGCTTCTACTGGACGCATGAAAGCAAGGGCAGGGGAGTATCGGCGCAGCTCTGGAACATCCGGGACAAGATGAGAGAGGTCGACGAAGCCATGACGCCGACGCGGCAGGTGTCGATCGGCGAAGCGCATCCGGAGCTGATCTTCTGGAATCTCGCAGGGCGAGTGCGTCTCGCAAGGAAGACGTCGGCGCAGGGCCGCGAGCAGCGCATAGCGCTGCTGGCGCAACGCGGTTTCACGCGCCTGCAGAAATGGCTGACGCAACGCCACGGCACGGGTATCGGCCGCGAAGATCTCATCGACGCCTGTGCCTGCGCGGTCGCGGCACGTGACAGCACACAGCGCGTTGGTGGCGAGGAGTTCGATCCGCGCGGCTTGCGAATGGAGATCAATTTTTGAAGTCAGTCCTCCCGATCGCCATTGTCTTCGAAGTGGCCGTGACCATTGCGGCCGGGATTCGAGGAGACGTCCTCGTCGTCCAGTCTTGTTGCTCTCGCTTGGTACTCGTCGGCCATCGCTCGCAGCCGTTGCGCGGCTTCGCTGTGAGCGAGCTCGTTCGCTACGCGGCGACAGCGTTCGGCGTGATCGAGCAGGGCGCGTTTTTCGATGTTCATCCAGCAACAACGCTCGAGGACGCCATTGGTCCCTGTGCGGGATGCCGGAACAGCGCGAAGGCCTCGCAGCAAAATACGGGAAAAAATAGCAACATTTTCGTGTCACTTCGGAACGTGGCGCTTGAGCCGACGTTTTACGCCAAGGGCTGTCGAGGGACAAAATGCCATGTACGACGTGCGCCAATTGGCGACCGCGATGCTGACGATCGCCTTTACGGCCCTGCTGTTGATCACGGGGGAATGGTTCATCGAGTATCGACTCCAGCATGAAGCAACGACCCCGACCGTGGTGGTGGCAACGCTGCCGCCATAGGCACAGGTTAGCCGGGACGAAGTGTGACTTGCGCCGCACGGCGCCTCGCCTAGATTGAGCATGCCTCAGTCCATGCACCAAAGGTCCCGATGTCCGATCTGTCCGCCTTTCCCATCACCAAACGTTGGCCGGCGAAACATCCCGAACTGCTTCAGCTCTATTCCTTGCCCACGCCGAACGGCGTCAAGGTCTCGATCATGCTGGAGGAGATCGGACTCCCCTACGAAGTCCATCTGGTCGATTTCGGCAAGGACGATCAGAAGACACCGGAGTTTCTGTCGCTCAATCCGAACGGCAAGATCCCCGCGATCCTCGATCCCAACGGTCCCGGGGGCAGGCCGCTGCCGCTGTTCGAGTCCGGAGCGATCCTGCAATACCTTGCGGAGAAGACCGGCAAGCTCCTGCCCGAGGATGCTGCGCGGCGCTACCAGACCATCCAGTGGGTGCACTTTCAGATGGGCGGCATCGGGCCGATGTTCGGCCAGGTCGGCTTCTTTCACAAATTCGCCGGCAAGGATTTCGAGGACAAGCGGCCCCTCGAACGTTACGTCAATGAGTCCAAACGCCTGCTCGGCGTGATGGAGATGCACCTTTCCGGCCGGCAGTGGTTCATGGATGACGACTACACCATCGCCGACATCTCCATGCTCGGCTGGGTGCGGAATCTCATTGGATTCTACGGCGCCGGCGATCTCGTGGATTTCGGCCAGTTCAAGGCGGTCGGTAGCTGGCTCGAACGCGGGCTGGCGCGTCCGGCGGTACAGCGCGGGCTGAACATTCCGAAGCGGCCGTGATCTTCCCTAGAACAGGCGTCCGCCGTTTGGCACAGGCTTGCTCGGCTGCACCAGCACGACCTTGCCGTTTGCGTCGGGAAAGCCGAGCGTCAGCACCTCGGAGACGACTGGGCCGATCTGGCGCGGCGGGAAATTGACGACGGCCGCAACCTGTTGCCCCACGAGGGTTTCGAGTGGGTGATTTTCGGTGATCTGGGCCGAGCTCTTGCGCACGCCGATGGCGGGTCCGAAATCGATCCAGAGACGCCAAGCCGGCTTGCGCGCCTCCGGAAACGGCTTGGCGTCGACGATTGTGCCGACACGGACATCGACCGCGAGGAAGCTGTTGAAGTCGATGGTTGGCGAGGCGGCGGCTGCGGGATCGTGGGTAACGTGCATGGGATGTCCGTTCGGAGAGGGTGGCCGCAATATTGTCGCGCGAGCCGGAGTTTCGTACAACACCACGCACAGCACGATACGCCATGCGCGAGGAACGTCTTGCCCAACATCATCTACGGTATCAAGAACTGCGACACCATGAAGAAGGCCCGTGCCTGGCTCGATGCCCATGACGTGCCTTACGAGTTTCACGACTACAAGGCGGCGGGCGTGGAGAAGGACAAGCTCAAGCAGTGGAGCGACAAGGTCGGGTGGGAGACGCTGCTCAATCGCGCCGGGACGACCTTCAAGAAGCTCCCCGACTCCGACAAGGTATGCCTCAGTGAGAAAAAGGCGTTGGCGTTGATGCTAGCGCAACCATCGATGATCAAGCGGCCGGTGCTGGAAATGGGCGGCAAGCTGCTGGTCGGCTTCAAGCCGGATGTCTATGCAAAGGAGGTCGGCGGCAAAGCGCGCTGACCGCTAGTTCAGCTCGATGATCTCGGCGGTGATGTCGGGACCCTGCTGGTCGCAGAACTCGACCGTCTCGGCGGACGCGATGCGGCCCGGGGCGCGATGAAACAGCTCGCGATCGATCACGGCGCGCATCTTTGGACGCGGCAGCGCGTCATTTCCGCGCATCAGATTCTTGATCTCGAAGCCGCCGTCCTCGCAGAACGTCTTGATCGAGGCGATGACGTGACAGACCTTGCCGTCGGTCTGGAAGGGCAGCAGCAGCCGTTCATAGGCGACCATGCGCCCGTAGATGTCCTCGACGTTGGCAACGCTGTAGACGGGCAGCCCACGTGCCACGCATTCATGGTAGATCGGCATCACGAGCGGCGCGAGTTGCGGCCCGATATAGTCGTCCAGCGGAACGCCCTTGCCGGTATGTCCATAGGCGTGCGAGATGCGTGTGCCCTCGCTCTGGATGATGAGGCGGGGCTTCGGCGTCGAAAATTCCACCGTATAGTAGATGAGATCCGAGAGCTCCTCCTCGAGTCGCGCGGGCTGATACTCCCAGATCGCCGGCGCGATCTGCTGGCGTGCATAAAGTCGCAGCCACGTGTTCAGGAGGTCGCGTTGCCGGATCGACTTGACGACGGAGGGAGCGGCGCCTGCAAAATCCAAAGCAATATTCTCCGCACGTGAAGAGGCATGCATGATCCCGCTTGTGGGAAAATTTTTGATGAAGGCTGGCGTACGGAACGAAAGACCGTTAACGACGGCTTGATGACCGGTGCCTTGCGAACCGGGAGGCCGGGCAGGCACGACATCGAGACGTCTCCGACTAAGGGAGCATTTGTATCCCAGCCGGAGGCCTGATCTGCTCAGCTTTCCGCCTTGCCTAACCCCCGTCACCTCCGGCATATTCCGCGCCCGGAGGCGGCGCCCCGGGTGGGCTGCAAGTCCTCCGGACAGCCGAAGCAACAAGGACAGCCACGCGCCTCGCGGGCAGGGGGAAATCTGTTTGGCCGATGAGTTCATTCTCGAAACGGAAGGCTTGACCAAGGAGTTTGCGGGCTTCTTCGCCGTCCGCGACGTTGCGCTCAAGGTTCGCCGTGGGAGCATTCATGCGTTGATCGGCCCGAACGGGGCCGGCAAGACGACCTGCTTCAATCTTTTGACCAAGTTCCTCAAACCGTCGGCCGGAAAGATCCTCTACAAGGGGCAGGACATCACGGCGATGGCGCCGGCCGACGTGGCCCGCTTGGGTCTTGTGCGTTCATTCCAGATTTCGGCGGTATTTCCGCATCTCACCGCGCTGGAAAACGTCCGTGTCGCGCTGCAGCGCCAGCACGGCTCTTCGTTCGATTTCTGGCGTTCCAAGTCCGTGCTCAATCGCTTCAACGATCGCGCGCGCGAGCTGCTGAACGATGTCGGCCTCAGCGAGTTTGCGAACACGCCCGCGGTCGAAATGCCCTACGGGCGCAAACGCGCACTTGAGATTGCAACCACGCTCGCGCTCGACCCAGAGATGATGCTGCTCGACGAGCCGATGGCCGGCATGGGCCACGAGGACATCGACAAGATCGCGGCGCTGATCAAGCGTATCTCGGCGAAATACACCATCCTCATGGTCGAGCATAATTTGAGCGTCGTGGCCAATCTCTCCGACATCATCACCGTGCTGACGCGCGGGCAGGTGCTCGCGCAGGGTCATTACTCCGAGCTCACCAAGGACGAGCGCGTCAAGGAAGCCTATCTGGGAGCCGGTCATGCCTGACACTGCGATCGCCGAGGCTCCGGCCAGGGCTGCGAGCGGCGGAAACATCCTTCAAGTCCGCAACCTCGAAGCCTGGTACGGCGAGTCCCACATCCTGCACGGGATCAACTTCGACGTGAACGCGGGCGAGGTCGTCACCTTGCTCGGGCGCAACGGCGCCGGCAAGACGACCACGCTGAAGTCGATCATGGGCATCATCGGCAAGCGCTCCGGTTCGGTGAAGTTCAACAACCAGGAGATCATTCGCGCGACCTCCGACAGGATCGCACGCATGGGCATCGCGTTCTGCCCGGAAGAGCGGGGCATATTCGCCAGCCTCGACGTGCGGGAGAATTTGATGTTGCCGCCGGTCGTCCGCGAGGGCGGACTGCCGCTCGACCAGATCTTCGATCTGTTTCCGAACCTGAAGGAGCGGCTGAACAGCCAGGGCACCAAGCTGTCGGGCGGCGAGCAGCAGATGCTCGCGATCGCGCGCATCCTGCGCACCGGCGCGAGCTTCCTGATGCTGGACGAGCCGACCGAGGGCCTCGCGCCCGTCATCATCCAGCAGATCGGTCACACCATCGCGCGGCTCAAGAAGGAGGGGTTCACGATCCTCCTGGTCGAGCAGAACTTCCGCTTCGCATCCACCGTCGCCGACCGCTACTACGTGGTCGAGCACGGCAAGATCATTGACGGATTCTCCAACGCGGAGCTTGCCGCCAACATGGACAAGCTCCACAACTATTTGGGCGTCTAGAGCATGATCGGGATGCGGAGGGCCGCGTCAGCGCAAAGTGCGTAGCGGTTTTCCGAACAGATCGTGCTCGAGTTGAAGAACTGCCAACGAGAAAATTCAAAAAGGAAAGTTGCATGAAGACCAGGTCGATTGCGTCATTGCTGCTGACCACCGCGCTCACCTTCGCCGCAACAGGCCTCGCGTCGGCGCAGGACAAGACGGTCAAGATCGGCGCGCTGTCCGATCAGTCCGGGCTCTACGCCGATCTCGGCGGCCCCGGCTCGACGCTTGCCGCGCAGATGGCCGTCGAGGATTCCGGCCTGGCTGCGAAGGGCTGGAAGATCGACATCATCTCCGGCGATCACCAGAACAAGCCGGACATCGGCACCGCGATCGCGCGGCAGTGGTTCGACGTCGACAAGATCGATGTCATCGTCGACGTGCCGAATTCCGGCGTGGCGCTCGCCGTCAACAACGTCATCAAGGAGAAGAACGGCGTCTACATCAATTCGGGTGCGGCGACCTCCGATCTCACCAACGCGCAGTGCTCGCCCAACACCGTGCACTGGACCTACGACACCTACATGCTGGCGCACACGACCGGCCAGGCGCTGGTGAAGGCAGGTGGCGACACCTGGTTCTTCCTGACCGCGGACTATGCCTTCGGTGCTGCTCTCGAGCGCGACACCACGGCGGTGGTCACGGCCAACGGCGGCAAGGTGATCGGCGGCGTCAAGCATCCGCTCAACACGCCGGACTTCTCGTCCTTCCTGCTCCAGGCGCAGGCCTCCAAGGCCAAGATCATCGGCCTTGCCAACGCCGGTGGCGACACCACCAACACGATCAAGCAGGCGGCCGAGTTCGGCATCGTCAAGGGCGGCCAGAAGCTCGCGGCCCTCCTGCTCTTCCTCACCGACGTCAAGGCGATCGGCCTCGAGACGGCGCAGGGACTCAATTTCACCGAGACGTTCTACTGGGACATGAACGACAAGACCCGGGCGTTCTCCAAGCGCTTCGCCGAGAAGATGAAGAACAACGCGCCACCCACGATGGTGCAGGCGGGGGTTTATGCCGGCGTGCGCCACTATCTCAAGGCCCTCGAAGCGCTCGGCGGCAACCCGCATGACGGCGTCAAGGTCGTCGAGAAGATGAAGTCGATGCCGACCGAGGACGATCTGTTCGGCAAGGGCGAGATCCAGCCCAACGGCCGCACCATCCACGACGCCTATCTGTTCGAGGTGAAGAAGCCCTCGGAGTCCAAGGGGCCATGGGACTTCTACAAGCTGGTGGGCACGGTGCCGGGCGACCAGGCTTTCACGCCATTGTCCGCGAGCAAATGCGCGCTGTTGAAGAAGTAAGATAACGGCCCGCAGGCCTTGAGGCCCGCGGGCGACTTTCAAGGAACGCCGAAGGGACCGGGTGCGGGATCGATGCAGGCTCTATACGCTCAGCTACTGGTGGGACTGATCAACGGCTCGTTCTACGCGCTGCTCAGTCTCGGGCTTGCCGTGATCTTCGGCATGCTCAACATCATCAACTTCGCCCATGGCGCGCTCTACATGATGGGCGCCTTCGTCGCCTATTTCCTGCTGAACCTCGGCGGGATCAGCTACTGGTGGGCGTTGCTGCTCGCGCCCATCATCGTCGGCATCTTCGGCATGATCCTGGAACGGACCATGCTGCAATGGCTGACGGGGCTCGATCACCTCTACGGCCTGCTGCTGACATTCGGCATCGCGCTGATCGTCCAGGGCGTGTTCCAGAACTATTTCGGCTCCTCCGGCCTGCCTTATGCCATTCCGGACCAGCTCAAGGGCGGCATGAATCTCGGCTTCATGTTCCTGCCGATCTATCGCGGCTGGGTCGTCGTGTTCTCCCTCGTCGTGTGCCTTGCGACCTGGTTCCTGATCGAGAAGACGCAGCTCGGCGCCTACCTGCGCGCCGCCACCGAGAACCCGACGCTGGTGCGCGCCTTCGGCATCAACGTGCCGCGCATGATCACGCTGACCTACGGTCTCGGCGTCGGCCTTGCGGCACTCGCCGGCGTGCTGTCGGCGCCGATCAACCAGGTGCGGCCGCTGATGGGCGCCGACCTCATCATCGTGGTGTTCGCGGTGGTCGTGATCGGCGGCATGGGTTCGATCATGGGCTCGATCATCACCGGCTTCGCGCTCGGCGTGATCGAGGGCCTGACCAAGTATTTCTACCCCGAGGCCTCCAACACCGTCGTGTTCGTGCTGATGGTGCTGGTGCTCTTGGTGAAGCCAACGGGATTGACGGGAAGGGCCGCCTGAGATGACAACCCTGACGGACGACACTCTGCCGGTGACCCCTCGCGCGATGCGCGACGAGATGATCATGTTCGTGCTGATGGCGCTGCTGCTGGCGGCCGTGCCGTTCACCGGCGTCTATCCCTTCTTCGTGATGCAGGCGCTGTGCTTTGCGCTGCTCGCCTGCGCCTTCAATCTGCTGATCGGCTACGGCGGCCTGCTGTCCTTTGGCCACGCGATGTTCTTAGGGACAGCGGGCTATTGCAGCGCGCATGCGCTGAAGGTGTGGGCGCTGCCGCCGGAGCTCGGCATCCTCGTCGGCATCGCCGCGGCGTTCGTCCTGTCGATCATCACCGGCTACATCTCGATCCGCCGCCAGGGCATCTATTTCTCGATGATCACGCTGGCGCTGTCGCAGCTCCTGTACTTCATCTATCTCCAGGCCCCATTCACCCACGGCGAGGACGGCATCCAGGGCATCCCGCAGGGGCACATGTTCGGCGTCTTCGATCTCTCCAAGCCCACGGTGCTCTATTACGTCGTGCTGGCAGGCTTCCTCGCCGGCTTCCTCCTGATCTTCCGCATCATCAACTCGCCGTTCGGCGAAGTCCTGAAGGCGATCCGCGAGAACGAGCCGCGGGCGATCTCGCTCGGCTACCGCACCGACCAGTACAAGTTCCTGGCCTTCGTCCTGTCGGGCACGCTGGCCGGTTTTGCCGGTGCGCTGAAAGTGTTCGTGGCGCAGAACGCCTCGCTTACCGACGTGCACTGGTCGATGTCGGGCGAAGTCGTGCTGATGACGCTGGTCGGTGGTCTCGGGACCATTTTCGGACCCGTGGTCGGCGCCTTCGTCATCATCGCCATGCAGCAATATCTGGCGGGCTTCGGACAGTGGGTGACGGTGATCCAGGGCGCGATCTTCGTAATCTGCGTGCTCACCTTCCGCCGCGGCGTCATCGGCGAAATCGCGCATTACTTCCGCCGGTCGCTCTAAGCACTTGGAATCGCACAAATTACATTGATGTGTGAAAGCGGTGGATGACCCGGCTCCGTGGGCGTGAGATGACACGCGCGCGGATCGAAAATGGTCTATGACAGTTTCATGACAGCCCTCCGGGCCTGACCATTTCCAACCGGTAGCCTATCCCCATGATGCGTTGGTTTCGAGCGTTCCTGCCCAAGGAAGAACGGTTCTTCGACCTGTTCGACCGGCATGCCCAGACCGTGATCCAGGGCGCGATCGCGCTCCAGGGCATGCTCAATGGGGGCGAGGAGACGCCGGTCTATTGCCAGCGCGTCAACCAGTTCGAGAACGACGCCGACAACATCACCCGTGAGGTGCTGACGGCGGTGCGCCGCACCTTCATCACCCCGTTCGACCGCGGCGACATCAAGAACCTCATCACGTCGCTGGACGATGCCATCGACCAGATGCAGCAGACGGCCAAGGCGGTCATGCTGTTCGAGGTCCGCAGCTTCGAGCCGCCCATGCGCGAGATCGGCGGGCTGCTGATCGAATGCGCCAATCTCGTCGGGCGTGCGCTGCCGCTGATGCAATCGATCGGCCCGAACGTCGCCATGCTGACCGCGATCACCGAAGAGCTCGGCAAGCTGGAGGGCCGGGTCGACGATCTCCACGACATCGGCCTGAAGGAGCTGTTCCTGAAGCATCGCGAGGGCAACGCGATGGACTTCATCGTCGGCGTCGAGATCTACGACCATCTCGAGAAGGTGGCCGATCGCTTCGACGACGTCGCGAACGAGATCAACAGCATCGTCATCGAGCAGGTTTAGCGCATGATCCGGAAAAGTGTGCAGCGGTTTTCCGTTCAGATCATGCGCCAACTTTAGGGCAGGGCCGCCGTGGACGCCGCGTTGGGTCTTCCCATTCTGGTCGGCTTGATCGCCGTCGCGCTGCTGTTCGACTTCCTGAACGGCCTGCACGACGCCGCCAATTCGATCGCGACCATCGTCTCGACCCGCGTGCTGCGGCCGCAATTCGCGGTGTTCTGGGCCGCCTTCTTCAATTTCATCGCCTTCATGGTGTTCGGACTGCACGTCGCCCAGACCATCGGCACCGGCATCATCGACCCCGCGGTCGTCGATGCCCAGGTGATCTTCGCAGCGCTCAT
Organism: Bradyrhizobium sp. USDA 326; assembly: GCF_049739485.1. Classification (NCBI taxonomy): domain Bacteria; kingdom Pseudomonadati; phylum Pseudomonadota; class Alphaproteobacteria; order Hyphomicrobiales; family Nitrobacteraceae; genus Bradyrhizobium; species Bradyrhizobium sp. USDA 326. The sequence continues at coordinate 6,047,843 of NZ_JBMGQA010000001.1, forward strand.
CGGCGCGATTGTCTGGAACCTCGTGACCTGGGCGCTCGGCATCCCGTCCTCGTCGTCGCACGCGTTGATCGGCGGCCTCGTCGGCGGCGGCATGGCCAAGGCGGGGATTTCGGCCGCGGTGTGGAGCGGCCTGTCCAAGACGGTGCTGGCGATCGTGCTGTCTCCGCTGGTCGGCTTCCTGCTGGCGATGATGCTGGTGGCGATCGTGTCGTGGGCCTCGGTGCGCTCGACGCCGTTCGCGGTCGATCGTGCCTTCCGGATCCTGCAATTCGCCTCCGCCTCGCTCTATTCGCTCGGCCATGGCGGCAACGACGCGCAGAAGACCATGGGCATCATCGCGGTGCTGCTGTATTCGCAGGGTCATCTCGGCAGCGAGTTCTCGGTGCCGTTCTGGGTGGTGCTGTCCTGCCAGGCGGCAATGGCACTGGGCACGCTGATGGGCGGTTGGCGCATCGTCCGCACCATGGGCCTGCGCATCACGAAATTGACGCCGATGCAGGGCTTTTGCGCCGAGACGGGGGGCGCCGCGACCCTGTTCATGGCGACCTATCTCGGAGTTCCCGTCTCGACCACCCACACCATCACCGGTGCCATCGTCGGCGTCGGCGCCGCCCGCCGCGTCTCGGCCGTCCGCTGGAACGTCGCGAGCTCGATCGTCTATGCCTGGGTGATCACGATTCCGGCCTCCGCCATCGTCGCGGCGCTGACCTGGTGGCTGGTCCAGATCTTCGTCAAGTGACGAGCTTCAGTCCGGCAATCCCGGCGACGATCAGGGCGATGCTGGCAAGGCGCAGGGCCGTTGCCGGCTCGCCGAACAGGACGATGCCGAGCGTCGCAGTGCCCACCGCGCCGATGCCGGTCCAGACCGCATAGGCGGTTCCGACCGGGAGCGATTTGAGCGCAAGTCCAAGCAGGATCACGCTGCCGGCCATGGCCGCCAGGGTGATCACCGACGGCAGAAGCCTGGTGAAACCCTCAGTGTATTTCAGGCCGATCGCCCAGGTGATCTCGAGAAGGCCGGCGACGAACAGGATGCTCCAGGCCATGACGGCCCTCCATTCAAGGCAGGGTCGTCCCCGCGGCTGAGGTGCTGAGAAACGGAAGGCCGTCCTTCCCGAAAGCCGATATGGGGCTGGCCGAATGGCTCCGCAATCACCAAATGAGGCTTGATCAGGCCCGTTTTCCCTGCCACACGCTCCCGCCATGTCCGACATCGCCACCACCACAGCCGAATCGCCGGCCCGTTCCCCGCTTGCCGCTGAGGTGGCGCGGCGGCGGACCTTCGCGATCATCTCCCACCCCGACGCCGGCAAGACCACGCTGACCGAAAAGCTGCTGCTGTTCGGCGGCGCCATCAATCTCGCCGGCCAGGTCAAGGCCAAGGGCGAGCGGCGCAATACGCGTTCCGACTGGATGAAGATCGAGCGCGAACGCGGCATCTCGGTCGTGACCTCGGTGATGACCTTCGAGTTCGAAGGGCTGGTGTTCAACCTGCTGGACACGCCGGGCCACGAGGACTTCTCGGAAGACACCTATCGCACGCTGACGGCGGTCGATTCCGCGGTGATGGTGATCGACGCCGCCAAGGGCATCGAGGCGCGCACCCGGAAGCTGTTCGAGGTGTGCCGCCTGCGCGACATTCCGATCATCACCTTCATCAACAAGATGGACCGCGAGAGCCGCGACGTTTTCGAGCTGCTCGACGAGATCGAGAAGACGCTGGCGCTCGACACCACGCCGATGACCTGGCCGGTCGGTCGCGGCCGCGACTTCCTCGGCACCTATGACGTCGTCAATGGCGGCGTGCGCCTGCTCGAAGGCGGCGGCGCCAAGACCGGTGCGGCGCAGCAGATCGAGATCGAAGAACTGGCCAAGCTCAACGCCAATCTCGACGTCTCCGCCGTGAAGGACGAGCTCGAGCTCGTCACGGAGGCGTCAAAGCCGTTCGAGCTCGAGGCGTTCCGCGAAGGCCATCTGACGCCGGTCTATTTCGGCAGCGCGCTGCGCAATTTCGGCGTCGGCGACCTGCTGGAAGGCCTCGGCAAGTTCGCGCCCGAGCCGCGTGCGCAGGACAGCGACCAGCGCAAGGTCGAGGCCACCGATCCGCGCATGAGCGCCTTCGTGTTCAAGATCCAGGCCAACATGGATCCGAACCACCGCGACCGCATCGCCTTCGCGCGGCTGTGCTCCGGCAAACTCAGCCGCGGCATGAAGGCGAAGCTCGTGCGCACCGGCAAAAGCATGCCGCTGTCGAGCCCGCAATTCTTCTTCGCGCAGGATCGCTCCGTGGCGGACGAAGCCTTCGCCGGCGACGTCGTCGGCATTCCCAACCACGGCACGCTGCGCATCGGCGATACGCTGACGGAAGGGGACGATTTCAACTTCGTCGGCGTGCCGAGCTTCGCTCCGGAAATCGTCCGCCGCGTCCGTCTCACCGACGCGATGAAGGCGAAGAAGCTGAAGGAAGCGCTGCAGCAGATGTCGGAGGAGGGCGTGGTGCAGGTGTTTCGCCCGCGCGACGGCGCGCCGGCGCTGGTCGGTGTGGTCGGTGCGCTCCAGCTCGACGTGCTGAAGGCTCGGCTCGAGGCGGAATATTCGCTGCCGGTCGAGTTCGAGGTCAGCGAATTTCAGCTGGCGCGCTGGGTCTCCTCGGAGGACCGCAAGAAGCTCGATGCCTTCATCGCTGCCAACACCTCCAGCATCGCCGACGACGTCGACGGCGATCCCGTGTATCTCGCCCGGAACGAATTCTATCTCGGCTACACCAGGGAGCGCGCCGAGGGCATCGAGTTCAGCAACGTCAAGGACGTCAAGAAGAAGGGGTAGGGCAGCCACGTCCCTCCGCCGTGCAGCCATACTCTCCGCTGCCATGCCCCGGCCTGACCTCAAGAGCGGATTTGAACGCGTATGTGAACGAGCGCAGGCTTGATACCGGGGCGGCCGGTGCCGATTTCCGTCGGGATGGGTCCTGTGGTTTCGTGGTCATGTGGCGCTTCATCCTTGTGCTCCTCCTTGTGACGATCCTGCCGGCATCGGCCGACGCGTGGCGCCGCCCTCTCGAAGAGGAGCCGTTCTCGTATGAGCCGTGCGGCGGGCCTTTTCAGGGACCTTGCATCACCGAAATTCCATTTCCATTCGGCGAGACTCTCCAGCTCACGGTCGAGAGCGTTCCTGCGCAAGCCGACATTGCGAAGTACCGGCGGCCCGATCATGACCTTGATACGATCGGCGACCTCTTCGCCGAGCTGCGTTCGTGTTGGTCACCTCCTCCCGCTGACCATGCGCGGGCGGGCATGCAGATGTCGGTGCGGTTCAGCCTCAACCGATCGGGCGGTCTGATCGGCCCGCCGCGCATGACATTTGCGACCGCGGGTGTCCCTGCCGACACCCGCGCGACCTATCTCGATGCCATCAACGCATCGTTGAAGGCATGCCTGCCGCTGAAATTCACCAGCAGCTTTGGCGGCGCGCTGGCGGGCAAGCCGATCGCGATCCGCTACGTCGACAATCGCGAGCTTGCGAAGTAGCACCGCTCTGTCTCCTCATCCTGAGGAGCGCGCACCGCGCGCGTCTCGAAGGGATGAAAGGCGACGCTGTCGCACAGCCGGGCCTGCATGGTTCGAGACGGCGCTGAGCGCCTCCTCACCATGAGGAAGAGTTGCGACCGCGAGCCAATCGATGATACCTCAGAGGCTGGGGCGCTGGTCAAAAGGGGAGAATGTCGTGGGTCTGCTGGTCATGATCCTGGGGCTTGCGCTGTTTTTTGCGGCGCATGTGTTCACCACCAAACGCGAGATGCGCGCCGAGGCGATCGCAAGGCTCGGCGAGGGATCCTACAAGATCCTCTATTCGCTCATCTCGCTGGCGGGGCTCGCGATGATCATCTGGGGCTATGCCCACTATCGCGCCACGGGCTGGATCGACGTCTGGTATCCGCCGAAGGCCATGAAGCACATTACGCTCGCATTGATGCTGCCGGCGGTCATCCTGGTGGTGGCCTCTTACTTGCGCGGCCGCATCTATGCGACCTTGAAGCATCCGATGCTGGCGGGCATCAAGCTGTGGGCCGCCGCGCACCTGCTCGCCAACGGCGATCTCGGCTCGATCATCCTGTTCGGCTCGTTCCTGGGCTGGGCGGTGTATGACCGTATTTCGCTCAAGCATCGCACCGACGCCGGCGGCCCGCCGATTCCGGTCGGCGGCATCACCAACGATCTGATCGCAGTTGCGGTCGGCATCGTTGCCTATTTGGCGCTTGCGTTCGCGTTCCATCCGGTCGTGATCGGTGTTCCCGTCATCGGTGTCTAGCCGGTCAGCACAAGACGAGACCCGGATGTCCATGCGCGGAAGCTGGTAAGAGCAACAAGCAGAGGGCCTTCGATGGATTGGTCGCATTCGCAGATCCCGCCGATGCGGTATGAGGCGCGCTTTGGCGATCGGGTCGTGCCCGCCTTCCGGGATCGGCCGGCGAGCCTGTGGGCGATGATCGCGGAAGCCTGCGCCCGCAACGCCAGCGGTGAAGCGCTGATCGCGGGGAATGTCCGCCTGAACTGGCAGCAGGCCGTGGAGCAGGCCGCACGGATTGCAGCGGGATTTCGCAAGCTCGGATTGCAGCGCGGCGATCGTGTCGCGATCCTGCTCGGCAACCGCATCGAATTTCCCCTGCTGCTATTCGCCGCTGCGCATGAGGGCCTGGTGACGGTGCTGCTCAGCACCCGCCAGCAGAAGCCGGAGATCGCCTATGTGCTGGCCGATTGCGGCGCAAAGATCCTGATCCACGAGGCCTCGCTCGCCGAGCGGCTGCCGGATGCGCAGGATGTGCCCGATGTCATCCATCGCATCGCCGTCGACGAGGATCCGGCTCGGTCGCGTTTCGCCGTGCTCGCCGACAACCCGCCGGCGCCGGCGCCGGTCGAGACGGGCGAGGAGGACACCGCGATGATCCTCTACACCTCGGGGACGACAGGCAAGCCGAAGGGCGCGATGCTGGCCCATTGCAACATCGTTCATTCCTCGATGGTGTTCGTGTCCTGTCTGCAGTTGACGGACGTCGACCGTTCGATCGCCGCGGTGCCGCTCGGCCATGTCACCGGCGTCGTCGCCAACATCACGACAATGATCCGCTGCGGCGGCGCGCTGATCATCATGCCAGAATTCAAGGCGGCCGATTACCTCAAGCTCGCCGCACGCGAGCGCGTCACCTACACGGTGATGGTGCCGGCGATGTACAATCTCTGCCTGCTCCAGCCCGATTTCGACAGCTATGATCTGTCGAGCTGGCGCATCGGCGGCTTTGGCGGCGCGCCGATGCCGGTCGCGACCATCGAGAAGCTCAAGGCGAAGATTCCCGGCCTGAAGCTGATGAACTGCTACGGCGCGACCGAGACGACGTCGCCGTCGACGATCATGCCGGGCGAATTGACGGCGAGCCACATCGACAGCGTCGGACTGCCGTGTCCGGGCGCGCGCATCATTGCCATGGGACCGGACGGGCGGGAGCTTCCTCCTGGCGAGATCGGCGAGCTCTGGATCCAGAGCGCCTCCGTCATCAGGGGCTATTGGAATAACCCCAAAGCCACGGCCGAAAGCTTCACCAGCGGGTTCTGGCACTCGGGCGATCTCGGCTCGGTCGACGCGGAGGGGTTTGTCCGCGTGTTCGACCGGCAGAAGGACATGATCAACCGTGGCGGCCTGAAGATCTATTCGGCCGAGGTCGAATCCGTGCTGGCAGGGCATCCCGCCGTGGTCGAGAGCGCGATCATTGCGAAGGCGTGCCCCGTGTTGGGCGAGCGCGTCCACGCCGTGGTGGTGACACGCACGCCGGTGGCCGACACCGACTTGCGGGCTTGGTGCGCGGAGCGGCTGTCCGACTACAAGGTTCCCGAGACCTTGGCGATCACGGCCGAGCCGCTGCCGCGCAACGCCAATGGCAAAGTGCTGAAACGGCAGCTGCGGGAGCTGCTCGGAAGCTGAGCCGGACGGGGTTCTCCGGGCCTGCCCCGGGTGGTTAACGCCTTGATCGGCCTCGCTTTGCCTTGCCACCGCCATATCGTTAGGGTACCCCGCGGGCCACGTGGGGACGGGATTCCTGACGCGAACGCTTTGGCGCGCGCACCCGGACGGGCATGGGATTAACATAAGTGTCTGAATTATTTAACGAAGTCGACGAGGAAGTACGTCGCGAACAGCTCAAGAAGCTGTGGGACAAGTATTCGATCTACTTCATCGCCCTGATGGTGCTGGTCGTGGCCGCCGTCGGTGGCTGGCGCGGCTACCAATATCTGGAGGCCAAGAAGGCCGCTGAGGCCGGCGCCGCCTTCGAGAAGGCCGTCGAGCTGTCCGAGCAGGACAAGCACGCCGACGCCGAGAAGGCCTTCACCGAGCTCGCCGCCAAGGCTCCGTCGGGCTATCGAACCCTGGCGCGGCTGCGCGCTGCCGCCGAGGCCGCGAGCCGCGATCCCAAGGCCGCCGCGAAGATGTATGACGACATTGCCGCCGACCGCAGCATTGGCGGTGAGTGGCAGGATCTGGCGAAGATCCGCGCCGCCGGCCTGCTGCTCGACAGCGCCAGCTACGCCGACATGCAGCAGCGGCTGGAGCCCTCCGCCGCACCGAAATCGACCTTCCGCCACAGCGCCCGCGAGATGCTGGCATTGTCGGCCTGGCGCAACAACGACATGACCGCAGCCCGCAAATGGCTCGACGCGATTGACGGAGACGGCGAAACGCCGCCCGGCCTGCGCTCGCGTGCCGAGGCGCTCCAGGCTCTGCTGCCGCCCGTCGCCAAGAGCTGAGCAAGACCAGCTGACGACGGCCCTCTGACTTGAGACGAGACACAAGATGCGCCGCACGCCACGCTTGATCGCAGCCGCCGTCCTCATCGCCTTCACCGGCGTGCTGGGCGGCTGCTCCAGCTTCGATCCAAGCGACATGCTCGACTTCCTCGACACCAAGAAGAAGCTGCCGGGCGACCGCAAGCCGGTGTTCCCGGAGGGCGTGCCAGGCCTCGAGCAGGGCGTGCCGAAGGAGCTGTACAAGGGCGCGCAGCAGCAGCCCGATCCGAACGCGCCTGCCGTAGCGGCTTTGCCTGCGGAGCCGCCACCGGAGCCGGCCAAGCCGGCGAAGGGTGCCAAGGCCGCGAAATCGCGACAGCCGGTCGCCGCCGCGCCGGCCGAAGCGCCGGCCGGTGAGGTCGACGGCGAAGCCCAGCCCGAGGCCGCGCCGGCGGCGGCCGCTCCGCCGCCCAAGCACAAGATCGTCCGCAGGCGCACCACCGCGCCGCCGCCGGACCAGCCCGTCCAGCAGGCGCAGCCCGCCCAACCCGCGCAGCAGCAAACCCAGAGCGCCTTCCCGGCGCCGCTGCCGAGCGGCAGCTTCTCGCGCTGATATTTCCCATTGCATTGACAGGCGCAGCCCCGGCAGCGCACGAATGACCGATGTCCTTCACGATCGCCATCATCGGCCGGCCCAATGTCGGCAAATCGACGCTGTTCAACCGCCTGGTCGGACAGAAGCTCGCGCTGGTCGATGACCTGCCGGGCGTCACCCGCGACCGCCGCGAAGGCGAGGCCAGGCTCGGCGACCTCCAGTTCACGATCATCGATACGGCCGGCCTCGACGAGGGCGCCAAGGGCTCGCTGACCGCGCGCATGCAGGAGCAGACCGAGACTGCGATCGCGCAGGCCGACGCGCTGTTCTTCGTCATCGATGCCCGCATCGGCCTCACGCCCACCGATCGCGCCTTCGCCGATTTCGCCCGCAAGGCCAACAAGCCGGTGCTGCTGATCGCCAACAAGAGCGAGGGCAAGCATGGCGATGCCGGCGCGATGGAGGCCTTTGCGCTCGGCCTCGGCGATCCCATCCAGATATCCGCCGAGCATGGCGAGGGCATGGGCGAGCTCTATGACGCACTAGCCAAGCTGATGCCGGAGCCCCTCGACGAGGACGAGGACGAGGGCGAGGAGGATGCGCCGATCTCGGAGGAGGAGGCCGCGACGCGTCCGATCCGGGTTGCCATCGTCGGTCGGCCCAACGCCGGCAAATCGACGCTGATCAATCATCTGCTCGGCGAGGAGCGTCTGCTGACCAGCCCGGAAGCCGGCACCACGCGCGATTCCATCGCGGTCGAGATCCACTGGAAGGGCCGCGATTTTCGCGTCTTCGACACGGCAGGCCTGCGTCGGCGCTCGCGGATCGAGGAGAAACTGGAGAAGCTTTCGGTCGCGGACGCGTTGCGCGCGGTGCGCTTTGCCGAGGTCGTCGTGCTGATGATGGACACGCAGAACCGCTTCGAGGAGCAGGACCTGCGCATCGCCGATCTGATCGAGCGCGAGGGAAGGGCGGTCGTGCTCGCCGTCAACAAATGGGACCTGATGGAGACCAAGGGGGGCGGCGCGATCTCGGGCCTGCGCCGCGATGCCGACCATTGGCTGCCGCAACTCAAGGGCGTGCCTATCGTCGCCGTCTCAGGCCTGATGGGCGAGGGCATCGACCGCCTGATGCAGGCGATCCAGGATGCCTACGCGGTCTGGAACAGGCGCGTGCCGACGGCCGCGCTCAATCGCTGGTTCGAGCAGGCGATCCAGGCCAATCCGCCGCCGGCGGTGTCCGGCCGCAGGCTGAAGCTGAACTACATCACCCAGAACAAGGCGCGCCCGCCGAGCTTCGTGCTGTTCTGCTCGCGTGCGGACGCGGTGCCGCAATCCTACTTGCGCTATCTCACCAACTCCATGCGCGAGACCTTCGAGCTGCCGGGCACGCCGGTGCGTATCACTCTTCGCGAGAAGGCCAATCCTTTCGCGCACAAGCGCAAGCGGCCGTCGTGAGCGACGGCTCCGGCGAGGCGACAGCGCAGGGCGCTGCGCCAGTCCGGCGCGATCGCTGGCGGCGACGAAGACAGTCCGAAACGCCAATGCCCGGGACGAGCCCGGGCATGATCTGTGTGACGTCGCGTAACCGCTACGCGGTCACTTCTTCACCAGCGGGCAGTCGCTGTCCTTGAGCGGCTTGGCTGCGTCTTCAGGCGCGATGGTGGCGACCAGCTTGTAATAGTCCCACGGGCCCTTCGACTCCTCGGGCTTCTTCACCTCGAACAGATAGGCCGGGATGAGGCGGCGGCCGTCGGCGCGCAGCGGTCCGTTGCCGAACAGCGGATCGTCAGTCGGCAGCTCCTTCATCTTGGCGACGACCTTGGCGCCGTCATGGGGATTGCCCCCGAGCGCTTCCATCGCCTTGAGATAATGCAGCACCATCGCGTAATTGCCGGCCTGGGTCATCGAGGGCATCGCGTTCTTGCTGGCCAGCGCCGAGAAGCGCTTGGACCATTCGCGGGTCTTGTCGTTCAGGTCCCAGTAGAACGATTCAGTGAAGGTCAGGCCCTGCGCGGTCTTGAGGCCCAGCGAGTGCACGTCGTTGATGAACAGCAGCAGCGCGGCGAGCTTCTGGCCACCCTGGACGATGCCGAACTCGGCGGCCTGCTTGATGGCGTTGGTGGTGTCGCCGCCGGCATTGGCGAGGCCGATGATCTTGGCTTTCGACGATTGCGCCTGAAGCAGGAAGGAGGAGAAGTCCGCGGTGTTGAGCGGGTGCTTGACGCCACCGAGCAGCTTGCCGCCGTTGGCGGTGACCACGGCGCTGGTGTCGCGCTCCAGGGCGTGACCGAACGCGTAGTCGGCGGTCAGGAAGAACCAGCTGTCGCCGCCGGCCTTGGTCAGCGCCTTGCCGGTGCCGTTGGCCAGCATGTAGGTGTCGTAGGTATAGGAGATGGTGTTGGGCGTGCAGGCCTTGCCGGTGAGGTCTGCCGTGGCCGCGCCCGAATTGAGCAGCACCGCGTTCTTCTCCTTGACGAGATTGCTCACCGCGAGCGCTACGCCCGAGCTCGGCGTGTCCGCAATCGCGTCGACCTTCTCGTTGTCGATCCACTGCCTGGCGATATTGACGCCGACGTCAGGCTTGTTCTGGTGATCTCCGCTCAAAACCTCGATCTTCCAGCCCTTCTTGAGCAGGCCGGAATCCTCGACCGCCATCTTGATCGCGACCACGGAGTTCGGGCCGCCGATATCGGCATAAAGGCTCGACATGTCGTTGAGCACGCCAATCTTGACCGTCTTGTCCTGGGCGAAGGCGGATGTGGCAAAGCTGAAGGCGACACAGGCCAGAAGGGCCGCGGAGCGGCGCGCGAACGTCGTCGTCATAAAAGGTTTCCTCCATTGTCAAATATGCGGACGGCTCTCTTGCGGAGCCTTGTTCCGGCTGATGGCTCTAGCCTGTCCCACGGCCGGCGGCAATGCGCCTAAAGCTGGATGACGCTGCGTCGTAGCGTCATCCGTCGGTTAACCTTCGGGCAAAATGCGTTGAGACGCTATTTGAGCGCGCTGATGTCAGTTTGAATTTCCGGATGTGCTTTCCGATATCGGCCTCGGCGGTATAGTCGTTACCCTTGGCATCGATCGCCGTGCCCGATGTGACCGAACTGCCGACGTTGCTGCCGCCTAAGCGCGGGCCATCAATCGTGGGGAGGCAATCGGGTCAATCAGGCCGGCGCGCGGAAGCTCATCACGGTGCGGGTCTTGTAGTCGTAGAACTTGCCGGTCTCGGTCCAGTCAGGCCCACACATCGGCACGATGAATTCGGCGACCTGCTCGGGCGTGTCGAGCGTCGCCGGATCCTCGCCCGGCATCAGCGTCGCGCGCATGCGCGTGCGGACCGGGCCGGGATTGAACAAATTGACTCGCAGCTTCGTATTCGCCGTCTCCTGCGCCCAAGCGCGGGCCAGCGTTTCCAGCGCGGCCTTGGACGCGGCGTAGGGGCCGACATAGGCGGTCGCCTTACTGGCGGCGCCGGAGGTGATGAACACGGCGCGCCCGGCATCCGACTGCCTCAGCAGCGGCTCCATGCAGCGGATCAGCTGGAAGTTCGCGGAGACGTTCACCGCCATCACCTCGTTGAACGTCTCCAGCTCGATATGGCCGAGCGGCGAGGACGGGCCGAGCACGCCGGCATTGCCGACGAGGATATCGAGCTTGCCGTAGCGCTCGTGCAGGCTGGCGCCCAGCCGCGCGATGCCGTCGGAATCGCTGAGGTTGAGCGGCACCAGCGTGGCGCTGCCGCCGTCCTTGCGGATCTCGTCGTCGAGTTCTTCCAGCCCGCCCTGCGTGCGCGCCACCGCAACGACATGCGCACCCGCCTTGGCCAGCGCCCTGGCCGTGGCGAAGCCGATGCCGCGCGAGGCGCCGGTAACGAGAGCGATGCGGTCAGCGAGGGACTTGGTCATGGCGGGGTTTTACAGGCGTGGATGGCCGGGACAAGCCCCATCACGGCACCTGTCATTCCGGGATGGTGCAAAGCACCAGACCCGGGATCCCGGGTTCGGTCCTTACGGACCGCCCCGGTGTGACGCCTTCGGTGTCAGCTCGCCTCGGCCAGCAGCGACAATTGCCGCGGTTGCGGCTCGGTCTGGGTCTGGTCGGTGAGGTGGGTCGGATAGGCGCCGGTGAAGCAATGGTCCGAGAATTTCGGATTGGCGGGGTCGCGGCCGGGCTCGCCCATGGCGCGGTACATGCCGTCGATCGACAGGAAGGCGAGCGAGTCGGCGCCGATGATCTCGCGCATCTCCTCCAGCGAATGCGTCGCCGCCAGCAGGCCACCGCGGTCGGGCAGGTCGATGCCGTAATAGTCGGGATAGAGGATCGGGGGCGAGGCGAGGCGGAAGTGCACTTCCTTGGCGCCGGCATCGCGCATCATGCGCACGATCTTCTTCGAGGTGGTGCCGCGCACCAGGGAATCGTCGATCAGGATGATGCGCTTGCCTTCGATCGCGGCGCGGTTGGCCGAATGCTTCATGCGCACGCCGGATTCGCGGATCGCCTGCGTCGGCTGGATGAAGGTCCGGCCGACATAGTGGTTGCGGATGATGCCGAGCTCGAACGGCACGCCGGAATGCTGGCTGTAGCCGACGGCGGCGGGCACGCCGGAATCCGGCACCGGCACGACGACGTCGATCGGCACGTGGCTCTCGCGCGCGAGCTGCGCACCGAAGGCCTTGCGCACCTCGTAGACCGAACGGCCGTGGACGATCGAATCCGGACGCGAGAAGTAGATGTATTCGAAGATGCAGGGACGCGGCGCCATCGGCGGGAACGGCTTGTGGATGTCCTGGCCGCTCTCGTCGAACACGATGACTTCGCCGGGCTCGATGTCGCGCACGAAGCGCGCGCCGATGATGTCGAGCGCGCAGGTCTCCGAGGTCAGGATCGGACAGCCGTCGAGATCGCCGAGTACGAGCGGGCGGATGCCGCGCGGATCGCGCGCGCCGACCAGCTTCTTGTTGGTCAGCGAGACCAGCGCATAGGCGCCTTCGATCTCGCGCAGCGCGTCGATATAGCGCTCGATGAAGCGGCTCCGCTTGGAGCGCGCGACCAGGTGCAGGATCACCTCGGTGTCGGTGGTCGACTGCATCATCGCGCCATGCCGCACCAGCTCGCGGCGCAGCGTCAGGCCGTTGGTGAGATTGCCGTTATGGGCGACGGCGAGACCGCCGGCATTGAGCTCGGCGAACAGCGGCTGCACGTTGCGCAGGATGGTGGCGCCGGTGGTGGAATAGCGGACATGGCCGACCGCGACATTGCCGGGCAGGCGGTCGATCACCTCGCGGCGGGAAAAGGTGTCGCCGACGAGACCGAGGCGGCGTTCCGAGTGAAAGCGGCTGCCGTCGTAGGAGACGATGCCGGCGGCTTCCTGGCCGCGGTGCTGGAGAGCGTGAAGGCCGAGCGCGGTGATCGCGGCCGCATCAGGGTGACCGTAGATGCCGAACACGCCGCATTCCTCGCGCAGCGTATCCCCCTCCAGATCGTCCTGAAGCTCGAGCGCGGCCGGGCCCGAACTGGCCCTGAGATCAAGATCAAACTGGGCGTCCTGGTCAGGGTGTCGCATCTCGTCCGCGCCTTTCTTTAGGGGCCAATCAACGCGCCGCAGGTTTCTCGATCAGCTTCTTCATGCCGTCACGAGCCGATTTACTGTATCCGTCGGCACTGCCCGAAGGCTGCTGCTCGGATTCAGCTTGATCATCATCTGGTTTGTTTTTCTTGAATCTCTTCAAGATGGTGTTCTCGGGGTCGTCAGGCAAGAGGGCCATCAGCCAGTCCCCGGTTCCCTGGAGCACCACGCGGGACTTGGCCCCCGTGACCCAGTCCGGACGCTGCTTGTCCGGAACCAGCCAGGTGAAGAACAGGAAGGCGACCACGACGATCAAAAGCCCGCGAGCCAGGCCGAACAGGAAGCCGAGGGTGCGGTCCAGTGCGCCGATCCGCGAATCCAGGATCATGTCGGAGATGCGCACCGTGATCACGGAGACCACGACCAGGGTGCCGACGAACACGCCGGCGACCACGACGACGCTCGCGACCGTGTCGTTGTTGAAATAGGTCTTGGCCGTCGGCAGCAGCTTCGAGAACGAGTACAGCGTCACGATCGCCGCCGCGCCCCAGGCCGCAATCGACAGGATTTCGCGCATGAAGCCGCGGACCATGGCGAGCAGGCCCGAGATCAGCATCACACCGAGCAGGATCAGGTCGAGGAGTGTTACTGGCATCGGCTGGTCTGGTCCGCTCGTACTGTCAAAGGCTCAGCGAATCGGTGTTTGGCCGCTGCCCTAAAAGAAGGGCAGACGGCGTTCCCGGCAAGGCCGCAACCACGCAATCCCATGCTGCTTTTGTGACGGCTGTATAGCGGCGAGGGCCTCCGGCGTCACCTCCACCTAACCCTCTCCGCGGCGGAATCTTGCCGGTGTGGCATTTTTCTCTGCCGGGGCGTTCGATTCGCCTCGGCGGGAGCCGCGGGCGGCGATCTCGGCCACCAATGTCGTCAGGCTGTTCACCGCATTCAGCGACAATCCGGCATCGCCGCCGGTCTCGCCGCGTGCCGATTCGGGCAGCACCGCGCGCTGGAAGCCGAGTTTTGCCGCCTCCTTCAGCCGCGCCGGGGTCTGTGCCACGGGGCGGACCACGCCCGAGAGCGAGATCTCGCCGAAATAGACGGCATCGGTGGGTAACTGCGCATTAACCAGCGACGACACCAGCGCCGCGGCGGCGGCGAGGTCGGCCGCGGGCTCGTGGATGCGCAGGCCGCCGGCGACGTTCAGATAGACGTCGTGGCCGGACAGCTTGACCCCGCAATGCGCCTCCAGCACCGCCAGCACCATCGACAGCCGGCTCGGGTCCCAGCCGACCACGGCGCGGCGCGGGGTGCCGAGCGAGGTCGGGGCCACCAACGCCTGCAATTCGACCAGGACGGGCCTTGTGCCCTCGATGCCCGCAAAGACTGCGGTGCCGGGCGTGCCGAGATCGCGCTCGGACAAGAACAGCTCAGAGGGGTTGGTGACCTCGCGCAGGCCGAGGCCGGTCATCTCGAACACGCCGATCTCGTCGGTCGGGCCGAAACGGTTCTTCACGGCCCGCAGGATGCGAAATTGCTGCGAGCCTTCGCCCTCGAACGACATCACCGCGTCGACCATGTGCTCGACCACGCGGGGACCTGCGATCTGGCCGTCCTTGGTGACGTGGCCGACCAGGATGATGGCGGCGCCGGTTTTCTTGGCGAAACGGATCAGCGCCTGCGCCGAGGCGCGTACTTGCGTCACCGTGCCGGGCGCCGATTCCACCGTGTCGGTCCACATGGTCTGGATCGAGTCGATCACGATCAGCCGCGGCACCGCGCCCTCCGACAGCGTCGAGACGATGTCCTCCACGGAGGTCTCGGCGGCGAGCTGGACCGGTGCGTCCGACAGCCCGAGCCGCTCGGCGCGCAGGCGCACCTGGGCGACCGCCTCTTCACCGGAGATGTAGACCACGCGGTGGCCGGCGCGCGCCAGCAGGCTGGTCGCCTGCGTCAGCAGCGTCGACTTGCCAATTCCAGGATCGCCGCCGACCAGCAGCACCGAGCCGCGGACGAAGCCGCCGCCGGTGACGCGGTCGAGCTCGGTCATCCCTGAGGACAGGCGCGGCGCATCCGGACTTTTTCCGGCAAGGCTCTCCAGCGCGAACGTTCGGCCCTTGCGTTTGGAGCGGATCGACACCGGAACGCTGCCGCTCGTGTCTTCTTCCGCGAGTGTATTCCACTCGCCGCAGGACTCGCACTTGCCCTGCCAGCGGTTATAGGCCGCGCCGCAGTTCTGGCAGACGAAGGAGAGGGTGCTCTTGGCCATGGGGAACAGATGAGTCGAGGTTTCAACTTGCTGGATAGCACGGAACGGCGGCCGCGATGGCCTGCGCTTCGATTATCTCAATCCGACACGATAGATATACCGTTCATTAGCTCTGTGCCGCTGTGGCCGGGTTGATTTTGCGAAGTATTAGCGGACGCGGGTCCACCCTAGGACCAATGGGGGCCGGCGAAGAGAAATGACGAGATTCCTGCGAATATTGCTCGCTGCGGGCATCGTCTGCGGCGCTATCGCGTCCGCCGGCGGTAGCCTTGCCAAGCCCCTCGACATCGTCTTCGTCAATCCCGGCAAGACCGGCGAGGTCTACTGGGACATGGTCGCGCAGACCATGCAGGCCGCCGGCCGCAGGCTCGACGCGCATGTCGAGGTGCTGACCAGTGAGCGGAATTACCGCACCATGCAGGAGCTCGGCTTCGGCGTGGTGGCACGTCCCGACAAGCCCGATTTCCTCATCCTGTCGAACGAGGAGTCCGCTGCCGTCCCGATCCTGGAGGCGGCCGAGGCTGCAGGCGTCAAGACGCTGCTGCTCTCGAACACGCTGATCGGCGAGGATGCGGCGCGTTTTGGACCGCCGCGCGAGAAGCTCAAGACCTGGCTCGGCGACATCACGACCGATCTGCAGACCGCGGGTGCACGGATGGCCAATGCGCTGATCGGGGCGGCGCGTGCCGAGAAATGGCAGAGCCCCGACGGCAAGATCCATATTCTCGGAATCGGCGGCGACGAAATCACTCCGGCTTCGATTGCCCGTAACGCCGGCCTCAAGCTGGCCGTGGATGCCGCGCCTGACGTCGTGGTGGACCGGCTGCTGTTCGCCAACTGGACGCAATCGGAGGCAGAGCGGGTCACGGCGAACTACCTGGGTTGGGCTTCTCGCAAGGAGATCCGGCCTGCCGGCATATGGGCCGGAAACGATCCGATGGCGCTCGGCGCGCTCCGCGCTGCGATCGCTGCCGGCCTCGTGCCCGGTCGAAACATCAAGGTCGTTGGACTCAACTGGTCGGAGGACGCGCTGCGCGAGATCAAGGCGGGCCGTCTGCTGCTGACCGACGGCGGGCATTTCCTGCTCGGCGGCTGGTCGATCGTTCTCCTGCGCGACTATGCCGATGGCTGCGATTTCGCGGCCGTTTCGCCCCATGTCGAGGTCAAGACGTCTGCGATCACGCGCGACAACCTCGCTTCGGTTGGCGACCTCATCAGGATGCGTGCGTTCGACCGGATCGATTTTACGCGGTTCCGGGCCAAGGCCGGACGCTGCGGCCAATATGACTTCTCCCTCGATGCGCTGATCTCGTCGCTGCCGCTTCCCGAAGGCGTTGCGGACTGATGCGCAAGGATGAGGCGATGACCGATCCGGATCGCGACCAGCAGCCAGCGCCGCGCCTGCGCTCGGTCGTCCACGCGATGATCTGGGCCACGGTGCCCGTTCTGCTGCTGGTGCAACTTCTGGCCTCTGCCGGTGTCGAGGCATCGAGCTTCTGGTCGCGCGTCAGGCAGCTCGACGCCCGCATGGTCCGGGTCGCCGAGAGCCGGGCCGAGCTGATCGCCGAACCGCTGTGGAAGATGCGCTACGACCAGGTCACGGGCGTGCTCAACGAGATCATGCACGACGAGACCATCGCGGCGGCGGCCGTCTATGACGATACCGGCGCCGCGATTGCCCGCGTGGTCGCCCGGCCCGACGACCAGGTCGTCGAAATCTCGCGCCCGATCCGCTACAGCAATGGCAACATGGCCGTTCAGGCCGGTCGCATCGCCATCGCTTATTCGCGCGCGACGTTGTACGCGGATGCGGGCAGCCGCCTGGTGCTGCTGCTGGTGGTCGGCCTGCTCGCAACCGTTGCGACCCTGATCGCCATGCGGATCTCCGCCAACATCTTCATCGGCCGGCCGCTGGCGGCCATGATGTCGGCGATCCAGCGCAGCAAGCAGGATGGCCGGGCCTATCCGGCGGACGTCACGTCCTCGAACGAATTCGGCCAGCTCGCGCGCGCCTTCAACGCCATGCAGCACACGACGTCAGGCGCGCTGGACCGGCTCGGGCACATGGCGACGCACGATCCGCTCACGGGGCTGCCGAACCGGCGCTCCCTGACCGAGCGCCTGGCCGTGGCAAGCCGGGACGGGGGCTCGCCGGATACGCTGGTCGCGTTCTGCTTCATCGATCTCGACGACTTCAAGGGCATCAACGACACCTTCGGTCACGAGGCCGGCGACAAGTTCCTGGTTCAGATCTCGGAGCGTCTTCGCGGAGCGGTCGAGGTGGAGGACTGGGTTGCACGGCTCGGCGGCGACGAGTTCGTCGTCATTCGTCCCGATGTGAGCCACGAACAGGCCGCGCACGCATTCGCTCAGCAGGTGCTGGACGCCATTTCCGAGCCGATCCGCCTCCACGACAAGCAAGTGGTGCCGCGCGCCAGCATCGGCCTTGCCGTGCGTCGCGCCGACGATCCGGAGCTGTCGCATCTGCCGACGCTCGCCGACATCGCGCTCTATCATGCCAAGAGCAAGGCGCCCGGCACGGTCGCCGTACTGGACGAGGCGCTGCAGCGCGACTATCGCCGCCGGAGGGATCTCGAGCTCGCCATTCCCACCGGGTTCGCCGAGGGACAGTTCGAGGTCTGGTACCAGAGCCAGGTCGATCTCGAAACCCACGAGGTTGTCAGTCTGGAAGCGCTGATCCGCTGGCGGCATCCTGAGCATGGCGTGATCGGCCCCGGCGAATTTCTGCCGCTGATCGAGCGCAGCGGCAACAATGCGCGGCTGACTCGCTACGTGCTGACCGATGCCTGCCGGGCCTTGCAGCGGTTGGCCGCCGCCGGCAGGCCGCAGATCCGGATCGCGATCAACCTGCCGCCGTCCGAACTTGCCGACCATTCGCTCGCCGCCGAGCTGCGTGCGACCTGTGCGCGCTTCGATGTTGCGGCCTCATCTCTCGAGCTCGAGATCACCGAGGGATCGCTGATCAACAACATCGCCAGCGCCTCCGAAACGCTGCATCGCCTGCGGCGCTTGGGTGCCACGATCGCGCTCGACGATTTCGGTACCGGCTACAGCTCGCTGGCTCATCTCAGGCGCTTCCCGCTCGACAAGGTCAAGATCGACAAGGCATTCATCCGGGAGATCCCCGAGAGCGCGGAGGACAAGGCCATCGTCGGCGTGATCGCATCGCTTGCCGGCACGTTGGGGCTGACCCTGGTCGCAGAAGGCATCGAGCGCGCCGAGCAGGCCGAGGCGATGCGTGACATGGGCGTGAGGTTCGGGCAGGGCTTCCTCTATCAGAGGCCGCAGCCGCTCGAGGCCCTGTTGCAATGGCTCCGCCGGCAGCCGGCGGTGCCGGGACGCGGCATCTCCGAGAGCCCATCGATCTCTCCGGAATTCGCCGCCTGAGCGCGGCCGTCTCAGGGCTGAGCCGCGCTCCAGAGCATCGAGAGCCCGGCTGCGATCATGATCGCGTCCATGACCAGGCGGAACACGTCCGGCTTCAGATGCAGCACGAAGCGTTTTGCGATGAAGGCGCCCGACATCAGCGAGGAGCCCGCAATCAGGCCCTTCATGAAGACGTCGCCGGTCAGTGCGCCGAAGCGCTCGAATGTCACCGATTTCGCGAAATAGAGCCCGAGCGACGAGGCCGCTTCGGTGGCGAGGAAGGCGCCCTTGCTGAGGCCGTAGAACAGGAACAGCGGCACGCTGAGCGGGCCGGTCGAGACCACGATGCCTGTGAGATAGCCGATGACTGCGCCGCCGACGGCCAGATGCCAGAGATTGGCCTTGAGGTCATCCCGCGCCAGCCAGTGCCGCACCGGCACCATCGCGATCAGGAAGATACCGATGGCGAGATCGACGACGTGCGAGGGCAGCGCCAGCAACGTCCGCGCGCCGAGCGCTGCGGCCGGAATGCCCGTGACCGAATAGGCCGCGCAGGCCCGCCAATCGACCTCACGCCACCAGGCCAGAATCCGCGAGAAGTTCGCCATCACGGAGGCGACTGCCATGATCGGCACGGCCTCCTTCGGCCCATAGGCATAGACTAGCACCGGCATCAGCATGATCGACGAGCCGGTGCCGACGATGCCGGAGATGGTGCCGGCGACGAGGCCGACGCTGAGGACGAAGAGAAAGGCCAAGGGCGGTCGCTCCCGGAATCGGAGCAGTGTAACCGGAGCCGGCGGCGAGGGCGAATGCCGGCCGCGCTCCAGTGAGACCGCTGGTCGTGACGAGAAGCCAAACGGTTCCTTCGAGACCGCCCCTGTCCCCCCACTCGCTTCAGGGCACGCACTCGGTCCGAGACGTCCCGACCGGCCATCCTGCCGTTCTCCTGGTTTTCATTGGACGCAAAGGAGGTCCAGCCGGCCCGCCACTGCGGGATAGGCGCAGACGCTCAGAAGAACATCGACGAGCCGATCTTGCATCGTTGGCGCGTGCGATATTGCTCGGCGAGCTTCCGGTATTCCTCGGATTTGAGCATTCAGCTCCCGAAACGGAGCTGAACGCCGAGTCGACTTTCTCGTTCCTGAATCCTCCGGGCCGCCCATCAGGTCGACAAATGATCTCCTGTTCCAGCCGGAGATGGCAGCGATCGGGATGGAGTTTGCAGCGCGTTCAGAGTTGCAATCAGCGGTGCAAGTCGCAATCATGATTCAATGTCCTTCACGTCTCTCAGAAGCAACGTCCGTCGCCTCTACGAGGGCGCAACGCCGAGCGGCGTACGCTTCCGCTATGCGCTGCTCGCCTTCGATATCGTGACGGTCCTGTTCATCATCGCAACCTCGTTCCTGCAGCCCAGTGAGATCATTGAAACGCTCGATGTCCTGTTCGGCGTCATGCTGCTTGCTGACTTCTCGGCACGGCTCCTCGTCGATCCGCATCCGTTTCGAAAATTCAGTCAACTCGCGACGTGGGCCGACATGGTTGCGATCGTATCCTTCCTGGCACCGCTTGCCGGCGAGGCAGGCGGCTTTCTCCGGATCCTGCGAACGCTGGGGCTGCTTCGCGACTACCAGATGCTGGTGAGGCTGCGCATCGATTCTCCGTTCTTTCGTCGCAACGAAGAGGTCATCTTCGCCGTCACGAACCTCGCCGTCTTCATCTTCGTCATGACCGGAATCGTTTACGAGACCCAGAAGTTTCGCAACGACGAAATCCGAAACTATGCCGATGCCCTGTATTTCACCGTCACCGCGCTGACGACGACCGGCTTTGGCGACATTACCTTGTCAGGCACGTTCGGCCGCTTGATCACCGTCGTGATCATGATCTTCGGCGTGACGCTGTTCTTCAATCTCGCCCGCGCGCTCCTCAGTCCTCACAAGGTGCGATTTCCATGCCCGACTTGCGGGCTCCAGAGGCACGATGCCGACGCCGTGCATTGCAAGGCCTGCGGCAAGATTCTCAATATCCCCGACGAAGGGGCAACCTGAAGGGCTCTAACTGCCGGCGATGCGGATGGACGTCTTTTGATGGTGACATCATGCCAGTGTTTTGCCCGATGGATCAACGATGTTATTTCGGAATAACCGTAGTTTCATTGAGCGGACAGGGGTCGGCTACTGTGCATGGGGTTGTTTTTCAATTTTTTGTTTTGACCGACCCGCTGTTGAGAGCATGCCGGCGGAAGGGCCGGCTACGATTTCGATCTGGATGCCGTGCCGGTGAACGTGATCGACGGCAGGAATGTGTGATGAGGATCACCGCAGCACCACCCATGCCGGCGCGTGATCGCTTGCGCCATCCTCTGCGCGGATCTTCTTGTCGACGCCGGCTTTTGCCAGGCGCGGGGCGAGGGCAGGGCTGAGCAGGAGATGATCGAGCCGCAGGCCTGCGTCGCGCGGCCAGCGGTTTCGCTTGTAGTCCCAGAACGTGTAGATGCGCTGGCCCGGGTGCAGCTCGCGCACCGCGTCGCACCAACCTTGTTCGACCAGCGACGCGAAGGCCGCGCGACTCTTCGGCTGGATCAGCGCATCCTTGTCCCACGAGCGCGTCGGGTAGATGTCGATCTCGGTTGGCGCGACGTTGTAGTCGCCGGCGAGCACGACGGGCAGGTCCTGCTTGATGAACGTTCTGGCGTGGCGCTTGAGCCGTGCGAACCAGTCGAGCTTGTAGTCGAATTTCGGTCCCGGCTGCGGATTGCCGTTCGGCAGGTAGATGCTGGTGACGATGATGCCGCGCACGGCGGCTTCGATGTAGCGGGCTTCGAGATCTTCAGGCTTTCCCGGCAAGCGCTCGCGGGTGAGAATGGGCTCGGCATCACGGGCCAGGATGGCGACGCCGTTCCACGTCTTTTGTCCACACCAGACCGCGCCGTAGCCGGCCTTTTCGATCGCAGCCGCCGGAAATTCGCCATCACTTGCCTTCAACTCTTGAAGCGCGACGACATCGGGCTTTGCGACACGCATCCATGCCAACAGATTGGGCAGGCGTCGGTTGATGTTGTTGATGTTGAATGTCGCGATCCTCATGTAGAGCTACCGGCTCCCGCCTTCCGTACCCGGAGATACAATGTCCAAATTGAGTTTTGTTGCCATCGCACTCGTCGTCGCGTTCTCCGGAGAGGCGCATCGGCACAATCGTCCGATCCGCGCGGCGCGTGCAAGGCGGACTACGACAAATTCTGCGCCGGCATCGCGCCGGGCGGCGGCCGCGTCGTCGCCTGCCTGAACGGCAAGCGCGACCAGCTCAGCGACACCTGCAAGACGGCGTTGGACAGCAGGAAGAAGAAGTAAGCAATCCCTTCCGTGTCCCGGACGTGCGTAGCGCGAGCCCGGACACGGAGGTCGGCAAGTCCATGCGGAGAGATGGACCCCGGCGCTCAGTTCGGCAGCGGGGCTGCCGGCTACTCGATTGGCGGCGATGAGTGCGGCTGCTCGGCTCCCGTCGCCGGCGTCGGCCGTTCCAGCGGCTCCACCGCATCGCCGCCCTTGTAGATGCGGGCATAACGGCGGCCGAGGCTGGTCAGCACCTCGTAACCGATCGTGCCGAAATGGTGTGCGAGTTCGTCGACGGTGATGCCGTCGCCGAGCAGCGTGACCATGTGGCCGCGCCGTGCCGCGTTCGGCGGCAGGTCGGTGATGTCGATGGCGATGAGGTCCATCGAGATGCGGCCCGCGATCGGGCAGCGCTTGCCGGCCACGATGACTTCGGCGCCGCGGGTGCCGTCATTGGAGCTGGCGGCGCGGAAATAGCCGTCGGCATAGCCGACCGCGATGATCGCAAGTTTCGTCGGCCGCCGCGCGGTCCAGGTACCGCCATAGCCGACGCTCTCGCCGCGCTCGATATTGCGGATTTGCACGATGCGCGCCTTGAGCTCGACGACCGGCTGCATGGGATTATCGGCCTCCGGCGTCGGGTTGACGCCGTAGAGCGCAGCCCCCGGTCGCACCAGGTCGAACTGGAATGGCGCGCCGAGGAAGATGCCGGAGGAATTGGCGAGGGCCGCCGGGACGCCTGAGAATTCACTGGCAATGCTGCGGAAGGTTGCGAGCTGTTTGGCATTCAGCGGGCTGTTGAGCTGCTCGGCCGAGACCAGATGGCTCATCACCAGTGTGATGCCGTGATCGCCGGCATTGATGCGGGGAATGATGGCTTGCGCGTCCGCAAGCGTCAGGCCGAGCCGGTTCATGCCGGTGTCGATGTGAACAGCCGCGCCGCCGGTCCAGCCGCTCCGGCGGCAGAATACGTCCCATTCGGCGAGTTCGTTGAGATCGCCGATCACGGGACGGCAATTGATCCTGGCGTAGTGCTCCCCGGTGTTCTGGAAATAGCCGCCGAGCACGTAGATCGTGGGCTCCGGCACCGCGGCGCGCACCTTGCGCGCCTCCTCGAGGGTGGCGACGAAGAAGGTCCTGCAGCCCGCCTTGCTCAGGGCTCGTGACACTTGTTCGGCGCCGCAACCATAGGCGTCGGCCTTGATCACCGCCGAGCATTCGGCCGGTACCGCCGTCTTCTCGAGCTTGCGCCAATTGGCGATGATCGCGTCGAGATCGACGGTCAGCACGCCGCCATAGGCGGCGAGCGCAGCAGCCTGGTTGGCATCTGCGGAGAGAGGGCCGGATTGCGGGATCGTTTTCGGGTCGGACGCCATTGTCATGGCGCCGTTTTACGCAAGTGGCCGGTCCGGTTCAAGGAACTCAGTAGTCGTTGTCGCTGCGAGCCGGCAGCTGACTGTCAGGCGCAAGGTCGCCGAACCGCGTGACCGAGGCTTCGAACGCCAAATCGACGGTGCCGGTCGGGCCGTGGCGCTGCTTGCCGATGATGACTTCGGCCTTTCCGTGCGCAAGACTCATGTCGAGCTGCCACTTCTCGTGTTCAGGCGTGCCTGGGCGGGGCTCCTTCATCGCGAGGTAATATTCCTCGCGGTAAACGAACAGCACAACGTCGGCGTCCTGCTCGATTGATCCGGATTCACGCAAGTCGGAGAGCTGCGGCCGTTTGTCGTCGCGGGATTCGACCTGGCGTGAAAGCTGGGACAGCGCGATCACGGGAACGTTGAGCTCCTTGGCGAGCGCCTTCAGGCTGGTCGTGATCTCCGTGATTTCCTGCACGCGGCTGTCGCTGGCGCGTTTGCCGGAGCCGGACAGAAGCTGGATGTAGTCGATCACGAGAAGGTCGAGGCCCTTCTGGCGCTTCAGCCGGCGCGCGCGCGCCATGAGCTGCGCGATCGACAGGCCGCCGGTGGCATCGACATAGAACGGCAGCGATTGCAGCTCGATCGAGACCTCCCGGATCTTCTCGAAATCGGCTTCCGAGATGCCGCCGCGGCGGATGTGGGAGGAGGGAACGCCGGTGCGCTCGGCCACGATACGCGTGGCGAGCTGGTCGGCCGACATTTCGCAGGAGAAGAAGCCGATCACGCCACCATTGGCGGCCTTCGTGGTGCCATCGGCCTGGAGTTCCGGAACGTAGGCTCGTGCGACATTGTAGGCGATATTGGTCGCGAGCGAGGTCTTGCCCATGCCGGGACGGCCCGCGACGATGATGAGGTCGGAGTGCTGCAGGCCGCCCATCTTGGTGTCGAGGTCGCGCATGCCTGTCGAGATGCCGGACAGCTTTCCATCGCGCTGGAACGCCTTGGCGGCGAGATCGACCGCGACCGCCAGCGCCTGCGAGAATTTCTGGAAGCCGCCGTCATAGCGGCCGGACTCGGCGAGTTCGTAAAGCTTGCGTTCGGCGTCCTCGATCTGCGCCCGCGGCTGGAAATCGACCGGCGCGTCATAGGCGACGTTGACCATGTCCTCGCCGATGCCGATCAGGTCGCGCCTGAGCGAGAGGTCGTAGATGGTGCGGCCGTAGTCCTGCGCATTGATGATGGTGGTGGCTTCGGCGGCGAGCCGCGCCAGATATTGTCCGATGGTCATGCCGCCGACATCGGTATCGGCGGGCAGGAACGTCTTCAGCGTGACGGGCGTCGCGATCTTGCCCATCCGGATCAGGCTGCCGGCGGTCTCGAAAATCGTCTGGTGCAGCGGCTCGAAGAAATGCTTCGCCTCCAGGAAGTCGGAGACGCGGTAGAAGGCGTCGTTGTTGACCAGGATCGCGCCCAGAAGGCTCTGTTCCGCCTCGATATTGTGCGGCGCGCTCCGATAGGCGGGAGTTCCGGCATCGGGCGCGAGTTTGAGAACGTTCGAATCAGTCAGGGCCATGGTCGGACGTGCTTAGCAATTTTCTTTGGCGGATGCGGGGCCGGGATAAAGCGCCGCCTCAGGCGAAAGCGGAAGCAAAAGCTGACCGCTATCAACCGCTCAGTTAAAATGGTGGATGATTAGCAGTCGCAGCATGCGCCGCGCTTGACGGATTTCCGCGGAACTTACTCGTCCCAGGAGGCCGCGAGCGTGCCATGGAAAAATCCTGAAACCCATGAACCCTATCGACTGACTGAGAGACCTATTTGAGAGCGCGCGAAATGACGCACGCTGGCCGCGTTCGGCTCGGTTCAGACCAGCAGGAGGTAGACCAGCGCGACCAGAGCGGCCCCGACGCCGGTGGCGATCAGGGCATAGTCGGTACGGAGGTCGTCCGGCACGTCCAATGAGGTTCGGGTCTCTTTGCTCATGGCGACGGTCTAAGACAGGCCCGACCAGACTTATGTGAAGCAGATCACATCTCCCCGGATTCTTTCGGGGATAATGCGGAACAGCAAGGCCGGCCCGGGATTGTCCTATTCCCCCGCCAACAGGGACATGAGGCGAGCGATGCAGCCAGAACGGCAGCACCTGAACTGGCAAAGCGAGGCCGGCAGCCGGCTCTGGCTGTCCGGCTTAATCGCGGCCATGGAGCACGCCGAACGGCCCGACGTCCGTCGCCAGCCGCTCGCGCCCGAGATCCTGATCCAGCTGCGCGAGCAACTGGCGCTAACGGCCTCCGTCCGGACCTCCCTGATGTCGACTCTGCGTCACTAGGACCAGGGTCTATTCACCAGCCAGCTTGAGTCTGGGCACGGCGGAGCCTTCACGCGCCCGCAACCGGGCTTCCTCCCGCTGGATGTAGTCGCGGGTCATCGGCACCACGCCCTGGCGACGGGTAAGCTGGATCTGGAAGTTCATCATGGCTTGCTTGCGGAACGTCATCTCGCAGGCGGCCAGGTAGAACTCCCACATCAGGGCGAAGCGCTCGTCGTAGAGCTGCACCGCCTCCTCGCGCCGCGCCATGAAGCGCTCTCGCCAGGCCTTCAGCGTCTCGGCATAGTGCAGGCGCAGAATCTCGATGTCGCAGACCAGGAGGCCCGCTCGCTCGATCGCCGGCAGCACCTCCGACAGGGCGGGGATGTAGCCGCCAGGGAAGATGTATTTGGCGATCCAGGGATTGGTCGAGTCCGGGCCCTGCGAACGGCCGATCGCGTGCAGCAGCATGACGCCGTCCTCGCTCAGCAATTCGGCGCAGCGCTGAAAATAGGCGTCGTAGAACCTTGCCCCGACATGTTCGAACATACCGACCGAGACGATGCGGTCGAACGTACCGTCAACGTCGCGATAATCCTGGAGCTGAAATCTGGCCGAGTCCGTCAGACCCTTTTCGGCAGCGCGCGCATTGGCGACCTGCAACTGCTCGGTCGACAGCGTGATGCCGGTGACATCGGCGCCGGCGATCTCGGCGAGATAGAGCCCGAGGCCGCCCCAGCCGGAGCCGATGTCGAGCACGCGCTGACCGTCCTTGATCAGGAGCTTCGCTGCAATGTGCCGTTTCTTGGCAAGTTGCGCGTCGTCGAGCGGCGTCTCGGGCGTTTCGAAATAGGCGCAGCTATATTGTTTGTCGGCATCGAGAAAGAGCGAATAGAGCCGGCCGTCGAGATCATAGTGATGGGCGACGTTGTGGCGGGAGCGGGTGCGGGGATTGAATTGCTTCAGGTGCCGCGTCAGGTAGCGCAGGTGCCACCACGGTTTCGCCCAGTGCGGCAATAGGTCGGGTTGATCGAGCAGGATCGCGAGGGCATCTGCTATGGTGCCGCGCTCGACCACGAACTCGCCGTCCATATAGGCCTCGCCGAGCCCGAGCTCGGGATTGACGAGGCTCTTCCGCTCCGCGTCCGCGGTGACGAAGCGCACCGCGACCGGCTCGCCGGAGCCGTCGCCGACGGTGAACTTCGATCCGTTTGCGCTGGTCACCGTCATCGACCCGCGCCGGATGAACTGAGACAGGAATCTGCGTAACAAACGGTCCATCGACATGTCCTCTCGAGCGAACCCGAAAGATGCGACTAACCCGGCCTTCACATCTGACGCCCAGGCGCCGCAGCGGTTCCTATGCGTTTGCATCCAAATCTAGCGATGCGGTTCCGGCCGCGCTATTGCGCTGTATTCAAAGCCGATATTCGAAAATAGCTTAATCACATCCTTGCGCGCGGAGCCTGCTTCCATTCGCAGCTCAATCGGTTAAAAGGTTGACCGCGCCGCGCCGGAGGCCGGCTGCATTCGCGTAAATTCAATGGAGATGATGGGAATGTCGAGCCGAGCGCTCAGCCTCGCGACGGTATTGCTTCTGACCGGCTTCGGCGCGGCCGATACCGTTTTTGCGCAGGCGACGAACCTCGAGGCCGGCAAGACCCCGTCCCAGCTTTTCGCGCAGACCTGCAATGCCTGCCACAAGAGCCCGCGCGGACTTTTGAAATCCGTGGCGCCGGGTTCGCTGCCCGGATTCCTGCGCCAGCACTACACCACGAGCTCGGACATGGCGGGCGTCCTTGCCTCCTATCTGATCTCCAACGGTGCCACCGACACCCGCTACCAGGCCAAGGACGGCAAGAAGGACGGAGCCAATACTGCTCCGGGCCAGTCGCCTGAGCATCAGGGCCGCCGCCACCGTTCGCAAGAGGCCGCCAAGCCGGACGGCGAGGGTGCTACTCCGGCGCCCGAGGGCGCGCGCCAGAAACGCGCTGCGCGGCCCGCCGGGGAAAGCGCGACGCCGGAGGAACAGGCAGCGCCCGAGCCGCGCAAAGGCAAGCGGCGCGTTAAGCCGGGCACTGAGGAAGCCCCGAAGGTCGATGCCGCCGCGCCGGCTGCCGAGGACAAGAAGAGCGAGCCAAGGCCTCAGACCGTCAAGCCTGACAGCGCCAAGGCCGAGCCCGACAGCAGCAAGGCAACCGAGACTCCCGTTGAGACCAAGCCGGATAGCTCAAAGGTCGAGCCGCGCGGGAGCGAAGCTCCGGCATTGCGATCCGACCCGGTCCCGCAGGCGACGCCGGCTGCACCTGCCGCGGCAAAGCCCGCCGAGCCGGCGTTGCCCAAGCCGGCGGAAGAGGCTGCTTCCAAGCCGGCCGCGCCTGCGACCAGCCCCGAACCGGCAGCCAAGCCGCAGCAGGAGCCGGCACGGCCCGCGGCCGCTGCAGCTCCGCCCGCGGCTCCAGCCGAGTCATCCGGTCCGCCCGCACCGCCAATCTCACGCTAAGTCCGCGACGTTCTTTAGCTTGATACGGAGGCCGCCTTCATCGCGGCCTTCGTATCATATTGACCGCACTAGAGTACTGCTCTAGAGTAAGACTCCAGGAGATGGCGATGGCGACGAGCGTGCGAGACGACCTGTTGGCGGCCGGGCTGCAGGTGTTCGACCGCGTCGGTTTCGAAGCCGCGACGGTGGCCGCGATCCGCACCCGGGCCCGCGCCTCCAACGGCAGCTTCTTTCACGTCTTCGGCTCGAAGAAGGAGCTCGCCGGCGCGCTGTTTCTGGAGGTCTTGCGGCACTACCATGCCGCGGTGCTGGCCGCGCTCGATCCTGCGCCCGATGCGGAGCAGGGCATCGATCGCTTGATCCGGGCCCATCTCGACTGGGTCGTCACCAGCCGGCGCGAGGCGCGCTACCTCTTCGAGATTTCGCGCAGCGAATGGGGCGAGGACGTGCGCGATGCCCAGCGCGCGCAGAACGCGCGGCTCGCCGAAGGCATCGAGCGCTGGCGCGCGCCGCTGGTTGCAAGCCGCGAGCTTCTGCCGATGACGCCGGTGATGTTCGTCAGCCAGCTGATCGGTCCGGCGCAGATCTTCTGCCGTGCCTTTCTGTCGGGTCGCGACCGCACCGATCCGCGCATCGAGGCGGATACGCTGATCGCCTGCGCCAATCGTGCGCTGAGGCCGTTCGATCGCATCATCAAGAAATAGGGAGAGACTGCATGCGGGCCGAAGCTGATCCGGAATTCGCACCGATTGCCGAGCGCATCCACGCCAATGTCGGCCGGCAGGGCTTTATGAACCTGGTGGGCGCCGAGCTGTGCGAATTGTCGCGCGGCACCTGCACCATCGCGGTGGAGCGCCGGCCCGAGCTGCTTCAGCAGCACGGCTTCTTTCATGGCGGCGTTACCGCCTTCCTGGTCGACAACGCCACGACGATCGCTGCCGCCACCTCCCGCGGCCAGCCGGCGCTGACGGCCGAATACAAGCTGAATTTATTGTCGCCAGCGGTCGGCGAAAAGCTGATCTGCCGGGCAAAGGTGATCAAGCCGGGCCGACAGGTCGCGGTGGTTGCCGCCGATGTGTTCTGCGTCAGCGACGGTGTCGAGAAGCACACGGCAACGGCGCTGGCCTCGATCGCGATGCTGAACGAAGACGTCGCCGGCAAAACGAAAAGCCCGCGCCGCGTGAGGCAGCCGGGCTTCGTTGTCTCTTCGTCATTGCCGGGCTTGACCCGGCAATCCATCAAAAAGATCCTTTGACGATGGATTGCGCGGGGCAAGCCCGCGCATGACGGCTTGTGGCTTACTTCTCTTCCGCAGCAGGGGCCGGCTCGACTTCGTCGTGCTGGGCTTCCGGATCGAAGAACTCGCCGGCGGCGGCGATCGCCTCGGCCGCCGCATCGCGATCCTCGTTGCGGGTCGAGATGTCCTCGCCGCGGTTGATGCGCTCGGCCTCGTCTTGGCTGCGCGCGACTGTGACGGTGATCTCGACCTCGACCTCGGGGTGAACCGCAACCGTGACCGTGTGCTTGCCGATGGTCTTGATCGGCGCGTCGAGCTGCACCTGCGGACGTTCGAGGTGGACGCCGTCGGCTTCGAACGCCATGACGATGTCGCGCACGGTGACCGAGCCGAACAGCTGGCCGGCTTCGGAGGCCTGGCGGATCACGATGATGTTCTTGCCCTGGATCTTCTCGGCGACCTTGGACGCTTCGCCCTTGGCCTGGAGATTGCGGGCTTCGAGCTCGGCCTTCATGCCGTCATACTTGGCACGGTTGTCGGCGGTGGCGCGCAGCGCCTTGCCGCGCTTGAGCAGGAAATTGCGAGCGTAGCCGTCCCGAACCTTCACGACTTCGCCCATCTGGCCGAGCTTGTTGACGCGTTCCAGCAAAATGACTTCCATATTCGTTCTCCTCTTGAAGTGCTCTGTAGGTTTCAGTTTCGGGGGGACTTAAGGGGTTGGCAGCGGGGGCGGCTGCCGGCTGCGCAGGAAGCGCTCGCGAAAACCGAACACGGCATCCGCAAGACCCAGGATCACCATCGCGATCACGGGCCATCCAAACACGACGACGACGGCGTAGGTCGAGCCGAGCCAGAACGTGCGGCTCTTCAGCGCGAGCGTCAGCGTATGCAGCACGGCGAAACCGGTCAGCGCATAGGCCATCATCAGCGCGGCCGTGGCGATCTGCGCGACGATGGCAGGCAGCCCGCCGGTGAAGCACAAGGCGAGCGCGATGCAGAGTGCCACCAGGGTCATTGGCGGCAGCTCTGCCGTCTTCAGATCCGGCCAGGGACGGCGCAGCCGGCCCGACGTCGCGGTCACCTTGGCGCTGAGCCAGAGGTTGAGAGTCAGTGTCATCATCGCGATGATGGTGGCGCCGGCCGGTACGATCCGCACCAGCGCGTCGACGAATTGGCTGGCTTCGCCCGAGGTTTGCGGGTCGGTGGCGCGGAGGAGGCGCATCAGGCCGCGCCGCAGCGTGCCGGTGATGGTCTCGGCGTCGGTGCCGAGCGTGAGCAGGGCGGCCATCGTGGTCAGCGTGGCAAAGCCTGCGATCCAGAGCAGGATGCGGCCGATCGGATACCACTCGATCTCGGGCTTTGCCGGCGGTTCGGCGGCTGCGTCCGGCGCGAGGCTTCCCACCTGCCGGCCGAGCAGGACGAGATGACCAAGCCACCAGGCCGGCAATGCGACGGTGACGGCGAAGGCGATGCAGTAGGGCAGGCCGAACAGGGCGCCGAGGCCGATCGCGGCGACAATGCCGCCGAGGCTTGCGCAAAGTGGTCCCCAGCCGATCGCGGCGACCATCAGCGGCAGAGGTGCGAGGTAAAACAGGACGAGCGAGATCAGCGCGCCCGAGATGATCGAGGCGAACATCAGGGCCGACGCGGCGCCGGCGATCAGGGCTATCAGTCCAAAAGCCATCATCAGCTGTCCCGCTCCCTTCGAGCGGTTAGAGGCGTCGCTTGCCCCAACCATCGGCGACCGGACGACCCGGAAGCCTTATGAGTTCGAAAAGTTGCGACCGGCGGCGCGATGGCCGCCGGTCGAATTGGTCGTGTTAGCGAATGACGTAGGGCAGCAGGCCCAGGAAGCGCGCGCGCTTGATGGCGCGGGCGAGCTCACGCTGCTTCTTCGCGGACACCGCCGTGATGCGGCTCGGCACGATCTTGCCGCGCTCGGAGACGTAACGCATCAGCAGCTTGGAGTCCTTGTAGTCGATCTTCGGCGCATTGGCGCCCGTGAACGGGCAGCTCTTGCGACGACGGAAAAACGGGCGACGTGCACCAGCTTCAGCCATTGTTCTTACTCCCCTTCCGTCGTGGTTTCAGCTTCTTCGCGCGGCCGGCGCGGGCCGCGGTCACCGCGGAAGCCACCACCGTCGCGATCGCCGCCACGGAAGCCGCCTTCACGCTCGCCGCGGAAGCCGCCACCACGGTCGTCACGTTCGCGATCGCGGTCGGCCTTGCGCATCATCGCGGACGGGCCTTCCTCGAGCTCCTCGACGCGGACGCTGAGATAGCGGATCACGTCTTCGCTGATGCGCTCCTGGCGCTCGATCTCGGCGATCGCCGCGGACGGCGCGTCGATGTTGAGCAGCACGAAGTGCGCCTTGCGGTTCTTGTTCATGCGGTAGGTGAGGGAGCGCACGCCCCAATTCTCGGTCTTGGTGACCTTGCCGCCGAGACCTTCGACGATTCCGGTCATCTGCGCAGTCAGCTCTTCGACCTGCTGCGGGCTCGCGTCCTGACGCGCGAGAAAAACATGCTCGTAAAGAGGCATGGACGTCCTTTCCTCATGTTGGCGCATCGCCCGGCGTCAAGCCCTTAAGAGACCTTCGGAAAGGACTCTGGGATGAAGCTCAGAAGGCGGAAACACGGGACGACGGGCCGACTGGCCCTGCCACACCAAAATCACGAATGATTTGCTGAGACCGTCCGTTCAGCTCCCGGCCGGGGTCTGCGGATGCGCGCCTTATACGGATTTTGGCCGGCTTTGCAAGTTTTGGGGCCAAGCTTCGGCCGGATCCCACGCCGGCGAAGCCGGACCACCCTCCCATACCATCATATCCCTTGACCCGTTTGTTTGTATGTCATACAAACAAATCGACGCGGAGGACCTCCATGGTAGAGACCTTGGCCCATGAGCCGCTCGAGGGCGACCCCAAGCACGCCGCGCGTGCGACGCGCTCGGCCGGCCGCAAAATGCGGTCGCTGCTCCTGGATGCTGCGAGCCCGCTGTTTCGGGAGCGCGGGCTGTCCGGCACGGCTATCACCGACATTGCGGCCGCCGCGGACGCGTTCCCGAGCCAGATCACCTATTACTTCCGCACCAAGGAGGCGCTGTTCGTCGAATGCGCCTGCCGCGATCTCTTGTATCTGGCGCGCGCCACCGAGCAGGCGGCGCTGAAGGCGCGCACGCCTGGGGAATACACCCACGCGCTGGCCAAGTCCGTGACGGCGAGCGATTCGGTTGCCTTCTTCGCCGAAGCGCTGACGCTGACGCGTCGTCGCCAGGATCTCGCGCCCCTCGTGGAGCGCACCATCGAGCGTCTGCACAGCGAGGGTACGCGCGCTTATGCGGGGCAGGTCGAGCGGCACGGCTGGCGCTCGCTGCGCGCGCCCGACGAAAGCTCGCGGCGGTTCTGGGCCGTCGCCATCGGCGTCATTCTCGAAGGTAACGCCATGGGCCGCTCGCCCGAGGAGCTCTGTGCCGAGATGCTGCGCGTGCTAGGCGAGCAGGCGAAATCCGCCGACGACACCGGGCGCCTGCGTCTCGTCGAGGAGGCCGGCGCATCCAGCAATTCGAATGGGGAGGGTTAGGCCATGACCGCGCTTCGCATGCGTGCCCGCGATTTCCTGACCGACGATCAATTGGCCGATGTGCGCCAGCGCGTGACGTGGAAAGGTGCTGCGCTGATCGCGCACGCCTGGGCGCTGATATCAGCAGCGATCGCCTTGGTCGCGTGGTGGCCCAATCCGATCACCTACGTCCTCGCCGTCGCCATCATCGGCTCGCGCCAACTCGGCCTTGCGATCCTGATGCATGACGGTGCGCATGGCTGCCTGTCCGCCGACGAGAAGACCAATCTGGCACTGAGCCAGTGGTTCTGCGCCTATCCGCTGTTTGCGGAGACGCGCAGCTACCGGCGCTATCACCTGCAGCATCACGCGCGCACCCAGCAGGAGGACGATCCCGATCTCGTGCTGTCGGCGCCGTTTCCGATCACCAGGCTGAGCTATCGCCGCAAGTTCATTCGCGACATCACTGGACAGACCGGCTATCAGCAGCGCAAGGCGCAACTGCTCAACGCGCTCGGGCCAAAGGACTGGTCATGGCGGCAGCGTGCGGCGCATTTCTGGGAGAAGCTCGGCCCGCAATGTGTGGTCAATGCGATCATGTTTGCCGCGCTCGCCGCGGCTGGTGTGTGGTGGGCCTATCCGCTGCTCTGGCTGGTGCCGCTGCTGACCTGGATGATGGTCATCACCCGCATCCGCAACATCGCCGAGCACGCCGTCGTTCCTGATAGTAATGACCCTTTGCGCAACACCCGAACCACGCATGCCAATTTTCTCGAGCGCCTGTTCATCGCGCCGTACTACGTGAACTATCACCTCGAGCATCATCTCTTGTTCTACGTGCCTTGCTACAATCTGCCCAAGGTGCATCGCCTGCTGAGCGCGAGTCCGTATGCCGGCCGCATGGAAGTGCAGCCGAATTACGCGGCGGTGCTGCGGCTGGCGACGGCAAAGCCGAACCGCGAGGACCGGCCGGGGCAACTTGTCAACAGTGCGCGCCGCGCGCGGGCCGGGGTGGAAGTCGATGCCAACCAGACTGCCGGCGGGTTCTAAGGGGCGTATTCCCCGTTGAATGCTGGTCCAAGTTCCCGTCTCGGCTTGACAGTGCGGCCCCGGACGGTGTCTACGGCCCCCTTTGGAGCATGATCCGGAACCATGGCCCAAGGCCGTGCGTAATCGGCTGCCGGTTCTCGAGAGGGATCATGCCTGACAAGCAGGGAGCGCCGATGACGGCTGCATTCACATTTCCTGGGCAGGGCTCCCAGGCGGTCGGCATGGGTAAGGCCCTGGCTGACGCCTTTCCGGTGGCGCGCGCCGTGTTCGACGAGGTCGATGCCGCGCTTTCTGAGAAGCTGACGGCCATCATCTGGGAAGGTCCGGCTGAAACCCTTCAACTCACCGAGAACGCCCAGCCGGCGCTGATGGCGGTGTCTATCGCCACCCTGCGCGTGCTCGAGGCTGAGGCTGGTTTTTCCGTGGGACGAGACGCGGCCTTCGTTGCCGGCCACTCGCTTGGTGAATATTCGGCGCTGGCCGCGGCCGGCAGCCTGACGGTTTCGGATACCGCCCGCCTGCTTCGCACGCGCGGTCTCGCAATGCAAAAGGCCGTCCCGGTCGGCGCCGGCGCGATGGCCGCGCTGCTCGGTCTCGACTACGAGGCCGCCATGGAGGTCGCGGGCGAGGCGGCGCAGGGGCAGGTCTGTCAGGCCGCCAACGATAATGGCGGTGGGCAGGTGGTGGTCTCAGGCGACAAGGCTGCGGTCGATCGCGCCGTCGAGATTGCCAAGGCCAAGGGCGCCAAGCGCGCGATGCTGCTGCCGGTGTCCGCGCCGTTCCATTGCAAGCTGATGCAGCCGGCCGCGGATGCCATGGCGGAGGCGCTCTCGAAGGTCACGATCAAGGCGCCGGCGGCGCCGCTGGTGTCGAACGTGCTGGCGAGCGCCATCGCCGATCCTGACGAGATCCGCCGCCGCCTGGTCGAGCAGGTCACCGGCACGGTGCGCTGGCGCGAGTCGGTTGCTTATATGGCCGGGCAGGGCGTCACCCGCTTCTTCGAGATCGGCGCCGGCAAGGTGCTGACAGGTCTTGTGAAGCGCATCGCGGACGGTGCCGTCGGCATTGCTGTCGGCGGTCCGAACGATATTGCCGCCGCCAAGGATGCATTGACCGCTGCGAAGCAGGCCTAAAGGAGTCATCAATGTTCGATCTGACTGGCCGAAAGGCGCTCGTCACCGGCGCGACCGGAGGCATCGGCGGCGCGATCGCGCAGGCGCTGCACGCGCAGGGCGCCACCGTCGCGATATCGGGAACGCGGAAGGAGGTGCTGGACGAGCTTGCCGGCAAGCTCGGCGAGCGCGTCCATGTGCTTCCATGCAATCTTTCCAAGGCCGATGAGGTCGAGGCGCTGGTGCCGGCTGCGGAAGCGGCGATGGGTCAGGTCGACATTCTCATCGCCAATGCGGGCATCACGCGCGACAATCTCTTCGTGCAACTCCGTGACGAGGACTGGGACGAGGTCATCAACGTCAATCTGACCGCGACCTTCCGCCTGGCGCGCGCCGCGACCAAGCTGATGATGCGCAAGCGCTTCGGCCGCATCATCGCCATCACCTCCGTGGTCGGGGTCACCGGCAATCCGGGACAGGGCAATTATACTGCGTCGAAGGCAGGCCTGATCGGCATGATCAAGACGCTCGGCGCCGAATACGCCAAGCGTGGCGTCACCGCGAACTGCATCGCACCCGGCTTCATCAAGACGCCGATGACGGATGCCCTCAACGACAAGCAGCGCGAAGCGATTCTGACCAAGGTTCCGGCCGCCCGACTGGGGACGCCCGAGGACATCGCAGCGGCCGCGGTCTACCTGAGTTCGAACGAAGCATCCTATGTCACCGGGCAGACCATCCACGTCAACGGCGGCATGGCCATGATCTGACGCCTCGTGCCGCAGCGCCGTCAAGGCGGTGCCCGATGCGGCAAACGGCCGTTTCCGGAGCGAAATGAGGCTTGTAGTCAAGGCAATTGAAGTATGATAACCGGACCTTCAACGGATGGGCAAAGAACGCCATTGCAGGTTTTTGAAACCCTGTATATTGGCGATGCGGAGCCTTTGGCCGTCGTTCGCCGGGGCCTCATCGGTTAGGATGGGCCAAATCAAGTTCGTAAGCGAAGGCAGTCAAACGACCACGACGGCTCGTATCGTCCCGGGGGGTCGGGTCTACAGGGAACAACACGAGGTTAAGCAATGAGTGACATTGGCGAGCGGGTTAAGAAGATCGTGGTCGAACACCTTGGTGTTGAGCCCGAGAAGGTTGTCGACAACGCGAGCTTCATCGACGACCTCGGCGCCGACAGTCTGGACACCGTCGAGCTGGTGATGGCGTTCGAAGAGGAATTCGGTTGCGAGATTCCGGACGACGCCGCGGAAACGATTCTCACCGTCGGCGATGCCACGAAGTTTCTCGAGAAGAACGCGAAGAGCTAAGCTCTTCTATTTTCGCGGGGACAACATTGAAACCGGACGGGCCGCTTCGCAGCGGTCAGCCGGTTTCTTGTTATTGGCCGTGAATCTTTCGATGCGGAGTTTTCGGATATGAGGCGGGTTGTCGTCACGGGCCTCGGCATGGTCTCGCCACTCGGCTGTGGCGTCGAACCGACCTGGAAGCGCATTCTTAACGGCGAAAGCGGTGCGCGCAGGATCGAGAGCTTCGATGTCTCCGATCTTCAGACCAAGATCGCCTGTACGGTCGTGCGCGGCGACGGGACCAACGACAGCTTCAATCCCGACAAGTGGATGGAGCCGAAGGACCAGCGCAAGGTCGACGACTTCATCATCTTCGGCATGGCCGCGGCCGGCCAGGCGCTCGAGGATGCCAACTGGCATCCCGAGACTGAAGAAGACAAGTGCGCGACCGGCACCATGATCGGGTCCGGCATCGGCGGCCTCAACGGCATCGCCGAAACCGCCATCCTCCTCAAGGAGCGCGGACCGCGCCGGGTGTCGCCGTTCTTCATTCCGGGTCGTCTGATCAATCTCGCCTCCGGCTACGTCTCGATCGCGCACGGGCTGAAGGGGCCGAACCATGCGGTGGTCACGGCCTGCTCGACCGGTGCACACGCGGTCGGCGACGCTGCCCGCCTGATCGCACTCGGCGATGCCGATGTGATGGTCGCAGGCGGCGCCGAGTCGCCGATCAGCCGCATCGGCATTGCAGGCTTCAACGCCGCGCGTGCGCTCTCGACCGGTTTCAACGAGACGCCCGAGAAGGCCTCGCGTCCCTACGACAAGGACCGCGATGGTTTCGTGATGGGCGAGGGCGCCGGCGTCCTCGTGCTGGAAGAGCTCGATCACGCCCGGCGCCGCGGCGCCAGGATCTATGCCGAGGTGATCGGCTATGGCCTGTCGGGGGACGCCTATCACATCACCTCGCCGTCGCCCGACGGCGACGGCGGCTTCCGCAGCATGTCGGCGGCGCTGAAGCGCGCCGGCCTCACGCCGTCCGATCTCGACTACATCAACGCGCACGGCACCTCGACGCCGCTCGGCGACGAGATCGAGCTCGGCGCGGTCGAGCGTCTGCTCGGCAATGCCGCCTCCAAGGTTGCGATGTCCTCGACCAAGTCGTCGACCGGCCATCTCCTCGGCGCGGCCGGTGCGATCGAAGCGATCTTCGCGATCCTCGCGATTCGCGACAACGTCGTGCCGCCAACGATCAATCTCGACAATCCCTCGGTCGAGACTGCGATTGATCTCGTGCCGCACAAGTCTAAGGAGCGTGAGGTCAACGTCACGTTATCGAACTCTTTTGGTTTTGGCGGTACCAATGCGTCGGTGATCTTCCGCCGCTTGGCCAGTTAGTTTGCGTTTGGGACGAAACCACCGTTTTGCCGCATTCGGCGATAGTCATGGACGTGGGCGCGTGCATTTTGGCAGGGCAAGCGATTGTCGGGCCGCGATTGAACCGGCAGGATTCAGGTTGTCTCGATGAGTGAAAGGCCGCCCATTTCACCCCGGAGTCCGCGGGCCGCGCTCGAGCCCGAGCAGCTCCCGCCGCCGCCCAGGCGATCGGACCGCGCGCGCAATCCGCTCGTGATCGTCGGCAACGCCATCATCACTCTTCTGCTGATCACCATGCTCGGCGCCGGCGGCGTCTATTATTACGGCCGCCAGATGCTCGAGGCGCCGGGACCGCTGAAGGACGACAAGATCGTCAACATCCCGCAACGCGCGGGCAAGCGTGACATCGCCGAGACGCTGAACCGGGAAGGCGTGACCGACGTCAATCCCTGGGTGTTCATCGCCAGCGTTGCCGCGTTGAAGGCGAGTTCGGACCTCAAGCCGGGTGAATATTCCTTCCAGAAGAACGCATCGCTGCGCGACGTCATCGCCACCATCGTCGAGGGCAAGGTGGTGCAGCATTCCGTCACGATTCCGGAAGGCCTGACCTCCGAGCAGATCGTGGCGCGGCTGTCCGACAACGACATTTTCACCGGCAGCGTGCGCGAGCTGCCGCGCGAAGGCACGCTGTTGCCGGAGACCTACAAATTCCCGCGCGGCACCCCGCGCGAGCAGGTGGTCCAGCGCATGCAGCAGGCGCACAAGCGCGTGCTGGCCGAGATCTGGGAGCGCCGCAATCCGGACATTCCGGTCAAGACGCCGGAGCAGCTGGTCACGCTGGCGTCCATCATCGAGAAGGAAACCGGCAAGCCCGACGAGCGCAGCCGCGTCGCCGCGGTGTTCGTCAACCGATTGAAGCAGAGGATCAAGCTGCAATCCGACCCGACGATCATCTATGGCCTCGTCGGCGGCAAGGGCACGCTGGGCCGCCCGATCAAGCGCAGCGAGATCACGCAGCCTTCGCCCTACAACACCTATGTGATCGACGGCCTGCCGCCGGGCCCGATTTCCAATCCGGGCCGCGCCTCGCTCGAGGCTGCCGCCAACCCGGCCCGCACCCGCGATCTCTATTTCGTCGCCGACGGCACCGGCGGGCATGCCTTCACCGAAACCTACGACGCGCACCAGAAGAACGTTGCGAAACTGCGCGCGATGGAGAAGCAGATTCAGAATGACACGGTCGAGCCGGCCGAGGAGGCGCAGCCGCCGGCGGCCAGCGCGCCGGCTGCCGCCGACACGCCGACCGCGACCACGCCGGCGCGGCCGAGCCAGCAGAGAAAGCCGCCGGCCACGCGCCCCGCCAATCCCGCGCCGGCCCGACAGGGCGCGGTGCAGTCCTCGCCGCCGGTGGTCCAGCGCTAGGCTTGCGGAGCTTGCCTGCGGACATTGCGGATTCCACTTTCCGGCAAAATAGTCTTAAGATTCGCGTGGCTTGATAGCCTCGCGAATCCCGTGTTCCTGGAGAATCTGAACCGATGGCGCTGTCGTCCATGACCGGCTTTGCCCGAAGCCACGGCGCGAGCGGGCCGTACACGTTCGAATGGGAATTGAAATCCGTCAACGCCAAGGGCTTTGACCTCAGGGTGCGGCTGCCGCAGGGGTTCGAGGAGCTGGAGGCCCATGCCAAGAAGCGCGCCGGTGAGCTTCTGTCGCGCGGAACTGTCTACGCCAATCTCAACGTCAAGCGCACCAATGCGGCCGCCACGGTCCGCATCAACGAGGACGTGCTCAATGCGGTCCTCAAGGCCGCCGCGCTGATTTCCGGGAAGGTCGACGCGGTGGCGCCGAGCATCGACGGCCTGCTCGCCATCAAGGGCGTGGTCGAGATCGCCGAGCCCGAGGGCGACGAGGAGGAGGACAAGGCCGCGCGTGCCGCTGCGGCCGAAGCCTTCGACAAGGCGCTCGCCGACCTCGTCGAGATGCGCAGGCGCGAGGGGATTTCGCTCGGGCAGATCCTGACCCAGCGTGTCGACGAGATCGAGCAGCTTGCGAGCAAGGCGGAAGCTGCGCCGGGCCGCAAGCCGGAGGCGATTAAGGCGAAGCTCGCCGAGCAGATTGCAGCCCTGCTCGACACCTCCGACCGTTTCGATTCCGACCGCCTGATGCAGGAGGCGATCCTGATCGCGACCAAGGCCGATATCCGCGAGGAGCTCGACCGCATCGCCTCGCACATCGCGCAGGCGCGCGAGCTGATCGGCAAGGGCGGCCCGATGGGGCGCAAGCTCGACTTCCTGGCGCAGGAGTTTCACCGCGAGGTCAACACCTGCTGCTCGAAGTCGAACGACATCGAGCTGACCAACACGGGGCTGGCCATGAAGAACGTGGTCGAGCAGTTCCGCGAGCAGGTCCAGAATCTGGAGTGATCGATGACGACGGGCGGTCACGGAACTGACGGTGTCGAGCGGCGCGGATTGATGTTCGTGCTGTCCTCGCCCTCGGGCGCGGGCAAGACGACACTGTCGCGTCTGCTGATCGAGCGGATGCCGGGCTTGAAAATGTCGGTCTCGGCGACCACGCGGCCGATGCGCCCGGGTGAGGTCAACGGCAAGGACTATACCTTCGTCGACAAGGCCACGTTCGATGCCATGGTGAAGGCCGACGAGCTCCTGGAATGGGCGACGGTGTTTGACAACAGCTACGGCACGCCGCGTGGTCCTGTCGAGGCGGCGCTGTCGGCCGGGCAGGACGTGCTGTTCGACATCGACTGGCAGGGCACGCAGCAATTGAAGCACAAGGCCCGCGAGGACGTCGTCAGCGTCTTCATCCTGCCGCCCTCGGCGGCCGATCTCGAGAAGCGGCTGCATTCGCGGGCGCAGGATTCCGACGAGGTGATCCGCAAGCGCATGAGCCGCGCCAGCCACGAGATGAGCCACTGGGCCGAGTACGACTACATCGTGATCAACCACGACGTCGACGAGGCCTTCTCCGAGGTGCAGTCGATCCTGAAGGCCGAACGCCTCAAGCGCGAGCGGCGGATTGGCCTCGTAGGCTTCGTGCGAAGTTTGCAAGGTCAGCTTCAAGGTTAGGCCGCGACAGGCGCGGCCCTTCCTTCGCCAGCTGTTCGAGCATCGTCGTGATGACCTCGATGTCGACGGCATCGGCGTCACGACCTGCCGGCGCGTCATCGCGATTCTCGCCGATCTCGTTGGCGGCGCGCCGGGGAGCTGTGGCCACGGACTCGATTTTCTTGTCGACCGCCTTCGTCTCGACCTTGTCTCTTCTGATCCCGATAGGTTCGGCCGGGGTGGCGGCACGTTGCCTCCGCGCGTCGATCAGCTCCATCTCGCGGCCGATCGCGGCGAGTTTCGTCGTTTGCTTTTTCGGTTGCGGACGTACCGCGTCGAAGTCGATGGGGTGCAGCGGCTGGGTGTCGGCCGGCGCTGAAGGGAGCCAGGGCGCACGGCCTCCGTCCTGGTCCTGCATCTCCCGATCGCCCCAGTGTCCGTGACGGTCGGCGGATTGGCGGCGGACGCGCGCGCCGGCGAAACGGTAGATGACGCTGCCGAGCATTCCGGCGAGCGCCAGTGCGCCGCCGATCACGAGCAGCAGCGTCTGGAGCGAGCCGGTCGGCTTGTCGGCCGTGCCGTCTGCGGCAGCAAGCGCAACCGGGGAGGGAGATTTTGACGGCTTTGCGCCCGGCTGCGCGGGTGCTGCGACGACGGTTGGTGCCGGCGGCGCAGGCGGAGCGGAGGCTGCGGAGACATCGGGCCAGGGCGTAGCGGCAGCGGGTTGCTGCGCGTTGCCGTCAGCGGTCTGCTCCGCGGCTTGTTGTACCGGCGTCGGGGCGGCAGCTTGCGCGGGCGCGTTCGGCGTCTTCTGGGCGGCGGCGCCGCTCCGCGGCGTCAGATATTCGGCGCGCGCGTCCTGCGGCGCGTGCTGCTGCGGCGCCGGCGCATCTGTCGTCGGAGTATCGCTCGTGGTCTGCGCGGTCTGGGCGGTTTTGACGCTGTCCTTGTCGCCGGCGGCACGCAGGTACCAGCATTGCCGCTTGGTCGTGCGTTCGAGGCGGTAGTACCAGTGCTGTCCCTGTGGCGCGGCGCCTTTTGGTGCTGTGAGGCAGTCGGAGGCTGCGCTGACAGCGCTCGATGGGGTCGGCGCGTTCTGCGACACGGCAGCCAGTGGTGTGCCGGCAATGATGCTGCCAACAAGCGCAGATATGAATTTTGCGGTTCGGTTGCCCATCCTGGTCTCCCGGTTACGCATGACGCAACTTTCAACCAGCCCTTTCTCGTCAAAGAGTTGGGTGGCAATGAGCCGCAAATCCGGAGAGGATGTGGCTTGAATCGGGCCTGCGGCGCGCTCGTTCCGCGGCGATGTCAGGCTTTTTCAGTCTTACTGCTTGGCTGACCTCCAGGTTCCGCCGCAGTCGTCGGAGCGATGCCACGTGCCGACGGAAAGCGGCGTGATATATGCCGTGCGATGCGGCCTGTCCATTCGAACCGGCGAGCGGACATACCGTCGCGATCTCGCGGCGTGTGTCGCCGGCGATTGCTGTCGGTCCGGCCCGATGGAGGCCAAAGGGCGCAGCGCCACTGACGCACGACGATAGGCTACGGGTCACCCGGACGCGGGGACGCGCTCGCCTCGGCCGCCGCGTGTGGCCTGGGGCGGACATTCTCTTCGGAGGGCAATCGTGCTTTCTGAAAAAGATCTTCCCCGGTGTTCATTCACAATGAGTGCGCAATCTGTTCTCCTGGTCGCCTGTCGGAATCGTGCAAGAATTCGTAGTTGAGGACGTCTCCGAGACGAGATCCGACAGAGCGAACCGCCATTGCGCGGAGGCAGAAATGTCGTCTAGCAATACCTTTCGCCGGTGCCGCCGCCGGCGTCTATGATCAAGCGGTGCTTGCGTTCATGGAGCAGCATTAGCGGACAACTCGTAGCAACCTGTGTTTCACGTCGGTTGGATCGTGCTCCAATGCGGTCCGCAGCTCAGCCAAACGTGGTGAGGTGATCGAATGAAACGCCGCGAATTCATCACGCTTCTCGGAAGCGCTGCTGCAGCATGGCCACTAACCTCGCGCGCGCAGCGACGCAAACCGAACCCGCGCGTCGGCGTTCTCTGGCATGCCGCCGACGCCAAGCAGGAAGAGGAATATCTGGTCGTCCTGACCAAGGCATTTCAGGAGCTTGGTTACGTCGACGGCAAGAATATCCAACTGGTGCACCGCTTTCCTGCCGAGCAGCCGGAACGATTTCGCACCCTGGCGCAGGAACTTGCCGAAGGCAAAGTCGATGTGATTGTCGCCGTGACGGGACTTGGCGCCAGGGAGGCTAAGCGAGCGACCAGCACTATTCCCATCGTACTTGTCGCGGACCCGGATCCGGTCGGCAGGGGGCTGGTCGAGAGCCTCGCGCGTCCTGGTGGCAATGTGACCGGACTTTCACTGATGACCGTTGATCTCTCCGGCAAGCGGCTTGCGCTGTTCAAGGAAATCGTTCCGAAATTGACCCGCCTGGCCCTCGTGCTCGATCCGCGAGAGCCGTCTTCCAAGCCCACCGCCATCGCTAACGAAAGAGCGGGAGGAGCTGCGGGATGCCTGATAAAAGTGTTCGAAGTGACGACGGCGGATGAGATTGACCCGACCTTTTCGGTCATTGCACGCGAGAGCTTCGATGGCGCATTTGCTGTTGGGCCGCCGATGTACAATGAACG
Source organism: Bradyrhizobium sp. USDA 326 (assembly GCF_049739485.1). Classification (NCBI taxonomy): domain Bacteria; kingdom Pseudomonadati; phylum Pseudomonadota; class Alphaproteobacteria; order Hyphomicrobiales; family Nitrobacteraceae; genus Bradyrhizobium; species Bradyrhizobium sp. USDA 326. Next base: position 6,091,284 of record NZ_JBMGQA010000001.1, read on the forward strand.
GGTACAGGTGGGTGCCTCAGCCATGGCGCACAAGGTGCCGACAATTGCATCAAACGCTGAACAGGTCCCTTACGGCCTGCTGCTCTCCTATGGACCGGATTTTCCCGATCATTTCCGGCGGGCGGTCGGCTATGTCGACAGGATCCTGAAAGGCGCAAAGCCCGGCGATCTGCCCATAGAGCAGCCGACTCGTCTCAAGCTGGTCATCAATCTGAAGACCGCGAAAGCACTCGGTCTCACCGTTCCGCATTCGCTGCTGGCCACGGCCGACCAGGTCATCGAGTGACGCCTCGGGAGTCCGGCTCTGGCCATCAGCGAACTGGCAACACCCTCCACGATATGCAGCAATGACGCTGATCTGGCTCTACGGCAGGATTCGTTGAAGGAAGGAGATCATATCAGCGATCGATCGAGCGCGAACCGCAGCGTCAAACCCCATCCAATAGCCGGGCGCTGCGGCGAGGCAGGCACCAAAGGCGGCTGGATCGAATGGCTTCGGCTCGCCATCGATTAGCGAGACCGGCCGCTTCGGTCCAAGCAGGATGAACGGACATTTTTTCGTGCTGACGAGGTCCGGGTAGAAGCGGGCAGTAGCGAGATCGGGGACTGTCCAGGCATGGTAGGCGCCTGGATAAATTACAGTCTGGATCGGAGCGGGCGCACCGGCGACGCGGGCGTAGACCAAGTAATTCTCAATCTTTGTCACCGGCAGATTATCGTCCTTTTCGCCCAGCAGCATCAGCACCGGGGAGCCAGTATAGGCGCCCGGTCCCGCAATCGCGCCAAAAGTTCCGCCAGGATAGAATGCGACGTGGGCGGCAAACCGGTTTGGTCCGGGATTGAGCGCCGATCGCAGTGCCTCCATTGCTGCAAGATGGGCTACTTCAGCGCCATACGAGAACCCGATGATCGCAATGTGCCTCGCGTCGATCCGGTTTTCGGCGGAAAGAAAGCGCAGCGCGGCATATGCATCCGCAACGCCAATAGGCAGATAGCCAGGTGATCCCTGCAGTGCTGTGCCCGTGGTTCCGCGCGCAGCAAAACTGTCATAGGTCAATGTGGCGAAGCCTGCCTTGCGCAATCCGGCGGCGACATAACCCTCGTTCGCGTTGCGATAGCCGGCGAGTGTGTGCACGACGATGACGGCGGGGTAGTGATCCTTGGTCTGTTCGGGAAACGCGAGGATAGCCTTGATCGTCACCGGCCCCGTCGTCGCCTCTTGCGCCAAAAGCTGGCGCATGTCGCCATAGGTGGCGGATTGAAACGTGATTGTGGTCGTGCCTGGCTGCGACGTCTGACAATGTCCAGTCGCCGTTCCATATGCGAACGCCGCCATCACTAAGCACAAGATGCGGTACATCGAGGGTGCCTTTGCTTCGCGTTGCTCGGACAAACTACTCAGCCGGTTCTGCGAAAGCCACCTCCGTTCTTGGCATCGAGCTGAATAACTCGAGAGCCGCCGCTATGGCAGCGGGCGGGAGTTGGGACATACCAAGATTGTAGGGTTGACCGCGGCTTGTGGCCCAAGGTCCACCACCCGCCGTCAAAATTGCTGGGCAGACACACTTCTTGATCCTGCTCTACGTGTCCGCGTGCAATGTCCCCTGTTAGCCCTCCCGATCAGGCCCGTTCCACCTCGAAACTTCTCGCCCCCGTCGTCGTTGAATCGCGGCTGAGGAGCAAGCATGCCGGTCAAGGATCAGATCAAGAACTTTGCCAGGAAGCTCGTTGAAGAGCATCCCGATGCGGCGACGCTGCGGGCGCTGGTGCGGGCGCGGAAACCGACAGCCATCCATTTTCGCGACGATGGCATCGTGCCGAACAATCCGAAACTTTCGGCGCTGCTTTATCGCGGGGCGGTAAAGCTGAAGGGCCGGCGTTTTCCGCCCGAGGTCATCATCGACACGCTGTTCGCCTCGAATGGCTGGGGCCGGTCGTGGCGCGACACCGTATACGACTTCGTTCATTATCATTCGCAAATCCACGAAGTGATGGGCGTGGCGCGCGGCACGGCCAGGATCGAGTGCGGCGGCATCAAGGGCCGCATCCTCAATGTGAAAGCCGGTGACGTTCTGGTCCTGCCCGCGGGCACGGGACACCGGTTGATCGAGTCCAGCCGGGACTTTCTTGTAGTCGGAGCGTACCCGCAGGAGGGCACGTACGACGAGTGCACGGATACGCGGGAGCGTCCCGATGCCGTCAAGCGCATCGCCAAGGTTCGCAAGCCGAAGACAGATCCTGTCCTCGGACCCGGCGGGGCGCTGGTCCAACACTGGCGGACGCAGCCGCCGCGATCGTGAAGGATTGGATGCGCGCGTGCCGACGCATCCCGGCTTCTCCGGGAACGCCGGCGCTCCAGGCGAGTTGCCGCACATGTCTCTTCCGAAGTCAAAAGGCTGGCTCACCGAGATCGGCGTCGCCACCTCGCGCCCGGCCGCGTTCGCCGTTTACGTGGTCTATGGCATCGCCTGGATCACGCTGGGCAACGGACTCGAATGGCACTCGTTCGCGACGCTGGCGACATGGGGCATGACGCTGGTGATCCAGCGCGCCGAGCACCGCGACACCCAGGCGATTCACGCCAAGCTCGACGAGCTGCTCAAGGCCGCTGGCCGCGACGAACTGATGAAGGTGGATGACGAGGACGCCGAGGAGGTCGAGACCCAGCGGGAGGAAATTCGACGCACGAGCTAGCGCATCGTATGCCGGCTCGCTCAGCTCAGATAGTCTGGCCTGAAGTCCGCAAGCTTGCGCAGCTCGTCGGGCTGGAGCAGCTCGATCTCGCTGCCTTCCCATGCAATCAGCCCGCGATGCCTCAGCTCCTGGATGGTGCGATTGACGTGGACGATCGAGAGCCCGCAGGCGTCCGCAACGTGCCGCTGCGTCATCGGCATCTGGAAACTGCCGTCCTTGACGAGGCCGACGACCTCCAGCCTTGCTGAGATCTCGCAGATGAGATGCGCGACCTTGGGCAGTGCCGCCTGTGCGCCGAGGCGCGCGATCCATTGCCGCGAGATCGCCGCGTCGATCAGCGTCTCGCGCCAGAAGGCGCGAGTCAGGTGGATCGAACCGTCGAGAAGCTGGCGCAGCTGGTTGTGCGCGACGGTGCCGACGATGGTCGGGCCGAGCCCGACGAGGTCCGCATCCAGCGACGAGACCAGCAGCGTGTGCAGGCACGGCATGTCGCCGGGAACGTGGAAGGCAAGGATCTGGCTGCGATCGCCGACGATACGTGCCTGGTAGAGGAAGCCGCTGACGACGAAGACGCAGCGTGAGGCGGCCTCACCCTGGCGCAGCACGATCTCGCCATCCGCGACCTGGCGCAGCGTGGACGGCAAGCCTGCGATCTGCCGGCGTTCGTCCTCGGACAGGCCTTCGATCGCCTGGAGACGCGCGATGAACTTCGGATGCGGCATGAGACGAGTGGCGTGCTCAGACGTCCCGCCGGGACGCCACGAGCAGGCGCCGCGAGAGTCTTGCGATGGTCCGATCCGAGACCGGCACCGAGCGGAACTCGCGAATGGCGCGGGCCAGCTCCTGATCCGACATCGGGCGGGCCGGCTCCTGCAGCGTTCCCTTGAGGAGGGCGTCGCTGATGCTGTCGAGGTGCCCGCCCGTGTCAGATGCGAACAGCACGCGGATGCGCTCCAGGATGGTCGTAGGGCTCATGAGAAATCCGGCTCGGTCCGAGATTGGGATGTGTGGCTGCGATCCGGTACGTCGCAGGCCGATTAGCAACCTGTGCTTCCAACCAGCGTTCTAGTCCGCTGAATGCAAGCCGGACGTATCAATTGATAGAACCGGCGCGATTTTTGGCGGCCACATGGAAAACGCGCACGACGTACTGATCCGGAACCTTTCCGAGCATACCGCTCTGGCAGAGGAGGACATCGCGGAAATCCGCGCGCTCACCTTCACGCAGCGCGATTTGGAACCTAACGAGGATTTCATCCGCCAGGGCGACGAACCCGAACATTCGGTGCTGGTCGTCTCGGGCATGGTCGCGCGCTACCACCTGCTCGGGAGCGGCCGGCGGCAGTATCTGGCGTTCCATCTCATCGGCGACCTTCCGGATGCGCAGGGATTGTTCATCGACCAGATGGACCACGGATTGAGTGCGCTGGGGGCGGCCACAGTCGCCTTCATCCCGCATCGCGAATTGTTCATCGCCTTCCGGCGGCGGCCAACCTTCGCGCTGGCCGTCTGGCGCGAGACGCTGCTCGATGCCGCGATCTTTCGCGAGGCCATCACCAACAACAGCGCCCGGCCGATGCAGGCGCGCATGGCGCACCTGTTCTGCGAGCTGTTCTACCGCGCCCGCGCGGCGCAGCTGGTCCGCGGCAATCGCTGCCGCGTGCCCATCAGCCTGGCCCAGCTCGGCGAGGCGCTGGGCATGGCGATCGCGACGGTGAACCGGACGCTCGCCGACCTCAGGCGGAGTGGAGCCATGGACCTGCGCGAGGGCGAGCTGATCGTGTCGAAATGGCGTGAATTGCAGCGGCTCGGGGATTTCAGCCCGGTCTATCTGCACCAGAAGCGACAGTCGCCGCCGCGTGCGTGAGACGAAGGGCACTAGCCCTCTGCAGTTGCCGCTGCGCCCCGCACCTCGTCGAAATACTTGTTCACCCAATTTTTGCAACAGCAGGCTCTTGCTTCGAGCGCCGACGCGTCGAGGATCAGGATGGCGCCGCGGCGGGTCGCGAGGATACGCCTCGCCTTGAGCATCTGGATGACGCGGCTGGCATAGCTGCGGGAGACGCCCAGCATGCCGGCGAGCTGCTCGTGGGTGAGAGGGATCTCGGCTCCGCCGATATGTTCCTGCGCCGAGATGATCCACTTGGCTGCGCGCTGCTCGATCGAATGCGCGGCGTTGCAGGCCGCAGCCTGCAGCAGCTGCGCGAACTGGCAGTCGGCATAGCGCGAGAAGACCTCATGGAGCGTGGGCGACCTCTGCTGCGCCTGCTCGAACGCCCGCAGCGGCAGCCGAAGAAGGGTGCCGCCGAGCTTCACGACGATGCGCGAATAGGCGATCGAAACGGTGCGGCCGGGGGCAATGCCCACCGCACCCTCACGCCCCACCAGCAGGCTTTCGACCTCGCGATCGTCCTCGACCGGCACGGCGAACGACACGAGTGCGGGACCACAGGGAAAATGGACCGCCGCGACGCCGTCGCCGGCGTGGTGCAGGATGTGGCTCGCCTCGACCTCGACCGGCTGAAGGTGAGGCGCGAGCAGCTCAAAATCTTGAGGGGGGAGCTGCCGGAGCAGATCGTTCTGGGGCCGACCGGTCACAATGTGTTCTCTTGGGCGGGCCGGAATCGGCGCCAGCGGGAAACCTACGTTTCCGCGGAGGAACCGACGGTTCCAAAGTGCACACAACGGACGTCAGCGCGTTGAAAATTTGGCCTCGGCTTGCCGGGCTTCCGGAGATTGCCGGCATCATCGCGGCTTCAAGCCCGAACACCGCCGGAACGGCGCGTCCGAGGGGCGACGACGATCGTCAGCCGAAGTGCGCTCCGCGGTCTCGCAACGATCGGTCTTGTGCCGCAGCCGCGCGGTAGGCGTCGATCGCCTTGTTGGCAAGCATCAACTGCCGGCGTTCGCCGGTTCGAAGCTGGGCTTCGATGGCATCGAGCAGGAAATTCGCGCTCGCGTCAGGCGGGCCGAGCTCGCCGCTCTTTTCCAGGCAGCTCCAGGCGATGAAGAATGCGCTTTCAACGGTGCAACGGATCGACATGCGCTGCCAACGCAGCGCAGCCGAAGGCGTTCCGTGCGGCGGGCCAGACTTGCGTCGTGCCCGCCGCGCTTCCGTCAGTTTGTCAGCACGATGCGGCCGACGACCTTGCCGGCACGCAATTCGTCGATCCATTTCTGCACGTCGCCCATCGGCTCCTCGCGCATCGGCGTCGGCTTGATCTTGCCGGCGCGTGCCAGCGCCATCAGCTCGTGAGCCTCGCTGAGCGTGCCGACCATGAAACCTTCGATGGTCATGCGCTTGTAGACCCATTGCACCATCGGCAGCGTGAACTGGCCGCCCATCAGGCCGGAGACGACGATCTTGCCGCCGCGCGCAGCGACGGCAACCGCGAACGCCATCGACTTCTCATTTCCGGCGAAATCGACGATTTCGTCGAAGCCGCCCTCGGTCTCCTTGAGGATGCGCTTGATGACATCAGGCTCGGCCGGGTCATAGGCGACAGCCGCGCCGTTCTTCAGCGCGGTGTCGCGCGCGGCCGGTGAGAGGTCGGCGACCGTGATCGGCTGCTTGAACATCGCCTGCGCGAACGACAGGCCCATCATGCCGACGCCGCCGAGGCCGATCAGCAAGAGGTTGCGCTGGCGCGGACGGTCGACCAGTCGTTTGAGCGCGCCGTAGGCGGTGACGCCGGAGCACATCAAGGTCGCGGCCTGGTTGACGGGGAGGGGATCGTAGTCGAGCAGATATTTGGCGTCGGGCACCAGCACGTGGGTGGCGAAGCCGCCGTCGATGGAGACGCCGAGGAAGCGCTGCTTGACGCAGAGGTTCTCGTCGCCGTTCCGGCAATCGCGGCACTGGCCGCAGCCGATCCACGGGAAGACGGCTTTCTTGGCGCCGACGAGGCCGGCGGCTACGTCCGGGCCGACTTCGTCGACGACGCCGGCGATCTCGTGACCGAGCGTGAAGGGCAGCGTCATGCCGCGCGTGGTGTCGAGCTTCTTGCCACCGCCGAGATCGGCATAGCCGTCCTGGATGTGGAGATCGGAGTGGCAGAGGCCGCAGCGCTCGATGCGGACGAGGACCTCGCGGCCTTGCGGTTTGGGCGTTTCCACGATGGTCTCGCACAGCGGCGCATCGAACTTGACCAGGGATTGCCGACGCATCAACGCCATATTCCTTCCTCCGAAATTCTGATTGTCACGTTTCGCTGCGTATATCCGCCAATTCACGCGCCATGGCAACAAAGCCGGCAATCGGGATGGTCTCGGCGCGCCGCGTCGCATCGACGCCGGCGGCGCTCGCCAGCCGCGCGGGATCGACGCCGAGCGACTTCAGGCTTTGCCGCAGCATCTTGCGGCGCTGGCCGAACGCAGCAGCGGCGACCTGCTCGAGCAGCCTGCGATCGCAGGGCAACGGCTCCGGACGCGGCACGAGGCGCACGACGGAGGAGGTGACCTTGGGCGGCGGCACGAAGGCGGACGGCGCAATGTCGAACAGGATCCTGGTCTCGCAGCGCCAGTTGGCGAGCACGCCGAGCCGGCCATAGGCCTCCTCGTCCTCGCGCGCGACGATGCGCTCGCCGACCTCGCGCTGGAACATCAGGACCATCATCTCGTACCAGGGCGGCCAGGGGTCGATGGTGAGCCAGTTGATGAGAAGCTGGGTCGCGATGTTGTAGGGCAGGTTGGCGACGATTTTTGCGCGTTCGCCCGAGAGCAGGGGGCGCGGATCGAACGTCATGGCGTCGCCATGCACGATCTCGAGCCGGCCGGGATAGCGCGCCGAAATATCCTGCAAGGCGGGGATCGCGCGCTCATCATGCTCGATGGCGATGACGCGGCGGGCGCCGAGCGCGAGCAGCGCCCGCGTCAGCCCGCCCGGGCCCGGGCCGATCTCGACGATCGTTGCCTCGTCCAGCGGCGCGGCCGCACGCGCGATGCGTGCGGTCAGATTGAGGTCGAGCAGGAAGTTTTGGCCGAGCGATTTCCTGGCCGATAGCGCATGCTGGCGAATGACCTCGCGCAGCGGCGGGAGGTCATCGATCGCGCCCATCAGCTTTGCGAAGCGGCCATGCGGCTCGCAAGCTTGAGCGCCGCGATCAGGCTCGCCGGATTGGCCTTGCCCGTCCCGGCGATGTCGAAGGCAGTGCCGTGGTCGGGCGAGGTGCGGATGAAGGGCAGGCCGAGGGTGACGTTGACGGCATCGTCGAAGGCGACCGTCTTGATCGGGATCAGCGCCTGGTCGTGATACATGCAGACCGCGCAGTCATAGGTCTGTCGCGCGGCCTCGTGGAACATGGTGTCGGCGGGCAAGGGGCCCCTGGCCTCGATGCCGTCGTTGCGCAGCACCTTCAGCGCCGGGGCGATGACGGTCTGCTCCTCGTGGCCGAGCGATCCGTCTTCGCCGGCATGCGGATTGAGGCCGGAGATCGCGATGCGCGGCTTTGCGATACCGAAGCGGGATTTCAGTTCGGTGGCGACGATGCGTACGGTCGAGACGATCAGCGCGCTCGTGAGCTGGGCCAGCGCATCGCGCATCGCGACGTGGATGGTCACGGGCACCACGGCGAGCTGCGGCGACCACAGCATCATCACCGGCTGCGGCACGCGGCCGTTCTCTGCGGCAAGCTCGGCGAGGAATTCGGTGTGGCCGGGATGGCGGAAGCCGGCGCGGTAGAGCACGCTCTTGGCGATCGGGTTGGTGACCACGGCGCCGGCGCGGCCTGCGCGCACATCGACGATTGCCTGCCGGATCGAGGCGAGCGCTGCCGGCGCGCTGGATGCGTCGGGCTTGCCGGGCTCGGCGGTCGCGCGCTCGCCGGTCGCGACCACGGGCAGGGCATCGGTGAAGGCGGAAGCGGCCTCACTGGGGCTCACCGCGGCGATCCTGATGTCGGCGCCGAGCGCTTTGGTGCGCTGCGCGATCAGCGCCTCGTCGCCGAGCAGGTAGAAGGCGGGCAGGTTCAGCTCACGGCGCCTCAGCCAAGCCGCGATCGTGATATCGGGGCCGATACCGGCGGGCTCGCCCAGGGTCAGGGCAAGAGGCTTGGCTGCGGACCTGGCGGAAGGCTCTGAGGGGGGCTTGGCCATCAGCGGTTGCGATATTCGATCATCGCCGACTTGCGGAGCTCGTCGAGATAGGCCTTCTGGGTCTTCTCGTACTTCTCCTGATACATCTTCTCGCGGACCTCGCGCTTCTTCGGCGTGTCGATCATGGTCGGCTTGCGCGAGCACAGCACCACCATCTCGATGCCAGCCTTGGTCACCTCCGGCGCGGTCAGGTGGCCGATCGGGGTGTCGTCGAGCACCTTGCGCAGCGGCTCGGGCAGCTCCGCGGTGGTCTTGGTGACGGTGTCGCGGATGGTCGCGTTCGGTGTCGAGCGGAACAGCGAATTGGCCTCCTCGCAGCTCCCGACGCGCGCGCGATAGGTCTCGGCTTCCTTCTTCCGTGTTTCCAGGAACGCAGCGGACGAGCCGCGCGGCACTATCAGCACGATCGGCTGCATCTTGTATTCGGTGCCCTCGACCTGGAGCTTCTCGCCGGTCTGGGCCTGTACGGCCTGCGCGACGTCGCGCTCGCCGACCTGGAGGCGCTCCTTGTAGCGGCCGCGCACCAGGCTGGTCCAGACCATCTCGGCCTTCATGCGGCCCTTCAGCGTCTCGGGGCGGACGCCCTTGGATTCGAGAGACTTGGTGAGCTGATCCGGCGTGATGCGCATGCGCTGCGCCATGCCTTCATAGGATTGGTTGATGTCGGAGACGCCGGGGTCGACACCGTACTTCTTGCCTTCCTTGAGCTTCACCTTGTCGTCGATCAGCTCGTTGATGACCTCCTGCCGGCTCGGCGTCTTCTGCGTCGTCAGCTGGTCGAGCTTGGAGCGCTGCTCGATGTCGAAATCGGTGATCGGATCGCCATTGACCATGACGACGATGTTCTGCGCGCGCGACGGCGAGGGCAGGGCGGTCAGCATCAGCCCCGCACCGAGGGCGAGAAGGAGGCGGAAGACAGTCGATGGGATCGTCATGATGTCGCTCGCAGGTCAGCCGCGTCGTGATGAGGCAAACGCGGCCGGCACTTCAAACCGTTCACTGGAGGCCGGTGGGACCGCTGGTTGTCGACGAGTTTGCCAGCGTGCGCAGGCCGATTTGGAACATGAACGCGTGGCTCAGCACGGGCGGTGCGTTGCCCGCCGAATAGCTATACGAAGTTACATAGTTCGCCGCCAGCACGAAGCAATCGTCGACATAGCCGGCCCCGACCACATACTGGTTGATCTTGTTGGCCTCGAGGTCCCAGCGCGCCGAGCCCGACACCACCCAATTGGTCGCGATCTTCAGCGAGCCCGTGGTCAGGATGCCTTCGCGGCGCGTCAGATAGCCGAGCTCCGGCTGCGCTGCGTAATTGCCGTACAGCATGCTGACCGACCAGCGATTGAAGTTGGCGCGGCCTTCCGCCTCGAAGCGCTGCACGTTCCAGGTCTGCTCGTCCATGCGGGAGCGGACGCTGAACGTGTAGGTGCTGTTGGGCGAGTAGCTGGCGCCTGCGACGTAATCGGACCGCGGCTTGTCGAGTCCGGAATCCAGGCCGGTATTGATGGTGTCCTGGACCGCGAAGGAGTTCAGGCCGAACAGCTGGTAGGACTGGCCGAACAGCACCTTGACGGCGCCGCCCTGGTCGAACTGCGTGGTGGACTGTACGCCGACATTGGCGCGGCCACCGCCCTCGACGCGGTCGTAGCCGGAGAACTTGTCGACGCTGAACAGGTTCGAGGTGTCGAACACCATGCTCTGGGCGTCCTCGTTCGGCAGCTTGCCGGCATAGGTCTCGTTCGGGCGGATGATGATCTGCGCGATCGGCTCGACGGTGGTCGAGCCCCAGGGCTGAATGTTGATGAAGGGATAGCGGTACTCCAGGCCGACGGTCGGCATCAGGCGGAACGCCTGGGTGTCGCCGACGGGCAGGTAATTCGCCACGCCGGGCTGGTTGGAGACCGAGGAGTTGATCGCGTCGGCGCGCAGGCTGGCGAACGGCGTCCAGATCTGGCCGAGCGGATCGGTGAAGGATTTGCGCCACTGCGCCTCCGCCGTGAGGCGGGTATAGGTGCCGGGGAAGCCGCGCAGCAGGCACTGCGAGGGCGTACGGGCCAGCGGATCGGCCGACGCCGTGGTGCACAGGCTGCTCGTGTTGGCGACCGTCGTGATCGGATCGAACACCGCCTCGTCACGGGACAGGTTCACGAAATTGGTCTTGTAGCTGAACTCGCCGCCGAACACGGGATAGTTGAGCACGTTGGAGTAGTCGATCACCGGATAGACGATCGGCACCTGGCTCTGGTTACCTGAATAGCTCAGCCAGTACATCGTGCGCGCATCGAAGAAGCTGCGGTTGCCGACGCCGGTCAAATAGAGCTGCGACAGCGCTTCCGTCGGCAGAAGCAGGAACGAGCCGAGCGGATCGCGGTACTGATAGAGCCGGTAGTCCGAGAAGAAATAATAGTCGGACATCAGGACGCCGTCCCAGCCCCAGACCCATTTGTCGTTCAATGCGAACTGACCCTTGGTGTCGATGGCGCCGCGGAAGTCGCGGTCGCCGGGCTGCCCGGCAAACGCTCCGGGATCGAGCTGGTTGATGCCGTACGCGCGGATCTGGTAGGCGCCGTCGATCAGGCGCTGGCGGAATTCGCCCTGCAGCAGCACGCCTTGCCGCGACAGGAAGCGCGGGGTGAAGGTTGCGTCCATGTCGGGCGCGATCGCCCAATAATAGGGAACCTCGACGCCATAGCCCGTATTATCGGTGCCGGCAATATAACCCGGCATCAGGAAGCCGCTCTTCCGCTTCACGGTCGGGTCGGGCGTCGAGAAGTAAGGCATGTAGGCGAGCGGCACGCCGAAGAATTCGAGCTGTGCGGTCTCGAAATACAGCATCTTCTCCTGCTGGTCGTGGATGATGCGCGCGCCCTTGACCTGCCACAGCGGTGGCTTCTTCGGATCGTCCTTACACGGCGCGCAGGCCGTGTAGACGCCGTTCTCGAACACCGTGTAGTTGCCGCTGGATCGGTCGGCGCGGCTCGCGGCCATGCGGGTCTCGTCGGCCGTGTCCACCCGCAGCGAATCGACGAACCCGTCGCGGTAATCGTCGGAGAGATCCAGGATCTCGGCATAGGTGATCTTGCCGTCGGCATCCGTCATGCGAATGTTGCCTTCGGCATGCAGCCGCTTGGTCTTCTGGTCGTAGATGACCCTGTCGGCTTCGACGCTGGTGCCGTTGTAGAACAGCTGGACGTTACCGACCGCGGAGACGCGCGAATTGTTGTAGTCGTAGTCGACCTCGGTCGCTTGAACCAGCATCTGGTTGTCGTTGGCGACCTTCGGCGGCTTCGCACGCGGCGGCCGCGGATTGTAGGTGAAGCTCTGGGCATGGGCCGGTGCCACGGCGGCAACGTCGATCAGCCCGCCGAGCGAGGACGCCGCGACGACAGCAATCAGGAGCCTGCGAATGGACCAGCCGCACTCGTTCGCGCGCACCAACGTGCGTCGCGTCAAACGAGACACGAGCCCTCGGTGGACGGCAGTCACTATCCGTCCTCCTGATAGAGCAAGGCCAAAAAGCCGGTGAGGCCGCCCACCACAACGGGCAACCACGCCGCAGCGATCGGATGCATCAACTCAGCCTTGCTCAAATCCTCAGTTACTTTCGACAGAACGTAGAGCAGAAAGCCTGCGCCCACGCCACTCAAAACCATCTTCTGCACGCCGCCCATCCGGAAGAAGCGCAACGACACGGAGGCCGCGAGCATCACCATGGCAGCAAGCAAAAACGGCTGTGCCAGAAGCTTCTGATACTGGAGTCGGTAACCGGCTGTCGCGAAGCCCGAGCTTTCGGATGAGCGGATGTAGCTCGGTAGTTGCCAAAAAGACACAGTCTCGGGTGTGGAAAAGCTGTTGCGGACCTGCGCCTCGGTCAGCGTGGTCGGAATCTCCAGGCTGGCCTGCTCGATCGGCGGCGCGTCCAGCGAGAAGCGGCGGACGCCCTTGAACAGCCAACGGCCGGCCTCGAGCGTCGCCTCGCGCGCCTCGACTCGTTCCTTGAAGTGCTGGTCCGGGTCAAACCGGAACAGCGTGAGCCCCGTGAGCCGGATGCCCTGCTGCTCGCTCCGCGCCGCATTGATGATCGTCTGGCCATCGCTGGTCACCTGATTGAGCCAGAAGCCTGAGGCGTCCTGGATGCCGCCGCCGGGCGCCGAGCCGAACAGCTCGGCTTCCATGCGCTTGGACGCCTCGCGCAGATTGGCCGACATCGGATTGTAGGCGACGGTGGCGATCACACCGATCAAGAGCGCGCTGCCGAGCGCCGGCGAGATGAACTGCCATGCCGAGATGCCGGCGGCGCGCGCCACCACGAGCTCGAGCCGGCGGGAGAGGGCGAGATAGCAGGTCATGGCGCCGATCAGCATGCAGAACGGCGTCAGCTTCTCCAGCAGCTGCGGCACCCGGAACAGCGAGGTCTCGGCCACCATGATCGCGGAGGCGGATGCGAGGCCCGAGGTCTTGCGCACCATCTCGATGTAGTCGACCAGCACCAGCAGCAGGAAGATGCTGGCGAACACGCCGAGCGCCGCCACCACGAAGCGGCCGGCGAAATAGCGCCCGAGTGTGTTGGTGAGCATGCTCATGCGGCGGCCGGGCGTCCGAACAGCCGCGCGATCCGTGCGTTCGACCTGTTGATGGCCTCCATCAGGCCAGGGGGCGGCTCGACCACGACGCCGCCGACAATCATCCACAACCCGAGGCCGATGGCGCCCATGACCATCGCATATTGGACCAGCACCGCGCCCGAAGATTTCACCGCCATCACCGAGCAGGCGAAGCCGGCCATGCGCAGGCCGAACACCGCGAGGATCGAGGAGCTGATCGAGAAATTGCGGCTCTGGCGGGTGGTGCGAGGCGCCCCCAGGAAGGCGAAGGTCAGTACCGCAAAGGCGAAGGGATAGATCGGCGCCAAGATGCTGTCGTGCAGGGCCGAACGGAACTGGCCGGGAATCTGCTTGTAGACGGGATCGTCCTCGGACGGCGAGAACAGCTCCCAGAGATAGCGTTCGCGGATGCCGAGGGTGACGTCGCGGCCCTGGCCCGAGAACTTCGACATGTCGAAGCCGTAGCGGCCGAAGGCCACAAGCGCTGGATCGCGCTTGCCCGCCTCGAAGCGCTGGAGATTGCCTGTCTCCAGCACCAGGAACGAGCCGGTGTCGTTCTTCACGACCTCGCCATGCTCGGCCACGATCGAGACGCGTTCCTTCGGATCGCGGCGGTCGTCGATGAAGATGCCGGCGAGGATGCCGCCGGGCAGGCGCTCGCGGATCCGGATCGTGAGGTTCTTGTCGAGCTGGGCGAAGCGGCCGGGCTGGAGGATGTTGGTGAGCACGTCCGCGGTGATCTCGGCGTCCCACTGCTTGATCCGCCGCATGCCGTCGGGGGCGAGATAGGCCGCGATGAAGGCAACCAGCAGCGCCACCACGCAGGTGGCATAGAAGAACGGATAGAACAGCCGGAACGGCGAGAAGCCGGCGGCATTCATCACGATGATCTCGGAATCGGTCGCGAGCTTGTTCAGCGTGTGCGAGATCGCGATCATCAGCGCGATCGGCGAGATGATCAGGACGAGGGCGGGAATGACCAGACTGGTGATGCCGAGGAAGGTGAGGATGGTCTGACCCTGGCTCGTCATCAGGTCGATGCCGCGCAACGCCTGCGTAATCCAGATCACGCCGGTGAGGCTGACCAGGACCAGCGCAAACGACGCCAGCGTCGTGCGGAAAATATACCTATCGATCGACCCCATGCGCTACCGCACGAATCCCCATCAGCCCCGATGTCGACCAGAATTCCGGCTGTCCAACCAATCCCCGATCAGGGGATCCCCAAGGTTGGCCATCAGCTCTTCCGGCGGTTCACTTTCTCACTACCATCCCTTTGATCCGTCAACAAAATGGCTGCCCCGTGGCACCTTCACTTTGTGGTTAATATTTCGCAGGTTGTGGCCGGGCGGCCACGGCAGCGCTTGGCATCGGGCAGCCCGCTGGCCCATAGTAGGGCAAGCCTCAGTGAATCGCCGTTCAGCTTCGGCTGGGACCGGCACCGCCGAACGGCGAAAAGTTACATCCATTAAAGGAGTTATCTATGTCCGATGCCATCAAGGTCGGCTTTGTCCCCTTGTCTGCCGCCCCCCGTGGCATCCTGGTGGTGTTCTGCGATGACGGCCTGAAGCTCGGCCCGGGGGCGGCCAAGGCACTGGGTGGCGCTGTCGATCTTGTGAAGCGCGCGGCTGCTGCGGCCGCCTTCAAAGGTAAAACCGGGGCCGCGCTGGACATTCTGGCGCCGGAGGGGGTGAAGGCGACCCGGCTGATCGTGATCGGCGCCGGCAAGGCGACCGGCCTGAAGGCGAATGATTTCCTCAAATTCGGCGGGGTGGCAGCGAGCAAGCTGCCCGCTGGCACCAGCGCCATGACCATCGTGGCGGAGCTGCCCGGCGGCGCCATGACGAGCGAGCAGGCGGTGGCGATCGCCTCGGGCCTGCGCTTACGCACCTACAAGTTCGACCGTTACAAGACGAAGAAGAAGGAGGGCGAGGAGGGCGGCTCGCGCGCCGACGTCTCGCTCGCGGTTGGCGATCCCGGTGCCGCGAAGAAGGCGTTTGCCTCGGCCGCCCACGTCATCGACGGCGTGATCATCGCGCGCGACCTCGTCAACGAGCCGCCGAACGTGCTTTTCCCCGAGGAGTTCGCGCGCCGCGC
Source organism: Bradyrhizobium sp. USDA 326 (assembly GCF_049739485.1). NCBI lineage: Bacteria > Pseudomonadati > Pseudomonadota > Alphaproteobacteria > Hyphomicrobiales > Nitrobacteraceae > Bradyrhizobium > Bradyrhizobium sp. USDA 326. The sequence continues at coordinate 6,106,772 of NZ_JBMGQA010000001.1, forward strand.
CGGTCAGCTCCGCAAGCTTGGCGTCAAGGTCGAGGTGCTCGACGTCAAGGCGATGCAGAAGCTCGGCATGGGTGCGCTGCTCGGCGTCGGCCAGGGTTCGGCGCGGCCGAGCCGCACCGTGATCATGCGCTGGGACGGGGCCAGGAAGGGCGAGGCGCCGGTCGCTTTCGTCGGCAAGGGCGTCTGTTTCGACACCGGCGGCATCTCGATCAAGCCGGCCGGCAGCATGGAGGACATGAAGGGCGACATGGGAGGCGCGGCCTGCGTCGTCGGCCTGATGCATGCGCTCGCTGCGCGTAAAGCCAAGGTCAACGTCGTCGGCGCCATCGGTCTCGTCGAGAACATGCCCGACGGCAACGCCCAGCGGCCGGGCGACATCGTGACCTCGATGTCCGGTCAGACCATCGAGATCATCAATACCGACGCGGAAGGCCGCCTCGTGCTGGCCGACGTGCTCTGGTACGTCGCCAAGAAAGTGAAGCCGAAATTTATGGTGGATCTGGCGACGCTGACCGGCGCGATCATGGTTGCGCTCGGCACCGAGCACGCCGGCATGTTCTCCAACAATGATGAGCTCGCCGACCGGCTGCTCGTGGCCGGCGTCGAGAGTGGGGAGAAGGTCTGGCGGATGCCGCTCGGCCCCGAATACGACAAGCTGATCGATTCCCAGTTCGCCGACATGAAGAACACCGGCGGCCGCCATGGCGGCTCGATCACTGCGGCACAGTTCCTCCAGCGCTTCGTCGACGGTGTGCCCTGGGCGCATCTCGACATCGCGGGCACCGCTATGGGCGCGCCGAAGACCGACATCAACCAGAGCTGGGGAAGCGGCTATGGCGTCCGCCTGCTCGATCGGCTGGTCTCCGACCATTACGAGCGCAAATGACCTGAGATGACTGAAGTATTGTTCTACCATCTGCAAGACATGACGGTGGAGAATGTGTTGCCGCCGCTTCTCGAGAAATCGCTCGAGCGCGGCTGGCGCGTCGTGGTGCAGTCGAGCTCGGAGGAACGCGCCGATGCGCTCGACTCGCATTTGTGGACCTACCGCGACGATTCGTTCCTGCCGCACGCGACATGGCGGGTGAACGACGTTGCCGATCAGCCGATCGTGCTGGCGATCGAGGGGGGGAATCCAAATGGTGCCAATGTCCGCTTTCTGATCGACAATGCCGCGCTGCCGGAGGACCCGCATGGCTACGAGCGCATGGTGCTGCTGTTCGACGGCGACGATCCGGATGCGCTTGCGCTCGCCCGCGCGGCCTGGACCGATTGCAAGGCGCGGGGATTTGATGTCACCTACTGGCAGGCCGATGAGCGGGGCCGGTGGCAGAAGCGTGAATTAGCGGCCGTCAGCAATTAATGATAATTTGCAGTTTGTGAACGATGCTGGCTTTTGTCACCTTCGTGCCGCAAAGGGATGTTGGGACAATCGTTTAGGGCTGGTCCTTCAGGCGGGGAATTACTTTATCGTGCGACATCAAAAGCTTCCCGGCTCGCTCATGATTGCGTTGGCCGCCGTAGCACCGCTGGTTGCGGGCTGCTCAGGCGGCACTGATCTGCTGTCGAAGGACGCAGAATGGTTCCAGAAGCCGGGCCGTCTGTTCATCAAGAACATCTCGATCGAATCGCCGCCGCTCACACCTGACAAGCCGGTGGGAGCCGAGGACCTCGTCAGCGCCGACGGCGCCTGTCCCGGCATGGCGCCGCCTCCCGGGCCGGCCGACGCCAATGCGTCGACGACGGCCCCCGCTCCGATGGGCGGCACGGTCGCGCTCGGGCATACCGAATGCGACGTGGTGCGCGGCATCGGCGCGCCTTCGAACGTCAACCTGTCCACCGACGCCATCGGTCGACGCGTCGCCGTCGTCACCTGGACCACCGGCCCGCGCGCCGGCATCTACACGTTCACGGCCGGACGCCTGTCCTCGATCGAGGGCAATCCCGAGCCGCAGCCGGTGCCGAAGGCGACCAAGCCGAAGAAGAAGCACGCGTAGGCGGGCTCGATTGGCTCCCGACTGCGCGGACCGTCCAGGTCATCAAGCCTCTTTGCGCCCCTTCACTGCCGTGGCCGAGGCATGAACGGTGATAACGCCTGTCGCGCTTACCGGCAGTCGCGCCTGGAGCCGACGTTTGAGCTCCGCACCCTCGGCTTCCGATAGCTTTCCCACGATGCCCGTCGGGCTGCTCACGACCATGGAGAGCCAGTAGTCGTCAAAGTCGGAGAACGTCCGCTCGACCACCAGCTCGCGGGTTTCGATGTCACGCAGACCGAGCTCTGCCCAGAGCGCCTTCAGCGCCTCGAAACGCGAGATGTCCGCGCTCGGCGGGCGCGCTGCCGCGATGCCAAGTGCATCCAACTCCTCCCATAATGGTTGGGTGGGCGTGCCGCCGCGCAAAATGTCCCAGGTGTAGGACGCGACCAGGCCGCCTGGCTTGGTGACGCGGACCATTTCCGCGGCGCCTTTGCGCGGGTCGGGAACGAAGAACAACACCAGCGCCATCACCGCGATGTCGAAGCGGTTGGGCTCGTAGGGCAAGGCCATCGCATCGCCGATCGAGAGTTCGACCTGCTTTGCCGACAACTTTTCTCGCGCCGTCGCAATCTGCGCGTCGGAGGGATCGATCGCGCAAACCGACGAAGGGGCGGATCTTGCAACAAGGAGTTCGGTGAACGCGCCGTTGCCTGCACCGACATCCACCCAGGCCAGTCCCGGACGGGGCGCGAGCCAGTCGAGAAACAGATTGCCGGCGGATCGGCTCCAGGGCGCCATGAAGCGTTCGTAAGCCGCGCCGTCGGTGAATTTGATCGGTTCGGGTGACGACATCCGGGATCTCCTTGAAGATTGACGATTCAAAATATCCTTTGGCAAAAAAGTCAGCGCCTACGTCGTACCATGAAGCCGCATGACGTGCGATGTGCCGCAGCAGATGCGCCTCCAGCGTGCACCGCTTTCGTGATGGCCGCGCGTCCCGGAATGCGCTTGTATGGCGTCAACAACAATCCGGAGGAAACTATGCGGTTCATTGCCCTCGTATCAGCGCTGCTTCTGCCGCTCAGTGCGGCTGTCGCGCAGGACTATCCGATCCGGCCGATCACCATACTGGTTCCTTTCGCCGCGGGCGGACCGACCGACACCATCGCACGCCTGACCGCGGCCGGCATGGCGAAATCCCTGGGACAGCAGGTCATCGTCGAGAACGCGACCGGCGCCGGCGGCACGATCGGCTCGACCCGTGCTGCGCGCGCCCAGCCGGACGGTTACACGCTGCTGATCCATCATGTCGGCATCTCGACCGCCGCGACGCTGTACCGCAATTTGAGCTATGACACGAAGACGGCCTTTGCGCCGATCGGGCTCGTGACCAACGCGCCGATGACGATCATCGCGCGTTCCGATTTCCCGCCCAACACGCTCAAGGAACTGGTCGCCTACGCCCAGCAGCAAGGCGACAAGCTGACTTACGCCAACGCCGGGCTCGGCGCCGCATCACATTTGTGCGGCATGCTGTTCATGACCGCGATCCAGAAGCAGCTCACCACGGTGCCCTACAAGGGTAACGGTCCCATCATGAACGATCTGCTCGGCAAGCAGATCGATCTCACCTGCGACCAGGCGACGAACACCACCGGTCCGATCACGGCCAAGCAGGTCAAGGCCTACGCGATCACCACCAAGGAGCGGCTGAAGAGCCTGCCTGACCTGCCGACCGCCGACGAGGCCGGCCTCAAGGGTTTCGAGCTCGGCGTCTGGCACGGCCTCTACGCTCCCAAGGGCACGCCGCCCGCGATCGTTCAGAAGCTGACGGCGGCGCTCCAGACCGCTCTTAAGGATCCCGGCCTTGGTCGCACGGTTCAACGACATCAACACCGAGCCGGTGCCGCAGGACAAGGCGACGCCCGAGGCGCTCGGTGCGATGCTGAACAGCGAGATCGACCGCTGGGCGCCGATTATCAAGGCGGCGGGGCAGTATGCGGACTAAGCCAGCCGTAAGAACATGCAGCTCAGTGACTTGTAGTCGGGTAATTTGCTACCCGTACTGTGCATGGGGTTGTTTTCAAGATTTTGAGTCTACCCCGCCGCCTCGTCGAACTGCGTGCTTGCCTCCAGCCACTGCTCCTCCGCCCGCGCCAGTGCGTCGGCGGCATTCGCGCGCGCTTTCGACAGTTGCGCGGCCTGCTTGGGATCGCGCGTAAAAATGTCGGGCAGGGCGAGCGCAGTGTCAATCTTCGTGATGATCTCGCTGACGCGGGCGATCTCGGCCTCGGCTTCCGCGATGCGCTTCTTCAGCGAGCCGCGATTGTCCGACCTCACGCGCTGCGGCTTCTCGCTCGCGGCGCTGCGCTCGCGCGGGGCTTCCGCGTTGCGCGTGGACAGCACCAGGCGGCGGTATTCGTCGAGGTCGCCGTCGTAATTGGTGACGGTGCGGTCGGCAACGATCCAGAGCCGATCGGCGCAGGCCTCGATCAGATAGCGGTCGTGCGAGACCATGATGACGGCGCCTGGGAATTCATTGATCGCTTCGGCGAGCGCGGCGCGGCTGTCGATGTCGAGATGGTTGGTCGGCTCGTCCAGGATGATCATGTTGGGGCCGAAGAAGGTGGCAAGGCCGAGCAGCAGCCGCGCCTTCTCGCCGCCGGACAATTTGCCGGCCTTGGTGTCGGCGGCCTTGCCGGAGAAGCCGATCGCGCCGGCACGTGCGCGCACTTTGGCTTCGGGCGCGTCGCCCATCAGCTTGCGGACATGGTCGTAGGCGGAGGCGTCCTCGTTCAGCTCGTCGAGCTGATGCTGCGCGAAATAGGCGATCGACAGCTTGTCCGCGCGGGTCACTTTGCCGGAGAACGGCGCGAGACGTCCGGCGAGCAGTTTGACCAGAGTCGATTTGCCGTTGCCGTTGGCGCCCAACAGCGCGATGCGGTCGTCATTGTCGATGCGCAGGGTGATGCGGCTCAGCACCGGCGTTGCCGGATCGTAGCCGACCGAGGCGTTGTCGACCGCGATGATCGGCGGCGACAGGATTTTCTCCGGCGCGGGAAAGCTGATCTCGCGCACGTCCTCGGTGACCAGCGCCGTGATCGGCTTCAGCCGTTCCAGCATCTTCACGCGCGATTGCGCCTGGCGCGCCTTGGAGGCCTTGGCCTTGAAGCGATCGACGAAGGCCTGCAGGCGCGCACGCTCGGCCTCCTGTCGCTTGACCGCCTTCGCATCGAGCAGCTCGCGCGCGGCACGCTGCTCCTCGAACGAGGAGTAGGTGCCCTTGTAGAGCGTGAGCTTGCCGCGCTCCAGATGCAGGATCTGGTCGACCGAGCTTTCCAGGAGGTCGCGGTCGTGGCTGATCACGATGACCGTGCGCGGATAATGCGCGAGGTGATCCTCCAGCCACAGCGTGCCTTCGAGATCGAGATAGTTGGTGGGCTCGTCGAGCAGCAGAAGGTCGGGAGCCGCGAACAGTGTGGCGGCGAGCGCGACGCGCATGCGCCAGCCGCCGGAGAATTCGGCGCAGGGACGCAACTGATCCGCGGCGGAGAAGCCGAGGCCGGAGAGGATCGCGGCCGCACGGCTCGGCGCCGAATGCGCGTCGATATCCACCAGCCGGGTCTGGATCTCGGCGATCCGGTGCGGGTCGGTCGCGCTCTCGGCTTCGGTGAGCAGCGCATCGCGTTCGAGGTCGGCCTTGAGCACGACCGAGATCAGGCTTTCGGGGCCATTCGGCGCTTCCTGCGCCAGGCTGCCGATGCGCCAGCGCGGCGGCAGGGTCACCGAGCCGTGCTCGGCCGCGAGCTCGCCGCGGATCACCTTGAACAGCGTCGACTTGCCGGTGCCGTTGCGCCCGACCAGGCCGACGCGCGATCCGGGCGTGATCTGCACGGAACTCTGGTCGATCAAAAGGCGTCCGGCGAGACGGATGGAGAGATCGGTGAAAGCGAGCATGCGGCCTTGTCACCGCAAGGCGCGTCGAACGCAACTCGTTTTTCCGTCAGTGTGGCTCCCGCTCGCGCCGCTGCAGCTCGCTCAGGAGTTGCTCGAGATGGGTCGGGAGGCGAGGTTCTGGCCGGAGGCTCTGTTGCAGCCGCTCGCCCACGGCATCGCAAATCGAGCGGCTGGTGCGCCGGTCGATCTGTTCGCTGTCATCGGCAAGCAGGCCAGCCATCGCGAGGTTCCGTGCTCTCAAGGTAAGGACACGGTACCAAGTCATTGCCGCCCAAATAGTTTCGCCGGCGGCGGGCCATGCCAGGCATTCTCGCAAAAATTGTATGAACTGCGCCTTTTCCGCTCAAGGAAAAGCCCCGGCGAGGGGGCGCCGGGGCTTCTCCTGGAAGGCACCTGGGGGGCTTAGGTACCTCGGAAAGGTGCTGACGGGCTCAGTAGCAGCGGTTGATCAGCCGCCAGCGAGGTCCCCAGGGGGGCGGGACCAGCCGGCGCACATAGCAGCCGCCATAACCGTAGGAGACCGGGGCATAGAAGCGCGGGCCGCCCCAGCCGTAGCCGTAGCCGTGGTGCCAGCCGCCGCCGTGCCAGCCCCAGCCGCCGCCGCGCCAGTGAGCGGAGGCCGAGGTCGGGGCCAGAGCGGCACCGAGCGCAACCGCAGCGACAGCGGCAAGCGAAAGTTTCCTCAACATGGTGATCTCCTCAAAACTGCCGGCGCGGCGGGGGCCGCGTCGATCGAAAGGCCGCCGAAACGGTCCGCCTGGTGATCAGGCTTCGGTTTCGATGGGCCCGACCTTACGCCGGTGAAGCTGAACCGATCCCTGACGGCGGTTTCAGTTTGGGTTCATCTGGGTGAAATTGTTGTCATCCATGCTGAATTGGGAGCCCGCCCCCGCGCCGAAGCGCCCGCGCGGGCCGTTTCGCCGGTCGCTTGCCGTCCGGCAAAGGCGCCGATATAAGCCCCGCAACTCCGAACCACCGCTTTCTTCCCAAGGGACAAGATTATGGCCATCGAACGCACTTTCTCGATCATCAAGCCCGACGCGACCGAGCGTAACCTGACCGGCGCGGTCAACGCCGTGATCGAGAAGGCGGGCCTGCGCATCGTCGCGCAGAAGCGAATCCGCATGACCAAGGAGCAGGCCGAGACCTTCTACGCCGTCCACAAGGCGCGCCCGTTCTTCGGCGAGCTCGTCGCGTTCATGACCTCCGGCCCGGTCGTGGTTCAGGTTCTGGAAGGTGAGGGCGCTATCGCCAAGTACCGCGAGGTGATGGGCGCGACCGATCCGTCCAAGGCCGCCGAGGGCACCGTCCGCAAGCTCTACGCAAAGTCGATCGGCGAGAACTCGGTGCACGGTTCGGACGCGCCGGAGACCGCCGCAATCGAGATCGCGCAGTTCTTCTCGGGCAACGAGATCGTCGGCTGATCCATCGGCCGACAAGTTAGGGACGACGGGCGAAAGGACTGATTGTGGACTGGCTCTGGCAGATCTTCGATCCCGCTACGATCGGGGCATTCTTCACCCAGTTCCGCAACGAGATGGCCGAACCGACCTTCTGGCTCGCGGTCGGCAAGATCATCTGGATCAACATCCTGCTCTCCGGCGACAACGCGCTGGTGATTGCGCTCGCCTGCCGCGGTCTCTCGCCCCGCCACCGGCTTTGGGGCATGATCTTCGGCGCCGGCGCAGCGGTGATGCTGCGAATCATCTTCACCGGCATCGTCGCCACCCTGATGGGGCTGCCGTATCTCAAGCTCATCGGCGGTTTCGCGCTGATCGTGATCGCGGCCAAACTGCTGGTGCCGGAAAACGAGGACGAGGACGACGTCGAGTCCGCCTCGCATCTGTGGCACGCCATCCAGATCGTCGTGGTCGCCGACATCGTCATGAGTCTCGACAACGTCATTGCGGTCGCTGCCGCGGCCAATGGCAGCGTGCCGCTGTTGATCCTCGGCCTCGCCATCAGCGTGCCGCTGATCGTCGCAGGCGCCGCGCTGATCATGGCGCTGCTCGCAAGACTGCCGGTCCTGGTCTGGGCTGGCGCTGCGCTGCTCGGCTGGATCGCGGGCGAGGTGATCGCGACCGATCCGGGCGTCACGCCGAAGCTGCACATGCTGCTCGACGGCCCGCTGGGCACCTCGCTGGACAGCATGCTTGGCGCGCTGCGCATCCCGCCGCAGTTCGGCCATGGCGGGGCAGGCGGCGAATATCTTTGCGCCGTGCTCGGCGTCGTGGTCGTGCTGGCGGTCGGCTACATCTGGCGCCGACGCAGCCTGACTCAGGCAGCGCTCGAATCCTCCGAGCGCCACGCCAAGGCCTCCGCGGAGTGACGCTGCGGCGCTGATCGGCGCGGCCTTTCTCTCCAGCGATGAGGGGCGACCACATCACCGAGACGCGTGCCGCGTCGGCAGGACGCGAGCGATCACCAGCCGCAGGTTCGGCGCAGGCGTCCGAGTCACTCCATCGTTGCGTTCGTATGACCGGCCTGCACCGCGCTTCGCGGGAACTCGCGTCGTGCACGCGGACGTTGCGTGGAGAGTCGTCCTGCGCAACCCTCACGCGATTTAGATCTTGTCTTATTATAAACCACCGAGATTCAAGGGTACTTTCGTTGACTCGATGATGGTTCCCACGGCACCTCGCCCCGACGTTCATGTTCATGAAATCGGAAGGTGCGATGTCGTCGAAAGTGCTTTGTCGTCCTGTTGCCGTTGTTGCCGCTCGCATCAAGACGCTTCTGACGTGCGCCAGCCCGAGAGCCTTCGCGGTTTCCGTAGTCTCCATTGCCTTTTGCAGCGACGGCGTCCTGCACAGCACCAGCGCGCAGAGCGCCACGCCCGAGGCGGCGAGGGGAAGCACGTTGCCGGCGGTGACCGTCACCGCGGACGCACCGAAGCCGCGCGTGCGTCAACGGGCCAATCCAGTCAGGAGGGCGGGCCGCGTCGCGCCTGCGAATGATCGGGCCAAGTTGCAGGCGGAAGCGACTCCGACGGCTGCGAAGCCCGGTGCACTGCCGCCGACCTACGCAGGCGGGCAGGTGGCACGTGGAGGCCAGGTCGGCCTGCTCGGCAACAAGGATTTCATGGATACGCCGTTCAACATCACGAGCTACACGGCGAAGAAGATTGAAGATCAACAGGCGGTCACGGTCGCCGATGTCGTCACCAACGATCCCTCGGTCCGCTTAGGGAGCCAGCCCGGCGGCATTTTCGATTCCTTCTTCATCCGCGGCTTTCCCATCGGCGAGGGAAATGTCGGAGAGATCGCGTTCAACGGCGTCTACGGCGTTGCACCGAACTACCGCGTGTTCACCGACTATGTCGAGCGCATCGAAATCATCAAGGGCCCGACGGCGCTGCTCTACGGCATGGCGCCGAACAGCAGTGTCGGCGGCACCATCAACATCGTTCCGAAGCGGGCAGGGGACGTCGACCTGACGCGGGTCACGACCGATTACGCGACGAACACCCAGCTCGGCACTCATATCGACGTGAGCCGAAGGTTCGGCGAGAGCCGCGAATTCGGTATTCGCGTCAACGGCAGCTATCACAATGGGGATACGCCGCTGGACAACCAGACCCGGGATGCGCATGTCGGCTCCGCGGCGTTCGACTATCGCGGTGAGAAATTCAGAGCTTCGCTCGACTTCATCGATCAGGAAGAAAAATTCGACGCGCCCACGAGGCCGTTCCTGGTCGCAACCGGCGTGGCCGTCCCGACCGCACCGGTCGGGCGGCGCAACGTCACGCAGTCTTGGGAATGGGCCAAGGTTCACGATAACTCGCTGCTGGCCCGCGCCGAATACGATGTGACGGAGTCTGTGACGGTGTTCGCCGACGCCGGAGGCGGCAGGACCCAGGTCGACCGTCTTTTTGGCACGCCGACGATCCTGAACGCGGCCGGCAATACCACGTCGATACCAGGACGCTTCAAGTTCGACATCGACAGGAACGTGGCCGACGCCGGCCTGCGCGCCCGGTTCGACACCGCAGCGATCAGTCACGCCGTGACCTTTCAGGGCAGCTACTACATGGACGAGGTTTCGCGCGGCACGGTGAACGGCACGCCGGTGCTGTCCAACATCTACGCGCCGATCGCTCGTCCCCAGCAGCTCGTTCCGGCTCCCGCGACCGTGCCGAAACTGTCGGACACCGAGCTGACCGGTCTTGCGCTGGCCGACACCATGTCGGTTTTCCAGGAACGCCTTCAGCTGACCCTCGGCGTCAGGCAACAGGGCGTCAAGTCGAACAACTACAACACCACCACGGGAGCCGTGACCTCCGCCTACGATCAGACGGCGTACACGCCGATGGTCGGCGTGGTGGTCAAGCCCTGGAGTAACGTTTCGCTCTACGCCAACTACATCGAAGGGCTCAGCAAGGGTGATACCGCACCGACGACGGCGGCCAATCAAGGCGAGGTTCTTGCGCCGTATTTCAGCAAGCAGAAGGAAGCGGGCGTCAAGGTCGATTTCGGCACGCTCGCAACGACGGTCAGCCTGTTCGAGATCATCAAGCCGTCCGGACAAACGGGTGCAGGCAATGTGTTCCGGGCCGACGCAGAGCAGCGCAATCGCGGCGTGGAGTTCACCGTGTTCGGAGAAGTGCAGCCGGGCATTCGGGTTCTCGGCGGCGTGACGTTGATCGACGCGGAGCTGACGAAGACGAGCACGTTGTCCGAGCTCGGGAGGACTCCGATCGGAGTGCCGGAGGTGCAGGCCAATCTGTCCGCCGAATGGGACACCCCGTTTGCTCCTGGGCTGACGCTGGTCGCAAACACCATCTATACCGGGCAGCAATATCTCAATCGGGCAAACACCCAGGTTGTTCCGGCCTGGACGAGGCTCGACCTGGGCGCGCGCTACAACACGCGTATCAATGACCGGCCCGTGACGGTTCGGGCTCTGGTCCAGAATGTGTTCGACACCAATTACTGGGCAGGCGTCGCAAGCTTCTCCGCACTGGCGCAAGGCTCGCCGCGAACCCTGCTCTTGTCGATGTCGACCGATTTCTGAGGTGGTTTCAATTGATCGTGCCGAATTCAGTCACGGGCATCGTCCAATAGACGAGCTTGGTTCCGGCAAATGAGACCCGCAGCCGATCGAGCAAGCTGCCGGCATCTCTTTCGGCCAGGATCATCTGCACGGTAGTCTGATCGGCGTGGCCCTTCACGCGTTCGGCGGCCGTCTGCAATCGAACTTCGGCGCGGTGACCGGCTCCGTGCGACGCAGTGAATCCCGAAACGAGGTCGGTCTGTTCGGCGAGATAGTCGAGCACCTCCTCGCGGAGCTGACGCGGTACGATCAGGGTGAGACAGACCGGCTGGTCGGTCATTTCGCCGCCTTCGACGTTCCGCCATAGCGGCGATACAGGATCGGCAGGAGAATCAGGGTGAGCAGGGTGGAGGACATCAGCCCTCCGATCACGACGACCGCGAGCGGTCGCTGTACTTCGGACCCTGGCCCGGACGCGAACAGCAGCGGGATCAAACCCAGCGCCGTGATGCTCGCGGTCATCAGCACCGGCCGGAGCCTGCGCATGGCCCCTTCGACGACGATGCGATCCTCGCCCAGGCCATGGGCCCGGAGTTGGTTGAAGTAGGACACCAGAACGACTCCATTGAGGACGGCGATACCGAGTAGCGCGATGAACCCGACCGAGGCCGGCACCGACAGATACTCGCCCGTCAGGACCAGTGCGAAGACGCCCCCGATCAGGGCAAAGGGAATGTTGACCAGCACCAGCAAAGCCTGCCGGATGGCGCCGAATGTGGTGAAGAGCAGCAGGAAGATGAGACCGATCGCCACGGGGACCACGATGGACAGGCGTGCGGCTGCGCGTTGCTGGTTCTCGAACTGCCCGCCCCATGTCAGCCGGTAGCCGTTCGGGAGCGGAAGTTCGGTCGCAACCTTCTGGCGGGCCGCTTCGACGAAGCCGACCATGTCGCGGCCGCGGACGTTGGCGCGAACCACGCTCATGCGCGCGCCGTCTTCGCGGTCGATCTTTACCGGCCCGTCCACGCGCTGGATTCGCGCGACCTGCGACAGCGCGACATGCTGTCCGGATGCGAGCGTCAGCGCCAGGCTCGCCAGCAGCGTCGGCGCCTCCCTGGTCGTCTCGCTGCCGCGGACGAGAATGGGCGTGCGGCGGCCCTCCTCGAGCGCCGTCCCGATCGTTCGACCCTCGATCTGCGTACGGAGCGAGTTGACGATGGAATCCACGGTCAGGCCGAGGCGGCCGGCCTCCATGCGGTTGACCGCAACCGTGTAATATTGAGCGCCTTCGTTCAGCGTGGTGTAGACGTCCTCGGCGCCGTCAATGCTGGACAGGATGGCGGACAGCTTGGCCGCAGCTTCGTTCAGCCTGGCGATATCGGGGCCGAAGATCTTCACGGCGACGTCGCCACGTACGCCGCTGATCATCTCCTGCACGCGCATGTCGATGGGTTGGGTGAAACTGAGCGAGATTCCCGGAAAGCCGGAAAGGACCTCGCGGAGCTTCTGCAGCAGGGCCTCGCGATTATCGGTCTGTCTCTCGGCAGCGGGCTTGAGCACGAGGAACGTGTCGGTCTGGTTGGGGCCCATGGGATCGAGGCCGAGTTCGTCCGACCCGGTCCGCGCGACGATGCCGGCAATATCAGGCACGGCCAGAAGTGCCTTCTGGAGTCTCGTATTCATGGCGAGCGACTCGTCGAGATTGACGGAAGGCAACGTCTCCACGCTGACGATGACGTCGCCTTCGTCCATCGTCGGCATGAAGGTCTTGCCGAGCTTGGTATAGGCGAATCCCGCGGCGACGAGGCCGATCAGCGCCGCAGTCATCACTTTACGCTCGTTCTTCAGGGCCCAGTCCAACGCAGGCGCGTAGATTCGTTGCGCCGCACGGACCAGCATGGGATCGCGATGCGACCCGGACTTGAGCACATAGGAGGTCATGACCGGGATCACGGTGAGCGCCAGCAGCAGTGAACCGGTGAGCGCGAAGATGATGGCGAGCGCGACCGGGATGAATAGCTTCCCCTCCAATCCCTGCAGCGTCAGCAGGGGTATGAACACGATGATGATGATGAGGACGCCCGAGGCTACCGGTTCCAGGACTTCGCAGACCGACCGGTACACCAGGTGGATCACCGGAGCAGCTTTTCCCGGTTCGTGCTTGCCGAGATTGCCGACGATGTTCTCGACCACGACGACCAGCGCGTCGATCAACATGCCGATCGCGATCGCAAGTCCGCCGAGGCTCATCAGGTTGGCCGACATCCCGGCCACGCGCATGACGATCAATGCGATGACGATGGCCAGCGGCAGGCTGAGAGCGATCACCAGCGAGGCCCGCCAGTTGCCGAGGAAAAGCAGCAGGAGAACGATGACGAGGGCGGTCGCCTCGCCGAGCGCCCGCACCACGGTGCCGACCGCGCGGTTGACCAGGTGGCTGCGGTCATAGAACACGTTGATGGAGACGCTTTTCGGCAGCGAGGGTTGCAGCTCGGCGAGCCGGGCGCGCACGTCGCGGACGAGCTGACCGGCGTTGGCGCCGCGCAAGCCGAGGACGAGTCCCTCGACCGTCTCGCCGTTGCCGTCCGACGTGACTGCCCCATAGCGCGTCAGCGTCCCGAGTTTGACGCTCGCCACGTCGTTGACCAGGATCGGCACGCTCTCGCGGGTGTCGACGACGATGGCCTTGATGTCTTCGATCGATCGGATGCTGCCTTCGATCCGGACCAGGGCGCTGTCCTCGCCCTGGTTCACCCGTCCGGCGCCGTCGTTGCGACTATTGGCTTCGATGGCGCGGCGAAACACGTCGGAGGAAATGCCGCGCACGGCGAGCGCATCGTTACGCGGCACGATCTCGAAGGCGCGGACATAACCGCCGAGCGCGTTGATGTCCGCAACGCCGGGGACCGTCCGCAGCGCAGGACGGATCACCCAATCGAGCAGGGTCCGGCGCTCGGCGAGCGAAAGCTCGGGACTATCGATCGTGAACATGAACATCTCGCCTAGGGGGCTCGTGATCGGTGCAAGTCCTCCGCTCACCCCCTCGGGGAAATCACGCGCGATATTCGACAACCGCTCCGATACCTGGTTGCGCGCCCAGTAGATGTCGGTGCCGTCCTCGAAATCGACGGTGATGTCGGCCAGTGCATATTTCGTGGTCGAACGAAGGACCTTCTTGTGCGGCAATCCGAGCAGTTCGAGCTCGACGGGGACCGTGATGCGCTGCTCGACCTCTTCGGGCGTCAGGCCCGGCGCCTTCATGATGATCTTCACCTGAACCGGAGAGACATCGGGAAACGCGTCGATCGGCAGGCCGGGCAGGAGGACGGCGCCGGCGCCCACCAGCAGCAGCACGCTCAGCAGAACGAACAATCGCTGCGAAAGCGCGAACGCAACCAGGCGCCGGAGCATCTATTGCCCCAGGCCCGAGAGAATGCCGCGAAGCGCCGAGATGCCGCCGATCGCGATCTCGTCCTGCTCCGTGATGGGACCGGACACCACGACATGGTCCTGGTCGTCCGCAACAAGCTTGACCGGGACCAGCCGGAAGCCACCGGCTATGGCAACGAACACCGAGGTCCGTTCGCTCCGCCGCACCAGCCCACTATAGGGAATCTCCCACGCGCTTTCGCCGGCGGAGAGAAAGCCGATGCGGGCAGCGGTGGTCTGACCGGGATGCAGTTCTCCGTCGTTGGGGATTTCCGCGCGAACCAGGATGGTCTGGGTGGCAGGGTCGATGGTTTCGGAGACCAGCACGACCTTGCCGGGGGTGGAATAGCCCTCGATCTCGACGTTCGCGCCGAGGCGGATCGCGCGGATGTTGGCCGCAGGAACCGCGATTTCCGCCCATAGCGGTGAGAGCCGCGCCAGCTTGACGAGCGGCGCTGATTGCTCGAGCCGTTGCCCCGGCGACACCGTGACCGCGACGACGGATGCGGTTTGCGGCGCATTGACCGTGAGCGTCGCACTGATCGCCGCTTCCTGGCCGAGCCGAAGAATTGCCTCGTCGGACATCCCGCTCAGATGCAACATCTGGCGTCGCTCGGCGACCACGAGAGCAGCCTGGCGTGCTTCAGCCTGGCTGGCCTCCAGCACGCGTTGCGGCACGGCCTTGCCCTCGAACAGATCGACGTTCCGCTTCAGTTGCTGGCTGGCGAGATGCTCCTGTGCGATCGCGTGCAGGTAGTCGCGCTGCTGGGAGACGAAACTTGGACTTTCCAGGGTGACAAGCGGCTGGCCGGCCGAGACCCGGTCACCGCGCCCGACGAGGAGAGTGGCGACCATGCCGGCCACTGGCGCGCTGACGACCCACATTTGCTGCGTGGGGATCACGATCTGGACGGGATAGGGCAGCGTCAGATCGGTCCGGATCGCGATCGGATGGGTAACACGCACTCCGAGATTGCGCGCCTGCGCATCGCTCAGCTTCAGCTCATCCTCAGCCATCGCCATGGAAGGAAACAAGCTCAATGCAATTGCAACGAGCATGCGAGCGAGCGCGCCCCGAGAAGAGGCGGGAAGGAAAATTTCGTAGCGGACTCGCATGAGGAATGTCCCACGCTCACCGGCGAGCGAAGTGCTGTTCGATTGCACGTTTGGCTTACTCCAGCACCGCGTTGGTGAGTTGATCTGCCTCAAGCGGCTCAAGCGAGCTACCCAATTGCGTGCGGTGGCCCGATCGCTGCCGCCCGACGCTTTGCTCTCTATCTGACCGTGCCGAGAGCTCAATTTCTGGCTTTTCATTTCGACGATTTCCATTGTCGCAACAGGGCGGTTCATTGCAGGTCCGCAGGTTGCCTGCACGAGTTGTATGTCTTGAAAAGCGGAGCTATGGGCGTGTGCTGGCCGTCCACGCACACGACGTTCGGCTTCTTCCCGCGATCAGGCCTTCCTTGAAGTTCTGGACGGGAGCGGCAAGGGCCGAACGCTGCGTGGAACGGGAGCCGATTCGTCGAGAGATAGCGAGAACCTTTCGTATCGGCTCCCCGACATCGGTTACGATGGATGCTTCCTTCCCGTGATCATCGCCTTCACCAGATTCTCGCTGTGCTCGAAGCTCGCCAACAGGACGCCAAGCACATGGACGACGACGAGGCCGATCATGAGGTTGGCGAACGCTTCATGGACCTCCTCGACCCATTTTGCTCCCCAGAAGCTGCTGGTGGTCATCATGTAACCGGTGGTGCAGGTGCCGATTAGCGTCACGATCAGCGCCACCACCATGATGCCACCCGCTGGATTGTGGCCGAGATAGCGTGGCGCCCTAAGCAGCGCCACGTCGCGCATATAGGCGAGCACGGCGCGCGGCGAACGCAAGAAGTCGCTGAAGCGCGCATGGCGCGGCCCGACGAAGCCCCACACGATCCGTAGCGCAAGCAACCCGGCAACCGTGTAGCCGGCGGCGATATGGACATTCTCTATCTCGTCGCCGGTCGCATAAGCGAGCAGGAACAGTGCGGCCAGCGACCAATGGAACAGGCGCACGAAAGGGTCCCAGACCTTGATCGTGGCCGGCGGCTTCCCGTCGGCCACGATTGCGTCGCGGATGGCGCTCATGGTGCTTCCCCTCACAGCTGACCGACAATCTGGCCGCTAGTCGGATCGACGAACAGTTCGACCCGGCCGCCGGACTTGTCGATGGTGTAGAGTTCGCCACAGGCATTCTTGAGCTTGGTCTTTTGAACCTTGTAGCCTTGGGCTTCGATCTTGGCCTGCAGTTGTTCGAGCGACAGCCAACTTGACTGCGGGGCTGCAGTGCAGGGCCGCCCGAGGCTGCCGGCATGAGCGGTCGCGGCGGCTGCGAGCAAGGCTGCGGTAGCGGTGAAGATGGCGATCTTGCGCATGGTTCTCTCCGGCTTGTGGCGCCCGGCCGCGTCATGCGGCGAGGCGATGTGCGGACATTGGCAGAAGAGCCCTGACCGCCACCTGTTGGGTCATGTCAGTGAATTGTCAGCCAATCGACCGGTCAGGAGACAATCGGCCAGTTCCCAATAGCGCGGGCAGCAGCGAGCGGGCCGCCGGACTACGTTGATCCACGTCAGCGATTTGTCAGGTCGGTTGCGGTAGTCTTCGCTAATGCAACCAGCTCGCTTTCTGGGATTCCTCGCAGCGCCATTGTTGGCGGGCATCCTGCTCGCCTCTGTGCCTGCGGCAGCAAGCGACCGCGACAAAGGCGCGCCCGACGCGGTTCGCCGCGCGGTCGAGGCGGGTGAAATCAAGTCACTCGCCGACATTCTCGCTTCTGTCCGTGGCAAGCTGCCGGGCGAGGTCGCCGGCGTCGAAATAGAACGTGAGCGCGGCCGCTGGATCTATGAGTTTCGCCTCATCGACGACAAGGGCCGCCTCTACGAAGCGTACGTGGACGCGCGCAGCGGCGAGATTGAACGCATCAAGGAGAAGTGATGCGCCTGCTGCTCGTGGAGGACGACCGACGGATCGCGGCCGATGTGGAGAGGGCGCTGCGCGCAGCCGGCTACGTGGTCGAGACCGTCCGCAATGGCGAGGAAGCCTGGTTCCGCGGTGACACCGAGGACTACGGCGCCGTCGTCCTCGATCTCGGCTTGCCCGGAATGGACGGTCTGGCGGTACTCAAGCGCTGGCGCGCGAACGGACGGTCCATGCCGGTGCTGATCCTGACGGCGCGCGGCAGCTGGGCCGAGCGCGTCGATGGTATCGACGCGGGCGCCGACGACTACCTGCCAAAGCCGTTTCGCATGGAGGAATTGCTGGCGCGGCTGCGCTCGATCGTGCGCCGCTCGGCGGGGCATGCCTCCCCACGGATTGTCGCCGGCGACGTCGACCTTGACGAGCGTCAGATGAAGGTGACGCTGCGCGGCGTGCCCGTCGCGTTGTCGCCGTTGGAATACCGCCTGATCGCCTTTCTCTTGCACCACCGCGGCCGCGTGGTGTCGCAGCAAGAGCTCGACGAAAACGTTTACGGCCACGGCGAGGACCACGAGTCGAACGCGCTCGAAGTGCTGGTCGGCCGAGTGCGCAAGAAGCTCGGTGCCGACCTGATCGAGACCAGGCGCGGCTTCGGCTATCTGGTACCGGAGACGACGCCATGAGCTGGGGCTCGCTGCGGCTGCGACTGGTCGCTGGCGGACTCCTAGCTATCCTGATCGCGCTGACGATTGCCGGCGCCGGGCTGACGTTGCTGTTCGAACGCCACGTCACGCGTACCATCGGTGACGACCTCGACGTCTATCTGAAGCAGCTCGTCTCGGGCATCGATGTCGATGCGCAGGGCAAGCTGGTGGTGGGCCGGCCGCCGACCGATCCTCGCTTTTCCGATCCTCTTTCGGGCTTGTACTGGCAGGTATCAGACGACGGCGGTCAGGTGCTGCGTTCACGTTCGCTGTGGGACACGGCGTTGGACCTGCCGCAGGACGAGCCGTCGCCTCGCGAGTTGCACCATCATGTCATCGTTGGGCCCGCGAACGCACGGCTCCTGGTCAGCGAACGCCGCGTGCTGCTCACCATGGGGGACCGCCGCGCGCCGGTGCGTGTCGCTGTGGCGGCCGACCTCGCCCGCGTGACGGCCGCCACCTCGCAATTCGCCAAGGATCTGGCGCTGGCGCTCGGCGTGCTGGGGGTGGTGCTGGCGGCGGCCACCTCGATCCAGGTCGGATTGGGCTTACGTCCGCTCGACGCACTTCGCCGTGGCGTCGCGGACGTCCGCTCCGGGCAACGCAAGCATCTTCCCGTTGATGTCCCTGCCGAGGTCAGGCCTCTGGTGGAAGAGGTGAACAGCCTGATCGACGCCCAGGAACGCGAGATCGAGCGTTCGCGCAGCCGCGCCGCCGACTTGGCGCATGGGCTGAAGACGCCGCTCGCCGCACTCGCGGCCGATGTCGCGCTTTTGCGTCAGCGAGGTGAGCAGGACGTCGCCCAGGCAATCGAAGCCGTCGGCGATACGATGAGCCGTCGCGTCGACCGCGAGCTGGCGCGCGCCCGGGCGCGGGGGACGGCACGACAGCGCGGTATTTCCACGCCCCTCAGACCGCTTGTTCAGTCCCTGATGCTAACGCTGGCGCGCACGCCCGCTGCGCAGCGGCTGGAATTCAAGACCTGTATAAAGGGCGAGCCGAGCCTGCCGCTCGATCGCACTGATCTGGCCGAAGTGCTGGGCAATCTTCTGGAAAATGCCGCCCGTCATGCCAAAAGCCAGGTACGCATTGCCGCCGATGCTACCGCGAATCCGGCGATCTCTATCGAGGACGACGGCCCGGGAATCGCGTCCGCTGAACGTGCCCGCGTGCTCGAACGCGGTGTAAGGCTGGATGAGCGCGGTGAAGGTGCCGGACTCGGCCTCGCTATCGTTCAGGACGTGCTCAGTGCCTACGGGTGGCAGCTTGTTCTCACCGATTCCGAACTCGGCGGACTGAAAGCCATCGTCGCGCCGGTGGACAGCCGCCGCCTCTGACCAGCCTGCTCGTTGCGCGCCCCGATGGCCAGGCAGCGTTGCATTGTCTGTGTTTGTCAGCGCCTCACGATCGAGCCGGCGCGGCCAACCAGGCGGGCGAGCTGACGGAAGCGGCTGCCGACCCGGTCGGCGACGAGGTCGCCGAGCCGGTGCTCGAACACCAGCATCAATTTGCGGCCCACGCTGCGGAAATGCGTGGCCGGCAGGACGCCCGGACGGGCCGCCGAGATCAGATGCGCGACGCGGAATGCAGCGCCGAGCAGGCGGGCGCGTTCGAGCTGGGCCGGCGTCAGCAGTTCCTGCATGTTGGTCGGCGGCTGGTTTTCCTCGCTGAGGCCGGCATAGCGATAGAACACGGACAGGCCGACGAAGGCGCGCTCGGTGTGGGTGATCGCGCCGAAATTGCCGTTGACGACGAGGCTGAGCGTCTGCTCGCCGCGATGGTCGGGATGCACGCGCCAGCCGATGTCGGACAGCAGGCACGCTGTATGGCGCAGGCGGCGGTCCTCTTCCGTCTCGCGCAGCTTCACGACGCGCACGAGGCGGTCGGTCCAGGCGATCAGCTCGCGGGCGTGTTTCGCCGAGCGTGACAGCAACTGGTTCAGCTCCTCGGCCGCGCAGATCAGCCCGTCCTCGTTGCGTGCGGCCTCCGGCAACTTCTCGTGCAGGAGGCCCTCGCGCACACCAAAGGTCGAGAACACGATGTTCCTGGGTTTTGCAACGCGGATGACGTGCTCGAGCACCAGCGCCGCATAGGTGAGGAGCGGGCGCCGCGCATCGGCGACGATCTCGATGTCCGCGAGCATGTCGGCGGCAGCGAGGCGCCGCAGACGGCGGGAGAAGTCGAGCGCCTCGGCGGCCGAAATCGAATAGCCGTGCATCACCTGGAGCGGATAGCCGCTCTGGATGATATGGATGCGCGCGAGCGCGCGCCAGGTGCCGCCGACGGCATAAAAGGTGCGGCCGCGGCCCGCGGTGAGCTGCGGCACCTCGTCGAGCTCCTCGCGCACAATGCGATCGGCGCGCTTGAGCGATTTGTGCGCGAGGTCCTGCAGCGCGAGCCCGCCGAGCGGCAGCGTCACGCCGCTGCGCACGGTGTTCTTGCGCACATCGATCAGCTCGAGCGAGCCGCCGCCGAGGTCACCGACGATGCCGTCGGGCAGATGGATGCCGGAGATCACGCCGAGCGCCGACAGCCGCGCCTCGCGCGGACCTGACAGGATCTCGATCTTCACCGCGCAGATGCGCTCGGCCTTGGCGATGAAGTCGGGGCCGTTGGAGGCGTCGCGGCAGGCAGCGGTCGCAATCGCGAACACGCGCCCGACCTGCATCACGCGGCACAATGCGCGGAAACGCTTGAGCGAGGTCAGCGCCTTGTCGACGGCGTCGGGCGCGAGCAGGCCCGTGCTCTGCACCTCGCGCCCGAGGCCGCACAGCGTCTTCTCGTTGAAGATCGGGATGAGGCTCCGCGACAGTCTCTCGTAGACGACGAGACGGACCGAGTTGGAGCCGATGTCGATAACCGCGACGCTCGAGCCGCGCTTGCGCGGCCGCTTCACGTCGCAAATCCCCGATCAGGATTGATGGCGTTCGTTCCGGCGCGTGAGACGACGCGGCGAGGATTCCTTGAGCGACTTTCCACGGCCAGACAGACTCGGATTTGTCATGAAGTAGTTGTGGACGTTGAAAGGCTCCTCGCCCTTCGCGGTCTTCATACGCGTTGACGACCCATCCGGCAACAATTGCCAGCTCTGCTCATTGTCCTTCAGATTCGCGACCATGATCTGTTCGAGAACCTGCTGATGCACCGTGGGATTTTGCAGCGGGCACAGCACCTCGACGCGGCGGTCGAGGTTGCGCGGCATCATGTCGGCCGACGAGATATACACAGCCGCTTTCGCGCTCGGCAGGCCCTGGCCCATGCCGAAGCAGTAGATTCGGCCGTGCTCGAGAAAGCGCCCGATGATCGACTTGACCCGGATGTTCTCCGACAGGCCGGGGATGCCGGGCCTCAGGCAACAGATGCCGCGCACCACGAGCTCGACCTGGACGCCGGCCTGGGAGGCCTCGTAGAGCGCGTCGATGATGTCGGGGTCGACCAGCGCGTTCATCTTCATCCAGACCGCGCCGGTCCGGCCGTGCCGCGCATGCGCGGTTTCGCCTTGAATGTGCTCGATGATGCGCTTGCGTAGCGTCAGCGGCGACACCGCCATCTTCTCGAGGTCGCTGGGCGCGGCATAGCCGGTGATGAAATTGAACACGCGCGCGGCATCGCGGCCGATGGTCGGATCGGAGGTGAAATAAGAGAGATCGGTGTAGATGCGCGCGGTGACCGGGTGATAGTTGCCGGTGCCGGTATGGACGTAAGTCGTGAGGCTGCCACCCTCGCGGCGCACCACCATCGAAAGTTTTGCGTGAGTCTTCAATTCGAGGAAGCCGTAGACGACCTGCACGCCGGCGCGTTCGAGATCGCGCGCCCAGCGGATGTTGGCTTCTTCGTCGAAGCGCGCCTTCAGCTCGATCAACGCCGTGACGGATTTGCCGGCTTCCGCCGCTTCCGCGAGCGCGCGCACGATCGGCGAGTTGTTGGAGGTGCGGTAGAGCGTCTGCTTGATCGCGACGACATCAGGGTCGCGCGCGGCCTGCTGGAGGAACTGCACCACCACGTCGAAGGATTCATAGGGGTGATGGACGATGAGGTCCTTCTGCCGGATCGCGGCGAAGATGTCGCCGCCATGCTCGCGCACGCGCTCGGGGTGGCGCGGAACGTAAGGGGTGAATTCGAGGTCAGGGCGGTCGAGCCGCGTGAGCTGCGAGAGTTCGTTCATGGCGAGCACGCCGTCGACTAGGAACACCTCGTCGTCGGCCGCCGATAGCGCATGCTGCACGAAACTGCGCAGCTCCTCCGGCATCTTGGCGTCGATCTCAAGCCGGATCACGGATCCGCGCCGGCGGCGCTTCAGCGCTGTCTCGAACAGGCGGACGAGGTCCTCCGCCTCTTCCTCGATTTCGAGCTCGGAGTCGCGGATGATCCGGAAGGAGCCCTGACCGTGCAGATTGTAGCCGGGGAACAGGCGGTTGATGAACAGGGCGGTCGCCTGCTCCAGCGAGATCAGGCGCACCGTGCCTTCGGCGGGCAGGCGGATGAAGCGGTCGATCTTGCCGGGCATGCGGATCAGCGCGTTCATCTGCTTGCCGTCGGCGGCGCGCGTGAGCTGGAGCGCGACGGTGAAGCCGAGACTCGGAATGAACGGGAAGGGGTGGGCCGGATCGATCGCCAGCGGCGTCAGCAGCGGGAAGACGTTGTTGAGGAAATAGTCCTCGATCCAGGTCCGTTCCGCCTTGGTGACGTCCTTGCCGTCGACCAGCACGATGCCGACCTCGGCCAGCGTGCTGCGCAGGTCGCGCCAGATCGCCTGCTGGTCCGAGGCGAGCTGGGAGACGGTGCGGTTGATCAGTGCGAGCTGTTCCGACGGCGTCAGGCCATCGGGGCTGCGCTCGGCAATGCCCTCGCGCACCTGGGCCTTGATGCCGGCGACGCGGACCATGAAGAACTCGTCGAGGTTATTCGCCGAAATCGACAGGAACCGCACCCGCTCCAGCACAGGGTGGCTGGGATTGACCGATTCCTCCAGGACGCGGCGGTTGAAATGCAGCCAGGACAGCTCGCGGTTGATGAACCGTTCGGGGCTGGATGCGATCGCCGGCAGGCCCTCGGCTTCCGGGGCTTTTTCTTTGGTTTCAATGGCTTGCGCAGAGTCCATCAGAAGTCGGTCCATCCTGTCTCGCCTCACTTTGCGACTTATGCGCAAAACCCCGGGGAGCATGTGTTACACCGATGACGTTTCGATGACATTGATGTTCCGGCGCTCCGCCGGGTCAAGCGGGCTTCAGGCGCGGGCCGATCAGGCGTCCCGGAGCAGCTCGGCGGCCAGCGCCCGGGTGACGGGACGGCCGAGCCGCAGGGCTTCGCTGTCGAGTAGCTCCACGGCATGCCGGGCGGCGGCCGAAGAGCGCTCCAGGCGGGTGGCGAGGTAGCCGACCACGCTCTCGTCCACGGTGAGCTGGCGGTCGGCGCAGAATTTGACGATGAGGCCGCGGAAGAGCTGGTCGTCGGGCGGCAGCAGCGCGACCACCGGAACAGCCCGCAGCCGCGAGCGCAGGTCGCGAAGCTCGACCTCCAGCGAAGCCGGCGTCTCGCGTCCGGTGAGGAGGACGTAGGCGCCGTCCTCGCGGGCGAGGTTCATCAGGTGAAAGAGGGCGCGCTCGTCAAAATCCCTGGCCTTGAGATCTTCGACCACCAGCGCGCCGGTAGCGAGCGCACCCGGAACGGCTGCCGCGGTCAGTGAATTGGCCGTGGTCGAGCGGGCGCCGGCTTCCTCGGCCCAGATCGCGGCGAGATGGCTCTTGCCGCTTCCTTCGGGGCCGGCCAGCCACATGATCCGGTTCGGCCATTCCGGCCAGCTGTCGATCAGGCCGAGACCGGCCGCATTGGCGGGGCCTTCGAGGAAGTTGTCCCGGCTGAGGCTCTCCGCATGCGGCAGTGAGAACGCCAATTGTCGGGGGTGGACGCGGCCTGCCACGCTTGCTTTGCTCCATGCCGGCGCGCCGGCCCGTTTGAAGAGGTTCGACTTGATCTTGCGAGACTTGATCTTGCGAGACTTGGCCTTTTGCGGGGCCGCATCCCGGCTCATTTGGCCTCGATCGTGCTCATGTGCCGCAGCCACTCGACGAGATAGAGCGACACGGAGGAGAGCGTGAAGATCGTGACGAGGCCCATCAGGATGATATCATAAGGTCCCGGCTTGAAGCCGAAGGCAAGCGCCGCCAGCACCAGCGCCGCGAACGCCACCTGTGCCACGGTATTGAGCTTGGACACCTTCGACGGCTTCATCTCGACGGGCCGGTCGAACAGCCAGGATACGATCACGGCGGCGACGATCATGATGTCGCGCGAGACCACCAGGATCACGATCCAGCGCGGGATCGCACCCCAGATGCCGAGCGCCATGTAGATCGAGACCAGCAGCGCCTTGTCCGCGAGAGGATCGAGCAGGGCGCCGAGCTCGCTGGTCATATTGAAGCGCTTGGCCAAGAAGCCGTCCACGGCATCGCTGACGCCGGCAATCAAGAAGACGGCGAATGCCACCTCCATCTGGCTCGACACGATGGCCCAGACGATGATCGGGACCAGCATGATGCGGCCCAGGGTAATGATGTTCGGAATACTCACGAAAGCGCTTCCCGGCACCCGGCCTGACCTCGAATCCGACCCCCTCGGGAGGCTGAACCGGTTGATATCTACATAGTATAGGGCGGGGCGCCATGCGAGCCATTGCGTGTCCCCGGAATTCGACGTAACCAGCCGCAAACCCACTGGAAATCGGGCATGACCGACCGCAAAAACGGCCTCACCTACGCCGATTCAGGCGTCGATATCGACGCGGGCAACCGCCTCGTCGACCTGATCAAGCCGATGGTGCGCGCCACCGCACGGCCGGGCGCCGACGCCGAGATCGGCGGCTTCGGCGGCCTGTTCGACCTCAAGGCGGCCGGTTTCAAGGACCCCGTCCTCGTGGCCGCGACCGACGGTGTCGGCACCAAGGTCAAGATCGCGATCGAGACCGGGCTGCATGGCGGCATCGGCATCGACCTCGTTGCCATGAGCGTCAACGACCTCGTGGTGCAGGGCGCCGAGCCGCTGTTTTTCCTGGATTATTTCGCCTGCGGCAAGCTCGATCCCGAGGCCGCCGCCGCGATCGTCGCGGGCGTTGCGGAGGGATGCCGCGAATCCGGCTGCGCCCTGATCGGCGGCGAGACCGCCGAGATGCCCGGCCTCTACAAGGACGGCGATTATGACCTGGGCGGCTTTGCCGTCGGCGCCGCCGAGCGCGGTACGCTGCTGCCGCGCAAGGACATCGCCGCTGGCGACGCCGTGATCGGTCTTGCTTCATCAGGCGTGCATTCCAACGGCTT
The DNA here is from genome assembly GCF_049739485.1 of Bradyrhizobium sp. USDA 326. Taxonomy (NCBI): domain Bacteria; kingdom Pseudomonadati; phylum Pseudomonadota; class Alphaproteobacteria; order Hyphomicrobiales; family Nitrobacteraceae; genus Bradyrhizobium; species Bradyrhizobium sp. USDA 326. The sequence continues at coordinate 6,132,098 of NZ_JBMGQA010000001.1, forward strand.
CTCGCTGGTGCGCAAGATCGTGGAACAATCCGGCCTCGGCTTCGGGGCACAGGCGCCGTTCGCGCCCGTGATGACGCTCGGCGGCGCGCTGCTGACGCCGACGCGGCTCTACGTCAAATCCTGCCTGCGTGCGATCCGCGAAACCGGCGCGGTGAAGGGGCTCGCCCACATCACCGGCGGCGGTTTCACCGACAACATCCCGCGCGTGCTGCCGAAGCATCTCGGCGTCGGCATTGACCTCGCGCGCCTGCCGGTCCTGCCGGTGTTCAAATGGCTGGCCGCGCAGGCCAGCATCGCCGAGCTGGAAATGCTGCGCACCTTCAATTGCGGCATCGGCATGATCGCGATCGTCGAGCCCGACAAGGTCGATGAGGTCGTCGAGGTCTTCACCGACGCCGGCGAGACCGTGGCGCAGCTCGGCACCGTGATCCCGGCCGAGGGCGAGCATCGCGTCGTCTATAACGGCCACCTCGATCTGGCGCTGTGATGAAGCGCCGCGTTGCCATCCTGATCTCCGGGCGCGGCTCCAACATGGCCGCGCTGATCAGGGCAGCCAGCACGCCGGATTTCCCGGCGGAGATCTCGCTCGTCGTCTCGAACAAGCCCGATGCGCTCGGACTCGAAAGGGCGAGGGCGAGCGGCGTGAAGACCGAGGTGATCGAGAGCAAGCCGTTCGGCAAGGACCGCGCCGGCTTCGAGAAGGTGCTGCAGGCAGCGCTCGACCGGCACAGCATCGAGCTGATCTGTCTCGGCGGCTTCATGCGCCTGTTCACGGCGGAATTCACCAGGGCCTGGTACGGGCGGATGCTCAACATCCATCCCTCGCTGCTGCCGTCCTTCCCCGGCCTCGATCCGCACGGCCAGGCCCTGCGCGCCGGCGTCAAGCTGTCGGGCGCCACCGTGCATTTCGTGATCCCCGAGACCGATGCCGGCCCGATCGTGATGCAGGGCGCGGTGCCCGTCAGCGACCACGACACCGCGGATACGCTGTCGGAACGCATCCTCGAGATCGAGCACCGCATCTATCCCGAAGCGCTGCGGCTGCTCGCGACCGGCAAGGTCCGGATCGAAGGTGATGTCTGCAGGACGGACGGAAGCGCGGCGTCGGAGAATTTTCTGATTGCGCCGGTGGTGAGCTGAGCCGGGCTCCCCAGGCTTACTCGATGTAACCTGCTGTCTCGCCATTGCGCACATATCCGTAGACGCGGAAACCCGCGGCCGTTTCCTCTCCCGCAAAGCGGATGCGTTTCAGGATTGCGCGGACAAGTTCGCGTTGCTGCGTAGTCTCGGTGGATAGTTCAGCGCATTCCATCCAAGCCGATCCGCTGCTCGTCCAGTGATAGAACCACTCGCCGTCCCACTGGCTCGGGCCTCCGGTTTCCAGGTTTTTGCAGCGAAATCGAGGTTGATCGGACGAGGCAAGATCGAGCACGGCCTCGCGCAGCTCGCGCCATTTAGTGTTATTGGCGACCAAGCAATATCCGGATTGCTGAGCCATGCGCTCGCTCCAAACAAAATCCCCCGGCAGAGCCGGGGGCAACGTCATGATCTCTCGCTTGTCAGGCTCGAGAGACATCAGGAGACCTTGAGGTTCTCCGCAGATGTTTTGCCGCGGTTCTCCACGAGGTCGAATTCAACCACCTGGTTTTCGTTGAGGGTGGAGAGTCCGGCACGCTCGACGGCGGAGATATGGACGAACACGTCCTTGTCGCTGCCATTCGGCTTGATGAACCCATAGCCCTTGGTCGGGTTGAACCATTTGACGGTGCCCTTTTGCGGCATCGTTAGTCTCCTCCACTAGATACAAAAAAGACGCGGCCGCTTTTCGCGTGCCACGCCACAAACGGGCTTCCGGAAGTCTGTTCGAGTCTTGAGTCTCAATGTCGCGAAACGCACAGCAGAGCGGCCAATTCCGATTGTGTCCGATATTGCAACATGAAAAGCGCGCGTTAGCAAGCAAAGCGCGAATTTCAAGACCGCGATCGGTGCCATCATCTGCTATTTGCGACCTGTGGCCGCGGAACCACAATCGAGGGCAATAGCCTTAGCGGCAGCGGGCCAACCGGTTGACCCTTCGTTGCAGTTCGGCACAAATCGCCACATAGCGCGAGCCGCTCGTGTTGCATTTTTGCTGGCCGCCACATTTGCTTCGGGATTAGTCGCCATGCGCTGCACCTCGCAGCCGTCCGGGACACGGCAGACGATCGGGCTGGACCGCGTCCGCCGGATCGCTGCGGTCGCCAACACCTTTGCAGCCAAGGCCTTGGCAGATATGGCGCTTGCGCTGGTCGTAACGATGTCGGCCGCGACATCCGTCCTCGCGCAAAGCCCGACACCCACTCCGACCCCGACGCCCACACCGTCGCCGACGCCGATCCCGCTGCCGACGGCGATCAATTACGATCAGTCGGCCGGCAACAGCATGCTCAATTTCGGCTCGGGATTTCTGGAGCGGCTGGGCAACCAGGCCGCCAATGGTCTCAACCGATTGTTCCGGACCAATCCCGGAGGCAGCGGTGCCTCCGCGAGCGTGGAAGATCCGCGCTACCGTACCTGGTTCGAAGGCTACGGCATCTCAGTCCGGACCGACGCGCAGGGTGACTTCGTCGGCGACAAGCGCAGGACGTTTGGCGGCGTCGCCGGTCTCGGCGCGCGGCTCGCGCCCGGTGTCAATATCGGCTTCTCCATCGACCAGAGCCACACCGACATCGACATGCCGCTCGCGCTGCAGTCCGCAACGCTCGATCTCACTCAGCTCGGCTTCAACGGCTCGGTGGACAAGGGCCCTTGGACCTGGGCCTTTGCGTTGGTGCACGGTTTCGGCAAGGTCCATTCCAGCCGCGACACCGGTCTTGGCCTTGCGACCTCCGGCTATCACGCCGCGGTCGACGGTGCGCTGACCGAGATCAGCTACTACTGGACCAAGGACCAGATGCGCATCGTGCCCAAGGGCGCGCTGGAATATGTGCGCGCCACCAGTGCCGCGTTCCAGGAATCCGGCGGGCTCGACCCGCTCAACGTCGGTTCGACGGCGCTCTCCCGCGCACGCGTGATGATCGGCGCCGAGATCGGCCGCTACTTCATCTTCGACCAGAAGATTCTGGACCTCTCCGCCTACGGCAAGTTCGTCGACAATGTCCACCAGGACCTGGGATCCATTCAGGTCAGCCTGGGCACCCACAGCATCGTGGTGCCCGGCATCGGCGAGAGCCGTTACGGCGCGGATGCCGGTGCCTCGGCTTCGCTCAGCCTGACCAACGTGGCACGGCTTTACGTCAATTACGACGGCAAGTTCCGCAAGGAGCTCACGTTGCACCAGGGTACGGTCGGCTTCGAATACAAATGGTGAGCGCGAGCATGATCCGGAAAAGTGCGTAGCGGTTTTCCGACAAGATCATGCTCACGTCGGCGTTGCCGCGACATAGCCCGCCAATCCAAACCCCTCGCGCACGGCCGTCATCATCGGCACCAGCGCATTCGGATGGATGAACTCGTCGCGGAAGCAGGGATAGGTCCTGGCATCGAAGATCTTCTTCAGCCAGTCGACCACGATCTTGTGACGCTCGGAGGTGCGAAACTCCCTGTGATAGGTGAGCCAGAGATCGGCGTGGTGGCTGACGCCGAGATCAACCGCAACGAGCGGCGCACCGAGCGCGATCGACACCGTCGGCAGGAAGCCGATGCCGGCGCCGCGTTCGACGGCATAGAGCACGCCGACCGACGAGTTGGTCTTGATGCCGACGATGCCCTCGAGTGAGTTCAGTCCGAGCACGCGGGCATAGGCGCCGTCATCGACCTGCGGCGCGCTCTGCTTGATGATGCGGTGGTTCTTCAATTCGGCGAGCGTTGCCGGTACGCCGTAGAGGTTCTCGTATTCCTTGGAGACGAAGGGATAGATGTGCAGGCGACCGAGCTTGGTGACGATCAGATCGGGATTGGTCGGCGGCTCGAGCTGGATCGCGATATCGGATTCGAGCCGCGCGACATCGGCCTGCTCCATCGCGCAACGCAGCTCGACGGTAATCTTGCGGTAGGTCTTCTGGAAGTCGATCAGTCGCGGCAGAATCCAGAAATTGCCGGGGCCTTCCGTCACCGCGACGCGCACGGTGCCCGAGGTATCGTTCGACGATCGCGAGGCGCGGCGGAAGACGTTGAAGGCATGACGCTCCATATGTGCAACGTCGGCGATCATTGCGGTGCCTTCATCGCTGAGCGTGAGCCCGCTCTGGTCGCGCAGGAACAGCTTGCATCCGATGCTCTCTTCGAGCCGGTCGACGCGGCGCATCAAGGTCGTGGAGGTGAGCCCGAGCTCCTCGGCGGCATTGCGAAAACTTTTATATTTTGCGCACGCTAAAAACAGCTTCAAATCGTCCCAGGACGCATCCAGGGCTTCTTCACGGTGCTGCATCATCGCAGCACCCCGGTGCAATAACTGCTGCATACTCCTGATCCCCAACCGCTAAGCTCATTGTCATAGCGGGGCACGAAAGCCTCGAACGATAGAGGCGTGATATGAGTATGGAAAGGGGCCCGTTTGCCGCAAGGCATGAATTCGACGCCTTGCCGCTGAGCCCGGATGTCGAGGTCCGTTGCGCGCAATTCTCCGAAATTGCGGCGCTTTCGGATATGGCACACCGGCTCGTGCCGGGCGTGCAGATCGGCGCAGCGGAGCTTGCGAGGTACTTCACGTTCGACCCGCAGAGTATCCTGACGTTCAGCCGGAAAGGCAACCTCGTCGGCGGTATGGCCTTCCTGTTTCTCAATGATCGCGGGCACGATGCGCTGCTGCTCGACGAGATCTGTCTCACCGCGCCGGAGACGTGTTATCTCGCGTCGGCGAACGAGGACGTCGCAGCCATCTACATCTGGGCGATCGCGGCGACGGGTCGCGGCATCGCCGGTCTCGGCAAGGCCGCGGCTCATCTCCGGCAGATAAGGTTTCGCGGCGCGGATTGCTATGCGCAGCCGTCAACGGTGGCCGGACGGGACATCATGAAGTCGACGGGCTTTGTGCCTGTCCCGAGCTTCCAACCCGACCTTTGGTGCTACGAGCGTCCCTGGCATCGACAGCCGGTGAGCATGCCAGGCGCGATCATCCAATCAAGGAGCATTGCAGATGCACGGTACTAGGATTCCTCTCGCCAAGCCCTGTTCCCGCGCCATCACCATCCGCCTCGCGCGCGATCCGAACGATCTCATGCTGGTGACGGCCATCCGCTCGGCGGTCTATCTCGCCGAGCAGGATTGTCCGTTCGAGGAGGAGTTCGACGGCAACGACATGGTCGCCGCGCACTTCATCGGCTTCGTCGGCAATGAGCCTGCGGGCTGCCTGCGGGTGCGCTTCTTCGGCGATTTCGCCAAGGTGGAGCGGCTTGCGGTGCGTCACCAGTATCGGCGCTCGCGCGTCTCATTCAAGCTGGTCCAGGCCAGTGTCGATTATGTGAAGCGCAAGGGTTTTCGCAAGATCTACGGCCAGGCGCAGGACCGGTTGGTCGATTTCTGGGCCCATTTCGGCGCCAAGCCGCTCGGTCATAACCGCAAGATCACGTTCTCAGATTTCTCCTACACAGAAATGCTGCTGGAGATCGAGCCGGGTCCGGACGCCATCACGCTGGACAGCGATCCCTATGTGATTATCCGTCCCGAGGGCGATTGGGACCGGCCGGGCGTGCTTGATGCCTCGGCGGGGCGGGCGGTGACCTCACCGCTGCGGGACCTCGCATTTGCCGACCGTTGAAACTGGTGCAGCTGCGCGCAACAAAATGCTGGCTTCCATGCATGATGATCCGCCGATCCTGGTCTGTGCGGATCTTCAGGTCGAATATCTGACCCCGGGCCGTCGTCATGTCGTCCTCGACGGCGATGCGGTGACGGCGCGTTGCCTGGAACTCCTCACGCTGTGGCGCAGCAATCTGTGGCCGGTCATGCATCTGAAGCGCATCGCGCAGGCGGCCTGGTTCAATCCGGCATCGGGGCTGACCGATTGGATCGCGGAAACCAGGCCGCGGCCGGGGGAGATGACGTTCGAGCACCCGCTGCCGTCCGCCTATAGCTCGTCGCGGTTCGTAGACTACATGTCCAGCATCCGCACCACGCGCTGCATTGTGATCGGCTTTTCCCTGGACGAGACGATCCTGGCCACCGCCGTCGACGGGTTTCATCGCAGCCATCGCTACCAGGTGGTCACTGACGCCGCGGCTTGCCGTCAGCCGGGCACGGACGATGCCGCCGCCTACAGGTATGCGGTAGTGAATGTCATTGGAAATTTTGCTACAATGCAGTCCAGCGCCGAACTGATCAGAACCAGCGGCGCCGTTGCGGTGTAGGCGTCCGCAACTGGCGGATGGGGTGAGAGATTGTCACGGGGAGAGGAGCTCAAGGAGCTGGCGAGCGACCTGTCGCGTGCCGCCGAGAGGGCGCGCAGGCTTGGTCTGCCCACGACACTCTACTTGCTCTCGATGGCGCTGGTGGAGGTGAGGGAAGCCGGTGCCGCCGCCGACGATGGTGGCGATGACGGCGCGGCGTGAGAGCTGCCCCCGCGCGGTTCTGTCGTTTGAGGTTCTGCCCATGAGCGGTTCTGTCATGTGCGGATTTGTGACATGCGGCTTTGTGCATCGCTGCTGAGCGTTTGCTGCCGATGAATTGGCGTTGCATGTTTTGCGCTGTCGCAATAGCCAAGGTACCTGCCATCAAGTGATGACGCCGGCTCTGCCTGCGACGTGACGCTTTCGAGGATCTTCGCAAATGTCCATGCTGCCCAATTCGCAAGAGGCCCGGGATGTGGCCTATCAGCTCCATCCCTACACCAACGCGCGCACGCATCAGCAGGCGGGCCCCCTCGTGATCGAGCGCGGCGAGGGGCCTTATGTCTTCGACGCGACCGGCAAGCGCTATTTCGAAGCGATGGCCGGCCTATGGAGCGTCGGGCTCGGCTTCAACGAGAAGCGGCTGGTCGAGGCGGCGCACAGGCAGATGCAGGCACTGCCGTTCTACCACACGTTCTCCGCCAAATCGCATGGGCCCTCGATCGACCTCGCCGAGAAGCTGGTCGCGCTCGCGCCGGTGCCGATGAGCAAGGTATTCTTCACCAATTCCGGCTCGGAGGCGAACGACACGGTCTTGAAGCTGATCGCCTATCGCTCCAATGCGCTCGGCCAGCCCCAGCGCAAGAAGGTGATCAGCCGCCTGCGCGCCTATCACGGCGTCACCATCGCCTCAGCGAGCCTCACGGGCCTTCCGAACAACCACCGCTCATTCGACCTGCCGCTGCCGAATATCCTGCATACGGGCTCGCCGCATTTCTACAAGGACGGCGCGCCCGGCGAGAGCGAGGAAGCCTTCGCGACGCGCCGCGCCGAGGAGCTCGATGCGCTGATCCAGAAGGAGGGGCCCGATACGATCGCCGCCTTCTTCGGTGAGCCGGTGATGGGGGCTGGCGGTGTCATCGTGCCGCCGGCGACCTATTGGGACAAGATCCAGAAGGTCCTGAAGAAGTACGACATCCTGCTTGTCGCCGACGAGGTGATCTGCGGCTTCGGACGCACCGGCAAGATGTTCGGCTGCGAGACCTATGGCATCAAGCCCGACGCGATCGTGGTCTCCAAGCAAATTACCTCGAGCTATTTCCCGCTGTCGGCGATCATCCTGAACGATCGCATGTTTGAGCCGATCGCGGACGAGAGCAATAAGATCGGCGTGCTCGGCCACGGTTTCACCGCGGGCGGCCATCCCGTCGGCTCTGCGATTGCGCTTGAGAACCTCAAGATCATCGAGGAGCGCGGCCTGGTCGCGCATGCCGCCGAGCTCGGCGGCTACATGCAGGGCCGCTTACGCGAGCTCGCGAGCCATCCGCTGGTCGGTGAGGTCCGCGGCGTCGGCATGATCGCAGCCCTCGAGCTCGTGCTCGACAAGGGCCGCAAGACCGCAGCGGCGACGCCGGGCGCTGTCGGTGGCATCGCCAGCCGCATGCTCCAGGAGCGCGGCGTGATCTCGCGCAACATGCTGGATGCCATCGCCATCTGCCCACCGCTGATCACGACCAAGGCCCAGATCGACGATCTGGTCGCGTCGATCTCTGGTGTGCTGAACGACATGAAGGGCGAAGTGGCCAAGCTGACGCCGGCGTAGGGCACGCTGTCGCATCAAATTCCGTCATTGCGAGCCAACGGGTCCGCGCAGAGCGCGGCCCGATGACAGGCTCCGCGAAGCAATCCAGAATTCCTCCTCGGAAACAGTCTGGATTGCTTCGTGGCAAGAGCTCCTCGCAATGATGGGGTGGAAGCAATAAGCCCAAATCCTAAAGCCGTCACCCTGAGGTGCTCGCCTCTTCGGCGAGCCTCGAAGGGCGACGTCCCGGCTCCAGCAGCGGGGGCGTGCATCCTTCGAGGCTCCCCGTCCGGTGCTTCGCACCTTTCGCGTTGGCAGTTGGCAACGAGGCCCTACGCCCGCTGCACCCCGATCACGCGGCCTTTCTCGATCGCGAGGGCCAGCTCGCCGCGCTTGAGCTTCAAGGCGGCATCGCCGAACAGCTCGCGGCGCCAGCCGCGCAAGGCCGGTACATCCGCCTCGTCGTCCGCCGCGATCTCTTCGAGATCGTCGACGGTCGCGATGACCTTGCTTGCGACGGCGTGGCGCTCGGCGGTCATCCGCAGCAGCACCTTCAGCAGCTCGACGATGGCCGCGCCGTTGGAGTTGTTGCGCGGCTTCTCCAGCTTGGGCAGCTTCGAGAAGTCCCGCGCCAGTCCGCGCTCGACAGCGGCGATGATATCCGCGCCCCATTTGGATTTCTCGAACCCCTTCGGCACCGAGCGCAGATGTGCGAGCTTTTCCAGCGTGGTCGGCGCGTGGGTCGCGATGTCGGTGATCGCCTCGTCGCGCAGCACGCGGCCGCGCGGTACGTCGCGGCTCTGCGCCTCCTGCTCGCGCCAGGCCGCGACCTCCATGAGCACCGCGAGATCCTTGGGCTTGCGGACCCGCGTCTTCAGCCGCTCCCAGGCGCGCTCCGGGTGGAAGTCGTAGGTCCTCGGCGAGGTCAGGACTTCCATCTCGATGGAGACCCATTCGCTGCGGCGGCGCTTCTTCAGGTCGGCGTCGAGCGCTGCGAACACATCGCGCAGATGGGTGACGTCGGACACCGCGTAATGCATCTGCTCCTTGGTCAGCGGCCGGCGCGACCAGTCGGTGAAGCGGTGGGTCTTGTCCGGGCGGTGGCCGGTAACCTTCTCGACCAGCGCGTCATAGGCGATGCTGTCGCCGTAGCCGAGCACCATTGCGGCAACCTGGGTGTCGAACACCGGATGCGGGATGATATTGGCCTGGTGCCAGATGATCTCGATGTCCTGGCGGGCGGCGTGAAACACCTTCAGCACGCCCTCATTGGCCATCAGTTCGAAGAACGGCTTGAGGTCGATCCCCTCGGCCAGGGTGTCGATGACCACGGCCTCCTCGGCGCTTGCCATCTGCACCACGCACAGCAGCGGGTAATAGGTGGTTTCGCGCAGAAACTCGGTATCGACGGTGATGACGGGGTGCTTGGCCAGCCGGCTGCAGGCAGCCGCGAGGTCAGCGGTGGTGGTAATCAAATCCATGAACGGCCCATGACACTTGGTATCAGCCGTTCTGCCGAAAGTGCTGTGATGTCAAGGGGCTCTAAGCGAATTCGAGCCTTGCATCGGGCCGGAATCGGGACTTTCTGACCAAAATCCTATTCGTAGCGGACCCGCTGCGAGGGTTTTCGCGCGCAGGGCAGTGCCACCACGATCACGCACATGGCGACCAGCGCCAGCCCCAGGAACTCGATAACCAACAGATCCACGGCGAAATCTCCAGAAACATTGATAGATTTGTCGGGAGTGCGTTGAGGGTCTGTTAATTCTCGTGGTTACCGGCCGCGTGGGCAGCCGGATGGTGGACGGGGAGTTAATGGCGGCAAGGCCACTGTCACGTCATCAGCTTCGGCAGGGCGGCGGCCAACGTGTCCACGGCGCTGCGGACCTTTGGCGGCAGCCGGGGCGAACGGGGCCACAGCGCGTGGCAGTCGTAGAGGAATTCACGCTGTCCGCCGAAGAGGCGGACCAGCGCACCGGTGTCGAGGCGTTCGCGAACCAGCCAGTAAGGCAGCCATGCGAGCCCCATGCCTTGCGCGGCGGCATCGGCGATCGCCTCCAAATCGTCGAGCCTGAGCCTGCCTGTGGGCATGATCTCGCGCGGAGACTCGCCTTGCTGCGGGAACAGCCACGGCCTGACGCGCCCTGAGCGGCGATAGATGATCGCCTGATGTGCAGCGAGATCGTCGAGCGATTTTGGCTTGCCGTTGGTCCGCAAATACGAGCGCGCTCCGCACACCACCATGCGCTGGCTTGCGATCCGTCGCGCGATCAGACCGGACTGGTCGTCGAGATCGCCGGTCCGGATCGCAAGATCGTAGCCGGCCTCGATGATGTCAGCGATCGGATCGCCGAACGAGAGGTCGAGCTCGAGATGCGGGTACTTCCGCGCGAGCTTCATCAGCAAGGGAGCGATGCAGTGCCGTCCCAGCAGGGCCGGCATGGTCACACGCAGCCTGCCGCGCGGCGCGGAGGACTCGTCGGTGACAACGGCGTCGGCGGCTTCCGCCTCGGCGAGTACCGCGCGGCAGCGCTCGTAATAGGCCTGGCCGGCCTCGGTCAGGCTTTGGCGCCGCGTGGTGCGGTTGAGCAAACGGACGCCGAGGCGCTCTTCGAGGAAGTGCACATGCTTGCCGACCATCGGCCCCGACATCTCCAGCGCGTCCGCCGCGGCCGCGAACGAGCCTAGGTCGACAGCCCTGACGAAGGCGGCCATGCTGGTCAGGCGGTCCATGATTGAAAACTCCTGGTTTCGACTGTTCGCTTGGCCAGGCGATTTATCCGCTTCTGCCTGATCGGCATAGCTCCGTTCAGTTCAACTGTTTTGGAGTGTATCCATGGCCCGCGTCGTTCGCTTTCATCAACATGGTGGTCCCGAAGTGCTGCGCATCGAGACCGTCGATGTTCCACCGCCAGCAAGCGGCGAGGTGCAGATCGGCGTCAGGGCACTCGGTCTCAACCGTGCCGAGGCCCTGTTGCGGAAGGGGACTTATATCGAGACCGCGACATTTCCGTCGGGGCTGGGTCTGGAGGCGGCAGGCGTCGTCGAAGCGGTCGGGGATGATGTGACCAGCTTCGTGCCAGGCGATGCCGTGAGCATCGTCCCGCCGCTGTCGATGGTGCGATGGCCGGCCTATGCCGAGCTAGCGACGTTTCCGGCCGAGCTCGTCGTGAAGCATCCGCCGGAGCTTGGCTTCGAGGCAGCCGCTGCGATGTGGATGCAGTATTTGACCGCTTACGGCGCGCTGGTCGACATTGCCGGACTCGTGCGAGGAGACGTCGTCGCCATCACGGCGGCATCGAGCAGTGTCGGGCTCGCGGCGATCCAGATTGCGAACCGGATCGGCGCTGTCCCGGTCGCCCTGACGCGGACCTCGATCAAGCGGCGGCCCTTGCTCGATGCCGGCGCCGCTCACGTGGTCGTCTCGGACGAGGAGCCTATCGGAGCGCAACTGCTGGAGATCGCCGGTTCAAAGGGCGTCCGCGTGATATTCGACGCCGTCGGTGGCCCCGCATTCGAGCCATTGACCGCGGCGATGTCGTCGGGCGGAATCCTGATCGAATATGGCGGCTTGAGCTCCGAACCGACGCCGTTCCCGCATTTCAACGTGCTCGGCAAGAGCCTGACGCTGCGCGGCTACCTCGTGCACGAGATCATCCGCGATCCTGCGCGACTTGCGAAGGCAAAGGCGTTCATTCTCGATGGGCTGTCGGACCGAACGTTGATGCCGGTCATTGCCAGGACGTTCCGGTTCGATGAGATCGTCGAGGCGCACCGCTTTCTGGAGTCCAACACGCAGTTCGGCAAGATCGTGGTGACGATCTGAGATCGCCTCGCCCAGCGACGGATTCGGCGCTCCACGCTGTGGAGCGCCGAGGTCGTATGCGCGTTGTCGCCGGCCCTACGGCAGCTTCAGCGACGTCTCCGCGTTGTACGGCTTGAGCGTCTCGTCGGCGGCCTTCTGGGCGGCGGCGAGGGCTTCCTTCGGCTGCTTCTTGCCGTTCAGGACCAGCATCACCTCGTCCTCGAGGTTCTTGCGGACCGGGACGGTCTTGTAGGTCGCAAACCACGGCTTGGCGACGTCGAGCTGCTCGACGGCGGTCTTGGCGTCGGGGTTCTTGCCCAGGAATTCAACCATGTCGGGCGTCTTGTAGGCAGCCATGTTGGGCGCGAAATAGCCGGTGGCGCGGCTCCACCAGGCGCTCTTCTCGGGCGAGGTCATCCACTTGATCAGCGTCCAGGCGGCCTTCTGCCTGTCTGCCTCGAGCCCTGCCGGCATGATCAGCGAGGCGCCGCCGATCGGCACGGCGTTGCGGACGTTGCGCGGGATGAAGGTGACCTTGTAGGCGAACTTGGCGTTGTCGCGCACGTAGGTGAGCGAGCCCGTCGACAGCATCATCATCGCGGCATTGCCGGAGACGAAGGAGGTGCTCACGGCCGGACCCGGCGTGGCGCCGGGCGCATGCACCTTGTGCTTATGGATGAGATCGTTCCACCAGGTGAGCGCGCCGAGCATCGAGGGCGTGTCGTAGTAGACCTCGCCGCCGAACTCCTCGTTGTAGTAGCGCCCGCCATTGCTCATGGTGAGCGTTTCCATCATCCAGCCGCAATAATCGTAGGCGCAGGGGATCGCGATGCCCCATTGGGTCACCTTGTCACCCTCGCGCTTGGTCAGCTTCTTGGCCCAGTCGGTGAGCTCGGCCCAGGTCTGCGGCGGCTTGTTCGGATCGAGGCCGGCTTCCTTGGCCTTGTCGGCGTTGATGTAGAGCAGCGGCGTCGAATTGTGGAAGGGTACGCCGTAGACCGAGCGGTTGATCACCGCATTGCCCTGCAGCGCCGGGAAGAACTGGCCCAGGAACTTCTCCTTGGTGGTGCCGTCGGCGGCGATCAGGCCGTCGAGATTGGTGAGCTCGTTCTCGATCTGCATGTCGAGCAGGAAGTTGGCCGACATGATCACGACGGCCGGCGGCTTGCCGGCCTTGATCGCGGCGCGCGTCTTGATCAGCGTATCGTCATAGGACCCGGTGTAGACCGCGGTCGCCTTGACGTCGGGATGGGTCTCGTTGAACTCCTTGATCAGGGCGCCCATGTCGCCGGCGAGCTTGCCGTCGACGGGAACGGGGAAGAACAGGTCGATCTCGGTGGGACCTTCGGCCAGCGCCGGAAAGGCGAGGGCGCCTGCCATGGTGCCTATCATGGCAAGGCCGAGCATGAGCCTGCGGGAGAACAGCATCGGAAAATCTCCTATTTGATGCCTGAGGTGACGAAAGAACTGATGAAGCGTTTCTGAAAGATCAGGAAAGTGACGAGCAGCGGCGCGATCACCATCAGCGTGCCCGCGGCGATGGTGCCCCAGGCCTGCGTGCCTTCGGCGGTCTTGGTGAACACCGAGAGGCCGACCGTGAGCGGACGCTTGTCGGGCGAATTGATCACCATCAGCGGCCACAGGAAGTCGTTCCAGTGGCTGGTCACCGAAATGATGGCGAACGCGGAGAAGCTCGGCATCGACAGCGGCACGTAGATGTGGCGGATGCGCTGGAGCAGGCTGGCACCGTCGATCAGGGCGGCGTCTTCCAGCTCGGTCGGGATCGCCTCGAACGCCTGGCGCATCAGGAACGTGCCGAAAGCCGAGGCGAAGAACGGCATCATCACGCCGGCCAGCGTGTCGTAGAGGCCGAGCTGCGCCACGAGCCTCAGGTTCGGCACGATCAGCAGCACCGGCACCAGCATCAGCTGCATCAGGAACAGGTAGAAGATCAGCGTCTTGCCGGCGAAGTCGAGGCGGGCGAAGGCAAAGCCCGCCAGCGTGATGGTGACGAACTGCACCAGCAGGATGCCGGCGCAGATGATCGTGGTGTTGAGCGTGTAGCGCGGGAAATCGCCGATCTCCCAGGCATCCCTGACATTGTCGAGCGTCGGCTTCAGGCTCGGCATCAGCTCGGCCATGGCGTTGATGCCGTCGGAGGCCGGGCGCAGCGTCGCCACGACCATCCACAGGAACGGGATCAGCCAGACGATCGCAAGCAGCACCGTCAGCGCGAAGCCGAGCTTGGGCGTGATCTCGCCCCGGGTGGCGAGCGGGGCGTCCCTGAACAGGCGGTCGATCAGCTTCATGGCCCGCCCTCGCGGTTCGCCATGGTCCGGAAGGAGAGCGCGGTGAGGCCCATCAGCGCTGCCAGCGTCAGCAGCGTCGCCGCCGAGGCCTTGCCGATGTCGTAATGCTCCACCGCCTGCTGGTAGATGTAGAACAGCACGAGATTGGTCGAATTGGACGGCCCGCCCTGGGTCATGACGAAGACGTGGTCGACCTGCGTCACCGCATTGAGGATGGCGATGACGGTGACGAACAGGAAGGTGGGCTTGAGCTCCGGCAGGATGATGTGGCGCAGGCGCTGATATGGGCCCGCGCCGTCGAGATGCGCGGCTTCCATCACGTCCTCGGGCACGGCCTGGAGCCCGGCGAGGAAGAACAGCATGTAATAGCCGGCGTTCTTCCAGACCGTGATGATCATGATCGCATAGAGCGCGATGTCGGGGTCGCCAAGCCAGTTCGGCAGCACCGGAAGCAGCCGGCCGATGTAGTAGTCGAGCAGGCCGACATTGGGCAGGAAGATGAACAGGAACAGCGCGGACGCCGCGACCATCGGGATCAACACCGGCAGGAACAGCGCGGCGCGAAGCGCGCTGTTCACGGCATGGGTGCGCGCCAGCGCCAGCGCGAACAACAGCGCGAGCGCGATGCTCGGCACCGCCGTGCCAACGGCGTAGATCAGGTTGTTGACGACGGCCCCGGTGAAGGCAGCATCGGCCAGCACCGCTGCGATGTTGTCGAGACCGACGAAGCGCAGCGGCGCCTTCGGTGTGGCGCGCTGGTAGAGCGCGTCGACGAGCACGCGGCCCATCGCGCCATAAGTGAACAGCGCGAGGAAGACCAGCGAGGGCAGCAGCAGCAGATAGGCCGGCAGCGAGGCTTTGAGACGTTTCGTGACGCGCCTGAGGATGTGCAGGCGCGGCGCTGCCGGGGTCGCGACGGAGAGAGTCGCGGGTTCGGCGAGGCTCATCTCACCGCGCCGGGAAACTGAGCGCGTAGTCGCGGCCATCCATTCCCGCGGGCGGGGCGAACGGGAAGCGCAGGCTCTGGTCGAGGAAGTCATGGCTGTGCACGACGAGGTTCTCGTCGTCGATCAGCACGACGCCGTAGGCCGGCGGCTCGTGGCTGGCAAGGTGCGGCGCGCTCTGGTCGAGCTCGAACCAGACCTGATGGTTGGTGCCGCGCAGCGTCGAGAACGGGATCTTACCGTAGCTGCCGAAGATCGGCCGGTGCACATGGCCGAAGAAGAGATGGCGGATGCGCGCGCGATAGGGCGCGATCACCTCGGCAAATTCCGCGCTCTGCTTCAGCCCGATCTCGTCCATCGCATGCACGCCGACCGGGAAGGGCGGATGGTGCATGAATACGACGAGCGGCATGTCCGCGGGCGCAGCCGCCAGCGTGCTCGCCAGCCAGCCGAGGCGCCTAGCGCACATCTCGCCGGCATGGCTGGTCTCGTCCAGCGTGTCGAGGAAGACGAACAGGCCGTGCTCGGTGGTGCGCGTGCCCTGCACGAAGCCGTTCGAATCGCGCGGCGCGGCCTTCAGCGCATCGAGGCAGGTGACGCGCTTGTCGTGATTACCGACCATCGCGATGTAGGGAATTTTCAGCGCCGCCATCGCCTCGGCGAAATTGGCGTAGGAATCAGCCTCGCCCCAATGCGTGAGATCGCCTGTCACCACCGCGAAGGCGGCGTCGGACTGATGCTGGTTGATGTCGGCAATCGCAGCGTCCAGCCGGGCCCGCGGGTCGAGGCCATAAAGCGTCGAACCGGGGTTCGCGAGATGCGTGTCGGTGATGTGGATGAATTTGAAGGGCATGGCGCGCTATGTCGGGACCGTTAGAGGATGGACGCCTCCGGCAAGACGACCCTGCCAGCCCGTTAGAGTGCGTATGTTTCAGTTTGATGACAGCGGTTCCCCATTCCACAAGCGGCCGACGTCGTAGGGTGGATTAGCCGAAGGCGTAATCCACCTCTGTGTGCCAACGTCAAGTTGTGCTATTGAGTGCTCATGTCCAACTATCGCCGCGCATTTGTTCCGGGGGGATGCTGGTTCTTCACGGTGAATTTGCTCAACCGACGCCAAGCGCTCTTGACGGACAAGATCGAAATCCTACGCGGAGCGGTGGCCGCAACGCGCCAAAGCCATCCATTCGAGATCGATGCTTTTGTAATCTTGCCGGATCATCTGCACGCGATCTGGAAACTTCCAAAGGGTGACGCCAATTTTTCAGCCCGTTGGCGGTTGATCAAGACACGTCTTGCAAAAGCACTGCCGGCGAACGAGCGGCTGAGCGCAGTCCGTGCCGCACGCAACGAACGCGGCATCTGGCAGCGCCGATTTTGGGAGCATCTCATCCGCGATGAGGCCGATTACGCACGCGACGTCGAGTATTGTTACTACAATCCCGTCAAGCACGGTCACGTCTTGAAGGTTTGTGACTGGCCTTA
This sequence comes from Bradyrhizobium sp. USDA 326, assembly GCF_049739485.1. Classification (NCBI taxonomy): domain Bacteria; kingdom Pseudomonadati; phylum Pseudomonadota; class Alphaproteobacteria; order Hyphomicrobiales; family Nitrobacteraceae; genus Bradyrhizobium; species Bradyrhizobium sp. USDA 326. The sequence goes on from NZ_JBMGQA010000001.1 coordinate 6,148,747, forward strand.
CTCGTCCTTTCATCGCGATGTCCGCGCGGGATTGTTTCCCCAGGATTGGGGCGGAGACAACAAGGTCGTCGGTGAGTTTGGTGAGCGGGTGTGATGGCTGGGTTGGCCTGTAGGATGGATTAGCGAAGCGTAATCTACCTCTTTACCTTCGGTCGTTGAGAGAGGTGGTGGATTACGCCTTCGGCTAATCCACCCTACGCACCACGGTTGTGCCTACGTCCCGCAGAACGTCTGCAGGACCCGCTGGTCCGGCAGCGGCGGATCGGCATAGGCGGCGTAGTCCGGCTGGTCATCGAACGGCTTCGCCAGCACCGTCACCAATTCCTCGAACGGCGCGTAATTGTCGTCGTTCACCGCGGCCCGGATCACGGCTTCGACGCGGTGGTTGCGCGGGATGAACATCGGATTGACGGCGTGCATGGCGGCTTGCCGTTCGACGGCGCTTTGCGGCTCCAGCGCGAGGCGCGCGCGCCAGCGGCCGGCCCATTCGTCGAACGCGGCGGGCTCCATGAATTGCGCGCGCACGTCCGCGCCGTCATCGGCCGCGGCGTCACCCAGCTTGCGGAAGGTGAGGGTGAAGTCGGCCTGGTTCTTCGCCATCGCATCCAGCAGATCCTGGATCAGCGCATCGTCGCCGTCGCGCTCCGTGAACAGGCCGACCTTGCTGCGCAGGCCGACCTGATAGGCCGCGCTGAACTGGTCGGAGAAGGCGCCGAGAATGTCCTGGGCCTCCGCGACCGCCTTCTCCTGCTCGTCGGAGAACAGCGGCAGCAGGCATTCGGCGAGGCGCGTCAGATTCCACAAGCCGATGCGAGGCTGGTTGGCATAGGCGTAGCGGCCCATCTCGTCGATCGAGGAGAAGACCTGCGCGGGGTTGTAGGCGTCCATGAAGGCGCAGGGGCCGTAATCGATGGTCTCGCCTGATATCGACGTGTTGTCGGTGTTCATCACGCCGTGGATGAAGCCGACCAGGAGCCAGCGCGCCACGAGCTCGGCCTGGCGCGCGACGACGCTCGCGAGCAAGTCGTGATAGGGCCGCTTTGATTGAAGCAGGTCCGGATAGTGGCGGGTGATGACATGGTCGGCGAGCCGGCGAATGGCCTCCGTGTCGCGGCGGACGGCGAAGAACTGGAAGGTGCCGACGCGGATATGGCTGGAGGCGACACGGGTCAGCACCGCGCCGGGCAGCGCCGTCTCGCGGATGACGTGCTCGCCGGTGACGACCGCGGCGAGCGAGCGCGTGGTCGGGATGCCGAGCGCGTACATCGCCTCGCTGACGATGTATTCGCGCAGGACCGGCCCGAGCGCGGCACGGCCGTCGCCGCGGCGGGAAAACGGGGTGGGGCCCGAGCCCTTGAGCTGGATGTCGCGACGGACACCGCCGCTGTCGATCACCTCGCCGAGCAGGATGGCGCGGCCGTCGCCGAGCTGGGGTACGAACTGCCCGAACTGGTGGCCGGCATAGGCCATGGCAATGGGGTCGGCTCCGGCGGGAACCGTCTTGCCGGCCAGGATCTCGGCACCCTCAGGGGTCTCCAGGAGGTCTGGATCGAGCCCGAGCTGGACCGCCAACGGCCGGTTCAGCTTGATCAGCCGGGGCGCAGCCACGGGGGTCGGCGCGACGCGGGCGAAGAAGCTGTCCGGCAGCGCCGAATAGGAGTTCTGGAAGGGGAAATGCACCGTCATAGGCTCAAGATAGGGCTGGAACGCCTGATGGCAAAGGCTCGGCCCCTGAAAATGGGCACTTCCGGCCCAAAACAGGGCGTTCCCTTGGTTGCCGCCTTGGTCCTCCCGGGGTAAACCCTGCCGCAATCTCGGACCGGCCGTGACAGGCCGTTCGATTCGCATCCTCCGACATTGATTTTGGGACGACCATGCATCGCTACCGGTCACATACATGCGGCGCGCTCCGCGAGAGCAACATCGGCGAGACGGTCCGCCTGTCAGGCTGGGTCCATCGCGTTCGCGATCATGGCGGCGTGCTGTTCATCGACCTGCGCGACCATTACGGTCTGACCCAGTGCGTGGTCGACCCGGACTCGCCGGCGTTCTCGCTGGCCGAGAAGCTGCGCTCGGAATTCGTGGTGCGGATGGACGGCAAGGCCCGCCGTCGTCCCGAAGGCACCGACAACGACGATCTGCCGACCGGCAAGGTCGAGGTCTATATCAGCGAGATCGAGGTGCTGGGCCCGGCCGGCGATCTGCCGCTGCCGGTGTTCGGCGACCAGGAATATCCCGAAGACATCCGCTTGAAGTACCGCTTCCTCGACCTGCGTCGCGAGAAGCTGCACCAGAACATCATGACGCGCGTCGAGATCATCAAGTCGATGCGCCGGCGCATGGAGGGGCAGGGCTTCTTCGAGTTCAACACGCCGATCCTGACCGCATCCTCGCCGGAAGGCGCGCGCGACTTCCTGGTGCCCTCGCGCATCCATCCGGGAAAATTCTACGCGCTGCCGCAGGCGCCGCAGCAGTACAAGCAGCTGCTCATGATGAGCGGCTTCGACCGCTACTTCCAGATCGCGCCCTGTTTCCGCGACGAGGACCCGCGCGCCGACCGCCTGCCGGGCGAGTTCTACCAGCTCGACGTCGAGATGAGTTTTGTCACCCAGGAAGACGTGTTCGCGGCGATGGAACCTGTCATCACCGGCGTGTTCGAAGAGTTCGCGAAGGGCAAGCCGGTCACGAAGGGCTGGCGGCGGATTCCGTTCGCGGAAGCCTTGCGCAAATACGGCAGCGACAAGCCGGACCTGCGCAACCCCATCGAGATGCAGGACGTCTCCGAGCATTTCCGCGGCTCCGGCTTCAAGGTCTTTGCGCGCATGCTCGAAGACCGCAAGAACCAGGTCTGGGCGATCCCGGCACCGGGCGGCGGCAGCCGCGCGTTCTGCGACCGCATGAATTCGTGGGCGCAGGGCGAAGGCCAGCCCGGCCTCGGCTACATCATGTGGCGCGAGGGCGGCGAGGGCGCAGGTCCGCTCGCGAATAACATCGGGCCTGAGCGCACCGCCGCGATCCGCGCACAGCTCGGCCTCAAGGAAGGCGATGCCGCCTTCTTCGTCGCCGGCGATCCCGACAAGTTCTGGAAGTTCTCAGGCCTGGCCCGCAACAAGGTCGGCGAGGAATTGAACCTCACCGACAAGGAGCGGTTCGAGCTCGCCTGGATCGTGGACTTCCCGATGTACGAGTACAACGAGGACGACAAGAAGGTCGACTTCTCGCACAACCCGTTCTCGATGCCGCAGGGCGGCCTCGAGGCCCTGAAGGGCCAGGATCCGCTGACCATCAAGGCGTTCCAGTACGACATCACCTGCAACGGCTACGAGATCGCCTCCGGCGGCATCCGCAACCACGTGCCGGAGGCGATGGTGAAGGCGTTCGAGATCGCAGGTTACGGCGAGCAGGAAGTGGTCGAGCGTTTCGGCGGCATGTACCGCGCCTTCCAGTACGGCGCCCCTCCGCATGGCGGCATGGCCGCGGGTGTCGACCGCATCGTGATGCTGCTCTGTGGCACCACGAACTTGCGCGAAATCTCGCTATTCCCGATGAACCAGCAAGCCATGGACCTCCTGATGGGCGCGCCCTCGGAAGCCACGACGAAGCAGCTCCGCGAACTGCATGTGCGGGTGAACCTGCCGCAGAAGTGAGGGGTTCAGCGAGACTTCGATCTCGTGCCCCCGGACGCAACGCAGCGCTGTCCCGGCGATGCGAAGCATCGTCCGGTCAGCGGTGTGGTGCAGAGCCGGGGCCCATCTCTCAGCGAACAGGAAGCACTCTGGGTCCCGGCTCTGCGCAGCAGCGCTGGCGCGCTGCACCGCGTCCGGGACACGTGAGAGCTCGCCCTACAGCCCCGTCGACGCCTCGATCCTGAACTGCGCTAGCGCGATGATGGGTTCGTTGTTGAGGACATCGATCAGCTGAAGCATCGGCAGCTTGCCGAATGGCGTCAGCTTGATGGTCAGCGTTTGCCCTGACGTCTCGACGAAGCCGGCGAGTGCGTCGACCGCGGCCTTTACATCGAGATTGGAGGCGGCGACCGTCTCGCCCTGTGCCCGGATCATCTCGACAATGGCGCTGCGCGCTGCGTCGCGGCTGACTTTCTGCATGCGCGCGAACTGTGCCACTGCGAGATCGACCACGCCGCTGTCGCGCAAGGAGAGCTCGATCGGACCGGCCTCGATGTGCTCGGCCTGGCTCATGGCCTGCGCCGGATCGGTGGTGAACAGGCCGCGTGGCACATTGGCGAGCGCCAGACGCGCCTGCGCCTTGGCGAGGTTGCCGAGATCGAGCGTGGCAGGCGCAAGCGCGAACGCGCCCGATGATTCCTCCCAGGCCGCGCCGAGATCGAGATCGATCGCGAGCTTGTCCACGCCTGCCACGATCAGCGGCTGCAGCGCCGGATTGGCGGGATCGGTCGGCGTGACCATCTTCACGACCAGGCTGGCCTTGCTTGGGATCGATTCCACCAGTTGGCCCCAGTTCAGGCTGATCGTGTCGATGGTGATCGGCTGCCGCGCGTTGTTATGCGGCGCAACCACGCCCTTGATCTCGGCGCCTTCGAGCACGCGGAACAGGCCGAGCATCTGATCGGGCGAGGGCGGTTGCCCGGGATTGGTGAGACCCGAGGCCCAGCGCATCAGGTTCGGGATGCTGAGAGATTTGAGCGCGAAGCGCTCCATCTTGAACTGGCCCTGCGGCGAGGGTGCATCGACGCCCTCGATCGCGAATTCGCCCTGCCGGTAGCGGATCGCATTGATCTTCGCTGTTCCTTGCGGTGTGCCAATCGAGGTCTTGCCGATCTCGGCCTTGCCGATGCGAATACCGTCGTAGAATCCGGCGACTTTCTCCATCAGCTCGCGCGTTTGCGCCGGCGTTGGCGGGGCCGACTTGTCCAGCGGCATGTTAAACATCTCGAACAAATGGAGCTTCGACGGCTGCACGTCGATGTTTTCCATCGCGAAGCCGTCGATATCCATACGCATTCCCAGCGCGGACTTGAGGACATAAGGGCCGGTGGAAATTTGCCGGTAGACCCTGCGGTAGCTGTCGTCACTGCGCCTCTGCGGATCGAGTGCGGCGAGGATCGGGGTCGAGTCGAAATCATTGACGATCATGTCGGAGATTTCGCCAGTCAGCTTGTCCGCCTTGCTCGGCTGCGTAACGTCGATCGTGAAGGTGGCGCGGTCCATCTTCATTGCATCGACTTTGCCGCGGCCGAGGTTTTGGAGCGTGAGGCCCGAATAGACCACTTCACCGCTGCCATTGCTGCTGCCGGCGTCGAAACTGATGTTGATGGACGGAATCATCACGGACGTTGCCGTCACGCTCGCGAACTGGTCGAGCACGAACCGGTACATGTCGCTGAGGGAGCCCGATGCCGGCGCGTTTTGGACGCGGAGGGGGCCCGCATAGTCCCGCAGCGTCATCTGCGGGATCTTGTAGGCCAGTTTCAACTTGCCGGGGCCGACTTCGTCCAACGCGATCTCGATACCCGAGAGGTCGATGCCGTCAGCGGCAAAGCGCGTCTCGCCGATCTGGCGGACGCCCGTGCTCTTGAAGGCGCCGATCTTGACGTGCCCCTGCAACGGCTTGCCGGGATCGACTGCAATGTCCTCGATTGTCAGCGTCCGGCTCGACTGCTCGAAGGCGATCTTGCCATGGCTCGCCTTGCCGCCGCCTGAGCGGATCTGCTCGAACGCAGCCTCGACCTCCGCGGCGGCGCGATGCTGTGCGTAGAAATTGAAGCCGAACCATCCGCCTACGCCGAGCCCGGCTGCCACAATCAGGCCGATCAGGATTCGCTTCATTCCCAGCTCCAGTTGCTCGTTCCGCACCGCGCAACCTGCCATATTCGGCAAATGCCGCGCGGTCCAGGGAAAGCTATGGTTTTCAGACAGTTGAATGCGCGCCCTGTTGACGGGGACGCAATCGGATGTTGCCACCGGGGCACCCGGCGTGCTTCATCCGTTTCCATGACCCGGAAATACTCCGCTTGGGCGGCAGCCGGGATCATGCATTTTGATGCCGGTAACGCGAGGCGAGACTCCGCAATGTCGTCCTACTCTGATGATCTCCACCAGGCGGCGCTGGCCTATCATCGTTTGCCGCGCCCCGGAAAGCTCGAGATCCAGGCAAGTAAGCCGCTTGCCAACCAGCGCGACCTCGCGCTTGCCTATTCTCCGGGCGTTGCCGCGGCCTGCACCGAGATCGCCAAGAACCCGGCCGAGGCGGCCACGCTCACCACCCGCGCCAATCTGGTCGCGGTGGTCTCCAACGGCACCGCGGTGCTTGGCCTCGGCAATATCGGCCCGCTGGCTTCCAAGCCGGTGATGGAAGGCAAGGCGGTCCTGTTCAAGAAATTCGCCGGCATCGACGTGTTCGACATCGAGATCGCCGCCGACACCATCGACCGCGTGGTCGAGACCGTGGCGGCGCTCGAGCCGACCTTCGGCGGCATCAATCTGGAGGACATCCGCGGACCGGAGTGCTTCGAGATCGAGGCGCGCTTGAAGGAGCGCATGAAGATTCCGGTCTTCCATGACGACCAGCACGGCACCGCCATCATTGTAGCCGCCGCCATCAGCAATGGTCTGAGGCTGAACGGCAAGAAGCTGTCCGAGGTCAAGATCGTGGCGTCGGGGGCAGGGGCCGCGGCGATCGCGACGCTCAATCTTCTGGTGTCGATGGGCGCGCAGCGCAAGAACATCTGGGTCTGCGACATCGATGGGCTCGTGCACGAGGGACGCAACACCTCGATGGACCGCTGGAAGGCGGTCTATGCGCAGAAGACCGACAAGCGCACGCTCGCCGACGTCATCGGCGGCGCCGACATCTTCATCGGGCTCTCGGCACCCGGCGTGCTCAAGCCGGAGATGGCCAAGGCGATGGGCGACAAGCCCCTGATTATGGCGCTCGCCAATCCGGTGCCGGAGATCATGCCGGAGGAGGCGCGCAAGGCGCGCCCCGATGCCATGATCTGCACCGGCCGTTCCGACTATCCGAACCAGGTCAACAACGTCCTCTGCTTTCCCTTCATCTTCCGCGGCGCGCTCGACGTCGGCGCCACCGCCATCAACGAGGAGATGAAGCACGCCGCCGTCGAAGCCATCGCGCAGCTCGCCCGCGAGGCGCCGTCCGATGCCGTCGCGCAGGGTTTTGACACCGGCGAAACCCAAGGGTTCGGCCCTGGCTCGCTGATCCCGAGCCCGTTCGACCCGCGCCTGATTCTGCGCATTGCGCCGGCTGTTGCCAAGGCGGCGATGGAGTCGGGCGTCGCGACGCGGCCTATCACCAATTTCGACGAGTACACCGCGCTGCTCGAGCGCTTCGCCTTCCGCTCCGGCCTCGTCATGAAGCCGATGTTCGCCAAGGCCAAGACCCAGCCGGTGCGGGTGATCTATGCCGAAGGCGAGGACGAGCGCGTGCTGCGCGCCACGCAGGTGGTGCTGGAGGAGAATCTGGCGCGGCCGATCCTGGTGGGCCGTCCTTCGGTCGTGGAGGCGCGCATCAAGCGCTTCGGCCTCTCGATCCGCGCCGGCAAGGACTTCGACCTCGTCAATCCCGAGGACGATCCGCGCTACCGCTCCTATGTGCAGTCTTATGTCGAGGTCGCCGGCCGCCGCGGCGTCACGCCGGATGCCGCCCGCACGGTCGTGCGCACCAACAACACCGTGATCGCGGCGCTCGCGGTGACGCGCGGGGAGGCGGATGCCATGCTTTGTGGCGTCGAGGGCCGCTACATGAGCCATCTGCGCCATGTCCGCGAGATCATCGGCTTCTCGCCGGGGATCAGCGACTACGCGGCGCTGGCGCTGCTGATCACCAGCAAGGGCGCCTTCTTCATCGCCGACACGCAAGTTCGGCCCAACCCGACCGCGGAAGAGCTCGCAGAGATCGCATCACTCGCCGCGGTTCACGTGCAGCGCTTCAACATCAAGCCGAAGATCGCCTTCGTTTCGCACTCGGATTTCGGCAGCTACGACACCGAATCCTCCCGCAAGATGCGGCGAGCGACCCAGTTATTGAAGGAGAAGCATCCGGAGATCGAGGCCGACGGCGAGATGCAGGGCGACACTGCACTCTCCGCCACTGCGCGAAGAATGGTGCTGCCGCACTCCAAGCTGGAGGGTGAGGCCAACATCATGATCATGCCGACCCTCGATACCGCCAACGTTGCCTATCAGATGATCAAGTCGCTAGCGGACGCGCTCCCCGTTGGTCCGATCCTGGTCGGCCCGGCGCACCCCGCGCATATCCTGACGCCGTCGGTGACTGCCCGCGGCATCCTCAACATGACGGCTGTTTCAGTCGTCGAAGCGCAGGAGCGCGCCGCCCGGCAGCAGCCGACGTTGTTCACGTAGCTGCTTAGCACTCCCTGGACGGCTTTGAGAGCGTTCGCACCGCGAGACTCGTCATGCCCGGGCTTGTCCCGGGCATCCACGTTCTTCGTCCCGCGAGGCAAGTCGTGGATGGCCGGGTCGAGCCCTGCCATGACGCCGAGAGCGTTTTGGCCGATCACCGCTCTCGGTTCGATTCCGCTAGAGAGCGCCAACCGAGCGGAGCGCCGCTCCCTTTTGAATTCCTCGCAGTTCTCGATTTTCCCCGTTTGTAAACCGGCGCACGACTCTTCATAATCCCTTCAAGCGTTCCGTGCTGTAGCGCTTTGCCAAGAGGCCGATCATGCCAGCGTTCGTGACTTTCGGGCGAATCCTGTTCGCCGTGCTGTTCATCTACACGGGCGCGACCAAGCTCTTTGCCATCCAGGAGACCGCCGACTTCATCGCCACCAAGCTCGTGGTGCCCGAAGTCATCTCGCCTTACGCCAAGCAGGTCGAGACCGCCACGGCCATGACCACGCCGCAGCTGCTGGCGATCGCGGTCGGCGGAATCGAGATCGTCGCGGGGTTGATGATCGCGCTGAATCTTGGCGCGCGCTTCTTCGCGATGCTGCTGATCATCTATGTCGGCGTTGCGACCGTCCTGTTCTACGATTTCTGGAACCAGACCCCGCCCGACAACGCCAAGATGGTGGTCGACGCGCTCAAGAACCTGTCGATCATCGGCGCGCTCTGCATGATCATCGGCTACGGCCGCGCCACGCGTTCGGCCGAGGCGGCCTACGGCGACGTGTAGCGATCAATGCGCCCTTGGGGGTGCGATCTCGCGCATCCAGCGGGAAATCGTCGCGCTGCTCGTTGCATCGGTGCCGTGCTGCAGGCCGAGCAATGCGGCCTCGCGCGCGGCTCGGGGCGTGATGCCATAGGCCGCCTTGAACGAGCGCGTGAAATGCGCATCGGTGCCGAGCTGCCAGCGCCGCGCGACCTCGCTGATCCGCGGACCGCGCGCACCGGAATTGGCGAGGTCGAAGAAGGCGCGGTGCAGCCGGCGGCTGCGGATGTAGTCGGCGATGCCGCCGACCGGGGCGAACAGCCGGTACAGCGAGGCTCGGGACAGCCCAAAATGGGCGGCGATCGAATTGGCCGACAGATCCTCGCTGCCAAGGCCAGTCTCGATGTATTGGCGGATCCGCATCAGCGACGGGCTCGCCGCGACGCTATGGTCGACATGGGCCTCGCCCCGTTCGATTTCGTTGCGAAGGCATGCGGCCAGCAGCGACACCGTGCCCTCGACCACGGATTGGCATTCGTCGAGGTTCATGCGCGGCGCAAATTCGAAGAGGGCGGTGAGATGCCCCGCCAGCAATCGTGCGATCACGCTGCTGCCCGGCAGGACAAGGCCGTGCAAGTCGTCGACCCGCAAGAGATGGGCGCCGAACATCGGGCGCGGCACGGCCAGCGTGACGTTCTCGAACGCCGTGGCCTTGGTCTCCAGCGTCTGGGCGAGATCGAACAGGCAGATGTCGCCGGCGCGCACGTGCATTGGCCGGGTGCCGGCGACGCCGTCATAGCCGCCCTTCAGATAGAGCTGGAGAATGATATGGTCGACGCCGCTGCGCGCGATCGTTTCGGGGGTGCGACGGAAACGCTGGCCGCTGGCACGGCTCAGCCCGATCAGCACCGGTCCCATGGCGTAGGAGCTGAGGTCGGCGCGAAATGGGCCAGGTTCACCGGCGGCGAGCTCGTCGACCTCGAACAGCGTGGCGACGGCTTCCCGCCACGCTGCGACGTTCGCCTCCGTCTCCATCTGATCGGCGCTGAAGCCGAATGCCGGCAGCAGGGACGATATCGGGCCGACATCATCGTTCAATCCGGAGGCGTCCGTCGGACCTGTGGTCGTGCAGTCGTCGCTCATTCTGGCCGTGGTCAGTCTTGCTCTTTTGTCTCAGTCTATTGATGCGGTGTGTCTCAGTCGTCAGCTCGTATTGACGCCGCGCCTCGGACGTTGGCTATAGCGCCACGACCGCCGTCGGGGCCGATTATCAGGTCTCGGCAAATATGCTAGCCGGCTTTGCGCTGGCCGGCGGCGGGACCAATTTTAGCTCACCAAACCAGCAAGATACCAAACGGTATTCTGTTGCCGGTACTGTGCATGGGGTTGTTTTCCAGTTTTGAGTTGAAGCCGGCGGGAGCGCCGGCGCTGCCGGCAGGCTAACCCCGCCGCCACGGGGTCACGGTCACCTCATGCGCCGCGTCGAGGAGATACGGCGCACCCGGCTTCATCCCGTGCGCAGCCAGCACCTCGTGAGGCGTCCGCTGGGGTACGCCAACGAAGCATCCCTCGCCGCCGGGCAACCGCACATGCGGGGCCTCCGAGAGCCAGAACGTGTCGTAGCGGTCCATGAACATGTCGAACACGACCGGACCGCCGATGATCGCGATCATGCCGGAGGCGACGTCGGCGAAGGCGCAGGCCGCCTCGAAGCTTGCGTGCTGCGGATTCCACAGCGTCGCATTCGGCATCTCCGGATCGACGGTGAGGTCCCTGATCCTGCGGGTCAGGATCAGCCGCTTGCGCTTCGGCGAATTCGGCTGCTGCTCGTGCGAGTGCCGGCCATGTACGATCAGCGCAGCGCGATCGAGCGCCTGCTCGAAGAACAGTTTGTCGGATTCGAACTTCAGGCTGTCGGGCATGACGCGATCGGCGTCGGCAAGCATGCCGTCTGCCGAGACGATGACGTAGCCTTCAATACGGAAAGACAACGGCCTTCTATTCGGAAACGGTCGTCACCACGGAGTTGACCGGGCGCTGGCTCACCGTCGGCAGTTTGATGTCCTTGAGCAGCTCCTGGTCGTATTCCGGCAGCGTCGATGCCGGGAACTTGGCGCGCATCGCGACCACCTTGTAGCCGCCGGCCTTCAGCCGCTTGAGCAACTCGGGCAGCGCCTCCGCGGTGTGCTTCTGGAAGTCGTGCATCAGGATGATGCCCTTGCCCTTGGTCTCGAGCTTCTTCATTACGGTCTCGACCACCTTTTCGGGCTTGGAAGCCTTGAAATCGAACGAGTCGATGTCGCAGGAGAAGATCCCGACATTGCGGTTGCCGAGATAGGTGACCATCTCCGCCGGATGCTGGAGCGCCGGGAAGCGGAAGAACGGTGATGGCGAGATGCCGCCGAGCGCCCATCTCACGGCGCTGAAGCCCTTCTCGATCTCGTCCTTACGCTGCGCTTCGGTGAGCTTCTTGTTGTTGAGGTTGGCGTGCGACCAGGTGTGGGCGCCGACGGTATGGCCTGCCGCGTAGACCTGCTTCAGGATTTCCGGCTCATAGGTCGCGTGCTTGCCGATGGAGAAGAAGATGCCGGTGGTGCATTCGTCGGCGAGCGCCTTCAGCACCGCGGGCGTGTTGCGCGGCCAGGGGCCGTCGTCGAAGGTCAGCACCACCTCGTGGTCGCGCAGGAAGTCGAGCTCCTTGAAATGCTCGAAGCCGAAGCCGGGACCGCCCGTGGTGTCGATCTCAACGGTGCGGGCGACACCGAGCGCGCCCGGCGTGTTGCAAGCGGCGCGTGCCGGCTGCGGCGGTTGTTTGGGCGGGGGCGGATTGACGAAGCCTGTTGGCGCGGCGCCTGTCGCGGGAGCGGCGGCCGGAGCCGTCGCGGGCGCCGATGCGACCGGCGTTGCCGCCGGTGCGGCTTGCGTCGCGGCTGCCGGCTTCGCGGCCGGTGTCTGCGACCATGCTGCGCCGGTCATCGCAACCGACATCGCGCCTGCCAAAATCAGTCCTGCCGCCACACGCATGGTGTTGTCCTCGAGATTGGCCCCGTTGTCCCGCCGCGGCTTTTCGCCTGTGGCAAAAACCGTCCTGCCCCAAACGATCCTAGCCTAGATGGTGCGGCATCGCCATTGCAACGGCTGTTTGACGCCCGGCCACAATTGTGCCCAGCCGGATGCGGCGCTTGCGTCAACTGTCGGCCAGCGCCCTCGCAATGGCCGTTTTGATCCGCGTGTCGGCCGGTTCGACCGCGGAGGGAAAGACGTCGGCGATGTAGCCGTCACGGCCGATCAGGTATTTGTGGAAGTTCCACCTCGGAACTTCCTTCGGCCGCGCCTCGGCGGCCCATTTGTAGAATGGATGCGCTTTCGCTCCGACCACCGCGGCCTTGGCCGAAACCGGGAAGGTAACACCATATTGGTGGTGCGCGGTCTGCGTGATCTCGCTCGCGCCACCGGGTTCCTGGCCCCCGAAGTCGTTGGAGGGCACGCCAACTACGGTGAGCCCGCGCGGGCGAAACTCGTTCCAGAGCTCTTGCAGGCCGGCATATTGCGGCGTGTAGCCGCAGAGCGAGGCGGTGTTCACCACCAGCAGCGGTTTGCCGGTGAACGCGGCGAGGCGGATGTCGTCGCCTGACAGTGCGGGGAAGGAGAAGGCGTAGGCCGAGATCCGGCTCATGCCGACATCGGCGAACGCGCGGGTTGCCGGCGCGATCGCGCCCGCGAACGTTGCGACGAGCATGGTCCTGCGATTCATCATGACGGCGCCCCCCCGAAATGATCCGGGCCGCATGTTACCCCGCCGGCACGACCGGACTGCTCAACACCGCGTTATCGGGAACGGCGAAGCCTAGTACAGGCGGACGATGAAATCGGTGCCTTCGCCGGTCTCGCCCTGGTTGATGCCTTGGTCGGAGACGATGATCGAGCCGCCGGACGTCAGCATCTCGTTGATCTTCGCCATGGCCTCCGCGGGGATCGAGATGCGGTCGAGGGCCTCGGCCGGGCTGTCCGGCGTGACCACCGGCCTGACGGCGACGGGGATCACGGCGGCGCCGCGCTCGCGGCGGCTGTCGTCCGCGCGTGCCGCGGAACGGGTGGAGACGGGCAGCGACACCACGGACCAACGCAGCGAATTGGCATCCGCCTTGTCGAGTTCGGCGGTGAAGACATGCGTGCCGAGCGGCCGGTCGCTCGCGGCGATCGTGACGGGCACCTCGAACAGCGGTGCAAAATTCTGCCGCACATAGAGCTTGGAATCCTTGCGGCTGATGAACACGGCAATCTGGCTGGCCCGCCTGGGCGTTTCCGGTTTTGCGGCCGGCGCCGGGTCGGCAACGCGGGTCTCGTCCTTCTTTGCGTCGGGCGAAGCAGTCATCGTCGGCGACGTGGCCGGTGCACCAGGTGTCTTCGCCGAGTCCGCCGCCTCCTTCTTGACCGGCTCGGACTTGACGGCCTCGATCTTGTCGGCGGGCTTGTTGTCGCGACTTGGCTTGGCCGTATCAGATGCCTCGGCGATCCTGGCCTTATCGGCCGGTGCGACGGCCTCGTCGCGTGCGGGCGCTCTGCCAGTGGTCACATCCGATATCACGGCGTGGCCGACCGACGCGCGCAGCTCGAGCACGCTGTCGGCGCTCGCAGTCTTCGTCTCCACGGGATCGGCTTCGGCGGCACCCTTATCGCCCTTCTCGACGGCATTGGTCTGCGGCTCGAGGCTCACCGTGGGCTGCGGCGGCACTCGCACGGACGCGAGCAGGGGGTGGGAGAAGCTCTGCGGCGTCATCTCGCCGGGGGCGACGATGACGCGCGCGCCCATCCTGGTCCAATTCCACATTTTCACCGCGAACGACATCGGCATGCGGATGCAGCCGTGCGAGGCCGGATAACCCGGCAACACGCCGGCATGCATGGCGACGCCGGACCAGGTAATCCGCTGCATGTACGGCATCGGTGCGCCGCTATAGATGTTGGAGCGGTGGAATTTGTGCTTCTGGATGACGCTGAATACACCCATCGGCGTCGAATGGCCCTTCATGCCAGTCGACACCGGGGATTCTGCGAACGCGCCTTTGCTGTCGTAGACCGTCACCTTCTGCCGGTCGATCGACACGACGATAACGAGCGGTCCTTGCGGCTTGGTGCCGGCTTCCTTCTCGGCTTTAACTTCTTTCTTGCCGACTGTGCGGCTCTTCTGCGGCTTCTGGCGCAGTGGCTCGGGACGCTGCCGGGCGTAATAGGAGCCGTCGGAATAATCCGTCCAATAGTAGAACGCCGCGTCTGCGTGGCTGGTCGTGCCGATCGCACCCGCCGCCGTCAAAACGACGACCTGCCAAAGCCGCGCCGACTTGGCGGAAGAACCCGACCCGCTCACGCTGTTCATCCTCGAATCCACAATCCAAATCAGACGTTAGTCGCGCAAAGGGGATACGCGTTCACCAGCAGGGTGGTTCTGCGATCAGCTACTTTTGTCCGAGCCGTAGCAGAAAAGCCTCACGGAGCGGTAAACGGCGGCCGCGCCCGACTGCCTGTCGCCTTCCTGTCGGGCTCTCGCGTTCCTACATTGCAGGGACGTGTTACCGGAGAGCTTCATGTCATCTCGTTTCCCCGGTCTTTCCAGCATCCGCTTGAAAGGCCTCGCTTTATTTCTCCTGGCTCTGACCGCGCCAATGGCGTCGGCATCTGCCGCCGACGAGCCCGATCTGATCTTCCGCCGCTCGACCGTGTTCAAATGGATGAGCCCGAACGACAAGCTCGCGACCTATGGTCTCGACGATCCGGAAGTCGAGGGCGTCGCTTGTCATTTCACGGTGCCGGAGAAGGGGGGCTTCAAGGGGTGGCTGGGCCTTGCCGAGGAGGTCTCGGACATCTCGCTCGCCTGCCGCCAGGTCGCCCCGATCAGGTTCAAGCACAAGATGGAGCAGGGCGACGACATGTTCCGCCAGCGGCGCTCGCTGTTCTTCAAGAAGATGCAGATCGTGCGCGGCTGCGACGCCAAGCGCAACGTGCTGGTCTACATGGTCTATTCGGACAAGTTGATCGAGGGGTCGCCCAAGAACTCGACCTCGACCGTGCCGATCATGCCATGGGGACCGGCGGACGCAAACGTCCAGAAGTGCGGCGAGTTCTTCAATCAGTGACGATTGCCCGGCTTCGCGAGATGCGAACCGGTCAGCCGCACGAACATCTGCGGCGCAGCCTCGAACCCGCGGCTCGATTGCAGCGCCATTTGGCCGGCGCTGCCGCGAACTGGTGGTTCATCTCCGCGATCTTTCGCTGGATCCGCATCGCGCGGCGTTGCGCGATTTCCCGCCATCATGGTGGCCATTCCTCACGTGAACGCGCCCGATGAATCGGGCCTCTCGGTTTCGATGGCTTGGGTCGCGGCCGAACCGCCCCTGGTTCAAGGACCAGCCCTCGTTCGCCGCCCTCTCTTCAGCAGAAAAACGTAAAATGCGTGTGAAGCGCTCGAGGCGGGAGCATGACGGCCTCGGTGCAAGGTGCGTTTCCGCGCTGAGGCAGGAACTTGCCGGGCCACTTTGAGCTGCAGCCTGACCTCACTGAAATGACTGGCGTTTTCCGAGAATTGTTTCGTCGTCTCGGTCCGGATGAAACAATTCTCACTGAGACGAAACCATTTTCAGCTTTTCGCGCATCACGCGCGAAACCGCCTATGGTTATCAGCGTCACAACGACGACGGCGCACGGCCGGCCACGGAATTTGGAGATAAATCATGCGCGCGCTCACCTTCATCCTTGCTTTCGGGTTCGTGCTCGTCGGCCCCTCGTTTGCGGGAACGCCTGAAGGGAATCTCCCCGGTATCGGTACCTTCCAGTACAGCGGCTCGCCCGTCACGATCACGCCAGCACAGCCGATCATGGTCGCCGCACGCTTTTGACCGCACACAAGACAAAAGCCGGTAAGGCCATCATGTTGCTTCGTCTCTGCGCCGCGGCGTTTGTGTCTCTTCTGACGATCGGTTCCGTTCAGGCGCAGGTTCGCACACCCTCCCGGCTACCCGATCCACGCAGCGAATTCGTGCGCCAGTGCGCGCCGCACATGCTCGGGCGCTGGGAGCATCCGGAAGCGGTTTGCGGCTGCCTCCACGACCATGCCGCCGCTGCCGTCGAGGACCGCGATCTGCGCGAGGCGCTGCTGCGCGGCATCACCGAGACCGGCGTGCCGACGATCGAGACCGATTGGGTACCGGTATCCAAGCGGGGTGAGATCGGGCCGACTTTCACCAAGATCGCCAAGCCGACCTTGCAGTGCATGTTCGATCCGGCGAAGTAGCTTGTCAGCAGATCATCTCGTTCTCGGACCCTGCCGCGGCACGCAGGAACTCGTGCGCGAGACACCCTTGTCCGTCATCTTGGCGCCGCGCACCTCTTTGACCTGACCGGCGGGGCAGGTTCCGTCGTCCACGAGCACGCGCTGGCCGAGCTTCAGATCGACGATGTCCTGCTCGCGCCCGATGGTGCCTGCACGCGCCGTCGGAGCAAGCACGGTGGCGATCAGGAGCGAAAAGCAGGCGGCGCGACGGAGTGACATGACGGAAGCTCCCGGAATGATGCCGCAATGTAGGGGCGGATCAGCGATTCTGATAGTGAAGCCTGGTTACGCTCGCCGGCCCGCTCTGCTTTTCGCGCGCAAGGCCGAGCGCGATTCCCGCGCGAGCCGCTCGGCGGACGCTACGAGTTGTGGAACTGCATGTCCCGAAAACCCCAGCACGAAGCCGGGCAGTGGACGCGCGCGCGAATAAGTGTCGGCCAATAGCCAGCCCTCGGCGCCGGCCGCTTGTTTGGCTTGCGCTGCCACAGACGGGTCGATCGACGGATCGAACCGGGCGACAAGATGCAGGCCCTGTGATGGCACCGGCACGGATAGCGCGCGGTCTGATTTGGCCTCCAGCGTTTCGGCCAGCGCATCACGCGCCTCGCGGTAGAGTTTTCGCACGCGCTTCAGGTTCGCGGCGAAAGCGCCGGAATTGAGCATGTCGGCCACCGCGCCTTCCATCAGCGTGCCGGGAAAGCGGTCGAGCGCCGCGCGCGCAGCCGTCACGTCCGCGATCAGACGCTCGGGCAGGGCGCAATAGCCGATGCGCAGGCCCGGAAACAGCGTCTTGGCAAACGTGCCCAGGTAGATCACGCGCTGAAGCCGATCGATGCCGGCGAGCGACATCAGTGGTGCGCCGTCATAGCGGAACTCGCTGTCGTAATCATCCTCGAGCACGAATGCGCCGGCCTGCCTTGCCCAATCCAGCAGCTCGAGCCGCCGCGACATCGACATCTGCACGCCAAGTGGAAATTGATGCGACGGTGTGACGTAAGCTGCGCGCGCGGACGGCGCCGCGATACGGCCGTTGGCGACACATATCCCGTGCTCGTCGACGGGGACAGGCACGGCGCGATAGCCGCAATGCGCGATGGTTGTTCGCGCGGCAGGATAGCCGGGGTCCTCGCACCATACCTGGTCGTTGGATATCAGGATCGCACTCAGCACGATGCGCAGCGCGTGCAGCGTGCCCGACGTCAGCATGATTTGATCGGGATCGCAGCGCAGGCCGCGCGCTGACAGCAAATGATCGGCAATCGCCGCGCGGAGCTCGCCGCTGCCGCGGGGATCGCCATAATGCAGGTGCTCGGCCCCGAACGCACGCATGCGGCGGCCGACGAAGGCGCGAAAGCGCTGCACCGCGCGCTCGTCGATATGGGTGCAGCCGAGCGCAAACGCGCCTTGCCCGGGCATTTCGACAACCACCTTCGGCTTGTTCGGCTCGGCCGCCCGCGCAGGGATTCGTGCGGCGACGAACGTTCCGGAGCCGACGGTTGCGTCGGCAAGGCCGTCGGCGATCAGGCGCTCATAGGCGGTGACAACGGCGTTGCGCCGGAAGCCGGTCTGCTTGGCCAGAGCCCGCGATGGCGGCAGCAGCTCGCCGGGCTTGATGAGGCCGGAGACGATCGTCTCGCACAGCGCCTGATAAAGCCGGTGCGCGGCGGAAGCGCCGGCCGTGATGTGCGGCCCCGTAAGGTCGAGCGGCAGCTCGGTCTTGGCGGGCGAGGACGAATTGGTCGGAATTTTTTGCATGGAATTGGAACTATCGCAGACCAAATGCGCGGGTACAACGGCTCTGGAATTCTTCCAATCCGATCAGGAGCGGCCGTGAGCCAGACCGAGACTTCAAATTCCTATCCGATGTCGGCGCGCAACCAGGTGAAACGCCGGCACGACCGAGGCTTCTACGATCACGCCACGGTCCATCGCATCCTCGATTCCTCGATGCTATGCCACGTCTCCTATGTGATCGACGGCCAGCCTTATTGCACGCCGACCTTCTTCTGGCGCGAGGGCACCAAGCTCTACTGGCACGGCTCGAGCGCCAGCCGCATGCTGCGCAACCAGACCAAGGGCGAGCGCGTCTGCCTGACGGTCGCCCATCTCGACAGCCTCGTGCTGGCGCGCTGCGGCTTTAACCATTCCGCCGACTACCGCGCGGTCATGGCATTCGGCACGGCCTATCTCGTCACCGACCCCGAGGAGAAGGAGCGGGCGGTGATCGCCATGGTCGACCGCTTCTTTCCGGATCGCACCGCCGGCCTGCGCCAGAGCACCACGCAGGAGATCAAGGCAACGTCCTTCATCGCCATGGAGATCGAGGAGGCCTCGGCCAAGATCCGCGCCAAGGGTGTCGCTGACGACGATGAGGACTATGAGTTGCCGATTTATGCGGAGCGCATTCCTGTCCGCACCGTACTCGGCGCCCCAGAGCCGTGCCCGCGCCTGCTTGACGGTGTGAGCCGGCCTGCGACGCTGAATGGCTATTCCGAAGGCCGGCTGCTCGAAGATGCATTGCGGGATGCTTATTTTGTGGAGTACCCGAACGGCTGAAATCGGCTAGTTTGCGCACTCCTTGGGAACCGTTGAATTGAAATGCCTGGAGTTGCCCTGATGAATGCCGAAACGCAGCAGAGAATTCTTGATGCCGTCGATAGCGGCTTCGAAGCTCAGCTTGCAACCACCCGCGATTTCGTCGCGATCCCTTCCACCCGCGGGGCGGAGGGGCCGTGCCAGGACATGATCGGCGATCTCCTGCGGCAACGTGGCTACGAGGTCGACGATTGGCACATCAATGTCGACGATCTGAAGGATCTGCGCGGCTTCGGTCCGATCGAGCACGATTTTTCGAAGGCTCGTTCCGTGGTGGGTACTTACCGTCCGCAGACCAATGGCGGCAAATCGCTGATCGTGCAGGGGCACTGTGACGTGGTGCCGGCCGGCCCGCTGGAATTGTGGGATACGCCGCCATTCACGCCGGTCGTCAAGGACGGCAAGATGTTCGGCCGCGGCGCCTGCGACATGAAGTCGGGCACGATCGGTGCGCTCTATGCGCTGGACGCGATCAAGGCTGCCGGCTTCAGGCCGACGGCGCGGATCCATTTTCAATCGGTGATCGAGGAAGAGAGCACCGGCGTGGGCGCACTCTCCACGCTGCAGCGCGGCTATCGCGCGGACGCCTGCTTCATTCCGGAGCCGACCGGTGGCAAGATGGTGCGCTCGCAGGTTGGCGTGATCTGGTTTCGCCTGCGCGTGAAGGGGCATCCGACTCACGTTGCCTTCGCCGGTTCGGGCGCGAACGCGATCATGGCGGCGTATCACCTTATCCAGGCACTGCAAAAGCTCGAGATCGAATGGAACGAGCGCGCCAAGGCCGACCGTCATTTCAAGACGCTCAATCATCCCATCAACTTCAACCCGGGCATCATCAAGGGCGGCGACTGGGCCTCGAGCGTGCCGGCCTGGTGCGACGTCGACTGCCGGATTGCGGTATTGCCGGGCTGGTCGATCGCCGATCACCAGAAGGAGATCATGGCTTGCGTTGCTGCTGCAGCGCGAAACCACCGCTTCCTCGCCAACAATCCGCCGGAGATCGAATGGTCGGGCTTCCTGTCGGAAGGCTATGAACTGACCGACGCGGCGGAGCCTGAGGCTGCGTTCGGCAGGGCCTTCAACAAGGTCTATGGCGGCATGCCAGAGGACCTCGTCTTCACCGCGCTGACCGACACGCGCTTCTACGGCCTCAACCACGGCATTCCGAGCCTGTGTTTTGGGGCCAGTGGAGGCGAGATGCACGGCTTCAACGAGTTCGTCGACCTGGAGTCGCTGAAGAAGACGACCAAGGCGATGGCGCTGTTCATCGCGGAATGGTGTGGCTTGGAGAAAACGTAGGCCTCTCCGCCGTCATTGCGAGGAGCCCTTGCGACGAGGCGATCCAGGCTGTTGCCGCGGAGACAGACTGGATTGTTTCGCTGCGCTCGCAATGACGGTGATAGTCCTGTAGGGTAGGCAAGGGCGCTCTTGCGCTGTGCCCACCATCCGTTCTTCAACCTCGAAAGAGAAGCAGGGCACGCTGTCGCTTTGCCCATCCTACGGCGTCGCCGTCGGGGCTCGCGCTGCCCGAAACTGGGGCGCATCCAGATGCTTTAAGCTTAAAATAAAGACTAGGATGCCGGCCGTGCCGGTGGCAGACTGGTGTCCGGTTCGCTGGACGGGTCCTCAGGAGCAGCAATGCGCGATTGGGATGACGCTTACGCCAATTCGGCCCATATCCCGGGCTCGGACAAGATGCCGGCGCTGTGGGCGGAGCGGGCGGCGGCCTACCGCGACGGGCTGAAGGAGTTTCGCCCGGACATCGCCTATGGCGCTGGCGAGCGCCAGAAGCTCGACCTGATCCTGCCCGACGGCGACAGCAAGGGTCTCGTCGTATTCGTTCATGGCGGCTACTGGATGCGCTTCGACAAATCGACGTGGACCGATCTCGCCGAAGGCGCGCGCCATCAGGGCTGGACGGTCGCGCTGCCGAGCTACACGCTGGCGCCGGCCGCGCGCATCTCCGATATTACCGCGGAAATTGCGGCCGCGATCGCCAAGGCGGCCTCGCTGGTCTCGGGGCCGATCCGGCTCGCGGGCCACTCCGCCGGCGGCCATCTCGTCACGCGCATGCTGTGCGAAGACGGCGGCCTCGAGTCCGCGGTCTACGACCGCATCGCCGGCACGCTCTCGATCAGCGGCCTGCACGATCTGCGTCCGCTGCTGAAGACGAAGATGAACGAGACGCTGCGCATGACGATCGAGGAGGCGACGCTGGAAAGCGCGGCGTTGCATCTGCCGCGCGGGCATTCGCCTGTGACCGCCTGGGTCGGCGGCAGCGAGCGGCCCGAATTCATCCGCCAGTCAGATCTGATGGCCAATGTCTGGACCGGTTTTCGACGTGCCGACCCACCTCGTCATTGATCCCGGCCTCAACCATTTCACCGTGATCGACGGACTGAAGGATCCGTCGTCGCCGATCACCGCCCGCCTGATCGGCCTCGACTGACGAAGCATGGAAGATCGATCGAAAGGACCTGGCATGACGTCCAGCGATTACGATCCCACGAGCGAAGGCGCCGAGACCGATTTCACCCGGCGGATGTCCTATGGCGACTACCTTGCGCTGGATGCGATCCTGGGAGCGCAACATCCGCTGTCGGAGGCGCATGACGAGATGCTGTTCATCATCCAGCATCAGACCACGGAGCTATGGATGCGGCTGGCCATCCACGAGCTCAGTGCGGCGCGAAGTGCGATCTCGCGGGATGAGGTGCAACCTGCGATGAAAATGCTGGCGCGGATGTCGCGCATCTTCGAGCAGCTCAACGGCGCCTGGGACGTGCTGCGCACGATGACTCCCAGCGAGTATACCCGCTTCCGCTCGCAACTCGGGCAATCCTCGGGCTTCCAGTCGCGCCAATACCGGCTGATCGAATTTCTGCTCGGCAACCGCAACCACGCCATGCTGAAGACGCACGCGCACGATGCGGAGACGACGAAGCTGCTCGAAGCTGAACTCGCGGCGCCAAGCCTCTATGACGAGGTGTTGCGGCTTGCCGACCGCAACGGGCTCAAGATGCCTGCCGCGGTGCTGGCGCGCGATGTTCGCGAGACGCACAGCTTCAACGAGGGCGTGCTGCAGGCTTGGCGTATCGTCTACGAGGCGCCGGAGACGCACTGGATGCTCTACGAACTGGCCGAGAAGCTGGTCGATTTCGAGGATTATTTCCGCCGCTGGCGCTTCAACCACGTGACGACGGTCGAACGCGTCATCGGATTCAAGCGCGGCACCGGCGGCACTGGCGGCGTCAGCTATCTCAAGCGCATGCTGGAGGTCGAGCTATTTCCCGAACTCTGGCGCGTGCGTACGATTCTATAGAAAATGCCCATGACCAGATATCGCGTCTATGACGACACCAAGGCTCTGTTTCATCTGCCTGCCGGCGTGATTTATCTCGACGGCAACTCGCTCGGCGCGCTGCCGCTGGGCGTCGCCGAGCGCGTCAATCGCGTCATCACGACCGAATGGGGCAACGAGCTGATCCGCGCCTGGAACACCGCCGGCTGGTACGTCCAGCCGCGCCGCGTCGGCGATCGCATCGCGCGCTTGATCGGTGCTGCTGCCGGCTCGGTGATGGTCGGAGACACGCTGTCCCTCAAGGTCTATCAGGCACTCGCGGCCGCGCTCGACATGAATGGCTCGCGCAAGGTGATCCTGTCGGATACCGGCAACTTCCCGACTGATCTCTATATGGCCGAGGGCCTGATCGAAACGCTCGGGCGCGGCCATCAATTGCGCCTGGTGCCGCCGGAGGAGATCGAGGCCGCGTTGTCGGAGGAGGTCGCGGTGCTCTACATCACCGAGGTCGACTACCGCACCGGCCGCCGCCACGACATGGCGAGACTGACGGCGAAAGCGCATGCTCTCGGCATCGTCACTGTCTGGGATCTCGCGCATTCGGCCGGTGCGCTGCCGGTCGATCTCGCGGGCTGCGGCGCCGATTTTGCCGCGGGGTGCACCTACAAATATCTCAATGCCGGTCCCGGCGCGCCGGCCTTCCTCTACGTCGCGCCGCGCCACGCCGACAGCGCTCGCGCCGCGCTGTCTGGGTGGATGGGCCATGCGAAGCCGTTTGCGTTCGAGCTCGCCTATGCCGCCGCCGGCGGCGTCGAGCGCATGCGCGTGGGCACGCCGCCGGTGCTGGCGATGGCGGCGCTGGAGGCCTCGCTCGACATCTGGGACCGCGTCGACCTCGCCGAAGTCCGCGCGCGCTCGCTCGCGCTCGGCGATCTCCTGATTGCCGAGGTCGAGCGCCGCTGCCCATCCCTGAAGCTGGTGACGCCGCGCGCACATGAACGTCGCGGCTCCCAGGTCTCCTTCGCTTTCGATGGTGGTTATGCCGCGATGCAGGCCTTGATCGCCCGCGGTGTCATCGGCGATTTCCGCGCCCCCGAGATCATGCGGTTTGGGATTACGCCGCTCTATGTCGGCGAGCGCGAAGTGATGAAGGCGGCCGAGATCATCGAGGATGTCATCGTCGGCGAGGTCTGGCGTCGGCCGGAGTACCAGATTGTCAACGCGGTGACGTGAGGAAGACGACTCCTCAGACGTCATTGCGACGAACAGATTGGGCGCGTTCACCCCCACAACGCCGCCACGATCGCATCGAGTCCGTCCGTCAGCGCGGCGGGTCCCGGCTGTAAAATCACCGGAGACTTGATCTCTACGACGCGATTGTCGCGTACAGCCGGGATTCCGCTCCATCCGTCGCGCTGCTTGATGCGGGCGGGCACGACCTTCTTGCCGCACCATGATGCGAGGATCACGTCAGGCGCAGCCTCACGCACGGCGTCCGGTGAAATGATGCGATCCTTCGCCGCCTGCCGATGGCGCAATTCCGGAAAGGCGTCCTTGCCACCGGCAATCTCGATCAGCTCGGAGACCCAGCCGATGCCCGAGATCAACGGATCATCCCATTCCTCGAAATAGACTTTTGGCCGCGGTGAAGGGCGGGGCGCTGCTGCGATCGCCGCGAGGCGCCGCTCGAAACCTTGTGCGAGGTGCTCCGCGCACCCCGCGGCTCCGACCAGTGCACCGAGCGTGCGGATCATCGCCAGGATCCCTGCGATGTCGCGCTGGTTGAACACGTGGACATCGATGCCGGCGCGGACGAGGTCAGCGACGATGCCGGCCTGGAGATCGGAAAACGCCAGCACGAGGTCCGGCTCCAATGCCAGGATCTTCGGGATGTCCGCGGAGACGAAAGCCGCTACCCGCAGCTTCTCGCGCCGTACCTGCGGTGGGCGCACGGCGTAGCCGGAGACGCCGACGATACGATCCTGCTCACCGAGCAGATAGAGCGTCTCGACCGTCTCTTCGGTGAGACAGACGACGCGGCGGGGCGGGAAGTGGCGCATGGAGGGAGCATATGCGCGAACGCGGTGCATATGTCAGCACCGTCCTTACCTCGGAGGTCGTTGCTTTGCCGCGCGAAGCAATTCACCCTGAGACAACAAGCAATTGGGAGGAGATGTGATGACGCCGCTCGAGAGACTTAAAGCGATGAAGATGCCGTTCGCCGAGCTCAAGGGCGTCGAGTTCGTCGAGGCCGAGAAGGACCGCGTGGTGGCGCGGATGACGGTCCGGCCCGATCTCTGCACGCTTCACCATACCATCCATGGCGGGGCAGTGATGGCGCTGGCCGATTCCGTCGGCGCGGCGGCGACCGTGATCAATCTGCCCGAGGACGCCAAAGGCACGACCACGCTGGAGAGCAAGACCAATTTCATCGGCGGGGCCAAGGAGGGAGCCATGGTCATCGCCACAGCCACTCCGATTCATCGTGGTCGCCGGACGCAGATCTGGACCACCCGGCTGGAAACCGAGGACGGCAAGCTGGTCGCCGTGGTGACCCAGACGCAACTGGTTCTGTAGGACCACGGGGAGCTTGATTTTATTAACGAATTAGTCGCTTCCGGTGCCTCTAACTTGGGCAGGTCCCCGCCTTGAAAATTATGGTGCGATGCACAATATAGGGGGCCTAGGGATTCGAACGCCTCCTCGAGGGACACCAAGAGGAGTTCTGACGTGGTACTTGAAGAGACGGTCCGCACCGCTCCCGGCTATGTACGGACCTTGATCCAGCAGGAAGAATTGCCGCTCCTGCGCGACCATCTGCTGAGGCTTGATGCCGGCAGCCGACACGACCGTTTCAACGGTTTTCTCGACGACAGCTTCATCGAGCGTTACGCCGCCCGCTGCGCCGAGGACGGCACCGTGATCGTTGCCTATATCGTCGATGGCGTGGTCCGCGGCGCGGCCGAGCTGCATCCCCCGGAAGATGGTTGCTTGCCCGAGGTCGCCTTCAGCGTGGAAGCTTCCGCACGTCGCCAGGGTGTCGGCACGGTGCTGTTCCGTCGTCTGATCGCGGAGGCGCGCTGGAAAGGCTACAAGCAGCTGCGCATCACCACAGGCGCCGAGAACCACGCGATGCGGGCGCTCGCCAGGAAGTTTGGGGCGCATCTGGCTTTCCGCCAGGGCGAATCGACCGGTACGATCGACCTCGCCAAGACACCTGAGGCCGAGCTCGCCGATCTCGCGGCCTCGCCGTTCATCGCCGGACGCGCTCTTCTCAGCTTCAACAGCACTTGCTGGAAGCTGATCTCGAGCATGTACGGCAATCGCGCCGCATAGCCTGAGAATAACGGACAGGAATCAAAAAGCGGACCGGCACGGCCGGTCCGCTTTCGTATTCCGGGTAGTGAAGTGAACGCTCAGGTGCCGGTGCGCTTGTCGTTGCCGAAACGGCGGACGACGCGGCGCTCGACCACCACGGAGCGCTGCGCGCCCTGTTCACCGGCGATGACGCGCGTGGCAGTGATACGGCTGTTGGTGCGGGCCTGCTTCTTCACCTCGGCTTGGACGACGTCGAGCGGCATTCCCATCAAGGCTGCGGCGATTTCGGCCTGCTGCGCCTGATCGTCGGTGATACCAACGGCGGCGAAGATCGCCTCGTCCAGGGTGGGCGGATCGTGGCGCACGCGCCGCGTGCCATATTTGGTGTTCCAGTCTGCGCTCATAACGGCCTCGTTTTGATGCCGGGATACCTAGTGCCCTGAATGTTGCATTGCAATATGAAATCGGTGTGGCAGCTCAGCTATGCACCGTTCGGGACACAGCACCTGCAACGACCTCCACCCGTTGCTGAGGCCAGCGCTTCAGGGCTGCGTCTCCGGCTTCGGTGAGCCGGTAAATCCCCCGCTCAGTGCGTTCGAACCAGCCATACACATTGTTAAGCAAGATCTTGCCGGCATCGGGACAGCGTTCCCGCAGTTCGCGCACGTGCTTTGGGCCTTCGGCGAGCGCCGACGCGCAGGCCAGAGCCTGCTGCCGATAGGCCGTCATGATCGGTGCGCGGGTGCTGCCGCCGAGCACGGGATCACCCTGGCGCCGCTGATGCTCGGCGACGAGGCGCGAGCGCACCTTCGGCTCGCGGCGTGGCGCCGCAGTCGGCGGTTTCACCAGCACTTCGACCTGGCCGCGATCGGTCACGCCGAGCATGCCGAAGCCGAGACGGCGGCAGAGATTGCGATAGCGCGCATCGCTCTCGCGTCCCTTGCCACGCGCCGACATCTTCGCCGCGATCCAGACCTCGTCGCCGGCCGGCGCACGGTCGACCGCCTGCAGGATCAGCTCGAGATTGAAGGCAAGCTTGAGTTCGCCGATGACCACGACCGGCGGATCGCCGGCGCTGAGACCGACGAGATCGCAGCCGCCGATCTCGCCCTTGACCGTGAAGCCAAGCTCCTCGAGGAAGCGTTTGACGGGAAGATAGAGTGCGGTTTCCAAGGGAGCGTCCGATCGGAGAATCAGTCGGGAGCAGTCTAGGGCCTTCTCGGTCCAGATTGAATCACAGCCGCTCGGATGCTGCCGACAAGCTTCGACTTACATCCGCCCGCCCACCGGGATCAGCGCACCGGTGACACCGCTTGCGGCATCGCTGGCGAGGAACAGGATCACCTCGGCGAGTTCCTGTGGCGTCACCCATTTGGAGAAATCGGCCTTCGGCATGTCGGCGCGATTAGCCGCGGTGTCGATGATCGAGGGCAGCACGGCATTCACGGTGACCTTGCCTTTCCATTCGTTGGCGAGCGCCTCGGTGAGGCGATGCACGCCGGCCTTCGAGGCCGCATAGGGCCCCATGCCGCTGCCGGCCTGGAGCGCGCCCATCGCTCCGATATTGACGATGCGACCCGCCTTGGACCCGGCGAGGTGCGGCAGCGCCGCGCGCGAGGCATTGAGCGCGGTGAGCACGTTGAGGGCATGCATGCGCTGCCACGTTTTCATGTCGCCGTCGCCGACGGTCTCGAAGGCGAAGCCGCCGGCAATGTTGATCAGTGCGTCGAGCCGGCCGAAATGATTTGCGGCCGTCTCAACGGCGTTGTTCGCTTGCGCTGCGTCGGACAGGTCGACACCGCCGATCTCGATGCGTTCGTGCGTCGCTGACAGTTGCGAAGGCGCGTGGTTGATGCCGGCAACGCGCGCGCCGCGCGCCAGCGCGGCCTCGGCAACGACCGTGCCGAGTGCGCCGAGCGCGCCGGTCACGATGATAACTTTTCCCTGCACGGTGCTTCTCCGTCCGTCGAAAACTGCGCCGACTATTTGCGCGGTCCGAATTGGACTTGCAATGGCGGCGGCTTCAAGGCTGAATGGTCGCTGCAACCTTGGATCGCGCGAGGGGATTGATATGTCCGAGAGTCTGCCGGCCGTGGACTTTCCCCAAGGCATCATCAAGCTCGAATATCCGCTGCGAAATTTCTACGACGCGCTGCACGGACAAGAGCCAGTTCGTGTCGTGGCAATGGGGTCGTCTTCGACGGCAGGGCGGGAGGACGTTGTGCCTTACCCCTATCGTCTCGAAATGTATCTGAGGCGGCATTACGCAGAACCGTTACCGAACGTGCGGATCGACGTGTTCAACCGTGGCAAGGGTGGTCAGGAGGCGCCGGAAGAACTCGAGCGGTTCAATCCCGACATCTTTCGCGACGCCCCGTCGCTGGTGCTCTGGCAGGTCGGAACGAATGCTGTTTTTCACAAGGAGAAGTACAAGTTCAAGGATGTCGTCGGCGCGATCACCAAAGGGGTGCAGCGATTGCTTCAGTCGCGTCAGCCTGCGATGGATGTCGTATTGATCGATCCGCAATACGTGACCGCCATGCTTCGGGACGACTACGCCGAGCTCTCCGAAGAGATCGTGTCGGCGATCCGCGAGATCGCAAGAGCCGCGAAGGTGAACCTGTTTCAGCGCTGGGCCTTGATGCGGCATTGGCATGTGCAGAACGGCGTGTCATTCGAGCAGATGCTCGATCCGACCGATCAGCCCGACATGCTTCATCAGAGCGACTGGAGCACGCTCCAGCTTTCCAAAGCCTTGTGCAAAGCGATTACGGATGCGACCAGCTCGGCGGGCTGGTTAGCGGCCGAAGTGAAGCCCTGATCACGCTTGCAGATAGCGCGCCTTCAGCGCGTCTCGCTCTGCCGTGCCGAGCTCGAGCCCGTCGCGCAAATAGGTTTCGAGATCGCCATATTCGCTGCCGACCGCCTCGAAAGCGGCTGCAAGGTACGAGGCCTCGACGCTGCCGATCGCGTCGAGAACATCTGCGGGCAGATCGGAGGCGTTCGACGGGTCTCGCTTGTAGTGCCGGTTGGTCAAGAGATAATCCTCGGCGATGACCTCGTCCGCCACGCCGAGCGCATGCAGGATCAGCGCGCTGGCGAAGCCGGTGCGGTCCTTGCCGGCGGTGCAGTGGATGACCAGCGGCGCGCGGTCTTCCAGCAGATGGCCGAACAGCGCACGGAAGCTGTGCGTGTTGTGGCGGACATAATTGCGATAGGACTCGCGCATGAGCTCGAGCGCCACGACCGCGGTCAGCGTGCCCTTCGCCAGCTCGGCGCGCAGCCCGGCCACGACGGTCGGTTCGATCGGAAGCGAATGCACCGTGATCTCGTCCACGACGCAGATGCCGGCCGCGCGCTCCTCCAGGCCACGGAAATCGAAGGCGCTGCGCACGCCCAGCGCCCGGACGACCTCGATGTCGGCAGCAGTGAGCTGGCCGAGATGGTTGGAGCGGAAAATGTGCCGCCAGCGTGTGGTGCGGCCATCCATGGTCGGGTAGCCGCCGAGGTCGCGGAAATTGCTCGCACCCTGGAGGGCGAGATGACGGGCAGGGGAGTCCTTCAGCGAGGAGTCTTGCATGGGATCAGCTTGGGTTATGGTTCCACTGGATACACGTTTGGCGTCCTTGCGGTCTATTACAGGGGGAGATCATGGGCCGGCACAAGGCCATTGCTTTAACGGTCAGCATGCTGGCGGGCGCAATGCCCGGTGCGCGGCAGGCCGATGCGCAGACCTTCCAAACCTACCGCTGCGCCGATGGTACGCAGTTCATCGTCGGGTTTTATGACTACGACAAGCGCGCCTTCCTCCAGATCGATGGCGAGCCCGTCACGCTCGCCAAGCGGCTGGCGGTTTCGGGGGCGCGCTATTCGGGGGCGGGAGTCACGCTGAGGATTCCCAAGACCGGACCTGCCACGGTCAAGCACCTGAAGCGGCCGGTCACGGCATGCGCGGTGGTCGAAAAGCCCGGGATCTAGCCGGGGGCGCTGGAATTAAAAAAGGGCCGAAACGCCGTTGTTTCGACCCTTTTTCAAACCGTCGCCGGTCGCTTGCGAAAGCCCGGCACTGTCAGTTCCGTGGCTGGCATCAGCGATCCCATTTCGGCTTGGCTTCGTCGACCGCATCCTGATGATACCAGCTGTCGCTGCAGATCGAGACGTTCGAGGGCAGCGAGGCGTGATCGGCAGGAAGGCGGGTCTCGCCATAACGGCGTCCCCCGAGCGCCGCACGGCCGCCGACGGGGAATTGGTAGATCTTCGCAGATCCGTGACTAAGACCATTGTTCATCATTACGATTTCTCCTTGGTCGAAGCGCCTTGGCCTCCATGGTGCGCCCGACTCGTTCGATTGTGGTTACTGGAATCCCCATATCGGCCGGGCTTCCCGGATTGGAAAGTGCTGAAAAGGAAATCAGTTTCCGCCCAATTTGTGGGCAGGCAGCCTTCTGCATCGTCTAAGGCACGATCCCTTTTGACCAACGCATGGGCCATTCCGAAGGTTGCGGGGCAGGGGGCGGATAGTTTGCGAAAATTGCCGGACGTTGATGCGCGTTTAGTCGGCAACTTCCGGGACCATGCTAGCTGCTCCAGAATCGGGCGTTTTCCGAGGAATTTTGCAGTGCAGCTTCACGTGAAGGTGCGCGGCTATGACGCACAGTGCCGTGAGTGGTTCGCCGGCGACGTGGGGAGGTCGGCCGCGGTGGAAAACCGCCCGTCCTGCGGCTTTTTGGCACGTAAAATGCTTGGAAAGCGTCGGCCGATGATGGCCGGGTACAAAACGTGCGGGGGCCTCCAGGCCCCCAACCTTTCGCATCATCTACAGAGAGGCTCAATGACCAAGTACAAGCTCGAGTACATCTGGCTCGACGGATACACGCCGACTCCGAATTTGCGCGGCAAAACTCAGATCAAGGAATTCGCGTCGTTCCCGACGCTCGAGCAGCTTCCGCTCTGGGGCTTCGATGGCTCCTCCACCCAGCAGGCCGAAGGCCACAGCTCCGATTGCGTGCTGAAGCCGGTCGCGGTGTTCCCGGACGGTGCGCGCACCAACGGGGTGCTGGTGATGTGCGAAGTCATGATGCCGGACGGCAAGACCCCGCATCCGTCCAACAAGCGCGCCACCATCCTGGACGACGCCGGCGCCTGGTTCGGCTTCGAGCAGGAATACTTCTTCTACAAGGATGGCCGTCCGCTCGGCTTCCCGGAATACGGCTATCCGGCGCCGCAGGGCCCGTACTACACCGGTGTCGGCTATAAGTTCGTCGGCGACGTCGCCCGCAAGATCGTCGAAGAGCATCTCGACCTCTGCCTCGCTGCCGGCATCAACCATGAAGGCATCAACGCGGAAGTCGCGAAGGGCCAGTGGGAATTCCAGATCTTCGGCAAGGGCTCCAAGAAGGCCGCTGACGAAATGTGGATGGCCCGCTACCTGATGCTGCGCCTGACCGAGAAGTACGGCATCGACATCGAATTCCACTGCAAGCCGCTCGGCGACACCGACTGGAATGGCTCCGGCATGCACGCCAACTTCTCGACCGAGTACATGCGTACGGTCGGTGGCAAGGAGTATTTCGAGGCGCTGATGGCCGCCTTCGACAAGAACCTGATGGACCACATCGCCGTCTACGGCCCGGACAACGACAAGCGTCTGACCGGCAAGCACGAGACTGCGCCGTGGAACAAGTTCAGTTACGGCGTTGCCGACCGTGGTGCCTCGATCCGCGTTCCGCATTCCTTCGTCAACAACGGCTACAAGGGCTATCTGGAAGACCGCCGTCCGAACTCGCAAGGCGACCCCTACCAGATCGCTTCGCAGATCCTGAAGACGATCGCCTCCGTGCCCACCGACAAGAAGGCTGCGGCCTAAGATCCTCCCGGCCCGGGCTGGGGGCTGGCCCGGGTTGGAGCTCAATCCGCCGGAGCGAAGGCTCCGGCGGATTTTTGCATTTGGATGGAAGGTTCCTGTGTCTGCCGACCTCGGCTTCGCGAAACTTGTCGATCGCCGCCGAACGCGGGATAGTGGACGCAGATGCGCGCAGGGCCGGGGACACGGCTGGTGTTTGAAGGCTTCTACAAGGTGAGATTTCAGCTCGGCGATGCCGTCGGCCGGAGCGTAATGCATGCCGGCAACGGCAAGATGCTCGGCGGCAATTCGGCCTTCGCCCATATCGGTACTTACGTGAAGACCGGTGAGGGCGTGGACGTCGTGATCAACACCGTCCGCCATAACCCGGATCCGAGCTACCGCGCCATGGCCGGCACCGACGATGCCACCTTGATCGCGAAGGGCTGGGCCGACGGCGATCTCTACCGCTTCAAGGGCGAGCTCAAGGAGCTGCCCGGCGTGCCCTTCCAGTCGCTGATGACGCCGATCACCGAAGACGAAGTGCCGATCGCCGGCGGCGTCGGCGAAGCGGGCATCGCCGATGGTCTCTACTCGCTCCATCTGCGGATGCTCGACGGTCTCGGCGGCGGTTTCACCGGTGTGATGCTGCTCAACCAGGGCCGCATCCTCGGCGGCGACGCGTCGTTCTATTATCTCGGCAGCTACACCGCCGCGAACGGCCGCTGGAAGGGCCAGATTCTCAACCAGGAGCACACGCCGGCCAAGGACGATCCGATCTTCGGCGGCCATGAGGTCGGCATCGGCTTCTCCGGCAGCTATGACAGCGAACAGGTGGTGCTGGAGGCGACGGCGCTGGCCGGCAAGCGCAGCCTGCGCCTCACCGCCGCGCTCAAGCTGATGCATCGCGCCTGATCGCGCCAGGAACTGCTCATGGAAAACGTTCGTATGCTCTCGACGCTCGGCCTCATGGGCGCGATGCGCAGCCTGTCGTCTGCCTACGAGGCTGCGACCGGCATCCATGTCGATGCCGATTTCGCGCCGACCCTGGCGCTGCTGAAGCGGTTGCGCGAGGGCGAGGGCGCCGACCTCGTCATCCTCACCCGCGAAGGGCTCGACGAGATGATCGGCGAGGGGCGCGTGATTGCCGGGAGCGCGGCCGACCTGGCGCGGTCCTTCGTCGGCATCGCCGTGCGGGCCGGGCAGGCGCGCCCCGGTATCGGCAGCGAGGCGGCGCTGCGCGCAACCCTGCTCGCAGCGCGGTCCGTCGCCTATTCGCGGCTCGGTGCGAGCGGCGTGTACTTCGCCCAGCTGATCGCGCGGATGGGGATCGCGGCGGAGATCAACGCCAAGGCCACCATCGTCGAGCAGGGATTTACGGCGGAGCGGCTCGTGACCGGCGAGGCGGACCTCGCCGTGCAGCAGATCAGCGAGCTGAAGCAGGTCGGCGGCATCGAGGTCGTCGGCCAGATCCCGCACGATTTGCAGACGCCGGCCGTGTTCTCCGCCGGCCGGATGACGAACGCGAAACATGCCGACTCCGCGGATCGCTTGCTGCGCCATCTGGCGTCGCCGGAGGTCGCCCCCGTCCTGCGCCAGTCGGGACTTGAGCCTTGAATTTGCCGAGGCGGAGACGCAACGTGATGACCATGCGGACTTACCTCCTTGCCATGCTCTTCGCGCTCGCCGTGCCCCTGACGGCGCAGGCGCAGTCGGCCGATCTCGTTCTATGCGACCGGGTCGCTGGCGATCCCAGCGATCCCGACAAGCCGGCGGACGTGAAGGGCGTGGCGGAGATCGCGTCCTCCGACATCGCGACCGCCATCAAGTTCTGCAGGCAGGCCGCGCCATCCTCGCGGCGCGCCATGTTCGCGCTCGGCCGCGCCTATGCGGCCAACAGGCAGACGGCCGAAGCGATCGCGGCCTGGCGCAAGGCCGCCGACAAGGGATCGAGCGCGGCGATGGTCGAGCTCGGTGTCGTCTATGCCACCGGCTCGGGCGTCGCCAAGGACGAAGCGCAAGCGCGAAAGCTGTTCGAGAAGGCGGCGCAGGCCGGCAATCCCCGTGGCGTCAGCAATCTCGCCGCGCTCGGCGGCGCAGGTGGTGCCGCGCCGGCCGATCCCGCGCAGGCACGCGCGCTGCTCGGCAAGGCTGCCGAGACCAACGCGGAAGCGCAGTACCAGCTCGGCCTGATGCTCTCCGAAGGCACGGGCGGTGCCAGGGACGACGCCGCGGCGCGTGCACTGTTCGAGAAGGCGGCGGCACAAAACCATCCCGGCGCATTGGAGCGGATGGGCGCCTTCGCGCAGGAAGGCCGCGGCGGTCCGAAGGACAAGGACGCCGCGAAAGCCTATTACGAGCGCGCCGCAGCGCTCGGCGATGAGGACGCCAAGAAGGCGCTGGAGCGCATTCGCTGTCCCTATGCGATCAAGGACAAGCAGGGCAGGCTCGTCACCACGCTGTGCTTCTGAGCAGAGCCGGGACCTGACGGAACCCGGCTCGCGCGTACGTCGTTGACGTCCGGACAAAACGGAGCGCGATCATGATCCGCAAACTGGCATCGGGCGAATACCGCCTCTATTCCCGCAAGGTGAATCCGAAGACCGGCAAGCGTCGTAATCTCGGCACGTTCAAGAGCCGTGCAGCCGCCGAGAAGCACGAGCGCGAGGTGCAGTACTTCAAGCGTCACTGACGCGTGAGGGCCTTTTCCGCGATCCGGAGACAAAAGTCGACAAAACAACCCCATGCACAGTAGCCAAGCCGTTGAAATCACACGCATGCGGATTTTGCGAAGTCGATTTGACCCGTCGAGGCTGAGCAAGAATTGGTTCGTTGGCGGTCCTAGGCCGTAGCGGATGGGGTGATTGCCAGCGGGGACTGAAATATTCGCCAGAAGGTCGCTAGAGCAACCTTTATGCCCTGCAGGAGGGCTGCGAGGGTGCATCGGCAAGGAGCAAGCGTCTTTGCGAGTGCGGCCAGAAACGTGTCGAACCCAAGGATGTTGAGCACGCGAGTGAAGTTGTAGCAAAGCGCCATCAGGCTCCACTCGCCGCGGACCTTGTCGAAGCCGCGGACCAGGAAATGACGATAGCCGGCACGGCATTTGAGCGTGCCAAACGGATGCTCGACGATGCCAGAGCGACGGCGCATCAGTTCGCCTGCGCCTTGCATCCGCGCGCGATGGCGTTCAAGAACGTCTTCATGCTCCCAGCGACCGATCGTCCGGTAGGCTGCGTTTGAGCCGAGGCAGCGGACCTTGAGCGGGCAGGTCCTGCAGATCACTCCACGCGCCGCGTAGCGGATCTCGATGCGGCCACTGGTGTTCTTTTGCCTGCTCTTCATCGGATGTAGCAGTTGGCCGGCGGGACAACGGTAGGTGTCGGATGCACCGTCATAGTCGAAATCCTTGAGGGCAAAGCGGCCTTCCTTCTCGAGCCGAGCGTTGCCCTCCGGCACCGGCACATAGGCCGTGATGCCATCGTCCTCGCAGGCCTTCAGCTCGAGACTGCTGTAATACCCCTCATCAGCCAGCGCCTGGAGGGACTTGACCTCAAGGGCCTTTTTTGCCGCGATGGCCATCGCATGCAGCTGGCCGACATCGCTGCTGTCGTTGACCACCTCGCTGGCGACAATGAGCTTGTGCTTGTCGTCGACGGCGGTCTGCACATTGTAGCCTGCGACCCCCTGGCCGCTCTTGACCAGAAGCCGGGCATCCGGATCGGTCAGGCACAGCTGCGTCTGGCCGCTCTCTTCCAGTCGAGCAAGATCAGCTTGTGCGCGCGAGCGCTTGGCCATCAGCGCCGCGACCTTCGCGCCGATGTCGCCGCTATCTCCGCCGCCGCCGTCGGGCCCATCCTTGCCCGGCTTCCTGGCTTCTGCGGCATCATTGTCCTCAAGGGACTTGCCGTAAGCCTCGATCTCCTGGTCAAGCTTTGCGATCTGATCGGCAAGCCTCTTGCGTGTAAAGACGCTGGCCTTGCTGGCGTCGCCATGGAAAAACGAGCCGTCAATCGCAACAACGCTGCCGCCGACGAGACCGAGTTCGCGCATCAGCAGCACGAAGCTGCGGTTGGCCTCCTTCAGAGCCGCCCAGTTCTCCTTGCGGAAGTTGGCGATCGTTCGATAACCCGGCTTCAATCCCTTCAGCAGCCAGATCAGTTCCAGATTGCGGCCAGCTTCCCGTTCCAACCGACGCGACGACCGGATTTGGTTGATGTAGCCGTAAAGGTACAGCTTCAGCAGATCGGCCGGATCGTACGGCGGCTGGCCGACCCCTTCGGCCTTGCGATCAGCGTGGCGAAAGCCGAGCTTGGCAAGGTCGAGGACGCCAACGAAGCTCTCGATCGCCCGGACCGGGTTGTCCGCCCCGACATAGTCCTCAACCCGCGCAGGAAGCAGACTGAGTTGTTCTCGGCTCTCGCCCGTCTTGAATGTGCGATTCGTCATGAACAGAATCGTACATCAACTCCCCAAAATGCCGAGTTCTTGCTCAGACTCGTCGGGCAAAACAGGGGCATGATGGCATCGTGGTGGACGTGCGTTCCGTGGCCGGTGCTGCGCGGAAAAGCCGGTGGTTTCAGTGCGGCGACGATGCTAGGTAGCCGACAATTGTTTTCCGATTTGTGGATTCAGGGCATTGCTGGACGGGCTCTACAAGGTTGAATACGGCGTCAACGACGGGTTCGGCCGCAGCATCATGTGCCTGCATGACGGCAAGATGCTGGGCGGCAATTCGGGCTTTGCGCATCTTGGCAGCTATGTCGAGCGTGACGGCGAGATCATCGCCCAGGTCATCACCGAGCGGCACAATCTGGACCCCAGCTACAAGCCGCTGATGGGTGCGGATGTCGCCTCGATCGCAGCGCGCGGCCGGCTCTACGGCAACCAGATTCGTTTGGAAGGCGGCGCGGACACCATGCCGGGCGCTCCTTTCTGGGCCAACCTCACGCGGCTCGATGACGGCGCGCTGCCGCCGCGCGGCACGATCGGGCAGGGCGGCATCGCCAAC
The DNA here is from genome assembly GCF_049739485.1 of Bradyrhizobium sp. USDA 326. Classification (NCBI taxonomy): domain Bacteria; kingdom Pseudomonadati; phylum Pseudomonadota; class Alphaproteobacteria; order Hyphomicrobiales; family Nitrobacteraceae; genus Bradyrhizobium; species Bradyrhizobium sp. USDA 326. The sequence continues at coordinate 6,185,246 of NZ_JBMGQA010000001.1, forward strand.
GGACTCTATGGGATGGGCCTGCGTGCGCTCGATGGCGTCGAGGCCGGCCTCTCCGGCGTCATGCTCCTGATCGATGGCCGCATCCTCGGCGGCGATGCGTTCTTCTACTATCTAGGCTCCTATTCCTCGGCGGACGGCCGCTGGAAGGGCGAGATGCTGAACCAGGAGCACACGCCGGCGAAAGGCGAGAACCCGGTGTTCGGCGGCCTCGAGGTGGGGATCGGCTTCTCCGGGACCTGCACGGAAGACAGCGGCGAGTTCGAAGGCATCGCGCTCGCGGGGAAGCGAAGCTTGCGCCTTGCAGCCTCGCTCAAGCTGATGAGAAGGGCGTAGACGGCGACCTGTACTTGCACTGTCGGCCACTCGAAATCGCGGAGACGGATGCCGGCAGATTGAACGTTCTTCTTGGGCGGGGCAGCTCTGGGGGACGAGACCGCGTTTTACATCGGCACGGAGCCAATCTCCGGATGATCGGAGCGGCAATCGCGACCTGACCGATGGCAACGGCTTAGGAACAAACCAGAACCTCATGCGTAGTCGGGCGAGCACGTGGAGGCTTTGATGACGACGACGCGAAACCGGGTGCCTCTCCATTCATCCGAGACCGACAACCGCCGCATCAAACGCACGATGCAGGCCAACGTTGCCTATTTCGCCCAGCACCGCGATCAAATCCCCGTCCGCCTACGAGAAATCGACGAAGAATGGGATATCGAGAGAGCGATCGAAGCCAATGCCGCGGTGATCGCTTTCGCCGGCGTCGCGCTGGCCGCCACCAACAGCCGGCGCTGGCTTGCACTTCCGGCGTTGGTGACGAGCTTTCTGTTTCAGCACGCCATCCAAGGCTGGTGCCCTCCCGTCCCGGTGTTGAGGAAGCTGGGCTTTCGCACTTCCTATGAAATCGAGGAGGAACGCCGAGCTCTCATGGCGCTGAGAGGCGATTTCGGGCACCCAGCCGAGAGTGCGGATGAGGCCCTTCGAGTTTCCACCGGCGCGGCGAACCTGGCCGTTTCGACCTAGCCCCGCCGAGGCTAGCGTGAACCAGCCGACGGCCCGACTTGAAATCCTTGCCGTTACAGGCCTGGCGTTACCCCAAAGCGGCCGAGCCCAGGCAGCTTGAGCGCCGGGCGTCGGATGTCGAGCCCGAGCACGGCGCCGAAGAAATTGATCTCCAGACCTTCGACCCAGCCGAGCGAGAAGCCGATGTATCCGGCAAGCGAGGCGTAGATGCCCGTGCCGGACGCCGTCAGGCCGAACCATTTGCCGGTGTACGGGAAGTCCTTGCCGATCGCGGTCGGCGGCAGGACGGCGCGGAGCTCAGGGACGGAGTCGAGTGCCGCCTGCACGAAGGTGTTCGAATTGGGACCAGGCCAGACGCTGTAATCTCCATAGGATCGAAACTTGTAGTTTTCGATCACATATCGGATTTTCGGGATCAGCGCCGCCGCGCGCTCTCCATCGACGGCTACGATGGTTTCCGGCACAGCGCCGAACCACCGCCCGTCCGGAGCGAAGCCGTTGGTGCGGATCGGCTCGCCCCACGCCGTGTAGTCATAGCGGGTGTAGGTCGCCGCATCCTTCTCTTTGACGACGATCCAGGTGTGAATCGCGAAGATGCTGCGCCATCTCACCGTTCTCGCCCCGAACACCCGTATCACGGCTTCGCGATGATCGGCTGCGGCGGCCAGAAGACCCGCACTCGACCGGTCGGCCGTTTGCCAATTCTGGCGGTCATCGCCCAGCCAGAAATATCTCGCCGCCGATGCGGTGAGCGGTGCGATGACGAGGAACAGAAAGATGAGCAAGGGTTTCTTCAAGGGAGCAGTACGGCAGGGCCTTCGAAATCATATAGTTCGCACGAATGCCGGCGCCATAGCTGCTCCCATGGTTCCCAACGCGCTTGTCATCAGAGCCGGACAGGCGTCTGGGATCAAGTAGTTCCGCAACGGACCAGGATTGGAGCGCGCGCATGGACATCAAGGACGCCGCGGCAATGACCGAAGCCTCCGGGCTGACGGACGATCAGGGCGGCATACAGCAGACGTCCAGCCCCCGGTCGGGGCCCCGAGAGCAAACACGGGCTTTCGGCCCGCAACTTCGTTCGCCCTCGTCGGACACCGCGAAGCGATGGGCCGACCAGTTGCGCCAGGTGACAGTCAAGGCGCCTTTGAGGTCGTTGCTTGTGGCTTTTCTAGCCGGAGCATGGATCGCTCGCCGTCGATAGGAGCTGCGCGTTTGCGCGATTCATCACGAGGAACCCAGCGATTTCGGAGCTGGCAACGGATCGAGGGAGAGGACAAATGAGGCTTCTTGCGGCGGTCGTGACCATTCTTCTGGGCACCATTTCGTTCTCCATGGCACAAAGCTCGGGAGGCTCTTCAGGCGGTTCTTCATCCGGCGGCGCGAGCACGGCTGGTTCGAGCGGCGCGGGTGGCTCGACGCTCTCGAACGGGACGACGCTCAGCGGAACTGGCGGTTCGCCAGGCCCCAACACCCTCGATGCAAAAAACCGGAGAACGACGGGCGCAAGACCCGGTGCTACCCCTTCTGATCAGGAAGGCGGTGGATCTCGACCGAGTTACAACACGCCCGCCGCAAACGCTGCCATCCAGCAGCTCGGAAATACCAATACGGGCATCCTCAAGAAGTGACGATCGTCAAGACCGGCGGCGGCTCGACCACCAGGAGGTGGGTCATCGGGTCTTTAATCCCGAAAGCTGCGGTCTGAACGACGGTATTGCGGCCGGGGTGGTGCGCTGGTGCGGGCTTCCCCTGGAAGCCCGCATGGCCTATGACGCTGCAACGCAAAAATCCCCCAAAAGACCTCATGATCCGCCTCGACAACGTCAGCAAGCAAGCCGGCCACCAGATCCTGTTCATCGAAGCCTCCGCCGCCCTGAATAGGGGCGAGAAGATCGGCCTCGTCGGGCCGAACGGCGCCGGCAAGACCACATTGTTCCGGATGATCGCCGGCGAGGAGCTGCCCGACGAGGGGCAGGTCTCGACCGATCGCGGCATCACCATCGGCTATTTCAACCAGGACGTCGGCGAGATGTCTGGCCGCAGCGCGGTGGCCGAGGTGATGAACGGCGCCGGCCCCGTCAGCGAGGTCGCGGCCGAGCTGCGCGAGCTCGAGGCCGCCATGGCCGATCCAGACAAGGCCGATCAGATGGACGAGATCATCGCGCGCTATGGCGAGGTGCAGCATCGTTTCGAGGAGCTCGACGGCTACGCGCTCGACGGCCGTGCGCGCGAAGCGCTGTCCGGTCTCGGCTTCAGCCAGGAGATGATGGACGGCGACGTCGGAAAGCTCTCGGGCGGCTGGAAGATGCGCGTGGCGCTGGCGCGCATTCTCCTGATGCGTCCCGACGTGATGCTGCTCGACGAACCGAGCAACCATCTCGACCTCGAAAGCCTGATCTGGCTGGAAAAATTCCTGCACGACTACGAAGGCACGCTGCTGATGACCTCGCACGACCGCGAGTTCATCAACCGCGTCATCTCCAAGGTGATCGAGATCGATTCCGGCTCGCTCACCACCTACACCGGCGACTACGAATTCTACGAGCAGCAGCGGGCGCAGAACGAGAAGCAGCAGCAGGCGCAGTTCGAGCGACAGCAGGCCATGCTCGCCAAGGAGATCAAGTTCATCGAGCGCTTCAAGGCGCGCGCCTCGCATGCGGCCCAGGTGCAGAGCCGGGTCAAGAAGCTCGACAAGATCGAGCGCGTCGAGCCGCCGCGCCGCCGCCAGAGCGTCGCGTTCGACTTCCCGCCGGCGCCGCGCTCCGGCGAGGACGTCGTCGCGCTCAAGAACGTGCACAAGGGCTATGGAGCTAAGCGCATCTATGACGGGCTCGACTTCATGATCCGCCGGAAGGAGCGCTGGTGCGTGATGGGCGTCAACGGCGCGGGCAAGTCGACGCTGCTCAAGCTGGTGGCCGGTGCGAGCGAGCCGGACGAGGGCTCGGTGGCGCTCGGCGGCAGCGTCAAGATGGGCTATTTCGCCCAGCACGCGATGGACCTGCTCGACGGCGAGCAGACGGTGTTTGAGTCACTCGAATATGCATTTCCGACCGCGGGGCAGGGCTCCTTGCGCGCGCTCGCCGGCTGCTTCGGCTTCTCCGGCGACGACGTCGAGAAGCGATGCCGCGTGCTCTCAGGCGGCGAGAAGGCGCGGCTCGTGATGGCCAAGATGCTGTTCGACCCGCCGAACTTCCTGGTGCTGGACGAGCCGACCAACCATCTCGACCTCGCCACCAAGGAGATGTTGATCAACGCGCTGTCGGACTTCGAGGGCACCATGCTGTTCGTCTCGCACGACCGGCACTTCCTGGCGACGCTGTCGAACCGCGTGCTGGAGCTGACGCCGGAGGGGATTCATCAGTACGGCGGTGGCTATACGGAATACGTCGCGCGGACCGGTCAGGAGGCTCCGGGGCTGCGGAGCTAGCATTCCGCTGCGCGGCTTGACGCGTTGACGCCTCGCGCTACGCTCCTCGAAAAAAGGGAGCGAAACAACCATGAAGCAACTCCGGATCGGCGACATCACCATCGATGCGGTGATCGAGCGGGAAGGGCCGTGGCGGCGGCCGCAGGATTTCTTCCCGGCCTATGACGAGCGCGTGTTCGCCCGCCATCTGCCGACGATGGAGCCGGAGGTGTTCGACGCCGAGCGCGGCATGATGGTCATTACGTATCAGACCTTCGTGGTGCGGACGCCGCGCCATACCATCCTGGTCGATACCTGCACCGGCGAGGACAAGGGTCATCCGCCGCCGTTCGATTTTCCCGGCAAGGAACGCTGGCGCAACGAATTGTTCGCGCTCGGCATCGGCTTCGAGCAGATCGACTACGTCTTCTGCACGCATCTGCACATCGACCATACTGGCTGGAATACGAGTTTGCGCGATGGACGCTGGGTGCCGACGTTTCCGAATGCGAAATACGTATTCCACAAGGGCGAATATGCGGCCTGGGAAGCCGAGCATGCCAAGGGCAGCAATCCGCCGGGCACGGTCTTCCGCGACAATTGCCTGCCGATCGTCGAGGCCGGGCAGGCGCTGCTGGTCGATGACGACTACGCGCTCGATGATACCGTGACGCTGACACCGACGCCGGGGCATTCGCCCTGCCATTGCTGCGTGAACATATTCTCCAGAGGCCAGAGCGCGGTGGTCGCGGGCGATCTCATGCATCACCAGATCCAGTGCCGCGAGCCGGACTGGTCGGCGAAGCCGGACTGGGATCCGAAGCAGTCGGCGGTGTCGCGGCGGAAGTTCTTCGCCTCCGTCGCGGATACCGACACGCTGATCCTGCCGGTGCATTTTCCGACGCCGACGGTGGGATGGATCAGGCCGCTGGATGGGGCGTTCGATTACCGCTTCAAGCGGGAGTGACTCTTTCCGTCATGGCCGGGCTTGTCCCAGCCATCCACGTGCTTTGCCGCGCGGAAGCAAGAACATGGTTGCCCGGGACAAGCCCGGGCATGATGAGTTCGTGGAGCAATTGCTCGCTGAAGAAGCAACGAAGTCGCAGCGCCCTACGCGCTGGTCTCGCACTTCTTCATGAAGCTGTTCTTGGCGGCGCCGGCGAGCGGCTTGCCGTCGGAGCCGACGGCCTTGGGTGCGCAGGCGTCGGCCTTGCACTTCTTCAGGAACGAGGACTTGGCGGCCCCGGCCAGCGGCTTGCCGTCCTTGCCGATCGCTTTGCTCTCGCAGGTTTCTTGTGCGAATGCCGAGCCCGCTGCAAAGGTGACAACAATCGCTGCGAGGAAAATCCGCTTCATCATGGGTGTCTCCTGAAACCAGAAATGGCCGGGAGATTGGAGCCGGGAATCATGGCGCAATCAAGCAGGATGAGCGGACGTCGTCCGGTCGACGTACCGATTTTTCGGGCGCGGTCGGTGGCCGTCCATCCTTGTTGCACTGCTCGCTGACCCCGGCGGGCGATCCTGCTAGCTTCGATCAGCTTGGCTGGATGGAGCATCGTCATGGACGCCACGATCCCGAGGGGCGAACGATTGGCCGATCGGCATTCCCACCTGGTTCGGCCCCAGGACATGGACTGGCAGAAGACCCGCTTTCCGGGGTGCGAGGCCAAGACGCTGCTGTTCGATCGCCGCACGGGCCTGATGACCGCCCTGATGCGCTTTGCGCCGGGATCGGTGCTGCCCGATCACGAGCATGTCGGCATCGAGCAGAGCTGGGTGATCGAAGGCGCACTTGTCGACAAGGAGGGCCCGGCCGAGGGGATCGCATGCAAGGCCGGCGAATTCATCTGGCGCGAGGCGGGCAGCCGGCACGCCGCGTGGTGTCCGGACGGAGCCTTGATCCTGGCGATCTTCCAGGTGCCGAACAAGTTTTTCGAAGCCGACGGCCGCGTCGTCGACGCCTCCGGTCAGGACTGGGACGAGACGTGGGGGCACACCGCGGCGCAGCGCGCGCGGAGCATCTGACCGACTTCAGGCACCCCGCGCGAGCAGTGCCTTGAAGTCAGCGCGTGCGCGCTGCGCTTCGGCGCGTGCGACCTCGGAGGCATCGCCCATGCCGAAATAGCCATGGATCAGGCCGGGGCCCTCATGATGCTTGACGCGGACGCCGGCGGCTTCCAGTGCCCGCACATAAGCGGCGCCCTCGTCGCGCAAGGGATCGAACCAGGCGGTGGTCACGACCGCGGGTGCGACGCCGGCAAGGGATCCCGCGCGCAGTGGCGAGACGCGCCAGTCCGCGGCATGGCCGGGATCGGCGAGATAGTGGCCGCAAAACCATTCCATCGTGGCGCGCGTAAGGAAGTAGCCTTCGGCATTCTCGGCGCGAGACGGAAAGCGCGCGTTCTCGCCCGCATCGGCGTAAGCGCCGAAGACATCGGTCACGGGATAGACCAGCAATTGCGCGGCCAGCCTGATCCCGGCGTCGCGGCAGGCGATCGCGGTGGTGGCCGCGAGATTGCCGCCGGCGCTGTCGCCGGCAACGCCCATGCGGCTTGCGTCGCCGCCAAATTCCGCGACGCGGCCAAACACGTCGCTCACGGCGGCAAAGGCATCCTCGAACGCACCGGGAAAGCGCGTCTCGGGCGGACGGCGATAGTCGACGGAGACGACCACCGCGTCGGTCTCGATCGCAAGATTGCGCGCCTGCCGGTCGTGGGTCTCGAGGTCGCCGGCAACCCAGCCGCCGCCGTGGAAGAACACCACGGTCGGTGCCGGCGTGGTGCCGGCCCGATAAATACGTGCATCGAGCGGTCCGGCGCCGCCTTTCACCTTGACGTCCTGCACGCTATCGACGGGCGGGGGCGGTATGGCCGCGCGCGAGGCAGCCAGTGCGCGCAAGGAATCGCGGGCGCTCTGTGGCGTCATCGTGGTGGGATCGCGCATCGGCATGAGCGGAATGATCTGGGCGATGACGGGATCGAGCGGCGCGGCCATTTTGAGTCCTCCACACAGAGTTTTTGGTCTTGCTTGGTCGTGAGCATAGGTTTTGCGCGCCGCGTCGGCAACCGCCACCGCGCTGCAACGAACGAGGCAGGGAGGTTCACGAGGTGGAATTCGAAACGCTGGTCCAGTCGCGCCGCAGCGTGCGCGGCTTCCGGAACGAGCCGGTGCCGCGCGCGGTGATCGAGGCGATCATCGAAAGCGCCAAGCGCGCGCCGTCGTCGATGAACACCCAGCCCTGGCATGTCCACGTGCTCACCGGCACACCTCTGGAAGAGGTGCGCCGCCGCAACATGGAGGAGATGGCCAGCGGCGCCACGGTCAAACGCGACATCGTCAGCCACGGCGAGTATCAGGGTGTGCACCGCACGCGCCAGGTCGACATCGCCAAGAAGCTGTTCGGCGCGATGGGAATCGCGCGTGACGACAAGCCGATGCGGCAGGACTGGGTGCTGCGCGGCTTCCGCCAGTTCGACGCGCCGGTCTCGCTTGTGCTGACTTACGACCGTGTCCTCGATCCCGGCGCGGTCTGCCATTTCGATCTCGGCGCGCTCTGCTACGGTATCGTGCTTGCGGCGTGGGACCGCGGCCTCGGCTCCGTGATCAACGGACAGGGCATCATGCGTTCCGACATCGTGCGCGAGGTCGCCAGGATTCCGGAGAATGAGGTCATCATGACCTGCGTCGCGATGGGCTATCCCGACGACAGCTTCGCCGCGAATGCCGTTCGCTCGGACCGCGAGCACAACGACGAGTTCGTGCGTTACGTGGGTTTTGCCGATTAGCACGACAGGAGGAGATTATTCTCTGGCGGAAATTTTTGCTGCGGTGTCGCGAGTGGCCTCTTGCAATCTCGAGGGTGCAGGAGGAACAATATGCGGACTGATAGGTTTGTTGCTGGCGCGAGGGAATTGACATGCGGCGGCTGGCTAGCCTGGTTCGACGGTTCTTCGGTCCGCGAGTGCGGCACACGATCGATGACGATCCAAGTCTTCCTTTCACAGCCGAAGAGTTCGGCCGGCTGATACGCAGCGGCCGGCACGAGGACATGAAGCTGCTGGCCGAGGGGCTGGCCTGCCGGTCCATCCCGCACCGCGCCAGCTACCGCGCCACCCATTAGGCCGCGTTCGAGGCGGGTCTGCCGCGCTCACCGCGTGAGCGCGACCGGCTTGAATGAGTGGACCAGTGCTTTTTCCAGCTTCCCATTCATCCCGCACAGGATGTTGTAGGCCTCCGCGCGCGGCATGGTCGGCTTGTAGTGCCGGTGCTCGATGAGCGCCGCAAAAATATCCGAGATCGTTAGAATTCGTACGATGTCGCCGATGCTCTCGGCGCCGAGCGCGTCGGGATAGCCGCTGCCGTCGAGGTACTCGTGATGATGGCGGACGGCATCGAGTATCTCCGGCGAGATCCCGTCATGCCCCTTGAGAAATTCGTAGCCGGCGGCGGGATGCGTTTCGATCAGCGCGCGTTCGGCGGCATCGAGTCGGCCCGGCTTGTCGAGGATGGCGAGCGGTATCTGCGCCTTGCCGATGTCGTGGAACATGGCAGCCGAGTAGAGACGTTCCAGGTCGGTCCGGCCGACGCCGAGGCTCAGTCCGAAGTCGATGGCCACGCCGGTCACGAGCAGGCAATGCTGATAGGTTCCTTCGTGATGGCGCCGCACCGTCATGAGCCATTCCGTCAGGCCATGCTGGGTGATACGGTCGGCAATCTGGCGACCGGCTTCCCTGGCGCCGTCGACGTCGAGCGGTTGGCCGAGGGTCACAGCCGTGAACATCGATGCGATCGCGGTCGCGGCGGTCTCGACGGCGTTGTCGGGTTGAGACGTGTCGCCTGACGAAGCGGATACGCCGTCGGCCGGATCGGCCAGCGCCGCCAGCAGTCTGGTCCGGCTGACTGTGGCGGGAAGGACCAGCGTCGCCCCGAGCGCGTAGGCTTGCGAGATGCAGACGTGGGAGGCGTGATCGAGCAGGAAGATGCGCTTCCTGGCCTTCGCCAGCTTGCTGGCGCGCTTCTTGATCGCGGCGATGTTGTCGACGTCGCGGAGCTCCGCGCGGATGACGATGGCGGCCGGCGACTGCGACAGCCTGGGATCGGCATCGAGTCGCTCGCCGGCAATGGTGAATTTCTCTTCGAGGATCGAGCAGACGCCCGAAAGCTTGTCGGACGTGTCCGCCAGCACGTGCAGGAAGGGGCGATCCGTTCGCGACTGACGGATGCCGCCTTCACCATTGACCGGGCCCGATCTGGTTGGCGCGTGCTGCACGATCTGACCTGCACTTTTCGACTGTATCAATGTCAAACAGCGGGTGGAATGTTCGAATCTATTTGCTCTGAGCCGCGGTCTGCGCAGGCGCTGGTGTGCCTGCAGGTTTCTTCTTGCCGTCGGCCGTCACGAAGTGGACTCCAGCCGTGGTGCCGTCGATCCAGACCAGTTCGCAGCGCCGATAGGCGAGGCCGGTCGACGACAGCAGCATGAAGAACTCCTTGGCCTGGAGCACGTCGAGCGTGCCCTCGACCTCGATCTTGGCGCCGCTTTGCGACACGTCGAGCAATACGCAACGGCGTCGCCAGGTGCCGTCCGATCCCATGAGGTTGACCGGCTGCCTGTGGTCCATTTTCACGCGAGAGGCCTTGCGACCGTCGAATTTCATCGGTTAATCCCCATCTTTTTTGCACCGCGACGTTCCCGACTGCTCTCCTTGGCGTTCGCGGCAATTTCCCCCCAGCGCACCGTCCATTGGCTGGTCGACAGAAGCAGTGTCTCGAAAATGTGCTGCGCGTGTTCGCGTTCGGCGAAGGAAAGCCTTCTGCCGCAGCGATTGCTCAAGATGGCCAACGTGGTCTGCCAGTTCAGCCGCGAGGCACGGCAGGCCATCACGAGACCCTCGCAATCGTCGTCGGTCATGACATGCTCGACGATTTCGATGGGAGTCCCCGAAAGCACCGATAGCGCCGTGACGAGGTTGGCGGTCTCGCCGCGGATGGCGAAGCGGTTGACCGTGGAATCGTTGAGCTTGCCGATGCGGTTCAGCGCGACGATCTCCGGGCGCGCGCTTGCATAGGCGGCCGCGCTGGGCAGCTTGGGGACGATTGGCGCGGCCGTTGCGGCTGGAGGCGACACGGTCGCCTTCGTCCCTGTGCCGGATGTCGGAGCCGGTGAGGCCGACAGCAACTTTCGCATGATCGGATCCGGCGTGTCCGGCCTGAGCGCCAGCGCCTTCGTGAGTTCATCATCCGTCAGGCACTTCTCGACCAGCCTGGCGTAGGCAGCGTGAGAGAATCGTGCCTCTGTGTTGGCGATCAGCGCAATGCAAACGCTGCGGGCGCCGCCCTCGATCAGCGTCTCGATCACCGGCGGATCGATAGGCGCGCGGGCTGCGATCGCGCGTTGCTGCCGCTCGTCGCTCGAGGCCGCGATCGACTTGAGATCGGCCGTGGACAGTGACTGCGATCTCAGCAAGACAGGGCACGCCACCTTCGGATCGTGGTGTGAGGCGAGACGTTGCACCGTCTTCGGCGGAGCTACCGCGAGCTCCGCAAGTGCCGTGCTGAGCTCAATCAGCGCACCGGCCTCGACCCGCTCCGTCAGTCGCAGCAGAACGCCGTCGACCACATTGGCGAGCAATTCCTGGGACCGGTCGCGGCTGCTGGCGAGCAGCTGCATGATGCCGGAGAGAACGCGCGCGCAGCGGTCTAGCGGACACGTTGCGACCGCGTCCTCCAATTCGACCAGAACATCAGCAGGCGAATTTGCCGTCATGGCAGGGCCTGAAATTCGAAATAACTTTGACGATCAAACGACGGCTATTGCGCCTCAAAGTCGTTAATTTTGAATTTTAGGGATCGAAAGTTGGGTAATCCGGCACCGTCAACTGGGCGGGAAACGCTATCGAAATTTGGCGAGAGACAGACGTGCCCGCTTTTTCTTTCAACTGGCTCCTCGCTAATTGGTCAGGACACGTTAAGATTGATCCTTTCAAGGTAACGGAAAACCGAAGGGGGAAACGAACCGGCGTCGCGGCCGGACGCACGTCTACGCCACGTTGCGTTTCATATTTTCATGAACAGCATTGACGATGTGCCGAGACTGGCACTCAACACTTTTCGCTTTTCAGACGTCGACGAATTTCGAAGTGCCATACGCGGGCTGAATTTCGATTTCACGCCTTTCGTACGGAAGATTTCGGCTGAGCAGACGATCCTGTCGTTGCCCGGTTGCGACGTGAATTTGACGCACGCGTTTCCGCGGGTCGTTGATGCACAGCTCGTCGGGAATTGCACGGCGATCGGCTTCACGATGGACGACCTCGACGTCCCCGTTCGCTTCAATGGCTCGCAACGCGCCCGGCCGGTCGTGGTCATCGGCAGCGGCGGCGCGGCCTACACCACCGTTGAGGAGGTGCAGCGACAAATCGCCTCGGTGGTGTTCAGACCGGAGGTGCAGGATCGAGGCTGGCCGCCCACGCTCTCGAGCTTCAAGATTTTCGAGGTCTCCGCGGCCGGCTTGCACCGGCTGCGCACCGTGGTTCGTGAGGTGCTGGCCGAGGCGTCCGGCCCGGCCGAGGCGCCGGAGCTTTCGTCGAAGGGCGCGGCGATGAAGGAGTCCCTGCTCGGAGCCGTCGACGAGGTCTTCGAAACCGTCGTCTCGGCCCGCTGGACCCTCGGCCCCAACGACGGGCGGAATTTCAGGATGTTCCACGACATCCGCGCACTGCTGACCGAGGATTTGTCGCAGCCGATCTACAGCGATGAGATCGCGCGCAAGCTCGGGCTGTCCGTTCGCACCATGCACGACGTCGTCCGCCGCTATCGGGGCATGAGCCTGCATCGCTATTTGCGCCTGCGCCGGCTGTGGCTGGTGCGGCGGCGGCTTCTCGCCGGGGCCGATAGCGTCAAGGCGGTCGCGCTGGCGTTTGGCTTCTGGCACCTCAGTGATTTCTCCAGAAGCTACCGCGACCAGTTCGGCGAGTCGCCGTCGCAAACGCTGGGACGCAGTCGCGGCCGATAGTTCGCCAAACCGGGTAGGATCGGACACCGGTTTCGTGCTACCGTCCGGCCATGAGCAATCGCATTCTCGTTCTCTACGGTTCCTACCGTTCCGACCGCATGGGCATCCGCCTGGCGAACTTCGTCATCGATCGGCTGCGCGGCCGCGGCGAGGAAGTCGAATTCATCGACGCCAAGGCGATCGGCCTGCCGATGCTCGACCGTATGTACAAGGAATATCCGAAGGGCTCGGCGCCCGAGGCGCTGGAGAAGCTGGCCGGGCAGATCCGGGACGCGGACGGCTTCGTCTTCGTCACCGGCGAGTACAATTGGGGCATCCAGCCCGGCCTGAAGAATCTCACAGACCACTTCCTCGAAGAGTGGTTCTGGCGTCCGGCCGCGATCGTGAGCTATTCCGCCGGCCGACTGTCCGGCGCGCGCGCCGCGACGGCCTGGCACGGCACGCTGTCGGAAATGGGCATGGTGGTGGTGTCGAGCACAATCGGCGTCGGCCCGATCGCGCAGACATTGTCGGCGGATGCAGAGCCGATCGGAGAGGGCGGCAAGGCCTTGGAGCGCTCGTTCCCGCGCTTTGCCGACGATCTCTTGTGGTGGATCGAGGCGGCGAAAGCGCAGCGGGCGCGGAAGGCGCCGCCTTACTGAAGCGCGATGCGACCAGGATGAACCGTCATCGCGCTTCAGGTTTTCGTTTCAGCATGATCGTTTCGGAAAACCGCTGCGCACTCGTCCGTATCGTGCTTAAGCGGCCCTGACCTCGCCGAGGAATCGGTCGAACTGTCCGGCGAGATCGCGCGACTGCGTCGAGAGCTGCTCGGCGGCGCCCAGCACCTCCCTCGCGGCAGCTCCCGTGTCGTCGGCGGCGCGCTGCACGCCGGAGATGTTGCTGTTGACCTCCTGGGTGCCGCGGGCGGCCTCCTGGACGCTGCGGGCGATCTCCTTGGTGGCCGAGCCCTGCTCCTCGATCGCGGCGGCGATGGCGGTGCCGATCTGATCGATCTCGCCGATGACGTCGGCGACGTTGCGGATCGCGGCCACGGTCTCGTCGCTTGCGGTCTGGATCGCCGTGATCTGCTCGGAGATCTCGGTGGTGGCCTTGGCGGTCTGGCCGGCCAGTGACTTCACTTCGGAGGCGACCACGGCGAAGCCGCGGCCGGCATCGCCGGCGCGGGCGGCCTCGATGGTCGCGTTCAGCGCGAGCAGGTTGGTCTGCTCGGCGATGCTCTGGATCAGCGTGACGACGTCGCCGATCTTCTGCGCGCCCTCGGCGAGCGCGCGGGCGGTGTCGCCGGTGCGGCGGGCGTTGTCGACAGCGCGAGCCGCGATCTCGGTGCTTTGGGCGACCTGGCGGCCGATCTCGGCGATCGAGGAGGTCAGCTCTTCGGTGGCGCTGGCGACGGTCTGCACGTTGCTCGAGGTCTGTTCGGAGGCGGCGGCGACCACCGCGGCCTGGCTGTTGGTCTGCGCTGCCGTCGAGGTCATCGACTGCGCGGTGCTTTCCATGGTCGCCGAGGCCTGGGACAGGCCGCCGACGAGTTCGGTGACCTTGGCCTCGAAGGCTCGCGTGAGGCTGTCGAGCGCCTGCGCGCGCCGCATCTTGCCGTCGTTCTCAGCCTGCTTTTCAGCGGCGAGCCGGTCGGCCCGGATCATGTTGTCCTTGAAGACCTGAACCGCCGCCGCCATCGCGCCGATCTCGTCGGAGCGCTCGGCGCCGGGGATCTCGCCGGCAACGTCGCCATCGGCAAGCTTTGTCATGCGCGTCGTCAAGCCGACGATCGGGGCGCAGACGCGACGGCGGACCATCACGATCAGGCCGGCGCTGGCGATCAGCACGGCAAGGAGACCTCCAAGGGCGATGATGAAGCTGGTGCGGGCGGCCGAAGATGCGCTGGCGAGAATCTGCTCGGCATTGTCGTAGAAGGCATCGCGAACGCCAATGATGGTGCCGAGGCCGCGCTGTGTTGCGGCGTAATAGGTGTCCATATCGTGCTCGTATTTGCCGGTGACGGCGCCGTCTTTCACCAGCTTGAGCTCGCGACCGAACTCCTCGACATAGATCGCGTTGAACTTCTCCAGCGCCTCGGCGACGTTCGCAGGGGTTGACGGATTGCCGCGCAGTTCCTGCAGCGCCATCACGATCTGGTCGTTACGGCCCTGTGAGCGGGCGATGTCGGCCTTTTCGGCGTCGGTTGCCGGTTTCTTGCCGCCGACCAGATTCTTGTGGAGGCTGGAATTGAAGCCGCCGACGTCTCGCAACGTCATGGCGATGTTGGCGTAGCTGGCCTGTCGGTAGGCATCGCCATTGAGGATCGCCATGCGGCGGACCTGCTCGTTGAGAAGCGCGGTCACACCTGCATTGAGCACGGCATTGTCCGCGACGATCTTCTTGGCCGCGTCCTTGCGGGCCTCCGCCGGTCCGGCGAGCGCCTTGTCGATGGCTTCGCGCAAGGCGGTGAATTTCGCATCGATCCCGTCGATATTGCTGCCCATGGTGCTGCCGTCGTCGAAGGAGCCGGGCAGCTCCTTGCGTCGTGCGTTCATCCTGTCGCGGGCGCCGTCGGTCTGCTTGCGCAATTTGTCCTGCTCAGTGAGCAGTGCCGGGTCAATACTCGCAGGGCCGTAGAGAATGTTAGTGGAAAAGCCGCGCTCTGGATTGAGATAGCGCGGGATATCGCTGACAGCGCGGACGATGGCCAGGCGGCCTTGCGCCTCGCCGACCCGTTCCATGGTCTCGTATTTCGTCACGGCAACGTAGACGGCGAGGCCGCCGCCGACGGTCGAGAGCGAGACAATGGCGCTGGTCAGGAGCGTACCGATTTTCATGATCTGTCCGGCAATGGCGTGCGACGAGAGTTAAAGTTGCACGGACGATAGATAGCCCGTGTTAATCTCGGGTTACGCCCCGGCGGCCAATTCAGCCGGACGCGCGGTCGAGCCTCGACAGGATCTCAAGCGTGGCACCGTCGCGTTCACCCGCAAAATATCGGGCGATCGCCTGATCGAAGACGGGCTCGTCGGACACCGCGCCGAACAGCGTCATCGACGAGCGGAATTTAGCGTCATCCGGTGCGCCGAGGATCGCGTTGATGGTTCGGCCCTCGACGGCAAGCACGAGCCTCGTGCATTCGATCAGGCGCGCCCCGAGGACGGGATGGGCGAGATAGGCCTCGGCCTCCGCGCGGGACCTGATGGCGTAGCGCTGCGACATGGCGCTGAAGCCGAGACCTCCGACCTGCGGGAAGACGAACCACATCCAGTGAGTCTCCTTCCGGCCCCGAGTCAACTCGGCCCGGACGTCGCGATAGACCGGCTCCTGGGCACGGACAAAGCGGTTGAGATCGAATGGATCGGTCATTGGATACCTTCGGGAGGCTTTCCGGCCGCGATTATGCCTAACTTTTGGCTCCCAATGTGGTAGCTGGTATAGAGTCTCCGGGTGGGGGTGGGCACCCCCGGGGTCGATTTGGGGATCTGATGGTTTCCGACGCAGCAAACGCCGAGAGGCTGTTGTCGCGCCGCCGTGTCGGGCGGGCCGAGACGATTCTACTGTCTGTGGCAGCGCTTGCGCTGGCCCTTGGCGCCGCCGCGTGGGTGTCCGATATCGGCGATTCGACCCCGCTGGTCTCCGCCGCCTTGCCGCCGGCCAATGCCCCTTCGTTCGAAGACCGTTTCGCGTCCGCCTCCGGCAGCCCGCCGGCCCGCGAGTTCGGCCTACGGGCGCTCGAGCGCTCCGCGGTGAACGCGGTCCAGCTCAAGCTGCGAGATGCCAAGGCGATGCTCGCGCAGAAGCTCCAGGGCGACGACTGGCGCTCGATGCTGACCGATGACGAACAGTCGTCTGCAGCCGAAGAGGCGAGGCCCTCGCAGCGGGCCGAGGCCATCCCGATGCCGCGCTCGCGTCCGGTCCAGGCGGATCTGGCCGCCCAGATCGCCTCCAGCCAAGCCTATGCCGATACCGGCTCGAGGGCCGACAACCGCAACTTCTTCGAAAGATTCACCGACAAGATCAAGCTGGCTTCGTTGACGCCGGATAGCGGGCTGTTGTCGAAGGCGCCGGATCTCGCCGCCCTCGGCTATGACTCGCGGACGGCGGTCTATGACATCTCGGCCAAGGCGGTCTATCTGCCGAGCGGCGTGGCACTGGAAGCGCATTCCGGCCTGGGTGCGCTGATGGACAACCCCGACCATGTCGACCGGCGGATGGTCGGCGCGACGCCGCCGGCGACGTACGATCTCAAGCCGCGCGAAAAGCCGTTCCACGGCGTCCGGGCATTGCGCATGACGCCGACTGAGGGCACCAGTGCGCTTGGCCGCGTCGGTCTGCTCACGCACAACTACTTGCTTGGGCCGCGCGGTGATTCCAACGGTTGCGTCTCGATCAAGGACTATGACCGTTTCATCAAGGCCTACGACAATGGCGAGTTCAACCGCCTGGTCGTGGTGCCGAGCCTGCGCGGGGCGGCCACCGCTTCGCAGCGCGCGAGCACCAATTCCTGACTATCGCCTGCGACGGCGGGGCTGCCGTTTCCCCTTCGTTAAGCCGTCCTCGTCCAGAAGCAGCCCATGAGTGATCCATCAAGCTCCGAAACCCCGCTGCGCACGACGTTCAAGATCAAGCTGAACGGTGACACGTTGGCGATCGCGACCGTCGGTCAGGCCTATCAATTCCTCACCAACTTCAAGTCGGTCGAGTGGATGGAATTTCGCTCCCTGCACGAGGACGCGGTCGCGGCCCTGGAAGGCGCCGCCGGTAACGCTATGCTGGCGGTGCAGGCGACCAACGCCGTGCGCGCGCTGTTCGTCAGCGCCAAGCTGCTCTGAGAGCTCCGTACGGGGCCTTCTCCTCGTAACTTGAACTCCGCTATAGGAACGGGCAAACGGTCCGCGAAGACCGTCGCCACAAAGCCCATATGTTCGAAATCTACTTCCAGGGAGAGTCCACATCATGAAACGCCGTACATTTCTGAAGGGCGGCGCCGTCGCCGGCGCGACGACGCTGGTTGCTGCACCCGCGATCGCGCAGAGCGCGCCCGAGATCAAATGGCGCCTGACCTCGAGCTTTCCGAAGTCGCTCGACACCATCTACGGTACGGCGCAGACCTTTGCGAAATACGTGGCTGAGGCCACCGACAACAAATTCCAGATCCAGACCTTTGCGGCCGGTGAGATCGTTCCGGGCCTCCAGGCGCTCGATGCCGTCAGCACCGCATCGGTGGAGATGGCGCAGACCCCGCTCTATTTCTACATCGGCAAGGAGCCGGCGCTGGCCTATGCGACCGGCGCGCCGTTCGGCATGAACCATCGCCATCAAGAATCGTGGTGGCACTTCGGCGGCGGCGCTGATCTCACCAACGAGGCGCTCAAGCCGTTCAAGGCGCATGCGATCCTCTGCGGCAATTCCGGCACCCAGATGGGCGGCTGGTTCCGCAAGGAGATCAAGTCGGTCGACGACCTCAAGGGTCTCAAATTCCGCATCGCTGGCATGGGCGGCCACGTGCTGGCAAAGCTCGGCGTCGTGCCGCAGCAGATCGCGGGAGGGGATATCTATCCGGCGCTGGAGAAGGGCACGATCGACGCCGTCGAGTTCGTCGGCCCCTATGACGACGAGAAGCTCGGCTTCTACAAGGTCGCCAAATATTACTACTTCCCCGGCTGGTGGGAAGGCGGTGCCATGCTGCACATGATCGTCAATGACGAGAAGTGGAATTCGCTGCCCAAGCAGTACCAGGCGATCGTCAACCAGGCGGGCGCAGCGGCCGGCGCCTGGATGCTGGAGAAATACGACAGCGTGAATCCGGCGGCGCTGAAGCGGCTGATCGCCGGCGGCGCGGAGCTGAAGGCTTTCCCGCAACCGGTGTTGGAGGCCTGCTACAACGCGACCCAGGACCATCTGAACGAGCTCGCCGCCAAGAGCGACCTGTTCAAGCGGACCAAGGAGAGCCACGACGCGTATATGAAGGAGCTCTTGTTCTATACGCAGATCGCGGAGAACTTCTACGACAATTACCTGCTGAGCAAGATGCGCAACAAGAGCTGATCGCAAGAACGGGGCGCGGTGTCCTACGCCGCGCCCAGCCCCAGCTTCGCATAGATGCGTCTTGCATAGGCGCCGAATGCGTCCGTCGTCTTCAGCGGAAGGTCGCGCGGGAAGGGCAGGTCGATCGCGAAATAGTCGGCCATCTTCGCCGGGCCCGCCGTCAGCACGGCGCAGTGCGAGGACAGGAACACGGCTTCCTGGATCGAGTGGGTGACGAAGATGATGGTCTTGCCGCTCTCGCGCCAGATCCGCAGCATCTCCAGATTCATCTGCTCGCGCGTCAGCGCATCCAGCGCGCCGAACGGCTCGTCCATCAGGATCAGCTTCGGATCGTGTATGAAGGCGCGTGCGATCGCCGTTCGCTGTTGCATGCCGCCGGACAGCTGCTGCGGATATTTCTGCTCGTAGCCGGCGAGCCCGACGAGGTTGAGCAGGTCGCGTGCCCGCTCGCGCGCGGCCTTCATCGGCAGGCCGACGATCTCGGCCGGCAGCAGCACGTTGTCCAGGATGGTCCGCCATTTCAACAGCAGCGCCTGCTGGAACACCATGCCGATGTCGCGGGTCGGATCGAACGGGCTCCTGGCATTGCCTATTTTGACGGTGCCGCCGTCAGCGCCGTGTAGCCCGGCCAGGATCTTCATCACGGTGGTCTTGCCGCAGCCGGACGGGCCAACCAGCGAGACGAGCTCACCTTCCTGTACGTCCATGGTGACGTCGGACACGGCGAGAAACTCGGTGCCGCCGCTGCGATAGACCTTTCGGACGCCTTGCAGGCTGATGAAGGGGGCCGAGCTCATGTCAGCCATTTGTTCAGGTTCGCGGCCACGAAAGCATCGTCGCTGAGGTCGGCGTGCTCGTGGCAGACGCGATCGATCTCCTCCTTCTGGCCGGGGCTGAGGCCCTCGTCGGGATCGAGGCACCACAGGCCTTTCATCAAGCCCTGGCGCCGCAGCACTTCGTGGCAGCCGGCGATGCAGCCGTGAAAATTGTTGGCGACATCGAAGAAGGCGCTGTTGCAATCGGTGACGCGGGCATCGAGCGCGAGCAGGTCGGTGGGCACGCTGTCCTTGTGCCGCGCCGCCTTGCAGCGTTCGAATTGCCTGATCGCGCTCGCGGTCCAGACCGACCAGTGACCGAGCAGGCCGCCCTTGAAATAGGTCCGCGTGGTGACGCCCTTGTCGCGGAGATCGAACGGCAGCATCAGGTCGAGCAGGATGTGGTCGTCATTGCCGGTGTAGAGCGCGACGCGGTCGAGCGCGCCGGCGGCTGCGACGCCGCGGAGCACGTCGAGGGTCCTGTAGCGGTTGAATGGCGCGATCTTGATCGCGATGACATTGTCGATCGAGGCGAAGCGCTGCCAGAACCGGCTGGACAGGATGACGCCGCCGACGGCGGGTTGCAGGTAAAAACCGACCAGCGGAATCTCGGCGGCGACGGACGTGCAATGCGCGATGATCTCGTCCTCGGACGCGTTCTTCATCGCGGCGAGGCTGAGCAGGCCGGCGTGATAGCCGATATCCCGTGCCGTGCGGCCTTCGGTGACCGCCTGCTTCGTCGGGCCCGCGAGGCCTGCAACCAGCGCCAGCGGACGCTTGGTCCAGTTCGCGGCGGTCTCGGCGGCAAGCTCCAGCACGGGGCGATAGAGGCCGACGTCGCGGATCGCGAACTGCGTCGTGTGCACGCCGACGGCAAGCCCGCCAGCGCCGGCATCGATGTAATAGCGCGTCAGCGCGCGCTGGTGCGTCTTGTCGAGCTGGCGCTCGGCGGTGAGGGCGAGCGGATGCGCCGGCAGCACGGAGCCTTCGGCGATCAGCTTGTGGACGTCGCTGTTGATCTGGCTGTGGTGCATGATGTCCTCATCCGAATTCAGGGCCGGCGACGGCGAATGGCGTTTCCTTCGCGGTAATGATGGCGGGGCCGAGACGCATCCGCTGGAAGGGGCGTTCGATGGTCCAGCCGGACGCCGTCAGACCTTCGAGGAACGCTCCTTGCGACGCGACGGCGTCGAGCAGGAGCGGTCCATCCTGCGATTGCGCGATCGCGTCGACCAGGATCAGGGCGGCTGCGGTCTGATCCGCGAACAGCGGACCGATATGGCACGCGGCTCGGCCGTCCCGCACCAGCGCGATGGCGCCGTTCGCAGAGACGATGCGCGAGCCAGGCCGCCGCGCGAAGGCGGAGAGCAGGGCGCTGCGGTCGAGGCCCGTCGCGCGCCGGTCCCGATCGCGAAGCGCGTCGAGCGTTGCCGTTGACGGGGCCGCTGCGGCTGCTTGTCCCGGCTCCAGCAGCTTCAGCCGGCGCAATTGCGAAGTCGGGCTGAAGCCGAGCGGGCCGTAGACCTTGGCGCCGTCGGGTGTCGCATCGAGCCAGCACGTCAGCCCGCTCTTGCATGCCGTATCGAGACAGGCATCGACGAGCTGCGTGGCAAAGCTGCGGCGGCGGTGGCTTTCCGTCACCAGCACCATGCTGATCCACGCATTGTTGCTGGAATAGGGCAGCAGGGCCGCGCTCGCGACCAACCGTGCGCCGTCGCGGATGCCGAACACGAAGCCTTCGCTCAAGAAGAAGCGCCAGTCCTCGATCGTCTGGTTCCAGTGCGCTTCGGTCGAGAGCACAAGGCCCGCGGCGGCGTCCTCGACGCCGAGCCGGACGATGCGCGGCCCGTCAGTAGCGGCCATCGCGCACCTCGTATTTGGTGGGCTTGCCGAGGCTCGGCATGGCGCGAGAGACCCAATCCGCGGTCCAGGCGATCAGTTGCTCGGTGTCAACGACGGGCAGGCCGAACAGTTCGACCGCCTTCGACGTGTCGGTCAGCCAGGCCGTCGGCTCTTCCTTGCCGGTCAGCACCGGCGCGCGGCCGAACCTTGCGCCGAATTTTTGCGCGAGATCGCGGACCGCCAAGATCTCATGGCCGCTGACATTGATCGGCGAGGTCGGCGTCGTGCAATGCGCGAGGCAGCGCAGCGCCTGGGAGGACGCATCGCCCTGCCAGATGAAATTGACATGGCCGAGGCCGACGTCGATCGGTGTGCCGGTCAGCACTTTCGTCGCGATGTCGTGCAGCACGCCATAGCGCATGTCGATCGCGTAGTTGAGGCGGAACAGCCGCCCTGGCGTGCCGAACTTGCGCGAGAAATATTCGAACATGCGCTCGCGGCCGACGCAGGACTGGGCGTATTCGCCGGGCGGGTTCGGCGCCATTTCCTCGCTCGAGCCTTTGCCGTCGACGGGAACGAACGGATAGATGCAGCCGGTCGAGAACGCCACGATGCGGGACGAGGGGAAGGCCTGCGCGACCAGCGCCGGGACATGCGCGTTCATCGCCCAGGTCAGCGACAGATCGCCCTCGGCGCCGAACTTGCGGCCGGCCATGAAGACGATGTTCGGCGCCTTCGGCAGGGCCGCAATCGCCTTCTCGTCCATCAGGTCGCAGTTGATCGTCTCGATCCCGCGCGCGTGCAGCCAGTCCTTCACATCGGCGTCGCTGAAGCGGGCGACGCCGATGATACGGCGATCGGGCGCGGCGGCCTTCGCAAGTCCTGCCAGCGTCGGGCCCATCTTGCCGGCGACGCCGAGGATCAT
Source organism: Bradyrhizobium sp. USDA 326 (assembly GCF_049739485.1). Lineage (NCBI taxonomy): Bacteria > Pseudomonadati > Pseudomonadota > Alphaproteobacteria > Hyphomicrobiales > Nitrobacteraceae > Bradyrhizobium > Bradyrhizobium sp. USDA 326. The sequence continues at coordinate 6,207,304 of NZ_JBMGQA010000001.1, forward strand.
GATGTCGCCCTCGACCTTCCTGAGGTCGTCGATCAGGGCCTGGCTCGGCCGGCACAGGAGGTCGTCGAGCGTAGCGATGTCGGGAATGGTCTTCGGCAGCGTCTGGCGGGTGAGCAGCATGAATTTATCCCAGTGCTAGTTCTGCCTGGCGTCGCCGACCACGAACATGCGTTCGAGGGCCAGGACCAGGCCGTAGAGAGCGACACCAAGCAGCGTGAGCAGCACGACCGCCATCACCATCGCGGGCGTGTCGAGCGAGGACTGCACCTGGATCATGAGGTAGCCGAGCCCGCGCTCGGAGGCGATGAACTCGCCGACGATGGCGCCGGCGACCGCGAGGATGGCGCCGACCTTCATGCCGGAGAACACGTAAGGCAGCGATCCCGGCAGCTGGATCTTGCGGAACAGAGTCCAGCGCGAGCCGCGCAGCGATTTGACGAGATCGAGCAGATCAGGCTCGACCTCGCGCAATCCTCGCGCGGTGGTGAGCAGGATCGGGAAGAAGCAGATGCTGAAGGCAATCAGGATGTTCGGCACGATACCGTAGGAGAACCAGACGATGAAGAGCGGGCCGAGCGCCACTTTCGGAATCATGTTCAGCGTGACGAACAGCGGCAGCAGCACGAGGCTGAGCAGTGGTGCCCAGCTGAAGATAACGGCGAGCGCGACGCCGACGAATGCGCCGAGCGCAAAGCCGCCGAGGATCTCCAGCGCCGTCACCAGCGTATTGGCACCCCAGGCGTAGCCCGTGGTTCCCAATGTCTGAATTGTCGCAAGCGGCGAGGGCAGGATGAATTTCGGCACGTGGAAGGCGTCGACCGCGACCTGCCACAGCACGAGCACGGCAAGGTGCACGATCAGGACGATCGCAAAGCTGCGCCAGCTGCGTGCCCCGTCTCCTGCCACCGATTGCTCCTGTTGCTCGCAGCCACCCCTGCCGCGGGCCGCAAGCCTAGCCGGACTCGAGGGAAGTTTCAACCAGTTGGTTGATTAGGGCCGGAGCGACTGGAGCACCAGATCGGCGACGTGCCGGCGGCGGGCGCGCCGCTGGGCCCGGCTCGACAGGTCCTTGCCGAAGATCGCCGACAGCGTCGGCGTGTTGGAGAAGAAGAAATAGCTGAGGCCGGCAATGGAGATATAGAGCTGGACGGGGTCGATCCCCTTGCGGAATACGCCCGAGCGCACCCCCTCGTTGAGGATGTGGGAGACGCTTTTGACGAGCGGTGAGTGCATCGCTTCCAGCCGGGTCGAGCCGCGGACGTGGCGGGCGCCGCCGCGGTTCTCGTCGTTCAGGAGCACGATGAAATCAGGGTTTGCCGCCAGATGGTCGAACGAAGCTTCGATCAGCTTGCGGATCGCCTTCTCCGGCGCCAAGCCTTCGAGATTGAGCCTGCGCTCCTGCTCGCGGATGTCCTCATAGACCCATTCGAGCACGGCGAGGTAGAGCGCGTCCTTGTCGCCGAAATAGTGGTAGACGAGCTGCTTGTTGACGCCGGCGCGCTCGGCGATCTCGTCGACACGGGCGCCCGCGAGGCCGTGCCGGGCGAATTCCTGGCGCGCCGCGGTCAGGAGCTTCTTGCGGGTGGCGACGGGGTCGCGGCGCTGCGGCACGGTGTCGCCAGATCGTTTTGCGGGCATTTCCAACCAAACAGTTGACAAGCGGAGGGCGGGCTTGTTGCATTGGTATCCTCACAAGGGGAGAGCGACAAGCCGGGTCGCGGCAACGAGGAGAGATACGATGAAGCGTTTGCAGGCGGCGGGCTCGGCCCTGGTGTTGGCTCTCGCGCTCGGTGTGCCGGCGGCGCCCGCGCATGCGGGAGAGGCCGTCAATCTGATCCTGAACTGGACGCCGACGGCCGACCACTCGCCGTATTACTACGCCAAGGCGCTGGGCTGGTACGAGAAGGCGGGCATCGACCTCACCATCGAGACCGGCAAGGGCTCCGGCGTCTCCGCGGCCAAGGTCGGCTCCGGCGGCTCGCCCTTCGGCGTCGCCGATCTCGCGACCATGCTGGTGGCCAAGAGCAAGGGCGCCGACACGGTCGCGGTGATGAGCGTCTATGCCAATACCGGCCAGACTTTCTATTGGCTGAAGAGCTACGGCGTGAACGGCGTGAAGGATTTCGCCGGGCACAAGATCGGCAACCCGCCCGGCGATGCCTCGCGCGTGATGTGGCCGGCCTTCGCCAAGGCGGCAGGGCTTGCGCCCGACTCCGTCGGCTTCGTCAATGTCGGGCCGACCGCCAAGATCGCGGCGCTGAAGAGCCACACCGTCGATATCATCAGCGACTTCTACAACGAGCACGACCTGAAGGTGATCGAGTTCGGTCCCGATCTCGGCTACGTCAACTGGAAGGACATCGGGCTCAACCCCTACGGCAATTCGCTGATCGTCAACGGCGCCTATCTGCAGAAGAATCCGAAGGTCGTCGAAGACTTCGTGCGCGTCACGCAGAAGGCCTTTGCGGCCTGCGTCGCCGACGTGGCCCCGTGCCTGAACGCGCTGCTCGAGCAGGTCTCGGGGCTCGACCGCGCCAACCAGGAGCGCCAGTGGGAGCGCATCAAGTTCCTGATGACGGACGAGTTCACCACCACCAAGGGGCTCGGCTGGATCGACGGCGAGCGGATGAAGAAGGACTACGAGCTGGTCCAGACCTATCTCGGCATGGAGAAGCCGTTCGACGTGACGACGGCGTTCACAACGAAGATGCTGGATCCGAACATCAAGATGGATGCGAGCAAGGTGAAGAAGTGAGCGGCGCTTGACTGCTGGCTGCGTCAGCCCTTCTTCATGTCGTAGACGTGTTCCGGTCCGGGAAAGGCACGCGACCGCACGTCGGCGGCATACCGTTCGACCGCCGCTTCGATGGCCGGACCGAGATCGCCGTAGCGCCGAACGAATTTAGGGGTTCGTGGCGAGAGCCCAAGCATGTCCTCGAGCACGAGCACTTGGCCGTCGCAGGCCGCGCTCGCGCCGATCCCGATGGTGGGGATCGCGATCGTTTCCGTGATCTTGCGCGCCAACGGCTCGGCCACGGCTTCAACGACGACTGAGAACGCACCGGCATCGGCGACCGCTTTCGCATCGTCCTCGATCGGCCCCCAGTCGATCTCGTTGCGGCCCTGGGCGCGAAACGAACCGAGCGTGTTGATGGATTGCGGCGTAAGGCCGATATGACCCATCACCGGGATGCCACGCCCGGACAGGAATGCGACCGTCTCCGCCATGCGGACCCCGCCTTCAAGCTTCACCGCGCCGCACTGCGTTTCCTTCATGATCCGTACCGCGGAATTGAATGCCTGCTCCTTGGAGGCTTCATACGATCCGAACGGCATGTCGACCACGACCAGCGCCCGCTTCGATCCCCGCATCACGGCCGCGCCCTGAAGGATCATCATGTCGAGCGTGACCGGCACTGTCGTCTCGAAGCCGTGCATGACGTTCCCAAGGGAATCGCCGACCAGAATGACGTCGCAATGCTGATCCACCAGCGCTGCCGTGTGCGCATGGTAGGAGGTCAACATGACGACCGGCTCGCCTTGCTTGCGGGCGCGGATGTCCGGGGCTGTCTTGCGTCTGATGGAGGACTGAATTGACATGATCGGCTCCGTCTGCGGGACGCGCATCGAAACCAGATGGCACGACCGTGTCAATCCGGGCAGCCGGGCCAGCAACCACATGGATGGTACGACATCCGAGGGTGGTGGACATGATCGCTTCCGCGTGACTGCTCGCAGCGCGACCCCGAAAAGCCAGCGGCGGTCCAGCGGTTCACCTTTCCACGTGATGCCACGGGAAATTAACTGGTCGTTAACCATATCCGCCGCATCGTTAACCATTCAATAACAGGGAACGAGTCGGCCGCTATGCAGGCTGCAGCAAAAGTCCAACGTCAGATGGTGCGCCTGCGCGGACGCTCCTATGTGGCGTTCGTGTTCACGCCGACGGTTCCGGTCCAGGACTGGCTGCATGAGATCGACGTCACCATTGCGCGGTCGCCGGGCTTCTTTGCCGGCCGGCCCGTGGTGATCGACCTGTCCTCGGTCGATCTCAGCCAGGCCGGCATCGGCCATCTGCTCACCAGCCTCCAGGAGCGCAACATCCGCGTGCTCGGCATCGAGGGCGTGGAGGAGAGCCGGCTGACCTCCGTGATGCCGCCGCTGCTGTCGGGCGGCCGCAGCTGCGTGATCGAGCCGAGCGCGCCGAAGAAGGCCGACGTGAAAGTGGAGACCAAGCCGACCTCGCTGCTTCTCGAAAACCCCGTGCGCTCGGGCCAGACCGTGATCTTCCCGGAAGGCGACGTCACCATTCTCGGCTCGGTCGGTTCCGGCGCCGAGGTCGTCGCCGGCGGCTCCATCCACGTCTACGGCGCGCTGCGCGGCCGCGCCATGGCGGGCGTGAACGGTCACACGAGCGCGCGCATCTATTGTCAGAAGATCGAAGCCGAACTGCTTGCAATCGATGGGTTTTATCAGACCGCCGACGACATCGACGAGGCCTTGCGCGGGCGGCCCGCCCAGGCCTTCCTGCAAGGCAACACCATGCGAATTACTGCGCTGAACTGACCAGAAGGAGATAATTGAGATGGCCAAGGTACTGGTCGTGACATCAGGCAAGGGCGGGGTCGGCAAGACCACGACGACAGCCGCGCTGGGAGCGGCGCTCGCGCAACGCGGCGACAAGGTCGTCGTCGTCGATTTCGACGTCGGCTTGCGCAATCTCGACCTCGTGATGGGCGCCGAACGCCGCGTGGTGTTCGATCTCATCAACGTGGTGCAGGGCGTTGCGAAGCTGCCGCAGGCGCTGATCCGTGACAAGCGGCTGGAGAATCTCTGGCTGCTGCCGGCATCGCAAACCCGCGACAAGGACGCGTTGACGGAAGAGGGCGTCGGCAAGGTCATCGCCGATCTGCGCAGCCGTTTCGACTGGGTGATCTGCGACAGCCCGGCCGGCATCGAGCGCGGCGCCTCCATGGCGATGCGCTTTGCCGACGAGGCCGTGATCGTCACCAATCCAGAAGTCTCCTCGGTGCGCGATTCCGACCGCATCATCGGCATGCTCGATTCCAAGACGGTGCGGGCCGAGAAGGGCGAGCGGGTCGAGAAGCACGTCCTCATCACCCGCTACGATCCCTCCCGGGCCGCGCGCGGCGAGATGCTGACCATCGACGATATCCTCGAGATCCTTGCCACGCCCTTGCTCGGCATCATCCCCGAGAGCCAGGACGTGTTGAAGGCGTCCAACGTCGGTACGCCCGTGACTTTGTCGAACGCGGATGGAGCGCCGGCGCGGGCCTATATGGACGCGGCCAAGCGCCTCTGCGGCGAGAATGTGACGATGCATGTTCCTGCCGAGCGCCGAGGTCTGATGGATCGTTTGCTGCGACGGAGGGCTGCATGAGCATGGGTCTGCTTCGACTTCTCCGCGGCAAGAAGGCCTCGGCTCCCGTCGCTCGCGAACGGCTGCAGATCCTGCTTGCCCATGAACGTGGAATGCGCGGCCAGCCCGATCTGCTCGGTGTGCTGCGCGAGGAAATTCTCGCCGTCGTGTCCAGGCATGTGGCGCTGGACCCGACCAAGGTCATCGTCCGGCTCGAGCGCGGCGACGAGGTTTCGACCCTGGAGGTCGATATCGAGGTGCCGAACGATTTCGAGCGCAAGAAGGCGGCGGTCGCGTAGGGGCCGCGGCTGAAGTCTGAAAGTTCTGGGGTGGGTGAAAGGGCGGTCCGCCGGGCATGGCGGGCCGCCTTTGTCTTGGCTCACATCGACGGGACGGAACGAGCTCCGGGCCTCGATCGTTGTGAGACACCCGCGGCGGCAGTTGTGCACTGCACCGCAGTTCCCTCAAGCGGGAGAGCGCCCATGATGTCCGAGGTCCAGGTCCATACCGTTGCCCGGCAGATGCTCGAACAGCACGGTTTTGTTGCGATCGCGAAGGCCGCCGAGCAAGCCCAAGCCTGCGAGAGCCGCGGCGAGGCCGACGAGGCCAGGGAGTGGCGTCACATCGCCGACGCCATGAAGATCATGCGCGGCCCGCATCAGAGCTGACATTCGTCAGCGCGATCGGCTTCAACGTTCCCCGCGATCGGCGCCTTGGGGCGACGTTCGGTTCTGTGTCTGCGGCTGCCCACGCTCGCCTGTCTCTTTGCAGGGGAGTGGCTCCCACGAGCCATCCGGCGCCTGCTGATAGGCACTGCAGGACGACGAGGTGGATTTTTCCTGGCCTTTCTGGGCGTCGGAATTCCTCGCCAGCACGGGCGCAACCAGCACCGTGGTGGCTGCAATCGCGCCGGCGAAAACGAAATGGATACTCCGCATGAGGACCTCCTGTTCGGATTCGAAGAGGCCGCATGCTTTCGAGGATTGTGACGATTTTGGGCCGCAGCGGAGGTTCCGTCGCGGCGTGCTTAACACGAATGGTGTGCTAGCTTAGCCGCCCTTGCTTCGGATCAGGCCGGCGAGGTTGGTCTTCTGGGCCTCGCACCAGCCGGACATACCGAGACGGCGCTGATCCATGTCGGTCGCCTGGGTCGCGACCGCGACCTCGGCCATCAAATCATCGTCCTGTTTCTCGCCCATCTTGCCGCCGGTGTGCATCCAGGCGATCGCCTTGCGCACCTTCTCCGTGGTGCCGTCGGGCAGGTGCATCTGCTGCGCCTTCTGCACCAGGTCCTGATAGACGAGGTCTGTGTTGGGACACTCGACCTTGGCCGCGAAGGCCTGCAAGACCATGGTCACATAGACCGATCGCGGCGGCGCGTCGGCCGCATGGGCCGGCGCGGTCAGCAGCAGCAGGCCCGCCATCAGAAAAACCGGTGCGCATCCTTGGAACCTCCTCCGTTTTTTGAGAGGCTAGCGCCCGGCACGGCGCTCCGCAATGGTGCGAGGCACAATTGTCGTCGGTCCAGGCGGTGGGCTAACCTGCCGCTCCCCAGCCTCGGAGCACGACATGAGCCTGTTCAGCACGCCCTTCGATTCCGCACGCGACACCGCGCTCGTCACCGGCGCAGGGAATGGCATCGGCCGCGCAATCGCGCAGGCACTGGTCGGTGAGGGCGTGCGGACGGTGTTTGCCGATGTGAGCGCGGAGCGGGTGCATGCCGCGATCGGCGCGAGCGAGAGGCCCGCACTGGCCGTGCCCTGGGTCGGCGATCTCGCCAGGCTCGAGGCCTGCGATGAGCTGCTGGCCGCCGCATATGCCGCGCTGGGCGAGGTCACGCATTTCGTCCACAGCGCCTCGCCGCCGCGGCGCGAGGCCGATCATGCCCTCGCGGTCGATCGCAGGACGTGGCAGGAGATGCATGCCGTCAATCTCGATGCCGGCTTTCACCTCGGGCGTGAACTCGCAAAACGGCTGATCGCGGCGAAACGGCCGGGCTCGTTCTTGTTGCTGACCTCGCTGCATGCGGGCACCCCGCGCAACCTGCCGCATTATTCGACGGCCAAGGCGGGGCTGGGGATGCTGGTGAAGGAGCTGGCCAAGACGTTTGGCCGCCACGATATCCGCGTCAACGCACTGGTGCCCGGTGCGATCGCGGCCGGTGGATTCGTTGCAGATCCCGCGCTGGCGCGGCACATTCCGCTCGGGCGTCTCGGCGAGGCCAAGGACCTCGTGCCGATGGCGCTCACGGTGCTGTCGAACAAGCTCTCCGCTTACGTCACCGGCGCCGCCTTCGTCGTTGACGGTGGATTGTCGCTGACGAATTGGTTCGAGCCGCCGACGCTTGAAGATTAAAGATCCAGTTCGCTTGAAAACGCTATGCCTGGCGTTGCCAGGCCGGCACCGGATCGAGCGGCGTGCGATAAAGCTCGTTGTGATCGCGATCGGTGACGCGCACCGCGCAACCCTTTTGCTGCAGCTCCGGCTTCACCTGCGACAGCTCGCACGCCAGCTGATCGGCGCGATCGGAGGCAACCTCGATGTCTTCGAGGATGATTCCCCCCTGGTTCTTGAACTCTTCACCAACCACAAGATCGAAATAGTAGTAGGGCATGTGGATTCCCCGTGTGACGATCTGAGCTTCAGTGCAAGTCTCAACACATCTCGGATGATACCACTGAGTCGATAGCTGCCGAATGAACAGGCCGCGCAATCTCTGTGCTTATGGCGCAGAAATGATGTGCAACGTGTGAGTGCGTTAACATTTTATTAAATATGCTTGCGCGACCATAACGCATGGAATTGCAGCAGAACCGGGCTCCGGGAACCGGCAGCTGCAAGAGAAGGCCGGCGGCATAGATCCCGACGGCCTTTTCTCTTGAGCGAAAGATGCGCGGCCTCGCTCCCGTAATCGCCCGGACTCAACCTATCACACCGACTCGGACAGCCTGCGCGACGTTGTCGCTTTATCGCAGCGGCATTGGCGGGCGCACGACCGGCCCATCGTCATCGGCAACGGCTTGTGTCGTCGTGACCGGCGCGGCTGGTGGTGAGGCCGCGGCAGACTGCGACGGCGGGGGCGCGAGCGGCGTCGGCGCATAAGCCGGCACGTAGGTCTGCGACACGGCCGGCTTCGGTTTGCGAACCGGCGGCGCCGGAGGCCGCGGCGGAAGCACCGACGCGCGCGCGCGGGGATCGACCGGTGGCTTCGCCTCGGCCTGGGGCTTCGGTGCCGGTGGCTTCGTCATCTCACGCGCCATCTGCTCCTGTCCCGCCTTCAGCTCGGCGATGTTGGCCTTGAGCTGCTCGATCTGCTGCGCCATCGCGGCGAGATCGCGCGTCATCGATTGCATCGACTGCGTTGTGTCGACGGGCAGTGTCGGGGCAGGCGCGACCGCGGCAAGCTGAGCGGCGGGCGGCGTCGCAGATTGGTCGGCCGCTTGATCCGAAGTGGCTTCCACCGTGGGCGGTGCGGCCTGCGAGGCGGCCACGGGCGTGGTTTGCGATGTCGCAGGTAGCAGCGAGGTCGCGGGTATCAGCGAAGCCAGTGCCGGCGTCCATTCGGCCAGCATTTGCGTTGCCGTGTCGCCGTGCTTCTCCCACGCGATGCTGGCGGCCACGCTGGCGCCGGCAAACAGGAACGCGACGAACGCACCGCGCAGCCACTTGCCGAGCGAGGATCGCTTCTGCACGACAGGACCGTCGCTGGACGTGACGCGGACAGCCGTGTCGACAAACGGTGCCGCGGCGGGCTTTCCGTAGACGACGTGGATGATGGGCTCGGGCGCACGCGCCTGCTCCGGCGTGAACTTCGGCTCCGAAGTAAGCTTGGGCTCCGGAGTGAACCTGGGCTCCGGACGCGGCGCGATCTCCGGTGCCAGCGCAGGGGACGCGCTGGTGGGCCGCGAGGCCAGCACGATCTCGGGAGAGATCTGAACCGCGTCGTGTGGGTCGTTGTCCTTGACCGTGTCCTTCACGATCTCATCGACAATTTGCTTGGCATTCAGCGTCGCGAGCATCGCAACTCCTTTGAAGCCTAGTGTTTGAAGCCTAGGTCGTCCGCATTGGCGCGGCGCCGATCGGTTGAGGTGAGCCCATCCCGAGCCCCGTGGCGCACGAGTCCAGCCGGGTTTGACCAAAGCAAGGCGAGGGGATGGAGATGATGCGACGGTCTTCCGCCGTTTGTGGTGATGGAACCCGGCTGATCGAACACGCGCACGTGTTCCTCTCCCGCCTTGTTTTCAGCACGATTTTGGCGATATGTGGCGGTGCTGGGGGTGCTGCGATCCGCTATCGGGGGGCCGGCGGTGCCAAGATCTCTACTCGTTTTGTTCGTCGCAGTCTTGTTGCCGCTTGGCGGCTGCATGCAGACGACACTCTCGCCATCGACAGATGCGAGCATGACGCCGCGCGACCGTCAGTTGCTGGCGCATACGCCTTACGCTCAGGCGAAGGTGCCTGAGCAATATCTCCGCCACATCGTGGACTACCACCGCAAGGAACAGCCAGGCACGATCCTGGTCGATACGGATGCGCGCTACCTCTATTATGTGCTCCCCGACGGCAAGGCGATCCGGTACGGCGTTGCGGTCGGCGAGGAAGCCATGGCGTTCTCCGGCGTCGCGCGGGTCGGCCGCCTGGCGGAATGGCCGGACTGGGTTCCGACGGCGGATATCCAGGCGCGGCTCGGACCGTATCCGGCGCGCGTTCCCGGCGGTCCCGCCAATCCGCTCGGCGCGCGGGGCATCTATCTATATGTCGGCAACAAGGACACGCTCTACCGCATCCACGGCACCAATCAGCCCGAATATATCGGCCAGGCGATCTCGTCCGGCTGCATCCGGATGCGCAATGAGGATGTCATCGATCTCTACGACCGGGTAAAGCTCAATTCGACGGTCGTGGTGTTGCCGCCAGGGCAGAACGCGCAGGCGCAGACGGGCGTGGGCTGGCGCGGGTGAGGGCTTGTGCGGATCGTTGCATTCCGTCGCAGGATCGTCCGTCATCCGCCGATGTTCTCGCCCTAGTTCTCGGGCCGCGCGATCCGCCATTGCAAGGTCGTGGCATTGCCGTTGGTATCGCCCGGCGCCTTGTCGGCGGGTGAGGTGTAGAGCGGACGATAGCGGTACGCCCACATCTTGCTGCCGTCGTTGCGGCTGATCACGGTGAAGTCGCCGACGGCCCTGGCGTCGGCCGTCGCCGCCAGCGGAACCCAGCTCTCGGTGCACTTGCCGTTGCAGTTCGACGTCTTACCCGTGGTGTCGCGCTCGTAAGTATAAAGCGTCATGCCATTGAGATCGACGAGCTTTGGGCCCTGTTTGGTCAGGATTACCTTCGCCGGAGCTGCCGGCGCCTCGACCTTCGGCGGAGGAGGGTCGCCGCCGCCGTGGCCGCCTGCGACTGCATGACTGGTCGAGAGCGTCATGGCTGCGGCCATAACGAGGAACCTGAGCATTCCGAAACTCCGCCCCGCAAAGTTAATCGCGCGTTAAGCGCCCAATGCGGCTGACGTTAGCAGGCGAAGGTTAGTTCCTGGTTTCGTGCGCTGCGACAATGACCGATGCGGTCCGGGATCAGACCTGAACGTCGCGCAGCGGGGCCCGGCTGAGCTCATTGCCGGCGGCAATGGCCTTGCGCAGCAGCCGCATCAGCTCCTCGGCCTCCTTCGCGCTGAGGCCACGCAGCATGATGCGCTGCGCAGATTCGACGGCCGGCGTGATATTGCGCAGCGTACGCCGGCCTTCATCGGTGATTTGAAGCTCCCGCGCGCGGCGGTCGCGGCTGGAGGGACGGCGCTCCGCGAGGCCCTTCTGTACGAGGCGATCGATCACGCCGGTGATGGTGGTGCGATCGTAGGCGATCAGTCCGGCGAGCGTCACCTGGCCGAGCCCCGGATTAGCCTTGATGGTCGCGAGCGCGGCGTATTGTACCGGCGTAAGATCGAATCCGGCGTCTTCGACCTCGGCCAGGAACACCGCCACCGCGATCTGCTGGAAGCGGCGCGCCAGATGCCCGGGCATGTCGTTGTTGTCTTTCACCGAAGTCTCCGCGGAGGGCAGGGAGGTTTCGAGGGTCGTTGACAAGTATACTGATAGTCAGCATACTGAGCAATATCCAAACAAAAATTTGGCGGGAGAGGTGCTCATGCAATTCCATCTGAATGGATTTCAGCCGGGCGATCCCGAAATTGCCGATCCCGCCGAGCGCGTTCAGGCATCGGGCGCAACGGGCGCCCTGCCTGGCGAGGTCGATGTTCTCATCGTCGGCTGCGGGCCTGCCGGCCTGACGCTCGCCGCCCAGCTTGCGCAATTCCCCGACATCAAGACCTGCATCGTCGAGCAGAAGCCGGACCGGTTGCTGGTGGGTCAGGCGGACGGCATCGCCTGCCGCACCATGGAGATGTTCCAGGCCTACGGCTTCAGCGAGCGGGTGCTGAAGGAAGCCTATTGGGTCAACGAAACGACGTTCTGGAAGCCGGATGAGCGGACGCCGGAGAAGATCATCCGCAGCGGCCGGGTTCAGGACGTCGAGGACGGGCTGTCCGAACTCCCGCACGTCATTCTGAACCAGGCGCGCATCCATGACCATTTCCTCGACGTCATGCGCAAATCGCCGGCGAAGCTCGAGCCGTACTACAGCCGACGGGTGCTTGATCTCCACGTCGATCCTGCCGGTGATGCCGCCGATCATGCCGTGACCGTGCGCCTCGAACGCGTCGATGCCGCGAACGAGGGCCGCATCGAGACGATCAGGGCGCGCTACGTCATCGGCTGCGACGGCGCACGCAGCACCGTGCGTAAATCGATCGGGCGCGAGCTGCACGGCGATTCCGCCAACCATGCCTGGGGTGTGATGGACGTGCTGGCGGTGACCGACTTTCCTGACATCCGCTTCAAGTCGCTGATCCAGTCGTCCAAGGACGGCAGCCTGCTGATCATTCCGCGTGAGGGCGGCTACATGGTCCGCATCTATGTCGAGCTCGCAAAACTCGATGTCGGCGAGCGCGTTGCGAACCGCAACATCACCGCCGCCGACGTGATCGCCAAGGCGCAGCGGATCCTGAAGCCGCATACGCTCGACGTGAAGGAGATCGCCTGGTGGTCGGTCTACGAGATCGGCCAGCGCCTCACCGACAAGTTCGACGACGTGCCGGAGGCCGAGACCGATACGCGCCTGCCGCGCATCTTCATCGCCGGCGATGCCTGCCATACGCACAGCCCCAAGGCGGGGCAGGGCATGAACGTCTCGATGCAGGATGCTTTCAATCTCGGCTGGAAGCTCGCTGCCGTGCTGAGGAGGCAGTGCGCCCCAAGCCTGCTGCATTCCTATTCGGCGGAGCGCCAGGCGGTCGCGAAAGAGCTGATCGATTTCGACCGCGAATGGGCAGGGATTCTCGCCTCCTCCGCTAAAGCCGGCGGCGCCGATGCCGCCAAAACGCAGGACTATTTCGTCAGGCACGGGCGCTACACCGCGGGTACGGCTACGCATTACAGGCCATCGGTGCTCACGGGCGCGGCTTCTCATCAGCACCTCGCGCAAGGCCTCATGATCGGCAAGCGCTTCCATTCCGCGCCGGTGATCCGGCTGGCGGACGCCAAGCCGGTCCATCTCGGCCACGCCGCGCAGGCCGACGGCCGTTTCCGCATCTACGCGTTTTCACCCGCGGAAGATCCTGCGGCCGCCGGCTCGGCCATTCGCGCGCTGTGCGGCTTCCTCACCGAGGCTCGGGAATCGCCATTGCGGCGATACACGTCTGCTGGCGCCGACATCGACAGCGTGATCGACCTGCGTGCCGTCTTCCAGCAGGATCATCGTCAGCTTGCCGTCGCGGCGATGCCGTCGCTGCTGCTCCCGCGCAAGGGCCGCTATGGTCTGATCGACTACGAAAAGATGTTTTGTCCGGACCTCAAGGGCGGCCACGACATCTTCGCAATGCGAGGCATCGATCGAAAGAGCGGTTGCATGGTCGTGGTGCGGCCGGACCAGTATGTCGCGAATGTGCTGCCGCTCGACGATTATGCCGGGCTTGCATCGTACTTCGACCGCTTCATGCTGAAGGTGCTCTGACTGCCGGCGTCGAGTTCCCTGCGCTTACAATTTAAGAAAGATCTTCGCGGGCAGATTTCATCGATCGTAAGATGTGTACCCAAAGATGTAAGCATCCACTCGGGGCAGCGGGGCACGGGAGGATGAGATGAGACAGAGCCAGGCGGAGACGCGCCGTCAGCAAAATGTCGCGAAGCGGTCGATGACCAGGGAGGCCAAGCAGCTCACCGGACTGATTGCCGGATTGCGCAAATCCCTCGAAGCGATCCACAAGGAACGGGCGAGCACAAAGCTCACGGGTGCCGAGATGGGTGTGCTCGACGAGCGCCGCAACAATCTGCTGCTCACCATTGCGGCCCTCGATGACCGCCTTTCGGCGGTGCAGGGCCTGATCAATCTCGGCCGCCCCCACATTATCCGCGTGCATTAAAGCGCGATGATTTGGATGAATCGTCATCGCGCTTCAAGCTGCTTTTTGCGCATGATCTTTCCGGAGGACCGCTCCGCACCTTTCCGGGTCATGCTCTAGAGCGTTAGCCGATCAGGTTGCAAATAGCCGGCGGCGGCGAAGTAGTTTTTGGATTCAGTGGGCGTGTAGGTGTCGACGATGCGCCCGATCGCGTCCCAAAGGCCGCCGACGGTACGTTCGGCGGCCTTTCGCAAGTGCGCCTTGAGCTTGGCGAAGGCGTTCTCGATGGGATTGAGGTCGGGGCTGTACGGCGGGAGATAGAGGAGCGTGGCGCCGGCCGCCTCGATCATCTCGCGTATGCGTGGCCCTTTGTGGCTGGACAGATTGTCCATGATGACGATGGCGTGCTCGGGCAGCTCGGGGACGAGCACTTTTTCGACATAGGTCTCAAAGGCGTCGCGGTTGATGGGGCCGTCGAGCACCCAGGGAGCGATGATGCCGTGCGTGGTGAGAGCAGCTACGCAGGTTGTCGTTTTCCAATGGCCGTGCGGAATGGCGGCGCGCAGGCGTTCGCCGCGCCGGCAGCGGCCATGTGTCCGCGCCATGTTGGTCGATGCCCAGGTCTCGTCAATGAAGACGAGGCGATCCCGGTCGAGCTTGTCCTGACGCTCGCGCCAAGCCTCGCGCCCCTTCAAGACATCCGGACGGTCCTGCTCTGCGGCATGGGCAGTCTTTTTTTGCGCGTGATCTTGTGACGCGCGAAGAAGCGGCGGATCGTGCCATAGCCGAAGGATAGGCCTTGTTTGCTCAAGCTATGCCGCAATTCCTCGATGGTAATATCGGGCGAAGCCTCCAGCAGAGCCATGATCGTCGCCTGATGGGCATCAATGCGGTGAGACTTGCGGTCGCCGCCTTGGGCCTTCGGCAGAGCATCGCCTTGCTCCCGCTCGCGCGTTCGCCAACGGCTTACGCTCGCCGGACTGACGCCAAATCGCTCGGCAGCCTGCCGGCCTGAAACGCCCCCTTCAATACAGCCGAGAACGCGTTCGCGAAGATCCATCGACAGCGGTTTCGCCATGCCCGCCGGCCTCCAGTCCCCGGCAGACAGTTTGAATCATTAAACCGCTGATTTGGGAATCCCAAACGATTCAGTCAGGTAGGCTACCGCTCTAGCGCCGATCCGACGCAGCAGGATCGGCTCCGTTGCCGATGCACGGGGCCGGCCTACCGTCTGCGGATGGCACCAAATTGCCACGCTCCCGGCGAATTGCCGCCAAAGCCCGCTGCCACGACGAGGTAGGGCGCAGGGCGACGCAAAGGGGATGCGAATTGGCCTACAAAATGGTCGCAGAACGCGACAACGAGAAGTACAGCTTCGCCCGCGAGAGCCGGTTGGTCATCGTAGCGAAAGCGAAAGTGTGGGCGAGCGAGGGGTGGCGGGTCGTCATCACCGACCAGGACGGCAAAGCCTACGCCCCGCCCGAATTCGATCAGCTGTCGGCGGCGTGATCGCGAGACGGGCGAGAGGACGACAATTTGACGTCGCAGTTTCGATCCTGGTGCGACCTGATCGCGCCCTCGATGATGCTTGCGGCCGCCGCAATGCTGACGGCGACGGTTGCGGCCGCGCAAAATCTCGATGCCGGTAAACCGCCGGCGAAGCTCTTCGCTGAAGGCTGCGCGACCTGCCATCGCAGCCCGCGCGGCTTGGCCAAAGGCCGCTTCACTCTGACGCTGTCCTGGTTCCTGAAGGACCATTACGCAACCAGTGCCGACTCCGCCAAAGCACTCGCCGCCTACCTCGTGTCGGTCGACGAGTCGCCGCCCCGGGGGGCGGCCAAGGCTGGCGCAAAGTCGTCTCGATCCGCGCCACGTCAGCCCAAGCCGGTGCAGAGCCAATAGGCGTGCCGGCATTGGCCGCCATCAACGCACCGTGGTGTCCGAGAACAGGTTGATGACCACGACCCCGGACACGATCAGCGCGATGCCGACGAAGGCTGCGGCGTCCAGTATCTGGCGGAACAGCACGAAGGAGACGGTGGCGGTCAGGATGATGCCGACCCCGCCCCAGATCGCATAGGCGATGCTCAACGGGATAACCCGGATCGCCACCGACAGCGCGTAGAACGAGGCGACGTAGAACAGCACCATCGCCAGCGTCGGCCAGGGACGGGTGAACTGGGCGGACTGCTGCAGGAACGCCGACGCGGTGACCTCGAACACGATGGCGAGGGCGAGAGCCGAATAGGCGTTGAAGACGGAGCTCATGCGGAGACGGGGCCGACGATGGCTGACATATGACGGCGCGTACCACGCCGGGGTGACGTGCCTGCGACAGCTTGGAGCGCGGCACAAAGGCTCCGCGGTCGGACCGGATGACCAAGCCGCCGCGCAATGATTCGCGCAGCGGCTCCGTGACACAGCGACGGTCGAACGTGGCTTCAATTCGATCCGCACCGAAAGCTCGACGTCGTCGGCGAAGGCCGTGGGCATATAGCCGCTTCCGGACTTGCGCATGCGGGAGAGATAGTCTGGGCTGTCGTCGGCGTTGTCGGCGACGACGATCGCGCCCGGCTCGAGACGGTCTTCGACCAGATCGAGGATATCCGGGTAGAGCGCCTTGGCACAGTCGAGCAGCACGAGATCGATCGATTCTGGCAGATCGGATTTCAGCGTCGTCAAAGCATCGCCTTCGTGAATGTCGACGAGATCGATCACGCCGCCGGCCGAAAGGTTGTTCCGGGCCCGCGCGCGAAGCGCTGCCCAAAGCTTCGGATGCGACGCGCACCATCGCCGGCGACCTGATCACGAGGACGCTGAGCGAAGTCGGCAAGAGTTTTTCGGAACAGATGCGGATTGAGGCGGAGATCGCATGTTTTGCGCCTGTCTTGCGAGGTTTTCGCGGCGCTGAGGAATTGCCGGCAGGCGGTCGAAGGTCGATTGTTGTTCAGATTTCGGGGGATTATGGGTTAGCCTCGCCGCGTTCGTCATCCATTCATCGAGTCCTCGCGCCATGCACGTTCTCCGCGCCCAGTTCCGCATCGAGACGCAGCGCGCGCTGGAATTTGCCGCATCTCGCGGCTTCGGCGTGATCGTGGCGACGGACGAGCGCGGTCCGCGGGCCTCGCACGTGCCATTCGTGCTGATCGAGCGCGACGGGCACACTGTCGTACAGATTCACTTCACCGCCAAAAATCCGCTTGTGGCGCTGGCCGATGGCAGCAGACGATTTCTGCTGATCGTTACGGGCGACGATGCCTATGTCTCCAACGACTGGTATGCCTCACGCGACAACGTCTCGACCTGGCTTTACGAAGCGGTGCACCTGTCGGGCGTGGCTCATCTACGGGGGCTCGACGAGAACCGCGGACACGGCGATGCGCTGCTCGCAGTCTCCGAGGCGCGCTTACCCAAAGAACCCTGGGACCTCACGCAGATGGAGCCTGGCAAGCGCGAGAGCATGCTGGCTGCGATCCGCGTCGTCGATCTCGTGGTGGATGAGGTCGAAGGGCAGGCCAAGCTCAACCAGCACAAGAGCGATGCTGACCATGTCGCGGTCGCCGATCGATTGGCGCGGTCGGAGGAGTCGGGTCACCGGCGGCTGGCGCGCAAAATGCAGGCGCTGCGGGAGGGGCTTGGATACGAGATGCCGTAACGCTTGCCCCGCGCAACGTTTGACCTTACGGACCTTCCTCATGCTCGTTATCTCCATTCAGAGCCAGGTGGTGCACGGCCACGTCGGCAACAGCGCGGCTGCCTACGCCATGCAGGCGGAGGGCGTGAATGTTGCGGCGGTGCCGACGACGCTGCTCTCCAACCATCCACGCTATCCGAGCCTGCGCGGGCGGGTGCTGGAGACCGAACTCGTCGCCGATCTCCTGAAGGGCGTCGAGGAGCGCGGCCTGGTCGACGAGGCTGCGGTGCTCGTCACCGGCTATCTCGGCTCGTCCGGCAACGCCGCCGTGATCGCCGATTTCGTCGAGCGGGCGCTCGCGCGGAATCCGAAGCTGGTCTATCTCTGCGACCCCGTGATCGGCGATGACGGCCGCGTCTATGTGGCGGATGGCATCTTGGACGTGGTCCGGCACCGGCTGCTGCCGGCGGCAAACGTCGCGACGCCGAATCAGTTCGAGCTCGAGCTGCTCTCCGGTCTCACCATTGCCGATGTCCAGGGCCTCCGCGCGGCGTGCTCCGCGCTGGCAGGGGCGGGTCACATCGACGTCGTGGCCACCGGCTGCACGCTCGCTGACACAGTGGCGGGGCAGGTGGAGACGATCCTGTGCGCGGGCGGGCGATTGTCCCGCTTTGCGACGCCGCGCCTGCCGATCCGGCCCTACGGCACCGGCGACCTCCTCACCGGGCTGATCGCCGCGCATCTGGCCAAGGGCGAAGCGATGGAGTCGGCCGTACGGCTTGCGGTCGACACGATCTTTGCGGTGCTGGTGCGCACGCAAGAAGCCGGCTCCGCCGAGATACGGCTCGTGCCGTTGCCGACGCGCGGGCCCGACGCCTGAGGGTTCAGGTCGCGGGCTTGAGGGCCGATTGCGCCGATTTCTGCTGCTTGGCCGGGGTCTTCTGCTCGCGTGCGGCGTGCGCCTTAGGCGGCTTGGCGCTGGCGGCAGCCCGCGTCTTCTTCGGCTTGACGTTCGCGGCTTCCTTGCTGTCGGTCGCAACGCCGCGGCGCGAGATGTATTCCTTCCCGTCGATCGGGCCGACATGCGGCGGATCGCGGCCAAGATAGGGGCGGCCGATGCCGAACGCCTTGCCGTTGGCGTCGACCCACTTCCACAGGATCTCGGTCGAGACCCAGCGCTGCGCGCGGTTATCGCCCTGGGTGCTGACGATGTCGGCCGCCATGCCGTGGCCATAACCACCGCGCGTGCTGCCGCCATGATAGGAGCGGTCGGAGGCGGCCTTGAGGCCGCTCGCGATCGACTGGCGATAGTCGTCGCGGAATGCGCTGGTGATGCCGGGCGACAGGCCGGCGGCTTCGGCCGCGAGCAGCGTGCGGAACAGCTTTTTCTTGAAACTCTTGTCCATGCCGCCGATGACGTAGTCCATCATCGACATGCCGGCGCGCTCGGCCGCCTTCGGATCCTTCCAGCCGAAGTCCTGATCGACAAGCTTCGTGAAGCTGCGCATCACCGTGACGGTCTTGCCCTTGCGCTTGACGGTGACGGCGCGCCGTTCCTGAACCTTGATCGTGTCCTCCTTGGCCGTGCGTTGATAGAGCGCCCAGAGGTAGCGGTCGATGCAGGCCTCCATGACGAAGCATTCGTCGAGCACGGCGACGGTGTCCGCCGGCGGCGAGGCCTTGCTTGCGGGCGTGACGGGGCCGCTCGCGATTGCCGCAGGCGACAGTGCGTCCGTCGTCACGATCTCGGTGGGATCGGCGGATGCGAGCTTGACGGGCTCTGGCGCGGGAGCAGGGGCAGCCTCGCCGACGATGGCTTCCGGTTCAGGCGAAATCTGCGGCGCGGGCGCCGCTTCTGTCGGCAGGATCAGTGCCGGGTCGGCCGAAGCGAGCTTGATGGCAAAGGCGAGCCCCTCCGGCGTTTCCTGCGCAGTCGCCGCCGGGGCAGGCGCCGCAGCGACGGCGGCGGCGATGTCGGCGGTCAAGGCGATGCCGTCCTCGATCGTTGCAGCGCGCGGCACGTCGGCGAGGTCAAGGCGACCGACATCCTTGACGTGCGAGACAGCAGCCGCATTGGCACCGCTGTTCTCGATGAGGGCAGGCGCATAGGCGGAAAGAGACAACACCAGCCAGCCGGCGAGAACGGCTGAGGGACACGATACCGCCACCAGAAGAGACCGCCGATCGTTCATGATCCCCTGCCTCCAAACGGTTCTGTCCGAACCATCTTGTTCGAACAGTCATGATGCAAACAGTTGACGAAACAGTCTTGCACGGAAAGGCACGCAGTTCGTCGATTGTTCGGGGGATGGTGTGGCGGCGCAATGGCGCAATCGGCGGATGCGGGCTTTTCGCGCTGGGTGTTGCCGAGCTGCAACGCGCGGTTCCACCCGGTGCTTTGCCCGAGGCCGTGCCGCAACTTTGCGGTCGCTGCTGCGTTGGAGGCGCCATGACGCATCCCACGCTTCGTCCCATGGACGCCTTCGATCCCGCCGAGCCCGCCATCCTGCACGATCGTCTTTCGGATACGATCATCACCTGGACGGCCGATCAGGCCGATGACTATCGCCGCTCCAGCAGGCCCGGCGGGGACGGAACCGTGGCCTGGAAGACCTATGTCTTTGATGGTTGGGGCAACGTGCTCGGTGGCTGAGCACCGCCCACGGAAACGCCATGTCGCCGTCAGCGTGATTCGCCCAAGACCTTGTACGCATTAGGCAGATCGCCATGCGCCGCGCGCGATGTTGCAATGCAACAAGACATGTCGCAATGCAGCAAAACACGCCTAAATAGGCTCCGACCTTCCCCCTCGGAGCATCACCATGAACAAGAAGACGTTGTCGATCGCCGCCGCCATCCTGACCATCGTGGGCGGCACCGCCGCTTTCGCTGCCGAGTTGCCGACCTACGAGGCCAACGGTCTGCCGGTCTCCCCGCTGCAGGTGCGCGTGCTCGGTGCTCAGCATGTCGAGCAGCAGGTCGCCGCGCCCACCACGATCGCCTCGGTCCACCAGGCGAAGGTGCTCAGCCCCCGCAAGGTGACGACTGCGGACGTGACCACGGGCGCAGCCCGCTAAGCCTACGTTCGCCTGAGGCAGGTGGGATCTCGCGCTGACCGAGATTTCGCCGCCTCGTGCGGCCATTGACACTCCGCCGCCGCATGCGCATTGCGTGTGCGGCAATCACCGTCCTAACGCGGCTTCGTCGCGATGCCTGCGTGCCAGCCCTGCAGCCGCGTGGGTTGAGCGGCTCAGCGCGCCGACATATCGCTTGATCCATGGATCAGCGGACGAGCGGCGCTGACGCTCTCACTCAGAAGAACGACGCAGCGCCGGCACTGCTCGGCGTGGTCTGCGGCCTTGCCGCGGCGCTGTTCTGGGCGCTCGGCTTTGCCGCCACGCGGCACGGCCTCAAGATCGGCTTCACGCCGGTCGACCTGCTGGTGCATCGCTATGTCTGGTCGGGAATCGCGTTCCTGCCGCTGGTCGCGCGTGCGGGCATCTCCGATCTCTGCGGCATCGGCTGGCGCAGGGGCCTCGTGCTGATGGTGCTCGGCGGCCCCGTGATGTCGCTGATCTCCTACACCGGCTTTTTGTTCGTGCCGCTCGGCCATGGCAGCGTGATCCAGCCCTCTTGCGCGACGCTGGGAGGCCTCCTGCTCGCGGCGGTCGTGCTGAAGGAGCGGATCTCCGCTTCGCGCCTCGCCGGGGCGATCGTCATCGTCGGCGGCCTCGGCGTGATCGGCGCGGAATCGATCGGCCATATCGGCACCGACGGGGTGCAGGGCGATCTGATCTTCGTGCTCACCGGGTTCATGTTCGCCGGCTTCGGTGCGGCTCTGCGCGGCTGGCGCGTCTCCGCCGTGTCGGCTGCGCTCGTGATCAACGTGCTGTCGCTGCTGCTGTTGCCGCTCTACGTCGCAACCGTGGGCCTTGCCCATATTGCGGCGATCGGCGTGACCGAGAACGCCATCCAGGCGCTGGCGCAGGGCGTGCTCGCGGGGCCCGCCGCGCTCTATCTCTATGCCGTCTCGGTCCAGCGTCTCGGCGTGGCCCGCGCCGCGGTGTTTCCGGCCTGCGTGCCGGCGCTGACGCTGCTCACCGGCTGGCTGCTGCTCGGGGAGCCGCCGACGATGTTGCAGACGGCGGGACTCGTGACGGTGCTGTGCGGATTCTATCTGGCCCAGCGGCAAAGCTAGCGGACCTTACGCCTTCCGCACGAACTCCGACTTCAGATTCATCGCGCCGATGCCGTCGATCTTGCAGGCGATGTTGTGGCCGTCACTGGCGTCCTGCAGGCGGATGTTGCGCACCTTGGTGCCGCCCTTGACGACCGAGGACGAGCCCTTGATCTTGAGATCCTTGATCACGATGACGCTGTCGCCGTCGGAGAGCACATTGCCGTTGGCATCGCGCACGCCCGCATCCTGCGCCGTGTCCGGGGCTGCTTCCGCCGCGCCGCTCCATTCATGGCCGCATTCCGGGCAGACCCAGAGATCGCGGTCCTGATAGGCGTGCTCGGAGCTGCAGGCCGGGCATTTCATCGTGTCGGTCATGTCTGTCTCGTCTCAACGGTTCGTGCGCGGCGCGACCGTAGAGACGGGAACCGGGAAAGCAAGGAAAAGCTGCAAGCCGCGCCGGCCGCGGCTCGCCTGCCGGTGCGATATCACCGAAACAGCGCGACGAAGATCACGTAGAGCCAACCCAGGATGCCGTGGATGATTGCCCACAGAATCGAATGGTTGTTGGTGTAGGAGATCGCGATGGCGAGCGCCGAGCCGAATCCCACGCCGTATTTGGCGCCTTCGACCCGGACGCCGTAATAGCGATTGCCGTTCATGGTGATGCCTCCTGAACCATAACTGAGCGCAAGCCTAAGCGGTCGCCGTGATCCTGGCGAGCGGCATGATCAATGAGCCAACGTCGCCCGCGCGGGATTGAGCTGCGTCAACGGCATTGCGCGTGAGGGTCGTATCCTCTTGCGGAAATGACCACCGGAGGCCGTGCGATGGACAATATGCTCAGACAAAAAATCCAGGCCCTGCTGGACCAGCACCGCACGATGCGGATCGCAACCATTCGCCCGGATGGCTGGCCGCAGGTGACGACCGTTGGCTATGCCAACGAAGGCTTCACCATCTACTTCCTCTGCGGCATCGACAGCCAGAAGGCGCAGAACCTGTCCCGGGACGACCGGGTCTCGCTGGCGATCGACGACGACCCGGCGCAAGTGATGGAGATCACTGGCCTGTCCATGGCGGCGGGGGCGGTGGCCGTGACCGATCCGGCCGAAGCCGAGAAGGCAATCGCGCTTTTGATGGCGCGCTATCCCGAGCAGAAGGCCTCCGGCCTCACCGTGCCGAAACCTTCAGAGGTGCGGCTGATCCGTCTCACACCGACGGTGATCTCGCTGCTCGATTATTCCAAGGGATTCGGTCACACCGACCTTGTGACGTGCTGAGGAGGTGGGCGGCAAGCTGCGAAGGCGAGAGCGGCCATCCGCCCCTCGCTTGAGGCAGATCAACTAGGCCTTCCGGTGAAAATCTAGGCTGGGCCGATGTTTCAGTGAGGTCTGGCCATGTCGCACACTGTTCGAATCTACATCGGCATCGTCATCCTGATCGCCTTGTCGGTGCTGTTTCTCTTCAGCGTCGTCCACACCGCCGCGGGGGCCTCAAGGCCCGGCTCGCGCACGATCGCGGAGGGACATCGCCTGGCGCGGGCCTGGTGCCAGACGTGTCACGCCGTCGAGCCGCACATGACCGGAGTGTTCGACGAGGCCCCGAGCTTCCAGTCCATCGCGGACCGGCACGGCACCACCGCGCTGTCGCTCAAGGTGTTCTGGCGGACCAGCCACCAGAACATGCCGAACCTGGTGATCTCGCCGGAACAGGCCGAGGCGCTCTCGGCGTATATCCTGAGCCTGAGGGACGATTGAAGGCCCGGCCAGACGATATCTGCGAAAACAACCCCATGCACAGTAGACATCGCCATGGAATCGTTCGGGATTTGATTTGACTTCGGCAATACCGAATGACGTTTGACCTGTCGCGCAAAACAGGCGCATGACGTCACGGTGGAGTCCCCTCGACGTCTCGGCGTTTGGTGCGTAGCTTCCGCTCATCCGGAAACCTCGCCGACGAGCCCGCCATGACCTTCCTCCTCAACATCGACGTCCCGGACGTCGGGATAGCCACGACCTTCTACACAGAAGCGTTCGGCCTGACGGTCGGCCGCCGCTTCGGCGCCGACTTCGTCGAGCTCAACGGCTGGCCGGCGCCGGTCTATCTGTTGACCAAGCAGGCCGGCACGATCGGCGCCGGCGGCGATCGCCGGCGCTACCAGCGGCACTGGACGCCCGTGCATATCGACGTCATCGTTGACGACGTCGACGCCGCCGTGGCGCGCGCGCTCAGTGCGGGTGCGATCCTCGAGGCGCCCGCGCGCGATGCGCCCTATGGCCGGATCGCGATGCTGGCCGATCCGTTCGGGCACGGGTTCTGTCTGCTGGCGTTCAGCGAGAAAGGCTATGACGCGTTGTTGGGAAGTTCGTAGTTCGCGACCGGACTGCGCCTGCTACGATCGCCAGCGGACAGCGAAGCCAGAATCAGGGCGGCATGTCAAAACGAGCGAAAAGCAGATCGGCGAGGAAACTCAAGACCTACCAGACCTCGCTCGGCTTCTACGATCAGGCGATCGCCGCTCCCTCGATGAAGGCGGCGCTGCAGGCCTGGGGCGCCAGCTCCAACCTGTTCCATCAGGGCGTCGCGAAGGAGACCGAAGATCCAAAAATCGTCGCGGCGGCCATGGCGAAGCCGGGTGTCGTGCTCAGACGTCCGGTCGGCTCGGACGGTCCGTTCACCGAGAGCGCGGAGCTGCCGACCGATCTCGGCGAGAGCGAGGCCAGATCCGGGAGCGAGCGCAAAAGCAGGTCGAAGAGCAATTCGCGATCGAACAGGCGCACCGTCAAGCCGACACGGAAAGCATCGCGCAAGATCGACGATCAGGCAGCGCGCAAGGCTGCCGCGGCATTCGAGAAGGAAGAGCGGCGGCGCGAGGACGAGCGCCGGAAAGAGGAGGCTGCCCGCGCCAGGGAGCGCGCGCGGCGGGAGAAGGCTGTCGCGACAGCGCAGGCGGCGCTGGACAGAGCGAGGCGGGAGCACGAGGCGCGGGCGGAGGAGATCGAGGCCGAGCGGACCGCGCTCGACGAACGCACCGAGGCCGAGCAGGGCCGCTGGGACAAGCAGCGGATGAAGCTGGAGCAGGCGCTGCGTCGCGCGCGCGAGTAGAGCCCGCGAGTGCCGATCGACCGTGCATCGCTTCGTCCAGGCAGCGAGATCGCGGTTCCATCCCTATATGAGGTGAAGCCCCATATTGGTCTGTAATGCCTGAAAAGCCCTCGAAATCTGCAATGCCGAAATCTCAAGACCCGATGATCGCCAGATCGCGCCGCGCGGCGCCGGTCCTGGTATGCCGAAAGTGCCTGAAGCGCAGCGACGAGGGCGGCGACGTCAGGCGTGCGCTGAAGTCCGAACTCAAGGCGAGCAAGCGCGACGGTAGCAAGCCGGCAAAGCTGGTCATGACCGGATGCTTCGGCCTTTGCCCGAAGACTTCGATCGTGCTCGCGAGCGGCGCCAGCCTCTCGCGACAGGAATATGTGCTGGTCGCGGATCGCGCTCAGGTGCCGCGGGCGCTGGCGCTATTCGATGGTGACGGCGGCGCGTGAGGCTCGCGCGTGGGCGACGCTGGGCCGTGGCATGCCTGCTGAGATAGTCCGAGCTTCGTTCGCAACGACGCAGGGCCTTGGAAGAGTGGCATCGGTCATTCCCGCAAAACTCGTGCGCGAATTCGCTTGCCTTGCTGTCCGTCCTTTTGCACTCTGGCGGCAAGGAGACCAATGTAATGAAGAAAATGACCATCGCCTACGCGCTCGGAACGGCCCTGGTGCTGAGCGGCCTTGCAACATCGGCTGCCGAAGCAAAGCCGCGGAAGCAAGTGGTCCGTGCACCGCAGGAGAGGCTGATCGTCACGGCGCCGGTGCTGCGGCCCACGCCGTGGGACTACAACATCATTCCCCGCTACCGGTATCGCCCGGAAGACGACAAGGTCGATCCCTACGGTCCGCCGCTGGTGCCGTCTTACGTTCGTTACGAGGGATGGCGCTGGCCGTATTGGTGGTGAAGGCCACCGAACGCGGCTCATTGATAGGTGCGTAGGGTGCGACGGCGCAAAGCGCAGTTCGCGTAGCGTAACCCACCACTTCTGTTACCGCGGAGAAAAGAGGTGGGTTACGCCAGCAGCCGCACTTTGCGTTTGTGCAGGCTAACCCACCCTAAGGATCCTCCGCCGCAAGCCGCAGAAACTGCCGCTTCATCGCGTTGACCCTGGCGAGATAACCCGCGACGAGGTGATCACCGCAACGTTTCCCCGCGATCATCTGAAACTTGCGCCGCACATAGGCCGCTGCTGGACCCGCGCCGCAGAGATGGATGAAGGCGGCCAGATCCTGCTTCTGCTGCGCGCTCGCCTTCACATCGCCCGCGAGGGTGAGAACCACGGCCACCTGGCGGTCCAGATACACCGAGGCCAGCTCGACGGCGTGGCTCGGGATCGTACGGATGTAGAAGCCCGTGAACCCGCAGCCGGTCTGCGTGACCGCGTTGCCGCGGACACAGAACCGCGCGGCCTCCGCGAAGGCCGGGTCGGTCATCTGGAACAGGCCGACCGCGCTGGAGGCAGGACGGTAGATCGCCAGCGGATTGAAGCTCCATCGCCAGCGCCAATAGGTGCGCGCCACCGGATTGCCCGAGCTCTCGACCTGCGCCAGCGCGGCCAGCAATTCCGGCGTGACCGTCGCGGTGGAATGATTGCGGAAGAGGGGCCCGTATCTCGCCCAGGTCTCCGCCGGCTCCTTGTCGAGGACGTTGCCGATGAGGACGAACAACTCGGTCGGCTTGCGGATCAACTGATAGGCGATGTTCACAAGCGCGAGAGCCGCAAGCAACACCGCCACGCTGCCTGCGATGCGAACCATCCGCGGTGCGCGCGCGAACCTCGTTCGCACCCACCGGGCGCCACGCCGAACGCTGCGAAGGCTGGGCAGGAGGCTCTTGCTTTTCGTTGCCATGGCGTTGTGAGCGTGCAATTGCAGGAAACTGTGGACCTGGTTGACGCTGTCTACCCGACGTGAACCGAAACCGTAGCTTCCGCATCTTGAGAACAGCTCCAGGGCCATCCTTCGGCGGCCGTTTTGGGCGGGCTCGCCAGGACGAGGCCGTTCTAGAAGAAAACCCGCCTCGCCGGCGGGTTTTTGTTCTCTGCGAAGGAGCTCGTTGTGGATCAGTATCGCCTCGCTTTGCTCCCGGAGCAACCTGCTCAGATGAGGAAGTCGATCGGGTGCAGGCTCGCGGTCTGGACGCCGTCGAGCGTGATCGAATCGCTGGCGGAGAGATGAATCACGGCGTCGCCCGCGGCATTGTCGCTGATCAGTTTCGACAGCGCCGCCCAGTCCGCAAACCCGTAATCTTGCACATTGATCAGGTCGTGCTCGGTCACGGTGCTGCCGACCGCCTTGTTGCCCTGGTCGAAGTCGGTGATCAGGTCGTTGCCGGAGCCGGTGTTGAAGACGAAGGTGTCGCTGTTGCCACCGCCGGAAAGCTGGTCATCGCCGGCGCCGCCGTTGAGGATATCCCTGCCGCCGGTGATCGAGCCCGGCGTGGCGGGGGCATAGCTCGCGGCATCGCCATAGAGGTGATCGTGAGTTGCCCCGCCGGTGAGGATATCGTTACCGCCTTGGGCATTGCCGGACATGGTCGGTGCATCGCCGTAGAGCTCCGGGTGCGCAAAGCGGATGGTGTCGACGCCATCAAATTCGAGTGTGAGAATGTCATTCCCCCCTCGGGCATTGTCGGTCAGCGAGGTCACCGAATCTCCGTAGCCAAATCCGCCAGTCATGACGACCTCGGTGCCGAAGGTGAAGGTGATGTTGTCGTTGCCGCCATGCGCATCGCCGCCGATGGGGCCGATGGCATCGCCGCTAGCCGTCGCAAAGCCCTGCAGGGTGTCCACAGTGATATCTAGCATGTCATTGCCGCCCTGCGCCGTGCCGGTCATGGAACCGCCGGCATCGCCGGCGTACACATTGTCGTAGCTCCGCCAGCCCACCGCGCCGGTGATGACGTCGCTGCCGCCATGCGAATTGCCCGACATGTCGCCGACGACGTCGCCGAAAGCATGCGCGTTGGTGTACAGCGAGTCGTCATCGACACTGATCGTGTCGTTGCCGCCCCTGGCGTCATCGGTCATCGCCTGGGCATCGCCGACCACCAGGGCTGCGTTCCAGCCGTAGTTGAAGTTGACCGTGAGCGTGTCGTTGCCGCCGCGGGAGTGGCCATGCAACGTCGTGTCGTCCTCACCGAAGATCGTGACCTCTGCTTCGGGTTGGCTGATGGTCGCCGTCACGGTGTCGTTGCCGCCCCAGGCGTCCGTGGTGGTCGGAAAATTCGGGTCGCCGTGGATGGTTTCGATTTGACCAAACTGGTCGAGCAGGACGTCGATGGTGTCGTTCGGCAGATATTGCATGGCGTAACTCCCATTTCATTTGTCGGAAGCCGGTCTGACGCCTGCCGAAGTTTTGCAGGACGCGTTGTTGACCAGGCTTCACGGAGACGAATCTAGTTCTGGTCGATGGCAGGGGTTTGCTGGAATTCGGGACAGAGTTCGATGGCGGTGAAGATTGCCAGCGCCGCGCGACGGGAACCCGTCATCGTGCCGTTGCAATCTCCGATGTCGCCCCCTGTGCGCCACGGGGCGACAATCGCCGCTTTTCGATTCGATTCCTCAGATGATGAAGTCGGTCGGATGCAGGCTCGCCGCCTGGACGCCGTCCAGCGTGATTGCATCATGGGCCGACAGATGGATCACGGCATCGCCGGCGGCGTTGTCGCTGATCAGGCTGGACAGCGCCGTCCAGTCGGCAAAGCCGTAGTCCTGCACGTCGATCAGATCGTGCTCCACAGCGGTGCTGCCGACGGCCTTGTTGCCCTGATCGAAGTCGTTGATCGTGTCGTTTCCGGAGCCGGTGTTGAAGACGAAGAGGTCGCTGTTTCCCCCGCCCCACAACTGGTCGTCGCCGGCTCCGCCGTTCAGCGTGTCGATGCCGCTGGTGATCGAGCCGGGAGATGCGGGTTCATAAATCCGCGCATCGCCATACATGAAGTCCCGGCCGGCGCCGCCGTTGAGGATATCGTTGCCGCCATGGGAATGACCCGTCATGATCGGCGCGTCGCCGAACAGCGACGAGATCGCATCCGCGTACTGGCCCTCGATCTGGACGGTGAGGACATCGTCGCCGCCTTGGGCAAAATCCATCAGGGACGTCGACGAATCCCCCGACAGGGATGCGCCGGAGATGGGGCTGTCGCCGTTCAGCGTGACGGTCAGACTGTCGTTGCCGCCTTGCGCAAGGCCGCGCAGGGCACCGATGGAGTCGCCGCTGACAGTCGCCCCGCCGTCCGTGGTGAGCACGCTGACGTCGAGCGTGTCGTTGCCGCCGTGCGAGGTGTCGATCATGGAACCGCCGGCATCGCCGGCGAACAGGTTGGCGCCACCGCGCCACCCGATCGAGCCGGTAATGTCGTCATGGCCGCCCTGCGCATTGCCCGACATGTCGCCCGCGACATCGCCGAAGGCCGAGACAGTGGTGTAGACCGTGCCATAGGCATCCGCGACGATGGTGTCGTTGCCGCCCCTGGCGTCGTCGATCATCGATTGGGTATCGCCGACCACGAGACCGGTGTTCCAGCCGCCGCCGATGTCGGCAATGAGCGTGTCATTGCCGCCTTGCGAGTGACCAAGCAGCATCGTGTGGTCGTCGCCGAAAATCGTCAGTCGGGTATTGAGCTCCGTGACGGTGGCCGTCACGGTATCGTTGCCGCCCCAGACGTCCTTGGCTGCGGGAAAGCCGGGGTCTCCATAGACGGTCTCGATCTGACCAAACTGATCGAGGGCGACGTCGAAGGTGTCGTTCGGCAGATGCTGCATGGCGTAACTCCCATTTCATTGTCGGAAGCGAGCCTTACGCCTGCAGAGTTTCTTGCAAGTCGCGTTGTTGACCACGCTTCGTGGGAGAAATCTACCTTTGGTAGATGGCGGAGATTTGTAGGAATTCGGGAGAGAGTTTGATGGCGTGCATGGAACCGCGGCGGCGTTCGTCGAGACCGCCTCGGCAAGATGGCGCCTCCCGTGAAGTTTTGATGATCCATCTCCAGCGCGCAGCATAGGTACAGCGAAGAAACCCATCATTTTTGCTCGATCAGGGTGATGATGGACTTTGCTTCGCTCCACACTTCCTAGGGGCTGTCGTCCTGCTTCCTCACATCCTCAGCCCGGCTTGCGTCCGCTGATCGCGTGGGCGCGGGCGCTGCAGGTGATGCGGCCATCCGTGTCAGCGGGCAGGCGCGCCCTCACGCGCTGCATGAGCTGGGCGACATCGGCCGCCGGCATGGCCGCGATCACCGGCGCGGTGGAGGGGGCCTTCGTCTCCACGTTCCAGAACTCGTCGAAATCGCGAAACGTCCGCTGCACGGTGATCTCGCGGGTCT
Source organism: Bradyrhizobium sp. USDA 326 (assembly GCF_049739485.1). Classification (NCBI taxonomy): domain Bacteria; kingdom Pseudomonadati; phylum Pseudomonadota; class Alphaproteobacteria; order Hyphomicrobiales; family Nitrobacteraceae; genus Bradyrhizobium; species Bradyrhizobium sp. USDA 326. The sequence continues at coordinate 6,237,374 of NZ_JBMGQA010000001.1, forward strand.
CGATCTGCTGCAGCCCGGCCGCGCGCCAAAGGTTCTGAAGCGCGGCAAGCGTGGACACCTCCATATGCGGTGGACGCGTCGGCGACAGCCCCATCGCGTGCATCTCATCGAGGATCGGATCGAGCGGAAATCCGCCGCCCAGCATGTCCCACATGTAGGTCGCGACGAGGCCGCCGGGACGAACGACCCGCATCAGTTCCGCGATACCTTTCGACGGATCCGGCACGAAGACGAGGACCAATGCCATCACCGCGGCATCGAAACTCGCCGTCGCAAAGGGCAGTGCCATGGCATCGCCCGTTTGAAACACGGCGCCGCGCGCGCCGGGACGCGAGCGGGCAAAGGCGAGCTGTCCCTCGGAGGGATCGATGCCCTGCAGGTCGCTGGGGGCGCAACGTGCCAGGATGAGCTCGGTGAAGGCGCCGCTGCCGCAGCCGACATCGATCCAGCGCAGCCCTTGCGCAGGCCTAAGCCAGTCGAGAAAGACCTCGCCGACCGAACGGCTCCAGACTCCCATCATCTGCTCATAGGCGGCACCGTCATCGAAGCGAAGCTCGGGCATGGAACGGCTCCCTCAGTGCTTTTCATCGGGCTATGCGTGGGAGCGAGGTTAACACATTGGTCATTTCTTTGCGGTCATTTTCACGACCTCAGTCAGCAAAGAGGCACTATGTCCGACATCACCATTCCCGGCGGCAAGATCCGTTCCTTCGTCGAGCGGATCGAGAACCTCGACAGCGAAATGCAGGAGTTGAGCGAACAGAAGAAGGAAGTCTTCGCGGAGGCCAAGGGCGAGGGCTTCGACGTGAAGATCCTCAAGGAGATCATCAAGCTGCGCAAGGAAGACAAGAACGAGCGCGACGAGCGCGAAAGCCTGCTCGACCTCTACATGCGCGCGATGGAGACGGCCTCGCCGGAGCAGGCGAAAGCGGCGTGAGACGATCGGTCTGATCGGCGAGGAGATGGCCGCGATCGGAGGATCTCGCGCTCTTTCCGCATATGAGTGTCGCCAACAAAATTGCCTACGGTCTGAAGACCCGCGGCATCGACAGCAAAGAGATTGCGCGCCGCGTCGACGAGGCTATGGCGCTGGTGAGGCTGGACGGATTCCGTGACCGCAAGCCGCGGTAGATATCGGGCGGCCAGCAGCAGCGCGTCGCACTGGCGCGCGCGCTCGTGATCAAGCCGAAGGTGCTCTTGCTCGATGAACCGTTCTCGGCGCTCGACAAGAATCTGCGCGGGTCGATGCAGGTCGAGCTGAAGCAGATCCAGCGCGAGCTCGGCGTCACCAGCGTCTTCGTCACCCCACGACCAGGGCGAGGCGCTGTCGATGTCAGGCCGTATTGCGGTGATGTCGGCGGGGCGGATACGTCAGATTGCCGCGCCTGGTGATGTCTATTGCCGTCCCGCGGATTGCTTCGTTGCATCCTTCGTCGGGAATGTGAATGTTCTCACCGGATGTCTCGTTGAGCGGCGCGGAGAGGCCGCGACTGTTTCCGTCGGCGACATGCGCCTGGAGGTTCCGGCGGCGCCGCTCGCGAAGCTTGCCATCGGTGACGATGTGGACGTCTTTCATTCGGCCGGAGCATCTGGCCGTGACGTCGGGAAGCACGCCGGGATCGTTGCGTGGAACAGTGACGACACAGGTCTTCCAGGGCGATCACATCGATCTCTACATCGAAGTCGCCGGCGTTGCGCGCGCGCCCGTCCTGCTGCGCGCGCCGGGGATCGCGGCCTTGTCGTCCTGCCCGGCCGGTGCCGAATCCGTCTGATCGTGGGGTCTGACGATGTCGTGGCATTTCCCCCCGAAGCGCGCGAGTCGTGAGGCGCGTAGCCATGGGCGGGCCGCGCCTTATACGCACGAGGCTTCCTGCTGACCATGCGATGGGCGCGGGGCGCTCAGGCAGGCACTGCGCGTCGCCTTCGCATGGCGGGCTTGGTTGGGTGATCGTGATGCGCAACAAGGCGGTGTGCGTCAATGTGCTCTCGGCGAGGCACGAGCAACTGTCCCGCCTGTTCGGCGGCAAGGTGCCTGCCGAAGAGCGGTTCGCCGCCGCGGATTGGTCGACACTCGCAACGGGTGCGCCGGTGCTGGTCGACTGTGCCGCCGCGTTCGACTGCCGGATTGCCGATATCGTCAATGTCGGCACGCATGATGTGCTGTTCTGCCGGGTCGTCGCGCTGCAAAGATCGGGCTCCACCGACAATCTGATCTATTTCGGCCGCGCCTACCACGCGATTGGAGTGATCAATCCAGCTGAAGTTGGACCCAAATCGGCTCTTGGCCGATCCTGATGGGCCGGCGGCTATCGCCAGCCGTTCCAGTGGCCTCCATGTCATGGAAAAGAATCGTCACGCGGTCGCTCAGCGCGTTCCTTACTGTGCAGGTGCAATCTGTCGTCCTGGACGAGCCCCATCTTTTTGACAATTGCGAACCGGAGTCGTAAAGACGACAAGATACGAACGAATGTTCGATAGTCGAACTAACAACAAAATGGATGGATGATGGATTTACGTGGCCATAGTGCCCGCGGCACGAACCGCAGCGAGTCCATCGGCACGCCGAACACGATTTACACCAACGGCAAGTTCCTCAGGGTTGACCCGCTGTTTGGCGTGGCGAACGCGGTCGCCGTGCGAGACGGCCGCTTCGTCGCGGTCGGCAAGATCGATGAAATATCTGCGCTCGCGGGCCCGAACACGGCCGTTATCGATTTGGGCGGTCGAACCGTCCTTCCGGGCCTGATCGATACCCATGCTCATGTCGAGCAGGCCGGATTGATCAAGTACACGGTGCAGCTGAACGACGTCACCACGGTCGAGCAGGCATTGGCCCGTATCGGGGAGCACGCTGGCAGATTGCCCAAGGGGAAATGGGTGCGCGGTGCACAATGGCACCCAGTCTCGCAATTGGCCGAAAAGCGCTTCTTGACGCGCGAGGAACTCGATCGGGCCGCTCCCCACAATCCGGTGTGCTTGCCGATTGGCCACTTCACTCTCGTCAACTCGCAGGCATTGGCCCTCGCAAAAATAACAAAGGACACGCCTGATCCGGATGGCGGGATCATCCATCGCGACAAATCCACCGGCGAGCCGAACGGTACATTGGAGGAGGCCGCGGAGGACCTTGTTCACGGCCTTCTGCCCGAATGGTCGGACGAGGATCGCGATGAGCAGATGAAGTTCGCGATGCGATACTTCAATCAATTTGGGCTGACCTCCGCAATTAGCGCGGCAGTCGATCCCGCAACCTTCCGCGCCCATCAGCGAGTCCGGCAAACAGGACATGCGTCTTTGCGCATCAGCGCCATGTACGCGCCGACGGGCGGCCTCAATCCCAGCATGACGATCGAAGAATGGGAGCTGTTCTTCTCTCGCATCGGCGCAGCTTCAGACTTCGGCGATGATTGGTTGAGCTATTCCGGCGTCAAGCTTCAGATCGACGGCGGGATGACATTGCGAACAGCCGCGATGCGGGACGGTTACCCCGACGATCGCGAATACAAGGGGACCATCGTTATCGAGCCATCCAGGTTCAATGCCCTGGTTGCAGCGGCCAATCGCTATGGCTGGCGCGTCGGTGTCCACGCCGTTGGGGACGCCGCCATCGACCGTGTCATGGACGCCTACGAGCTCGCGGATGCTGAGAGGTCGATCAAGGGAAGGCGCTTTATCGTCATCCATGGCAGCCTTATGCGGCCAGATCAAATGCTGCGTGCCAAGAAATTGGACGTGCGTGTCGACGCGCAGACCTCGTTCCTCTGGGACAAGGCGGCTGTCGTGGCGAAATTTCTCGGCAAAGATACCGCCGATAGGGCCTTCCCCATGCGAACCATGATCGACGTCATGGGCTTGAACTTGATTGGGCAAGGTACCGACTATCCGATCAACCTCCTAAATCCATTCGTCAATATGTATGTCATGGTGACCCGCCGCGACAAGAATGGCGACGTGTATGGAGAAGGAGAACGGATCAGCCGGAAGGAAGCTATCCAGCTCTACACGAGCGCAGCATCTCGATATTCGTTTTCAGAGGACAAAGTCGGATCGATAGAACCGGGCAAGTATGCCGATATGGTCGTTCTGTCCGACGATATCATGACGATTCCGGAAGAAGGCATAAAGGACATCACGGCTGTGCGGACCATCGTTGGGGGGCGAACGGTCTACGACGGTGGGGTCATCTCATGAACGCGACCTGAAAACGAGAATAGTGTCATGCCGCACCTGGTGATCGAATATTCGGAAGGAGCGCTCGCTCGCGACGACGTAGCAGGCTTGATGGAAGCGCTCTTTGAAGCCGCTTGGCGAACGGGGATCATGAAGGCGGAGGACGTCAAGGTGCGAGCGTGCGTCTACAACGATTTCCTGGTTGCCGGGAAGCGTGACAGCTTCGTGCATCTGTCGGTCTACTTGCTCGAAGGTCGGTCGCCCGACCAGAAGATCGAGCTGAGTACGAGCCTTCGACGGACGATGACTGAGCGATGCCCGGATGTGGTCAGCATAAGCGTGGATGTCCGTGACATGGACCCGGTCGCCTACAAGAAACGGCTGAAATGAGGGTGCTCGCCAGAAGGCGGCAGCTTCTCAGACGAGCAGGGGCTGCGCGGCGAGGGACATCTCTTTGAGAAGAGGCAGGAAGCGATCGATCATCTCACCGGTCGTGATGCGATCGACATGAGCCCCAATATTTGCGGCTGCGATGACTGCGCCATCGTAGCGGCGAATTGGCACCGATATCGACCGAAAGCCCTCTTCGGCTTCCTGATCGACAAGGCTGTACCCTTTGGTGCGGTCGGCAATGATTGTCGCAATCACTGCCGATTTGTCGACCAGCGTCGACTGGGTCTGAGCCGCCAGCTTCATGCCGTCGACCGTTCTCGTCAGCTCGTCGTTGGCCAATCTGCCCAGCAGAACGCGTCCCACTGACGTGCAGAAAGCCGGCAGTCGATATCCTATGTCCAGTCCCGTCGAAAATACCCGCGCCGGACTCGAACGGGCGATGAAGACGACCTCTTCGCCATCCAGGATCGCAAGGGAGCAGACCTCCTTGGCCTTGCCGGCGACCTCGTCCATCAACGGCTGCATCACGGAGCTGATTTGGTTCGACGTCAAATAGGCCGAAGCCAAAAGCAGCACCCTGGGCGTTAGCGAAAACAACCGTTCGTCGCCCACGACGAATCCGGATCTTACGAGGGTCATCAGGATCCGGCGCACCGTCGCCCGCGGAAGATTCGCGCTCTTGGACAGGTCGCTGAGGGTCATTGGACGGCGATCGATGCCAAATGACTGTATCACGCGAAGACCCCGATCCAGGGTCTCGATGAACTCGCTTCCCTCGCGCGCCTTTTCCTCTTCTTCCGTACGCTTCAGTCTGGGCATTCTATTGGGCGGTCCCTGTCGGCGGCCTCTCGAAAGTGAGAACCATCACAAATCCGCGGGCTAGGCGCTAGCCTTGTCTCCGGCTGTCACCAGGGATTTGAGGTCAAAGGAAGGATCTGCGGCTTGCTCCGGTGCAGGGGAGATCCCCGCGGCAATCAGGCGTCGGGCTGCCATTTGCTCGCCTGGCCGGTTGACGCTGTCCACCGCGACCAATCGGCCCTGGCGATAGTAGAAGACCGAGAACCTTCCGTCGTCGACCGCACCTCGGACCGCCTGCCGATCATACTGTCCGGCCAGCCCGACAATCTGCAGCTTGACGTCGTATTGGTCGGACCAGAACCTCGGCACACTCTCATAGGGCGCTCGAGTCCCGGCGATCGCAAGTCCAGCGGCCTTCGCTTGATCCTGGGCGTTTTGCACCGATTCCAATCTGACCCAGCTTTCGCAAAAGCGGTTGAAGTGGTTGGCGCAGTCACCGGCCGCGAAGATGTCCGATGTTTCGGATTGTCCGTGCTCGTCAACAACGATTCCATTCGTGCATCTAAGCCCAGCCGAGCGCGCGATCTCGTCATTGGCGACACCACCAATCCCCACCAGCACCAGGTCGGCGCGGACACTGGCACCGTTGCCCAGCACGACAGCGGAAACTTTTCGATCGCTTCCTTTGAAGGACGTAATCGTTTCGTTGAGCATCACGTCGACGCCAGCCCGCACATGCGTATCAAGAAGAAAGGCCGACAAGACCGGCGAGACCGCACGCTCAAGCAGGCGGCTGCTTGCTTCCACGACGGTGACCTTCTTGCCCAGCTTTGCCGCGGAGGCCGCAACTTCCAGCCCTATAAAGCCACCCCCGACGATGACGATCTCCGCGGCATCGGACAGACGTGGCTTCAGGTCGATCGCATCGGTCACTGAACGCAGATAGAAAATCCCATCGAAGTCCGCGCCCTCGACCGCGATGCGCCGCGCGCGCGAGCCTGTGGCGATGAGGAGTTTTTCAAACTCCAGAGCTTTGTCGTCGGCCAGAGTGACCTGTCGCGCGCGCAAATCAAGCAGCGTGGCGCGGTGCCCAAGAACGAGATCGATCTGCTTGCCTTCGAAGAAGGCCTCGTCGCGCAAGATCAGATTTTGCTCGCTGATGCGCCCGAGAAGGAAGTCCTTGGATAGCGGCGGCCTCTGATACGGCAACCACTCTTCGTCGCACACAATGGTGATGGGCTGAGAATAGCCGGCGTCACGAGCAGTGAGAGCGGCTTGAACCCCGGCATATGAGGCGCCGATGATGACCAGTCCCGTCATGACTGCCTCGCCGGCACATGGACCACCAGCTCGTCGAGAGGGGGCAGCACCTTCAGCTGGCAACTCAGCCGACTGTTCGGCTTTCGCTCTCCCGACACGGCGGATAGCAACTCGAGCTCTTCTTCGCCCGGCTGGGGGACAGAGCTTGCTTGTTCTTCATCGACGTAGACGTGACAGGTCGCGCAATCGAGGCTGCCGCCGCATTCGCCGTCGATACCGTGAATACCGTTGCGAACGGCCGCGAGCATCACGCTGAGGTCGCGTCCGACCTCGATGGATTTTTCGCTGCCGTCCTGCTGGACAAATCTCACTCGCGGCATCCGACCTCAATTCCTTTGAAGTTGTTCGTTAAAAGAACATAAGTTCGTTGATCGGTTACAACAATTCTAGGATCCTCTCAATCTCGTTCTGGTTGGCGCGATGCGGTTGCATTGGGCAGAGATTGCGGAAATATTTTGCTTGCTAGCTCGTCACATTGGAGTCATTCTGATCTAAATCGAACCATTGTTCGACTACCGAACAAACAGAGAAGGCGCGATGAAGCTGACGACGGCGATCCTCGGAGTTGTGCTGACATCAAGCGCGGCATTTGCCCAGCAGCAGGAGCCCAACGCCCCCTCGCTGGCCTTGATCAACGGCAAGATTCTCACCATGGACGGTCAGTCAAAGGTTGCGGAAGCGCTTGCCGTTCGCGACGGAAAAATATTGGCCGTAGGAGACACCGCGACGATCAAGGCGTTGGCCGGAAATCGCACCCGCACAATCGACTTGCAGGGCAAGACTGTCATTCCCGGGCTGATCGACACGCACGCGCATTTCAGGGCCGCCGGTCTGTCCGACTACGTCGTGAGTATGAGCGGCGCCAAGACTGTTGCGGATGCCCTCGCAAGCATCAAGCAGTTCGTGGCGAAGAAGAAGCCCGGCGAGTGGATCATCGGAAGCGCCTGGCATCCCCCGTCACAACTCGCGGAAAAGCGCTACCTGACACGTCAGGAGATCGATGGCGTCGCGCCGAACAATCCGGTCTATCTGCGGACCGTTGGCCACTTCTCGATGGCCAATTCGATGGCGTTCGAGAAGGCCGGCGTAACCAAGGCCACGCCAAACCCAAGCGGCGGATCGTTTGAGCGCGACAGTGCCGGTGACCTGACCGGCGTTCTGGTCGAGACGGCGATCGATCAGGTCGAAAAAGCCGTTCCGGAGTGGACCGCGGACGACGAGTTTCGCCAATTCAAGCTCGCGGAAGGTGTGCTGAACTCGTTCGGGATCACCAGCGCCGTAGAAGGGGCCACCTCGCCCAGGGACATCGCGGCCCTGCAGCGAGTGGCGCAGGCGGGTGAAGCAACGCTACGGGTCGGCCTCATGTGGCGCCCGGAGCCCCCCGCCGAGAACGCGGCCTGGGAAGCCATCATGCGAGGCAACGGCGCCTCGTCGGGCTTTGGCGATGACTGGCTGAAGTTCGCCGGAATCAAGATCCTCTACGATGGCGGCATGACGCTCAAGACGGCGCTCATGCGCGAGGCCTATCCAGACTCGCATGATGACTACCACGGCATTGCCCAGCAATCGCCGCAACGTCTCAAGGAGCTGGTGTCCATTTGCAATCGCCACAACTGGCGCGTGGGTATCCATGCCGTCGGCGACAAGGGCATCGACCAAGTCCTTGATGCATTCGAAGCGGCCGACAAGGAAAAATCGATCAAGGATCGGCGTTTCGTCCTGATCCATGGAAGCTTGATAGTGCCCGAGCAAATGGAGCGCGCGAAGCGCCTCGGTGTCAGGGTCGACTTCCAGAACGTGTTCATGTGGGACAAGGCGGCGACCGTCGAGCGCTTCCTGGGTGCGGCGGTCGCCAATCGGGCCGTGCCCACCAGAACTCTCATCGAGAAGGTGGGGCTGAACAGCCTCGGCGCAGGCACCGACTTCCCGGTGAACACGATCAATCCCTTCATCAATATGTACATCATGGTGACCCGCAAGGATCCCGCCGGACGCGTTTATGGAGCGAACGAAGCCGTCAGCCGCGAGCAGGCGCTGCGCCTCTACACCAGCGCGGCATCGCACTACATGTTCGAGGAGAACGAGAAGGGGACGATCGAGGCGGGAAAACTGGCGGATCTGACCGCGTTGTCGGCGGACCTCATGACGGTCCCCGAGGAGCAGATCAAAGACATCAAAGCCGACCTGACGATTGTCGGCGGCAAGATCGTGTTTCAGCGTTAGTCCGCGTCCCGATAGCCGGAGGACGCATCTCGAAGCCGGAGAGAGGAGATCCAAGTCATGATGAGCCAAGAGCAGAACGACCTCATTACCCGCGTCGGACCAAAGGCGCCCGCGGGAAAGCTGATGCGGATGTATTGGCAGCCTGCTGCACTTGTCGACGAACTCGATGAGGGGCGCCCGATCAAGGCCGTCAAGCTTCTCGGTGAGAACTTCGTTCTGTTCAGGGACGAAACGGGGCGCTATGGCCTGCTCGATCGCGACTGCCCGCATCGGGGCGCCGACCTTGCCTTCGGCCGGCTCGAGAACGGTGGTCTGCGCTGCGCCTTCCACGGGTGGCTGTTTGATGCCACGGGACAGTGTCTCGAGACGCCCGCCGAGCCCGCAAACTCCTCGCTCTGCAAGAACATCAAGCAGCGGTCCTATCCCGTCCTGGAGAAGGGGGGAATCCTGTGGGCGTATTTGGGTGAAGGCGAGCCGCCGGCGTTTCCGGAGATCGACTGCTTCGCCGCGCCGGGCGAATACACCTTCGCCTTCAAGGGCCTGATCGAATGCAATTGGCTGCAGGCCCTGGAAGTCGGCATCGACCCGGCTCACGCCTCGTTCCTTCACCGGTTCTTCGAGGATGAGGATGTATCGGCGGCTTACGGCAAGCAGTTCCGCGGTGCGTCGGCCGACTCGGAGATGCCCATGACGAAGGTCCTGCGCGAATACGACCGGCCGATCATCAACGTCGAGCACACTGAATACGGCCTGCGGCTCATCGCCTTGCGAGAAATCGACGAGCAGCGCACCCACGTTCGCGTCACCAACCAGCTATTCCCGCATGCGTTCGTCATTCCGATGAGCACGGAGATGACGATTACCCAGTGGCATGTGCCCGTCGACGACGAGAATTGCTATTGGTATGCGATTTTCACCAGCTACGCCGCGCCCGTCGACAAGGCGAAAATGCGCGCCCAGCGCCTCGAGCTTTACGAATTGCCGGAATACCGCTCGCGGAAGAACAAGTCGAACGACTACGGCTTCGACCCGCACGAGCAGGCGACCGAGACTTACACCGGCATGGGCGCGGACATCAACGTCCATGACCAGTGGGCCGTCGAGTCGATGGGCGCCATTCAGGACCGGACGCGTGAGCATCTCGGGCAATCCGACAAGGCGATCATTCAGTACCGCCGGCTGCTTCGCCAGGAGATCGAGAAGGTGGCCTCCGGGGGCAAGCCGCTGTTGTTCCTCGACGCTGCCAGCGCGCGCAGCATCCAGGGGCCGGCCACAATGGACGGCATCGGTCCGACGAAGGGCTGGGAAACCTACTGGATGGAAGTGGACGTCAAGCGCCGTCGGGGCGCTCCCTGGGCCGCGCCGGTGCCCGCCGAGCTCGCCAAGAAGGTGCCTCACCTGACCGCCGCCGAATGACCCAGGCCGGCCCAGCTCAGCAAAGGAGATGTCGTTGAGTTTCGTCGAAAAGCACGGCCTCTGGTCGGCCGAACAGAAGGAGGCTGCCATCCGCATGCGGCGGATGGCTGAGGAGCAGGAGCTGCATACGATCCGGCTCTCCTTCCCGGACCAGCACGGCATCTTGCGCGGCAAGGCGCTGGTCGCTTCCGAGGCGCTCTCGTCGATCGAGAGCGGCTGCTCGATAACGACGACGTTGCTCGCGAAGGACACCTCTCACCGCACGGTGTTTCCCGTCTTCACCGCCGGTGGCGGCTTTGGGATGAACGAGATGCAGGGGGGAGGCGACGTCATGATGGTCGCCGATCCCACCACCTTCAAGGTTCTCCCCTGGGCACCAAAAACCGGGTGGGTGCTTTGCGACCTCTACTTCTCCGACGGACGACCCGTGCCCTTCGCCTCCAGGGGCCTGTACCAATCCGTGCTGGGGCAGCTCAAAGACCGGGGCTATGATTTCAAAGCGGGCCTCGAGATCGAATGCCACATCTTCAAAGTCGAGAATGCCCGACTAGCGCCCTGGGACGCCGGCAGTCCCGGCCAACCGGGTGAGCCTCCGGAGGTCAGCCTGCTTTCGCAGGGCTATCAGTACCTGACGGAGCAACGTTACGACCAGATGGAGCCTGCGCTCGAGCTGATCAGGCAAAACATCGTGGCGCTGGGCTTGCCGCTTCGGTCGATCGAGGTGGAGTACGGGCCGAGCCAGTGCGAGTTCGTGTTTCAGCCCACCGTCGGCATCGAGCCGGCGGACACCATGGTGCTGTTTCGTACGGCAGTGAAGCAGATCTGCAACCGCCACGGCTATCACGCGACCTTCATGTGCCGGCCGCGGATACCGAACGTGATGTCATCGGGGTGGCATCTTCACCAATCGCTGGTCTCGCGAACAGACGGCGTCAACGCGTTCATGACGAGCGAACCGGCCGGTCTGTCGAAACTTGGCAAGCACTATATGGCCGGGTTGCTGGAGCATGCCAGGGCATCCGCGGTCTTCTCGACGCCGACGATCAATGGCTACAAGCGCTACCGTTCCTATTCGCTGGCTCCGGATCGGGCGATCTGGGGACGCGACAACAGGGGCGTCATGATCCGCGTCCTGGGCGGTCCCGACGACAAAGCCACCCGGCTCGAAAACAGGATCGGCGAGCCGGCCGCAAACCCCTATCTGTACATGGCGTCGCAGATTCTGGCCGGCCTCAACGGCATTGATCGCCAGCTCGATCCCGGTCCCTCGGCGGACACTCCCTACGAGACCAAGGCGAACCTCCTGCCGACCTCCTTGCGCGAGGCGGTGTTTGCGTTGCGCGATGACCCCTTCTTCCGCGAGGCTCTGGGAGAGAAATTCGTCGACTACTACGTTTTCATCAAGAACGCGGAAATCGAGCGCTTCCAATCCACGGTCACCGAGTGGGAGCAGCGAGAATATTTTGAAATGTTCTGAAACAACATCACTGAAGCGGAGAGAAGAGAGACATGAGCTTGAGGTTTGGACTTGTTGGGGTCGTCGCGATTGCCACTGCCTGGATGTCGCCGGCGCGGTGCGACACGATCAAGGTGGGGATCATTGGCACCATGTCCGGTCCGTATGCCCTGTTCGGCCAGAACTTCAAGTACGGCATTGACGCCTGGGTGGCCGAGCATGGATCGAAAGTCGGCGGTCATCAGATCGAGTTTGTCTACCGCGACGAAGAATCGCCGAACCCCGCCAAGTCGAAATCATTGGCTCAGGAGTTGATCGTCAAGGAGAAGGTTCAGTACATCGCGGGACTGTACTTCACTCCGGACGCCCTGGCCGTCGCTCCACTTCTCGAGGAAGCGAAGGTGCCTATGGTCGTCATGAACGCCGCTACGTCCGCGATCGTCGAGAAGAGCCCCTACATCGTGCGGACGTCCTTTACGATGTGGCAGAACACGGTCCCCGCGGCGAAGGTGGCGAAGGCCAGAGCGGCCAAGAAGGTGGCGATCGCCGTCAGCGATTACGGCCCCGGCATCGATGCTGAAGCAGCCTTCAAAAAGACGTTCGAGGCAGATGGAGGCACCATCGTCCAATCGATCAGGATGCCGCTCAATACGACCGACTTCGGCCCGATCATGCAAAGGATCAAGGATTCCGGCGCAGACATGATCTTCACGTTCTTGCCGGCCGGTCCGCCAACCCTGGGGTTCGTCAAGGCCTATATCGACAACGGACTGAAAGCGTCCGGCGTGAAGTTGTTGTCCACGGGTGATGTCGTGACCGAGCCCGATCTTCCGAACATCGGTGACAGCGGCGAGGGCATCTTGTCGACTTACCACTACGCGGTCTCGCATGACTCTCCAGAGAACAAAACCTTCCTGGCCGATATGATCAAGGTTGGCGCCAAGCCTGACGACATCACCATGGCGTCTGTCGCCGCCTATGACGGTGCTCGGCTCATTTACAAGATGGTTGAGGCCACGAACGGTCAAAAGGATCCGGACAAAGCCCTTGCGGCCGTGAAGGGCATGAAATGGGTCAGTCCGCGCGGACCCGTGTCGATCGACCCGGATACCCGACATATTCGTCAGAACGTGTATTTGCGCGAAGTCGTGAAGCAGGACGGCAAGTTCCTCAACAAGGAGCTGCAAACGTTCGATGCGCAGCCGGACTGGGGCCTGGCGAAGAACTAGAGCGGATCGCTCGCGAAGTAAATCTCGCGAGCAATCTCTTCATCGTGTCGGAGAAGGGCCCAGAATGAGTGGTCGGTCGCAGTCTATTCGCTTCGTCAACGGTCGCATCTATCGCGATGCCAGCGACCGGATTCCGGCCGCTACGCTGGTGACGCAAAATGGCGCCATTGGTTTTGTCGGCCCTCAGGACGAGGCCCCCTCCGCAGACGCCACGGTCGATCTGTGCGGAGCAACTGTGATACCCGGCGTGACGGACGCACACATCCATCTGTTCGGGATCGCTGCCGGACGGCTCCATATCAGCAAAGCCGTAGAAGTATTCAACTAATGGCGTGGACGGGTCTCAGCATCGGGCTGGATGCCCTCTCGTACGGCATGGTGCTTTTCATCATCTCCATCGGGCTGTCCATCATGATGGGCCTGATGAGGGTGGTGAACCTCGCCCATGGCGCATTTGCGATGATCGGGGGATATCTCGCGTCTTTCGCGCTCAAGAACGCAGGAGTTGGATATCCGCTCGCGATTGTCCTGGCGGTCCTGGGCACCATCGCGATCGCCTTTCCGCTCGAGTTTCTTCTCTACCGCCGGATTTATCGCAAGTCCGATGAGCTGACCCAGATTTTGCTCACGATCGGCATTGCGTTCGTCATCATCGGCGTTGCCAACTACATCCTTGGCCCGACAACCAAATCCATTCCGCTGCCTCCGCTGCTGAGCGGTCCCGTCGATCTCGGCTTCCGAATGATCCCGGCTCATCGGATCTTCGTGGTGATTTGCGGAGTGTGCACCGCAGGCTTGCTCTGGCTACTGATCGACCGCACCGAGTTCGGGATCCGGCTGCGCGCCGCGGTCGACAACGGTGATATGGCCGAGTCGCTCGGAATCAAGACGCAGATCCTTTTTTCCGCGACATTCGCGCTTGCGGTCGGCCTGGCGGCGTTCGGAGGTGTGGTGGGCGCCGAACTGTTGCCCGTCGAACCCTTTTACGCGCTCAGATATATGGTGACTTTCCTTGTCGTCGTCTCGGTCGGCGGCGCCGGATCGATCCCAGGCGCCGTGGCGGCATCGATATTGCTTGGCCTTGCGGACACGACCGGCAAGTACCTTGCACCCGAATATGGTGAGTTCTTCTTCTATTTTGCGGTCATCCTGATCGTGTTTCTGTTTCCGAATGGTCTTTTGGGCAGGAGACACTGACGTGACCGATCGAATCATGGTCAATGGCGTGAGCGCGCCTCGTTTCTCCGTCCCGCTCGAGCTGCGCGCGGTCGCAATCACGCTGGCGCTCGGAGCGCTCGGTTACACGCTTTTTCCTGATGACCTCGCGTTTCTGACGCGACTGATCAGCATCACGCTTCTGGTGCTGTCGCTCGATCTGGTCACGGGATATTGCGGTGTCGCCACTCTCGGGCATGCGGCGATCTACGGTGTGAGCGCCTATGTCGTTGGTAACGCCTGCCTTGCCGGACATTCCGACCCCCTGCTGCTGTTGCTCGTGGGAGCGGTGGCCGGTGCTCTGATGGGGCTGGTCTCAGGGGCCCTTGTCACGAGGTTCAGGGGTCTCCCCCAGCTCGTGCTATCCATTGCCGTCGGACAGCTCATCGCGGCGCTAGCCAATAAACTGTCCAGCGTCACAGGCGGAAGCGACGGATTGTCCGGCATTTCGCCTGGACGACTCTTCGGGATCTATGCGTTCGACATGTACGGCCGCACCGGCTACGTATTCTCCGTTGCGGTGCTCATGGTCGTGTTCGTGGTGCTGCTTCGAATCGTACACTCTCCCTTCGGCCTTCTTTGTCAGGCAATCAAGGATGACAGCCTTCGGGCACGGATGATCGGTGCCCGCGTGTATCCCCGGCTCGTGCTGATGTATGGCCTGTCGGGGGTTGTTGGCGGAATTGGTGGTGCTCTCAACGCCATCAATACGGGCGTCGTAGGACTGGATAGCATCGGATTTGAGCGGTCGGCTGAAGCTCTCGTCATGCTCGTCCTGGGTGGCGCAGGCAGTCTGTGGGGCGCGCTGATCGGATCCATCGTCTTCCAGGTTTTCGAGCACTATGTCTCGGCCGCGAATCCATTCCATTGGATGACCATGGTCGGTGCGTTGCTGATTGCGGTCGTGTTGTTCGCCCCCAAAGGCCTGGTATCCCTGGGGGGCTTGCTTGCTGGTCGCGCCGCGTCCGTGCTGAGGAGGCGCCCGTGAGCCAGTCCCTGCTTGAGCTGCGAAACGTTTCGATGTCCTTCGGCGGGATGAGGGTCAACGATGATATTTCCTTCAGTATCGGGAAGGGAGAAAGGGTCGCGTTGATTGGGCCCAACGGTGCCGGCAAGACCACGCTGGTCAACGTCATCTCCGGCGACTTGATCCCTTCACAGGGCGCCGTACACCTCGCCGGTGTTGATGTGACCGCGCTGCCGATTTCCGATCGCGTCGATGCCGGCTTGGTCCGGACATTTCAGATTACGAGGCTCTTCAAGAGCCTGACGGTCGCGCAGAACGTCGCGCTCGCCGTCATGCAACGAAAGGGGCTCACGAGTAATATATTTTCCTCCCCGATAGATCGGCCGGACGTTCGCCGGGAGTGGGAGCGGGCCCTTGGAACGCTCGGTATCGCCCATCTGGCGGATAGGCAGGTCTCGCAACTGGCGTACGGTCAGCAGCGCCTTCTTGACCTGGCAATCGGGCTTGCTCTCGAGCCGAAGGTCCTGCTCCTGGACGAGCCTGCGGCAGGGGTGCCGTCAGAGGAGTCCTCCAAGATCATCGAGGCGATCGACAGATTGCCATCTGATATTGCGGTTTTGATGATCGAGCATGACATGGACCTGGTCTTCAGATTTGCCCGCCGTGTGCTCGTTCTCGCCAACGGAAAGCTGATCTTCCAGGGCGAGCCGAGAGAAGTCACGCACCATCAGGAAGTCCGTCGAGCTTATCTAGGTAGCTACGCAGATGCCCGCCACGCGTCTTGAAGTCAAAGGTTTGAGTGCTGGGTACGGCCCCACGCGCGTCGTTGATGAGATGTCCTTCGAGGTGTTGCCTGGAGGCCGTCTCAGCGTCCTTGGCCGCAACGGAGTCGGCAAGACGACATTGCTCGCATCGCTGATGGGTCTCACAACACATCATGGGGGAAAAGTATTCCTCGGCGAGGTCGATCTTACAGATTCCAAGGCGTCTACACGCGCTCAGCTGGGCCTGGGCTACGTGCCGCAGACACGGGACATTTTCCGATCGCTGACGGTGGAAGAAAATCTGGTCGCGGGACTCAAGGACCGCCGTCGAGATGCGCTTGAAGAGGTCTACGTATTGTTTCCGAGATTGGCCGAACGTCGACGCCATTTCGGGACGCAATTGTCGGGCGGCGAGCAGCAGATGCTCTCGCTCGCCAGGACGCTGCTGGGAAGACCTTCAGTTCTCCTCCTGGATGAACCGCTCGAGGGGCTCGCGCCAGTGATCTGCGATCAGATCATGGAAATCATCACCGCGCTGGCGAGTTCTGGTGAGATGACCATCGTTTTGGTCGAGCAACAGATCGAACGAGCGCTGCGGTTTGCTGATCATGTCATGGTGGTTGAACGCGGCAAGGCGGTCTGGAGTGGGGAATGCTCGCAGCTACGCGACGACCCTAAGATGGTCGACCGCTTGCTCGGTGTTGGGGTGCATTAAGGCATGCGGTTTTCCTTGTCATTGAGACAATGGGCAAGCTCGTATCACCTTTTCGAGGAGCGCTTGTCCTGACCATTCGCAACCTGACTGGTGATTGCCTGGGTCGCCGCCGACGATCTCACGAGGCCATCAGGGGAAAACGGCTGAAGATCAGTGCGTGCTTTTGCGGCTGAAGAAAGTCTCTGAAGCGAGCAGCCTCTCGCAAGGCCCAAAGCCGGCGAGAGCACCTGCCACGCGCTGCGCGATGCCTGTACGATGCGCGCTGATCGGCTCCAATTGCCGACCGGCTGCGGCAGTTACCCTCTGAGCTTTGGTGCCTCCGTCTCGGCATGGACGGAGATTTTAAAGACGAAAGCCCACCGCGGACGGTGGGCAGTCGCTTACTCGGATTATGGAATGGACATCCAAAGCCGGGCACAGTGGGCACAAGAGTATGCGGGGTGAACAACTTTTACCCACCCCACACGCAAGTCGGAATATCAACTGCAGCCGGTTGTGCTTCCGCAAGTATCGCACTTCATGCAGGTCCCATTCCGCACCAGCGTGAAGTTGCCGCACTCCGAGCACATTCTCGCCCTCGTAGCCCTTGGCCTTGGCTTCGGCGCGGCGCTCGGCTTTGGTGGGGACGAGCGTTTGCGCGGTGCCGGCTTTGCTCCACTGGAGCTGCTCGAGCTTCTCCGTCGGCGAGAGGTCGTGCTGGGCTTCCTGTTTCAGGGCGACGGCGCCTTCCAGGGCGTCGCCGACGCGGGCGCTCGCGCCGTGCGAGGCCATCGCCGTGACCTTGCTGCCGCCTGAGGGCGCGCTGTCGTTGCCTTGCGAGACCGCGGTCGAACCGCCGCGCATCACGAACAGGTTGTCCGTCCGCGAGCGGGTGAGGCCGCGCGAGACCAGCTTGGTGGCGTGATGGCCGCCGTCCTCGTCCGGCTCCTTGCCTTCTTCGACGCCCTTGCCGAGCGCGTCGAAGCCCGTCTCGTTGGGATCGACGTGGGCGAGGTCGAAGCGGCTGAGATAGCTCACCGCGAGCTCGCGGAAGACGTAGTCGAGGATCGAGGTCGCGTACTTGATTGAGTCGTTGCCCTGCACGGGGCCCGCCGGCTCGAAGCGGGTGAAGGTGAAGGCGTCGACATATTCGTCCAGCGGCACGCCGTATTGCAGGCCGAGCGACACCGCGATGGCGAAGTTGTTGATGAAGGAGCGGAGCGCCGCGCCTTCCTTGTGCATGTCGATGAAGATCTCGCCGAGACGGCCGTCGTCATACTCGCCGGTGCGCAAGTAGACCTTGTGTCCGCCGACGACCGCCTTCTGGGTGTAGCCCTTGCGGCGATCCGGCATCTTCTCGCGCTCGCGCATCACGATGATGCGCTCGACGAGCTTCTCGACGACCTTTTCGGCCACGTGCGTGGCGCGCGCCGCCATCGGCTTCTCGTGGAGCGCCTCGACCGCATCGTCCTCGTCCTCGTCGTCGCTGATGAGCTGCGAGTTGAGCGGCTGGCTCAGCTTGGAGCCGTCGCGATAGAGCGCGTTGGCCTTCAGCGCGAGCTTCCACGACAGCATGTAGGCGGACTTGCAGTCCTCGACCGTGGCGTCGTTCGGCATGTTGATGGTCTTGGAGATCGCACCCGAGATGAAGGGCTGCGCCGCCGCCATCATGCGGATGTGGCTCTCGACCGACAGATAGCGCTTGCCGATCTTGCCGCAGGGATTGGCGCAGTCGAACACCGGATAGTGCTCAGGCCTAAGGTGCGGGGCACCTTCCACCGTCATCGCGCCGCAGATGTGGACGTTGGCCGCCTCGATCTCGCGCTTGGTGAAGCCGACGGCCTGGAGCAGGTCGAAGCCGGGGGCCGCGATCGCTTCAGCGCCGATGCCGAGCTGGTCGCGGATGAAGTCTTCGCCAAAGGTCCACTTGTTGAAGGCGAACTTGATGTCGAAGGCCGTCGGCAGGGCCTTCTCGACCTTGGCGATCGCCTCATCCGTGAAGCCCTTGGACTTCAACGTGGTGACGTTGATGCCGGGGGCGTTCGCCAGCGAGCCGTGGCCGACGGCATAGGCCTCGATCTCCGCGATCTCGCTCTCGCGATAGCCGAGCGCGCGCAGCGCTGCGGGGACAGCGCGGTTGATGATCTTGAAGTAGCCGCCGCCGGCGAGCTTCTTGAACTTGACGAGGGCGAAGTCGGGCTCGATGCCTGTCGTGTCGCAGTCCATGACGAGGCCGATCGTGCCGGTCGGCGCGATCACCGTGGTCTGGGCGTTGCGATAGCCGTGCTTCTCGCCGAGCTCGAGTGCCGCATCCCAGGCCGCCTGGGCATGGCTGACGAGGTCGGCTTGCGGGCAGGAGACGAGGTCGAGCGGCACCGGGTTGACGCTGAGCGCTTCATAGCCGTTGGACTGGCCATGCGCGGCGCGGCGGTGGTTGCGGATCACGCGCAGCATGTGCGCGGCGTTCTTCTTGTAGCCGGGGAAAGTGCCGAGCTCGGCGGCGATCTCCGCCGAGGTCTTGTAGGTGATGCCGGTCATGACCGCGGTGAGGGCGCCGCAGAGCGCGCGGCCTTCCTTGGAGTCATAGGGCAGGCCCGTGGTCATCAGCAGGCCGCCGATATTGGCGTAGCCGAGGCCGAGCGTGCGGAACTCGTAGGAGAGCTCGGCGATCGCCTTCGACGGGAACTGCGCCATCATCACGGAGATTTCCAGCACGATGGTCCAGAGCCGGCAGAGGTGTTCGTAGCCCTCGACGTCGAAGCGCTTGGTCTCGGTGTTGTAGAACGTCAGCAGGTTCGCCGAGGCGAGGTTGCACGCCGTATCATCCAGGAACATGTATTCCGAGCACGGATTGGAGGCGCGGATGTCGCCGGACGCCTTGCAGGTGTGCCAGTCGTTCATCGTGGTGTTGAAGTGCAGGCCCGGGTCGGCCGAGGCCCAGGCGGCGTAGCCGATCTTCTCCCAGAGGTCGCGCGCCTTCAGCGTCTTCGTCACCTTCTTCGAGGTGCGGGCGGTCAGATTCCAGTCGCCATCCGTTTCCACGGCGCGCAGGAAGTCGTCCCTGAGCGAGACCGAGTTGTTGGAGTTCTGGCCCGAAACGGTGAGGTAGGCTTCGCTATCCCAGTCGGTGTCGTAGGTGTCGAACTGGATGTCCTTGTAGCCCTGCTTGGCGAACTGGATGACGCGCTTGATGTAATTGTCGGGCACGAGGCTGCGGCGGGCGAGCTTGATCTCGCGGCGCAGGGCAGGGTTCTTCTCGGGGTCGAAGCAGTCGTCGCCCGAGCCTTCGCAGTTCACGCAGGCCTTCAGCACCGCCTTCAAGTGCTTCTGGTTGATCTTGGATCCCGTGACGAGGGCGGCGACCTTCTGCTCCTCCTTCACCTTCCAGTCGATATAGGTCTCGATGTCGGGGTGATCGACGTCGACGACGACCATCTTGGCGGCTCTACGCGTGGTGCCGCCGCTCTTGATCGCGCCGGCGGCGCGGTCGCCGATCTTGAGGAAGCTCATCAGGCCGGACGAGCGGCCGCCGCCGGAAAGCTTTTCGCCTTCGCCGCGCAGGCGCGAGAAGTTTGAGCCGGTGCCGGAGCCGTATTTGAACAGGCGCGCCTCGCGCACCCAGAGATCCATGATGCCGCCCTCGTTGACGAGATCGTCGCCGACGCCCTGGATGAAGCAGGCGTGCGGCTGCGGATGCTCGTAGGCGGACCTCGACTTGGTCAGCTTGCCGGTGAAGGGGTCGACGTAATAATGGCCCTGGCCGGGGCCGTCGATGCCGTAGGCCCAGTGCAGGCCGGTGTTGAACCATTGCGGCGAGTTCGGCGCGACCATCTGCCTGGCGAGCATGTAGCGGAGCTCGTCATAGAAGGCCTGGGCATCGTCGTCGGTCGAGAAATACTTGCCCTTCCAGCCCCAATAGGTCCAGCAGCCGGCGAGGCGATCGAACACCTGCTTGGCCGAGAGCTCGCTGACGTAGCGCTCCTTCTCGGGCAGCTGGCTAAGGGCATCGGTGTCTGGCACGGAGCGCCACAGGAAGGAGGGGACGGATTCCTCCTCGACCTTCTTCAGGCGCGCGGCAACGCCGGCTTTGCGGAAATATTTCTGGGCGAGCACGTCGGAGGCGACCTGCGACCACTCGGCCGGCACCTCGACGTTCTCCAGCTTGAACACGACCGAGCCGTCGGGATTGCGAATCTCCGACGTGGTCAGGCGGAATTCGATTCCCGCATAAGGTGACTGTCCCGAAGTGGTGTGGCGCCGCTCAATCCGCATGGTCTTGCCCCGTCCTTAATCTTTGACCGGTCCCGCCCCTCGTTGTGGGCGTGCCGGGTCGACATTTCGTTTCGCGGCTCCTTCCGGCCGTCCGGCCTCGAGGTTCCGCAGTTCAGCCGGTGGATCCGGCCCTGTTTTTTCCCGGCGCGACGTCGATGCGTGCATCGATCATCCCGCCGGCACGTCCACACCCATCCGCCCCCAAGGGGATGTGCGCGACATGCGTTTAACGCCTCACAACGCCGCAACTTGTCTCACTTCACGCAGGTGTCACTTCGGCACCACCGCGAAGTCTGCCTTCCGAGCCTGTTGCCGGCCCGTTCTGGCGCCCCCGGGAGTCCGCATGTCGAGGGCAGACAAGCCCTCATGCCGCTGCCTTTGGCTGGCCGGCGGAGCTGAGATTTGCGTGACCCTTTGGGGGAGTGCCGGCGGGACGCAAACTCACTCGCGCCGAACGGACCGAAAGCTAGGACTCTCCGTTGCGTCCGTCAAGAACTAGTGCGAGTTCCTGAATCAAATACTAAATATGGTGGATTGTGGGGGATAACAGGGGTCTTCGCCGCGCCTGTTGTGGGCCCAAGTATCAGTGAGTCCTCAGGGATTCCCAACCGAAAAAATTTGCATCCGGTGAGCTGCGGAGGCTTCATCCCGCTGTTCACAGGGCAGGTATATTTTTCAGGACCGGGATTGCGTCGGGGGGACTCACGTAGCCCTACGGAAGGTGAGGGCAGGCATGCCCGCTGCGGCGGTGGTTTGGCCAGCGAATCCGGGCCAAGCTGAGCCCGATTTTCGCCGGACCACCTGACATGCTTGATTCGACTCGCCGGGATGCGCGGCCGCGCATCGCCCCGGCCGGCCTGATGTTCCTCGCGATCACCTCGATCGGCTGGGGCTTCAACTGGCCCGTGACCAAATTCCTGCTCGGTGAGCTGCCGCCGCTGACGCTGCGCGGGGTCACCGGCGTGCTCGGGGCGGTGCTGCTGGCGCTGTTCGCGGTAATGCGTCGGCAGAGCTTGCGCGTTCCGGGCGGGGTCTGGCCGCGCCTGCTCACCGCAGCCGCGCTCAACGTCACCGGCTGGATGGTGCTGATGGGGCTGGCGCTGCTCTGGCTGCCGGCGAGCGAGGCGGCGCTGATCGCCTATACCATGCCGGTCTGGGCCTCGATCATCGCCTGGCCGGTGCTCGGGGAGCGGCCGACGGTGTTGCGCACGCTGGGGCTGGTGCTGGCCTTTGCGGGGCTTGGCTCGATCATGGGCGGCAACGGCATTGCCGCAAGCGCTTCGAAGCTGCCGGGCATCATCATGGTGCTGGTCGGCGCGTTCGGCTTCGCCCTCGGCACCGTGCTCTCGAAGAAGTACCCGATCCAGCTGCCGCCGATCACGGCCGCGGCCTGGCAGATCGGGATCGGCTGCCTGCCGATCTCGATCGTCGGCCTTCTGATCGAGACCACGGACCTGTCGAAGGTGACGCCGGTCGGCTGGTGGCTCCTGGTCTATTCGGTCGTCGGCCAGTTCTGCATCGCCTATGTCAGCTGGTTCGCCGCACTCGCGCGCCTGCCGGCCTCGGTCGCCGCGATCGGCACCATGGCGGTGCCCGTGATCGGCGTGGTGGCCTCGGCGGTCGCACTTGGCGAGCCGCTCGGGGCAGGGCAGATCGCGGGGCTGGTGTTCACGCTGGCGGCGGTGGTGCTGGCGACGCGGGGTTAGCTCCCCAGCGCCTTCCGGATCATCTCGGCGAGCTGGTTGCGGCGGTAGGGCTTGGTCAGCAGCATCACGCCGTCATCGAGCTTGCCATGATGGACGATGGCATTGTCGGTGTAGCCGGAGGTGTAGAGCACCTTTAGCCCCGGGCGGAGTGCTGCGACCTTCTCGGCGAGCTCGCGCCCGCTCATGCCGCCGGGGATGACGACGTCGGTGAAGAGGAGATCGAACTTCTGGCCGGCCTCGATCAATTCCAGCGCGGACTTGGCGTCGGACGCGGCCACGGTCTTGTAGCCGAGGCTTTGCAGCTGCGCGGTGACGAAGTTGCGCACGAGATTGTCATCCTCGACGACGAAGATGGTTTCGGCGCCGCCTACGGCCTGCGGCGCGACCGGAGCGGTCACCTCCGCCATGCCTTCGCCGGGCGGCAGATAGAGCTTGATCGTGGTGCCGTGCGCTTCCTCGCTGTAGATCTTGATGTGGCCGCCGGACTGCTTGACGAAGCCGTAGACCATGGAGAGGCCGAGGCCGGATCCCTTGCCGACCTCCTTGGTGGTGAAGAACGGCTCGAACGCCTTCTGCTGGGTCTCCACCGACATGCCGGTGCCGGTGTCGCTGACCGCGAGCATGATATAGGGGCCGGGCGTCACGTCGGCATTGGCCTGCGCATAGGCCTCGTCCAGCACGACGCGGTGGGTCTCCAGCAGCAGCTTGCCGCCGTTCGGCATGGCGTCGCGGGCGTTGATCGCCATGTTGAGCACGGCATTGGTCAGCCTGGACGGATCGATATGCGCCGTCATCGGTCCCTGTTCCAGCACGGTCTCGATCTGGATCTGCTCACCGAGCGTGGGGCGCAGAAGCTTTGCGATATCCGATATCGCGGCGTTGATCTCGACGTTGCGCGGCTCGAGCGGCTGCCGGCGCGCGAACGCCAGCAGATGCTGGATCAGCTCGGCGCAGCGCTCGGCGGCGTCGTCGATCAGCCGTGCCGTGCGCTGAAGCTCGGGCTGGTCCTCCAGGCTCTCCACCAGCGTCTCGGTGTTGCCGGAGATGACGGTCAGCATGTTGTTGAAGTCGTGCGCGACGCCGCCGGTGAGCTTGCCGATCGCATCCAGCTTCTGCGACTGGTGCAGCTGCCGCTCGGTCTCGCGCGAGGTGGTGGCATCGTGATAGACCAGCACCGCGCCCGAGACATTGCCTTGCCCGTCCCGCATCGGCCGGCCGCTGATCATGAGATGGCGGGGAGGATCGCCGCTGTGCGGGCGGACGATCATCTCCAGCTCTTCGAACTGCTCGCCGCGCAGCACGCGCGTCGATGGCAGCTCGTCGGCCTCGAGCGGCGTGACGCCGTCGCCGTGAAACACATCGGACAGCGCGCGCAGATTGTTCAAATTCATGCCGGCGCGATGCAACAGCATGCGCTCGGCGGCCGGATTGGACAGAAGGACATTACCCTCGTCGTCGATGACCAGCACCGCCTCCGCCATGCTGCGAAACGTGCTCTGGAGCACGTTGACCGACAGGCGCAGCTCGTCATGTGCGGTGACCAGGTGCTCGGTCCGCTCCGCCACCGCTTCCTCGAGCGCCGCCTTGGCGGCTCGTGTTTGCTCGAGCGAACTCTGGAGCTCACCCGTGGTGCGCCGGCTTTCGCGCATCACCAGCGCGACCAGGAGCAGGATCAGCACGGCGCCGGCGACGTCGATACCGAGCAGCACAATGCCGGTACGGCGCGAATCCTGGGACCGCTCGGTGAGCAGGCGCTCTTCCTCGGCGCTCAGACGGTCGAGATTGGCCATCACCGTGTCCATGAGGCCGCGGCCCTCGGCCTTGCTGTTGAGCGCGGCAATGCCGGCCTGGTCGTTCTCGGCACGGAGGCGCATCGCCGTGGCGGCGATCTCCATCCGGCGCAGCGCCAGCGGTTCGGTGCCCTCCAGCAGCGCGACCTGATCGGGATTGTCGCGCACGTCGCGCTTGAGGTCGGCGAGCGCCGGCGCGATCATGGCGTGCGCCGTCTGGAAGTCCTCGCTGAAGCCCGGGGTGCGATAGAGCTCGTAGCCGCGCGCAGCGCTCTCGGCACGGCGCAGCAGCACGCGCAGATCGGAGATCTTCTTCTGCACCTGCGCGGTATGGTTGACCCATGTCGCGTCGGACCGCGACTTGACGTCGAGGGCGATCGAGGCCGCGGCGATGATCAGGAGGATGGCAAGTCCAGCACCGAAAATGACGCGCTGCGTTGGAATCAAGGGGCCTCTTTCTTGTCCTTCGGCTGTGCGCTCTCGCCAGCGCCGGCGAGGCATTCCCGGATCGTGGTCAGCAGCGCTTCCGGCGTGAACGGCTTGCGCAGGCAGCGCGTTGCGCCAAGCTCCAGCGCCATGCGGAGAAAATCGGGAGAGGGCGCG
This sequence comes from Bradyrhizobium sp. USDA 326, assembly GCF_049739485.1. NCBI lineage: Bacteria > Pseudomonadati > Pseudomonadota > Alphaproteobacteria > Hyphomicrobiales > Nitrobacteraceae > Bradyrhizobium > Bradyrhizobium sp. USDA 326. The sequence continues at coordinate 6,262,390 of NZ_JBMGQA010000001.1, forward strand.
GCGGATGAGGCGAAGGCGTAGCCCGACATTGCGATCAGCGGAGTGGTCGGCGCGCGCTCGCGAAAGATGCGGATGGATTCGAATCCGCGCATATGCGGCATGAAGATGTCAACCAGCATCACGTCGAAGGCCTGCGATTCCAGCGCAGCCAGTCCTGTTTCGCCGCCGTCGGCTAGCGTGACGTCGAAGCCCTGACGTTGGAGGAGGACCTCGATGGTCGCGCCGACCATCGGATCGTCATCAACCACGAGAACACGCGGCATGACACTTCCCAGGTGATCGAAGTCCCCACTGCATTTGGTGATATCCGCGAATCGTGTGTCCGGTCAATTTTGGATTGGGCCCGCAAGGATATGCACGGCGCAGTGCATAAGGTCGTCTGCACCGGTTCTCCCCTTCCTCTGGCAGCCGCGGGACGGAGCCCTGGCGGAGCGAGGGATACGCCGATTGCGAGAAAGGCGCCGCATCGCTGCGGCGCCTTTTGCCTCATGCCCAGGCGGTCTGCTTACGGGCAGGGATGCCGCCGGCCGTCGTAGCCGAGATAGGTGCCCGAAGCCGGGTCGTACGATTTGAACCGCTGCGCGCAATAGGCAGCGGAGTCGCCGCCGCCATCCTGCACCACAGCAACCGACGGTTCGTCATAGTAGCTGCCGTAGTAATAGGGATCATCGTAATAGCCGTATCCGCCGCCGTAGCCGCCATAATAAGCGTACGAGCCGAGGCCGCCGACTGCGACGCCGGTCGCGAAGCCTGGCCAGAAGCCGCCGTGACGATGATGATGCCAGTGACGGCCGCCCCAGTTGCTCCCGCCCTGCCAGTTGCCCGCGGTCGCGACGCTGCGGGTGCCGCTGAAGGACGGCGAGAAGGACTGACGGGGTGTCGCGCCGGCTACGAAGCTGCCGCCGCTCGGACGCATCGCGGTGCCGGCTGCGAAACTGCCGCCGCTTGGACGCATCCCGGTGCCAGCTGCGAAACCGCCTCCGCTCGGACGTGCCGCGGCCCCGGCCCCGAAATTCCCGCCGCCGCCGCCCATGCGCGCGCCGCCACCGAAGTGGGCGCCGCCGCCACCACCACCACCACCGCCGATATGGGCGCCACCGCCTCCGCCAACTCCGGGACGCTGGGCAAAGCTCGGCGTCGCGAAGGGAAGAGCCAGCGCCACCGCGGCAGCGGCACTCAAAATTTTCAGACTGTTCATGGTTAAACTCCTTTCCCGGAAAGCAAACCCTATGCAAGCGCTGGGGTTCCCGGGGATCACGCCGGTTTGCGTGCGAATCGAGCCTCACGCGTTGCCGCTGTACGGGGCATGAATGGATCGCGTCCGCTTTGTGGCAGGGGCGGAAGCGGCATCGCTGAGGGAGGCCCACGCACTGCCGATCTGGACATTTCGCCGCTCCGATGGCATCAGGACCCGACGAAGCAGGGCCCGTGCCGCATGAAACAATTCTTCCTCAAGTTCTTCACCTGGTGGAACGGCCAGACTTTTGGCACCCAGCTCTGGACCAAGAGGTACGGGGAGCTGGTCGGCCAGGACGAGCAGGGCAATCGCTACTATCGCACCCGCGGCGGGGCGGTCGATCCGACGCTCGGCTTCGAGCGGCGCTGGGTCGTCTATAACGGCTATGCCGAAGCGAGCCGGATTCCGCCGTCCTGGCACGGCTGGATTCATCATGTCGTCGACGTACCGCCGACCGAGGCCAGCTACCAGCCGCGCGAGTGGGAAAAGCCGCACCAGCCGAATCTCACCGGCACGCCGAGGGCCTATCGTCCCTCCGGCTCGACACTTGCCAGCGGCCGGCGTCCGAAGGCGACCGGCGACTACCAGCCCTGGACGCCCGGCTAGCCTTTTCACCCCAGCGAACTGCCGTCGTCCGAAGCGGATGCACATGCATCCGCGCGACACTGCTGTGGACAACGGGAACAGCGGGGATGCCGATTGCGCGGGCGTTGCATCGATGCCGGCGATGCGGCTCAATGATCCCATCTTACGGAGATGGGAGACCGTCGCGTTCGGTTCGGGCCACAGTTCGCGACTGTCCCGAAATGCAGCGGCCGCCGACCAGGACTCGATCGGGAGATAGGCCCCCGGTCTGGAAGCTCCGAAATCGCCCGATGTGAATGTGCAGCCGCCGTAAGACAGGAAGGGCCGCTCGGGAAACCGGGCGGCCTTTTTCTGTTGGGGCGGACGCGGCGCAGCGCCCTCTCTGGCGATGCGCTGCAGAGCCGGGGCCATGTCGCAGCGGTCTGTGTAGTTTCCTGTGTCCCGGCTCGCCGGAGCAGCGTTGCACGCTGCACCGCGTCCGGACACGAGATCGGAGTCTAGTTCACCCGCTCGGCCGCGCGCTTGACCGCTTCCAGGCGCCGCGCCTGATTCTGCGCGCCGCGCTCCCTCAGCAACGCCATCACCTCGGCGGGCGCGGTGTCGGGCGAGCCGGAATTGAACGGCGGGGCAGGATTGTATTCCATCTGGAGCTGGATCGCTTCCGCCGTCGTGCGATCGACCATGATCGACACCAGCGTCAGCGCGAAATCGATGCCGGCGGTGACGCCGCCGCCGGTGATGCGGTTGCGATCGATGCAGACGCGCGTCTTCGTCGGCGTCGCGCCGAACTGCGCGAGCATGTCCATCGCGCTCCAATGGGTGGCGGCGCGGTAGCCCTTCAACAGGCCTGCGGCGCCGAGGGCCAGCGATCCCGTGCAGACCGAGGTGACGTATTTGGCGCCATCGGCCTGCCTGCGCAGGAAGTCGAGCACGTCCTCGTCGCCGAGCAGGTCGTTGGTGCCGCCGCCGCCGGGCACGCAGATCACGTCGAGTTGAGGACAGTTCGCGAACGTCGTGGTCGGCGTCAGCGTCATCACGGAATCGCTCGGCACCGGTTCGATCCGCTTCCAGATCAGGTGCAATTTTACGCCGGGAGCCATGGCGAACACCTGCAGGGGGCCGGTGAAGTCCAGCTGGGTGACGCGCGGAAACACCAACAGACCAATCTGGAGCGGTGACGACATCGGCAGATCCTCCAATTACGAGCTTGACGCCGGCAGGATGTCATGGTGCCTTCCCGTCCGAAATGGCATAATTCCCTCTCTTTCGGACATGTCGTTAGGAGTTGGCCCATGATCGGCATTCTGATCTTCCCGGATTTCCAGCTGCTCGATGCGGCAGGCCCGATCTCGGCGTTCGAGATCGCAGCGCGCTGCACCGGCAAGGCGCCGGCCATCCGGGTGCTGGCAACCAAGCCGGGACTCGTGCGCAGCTCATCCGGTGTCGAGATGATGGCGCGTGACTTCAAGGCCGCAAACGCGATCACGACGCTGGTCGTGGCCGGCGGTGTCGGCGTTGCCGATGCCGCGCGCTGCGAGGTCACGCGGGCCTTCGTCCAGCGGCTGGCAAAGCGTGGCGTTCGGGTCGCGAGCGTTTGCTCGGGAGCCTATGTGCTCGCCGAAGCGGGACTTCTCGACGGCCGCCGTGCCACCACGCATTGGGGGCGGACGCGCGATTTCGTCGCGCGCTTTCCCAAGGTGAAGTTCGAGCCGGACCAGATCTTCACCCGGGACGGCAATGTCTGGACCTCGGCAGGCATTTCCGCGGGTATCGATCTCGCGCTCGCGATGATCACCGAAGACCACGGTGAGGAGATCGCACAGCAGACCGCACGCCAGCTCGTGCTCTATCACCGTCGCAGCGGCGGCCAGTCGCAATTCTCCTCGCTGCTGGAGCTGAAGACGCCGAACGGGCGCTTCGGCGCGCTGTTGTCATGGGCACGTGAAAATCTCGACGCGCCGCTGACGGTGGAAGATCTCGCCGATCGCGCCGGCATGAGCGCACGACATTTTGCCCGCGCGTTTGCCGCCGAGACCGGCACGACGCCATCCAAGGCGATCGAGCGCCTGCGGCTCGAAGTGGCGCGCGAGCGCGTACAGTCCTCGCGCGAGGCGATCGAGCTCGTTGCGGAAACGACTGGATTCCGCGATCCCGAACGAATGCGCCGCGCCTTCATCCGCGCCTTCGGCCAGCCGCCGCAGGCACTGCGGCGCGCGGCGCGGGTGGGGTAGCTGCTTCACGGACACCGTTCGCGACTGGGTGGGCCAGTTCGATCACACGATGTCAGCTCGTGCGCGACGTCCCTTTGCGCGATCGGCTGGCCTGCGCCTGCTGCAAGATAATCGATTTTATCGATTAGTTTTACACGAACAATCCGTTGGATCAATTTATTGGATTCTCCGATCCTCGCTGCGCCAGCGTCGATACCGAGAGATACGCCAATGACCATCGTTCAGAATTCGCGCCCATACCCCGCCACGCGTGCCATGCGCGACAACATCCTGTCATGTTGGAACTCCGCCCTTGCGATCGTCCCCGGCGTCGCGCTGGCCGGGACCATTGCCGCGGTCGCCAACATGATGCGCAGTATTCCCGCCGTCGCGACGTTCAGCCCCATGATCCTGGCGATTGGGATCGGAATGGCCGTGCGCAATCTCGCCGGAACGCCAGTTCTCGCCCGCGCTGGAATCAGCTTCAGCGTGCGCCGGTTGCTTCGGCTCGCGATCGTTCTCCTGGGCTTCCAGATCACGCTGACTCAGCTTGCCACCGTCGGCCCCAAGGGGATCCTCATCGTCGCCAGCACGCTCGTTGCCACGTTCGGGTTCACGCTCGCAGCCGGGCGTGCGCTGGGCGTCGAACGCAAGCTCACTCAACTCATCGCCGCGGGCACCTCGATCTGCGGCGCGTCGGCCGTCGTCGCGACCAACAGCGTCACCGAAGCCTCCGACGAGGACGTCGCATATGCGATCGCGTGCGTCACGATCTTCGGCTCGATCGCGATGTTCGTCTATCCCATGCTGCCTCGCCTCCTGCATCTCGATGCCGACGCGTACGGCCTCTGGAGCGGCGCGTCCATTCACGAGATCGCCCAGGTGGCTGCCGCCTCCTTCCAGAACAGCCAGCGAGCGGGTGAAATCGCAACCGTTGCCAAGCTTGCCCGCGTCATGCTGCTCGCGCCGGTCGTGCTGACCCTGAGCGTCGTCACCCGGGCTTCGGCGCAGCGGGTCGGCGGCAAGTCGGCAAAGCCGCCCATCCCCTGGTTCGCGATCGGCTTTGTCGCGATAGCCGCACTCAACAGCGTCGTGTGCATTCCGGCGGGCCTCAGGAGCGCGACGATCACGCTCTCGACCTTCCTGCTGACGATGGCGCTCGCGGCCATGGGCCTTGAGACCGACGTCTCGAAATTGTACGCGGAGGGGCTGCGTCCGGCTATGTTGGGCGGGCTCGCGTTTCTCTTCATCGCAGGCTTCAGCCTGATCCTCATCAAACTCGTTGGATGACCATGACGCTCGAACAGCTCCGGATCTTCGCCGCTGTCGCCGACAAGCAGCACGTCACTCAGGCCGCCCACGAATTGAATCTGACACAATCGGCCACGAGCGCGGCGATCGCCGCGCTCGAAGGACGCTACGGGGTCAAGCTGTTCGATCGGGTGGGACGCGGCATCGTTCTCACGCATATGGGCCGGACGTTTCTCGGGGAAGCGCGTGCGGTGCTGGCGCGCGCGCACGCCGCTGAGCAGGTCCTGCGTGATTTTGCCGGCCTCAAGGCCGGCCGACTGGTGATCGCGGCGAGCCAGACGGTCGGGAGCTACTGGCTTCCGGGGAGATTGCTGGCGTTTCAGGCCGCCCATCCCGGCATCGAAATCAACGTCAGGATCGCCAACAGCGAGCAGGTCGCAACCGACGTTCGCGACGGCATGGCGGATGTCGGCTTTGTCGAGGGCGACATTGATGACTCCGCATTGTCCGCCCGCCGGGTCGACGGTGATGCGTTGGTCGCCGTCGTGGGTGCGCGGCACCCTCTTGCGAGCCAAAAGAAGCTGCCCTCCGACTGGATGACCCGGACACCGTGGATCCTTCGCGAGCCGGGCTCCGGAACGCGGGCCATGTTCGAACGTGCCCTGAAGAAGCGCGGGGTCCGCCTCGCCGACCTGACGGTGCAGCTCGAGCTGGCCTCGAACGAAGCGATCCGGACCGCGGTCGAGGCGGGCGGCTGCGCTGCAGCCGTTTCAGATCTCGTGGTCGAAAAGGCGATAGCGGCAAAACGTCTGGTCCGGCTCGAGGACGAATTGGCCAAGCGTTCATTCTACGCGCTTCGTCACAAGGAGCGGCACATCAGCAAGGCGGAAGCCGTCCTGATGTCCAGCATCGCTGCCGGCGCTGCACCGTAGGCAGAGCCTGCGCCCGCCCGTAGCACCTATTCCGCAACGATCGAGCCCACGTCCCGCCGGCGAGTGCGCCGGCGCGTGTGTGCAAGCGCATGAGGGAATCGATCGCAATCGACGATCAGAACGATCTGATCATCGCGTTGGATTACCGATGCGCCGAGATCTACCTCTTTGGACACAGGCAGGCACTTCGAACATTGCGTGCCGGAAATACAGAGATGGAGAACGACAATGACCCATTCACGTCGCGCCTTCCTTGCGATCGCCCTGTTCGTCGCTGCCGCGTCCACGCTTGGTGCGCCGTCCGCGCTTGCGGGCAGCCCGGTGCACGTGCCGGATCCCAGGGTTGCCGTTCACCCGGAACGAGGCTTTCGCCAGATCGACAGGCATCTTCCGACCATCCGGCAGGCGCAACCGCACCAGCACGTCGAAGATCCGCTCGCGGACTTGCTCCTCGGATGAGCCCGCGGGACTGATCCAGAAAAACCATTCCAACAGGAGGCTTCGATGTCCCAGCATCTCGACTACGCAGGGTTTCCGGCATTGTCCCGCCGCGCCATGCTTCAAGCCCTCGGGGTTGCCGGCCTCACGCTCGCCGGCTCATCGGTCCGTGCCGATCAGTCGATCCGGCTGCCGATCGCCGGCGAGCCGCGTGATCGGCCGATGACGCATGACTTTCCGCAAAAGGGGAGCATGATCCTGCAGCGCTCGCGGCCACCGCTGCTTGAGACCCCGATGGAGGTGTTCGACCGCGGCGTCTTCACCCCCAACGACCAGTTCTATGTGCGCTGGCACTGGGCGGTGATACCGACGTCCGTGGATGCGGCCGCCTTCAGGCTGTCCGTGCGCGGTCACGTCAACCAGACCCTCTCGCTGTCCATCGGCGAGCTGCTCAAGTTGCCCCGTGTCGAGCTTGCCGCCGTCAACCAGTGCTCAGGCAATTCCCGAGGGTTTTTCCTTCCCCGTGTGCCGGGCGCGCAATGGGCGCATGGCGCGATGGGCAATGCGCGGTGGACGGGAGTCCTGCTCAAGGACGTCCTGGACCGCGCGGGCGTCAAGCCGGGCGCAGTTCAGGTCCGCTTCAACGGACTGGACGAGCCGGTCGTGCCCGACGCACCGGACTTTCGCAAGTCGCTCGACATCGATCACGCCCGTGACGGCGAGGTCATGATCGCCTTTGCCATGAACGGCGAGCAACTGCCGCTCCTCAACGGCTTCCCGCTGCGGCTGATCGTGCCGGGATGGTACTCGACCTATTGGGTCAAGATGCTCAGCGACATCGAGGTTCTCGATCGCCAGGACGACAATTACTGGATGGCGACTGCCTACACCGTCCCGGATACGCCGCACGCCAACATCAAGCCGGGCCAGACAGGCGTAAAGATGGTCCCGATCAGCCGCATGGTGCCACGGTCATTCTTCACGAACATCTCGGACGGCGCATCGCTTCCGGTGGGCGCAGTCGCCACGATCCGCGGCATCGCGTTCGGCGGTGATGCCGGCGTCGCCAAGGTCGAGCTGTCGATGGATGATGGCCGGACGTGGCAACCCGCGACGCTTGGCGAGGACCACGGCAAGTACAGCTTCCGCCGCTGGCAGTTGGACATTCCACAACTGACGAAGGGCGGCCATTCGTTGATGGTCCGCTGCACGAACACCGCCGGCGACATTCAGCCGGCAGCATCAAACTGGAACACCAGCGGCTTCATGCGCAATGTCGTCGAAACGGTCCAGCTCACCGCGATCTAGGAGCAACACCATGCGTCATCCCATCTTCGTCATCGGCACCTCGTTCGCCGCTCTGCTGGCATCCACGCCTGCGCGGCCGGCCCCCGCGATCACCTCCACGACCGTGGAGCTCCCGGCGGGCGACGCGCTCTTTCCCGGTGGGCCCGAAGCGGATGCCATCAACAACAACTGCCTGGCTTGCCATTCGGCAGACATGGTGCTGAACCACCCGGCCTTGTCCAGGTCCACCTGGGAATCCGAGGTGCACAAGATGATCAAGGTCTATGGAGCCCCCGTCGAGGACAGCGACGTGCCCGCGATCGTCGACTATCTTGCCAAGGTCAAAGGAAGCGGCCAGTGATGCCCGGCACCGCTGCCAAGCGCTGCTGAATGGATGAGATCAGGACGTTCTTCCAAAGCGACCACCGCTGAATCTCCCGCCTGAGAAGCGGACTTCGGCGATGCTCATCGATCGGGCTTCTCGCGTACGATCGCGCCCGTCTTGGGGTCGGCATGGAATTCCACCTTCTGTCCGTTCTTGACGCCTTCGCCCTCCCACTGGCCATCGTCGGCTTCAAGTTTGGTGACCTCCGAATAGCCCGACTCCATGACTTTGGCTTTCACTTGCTCCATCGGCATCCAGTCGGGTCCGGGTTGATCGGCTCTCGCTGCCGAGCCCACGGCGAGCGAGCCGAGAACCAGAATTGCGGCAAACTTCATCGCGAACCTCCTTTTCGATGAGAGGCTTCAACGGGGGCCATGAATTGATGTTCCTCCACTGCGTCGGTGCGACGCAAACGGGTGACCGTCAGCCTTGTTTTCCCCGCTGGACGCATCTGCGCCGGCCGTCAGGCGCCGCGCGATCGGCATCAGCATGTACGGCGCAAGATGAATCGGGAACTGCGTCATCGCGAAATAGAGCCAGGTGGTGGGTGGCAGCGCGCCGGCCGTCGCCGCCAGCATCAGGCCGAGATTGCGCTGTGACACCATCAGCCCGAGCGCCAGCGCGCGCTCGTAGCCGATGCGGCGGAACAGCAGCGTAGTGATGGCAAGTAGTGTGAAATAGATCGCGAAGGACAGCAGCGCGAGGCCGATGGTGAACATCGGCTGGCTCACCAGGTCGCTCGCGACGTCGCCCATCACCGCGGAGGCGAACACAAGCAGGATGATGATGTTGAAGCCATCGATCGGCCGCTTCTGACGCTGGATCGCCTTCGCGCCGCAGATCCAGCGGATGGCGGTCGCGGCCAGCAGCGATGCGACGAGAATGCCGAGGAGCTTCAGGCCGAGCGTGAGCGGCGAGATGCTGAGCATGCCGCCGAGAAAGAGGCTCGCGAACAGCGACGCCGTGAATGGCACGAGCGCGGTCGAGCTCACCAGCGTGACCAGCACCAAGGTGGCATCGAGCCCCATCAGCGCGGCGAGTGCCGGCGAGGCCATCATCGGCGAGGCCATGCCCTGGAGCATCAGCGCGAGAGCAAGGCCGGGCGAATGGCTCGTCAGCCCCGTTGCATGGGCGATCAATCCGACGATCAGCGGCACGCCGATCGTGGTCCAGGCCGTGGCGGCCGCGACCAGCGCCGGCCTGCGGAGATGGCTGTAGAGCGCGGCCAGATCGACCCGCATGAACGAGATGCAGAGCAGAAGAAAAATCGCCTCGGTGACATAGGGGCGCAACAGCGCGCCGAGCGGCGGCACCGCGACTGCGATGAAGACGACGGCGGCGACTGCGCGTGTGCCCTGGCTGCCGAGCCATGTCAGTGCGCGCAGGGGGAGAGCGAAGATGGTATGAAGAAAGGAAGGCATGCAGGACGGCAGGTCAGCCCAATCCCTTCAGCCAGACGCCGATCTCGCTCACGGCGACGTTGGCCTGCCGCAACAGCTTGCCCATGGTGAAGAAGCCGTGGAACTGGCCGGGGAAGTGCTTGTAGGTCACGGGTACGCCGGCCTGCCTGAGGCGCTCGGCATATTCGTTGCCTTCATCGCGCAGCGGATCGGCGCCGGCGGTCAGCACATAGGCCGGCGGCAGACCGGCAAGGTTCTGCGCGCGCGCCGGCGAGGCGCGCCAGTCGTGGATCTCGGCGGCGCCATTGAGGTAGTGGTCGCGGAACCAGCGGATCACCGAATGCGTCAGCAGCACGCTGGTCTCGGGCTCGCTATGGGAGCCGTGCGTCATGGCGAAATCGGTCGCCGGATAGATCAACACCTGGCCCGCGAGCGCGGGGCCGCCAGCGTCACGCGCGGCGAGCGCCACGACCGCGGCGAGGTTGCCGCCGGCGCTGTCGCCGCCGATCACAAGGCGCGAGGCGTCGATGCCGAGCTGGCGCGCATTCGCGGCGATCCATTTGGTCGCGGCGATCGCGTCATCGGCGGCGGCGGGAAACTTGTGTTCGGGCGCGAGGCGATAGTCGACCGAGACCACGATCAGCGCGCCCTCGGCCGCGAGCTGGCGGCAGACCACGTCGTGGGAATCGAGATCGCCGATCACCCAGCCGCCGCCATGAAAGAACACCAGCGCCGGCGACAGGCCTTCGCGCTGGCGCGGTTCCTTGGGCACGTAGAGGCGGGCGGGGATCGTTCCGTGCGGCGCCGGGATCGCCAGCGGCGCGACGCGGGCGAGCTCCGGCGGCTCCGGGTTGGTGGCAAAGCGCGCCTGCGAATAATAGGCGCGCGCTTCGCCCGCGCTCAGGGTCTCGTAGGCGGGGCGGCCGGCCTCCTGGAAGGCCTTGTAGACGGCGGCTGCATCGGGATCGAGCACAACGGGCATGAAAGGGACCTTGGGGTTTCCGGTTATTGTTGGATGGTATTTTCGGGACAACGCCCGCGTTCGGCCCCGGGGAGGGGCTCATGACTATCCCATCCGGGAGCTGGCCTGGCCAGACCGCGCCGGGAAGGGCAGGGATGCCGCCCTTCCCCCGCCGTATTCGGCGTGTTAACCGGAGGCCTGCGAGCGGCGGTATCCCCTGTAGAATGTCCAACAAGCCCGATTCGCTGTTCAAGCCGCGCGAGATGTTCAAAACCTTTTCCCTGACAGGCCTTGCGGCGCTGCTGGCCGCCACCGCGCTGACCGTCGCGACCCCGGCCCAGGCGCAGATCGGCACGATCTTTTCGGATCCGCCGCCGCTGCGGCCGCCCGGCAGCATTCCGCGCGGCCAGCCGCAGGTCCCCGAGGACGACGAAGAGGTACCGGAGCTGCCCCCGCAGGGCCGCGTGCTGCCGTCGCGCCCGATGCCGCCGCCGCAGGGCCGCCAAGGTAACGCGATGCCGGGCCCGGTCGAGAGCCAGCCGCTGGCGCCGCCCCCGGGCTCGACCGTCGCGCCGCCAAACCAGCTGCCGTCGGCGGCGATCGCTCCGCCCGGTCCGCAAGGTGCGCCTGGTCAGCGCCAGCCCCAGCAGAAGGGTGCGCCGGGCACCGTCCCGCAGACCCCGGCGAGCCTTCAGCCGGGCGACGAGGTCGTGACCGAGCCGCCGGCCCAGAAGATCGTGAACAAGAAGGCGACCTTCTCCGGCCTCGACAAGATCACCGGGCGCATCATCAATTTCGACGAGGAGATCGGCGAGACCGTCCAGTTCGGTGCGCTCAGGGTCAAGACCGACGCCTGCTATACGCGGCCGGCGACAGAAGCCGCCAACACCGACGCCTTCGTCGAGGTCGACGAGATCACCTTGCAGGGCGAGGTGAAGCGCATCTTCTCGGGCTGGATGTACGCGGCAAGCCCGGGCCTGCACGGCGTCGAGCATCCGATCTACGACATCTGGCTCACCGACTGCAAAGAACCGCAGCAGACCATTGCGACCGCGGCACCGGATCCGGCCGCGGCAAAGCCGCCGCCACCGCCGCCCGCGCAGAAGAAGGCCGCGCCCAAGCAGGCCGTGCAGCAGCGTCCGCCGCAGCCCTTGCCGCCACCACCGCAGCAGCAACCGGCTCCGCCACCGCCGCCGCCGGAGCAGCGGCCAGGTCTGTTCGGTATTCCCGGGTTCGGCCGCTAAGCCCGGCAAACGATCATTGCCGTGAGGCGATGATCTCGAGGGCGCGTGCGCCGGGGATCGCTTCGCCGTCGGAGAGCCTCAGGAAATCTCCAGGCTCGCCCGCCAGCGCCCTGTCGAGCAGTGCCGTATAGCGTCGCCGCGAAATCTCGACCGCTCCAAAGCTCTTCAGGTGCTCGGTGACATACTGGGTGTCGAGCAGCTCGAAGCCGCCATAAATGAGCCGCGCGACCAGATGCACCAGCGCGACCTTCGAGGCATCGCGCGCGGTGTGGAACATGCTCTCTCCGAAGAACGCCCGTCCCAGGCTGACGCCGTACAGCCCGCCGACGAGGTCGTCGCCCTGCCAGGCCTCGACGCTGTGGCAATGGCCGAGCTCGAAGAGGCCGCCATAGAGGTCGCGGATGCGCTTGTTGATCCAGGTGTCCTCGCGTCCGGCCTGTGGCGCGGCGCAGCCGGCGATCGTCGCCTTGAACGCGGTGTTGACGGTCACGCGAAACAGATCCGAACGAACGGTGCGCGCAAGCCGCGAGGCGACGCGAAATCCATCGAGCGGGATGACGCCGCGCAACTCCGGCTCGACCCAGAACAGGGTCGGATCGTCGGCGTTTTCCGCCATCGGGAAGATGCCGCAGGCATAGGCGCGCAGCAGCACGGCCGGCGTGATTTCAGAGGGGGCGGAGTCGCGCGAAGTCATGGCTTGCCATCATAGCAGGATCGCAATGCGGTTGCGATGGGTGGCGCCGCCGAGCGCGAGCTCAGCTCGCGGCGGCGGTGCTGGTCTTGCCGGGGGCTGCGGGCATGCGGCCGAACTTCAGCACGACCCGGGTTCCGGAATGCACGGGATCGCGCTCGACCGAGGCGTCGAGCTTGGAGGCCATGGCCGCGACGATGCGCTGGCCCATGCCGGTGGAGCGTGGATCGGCCTTGGCGTTGTCGCCGACGCCGTCGTCGGTGATCGAGAGCAGGAGATCGTCGCCCTGCGAGATCAGCTCGACATGGATCGGGCCGGCGCCGTCGGGATAGGCGTATTTCACAGCGTTCATCACCAGCTCGTTGACGATGATGCCGACGGCGACCGCACGGTCCGGATCGATCTCGATCGGCTCGGCCTTCAGCGTCAGGCGCGACATCCGGTTGCCTTCGGCCGAGCGGCGGAGATCCTCCAGCAGCGAGTCCAGATACTGGCTCAGGACCACGCTTTTCAGGTCCTGTGAGGTGTAGAGGCGGCGGTGCACCTGCGCGACCGCGGCGACGCGGCCCATCGCGTTGGTCAATGCCGCCTTGACCTCGTCCTGGGCGGCGGAGCTCGCCTGAAGGTGCAACAACGAGGCAATGATCTGGAGCGAATTGCCGACACGGTGGTTGACCTCGCGCAGCAGGAGCTCGCGTTCGGCGGCGAGCGCCGCGTAGCGGTCGCGCGAGGCGTGGATCTCGGCTTCGGCTTCCTCGCGCGCCCTCTGCAACGCGGCCTGGCGCAGCGCGCCTTCGGCGGCGACATGGAGGAGCGGGATGAAGTCGCCCTGGACATCCTTTACCAGATAGTCGGCCGCCCCCGCCTTCAGCGCCGTGACCGCGATGCTGGAATCCTGCGAGGCGGTAACGAATACGACCGGTGGCGCGTCCGGGATCGCCATGATCTGCTCGAGCGTCTCCAGCCCGTCGAGGCCCGGCATGTACTGATCGAGCGCCACGACATCGATGCCGCCTTCGGCGCTGGCGCGGCGGATGCGCTCGAGACCTTCCTCGCCGCTCGCGGCATGAACGACCCTGTAACCGCGCCGCGTCAGGCCGCGATCGACCAGGCGCGCCAGCGCGTCGTCGTCGTCGATGTAGAGCAGTGTCGGCGTGCGCTGGTTCATGTGGCGGCGGGCGGGACCTGGATGACCGAGAAGAACAGCCCGAGCTGCCGGATGGCATTGGCGAAATTCTCGTAGTTGACGGGCTTGGTGATGTAGACGTTGCAGCCGAGCTCGTAGCAGCGCTTGATTTCCTGGGAATCGTCGGTGGTGGTCAGCACCACCACGGGCGAGGCCTTCAGATATTTGTTTTCCTTGATCTGCCTCAGGATGTCGATCCCGGTCATGTCGGGAAGGTTGAGGTCGAGCAGGATCAGGAGCGCATTGCCCTTCTGCACGAGGCCCGAGCCGTCGGCGCCGAACAGGTGCCGCATCGCGTCGGTGCCGTTGGTGAACGAGACGATCTCGTTGTTGACGCCCGAGCGGCGGATGTTGCGCTCGATCAGGCGGGCGTGGCCCTCGTCGTCCTCGATCATGATGATGGTGACAGGCTGGGTCATCGATCTCTGTTCCGGTTGCTCACATTCCAGGCGATCGGCAGCGTGATCGTGAAGGTGCTGCCCGCGTTCAGTTCCGATGATACCGACATGGTGCCGCCGAGGCGACGCACAAGTGCACGGACATGCGCAAGACCGATGCCCTGGCCGGGCTTGTCCTGGGTTCCCGCGCGGCGGAATAGGTCGAATATCCGCTGGTGATCCTTCGGATCGATTCCGCGGCCGTTGTCGCTGATCTCGAAAATAGCGTAGCCGAGCTTGGTCCGCCCGCGGATTCTGATCTCGCCGGGCGCGCCGGGCTTGAGATATTTGATCGCGTTGTCGATCAGATTGGAGAAAATCTGCTCGAGTGCGAGACGATCGCTCACGAGGTTCGGCAGGGGCTCGACGTGGATCTCGGCCTGTGCCTCGGCCGCCTGGTGCGCCAGCGTCGAGACGATGGCCTCGATCAGCTCGCGCGTGTCGATCTTCACCGGCTGGAATTCGCGCCGGCCCTCGCGCGTGAGGTTGAGGATAGCCGAGATCAGCCGGTCCATCTTGGCGATCGACGTCTTGATAAAGCCTAGAGCTTCGGAAAAATCCTCCGAAAGCTGTTTGTCGGCGCCTTCGAGCGCGATCTCGCCCGGCCCGGCGGGGGCCAGCGGCGCTCCCTCCGCAGGGACGTGAGCGAGGCTGCTGATGCGGCGGAAGATATCGCCGCCGAGCTCCTCGAGCTCGCTGGTGAAGCCCATGATGTTGACGAGCGGCGAGCGCAGATCGTGGCTGACGATATAGGCAAAGCGCTGGATCTCGTCGTTGGCTTCGCGCAGGTCGGCCGTGCGTTCGTCGACTACGGCCTCCAAATTGACGTTGGCATCGCGCAGGCGCGATTCGGCCTCGTCGCGGGCGCGGGTCGACCGCCGGACCAGCCAGATCGAGAGCATCGCCAGCACCACCACGAGGCCGGAGCCGATGCCGGTCATCGACGCGGCGAGGGTCTGGCTGCGGTCGGAATTGGCAGTGCGGAGGCGGAATAGGCGCTCCTCCTCCTGGATCATCGCATTCGCAACGGTGGCGATCCTCGTCGTGGTGTCCTGGGCCGCGGCCTCGCGCACCAGTGCCACGGCCTTGTCCGGCTGGCCCTGCCGGATGAACACCATTTCCTGCGCGAACTGGCCGAGGCGGATTTCGATCGCCGCGCTCAGCTTTTCGACGTTCTCGCGTTGCGCTGGATTGTCGCCGCTCAGGCGCGTCAGCTTGTCGAGGGCGGGGATGATCGCCGCCACGGCCTTTTCATGGTCGACCCTGAAATTCTCACCCTGCGTCAGGAGATAGCCGCGAGCGCCGCTCTCGGCGCGCCGGACTTCTAGCAGCAGAGCGTTGACCTGGTTCTCCACCTCGATGGTGTGAACCACCCATTTGCTGTCCTCCCGCGCCTTGTTGACGAGGTAGACGGAGCCGGCACTAATCACGGTCAGCACCAACAGCCCCGCCGCGAACAGCAGGATCTGCCAGAATGCGCGCCGTCGGTGGGCTTCAGCCGTCACGACGGTTCACCTGTCGATGTTCAGTGGAGTTCAAAACGCCCCCTTGGAACTGCGCCCGCCGTCCAGAACGCGATCGGGGCCAAAGGGTTCCAGAAGGGGCGGAAGATTATCTCGCTGCAGGTTCCGGCTTGCCGGCGAGGTACTGCTCCAGCCAGTGGATGTGGTAGTCGCCGTTGATAATGTCGTCTTCGCGCACCAGTGCACGGAACAGCGGCAGCGTGGTCTCGATGCCTTCGACCACCATCTCATCCAGCGCCCGGCGCAGCCGCATCAGGCATTCGGCGCGGGTCTTGCCGTGGACGATCAGCTTGCCGACGAGCGAATCGTAATAGGGCGGGATCGTGTAGCCCTGATAGACGGCGGAATCGATCCGGACCCCGAGGCCGCCGGGCGGATGATACTGCTGGATCCGCCCGGGCGAGGGGCGGAAGGTCTGCGGGTTCTCGGCATTGATGCGGCACTCGATCGCGTGGCCGATGACCTGGATTTCATCCTGTCTGGCGGGCAGGTCGCCGCCGGCGGCGATGCGGATCTGTTCCAGCACGAGGTCGATATCGGTGATGCTCTCGGTGACGGGATGCTCCACCTGGATACGCGTGTTCATCTCGATGAAGTAGAACTCGCCGTCCTCGAACAGGAACTCGATGGTGCCGACACCGAGATATTTCATCTCGCGCATCGCTTTCGCGCAGGTCTCGCCGATCTTGGCCCGCGCGGCGGCGGACAGCACGGGCGAGGGGCCTTCCTCCCAGACCTTCTGATGACGGCGCTGCAGCGAGCAGTCGCGCTCGCCGAGATGGATCGCGCCGCCGCGGCCGTCGCCGAGGATCTGGATCTCGATATGGCGCGGCTTCTGGAGATATTTTTCCAGATAGACGGAAGCATCGCCAAAGGCGGACCTGGCCTCGTTGGCCGCCGTCGACAGCGCCAGCAGGAGGTCGGCCTCGCTGTGCGCGACCTTCATGCCGCGGCCGCCGCCGCCCGCCGCCGCCTTCACCAGCACCGGGAAGCCGATCGCCTTGGCGATCGCCATCGCGTCGTCATCGGGACCGACCGCGCCGTCGGAGCCGGGCACCACGGGGATGCCGAGGCGCTTCGCCGTCTTCTTGGCCTCGATTTTGTCGCCCATCAGGCGGATGTGCTCGGCCTTCGGGCCGATGAAATGCAGATTGTGCTCGGCGAGAATTTCCGCAAAACGCGCGTTCTCGGAGAGGAAGCCGTAACCGGGATGCACAGCGTCGGCGCCCGTGATCTCGCAGGCCGCGAGCAGCGCGGGCACGTTGAGATAGCTGTCCTTGGATGAGGGCGGCCCGATGCAGACGCTCTCATCCGACAGCCGCACATGCATGGCATCGGCGTCGGCCGTGGAGTGCACGGCGACGGTCGCGATCCCGAGCTCCTTGCAGGCCCTGAGGATGCGAAGGGCGATCTCGCCGCGATTGGCTATGAGGATCTTGTCGAACATGGTGCCTCGGGGCGCGAATGGGGAATAGCGAATGGCGAATAGGGCAGGAGCAGCTATTCGCTACTCGCGATTCGCCACTCCCTCACTCAATGATGACGAGCGGCTCGCCGTACTCGACCGGCTGGCCGTCCTCGACCAGGATCTGCGTCACCGTGCCGGCGCGCGGCGAGGGAATCTGGTTCATCGTCTTCATGGCTTCGATGATCAGCAGCGTCTGGCCGACCGCAACCTTGGTGCCGACCTCGATGAACGGTTTTGCGCCCGGCTCCGGCGCCCAATAGGCGGTGCCGACCATCGGAGAGGTCACGGCGCCGGGATGCTTCGACAGATCGGCCGCGGCAGTGGCGGGCGCGGCGGCGCTTCCTGCCGCCGCCACGGCGGCAGGACCGGCTGCCACCGGCATCGGCATGGTCGCGGCAACGCTGATGTTGCGGGCGACGCGCAGGCGCAGCCCCGCCCGCTCGATTTCGATCTCGGTAAGGCTGGTCTCATCGAGCAGCAAGGCAAGCTCGCGGACGAGCGCGGAATCCTCGCTGGAAAATTTTGCGGCTGCTTTGTCGTCTGGCTGGCGCGCCATGTTGTTTGATCCGAATGTTCTGTTGAAAAGGGGGCGTCAGGCGTTGGGCTTGATGCCGAGCTTGGCGGCAAGGCCCTGAATGGCGAGGCGGTAGCCCTCGATGCCGAAGCCGCAGAGCGAGGCGAAGGCCGCGCGTGCGGTGTAGGAATGGTGACGAAAACTCTCGCGGGCGTGGATGTTGGTCACGTGCACCTCGACCGTCGGGATCTGCACCGCGAGCAGTGCGTCATGCAGCGCGATCGAGCTGTGGGAATAGCCGCCGGCATTGATGACGATGCCCTTCATCTTGCGCCGATGCGCCTCGTGGATGAAGTCGATCAGTTCGCCTTCGCGGTTGGACTGCCGGCAATCGGCCTTCAGGCCGAAGGTCGCCGCTGTCTCCCGGCATAGCGCCTCGACGTCGGCCAGCGTCGCATGGCCGTACTTTTCGGGCTCGCGCGTCCCCAGCATGTTGAGGTTCGGCCCGTTCAGGACGAGGATCGTGTCGGTTGCAGGTTCGGCCATTCCATTCCCGGAAGAGGTGCTTCGGCGTGGCGGGGGTTATAGGTAACAAAGCGCGTGAGGGGAAGCCTCGAAGGGCCTGAGGAGTGGGTTCAGGCACCTCATCCAGCGCGCAAAAACCTGTGCGCAAACTACGGAAATTGCTTGTTAACCAGTCCGAAGCATGGCTGCGGGCCGAATGCAAAGGGGCGGGCATCGCTGCCCGCCCCCGAAGTTGCCGCTGTCCTGCCTTAGGCGTTCAGGACCGCCACGATCTCGTAGGTGTCCGGATTGATGATCACGATCTCATCGCGGACCAGGACGTACCTGTAGGTCCGCCACTCCGGATAGATGGTCGCGACCCGCGAGGGCAGGGTGTGCAGCGTAATGCCCTCACGCGGGATGCGAGTGCCGACCGCGATCGAGAAGTTCACGTTCGTCACCGGAGCAACGCGCTGCTCCCGGATCACCGACGTGATCTGCGTTCGCTGCTCCGTCGAAAGCTTGGCAGCGGCGCCGGCCTGGCCGACCGTGGTCGAGCTCTGGCCCTGCGCGTTCTGGGTCGTGCTGGTGCCGGTCTGGCCCTGAGCATTCTGGTTGGTGCTCGTGCCGGTACCCGGCCGGTTCTCGGCGTTGTTGGTCGAGGAACCGCTCTTGCTGCCCTCAGCCTTCATGTCCTTCTGGTCCCTGCTGCCGGACTTGCTGGTGTCCTGGCTCATGCTCTTGGACTTGTCGTGCTGGGACTTATCCATTTGACCCTGCGCGCGTTCGTCGGTGCGCTGGCCCTTGGTGGCGCCAGCCTTGTCCTCGGCCGCGTTCTTGTTCATCGCGCCGCCCGAGCGCTCGTCCTTCATCGCGCCGGACTTGTCTTCGGACGCGCGATCGGACTTCATCGTGCTGGAGCCGCCAGCCTGGCCGACGGTACCCTTGTCGTGGCTCATGGAATCGCGACCCATCGAGCCGCCGCGCTCTGCGGCGCCGCCGGAGGGCTGCGAGTGCTGCATCTGCTGCGAGCCACCGGCGCCGCCACCGCTGTCGCGGCCCATGGTGCCCTGTGCGTTTGCCAGACCGGTGCCCGCGACGAGTGCGATTGCGGCAACCGAGATCATAAAGCGGTTCAACATCGAAAATTCTCCTCACGTGTCTTGCGTCATTGCCCGCGCCGACAACGAAAGGAGATTTGAGTTGTTCCGGAACTTCGCCTGTTCCGCGGCATTTGTTTGTTGAACGCCAGATGAATGACTTTGCACGAGACAACGTTAGGCGCGCGAAAAAGGCCGGCTCTTCAGCCGGCCCTTTTGCTTGCATGCACGAGTTGCGAAGAGCGCGATCAGCAAGTCGCCTCTAGCAGGTCGCTTCTAGCAGGTTGCCTTGCCGCAGCGGGCGATGCCGATCTTTTCTCTGAGGCCTTCGACGCCGACGGCGCCGATCACGATCTGCTTGCCGATGACGTAGCTCGGCGTGCCGTTCATGCCCATCGCTTCGGCAAGCTTGAAATTCTCCTCGATGGTGGCGCGCACCTCGGGGCTGGCCATGTCCTTCTCGATTCGAGCAGTGTCGAGGCCGGCTTCCTTCGCCGCCTGAATCGCGCGCGCCTTGTCGGCCGCGCCCCGGCCGCCGAGCAGTCTCTGGTGGAAGTCGAGGTATTTCTTGCCTGAGGGATCCTGCATGCGCACCGCGACTGCGACCTGGGCGGCTTCGACCGAACCCTGGCTCAGCACCGGAAATTCCTTCAGCACGATCTTCAGCTTCGGATCGCTCTTCATGAGGGTGAGCATGTCGTCCATCGCGCGCTTGCAGTAGCCGCAATTGTAGTCGAAGAACTCGACGAAGGTGACGTCGCCATCCTTGTTGCCGAGCACGACCTGGCGCGGCGAGTTGAAGATCGCATCAGCGTTCTGCGCGATGCTGGCCTCGTGCTTCTGCGTTTCGGCCGCGGCCTGGCGCTTGCTGAGCTCGGCCATGGCCTCCTCGAGCACCTCGGGGTGGCTGACGAGGTAGTTCTTGATGATGGCCTCGATGTCGGTGCGCTGGGCACCGGAGAAGCTGTCGGCCGAGGCGGGCACGGCTGCGCCGAACATGGCGAATGCGAACAATGCAGGAGCAAGCAGGCGCAGCGAAGGCATAGGCAAATCCTCTTATCCAAAGCAGGTTTCGAAAAACGTCCCGGTGGACTTGGGCTCGGTGTCGTGACGTCGTGGTATCGGGGCGTCGAGTTGCGTCGGTTGCATCAATTGCGCGGCGGCTTCGCCGCCACGATGTCGTCGGCCTTGACCCATCCGGGCGTGCCGACGGCAAAACGGGTTTTCGCGCGCGTAGCAAGCTCGCGGGCGGTCTTGTTGTCGCCGCGCAGGTAAGCGGCCTGGGCCGAGGCGAGATCTGCCTCGGCATAGTCTCCCTTCCGGCCGTAGGCCATCGCGAGCTGGGTATAGCCGAGCGCCGCCTCGGGCTCTCGGGCCACAGCAGCGCGGAGAATCCGAACGGCATCGTCCGTGTAGGCTTTATTTTCGGTTCCAACCAGAGCCTGCCCAAGTAACATCTCGATGAGGGGGGCGTTGTTCGAGAGGGCGACCGCCTTGCGCAGGGCAGGGATCGCCTCGGCCGGCTTGCCGCTCTCCAAGAGCGCCTGGCCGCGCACCTCGTAGAAGTAGGGGTTGTTCGGCTGAACCTGGATCAGCGCGTCGATCTGAGTGAGCGCGCTGCGCAGATCCCCGTGCAGATAGGTGCTGATGGCGCGGGCATAGCGCGCCGGCAGGCTGTCGTTGGTCTGGGGATAGCGGCGGTACACCGTCTCCGGCCGCTCCATGAAGGCGGATATCTTGGCGCGGACCATGTCGTGCCGGAGCTGAAGCGCGGGATCGTCCTTCTTGTTCCAGTATGGGCTGGAGCCTGCGAATTCCTGGAGTGCGGCGACGCGTTCGGCCGGCATCGGATGCGACTGGAGATAGGGATCGGCGCCGCGCGATGCGAACAGGCTCTCGCTGGTGAAGCGCTTGAAGGTCTCGTACATGCCCTTCGGCGATTGCTGGGTCGCAGTCAGGAATTTCACGCCGGCGCGGTCGGCATTCTCCTCCTGCTGGCGCTGGTAGGACAACAGCGTACGGCGGATCATCTCCTGCGGAGCGGCGATCGCGGCCGCACCGGCATTGGCCAGCCCGTTGTTGCCGGCGCTCGAGCTGCGGGTGCTGCCGGCGGCGATCGCGCCGGCGCCGAGCAGCATCGCGATGATCATCTGGGTCTGGGCCGTGGCGAGCTGCTCGCGCAGCTTGGACAGATGACCACCGGCCAGATGTCCAGTCTCGTGCGCGAGCACGCCGATGATCTGGTTCGGCGTCTCGGACTGGAGGATCGCGCCCCAATTGACGAAGATGCGGCGGCCGTCCGCGACGAACGCGTTGAACGAGCCGTCGTTGATGATCACCATCTGGATGTTCTGCTTTTCCAGACCGGCGACGCGCAGGATCGGGCGGGTGTATTCGCGCAGCAGCTGCTCCGTCTCGGTGTCGCGCAGGACCGGCGGCCCTTTGGCCTGTGCCCGCGCGGCCGAGAACGGCGTCAGCGCGATCGCCGCGGCCGTGACGAGGGTGGTGAGAGCGGAAGACTTCTGGCGCAATGCGATCTGGAGCAACATCGAGCGGTCTGGGTCAAACGGTCTTGGTCAGGCAGTTTCGTGATTGGTTTTGGCGATTGGCGGCGGACCGGATACGCGATATGCCCCTTGTGAGCCGCGCCCTTTATGAGCCGTACAATGCGGCCAGTCTGGGGCGCAAGCGCCCTGTTTTCCGGACCGGACGGATCGGTCCGCCAGCGAATAGCAGAAATCGATGCACGAGGCGACATTGAGGAATCGGTTGGGGCAGTGGCTCGAGCCCTCCCGCCGCAGCGAAGTTCCCCCGTTCATGGTGATGGACGTCATGGCGGCGGCGGCCCGAATCGAGGCCGCCGGTGGCCATGTCATCCATATGGAGGTCGGTCAGCCCGCGGCCGGCGCGCCCAGAACGGCGATCGCCGCCGCTCATGCGGCGCTGGAGGCCGGACGGATCGATTATACCTCCGCGCTCGGCATCCCCAGTCTGCGCGAGCGCATCGCACGCCATTATCGCGACACCTATGGCTGCGACGTCAGCTCCGAGCGGATCGTGGTGACCACGGGCTCCTCCGGCGGCTTCATCCTGGCTTTCCTATCGATGTTCGAGCCCGGCGATCGCGTCGCCGTAACCGTGCCGGGCTATCCACCGTACCGTCACATCCTCACCGCCCTCGGCTGTGAGCCGGTGCTGATCGAAACCACGGACGAGACGCGCCACGCACTCACCGGTGAGGCGCTGCTCGCCGCCCATCGCAAGGCGCCGCTGAAGGGCGTGCTGGTCGGCAGTCCCGCCAATCCGACGGGCACGATGATGTCCCGCGAGGCGCTTGCCGGCCTCATCGCGGCCGCGGAAGACGCGGGCATCCGCTTCATCTCGGATGAGATCTATCACGGGCTCGATTACGCGTTTCCAGCCGTGACGGCGGCGGCGCTGTCCGAGCACGCACTCGTGATCAACTCCTTCTCGAAGTATTTTTGCATGACGGGCTGGCGTGTCGGCTGGATGGTCGTGCCCGAGATCATGGTGCGCCCGATCGAGCGGCTTCAACAGAACCTCTTGATCTCGGTGCCGTCCCTGTCGCAGATCGCGGCAGAGGCTGCCTTCGACGGCGCGGCCGAGATGGAGGAAATCAAGCACGGCTATCAGGAAAACCGGCGTATCCTGATCGATGGATTGCCCAGAGCCGGACTGACGAGATTCCTGCCCGCCGACGGCGCCTTCTATCTTTACGCCGACGTCTCGGATTTTACCTCGGACAGTTTCGAGTTCGCCAAGCAAATGCTGGAGCAGGCGCGCGTGGCGGCGACGCCCGGCGTCGATTTCGATCCCATCCATGGCCGTTCATTCATACGGTTTTCCTATGCCCGCTCGCTCGATGAGATGCGAGAGGCAGTTGACCGGATTGCTGAGTGGCTTAAATAACTGCGCCAGTTTTCTTCAGCCTTCCGGAGTTCAACTTGTCAGACCGTTCCATCCCGTCCGCCGCTGCGCCACATTCCTCTCTCTCCGCTTTGATGTGGCCGACCCGGCCGGGCGAAGCCGTCGGCGCTCTGCGTGCCGTCGTGCTGATTGTGCTCGGCACCGCGCTGATGGCGCTGTCGGCCAAGGTGAACCTGCCGCTGCCTTATGTGCCGATGACGCTGCAGACGCTGGTGGTGCTGATGATCGGCGCCGCCTATGGCTGGCGGCTTGGCAGCGCAACCATGATTGCCTACCTCGCCGAGGGCGCGATCGGGCTGCCGGTGTTCGCCGGTCCCGTGGGTGGGATTGCTCCGCTGGTCGGCCCAACCGCGGGCTATCTGTTCGGTTTCGTGCTGGCTGCCTTCGCGACCGGCTGGCTCGCCGAGCGCGGCTGGGATCGCAGCGTGATGCTGCTGTTTGCGGCGATGGCCGTTGGCCATATCGCCATTCTGGCCGCCGGCTTCGGCTGGCTGGCGTTCGGACTCGGCTTTGGTGCCGCCAAGGCCTGGCAAGTCGGCATCGCGCCGTTCATTGCGGCCTCACTGGTCAAGAATGCGCTCGGCGCGGCCCTGATGCCGGCGGCACGCCGGATCGTCGAGCGCCGCGGGTAAGACGCGCTACAACCAGCAGTTCCAGTTGACAGGGCCGGCCAAGTTGATCTTGGCTGGCCCGGTGTTTTGAGGGGGAGTGAAACCATGACGACGACAACGATGGCGGGAGCGCCGGTCGCGCCGCCCGTCGCCAAGCCGTGGTACAAGGTCCTCTACGTCCAGGTGCTGATCGCGATCGTGCTCGGTGCCATCGTCGGCTGGCTGTGGCCGCAGGTCGCCACCAATGAATGGATCAAGGCGCTCGGCGACGGCTTCATCAAGCTGATCAAGATGGTGATCGCCCCGATCATCTTCTGCACCGTCGTCTCCGGTATTGCCCACATCCAGGACGCCAAGAAGGTCGGCCGCATCGGCGTCAAGGCGCTGGTCTATTTCGAGGTCGTCTCGACCTTCGCGCTGGTGATCGGTCTCATCGTCGGCAATCTCGTCAAGCCGGGCTCCGGCTTCGGCAATGCGGCGGCGAACGAGGCGGCCGTTGCAGGCTACGCCAAGCAGGCCGCCGGCCAGAGGTCCGTCGACTTCGTGCTGCACATCATTCCCGACACGGTGGTCGGCGCCTTCGCGCAAGGCGAAATTCTGCAGGTGCTGCTGTTCGCGGTGCTGTTCGGCTTTGCCTTGATGAGCCTCGGCGAGCGCGGCCATACGATTCGCAGCTTCATCGACGATGCTGCGCACGCGGTGTTCGGCGTCATCTCGATCGTGATGCGCGCGGCGCCGATCGGTGCGTTCGGCGCGATGGCCTACACGATCGGCAAGTTCGGCACCGGCGCCATCCTCAACCTGGTCGGTCTGATCGCCACGTTCTATGTCACCGCGGCGCTGTTCGTGTTCGTCGTGCTCGGCCTTATCGCGCGCATTGCCGGGTTCTCGATCTTCAAGTTCCTGGCCTACATCAAGGACGAGCTGCTGATCGTGCTCGGCACCTCGTCGTCGGAAAGCGCGCTGCCGTCGCTCATGGAGAAGCTGGAGCGGCTCGGCTGCTCCAAGTCGGTCGTCGGCCTCGTGGTGCCCACGGGTTACTCCTTCAACCTCGACGGCACCAACATCTATATGACGCTGGCGACGCTGTTCATCGCGCAGGCGCTCGGCGTCGATCTTTCCTTCGGCCAGCAGCTCACGATCCTGGTCGTGGCGATGCTGACCTCGAAGGGCGCCTCCGGCATCACCGGCGCAGGCTTCATCACGCTGGCCGCGACGCTCGCCGTGGTCGACCCGCGCCTCGTGCCGGGCATGGCGATCGTGCTCGGCATCGACAAGTTCATGAGCGAGTGCCGCGCGCTGACCAATCTGTGCGGCAACGGCGTCGCCTGCGTGATCGTCGCATGGTGGGAGGGTGAGCTCGACCGCGACAAGCTCAACGCCAATCTCGCCAAGCAGATCGATCCGACCGACATGGAGACGGCGATCACCACGGACTGATCCGACGATCGCCTGTGGCGGCGCAATGCGCCGTCGGGTCCCGAACCAAAAGAGCTGGTCGATATCCTCGATCAGCCCTTTTCCTTTATGCTAGAACCGCTCAGGCCGATATGGCGTGGGATCGACCGCCGGCGTCTCGCCGCTCATGATCTCCGCGAGCAGGCGTCCGGTTGCCGGTCCTAGCGTGAAGCCCTGATGGCCATGGCCGAAGTTCATCCAGAGGCCGGGGTGGCGCGGGGCGGGGCCGAGCACCGGCAGCATGTCGGGCGTGCAGGGCCTTGTGCCGAACCACGGGTCCGGCTCGACCCGCTTGCCGAGGTCGATCAGCTCGCGTGCAGAAGCTTCGGCGCTGGCGAGCTGCACCGGCGTTGCCAATGCGTCCGCGCCCGTTAATTCCGCGCCGGTGGTGATGCGGATGCCCTTGGCCATCGGTCCCATGGCGTAGCCACCGCTTTTGTCGATGAGAGGCAGGTCGAGCGAAGCGCCGCCGCTGTAGTGCATGTGGTAGCCGCGCTTGCGCACCAGCGGGATGCGATAGCCGAATTTGTGGAGGAGGTCGGGCGACCACGGTCCGAGCGTCACGACGGCGTCGGGAGCATCGAGGCGTCCGTTGTCGGTGTCGACCGACCAGCCGGTCGCGGTCTGTTGCAGCGACTGCGCATCACCGAGTACGATCCTGCCGCCGAGGCGCTCGAACAACTCGGCATAGGCCGTGACCAGTGCCCCGGGATCTGACACGGTCCAGGTGTCGAGCCAGTGGATCGCGCCTGGGAGATCGTCGCGCAGGATCGGCTCGGCCTTGGCAAGCTCGCTGCCCGACAGCACGCGAAAGTTCACGCCGAATTCGCGCTGATCCTCTTCCGCGGCCTTGATCGAGAGATCCAATGAAGCGGGGTCGCGAAACAACGCTCGGTAGCCGGCACGGCGGATGAGATTGTCGGCATGGGCCTCGCGGATCAGGATGTCGTGCTCGGTCGTTGCGTAGGCGATCAGCCGTGCCCATGCCTCGATCGCCTCGCGATGCCGCTTCGGCGCCGAATGCCACCAGTAGCGGAGCAGGGGCTCGATGTGGAGATGGAGGGAGGAGAGGCTGTAGCGCACGTCGTTGGTGCGGCCGGTCGCGATCTTCAAGAGCGAAGCGAAGTCGCGCGGCATGGGATAGGGGCGTACCGCTTCCGCCTGGATCATCCCGGCATTGCCGTAGCTGGTCTCGCGGCCAGGCTCCCTGCGGTCGACGAGCGTGATGGACCAGCCGCGCTGCTGCAGGTGCAGCGCCGCGCTCACACCGACCATGCCGCCGCCGAGAATTATTGCACGTCGCATCGAAACTGACCTCGCCAACCAAAAAACCGCCCGGTTTGGCCGGGCGGTTTCATCTGGATGTCCCTCTTATTCGCCGCCGCCGAAGCGGCGCGACCACCAGCCGGCGCGACGTGGGGCTGCCGGGGTTTCGCGCGCGGCCTCCGGCGCGGGCTCAGGTGCCGGCGCGGGCACAGCAACCGGTTCGGTCACTTGCGCGACCGGCGTGGCCGGCTCGGGCTGGCTGTTCAGCAGGAGGCTCACCTTCTCCCGGACCGTGGAGCGGCGCCTCGCGGCCTTGTCTCCGGCGGAATCTTCGTCTGACGCTGCAATCGTCGTGGCGGGAGCCGGCTCCGGCTGGGCCGGCGCCTCGGTCTGTACCTCGGCGCGCGGCTCGGGCTGCGCAACTTGCGGCTCGGTGCTGAGTTCGGCCTGCGCGATCGAGGGCGAAGCCTGGCTGCCGAAGCCATCGAAATCGGCAACTGCGTCGACGGCTTCGAGCGGCTGGCTGGTGCCGAGCTCGTCGCTGATGGAGCCGGCAAGACCTTCCTCGCCGCCACCGCGACGGCGGCGTCCACCGCGGCGACCACGCCGGCGCCGGCGATCACTGCTGCCCTGCTGTTCGCCACGGGCTGCCTGTTCTTCGCCTTCCTCGCCATCCTGCTCGGACTCGGTCTCCTCCTCGCCTTCGCCGGCGATCATCGCGGGCTCGGGCAGGGTCGGCGCCGTATCCTCGCGCAACTCACCCTCGCGCTGGCCACCGCGGCCGCGCCGTCGGCGACGGCGCTTGCGGCGCTGGCCGTCCTGCTCGGAGGTTGCCTCGCCGCCAGCCTGCTCGTCAGCAAGGCCTTCGGTCTCGTCGGTCTCGACCTCGGATTCGGTCTCCAGGTCGAAGCCATCCTCGTCGTCATAGGCTTCTTCGGCCTGTGGCGGCGGGCTCGCAGCCACTTGCGCCGCGAGCAGCGCCTTGGCGGCTTCGAGCGTATGCACCTGCTCGCCGCGGTCGATCACATATGCCTGCGGCCCGCTGACGCTTGCGTCGGCGATGACTGACAGCGTGACCTTGAAGCTGTTCTCGAGGTCGCGCAGATGGCCGCGCTTGTGGTTCAGCACGTAGAGCGCGACATCGGTGCGGGTGCGGACCACGAGATTGTGGGTCGCGCCCTTCATCAGGATCTCTTCGAGGCCGCGCAGCAGCTGGAGCGCCACCGAGGATACCGAGCGGACATGGCCGGTGCCGCCGCAATGCGGACACGGATCGGTCGAAGACTCCAGCACGCTGGCGCGGATGCGCTGGCGCGACATCTCGAGCAGGCCGAAATGCGAGATGCGGCCGACCTGGATGCGCGCGCGATCCTGCCTGAGGCAATCGGACAGCTTGCGCTCGACCGCGCGGTTGTTGCGCTTCTCGTCCATGTCGATGAAGTCGATGACGATCAGGCCGGCGAGGTCGCGCAAGCGCAGCTGGCGGGCGACCTCTTCGGCCGCTTCCAGATTGGTCTTGAGCGCGGTGTCCTCGATATGGTGCTCGCGGGTCGATCGTCCGGAATTGACGTCGATCGAGACCAGCGCCTCCGTCTGGTTGATCACGATGTAGCCGCCGGAGCGCAGTTGCACGGTGGGCGAGAACATCGCATCGAGCTGGCTCTCGACGCCCATGCGCGAGAACAACGGCTGGCCGTCCCGATATTGCTTCACCGCGCTGACATTGGCGGGCATCAGCATCTTCATGAAGTCGCGCGCTTCGCGGTAGCCGGATTCGCCGGCCACCTGGATCTCGTCGATCTCCTTGTTGTAGAGGTCGCGCAGCGAGCGCTTGATCAGCGAGCCTTCTTCATAGACGAGGGTCGGGGCCTGCGACTTCAGCGTGAGGTCGCGTACCGTTTCCCACATCCGGATCAGATATTCGAAGTCGCGCTTGATCTCGGGCTTGGTGCGAGAGGCGCCTGCCGTGCGCAGGATGATGCCCATGCCCTCGGGCACGTCGAGATCCTGCACCACTTCCTTCAGGCGCGAACGATCCTGCGCGCTGGTGATCTTGCGGCTGATGCCGCCGCCGCGCGCGGTATTCGGCATCAGGACGGCGTAGCGGCCGGCGAGCGAGAGATAGGTCGTCAGCGCCGCGCCCTTGTTGCCGCGTTCTTCCTTGACCACCTGCACCAGCATCACCTGGCGGCGCTTGATGACTTCCTGGATCTTGTACTGGCGGCGCGGACGGAAGGTGCGCTCCGGCACTTCCTCCAGCACGTCGTCGCCGCCGACGGATTCGACGACTTCTTCCTCGGCTTCCTCGCCGTCCTCGTCCTCATCCTCGTCGTCTTCGCTGGTTGCTTCCGCAGCCTCGGCGGACGTCTCGGCATTCTCGACGGCGGCGTACACCGCATCGGCCGGCTCAGCGGCCGATGTCACGGCCTCAGCCAGAGCTTCCGCATGGGCTTCGGAAGCGTGCGCTTCGGAGGCCTCCGCATCCTGTGGCGCGGCAACGGTCTCGGTCGCAACCACCGGCTCGGCACCGACGGCCGCGACGGGCGCTGGCGTCTCGTCGGCATGCTCATGGTCGTGATGATCGTGATCACGGGCGTGCTCGTCGTCATGGCCGTGATGATCGTCGTGATCATGCTCGCCATGAGCATGTTCGCCGTGATCGTGGTCGTGGTGATCATGGCCTTCGTGCTCGCCGTGGTGCTCCGCATCCGCCTGCAGATGCTCGCCTTCGGGCAGGGCGTTCTCGGCATGCTCCGGCAGCGCCTCGCCCTCCAAGGGCTGGGCTGCGGGATCGGCGCCGACCTCGAGCCCTTCGACGATGTCGCTGCGCACGCGCTCGCCATGACCGCGGCGGCGGGCGCTGCGGTGGCGCGAACGGCGGCGGCCGAGCGAGCGGTTCTCGCTCTCTTCCTCGGCCTCGCGATGGGCCTGTTCCTCGGCCTCGATCAGCGCCTGCCGGTCGGCGACCGGGATCTGATAATAGTCAGGATGGATTTCGCTGAAGGCGAGGAAGCCGTGGCGATTGCCGCCATATTCGACAAAGGCGGCCTGGAGCGAGGGTTCAACCCTTGTGACCTTGGCGAGGTAGATGTTCCCGCGCAGTTGCTTGCGTTGCGCGGTCTCGAAGTCAAACTCTTCGACGCGATTGCCGCGGACCACGACGACCCGGGTCTCTTCCGGGTGGGTGGCATCGATCAACATCTTGTTGGGCATGTCTTAACTCTTGGCGGCGGCGGGCGCGATAAACCGTGGGCGCGTATCGCGCCGCCGGGTGACGCGACGGTCCACCTGATTCGGGGGTGAGGGGAAGGCCGAAACGCCGTCTCTCGCGCCTTGCCGAACCGGAAGCTTCGGGACCATTGCGACGCGCGGGATTGTCACTCCGCAGCGTCGCGAATGGTCCTTCAGATTTCGTCGGCACAGTCTGGCGCATCAAGCGTCGGCCCGTATGAAACATTGGGCGGCGAGGCCGCCCTTCAATCAGTTGCTGTTGGCCAGGCACGGCGCGAGCGCGCTCGCCTTGAGACCACGAACCGCTCCCCTGGGATCAAGGGACCGGGTAATGGGTTATGCCGCTGTCAGAACCGTCCCGGTAACGTGAGTGGTAACCCGAGACCGTCCACCGCCGGTGCCTGACCCGCTCCACCTCGCTGCCGCGCACCGCGCTGGTCTTCGAGGGAAGCGGAAAACGCTGGAATTCCCAAATCTTGGGAGTTCCGGCGCAGCGCCGGGAGGCTGAATGCGACACAACCTGAAATATCGGCCGTCAGCATCCCGTACATACGAGGAATGAGCCATCCGTGCAAGGGAGCGTCGCACGGCGGTCACAGTCGGCGATTTTCGCGCTTCCGTCATTAAGGAGCGATTAACCCTGTGGTTCTATTGCGTTAAGAGGGCTGCTCGGAGGCACGGAATTGGTGGCGAGCCGCACAAATCGACGGGTTTTGCTGGCGGGCGTGTTGCTGTGCACCGCAGCGCTTCCGTGTGCCGATTCCTCGCGCCTCATTGCTGCAGAGAGCCAGCCGCAGCCGGCTATTGCGGCAGCGAATTTTCCGGTGGCCTCGGCCGCCCGGCTGGCCGGCGATGGCAAGCAGACCCGCTTCATCCTCGACCTCGACCGGACTGTCACCTTCCGCACCGCCACGCTGGCCGACCCATACCGCGTGGTGGTGGACGTGCCGCAAGTCAATTTTCAGCTGCCCGCCGGTGCCGGGAGCGGGGGGCGGGGGCTGATCAAAGCTTTCCGCTACGGGCTGGTCATGCCCGGCGGCTCGCGAATCGTGTTCGACCTGACGGGACCGGCGAAGATCGCCAATTCCTACGTGGTGGAAGCCGCGAACGGCCAGCCGGCGCGGCTCGTGCTCGACCTGGAGGAGGTCGAGCGCGCCGCCTTCGTGGCATCGCTTCCCCCTGAAAACCGTCCCGAGTTGCGGTCCGCGATCGCGGAGGCGCCGCCGGCCACGGTTCCCGCCAAGGCAACCACGGATGCCACGCAGCAGAAGGCCGATGGCCGTCCGGTGGTCGTGGTTGATCCCGGCCATGGCGGCATCGACAACGGCACGCAGTCGGGCGGCGAGAGCGAGAAGAACCTGGTGCTGGCTTTTGGCCTGGCGCTCCGCGACAAGCTGGAGAAGGCCGGTAAATACCGCGTGGTGATGACACGCGAAGACGACACCTTCATCCCCCTCAGTGACCGGACCAAGATCGCCCGCAACCAAAAGGCCGCTTTGTTCGTCTCGATTCATGCCGATGCGCTGCCTCGTGCCGAGGGTGATGCGCAAGGCGCGACTATCTACACGCTCTCCGACAAGGCGTCCGACGCCGAGGCCCAGCGGCTGGCGGATGCCGAGAACCGGGCCGATGCGATCGCCGGCTTCAACCTCGCGGAGGAGCCCACCGACGTCGCCGATATCCTGATCGACCTCACGCAGCGGGAAACCCGCACGTTTTCAAACCGTTTCGCCCGCCTTTTGATGGGGGAAATGAAGTCGACGGTGCGGATGCACAAGCATCCCCTGAAGTCCGCCGGCTTCCGGGTCCTGAAGGCGCCCGATGTGCCCTCGGTGCTGGTCGAGATCGGTTACGTCTCCAACAAGGGAGACCTCGAGCACCTGGTTTCCGAGGGGTGGCGGTCCCGTGCCGTGGGCTCGATGGCGCAGGCGATCGACGGATTTCTGACCAAGCGGATGGCCACGGCCGGGACTCCGAACTGAAAGGGTTTAGCCCTGCCGACCCAAAGGCCCTAGTTTGGCCACAGCGGACGCTTTATAAAAACCGCGCAGGGGGTTCCGGAATCGGCGAGAATCCTGCTCGGCAAGCGTCTGAAATCCGGCATCGATGTGATTGCGTAAGCTGGCGAATTCGCGACGTGAGGTTGGCGCCTGTTTGGGGCGCCAAGGGGCTGATACTGGGCTGATCCAGAGTTTGAACGGATAAACAGATAATGCGCTTGCTGGTGCGGTTCATGGGCTTCCTGTTCGCCGCGGGAACGGTGGTGTTCCTTGTTGGTGTCGGGGCCGTGGCAGGCCTGATCTGGCACTTCTCCAAGGACTTGCCGGACTACTCTCAGCTTCAGGATTACGAGCCGCCGGTGATGACCCGCGTGCACGCGGTCGACGGTTCGCTGCTTGGCGAATACGCCAAGGAGCGGCGGCTGTATCTGCCGATCCAGGCCGTGCCCAAGCTCGTGATCAACGCGTTCCTGGCCGCCGAGGACAAGAATTTCTACGAGCATGGCGGCATCGACTACACCGGCATGGCGCGCGCCGGATTGCTGTATCTGCAGAACTACGGCTCCAACCGCCGCCCGCAGGGGGCGTCCACCATCACCCAGCAGGTCGCCAAGAACTTCCTGCTCACCAACGAGGTCTCCTTCGCCCGCAAGATCAAGGAAGCCTTGCTGGCGATGCGCATCGAGAAAACCTACTCGAAGGACAAGATCCTCGAGCTGTACCTGAACGAAATCTATCTGGGCCTCGGCGCCTATGGCATCGCGGCCGCCTCGCTGGTCTATTTCGACAAGTCGGTGAACGAGCTGACGGTGGCGGAAGCGTCCTACCTGGCGGCGCTGCCGAAGATGCCGGCGACGCTGCATCCGGTCCGCAACCGCGACCGCGCCATCGAGCGCCGCAATTACGTGATCGACCGTCTCCTGGAGAACGGCTGGATCAAGCAGGCCGATGCCGACAAGGCGCGCAAGGAGCCTCTGGCCGTCACCAGCCGGTCCAACGGCGCCCACACCTTCGCCGGCGAATATTTCGCCGAGGAAGTCCGCCGCGACATCTTCGAACGCTACGGCGAGAAGAAGCTATATGAAGGCGGCCTGTCGGTTCGCACCACGCTCGATCCGAAGATCCAGGTCATGGCGCGCAAGGCCATGGTCGCCGGCCTCGTGAACTACGACGAGCAGCAGGGCTATCGCGGCGCCATGAGCAAGCTCGATGTTTCGGGCGACTGGGGCGTGAAGCTCGCCGAGATCAAATCGCTCTCCGACATCTCGCCATGGCGCATGGCGGTGGTGCTGGAGACCAGCGACCAGTCGGCGCGCATCGGCTTCCAGCCGAGCCGCGAGCTTGGCGGCGCCGTCAGCAAGCAGCGCGAGACCGGCAT
Organism: Bradyrhizobium sp. USDA 326; assembly: GCF_049739485.1. Classification (NCBI taxonomy): domain Bacteria; kingdom Pseudomonadati; phylum Pseudomonadota; class Alphaproteobacteria; order Hyphomicrobiales; family Nitrobacteraceae; genus Bradyrhizobium; species Bradyrhizobium sp. USDA 326. The sequence continues at coordinate 6,295,635 of NZ_JBMGQA010000001.1, forward strand.
CGTCACGGTCGACGGCGTGCGCTGGGCGCGGGCGTTGCAAGGCGGCACGAAGGGCAAGACGCCGACGGCGGTGTCGCAGGTGCTTCAGCCTGGCGACGTGATCTATGCCGATCCGCTCTACAAGGACGGTCACCCCGTCGAAGGCCAGTACCGGCTCCGCCAGATCCCCGAAGTCTCCGGCGCCATGGTGGTGATGGATCCCTGGACCGGCCGCGTGCTCGCGATGGTCGGCGGCTTCTCGTTCGACCAGAGCCAGTTCAATCGCGCCACGCAGGCCTACCGTCAGCCGGGTTCTTCGTTCAAGCCGATCGTCTATTCGGCCGCGCTCGACAACGGCTATACGCCCTCGACCGTCGTGCTCGATGCGCCCATCGAAATCGATCAGGGTCAGGGCGCCGGCGTGTGGCGGCCTGAAAACTTCTCCTCGGGCAAGTTCCAGGGACCGGTGACGCTGCGCAACGCGCTACGGCAGTCGCTGAACACCGTGACGGTGCGCCTCGCGCAGGACATCGGCATGCCCCTGATCGGTGAATACGCCCGCCGTTTCGGTGTCTATGACGAGCTGCCGAACTATCTCTCCTACGCGCTCGGCGCCGGCGAGACGACGGCGATGCGCATGGTCACCGCTTACTCGATGCTTGCCAATGGCGGCCGCCGCGTGAAGCCGACGCTGATCGACCGCATCCAGGACCGCTACGGCCACACCATCTTCAAGCACGACCAGCGCGAATGCCGCGGCTGCGACGCGCCGGGCGGCTGGAAGAACCAGCCCGAGCCGCAGCTGATCGACCGCCGCGAACAGGTGCTGGATTCCATGACCGCCTATCAGATCACCGAGCTGATGGAAGGCGTCGTGCAGGCGGGTACGGCCACGGTCATCAAGGATGTCGGCAAACCCGTCGCCGGCAAGACCGGCACCACCAACGAGGCCAAGGACGCCTGGTTCGTCGGTTTCTCGCCCGATATCGCCGTCGCCATTTATATGGGCTACGACAAACCGCGTCCGCTGGGCAGGGGCAATGCCGCGACCGGCGGCCATCTGGCAGCTCCGATCGCGCGCGATTTCCTCAAGCTCGCGCTCGCCGACAAGCCGGCCGTGCCGTTCAAGGTGCCGGCCGGAATCAAGCTCGTGCGCGTCGTCGCCAAGACCGGCATGCGCGCCGGCCCGGGCGAGACCGGCGGGACCATCCTCGAGGCCTTCAAGCCGGGCACGGCGCCGCCGGATAATTATTCGGTTATCGGCGTTGCCGACGCCGATGGGCGTATGCCGGCCTCGCAGCAGCAGCAACCGGATTCCGGCTTCTTCATGCGGCCGGGCACCGGCGGGCTGTACTAAGGCTTAGGACAAGACAGACGATCGCGGTTCCGGCGGTTGCGCTTTGCAGCCGCCGCCGCTACATCCCATCTCGAATTGCACGCGGGATTCCGCGAGAGCCGAGAACAACATGCGCGCCGAAATCGAACGGTTGGTAGAAGAGATCAAGCAGTCAGTCGGGCTGCTGAGGAGGCATCTTTGACGTCGAGAAATCGACGGCGCGCCTCGCTGAGCTGAACAAGCTCGCAGAAGATCCCAACCTCTGGAACGATCCTCAGAAAGCCCAGAAGCTGATGCAGGAGCGCACCTCGCTCGAGGATGCGCTCTCAGGTATCGGCAAGGTCGAGCAGGAGCTCGAAGACGACATCGGCATGATCGAGCTCGGCGAGGCCGAGGGCGATGACGGCGTCGTTGCGGAAGCCGAAGCTGCGCTGAAGAACCTCAAGAAGGAGGTGGCGCGGCGCGAGCTCGAGGCGCTGCTGTCGGGCGAAGCCGACCGCTTCGATTCCTATCTCGAGGTCCATGCCGGCGCCGGCGGCACCGAGAGCCAGGACTGGGCGCAGATGCTGCTGCGCATGTACACGCGCTGGGCCGAAAACCACGGCTTCAAGGTCGAGTTCCTGGAAGAATCCGAGGGCGAAGAGGCCGGCATCAAATCCGCGACCATCCAGGTCTCCGGGCACAACGCCTATGGCTGGCTGAAGACGGAAGCCGGCGTGCATCGCCTGGTGCGCATTTCGCCGTTCGATTCCAACGCGCGGCGTCACACCTCGTTCTCGAGCGTGCAGGTCTTCCCCGTCATCGATGACAGCATCAAGATCGACATCAAGGAATCCGACGTCCGCACCGACACCATGCGTTCGGGCGGCGCCGGCGGGCAGCACGTCAACAAAACCGAATCCGCGGTGCGCCTGACTCACATTCCGACCGGCGTTGCCGTGGTCTGCCAGGCCGGCCGCTCCCAGCACAAGAACCGGGCGCAGGCCTGGGACATGCTGCGCGCGCGCCTCTACGAGATGGAGCTGAAAAAGCGCGAGGAAAAGGCCGCCGCCGATCAGGCGGCCAAGACCGATATCGGCTGGGGACATCAAATCCGCTCCTACGTGCTGCAGCCCTACCAAATGGTGAAGGATCTGCGCACGGGCGTGCAGACCTCCGACACCTCGGGCGTGCTCAACGGGGAGCTCGACGAGTTCATGGCCGCGACGCTGGCGCAGCGCGCGTTCGGCACCACGACCGGCGAGATCGAGGACGTGGACTAGCCATGCCCCGCGTCGCCTTCATCGGGTTGGGGCGGATGGGTCATGGCATGGCCGGCCGCTATCTCGATGCCGGCTTCACGGTGACGCTGTGGAATCGCAGCAAGGCAAAAGCGGAAGACCTGATCGCGCGCGGCGCGCATTGGGCGACATCGCCCGAGGATGCCGCGATCGATGCCGACGCTGTTGTGACCATGGTGGCCGACGACGAGGCATCGCGCGCGGTCTGGCTTGGGCCGAAAGGCGCCGCCAAAACCGCAAAGGCCGGCACCATTGCGATCGAATGCTCCACCGTCTCCTATGACCACGCGCGCGAGATGGGCCGCGAGCTCAATGCGCGCGGGCTGATCTACATCGATTGCCCCGTCACCGGATTGCCGGACGCGGCGGCCGCCGGCAAGCTGACGCTGCTGGCCGGCGCCGATCCGGCCGATCTCGAGCGAGCGCGGCCCTATCTCGAACCGATCGGCTCGACCATCCGCCATTTCGGCCCGGTCGGCGCCGGCACGGTCTACAAGCTCATCAACAATCTGATGGGTGCGATCCAGATCGCCGGTCTCGCCGAAGGCCTTGCCATCGCCGAGCAGGCCGGGCTCGACATGAACCTGGTGCTGGAGTCGATCCAGGCGGGCGTCGCCGCAAGCCCGCAGGTAGCGCGTCACTCCAAGCGCATGGTCGCCCGCGATTTCAGCGGCGCGACCTTCACGGCCGCGCTGCGGCACAAGGATGCCGCGTATGCGGTGAAACTCGCCGAGAGCCTCCTCGCCGATAAGCCGCTGGTCGCACGCGCCGCGGTCGAGGCCTACGCGCAGGCGAAGGCGGAGATGCCGGATGATGATGAAGGCAGGATGATCGAGCTGGTGTCGCGGCCGAAGAAGCCGTCTTAGGCCAGGCGCATCAGCATGGGGCAGACTCGTTCGGAACGCGGTCTCGGCATTGCCCTCGTCGTCGCCGCCGCGATTGCGTGGAGCACCGCTCCGTTCTTCACCCGGTTGCTGCCGTTCGATCCCTGGACCATCCTGTTCTGGCGCGGCCTGTTCGGCGGCAGCCTCATCACCGCTTTTCTCGTGCTAATGCAGGGCCGCGGCGCACTGCGGCAATTGGCGGCGCCGGGACGCAGCGGCCTGCTCGTCGCGTCGTTGTCGACGATCGGCATGGTCTCCTTCATCCCCGCGCTTCAGATGACCAAGGTAATGAACGTCGCTGTGCTGATCGCCACGCAACCGTTTGTCGCTGCAGCCCTGGCATGGCTGTGGCTCGGTGAGGCCGCGACATGGCGAACCTTGATCGCGAGCCTCGTCGCCTTCGCCGGCGTGGCCATCACCGTCGGTGGCCTCGCGGCGGGCGCCGATATCGGCGGCATCGTATTAAGCTGTCTGATGGTGCTCGCGATCTCGGCCATGACAGTCGTCGTTCGGCGCCACCGCGAGACGTCGATGGTGGCGGCAGCCGCGCTCTCCAACTTCCTGGGAAGTCTCGTCAGCCTGCCGTTCGCCCGCGACATCGCCCATGTCGGCGGCCACACCCTCGCGATCCTCGCAATGTTCGGCTGCCTTCAGGTCGCGCTCGGCCTGACATTCTACATGCTCGGCTCGCGCCTGCTGCCGTCAGGTCAGGCCTCCCTGATTGCGACGCTGGAAACGCCGTTGATGCCATTCTGGATCTGGGTTGCCTTCCGCGAGCTGCCTGCCGTCCACGCGCTCATTGGGGGTGCGCTGGTGATCGGAGCCGTTCTTGCTGACATCGCCGGCGATGCGCGGAAGCGCGGGAGGTCTGAATCTGCGCCTTCGTGAAACACTGGCCTTTGCCGGAACCCGGGTGGAACGTTTTCAGCACCACCCAATTGAAGCTAGCCCGCGCTGAGCCGCACGCCGGCGCGCAGGAATTTCTGCGGATCCACCGCTTCGCCCTCGATGCGGGTCTCATAGTGCAGATGCGGACCGGTCGAACGGCCCGTCGAGCCGACCAGCCCGACGACCTGGCCGATCTTCACGATCTCGCCGACCCTGACATTGATCTCGGAGAGATGGCCGTAGCGAGTCGAAAGCCCGTTGCCGTGGTCGACCTCGACCATGCGGCCGTAGCCGCCGGACCATCCCGCTGAAACCACCTTGCCGTTGGCCGTGACGCGAACGGGATCGCCGGTGGCGGCACGGAAGTCGAGCCCGGTATGCATCGCGGGCCGTCCGAGGAATGGATCGCTGCGCACGCCGAAACCGGAGGTGAACTCGACCTCGCCGATGACGGGCTTGCGGTAAGGCACCAGTGCCAGCGTGCGGTTGAGGCGGTCCATCTCGGCGCGCGTGGTGTTGATGCGGTAGAGCTGCTTCTCGAACGGTCCGGCATTGGCCGTCAGCTTGACGGGGACGAATGGACCGCCCATCGCGCTGCGGGGCACGGCGGATTCGAGATGGGCAAGGTTCAAGCCGAGGTCACTGACCACCCCGCGCATCCGGCGCATGCGTGAATCCATGCTTTCCTCGACGGCGCTGAGCGCCGCCATCTGGCGCCGCTCGACCTGGTCGAGTGAGTTCGTGAGCCGGACCAGCACGTTGTCGAAACCGTTGTTCCTGGCAAATTGGCTGGTCGGCGGCGCCGCCACGGTCGGGGCGCGCGATTCGAGGCGCGCTTCACGGTCCGGCGGCGCCACGAAGATGACGGTGTCGCTGATCGGCGACGGCTTCGGCGTGGCCTGGCTCGAATCGCCCCGCTGCGGGGCGGCGCGGGGAATCGAGCCGGTCACGTCGGGCATGGCCCCGAGCGCCGTGGCCCGGGACTCCAGCGCCGTCTGGCGCTTCATGATCTGGTCGAGCTTCTGGTCGAACTGTTCCTGGTCGAGCAATTGGCGGCTGGTGGTGCGGTCGACCTTGGCGCGCAGCTCGGCGATGCGGTCCTCATAGGCATATTGCATCTCGGCCTGGCGGGCGATCAGCCGGGTCAGGACGTCGTCACGGAACGCAAAATAGGTGGCGGTCGCTGCCGACCACAGACCGAGCAGCACCACGGTGCCGACCACGATCCAGAACACCACGGGTCCGAACCGAACCTGCTTGCCGGCATGGACGATGGTGTAGGCGTCGTCGGTCGCGGGCAGGGGAATCGCGGTTGCGGCGGCCGCAGCGGCCGGGCGGCGCTGGTAGGCTCGTCCGTGGTCGTGAGGGTGATGTTGGGGGTACTGCGAGTATTGAGCAGAACTTTTCGACATCGGCACTCCCGCGCCGGTCGGATGGGTTCCTTGCGGCTCAATTGCCGCCGCAATCTGGGCCGGTCATGGTTAATTTTCCGCAAATGGGAACGGGCGAATTTAAGGGACTGGTTAAAGGCTTCTTGCCGCTTCCAGCACCTGGTCGGCGTGGCCATCGACCCGCACATTGCGCCAGATCCGAGCAACCCGGCCGTCGGTCCCGACTAGTATCGTGGTGCGAAGAATTCCCAGAAAGCTCTTGCCATACATGGATTTTTGGCCCCAGGCGCCATAGGCCTCCAGCATCTCATGTTTCTCATCCGAGATGAGGGGGACGCCGAGCTTGTGTTTGTCGCGGAATCTCTCCTGGGCCTTTAACGGATCGGCGGAGATGCCGAGCACGGCGGTACCGGCGTCAGCGAAAGCGGCGGCCAGGCGGGTGAAGTCGATCGCCTCCCGGGTGCAGCCGGGCGTGTCGGCCCGGGGATAGAAGAACAGGACGAGCTTTCGGCCGGTATAATCCGCCAGTGTGACCACGTCGCCGCCATCGCGGGGCAGGCGGAAGGCGGGGGCTTTCTGGCCCTCAACCAAGCCGGACTTCGCCTCAGCGGGCGCGGAGGAGGCCGATTTGGATGAATTTAACTGTTTCGATGCGGCTCTATGTGATCCTGCTTTTGCTATGCTCCGGGTTGATTTGCTTGCCGGTGTCCGCTGTGTTGTCGCGGACCGTGTTCGAGTCGATGCCCGCGTTTTCGCGGTTCTCTTTTTGGCGGTCGAACTGCCGGAGGACGTTTTGGACGATTTCTTTCGGGATTTCTTGGACATACGCCTTCCTTTCGACGCTTTCGGCGGGTCAATCGAAGCGGTATTGCAGCCCTCGTCCGGCGCGCCGGAATCGCGCCCTCCGTTGGGAAAGTCTGACGACGCCGGAGTATGGTTACAAGGAATTCGACAGACTACCCCACTGCTCGTTGAACGCGCTCCCGGGGCGAAATGACGAACAGCAGGAACATACGAGGTATGGCGGCAGTGCCGGCGCAGGGAGCATCAGCTCCCGTGGCCGGCTGCGGTCCGGGCGGCGCTCAATCCTATGACGGGCGCCTGTATCGAGAAGCAATGGCAAGGAATACGTCGCCCCAGAACCATAACCGGGACTTCGATCGGCGCGGCGGCCAATATGAGCCGCAGGAATGGGACGGCGCCGACTGGGATCCGGATCAGGAAGCGGCGGCGGGCCATCGTGCGCGCCGGCTGCTGGCGCGTTCCGGTTCGGGCTTCCATCGTTTCGGGGACGGATTCGGCGGGGTGCGCCGCTGGGTGGGTGGTGGTCGCTGGCTGAAGCGCATCGCGGTGGTTCTCGGCACCCTGCTCGTCATCTTCGTCGGTTGTTTCGGCGCGCTGTGGTGGCGGCTCGGCGCCGGTCCCATCAATCTGGATATCGCAACGCCATGGTTGGCGGCCGCGATCGAGGACAATATCGGCCACGGCAACACGGTTGAGATCGGCGGCACCCAGATCGAGCGCGCCGGGCGTGTCCGCATCGCCGTGCGCATCCGAGACATCATCGTTCGCGACCGCGATCACGCCGTCGTCGCCAGCGCGCCGAAGGCCGAGGTGAAGCTGTCGGGTGCGGGTCTCCTGATGGGGCACCTGCGCGCCGAAAGCCTCAATCTCGTCGATGCCGAGCTCGCGATCCGCATCGCCCCCGATGGCACCGTCACCGTGTCGGCCGGCGACACCGCCAAGCCGCTGGCGACTGGCGTCGCGTCCAAGAAGGACGCGGGCCTGCCACCGACATTCCCGCGTAGCGGTGTCCCACCGCCGCCATTCGCGACCGCGCCTGCGAGCCCCGAGGTGTCGCAAGCCGCTCCGCAGACGACAGCGCAGAGTGGCATTCTCCAGGGCCTCGACTGGCTCGACAGTCTGAGCATGACCGGCCTCGACGGCCAGAACCTCAACGAGATCGGTCTCAAGAACGGCAACCTGATCGTCGACGATCAGCAGCGCGGCAGCAAATGGTCGTTTGAGAACATCACGCTCAGCCTGCGCCGGCCGAGCCGCGGCGGCGTCGCGCTCAGCCTCGGCGAGGAGGGCGCGCGCCCCTGGATGCTGCGCGCCACGATCGGTCCCGCCGAGAACGGCGTGCGATCCGTCGACATCAAGGCCGACAAGGTCTCGACCTCCAATATCCTCCTGGCGCTGCGGGTGAAGGACTTCACCTATACCGCCGACCTGCCGCTGACCGGCGAACTCAAGGGCGAACTCGGCCGCGACGGCGTGCCGACCTTCTTCCGCGGCAAGATCGCGGTCGGCGCCGGCAACATCATCGACACCGACACGCCCGACTATCCGATGGGAATTGACTCGGCCGAGATCAATGTCGAGTGGGACGCCAACCGGCGCGTGCTGGTCGCTCCGTTCAAGATTCTTTCCGGCGCGAACCGCCTGACGCTGCTGGCTCATCTCGAGCCGCCCAACGGCACCACCAACGACTGGCAGCTCGGCTTCAGCGGCGGTTCGATTCTCCTCGGCGGTATCGACGATGAGCCGCCGCTCGTCTTCAACCGCATTGCGATCGGTCTCCGCTTCGACACGGATCACAAGCGCCTCTTGCTGACGCAGGCCGACATCAGCAATGGCGAGATTGGCGTCGCCGGCACCGGTGCCATCGACTATTCCGGCGAGCCGCGGCTGACGCTCGGCTTTGCGGGAACGCCGATGTCGGCCTCCGCCTTGAAGCGGATGTGGCCGACGCTGATCGTCCCTGAATTGCGTGAATGGGTGATCGAACGGATCGAGCGCGGTACGCTCCAGCGCATCGAGATCGGCGTCAACTCGCCGACCAAGAACCTGCCCCGCAGGGGCCCGCCCATTCCGGACGACGGCCTGTCGGTCAATATCGTGGCGAGCGGCGTCGCGGTCCGCCCCGTGGATGGCATGCCGGTGGTGCGCGATGCCGATTTGAAGGCGCGCGTGACCGGGCGCACTGCGACCGTGAACATCGGGCAGGGCGTTGCGGATACGCCCTCGGGTCGCAAGGTCACGATCTCCGATTTCGTCTTCGAGGTACCCGACATGGCGCCCAAGCCGTCGCCGTCACGGAGCAGGTTTCGGGTCGATGGTCCGGTGCCTGCAGCCGCTGAATTGCTCGCCAATGATCGGCTGAGCGATCTGTCGTCGACAGTCGTCGATCCCAACACCAGCAAGGGGACGTTCTCGGCGAACATCCAGCTCGGCATGCCGGTCAAGGGCGAATTGACCAAGGCTGACACCACCTATGCCGTCACCGCCGACCTCAACGGCTTTGCCGCCGAGAAGCTCGTGATGAACCAGAAGCTGGAGGCCAACAACCTGAAGATCGTCGCCAACAACCAGGGCTATCAGGTCAAGGGCGACGTCAAGATCAACGGCCAGGCGGCCTCGGTCGATTATCGCAAGCCGGCCGAGGGCGACGCGGACGTCCGATTGCAGGCGACGCTGGACGATGCCGGCCGCGCGCGCCTCGGATTCGATTTGAGCCCCGCCGTCAGCGGATCGTTGCCGATCAAGCTGTCTGGCAAGATCGCAAGCGGTCCGGATCAGACGACCAAGCTCGGCGTCGAGGCCGACCTGACCTCGGTCAAGCTCGACAATATCCTTCCCGGCTGGGTCAAGCTGCCGGGCAAATCCGCCAAGGCCAGTTTCAAGGTGGTGCCGACGACCCAATCGACGCGATTGGAGGACATCGTCATCGAGGGCGGCGGCGCCTCGATCAAGGGCTCGCTCGAGGTCGACGCGAACGGCGATCTCATGAACGCGAACTTCCCGACCTACGCGCCCTCCGACGGCGACAAGGCGTCGCTCAAAGTGGAGCGCAGCCAGGACGGCGTGGTGCGCGGCACGATGCGTGGCGACGTGTTCGACGGCCGCGGTTTCCTGAAGTCGGCGATCTCGGGCAATTCCAAGGATGACGGCAAGAGCAAGCTGAAGAACGTCGATTTCGACATCGACGTGAAGCTCGGCGCCGTCGCCGGATTCAACGGCGAAGCCATGCGCAGCGTCGATGCCAAGATGTCGAAACGAAGCGGCGCGGTCAAAGCGTTCACGCTGAGCGGCAAGATCGGCCGCGACACGCCTGTGGCAGCCGATCTGCGCGGCGGCCGCGCGCAGGGCAACCGCGAGGTGATCTATCTGCAGACCAACGATGCCGGCGCGCTGCTGCGCTTCACCGACACCTACACCAAGGCGGTTGGCGGCCAGATGGTGGTGGCGATGGAGCCTCCGACGTCCGAGCAGAACACCGCGCGCGAAGGCCTCATCAACGTGCGCGACTTCACGGTGAAGGGCGAGGCGCAGCTCGAACGCGTTGCCGCCGGCGCGCCCAACGGCACCGGGAATGGCATCTCTTTCAGCGCGCTTCGCGCCGAGTTCACCCGGCAGAATGGCGCGCTCACGATCCGCGACGGCGTGGTCAAGGGGCCGATGATCGGTGCCACCATCGAGGGCTCGATCGACTATCCCGGCAACCAGGTGTGCATGAGCGGCACCTTCGTGCCGATGTACGGTGTCAACAACATCTTCGGCCAGATCCCGTTGTTCGGCATCTTCCTCGGCGGCGGCAACAACGAGGGACTGATCGGCGTGACCTACGAGGTCGTCGGCACCCCGGCGGCCCCGGTGATGCGCGTCAATCCGATCTCGGCGATGGCCCCGGGGCTGTTCCGCAAGATCTTCGAGTTCAACACCGGCAAGCAGAACTCGCCGTTCGACGAATTCCCCTCGCAGTCCAACGACGGCTCGACGGGATCGACGCGCCAGCTGTCGAGCGGTTGCAACCTCGCGCGGCGATAAACGCCCACCTTCCCAAGTGCTCGTCATCCCGGGCTTTCCCGGGTATCCACATTCTTCGTGCGGCGCGGCCAAAAACGTGGATGGCCGGGACAGGCCCGGCCATGACGAATGTGGCGACGCTTTCGCGCTAAACGTCTCGAGTCGGGGGGCGCGTCAGGCGGCGCGCACGCCCTTCAGGAACGTTCCGACTTCGCCGGAGAGCTGCTCGGCCTGCTTGGAGAGGTTCGAGGCTGCGGCGAGCACCATGCCGGCGGCGTTGCCGGTCTCGTTGGCGGCGGTGGAGACGACCCCGATATTGGTGGTGACCTCCTTGGTCGCCTCCGCCGTCTGCGAGACGCTGCGGGCGATCTCGGCGGTGGCGGCGCCTTGCTCCTCGATGGCGGCGCCGATCGAGGTCGCGATGCGGCTGACCTCCTCGATGGTGGCGGTGATGCCGCCGATCGCATCCACCGCTTCCTTGGTCGCACCCTGGATCTGGGCGATCTTGTCGCCGATCTCGCGGGTGGCTTCCGCGGTCTGGCTTGCCAGCGACTTCACCTCGGAGGCGACGACGGCAAAGCCGCGGCCGGCTTCGCCGGCGCGCGCCGCCTCGATGGTGGCGTTGAGCGCGAGCAGGTTGGTCTGGGCCGCGATGCTGGAGATCAACTCGGCGACGTGCTCGATCTGCTGGGCGCCGTCGGACAATGCGCGCACGATGGTGTCGGTGCGGCGGGCGCTGTCGACGGCACGGCCGGTGACCTCGGCTGATTGCGCGACCTGACGGCTGATCTCGGTGATGGAGGAGGAGAGCTCCTCGGCGGCGGCCGCGACGGTCTGGACGCGCTGGCTGGCTTCGGTGGCGGCGGAGCCGACCACGGAGGCACGGCGGTTGGTGCCTTCGGCGGTCGAGGACATCGACTTGGCGGTGGCCTCGAGCTCACCGGAGCCGGAGGCCATCAGGCCGACGAGCTGGCCGACGGAGGCATCGAAGCGGTCGGCAAGCGCGATCAGGGCCTCGCGCTTCTCCTGCTCGGTGCGCGTCTTGGTGGCGGCCTGTTCGGCCTCCAGCGCGCGCGCCGTCAGTGCCGTCTGGCGCAGGATCTCGAGGGTCTCGGCCATGCGGCCGATCTCGTCGCCGCGATCGGTCTCCTCGACCGGCTTGTCGATGGCGCCTTCGGAGATCTCCTGCATGCGATTCTTCTGGCGCTCGAGCGCGCCGAGCACGTCGCGGGCGATCAACCAGGACAGCGTCGCCATCAGCAGCATCAGGCCGAGGCCGATCGCGCCGAGCTCCAGCGTCAGCGCGCGCACGTCGGCGTCGATGTCGTCGACATAGAGGCCGTAGCTGATGGTCACGTTCCAGGGCGCGAATTTGCGTGCGAACACGGTCTTGCGGACCGGCTCGGTCTGGCCGGGGCGGGGATAGAGATAGGAGGTCACGCCGCCCTGCGCGGTCTCGCTGCCGGCCTTGATGATGGCGTCGGCGATGAGCACGCCGTTGGAATCCTTGGCGCCGGTGATCTTGCCTTCGAGCTGCTGATTGGCGCCGTTGACGACCAGGGAGCCATCCTGATTGTAGACCACCGGATAGCCCTGGTTGCCGTTGAAGTTCATGCGACGGCCGCGCTGGTGGAACAGGCTCTTGGCCTCGGCCGGCGTCAGCTTGCCGGCGGTCACTTCGTCCTGGAGCGCTTGGGCGTAATTGTAGAGGAGCTCGACGGCGGTCCGCATCTGCTGGACGCGGTCCTCCATCATGCGGCTCTTGCTGAGCACGGCCGATACGCCGATGATGGCCGTGACTGTGAGAGCCGCAAGGCAGACCATGCTGGCAAGCTTGGTGCGGATCTTCAAATGGCTCAGCAGCTTCATCACAGCCCCTACGGAATGGTTGTTGTTGCTCGCATGGGTAGCAGGAAGTTCTTACCAAACGTGAACATGCGCGCGCAGAACCGCGCTGCGCGAAAGCTGCCGTGCGGTCTTATGCGCAAGCCTGCAACCAGACCGACGACAGGCGCCGGTGCAGGCCAATGCGAAGGCCGGAGAGAATTGGTTTTTCGCTTTGGTGGTCGGCCGGTCTGGCAGGAGCGCTCATGAACCGATTCGTTCACCGAATCATCATGTCCGTGCTGCTCGTGGCGGTCCTCGTTCTCATCTGGAACGTGCTGGGCGCGCGCTGAGCCGCACCGGCTGATCCGCCGGTGCCGTCTTACTTTCAGGTTAACCGGCGAAGCGCGTCAGCGCCGCGCATAAGCGTCGCCGCCTGCGCCGCTCTCCTTGCCCATTGCGGCATCGACGCTCACCGAGCCGCCGCCGGCCGCCGAGAGATAGAGACAGGCGAAGCAGAACAGGATCGCGGCGGTGCCGCCGTTCAGCAGCGGCAGGAACACCGGCGTCTCGCCCTTGAGCATGTGGCCCATGAAGTAGGCGAAGGCCATTTCACCCGAGAGGATGAACGCGGTGAGCCGCGTGAACAGGCCGAGCATCAGGAGCGCGCCGAGCACGAGCTCGATCGCGCCGGCCGTCCAGATCAGCGGCGGAATGTTGGCGAAGTAGGGAAGCACCGGAAACTTGAACAGCTTGGCGACGCCATACTGGAACAACAAGAGGCCGGTGATGAAGCGAAACAGGCTCAGAAGAACCGGCTGAAAGCGAGAGAGATAAGGAAAGTCCATCGGTTTGCCCTCCATCCAATGCTGCGACTTGGACCGCATTCGGTTTCGTCTCGCAAGCCACCCGGGATCAATTCCGCGCTGACATTTTTGTCATGTCGGACAAAACACCGCAGGCACGACTTTTCATCCGCGCGCGATCCGCTTTTTCGCACATGTTCGCCTCGCGCCCGTACGTAATAGCCCGGTGATGCCAAGGGATGCAGGTTACGTCGAGGAGACCTACTCCCGCAAGGCGGGGACGATCAGGAATGGAATCATTCCGAGAATCACGCTCGCAAGTGCGAAGACCAGCAGGAGATTGTAACCGTGCGTTGCATCGTGAATCAGACCGCCGCTCCATGAGCCGAAGGCCGAGCCCAAGCCGCTGCCGATCGAGATGGTGCCGAAAATTGTGCCGACGCGCTTGCCGCGAAAGATCTTCATCGCGGTTGCGGTGATCAGCGGCCCGCGGGAGCCCATCATGCTGCCGAAGCAGACGACGAAACCGGTGAGCAGGATGACGTTCGGATAGTACTGCAACAGCCAGAGCAGAACGATGCCGAGAATCGAGATCGCGTAGCTGAGCAGCACCGACGGCCGGCGTCCGATCAGGCCATCGAGCGCCGAGACCCCCAGCATGCCGAACACCAGCACGATGCCGGAGAAGCCCCAGGCGGTCGCGGCCTGGAGCGGCGGAAAGCCGGCGTCGATCAAATAGGCCACGATCTGCGCCGCGATGGAATACATGCCGACCGCGGTGAAGAAGAAGGTCGAGAACAGCGCCCAGAAGGCATGATGACGCATCGCGCTCGCAAGGGTCCAGCCGCTGTCAACGAAATCCGGATCGCTCTTCTTGGTCACGTGCGGTGAGCCGGCCGCGAACATGCGCCAGGGCAGGAGCAGCAGCGGCACCAGCAGCCCGAGCGCGGCGAGGCCGTAGACCTGATAGGTTTCACGCCAGCCGAGATGATCGATCAGAAGCTGCGAGGCCGGAAGCAATGCCAGCACGCCGCCGCCCATCGCCGAGAAGACCACCGCCATGGCTGTCGGCAGCTTTGGGCCGAACCAGCGGCCGAGCAGGATCGAGTTGGGCACATTGCCGATGAAGGCAACGCCGATGCCGACGCAGATGCCGATCGACAGCTGGAATTGCCAGAGGGCTTGCGCATGGCTCGCGATCAGAAAGGCCGAACCGAGCAGGAGCAGCCCGAGCGCATAGACGATACGGGGCCCGGAATGATCGAACAGGCGCCCGACCAGCGGTGCGGTCAGTCCGCTGACGAGCCAGGTCAGTGAATAAATCGAGACGACCTGGGCGCGATCCCAGCCGAAGTTTTCGGAGATCGGCTTGAGGAAGACGGTGAAGCTCTCGCTGAGCCCGCGTCCAAGAACCGCCAGCGTAAAGCACAGGCCCAGCACGACGAGAGCGGTGCGCACCGCCTTCGGCCTGGTGCTTCCGGCTTGTTCCTTGCTCGCTTCCGCTGTCGTTTCTTTAGTCGCGTTCTGGTCCATTGCCGGTCAGGAGGCGCGCTTCGGCGCGACCTGACAAGCAGTGAAAAGCTCATACGCCTATGCAGGCTTGATGAGCACGTGCTTCTTCTTGCCGAAGGACAGCTTGATCACGCCTTCCGGCGTCAGATTGCCCGCCGACAGGGCCATCTTCTCGTCGGTAACTGGCGCGTCGTTGACGCGCAGGCCGCCGCCCTTGATCTGCCGTCGGGCTTCGCCGTTGGAGGCAACGAGGCCTGCCTTGACGAAGGCGTTGAGCACGCCGAGGCCGGCGTCCAGCTCGCTACGCGGAATTTCCACGGTCGGCAGGCTTTCGGCGAGCGCGCCTTCCTCGAAGGTGCGGCGCGCGGTCTCCGCGGCTTCGTTCGCGGCGTCGCGGCCGTGCAGCAGCGCGGTCGCTTCGGTCGCGAGCACCTTCTTGGCCTCGTTGATCTCCGAGCCGCCCAGCGCCTCGAGCTTCCTGATCTCGGCCATCGGCAGCGTCGTGAACAGCTTCAAGAACCTGGCGACGTCGGCGTCCTCGGTGTTGCGCCAGTACTGCCAGAAATCGTATGGGCTGAACTGGTCGGCATTGAGCCAGACCGCGCCTTGCGCGGTCTTGCCCATCTTGGCGCCCGACGCAGTCGTCAGCAGCGGCGTCGTCAGCGCGAACAGCTGGTGGGTCCCCATGCGGCGGCCGAGATCGACGCCCATGATGATGTTGCCCCATTGGTCCGATCCGCCCATCTGGAGGCGGCAGCCGGTGCGCTTGGCTAGCTCGACGAAGTCGTAGGCCTGGCAGACCATGTAGTTGAATTCGATGAAGCTCATCTCCTGCTCGCGCTCGAGACGCAGCCGCACGGAGTCCATGGTCAGCATGCGGTTGACCGAGAAGTGGCGGCCGACATCGCGCAGCATCTCGATCCAGTTCAGCTTGGTCAGCCATTCCGCATTGTCGAGCATGATGGCGTCGCTCTTGCCCTCGCCATAACGCAGCACCTTCGCGAACACGCCGCGGATCGATTCCTTGTTGGCCTCGATCTCGGCAATGGTGCGCATCGCGCGCGTCTCGTCCTTGCCGGAGGGGTCGCCAACCATGGTGGTACCGCCGCCCATCAGCGTGATCGGCTTGTTGCCGGACTGCTGCAGCCAGTGCAGCATCATCATGGTCAGGTAATTGCCGATGTGCAGCGAGCGGGCGGTGCAATCGTAGCCGACATAGGCGATGGCTTCGCCCTTGGCGGCAAGCGCATCCAGCCCCTCGAAATCGGAGCATTGGTGGATGAATCCTCGTTCCTGCAGGATATTGAGGAAATCCGATTTAAATGCAGTCATCTGTCGGCGCGCCTGACAATTTTTGGTTTACTGTTTTGGGGGCAATTTAGGGGTCTTCCGCGGGAACCCGATGTCGCCCGCCACCTGGCGCGTTGGCATTATAAGATGTGTCCCTCTGGCACAAGATCAGCAGGCCAGGGCGGGTCTCTTGAGGACGCTGATCCATGATGTTGACGGCACTCGGTCTGATGAGCGGCACCTCGCTGGATGGGGTGGATGTCGCGCTGATCGAAACCGACGGAAAGCAGGTGAAGGCGTTCGGGCCGACCGGCTACCGGGCCTACAGCCCGGCCGAGCGCAACCTGCTGCGTCAGGCGCTGAACGAGGCCTTGCATCTGCAGCAACGCGACGCCCGCCCGGGCATTCTGGCCGATGCCGAGCGCGCGGTGACGCGGGCTCATGCCGAGGCGGTCACGGCCTTCCTCGCCCAGAACCGCATGAGACCGGAGGACATCGACATCGTCGGCTTCCATGGCCAGACCGTGCTGCACCGGCCCGAGAAGCGGCTGACGGTGCAGATCGGCGATGGGCCGGCACTGGCCAAGGCGATCCATATTCCCGTCATGTATGATTTCCGCGCCGCCGACGTCGAGGCCGGCGGGCAGGGCGCCCCCTTCGTGCCGGTCTACCACCGAGCGCTCGTCCAATCGCTGGAGCGCGAGGCGCCGATCGTCGTGGTCAATATCGGCGGCGTCTCCAACATCACCTATATCGACGGCAACGACGCTTTGATTGCCTGCGATACCGGCCCCGGCAATGCATTGCTGGACGATTTCATGTACCGCACCATGAGCCAGGCGTTCGATGCCGAAGGCAAATTCGCAGCGCTCGGCAAGGTGGATGAGGCCTGGATCAGCCGGGCGCTGGAGCTGCCGTTCTTTGCACTGCCGCCGCCGAAATCGCTCGACCGCAACGATTTTGCCGCCCTGAAGCTCGGCGACGTCGCGCCGGCCGACGGCGCCGCGACGCTGACCGCCTTCACCGCGGCGGCGATCGCCCGCATCATTCCGCTGTTGCCGCGGCGACCGCGGAGCTGGATCGTCTGCGGCGGTGGCGCGCGCAACCTCACCATGCTGCGGATGCTGCGGGAGGGGGTGGGCTCGGCCACCGTCGAGGCCGCGGAGACACTCGGCTGGGCCTCCGATGCCATCGAGGCGCAAGCCTTCGGCTTTCTCGCCGCCCGCGGCCTGAAGGGCCTGCCGCTGTCCTATCCGGCGACGACGGGCGTGCCGATGCCGATGACGGGTGGGATCATGACCCGGCCCTGAGATCACGGCCGATTAATGCAAGTGCATTGATCTTGACAGTTTCATGCAAATGCATCTAGATTGGATGCATCTGCATCTAGCCGCCGGGATCATCGCCATGACCGCCTCGCTCAAACTGATCAGCCACAAGCTTTGTCCCTATGTGCAGCGCGCGGTGATCGCGCTGAAGGAGAAGGGCGTGCCGTTCGAGCGGATCGACATCGATCTCGCCAGCAAGCCCGACTGGTTTCTGAGGCTGTCACCGCTCGGCAAGGTGCCGGTGCTTGTGGTGACGACGGAGAAGGGCGAGGTCGCGCTGTTCGAGAGCAACGTCATCTGCGAGTACATCGAGGAGACGCAAGGCGGTGCGAAGCTGCATCCGGCGGATGCTTTGAAACGCGCCGAGCACCGCGGCTGGATGGAGTTCGGCTCGGCGATCCTCGGTGATCTCTGGGGCCTGGAAACCACGAGTGACCCGGCGATCTTCGAGAACAAGCGCCAGGCGCTCGCGGCGAAATTTGCGCGCGTCGAGGCCGCGCTTGGCACAGGTCCACTCTTTGCCCGCGACGCGTTCAGCCTCGTCGACGCCGTATTCGCGCCGATCTTCCGCTATTTCGACCTGTTCGACGAACTGACCGAGCACGGCATCTTCCGCGATGTGCCGAGGGTCCGTGCCTGGCGCGCCGAGCTCGCGAAGCGTCCGAGTGTGCGCACCGCAGTCGGCACAGACTATCCGCAATTGCTGCGCGCCTTCCTCCTTCGCCACGACGCGCATCTGCTCAAGCTCGCGGCCTGAGCACGGTCCGATGTCGCAATCCCTGGCTTGGCTGATGCTGGTGATCGCAGGCGCGCTCGATGTCGGCTGGGCGATCTCGATGAAATATGCGGAAGGCTACACGCGCGTCGGCTGGAGCGTCGCTTCGCTGGTGCTGCTCGCAGCCTTCGTCTTCCTGCTCGGCCGGGCCTTGAAGGTGCTCGAGGTCGGCGTCGCCTATTCGGTCTGGACCGGCATCGGTGCCGCCGGCACCTTCTTGATGGGCGTGGTGTTGTTCGGCGAGTCCTTAAGCGCGATGAAGCTTGCGGGCATCGCGCTCGTCTTAATGGGGATCGTCGCGCTGAAGCTGGCGTAGACAGTTGTGTGATCAGATGCACCCATCGGCAAGGAGCAGCCTGCTGGTCGTCGTCGCCTGGCGCAGTTTGAACAGAGGCTGAATGTCGGGATCATCCAAGAAGGCCTGAGCTTTCTCGCGATCCGCAAATTCGATGATGACGAGGCGCTCGGGCGCCCAGTCGCCCTCGATCGTGGTCGGCTCGACGCCGCGCACGATGTATCGTCCTGAATGCTTCGCAATGAATGCCGGGATTTCAGCGATATAAGTCTTGAATCCGGCGTGGTCGTTCACCGACAGATCAAGAACCAGATACGCCTTCATCGCTCGCAATCTCCAGCGTGACGGTCCGTAGCCATGCCACGAACCTGTCTACGCCGGAAGATCTCACCGCACGTTGGCCAGGCGCATGTCGAGATAGGCCGTGATGGTTTCCATCAGCGGCTCGAGCTTGGCGTCGAAGAAGTGGTTGGCGCCGGGGATGATCTGCTGGTCGATCACGATGCCCTTCTGCGTCTTCAGCTTCTCGACCAGAGTGTTGACGTCCTTGGGCGGCACCACCGCATCCTTCTCGCCATGCACGATCAGCCCCGACGACGGGCAGGGCGCGAGGAACGAGAAGTCGTAGAGGTTCGCGGGCGGCGCGATCGAGATGAAGCCTTCGACCTCGGGGCGGCGCATCAGCAGCTGCATGCCGATCCAGGCGCCGAACGAGAAGCCGGCGACCCAGCAGGCGCGCGCTTCGGGATTGATGGTCTGCGCCCAGTCGAGCGCGGCGGCTGCATCCGACAATTCGCCGGTGCCGTGGTCGAACGAGCCCTGGCTGCGGCCGACGCCGCGGAAATTGAAGCGCAGCACCGAGAATCCGCGATGTGCGAAGGCATAGTAGCACTGGTACACGATCTGATGGTTCATCGTGCCGTGGAACTGCGGATGCGGATGCAGGATCATCGCGATCGGCGCGTTCTTCTGCTTGGCGGGGTGATAGCGGCCTTCGAGACGGCCCGCAGGGCCGGTGAAAATGACTTCAGGCATGGATGTCTCTGATTGAGTCCCTTGGAGGTGATCCCTGCGCAATCAACCGACTGTGGCTCCATCAGCGTTGCTGCCGACGGGAGCACGAATGAGGGTGGAAAGGCGCGCCCTCGGATGATGCGTGAGTGGCGCGCAGGTGAACTGACGCGCGCGTTCTAACACAAGGCAAGGGTCAAAAAGCAAGCTTCTTCGACATCTCTCAATGCGCTCAAGAGCTTAGTCAGTCAAGGCAACGTCATCTTCGGCCTGCCGCCCATGACCGGACCTGCTCGGGTTCAACCGGAGAACAGTGGTGGTTGGCCGCTCTGCCGGAGGGCAGTGCTCAACCAATTGGAATCATGACTGTTTCGCCGGTCGATCGGCAGTGGTGATTTCCGCCGGGGCGGTTCGGCCTCCGAGCGAAGCGACCGCCGGCCGGTAACGTCGGCTGCCCCCGAGCGACTGGCCGTTGTCGAAGGCGAGCTCGAAATCTCCGGAAGGCTTGAGGTCCACGCCGCGCACCCGGTCGAGATTGGCAAGCTTGGTTCGATGAACGCGGACGATGGAAAAGCGCGCCAGCTCGCTTTCCGCGGCGGCCAGCGTGCCCCGGATCAGGTGCCGGGTGCCGTCGGCGAGGCTGTATTCGATGTAGTTGCCGGCGGACGCGACCCAGAGGATGTCTTGAGGCACCACGCGAACGCGGCTCGTGCCGTCGCGCAGCCAGATCACATCTGGCGATAAAGCCTGTCGGCGGGCCGGTGGTGTCGGCGGAGCAGCCGCGGCGCGCTTCAGCTCGCGGCGGCTTTCGAGCAGCCAGATCGTGCCGACGATCAGGACGGCCGCCACGGCATCCTTGCGGAATTCGTAAAGGACCGTCGCAAGCGAAAAACGGAAATCGTAGGCGCCTCCTGCGAGCCAGAGCGCAAGCTTCCGCACCCAGACCATGCCGCTGATGTGGAGCGCCGAAAAGCCGAGCAGGGTGATCGCCCCGATTGCTGCGCGGGCGGCAAGGCCGGGCGTCCGGCGCATGCGGCGGACCGCCCGCACCAGGATCGGCAGCAGCAGGAGGATGACGGCAATGCTCGACATCTCCCAGAACAGCCGCCGGCCGATGTCGTAGCGGTCGCCGCGCCAGGCGGCGTCCTGGGCGAACGAAAACGCATTGACCATTCCGATCGCGAGCGCGACGGCCGCAATCGCGGCGAACATCATCCGGTCGCCGCCGCTGATCCCAAAAGACCCGCGACTCGTCCCGGCCGCGGGCGGCTCGTCCCCTCGCGCCCGAGTCTGATCCCAAACCGGCTCGACGCGCGCCGCAGGCGGAGCATTTTCGGTGTCAGCAGCCATGGCCCGGAAACCGCGTTCGTCGTCCCGTCAAGGAGCAGAATACCATGACAACACCACAGCAATTCCAAAGCTCGGACAGGCGTATCGATCTGGACTGGGTGCGGATTTTAGCCTTCGGGCTCCTGATCTTCTACCACGTCGGCATGCTCTATGTGTCCTGGGGATTTCACATCAAGAGCGTGCACCGGCTCACCTGGCTGGAACCGGTGATGCTGTTCCTCAACCCATGGCGGCTGTCGCTGCTGTTCCTGGTATCAGGGGTTGCCACCCGCTTCATGCTCGGCAAGTCCAGCCTCGCCTCGCTTGCCGGTGCGCGATCGGCGCGGCTCCTGATCCCACTGGTTTTCGGCATGCTCGTGATCGTGCCGCCGCAGGCCTATCTCCAGATCGTCGAAAGCCTCGGCTATCCCGCCGGCTTCTTCGATTTCTACACCAGGCACTACTTTGCCTTCGGCGCGCAGTTCTGTCCGAAGCCTTGCATCGTATTGCCGACGTGGAACCATCTCTGGTTCGTGGTCTATCTGTGGATCTACACGATGGCGCTGATCGGCGTGCTCGCGCTGTGGCCGGCCGGCACCGACCGGCTTGGCCGGAAGCTGGCTGACATGCTTGCCGGGCCCCGGCTCCTGATCGTGCCCTGCCTGCTGTATGCGGCCTGGCGCCTGGTGCTGTTCCCGGCTTTCCCCTCGACGCACGCGCTGTTCGGCGACTGGTACAACCACGCGGACCACGCGACGGCCTTCCTGATCGGTTTTCTCCTGGCGAAGCAGGAGGGGATCTGGCGCGATGTCGAGCGCCAGCGCTGGTTGGCCCTGCTGGCGGCAGCCGCCTGCTTCTTTGCCTTCATCCTGGTTCGCGCCGGCCTGTTCACGCCGTCGCCCGCGCTGAAGTGGGCCGCAGCCTCAGCCTATGGCTGTTACCAATGGCTCGCGATCGCCGCCGTGCTGGGCTTTGCGCGACGCAGCTTCACGGCCGACGGCCCCGCGCGGCGCTATCTGACTGACGCGATCTTCCCGTACTACATCGTGCACCAGACTGCGATCATCGTGATCGCGCATCAATTACATGGCAGCGGTCTGTCGGCCGGGATCGAAGCGTCCATTGTCATCGTTGGGACCGCGCTCACATGTGTGGCGACCTATGAGATCGTCCGGCGCGTTGCCTGGGTGCGGCCGCTGTTCGGATTGCGGGCGGCGCCGCGAACCCTGCGAAGGGTGGAGCAGCAGCCGGCCTGACGAGCGCACGCCCTCCGATTGGCCGGCCGACAAAAGGTGCTAAGAGGGCCCCTATGCCGAACCGTGTCTATCTCGATTGGAACGCGACCACGCCGCTGCGCCCCGAGGCGCGGACGGCGATTGTCGCGGCCTATGACCGCGTCGGCAATCCGTCATCGGTCCATGCCGAGGGGCGGGAGGCGCGACGGCTGGTCGAGGAGGCCCGCGCCACGCTGGCAGCTGCGGTCGGCGCGCAGCCGCGTAACGTCGTCTTCACCTCCGCTGGAACCGAGGCCAATGCGCTGGCGCTCTCGCCGGGTTTGCGGGGGCCGTCCGGCGGCCCTGTCGAGCGGCTGCTGGTCTCCGCGGTCGAGCATGCTTCGGTGCTGGCTGGCGGCCGGTTCCCGGCAGACAGGATCGGCCTGATCCAGGTCACGCGCTCCGGCGCGGTCGACCTTGAGGACCTGAAGGTTCGGCTCAAGGACGGCCGGTCAGCCCTGGTATCGATCATGGCTGCCAACAACGAGACCGGCGCGCTCCAGCCCGTCGCCGAGGCCGCAAGCGTCGTCCACGAAGCCGGCGGCCTCCTACATGTCGACGCGATCCAGGCGCTTGGTAAAATCCCTTTTGACATCAGGAGGGTAGGCGCCGACCTTGCCACCTTTTCTGCACATAAGATCGGCGGCCCCAAGGGGGTCGGCGCACTGGTGATGACGGAGGGGATAACCGGTCTGGAGCCGGTGCTGCGCGGCGGCGGGCAGGAGCTCAACCGTCGGGCCGGAACCGAGAACGTCGCTGGGATCGCCGGCTTCGGGGCCGCGGTGAAGGCCGCGCTTCAGGCTCTGCCGGAGGATGTGAAGCGCATGGCAACTCTGAGAGATCGTTTGGAAAATGGCCTTCGCGGCGTTGCCAGGGCGACGGTCTTCTCGGACGACGTGGAACGCCTGCCGAACACCGTGCTCTTCACCGCGCCAGGCCTGAAGGCCGAAACCGCCGTGATCGGCTTCGATCTGGAGGGCATCGCGGTCTCCTCCGGCTCCGCCTGTTCCTCGGGAAAGGTCCAGCCGTCCCACGTCCTGTCGGCGATGGGGTACGATCCGGTCGTGGCCCAGGGAGCGGTGCGCCTCAGTCTGGGCTGGTCCACGGGACCAGAGGACATCAATAGGGCGTTAGAGGCTTGGCGAAAGCTTGGTAATACCCTACTTAAGAGCTAAGCGATGAAACACGGCTCGAACGGTTCTAAGCCCGTGCTTTCCGCAGAGAAATATCGTAATACTCGACCGAGTTTGATCCACCGCGGTCCTTGAAACCGCGAGCGGAGGATGGAATGCCAGCCGTACAAGAGACGGTCGAGCGCGTGAAGCGCATCGACGTCGACCAGTATCGTTATGGGTTTGAGACCCTGATCGAGTCCGACAAGGCCCCCAAAGGTCTGTCGGAAGAAACCGTCAAGTTTATCTCCGAGAAGAAGAACGAGCCCGCCTGGATGCTCCAGTGGCGGCTCGAGGCCTATCGGCGCTGGCTGACCATGACGGAGCCGACCTGGGCCCGGGTCGATTATCCCAAGATCGACTTCCAGGACCTCTATTATTACGCGGCGCCGAAGCCGAAGAAGACGGTGTCCTCGCTCGACGAGATCGATCCGGAGATCCTGAAGACCTACGAGAAGCTCGGCATCCCCTTGCGGGAGGTCGCGATGCTCGAAGGCGTCGAGCCCAAGGTCGGCGAGGAAGATCCGGCGCGCCGCAAGATCGCGGTCGATGCCGTCTTCGATTCGGTCTCGGTCGCGACCACCTTCAAGGCGGAGTTGAAGAAGGCCGGCGTGATCTTCATGCCGATCTCGGAGGCGATCCGCGAGCATCCCGAGCTGGTGCAGAAATATCTGGGATCGGTGGTTCCGACCTCGGACAATTTCTACGCGACCTTGAACTCGGCGGTGTTTTCCGACGGCTCGTTCGTCTACGTGCCGCCCGGCGTGCGCTGCCCGATGGAGCTGTCGACCTATTTCCGCATCAACGAGCGCAACACCGGCCAGTTCGAGCGCACGCTGATCATCGCCGACAAGGGCTCCTACGTTTCCTATCTCGAAGGCTGCACCGCGCCGCAGCGCGACGAGAACCAGCTGCACGCCGCCGTGGTCGAGCTCGTCGCGCTCGACGACGCCGAGATCAAGTATTCGACGGTGCAGAACTGGTATCCCGGCAATTCGGAAGGCAAGGGCGGCATCTACAATTTCGTCACCAAGCGTGGTGACTGCCGCGGCGCCAATTCCAAGATCTCCTGGACCCAGGTCGAGACGGGATCGGCGATCACCTGGAAATATCCGAGCTGCATCCTGCGCGGCGACAATTCCCGCGGCGAGTTCTACTCGATCGCGATCTCGAACGGCTTCCAGCAGGTCGATAGCGGCACCAAGATGATCCATCTCGGCAAGAACACGTCGAGCCGGATCATCTCCAAGGGCATTGCCGCCGGCAAGTCGCAGAACACCTATCGCGGCCTCGTCACCGCGCACCGCAAGGCGACCGGGGCGCGCAACTTCACGGCCTGCGACTCCCTGCTGATCGGCGACAAATGCGGCGCGCACACCGTGCCGTATATCGAAGCCAAGAACTCCTCGGCAACGTTCGAGCACGAGGCAACGACGTCGAAGATCTCCGAAGACGTGCTGTTCTACTGCATCCAGCGCGGGCTCAGCCAGGAAGAGGCGGTCGGCCTCGTCGTCAACGGCTTCGTCAAGGACGTGCTGCAGCAGCTGCCGATGGAATTCGCAGTCGAAGCGCAGAAGCTGATCTCGATTTCGCTCGAAGGGTCGGTCGGCTGACCGCCGACCCTCGAGGCGCGCACCTCGCGCTCCAACATCAATTGAATAGACTGGATACCAAGATGGCTTTGCTTGAAGTGAAAGACCTCAAGGTTCGTGTCGAGGAGCGTGAGATCCTCCATGGGCTGACGCTGACCGTGAACGAGGGCGAGGTGCACGCGATCATGGGGCCGAACGGCTCCGGCAAGTCGACGCTCTCGCACGTCATCGCCGGCAAGCCCGGCTACGAGGTCACCGACGGTCAGATATTGTTCAAGGGCGAGGATCTCCTGGAGATGGAGCCGGACGAGCGCGCCGCGAAGGGCGTGTTCCTGGCGTTCCAGTATCCGGTCGAGATTCCCGGCGTTGCCACCATGAACTTCCTGCGCACCGCGCTCAACGCGCAGCGCAAGGCGCGCGGCGAGAGCGAATATTCGACGCCTGACTTCCTCAAGAAGGTCCGCGAAGTCTCGAAGTCGCTGAACATTCCGCAGGACATGCTCAAGCGAGGCGTCAATGTCGGATTCTCCGGCGGCGAGAAGAAGCGCAACGAGGTGCTGCAGATGGCGCTGTTCGAGCCGAGCCTGTGCATCCTCGACGAGATGGATTCCGGCCTCGACATCGACGCGCTGCGCATCGCGGCCGACGGCGTCAACGCGCTGCGTTCGCCCAAGCGTGCGATGGTCGTCATCACCCATTATCAGCGGCTGCTGAACTACATCGTGCCCGACGTCGTGCACGTGATGTCGAGAGGCCGCGTCGTGAAGAGCGGTGGCAAGGAGCTGGCGCTGGAGCTGGAAGCGTCCGGCTACGCCCAGTTCGAGGCCGCGTAAGGATTGGTTGCAATGAACGTTGCTGTGGCAAAGACCGGAAGCGGCCGCGCGGTGAGCGATCTCTTCGCCAGCGCAGAAGGCCGTTTGCCGGGATCGCCCGATGTGATCGCGGCGCGCCGCGAGGCGTTCGAGAGCTATGAGCGTCTCGGCCTGCCGCATCGCCGGATCGAGGAATGGAAATATACCGACCTGCGTGCGCTCGTGGGCGAAGTGCTGCCGCTGGCAGCCGCCCCCGATGCCGCCGCGTCGAAGCGCGCGGCGGAGGCGGTGAAGGCGCATGCGATCGCGGGCGCCTGCAAGCTGGTGCTGGTCGACGGCGTGTTCGCGGCCGACCTGTCCGACGTGAAGGCGCTGGTCGCCGAGGCAAGCTTCAAGACGCTGCGTGAGACGCTGGAGAAAGATGCCGGTCTGCTGAAGACCGCGAGCACCGATGCGGTGATCGCGCTGAACGCCGCCCTGGCGACCGACGGCGTCGTGCTGTCGATTGCGGATGGCGCGCAACTGTCCGCGCCGATTCAGATCATCCACGTCGCGACCGCCGCGTCGACCTCGGCGTACACCCGTTCGCAGGTTGTGGTCGGGAAGGGCGCTCGCGTCAACATCGTCGAGACTTTTGTCGCGGCGGAAGCCGAGGCCTACCAGGTCAACGACGCCGTCATCGTCTCGGTCGGCGACAACGCCGATGTTGCGCATGTCCGCCTGATGGATGACGCGCCCGACGCAGTGAACATCACCTCGCAGTTCGTCACCATCGGCGCCAACGTGAAGTTCAACTTCTTCAACATGACCACGGGCGCCGCGGTGAGCCGCCTGCAAGGCTTCATCACGCTGGCGGGCGAGGGCAGCGAGCTCTCGGTCAACGGCGTGAACCTCCTCAAGAAGACCGAGCATGGCGACACCACGCTGGTGGTCGACCATGCCGTGCCGAACTGCGTCAGCCGCGAGATCTTCCGCGCCGTGATCGACGACCGCGCTCATTCGGTGTTTCAGGGCCGCATCATCGTCCGTCCCGACGCGCAGAAGACCGACGGCAAGATGATGACCCGCGCGCTGCTGCTCTCGGACGAGGCCGAGGCGGACAACAAGCCCGAGCTCGAGATCTTTGCCGACGACGTCTCCTGCGGCCACGGCGCCACCGCCGGCGCGCTGGACGACAGCCTGCTGTTCTATCTCAAGGCGCGCGGCCTGCCGGAAAAGCAGGCCCAGGCACTGCTGATCCAGGCCTTCGTGGGCGAGGCGATCGAGCAGATCGCCGACGACAGTTTGCGCGAGCATGTGATCGGCATCGCCGAGCGCTGGCTGGAGCGGCGGTCATGAGCACGCATCCAGCAGTCAAGAACGGCGCCTATGACGTCGCGCGCGTGCGCCAGGATTTCCCGGCGCTCGCGATGCAGGTCTACGGCAAGAAGCTGGTCTATCTCGACAACGCCGCGTCCGCGCAGAAGCCGCAGTCGGTGCTCGACCGCATGACGCAGGCCTATACATCCGAATACGCCAACGTGCATCGCGGCCTGCACTACCTCGCCAATGCGGCGACCGAAGCCTACGAGGGCGGCCGCACCAAGGTCGCGCAGTTCATCAACGCTGGGCGACCTGAAGAAGTGATCTTCACCCGCAACGCGACCGAGGCGATCAACCTGGTCGCGTCGTCCTGGGGTGGTCCGAACATCAAAGAAGGCGACGAGATCGTCCTCTCGATCATGGAGCACCACTCCAACATCGTGCCGTGGCACTTCCTCAGGGAACGCCAGGGTGCCGTGATCAAATGGGCGCCGGTCGACGACGAGGGCAATTTCCTCGTCGACGAGTTCGAGAAGCTGCTGACGGCCAAGACCAAGCTGGTCGCGATCACGCAGATGTCGAACGCGCTCGGCACCATCGTGCCGGTCAAGGAGGTCGTGAGGATCGCGCATGCGCGCGGCATTCCGGTGCTGGTCGACGGCAGCCAGGGCGCGGTGCATCTGCCGGTCGACGTCCAGGATCTCGGCTGCGACTTCTACGTCTTCACCGGCCACAAGGTCTATGGCCCCACCGGCATCGGCGTGCTCTGGGCCAAGTACGACCACCTCGTCGCGATGCGCCCCTACAACGGCGGCGGCGAGATGATCCGTGAAGTTTCGCGCGACATCGTCACCTACGGCGACCCGCCGCACAAGTTCGAGGCGGGCACCCCACCCATCGTCGAGGCCGTCGGCCTTGGTGCCGCGATCGACTATGTCAATTCGATCGGCAAGGAGCGCATCGCCGCGCACGAGCACGATCTCACCACCTATGCGCAGGAACGTCTGCGCGAGATCAACTCGCTGCGGCTGATCGGCACGGCGCGGGGCAAGGGCCCGGTGATCTCCTTCGAGCTCAAGGGCGCGCACGCCCATGACGTCGCCACCGTGATCGACCGCCAGGGCATCGCGGTGCGCGCCGGCACCCATTGCGTCATGCCTCTTTTAGAGCGGTTCAACGTCACGGCCACCTGCCGCGCCTCGTTCGGCATGTATAATACGCGGGAAGAAGTCGATCATCTGGCACAGGCGCTGCTGAAGGCGCGGGATTTGTTCGCATGAGTGACACGGCCGAAATCAAAACCAATCCGATGGAGACCCATTCGGCATTGCCGCCGGAGGAGACCGAGCGGCTGACCCGCGAGATCATCGCTGGGCTCAAGACCGTGTTCGACCCGGAAATCCCGGCCGACATCTACGAGCTCGGCCTGATCTACAAGGTCGAGATCAAGGACGATCGCTCCGTGGACGTGCAGATGACGCTGACGACGCCGAACTGTCCGGCCGCCGGCGAGCTGCCGACCATGGTCGAGAACGCGGTCGCCAGCGTGCCAGGCGTCGGCGTCGTCGACGTCAAGGTCGTCTGGGAGCCGCCGTGGTCGCCGGAACGCATGAGCGACGAGGCGCGTCTCGTGCTCAACATGTGGTGACGCTACCATCGGCATTGAATTCGCTCCGCAACGGACCACATAAATAACATGACCCATGCGATACCAGCATCCTCCACTCCGAAGCCGCGGCGGCCGCGCCCGCAGGTGATGCGGCTGACGGATGCCGCTGCCCAGCGTATCACCGAGCTGACCCAGCGCGCCGATTCGGAGATCGTGGGCCTGCGCGTCGGTGTGAAGAACGGCGGCTGCGCCGGCCAGTCCTACACGGTTGAATACGCCCACGAGATCCGGCCGACCGACGAGGTGGTCGAGGACAAGGGCGTCAAGATCCTGGTCGATCCCAAGGCCGTGCTGTTCCTGCTCGGTACCGAGATGGACTACAAGGCCGACAAGATGCAGGCCCAGTTCGTCTTCAACAATCCCAACCAGATCTCCGCCTGCGGCTGCGGCGAATCGGTCGAGCTGCGGCCGGCCAAGATCGACGGGTAATTTCGGCCTACGCCCTCATGTCCCGGACGCGCTGCAGCGCGTTTGCGCTGCTGCGCAGAGCAGGGACCCACGCTATAGTCACCGGTGCAAGACGGCTGGGCCCCGGCTCTGCGGCGCACCGCTACGCGCTTCGCTGCGTCCGGGGCACGAGAGAGCGTGTGCATGGACCGCGAATTCCTGATCGATCTGTTCGCCGATTTCGGCCCCGTCACCATCCGCAAGATGTTCTCGGGCTACGGCATCTCCGCCGACGGCGTCAATTTTGCGCTCTCCTTGCGCGCAGGTTTGTTCTTCCGCGCCGACGAGACGACGATCCCGGACTTCGAAGCGGAAGGCTCAAGGCCGTTCCAGTACCAGACGCGCGCCAAGACCGTGATGGTCAACTCCTACTGGGAGCTTCCCGCGCGCCTGTTCGACGATTCCACGGAGCTTGCACAATGGGCGAGGGCCGCGCTCGCCGCCGCCCAGCGCGCCAAGGTGAAGAAGCGGCCGAAGGCGAAGAAGGCGGCGGCGAAGAAGACGAAGCCGGAGAAGCCCGTTGCGAAGAAGCGACCGGCCAGGAAGACCGCCAAGAAGGCGTTTGGCGCGGTGGGCAAAGCAAAGCGTGCCCGCCGTTCAAGATAGAGATGGTGGGCACGGCACTTTGCCCGCCCTACAAAGAGCCGGTGAAAACCTACGCCACCCGGCTGTGCGTCTCGACCGCGTATTCCGGATCGGCTTCGCAGATGACGCGGTTGCGACCGTTGCGCTTGGCGGCGTAGAGGCAGGCATCCGCACGCTCGATCAGCGAGTCGGTGTCGTCGCCCTCCTTGAGCATGGAGACGCCGACGGAGATGGTGACGCGGCCGAGGATCTCGCCGGTCGATTTCTTCTTCAATTCCTTCGCCATCACGGCGCGGCGGATGTGGTCGGCTACCGTGAGAGCCTGGCGCAGCGCGGTGTTGGGCAGTACGACCGCGAATTCCTCCCCGCCATAGCGGGCGGTGATATCCTGGCCCTTGATGGTCTGCTTCATCGAAAGGCCGACGAGCCGCAGCACCTGGTCGCCGGTGAGATGGCCGTAGGAATCGTTGAACGACTTGAAATGATCGATGTCGAACAGCAGCAGCGACAACGGCTCGCCCGAGGCGAGGGCGCTCTGCACGGCCATGCCGATCATGCGGTCGAAATATTTGCGGTTGCCGAGGCCGGTGAGCGGATCGGTCAGGCTCTCGGCGCGGATCGCTTCCAGGCTCTGCTGGAGATTGCTGATCTCGTTCTTGGACAGCGTGAGCCGGTCTTCCAGCGCCTTGTTGGTCTCGCGCATCTCGCTGGTCGAGCGCAGCAGGGCTTCGACTATCGCCTTGATCTGGTCGCGGTCCTTGGCCGACGACAGTTGCTCGGTCGCGCCCGACAGGCTGGCATCGTAGGCGCTGGTCATGCCGAGCGCGTCGCCCAAGACGTTCATCACGTCGTCGATCTCGCCGATGACGCGCGCGCCAACCTTGTCGATGCGGTCGGTGGTCTTGATGTGGGAGAGATAGGTCTCGTAGATCTGCTCGAGATCGGCTTCAGTCAGCTTGCCGCTGCGCGCCAGCGTCTCGTTGATGATCTTGTTGAGCGGTGCGTTGTAGCCGGTGGCGTAGACGTACCAGATCTCGTAATTGCGGGGAATGGCCGTCTGTCTGAGCGATCGGATCTGACCGAGCGCCACCTCGGCGAACGCCAGCGTGCGTTCGTGTTCGTCGAGTACCTTGATCACTGAACATCCCCACAACGGCCGACGCGCCATCGACCGCAGCAATCCTTAAATTATGTTCGTAGGCTAACGGACGATCGTGAACGCCCCGTAAATATACGTTCATGGGGGGGCATCCAAAAAATTGCAGATCGAGGGTTTTCAACCGAAATCTGGAGCGCCGGCGCGCTTCAGGCCCCGGCGGGGGAGCGCACCGGCCGCAGCAGAAACGCCGGCAGATGCGAGTGATCGCCCGGCTCGCTGTCGATCTCGCGCTGGCGGCGCGGCTCGGGACGGCCGATCGAGGGCACATGCGACGAATTCGCTTGCGGGCGCGCACCATGGCGCGGCTCGGATGATTGCCTGGCTTCGCGCGGAGGCCGTGCCTCGCGGGCGGGCCTTGCCTCGGGAGCCGGCCGCGCCTCGCGCGGCTCGTGGCCACGTTCCCGGTCATGACCGCGCCGCTCGCCGCGCTGCGGCTTGCCGCGTCCTCCGCGTGAACGTTCACGGCCGCGCTGCTCGCGCGGACGCTCGCTCGCATCGATAGCCTCGGCCGAGACTTCGAAATCGCCTTCGGCGCGCGGAATGCTCTGGCCGATCAGCTTTTCGATCGCTGCCATCGACTTCTGGTCGAGTGGTGTCACGATCGAGATCGCGGTCCCGGTGCGGCCGGCGCGGCCGGTGCGGCCGATACGATGAACGTAGTCGTCGGCGTGATGGGGAACGTCGAAATTGAAGACGTGGCTGACCTCGGGGATATCAAGGCCGCGGGCGGCGACGTCGGAGGCGACGAGCAGCGGCAGCTCACCCTTGCGGAACTGTTCGAGCGCCGCCGTGCGGGCCGACTGGTCCATGTCGCCGTGCAGCGCACCGACGCTGAAGCCGTGCTTCTGAAGCGACTTGTGAACGATGGCGACCTCGCGCTTGCGATTGCAGAAGATGATCGCGTTCTTGAGGTCCTTGGCCTCGCGCAGCAGGCGGCGAAGCAGCTCGCGCTTCTCGTGCGCCTCGCGTCCGGCAGGCACCTGGGCTTGCGTGACGGTGACCGCGGTGGTGGCGGGCCTGGAGACCTCGACCTTCTGCGGATTGTGCAGGAAGGCTTCGGTGATGCGCCGGATTTCCGGCGGCATGGTCGCGGTGAAGAACAGGGTTTGCCGCGTGAACGGGACGAGCTTGCAGATGCGCTCGATGTCGGGAATGAAGCCCATATCCAGCATGCGGTCGGCTTCGTCGATGACGAGCAATTCGACACCGGTGAGCAGCAGGCCGCCGCGCTCGGTGTGGTCGAGCAGGCGACCGGGGGTTGCGATCAGCACGTCGACGCCGCGCATCAGCTTGGCATCCTGGTCGCCGAAGGAGACGCCGCCGATCAGCAGGGCGACGTTCAGCTTCTGGCCGGCGCCGTAGCGGTCGAAGTTTTCCTTCACCTGGGCCGCGAGCTCTCTGGTCGGCTCGAGGATCAGCGTGCGCGGCATGCGCGCCCGGGCTCTGCCCTTCTCGAGGATGGTGAGCATCGGCAGCACGAAGGCTGCCGTCTTGCCGGTGCCGGTCTGGGCGATGCCGAGCACGTCCTTGCGTGCGAGGACGTGAGGGATCGCCTGTTCCTGGATGGGGGTGGGGTTGGTGTAACCGGTAGCCGCCACTGCGGCGAGGACTTTTTCGGACAGTCCGAGATTTGAAAAGGACATTGAGCCTCTGGTCGAAACCGCCGTTCGGAATCGAGGGTAATAAGGCTGTCGCGTTCCACCCCGAAACGGCGCGCTCTCGAAGAAGCTGGGGGTGCTGACTCACGCGAACAAAGCGCAAGGCTCAGGAATCGCTCGTCGATCTGAGCCGCGTCGCCTCGGAACATAGGGGGGAATTGGCCAAAGTCAATGGAGCGGGCGCGGGAAGGCCCTAAAAAACCAGAGCTTTTTGCCCAAATCGCGGGCGTGACTCGGATTTTTCGCCCAGCCCGTCAGCACGGCCGGATCCGCCAATAGGTCGGCTAACGCCCATCCACCCCCTTGGCCCGGAAGTCGCCCGGCGCCATCCCATAAGCCGCGTTGAAGACCCGGTAATAGGTCGCAAGGCTCTCGAAACCGCAGGAGGTCGCGATGTCGGCGATCAGCAGATCCGGCGCTTCGCGCATCAGGCGGCGGCTCCGTTTCAGCCGCTCGTCCGTCACGGTCTGCGAGAAGCTCCTCTCTGCCGTCTCAAACAGCATGTGCAGGTGACGCACGGACACGCCGAGCAGGTCGGCCACCATGGTCGGCGCCAGATCGGGGTTTTGCAGGTGGCGGGCGATCAGGCGGCGGGCCTGCGAAAGGCGGGCGGTTCGCAGCGCGGCCTGGCCGCGCCGGCTGCCGCGCTCGATCAGCGCCAGATGGGCCAAAGCTTGAACCAAGGAGGTCTGGACGACAGGGGGTGAATCGGCGGCATCATCCGCGGCGGCCTCGCCGAGATCGGCAAAGCAGGCAGCGAGCAGGGGCGCCAGGGCCGGATCGTCGAACGTCCGGGGCGCAAGCTCGCGCACGCGTCTGTCCTGCGTCGGGATGTTGCTCACGGGAATCTTCAGGATCCGCAGATGGAAGCCCCCGGCGCCCAGCGGTGCGGTGCGGTAAGGCAGGTCGGTATGGCTGGTGGCGAAGCTGCCATTGGCAATCGAGAAGTCGCTTGCGCGCATGCCGCCGAACCAGCCACCGCCGCCGAGCTGCTGATAGACGCAGATTGCGTCACCCGGGGCGTCGGCGATGTCGGACGTGCTGCGCTCGACCGCGTAGGCCGAGGCCCTCAGCTCGACGAGGCCAGCGCCGCCAAGCTGGCGCAGCGAGAATTCGCCGAAGAAGTCCGTTCGGCGCTCGCGCTCGAGCTCGGCAGTAACGCCGAACAATCCCTTGGCGCGCACTTCGCGCCAATACTCGAAGCGGTCGTGTGGCTCCACCTCGTCCGTACACCAGCGAAACACGGCCGCCCCTCGTTTCCGGCGAAATCGTTCAAGAAGAAGCAGATTCCAATGCAATCTGCCATAGCCCAGATCGTGGATTCGGAGCCCCTTGAACCGTCGTTGCCGCTGGGCCGACTATCACACAGCGGCGGGGGATCCCATGAACTGCTAGGAACCGGCGTAGGGCCGTTCTGCAACGGGATATTTTGCGATGAGGCGTCGGCTTTTCGGAATTCTGGCGGCCCTTGGCCTCGCGGCGAGCCTGAGCGGCTTCGCAGCGCCCGCCCAGGCCGAGAAGCGCGTCGCGCTCGTCGTCGGCAATAACGATTACAGGAACGTCCCGAAACTGCTCAAGGCGGTCAACGACGCTCGCACCATGGGGGACACGCTCAAGCAGCTCGGCTTCTCTGTCATGGTTGCCGAGAACCAGAGCCGGCAGCAATTCTCCGAGACGCTGCTCGCCTTCGACAAGGCGATCGAGCCCGGCGACACCGCGTTTTTCTTCTATGCCGGCCACGGTTTCGAGATCGCAGGTCAGAACTATCTGCTGCCGACCGACGTGCCGGCCGCGACGGAAGGCCAGGAAGAGCTGGTGCGTGACGCCTCGATTCTCGCCGACCGCATCGTCGAGCGCCTGCAGAACAAGAAGGCGCGCACCTCGATCCTGGTGTTCGACGCTTGCCGCAACAATCCGTTCGAGCGCAAGGGCACGCGCGCAGTCGCCGGGGGCGGCGGGCTCGCGCCGATGACGCAGCTGCCCGAAGGCGTGTTCTCGGTGTTCTCGGCGGGGCCCCGGCAGACCGCGCTCGATCGCCTGTCTAACGACGATAGCAATCCCAATTCGGTGTTCACGCGCACCTTCGCCAAGGAGCTGCTCAAGCCCGGCGAGAACCTCGTGCAGGTGGCGCAGCGCACCCGCCGTGCCGTCAGCGAGCTGGCTGACACCGTGAAGCACAGGCAGGTCCCGGTTTACTTCGACCAGATGGTGGACGACGTCTTCCTCAGCGGCCTCGCCAAGGATGCCGTCGCGCGTTCCGACGACCCGCCGCCGCAGAAGCTCGCGGCGCTGCCGCCGGTCGCAGTGCCGCAGATCCCCAAGGAGGAGACCCTCAACGCGCCGATCGCAAGCTTCTCGCGGCACAATGGCGGCTGGAGCGTGACGTTCTCTTTCGCCGACCCGACGCTCGGCATTTCCTGGCGCGTGGCCGGCAAGAGCGATTTCCGCGAGACCGGATTCATCGACACGCTCGATCCGCGCACGCGCAAGCGGATGCCGAACCCGTCGATCGAGCTGCCGCCTGACGCGCAGGCCGGCACCATCGAGGTCCGCTATGTCGATCAGTCCGGCGAGATGCAGGGGCCGTTCCCGATCAGGTTCGATCCCGAGGCCGCGCTGATCCGCGACCAGCGCAAGATCCTCGACATGACCGCGACGAGTTGGCTGTCGTTTCGCGAGTTCAACGGGCTGCTGGTCTATTACACGCATCTCGTGTCCTACCGCTGCGCCATCCGCGAGGTGCGCATCGGCATCGACACCGCCGTGCCGAACCAGGTGCTGAAGATGCCACCTTGCGACATGCGCGACCCCAGCGCGATCACCGCCGGCATGCCGCTCTATATGAAGCTCGCGCCCAGCACGCAGTCCGTCTCGGTGGAACTGACCTATCGCGACGGCAGCGTCTCGGAGATCAAGAGTTTTCGCAGCGCGAACCGCAGCGATCATTGATGCGCCGTTCAGCCGCCGGATCGACGGGATCGGCTGACGGAGCAGACGGCTTAAATCGGGACAGGCAAAGGTGGAAGTGCTAGAGCCGGGGATGACAAAATTCATCATCGTCGTGCTCCTTACGACGCTTCCGGTTCTGGCCCAAACGACGCCTGTTCCCACGGCGCCGCCACTCACTGACCGCGAACGCGTCCAGGCGGACCGCGCGAGGGCCGCCGAGGACGAGAAGGTCGCTCCGATCTCGCGCCCCTGGGATCGCGACGCCGACGGCAAGCGCCCATGGGAACGGAAATCGTCGAAGCCCTGAGGCAAGCGAACGTCGATTCCCGCGCAAGGAACAACCTGTTGGTCACCTGGATTGTCTGTCAAACCAGGGAGACGATCCATGATCCGCAAGTCCATTATCGTAACGATCGCTTGTGCTGCACTGTCGACGGCCGGCTTTGCGCAAGGGGGAGGTGGTGGTGGAGGCGGCGGTGGTTCGGGTGGCGGTGCCGGCGGCGCCAGCGCGGGATCTGCGGCCAGCTCGGGCGCTGGAACGGGCACGTCATCCAGCAGCGCCAATTCGGGACCGTCGGCTCCCTCCGGAATGGGGACGCATGGCACCACGACGGGAGCGAACGTCAATACCAACAACCGCCTGAACAATCCGAACGTTCAGCCTCCGACCGCGAACGGTAAGACCCCCGCGGCGGCGCAAGCCGAGCGAAACTCGGGCGTCGGTCATGCGCCCAATGGGTTGCCGATCGGCAGTCCGGGCACCGGGACCAGCAACGAGGACCAGAAATAGTCATCCCTTTTTCGGGCAAAGGCCCGCGCTCTGCGGGCCTTCTGGTCGGGGATTTGGCGCTGCTGCGAACCAGCCGCGGCGGCTATGGCTGCAAATTGAACTGCGTTCGGCCTGAATCGCGCTAGTATCGTCAGGGATATGTTGATCGATACTCGCATCGCGGATCGCAGCGGCAATGACATCCGACAAACAGCCAAACCAGACCATGAAGGTCCGCTGCTGCATCGTCGGCGGCGGGCCGGCGGGCATGATGCTCGGCTATCTGCTGGGGCGGGCCGGCCTTGACGTGGTCGTGCTGGAGAAGCATGCGGATTTCTTCCGCGACTTCCGCGGCGACACCGTGCATCCCTCGACGCTTCAGGTGATGGACGAGCTCGGCCTGATCGATGGCTTCCTGAAGCTGCCGCATCAGCGCCTGCAGAAGATGGACGGGCTGTTCGGCGGCACACCGGTGCGCATTGCCGATCTCAGCCGGCTCCACACCAAATACCCCTTCATCGCCTTCATGCCGCAATGGGACTTCCTGAATTTCCTGCGCGTGGCCGGCCGGCGCTTCACCTCGCTCAAGGTGATGATGAGCACGGAGGCGGTTGATCTGATCCGCCGCGGCGAGACGGTCGCCGGGGTGCGGGCGAAGACGCCTGACGGCATCATCGACATCGAGGCCGATCTCACCATTGCCTGCGACGGCCGGCATTCGACGGTGCGCGAGCGCGCCGGACTCGAGGTCGAGGAGATCGGCGCGCCGATGGACGTGCTCTGGTTCCGCGCCGGCCGCAGACCCGACGAGACCGAGAACGTGTTCGCGCGGGTCGAGCCCGGCAAGATGATGATCACCTTCGACCGCGGCGACTATTGGCAGTGCGCCTATGTCATCGCCAAGGGACAGCACGAAGCGGTGAAGGCGAGGGGATTGCAGGCGTTGCTTGACGACGTCACGCGCATGGCGCCGATCCTTAGATCCGGCATCACTGATGTGAAGAGCTTTGACGATATCAAGCTGCTCACGGTCGCGATCAACCGGCTCGAGCGCTGGACGCAGCCGGGCCTGCTGTGCATCGGCGACGCCGCGCATGCGATGTCGCCGGTCGGCGGCGTCGGCGTCAATCTCGCCGTGCAGGACGCAGTCGCGACCGCCAATCTGTTGACGGACAAGCTTCAGCGCGGCTGCCCGTCCGAGAACGAGCTCGATGCTGTCAGGCGCCGACGCGAGTTTCCGGTGAAGATGACGCAAGCAATGCAGGTGATCGTGCAGAACAACATCATCAGCGGCGCCTTGCAGGGCGGCGATCGGCCGCTCAAAGTGCCGCTGGTCGTGCGTCTCGTCACCGCGCTGCCGTGGCTTCAGGGCATTCCGGCGCGCCTGCTTGCGCTCGGCGTGCGGCCCGAGCACGTGCATTCGAGGGCCGCACCGGGATACTAGCGTAGGACTTGGTAGGGATAAGACCGTGCTGAATCGCGCGCGGCGCGTTGCACGTCTGCAACAGCGCCGACGCATTCTCGTGCCGATGCGAGCAGGTCCGCCACGTTAACCGTGTTGATTTCATTTTTAGTAAGAGCCGTCTGTGACCGTGCGTCCATCAAAGGACACGGGGTGTACCATGCGTAACAAATTGATTGCCGCCTTCGCCTGCACGACAGCTCTGGTTTCGACCGGCGCGGCTTCCGCCGCCGATCTCGGTGCGCGCTACACGAAGGCGCCCGCCTATGTCGAGCCGCTGTTCAACTGGACCGGCTTCTATGTTGGTGGTCACATCGGCGGCGCATGGACCAACGAGCAGTTCACCAACAACGGGACCGGCGCAGCGTTCGGCGATCTTTCGCCGGGCGATAGCTTCCGTCAGAGCAACTCGGGCGTCATGGGCGGCGCGCAGATCGGCTACAACTGGCAGGCCAACAACTACGTGTTCGGCATTGAAGGGACGATCTCCGGCCTCGACAACAAGGGCACGGTCGTCAACAACGTGTTTGGCGCCGCCGACGACGTGTTCTCCTGGCGCGCCAACGTGCTCGCGACCGTCGTCGGTCGCGCCGGCTTCGCCGTGCAGAACAACCTGTTCTACTTCAAGGGCGGCTATGCCGGCGTGAACAACCGTCTCTCGGTGACCGACACCGCCGGTGTGGCGACGGGTTCGGGCGAACAGACACACTGGGCCAACGGCTGGACCGTCGGCGCCGGCTGGGAATACGGCGTCACCCGCAACTGGATCGTCGGCCTCGAATACAACTATGCGGCCTTCGGCAGCCAGACCTATCAGCTCGGCGGCACCTCGGGTAACTACACCTTCGATGCCAAGCCGCGCGACATCCAATGGGCCGTCGTGCGCGCGAGCTACAAGTTCGACGCGCCGACCATCGGCCGCTACTGAGCACGTCGACGCAACGCGACCAACGATCAAGAAAAGCACTGCAAATTTCAAAAGCCCCGGCATGGTCCGGGGCTTCTTTTTTGCGTCGTTTGATTGCGGGCGCGCGCGGCTTCAGGCCATCACCGAGAAGCCGCCGTCGACGGGGATCGCGGTGCCCGTGACGAAGTTCGACGCGGGCGAAGCGAGGAACACGGCGATGCCGGCGAAGTCGTCGATGTCGCCCCAACGCCCTGCAGGCGTGCGCGCAAGCACGCGCTCGTGCAGCCCCGAGACCTGCTGCCGGGCGCCGCGGGTGAGATCGGTGTCGATCCAGCCCGGCAGGATGGCGTTGACCTGGATGTTGTCGGGCGCCCAAGCGTTGGCGCAGGCGCGGGTGTACTGCACGATGCCGCCCTTGCTCGCCGCATAGGCCGTCGCGAAGCTCGCGCCGAAGATCGACATCATCGAGCCGATATTGATCACCTTGCCATTGCCGGACGCCTTCAGCGCCGGATAGGCCAGCTTCGAGCACACGAAGGCGCTGGTGAGGTTGGTGTCGATCACCTTGTTCCACTCGTCGAGCTCGAGCTCGTGCGGCGGCTTGCGGATGCTCATGCCGGCATTGTTGATGAGCACGTCGATGCGGCCGAGTTCTCCGACGACGCGCTCGACCATTGCCGCAACCGCCGCTTTGTCGGTCACGTCGGTTGTGACGGCGATCGCTTTCACGCCGCGCTGTTTGAGATCGGCGACGGCTGCGGCGGACTTGGTCTCGTTGCGTCCGACCACGGCGATGTCGGCGCCGGCGTCGGCAAGGCCGCGCGCCATGCCGAGGCCGATGCCGCCATTGCCTCCCGTGACGATCGCCACCTTGCCGCGAAGATCGAACCGGCTGGATGTCATGCTGTCATTCCCTGGTTTCTTTTATTGGTTGCTCTGCCAGATCAGCACCAGCCCGAATCCGGCCATGGCTGCGCCATAGCCGGCCCATTGCAACTGGTTGACCATGAAGCTCGATCGCGGCCACGGAACGCTGCCCGTGCCCTGTCCGATCCAGAGCAGCCCGATGGCAGTCGCAAGCAGGCCTGCGGCCAGCAGAAATCTGCGCATGGATTCCTCCCATCGGTCCGCTTCTGTCAGCGGCGCGGCGACGAAGGATCGCCGCCGCCGCGAAAGCTTGAGCGCACACTAACCGTAGCTTCGGTTCGGATACAATGGCGGCACCGGCGCAAGCTGCCGGCGGGGAGGGAGCGTGTTCCCTGAAAAGGCAACGCGCCGCCGGGCGATCGGCAGTTCCGATGATCGGCGGCGGAGCCCGGCTCGCCGTACAGGTCATTCCTGGCGAGTGTCGGTCGTCTGGCCCAAAACGAAAAAGCCCCGGCGATGCCGGGGCTTTGACGTTTGATCGTGAGATCGGATCAGTACTTCGCGACGACCGGACCGGTCCAATTGAAGCGATAGACCAGCGAGGTCGAGATCGTCTGGTTCCAGCTGTTGGCGCGGATGCTGTTGCCGACCGGAAGGTTGGTGCCGTCGAACAATTCGTCCTGAGTCTTGGCATTGTAGAAAGCCGAACGATACTCGGTCTTCATGAACCAGCCGGGCGAGGTGATGCCGAAGATGTTCAGGCTGTTCTCCACGCCGCCACCCACGAACCAGCCATGCCGATCATAGCTGCTGAGATGGACACCCACGGGCGTGCCGCCCAGCGTCGTGAAGTTGGTCTGGCCGAAATGAGCGCCGGAGTAACCACCGTTGACGTAGGACAAAACGTTCGGAGCGACCAGCCAACCGAGGCGAACACCCGCGGCCCAGGAGGTTTCCAGCTTCTGGTTGCCGGTGATGCCGAGGGTCGGATCCTGGATGGTGGCGCGGATGCTGCCGAACTGACCGTCGGCGAACACACCAGCGACCCAAGTGCCGCTGAACTGCCAGTCGTAGCCGGCGCCGACGGTGCCGAACCAGCCCGAGCCGCCCTGGCGCTGGGTGATCGTCAGCGGGGTGCCCGTGGCGGTGTCGACAACGCTCTGGTCGGCATTCGAGAGGCCGCCGCCGCCACCGCCGAACACGTAGAAGCCGGTCCAGTTGGCAACGGGCGCCGGCATCGGGGCCTTCACGTAGGGACGGGCGCCAAGGTCTGCCGCCGAGGCCGAACCGGTCATTGCCGCAACCGCGGTCAGAGCGAGCAAAGTCTTCTTCATGTTAAAATCCCCAACCTTGGTCTGTCGTACCAGGCGCGAGCGCGCTGAAGTTCGTGTCATCTGATGGTCGGACTATAGACGGTTCTGACCGAAAAGCTGTTGCCGGGCAGGCACAGTCGCCGGAAAACGCCGGTGTCGGAGTATTTCAGGTTGCATCACTCGCATCTAAAATAAACCAGAAGATTCAATAAGTTGATGCGAATTTCAGAGCTTCGATTTCGGGTAATGTGTCGTTAGCAAAGTCAGCTTTGTCCGAAATGGAGGCCATCCTGCCTCGGCTTTGCGCCTGCGAGTCGCCAGGCGAATCGCCATGCGACGATTTCGGGAATCAACGGAAACACGGGGTTCTTCCCGGCAACGCTGCCGGACAATGCGGTCGTCCCTCAAACGAGACAGCCCCGGCCTTGGCCGGGGCTGTCTCGGAATACGGGCGACGCGTTTGAGGCCTCAGACGTCCAGCAGCTCTTCGCTGGCAAATTCGGCCTTGTCCGAGATGAAGGCGAAGCGCGCCTCGGCCTTGGTGCCCATCAGCCGCTCCACCGAATCCGCGGTGGTGTCGCGGTCGTCGGCGAGCAGGACCACTTTGAGCAGCGTCCGCTTGCTCGGATCCATGGTGGTTTCCTTGAGCTGCGCCGGCATCATCTCTCCGAGGCCTTTGAAGCGGTTCACCTCGACCTTGGCGTTGGCGTTGAACGCGGTCTTGATCAACTCGTCCTTGTGCTTGTCGTCGCGGGCGTAGACCGATTTGGTGCCGTGCGTGAGCTTATAGAGCGGCGGCACCGCGAGGAAGAGGTGACCCTCGTCGATCAGCCGCGGCATCTGCCGATAGAAGAAGGTGATCAGGAGCGAAGCGATGTGCGCGCCGTCGACGTCGGCGTCGGTCATGATGATGATGCGCTGGTAGCGCAGATCCTCCTCGCGATACTGCGCCAGCGTTCCGCATCCGATCGCCTGCACGAGGTCGGAGAGCTGGGCGTTCGCCGTCAGCTTGTCCTTGCCGGCGGAGGCGACGTTGAGGATCTTGCCGCGCAGCGGCAGCACGGCCTGGGTCTTGCGGTCGCGCGCCTGCTTGGCGCTGCCGCCGGCCGAGTCGCCCTCGACGATGAACAGCTCCGAGCCATCGGTGCCGGCGTCGGTGCAGTCGGCGAGCTTGCCGGGCAGGCGCAGCTTCTTGCCCGCGGTTTTTCGCGCGGTCTCTTTCTCTTGCCTCCGCCGCAGCCGTTCCTCGGCGCGGTCGATCACGAAGTCGAGCAGCCGATTGGCCATGTTCGGATTGCCCGACAGCCAATGGTCGAACGGATCCTTCATCGCCTGCTCGACGATGCGCTGCGCTTCCGCGGTGGCGAGACGGTCCTTGGTCTGGCCCTGGAATTCCGGCTCGCGCACGAACACCGACAGCATCACGGCGGCGCCGACCATCACGTCTTCGGAGGTGACGGAGGCTGCACGCTTGCCCTGACCGACGCGCTCGGCGTGATCCTTCAGGCCGCGCAGCAGTGCGCTGCGCAGGCCGGATTCGTGCGTGCCGCCATCCGGCGTCGGCACGGTGTTGGTGTAGGAGGAGAGGAAGCCGTCGGCATCCGCGGTCCAGGCCACGGCCCATTCACAGGCGCCATGCGCGCCGTTGCGGCCCGACTTGCCGGAGAAGATGTCGGGATGCACCAGCGTATCGGCGTGGATCGCCGCGGCGAGATAATCC
The DNA here is from genome assembly GCF_049739485.1 of Bradyrhizobium sp. USDA 326. Classification (NCBI taxonomy): domain Bacteria; kingdom Pseudomonadati; phylum Pseudomonadota; class Alphaproteobacteria; order Hyphomicrobiales; family Nitrobacteraceae; genus Bradyrhizobium; species Bradyrhizobium sp. USDA 326. The sequence continues at coordinate 6,338,029 of NZ_JBMGQA010000001.1, forward strand.
TTGAGGCCGCCGGGGAAGTGGAACGTCGCTTCGGCCGGCACGTCCTCGATGCCCTTGAGCAGCTCGGGCGCGCAGTTCCAGCGGATCTCGACGCCGCCGAACAGATAGGCTTTCGAGCGCGTCATCTTGAACAGGCGCTGCGGCTTGAACGCGGCCTTGGCGCCGAAGATATCGGTGTCGGGCTTGAAGCGCACGCGCGTGCCGCGGCGGTTGTTGACCTTGCCGAGGTCCTCGAGCTTGCCCTTCGGGTGGCCGCGCTCGAACGTCATGCGGTAGAGTTTCTGGCTGCGCGCGACCTCGACCTCGAGACGCGAGGAGAGGGCGTTCACCACGGAGATGCCGACGCCGTGCAGGCCGCCCGAGGTCTCATAGACCTTGCTGTCGAACTTTCCGCCCGAATGCAGCGTGCACATGATGACTTCGAGTGCCGACTTCTTCGGGAATTTCGGGTGAGGATCGATCGGGATGCCGCGGCCGTTGTCGGTCACGGTCAGGAACCCGTCAGCGCTCAACTCGACTTCGATGAAGGTCGCGTGCCCGGCCAGCGCCTCGTCCATCGAGTTGTCGATGACTTCGGCGAACAGGTGATGCAGCGCCTTCTCGTCGGTGCCGCCGATATACATGCCGGGCCGGCGCCGCACCGGCTCCAGGCCTTCGAGCACCTCGATGTCGGCCGCCGTGTAGTCGGCTTCCCCGCCGCTTCCGCGCAGCGCCGCCCTGGCGGCGCGGGGTTTCGGCTCGTCGCCGCCGAAAAAGTCGTCTTTTGCTTTGGGCTTCAACTGCTTGGACATATATCTTGATGTGTTTTGAGGGCCGCATAAGCGGCGAATCGGTTAGGCCGACTATGCCACTTCTGCCTTGGAAAGGTTACCGCAGACGGGGCTGGCGGTGTGGGTTGGGAGCCAAACCCGGCGATTTTACGCCGCAGGACCACAAGTTCCCGGCAATTTGACGGTTCGCTCGCGTGATGTCGGGTTTTGTGACTTGATGTCACACAAGTCCTTGGCTTACCAGTCCTTTTCATCGAGCAGCACCTTGAGACGGGGCGGGAAGGCTATTTTTGATGGAGCAATTTGCGCACGCCCTGGCTGATTTCGTGCGCGTTCACCAGGCTTGGGCGGCACCGATCGTGTTTCTGCTCGCCTTCGGGGAGTCGCTTGCGTTCATCTCGTTGCTGGTTCCGGCCTGGGGCGCGCTGGTGGCTATCGGCGCGCTGATCGGGGTCAGCGGCATCAGTTTCTTTCCGGTCTGGATTGCCGGCGGCCTCGGCGCGGCGCTGGGCGACTGGGTCTCCTACTGGTTCGGCTACCGCTACAAGGAGAGGGTTGCCCAGATGTGGCCGCTCTCGCGTTATCCGGACCTGCTGCCGAGAGGCGAGGCTTTCGTGCGCAGCTGGGGCATACCCAGCATCTTCATCGGGCGCTTCTTCGGCCCCTTGCGCGCCTCCGTGCCGCTCGCGGCCGGCATCTTCGAGATGCCCTATTGGAGCTTCCAGGCCGCCAATTTCGTCTCGGCCCTGATCTGGTCGGCCGTGCTCCTGCTGTTCGGCGACGTGCTTGCCAAGCTCATGGAATGGATCTGGCGCGTGATCTGACCGGGCAACCGGGCCGCCCGGTCAGGTGTCAGGCGAAGCCTACAGCGACGCGTTCCAGATCGCGGGGATCCAGCGATAGCCGGAGCCGTCCTTTTCCTTCTCGACCCGGACGAGACCGGGGAAGGCGGCGTGGAAGGCCTGGATCGGCATCTTCTCGGCAATCGCCATGTCGTAGAGCTTGCGGCGCGTCTGCTGGGCCAGCGGTTTGTCGACGTCGGATGCGATGTTCCATTCGGGATGCTTCACGAACAGGAACGCCGCGCCCGCGGTGATGTCCACCTGCACCAGCACCTTCTCGGCGCCGGAGGCGACTATGAAGGAATTGTGGCCCGGCGTGTGGCCGGGGCTCGCCACCGAGGTGATACCGGGCGCGACTTCCTTGCCGGCCTCGTATTGCGTGACCTTGCGGCCCAGGGCATCGAACACGCGGCGGATGTTCTTGAAATTGTTCTCGAGGATCGGGTTGCCCATCCCCTTGCTCATCTCGCCGTCGTCCATCCAGAACTTCCATTCCACCGCCGGCACCATGATCTCGGCATTGGGAAAGGCGGGCTTGTTCTCGGCCGCCAGCAGGCCGTTGATGTGGTCGCCATGGAAGTGGGACATGATGACGGTATCGACCGCCGCGCGGTCGATACCGGCGGCGGCGAGATTGTTTTGGAATTGGCCGACCTTGCCCTTCGTCTGCGTGAACTGGTCGGGACCGAGACCGGTATCGATGACGACGAGCTTCGGTCCGGTGTTGACCACGACCGGGTTGAATGTGTGGGTGACCTTGTCGGCCGGCAGGTGGTGCTCGGCGAACACTTTGTTGATGTCATCCTTGCTGGCGCCGGCGGCGTAATTGTCCGTCAGATTGACGGTCGCAACGCCGTCGCAGACCACCGTGACCTGGTGGGTGCCGACGTTGTAGCGATAGAAGCTCGCATTCTGCTTGTCGGCCAGCGGCGCGGCTGCGCTCGCGGGCGAAATCTTCACGAAAGGCAGGAGCGCCGATGCGGCGGCGCCGGCTAGCGTTGCGCGACGAGTAATCTCGGTCATGGTGATGTCCTGAGGCTGGGTGCGAACGGCTCGGGGCCGGCGAAGAGATTGTGTCCCGCCGGTCGTTCTCGAAAACCCCTATTGCTGGTCGAAATTCCACGGCGGCCCGATGACATCTGTGCGCATCCTGCCGTCGCGCGTGCGGCATCCTGCCGTCCCACTGAACCGATTTGCTCTTGACCATGGAACCTGCTGGCATTATAGGCGCGCGCCATGATCAACGCCGCGACCATTCTGTTCGCCCGTCGCCGCCGCCGCAGCTTAGCGGTTTGGGCGGTCGATCGCGTTTGAGATCATCGTCTTTGCCGCTGGACCCGATCCGCGGCATTCTCTCTCCTGTCAGCGCGATCTGATCCGGCGGCTCCCCCAGGGAGGCCCAGCAGGAGACCACGATGTACACACCGCCCTTTTTCAAGCAGGACCGCGCCGCGAGCCTGAAGTTTGCCGACAAGCGCGGCTTCGGCACGATGTGCGCCTTCGATGGCAAGCGGCCGATCGCCTCGCCGTTGCCGTTCTATTTGACCTATGCCGCGGACGGCACGCCGCAGGCTGCCTTTCATCTCGCCCGTCACAATCCGCTGCTAAAGCTGGCGGGCGGCGAGGCGTCGTGGCTGCTCGCGGTCAACGGCCCGGATGCCTATGTATCGCCGGACTGGTACGTCTCGCCGGATCAGGTTCCGACCTGGCTCTACCAGTCGGTGCATCTGAGCGGGCCGGTTCGGCTGTTGTCGGATGACGAACTGGCGGTGCAGCTCGACACGCTCAGCGCCAAGTTCGAGAGCTGGCTGTTGCCGAAGCAGCCATGGACCTCGGGCAAGATGACCGCCGGGCGGTTCGAGGCGATGAAGAAGGCGATCGTGGGTCTGGTGATGACGGTTGAAGAGGTCGAGGGCAGCTTCAAGCTGAACCAGCACAAGTCGGATGCCGACTATGCGGCGATCGCCAATACACTCGGCGCGCAAACGGATGCGGACTCGCGCACGATCGCAGCCCTGATGCGCGAAGCAAGATCGTTGGCCTTCGCAACAGACACGGTACAAGCGCAGCAAGCGATGACGCCTGAAGGGGGCGTGTGATGAGCAGGAAGAAGATCGGCATTCTTGGTGCGTCCGGCTACACCGGAGCCGACGCGGTGCGCCTTCTGACGCGGCATCCGAACGCCGAGATCACGGCACTCACCGCCAACACCCATGCAGGCAAGGCCATGAGCGAGGTGTTTCCGCACTTCTTCATGCTCGACCTGCCGGAACTCGTGGAGTGGGAAAAGGTCGACTGGACCAAGCTCGACGCGGTGCTGTGCGGGCTGCCGCACGGCACCACGCAGGAGATCATCGCGGCCGTGCTCAAGGTCAATCCCAAGATCAAGATCCTCGACATGTCCGCGGATTTCCGGCTGCGCAACAAGGACACCTATGCGCAGTGGTACGGCCATGAGCATCGCGCGCTCGAACTGCAAGGCGAGGCTGTCTATGGGTTGACCGAACTCTACCGGGAGAAGATCACTTCCGCCCGGCTGGTCGCCTGTCCCGGTTGCTATCCGACCGCGGTCTTGCTGGCGCTAGTGCCGCTGGCGAAGGCCAAGCTGATCGACGTGAACGACATCATCATCGACGCGAAATCGGGCCTCACCGGCGCCGGCCGGGGGCTGAAGCAGAACACGCTGTTCAGCGAAGCGGGCGAGGGGCTGTCGCCCTATTCGGTCGGCACTCACCGGCACGCGCCCGAGATCGAGCAGGAAATCAGCCTCGCGGCTGGCGCCGCGGTGACGGTGAATTTCACGCCGCATCTGATTCCGATGGCGCGAGGCGAATTCTGCACCTCCTACGTCAAACTCAACGGTGCAACGCCCGACGATCTGCGGGCGGCGCTGCAGACTGCCTACGCCAACGAGCCGTTCGTGCATGTCGCCAAGAAGGGCGTGCTGCCGCAGACGCAGAACGTGCGCGGCTCCAACCATGTTCAGATCGGCGTCGTCGCCGACCGCATCAAGGATCGAGCGATCGTGCTTTCGACGCTCGACAATCTGGTGAAGGGCTCGGCTGGTCAGGCGATCCAGAACATGAACCTGATGTTTGGATTTCCTGAGACCGCCGGCCTGGAGCAGATCGCGCTGTTTCCATAAGGCGAGGCGCCACGACACGAACAAGCTCGAAAGGAGCGTATCATGAGCCTAACGGACACCGCCAAAGCCCCATCGACCGGCGCTGCCAAGAAGCCCGCGACCGTCTTCGTCGACGGCGGTTCCGGCACCACCGGCCTCGGCATCAACGAGCGGCTGAAGCACCAGAACGACGTCGTCGTGAAGACGCTTCCCGACGACAAGCGCAAGGACCCCGCGGCCAAGAAGGCGCTGATGGAGGAGGTGGACCTCGTCATCCTCTGCCTGCCCGACGATGCCGCCAAGGAAACCGTTGCGCTGGTCGACAGCATGGGCACGTCGGCGCCGAAGGTGCTGGACGCTTCGACGGCGTACCGGGTCGCGCCGGACTGGGCCTACGGCTTTCCCGAGTTGACCCCGGACCAGGCCGGCAAGATCAAGGCGGCGAAGAAGGTCTCCAATCCCGGCTGCTATCCGACCGGCGCGATCGCGCTGCTGCGGCCGATCGTCGATGCCGGCCTGCTGCCGCCTGACTATCCCGTCACCGTCAACGCGGTGAGCGGCTATTCCGGCGGTGGCAAGTCCATGATCGCAAGCTTCGAGGATGGCAGTGCGCCGTCCTTCGAGCTCTACGGCCTCGGCTTCGAGCACAAGCATCTACCCGAGATGCAGCTCTATTCGAACCTGACGCGGCGGCCGATCTTCATTCCCTCGGTCGGCAACTACCGGCAAGGCATGCTGGTCTCGGTGCCGCTGCAGCTCGACGCGCTGCCGGGCAAGCCTGGCGGGGCCGACCTGCAGGCGGCGATGGCAAAGCGCTACGCCGGGTCGAAATACGTCAAGGTGATGCCGCTCCAGAACGAGGCGACCAAGGCCGGCCGGCTCGAGCCGGAGGCGCTCAACGAGACCAACATGCTCGAGCTCTACGTCTTCGCCAGCGACAAGTACCATCAGGCACTACTGGTTGCCCGGCTCGACAACCTCGGCAAGGGCGCCTCCGGCGCAGCCGTGCAGAACATGCGGCTGATGCTGGGACTGCCGGAGGAGTAGGGTTCACTCCGGTGTGCCCCGGACGCAGCGCGGCACCTCTTCGGTGATGCGCTGCAGAGCCGGGGCCCATGCGTCCCGCTTGGTTTGCGGCTTTCTGGGTCGCGGCTCGCGCTTCGCGCGTCCGGGACACGAGACCTCAATGCTTCGCGATGACCGGACCGCCGAAGCGATCCTGGCCGTGACCAGGTCGACATCCTGGCCGATGCGCGAGAACGTGCCGACCGGCGCCAGCTATGCAGCGACCCATTCCAGCAGGGCGTTTTGCGCGTGGAGCAGGAAAGCCTTCGCGGCCGTGCTCTGACATGCAGGGTGGGTCATCGCGGTGGCGTTAACCTCCTTGCCTCTGGTCACGGGCGGGCAGGGCAGGAAAATGACGTCTCGACGGCAGCTGTCGAGGAGGGGCGCCGATATCTGGTATCGAAGGAATTGATCCGCCCGTCCGCCATCGGGCCAGCAATCCGTGATGATCACATCCGCATCGAGCAAGCTGTCCAGACTGGTGCTCGTGACGAAATTCGGACACGTGACATCCTTGATGTGCCAGTCTTCCGGATAGATCTGCGTCACCTGGACCGGCAGTGAGATCGAGGCTTCGACCCAAGACCGCAGAATGTTGGCGTCTGGAGCGACACCGACAACCTTCAGGCCCTCCAGCGATCCGCGCTTGTCGTTGACATAGGCGAGATCGCCGAGCGTCTCGCAGGGGTGATTGGATCGCGTTCTGGCGTTGATCACCGGGGCGGTGGCGTGCGCTGCAAGCTCGTGCAAGGTCGACAATTCCCGGGTGCGCACGATCAGGATGTCGAACCAGTTGTCCAGATACTTGGCGAGATCAGCTGTAGTCTCATGGACATTGAACCGGAGCGGAGGCTGTACCGAGATGCCTCCCATGGCTCTGACGCCGAGATCGAATGCGGTCGTATTGCGCCAGCCGCCGTCGTCGACGATGACGGCAACGCGTTTGCCGGCGAGGCTCTGCGGCATGGCGCGGTCCATCCACGCTGCCGCTAGCACCTGTGCGCGCGCAACAATCGACAGGATCGTATCAGCATCGAGATCCTGAAACCGGAGAAAGTCCCGGCTGGATTCCCTAGGCATGAACCCGCATCGGAGCGACTTCAAACCAATCCGAAGATCGCCAGCGCCAGCACGGCCTGGGCGAGGAAGCCGACCGTGAAGGCCAGCGTGCGGAATACCGGGATTCCCATCGCGTAGACAATGATGTGCGCAACGCGCGACCAGAAATAAACGGCGCAGGCGAGCACGGTCCATTTCGTGGAATAGTCGATCGCGTTCAGGATCAGCACCAGCGGCGCGAAGATCACGAGGTTCTCGACCGCGTTGTCATGCGCGAACATCAGCCGGTTCGCCCACTCCGCCTGCGGCTTGTCGCCGCGCGACGGGTTGGCCATGGCACCGTTAAGCCCGCGAACCTGGCAGCGATTGATGATGTAGGGAATCCAGAGGATCCCGGTCAGGATCACCGTCAGTGTCAGCCAGAACAATTCGCGCGTCATAGTCCGGTTCCCTCAGTCGTCACGGTGCTGCAAGCGAGCTTATACAAGCGCGGGGGATTCCGCTACGCGCGAACCCTGACATAGCTGCCGGGTGCGTCCTCGATCGGTGGAAATGCTTTGCTGCCGACTGCGCGCGCCGGGACCTCCTCGGGATCGAGCTCGCCCAGCCATTGGCGCCAGTCCGGCCACCACGAGCCCTTGTGCTCCACGGCGCCCTTCATCCACTGCGCGACGTTGAGGTCCTTGATGTTGTCGTTGGTCCAGTACTGGTACTTGTTCGAGGCGGGCGGATTGACGACGCCGGCGATGTGGCCGGAGCCGGACAGGACGTACTTCACCGGGCCGCCGAAGAATTGCGAGCCGTACAGCACCGATTCAGCTGGTGCGATGTGGTCCTCGCGGGTGGCGAGATTGTAGACGGGCACCTTCACCTTGGAGAGATCGAGCAGGGTGTTGTCGAGCACCAGCGTGCCGGTGGAGAGCCGGTTCTCCAGATAGCAATTGCGCAAGTAATAGGAATGGTTGGCCGCAGTCATCCGCGTCGCGTCAGAGTTCCAGTGCAGCAGGTCGAACGCGCTCGGCTGCTGGCCCTTCAGATAGTTGCTGACGACGTAAGACCAGATCAGGTCGTTGGAGCGCAGCATGTTGAAGGCCATCGCCATCTTCGAGCCTTCGAGCACGCCGGCGGCCCTCATGTCCTGCTCGAGCGCCGAGATCTGCTCCTCGTCGACGAACACGAGGAGATCGCCCGCATGGGTGAAGTCGATCTGGGCGGCGAAGAACGTCGCGGACGACACGCGCTGACGGCGCTTCTCGGCGAGCCAGGCCAGCGTGGTCGCGAGCATGGTGCCGCCGACGCAGTAGCCGGCGGTGTGCACCTTCATCTCGCCGGTGACCTTCTCGATCACGTCCATCGCCGTGAGCGGGCCCTCCTTCATGTAGTCTTCCCAGCTCTTGTTGCCGAGCCGCTTGTCGGGATTGACCCATGAGATCACGAACACCGTGATGCCCTGATCGACGCACCACTTGATGTAGGATTTATCCGGCTTGAGATCGAGGATGTAGAATTTGTTGATCCAGGGCGGCACGATCAGGAGCGGGGTGCGCAGCACCGTCTCCGTGGTCGGAGCGTACTGGATCAGCTGCATGATCTCGTTCTGGTAGATCACCTTGCCAGGCGTCGTTGCCATGTTGACGCCGACGACGAGATTGTCCGGATCGGACTGCCGGATCTTCAGCATGCCCTTGCCGGCCGCGATATCCTCCGCCAGCATCTTCAGGCCGCGGGCGAGGTTCTCGCCGCTGCTGGCCACCGTCTCGCGCAGCACCTCCGGATTGGTCAGCACGAAATTGGACGGCGACAATGCGTTGATGACCTGCTGGACGTAGAACTCGGCCTTGCGGCGGGTCTGCGGATCGAGCCCTTCGGCATCGCGCACCAGCTCCTGCGCCCATTTGGTCGTGAGCAGATAGAGCTGCATGACGAAGTCGAAGAACTGGTTCGACTTCCATTCCGGATCGGCAAAGCGCTTGTCGCGCGGCGAGGGCGCGATCGCGGGCTGGGCGTCCTGGCCGGCCATGCGGCGCACCGCCGAGCCCCAGAGGTCGAGATAGTCCTTGGCGAGCTTGGTCTGGAGATCGGAGGAGCGGGAGGTGTCCGACAGCCAGTATTCGGCGACCGACGTGAAGGTCCTGACGACCTCGGCAAGCTCGGCCGGCGGGCGATCCTGCACCTCGCCGCTCTCGCGCGGCTTGAGATAAGCGGCGAGCGCCTTGCCGCCGCTCTCCATCGCCCGCGCGACATTCATCGCGAAGGCTTCCGCGTCGAACTTCGTCCCGGGTTTCGGCGTGTCGGTCGTGGCCATGCTCATGAGCAGAACAGTAACGATTCATTCCGTATTCGTCACCGCGAAGCTCGCATGTTTGACGTTAAACACTCTCGAAGATGTGTTGCACTGCGACAAATTTTCTTGGTTCCGTCACAATCGGGCCGCACCGCTCGTCTTGTTGGGCAAGGGCTATTTTCTCGCTCGCTCCATTTGGGCAGCAATGGTTTGAGCTTGGGCGCGGTCTTGGGTAAGGTTGTCCGGGGGCCGTGCGTTGGGAGTAGGGGATTTCCCAAGTGTTGGCGTTATGGGACCTGCAAAAGACGCGGCCGATCTATGGCGCGCTGCTGATCACGGCGTTTGCCCTCGGCGGATGCTCGAGCCAGCTCGCGGATTTGACGCCGGCGGATGCGCAGTCGCATGTCAGGGAGCCCGGCACTTATCTGCCGGTGCACGACCTGCCGCCGGATCGCGATGAGGCGATCATCCCGCCGGAGCAGCGCGCCAAGATAGAGGCCGAGCTCGCTGCTGCACGCGAGCGCCAGGCGGTGGCTGCCAAGGACGCCAAATAAGGCGCTGCAAGGTAATCGCTGGCGCCTCCGCCTTGCCGTGCTAAAAGATCTCGGTTCAGCCAAGAGTCAGGGCGAACGACTTCAGTCCTGGTCGCCGATGATTGCTCTAAGCATTTGATTTTGAGCGATTTTCGCGAAGAAATAAGCGCCTTTTGGAATGGGCCCTCGTGGCCTGTCGATTCTATCCCGACCGGTTGCCCGGAGCCCTAGAGAGCCATGGAAGAATTTTACCGCATCCGCCGCCTGCCGCCCTACGTGTTCGAACAGGTCAACCGGGCCAAGGCGGCCGCGCGGAATGCCGGCGCCGACATCATCGACCTCGGCATGGGCAATCCGGATCTGCCGGCGCCACCGCACGTGCTGGAGAAGCTGAAGGAGACGCTGGGCAAGCCGCGCACCGACCGCTACTCGGCCTCACGCGGAATCCCCGGGCTGCGCCGGGCCCAGGCCGCCTATTACGCCCGCCGCTTCGGCGTGAAGCTGAATCCCGACACGCAGGTGGTGGCGACGCTCGGCTCGAAGGAAGGTTTTGCCAACGTGGCGCAGGCGATCACCGCGCCCGGCGACGTCATCCTTTGTCCGAACCCGAGCTACCCGATTCATGCCTTCGGCTTCTTGATGGCGGGCGGCGTGATCCGCTCGGTGCCATCGGAGCCGACGCCGCAATTCTTCGAGGCGGCGGAGCGGGCGATCGTGCATTCGATCCCCAAGCCGCTCGCGCTCGTCGTCTGCTATCCCTCGAACCCGACCGCCTATGTCGCGAGCCTCGATTTCTACAAGGACCTCGTCGCCTTCGCGAAGAAGCACGAGATCCTGATCCTGTCGGATCTCGCTTATGCCGAGGTCTATTTCGACGAGAACAACCCGCCGCCCTCGGTGCTCCAGGTGCCCGGCGCGATGGATGTCACCGTCGAATTCACCTCGATGTCGAAGACGTATTCGATGGCCGGCTGGCGCATGGGCTTTGCGGTCGGCAATGAGCGCGTGATCGCGGCGCTCGCCCGCGTCAAATCATACCTCGACTACGGCGCCTTCACGCCGGTCCAGGTCGCGGCGACCGCTGCGCTGAACGGGCCGGACGATTGCATCAAGGAGATGCGCGACACCTACCGCAAGCGCCGCGACGCGCTGGTGGAATCGTTCGGGCGCGCCGGCTGGGAGATCCCGGCGCCGGAGGCCTCGATGTTCGCCTGGGTGCCGCTGCCGGAAGCCTTTCGCAGCGTCGGCAGCATGCAGTTCGCGACCCTGTTGGTGGAGAAATCGGGCGTTGCGGTCTCGCCCGGCGTCGGCTTCGGCGAGCATGGTGAAGGATATGTCCGCATCGCCATGGTGGAAAACGAGCAACGGATCAGGCAGGCCGCGCGCGGCGTGCGCCGCTTCCTTGAAACCGGCATCGAAACGTTGCACAACGTCGTTCCGCTCGCCAATCGGCGTTGAGTTCTCTTCGGCAGGTTTTCTAAGACATCATGGTTGCACCCCTGAAAGTGGGCATAGCGGGGCTCGGCACCGTGGGCGCCGACGTTATCCGTTTGATCGAAACGCAGGCGCGCGTGCTCGCGGGCCGCAGCGGCCGCGGCATTCGCGTCGTCGCCGTCACTGCGCGCTCGAAGACGAAGAAGCGCGGCATCGACCTGCGCGGCGTCGAATGGGCCAGGGATCCGATGGCGCTGGCCACCCATCCCGACGTTGACTGTTTCGTCGAGTTGATAGGCGGCGCCGGCGATCCGGCGCTGTCGGCGGTGGAAGCCGCGCTGAGCGCCGGCAAGTCGGTGGTCACCGCCAACAAGGCGTTGCTGGCAAGGCACGGCCTCAAGCTCGCCAAGGCGGCTGAAAAGCACGGCGGCGCGCTGAATTTCGAGGCAGCGGTCGGCGCGGCGATTCCTGTCATCAAGACGTTACGCGAGGGGCTCGCCGGAACCGGCATCAACCGCGTCTACGGCATCCTCAACGGTACCTGCAACTACATCCTGACCCGGATGGAGCAGGAGGGCTTGTCTTTCGCCGAATGCCTCAAGGATGCGCAGCGGCTCGGCTATGCCGAGGCCGATCCGTCCTTCGACGTCGACGGCCACGACACCGCACAGAAGCTTGCCATTCTCGCCAGCCTCGCCTTCGGCACGAAAGTTGCTCAAAGCGCCGTGTATGTCGAAGGCATCTCGTCCATCGCGCCCGAAGATCTGCGGGCGGCCGCCGATCTCGGCTACCGCGTCAAGCTGCTCGGCGTTGCGGTCCGCACCGCCAAGGGTATCGAGCAGCGCGTGCATCCGACCATGGTGCCGAAATCATCCTCGATCGCACAGGTGATGGGCGTCACCAATGCGGTCACGATCGACGGCGACGGCATTCCGCCCATCACGCTGGTCGGCCCCGGCGCCGGGGGCGCAGCCACTGCGTCCGCCGTGGTCGCCGACATCGCCGACGTTGCGCGCGGCATCCGCGCCAATCCGTTCGGCCGGCCGATCGCGCAGCTCCGCGACACCAAGAAGGCGCCGATGGAGCGGCACGAGGGCGGCTACTACATCCGCCTTCTGGCGCGTGACTTCCCCGGTACTGCGGCCGCGATCGCGACGCGACTGGCCGAGCAGAAGATTTCGATCGAGTCGATCGTGCAGCGTCATCCCAATGGAGGCGCTGCGCCGGTCGACGGAAAGGCGGTCCCCGTGCCCGTCATCCTGATCACATATGCCACGCATGAGGACGCCGTGCGCCGCGCGCTCGCCGCCGTGCAGAAGGACAAGGTGATCAGCGGACGGCCGCAGGTGATCCGGATCGAGAAGAACTGAGGCGGTTCGTTCGAACGAACCGTGGGCGTTGCGAGTTAAAGCGGACGGAGATTTCCGTCCCAAACTGTTTCGAAGGAGTTAGCCGATGTCGACCCATATTTCAGTCCCGCCGCAAGCGCTGCTCGAGCGCATCCTCACGCTGGAGATCGTGCGCGTGACGGAGCGGGCGGCGGTGTCGTCGGCGCGCTTGCGCGGGCACGGTAACGAGAAGGCGGCCGATCAGGCCGCGGTGGATGCCATGCGCCGCGAGCTCAACAAGCTCCCGATCGAGGGTACCATCGTGATCGGCGAGGGCGAGCGCGACGAGGCGCCGATGCTCTTCATCGGCGAGAAAGTCGGCCTGAACGCAGGCCCGCAGGTCGACATCGCGGTCGATCCGCTCGAAGGCACCACACTGTGCGCCAAGAACATGCCGGGCTCGATTGCCACGATGGCGATGGCCGACGGCGGCACGCTGCTGCACGCCCCCGACGTCTACATGCAGAAGCTCGCGATCGGCCCCGGTTACGACAAGGGCGTCGTCGATCTCGATGCAACGCCGGCCGACAATGTCCGCCGCCTCGCCAAGGCCAAGGGTGTCCAGCCGGATGGTATCACCGTTCTGGTGCTCGATCGTCCGCGCCATGCCAGCATCATCGAGAGCGTGCGCTCGACCGGCGCCGCGGTGCGCCTGATCACCGACGGCGACGTCGCCGGCGTGATCCACTGCGCCGACCCTGATAACACCGGCGTCGACATGTATCTCGGCACGGGCGGTGCGCCGGAAGGCGTGCTCGCGGCCGTGGCGCTGCGCTGCATCGGCGGCCAGATGCAGTGCCGCCTCATTCTCGATTCCGACGAGAAGCGCGAGCGCGCCGCCAAGATGGGCGTCGACGATCCCAAGATGATCTACGGCATCGAGGACATGGCGCGCGGCGATTGCCTGTTCGCGGCCACCGGCGTCACCACGGGCTCGCTGCTCTCGGGCGTTAAGTTCCGCAAGGACGGCGTGATCGAGACCGAGACGGTGGTGATGCGCTCCGTCACCGGCACCGTGCGCTACATCAAGGCCGAGCACCGTGAGCTGGCCAAGTTCCATCTGGACTGATCCAGGCAACCCCAACTGCCGTCATTCCGGGGCGACGGGATCGCGCGAAACGCGCGGCCCGGAGAGCGCGGAATCCATAGCCACGATCGGGAGTATGGATTCCGGGCCTGCGCCTTATGGCGCATCCCGGAATGACCAAGAACAAGTAATATAGAGGAAAGCGCACATGTCCGATCTCTCCACTGTCAAAGCCCTGGTCTTCGACGTGTTCGGCACCGTGGTCGACTGGCGCACCAGCCTGATCGCCGACTTCATGTGGTGGAGCAAGCAGCGAGGCATCAGCGCCGACTGGACCGCGCTGGTCGATGGCTGGCGCGGCATGTACATGGCCTCGATGGACGAGGTGCGCCAGCATCCCGAGCGCGGCTATGTGATGCTGGATGATCTGCATCGCCGTTCGCTGGAGAAGCTGGTCAAGAAGTTCGCGATTCCGGGCCTCACGGACGCCGATCTCGATTACCTCACCAAGGGCTGGCATCGCCTGCATGCCTGGCCCGACAGTGTCGGGAGTCTGACGCGGCTCAAGACGAAATTCGTGATCGCGCCACTCTCGAACGGCAATGTCGCGCTGCTCACCAACATGGCGAAGTTCGCCGGGCTGCCGTGGGACCTCATCCTGTCGGCGGAGCTGTTCGAGCACTACAAGCCCGATCCGGAAACCTATCTCGGCGCCGCGCGCCTGCTTTGCCTCAAGCCGGAGGAAGTGATGATGGTCGCTGCCCACAACGGCGATCTCGCCGCCGCGCAGAAGAACGGATTGAGGACCGCGTTCGTGGCGCGGCCGACCGAATATGGGCCGTTGCAGAAGGTCGACTTCGAGGCGACCGGCAACTGGGACATCGTCGCGAAGGATTTTGGCGGGATCGCCGACAGGCTGGGGTGCTAGGCAGCGCTTCGTCACAATGCGCTGTGGCCTGGGCGGCGAGGCGACTGAAAGCCTGGAAGACCATGAGCAAGCCGGTCCCCGAGCGGTATCGACACCTCCGGACATTTGCATTCGGGGACAATTCGGCGCTGGCGGACCAATTGGTCGAACTCGTCGTCAAGGGCATCAAGACCGCGACATGCAGTACCGAAGACGAGCCGAGCACCTCCACACCCGGTGAGCGCTGGGTGGTGCTCGACGGGCGAGCGGAGCCGCGCTGCGTCATCGAAACCATCGACGTGACGTATCGGCGCTTCAACGAGGTCGACGCAGCCTTTGCGCATGAGGAGGGAGAAGGTGACCGGAGCCTGGCCTTTTGGCGCCGCGCCCATCAAGACTATTTCGGCAGGCTCGGACGATACAGCGACGACATGATGCTGATGTGCGAGCGCTTTCGCCTGGTCGAGGTCCTCTGCGATGACCAGCTGGATCGGTAGCTACGAAGCTGCGATCGGCAGTTCGGAATTGCTCGGGGAGCTGAGTGGATTCGATCCGCGTGTGGTTGGGACGCTGCCCTTGGGAATTTCGACGCCGACAAGCGACATCGATGTCGTGTGTCAGGTAAGCGACGCGGCCGCCTTCGCGGAGCTCGTGTGGCGACGGTACGGCGCCTGTGACGGATTTGCTCTCTACCAGTGGCGCTCCAGCCGGCGGCCGGTGATTGCCCGCTTCGAATGGGGCGGCTGGCCCTTCGAGCTGTTCGGAGATCCGAGACCGGTCGATCAGCAGGAGGGATGGCAGCACTTCGAGATCGAGCGGAGATTGCTGGCTCTCGACGATGGACGCCTGCGGAAGGCGGTGGTGGGGCACAGGGGGCGCGGAATGAAGACGGAGCCTGCGTTTGCTGCCGTGCTCGGCATAGCAGGAAATCCCTATTCTGGATTGCTTGCATTGGGCCGTGAGAGTGACGCCCAGCTGCGATCGCGCCTCGACCGCTTATAAAAATTGCTTCGCCCTGCGAGGGGGCGGTCCGGACGGTGAGCGCCGTCCGGACCTGATCTGACGAGAGTTACAACGTCATCTTCATCGGCTCAGGATAGTAGTGGAAGCCTTCGCCCGCCTTGGCGACGTGGCCATAGCCCGGCCAGGCGAAGTGATACGACATCACCGGGGTCTTGTTGGCTGCCAGCATGGTCAGCAGCTTGACGCGCGATTCGGCTGCCTGCTTGGGATCGGTGTCGTATGAGAATTCCATCCGCGGCCGCTCCAGCAGCAGCACCGAATGGTGCGAGAGGTCGCCGAGGAAGGCGAAGGATTTCCCCGCCGAGGTGACCATGAAGATGGTGTGGCCGACGGTGTGGCCGGGCGCCGCGATCGCCTGCACGCCGGGCAGGAATTCCTGGCCGTCCTTGAAGAACACGATGCGGTCGCGCACCGGCAGCAGGTTCTTGCGGGCGTGAACGACGAAGTCCTTGGCCGCGCTGCCGAGCTTGCCCTCGTCCGTCCAGAAGTCGAAATCGCTCTGGGCAATGTAGATCTGCGCGTTCGGAAACAGCGGCTTGCCGCCTTCGTCGACGATGCCGCCGATATGGTCGATATGGGCATGCGAGCACACGACGGCGTCGATGTCGCCCGGCTTGATGCCGGCCTCGGTCATGCTCTTCTGCTGCCGGCCGGTGCTGGCGCCGAACATCTTCGATGAGCCCATGCCGGTATCGAACAGGATGAGCTTGTCGCCGGTGTTCACGATCGGCGAATTCTGCTCCAGTACGACATTGTCCGGCGACAGGAAGTTGTCGGCGAGCATCTTCTTGACCTCTTCCTTGGGAACGCCGGTGAAGGTCCCCGAGGGATCGCCGAGCGGCAGCGGCCCGTCGGAGACGACCGTGACCTCGGCGTCGCCAAGAACGAAGCGGTGCCAGTAGGGCGTCTGTGTGCCGAGCTTGGGAGCCCGCGCCAGCGCGCTGCTGCCGAGCATGGCGCTGGCACCGAGGCCCGCCCCGAGCGCGAGCAGGGACCGACGAGAGACATCGATTGTCATGCGTTTCCTCCGCTTTTGTCTTTTGTATTACGTATCTTGCGCAATTGTTCGCGCGTTGCGACCGGCCTGATCAGCCATGCGGCCGGAGGTCGGCAGAAGCCATGCTGCGCCGGTTACGACAAGCTAGCAAGTAGAATTGGTCCGCGGATGCATGTGACCGCCGAATTGCGCGTTACGCAATTTTCAGCGTGAGGTCATGGCCTTCCGTCTCGGCAAAGCCCGCCTGCAGAACCTCTTCGCGCTTGTGACGAAGATGCGCCCGCAGGATGTGGGCGAGGCCGACGCCATCGCGCCGCTGGAGCGCGTTGAGGATGGCCTCGTGCTCCTTGACGGCGAGCGCCCAGCGTTGCGGCGTCATCGGCGTGACATAGCGCGCCCGGCGGATGCGCGCGGTCACCGAGGTGTAGAGCCCCGCCAGCACGGGGTTTCCGGCCGCGGCGACGATAGCTTCGTGAATGGCGCGGTTGCCACGGTAGTACTGGATCAGGTCGCGCTCGCGATAATGCTGCACCATCTCCGCATGCGCGGCGGCAATCTCGTCGATCTCGGCGTCCGTGATGCGCTCGCAGGCGAGCTCGCCGGCGAGTGCCTCCAGCCCCTGGCAGACCTCGAACAGGTCGCGCATGTCCTTGTCCGTCAGCTTCGCCGCGCGTGAGCCGCGATGGGGCAGCAACTGCACCAGGCCTTCGGCGGCGAGCACCTTGAGCGCCTCGCGCAGCGGCGTGCGCGAGATCTCCAGCCGCTCGCACAACTCGCGTTCGGGAATCCGCGCGCCCGGCGGGATTTCACCGTCGAGCAGGATGGCGCGGATGCGGCCAACGACTTCTTCGTGAAGCATGGGTCTGAGCTCGATTTGAATGCAAAAATCAGCTTACAGGCAGATATTTCCAAGTTCCAGCTTGAAAATCCAAAATTTTGCATTCAAAAATGCGCAAAACAGAAAGGTATGAGGAAATGGACCGGCAGGTGGAGGCAGAAGACCTCGTCTTCGAGCGTGAGGACGGCATCGGGCGGATCACCTTCAACCGCCCGCAGGCCCGCAATGCCTTCACGTTCGCCATGTACGAGCGGCTTGCCGCGATCTGCGAGGAGGCCAACCGCGACCATGCGGTCAAGGTGCTGGTGCTGCGCGGGGCCGGCGACAAGGCCTTTGCATCGGGCACCGACATCAACCAGTTCCGCGAATTCAAAACGCCCCAGGACGCGATCGACTACGAGAACCGCATCGATCGAGTGCTGACCACGCTGGAGCAGTGCCGGGTGCCGACGCTCGCGGCGATCAACGGGTTCTGCACCGGGGGCGGGGCTGGCATTGCCGCGGCCTGCGATCTCCGCATCGGCACGAAGAGCACCAAAATTGGATTTCCGATCGCCCGCACGCTCGGCAATTGCCTGTCGATGTCCAATGTCGGCCGTCTCATCGCGCTTATCGGCGCCGCGCGCGTCAAGGACATCATCTTCACCGCGCGCCTCGTCGACGCCACAGAGGCCGCGAGTGTCGGGCTGCTCGGCGAGGTCGTCGATGACATCGCAGCTCTCGACCGGCGCGCCGACGAGGTGGCCCGCCTCGTCGCCAGCCATGCGCCGCTGACGCTGAATGCGACCAAGCAGGCCGTGGCTCGCCTGCAAAAGCGGCTGACGCGGGACGAGGGCGAAGACCTCATCCTGATGTGCTACACGAGCCGGGATTTTCGCGAAGGGCTCGATGCTTTCCTCAACAAGCGCGCGCCGCAATGGCGCGGCGAATAGGGCGCCCCGATGCATAGCGATCGATCGCAATCCGCCTCCCGCCGCTCGGGACCGCTGGCCGGCCTCAAGGTCGTCGACCTCACCCATGTCATGGCGGGACCGACTTGCACCCTGATGCTGGCCGACATGGGGGCCGACGTCATCAAGATCGAGAAATGGCCGAACGGCGATGACACCCGTCATTCGGTGCCGCCGAAGATCGGGGACGAGGCGGCCTCCTTCCTGATGATGAACCGCAACAAGCGCGGCATCGTGCTGGACCTGAAGACCGACGGCGGCAAGCAGGTGCTGCGGCGGCTGATCGCCAGCGCCGACGTGCTGGTCGAGAACTTTGCACCGGGCGCGATGGAGCGCCTCGGCTTCGGCTACGAGGCGCTGCACGCGGAATTCCCGGCGCTGATCTATTGCTCGCTGTCGGGCTTCGGCCGCACCGGCCCGTACAAGCACCGCAGGGGTTTCGATCTCGTCGCACAAGCCATGAGCGGCATCATGAGCTTCACCGGCGAGCGGCCCGACGGTCCTCCGGTCAAGTGCGGACCGCCGCTGTCCGACATCACCGCCGGCCTGCTCGCGAGCATGGGCATCCTGGCCGCCTACACGCATCGCCTCAAGACGGGCGAAGGGCAGTGGGTCGAGACCTCGCTCTATGAGGCCGCGCTGGTGCAGACCTATTGGCAGTCGACGATCGCGCTTGCCGCGGGCACTGCGCCGCGCGCCATGGGCTCGGCGCACCCGCTCAACGCGCCGTATCAGGCGTTCGAAGCCTCGGACGGCTGGCTCGTCGTCGGCGGCGCCAACAAGAAGCATTGGCTCTTGATGCTGGAAGCGCTCGGCGCGAGCGAGCTTGCCTCCGATCCGCGCTTCGTCAACGGAGCCGACCGCATGGCCAATCTGAAGGAGCTCGAAGCCGTCCTGAGCGAGCGGTTCCGCACAAAGTCCCGGGCACACTGGCTCGCAGTGCTGGAGGAGAAGGGCGTTCCATGCGGACCCGTGCACGACATGCTGGAGGCTCTGAGCGATCCGCAGACGCTGGCGCGCGAGATGGTCGTCGAGGTCGAGCACTCCACGCTCGGCCCCGTCAAGACGATTGGGCTTCCCATCAAGTTTTCGGAGACCCCAGGCAAAGTGCGATCAGGCGCACCTGTTTATGGTGAGCACACGAGCGAGGTGCTGACCGAGCACGGGTTCGACCAGAAGCAGATCGAAGCGCTCGAAACAGAAGGCGCGATCGTGCTGGCATCAGGAAGACGCGAGGAACGCATCGCCTGAGCGGACGTCGAGACGACAAGAGCAAGAAGACAAGATCAGCTGGAGGAAATCATGGGTCGGACGTCAACATTTCTGCTCTCCGCGGCCATGCTCGCCGGCACGATGCCGGCGAGTGCCGCCTGGCAACCGCAGAAGCCGATCGAGTTCGTGGCTACCGCCGGGCCCGGCGGCGGGACCGACAATCTCGCGCGCGCGGTGCAGAACATCATCACCAAGCACAAGCTGACGGAGCAGCCGATCATCGTTGTCAACAAGGGCGGCGGCAGCGGTGCGGAGGGTTACGTCTACGCCAAGGCTTCCGCCGGCGATCCCTACAAGGTGATCTTCGGCACCTCGAACGCCTGGCAGCAGCCGCTCGTCTCCAAGGTCGCCTTCAACTACACCGATCTCACCCCGGTCGCGGCGATGGCGCAGGACGAGTTCCTGCTCTGGGTCAAGCAGGACTCACCTTACAAGTCGGCGGGCGATTATCTGAAGGCCGCCGCATCGGGCGAATTCAAGATGGGCGGCGCGCAGTCGAAGGACACCGACGAGGTGCTGACGCGCATGATCGAGAAGGCCGGCAAGGTCAAGCTGACCTATATCCCCTTCAAGAGCGGCGCCGAGACCGCCGTGCAGCTCGCCGGCGGACATCTCGACTCCCACGTCAACAACCCCAGCGAAAGTCTCGGCCAATGGCGGGGCGGCACGCAGCGGCCACTTTGCGTGTTCAGCCCGAAGCGTCTGCCGCAGGGACCCAAGGTCACCGCGAGCGAGGGCTGGAGCGATGTTCCGACCTGCGTCGAGCAGGGCCTCGACATCAAGCAGTATGAGCAGCCGCGCACTGTGTGGCTGCCCGGCAAGGTCACGCCGGAGCAGGCCGCGTTCTATGTCGACCTCATGAAGAAGGTGCAGGCGACGCCCGAGTGGAAGGACTACATCGAGAAGACCTCCCAGGTCGACACCTTCCTGACCGGTGCCGAGTTCGACAAATTCATCAAGGAGGACCTCGAGCACGTCAGGCAGGTCGCGGGCGAGCAGGGCTGGCTCGTCAAGTGAGGCGGGGCTGTTGCACCAGCTTCGATGTGAGCAGGCTTTTTCGCGACGTCTTGACCATCGTGCCACCAGCTCCGCTGTCGTCCCTGCGAATGCAGGGACCCATACCGCGTGATCTATCGAGGAGCGTTGGTGGTATCAACTTCCAGTTTTCGTCAAACTCCTGCCCGGGGTTATGGGTCCCTGCGTTCGCAGGGACGACACCGAACGTTGGGGCAAGATACGTGCCCTGCACCACCACCGTACGTGGCCTGATCGGAGCCTCCCATGATCTCCCGCCGCGCGCTTGAACTTGCGACCGCCGTCCTCACCGGAAGCTTCGGCGTGGCCGTCGTCGTCTCCAGCCTCGACAACGGCATCGGCTGGTCGAGCGCGGGCGTCGATGCGGGCACGTTTCCGTTCCTGACCGGGATCGTCATCGTGGTCGGGAGCCTCGTCAATCTGGTCCGGGGTGTGTTGCCGGCCGTGACGCTCGCAAGCGTTCCCACGGCCATCACGTCCATCGAGCTGCGCCGGCTCGCCGGCCTGTTGGTGCCGGCTGCGATCTTCGTTGCCGCGATCCCGCTCGCCGGGATGTACGTCGCCTCGGCCCTGTATGTCCTCGCAGTGCTGGCGATCCCGAGGCACCAATCGGTGCCGCGCGCGCTCGTCATGGCCGGAGCAACGGCGCTCGCGCTCTATGTCGTGTTCGAGCGCATGTTCCAGGTGAGCCTGCCGCACGGCGCGCTCGCCGCCGCCTTGGGCTTCTGACGGAGCGGCCGATGGATAATCTCGCAGACCTCCTGCATGGCTTCTCCATCGCGGTCACCATGCCGCATCTGGCCCTGATGTCGGTCGGAGTGCTGCTCGGCATTCTCGTCGGCGTGCTGCCGGGCCTCGGTGCGCCGAACGGCGTGTCGCTGCTCTTGCCGCTGACCTTCGGCATGCAGCCGGTGTCGGCGATCATCCTGCTCTCCAGCATGTATTGGGGCGCGCTGTTCGGCGGCTCCGTGACCTCGATCCTGTTCAACATTCCCGGTGAGCCGTCGTCGGTCGCGACCACCTTCGACGGCTATCCGATGGCACGCGACGGCCGGCCGACAACGGCACTTGCCACCGCCTTCGGCTCGGCGGCGTTCGGTGCGCTGATCGGCGTCATCCTGATCACCTTCCTGGCGTCCTGGGTTGCCCAGGTCGCGCTCGCCTTCGGACCGCCGGAGTATTTCGCGGTCTATTTCCTCGCCTTTGCAAGCTTCGTCGGCATGGGTGGGGCGGCACCGATCAAGACGGTCGTGGCGTTGGCGATCGGCTTTGCCATCGCCGCCATCGGTATCGACACGGTCTCCGGCAGCGTGCGCCTCACCATGGGCGTGGATGAGCTGGTCAAAGGCGTGAGCTTCGTCGTTGCGGTGATGGGCCTGTTCGGCATCGGCGAGCTGCTGGTCGCCGTCGAGGAGGAATTTCACGCCCGCGCGGTTTCCTCGAAGATCGACTGGCGTGAGGTGTTCCGCGCCGTCGGCCGCTTGCCGCGGCATGGCGTTGCCCTGCTGCGCAGCGCCGCCATCGGATGCTGGATGGGGATCACGCCGGGCGGACCGACCGCGGCCTCCTTCATGAGCTACGGCATCGCCCGCCGCTTCTCGCGCCGCGGCCGCCTTTTCGGCACCGGCGAGATCGAAGGCATCATATCGCCGGAGACAGCCGATCATGCCGCCGGGACAAGTGCGCTGCTGCCGATGCTCTCGCTCGGCATTCCCGGCTCGGCAACCGCAGCCGTCATGATGGGCGGGCTGATGATCTGGGGCCTCAATCCCGGACCCATGCTGTTCGTCGACCAGAAGGATTTCGTCTGGGGCCTGATCGCCTCGATGTATGTCGGCAACATCGTCGCCGTCGCGCTGGTGCTGTTGACCGTTCCCGTCTTCGCGGCCTTGATGCGGATTCCCTTCGTGGTAATCGCGCCGCTGATCGTGATCATCTGCGTCGTCGGCGCCTATTCGGTGTCGAACTCCTATCTCGACGTAGTGATGATGCTCGGCTTCGGTGTCGTAGGCTATCTCTTCAAGAAGCTGTTCTATCCGCTGGCGCCGCTCGTGCTCGCGATCGTCATCGGCGACAAGGCCGAGGATGCGTTCCGACAGTCGATGCTGCTGTCCAAGGGATCACTGGGCATCTTCTTCGCCAACAAGCTGGTGACGTGCCTGATCGTGGGCGGGATCGCGCTGCTCTTGCTGCCGCTGGTGTTGCAGCTTGCGCGGCTCTGGCGCAAACCCGCGTCGCCCGCGATCGACACGCCAGCCCAGGAGAAGGTGATCATATGACCGCAAAGCCGCTGATCGCACTGGCAATGGGAGATCCCGCCGGCATCAGCCCGGAGCTGACGGCGAATCTCGTGGCGCAGGACGAGATCCGCGCCCGCTGCCGGCTCGTCGTCATCGGCGACCGCCGCATCTTCGACCAGGGCGCGCGCATTGCCGGGGTCGAGCCGGAACTGAGGGCGGTGGAGCAGGGGGCCGACCTTCGCGCGGCAAGAGGCGATGCATTGCTTGTCGATCTCCGCCACCTTGATCCCAGAGAGGTCGAGCCGAAGACTGCGACGCTTGCCGGCGGCAGATTCGCGCTGGCCAATTACAGGCATGCGCTCGAACTCGGCCGCGACGGCCATGTCGACGCGGTCTGTTTCACCCCCTTCAACAAGCAGGCGATGCGCCTTGCCCATGCCGGGTACGACGACGAGATCGCGTTCTCGGCCGAGGTCGTCGGTCTGAAGACGCCGGCAAGCGAATTCAACGTGCTGGACCGGCTCTGGAACGCACGGGTCACCTCTCATATTCCGCTCAAGGATGTTGCTGCAAAGCTGTCCAGCGAACGCATCCACCGTGCACTCAGGCTGACCGATTCCTGCATGCGCAATGCCGGCTTCGCGCGACCGCGAATCGCAGTCGCAGGCCTCAATCCCCATGCCGGCGACGGCGGTAATTTCGGCCGCGAGGAGATCGACCTGATTGCGCCGGTGGTCGTGGCCGGCCAGCGCGAGGGCATTGCCGCCGAGGGGCCGTTTCCCGCCGACACCGTGTTTCTGCGCGCCAAGGCGGGCGCCTTCGACGCGGTTCTGACGATGTATCACGACCAGGGCCAGATCGCGATGAAGCTGATGGGCTTCGATCGCGGCGTGACTTTGCTCGGCGGCTTTCCGTTCCCGATCTGCACGCCGGCCCACGGCACTGCCTACGACATCGCGGGGCAAGGCATCGCATCGGTTGGCGCTAGCCGCACTGCTCTGCTGCTCGCGGCGGAGATGGCGGCGCGTCGCCCCATCTGATTTTGCACGCAGCAAGGGAGCGAGCGCTGACTGCGCTCGCTTCGCGCGCAGGCCTTGATTGCTCGGGAAAAATTGGAAACTTCCGTCGTCGCGACGAGTTGGCGTCCCATTCGCATCTCCACATTGGGAGCTGGAACATGGTCGACGACGGCCCGCTACGAGCAGCGGTGGACATCGCTTGGTGCGTGTACCGTACCCGGCATCGCGACATCGATGCTGCGGATGGTCGTCGCTGCCTGCTCGAGCGTCATCTGCAAGGGAGGCGGGAAGCGCGCGAGAGTAACGGTGACGCCCAGGAACTCGCAGCATTCGGGCTCGCCTATCTCGAGCGGCTTTCCGATGACGAATGCTGAGGCTCATCGAAAGCCTCGCATGTCGCCTGGCGAGCGCAAGCGCGAGGCCGGATTGGACCCTGCTCGCCATTTCGAACCTTCTATCCGGAGCTATCGTGCTGATCGTGCGGTCGGCGATATAGCGAGTTCCGGGCGCGGTGCTCGGGGTGTTCCTGCGACGTCGCGATATTGCCCGCGGTCGTGGAGAGGGGCGGGATAGCGCCAGTCCTCCGCGATAGCGTGGCGCCGCCTGTTGGCCCCGTGCTACTTCGCGATCGGCGTCGTCAACTCCTTGTCGGTCGTGTTGACCACGAACACGGCCAGCAGCTTCGCAGGCTCGGTATCGCTGGCATTGGCGCTGACGGAGTGGCGGTCGCCGGGCCTTTCAAAGAAGTTCTCCCCCTTGTGAAAGACTTTTGCGGGACCGTCATTGAGCTGGCTGCGGATCGCGCCTTCGAGGACCGTGGCATAGATGAAGGCGGAGGGCGCGTGGATGTGGGCCGGTGAGGAGCCTCCGGGACCGTACTCCACCAGCACGCCCTTCATGCTCTTGCCCGGGACGTTCGGCAGCGCCTGGTCGAAGACGACCGTGACCCTGGTCAAGGGGGCTGCGGTCTCGGCTGCGTGGGCCGCCAGGCAAGATGCGGCATAGACCGCGGTTGCGATTAGCAATCTGCGCATGGGATTCCCCTTCTTTGCCATTTCCATCGTGGTTGATTCTACCGGAGCCTCAGAGGCTCGCGAGCCATGTTGCGAGCGGCGTTGTCCCGAGCCGCGCCTCGCCGAGCGGGTTCAGCGACGTGTCGTTGATGGGGGCGCCGAAATACAGCGCCTTCGGATCTCCGATCACGGGACGTGTGTCGCCGGACGCCTTCAGGCGCCGCGCGATGAATTCGTTGAAGGGGGCCATCTCGGGGCCTGCGATATCGATCGTGCCGTTGAGCGGCTTGCCTGTTGCGACCTCCGCGAGGCGAGCGACGACGTCGTCGGCGGCGATCGGCTGAAACTGGGCGGTGGGAACGACGATCTTGCCGTCGATCACGCCTGTTTCGGCGATGGCTCCGAGGAATTCGAAGAACTGGGTGGCGCGCACGATCGAGTAGGGGACCGAGGCGGACTTGACGATGGTTTCCTGCGCCAGCTTGGCACGGAAATAGGCGTTGTCGGGCGAGCGGTCGGTGCCGACGATCGAGAGCGCAACGTGATGCTTCACGTTTGCTGCGGCCTCTGCCGCGCCGAGATTCTGGCTCGAACGCTGGAAGAACTCGAGCACCGCGGCGGGCTCCCAGGACGGCGCGTTGGCGACATCGACGACCACATCCGTACCCGCCAGCGCCGCAGCAAGGCCTTCGCCGGTCACCGCGTTCACGCCTGATTTCGGCGAGGCCGCCACCGCCTCGTGGCCCTGCTGTTTGAGCTTCGCGACGAGCCTTGATCCGATCAAGCCGGTTCCGCCGATCACGACGATCTTCATGGCGTGTCTCCTCGTTATTTCCGAGCGCGAGACGAACCAAGGAGCTCGCGCTGTCACGTCGATCAACGTGATGCGAAGCGACTCTATCCGAGCCGCGGCGCAGGCTCTTGCCTGTAACGGGCGAGCCTTGCCGGAAAACGCTTCAGAAGCCGGGCTGTGGTGTCAGAAGATCGGATCGCAAGGGATCATTCCCTCATGCCGTGAACGCAACCTGCGATGATCACAGATTGCCAGTGTTTTGCCCGACGTGTCAAAGCGCTTCGACGGATGCAAGTCGGCAGGGAAGCCCTTGAAAAACACCAATGAAAACAACCGTCCGGCTACTGTGCATGGGGTTGTTTTCCAGGGTTCGGATCGGGCAGGCGATAACGATCCGGTCTCGCGAGGCGGCCGCTGCTCGCCTCACGCTCCGCAGACGATCACGCCATACCAGCCGAGGCCCCGATAGGTCTCGTAGCCGGGCGTGGCGTGGAAGGCGACCATCGTCCCTGAGCGGTCCTGATAGAAGCCGGACCGCTGGCCGTCCAGCGACAGCGAGATGCGCTCGCTGAGGATGCCCTGGCCATCGGAGGCAGCGATCACGCGAAAATTCGAATCGACCAGCAGCACGCGGGCCTTGTCGCTGTCGCCGACACGGACTCCTTGCACGATAGCGCGGGCCTGCGGTTCCCAGTCGAAATGGATGGCGAGCACGCCGATCGGCGAGCCACTGGCCTGACCGCCGTCGCGGACGCTGGCGCAATAGGTCGCGACCTGCGCGTTGCCGAGCAGCGGCTGGTTCTCGACGTCGCCGGCGACATAGTCGTCGCCGGAGCGCAACGACCGCGCCTCGCGAAACCATCTGGTGTGGGCGACGTTCTGGCCGACGACGCGAAAGCGGTCGGCGCGGCCGTTGGCGATGACGTTGCCGTCGAGATCGCAGAGCCAGAGGTCGAGATAGACGGTGTAGGCCCCGAGGATCACGCCCAGGCGCTGCGAGGCATGGGAGACGGCGGCGGTGCTCGGCGAAGCCGCGCAATCGACCACGGCGGAATCGGTCGCCCACCAGCGCACGTCGCAGGTCCGTTCGTAGAGATTGCGGTCGATCAGCTCGATCGCGTTGAGGGACAGGTCGGTCATGCGCTCGCCTCGGGAGCGCTGGCTCATGCGCTCGATCGAGGAGACGAGGTCGCCGGTGCGTTTCGTCAATTGGGTCTCGAGCTCGCGGGCGATGGTCTCGACCTGCTGGCCGACGCCGCGCACCTCCTGCGCCACCACCGCAAAGCCGGCACCTTGCGCGCCTGCGCGCGAGCTCTCGATCAGCGCGTTGAGCGCCAGCATCTTCATCTGATTGGTGATCTGCTGGATCGACTTGGTCTTGTCGATCGCGATCTGGTTGACCTCGGCAGTGAGGCGGTTGATCAGCGCGGAGATGTCGGAATCATCGTCCGTAGCTTCGGCGGCAATCGGCTTGGCTTTCAGACCCAGCGCAGCAGACATCGGGGAGCTTCCCTTGGCAATGAGGCCTGATCTGCAATGAACGGGGAACAACGACTTACAGATCGAATACGATTCTTTTTCGAAGATTCCGCCTAACGCCTGCTTAATTTGCTGTTTGACGGAATGCCTAAATGGTAGTCAGCCCGTCCGGCCGAGCGGCCATCCACCGGTTTGTGTGGTGGAGCCGTTGCAAATCCCGCCCGATTGCCGGCCAATCCTCCCGAAAGCCAATGACCGTGCGTCCGCCTGATCGCCTGGACCTTCCAGTTCCCTATAACCTGCCTCCCGTCATGACGCTGCCCGCCACCGCCTTGCCCGTCGAAGCGCCCCAGGCTTTCCTGGGCGTGGCGCGCTCGCTCACCGACAAGCTCTGGCGCGACCGGCTGGACGCCCGCGGGGCGGCGCAGGCGCTCGCCATCGTGCAGAGGCACCAATTGCCCGAACTGCTCGCGCGGGTGCTGGCCGGCCGCGGGGTCGACATAGACGCCGTGCCCGACTTTCTCGATCCGACCATCCGAAAGCTGCTGCCGGACCCGTTCACCGTGACGGAGATGGAAGCCGCTGCGAAGCGAATCGCCGATGCGGCGGCGAGGGGCGAGAAGGTTGCGATCTTCGGCGACTACGACGTCGACGGCGCCACCTCGGCGGGGCTGCTCGCCTGGCACCTGCGTCATTGCGGGCTCGATCCCCTGATCCATATTCCCGACCGGATATTCGAAGGCTACGGCCCAAATACCGAGGCGGTGCGGGCGCTCGCCGCGAGGGGCGCGACGCTGCTCGTGACCGTCGATTGCGGCACCACCAGCATCGAGCCGCTCGCTGAAGCAAAACGTCTCGGCATGTCCGTGGTCGTGATCGACCACCATCAATGCGGACTCGATCTTCCCGAAGTCGATGCGCTGGTCAATCCGAACCGCCCTGACGATCTCTCCGGCCTCGGTCATCTCGCCGCCGTCGGCCTCGTGCTGGTGACGCTGGTCGCCGTCAACCGCGAGCTGCGCCAGCGCGGCTTCTGGACCTCCGGGATGCCGGAGCCGGATCTGCTCGGCATGCTGCATCACGTCGCGCTCGGCACGGTCGCCGACGTGGCGCCGCTGATCGGCCTGAACCGCGCCTTCGTGGCCAAGGGCCTGATCGCGATGCGACGTCGCGACCATGTCGGGCATACCGCGCTGATGGACGTGGCCCGCCTCAACGGCCCGCCGGAGGCCTGGCATCTCGGCTTCATGCTGGGGCCGCGCGTCAATGCCGGCGGCCGCATCGGCCGCGCCGATCTCGGCGTGCGGCTGCTGCTGGAGGGCGACAGCGTCGAGGCTGCGCGGATCGCCGCGGAGCTCGACCGGCTCAACAGCGAGCGCCGCGTCATCGAGCAGGCCGCGGAAGCGCAGGCTGAAGCCGAGGCGCTGGCCTCGATCGGGCTGGAGGACAAGCTCGCCGTGATCGTCACGGCCTCGGAAGGCTGGCATCCCGGCGTGGTCGGCCTCGTCGCCTCCCGCCTGAAGGAGAAGTTCTCGCGGCCTGCTTTTGCCATTGCGCTGGAGCCTGGCGGCATCGGCACCGGCTCGGGTCGTTCGATCGCCGGCGTCGATCTCGGCAAGGCGGTGCGGCAGGCGGTTGCCGACGGTATCTTGCTCAAGGGTGGCGGCCATGCGATGGCCGCCGGCGTCACGCTGCGAAAAGAGAAGCTGGCCGAATTCCGCGCCTATCTCGAAAACGCGCTGGCCCGGGACGTCGCGGAGGCGCGCCACGTCAACGAGCTCTATATCGACGGCGCGGTCTCCGCACGTGCGGTGACGCCGGAGCTGGCGACGACGCTCAACCGCGCTGGTCCCTTCGGCAGCGGAAATCCGGAGCCCGTGTTGGCACTGCCGGCGCACCAACTCGTGTTTGCCGACGAGGTCGGGCAGGCGCATCTGCGCCTGCGCTTCAAGTCGGGCGACGGCGCCATGGTCAACGGCATCGCGTTCCGTTCGGTTGGCCAGAAGCTCGGCAATGCGCTGCTCGCCAACCGCGGCCAGCAGCTGCATGTCGCGGGCTCGCTCTCGGTCGATCGCTACCAGGGCGCCGAGCGCGTGCAATTCCGCGTCGTCGACGTCGCGCTACCGGACCAGGGGCCATCCGTGATTAGATAGCTCATGATCCGGAAAAGTGCGAAGCGGTTTTCCGACAAAGATCATGCGCCAAATATAACGGCCTCGAACAACAAAAAAAGAAAGGGAGTGAATATGGCAGGGCAGGTTGAGGGCAAGGTCGCGCTGGTGACGGGCGGCGCCTCGGGTATTGGCGAGGCCATCGTCGAGCTGTTCGTGCGCGAAGGCGCCACGGTCATCGCAACCGACATCGATGAGCTGAGAGGCCTCGAGCTTGCCAGGCGCATCACCAAGGCCGGCGGCAAGGCGGTCTTCCTGGAGCAGGATGTCACTAGCGAGGAGCGCTGGATCGAGGTCGTCGCTGAGGTCGGCAAGCGCTACGACCGGCTCGACGTGCTCGTCTCCAACGCCGGCATCGGCATCTCCGTGCCCTCGATCGTCGACATGACGCTCGCTGACTGGCGCAAGCAGAATGCGATCAATCTCGATGGTGTTTTTCTTTCGGTCAAGCATTGCCTGCCGTTGATGCGCAAGACCGGCGGCGGCTCGATTGTCATGATGTCATCGCTGGCGGGCTTGCGCGGCTCGCCCGGGCTGTCGGCCTATTCGGCGACCAAGGGCGGCGTCCGGCTGTTCGCCAAATCCATCGCGATGGAGTGCGCGGCCGCGGGCGATGGCATCCGCGTCAACTCGGTTCACCCCGGCATCATCGATACCCCGATCTGGGGCAAGATCCCGACCGGGGCGACCGGCGCCGGTCAGAACGCACCGATCGATCCGGAGGAGCGCGCCAAGGTCGTCACGCCCCTCGGCCGTGCCGGCCATGCCGCGGAGATCGCCTCCGGCGTGCTGTATCTGGCGTCCGATGCCTCGCGCTATGTTACCGGCAGCGAGCTCGTCATCGACGGCGGCATGAATGCCGGAGGCGTGCCGCGGCGCGCATAGGCCACGCAGGGCAGGGCGGCGCGCGCAAGGGGCTGACGTGCAAGCGCCAGCCCTGTACAAGGCGGGGAGCTTACCGACAGAGGTGTCCTTCGCCATGGCGCACAGCCTTCACGCTTCCTCGCCCGCGCCCGCTCCATTCCGCTCCAACCGGCCGGACCTCGCGACCGACGCGATCCGCACCGCGCGCGAGGATTTGGCCGCCTGCTTCCGCATGGCGGCGCGCAACGGCTTCGAGGAGGGCATCTGCAATCATTTCTCGGCCGTCGTGCCCGGCCATGACGATCTGTTCCTCGTCAATCCCTATGGATACGCCTTCCGCGAGCTGACTGCGTCGAAGCTCCTGATCTGCGATTTCCACGGCAACGTGCTCGACGGCGAGGGTGTGCCGGAGGCGACCGCCTTCTACATCCATGCCGAGATGCACAAGCGCCTGCCGCGCGCAAAGGTCGCCTTCCACACCCACATGCCCTATGCCACGGCGCTGTCGATGACCGAGGGCGATCCCCTGATCTGGGCCGGCCAGACCGCGCTGAAGTTCTACGGCCGCACGGCGGTCGACCGCGACTACAACGGCCTTGCGCTCGACAATCGTGAAGGGGCACGCATAGCCTCCGCCGTGGGCGATGCCGACATCGTCTTCATGAAGCATCACGGCGTGATGGTGCTGGCGCCGACCATCGCGGAGGCCTGGGACGATCTCTACTACCTCGAACGCGCTGCCGAGGTGCAGGTGCTGGCGATGTCGACGGGACGAAAGGTGTTGCCGGTCGATCCCGCGATTGCGGACGCGACCTACAAGCAGATGCGCGAGGGCGATACCGAATCCGCGCGGCTGCATCTTGCCGCCATCCGCCGCCAGCTCGACGCAGAAGAGCCGCAGTACCGGCATTGATCACGGTGTCATTCCGGGGCGAGGCGAAGCGCGAGCCCGGAATCCAGAGGCCGTGGTGCGACATATCGGGTTCTCGCTACGCGAGCCCCGGAATGACGGGGTACACTACGACCCCTGCCGCAGCTTCGCCAGCACCTTCAGTCCGCCATAGCCGTCCGCCGGCGTGATGCCGGCGCGCTGCTGAAAATCCTTCACCGCCTTCATCGTGTCGTTGCCGACGCGCCCGTCGGTGCCGCCGGTATCGAAGCCGGCCTTGGTCAGGCGCGTCTGCATCTCCTGCACCTCGGCCAGCGTCAGCGCCCGCTCGGAGCCGGGGAAGGGCTGGATGAAGGGCGGCGCTCCCAGGCAGCGGTCGCCGAGATGGCAGATTGCGAGCGCATAGTTCATGGAAGGGTTGTAGCTCTTCACCGAATAGAAATTCGGTCCCAGCAGGAACGTCGGCCCGCCCGCAACCGGCGTCCACATCTGCGCGGATGCGTTGGGCTGCGGGAAGGCCTGGCCGTCGGCGCGGGTGACGCCGGCCGCCTGCCACGCCGCATAGCTGCGGCTGCCGCTCATATTGCCTGCCGCGCGCACCTCGTAGCCCCAATGCTCGCCGCGATGCCATTTGCCGCGGTTGACGAGGTATTTCGCGGTCGAGCCCAGCGCGTCGTCGGGCTTGCCGAATGGCGAGACCTTGCCGTCGCCGTCATAGTCGATGCCGACATTGAGCCAGACTTCCGGCATCCATTGCGAGTGCCCCATCGCGCCGGCCCAGGAT
This sequence comes from Bradyrhizobium sp. USDA 326, assembly GCF_049739485.1. NCBI lineage: Bacteria > Pseudomonadati > Pseudomonadota > Alphaproteobacteria > Hyphomicrobiales > Nitrobacteraceae > Bradyrhizobium > Bradyrhizobium sp. USDA 326. The sequence continues at coordinate 6,369,829 of NZ_JBMGQA010000001.1, forward strand.
CCCCGCATTTCTTCCGGGGTGCTCCAGCCCTTGTCGACGATCCGCAGCGCGTTGATCAACTCGGTCTCCCAATAGGCCTTGCGGCGCGGCTCGTTCCAGGCGAGCGCGGCAAGCGAGGGAAACACCGGCCTCATGTGGTTCTGCTGCACCAGAGGATCGCCATAGGCGGACTCGACGCCCCACAGCGCCAGCAGCGTGCCTCGCTCGACGCCGAAATCGCGCTCGATGCGGGCGAGCAACGCCTCGTTGTTCTTCAGCGCGATCTTGCCGTTGATGATGCGCCAGTCCGAGACGCGGCGGTTGATGTATTGCCAGACCTGCTCGTGGAATTCGGGCTGGTTGCGCATCTGCTTGAACACGCTCATGTCCGGCTCGACCCGTCCCATCGCGCGCTGCCATGTCGCGGCGGAAATACCTTTCGCCATCGCGCGTGCGCGAAAGCTCTCGCGCCATTCGTCGAAGCCGGCAGGCGCGGCGAGAGCGCGTGTCGGGCCGGCGAGCAAGGCGGCTGCACCGAACGCCGATTGGAGCAGGGCGCGGCGGGTTGGATGAGGCGAGGAATCAGCGTGCGTCATGGGCGCATTCTAGCCGGAAACATGGCACGTGTGAGTCGGTTCCTGGAACGGCAGCGATGGGTGAATTCTGCCTGATCGCGTCGGCTGTTCCCACCGGAACAAGTGTCGCGCTCCCGCATTCCCTCCACACACCGGGAAGGAGGAGAAGATGAGAAAATATCTGCTTGCCGCAGCCATGGTTACGACCGTTGCGGCGCCTGTGCTCGCCGATGAGGTCGGCGTTCACGTCGGCCCAGTCGGTGCAGGCGTAACGGTCGGACAGTCCCACGAATATCGTGAGCGCGACCGCGATCACGACCGCACCACGGTCATTAGGGAACGCGAGCCCGCCGACCGCACCACGGTGATCAAGAAGGAAGATGAATTCGGCAACCGCAGCAAGACCGAAATTCATCACGACAACGACTGACGGAGCAGGGTCCCGGTTCGACGCCGGGGCCTTCCTTCGCACGATCGGCAGATCGAATCGGGGTGGAATGAAGATACGCACGCATGCGGAAAGCCATGTCGTCGAGCTCGACGACGGATCGCAATGGCAGATCTTTCCCGGCGACCTCGCGACCACGCTGAGCTGGAAGCCCGAAACCGATTTGCGTCTCGAGCAGAGCGGCGACCGGATGAGTTCGCACGTGCTGGTGAATGCCGCCGACCAAAGCCGCGTGCGGGTGATCGCGGCGGGCGAGACCTGGCCCGACGGCGAGGTCAAGAAGGTGTTGAAAGGCGGCTAACCGCGCTGCCGCCGCTGCAGAGGCGGCAATCAGCGACTGCGAATGTCGGTCGCCCTTAGTCCTCCTGCAGATCAGCCGCGATGCCGGCAAGCCAGCGCCGTATCGTGGTTTCCGCTTTCGAATCCAAATCCCGAGCGAGGCGCTTCTCCAGTTCGAGCACACGCTGCCGGCACGCCTTCAACAGCGTCGCGCCGCGCGGCGTCAGCGTCCATTGTTGGATGCGGCCATGGACGGGATGAGGTGTCATCACGATCGCGCCGTCGCGTTCGAGGTTGCGGACGATGACGCCGACGGTCTGAGGCGTGAGGAAGGTGAGGCGGGCGACATCGGCCCCCGACAAGCCCGGATAGGCGTTGAGCATCGTCAACACCGCGAATTGCGGCGACGTCACGCCGAGATCGGCGAGAGTCCGTTCCATCGTGAGGCGAACCGCGGCATGGGCCTGACGCAGGAGATAGCCGAGATAGCCTTGCTCACCGCGCTTGCCTTCGCCGGGAGCGGGCACGCGCACGTCGCCGGCAGGCGCGGGTGCCTTGCGCACCGTTTTCGGTCTTGTGATGGCAGCAGTCTTGTGTAGCATATCAGAGCTCTTATAAGTTATAAGTGCACTTATAACAAGATGAGGTGAACAGCAATGTCACACGCCCGCAGCGAATATGAGGATTTCAAGAGGATCGCGCCGGACGCGTATGATGTGGTGCTTGCGCTCGGCCAGCTTGCGGCCAAGGCCGGTCTCGACAAGCAGCTGCTCGAGCTCGTCAAGTTGCGCGCCTCGCAGATCAATGGCTGCGCCTTCTGCCTGCAGCACCACGTCCTTCTGTCGGAACGGCTCGGAGTTCCCGCCGACAAGCTGCATCTGGTCGCGGTCTGGCGCGAGGCGCCAATCTTCTCTGCGCGCGAGCGCGCGGCGCTGGCTTGGGCGGAGGCCTTGACGCTGCTGCCCGGCGGGGTCAGCGAGGAGGTCTATTCGGAGGCAACGCGCGAGTTCTCCGAAACCGAGCTGACCTATCTGACCTCGGCGGTCGCTTCGATCAACGTTTGGAATCGGTTTGGTGCAGCGTATCGCTGGACACCGGCCAAGCGGCCGGTCAGGGCGAACGCTGCGGCGTCATGATTGCAGGACTGGGAGATCGGCATGACAGCAATGAGTTTGGCCGCCGCGCAGCGCCTGATGCCGTCGCGTTCGATGGCGATCGCCGTCATTGGCGGCCTCGCCTGCGCGCTTGTGATCGGCAAGGTGCTGCCGGTGACGATCGACAGTGTATCGGGAGCGTTGGCGCCGCTCTGCGCCACCGCGGCCGAGAGCTCGCCGCTCGACAAGGTCGAGCCGATCGGCTCCTACGCGCTTCCGAACGTCCCGGGCAAGCGCGTCACCATCGTGCGTGTGTCCTACGGTCCAGGCGGGTTTTCGCGGCCGCATCGTCACGCGGGTTCGGTGACGGCCTACATCACCAAGGGCGAGATCCGCTCGCAGCTCGGCGGTGGCCCCGTCGAGACATTCGGCGTCGGCCAGTCCTTTTTCGAGCCGCCCGGCTCGACGCATCTGGTCTCGGCCAATGCCAGCATGACGGAGCCGGCAGAGTTGATCGCGGTGTTCGTCGCGGATGAGGGCGCGCAGCTGACGACGTTCTTGGAATAACCGCCATTCGTCGGCCCCGACTGCGTATTCAAGCCGGCTATGATCGCCTCAACAGCTTCCATGCCGGTGAGAGGCCGTATTCGACAACCGGAATAGCAATCGCGCCGACAAGCAGTCCAACGACGCCCGAGATAGCCGCCTCGACCGACCATTCGATGATGCCGGCGACGGAGGGAAGAAGGTGTGCGGCAGCCTCGGTTGCAGCATGGACCGTGTGACCAACCGCGGGCGGACCGTATTTCTCGATGCCGTGCAGGATGATGCCGCCGCCGACCCAGATCATGGCGGCGGTGCCGATCGTGCTCAGCACCGCCAGGAAGGTGGGCATGCCGCGGACGAGCGCGCGTCCAAGCAAGCGGATTCCGCCGCCGATGATCGAAGCGCTGTCATAGCCGGCAAGAGCGACGCCGACATCGTCCGCCTTCACGATCAGAGCCACCACGCCGTAGACTCCGACGGTGATGCAGAAGCCGACCAGCGCCAGCACCAGCGCCTGCGTCCAGATGCCGCCCGCCGGGAGGGCCGCCAGCGTGATCGCCATGATCTCCGCCGACAGGATGAAATCCGTCTTGATGGCGCTCGCGACCTTCTCGTCCTCGACCGAGCGGGCATTCAACGCAATCGGCTGGAGCTGAGCTTCGTGGTGGTGCGCATGATGCGGCAGCACGGCTTCGAGCACCTTTTCGGCGCCCTCGTAGCAGAGAAAGGCTCCGCCCAGCATGAGCAGCGGCGTGACCGCGGCGGGAAGGAAATAGCCAAGCAGCAGGGCAATGGGGAGCAGAATCAGCAACTTGTTGCGCAGCGATCCGACCGCAATCTTGCCGACGATCGGCAGTTCGCGCTTCGAGGCAAAGCCGATGACGTAGTTCGGCGTGACGGCCGCGTCATCGATGACCACGCCTGCCGCCTTCGTGCCCGCTTTGGCGGCCTGGCTCGCTACATCGTCGAGCGAGGCTGCTGCCAGCTTTGCGATCGCCGCGACATCGTCGAGAAGACCGATCAGTCCGACACTCATGAACCGTGTTCCTTCTTCGTTCGAGCCTGCGGGTGCGCGCGACGACACGCTCTTGCACCGCGCGGCATCGGAACGGGCAAAACCGTCAATTGTCGTCGCCGCCCGATCCCTCGCGCAGGTCCGGCTTGATCACGTCCTCCGGCAGCGCATGGGCGACCGGCTGCGCCGTGTTTGCGATCTCCGGGCCGACTTCGCGGCCGCGGGCGCGGATCAGGCGTTCGTATGCCGAGACCAACGTGATGTAGGGGCTGACCCAGATCCAGCCGTCGCGGGTGAACACCTGCACGTCGAAATGCAGGTGCATCGACGTGCCGGCGGGATGGTCGAGATAGTTCGAGATCACGCCGATCTTCTCGCCTTCGGTGACGATGCGGCCATTGAGCACGCCATCGGCGTTCAACGCGTGCGGGTTCATATGCATGTAGCGGAAACGGATGTGCTCGGTGCGACTATTGACTTGAAGCGTCGCGGCCTGGTCCCTGGCTCCACGGATGACGATCGCGTCACGTACGGCGACGACGGCGCGCTGCTTGGGATCGCAGGGCTCCCGGCCTTCGCCGGACGGCGGGCAGGCGGCGGCGCGGATGTCCTCGCCCTGGTGGCCGTAGCCTCCGGCACATTGCCACACCTCGAAACTGCGCGACTCGCAGAAATTGTCGCGCCAGGGATAGGCGGTCGGACCTTCGCTCTTGTCGCGCTTGCCGTAGGATTGGGAGCGTACGAAGGCGGGCGCCTTATCGAGCGGAAAGCGGATCTGGGCATAGGCCATCATGTCGGGATGGCCGCTTTGCTTGCGGTAGCCGGTGTTCGGGATGATGTCGCCGCTCGGCCGGTAGCTGAAGTCCGGTGAACGCTCCGCCGGACGCTCGAGCACGTTGGAGGCAATGTCCATCAACGGCCGCGTGCGCTGGCCGCCGGCGACACGCAGAGCCTTCAAGAAGCGCTCGGCGACCGGATAAGCTTCCTTACAGGCGAGCCGCCGCGGCTTGGCGGCGCTGTCGAGGCACTGGATCGACACCACATAGGCGACACCGAAGCGGGTGAAGGCGTAGCGCACATAGCCTTCCCGGATGAGTTTGCGCAGGTCCGGGTAGGTTGCCGCGAGCGGCTTGACTGGCTCGCCCTTGCCGCCGGCTGGATCGGCGATGTCGTAGACGAGCGCCGAGCCCGTGATCTGCACCTCGACCGGCCTTGCGAACACCCGGCTCGGCATACCCTCGCCGGCGCCGGGCTCGAACGAGAAGGTTGCGCTGTAGCCGGCGGGACCGGCATCGAACATGTCGACGGGATTGAAATCGGCCTGGTAGCGCGACAGCGTGAGCGGCGCGCCGCTGTGCTGCGCCTCGAGGTACGCGGCAGCGTCGAACGGCAGCAGCACGGGCACGGGACTGCGGGTAATGCCGGTGAAGAAGCGCGAGGAGATCGCGTTGAGCTGCACCAGCGCGGGCACCGCGCGCGGATCGTAGCGCGGCACCGAACGTCGGGGTGCGAAGATGAAGTCGCCCGCAATCTGCGGGTGGCCCTTGATCTCGACACGGAGCTGGTCGAGCGCTGCGCGCCAATCGACGCGCAGGGCCGTGAGTGAGGGGCCGCGGAATTCATCCGCAGCGATTGGCGCAGCGAGGAGGAGCGACATCAACGCCAGGAGAAACGAGACGAAGCGGAAACTGTTCCTGCCCACTGCCTCGCCCCCCGGCGGTACCTGTTCCGATCCTCGATTGGTCGCTTAGTCCTTGGCGCGCTCGGCGTAGGAGCCGTCTTCGGTCATCACCACCACGCGGGTTCCGACCGTGATGTGCGGCGGCACGGTGGTGCGCACGCCGTTGGAGAGAACCGCGGGCTTATAGGAGGACGAGGCGGTCTGCCCCTTGGTCACCGGCTCGGTCTCAACCACCTCCAGCGTTACGCGCTGCGGCAAGGCGATCGACACCGGGTTGGTGTCGTGCATGGACAGCTTGACCGTCATGCTCTCCTGGAGATACGCGGCGGCGGAGCCGACGACGTCCTTGGAGACCTGAACCTGGTCGTAGGTCTCGGGGTTCATGAAGTGATAGCCGTCGCCATCCTCATAGAGATAGGTGTAGTTGCGTTCTTCGATCGTGGCCTTTTCGACCTGGTCGGTGGTCTTGTAGCGTTCGGAGATCTTTACCCCGTCCGAGATTCGGCGCATTTCGATCTGGCTGACCGGCGTGCCCTTGCCGGGATGGATGTTCTCGGCGCTCACGACGACATAAAGCTTGCCGTCTTGTTCGATCACGTTGCCCTTGCGAATAGAACTGGCGATGACTCTCAAAGCTGTATTTCCTGCTTGCTTGGCCCGGCTGGGGCCAGGACGTGGTCAAATTGATGGGGGACTTGGGGCCTCAAATCGGACCTCGGCGCCCGTTTCGGGCCGCAACATACTGATTTTGCCGTTGGATGCCAGCACTTTGCTGCTGGCTGGAGCGGTCGGTTGATGGCTGGGGACAAGCCGATGTCGCCGTTCTGGTCGCCCGGCAGGCACCTCGACCGGCGGCCGTTCCTCCAGGCCAGGGGCGAGGTGATCGGAGCTTTACGGGGCTTTTTTGCCGAACAGGGCTTCATGGAGGTCGAAACCACGGTCCTTCAGGTCTCCCCGGGCAACGAGACGCATCTGCACGCCCCCCGGACCGAGATCATGCGGCCCGACGGCAGCCGGGCACGCCGATACCTGCGGACCTCGCCCGAATTCGCCTGCAAGAAGCTGCTGGCGGCGGGCGAGACTCGGATTTTCGAGTTCGCCCGGGTGTTCCGGGACCGCGAGCGCGGTGACCTGCATCTGCCCGAATTCACCATGCTTGAGTGGTACCGGGCGGGCGCCCCCTATGACGCCATCATGGCCGATTGCGTCGTTGTCATCGCCCGTGCGGCGCAGGCGACGGGCATCGGGACCTTCTCCTTCCGCGGCCGGACCGCCGATCCCTTCGCCGAGCCGGAACTCCTGACCGTTGCGGGCGCCTTTAAGCGCTTCGCCGGCATCGACCTGCTGTCGACAATCTCGGGCGGCGAGGGTAACCGCGCCGCGCTCGCCGCGGCGGCCCGCGGCAAGGTCCGTGTGGCCGAGGACGACACATGGTCCGACATCTTCAGCAAGGTCCTGGTCGAGCATGTCGAGCCGCATCTCGGGCAGGGGCGTTTGACCATCCTGTTTGAATACCCATCTCCAGAGGCGGCGCTGGCGCGGGTGAAGGCGGACGACCCAAGGGTCGCCGAGCGATTCGAGGTCTATGCGTGCGGCGTCGAGCTCGCCAACGGCTTTGGCGAATTGACCGATGCCGACGAGCAGCGAAAACGCTTCACGGAATCGATGACGGAGAAGCAGCGCCGCTACGGCGAAGCCTATCCGCTCGACGAGGACTTTCTGGCTGCAGTCGCGGTAATGCCGGAGGCGAGCGGCGTCGCACTCGGCTTCGACCGGCTCGTCATGCTGGCGAGCGGCGCAACACGAATTGATCAGGTGGTGTGGACACCGCCCGCGGATGAGAGATGACGAAGACGAATCTTGCGCGCACTCTGCGCGAACCTGCCGAGCTCGTTGCCGAGGGTTTGGCCCCCGCAGCGGCGCTGCCGGCGCTCGAACGCGTTGCCGCGCGCTATGCCGTGGCGATCACGCCGGCGCTGGTCGATCTGATCGACACAACCGATCCCGACGATCCCATCGCGCGACAATTCGTTCCCAGCGCAGCCGAGCTGGACCTGAAGCCGGGCGAGAACGCCGATCCGATCGGCGATCACGCGCATTCGCCAACTCCCGGGATCGTGCACCGCTATCCCGACCGCGTGTTGTTCAAGCTCGTTCACGTCTGCGCAGTCTATTGCCGCTTCTGCTTCCGTCGCGAGATGGTCGGGCCCGGCAAGGAGAATGCTCTGTCGGACAGCGCTTATCGCGCGGCGATCGACTACATCCGAGCACACGACGAGATCTGGGAAGTGATTCTGACCGGCGGCGATCCCCTGATGCTGTCGCCGCGGCGCATGAGCGAGATCATGGCCGATCTGGCCGCAATCGATCACGTCAAGATCATCCGTCTTCACACCCGCGTACCGGTGGCCGAACCCGCGCGCGTCAGCGAGGAGATGGTTGCGGCATTGAAGGTCGCAGGCGCGACCACCTGGCTGGCGGTGCACGCCAACCACGCGCGCGAACTGGCAGGGCCCGCGCGCGCCGCCTGCGCGCGTCTCGTCGACGCCGGCATTCCCTTGGTGAGCCAGTCCGTGCTGTTGCGCGGCGTCAATGACAACATCGCCGCTCTGTCGGATTTGATGCGAGCTTTCGTCGAATGCCGGATCAAGCCCTATTACCTGCATCACGGTGATCTCGCGCCCGGTACCGTGCATTTGCGAACGACGCTGGCCGAGGGGCAGGATTTGATGCGGCAGTTGCGCGGGCGGGTGTCGGGGCTGTGTCAGCCTGACTACGTCATCGACATTCCAGGCGGCGCCGGCAAATCGCCCGTGGGGCCAGGTTACGTGTTGGCGCCGCAAAATACCGCACCCGATGCGGATGATGCGGGAGCCGAAACGCGCTATCGTATCTTGGATTATTGCGGCGACGTTCATCTTTACCCGCCCGAAATCTGAGCGGGTTAGAGAGGGCGCCGTTTTGAGAATGGAGCACTGAAAATGAAGAAGATCATGGTGGCAGCATCGCTCGTGGTCTTGCTTGGTGGCGGGGCGGTTGCGCAGCCCAACGGCTCGAAGGGATCGACCTCCGGCGGCGCAAGCCGTGGAACGGCGTGGCCGGCGCCTGTTGGTCACCGCCAGCCGCGTGCGGCTGACGTGCCGAGTGAGAAGAATCTGAGCGATCCGAACACCCCCGCGAACAGGGAAGATGCGGAGCTCGATCGCAAGATCAAGAGCATCTGCCGCGGCTGCTGATTGCTTCACCTCTCCCGAAGGGAGAGGTCGGATCGCATCAATGATGCGATTCGGGTGAGGGTTACACTCTCACCCAACGATGCGGCTGCTCACCCCGATTGCTGCACAATCCGACCTCTCCCGTCCGGGAGAGGTGAGAAGCGAGCCAACCCAGCGGAGTCATTTCTCAGGCCGACCGTTCGTGCCGTCCTGCCCGCAGGGTGTTGCGGCGGATCTCGACGGCGTCGGCGAGCTGCTCGAGCGCGCTCACCGTGGTCGGCCAGTCAATGCAGCCGTCGGTGATGCTCTGGCCGTAGGTGAGCGGCTTGCCCGGCACCACGTCCTGGCGACCGGCGACGATGTTGCTCTCGATCATTGCGCCCATGATGCGGCTCTCGCCGCCCGAGATCTGACTGGCGATGTCGGCCATCACCAGCGGCTGGTTCTCAGGCTTCTTGCTCGAATTGGCGTGGCTTGCATCGACCATCACGAGCGGCGCGACGCCGGATCTGGTCAATTCGTTGCAGGCGGCCGCAACGCTTGCTGCGTCGTAGTTGGGCTTGCTGCCGCCGCGCAGGATGATGTGGCAGTCCTCGTTGCCCGCGGTCGAAGCGATCGCCGACCGGCCGAGCTTCGTCACCGCCATGAAATGATGCGGATGCGAGGCCGACTTCACCGCGTCCGCCGCGATCCGCACATTGCCGTCGGTGCCATTCTTGAAGCCGACCGGACACGACAGGCCCGAGGCCAGCTCGCGATGGATCTGGCTCTCGGTCGTGCGTGCGCCGATTGCGGCCCAGGAGACGAGGTCGGCGATGTATTGCGGCGTCGTCATGTCCAGGAATTCGGTGCCGGCGGGCAGGCCGAGATTGTTCACGGCGGACAGCACGTTACGCGCCAGCCGCAGGCCCCTGTTGATGGCGAAGCTGCCGTCGAGATTGGGGTCGTTGATGAGGCCCTTCCAGCCGACGGTGGTCCGCGGCTTCTCGAAATAGACCCGCATCACGATCTCGAGCTGATCGGCAAGGTCCTCGCGCAAGCGTGCAAGGCGCTCGGCGTAGTCGAGCGCGGCCTCGGGATCATGCACAGAGCAGGGGCCGACCACGACCAGCAGGCGGTCGTCCTGGCCGCCCAGAATGGCGTGGATGGCGTTACGGGCGGCCATCACCACGCGCGTCGCAGTGAGCGTGCGCGGGACCTCCCGCATCACCTCTTCCGGCGTGCTCAGTTCTTTCAGTTCGCGGATACGAAGATCGTCGGTCGTGCTCAGCACGGCGGGCTCCTGTCTGTTTTAGAACCTGCCGGCCAACAAAAAAGCCGCCAGGTCTGGCGGCTTGTTCGGACGTTTGCTGCAATGTGTCAGATTGAGCGCGATCCTCCCGCCGCCAGCGAGCTGTCGTAGCTAAAGTACCAAAAATAGCTGGTGGCGACGGTGATCATGGCAGGCCATATAGCGTGCCGCTGGCGGGTTGTCACCCCCCCAATCGGCGCGTACGCGGAGCCTCAGGTCTTGCTGTTGCGCGCCGCCATTGCCATGCCGATCAAGGTGGCGCCGCCGAACAGCAGGTTGATACCGACGAGGACGCCGATCGCCCAGTCCGCCGAGCTCGGCAGTCCCGTGATCACCATGAATGAGATCGCGATGTCGACGAGGCCGGAGACGAGGAGCCACGACCAGCGGCCGCTCAGCTCGCGCCGGTGCTCCAGCGCGTACATAATGGTGGCGACGCCCTCGGCGAGGAAATAGGCGCCGAGCACGATGGTCAGCGTCAGCACCGCCTGCATCGGCCGGGCGAGCAGCAGCATACCGGTGAGCACGGCCAATGCGGCCGAGATCAGCGACCACCAGAAGCCCGGCGTGCTGCGCGCCCAATAGGTCGCGATCAGTCCGCCGATACCGCTGATCAGGAGCATCCAGCCGAGGAAGATCGCGGTCGCAAGACTCGCGAGCGGCGGAAGGACCAATGCGGCAATGCCGAGAACCACAAGCAGGATGCCCTCGAACAGGAAGGCCTTCCAATGTGCCTTGACCGCCTGGTTCATTGCGGATTGCAGCCGTGAAAATTCCTCAGGCGATGTCATGAAGTCCTCGATCTCGTCAGCAGCCCATGCAGCTCAATCTACTATGTGTGCACCGCGCTTGCCATCGCGCGCCTCAGCCGCCGCCGGGCGCCGAGGAAAAACCGTCCGCGCTGGTGCGCATGCGGTTGCGGCCGAGAACGTAGATCGCCGTCGTGACAATCAAAAGCGCCAGGCCGAGCAGGATCGAGACGAAACCAATCGGGATCAGTGCCAGCGTCAGGTTGCGCTCGGGGTCGATCAGCCAGTGATGGATCGAGGTCAGCACGAAGGCGAGCCCCAGAAACCCGAGGCCGCCGCCGGCCAGCAGCAGAGCCCACATCCGGCGGAGCTGGCTGAGACGCTCGCGCGCGACATCGGTCCGCGGCGCATGGTGGCGCGCGACGCGCCGGACCAGGCGGATGGCGAAAGCAATCGAGCCGAAGCCGACCAGGAGGCTCGCGGCGCCCAGCCACATCCGGAGCGTCGGATCGAGATCGGGCATGCGCTGGAGCGCCAGCAGCGGGAAGTCGAAGGCCGAATGCAGCGCGAGCGGGGCGGCGAAGATCAGTAGCCGGCTGGAGAGGCGGGCCCAGTCGCGATGGCGGCGGTTCGCGCCCAGTGCCGTGCCTGCACGTGCGATCGTCAGGTAGGCGCCCGCGATGATGCCGAGCGCGCCGTGGAAGGGCACGGTCAGCACGCTGCGCAGGGCGGCCAGCGAGCGCCACATCTCCGCGTGCTGGACCAGATAGGCGAGGTTCTCGTAGGCGGCGAAGCCGAGGCCGACCGCGGCGCCATAGACCACGGTGTCCATCGGATTGGAGAAGGTCCGCCGCTTGGTGGACGAAATCAGCACGATGGCGATCACCTTGACGGCCTCCTCAGGCAGCGCGACGCCGAAGATCGAATGCATGGCCAGCGCCGCCCAGGGGTCGTCGGGGGCCGCGACCATCTTGGCGAAGGGAGCGCGGGCAAGGCCTAGCAGCGAGATGCTGGCCGCGCCGAGCAGGAAGGCAGTCCAGACCTGGGCCGGCGGGCCGGGGCGCTCTTCGGCGGCGATGACAAGCCACAGCATCAGCAGCGCCGGGGCGATGGCGGCAGTTCCAATGACAGTGGGGAGCGCTTCAATCAGGTACATCGGCGCCGAAAATAGGTTCCCGTGATCCGCTTATCTACGTCAGCCGATGCGACCATGTGTCATGTGCCTGCTGTCGGTTCGCTTAACGAGCGCGACAGCTGCCGTTCATCCCCCGTCGCTTGCGAAGACGTAGAATACATTCGCAATCAATTGCATGACAAAAAATGCTCGTCATCCATGGCAACAACCGCGCATTCGATGTCGCGTCGAGATTGGCGAGCCGGATCAAGGTAATGCGCAGGTTTCTTCAATTCACCGCGCACCTGTCCCGGCCGCGGATTCGCAGGCGGGATGGCCTCTTTCTACGGGGCAGGCGCGACGGTTGGCGGCTTGGTCCCGCTCTTGTACGCCCGCGGGGCGGGACTGCGACCCGGCGTAACCGGAACGCCGCTTGCGCAGCAGCGGCTCGGCGGCCCCCGAATCCGTTCTCAATGCGTTGGGAGCGGGGACGGCGCGGCGGGAGCGACATCAAAGGCGCCGAGATGGAATTCTTCGCCGATCGATGCGTCCGGATCGGCCGGTTGCGCCAGCAGGGTGAACGCAGCCTGGGGGTATCGCTTCCAGATCTCGATATCGCCGGCGGTGATGGTGAGCCAGCCGAACGTATACATGTAGCGTCCGGGCTCGGTGACCCGGCCGACCCTGTCCCAAGTGATCTTATCGACGGTAATTTTATCAGCTGTGATCTTGTCGACTGTCATTCGGTCCCCCGAGCGCAAGTCTGCACATGATGTCCGGCCCGAGGCACAGACCTGCATAAGCTGATATCGCATTGGGGCCGCGATAGGGCAGCGATGCCGTGGATCAGGCCGGCTGCGATGAACGCACGATCAGGCGGACGAGATCGTCACGGGGCTGCTTCTCGGCGAATTTGACCGCAAAGCCGTGCGCGAATTTGCGGATCACCCGTCCGACGCAGGCGCCGACCGCGAGCGGGGTTCCGACCGGCGGATCGTACTCGGAGGACACCGCGACGCCGGCCGTCGAGACGTCGATAATGAAGCACGAATGGATGCTGCCGTCCGCGAGGGTCAGGACGGTGTGCGAGACCTGTGGAACAAAGCGCGCATCTCGCCGCAGGTCGAGAACGCTGCCATCCTTCTGCTTCTTCTCGAGCCAGGTCAGCTTCTCCGACATCCAGGCGCGCCGCGCCCGCGTCATGTCGAGCTCCATCAGGAAGCCCGCCTTCAGTGTCGCGCTGATGGTGCACTGGAATTCGCCGAAATCCTGGAAGTAGGAGGTCACGCGCTCGCCGACCTTGCCGACGACAGGGACGTCCACGATCATGCGGAAGGGTGAGACGCGCTTGGTCCGGCAGGCGAAGCTGCGGAGCTTGCCCTCGCAATCGTACCAGCGGGGCAGCGAGTAGCTGCCGCTCACGGCGACGTCCACCGCTCGCTGTCTGAGGAACTCTGCGACGGACATGAGCGCCGATCTGTTTTGGATGATTCCCGTAGTTCCACGCGTAGCGGGCAAACTCTAAGCAATTGACACCGGCGCTCATGAGCAGGGGTAAATTTCCGGTAAATGCAGGGGCGGGCATCGCGCGATCGTTCGCGGCGTAAGGTCACAGCGTTGCCCTCGCGCGATCCGGGCGGTGCCGTTCAGGCCAGCCCGGCCAGCGCCAATGCGCCGGCGAGAAGACGAACTTGATCGTCGTCCAGGTCAGGCTGTCCGGCCCGACCGCCAATCCGAGCCACGGGCCCGCGCGCCGGATCGTCAACGCTGCGAGTGCATCGAAAGCAGCGAGCATGCGGCGGGCTGGATTTGTCGCCTTTGGCGGGCCAGGCGCAGCTGGCGCTCCCTAGCGGAATCGAACCGCTCTCTCCACCGTGAAAGGGTGGCGTCCTAACCGATAGACGAAGGGAGCAAACGCAGGGCCCCGCCGCTTTCCGCGGCACGGCCGCTGGCCGGCCGAACAGGGCCCGGCGGCTTGCAGCGGGCGAACGTATAGTGGCCTTTGCGCTCCCGGGCAAGCCGTTCGGGAACGGACTTTTGGCAGCCGTGGACAGCGCCGGCCCCGGGATTGTCAGGAGGCGGTTTCAACGGTTTCTTAGGGTTCCCGGGGTAGCGCTGGAGCGGGAGATTTTCCAATGCCGCCGCCAAAAAAGCGCGCAGCCCGCAAGCTGCTGTCGCAGCACGCCTGGATCACGCTCGACGGCGGATTCGCCGCGCGGCATTGCCTGGTCCAGGACATTTCGGACTCGGGCGCGAAGATCACGATGGACGAGGACGCGAGTCAGCTTCCGGGCGTGATCCGGATGGCGTTCGCACGCGATGCGCGCACCGGGCGGAGCTGTCAGGTGGTCTGGCGCCGCGGCAAGTCGGCCGGCGTCAAGTTCATCTGATCGCGGACGCGGCGATGGCGCGCGGCACCTGTCCGGGTTAGAACGCCGCCATGCGCACGCCGCTCCTCCTGATCCTGATCGCGTTCGCGGCAACATCTGTTGCCGCCGCGGACGCCGTTCGCCTGCCGCCCGCCGAGCGGCCGCAAGCGGGCAGGGAGACCGTCAGGGCACTGCCGCTGAAGGGCGCCGCCGGCAAGACCAGTGCGGGCTCCTGCGCCTCCTATGGCCCGCGCTTCGTCATGGTCGAGGGCACCGGGACCTGCGTGAAGATCGGCGGCTCGATCAGCATCGACACCACCGTCAGGCGCTGAGACCCATGCCGGCGGATCTGGTGCGGCTCGACCTCATCGTTCCCGTGCTGATGTATTGCGCGCTGCTGTGGTGGGTCGGCCGCGGCCTGAGCTGGACGGCCCGGCTGGCGACCGCGGTGGTGACGCTGGTGTTGATCATCTGCGTGCTGCTGGTCGAGCGCGGCTGGCGCTAGGGCCACGACAAAAACTGCGAAAACAACCCCATGCACAGTAGCCGTCAAGTGCTGCCGCGCCGCCGGACGGTTGCGCCGGCGCAGCGATTCCTCGCGCGCTCACCGCAGCTTATCCGGCGCCACCGGCTCACGACATCGGCGGTGCGACGAATTGTGCAAATCCGGGCCGTTTGCCGAGCTCGGCAAGCCAGCGGGTGAGGTGCGGCTGCGCGGGCCGGCTGATGCCTTCGACCCCGAGCCAGCGCCGCGCATAGGACCCGATCGCGATGTCGGCCAGCGTGAACGCATCACCCTCGATGAAGCGGCGCGATGAGAGCAGGCGATCGGCGATGGCCCAAACCTCAGCGGCGGCATCGGCATCACGCTGCACCTGGATCATGTCGCGCTCGGCGGGCGCCGTGCGCACGATGCCCCAGAACACCGGGCGGTCGACCGGCTGCACGGTCGACAGCGTCCAGTCGAGCCAGCGGTCGACCGACGCGCGCTGCTTCGGCGCCTCCGGGTAGATCGGCGTGCCGCGTCCATGCGCGAGGCAGAGATAGCGCATGATCGAATTGGACTCCCACAGCACGAAGTCGCCCTCGACCAGAGTCGGGATCCGCGCATTGGGGTTCATCGCGAGATAGTCGGCCTCGCGCGTCCTGCCGTAACTCATGCCGGCATCGATGCGCTCGTAAGCCAGGCCGAGCTCGGTGCAGCACCACAGCACCTTCTGCACGTTGACCGAATTGGCGCGGCCCCAGATCGTCAGCTTGGTATCAGGCATGATGCGTCTCCCCGCAGCGTTGTTCGGTGTCGTAGCCCGGATGGAGCGAAGCGCAATCCGGGGTGCTTCGATTGTGGCAGTCCCGGATTACGCTTGCGCTCCATCCGGGCTACAAATCCAGCTTGCTGCGGGTGATAGCGGAATTCGCCGCGTCGAGCGATGCGCGATTGCGGCGCGCCCTCATGCAAAAAGCTCCGCACGCGGCGGAGCTTTCGTTGCAAAGTTCAACCTGACGGTCAGCGGCCGAAGAACAGCCACAACAGAATGATCACGGGGATCGGCACGCCGATCATCCACAGCAACAGCCCTCTCGCCATCGCATCCTCCTCCAATTGCATCACTGGAGGGTGAACGCGGGCCGTGCCCGCTTGTTCCCGCGCGCAGACCTACCAGTGGCCGGTGTTGGGCATCGAGGCCCAGGGCTCCTGCGGCGGCTTCGGGTCGCCCTTCTGCAACAGCTCGATGGAGTGCAGGTCCGGCGAGCGGACGAAGGCCATGTTGCCGTCGCGCGGGGGACGGTTGATGGTGACGCCGGCCTTCATCAGCTTCTCGCAGGTGGCGTAGATGTCGTCGACCTCGTAGGCGAGATGGCCGAAGAAGCGATCCTCGCCGTACTTTTCTTCGTCCCAATTCCAGGTGAGCTCGACCAGCGGCGCCCCGCGCGTCGGCGGCTGCTTCTTCAGCGCCTCGAGATCGTCTGCCGAGCACAGGAAGACCAGCGTGAAACGCCCCTTGTCGTTCTCGATCCGCCGCACCTCCTTCAGCCCGAAAGCATCAACATAGAATTTCAGCGCGACATCGAGATTGCGCACGCGCAGCATGGTGTGGAGGTATCGCATGGTTGTTGCTCCCTGGAACGGACGGAGGGTTTTGTCTGGGGCCGGGACGGCGAGGTAGGAAATAGCAGGAAAAGGAGAGGAGGGGCAGGGGGCCGAGGCACATGTGCGTGAAGGGTGCCGGTTCGACTCGGACTGCATCACGTTCGAAGCAGTGCCGCCATCTCCTTCCAATGATAGATTCGCACCTTCTCCGTTTGATGCCGCGCGGCCTTGGCGATGGCGTGCGCGATGTCGTTCCCGGCGAGCCCGCGATAGCGGTCGACCGGGCCAACGAGCAGCGGATTGAGCACACCCCATATCGCGATGATGAGGCGTTCACCCGGGCGGTCCTCGTCGCGCGCGCCGAGGATCATCGACGGGCGGAAAATATGCGTGTGCTCGAAGTCGAGCGAGAGAATGTCCCGCTCCACCTCGCCCTTGGTCCTGAGATAGAACACACCGGAGCCGGCGTGGGCGCCAACGGCCGTAACCAGAAACACCGATTGCGCGCCGTTCGCCTTCGCGATCTCGGCCGCCAACACCGGATAATCATGATCGATCTTGTAGTACTCGGCCTCGTCAGGGGTGTGCTTGCGCGTCGTCCCGAGTGCGATGAATATCTCGTCCGCAACCAGTTGCGGCTTGAGTGCGGGCAGGGAAGGGAGATCGCCGATCAGCACCGTGAGCTTCGGATCGCTCACCGCCAGCGGCTTGCGGGCCACCGCCACAACCCGCGTATAGTCGGGACTGTCCAAGAGGTCGCGCAGCAAATGCGAGCCGATGAAGCCGGTTGCGCCGAAGACAAGTGCGGTTTTCATTCAAGCCACCGTTTTGCGTTGATTACATGATCGCTTGTTGAAAGTCAGGGGAGGTGGTGCCCGAGAGTCGTGCAGGCTGCGCAATATCCGGATCGGGGTTTCCGTTACAGTGCAGCCCGCGACATGGCGTGCCGACAGTGCACTCAACTGGCAGTGTCTGCGGCCCGCCCGAATCCGGACAACACCTTTGGGCGCTAGTGCACTGTTAGCGCAATCACAGCGGCTCAAAATTATCAATGGAGAGTTGTGCCATGTCCGACCATAAACTCGAGATCAGCTTTTGGGGTATCAAGATCAGCGCTCCAGGTCTGGCCGGCATCAGTGCCGCCGTCCTCGCCGTGTGTCTTTTGCTGTACCGATACTGAAAGCGAAAAATTTCAGGCTAGGAGCCTTCTGGACCGTCTCGTGCACCGATATGGATGACTGACGGCGGTAAAGATTCCCGCATAACGCATCGGAATTCGCCTGTCAGATCAATCACTAACTCACATAGCGAGCCACGGCGCTTTAAATACATGTGCGATGTTGCAGTCTAACTATCTGGAATCGCTCGATTACCACTTTATCTGTGCCAGCCTTTTTGCGCAGATTTGGCGGGATGTGCCTAAGTAGAAGAGTCCCCTGAACGATTCGCTCTTCAAGTTTTTCAAATGGAGAGCTGCGTCATGTCGGACAAACTTCTGGTCAATCTATGGGGCGCGAGCATCAGCGCTGACGGCGTCTGGGCGATCGGGGCCGCTGTTCTGATCGTGGTGGTCATCGCCGTAGCGAGGCGAGCTTGACTAGGAGATGAGCCACGGCACCCTCCATGAAAAGCAGGCGAGGCTTTTCCACCCGCCATCCACCGTTTCGTGTTTTGGGTGGAGGGCTGAGCGGCAACTGGCAGAAGACTCTTGCCAACGCTGCAAATCAGGGCGCAACAGATTATACCCCCAGAAAGAAAATGATTCGGGTCTCACGATCTCAATGGAGACCTGTGTCATGTCCGATCATCAGCTACGCTTCAAAGGCCCTTTCTTCGAATTTGATGCGAAGGGCTGGATGGCGATCCTCGCTGCCATCGTCATTGTTTCCCTTGTTCTATGGCTGGCACGGTAGCTCCACGGGCTTAGCTTACGGTGACAGTGCACTAAGTCTAGCAGTGCGGGGCGGCGAACACTGCCGATTTAGTGCACTGTCACCGAAAGAAGACCCAGGAGCCGTTTCCCAGACGATGACTGACCATCATTCCTCACCGCGGGCCTGCTGGAGTGCTAGTCTAGCTGTCGCGCGCGGTCGGAAATAACTTGTCTGTCGGGTAGAGTACTGATGTGCTTTCGGACAAAGCGGACCGCGCTGTCGTCGAGCGCCCATACGTATTGGCGGGCCTGAGACACAACCTGCTTGTTAATCTGCAAGACCATCTTTGTGTGATCGCCCCGGGCCAGTGCCTGCAAAGCGGAGGGGTTCTCAGCGGCCGTAAAGGCGATATGGGGCGAGATGGGCAGAACGACCGCGACAGAAGTGTTCTGGAAATGCATGGGAAGGCACTGCGGCCGGTCGGAGGTTAGCAGGGCATGACGCGATCTCCATAGGTGCAGTCGCCCCCATGACATCCGTGCTAGCCGGTTCGCGATGCCTTCAAGGTTCATCAATTGTTGGAGAAAGTTCGAAGCGGCAATAGCGCCAGCATTTGGGTCGGTCTGCGCGTCGAATTCCTCAAGAGTGGGCGGGAAATCGGGCGGCCTAAGTTCGTCATAGTTTTCACGAAGCCTTTGAACGCTCTCCCTATAGAGCGTGAGTACCTGGCCTGTGATCTCTGCGACCGCTTCAGGATTTCGGAAAAGCAACGAGAGCAAGAACCTGATCCAGGCATCCCGATCCGTTACTGGGAGGTCTATATTCCCGCCAATGAAGCTTCGCATGGCCTTGGCGGCACCAGAGTCGACCATGTGCATGAACACGCGTTCGAAGTGCTGGGTAAATTCCGGCGCGACACCCTCGACCTTATACAAATCCTTCTTCCAGCCGGTGCCGTCGGGAGATTTCGAGTGCACGACGATCTTCCCCCGGATATTCCGCATCTCACACAGAAAGCCGTTCGTCGCCCACTGCCGCAGATAAAACGCCGGGATGTAATGATGTCTGCTCGGATCACTCATGGCCAACAAAAAGCCCCTGAGGGGCTTTGAGGGGCGCCGAGGGGGGTAGGCGCCGACCCTCAGTATATCGCAAACGTTCGCCTTCCAAGCACCTCAACACGCGACAATCTTTTGGGATTACGGTGACAGTGCACTTAATTGACGCCGGCAGCTTTCACGGCCATGATGCAGGATGGCTCGTCTCGCTCGCGTCGTCATCCCCGGTCACCCCCACCATGTCACCCAGCGCGGCAATGGCCGGGGGCGCACGTTCTTCGAGGACGGCGATTATGCGCTGTATCGCGACCTGCTTGCGGCGAATTGCAGGGACGCTGGGGTCGAGGTGTGGGCCTGGTGCCTGATGCCGAACCACGTCCACTTGATCCTGGTGCCGTCCGATCCCGACGGGCTGCGGCGTGCGCTCTCGCGCGTGCACCGCAGCTACGCCGGGATCATCCATGCGCGACGTAAGCGCACCGGGCATTTCTGGCAGGGCCGGTTCGGCGCTGTTGCCATGGACGAAGAACATCTCGCGGTGGCGCTGCGCTACGTGTCGCTCAATCCGGTGCGGGCGCGCCTGGTGCCGCGGGCACAGGACTGGCGCTGGTCGAGCACGCGCGCGCATTTGCGCGGCAGGGACGATGGCGTGACCGCGCTGGCGCCGATCCGCGAGCGTTTTCCGGAGTTCGCCGATCTGCTGGCGACCGAACCGGAAGACGATCGGTTCGACGCCCTGCGTTCATCCGAGAGCATCGGCCGGCCGCTCGGAGACAACCGCTTTCTCAGCCGTCTCGAACGTCAGACCGGGCGTGTCCTCAAGCCTGCCAAGCGCGGGCCGAAGCCGTCGGTGGAGGAGGGTATTTAGTGCACTGTCACCGTAATAACGATGTGGGTGAAGATGCCGTCGCGGTCCGACAGCGCGAAGTCGGACCAGACGAGCTTCACGACTCTAGTTCGTCCGCCCTGCGCCGGGCCGCCGCGCGCCGCTCTGCGAAATGCGCTTCAGCCTGTTCGTCGGAGACATCAGGCCGGGCATCGTTCAACGCCTCCAGAACCTTCGCGCGGAACCAAGCATCATGAGCCTTGCTGTTCGTGAGGAGTTCGAGCGGTAGCGCGCCTTCATTGGCGGTCCGGGTCAGCAGGATGCGTACCGCGTCCGATACCGTTAGCCCCATCTCCTCAAGTACGGCGGAGGCGCGATCACGGATATCGGCGTCGATGCGGGTCTGGACAAGGGCATTTGCGGCCATGTTCGCCATCCTCGGATGCGATGTGATATGTAATTCAATTGAATGACGATCGCAAGGGCGGCCGGTGACCACGGCGCCATTCGGTACCGATCCCGACCCCGATTACGCAATTCTGGAGAAGCCGAGCCGCCGAAACCGCTGCCAAAGGCCCCTCTGCGGAAGAGTATCGTCGTAGATCTTACGCGCCCATCGAAAGGGATAAGCGGAATTGGCCATCCAATGCGTCGCGAAGGAAAGGGCGGTTGGCCATCTCGGTCATCCTCGGCATACACGCGCCAATCCTTCACGCCGCCTTCTCGCCCCCCTTCGCGATGATCTCGACTTCGAAATAGCCCATGTCGCGGAGCTCGGCGGCCTTCTTCTCGGCCGCTTCCCTGGTGTCTCGCTTCAAAATGATCCGGCCCGCACCGTCGCGGGCACAAACGAAATAAGGCATTTTGGATTCCCAATTTCGTTTGCATACACACGGCGCCGGATTCCCGCAATTCTACGGGTCACTCCTCCAGCCCGGCCTTTTGCCGCATCCTGTCGATCAGCTCCGAGGCCTCGGCCTTGGTCAGCTCTTCCGCGGGCGGGTCCTGATGCGCCTGCTCGGCGAGGGTCTTGAGGTAGGATTCCTGGGCTCCCGTCATCGGGTCGTCGCCGGAAACCCAGTCCTTCGGTTCCTTCCGGGTGTTGTCGGCCATCGCAAATCTCCTTTTCCGTCCAACGTCGGACTCGACTCTTCGTTCCTTTTTTGTTCTCTTTGGCCATATTCAAAATCGCGAGGCTGGACATGCCGGACCTGGACTTTGTCAGGCGGGAGATCGAACGGATGCGCATCCAAATCGGCAAGCAGAGGAAGGAGATCCTGCAGCTGCAGCGGGCGGGCGTCGGCACCGCCTCGGCCGAAGCGCTGCTGTCTCGGATGGAGGCGAAGGTTGAAAGTCTCTGTGCCCAGCGTGACGCGCTGAGGAGCGCAGAGCCGCATCACAACAAGGGCAGGGTGCTCGGCGGGAGGACATGGTGAGCAGGCGCTGGTTCGACGACGAGAGAGAGCTGTCGCCCTTCCTGACCGCGCTCGAGGACGTTCGCCGAAAGGCAACGCGGGAAGGATGGTGCTATGCCCACGTCCAGGCCATCATCGTGGCCATCGACCAGTACGCGGAGGCTGCGACGGGCAACCGCGAATATTTCCTGAACAAGCCGGTTTCAATCGGCGACAACCGCAAGGCCGCGGATATTCCGTGAGGGGCTGTGCGCTCGTGTCGTTGCTCGTGCATCGCATCGGGGCACGTCGCTGGTGTCAACACGCGCGGTCGAGAAGCGACGTGTCCGTCCATTCGTACGGTTCGAAATTGCAGTGACGGCGCTCCCAATTGCAGCTGTGCGCCAAACGCGGCCGCCAGCCGGAAAGATGGCGATGGCCGCCGGCGCGCAGGCCTGCCGTCATTGCACCGTCTCCTGCGCTCCCGTTAGGAAAGGCAACAAGGCGAAGACGTGCGCGCTCGTCGTTGCGCCGATCAGCGTGATGAGACCGAGGAGGAGGGCGCTGACCTGGTCCGACCGGGCGAAGCAACCTTCCTCGGCGGAGAAGTCCGTCGCATTTTACCGGACTTCGGACGCGCTTCGGGGGTGATCCCGTTCTGCTCGTCGAATTGCTTCAGCCAGGCCTGGATATATCTGGGATCATCGGGACAAAGCCGTTCCAGCAAACGAAGGTTCTTCGCTCTGAATTCCACAAGGGTTTTCGGCATAACTCCTCCTCAAAAGCCTGCCCGCCGAAAAGGTGCTTCGGGAGGGCAGCCGGGTCAACGGCAAAAGAGGCTTGAAATTCCGGACGAGCCGATGCAGCGCGCAAAAGCGAAAACCCCGCCTGGGGGAAGCGGGGTTCTCTGTCGGGGGTGAAGCTTAGGGACGCTTCAACTGTAAGACGCGCGAGCCGGTCGAAAGTTCAAAAGAAAATCTACGGCGCCGGACTTGCCGAGAATGGCCGAGGGTGAACCTCGGCGAGATCGGCCGTGACCAACTGGCATGCTTCAGGGCCAGCTCAGCGCGATCGTGGAAACGCTCCTCAGCGTCGTACGGGACGCGATCATCAAATTCTTCCGCGTGGAGAATGCGGTCGAATTCGCCACCGCCATTGTCGGTCTCTCCTGCATCGTGATCGGCTCGGCGGCCATTCTGCTGGATCACTGAAGCGGAAACGTCGGAAAATGTTCTCTGCTCGCGGCTCGGCCGAACGCAGAGGTGAACCGATGCGCATAGCGCCGGGCGATGACAGATCCCTCCGTTCAGTTGAAAGGCAGCTGTCGGGAGCGGGATGAGTTCTGATTCAAGCGATGTGCGCAAAGAGTTTGATTCACCCGTCGGGGAGAGGTGAACACGCGCCGCTCTGTTGCGGAGCGGCGCGGCCGAACAGCAAGCCTCGCAGGTAACTGTGTTACTTCATGTTGCTGCGCGTTCTGGTGCCGCCCTGGTCGCTGCCCGCGCCCGAACCGCCCTGACCGGATGCGTCCGGCCTCACCATTCCGCCCTTGCTCATGCCGTCATTGCTCATCCCGGTCGTGCTGTGATTCATCGAGCCCTTGTCCGTGCTGTTCATGCCGGGCTTCTGCATGTTGTTGGACTGCGGGGCCGGGCCAGTCTGGTTCTGCGCAAAGGCGGAACCGCACATGAGACCGAGGGCGGCGGCGGCGATCATGATCGTCTTCATCGCAAACTCCTGGTTGGTTGCCTGCAGCCAACGGGAGTGCGGAATTCATGTTCCTAAGAACTGGATGGAAAAGAAATCCTGCGACGTGGGAGCGCCGCGGCCCGCGCTTCGTTCGAGCAAACGCGGGTTCTTGCATGCGGCAAGCTGCGTCGCGGCAGGCACATTCGCATCAGCGACTCAAGCGCGAGCGATGAGGATGAATCGTCATCGCGCTTTAGGTCGTTGTTCAAGCATGATCTTTTCGGAAAACCGCTGCGCACTTTTCCGGATCATGCTTTAGGCTGCGATCCGTTGATCGACAGGTGTCGTCAGGAACTTGAGCGCTTCTGCATGTGCGAGGTCGGGAACCGCGATCGCCGTGTGGCTGTACATCGCATGTGTCCGCGACTTTGCGATCCCGTCCAGGATCTCGCGGCCCTTGATGACGTGGAGGCCCATGCCCTCTTCAGTGGGGAAGATCGCCAGCACCACGTCGTAAGCGGCGATGACGGCCCTGAGCGCTTCGGCCTTGTCTTCGGCGACGTCGACGAAAATACGAACATCAGCCGCGAGTTCACGCAGCTCGTTAAAATCCAGCACTGTGGGGATACTCCAACGCAACGAACCTGATGGGAGCTTGGCCGCGTTAGGTTACTGAAGCGTCAACAATGCGGGCCGAGCCACAGGTTTCACGTGGAGGTGACATGGCGGTCGCGATCAACAGGAGCCACAACAGCGAAAACCCTGCCCTGAGGAGGCGGGGCGCTCTGGTGGGGTGAGGCTTGGGAATCTCAATCATAGGACGCGTCGGCCGCCGAATGGTTCAAAAGAAGGGTGGGTATCGTTCACAGGAGTCAGGGAGCGCCTGAGAACCCATGCTTGCGTTTTCGGCCTCGATGGGTTCTAAGCCCGATGACTTCTGGCATGAACCAGCAGCGCGCCCCCGCGGTCCGGCCGCGTCCTCTCCGGGAATTGCTCGCGCCCCCCATTCAAAGGAATTCAGACATGGCGAAGATGACGAAGACCCAATTGATCGATGCAATTGCCGAGGGCACGCAGCTTTCGAAGAACGATGTGAAGTCGGTGATCGAGTACATGGCGACGGTCGGCTACAAGGAGCTCAACGAGTCCGGCGAGTTCGTCATTCCCGGCTTCGTGAAGATGTCGGTCGTGAACAAGCCGGCGACCGAAGCCCGCATGGGCGTCAATCCCTTCACCAAGGAGCCGATGCAGTTTGCGGCAAAGCCCGCAAGCAAATCGGTCAAGGCCTCGCCGCTGAAAGTCGCCAAGGATGCCGTCTGAGGCGCCGGAGATGTCGTTGCGGCGGGTCCTTTCGTAAGGCGATTTCGTTCCCGCAGAACTCGCAGATCATCGGCGCCTCGATGACGAAGCTCGCGATGCTGGCTTCCGAGGCCCGCGCGGCTGGGCCGCGCCGTCGCCGGCCCGCTGAATTTCGGCCGGTCGATGCGCAAGAGCGAGGCATCGTTTCGATAGCGTGCAATCCGCGCGCCTCGCCAAGTCACCAGCTTCGAAGAAAAACCCCGCGCTTTCGCGCGGGGCTCTCTTGGCTGACGGCGTTGGGATTTCAGCGCCTGGCCGCCAACCGTGTCCCAAACTTAAAGTTGAAAATTTAAAAAGCAACAGCGCCGCGGTGACGGAATATGTTCGTCAGGCGGCGCTGCCGTGTGACTGGGCGCTGAAATCCCCAGCTTTCGTGAGTCTTTGCCGCTCCGAAAAGGTTCAACGCGACAGCCTGGAAATTTGTCCTGAGGGCTGGACTTTTTGTTCTCATTTTGTTCTAGTGTGGGCCGCCTTGGAAGACTTTTAGAGGTGACTCATGACTGTCGAAAAACAGCGCGAAGTGATCAGGCTCTGGAACGAGCTCAGAAAGCTCGAGGGACCTGCTGCAGAAGAGCTCCGCATCCAGATCCTCGAATGCTTCTCGAGAGAGAAGGCCAAGCGGGCGGCTTGATCAGTATCGGCGACACGCGGCAACCTGCGAGCGCGATCGCGTTCTGCCCCCTTCGCGCTCGATCGGTCGCCGATGAGTTTGCCGGCAAAGCCTCCCCGCGGCCGAATGTGTAAGGGCGCGCGCTTTCATCGATCGATCGCTCCGCACTGATTTTCGGGATTCCGATTCGTTCTTCGAGAACGAAATGGAGTCGGATGCAGAACGGGTTGCGCCCGGCGGCGGCAATGGCGACCGTGCGTATCGCAACGAGGAGGCATGATACTTGGTACAGTCCCGCCCGTGTCTCTCCAGAACCAGTGAAGCGGGCTGGTTTGATCGCGTCGCAAAAGTGTTTGTTAAGAACTGCGTCGTGCGGAATTCTGCGATTCCGATTCGTTCTTCGAGAGCGAAATAGAGTCGAAGCCGGAACAAACTCGGTCGGTCCTTCGCCAGCGGCAGAGGCGCCTTCCCTGAGGCTCCTAACGATAGCTTGCGCGGATGCCGATAACGCTATTCGGTTAGGTTAAAAGCTCAATCGCGTTGCGCTTGCGGCGGGGTGGGGTAGGTGTCTGGCAAGAAGCAAGAAGCGACTTTGCCAAGAAGCGATTTTGTCATGACACCTTTTTCAGAGCCCTCCTTTTACCAAGGCGATCGGCAGACCCGCCGGCGCGTCGCCGTCGTCGGTACGCTCTTCTGTCTCGCTTTCGTAGTGATCAGCTTCTCGCTGCGGCCGCAGGCCGAGGACACGCGCGTGGCGGTCAAGGCCGACCGGCTGGTCCGCACGGCGGGCCAAGCCTCGCACGCCAATTAGCGTTCGTCGCCGCAGATGCGATCGTCGGCCGGCGCCTGCGGGCAGGCGGCGCCGCGCGAGGCGAGCGCCACGAAGCCGGCATAGCCGGACAGGTTGAGTAGGACTTCGAGCCACGCGGGCATGTCGGGCCTCTTTCTCCTTCCGCTCAGCGTGAGGAAGAATTCAACGTCCGCGCGCAATCCTCGTTCCCTGCTCCCGAAAAGAAACTCAAAACCCGTGAGGTGGGGTCGAGCCGGCGGCCGAGGGCCGCGACGGATTCGCTCGACGGCCGCTCCTTCAGGAACTCGGCGATCGCCCGCGCCAGTTCGCCGTCGGTCATCGGCGTCGGCGGCGGGCGCAGCGTGCCGACACCGAAGCTGCGGACGATTTCGTCGTAATGCTGATCGTCGGATCTGGGAACCAATTTGCGGATGCGGGCCAGCAAAGCGGATAATGGCAAATCTTCCTCCTCGATCGTCCGCCTCGCTGGCAGCAATTGTGGTCTGCTGCCATTGGCTCCCGCTAAACTGAAAAACCCCGCCAGCATCGCGGAGATGCTGACGGGGTCTTCGTGCTGTTGCCTCAACCCGGATGGCGGAGGCTCCCGCACTTAGGAGGTCAATCGGCGCCCGGCGATTTCGTTCCCGCTGCATCGACATTTTTTGATCGCGCCGGAGTTCCGTGGATCGCGCAACCATCGCAGGCGGCCGCGGTTATCGTCCATGACGCCAAGCGGTATCTTCACGACGCGAAGGAGAAGAGCATGAAGAAGACATTGGCAGTTCTGGCCACCGTCGCGGCCGTCGGCGTGACCGCCGTCGCGGCGCCCGCGCCGGCCGAGGCGCGCGGTCGCGGCATCGGCCCGGGCCTTGCGTTCGGCCTTGCCGCCGGCGCCATCACCGCGGGTGCGGTCGCAGCCTCGCGGCCGTATGATTATTACGGACCCGGCTACGGCTATTATGGCGGCCCGAGCTATTATTACGGACCGGGTCCTTACGCCTATTACGGCGGCGGGCCCTACTACCGCCATCACCACTGGCGCCATTGGTAGTCGCCAATAGCGAAAAGCCCGGAGCGTCGCTCCGGGCTTTTTTCATTCGCCTGTCGCCGCGTTTGCCTGCGCGACATCCTAGGGCCAGAGCGATGGCCGCTCGACCTTGCGAGCGTTCTCCAGCGTCGACACGAAAAATTCTTCGCGCTCGCGCTTGAACTTCTCTTGCGTAGCACGGAAGGCGGCGACACGGGCGGCGATCTCATCGCGCTCACGCGCTTTGCGTTCTTCGTCTTCGGTCATGTCAAATCCCCTCTACACCTGAGTACGTGCGCATCTGAACTCAAGCGCTGCCGCCGCAATCACGTTGAGTCGCGTCAACACATCCATTGGCGCTCCTGAATGGGGCGTCAATGGGGAGGAGGCATTGCAGGAATGTGATAAGCGAAAGGCCGGAAGAAATTGCCGAGCGAACGGCGTTCGCGCTTGATAAGTACGTCAACGATGTTGTCGCTTGTGCATGCTGCTGTCAGGCAGAACGAGTCGGGAGGCGCAATTGATCGCATCGGATCTTCAGAGCGGGGTCGAACTGCTCGGCGACATGATCGCCGAGGCCAAGGTCATCGTGCCGTTCACCGGAGCTGGCATCTCGACCGAATGCGGCATCCCCGACTTCCGCTCGCCGGGCGGAATTTGGACGCGTAACAGTCCGATTCCGTTCGACGAATTCGTCGCGAGCCGGGAGGCGCGCAACGAGGCCTGGCGCCGCCGCTTCGCGATGGAGGAGGTGTTTGCCGCGGCGAAGCCCGGTCGCGGCCATCGCGCGCTGGCCGCGCTCTATCGCGCCGGCAAGGTTCCCGCCGTCATCACCCAGAACATCGACAATCTGCACCAGGCCTCGGGCTTTGCCACCGAACATGTGGTTGAACTTCATGGAAATACTACTTTCGCGCGATGCGTCGGATGTGGGCAGGTCTATCCGCTGGACTGGGTGAGGCGCCGTTTCGACGGCGATGGCGCGGCGCCAAACTGCACGGCGTGCGACGAGCCGGTGAAGACCGCCACGATCTCCTTCGGTCAGATGATGCCGGATGACGAAATGCAGCGCGCAACCGCGCTGTCGCAATCCTGCGACCTCTTCATCGCGATCGGTTCCTCGCTGGTGGTCTGGCCGGCCGCGGGCTTTCCGATCATGGCCAAGCGCGCCGGTGCACGTCTGGTCATCATCAACCGCGAGCCGACCGAGCAGGACGATATTGCCGACCTCGTCATCCATCAGGATATCGGCGAAACGCTCGGTCCCTTCGTCGGCAATTGAGACGAATCGATTTGATTCGCCGCAATGCAAGCTGTTCATAGGTTCCGGCGAATCTCTTTTTTGTCTATGCCTCGCAACCGGGAGTGTTATCTTTTGAGTCGAAAGATTCGCGTCGCGTCGAGTTGAGAAGTTTTTCATAAGACGCGTGATTCGAGCGCCGCCAATGTGGCGGGCCGCAATGGCAGTGTGGGGTCCGGGGTTATGGGGTCGTCGGACGGATTTGAGTCCAAGAAGCTCGGAGTTCCCGGGCAGGGAGTATCGCCCGGGCGGATGACGCCGGGCGAACATGGCGGTGTCGGTCGCGATAGCGCACTCAGTCCCTTCAGCGGACTCGGTGAGACCAGCGCCAATCTCGTCGAGGTCCATGGCGTCATCAAATGGTTCGACGCCTCCAAGGGCTATGGCTTCATCGTTCCTGACAATGGCTGGCCCGACGTGCTCCTGCACGTGACCGTGCTCAGGCGCGACGGCTTCCAGACCGCTTATGAGGGCGCCCGCATCGTCGTCGAGTGCATTCAGCGCGCCAAGGGTTACCAGGCCTTCCGCGTGGTTTCGATGGACGAGTCGACCGCGATCCATCCGGCGCAGATGTTGCCGCCGCGCACCCATGTCACGGTCACTCCGACCAGCGGGCTGGAGCGGGCCCAGGTCAAATGGTTCAACCGGCTGCGCGGCTTCGGATTCCTGACCTGCGGCGAGGGCACGCCCGACATTTTCGTGCACATGGAGACACTGCGCCGGTTCGGCATGACTGAACTCAGGCCGGGCCAGTATGTCCTGGTTCGCTTCGGGCCGGGCTCCAAGGGCATGATGGCGGCGGAGATCCATCCCGAGACCGGATCGCCGGGATTGCAGTCGCACTAAAGAGCACCAATTCTCGCAATCGTGAGCAGAGGCGTGCCGGCTGGCCGGCGCGCCTCTTCCTTTTCCGCTGGCCGCCGCGTAGGACTGACCCAGTCCCCACGCCTCGAGAGCCCCATGAATTTTGATCGAAAGGCCGTCTGGTCCGTTGCAAAGGGCTGGCTTGCCGCCATCCTCCTCATCATTGGCTGTGTCGTCGCCAGCGCGCCCGCGGGCGCCGCCAGCTTCCAGCCGCTCGAGATCGTCACCAAGAATGGTGTGCAGGTGTTCTCGGTGGAAATGGCAACGACCGAGGAAGAGAAGCAGACCGGCCTGATGTATCGCAAGGAACTGCCTGACGGCAAAGGCATGCTGTTCGACTTCAATCCCGAGCAGGAAGTGTCGATGTGGATGAAGAACACCTATGTCTCGCTCGACATGATCTTCATCCGCGCCGACGGCCGCATCCTGCGTATCGCCGAGAACACCGAGCCGCTGTCGACCAAGATCATCTCGTCCCGGGGGCCGGCCAGGGCCGTGTTGGAGGTGGTGGCGGGAACGGCACAGAAGTACGGCATCCGCCCCGGCGACCGCGTCGGCCATCCCCTGTTCGGCAGCAAATAGGGCGGGAAAGTCCGGCGATTGCCGGCCGCGCTGCTGGCTTTGGAGCTTTGTTGGCAGCTTGCTGACGTCTCGGGAAGCGTGTATCGACGGGGCTCGCTGGACAGTCGGGGTATAGCGCAGCCTGGTAGCGCGGCAGTTTTGGGTACTGCAGGTCGTTGGTTCGAATCCAGCTGCCCCGACCAGTCCCGAGAAGGCTCGCAGCGTCGTGGGATCGCAGAGCTGCGACCCCAACTCCGCTCAGAACAGCAGCCAGTCAACAAGCCGCCAGGCGCCCCAGGCGAGGGCGCAGATCCAGCCCAGCCTTGCAATCCCGGCCACGCCAAGTCCGCAGAGCGGCAGCAGCGAGCTTCCGGTCTCCGGGACGTCGGATAGTTTCTCGGTCGTATCGATCTGGCTCACTGCTCCCCCTCGGCCATGCGGCCTGCTCCTCATTGGTCTCCGCTCGCTCACGGAAATTCACCGGCCGCGCTGCTGCTCACACGGACGTGAGACGAGATGACTGTGCGTCCATGGCGGGGGCGCGCGCTGATCGTTGACATTCACGGACGCCTCGCGATCGCTGGGAAAAACCTGCAACGCACGGCGCTGCGTTTGGTTGCCCGGCCGAGCTCGTAAAATGCTTTCCGGGCTTCCAGCCCCAGCGCCACGTCCCAGTCGGCTTGGTGGCCGAAGCAGGGCAGGCGGCATATTGCGGGTGAGCCGTTTGCGCGAGGTCTGTCCCAGCCCTTTGAAGCCTTGGCGCTCATAGCCTGCGCCACACGACTTCTGCGCGATTTTTCAAGGCGTTGATGAAGGCCCGCGTGGCGCAGAATTGCCAAAGATTCATCGAACCTTTGGCTGTTGCCACAGACATATGTGTGTTGGGGATTTCAGCGCCCAATGCCTAACGGACGCCGCCAAGCGATGATATTCCGCTTGCGCGGCGTTGCGCTTTTTCGGCCCGGGCTGGTTAGTTCTGGAAAAGTGCCCAAGACGGCATTCGTTCTCAATCATGGGCCTTCCGGAAAACCCGGCCGCGGCTTTCAAACGATCGTGCCGCTCCATCCCAAGTAAGGTTGATCGGTTAGGTTAAAGGCGAGCGGTTGTTGCGGCCGCTTGGGTGGCTGTGATCAGGTCGGTCCCGGCTCGCGATGGGCTGCCTTCAATTCCGAGCGCCACAGGTCACGGTTCGTCGCGGCGTGCCTACCAGTTGAGTTCTGCGCCAGCGAGTTCTGCCACATGTCTTTTGATCGCAACCTCAAGACCGTTGTTCCGCAGTCGAGCTGGACGCACATCTGGCACCTCTGGACAGTGATCGTGCCGCGCCGCTCCATCAATGGGCAGTTCGTGGTCGGCAAGGTCTGGCGCCGCTACGACGGTCGGAACTGGATCTACAAGAAATTCACCGAGTTCGACGGCGAAGAGGCGGCCTGAAGCGCGGTGAGATCGTGATGAACCATCATCGCACCATCATCGCGCCTTGCGTTATCGTCGAGGTCGTACGGTCCTAACCCGAGTGCCGCTCGCCTATTGCTGATCCCGGCGTTTGCACGCGCGGCAGCGGCATCTTGAAGTGGCGCTTCGCGTAGGCGACGATCTCGGCGTCCGAGGGATGATCGGCCGCCTCCACCGCGACAATCCGCGTGGCCAGATCAGGGGCGCTCGCGTGAATGTGGCCGGCAAGCTCCGTCTTCGCGCTCGCCGGACCGATGATGAGGATCTCGCCGGCATCGGCGATGGCTTTGGTCACCTCGGTGTAAAATGCCTTGTCGGGGGCAGCATGGCCGCTGCCGATCACATTGGCCTTGTGATGAAGATGACGAGTCGGCAGTTGCGGATGCAGCGTGACTTCGTCCGAGCCGCTCAGGCCGAGATGGAAGATCCGGGCCTGTGAATGGTCGATCCATACCACGGCGTGGAAATGAGAGGGCATGTGTTTGGGCCTTGTGCCAGAGGAGGGTTGCTGACGACGGAGCGGCGGCTCAGGTCGTGGCAACACTATGCGGGCCGGCGCCGCCGCCTCTGTTGACTCATGTCAATGCGATCTTCGGCTCGGAAAGCGGCAAGCGGACGTCGCGCTCCGAAGGGCGTCTCCGGCTCAGGCCGCCGCTGCCGCCGGCTTGGGCGGTGGCGGCTTCAGCGGCTTGTCCTGCTTCTTCGACCACGAGATGTAGTAGGCGACCGTCGTCATGATCGCGATGCCGGCGACACTGACGAAGATCTGCGCAAGCAGCGAGCCCGAGCTCATCGACAGTTCGAAATGGCCGACGAAGGACAGGAACACGCCGACGCAGAACACGGCGAGCGACTGCTGGCCGCAGACGATCAGGGGATCGAACACCCTCCACTCCAGCCCAGGCCACTCCTTCGGCACGAAGCGGATCACCAGGATCACGATCACCACGAAATGGAGGAAGCGGTACGGCGCAAGGTTGGTCTTGTCATTGGGGTTGAAGGCCGAGAACAGCCATTCCGGGAACATGCCGCCGAAGGTGGGGAAGCGGCCGGCCATGGTCATAACCAGCGCGAACAGGAGATATCCGAGGCATACCCACAGGGTGATCGGCGAATTGATCAGCGTCATCGAGCGCCGAGCCCCGCCCATCGCGCACCAGGCGCCGAACACGAACAGCACCTGCCAGCAATACGGATTGAAGTACCACTGGCCGGCCGGATAGGCCGTCAGGTTCAGGCCGTAATGGCGCGCGGCGAGCCACAGCACGATCGACAGCGCCATCGTCAAATCGGGCTTGCGCAACATGAACCACAGCACCGGCGGAAACAGGCCCATCAGCACGATGTACAGCGGCAGCACGTCGAGATTGAGCGGCTTGAAGCGCAGGAACAGGCCCTGGCGCAGCGTCTCGGTCGCGTTGTCGACGAGGCCGGCGACGTTGAACTCGTTGATCATCTCGGAATCGCCGAAGCGCAGCGCCAGATAGCTGATCGAGGCGATGTAGATCACGAACAGGATGATGTGGGCGACATACAGCTGCCAGACCCGCTTGGTCAGCCGCGTGGCGCCGACGATGAAACCGCGCTCCAGCATCATCCGCGCATAGACGAAGGAGGCGGTATAGCCGGAGATGAAGACGAACAGGTCGGCCGCGTCGGAAAAGCCGTAATTGCGGGTCGTGATCCAGTTCACGACGTTGTCGGGGATATGGTCGAGAAAGATCGCCCAGTTCGCGACACCGCGAAACAGGTCGAGCCGGAGATCGCGGCCCTTGTCGGGAAGCGTTGCACTGATGTTCAGGAAGGCCATGCGACGGGAGCTCTCGAAGAGATCGGATAGGCTGATGCGGCAGTGCCGCCGGGCGGGATCCCGGCGCGGAAGGCGGGTACGGAATTGTCACGGTGCAGCATAATGACTATACCGTTGGCGAGGGGGCCGGGGGCCGGAATCACCGATCAAGTCCCGATCGGTTTCTCTATACTATCCCCGAGGTTTCCACCAACTGCCACCGTGACGCATCGAAATCGAACGAAAAGACGAAGAGGCCCGGACCAGCCATGACCGCACGCATTTTCAAGCCTGCCAAGAACGCGATGCAATCCGGCCGGTCCAAGACCAAGGAATGGCAGCTCGACTACGAGCCGGAGCAGCCGCGCTCGGTCGAGCCGCTGATGGGCTGGACCTCCTCCGGCGACATGAAGCAGCAGATCACGCTGCATTTCCACAGCAAGGAAGAGGCGGTCGCCTATTGCGAGCGCAAGGGCATCGCCTACCAGGTCATCGAGCCGCAGGAATCGATTCGCCGGCCGGTCGCCTATGCGGATAATTTCTCGTTCCGCCGCGGCGAGCCCTGGACGCATTGAGTCTCGGCAAGCTCTATCGGCACGTCGTGCCCGGACTTGTCCCGGGCATCCACGTTTTCGCCGCATGAGCTCGGCCTGCATGGCTCGAGACGCCCGCCTTGGCGGGCTCCTCACCATGAGGTCTGATATCGTGCCGCGAAGCGTTACCTCATCCTGAGGGCCCGCCGGAGGCGGGCGTCTCGAAGGATGGGCCGCAGGCAAGCTTCGCGCCACGCTTTTCCAGCCTGGGGGACGGTTAAGGTGGTTGGCACCAATTCCGCCACATGCTTCGCTGCCTCGCATGATGGGCTCATGGCGAGGTGGGGTATGGCGGGGCGTGACCAGCTCGACGGCGTTGATCTGAAGATACTGTCCGAGCTGCAGCAGGACGGGCGGGTGCGCAACAACGAGCTGGCGCTGCGCGTCGGCGTGTCCGCGCCCAACTGCCTGCGGCGGCTGAAATCGCTGTTCAGCCGCGGCGTGATCCGGGCGGTGCGCGCCGTCATCGACGAGCGGCGGCTCGGCTTTGAAGTGGTGTCGTTCGTCTCGATCCAGCTCGGCAGCCAGGCCCAGCCGGTGCTGGAGGCGTTCGAGAGCTCGATATCAGCGATTCCGCGCATCCAGCAGTGCTGGCGGATTTCGGGCGACACCGACTATTTGCTGAAATGCGTGGCGCCGAGCGTCGAGAGCATGCGCCAGCAGCTCCTGCATTTCGCGGCGATGCCTGATGTGAAGAACGTCCGCAGCTTCCCCGTGCTCGGTGTCGCCAAGGATGTCCCGCTGCCGTTGCAGGAGGTCTCCGTGGTGGCGCCGGCAGGATAGGATCGGAACTGCTCCCGTGCAGCCAAGTAAGAATTTCACGCAGTCCGAATTAAATACATGAGTCACTCACCTAACTATGACATGTGATTTGCGAAGCCCTGCAATGCACTGAGCCGTGATTGCCGGTTCCGCGGCGCCGCCTAAATGCGAAGTGCGAACCCTCAGCGTGTTGGCATGCCGAGGCCTCTTTTGTGAGACTCTGAAGCAGGAAAAGACACCATGACATCGAATTCGAAGACGTTCGTCGCATCCGCTGCGACGCTGTTTGCATCCGCGTTTCTCATGATGACCGCACCGGCTGCCAAGGCCGATGACTTCTGCATCACCAACGGCGCGCAGGCCGCTCACGGCTGCGGCTATCCGACGATGGAGGCCTGCCGCCAGGCCGCCGGCGGCATCGGCGGCACCTGCTCGCAGAGCGGCGGTGCGAAGACCTCGAATGACGCGTTCGCCCAGCAGCCGAAGCAGACTCACTCGCGCAAGCTCCGGCCGGGTGGCCAGACCAACTCGAACTGACGCTGCAATCGAGACCGGTTCAGAGATGTTACGGCCTCCGAGATCCATCTCGGGGGCCGCAATTCATGATGACCACGCAGCGGACGCGCTCGCTCACCGGTACCGGCCGCGAAACTCGCGCGGGGAGGCCCCTGTCCAGCTGCGGAAGGCGCGCGAAAAGCTCTTCTCGTTGCGGAAGCCGGCGATCTCCGCGATGCGCTTGATCGGGGTGCGGCCGCGCATCAGCTCCTGCTTGGCGAGCTCGAATTTTGCCTCTTCCTTGAGATCGCGTAGCGAGGTGGCCTCCTCGC
This sequence comes from Bradyrhizobium sp. USDA 326, assembly GCF_049739485.1. NCBI lineage: Bacteria > Pseudomonadati > Pseudomonadota > Alphaproteobacteria > Hyphomicrobiales > Nitrobacteraceae > Bradyrhizobium > Bradyrhizobium sp. USDA 326. The sequence goes on from NZ_JBMGQA010000001.1 coordinate 6,405,054, forward strand.
GCAGGCGGCGGTGCATGGTGCGGGTGGACAGCGCCAACTCGCTCGCGACGTCCTCGGCGCCGAGAAGGCGGCCGCGCGCATTGCGGAGCACGCGGCGCACGCGCTCGACCAGCAGCCGGTCGCGCCGGTACGGCAGCACGGTCAGCCGCAACGCGCCCTCGAGCATGTTGTCGAGATCGGCCGCGCTGCGCGTGAGCGGCAGCGAGAGATAGTGCTTGTCGAAGACGATGCCGGCGCGGTCCGCATCGAAGCGGACGGCCCGGCAGAAGATGGTCGGATAGACCGAAACATGTTCGGGCTGCGGGTAGGGGAATTCAGCTGCACGGAGCGCGATCCGGGAATCGACGGCCCAACACGAGAAGCCGAGCACGTAGCGGAACAAGGTGACCAGGCAGAACTCGCGGCAGGGCCCGAGGTCGCGTCGCTCATTGATCGACACGACGGCGGTCTCTTCGCCAACCTCGAGATCGAGCAGCACATCCTCGGTGACCAGACGGTGGTGCCGGCACCAGCGCTTGAGCGCGACCTCCAGCGTCGGCGCGGTGATCGAGGCGCGGCACAGCATGCCATAGGTGCCCCAGGGCAGTCGCCGCGAGAACCAGCCGAGCGCCTCGTCGTCGAGCTCGCGCATGGCATGGCCCGCCAGCGCCTCGAATTGGGCGGCAGTGACCCGCCCATCCGGAGCGTTCAGAAGCTCCGGCGCGACCTGGCCGCGGCTCAAGGCCTCGGCGGGATCCCGGCCGTACCGCTCATAAGCGGCCACCACGCCGCGGACGAAGGCGGCGGGCGTGACGGCGCGGCGCGGAAGGGCCGTGGCGGCTTGAAAAGGCATCGGATCTCCTCAGGAAATCCTCGCGAAGTTTGGCGGAAAATGCAACCTTTTCGACTGCAAGAAGGCCGGGACCGGGCTAGGTTCGGAGCCCAAAATAGGGAGGAATCGCCGTGAACATCCCGAGTATCGATTTCGATCTGGGCGAAGACATCGGCATGCTGCGCGACACGCTTCGCGCCTTCGTCGAGGCAGAGATCACCCCGCGTGCGGCCGATATCGAGGAGGCCAATCTGTTCCCGGCGGACCTGTGGAAGCGCTTCGGCGATCTCGGCCTGCTCGGCATGACCGCGCCGGAGCAATATGGCGGCTCCAACATGGGCTATCTCGCCCACATCGTCGCGATGGAAGAGATTTCGCGCGGCTCCGCGGCCGTGGGGCTGTCCTATGGCGCCCATTCCAACCTCTGCGTCAACCAGATCCGCCGCAACGGCAACGACGCGCAGCGGCAGCGCTATCTGCCAAAGCTGATTTCCGGCGAGCATGTCGGCGCGCTCGCGATGTCCGAGCCCGGCGCCGGATCCGACGTCGTCTCGATGAAGCTGCGCGCCGACAAGCGCGGCGACCGTTACGTGCTCAACGGCTCCAAGATGTGGATCACCAATGGCGGCGATGCCGATGTGCTGGTCGTCTACGCCAAGACCGATCCGGACGCCGGCCCGCGCGGCATGACGGCCTTCCTGATCGAGAAGGGTTTCAAGGGCTTCACCCACGGCCAGCATCTCGACAAGCTGGGCATGCGCGGCTCCAACACCTATCCCTTGTTCTTCGACGAGTGCGAGGTGCCGGAGGAGAACGTGCTCGGCAAGGTGGGCGAGGGCGTCAAGGTGCTGATGTCCGGCCTCGATTATGAGCGCGCGGTGCTCTCGGGCGGTCCGCTCGGGATCATGGCGGCCTGCATGGACGCCGTCGTGCCCTACATGCACGAGCGCAAGCAGTTCGGGCAGCCGATCGGCGATTTCCAGCTGATGCAGGGCAAGCTCGCCGACATGTATTCGACCTGGCAGGCCACGCGTGCCTATGTCTATGCGGTGGGGCGCGCCTGTGATCGCGCCGATCATGCGCGCAGCTTACGCAAGGACGCCGCCGCGGCGATCCTTTATTCCGCGGAGAAGGCGACGTGGATGGCGGGCGAGGCGATCCAGGCGCTGGGCGGGGTCGGCTACACGTCCGAATTCCCGGTCGGGCGCCTGTGGCGTGATGCAAAGCTCTACGAGATCGGGGCCGGCACCTCGGAGGTTCGACGCATGCTGATCGGCCGCGAGCTGATGGCCGAGACGGCTTAAACGTTCACCTCATTGGAATCATCATGCCGCTCCATTCCAGCATCGATCCGTCTTCATCCGACTTTGCGCGCAATTCCGAGGCCATGCGCGGCCTCGTCGCGGACTTGCGCGAAAAGCTCAGCCAGGTCGCCGGCGGCGGCGGCGAGGTATCGCGCAACCGCCACACCGCGCGCGGCAAGATGCTGGCGCGCCAGCGCGTCGATCTGCTGGTCGATCCCGGCACCTCGTTCCTGGAGCTGTCGCCGCTGGCAGCCTATGGCCTCTATGGCGGCGACGTGCACTCGGCGAGCGTCATCACGGGGGTCGGGCGCATTTCAGGGCGCGAATGCGTGATCGTCGCCAATGACGCCACCATCAAGGGCGGCACCTATTATCCGATGACTGTGAAGAAGCATCTGCGGGCGCAGGACGTCGCGCGGCAGAACAATCTGCCTTGTGTCTACATGGTCGATTCCGGAGGCGCCTTCCTGCCGCTGCAGGACGAGATCTTTCCGGACGAGCGGCATTTCGGCCGCATCTTCTTCAACCAGGCGCAGATGTCCTCACAAGGAATCCCGCAGATTGCGATCGTGATGGGTTCCTGCACCGCCGGCGGCGCCTATGTGCCGGCGATGTCGGACGAGAGCATCATCGTGCGCAATCAGGGCACCATCTTCCTCGGCGGTCCGCCGCTGGTGAAGGCCGCGACCGGCGAGGTGGTGAGCGCGGAGGAACTCGGCGGCGCCGACGTGCACTCGCGCCAGTCCGGCGTGACCGATCACTACGCCCAGAACGATGCGCATGCGATCGGCATCGCCCGGCGTATCGTCGGCACGCTGAAGCCGTCGGCGCGGCCGCACCTGAACATGCATCCGCCGCGCGAGCCGCTGTTTGCGGCGGAGGAGATTTATGGCGTGGTGCCTGTCGACGGCCGCAAGCCGTTCGACGTGCGCGACATCATCGCGCGCATCGTCGACGGCTCGGAATTCGACGAGTTCAAGAAACTCTACGGCACGACGCTGGTGTGCGGCTTCGCCCATATCTGGGGCTATCCGGTCGGCATCATCGCCAACAACGGCATCCTGTTCAGCGAGAGCTCGCTGAAGGGCGCGCATTTCATCGAGCTGTGCTGCCAGCGCGGCATTCCCCTGGTGTTCCTGCAGAACATCACCGGCTTCATGGTCGGCAAGAAATACGAGGCCGGCGGCATCGCGCGCGACGGCGCCAAGTTGGTGACGGCGGTCGCGACCGCCTCGGTGCCGAAGTTCACCGTTGTGATCGGCGGCTCCTACGGCGCCGGCAATTACGGCATGTGCGGCCGCGCCTACTCGCCGCGTTTCCTCTGGATGTGGCCGAACGCGCGCATCTCGGTGATGGGCGGCGAGCAGGCCTCGATGGTGCTGAGCCAGGTGCGCCGCGACAATATCGAGGCCAAGGGCGACAGCTGGTCCAGGGAAGAGGAAGACAAGTTCCGCGAGCCCATTCGCGCGCAATATGAGAGCCAGGGGCACCCCTATTACGCGACCGCGCGGCTCTGGGACGACGGGGTGATCGACCCCGCCGACACGCGGCTCGTGCTCGGGCTCGGGCTCTCGGCGGCGTCGAATGCGCCGATCGAGCCGACGAAATTCGGCCTGTTCAGGATGTGATGCGATGGACCGCTCAAAGCTCTACCGCCGTTTTCGCACCCTCCTGATCGCCAACCGCGGCGAGATCGCCTGCCGTGTCATCCGCACCGCCCGCGCCATGGGCTTGCGCACGGTCGCCGTCTATTCCGAGGCCGACCGCGACGCGATGCATGTCGCGCTCGCCGATGAAGCCGTGCTGCTCGGGCCGGCGCGGGCCCGCGACAGCTATCTCAATGTCGAGCGGCTGATCGAGGCCGCACGGAAGACGGGGGCGGAGGCCGTGCATCCCGGCTACGGCTTCCTGTCGGAAAATGCCGAGTTTGCGCGGGCCTGCTTCGACGCCGGGCTGGTGTTCGTCGGCCCGACTGCCGGGATGATGACGGCGATGGGCTCGAAATCCGGCTCGAAAGAGTTGATGGAGAAGGCCGGCGTGCCGCTGGTGCCCGGCTATCACGGCGAGGCCCAGGACGAGACGACGCTTGCGAAGGCGGCGGACAAGATCGGATTCCCCATCCTGGTGAAAGCGTCAGCCGGCGGCGGTGGCCGCGGCATGCGCATCGTGCGTTCGGCGGCCGAGCTTGGGCCCGCCATCGTCAGCGCCAAGCGCGAAGCTCTGGCGGCGTTCGGCGATGATCGCATGCTGATCGAAAAATATGTCGACAATCCCCGGCACATCGAGGTGCAGGTGATCGGCGACAGCCACGGCAATCTGCTCTCGCTGTTCGAGCGCGAATGCACGCTGCAGCGCCGGCACCAGAAGGTGATCGAGGAGGCGCCGTCGCCGACCCTCAATGCCGCGCAGCGCGAGACGGTCTGCGCCGCCGCGCGAAAGGCCGCCGGAGCGGTGAACTATGTCGGGGCCGGCACGATCGAATTCGTCTCCGACGGCAAGGACGTGTTCTTCATCGAGATGAACACGCGTCTCCAGGTCGAGCATCCCGTGACCGAGCTGATATCGGGCATCGACCTCGTCGAGTGGCAGCTGCGCGTCGCCTTCGGCGAGGCGTTGCCGCTGAAGCAGGACGAGATCCGGCTCAACGGCCATGCCGTCGAGGCGCGCGTCTATGCGGAGAATCCCACCAAGAACTTCATGCCGTCGGTGGGCCGGATCTCCACCTGGCGGTTGCCGGCAGAAGCCGGAGGCTTACGCATCGACGCCGGATATCGCGAGGGCGACAGCGTGTCGCCGTACTACGACGCCATGCTGGCCAAGATGATCGCCTGGGCGCCGACGCGGGACGTCGCGATCGAGCGGCTCAATCGGGGACTGGAAGAGTCCGACGTCCGCGGCATCGTGACGAACATCCCATTCCTGTCGGCGCTGATGACGCATCCCAAGGTGCGCACGAATGCGATCGACACCGGCTTCATCGAGCGCGAGCTGGCGGTCCTCACACAGGCTGCACCGGCACCCGGGGAGCTCGAGCTTTGTGCCGCGGTGGCCGCGATCCTCGATGACGAGCAAAAGGCCGCCCGTGTGCAGGCGGGTTCGCCCTGGCAGACGTTCGGCTGGCAACCGGTCAGCCGCCGCCAGCGCAGCTTTGTCTTCCGCGTCGGGCACGGGCCGGAGCAGAAGATCACGCTGAACTACGGGAGTGGCCCCGCGACGCTGGTGATCGGCGACCGCGAGCTGGCGTTCACGACCGCGGCGAAGGAAGGCGGCTTCGACTTGACGCTCGACGGCGTCAAATCGGCAGTCGCGGCCGTGATCGATGGCCATGAGCTCTACTTGCGCACGCGCAATGGCCGCTTCGACCTGCACTGGGTCGATCCGTTCGGCGGCGAAAGCGAGGAGCAGGCCGGCGAGGACAAGATCGCGGCGCCCCTGCCGGGCACCGTCGTCGCCGTGCTCGCCGAGGAGGGGGCGAAGCTCGAGAAGGGCGCGCCGATCCTGACCCTGGAAGTGATGAAGATGGAGCAGACGCTGCGCGCGCCCTTTGCCGGCGTGCTGCAGTCGATCAAGTGCAAGGTCGGCGACATCGTCCAGGAGGGCGTCGAGCTCGCCGTGGTCGAGCCTTCCGGAGAGTGACATGAGCGATCCCGTCCGCATCATCGAAATGGGGCCGCGCGACGGTCTCCAGAACGAGAAGACGCCCGTCAGCGTCGAGGCCCGCATTGCCTTCGTCGAGGCGCTGGTCGCTGCCGGCCTCAAGACGGTCGAGGTCGGCGCCTTCGTGTCGCCCAAGGCGATCCCGCAGATGGCGAGTTCGGATGCCGTTTTGCGAGGCGTCGCTCATGTGAAGGGCGCCGAATTCCACGTGCTGGTGCCGAACGAGAAAGGCTACGACGCCGCGCGTGCCGCGGGCGCCAAAGTGGTCTCGGTGTTTGCGGCGGCTTCCGAAGGTTTTTCGCGGGCGAACATCAACTGCACGGTCGCGGAGTCCATCGAGCGGTTCAAGCCGGTGCTGGCGCGCGCGAAGGCCGACGGTGTGCCCGTGCGCGGCTATATCTCCTGCGTGCTCGGTTGCCCCTTCGACGGCGAGATCAAGCCGAAGGCGGTGGCTGATCTTGCGCGCACGCTGTTCGAGCTCGGCTGCTACGAGATATCGCTCGGCGACACCATCGGAGTCGGCACGCCCGACAAGGCGAAGGAGATGTTGCGCGCGGTCAGTGCGAACGTCCCGCCCGCCAGACTCGCGATGCATTTCCATGACACCTATGGCCAGGCGCTGGCCAACCTCTATGCGGGGATGGAGCAGGGCGTCCGCGTCATTGACGCCGCCGCGGGCGGCCTCGGCGGCTGTCCTTACGCGCCGGGCGCGACTGGGAACGTCGCGACCGAGGATGTCGTCTACATGCTCGAAGGCATGGGCGTGAAGACGGGCGTGGATATGGAGAAGCTGCTCGCGGCCACCAACGCGATGAGCGGCGTGCTTGGCAAGCCGCCCGTCAGCCGCGTGGCGTCCGCGCTGAACGCGAAGAAGAAGCGAGTCGTTTCCTAATTTTCCGTCATTGCGAGCGAAGCGAAGCAATCCAGAGTCCCTCCGTTGAGACGGTCTGGATTTGCTTCGTCGAAGGCTCCTCGCAATGACGACTGAGAGAGTCTTCAAGCCGCCTTCAGGCCGACATCAGGCAGGCGCGGCCGGTTCTTCAGCGCCTTGGCCATCATGGCTTCGACCTCGGCCTTTTCCTGCGGCAGCAGCGCAAGGCGCGGCGGGCGGGTCAGGGCGGTGCCGCGGCCCATGATGTGCTCGCACAGCTTGATGCACTGAACGAGGTCCGGGCGTGCATCGAGGTGCAACAGCGGCATGAACCATTCGTAGAGCGGCATCGCCTCGGCGAAGCGTCCAGCCTTGGCGAGGCGAAACAGCGTCTCGCCCTCGCGCGGGAAGGCGTTCGACATGCCGGAGACCCAGCCCACGGCGCCCATGGCAACGCTCTCGACGATGACGTCGTCGAGCCCTGCGAACAGGACGAAGCGGTCGCCGACCATGTTCCTGGTGTCGATGAAGCGGCGGGTGTCGCCGGAGGAATCCTTGAAGCAGACGACGGTCTCGACATCGGCGAGCGAGACCAGAATGTCCGGCGTGACGTCGTTCTTGTAGATCGGCGGATTGTTGTAGAGCATCACGGGCAGGTCGGTGGCGCTGGCGACGGCGCGGAAATGCGCGGCGGTCTCGTGCGGCTTGGAGGAATAGACCAGCGCCGGCATCACCATCACGCCGTCGATGCCGATGCGCGCGGCTTCCCTGGCGGTCTCGACCGCAAAGGCCGTGGTGAATTCGGCGATGCCGCACAGCACTGGCACGCGGCCGGCCGCGACCGACTTCGCGGCCTCCATGATCGCGACCTTTTCCTTGCGCTCGAGCGACGTGTTCTCGCCGACCGAGCCGCAGACGATCAGGCCGGAAACGCCGTCGCGGATCAACCCGTCCATGACCTTGGCGGTCGCGTCGATATTGAGCGACAGGTCGTCGTTGAATTGCGTGGTGACGGCCGGGAAGACGCCTTCCCAGGAGATGCGTGGGGTCATTGTTTGGCTCCGATTGGAATTGTGCCGGCGGATCGTTCGATCCGCCGGGCGTTGACGTGACGGCGATGGGTGGGATCAGAGGGTCGCGCCGACCTTGCGCAACTCGGCGAGGACGGGGGCTTTCGGCAGCCAGACCTTGTCGAACTCCGCGATGACGGCCTCGGTGTCCTTGGCGTCGACCTGGCGGATCGGGATCGGGGCGTTCTTGAAGTTCTCGATCAGCGCGGGCTCGTTGCCGGCGAGCTCGTCGATCTGCGCGTCCAGCGTCGTCTTGATCGTCTTGGTGATCAGCTCGCGATCGGCTGCGGAGAGAGATTGCCAGACCCGGCCGGAGACGACCGCCGCCATCGGCATGAAGACGGCGTTCATCTGCAGGATGACCTTGGACACCTTGTCGAAGCGCTGGTTCCATGAGAATTCGAGGTCGGCTTCGAGCCCGTCGACCTGGCCGTTGGCCATGGCGTCGAACACCTGCGGCGTCGGGATCGGCGTCGGTGCCGCGCCCAGCGAGGAATAGAAATCGCGATAGACCGGGGTCGGGTTGATGCGCAGCTTCATGCCCTTGATGTCGGCGAGCGAGTGCAGATCCTTGGACGAGAACACGGCGCGCATCCCGGTGATGCCCCAGCCGAGTCCGATCGTTCCGGTTTCCTGCGGCAGCACGTCGAACAGTTTCACCGCCGCTGGATGACGCACGAATTTCGCCACCGAAGGCGTCGAGCCGACGATGTAGGGCGCGTTGATCGCGGCGATGTGCGGCACGCGTGAGCCGAGCTCGGCGGCCTGGATGAAGCCCATGTCGAGCGCGCCGGACTGCAATTGCTGCATCATCGCGGTCTCGTTGCCGAGCTGGCCGGAATGGAACACGGTCAATGTCAGGCGGCCGTTGGTCGCGGATTTGAGATCCTCGCCGAATTTGAGCGCGGCCTTGTTCCAGGAATGGCCATTAGGCGTGATCAGGCCGAGGCGGAATTCCTTGGCCTGGGCGAGCGCCAGCGCCGGTGCGAACACCGAGGCGGCGGCGCTGGCGGCGAGAAAGCGGCGGCGTGTAAGCGACATGATCGGGCTCCTATTGGATGGCCTATTTGACGAGGATCAGCGAGAGCGAGGGATAGAGCGAGAGCAGCACCAGGAGGACGCAGGAGATGACGAAGAAGGGCAGCGTCACCATGAACATCTTGCCGGGCTTGGCGCCGGTGACGGCGGCCGCGACGAAGAAGCAGAGTCCGACCGGCGGCGACAAAAGGCCAAGCACGAGGTTGATCACCACCACGACGCCGAACTGCCGGGGGTCGATGTGATAGATTTCGGTTGCCACCGGCAGCAGGATCGGCACGGTCATGATCAGGCCGGGAATGCCGTCGATCACCGTGCCGATCACCAGCAGGATCGCGTTGCAGATCAGCATGAAGCTGACGGGATCCTTGGCGACGGTCTGGATCCAGGCGGCGGTCTCCTGCGGCACCTTTCCGAAGATCAGGACCCAGGAGAACACGGCGGCGGCTGCGACCAGGAACAGCACGATCGCCGAGTAGATCGCGCTGCGCAGCATCATCTGCGGCAGCTGGGAGAACTTGAACTCCCTGGTCCAGTATTTTCCGACCAATGCCGCAGCGACCGCGCCGACCGCCGCCGATTCCGTGGCCTTGGCGAGCCCGCCGAGAATGGTGCCGACGATGACGATCGGGATCAGCAGCGTCGGCGAGGTCCGCAGGATCGTCATGATGCGCTGGCGCGGCGTCTGGTACTCCGCGCGGGGATAGTTGTAGACGTATCCCATCAGCGCGATGACGAGGCAGAACATCACGGTGAGAATGACGCCCGGCACGATGCCGGCGATCAGCATGTCGCTGACCGACACCTGAGCGAGCACGCTGTAGACCACGAACATCACGGAAGGAGGGATGATCGGGCCAAGCATGCCGCCATAGGCGGTGAGGCCTGCGGCGAAGGTCTTGTCGTAGCCCTTCTTCTCCATCTCCGGGACCATGATCTGGGCCATTATCGCGACCTGCGCGGTCGCGGATCCCAGGATGGAGGAGATGAACATATTGGCGAGGATGTTGACGTAGGCGAGCCCACCCTTGAGCGAGCCGACGAAGGCCATCGCCATGTCGACGATGCGCCGCGTGATGCCGCCGCCATTCATGATCTCGCCAATCAAGATGAAGAGCGGGATGGCGATCAGGCCGTAGCTGTCGACGCCGCCGAACAGCTGGAGCGGATAGGACTGGAACAGCACCGGATTGCCGGATGCCGCGATGTAGACGAGGCCGGCGAGGCACAGGCAGAGGCCGATCGGCACGCCGACCAGCATGAACGCCATGAAGGCTGCCGATGTGATCATCAGTTGACCCCGTCCAGCTCGGAGAGCTGAAAGCCTTTCGGTGCGGTGCGCGGAACCAGCTCGAGATCTTCGAGCAGATTGGCGAGACCGTGAATGGTCATCGTCACCGCGAAGATCGGCAGCGTCAGATAGAGCACCCAGGTTGGCCAGTTCAGCGTCTGGGTGCGCTCGGTGTAGAGGAAATTGAATGTCTCGGCGGCGAGCTTGCGCCCGTCGAAGCCGGCGCGGGCGAGACCAACCGGGTCCATCCAGAGCACACAGGTGACGATCAGGGCGACACCGAACATGACGACGAGGCCGGTCGAGATCACTTTTGCACATTTCTGGTGCTGAGCGGAAAGTCGCTCCGTCAGCATGGTCACCGCGAAGTCGAGCCGCAGCCGCGTCATCGCGGACGCCCCGATGAAGGTCAGCCAGACCACGCAATAAACGGCGGATTCATCGATCCAGTAGATCGGGAAGTGCGAGTAGCGGGTGACGACGTTCACCAGGATCAGGCCGGTAAGCAGGTACATCAGCCCCATCAGCGCGAGCCGCTCGCAGGCGAGCAGGGCGCTCGACATCCGGACGATCATGCGTCGGAGGCTGAGCGCGCGCGTGGCCGGCATGGTCTGCTCGATCATGAAAGAGGCCCCAACTCCCGAAGAATTGTCGTGCGATTACCAAATGTATAATTTATACATTTTGGGAGTCAAACGAAGTTTGCGGTCATTTCTGCGGCAGGGCGCGCCTTTGCTGGGCACTTTGCTTTGGAGCGCCCGGCTTTTGCCGGGCACCTCGACATGCAAGACAGGGACCGCGTCGGCCGAACGAGTCGGGAAGGACAACAGAAGGTCAGATGAAACAGCCTCTGAAGCATCGCACCCTTTCGGCTGCGATCGTCGACCAGCTCCGCCAGGCGATCCTCGACGGCACGTATCCGGCCGGATCGCAACTGCGCCAGGACGCGCTCGGAGATGCTTACGGCGTCAGCCGCATCCCGGTGCGCGAGGCGCTGTTTCAGCTCGAGGCCGAAGGCCTGGTGCGGATCGTGCCGCAGAAAGGCGCCATCGTCTCCGAGCTGTCACTGGATGAGATCAACGACGTCTTCGACCTGCGCCGCATCCTGGAGCCGCGATTGCTGGCGCAGTCGGCGCCTCGCTTCACGCCAGACGATTTCGACGGGCTCGACGACATCCACCGGAGCTTCGAGAAGGCGATCAAGGCGAGGAACGTCAGTGAATGGGGCCAGCTCAACGCCGACTTCCATATGGCGCTCTACGTGCACGCGCCGCAGCCGCGCACCCGCGCGATCGTGCTGTCGCTGCTCCAGACCAGCGACCGCTATACGCGTCTGCAGCTCTCTAACACCAAGGCGATGGGCATTGCGGAGAAGGAACACGCCCATCTGATCGCACTCTGCCGCGCGCAGAAGGTGGAGGAGGCCTGCCGCTTCCTGGAGCGGCACATCGAAGCCGTGCGCAAGGATCTGCTGCAGGTCGTGGCGAACGCGCCGAAGGGGCGTCGGAAGGACAATTCGTAGCTCGTAGGTGGGTTAGCCGAAAGCGTAACCCACCGCTGTTTGTCTCCGCAGCGGCAGAAGAGGTGGATTACGCCTTCGGCTAATCCACCCTACAGCACCGGTGACAGCTTCTACCTGCTCCCGTCCGGCCCCATCACGAGGTCCGGCAGCCAGGTCGAGATCCCCGGCACGAAGCACAGCAGCAGCACCGCGAGCATCATCAGCAGCACGAACGGCAGGGTGCCCCAGATCACCTCGCGCAAGGGAATATCCGGCGCGACGTTGCGGATGACGAAGATGTTGAGGCCGACGGGCGGATGGATCAGCCCCATCTCCATCACGATGGTCATGACCACGCCGAACCAGATGATGTCGAAATTCGCGGCGCGCAGGGGCGGCAGGATGATCGGCGCGGTCATGAGAATGATCGACACCGGCGGCAGGAAGAAGCCGAGCACGACCACCATGACGAGGATCGCGAACAGCAGCTCCCAGCGCGGCAGGTGCATCGCGACGATGGATTCGGCGACCGATTGCGAGATGTGCAGATAGCTCATCACATAGGAATAGAGCAGCGACATGCCGATGATCATCATCAGCATGGTCGATTCCCGGATCGTCGATTTCATGATGGGGGCAAGGTCGCTCGGCCGCCACACGCTGTAGATCACGGCGATCAGCGCCAGCGCGAGGAGGCCGCCGAGGCCCGCCGTCTCCGACGGCGTGGCGTAGCCGCCATAGAGGGCGATCATGACGCCGGTGAGCAGCAGCACGAACGGGATCACCCGCGGCAGCACGCTGAAGCGCTCGGCCAGCGTGTACTCGTCGCGGGTCAGGATCGCGGCCTCGGGGCCACCATTCTTGTAGACCGCCTCGGCCGCGGCATATTCCTGCCGGAAGCGGATCACGGCGTAGGCGCCGAACAGCGTGACCAGCAGCAGGCCAGGCCCGATGCCGGCCAGGAACAGCCGCCCCAACGACTTTTCGGCGGCGACCGCGAACAGGATCATGGTGATCGACGGCGGCAGCAGGATGCCGAGCGTGCCGCCGGCGGCAATGATCCCTGCGGCAAAGCCGCCGGAATAGCCGCGCTTGCGCATCTCGGGGATGCCGGCCGAGCCGATCGCCGAGCAGGTCGCGGGCGAGGAGCCCGCCATTGCCGCAAACAGCGCGCAGGCGAACACGTTGGCGACGCCGAGGCCGCCGGGCACCCGATGCAGCCAGGCGTGCAGCGCCGAATAGAGATCCTGGCCGGCGCGCGACTTGCCGATCGCCGCGCCCTTCAGGATGAAGAGGGGGATCGACAACAGCGTGATCGAGGCCATTTCCTCGTAGACGTTCTGCGTGACCGTATCGAGCGAGGCCGAGGGCATGTAGATGCCCATGAACACGACCGCGACCGCGCCGAGCGCGAACGCGATCGGCATCCCTGAGAACATCACCAGCAGCGTCGCGATGCCGTAGGCGAGGCCAATGCCGAAAACGCTCATGGCCGCTTGGCTCCGGTAAAGGGCAGCAGCGCAAGCTGCACGAGGATCTGGAGGCAGAGCAGGCTCATCCCGAGCGCCATCAGCGAGTAGGGGATGGCGAGCGGCGGCGACCACATCGAATTGGAGACCTGGCCGTCGACATAGGCCTCATGGGCCAGTGTCCAGGATTTCCAGGTGAAGAAGGCGCAGAACAGGAAGGTAGCTGCGTCGACCAGCCAGAGCCTGATCCGGTTCGCCAGCGGTGACAGCAGGCCGACGAAGGCTTCGATGCCGATGTGACCGCGGTTCTGCTGAACATAGGCGGCCGTCATGAAGGTCGCGCCAACCAGCAGGAACACGGCCGCCTCGTCCTGCCAGTAATTGGCAGCCTTGTACAGCGCGCGGCTGAGCACGCTGTAACTCAGGATGGCGCAGGCCGCGACCAGTGCGATCGCGGCGAACACGACGATGATGCTGTTGAGGATGGCAAGACCGCGATCGATCGCCGCCGCAGGGCCTGTGCCTGCGGCAGCGATTGCATGGTCGTCACGATCCGGAAGCGGACCGTGGCTCATGCTGCGACGTCGATGGCGAGCTTGAGCAGGTTTGCGGCGGTCGCGGTCTTGGCGCTGTAGTCCTTCCAAGCGGTGTCACGGGCGATGTCGCGCCACTTGCCGACCGTGGCGGCATCGAGCACCGAGACCTTGGCGCCGGCCTTCTCGTAGACCTTGGCGACCTCGACGTCGTCATCCTGTGCGCCCTTGCGTCCGAAGGCTTCGAGCTCGGTGCCGACCGCGAGCAGGATATCCTGATGGTTCTTCGGCAGCTTGTCGAAGATCGCCTTCGACATCATCAGCGGCTCGAGCATGAACCAGTAGGAGGCGCCCGCGCCCGAGGTCAGCGACTTCGCGACCTCTTCCAGGCGGAACGAGATCAGGCTCGTCGAGGAGGTGATGCCGGCATCGCAGGCGCCGGTCTGCATCGCCGCGTAGATTTCGTTGGAGGGGACCGACAGCACCGAGGCCCCGGCGGTCTGAAGCACCATGTCCATCTCGCGCGAGCCGCCGCGCACCTTCATGCCCTTGGCATCTTCAGGCGCGACGATTGGCTTGGAGCGGCTGGCAACGCCGCCGGCCTGCCAGACCCAGGTGAGCAGGATGATGCCCTTGTCGGCGAGGAAATCGGTCAGCGCCTTGCCGACCGGCTCCTTCTTCCAGCGCAGGCCCTGGTCGTAGGTGGTCACGAGGCCCGGCATCAGGCCGATATTGGTTTCCGGCACCTCGCCGCCGGCATAGGGCATCGGATAGAGGCTGATGTCGAGCGCGCCCTTGCGCATCGCGGAGAACTGCGCGTTGGTCTTGATCAGCGAGGAGTTTGGATAGATCTCGGCGGCGATGTCGCCATTGCTGCGCTTACTGACTTCGGCGGCGAACATGCGGCAGAGCCGGTCGCGGAAATCGCCCTTGTCGATGGTGCCGCCCGGGAACTGGTGCGAGATCTTCAGCGTGGTGGCGGCCTGCGCCGTACCGGTGCCGAAGCGGAGGATGGCGGGCGCGGCGACGGCGGTCGCGAGCAGATGGCGGCGCGTGAGCATGGTTATGGTTTCCTTGGACGATTCTTGTTTGTGCGATTTGGACTTAGTCCTTGAGACCGGCACGTGGGCCCATCCTAGCCGGTCTTTCACCCGATATTCTTTCATCTGATAGTTCGAGACCGAATGTCCGGGCAAGTGCCGGCCGTGCTGCGCTGCACACTCCCATCCCTGTTGCGAGCGGGACCACGCCGAACGCCGGATAGCACCAGGCTCGTCAAAATTTACCGGCGGGGGCGTAACAACGCCGGCTGGCGATCCGTCGAGATTGGATAGCGGCGTCCGTCGCTGACAAACACCATCTCGAAGGGAAGTTGAACCATGACCATTCGCACCCGCATCGTGCTCGGCGTCTCGGCTGCCGCTCTCTCGCTTGGCCTCGCGTTTGCCCCGGCCGCCTTCGCTCAGGACAAGATGGGCAAGGATGACGGCATGATGAAGAAAGACACGATGTCCAAGGACGGCATGATGAAGAAGGACACCATGTCCAAGGACGGAATGATGAAGAAGGATCACATGTCGAAGGACGGCATGAAGAAAGACGACGGGATGATGAAGAAGAATTGATCACCGGCGTCATCGCGCAGCGCCTGCCTTGGGCGGGCAGCGCACTCTCGAATCTCGGAGGCGGCATTTGGGACCGCCTCCGGAACTATGCTTTAGTTCAGGTTCAATAGGACGTTACGAGCGCACCTTACTTGCGCTTCGCCTTGCGGGCGGCGTAGCGCGCGTCGCGCTTGGCCTTTTGCTCGGCTTCGAGCGCAGCCTTTCTCTCGGTGGCTTCCTGAGCCTCGCGCGCGATCCGTGCGGCTTCGGCAGCCTTGGCTTCTTCCTCGAGGCGCTTCTGCTCGGCCTTCTCCGCCTCGCGCGCAGCCTTCGCCTCGGCGCGCTTGGCCGCGAGTGCCTCGCGTTCAGCACGGCGCGCCAGCACCGCCGGATCGTCGGGTCCCGGTTGCGACTTGAATTTGTTCAAAAGATTTTTGCGGGCTTCCTGCGCCGCCCTTTGCCGGTCTGTGAAGCCGGGTTCCCTGAATCCACTCATCTACGAGCCTTGTCTTCCTCGCTTTCGATCCTACATCGGTGCCTGTTGGTACGTCGGCTGGGCATAGCAGGCGCCACGCGACGCTGTAGCGTGTACATCGGCGCGCGTCGCGAAGCCACCCATAATCGCAGCCGATCAGGTCAACGAAAAATCGCCTCCCCGACGATCTCTCGTAGCCCGGAAAAACTGCTGAATTGTGATGTCCCTCATAAGGGAGCACGAGCGCGACGCCTAGCGTCCGCCCGGAACGAGACGGAGCACGGGCATGATGACCTTCCGACCGAGCCTGAAGGCGCTCGCAATCGCCTTCGTCCTGGCAAGCGTGGCCGGTGCCGCCGTGCTCGTCGCGCGCCCGCAGCCGGTCGACAGTGCCGTGCTGGGCGCGGGCTGGGAATGCAGCCAGACCGCATTCGTGCTAACGACCTGCGCACCGCGGGTCCAGCGGGCGATCCCGGCGGTCGAAACCTCGCGCAAGGACGCGACAGCGCCGCCCCGAGGCTGAATGGGGCAGGCTGATCGGGATGTGACGCGACGCCGCAGAGGTGATAAAGCCGGTTTGCCAGCGCGATCAGGCGGCCATGTCCAAGCCCAAATCCGAACCCGGCGAGAATCCTAGTCCGCGACGAGACCGTAGATCCGAGCGCCAGCCCGGTGACGACCGTCGCGGCGCCATCGCTGGATTGATCATCGCGATCGTGATTCTTGGCGTCGGCTGGTGGCTTGCCCGGGATCTCACCGCAGCCAGCAAGATGCAGGATTGCCTGATGTCCGGGCGAAGCAATTGCAACGTGATCGAGCCGGCTCGCTAGAGGCGCTTCAACGTGGCCCGCCGGAAGCCGTTGCGGCCAAAAATTGCCGTGATCTTAATCATTTGTAACGGGACTTAGCCGATCAAGCAGGTCAGTTATGTCGGCCGGTATCAACCCGGTGCGCGGCGAATCGTCTATCGCGCCGGGCACGACGGCCATCGAGAGAGTAGGGGGCGAGCACGCATGAGTGCGTCCAAACGCATGAAGATCGTTATTCCGCTGGTTTCGGCCATGTCGTTGCTGGCGGTTTCGGCGCAAGCTCAGGACGCAAGGCCGTCGAGGGATGCCGCTCCGCCGCCAGGCCGCCAGGGCGTGGGCGCGCCACCCCCGCCCAATCAGAACATGCGCCAAAGTCCTCCGCAGCAGGCGGCCCGGCCCGCTGACCAGCCCCATGCGGGTCCCGGTCGGCACAATGCCGGCGGGCCGCCGCCGGGACGTCACATCGCTCGCGGGCCCGCTCCGGAACGTGACTGGGGCGGACACACCTATCGCGGCAATCGCGCCTGGGAAGGCGGCCGCTGGCGTCATGAGGTCCGCAACGGCCGTTCCGGCTGGTGGTGGGACGTTGGTGGCGTCTGGTATTATTATCCGCAACGGGTGGCTGGCCCGCCTGCCTACATCTCCGAGGACTATATCGATGACGTGCCGGTGGCCTATGCCCCGCCCCCCGTCGCCTACGCGCCGCCACCTCCGCCTCCGCCTCCGGCTGATCCCGGTGCCAGCGCGCTTGGCGGCGCGATCGTCGGCGGCGTGCTGGGCGGCCTGATCTCGGGCAACGCAACGGGGGCCGCCGCGGGCGCGGTTCTCGGCGGTGCGACGGGCGCAATCGCCGGTGCCACCGCTGCATCCCAGCCCGGATACTATTGGGCGCAGGGCACCTGCTACTATCGCTATCCGAACGGCCAATACGTGCAGGCTGATCCCCGCGCGTGCTACTGAGTTTTCCAAGCGGATTTGGAGCGCGGAGGCGGGCCCAGGCCCGCCTCTTTTTTTGGGCGCAGGCTCAAATGAGTGCTGGCGCCGGTGGCGGCCCCGCGCAAATTTCAAAAGAAAAATGTCGGATGATTCGGGGGATGTGGGACATGCTGGATGCCATCCAGATCAGCGTGGCGCTCTGGGCCATGATCGTTTGCGGCGGGATCAAACTCTCTCAGGCGCTGCCTTGCCTGTTCTAAAGCGCAATGAGCTCAGGATGAAACAGACGCTTTAGGTTATTGTTTGAGCATGATCTCCGCGCAAACGCGTTCCGCGCGTCGCGAGGGAAAACCGCTGCACAATTGTCCGGATCGTGTCGTAGCACGCAACCGGCGTCCGCAACCTTTATGGGCGAAAGCGATAGTCAATCGCCTCGGACATCAGGACACGAGCCAGCCGAAGAATGCGATCGTGGCCCAGACCAGGCTGCCGATCCAGGCCAGCATGACGACGCCGATGGTGCCGAGATACGCGATGCCGAGCAGGTTCGAGCCATGTCGCTGCCTCTGGACGATGACTTCCGTGGCTGCTTTGCGTGTCATGACCCGACCTCACCCAAGAAGCGTCCAGGCAACGTTTAGCGGAGATGCCGGCAACAGGCTGTGACGTAGTTCACAGATCTGTCCATGAGGCCCGAAGACACCACCCCGCAATCATACGGACGAAACGGTCACGCGCTCGTCCAGATGGCCGGCTAGGGTCGGCCCCATGTACACCGGGTATGATCCACAGCACGAAGCCGAGGCCGCGATGAAGCGGGCCGCGGAGGCCGAAGGCGCCGACCGGCAACGGCTTATCCGGCTGGCCCTGGCGTGGCATCAACTCGCCCGCGATCCGCAGGATGAGCATTCTTCAGCCGGGCGCATCTCTCGGATTGGATAGGCGGCCGACATGAGAAAAACCCCGTGCTCGGGGGACAAGCACGGGGTTCTTCAAAGCCGACCGGGGTTGGCAGGTCGGCACCACTCAAGTCGGTCGTTCAACGCTCTGATCACGTGTTCGTTCCGCGTCGATCCGCGGGCGTTGAACTCCTGTACGGCTCGCGCGCTTGGCGCGCAGGAACATTCGTTCCGCGGCAGCGTTGTGCGGCTATGACCGATCCCGAGTTACGCGCACAGTCCTTCGAGATCGCCTGGCGATATCTCGACCAGTCCGGCCTGCTCACGGGCGAGACCAAGGATTCCGCCCGCTTCATCTTGAACCGGATCGACCGCATGATGTTGCGTGGAGAGCGACGCAGGCTGCTGCTGTCGAATGCCGCCATCGATGCTTATCGGTTGCGGCCTATGTTAGTGAGTGCAGGATCGATCTGATTGAACCAGTCGTTAACGAATCCTCGGCTCCGCAAAATGTGATCGCGATTCGTGCTTTGCGAACGAAGGGGAGTCGGATCGTGAACAAACAAAAAGCCCCCGAAGGGGCTCAGTGTTTCAGGCGGCTTCCGTCTTCGGTACGGCGTCGGCATTCACCGACAGTTTGACGATATCGCCTTCGACGGCACCGACATATTTCCTGTCGATGTAGTGATGATGATCCTTGTGACCTTCCGGGCTGTCCCTGCGCGTCAGCTTGATGCGATTGCCCTCGACGCGATCGACGGTGCCGACATGTGCGCCGTCCTTGCCGATGATCTTCATGTGCTCTCTGATGTCGGTCATGCTGTTCTCCTTTGCATGGATTCAACTGCAAAGACGCGTGTTCGTTGCAGCGGGCGCGTTGGACCCAGGGCGTTTTCCAGACGTTGACGCCCCATCGGATCTGTCAAGAAGCTCATGGAGACCGTTCGAGCCTATCTGGAGCGAAAGCACGAGGAACTCGGGCTGTTGAATGACTGCCTGAGAAGCCGGCTCGATTTGGCGTGTCCGCGTTCCGTCGACGAGGTGGTCAGGTCCAAATTCCAGATCGCTGCGGCGCTGAGGGCGGAGCACGAATTGCATGAATGGAAGGCGACGGAGACAGCCTGGTCGCATACGGCCGCTCCCGCCAGCGGGCCGTTCGAGTTCAGTTACGACTACCAGCGGGCCGATCTTACGGTGCGCGGTCCTTCGTTCTATGAGTTCGACTGCGGCTGCAGGAGCACTGCGATCTATACCGCCTCAGGCATGGCCGCGATCTCCGCCGTGCTGCTCGCCTCCGCGCAAATCGTCGAGAAGGCTGATGTTCTGGTGCTTCCAGGCTCCTATGGAGAGACGCTGGAGCTGATCCGGGGCTTCGTCCCGCATATGCGGCTCGAAGCCTTGAAGCTGCCCCTGGGCGATGCGTTTGCTCCGGCGAACGCGCCGCGGATACTTCTGTTGGATTCCTGCTCCTTCGCCGGCGCTTTCGAGGCGGCGCTGCGCTGTGACGGCTCGGGTCTCGATCTCCTGGTTTTCGACACGACATGCTTCGCCGGCAGGTCAGGCCGTATCAGGCGTGTCCTGAGATGGGCCCGGCGATACGGAGTTCCGCTGGTGCTGGTGCGAAGCCACAACAAGCTCGATTCGCTCGGAGCGGAATATGGCCGCCTCGGCTCAGCCGTTTTCGAGCAAGGGAGCGAGCATCAGCAGCGGGCAGGGGGCGTCGAATGGGCACGCCTTGCGTCCGAAACGCGAAGCGCGGTGCGGCTGCTCGGCGGCGCGGCGTTGCCGGCGCATTTCCCGCCCTTTGCAGGCAGTGCGGCGTACTGGGCCCTCACGAAGAGGCGTGTCGCGGCGATCTTGCGCAACGGCCGCAGCACGGCTCGATATTTCGCCGCGAAGCTCCCGGCGCTCTCGGCCGAGCTTCATTTCACCCACGGTCTGTACGTGACCCTCCGGGGAAAGCGCGTGCTCGACGAGGCGGCAGCGCGGCAGGCGGCCGAAAAGATGAGCAGCGAATTGCGCGGGGAGGGGTTCCCCATTCGCCACGCCGGCAGCTTCGGCTTCGATTTCGCGGCGACCGAATGGTTTCACGATGCGACCACGGACCAGTATAGCGTCCGGGTGGCGGTCCCCGATCTTCCGACGGAGCTTTGGAATGATCTGGCCACCGCAATTGCGCGGTGGTGGCTGGCGCATCAGGCGTGAGGTGAGGGATGAATGGCGTGGCCACGTCAAGAGCCGCGCGAGGGCGCGCCTCGTATCAATCGATCGCCAGGCACTGCTCCAGCGCCGGCTTCTCGTGGCTGCGACGCGCCCACTCTTGAACCGCGAAGGCCAGGTGATGCTGCCCCACCGCGGCGCCGACGATCGATGCCTGCGCCATCTCGATGGGCTTCTTGACCACGTTGAGACTCACGACGCCTGCGTCAATGGCCAAATACGACATCGCGACGATCGCCACCGCGGATGCGATCGCCATTCTCGTCCACTCCGATTGACGCATCGGGATCCTTTTCGGGTGCAGTTCGCCCGGCCGATAGATAGGGCTGATGTGCTCGGTTCAAAGGCCGGAGCGGAGTTACCCACGCATTCGTGAAGAACTGGACGGCGTCAGCAGGAAGCTGCGGGTTCGGAATTACGCCCGACGCATGCGGCGTTTGGCGTCCGCCAAGAAGCCATCGATCTCGGATTTCACTATCCGTCATTTCCTGAAGCACCAGCCTGGCCGAGTTGCAGTCACCGCTAATGGCGACAGGAAAAGAACGGCCGGCGCGCAGAGGCGCCGGCATGTGGTCAGAAACGACTCATTGGCGCGCGATGACGATGCCGTCGGACGAGCAGAACCAGCACGGCGGCGAGGATGCCGCATGCCCCTGCCATGAACGGAGTCACGTAATAGGCGTATCGATTGAAACCATAGACCAGAAACGCTGGAAACGCTGCATTGATGAAAGCCAGCATGAGCATCAATATGCCAGCTGCGGCCAGATTGCGTGTCAGCCGCGCGTTCCGTTCCGGTCGATCAAAAATCCTGCATGCAAGCAGCAGTGCGGCAAGCAGCAAGGTGCCCGCCGACAACCAGCGAATAGGCCCCGGCAGAAAATCGTATTCGCTGGAGATCGATAATCCGCAACAGAGCGGTGCCCGATCGTAGCGAGGTGCATAGCCGAGGCTGAACAGCTTGTGCAGGAACGCCTGCAGCCCATCGGCCGACGGCAGTAGCCGCGACAATACCGCAGGCGGGTCATAGTGGTCACGAATCAGAGTTCCGCTCTTCAGCCCGGTAGGGCTGTGGAAGATCTCAAACACATCGCGTTTGACGAAGTACTCGTAATCGTCGGGCCTAGAGGCCCGACTCGCCGGATAATTGCCGTCGAACAGGAGGAAGAACATTTCGCGCGTGAAATGTTGGCTGACGTGTCTCCACAGGGTCGAGGGCGTGGTCACCGTTTCAACGAAGATGTCCCGCACGATACGTTCAAAATCAGCCTTGCTGTCGCCAGGCCGGCGCATGCGCTCGATCGCATAGAGCGGCCATTGATACTGCTCGATGTCAGCCCAGCCTTGCGGACCGTCAGCGCCGCGCATCGCGGTGACAAACTGCCTCGCCTGCGCCTTGCGCTCCAGATGGACTCCGTGGTCGAAATCGCCGGAATAACCGATCACAAAAGCCATCACGCTTACGACGTCAGTTGCCGGCCGCTTTTCGACAATCGCGTTGATGGCGATGGGAATTGCATACACGGCCAGGCCGAAGCCGGTCGCGACGGCCAACACGGCGAGCCGGCGAACCAGACGCATGTCGAGCGCCAATAATAGCCACAGCAGGATCGCGAATCCCGCGCCCACGGCGGCGGACCGGCAAAGCATCACGGCCCCGATGCTGAGTCCGATTCCCGCTGCGGCGCGAAACGGCGACCAGTTCCGGAACACTATGCCAGCCGCCATGAACGCAGCCAGACTCATTAGGAAGACCGACGTAGTCTCGGCGCCGATCGTATTGTCGTAGTGGATTGTTCGCGCATAGAGCGTCGCCAGCAGGAAGGCGAGCAGCGAAAATGTTCGGGGCGCTCCTGCGAAGCGGACGATCGCTGCGATCAGTAACCCCGTCGCAACCGACATTACATGCTGGGCTGCCACGAAGAGGCGGATATCTGGCGCGAAAAGCTTGGATAGCATGAAAAAGAAGAAAGCCAGCCCGTAGGGGCGGCCGTTCATGTCCTCCGCGTAATGGCCCGTCAGAATGGCGCGGGTCTCGTCAAGATATGCCGCGCTGTCTTCGTGAATGAAGTTGTCGGGCCATGCCACGAAGAAAGCAAGATGAACCAGCGCCGCCAGAGCAACGGCCGCTAACCAGATGGCGGGCCAAAAGATATGATCTGCAAGCCACGAAATCCGCGAGGTTTTTACGCGTGAGCCGGTCTGCGAGCCCGTTTGCTCCTGGCCATTCCTCATTTCGTCCCGCACACGGTCCAGGAATAGCCGTGCCGATGATGCAGCCTTACGTTCTTGAAGCCCGCATCCCGCAGCAACGCTTCAGCCTCCTCGCGCTTGTAGAATTTTGCCCAGCGGGGATTGATCTGGTCGACGATGACGAGCCGCCGCTCGGCCGGCGGGAAACGCATGAAGACATTTGCCAGATAGTTCGACAACGGCAGTCCGGGCCAGCGGCCGGCGAGTGCCGCATAAGCGAGAACAACGGGATAGAGTAGCCAGGCGAGCGTTTCGTTCACGACGACGGGCAGGTTCCTGGTGACGAAGCGGATCGGCACGAAGATGCTCTGGTAAGTGCGGCTGCCCTCATGGCCGTAAAGCCAGACCAGCATCTTTCCGCCCGGACGAAGCGCTTCGTACGCTGCTTTCACCACAGGCCGCGGCTCCGGAATATGATGAAGCACGCCGATTGACAGGATAAGGTCGAAATCATCCTTGGGAAGTGCTTCTCCCGTCACATTGAGGCTGCGCACGCGGTCAGCGGCTTTTGCCGTGTTGCGCACGAGAACGTCGTAGGCCCGGCTGGGCTCGACGGCAGTCACCGACGCGGCGCCGGCCGCGAGCATCATCAGGACGATCCGCCCGGTGCCCGACCCGATGTCGGCGCATCTGCGGTCTTTGATATCTTCGAGTGTCAGAAACGGCGCGATGATGTCGGCGAACAGTTCAACGCTGCCGTAATAGTCCGGGTTCTCCGTGTGGCGCGTCCATTGCTCTCCGAAGTCGTGGATGGTCTGATCGCGATCGCTGTTTCTTGCCGCCCGATCGTGCTGCATTATACTGGTACGTCCCTTTTCGTCGTCACGTCCCGAAGTCGAGCATCTTCAGATCAGCGGAGGCCGCCGGGGTGGACACCACACTGCGCGACAATGTTCTGGAGATCCCGAAATGCAGAATCGGCCAAATCGCATAGGAATGATCGCGTCGATGCTCGGCATGTTCCCGCCAAAGCAGCCGCGCCTCGTCCGCTACGATGAAGGGGGCGAGGGCGTCGGCTTCGCGTTCAAAAATTCGCTCGGCGGTCGACCGCAGCTCGTGGCGCAGCAGGCCGGCCAGTGGCGCATTGAAGCCATGCTTGGCTCCCTCGGTGACTGCGCTGGGAGCTTTCAGCCGGCGGGCGAGGCGCCGCAACAGGGCCTTCTTTTCGCCCTGCCGTGAAAGCAGCAGATCGGCATGGCAGCGCCCTGCGAAGTCCATGATCCGCCGGTCGAGAAACGGGACCCTCAGCTCGAGCGAGTGAGCCATGCTCATGGCGTCAGACTTCAGCAGAAGTCCAGCCGGCAGGTGCCAGCGCTGATCGGCAACCAGACAACGATCGATGAGATCGCCTTCCGCGTTTGCAATCTCCGCCTTGTAGCCGCGGAACGGATCCTCCCCGAGGAGAGGGCGCAACGCGCTGCCGTAAAGTTTGGAAAGCATGAATTGCGGGACGTAGCGGCGCCAGCAGGCATGCGCTTCGTTCGGACCAGCGGCCATGCCGAAGGCAAAGCGGAATGCGATGGCTGACAATGGAAGCCGTTTTTGTCCTGCCCCTCCGAACCCGTAGAAGAACTGGCCAATCTGGTTCCAGGCGCCTGACGGTAAAAGCGGGCCGAGACGGGCCGCCCATTTCGATGCGGTGTATGTTGGATAGCCGGCAAAAAACTCATCGCCGCCGTCACCCGTGAGCGCCACTGTCACGTTCTTTCTCACTTCCTGCGAAAGCAGGAGCAGCGCCAGCGAAGCCTCGTCGCAGGACTGGCCATCATAGTGATGGACAACCGTCGCCAAAAGGTCGTCGAGGTCGGTGCGCATCTCGACCTGGACGGAGCGAAGCTTTGCCCCGATCGTATCGGCCACCATTCGAGCGAGCGGCGTCTCGTCGAAATCCTGGTTGGCGAAGCTCGCTGTGAACATCGGCAGCCTGCCGTCGGATCGGTCGGCGCCCAAAGCAACAAGCGTACTGTCGATGCCGCCGCTGAGCAGCACGCCGACGGGGACATCACTCACCAGCTGGTCGGAAACGACCTTGCTCCACAACTGTTCAAGCTCGACTGTCGCGTCGTCGATGCTGGTGATCTCAGCAGTTCTGGTCGGTCGCCAAAATCGCCGTTCGGTCCGCTTGCCCTCACAGTAGGTGACAACGGTTCCCGGCGCGATCTGGTGCACCCCTTCGAATGTGGTGTCCTGCGGTCCGACGTAACCCATCGCGAAGAAAGCATGAAGCCCCGCCGCCGAGGCCTGGCGGGGCTGAGCTGGATCAGCAAAGATGCCCTTAATTTCGCTCGCGAAGCGAACGACGCCGCGGTCTTCTGCGTAATAGAGCGGCTTAATGCCGATGCCGTCCCGCGCCAGGATCAGACGCCGCTCATCCCGATCCCAGAGCGCGACGGCGAACATGCCCTCCAATCGATCGAATATCCGATCGCCCCATGCGAGGTAGCCCAGCGGAATGATCTCGGTGTCGCAACTGGTTCGAAACGTGAATCCGAAGTCGCGCGCCAATTCAGTCCGGATTTCCCGGTCGTTGTAGATCTCGCCGTTGTAGCTGACGATTATCCGACCGGAGGGATCGGTGAAAGGCTGCCGCCCATCGATGCTGAGATCGCGGATCGCCAGCCTCGCATGGCCGAGTGCTACTCCCGGAGCGATCAAGATGCTGCTGTCGTCCGGGCCGCGATGGTGTAGAGCGGCGACCATGGCGCGCACCGATCCCTCGCAGGCGAGCCTGCGATCGCTGGAATAGATGCCCGCAATGCCGCACATGATTGCCTCAGACGCGCGTCATGCGGTTCTCGCGAAGCGGTGGCGCTTCGTCGTGGGCGACGGGCTCGTAATTCTCCCGCTCGATTCGCGATGACTTGACCATAATCTGGCGGAGCAACACCGCCAGTAATCCGAGCGAGAAGATGATGACAGACGAAATGATGCCGCCGACGCCGACGAAGAAGAATACGTTGAGCTTCGCGATCAGCGCGAGAGCAAAGCTGACAAAGGAGGATACCAGCACGATGCACGCCATCAGCGCGAACATTTTCAGCGGATTGTAGTAGATCGCCGCTTCCACGATGTACTGAAGTGTCTTCATCGAGTCGCGTAACAGCCTGACCTTCGATTTTCCCACCCGCTTGTGATATTCGATCGGGATATACGCCACGAACTTCCCGGTCATCATGTACGCCAGCGTCATCGACGTGGTGAAACTAAAGGTGTCGCAGAGATGGTCGAAGTACTCCAGCGCGCTCGATCGCTGGAACACGCGAAGACCGGAGTTTATGTCCGGGATGGAGCGTCCCGCGGTGAATTCGACGAGGAAGCGCAGCACCCGCCGCAACGGCATTTTGATCAGCGATTCGCGGTAGTGCTTGCCACTGCGCGCGCCCACGACCATGTCGTAGCCTTGGCCGTACCGCTCAAGCAGATCCGGAATGGCTTCGACCGGGTAGGTCCCATCGGCATCGTTGATGATGATCGTGTCGTAGCGGGCGGCCCGAATCCCGTCCTTCAGCGATCGGCCATAGCCGACGTTGTGAGGATGACGCAGCACCCGCGCTCCGGCAGCCTCGGCCCGAGCCGCAGTCTCGTCGCAAGAGCCGTCATCGACCACCACGATTTCGTAAGCGCCGATTGCACCCTTGGACAGTACCTGTCGCAGGCGGGCGATGGTCCTGCCGATCTCATCCTGTTCGTTGAGGGCAGGTATGACGATCGAGATCATCGCTTGCGGCCCACCGCAATGACCGACTGTCCAAAGACCTTCCTCGTTGCGGGGTCGGCGAGGCGTGAGAGCGGAACCAGCCATTTGTCGAACAGGCGTATCTGCGAATTGACTGCCTTGTCATTCAGCGAGCCGTGGCGAAGCGCGCGATTGGCGAGCCAGCCAAGTCCGCCTATCGAATTGAAGTAGTCGCAGCGAACGATCTCGAGCCCCGCATCGGTAAGCCGCGATCGCATTTCGGCGCGGCTATAGCGGCGGTGATGGCCCGCCATGCGGTCCAGATCGTTGAAAAGGAGTTCCAGAGCCGGAACGATCACGAGGAGATGGCCGCCGGGCTGAAGGGCCCGGGCGAGATTGGTGACCGCCTTGCCATCGTCCTCGATGTGCTCGATCACGTTCAGGCACACAATCGTTTTCACCTTGCGCTCATTGGCAAGCGCCACAAATTCAGGACGCGTGATGTCTGAAACGCGCAGATCGAGACCGGGAAACCGCTGGCGTCCTTCCTCCACCGAAGCAGGATCGATATCGATACCGATATAGTCGCCGTAGTCGCGCAGCACACTGGCATAGCTACCGTGTCCAACGCCGATTTCGAGCACCGGTGCGGCAAGGTATTCCGAGAACGAGGCGAGAATCCACGAGATATAGTTCTTCGCGTCAGCCATCGCGGACGAATATGTCTCCGCACCCTTAAGGGCAGGTACGGACGCTAGCCGGGCCTCACTCATTCTCGCATCCTGGACGTGTGGTGATTTTCTAACGCATACTATATGGGGCCAAGCCCGTCGAGCCTGGCCGCTGACCTTAGGTCAGACGCATAAACCTCACCCTTCACAAGGAGGCAACCCGGCCGCCCGGCTTCAACTGCCTGCAGCAGCAGGATCGCTTCGACAGCTCACGAGTTCAATCAAAAAAGTGGCTGGCGATCCCGGCAGGACTCGAACCTGCAACCCGCGGAGTAGAAATCCGCTACTCTATCCAGTTGAGCTACGGGACCGTCTTGAGCGGGCCGGTCTGGGCGGCCGGCCGTTCATCTAACATGCCAATATGAAAAATCTCGTGTTTCGCCAAGCCTGAACCGAACCGTTTTCCTCAATGCGGCGACAAAGCGGAACGGTGAGGTGTCAGGGTGCCGGGTTGGGCGGCAGCGGACTGGACGATGGATCACATCGCCGGGACCGCTGAAGAGCTTCCGTGACACGGCCGCCGGTCGACCGGCTGGGTGTTGCCGCGCCATCAGGGCGGCGTGCGGGGCGATGCTTGTCGGTCTGTTTGGGCTTGTCATGGCGCAATGCTGGTTTTTGCACTTCTGGTTCCATGGCCTTGAGTCCGTCACCTTTCCGCGCATTTCATCTGACCGCGGCGTTCGCTGCGATATCCGGGAGTCTATCATGATCGGTCTGGTTCGCGCCGTCACACTCTGCGCCACGCTGGCGTTCGGCCTTGCCGCCGCGCAGGCTGCGGACAAGGCGTTCAAACGCGACGATCTCGCCGATTCCGCCATCAAGCTCGAGGCCCAGATCAAGAGCGAGGCGGGGCCGGTCGCCAAGAGCGGCGCGACGCTGCGCACGGACGCCGACGCCGCCTTCCGGCGCAACGATGTCCGCACCGGCCTCTCGGTGCTCGGCCAGATCGCGGCCACCGCGCCGGACGACGCCGGCAACTGGCTGCGGCTTGCCAAGGTCATCTTCCAGATCTCGCCGAAGAGCTCGAGCGAGCAGACCTTCCTGCTCGAGCGCGCCTCGACCGCCGCCTATATCGCCTATCAGCGCGCCGGAAACCCGGGCGAGGAGGCCGACGCGCTCGCCGTGCTCGGCAAGTCGCTGGCCGAACGAAAACTGTGGCGGCCGGCGCTGGATGCATTGCGGCTGTCGCTCGACATGCGTGAGGTCGCCGACGTCCGCGGCCAGTATGAGAAGATGCGCGACGAGCACGGCTTCCGGCTGCTCGACTATACCGTGGACTCGGATTCGGCCAGCCCGCGCGCCTGCTTCCAGTTCTCGGAAGAGCTTGCCAAACGGACCGACTTCGCGCCGTTCCTGGCGCTGGCGGGGCAGGACAAGCCGGCGCTGTCGGCAGAAGGCAAGCAGCTCTGCGTCGACGGGCTGAAGCACGGCGAGCGCTACAACATCAATCTGCGCGCCGGCCTGCCGTCCACGGTGAAGGAGGGCCTGCCGAAATCGGCCGAGTTCAACGTCTATGTCCGCGACCGCAAACCCTTCGTGCGCTTCACCAGCCGCGCCTATGTGCTGCCGCGGACCGGCCAGCGCGGCATTCCCGTGGTCAGCGTCAACACGCCCGCAGTCAACATCAACGTCTTCCGGATCGGCGACCGCAATCTGATCAACACGGTGGTCGACAGCGACTTCCAGAGGACGCTATCGACATACCAGCTCTCCGAGCTCGGCGACCAGCGCGGCGTCAAGGTCTGGTCCGGCGAGCTCGCGACCGCGATGACGCTGAACCAGGATGTCACCACCGCATTCCCGGTGGACCAGGCGCTCGGCGAGCTCCAGCCCGGCGTCTACGTAATGACGGCCGCGGCCAAGGGCCCCGGCTCGGACGACGAGTACCAGCTCGCGACGCAATGGTTCATCGTCTCCGACCTCGGCGTCTCCGCTTATTCAGGCAATGACGGCATCCATGTCTTCGTCAACTCGCTGGCCTCGACCGATCCGGTCGGCAAGGCCGAGGTGCGGCTGGTCGCCCGCAACAACGAGATTTTGGCCACCCGCAGGACCGACGACAGCGGCCACGTGCTGTTCGAGGCCGGCCTCGCGCGCGGCGAGGGTGGGCTGTCGCCGGCAATGCTCACCGTCACCGGCGAGAAGGCCGACTATGCCTTCCTCAACCTCAAATCCTCCGCCTTCGATCTGTCCGACCGTGGCGTTTCGGGTCGTGCGGTGCCGGCCGGCGCCGACGCGTTCGTTTATGCCGAGCGCGGCGTCTACCGCTCCAGCGAGACCGTCTATCTGACCGCACTGTTGCGCGACGGCCAGGGCAATGCCGTCACCGGCGGGCCGATGACGCTGGTGATCGAGCGTCCTGACGGCGTCGAATTCCGCCGCGCCGTGCTGGCCGACCAGGGCGCCGGCGGCCGAACGCTGGCCGTACCCCTCAACTCGGCCGTCCCCACCGGTACGTGGCGGGTTCGCGCCTTCACCGATCCGAAGGGATCGTCCGTCGGCGAGACCACCTTCATGGTCGAGGATTACGTCCCCGACCGGATCGAATTTGACTTGTCTGCCAATGACAAGCTGATCAAAGCTAATGCTCCAGTGGAGCTCAAGGCGAACGGCCATTTTCTCTATGGCGCGCCGGCCTCCGGCCTCCAGCTCGAAGGCGACATGCTGGTGGCGCCTGCGAGCGAACGCCCCGGCTTCGCCGGCTATCAGTTCGGCGTCAATGACGAGGAGACCACCTCGAACGAGCGCACGCCGCTGGAGAACCTGCCCGAGGCCGATGCCAATGGCGTCGCGACCTTCCCGGTGACGCTGGACAAGCAGCCGGCCTCGACGCGGCCGCAGGAGGCGCAGATCTTCGTCCGCATGGTCGAGACCGGCGGCCGCGCCGTCGAACGCAAGATCGTGCTGCCGGTCGCGCCCGCGGCGGCGCAAATCGGCATCAAGCCCCTGTTCGGTGACAAGAACGTCGCCGAGGGCGACAAGGCCGAGTTCGAAATCGTGTTCGTCTCCCCCGAGGGCAAGACGCTGCCCCGCGACGGCCTGCGCTACGAACTCCTGAAGATGGAGTCGCGCTACCAGTGGTACCGCCAGAACAATTATTGGGAGTACGAGCCGGTCAAGTCGACCTCGCGCATCGCCGACGGTGACGTCACGATCGCGGCCGACAAGCCGTCGCGCATCTCGCTCAGCCCCCAGCCCGGCCGTTACAGGCTCGACGTCAAGTCCAACGACGCCGACGGCCCGGCGACCTCGGTGCAGTTCGACGTCGGCTGGTATTCCGACGGCAGCGCGGACACGCCGGACCTGTTGGAGACCTCGATCGACAAGCCGCAATACGCCTCCGGTGACACCATGACGGTGTCGGTCAACGTCCGTAGCGCGGGCAAGCTGACCATCAACGTGCTCGGTGACCGCCTGCTGACGACCCAGACGATCGACGTCAAGGAAGGCACCGCGCAGGTGAAGCTCCCGGTCGGCAAGGACTGGGGCACCGGCGCCTATGTGGTGGCGACGCTGCGCCGTCCGCTCGATGCAGCTGCCCAGCGCATGCCGGGACGGGCGATCGGGCTGAAATGGTTCGGCATCGACAAGCAGGCCCGCACGCTGCAAGTGAAGCTGACGCCGCCGGCGCTGATCCGACCGAATTCGTCGCTGAAGATTCCGGTCAAGCTCGACGGGCTCAATCCGGGCGAGGACGCCAAGGTCGTCATCGCTGCGGTGGATGTCGGCATTCTCAACCTCACCAATTACAAGCCGCCGGCACCGGACGATTATTATCTCGGTCAGCGGCGCCTGAGCGCAGAGATCCGCGACCTTTACGGCCAGCTGATCGACGGCATGTCGGGCACGCGTGGCCAGATCAAGTCCGGCGGCGACGCCGGTGCAGGTGAGCTCCAGGGCTCGCCGCCCACGCAAAAGCCGCTGGCCCTGTATTCGAGCATCGTCACGGTCGCCGCTGACGGCACGGCCGAAGTGAGCTTCGACATCCCGGAGTTCGCCGGCACCGCGCGCGTGATGGCCGTGGCGTGGACCGCCACGAAGCTCGGCCGCGCCAACACCGACGTCGTGATCCGCGATCCCGTGGTGCTGACCACGACCCTGCCGAGGTTCCTGCTCAATGGCGACCACGGCACGGTCAATCTCGAGATCGACAATGTCGAGGGCGAGGCTGGCGACTACGTCATCAACGTGAAGACGGACGGCCCGGTGAAGATGACCGGCAATCCCGCGACCACCGTGAAGCTCGCCGCCAAGCAGCGCAACGCGTTCTCGCTCGCGCTCGATGCGACTGCGGCGGGGCAGGCGACCCTCGACGTCGACATCAAGGGGCCGAATGGCCTCGCGCTGGCGCGCCACTACGCCTTCGGCGTCAAGCCGGCGACGCAGGTGCTGGCACGGCGCTCGATCCGTACGCTAGCGAAAGGCGAGAGCCTGACGCTGACCTCGGACATGTTCTCCGATCTCGTGCCGGGCACCGGCAGCGTCTCGGTCTCGGCCAGCCTGTCCACTGCGCTCGATGCTGCGACGATCCTCAAAGCGCTCGATCGCTATCCCTATGGCTGCTCGGAGCAGATCACGAGCCGGGCCATGCCGCTGCTCTATGTCAACGATCTCGCCGCCGGCGCGCATCTCGCGATGGACACCGAGGTCGACCAGCGCATCCGCGACGCGATCGAGCGGTTGCTGGCCCGCCAGGGCTCGAACGGCTCGTTCGGCCTGTGGTCGGCGGGCGGCGACGATGCCTGGCTCGATGCTTACGTGACGGACTTCCTCACCCGCGCCCGCGAAAAGGGCTTTGTGGTGCCGGACGTGCTGTTCAAGAACGCGCTTGATCGCATCCGCAACTCCGTGGTCAATGCCAACGAGCCCGAGAAGGACGGCGGCCGCGATCTCGCCTATGGCCTCTACGTGCTCGCACGCAATGGCGCGGCGCCGATCGGTGACCTCCGTTATCTCGCCGACACCAAGCTGAACAACCTCGCGACACCGATTGCGAAGTCGCAGCTTGCGGCAGCGCTGGCGCTGGTCGGCGACCGCAACCGCGCCGAGCGGGTGTATGGTGCCGCGCTCGACAGCCTCGCGCCCAAGCCGGTGTTGGAGTTCGGCCGCACCGATTACGGCTCGCAGCTCCGCGATGCCGCAGCGCTGGTCTCGCTCGCCAGCGAAGGCAACGCGCCGAAGGCGACGTTGACGCAGGCAGTGTCGCGGGTCGAGACCGCGCGCGGCCTGACGCCCTACACCTCCACGCAGGAGAACGCGTGGCTGGTGCTGGCGGCGCGGGCGCTCGCCAAGGAGAACCTCTCGATCGAGGTGGACGGCCAGCCGGTCAAGACCGCGCTCTATCGCAGCTACGAGGCTGCGACGCTGGACGGCAAGCCGCTGAAGATCACGAACACCGGCGATGCGCCGATACAGGCGGTGGTCTCGGTGTCGGGCTCGCCGGTAACGCCGGAGCCGGCGGCGTCCAACGGCTTCAAGATCGAGCGCGGTTACTACACGCTCGACGGCAAGCCCGCCGATATCAGCAAGGTCAAGCAGAACCAGCGCTTTGCGGTGGTGCTGAAGATCACCGAGGCCAAGCCTGAGTACGGCCACATCATGGTGTCGGACTATCTGCCGGCCGGTCTCGAGATCGACAATCCAAAGCTGGTCTCGTCGGGCGACAGCGGCACGCTGGACTGGATCGAGGATGGCGAGGAGCCGGAGGATACCGAGTTCCGTGACGACCGGTTCACCGCGGCGATCGACCGCGCTTCGGATTCCAAATCGGTCTTCACCGTCGCCTATGTCGTGCGTGCGGTCTCGCCCGGCAAATATGTGCTGCCGCAAGCCTATGTCGAGGATATGTATAATCCCTCGCGCTATGGGCGGACCGGCACGGGAAGCGTCGAGGTGCGGACGGCGAAGTGAGGTGGTGGGTTCGAACGTAAGCGGGATTGTATGAGCGACGTGGCGTCACATTCTCAGTCGTCAGACCCGGGCTTGTCCCGGGCATCCATGGACTTGGGCGCCGCTGGCAAAAACGCGGTTGGCCGGGACAAGCCCGGCCATGACGGAGTGCGGGGCAGGGGCCTTCGTGCCCTCTCAGCCGTCGCACTCGCCTTCATCCTCGCCGTCATCGGTTTCGTCGGCTGGGTCTACTCGCTCGGTCCTCTCCCGCTCGACGAGGCTCGGCAAATCTCCACGACCATCGTCGACCGCAACGGCAAGCTGCTGCGCGCCTATGCCATGGCGGACGGACGCTGGCGGCTGCCGATCGAGACAAAGGCAAATGTCGATCCGACTTATCTGAAACTGCTGTTCGCCTACGAGGACCAGCGCTTCTACGCCCACAATGGCCTCGACCCGCTGGCGCTGGGGCGCGCCGCGTTGCAGCTCGGAACGCGCGGCCACATCGTCTCGGGCGGCTCGACCATCACCATGCAGCTCGCGCGGCTGATGGAGCCGCGGCGGCAGCGCTCGCTTCATGCGAAGCTGCGGCAGATCGTGCGCGCGATCGAGCTGGAGCGGACGCTGAGCAAGGAGGAGATCCTCGATCTCTATCTCTCGCTCGCCCCTTACGGCGGCAATCTCGAAGGCATCCGTGCGGCCTCCATCGCCTATCTCGGCAAGGAGCCGAAGCGGCTGTCGCTGGCGGAGGCCGCGCTGCTGGTCGCGTTGCCGCAATCGCCCGAAACCCGCCGGCTCGACCGCTATCCGGACGCGGCGCGCAAGGCGCGCGACCGCGTGCTCGACCGCATGGTCGAGGAGCACGTGGTCAGCGCTGAGGACGCAACCCAGGCCAAGGCCGTGCCGGTACCGAAGCTGCGCAAGCCGATGCCGATCCTGGCCCCGCATGCCTCCGATAGCGCGCTTTCGACGGTCAAGAACACGCCGGTCATCAAGCTGACGCTCGATGCGAGCTTGCAGAAGGTGCTGGAGCCGCTGGCGCGCGACCGCGCCATCGCGCTCGGGCCGAACATCTCGGTCGGGATTATCGTCGTCGACAACGAAAGCGGCGACGTGCTCGCGCGCGTCGGCTCGGCGGATTATTTCGACGAGAGCCGGGCAGGGCAGGTCGATATGACCCACGCGATCCGGTCGCCGGGCTCGACACTCAAGCCGTTCATCTACGGGCTCGCCTTCGAGGACGGCTTTGTCCATCCCGACAGCCTGATCGACGACCGGCCGGTCCGCTTCGGCTCCTATGCGCCGGAGAATTTCGACATGACCTTCCAGGGCACGGTACCGGTGAGGAAGGCGCTGCAATTGTCGCTGAACGTGCCGGCCATCGCGCTGCTCGACCGCGTCGGCTCCAGTCGGTTGGCGTCGCGGCTGCGTCAGGCAGGCGGCAACCTGATTCTGCCCAGGGACGAGGCGCCAGGACTCGCCATGGGGCTCGGCGGGGTCGGCGTGACACTCCAGGATCTCGCCCAGCTCTATGCGGGCTTCGCCCGCCTCGGCACCACCAAGCCACTGCGCGAGGTCGTGACTGATCGGGACGATCGCGAGCCGCTTCGGCTGCTCGATCAGGTCGCGGCCTGGCAGGTCGGCAACGTGCTGCTGGGAACGCCGCCGCCGGAAAACGCTGCCCACAACCGGATCGCGTTCAAGACCGGGACGTCCTACGGCTATCGCGACGCCTGGTCGGTCGGCTTCGATGGCCGCATGACCATCGGCGTCTGGGTCGGCCGGCCCGACGGCGCCCCGGTTCCCGGGCTGATCGGGCGCGTCGCTGCCGCGCCGATATTGTTCGACGCCTTTGCCAGGACCGGCAAGACGCTCGCCCCGTTGCCGAAGGCGCCCAGGGGAACCCTGGTGGCAGGCAACACCAAGCTGCCGGTGCCCCTGAAGCGGTTCCGCCCGGTCGGGGAACTGGTGCGGACCGGCAGCGATCAGGCGCTGCACATTCAGTTTCCGCTGAACGGCTCGCGGATCGATGTCGATCGATCAGGCAGCCGGGAGAACGCAGCCGTGCCGGTCAAGGTCGCCGGCGGCGTACTGCCCATGACCGTCATGGTTAACGGCACCGCGCTAGGCGAGATCGACGGCCGCCGTCAGCGGCTGATCGATCCGCCCGGACCGGGCTTCGCCCGGGTCACCGTGATCGACGCCACTGGCGCGGCGGACACAGTCGTCATTCGAATTCAATGACCCTGCCTCAAGCGGTTGTGGCGATGGCGGTTTCAGCGTAAGCGGAACCAATGGCCGAGACCTACCCAAGCCCCCGTTTTGGAGCACCCCGCGAGTCGAAATCACCCGCAAATCCGGGCAGTGGACTCGTGCGCATGCTCGACATCGTCACGGCCAGCCATGCGCGCGCGGTCGGCTTCCTGGTGCTGTGCGCGCTGCTGCTGTTTCTGCCGGGATTCTTCACCATCCCGCCGATCGATCGCGACGAAGCGCGGTTCGCCCAGGCCACCAAGCAGATGGTCGAGAGCGGCGACTACGTCGATATCCGCTTCCAGGAGGACGTCCGCTACAAGAAGCCGGTCGGCATCTACTGGTTGCAATCGGCGACCGTCGAAGCCGCGTCGATGCTCAAGCTGCCGAAGGCCGAATTGCGCATCTGGGTCTACCGGCTGCCGTCGCTGATGGGCGCGATCGGGGCCGTCCTCATGACCTATTGGGCCGCGCTCGGCTTCGTCACGCGGCGCGCCGCGGTGCTGGCGGCGCTGATGATGTGCGCCTCCGTGCTGCTCGGCGTCGAGGCGCGGCTGGCAAAGACCGATGCCATGCTGCTGTTCTGCGTCGTCGCCGCGATGGGCGCGATGGCGCGGGCCTATCTGTCCTGGCAGCGCGCCGAGGACGAGACGCGTCCGCCCTGGAGCTGGCCCGCGATCTTCTGGACCGCGCTCGCTGTCGGCATCCTGATCAAGGGCCCGCTGATCCTGATGTTCGCAGGCCTCACCATCGTCGTGCTTGCGATCCAGGATCGCGATGCCTCCTGGCTGTGGAAGCTGCGGCCGCTCTGGGGGCTGATGTGGATGCTGGTGTTGGTGCTGCCCTGGTTCGTCGCGATCTTCTGGCGAGCGGGCGATACCTTCTTCGCCGATTCCGTCGGCGGCGACATGCTGAGCAAGTTGGGGGCCCAGGAATCCCATGGCGCGCCGCCCGGACTGTACCTCGCGTTGTTCTGGATCACGTTCTGGCCCGGCGCGCCGCTTGCGGCGATGGCGGCGCCCGCGGTGTGGCGGGCGCGGCGTGAGCCCGGCGCGCAGTTCCTGCTCGCCTGGCTGATTCCGTCCTGGATCGTGTTCGAGGCGGTGCTGACCAAGCTGCCGCATTACGTGCTGCCGCTCTATCCGGCGATCGCGATCCTCACCGCAGGCGCGGTGGAGCGGCGTGTGCTGTCGCGTTCCTGGTTGATGCGCGGTTCGGCCTGGTGGTTCGCGATCCCCGCAGCCGCCTCGATCACCGCAGTCGTCGGCGCGGTGATGCTGACGCGGCAGCCGGCCTTCGTGGCCTGGCCGTTCATCGCGGCCTCGCTGATCTTCGGCCTGTTCGCCTGGTGGCTCTACGACAACAATCGCGCCGAGCGCTCGCTGCTCAACGCGCTGGTCGCAGCCCTCATGCTGGCGGTGACGGTCTACGGCATCGTGCTGCCGTCGCTGACGCCGCTGTTTCCCAGCATCGAGATCGCACGCGCGCTTCGCAACGTCACCTGCGTCGGACCGAAGGCGGCTGCGGCCGGCTATCACGAGCCGAGCCTCGTCTTCCTGGTCGGCACCAAGACCTTGCTCACCGACGGCTCCGGTGCAGCGGATTTCCTGCGGCAGGGGAGTTGCCGCTTCGCGCTGATCGAGCAGCGCTCGGAGCGCAGCTTCGTGCAGCGCGCCGAGGCGATCGGGCTGCGCTACAAGGTGGGTACGCGCATCGACGGCTACAACTTCTCGCAAGGGCGCGCGATCTCGATCTCGATCTTCCGCTCGGAAGGCACCGAATAGGATGCGGGCGCCGACCGACATTGCGCCGCGTGCCGGCTATCCCGCGCAATTGCTCGCCGTGTCCCGGGGCGCGCTGGCGCAACTCGTGCGGTCGCCCTCGCATTCGCGCCGGGCCGAGGCGGCCCGAAAGCTGGCGCGGCACTCGCTCTGGCTCAGCATAGCGGGCGCAGCGCTGGTCATCGTGCTGATGGTCGGGTTCGATCAGGCCGAGATCGAGTTGATGCCGCCGCGCGGCACACCAAGCCTGTGGCCGATCCGCATCCTCACCGACTTCGGCAAGGACGAGTACCTGCTGATCGTGCTAGGGGCTGCGCTGGTGGCCGTGGCGTTCGTTGCGGCAGGGTTGCACGGGACTCGCCGCGCACTGCTGCTCGGCTTCGGCACGCGGCTTCAATACATATTTCTGTCCGTTGCCGTGTCGGCGTTCGTTGCCGAGATCCTGAAATATCTCATCGGCCGCGGACGTCCGTTCGTCGGCGGCAAGGCCAATCCGTTCAACTTCATACCGTTCGAGGGGACCGGGGCCCATGCCAGCCTGCCGTCGGGACATGCAGTGGCAGCGTTCGCCCTGGCGTTTGCCGTGTCGGCATTGTGGCCGCGCCTGCGCGTGTTCATGTTCACTTACGCGATCGTGATCCTGCTGACACGGCTGGTGCTGCTCGCCCATCACCCGAGCGACGTGGTGGCCGGCGCCCTGGTCGGGATGGTCGGCGCCATGGCGGTCCGCTACTGGTTCGCGGCCCGACGGCTCGGCTTTGCGGTCCGCGCCGACGGCACCATCGTGCCTCTTCCGGGAGCGGCCTGGGGCCGCCTCAAAAGGGTTGCCCACGGGGCATCCGCCCCATAAAAGCGGCTGCCTGCCGGGACCGCCGGTTCCCCAAGGCGCAGGCCAAATCCAACCACGAGCCTCCTTTGTCGACGTCCCAACCTTCGGTTTCCATCGTCGTTCCCGTGCGCAACGAAGCCGATAATATTGCGCCGCTGATCGCGGAGATCGGTGCGGCGCTCGATGGACGCTGGGCCTATGAGATCATCTACGTCAATGACGGCTCCACCGATGCGACCGGCGAGCGGCTTGCCGCCATCATGAAGCAGCGGAGCAATCTGCGTCAGCTCCGCCATGCGCGGTCGGGAGGCCAATCGGCGGCCGTGCGCAGTGGTGTGCGTGCGGCGCGCGCGGACATCGTGGCGACGCTCGACGGCGACGGCCAGAACAATCCCGCCTTCCTGCCGGACCTGATCGCGGCGGTCGAGAAAAGCCCGCGCGTCGGGCTCGCCGCCGGCCAGCGGGTCGGACGCAAGGACACCGGCTTCAAGAAGTTCCAGTCGCGCGTGGCGAACGGCGTTCGCAACGCCATCCTGAAGGACGGCACGCGCGACACCGGCTGCGGACTGAAGGCGTTTCGGCGTGACGTCTTCCTGATGCTGCCTTATTTCGACGGGCTGCATCGCTTCCTGCCGGCGCTGGTGCGCCGAGAGGGCTACGAGATCGCCTATGTCGACGTGATCGACCGACCGCGCCACTCCGGAGTTTCGAACTACGGCTTTTTCGACCGGCTATGGATCGGGATCATGGATCTCGCCGGCGTGTGGTGGCTGATCCGCCGCAAGAAGCCGACACCAGACGTGACTGAGGTGAAGGCATGATCATTCAATACGGCCAGGCGGTCAGCAACTATTTCTACGACGTCTTCGTCGCCAAGTTCGACTTCTGGCTCGCATTCGGCCTGGTCGCGCAACTCTTCTTCACGGCCCGATTCCTGGTGCAGTGGATCGCGAGCGAGCGGGCCGGCAACAGCGTGGTGCCGATGGCATTCTGGTTCTGCTCGATGGGCGGCGGCGTGATGACCCTGATCTACGGCATCGTGAAGCGGGAGCCCATCATCATCCTGGGCCAGATGTTCGCGACCATCATCTATCTTCGCAACATCATGCTGATCTGGAAGAATCACGGCACCGCGTCGAAGACGCTGGATCGCTGATCCCCAAACCGGACTCCGAATTCCCCCTGAAAATCGCGTGAATGTGACCCAATCGACTCTTGCCATTTCAAGACCGATCGGTTCATATATTTCCATGCGTCGCCCCGCCCCAGTCCAGCTGCCCCGTGGCCGCCCCCGGAGTTTCGACACGGAAGCCGCCGTCGAACGCGCGATGAACGTATTCTGGTCGCGCGGCTATCACGCCACGGCGCTGCCGGACCTGCTTCGT
The DNA here is from genome assembly GCF_049739485.1 of Bradyrhizobium sp. USDA 326. Taxonomy (NCBI): domain Bacteria; kingdom Pseudomonadati; phylum Pseudomonadota; class Alphaproteobacteria; order Hyphomicrobiales; family Nitrobacteraceae; genus Bradyrhizobium; species Bradyrhizobium sp. USDA 326. The sequence goes on from NZ_JBMGQA010000001.1 coordinate 6,444,339, forward strand.
GCGACGAAGCTCTCGCGTGGCAGCCTTTACGCTGCTTTTGGTGACAAGCACTCGCTGTTCTTGCGCGCGCTCGATCGCTACATTGCTATTGCCTTGACGCGGATGGATACCGAACTCGACCACCGCAGCGAGCCGGTCGACGGCCTGAGGGCCTATCTTGCCGGCTACGTTGAGCGCAACAGCGGTGCCAATGGTCGGCGTGGATGCCTGCTGGTCGCCACAGCCATGGAACTGGCCGGACGTGACGTCGAGGTCGATCGTCGCATCGGGAACTTCTTCAAAGCCATGGAGGCTCGGGTGGCTGAAGCATTTTCCCGTGCGAAGGCAGCGGGCCAACTCGCCGATGGCGTCGAGCCTTCGAGCGCCGCCCGAATTCTCGTCTGTTTTGTCGAAGGACTGCGGGTGGTCGGTAAGACGGCGCCGACCCGGATCATTTCGCAAGCCACCGTCGACGCTCTTCTCGACCGCTTCATCAGGTAGACGAACCATGGACCCTTCCGCCGTTCGCAGGCCAATATCTGGACCGAATGGTCTTGAAAAGAGCGATGCCATGTCCGCCATCCAGGTTGTCTGCGCGGTGGTCGTTCCCTTGCTCTGGGGTTATCAATTCGTGGTCATCAAAGTGGGCGTGGGGGAGTTTCCGCCTCTCTTCTTCCTCGCACTTCGCTTCCTGGCCATCGCGCTGCTGCTCGTTCCGTTCGTCGAAAGGCCGAAGCGTCGGCAACTCGGGCCTGTCGCAGCCATTTCGCTTTTCCTTGGTGGATTGAACTTCGGCCTGTTCTACGTTGGTCTCGGCCTCGGCTCGGGAAGCATGTCTGCCGTCGCCTATCAACTTGCCCCGCCCTTCACCGTTCTGTTGGCATGGCCGCTGCTCGCGGAGAGGCCGTCTCTAACCACGTCCGCCGGCGTGGGACTAGCGTTCGTCGGCGTGATCGTGCTGGCGGCGGGGCCTGGCCTGTCGGCAAACGCGTTTCCGCTGCTGCTTGTAGTCGGGGCAGCTTTCGCATTTGCTGTGTCCAACGTCTTGACGAAACGCTACGGCCCTTTTGATCCCCTGATGTTGATGGGCTGGTCGTCGCTGTTCACGGTGCCGCAGGTCATGCTGATGTCGTTGCTGCTCGAATCCGGACAAATGGCGAGCCTTGTCACGGCAGACGAGCGTGGCTGGCTGGCGCTCGCCTATACGATCTTCATCGGCGGAATTGTCGGGTTTGGCCTTTGGTTCTGGCTGATCGCCCGTTGCTCGATGGTGCGCGTCGCGCCTTTCGGCCTGCTGCTTCCGGTGTTCGCATTGACTTGCAGCGTTGTCTTCCTCGGCGAACGCATAAGCCCAAAGTTGATCCTCGGCGGGCTGCTCGCGATCTCAGGCGTCGCCATAACGCAGATGCGCCCACGCGTCCAACCAGCCTGATCGTCGAGCCTCGAGTCGTGCAGACGTCAGTCGGCGCAGGGCCGCCTATCGCGGCAGCGCCGACGCCGCGCCTGACGCGGGCAGGGCGGCCGTATCCGCCTCGGTTCTACGGTAGGGCTCGCCGGCTGCGTCGAGCACGGGATAGGCGACCGAGCAGATATGCGAGTGGATGCGGCGCAGGTCGCGTAGCACGTCCAGATGCAGCGACGTCGTTTCGATGGTTTCGGGGCGGCCCTCGCGGAGGCGGTCGAGATGCCGCTCGACCGCGGCAAGCTCGGTGTTGCGCAGCGCAGTTTTCTCCACCAGCAGCTTGCGCGCCTCGTTGGCGTCGCCCGACATGAAGACGCCGAACGCGATACGCAGCGAGTCCATCGTGCGCTTGTGGAAGGCCGCGAGCTCGTCGGCCCCTTCCGCCGAGAACTGAAAACGCCGCTTGATCTTCTTGGTGGCGAGCTCGCTCAGACTCTTGTCGATGATGTCGCCGATATGTTCGAGGTTGATGGCGAAGGAGATGATCTCCATCGCGCGGCGTCCTTCGCTCTCGTCGAGGCTTCCCCGCATGAGCTTGGTCACGTAGAGCTTGATGGCCTCGTCGAGACCGTCGACGAGATTGTCCATCTTGGAGACCTGGTCGACCAGCGCCCGGTCGCCGGTCATCATGGCGGCCATCACCTTGCGCAGCATCACCTCGACGAGATCGCCCATGCGCAGCGTCTCGCGGGCGGCGTCGGCGAGCGCCAGGGACGGTGTCTCCAGCGCGGTCTCGTCGAGATAGCGCGGCCGGGCCGGGTCGGCCTCCTGCACGCGATCCGGCAGAAGGCGGGTGAGCAGGCGCGACATGGTGTCGAGCAGGCCGATGAAGACGATGGCCGTGCCGACGTTGAAGGCGATGTGGAAAGCCGCCGTCATCTTGGCGAGGTCGGGCTGCCAGGCGTGCATGTGCTCGGCGATCACGCTCAAGAAGGGCAGGACGAGGGCGATCCCGACCACGCGGTTGACGAGATTGCCGACCGGCAGGCGATAGCTCGCCGGATCGTCACGCCTGGCCCCCTCGAACACGGGATTGATGGCGCTGCCGAGATTGGCCCCCAGCACCAGCGCCAGCGCCGCATCGGGCGAGATGAACTGCGAATAGGCCAGCGACATGATCAACAGCACGCTGGCGACGCTCGAATGCACCGCCCAGGTGACGAGGGCGGCGACGACGATGCACAAAATGGGATCGCTCGTGATGGCCGACATCACGACGCGGACCCCGGGGGCGTTCTCCGCCGGCGCCAGCGTGTCGAGGAGGATGTGCAGCGAGAGCAGCATCAGGCCAAGGCCGATGCAGACGCGGCCGATGTCCTTGATCCGTGAGCGCGGGCCTGAGCGGAAGGCGACGAGCCCGAGCACGAACAGGACCGGCGCGACGGCTGCGATGTTGAACGACAGCACCTGCACGATCAGCGTCGTGCCGACATTGGCTCCCAACATGATGGCGAGCGCAGCCGCGAGGCTGACGAGGCCCTCGGCGGCGAACGAAGAGGTGATCAGCGCCGTCGCCGTGCTGCTCTGGAGCAGCGCGGTGAGTCCGAGACCGGCGGCGAAGGCGCTTGCGCGGTTGCTCAGCGCCTTGCCGAGCAGGCGCCGCAGGTCGGGACCGAAGGCACGTAAAATGCCGCTGTGGACCATGTGCAGGCCCCACAACAACAGTGCAACGCCGCCCATGAGATCGAGCAGAACCAACGTTCCCATGCTCCGTATCCGGATTGGAGTCGATTGGTGAGGCTAGCGCCAAACGGCAGCCGATCAAACCCTTTGTCGGCGCATCGGCGTTAACGTTTACGGCAGCGGCGCGTTCCAACGGCGCGCGATTGCGCGGCCGCCGGAGCGCGATTGCCGTGTCCCGAGGCACGCTGCCTTGCGAGCAGGCTCACATTGCCGCTTCCAGGGCAGCGAAGCCCCGATCGAGATCGGCCTTGAGGTCGTCGACGCTCTCCAGCCCGATGTGCAGACGCAGCGTCGGGCCGCCGGGCGCCCATTTGGTCGCGGTGCGATAGGCATCGCAATCGAAGGGAATCACGAGGCTCTCGAAGCCGCCCCAGGAGAAGCCCATGCCGAACAGCTTCAGCGTATCGAGCATGGTGTCGACCGCCTTCTGCGGTGCCGGCTTCAGCACGATGCTGAACAGGCCTGACGCACCGGTGAAGTCGCGCTTCCAGATCGCATGGCCGGGATCGGTTTCGAGCCCCGGATGCAGCACGCGCGCGACCTCGGGCCTGGCAGCGAGCCAGCGCGCCATGTCGAGCCCGGAGCGATGATGCTGCGCCAATCGCACCGACAGCGTACGCAGTCCGCGCAGCGCCAGGAAGACGTCGTCGGGGCCGGCGCAGACGCCGAGCAGGCGGATGCCCTCGTTGATCTGTGGCCAAGCCTTGGCATTGGCAGAGATCGTGCCGAACATGATGTCGGAATGGCCGCCGATATATTTGGTGGCTGCCTGCATGCTGATGTCGACACCCTGCTCGAGTGAGCGGTGATAGAGCGGGGTCGCCCAGGTGTTGTCGTCGATGACGAGCGCGCCGCGGGCATGGGCGACCTCGGCGATGGCGCGGATGTCTGGCATCTCGAACGACTGCGAGCCCGGCGCCTCGACCAGCACCGCACGCGTGTTGGGCCTGAACAGCTTGTCGATGCCCGCGCCGATCAGCGGATCGAAATAGGTGGTCTCGACGCCATAGCGGGCGAGCATGCCATTGCAGAAATTGCGTGAAGGCCGATAGACGTTGTCGACGACCAGAATATGGTCGCCGGTCTTCAGCACCGAGAGGAGGGCGGTGGAGATCGCCGAAAGTCCGGACGGCACGATGCCGACGCCGGCGCATTGCGGCCCCTCCAGCGCCATCAGCGTGTCCTGGAACGCTCTGGTCGTCGGGGTGCCGTGGCGGCCATAGGTGAACTCGCCGCGATGGGCGTGCAGGTCCTCGGCGGTCGGATAGAGCACGGTCGAGCCGTGGAACACCGGCGGATTGACGAACCCCTTCTGCGCCTTGGTGTCGCGGCCGGAGGTGACCAGCCGGGTCTCGGCGTGCTGCTCTTGGGGGGGCGAGGAATCCATGCGCCTGCTTTCAAAATCGCGTTTCCACCGGGCGCGCTGCGCCCGGGGGCTAGCCGAAAGGCCGTCGTCGTTAATAACAGAACACAGAAGAGTCTCGTCAACCCCTTGACCCGGCAGGCCAGTCGTTCTGTGATGCGCAGGTGCTATTCAGTCGCCGCATGTTGGGGGCCTGCCGCGACCTTCGATCCAATGTCCGACCGGACCCTTGCGCCGCAGCTGCAATGGCGGGCGCCTGCGATGGGGATTAAGGTATGGCCTCTCGGGATCGGCGGGTGTTCGGCAGGGTTTTCCAGCATGACTCTTGCAGGGCTAGCCTTGCTACGATTAGCCCTGGCAGAGATGACCCCAAAGACAACATTCCTGACCTTGAGACGACCTTGAAAGGCCCAAAGCCCATGAAACGCGTAACCCTGGCTCTCACCCTTGCTCTCGCCGCCGGCCTCTCTGCCGAAGCTGCCGATGCGCAAACGCTCAAGACCGTCAAGGACCGGGGCATGCTGTCCTGCGGCGTCAGTCAGGGCTTGCCCGGCTTCTCCTCGCCCGATGACAAGGGCAACTGGACCGGCATCGACGTCGACGTCTGCCGCGCCATTGCCGGCGCGATCTTCAACGATCCGACCAAGGTCAAGTACGTGCCGCTGTCCGCCAAGGACCGGTTCACGGCGCTGCAATCCGGCGAGATCGACGTGCTCTCGCGCAACACCACCTGGACCATCTCGCGCGACACCTCGCTCGGCGCCAACTTCACCGGCGTGACCTATTATGACGGGCAGGGCTTCATGGTGAAGAAGTCGCTGAAGGTGAATTCGGCGCTCGAGCTCAACAGCGCGTCGGTCTGCGTGCAGACCGGCACCACCACCGAGCAGAATCTCGCCGACTACTTCAAGGCCAACAACATGAAGTACGAGGTGATCGCGTTCGCCACCAACGACGAAACCGTCAAGGCTTATGAAGCCGGCCGCTGCGACGTCTTCACCACCGACCAGTCGGGCCTGTACGCCAATCGTCTGAAGCTTGCCAAGCCCAACGACCACATGGTGCTGCCCGAGATCATCTCGAAGGAGCCGCTCGGTCCGATGGTGCGCCACGGCGACGACCAGTGGTTCGACATCGTGAAATGGACGCTGTTTGCGATGATCACCGCTGAAGAGCTCGGCGTGACCTCGAAGAACGTCGACGAGAAGGCGAAGCTGGAAAATCCTGAGCTGAAGCGCGTGCTCGGCAGCGACGGCAATTTCGGCGAACAGCTCGGCCTGACCAAGGATTGGGTGGTGCGGATCGTGAAGGCAGTCGGCAATTACGGCGAGGTGTTCGATCGCAACGTCGGCGCGAGCTCGCCGCTCGCCATCAATCGCGGACTCAACAATCTCTGGAACAAGGGCGGTCTTCAGTACGCGCCGCCGATCCGCTGATCGCCCCGGCCGGCAACGGCATGAGCACCGAGGCCCGAAAACCGCCGCCCCAGATCGCGCTGAAGATCCGGCGCATTCTGGGCGGCAAGGCAGGCTGGAACGGCGTTGCCGTCCAGTTTGCCTTCGCGGCGATCCTGGGCTGGATGGGCTATGAGATCGTCTCCAATGCTCGCGCCAACCTCGAGAACCAGCACATCGCCGCCGGCTTCGGCTTCCTCAGGAACAATGCCGGTTTCGACGTCAACCAGACCCTGATTCCCTATACCGGCTCGGACACGTTCCTGCGCGTGTTCGTGGTCGGCTTGCTGAACACGCTCGTGGTCTCCGTGGTGGGCATCGTCTTCGCCACCGTGATCGGCTTCATCGTCGCGCTGTGCCGGCTGTCGCCCAATTGGCTGTTGTCGCGCGTCGGCGAGATCTATGTCGAGGTCATCCGCAACCTTCCGCTCCTGTTCCAGATCCTGTTCTGGTACCTTGCGGTGCTCGCGGCCCTGCCCAATCCGCGGCAGAGCATTTCGCTGCTCGGCATCACCTTCATCAGCAATCGCGGTCTGGTGATTCCGCGGCCGGTCGGCGAGAGCGGCCTCGAGCCTTTCCTGGCGATGCTGGCGCTCGGCATCGTGGCGTCACTGGCTCTGCGCTTCTATGCGCGGCGCGCGCTGTTTCGGCAGGGGCGGATGGTCCGGATCTGGCCTTATGTCCTGGGCCTGCTGTTCGGACTGCCGCTCGTCACCATGCTGGTATCGGGTCTGCCGCTGAGCTTCGAGATGCCACAGCTCAAGGGATTCAACTTTGCCGGTGGCTCGCGCATCATCCCGGAGTTCGTGGCGCTGACGGTCGCGCTGTCGACCTACACCGCCGCCTTCATCGCCGAGATCGTGCGCGCCGGCATCCTGTCCGTTCACAAGGGGCAGATGGAGGCGGGATCCTCGCTCGGTCTCAGCCGCGGCGCCACCCTCCGCCTGATCGTCGTGCCGCAGGCCATGCGCGTCATCGTGCCGCCGCTGACCAACCAGTACCTCAATCTCACCAAGAACTCGTCGCTGGCGGTCGCGATCGGCTATCCTGACCTGGTGTCCGTGTTCGCCGGCACGTCGCTGAGCCAGACCGGGCAGGCGATCGAGATCATCGCGATGACGATGGGCATCTATCTCCTGATCTCGCTCCTCACCAGCGCCCTCATGAGCGTCTACGGTTGGCGCGTCAGCCGGAGTCTCGGCGCATGACCGACATCACCTCAAGCAGCTTCGTCCGCCAGGACCTGCTCGCCGAGCGTCCCGCGCCGGTCAAGACCACGGGCTTCATCGGCCTGATGCGCACGCGCCTGTTCAACTCGCCGACCAATATCCTGCTCACGATCCTGGGCGCCCTGCTGCTCTGGTTCACCATCGTTCCTTCCGTCAAGTTCCTGATGGTCGATGCGGTCTGGAGCGGCCAGGACCGCACCGCCTGCCTGACCGAAAACGCCGGCTTTGCGGTCGGCGCCTGCTGGCCCTACATCCAGGCGAAACTCCCGCAACTGATCTACGGCTTCTACCCCGAGGCCGAGCGCTGGCGCGTGAATCTGACATTTTTGCTCGCGCTCGTCCTGCTGTTGCCGCTGCTCACGCCGCGGCTGCCGGCGAAGGGCCTGAACGCCAGCCTGTTCTTCGTCGCCTTTCCGGTGGTCGCATTCTTCCTGCTGCACGGCGGCGGCATCAAGGGCTTCGGCCTGAGCTGGATTGCCGGCCTGCTGCAATTGTTCGAGGAGAGCATCATCGGTGCCGGGCAGGCGCTGCTCAATCTCAGCAAGACGTCCGCCGTCGCACCGTTGCTGTGGGTTGTCGGCAGCCTCATCGTGCTGATCGGCACGGCGATCTCCTGGCTGATCTTTCCGCTCACCTGGCTGCGCGATTACGTCCAGACGATGGGCCAGCCGGTCTGGGCCGATTTCGCCATCACCGCCGCGATTGTCTGTCTCATCGCCTTTGTGCTTGGCGGCGGCGTTCGTACCGGCGGGCGGGCTCTGGCAGCCAGCATCGCCACGTTCATTGCCGTCGCGATCGTCATCCAGCTGATGGGGCTCGACCGTGGGGGATTGCCGGTCGTAACGACGAATCTGTGGGGCGGCCTTTTGGTGACGCTGGTAGTCTCCGTCACCGGCATCGTCACCTCGCTGCCGATCGGGATCGCGCTGGCGCTGGGCCGCCGCTCCACCATTCCCTTGATCCGGATCTTCTCGATCGCCTTCATCGAGTTCTGGCGCGGCGTGCCGCTGATCACGGTGCTGTTCTTCGCCACCTACATGCTGCCCCTGTTCCTGCCCGGCAATTTCACCGTCGACGGCCTGGTCCGGGCGCTGATTGGCATCGCGCTGTTCACCGGCGCCTATCAGGCCGAGAACGTCCGCGGCGGGCTCGCCGCGATCCCGCGCGGGCAGGGCGAGGCCGCCGCGGCTCTCGGCCTGTCCTGGTGGAAAACGACCTCGCTGATCGTGCTGCCGCAGGCGCTCCGTCACGTCATTCCGAACCTCGTCAACAGCTTCATCTCGCTGTTCAAGGATACCTCGCTGGTCTCGATCGTGGCACTGTTCGACCTCCTGGGCTCGCTTCGCGCCTCGTTCTCGGATCCGAAATGGTCGACGCCGTCGACCGCGTTCACCGGCTTCGCCTTCGCCGGGATCATCTACTTCATCTTCTGCTTTGGCATGTCGCGCTACTCGCTGTTCGTCGAGCACCGCCTCAACGCCCACCGGCGCAACTGATCGAGGTCACCATGTCCGGCCCCATCGTCAAGATCTCCGGCCTGAACAAATGGTACGGCGAATTCCACGTGCTGCGTGACATCGATCTGGCGGTCAATAAGGGTGAGCGCATCGTGATCTGCGGGCCCTCGGGCTCGGGCAAGTCGACCTTGATCCGCTGCATCAATGCGCTGGAGGAGTTCCAGGAGGGCGAGATCGTCGTCGACGGCATCGAGCTCGGTCCCAACCTCAAGCACGTGGACGCCGTGCGCCGCGAAGTCGGCATGGTGTTCCAGAGCTTCAATCTGTTTCCGCATCTGACCGTGCTCGACAATTGCACGCTGGCGCCGATCTGGGTCCGCAACATCCCAAAGAAGGATGCCGAGGCGGCCGCGATGAAATTCCTCGAGCGGGTCAAGATCCCGCACCAAGCCAACAAGTTTCCGGGGCAGATGTCCGGCGGCCAGCAGCAGCGCGTCGCGATCGCCCGTGCGCTGACCATGAACCCGAAGGTGATGCTGTTCGACGAGCCGACCTCGGCGCTCGACCCCGAGATGGTCAAGGAGGTCCTCGACACCATGGTCGACCTCGCCGAGGAGGGCATGACCATGCTGGTCGTCACTCACGAGATGGGATTTGCCCGCGAGGTCGCCAACCGCGTGGTGTTCATGGACGCCGGCCAGATCATCGAGGCGAACACGCCGAGGGAGTTCTTCGCCGCCCCGCAGCATGCCCGCACGAAACTGTTCCTCAGCCAGATCCTGCGGTGAGCACACGCAATCCGGTGGCCTCGCCGGTCTGACTGCCCGCGCAAGCTTGGCACCATGCGAATCAGCTCGTCTCTTTCCGAACCATCCTCCGGAGAGAAACTTTGCAGAGCAGTCTCGGCGCGCGCGCATACCAGAACGCGCGATTGCAGAAGAAGTTGAGGAAGCAGGCGGACGCCGTCATGTCCTTCGCGATCGAGGCACTCGGGCAGGGCCGACTTGCCGAGGCCGAGGAACTCTGCCGCGAGATTTTGAAGGAGGTTCCGGATCATTTCCACGCCACGCACCTGCTCGGCTTGCGCGCGTTCGACGGCGGCCGGCTCGATGAGGCGGAATTTCTGCTCGAACGTGCGGTTGCGCTAGAGCCGCGTTCGCCCGATGCCCATGGCAATCTCGGGGCCGTGTATTTCGCGGTCGAGAAATTTCAGGACGCCCGCGCATGCCAGGAGAAAGCCATTGCGCTGAAGCCGAATTGTCCCATCACCCTGACCAATCTCGGCAATACGCTGCTGCACATCGGCCTTGGCGAAGACGCGATCGGGCTGCACGAACGCGCACTCAGGCTGAAGCCGGACTATGCCGACGCATTTTGCAACCGCGGCATGGCGGAGCTAATGACCGGCAAGTTCGAACGCGCCAAAGAGAGCTTCGATCGCGCCCTGTCGTTACAGCCGCGTCATGCCGAGGCAATCGCCGGCAAGGGCATGGTGAGCCTCGAACTCAGGCACTTCGAGGAGGCGGCCGCCGCCTTCGACGCAGCGCTAGCGATCAAGCCGGGGTCATCGAGGATTCTGCTGCAGCGCGGACGGCTCAATTTAAGCCGGTCTCGGCTGGAGCAGGCGGCCGCGGACCTCGATGCCGCGCTGGCACAATCGCCACGTCTCGAGCTCGCGCTGTGCTGGAGGGCGCAAATCGACATCCTGGTGGGGAACACGGCGCGGGCGATGGTGGGCGTCAAGACGCTGCTGGAGGTCAATCCGCGATCCGAGATGGGATTGGCGCTCCTTGCGGCTTGCCATGTGAACCAGGGAGACATCGCGACTGCGCTCGAGCATCTCGATGCGGCGCTGGAGATCGCGCCGGACTTTCCGGAGGCGATCGGATACAAGATCTTCGTGCTGGATTATCTGCCGCAGGCCGACTTCGTAGCCCAGCAGGCGGCGCGACGATACTGGTGGGATGCGATCGGCGCCAAGCTTCCGCGAAGGACGCCGGCGCTGCGCAATCTCGATCCGGACCGGCGGATCGTGATCGGCTATGTCGCGTCCGAATTCAGGCGCCACTCGGCAGCGTACTCCCTGTTGCCGGTGCTGCGCCATCACGATCACGCCAGGTTCAAGATCGTCTGCTATTCCTGCTGGCCGTCGCAGGACGAGATGACCGAACGGTTCAAGCCTTTGGCGGACGTCTGGGTCGATGCCGCGCAGCTTTCGGACGACGAACTGGCCGATCGCATCCAGGCCGATGGCATCGATATTCTGATCGACGTGTCGGGGCATACGACCGGCAGCAGGCTCCACGTCTTTGCCCGCAAGCCTGCGCCCATCCAGGTCACGGGTTTCGGGCATGCCACCGGGACCGGCCTTCGGACCATGGACTACGTGCTCGCGGATCCGATCTTCATTCCGCCATCCGCGCGCCATCTGCTGGCTGAGAAGGTTCACGATCTGCCGTGCCTGATCACGATCGATCCCATCCTGGATGCGCAGCCTTCGGAGCTCCCCATGCTCCGCAACGGCCACGTGACCTTCGGCGTATTCAACCGCATCTTCAAGATCTCGGACGAGGCCATCGGTGTGTGGTCGAAGGTGATGCGCACGGTGACCGGATCGAAGATCATCATCAAGAACGGACTGCTGGACGATCCCATGCTGCGCGACCGCCTGATTGCGCGGTTCGTCGAACAGGGTATCGCCGAAGACAACGTCGTCTGCATGGGCTCGACCCCGCGCGAGGAGCATCTGCGGGCTTTTGCTGATGTCGACATTTCGCTGGATACCTTCCCGCAAAACGGCGGCATCAGCACCTGGGAATCGCTCTATGCCGGCGTTCCCGTCGTCGCCAAGCTCGGGAGCGGCGCCTCGTCGCGCGCCGGCGGGTCGATCCTTTCTGCCGTGGGTCTTGGCGACTGGGTCGCCGAGGATGACGACGGCTATGCCGCACTCGCCTGCAAATATGCGGCGCAGCCCGCCCATCTGGCGAAGCTGCGCGCAGAATTGCCGGCCCGGATCGCAGCCTCGCCTGCCGGCAATGTCGAGACCTACACGCGCAAGGTCGAGGCGGGGTATCGCCAGTTCTGGCGGGACTATTGCGTCGCGGCCCCGGAAGGCGGGGACGTAGCGTAGGCCGGGGCGAGTCTTGCCCCGAGCACCGGGAAACCCCGGGGCTTCGCTGCTCCAGCCGACCGGGCGGCCTTCGCGGCGAATCAGCTAGACTCTCCATGCGGCCATCCTTCGGAGAGCAACCTTGCAGAGCAGCGGCGCCGGCGCCCGCGCATTCCAGAACGCGCGATTGCAGAAGAAACTGGTTAAGCAGGCGGATGCCGTCATCTCCGCCGCGGCGAGCGCCTATGGCCAGGGCCGATATGCGGAGACCGAGGCGCTTTGCCGCGGGATCCTGAAGGCGCTTCCGGATCATTTCGATGCCACGCATTTGCTCGGCCTGTGCGCCCATGACGGCCGTCGCCTGGCCGAGGCGCAGCAGCTGCTCGAGCGTGCGATTGCGCTCGATCCGCGTTCGCACGAAGCCCACAGCAACCTCGCGACCGTGTACTTCGACCTGAAGAGATTCGAGGATGCGCGCAGGTGCCAGGAGAGGGCGATCGCGCTGAAGCCGAACTTTCCGCTCGCGCTGACCAATCTCGGCAATACCCTGCTGCACATGAAGCTCGCCGAGCAGGCCATCGAACTGCACGATCGCGCCATCAAGCTGAAGCCGGACTATGCCGATGCGTTCTGCAATCGGGGCATGGCCGAACTGATGATGGGCCAGTTCGACCGCGCCAGGGAGAGTTTCGACCGCGCCCTGTTGTTTCAGCCGCGTCATGGCGAAGCGATCGCCGGCAAGGGGATGCTGAGCGTCGAGCTCCGGCACTTCGACGAGGCCGAAGCCGCGCTCGCGGCGGGACTGGCGATCAAGCCCAATTCGGCGAGGATGCTGGCCCAGCGCGGACGGCTCAACTTCGATCTGTCGCGGCTGCCGCAGGCCGCCGCGGACTTCGATGCCGCGCTGGCGCAATCGCCCACGCTCGAGCTGGCGCTGCGCGGGAAGGCGCAAGTCAACATTCTCCTGGGGAATACGGCGAAGGCGATTTCGGCCGTGAAGACCTTGCTCGAGGAAAATCCGCGCTCCGAGATCGGCATGGCACTGCTGGCGTCGTGTCATGCGAGCCAGGGAGACATCGCGACGGCGCTCGAGCATCTCGACAAGGCGCTGGAGCTCAGGCCGGACTATGCGGACGCCATCGAGCGCAAGATTTTCCTGCTGGACTACCTTTCGGAGGCCGGTTTCGCGGTCCAGCAGGCGGCGCGAAAATCCTGGTGGGATGCGGTCGGCGCCAATTTGCCGCGAAGGACGCTCGCGCCGCGGGAGCTCGATCCGGACAAGCGGATCGTGGTCGGATATGTCGCGTCTGAATTCAGGAACCACTCGGCCGCGCTCACCTTGTTGCCGGTGCTGCGCCATCATGATCACGCCAGATTCGAGATCATCTGCTATTCCTGCTTTCCGTTGCCGGATGAGATGACCGAACGCTTCAAGCCTTTGGCGGACGTCTGGGTCGACGCCGGACAGCTCTCGGACGACGAGCTGGCCGATCGTATTCAGGCCGACAAGGTCGATGTGCTGATCGACGTATCAGGCCACACGACCGGCAACAGGCTCCATGTGTTTGCCCGGAAGCCCGCGCCCATCCAGGTCACGGGTTTCGGACATGCGACGGGAACCGGCCTTCAGACCATGGACTACGTGCTCGCCGATCCGGTCTTCATTCCGCATTCGGCGCGCTATCTGCTGGCCGAGAAGGTTCACGATCTGCCATGCCTGATCACGATCGAGCCCGTGCTGGACGTGCCGATGTCGGAACTGCCCATGCTCCGCAACGGCCATGTGACCTTCGGCGTGTTCAACCGCATCTACAAGATCTCGGACGAGGCCATCCTTGTGTGGTCGAAGGTGATGCGCGAGGTGCCCGGATCGAAGATCATCATCAAGCACGGACTGCTTGACGATCCCTTGCTGCGCGACAGCCTGGTCGCGCGGTTCGTGGCGCACGGCATCGCCGCAGAGAATATCACCTGCATGGGCTCGACCTCGCGCCACGAGCATCTGCTGGCCTTCGCGCAGGTCGACATCTCGCTCGATACCTTCCCGCAGAACGGCGGCATCAGCACGTGGGAATCGCTCTATGCGGGCGTTCCGGTCGTCGCCAAGCTCGGCCATGGCGCATCCTCGCGCGCCGGCGGCTCCATCGTGGCGGCCGTGGGTCTCGAGGACTGGGTCGCCGAGGACGACGAGGGTTACGCCGCGATCGCGTGCAGATATGCGGCGCAGCCGGTTCATCTGGCGAAGCTGCGGGCGGAACTGCCGGCTAGAATCGCGGCCTCGGCCGCCGGCAATGTCGAGATCTACACGCGCAAGGTCGAGGCGGGCTATCGGCAGTTCTGGCGCGACTATTGTGCCGCGGCCTCGGAACGCGGCGAAGTCGCATAAGCGTACCGAGCTGGGGATGCCTTGCGGCGCGCCTCGCCGACGTAGGATTGCTGCGATGATTAGACGAAGGGCGGCTTGATGTTGCTGCGCTTCTCCAACCACTCAGGCACCGGCAGGTTCTTGGCCCGCATGAAGTCCGCGTTGAACAGCTTCGACAGGTAGCGGCTGCCGGAATCGCACAGCACGGTGACGATCGTCTTGCCAGGCCCGAGCTGCTTGGCAAGGCGCATCGCGCCGACGACGTTGATGCCGGTCGAGCCGCCGAGGCACAAGCCTTCATGCTGCAGCAGCTCGTAGATCGCGCTGACGGCTTCGGCATCGGGAATGAGATGAGTATCGTCGACCTTGGCTGTCTCGACGATCGCCGTGGCGCGGTTGAGGCCGATGCCCTCGGTGATCGAGCCGCCGGGCGTCGCCTTGGCCTCACCGGTCCTGAAATATTCGTACATGCCGGCGCCGTGCGGATCGGCGCAGGCGATGCGGATGTTCTTGTTCTTCTCTTTCAGATAGCGGCTGACGCCGGCCAGCGTGCCGCCGCTACCGACCGAGCAGACGAAGCCGTCGACCTTGCCGCCGGTCTGCTCCCAGATCTCGGGGCCGGTGGATTCGTAATGCGCCTTGGCATTGTCCAGATTGTTCCACTGATCGGCAAACAGTACGCCGTTCGGCTCGGTCTTGCGCAGCTCGTCGGCGAGCCGCCGGCCGACATGCTGGTAGTTGTTGGGATTGGCATAGGGCAGGGCCGGCACCTCGATCAGCTCGGCGCCGCACAGCTTCAGAAAGTCCTTCTTTTCCTGGCTCTGCGTCTCCGGGATCACGATCAGGGTGCGGTAGCCGCGCGCGCTCGCCACGACCGCGAGCCCGATGCCGGTATTGCCGGCGGTCGCTTCCACCACGAGACCGCCGGGCTGGAGCTCGCCGCGCTTCTCCGCCTCCAGGATCATCCATTTGCCGGCGCGGTCCTTGACCGACTGGCCCGGATTCATGAACTCGGCCTTGCCGAGAATGGTGCATCCGGTCAGTTCCGAGGCGCGCTTCAGCTTGATCAGTGGGGTGTTGCCGATGGCTTCGACAACGTCATTTCGAATGGTCATGTCAGGGGAAATCACTACAAGGGGTTGATCAGCTTTGGCCAGAACCTAGTGCCTGGGAGCCCAAAGGGGAAGGCTTTTGCGCTGCGGCGAACCGGACCGAAACGCCCGCCCAGACGGTGATATTCCGAGAGGCGAGTCCGGCGATGATGCGCTCGGGCACGAGGCCGGATATCGATAGGAGGAAATGACCGAACTCCGTCAGAGCACGAAACGATGACGCTCGTCATGAGCGGTCTTGCGAGCAATTTTTGCCGTGGGCGAGACGGGTCGAGTTCGCAGCATGGGCAGCGTGTGGAAAGCCGACGAAATATCGGCACGATGGACGGCTTGGCTTTCCGCAAATTGACGATCTTGTGAGGTGACCAGAGGACGCGACCGGGCCGAAGCCGCGTGGTGCAGTCGGATTGAGGGGCTCAGCACCGGGGTGTGGCAGCAATATCACATGAAATCTTGGTAAGCTTGATCAGGCTTCCCGACGTTTCGTATTGAGAAAAATCACTGCGAGACAAGCACATTTTGTACCCTTGTTAGTTCGCTGCCCGCTCATTGGCACGGGCATCTCGCAACTGCGGCACTGTCCCCCTGTTCCGCGTCCGGCTAGTATGAAGCTCAAGGTTCCGCAGAAAGCATCGCCTGTGAACGAGTTGCCAAAAGCCCCCCGACCGTCCTGCCGCGAATCGGCTAATCCGGCTGCGCGGTGGCGGCTCGATCTGCCCGGCGGGGGGTGGATGTGACACAGCATGTTCCGGCGATCGCCGTACGGCGGTCTCTAGGGTCTGCATTTCGGGCGCGTTGGCTTGCGGTACTGTGCCTCACCATCGGCTCGGGTGGTTGTGTGCTGACCCAGGATCTTCCCGATCCCGCGCTCGACGTTCCCACGCAGTACAAATATGCGGGCAAGCGTGATGCGCCGCCGTCGCTGGATTGGTGGCGGGGCTTCCGTTCAACCGAGCTGACGCAGCTGATGGAAGAGGCGCAGACCGTCAACCTCGACATCGCCGCCGCCGTTTCGCGCATCGTCCAAGCCGATGCCCAGGCGCGGCAGGCGGGCGCGGCGCTGCTGCCGAGCCTGTCCACAGCCGGCTCGGAAACCTATTCGCGCACCTCGGGTTCGAGCGCTTCCGGTCTGTCCATCGGCGGGCGCGAGGTCGTCAATTATTCGGCCTCGCTCAGCGCGAGCTATCAGCTCGACTTCTGGGGTCAGAACCGCGACGCGCTGCAGACGGCGGAGGAGACCGCGAATGCCAACCGCTTCGATCGCGACACTGTCGCACTGACGACGCTCGCAGCGGTCGCCAACGCCTATTTCCAGGTGCTGGCCTCGCAGGATCGCATCAGGACCTCACAGCGCAACATCGCGAGCGCGCAGCGCATTCTCGATGCGGTCAGGGAGCGCCGCAAGGCCGGTACCGGCACTGATCTCGATGTCGCCCAGCAAGAGAGCGTGCTTGCGAACCAGAAGGCCCTGGTGCCGCCACTGCGCCAGACGCTCGACCAGAACATCAACGCGCTCGCGGTGCTGGTCTCGCGCCCGCCGGAGAGCGTGCGCGTGCTCGGCGGCTCGCTGGACCGGATCGCGATCCCACGCGTGACGCCCGGCCTGCCGTCCGAGCTGCTGACGCAGCGCCCCGACATTCGCCGGCAGGAGGCCCAGCTCGCCTCGGCCACCGCGAATATCGGCAATGCCCGCGCGCAGTTCTTTCCGACCATCCAGCTCACCGGTAATGGCGGCTATCAGAGCTCGGCGCTTGTCTCGCTGTTCCAGCCGCACGCGGCCTTCTTCCAGCTCGTCGGCAGCGCCACGCAGCCGATCTTCGACGGCGGCAGGATCCTCGGCAATTTCGAATTTGCCAAGGCGCGGCAGGACGAGCTGCTCCAGACCTACCGCAAGACCATCGTCCAGGCCTTTGCCGACGTCGACAATGCGCTTTTCTCGATCAAGCAGACCACGATCCGGCTGCAATTGCAGCGCGATGTCGTTGCGGCCTCGCGCCGCGCCTTCGACCTGTCGGAGCAGCAATTGCGCGCCGGCACTGCCGACATCGTGACCGTGCTCAACACCCAACTGACCCTGTTCCAGGCGGAAGACGTGCTGTCGCAGGCCCAACTCGCACGGCTTCTCGCCATCGTCAGCCTGTACCAGGCGCTCGGCGGCGGTTGGGAGCCGCGAATGGAGAAACCGGTCAATGCTCTTTAAGCCGGATACGAAGCAGGGCGCGGAAGAGGGGACGGCGAACAAATCGCGCGGCCGCGGCTTCGTCATGACCCTGATCACGCTCGCGATCCTGGGCGGCCTTGGCTATCTCGGCTGGATCGTCACGCATCAGCAGCAAGCCAACAACCGCAATCAGCGCCCCGATCTGCCGGTGCCCGTGCTGGCCGCAACGCCGCGCATCCAGGACGTGCCGGTCTATCTCGACGGCGTCGGAGCGATCCGCGCGCTCAACACCGTGACCGTGCGCTCGCAGGTCGACGGCAAGCTGATCGCGGTCAACTTCAAGGAGGGCCAGGACGTCAAGAAGGGTGACGTGCTCGGCGAGATCGATCCGGCTATCTATCAGGCGCAGTACGACCAGGCGGTGGCCAAGAAGGCGCAGGACCAGGCCCAGCTTGCCAATCAGCGCATCGATCTCGCCCGCTACGAGCAGCTCGCCGCCTCCAATGCCGGCTCCAAGCAGCAGGCCGATACCCAGCGCGCGCTGGTGGCGCAGACCGAGGCGCTGGTGAAAGCCGACCAGGCCGCGATCGACAACGCGGCCGCGACGCTGAGCTACACCAAGATCGTGGCGCCGATCTCGGGCCGGGTCGGCCTGCGCCAGGTCGACCAGGGCAACATCGTCCACGCCTCCGACACCACCGGCCTCGTGGTGATCACGCAATTGCAGCCGATCGCGGTGTGGTTCAGCCTGCCGCAGCAGCAGATCATGCGCGTCAACGCGGCTGCCGCAAAGGGCCCGCTCGCGGTCGACGTGTTCGGCAATGACGGCATCGCCGTGATCGACACCGGCAAGCTCACCGGCATCGACAACCAGGTCGACCAGACTACCGGCACGCTCAAGCTCAAGGCCGAATTTCCCAACGCCAATTACCAGCTCTGGCCGGGCCAGTTCGTCAATGTCCGCCTCAAGGTCGAGACCTTGACGCAGGCGTTGGTGGTGCCGACCTCTGCGGTGCAGCGCGGTCCGATCGGGACCTTCAGCTACGTCATCGGCGAGGACAACATCGTCTCGGCCAAGCCCGTGACGGTGACCCAGCAGAACGAGCATGACGCCGTGGTCGCCAGCGGCCTGTCGGCGAGCGACAAGGTCGTGACCACGGGCTTTGCCAATCTGTCCGATGGATCCAAGGTGATGGTGGGCCGCGACGACCAGACCCCCTCGGCGGATCTCGCTCCGCGCAAGCGCTCGCGCGGGCCTGACGCCCAGAAGAAGGATGGTGCCAAAGAAGGCCAGAAGGATTCGCAAGGCAAGGACGGCGAGTTCCGTGCCAAGCGGAAGAGCAGCGAAGGCGACCAGAAGGGACAGACCGGGCCGGCACCGCGGCCGGGGGCATCGGGAAGCGGAGCCAAGCAGCCATGATCCCGACAACAGCCGCTTGAAGCGGCAGGCAGATCCCATGGGTGTCTCCGAACCCTTCATCCGACGGCCGATCGCGACCTCGCTGCTCGGCATTGCGCTCATGATCGGTGGGCTGCTGGGCTATTTCGCGCTGCCGGTCTCGGCGCTGCCCCAGGTCGATTTCCCGACCGTGCAGGTGACGACGCAGCTTCCGGGCGCCAGCCCCGACGTCATCGCCTCACTGATCACCGCGCCGCTGGAGCGGCAGCTCGGCCAGATCCCGTCGCTGTCGGCGATGAACTCGACCAGCTCGTTCGGCGTCAGCCAGATCTCGCTCCAGTTCGACCTCAACCGCGATATCGACGGCGCGACCCAGGACGTGCAGGCCGCGATCAACGCGGCGGCCGGCGTGCTGCCCAAGACGCTGCCCTATCCGCCGACCTACGCCAAGGTGAACCCGGCGGATGCGCCGGTGATGACGCTGGCGCTGCGCTCCGACACGATCTCGTCGCGCGTGATGAGCGACATCGCCGACACCATTCTGGCGCAACGCTTGAGCCAGATATCCGGCGTCGGGCGCGTGTCGGTGCTCGGCGGGCTGAAGCCGGCCGTACGCATCCAGGCGGATCTCGCGCGCCTTGCCGCCTACGGCATCGCCATGGAGGATCTGCGCACAGCGATCGCCAATGCCAACGTATCAGGGCCGAAGGGCTCGCTCGACGGCGCGCAGCAATCCTATATCATCGCCGCCAACGACCAGATCGCCGCCGCAGACGCTTACAAGCCGGTGATCATTGCCTATCGCAACGGCTCGCCCGTCACCATTGGCGACGTCGCCCAGATCGTCGACGGCCTCGAGAACGACCGCACCGGCGGCTGGTACCAGGGCACGCCGGCCGTCATCATCGACATCCAGCGCCAGCCCGGCGCCAACGTCATCGACGTCGTCAGCCAGATCCGCGCGGAAATCCCGAAAGTGCAGCGCGCGATTCCGGCCGGCGTGAACCTCACGATCGTCTCCGACCGCACCGTCACCATCCGCGCCTCGGTGCGCGACGTGCAGTTCACGCTGGTGCTTGCCGTCGTGCTGGTGACGCTGGTGGTGCTGCTGTTCCTGCGCTCGCTGCGCGCCACGCTCATTGCAGGCGTCGCGCTGCCGCTGTCGCTGATCACGAGCTTCGGCATCATGTATTTTGCCGGCTTCAGCCTCGACAATCTCTCGCTGATGGCGCTCACGATCGGCACCGGATTCGTCGTCGACGACGCCATCGTCATGATCGAGAACATCGTCCGCCACATGGAGAACGGCGACAGCGCGATGGAGGCCTCGCTGAAAGGCGCCAGCGAGATCGGCTTCACCGTGATCTCGCTGACGGTGTCGCTGATCGCGGTGTTCATTCCGCTCTTGTTCATGTCGGGTCTCGTCGGGCGCATGTTCCGCGAATTCGCGCTGACCTTGACCATCGCGGTCGTGACGTCGGCGGTGGTCTCGCTGACGCTGACGCCGATGATGTGCTCCCGTTTACTCAAGCATGCCCATCAGGAGCTGGCGGTGCCGGGATTGGCGGCGATCAGCCGTTTCATCGACCGCACGGTCGACGCCTATCACAGATCGCTTTTGTGGGTCCTGGAGCGCCAGCGCGCCACGCTCGTCGTGACCTTCGCCACGCTAATCGCCACCCTGGTGCTCTATGTCGTCGCGCCGAAGGGGTTCCTCCCGCTGCAGGATACCGCCTCGATCACGGCGGTGACGGAGGCCGGACCCGACGTCTCGTTTGCGGAGATGAAGAAACGACAGGCCGAGGCGGCCGACGCCATCAGGGCCGACCCTGATGTGGTCGGCGTGGTCTCGGTGATCGGCGCGGGCTCGGTCAACCCGACCACCAATGTCGGCCGGCTCGTCATGAGCTTGAGGCCGCGCGGCGAGCGGCGCGAGGACGTCACAGGCGTCGTCGCCCGGCTGAAGGAGCGGGTATCAGCCATCCCCGGCATGACCGTCTATTTCCAGCCGGTGCAGGACGTGCAGATCTCGACCCAGTCGAGCCGTTCGCAATACCAGTACACGCTGACCGGCACCGATGCGACGCTGGTCTCGGAATGGGCGCGCAAGCTGGTTGCGGAGATGCGGCGCGATCCCTTGTTCCGGGACGTCTCCTCCGAGGCGCAGGAAGGGGGCTTGCGGGCCCAGCTCGATGTCGACCGCACCCGCGCCGGTCAGCTCGGCGTCAGCCTCCAGGCCATCACCGACACGCTGAACGACGCCTTCGCGCAGCGACAAATCTCGACCATTTACGGGCAGGCCAACCAGTACCGCGTGGTGCTGGAGGCGTTGCCGATGTACCAGCGTGATCCCTCGATCCTGTCAAAACTCTATCTGCCGGGGGCCGCCAGCAGCACCGTCGGCGCGCCCAGTGCCCAGGTGCCGCTCTCGGCCGTGGCGACGCTGAAGCGGACCACGGCGCCGCTGGCGATCTCGCATCAGGCGCAGTTCCCGTCCGTGTCGCTCAGCTTCAACCTCGCACCGGGCGCGGCGCTCGGCGACGCCGTCGAGGCGGTCAAGGCCATCGAGACCCGGATCGGCATGCCCAACAGTATCGTCGGCGTCTATGCCGGCGATGCCGCCGAGTTCGCCAGGGCGCTTGCCGGACAGCCCTGGCTGCTGCTCGCCGCCGTCATCACCATCTACATCGTGCTGGGTGTGCTCTATGAGAGCTACATCCATCCGATCACGATCCTTTCGACGCTGCCCTCGGCCGGCGTCGGTGCGATCCTGGCGCTGATGCTGTTCGGTCAGGACCTCTCGGTGATCGGCCTGATCGGCATCATCCTCTTGATGGGCATCGTCAAGAAGAACGCGATCATGATGATCGACTTCGCGCTGGAGGCCGAGCGCGGGCAGGGGATGTCACCCAACGAGGCGATCGTGCAGGCCTGCCTGCTGCGCTTCCGTCCCATCATGATGACGACGCTGGCGGCGCTGTTCGGCGCGCTGCCGCTCGCGATCGAGAGCGGCACCGGCGCCGAGCTGCGCTTTCCGCTCGGCATCTCCATCATCGGCGGCCTGCTACTGAGCCAGCTGCTGACGCTCTACACCACGCCGGTGATCTACCTCGCGCTCGACCGCATCAACCGCCGCCTCGAGCAGGCGCTGCCGCCGGCCGAATCCGGGGGACCGCCGGTCGCAGGCGCGACCGAGGGGATGCAGTGATGGCATCGATCTCGGAGCCCTTCATCCGCCGGCCGGTCGCGACCACGCTGCTGTCGATCGGGCTGTTCCTGCTGGGTGTCGTCGCCTACCATTTCTTGCCCGTCGCCTCGGTCCCGAACGTCGATTTCCCCGCCATCTTCGTCTCGGCCAGCCGGCCCGGCGCCGACCCGTCGGTGATGGCGGCCACGGTGGCTTCGCCACTCGAGCGGCGGCTAGGCGAGATCGCCGGGATCAACCAGATCACCTCGACCTCGACCCTCGGCACGACCAGCATCCAGCTCCAGTTCGACATCGGCCGCAACATCGACAAGGCCGCACGCGACGTCCAGGCGGCGATCAACGCCGCGATGGTCGACCTGCCAAGCGACCTGCCGACGTTGCCGCGCTTCCGCAAGGCGAATACGGCCGGCGCGCCGGTTTTCGTGCTGGCGCTGACCTCGAAGACGCTGTCGGCGAGCGCGATCTACGACGTCGCCGACACCGTGCTGGCGCAGCGCATCTCGCAAGTGCCGGGCGTCGGTGACGTCACCGTGTCCGGCGCCGACCAGCCGGCCGTGCGGGTGCAGCTCAACCCCGTGGCGCTGTCGAACGCCGGGATCGCCACCGACGACGTCCGGACCGCGATCATCAACGCCAACCCGCTCGGTCCCGTCGGCATTTTCGAAGGCGAGCGTCAGAGCGAGACGCTGGCGCTCAATCGGCAGATGCGCACCGCGAAGGAGTTCCGCGACATCCTCATCAAGAGCTCCAACGGCAATTTCGTGCGGCTCTCGGACGTCGCCGACATCGAGGATTCCGTCCGCAACGCCCGCTCGATCGCCTGGTTCAACAAGCAGCCGGCAGTCCTGATCCAGATCACCAAGCAGGGTGATGCCAACGTCATCGACACCGTCGACAGGGTGAAGGCGCTGATCCCCGCGCTGAAGCAGTGGATCCCGGCCGGCGTCGAGATCTCCACTTTGGTCGACCGCACCGGCACGATTCGCGCCAGCGTGCTGGACATGCAGTGGACCCTGCTTGCGACCGCGTTCCTGGTGATGGCCGTGGTGTTCGTGTTCCTGCGGCGGCTGACCCCGACGATCGCGGCCGGCATCTCGGTGCCGCTGGCGCTGGCCGGCACCTGCGCCGGCATGTGGGTCGCGGGCTTCTCGATCGACAATCTGTCGCTGATGGCGCTGGCGATTTCCGTCGGCTTCGTGGTCGACGATGCCATCGTCATGATCGAGAACATGTATCGCAATCTCGAGCAGGGCATGCGGCCGTTCCGGGCGGCGCAGGAGGGCGCGAAGCAGATCGGATTCACGGTGGTCTCGATCAGCCTATCGCTGATCGCCGCCTTCACGCCGTTGATCTTCATGGACGGCATCGTCGGCCGCCTGCTGCGCGAGTTCTCGCTGACGCTGACCTTCGCGATCCTGGTCTCGACGCTCGTGTCGCTCACGGTCACGCCGATGATCTGCGCCCACTACATCCGGCAGACCACGTCCAGCACCGCGACCCTGTTCGACCGCCTCATCGAGGGGTCGCTGACGCGCATCGTCGCCTTTTACGCCAAAACCCTGCGCGCCGTGCTGGACTACCCGCTGGCGACGCTGCTGGTGTTCTTCGCCACCATCGGCCTCACCGTGACGCTCTACATCAAGGTCCCCAAAGGCTATTTCCCGACCGACGATTCCGGCTTCGTCATCGGGGCGACGCGGGCCTCGGCCGACATCTCGTTCCAGTCGATGCTGGGCCTCCAGCAGCGGCTCGCCGACATCGTGATGAAGGATCCCGCCGTGGCCGGCATCGGCTCGACCGTCGGCGCCGGCGGTGGGCCGGGGGGAGCGACATCGAACCGCGGCATCATGTATATCAGCCTCAAGCCGCCGGAGGAGCGCGACCACGTCTCGACGGAGGTTGTGATCGACCGTCTGAGACGCGCGCTGTATCCTGTGCCCGGCATCCGCCTCTTCATGTTCGCCGCCCAGGACGTCCGTGCCGGCGGCCGGCAGAGTGATTCCAACTACCAGTACACTCTGACCAGCACCGACCTTGGTCTGCTGCAGAAGTGGGCGCCGATCGTCGCCAAGCGCATGGAGAGCGTCGAGGGCATCACCGACATCTCCAGCGACCGCGATCCCGGCGGGCTTCAGTTGACCCTGAGCATCGATCGACAAAAGGCCTCGGCGCTCGGCGTCAGGGTGCAGGACATCGACAACGCGCTGAACAACGCCTTCTCGCAGCGGCAGATCTCGATCATCTATACCCAGCGCAACCAGTACATGACCGTGCTCGAGATCGATCCGAAATTCCAGGTCGACCCATCCAACCTCGATCGTATCTATGTCGCGGGCGCCGGCGACGCGCAGGTGCCGCTGTCGGCCGTGGTGCACGCGAGCCGCGGGCTCGCCGCGCTCGCGGTCTATCACTCGCAGTCGTTCCCCTCGACCACGGTGTCGTTCAATCTGCTGCCGAGCGTGCAGCTGCAAGCGGCGACCCAGAACATCCAGCGTGCGGTGGAAGAGTTGCATATGCCCGAAGGCATTCGCGGCAGTTTTGACGGCAATGCCGGGGATTTTGCCAAGACCAGCGGCCGGCAGCCGCTTCTGATCCTCGGTGCGTTGGTGGCGATGTACATCGTGCTGGGGGTGCTCTATGAGAGCCTCGCCCATCCGCTCACAATCATCTCGACGCTGCCCTCGGCGGGGCTCGGCGCGCTGCTCGCGCTTCAGCTCACCAATACGCCGCTGACCGTGATCGCCTTCGTCGGCATCATCTTGTTGATCGGCATCGTCAAGAAGAACGGCATCATGATGGTGGATTTCGCGCTTGACGCCGAACGCCAGCGCGGCCTGTCCTCGGCGGAGGCGATCTTCGAGGCCTGCCAGACGCGCTTCCGGCCGATCCTGATGACGACCATGGCGGCGCTGTTCGCCGGCATTCCGCTCGTGGTCGCGACCGGCCCCGGCACGGAGCTGCGCCGCCCGCTCGGCATCACCATCATCGGCGGCCTGTTCGTCTCTCAGATCCTGACGCTCTACACCACGCCCGTGATCTACCTGTTGATCGACCGCCTGCGGCGGCGGTCCGAGCCGCGTCCGCTGGCGGCACCGGCGGAATAGGTTGTTCAAGCGCCGCACGAAGCGTATAGCGCGCCCATGTCGAACCCAGCAGATACGGCCGCTGCCGATCCCATTCCCGAATGCCCGCACTGCCAGAAGCCGATGCCGCTCTGCATCTGCGACAGCGTCACACCGATCGAAAACCGGCTGTCGCTCCTGATCCTCCAGCATCCGCAGGAGCAGGACAGGGCGCTCGGCACCGCGCGGCTGCTTGCCAGGCATTTCGCCGATGCCACAGTGCGGGTCGGCCTGTCCTGGCCGAGCCTGTCCAAGGCGCTGGGGCGGCCGGTCGAGAACGCCTCGCACTGGGCCGTACTCTATCTCGGCTCGGCGCGCGCGGCAGATCTCGAGGCCAAAGGCGAGATCGTCGCGCTCAACCGCAAGGGTGAGGTCGCGGAGAACCAGCGCGCAATCCTCGGCAAGCTCGAAGGCGTGGTGCTGCTCGACGGTACCTGGAGCCAGGCCAAGGCGCTATGGTGGCGCAATCCGTGGATGCTCAAGTGTCAGCGCGTGATCCTCAACCCGGCGCACCCCTCGCGCTATGGGCCTCTGCGCAAGGAGCCGCGCAGCGACGGGCTCTCGACCATTGAGGCCGCGGCGACGATCCTTGCCGGACTAGAGCGGCGTCCTGACATCGCCGACACGCTGCATGCGAGTTTTGACCGGCTGTTGACACGATATCGCGAGGTCCAGGCCGAGATGCCGGAATTGGCGCCCAAACCGGCCCCGAAGGGCCGCCGGCGCGACTTCCGGCGTCGCAAACGCGCCTGACTTCGATCCACATCGGAAACAGCCGCGTCGCCGCCAGAGTCGGACGAAGGCGGTTGCCTAAACGCTTCATCCCCTATATTGCTCCGCCCTTACGGGGCCACGTGGCGGAGTGGTTACGCAACGGTCTGCAAAACCGTGTACACCAGTTCAATTCTGGTCGTGGCCTCCATCATAAAAACTTGAATTTACTTGCTAAATCTCCTCCTTGTCTGTTCGGCCAATTCCGGCCTGCTAGCGGATTGCTAGGCCTTCGCCTCCCGAGGTTGCTCACGTGGCCGTGCCTTGCAAGGGAACCGGAACTCATCCATGATTGTTCCGAAATTAGTCCGAGTTGCGTTAAGTGAAGCACATTGCACCCGACGAGCTTCAGCGTCGTCCCGTTTTCGTCAAGTTTGACAAGATCGCGCTCGCAATCGTCGGGGCTGTGGCCGCGTTAGCGGTCTTCTGGGGGGCGACGAATCGAGGGCCCGAGGCGGCAAAGGGCGCGCCTGCGAAGGCGGATCCGCCCGCATGCTATTCGATCGGCACGTCGGTATCCTCCGGGTGTGCCGAAAGAGCCAAGTGACCCGACGAAACAGCCCGTGGCATTTGCCTTCCGCCAGTTCGACACAGGACGGGCTATGATAGCCGTCGGGATTGCCGGGTGGATATTCTGGCGATCGTCATCATCATTCCTCTGAGCGCGAGCAAGAGCCCGCCAGCGTAAGCCCGCAAGGTGCAGGCGGGGCCACACCGGATTTGTCCGGCCCCCCGCGCCAACCGCCGATTCAGGCCCGCTGGCATGGAGTTCGCATCGATCGGGCGAAATATCCGATCAATCGAGCGCTGGAGAAGCCGTGGGCGAGATCGTCCGATTTGTCCCGAAATCCGAGCTGGAGCGGGCTCGCCTCATTCGCGAGGCGCGCGCGATCTATGACAGCATCTTTCCACCGGCCGCACCCGACCGGGCGCCGCAGGACAGCGAGGAACGCGTCAAGAATTGATAGTTGCGCGGAGACCTGGTCGCCAAACCGCCCGTCAGGCGGGCGCATCCGTTCACGATGAAGCCAGCCTCAGCTGGCCGCGTACCAGCCGTCGGGAAAGGGCAGGAGGGGCCAGGCGCCCTCGTTGTCATTGGCGGCCTTTGGAGTCGTCCTGGGCGTCGCGTCGAGGCTCCACGAGCGGGACACGAATTCCTCCTCCGGCGCGGGAGCCCGGTCCTCGAGGACCATGACGTCCCGGACGGCATCCAGCAGCAAGTTGAATTCGGCTTCGCTCATCACACCCTCCGGAACGCGGATGACGCAATGTCGCAAAGCCGGTTTGTGTTCGGATTGACCCGATCGCTCGCATTTTAACGATCCGGCGATCGCGACCCGATTGGTTAACGACCCCTGAAGAATTCCGGGCAACCTTACGTGCCTCCACGGCTTCGCGGAGTGAGAGAGATCACATTCCCAGCGACTTATTTCTCCTAGCTAGGTCTTCGCACCAAATTGGCCGGCGCCGGCCGGGCAGATCGGGAGACCTGGTCATGAAGGCAAGGTTCTTGCGGTTTGCGGGCGTGAAGAGCCAGGCGCGCGGCGCCTCGACGGTCGGACTGTTCCTGGCGCTGTTCGCCTCCACCGCTCATGCCCATGGCACAGCGCAACCGGTCCAGCCTGAGCGAGGGCTGTCGCGCGGTGTTCGATCAGGCTGCGGCTGAGCCACGCGGCCTGTGGATTTGTGCGCAGCAAGTATCTCGCACGGGCTGGCGAATTCGGCGTGGTGAGCCTGTGGATATGCTGCGGACAGGCTGTGGAGGGCCGGTTGATTTGCTGCGGATGGGCCGCATCTTCATCGGCAAACGTCATATCTCTGTCAAATCGCTTCACCGAATGATTCTCCGGTCGGACAGATTGCCGCGTCAGCCGAGATCATTTGGTTCTGCCGAATTCGAAAATCCAGCACCCACTCCGCTTCGTGGTCTGCGAACAGTTTTTATGCAGCCGTTTGCCCAAATGCCGGGCGCACTCCATCCAATTTTTTGTACGCCCGCGGACAAGCTTTTCGCGGCGCACTCCCGCAGGCTTCCGCCCCGATCACTGGACCATGGCAGGCGCCATGGCATTTCGGAGGAGCTGGCGAGATGGAGAAATCGGTTTGGCCCCAGGCGCGGGGGGAGATGGCGCGCGCATCATTGCCACGGCGCAAGCTCATGCTCGGCGCCGCCATTGCTTTCGGTCTCGTCGTCGCCGCACCGATCAGCGCGCAGGCTGCAGCTCCCGCCGCCTGCGCCGCGCTCCAGGAGAAATACCCGGACTGGAAGGGCAAGACGCTCGTCAACGCCATCAACCCGCACACGCCGGGCTATGAGACCATCGATCCCAAGGATCCCAGCAAGTACATCGGTTTCGATATCGATCTCGGCGAAGCCATCGGCGAATGTCTGGGCTTCAAGCTGACCTACAAGCCGGTGACGTTCGCAGCGCTCCTGACCACGCTGGCCGCGGGGCAGGCCGACATCGTGATCTCCGACATCTACGCCACCAAGGAGCGCGCCAAGGCTGCCGATTTCATCACCTACTCGAAGGTGTTCGACGGCGTGCTGGTCGCCAAAGGTAATCCGAAGGGCATCAACGGCATCAACATGTCACTGTGCGGTGCCGCTGCCGCCGAGAACACCGGCTATGTCGAGGTGCCCCTGATTCAGGCGTTGATCCCGGAGTGCAAGAAGGCCGGCAAGCCCGAACCGACCATCCAGCTCTACGACAACAACGCCAACTGCATTCAGGCGATCCTCGCCGGCCGTGCCGACACCTACATCAACGACGTCAACACCGTCGACAGCGCCGTAAAGGCCTATCCGGACAAGCTGGAGAAGGCGATCGCGGTGACGATCCCGTATTCCGTCGGCATCGCCGTGCCCAAGAACAAGCCCAAATTCCGCGACGCCGTGCTCGCTGCGCTGATCGAGGTGCAGAAGGCCGGCACGCACATGGAGCTTCTGAAGAAGCACGGGCTCGATGTGAACAACTTCATGGAGCCGGAAATTCTCACGGCCGACTGATGTCGCTGTTCCTTCACTACCTGAGCATGCCGTATCTGCTCGCGGGCATCGAGCTCACCCTCGAGGTGACCGCCCTCGGGCTCGGCGGCGGGTTGATCCTCGGATTGATCCTCGCCGGCATGCAGCTCTCCCGCTTCTGGCCCCTGGCGGCAATCGCCAGGGCCTATACCGTGATCTTCCGCGGCACGCCGCTGATCCTGCAGATGGTGTTCGCATACGACGCGCTGCCGCATATCGGCATCAAGCTGCCGGCCGTGCTGGCTGCCGGTCTCGCACTCGCCTGCAACGAGGCGCCGTTCATCGCGGAGATGCTGCGTGCCGGGGTGCTCGGCGTCGACCGCGGGCAGCTGACGGCCGGCCAGGCGCTGGGCATGACACCGTCAGTGCTGATGCGCAGGATCATCGCGCCGCAAGCCATCCGCACGATGATCCCGGCCTTCGGCAACGAGGCGGTGAGCGCGCTGAAGAATTCCTCGCTCGCCTCCGTCGTCGCGGTGCAGGAGCTGACCTTGCGCTCGAC
Source organism: Bradyrhizobium sp. USDA 326 (assembly GCF_049739485.1). NCBI lineage: Bacteria > Pseudomonadati > Pseudomonadota > Alphaproteobacteria > Hyphomicrobiales > Nitrobacteraceae > Bradyrhizobium > Bradyrhizobium sp. USDA 326. Next base: position 6,473,743 of record NZ_JBMGQA010000001.1, read on the forward strand.
GCAGCTCGCGTCCTCGACCTTCGACTTCTTTTCGATCTTCTTCGCCTCGGGTCTGCTCTATCTCGTGCTGACCGCGACCATCAGCGCGATCCAGCTCTTCGTCGAATGGTGGCTCGATCTCGACCGCACCACGCGCCGCGAGCGCAAGCTCGCCGATTATCTGCCCTGGCGCCGGGTCGATCTGGTCTCCAAAGTCGAACTCGCAGCTGCGACCGTCGCCGATCCCGAGCCCGCACCAGCAGAGCTCGCGGCCACCCCGTCGCCGAGCCTGACGCGCGAGGAGCGCGCCCGCCGCGCCGCGACGATTGCGCGCAACAATATCGCGGTCGAAGTGAAGGATCTCGCCAAGAGCTACGGCCCGCAGAAGGTGCTCGGCGGCCTCGACCTCACGGTGCGCGTCGGCGAGGTGGTCGCGCTGCTCGGGCCCAGCGGCTCCGGCAAGAGCACATTGCTTCGCTGCATCAACCACCTTGAGAATTGGGATGCCGGCACCGTGCGCGTCGGCGGCCGGCGCCTCGGCTTTGGCGAGAATGGCAGGCCGCTGCCGCCGCGGGCGATTGCCAATGAGCGCGCCAGTGTCGGCGTCGGCATGGTGTTCCAGCAGTTCAATCTGTTCGCGCATCTGTCGGCGAAGGAGAACATCGCCGGTCCCCTGCGCTGGGTACACGGCATGACCCGGATCGACGCCGATCGCCGCGCCGCCGAGCTGCTCGACCGCGTCGGGCTCGCGCATCGCGCCCATGCGCTGCCGCGGCATCTCTCCGGTGGCCAGCAGCAGCGCGTCGCCATTGCCCGCGCGCTGGCGCCGAACCCGAGCGTGCTGCTGCTGGACGAACCGACCTCCGCGCTGGATCCCGAATTGGTCAGCGAGGTGCTGGAGGTGATCCGCCGTCTCGCCATCGATGATGGCCTCACCATGATCATCTCGACACATCAGATCCGCTTCGCCGACGAAGTCGCGGACCGCGTCGCCTTCCTGAGCGGCGGCGCGATCATCGAGGAGGGGCCCGCGCACGAGGTGCTCTCCAATCCCCGCAATCCGCTGACCGCGCGATTCCTCAGTGTCATGGAAGCCGACAAGGCTCCGGAGGCCGTGCGATGAGCGGCGCATCCGCAAGGTTCGAGACTCCCGAAGAGGCCATCTGATGAAGCATGTCACGCTGCCGGTTTCGCCGAAAACCGTCCACTGGGGCTATTTCTCCAAGACAGTCACGCCGGCCCTGACGCTGCGCTCCGGGGATCGCGCCACGATCGAGACACTGACCCATCACGCCAACGACGATTACGAGCGCATGATTCAGGGCGATCCGGGCGCCGAGAGCGTGTTTCAGTGGACGCGCGAGCACAAGGCGGTCGCGCGTCGCGGCTCTGGCCCGACAGAGGGCCCGTTCATCCGCGGCGCAGGCGAGGGGATCGGCGTTCATCTCCTCACCGGACCGGTCGCGATCGAGGGCGCCGAGCCCGGCGATATCCTGGAGGTGCGCATCCTCGACGTCCGGCCGCGGCCGAGCTGCAGTGCCTGTCATGCCGGCCGCTGCTTCGGCTCCAATGTCGCGGCGAACTGGGGTTTCCACTATCACGACCTGATCGAGGAGCCGAAGCCGCGCGAGGTCGTCACCATCTTCGAGCTCGACATCTCCGGCGAGCCCTATGCGAAGGCGGTCTACAACTATGTCTGGACGCCGCAGACCGACCCCGACGGCATCGTGCATCCGACCATCGACTATCCCGGCGTCCGCGTCGATCACGCCACCATCAGGAAGCGCGAGAACATCCTCTCCAGCGTGAAGGTGCCGGCGCGGCTGCATTTCGGCACCATGGGCCTTGCCCCATCGGAAGCCGATTTCGTCAGCTCGATCCCGCCGAGCTATACCGGGGGCAACATCGACGACTGGCGCATCGGCAAGGGCGCGCGGATGTTCTATCCGGTCGCGGTCCCCGGCGCCTATTTCTCGGTCGGCGATCCCCACGCCGCGCAGGGCGACAGCGAGCTCGGCGGCACCGCGATCGAGACCTCGCTGACCGGAGATTTCGAGTTCATCCTGCACAAGAAGGCCGACCTCGCCGGCACCAGCCTCGAGGGCCTCGACCATCCCATGCTCGAGACCGACCACGCCTGGTCATTCTACGGCTTCACCTATCCGAACTATCTGGCCACGCTCGGCGCCGGTGCACAAACCGAGATTGCCAATCACTCCAGTCTCGACCGTGCGATGCGCGATGCGTTCAGAAAACTCCGCCGTTTCCTGATGACCGTACATCGCCTCAGCGAGGACGAGGCGATCTCGCTGATGTCGGTCGGGGCCGATTTCGGTGTCACCCAGGTCGTCGACGCCAATTGGGGCGTCCACGGCACGATCCGCAAGAACATCTTCCGGTGCGAGTGAATCTCTCCACGTCGTCATGCCCTAACGCTTTGAAGGGCAGCCCATTTTTCAGGATGGGATGGTGACCGACGAACCTCATCTTCGGCCCGTCGCGGCGACGGACGACCGTGTGCGTCTGGCACAGAGGTTGCTTCGATCGACTGCAACCTGGGTCGATCCGATGAGCTTCCGCCCGTTCACGAGCGAGTCCTACGCGCAAGACGACCGCCCCGAAGCCTGGCGGGACGTGCTGGCTGCGGTCGGCCTGCAACCGGCGGGTGGTCACAGCATATTCGACGGACACGCGACCGCATCGCACCGGAACGCCGCAGGCGTCGCGCTGACGCGCATGGCTGCGGGCGCGCAGAGCGTCGGCCCGCTCTCACGAGCAAGCGAAGACCTTCCCATCGCGCTGATGCCTGTCGAGGACGGCATGGTGCTGAAGAGCGCCGGCAGTCATCGTATCGTTCCCGTCGGTCATCTCGTGCTGCTGCCGCGCAGCGGCGACTGGAGCATCGTGTTCCAGCGCGATATGCGCGCCATCGTGCTGTCGGTGACATCGGAGGCGCTGCACGGGCGCCTCTCGGGCAAGCCGCGCCTTGGCGGGCCCCGCGTCGTTCCACCCAGCGGCTTTGCCGACGTATTCTCCCGCCTGCTCGATGCCACTGCACGGACCCTCGACACCCTGAGCGATCCCGAATGGAATTCGATCGTGCAATCCCTCGTCGATCTGCTGCTGACGCTCGCGCATCAGCTGGCGGCATCGAACTCCGATGCTGGATCGAGCGCGACGCAGGCTGCGCTGCTGCACCGGATCTGCCAGACCATCGAGCGCCGTCTCGACGATCCCGATCTGGTGCCGGCGCGCGTCGCGCAGGCCGAGGGGATCTCCGAACGCTACCTGCAAAAGCTGTTCGAGGCCGTCGGGGACAATTTCACCCACTATGTTCGCGAGCGCCGCCTCCAGCGCGCCTGGGCGGATCTCTCCAACCCAACCGAGGCTCATCGCTCGATCTCGGAGATCGCCTACGCCTATGGTTTTGGCGACTCCGCGCATTTCAGCCGCGCCTTCCGACATCGCTTCGGCCTGTCACCGCGCGAGTTTCGCCAGCAGGAGGCGGAGCGCGCGACTGCACAGCACGGCGTCGCCGGCCAGCGCGGCTGGCCGCAGGTGGCACTGGCGCAGCTTCGCGCCCATCAGAACGTAGAGACGCGCAGCAGTGTCGCCTGTGCCGGCGCCGCGGCGCGGACGACGGCCGAACGCCGTCATCACCATCTCCCGGTCGAGGCCAGCCGCGTCCATTGGGGCTATTTCAGCCGTTCGCTGCCGCCGCAGATCGAGATTTCCTCGGGCGACACCATCACCATCGAGACGCTGACCCAGCATGCCTCCGACGATCCGGAGTTGATGATCGCCGGCGATGCCGCCGCCGAAAGCGTGTTCGGCTGGACGCGCGACAAGAAGAACGTCGACCGCCGCGGCGCAGGGCCCATGGATGCCAGTGTGTTCGGCCGCGGTGCCGGCGAGGGGTTTGGCGTGCACATCTGCACCGGGCCCGTCGCGGTGAAGGACGCCCAGCCCGGCGATGTGCTGGAGGTGCGCATCCTCGACATCGTGCCGCGAGCGAGCCGCGATCCGAACCATGCGGGCCGTGTGTTCGGCTCCTCGGTCGCAGCGTGGTGGGGTTATCACTACAGCGAGTTTCTCGGCGGTCCCAAGCCGCGCGAAGCGGTTACCATCTATGAAATCTTCGACGACGCCGAGGTGCCGCATGCCCGCGCCCTCTATTCCTACCGCTGGGAGCCGCAGACCGATCCGTTTGGCGTCGTGCACACCACCTACGACTACCCCGGCGTTCCCGTCGCACCTGCCACGATCAAGCGCCGCCATGGCGTACTCGACGGCATCAGGATTCCCCTGCGTCCGCATTTCGGCGTGATCGCGGTGGCGCCGCGCGAGGTCGATTTCGTCGACTCCGTGCCGCCGTCCTATTTCGGCGGCAATCTCGACAATTGGCGGCTGGGGAAGGGGGCGACCGTGTATCTTCCGGTCTCGGTTCCCGGTGCGCTGCTGTCGGTCGGCGATCCCCATGCCGCGCAGGGCGACGGCGAACTCAGCGGCACCGCAATCGAGTGCTCGATGACCGGCACCTTCGAGGTGATCCTGCACAAGAAGGCCGATCTCGCCGGCCAGCCCTTCGCCGATCTCTCTTACCCCCTGATCGAGACCGCGACCGATTGGGTGCTGACCGGCTTCAGCCACCCGAACTATCTCGCGGAGTTCGGCGCCCAAGGGCAGAGCGAGGTCTACGCCAAGTCCTCGCTCGACCTCGCGATGAAGGATGCGTTCCGCAAGATGCGGCGCTTCCTGATGAACGTCAAAGGCCTCAGCGAGGACGAGGCGATCGCGCTGATGTCCGCCGCCGTCGATTTCGGCGTCACGCAGGTCGTCGACGGCAATTGGGGCGTGCACGCCATCCTCAGCAAGCGCCTGTTTCAGGACGCATCTTAACAAGGACACTCAAGTGAAATTCCATATGATCAGCGGCGGACCGAAACCGGTCGCGCCTTTCAGCCATGCGGTGGAAACCGACGGATTTGTCTTCGTCACGGGCCAGATGCCGGACACGCCGCAGGCGCCGGGCGTGCTGCCCAAGGGCATCGTCGCGCAGACCCGCGCCGTGATGGAGAACCTGAAGGTGGTGCTCGCCGGCCTCGATCTCGGCCTCGAGCATGTCGTGATGACGCGCGTGTATCTCACCCGCTTCAAGGAGGACTATGCCGCGATGAACGAGACCTACCGCACATTCTTCGCGCCGGATCGCCTGCCGGCCCGCACCTGTGTCGGCGTCACCGGGCTTGCCTACGATGCGTTGATCGAGATCGATCTGGTGTGCCGGCGGCCGTGATCGTTCGCAGCCTGGATGGAGCCAACAGGGCTACAAGACCTTGCGCTGCCTGTCGGGCAAAACACCCGGCCGGCAGGTCAATCCGCGCCCGCGAAAATATTCCATTTTACCGAAATTCGGCTTTCGCGTATTCCTGCGCCACCTCATCCCGGTCAGAGGGCGTATCGCGATCGTCACGACACGCGGGGTGAGCTGCGGTGGACGCTAGTCACATCGGCGCGAGAGACATCGCAGGGCGGGCAACCGTGAGCGACAGGTCTTCGCGCACACGACCGGTGTGATCTGCGTACGGCAAAACCGTGTCGTCCTGGCGCCCGGGTCTGTGCGCCAAGTCTTGCGGTGATGTGGCGGCCCGACCGGGCGCGCGCATCAGCCATCCGCAAGGCGACGGGGGCAATAGTGCATCGCTCCCCGGGGAGAACTCGGCATCAAACCACTGCGCAGGGAAGGCCGGATGTTTGGCTTCACCTGTATGCCGCTGTGCAGCTTCTCGTAGCGCAACCTTCGCACAGTGGACCGTGGGTGCCCGGCCGGCACCCGGTCTTCCCTGCGCCCCCTGACAAAGGGGGTGTCGAGATGGAGCAAAGCTCGGGCGAGACAAGCCGCGAGGATGTGCACGTGTGTCTGCGACAGAGATTTGCGTCGGTGGGGAGGCGTTCCGCCCAGCTTCCGTCATTGCAGGTTTGGCCCCGGCCGATGGCGGCCTTGCCCTTGAAGGCCAGGCCCTCCTCGGGACGCCTTGCGGATGATGACGAATTCGTCCTTTGCAAGCGCAAGCGGCTTTGTTATACGCAGCCGCGCGCGAACGAACGGTTCGCCTTTTCCTCGGTAGCTCAGCGGTAGAGCATCCGACTGTTAATCGGATGGTCGCTGGTTCGAATCCAGCCCGGGGAGCCATTGGCCTTCACATGAGGCCATTTTGGCTCACTTTCAGTAACTCCCAGACACAAATAAACCCTTTGTGATCAGCAACTTAGTGTGCCTGAGAGATGCGCTGGGTGCGGCCATGTCGCGCCGTGTCGCTGGCGCCAAATTTGTCCCAAACCTGCCCTTGGCCCTACAGTTCGGATCTGGCCCCCAGCCGGCAAGCCGGGGGCCAGAAACTGCAGGTTTTTCCACCAACAGTGCGGAACTGGTCCCCGGAGCCTAACCAGCGACCATCCGCGAGAGGGACACTACCATGAATATCGAGCTGCTCGACCCCGCCAAGCTGCACACCCTCGCCAAGGGCAAGGAGCACAATGACGGCGGCGGGCTCTACCTGTCGGTCAACGCCAACGGTTCCGCGAGCTGGAAATTCCGCAAGGATTTCCGGGGCGAGCCGCTCCGCATGGGGCTGGGCTCCCTGACCGTCCGCAGCATCGACGAGGCCCGGGATCTGGCGGCCAAGTACCGCCGCATGATTCGCGACGACATCGACCCCCGGCTGGAGGAGGTCACCGAGGGCAAGGGGGCCGGCGGCCGGAAGACCTCGCCGCTGTTCGAGGATCTCTACAAGGCCACCATGGCCACCGCGATGGAGCGCGGCACCGAGGGCAAGCAGGCGCACGAGAAGGCTGTGGAAAAGTGGCAGCGCGACATCGACACCTATTCGAAGCCGCTGCACGGCAAGCAGGTCCACACCATCACCGTGGACGACGCCATCGGCGTGCTGAAGCCACTGTGGCTGACCATCCCGACCACCGCCACCGAGTTCAGGGGCCGGCTGGAGCGCGTGTTCAAGCGCTGGATCGCCGCCGAGCGCGCCAAGGGCAACACCGCCGTCATCATCAACCCGGCCGCCAAGGATCTGGTGCTGCCGTTCCTACCGACCCAGACCAACACCACCAGGCGCCGGCCCTCGCTGCCCTACAAGCTGCTGCCGGCCTTCTTCGCCGAGCTGGTCCAGATCAACACGGTCGCCGCCAAGTGCCTGCAGGCGGTGATCCTGACCTGCGCCCGCACCAACGAGGGTTTCCAGATGTGCGACGGCCAGCTCGTGCCGGCCGAGGACGGCGGCATGAAGTGGGTGATCCCGGGCAAGGTGATGAAGAACGGCGTGCAGGCCGACGTGCCGCTGACCGACACCGTGATCAAGTTGATCGAGGAGGTGCGCGACGAGCGCGCCAGCGGCGAGACGCTCTGCTTCCCCGGCAACAGCGGCGAGGACGGCACGCTGTCGGAGAACACGCTGCTCGCCGTCGTGCAGAAGCAGCTCGGCTACAACGGCACCAAGGGCAAGCCGCGCGCCTCGACCCACGGCTTCCGCTCGACCTTCCGCTCGTGGGGCATGAACGAGACGGGCCACCAGCGCGAGACGCTGGAGTTCTGCCTGCACCACATCGAGGGCTCGGACGCCGAGCTGGCCTACGCGCAGGGCGACATGTTCGAGAAGCGCCGCAAGGCGCTGGAGGACTGGGAGGCCTTCGTGACCAGCCTCGGAAAAAAATCTCGCCTCAGGCTGGTGGCGTAATCGCCCCCAAGTAGCCTCGGCTGCTCTGGAGTTAGACCCGGCCAAAGTGGCCGGGTTTACTTTTGGTGGCGCCTGGAGGAGTCCCACCCACAAACATCGGCATTGGACCTTGGTCGTTATCCAATCCTTGATACTTCTTTTGGATAAGACAGAGCGTTATCCAAAAATAGCAAACAGAATCCTTGACCGACTGGATAGGAACGCATAAGAGAGGGTGCCGAGACGCCGCCAAGCAGGCTTCGGCCTTTCTCCAAACCGGATTGGAGCCGTTAGATGTCGGGTGACAACGTGACCAAGGTTGCGGAAGCTGTGCAGGATGAGGGCGATGGACGCCAGCGATCGAGCATTGGCTTTCCCTATAATAATCTGGGCGATGCCGTCGAAGTGGCGCAGGCCATCCACGACCATGTGGGGACCGGCGATTGCGATGACTCCCAGCTGTCTGCCTGGATGAATGTGAGTCCCAAAAGCAGTGGCTATCGCATCCAGATTTCGGCCGCTCGCATGTTTTGCCTCGTCGAAACTACCAGCGGAAACCACAAGCTCACGCCGCTGGGGCGAGCAATTGTAGATCCGCAACAGGAGCGCGCTGCGCGCGCCAATGCCTTCTTGAGTGTGCCGCTCTACAAGGCGATCTTCGACAAATACAAAGGTGGCGTTCTGCCGCCACCCGCAGCACTGGAGCGCGATATCGTCGGACTGGGTGTTGCGGAAAAACAGACTGGCCGCGCACGCCAAGTGTTCGAGCGCTCGGCAGAGCAAGCTAATTTTTTCGAGCATGGCAAGACCCGACTCGTAATGCCTGCTGTGGCTGTGCGTGAAGTCCCGCCTGAAATTCTTGAGGACAGAAACAAGAATGGTGGTGGCGGTGGCGGTGGCGACGTCGGCCTAACTGAGCTGGGGCTCGACCCGCTACTGATCGCGCTGTTGAAAAAGATACCAACGTCGGGGGAGTGGCCCGCCGCCCAGCGTGTCCGCTGGTTCCGGACGTTCGCGATGAACGTGTCTCAGATCTACGATCTGGATGACGAGCCGGTGGAGATGAAAATCGAGTTGGATAAGGCAGGCAATTAAGTCGGCCTTACTCCCTAACGAAACGTTAACGCATTAAGTCGATCTTTACCTTTCAGTAGTGCAATAGGCAGAAGTCAACCTGAGCGAGTCCGCACCGTGGAATGGAAGCCCAAAAAGATTGCGGGCACGCTTTATGATCTGAGCCACCTCCATCCGTTTAGATTGGAGGTGACGCCCAAAGGGCAAGACACGCCGACCTACGTCGTTCGCGTGACGTTTGGACTGCATTGTTTCACTCGCGACCTCAAGGAGGAAGACACCCCCGATCTGCACATTGTCCATGATGGTGAGAGGCGCTGTTTCTGCTTTGATCGCTATGATCTCTCGAAGGAATTAGTGGATGCCATCAAGTATGCTGCCGGCGGTCGCGCCTATTTCACTCAGCGAGCGAACTTCCTGATTCTCGAAAGTCTGTCTCAGCACAATGCGCCGTACGCAATTTTTTTCGATGTCGAGAAGGCCAAGAAGGCTGACGGGTATGACGCCGCAATGTTCGTAACGAGCGCTCACCTTCGGCCTGACTTGCCGGAAAAACTTCCGCCTGTGACATTCGCTACGATCGTGGACTATCGAGTCCAGGGGAAGAAGCTGAAGCGGCCCGAGCCGCGTCGTATCATCGTCCAAAAAAGAAAATAGCCCCCGCAGGGGCTACTTCCGAGGGAGGGAAATTCGTTTGCTAAAAGTCCCTCTGTGCGAAGACTCACCTTGCGTCTACGATCCGTAGAGCCCTTTTTAGGGGGCGGAGTTGCTGTCTTTCATCGCGATCAGCAAGGGCATAACTAGCACCCATCGGTGAAGGTTTCAATAAGATCGTTGGAGGGGGAACCTTCAGCCCTCGAAAATTATCCTTCTTTTTCAATAGTATACGAGATGTCCATACGTGCCATTACATAAAGGTAAAGGGAATTTTTCCCCCAAAGTGACTTTTTTACACTCCCAGACGCCCGTTCCGGAACGGCCCAGATTTGCAGGTTCCTGCAATGAAACTGGCTGCTATTCGAGCGTCCGGGCATAGGCGGGGTGCTTGCGGTTCTTCACCTTGACCCAATGCGGGCAGCGGCCGGCCCGATAGGGACGCTCGCGATGCTTCGACACCAGCCCCTCCAGCCCCATGCGGCAGGCGGCCTCGAATAGGTCGGGGCCGATCTCACCTTGCTCGAATGGCGCGACGAAGATGCCCTCGGGGCGGCCCCGCAGCAGCCGGGCCAGGTTGGTCTTACGCAAGCCGAGCGGCAGCCTACGCATATCCTCGCCGTCGCCCGCCAGCATGTCGAAGGCGTAGAGCTGGACCTCGTCATTGTGCCGGCCCGAATGCAGCGCGTCGAAGTCGGCGCTGCCATCGAGGTTGAGCACCACGGCTTCGCCGTCCAGGACGAAATGCTCCTGCCGGACCTTCAGCGCGGTCTCGACGATCCACGGGTAGCGCTTGGTGTAGTCGTGGCCTCCCTTGGTCTTCAGGCGCACGACCTTGCCCTGCCGGATGACCTGCAGGCGGTAGCCGTCCAACTTGATCTCGTGGAACCAGTCGCGCCCGGCGGGCACGACCTTGGCCATAACTGGCAGCGCTAACTCAAACATCGACGGTGATCTAAGCATCAAATCGCCGGGCTCAAGCCGGCCGGATAGGTCCGCATCCCCGAGGAGCACAAAGAAAAACCCGGCGCTAGGGCCGGGGCTCGATGAACATGGTGGGGTCGGTCAGGAGCCTGATCAGCTCGCCGTGGGCAAGTTCGAGATTGTCGAGCGCCTCCTTGATCGCCCTGACCTTGGTCTCCAGCTTCACCTCGCGCAGGTGACGCATCGCCTCCAGCCGCTCGGTGTCGCGTTCCAGCACGGGGGCGAGCAGCGCGACGGCATCGGCAATCAGGCCCTGCGCCTGCTCGACGGGATTGGGTTCGGGCGGCTTGGTCATTTCTTCTTCCGATCTGGCACGCCGTGCCGTTCGTACATGTCGAGCAGCAGCTCGACCACCTTGGGCACCTCGCTCTCGCCCGAGGCGTACTTGAAGCAGGAGCTGCGGCCGACGCCGAGCAGCTCGTGCGCGTTGTGCGGGGTGTAGCCGAGCTTCTTCAGTTTGCGGACGAACGCTTCAGGGGTCATCGCTCGTCCATCTTGATGCCGTGGTTGTAGCCGGCGGGGCTGCGGTAGGCAGCGTCGGCGGCTCGCAGCGCTTGCTGCAGGCGCCGTGCTTCGGCCTCGTCACGGGCTTTCGCCTCGCGCCGAACCCGTTCTTGCGGGTCGGTTCCGAAGCTGAAGAGCCAGCCCACCAAGTCAAGGCCGGCGCCGATGATGACGAGCGAAACCACGACCCAGAGAACGATCCAGAACACCGATGAAAAATCTGCCATTGCTTGTCCTCCCTCACTGCACTTTCATAGTCTCGATCTGGACTAGTCTCAATAGAGACTAGAGTGCGGGTTTTACGGGTTCTTGACGGCGGCGGGGAGGAGGCCGATGTTCACGGCGTTGGTGGATCTACCGAGTGGATCTGTTCAACACCCCATAACGGCACGCATTGCCCCCGGCGCCGCCCCCAGGCCCGGGGGCTTTCTTTTGCTTAGCGAAGTTCGAAATTTGAAAAAATTTTGGGGCGACCTACCAGCCGCCCATGTTGCCACCGCCGAAGAAGTCGAAGCCGGAGAAGCCGGTGTCGAAGCTGCCGCCCCAGCCGCGGCCCGTGTCGAAGCCGGCCTGCGGACCCCAACCCCAGCCGCCCATCCAGTCCCACGGGATCGGCGACAGATTGCCCTGGCCGAAGGGCTGCGTGTTGAGCCCGAGCTGCGACTGCTGGAGTTGCGGCGGCGGCTCCCAGCTCGTCTGTACCTGCGGCACTGCGCTGAGCTGCGGCGGGATCTGTCCGGTGGTCGCGGCGTCGATGAACTGCTGCGGCGCGTTGCCCTGCGGCAGCGTCGGTTGCGCCTGTGCCGCCTGGGGCGTCTCATCAGCGCCTTGCGCCAGCACAGGCGGGGCCGGTGCAGTGGCTGGAGCCGGGAGGTCGGGCTTCAGCGCAGGCACCGGCAACCGGTCGGTGCGCGTCGCGCTCCACAGCGCGCTGCGCAAGCTGTCGCTGCGCTTCGGCGCGCTCGGCTGCGTCGCGCTGATCGCGGCCTGACCGATCTGCGGCGTCATCTGCGGCGCCTGCGCCGGCTGCTGCGGCGACGGCGCGGCCTCGGCGGCTTTCTCGTCCAGCCGGTTCAGCCCGTGCGTCAGCAGCGCTTCTTTCGACAGCGGTTGATCGACCGAGCCGATATTGCCGGGCGGCAGACCCTTCTCGGTGGCGTAGTTCGAGACGGTGTCCTTGAGCCATTGCGGCGGCCCGCCAGAGGCCTGCGCGGCCGGCGGCGTCTCTGCAGCGGCCGGAGCCGGCGGACTCACGGGCGGCTGCGCGGCGGCTTGGGTGCCCGGCTTTGGCGCGGCTGCAGGCTCGGGCTTCTCATCCACCATCGCCGACGATGTGTTGGCGTGCCAATCTTGGGTCTGGCGCACCGCGAGCGGGCCGTGGACGTCGGGCCGCACATCCTTGCGAAACCAGCGCTCGCCGTTGGCGGTGGTGTGGGTGTGGGTCTGGTTCGTCATCGAGTTGGCGGCGACTTGGCCGGAGGCGTTGTCGGTCGCCAGCTTGGAGACGTTGCTGCCGCCGGTCGCGCGGGCGAGATCCGCCGCGACCTCGGCGCGCAGCCTCGGGTCGGTCCTGATCCGCTGCAGCGCCTTCTCGTAATTGCCCGAGCCATCGTGCATCGGCTGGTAGTAGCGGGGATCGAGCACCTGATCGATTGAGTTGATGTTGCGCGAGGCGCCGCGATTGTAGGCGCTCTCGGCGAGCGCCGTGCGGGCGTCGCGGTCGCCGCCTTCCTCGGCGAGCATCAGCGCCATCATTTTCTCTTTCACCGCCGGGTTGGCGTCCATCTGCGCGGCGTAGGGTGCGCGCTGCCGGGCGAGGATGCCCGACTGCCCCGGCGACGGCTCGGCCGAGACTGCGGCCGGCGACGGCGTCTGCCGGGTCGAGGAGGCGTCGCCGGGCTGCGGTGGACGGCGGCCGACGACAGCATCGCGCGTGGTGGCTGGCTTGCCGGGCGTGCCTGCGGTGCGCGGCGATGGCAGATCATGGCCCCGCACGACGTTCGGCGTCGGCACCGCGCGCTGATCGCGCATCGCCTGCATGCGTGCCAGCATCTGCTGCAGACCGCCACCGGAGCCAATGCCGCCGAGCGCAGCAGCGAGGCTGTTGTCCTGCGGCGGCGTATACTGGGTGACCTGCGGGCCGCCACCCTGCGGCATCTGCACCTGCAGCGGCGGCGTCTCGGTCTGCCGGATCTTGCCGGGCCTGCCGCCCACAGCGCTCGCCAGATCGGCGACGGGTTCGAGGCCCTGCAGCATGCGCTGCTGGTTGATCGAGCGCAGCAGCGCCTGTTCGCCGAGATAGCCCATGCGGCGCTGCTGAACCATCCGTTCGAGGTCAGGGTCGAGCTGCTGCGTCAGCGCCATGGCTCACTCCGAGGGCAGCATGTTGAGCGATGCGCGCGGCACGCCGAAGCCGCCCGCGTTGATGCTATCGACCAGCCACGGCGGGAGGCCGTTCTGCAGCACGTAGGGCCGCACCACGCGGTCGTTGAGCATCTTGGCGCCGGCCGCGAGGTACGGCACGGCAGCGACGGCGCCTTGCACCAGCGGCCCGCCGCCGAGCTGCGAGGCGAGATAGGCCGAGCCGGCCGCTGCCGGCGTGGCGCCGACGCCATAGCGCTTCATCTCCTGCGCGATGGTTCGCGCCGAGCCGGCATGCGCCATGCTGTCCACGGCGCCGACCCGGCCGGCGACGGTCTGCAGGTCGTTGACCTGCGCGGCGAGCTGCGTGCCCGGCGGGAACAGCAGGTCACGGGTGGCTTGCGGCAGGTCGGCCAGACGCCGCGCCACACCGCTCGGCACGCCGCCGGCATCGTTCTGGATCTTGGCGAGCACGCCGGCCCCGAGCTGGCGACGATCACCGGGCGACAGGTTCTGCAGAATGAGGTCGAGCTGGTTGAGCCGGGTGCCGCCGCCGGACAGCGTCGCTGCGTTGTGTGCGAGGTTGACGAGCTGCTCGGGCTGGCGATTGCGGATCGCGCCCGCGATGGTGTCGCGGAGCTGCGCCAGCTCAGCCTGCTGCGCGGTGCCTTGCTCGAACATCGCTCGGCCCTGCGGACCTGCGGCGGCCTCGACGATGTTGGGGCGGTCGGTGCCCTGCACGGCGGCGTAGAGCCGCGCCTGATCGGCGCGCGGCAGCTCGCGCGGCACAATGTCGGGCCTGCCGATGTCCTGCCCCAGCTCGGTGGTGTAGCGCGACAGACCGCGCCACGTCGGGCCGCTGGGCTCGGTGGCGATGCTCATGGTCTGGCCCATGCCGGCCTCGGGATTGAGGTGGCCAGCAGCGCCGCGCTCGCCGATGATGTCGGTCATGGTCTGGCGCAGTTGCGGCGTGTCGGCGCGGTGACCAGGCGGCAGCAGGTTCTCGATGTCGCGCGACACCTGCGCGATGCGCTGGTTGGCGCCCTCGACCGCGTTCTCCATGCCGCCTTGCACAGCCTGGCCGACCGTGTAGGGCGCGGTCTCGCGCGGCGCGCCGGTCACGTTGCGCACGATGTTGGAGCCGGCTTCGTCGGTGCCTTCGCGTGCGGCGATCCATGCGGTGGCGAGATTGGAGCCGGGCCGCTCCTGCGCGGTCTGCCGCCCCATCGCCTGCACCTTCGGGTTCTCGGATCTGGCGAAGTAGGGCAGGGGCACGTTGAGATTGCTGGCGGCCTGATCGACCTCGGGCGTGACGTTGGCGCGGCTCCAGCGGCTGGTGTAGGCATTGGCGAGCGCGCCGAGCACGGCGCTGCTGACGCCGCCGATGCCGGCACCCCATGCGGCATCGCTCGTCCGGCTCTCCGGCGTGGTGCCTTCGCCGGCTCCCTGCACGCCGCCAATCACGGTGCCAATGGCGGTGTTCGCGAGCCACGGCAAGGCGGTCGCGCCGCGCACGATGGTCATCGGCGCCGACAGCACGCCACCCGCCACGTTGCCTGCCACGTTGGTCCACGGGTTGCGGCTGGCCCAGTCGCGGTCGCGCGCCCGCTGATAGGCGAGCACCTCGTCGGGGTTCGAGCTGGTCGCCGCCGTCAGCTCGTCGAGCCACGTGCCGCCGGGAATGCCGCGCGCCACTGAGCGCACCACGTTGTCGGCGGTGCGGCCCCAGCCGGCGTCCTTGTTCTCGCGCGCGACGTAGGCGTCGGCCCACGCGTTCATCGCCCGCGTGCGCTGCTGCTCGTCGGGAATCGCGGCGATCTGGCTGCGCACCTGCTCGTCGGGCTGGTTGAAGTCGATGCCGAAATTCGGCGTCACGCTCGGTGGCGTCATGTCGATGCCGGAGATCGGCGGCGCCGGCTGCGGCTGCGCGCTCATCTGGCGGTAGGCGTTCGACATAGTGACGTAGTCGGGCGAGCCGGCCTTGTCCTGATTGTTGAGCAGCCACTGGCCGATCTGGTCGAGGTTCGGGTCTGCCATCACTGCATCCCCAGCAATTGCCGCACGCGGTTATGATCGACACCCGATGGCGCGGGTGCGGCACCCTGCGCCGGATCGGTGACCGGATTGTTGAGTGTGCCGCGCTCGGTGGCGATAGTGCGGATGCGTTCGATGGTCGCCATGGTGCGCGGGTCGCCGCTCTGCTGCGCCGCGCGCTGCATCATGGCGAGGGCCTCGTTGGCGGTCGAGGCGTTGCCGGTCGCGGTTTCCCATTGCCGCATCGACAGCAGCTTCTGCGAGATCACCTGCGGCGGGTCGCCGACCTCTGGCACGAACATGCGGAAGTAGCTGCCATACTCCTCGGGCCTGATCGCGGCGCCCGAGGCGATGCGCAGCACCGGCTCGATCCAGCGCTGCGCGGAGGCGAAGTACTGCTCGGCGACCGGGTCGAGCTTCTTGATGGCGTAGCGGCCGAGCACGCTCTCGTTGGCGCCCTGATTGAGCATCGACGGAGCGAGGCCCGGCACGTAAGGCGCGGTGCGCTGCTGCCCGGTGGCGGGATCTTTCAGGATGATCTCTTCGAGCTGCTGGCGCGCCTGCGAGGCCTGCGCGACGCGCGTCGCCATCTGCTGCTGGCTCTGCGTGCTTGGTGCCTGGGTCTGGAAGCCCGGCGGCGTTCCGGTCTGCGCCACTGCGCCCGGCGGCACGAGGGGAGGCGCCGCTGCAGCAGGTTGAGCAGGAGGGACTGCTGCTGCAGCGGGCCCCGACGGGCCTGCGAAAGGCACAGGCGCCGTCGTCGGTGCGCCCATGCTGGCGGACGGATAGAGCTGCTGGTTGAGCTGGTTCACCAGCGGCTGCAGCACGGGCGGGATCAGCTTGCCGTCGAACGCGCCGGGGAAATGATTGCCGGCGGCATCGGTAATGACCTTCTGCGACTGCGGATATTCGAGACCGATGGCGAGCGCGACGTCGCGCGGGTTCGCAATCGGCTTGCCGGTGGCCTGATCGTTCACCGCCTGACTGATGGTATTGAGTCGCGCCTTCTGATCGCCAACCGGGCCGGCGGCCTCGGCGGTGATCGGCGAGCCGATCTGCAGGGTCTGGCCGGGCTGCACGAGATCGCGCACGGGCCGGCTGGTCTGCACGTCGTTGATCCCGGCCATCGTGCCCTGACCGACGATCTTGCCGGTGGCGTCCTTGATGTACCAGTTCTGCAGATGCGGCTTGCCCTCGTCGGGGAATTTGTCGGTGGTCGCGAACTGCAGCGCCTCGCGCTGCGCCTGATCGGCCGGCACGCCGTTCATCAGCACGTTGCTCTGCGCCATCAGCGCCGGCATCTTGGCGATGTCGCCCGTGGTCTTGCCGACCAGCGCACCTTGCCGGAAGAGCTGCAGCGCGAGGTCGCGCTTGTTCGTGAACTGCTGCGCGCCGGCCGGGTCGGTCCACGTCTGCGGGATCTCGAACGACTGCGGCGCGGTTGACCACTGGCCGCTGTCATCGACGCTCGGCAGCGCCGTCGTCAGCTCGGTGGTCGGGCCGTACTGCGGCAGCGTCTTCTCGTAGGCGGCGGTGAGGTCGCGCATGCCGCGCAGCCGCGCGTTCTGCTCCTCCAGAGCCTGCTCCTCGGCCGCACGCTTGGCACGCAGCAGCTTGACCTGCTCGGCGGCTAGCACCGCCTTCGGGCTGGTGCCGCCGGAGAAGTCGAGGTTTGACGCGTTGATCGCGTCGGCGAGCCAGTAGTCGTTCTGGAATGTGATCCCGGCCATCTGTCACCACCTAAACGCTGAACATGCCTGCAGCCATCTGCGAGCCAAGGCCGCCGCCGACCTTGCCGGCGAGGGCGCCTGCGGCGCCGCCCCACGGGCTCGGCGTCATCTGGTACGTGATCGGCTGCACCGCCTTCTCGACGCCGTAGGCCGCGAGCGAGCCCTGCCGCTCGTCGCCGGCCAGACGGATGTCCTGGCCCGACGCGTTGAAGATGGCGTTAGCGCGGTTGGTCAGGCCGAATTGCGAGCCGCCATAGGACTGCACGGCGGCGAGGGCGTTGATCCGCTTGCGCGCCTCCTGCGCGGCGCTGGCGATGCTGCCGGCGATGTTGCCCTTGACGTCGGCCGCCATGGTCTGCTGGCCGGAGAGCAGCTTGTCGTTGATCGATTGCGTCTTGCCGGCGGCGAGGTTGGCGAGATCCTCCGGCGTCAGCACCTGCTCCAGCCGGGCCTGCTCGTTCTCCTGCGCCTTGGTCTGCTTCTCCGGCGTCAGCTCGGAGAGCGAACCCTGCCGCGCCGCCTCGGCGTTCCGGCGCAGCTCCTCCTGCCGCATCGTCTCGGCGTTGGACTGCCGGCGCTGGTAGGCGACCCATGCATCATTGGCGGCCTGCTGCTTCGCTGCCATCTCCTGCTGCGCGCTGTACTGCATCGCCGCCATGCCGATGGAGAGGCCGATACCAATGATGCTCATCGGGTCGCACATAACGCGTCACCTCACGACGTGAACTGATAGTTGCCCGAGCCGGTCGGCGATTTGGAGTTGAGGTTCTTGTAGAAGCCGCCGGTGTCGATGGCGCTGTTGACGCCGCTCACGGCACCAATCACCAGCGGCTTGAACAGGTCTCCGAGCGGCGAGATGTTCGGCTGCTGGATCGAGGCATTCGCCACCATTTGCGTCGCAGTGTTGGCGGCGACATCAGGGTCTTCGGTGGCGTAGAGCTGATTGTAGGCCTGCTGCTGCTGGCTGGCTATGGACTGCCGCAGGCTGGCGGTGTCGGTGTCGGCCTTGGCGCGCAGCGCCGCCTCATTCACCGCGTTCTCGTTCTCCAGATAGCCCTGCGCCTCGCCGGCAGCGGTCGAGCGCAGCGTGCCGGCCCGCGCGAGGTCGTAGGTCATGTCGCGCTTGGCCTTCTCATACTGCGTCTGGAGCTGCGGCAGCGAGTAGTCGAGCGAGGCCTTGTTGTACTTGTTGTAGAAGGCATCGCCGAAATTATCGGCGCCGAAAAGCTTATCGATGGCCGTCTTGCCGACGTTGAGACGCGCCTGACGGTCGGCTTCCTTCTGCCGCGCCTCCTGCGCCTGCTCCATCTCGAACTGCACCATCTGGCTGTTCGACGGCGATGATTTGCCACCCATCACACACTCCCGCCGGTCTTGGTCGTCTTCATGCTGCCGCTCTTCTTCGGGATCGGCTTCGGTCCCAACGTCGAGATCGGCTGGTTGAACCAGTAGCTTGGCGCCGCCAGCGTCTGCGCGGCGACGCTGCCGGTGTCGGTCTTGGTGCCGGTGCCATTCGGATCTCCAACCGGCGGCGGCGACGAGCCGTCACCGCCCGGGGTCTTGGCATCGTCACCCATGGTCGGCCTGTCGGTCGGCGGCTCCAGCGGCGGCACGACCACCTCCGGCGGGATGTCGGCCGTCGAGGTCGGCTGATCAACGCCGGGCGTCATCCGGCCGATCACCGGGCCGCTATTCGCTGCAGCGTTCGAGACCACGCTGTCTCCACCTTTACCGCCCATCACACGCTCCCGGGGTTGTCGTTGATCGTCATGCTGCCGCCCTTCTTGGAGAGCGGCCTTGCCTGCAGCGTCGAGACCGGCCGGTTGAACCAGTAGGTCGGCGGCGCCAGCACGGTGTTGGCCATGGTGTCGCCGGGTGTCTTCGCATCGTCGCCCTGCGTCGGCGTGTCGGTCGGCGGCTGCGGATCTTTGGCGGTGGCGTCGGCCGCCGCCTTCTTGGCGTTGATGTATTCCTGCTTCGCGGTGAGATCGATGGGATCGGCGTGGCCGACCACCTCCTGCTGCTGCTGATACATCATCGGTGCGCTGTCGCCGCCGCCCTTGCCACCCATCACAGCACCTTTCTCAGTAGGAGCCCCATCGGCTCGCAGCCGAAGCGCTTCACCAGCATGTTGATCAGCGAGCGCTGCTCGTACATTCCCGAGGCGACCGGGAAGTTCATCACCTTGCAGCCTTCGCCCTTGGCGAGATGCAGCGCGAGGTGAACGAGTCGCGCGCCGAGATCGGAGCGGCGCAGCTCCGCCAGCACATAGGTCTCGTCCATCACGCCGACCGGATCGGTGAAGACGTTGTAGAGGTGATAGCTGCACAGACCAACGAGCCGCCCGCCATCGAGCGCGAGAATGTAGACCGCGTAGCCCGACGGGATCGCGCGCTCCAGATAACTCGCGGCGCGCTCGGAATGAAAGGCCAGGTTCTCGGCCCAGCGTGAGCGCGCGAAGAACAGCGCTAGGAACGGCACGATCTGCGCGATGTCGTCCTTCGTTGCCAGCCGCAGCTCAATGTGCGGCGTGCTGCTCTTCAGCGTGCGTGCTGCGATGTTCATCTGCAAGCCACCTGTACGAAATGAAGTCTTCACCGTGGACGCCGTAGCCGCGCAGCACCGCCTCGGGCTGCGCGCCGATCAGCGTCATGAAACGCGCCACGTCATTGCGATGTGCCATCGCCAGTGCCTCGACGCGGTGGAAGCCGTTCTCCAAGAGATACGGGATCACGAAGTGCCGGATGTTGCGGACGATCACCGAGGAGGCGCGGCCCCAGTGCTCGGTGCCGAAGGCGAAGCCGGCGCCGACGTTGGTGCGCCGCTGCAGCATACCCCAGATCGTGACCGGGCCGTCGTTGAAGTCGTAGGCGCAGAACGCGAATACTCGAGCCCGCATGATCTGGTCGGGGAGGCGTGCGAAGTCGGCATCGCAAGCCGACAGCTCGGCGACGTCGGCCGCGCGGAGATGGTCGATCACGAAGCGGATCATGCCGCGATCTGCAGGAGCGACATCGATCATCCGGTCTCTCCCAGCGCGTAATGCACGATCATATTCGAAAGGTTCGCCGGCCCATCGGAAAAGCACCTCAGACGCAGCGACATGTGCGTCGAGTGCCCGACCATCGGGAAGCGACCCTGCAGGAACGTCGGGCCGTCGATCAGGCCGAGATAGTCCTCGGCGTCCTCGTCGGCCGGATTGTAGGCGGCCGAGACCTCCCACTGGCCGGTCGCCGCCGCGTCGATGCCGCTGAACGTCTTGAACGTCGCCGGCTGATCGCCCGCGTGAAAAGGGAAGACGATCTCCACCGGGCAGTCGTCGTAGGTCAGGCCGTCGGTGCCGCCATAGGCGTAGATGTTGTTGGCGTCGTCGCGGACGACGACCTTATGCTGGTAGACCGTGGCGGCGGTGATGTTGAAGCCGGGCTCGTACTGCGACCACGCCGTGATCTTCGGCCCTGGGAAGGCCGACAGGATGTAGATACGGTCGGGCAGGATCACCCAGAACCGCCCGGTGACCGGCTGCAGCAGGCTGATGGTGCCGCTCATCCAGTCCTCGCCGAGCGAGCGGAAGAGCTGCTGGATGATCGGATCGAGCGGTGAGCCGATGTCCGACACGGCGGCTGCGAGCGAAGCGTTGCGGGCACGCAGGGAGCGGATGCCGGAGGGCGCGAGATACATGACGTCGCCGGAGCCGTATTGCAGCACGCTGCGCCACGCCACGGTGCCGGCATCGCGCAGCGTCTGCACATACTGGTTCTTTAGCGGGTCGGGATCGATTTGCCAGAGCTGCGTCGCCGTCTTCGACAGCACCGCGAGCTTGTCGTAGTAGACCTCCAGCGCCGTACAGTCGGTCATGTCGCTGTCCTCCAGCGACAGGTCAATCGAGCCCGAGCCGGTGCCGGTCCAGTCCGCCGGATTGCCGATGGCCGAGAAGTACAGCACCGAGCCGCCAACCGAGTACATCTTGGTCTTGTAGGTGCGGACATAGAAGCCGTTGGCGGCCGGCACGTCGGCGCCGTCGTAGAAGCGCTTGGTGTTGCCGACGGCGTCGGTCCACGCCACGGTGAACACTTTGTTGTCGAACAGGTCGTAATCGATGATCTCGAACAGCGTCGGCGTCTGCAGTTTCAGCGTGCCGACATCCCACGTGTCGGTCGGCTCGATCTTGCCAGGGCCGCCGGGACCAAAGACGTAGAGCTTCTGGTTGACCGAGACGAGGCCCTTGGTGCTCGGATCAACCGTCTTGATCTTCTGGAACGCCATGCGCTTCTCGATCTCGCCGCCGGGAGTGATGTGCGCATTGCGCAACGAGCGCAGCGTGCCCGCCGGCGCCGTCAGCGAAGCGCGCCGGAGATCGAGGCCTGCAGCGAAGTCGGTGATCGTGAAGTATGGCACGGCCGCACCTCACGGGATGTAGTCGAGGTAGGGGACGTAGCGGCGGCTCTTGTCGGGATCGATGCCGAAGCGCTGCGAGCCACCCATGTTGAAATTGAAGCGCTTGTCGGCGCCCTGATCCTGCAGCAGCCGGCGCAGATGGTTCTGTGCCTTCTGCAACTTCATCGCTGCGGCCTCGCTCTTCTGGGCAGCGAGCAGCTCGGCGGCGGCGAACAGCACGATAACCTTGCTGTCGATGACGCACTTGTCGGTGTCGGCGGTGAGGGGGCGCAGCGGCGCCTGACCCTCGATGCGCATGATCATGCCGGCCGCGCTCGGCGTCGGCGTGATCGCGAGCTTGCCGACCGGATCGGTGAGCGGCGTCGCGCCCGAGGTATCGACGGTGACCTGATTGGCCCACCGGGTTGGCGTGCCCTTGTTCGGGCCCAGCGGGCCGATCATGTCGGCCTTGATGCCGTAGTCGAGCCGCTGCCATTTCGATGACGAGTTGGTCGCGACGTAGATGTTCAGGATCTGGTCGAACGGCATCGCCGCCGGGTAGGCGTAGATGTACTGGTTCTGCGACAGCGGCACATCGACGTAGAACCGCAGGTGCGGCCAATTGTAGGCGTCCCACAGCTCGCGCTGCTGCCGGTCGAGGACGAGGTCGAGCGACTGCTGCGCCTGCACGCCCTGCGCCGGGTTGAGCGAGGTGCCCGTCTCGGCGCGCAGGTCACGTCGCAGATCACTGAGCTGCACGCCGACCGGCATCAGGCCTCCTTCGCCGCCTCATGCTTGCGGCTGCGACCGGGTGAGAAGGCGGCCGGCTGCGCGGCGAGCACAGCGACCTCGGCGTCACTGACCTGGTCGCGCGCCTCCTCGACATGCGGCAGCGCGTCGTCGTCGGTCATCATGAGCTGCATGCGGAAGGCGCGGCCGGGATAGCATTGCTCGACGATGCGGGCGCCGTACTTGGCGGCCAACCGCTCCTTCTCGGCGGACGGCGAGACGTCATCGATCATCACCGGCATCACGTTCATAACGTTCTCTTCGCCGTGCAGCGCCATCAGCACCTGCACCTCGGGCCACGTCAGCGTGTTGAACTGGTCGAAATGCACGATGTGCAGGTTCTGTCCCGACAGGTTGATGCGGCAGGTGCAGTGGTGGATCTTGGCCATGGTGACTCCTCTCGCGTTGGGGTCGCCGGGACGGAACGCGAGCACCGCCCCGGCGTGTCTCCGATCAGGTGATGTCGATCACGACAGCGCTGTTGAGGCGCCGCGCGCACAACTGCCCGGTCGAAGTGAGGCCCCGGTAGAGGACGTACTTATCCGGCGGCCTCTCGGGGGAATGCTGGTGCCGCCACTCGTCCTGCATCGCGACGAGATAGATGTCGCGACTGTCGTACCAGTAGCAGCGCTTGTTCTTGCCCAGCGCATCGAGCGTCGGGTCGTATTCGAAGTCGGTGCCCATGTAGGAGATCTTGCCGACCGACACGTCCTTGCCGCCGGCAAAGCCCTGCATGGAGTAGTTGCCGTTGGCGCGCAGCTCGTTCTCCAGAGCACCGAGCCAATCGGAGCCGCAGAACGCCGTGTTCGGCTTGCCGCCGTAGCGCGTGAGCTGCCGGTACTCCTTCTGCAGCAGCGTGATCAGCGTGCCGCCGCCGGTCGGGTTCGACGCAATCGGCGCGCCGCCCCATGCCGCGAGCGCGGGCGTGCCGGTGACGGCGGTGCCCATCGCGGTCGTGTAGGCGCGATTGCGCCACCACGTCTTGGTCGCACGGTCGATGCCGGCCACCGTGCCCGTCGTCGGGTTGTCGGTGATCAGCGCGGCCATGCCGGCCAGTGCCTTCGGATCGGCCGTGCCGTTCGTCCACAGCAGGTTGTTCATGCCGCGTGCGTACTGCTCGGAGAGATCCTCCAGTGCGTCGTTGAGGATGCCGACGAGCACCGTGTCGTCACGACCGGAATGCTCGCTGGTCTCGCTCGACGAGGAACTATCGACCACGCTGATGCCGTCGGATTTCAGCTCCGAATGCGTCAGCATCAGACCGATGTGATGCTCCTTCCACGGATAGACCGCCTGCTTCAGGTTGGCAGGCGTGTAGTAGGTCACGGCGTCGTCGAGTTGGTAGCCGACGAGCTGGTCGCTGGTGCCGGGAGCTGCGGTGTTGCCGTAGTCGCCCTTGACCGAGATGATGATGTTGCCCTTGCCACCGGGAAAAGTTTTCTTCTTGCCCTCCATCGCGGCGAGCAGGGGCTTCTCCTGAATGGCCTGCTTGAACGCTGTGCCCTTGTTCATCCACCAGTCGAGCGCAGCGGTAGTGATGTGGTCCAGCAACGGCTGGGTATAGGTTGGCATTGAACGCCCCTAAAAGGATCAGAGGCGCGCCGTCTCGCGTGCGACCTTGACTGCATCGGCCAAGGTCTTCGGCTCCGGCGTCGCACCTGTGGTTCTTCCGGTGCTGCTCGGGGCTCTCGATGTCGGGCGGCGCTGGGGCGCCCAAGAGCGGTAACGCTCGTTCACACGCCGCAAGGCCTCCTCGGCGATCTTGACGGCATGATCAGCCGACTGCGGCACGCCTCGTTCGCGCACCACAGCCCACATCGTGTCCTGCACAGCGGCTCGCTTCGCCGCGTAATCAGGATCGGACTGCATGACCTTCGCTTCCCACGCGTTGACGGTGTCACGCACTTGGTTGGCGAGGATCGTGCGCTGCGTCTGCTGCTGCTGGGCCGTGAACTGCTCGGTGCTCTGCCGATGCTGTTGCTGCGTGCGCATGTAGTTGTTCTGCGCCATCGCACGGTCCATCC
The DNA here is from genome assembly GCF_049739485.1 of Bradyrhizobium sp. USDA 326. Classification (NCBI taxonomy): domain Bacteria; kingdom Pseudomonadati; phylum Pseudomonadota; class Alphaproteobacteria; order Hyphomicrobiales; family Nitrobacteraceae; genus Bradyrhizobium; species Bradyrhizobium sp. USDA 326. The sequence goes on from NZ_JBMGQA010000001.1 coordinate 6,497,980, forward strand.
GCTCACGCGAGAACTGGTGAGCGGCTTGGGTCGTCATGTGACCCTGTCGGACCTGTTCCTGCAGATCCGGCGGCAGCGACACGCCGAGATACTCTTCCGCCAGCTTCACGTAGGGCTGGACGCCCGCATAGAAGGTTCGGAAGTCACCTCGACGCATGGCAGCGGCCAGCTCCAGCGTCAGCAGGAAATCTTCGCGGCTGATGTCGTTGTCGCGGAGATACTTGGTGACGCTGTCGGCGGCCTGCGCGGACGGTTCGAGCCCCTTCAGCCGCGCGTTCTCGGCGCGCAGGTCGCGCCTCTGATCAAGCAGCTTGGTGACGCGCTTGTTCGCGCTCTGCGAATATCTCGCCAGCTCCTCGGGCGTTGGATCGTCGGGGAGGTCGGCGTCTTGCGTTGATGCTGATTGCGCAACTTGAGCTGGCGAGGCTCCAGACCCGCGATCATCCTGTGACTGTGAGGTGCGCAGCTCGGGGACTGCCTGCTGCACAGCTTCGAGGAGTGCTTCGTGGGTTTCGCCGGAAGGTTGGTCGGCCGCGCTGGACGAGAGCGCAGATGCGTCCGGTGCATCTGGCGAGGATGCGGTCTGATCGCCGGGGATCTGTGACGTCGCTTCGTCAGGCGACAACGTGGGTTCGTCAGCCATCGGCTAACTCCCAGCGTCACATCCCTTCGGGCGCGATTTGTAGACCTGATCAGGTCACGTTGTAAATTTCACTTTAAGTTAGCGATTATTATGCGCCAGGGCGCGCTATAACCGAGCCCGATGATCGCGGACGACGGCGCTTCGAATTGGGCCATTCATCCCACGTGCGGCCATCGAGCGCGCGCCCGGCTTTTTTCTTATTCTTTCCACCCCACTGTTTGAAATGGAATGCGACGTCAGCGGCGACGCACTGGTCGCGTATAGAACGCACCCATTCCTTGGGCATTGGCCGCGCGCCAGGACCGCTTTCGCCCCCGGCAATCGCCCAGTCGATGCCTCTCAGGTCCATTTTCTCCAGAGGCCCCAGGAGCGGCTCTAGGCTCAAGAACTTCGTCTTCGCCTTCGTCCGCCGAAGATGACCGATCCTGTATAAGTAGTCGGCGCTCTCGATTGATACGCCCATCCAAACATTGTCTGGCCAACGGAGCTTTGTCGATAGCTCCTCAAGACGTTCCGCGCGCTTCGTCAGCACCTGATAGGTGTGCTGGGGCGTCTCCTCCATGACTTTGAAGACCTTCTGGATGAAAGCCAAAGGCACGCCGTCGTGGAATAGATCAGACATCGAATTGACGAAAATCAACCGACCTCGCTTCCACCTGCGCGGTATATCCAGAGACGACGGGTCTATCTTCACGACGCCGTTCCACTTCGCCCGGCCGCCGGACTGCCGCGTCGTGCCGGCGTACTTTTCTTGGCCCATCACGGCTAGGCGCGCTGCGAGCCGCATCGCGTAGCAATTGGTGCAGCCAGGAGAAAGGATGGTGCATCCCGCGACCGGGTTCCATGTCGCCTCGGTCCATTCGATCTTCGAATTCGTGGCCATTACTTCTTTTCCTTCCGTGGGAACGTCACCACGATGTCGTCGGCGAACGTGCCTTTGGATCGGCCCGGTCTGTTAGTCACAATCTTGTTCGCGGCATCAAGCATGTTCAGCGCGTCTTTGTAGTTCTTCTTGATGAACGGATTTATACCAATGGCCTTCTGATGTTCCCGGTGAATCGCCTCCATCGTCAGTGTCCTACCGGCAAAGAACTCAAGGAGTTCGTCGCAGAGGTCGTCGAGAGGCCGGTTCAGGAGGCTGAGCAGGGGTGTCTTGTCAGCTTGCGAGCGCACATACCCGAAGCGCGCAATTCCCTGGTTCTTGTCTGCGCTGGCCTTGTACATGATGTCTTTCATGATGTTGTAGCCCAGCGGGTGCTTGGTCACAAAAATTAGATAGTGCGACGTGCGATCTCGCTGCTCGTATTCGAACACGTAGGGGATGATGTATGTATAGCCGCGCTCCCGGAGCGCCTCGGCGAACTCTTCGATGATGAGCGCTTCGCGGTTTTCCGGATGCATGCCCGAGGTCAGCTCGCGGAGCCGATCAGCTCGTTCCTTACCAAACAACCCGTCCACATGCTTGGTCACCTTTGGATTGGTCAGAGCCGCGTTGATACGGTCGAACGGGAAGAACAGGACCATGTCCGAGCCCCAGCCCTTCATCAGCGCCTCAAGTAGCTCAAGGGTGACGCCCTTGTAGCCGAACGGGTCGATGAAGCTGAACGCCGGCACCATGTTGATGCTGGCGAACTCGTGCACGAGCCCGTCATCAACCTCCCCGGTACGAATCATGGGCGAATGCTTCAATGTCGCGACGCCTGGAAGCGCCCGAACATTGTCGCTGAGTTCCGCCGTCCGTTCCTTTTCGGCGTCGTTGAAGACTGCAATCACCTTGTCGCGCAGCTCTGGCGAGGCGATGACGTGCTCCAGGATCAAGAGGGGGGTCGAGACCGCCCCATCCTCATACTTTCCCGGTCCGCAGAAGAGGTCGATATAGGCCAAACGTGGGTCCGCCTCGCCCTGCACTACGCCGGCCATTATCTTCGCCCACGCTTTGAAGTATTTGACAACTATGGTGGATTTGACCCGCGACTGGGCCTTTTGATCCTCAAAAAACTCCGGCTTGTTGGCCACGAATGTCCTCCCCAAGGGCGCACAACCGAATCAAATGCAACCCACAGTAGGCCGGAGGGCTGGGAAAGTCATCGTTCTCTTTTTGTTCGTTGTGCGGCTTAACCAGGCATCGGCGGCCCGGCTGGCGACGGATGCGGACGCGGCGGCGCGGTGCCGGTGAGCTGGCCGGTCTGATCGGGCGGCCCGCCGGGCGCTGGACCTGCGGGCGTCGCAGCGTTCATCGCGCCCTGCGGCCCGGCACTAGCTCCCGGGCCCATGCCGGCGCCCGGCGCAGTCGGCCGGGACGCTGCGCCGTTCATCGCGACAATCGACGGCATCGACGACTTGAACGCCTCGGTGAGATCGAGGCGGTCGTCCAGACGCCGCAAGAGATCCTTCGCGAGGAACTCCGGGTCGATGCCCGGGAGCTGGATCAGCAGCGGATAGATGCGCTGGGCGTTCGCCACCTCCTGCGCGGCGTTGGGGCGGCCCATCGAGCCGGCCTCGATCTCCAGCAGCACCTCGTTGGCAATGTCCTGCGCGGCGCCGTTGGACGGCCACACCGCGCCGACGCCGACGATCTTCTTGACGCGGTCCTGGCTCATCTCGCGCAACAGGATCTGCCCGCCGTTGCGCGCCAGCTCGGTGAGCAGGTCGTTGAGGTCGTCGATGTTCGAACCCATCGAGGTCATGCGCGAGCCTTCGGCGATCTGCGCCTGCGTTGCGGTCGCATTCGAGGTGCCGCCGAGATTGGCTTCCTGAATGCCGGTGGTGCGCAGGATGTCCTCGTAGACCGGATTGACCTCGTACAGGTTCGGGTCGATGCCGGGGCCGGCGTAGGCCTGCAGCAGGTTCTTGATGTCCTGATTGGGCTGCAGCGCGTTCAGCTCGACCACGTCGTTGGCGGCCCGCTCGGTCAGCTTCGTCAGGTCTTCTTCGTCGAGGCTGCCGCTGACCACGGCGGTGAACGGCCGCGCGGCGATGCGCTGCTCCTTCAGGCCCTCGCGGCAGCGATTGTATTCGAGCTGCATGTCGCGCATCAGCCGCACGTCGGACGGCGGGAACAGCTCGCGCTCGTCGTCGCACTCGTTGAACACCAGCGCGTACCACGGATAGAACCGCTCGTTGAAGATCTCGGGGCCAGCCGGCTCGCGCAGGAAATCGACGAAGCCGTCGCACACCACGTAGACCAGGCCATCGCGCCGGCAGTAGATCTCCCACACCACCGCGCGCTTCTCCTTTTGGTCGAGCGAGTTGCCGTCGCGCGCATCGCCGGCCGACCACGACCGCGCCAGCGCCACCGGGTCGGGGCCGTTGAGGTCGCTGTGGTTGTACTCCTGACAATGGCCGCGCACATCGACGCCGTAGATCTCCTCGATCTCGTCGCACGACAGCAGAAACTCCTCGGCGACCCAGTCGGCGGCGGTCCAGTGCTTCAGCTCGATGCACTTGGTGTCGGGGATGATGTTGAACGACAGCGGGTAGTCGTAGGTCAGGCCCTCGCGCACGAAGATGTTCTTCTGCTGCATCAGATCCTGCAGCAGCAGCCGGAGCTGCTCGGCCTCGGCGTCGTCCTCGTCGGTCAGCTCGTCGGCCTGATCGGCCGACAGCCGCTCCAGCGTCGCCAGCCGCTCGGAGGTGTCGGCGATGCCTTTCTCCAGATCGGGCCGCTCCTCCATCACGCGCTCGAACCCGAGCTTGACGTAGCCGACGCCGGTCGTGATGGCGCGCCGCACCGTCATCTTCATCATCGCCTTGAACGGGTGCGGCTGGTTGTCGACCTCGTAGCCGTAGAGGAGCTGCAGCGTGCGCGCCAGCTTGTCGATCATGATGTTCTCGTTCTTGACGCGCGCGGCGTCCATCATGATGTCGATGCCGCTGCCGACCGCCTGCGCCATCAGCGGATTGACTCCGGGGAGCTGCCCGGCGACCGCGCCGCCCATCGCCGCACCCATCTGATCGCCGAGACCGCCGCTGCCCATGCTGCCGGGGATCGGGCCGGCGCCCATGCCGGGCATGGTGACGCCGCCCATCTGCGCGCCGATGGCGCCGGAGATCTCGTTGATCGATGCCGGGCTGCTGCCGGCGAACAGCGTGTCGATGTTCGGCGCCGGGCCGCCAGCGGGCATGCCGCCGGTTGCCATCGGCATCATGCCGCTCATCGCGCCCTGCGCCATCTGCAGCATGCCGCCCTGATCCATCGGCGGTGCGCCCGGCATCATCTGCTGCGCCTGCACCTGTTGCATCATCATCGCAGCCGACTGCATGAGCTGGTTCAGCGTGCCTTGGCTCTCGTCCCAGCTCGTCGCGATCATGCGCTCGCGCTTCTTCGCCACCGCCTTGGGGTTCTTGGCGTACAGGAAGGCGGTCTTCTGCGCGACGAGGCGCAGCGTCAAATTGGCGACGTAGCGGCTGTCCTGCTGCTTCGACCACTGCTTGCCGAAGGCGAACTCCTGATCCTCCTTCATGCGGTCGAAGGCCGGCTTCCAGTGCGACTTCGCGCTCTTGACGCGCTCGACCCATGCCGTGACCAGCCGCTTGCGCCGCTCCTCGATCTCGGGCTCGTCGCGCGGGATCACATCCTTGCGCTCGCCGTTGGTCGTAAGCTGATCGACAGGCGGCAGGCCTGTGCCCGGGTCCATCGTGCCGGTGATGTCTACAGCCATCCTTGCAAGCTCCTCTTGACGCGCTCCTTTCCTTCCTTCCGGCGAGTGTTTGCCCACATCTCACGAAACGTGCCGCTGACCACCTCGGGCTCCGGCGCCTTGATGCGCGTGCGACCGTGCATCTTCGCGAGGCCCTGACCGATCAGGCTCATGGTATCGACGAGGTCGTCATTCGAGCCGTGCGGAAATTTGAGGATCTGATCCTGGCCCTCGGCCCACCAGCGCGCGAACACCGGGAAATGCACCATGCGCATCGCGCAGCGCGCTTGCATCGGTTGCGCGCGTTGCTGCTTGTCCACGGCCGGCGTGATCGGATCGAGCGCGCAGAACGCCTGCTTCTCGACCATGCGCTTGCGCAGGAACGGGCCGATGCTCTTCTCGATCGCGCCGCGCTCGGCCCACCAGAACAGCGGCTTGTACTTCTTCATCAGCACGACCATGCTCTCGACCGCCTGCGCGGTGTCGAGACGCGTCCACACGAGATCGGGCATGATCCAGATGTGATCCCGCTCATCGACGCCGACTACCATCAGGCAGGTTTTGTCGGCCTTCTGGTCGACCGCGACAGCGTGGTCGCTCGCAGCGTAGAAGCGCAGCTTGTGAAATGCCGGCACGTCGTCCATGCGGGTGTAGGGCACGAGATCGACGGCCTTGTAGAACGCGCCTTCCTTCGGCGCGGGGCGGCCCTGATAGAGCGCATTGAAGCCACGGGGATCGGCGTTGCGGATCTGCTCCAGATACTCCTTGGAGAAGCGCTCGGGCCACAGCGGCTCGCCCTCGGCACGGCCAAGCACGTCGCCTTCCTCGGCCAGCGCCGGGAAATCGATCTTACGCCAGAGCTTGGCCTCGTCCTCGTTGTAGTAGGCGTTGAGCGGATCGATCAGCCGGCCGACGAGGTCGTCCTCGGTCCAGCGCGTCTGGATCAGCGCGATGGTGCCGGTGTCGTCCATCAGACGAGACTTCAGCACTTGGTTCCACCACGTCCACAGCTTCTCGCGCACGGTCGGGCTGTCGGCCTCGGTGCGGTCCTTGATCGGATCGTCGAGCAGGATGCAGTGGCCACCACGGCCGGTGATCGAGGAGCCGCGACCGACCGCGAACACCACGCCGCCAAGCGTGGTCTCGATGCGGTTGACGGCGCAGGCGCCGATCTTGATGCGCACCTCGGGGAAGACCTGCGCATATTGCGGCGTCACCATGATGTCGCGCACGCGCCGGCCAAGATCCCACGAATAGTGCTCGTTGTAGGTCGCGATGATGATCGAGCGGTCGGGATGCCGGCCGATGTACCACGCCGGAAACATCGCGCTCGCCAGCGTGGTCTTACCGAAGCGCGGCCCGACGTTCATGATCAGGCGCGGATACTCGCCGCGCTCGACTTCTTCCAGTGCCGCCGCGATCACGCGATGGAAGCGCTGCGGGTCATAGAGAGAGAACACCGGATCTTCATCGTGCTTCGGGTCCGGCATCATCAGGCGCGTGAACGTGATCAGATCGGTGCGCGCCTGCATGATGGCGCGCTTCCGCCGCAACAGCGTCAGATACCGATCTGAGCTCACGTCATGCATCGTTGCGGTTCTTCGGCCTTCCCACCGGGTTGGGGTGCTTGGTCACGTGCGCCGGCACATCGGGCATGGTCTTGATGCGAGCGCGCGGCGCCGACGTCTCCGGGTTCATCTCGGGAGGGCCAGGTTGAGGACCTGACACTGGCGAGGTGTGGTGCGTGTAGTTGTCCTGCGTGCGCGAGACAGGCGGCGCCTTACTGCCGCTCGGCATCTTCACGCCGCGCAGGGGCGGGGCTTTCGAGGCCATCAGGTGCCTCCTTCATTTTGCGTGCTGAGCAGGTACGGGACAGCGGCAGCGCCGCCGACGGACAGCAGCGGTGCCTTGCCCCTGATCATTTGCGAGAGCGCCTCGGCCGGCGTGATGCCGCGCGCCTGCGCGGTCTTCACCGCGCGGTCTTCGACGAAATCGACGAAGGCCTTGCTGCTGTCGGATGCGAGCCCGGTGACGGGACCACCACCAACCCACGCGGCGGCCTGCGTCTGCGCAGGCGTCATGCCGAGGTCGGCGCCGAGCGATTTGTAGTACTGCTCCAGCGCCGCATATTCGTTTTCCTTGGGCTGACTCTGCCAGAAGGCGGGCGTCTCTAGCGCGTCGGCGAGCGAGGTCTGGCCGCCCTTCAGCTCGGCCTGAATGTTGCGCGGTGTCGCGCCTTTTCCGGTGATGTAGCGGGTCTCAAGGAAGCGCGGGTCTTCCGCGAGCATCGCCGGCAGACGGAAGGCGTGGGTGTCCACCGTGACCGGCATCTGGTTGCCGGCGAGGTTCTCGACGAAGGAGGCGGGCTTCGGGTTCTGCAGTGGGTTCCAGCCGGCGCCGACGACATTGCCGGCGTTCTGCTGGTGCAGCCGCTGCGCCATGTGGCCGTAGGGCTGCGGGTTCGGCGTGCCGATGGCCGGTATCGGCTGACCCTGTCGCGCCAGCGTGTAATAGTAGGACGCGTTGCGCACGTTGGTGCCGACGTCGGAGCGGGGCGACGTCGCGGCGACCATGTCCATGTACTGGCGGAAGGCTTCGTCGCCGCCTTTGCCCAGCTCGGCGTTGAAGGCCTCGCGCAACGGCTCGGCGTTGTACCATTTGGCGCCGCCCATCTCCTGACCGCGCTTGATGGTGTCGAGCATCTTGGCGCGCACATCGGCGTTCTCGATCAGCTCCTGCGTGCGCGCCGGCACGCCGCGCGCCGGCTGATAGCGCGGCAGGTCGAACTGCTTGACGTTGGGCACCTCCGACAGGCGCGAGGTGTCGAACAGGCGCGAGGCCTCGGCGGCGACATCGCCAGCGGTGCGGGCGCCGGCCTTCGCGGCCTTGGACGCGACCTTGCCGGCGCCGGGGATGGCGCCGACGGCTGCGATGGCCGCGTTCGCATTGTCGCCTGTGTCCCTGTAGTGGGCGTAGTCGGCAGCGCTGAGCGGCACGCCGAGCGGCGAGATCTGCACGATGTTTGTTAGGATGTCGGCGAGCTTGCCGGCATTGTAGGGATTGGCGCCGATCCCAATCAGCGCGTCCTGCGCGGCGCTGCGCACCCGCTCGCTCGGCGATGGATGATAGGCGCGCAGCTCGGCCGTCGGCTGAGCATCCGGCGGCAGCACGCTGGTGCGAACGAGCGGGACGGCTCGCGCTAGGTCATCAGCAATCTCAGCCATGTGGCGTCTCCAAGACGAAGACGCGACGGGCCATCACCGATCAGAGAAAGCAGAAGCAGGACAACAATCAAAACACCAACCACAATGATCGCGACGCGCGCGACGCGGTGGAAAGGTTCGGGGATCGGGATCTGATCGATCAACCAGAGCAGCAGGCCGACGATCAGGCCGAGCACCACGATGTAGAGCACGAGATAGACAAGCGACTGGATCATGTCATCCTCCATTCTCCTTCCTCGGGGCCAGCAGGCACCGATCTGCGAGCTGCGTGAGCAGGGCGTCCTTGCGCTCGACCGCCTGCACGATCTCGCGCAGGCCGTAGAGGCCGGCGAGCAGGAACAGCGCGTTGATGATGACCAGCGACAGCGCCAGCGGCTCCTCGCGTAGTGCCTCGACCAGTGTGCGGGAGAGCTGCCTGACCATCACACCCTCGCATCGAACAGCATGACGCCGTTGCCGTTGAACGCCCACGCGAAGCCGCCTTGCCCGGCGGTGTACGGCGCGGTGGTGTCGGTGAAGCGCCCGTGCGAGACCAGCGGGCCGGGATTGTCGAGCGACGGCGCCGTGTTGATCGGGTTATTGGCGCCGACGCGATAGACGCCGAAGTCGGAGGTCGCGCCCTTGACGATCAGGCCGGGCGTGGTGCGTTTCGGCACTCGGTGATGGTAGAGCCAGAAGAAGACCTGGGCGTTGTAGAAATAGCCTTCGGCAATCGCGCCCGGCGCCTGCGTTGCCTCCAGATAGCGCATGCAGGTCACCAGCTCCGCATCGTAAGTACGCTGCACGAACGGTGAGCGCGCCTGCGACGGCAGCTCAAGGCCCGGCAGCATGATGAGACCGGTGATCTGGAATGTGTCGGTGGCGGCCTGCGCGCCGTTGATCGTGCCGGTTGGGCCGATCACGTTGCCGGCGAACCACGCATTGGCCGGCGCCTGCAAGGTCGCGCCGTTCGCCATCACGAACCACAGGGTCATCGAGGCGGCGTTGCCCGTGATCCACGTGCCAGTGGTGTCCCCGGGGATGGTGATGGTCTTGTACTCCCACGTGTCGGCGACATTGACCGCGAACGAGAACGGATAGCTGCGGTTCTGCGCTGCATTTTGCAGCGCGCCGCCATAGGTACCGGGCCGGTGCGACTTCGCCCAAAACGCAAACGAAATCGGCTGCGCAGTCGCGGTGCCAAACTGGCAGCGCGCGACGCGCAGCCCCTCGATGGTCTGCCGGAGGTAGACGTAGTCCGACGGCGCGGGCGAGGCGTTGCCGGCGGTGATGGTGGCTTTGATCGAATAGGTGAAGCCGGGTGGCCCATCGACGACCTGCTGGCCGTTGAGCGTCCAGGTGCCATTGCGACCGATCACCCACTGGTCGGCAATATAGTGGCCTGTGGTGATGACCGTGGCGGCGCCGTTGCTGACTTGATCGATGGCGCAGCCGCCGTTGACTTGCATGCCGTAATAGCCGAGCGCATCGAACGGCGCGGCGTAGATGTTCTGACGGCCCTGTTGCTGCTGCGTCGCGGTCAGTGAGGATTGCGCGCTGTCGTAGCGCACGCTGCCGGCCGGCGGCGCGATGCCATCGACGTAGCTCTTCGCCGCCGCATCGTTCGCCGCGACCGGCGGCGCGATCAGCTTGAGCTGCGCGCTCATCGGGATCGAGCCGTCGTCGTAGATCGGCTGCTTCGACACGAGCGATTGCAGCGACCACTTCTCGCCGTCCCAGCGATAGACCGGCACGCCGGCAATGGCAGGCTGCGGACACAGCGTGCCGACCGACGGCGAGGTCGGGAAGTTGAGACCCATGTCAGCCTCCCTTCATCATTTTGCGAAAGCCGCCGATGTCGATGGGCGGCCGACCTTCCAGCTCGCGGATGCGGTTCTCGTGGTTGAACAGCACGACATCCTCGGCGGGCGGCGGCGCCGGCTCCGGCGGAACGTAGGGATCGGGCACGCCACCATCGGCAAGCCACGCCTGATATTCCCGCCAGTCGCGATTGCCCGGGTCGGCGGGGATGCTGGCGCTGTCGGCCGTGCGCAGCACCGGGCCTTCGGGATCGGGACTGTGGAGCTGATAATCGGCCATCGTCACATCCTCGCGTCGGCAACGAAGTGGTAGAGGATCGGCTGCGTCGCGATGCCGAAGCTGTTGATGACCGAGAACCCGCTCTCGCCGATGTTCGATGCTGCCATTGGTCGGTCAATGTTGTCGGCGCCATTCCCGGTCGCACCGGTTGCGGGCGAATAGATCGTGACGGTCGGTGCGACCCGTTTGCGCACCATCCAGCCGGGGCTGTAGGACGATGGCCCTTGGTTTTGCAGCGAGCCCCTGGCGCCGACATTGGTGATCGATCCCGGCGGCGAGCTGTAGGGATAGCTCTTCTCCCAATAACGCATGCACAGCGCCAGCTCCTGATCGAACGGGCGCTGCACGAACGGCAGGCGCAGCGAACTCGGCCCATCGTTACCGGGGACAATGTGCAGGCCCGTCATGAAGATGGTGTTGCCGGCGGCGGCGAAGAAAGTCTGCGAGGTGTTCGCCGTCGCCATAGCGCTGCTCGCGTTCCAGCCTTCGACGCCGGTCCAATTCGAGCCGGCGCCGAAGCAAAGCTGGAAGACCAGACCGGCACTGGTGTCGGTGGCCCACGTGCCGGTGGTGTCGCCGGGGACGGTGAACTGGTAGAAGGTCCAGCCGAGAGCGCTGCTGACCGCGAGGTCTTTGAGGTACGAGCGGGTCGCGGCGCTGTTGCGGAGCTGCGCCGTGAAGGTGCCGCTGACATTCTGCGACCAGAGCCAGAAGCTGACCACAATCGGCTGCGCACTCGCGGTGCCCCAGCCCAACCGCCGGCACCGCGTGCCCTCGATGCGCTGCTGCATCAGCACGTAGTTCGATGCGGCAAACCCTGCCGGCAAAGCGGTCGCCGCTTGCAGCGCCAACGAATAAGGGATGCCGGGAACACCGACGGCATATTGCGCGCCGTTCATGGTGCTGCCGACCCGCTCAAAGCCGACCAGCCACTGGTCGGTGAGATAGGTGCCGCCGCCGAGCGCGACCCAGTTGCCCACGTTCTGCTGGCTGACATCCATCGCGCCGTTGATCTGTAGGCCATTGAACGCCATCGCATCGAACGCGGCGGCGTTGACGTTCTGCCGCGCCTGCAATTGCTGCGCGGCGGTGAGGCCCTGCGCGGCGTCGTAGCGCACCGCGCGAGCGTTGATCAGGTTGCCGGCAGATGTGAGCGTCGCAGCGTCGCCCGCATCGACATACTGCTTCGGCGCGGCATGCAGCACCGCCGTGGGATCGCCGGACAGCACGAGCGGCCCCGTCATGGTGTCGCCGGCCTTTTGAACGAACTGCGAGACGTCAGGCATCGGCATCGCCAGCACCCACTGCGTGCTGTCGCCGTCGTTGTAGCGCACGAACAGCAAGCCGGTGTCGCTCTCCCACCAAAGGGAATTATCGGGCACGCCGGGCGGCGGTGTGTCGCTGATGAAGACGGCGGCTTTCGCCGCGACTGCGGCATCGACGTAGCTCTTGGTCGCAGCCATCGCGGGCGCCGAAGGATCACCCGCCAGCGTGAGGTTGCCGGTCATGGTGCCGCCGGCCTTCGCCAGCTTGGTGTCGCTGTACTGCTTCGTCACCGCGTGCATCGCTGCCGTCGGATCTCCCGACAGTGTCAGCAGGCCGGTCATGGTGTCGCCGGCCTTCTGCACGTAATTCGGATTGATGGTGCCGCTGATCGCTTCCCACTGCGCTGGCGTGAAGGTGCCGGGCGCGACATCGACCAGCGCGCGGTAGATGATGCCGGAGCGCACCATCAGCTCGCCGGTCGCATATTGAGCGCGCGTGTCGTACAGGCGGATGCCAAGCAGAATGATCGGCTGGCCAATCGTTGCGCCGTTGGCGTCGCCGACCGCGAGCTGCCGGTTGGAAGTGTTGACCGCGATCTCGCCCGGCTCGAGCCCCGGGAAGGCCTGTGCCGGATCAGAGGTGCGGCGGTGCCGATATTGCGAACCCATGCTCAATCATCCATCAGCCAGTCTGTCTTCGCCGTCGTCATCGAGTCCTGTCGTGATGATCGTCGGCGCGGGCGCCGGGATCTCGTCGTAGGCTTGCTTGGTTTTGGACGCCTCGACCGCGCCCTGCGCGGCGCCCTGCAGCGCGATCAGCACATTGAGCGGCCCGTCGAACGGCTGCTTCGGCGAGGCGAGCTGTGCGCCGCCAAGGTTGGTGCGCAGCGGCGGCTTCGGCGGATCGACGACAGGCCATCTCGACATCAGCTTGCCCTCGGCGGTTTGTAGTCGGGGTGATCTTCCGGCAGGCGCTCGCCAGTCGGTGTCGTGTTGGAATCACCGGTCTGATCGCCGCCGGGCGCTGATGGCGGGTTCGGCAGCGTCGAATGCTCCGGTGTCGCCATCGGGTCTTCGGTCGGTGCCTGCTCGAACGGCCGGTTCTCCGGGCCAGGATTTGCCATCGTGGTCTGGCTCGGCTGCGTCGAGCCGATCTCACCCTCGCGATAGGCGCCTTCGCCCTTGGTATCGCGTTTCTCGTGCGCCTTGCCGACGCGGTCGTCGTCGTCGTGCTTCTTCCCCGTCATCCTCGTCTTTCCTTTCTTCTTCGGCTTGCTGGTCTTCCTCTCGGTGCGCTTTGCTGCCGAGCGGCGAGCCGCCTGTGCGGCCTTGCGCGGCTTGCTGCTCGACGGCTTGGCGACCGCCTTGCCACCCGAGCCGGGCTTCGATGCGCCTTTGCTCTGCTGCGCGCGGGCGGGTCTCGCGTTCTTTCTCGGCATGGTCACCTCCTTGATGTTGCGCCCCCAGAAGCCGTGAAGCTGAATGTCTGATCGGCCGAGTAGAGCGGCCCGTTGCGCACGCTCACCGGCACGTCGATGGCCGCGCTCACCAGCGACGGCTTCACCGTGGTCTTGATCTCGGTGTCGCTGAGGAAGTCAGTCGCCTCGTCGCCGCCGTTGAAGACGATCTTGCTATCAGGCGTGAAGCCGCTTCCGGTGCAGACCATCTCGACATCGACGTCACCAACCACGGCAGTGCTTGGCGTGATGCTGTTGAGCACGGGTGTATCCGGCTGCTCGCCGCGCGCCGAGATCACCGGCTCCTCGTAGCTGGCGCCGACGGTGACGGTGGCCGGGCCATTGAGCGCGAACACCTGACCAGCAGGCACGGAATAGGTGATAGCCATCAGAACGTCCCTCCATCGATGATCGGTGGCATGAAGCCGGAGTCGAGCAGCCCATTGCTGTCGGTCTTCACAAGGCGGTTGCTGTCATTGGCCGGCGTGCCGGAGCGCACGGCGATGGCGACGGGATCGGCGAACGAGGCGTCGGGAATTGCGAACAGGCGCGTCAGCTCGATGCGGTAGGTCGAGGGCGACACCGCCTTCAGCGTCTCGGTGCCGGCTTCCATGTCGGCGTCATCCGCCCATGACACGCCGCCGCCAGATCCCGGGATCTCAAACTTGGTTGCCAGCACGTCGTTGGGGCCGGGCGGCGAGGTGGTGACGATGCCTTCGCCGACACTGTCGGGGACGATGGTTGGCACCCAGCGGGCGACGCGCGCGTTCTGGCTCATGGCGTCACCGCCGGTCGATGCCAGACTGCCCACAGCTTCGCGTCGCTGCGCGGCGCGGTGATGAGGTGAAGGTTGGAGCCGCTCGCGGTGAAGTCGGGGCCGGGCTCCTGCGTGATGCCGTCGAGCACGACGACGAGCTGCGCGTTGTCGGTGACGTCGGCGAGCGCCGGGATGCCGCTCAGCGGGTCGGTGTACTGCAGCTCGAAATCGCGCGTGCTGCCGTCAGGCGTCAGCGGGTGGATCTTGAACGAGAACACCGCGCCCGGCGCCAGCTTCTCGCCCGGGATCAGCACGTCCCACTGCACCATCGAGCCGGCCGCGACCGCATCGGTCAGCGTCAGCACATTGCCGCTGATGGTGAAGTCATCGTTCGGGATCTGGCGCACGCCATTGACGTGAACGTCGCTGGGCGATGTTCCTATGTCGGGGACGGCACCGTTGTCGTCGGCGCCGGAGAACAACGTCTGGCCGGCTGTGGCGGTGTAGACGAGCTGCTGCACGAAGCCCGGCGCCAGCGCCATCGGTGTCGTCCACGTCGAGCCGTTCCAGACGTAGAGCTGGTTCTCGTCGAGATCGTAGTAGGTCGAGCCCGGCGCAATCGGGTTCGGCACCTTGATGCCGGTGTTCGGGTTGGTCTCACCCGGCATCGGCGCATCGTGCCAGCCGCCGAGGTAGTAGTAGCCCCACGGGCCGACGAGCTGCGCGGCGTAGATCGCCCACCACTTCGCGCTCCACAGCCCGCCCATCCCGCCGTAGCCCTCAACCGGCTGGTAGTAGAGCCCGTGCGGGAATGGCGAGGCCTCGATGTAAGCCGGCGCATCGTCGGCATTGACGACAGGACCGGCAAGATATTCGGCCCACTGCAGCGCCTCGTCCTTGGCCTTGATCGCGTTGTCGGCCTGCGCCTTGGCGTAGTCGGCCCAATTCTCGGTCTCGACCGCATCGACATCGACAGAGGTGGCCAACTTGGCCACTCTGTCTTCCGATTGCTCGACGAGCTGGTGCGCGGTGTTGACCGCCGACAAAAACTGACTGGCGGAAATGGCCGCTGCTTCGGCATCGCGCGCGTAGAGCGACAGATTTCTTTCGGCCACTTTGGCCACATCGGCGGAGTGCTGCGCTTTCGCCACATTCAGCGCAGTGCGTCGCACGACCGCAGCGCCGAGCGCGTCGGCCAGCGATGGCTCCAAAGTCTCGGCAAAAACGCTGGCGTTATGCAAACGCCCGTCATCGCGACGGATCTCGGCGAGCGCCTGCTGTGTCGAAAAGATGGCATCGATCAGCACATCGATCTGCGCGTCGAGCCGATCACCCGGCGGCGGCTCGCGCGTATGCAGTTTGTGCCAATCGGTGAAGCTGAAGAGTCGGCGTGGCCGCTCGATGCTCGTCACAGCGTGCTGCGATGCGCTTCGATTTCTGGCCAGAAGCTAGGCCGGGCCTGCCGGGGCCGTTACGAGCGGTGCGATTTATTGCACTTCGGGAGAAAATGGAAAAGAGGCTGGATTTTTTTCAGCAGGTTGCTTTAGGTTAGCTCCGGGGAAGAAAAGGCGCAGGCCCGCGACCACAACGGGAGACAACAAACGTTATGGGAAAACAACAACCCGAAACGGTCGAGTACTTCAACGTGCTAGTGCGGCGGATACCGAAGGAGATGCTCGGCGATGTGCTGGGCGATCTCGCAAAGCGTGGGCTCACAGAAGTGTTGCCGGAGCTGGTGACGGACGTGCTCGCTTACAAGAACCGTCAGCAGCACGACACCAAGGCGACGGACTTCCTCGCCGAGTGGGTCAAGGACAACGCGACGTTCTCATTGAAGGACGTCACCGCTCACTTCAAGGTCAACGGTCGCACCAGTGCAGCGGCCTATTACGCGATCAAGCAGCTCAACGAAGCGCGGGTGATCAAGAAGCTGGACGACAACGGCAACTACACGCGCGCTGACGTCAAACAGATCGAGGCGCCGGCAAAGGGCAAGGCGGCGAAGCCGAAGAAGGCGAAGCGCGTCGTCCACGACGTCGATCACCGCGAGTTCATCCTTCGCTACGCACGCGCGCACAACGGCCGGTGTTCAGCCACGAAGCTGAAGGCCTACTTCGAACAGCACGACCGCAATCCTAACTCCGTCGGCGGCGCGCTCAATTATCTTGTCGAGAACAAGATGCTGAAGCTGCTCGGTGATGGCGAGTATCAGTTGCTCGCGAAAGGCGGCGCCAGGAAGCCGACCGCAACAGCGAAGCCGCCGAAGCTGAACGGCGCGGCTGCGCACGTTGAGGTGCCTGCGGAGGTGACCGCAAATGGCTAAGGGCAGCAACGGACATTCGTGGCTCACCCGCTCGTACAACTTCCTCGACAAAGATCCGGAGTGCGACACTTTCCGCACGATGTATCAGAAGCAGCGCATCAGGGAGAGCGACCTCGCTGTGCTCGCGGGTCTGTCGGTGAGCACCGTCAAGAAACTTTTTGGCGGTGACACCCGTCAGCCGCGCCACAGCACATTCGCAAAAATGGCCGGCGCGATGGGCTGCGAGTACGGGCTGAAGCAGATCGAAACACCCGATTACGAGAAGGAGATCCCGAAGGCGCGCGAGGAGTTCAAGGCCCACAAGGAGGCCCTCCGCAAGAAGCGCGAACGGGAAGCCCGTCGCAGCAGATAGGCCTTACGCAGTATCGTGCGGATCTGCGTGAGCGGAGCCGCGTCGCGTCGTCCTTGGAAGGGTCGCGCGGCGCGGCCCGTGCCTGCGCGCCATTTTGGAGAGAACAATGACCGAGAACGACGGGATGCCCGCGCTCGGCGCGGCTGAACAAATCATCCATCACCTGCGTATGGACCGCTGTCCTGCGTGCCAGCAGCACACGCTGAGACCTGGCCCTCGGGGCGGGGCCTCGCAGAACCTGATCTGCGATTGCGGAGCGAAGTGGAATGTCGCGCCGCCGCGCTACATCCTGTTTGCCCAGCGGGTCGGATGACGTGGGCCGGCCGACATTGCACGACTGGCCGATCTGGTTACTGATCGGCGCAGTGGTCGTGCTCGACATGGTGCTGTTCGCGACCATCGTGATAGGGATGTGGTGATGAGCATCACCGAGATCCTCGCCCAGATCCGCGCGCCCGACTTCACCGCCGGCATCGTCCTGTTCGACGACGTCGTAGTCGAGACCGCACCCATCGTCCGCTACATGCGGCGCTGGTCGCGCGAGAGGGTGCGCGAGGAGTGCCGCAAGCGCGGCTGGTCCGTCACCGTGGTCTGGCAAATGGAGCGCGAGGACGTCACGGCGCCGCAGATCAAGTCAGGGATCACCCAGCACGAGGAGAGTTTCGAGGCGGTGCGCCCGACCGGCGAGACCGAATTTTTCTACTTCGATGAGAACGCGAACCGGCGCGCCATCAATGGTCGACTGAGCAAGGAGCGCGCGTTCGAGCTGGCACAGGCCTTCCTCACTCGCAAGGCATAGGGTTCCATATTGACTCGTCCCGGTCGTGCCAGCTTGGATGCGCCGTCAGTCGTGGAGTTGCGTATGCGTCACGCGCCGTCCATCGTCCCCGGTACCGAGCAGGACATCTACCTCGTTCTCGACCAGTTCGGCCGGCATGGCCGGGCGTGGGTCGAGACCGACGAGGAGCGAACCGACCGCGACACGCTGCTGCGCGACCTAATCGAGGGGCAGTATCGCGACCCGCAGCGCATCGTCGCCTTCAACACCAGCGAGGGCTGGTCGCGCGACGTCAGCGAGGAGATCGCCGAGGCGCTGTCGCAGCTCTGCGCCGACCGCGACGAAGTGCCCCCATCGCTGGAAGACTTTCTGCAGCGGCACGGGCATAATCCCGAGCTGCAGCTCTCGCTGCTCTAGCCCGACAGCTTGATCCGGGGCTCGACCTTGTCGAGGTAGGCCTGCACGATCCGCCGCACCATCTCCGAGCGCGTGACGTTGTTGAGGCGCGCCAGCAGCGCAATCTGGTCGTAGTCGTGCTGGCTGTAGGCAGTGTTGATCGATGGCATCAGCTCTGGCCGTTTTCGTCCGTCACGCGGAGCTGCTCGGGCGCATAGATGTGCAGCGCGCCCTCGACGCCGCGCGCAGTGCATTCGACCACTATGCGCTCCTCGCCAGCGATGTTGTGGAAGACCGCGACCACGACACCGGGCCAGCGATAGCCGTGCTTCTTCTCGACGGGTTCACCGAGCTGCATCGTCTCCTCCATCAGGTCAGCATCACGATGAGAATGCCAATCAGCACCAGCACCACAGCCATGAAGCAGAGCGCGATTTTCAGTTCATGGCTCATGTTTAAATCCGAAAAATTTTGGCGGGGGGTATTGCGAACTTTTTGGCTGGGGCGATTGGGGGCGGGCAGGGGGCGGGCCGGCGGGCAGCGAGCGAGGAGGGGCGCCCACAACGCGCGCGTGCAGATCTGGACTAGTCCAGAGCTGGACTGCTGCCCTCGATCTGTCCTCGTCGCGCGAGCTGGTCCGATAACGGACTGATGCTCCTGCGCTTTCAGCGCCAGTTCGGATCTTGGGATAGGAGCTGCGGCGCCGCCGGCCAGCGTGAAGGAAGGATGAGACGCTGCGCTGATGTGGGCATGCAGCTTTGCCGGCCAGCGGCGGGCGCACAATGCGCTGATCATTTTGCCCTCGTCAATCGCGCGATCTCCGCGTCCAGCTCATCAGCGGTCATTTCTGAGGCTCTGCGACCGCTTCCTGCGCTGTCCTCGTCGTCGAAGTATTCCATCAGGGTGCGGGCCGCACTCGCTTTCGCGGCGGCCGAGGCAGACGGTGATGCGAGCACCGCTCGCAGCGCTTCACGCACCTCGTCCCGCAGAGCTACCTTTTGTCCGTCGCTTTCTTTTGATGAGCCCATACTTCGCTTCCCTGTTGCGCTGGATCACCTGCAAGCCTCGGCCACCGTGCTTGATGCAGACCGACACTCCCCGCATCGCCACGTTCCCGCACTGCTGCCCGGTACACTTCGCGGTCGCCTGACACTTCCGCAACCCGACCCTGCCTGGCTTGAACTGGTGCGCCACCATGGCCGCTCGCCATGCCGCGTTCCCA
The DNA here is from genome assembly GCF_049739485.1 of Bradyrhizobium sp. USDA 326. NCBI lineage: Bacteria > Pseudomonadati > Pseudomonadota > Alphaproteobacteria > Hyphomicrobiales > Nitrobacteraceae > Bradyrhizobium > Bradyrhizobium sp. USDA 326. The sequence goes on from NZ_JBMGQA010000001.1 coordinate 6,517,116, forward strand.
GCTCCCGTTGGCCTCCTGCCTTCCATCGCTCCTACCTCTGCTGTTCGTTGGAATTTGCACGGTGCATCCCAACCCCCTTACAGGGGGGGTTGGAACACACACCAAGCCACCCAGTTGATGGAAGCCCGTTGGAAGCGCGTTGGAAGGGCGTTGGAAGCATCATCTCAGCACCAGCCTCGAACGCTGCCTTGATGGCGGTCCGGTGACCTCGATGCGCACCCGGCCGCTCTCCATCAGACGGTCCATCGCCGCCTTCAGCCGCACGCCGTTCACGTGCGCGGCCTTCGCTTCCTTCTCGCCAGCGAATTGCGATGGCGCGTAGCTGCGCCCGGGATTGGCGCTCACAGCTCTATTTTGTGAAACGAACCGTGCCAGCACCGTGGCGAACACCTCGTCGTCCCGCTGGTCCTGCGCAGCCTGCTGCATGGCGCTGCGCTTGCGCTCGGGCAGGAACAGCCCATCCTGCCAACGCAGCGTCAGCCGCTCGGCGCGCGGGCCGTAGTTGTTTTTCATGAACTCGATCTCGCGCAGGTCGTTGTCAGGCTCGGCGCCGTCGGCCTCGTTCTGCTTCTTGACCCCGTGCAGGAAAAAGCGCGCCCGCACTGCGTTGTGCCACGCGGTCGAGCCGCTCACGCCTGTGCCGGTCTGGATGCCCGCGTTCGAGGGATGCGACACCAGCACCAGACTGCCATTGGCGACGATGGCGAGGCGCGTGCAGAGCCCGATGAACTGCTGCACCTCGCTGCGGTCGTTCTCGTTGCCGGCGAAGACATTGGCCGCCGATGCGAGCCCGATCATGACCGGCTTCACGTCGCCCACGAACGTCAGCAGCTCGTGGTAGAGCGGCGTCGGCTCGATCCTGCCCGACTTGCCGGTTGACTGCGCCAGCACACAATCCTCACCGACCATGGCCAGCAGCGACAGCCCGGCCGCGAGATCCGCGAACGTCACGCCGTAGTGCTTCACGATGGCCGCGAGGCGGCGATGCATCACGTCCTGATCGTCCTCCGCGTCGAGGAAGATCGCAGGGCCGGGCTCGGGCAGGGTGTGCAGCCAGTCCTTGCCGAGCACATGCGCGGCGCAGAGCTGCAGCAGCAGCGTGCTCTTGCCCATCGCGCCTTCGCCCGAGAACAGGCACGTCTGGCGCCGTGGGATGCGGTTGAACACCGTCCAGTCGGGCTCCGGCACCGCGACATGGTCCCAGCGCGCGACGCTGATCGGCCGCAGCCGCGCCGGCTTGGCGGGCTCGACCACGTCACGCAGTGGGATCACCTTGCGTTCGGCCCGGTCGAACATCTCGCGCAGTCCATCGCTCCCGGCTGACCGCAGCACATCGTTGGCGTCCATGTCATCCGGGGGCTCGCTCATCACCAGCTCCCGCGCGACGCAACAGCCTCCGCATCGACACCACGCTCACGCAGCCGCTCGACCAGCATCGAGGAGCCGCGCAGGCCCGCCTTCTTGGCATCAGCCACATCGGTGAGCACAGTACAGCAATCACAATAGGCCGGCACGCTGTCGCCCTGTGCGCCCATCAGCGACGCGCTCCCGGCCACCCACACGCCGCAGCCCGTGCTCTCGAACATCGACAGGCCTTCCTCGATGCCCTCGGTGACGATGAGTCCGAGCAGGTCGTTCATGGGGGCCAGGATTATCGGCACGCCACGCGGTGAGCCGACGATGATCTTCTCGATCTTCTGCCCATCGCGCGTCAGCTTGGTGAGATGTACGGCGACGACATCGCGCGGCCTCACCATGATCACGCCGGGCTCGATCTCCTCGACCAGCGCGAAGGCCGCGATCATCGCGCGCGGATGATCGCCACGCGGCGGCAGGTAGGCGAGGCTTGGCGGCAGCGCGCAACTGAGGCCGCGCACCTCGCGCAAATAGCGCTCGACCACGGTGCCCTCGACCGGCTCGCGCTGCGACCACAGCCAGCGCGCGATCTCGGCGCGGTCGCGCTCGGGTTTGTTACGAGGTGGCGGCAGCAGGCCGTTGTAGTCACCCACTGACCAAATCCCGCGCACCTGTAATGCCGCGATGAGATCGCGCTGGTCACAGCCGGCAAGGCAACGCACCTGCACGTTCTGGCGTCCGTCGAAGATGATCATGCTGGGCTCGCGGTCCTCGTGGGCCACGCACTTGCACTTCCACTGCCGACCAGAGCGGACGCCATCCAGTGCGCGTGCGAGCTCCTCGGCGTTCATGCGCGCTGCCCTCGCGCGTGCGTTTCACGTGAAGCTTTTTGTAACCTGAAGTCACACCGCGCACTCTGGAGCAACACGGCATCAGGCTTTGTCGCGTGTCGAGATGCATCGTGAGGCATCACAGGGCAATCACACTTCTGCCGGTATTTCCCGTGCACAAGTGAACAAAAGAAACTTCGGCTGACTCGGTGTTTGGGGTACGTGCTGCGATGTCTATCGAACCTGCGGAGCTGCTGCGCCGCAAGCAGGGCGCAATCATCTCGCGGCTCACGCTGATCATCGTTCATGCTCTGCAGGGTGCCTATGAGCGCAACGGAGGCGGCCTGTCGCCCCCGCTGGTGACCTCGCTGGCGATCCGCATCATCAATTTGCGTCGCAACACGCCGGCCTCGATTGCCCAGATCATGCAGTTTACCGGCTTCGCGCGCACCACCGTCCGCAATCACATCGCAAGACTGGTTGCGATCGGCATGGTCATCGAGGAAGCACCAAGCCGCGAGCGCTACAGCATCAACCCCGACTATCCTGGCGCGAAGATCGGCGCCCCTCACGTTCGCTACATCCTCCGCGCCATCCGCGCGGCAGCGAATATGCTGGAGCAGGACGATGAATGACGTGCGTGCCGTGTGGCCAGTTTGGCCATGGCCAATTTGGCCATTGTAATTCGGGACAATGTGGCAATAACGGAAAGGGGCGTTCCGTTTGCGCATCATCACTGCACCTCGAATGTCGAGCGTAGAATGCCGCGCGCCTTCAGCTCGGCGATGGCATCATCGACGCTGGTGGTGACGAGCAGTGAGAACCCGCACGCGACAAGATGCCCGAGCACCACCGCCTGATCGTCGTGAATGCGACCGCGACCGCGCCGCTTCAACTCCAGCCAGAACACGCGCTGACCGGGCCCGACGAAGATGAAATCGGGCCAGCCGGCATTCACGCCCATGCGCTGCAGTCGCGCGGCGGTCGCCTTGTTGCGGTGCTCACCAAAGGGAAGATGCGTGAAGCGCCATTGCGGCATGATCCAGCGACGGATCACGTCTGCGAGGAAGCAGTGGCTCTCAAATTCGAGCGGCGGTGGCGGGCTCGGGCCCCGCTGTCGTTTGCCTTTGAACAGACTGAGCTGCCGCATCGGCCACCTGTGCAGTTTGTGCCATTAGGCGGCGACCTGATGGAGGCCAACTTGGCCCCACAGCGCACAGGGCGCAGAGAAGCCACGGGCGGCCAGCTCGTCACGCATCGCAACGTAGTACTTGGAGGGAAAGCGCTGCCGCTTGGCGCGCCAGTTGCAGACCGCGCTTGCAGGATTGCCTGTCATGCGACCAACTGCAGCAGGTCCACCGAGTGCAGCAACCACCTCGTCAAAGGTCCAGAGCGGCTTGAGTTGCGGGTTCACTTCCATGGCTGCGCAACGATGCACAGTCGGGTAATTTAGGCAAATGTCGCTCCAGATCATTTAGGATCGACAGAGATTGATCGGTGATGCCAGACGTTGCTTGATGGAAGAAATGCTCGCGTCAAAAATTCGCAAAAAAACTTCTTGTCAAAACGCAACTCGGAAATCATCATCCGAATTAACTTAAGCTACCTTCTAGACGACGCGAGGCCGCTGGTTGTGGCAGCTCCCCTCGCAGGCAAGGGCGAAGTGACTGGCCAAAATGGCCAATCAACCACAGCTCCGAGACGAAGACGGCTGAAGAAACATAGCGCGCAGGTCACGCGGCGGCGAAGATCTGTCACCGGAGGATGAGACGATGGCTCTGCTATCGGCAGCGCACGCCGCCCATCGGCGTGACCGCATCACCGCGTCTGACGCACGCGAGATTATGAACGCCGCGACCGACGCCGAGCTGCTGCGTTGGTACCAGATCAAGGTCTGCGAGATCGAGCCCGACCCCGAGAATTATGCGATGCGCGCCGGCACCGCGATGGAGCCGGTGATCATCAACGAGCGCGAGCTGGAGACGCACGAGATCATCACGCGCCGGCAGGAGGTCGTCGATCATCCCACGCACAAGGGCTTCTGCTGCACGCTTGATGGCTGGGAGCGCAGCCGGCGGGCCGTGGTCGAGGTGAAGTTCGTCTCGGCGTTTATGTCGCGTGACGATATCTTTCGCCTGTACTATCCGCAGGTCGCGTTCCAGATGAGCTGCACCGATGCGGCCGAGGGCGTGCTGCTGGTCGGTCAGGGCACCAACCTGCCCATCGAGATCGAGTGTGTGCGCGACGCCCATTATGAGGGCGAGCTGCTGTCGCGTTGTGCAGCAGCCCTGATGTGCATCAAGACGCTGACGCCGCCTTGCGCGCTGCCGGTGGTCGTGCCGCCGGAGAAGTGGCGCACCATCGACCTCGACACCGACAAACCAAACTGGGGCGAAGAGCTGGTGGCCATTCTGGCCACCTACGAAAGTCTCAAGCCCTACGCCGAGCAGTGCGAGGCCGCGAGCAAGGAAGCGCGCGCGCTGATCCCCGACGATGTCGGAAAAGTGATCACGCCCGGCTTCATGATCAACCGCAACAAGCGCGGCACCCTTTCGATCTTGAGGAGAGCAGCATGAACAACCTGCCAGCCACGCAGGGCTATCAGTCGGTGATCGAGCGCGCCGCGCTCGACCCCAACTTCGACGTCGATAAGCTGGAGCGGCTCGTCGCCATGCAGGAGGCGCAGGAGCAGCGCGCTGGCGACGCACACTTCAACGAGATGTTGGCGAAGGCGCAGGCCGAAATGCTGCCGATTTCTGCCAACGCGATCAACCCGCAGGCCCGGAGCCGCTACGCCACGCACGCGAAGCTGGATAGCGAGGCCCGCCCGATCTACACCAAGTACGGGTTTGGCGTCAGCTTCAACACCGAGCCGCTCAGCGACCCCAACTGGGTGCGCGTGGTCGCCTATCTGTCGAACGGCGTGATCGTGCGCCGCTACGAGTATGACGCTGCTATCGAGACGACCGGCGCCAAGGGCACGCAGTACACGACGCGGCAATGGGCCAAGTCGGGCGCGGTGACCTACGCCAAGCGTCAGCTCCTGGCGATGATCTTCAACCTGTCGGTTGATCCTGACACCGACGGCGCGGCAGCGCGCCGGCCGCCGCCGGTCAATCAGGCGCGGAACACGCAGGCGCAGACGCAAGCGCAGCCGTTCGAGCTGACTGACCCCGAGACGGGCGAGGTCATCGACAAGCCGGCAGCGGTCGCGTTCACGGCCCAGGACGACTATGGCACGTGGGGGCAGAGGTTCCTTGGCGCGGTGCGCAACCTGTCAGCAACCATCGACGACATCGACCGTTGGGTTGAGCTGAACCACGACACGCTCTCCAAGATGGAGAAGGACAAGCCGGCCCACTTCGACGTCCTGCGCAGCAGGATCAACGAGATCAAGGAAGGGCTCGGCGATGCGGTACGTGCGTAATCGCAACGATCTGTCGCCGTTCGATGCCGAGGCGCGCCGCTTCGTCGATGCGTTGGTGTCGGGCGAGCCGGTGACGCTGGAGGTCGTCTACGAGCGCGACATGATCGAGCACCGCAGGATCATGGCGCAGATCGCGGAGATCGCGAAGGCGGTTCACGCCGACCCGCAGTGGCTGCGCACGCAGTTGCTGTACGAGACCGGCAACTTCGTCCACCTCGGCGAGCTGTACGGCAAGACCGTGGTCGCGGTGAACAGCATGTCGCGTCATCACATGAAGGACTACGAGCTGCACGCGTTCTGGGATGACGCCGTCGAGGTGCTCCGCAAGAAGGTGCTGCCACAGATCACCAACGCCGCCGAGCGCGAACGCTTGGCCGCGACGCTATCGCAGCAGGGCGCTCCTCAAGGGGTGTGAACTGCGCGCGGTCCAAAGCCCCGCCATGAGGGCCACAACCCCCATGGTGCGGGCGGCGGACGCCAATCGCTGCAGTCTCACTGCTGCAGTGGTCCGTAGCCCGGTGGGGCCTGCGCCCCCCAGCCCCCAAAAGGTCACACCGGGCAGGACGGATTTTTGAAGGGAGGATGCGATGCAAGAGATGAAGTCCATGCTGAACGGACACGACGAAGAAGCCGAGCTGGCCGCGCGTGACGCTGCGCGCATCGCTGCACGCGAGCCCGAGGTGCCGCCCGCCACGGCGGATCTGGTCGGCGTCAGTCCCGAGAGCCTCGACCACGCCGAGGCCGCATTCAACCAGCAGCAGCACGACGCCATCCTGTCGGGCCTCGACAGCTACGCCCAGTCCTACGACCACAAGGTCGAGGAGATGAACAGCAGCAACCGCCGGCTCGCCAACGACATGCTGAAGCAGGTCGCCAAGGTGAAGGGCGAGATCACCACCATGTGGCTGCTCGGCGCCGCCATCGACAGCAAGGTGAGATCCGACGCCGCCTTCGTCGAGAAGTCGGAGCGCGAACTCGAAAAGCTGGAGCATCACGCGTGACGCAGGGTGTGCATCAGGAGCCGGTGTCGTACATCGCCGAGTTCAGGCAGCTCGCGCACGAGAACGATCTCAACAAGCACCGCATCGAGATCTACATGACCGACGGCAACCGCCACTGGGTCAAGATGATCTCGGAGGAGTGGGAGGACGCCATCAGGATCGTGGCCGAGAACGACACCAAGCCGGTGATCCTGATGAAGCACACCATCCAGCAGATGGGGTTGGTGCTGCGGCCGGTGGAGCGCAAGCGCGATGGGTGAACCGAGATTGACATGCCGGCCGATGACCGATGACGAGCAGGCACTGGTGAAGTTTGCCCAGCAATGCCTCGACGGCCAGCCGCTGGCGATGGTGCTCAGCATGCTGACGCACCTGTTGGCCGACGCCTTGCTGAACATCAGCGAGGACGACGCCCAGTTCGACGCGAACCTTGACCGCGCCGTCGAGGCGATCAAGGGCAACAAGATGTTCATTCAGGCTGCGGGGGCAACGAAGCAATGAGTGAATGCCATGTCAGTCATCACCTCCGAGGCTGTGCTGCGCCTGCCCGTTCGGTACCGGCTGATCATCAACCTGTTCTGGATCGTCGGCAGGTTCTTTGGCCGCGATGAGCGGCTAACCGCATTCGTCACATTGCTCCGGCACGAGATCAACGGCGTCGCCAGCGACGACGAGAGCTATGACGCGTTCGTCGATACCATCGCCGACGCGGTGAAGATGGAGAGACGTTTCCACGGCGCAGAGTAGGGAGGTTCAGTATGGCTCGCCGTTCACGGTCGAAGGACACAATCGCGATCTACAAGGAATTGGAGAAGGTCGTCAGTAAGCAGCCCGACGGCATGTGTGTCTACAACGGCGGCGCCGACGACCGCACGGTCGCCGAGAAGCTGCAGGTCTCGCCCAACAGTGTGGCGCGCATCCGTCAGGACAACTTCGGCAAGCTGCGGCAGCAGCACGAGCCCGATCACCGGCTCGACGATCTGACGCGGCGTGTCGATGAGATGGGCGGTGCCCTGGCCCAGCTTCTCAGTGACAATGCCGACCTGCATCGGGTCAACCGCAACCTGATCACCAGCTACGACGAGCTGAAGAACAAGCACGACCGGCTGTGCGACACGCTGCAGATCAACAAGGTCGCCGACGTCCGACATCTCAAGGTGGTCACGCAGACCCACCTTCAGGCCCACACCAACGCGCAGGGCCGCGCGTAACCGACAGGTGCTTCAGTGCGTGAATTGAATGAGCGTATCAAGGTCTTCGATCTGCCCGATAAGATGCGGCGCCTGCCCATCGATGATCGCGGCTTCCCGATCCCGAAGTTCGTGCCCTATGTCAACGGCAAGCCCGAGTTCAGGGGCATGGACGGCGAGCACCTGCGCACCTGCGTGCGGTTGAAGCGCTGCTGGCTGTGCGGGGCGCCGCTCGGCGTCAACATGACCTTCGTCATCGGCCCGATGTGCATGGTCAACCGCAACTCGGCCGAGCCGCCGTGTCATCGCGCCACCTACGCCGCGCAGGCCTGTCCGTTCCTGTCGCAGCCGCGCATGCGCCGCAACGAGAAGGATCTGCCCGAGGACACGACCGTCGCTGGCATCGCCATCAAGCGCAACCCCGGCGTCACGCTGCTGTGGACCACCAAGAGCTACCGCGTGATCAACACCAAGACCGGGCCGCTGTTCACCATTGGCGAGCCGGTCGAGGTGCAGTTCTTCTGCGAGAGCCGGAAGGCGACGCGAGACGAGATCATGCTCTCCATCGAGACCGGCCTGCCGATCCTGCGCGAGATGGCGAGGAAGGACGGGCCCGAGGCCCAGGCCGAGCTAGAGGACATGATCAAGCGCGCCATGGTGCATGTGCCAGCGGAGTGAAGCCATGCTCGCAAATCTGGTCACGATGCGCCTGAAGGACATGGTCCGCGTTCACCCGCAGCAGATCACCTCGCACTGCTCGGAGTGCGGCGAGGAGGTCGGGATCTATCCGTCGGGGCAGCGCGTGCTGCGCGAGATGCCTGACATCAAGGTGGTCTGTCAGGTCTGCATGAAGCCGGCCGACGTCACGGTGCTGGCGCCGGGCGCCGAGCTGGAGCCGCTCCAGTCGCACAAGCGCGGTGAGGAGCCATGAAGGTGGAGCTGGAGCGGATCACGAGGGACGGCACCCGCTCTGTGCGGCTGGTCGCCGACGAGTATGCGCAGAATCCGGCGACGCTGCTGCAATGGATCAAGATGCTGCGGCTGGCCGAGCGCTGGCTGCGCGACGGCAAGAAGGCAAAACCGACATGAACAAAGCCGACACCCGAGCCCAAGCCGCGCTCGACAAGCTGCTGCCGCCCGAGGCGCAGAACGAGCTGAAGGATCTCACGCTGCTGGCGCTGGACCGCACTCGCGCAGCGGTGATGTCGGTCGGCCAGTTAGTCGAGAGCGACGTCCTGCGCGCGGCGATGATGACCACCATTGCGGTCGATCTCATACGCGGCGCCGGGCTGCTAATGGCGGAAGGCTTGGGCAGGACCGAGGCCGAGACGCTGCCGATCATCATGGAAGGGATCAACATCAAGCTGGGTGTGAAAAAATGAGCGCGCTCAAGGTCTACAACGTCGTCACCAGAGAGACGGCGGCGATCATGCACTCCAACGAGCGGCACCTCGCCGACAAGCTGGTCGAGACCCTGCGCCGCAATGGCAAGCAGGCCGGCGAGCACGGTGCGTTCGGCTGGACCGTGGTCGAGGTCAGCAACGACAACATGAAGGCCGAGGCGCCTGACAACGACAACGAGGAGCCTTGAGATCCGAGGCGCCCGGCCGGGCGGACCCGGGCGCTGAGGCAAACGCGAGAGCCGCCCATGGAGACGACCATGAAGCACGTCGAAGTAGCTGAGCTGGTGAGTGCCGTTCCGGTCAAGATGACCCGCGAGCAGAAGCTGATGCGCTGGGCGGATCTGATCCGCCGGCACCCGGGTCCGCTCGCCCTGTTCCACGGCATCGAATATATGAACCGGCGCGATCTGGAGGCGGTCACCATCACGTCCGCGCACCCGTTTGCGCTCAGCGTCGCGCAAGCTGACCCGGTGCTTCAGGCCGAGGGGCTGCAATCGCCGACGAGCCTCGGTGATGCGCTGCGGTTCTTCGAGATCAGCCAGCACGAGGCGCACGCCTTCTCCTGCGACTGCGGCGGCGCGATCTCCAACACCGATCAGGCGCAGCGGATCGAGCGGCTGGCCTATCGCCGCTGACCGACCATGCCGGCGGCGCTCCGGCGCCGTCGGCTCCACGAGGGATGACGATGAAGAGACCGACGACAGCCCGGTACCGCGCACTGCAGTGGTTCGCTGACCACGAACGCGACCCGCTGTCGGTGCTGATGACGGAGAGGCCTTCGACCAAGATGCGGCGCCTGATGGCTCGGGAGGGGCAGGTCTTCAGGGCTCCAATCGGACAGTTCAACTATGAGCGCTGGCTGCTCTCCGATGCCGGACGAGCGGCGCTGGCGGCAAAGAGAGGACGACATGTCAAAGCAGCCCGTGGTCGAGATCCCGATCCCGCCGCCCACCCAGCCGATCCTGACCGTCAATGAGGCCGCCGCCGTCGCGCGGCTTCACCGCAATACAATCCGCAAGCTGATCAGGACCAAGGAGCTGCCGGCGAAGCGCTCCGGCCGGCGCATTCTGATCCGTCGCATCGACCTCGATGCCTACCTCGAACCGGACGGAGAGGGCTCTTAAGAGCGCTAAGTACTGCTTTAGACGAGGCGATGCCTGTGCATTGGAAAGAAACGTCAGCTTTCTGTCAGCTTGTCTAACTATGGGCATCGTTGCGATGAGAACCAATTACTCCAATGCCTATGGGCAAAGTGTGGACCAGCAGCGCGATGCGTTGGCCGGCACTTCTGGCGCAGATACGACTGCTTTTACGGCCGCATTAGCTGCTGAAGGACCAGTCTCTTTCGGTGTTGACAAGAGGACAGGTGGGTCAGTCAGGCTGCACAGAGTAAGTAGCGATATTGGCAACGCCACCAGTATTTCCTTGTTTTCTGATGCCGGTCAACGCAACAAGGTGGGCGCTATGACCGTGGCGCCGGGGCGCGACAGTTTGCGAATTCTCACCATAGAGAATGTCGGCCGGTCGAGGTACAAGGGGATCGGGACGGCTATGATCGAAGTCGCCGATCACATTAGGGGGTCCGCGGGACTTTCCACGCTATCCCTTCTCTCTCAAGATGAGGGAGCTTCAGAATTTTTCTACAAAAAGGGATTTCGGTTTACGGACGGGAACAAGAATGTGGAAATGCGGCATCTCGTTTCCAATCCAGGCTACGTTTCGGATGAAATCCTTATGGGTGAGATGAAGCGCTAGCATACCCTGAGAGACCATCGTTAGTTAAGGCTTGTGCCGGCCGTCATGGATTGGACGGCCGGCCAAGCGCTGGCCTATACTTCAGCAAACGCGCCGATAAAGGGCGCAACGTCATCGAGCGCTGTTTCTGCCGCCTCCGGCGTGTCGCAACTCACTACGACAAGCTCGCCAGGAGCTTCTTGGCTGCCGTCCACCTCGCCGCCATCGTTGCCCATTGGATCAATTGAGTAGTTTGAGTCCATCGAGGGGAGCCACGATTTCCCTCGATCTGTCCTCGCCCGCAGATCGCGCAGCACTTTATATATAGTTTCAAGTACTTACAGATGTAGTGTGGCTCCAGCCCGGGGAGCCAAATTTCGTCGACAATTCAATAATTTGCGCTCGTGCTCTCATGCGGAGCATGACCTTCTTTGCCTGACTTTGGAAGACGATCTCCACGATTCAGCGCGCAATCGCGCTCGAACAGATGCGCGCGCGGGCGCTGTCGCGCCATGCAGGCGGCGCCAAATCGACTCAATTCGAATCGAGCATCGACCAGCCGGACAATTTACGGAGCTGATTCCCATGCCAGACATCCAGGTCGACCGTTCGCTCATGGCCCCCTCGATTCTGCCGGCCGACGTTCCCGAGCTCAGCGACGATGAATGCATCGCCTTTCTGGCGCGCGCGGTCGAGACCCCGGATCCGGCACGGCTGGACGAGGTCGCCGCCCTGATCGGCCGCCTCGCGGTGGCGATCGAGTAAGGCTAGTCGGCCCCTCGATCGGGGGAGTTGCGGAAGCCCTGTCCCTCGAGGCGAACGGCCATGTTGCGTTTTGACCGGGCATGCTCCAAAGATGCCGCGAATTTCCTCCGCGGCATCGTCCGCATTGCAGGGTCCGCAAATGTCCGGTTTTTCGACCGCGCGCCAGAAAATGGTCGATGGCCAGGTGCGCACCAGTGACGTCACTGATCGCCGTATTCTCGATGCGATGCTCACGGTTCCGCGCGAGGCCTTCGTGCCGGCCGACCGGCAGGCGCTGGCTTACCTCGATCTCGACCTCGACGTGAGCGAAGGCGCCGCCAAGCGGTTCCTGATCAAGCCGGCGCTGACCGGCAAGCTGCTTCAGGCCGCCGAAATCGGCGAGGATGATGCTGTGCTGGTCGTCGGGTGCGCCACGGGCTACCTCGCCGCGCTGACCGCCAAGCTCGCGCGGCAGGTCGCTGCGACCGAGTGCGATTCGGCCTTGGCCGCTAAGGCCAAGGACGCCTTCACCGCCCTGGGGCTTGCCAATGTCACCTGCCGGGCGGCGGCGTGCTCCGAGGGGGAACCTTCTACCGCTCCCTATGACGTCATCGTCCTCAACGGAGCGGCCGAGGTGATGCCGGAGGCCCTGCTCGGGCAGCTGAAGGAAGGGGGGCGTCTGGTGGGCGTTTCGGCCGAATCGAGGCCGCCGCGCGCCATGATCATGACCCGTACCCATGGTGAATTCGGCCATCGGGCCCTGTTCGATGCCGCAGCCCCGGTCCTTCCCGGGCTGGAACGGGCCGCCGCCTTCGTCTTCTGACGGCCTAAAACCCGCTTAAATTCCGTTCTGAATCAGAAGTGTGGCCGGGATGCTGCACGTGAAGAGTTTCCACTGAGAACCACCCTCGGGTAGTTCCGTTGCGCTTGACCGCGTCCTATGTTGCGGCGGGGCAACGACTCCACTCGTAGACGGTAACCCAGCTCGCGGGCACGAGGTGGGCGTTAGAATGAACGGAATTTCAGGGATGCATGGGGTGAAGCTCTTCACCGGAGCTGCGGTTTCGGTCCTGCTGCTGGCGCTTGCCGGGCCGACGCCTGCCTTGGCGGAGACGATGGAAGGCGCGCTTGTGCGTGCCTATCAGGACAATCCGCAGCTCAACGCGCAGCGCGCCCAGGTGCGTGTGACCGATGAAAACGTGCCTCAGGCGCTGTCCGGATATCGCCCGAGAGTTTCGCTGACTGCGAGCGCCGGCTATCAATATCAGGACACGCTGACCGCGCCCGGATCGGTCCCAATCAACGGGACCACCGTCCCCCGCAGTTCCGCCCTTACCATTCAGCAGTCTCTGTACAACGGCAATCAAACCGCCAACCGGGTTCGGGGCGCAGAGCATCAGGTCTCCGGCGCACGCGAGGGGCTGCGCAATCTCGAGCAAAGTGTTCTGTTCTTGGCGGCGCAGACGTACATGGATTATCTGCGCGATTCGGCGACGGTCGAAGTCAACAAGAGCAACGTCCGGGTGCTCGAGCAGACGTTGAAGCAGACCCGCGACCGCTTCAACGTCGGCGAAGTCACTCGCACCGACGTGGCGCAATCGGAAGCGCAGTTGGCGGCAGGGCGAACGCTGGAGCAGCAGTCCGAGGCCACGCTGACGGCGACGCGCGCGACGTATCGCCGTGTGATCGGCAACGACCCTGTCAACCTTGCGCCCGGCTCGCCGGTGGATCGTTTGCTGCCGCCGTCGCTGGCAAAAGCGGTCGAGCTTGCACTTATTGAGAACCCGACAGTCACGGCAGCGATGTTCGGCATCGATGTCGCTTATATGAACGTGAAGATCAATGAAGGCGCGCTGCTGCCGACGGTCACCTTGCAGGCGACCGCCCAGCAGCTCAACGAACAGTCCTTGATTCAAAACAGGGCGTTCAGCGCCTCCGCCGTCGCGCAAGCTTCGTGGCAGCTCTATGCGGGCGGCTCCGAATATTCCCTGATCCGGCAGTCCAAGGAGTCGCTGGCCCAGCAGCGTCTCACGCTTGATCAGACTCGTGACCAGGCCCGCGCTGACACGGCGTCTGCCTGGGGCCTGCTCCAGGCATCCAAGGCGCAGGTGACATCCGCACAGGCCCAGGTGACAGCATCCGAGATCGCGCTGAACGGTGTGCGCGAGGAGGCAAAGGCCGGGCAGCGCACCACGCTCGACGTTCTCAATGCGCAACAGGCGCTGGTCAACGCCCGCATCAATCTCGTGAACGCGCAGCATGATCGCGTTGTGAATTCCTACAGGGTCCTCAATACCATCGGTCGCCTGTCGCCGCAGGTCCTTGGTCTGCGGACCACAACCTACGACCCCAGCGTTCACTATCATCAGGTCCGCGACAGCTGGGCCGGTGTGCGCACCCCCGACGGGCGCTGATTCTCGCAGCCATCCGGTCGACCTCGCGAACAGCCGGGGTCGACCGGTGCTTTGCTTGCAATCGTCGAAATCCCTGACATAGCCTTGCCAAGAAGATGCGGGTCGATTCGCCCCGCGTTGATGTCGTGTGCGTAACGTTTGAGTGCCGGGGGCAGGGGCGCACCGCTGCACGTTGAGCCGTGATCTGGGGACAAGTCGGGCTGCCGCGACGAAAATGAGGGGCCTCCCGTCCGGAACCGGCCAATCCTGTCGTGCTTGGTGTAAAACAACGCATGCGAGGGCGTTGATGATGTGGAGTCGGAGATGACGCAGCCTGCAAAGGTCACAGAACCCTCGATGGAGGAGATTCTGGCCTCGATCCGGCGCATCATTGCCGACGATGAGGCAAAGCCCCCCGCCGGCTGATGCCGCCAAGCCCGAGAAGACTGCGGCGCCCGCAGCGACGCCGAAGCCGCAGGCAATGAACGATATTCCGCCATCCAAGGTCGCTCCCGCAAAGCCTGCGGCCGAGAAGCCCGCGCCGTCAGCTGCGAAGCCCACTCCGGCGCCGCCACCTCCAGCTCCCGCGGCCGATGCAGCCAACAGCCAGGACGATATCGACGCGCTGCTGGCGGGACTCGATGCGGCCACGCCGGCGCCCGAGGTCCGCGCTCCCGAACCTGAGCCGGAGCCAGAACCCGACGTGCTCGAACTGACTGACGAGATGGCAGTGGACCCGACACCGCCACCGCCGCCGCCGAGCTTCCGCAAGGTCGAGCCGCGCGACGATCTCGAATTCGCGGAGCCGCCGCAGGTGCGCTCCGCGCCGCCGTCGCCGTCTTATGCCCCGGTGGACTTCGACGCGCCGCCCCTGCCGCCGCAGCAGCCGATCCTTGCGCAATCGACGGTCTCCGCGGTCGAATCCGCCTTCAATTCCCTGGCGCATACGGTGCTCAGCAGCAATGCACGGACGCTGGAGGATTTGGTCAAGGAGATGCTGCGGCCGATGCTGAAGTCCTGGCTGGACGACAACCTGCCGGGCCTCGTTGAACGCATCGTGAAGGCCGAAATCGAGCGAGTCTCCCGCGGCGGCCGCTGAGAAGGGCCGTTCGGCCCCGATATAGCCGCGCTCGTACGCCATATTGGGCCGTCGATCGGACAGGAAAGCCCGTCTGCGCTGACCTTTTCGTTGACTTGGCCCCCTCGCGCGGCTTTCTAGCAGCCCCATGATCGAGAAAAATTACCAACCCGCCGATATCGAAGCCCGCATGTCCGTCGTGTGGGAGGACAGCCTTGCCTTCAAGGCTGGCCGGCCCGACCGCCGTGATGCCGTGCCCTTCACCATCGTGATCCCGCCGCCGAACGTCACGGGCTCGCTGCACATGGGCCACGCCCTCAACAATACGCTGCAGGACATCCTGTGCCGGTTCGAGCGCATGCGCGGTCGCGACGTGCTGTGGCAGCCCGGCACCGACCATGCCGGCATCGCCACACAGATGGTGGTCGAGCGGCAGTTGATGGAGCGTCAGCAGCCCAGCCGCCGCGAGATGGGCCGCGAGAAGTTTCTCGAACGGGTCTGGCAGTGGAAGGCCGAGAGTGGCGACACCATCATCAACCAGCTCAAGCGCCTCGGTGCGTCCTGCGACTGGTCGCGCGAGCGCTTCACCATGGACGAGGGCCTGTCGAAAGCCGTCGTCAAGGTGTTCGTCGAGCTGCACCGCGAGGGGCTGATCTACAAGGACAAGCGGCTGGTGAACTGGGACACCAAGCTGCTCACCGCGATTTCCGATCTCGAAGTGCAGCAGATCGAGGTCAAGGGTCACCTCTGGTATCTGCGCTACCCGATCGAGGGCAAGACGTTCAGCCCAGAGGATCCCTCGAGCTTCATCGTCGTCGCCACCACGCGCCCCGAGACCATGCTCGGCGATACCGGCGTTGCCGTCCATCCCGAGGATGAGCGCTATCAGAAGCTGATCGGTAAGAACGTCATCCTGCCGCTGGTCGGCCGCAAGATCGCGATCGTCGCCGACGAGTACTCCGATCCGGAGAAAGGCTCCGGCGCAGTGAAGGTGACGCCGGCGCACGACTTCAACGATTTCGAGGTCGGCAATCGGCACGGCCTGCGCCGGATCAGCGTGATCGACCGGGAAGGGTGTCTCGACCTCGTCGACAACGAGGACTATCTGCGCGACCTGCCCGAAGGCGCCACGCAATTCGCCGAGGAGTTCCACAAGGTCGACCGCTTCGCCGCGCGCAAGCGCATCGTCGAGCGACTGGAATCGTTCGGCTTCGTCGAACGGATCGAGCCGCACACCCACATGGTGCCGCACGGCGACCGCTCGAACAGCGTGATCGAGCCCTACCTGACCGACCAGTGGTATGTCGACGCCAAGACGCTGGCCAGGCCCGCGATCGCTGCGGTGCGCTCCGGCGAAACCACTTTCGTGCCGAAGAACTGGGAAAAGACCTATTTCGACTGGATGGAGAACATCCAGCCCTGGTGCATCTCGCGTCAGCTCTGGTGGGGTCACCAGATCCCGGCCTGGTACGGCCCCGATGGCAAGGTGTTCGTCGCCGAGACCGAGGAGGAGGCCGTCAGCCACGCGCTCGGCTACTATGTCGAGCAGGAAGTCATCACGCCGGAGCAGGGGCGCGAGATGGCGCTCGACCGCAACAGGCGCGAAGGCTTCATCACCCGTGACGAGGACGTTCTCGACACCTGGTTCTCCTCGGCGCTGTGGCCGTTCTCGACGCTCGGCTGGCCCGACGATACACCCGAGGTGCAGCGCTACTACCCGACCAATGCGCTGGTGACCGGCTTCGACATCATCTTCTTCTGGGTCGCCCGCATGATGATGATGGGCCTGCACTTCATGAAGGAGGTGCCGTTCTCGACCATCTACATCCACGCCCTCGTCCGCGACGAGAAGGGCGCCAAGATGTCGAAGTCGAAGGGCAACGTCATCGATCCCCTGCACCTGATCGACGAATACGGCGCCGACGCGCTGCGCTTCACGCTGGCCGCGATGGCGGCGCAGGGGCGCGACATCAAGCTGGCCACCAGCCGCGTCGAGGGCTATCGCAATTTCGCGACGAAGCTTTGGAACGCCTGCCGTTTCGCCGAGATGAACCATTGCGCCGTGCCTGAAGGCTTCGAGCCGGCGAAGGCGAAGGAGACGCTGAACCGCTGGATCGCGCATGAGACCGCGCACACCACGCGCGAGGTGACCGAGGCGATCGAGGCCTATCGCTTCAATGATGCCGCGGGCAGCATCTATCGCTTCGTCTGGAACGTCTATTGCGACTGGTATGTCGAGCTCGCAAAGCCCGTGCTGCTCGGCCCGGACAATCCCGCCAAGGACGAAACCCGCGCCATGGTTGCCTGGGCGCGCGACGAGATCCTCAAGCTGCTGCACCCGTTCATGCCCTTCATCACCGAAGAGCTGTGGGAGGTGACCGCCAGGCGCGACGGTCTGCTCGCGCTGGCGCCGTGGCCGCTCAAACCGGTCGAGCCGACGCCGGAGCAACTCGCGATGCTCGCGGCGACGACGGGGCCGATCGATCCGCTCGTCTCGCCGGCCTGGGTGCTGCCGATCTTCGATCATGCCGACTTCACCGATCCTGAGGCCGAGGCCGAGATTGGGTGGGTGATCGATCTCGTCACCCAGATCCGCTCGGTGCGCGCAGAGATGAACATCCCGCCGGCGACACTGACGGCGCTGGTGCTTGCGGGCGCCTCGGCCGAGACCAGGGAGCGCACGCCGCGCTGGACCGACGTCATCAAGCGCATGGCGCGGCTGTCCGACATCTCCTTCGCCGACCGCGCGCCTGATGGGGCCGTACAGCTGCTCGTGCGTGGCGAGGTCGCAGCGCTGCCGCTGAAGGGCGTGATCGACGTCGCTGCCGAGCGCACGCGCCTCGACAAGGAAATCGCCAAGGCCGACGCCGACATCAAGCGTGCCGAGTCCAAGCTGGCGAACGAGAAATTCGTTGCCAACGCGGCCGAGGAGGTCGTCGAGGAGGAGCGCGAAAAGCGCGAGGCCGCGCTGGCGCGCAAGGCCAAGCTGATCGAGGCGCTGGAGCGGCTGAAGCAGGCGTCGTGAGGTCGCGTCATTCCGGGGCGGCTCGAGGAGCCGAACCCGGAATCTCGAGATTCCCCGGGGCGCAATTGCGCATCTGGTCTGGTCCTTCGGACCATCCCGGGATGACTGTCATTTCGGAAACGGCTTGCTCAAGAACTTCGAGCCCCTGACGCCATAGCGCCAGGGCAGCTCGACCGCCTTGGTGATGCCGATCCGGATGCCCGTTGCGACCTCCACATCCTCCGTCCGCGCATGCAGCGCGATGGGCGGGCGGTCCAGCGGCAGCGCGTTGTGCGCCATGGTGATGCCGAGCGCTTCGGTCAGCTTGCCGGGGCCCGAGCAGAGCGCATGCACGTCCTGCAGATGCCGGCGTCGGCGCATCGCAGCCAAGCCATGCGTCGGCTCCAGCGCGCGGATCAGCACGGCGCTTGCCGAGCCTTCCTCCTCGCAGACGAAGTTGACGCACCAGTGGATGCCGTAGGAGCGGTAGACATAGGAAAAGCCGGGCGGCCCGAACATCACCTGGTTCCGCAGCGTCGGCCCGCGATAAGAGTGCGCGGCTGGGTCGGTATGGTGATAGGCCTCGACCTCGACGATGATTCCGCCGACGCCGTCGACGAGCATGGTAGCGCCGATCAAGTCGGGCGCGACCTCGTGGACGCTGCGGTCGAAAAAGGCGCGCTTCAAGGCTTTGCCGAGCCGGGGCGTCGAAGTCTTCGGAATTGGAGCCATTCGAGGTGAGAATCGCCAGAGAACAGAGAAGGATATTGCCCATATCTGCCATGTTCCCTGAAGTAGGGCGAGCCGGGTTGCGGCAGGCAGCCAGACCGACTAGGTAGGACCTGAACAGACCGGACACCCCATGGTCGTTATTGTCGATACCATCTCGAACCCGCTGCGCCCGCGCCACCCCGAAAAGGTGAACCGGCCCGATTCCGCTTCGCCGCCGAAGCCGGACTGGATTCGCGTGCGTGCGCCCAACACCCGCGGCTATGCAGACACCCGCAACATCGTGCGGGCGAACGGCCTGCACACGGTGTGCGAGGAGGCGGGCTGCCCGAATATCGGCGAGTGCTGGGACAAAAAGCACGCGACCTTCATGATCATGGGTGACACCTGCACCCGGGCCTGTGCCTTCTGCAACGTCAAGACCGGCCTGCCGAATGCACTGGATGGGGCCGAGCCGCAAAACGTCGCCGAGGCCACCGCCAAGCTGGGCCTTTCCCACGTCGTCATCACCTCCGTCGACCGCGACGATCTCGCGGATGGCGGCGCCCAGCATTTCGCAGAGACCATTCGCGAGATTCGAGCCGCGTGTCCTTCGACCACGATCGAGATCCTGACACCAGACTTCCTGCGCAAGGAGGGGGCACTCGAAATCGTCGTTGCGGCGAAGCCCGACGTGTTCAACCACAATCTCGAGACGGTACCGTCGTGCTATCTCACGGTGCGGCCCGGCGCGCGCTACTTCCACTCGATCCGGCTGTTGCAGCGGGTCAAGGAACTCGATCCCACCATCTTCACCAAGTCCGGCATCATGGTGGGCCTTGGTGAGGAGCGCCACGAGGTGCTCCAGGTGATGGATGATCTGCGCTCGGCCGAGGTCGATTTCCTGACCATCGGGCAATATCTCCAGCCGACCCGCAAGCACCACGCCGTGATGCGCTATGTGCCGCCGGACGAGTTTTCGTCTTACGAGAAGGTCGCCTACACCAAGGGCTTCCTGATGGTGTCGGCGAGCCCGCTGACCCGCTCCTCGCATCATGCCGGCGATGACTTCGCGAGACTGAAGGCAGCGCGGGCCGCTACTGCCCGCTGAACCGATATGCCCCGTTTTTCGAGCAAGCGCCGTGTCAATCACAGCGCATCCGAGATGTTCGATCTGGTCGCCGACGTCGAGCGCTACCCGGAATTCGTGCCGCTGTGCAGCGCGCTGAAGGTTCGTCAGCGCATGGCAAAGCCCGACGGCACAGAGGTGCTGGTTGCCGACATGACGGTGTCGTTCAAGCTGGTCAGGGAGTCCTTCACCAGCCGGGTGACGCTCGACCGCGCCAATCTGAAGATCCTGGTCGAATACCTGCAAGGTCCTTTCAGCAACCTCGAAAACCGCTGGACCTTCGAGCCCAAGGGCCAAGAGGGGGATGAAGGCGTCTGCGACGTCGCCTTCTTCCTCTCCTACGAGTTCAGGAGCCGCATGCTTGCGATGCTGATGGGCTCGATGTTCGACGCCGCGTTCGCGCGGTTCTCCACCGCTTTCGAGAAGCGGGCCGACGCGATCTACGGCCGGCCGAAGCTGGCATCGACGTAGGCTGGTAGCGCTCGTGTTCCGACGCGCAGCAATGCGAAGCATTGCTGCGCAGAGCCGGCCCAAGCCGAATTCGGTAAAGTGCGATATTTTCGCGCGCGCCCGTGTGGCGAATGTGACACCTGTCGTCCCGCCAAACGTCGAGCAACGGAACCCCCTTGCCGCGACCGGTACACATGTAAGGGGTGTATTTCATGATATGTTCAACTACAATCCGAGTCGGGCGCGGGGGCTTGGAGCTGGACTGGACAGATGGCGCGCTGGAAGCAATCGTGGACCGAGGAGGACCTCAACCGGCTCAGGGAGCTTGCAGGCACCAAGCCGATTGCGACGATCGCGAAAGAGCTCGGACGGACCACGGGGACGGTTCTCGCGAAGGCGATCGAGCAAAAGCTCCCCATCATCTATCGTATCGGGCGAGCGGCCCAATAACGGGACTCGCGGCGCACCTGGAATATTCCAGCCGGTCAGCGCCCGGGTTTCATGTCGCTTCCACCTATGCGATCCCGCGGCAAGCCCTTGACGATTGGCAAGCCCCCAAACCGGATCATTTTCCGCGACGGCGAGTTCTCAACCGATTGCCCGACGGGAGCCGTCATGACCATTAATTTCGACACGCTGAAAGCTTCGCTCGTTCTCTATGGGCTGAACGCGATCTATGCGATCCTGCTGCTCGCGGTCGGCTGGTATCTGTCCGGCGCGATGCAGCGTTTCGTCACGCGCGTCCTCAGCGTCACGCACCGCGTCGATCCGCTGGTGACGTTGTTCGTGGGTAGCCTCGCGCGCTATGGCGTGCTCGCGGTGGTCGGCATCGCCGTGCTGCAGCTCTTTGGCATCCAGACCGCAAGCCTCGTCGCCGTGCTGGGCGCGACATCTCTCGCCATTGGCCTGGCACTACAGGGCACGCTCTCCAACCTCGCCGCCGGCGTGATGCTGCTGTTGTTCCGGCCCTTTCGCATCGGCGACGACGTCGAGGTCGCCGGCAAGGCGGGCAAGGTGAGATCGCTGTCGCTGTTCATGACCGAGCTCGTCGCGGCCGACAACACGCAGATCCTGCTGCCGAACGGGCAGGTGTGGGGTGCAGCGATCGTCAACCACAGCGCCTATCCCGGCACGGGAGAGGTCAAGGTGGCGTTTCCGGTCCCGGCCGGTGCCGCTGCGGCGCTGGCCGATCGCATGCTGGAGGAGCTGCGCAATGACTCCCGCATGGACGATCAGGCTGCGCCTGCCGTCAACATCTCCAGAGTGGTCGATGTCGCCAATCCGGCGTCGCCGATCCTGGAATTGACGGTTAGTGCGAAGGCCAAGCCGTCACAGGCGGACACGGTCAGGCAGTGCGTGCTCGACCACGCCAGCGCGTTGCTCGCGGCGGCGTAGGCGTTTCGGCGGCGCTGTCGTTCAGCCTCGCGGCGCCCGCGGCGGCCTGCGCTTCACCGCATGCCGGCGCGGTGAGCGGGTCACGCGCGGTCGCAGGCGGCTGGCGGCGGTGCGCTGCGGCTTGGCCGCGACTTGCGGCCCGCGGGCGAGCTCCATCAGCATGCGCAGCGCCTCGACCACCGAGCGGGCGCGCACTGCGCTGCGGCCAATGGCGCCGAAGCGGTGCTCGCGATGGATGATGCGACCGTCGCGCGCGGCGGCGGCGAAGTGCACGAGACCGACCGGCTTGCCGGGCGTGGCGCCGCCGGGGCCGGCGATGCCGGTGATGGCGACGGCGAGATCGACATCGGCACGCTCCAGTGCGCCGATCGCCATCGCGGTCGCGGTCTCCTTGCTGACTGCGCCGAAATTCGTCAACGTGCTCGCTTCGACGCCAAGCATCGCGCGCTTGGCGTCGTTGGAATAGGTGACGAAGCCGCGGTCAATGACGTCAGACGAGCCGGGGACGTCAGTCAGTGCGCCGGCAACCAACCCGCCGGTGCAGGATTCCGCAGTCGCGATCGTCAGCTTGCGCATCCGGCATAGATCGAGCAGCGAGCGGGAGAGGGCGCGTGCATCGCTGCCGCCCATGGCCTAGACGCTCCAGGTCTTTTCGCTAAACGGAAGGCGGATGGTGGCGCTCGCGGTGGCCGCGATGCCCTCCTCACGCCCGGTGAAGCCGAGGCGCTCGCTGGTCGTTGCCTTCACCGCGACGCGCGAGATATCGACGCCGGAGATCTCGGCGATGCGCGCGCGCATGGCGTCGCGCAAGGGGCCGATCTTCGGCCGCTCGCAGATCAGCGTCACCTCGAGATTGGCGACGCGGCCGCCGCGCTGGGCGACGCGCTCGATGGCGTATTTCAGGAACTGGTCGGAGGAGGCACCCTTCCATTTCGCATCGCTTGGCGGGAAGTGCGAGCCGATGTCGCCGTCGGCGAGCGCGCCGAGAATGGCGTCGACCAGCGCATGCAGGCCAACATCGCCGTCGGAATGGGCCAGGAACCCCTTGGTGTGCGGCACGCGCACGCCGCAGATCATGACATGGTCGCCTTCACCGAAGGCGTGCACGTCATAGCCGGTGCCAGTCCTGATGTCGCCGAGCAGGGCGGCCAGGCGCGCTTCCTCGCGCACGAAATCCTCGGGAGTGGTGAGCTTCATGTTGGCAACATCGCCTTCAAAGGTTGCGACCGTCAATCCCGCCCATTCGGCAATCGCGGCATCGTCGGTGAAATCAGAGCGCCCGTCCTTCGCCGCGCGACGATGCGCCTCGAGGATGACGTCGAAACGAAAAGATTGCGGCGTCTGCGCGATTCTGAGGCGCGCCCGCTCCGGCGTGTCCTCGACATTGCCGTCCTCGCCGGTGAGCTTGATGGTGTCAGTGACGGGAA
Source organism: Bradyrhizobium sp. USDA 326 (assembly GCF_049739485.1). NCBI lineage: Bacteria > Pseudomonadati > Pseudomonadota > Alphaproteobacteria > Hyphomicrobiales > Nitrobacteraceae > Bradyrhizobium > Bradyrhizobium sp. USDA 326. The sequence goes on from NZ_JBMGQA010000001.1 coordinate 6,540,385, forward strand.
CGACCGGGATCGCAGCGCCAGTGCGGCCCGCCGCTTCGATCGCGCGCGAGATTACGCCTGCCGAGACGAAGGGGCGGGCGGCATCGTGGATCAGCACGATGTCCGGCTTGTGCTTCGCCAGCGCTTCGAGGCCGGCGAGCACTGAGGCCTGACGCGTGGCGCCGCCATTGGTCGGCGGCTCGTGCCTCAGCCCTGTGACCGCTGCGGTGAACATGACGCTGTCGTCGGGGTTCACCACCGGCTGCACCGCTGATACCTCCGGGTGGCGGCTGAATGCCTCCATGGCGCGATAGATCACCGGCACGCCGCCGATCTCGCGGTATTGCTTCGGCCCGCCGGCGCCTGCACGCAATCCACGCCCGGCTGCGACGAGGACGACTGCGGTGCGCTGTGATTTCGCCATAGGACTCAATTACTCAGTTGCTCATCAAGGAGTCGGGGAGGGGATTGCCGGCATGCCTCTAGCACGGCAGGCCCGCAAAAAAAGGGGGTTTCCCCTGATTGTGGGAAACAGCATTTTGCTGCACTGCACTTGAAAGATTTGCAGAACTGTCTAAACTGTAGGCATGACGCTTGACTGCACAAGAATTGTGCGCAAGATAGATCATGGCAGGCGCGATGAGGCCCTGCCCAGTCAACGAGACTCCTGTGACCGGCTCGGCAGTATCCGGCTCTAAGCCGTTGAAAATAGGCGATATTGATATCGCCACCCCGGTCTTCCTGGCGCCGATGTCGGGTGTGACTGACTCGCCCGTCCGCCGGCTCGCAGCCGAGCTTGGAGCCGGTCTGGTCGTGTCCGAAATGACCGCGAGCGATGAACTCGCCAATGGCCACCGGATGTCCCGGTTGCGTTGCGAAGCCACCGGCATCGGTCCGCATGTGGTCCAGCTCGCAGGGTGCGAGACGCACTGGATGGCCGAAGGCGCCCGGATCGCCGAAGCGGAAGGCGCCGATATCATCGACATCAACATGGGCTGTCCGGCCCGCCACGTCACCGGGGGCCAGTCCGGTTCGGCCTTGATGCGCGACCTCGACCATGCCCTCAAACTGATCGATGCGACCATCGCAGCGGTGAAGGTGCCGGTGACGCTGAAGATGCGGCTCGGCTGGGACGATCGCACGCGCAACGCGCCGGAGCTGGCGCGGCGCGCGGAAGCCGCAGGCGTCAAGCTCGTCACGGTCCATGGTCGCACCCGCTGCCAGTTCTACAAGGGCGAGGCCGATTGGGACGCGATCCGCGCCGTGCGCGAGGCCATCTCGATCCCGCTCGTCGTCAATGGCGACATCACGTCCTACGAGAAGGCGCTCGCAGCATTGCAAGCCTCAGGCGCCGATGCCGTGATGATCGGCCGCGGCGCGCAGGGCCAGCCCTGGCTGCCCGGTCAGATCGGCCGCCGCTTGCAGGGCGGGGCCGAGGAAGCGATGCCCTCGCTCGAAACACAGCTGCATTATGTCCGCACGCTGTATGATGGCGTCTGCGCGCTTTATGGCCTGCGCGTCGGACTGAGGCATGCCCGCAAGCATCTGAGCTGGGCACTCGATGTCGCGGCGCAGGTGAGCCGTGCGCCGTCGGAGAAATTGAAATCCTGGCGACAGAAGATCCTGGTCTCGGAGGATCCGCGCCTCGTTCACAATTCACTGCAAGACGCCTTCGACGACTTCGCATGGAGCGCTGCTGCATGAGCTCAGCCGCTGAACATCGTCGGCCGCTTCAGTCCGACAGCGACGCAATCCTGGACGCCTTGCCCAACCCCGTGCTCATGATCGGGCCGGACGGCAAGATCGTCGCCGCCAATATCGCGACCGAAGCCTTCTTCGAGATCTCGACGCAGTTCCTGAAGCGGCAGTCGTTGAAGGAGCTGGTGCCGTTCGGCAGCCCCTTGCTGGCGCTGATCGACCAGGTGCGCTCGTCGAACTCGCCGGTCAACGAATACAAGGTCGATCTTGGCACGCCGCGCATGGGCGGCGACCGCCAGGTCGATCTGCACGTGGCCCCTCTCACGGAGCGGCCCGGCCACATCGTGGTGATGCTCCAGGAGCGCAGCATTGCCGACAAGATGGACCGCCAGCTCACCCATCGCAGCGCCGCTCGCTCGGTGATCGCGCTCGCAGCGATGCTGGCGCACGAGATCAAGAACCCGCTGTCCGGCATCCGCGGCGCTGCGCAGCTTCTGGAGCAGCAGGCCTCGTCCGAGGACCGCATGCTGACGCGGCTGATCTGCGACGAGGCCGACCGCATCGTGACGCTGGTCGACCGCATGGAGGTGTTCGGAGACGAGCGTCCCGTGGTGCGCGGCCCCGTCAACATCCATTCGGTGCTCGACCACGTGAAGCGGCTGGCGCAGTCCGGCTTTGCCCGCAACATCCGCTTCGTCGAGGACTACGATCCCTCGCTGCCGCCGGTGCTGGCGAACCAGGATCAGCTAATTCAGGTGTTCCTCAACCTCGTGAAGAACGCCGCCGAAGCCCTGATCGACGTGCCGGACGCCGAGATCCAGCTCACCACCGCGTTTCGCCCCGGCGTGCGCCTGTCAGTCCCCGGTCAAAAATCCAGGGTATCCCTGCCGCTGGAATTCTGCGTGAAGGACAACGGACCAGGCGTGCCGGACGATCTTCTGCCCAACCTGTTCGATCCCTTCGTGACCACCAAGCAGACCGGCTCGGGTCTCGGCCTGGCGCTGGTCGCCAAGATCGTCGGCGATCACGGGGGCATCATCGAATGCGAATCTCAGCCGCGCAAGACCACCTTCCGCGTACTGATGCCGATGTATTCCACATCGGTGAAACATGCCGATCAAAGCAGTCGCGCCGACTCTGCCGGGAAGTCGTCGCCTGCGTCACAGGGGGCAAAATGAGGATCAACGATGCCCGCAGGTAGCATTCTCGTAGCCGATGACGATACCGCCATCCGCACCGTTCTCAATCAGGCACTGTCCCGCGCCGGTTACGAAGTGCGGCTGACCGGCAATGCCGCAACGCTGTGGCGCTGGGTGAGCCAGGGCGAGGGCGATCTCGTCATCACCGACGTGGTGATGCCGGATGAAAACGCCTTCGATCTGTTGCCGCGGATCAAGAAGATGCGGCCGAATCTGCCCGTCATCGTGATGAGCGCGCAGAACACCTTTATGACGGCGATCCGCGCCTCCGAGCGCGGCGCTTACGAATATCTGCCAAAGCCCTTCGACCTGAAGGAGCTGATCGCCATCGTCGGCCGCGCGCTCGCCGAGCCGAAGGAGCGGACCTCGACGCCGGACGAAGATGCCGAGATGGAGGCGATTCCGCTGGTCGGCCGCTCGCCGGCGATGCAGGAAATCTACCGCGTGCTGGCGCGCCTGATGCAGACCGACCTCACCGTGATGATCACGGGCGAGTCCGGCACCGGCAAGGAACTGGTGGCGCGGGCGCTGCACGATTATGGCAAGCGCCGCAACGGCCCGTTCGTCGCGGTCAACATGGCGGCGATTCCGCGCGATCTCATCGAATCCGAGCTGTTCGGCCATGAGCGCGGTGCCTTCACCGGCGCCAACACCCGCGCCTCCGGGCGGTTCGAGCAGGCCGAGGGCGGCACGCTGTTCCTGGATGAGATCGGCGACATGCCGATGGAGGCGCAGACCCGCCTGCTGCGCGTGTTGCAGCAGGGCGAATACACGACGGTCGGCGGCCGCACCCCGATCAAGACCGACGTACGCATCGTCGCGGCCTCCAACAAGGATTTGCGTGTCCTGATCCAGCAGGGCCTGTTCCGGGAAGATCTGTTCTTCCGCCTCAACGTGGTTCCGCTGCGGCTGCCGCCCTTGCGCGAGCGCATCGAGGACCTGCCGGATCTCGTGCGGCACTTCTTCACACTGGCCGAGAAGGACGGGCTGCCGCCGAAGAAGCTCGACACGCTGGCGCTGGAGCGGCTGAAGCAGCACCGCTGGCCCGGCAACGTGCGCGAGCTGGAAAATCTGGCCCGGCGCCTTGCCGCGCTCTATCCGCAGGACGTGATCACGGCCTCCGTCATCGACGGCGAGCTCGCGCCGCCCTCGGTCAGCCCGGGCGCCGCGGTCCAGCAGGGCGTCGACAATCTCGGCGGCGCGGTGGAGGCATATCTGTCCTCGCACTTTCAGGGCTTTCCGAACGGCGTGCCGCCGCCCGGCCTCTATCACCGCATCCTCAAGGAGATCGAGGTGCCGCTGCTCACGGCCGCGCTGGCTGCCACCCGCGGCAACCAGATCCGCGCCGCCGACCTGCTCGGCCTCAACCGCAACACGTTGCGCAAGAAGATCCGGGATCTCGACATCCAGGTTTATCGGAGCGGGGGTTAGTCTTTCGAAGCGGACGGTGGCTCAGCTCCGCCTACCAAGGCAGAGCTGAGCCTGTCCGGATCGCGCTGGCCGTTGTGGCTGACGCGATGAGCAGAAGTCCTGACGGGACTCTGATGTTCCGCCGGCACATTCAAATTAGTCATTCGGGCTGCAACGCGGCCGTCACATCTATCTGACCAGTTCGCCGGAGGCTGGCACCACGCTCGCGACATTAAGGGGCGGCTGCTGAAGGCCGAGGCCGTTGACTAGGAGGTCGGCGGCTACGATCAGCAGCAGAACGGCGGAAACCATCGTCGCGAGGAAGATCCTATCCATGCGGATCAAGCCGGAATGGTGGGAATCCGTTCCGCCTCGGCGGCATCTGCCTGTGGATTGCACCTGCCGGCCGCGAGGTTAACGCCGCGGAATTGTCGCAATTCGGCAACAATGTGGTACGAATACATCAGTATCCGCGCGTCCGCGGACCCGTCTTCAGCATCATTGCCGGAATGACCAGCGCAGATACCTCGGCCGCACATTTTGACACGGCCCCAGCCGAAGAGCCCCGGCGTTGGTCGGTGCGGCGCTGGCTCGCACCCTTTGCCGTGGCGCTGGCGCTGCTGTCGGCCCTCCTGACCTTCCTGGTCCTGACCGGACTTACCAGGATCGAGCCGACGCCCGAGGTCGTCCGCTCGTTCTACCTGATCAACGCTGCGACGATCCTGCTCCTGGTGGGGATCATCGTCAGGGAACTCTGGCAGCTGATCCTGGCGCGGCGGCGGGGCAGAGCGGCGGCGCGCCTCCATGTCCAGATCGTCAGCCTGTTCTCGATCGTCGCGGTGCTGCCGGCAGTGCTGGTCGCCGTCGTCGCCAACGTTACCATCGAGCGCGGCCTCGACCGGCTGTTCTCCGGCCCGACCAAGGAGGTGATCCAGAATTCGCTGACGATCGCGCGGGCCTATATGCAGGACCACGCGCAGCTGATCCGCGGCGACATTCTCGGCATGGCCAACGACATCGCCCATGCGAGGCCGCTCTACGATCAGGACCGCCGCTCGTTCCGGGAGATGCTGACGGCCAGTGCCGGCTCTCGCAATTTGCCCGGCGCGATGATCATCGACAAGAACACCAACATCCTGGAGTCCGCCGACACCGGCATGCGGCTCGCCTATTCGCCACCGGCGCCGGACTTCCTCAGCAATGTCAACGAGAACGAGCCCGAGATCGCAGTGCTCCCCGACGCGAGCTTCGTTGCCGCGGTGATCCGGTTGCGTGCCTTCAACGATACCTTCCTCTATGTCGCCCGTCCGCTCGATCCGAATGTCGTCAATCAGCTCAAGCAGACCGAAGTGAGCGTCGCCGAATACGCCCAGATCGAGTCACGCCGCCTCGGCATTCAGGTCGCCTTCGCGCTGATGTTCGCAGTGATCGCGCTGACCATTTTGATGGCCTCGGTGCTGATCGGGCTCAACTTCGCCAACTCGCTGGTCTCGCCGATCCGGCGGCTGATGAACGCGGCGCAAACGGTCTCAACCGGCGACCTCCATGTCCAGGTGCCCGTGCATCAGTCGGAAGGCGATCTCGCCCAGCTGGGCGAGACCTTCAACAAGATGACGCAGGAATTGCGCAGCCAGCGCGACGAGCTCGTCAATGCCAGCGACCTGATCGACAGCCGCCGCCGCTTCATCGAGGCCGTGCTGTCCTCGGCGAGCGCCGGCATCATCGGCGTCGATACTTCCGGCAGCGTCGGCATCCTCAACCGCTCGGCCGAGAAGCTGATCGGCCACTCCGAAGCGGAGACGCTCGGCCATCCGCTCTCGGACGTGCTGCCCGAGCTCGACGACATGATGAAGACGGCGCGGGAGGGGACCCAGCGTCTGGTGCAGGGTCAGATCACGATCAACCGGGACGGTGCCGAACGCAATCTATCGGTCCGCGTCAGCGCCGAGAAGAACCAGCCGCACGACAGCTACATCATCACCCTCGACGACATCACCGAGCTGGTCTCGGCCCAGCGCACCTCGGCCTGGGGCGACGTGGCGCGCCGCATCGCTCACGAGATCAAGAACCCGCTGACGCCGATCCAGCTCTCCGCCGAGCGCATCCGCCGCAAGTTCGGCAAGTCCATCACCGAGGTCAAGGACAAGCAGATCTTCGACCAGTGCACCGACACCATCGTGCGCCAGGTCGACGACATCAGGCGCATGGTCGACGAGTTCTCACGTTTTGCGCGGATGCCTAAACCGGTGATGGAGGGCGAGGACGTCGCCGATACCGTGCGGCAGGCGGTGTTCCTGATGAAGGTCGCCCATCCCGAGATCGACATCGAAGCCGAGTTCAAGGAGGATCCGCTCCGCGCCCAGTTCGACCGGCGGCTGATCTCCCAGGCGGTCACCAACATCGTCAAGAACGCCACCGAGGCGATCGAGCAGGTCCCCCCCGAGGAGCTCGGCAAGGGCCGCATCGACGTCGTGGTGTCGCGCGAGGGCGACGACGTGCTGATCGACGTCATCGACAACGGCATCGGCCTGCCCAAGGTCGCGCGCTCGCGCCTGCTCGAGCCCTATGTCACGACGCGCGCCAAGGGCACGGGCCTGGGGCTGGCCATCGTCGGCCGCGTGCTGGAAGACCATGGCGGGCGGATCGAGCTGAAGGACGCCTCCGACTTCCGCGAAGGCCAGCGCGGCGCCTGGATGCGGATGCGCTTTGCGGTCTCGGGCCAACCTGCGAAAGCTGGGGGCGCCGAGCCAGCGCCCGCGGCCAACGAAGCAACCAAGCCGGACAACAAGGCGGCGGTCACGGAATCCGTCGAGAAATCCAGCAACGAGCTGGAAACAAAAGAGCCGGCCGCCGGAACCAAAGAGCCGGCTGAAAAGACCAATGATTCAACGAAAATCGAAGCCTCAACAGGCAGCTGACAACACAGGCGCGATCCATGGCAAGTGAAATTCTGATTGTCGATGATGAGGCCGATATTCGGGATCTCGTTGCGGGCATTCTCGAAGACGAGGGGTTCGTGACCCGGACCGCGCGCGACAGCGATACGGCACTGGCCGAGATCGCCAACCGGCGGCCGCATCTGGTGTTTCTCGACATCTGGCTGCAAGGCTCCAAGCTCGACGGCTTGCAGCTGCTGGAGCAGGTCAAGAAGGATAATGCCGATCTGCCCGTCGTGATGATCTCCGGCCACGGCAACATCGAGACCGCGGTCGCCGCGATCAAGCGCGGCGCCTACGACTTCATCGAGAAGCCGTTCAAGGCCGACCGGCTGATCCTGGTCGCGACCAGAGCGCTCGAGAACTCGCGACTCAAGCGCGAGGTCAAGGAGCTGAAGCAGCTCGCGCCGAGCGCCAGTCAGCTCGTCGGTCGTTCGCCGAGCATGAACCAGCTGCGCCAGACCATCGAGCGTGCGGCGAAGGCCAACAGCCGCATCCTGATCGTCGGCCCCGCCGGCGCCGGCAAGGAGTTGACCGCACGCACGCTGCATACGGCCTCGGGCCGTGCCGACGGTCCCTTCGTGGTGATCAACGCAGCGGCGATCACGCCCGAGCGCATGGAGCACGAGCTGTTCGGCATCGAGCAGTCCAATGGCGAGCAGCCGCGAAAGCCCGGTGCGCTCGAGGAAGCCCATGGCGGCACGCTGTTCATCGACGAAATCGCCGACATGCCGCGCGAGACCCAGAACAAGATCTTGCGCGTGCTGGTGGAGCAGTCGTTCCAGCGCGTCGGCGGTACCGCCAGGGTGCAGGTCGACGTGCGCATCATCTCCTCGACCGCGCGCAACCTGGAAGAGGAGATCGCGGCCGGCCGTTTCCGCGAGGACCTCTATCACCGGCTCTCGGTGGTGCCGATCCGCGTGCCCGCGCTGTCGGAGCGGCGCGAGGACATTCCGGAATTGATCGACTATTTCATGGAGCAGATTTCCGCCGGCAGCGGCCTCCCCAAGCGCCAGATCGGGCAGGACGCGATGGCGGTGCTGCAATCCCATGTTTGGCCCGGCAATGTGCGTCAGCTCCGCAACAACGTCGAGAGGGTCATGATTCTCGCGGCAGGCGGGCCAGAGGTCATCATCACGGCCGACATGTTGCCGCAGGACGTCGGCTCCATGGTGCCGGCGATGCCGACCAGCAACAATGGCGAGCACATCATGGGCTTGCCGCTGCGTGAGGCGCGCGAAGTGTTCGAGCGCGACTATTTAATTGCGCAGATCAGCCGTTTCTCAGGAAATATTTCCCGTACGGCAGAGTTCGTTGGCATGGAACGCTCGGCGCTGCATCGGAAGCTGAAAGCGCTCGGTGTCGGCTAGCGCGGTTTCGAGCGGAGTGGAGACCGGTTCGAGTCAAGAAAGCGCGTCAAAACAACAATCTAGCCCGCGACCTTGCGGCCAGGCGTCAGGAGTAAGCGAGTAAGATCATCGATTTCCGTAGTTTTCCGGGACAATCGGGCGTGGCCTGCCGCGTGAAGCGGCTTGCCTAATATCCCGACCTGTCCTCTAATCGAACCGCTGTTCCTTCCGAGGGGGATCTCATGAGGGACAGCAACCGGGAGAGGCCCCGAACGTCACAAGAGGGCCGCAACCGGCGCAATAAAAAGAAACTCAAAGCGAGAAAAAAACAATGGCGGCAGACCGCGCACAAAACCTACAGGACACATTCCTTAATCACGTTCGCAAAACCAAGACGCCACTGACGATCTTTCTGGTCAACGGAGTGAAGCTCCAGGGCATCGTGACCTGGTTCGACAATTTCTGTTTGCTGCTGCGGCGCGACGGTCACTCGCAGCTGGTCTACAAGCATGCGATCTCGACCATCATGCCGGGCGCACCGATCCAGTTGTTCGAAGGCGGCGAGGATCAGCCGGCTTGAGAGTGATCTGATTGGAACCCCGGAGTTTCGGCGGGGATGCCGACCGTCCGCGGTCGGCAGGGGCCAATACGGGGCGGGTGCTGGTGATCGGCCCCTATTTGCGAGTGCGTGCGGGCAGTGCCGACGCGCAATCGGAAGGTCATGTCCAACGCGACGCCGAGGCCCGGCTTGATGAAGCCACGGGCCTCGCGCGTGCGATCGATCTCGTTGTTGCCGACGCCATCATCACGCCGATCAGCCAGATCCGGCCGGCGACCTATATCGGCAAGGGTAAGGTCGAGGAGATCGCCGGGCTGGTCAAGAGCCTTGATGTCGAGCTCGTGGTGATGGATTGCGCGCTGGCGCCGATCCAGCAGCGCAATCTCGAAAAGGAGCTGCACGCCAAGGTGCTCGACCGCACCGGGCTCATTCTGGAAATCTTCGGCCGCCGTGCCAAGACCAGAGAAGGCTCGCTCCAGGTCGAGCTTGCGCACCTCAACTATCAGCGCTCGCGCCTGGTGCGCTCCTGGACCCATCTCGAACGCCAGCGCGGCGGCTTCGGCTTTATGGGCGGTCCGGGCGAGACGCAGATCGAGGCCGACCGCCGCCTGATCCAGGAGCGCATCTCCAAGCTGGAGAGCGAACTGAAGAAGGTGCAGGCGACGCGACGTCTGCATCGCGCCGGCCGCCAACGCGTGCCGTACCGCGTCGTCGCGCTGGTCGGCTACACCAATGCCGGCAAGTCGACGCTGTTCAACCGCCTGACCCGCGCGGACGTGCAGGCGGCCGACATGCTGTTTGCGACGCTCGATCCCACCTTGCGCGCGCTCAACCTGCCGCATGGCGGCAAGGCGATGCTGTCGGACACTGTCGGCTTCATCTCCAATCTGCCGACCCAGCTCGTCGCCGCCTTCCGCGCCACGCTGGAGGAGGTGCTGGAGGCCGACGTCATCCTGCATGTCCGCGACATCTCGCATGAAGACGCCGAGGCGCAGCAGAGCGACGTCGATGCCGTTCTACGTCAGCTCGGCATCAACCCCGATGACAGTGGCCGCATTATCGAAGTCTGGAACAAGATCGATCGGTACGATGCCGAGCAACGCGAAGAGCTCCTGAACATCGCCGCGCGCAGGCCGGAGGATCATCCGGCGATGCTGGTTTCAGCCGTGACAGGCGAGGGGGTCGACGCACTGCTCGCCGCGATCGAGGAACGCCTCGCCGCCAAACGCACCACGCTCGATCTCTCCATCGACGCCTCGGACGGTGCCGGCATCAGCTGGCTGCACCGCAATGCCGAGGTCCTGTCGAAGGAGCTGCACGACGGCCGCTTCGACATGACCGTACGGGTGGACGAGACCAAGCGGGACATCGTGGTGTCCAGGTTCGACGCCGTGCCGCACCACGCTACATAGCCGCTGTCGTCCCGGCGAACGCCGGGACGGCAGCGGAGCTAGCGGCGCACGTCCTTGCCTCCCTCTGAGGCCAGCTTCTCCTTACCCTTCGCCGCATTCCACAGCGCGTCCATCTCCGCCAGCGACGCCTGCTCAAGCGTCCGACCCTGCGCCTCCAGCGTCCGCTCGATATAGGCGAAGCGCCGCTCGAATTTCGCATTGGTCACGCGTAGTGCGCTTTCCGGATCGGCGCCGACATGGCGGGCGAGGTTAACGAGGGCGAACATCAGGTCGCCGGTCTCTTCCGCAATCTCCCGCTTGTCGTTGCGGTCCAATGCCGCTTCGATCTCATCGGCCTCCTCGCGGATCTTTTGCAACACTGCGCGTGGGTCGTTCCAGTCGAAGCCGACGGTGGAGGCCTTCCGCTGCAGCTCCATGGCCCGGATGAGCGCGGGCTGGCCGGCCTTCACGCCTGACAGCAGGGATTTGTGCGTCGGCGAGTCCTCCGGCGGCCGGCGCGCGGCGCGCTCGGCCTTCTCCTCGGCCTTGATGCGGTCCCAGACCTCCTTGACATGGGAGGAGGCGAGATTGCCGTCCTTATCGGCGAAGACATGGGGATGGCGGCGGATCATCTTGCGGGTGATGGCTTCGACGACGTCACCAAAATCGAACGCGTTCTGCTCCGAGGCCATCTGGGCGTGATACACGACCTGGAGCAGGAGATCGCCGAGCTCCTCGCGCAGATCGTCGAGATCGCCGCGGGCGATGGCGTCCACCACCTCATAGGCTTCCTCGACCGTATAGGGCGCGATCGTCGCAAAATCCTGCTCGAGGTCCCAAGGGCAGCCGGTCACCGGCGTGCGCAACGCCGCCATGATCTCGATCAGGCGGGAAATGTCGCGGGAAGGGGTCATTGCGGGGCGGTCTCCTAGGTCCAGAGCCTTATGCCAAAGGCGGGCCGCCGATCCCAGTGCAAGCAGGCGGAACAGGCCGATTTCCACCGATTGGCGGGCACCTCACGCAATGCTAAAGCGCGGGGTATGAGTGACGCATTTTCCTCCGAAACCGCGCTGGTGCTGTTCTCCGGCGGCCAGGATTCCACCACCTGCCTCGCCTGGGCCTTGAGCCGCTTCGCCCGCGTCGAGACACTGGGGTTCGAATACGGCCAGCGCCACGCCATCGAGCTCGCCTGCCGCGACCGCCTGCTCGACGGCATCAAGGGCCTGCGCGCGGAATGGGCCGCAAAGATTGGCGAGAGCCACACGCTATCGATCCCGACGCTTGCGGCCGTCTCCGAGACGGCGCTGACGCGCGACGTCGCGATCGCGATGGGGGCCGATGGCCTGCCCAACACTTTCGTGCCGGGCCGCAACCTCGTCTTCCTGACCTTCGCCGCGGCGCTGGCCTATCGACGCGGGATCAGCCACATTGTCGGCGGCATGTGCGAGACCGACTATTCCGGCTATCCGGATTGCCGCGACGAGACCATCCGCGCCACGCAGGCCGCGCTCTCGCTCGGCATGGCGCGCAAGTTCGAGCTGCATACGCCCTTGATGTGGATCGACAAGGCCGCGACCTGGAAGCTCGCGCGTGATCTTGGCGGCGACGGCCTCGTCGATCTCATCCGCGAGCACTCCCACACGTGCTATCTCGGCGAACGCGGCGCGCAGCACGATTGGGGCTATGGCTGCGGCGAGTGCCCGGCGTGCAGCCTGCGCGCAAAGGGATGGGCGGAGTATGTGGCAGGGCGCAAATAGCGCTCAGATCTTCGCTGTCATTCCCCGCGAAGGCGGGGAATCCAGTACGCCGCAGGTTCTCCGTATCTCACAGACGTCTCTGGAATATCACCCGCCTTCGCGGGTGATGACAGCTGTGTTTGGGGAAACGGAGCACGCACCACGCACGGAAGATTACCCCGCAAAATCCTCCGGCCGCAGCTCGATCGGCTTGCCGTGTGGCGTGCGATCGGCGGCGTGGTCCCAGGCATCGCGGTAGCGGTGCAGGGTTGCCATGGATGCGACGCCCTTGCGCGCAACCAATCCTTCGAGCGTGGCGAGCCAGTGCAGGTAGTAGGTCTCACCCGTGTCGGGATCGCCGGCTGCTTGCGCGCGCTTGATCTCGTCGGCGAGCGCGGCGGCCCATTCGGGCCAGGTGAACACGCCGCGCTCGTGCAAGGTCAGCGCCATGGCAAAGGCATGCGCCTCCCATGGCGCCCGGAACACCGGGCCATCGTCATCGCGGGGGATGCTCGGGATGGCCGCGGTGGCGGCCGCAGCAAGCGTCGTGCTCATCACGCCGGGTCCAGATAGGGCTCGAACGCGTCGATCGAGACTTTTGTGGTCGGATCGCCATCGGGACCCCAGAGTTCGCTGCCCTCGAACACCACGGTGTAGAGCCATTGTGGATGTTCGCCGAGCTCCATCGCCGCCGTGTCAGGAAACACGTGGCAGCCATGGTTCAGCTCGACGACACCGACATGGCCGCGCACATAGCGCGGCAGCCTGGTGTGTGTAGCCGGATGGATGTTCTTGGCGCGCACACGTTCGCCGATCTCGAACTTCGCAGGCTGCGGGGCAGGGCGGTCGAACTTGCCGCGCACCATCACGCGCTCGACGTTGGCAAGGTCGAACTTGCCGTGCTTGAGCGCCTTGGCCGGCTGGATCGCGCGCCCGGCGGCGACCTCCTCCCGGGTGAGGTAGCCCTTCTCGATCAGCATCTCCTCGAGCCCGAGGAACCACTTTTTGTAATAGGAGCTCGACAGATAGACGTGCGGCGGCAGGGTCTCGCGGTAGAAGCGCGACGTGTCGATGTTGAAAGCGCCGGCCGCGCCCATCGCGCGCACCATGGCAAGGACACGCGCTTCCCAATCCGCGTGGAACATCGGTTCATTGGCTTCGGGCTCGACCTTGCCGAACCCGTCCATGCCGCCCATGTCGTGCACGCCGTTCATGCCGGCTCTCCCGGCTTCCGCGGAAATCCGGTGCCGATCATGGAATCGCGGGTGACGAGCTCGGCGAGCTGCTCCTCGCTCCAGCCCTCTGTGCCCTCGGGCCGCATCGGCAGCACCAGGAAGCGCGTCTCGGCGGTCGAATCCCACACCCGGATTTCCGTGTCCTTGGGCAATGCGACGTCGAAATCGGCGAGCACGCCGCGCGGGTCCTTTACGGCGCGGGAGCGGTAGGGCGCAGCCTTGTACCAGACCGGCGGCAGTCCCAGCATTTCCCAAGGGTAGCAGGAGCACAGAGTGCACACCACCATGTTGTGCCGCTCCTTGGTGTTCTCGACCACGACGAGATGGTCGCCGACGCGGCTCACATGGCCGAGCGTGCCGATCGCCTTGCTGCCGTCCTCCAGCAGCGCCTTCTTGAACGCCGGATCAGTCCAGGCCTTGGCAACGACGCGCGCGCCGTTGTGAGGGCCGATCCTTGTCTCGTACGCCTGGATAATGGCATCGAGCGCGGCCGGCTCGACATAGCCCTTTTCGGTCAGGATCGTCTCGAGCGCGCGCACGCGCAGCTCGGTCTCCGACAGCTCGGAATGATCGTGGTGATGGTCGTGATCGTGGCTCATGGCCGTAAAGATATCCGCAATGGCCCGGACCTGTCGAGTATTCCCTGCATCGTGATCGGGTCCCGTATTCGTGACGACATTTGTGCGCTAACATCGCCGAAAGCAGCCTGGAGATGATGGTGACGGACTACGTGAAGATCGAAAAGGGCCTTGGGCCTGAGGGCCGGATTGCTGTGGTCCGCTTCGACCGCGGCGACGGCATCAACGCGCTCTCGCCGGAGGCAATGCGGCAGCTGACCGCAGCGGCGCGCAGTTTCGAGGATGACGCCGCGACGTCGGTCGTGGTCTTGACCGGCAGCTCGGGCGCGTTCAGCGCCGGCTTCGACCTCAAGGATGCGGAGGGAGGTTCGCGCAAGGAGATGGATCTCGGCACGCTCCGGCGGCATCTCAAGCTCGGGCCGCGCCTGACGCGCGCCTGGCAGGAGATGGAGCAAATCACGATCGCGGCGATCGAGGGCTTTTGCGTCGGCGGCGGCGTGGCCCTCGCCGTCGCGCTCGACTTCCGCATCATGGGCCGCAACGCGCATTTGCGCGTACCGGAAATCGGGCTCGGCATGAACATGAGCTGGCAGAGCATCCCGCGCATGCTGCATCTGATCGGGCCGGCACGCACCAAGCAGGCGGTCATCTTGGCTGACCAGCGCATCAGCGCGGACGAGGCCTATGAATGGGGCTTGGTGGAGCAGGTGACCGACCCAGGCCATGCGTTCGATGCAGCCATGGAGCTTGCCCGGAAGGTCGCCGCGCAGCCGCCGCTCTCGGTGGCCATGACAAAGCTGACCGTCAACCGGCTTGCGTACGCGCTGGATGATCTCGCGAGCCACATGGATGTCGATCAGTTCGCGCTTGCAAGCCTGACCGAGGACCATAAGGAGGGCGTCGAGGCCTTCCTGGCCCGCCGCAAGCCACGCTTCAGGGGGCGGTAGATCAGGCGCGGCAGGAGGATGATCCCGTTGGGAGATGAATCTTCTTCGCACGTGACGGATTGGGAAAACTTCGTCCAACTCCTCGCAAATATCTGAAATTGCAAGAAAGACTGGAAACAGCGATTGTGCATGCTGCGGCGCAGTGCGCTTCACCCGGCCGGCATCGCAATTTCACCTCCGTCGCTCCATGCGACCTGATTCCCGTACGCCCGCGAGCGGCGCGGGCCAGCGAACCATTGTGCATGAAGGTCGTCTCCATGAACGCCCACCAATCGCTCGCGATCGGACAGCCGATCGAAACGTTTGACGCGATTTCACCTCCTGTGACTGAGCCGGACGCGATGGTCCGTTTCGAAGGCATCTCGAAAACCTATCCGGCCTATCGCGGCAAGCCCGGCGTCAACGCGCTGCACAATATCGACTTTGCAATTCCGCGCGGTTCCGTTGCCGGCGTGATCGGCCGCTCCGGCGCGGGCAAGTCCAGCCTGGTTCGGCTGATCAACGGGCTGGAGAAACCGACCACGGGCCGCGTGATTGTCGACGGCCGCGACATCTCGGCGCTGACTGGCCGAGCGCTGCGGTTGGCGCAGCGCTCGATCGGCATGATCTTCCAGCACTTCAACCTGTTGTCGTCGCGCACCGCTGCCGACAACATCGCGCTGCCGCTCGAGATCGCGGGCTGGGCCAAGGCCGACATCAAGGCCCGCGTCACTGAGCTGCTCGCGCTCGTCGGCATCGCGGACAAGCACGACCGCTATCCTTCGGAACTCTCCGGCGGCCAGAAACAGCGCGTCGGAATTGCCCGCGCGCTGGCGACGCGGCCGAGCGTGCTGCTGTCGGACGAGGCGACCTCCGCGCTCGACCCGCAGACCACGCGTGCGATCCTCGATCTGCTCGCGAACATCAACCGCGAGCTCGGCGTGACCATCGTGCTGATCACCCACGAAATGTCCGTGGTGCGCCAACTCGCCAAGGAGGTCGTCGTGCTCGACGCCGGACACGTGGTCGAGAGCGGCCATGTCGCCGACATCTTCACCCACCCGAAGCATCCCATCACACAGTCGTTCCTGGCGGAGGTCATCGGCGACAGCCTGCCAGTGTCGCTGGCGAGCCGGATCGTGCCTGGGCCATCGGCCGGCGGCCACGCCGTGATCCGCATCGAGGTGCGTGGGGCAGGGGCCGGCGAGACGCTGGTGGCGCGGCTCGCGCGCGAACTCGGCCGCGACGTGTCGCTGCTGTCGGCGCGCATCGACGAGATCGGCGGCCAGCATGTCGGCTCGCTCGTTCTCGGCATTCCTCTCGGTGTTTCCAGCGCCGCGGACGCGGTGACGCGGACGCTGGCCTTTCTCTCTCAACATCAATTCTCGGCGGAGCATCTCGGCTATGTCGCCTGAACTCGTCAACCTGATCATCCAGGCGACCTTCGAGAGTCTGTACATGGTCGGAATCGCCGCGCTGCTCGGCACCGCCTTCGGCCTGCCGCTCGGCGTCTTCCTCGCGACCAGCCGCAAAGGCGAGTTGTTCGCGGCCCCCATCGTCAATCGCGTGCTCGGCATCGTCGTCAACGCGACGCGTTCCACGCCGTTCATCATCCTCGTCGTCGCCATCATCCCGTTCACGCGCCTGATTGCCGGCACCTCGATTGGATCGACCGCAGCGATCGTGCCACTGACGATTGCATCGACGCCGTTCATCGCGCGCCTGGTCGAAGCTGCGATCCGCGAGGTCGATGGCGGTCTGATCGAGACCGCATCCTCGTTCGGCGCTTCGCCGCTTCAGATCGTGCTCAAGGTGCTGATCCCCGAGGCGCTGCCTGGCCTGTTGCTGGCGCTGACGCTCGCCGTCGTGAGCTTGCTCGGTTACTCGGCCATGGTCGGCGCGGTCGGCGGCGGAGGGCTTGGCGATCTCGGCATCCGCTACGGCTACCAGCGCTTCATGCCGGAGATGATGCTCGCCGTCGTGGTCGTGCTGATCGCGCTGGTGCAGCTCGTCCAGAGCGCCGGGGATTTTCTGGCGCGCCGGGTCAACCGCCGCCTGCGGCATCGCTGAACCGGATCACGCGGCACGCCTCGCCCGCCGCAGCGTCTCCGAGGGCAGCTCGGCGAAGTGGCGCTTGTAGTCGAGCGAGAACTGGCTGAAGTGCCAGAATCCGTGCTGCACGGCGACGTCGTAAATGGATGTGCCAGCGCCGCCGGCGCGTTTCAGATCGCGCCGTACCCGGTTCAGCCGCATCGCCCGCCAATAGTGCATCGGGCTCGTGCCCAAAACAGCCTGGAAGCAATAGCCGAGCTTGCGCGGACTGGCGCCGGCCGCCTTGCAGACCTCCAGCAGCGACAGCGAATGGTCACCGTTGCCGTGCATCAGCTCGCGGGCGCGATCGACGGTACGCTTGCGCGCGTCCGCGCTGCGGCCGGCATCGATGGGGCGTGCGGTCGGCAGCATGTCCATGATCTCGACGAGGAGGGCGTCTTCGAGCGCCTGCCGGAGGGCCGGGTCTTCGAACCGTTCGGGCGCGGTCGCGATGGCCTCGTGAATGGCCTCAAGATGGGCTCGCAATCGTGCGACCGGCGCCTGCGCCATCTCGATCACCCGCAATTGGTGCCAGACCGTGCGCGGCAGATCGATCTCGAGCCGGGCGGCGAGATCCCGGATCAGCGCTGCACTGGCGACGACACCGCGCAGCTCGAATGACTTCGGCGTGCACATATCGACCTCGGCGTCGACGCAGGCAATGACCCGGGCGCCTGCAACGCTGGCGCCGTTGCAATTGACCTCGCTGTCACCGCGCCAGGGGAGACCGATGCCAAAGCTGTCGGCGCCAAGCTGACCGTATTGGCGGACCTGCTGGCTGGTGATTTCGCGGAACACCTCGACACGGGGCAGAGAGAGCTGGGTGAAGCTGCCTCGAAACGCGCCGGCGCTGATCTGGTCGTAACGCAGCCGCCAGCGGCCGAGCGCGGCACAGTGCTCGTCAACGTCCGTACTGCTCGCCTCAAGCAGGCCGGCAACCGAGTCCTGTACTGGAGGAGTTGCGCTCAAGACCATGATAATGCGTCGGAATTGTTTCGCCAAAGCAAGCAATAAGTGCGCCAAGCCTGGCACGGCCCACGACGGAGTCCAGCAAAATATTGCCGGATCTCGATAACGGCCGATAGCGCCGCGGTGCAGGCTTGCTTCCAGCCGTTCCGGCATCGCAGTCGGGATGGCCCTTGCGGAGGATCGAGTGCGACCGACCGACGTCATGCGCGGCAGTCCACCCGCGCCCGAGGCCCAGGTGACGCGCGCCAATTGGCGCAGCTATCCCGCGATACGCTGGGGCTTTACCCACACCCGGGAAGTGCTGCCGACCGCAGAGGTCCGCCGCTCGGCGCATCCGACGCCGATGCAAAAGGCGCCGCGCGAATTGTCTCAGCTCGGCTTCAAGGGGCCGGACGGCCAGCCGACGACGATCTCGGCCACGCTGCGTGAGACCTTTGGCGATGCACTGCTGGTCATGCATCGGGGCACGCTGATCCACGAATGGTATGGCGACGGCATGAGCGCGACAACGCCGCATCTGATCTGCTCGATCAGCAAGTCGATTGCCGGCACGCTCGGCGGCGTGCTGTCCGCGCGCGGGCTGCTCGATCCGGAGGCGAGGGTGGTGCGTTACGTGCCGGAGTTGGAGAATTCCGTCTACGGCAGCTGCACGGTCCGCAACGTGCTCGACATGGCCGTCGCCATCAAGTTCGATGAAGATTACGAGGACCCTGCCGGCGACGTCGCGCGCTACCGCTTCTCCTCGGGCTGGGATGTGCCGCCCCCAGGCGTCGAGCCGAGCCATCAGCGCGCCTATCTCGCCACGCTGCGCGGCACCGGCAAGCCGCACGGCAAGGTGTTCCACTATGTCTCGACCAACACGGAAGTTCTCGGCTGGGTGTATGAGCGCGCCTGTGGCATGCCTTACCCACGCATCCTCTCCGAATATCTCTGGCAGCCGATGGGCGCGGAGGAGGACGGTTCCCTGACGCTCGACAGCCACGGCATGGGCCGCATCGCTGGCGGTCTGTCCGTCACTGCCTGCGATCTCATCCGCTTCGGCGAGATGATCCGCTGCCGCGGCGTGGTCGAGGGACGGCAGGTGGTGCCGGGCTGGTGGATCGACGACATCCACGAGAATGGCGATGCCAAGGCCTGGGCCGAGGGCGACCTCGCCGATATCTTCCCGGGCGCGCGCTACCGCAGCAAATGGTACACGATCGATCCCTCGCGGTACGATCTCGCCGCAATCGGCATCCACGGCCAGTGGCTCTACATCGACGCGGCTTCCGACACCGTGATCGTCAAGCTCGCGACGCAGCCGAAGGCGATGGACGTTCCGCTTGACCATCGCTGGCTCGCCGCCTTCCGCGCCATCACCGCACATCTCGCCCCGCACTGACTTCTGGACATCATCATGCTCGACCACGCCAAAGCCCGATCGCCCGCCCAGGCCGCCAACGCGCATGCGCTCGATCCTCTGACGACTGAAGAGATCACGGCGGCCAGCACGCTGGTACGTGCGGCCGCAACCTCGCCGGAGAACTGCCGCTTCCCGACGGTACGGCTGGAAGAGCCGACCAAGCAGGAGCTGGCCGCGGGCGGAGCAGGGCGCCGTGCCTTCGTGCTGACACTTGACATCACCACCGGCGAGGCCATCGAGCACGTCGTCGATCTTGGCCGCGCCGAGATCGTCGATCGGAAGCTTCTCCCCAACCGCGACATGCCTTATGGGCAGCCGCCGGTGATGCTGGAAGAGTTCTTCAAGTGCGAGGCGGTGGTGAAGGCCGATCCCGGCTGGCGCGCTGCGATGCATCGGCGCGGGCTTACCGACAAGGACATAGAGCTGGTCCAGGTCGATCCGTTCTCCTCGGGCTTCTTCGACATGGAATTCGAACGCGGCGCGCGCATCGTACGGGCCGTCAGCTTTTTCCGCGAGCATCTGCAGGACAACGGTTATGCGCACCCGATCGAGGGCGTCGTCGCCGTCGTCGATCTGATCGGCGGCAAGGTCATCGATCTCACGGATGCAGATCCGATCGTACCGATCCCGCGCAAGAAGCGAAATTACGGCGCTCACGAGGTCACCAACCCGCGCACCGACATCAAGCCGCTGCATATCGAGCAGCCGGAGGGCGCGAGCTTCAAGGTCGATGGCTGGAAGGTCGACTGGCAGAAATGGAGCTTTCGCGTCGGCTTTACGCCGCGCGAGGGTCTGGTGCTGCATCAACTCGCCTACCAGGATGGCGCGCGCAAACGCTCGCTGATCCACCGCGCCAGCGTCACTGAGATGGTCGTGCCTTACGCCGATCCGACCGAAAACCATTTCTGGAAATCGGCGTTCGATGCCGGCGAATATGGCCTCGGCATGCTCGCGAACGCACTCGAACTTGGTTGCGACTGCCTCGGCAACATCCATTATTTTGACGTGCCGGCGGCCGACAACAAGGGCGAGCCCTTCGTCATGCAGAACGCCATCTGCATGCATGAAGAAGATTACGGAATCGCCTGGAAACACTATGAATTTCGCAACGGCCTGTTCGAGGTCCGCCGCTCGCGGCGCCTCGTGATCTCGTTCTTCGCGACGGTCGGCAATTACGACTACGGCTTCTATTGGTATCTCTACCAGGACGGTACGATCCAGCTAGAGACCAAGCTCACGGGCATCATCCAGACCGCTGCCGTGCCCTCAGGCGAAACCTACAAATGGGGTGGCATGGTCGACGACAATCTGGGCGGGCCGACGCACCAGCACTTCTTCAATGTGCGCCTGCACATGGATCTCGATGGCGGTGGCAACACCGTCACCGAGCACGAGTTCGTGCCGCGGCCATGGGGGCACGACAATCCCCATGGCAACGCTTTCACCACCACGACGCGCGTGCTGTCACGCGAGCGCGACGCGGCGGCGATCGCCAATGGCGAGACCGGCCGGTTCTGGAAGATCAGCAATCCGAATGAATCCAATTCGGTCGGTAGCGCGCCGGCCTACAAGCTCGTGGTCAATCCAAGCCCGCTGATGCTGGCGCAGGAGGGGAGCTATGTGCGCAAGCGCGGCGGCTTTGCCACCAGGCATGTCTGGGTGACTGCGTTCGATGCCGACGAGAAATACGCCAGCGGCGACTATCCCAACGTTCACGCCGGCGGCGACGGCCTGCCGCGCTACGTCGCGCAGAACCGCAACATCGAGAATGCCGACATCGTGGTCTGGCACTCCTTCGGCCATACCCATATCTGCAAACCTGAGGACTTTCCGATCATGCCGGTCGAATATGCTGGCTTCATGCTCAAGCCGACCGGATTCTTCGCGGCCAATGCCGCCGGAGATATTCCACCGGACCGCAACAGCCGCAGCGTGCTGGCGGGCGAGAAGAGCGCCGCCGCAACCTGTTGTCATGCGGACCCGGGATAACGTTCGGCGGCTTATGCCTTCGGCTTCGGCTCGCCGCGCTGATCGCGCGATGCAGCCATCGCATGAGTCGCATTCCGAGCGGAGCGCCGAGTTCAGTCTAGAAATATTCCAATTCTAAAGAAGCGACGTTGGGCGCATTGGTCGCAGAGTCTATTCCCCAGTCTCGATAAATTCTAACAGCGCATCGCTCGCACTCCGGACCGGCCTGCGTTAGGGCGGGACATCAAAAATGATACCGGCGGAGCCGGCGGTGCGTGGGGTCTCAAGAGACGTGACTGACTTCCAACTCTCATCGCGTGACAACACGCGTCGTCTGCAGATTAAGTTGTTTTTCCTCGGGGCAGTCAGCACATTGTCCCTCGTCGTTCCCTTCGGTTCCGTGGAGGCGCAGACGCAAATTCCCGCAGTCACCGTGGAAGCGCCGGCGGAACGCGCCCGTCCGGCCGCGATTGCTTCGTCGCGAAGGGCGGCGGCAACTCGCACCGCACGCGCCAATCGTCGCACTCCCGCGCAGCAGGCCACCCCGACTCAGTCGGCATCGTCGAACGGCGCCACGGGCGAACGCGCCAATGGACCCGTGCGCGGTTTCGTCGCGACAAGGAGCGGCACCGCCACCAAGACCGATACGCCCTTGATCGAGACGCCACAGTCGGTATCCGTCATCACGACCGATCAGATCAGGAACCAGGGCGCAGTCTCGATCGGCGAGGCCCTGCGCTACACCGCCGGCGTGAGCGGCGACGTCAATGGGGGCTCGGACACCCGCTTCGGCGGACTTCCAGATCCGCGGCTTCGACATGACCATGCCGGGCCTCTACATCGACGGCTTGCGGATTCCCTCCAGCAACTACGTCCATTTCAACGGCCTCGATCCCTATGGCGCCGAGCGCATCGAGGTGCTCAAGGGACCGTCCTCCGCGATGTATGGCGGCAGCGGCACCGGCGGCATCCTCAACTACGTGACCAAGCTGCCGACCGCACAGCAGTTCGGCGAGGTCTCGATTTCCGGCGGCAGTTTCAACCGCTATCAGGGCCAGTTCGACATGGGCGGCCCCGCCAACAAGGAAGGCACCGTGCTGTGGCGTCTCACCGGCGTGGTTCGCGACGGCGAGACGCAGGTCGACTTCAGCAAGGATAATCGCGTCTTCATCGCGCCCGCCGTCACCTTCAAGCCGAACGAGGACACCACCATCACCTTGCTCGCCAACTACCAGCGCGATCGAGCAGGGTGGGGTCTCCAGTTCCTGCCGGCCTCGGGTACGGTGTGGCCGAACAACGGCCGCACCATTCCGGTCTCGTTCTTCGCGGGCGTGCCGAGCTTCGATGCCTTCAACACCGAGATCGCGACCGCCGGCTACCAGCTGGCGCACAATTTCACCGACAACATCACATTCCGCCAGAACCTGCGCTACGCCTATCAGCACAACGAGGAGAAAGTGTTTTACGGCGGTGGCTATACCAACGAGGCCGCGGGACAGCTCGCACGTTATGGCAGCTACAGCAACTCCTACATCAACTCCTTCGCGGTGGACAATCAGCTCCAGGGCAAGTTCACCACGGGCTTTCTCGGCCACACCACTCTGGTCGGGATCGACTACCGCAACACCACGTTCCGCGATACCGCGTATAGCGTCACGACGTCAGCCCCCGAGATCAACGTCTTCAATCCGGTCTACAGCTACGACTGGACCATCGGCGCCATGAGCGACAACACCGGGGTCAAGCAGTCGCAGGTCGGGCTTTACGCGCAGGATCAGATCAAGCTCGGCCGGCTCTCGTTCCAGCTTGGCGGCCGCCAGGATTTCGTGACGACGCAAGTCGATAACGGTCTCTCCAACACCTCGGTCGCGAAGGACGCGTCGGCCTTCACCGGCCGGGCCGCCGTGATGTACAATTTCGACAACGGCATCGCGCCCTATTTCAGCTATTCGGAATCCTTCCTGCCGTTGCTCGCGACCGGATTCGGCGGACGAATGCTCAATCCCGAGACCGGCGTCCAGTACGAGGTCGGCGTCAAGTACCAGCCGATCGGCTGGAACGCGCTGTTCACCTTCGCCGCCTTCGACCTGACGCGCGACAACCTTGCGGTGTACGTGCCTGCAGCCACCTTTTACGAACAAATCGGACAGGTGAAATCACGCGGCATTGAGCTCGAAGGCACGATGTCGCTTGCCGACGGCTGGAACCTGCGCGCGGCCTATGCCTATGTCGACGCCATGGTCACGCAGGATCCCGTGAACGTCGGCAAGGCGCCGGTCACCGTGCCGCTCAACCGCGCCTCGCTGTGGAGCGACTATACGCTCCAGAACGGCCCACTGGCGGGCTTGCAGTTCGGCGGCGGCATCCGTTATGTCGGCGCAACCTGGGGCGACGACGCCAACACGTTCAAGGTGGGAGCCTCGACCGTGCTGGATGCGTTGCTCGCTTACACCAAGGACAATTGGCGCCTGTCGCTGAACGTCACCAATCTGGCCGACACGCGCTATGTCGCTGCGTGCTACAGCCTGTCGGGCTGCTTCTATGCGGAAGGGCGCAAGGCCATCGGCAAGCTGACCTACCGTTGGTGAATTCGAACGCGAGACGGTCCGGCTCCGAGGCCGGACCGCTGGATGAGAGTGGAAGGCGATGAGAGCGGTATTCGGCAGGTTGCATCGTTGGGCGGGACTGCTCACGGCTGGGTTCCTGTTCTTCTCCGGCATTACCGGCGCGATCATCTCGTGGGATCACGAGCTCGACGACGTCCTGAACAGCCATCTGTTCGACGTCAGCAGCAAGGGCCCGGCCATTCCATCGATCGAACTGGCCAAGATGATCGAACAGCGCGATCCCCGTGCACGCGTCGTTTACCTCTTCATGACACCGGAAGAGGACCACTCGCTGTGGTTCTTCGTCATGCCGCGGATCGACCCCGCGACCGGCAAGCGTTACCCGCTCGACTATAACCAGGTCTTCCTCGATCCCAACACCGGTGCCGAGCTTGGCCGCCGCTATTGGGGCGCGGTCTGGCCTGTCACGCGTGAGAACTTCGTCTCGTTCCTCTACAAGCTGCACTACACGATGCACATCCCGGAGTTCTGGGGCAGCGACCGCTGGGGCATGCGCGTGCTCGGCGTGATCGCCATCATCTGGACCATCGATTGCTTCGTCGGTTTCTACCTGACGCTGCCCTCACGCCGGCGCGCCAAGGCGGCGCGGGCGCCTGAGGTCGCGCGACAGCTCGAGCGCGGCTTCTGGGCGCGCTGGGCGCCGGCCTGGACCATCAAGACCTCGGGCAGCGCCTACCGGATCAATTTCGACATCCATCGTGCCTTCAGCCTGTGGACCTGGGGCGTGCTCTTTGTCATCGCCTTCACTGCGTTTTCGCTGAATCTCTATTTCGAGGTATTCTCGCCGCTGATGAAGATGGTGTCGAACTATACGCCGACGCCATATGAGCAACGGCCCTATCGCGATCTCGACAATCCCATCGAGCCCAAAGTCACCTTCGCCGATATCGCTGCGCGCGCGGCGGCGGACGGTAAGGCGCGCGGCTGGACGATCCCGGTCGGCTCGATCAATTACGGTCCGGCCCATGGCGTCTATGCCGCCGCCTTCTTCCATCCCGGGGACGACCACGGCGCCGGCGGCGTCGGCCCGGCGCAGCTCTATTACGACAGCGAGGACGGCCGCCCCATCGGCGAGCGGCTGCCCTGGGTCGGCACTGCCGCCGACATCTTCGTGCAGGCGCAGTTTCCGCTGCATTCGGGCCGTATCGTCGGGCTGTTCGGCCGTATTCTGATCTCGGTCATGGGGCTGGTGGTGGCGGCGCTCTCGGTGACCGGCGTCGTGATCTGGTGGCGCAAGCGCCGCGCCCGTGTTCGCGTGCGCGAGACCGCTGCGATGCGCCTGACCCGGCAGCAACTCACGCCGGCAGAGTAGGACTTCCGCATTCCACCGAGGGATGAACCTTCCCGCCCGGCATCGGCACAAAGATGGGAGATCGCTCTCCAGTCTTTCCGGAACTGCAATGAGATTGCTCGCCTTGCTCTGCCTGCTCGTCCTGGCCACGCCTGCCCGTGCTGCCGCGCCGGAGCAGAACTATCTCGGTCTGCGCGATCGCTACATCGCAAAGTTCTCGAAAGCCAGGGAGAGCGACGAGATCTACAAGCAGCACGATGCGGCCCTGAAGGAGCTGGCCGGCGTGCTGCGCGGCCTGGTCGGTCCGGTCGCGATCAAGGGGCTCCGGGCCGAGGGCAGGTCGAACGTCGATACGTTGTTCAAGAGCGACATTGGCTTCGGCCATCTCGACGGGCTCGCTTTCGCGTCCGAAGACGGCAAGACGCGGGCCGTGGTGACGACCACGGCCTTGCTCAAGCACTGGCTGCGCGAGCACCGCGATGACGGCGTGCCGCAGGAGAGCGGCGCGGCGATCAAGGCGGACCGCTTTTACTACCATGCGATCGAGGACGCCGCCTTCGCCAAATATGCCGAGCTGCCGGTCACAAAACCCGCACCCGCCGGCGCGGCAGCCGCCGTGCTCGGCCTGCGCGGCAATGGCGATCTCAAGGGCCCGCCGGACGAGATCGACGTCGTCGCCATAAAGGACGACAAGGTCTATTTCATCGTCACATCTGACGCCGTGAAGACGGCCGAGATCCCGGCCTGCCAGAAGGTCTGGAAGCAGATGATGGCCAGGAAGACCCCGCAGGACGCCATGGCCCGTGAAGATCAGGCGATGGACGCCTACACGAAGTGCTTCGCCAAGGAAGCACCAAGCCAGAGCTGGTACACGGCCGCCGTCAAGAAGGCGCAGAGCCAGCTGGATCTGCTGCCATTGCGCTAGGCGCCGCAGCCCGAGCGTCTGGCGAATCCTCCGCCTGGACCTTCACAGGCAAGGCGGCCGGCTCAGCCGCTGTGGGCGAGCCGGGCTGGCCCGGAACAATAGCTCGATGCTGCGCATCGCCCCGAAATGACTGTTGAGGGCCTCACACCTCGCCTTTGAACTTTCCCGACCGCTCGCGTCACTACTAGTCATAGCCGTGGTGGGAACCGAGGCTCCCTCCAGTGCTCGGCTTTGCGCAGGACACGCCAGTAACGGGAGAAATGGCCATGGGACGCGCGCCGCAACCACTGCCGCAATACACGCCGCCGGGCCCGGTGGAACAGATGCCGAATATGGCGATGCAACCGCAGTGCTCGCCGCTTGCCAAGGTTCACAGCGCCGCCGTCTTTCCCTACGTGGCCAATGAAGTCGCAACGTCCCGCACCGAGGTCGGCCATCTCGGTGTGGACGTCAGTCTGGTCCCGCCGACCGGCATCTGCCAGTATCTCATCATCTGGGATTTCGGCGTCGACTGGCGGCATCTCAAGAACATTGCCAAGCGCGATGCGCTGTTGGCAGCGCAGCTCGTCCGCTTCGAGACCGACAAGTCGTTGCAGTTTCAGATCATCGGATACAGCGACAGCGCCGGGGGCGAACGGAACAACGTCTTCCTGCGCACGGGCCGGGCCAGGAACGTCTTTCACCTGTTCGGCCCAAGCGCCCGCTCGCGCGTCTTCTCCGTCAAGCCCGCTTCACACTACGAGTATCTGAAGGACAACACGACCGTGATGAACAGGGCCGCCAATCGCGCCGTGGTCGTCGAAATCTTCGCCGGCGGCGGGACGATCTAGCCACTTCCTACAGGACGGAGGCTCTCATTTTCGGGCTCGAGTTTCCCGTTGTCGGACCGGACGAGGACAGGAGAACTAGACATGGCCGCCTTTCAAGAGGTCTTCCGCCGCTCCGGCGTCGATGAGCGCCGCAGCCCGCCGGGCATGGTTGTGCCGTTCGGAGGCTCCAACATCGTGGCGCTGATCGACCCCGGAAGAAAGCTCAAAGTCGATCCCAATCCCCATGCCCTCGGGATCAAGGAGATCGATGGCGCCGATACCCTTAGACGCATAGTGCAAGCCAGAGACACCTTCTCCGGACCCGATATCGATCCGCAGCTCAGGGCGGCGTCACTTCCTGCCACCTTCAACGGCGATGCACGGTTCTTCGAAATCAATGGCCGGATCAAGCCGATTGGCTTTCCCGGCCTGGAGGTGGTGGCTCGGTCGGCTGGCCGGAAGATCGAAGCCAGGCTCCATGTGGCCGTGCTGCCGGAAATCAAGATCAAGGTGGCGTTCCGCAACGTCATGGTTCCGGGGATCGGCGCTCCGGCGTTTCACGCCAAGAAGCCCTGCAACGAGCAAGATGAATTGCAGACGATGAACAGTATATGGAGGCCACAGGCCAACATCCGTTTCGAGCGAGTGCCAAGCGACTGGCTGGTCATCGACGACTCGCAGGCTGCCGTCAAACGGGAGCTCGCCAATGCCACTGGCATGAAGGATGCGAGCCTGGCAGCTTTTCCCGATGTGATCGAGGTCGAGAAACTGAAGAGCTTCTTCGTCCAACACAAAGTAAAGGGCGCCCATCTAACCATTTTCTGCGTCGATAAGCTTCGATCCAATGGCTCGTTCCCCAATGGATCGTTTGCTCGATCGTTAGACCTTGCCTTCATCAGCTCACAACGCGGGCCCAACACGTCTGCCCATGAAGCCGGGCATTTTCTCGGCTACTACTCGAAGAGCGCGAGCAAACCTTGGGACAGCCAAGGCCACACGTTGGAGACCGATCCGAAAACCAGAAAAGAAAACAGGGCGGAAGACATCAAGATGCTGATGCGCGCGGGAGGCGCCGGCTGGAAAATTCCGTTCAATCTCGTCAAGGAGTTCCGCGACTTCCCCGGCTAACACTCGGAAGATCGCATGGAAGCTGCAGGGTCCTCTCGCGATTGCAGACGGTACCGAACGGCTTCGCTACGACATCGCGATGAAGCCAGCGCCGCGTACGCTCATTCCGCTCAAAACCACGGAGTGTCCTATGGCTTCGCCTTCACCTACCTCGACGGCGTCGATGGCACCTCCAAGTACCCGACGGGATATCTGAGGGCGACGATGAACCGCCAAAACGTCCGGAGCGACCCATTAATTGATAGGCGGATCTTTCAATCTGAGTTCTACCCGTTCGCAGTCGGTCTCTCCGTTGGGAGATAAACAACATGGCATCACCCGGGAAAATCCAGGAGTACGGATCTCAGGCATCGGATACGATTGCGGCGAAGTTGTTCAACTTTGACGTCGGCAAGTTCGCCATAAAGCCGGAACATTCCAATTGGCTGAATAATGTCGTCGCTCCGAAATTAAGGGACGGAGGAAGCCTTACAATCATAGGACTTGCAAGTCGTACCGGTAGCGACGAGTTCAACATGCTATTGTCGCATAACAGGTTACGGGCCGTAGTTGATTTGCTTCGCAAGCAAGTGCCCAACAATTTCAAAGTCGCGTTCGAGGTGGCGAAAGGGGAACGCGCGGCCATGTATGCAGGTGAAATGGATGGGGTGGAAAACGAGACCTGGCGTGGTGTCATCATCTCAGTTTGGAATAAGCCAAACCCACCGCCGCCACCGCCGCCACCGCCGCCTCAAACGAGACCTCAATACTATCCGGCGGAACGCAAATTCTTCAAGCGTTGGCTCGGCTTCGGCGTCAAGTCTGGTGGGCAGTTGTTGATCGGCGGCGTCGAGAGCACGACCGCGTACGTCGTGAACTTGGGAGATCTGGAGACCTTTGATCTCCAGATTGTTAGCAGTCGGTGGGGACTGGGTCTTGGAGGCAGCGGAGGGGCCGTTGCTGTCATCGGCTTTGGGTTCAGGGTTCCATATGAGTTGGACCATGAATCCTTGAATGACTGGGGCGTCAATGTCGCATTTACCGAAAAGCTGATCTCGAAATCGGCACTGCAATCCATCCATCACAGCAAGTACTTCATCGATGGCTTGAAGAACGGTAAATACGTCGCGCCCACGCTAAATGCGCGAAACGCCTTTACGGCTGTTGGAATACTTCAGAACGTGAGAAATGCACTTCACACGCTGTACGGAGGACTCGAGGCAGCCAAGGGCTCGGGCGTCATTGTGCTTGACTTGCCGCTTTTGGGTGTTGGACTTGAATTGTCCGCTTTCGTGACGCGAGGAAAGATGTACGTCTCGAATCCTTCCCATTGGACTGGACCGAGTTGAAGGCTCGGGCAGCATGCGATGCTGTTCATGTCGCAGGTTTGGTCAGAGGCGGGAAAGGTACGGTAGAATGGGAAGTCGTCGCGATCGCCGCCGTATCCTTTGAACCTCATAAGCCCCGATGAGACCCATCGGAAAACGCGGAGATCATCGGACGGAGCGGACCATGGTGATCAACCTGAAACCCGTCAACTTGGTCGGCTTCTCCATCGCGGAATCCGTTGGCTTGAAGGGTTCGAACCAGCCGGACGATATCTTCGTGATCAAGACGCTGTTGAACGGCATCGCGCCCCAGGATGGCGGGGCCGACGGAACGCTCGATATCAACGATCTGACCAACACGCCGGACGCCATGGAGCCGGTGATCGACGCGATACTCGTGTTTCAGAATGCCCAAACGGGCCTGCTGCACGACGGTCGCGTCGACCCTGAAAAGAATACGATCAAGCGCATGCGTCTGATGTTCAACCGTCGCAAGGGCGGCGGGCTCGACGTGAACGTGACGATCACGCCGGACGGTCCGATATTCGGACCATGCGATGCGCGCGGCTTCAGCGCCGCAAGGCTCAGACTGGTCGGCGGCGAATGGTCGGCATTCGACGGCCTTGCGCCGGTTCGCCAGATGGTTCCGATCGGCAAGACGCGGAAGCTGAAGTTGAAAGGGACAAATGGCGCCGCGGTGGGATTTGCCCTCGAGAGTCCTAAGGTGGAAATCCTCGAACGAACGAGCGACACCGTCACGGTCATCGGACGTCTGGAGGGTGATGCCGACTTGAGCGTCATCGTCGAAGGCCAGAGGGGTCCGATCCCGGTTCGCCTCCAGGTGCGCAAGGCGTCTTCGATTCCGATCGACGTGGTCCATCTCGGTCGGGCGACGCTCGCCAACGGTCTCATGATCGCTACGCAGCGCGCCGTTACCGCCGTCGTCAGTCGGATCTACGACAATCAGGCAAACCTGACGTTCACATCTGGCACAAGCCGAATCGTCGATGCCGTGACCGCCGAAGGCCGGGTAGTGCCGATCGATCCGAACAAGAAGCTCAGCATCCGTTCCGGCTTCGGCCCACTGACCACGGCACAGGATTTCCGATTTGACGATCTCAAGTCGCTCGTCACTAATCGTGCGGCGATCACCATGTTCATCTCAACACAAATCATCGATGACGAGGACTCGAACGTTGCCGGGCGCGGCGATCCCGGCAATCGGATGCTATGGTTCAATCCCGCAACTCCCGGAAGCGTGAACACCAATATTGTGCCCGCGCACGAGATCGGGCATGCCCTCGGTCTGGGCCACATCACGACAAAGAACAACACGGGCTTCCTGATGAACCCGACCGTGCAGTTGAACAACATAATCATCCCATGCGAGACGCTGGTCCAGCTCCCGTCGTGACAACGCACGCCTACCTTTGATGTAGCAATAGCAAAATTCCAAGCTCGGAAGGTCAGGCGCGTATCTCGTCGTCCCCGGCGGTGGTCTGGCGCCGTCGTCTTGAGTTGGATCGCTATCGCATCACGCGACCAGCAAGCCCAGCTTGCCAACCATCGCGAGCGAGCGTTCGACGCTCTCTCGGGTTGACAGCAACAGCGGTTCGGCCGGATTTCCGTCCTTGTCCTTTTGTTCGACCCGGACGGTCGACCCGAATGCTGCGGCCATTTCGGCCGTGATCTGGTCGATGGTACGAGCGCCATCGAGCAGTTGCAGGAAATGCCGCGTACGGTCGTCCTCCAGCTGTACCGTTTGATGGAGCAGGTTGGTGACCAGCGGACCTGTCTGCGACTGCTTGCGGGCCAGCAAGCTCGCCTGCGGGCGGTCGGTAACCTCCTTCAAGAGGAAGGGCGGCGAGACCAGGAAGGAGACCTCGCCGCTGCAGGCCAGGATGTACATCGCATCCGTCAGTACCCGTTCGTCATCATCGGCTCGGCGGCCGTCCAGCAGCGCGCGCGCACCATCCAGCAACTCGCTGAATGACAGCGCCCGCGGCCAGGCCCGTCCGAGGCACAAATGCGCGGCCTTCAGAATCGGATTGGTCACCGTAATCCTGCTGCCATCGTGGTTCTCGAACTCCATCGGGGAATCGTCGGTCAGGCACGCCTGGGGATCGAGCGGGCTGGTCGTGCTCAGGAGGTGATATCGCTTGACGAAATCCACGTCGATCTGCCGGTTGAGGGAAACGTCGTCGTGGCAGAACAAGGTACGACGGAAGCCGTTGCCGTCGACAAAGTCCTGATACTGGTCGCGCGCCATGAACTCGCTCTCCGGGAAGCGCTGCAGCGTGGCGCGGACCTCCTCGGAATGGCCGGCGAGATAGCGGCGCGCGAAATGGGAATCGCCGAGATACTGCAGGCCGTGGCGGGCGGCATCCTCGGCGACCTCGTGCAGCAGGAAGGCGGTTGCGTCGTCGTCGAGGTCGTCGTGAAACAACAATTCGTCCGGAGCCTTGAGGACACGATTGTACTGGTCCCGCATGATCGCACCATGCACCGTGTCGGCCTTGGAGCCCTCGCTCAGGAACTTCAGGATCGCGCGGGCCTGTCCGACCTTCTCCTTCATGCCGGTGAGGCGGCGGGTGTGATACCGCATCATGTCGCGGACCATGTCGCGAAGATGGGAGAATGGGTGCGCATTGTAGCTGACATAGCAGACCCCGCGCGGCGCCAGATTCTGCTTGAAGATCGCCATGATCTTCTCGCGCACGTGGGGCGGTACCCAGGAGTAAACGCCGTGCGCAATGATGTAGTCGAACTTCCCGAAGCTTGCGTCGACATTCATGATGTCGCAGTGCAGAAGCTTGATGTTGTTCAGACCCAAGGTCGCGATATTCTGCTGGCCGCGCTCGATCGTCACGCCGCTCAGGTCGACGCCGACGAATTCACTGTCCGGGTATTGAAAGGCCATCGGCAACAGGTTGCCGCCAACGCCGCAGCCGAGCTCCAGTACCCGACAATGCTCGACCGGAGCAGGCTGCATGCCGTAAACGGTGGCGATCGTTGCGAGATGATTGGGGTGGGTGAGCCCGTAGACGTGGCCCGGGTAGTAGACCTCATCATACGGTGTGGGGCCGGTAACCGGATGGCGATGCTGCGACTGAATGTTCATCGCGCTCAGCTCCACGAATATGCGAACTTGTCGTCCGCGATCGAGACGCGTGTCTGC
This sequence comes from Bradyrhizobium sp. USDA 326, assembly GCF_049739485.1. Lineage (NCBI taxonomy): Bacteria > Pseudomonadati > Pseudomonadota > Alphaproteobacteria > Hyphomicrobiales > Nitrobacteraceae > Bradyrhizobium > Bradyrhizobium sp. USDA 326. The sequence continues at coordinate 6,573,076 of NZ_JBMGQA010000001.1, forward strand.
CTGATCTCTTCCTTGGCAAGCGATTTGCTGAGAAATTCGCGCGACAGCTCCGGCAGCAGGGTATTGGTGATGATGTTGTCGATCATGCGTCCGCCGGAGTCCGGATCGTTGCAGCGTGACACGATGTGCTCCACGACTGCATCGTCGTAGCTGAAGGCCGCGTTGTGATTGTCGCGCAGTCGCCGTCCGATGCGGTCGAGCTGCAGCCGGGCGATGCCGGCGAGCATCTCGTCCGAGAGTGGGAAGTAGGGGATCGAAACGATGCGCCCGAGCAGTGCGGCAGGAAATACCTTGAGCAATTCCGGCCTCAGCATCCTGGCGAGTTCTTCCGGCTCACTACGATACTTCGGATCGCGCGAAAGCCCCATGATCAGATCGGTGCCGACGTTGGTGGTCAGGATGATCAAGGTGTTCTTGAAGTCGATCCGTCGCCCGTTGCCGTCCTCCATGACTCCTTTGTCGAACACCTGGAAGAAGATCTCGTGGACGTCGGGATGGGCCTTCTCCACTTCGTCGAGCAGGATGACACTGTAGGGCTTGCGCCGGACAGCCTCCGTGAGGCGACCGCCTTCGCCATACCCGACATAGCCGGGAGGCGCTCCCTTGAGGGTCGAGACCGTATGCGCCTCCTGGAACTCCGACATGTTGATCGTAATCATGTTCTGCTCGCCGCCGTAGAGGGTTTCGGCGAGCGCCAGGGCGGTTTCGGTTTTGCCAACCCCGGACGGTCCGGCCAGCATGAACACGCCGATCGGTTTCGACGGGTTGTCCAGCTTGGCACGGCTGGTCTCAACTCGCTTGGCGATCATCGTCAAGCCGTGGGACTGGCCGACCACGCGGCGGTTGAGGATCTCCGGCAGCTTCAGCACGGTTTCGATCTCGTCCCGCATCATCCGGCCGACCGGGATGCCGGTCCAGTCGGACACCACGGACGCCACCGACTGCTGGTCCACATGGGCGTAGACCATCCGTTTTTCCGGATTGATGCCCTCCAGCGTCTCGAACTTGCCGCGCAGCTCAGCGCGCTTGGCGGCCGGATCCTGATCTTCCTTGGGTTCGGACAGGATGTCACGAATGCTGCGGATGTCCTTGACTAGCTCCTGCTCCTTGGCCCAGTCGGCCTCGAGATTCGTCAACTTGTCCTTCAGTGCTGCGATATCGCTGTCGATCGCGGCAGCGCGCTCGTTGTCCTCGATGCCCAGGTCGCTGTCGTTGACCAGCGCCGATTTCTCAGCTTCGCGAGCGGTGATCGCGACGCGCGTATCCTCGATCAAGGCCGGTGTCGCGCTCTGGCTGATCGCCACGCGGGCCGAAGCGGTGTCGAGCAGGCTGACGGCCTTGTCCGGTAGCTGTCTCGAGGGAATGTAGCGGTGCGAGAGGTTGACGGCTGCAACGATTGCAGCATCGGAAATGCGAACACCGTGGTGCTTTTCCATCGGGCCGAGAAGACCCCGTAGCATCACGCAGCAGGTCTCGACGTCAGGTTCGTCGATCTGGATCGGCTGGAAGCGCCGCGTGAGCGCGGGATCCTTCTCGATGTACTGGCGATACTCAGCCCACGTGGTGGCGGCGATCGTGCGCAGCGTGCCACGGGCGAGGGGAGGCTTCAGGAGGTTGGCTGCATCACCGGTGCCGGCCGCGCCGCCGGCGCCGATCAGTGTGTGAGCTTCATCGATGAACAGGATGATAGGGGTCGGTGAACTCTGCACCTCATCGATCACCGAACGCAGCCGCTGCTCGAATTCGCCCTTCATCGAGGCGCCGGCCTGCATCAGGCCGATGTCGAGCGCGCAGAGCCTGACACCGCGTAGCGGTGGCGGCACGTCGCCGGCGGCAATTCGTTGGGCGAATCCCTCGACCACGGCCGTCTTGCCGACGCCGGCTTCGCCCGTGAGGATCGGATTGTTCTGCCGCCGCCGCATCAGAACGTCGATCAGCTGGCGGATCTCTTCGTCCCGACCCAGGATCGGGTCCATCTCGCCCGACTTGGCCTTGGCTGTGAGATCCTGCGAGAACCGGTCGAGCGGCGTCGTGCCCTTGGGGCTTGCCTGATCCGCACCCTCCGCGCCGGCGCCGACCAGCCCCGAGCCGTCCATCGGACGCATGGATTCCTCGTCGGAGCCGGCCCAGATGGCGCGGCGCTCCGCGGCCAATGCGTCGACGTTCACCTTTGCAAATTCCTGGGAGAGGTTGTTCAGCGTGCGACGGATGTCATTCGACTTGAGCCCGGCCACCAGCAGATGGCCGGTGCGGATCTGGGTTTCGCCGAAGAAGAGCGTGGCGTAGTGCCAGCCGCGATCGAGAAGATCGATGACCGGATTGGCGACGCCCGGCATATCGGTTTCGTTCTTGCGGAAGCCGTTGATCACGCCAGCAAGGTCCGACAGCAACCGTGACCGGTCGAGCTTGTAGTGGTCGACCGAGAGGCTGAGGTCGGTGCGGTCTTGCTGCAGGATATGAAAGAGCCAGTGCGCAAGCTCGACGTTGCGGTTGCCAGCGCTCTTGGCGTGGCGGAGGGCCTGTATGAAGGCGTCATAGCCAGCCCGGTTCAGCTTGCCGGTTACCGCTTCAAGGCTGATGTCGGTCACGGCGGCCCTCCTGCTCAATTGCTCCGCGGATGCCTCGCACCTGGCGGAATTGCCTCGAATCCCATGATGTTAGGACAACAGGTGCGGCCGATAGGTTCAAATCGCCGCTGCATCCGCTGCGCTGCTCCGACGGGCTCTCAAGCGCTCGCCAAGCTGAAAGCGGGCATCGCGGCGATATTCTTCCGTGGACGTCCAGTTCGGCGAGACCCAGGTGGTCCATCCAAGTCGTCCGCTCTGGCCGAGTCTGACCGGGACGACCTCTCCCGCTGGAATGGCGAGTTCAACCTCCCATTCCAGTTCGTCGCCGATATAAAAGAAGACGGCGTCCGCCAGCGGCTCCGACAAGTTGCGGCTTTCGGTCGGCAGGAACTGCTCGTATTGAGCAAAATTCTTGACGAAGACCCGAACCCTGATCTTGTCCTCGACGCTGAACACCCGTGAGCCGAGAAGAGCGTCTCGACCGAGGCTGGCATGGGCCTGTCCGATCCGGCTGCAGTGACTTGGGTCGAACGCGAGCCAGGTCCCGACAAACTCGTCGATCTCGACTTTGACATCGAACAGCCCCTGCAGGAACCGCGTCAGCCGTGACGCGCATTTCGCCCTTGGGGCGATAAGCCCGGCGAAGCCGAGCTTCGCCATGTCCGGTACCGTGTCCCGATTGGCGAAGACGTCGGAGCCTAGGCCCGCGAAGGAGCCGACATAGGCGATGAAGCGATCCTCTGCCGGCCGATCGTGCTGCGCGATCGGCCGCGCATCGGCCCAGGCGCGAAAGAACAGCTGCAGGAACCGCCCGTTGAGCAGGTCGAGAAATCGCGGGAAAGCATCATCCCGCATCAGCCACCAGCTGAGACTTTCATCGGTGCTGGCAAGCGGCAGCGCACCCTGCGGCCCGAGCAGACCCAGAAACTTGACGAGTATCCTGAGCCGGCCGTTCTGGTCGTCGACCACTGCAAGATTGGAGGCGGGGAACTCCAGATAGGGGACTTGACCGAGGTCGACATACTCCTCGCGGCGAGCGGCGCTGTCACCGATCCGCGGTCGATCCCGGTTGGCTCGCTCCAGCTGGCGCAGCGTATTGAAGAAATCGAACCGCCAGGGTTCGGACTTCATCTGGTCGATCAGCGTCACAACGGTCTCCGCGTGCCCATGCGCGGTTGCCACCGCATGATCTCGCCGCGCTCCGGCGTTGAGATGACTGTCTGGGTGAACGTGTTGAAGCCCGAATAATCGGCGAAGAAACGCTCCAGTACCGCTCCGAGCAAGAACACGCCGCTCCCCTCGAAAGCCTTCTCGTCCAGTACGACGCTGATCTCCAGCCCGCGCGCTGCGCCGCTCCCCGTGCGCTCTCGCACCCGCCGCACCACCGGCCGGCTTTCGATCGTGCGCACGCCGCGGATCTTACGTTCCGTGGCGTCGTCGTACTGGTCGGCGAACAAAGACAGCATTTCGCGCAGCGCTCCGGCGTTCTTGCCGCCACCACGCTCGACAAGGCCGAGGTAGTTCAGGCTCAGCATGTTGATCAGCCGCCAACTGACAACTCCGCTATTGGCGATCTCGCTGCGGCTGCGCAACTGAGCCACCACCGGCTCCCGTGGACGTGTGGGACCGGCGACGCACACCAGATCGAGGGACGTATCATCCAGCAGGCGGAAGTCGGCGCCGCCGTGGCCAACCGGCAGGTGCTCCGTGAGGTGCCGATTGGAGCACAGCGCCCGGACGCTGAGTTCGGCAACCGGGTTTTCTCCTTTCAGCTCACCGGGCTCGAGCAGTGACAGGAACATGTCGGTCCCGGTGTAGTCGGACGATGAGCCATACGTCTTCTCCTCCATCGTGCGGCGTCGAGGCAGGCGGCGGACGGTGAAATAGAGACCCTCGACCGATCCGCTGGCCGGGTTGACGGCAGCCGAATACAGCGGGCGCACCAGCCGCTTGTCCTTCTCCGCCGGAAGGTGCGCGTAGACTTCGATCACCTGGTGCGGTTCGTATTCGAGATAGCGACTACGATCGGCCACCACGTGGTATTCGTGGGTATTCGATTTGACGGGGATGCGATCGCTCGTCTTCTCGAACAGATTGATCGCCGGCGCAGTATAGAGCTTGAAGCTGTCGGGACGCACCGCGGCGGCAAGCCGCGAATTGTGTTCATCGAAAGCGAAGACGATGTCGATCGACTTGCTGCGCAGCCGCGGCATCACGCTCCGAAGTCCGGTGAGGTTCACCCCAAGGAACTTGCGTGGAAATACGAAATATTCCCGCAGCAGCTCCGAGCCTCGGAAGATCCGATTGTCGTTGGGAAACAGCGACTCGTTCTCATCGAAGCCGATCTGCTGAACGCAGTCGGGCGGCGCACGCGTCACCACGGGATCGCCGAAGTCGTCGAGATGGCGGAAGTAGACACCCCTGCAATTCGAGATCAATTGCTCGTAAAGCGCGATGGAATCTGACTCCGCGCCGGTGAGGTAGATCGGGAGCTCGCCCACGCGGCAGCCTGCAAACCAGGTTTCCGGTTTGGTCCGGGCTTCGGTGTCGGGCGGTTCCTCATCGAGCCGGGCCGCGGTACGGTGGGTCAACGACAGTCTCAGTCCCGCTATGACATCGCCGCCGACCGGTATCCCGAGTGCCTGCAGTGCGCCGGCTGTCGAAAAGTATTCGGCACCGCCGAGGTCGAACGGCCAAAGCACGATGTCGCGGCAAAGTCGAAATCGGCAGGCGAGGCTTCGTTCTCTCTCGCGGTACGTGGCGTCGAAATACGCGCCGCGCGCGATCTTCTTGCCGTCGCGCAGCGCCGGATCCGCATAGGGGGGCTGCGCCGCGACCAGCATGGCCGACGGAGTCGGGGCAAGATAGTTAGGAACCAGCTGTTCGAGCAGGTTTGTAGTGAATTCCGGAAATTCGTGCTTGAGCTTCAGCTGGACGCGGGCGGCGAGAAACGCGGCGCCCTCCAGCAGGCCGGTGATCATCGGATCCGAGCGATCCCGGATCAGGCCGCCGAGGCGTTCCGCGATTCCGGGGAATTCTTCGGCGAAGTCTCCCGCCTGCTCGTATAGCAGCGACAGTTCACGATTGTAGAAGTCCAGGAATTCGCGGTTCATGCTAAAGTCGGTTGATCTGAATATCGCCGCTGTCGAGCTCGACGTCGGCGACGAATTCCACGGGAACGTTGAGCGGTTCGGCTTTCATGTCGGCGTGAACGATGAAGCGCAGCTTGAGCTGCTCGGGGCCGACCGAGCCGTCGCGGCGGACGCGGATTGTCTTGCGATCGAGCCTCGGCTCGAAAGTCGTCAGGGTCTCGCGCAGCGCGTCGCTGAGTTCATCGTCCGTGACCTCGTCGATCGAGCGATGGGCAATATCGGGGAAGCCGTAGTTCAGGATCGACTTTCGCACGCAATCCCGGCCGGTCATGTCCAGCGTCGATTCCAGAGCGATCGTATTCAGGAGCGTTTCGAGGTCATGGGAGACCTCGCGCCTCAGCAATGTTTCCGAGATCGGATGGCGTCCCGTGCTGCGCCGGCCTGCGATGATCCGTTCACCGGACTGGTCGCGCAGATTGAGCTCCTTGCGCGCATCACGTGCCTCGTGAGCCGCGCGAAAGGCCAGCATGAGCGGTGGAGAAAGCCGATCTTTTTTGGGCGTAAGCGTCATTTCGGTCCCCATGTCGGCCAGCGCTTATGCAGCTTCGGGGGCGGCAATTGGCGTCCGGCGTGACCTGCCGTGATCAAGCGTCCAGCCCGAAAGCCGGGATAGCCCTAAAGGTGCGGGCGGGATCGCGTCGTATGGCACCGGTTTCCGCTATCGGTAACCGGCGCCAGACGATGACCCGTAGATCAAGCCCATTCCTTGTTGGCAGGAACGTCCCAGCCGAATGTCGGCGACGCGCCGGCGGCGCCCTTCTCCGTCTGGGTCTTGTAGGTCATCTTGACCTTCGCAAAGTTCAGACTCACGTTCTCGGTGAGACGATCTTCGCCGTGCGACCCGCCGGTCGACACGCTGGTGACCAGAACCTGCTTCATCTCGATCTTGAGATATTCCAGCGGGTTCTCGCCGGCCTTGCGAACGGTGAGGATCGCGGTGTCAATGTGCTTGCCATTCGCGCAGACCTTGAACAGTTCCGGCGTGGCCTTGTCGACGAAGTGCGTGAAGTGGAGATCCTGGACGCTGACCTTGCCGGCGCCGCCGCCGGATCCGCTGTGGAATGTACCGGTCTGGCTTTCGCCGAAAGACCAGCTCAAGACATCGATTTCGTCGGGGTGTTTGTCGTCCTTCGATTCGCCCTTGATCGGATCGAGTTTCAAGAAAATATCGACAGCCATAGCATAGTCCTCTCAAAAATCTTGATATTGAAGGTCGTGATGGCGTGACGTCAGGAGCTCGGGCCCGGCAGGCGCGAGACGAGGCTGAGGCCGACGTCCATCGCTTCAAGTTGAAAGTGGGGACGGAGAAAGAAGCGTGCGTTGTAGTATCCCGGGTTCTCCTCGTTTGCTATGACCTCAACCTTCGCAGCGGCCAGCGGCTTGCGCGCTTTCTGAGCTTCTGACGAGAGGGCTGGATTGGCATCAACGTATTCGTTGATCCAGGTCTGCAGCCAGACCGTCAGCTCATCCTTCTCCTTCATGGATCCGATCTTGTCGCGAACCATGCACTTCAGATAGTGCGCAAAGCGAGACACTGCGAACATGTAGGGCAGACGTGACGATAGGTTGTCGGACGCGGTTGCATCCACGCCTTTCTCGCCGAAATACTTTTTCGGCTTGTAGAGCGACTGCGCACCGATGAAGGCCGCCTTGTCGGTGTTCTTGCGATGGATCAGCGGGATGAGGCCCGCCTTTGCAAGTTCGTGCTCGCGACGATCGCTAATGGCGATCTCGGTCGGGCATTTCAGGTCGACGCCGCCGTCGTCGGTCGGGAACGTGTGCGTCGGCAGGTTGATGACCTCGCCGCCGGACTGCACACCGCGGATGCGCGTACACCAGCCGAACTCCTTGAAGGCGCGGTTGATATTGACTGCCATCGCGTAGGCGGCGTTGATCCAGCCGTATTTGTCGCCGGTATGCCCGTCGGTTTCTTCCTCGAAGGCGAACTCCTCCACAGGCTCAGACTTGGCGCCGTAGGGGAGGCGACCCAGTACCCGCGGCATGCAGAGACCGAGATAGCGTGAGTCATCCTGGTCGCGCAGACCCTTCCATGCCGCATATTCCGGCGTGTCAAACACCTTGCCGATATCGCGCGGATTGGACAGTTCGGTCCACGAATCCATTCCCATCAGCGTGGGTTCGGCCCCGGCGAAGAAGGGGGCGTGGGCCGCGCCGGCAATCTTGCTGAGATCGCGCATCAACTGCACGTCGGTGGGCAGATGGCTGAAGTAGTAGTCTCCGATGAGGCAGCCGAACGGCTCGCCACCGAGCTGGCCGAACTCGTACTCGTAGACCTGCTTGAACAGCGGGCTCTGATCCCAGCGGGCGTCCGGGTAAAGCCGGAGGTTGCGATAGAGCTCACTCTTGGAGACGTTCATCACGCGAATCTTGAGATTGGCGTCCGTCTCGGAATTGAAGACGAGGTAATGCAGACCGCGCCAGGCGCTTTCGATCGCCTGGAACTCCGGTGCGTGGAGGATCTCATTCATCTGCGCGGTGAGCTTCTGGTCGATCCGCGCGATCATCTCCTCGATCGTGTCGAGGACGTCGGATTTGATGACGCTGGTGTCCTTCAACGCCTCCTGGACGAGCGTTGATACCGCGTTCTCGACTTCGGTCGCCGCGCGTTCAGTGCGAGGCTTGAAGCTTTGCTTCAGCAGGGTCGCGAACTCGTCAGCCTCGACGGTCCCGAGCTGAGTAACGGTTGCTTTCTGAGCTTCTTTTGCCATGGTCCCCAGTCCTTCCCTTATTTCTCAACGTCGGGTTCGGTCGGCTGGCTGGCTGCGCGCTCCTGCAGCGCGGCCATCAGTTGCGGATCGCTGAGAAGCTTCTTCAACTGATCCTCGGCGGCCACCTTGCCGTCCATGTAGCGCAGCAGGTTGGCGAGCTGTTCGCGTGCCTCCAGCAGCTTGGCCGTGGCTGGAACTTGCCGAGCGATTGCCACCGGTGAGAAGTCGGCCATCTTGTTGAAGCGCAGGGCAACGGAAATCTTCTCGTCGGGCGCATCGCCCAGACGATTAGCCACGCGTGTCGTCACGCCGGGCTGAATTGCCGCCATGCGGTTGTCGAAATTGTCCATGTCGAACTCGAGGAATTTGCGCTCCTCGACCTTGGACTTCTCGACGCCGGCGTTGTTGCCGGAAAGGTCGGAGAGGACGCCCATGACAAACGGCAGCTCGATCAGCCGCTCGGCGTCGTAGGGATCTTCGTAGGTGATGTGCACGCGCGGTGCGCGGTTTCGCCGAATGAATTTTTGACCGCTGTCCGTAGCCATTGGCTGCCCTCTCTACAAAATCGCTTTGGAAACCGACTTGCGCGACGCAGGCTGATAAGGCGGCTCAACTCGCGGTCGACAAGCTTCCTTATGTCCTGTTAGTGCCGTCGAGCGAAAAGCGGGTTCAATGCGATTTGTCGATTGTCTTGAGCGCCCCCTCGGGCAGGACGTCATTCAAGAGGCTGAGGAAGTCTCGCTGCGCGAGATCGCGCGCGCGATCGACCAAAAAAGGGATCGGGCTGGACGGCTCTGCGGCTCGGAAAAATGCCGCCACCTTTGCCAGCAGGCCCAGAGCTTGAGTTCTGTTTTCTACACAAAAAACAATATCTTGAGATGCGTTCTCGACCGTGGATGAGGGTGTTATGGCGAGCTCCGCCATCCGCTCGATCGGCAGGTCGAAAACCTTGTCGCGTCCGATGTTGATCGCAGCGCTCTCCACGTGGCTGGGCACCAGCATCCGCATCACCTCGATGAATGACTTGCCGACCATTTCCTGCGCCTGGCGCACCAGCAACAGCGCCGGGTTGGACGGTTCCATTCGGGAGAAATAGTCCGCCGCGGCCGCAAGTGCTGCGGTGGCCTGCGCTGACGAAGCCAGCGCGCCGGTCGTTTCCAGTGGCGCTTGCGCGTCGGCCGGTGCGGCATCGTCCGATAGCGCGGCCACTGCGGCCGGATCACGCTCCGTGACAAGACCCGCAAGCCACGCGGCCATACCGTTTACGACTCCGGAGACTCGATCGAGGCTGATGGATTGACCCGTGTTCAACTTTTCGTGCCAGATCGCCTTGAGGCTCGAAATTTCAGCCGCGACCGCCGAGCACCGGGCACTCACGGCCTTGAGGGTGTCGAGATCGGTATCGCCGATGATGCGCTCGATGGTCGCTAGATCGGGGCCGCCCGCGTCGGCATCGCCGGGGGCAACTTCGCCTTTGGCGACCTGATAGGCCCGGTAATTGAGGCTGCCATGCCTGCGGTTCTCGATCAGCGGAAGGAATTGGAGGGGATTGATCACGGTTGGAAACACATCGATCGCCTCGACCGTGACGGCCCGAAGCGCATAGTCGCCGTCTTGGGCCCTGGGATGCACCGCTTCCCACTGATCCCTGAGCAGCGTGGTGGTCGCCTTCAGGCAATTCAGAAAGCCGTCGAGATCCCGGTTGAGGATGGAGAACTTGGCCAGCAGCATGTTCAGGCGCAGATCGCGGGTGCGCGCCAGAAGGGGCCGTACGGCCTCAAACTGGCCCGCGATATCGACGGCCTTCGGATCGAAGCGTCCGCGCTCTCCGTTGGCGTTGACGACCTCGAAATACGACATCGGCAGCAGGGATTCCGCACCTGCGAAAAAATTGAGGTACTGGATGTCGCCGGCGGCGTCGAGGTCCGGCCCGCAGGGATCATCGGCCGCTATGGCCTGGGTGAGGGATGCGACGTCGAGCATGCGAGGATCGTCCGTCTCCTAAGCCATCCGCCCCTCTGCCGAAGCCCGTGTCGTCCAGCGGATCGGGCAGGGGAGGATCATGATCTGATTGCCTTGGTAGGTCAGATCCATGATGGCGCTGGTTCATTCCCCAAACGATCATGACAGTTTCGCGTGAACCGGCAAGCTCTTGGAGGCGACTATACTTGAGGGGCGAGGTGGTTCTTTGGACGGCTGCCGTGGCGCGTCAGAAGGCCCACCCACCCTCTGGGCGGACTTGCCGGCCCTGTCAGCGGCAGAAGGGATTTCCGTGGTTCTTGCATGACGCCTGATCCGCACTTCTGCCGATCACGCGGACGAAGAGGGAGTTAACGCCCACATGGGCCAGCTTACCCAGGATACCCGCCTCTGCGAACTCAAGACGCCTCTCGGCAAAGACGTTCTGGTTTTCGTCGGGTACGAGGCTTCGGAAGGACTTAGCGAACTCTTCGAATATCGCATCGAGTGTCTCAGCGAGGATGCCGATCTCGACTTCGACCGCGCGATCGGTCAGCAATGTACGCTGACCATCAAGCTGCACGAAAAGGAACGCGAGTTCAGCGGCATTCTCACGGAAGCCCAATGGCTGGGGGTGAAGAACGACTACTTCAGTTATCGGATCGTACTGAGGCCTTGGCTATGGCTGTTGTCGCGAACCACCGATTGCCGGATCTGGCAGGACAAGAAGGCGCCCGACATCATCAAGGAGGTCTTCAACGATCGCGGCTTCACCGATTATGAATCCAAGCTGACCGAAGAGGGCTCCTGTCCGAAGCTCGAATATTGTGTTCAGTACCGGGAGACCGATCTGAATTTCGTTTGCCGGCTGATGGAACAGCACGGCATCTACTACTATTTCAAGCATGAGGGCGGCAAGCACACGCTGGTGTTGGCGGACTCCAAATCGTCGCACAGCCCGATCAACGGTCTTGCCACGATACCCTATATTCCGCTGACGGGAGCCGATCGGCGCGGCGAGCAACACATCTACGAATGGGTCTCGGAGCGTCGGTTTCGGACCGGCAAGGTCGAGCTCAACGACTACAACTACCAGAAGCCCAACGCGCAGATGATCAGCGACGCCAAGGGTAACGAGCACTACACGCGGTCAGAGATGGAATTCTACGACTATCCAGGCAAGTTCAAGGAGAAATCCGACGGCGAGCGTTACGCGAAGATACAGCTCCAGTCCGAACAGGCCATGGACCGGCGGCGGCGGGGCAACGGCGACGCGGTCAGCCTGTTCCCCGGCGGACTGACCAAGCTCGAAAAGCACCACAAGGACTCGCAGAACATCGAATATCTCGTGGTGCGAGCCACCCATTCGTTCTCGATCGAATCCTATCGCACTGGCGGCCCGAGCGATGCCGGCCAGCACGTTTATTTCGGCAGCTACGAGTTTCTGCCGAGCGATCGGCCGTTCCGCGCGCCGATGCTGACGCCGAAGCCGAGGATCAACGGTGTCCAGACCGCCAAGGTGGTGACCAAGGACGACAATTCAAGCGAGGAAATCGACGTCGAAAATCTCGGCGAAATCTATGTCCGTTTCTTCTGGGACCGGAAGAAAAAGCGGTCATGCCGGTTGCGCGTCGCCCAGGTCTGGTCCGGCAAGAAATGGGGCGGTCAGATCATTCCGCGCGTAGGGCAGGAGGTGGTCGTGGAATTCCTGGAAGGAGATCCGGACCGGCCGCTGGTGATCGGGACGGTGTATAACGACGAATACAAGCTGCCCTACGATCTGCCGTCCAAGAAGACCATCGCGGGATTGAAATCGGACTCCACCAAGGGGGGCGGCGGCTACAACGAGTGGCACTTCGAGGACAAGAAGGGCTCCGAGAAGATCACGGTGCACGCCGAGAAGGACCACGACGTGACGGTCCGCGACACCGAGACGCGGACCATCGGCGAAGCCGCGCTCGGTGGCGACACCCGCAAGACCACCCTCGTCAACGGCAATGACAAGCTCGACATCGCGCTGGGAGGTCAACATGTCACCATGACGATGGATCAGTCCGTCACCGCGGGCCTGACCATCACGCTCATGGCGAACGTCAACATCACCCTGCAGGTTGGCCCCAGCCAGATCATCCTGACCCCTGCGGGTATCGTCATCAACGCGCCGACTATCGCGATGACCGCGCAGGGCGCCATGGCACTAGCAGCCGGGGGACCGCTGGGCGCCCACGGCCTTCCAACTCTTGTCGGCTGACCACTATGAGCCAGGCTCGGTTTGCTACGGTGCAGGATCTGTTTCAGGCCTATCCCATGGCGCGCCACGACGTCGGAAAGGCCGAGGTCGACAAGCCTTCGCTGGACTTCCTTCAGGACGCCACCGATGCGCGCAATTGGCACGGAGCCGTATCTTTCTGCGCCTATCTGCTGCCCAGGCGCGTGGCGGTTGCCTGGGGATGCCGCTCGCTGCGACGGATGTTCGACCAGTTCGATGCCAACGACAGCAGGTCGCTGAATTTCGTGGAGACCTGGGTCCGGCAGCCGGACGAGCAATCCCGGAACAAGGCGCTCGCGGTCGGCAATGCCAACGATCCCGAGCAGCCGGCGACGTGGCTGGCGCTGGCGGCCGGATGGTCCGGCGGAAGCGTGGTTCCGGCAGAATTTGCGCCGGTCGAGGCCAAGCCCGACCAAGCCGCGCGCGCGGTGCGGGCGGCCTTGCTGATCGCCCTTTGCCGACTGCCCCGCGAGTCCAGGGACCGGATAATGACGGCATGCCTGGAGGATGGTATTCAATTGGCACGCGGCGAACCGCGCCCTCCGCGCTGACGAGACGATGAGATGGTGCTTCGCTTCAATATCGAGAACGAACCGAATCTTCCGGACGGCGGCCCTGTATCGTTTTCGGTCACGGGCAGGCGGTCGGTCGATATTGGCCGGGACCGTCACCTCGACTGGACGTTGCCCGATCCGACGCGGATGATTTCCGGAAAGCATTGCGAGGTGCATTTTCGCGACGGCGCGTATTGGCTGCATGACGTCTCGACCAATGGCACTTTTCTCAATGGCGCCGACCAGCGCATCCGGGGGCCACACCGGTTGCGCGATGGCGATCGACTTACCATTGGCCACTACATCATCGGCGTTTCACTGGAGGACGAGGCGGGCGGGCGCGCCCCGGACCGCGAGGCGCAACCGCGCGCTTCTCCCGTCCAGCAGCATGCCGGGTACCAGGAGCTTTGGGCGGCCGACCGCGACGTGCCGCCGCCGATCGATCCACAGCAGCTGAAGAACCCACGCGAGGCGGCGCGGCCGATCAATCCGGAGTTTCTGGATTGGGCCGCGAGCGTCCCGGCGCCGGGAGTGGATCCGTTTCGACGTCCATCGCCGACGCCTGCGCACCAGCCCGATGCGCAGGACGACATGAGCTGGGCCGCCGGCCCGGTCGCGACGCCGAGAGCACTGGTCGAGGCAACACCCGCCATGCCGACACCGCGCCGGCCATCGGTGTGGACCGATGATGAAACAGCGCCCGTCCAGCCGCCGCCATCGCCGGCCCGGCCACCCGTTGAGCAGTCCCGCCCGGCACAAGTGGTGGGCGAAGGGCCAGCCGCGGCCAAGCCGGTCGGCGATACCGAGTTCGCGCGGCTGGTGGCACGTGCTGCGGGGTTGCCGGACAATTTCTTTGCCAACAAGACCGACGCGGAGCTCGCCGAACAGCTCGGCACGATCTTGCGCATGACCGTAGACAATCTGATGGCGCTGCTGCAGGCGCGAACTCAGGCCAAGCAGCTGACCCGCAGCACCAGCCAGACGACTGTCCAGGCCGTGGAGAACAACCCGCTGAAATTCTCGCCGACGTCGGAAGAGGCCATGCGCATATTGTTCGGGCCGCGGACGCGCAGCTATCTCGACGCGCAACGAGCCTTCGCGCAGGGCTTCGGCGACCTCAAATCGCATCAGTTGAAGACGTACATGGCGATGCAGCACGCCGTCCACGAGCTCATCGCCGGCATCGATCCGACTCTCATGGCGCGCGAGCTCGAGCTTCAGCGCGGCGCAAACTCCTGGTTCGGCTCGAACAAGGGCAAACTCTGGGACGAATTCCTGACGCGTTGGAAGGCGCATCTCGGCCGCGACAATAGCGCGCCGATCGATACTTTCATGTTGCATTTTTCGGACTATTACGACCGCGCCGACAAGGGCGGCTCAAAGTGACTATCGGCGACCACGCGGTCGCCAAACGCTGCTGAGTGGATGTAGGAATGTCTTGGTACAGCAAGGTTTTCTGGTCAGAAGGACTGTTTCTGCGGCCGCACCATCTGCAGCAGAACGATCGCTATCTCGAACATTTGCTGGAAAAGCGCGTTCGCTACACAACGCCATACCCCTGGGGATTTGCCCAGCTCGAAATCGACAAGGACCTCACCGAACAGAGCAAGTTCGCGGTACGCAACGCGTCCGGCGTCATGCCGGACGGAACGCCGTTCGACATCCCCGCGGACAGCCCGATTCCGGAAGCGATCGAGGTGCCGGATTCTGCCGCCGGCCAGATCGTCTGGCTGATGATGCCGATCGCCGCGCCAAACACCCGCGAGGTTGATGAGGATCGCACCGACAGCGCCAGTCGCTATGTTCGTACGTCCGAGACCTTCATCGATTCGACCTCGGCGCTGCGCATCGAGGAAGAGATCGACATCGCTTATCCGCGGTTGTCGTTCGAACTGCGCAAGACCAGCAAGCCGGGATACATGGGACTCGGCATCGCGCGCATTCTGGAAGTGCGCGACAAGAACATCCTATTCGACGACAAGTTCGTGCCGCCGATGCTGGTCTGCGCCGCACATCCCATCATCGACGGCTGGCTCAATCGCATCATCGGCTGGGTCGAGACCAAGCTCGACGAGCTGGCACGTTACGCGGTCGATCCGTCGTCCGGGGGCGGGTTGCAGAGCGTCGACTATCTGGTGCTGCAGGTGCTGAACCGGACCATTCCCGTGCTGACCCATTTCCAGCGTTCGGGCAGCGTTCATCCGGAGCGACTGTACGAGGAGCTGCTGAGGTTTGCCGGCGAGCTTGCGACGTTTGCCACACCAGAACGCCGTGCTCGCAACTATCCGGCGTACGATCACGACGATCTCGAGAATATCTTCACACCCCTGGTGAGCGACATCCAGGACTTCCTGAGCGCGCGGCTGGGCCGGCGGGCGATCCGCCTGGAGATCATCGAGCGTGCCCAGAATGCGTTCGTGTCGCCGATCCGTGATCGGGCGCTGTTCCGGAATGCGACCCTTGTGCTGGAGGTCGCCGCACGGCGGCCGCTCGTGGAGATCCAGAACGACTTCCCGCATTTGTTCAAGGTCGGCCCGAACACCAAGATGAACGAGATCGTGCACGCCAACTTGCCAGGGTTGACGCTGGTGCACCTGCCGACCCCGCCGCCGCACATCCGGGCCATCACCGATCACGTCTATTTCTATCTCGATCGCAAGTCGCCGCTATGGCCGGAGTTCAGCACGGCGGCCTCGATCGGGATGCATTTCTCCGGCGACTGGCCGGAGCTCGAGCTGTACCTTTGGGCCATCCTGGAAGACAGGCCATGAGCGACAGGGACAAGCCGGTCAATCCTTTCGGTCGGGGCGAGCGGACGATCATTCGTCCCAATCCCGGCGGGAGGTTGCCGCCGGCGCCCGCGGCTCAGCCTCCCGCGGGCGAGGGACCCGCAGCCCGTCCAAGCTATTCGCCGTCACCTGTGCCGTCTCCCGGCGCGCCCGCGCCTTCCTCGCCGTCATCCTCTTCTCCCATTCCGCAGCGCCCGAACTACGCCTCTGCGCCGACCAGCCAGCCGTCCGAGGAATGGATATCGACACCCGCGCAGGCACCGGTGCAGCAGGGGATGCTGCCGCCCGGACCGCCGTTGCGAGTCGACGATTTGGTGGCGCCAAACGCCAATCCGGTGATGCGCGCGGCCGGCCCTTTGCTGCAACTGCTTGGCCGGTTGCGCGTGGCGCTCATGCGTGCCTCATTCGCAAGTCTGATGGAGCAGGTCGCCGACGCGATCAAATTCTTCGAGAAGGATATCCGTTCGGCGGGCATCTCCGAGCATCAGGCCAACACGGCGAAATACATCCTATGCGCCACCGCCGACGATATCGTGCAGCACATCCCGACCGATGAGCGCCACGTCTGGACGCAATATTCCATGCTGAGCCGATTCTTCGGCGAGCGTGTGGGCGGTGTCCGTTTCTTCGAGATCCTCGACCATTTGAAGGTTGATCCGCTGATCAACTATCCAGTGCTCGAACTGCAGCATGCCTGTCTCGCGCTCGGCTTCCAGGGCATCCACCGTACGTCGGCAGGCGGGCTTGCGAACCTGCAGGTGATCCAGCGCAACCTCTACGAATTGTTGCGCCGGGTCCGTCCCAAGACGGTGAGTGACCTGTCGCCCAACTGGAGGGGGCAGGCGCTGGCCGGTCGCCGGCAGCGTCTCCGCGTTCCGGTCTGGCTGGTGGCAGCCGTGGCCGCCGCGCTATTGACCGGGTCCTATTTCGTCCTGCGGACGCTGCTGGCCGGCCGGGCGGAGAACGCTGCCGAAGTCGCTCTGGCGCTGCATCCCAGCGATCCGATCGAGCTCAAGCGCAAGGTCATTGCACCGCCGCCTCCGCCACCTCCGCCGCCACCGCCGGACCGTATCACCCAGCTGCAGCGCATCCGCAATGCGCTCGCCAAGGAGAACACCGCCTGTGCCATGACCGCGGACCAGACCGCGAGCTTTATCGTGATCAGGGTCTGTGACCTCGCGTTGTTCTCGTCAGGCCAGGCCACCATCCTCGACGGCTTCAAGCCGGTTGCGGCCCGCGTCGCAGCAACCCTCGACAAGGAGCCGGGACGAATCCGGGTCGTCGGTCACACCGATAGCTCGCCGATCCGCACAGTGCGCTTCCCTTCGAACTTCGAGCTGTCGGTCGAGCGCGCCAAGGCGGTTGCCGCCGCGCTGAAGCCCGGCCTGACCGATGGTTCGCGCGTGGACGTCGAAGGCAAGGGAGCGGACGCGCCGATCGCACCCAATTCGACGCCTGACGGACGCGCCAAGAACCGGCGTGTCGAGATCTTCATCGAACGCAGTGAATAAGCAGGCTCCACGGCTCACGCGGTTTGCGACAGGTACCGATCAATGCTTGCCAAGGATATCATCCGCATCATTCTCTACGGAGTTGGGCTCAGCTCGCTCGGCGCCGTGATCTATTTCGCAGGTCCCTTCATTGCATTCGGCGACTGGCATCCGCTCGAGAACCACATCATCCGCCAGATCGCGATTCTGCTGCTGATCACGGCCGTGGCGGGCGTCGCCGGCTTCAGTTTCTTCAAGCGGCGCAAGAATGCCAAGGAGATCGCCGACGGGATCAGTGCGGCCGATCAGCCCGTCAGCGACGAGCCGGTTCTCAAGGAGCGCATGAAGGATGCGCTCGCCACGCTGAAGACCGCCAGCGGCAACAAATCGAGCTATCTCTACGATCTACCCTGGTACGTCATCATCGGTCCGCCCGGCGCCGGCAAGACCACTGCGCTGGTCAATTCCGGGCTCAAATTTCCGCTCGCGCGCGGGGCGACGCCGGCTGCGGTCGCGGGCGTCGGCGGTACCCGCTATTGCGATTGGTGGTTTACCGAGGAGGCCGTGCTGATCGATACGGCCGGCCGCTATACCACTCAGGATTCCAACGCCAAGGCCGACAAGGAAAGCTGGCTGGCTTTCCTCGACATCCTCAAGAAGAGCCGGTCGCGCCAGCCGATCAACGGCGTCCTGGTCGCCATCAGCATCGAGGACGTGCTGACGCTGCCGAAGCAGGAGCTCGCGCTTCACGCCGATGCCATCAGAATGCGCCTGCTCGAGCTGCATCAGAAGCTCAAGGTCAGCTTCCCCGTCTACGCGCTTTTTACCAAGGCCGATCTCGTTGCCGGCTTCACCGAATATTTCGCCTATCTTGGCGAGGCCGGCCGTCGCCAGGTCTGGGGTGCGACGTTCCAAACCGCTGACAAGACCCAGAATCTGGTGGGACAGATACCGGTCGAATTCGACCGTCTGCTGGAGCGCCTGAGCGAGGAAACACTCGACCGCCTGCAGGACGAGCCGACGCCGCAGCACCGCGTGCAACTGTTCGGCTTCCCGGCACAGATGGCGCGGCTCAAGCCCCAGATCCACGACTTCCTCAATCAGATCTTCGAGCCAACGCGCTACCACGTGAACGCGAACCTGCGCGGATTCTACTTCACCTCGGGTACGCAGCAAGGGACGCCCATCGACCAACTGATCGGGTCGCTGGCGCGCACGTTCGGCGCGGAGGAGGTCGGTTCCGGATCCTATTCAGGGACGGGCAAGAGCTATTTCCTCGCCGATCTCATTTCCAAGGTCATCATCGGAGAGGCCGACTGGGTTTCGACCGACCGTGCGGCGGTGCGCCGCGCACTGATTCTGAAAACCGCAGCGTTTTCCTTGATCGGTCTGGTCTCGATCGGGCTGATCGCAGGATGGCTGACCAGCTACAAGCGCAATTCCGACTTGATCGCGCAGAGTGTGCAGGCGGACAACGAATATGCAGCCGCCGGAGCGCCTCTCATCAAGCAGACGCTGATCGACGATCATGACCTCGACAAGGTGTTGCCACTGCTCTATCGGCTGCGCAATGCCCCGGCGGGCTACGGATCGCGCAACGAATCGGTGCCCCTGTCGGCCCGTTACGGGCTCAGCCAGCACGCCCGGCTGATGTCGCCCTCCAAGGCGGCCTATCATGCGGCGCTCGAGCGCATGTTCAGGCCACGCCTGCTGTATCGTTTGGAGGAGCAGCTCAACGCGCGCATCAACGAACCTGCTTTCGTTTACGAGGCGCTGAAGGTCTATCTGATGCTCGGCGGCCTGCAGTCGCCGGACCGCGAACTGATCCGCTCCTGGATGCAGCGCGACTGGCAGGACAACCTCTATCCCGGCGCAACCAACGCAGAAGGACGGCGCCTGCTCGATGATAACCTCACGGCGATGTTCGACCTCGAGACGGAGCAGCCCCCGCTTGTCGAGCTGGACGGCCGGCTGATCAAGCAGGCGCAGAATTCGCTCGCGCGCCTGAGCGTGTCGCAGCGCGCCTACGAATTCCTGAAATCCGAGGCTCGCTCATCGACCGCAGGTGACTGGATCGCCGCCCGCCGCGGCGGTCCTGACATGGCGGTCGTGTTCGAAACCACGACGGGGCAGCCCCTGGACGCTGTGCGGGTGCCCCAGTTCTTCACGTATAACGGCTTCCAGCAGAACTTCGTCGCCCGGCTGCCGGGTTTGTCGGAGCGCATGAAGAAGGAACGCTGGGTTCTGGGCGATGCCGGCCAGCAGTCGGCCATCGACCAGCAGTACGACAACCTCGCCGGCGACCTCTTGAACATCTATTCCAACGAGTTTGTCACGACTTGGCGAACCGCGCTGGGCAGCTTGCGTCTGAAGAAACTGCTCGCCGACAAGCCGAAATACGAGGTGCTAAGGGCGGTTTCCGCGCCGACCTCACCGATGCGGCAAATCCTGGAATCGGTGCGCGACGAGACGACGCTGACCAAGGAACGGCCGAAGCCGGCGAATGCTGCCACGAACCCGGCCACGCCTGCTGCGGCCGCGCCGCCACTGTTCACCAACGCCCAGGATGGACCGCCCGGGACGACGATCGAAGCGCAGTTCAAACCATATCATGCGGTGCTGGAAGGCGACAGCACCCGCCGGCCGATCGACTCGACCATCGCCAACTTGAACGACATCGCGCAGAATCTGACGCTGATCATCGAGAACCCGCAACTGACCGCGCAGGCGACCGCTTCGCTTCAGAGCCAGGTTGCGGCCCTGCGCAACAATGCCTCGCGCATGCCGCCGCCGTTCTCCGACATGCTGCGCGCGGCCGCCGCGGAGTTCGAGGGCAGCATTGCCGCCTCGACTGCCGGACAGATCCTGCAGGCGCTGCGCGATCAGGTCACGCCGGTTTGCCAGCAGACGGTGGCCAACCGGTATCCGTTCGTCCGCGGCAGCAATCAGGAGGTGCCACTCGCCGACTTCGCCAAGCTTTTCAGTCCGAACGGCGTCATGGACAAATTCTTCACCCAGTTCCTGGCATCCTACGCCGACACTTCGCGATCAGATTGGACGTGGCGGAAGGAGAGTCCCGTCGGCCGATCGTTTTCGCCCGACACGCTGAAGCAGTTCCAGAATGCGGCCTACGTCCGCGACGCCTTCTTCCAGACCGGCGGTGGCGTGCCCGCGGTGTCGTTCGCGATCCGGCCGCCCGGGGCATCCGGGCCGGGCGTGACGGTCAAGACCGAGATTGGCGGTACGACGATCACCAGCCCGGTCACGCCGGGCCCGCCAACGGCTTCGTCCATGTTCGGCGGGCCGCAACCTCCGCCACCACCGCCGCAGCCTCAGAGCAACGCACCGACCACCGTTCTCTGGCCGGGTCCGTCGCCGCGGACGGCAATTTCGGTCAGCAACGATATCGGGCCGCCATCCGTGCTCGAGCGCATCGGTCCCTGGTCGTTGTTCCGGATGCTGGAGGCTGGATCCTTGGTGGTGAAGGCGGAAACCGCCAGCGCGACTTTCATCGTCGCCGGGCGCGAGCTCAACTATCAGATTTCGACCGGGTCGTTGCGCAATCCTCTCAACCTGTCGGTGCTCCGCGAGTTTCGTTGCCCGACCGGAATATGACCATGCGTTGTGGGCTATTCGGCAAGATCGGCGCTAAGCGTGATTTCATCGCGATCGCCACCCCGCGCAGCTTCCTGGAAGCCTGGGAGCCATGGGTGCAGTCTGCGCTGTCGGCCAGTCGTCATCAGCTTGGCCCGGGCTGGCAGCAGGCGTTCCTGACCGCACCGGTCTGGCGATTCTGGCTTGGCGCCGCCATCTGCGGCACGACGGTGGCGGGGGCAATGATGCCGTCGCTCGACGGGGTAGGGCGGTATTACCCATTGACGCTGCATGCGGTGTCGGACGAAAGCGCCTTACTGCCGCCGCCGAGCGTCGATCCTCAGGATGAATGGTACGGGCAGGCGGAGGCGTTCCTGCTTTCGACCCTGGATCAAACTTCAACCTTTGAGCAGATATCGGATGCCCTGGATCGCCTCGCGGTGCCGCGACCGCAGGCGCCGATCGCCGACGAATCACAAATGATCGCACTGGGCGCAACAACCGTCGGGGCGGTTTCCGCGGATGGCGCATTCACCCAGACCTTTGCCGCGCTTTCCGCTGCCAGTCCGCAGATCTATGCTGCGGCAAGTTTCTGGTGGACCGCGGGTGGCGAAGGCTTTCCATCAATCGCGCTCGCTTGCCGCGGATTGCCGGATCCATTTCACTATTCCACACTGCTGACCGGCGATCTCGGCCGTACAGCATCCGGGACGGGGTGACGCGCGATGGTGCATGTCCCTTCCTTGTTCGATGTCGGTAGCGTCACTCATGCCGGACGGGTGCGGACGCGAAACGAAGATTCGTGCCTAGTCCGGACCGATGTCGGCCTGTGGGCCGTCGCCGACGGTATGGGCGGTCACGAGGCCGGCGATCTCGCCAGCCGCATCGTGGTGCAGTCGCTTAACACGATCGGCTTGCCGGACTCGGCCGCCGACTTGCTGGCGCAGTGCGAGGAGCGGTTGTTCCACGCGAACCGGCAGATCCTGTCGCTCAGCAAGGAGCGGCAGGGTGCCACCGTCGGCACCACGGCGGCGGTTCTGCTCGTGCGCGACGGCTATTATGCCTGCATATGGGCGGGCGACAGCCGGGTCTACCTGGTCAACCGGGGCAGCATCAATCAGGTATCGCATGATCACAGCGAGCTGGAGGAACTGATTGCCGGCGGCGCGGTGTCGCGCGAGGACGTCAAGGACTGGCCGAGCAATGCCATTACCCGGGCCGTTGGCGTCGCCGACGATCCGGAGTTCGAGGTCGTGACAGGACCTGCCGAGCCGGAAGACGTCTTCGTGATCTGCAGCGACGGCTTGACCAAGCATGTGCGAGACGACGAGATCCTGCGGCACGCGATCACGCGGCACTCCCAGGCGGCTTGCGATGACATGCTCGCTTTGGCCCTTGATCGGGGAGGGCTCGACAACGTGACGATCGTGGTTGTGCGGCTGCTGGTGCCGCGATCCTCAGAACCGACAAGATCGCCGCTGGATCGGGAGCCGCAACCATGACCGTCAACGATCCATTCCCGTCGGGCTACCGCGGTGTGCCGCCCGGCACCCGCCTCAACGGCATCTACGAGATCGAAGCGGTGATCGGCGCGGGCGGCATGGGTGAGGTCTACAAGTGCCGTGAGATCCAAACCGGATCGCCGGTTGCGGTGAAAATGCTGCTGCCGGACATGGTCGACAACGAGGCCGCGCTCGCGCTGTTCCGGCGGGAGGCAGCGGCGCTTCACAATCTCCCGCACGACGCGATTGTTCGCTACTTCCTGTTCACCGTGGAGCCCGTGCTGCAGCGACCGTATCTCGCGATGGAGTTCGTGAACGGCCGTTCGCTCTCGAACATGCTCGACGAAGGGCCGTTGACATTCGAGGCGCTGGTCAGGCTGATGCAGCGCGTTGCATCGGGACTGGAGGCCGCCCACGAGCACGGCATCATCCATCGCGACGTTTCCCCGGACAACATCATCGTGCCGCTCGACGATGTGAGACGCGCCAAGATCATCGATTTCGGTATCGCCCGATCGACCCAGATGGGCGACAAGACCATCATCGGTTCGGGCTTCGCCGGCAAGGACAACTACGCGTCTCCGGAGCAGGTCGGCCTGTACGGCAACGAGATCACGGCGAAGTCCGACGTCTACAGCTTCGGCCTCGTGCTGTTCCATGCGCTGACCGGACAGAAGCTCGACATGGGCGGAAGCCAGTTTCAACTGGTGGAGAAGCGCCGCCGTGTGCCCGATCTCGGTGCGGTAGACATGCGCATCAGGCCTTTGCTGGAGCGCATGCTGCAGCCCGATCCGGCGTTGCGTGCGACCATGGCAGAGGTCGCCAGATGGACGCCGACAGGTCCGCCTCAGACATCCACCGCGCCGCTGTCCGGCTTCGATCCGCTGGCACCGCCGGAAAGCGCGGCGCCGGCCTGGCAGGGCAGGGCGCCCTCAACCGCGCAGAAGAGGCCGCGCGGTCTCTGGCTCTATGCGAGCGCAGCCGCGGTGCTGCTCATGTTGGGCGGGGGTGGATATGCCTTCTACAAGCTGGTCTGGTCGGCGCCTGGCGTGGCGGGCTTGCCGCCGCCTCCGAAACTCGCGGGGACAATGTCGCCGCCGAAAGTCGAGCCCTCTGCACCACAGCCCGGGCGTCGGGAGCCGGTGAAGCTCTCACCACCGCCGACGGTAACGCCCACTCCGCCAGCCGACGGGCAGGGACGAGCCGAGCGCATCCGCAAATATGTAACTCAATATTCCGGCGGCGATTGCTTCTTCATCTTGCCGGTCGCAGTCAGTCAAACCGCCGCCGTGATCGAAGGCTTCGGCGCCTCGACGGCCCCGTTCGATACGTTCGACAAGGCGTTTCGGCGGGACCAGGGATTTGAGGCTTCGGTCGGCGTCAGGCAGGTGACCCAGGCCCAGTGCCCGGCCGTCAAGTTCTTGAGCCAGGTGGGAAGCGATCAGGTGCGAGTGCCGCGCGTCACCCTGTCAGCGACGGAACTGAAGGCTGGCGAAACCCTCAACGGCACCATCGAGAACTTCGCCAATCGGGTGGTGGAATTGCTCGTGGTATCGGATCGCGGTGAGGTGCAAAGCCTGTCTTACCTTCTGAAGCCGGGTATTGACTCGCTGTCGTTTTCGCTCCCGGTGCCGCGCGCGAGCGGTCCGCAACTGATCTTGGCCGTAGCGACTCCGCAGGTTCTGGACTCGTTGCGCCAGCCGCGACCGACCGCTGCCGACACGTTCTTCCTGCAAGCGCTGAGTGACGCCCAGCGCAACCACGTGACGATCACCGCGGCCGCGCGCTACGTCATGCTTACGAACTGATCGGCGCTCAGAATTTTCCAATCATCAGGATCTTCAGGTCGGCATCCGGCTTGAAATCACTTGCCGTATATTCAAGCGTGATTCCGGTCGGGGACGCCTTGAGCCGGCCCTGGCAGAAGCTGACCAAGCGGTCGCTGCCACCGGGGTCGATGGTCAGCTTGAACGCCCGGATCGGCCCGGCCCAATTCGCGCCGGTCTTGAGCACATATGAAATGCGCCGCTCCTGCAGCTTAGCAGTGTTGGCCGTGCCGTCGCCGGCGCGCTTGTCGAGCTCGGCAAGGAACTCGTCCGTGACGCAATAATCCTTCCGGTAACGCGCAACTTCCGGGCCGAGTGCGTTGCTGCGGCGCAGGCCCGGGCGCAGTATCGTGTCAGCACTGGAGCCGACGCTCGGCCGATACTGGTGTTCGACGACAACGGCGCGCGAGGGCGGAAACACCTGCTGGCGCACGGCAGACGTCCTGGTGACCCAGCCTGGAGCATATTGCTGACGGCCGTTGTCGCTCATTCCGGCAGGCATCAATAGCCCTTCGTCCACAAGCCGGGTTCGGGTTGCCGCCGGGAGGTCGGCCACGCGGATCTCGCGGCTGCCGATGGGCAACAGCGGCAGCTTGAGCTGGCGGAGCAGTGCGCTGACATCCTTGTCGCCAATCATGGCGCGCTGATCAATCGTCAGCGGCGCTGGGCTGCCGTCGATCCGGGTCTCGAAGTCTACGAAGTTCACCGGGTCGTTCGACGGCAGCGCAATGTTATCGGCCTCCGACAGGTCGATGTCGGGCAGCGGAAAGGCCACAGTCAGCGTCACCGGCTTGTTGGTGACGTTGGCGAACTGATAGCGAACGATGATCCTGTCGAGTGCGATACGCAGATCCTCGCTCTCCATGGCCACTTCGCGGGTGCGAACGAACTGGAGCCCTCCGATCGACAATTCGGCGGCCGAGTCGTTGGCCCGTGCCGGCCAGCTGGTCGCAACCAACAACGCGACCATCATGGCTCGGACCCGCAACGGCGCGCGGGGCAGCGGTCCGTTCAGCATGCTCGTCTCCATACGGCGTCGCAACATGTGCCGGTCTGCCCGGCCATGAGTCAGTCGAGGGCGTGGTAAAGATCGCCCCATTCGGGCTTCCAGACGCCGTCCGGATCGCACACCACGATCGCGAGCTTCACGTCATTGGCCAGCCGGATCGCGCCGCGAAAGGCGTCCTGGGCCGGCAAGGGGGCGCTGACCTGGTCATTGGACAGCCGTCCGCCGCTGCTGGCAGCCGGCATCACGACCGATCCGGTGGCGCCGTCAATGTCGCGTTTCAGGATCAGCGTAATGGCGTCGGGCTGGATCTCGTTGACCTGCTCAAATCTATTCTTGGCCATGGTTTTTGCACCGCAAGCTGAAGACATTCGGACTATCACCGTCCGGTGATAGAATTGAACGCGATTGAGATTGCTCACCACTAATTGACGCGCCGCATCAACGGCATCTCGGATTAGTCGATCTGGCGCGACAATCGGTTCGGGCACATTGAGGCGAACATGTTTCGTCCAACGAGTTGGATCTGGGTCTTCATCGTCGGTGCGAGCATTTTCGCCACCGGGACGCATGCCGAGGACACCGTCGTGCGGAGCTTTTCGGGCGGCTCGGCTGCCTCCATGGTCGGCATCGTCCCGGCCGGCGAGGACGTGGAACTGGCTGGTCCCCAGGCGCTCAGTGCCGACGGGCAGGGCAACCTGTTCGTACTCGATCAGGTCAACGGACGCATTCTCCAGTTCGATCCCAAGCGACCGGATTCCGATCCTGACGTCCTCAAGATGCCGAGGGATGTACAGCCGACCGATCTCGTCGTTCATAACGGCGACATCATGGTTTGGGACGGCGGCGTCCGCACATTGAAGGCGGCGCCAGACCAGTCCACGCGCGGGCTCGGTGGCGACGAAATCCAACTTGAGGAAGTCTCGAGCCGCGCCACGGACGACCAGGTCGCCATCTCCGCCTTCGCCCAGATGGGATCGCAGCCACCCGGCAGCGCGACCGAGCTGCTCGACCAGAACACCCGCGCGGCCGTCGTCAAAACGGGCCGGCAGCCCGACCGGCAGTACGTCGCGTCCCGCAGCAAGGGCTCGGTCATTGCCGATATCATCCCGGACAAGGGCAATTCCAGCGTGCGGATCGAGATCCAGACCATGGTTACCAATGAGACCATTGGCGCGCTCGGCCTGCGCGTGCGTGACCAGCTCGGTACGGTCGAGTTCCTCGATATCGACAATAGCGATCGCTTCTATGTGTTGGCCGAAGACATTCCGCCGTCGGGAAAGAACGCATCCACTTTCGTCGTACGCTATGCCGCCAACGGCCGGATCGAGGGAATCTACGAGTTGCCTCTGGAAAACACCCCGCTGACGAGGCGGTTCGTCACGATCTCGGGTGACGGCGACGTCTACTTCCTGCGAACCAAGCCAACCGGTGTCGATGTGGTTGGCGTCGGCTTCCGCCCCCTGCGCAACGCGTCGGTGATCGACGCGCGGCCGTCGCGGACGGCAACCGCGCAGCCTTCCAACAATGGCAAGTTCAATGCGACAGCGGCGGTGCGGCCGTCAAATCGCCAGCAGGCGATCGAGACCGCGTTTGCGTTCGAGGGCGTGCAGTGGAAGCTAACGCCGGCGAACTATGGCAACGATCCGGACAGCCAGTGCAGCGGATTCAATCGCATTCGCCGCCCATGGTATCTTCAGGGCAAGGTAAACCAGGAGGTGCGCGGCGTACCTTATTGCTGGGGCTGTCACGGCTCGCTGGCAAACTTCCGGCAGCGCATCGAGAGCGGCACGTTGGCCGGAAATGTCTGCACCCGCAACGCGCCGCGGCCGGATGTGGCGGGCGTCGACTGCTCGGCGTTCGTCAGCGCCACGTGGGGACTCTCGGTCCACTACACGACCGCCGCCATTCCCGCGATCGCTGCGCCCGTGACGAACCCCTGGGAGTTGAAGCCCGGCGATGCACTCAACAAACCCGGCTCCCATGTGATGTTGTTCCTGCGGTTCACGCCGGATCGCAAGGCGGAGGTGATGGAGTCCTCGACCGGCGGCTGCAACGGACGCGTTTGCCGCAACATCTATCCGTTGGCGAGCCTGCTTGCGCGTGGCTACACTCCGGTTCGCTTCCGTGCCTTCGCCGATGACCAGACAACCGTTTCGGCTGACGCCTACCAGGACTCCGATGCGCCGACGGGCCGCAAATCGGCGGCTACGAAAACCGCGACCAAGAGGCGCTGAACCATGTGTGTCACTGGCGCTACAGATGGATAGCGAATGCTGTTCGCAGGCTGAATCCGGGACGCTCGGGCGAGGTGTCGCCGCCACGTCCGACCGGCCCGGTTCGGGAACCGGCTTGCATGACATCGAGGTGCATCACGATGCGAAGGCCCAGAGGATTTGAGTACGGGATCTGCTGCGCTGCCGCCATTGCGCTTGCTGCGGTGATCGGTCTGCCGCTGCAGCGCGCCCAGGCAGCGGAAGCACTGGCGATCAGCAATCCGGATGGGGCGGCCGTGCGCGCGCTCGTGATCGGAATCGACGATTACCAGCACGTCCGCAAACTGAAGGGCGCAGTCGCTGACGCTGGAGATCTCGTGTCCAGCCTGAAGACGATGGGGGTCAGCGATGTCGTCGAGTTGACCAATGCCCAAGCGGACAGGGCGAGCGTCTTGCGTGAAATCAGTGCATTGGTGACGCGCACAAAGACCAACGACCTCGTCTTCCTGTCGATCGCCGGCCACGGCACGCAAGAGCCTGAGCGCGTCAAGGGCTCGGAGCCCGATGGGATGGAGAACGTGTTCCTGCTGCCCGGCTTCGAAACCACGCCGAAGGGGTCCGTCGAGCGCATTCTGGGGAGCGAGTTCAACCACTTCATCCGGCAGTTCGAGCTGCGCGGCGCGAAGGTGATCTTCGTGGCGGATACCTGCCATGGCGGCGGAATGGTGCGCGATATCGACCCGCGGGCTGCGGAGATGAGCTTCCGGCAGGTGCCGCGCTACACGTTGCTTGTCGATGAATTGAAACCGGTATCGGACAGCAACGGTCCGAAGTCCGAGCTCGATCTCGACCACACGGCTTTCCTCGCCGCTGTTGATCGCTACACCAAGGCGCCCGAAGTACGGATTCCCGGGATCGATGGGCTGCGCGGGGCTCTCAGCTACGCGGTGGCGCGGGCAGTGGAGGGCAGCGCGGACATCAATCGCGATGGCAAGGTGACGCTCAAGGAGCTCTTCGCCAATGTCCGGCAGGTGGTCTATCAGCTCTCGGACCAGCGCCAGAACATCGTGACGATATCGTCACCGGCGCAGGCGCCGGAGACGGCCGTCGCCTTCGAGCTGACGCGCGGCGTGGTGCTGATTCAGGGGCCGGCCGCGAGGACGGCCTCCAGTCAGGCTGCTGATGGACAGGCGGCTGCCCCGCCGGCTGCGACGACCAAGGCTCCGGCGCTGCCGACGCTGGCCGCTGGACCCAATACGGTTGCGCCCGTCGCCGCTCCGACTGCTGCAGCCCCGACCGTCGCTGCACCGGCGCCCCTCCGTCTCACGGCACCGATCCGTCTGGCGGCGCTCGACGGCAAAATGAACTATTTCACCGGCGTGACGCCGAAGGACGCCACCGTGCAGGCCGTTCAGCCGACGGACAATCCCGACCTGATCTGGGACCCGGTCTCTCATGACGTGATCGCCTGGGGCGATGTCGTCGCCTATGGGATGGACGTAGCCAATTTGCCGACGGTCGTGGATCGCACTGCAGCAATGCGCGAGCTCAAGCGCATGGCGACCCGATCGCCGCAGATCATGCGTATTTGGCCGGATGATCGACAGCAGCGCGCTGGTCAGACCGTCGAAGTCGAACTGTCCGACGTGGCCTCAAGGGCATTGCTGCTGTTCAATGTATCCGGCGATGGTACCATCCAGATGTTGTACCCGGTGGGTACAGATGCGGCGGTGGCCAAATCGTCGAACTTGCGGCTGCCACTCCGGGTGGGTGAGCCGTTCGGTGCCGAGCAGATCGTTGCTGTAACCTCGCAGCGGCGCATGGTCGATCTCGAGACTGTCCTGATTCAGCTCAATCGGCGACGCGCCTCAGGGCAGTTAATCAAGAACCTCGAGCGCTACCTGCCTGCGGACGCGCGGATCGCCTCGATCGGCTTCTTCAGCGCTCCCTGACATCTGTTTGGGGGAGCCATGTGGCGATCGGAGCTGATCCGCCGTAAACGAGTATGCTTCGCATTCGCCCTGCTGCTGGCGGGAAGCGGGGCCGCGCCCGCGGCGCCGCTGCGGCCGGAATCTCTCCATGCGAGCCTGGCGAGCGCACCATGGTTTTGGCGCATCCAGGCGACGCGCGGACAGTCCAGCGCCGCACAGAGCAATGCTGCAAGTGTGTCCCTTGAGATCCTGCCCAGCCTGACCGTCAACGTTGGCGGCAAGGTGTCATTCGGCGTGACTGCGAAGAAGGCAGGCTATCTCATTCTGGTGGATGTCGATGCGGACGGACGGATGTCCCAGATCTTTCCGACTCCCGAATTGTTGGAGCAGTCGGACGGCCGCGACATCAATCTCGTCAAGCCCGGCGTGCAATTTGTTGTGCCGACCCCGGCAGGACGGCAACGTGGCTTTGAATATGTCGTCGCACCGCCGACCGGCTCGGCAATCATGGTTGCGATCCTGAGTGAACGGCGCGTGCAATTGCTCGATTTGCCGGACCTCCCGCGCAAACTACAGGATCAGGCCGATACGTTGAGCTATTTGTCGGCGTGGACCAGGGAGCTGCGTGTGCCGGACGGCGGCAGCGGAAAACTGGTGCCGAGCAATTGGTCGTTCGACGTCAAATCCTATTCCATCAAGTGAGCCGTGGCTGTCGGCTGTCTCAGAATTTGAACCCGAGCGTGAGCGTGCCGGCTGCTTCCATCTTGCCGTCGGCCGAGCAGCTCCCGTTGAGCGCAATCTTGACTCGCCCGAACTTCGCGATGTCGACGCTGACTCCAACGCGGGAAAAGTCGTTTGGCGAGCTCGGGATGATGAAGTTGACGTTGTCGAGCGCCCAGAAGGGTAGTTTGCCCTGCAGGTTGGTCTTCCAGAGCAATTCGACGAAGATGTGCCGCAGCGCGTCAGGGTCGACGATGATGGTGCCTTTGCTGTCCGTGACCACGAAGCCCATCTCGTCGATATGGACGTTGCAGATCCGCTTCGACACGGCACAGTGCACCGACGTGAGATCCGGCAGGTTCGGTGAATCGCCGAACCGCCCCGAAGCCTTGGGATCCATCGCCGGTCCGGTACGCGGATCTGGTGTTGCGATCGGTCTTTCCTCCGGAAATGTTTGCCAGATTTGCCGAAAACCGATGCCGTCGGTGGCCAGGAATGAGGCCATGCCAAAGAAATGACCGCGGCCGGATCTCTCTCCGCGAAAAAAGACATTGTTGCCGGCGGGATATTTCAGGTTCGTTAGCGCATCGAGAAGACGGTTGTGATCCTTGGCCACGAAATTGATGCCATCGAGCACGAGCCGCCCCGCCTCCAGGTGCGAGCCGATGTGATCGTCGAGATCGATGCCGAGACCCTCCACCCGCCGGTGGATCTTCCTGAATACGTCGGTATCTCTCGCGGTGACCACCCGGGCCCGTCGCAGGGCGTCGAGACGTCGCTCCTCGTCTTTCTCCAGGATGTAAATCCGACAGAGCCCGGGCCGATCGATCGCAATGTCGAGATGCACGTGCGGAGCCTTGCCGGTCTGCGTGAAGCCGACGCTCTTGACGCCCGCCTGCAGCCACGGATCGTAGCCCGGCATGTTGATCTGGTCGGAGCCTAGCCGCGGTGCCTTGCCGGCGGCATCGAGCAGTTGCCGCCAGTTGTCGCACATGAAATCGAAGCCAAGCGGATTCCAGTACGGCACGAGGTCGTGAATCTTGTAGAATCCGTAAAGCTGAATGCCGGCTTCGCGCAGCTTCAGCGCGACCTTGTTCATGTCCGCCCGCATGGCGGCGCGGTCCTGAGCCGAGTTGCCGGCTCTCGGCGCGGTGTTCGGATCGAAGGGTGGTTCCGTCATGTCCTGCGTGTCTCCTTGCATCGTTACAGTCAAGGTTAAGCAGCGAGCCGGTGACTGGCGTATTCGTGCCCGCCGGAGGGGCCTTTGCGACGCTACAGCCTACTCAGGCGGCTGTAGAAACCGCCGCGGGCAATCATGTAGTGAATGTCCTTCGGAAAGGGGAAAGCGCCGCGAACGTTGGCAATCGCCTGTTTGAGGAATTCTCCATTGCGTGACGCCGGCTTCTGGCCCAGTGGAGGTTTGTCGGCGACCTGCGGAATCATGAAGCGGTCGACGAAGGCCGGATCCAGATCATTGACCCTGACCATCTGCCCAAAGGCCGGAAATGCATCATAGTGACCCACGCTCACAGTGAGGTTCTTGAGAGCAGGGCGCTGTGACGGAGGGCGATTGCCGTCGAGCGTTGCGAGTCCGCGTCCGACCAGGTCCAGCTTCACCGATTGCGAAAGGGTGGTCGGGCCATAGACAATTTCGAGCGCGCAGGTGCTCTGGCCCGACAGCCATTGGTACCAGAACGTGGCGTCGTCCGGTTGCGCTT
Source organism: Bradyrhizobium sp. USDA 326 (assembly GCF_049739485.1). Lineage (NCBI taxonomy): Bacteria > Pseudomonadati > Pseudomonadota > Alphaproteobacteria > Hyphomicrobiales > Nitrobacteraceae > Bradyrhizobium > Bradyrhizobium sp. USDA 326. The sequence goes on from NZ_JBMGQA010000001.1 coordinate 6,605,098, forward strand.
TGACGCCGTAGAGGCAATCAAATCCCCAGCAGGCCGACAGGTTCGGCTGATACTTTCCCAGGCTTCCGACCAGGTTGCGCATGCCGCTTCCGCCGCCGGAATGGCAGGCGATGATGAGCTTGCCGACCTGGAGCTGGGGTATGCTCCGGGTGCCGTTGACGGTGCTGGTAACAGGCGCCACGAACTTGGCAAGAGCCCCGAGGATCTCGTCCAGATAGCGTTCGCCCCATTTGGCAGAAGCCAGATCCTTCACGCTGTAGTTCCCGGCAAAGGTGTCACCGACAGCATATTCGTAGCCCAGGAATGGCGCGACAAGCACGACATCCTTCCCCGAGTCCCGGACCTGTTCGCGCAGACGCGCAGGATCGTTCCGGAACAGGTATTCATGATCCCTGACATAGAAACCGTGTAGCCAGATTACGACATCGAACTGGGTGGCGGCGGTTGCGTGCTTCGGTGGAAGATAGACCGCCGTCGGCCTCATGCCGGGCGCCTGCCGTTTCGTGAAGAGCGTCACACCCGGAAAGGTGCCGACATCTTTCTGCTCCAGCTCGCAGGTTGTCACTCAGGTCACTCCTTCGGACACCTCTTTTTTGCTTGGCGCTAGTTGCAGACCTCGACATTTCCAGTGTTGCCGCCGGGACCTCCACCGCCGCGGTATTCGAGGCGGCAGCCACGATTGACCTGACGGCAAAGATGCTGATCACAATAGATGCTGCCACTGCTTCCCTTGGCGGTCGCCTGTCGCCGTGGCGCGGGGGCCTCCGCAGCCGGCGCGAACCTCTCGCGGGCCGGGCGATCCGCGCGCTCGCCCGTATTGCGGTTTGCAACAGGCTTCTTGCCGCGCCGCTTCTCGCATTCGTTGTCGTCATTGAGGAACGAGCCCTCGGCGCAGGTGATCTTGCTGCACTGGTCGCCATTAGCCCTGTAGCCGCGTTCACAGACCAGCGGACAGACCCGCGACGATTTGAGCTTGATTGCGTCAAGTGCATCGAGACTCGCAAGCTTCGCGTCGAACTTGGTTCCCGCGTGGCGGTTGAAGAGCGAGAGCGAGCGCTGCGAAGCGGCATTCCATTCGCCATTGACGGTACTGGTGAAGCATCCGACGCGGCTCAATTCGCCCTGTACCAGCCTGGCGAGATCGGCCTGAGGGATATCGGCCCTGGCCGGATCGGCCTGCTGCGGCCCGGCGCTCAGAGCGGCGACCTTCGTGTCTGTGTCACTCTGAGCGGCCACAGCGGCTGGAGGCGGACTCACCGTGGTGGAATTCTCGACGGCGGCCTTGTTCCGAGTGAGCGCGGCGCTGAGCGATCCCTCGGATGTGGTCCGATTCCGCTCGGCATCGGCCGCTTGCTGTTGCGCCGCTAGGTTTGTTCTTTCGGCCGCAATACGGGCGTCCTCCGCAGCGTTCAGATCAGCGGCCGCCTTTTCCTGCTCTGCGCGCAGGGCGCCTTCGGAGGCAAGCCGGGCTTGCTGCTGTTGGGCTTGGCGCGCCTTTTCGGTCGCCGCAACCCGAGCCTCCTCCGCCTCGATCTGGTTGAGCTGAAGCTTGGCGAGGCTTGCGTAATATCCGTCTGGATGCTGGCTCAGGAATACGCCCAGAGCGGCTTTATTGTTGAGCTGCAGCGCCAGTTCGTAGTCACGGCGAACCTCCGACTGGGGGTTGGCCGCCGCGGGCGCGGGCTCCACGGCCTTTGGAGCAGGCACGAGCGCAACGTCCTCGCCGCCCAACGAGCCGTAGACGTAAGGCTCCTGCCGATTGCCCGTGGCTTGCAAGACGTCGTCGCGGACGAACCCAAAGGCCCTGCGCAGGTCGAGGCCCGGCTTTGCGATATACTTGACCAGTGCGGCCGCGTACGGGCTGTTCTGGCTGTTGCCGTCGAGCGCCGTCAACCCGGCCTTCGCGGCGAAGGCGATCAACGTATTGGAGACCGTTGGCTCGACCCTGGCGAGCCCGCGGCTGATCGATCGCGAGGCGACCGTTCGCTTCATCGTGTCGGCAAAAGGATTGTTGCGGCACGCGTCGACGATCACGACCCGTAGCTGCCTTGCAGGCTCGATCGCCAACAAGACACGGTCGAGCGAGAACGCCTCGTCGTAGATGTCCGTATCACGTTCAAGCCTGGCGTCGGTTGGGATCAGATAGTTCGTGCCATCGATCTCGATGCCGTGGCCTGCGTAGTAGACGAGTGCGATGTCGGCGTCGCGCGCCTGATCTGCAAAATCCCTCAGGGCTCGCTTCATGTCCGTCGCTGCGAGGTTGAGCCTCGAGTCGACCACGTCAAACCCCGCGGCTCTCAACGTCGCAGCGATGGCGCCGGCGTCGTTGGCCGGATTGGGAAGCAGGGGAGCGTTTTGATATGTGGAATTGCCAAGCACCAGGGCCACGCGCTTTGTCGCGAAAGCCGGCTGAGCAGTCAGGAACAGCGAGACAGCGAGTAGAAGAGCGTACAACTTGATCTGCGTGTAATTGCTCATGGCGCGACGTCCAACATCAGCCGAAGAATGGTAGCGTCAACGAAGTTGGCATGGCCGCGCAGAATGCTGACTAAACTCATAGCTCCTGGCGACCGCCTGGCTCGTGCAAGGAACAGTCTCGAGCCCGATCCATTCCTGATGTTGGTCGCGTATTCCAGTGAACGCGTTCAAGGGCCTCGGACGATTGTTGGGGCCGGCGAGCGGTCCCGCCGGCGCTCTTCGCACTCCGGTTCCTTGAGGTAAATTGTTGATATGTCTACTTTTACTGATCGGCTGGATCGTTTGCCTGAAGCGCTGAAGAAGGCCGAAAGTCGGTTCGGATCGAACTCCGCCGGTTACAGATCGAGCGGATGTGAAGCTGGTGTCAGACGTGCGGATCGATCGCCTTGGCCGGTGCCTGGCCCCGGCCTATCGTCCGGCACGTGGGGATCAGGAAAGGAGTTGTCGTGCGGTAGGCGGCATATTCGGGAAATGCCCGCCTCAGGATCCGCTCTTCGTTGATCATCCGCCGGCATTGGATCATCACAATCACGATGGCGACGAGGACGGCAAGCGGTGAAAGGACCTGGAGTGTCACGCCGACCAGGGCAATCCCCTCGCAGAGATAGAGAGGATGCCGGACGATCCGATAGGGCCCTTCCGTCACAAGACGCCTGGCCTCCGCTTGAATGCTGAAGGATCTGCCGAGCCAGCGGAGCACCACGATGCAGAGCGAGGTACCCACCAAGACCAACGTCGAGGACACAGCCGACCAGACGAGCCCGAGCTCTGCCTTCGGAAGAAATGCCAGGACGATGCTCAAAAAAGTACCCAGCAAGGCTGAGACCCGCGTCTCGATGCCCTGCGATTTCATGATCGGCACCAGCCGGGTGATGGTTGTCAGCGCGACGAGGCCGAGGAACAGGATGTTTGCAATTCTGGCCGCAAGCGCAAGCCCGTCGCGGAGATTGTCCGGCGGAAGCAGGTGAGGGACGCTGGCGGCGCCCATCAGAGCAGACCCGCCATAGATGATCACGACAACTGCCCTGGCGCTCCAATCCAACAAGGCATTACCCCCGCGCCCGGCAATCTCCTTCCGCGCTGTTCCCGCCTGATCGAGCTTCGCGCCAGTCACGGGAGTGATCTCGCCTGTTCGAAACCTGCCTCATTAGACGGCAGGCTTGCGGTGAGGTCAATTGGACCGGCCAGCCAGCGCGGTCATGCCATCCCCTGAGGGTTCCACAGCCGGATCATGAGATCGCATTGAACCGGCTTCTGTCGTGACGACACAAATGATGGAAGAAGATCAAAAAGTAGTACTGCCATGCATTTGCACCGATCTGTGGCATTGCGCCGTACCCTGTTTCTTCTCGCTGCGCTGATCGTCTGTCAGCCGGCATGGGCTGCGAACCGTGTCGCGCTCGTTATCGGCAACTCGGCCTATAAGAACGCCGCAGCGCTTGCCAACCCAGCCAATGATGCTGCGATCGTTGAGGAGACGCTGAAGAGAGCGGGATTCAGCGTCGTCCAGACCCGCACGGATCTCCAGGCATCTGAGATGCGGCGTGCCCTGCGTGATTTTGCCGATGTGGCGCGCGACTCGGATGTCGCCGTCGTCTACTACGCGGGCCACGGAATCGAGCTCGAAGGTACGAACTACCTGATCCCCACGGATGCGACGCTTGAGCGCGATACGGATGTGTACGACGAGGCCTTTTCGCTCGAGCGAGTGCTGCTGGCGATCGAGCCGGCCCGGCAGCTGCGGCTCGTGATTCTCGATGCTTGCCGCAACAATCCTTTCGCCGACAAGATGAAGCGGACGGTCGGCTCGCGAGCTGTCAGCCGGGGCCTCGCCAGGATCGAGCCGGCGACCTCGAATACGCTGGTTGCTTTCGCTGCCAAGGCTGGCTCGACGGCGTCCGACGGTGGCAGCAGGAACAGTCCCTATGCCTCGGCACTGGTGAAATACATCGCTACTCCGGGCATGGACCTGCGCAGGGTGTTCGGCTTCGTCCGTGACGACGTCATGAAGGCGACCGGCAACAAGCAGGAGCCCTATGTGTACGGTACGCTCGGTGGCGATGATGTGCCGCTCGTGCCGGCACCGGCCAAGGAAGCGGTCGCCACAGCGCCTCAACCGGCACCGCCGCCGCTGCCTGCAACTCCACCGGGCTCGGCGCGTGCAGAAATCCGGCACGATTACGAGCTCGCGCTGCAGATCGGCAACAAGGATGCGCTGAACTACTTCCTTGCCCAGTATCCGGACGGCTACTACGCAAATCTGGCCAAGCTGCAGCTCGCCAAGATCGATGCGGAAGATAGGCGCGCGGCCGCAGCGGAAAAGGCGCGCCAGGCCGAGCAGGAGCAAGCGCGGCTCGTCAACCAGGGGGCCCAGCAGACACAACTGGCCAAAGCCGCCTCGGACTTGAAAGCAGCGCAGGACGCTCGTGCCGAGGCCGAGAAGGCCAGAGAAACCGCGCAGCAATTGGCCGCGCAGGCCGAGCAGCGTCGCCGGGAAGCTGAAATAGCCGTCGCGAGAATTGGCGCTCAGGCTGGGTCCGACCCGCAAGAGGCCCCCCCGAACTCGGATGCGAAAGTAGCCGCGCTGCCGCCTCCACAGACGTCCGCGCCGGCACCGCCATCCAAGGCCGAGCTTGCAAAATCGGTGCAAGCCGAGTTGCGCCGGGTCGGTTGCTTTAGCGGACCGGCCGATGGCGACTGGGATGCGGCCTCACGGCGTTCGCTCGAGTTGTACAACAAGAATGCCGGCACCACGTTCGATGCCAAGGCTGCGAGCCCTGAGGCGCTCGACGCGATCAAGCTCAAATCGGCGCGGGTTTGCCCGATAATTTGCGGATCCGGCCAGAAACGCGATGGAGATCGATGTGTCAAGATCACCTGCGCCGCGGGCTACTTCCTGAACAATGACGATGAGTGCGAGAAGCGCAGGGCCCGTCCGACACCATCCGCAAAGCTCGAGCGCAGGAACAGGGATCCCGAAGAAGCTCCGGCACGGCCTGCAAGGCAGCCGAAGCCCGAGGCTAACGCGGGCGGAGGCGGAGGAGGCGGCGGCGGCGGAATCGGCTTCATACCGTTCTTCCTGCCCTAAGACTGCTCGGTAGCACGGCGCATGTCCATTCCGCTTAGACTTTATGTCACCCCATTCGCCAACAGGGGCGTCCTCGAACCTGCGCAATGGGACTGCGACACAGCGAAGAAGGCGCTCGATGTCGTCAATACGATCTGGTCGAAGGCGAAGATCGCCTTCGTGATCAGCGATTGCATAATGGACAAGCCGCTCGACATGGCCCCGAGCAGGCGCAGCAGCGATGAGGTCCTGCTGGGCGTTCTCGCTTCCCGGCACGCCGCGGACAATGCGGTCCACATCTTCCTGGTCAATTCGATCGCAAGTCTGAACGCCGGCGGAGGTTCATACCCGAATGGCTCTCCCGAGCCCGCGAGCTTCGTCCAGTGGTATGGCAATGACCACGCCAATGGACGCGCCTGGGCGCACGAACTCGGCCATCTCATGGAGCTCGATCACGTCGAGATCGACTATTCCAACGAGAAGCAGGCGGCGCAGCGCGTCAAGAACCTCATGGTGAAGGGATTGAGCGCGGGAAGCGACTTGACCAGCCAGCAGATCAGCACGGCCAAGGGCTCAAAGCTCGTCAAGAGATTTGGCGGTTAGGCGCCATCGGATTTGACCATCCTTGCTGCGAGCCATGATGTTCCCAAAGGGCAGGAGCGCTCGATCCCACGCAAGTGACTCTTCGACAACTCGGAGAAGGGCGATTCCCGCCCTTTACCCTCAGAGCACTCGCCGTACGAATTCGTCGTAAGGGCGCCGTTCTCCATTTTCATGTAAAGGCAGCCGCTTAGGGCAGGGCAGTGATTGGCCTCCGCCGCGAGGGCCAGGATCACGTGCACTGCCGGTCGTGCGCATTTGTTAGACGGCCGGATCTTCTCGCTGGCGGATACGCGAGCGACCCGTTACGCAGCGCCTGCTTCGGGGCGCCATCAACGCTCACGCTCAAGGTTCGCTCGACCAGTCATGGTTGGTATCGATAGCGCGCCATCAGGATGCCGTGCTCGGCTCGCAGTAGCTCGACGCAGTCGGCTCTACGCCAAGGAAGCCCTCGAGCCGGAGCTGGTTCGCGGCGGCCATGAAGAAAGCGCAGAGCCAGCTCGATCTGCTGCCGCTACGTTGAATTGGAGCGCGGGAGGTGGGCAGCCTAAGCGACCAACTCGACCGACGTGCCGGCGTCGTCGATCAGATGCACGCGATCGATGTCAACACGCGGCAGCAACGATCGAATCTCGTCTTCCGACATCAGGCTGAATGCCGTGGACAATGCATCCGCCGCGGTCGCGCTGCGGGACACGGTCGTCACGCTGCGATAGCGCAGCGCGCAGCCGCCCGACCGCGGATCGAACAGATGGTTGAAGCGCGCCTGGCGATCGAACCGGCAGCCATAGCCGCCCGAGGTGGATACGGCGCGGTCGATGATCGGCAGCACCGTCCTGGTCCGGCCGACGATGTCGGGATCGGCGATGCCAATATCCCAGGGCTTTCCGTCCGGACGTGAGCCGATCGCGCGGGCTTCGCCCATGTCGACCAGGCTGTGCGCGACGCCATGCGCCCGCAGCAGGTCGACCAACTTGTCCGTGATGTAGCCTTGCGCGATCCCGTTCAGCGTCACGGTCATGCCCTTCGGCATCACGATCCGGTCTCGGCTGATCGACAGCCGGCTGCTGCCGATGCGCGCCAGCGCGGCCTCGATCGCAGCCGGCGAGGGACCGGCGGGATCGGCATCATCTCGCGCGAAATGACCGGCATAAAGCTCCCACAGCGGCTGCACCGTGACATCGAACACACCGCCCGTCAGCGCAGCATAGCGCTGCGAGGCCGACAACAGCTCGACCATCTCGGCGGCGGGATCGATCAGAACCCCCGTCCGGTTCAGCGCGACCAGGGCAGAGGCGTCGAGATAGAGGCTGAACAGCCGTTCGAGCCGGCGCGCCTCGGCGCAGGCGAGCGCGATCAGCCGCTCGGCCCGGCGGCGGTCTTCGTCGTGGATCTCCAGCGTCGCGACCGCGCCCAGCATCGTGCCGCGCCAGGTGACCGGCGCGACCTCGGCACGAACGTGACGTGCGACGGACAGCGCGCCGAGCCCCGCGGCAGCGGCGCTGATGCGGATGAATCGTCGGCGGGACAGCATTGACGTCATGGCGTCCTCCTTGATCGGTCGCCCGGCGGGCCTTCGGTCGCTTCGTTGGACGCAGCCCCGGCAGCGACATTCCCCGACGCCAGGACATAGTCACGGGGCACCTCGTCGAAGCCGACGATTCTGCCTCCGTTTTCACCCGCGAACTTCTCCGCCGCCGCGCGATCCGAGAACGGAACGGCCTCGTCTCCGCCCATGCCGCTCTTGACCCGGCTCTCGATCACGAACAACGCCTTGCGCGCTTCGACCCAATTGTCGGCGCCAGGCTGGTCCCAGTTCGGGGCCTTGCCCATGTCTGACACGTAGATCGCCTGGATGTCCTTGGGCTCGTCCGGCAGCACGGTGAAGGCGAGGGTGTCGCGCACCGACGAGAACCAGACGGGCTGGATCAGGCTCGCGGCGAAGATGTGACCCTTGGGTCCGGGATGCTCGAGCAGGTTCATGCCGCAGTAGTGACCGATGTCCTCCGCGGTCATCCGATGCGGCGGCGGAATCTTGGCAGCCTGCTTGTCGTTGCAGCCCGCGAGCGCGAGCGGCAGCAGCAGGGCGAGCAGCAGCGTTCGGACTGTCATAGCTCCCTCCGCGAGAAGGCGAGCGCGGCCAGTCCCAGCGGCAGCAGCGTCCAGCAGAGCAGGGCGGTGAGAAGGACCGGTACCGTCAGGGAGATGTTTTGAGCAAGGCCGGCCATGCCGGCGAAGGTGCTGACATTGGCGAACCCGGTCAGGTTGATCAGCCGGTAGGCGTCGGTGGGGTTCGACAGGAGCAGGGCGTTGAGCACGGTCGCTGAGATGCTGCGTCCCTGGTCGAGCGCAAGCACGCCCAGCAGCGCCATGTCGTAGATCAGCACCAGCAGCAGCCACAGCCCGATGCAGATGCCGGCCGCCGTTCCGCGATCGCGCACCAGCGCGCTGACCAGATAGCCAATGGCGACGAACGCAGCGCCGAGCAGCACCGAGGAGCCCACCATCGCGGCAAATGCCAGGAGACTATCGCTGTCGATGTCACTGCCCGTCGCCGCCAGCGCTCCGGCGGCCGCGCCGTAACCGAGGCAGGTCGCAAAGCCGAGTACGGCGAGGTGGCCCAGGAATTTGCCGAGCAGCACCTGCCATCGCGCGACTGGATAGCTCAGCAGCAACAGCATCGTCCCTCGTTCCATTTCGCCGACGACGGCGTCATGGGATATCAGAAGCGCAATCAGCGGAACGAGAAAGATCGTTAGGCTCGACAGGCTGACGATGACCACGTCGAGGGCCCGGACGCCCACGTTCCCGGTCGGCGCGCTGCCGAGAAAGGTCAGCGAGAGGGCAAGCCCGGCGAGCAGGAGCGTCGCCGCGAGCACCCAGCGATTGCGGATGGCCTGGTGGATTTCCTTGGCGGCGATGATCAAGACGTTCATGGTGCCTGCTCCGATTGCCGGAGAAAGTGAGCGTAGAGCTCGTCGAGGGTCGGCGGGACCACGTCGACGTCCTCGACGGAATTTCCGGCGGCCGTCGCGCGATGCAGAAGCTCGATCTTCCGCTCCGGCGCAGCGTCGATCTCGACGATGTGGCCGTTCAAGCGCCGGCAGGTCGCGTCCTTGGGGGCCCAGCCCGGCAGCTCGCTCGGAGCGAGGCCCGCCACCCTCAGGCGAATCCTGGTGGGCAGCCGGGCGAGGCGACGCAGCTCCTCGATCGATCCGTCCGCAACCTTGATGCCGCGGTTCATGATGATGACCCGGCCGGCGCGCTCCTCCAGCTCGGTGAGCGCATGCGACGACAGGAGCACGGTCGCGCCGCCAGCTGCAAGCCGCGCGATGATGTCGTAGAAGGTCTGCCGCAGCTCGGGATCGAGGCCGGTGGTCGGCTCATCCAGCAACAGCACGCGCGGATGCCCTAGCAGCGCCTGCGCAAGGCCGAGCCGCTGGCGCATGCCTTTCGAGTAGGTGTTCACCCTGCGGCGGCTGGCTGCGCCCAGGCCCACGGCATCGAGCAGCTCCAGGGCTTTTGCAACCGGCTCCCGCTTCAGCCTGGCGTAGAAGGCCTGCGTCTCGCGGCCGGTCAGGGCAGGGTCGAAGGAGACGTTTTCGGGCAAATAGCCGAGCTGCCGTCGGCCCGCGAATTCACCGGCGGCGGGATTGTCTCCGAGCACCTCGATGGAGCCGCTTGTCGGCCGGATCAGCCCGAGCATGAGCTTCATGAGCGTGGTCTTGCCGGCGCCGTTGTGACCGATCAAGGCGACCAGCTCGCCTTGGCCAAGCGTGAACGAGGCTTCGCGCACGGCCGTGACCCGGCCGTACGTCTTGGTGACCTCGCTGACGCGTACCGTGCCGGTCATCGCGTTTCCTTCGGTGTGTTCGACGGCGATACCAGCGGATGGCTGTCGACGACGCCACCCGGCAGCAGCGCCGGAAACTGTGCCTGCGCCCAGCGGATCACCTGGACGGCGGGGCTGTTGATGAGGACCTTGGCAGCGGGCGCAGTCCACAGCACGCGGTCGATCAGATCGTTCGGCCGGTACGCCGTGTCCGCGATTCCATCGCCGTTCAGGTCGAATGCCGGGTTGTCGCTCCAATAATTGCCGCGCCCGCCGATCGACCAGTCGAGATGCCGGGTGCCGACATATTTCACCTGGTTGGCATTGCTGACGAAGGCATTGCCGGTGATTTCATTGCCTTCGGAGCCGGCCGTGAAGTGCACGCCGATGGCGCAGCGCTCGAACCAGTTGTTGCGGAACTTGTTGCGATTGGTGTTGTAGATGAAAACGCATTTCTCCGGGCCGGTCCTGAGAGAGCTCTCCCGTTTCGGCTGCGGAAGCATGCCTCGCTCCTCGTCCGGAGCATCCTCAGTCTTCTGCATGACCGAATTCAGCGGGCCGCCGGTGACACGATTGTTCTCGATCTGCGCATAGTTCGCGTAATTGAAAAGTAGCCCATAGTCGCGATCGCGATCGGAGGAATTGCCGCGGATCACCAGGCGGTTCGAATACATGATGGCGTAACCGACATGGTTGCCGATCGAAACGTTGCCGCTGACTTCGCTGTCGTTGGTGTACATGTAGTGGACCGCGAAGCGAACCTGCTCGAAGCGGTTGTCGATGAAGCGGTCCCTGCTGCTGGAGATCGAGAAGATGCCGTCGCGGCCGTAGCGGAACGTGTTGTTCGCGATGGTGACGTCGGGTGCATTCCACAGCGAGACCCCGTTGCCCGCCTCGCTGAGGCGCCCGCCGCGCAGCCCCTCGATCTCGTTGCGAACGACGCGGGAGCCCTTGGCGCCATGCACGTAGACGCCAAACAGGTTTCCGACCAGGCGGTTGTCCTCGATCTCCGCGCGCTCGGCCGTCTTCTTCAGGAAGATCCCGGAATCCATCGCCTGCAGGTCGCGGCCGGACCCGCGAATGGTTACGCCACGGACGATGACGTCGGGCGCGCTGACGGTGATCACATTGCCCGAGCCATCGCCGTCCAGCACCACGCCTTCCGTCCCAACCAGCTCCAGGGGATGATCGATCCGGATCGAGCCGTGATAGTCCCCCGGGGCAAGCTTGACGACGTCGCCTGCGCGCGCGCGATCCAGCACCGCTTGCAGCGGCTGGCCGGGCGCAGCCGTCAAGGTCTCCGCTTCAGCGAAGCTCGACATTCCGGCGGCGACCAGCACCGCCGGAAACATGCGTGACAGGAGACGCACCAGGTCGCTCCGATCAGACCGACTTCGGTTCGACGAACATCCGGCCCTTCATCTCCATATGCATGGCATGGCAGAACCAGGAGCAGTAGTACCAATAGACGCCTGGCTTATCGGCTGTGAAGGTCACCGACGAGGTGGCCATCGGCCCGATCTCCATGTTGATGCCGTAGTTGACGATGCAGAAGCCGTGCGTCAGGTCTTCGACCGCATCGATATTGGTGATGAAGACGGTGACCTCGTCGCCCTGCCTGACCTGGAACTGATCGAGGCCATAGGCCGGCGCGGTCGACGTCATGTAGACCCGCACCTTGTTGCCGTCGCGAATGACCTTCGAATCCGCCTCGAGGTTGATGCCGTCGGCCTTGGCCTGCTTCACCGCATCCGCGAACATGGGATCCGCACGATCCCAGATCGAGATCGGATTGATCTTGGAACGATGGACGATGGTCGCGTCGTGCGGCTCGGCGAAGCTTGGGCCGTCATGCACCAGCTTCATCTGATCGTCTGAGATGTCAATCAGCTGATCGTTCTCCGGCTTGAGCGGCCCGACGTTCAGGAAGCGATCCTTCGAGAACTTGTTCAGCGAGATGAGCCATTTTCCATCGGCCTCCTTGGTCTGGCCCATCGAGGTATGGTTGTGGCCGGGCTGATAGTGCACGTCGAGCTTCTGGAGGATGGGATTGACCTTCTCACCCTTGAAAGCCCGCTTGGCGAGGTCGATGTTCCATTTGCAGACCTGGCTGTCGAGGAACAGGGTCGTGTAGGCATTGCCCTTGCCGTCGTAGGCAGTGTGTAGCGGCCCGAGGCCAAGCTCGGGTTCCGCGACGACCACGTCGCGCGGCTTGATCTTGTCGTCGAACAGCTGGTCGAACAGGCGCACATCCATCACGGTCACGGTGGGCGAGAGCTTTCCGGCTGCGACGACATGGATGCCGTCGGGAGCCGTGTTCATGCCGTGCGGGTTGTTCGAGACCGGGACGTAACGCGTGTAGGCCGATCCCTTGCGGCCATCGATGACGGGCACGCCGTTCATTTCCTTGAAGTCGCCCTTCTTCACGGCCTCCTCGATCCGCTTGATGTTAAAGATGACGACCCAGTCCTGCTCGGCGGCAGTCATCTCCGCCAGAGTGACGCCTTCTTCGCCGTTGTAGCAGGTCGCGAAGCAATATTTGCCCTGATAGTCGGCATCGACATTGTCGAGGTTGCCGCTGACGATCACCTGCCAGGCGACCTTCATCGTGTCGCCGTCGATCGCACTGAAGATGGAACGATACTGTTTGGGATCGTCGAGGATCTTGCCGTCGTTGGGCAGGGGCACCCCATCCTCACCATTGGCGAACACGTAGCCGGTGCGCGGATATTTCTGCAAGCGCAGGCCGTGGACCGTGTGCTGGTTCGGAAGTTCGATGATCTTGTCGCACTTCATGACGTCGAGCCGCACGCGCGCGACGCGGCTATTGGCCTTGTCGTTCATGAAGGCATAGCGCCCGTCATAGGTGCCGTCGGTAAAGGAGATGTGCGGGTGGTGGAGGTCGCCGTTCAGGTAGGTGCCGCCGCGGCTCTTGAGGAATTCGCGCGTTGCCGGCTGCATACCTTCTGTCAGGACCTTGATGCTCTCGTTGGTTTGCCCCCAGCCGGTCGCGCTGCAGCGATTGAAAACCGGAACACGCATCAGTTCGCGCATCGACGGAAGGCCGACGACCCGCATCTCGCCGGACTGGCCGCTCGAGAAGAACACGTAGTATTCGTCGAGCTCACCGGGCGCCACTTCGGCCTTCTGCACCGCCGGTCGCGCGGCCGGCGCCTTTGGTGCCGTTGTCTTGGTCTGAGCATCGGCGGACGAGACAAAGCCGCTGCCGCCGTTGATCGCCACTCCGCCGGCCAGGCCTACGCCCGCTGCGGCCGCCGTCGCTCCCAGCACGGCTCGTCGGCTGACGCCTTTGGTCTTTTCGTTCTCGCTCATGATTGCCTCCTGGGCTTCCGGTTCAGTTTGGTGGTGGAGAGATGACGGCTGAAGCGCCGACGGGCTTGCCGCCGGCGGTGATGACGGTCGCCGGACCCTTGCCGCCCGAGCGCATCGAGGGCGAGGACATGGCCGCGAACTTCTCACGCTTGAGCCGCACCTGGATCATGTGCGGACAGCGATGGTCGTCGTAATAGAGTTCCTGGCAATGCATGCAGTAGATGCACTCATTGACGTTGATGTGACCCTCGGGATGGATCGACTGCACCGGGCATTCCTTGGCACAGCGCTGACAGGGCGAGCCGCATTCCTGCCAGCGGCGCAACCACTCGAACGTCCGCATGCGCCCGGGGATCGCGAGCGCGGCGCCCAGCGGGCAAAGATAGCGGCAGAAGAAGCGCTCGATGAAGAGGCCGATGACCAGCAGGGCGACTGCATAGGCGACGAACGGCCAGCTTCGTGAGAACTTCAGGATAATCGCAGTCTTGAAGGGTTCGACCTCGGCAAATCGCTCGGCCATGTCGACGGAGTAAAGAGATAGCCCGAACAGTCCGAGAAAGATGATGTACTTGATCGGCCATAGCCGTTCATGCAGTCCCCACGGCACCGTTATTTGCGGCACCTTCAACCATTTCGCAGCCGTGTTGGTCAGCTCCTGCAGTGCGCCGAAGGGACAGAGCCAGCCGCAGAACGGCCCGCGTCCCCAGAACAGGAGCCCGCCGGCCGTCGCGGCCCACAGGATGAAGATCAGCGGAGCGGCCAGGAAGAATTCCCAGCGGAAGCCGGTCACCAGCGCATTGGTGAAGGTGACGACGTTGACGACGGAGAGCTGCGCGTTCGCGTACCAGCCGAGCCAGACCAGAACGAAGGCGAGATAGCCTCGCCGAACCCAGTTGTACAACACAGGCCGGCGCACAAGCAGATTCTGGAAGAAGAAGATTCCGGTGAGGCCGGCCAGCATGAACGCAGTAATGGCAATCGACACCGTGCTCGATCGCCAGATCCGCATCCACAGCGGCTCGTCTGCCTCTGGGGGCAGTGCGGTCGCGGCGGTCGCTTGCGAGGGCGGAGGCGCCGCGGTCTCCGGCACCGTCACCGTACGCTGCTCGCGGCGTATGTAGGCATCGGGCAGGGTGTAGCCCAGGTCAAAGGTCAGAAACGCCTTGTCGCGGCCGCCGAGGCTGCGCTGCACCAGCAGCTGAAGCTGCCACGGCTGCGTCGGATCCAGGGTGAATTCGGGAGGCGTGACGAACAGGCCGATTTCCCTGAACTCGGGCGCACCGACTGCATCCACTGCGCCGAGGCGGGTATGGTTGCGATCGCGGAAGCGGGTGCTGTTACCTTCCTGCAGGATCTCGATGCGATCGAAGATGCCGCCGCGGACATAGGCCGAGCCCTTGAACGAGTAAGGGCCGTTTCCTAAGACGACGATCGCCTGCTGCCCGGGCTTCAGATTGTCCTTCAACCGTCGATAGCCGTCTTCGCCGAGCAGGCTGCGGCCGATCGTGGGCGCGCTCGCGAGCGCGACGTAGAGGTCGATGAAGGTGTCGCTGGCCTCACCTGGTTCGGGATACTGGGCGGCCGCCGCGCTGCCGGACTTTGCAAAGGCTTCGTTGATGTCACCGATGCCGAGGTGAAGCCGGCGGATCGAACCGTCGCCGACGAGGCTTTCCCAATCGCGCACCTCGCTGCGCTCGAGATCGAGCGTCTTGATGACGGGGGGCAGGGCTGCCGAAGCCGCCGCGCCGTCGCCGCCGGCAACGCGACCGCTTCGAATGAGCTTGGACGCCGCGCGGACGACACTGTCGCCCATCACCAGCACGGTGACGGTTGCGCCGCTCACGATGTCGACCTGCGGCGGCTTCTCGGCACCACTTGCGACAGGCTTCATGTCCTTCCCGATCAGGGAATTCACGGCGGCGATGATGCGCGCTTCCGGAATGCCGACCAGCACGATCGGCTCCTTGTGATCGACGAGTTTGATGCCGGTGATGACACCCTTCGGGTCGATCCCAGCCAGCAAGTGAATCGGTTTGCCGGAGTAGCCGACAGAATTTGCGAAATCGGAGTTGAGGAAGACAAACCCCTGCAGCTGGTCGCCGCGGTAGACTGGTACGACAGGCGGATCGCCTTGGGACGGGCCGAAACGATCCGCGCCGGGGAAGAAGTCCGCAGGCGTGATCTTCGGCAGGTAGGTCGGCAAATCACCGGCGGCGCATGCGGGTGAAATGGAAATATATGTCAGACTCAACAGCAGCAAGCCGGCGAGCGCTAACGCTGCACGCCTTGCAAGGGCGATATCGTCAACCGGTCGCTTCGACATGTCGATCCAAATGCCATCTGCGCGACCAACCGGACCGCGCATGCTTTGTGATTCTTCTTCGATGATTTGTCGCCGCTGACGTGCAACACTCATCGCGCACGTCGATATCTGTCAAGCTGAACCAAAACATTTGTACTCTCGCGGAACCAAATCACACATCTGCATCGGGAACTTTCGCCATGCCGCTCTTGCGCACGTCATTGCTTGTTGCTGAGCCCGCCGGTGTATTGGAGTCGCTCGACGAACTCTTTGCGCTAGCGCATGCAATGGAGCAGGAAGCGGCCAACAAGTACGATTCTCTTGCCGAAGAGATGCGCGGGCAGGGCAAGGATGACCTGGCGGAGGTGTTCACGCGGCTTGCCGCCGCCGAGCGCGAGCACGTAGACAGTGTGTCGCAGTGGTCGCAGTCGCGCCGCGGCAAACGCCCGGATCCCGCCATGGTGCGCTGGGAGGCGCCGGCAGCACTTCCTCCGGACGCGGCCGCCGAGGTGAAGACATCTCGTCTGATGACGCCGTACCGTGCGCTCGCGATGGCGGTCCGCAACGAGGAGCGCGCCTTCGCCTTCTGGTCCTATCTGGCGGCCTACTCGCACGATTCCGAGGTCAAGAAGGCCTCCGAGGCGATGGCCAAGGAGGAGCTCGGCCATGTCGCCACGCTGCGGAAGGAGAGGCGGCGCGCTTATCATCACGAACACGAACGGAGCAGTGCCGAGACGTCGGCGGTGCCTCGACCGCCGCAAATCGACGCGCAGCGACTCGAGCTCCGCCTAGCTGCCCAACTTGCCGATATGGAACAACGCTTGAGCGGGCCAGCTGCGGTCCGGATAAGGGACATTCGCCAACAGGCGATCGAGATGGCCGACGCCGCCGTGGGCCTCGGCAGCTTTCCGGCGCCCATGGAACGCAAAGGCCCATTGGAGATCGCCGAAGCACTCGTCGACGGTTACCTCGATGGCGCCGAGCGATCGAGCGACGCAGCCCACCTCGAACGCCTGCAGCAGCTCGCCGAACGCGCGATCTCGCGACTGGCCTGGCTGCGATCGCTCTCCACAGCCTGACACGCTTGCAGAAACCTTTAGAACTGCCGAGCCGGCATGTCGCGCGGCGGCTCTGCTGGGGTGCGACCGGCCGACAGCGGAGCAGACCCAAGGAGTGCGCCAGCGGCTCAGTCCTGGCAAGATCAATTGGCAGGTCCCAGCCGACACGGCCTAATCCATAATTCGCATAAGGTATATTATGGAATATTTTTATATACAATCGGATCAAATCTTTAGCCGAAATTCCTGATGCAGCACCTTCGCTTGACCGGCCGTTCTCTCTGGCGTCTCAATCGGCGCCTCAGCTCTTGACGGCTACTGTGCATGGGGTTGTTTTTCAGATTTTGAAATCGGCCCCGTGTCCCGAAAGCGGATATTGCCGTGACCTTGTCCGGCTGCAATAAGCGAGGCCTCGCGAGATCGCAGATGACCTTAAGGCCGACCGTCCGTATAGGTTTGCATCTCAGAACAACAACAAACCTTCCGAGGAAGCAGACCGATGAGTTTTTCCCGACGCACGCTTCTCAAGGCCTCCGCCGCGACCGCGGTCCTGGGCGGCCTCGGTGCGCCCCATGTGGCCCACGCGCAGAGCGCCGAGTTCACCTACAAATATGCCAATAATCTGCCCGACACCCATCCGATGAACGTGCGCGCCAAGGAGATGGCGGCGGCGATCAAGAGCGAGACCGGCGGCAAGTTCGACCTCCAGATCTTCCCGAACAACCAGCTCGGGTCCGACACCGACATGCTGAGCCAGATCCGCTCCGGCGGCGTCGAGTTCTTCACGCTGTCGGGACTGATCCTGTCGACCCTTGTTCCGGCGGCTTCCATCAACGGCATCGGTTTCGCGTTCCCGGACTACGCCACGGTCTGGAAAGCCATGGACGGCGATCTCGGCGCCCATGTCCGCGGCGAGATCAAGAAGGCCGGCCTCGAGGTCATGGACAACATCTGGGACAACGGCTTCCGCCAGACCACGTCGTCGACCAAGCCGATCACCGGTCCTGACGACCTCAAGGGCTTCAAGATCCGCGTGCCGGTGTCGCCGCTGTGGACCTCGATGTTCAAGGCGTTCGATGCGGCGCCCGCCTCGATCAATTTCAGCGAGGTCTATTCGGCGCTCCAGACCAAGATCGTCGAGGGCCAGGAGAACCCGCTGGCGATCATCTCGACCGCAAAACTCTACGAGGTGCAGAAGTACTGCTCTCTGACCAACCACATGTGGGACGGCTTCTGGTTCCTGGCCAACCGCAGAGCTTGGGAAAAGCTGCCGCAGGACGTGCGCACCGTCGTCGCCAAGAACATCAATGCCGCGGCCGTGAAGGAGCGCGAGGATACAGCCAAGCTCAATGCCAACCTCCAGCAGGAACTCGCGACCAAGGGCCTGACCTTCAACCAGCCGGCCGTGGCGCCATTCCGCGAAAAGCTGCGGACTGCCGGCTTCTATGCCGAGTGGAAAGGCAAGTACGGCGATCAGGCCTGGGACCTCCTGGAGAAGGCCGTCGGCAAGCTGTCGTAACGCGTCGGGGCCGTCATGGCTCATATCGAGATTGAGGTGACCGAAGTAACGGGCGAGGTGGCTGTGCAGTCCCCTCGCCGACCTTCGTTGCTGGGCTCAATGGAACGCGTGCTCGGCCTCCTCGTCGAGGTCCCGGCGGCGATTCTCGTCGTCGCCGAAATCGTGATCCTGTTCGCCGGGGTGGTCGCGCGCTACGGCCTGCACCGGCCGCTGATCTGGTCCGACGAGCTCGCCTCGATCCTGTTCCTGTGGCTGGCCATGCTGGGCGCGGCGGTCGCATTCCGCCGCTCCGAGCACATGCGCATGACCGCGATCGTCGCGAGCGCCAAGCCTGCGATGCGGGCCTATCTCGATTTGGTCGCGACCTGCGCGGCGCTCGCGTTTCTGGCGCTGATCGTCTGGCCGTCCTGCGACTATGCCTATGAAGAGAGCTACATCACCACTCCGGCGCTCCAGATCTCGAATATGTGGCGCGCCGCTGCGCTACCGGTCGGGACCGGCCTGATGGCGGCCTTTGCCTTGCTGCGGCTGCTGCGCGCGGCCGACTACCGAATGGTCGCAGCCGCCGTGCTGTCGGTTGCGGTCGTGATCGGCCTGTTCTGGCTGGCCGAGCCGCTCCTGCGGCCGCTAGGCAATCTCAACCTCATCGTCTTCTTCGTCGGCGTTGCCGGCTTTTGCGTCTTTGCCGGGGTTCCCATTGCCTTCGGCTTTGGCCTGGCGATCTTCGGTTATCTCGCGCTGACCACGCGGACGCCCGTCATGGTCCTGGTCGGGCGGATGGACGAGGGCATGAGCCACCTCATCCTGCTCTCCGTGCCCTTGTTCGTATTCCTGGGGCTCCTGATCGAGATGACCGGCATGGCGCGGGCCATGGTGGCGTTCCTGGCAAGCCTGCTCGGCCATATCAGGGGCGGCCTGCACTACGTGCTTGTCGGCGCCATGTACCTGGTCTCCGGCATTTCCGGGGCGAAGGCCGCCGACATGGCCGCAGTTGCGCCCGTGCTGTTTCCCGAGATGAAAGAGCGGGGGGCCAAGCCTGGGGACCTCGTCGCGCTTCTTGCGGCGACGGGCGCCCAGACCGAGACCATTCCGCCCAGTCTCGTGCTGATCACGATCGGCTCGGTCACCGGCGTCTCCATCGCGGCGCTGTTCACTGGCGGCCTCTTGCCCGGCGTCGTGCTCGCGGTAACGCTCTGCATGTTGGTGTGGTGGCGCTACCGCCACGAGGACATGAGCCATGTCCGCCGTGCCACGGCATCCGAGATCGGCAGGACCTTCATCATCGCCCTGCCCGCACTCGCGCTGCCGTTCGTGATCCGCTACGCCGTCGTCGAGGGCATCGCGACCGCGACCGAGGTCTCCACCATCGGCATCGTCTATGGCGCCCTCGTCGGCCTCCTCGTCTACCGCCGCTTCGACTGGCGGCGGCTGTTTCCGATGCTGGTCGAAACCGCAGCACTGTCGGGCGCGATTCTCTTGATTATCGGCACGGCGACCGGCATGGCCTGGGGCCTGACCCAATCCGGATTCTCGCGCTCGCTGGCCGCCGCCATGACGGGATTGCCGGGCGGGGCCGCGACCTTCATTGCCGTGTCGATCCTGGCCTTCACCATCCTCGGCAGTGTACTGGAGGGTATTCCGGCCATCGTGCTGTTCGGGCCGCTGCTGTTTCCGATCGCCCGCGCCGTCGGCGTCCACGAGGTGCACTATGCCATGGTGATCATTCTCGCCATGGGTATCGGGCTATTCGCCCCGCCATTCGGCGTCGGCTATTATGCCGCCTGCGCCATCGGACGCGTCGATCCGGCTGAAGGCATCAGGCCGATCTGGGGCTATCTTTTGGCGCTGCTGGTGGGATTGATCATCGTCGCGATCTTCCCCTGGATCTCGATCGGATTTCTTTGACGCGATTTAAGGAGTGTGTCGATGAGTGAGCGGCAGAACCCGTACAATATCGGCCTCGAAAAGACTCCCGCCAACTACGTGCCGCTGAGCCCGCTGAGCTTCCTCGCGCGCAGCGCCACAGTCTATCCCGATCACGTCAGCACCGTTTATGAGGGCCGCAGCTTCACCTGGGCGCAGACCTATGAGCGCTGCCGCCGCTTTGCCTCTTATCTCGCGGGCAAGGGCATCGGCGTCGGCGACACCGTTGCGGCCATGCTGCCGAACATTCCGGCGATGAACGAAGCGCATTTCGCCGTGCCCATGACCGGCGCCGTGCTCAACGCTCTCAACATCCGTCTCGATGCGCCCTCGATCGCGTTCCAGCTCGAACATGGCGGCGCCAAGATCATCCTGGTCGATCCCGAGTTTTCGGGCGTCATCAGCGAGGCACTCGCGCGGATGGCAGGGCCCAAGCCGCTGGTGATCGACGTCGACGACGCCGCGTTCAAGGGCGGCATGCGCATCGGCGAGATCGAATATGAGGCGGCGGTCGCGCACGGCGATCCCGCATTCACCGCCGTCCTGCCGCAGGATGAGTGGGATGCCATCGCGCTGAGCTACACCTCGGGCACGACGGGCAATCCCAAGGGCGTCGTCACCCATCATCGCGGCGCGTACCTGAACGCCGTCAGCAACATCCTTGCCGGCAATCTCGGCCAGCATCCGGTCTATCTCTGGACGCTGCCGATGTTCCACTGCAACGGCTGGTGCTTCCCGTGGACAATTGCGGCCGCCACCGGCATCAATGTCTGCCTGCGCAAGGTCGAGCCGACCAGGATCTTCCAGCTGATCAAGCAGCACGGCGTCACCCACATGTGCGGCGCGCCGATCGTCTACAACACGCTGATCAACGCCCCCGATGCGCCCAAGGAAACGTCAACCGGCAATGCTGCCCGCCGCGTCGTCGGCCTGATCGCAGGCGCTGCGCCGCCGGTCGCGGTGCTGGAAGGCGCCGAAAGCATCGGCATCAAGCTGACGCATGTGTACGGCCTGACCGAGGTCTACGGCCCCGCCTCGGTCTGCGCCGAGCAGCCCGGCTGGGACGACCTTCCGCCTGCGGAACGCGCGCGCATGAAGCGCCGGCAGGGCGTGCCGTACCCGCTCCAGGAAAGAGTCACTGTGATCAATCCGCAGACCATGCAGGAAGTCCCGCGCGACGGCGAGACCATTGGCGAGGTCATGTTCCGCGGCAACATCGTGATGAAGGGCTATCTCAAGAACGAGAAAGCAACCAAGGAAGCCTTCGAGGGTGGCTGGTTTCACACCGGCGATCTCGGCGTGCTCGACGAGCACGGCTACGTCATCATCAAGGACCGCTCCAAGGACATCATCATTTCCGGCGGCGAGAACATCTCCTCCGTCGAGGTCGAGGACATCCTCTACAAGCATCCGGCCATACTGTTCGCAGCCGTGGTCGCCAAGCCTGATCCGAAATGGGGTGAAGTGCCCTGCGCCTTCGTCGAGCTGAAGGACGGCGCCAGCGCCAGCGAGGCCGACATCATCGCTTTCTGCCGTTCGCACATGAGCGGCTTCAAGACACCGAAGGCGGTCGTGTTCGGACCGATCCCGAAGACCTCGACCGGCAAGATCCAGAAATTCCTGCTGCGAAACGAAGTCGGCTCAGTGAAGGCGATCTCTGCCTGAACAGCGTCTGGAGAGCCTTCCGCCCGCCCGAACACGGCGAGCGGAAGCTCTCTCCGTCCTCACATCTTCTTGTAGGCGTCGACCACCGCCTGGCCGTCGGCGCCGGCCTTCTTGAGCCAGTCGGCCGTGAGCTGTTCACCGATCTTCTGGAAGCCGGCCTTGAGTGCCGGGCTCGGCGGCTCGACCGTCATGCCTTTCGCCTTGAGCTGGTCGATATACCAGGTGCTCTTGTCCTGCCAGGCCTTCCAGCCGCGGGTTTCCGCGGTCGCGGCGGCCTTGAGGATGGCCTCCTGGGTCGGCTTGTCGAGCGCCTCGAACGCGGCCTTGTTGACGAAGGTGTAGTCCTTCGGAATCCAGGCCTGCACGTCATAGAAATATTTGAGCGACTCCCAGGCCTTGGCGTCGTAGCCGGTGCCACCCGACGACATGAAGGAGTTCACCACGCCCGTCGCCAGTGCCTGCGGCAGTTCCGCCGCCTGGATCGTGACCGACTGGGCGCCGACCAGTTCGCCGATGCGCGCGGTCCCGACATTGTAGGCCCGCCACTTCAAGCCCTTCATGTCTTCGATCGAGGCCAGCGGCTTGTTGACATAGACGCCCTGCGGCGCCCACGGCACCACGAACAGCAGCTTGAGCCCCTGCGCATCGAGTTTCTTCACGATCGCAGGCTTGGAGGCTTGATACAGCTTCATCGCGTCCGGGAAGCTGGTGGCCAGGAACGGCACGACGTCGACGCCGAACAGCGGATCCTCGTTCTCGTGGATCGAGAGCAGCACCTCGCCCATCTGCGCCTGCCCGGTCACCACCGCGCGCTTGATGTCGGGTGCCTTGAACAGCGAGGCGCCCGGATGAACCGTGATCTGGAGCTTGCCGGAGGTGGCGGCTTCGACGTCCTTGGCGAAAGCGACCAGGTTTTCGGAGTGCGGATTGTCCGCAGGATACGCTGCCGGCAGATTCCATTTGGTCTGGGCCAACGCCGGTGTCGCAGCCATCACGGCTCCGGCGATCAAGGATGCGCGGACTAAACGAGACATCATTGGACTTCTCCTCACAGTAAACTTGAAAACCGGATGCGGTCAGTCTGGGAAGGCGAGCTTGGGCAGAAACATCACGATCTGCGGATACTCCGTGATGATGAACACGGAAGCGAGCAGCAGGACGAAGAACGGAAACGCTGCCCGCGCAACGGTGAACGTATCACGACCGCTCATGTTCTGGAGCACGAACAGATTGAATCCAACCGGCGGCGTGATCTGCGCCATTTCCACATGAATGATGAGATAGACGCCGAACCAGACCAGGTCGAACCCGGCCTGCCTGACCATCGGCAGCACGATAACGGCCGTCAGAACGATCATCGAGATGCCGTCGATCAGGCATCCCAGGATGATGTACATGATGCTCAGATACAGCGCGAGCATGCTCGGCGTGAGCTGCTGCCCCTGGACCCAGGTGGCGAGCGCGGCCGGAATGCCCGTATAGGCCATCGCAGCCGTGGTGTAGGCCGCACCTGCCAGGATCAGCATGATCATGCAGGTTAGGCGCGTCGCGCTCATGATGCTCTCGAGGAAATTCTTCCGCGTCAGCGTGCCGCTCCACCACGCCAGCAGCAGCGCGCCCGTAACGCCCCATGCAGCGCATTCCGTGGCGGTCGCGAAGCCCAACACGAGTGAGAGAAACACGGCCAGAATCAGAAGCAGGCAGGGTGCGAGCTTCGCCGACTCCCGCAGCTTCTGCCGGAACGGCATCGGCGGGTCGCGCGGCGGAACCTTCTTGGGATTGAGCAGCGACCAGATGATGATGTAGCCCGAATAGAGCACCATCACGAGCACGCCCGGCAAGAACCCGCCGAGAAACACCTGAAGCACGGAGACGTTCGCCGTGACCGCGTAGACCACCATCGGGATCGAGGGCGGAATCAGGAGGCCGAGCGTGCCCGCGCCTGCGAGCGATCCGAGACTCAGGCTCTTGTCGTAGCCGCGCTTGTCGAGCTCAGGCAGCGCGATTTTTCCGATCGTCGCGCAGGTCGCCGCCGAGGAGCCCGACACCGCCGCAAAGATGCCGCAGCCGATCACGTTGACATGGGTCAGGCGACCCGGCAGCCACTGAACCCAGGGCGACAGCCCCCGAAACATCTCTTCCGACAATTTGGTGCGGAAGAGGATCTCGCCCATCCAGATGAACAGGGGCAGGGCCGCCAGCGTCCATGAGGAGCTGGCGCTCCAGGTGGTGGTGGCGAGCACGGCGCCGAGCGGCAGGCTCGTTGTCAGCGCCATCGCCACGAAGCCGACAAGTCCAAGCGAGACCGCAATCCACACGCCGCTTCCCAGCAGCAGGATCATGACGCCGAGCAGGACGAACGACAGCTCGATCATGCCGAGATTGGCCATGGTCAACCTCCGCCGCCCTGCGAGATGCGCTCGATGAACTCGTCCGGCGTCTCATCCGGCGAGCCCCGCTCGTAGCTCGGCCGGTTGCCGCCGACGACGCTGACCATTTCATCGACGAGCGCGATCGACAGGATCGCAAGACCCCCGGCAAAGCCGAGCTGCGGAATCCAGAGCGGTAGCGCGACGACGCCCTGCGCCACATCGTTGAAGCGCCAGGAATCGTAGGTCATCTGCACGGCATAGCGGGTGAAATAGAGAATGAAGGCGGTGGCAATACCGAGCGCCGTGATCTCGGCGATCTGCTTGGTCCGCCCGTGCAGACGCTCCAGCAGCAGGCCGACGCGGATCATCTCTCCGCGCTTGAAGGTGTGTGCGAGACCGAGGAAAGCCATCGCGGCCATGCACCAGGACGCGAAATCGTCGCCGGCGGGAATGTTGATCGCAAACTGGCGCCCGACCGACATGACCATCATGATTGCGAAGATCGCGACCAGGAAGACGCCCGCGGCGTAGCCCGCGCCGAGATAAAGCAGGTCCAGAGCGCGTCGCACTGGTCCCCGAGCCGCTACATCGTCCCCTGCCAAGGCAATCCCCATCCTCGCACAAGGCGATCCAATCGACCTGTGCGGTCGTGCCTGAATTTCGCCCTGTCCAACGCCTGTCTTTCAGACGTTAGATCAACATGATGGGGCCGGCGCAAGCAAGGAGTATGCCGGCTGACGCCGGAATTTCTACCCCAGGTTCAGTGCGTCTCCAGCCGCAGCCCGTCATAGGCCGGCACCACGCCTGCCGGCAGCGACTGACGGATGACCTCGTAGTCGACGTCGGCGGTCATATTGGTGATGACCGCGCGCTTCGGCTTGAACCGCTCGATCCAGGACAGGGCGTCGTTGATGCTGAAATGGCTGACATGGCTGGTGTAGCGCAGGCCGTCGACGATCCAGAGGTCCAGATTTTCCAGTGCGCCCCAGCTCTCGCGCGGGATGTCGTTGAGGTCGGGCGTGTAGGCGGCATCCCCGATCCGATAGCCGAGCGCGGGAATGTTGCCGTGCTGCACCAGGAAGGCTGTCATCGTCACGGCGCCGCCCTTCCCCAGAACGGTTTGGCTTTCGCCCGCCTCGATCGAATGCCGAGTCAGGATCGGCGGGTAGTCGCTGCCCTCGGGCGAGATGAAGCAATAGGAGAACCGCGACAGGATGTCCTTGGCGGTCGACTGATTGAAGTAGGTCGGGATACGACGACGCATGTGCATGACGACCGAGCGTAGATCGTCCATGCCGTGGGTCTGGTCGGCGTGCTCGTGCGTCAGGAACACTGCGTCGATGTGGTCGACATTGGTCGAGAGCAGCTGCTCGCGTAGATCCGGCGAGGTGTCGATCACAATGCGTGTCGTGCCGTGCTCGGACGTCCGTTCGACCAGCAGCGAGCAGCGGCGACGGCGGTTCTTGGGATTGTTGGGATCGCAGGCGCCCCAGCCGAGCGCCGGGCGCGGCACGCCGGCGGAGGAGCCGCAACCCAGGATCGTCAGCGTCAGCGTCATGCGGCTCCAGTCCTAAGCTTTCACCTTGGAGAACAGGCGGAAGAAGTTTTCGGTGGTCTGGCGTGAGATTTCGTCAAGCGACACGCCGCGCGTCTGAGCGAGCACTTTTGCGACCTCGACCACATAGGCGGGCTCGTTGCGTTTGCCCCGGAACTTGCCCGGCGCAAGATAGGGCGAGTCCGTTTCAACCAGGATACGGTCGGAGGGCAATTCGGCGGCGAGTTCGCGCAAGGCTTCCGATTTCTTGAAGGTCAGGATTCCCGTGAAGCCGATATGGAGCCCGAGCGATACTGCCTTCAGGGCCAGCTCGCGCCCGCCCGTGTAACAATGCAGCACGGCGCGAAACGATCCCTTTGCCGCCTCGTCTTCCAGAATGCGTGCGCAGTCCTCGTCGGCTTCCCGGGTGTGGATCACCAGCGGCAGGCCGGTGGCGCGGGCGGCGGCGATGTGGGCGCGAAAGCCCCTCGCCTGCGCCTCCGGCGAGCCGTTGTCGTAGAAATAGTCGAGCCCGGCCTCGCCGAGCGCGACGACCTTGGGGTGCTGCGTCAGGACAACGAGCTCGTCCGGCGCGATGCCGTCCTCTTCGTCCGCGTTGTGCGGATGAGTGCCGACCGAGCAATAGACGTCGTCGTAACGTTCGGCGATGGCCAGAAGCTGATTCAGCTTTCGCACCCGTGTAGAGATAGTGATCATGCGGCCAATACCGGCCGCTCGCGCCCGCGATACGATCCCGTCGAGATCATCCGCAAAGTCCGGAAAATCCAGATGGCAGTGGCTGTCGACCAGCATCGCTCGGCGCCCCTAGGCCGCAGGCTCGATGTAGCGCGGGAACGCCGGCGTCGGCGCCGGCAACGTCGAGCCGGGCGCGATGCGCCTGGCGGCGCCGAGCATGGCGAAGTTGCGCTCGGTATCGGGGATGCCGAGGCTGTCGAGCAACTTCCCTGAGGCCGTCGGCATCGCGGGCTGAGCCAGGATCGCGATCTGGCGCACGACATCGGCGGTGACGTACAGCACCGTTTTCTGTCTGGCAGGATCGGTCTTGGCGAGCGCCCATGGCGCCTCCCCGGCGAAATAGCGGTTGGCTTCCGCGACCACGGCCCAGACCGTGTTGAGCCATTGATGGATCTGCTGCGTCGCCATGGCCTCGCGTGACGCTGCGACCATGCCATCGGCCATCGCCAAAATCGCCTTGTCGTTGTCGCTGAACTCGCCGGGCTCGGGCAGCACGCCGCCGAACTGCTTGGCGATCATCGACAGCGAACGTTGCGCGAGGTTGCCGAGATCGTTGGCGAGATCGGCGTTGATGCGCGCCACGATGGCCTCGTGATTGTAATTGCCGTCCTGGCCGAACGGCACTTCGCGCAGGAAGAAATAGCGCATCTGGTCGACGCCGTACTGGTCGGCGAGATTGAAGGGATCGACGACGTTGCCGACCGATTTCGACATCTTCTCGCCCCTGTTGAACAGGAAGCCGTGGGCATAGACCCGCTTCGGCAGCGAGATGCCCGCTGACAGAAGGAAGGCCGGCCAATACACGGCATGGAAACGGATGATGTCCTTGCCGATGATGTGCACGTCGGCCGGCCAGTAGCGCCAGTTCCTGTCGCTCTCATCGGGAAAGCCGACGCCGGTGATGTAGTTGGTCAGTGCATCGACCCAGACATACATCACGTGCTCTTCGTCGCCAGGCACCTTCACGCCCCAATCGAAAGTGGTACGCGAGATCGAGAGATCGCGCAGGCCGCCCTTGACGAAGCTGACCACTTCGTTCTTGCGGGAGTCCGGTCCGATGAAATCAGGGTGATCCGCGTAGAGCTTGAGCAGCTTGTCCTGATACGCCGACAGGCGGAAGAAATAGCTCTTCTCCTCGACCCATTCGACCGGCGTACCCTGTGGCCCCAAGCGCACGCCGTCGTCGTTCAGGCGCGTCTCGTCCTCGGCGTAATAGGCCTCGTCGCGGACCGAGTACCAGCCCGAATAGCTGTCAGCATAGATGTCGCCGTTCGCTTCCATGCGCCGCCAGATCTCCTGGCTGGAGCGGTGATGCTGCTCCTCGGTGGTGCGGATGAAGCGGTCGAACGACACGTTCAGACGCTCGTCCATCTCCTTGAAGCGGCCGGCATTGCGGGTCGCGAGCGCGGCGGCGGACATGCCTTCCCCGGCCGCGGTCTGAACCATTTTCTGACCGTGCTCGTCGGTGCCGGTCAGGAAGAACACGTCCTTGCCGTCGAGCCGCGCAAAGCGCGCCAGCGCGTCGGTCGCGATTGCCTCATAGGCGTGACCGATATGCGGGCTGCCATTGGGATAGGCGATCGCGGTCGTGATGTAGAAGACGTTGTCGCGCGCCGGGGCGGCAACGGGCGCGGCAGCCTTTGATGCAGCGACCGGCTTCGGCGCACGCGAGGTCTTGGGTTTCGACACCTTGGGTTTTGATACCTTGGGCGTCACGGCCTTCGGCGACATGACGACAGGAGCCGGCGCGGCGATCACGGCAGACGCAACCCCCTTCTTCGCGACCTTCTTCGCCGGAGTTTTGGCCGGCTTTTTGGCAGTTGCATTCGTCGAAGCCTTCCCGGCGACGACCCGCCCTTTCGCGGCCTTCTTTGTCGTCCTCGCAGCGCTCTTCGTCACGCCCTTCTTGGCCGCAGCCTTCTTGGTCCTCTTGACGGCTTTGGTCGCGCGCGCCTTCACGGCCTTCCCGGCGGCTTTCTTCACGGCCTTCTTGGCAGCCTTCTTGCTGCGCTTGCCTTTGACGGTCTTCTTAGCTCGCGTTGCCACCACGAATTCCTTTTACCGGCTTGTCCGAAATTTGGAAACGAACCTGCGTTAGGTTGTTGTTTTGCGCATGATCTTTTCGGAAAACCGCTCCGCACTTTTCCGGATCATGCTCTAGCGCGTTGCGTCCGCCAGCCAGCCGAACACCGAGAAGACCAAGGGCTTGCGCTCCAGATTGTAGGTTTCGGTGTCGCGCGCGGCGCGGACGATCTTTTCCCATACCTCAGCTAGGCGCGCAAGGCGCGGCAGGTTCTGGTTGGCATTGGCCTCATCCGCATGCAGGCGCTCCGCGATCCAGCGGTCAATGCCGTCGATGAAGGCGGCAAGCGCGACACGGTCGCTGGTGCCGAGCGAATCGCCGAGCGTGTGCAATTCGCGCGGATCGACCCGCGGCAGGCGCGCAAGCAGCGCCGCCGTGCGCTGCTGAAGTTTCAGGGCGTCGCCGCCGAGCAGCGTCAGCGCCCGTGCGACGCTTCCCTCGGAGGCCTCGGCCGCTTCGCGCAGCGCGGGATCGTTCGGCTCGAGCCCGGCCGCCGAAGCTGCGGCCGCGATAACGTCATCCGTGGCGAGCGGCCGCAGGCGCAGCTTGCGGCAGCGTGACTGGATCGTGGCGAGCACGCGCGCGGGCGCGTGGCTCACCAGAAGGAATAGCGACTGCTGAGGTGGCTCCTCGAGGATCTTCAGAAGCGCATTGGCCGCGTTTGGATTGAGCTCGTCGACGGTGTCGACGATGCAGACGCGCCATCCTTCGGCTGCCGCGGTCGAGCCAAAGAACGCTATTGTCTCGCGCGTCTCGTCTACGGTGATCACGGTGCGCATCACGCCACGATCATTGGCGGTTCGCTCCAGCGCCAGCAGGCCGCCGTGCGAGCCGGCTGCCACCTGCCGCGCGACGGCGTCGTCAGGATCGATCGCAAGATCTTCGGCGCGCTGCACGGCGGGTGCCAGCGGCTGAGAATGAGCGAGCACGAAGCGCGCCATGCGGTAGGCCAGCGTCGCCTTGCCGATTCCTTGCGGCCCGCCGATCAGCCAGGCATGAGGAATGCGCCCGCTGCGATAGGCCGCCAGCAGCGCGGCCTCGGCCTCTCGATGGCCGAACAGCCGCGACGTCTCACGCGGATGGGGAACGGCGGTTTCACGCTCGGCCTGACGTGGGCTCATGCCGAAATCACCGAAGCCGGTGTGGGAAGAAGACGATCGCGCAGCGCCGTCCAGACTCGGGCCGCGACCGTGTCAGGATCGGAATTGGCATCGATCAGCACACAGCGCGCGGGCTCGTCGGCGGCGATCTTGCGATAGGCTTCGCGGAGGCCCTCGTGGAAGCTGAGCTTCTCGGACTCGAACCTGTCAGGCGTACTGCTGCCGCGGCGCGCGGCGGCGCGTTGCAGGCCAATCTCGACGGGCAAATCGAGGATGATGGTGAGATCCGGCTTGAGATCGCCGATCGTGACCCTCTGCATCGCATTGATCAGTCCCTCGGGAACGCGGCCGAGGCTGCCCTGATAGGCCCGCGTCGAGTCGGCGAAGCGGTCGCACAGCACCCAGGTGCCCTGGTTGAGCGCAGGCAGGATCACGGTGCGGACATGGTCATCGCGCGCGGCGGCAAAAAGCAGCGTCTCCGCCTCGGGGCCGAGCAGCTTGCCCATGCCTGACAGCACAAGGTGACGCATGATCTCGGCGCCCGGCGAGCCGCCCGGCTCCCGCGTCACCCGGATGCGCAGCTTCGCCGCCTTGAGGCGGTCGGCGAGCTTCTTGATCTGGGTCGACTTGCCCGCGCCCTCGCCCCCTTCAAAGGTGATGAAGCGTCCGCGTCCGGACGGCCGCTGTGCCGCGCTCTCACTCATGATCAGAGCTTCTCGGCGCCTGCGCGGAACATGCCGATCACGAGCTCGCTGGCGCCGTCGATCGCGCGGCGCATGGTCGAGCCGGTGCTGATCGCTTCGGCCGCATAGACCGGCGTCTCGACCGCGATGTTGCCGCTGCGCCAGACTCTGACCACGCCAACCCGCTGGCCGGCCTCGATCGGCGCGCGCACCGGGCCGCTATAGACGAGGCGCGCAATCAGCTTGTCGCTGCCGTTCTTGTGCACCATCACCTTCACTGGCGTCTTCGCGACGAGCTTGACCGAGCGGCTCTCGCCGCCGAACACCTTGGCGTAACCGACGGGCTGCTCGGCCGCGAACAGGATGCGGGTCTCGAAATTGCGGAAGCCCCATTCCAGCATCTTCTTGGCTTCCGTGGCGCGATCCTCGGGGTCTTCGAGTCCATTGACGACGACGATCAGCCGCGTGCCGTTCTGCACGGCCGAGCCCACCATGCCGTAGCCGCCTTCCTTGGTGTAGCCGGTCTTGAGACCGTCAGCGCCTTCCATCGAATTGAGCAGCGGATTGCGGTTGAACTGGCGGATCTTGTTCCAGGTGAACTCCTTCTCGCCGAACAGTTTGTAGAAGTCGGGAAAGTCGAGAATGATATGCCGGGCGAGCGTGCCGAGCTCGCGGACCGTCATCTTGTTGCCGGGGTCGGGCAAGCCGTTGGAATTGGCGAAAGTCGATTTGGTGAGACCGAGTTCGCGCGCGCGCTTGGTCATGAAATCGGCCGCAAAGATCCGCTCATTGCCCGCCATGGCTTCGGCAAGCGCGATGCAGGCGTCGTTGCCGCTCTGGATGATCGCGCCGTGGAGGAGATCGTCGACCGAGACCTTGCTGTTGATGGCCGCGAACATGGTCGAGCCGCCCGAGGGCGCGCCGCCCCGGCGCCAGGCATTCTCGCTGATCCGGTACTCGTCCGTCAGCTTGATGTCGCCCTTCTTGATCGCATTGAAGACCACCTCCGCGGTCATCAGCTTCATCATGCTCGAGGGCGCGCGCAGTTCGTCGGCGTTCTTCTCGAACAGCACGCTGCCGCTGGAGGCTTCGATCAGGATCGCAGTCGGGGCATCGCCATCGAAGCCGGCCTCTTCTGCTTTCTTGGCGCCCTGGACGCTCTGGTTGGCGGCATAGAGCGTCCCGCCCCAGCCGATCCCCGCCACCAGAACCGCAGCGATCAGCCCGCGCGCCAGCGTTCCGGCGATGAGCCGGTTGCAACGAAGCGAAGGAAGACGAAATGCCATGGCGAAGCCCTGAGACAGGCGTTCTAACAGTTGGAACAGATGCGAACAACACGCGGTTGGACGCTTGCCCTGAGATTGCACGATTCTCCTCGCGCCCCTATCGTGGCATCTCATATTTCCCGACCAAACCCCTGAAACAAGGCGGAAAAGCGAATGTCCTCAAGCCGCACGATCAAGGCCAACGGGGTCGAGCTGTTCGTCCGCGAAGCCGGCCAGGGTCCGCTGGTGGTTCTATGCCATGGGTGGCCGGAACTGTCCTACTCCTGGCGCCACCAGATCCCCGCGCTCGCCGAAGCCGGGTTTCGCGTCGTCGCGCCCGATATGCGCGGCTACGGCAGAAGCGCAGCGCCGCCTGACGTTGCGGCCTACTCGATCTTCGATACGGTCGGTGACGTGGTCGGCCTCGTCCAGGCGCTCGGCGAGACCAAGGCGATGGTGGTCGGCCACGATTGGGGCGCGCCCGTCGCCTGGCACGCGGCGCTGTTCCGGCCCGACATCTTCACGGCCGTCGCGGGCCTGAGCGTGCCGCCGCCGTTCCGCGGCCGCGGCAAGCCGCTCGAGCTGTTGCGTCAGGGCGGTATCACCAATTTCTACTGGCAGTATTTCCAGACGCCCGGCGTCGCCGAGGCTGAACTCGAGCGAGACGTTGGCCGCACCATGCGCATCGTGCTCGGCGGACGCGGCCTCGCCGATCCCACCGCGGCCATGTTCGTGCAGGAGGGCAAGGGCTTTCTCGGCCATGCGGGCGCCGAGGAGGCGCTGCCCGCCTGGCTCAGCGAGGCCGATCTGGCCTATTTCACCGAAGCTTTCCGCAAGTCCGGCTTCCGCGGCGGACTGAACTGGTACCGCAACATCGACCGCAACTGGGAGCTGACCGCGCCCTGGCAGGACGCCCAGATCCACCAGCCTTCCCTCTTCATCGCAGGCTCAAAAGACGCTGTGATCACCGGCCTGATCGGGGCCAAGCGCGTCAACGAGCTCGAGCGAGTGCTGCCCAATCTCAAGGGCAAGCTGATCCTCGAGGGCGCCGGCCATTGGGTGCAGCAGGAGCGGCCCGACGAGGTGAACGCGGCGCTGGTGAAATTCCTGACGGCGAGCGCGGCTCAGTAGAGCCCGCGTCCGCTCAGGATGTTGCGAGCCTCGGCGGCGCCGTCCGATGAGGGCGCGCTCTCGGCGAGGTAGCGGCGGTCCTCATCATAGGACACGGCGCGGGCGTTCTGGAGCGCCCGGCCCCGGCTGCGGCTCGAGGCCGACATTTCCGAGGTCGCATTGAGCGATGCCATGTCGGCGGAGGTATTGCCGAGACTATAGGGGCGCCCTTCCGGCATCGGGATCTCACCGCGAACGGCGCCGCGGCCCGAGGACGGCAGCTCCGGCACAAACGGCTTTGCCGAGGCGACACGAACCATCGAGGGCGACGGCGCCGGAACGCCGGTGCGCAAGGTGGCCATCAGCTGGCGGTCGTCGGAGCCCTCAAGCGGCGCCCGGCCGACATATTCGACGCGGACCTTG
Source organism: Bradyrhizobium sp. USDA 326 (assembly GCF_049739485.1). NCBI lineage: Bacteria > Pseudomonadati > Pseudomonadota > Alphaproteobacteria > Hyphomicrobiales > Nitrobacteraceae > Bradyrhizobium > Bradyrhizobium sp. USDA 326. Next base: position 6,638,201 of record NZ_JBMGQA010000001.1, read on the forward strand.
GCGACACCATTGCCTTTGAATTCAAGGAGTTCGGCGGCCTTGTTCGAGACGTCGATGAGGCGGTTGCCGTGATAGGGCCCACGATCGTTGACACGGACGATCAGCGACTTGCCGTTCGAGACGTTGGTGACCCGCGCGTAGGACGGCATCGGCAGGGTCGGATGCGCCGCGGTGAGCGAGGTCATGTCGAACACTTCGCCATTGGCGGTCAGGCGGCCGTGGAAATCATCACCGTACCAGGACGCCATGCCCTCGGCGCGGTAATTGACGTCCTCCTCCGGCACGTAGGTCTTGCCCGCCACGACATAGGGCTTGCCGACGCGGTAGGTGCCGCCGCCCTTCGGGACCGGTTCGCCCCACGCCACCACCCGGGGGCTCGAGGACACGCCGTATTTCGGATCGACGCGGCTGGCGAACTTGTTGGAGGAGGCGCAATTGGCGAGCACAACGCAGGTCGCGACCGCCGCAACACCGCGCGCGGCCCGCAAAACCGAATCTGACCGTCGGATCCCCATGCGCCCCAAATACCACTTTGCCGGAGGCGTACCCTACCCGCTTTGGCTACGGGGAGCGCTGTCCGGTCGTTCTGATTCCGAGACGGCCCACCACCGCGTCGGAAGTGGTAAGGATAACGCAACCCGAACACGGCGGAAATGGGGAGCCCGCAGCGATCACGCCGGCATGGTAAACGAGAGGTTCGCTTCCTCCCGTTGATCTACGGAGCCTGGGCGCCCTGCTCTGTGCCACGGCAGGACAAGCTGTTGCGCCAAATCCTCACTCCACCCCCATTGTCGCGGCGCTCACCGAAATTCTTTTGACTGTGCAAGGCCGCGCGCGTTTTCTCGGCTCGCAGGGGCGGATTGGAATTTAACGATGATCGAGACGGTTTCGGCACTGATGGGCCTGGTAAGCGCGGGGATCTTCCTGGCCCATGCCTTCGAAGGTTACCGCACGAGGGCCTAAAGGCACTCGCGCGGGCGGCAAGCATCACCTCTTTCAAGGCATCGCGGTCGGACAATTTGATGGATCCGATCGCGCATCGAAAACGAGAGCGGCAGGTGTCCCATGCGCAACCATGACCTCGTATCCGATGGTTTCCTGGCATTGACTGCGGGCGGCTTGGTGCTGCTCTGTTCGAGCCTCGTGGCCTTGGCATTTGCCTGAGGCCCCTGCTCCCCATCTCCCAACATAGCTCCATCGCGGCGCAGCAAGCGCGACTGTCCTGCTCCCATTCAGTTGATTGAATTTCTGCGTTCGGCACCTCGACCAATTGCGAGAGGCCATCACCAACGAGGGTGACGCAGATGCTTGCCGAGAAATTCTTCCTGGTCCTGGGATCCCTGATCCGCGGCGACCTCACCTATCCGGATGGAAGTCCCCGGGTCGTCAGCACATCCCCGCACGTGTCGGTCAAGCTGTCGGCGCAGAAATAGCCGGCGCGTTCGGACAATTTTGATGAATCCGATCCAGCATCGGAGACGAGAGCAGCTGGTGTCCCATGCGCAACCATGACTTCGTATCCGATGGCTTCCTGGCATTGACCGCGAGCGGCTTGGTGCTGCTCTGCTCGAGCCTCGTGGCCCTGGCATTTGCCTGAGGCCCCTCTCAAGATAGCTCCATCGCGGCGCAGCAAGAGCCGGCGCGTTCGCAAGTCCGGACCCCGTGCCGCTCAGCGCAGACCCAACAGTGAACGGCGGTAGAAATTGCCACGGGCCTCGCTCAGGCAGACGAAGCTGCCGTCAAATCCCTCGCCATACCGCTTCTGACCTTTGCGGTAATAGAGGCCCTTCCTGAAGTCGAGCCAGACCACCCTGTCATGCGGGCAATGACGCTGCGCCTGCGCCTCGTAGCGATACGGCGTCAGCGGTGTCGCCCGGACTTCGTCGCCGCCTACACCGACCAGCATGGCGCCAGCGCATGCGATTGCGCCGGACCACTTGCCAAGGCCGCTCCGAGACACTCCCCACCTCCGGCTTGCGGCCGCGCGCGACGGCCGGTCGGCACCGTAGCATGAAACGGCGCTGCCCATGGAATGCGGCGAGCGCGTCGCGTCTTCCGCCGGCCATCTTGTCGCGGTACATGACGGCGAGATCGACCCGATGCGAGGATGCAGCCTGAATGTCGGTTGAGCCTGCCCCCGGAACTGGCCCCCGTCCGCCTTCGCCGCAGCTCGGCCTGCTGCCGATGATCATCTTCGGCTCGCGCTGGCTGCAACTGCCGCTCTATCTCGGGCTGATCGTGGCGCAATGCGTCTACATCGCGCTGTTCCTCAAGGAGCTCTGGCACCTCTTCGCCATGGCTATCATCGGCATCTCCTCGATCGCGCTGCTCCGCACCTTCATCGAGGCCGGCAATCTCGGGTCCGACCGCGCCGGCTTCACCGAAACCGCAGTGATGTGGCAGGTGCTGATCCACCTCACCTTCGTCGTGTCGGCGATCGGCATTGCCTATGTCGACAAGCTCAGCGAGTCCGGGATGCGCAAGCACGCCGAATGAAGCGCTGCGGCCGGTCTCATTGCTTGTCCGCTTCGAGCTGCGCCAGCGCCTGGTGCAGACACTCCTGAAGCTTCTGCGCGACCTGCTCGCGCGGGACGCCTTTGTCTGCGAGATCGCCTGCCACCTTGCCGACGACATCGTCCATCGTCCGGCTCGCCAGGTGGTCCGTCACCAGTGCGGTCGCGTAGCTTGCCCCGGCATCGCCGCTGAGCCCGAGCTGGCTTGCGGCCCAGAGCCCGAGCAGCTTGTTCGACCGGGCGGTGGCCTTGAACATGAATTCCTCGTCATGGGCGAATTTGGCTTCAAAGCCCTGCTCGCGCTTGTCGAACGTGGTCATGGTCAGCTCCATTCTCGTTTCACTGATGAGGATCGGACTTGCTGGGAGCGAACGTCTCCGTGCTTCACGTCAGTTGAGGATGGTTTGAAGCTTCCTCCCGGAAGCCGAAGGCCGTCAAGCCTGACCGTTCGCCGGCCGGCGACATATGGCATTCGTCATGCAGGCCCGGCGCCGCGTGACGCCGGGCATCGAGAGCTGACGCATGAACGGAGAGTTGCGGGAGAACGGGGCCGCCTGAGTGGCCGCCCTCTCTGCGAGACTGGCCTTGAATGTAAACGGGATCGACAAGTGGCAACCGGCCACGGCCGGGAGAAGCGATTTTAGCGATTGGGCAGCGAGCGCGTTCGCTCAGCCCTTCGGCGCCGCCGCTTCACGCGCCAGCCGCTCGGCCCTTAGCCGTTCCTTGTTGGCGTAAAACGCCTTCTGCGCTGCTTCATGATCGCGCATGGCCTTCTCGGCCTCGATCCGGCGCGCCGCATCGCGCGCCTGGCGTTGTTCGGGGGTCAGGGGTTTGCGTCGGAAGGAAAGGTCTTCAGTCATGCCAAGTCAACGCTGCTTCGAGGAAAGAGTTCCGCATGGTCGCGTTGAGGGGCATGGACCCGGCGACGAGGAGTTGCGAAAACAACCCATGCACAGTAGCTAAGCCCCTCTGCCACAACACTTTTCTCGAGGCGCAAGAGCAGGTCACCCGTCCGGGCAAGACATCGGCATTCGGCGAGCTTCGGAAGCTCGTCTGATCGGGCGCCTCCGTCTCAAAGCGTTACGGCGAGAGGTGAGTGAGGTGATCCCGCCGGGCAAGTATCAGATCTCGATGTCCGCAATCACGGGCAAATGGTCCGAATACGCCCTTGCCTCTTCGTCGGTCCAGACTTTCCCGAACCGGCTATCGCGCGTTGCATAGATCCGGTCGAGCCGCAGCAAGGGTAAACGCGCCGGGAAGGTTCGAAGCCGCGTTCGGTTTGGGCAGACCTGCGCGAGCACGCGCCGCACCGATTTCACCCAGAACCAATCGTTGAAGTCGCCGAGAACGACGGTCCTTCCAGGCTTCACCAGGCTCACAAGGGCCTGAGCCTGCGCATACCGCTCGTGGATACTCAGGCCGAGATGAGTGGCGACCACGCGGACGTCGCCGGAGGGCGTCAGCAATCCGGTGGCAATCGCTCTGCGCGGCTCCCGCTCCCGGTACGACACGTCGACGATCTCGGGCACGCCGGAGAACGGAAATCTGCTCAGGAGCATCTGACCGAAATCACCGTCCTCCGTGACGATCGATTTGGCGTGAACGCGGTGATCGCCGACGAGACTCGCCAGCTTCGCAAACGGGTCGTCTGACCGCGACCGGGAATCCACCTCTTGAAGCGCGACGACATCCGGCGACCATTTGCGAATGATGGAGCAAACACCTTCCAGATCGAATTTCGGATTGAGATTGAACGTGCCGTGCACATTCCACGTCATGAAGCGCATCGGCGCCATCAGCGCCTCCCGGCGAGCCACGTCGCAAGGAATTGCGCGCCCGCGCAGAACCCGAGCCAGCCCAGAAACGCCAGTGCGAGCAGTAACACGTTGCTCCAGGACGCATTCCTGGCCAGATCCGCGATCTGAGCTCCCAGAACGGCCATGGCGAGAATCCCGGGTGTAATGCCCAGCACCGTTCCAACCATGAAGTCACGAAGCGGCAGCGTGCTCGCACCAGCCACGACATTCACCACCGAGTACGGTGCGACGGGAATCATCCTGATGACGACGACGGCCAGAATGCCCTTGCCTACAATGCGTTCCTGGATGCGCGCTGCGCGTCGTCCAAGCAGACGCTGGAGGCGTTCTCGACCGAGTACCCGTCCGATCGAAAAAAGGACAAGGGCGCTGAGCAAGGCGCCAGCCATTGCAGTGAAGAAACCCAGCCATGGCCCGAGTGCAGCAGCAGTTGCCGCAATGAGGACGAGAATCGGAAACACGACCAGCCCGCCGACGACAAAAGCTGCGATCGCGAAGAATGGCCCCCAGATGGATTGCGAATAGACAGACAGGAACGTCGAAATGCGGCCTGCGTCGGCGAAATCGCTCAAGGATGTGTAGGACCAGACCAGCGCCAGCCCAAGAAGCGCCACGGCGATCGATACGATCCCGATTATCGTCTTCGTGCTCCACATCCGAGATGCCGCCCGCTCCAAATGAAGAGGCCTCTCAGGGTCCGCCACCGGCTGAACCATCGTGGCCAGGGTACTGGTCAAACCCGAGGACTCTACTTTCCGCAGCGTCTTCGTCCCATCACCTCTCGACACGTCGTCGAGGAGAGCAAAAAGACGATCCTCATTTTGCGCGAGGGTCTGTTCTTCGAGACCGCAGAAATGGGCGATCAAGCGTTGGCGAACCGAGGCGATGAAATCCCGATGCTCCTCGGACGCGGCCTCAAAAACGAGGTCACATTCACTATCGGCGCCCATCGACCGATTGTTAAGGTTAGCCGAGCCGATTCTCAATATCCGATCGTCGACGATCATGAGCTTGCTGTGCACCATCACGGCAGCTTCCATGTCTCCGCTGCGCGAGACCGGATAGAGGAAGCGAATACGATCTGCGACCCCAGCCGCACTGAAGCAGTCGATGAAGGCGCCGCGGCCGTTCTGCATGGCCTGGGATTCCAGCCACGAGGAATGCAGTTTTGGAGCGACGACCAGAACCCGAAGCGACGGCACCCGGAGCATCTGCTCCACCAATTCACGCGCGATCTTGATGGCGCTGGTGAACTGATTTTCGATGTAGATGAAGCTCGTCGCGGACCGGATCGCGGCAATCAAGGAATGCTCGACCTCCCTGATGGTCGAGCCCGCAGGACAGACCACCTCGGTCCTGGCGATACCGACCGGCAAGTGCTCAGCCTCGACCGGCACATTGGCTGGCCACCGAACGCTCTTCGGCGTGCGCCGATCATGACGCTGTTGGCCTGCCGCACGCCAGCGCTCGTCCGCAAGCTCGAACAGCCATGCCGCAGCATCCCCGTCGACCATGCACTGAACGTCATGAAACGGCGGGTATGGCTTCCCCTGGGGGTCGCAGCGCGATGGGTGATCGGCGCGATGATCACTCGTGTCCCAGCGCCTGATCGTCAGATCGAGCCCGCCGACGAACGCCAGTGAACCGTCGACGCAGACGATCTTCTGGTGTTGGGCCGAGCCAAACGGAAGCGTGGAATCCAGTTGAAACCGGACGCGGCCGTCTGTCTCAGCGGTGAACTTCGTCGCGGAATTCCACTCCCTTTCAGAGGCATAAAGCGAGACGAAGTCCCAGACGAGAATGTTGATCCGCAAGGCGGGCCGGCGTTGAACCAGCGCGCGCAGGAGCGGACCAAGCTGCTCCGGCAGGCCATCATCGGCGCGTCCGGACGTTCCGACCAGCCGGGTTTCACTATGGATGTCCCATCCAATGATGTAGACGAGGTCTTGCGCCTGCAGCAGCGCTTCCCGAAGGGCTGCGAAATAAGCCGCAGCATCGTTCAGAACCGCCACACGCCGCGCTTCGCACCGCCGCCAGACGGTGTCGCCGGGAATCAGGGGCGATGAACTCTGAAGCAGGTGGACCTCGCAATTCGCATTCGCGTCTAAACGCGTTGGATGCTCAAGGGGTTCCCGCGAGCCCCGCCCGGACCGCAGATGCCGCTATTTGGGTGCGAACAGTCTTTGCGCCGGCGCTCCTCAACGCATCTGCAATCTTCTCAGGCGCATCGCCGTGGAAATCCACGGAAACTTCGATCAGACCTTCCAGCCTCTGCCGTCCCCCCGGCGCGGGCGCAGCCTTGGCATCGGCACCAGCCGGATGTGTCCCCACCGTGTTCGCATCGCCGGCGGGCTGGACGAAGACGTCGCTTCGCGACACACCGCATTCCTGCACGACATGCTCAACCGCGAGCTCAGCACCGCGACGCGTGTCGAATTCTCCGATGATGGTACTTTCCAAGGCTGCTCTCCGTGTGGCGAGAGTGCGAACAACTGTCCAGCCGGGGCCAGGTTCCTCAAGCTGAGCGAACGACATCTCAAAGGCGGAGATGCTGGATTGGGACCTGCGCGGTGAAGATCAAAACCGAAGTATCCCGAACAGGAAGAGCAGCGCGACAGTGATCAAGCCGGAGATCAGCAGCGAGCCGAGACACCCCAGCCGGTTCGAGAAAAAGAAGAACATGCGTTGTCCGCCGTGAAGCTTCCTGTCGCGCTCTAATCTCTCGAATTCGATAGCGTTCCTGACGCACTTTTTTCCCTTTGCGGCCTGAAGAGGCACATCACCGTTCGCCAACGCTTCAGACCGCAAGGTCATTGAGACAGGTCAATACGAGCAAGCCCGAACTCTGGAATTCTGATCTTGGCAAGCAAACGGAGGCGGCCATGTCACAGCAGAGCAGCATGCATTTTTACCTCAACTGGGCCAAGGAGCGGATCGACGAAATGGATGCCGCATTGGCCTCCTTCGAGGTCAAGGCCGGCCAGGCCAAGGCTGAGTCCAAGGTCAAGATTGATCAATTCCTGTCCGACCTGAAGAAGCGTCGTGATGAGTTTCAGGCCCAGCTCAAGACCCAGGCCGAGGCGGGCGAAACCGCTTGGGCTAGCGCCAAGATAGACCTCGACAAGCAATGGGCTGGATTCGAAGCCCAAATGAAGACCTTCTTCGAAGACGCCGGCAAACAGCTCGAGCAGCAGCAGGCCACGTTCAAGGACGTTGCGGCGGCACAGGCCAAGGCCTGGCGCGAAGCGGCGGACAAATTCCGCGAGGCAGCGGGCAAAGTGACTACGGCGCGCACCGCCGACGTCGATGCCGCGCTCAAGCAGATGAAATCCGATGCGTCGGAAGCGGAAGCACGTCTGCAGAAGCTGAAGCAGGCCGGCAGCGAATCCTGGTCAGTCCTGAGCGCCGCGCTTGCCGAATCCCGGAAGGCGTTCGATCAAGCAAACCAGGCCGCGTGGAATGCGCTGAAGCGCGCCGATACGAAGAGCTGAAGTCGAGCCCCGCCAGTTCACCGCTGGTGCGGCTTCTCAATAATAATAGCGGCGTCTGGGGCGGCGTTCATAGTCGTCGTAGCCGTAGTACCCCTGTCGACCCTGCTGAAACTGCGGCGGGACCGTACCGTTGGGGTAGCATTGACCGTCTCGAACATCGACGTCTGCGCCGTGACCACAGGGAACACGATACCTGCCGTAACCTCCACCGCCGCGATAGTAGTACTGCCGCGCAGCCTGTTCCTGAGGAGGAAGGTACCCGTTTGGATAGCACATGCCGTCACGGGCGCTCACATCCCAACCGTGGCCGCACGGAGGCGGCCTCACGGGGACATGGTATTGGACAGTCTGAATCTCGGGTGAAATGTCCTGTGCCACCGAGGTCCCGAGGTGAAGGGCGAGCGCAGCCGCGGCAACGCTAATGATCATGATCCGTCTCCTTCGCACAACGTATGACGGAGGCGCTGAATACCCGATGAACGGCATCTTGCGCGTCTCGAGACGCGCATGCTGGTCGGTGGTCACCTTGATGGTGGGCCATGAAGCGGGCTCGTTTGCCAGCACCACCACCGGCAGAAGCCATCCGACGAAACCGACCGCTGTTACGGCCTTACCGAAACGATTGTACGTTCGGTTGTGCTCCGCAGGTAGAGCTCAGCTCAAATACCTGATCTTATTGATCTTTTTGCGGAAGAGGTGTCTTGTCAACTCTATTGATTGGACACGCTTTTCTGCGCAGGTGCGAATAAATACTACGGTGTTTGCAACGGTCGAGTCAGCACTACCGAAACCGTAGTTTTCGTCGCAGCAGGTGGGCCCCCTTCCCTGGCCAAAACGGGTGAGGTGCAATTTTGCTGTCTCTACGGCAAAGTGCGTAAGGGGGCGGACTGCTCAGCCTTGCGAGCCCTCTCAAGTGCCGCCGGTTCACGCGGCGGGCGTGCTGCACGCGACTGTGATGACTGTTGAAAAACGCCGTGTGAAGTAATTCACAAGAGGGAGGTATCTCTGCGCATAGCATGCGCACTTCCACTGGAGGGAAACGCAATGAAGTGGAACTTGGCAACCTATCGAACGCTCGCGCTGACCATCGCTGTTCTAGTGGCAGCTGGTACTACTATGGCCATCGGTACCCCTCGTGGAGTCGATCAACCAATGTTGGGATCCGATTGGCAATGCAGCCGGACCATGCTGCTCGTGACCACATGCGCACTGAAGCATTGAGCAGAATAGCCACAGCCGCGCGCTCGGTAAAGCTAAGCGGGCGCTCGTTCACACATTTCGGCGCTAATAAATGTGGGCCTAACAATCGGTTACAGGAGAACTTATAGCATGTTCCGCCGTTGACCTGCATCCCGTCACCGCATGACGGGTTGGTCCAGGACGGGGCCGATACCATGGCGGACCTCAGGGAAAGACTGGACAAACTCCGTGCCGACGCCGCGGATTTGGCCCTTATGAGCAGGCGAACGAGCGACCCGCAAAAGCGCGCCCTTTTCGAACGCTTGGCAGATGAGCTCGCCATAGAGGCTCTCGAACTCGAGCAGGTGGTGAAGCTGCAAAGCCCGCGCTCAGGTCACAGCGACGTGGACAAAGTCGTGCCCCTCCAGGCGCGTCCAGATCGTCGCTGACACAGCCCCCCTCAACTCCCGGCCTTTCGTTCACAGCCGGCGAGCCTTCATGTGCAACGGCTGACGGTCTCTGAGCTGGTCTACAAACTCCTCCGGCTCCCAGGCCGGCGGGTTTTTCAATGGATTAGTCGTCCTGACAGGTGATGCCGAGGCTGTCGCAGGTGAGTGCAAATAGCTCTTTTGATTTAGAATCTTCAAAGCAAAATCTGGTGCCGATCTCCGCTCGGTCGGTCCACCAGCCGGCATTAGCTCCCTTGGCGATGCGGGCAGCTTCGCCTCGCAACAGGTCCAGTCGTTTCCCGGCGGCACGAACAATCAGGCAATTCTCCTTGGGCATAAACGTCCTCCAACGGCAATTTGGACTCCGCAAATTGTCGGTACAGCAAACGCAGAACTTGCGGGAGGGAACAAAGCTTGTTGGTGATTAAAAGCAGCCGGTCTGCACGAAGGCCGCAGCGAAGTTCTCGCTGCGATCCGTGCATGGTCGAGAGACACCGGGTGAAAAGATCTAAGTGAATATGCAACCAGCCCCGGTGGAATGATCCTATTGCGACATTTCCGGCTCGCAATATGATCCATTTCACAAACGGCCGCACTATGCATCAAGGGCCACCGCAAATGGTTTGCTAGGGCGCGCTACTCAAGAATTCGCCTTGCAATTGTGCCCGTCCACTGTCGTAATGCTGTGATTGTTGAGATCAGTCCAGTTGTGTTGAGGTCGTCATGAATATTTTCAATCGAACTTTCGACGCCGCTTTTGCTCTGCACCGACGTATCGTATTTATCGAACGTCAAATGGCTGAATTAGGTGTCCTGCGAGACCGATTAGCGAAAGCTCAGTTGCGCCGTTCGCGGTCAAGGTCGAGCCGTTCAGCTTCCAAGAAACTAGGTCGGCGCTGTAAGTGTGGGTAACGGCTATGGGCAATTCATGAATCGGGAGGGATTCGTGAACGGCAGCCGTTTGAGAGCAAGTCTCTCGAACGAAATTCGCGAGTCGGTTCTGCAAACTCACACGCAGGTGACGGTGTGCTGACGTTCAACCCGCCGGCCGCCGGTCCCAGTTCGTAACGGTGATGGTGCACCTATTTCGTGGGTTCGAACCCACGAAAGCCGCCAAGGATCATTGAGTGCACTTGCCGGCGGCGTCGCGTCCCTCGAACACGAGAATGACGCGTAGCCCCTTCAGCTTGACCCAGTCCTGCAGATAGCAGAGTTCGACCTGAAGTTTGTGCAGCGCCTTCTCGTAGTCCTTCCGTTTCATCTTGACGGGCTCATCGACCTTGCTGCCCTTCTCTGCCATCAACATCCTCCCCGAACGAATGCCCAGTCCAGTCACCTCCACACCGCTCGTCTCTCGCCTGACCGCTTCTCAAAGCCCATTCAACTTCCGAAGATGACCCGCCGGAAGCGGCTCAAGGCGAAGGCGAAATAGACACTCCCGATCACGAACATCGCCAGCAGCGGCTGCCAGACGAGCGAAATATCGGCGCCGCGAAACAGCACTGCCTGTGCGAAGGAGACGAAATGCGGCGTGGGGCTGACCGTCTGAATGACGTACTGCAGCCAGACCGGCATGCTTTCCATCGGCGTGCTGCTGCCGGACAGGAGTTGCGTCACCATCAGGACCGGCATCGCGAGCAGACCGAACTGACCCATAGTGGTCGCGAGCGTGCCGAGCAGGATGCCGAGCGCGGCGACGACCAGGGCGTACTCCGCCGCGCCGAGCAGAAACAAAAGCCGCGACCCCGCGATCGGCGAACCGATCCACCAGTGGACGACGAACTGCAGTGACAGCATTGCCGCGATCAGGATGACGAGCCCATTGGCAAACATCTTGGCGAGCATAATCTCGGCGGGCTGCACCGGCATCACGAGCAGATGCTCTACCGTACCCTGTTCACGTTCGCGAATGAGCGCGGCTCCGGTCAGAATGACCGTGAGGAGCGTGATCTGATTGATCACCTGCGTCATGGCCGAGAACCACGCGGTGACGAGATTAGGATTGAATTCGGCGCGTACGACCAGATTGATCGGGGCCACTTTGGGGTCGGTGCCCCCGCTGAGAAAGCTCTGGATCTCGTTGCTGATCGCCGTTTTCAGGTAGTTGGCTCCGTTGCCGGCCTGAGCGACCACTGTTGCGTCGATGTTGATCTGCAGCGATGTCTTGCGCTGCGCGCGGAGGTCAGCCTCGAAATTCGGAGGGATCTCCACAACGAACAGGAGCTCCCCGCGATCCATCTTAGCGTCGATTTCGCTGGCGCGGATCTGGACCGCCGGCTGAAACGTCGGGGGCAACAGTGCCTCCGCGATCTGGCGCGACAGCGAAGAGCCGTCCTCGTCGACGATGCCGACGGACAGGTTCGTGGCATCCGTCACAGCGCCGGTCGCGACAGTGTTCACGGATATGCTGAACGCATAGACCACGAGCACGAGCATGGTCGGATCGGCGCGAATGCTCCTCAGCTCTTTAACGACCAGCTTGATGGTGTTGACGATGTGATCCAGCAGTGTGAGCGGTTTGGCCTTGACGAGGGGCGATACAATCCTGTCGGGAGCCGGGGCCATGTCTCACGCCTCCTGCTTGCGAAGAAACAGCAGCGAAAGCAGCAGGAACGCTGCCGCTGTCGCGGTAATCGCAGCGATATCGGGCCACAGAACGGCTATCCCGAGATCCTTGGCGAAGACGCCGACCGCGACCGGCTGGTACCATGCGGACGGGAATGTCAGGGCCATCACCTTCGCCGTTCCCGACAGGGACGACACCGGAGCGAGAAGGCCAGACAGGTTGATGGCCGGTACCATCGACAGGATCGCCGTCGCGAAGACGGCTGCGACTTGGGTCTGCGTGAATGAGGACACCAGCTGCCCGAACCCGGTGGTCGCGATGACGTAAATGACCGTGCTGAGCAGCAGGATGACGAACGGGCCTTTGGGAGGCACCCGAAAGACGAAAACGGCCAGCAGCATCAACGTTGCGAAGCTCACCAGCGAAATGGCCGCGTAAGGGAGCTGCTTACCCAGCAGGAACTCGAGCCTGGTGATGGGTGTCGAGCGGAAGTTCGCGATCGATCCGGTCTCTTTTTCGCGCACCACAGCGATCGCCGACATGATGGCGGGGATCAGACAGAGCAACAGCATCAGGACGCCCGGCACCATCGCATTGACGCTGAGGAATGCCTGATTGTAGCGGAAGCGCAATTCGATGTTGTCAGCGCTCCAGGCCATGCTCGCGGCGGTGCGCCTCGAGGTGAGCTCGTCACCTTCCTTCCGGATAACGCCATTGACGTAGTTGATCGCCGTTTGGCCGCGAAACGTCATCGCACCGTCGATGCGGGCATCGACCTCGGGCCGGTTGCCGGCCAATAGATCGCGTCCGAAGCCTGCGGGCACCTCGATCACGATCTGGGTGTTGCCGCTGCGCAGCCTCTGGTCGGATTCCTGGGCGGACCGCACCGGCGGTTGAACCGAGAAGTAGCGGGAGCCGCTGAACCCATCGAGGAGCTGGTGGCTCTGCGCCGTGTCATCCTGATCGAACGCCGCCATCTGCAGGTTCTCAATGTCGAACGAGATGCCATAGCCGAATGCTAGCATGAGAAGGATAGGTCCCAGCACTGCGAACGCCAGCCGGATCGGATCCCGCAGCAGTTCGAGTGTCTCGCGGCGCGCATAGGCCCAGAGCCGGGCGGGATTGAAGGCACGCGTTGTCGCGGCCGGCTTGGCTTCGGCGACTGTAGCGGCCTGCGCCGGGGGCGGCACCCTCTTGGAGCGGTCGATGCCCGCCGCGTCGGCCAGGTAGCCGACAAACGCGTCCTCGATCGAACTGCTGCCGCGGGCTTCGACCAGCTCCTTTGGGGTGCCAACCGCCAACACCTTGCCCGCATGCATGAGCGAGATGCGGTCGCAGCGCTCCGCCTCGTTCGCGAAATGCGTCGACAGGAAAATGGTCACGCCCTCGTCGCGCGACAGGTCGATGAGCGTGCGCCAGAAGGCGTCGCGCGCGATCGGATCGACGCCCGAGGTCGGCTCGTCGAGGATGAGGAGTGGCGGCGCGTGCAGCACGGCGACCGCGAGCTGCAGCCGCTGCTTGATGCCGAGGGGCAGGCTGTCGGGCCGATTGTGGGTAACGCCGCGAAGATCGTAGCGATCCAGCAACTGCTCGATCCGCGCTGCGCCCTTCTCCGGCGGCAAGTGATAGAGTTGCGCGTGCAGTTCGAGATTTTGCCGGACGGTGAGTTCGCCATAGAGCGAGAATGCCTGCGACATGTAGCCGACATTGCGTCGCATCTCCACGTCGCCGGCGCTCATCGGGCTGCCGAACAAGGTGGCGTGGCCTTCCGACGCCGGCAACAGGCCGGTCAGCATCTTCATTGTGGTTGACTTGCCACATCCGTTCGAGCCCAGAAACCCAAAGATCTCGCCGCGGCCAATGCGGAAGTCGACGTGATCGACCGCGACGAACTTGCCAAACCGCCGTGTCAGTCCTTTGGCCTCGATCGCGGGTGTCTCGTCCAGCGGCGCAATGCGCGGGCGCACGATGACCTTCTGGTGCCCGATGCGCTTGGCTTCCGGCAGCAGATGGATGAAGGCCTCATCGAGGTTGGTCTCGCCGGTTTTGGCGAGCAACTGCTTGGGTGTACCCTCCGCAATGATCCTGCCACCGTCCATCGCGATCAGCCAATCGAAGCCCTGGGCCTCGTCCATGTAGGCGGTAGCCACGATGACGCTCATCTGCGGTCGGCGCGCGCGGATGCTGTTGATGAGATCCCAGAACTGTCCGCGCGACAGCGGATCGACGCCTGTGGTCGGCTCGTCGAGAATGAGGAGGTCGGGATCGTTGACGAGGGCGCAGCAGAGGCTGAGCTTCTGCTTCATCCCGCCGGACAGCTTGCCAGCGGGGCGGTCCTCGAACGGGCTCATGCCGGTGGCGCCGAGCAGCTCGGTGATGCGCGCCCGTCGCTCTGAGGTCCCCTGTCCAAACAGGCGTGCGAAGAAATCGATGTTCTCGAAGACGCTGAGCGTAGGATACAGATTGCGGCCGAGCCCTTGCGGCATGTAGGCGATACGTTGCCGCACGCCCCTGAGATGCCGCGGGTCGGCCATGTCATCGTCGAACACCGACACCTTTCCCGCCTGAATCGTGCGTACGCCTGCGATCAGTGCGAGCAGCGTTGATTTGCCGACGCCGTCGGGACCGATCAGCCCGACCATCGTTTGCCTGGGAATCTCGACGGTGACGTCATTGACAACCACCAAGGCACCGTATCGGTGCGAGACACTGCCGAGTCTGGCGATTGCCTCGGTCATTTGGGCAGCGTGACCTGAAGGTCTTCCGGCCAGGGCGTCTCGGCTTTGGTGCGCACGATCCCCATGCCGCGCACGCCCGTCTTGACCTTGCTGAAATGCTCCAGCAACAACTTCTGGTCGATCTTCAGCTTGACGCGGAACATGAGTTTTTCCCGCTGGTCCTTGGTCTCGACTGTTTTGGGGGTGAACTGCGCGTCGGCGGCAACGAAGCTCACCGTCGCGGGGATGACATACTGCGGAGCAGCGTCCAGGATGATGCGGGCTTCGCTGCCAATGTCGAGTTTGGCCACGTCCGCGGCCGGCAGGAAGATCGTCATATAGACGTCCGTCAGATCGAGCACGGTCAGAACCGGTGCTCCGGCAGCAGCCATTTCGCCGCTATGCAGCAGCAGGTACTGAACCCGTCCGGTTCGCGGCGAGACGAGCACCAGATCCTGCAGGATCGACTGGATGCGCTCGACCTCGGCCTGCGCCTTGCTGATGGAAGATTGGGCCTGGTCCCGCTGGGCGGTCATCGCCTTGAGTGCCGCATCGGAGGATTCGTAGTTGCGGCGGCGCTGATCCTGATCCTTCTGAGTGATGGCGCCGGTCTTGATCAACTCAGAACCGCGCTCGAACTCGGACTTGGCAAACGCGAGTTCACTCTGGCGCGAGGCGATTTCGGCTTCGGCCTGGGTCAATGTCTGCTTTGTCCGATCCACGTCGGATTGCGCCGCCTTCAGCTCGGCTTCATATTCCGGCGAGCTGACGCGCCCGACGACTTGTCCCACCTTCACGGTAGAGCCTTCCTCGACGGAAACGTCCGCCAGTCGCCCCGCATATTTGGCCGAAACGTCGACTTGGGTCGCCTCGATACGGCCGTTGGTCTTGACGATGCCGGCGGGCATCTTCTTGGCTCGTAGCCGTGCGATCATGTCGCGCACGGGCTGAGCATGCGCGGCACCGGGAGCGAGCCAGCTTTCACTCGAGCAACAGTTGCCGGATTGGCCAAGCGTCAGGATAGAGGCGCTCAGGAGAGCGGCCAAGAATACTGTACTGCACAAACGAGAACGCATGTGGGCCCCTCGAAATGCTAATGGGCGCGGAACAATGAAATTGGATTATCGAAGCTATTGACCCCGGCGTCTTGCGCTGGATCAAAGCCCAGGCCGGCTCGCGTTTCGACATGGTCGGCTTCGCGATAAGGTGCGCGATCGGTGCGGAATTGACGTTGGGATGCTGGTCGACGTTGATGGCGGTTGACGAGGCGCTATTTGGTTTTTTGTGCGAGAAAGCCGCAGAGTTTACTACACCAGCGGAGTGCCTTAGCCAAAGCAGGTGTGGAGCTGTAGGTTGCGGACTGCAGAGGTGAGAACGAGCGACGAAACGAAGCGCTTCGAATGCGGTGACCTCGCAGCGGGCGATTCAAAATCCAAGAACAAACCCATTGTTAGCGCCCCCGAATGCAAAAATCGCGCTGCGCTGGTCCGGCGAAGCACGGGCGCTCAGTCCGCGATATTTCGCGAAGTACGAATGCATAGCGCCGAGGTTCTCGGTAACGGTCGACCCGTCATAGTCGATGCGATGCATGTCGAGCCAGATGATCGGCTTCGCCAGATGGTGATTGCCCCGCCTGATGTTCCGCAGAAGCACGCAGTGGTCGGCCGGCTGCGAAGTCGCGGAAATCAGCTTCTTGAAAGAACAAGAGGTCCCGCCCTTGCGCGCCATCGCGCCCCCTAGCGCTTGTAATCAAGCTGTCGATCAATGTCGGAAAGAGTGGAACTCCCTTCCACGAAGCCGTGATGCGCGAAAACCGCCGAAAACAAGGATTCTCGAAAAGCCCGTCTGAATTTGTGACCACCGCCGTGTGTACCACCGATAAGGCCTGCCGGGCCGTCAATCTCGACCTATTTCGAGGTGTTTGGGCTAACACCAGGCGGTGCGTGTTCGGCTGCGCCGCGCCGGCTTCGCACCGACCGAAACTCGGAATCTTTCGGCAATCCGGCAAGGATTCGCGGATCTAGTGTCGCGATCTGGCAGCGCCCGGTCCAGCTTTCAGCTATGATCCCGCGACCGCACGCAGGATGCCGCCGAGCGCGCTGGTCGCAAACACTATCAACGGCGGCGCGTACCAGGAGAACCGGTGCTAAGAGTCTTAGTCCTGGGCTGTTGAATCCCGAGAAGCTCGTTCTGCTCCCGCAACATCGCAAAGATCTGCTCGTTCTGCCCCTTGTAGTTTCGGCAAGCGGCGGCGCACTTTCGGGAAGGCTCGCCATCACCGCCCCATGTGACCGATCATTTTCCCGCTCGTCCAGTCTCCGACGGCGGGCTCATGCGATCGTTTACCACGGCTTCAGTTCAGCCAACACGAAATCGGCTTCTTCTGAGCAAGCCTGCACTGTCAACAGATCGGCTGTTCGTTTTGGCCCAACAACCCTTTGACAAGGCTGCATTGGATATCCTTTGACGATCAAATCCGAGCCGGGGGACGGTCCGTGCCGCTCCGTCCGAGAGCGGTGAGTGGTCCCGTTCATTCTCACGGCGTGAGCGGTTCGCGCGGAAGAGCAACTGCCTTGGCGTACGCAGTTATCGCGACGCATACATGAGAGACTTGAGGACGAACATGCCATTCGGCCTGCAATATTGACCGCTAAGCCGGGGGATCGGCGTCCAAAATTGACCCTGAGCCGTCCAATCGCGCAACAATTCGAGCGGCGGCTGTCTCAGATAGACACCGGAAGTGGCAATGCACGGACACGAGAGCAGAGTTTGACCCGAAGCCGGCATGGCGTTTTGCGGCAGCGATAAGGCCGGCTACGATCCTGTATGGCCTGGATCCGGTCGAGGTGAGGTGAACCTTTACCGGCCCACCGGTGCGGCTCTGATTCGCAGAGCAGTTCGGTTCAAAGCGCTAGGAATTACTTGGGCAAGTGGCGTCCGTTGTGAAGGTTGCCGGCGCATCAGTCCTGGAGCTCCGATCTGATGGGATATTTGGATGAGTTCCCTTTGCTCCTGGTTTTTGGAGCCAGCTTCGTTGCCGTGCTGTTCGCCAGCGAGATTGGGCGATGGCTTGGCGCGCTCGCGAGGGGGCGGGGCGAAGAAGGTGTTGCGAGCCTGGAAGGCGCGATGTTCGGACTGCTGGCACTGATGCTGGGTTTCACCTTCGCGATGGCACTATCTCGCTTCGAAGAGCGGCGCCACGCGGTTCTGGATGAAGCCAACGCAAGCAGCACAACGGAATTGAATGCGCGCCTCCTGCCCTCTCCGCACAACACAGAAGCGTTGAAATTGCTGCACGAGTACGCACAACTGCGATTTACGGTGTCCCAGCATGTCTCCACTTTGAAGGAGATCGACATGACCGTTTCCAGGTCAAATGAACTTCAGGAGCAGCTTTGGCAGAATGCCTTGGTCGGGGTTCCGAAGGCAGACGCATCGGTACCGGCGTGGCTTGTCTTCGAATCCCTGAACCGGATGTTCGATGCTCAGCGAAAACGGGTAGCAATGCTCGGCAACCAAGTGCCAAACGAGGTCCTTCTAGTACTCTATTGCATTACCGCACTGGCAATCGCGTTTGCTGGCTGTGCACAAGGTCTCAGAAAGCAACCCTCGCGCATTCCGGTCTACCTCATGGGATTTCTGGCTTGTACCGTGATAATCCTCATCGAGGACATCGAAACCCCATACACCGGGTTCATTTCAGTGAGCGAGCAGCCGTTGATTGATGCTTCCGCAAGACTGGACGATCATTAGCTGAGAAATAATAGGCGGTTGCTCCTTCCGTCCGCCGCGTACCGCGTCGAGTGCAGCCCCTCGCAAGTGCGTGCTGTGTCCGCTAAAGTCCAACAGCGGCGCAAAAGCTGACATTTCACAACTGCCGCTTCGGGCCATGAGCCGAAGTAGCTTATCTCTCAATCACCTGGTAGCCTGTGCTTTTTTGATGGGGTTGGCTATGGCCGATAGCAATCCGAACGGACCTCCGCCACACATCCAATTAATTCAAATGGGTCGGGCCACGTCATCGCTAGCACTGTCTATGCGGCAGCCGTGCTAGGGGTGTCTTGTCAACTCTATTGATTGGACACACTTTTCTGCGCAGGTGCGAATAAATATTACGTACCGTTGTTTTTGTAGCAGGAGGTGGGCCCCTTGCTCTCCCTGCTCAATCCTGGCTCCGAGCAGTCTTGTCTTCTCGGGTGAGAAAGCCAAGCCGCCGCTCGAGTTCTTTCTTCTTGGCTATGAGCCTCACTGCAAGAACGTCGTTCAGGAGCGCGTGGAGTTGCCAAAGCTCTTCAATCGACATGCTATCAAACGAACTTCGTTCCATGAATCCCCCCGACTCACGAGATTCTTTAGCATGGGGTTACAAGGGGAATCTGGCAACTAATGGTCGGTTGAGCGCGGTAGCTTATCCACTCTGCCGGCGTGTGCTCGTGTTTGCGCAAGTTCGGCGACTCGGCGTTGACCGCTGACGGCGCAACTCTGCTTGCGCCAATCAAGTTCGCAAGACGCCCAATTCTGCGATTTGACACTCTGGAAATGCGATACGTTGATGCAAAGTTTGAAGAATCTGGTGTCTCCATTGGATAAGTCGAATCTAAGTCCGATACGGCTGCTGCATTTTGTGGCTCTTGCAATTGTGGCACCGCGATTCATTCCTCAGAATTGGGGAGCGCTATCAACGCCCGCGCTGAGCTGCGCAAGGTGGTGTGACGAGAATTCGCTGCTGTTTTATTGTCTCGGCGTCCTTCTAGCGCTCGCTAGCCACCTTACGCTGCTCGGCCTCTCCGAGGGGCTTGCGATGCAGATCGTGGTCAGTTTTGCTGGAGCCCTGATGATAATCGTCATCGCGCGGCTACTGAACGCTATCAGCCTTAAGCGCGACCGGAAGTCAGCGTGGACGCAGTCGATCGAGAAAGTTCCGCCGGTTCGCTAAGCTGTAGGCCAGACTAGTAGATTGGCGGCGAGCAGCTCTTGGCCCATTTGAGACCCTCCACAGCACGCCATTGTAGCGCTCGTCGGCCTTGGTGCTAATCAGAGTGACGACGCGATCTATCCGTTCAACGTCGCCGATGCGGATGGCACAAACCGGTCCTTAGCGGAAAGCTCACGATGACCGGCCGCATCGAAGGCGTTCAGCCGAGTATTGTCATTTGACGCATTGCGAAGTGCCCTGCTCTTTGGGCGCGGTGGTCGCGGCAGCCGGAAAATTCGTAACTTCTCACCGTGGCTACTCACGCGAATCTTAGGCCGCCTGCCGAAAAACTGCAGACTAGCCAACGCCTTCGCCGCTCCCGTTTGGGGGAGTGGATATCCTCGCCGCGGCGAGAACCAGGGACCAGTAGCTCGCCCCCTTCCGCGAAAGCGCTCTGCGTTTTTTCCGCGCGGAGCTTGCCACTTCTACGGTTCGAGCCACGTTGAGACATTAGATCGCTGGAGCCGCTAGGCTCAGTCGCGCTTGACCGAAGTGAGGTGTGGGCCTCCCGGCTGCGGCTAGCCTCACAAGCCACCTGCGGAATCCTCCGCGAAAAGTGTGGAGAGGTAGTCTTGAGCGGCCGGATTGTGGGCGCGATGATCCATGCGCAAGGAGTCCGCGAGAGCGCACAAGAGGCCGATCGAGAAGCGGACCGGGCGGAGGCGGAAGCCTGGTCCGTCCGCATCGAATGCTACGGGCCCTGCGCAGCCCTGCCCGACGATCGATCAATGCTTAGGTGGTGGACTCGCCTGACTGGAGGTTGAGTGCGCCCGCTGCAAGACACGCGAGCGCGCTCGGCTTCGACCCTGTCGGACCCGGTTCGGATCGAGGCTCGTCACATGGTTCATGTCGAATTTTCCGTCGCTTCAATTTCGAAAACCCGAACCACACCAGCCTGAGCGACGAGCCTCATGCCGGTTGGATCCGGCTGCAGGCCGAAAGCCGTCAAACGGTGAAACCCCTGTCTTGGAGGCCGGCCTCCCCGGCTCTGCGATGGAGGCGTCGTCACGCGCGGCCGCGATTGCGAAAGGGCGCCCTGATCCGATGTTGACGGCGACCGTAGCGGACAAGGAATTTCCGGCTTTCACCCTGCCCGACGACTGGGACGTCGTAGTACAAGACGGTGGCGCGATAATGCGGACCGATCTCGTCATGAGACTGATGCGCTCACGCGCTGGCGAGCGCGTGATTCCGGAACGCGCGAGCTTTTGCGCGCCGAACCGGGCGAGCGCTACGCCCGGACCCGCCTTTCGATTTCACCGCGCTCGATCGTCAGCGTCACGTCGGCGAAGGTCTCGAGCAGCTTCGGGTTCGACTCCGTGATCAGAAGGGTAATGTCCGGGTCCTGCGAACGAAGCCGACGCAGCGCCTCGGCGTACCTCTGCGCCAGCACGGGGGCGAGGCCCTGGAACGGCTCGTCCAGAATGACGAGTCGGATGCCCAGCATCAGGGCGCGCCCGAGCGCGACCATCTTGCCTTGGCCGCCCGAGACGGAGCCCGCCGGGCGACTCGCCAGTTCCTTGAGCTCCGGCAGGACGGAGTAGGCTCGCTCCAGCCGCCGGCGCGTCTCGTCCGCGCCAAGTTTCGCGACGCGACCGGGCAACAGAATGTTTTCTTCCACCGTAAAGGCCGAGAAGAGACGACGGTCCTCGGGGGCGTAGCCGATGCCCAGGAAGGGCCGGCGGTGCGGAGGCACATGTGTGAGGTCCTGACCGCCCAGGCGCACGGTGCCGCTCGCCTTCGTGAAGCCCATGATGGTCCGTACCGTCGTGGTCTTGCCGGCGCCGTTTCGCCCGATGAGCGCGGCGGTCGCGCCCGGCGGCAGCGAGAAGCTGACGCTGCGCAGCACCGGCGCATCGGCGATCGCGACGTTGACGTTCTCGAAGTCCAGCATCGCCGTCATATGCCGATCACCTGTTCGCGGACCTTGGGATCGGCCAGAACCTCCGCCGGCGTGCCGACCTTTTGGATCTTCCCAACGTTCCACACCGCGACCCGGTGGGCATAACGCTCCACCATGTCCATGTCGTGCTCGACGAAGACCGAAGTCACCTTCTCCTTGGCGAGCGCGGACGTCAGGATGTCCATGATCTCCAGCTTTTCGGCGGAGGCGACGCCCGAGGTGGGCTCGTCCATCAGCAGCAGTCTGGGCTTCAGCGCGAGCGCCAGGGCGATATCGACCAGCTTGCGTTGTCCCTCGGGAAGCTCCCTCGCCTTGCGAGACGCGTACGCCTTGACGCCGACGAGATCAAGCAGGCGCTCCATTTCAGGCAGTTCGGGCAGGGTGGAAAGGGCCGCAAAGCCGGAAGGGCTTCCCAGCCGCGAGGCCGCGGCGATCAGCATGTTCTCCATCACGGTCTGATCAAGAAAAAGCTGCGGTATCTGAAAGGCCCGCGCGATGCCGAGCTTGGTGATCGTGCGGGGGAGCTGCGCCGTGATTTCCTGGCCCAGGAAGGTGATGCTTCCGGCCTGCGGCCGCAGATAACCCGTCGAGATGTTGAGGAAGGTGGTCTTTCCGGCGCCGTTCGGTCCGATGATCGCGAGGTTCTCGCCTTCGAGCACGTCCAGGTCGATACCGTCGGCGGCGACGACGCCGCCGAACCGGATCTTGATGCCCTTCGCGGACAGGAGGACGTTGGCCATCAATGTCCTCCCTGCTTCGCCTGACCGTAGCGCTGCCTGAGACCTATCAGTCCGTTGGGCGCATAGAGAATGATGACGATCAAGACCACGCCGAGGATCAGCTGCCAGGTGTCGGCCAAGTGGGCCGCCGCATAGAAGCGCACGCACTCGAACATCGCCGCGCCGGCGAACGCTCCGAAGGCGTGGGCGCTGCCGCCGAGGATCGCGATAAAGACGAACTCGCCCGACTTCGTCCAGAACCCGAACTCGGGCGTGGCGATCTGCTGGATGATCGCCACCAGCGTGCCGCCGATGCCGCCGAGAAAAGCCGAGATCACGTAGCCTATCAGCAGCACGCGCCGCGCGGACGTCCCGAGGTACTCGAGCCGGGTCTCGTTCGACTTGATGGCACGCAGCATGTGTCCGAGCGGGCTATCGAGATAGCGTTGCACGCCGTAGAAGGCGACGACCGCGGCCAAGAGGCTCACGTAAAGAATGACGTACTGGAAGGTTTCGGGCGTAAACGACAGCCCCAACAGCGCCGGACGAGGGACCCGGATGCCGTCGGCGCCGTTGGTGTAACGAAACATCTTCTCCAGCAGCGACCACAACACCATCGAAAACGCCAGATTCAGCATTCCGAAAAAGATCTCCCGGTAGCGCACGACGAAGAGCCCGACGACGAGGCCGAAGACGGCGGAGGTTATGCCGCCCAGCGCGATGAAGAGCACGATGTCGCCGCCACCGACGTACTTGCCCCAGAACGCCGCGGTATACGCCCCGGTCGCGAAGAACATTGCATGTCCGAACGACACCTGCCCCGCCTGCAGCAGAAGAATGATACCGAGAACGACGATGCCCTTCGCGAGGATCAACGCGAACAGGGTTGCCCAGCTCGACACGAAAAGGGGCGCGACGGCGCTGACCAGAAAGAAGATGATCGCGACCGTGGTGACGGGCTTGATGCGACCGCTCATCATATTTTCCTTACCTGCACGGCGCCGAACAGGCCGAACGGACGCACCAGAAGCACCAGCACCATCAGCAGATAGGGAACGAGAACTTCGAATTCCGGCTGGAGATAGATCACGAAGGCACGTGTCAGGCCGATCATCAGCGCGGTGAGCGCGGTGCCCTCGATCTGGCCGAGACCCGCGGTCGCAGCGACGGCAAAGGAAAGCACGATCATATCGGCGCCCATACCGGGGACCAGCGAGGTGGTCGGCGAGGCCAGCGCGCCTCCCAACGCGGCCAGACTCGCGCCGATGACGAAGGTGACGAAATATACGCGCTTTGCGTCGACCCCGATGGCCGTCGAAGCTTCGCGGTCCTCCGTGACCGCCAGGATCACCGCTCCCGACAGCGTCCTGCGCAGGAAGTAGCGGAGCCCGAACAGCGTCGCCAAGGCGACGCCGGGCAGGAGAATGACCTGGTACGACGTGTAGCTGACGCCGAACGCGGTGACGTTGGGAAGTAGTCTCAACGGCTCCGCGGCGAAGATGGGCTGTACGCCCCAGATCAGACGCTGCAGGTTGTCCATGATCATGAAGGCGGCAAAAGTGATCAGAAGCTGGAGGACGTCTTCCTGTCCGGAGAGCGGTCGCAGCAGAAACCGTTCGATGAAACCGCCGCATACGACGCCGATCACGATGGAGGCGGCCAACAGCGCGGGATAGGTGAGCCAAGGCGATATCGGCGCGACTGCAAGGCTGAACGTCGCAGCCAGGTAGGCGCCGAACGCGTACAGCGACCCGTGCGCGACGTTGACCACGCGCAGCACGCCGAAAATCAGGCTGAGCCCGACCGAGACCAAGAACACCAGTGCGGCGTAGCTGATCCCGTCGAGGATAGCCAGGATAGCGAGTGTCGAGTTCATGATGGCCTTTGGAAAAGGTCCGTCCTCCGGGACGAGGCTCGGAGGACGGGGATCAAACGTCGAGTGTGCCGTTACTGAGCTTTGAAGCTCGGCACGTCCATCTTGACGAAGTCCGGCTTGAGCGTCTTGAGCCACTCGACCGACCGTACGCCCGCGGGATTGGTGATCGTCTTCGGATCGAAGATCATCATGTTGTCGAGCAGCTTGAAATCGTACCCCGGAACGGACTTGGTGACGCCGACCAGCTGAGCCTCGAGGCCCTGGTTGTCCTCGGGCCGCAGCGTAATCGGACGGCCGAAGCCGGTGGCGAACTCGATGCCCGCCGTCGCGTCGACGACCTGCTCGCGCGTGGGCCAGTTGCCGCCGTTGGACTTGATCGCCTTGTCATAGGCCGTCTGCAGGGCCTTGAACGCCTGCGCCATGTGATAGACCGGGTAGATCGGCCATGCACCGGTCTTCGCCTTGAAGGCTTCATTGAACGCCTTGAAGGCCGCGTCGTCCTTTTTCTCGGGATGCAGGAACCAGTGGTCTCCGCGCGCGCCGACGATCAGGCCTTCGGGCAAGTCCTTGCCCAGCCGCTGGATCGATGATTCGCCGATTCCGAGCACGAAGGTCGACTGCTGCAACAGCCCGCGCTGACCGGCCTGGCGGACCAGCGTGTCGAGATCTCCGCCCCAGGACGTGGTCAGAACCACTTCCGGCCGCAGCGCCAACAGACGGGAGATTTCAGTGGAGTAGTCCGGCGCGCCGAACTTCGGGAAGAGCTCCGCGACGACTTGCACGTCCGGCTTCATCGCCTTGAGCGCGGTCGAAAAGATTTCCCAGCTCTCCCGACCCCATGCATAATCCTGATTGACCACTGCGATCGTCTTAAAGTCGGGTTTGGTCTTGAGCAGGTAAAGGAGCACGGCCAGCATTTCCGGCGTGCCGTTCGCCTGAGTCCGGAAATTGTAGCGGTACTTCTTGGTTTCGAGGATGGAGGCCGCACCGCAGTCCCACATGAAATTCATGACTTTGAGGTCTTCGGCGACCGGCACCAACTGGGTGCAGCTGCCCGAGGAGATCGAAGCAAACGTGGCATCAACCTTTTCGTCCTGCACCACGCGTCGGTAGTTCGAGACGAGCGCTTCGCCTCCCGCGCCTTCGTCGATGAAGGAGAGCTTGACCGGCACGCCGCCAATGCCACCCTTCTTGTTGAGATCCTCCGCGATCATCTCCGCCGCGGCTTTCGCCGGCACACCGAAGACTGACGCAGGGCCCGACAGGAACGTCGTGATGCCAATTTTGAGCTCCGACGGCTTGCTCTGCGCAAGCGAGGTGCCTGGAAAGGCCGCAACTACAAGCCCGGCCACAACCGCAGCCTTGAGAAATCGCATCGAAAGTCCTCCCTTTTTTATGAGTCGCGCCCGGCTTCAGCCGCCGTGCTTCTTATTGCAACAACGCTACTATAATTGGCACGTGTTGCCAGCCCTCTTCGCCGCTATCCGCGAGCCGACGAAAGCCGGTTCGACGCCGCCGCCCATTTTGTCGGCTGCGAATGGATTAGAACGGACAAGGTCCCCGGAATGATCGATGCCTCCAATCCCACGACGGGATAAAAGCTCCGGCCAGAGCCCTTGCGCGCCATTCGTGCCTGCTCTTCCGCATCATCTCCGCCTGGACCTTCTGCGCTTCCGCAAGCTTCGCACGGTTGGTGGCGAGCATCTGCTGCATCCGCAAGTTGGCGGTCGCGCTGGCCGAGGTCGTCGGCGAGCGCAAGACGTGCCTTTCCTAGCGGTGGTTTCGGCGGGCGGTCCGCAACTTGGGAGCACTTTTTGCGCGTGCGAAGTGACGTCCCTGTAGATTGGCTAACGGATGGGACGCTTCGCAGCACCGTCGGGTGAACCGGGACACTGTCCAGAATTATTGACAGGTCTAGTGCGGCGTGTTGAACTTAAGTGCATCCTGCCGGCGCCTCTGCGGCTTTGCACAGGAGCGAAACATAACAAAATTCGCGACGAGGGAGGCAAAGAATGACCCGCAAATATTTAACGGCAGTGGTCGCTCTTCTCGGGAGCGTATTGTCGAGCACGGCACTAAGCGCCCAAGACCTTAAGCTCTACGCATTCAGTTCCGGCGCGTTGACTCTCGGCAAAGGGTTTTTGGTGAACGGCGCACCTATGGAGCCGGCGATCCAGGTTCCCGTCGGTTTTTACGTGATCAAACATCCGAAAGGGAATGTTCTCTTCGATACGGGTAACAACGACAAGATTATCACCGACCCAAGCTACTGGGGTGCCGCGTTCACCGGATTGAAGCCGGTCAATACGCCAGAGGTCGCGATCGATACGCAGCTGAAGAAAATCGATCTCACGCCCGACGATATCACCTACGTCGTGGTGAGCCACCTTCACCTAGACCACGGCGGCAACGTCGCCAAATTCCCGAAGTCGACGCTGGTCGTGCAAAAGAGTGAGCTTCAGAACTTCTTCTGGCCGGAGCCCGGCACTGGCTCAAATTACGTTCTCGGCGACGTCCTGCCGCTGCGCGGCAACATGACACCAAGCGCAAACGCGGTGAAGATGTTGCAGCTCGAAGGCGATCAGGACCTGTTTGGAGATGGCACGCTCGTCGTGAAGCGCTGGGTTGCCCACACGCCGGGCAGCCAGATGATGACGGTACGGCTGAAGAACACCGGCCTCATCATCCTCACCGGGGACAACGTCTATTTCCGCGAGAACGTCGAGCAGAATATACCGCCGAGCACCCCGTTGGTCTATTCGACATCGGGATTCTACTCGGCCTTCGAGTGGATCAGGCGGGAGATGGCGACGCAGAAGGCAAATTTCTTCACTGCCCACGACCCGGACGCGTTCAAGGCGATGAAGAAGGCGCCGGAATTCTACGATTGACCGGCCCGACGCCGCCACTGGACCTGCGCCTGACCGATCAACCGCGCCGAGTCCCGGCGGGGCTCGGCATCGCGCCGGCTGAAAGCTCGCGGCACGGCATCGCCGTCGCCTCTGTCGAACGGCTGGGCAAACGTTATGGCCTCCGCCAGGCAGTGGACGGCGTCTCGTTCGAGGTGAACGAGCGAGAAGTAGTGGGCCTGCTTGGTCCCAACGGCTCGGGTAAGACCACCATCTTGCGCGTCATCACCGGTTATCTGCGGCCGAGCGAAGGGACCGTCCGCATCGACGGCTTCGACGTGGTCCGCGACGGACACCAGGCGCGCGCGCGGATCGGCTACGTGCCGGAGAACGCCCCGCTCTACGGCCATATGCGGGTGGACGAATTTCTCCACTTCATGGGCCGGTTGCGGGGCTTGCAGGGAGGTGCGTTGCGCCGAGGCATCGAGTCCGCCCGTGCGCGGCTCGCGCTCGAGCCGGTCGGCGACGCCGTGATTGGCCGGCTGTCGCGCGGCTATCGGCAGCGCGTCTCAATCGCCCAGGCCGTGCTGAACGAACCCAAGTTGTTGGTGCTCGACGAGCCGACCAACGGCCTTGACCCGCGTCAGGTCATCGAGCTGCGCGGCCTGCTGCGGACGCTGGCTCGCGACAGCGCGGTCCTTGTAACCTCGCACGTCCTAGCCGAGATGGAACGCGTCGCCGATCGGGTTGCTATTCTGCTCGACGGGCGGCTGCTCACCGTTCACCACCTGGCCGGCGCCAGGCGCGGCGCCTCGCTCCGGGTCCGCGCCCGGCCGGACCGGGCGGACGAGGTCGCGGCGGCCTTGTCGGGTCTGGCGGGGATCGTCAGCGTGACCCGCGAGCAGCAGCCTGATAGGGACTTGGCCGGCTGGCGGGTGGAGGTGTCGGAGCCCGGGGCAGCGCCGCACGTCGCCGCGACCCTTTGCCTCGCCGGCATCGCGAGCGTCGAGACGGTCGAGACGGCTTCAGACCTGGAGGAGCTATTCCTCCGGCTAACGGCGAGCCGAGCGCTCCAATGACGGCATTTCTCGCCCTGGTTGCCAAGGAGTTGCGCGCGCTGTTCGTCTCCCCGATCGCTTACGCCGTCATCGCCGTCTTCCTTGTGCTCAACGGCTACGGCTTCGCCGTCACGCTCATCGCCACCAAACAGGCGACTCTGGTGAACGTCTTCTTTCAGGCGGCCGTGCAGCTCGTCTTGTTCGTGCCGCTCGTTACCATGCGGCAGTTCGCCGAGGAACGCCGGGGCGGCACCCTCGAGCTGCTGCTCACGGCACCGGTGCGCGAGGGCGACATCGTACTCGCCAAGTTCGCGGCCTCAATGGGCATGCTGCTCGCGATGGTCGCGCTCACTTTGGTGTATTCAGGGATATTGGCGCGGTTCAGCACTCCCGATTGGGGCCCGATCTACAGCGGCTACCTCGGCCTCACCCTGCTCGCTGGCGCCCTGGTCTCCATCGGTCTTGCCGTTTCCGCGCTCACCGCCAACCAGGTCGTGGCCGCGGTCGTTTCGCTCGGCGTGTTCGGGATGCTGTGGGCGATTGACGCCTGGGCCGCGTTGCTGCCGCCGCCGATCGACAATTGGGTGCTCGGGCTGTCGCTGCTGGCGCGCTTCCAGCCTTTTGCCCTCGGCGCCATGTACGCCTCGGATTTCGGCTTCTTCCTCGCGGTGACCCTGCTCGGGTTGTTCCTTGCCGTACGCGGGCTGGCGCGGCGCTAACGCCATGGAGCACTCCGAGCTCGACTGGAACGCGTTGCTCTGGGCTGGTGGCTGGCTCGGCGCCGTCCTGGTGCTGTTCGCGACCGGGCTGAGACTACCGCTGCAGACCACCCTCGCTGGCTGGCGGGGACGTGCCTATTCGGCCGGCGTAATCGTGATCGCGGCCGGCGCCGCGGTGCTGGCCAATGTCGCGCTGCATCTGCATGACGTGCATTTCGATCTGACTCGCGAGAAGGTCTATACGCCCTCGGGCGCGGCCATGCGGGCGATTGACGAGGTCTCCCGCGAGGTAAGCGTCACCTACTTTTATCGCTCGCAGGATCCCGCGGCGCGGCGCGCGCGGGACCTCCTTGCAATCATGGCCCGGCGCAACCCGCTGCTCAACGTCGTCGCGGTCGATCCCGACCGGGACCCGAGACTCGCGCGCGAGAAGGCAATCCAGATCTACAATGCCGCGGTCGTGGAGGCGGAGGGACGCCGGGTGCTGGTGCAAGGCACGGACGAGACGGAGATCGCGATAGGTATCCAGCGCGTATTGCGCGGGCGCGCGGTTACCGCCTGCTTCCTCGAGGGCCATGGCGAGCTGCCGATGGACAATTTCGAGTACCACACGCACCTGGAAAGCGGCGCGGGCCACAGCCACGACGACGCCAGCTCGCAGGTGGTCGAGATGCCGGGCCACGGCGCGGGGAGGTTGCGGCGCGCGCTCGAAGCGCAGGGGTATGAGGCGCGGAAGCTCGTCCTCGCCACCGAGGGCGACGTGCCTGCCGCGTGCACGCTCCTCATCGCGGCCAATCCGCGGACCACGTTCCTGCCGGCTGAGAGCGCGGCCTTGCGCGCCTATCTCAGGCGCGGCGGGTCGGCCCTTCTCCTGCTGGACCTGGGTTTCGTCCTCGAACCCGGGCTCGCCCGGCTCGTCGCCGAGCTCGGCGTCCGTCCGGAGCAGGAGGTCGTCGTCGATCCCTTGAGCCACTACTCGACCAACCCCGAGATCGTGGCGGTCACGGGCTACGACCCCCATCCGGTTACGCGTTCGATCTCGCTCACCTTCTACCCCGGCGTCCGTCCGATCACGCTGTTGCCGCCGGCGGGCGACCTCCGCGTCACCCCGCTGCTGCTCAGCAGCCGGGACAGCTACACGCGCCCGGTCAAACCGGTGGGGTCACACGCGTTCGAGCCTGACGCGACGGGTGAGAAGGACGCGGCGGCGCCCCCGGTCCCCGGCCCGCGCGTGTTGGGCGTCGCCGTGGAAGGGCGCCTCGACGGCAACTCCGAACCCATGCGCGCCATCGTCGTCGGCGACAGCGATTTCGCCAGCAACTCGTTCTTTCCTTATATGGCAAATAGCGACCTTCTGCTCTCGGTAGCCCGCTGGCTGGCACGTGAGGAGCGCACGACGGCCGTCGCTGCGCGTGTCCCCGTGCCTCCGCTGATCGCGTTGACCGGGCGGCAGTCGAACGCGGTGTTCTTCATGGTCGTGGTCGCAATGCCGCTGCTGGTGATCGCGCTCGGCTGCATTGTTTGGTGGCGGCGGCGATGAGGCGGCATGTCCTGCATCCCGTCCTCGCGGCGCTCGCGCTGCTCTACCTCGCGGCGATGGTGGTGAGCGGCGCTATGCCGGTGCAGCGCCAGCTCGTGCGGTTCGAAGCCAAGGGCGTGCTCAAGCGCGCGCCGGAAGAGATCACGCGGGTTGAGTTGAGCCGCGGCACGCGGCTCGTTACCCTGGTCCGTGCGGGCGAGACGGCGTGGGCGACGCCTGACGGCGTCAACATCGGCACCGCCGGGCTCCGGGTCAGCAAGGCCGTCCAGATCATGCACAATTCCGGGCCTGTCCGCGAGATCGAGGCGGCAGAGCTCGTGGGGAGCGATCCAGCGCCGTTCGGCCTCGACCCGCCGCGGCTCTCCGTGAAGCTCTACGGAGGGGACGGCGAGCCGGTGCTCAGCGCCCGCTTCGGCGAGTTCAACCCTGAGGGGTACCTCCAGTACATGCGCATCGATGGCAATCCGCGGCTCTACCTGATGTCCCGTTTCGTCGGCGGCGAATGGGCCGAGGTAATGACTGAAGTGGCCGCGCGATGATGCCTCCTGCCTGTCTCCGCCGCGCGGCGCCGTGGGCGGCTCTCACGCTGCTGCTACTGCTCGGACCAGCGCAAGGGCACATCGCAGGCTCGATGGGCTATGCCACCGTGACCCTGCACGGCGGAACTGTCCGGTACAGCCTCACCCTCGGCCCAGATGCGCTCGCGGCGGCCGGGGGCGCGATTGACGGGGTACGGCTGGCGCCCCGTGGCGACGACGGCACGCTGGCCGATTTGGTCGCGCGCAAAGTCGGCATTTCCGCGAATGGGGTGCGATGCGAGCCGGTGCCCGGAACGGTCACGCCGCCCACGCCCGACCGCGCCAATGCCGTAGTGATCATTGACTACGCCTGTCCTGGTACGCCGCGCGAACTTGTGCTGCGCGACGACCTGTCTGACGTCCTCGGCAACGACTACCACGCGCTTGTCCGCGTCGAAGCCCTGGGGAGCGTGCAGCAATACACCCTCGAACGCGACCAGCGCGAGGCTCGCCTCGCCGTCGCGGCACCGAGCGGGAGCCCGGCGCCCGAGGTTACCGCCGGGAGCGGCGTCTTCGCCTTTTTTCGGCTGGGCATCGAGCACATCCTGACGGGAGTTGACCACCTCCTGTTCGTGCTGGCTCTCGTCCTGGGCGGCGGAGGAATCGGATCCTTGTTCGCCGTCATCACCGCCTTCACGGTGGCGCACAGCATCACCTTGGCCGTGGCGGTACTGGGCGCGGCGTCGCCGCCCAGTTGGATCGTCGAGCCGGTGATCGCGCTGTCGATCGTCTACGTCGCGGCCGAAAACATTTTCCTGAGACGCACGGCGTCGTGGCGCTGGGCCGTGGGCTTTGCGTTTGGCCTCGTGCATGGCTTCGGGTTTGCCGGCGCGTTGCTCGATCTCGATCTGCCCCCGGCCGCCCTGGCCGGCGCGCTCGTGTCGTTCAACCTCGGCGTTGAATCCGCCCAGGCAGCGGTGATCGCCGCTTTCCTGCCGGTCCTCCTTTGGTTTCGGCGCGCCGCGTTGGAGCGGCGGGCGGTGACGACGCTCTCCGCGCTCGTATTGGTCGCTGGGCTCGCCTTCCTCGTCGATCGCGTTCTGGTCGCCGCGAACTGGTGAGATTCCGCCAAGTCGGGCGATGCCTCGGTATGTTGACCTCCTCAACTGGTGCGGCTGGTCATCTTCAAGTCGGAGGGCTTTCGCTGAGCGATAGTAAAAATTGGCTTGCCGATATTCGTACATCGCTTGTCTGTTTGATTGCTATTGCGCTCCTTCCCGCTCACCATGGCGATATACAGCACCAGGGCCAACAGGATGGCAACCAGCGCGTTCGACACCCAGTACAACGGCGAGCGTCCAGTTCCAGTTGCAGCAAGTTCAGCCGCTCGTTCCCGTGCTTTGGCTGCGCGACACCAACAAAAGCCGAAGAATGCAAAAGCAGCGATCCAGATCATTCCAATCCGTTCGCATAGAAACCTGCAAGCACTCTCAAATAACTCGAATTATCAGCATCCCGCGCTTTGACAAAGGATCCCCACTTCACCTTCTGACCCGTGGTTGACCTTAGCCTGAAGCGCAAGTGTGTCCGCTTCCGACAGGTGACCCGACCAAGTTCATGCTGGCCAACGAGGGCTGCCTTTGGACCCATAGCGGAAGTAAGTGGGGGCATTTCGCTGCCACTCGCCATGCTGTGGGCGAGCGCCCTGCTTGGATGATATTTCGTGACTGCCGTCACATACGGACGAGAAGGTTGATCGGTCAAATGACCCCGCCCAAATGTTCAACAGATTTTGCAGCAATTGGCCGGGCAGCAGTAAGCGCACCGCGTGCAGGGCAACCCGGGGGCAGATACTTGGGGGGCAGTGATGCTTGCGAGGCCCGTGGCTGAGCTCAGCCTAGGGGGCGGGGATGTCCGCTTCTGCTGAGGCCGGACGAAGGTCATGCTGTGTACCGAGGCCAGCCCTTGACCCTCACCTGACATGGCCCTAGCCCAAGCCCAATGCCCGTGCTTTGATAGCTGGAACGGAATCTACCCATCTCGGGAGGCCGTTTTGACCGACAATCGCGTGGAACGGCGGCTTGCGGCAATTCTGGCAGCGGATGTTGCCGGATACAGCCGCCTGATGGGTGCGGACGAAGAAGCGACCCTGCGTACCCTGGGCGCTTACCGTCGTACCATATCCGATCTCATATCCGAACATGCAGGACGCATTTTTGGATCTGCCGGAGACAGCGTGATTGCGGAATTCAGCAGCGCCGTGCAGGCCGTGCGCGCTGTAGTTGCGATCCAGCGCGCGCTCGCTCGCCATAATGCCGATCTTCCCGGCGATCGGAGGATGGAATACCGGATCGGAGTCAATCTCGGCGACGTGATGGTGGAGAGCGACAATCTGTTCGGCGACGGCGTAAACGTTGCTGCGCGGCTGGAAGGCGTTGCGGAGCCGGGCGGAATTTGTATCTCCGGTGCTGTCCGCGATCAGATCGAAGGCAAGCTAAACTTTCCGCTTATTCCGATTGGACAACGATCGCTTAGGAATATCAGTCGTCCGATTTTGATCTACTCCGTGAATTGGCGACCTGAGCATCCGTTAGCTACAGGTGTGTTGGGCGGTGAACTCTCGCTGCCGGACAAACCGTCGATTGCGGTGCTCCCTTTCTCTAACATGAGCGGCGATCCCGAGCAGGAGTATTTCGCAGATGGCATCACAGAAGACATCACCACCGCCTTATCTCATCACCGATGGTTTTTCGTCATCGCGCGAAATTCGACGTTTGTCTACAAGGGACGAGCCGTCGATGTTAAGCAGGTCGCTCGCGAACTCGGCGTGCGATACATCCTCGAAGGAAGCGTAAGAAGGGCCGGTCAGCGGGTGCGGATCACAGGCCAGCTGATCGAGGCGGAAACCGGCAATCACTTATGGGCCGAGCGGTTCGACCGCGATATGGCCGACATTTTTGCCATCCAGGACGAGATCACCCAGAGCGTGGTCGGGGCGATCGAGCCCGAAATGCTGCTCATCGAAGGAAGACGGGCCTTTCGCAAAAGCATCGGCAACCTGGGCGCTTTCGATTGCTGCATGCGTGCCATGTGGCTTTTTGCACAAATGACTCCCGAGAATCAGGATCAGGCAGTCGCTCTGCTGCGGCATGCGATCAGTCTTGATTCGACTCTCGCCCAGGCACACATGTGCCTTGCACGCACGCTGAATAGCCGGATCTGGCACGGCTGGACTAGCGAAATCGCCAGCGACGCGTCCGAAGCTCACGCGGCTGCGGTGCGCTCGGTTGCGATCGATGATCGCGACCCCTACTGCCACTACGCGTTGTCTTGGACGAGCTTAGTTATGCGAATGCATGCGCAGGCGCTTGCCGAGGCGCAGCGTTCGATCGACCTCAACCCGAACTTTGCGCTCGGGTTTGTCGCCCTTGGCCTGGTCCGGATCTATATCGGACACTTTAGAGAGGGTCTCGACGCTCTGCTGAGTTGTCTTCGCCTCAACCCTAACGATCCTCAAGCCGGCGCTTTTCTCAGTTTCATCGCGCTCGCCCACTATCATCAGGAGAACTACGAGGAGGCGGTCCATTATGGTCAGCTTGCGATCCGCACGCACCGTATGCACGTGGGGCTTAGGATCCTGCTCGCGAGTTTTGGTCAACTCGGACGCGTTGAGGAAGCCCGACCATTACTCCATGATTTCATCTGTCGGCCTGCGGATCCGCAGCAGCTGTTCGATATCACGACCCCCTATCTTGACGTGAAGTACCGGGAGCACCTCGCAGACGGCCTGTGTCGTGCAGGCGTAACCAACCTGCGCGGTTAGGCATTTAGTAAAACGCGGAGCTTCTTGAGGCAATGGCTCTCTGCCACAGGGCAAAGCAGACGTTCCGAAAACTTAACTTTGCCTCATGGCCGGTACTTGGCGTGTCCGCTTTTGGCCCCTAGCTGACCATTTGCGAAGCGCTTTGCTAGGTCGGCTTCTTGGTGCTGACCGGACGCCTTACGCTGTTCTCCGGTCAACCAATTGGGCCACGCTGGCGCCGCTCAGGAATGCGGCCCAATCTTTCATTAGCGCCCGACGCTTCTCCAATTTCTGGCCACGCTGATAGGCTGCGGTGGTCTCACTTTTGTACTTGTGAGCCAGTGCGGCCTCGCGCACACCATCCGGGTAGTCGGTGCATTCCTCAGCCCAGGTCGCGAACGTCGACCGAAATCCGTGTACCGTTACGTGTCCATAGCCGAGCCGATGAAGGACCGCGAGCATCGCGTTTTCGGAGAATGCCCCGCCATCGGGGTTGGTGAAGATCAATTCGCCTTGGCGACCATCGCGCATCTCGTCGAGGATCGCCAGCGCGGGATCCGTCAACGGAACGGTCCTGGTCCATCTTCATTCGCTCGCCGGGGATTTTCCAGGTCGAGCCCGGCCGGTCGATCTCAGACCAATGCCCTTCGACCGCCTCGTTTGTGCGACAAGCCGTGAGGATTAGGAAGCGAAGCATCGCGGCGGCAGTTCCGGGCGCGCCCGCAAGGAGGTTCATGAAGGCCGGCGCTTCGGAATAAGGCAACGCCGGATGATGTCGAACCACCCGCTTGGCTCGTTTTGGCAGCTTCTCGCGCAACTGCCTTGTGAGCTCGGCCGGATTACGGAAGTCGGGATCGTCGATGTCGACGTTCTTCGCAATGATCGTTTCGATCCGGCCGCGGACGCGGTTCGCAGTCTCACGCTTCTCCACCCAGATCGGCTGCAACAGATCGTGGATGTGGCTTGGCTTGATCTCGGGGATCGTCAGCTTGCCGATAATGGGATAGGCGTAACGCTTGAGAGAGGCTGGCCACTGATCGCGATGCTTCTCGCTCCACATCGACCAGTTCGTCCGAATGTAGGCTTCCGCACATTCCTCGAACGTCGACAATACCATTTTAGCTTCGGCGACTTTCGTCTCCTCCCGCTCCTTTCGCCTCTCCTGAACAATGTCAACGCCGGCCGTGCTGCGGTCGCCTTTCACGCGCAGCCGGGCTGCGTCGCGAGCGAGCCGCGCATCCTTTAGCGATACATCCTTGAAAGAGCCGAGCCCGTGCCGGCGCTCCTTGCCGTCTTTCCAATATCGGTAGGACCAGCTCTTCGATGTCGGTCCTTGGACGATCAAGTAGAGACCTTCGCCGTCCGCATATTTGCCGGGCTTGTTTTGGCGCTCTACGTCAAATGGTTTCAACCTTCCAGCCATTGTTCCTCCGAGAAAACCGTCCTCCGAACCCACGGTCTAAAGCTACGGTCAGCATCCCAATTAGGGAGAACACCGACGAACTGCGAAGTACAGGTCCTCGGCGCAAGTTACTGATTTTACTGTGGACTTCGAACGACTGCGAACAGTGGAGAACAATATACTGGCGGAAGGGGTGGGATTCGAACCCACGGTACCCTTGCGGGCACGCCGGTTTTCAAGACCGGTGCCTTAAACCACTCGGCCACCCTTCCCTCTCAGCGGGCTCCAGCACTTAGCCAATGGTGGCGTTGAACGCAAGGCGAACGAACAATCTGGTTCCGAACTGCGCACGCCGGTCCGACTTGTTTGCGGAAACCGATGATGCCGATCCAATGTGCACCGCATGAGCGGTCCCTCGTCGTCTTCGCGGCTGTGCAAGGCGCTGAAGTCGGAGAGTCCGTCCACGCCCAGCACGACAGCTCCTCTTGCGCATTTAGGGCGAAGACGAGCGAAACGATGCACAAAGATTCCCGATGTGAGGCCGAGACCTGCCACCGGACGGCAGCCGCAACTGACGAGGTCGGCAGGGAGGCACTGCGGCGCCTCGGAGCCGATTGGATCAGTTGCCGAGCAAGCCGAGGCGAGGCAATCCCGTTCTTGAACACGTCGTCTCAGCATTGAAGGTAGATCAACATCCGTCCGTCGCCGGCGGCCGAGGGAAACAGTGCCTAGATCCCCCAAATACGGGAGCTCCCACGAACAACCGTCAATTCGCAGCGGGTTGGCGGCTCGATGGCTGTCCCAGGCTGGCACATGAATCTTGGCACGCGCCATGCAGAACTATCTTCAACCGGGGATTTTGCATTTCCCTCCCTGGGGCTGGAGCAACGCCGCCTGCCATCATTTCAAGCAGGCGGCGTTGCTGTTTCCGCAGCCCGCAGATCGGCCCCCGGTATCAGCGATCATGAATCCTGTTGCGCTGGCGATGACGGAAGTTCTGCCTGTTCGCGCTCCGAAATAGCACCGGAAAAGAAAGCGGCGCCCCCCGAGGGGAGCGCCGCGTGATGCTCTTCCGTGTCGGCTCAGTAGCCGCAGGACGCGCAGCCCATCTGAACCGGGGCATAGTAGGAATAGCCGGGCGAGACCATCTCGACGCGCTGGCGCGTGGCGTATTGCGGGGGAATGCGCTCGTACTGGACGCCCGGGGGAGCGACCATCACGGTCTGCGGCACCATCACGGTACGGTACTGCGCGGGTGTGCGGTGCGCGACCACGGCGCCCGGCGACACCATCACGGTCTCGTCGACGGTGCGGTACTGCGGCGGCGCGTATTGCTGCTGATAGCAGGTCGTGCACGGCGGCGGCGCGTAGCAATTGTAGCAGCCGGCGGAGGCCGCGCCCGTCATGGAAATCGCCGCAACGGCCGTTGAGAAAACGACAGCAAGAGTACGAGACATTGTGGTGGCGCCCCAGTTGCCCGACATGGATTTGCGAAGGTGCCGCAGTATACGCCGCAAAATTCTCGGCTGCCGAACTTCGTCGAGGCATCCTTAATGCGAACGGCCGGCTTTCGCCGGCCGTTCAGAACTCGTTGACCATCTGCGTACCGCGCAAACGCGGCGTGCGCTCAGTTCGAGCGGCGCTTGACCTCGCGCACCGCGCCGCGCGCGGCGCTGGTGGTGAGCGCGGCGTAAGCCTGCAGCGCGGTCGAGACGTTGCGCTTGCGGTTGGTCGGCAGCCAGGCGGCATCGCCCTTCGCTTCTTCCGCCGCGCGGCGCTCGGCAAGCTCCTCGTCGGAGACCTCGAGGCTGATGCTGCGGTTCGGGATGTCGATCGCGATGCGGTCGCCGTCACGCACGAGGCCGATGTTGCCGCCTTCGGCGGCTTCCGGCGAGAGGTGCCCGATCGACAGGCCCGAGGAGCCGCCGGAGAAACGGCCGTCGGTGACGAGCGCGCAGGCTTTGCCGAGGCCCATCGATTTCAGATAGCTCGTCGGATAGAGCATCTCCTGCATGCCGGGGCCGCCGCGCGGGCCTTCATAGCGCACGACGACGACTTCGCCGGCCACGACCTTGCCGCCGAGAATGCCCTCGACCGCGGCGTCCTGGCTTTCGAACACGCGCGCGGGGCCGGAGAATTTCAGGATCGAGGCATCGACGCCGGCGGTCTTCACGATGCAGCCGTCCTGCGCGAGGTTGCCGTAGAGCACGGCGAGACCGCCATCCTTGCTGAAGGCGTGTTCGAGATCGCGCACCACCCCCTTCTCGCGGTCGGCATCGAGCTCGTCGTAACGGCGCTCCTGGCTGAAGGCGACCTGGGTCGGGATGCCGCCGGGCGAGGCGCGATAGAAGGTGCGCACGGTCTCGCTCTTGGTGCGCTTGATGTCCCACCGCTCCAGCGCATCGTTCATGGTCGGTGCGTGCACGGTCGAGACCGAAGTGTCGATCAGCCCGGCACGGTCGAGCTCGCCCAGGATGCCCATGATGCCGCCGGCGCGGTGCACGTCCTCGACATGCACGTCGGCAACCGACGGCGCGACCTTGCAGAGCACGGGTACGCGGCGCGAGAGGCGGTCGATGTCGCGCATGGTGAACTCCACCTGCCCTTCGTGCGCGGCGGCAAGCAGATGCAGCACGGTGTTGGTCGAGCCGCCCATCGCGATGTCGAGCGTCATCGCGTTCTCGAACGCCTTGAAGTTCGCGATGTTGCGCGGAAGGACCGAGGCGTCGTCCTGCTCGTAATAGCGGCGGACGAGATCGACGATGGTGTGTCCGGCCTCGACGAACAGGCGCTTGCGGTCGGCATGGGTCGCGACCACCGAGCCGTTGCCGGGCAGCGCGAGGCCCAGCGCCTCGGTCAGGCAGTTCATGGAGTTGGCGGTGAACATGCCGGAGCACGAGCCGCAGGTCGGGCACGCCGAGCGCTCGATCACCTTGACGTCGTCGTCGCTGACCTTGGAGTCAGCCGCGGCGACCA
Organism: Bradyrhizobium sp. USDA 326; assembly: GCF_049739485.1. NCBI lineage: Bacteria > Pseudomonadati > Pseudomonadota > Alphaproteobacteria > Hyphomicrobiales > Nitrobacteraceae > Bradyrhizobium > Bradyrhizobium sp. USDA 326. The sequence goes on from NZ_JBMGQA010000001.1 coordinate 6,677,270, forward strand.
TGGCGTCGATGAGATCGACGGCCTTGGTCTTGCCCTGCAGCTTGACCTTGCCGGCCTCCATCGGGCCGCCCGAGACAAATACGGCGGGGATGTTGAGGCGCAGCGCCGCCATCAGCATGCCGGGCGTGATCTTGTCGCAATTGGAGATGCAGACGAGGCCGTCGGCACAGTGGGCGTTGGCCATGTATTCAACGCTGTCGGCGATCAGCTCGCGCGACGGCAGGCTGTAGAGCATGCCGTCATGGCCCATGGCGATGCCGTCGTCGACGGCGATGGTGTTGAACTCCTTGGCGACGCCGCCGGCCTGCTCGATCTCGCGGGCCACCAGCTGGCCGAGGTCCTTGAGGTGGACGTGACCGGGCACGAACTGGGTGAAGGAGTTGACCACCGCAATGATCGGCTTGCCGAAATCGGCGTCCTTCATGCCCGTCGCACGCCAGAGGCCGCGGGCGCCCGCCATGTTGCGGCCGTGGGTGGTGGTGCGGGAGCGATAGGCTGGCATGGCGGTTTCCGTCCTCGGGTTTGGGGACCGGGCGGGAAAATGTGGAGCCGCCTCAGGCCTTTCCGGCCGGATAGCGCACGGACCGGCGAGGCGCAACGGGAACTTGGTCCGGACAGGGCTCCCCTGCTCCCGGCGCGGGGGCTCTCACGTGCCCGGACGCAGCGCAGCGTGAAACGGTGCGCTGCAGAACCAGGGTCCAGACTTGGGGCGACATGGGTCCCTGTGTCTGGGAAGTCTGGCATGATGATGGTGGGCGGGAAGCCGTTGGGTCCTTGGCGCTTGACGCCGTGAGCCGGCTCGGTCTCCCGCCCGTTCCATCTATCAACCTGAACAGTTGCACGAGGCTGCGTCAACAGACCTCGCATCACAGGGACAGGCACCGTGATCATATCCTCTCGTTGCGTCGGGATCGACATCTCCAAACATCACCTTGATATTTTCGATGAGGCCATCGGCGTAGCGGAACGCATCGCCAACGCGCCACAGGCCATCACACAGCTGGTGGCGCGTTGGCGATGTGATGCGCTGATCGTCTTCGAGGCTACGGGGGTCTATGACCTCGAGCTTCGGGAGGCCCTGCATCGGGCCGGCATCCGCTTTGCCCGGATCAATCCGGCCCGTGCCCGCGACTTTGCCCGCGCCAGCGGCCAGCTCGCCAAGACCGATCCGATCGATGCGCGGATGCTGGCGGCCTTTGCCCGCGCCATGAAGCCCGCCACCGAGCAGGCCGCGACGCCTGCTCGCAACACTTTGGCAAGGCTTGCAAAACGGCGGGACCAACTGGTTGCCATGAGGGCCCAGGAAAAGAACCGCCGCAGCGAAGCCGAGGACCGCGCCATGGTGGAACGCATCGCTCGCCTCATCGAGGTCCTCAATGATGAGATCGCCGAAATCGACACTGAGATTCATGCGCTCGTCAAAGCCGAACCGGAGCTTGCCAATGATGCACAGTTGATGCGCTCGGTGCCCGGCGTGGGACCCGTCGCTTGCATGCAACTCCTCACCCAGATGCCCGAACTTGGGCGTCTCGGGCCAAAGGAGGTGGCCGCTCTTGCCGGCCTGGCTCCCTTCAATGTCGATAGCGGGGCTTATCGTGGCAAGCGCAAGATCGGCGGCGGACGAAAGCGCGTCCGCGACGCCCTCTACATGGCTGCTCTCAACGCCGTTCGTCGCGCCGATCACTTCAAAATCTTCTATGACCGGCTCCGTCTGGCCGGCAAACCAGCAAAGCTCGCCCTCATTGCTGTCGCAAGGAAGCTGCTGACCATCCTCAACGCAATGCTGCGCGACCGAAAACCCTATAAAATCGCACCATCAACATAACAGTTGCCGGCTCGCGCTTTGCGCGTCCGGGACACGAGACCCCTACCCTTATTGCAGCGTCGGATCCAGCCGGTCGCGCAGCCAGTCGCCGATCACGGAGACGGCCAGCGTGGTGACGACGATCGTGGCGGCCGGCGCCAGCATGATCCATGGTGCCCGCGTCAGGTATTCCCGGCCGTAGCCGACCATGTTGCCGAGGCTGGTCATCGGCGGTTGCACGCCGAGGCCAAGGAAGGACAGGCCGGATTCCATCAGGATCACCTCGGGGAAGACCAGCGTGGTCGAGACGATCAGGGTCGAGGCGATGTTGGGCAGGATATGACGGAGGTAAATCCGTGACGGCGTCGCCCCCAACTGGCGGACGGCCGCCGCATAGCCTTGTGCATTGGCGGAGATGGCAAGGCCCCGCGCGATGCGAGCATAGCGCTCCCAGCCGAACAGGCCCATCAGGCCAGTCAGCAACGGCAGCGAATTGCCGAAGAAGGCGAGCACGGCCAGCGCCATGATCAGGAAGGGCATGCTGGCCTGGAAGTCGGTCAGCATCAGCACGAGTTGCTCCACGGCGCCGCGGAAATGCGCGGCGAGGAAGCCCAGCGTGGTGCCGACGATCGCCGAGATCGCGGTGGCGCCGAACGCGATCAGCAGCGAGATGCGGATGGAGACGAGAAGCCGCGACAGCACGTCCCGGCCAAGCTCATCGGTGCCCAGCCAGTGCGCGGCATTGCCGGGCGCCGCGAGGCGGTTGCGCAGGTCGAGCTGGGTGAAGCCGTAAGGCGCGATGTTCTCCGCGAATGCCGCGATCAGCAGCATCGCGACGATCCAACTGATCGCCAGCGCGACCGAGACCGGAATTGCCGGCAGGCTGATGCGGCGGCGGATAGAGGTATCCTTCAGCGTCGCGTCGGTCATGCGTGGGCTCCTTTCGCGCGCAGGCGCGGGTCGAGGAAGCCGTAGAGGAAGTCGACGATCAGGTTGGACGTCACCATGGTCATCGCGACCAGCAACAGGATGCACTGCACGACCGCGAGATCGCGATTGGCGACGGCGACGACGAGGAGCCGCCCTACCCCTGGCCAGGCGAACACGCTTTCCACCACGACCGCGCCCGCGATCAGGGTGCCGACCATGAAGCCCAAAATGGTGACGGTCGGGATCGCCGCGTTCGGCAGCGCGTGCGACGTCACCAACTTGCGCCACGGCACCCCCTTGGCCGAGGCGGTTCGGATATAGGGCTGCCCGAGCACCTCCAGCATCGCGCTGCGGGTGAAGCGCGCCAGCACCGCAGCGCCGCCGAGGCTGAGGGTTGCGATCGGCAGGATGGCGTGGCGCCAGCTGTCCTGTCCGCCAGACGGCAGCCAGCCGAGCTGCACGGCAAAGACGAGCACCAGCAGCAGCGCCAGCACGAAGCTTGGCACCGTGAATCCGGCCACCGCCGTCATCATCACGGCGCGGTCGATCGCGGAGCCGCGATGCAGCGCGGCGTAGATGCCGGCGGGAATGCCGAGCGCGACCTTGAAGGCGAAGGCCGGCAGCGTCAGCGCCAGCGTCGCCCGGATGCGCTCCAGCACGAGCTCGATCGCGGGTCGTCCGTCGCGCATCGAACGGCCAAGCTCGCCCTTGGCGATGGCGCCGAAATAATCGAAATATTGAGCCCAGATCGGATCATCGAGACCCCACGCCTTCCGGAATGCGGCGAGCACCTCCGGCGGCGCCTCCGGTCCCAGGATCATCAGCGCGGGATCGCCCGACAGCCGCAGCACGATGAAGGCGAAGGTGACGACGAGCACAATCGTCAGGGCCGCGCGCCCGATCCGAATGGCGAAATAGCGTCCCATCAGGCTGCGTCCCGTGTCGCGGCGCCCGTGACGAGATGACAGGCGACCTGCCGATTGCCGCCGACGGCCGCGAGCGTCGGCACCTCGCTCGCACAGCGCGCGATCGCGCGCGGACAGCGCGGGTGGAAGGCGCAGCCGTTCGGCCGTGCCGCCGGGTTCGGCGGATCGCCTGATAGCACGATGCGGCCGGCGCTGCGGCGGCCGGGCGCGGGCGATGCAGAGACCAGCGCCTGGGTGTAGGGATGCTCGGACCGCGCGAACAGGTCGTCGGCGCTGCCGATCTCGACGATGCGGCCGAGATACATCACGGCCACGACATTGCTGATCTGCCTGACGACGCGCAGATCGTGGCTGATGAACAGCAGCGTCAGCGACAGCCGGGCCTGAAGATCGGCGAGCAGGTTCACCACCTGCGCCTGGATCGAGACGTCGAGCGCGCTGACCGGCTCGTCGCAGACCAGGAAATCAGGCTTGGTGGCGAGCGCGCGCGCCAGCACGATGCGTTGGCGCTGGCCGCCGGACAGTGCGCCCGGGTAGCGCCCGCCATGCGCCGGCGTCAGCTCGACGGCGCGAAACAACTCGCGAACGCGCTCCTCGCGCTCCGCGGGCGTGCCGAGGCCGTGGATGTCCAGCGGCTCGCGGATTTGTGTCGCCACCGGCAGGCGCCGGTCCAGCGCGCCGAGCGGATCCTGGAAGATCATCTGCATGCGCGCACGCTGCGCGCGCCAGGCGGCCGTCCCGGCAGCAGCCATCGGCTTGCCCTGGAAGCGCACTTCGCCTCTATCGGGCGGCTCGAGGCCGAGCACGATGCGCCCCGTGGTCGACTTGCCCGAGCCGGACTCGCCGACGAGACCCAGCGTTTCGCCCTTGGCAATCGCGAGCGACACGCCATCGACGGCATGAACGGCCGCGCTGCGGCCGAACGTTCCGGAACGCATGGCGTAGCTGCGCGAGATCGCGGACACCTCGACGAGCGGTGGACTCATTCGGCCGCGATCCCAAGCAGCGCGCGGCGCGAGGCCTCGGCGCGGATGCAGGCGACGCTGCGGTCATCCGCGATCGGCGCCAGGCTCGGAGCGGCAAGGCCGCACGGTTCGGCCGCCAGCGTGCAGCGCGGCGCGAAGGCGCAGCCGCTTGGCATGTGCGCCGGATCAGGCACCGTCCCGGGAATAGCGGTGAGACGCCGGCGCGGACCGTCGAGCGGCGGCAGCGCACCGATCAGCCCTTGCGCATAGGGATGCACGGGATCGGCGAACAGCTGGTTGCTGGGCGCCTGCTCGACGATGCGTCCGGCATACATCACCGCGACGCGTTCGCAGATCTCGGCGACGACGCCGAGATCGTGGCTGATCAGCACCATCGCCATGCCGAGCTCGCGGCGGACCGTGGAGAGCAGCTCCAGGATCTGGGCCTGGATGGTGGCATCTAACGCCGTGGTCGGCTCATCCGCGATCAGGAGATCGGGATTTCCGGCCAGCGCCATCGCGATCATGATGCGCTGGACTTGGCCGCCGGAGAATTCGTGCGGATAGGCCTCTAACCGCCGCGCCGCGTCGGGAATGCCGACGAGATCGAGCAGCCGTCGCGCTTCCGCCTTCACGGCGTTGCCTTGGAGATCACGATGCAGGGCCAGTGCTTCGCAGAGTTGCTTGCGGATGGTCAGCACCGGGTTGAGCGCGCTCGCCGGATCCTGGAAGATCATGGCAATCCGTCCGCCCCGCACGCGATCAAGCGCAGTGGCGGGCGCGCCGAAGATCTCGCGTCCCTCGAGCCGCACCGAGCCGGAGACCTGCGCATGGCGCGGCAAGAGGCCCAGCGCGGCGAGCCATGTGACCGACTTGCCCGACCCGGACTCGCCGACGAGGCCAAGGGCCTCGCCCTTCTGCAAGGCAAGATCGACGCCGCGCAGGACCGGCACGCCGCTGAAGGCGACGCTCAGGCCTGCAATGCTGACCAACGGCACCACGTCAGGCCTCGAAATTGCCGGCACGGAAATCCATCGCGAAGGCGGGGGATGCCTTCCACTTGATCGATTTCGGCTTGGCCGTGAAGGTCGCGTTCTGGTGCAGCACCGTGTAGGCGGGGTCTTCGCGCTCGGCGATCTCCAGCATCCGGCGGAACGCCTTCTTGCGGGCGGCGCGGTCGGTCGAGGTTTCCAGGAACTCCGACAGCTTGTTCAGCTCGACATTGGTCCATTCGCCAATCTGCTGCTGCTGGCCGTTCGGCCCGTGCTGGGCGACCAGCGAGGACACGGGATCGTTGAACGCGGCCGAGTTCGACCAGTCGCGCACAGCGCGCGCGGGCCCCCGCTCCATGACCTGCGACCAGTTCTCCTTGGTCTCGATCTGCACGTTGAGGCCGACCGACTTCCACATCTCGACCAGGATCTGCGCCGTCGCGACCTGGTTGGTGTAATAGTTGTTGAGCAGGCGATAGGGAATCGGATCGCCCTTGTAATTGGCCTGCTTGAGCAGATCCTGCGCAAGCTTCGGATCATACGCGGGCACGCTCCAGTCGGCGTTGAACATGTCGCCGTAGAATTCCCACTGCAGGCCTTTCGGCACGCGGGTGCGGCCGGCCCACAGGCTATCGACGATGGCCTGGCGGTCGATCGCATGAGTGAACGCGCGCCTCACCAGCGGATTGGCGAGCTGGGCGTGGTTCTTGTCGAACACCGTCAGGCGATGATTGAGGATGGTGCCGCCCTGCACTTCGAACGCGGCGTTCTTCTCGATGCCGGCGATCTGGTCCGGCGGGATGTCGCAGGCGAACTGGTATTCGCCCGACAACAGACCGTTGATGCGGCTCGCGACTTCAGGCACTTCGAGGAAGCGGATGCGCTTGAGCGGCGGACGGCCACCCCAATATTCGTCGTGGGCTTCGAGCGCGAGCGAGACGTCGGGCTTGAGCTCGACGACCTTGTAGGGGCCGGTGGTGATCGGCTTGCGTGCCCAGTCGAGATAGCTCGCGGACTCATCCCAGGCGCGGCGGTTCATGATGTCGGAGCCGTAGCGCGACAGCCGACCCTCGATGGTGACGTCCGGCGTCGCGTTGTAGAAGCGCACGGTGTACTTGTCGACGGCATCGACGCGCACGAGGTCCGGCCAGATGCGGCGGGCGACGGCCGGCACATCCGGCGGCAGCTCCTTGCCCGGCCGCGGCGTCGGGATCTTCTCGAACGCCTTGATGGTGGAGCGGTTCTTGGCCTCGGTCTCGCCGAACATGCGTTCACGGCTGAAGGTGAAGACGACGTCGTCCGCCGTCAGCTCGTCGCCATTGTGGAACTTGACGCCCTGGCGCAGCTTCACCTCGACGGTCTGATCGTCGATGCGGCGCCATTCGGTGGCAAGGCCAGGCACGGCTTCGAGATTGCCACGCCAGTTCTTGGAGATCAGGCCTTCCCAGATCGAGGAGAAGAATACACGCTCGCCGACGTTGGACTGCTCGCGCAGCACGTCGAGCACGTTCGAATTGGTGACCTTCTGCACGGCGATCGTGACCGACGGACGGTTGTCGTCTTGCGCGATCGCAAAACGCGGGAGCAGCAGCGTGCTCGCGGCAATGCCGCCGGATTTCAGGATGGTGCGACGGGTGAGCTTGCTCATGATGATGACCCTGCCCTTTATGATGACGGTTATTCGGCGAGGCCGAGCGCGGCGAGATGGGCGGCGCCGGCGCGGACATCATCGTGGTTGCGGAGCTCGAGGATCAGCCGCGGATTTGAAGTCAGCCGGCCAAGGGCGCGGAATACGGCGACCCACGGGATATTGCCTTCGCCCGGCGCCCAGTGCCGGTCGGCGAAGCCGTCGGTGTCCTGAAGGTGCACATGCGTCAGCATGTCGCCGGCGGTCTCGACATAGTAGTCGACCGGCGGCGCTCCGGTGGAGACATGCGCGTAGTTGGCGTGCCCGGTGTCGAGCGAGACGCGGACCTTGCTGCTCTCGAGCGCCTTGGCGAGGCGCACGCGGTCGCGCGGATCCTTGTCCTCGATGTTCTCGATGACGATCTCGCAGCCGATGGTTTCAGCGCGCGCGATCACCTCGGCGAGCGTCGCCTTGACGCGTTCGACGATATTGCCGCGGTTATCCGGATAGAGATCGAGATTGTTGTGGTCCCAGGTCGTGAACGGCGAGTGAATCACCATCTGCGTCGCGCCGAGGAACTCGGCGGCATCCAGCCCCTGAAGCAGACGCTTGGTCACCGCCTGACGGATCATCGGATCGTGGCTGTCGATCTTGAACCCCCAGAACGGGCCGTGGATGCCGAGCCGGCCGCTATGGCCGGAAAGCATCTGCTTGGTCTCGCTTGCCGTGCTCCGCCAATCGCTGTCGAGCAGATCGGCGCGGAAAAAATCCTGGATCTCGAGATCGCGCTGCCGTTCGAGAAGCCAGTCGCGATGCGCGGGAATCGATTTGATGGACAATGCGGCGCCCAGCACCGGCTTCGACATAGCTTGCTCCTTCACCGTCAGCGATGACGGGAGCAGCGCTAGACCAGTTCAATGACAGGCCCGTGAATGTGTCTTCGCCGGCGCCGACGAGATGTGGACATCCTGCGCATTGCAAGCAACATGTTGAGCAGCGGTGCTGCCGTCAATGCAGGCATCTGCAGATTCCCGCAGCAGGAAGTTCAATCGTGTCCGTAGTGATCCGGATTTGAATCCTATTCAGATCTCGCGTAAATCGCGCGACATCGATCGGCGGCACTTCAAGAGGCATCACCTTCTGATCGCGCACCACGGGGCTGGGGGCAACCACATGGGGCGGGGGATCTAAGGCTGGGGCAAGGTGACGAGGTCCGGACTCCTAGGCACTCCGGACCTCGAAACTTTCGACATCGAACGCAATCGCGCCGCCCGGCTGGTTTCTGCCGGGCGGCGCGTTGTCGTTTCAGCGTCGTTGCAGTCAGCGCCTCTGCGGCTCGATCGTCACCGTGCAGTCGCCCTGCCCTTGCGTTGCGACCACGATGTTGCCCGCGGGAGCACCGAGCGCGATCGGCGCGGACGAGCCGCCGTCGGGCATCTGGACCGTCACGCTCAAGGAATCGGTGCGTGCAGTCGAGCCAACGGTTGAGGGTTCCGCTTGGGCGACATTGCCCGAGGCGTCACGCCGCATGATCTGGCAGTTCACATTGCTCCCGCCGGCCGCCGCCATGCTCGACGTGGCGCTGCCGCCCATTTGAGCACGGGCCCGCGACGGATCGCGGGGCACCTGGCTGACGATGCGATGCGTCCGCGGCTCGACAATAACGACCTCGTCCTCCGTCGCGAAATATTCGTAGTCTCGATATGCGGGCTCGATCGAGACGATCTCGGGCGGAAGCCTATGGAGACGCACGCGCGAGGGAATTGTCTCGCCGACCCGGATCGAGATGTTCAGATTGCGCTCCGGCTGCGCCAGCCGCGCGCGGCTCACCGTTTCGGAGATCCGCACCTGCTTCTCCGACGTCACCTGGGCCTGCTGATTGACCTGCGTGTTTGTCTGCGTGGTCTGATTGGCTTGGTTGGTCTGCGTGGCCGAGGTGCCGGGTGCGCTCTGCGCATTGCTGGCCGGAGCCGTCCGGTTCGTATCGCTCGCGGTGGCCGGCCGGTTGGTCTGTTGCGCCGGCTGCTGTTGCTCGGCCGCATTGCGCGGCGGCTGGGCCTGGTTGCGCTCGTTCTGGTTGGCCGCAGCTCCCGTGCGCTCGTTCTGCTGGCCAGTTGGGGCGGTCCTGGACTTCTCGGACTCGGCCGTTGATTTCTGCGGCGCAGACTTGTCCTGCTTCGTCTCCGCGCTGCTCTTGCCGCTGTCGCGTCCCGGCTTCGCGCTCTCAGCCTCGCGGTTGCGATCGCGCGAAGGCTCTCGGGATTCTTGTATCTGATCCCTCGTCTTCGGTTGGTTGCGCTCGGCAGAACTGGCTGGCTGCCGCTTGTCGTCGTTCGCCTCCTGCTTGGCAGCACCGCCCTTCTGTTCGCGGCCCGCACCCTGCAGCCGCTCCTGAGCGCCCTGCGCGCGCTCTTGAACGCGCTCTTGAGCCGGACCGCCGCGCTGTGGCGCAGCGCCTTTTGCCGGTTCCTCCGTTCGTTTCGGCTCGTCCCTTCGCTCACCGGGCGCCTGAGCGTAGGCGAAGCCGGATGCGAGCATGAGTCCGATGGCCGCAGTCGATAACATCAGGTGTTTACGCATGGTCCCTCTCCTCGAAAATTCTCAACGACAGACGCGAACGTTCTGTCCTTGCGAAGGTTCCTGAGCGGGAACGTAACGGTCAGTGAGCGGATCGGGTCACGTTCACATCGCATCCTTGAGCGTTAGTCGCGCCATGAACGTCACGCTGGTCTTGCCGACCAGCGCCATGCCTTCGACCTCCGCACCGCCGGAAGAATAGTCGCCGGAGAAGCCGCAGGTGACCTCCCTGCCGCCGAATGCAAGCGTCCTGCCGATCGACTCGGTGTGCTGGTTGACGACCAAGTCGCCACGCCACTTGCCGTTCCGGAAGGTGTAGCTGCCGGTGTAGTAGAAATAGCTGTCGCCCCCCATGATGCGGCCGTCGCAGAGCACGACCACGCCTCTCGCCTGCCCGCGCTTGCCGTCGCGCATCTCGATATCGAAGATGTAGAGGCCGTTTACGACCTTGCTTTCCCCACCTGCCTCTGACGCGCCGGCATCCGACATCAGATCCTCTCCCGATACTCCCGATTGGCGACGCCGATCAGTTCGGCACGTTCCTTTCCAGATCCTCGAGCCAGGCGGCCGCGCTCGAATCCGACGGCGCGCGCCAGTCACCGCGCGGCGACAGGGAGCCGCCGGCCGAGACCTTCGGCCCATTCGGCATGGCCGAGCGCTTGAACTGGCTGAAGGCGAAGAAGCGGCGCAGGAACACTTCCAGCCAGCGGCGGATCTCCGGCAGATCATAGGCCCTGCGCCGATCGTTCGGGAATGCTGGCGGCCACTCGCCCTTGGCGACCTCCTTCCACGCGTGGAAAGCCATGAAGGCGATCTTGGAGGGCCGCATGCCGAACCGCAGCGTGTAGAACAGGTTGAAATCCTGCAGCTCGTAAGGCCCGACGGACGCTTCCGTGCTCTGCGGTTTGTCGCCGGGCTGCACCGGCACCAGTTCGGGCGAGATTTCAGCGGCCAGAATCGCGCCAAGCGTCCGGTTGACGTCGTCGCTGAACTGCCTGGATGAGATCACCCATCGGATCAGGTGCTGGATCAGCGTCTTCGGCACGCCTGCATTGACGTTGTAATGCGCCATCTGGTCGCCGACACCATAGGTGCACCAGCCCAGCGCGAGCTCGGAGAGATCGCCGGTTCCAATGACGATGCCGCCGTGATGGTTGGCGAGCCGAAACAGATAATCCGTGCGAAGGCCCGCCTGCACGTTCTCGAAGGTGACGTCGTAGACCTTCTCGCCCTTGCCGAAGGGATGGCCGATGTCCTTCAGCATCTGGGTTGCAGTGGTGCGGATGTCGAGCTCCTGCCAGCTTGTCCGCAACGCCTGCATCAGCGCCAGCGCATGGGACTTGCTCTCGCTGCCGGTGGCAAAGCCCGGCATGGTGTAGGCCAGGATGTTTTCGCGCGGCAGACCGAGCAGGTCGACCGCCTTGGCGGCGACGATCAATGCATGGGTGGAATCGAGGCCACCGGACACGCCGATCACGACGCGCTTGGTGCCGGTCGCGCGCATGCGCTGCACGAGCCCGGCGACCTGGATGTTGTAGGCCTCGTAGCAATCCTGCTCGAGCAGGCTCTCGTCGCTCGGCACGAACGGAAAGCGCTCGACCTTGCGCAGGAAACCGATGTCAGCGGCCGGCGGCTTCAGCGCGAATGTCACTTTGCGGTAAAAGGCCTCGCGCTGCCGCCGGTTGTCGTCGAACGTTCCCATCAGCGCGCGTTCCTGCCTGAGCAGGTCGAGGTCGACATCGGCCAGCGTGATCTGGCCGCCCTGGCGAAACCGCTCGCCCTCGGCCAGCAGCACCCCGTCCTCGTAGATCGAGGTCTGGCCGTCCCAGGCGAGATCGGTGGTCGATTCCCCTGCGCCGGCGGCCGCATAGACGTAAGCCGCAAGACAGCGCGCCGACGTCGATTGGCACAGCAGCGCGCGCGAGCGTGCCCGGCCGATCGTGATCGGGCTCCCCGAAAGATTGATCAGAACACTCGCACCCGCGAGCGCGAGCTCCGAAGCCGGCGTCACCGGAATCCACATGTCCTCGCAGATCTCGACGCCGATGGTGAGGCCCGGAACGTCCTCGGCGGCGAACAGGAGATCCATGCCGAACGGCGCGTGCAGGCCGCCGAAGGCGATCGTCTCGCCGACGATGCCGGCGCCGGAGGCGAAATGGCGTCCCTCATAGAACTCGCGATAGGTCGGCAGATAGGATTTCGGCACCACGCCGAGGACGTTGCCGCGATGAATGACGACGGCGCAGTTGTAGATGCGATGACCAAAGCGCAGCGGCGCCCCGACGATCAGGACCGTCATCAGCCCCGCGGAGGCCTCGACGATCGCGGCCAGCCCGCGCTCGACTGCATCGAGCAGCGGATCCTGCTTAACCAAGTCTTCGATCGCATAGCCGGACAGGCACAGCTCGGGAAAGACGGCGACCGCCGCCGACTGCTCGTGGCAGGCCTCGGCCGCCGCCAGGACAGCCTTCACGTTGGCCGTGGGATCGGCGACATGAGAGGTAGTGACACAGGCCGCCACCCGCGCAAATCCGTGAGCGTAAATCGAGTGGAAAGTCATCGAGCGCAGTACCCTTAAGTCTCTTCCCGGCGGACACCGACCGTCGGGTCAGATTCATATGTAACCCATCGGTCTGGCCCCGTGCAGGCCATCCGCCGTCATGCATAACGGATTTGCGCCCCGGCCGGTCCAGAGCCGGCGACCTCAGGCGCTGCGGGCCAGCACGCCGGGCAGATCGCCGCGCAGCCACTCGGCAACCCGCGGCCAGGCATGCGCGTGGGTGCGCGCCCCCATGAACAGGCCGAGATGATTGCTGGGCTCGGATGCCGCCGCAATGAAGGCTGGCGGCGTGCCGACGAGATTGGCCGTGGCGAGCGCTTGCGTTGCCGGCACCACGCCGTCGTCGAGCCCGGCCAGCAGGAAGATCGGCGCCTTGACGTCCTTCAGATCGATCGGCCGGCCGAGCGCGACGAAGCTGCCCCCGGCAATCCGGTTCTCCCGGAAAATCCCGTTGACGATCTCGAGATAATAGGCGCCCGGCAGATTGAGCGTCTCGGCGTTCCATCGGTCGAAGCGCGCGAGCAGCGCCGTGCCCTGCTCGTCCGAGAGATCCCGCTGCAACGCCGCAACGATATCGTCGCGGTTCGGCGCTCGGGACCACAAGCGCAGCATCTCCTCGCCGCTGACATTGCCGCCGCCGCGCGCGACGGGCTGCTCATAGACCAGCTCGGGCGCGTTGCGGGCGAGCCTGGATAGCGAGGAATCAATCGACAAGTCCACGGGAGCACCGACCAGGACCAGCCGCCGCACCTTGGCCGGAAAGCGCGCCGCGTAGAGCAGCGACAGCCATCCGCCCTGGCAAAGGCCGACGAGATCGACCGGCGCGCCAATCTCGTCGATGGCGACGTTCAGATCACCGAGATAGCTGTCGATCGAGAGATAGCGCATGCCGGGGGTGGCCGACCGCCAGTCGGTGACATAGACCCGGTCGACACCGCCCTCTTGCAGTGACTGTACCACGCTATGGCCCGGCGCGAAATCGGCGATCAGGGCCCGATGCAGCGCATAGGGGGCGCAGACCAGCGCCGGCTGGCCGGACCGGGTCCGCGAGCAATCGCGCAGCTGCATCGTTGCGAGCTCCAGGGCAACGCGGTTGGGCGTCGTCCATGCCAGGCTGCTCTCTCCCTGCTTCGCGGGTCCGCGCTCCAGCCACCAGAAGCAGGCATCCATGGCGAGCTGCGCCGCCGCAAACGGCCACAGCCGTGGATCGTCAGGAGCAAGCCCTGGTCCACGTGGCTGTCTGGGGGCCTTCTCCACCATGGCTACCTCGATATCCTCACAGGAACGCCTCGAGGCTGACGACAGCGATGCCGCGGTCCCTGAAACTTTGATGGGTGGCGGCCACCGAGCCGTCGAGATCGATGCCACGGCAGGCATCCTCGATGACGGCCACCTCCAGCCCCGCCTGACGCGCGTCCTCCGCCGAGAAGCGGACGCAGAAGTCCAGCGCCAGACCGGCGACGAAGACGGTCTTCAGTTCGCGTTCGCGCAGATAGCCAAGCAGTCCTGTCGGCGTCCGATGGTCGTTTTCGAACAGCGCCGAATAGGAATCGATGCCACGGCGAAAGCCCTTGCGCACCACGAGGCTCGCCCGCGTCATGTCGAGATCGCGATGAAATTCAGCGCCCGCCGTGCCTTGCACGCAATGCACCGGCCATAGCACCTGCGTGCCGTAGTCGAGCTCGATGGCCTGGAACGGCTCCTTGCCCGCATGGTTCGACGCGAACGAGACGTGATCGCTCGGATGCCAGTCCTGGGTCAGCACCACATTGTCAAATTTTTGGGCGATCCGGTTGATGGCGGGGACGACCTTCTCGCCACTGGGAACGGCGAGCGCCCCGCCGGTGCAGAAGTCGTTCTGTACGTCGATCACCAGCAGCACGTCGCGGTCGGAAATCTTCATATCAGGCCCCAATCCATCCGCCCGGCGTCAGGCGCCGGATGCTTCCTCCCAATGTCGATCTTCCGGCGCCGCTTAGCAACCACCGACCGCGTGCGGCGATACCGCGCTGACGGCTAGGATTTGTCCAGAATGCAACGGTTCGACCCTATCCGTGTTGACTAGGAACAACCAAGCGAGGATTCTCAGACCGTCCGCGCTTGCGGATCGATCAGGAACGGAGGCAAAGGTTCCCGAGGGCCGGCAAGGCCGCGGAAGCCGCAGGGCCATGGGCATCGGCAAGACAGGAACAATTCTTCTCGCCGATATCGGCGGCACCAATGCGCGCTTCGCGCTGAGCCGGAATGGTCAGACCGGACCGATCGATTACGTGAAGGTCGCCGACTTCCCGACCATACGGGAAGCCATCGCGGATGTGCTGGCGCGCCGGTCAGGCGGCGAGCAGCTCCAAAGAGCGGTGCTTGCCGTGGCGGGTCCTGTCACCAACAACCGCTGCGTCATGACCAACAGCCCCTGGGTCATCGACGGCAACGAGCTGCAGCCCGCGCTTTGCTTCGACAGCGTCCATGTGCTGAACGACTTCGAGGTGGTGGCCTGGTCCCTGCCCGCCTTGCAGCCTGCCGATCTGATCCCGCTCGGCGGCGGCGATGGCTTGCCCGGAGAGCCGTTGCTGGTCGTCGGGCCCGGAACTGGTTTTGGTGTCTCCTGTCTGATCGAACGCCATGGTTCGCGGCTGGCCGTCGTCACCGAGGCCGGACACGCGACCCTGCCAGCGGAGAACGAGCGCGAGGAACGCGTGATTGCCTGCTTGCGCCGGCGCCTCGGCCATGTCTCCATCGAGCGCGGCGCACTCTCGGGTTCCGGACTGCAGAACCTCTATGAAGCGTTGGCCGAGATCGACGGCGTACAGGTGCCGCACCGCGATGCCGCCGCCATCACCAAGGCTGCGCTGGACGGCAGCTGTCCTGTCAGCCGCGCGACGCTGGAGATGTTTTGCGCCACCCTCGGCTCGGTTGCCGGCAATCTCGCGGTGACCTTCGGCGCCCGGGGCGGCGTCTATATCGCCGGCGGAATCGTGCCGCGCTTTCGCGAGTTCCTAGCGGCCTCGGCGTTCCGCGCACGCTTTGAAGCGAAGGGACGCTTCCAGGACTATCTTCGCAACATCCCGACCAGGCTCGTGATCAAGCCCGATGCGAGCTTCGTCGGCCTGAAGATGTTTGCCGACCACACTGCGGACTGAGGATGAGTGTTCTCCGCCGCCCGCGGTTCAGTAATTCACAGATGATTCAGCACCCGCCCGGTTCCAGGGGGAACGTGCTTGCGTGCATGTTTCAGATAAGAAACAATTCAAGCATGCGCGGCGTAGTTGCGGGGGCGTGGCATGCGTAAGCAGGATTTGGGTTTCGACTATCACCGCTATCACCGTCTGCTGAGCGAAGCGGACAACGAAGACAAGCGTTTGGCCCTGATCGAGCTCCTGATCGAGGAAAAGGCGCGTGACCGGCTGGCTGCCCAGCGCGCGTCGGACCGCGCAGCCATGACAGCCCACACCATTGCCAGGGTTTTGAGGAATGGTCGCAACTGAGCCGACTGGATCGCTCTCTGGCGCGCGCCTTGGGCGTGATCGGTCAGCCCGGAATTTTGGCTGACGGCTCGGGAAACATCGAATCGATCATCGCCTTGAGCTGATCCATTGCGATCGGCTTGCGCAGGATCGGCCTGCGCCGAAGCAAGGACGGCAGCAGTTCCGGCCCGTAGCCTGTGGCGAAGAAAAACGGTTTTCCGCGACGTTCGATCAGGTCGGCGACGGGATCGACGTAGACGCCCATGAGGTTGATATCGAGGATGGCCATATCGTACTGCGCGGTCATAGCAAACGCGCTGGCGTCGCGCACATTGTCCGCTTCCGCGACGACGTGGTGGCCGAGTTCCTCCACCATGTCGGCGATCATCATCCGGATCAACGCCTCGTCTTCGACCAGGAAAACGGAGAGTCCGTCCGCCATATCACCCCCGCAGTCAGCCTTACGAAGCTAACCATACCCGAATTGCGGAGAGGATTCACGAATTCGTGGCGGACGCCGTTAATTCAGACGCGAGCGAGCCGATTCAACTTGATCAATCCAATCCGCGCTCGTGGCTGAGGCGCACCATCTCCTGAATGAAGACCTGCTTCTGCTTGTCGTCGAGGCTCGAATAGAGCGGTTCGGCGGCGTCGGCCACGTTGCGCTGGTCGGCGGCGCGATCGATCAGGAACTGGGCCTCGTTTCGCATCTGCTCGATGATGTCGTCGGGCGGATCCCGCTTGGCGCGCGCAACCCGGAGGTTGAGCCGCTCTGCACCATTATGCCCGAGATAGTGCATCGCGCTCGAGAAGCCGTACCAGTGCTTCTCCTGATCCGGCGTGAGATTCAGCTGACTCTTGATTCGCTCGATGTAGGAATCGCTGTTGGCGACGATCTGCTCGGCGGTGAGCTGCGGGGCGCCGGTCTGGGTGAGGACCGTGACATCCTTATTGTCTTTGGTGCCCTTGTTGTCCTGCGGCGCGTTCTTCGCCTCCTTGCTCGCCTTGGCACCCTTGCCCGCCTTGGTGCTCTTGGCATCCTTGTCCTTGGCCGCGCCCTGCTGCTTGGCGTCCCTGGCGACTTCCTTGGCGGCTGGCGGCTGATTGCCGCCGTTGTTGCTGCCGACACCGAGCACGCCGGTGAAGACGCCGACCACGCCGCCGATCGCGCCGCCGAGCACGCCACCGACCGGACCGGCCGCCTTGTTCCCGGCCGCCGCGCCTTCCTGAACGCCCTTGACCAAACCTTGAGCATTCGCCGCCGCGGCGGCACCGAGCAACAGCACGAGCACGGATCCCAGCGCTAACCATCGCTGCACGCAAAGCCGCGCTGGCTGTGCCGGATTGATCATCCTCGTCTCCATCGTCGATCTGCCTAGCCTATCGTGCGGAAGCCCGCCGGCTTCAACTCTATCGTTTTCGCCGCTTCGAGGTCCAGACGCAGCCGATTGCTGTCCACGCCGGAAAAGTCTTTCACGCGAAGCGGTTATGCAGGCTTATTCGAAACTGCGGCGTAAATGCGTAACCGACCGTTCCAGACGGCTTGCCGCGAAGTGTGCATCGCAAAAACGACGAGCCCTGCGCCTGCGACGCGTCGCCTCGACATGCGTCACGACGTTTTCCGGACACAACGTTAGTTTTAGACTCGGAGCCGTTCGGCTTCCTCGACAGATGCGATCAATCATGCTCTGATCGCGCTACCAACTTGCTGCGGCTTGCGTGAATTGCTCACGCGGCCGACGGCACCAACAAGAAAAGCCAACAGCAAGAAACTCAATAAAGAAGTCTGTCTGAGGAAACTCCAACAACAACACCCAAGCGAGGAAACGAGATGTCACGCAAGACACTGACGCGACGTCAATTTGTGGCTGCCACTGCAATGTCCTCCGCGGCGCTGATCACCGCGCCCTATGTCCGGGGCGCTTACGCCGCCGGAAAGCTCTCGATCGGCTTCTGGGACCATTGGGTGCCGGGCGCCAACAAGGCCTCGACGGACCTGGTCAACGAATGGGCCGCGAAGGAGAAGGTCGAAGTCTCCATCGACTATATCACCAGCAACAACAAGAAGCTCGAACTGACGGTCGCCGCCGAAGCGCAGGCGAAATCCGGTCACGATATTCTCCAGATGCCGACCTGGTGGCCGCACGCCTATGCCGACCAGCTCGAGCCGGTCAATGACATCATGGAGCCGATCATCAAGCAGAACGGCGACGTCAACGGCACCGTCAAATATCTGGGCCAGGCCGGCGGCAAATGGCTCGCCGTGCCCGCGACCGTCGGCAGCCAGATCAAGGGGCCCTGCTCCCGCATTGACTTGATGAAGCAGCATGCGGGTATCGACGTGCAGGAGATGTATCCGGCCGGCGCCGCGCCCAAGGCGGACAACTGGACCATGGAGACCTTCCTGAAGGCGGCGGAGGCCTGTCAGAAGGCCGGCTTTGCGTTCGGGATCGGTCTCGGCGAGACCACCGACAGCGTCGATACAGCCGGCGCGATCTTCCAGTCGTTCGGCGCCGAGCTCGTCAATGCCAAGGGCGATGTCACGGTGAAGACGGACGCGGTCCGACAGGCGCTCGAGTTCTACAAGAAGTTGATCGCCGTCCTGCCGCCCGACGCAGCATCCTGGGACGATGCGTCCAACAACAAATGGCTGATCTCGGGCCGTGGTGCGCTCATCCTGAATCCGCCGAGCGCCTGGGCGGTGGCCAAGCGCGATGCCCCGCAGGTTGCCGAGCAATGCTGGACCCACAGCATGCCGGCCGGTCCGAAGGGCCGCTTCGCACCCTTCCTGCCGTACTTCTGGGGCGTCTGGGCGTTCGGCAAGAACAAGCAAGCCGCCAAGAGCCTGCTCGCCCACCTTTCGCAGCCGTCTTCGATTGAGAAATTCGTCGCTGCGAGCGGCGGCTATGACCTTCCCTCTTTCGCGAACCTGACGAAGCTGAAGACCTGGGCCGAGGAAGGCCCGCCGAAGGGCACGCTCTATCACTATCCGGATCCGCACCACAGCCAGACAATGTCGATTGCGGCATCGCCGGCGCCGCCGAAGATCGCGCAGCAGATCTACTCCCAGGCGACGTTGACCAAATTGGCGCTGCGTTATGCGAGGGGCGAGACGATGGAGCAGGCGCTCGCCTGGGCCGAGGGCGAGTGCGAAGGCTTCATGCGGAGCTGACGCCGGGTGCTCATGGCGGTTCACGCGTTCACGGGTGAGCCGCCGACGATTCCGCCCGTCCCCTTGTCGGGGGAAGCCGACCGATGCGGCCGGCTTCCCCGTTAAACCTTCCGTAAGAAAGTTTGACCATGGCCGATGTCGTCGTTGAGCAGGGTCGCTCCGTCCGCGCCGCGAGCCCGCGCAAACGCACCAGCTTACACAACGCGCTCAGGCGGAAGTCGACGGTGGCGTTCTTCCTGACGCTACCGCTGATTCTCCTGATCGCGCTGCTCGTGCTCTATCCAGCCTTCTACTCCGCGCATCTCGCGATGCTGAACAAGTCGATGCAGAAGTTCGTCGGCCTGAGCAACTTCACTTTCCTGTTCAAGCGCGACACGTTCTGGATGGTCGTGAGGCAGTCCTGCATTTTCGCCATCACAGCGGTGTTCTTCAAGGCGTTGCTGGGCTTCATCGTCGCTCATTTCGTCCACAACCTGCCGGCCAAGGGCCAGCGCAAATGGCGCGGCATGCTGCTGGTGCCGTGGGTGATCCCGCCCGCCATGAGCACGCTGGCCTGGCTGTGGCTGTTCGACCCCTCCTATAGCGCCTTCAACTACACGCTGTCCTTCTTCGGCATCGGCCCGATCCCCTGGCTTGGCGACACCTTCTGGGCGCGTTTCTCCGTGATCCTCGTCAACGTCTGGTACGGCGCACCGTTCTTCATGATCATGTATCTGGCGGCGCTGAAATCGGTGCCGGACCAGCTCTACGAGGCAGCCGCCATCGACGGCGCCAATTGGTGGCAGCGGATCTGGTACGTGACGCTGCCGATGATGCGCAACATCATCGCCATCACGACGCTGTTCTCGTTGATCGTGACCTTCGCCAATTTCGATATCGTGCGCATCCTGACCTCGGGCGGCCCGTTGGATTCCACGCATATATTCGCCACCTGGGCATTCCAGGTCGGAATCCAGAGCAGCGACATTCCGCTCGGCGCCTGCGTCTCGCTGTTCATGGTGCCGATCCTCGCAGTCGCGGCGATCTTCATTCTGCGCGATGTCAGCAAACGTGGGAACGAAGCCTGATGAGCACGCTCGCAATCGACAAAGGCGGTCCCACGCGCAAGGTCAAATACCGGAGCATGAGCCGGGATCGTACCTGGGCTCTGGGCTGGTCCTACTTCTTCCTGGTGCTGTTCGCGATATTCTCGCTCACTCCGCCGATCTACATGCTGATCACCTCGCTCAAAAGCAGCGCGGAGATTTCGGCGGCGACCAATCCCTGGTGGGTGTTTCATCCCACCCTGTCGAACTACGTCGAGCTTCTGACCTCGAACCAGTTCCTGCGCTTCTTCTGGAATTCCGCTATCGTCTCCATCGTGGTCGTGATGGTCACCATGCTGATCAGCATTCCCGCGGCGTTTGCGCTGGCGAGGATGAAGTTCTGGGGCTCGACGACGCTCGCGACCGGGGTGTTTCTCACCTATCTGATCCCCGACAGCCTGCTGTTCATTCCGCTGTTCAAGATGCTCGCGGTGGTCCAGGACCTGACCGGCATCACGCTGCTGAACCGATGGTATGTGCTGCTGTTCATCTATCCGACGCTGACCGTGCCGTTCTGCACCTGGATCATGATCGGTTATTTCGCCTCCATCCCGAAGGAACTCGACGAGGCCGCCCTCATCGACGGCGCCTCCTGGCTGCAGACCCTGACGCGGATCTTCATCCCCGTCGCGCTGCCCGGGCTGATCGCCGCGACCATTTTCGCCTTCACGGTGTCCTGGGCGCAGTTCCTCTATCCGCTGGTGTTCACGACGTCGGTGGACCAGCTCGTGCTGCCGGTCGGCATCACCACCACGCTGATCAAGGGCGACGTGTTCAACTGGGGGCAGATAATGACCGGCGCGCTGCTCGGCGCCGCGCCGCCGCTGATCATCTACGCATTCCTGATGGACTACTACATTGCCGGCCTGACCGCCGGCGCGACAAAGGGTTGATGACGAGGAGCAGAAGTTCGATGGCTGACGTTGCTTTGCGGAAGGTAGTCAAGCGTTACGACGATGTCGAAGCCGTGCGCGGCATCGACCTCGACATCGCCGACCACGAGTTCATCGTGCTGGTCGGCCCCTCCGGCTGCGGCAAGTCGACGACGCTGCGCATGATCGCAGGCCTCGAGGACATCAGCGACGGCGACATCATGATCGGCGGCGACGTCGTCAACGACGTGCCGCCAAAGGACCGCGACATCGCGATGGTGTTCCAGAACTACGCGCTCTATCCGCACATGACTGTCGCCGAGAACATGTCGTTCGGGCTGCGCCTGAAGCACTACCCCAAGGCCGAGATCAAGGCCCGGGTGACGGAGGCCGCCCGCCTCCTCGACATCACGGACCTGATCGACCGCAAGCCGAAGCAGCTCTCCGGCGGTCAGCGCCAGCGCGTCGCCATGGGCCGCGCCATCGTGCGCAATCCCAAGGTCTTCCTGTTCGACGAACCACTGTCCAACCTCGACGCCAAGCTTCGCGTGCAGATGCGGATAGAGATCAAGAAGGTGCACCAGAAGGTGCGCACCACCACCGTCTACGTCACCCATGACCAGGTCGAGGCGATGACGCTGGCCGACCGTGTCGTGGTCATGAACAAGGGCCGGATCGAGCAGATCGGCACACCGAACGAGCTCTATCACAAGCCGGCGACGCGCTTCGTCGCAGGCTTCATCGGCTCGCCGGCGATGAACTTCATCCCGTGCCGGCTCGAGGATGTCGGCGGCACGCTCCAGCTCCGCCTCACCGACCGCATCGCCTTCCCGCTGCCGCCGGCCCGCGCGGCGCGTTACAACGCGCTGCCGCGCACGGACAAGCTGCTGCTCGGCATCCGGCCTGAGCATCTCACCGAGTCGCACGCGCATCTGGAGCCTGGCGTCGAGACCTTCGACACCGTGCTCGACGTCACCGAACCGATGGGGATGGAGACGCTGGTCTATTTCGGGCTCGACGGCACGCCGATCTGCGGCCGCGTCAATCCCAATGCCGGCGCCAAGGACGGGGCACCCATGCGTTTGGCGATGGACCTCAACAATATGCACCTGCTAAACGAGGCGACCGGCGTCGTATTGTGACGGCCGGACAAGAAACTCGCGCAGGCAGGGGACGATGGCGACCAACAAGAAGAAGATTTTCGTTACACAAACTTTGTCGCAAGGGGCACGCGCCCTCCTCACCCAGCGGGACGATATCGAGCTCGTCGAGTTTGCGAACCTGATCTCGGCGAAGGATTTCGAGGCCTTGTTGAAGAGCCATGCCCCCGTCCACGGTGTGGCGCTCGGCGCCACCGCCTTCGGCGAGACCGAGCTCGAAGCAGCCAGGGACATGAAGGTGGTGACCCGGATCGGCGTCGGCTACGACGCCGTCGACGTGGCCGCCCTCTCCCGCCGCAAGGTGCCGCTGATGGTCGCCGGCAGCGCGAACTCGCCCTCGGTCGCGGAAGCGGCGCTGTTCATGATGCTGACGCTGGCCAAGCGCGCGCAGGAGATGCACACCTGTGTCAGGGACGGCAAATGGGCCGACCGGCTCGGCATGCTGCCTTTCGATCTCTACGGCAAGACTGTGCTGATCGTCGGCTTCGGCCGCATCGGCAGTCGCACCGCCAAGCGCTGCCTGGCGATGGAAATGAAGGTGCAGGTCTACGATCCCTTCAAGGCAGCCGCCGAGATCAAGGCCGCCGGCTGCGAACCCGTCACCGACCTCGACGCCGCGCTGCCCAACGCCGATTTCGTCACGATCCATTGCCCGAAGACGCCGGAGACGGTCGGCCTGTTCGACGCTGACCGGATCGGGCGGATGAAGCCAAAATCCTACCTCATCAACACCGCGCGCGGCGGCATCGTGAAGGAAGCAGCGCTCTACGACGCCCTGGTCTCCGGCAAGCTCGCCGGCGCCGGCATCGACGTCTTCGAGGTGGAGCCGCCGCCGGTCAGCAACGCGCTGTTCGCGCTCCCCAACGTCATCGTCGCCCCGCATGTCGCCGGGGTTACGGTCGAAGCCGTCCAACGCATGAGCGAGCAGACCGCGCGCAACATCCTGAGTGTGCTGGACGGCGATCCCATCCGGCAGAACGTCATCAATCATGAGATCCTAGACCCATAGCGGCGATCTCGAATTGCCGTTCAGCTCCAACTATTTGCTGGCATTTCGAGCAATTTTCCCTTACATTTCAAGCGATTGACGAAGGGCGGCTGATGCCACATCTGCGGGCATCGGAACGGCATCCGCGGGCACGTTAGGCCCGCACCACTTTGCGTATGCTTAATTGCATGCAGCCCCTGCATGATGCTGCGGCCGTCCTCTGAGCCGAGTGGCGGCCTCGGCCGCAAGTGATACGAGCGAACCGGCCCGCGTGCTCACTAGCGCACATTCATCGCCCTTGGATAATCTACAGTCGGCTTGCTCGCCCAAGAATTTCATAGGGATCAAGCAAAACTCACCAGCCCTGGCAGGAGCCCGGCTGCTAGAGCGTTAGCCGATCAGGTTGCAAATAGCCGGCGGCGGCGAAGTAGTTTTTGGATTCAGTGGGCGTGTAGGTGTCGACGATGCGCCCGATCGCGTCCCAAAGGCCGCCGACGGTACGTTCGGCGGCCTTTCGCAAGTGCGCCTTGAGCTTGGCGAAGGCGTTCTCGATGGGATTGAGGTCGGGGCTGTACGGCGGGAGATAGAGGAGCGTGGCGCCGGCCGCCTCGATCATCTCGCGTATGCGTGGCCCTTTGTGGCTGGACAGATTGTCCATGATGACGATGGCGTGCTCGGGCAGCTCGGGGACGAGCACTTTTTCGACATAGGTCTCAAAGGCGTCGCGGTTGATGGGACCGTCGAGCACCCAGGGAGCGATGATGCCGTGCGTGGTGAGAGCAGCTACGCAGGTTGTCGTTTTCCAATGGCCGTGCGGAATGGCGGCGCGCAGGCGTTCGCCGCGCCGGCAGCGGCCATGTGTCCGCGCCATGTTGGTCGATGCCCAGGTCTCGTCAATGAAGACGAGGCGATCCCGGTCGAGCTTGTCCTGACGCTCGCGCCAAGCCTCGCGCCCCTTCAAGACATCCGGACGGTCCTGCTCTGCGGCATGGGCAGTCTTTTTTTGCGCGTGATCTTGTGACGCGCGAAGAAGCGGCGGATCGTGCCATAGCCGAAGGATAGGCCTTGTTTGCTCAAGCTATGCCGCAATTCCTCGATGGTAATATCGGGCGAAGCCTCGAGCAGAGCCATGATCGTCGCCTGATGGGCATCAATGCGGTGAGACTTGCGATCGCCCCCTTGAGCCCTCGGCAGGGCATCGCCTTGCTTGCGCTCACGCGTTCGCCAGCGGCTTACGCTCGCCGGACTGACGCCAAATCGCTCGGCAGCCTGCCGGCCTGAAACGCCCCCTTCAATACAGCCGAGAACGCGTTCACGAAGATCCATCGACAACGGTTTCGCCATGCCCGCCGGCCTCCAGTCCCCGGCAGACAGTTTGAATCATTAAACCGCTGATTTGGGAATCCCAAACGATTCAGTCAGGTAGGCTACCGCTCTAGTAAAAACAACTTTCATTATGCCTTCCTCGGAAAATGGAGGACATAAGAATGCGATTCGACGGGGAGCTCTAGACCTTCTTTGTTTGATACGCGTCAGCGGCGGAGAAAAGGCCGCAGCAGGTGACTGCTGCGGCTCCGCGCATAATAAAAATAAACCAGTAAAACGCATTTTAAGACAATTAATGAGCCGGGCGCCGGAACAAATATTCAATGCATTTATTATTGTCTGCGACGCAGCTTCTTGTCGCAGGCGAAGTGCCTCACGTCATTAACCCGGATTAACATATGCATGTGCGGGAACCGCCCCGCATGGTATTTAATTAACGGAATTCAATACTCTAATTAACTGGCTTTGCTTCAGCAGGGGTACACAGGAGGCATCGGTGAAGTTCACTTCAGGCGTTCTCAGCGCAGCAGCATTTGCGTTTTCGCTGGCGATAACCGTGCCAGCTGCGTTGGCTTGCAACGGCAAAGGTAATTGCGAGAATGCGCCGGGGCAGAATAAGCCGGGCCAGGTCAGTGGAGCCCCCGGACCGATTGCAGGTGCCGGCCTTCCTATTCTCGCGATCGGATACGGCGTGTACTGGCTGATGAGACGCCGGCGTACTCGATAGCTGCGCGCAGGTATCCGCGCTCGCTGATCGCCAGTGTTTTCTCCCGTCTGCCTGCAGCCGCCAGTGGAGCCCATCTACGGCGTCGGCTGACACAATGCCAGCTGGGGCTGTTGTCCAAAAGTCCGCCGCAAGCCGACTTCAGGCCTCTCGGAGGCACGTTTTGAGGGGCGTGCTGCGCCGGAATCGAACGTACTGCGGGCTCTGATTCTCCGCAATCACCCTGCGCCGGGCTGAAGATCGGCACTGGGATCAAGGTTGCCGGAAAGGGCGTCCCGGTGTGCGAAGCCGAGCGGAGTTAGCTTTGCGGCCGGGTCCTAATTTATCATCAATTTTGAATCGCGTTTTGCGGAGCTCGGGAATGATAGCAACCCGACACGATCAAACAAGATCTTTCTTTAGTTCAATCGAAGGACTGCGCGGCTGGCTCGCTGTTCTCGTGATGATCAACCACATTGGTTATGCTTCGAATCTTCGGCCATCGACCTTGGGCTACTTGACGTCGCTTGGTGGCGCCAATGCTGTCCGCGTCTTCATGATCATTTCGGGCTTTGTCATCTTTCATCTACTGATCGAAAAGCCAGAACCGTATCCGGCTTATCTGATCCGCCGATTCATGCGTTTGTTTCCACTATTTGCGATCAGCTGCATCGGAGGATATTTCGCCAACCTTGCAACGGTTCCAGCCCATGTGATTGGAGCCGACACGCCATTCTATGTTGAAGCACGCGACATCGCAGGGGCGACCGAACAATGGTTAGAGGCGCACGTTCTCGCGCACGCCACGATGCTGCATGGGATTATTAGCCACGATTTCCTGCCGTGGTCGGAATACGCCTTTAACGTGCCGGGGTGGAGCATCTCGTTAGAGTGGCAGTTCTACCTTGTCGCTCCACTGATGCTGCTCGCCTTACGTTCCCCATCGGTGGCCATCCCACTGATCATAGGCATCATCGTCGCTCATCACGCAACCCAACAGGTCTGGGTCTATCATCAGCAATCAATGCTTCTTGATCCGATCATTTATTTCAGTGTCGGCATCGTCAGCCGGTTGATTTATCCGTGGCTGAAAAATGGTGTGCGACAAACTACTGTCCCGCTCACCGCGATCGGACTTGCCGCGATATTTATACGAGGGCCATTTGTTGTTTGGGGTCTGCTCTATCTTGGTTTGATCATCCATCGTGACATCAGCAATGGATTCACGAAGCTCTACCGTTTGTTGCTTGAAAGTCGCTTGGCCGGTTATCTCGGCTCGCGATCCTATTCGGTCTATCTTTGCCACTATCCTATCATGTTGAGCTACTCCGCATTGTGGGCGAGTTGGACTAATCAGATCGGCACCTTAACGATGATGGCATTTGCGGTAATCCCTTCGACGTTGATAGTCGCGGAAGTGCTTTATCGCGGCATTGAACTTCCTGCTATCAGGCTCGGAGGACATCTTGCGCGAATGTTTTCGCCCACTCGAATGACACTGACAAAAAGTGTCGCATCTTGATGACCCGGCACCGGACTCATCCGGCGGGGGTTAGAGTCTCAGGGTTTTGTAGGCAAGTGGAGCAACGGACGCTCGGCGGAATTGGTCAGTTGAGTTCGAGCGCAAGGTGGGACTAGTTCAACCGGATGTCCATCAAAACCGGCAGCAGCTCAATCGCCTTCTTGCTGATGCTGCCAAGCTTGTCCTTGCCTCAGCGGAGACACCCGATCCGGTGCACAGGAATTCGCCCGCGCGCTGATCAGCCCTTTCATGACTGATTATCGTGGACTCTCAAATAATATTCCGGCTCGGCCTTGGTAAAGAAAAGAGGCCCCAGCTCGCGGGCTTATTTGGTGATATTGAGCTGGGGCCATTCGGGTCACCCTTGGGGAATGGAATCGGGAAAACTTGGCAATCACGGGAATGTTCCTGTCCTAATTTTGAATGTCCAATGTCCTAAGTCAGCCGACTCCAGCCCACTACAATCCAATGGGACGTCACGTCCTCTCTCAGAAAATGACACCTTCGACCGGTTTGTTGTCTTGAAGTACCTGCCGCGCCTGCTCAGTGACCTCGTGCAACGTGAACCTTGGCTTGTTTCTTCATTCCATTTGAAGCTCGGAGAATGCGGTACAGCGGGTTCGGGCCACTAGCCATCACACGATCCCTCGATCATCCGGTCGGCCTGTGCAAGCCGCCATAGCTCGTCGGTGCGGTTCACGACGGTGTCCTCAGGCGCTCTTCGCCTCTTGCTAATTCAACCTGCTTTGCGAAGGCGCAGGCCGAAATGGCACTCGCGGACGGGAGGGAGCGGTTTCGGCGGTGATCGGTGCGCTCCGCTCCGCCTCAAGCACGCGGGCGCGAAGACTTTCCAATTCAGACAATTGAGACGTAAGCTGTTCTAGACGCTCATGCAGCAGCACAGCGGCGTCAACCGCTAGACCATGATATTCACGCATGACGTGTAACCCCAACCAAGCTCTCGAACAGACTTGGACCACGGCCCGGCGTTGACCAATCGGGAAAATGATGCAATCGCAACTGAAATTCGCCGACGTTGTTCCAGCATCTACATATGTGAATCGTATATTGCTTTAGTCGAAAGTTAATTCGGCAGAGAGTGCACCAGACGCAGCGAAGCCTGCGGCCGAAGTGTCTGGGATGAACGCCGCCCCGGCGGCGAGGCGCAGTTCGCAGAGACGTCACTCTTGCCTAGACCGGGTTATAAGGGGCACTAAGTTGTCCGGCCCAATAGAGTCTGAATCCGCGCTCTGCCGCTTGATCACTAGTTCAAGCTCAAGAGTCTCAATTGCGAGTTCCTCTGCCAAGCGTCCGAACGATTCTCGCTTTCCCGAGTCACTCGTTCGTCTTCTCATGAGGGCGAGCTCCGCAGCATCGGCGCGGAGCTTCTGAGGTCCTTCATGGCGTTTGGCCTTCAGGTTCCTTCCCCACCTCCCCGGCGGTTAGCCAGAACAACGACAAGAATGCCCACAGGCTCATCGTTCATCGTCACTCTGACGGCCCATGCCGAGATGAATCACACGAGCGGGCGGGCCTAAGTAGAGGCCAACGTTGGTCAGGAGCTGCCTGACGTCGCTATAGAAAAGTCCGTCTACAGGCCTATAATGGCAGGCGACGGATGCGCCCGCCTCCGGGACGCCAGAAAGCGTCCCATTTTGGTGCAGATCGAGCCCCAACTCAGCCTTAATCAACCGCGTGTAATAAGCTCGGCCGCGGCGGCAGTGGGACAGACTGGCCGGCCGCATCGAGCTGGAGGATGAACCCTTGTCAGAGATCGACCCGACCGACCACGCGCTGGCGACCATCGCCAGCATCTTGGAGCACCCCGAGCCCGTCCTCGTCATTCGCGAGACCGAGACCATCCGGGAGACCGAGATGGTGGTCGTCGGTGAGGAGCCGTCCGCCGAAGAACATCATGCGGTCGACGAGCATCCAATGGTCGATGAGCAGCCGCTGGTGCCGGAGCACACCGATGCGGATGGCTACAGCAAGGTTGGCCCCGGCCCGATGGTCGCGATCCGCCTCAAATGGACGGTCCATCGCGGCGATGATGGCCAGTTCTACGTCCACGAGACCATCGGCGAGCAATCCGCCCCTGTGGTCAGCGGCCCGATGACGAGCGAGGCCGCCGTGCGCTTCGTTGACGAGCGGGAGGACGAGTCACATCGTCGCTTCGAAGAGCTGCGCAGCGAGATCGCCGGCCGAAGCTCGCTCGCCGACTACGAGCGCAAGGGCGAAGCGTAAAGCAGCACCGGAGGTCGCCGTGCACCTCTCCCGTAGGGAGAGGTGTACACCGAGCCCGCCAACTACTTCCTCCCGAGATAATCCTTCTTCACCAGCTCGACGCCGGCGTGCCGCAACAGGTCGTAGGCCGTGGTCACGTGAAAGAAGAACTGCGGGACGCTAAACGTCAGCAGCAGCGTCCGTCCGGTGAAGGGCAGCTCGGTCCCGTTCTTCAACCTGAAGACAACATTCCGTTCCGCAGCCGCATCGATCTCCATGCCCGACAGGCTTTCGACGAACTCGATGGACGTTGCGATGCGCGCCTGAAGACCGGCCATGTCGTGTTCCAGTGCCGGCAGCGCCACTGGCTCGCACTGCGCCAGCAAGGCCGGCGCAACCGTGGCATGGCGGCAGGCTTCGCCGACCTGCTGCGCCAGATCGTACATGTTCGGCGCAAGGCGCATGCCGAGCAGAACCGTCGGATTGAACTTACGGGCCTCCGCATGGGCGACGCCCTTGTCGAGCAGCGCTGACAGGTTACGCAAATAAGGCACGAAGAGGCCGACTGAGGCCTCGTACATCGAGATCGTCACCTCTGGATCCCCTTCAATTCTGCCTCGCCACCGACGGGCATCTGGTCTAAATCGACCGCTCAAGGGCTGCACAATGACAGCTCGGGCATGGGTGGAAAAGAGATGATCGTTCGGTTGTGGACGGCTTTGGCCGTGGCGTTGCTGGTGAATGTCCCGGCGCTGGCGCAGCAGGCCGCGCCCTCGCGTCTCGACGAGATCGTCAAGCGCGGCAGCTTGCGCGTCGGCATGACCGGCGACTACAGGCCCTTCACCTATCTGGACAAGATCACGCAGCAGTTCAGCGGCTTCGATGTCGACATGGCGCAGGCCCTCGGCAAGGCGCTCGGCGTCAAGGTCGAGTTCGTGCCGACGGCGTGGCCCAAGCTGATGAAGGATTTCGAGGCCGACCAGTTCGACATCGCCATGGGCGGGGTCTCGGTGACGCTCGACCGGCAGAAGAAAGGCTTCTTCTCCACACCGATCATGCGCGAGGGCAAGACGCCGATCGCGCGCTGCGCCGATGTCGGCAAATACCAGACGCTTCCGGACATCGACAAGAAGGGCACCCGAATCATCGTCAATCCCGGCGGCACCAACGAGCGCTTCGCCCGTGCCAACATCAGGGATGCCGAGATCACCGTCTTCGCAGACAACACCGTGATCTTCGATGAAATAGCCAAGGGCAACGCCGACCTGATGATGACCGACGCGTCCGAAACCCGCTACCAGCAGAAGCAGCATGCCGGCGTGCTCTGCGCGGTGCATCCCGAAAAGCCGTTCGACTTCTCCGAGAAGGCCTATTGGCTCCAGCGCGACATGGCGCTGAAAGCCTTCGTCGACCAATGGCTGCACATTTCCATGGAGGATGGCAGCTACAAGAAGATCTACGCCGCCTGGTTCGACTAGCTAGCTGATGCCCTCGCGACGTGCGCCCGTCGCTACTCCAGGTGCGCGCGGAAAAAGGCGATGGCCGCGGCATTGAACTCGTTGTGAAATGCGGTGCGATCGAATCCTGGCGGATCGGTACACAGGATCGGCGCCATCTCTGCGAGTTTAGGCGAACATGGAGTAATGAAGGAGAAGTGTGCGGAGTTCGGCACGGTCCGATAGTCGGGCCGTACGGGTAGCAGCGGTACCAGCAAATCGACTGCTTCGGGCGCGACGCCGTCGCCACCGAGCGCGGAACGCCACAGCAGCAGTGGGATCGTCACGGTGGTAAGGCGCTCGCGACTGAAGAGGCCCTCAAAGAGGGGCGGATCCGCCAATATCGCGGCTCTCACGCGAGGATCGTGGACCGCCGCCGCGGTCGGCAGGCGGCCCTCGCGAATGTCCCGACATTTCGGTGTTGTAGCCCCCTCGCAGAGCGCAGCCAGAGCGCCGAAATCGGGATTGCCGCCGATTACCACGAGACCCGTATAGGCACCGCGTGAAAATCCAAACAGGCCGACCTGCTGCGGGTCCAGTACCGCAGCTTGCTTCCAGGCACCGAGCATGAAATTCGTGAGGCGCTTCATGTCGGCCGGGCGTTCGACCAACACAGAGAATTCATCAGTCCGGCTACTGTCCCTAGCGGTGTCGCCCGGATGGTTGACGGTGGCAACTACGAAGCCGGCGTCGGCCAACGCAGCCGCGGTGTCACTATGCGACAAAAACGAGCCTCGCCGCCCGTGCGAGATGACAATCAGCGGCAGCCATTGCCCGAAACCGGACAATCCCTGACGCCTGGAACCACGACCCCGCCCCCCAGCGCGACCTCAGCCGGCGGCGCCGCGCACGGTGTCCACACCATCCCCGTGAGCGCCGGCCCACGGGCATCGGCCGGCACTTCGAGGAAGCTCAACCCAGCCGCTTGCGCCAGCGTCGCGACGAGGCAGCAGACTGCGGCCAAAACTCCTCTGCCAAGCCTCGGTGGTGACATCAACGTGTGCTTCTATAATTGCTCAACCATAACGGTTATACTCGTCTATTCCCCGCCCCGTCTAGGGGTGACGCCGCGGGCGTCCAATTCTGGGCTGACTTTGCTGTCATTGAACCCGGAACTATCGGGGAACGACTTACACCAACGACAGTGATCTAGATCACTTTTTGCGAGCGAACCGGCGCGTAAGCGTCGGTCCGGGGACCACCTGTTCAGGAGACGGAAATGAGGAAGCTGTTGGCCACGGCCGCATTCCTTTTGGCGAGCACCGCCGCACAGGCGCAGTACACTTTCGAGTATGGCGGGCGCACCATCCGCATCGATCCGGACCGCGGCACGGTGCAGATCCCCGGCGTCTATGACAACACCGGCCAGAGCAAGCCCAAGAAGGCCAAGAAGAACGAGACGGCCCCGAGCCAGCAAGCGCCGCAGCAGGCCACGGTCGAGCCGCAAACGCCGGCCGCTCCCGCCCCCGCTCCGGTCGCCCCACCGCCCGCGGCGGCGCAAGCGCCTGTGCCTGCTGCACCCGCTGCCGCAACAGCACCGCCTGCTCCACCTCCGGCGGCAACCGCCAGCAACACGCCGGCCGAGACTGCCGTGCTGCCGCCGCCCGCGCCGCCTTCGGCGCCTGCACCGGCCACGCAGCAGGCAGCTCCCGCCGTGACACCCCCACTGGTCCAGGCCGTGACTGCGGCTCCTCCGGCGCCGCCCGCTCCGCCCCCGGCAACCGCGCCAGTTCAGGCGGCTGCCGTCGCGCCGCCTGCTCCTGCAGCGGCGCCCACGCGCGATCTCAATTCGCCGCTCGGCATCTGGCTTACCGAGGAGAAGGAAGGCAAGGTCCGCATCGAGCAATGCGGCAGCAATCTCTGCGGCTATTCGGTCGACAGCAAGTCGAACCAGAACGGCGAGCAGGTTCTGATCAACATGAAGCCCGGCAAGGACCAGAAATGGTCCGGCCGGATCCTCGATCCGAACTCCGGCTCGACCTACGATTCCACGATCGCGATGAAAGGCACCGACCGGCTGCGCGTGCAGGGCTGCGCCTTCGGCGGCATGTTCTGCGGCGGCCAGACCTGGACGCGCGTGAATTGAGCCTCTCGAACTTTTCTGTACCGAGTCATTCCGGGGCACGCGAAGCGTGAACCCGGAATGACGGCGAAAAACGCGTGCGACGCATCGCCTTGGGCGATGCGTCTTGTCCGGGACACGAGAACGTCAGCCGATAGCGGCACCGTACTCCGCGTCGGTGACCGGCTCCAGCCAGGTCGAGTAGACGCCGTCGAGCGCTTCCTGCATGGCGATGTGGCACATGGCGTTGGTCGGCGATGCGCCGTGCCAGTGCACTTCACCTGGCGGAATCCAGACGGTGTCGCCGGGACGGATTTCCTGGACCGGGCCGCCCTTGGTCTGAACGCGGCCGACGCCCGAGATCACGTAGAGCGTCTGCCCGAGCGGATGGTGGTGCCAGTTGGTGCGTGCGCCCGGCTCGAATGCGACGCGCGAGACGTTCAGCCGCGCAGGCGCAGGGGCCATGTTGATGGGGTCCTGCCATACGGTGCCGGTGAAATGTTCCTTCGGCGCGCGGCGGGTCGGCCGCGTGCCGGCGAGCGTGATGTCCATGAGGTACCTCGTTCCTTTTCCGTTACTTCTTGCTGGCGGCGTAGCGCGCCTTGGTTTCGGCGTTCATGGGGTAGAGGCCGGGCAGCACAGCGCCATTGTTCACCTCGTTGACGATCCAGGCTTCCATCCGCTCCTGCTCGACACCCTCGGCCAGCACGTGGTCGAGCATCGCCTGCGGGATCAAGACGCAGCCGTCCTGATCGGCGACCACGATGTCGTTCGGGAATACCGCAACGCCGCCGCAGCCGATCGGTTCGCCCCAGCCGACGAAGGTCAGGCCCGCAACGGAAGGCGGCGCGGCATAGCCGTCGCACCACACCGGCAGGTTGGTGCCGAGCACGCCTTCGACGTCACGCACGACGCCGTCGGTGACCAGCGCGGTGACGCCGCGCTTGACCATGCGCGCGCACAGGATGTCGCCGAAGATGCCGGCATCGGTGATGCCCATGGCATCGACCACGGCGATGCAGCCTTCCGGCATCGCCTCGATCGCGGTGCGGGTCGAGATCGGCGACGACCAGGATTCGGGCGTCGCCAGATCCTCACGCGCCGGCACGAAGCGCAGGGTGAAGGCCGGACCCACCAGGCGCGGCAGGCCCGGGCGGAGCGGACGGGCGCCGCGCATCCACACATTGCGCAGCCCCTTCTTCAGCAGGACCGTGGTGATCGTGGCGGTGGTGATGCCGGCGAGGGTCTTGCGGGCTTCGGGGGACAGCGACATGGACGAGAACGAGCTCCGGATAGGCGGGACAGAACGCGCGCATCTTGCGAGCCGCAGCCCTTGCGTCAAGGGCCAAGAGGGTCCCAATTACGCAGGGCCGCTGAGCTGTTATGCGACGCGATAACAAGGCTTTATCGGCTCCCCTTGCATTAATTTATTGGACTTGCGGGCCCATTTACGCGAAGCAGTGTGACGCGGAACTCAACGTCGAGCCCGCGCACTTCCAAAAGTCCGATTTCGACAGCTCTTCGACAGCTCAATGGCCGCGACGCTCCCCCCGCCCCGCCTTCTGCCCAGTGGCGACAGCGCCGTCACGGTCGAGTTCAGCCGCACCATCGACGACGACGCCAACCAGCGCGTGCTGGCGCTGGACAAGGCGCTCGCAGCGAGCCCCATCGACGGCATCACCGAGACGGTGCCGACCTATCGCTCGCTGCTGGTGCACTACGACCCCGAAAAGATCGGTTTCGACGCGCTCGGCGAGAAGATCCTCCCGATCGCCACCCGGCCGCTGCCGCCGGTCACCAAGGCGCGCCGCTGGCGCATTCCCGTCGCCTATGGCGGCGAGCATGGCATCGACCTCGAGGATGTCGCGAAGGCGCTCAACACCACGCCCGACGACATCGTCGCCCGGCATGCGGGCGGCGACTACAAGGTCGCCATGATCGGTTTCACGCCGGGCTGGTCGTATCTCAGCGGCCTCGACAAATCCCTGCACATGTCGCGGCGGCAGTCGCCGCGGTTGCTGACGCCGGCCGGCACGATCTCGATCGGCGGCATCCAGGCCGGGATCCAGTGCCTGGCCGCGCCGAGCGGCTGGCACCTTTTGGGTCGCACCCCGGTCAGAACCTATCAGCTCCATCGCAATCCGACCTTCCTCACCGAACCCGGTGATCGCGTGACGTTCTTCGCCATCGACCACAAGTCGTTCGCGGAACTGGACCGCGCGGCGGAAGCCGGAGAGCTCATCGCCGAGCAGGTGGCCGCATGAGCCGGCTCGTCGTCGCCAGCATCGGGCCTGCGAGCTCGGTCCAGGATGGCGGCCGCCTCGGCGCACAGCGCTATGGCTTGACGGTCAGCGGAGCGATGGATCGCCTGTCGCTCGCGGCGGCGAACACGCTGGTCGGCAACGACCCTTTTGCGGCCGCTGTCGAGATCGGCCCGTTCGGCGCCTCCTTCACCGCCCGCGACGGCGCGGTCCGCATCGCGATATCTGGCGCGCCGCGCAACGCGGACATTGCAGGCAACCCGGTCGCGATGGACACATCGGTGACGCTGAAGGACGGCGAGACGCTGACGCTGGGCTTTGCCCGCGGCGGCGCCTTCACCTATCTCGCGATCGAGGGGGCCATCAAAGGCGAGCCGATGTTCGGCAGCCTCGCGGTCAATGCCCGCGCCGGCCTCGGCAGCCCCTACCCGCGCCCGCTTCAGGCCGGCGACGAGTTCACCGTCGATGCTGCGAGCGGTGCGCCGGAGCTGCGCATCGAATTGCCCAAGCCTGCGACAGGTCCGATCCGGGTCCTGCTGGGTCCGCAGGATGACGAGTTCGACGAGGCCAACAAGGGGCTGTTCCTGGACAGCGAGTGGAAGATCTCGGCAACCTCCGACCGCATGGGCTACCGGCTCGAAGGTCCCGCCATCAAGCATCTGCACGGCCACAACATCGTCTCCGACGGCACCGTCAACGGCAGCATCCAGGTGCCCGGCAACGGCGCGCCGATCGCGCTGATGATGGATCGCGGCACTTCCGGCGGCTATCCGAAGATCGCGACCGTGATTACGGCCGATGTCGGCCGCCTCGCCCAGACCTCCGCGGGAACCGCGTTCCGCTTCAAGGCGGTCAGCATGGCCGAAGCGCAGGACGAGGCGCGCAAGTTCGCACAGTTGATCCGCAGCCTGCCCGATCGCCTGCGCTCCTCCGACACCGTCGCGCTCAACATCGCGGCGCTCAGCGATGCTAACGTGGCGGGCTATGCGGTCAGCGCGGTCGATGCCGGGACCTGGCAGGTCACGGCCGAGCCGGAAGCGACAACAAGACCAGAGGCGGAGAGCACCCCATGAAGACAGTCGATCTCAATTGCGACCTCGGCGAGGGTTTTGGCGCGTGGGAGATGGGCAACGACGCCGCGATGATCGAGCTCGCAAGCTCGGTCAACGTCGCCTGCGGCTTCCACGCCGGCGACCCCGACATCATGCGCCGGACGGTGGAGCTGGCGAAGGCGCGCGGCGTCTCGGTCGGCGCGCATCCCGGCTATCGCGATCTGCACGGCTTCGGCCGGCACCCGATCGCAGGGCTGAAGGCCTCCGAGATCGAGAATCTCGTCGCCTACCAGATCGGCGCGCTGCAGGCGATCGCAACCGCCGCCGGCCACAAGGTGACGCATGTGAAGGCGCATGGCGCGCTCTCCAATGTCGCCTGCGAGGACGACATGACCGCGAAGGCGATCGCCTCCGGCATCAAGGCGGTCGATCCCAGCCTGATCTTCGTCGTGCTCGCCAATTCGAAGCTGGTGAAAGCGGGGGAAGCAGCCAATCTGCCGATGGTGCACGAGGTGTTCGCCGACCGCGCCTATGAGGACGACGGCAACCTCGTCTCGCGCAAGAAGCCCGGCGCGGTGCTGCACGATGCCAAGGCGATCGCCGACCGCGTGGTGCGCATGGTGCAGGACGGCGCGGTGGTGTCAGTGACCGGTAAGGTGATCAAGATGCGCACGGATACCGTCTGCATTCACGGCGACACGCCGGGCGCGGTGGAGATTGCGCGCGGTGTGCGCGAGGCGTTGAAGGTTGCAGGGATCGAGGTGGCACCTTTCAAGCGCGAGTGAGGCCTTCCGTCATTCCAGGATGATGCGAAGCATCAGACTATGGTGCGCAATTGCGCACCTGATAATCTCGAGGTTCCGGGTTCGACTTCGCCGCCCCGGAACGACGATTCAGAACGGATGCACCGAGAGCGTTCCGAACACGATCGCCGCGATGACCGCAAACGCGCTGTAGAGCGCCAGATGATGGGCGTTTGCCCGGGTCTGCCGCGAGAGCGAGCGCGCGTAGAAGTGCAGCCTGGCTTCCGCCGAAAGTTCGCGCATGGTCGATCTCCAACGCCCCATTTGCGGGAGTATGAGGGATCAAACCGGGCGGGAGGCAAGATGGCGGCGGAAATAGCGATGCG
This sequence comes from Bradyrhizobium sp. USDA 326, assembly GCF_049739485.1. Classification (NCBI taxonomy): domain Bacteria; kingdom Pseudomonadati; phylum Pseudomonadota; class Alphaproteobacteria; order Hyphomicrobiales; family Nitrobacteraceae; genus Bradyrhizobium; species Bradyrhizobium sp. USDA 326. Next base: position 6,714,166 of record NZ_JBMGQA010000001.1, read on the forward strand.
CCTCCTGCGAGGCGGCCGTCTCGCAGACGTAAATTCTCTTAGGGCCGAGGTTCCGAGAATCTTATTCGTTCAAATCCGAGCCAGTCGGAACCGGCTCGGATAATGGTGAGCGGTGGCGGTCAGTACACATCCGCCTGGAAGCGGCCGGTCTTCTTGAGCTCGGCGACGAACCTGACGGCCTCATCCGTCGAGCGTGCCCCGAACTGGGCGACGATGTCGACCAGCGCGCGCTCGACGTCCTTGGCCATGCGCTTGGCATCGCCGCAGATGTACAGATGCGCGCCTTCGGCGAGCCAGGTCCACAATTCGCGGCCGACTTCGCGCATGCGGTCTTGCACGTAGAACTTCTTCTCGCCGTCGCGCGACCAGGCCAGCGACAGGCGCGTCAAGAGCCCCGAGGTCTTCATCGCGTTGAGCTCGTCCTGGTAGAAGAAGTCGCAATCGCTGCGCTGATGGCCGAAGAACAGCCAGTTCTTGCCGGGCGCACCGGTGGCCTTGCGGTCGAGCAGGAAGGCGCGGAACGGCGCGATGCCGGTGCCGGGACCGATCATGATGATGGGCGTCTTCGGATCCTGCGGCAGGCCGAACCCGTGCGCTTTCTGCACGTAGACCCTGAGCTTGTCGCCCTCATTGATGCGCTCGCCAAGGAAGGTCGAGGCGACGCCGAGCCGCCTACGCTTGCCGATGACGTAGCGTACGGAGTCCACCGTCAGCGACAGCCTTCCAGGCGTCGCATTGTGCGAGGACGAGATCGAATAGAGCCGGGGCTGGAGCGGCTCCAGCGCCTCGACGAAGGCCTCTGGATGCGGCCGCGTGCCGGAAAACTTCTGCAGCCCCGCCATCACGTCGAGGGTGGCGGCATCGCCATCGGGATCCTCGCCCTGCGCCAGTGCCCGCGCCTTCTCGCGGGTCGCGCCGCCGGTGATGAAGGAGATCAGCTCGAACAGCGAGTCGGGTGCCGGCGACAGCGAGACGTCGTCGATCAGCACCTCGCGCAGCGTCTTGCCATTGACTTTCGTGGTGTGGGAGGCGCCGAGCAGCGCGATGATCTGGTCGACGAGTCCGACATCGTTGCGTGCGAACACGCCGAAGGAATCGCCGACGACGTAGTCGAGCTTGCTCTCGGAGAGATCGAACTCGACGTGATAGGTTTCCTTCTCCGACTTCCCCTTGTTGAGAAGGCGGCGCGACAGGAAGGTTGCGGTGACGGGGTTGTCGCGCGAGCGGCCTGGCTCTGCGATCGTCACAGTGACGGCCGGCGCCGCCGGCTCCGGCTTGTCGGCTGGTTTGGCCACCGGGGCCTTGTCGAGCTCCTCGTACAGCGACTTCAGCATCCGCGCGGTTTCCTTGCCGCCGGGGACACAGAGATTGAGTCGTGCTTCGCTGCGGCTCGCGATCGCCTCCGAATAATCGTGGCAATTGTAGCCGCACTGGCCGCAGTCCTGCTGCGCCATCGCCGCCATCATCTTGCGGCGCAGGGGCCGTCCCTCGGCGAGCTTCATCCGCTCGGCGATCGGCATGGTCTGATCGTGCCACGGCGCTTCGCCGTCGTCGCCGTCACCGGCGGCGCCCTGCATGACGGCCGCGCCCTGCTCCGCCGACAGCGGCGCGGCGACGTCGGGCGACAGCAGCCCGGCGAAGAAGCCGTTCAGCCAGGAGCGCTGCGCATCCGAGAACGGTGCGCTGGCGGGAATGATATCGAGCTTGGGCGGAGGGGTGAACTGGTTCATGCGGACACCTGTGCGTCGGCCAGCTTGCGCAGCGTCTCGCCGTCATGGCGGCGCGCAAAAGACAGGAACGTTTCTTCGGGAGACGAGCGATGGACGATGTAGGCCTTGAGCAATGCTTCGACCGTCTTCGGCGCGTCCTCGGCCTTGAGGTCGTGATAGACCTCCTGCCCGACATCGGCATCGGGACCGAATCCGCCGCCGATGAAGAGGTGATAGCCCTCGACGGTGTCCTCCTCATTGATCGGCACGCGCGCGCCGATCAGGCCGATGTCGCTGATGTAGTGCTGCGCGCAGGAATGGTGGCAGCCGGTGACATGGATGTTGACTGGCTTGTCCATCGCAACGCGCGGCTCGCACCAGTCGCCGATCTCTTCGGCATGGCGCTTGGTGTTCGCCGCTGCGAAGCGGCAGCCGGCATTGCCGGTGCAGGCGATCAGGCCGGCGCGGATGTGCGAGGCCTCGACCGCGAGCCCAATCTGCTTGATCGCGGCAGTGGCGAGCTCGACATTCTCCTCGCGCACGCCCGAGATCAAAAGGTTCTGCCAGACGGTCAGGCGGATCTCGCCGTCACCGAGGTCGCGAGCGACCTTGGCGAGGCCCCACATCTGATCGGAGGTGAGCTTGCCGAGCGTCAGCGATACGCCGATCCAGTTGAGGCCATCCTGCTTCTGCTTGTGCACGCCGATATGCGCCATGCGGTCCGCCGCAGGGCGCGGGAGAAACGCCTCTTCCGGCACGCGCGTGAACGGCGTCTTCAACCGCTCCTCGACCAGCTTGAGGAAGCCGTCATGGCCCATGGAGTCGAGCACGTATTTCAGCCGCGCCTTGTTGCGGTTGGTGCGATCGCCATGCTCGATGAACACGCGCACGATGGCGTCGGCGACGCCGGTGGCCTGCTCCGGCTTGATGATGATGCCGGAATATTTCGCGAAATCCTTGTGGCCGGTGATGCCGCCGAGGCCGAGGCGGAACCAGACGCCGGGCTCGACGCCGAACCCGTCCTTCACCTCGTATGCGGTGAACGCGATGTCGTTGGTCTCCTCGAGCACCGCGATCCTGCCGGCACCGTCGAAGGCGACGTTGAATTTGCGCGGCAGGCCGTAGAGCGAGCGGTCGTTGAGGATGTGGTAGTGCCACTCGCGCGCATAGGGCCGCGTGTCGATCAACTCCTGCGGATCGATGCCGGCCGTCGGCGTTCCCGTCACGTTGCGGATGTTGTCGGCGCCGGAGCCGCGCGAGCACAGGCCGAGGTCCTGGATGCCCTCGATCAGCTTCACGGCATTCTTCGGCGGAATCTCGCGAAGCTGGAGGTTGGCGCGCGTCGTGACGTGGCTGTACGGCCCGCAGAGTTCGTCGGCGAGATCGGCAAGGCCCGACAGCTGCCAGTGCTTCATGATGCCGTTCGGAATGCGCAGGCGGCACATGTAGGAATCCTGCGTCGGCGCGACGTAGAAGATGCCGTAATAGCGCCAGCGGAAATTGTCCGCCGGGCTTGGCGGGGTGTTGTCGAGCGCCTGCTGGCGCAACCGCGGATACGCATCGAACGGATGCTCGTCGCGCTTGATCTTCTCCTGGTCGGCGAGCTTCTTGCCCGACGCGACCACCTTGTCCTGCGCCTTGATGTGCACGGCATCGGGGCCAACAGGCTCGGCATTCGCCTTGCCGGCACCCGCGCCGAGACCGCGGCCGACCCGGCTGATCTGCAAGCCGGTCGTGAAGCCTTCGAGATAGCGTTTCTGCTCGTCGGTGAAATCGACTGAGAGCGTTTCGATTTTCATGGTCGGTAACGAAGCTCCTGCGGCCACCAAAGTGGCGTCGACGGAAATTGTGCGACCCGCGGGGAACTCGGCCGGCTCAAGAGCCCGCTTCGCAGCCCGACGGTCCATTCAGCTTCGTTGCTGTGGGACTTGGCTCAGCAGGCACCTATGACAAGCTGGCCGCACTGCAACATTCAAGTTGCGTGCCAGCTTGATCGAAATAAAAAGCTTCGTAATATCAGGTGATTAGGAAACGCCCCCGGGGAATGCCGGGCTGAGAACGCTCCCGAAATTCGAGCAATCAGCCCAAACATTAGCCAACGAACTTACGTGCTCGAAAACGAAGCAGATCCGAATCAGGCCTTCCAGCGTCCGACCTCGAAAGCCTCGAGATGCCCACGGATGTTGCCGGAATCGAAGGCAGGCCCGGCGAAGGCGCCGAACGCTGCTGGAGCTTCAAGAGGCGCCGTGCTGCCCAGGGCTGCGTCGTAAAGGTCGGGCCTGAACACCGCCATCGCCGTCTTGACGCCATCAGGGGTCAGGGCCGTTTGCCCCCAGCGCACCATCTGGGCATAGAGCCAGGCGGCCTGGACCGGGTCGGGGCGCCCTGCCCCTTCGCGCCCAACGAGGAGGTAGCGGCCGCTTTCGCGGAAGATGCCATCCGGCGAGATCTTGAGGCGTCCGGTGAGGGTGCGCTGGATGACCTCGGCATCGACGCCGATCCGCTCCGGCTGGGCCAGGATCTGCGCCGCCTCGATGCGGTTCTCGGGATGCTCGATGAACTCGGCGGCTTTCACGGCCGCACGCACCAGTGCTGCGACCACGTCCGGATTCTTGTCGGCCCAGGCCTGGCGGACGGCCAGCACCTTCTCGGCCGCACGGACCAGGATGTCGGAGACGAAATGCAGGATGTGACCGATGCCGAGATCGACCGCGATCGAATTCCAGGGCGCGCCGACGCAGAACGCATCGACATGGCCGTTCTTGAGGCTGTCGACCATGAAGGGCGGCGGCAGCACCACGAGGCGCACGTCCTCGTCGGGATCGACGCCTGCCGCGGCCATCCAGAACCGCAATTGATAATTGTGGGTGGAGAACGGGAAGGTCATGCCGAAGGTCAGCGGCTCGGCCCCTGTCTTGCGCCTGATGGCAACCACCTTCGCCAGCGCCTTCGCGGTCGCCATCGGGTCGAACCGATCGCCATCGATCTCCTCCATCAGTGCGGCATGGAGCGCCGGCGACACCGTGATGGCATTGCCGTTGATGCCGAGATTGAAGGGCGCGGCGATCGGCACCTTGACGTGGCCGAGACCCAGCGAGGACGCGATCGCCACGGGCGCCAAAAGATGCGCGGCGTCGAACAGGCCGATGTTCAGCTTGTCGCGGACGTTGGACCAGGACACCTCGCGCACCAGCTCGACGTCGAGCCCTTCGGCTGCGGCAAATCCCTTGTCGACGGCGACGATCAGCGCCGCAGCATCGACCAGCGGAATGAACCCGATGCGGAGGGGAACGGTCATTTCAGCATCTCCGACGCGGTGATGATCGACTGTGCGATCTCGCCGATTTTCTTCTTCTCGCGCATCGCGGTGGAGCGCAGCAGCACATAGGCCTCGTCCTCGGTCAGGCCCTTCACCTTCATCAGGATGCCCTTGGCGCGTTCGATGATCTTGCGGTCCTCGAGCTGCGACTTGGTCCGCTCCAGTTCCTCCTGGAGCTTGGCGAAGGCGTTGAAGCGGGACACGCAGAGGTCGAGGATAGGCTTGATACGCTCCTTCTTCAGGCCGTCCACGATATAGGCGGACACCCCCGCCTCGACCGAGGCCTGGATCGAGGCTGAATCGCTCTGGTCCACGAACATGGCGATCGGCCGCTTCACGGCGCGGCTGACCTGGAACATCGCTTCCAGCACGTCGCGGCTGGGGTTCTCCAGGTCGATCAGGATGATGTCGGGATCGACCGCATAAATACGGGCGAGCAGGCTCTGCATCTCGCTGATATGGACCACCTGCGTGAATCCGGCCTCGCGCAATCCCTCCTCCAGGATCGCAGCCCGGATCGGGCTTTCGTCGACGATCACGATTTTGGGTGACTGTTCGGCGCTCATGGCTCACTCGCGGCGGGTGATTCATCCATAGCACGCCGGTACGCCCTGCAAAGGGTTGTAATTATGGGCAATTGGGACTAGCTCAGGCCGGTCAATCAGGCAGTTCAGATATGGATCAGACGGCTGCGCCCAAGGTCAGCTTCGTGTCGCTCGGGTGTCCCAAGGCATTGGTGGATTCCGAGCGCATCATCACGCGCCTGCGGGCGGAGGGTTACGAGCTCGCCCGCAAGCATGACGGGGCCGACATCGTCATCGTCAACACCTGCGGCTTCCTCGACAGCGCCAAGCAGGAATCGCTCTCGGCGATCGGCGAGGCCATGGCCGAGAACGGCAAGGTGATCGTGACCGGCTGCATGGGCGCGGAACCGGAAGCGATCGAGCAGGCCTATCCGGGCGTGCTCTCGATCACCGGCCCGCAGCAATATGAGAGCGTGCTCGATGCCGTGCATCGCGCGCTGCCGCCGGCGCACAATCCGCATGTCGATCTGGTGCCCCCGCAGGGCATCAAGCTGACGCCGCGGCATTACGCCTATTTGAAGATCTCCGAGGGCTGCAACAACCGCTGCACCTTCTGCATCATCCCGAAGCTGCGCGGCGACCTCGTCTCGCGTCCGGCCAATGACGTGCTGCGCGAGGCCGAGCGGCTGGTCGGCGCCGGCGTCAAGGAACTGTTGGTGATCTCGCAAGACACCTCGGCCTATGGCGTCGATCTGAAATATGCCGAGAGCCCGTGGAAGGACCGCCAGGTCCGCGCCAAATTCCTCGATCTCGCGCGCGAGCTCGGCGAGTTCGGCGCCTGGGTCCGGCTGCAATATGTCTACCCCTACCCGCATGTCGACGAGGTCATCGCGTTGATGAACGAGGGCAAGGTGCTGCCCTATCTCGACATCCCGTTCCAGCATGCGAGCCCCGAGGTGCTGAAGGCGATGAAGCGGCCGGCGGCGCAGGACAAGACGCTGGCGCGGATCAAGCGCTGGCGCGAGGAATGTCCCGATCTCGCCCTGCGCTCGACCTTCATCGTCGGCTTCCCCGGCGAGACCGATGCCGATTTCGCCTATCTGCTCGACTGGCTGGATGAAGCCGAGATCGATCGCGTCGGCTGCTTCAAATACGAGCCGGTCGCCGGCGCCACGTCGAACACGATCGAGAATCCGGTGCCGGAAGAGGTCAAGCAGGAGCGCTACAACGCACTGATGGCCCGCCAGCAGAAGATCTCGGCACGCCGGCTGAAGCGCAAGGTCGGCACGCGCCAGCAGGTCATCATCGACGAGGTCGGCCCGACCGTCGCCAAGGGCCGCTCCAAGGCCGATGCGCCGGAGATCGACGGCGCGGTGTACCTGTCGAGCCGCCGCCCCCTGCGTGTCGGCGAGATCGTCACGGCGAAGATCGAGCGCGCCGACGCATACGATCTGTACGGCAGCGTCGCGGGGTTCTGACGGCGTTTCGCGCGCACTGACCGCGTCATGGCCGGGCTCGTCCCGGCCATCCACGCCTTGACGCGCGATACGAACGCATGACGACCTTGTATTAATGGCCGTATGCGATAGCGCAGTCGCTAACGTCGCTGGACCCTCATGCCGCTTCTCCCGACGCCTGTCGTACGTGATGCGCGGCGAACACCTCCTTGGCTGCGAACAGCCCGTTCAGCGCGGCCGGGAAGCCCGCATAGACAGCCATCTGCATGATGATCTCCACGATCTCGTCGCGAGACAGCCCGACGTTCAGACCCGCCTCGAGATGCACCTTGAGCTGAGGCGCGGCATTTCCGAGCGCCGTCAGCGCGGCGATCGTCGCGATCTCCCGATCGCGGAGGCCGAGGCCCGGGCGGCAGTAGATGTCACCGAAGGGAAACTCGATCACGTATCGCGCGAAATCCGGAGCTATGTCGGCGAGTGAAGCGACGACCTTTTCGCCGGCACTGCCGTCAATGCGTGACAGGGCCCGCTGGCCGCGATCGAAGCGGCTTTCGGCTTGTGTTTGGGCGTGCGTCATTTTCCTTCGTCCTCTGTTGGTCGCCGGCATAGCCGGCGATCTTGGTATCAAGGACGAGCAGGCATTCCTGGAGTTCGGCAATCTGCGTGCGAACCTGCTCCCGGTGGATTTCCAGCATCTGCCGCCGGGCGGGCCCGGTGGCGTCGCCTTCGTCACGAAGCGCCGCGTAACGCAACATGTCCCGGATCGGCATTCCGGTGGTCTTGAGTCGACCAAGGAATGCGATCCATGTGAGGATCGATGCGTCAAAATCACGCCGGCCGGAGCGATCCCGGTCAGCGTATGGCAGCAGCCCGATGCGCTCATAGTAGCGGAGCGTGTGGGTCGACAAGCCGGTTCGTTTTGCGAGGTCGCCGATCTTCATGTGTGCCCGTTCTCGTACTGACGCACGTACAGATACCCCTTCGAGCGCGCTCTAAGTCAAGGGGGATCGAAGGTGCCAGTCCTGTGACGTCAAGATGGCACGACAGCAGAAGATTTTGGCGCGCCGACTGGACGGCAGCATCGCGGGATTCCGAGCTTCAGGATGCCGCCAGCCATTTCGGCACCCAGCGCTCCGGCCTTGGCGCGCGAGCGAGATCGGCCTGGGCCTCGGACAATTCTGCCGGTTCGCCGTCGATGGTTGGGCGCACATCGTACTCGAAGCTCGGCATGATGCGGCCGTCGGCATAGAGGCCGAACTTCATCACGTACCACAGCCCAAGCTCTGGCTGCGCGCGGCGCATCTCCTCGCGCAGATCGCGCAGCAGGGACTCGATCGCGCCTGCTTCCTCGAACGGCTGCGGCCCGCGCGAAAGCACGCGCGCCTCATACTGCCTGCCGACGATCGCGACCTCGAAGCGCGTCTGGTCCCAGGGGTTCTTGCCCTTCGGCAGATGCGCAGCGAGCCGCCAGCCGAGCTCGGCCATCAGGCGGTGATTAGCCCAGTAGTCCTCGCGATCCCGGCTCCATTTTTCCACGAAGCCGCGGAAGTCGGGCAGCTCCGGCGCACCTTCTTCAGATGTCGACTTGTCGCCAGCCGCCTGCCCGGCGAGCCACTGCGCAAGCTCGACCGTCTGACACGGGACATCCTCGTGCGGCCGCAGATCGCTCCAGGCGCTGTCGAACTGCCGCGACGTCAGCCTGGCGAGCAAAGCATCGAGGCTTGGCGCCAGCAATTCGTAATCGCCCTCCGACCCCAGTCCCACGATCGGCGGATTGTCGCGGTCGAGACCGGCGCCATACCAGCCGCCGACGGCAGAGCCGTCCGGCAATCGCATGAACAGCGAGAACCTGTCGCGCAACGGACTGCCGTCGACGATCGGCGCATGATCTGCGAACTGGCCTTGCAGAGCGAAGCAGCCGACGCTGCCCCAGGGACGTCCCTCGAGCCAGCCGGCAAAGTCGACCAGCAGCCGCGGCGCGTCGATGCCCGGTGGAAATGCGCCGCGAATGCTGTCGAGGTCGATCGGATAAGGCGTGTCGGACAAGGCTGCAAACTGTCTGTTGGTCCCGCCCTCTTGGTCCGAGCCGCCGTGCGTCCGGTTCGAACCAAGTCGCGTATCTCGATCACAAACGCGCCAGCGATGCGATGGTTTCTGCGGGGCGGACAATGAAATGGCGAGCGGTCGCCGGTATCGGGATCGGACGATGCGCGCGCCGGTGACCGCATCGCTTCGCCCGCACGCTTCGTCGTCTCGACTGCCGCAGCGCCATGCGGGAGACTGTCTGCGGAACCTATTGTGACACTATAGTGCATTCACGCAGAGGTCACGGACTCGGCCTAACTCTGCCCGCGCTTTTCAACGCGAGCGAGGAACGAGGATGAGCCTCTCGGGTATGCTGCGCACACAGCGCTTCGACGATTACCGCTTCTACCACCAGAGCACCGTCAACCAGACGCTGCATCTCTTCAGCGCCGTGATCTTCCTGTTCTGCTACGCGCTGCTGTTCATAGACCCGGCGCTCGCCGGCATCGTCGGCTGGCTTGCGATGCTGACGCGGCAGACCGGGCATTTCTTCTTCGAGCCGAACGGCTATGACGCCGTCAACGGCGTCAGCAACGAGTACAAGGAAGCGGTCAAGGTCGGCTACAACCAGACCCGCAAGACCATCTTGCTCTTCGTCTGGGGCAGCGCCCCGATCGCGCTGTATTTCCATCCGACGCTGTTCGGGCTTTTCGATGCGCCGGCCGGGCGTCTCGACTTCATCCGGCATGTCGGCACGCTCTGGCTCGCGATCGGCATCGGCGGCGGACTTGCGCGCATGCTCCAGCTCTTCGTCACGCGCGACCTCACGACCGGCCTGGTATGGGCGTTCAAGGTGCTGACGGACCCGTTCCACAACATTGCGCTGTACTGGAATTCGCCGCTCAAGCTGATGCGCGGCGAACTGATCGACACTGCGATTGCGGACGCGGATTGGGGCGACGAAGACGCCGAGGAAGCCGCCCACCTGACCTGACCGATGCACGCCAAGCGGGTGCTCGGCTGAACGCCCGCTTGACAAGCCCCGGCATTCGCATGTATTGCCCCGCCCCATGATCAACCGGACCAACCAGCGCACCGCAATGCTCCGTCGTCGCTCCCGCGACGATGAGAGGGTGCGCCATGTCCGACGACGCCGCTGAACCACTAGAATTCAGCCAGGTTTTCGAGAAGGCCGCACCCGCAAGGTGCGGCCTTTCTGCTTTTTGCGCCCTTTTTCCACCCGCCTCCAGAGGAGTTCGACATGACGACGCATCCGTATGACGCGCTGATGGACATCACCGCACGGCCCAAGGCCGTGTTCGTCCGCGGCGCCGGCTCCTACCTCTGGGACGACAGCCGCAAGCGCTATCTCGATTTCGTGCAGGGCTGGGCCGTGAACTGCCTCGGCCACTCCCCGCCCGCGGTCGCCGACGCGCTTGGCGCGCAAGCCAGGCGGCTGCTGACGCCGAGCCCGGCGTTCTACAACGAGCCGACTCTCAAACTCGCGCAGACACTCGTCGAGAACAGTGCTTTCGATCAGGTGTTCTTCGCCAATTCCGGCGCGGAGGCCAATGAAGGCGCGATCAAGCTCGCGCGGAAATATGGCAGCGTGCACAAGGGCGGCGCGTTCGAGATCATCAGCTTCGAAGGCGGCTTCCATGGCCGGACGCTCGCGACGATGTCGGCTTCGGGCAAGAAGGCATTCGAGCCGCTGTTCGAGCCGAAGGTCGCGGGCTTCAAGAAGGCAAAGCTCAACGACATCGCCTCGGTGGAGAAGCTGATCAACGACAATACCGTCGCCGTGATGCTCGAGCCGATCCAGGGTGAATCCGGCGTGTGGCCCGCGACCGACCAGTTCCTGCAGCAGTTGCGCGCACTCACCGAGGCGCACGGCCTGCTGCTCATTTTCGACGAGATCCAGACCGGCATGGGTCGGACCGGCAAGCTCTTCCACTATGAGCACACCGGGATTGCGCCCGACATCATGACGCTCGGCAAGGGCATCGGCGGCGGCGTGCCGCTCGCCGCGCTGCTGGCGACCGAGCGCGCGTCCTGCTTCGAGCACGGCGACCAGGGCGGCACGTTCAACGGCAACCCGATCATGTGCGCGGCGGGGCTTGCGGTGCTCGAGGAAGTCGGCAAGCCGGACTTCCTGAAGGTGGTCAGCGAGACAGGCCTCTTGCTCGAAAGCGAGTTGCAGAAAGTCTCGGCCCGGCACGGGCTCGGCGGCGTACGCGGACGTGGGCTGTTGCTCGCGCTCGATCTCAAGCTGCCGATCGCGCCGGGCATCGTCGCGCAGGCGTTCGAAGCCGGCGTGCTCCTCAACGCGCCGCAGGTCGACACGCTGCGCTTCATGCCGGCACTGAACGTCACGAAGGCAGAGATCGCCGAGATGATCGATTGTCTCGACGGGATTCTGACCAAGGCCGGCGCTGCACGGCGCGTGGCGTAGACGTGGTGGTCTCGTGCCCCGGACGCAGCGCAGCGCCTCTTCGGCGGTGCGCTGCAGAGCCGGCGCCCATCTCTCCGCAGTGCGTGTTGCATCTGGGTCCCGGCTTGCGCCGCTCCGCGCGTTGCAGCTTGTCCGGGACACGAGAGTGGATCTCACGGAAAGACTACGGCTTCAGGATCGAGGCGCCCGTGGTCTTGCGGCTTTCGAGATCGATGTGCGCCTTGGCGGCGTCCTTGAGCGCATAGGCGTGGTTGATCGGCACGTGCAGCTTGCCATTGATGACGGCGGCGAACAGCGTGTCGGCACCCTCCAGCAGCTCCTTGCGTGTGCCGACATAGTCATTGAGCTTCGGCCGGGTCGCGAACAGCGAGCCGTGATTGTTGAGCTCGGCGATCGCGAACGGCGGCACCGGACCTGAGGCATTGCCGAAGGAGACGAACATGCCGCGCGGCTTCAGGCAGGACAGCGAGCCCGGGAAGGTCGCCTTGCCGACACCGTCATAGACGACGTCGCAGCCCTCGTTGCGGCTGATCTGCTTCACGCGGGCGACGAAATCCTCCTCGTTGTAGAGGATGACGTGATCGCAGCCATTGGCTTCCGCAAGCTCGGCCTTCTCGCGCGAGCCGACCGTGCCGATGACATGCGCGCCGAGTGCCCTCGCCCATTGGCAGGCAAGCAAGCCGATGCCGCCGGCGGCGGCATGAATCAGCACGCGGTGATGCGGCTCGACCTTGAACGTCTTGTGCAGGAGGTACCAGACGGTCAGCCCCTTCAGCATCAGCACGGCACCCTGCTCGTAGGTGATGTGGTCGGGCAGCTTAACCAGCTTCTCCCAGGGGATGTTGCGCTCGCCGGTATAGGCGCCGAGATTGTGATAATAGGCGACGCGATCGCCGGGATGAAAATTCGTGACGCCAGGCCCGACCGCGACAACTTCGCCCGCAGCCTCGTTGCCCGCGATGAAGGGCAGCCCCGGCGCCTTGTAGAGGCCGGTGCGGTAATAGACGTCGATGAAGTTGAGGCCGACCGCATGCTGGCGGATACGCACCTCGCCCGGCCCGGGCGCCGGCACGTCGACGCTCTCATAGACCAGGGCCTCGGGGCCTCCGACCTTGTGCACGCGGATGGCTTTGGTCATCATTTGACCTCCTCTTCTCGCGACTGAGCGAAAGCCATCGCGCCAGCCTTGTCAACTCGGGGCCGGCCGCGACGATCAAGCAGACGACTTGCCGGCTTTCCTGCGGTTGCGCCTGGCCAGCACGTTGAAGAATTCCACCGCCGCCGAAAACGCAATCGCGAAATAGATGTAGCCGCGTGGAATGTGAAACGCCAATCCGTCCGCGACCAGCGCGACGCCGATCAGCACCAGGAAGGCCAGCGCCAGCATCTTCGTAGTCGGATGCTCCGCGACGAATCGCGACACCGGGCCTGACGAAATGTACATGATCAGGCACGCGATCACGACGGCAGCCACCATGATCTCTATGTCCTGCGCCATGCCGATCGCGGTGATGATCGAATCCAGCGAGAACACGATATCGATGACGATGATCTGGACGATCACCCAGAAGAAGGCGCTCCCGCCGGACCTGCGGTCGCCCTCGCCCTGATCGGCCTCGACCTCGGCGTGAATTTCGTGCGTCGCCTTGGCGATCAGGAACAAGCCGCCGCCGATCAGGATGAGGTCGCGCCAGGAGAAGTCGTAACCTGCAAAAGAGAACACCGGCGCGGTCAGGCCGATCAGCCAGACCAGCACGCTGAGCAGGATGATGCGGAACACCAGCGCCAGCGCAAGCCCGATCTGGCGCGCGCGATGCGCCTGCTGCTCCGGGATGCGGGAGACGATCACCGAGATGAAGATGACGTTGTCGATGCCGAGCACGATCTCGAGCGCCGTCAAGGTCAGCAGCGCCGCCCAGGCTTCGGGGCTGGCAAGGAGCTCCATCATGCGAATGATTTCCCGAGCCGGATCAAGGCGTCGCTGAGGCTGATCCAGAGCGCGATGGCGCAGAGCACGAGCGTCACGCCGGTTCCGACGCGGAAATCCATCGCCAGCACGTAGAGGGCGAGCACGGCCCAGATCGCCATCAGCGACATGGTCAGCCAGCGCAGCCGTACGACGCGGACCGGATGCAGCACATGGAACGGCACGAAGGTCAGCACGACGAGTGCGGCCACCAGCAGCGTCGACCAAAGCGGCGGCCAGTGCAGCAGGAACAGATAGAACGCCGCCGCATTCCACAGCGCGGGGAAGCCGCGAAAATGATTGTCGTCGGCCTTCATGCGAAGGTCGGCGAAATATAACGCGCTGGTGACGATGATGGCGATGCCGAGCAAGGGCGCTGCGACCGGCAGCAGCAGGCCGCTGGCCACGATCGCATAGGCGGGGACGAAGACATAGGTGACGAAATCGACCACCAAATCGAGCACGTCACCCGACCAGTTCGGCTGCACGTTCTTGACGTCGAGCCGGCGCGCGATCGGTCCGTCGATCGCATCGATGACGAGGGCAATGCCGAGCCATTGAAACATCGCCGCCCAATGCTCGCGGACGGCCTCCAGCATGGCCAAGAGCGCGATCGCCGCACCGAACGCGGTGAAGATGTGCACCGAGAGTGCCGCGGCACGGACCACGGCGGTCGGCTTCAGGGAATCCTCTTGGCTGTCCATGGCTTCTGCTATCAGAATGGGGCCGATTTGCACATCCGCCATTGCGGCGCGCCGTCGCACAAGTCCCCGCCGCTCCGGAAAAATAGGTGGGCTTGAATTTGCCGTGGGTCGTGTCAAATGTCGTTCCATGGCAGACGCATCGACACTCCACGACGCGGCCGTGATCGGCGGCGGACCAGCGGGACTTGCAGCGGCGATCGCATTGGCGCAGTCCGGTGCCCGGACCGCGCTGGTGGCTCGGCGCGTGCCCTATGCCGACAATCGCACCACCGCGCTGCTCGGAGCCTCCGTCGATCTCCTGGAAGGCCTCGACGTCTGGCCGCGCTGCAAGGACAAGGCGGCCGCGCTGGAGATCATGCGCCTCGTCGACGACACCGGCCGGCTGTTCCGCGCGCCGGAGGTGCGGTTCTCCTGTCACGAAATCAGCCTCGATGCGTTCGGCTACAACATCGACAACCGTTCGCTGATGCTGGCGCTGGAACAGCGCGCGGCCGAGCTGGCCAACCTCGTCCGCTTCGATGACGAGGCCGAAAGCGTCGTCATCGAAGCCGACGACGTCGCGCTGCGCACAGCCTCCGGTCAGTTTCTCTCGGCCCGCCTTGTGGTCGGTGCCGACGGCCGGCACTCGCTGTGCCGCGAGGCCGCCGGCATCGAGGTGACGCGGCGCGAGCTGAACCAGACCGCGCTGACCTTCAACGTCGGCCACGCACGGCCGCATCGCAATGTCTCGACCGAGTTCCACACGCCGCATGGGCCTTGCGTGTTCGTGCCCCTGCCCGGCGATCGCTCCAGCATCGTCTGGGTTTCGGCGCCCGCGGAAGCCGAGCGGCTTCGCGGCTTGAGCGACGAGGAGCTGTCCGCCGCGATCGAGAAGCAGTCGCATTCGATCCTGGGACGCATGACGGTGGAGCCCGGGCGCAACCTGTTCCCGCTCGCGATCGAACGTCCAAAGTCCTTCGGCCGCGACCGCATCGCGCTGGTCGGCGAAGCCGCCCATGTGGTTCCGCCGATC
Source organism: Bradyrhizobium sp. USDA 326 (assembly GCF_049739485.1). Taxonomy (NCBI): domain Bacteria; kingdom Pseudomonadati; phylum Pseudomonadota; class Alphaproteobacteria; order Hyphomicrobiales; family Nitrobacteraceae; genus Bradyrhizobium; species Bradyrhizobium sp. USDA 326. Next base: position 6,729,334 of record NZ_JBMGQA010000001.1, read on the forward strand.
GGTGCCCAGGGCCTCAATCTCGGCCTGCGCGACGCCGCCGACATTGCGCGGCTCGCGAACGACGCCATCGCCTCGGGGCAGGACCCCGGCGCGGACGAGATCCTCAGGCGCTACGACCGCGCGCGGAGGCCTGATATTTTGAGCCGCACCTTTGCGATCGACATCGCCAACCGCTCTTTGCTCAACGATTTCCTGCCGCTCCAGCCGGTCCGCGCCGTCGGCATGCACCTGCTCGGCGCCATCGGCCCGCTCCGGCGCTTTGCGATGCGCGAAGGGTTGACGCCGACCTGGCGGCGGTGACGGCAAGCTGGCCCGGCCGGCCCTTACGGGAACGCCAGCCGTCCGGTCTGGAGCAGCCACATCACACTGGTCAGCGTGACCACCGAGGCGAAGGTGCCGAGCAGCACTGCCACGGAGGCGGATTCGATCCAGGCGTCATTTTGCCGGGCGATCACGAACACGTTCAGCGCCGGCGGCAGCGAGGCCATCAGCACGGCGGTGGCCGCCCAGGGCTGTGCGAACGGACCGAACGCCAGCATCAGCCCGAACGCTGCGAGCGGATGAATCAGGAGCTTGACCGCGATCACGCCCGGCACCTCCCACGGCACCCGATCGAACGGGCGCAGCGCCACGGTCACACCGAGCACGAACAGCGCGGTCGGAGCGGCTGCGTTCTGGAGGAAGATGATGGTGCGGTCGAGCGCGACCGGCAGCTCGATATGGAGGGCGGCGACCGCGGCGCCGAAGCAGGCGGACATGATCAGCGGATTGAGCACGATCTGCTTCAGCACGACGCCGAAGGCGTGGACGAGCGAGGGATGGTCGCGGTCGGAAAGCTCGATCAAGAGCGGCACGATCGTGAACAGGAAGATGCTGTCGCAGCAGAAGATCAGCGCCGTCGGCGCCGACGCCTTCGGCCCCAGCACCGCGAGCGCCAGACCCGGCCCCATGTAGCCGATATTGCCGTAGCCGCCGGACAGACCCGCGAGCGTCGCCTCGCGCAGCGTCAGCCGGCCCAAGACCTTGCCAACGACCAGCGCCAGCGTGAACGCGGCAACCGTCGACAGCGTCGTCGCCACCAGGAATGGCGGGTTGTTCAATTCCGAAAACGGCGTCTTCGACATGATCGCGAACAGCAGCGCCGGCAGCGATACGTAGAGCAGGAAGAAGTTCATCCAGGCGAGGCCCGATTCCGGGAGGGATTTGACCTTGCCGCAGGCGAAGCCGACGAAGATCAAGCCAAAATAAGGCAACGCCAGATTGAGGATATCGACCATTGATGAAGTGTTTTCTGAAGGCTTGGGCGCTATCCGCCCCGGAAACGAAGGTTAATTCCAGACGAGGGCACTAGCATCGGCCACAATCCTGGTCTATCGACGGGGAATGATTAAAACGCGGACCGCGAAATTCCAGATCGGACAGGTCGTTCGCCACCGGATCTTCTCGTTCCGGGGGGTGATCTTCGACATCGATCCGGAATTCAACAACACCGAGGAGTGGTGGCTGTCGATCCCCGAGGAGGTGCGGCCCAACAAGGACCAGCCGTTCTATCACCTGCTCGCGGAGAACGCGGAATCGGAATATGTCGCCTACGTCTCCGAGCAGAACCTCTTGCCCGACGATTCCGGCGAGCCGGTCCGGCATTCCCAGGTCGCCGAGATCTTCATCAAGGACAAGGCCGGTGGCTATCGCCCGCGCAACTCGTCACTGAACTGATCGTCGCCGGAGGGCGGCAAGCAAAAAAGGCGCTCGAAACGAGCGCCTTTTTCATATCGGAATCTGGCCTGATTACTTCTGCGCGGTCGGAGGTGACCCGGGCGCGCCACCCTGCTGCTCGAGCTTCTTGCGCTGCTCGTCGGCCTTCTTCTGAAGCTCTTCCTGGAGCTTCTTCTGGGTTTCCTCGAACACCTTCGGGTCGGTCGGCGGACCATCATAGGCCTTCTGGAATTCGCCGGCGAGTGGCAGCGGCAGGGTCAGCGGCGCGCCGTTGGCGTTGATCGCCTGGACAATGAGATTCTGCCCCTTCTTCATGTTGTTGATGAGCTCGGGCGTGGCCTCGTAATCCGACATGCAGCCGTTCTGGAAGCAGATCACGTAGGGCTGCTGCAGCGGCGGGTTGTTGTCCACGATGATGCGGGTGCCGTGCACGAGCTGCATGCCGAGCGGCAGCGTCACGCGCAGGATCTTCTTGGGCTCTCCTTCCGGCTCGATGATGACGGCCGCGATGACCGGTTGTCCCGATTCGATGCGGCCATCCTTGCCGGTGAAGCAGACCTGCTTGGCGTTGGCATCCTGGCCCTTGAGACAGAACTTGGTCCAGGGGGCGTAGATCAGCTGGATCTGCTGGTCGGCGGGCTGGGCCGCGCCCTGCTGCCCGGGAGCGCCCTGGGCGGGAGCCTGCTGGGCTTGCGGAGACGCTGCCGGTGCCGGAGCCTTGGGGGCAGCCTTGGGAGCCGCTTTCGGGGCCGGGGCCGCTTTGGGTGCGCCCGGGGCTGGCGCAGGGGTCTGGGCCTCGGCGGCAAACGGAATGGCCAACGCCGTCGCCGTCAACAGGGCGAGAAGTCGCCCGCGCGGCCGGACGGACGCGGCCAAATAACGGAAATTCATTGCGGAAAACCCTTTCTGAACGGGAAGTGCCCGAACCGCTCCGAAGCGCCGAACCTGGCCGCCTTGGGCGCGGCTCTCTCCCCGTCAATTGAGGCGGATAGGTGACGGGCTCGACGCTCTTGCGCGATTGCCCGCCTTTTAACGTGGCCGACGAAAAGATCAATGCCGACAACCGCCTTTGGCCGGCTTGGCGCCAACGCCCCACCAAATTCCCTGTGATAGGATTCAGGCCCGCCGGTCGTCGAATCACCGTGTGCCGATGTTCATGTTCCAGTGCCTTCTCGAAGGCTGCGGCGTCCGCCTCTGCGTCCTCGCCCTCGCTGTGGTCACCGGACTTTCGGCACGCGCCGCCCGGGCGGAGGAGGCTCACGCCATCGCCATGCACGGCAAGCCGGCAATGCCGGTCGACTTCACCCACATGCCCTACGCCAACCCCGATGCCCCCAAGGGCGGCCGCTTGACCTGGGGTGTTCTCGGAACCTTCGACAGCCTCAATCCCTTCATCGTGAGAGGGTTGCCCGTACAGCAGATGCGGGGCTACGTGGTCGAGAGCCTGCTGGCACGCGGCAATGACGAGCCGTTCACGCTCTACGGCCTGCTCGCCAGGACGGTCGAAACCGACGACGAGCGGAGCTTCGTCACCTTCCGCCTCGATCCGCGCGCCCGCTTCTCCGACGGCAGGCAGGTCGCGGCCGAGGACGTGCTGTTCTCCTGGCAGCTGCTGCGCGACCACGGCCGCCCCAACCTCCGGCAGTATTACGCCAAAGTTGTCAAGGCCGCGGCGCTCGATCCCCTCACCGTCCGCTTCGATCTCGCAGGTGCCAACGACCGCGAGCTGCCGTTGATTCTCGGCCTGATGCCGATCCTGCCGAAGCACGGAATCGACGTCGCGACCTTCGAGGAGACCACGCTGACGGCGCCGGTCGGCTCGGGCCCTTATCGGGTCACGGCCGTGAAGCCCGGAGCCAGCGTGACGCTCACCCGCAATCCCGACTATTGGGGCCGCGACCTCGCCATCAACCGAGGGCTCTACAATTTCGACGAGATCCGGCTCGATTATTTTCGCGAGGCCAACGGCCAGTTCGAAGCGTTCAAACGCGGCCTCTACGATTTCCGCATCGAGCACGAGCCGCTGCGCTGGCACGACGGCTACGATTTTCCAGCCGCGCGAAGCGGCGAAGTGATCCGCGACACCGTCAAGCCCGGGGTGCCGCAACCTTCCGAATTCCTGGTGTTCAACACCCGCCGTCCGATCTTCGCCGACATCCGGGTGCGCCAGGCCCTGACGCTGCTGTTCGATTTCGAGCTGGTCAACCGCAACTACTTCTTTGGCCTCTACTCGCGCGTCGCCGGCTATTTCGCCGGCTCGGACCTGTCGGCCTATGGCCGCCCGGCGGATGCACGCGAACGCGAGCTGCTCAAGCCGTTCGCCGCACGGATTCCGCCCGATATCATGGATGGCAGTTATCGCCTGCCGGTCACCGACGGGTCGGGCCGCGACCGCACCACGCTGCGCGCCGCGCTAAAGCTGTTGTCGGAGGCCGGCTACGAGCTCAACGGCAACGTGCTGCGCAACCGCGCGACCAAGGCGCCCTTCACCTTCGAGATCATGGTCACGACCCGCGATCAGGAGCGCATCGCGCTCGCCTTCCAGCGTGACCTCAAGCGCGCCGGCATCGAGCCGACCGTTCGCTCGGTCGATCCCGTGCAGTTCGACCAGCGCCGGCTCGCTTACGAGTTCGACATGATCCAGAACCGCTGGGACCAGTCGCTCTCGCCCGGCAACGAGCAATATTTCTATTGGGGCAGTGCTGCCGCGGACAATCCCGGCACCCGCAATTACATGGGCGCCAGGGATCCCGCGGTGGATGCCATGATCGCCGCCCTGCTGGAGGCCCGTGAACGTACGGATTTCGTCCCGGCGGTGCGGGCGCTCGACCGCGCTCTGATCGCGCGCTTCTACACAATCCCGCTGTTTAACGTCTCCGAGCAATGGATCGCGCGCTGGAATCGGATAGAACGGCCCAAGGTCACCTCGCTCTCGGGCTATTTGCCGGAGACCTGGTGGTCGAAGAGGCAGCCGCAAGCTCATCAAGCAAAGTGACGCCGTGAATCAGCCAGCAATTTCGCCGACGCTCGACACACTATTTCAGCGCACGCTGATGCGGCAGCCGCACGCGCTTGCTCTGCTCGATCCCCTCAACAAGGCGCGCGTGACCGGGCACCAGCCGCGGCGGATGACCTATGCCGAGGCCGATACGGCCATCGAGGCGCTGTCGGCGCATTTCGTCGAATCGGGCCTGCCGGCCAATTCCGTGATCGCGATCCAGCTGCCGAATACGATCGAGTTCGTGCTCACCGTGCTCGCCGCCCATCGCGCCGGCCTCGTCGTCGCGGTGCTGCCGCTGCTCTGGCGACACGCGGAACTGACCGCCGCGCTGAACCGCACCGCGGCGCGCGCCATCGTCACCATGAGCACGGTCGACGGCGTCAGCTATGCCGACCTCGCGATGCATGCCGCAGCCGAAGCCTTCTCCATCCGTCACGTTTGCGGCTTCGGCGCCGATCTCCCGGAAGGCATGGCGTCGCTCGACGATGTCCTCGCCCGCCCGCCCGGCCTCACGCGCGCCGTGATTCAGGACGGCCGCAAGGCGGCGATGATCTCCTTCGACGTCACCGCCGAAGGCTTCCGTCCCGTGCCGCGGCCGCATTTCAGCATGATCGCCGGGGGACTCGCCATGTCGCTGGAAGCCGACATCAGGCAGGGTGCGACCGTGATGGCGGCATTCGCCCCGATGTCGTTCGCGGGCCTCGCCTCCTCGCTCGCGGTATGGCTGCTCTCGGGCGGCACGCTGGCGCTGCATCACCCGTTCGAGAACGAGGTGCTGGAGCAGCAGGTCAACGAGCACGAATGCGAGGTGCTGATCGCGCCGGGGCAGCTCGCGTTGCGGCTCGGTGCTGCCGACCTCGCGGCACGGATGCCCTCGTTGCGCAACGTCATCGGCCTGTGGCGCGCGCCCGAGCAGGTTGCGGCGAGCGATGCCTGGATCGCGCCGCATGCGCCGCTGACCGACGTCTATCTGTTCGGCGAGGCCGGACTGTTCGGAGCCCGCCGCGGCGAGGACGGCATGCCGGTACCGGTCATGCCGGGGCCGCACGGCGCCCCGCGCGAGCAGTCGGGCTCCTCCATTGCCGGCGAAATCCTGCTGACACCCAAGGGCACGCTCGGCCTGCGCGGCGCGATGGTGCCGATCGCGGCCTACGCCCCGCCGCAGCCGGTCGGCGAGACGCTGACCGCGCAGCCGCCGCGCGACTATGTCGACACCGGCTACGCCGCGCGGCTCGACCGTCCGAGCGGCGCGATCTGCATCACTGCGCCGCCCTCCGGCATCATGGCCGTCGGCGGCTACCGCTTCCTCTCCAACGATCTCCAGGAATGGGCGCGCCGGCTCGGCCAGGGCGCCCTGCTCACGGCGCTGCCCGACCGCCTCTCGGGTCACCGGCTGGCCGGACGCGCCCAGGACAATGCCCGCGCCCGCGAGGCGCTCAACGAGCTCGGGCTTAACCCCCTGATGGTCGAGGCCTTTCGCGACCGCTCCGGGCCGGTCTAGGCATAGTTTTGCGCGTTCCGTTGACGCTGCATTAAGGCGGCCAAACTAGATTGCGCGACATCTGTTGCTTGATCAGAGTTTGTGGATGTCTCAGGCGGGCCCGATCCTGTTTGTGTCCGATACCGAGCGCCCCGCCTTCGCGGCAGCGCTGGACGAAGCCCGGCTCTTTCCCGTCGTCGACACCGATTGGACGAGTGCGGCGCGCGCGGTCGATGAGGTGCAGCCGGCCGCGGTTCTCGCTGCGCTGCATGCCGGACACGAGCCGCATGTGGCCGCGCTCGCAAAGAAGATCGCCGACCAATCGCCTTACGTTCCCTTCGTGACGCTGGATGTGGCGGGCACGCTGCCGCACAACGCCCTGCCCTTCTCCTCGCGCGGCGGCAATCCCGAGCGCCTGATCGCGCGGCTCCGTGCCGCGCTACGCGTGCGCACACTGCATGCAACGGTTCTGCGCCGGCTGCCGGAAGCGAAGGTCGCGCTGCCGGACGGCGATCCCGCACGCGATGCCACCGTGCTCCTGATCGGTCGTGGCGCGGCCTATCCCGCGCTCTCCGTCGCGCTCGGCGAGCGCGTCGGCGTGGTCGGCGCGCTCTCGATCGAAGCCGCCGCCAAACACCTCAACACCCGCGACCTCGACGGCGTCGTGCTCGCCGAAGGTTTTACCCCGCGCGTGACCGATGCCTTCCTCACGGTGCTCGCGGAGGACACCCGCTTCCGCAGCCTGCCGGTGGTCCTCACCGCTCATCAGCTGACGCAGACTTATGATTTGCCCAATCTCGAGCTGATTGCGGGCGAGCCGGCGAAGGTCGCCGCCAATGCGCTGCCCTTGATCCGCCAGCACGCGATGGAAGCACAGCTGAGCCGCACGCTGCGCTCGATCGATGCCGGCGGCTGGCTCGATCCGCGCAGCGGCCTGCTCACGGTCGAGGCCTTTGCCCGCGATTTCGCCAAGGCGGTCGAGCAGGCGCTCGCCCGCGGCGGCGGCCTCTCGGTCGCCCGCTTCGCTTTCGATCCCGGCAATTCCCGGGCCCAGCTCGATGCCGCGCGCATCCTCAGCCGCCTGATGCGGCAGATGGATTTTGGCGCGGCGCAGAAGGACGGTTCGGTGATTGTCGCGTTCGCGGAGACCGACTTCCGCACGGCGCACATGATCGCCCGCCGTCTGTCGGCGGTGATGCGGCACACCTCGAACGGCAAGCACGAGATGCGCAGCGATCCCGTGGTCAGCGTGGATTCGCTGTCCCCGTCGGATACAGCGCGGTCGCTGCTGGCGCGGTTGTCCGCCGACGCGTCGCGGGCGGCATCCTAGCCGTTTGAAGCATCTCCTGACTTGACGGGTTCGTTGACGCCTGCCGCTACGTCTGCGCTAGACTAAACGCCACCATTCGCCGTCGATTTCGCGTGGACCGGCTGGGCGGGAGTGACCAGGAGAAAGCTAACGGAGTCGCTCAGGAGTTCGTGGGCGCGATCGACAATGTCCTCCAGAGAGATCGTCTTCGCGAACATGCGCTGCGCTTCGGCCAGCAGCTGGTCGCGAGTCGGCACGCTGGGCAAACGCAAGTCGGCACGCTGCTGCAACAGAAGGAGCGCGTCCCGCAGCGACAATTCGGTTTCATGAATCGATGTCTTGATCGCCGACGCGATGTGTTCGGGATTGAAGCGGCCGGCAAGCTGCTCGGCCGCTTGCCTTATCGCGCGCGATCCCAGCCGATGCTCGTTGCGCAGAACCTGCACGGGTGGCGTCTTCAGATCCCAGACAATTCCGAGCCAGGACATCACCACCAGAACATAATAGGTCAGATCGATTTCATACCAGTAGAAGCCCTGCCGGGCGCTGGCCTGATAGGCGTGGTGGTTGTTGTGCCACCCCTCCCCCATCGTCAGCAATGCGAGCAGCCAGTTGTTTCGAGAGTCATCGCCCGTCACATACCGTTTGCGTCCATGAACATGTGCGAGCGAGTTGATGCAGAACGTAGCGTGATACAGAACCACGGTGCTCCAGAGGAATCCGACCACGAGTCCCGACCACCCGCCGATGAGGAAGCAGAGCCCCGCGAGCACGACCGCCGGCAAAAGCTCCAGTCTGTGCAGCCACATCAACTCGGGATACGACGCCAGATCCGACACTTTCACCAGGTCGGTCCCGTCGTGCTGCCGATAGAATATCCAACCGACATGGCTGTACAAGAAGCCCTTGTGCCGGGGTGAATGCACATCCTGCGCCGTATCCGAGTGCAGGTGATGATGGCGATGCTTGGCAGCCCACCACAGAACGCTTTTCTGAGCGCTGCTCTGGGCAAGGAAGGCAAGGACGAATTGAAACACCCGGCTCGTCGCGTAGGCCCGATGCGAAAAGTACCGGTGATATCCGGCCGTGATCGCAAACATGCGCAGCCAATACAGAACGATGCAGATTGCGACGGCTTGCCACGAAATGCCGGACCAGACCGCCGCGGCGCATCCTGCGTGGATCAACAGAAATGGCAGCACCTGCGGATACATGACATCATCATGTTCGCGGCCTTGCTCGATATTCACGGACACGCTCGAACCTCAGCTGTTTCGGTGGGCAGACCACCGCGCATGCGGTGCAAAAAACCCGCGGCCGGTAAACCAGTCGCGGGTCGCAAGAACCTGAAGCTCTGCCAATACATCCATGGTCAAAGCGACAAGCGCCGGCTGCGGCAGCTTATGCGGCGCGCAGATTGTCCGCAGCAGACTTGCCGGTCCGGCGGTCTGCAACGACGTCGAAGGAAACCTTCTGACCCTCGTCGAGGGAGCTCATGCCCGCACGTTCAACCGCGCTGATATGAACGAAAACGTCCTGGCCTCCTTGGTCCGGCTGAATGAAACCGAAGCCCTTTTGGCTGTTGAACCACTTCACAGTTCCCGTCGTCATGGGGAGTGTCCTTTAGATAGATAAGTCTTTAGAGCCGCACAGGAGTGCGGTCAGTGAATTCGAGATCTGGAGGGAGGGTCATCAGTCAGGCGCGCAAATAGCGGCGAGGCCAAGTCGTTCGGCCGAAACTCGAAGATCCGAACATGGCTATTTATTAGTCATTCCGCAAGTGACGATATGTCGCCCCCTTCGGGCCCAAGTGCGGTGCGCTGTTCGCGCTGTCCACACTTGGCTGAAGTAGCCGCTTACGCCGCCTTCTTGCTCTCGGCGAGCTGCGCCAGCTGCCGCATGATCTCCGTGGTGCCGGCAAGACGCTCTTCCGGGGTCTCCCAGTCCTGCAGGAACACAACCTTCATGTCGGGCCGCACCTTGGCGGCCTGGCCGTGGCTGCGGATGAAGGTCACGAGGCGGTCGGGATAGGCGAAGGAATTGTCGCGGAAGGCGATGACGGCGCCCTTTGGACCGGCATCGATCTTCTCGACATTGGCTCTGCGGCAGAACGCCTTGATCGCGGCGACCTTGAAGAGATAACGCACCTCGTCCGGCAGCACGCCGAACCGGTCGCGCATCTCCGCGCCGAAATTCTCGATCTCCTCCTCGGTATCGAGATCGGCAAGGCGCCGGTACAGCGACAGCCGCACCGAGAGATCGCTGACATAGTCTTCGGGAATCAGCACGGGCATGCCGATGGTGATCTGCGGCGACCAGCGGTCGGCTGCAGGCTCGGAGACGCCGGCCTTGAGGTTGACGATCGCCTCCTCCAGCATCGATTGATAGAGCTCGAAGCCGACCTCCTTGATGTGGCCGGACTGCTCCTCGCCCAGGAGATTGCCTGCGCCGCGAATGTCGAGATCGTGGGAAGCGAGCTGGAAGCCTGCGCCCAGCGTCTCCAGCGATTGCAGCACCGTGAGGCGGCGTTCGGCCTGCGCCGTGATCTTCTGCTGCGCCGGGAGCGTGAACAGCGCATAGGCCCGCAGCTTGGAGCGGCCGACGCGGCCGCGCAGCTGATAGAGCTGGGCCAGGCCGAACATGTCGGCGCGGTGCACGATCAGCGTGTTGGCGTTGGGGATGTCGAGGCCGGACTCGACGATCGTGGTCGACAGCAGAATGTCGAACTTGCCGTCGTAGAACGCGGTCATGATGTCCTCGATCACGGCGGGCGGCATCTGGCCGTGCGCGACCGCGACCTTCATCTCCGGCACGTTCTTGTCGATGAAGTCCTTGACCTCGGCGAGATCGTCGATGCGCGGCACCACGTAGAACGCCTGACCGCCGCGATAGCGCTCGCGCAAGAGCGCTTCGCGGATCATCAGGGGATCATGCGGGGCGACGAAGGTACGCACTGCCAAGCGATCCACCGGAGGCGAGGCGATGATCGAGAGCTCGCGCACGCCGGTGAGCGCCAGCTGCAGCGTCCGCGGGATCGGCGTCGCCGACAGCGTCAGCACGTGCACCTCGGCACGGAGCGCCTTCAGCCGCTCCTTGTGGCTGACGCCGAAATGCTGCTCCTCGTCGACGATGAGCAGGCCAAGGTCGCGGAACTTGATCGCCTTGCCGAGCAGCGCATGGGTGCCGACGACGATGTCGACGGAGCCGTCGGCGAGGCCCTTCTTGACCTGGTTCAGCTCCTTGGTCGGGATCAGCCGCGAGGCCTGGGCGACGTTCACCGGAAAGCCCTTGAAGCGCTCGGTGAAGGTCCTGTGGTGCTGGCGGGCGAGCAGCGTGGTCGGCACCACCACCGCGACCTGCTTGCCGTCGAGCGCGACCGCAAAGGCGGCGCGCAGCGCGACTTCCGTCTTGCCGAAGCCGACGTCGCCGCAGATCAGCCGGTCCATGGGCCGGCCCTTTTCGAGGTCCTTCAGCGTGGACTCGATGGCGCCGAGCTGGTCCTCGGTCTCGTCATAGGGGAAGCGCGCGCAGAACTCGTCATAGAGGCCCTGCTGCACGGGCAATTTGGGCGCCTCGTGCAGCATGCGCTCGGCGGCGATCTTGATCAGCTCGCCCGCGATCTCGCGGATGCGATTTTTCAGCTTCGCCTTGCGGGTCTGCCATCCCGAGCCACCGAGGCGGTCGAGCTCGACCGTGGTCTGGTCGGAGCCGTAACGGGACAGCAGCTCGATGTTCTCGACCGGGAGAAACAGCTTGGTCTCGGCGGCATAGTGCAGCTCGAGGCAGTCATGCGGCGCGCCGGCGACATCCAGGGTTTGCAGGCCGATGAAGCGGCCGATGCCGTGCTCGACGTGGACGACGATGTCGCCGGCAGCAAGGCTCGTTACCTCCGAGATGAAATTGTCGAGCTTGCGGCTGGCCTTGCGCGGCCGCACTAGGCGGTCGCCGAGAATGTCCTGCTCGCTGATGAGGGCGATCTCGTCGGTCTCGAAACCGCTTTCGAGGCCGAGCACGGCGAGCATGGTCTCGTTGCGCGGCGTCGCCTGCACCGTCCGCCAGCTGTTGACGCTGGTGGTGTGGGCGAGCTTGTGATCGCGCAACATCGACGTCATGCGATCGCGCGAGCCTTCGGTCCAGAGCGCGATCACGACCTTCTTGCGCTGAGCTTGCAAGGCCATCACGTGCGCGACGACGGATTCGAACACGTTGACGGCGGTGTCGTTGCGCTCCGGGGCGAAGTCGCGGCCCTTGCGCGCGCCGGCATCGACGACACTCGTTCCGTCAGTCGGCACGGAGAACGGCGTCAGCCGCGCCAACGGGATATCGCCGAGGCGCTTGCCCCATTCCTCGTCGGTCAGGTAGAGCCGATCGGGCGGCAGCGGCTTGTAGATCGCGCCGCCGCCGGGATGCTCCATCGCCTCGCGCCGGGCCTGGTAGTAGTCGAGGATCTGCTTGAAGCGCTCGCGGACGGCATCCTCGGCCTGCGGCTCGATCGCAACAGTCGCGCCCTGCAGATAGTCGAACAGCGTGTCCATCCGGTCCTGGAACAGCGGCAGCCAGTGCTCCATGCCGGGATGGCGGCGGCCTTCGCTGACCGCTTCATACAGCGCATCGTCGCGCTCGGGCGCGCCGAACTCGGCGACATAGCCCATGCGGAAACGGCGGATGGTATCGGTGACGAGCTGGAATTCCGAGACCGGCACGAGGTCGAGCGAGCGCATGTCGAGCAGCGTGCGCTGGGTCTCGGCGTCGAAGCTGCGGATCGATTCCAGGCTGTCGCCGAAGAAGTCGAAACGGACCGGCTGTTCGAGGCCGGCCGGAAACAGATCGAGGATGCCGCCGCGCACGGCGTATTCGCCGGGCTCGCGCACGGTCGAGGAACGGTTGTAGCCGTTGTGCTCGAGCCAGGCGACGACGTTGTCCATCGGCACCACATTGCCCGGCGCGACCGACAGCGCCTGCGCCGCGACGAGTTCGCGCGCGGGCACGCGCTGCACCACCGCGTTCACCGTGGTCAGCACGATCAGCGGCTTGTCGCTGCCGGTGAGCGAGGCGAGTCGCGCCAGCGTGGTCAGGCGCTGCGCCAGGATGCCGCCATGCGGCGAGACGCGGTCATAGGGCTGGCAGTCCCAGGCCGGAAAGGTCAGCACCGGCAGATCCGGCGCGAAGAATCTCAGCGCGCGTTCGAGCTGCTGCATGCGCCCGCCGTCGCGGCACACGACCGCAAGGCTGACGGCCGGCTTCTTCGGCCGCGCCGCGATGGCGCGGGCGAGATCGGAGACGACGAGACCTTCGGCGCCCTCGGCGACATTGGCAAGCGTCAGCGCGCGGCCGGGCGTGAGCAGCTCAGCCGGCGACTTCATCCCCTGCTTCATAGATTGCCGTCCGTGATCGGAAACGCCTTGATGCGGGCGAACAGCGCACCGGTGACATCGGCCGGCAGCACCTTGTCGCCGGTGATGGCGGCATAGAGATCGGGATCGTTGACCTCGAGCAAGGTCTCGAGCTGGCTCAGCTCGTCATCGGACAAGTTGCCGATCTCGGCATCCGCGAAACGGCCGAGGATCAGGTCCATCTCACGCGTGCCGCGGTGCCAGCAGCGGAACAGAAGCCGCTTGCGGCGGTCGTCCAGCCCGTCGCTCGATCGTGTCGTTCCCGTCATGTCTCAAATCCAGCCAAACGCAGAAAGCCCGGACGTGCCGGGCCGGGGTGATATAGCCACTCGAGGCGGCCGTGTCAGCCCTTTGTTGTTGCAATTGTTTACGGTCGTCATTGCCGGGCTTGCCGTCTTCGCAAAGCTTCGCCGGCCTGCTATCGGGAGCCCGGCGAAGCCCCTTGCGGAGCCGGGACCCGGCAATCCATCCTCGTGAATAGATGGATGCGCGGGTCGAGCCCGCGCATGACGATTGTTGCACGAATGCGCCCCAGCCTGCTCAATCCGCTGTTTGCTCCCGTGACCAGCCTGCCCGGCGTCGGTCCGAAGCAGGACAAGCTGTTGCAGTACCTGCTCAGCCGCAGCGAGACGCCCCGGCTGGTCGACCTGCTGCTGCATCTGCCGAGCCAGGTCATCGACCGTCGGGCCCGGCCGAAGATCCGCGACGCAGCCGTTGGAACCATGGTGACGCTGGAAGTTACCGTTGATCGCCACCGCCCGCCCCCGCCGCGCAATGCGCGCGCGCCGTATCTCGTCTACGCCAGCGACGACACCGGCGATGTCGTGCTCACGTTCTTCCGCGCCAAGCCGGGCTATGTCGAAAAACTGCTGCCGGTCGGCGAGAAGCGCTACGTCTCCGGCACGCTGCAGATGTACGACGGCATCCCGCAGATCGTCCATCCGGACCGCGTGCTCGACGAGGAGGCGATCTCGAAACTGTCGGGCATCGATCCGGTCTATCCGCTGACCGAAGGCCTCGCGCTCGGCTCGCTCCGCCGCGCGATCGCGCAGGCGCTGCTGAAGCTTCCTGCCTTGCCGGAGTGGATCAGCCCCGAGGTGCTGCGACGCTGCCACTTCCCGCCGGTCGCGGAAGCGCTCACCCGCGTGCACCAGCCGGTCGAGCTGACCGACATATTGCCGGACCAGCCGTTCTGGTCGCGCCTCGCCTTCGACGAGCTCCTGGCCGGCCAGCTCGCGCTGGCCCTGATCCGCGCACAGCTGCGCCGCCCCGCCGGCGTCCGCAATGCCGGCGACGGGCACCTGCGCAACAAGATCATCGACGCCCTTCCTTACGCGCTCACCCCCTCCCAGCGCAGCGCTGCGGCCGCCATCGCCGAGGATCTGAAGCAGCCCGTCCGCATGCTGCGGCTGCTCCAGGGCGACGTCGGGTCCGGCAAGACCGTGGTGGCGCTGCTCGCAGCCGCCGCCGTCGCCGAAGTCGGCAAGCAGGCCGCGCTGATGGCGCCGACGGAAATTCTGGCGCGTCAGCACATCAAGACCATCGCCCCGCTCGCCGAGCGGGCCGGAATGCGTGTCGCCATCCTCACCGGCCGCGAGAAAGGCAAGGAACGGCGTGAGATCATCGCCCGGCTCGCCGCAGGCGAGATCGATCTCCTCGTCGGCACCCATGCGCTGATCCAGGACGATGTGATCTTCCATGATCTCGCGCTCGCCGTCGTCGACGAGCAGCATCGGTTCGGCGTGCGCGAACGGCTTGCGCTGACGTCCAAGGGCGAGGCGGTCGACGTGCTGGTGCTGAGCGCGACGCCGATTCCGCGTACGCTGGTGCTGACCTATTTCGGCGACATGGACATCTCCGAGCTGCGCGAAAAGCCCGCCGGCCGCCAGCCGATCGACACCCGCGCGGTGCCGATGAGCCGGATCAGCGAGGTCATGGAGGGGGTCGGCCGCGCGCTCGAAGCCGGCAAGCTGGTCTACTGGATCTGTCCGCTGGTCGAAGAACCCGAGGCCGAAGGCACCGAGCATCTCACCAACGCGACCAAGCGTTTCGAGACCCTGCAAAAACGTTTCGGCGACCGTGTCGGCCTCGTCCACGGCCAGATGAAAGGCACCGAGAAGGATCGCGTCATGGGCCAGTTCGCCGCCCATGAGATCGGGCTCCTTGTCGCGACCACCGTTGTCGAGGTCGGCGTCGACGTGCCCGCCGCGACCATCATGGTGATCGAGAACGCCGAGCGTTTCGGCCTTGCCCAGCTGCACCAGCTCCGCGGCCGCATCGGACGCGGCTCCGAAGCCTCGACCTGCATTCTGCTCTATGGCGAGCCACTCGGCGAGATGTCGAAGGCGCGGCTGAAAGTGATCCGCGAGACCACCGACGGCTTCCGCATCGCCGAGGAGGACCTGAAGCTACGCGGCGAAGGCGACGTGCTGGGCGTGCGCCAGAGCGGCCTGCCCGGCTATCGCATCGCGCGCCCGGAGGTGCACGGCCAGCTGATCGCCCAGGCGAGAGACGAGGCGCTGCGGATCCTTGAAGAGGATCCGAAGCTGAAAGGCGAGCGCGGCGAGGCGCTGCGCTGCCTGCTGTATCTGTACGAGCGGGACGAGGCGATCCCGCTGATCGGGGCGGGTTAGCCGGCCGCTCTTCGTCGCCCAACCTCGTAGGCCGCCACATGCGCGCGGGCGAGATCCAGCAGCGGCGTGTCGATGCCGAGCGCACGGGCGCGATTGGCCATATCGCCCAGGATGTGCTCTGCCTCGGTGATCGAGCCGCGCTCGATGTCGCGCAGCATCGAGGCCTTGAGCGGCGAGTCCAGGGTCGTAAACAGCTTTCGGTCGAACTCGATGAACGGATCGCGCGGCGCAAAACCGGAGGCCGTCGCAATGGCGCAGCATTCGGCGAACAGGCGGAAGATGGACTGCTCCCCGTTGGGGACGGCCAGGATGTCTCCGATGCTCGCGCGCATCAGGCAGGTGATGGCGGCGAGCGTCGAGAGCTGAACGAACTTCTCCCACATGTCCTGCATGATCGCTTCGCTGGCGCGCACGTCGATCCCGGGGATCTGGAGCAGCTTTTCCAGGGCGAGCGCACGTTCGCTCAGTGCGCCCGCGATCTCGCCGAAGACGATGGTCTGATTGGCCATGAAGTGAACGACCCGGCCCTCCGCATCGAGCCCGGCGCTGACATTCGCGAGCCCGCCGAGGACACGAGCCGCGCCGAACCTGGCGGTGAGAGTGTCGAGATGTTTTAACCCGTTCAGGATCGGCAGGATCATCGTGTCAGGACCGACGGCGGGCGCAAACTGGCTCATCGCGTCATCCAGCGAATAGGCCTTCACGCCGACGAGCATGACGTCGAACGGCTCCTTGAGTTCACCGGCCGCAAGAAGCTTCGGTTGCACCGCGAAGTCGCCGTGCGGGCTCACGACCTGCAATCCATTCCGCCGCAATTGCTCGGCCCGCTTCTCGCGCACCAGGAAGGTCACGTCGCGGCCTGCCCGGACGAGGCAAGCGCCGTAATACCCGCCAAGCGCGCCCGCGCCGATCACCAGCACTCTCATTCGAACTCCGATGCGCCTGCTTCCGCAGAATAGTAACAGATGGGCCTGGCGCCGTCTCCTCCCCGTCATTGCGAGCGAAGCGAGCAATCCAGAGTCCCTCCGCGGAAAGATTCTGGATTGCCTCGCTTCGCTCGCAATGGCGATGTGGGTGGAGTTCGGCACACGTTTTACGCTTGAAACGCGACCGGGACGTCCAAGGCTTTCTGGAGTCGTTTTCGGCAGTCCCTGACGACTAGGTCTTCTTCTGCGCGATGCTCGCAGCGAATGCCTTCATCAGCTCCGCATCCACCGCCTCACCTGTCGCATCCGCCGCGAGATGCTCGAACCAGCGCGCAAAGCCCTCGTAGATCTGGCCAGCCGGATGGTCGGGACCAAGGAAGCCGGAAATCTCCCGCATCTCCGCGACCCAGCGATAGGCTTTCGGAATCATGTCGGGCAGCGCCACTTTGAGCCGCGCCAGGATCGCCGGCTGGCTGAGCGCGAGTTCGTCGCGCAGCGCATCGGCCGCGCCGGCCTTCGTGGCCGCGATCACCATGGCCGAGCCGATGCCGGCGAGGCCCTTGACGATGCCGGCATAGGACATTTTCAGAGCGGATGCCGCGCCCACCGGGCCTTCGACGATTCGCACGTCGAGGCCGAGGTCCTTCAGCACGGCGACCTCGCTGGCGAACTCGCCGGACATGTAGAAGGCCGGGCTCTTGCCGCCCGGCTGCGGCGGGAAGCCGATGATACCGGCATCGACGAATGGGGCCTGGGCCGAGCCGATGATCTCCTCGATCCGTTGCACTGTGTCGACGTTGACCGCGTTGCAATCGACCACGACTGGCTTCTTCTCGCGCCTGACGATCAGCGCGGCCAGCCGCTCAGCCAGCTTGACGGCTTCGCCTGGCGGCACGATCGAGAGGATGATGTCGGCCTCGGCGATCGCCTCGTCCTCGGCGCCGACCATGCCGGCGTCCGCCGCGCGTTTCAGCGTCGCCTCGCTGCGTCCCCTCAAGGAGGTCAGCACGCGCGCGCCATGTACGGCGCTGCCCATGGCACCGGGCGCGAGGATCGCAATGGTCTTGGACATCGTGCACTCCAAATCCTTCCGAGCGAGGCGCCCGGTCAATCGGAGAGTAGCAGATGACGAAAACGCCTGCGTGAACGCGGCCATCCCGCGGGGGAATGGCCCTACTCCGCCTTCGCAGGCTCGGGCTGGAGCTTGGAGGCATTGGCGATGCGCGCGGCATTGGCCACTCCGGCAAGCGCCGCCGCCTTCTTCGGATCGGGGGCCGAGCCCGGCTGCACCACGCCGGCCGACATGATCAGCGTCGCGGCATCCTCGGCGGTGAGATCGACCTCGATGATCTTGCTCTTCGGGACATAGAAGAAGAAGCCGGTCGTCGGGTTCGGCGAGCACGGCAGGAACACCGAGACGTGCTCCTCCTGGCCCGGCAGGTTGCGCGCGATGTCCTCGTTCGGCGATTGCGAGATCAGCACGATCGACCACATGCCCGGCGAGGGAAACTCGACCAAGCCCACTTTCCGGAAGCTCGAGCCCTTGCCCGAGAACAGCGTCTCGAACACCTGCTTCAGGCCGCGATAGATGGCACGCACGGCCGGGATCCGGCCGAGGAAGGTCTCGCCGACGTCGACCAGCGTCCGGCCGATCAGATTGGCCGCCAGGAAGCCGACCAGCGTCAGCGTGAAGAATGCGACGACCAGTCCCCAGCCGGGAATGACGTAAGGCAGATAGGTTTCGGGTCGGTAGGCCAGCGGCACAAATGGCCGCACCACGCCGTCGACCCAGGTGACGAACCACCAGACTAGATAGAGGGTGATCGCGATCGGTCCCGTCACTACGAGGCCGGTCAGGAAATAATTGCGGAAACGGCCCATCAGGCCGGTATGCGGTTCCGGAACAGGCTCAAGAGGCGCAGGCGCGTCGTCGCGGGGGGTCATACGGGTTCCAGGTCGGTCGCTGCAAACAAGCTAGGGTCTTCTAGCAGGTTTTGGAAGACCACGACCGACCGATATCCCGTCCGGCTATTCCACGGTCACCGACTTGGCGAGGTTGCGAGGCTGGTCGACGTCGGTACCCATGACGACAGCCGTGTGATAGGCGAGCAGCTGCACGGGGACGGCATAGACCATCGGCGTGAAGGCCGCCGCCATGTCGGGCATGACGATGGTGACGAGGGACTCGACGGTCGCCTCCGCGGCGCCCTTGGCATCCGTCATCAGGATGATGTTGCCGCCGCGCGCGGCGACCTCCTGCATATTGGAGACAGTCTTTTCGAACACCCGGTCATGGGGCGCGATGACGACGACCGGCATGGTCTCGTCAATCAGCGCGATCGGCCCGTGCTTCAGCTCGCCGGCGGCATAGCCTTCGGCGTGGATGTAGGAGATCTCCTTCAGCTTCAGCGCGCCTTCGAGCGCCAGCGGGAAGCTGGTGCCGCGGCCGAGATAGAGCACGTCGCGCGACTTGGCGATCCTGTGCGCGAGCTTTTCGATCTGGGGCTCGCTGGTGAGCGCATCCGCCATCAGGCGCGGGACCTCGACGAGGCCATGGACCAGCCTGGTCTCGTCCTCGTCGGACAATTCGCCTCTCGCCTTGCCGGCCGCGATCGCAAGGTTTGCCAGCACCATGAGCTGGCAGGTGAAAGCCTTGGTCGAGGCGACGCCGATCTCCGGTCCCGCGAGCGTTTGCAGCACGGTCTCGCTCTCGCGCGCGATCGTGGAGGTCGGCACGTTGACGACGGAGACCGTGTGCACGCCTTGCGCCTTGGCGTAGCGCAGCGCGGCCAGGGTGTCGGCGGTCTCGCCGGACTGCGAGATGAAGATGGCGAGATCGCCCTTGCGCAAGGGAGCCTCGCGGTAGCGGAATTCGGAGGCGACATCGACCTCGACCGGCACGCGCGCAAAGCGCTCGAACCAGTACTTCGCGACGAAGCCGGCATAGCTCGCGGTACCGCACGCCGTGATGTTGATGCGCTGGATGGTCTTGAAGTCGAACGGGAGCTTGACCGGCAGCGCGACGCGCTCGGTCGCCATGTCGACGTAGCGCGCCAGCGTGTGGCCGACCACTTCCGGCTGCTCGTGGATCTCCTTCGCCATGAAGTGGCGGTAATTGGCCTTGTCGACCAGCGAGGTCGAGGCGGCGTGCCTGATCTTGTCGCGCTGGACGGTGTAGCCGTCCTTGTCGAAGATCGTCGCGCTCTTGCGGGTCAGCACGACCCAGTCGCCGTCTTCGAGATAGCTGATCGTGTCGGTGAACGGGCCGAGCGCGATGGCGTCGGAGCCGAGATACATCTCACCGTCGCCGTAGCCGATCGCCAGCGGCGGTCCGTTGCGAGCCCCGATCATGAGGTCGTTGTCGCCGGAGAAGATGAAACCGAGCGCGAAGGCGCCGCGCAGCCGCGCCAGCGTCAGCTTGACGGCTTCGACCGGCTTGTTGCCGCGCGCGAGCAAATCGTCGACGAGATGCAGCACGATCTCGGTGTCGGTCTCGGTGTGGAACACCGTGCCGTTCTTCTCGAGCTCCTCGCGCAGCTCGCGGAAATTCTCGATGATGCCGTTGTGAACGACAGCGACGCGCTCGGTCGCGTGCGGATGAGCATTGTTGACCGTCGGCTTGCCGTGAGTGGCCCAGCGCGTGTGGCCGATCCCGGTCGTGCCCTTCAGAGGCTCGGCCTCGAGCCGCTTCTCCAGATTCTTCAGCTTGCCCTCGGCGCGGCGGCGCTCGAGGTGCGCACCTTCGAGCGTGGCGACGCCCGCGGAATCATAGCCGCGATATTCAAGACGTTTGAGCGAATCCACCAATTGCTCTGCAACCGGCTCGCGCCCGAGAATGCCGACAATCCCGCACATGCGGATCACTATCCCCCAAATCGTCGAAAAATCGCCTAAACGACGCGCTCAGTTTTTAGCGAAAATCGCAGGGAACCAGATACTCAATAATTATTGCTGATTGTCATACCCGCGCACCGATCGGCCTTCGGCCAACAATCTTCCACTTCCAATGGCATGGGCAGCCGGTATCCTTAGATAGCAGAAAGCCTCTCCAAAAACATACCCAAACTCGTATTTGTACCATTTAGCGCCGACAACCTCTTGCGCTTAATCTTGCCTGCGATGCGCTTGTAGTGGGCTGCCTCCTTAACCAGCGGCGACTTATTTTGCCTAGTCAATTCTCGATTAAGGCGTGAGAGGCTGTTTTTCGGCTCGTTGCGATCTAGAAAATACAGGAGTAACCAACTCTCCATTGTGTGGACCGAAATTGCAAATAGCAGACGGTCCACGTGGGCGGCGTATACCTGTCCACCAACGCGCGCTGCAATAATCTTTATCGCGTCAGCGACTAGCTCGTCATATGGTCGGTCGCCCCCCTGACATATCAAGTGTAGCCCAAAATTTGGATGATCCCCCTGATCCGTGTCCAAATGAATTACGACATAGTCATTCGCCGACAGGGCATCCATTACGCGCTCTTCACAGAATTCAAGCACAAGTTCCCACCCCCCGTGAGGAGCCGCGATGGCCGTATCGGTTGCATCACGCAGTGGCTGAAGAGGATTGATATCCAGATCGTTATCGAAGCGATCCGCGAGGAACTGATGGATTATCTGCTCCAAAATGATCTGGTCGGTGATCCCCTCGGAAACAAGCGCAAATGTCGGCATCAAAACCCCTTGGGAAGTCCGCCAAGAACGCCGCTCAAGAAGAGCTCGGACAGCCGCCTAGGTTTCGCACTCGACGGTTTAGTCTCAAAGAATCGAACGCGAGTTTGCCCGTTTGGGCTGCGAGACACAATAAAAAGGCGCTGCTCTCGATCACCAAGATTGAGACCATCAAGCAATGCAGGATTGTGAGTTGTCAAAATAACTTGCTTCTCGTGCTCTTTCGCAAGCTCAACTAAGCGGCGCATCAATGCTTCGCAAAGCTTTGGATTAAGAGAAGCATCGACGTTATCTACCGCAAAGAAACTCGGCGTGAGCTTGCTTGTGAACAGTGCGAGATAGAACGTTAGAAAGAGAAATCCTTCGTTAGCGCTCCTTTGGTCGAAACTAGACAGCTTAGCATCTAGGAAGCGATCTCGGACTCATGTTCTCAGGAACTTCGACCTTGAGGGTTATCCTTCCATTTGCATCTGGCTCGGCTTTGGAGAACAAGTTTTTGGCAAGCGTCTTGCGAGCCTCGTCGTCAGGAAGAGCAGCAAAGACTTGCGCTATCCAGTTTCCGATTGGCTCGATATTTCCTCGTGGGGTATGACCTACGGCAACGTGCCAAGCGGAATACGGTTTGTTGTCATTACTCAATTCATAGCTAAACTCGGCTCCAGTCTCCAAGACGACCGATATTTTAATCGGTTCACTCGTACTGCGTGCCTTGAAAGCTGATCGCATTAACTGCGGCGCGGTGACGCGAATGCCACGAGACGCCAGAAACTCATTATCGAGCTTGTCAGCTTGCGCAGCCCCAGCAAGCGCAATGGCTTCCAAGATATTGCTCTTTCCCGCACCATTCTCGCCGATGAAAATGTTGATCCTCCCAAGAAGCAGACTCAGCTTCTCGATGGACTTGTAGTTTTGGACTTCGATTGTTCTAAGCACGTGAATAGCCTATCCGCGCGGATCCCGCTGACGCTCCCTACCATCGCTTGTGGTCGTCAAACAAGCGCTGTAGAGATTTCGAGAGCAAATTCAATTACTAAGTAGATCAACGTTTGCAGTTTTCCGCCTCCCTCGCGCGCGAGCCTAACCGCTTCGGATTGGACTTTCAGACTGTTCTGCTCAGATTTGGGGGAGACTTTTCACGTCCCCATCAAGAACCGTTGCTCGGCCTGCGTCGAATTGGCCGGCCTTAAACCGCGCACGTTAACTCATTGTCAATACATTTGACCAACGATTCCGGCCAGGAGAACAAGGCCATGAAAGGCTCATCCGACCGCAAGGGTCTGTCGTCGATGTATCTGCGCGCCAACGAGACCACGGGCACGCACCTTGCGCATTGGCCGCCGCCCATGCGCGGCAAGGAAAGCAAGCCCGTCTTCGTCAAGCATGCCGAAGGCGAGCCGGTGAAGCGCGCCAAGCCGCGCGGCTGGCGCCTGACCCGCGCCATCTTCTCCGAATTCGCTGACGACGAATAGCGCCGCTTACTTCTCCGGCTTCTTGCCGCCCCTCTTCATCTCGCGATGTCGCGCCGCGCCGCCTTCCCTGATGACCTGGTGGGTGCGCTCCAGCGCCATCGCATCGTCGGGTACATCCTTCGTGATCACCGAGCCGGAGCCGATATAGGCGCCCTTTCCGATTGTCACCGGGGCGACCAGCGAAGAGTTGGTGCCGACAAACGCGCCCTGCCCGATTACCGTTCTGTGCTTCTTGAAGCCGTCGTAGTTGCAGCTGATGGTGCCGGCGCCGATGTTGGAGTTGGCGCCGACCGTGGCATCGCCGATATAGGAGAGATGATTGACCTTGACGCCGGCCTCGAGCGTCGCCGCCTTGGTCTCGACGAAATTGCCGATGCGCGCGCCGTCGCCGAGCGAGGTGCCGGGACGAAGCCGCGCATAGGGACCGATCGAGACGTTCTTGCCGAGCGTGGTCTCGACGATGTGCGAGAATGAATGGATCACGGTGCCGTCCGCGATCGACACACCGGGGCCGATCACCACGAACGGCTCGATGGTCACGTCCTTGCCGAACACGGTGTCCGCGGAGAGATAAACTGTCTCCGGCGCGATCAGAGTGACGCCGGCCTCCATCGCCGCCTTGCGCAAGCGCGCCTGTATCACGCCTTCCGCTTCGGCGAGCTGCGCCTTGGTGTTGATGCCGCGCACCTCGTCCTCGCTGGTCTCGATCACCACGGACTCCCATCCCTTTTCGCGGACGATCTCGACTGCGTCCGTCAGATAATATTCGCCCTTGGAATTCGCATTGCCGATTTGCCCAAGGATGTCGAGTGCGCGGCGGCCGTCGATCGCCATCACGCCGGCGTTGCACAGATCGATCTTGCGCTCGTCCGCATTGGCGTCGGCTTGTTCGCGGATCGCGACCAGGCGGTCGCCCTCGACGATGAAGCGGCCGTAGCCGGTCGGATCGGCGGCGCGAAAGCCGAGCGCGGCAATCGCTGCGCCGCTGGCGAGCGGCGCGCGCAGCCGCGCAAAGGTCTCGGCCGAGATCAGCGGCGTGTCGCCGAATGCGATGAGGAGATCATCCGCACCGCGCGCGATCGCCTCGCGCGCCGCCAAGACTGCGTGCGCGGTGCCGAGGCGTTCGCTCTGCACGAAGGTGAGCGTGTCGGGGCGGATGCGCTTCGCCTCATCCGCGACCGCCTGGTGGTCGGGGCCGATCACCACCGCCAGCGAGGTGCCGGCTCCCTTGGGTGCGGCGGCGAGCACATGCGCGAGCAGCGTCTGGGACGCCACTTGATGCAGCACTTTCGGCAGGCTCGATCGCATGCGCGTACCTTCGCCGGCGGCGAGCACGATCGTGAGGCTGGAACGGGCGGTCATCGAAATCCTGGCGGACATAGCCGAATCAATTGGCGTGACGGGCAGCGAGCCCCCTCGGAAGCTATGGCCTTGCTACCCCCGCAAACGCCCGGAATTCAAGTGCGAGGCGCTTTTCCTGTTAATGTTCCCTGATTGATTCGGGGAAGCCCGGACCGGGGCTGGGCACTAAACGTACATGGCAAAGGATTCCGACCGACTGGCGAATGCCTTCGGCACCAAGGAGACCGGCGGGCTGTTCTCCGGACTTTTGGCGGAGGAAAGCGCGTTCGACCGGCGCATGATGTGGCGGCTGGGCTCGTGGGCCGTAGCGGCCGTGGGCGCAGTGGTCGTCGCGGTGATGGCCAACCAGGCCCAGCTCGGCTGGCGGCGCGACCAGGCTGCCGCCGCCGATCTCGCGCGCCAGGCCGACCGGCTCCAGATGCTGACCAAGGAGAGCCAGAACGAGGCCCGCCGGCTCGCCGCCGCCATCGAGACGCTGAACTCGGACCGCGACCGGCTCTATTCGCGCGTCACCGTGCTGGAGCAAGGGCTCGATTCCGTCACCGGTGCCATTGCAAAGCAAACCGCCACGCCGCAGCAGGGCGCGAAGCCGCAGGACCCGGCACCCGCAGCTCCCAGCGTCGCGCCGGTCGCCTCTAGTCCAACTCCGCCAAGCGAGAAGCCGCGCACCGAGGCCGCCAGGGATTCTCAGAAGGATATTCCGAAGGAATCGCTGAAGGAGGCCCCGAGCCCACCGCCGCAGACCGCAGCCGCCGCCTCGCTCGTGCAGCAGACTCCGGCAATGAATTCGGCGCTGCCGGCCATTCCGCTGGTGCCGTCGAAGTCGCTCATGGCGCCGCCGGATTCATCCGCACCGAAACTGGCTCAACCGGAGGCCGCTGAGAAGGCTGCCGAGAAGAAGGCCGAGCCGGCGCCCGCCGCCGCCGAGGTCGTCGCGGCAGCAACCAAGCCCCCCGAAGCAGCCGAGAACGAATCCCCAGCGATCGCGGTTCAGCAGACGCGTTTTGCGATCGATCTCGGCGGCGCCAACTCGATCGACGGCCTGCGCGCGCTCTGGCGCGGCCTGACCAAGTCCCATCCGGAGATCGCGGCGCTGCGGCCGATCATCATGATCAAGGAAGGCACCACCGGCCTCGGCATGCAGCTTCGCTTAGGAGCCGGCCCACTGCTGAACGCCGCCGTCGCCGCAAAATTCTGCGCGAGCCTCGCCGAGAACGACCGTCACTGCGAGACCACCGTATTCGATGGTCAGCGCCTATCGATGCGTGGCGGCCAGGAGAAGGGGCAGGAGAAGGGCCAAGAAAAGAGCCAGGAAAAAGCGCAAGAGAAAACTCAAGACAGAGTTCAAGAGAAGAGCTCGGAGAAGAATCAGGACGCGGCGCCGCAAGCCGAAACTGCGCCGAGCGCAAAGCCCGAGAAGCCGCAGCGCCGCCGCAACTACTCATCGAAACGATCGAAGCGCGAGGAGCCTGCGCCCGCTCCCGCGGCGCAGCCCGCGCCGGCGCCGGCGAAACCGGAGGCAGCATCTCCGTCTGCGGGATCGACGCTGTCGTCGTTCTTCAGACGCTAGCGAGCACGATCCGGAAAAGTGCGCAGCGGCTTTCCCTCGCGACAAGCGCGGAACGCGTTTGCGCGGAGATCATGCTGAAACATCAACCTAAAGGGCGATGACGAGTCGTCCTGATCGCATCTCGCCTTAGGGAATGGACTCCGCTTCACCTGAACGCGCGGTGAATGACGGCATCTCATCGCGCACGCAGCCGGACTCATTTTTCAGCCCGTCTTCGAAACCAGCCGCCCGCTGCCAAGTTATCCCGGTCACGAACCGGAGCGGCCGACAGGCAGAAGCACTCGTGCCCGCCTCCATGACCAAGGGAGACACAGGTGAAGACACTCATCATCGCAACGGCCGCTGTTCTCGCCGCATCCTCGGCGCTTGCGCAAACGACAAAATCGCCGGGCGCTTCGAGCAACGCACCGGGCCAACAGATGCAGAACACGACGAAGAAATCGACAGGTCCCGGCGCCTCCGAATACGCGCCGGGCCATCAGACCAACACCACCGCTGGGCCGGGCCACTCGGAAAGTGCACCCGGGCAGAAGATGCAGAGCACCACGGGTTCGAGCACCAAGAGGAAGTGACGACGTAAGGCAAGTCGTCAACTCCGCCAGACGGCGCCGACCTTCCCGGCCGGCGCCGTCGCGCTGTCAGAGCTCGCCGCACCGCACGATCCCGATGATCGCTCGACCGTGCATGCGACCAACGGACGCTTGGACCTGAGCCGCTCTTTCGCAGCAAGCTTGCAGTCGTTTCCGGCGCAATCCAAATGTCGCTCTTTTTCCGAACTCGTGGGTTTTTATGAACGAGCTGGATGATGTCCTCAGGCTTCTCGTCGCGGCCGGAACGGGGCTGCTGATCGGCATCGATCGCGACATGAACGACAAGCCGGTGGGAATGCGAACCCTGGCACTGGTGGCTCTCGGCTCCGCGCTGGTCTCGATCTCCGTGATCGAGTTCCAGAACCTGCGCGACCATCCGGATGCGATCTCCCGGGTCATTCAGGGCGTCGTTGCCGGCGTGTTGACCGGCGTCGGCTTCATCGGGGCCGGCGTCATCCTGCACGACGCCAAGGCGAAGACGGTTCACGGCCTCACCACGGCCGCAACGGTCTGGATCGCGGCCGGCCTCGGCATCGCCTGCGCATTGGGAGCCTGGCTGCTCGTCGGAGCAGCCATCGCGGTGACGTTGCTCGTGCTGTTCGTGCTGGGCTGGGTCGAGCGCCGGCTGGGGTTGAAATGACCTTGGCGTCGGGCACCAGGGAGCAGGGTCAGCTCTGATGGCTTCTCGCGCGAACCTACTCCATGCGCGCCTTTTCCTTCAGATCCCGTATGCGCATCTCCGCTTCGTCCTTTGACTGGACGATTTCCGACCAATCGTCGACCCGCGCCTCCTTGCTCAGCCTCTTGAGTTCGCTCAGCTGCTTCTGCGTTGGCTTGTCCATGCTCACTCCTCGACCGCAACATGCGTTGGGTGTCACATTGTTCAGAACCAGCTCGATCCTTGCATGTTCCTGGACGTCGCCCGGGCGAGCCGGATCAGCGGAAACATCGCCTGCCCTGTTGCCTGTCCGCCCCATCCCGACCATATTGCGCCCATGACAAAAAAGCCCTTCCGCCTCACGCCCTACCAGGTGCAGTTCCTGATCGTCGTCGGCTTCCTCTCCGTCGGCTATGCCAGTTACCTGCGGTATCTCGGCATCGAGCTCTCGACAGTCGCACTTGCCTGCGACGCCGGCCTGCAGACTGCGATCTGCAAGGCGCGTTCGGTGGCGACCGTCCTGTTCAAGAATTCGGTGTTCGGCATCGTCGCGCTGGTGGTGGCAACGCTGAACCTGATGCGGCCGTCGATCGTGCTGCTCACCGTCGGCATCGTCGCCGCCGGCCTCGGCATCGTGCTCTACAATGTCGTGCTGTCGGGCCTTGCGATCGGCCTGTTCATTCTCGGATTTGCTCGGCCCGCGCCCGCCACAGCGTGAGGGCGAACAGGAGATAAATCGCGCAGGTCCACAGCGACTGCCAGTTGTCGCGGCCTTCGTTGACCAGCACATAGGCGGCCGACAGCGCCAGCACGCCCGCGAACACCGCTTCCGCGATCGGACGCTGGCCGATCTGCGGCCGGTTCAGCGTCAGCAGCGCGAACGGCACCACCGCCATCGTCAGCGCGGCGTAGGGAAAATCCTTGTAGCGCGGGTCGAACACGAAGCCGAGCGCAGTCGCGGCCGCGATCACCGCGGTCACCGCGAGCGTCAGGCCGAGCACGGCGGTCAGCTTCGACCATTTCCGGCCCTCGCGCGGGCCGAGCAGATCGAGGAAGGTCGGCAGGCTGCGGCCGATCACCATCGCCTGGGCGCAGAAGATCGGCGACAGGATGCCGGCGAGCAGCAGCGCGCCCCACAGCAGCCAGCCACCGATGCCGTAGCTCTCATAGTACATCTTGTCGATGCCGATTCCGAGCAGGATACCCGCCGTCGTCGCCGAGATGCCGACGCCGAGCCAGGCCGGGAAGCGCGGCGTCCAGGGCCGCCGGCGCAGCGTGATCAGCGCGACCGCGAACACCAGCACGCTGAGGCCCATGCCCGCGCCCATGTACCATTTCCAGTACGGGAAATTGCTGATCGGCTCGCCCGGCGGATATTTCAGGCTCCGGCGCACCGAGTCATACAGGCCCCAATAGCCGCCGACGGTGCCTTCCAGCTTGCGCTTCCACGGCTGGTCGTAGGACTCGATCAGATTGACGCGAAACTTGTGCGCCTTCGCAAGGCTCAGGATTTCCGAGACGACCCGCGCCTGGTTGGTGCGCGACGGCAGCGCGCCGTCGCGCATGCGGCCCTCGCTCGGCCAGCCGGTTTCGCCGATCAGGATCTCCTTGCCGGGAAACGCCACCGCCATGCGCTCGCGGATCTGTTCGACATGGGCGGAGGCGAATTTCGCCCTCACGGGAAAATCCTCCCAATACGGCAGGATGTGGATCGTGACGAAGTCGACGGCGTCATAGACCTCGCGGTTCTTCAGCCAGTACTCCCAGACATCGGCATAGGTGACGGGCACGCTGACCTGCGCCTTCACCGAGCGGATGATCGAGATGAGGTCCGCCGTCGTCATCTCGCCGCGCAGCAGCACCTCGTTGCCGACGATCACCGTGGAGATGACGTCGGGGAATTCCTTGGTGAGGCGCACGGCGAGCGTGGCCTGCTCGAAGTTCTTGGCGCGGTTGCTGGAGAGCCAGATGCCCTGCAGCACTTTCAGCCCGCCGACCTTGGCGGCGATCGCCGGCACCTGGTCGAGCCCGTTCTCCATCGAATAGGTGCGGACGCAGTCGGTGATTTGCTTGAGCTGGCGCAGGTCCTGCTCGATCTGGTCGGCCTCGATATGGGTCCATGCGTCCAGCGGCGACTGCTCGCCGCGGAACGGTGCGTAGGAGACGCACTGGACCTTGTCGGCGGGATCGATCGGGGCGCGCGCGAGCGTGATCGGTGTGGCAAGCCACCACCACACGGCGGCGATCGCACCCAGTGAAACGAGCAGAAGCGCCAGTGGCGTACGAAGAGAAATCGGTTCCGTCCTCCGCGAAGGGTCCGTCGATTACCTGCTCACACGCCTTCTGCCAAGGGGTAACAGGCGACCGACCCGCTCCCCACCCTGCCGAATTTCGCTGCGGCCGTTCGGCCGTGGTCTAGGATCGTGACTTTGCTGGACAAAATTCGAAATACAGGTCATGGGATTCGACGGGAATTTTCCGCCGCATTGGAGACCCATTTGGACGCCATCAGCTAGCGCGTCCGCGAGGTCTCGGCGCGGACGGTCAGCGGATATATTGGGGAATTCATGCGGCAACGGGTGTTCGAGTTACGAAATGCGGTCCTGCGGCAGTTCGCCGCCACCTTGGCCGTCTCCTCCTTGCTCGTTCTGATCGGTGTCGGCGGAGCCACCGCCCAGAGCGGCACACCGGCCCCTGACCAGGGCAAGGCCGCCACCCAGCCGGCCGACGCTGCCGCCAAGGATGCCGCCCAGAACCAGCGCCGTACCGACGAATTCGCGGAAGCTGCCCAGGTCATCAACGGTCCGGCCGGCAACCCCGAATGCGTCTGGCTCGGCCGGCGTGTGGTGCGGCTGATGTGGCGCGACGACCTCGACACTGCGTTCCGCCATCTCGACCTCTACGACCGCTTCGGCTGTCCCGGCGGCCACATCCAGGCCGCCTTCCGCTGCCTGACCCGGTTCGGCGCCCAGATTGATCCCAAGGTGGCCGAGACCCTGGACAGCCGTGTGCACGCATGCTGGATCAACCCGGCCGCCCAGCCGCAGCAGG
Source organism: Bradyrhizobium sp. USDA 326 (assembly GCF_049739485.1). Lineage (NCBI taxonomy): Bacteria > Pseudomonadati > Pseudomonadota > Alphaproteobacteria > Hyphomicrobiales > Nitrobacteraceae > Bradyrhizobium > Bradyrhizobium sp. USDA 326. Next base: position 6,759,156 of record NZ_JBMGQA010000001.1, read on the forward strand.
CGGCTGCCGCGGCCCCTCAGCCGGCTGCACCGGCGGCGGCTAATTCGCCGGCGCCGCAGCCGGCCGCGAGCCCCTCGCCTGCGGCAAGCCCGTCCCCGGCGCCCCCGAAATAGCCGCGATCGTTTCAGCTGTCGTTCAGGAACGATCGGCCATAGACGCGGTTGGCACCGCCGCGCGTCGTTCGAAAAAGGCCATGCCCTCATAAGGACATGAGGCCATGACAGTTGTGAAACCGCGCGGCGGAGATATGCTCCCTTTGCCGCGGACTCGGTCGGATCTCGGGGTCGGATCCGCTTCCCTGCCACCTCAGCCCCTTTTGGTTTAGCCGCGATGCGCGTTGTCGCCGCCGTTCTGTTGCTCGTGTCTGCACTCCACGCAGGGCTATGGGGGGTCTTGCGCGACAAGGAACCCGCGCCTGATTTCAAGGGCCTCCTGCCCAGCGTCTCCTACGCGCCGTTCGAAGGCTCGGCGCACCCCGACATCGACAACATCCCGACCGTCGAGAAAATCCGCGCCGACCTGAAGACGCTGTCGACCATGACGCGCGCGATCCGTCTCTATTCGTCCACGGGCGGCGTGGAACTGGTGCCGCCGATCGCCGCCGAGTTCGGCCTCAAGGTCACCGTCGGCGCCTGGATCGACAAGGACAAGGATCGCAACGAGCGCGAGATCAAGGCCGCCATCGACCTCGCCCGCAAGAACAGCAATGTCGTCGGCGTCGTCGTCGGCAACGAGGTGATCTACCGCGGCGAGCAGAAGGTCGAAGACCTCATCGACATGATCAAGAAAGTGAAGGGCGCGGTCCGCGTGCCCGTCACCACCGGCGAGATCTGGAACATCTGGCGCGACAATCCCGACCTTGCCTCCAGCGTCGATTTCATCGCCGCCCACGTGCTGCCCTACTGGGAAAACTTCCGCTCCGACCAGGCGGTCGACCAGGCCGTCGACCGCTACAACCTGCTGCGCAACCTGTTCCCCGGCAAGCGCATCGTGATCGCCGAGTTCGGCTGGCCGAGCCAGGGCTACAACCTGCGCAATGCCGATCCCGGCCCGTTCCAGCAGGCGCTGATCCTGCGCGACTTCGTCACCCGCGCTGAAGCACTCGGCATGGACTACAACATCGTCGAAGCGATCGATCAGCCCTGGAAATTCTTCGAAGGCGGCGTCGGTCCCTACTGGGGCATCCTCAACGCCAGCCGCGAGCCGAAATTCGCCTGGACCGGCCCGGTGGAGAACCCCGACTATTGGAAGCTGATGGGCATCGCGCTGCTGGTCGGCGTCCTGCTGTCGCTGCCGATTCTGCGGATCCAGAAAGCCACCGCGAAGCAGGCCTTCCTGCTGTCAGCGACCGCCAACGGCGTCGGCGCCTGGGCCGCGACCGTGTTCGCGTTCTGGAACAGCCACTACTTCATCTTCGGCTCGGCCTTCGCGCTGACGCTCGGCATGATCCTTCTTGTTCCCCTCGTTCTCATTGCGATGGCGCGCATCGACGAGATCGCCGCGGTCGCGTTTGGCCGGCCGCCGCAGCGGCTGCTCAGCAAGGGCAAGCCGGTCGCGAACGTGCCCGAGAACTACTATCCGAAGGTCTCGATCCACATCCCCGCTTATTTCGAGCCGGTCGACATGCTCAAGCAGACGCTGGATGCGCTGTCGATGCTGAACTATCCGAACTACGAATGCGTGGTCATCATCAACAACACGCCGGATCCCGCCTTCTGGCAGCCGATCCAGGACCATTGCCGCGCCCTCGGTGAACGCTTCAAATTCATCAACGCCGAGAAAGTGCAGGGCTTCAAGGCCGGCGCGCTGCGCATTGCCATGGACCGCACCGCCGCCGATGCCGAGATCATCGGCATCCTCGATGCCGACTATGTCGTCGAGCCCGACTGGCTGAAGGACCTCGTGCCTGCTTTCGCCGACCCGCGCGTCGGCCTCGTGCAGGCGCCGCAGGAGCATCGCGACGGCGATCTGTCGATCATGCACTACATCATGAACGGCGAATATGCCGGCTTCTTCGACATCGGCATGGTCCAGCGCAACGAGGCCAACGCCATCATCGTGCACGGCACGATGTGCCTGATCCGCCGCGCCGCGATGGACATGGCCGGCGGCTGGTCGAGCGACACGATCTGCGAGGACTCGGATCTCGGCCTTGCGATCCAGGAGCTCGGCTGGGTCACGCATTACACCAACACCCGATACGGCGCGGGCCTGTTGCCCGACACCTACGAGGCCTTCAAGAAGCAGCGGCACCGCTGGGCCTATGGCGGCCTCCAGATCGTCAAGAAGCACTGGCGCCGCTTCCTGCCGGGTGCGAGCCGGCTGACGCCCGACCAGAAGCGCGAATACGGCCTCGGCTGGCTGAACTGGCTCGGCGCCGAAAGCCTCGGCGTGGTCGTGGCGCTGCTCAACCTCGTCTGGGTGCCGATCGTCGCCTTCGCCGACATTGCCATTCCCGACAAGATCCTGACGCTGCCGATCATCGGCGCCTTCGTCGTCTCGCTGGCGCACTTCCTGTCGATGTACCGCGCCCGCGTCGCGATCAAGCCGGGCCAGATGCTGGGCGCGATGATCGCGGCGATGAGCGTGCAGTGGACGGTGTCGCGCGCGGTCGCGCAGGGCCTGATCACCGAGCACATCGCCTTCGCCCGCACCTCCAAGGGCGGTCTCAGCCGGATGTCGATCGAGTTCCAGGCGTTCTGGGAAGCCGTGATCGGCTCCCTGCTCTTGATCGGCGCCGGCGTGCTGGTCGCCTCCAACAGCTTCCGGCAGATCACCGAGATCTACATCTTCGCCGGCGTGCTGGTGCTGCAGAGCCTGCCGTTCCTGGCCGCGGTCGCCATCGCCATCCTCGAGCTCAGCCGCATCAACTCGTTCCAGTTCTGGCGCGACAGCGCGATCCGCACCGCCGAGCTGATCGGCCTCCGCCCGGTCGCCCTGCCCCCCGTCGGCGCGCCGCAAACTGTGCCGAGCGAGGTGCGGCGGGAGACGAACTGACGGGCAGGAGGCCATCCTCGCTGTTGGGCGTGGATGGCGGCCGGCCAATCAGGTTGAGATTCCCGGCCTAACCAGCGGAAGCAGCGAGCGAATCCCCGCTCCTGCCATGAACTTCGGCAACCACCCGCACTATTGACCTCCGCAGCCACTCCCCCTACACAGCGCGGGCCGAGAGTATGATCCGGAAACGGCCGGTTTTTCCCCGCGACGCAAGCATAAGAAGCGCAGCGGCAAGACATGCTTCTCGAATGTCCGACCACGATGGCGATCTCATTCGAAGCCATCAGCGGCCATGGGAGCGCGTAGCTCAGCCGGTAGAGCACGTGACTTTTAATCACGGGGTCCTGGGTTCGAGCCCCAGCGCGCTCACCAAATTAGCTAACAAATTCAAACAGATACCGAATCACTCCGATCTGCTACTCGATTGCTACACAACTCTTGTAGCACCTGTGTAGCAGTGGCCGTCACCCGATCACCCGATAGCTCTTGGCCCGCTTCCGCCTCGCCCCCCGGCGCGGCCTTGCCCCGGTTCAGCGCCCGCATGATCCCGATGCGTGCGAACAAGATCGGCCAGTTCGGGCCGAGGTTCTTAAACTATCTTTGCGCTGGCGCAAAAAGTCAGCTGATACGATCAGGCAAGGTGCCCCAGGGCAAAATCCTTCTTTGGAAGGCCTCGATGCCGGGCTACCGACTTTATATTCTGGATGAGAGCGGGCACATCGTGGACCGTCTCGATCTGAGCTGTCCAAACGACGAGGCGGCGAAGTTTCGCGGCGGGCAGCTGGCGAAATGTCAAAGCGCTGAGCTTTGGCTGCTTGGTAGACGGGTGGCAAGCTTCAAGGTTCGCTGCCAACCGTATCAGGGCGACGGCGTAGGGCCGTGAGGAAACGGCTGGCATTGCTGCTGGCGTGTGTCCGCTGTGGGACACCGTAGTTCTCCTAAGTCAGAACAGGCCTCGAACAAAACGAGTATCTACCGCCTCGGACGACCCTCCCTCGGCTCTCCAACCCTCCCGACGATGGGGCGATCAATGAAGGACATGCGGACCCAAGCGGAGAAGCTACGCACCGATGCGGCCGAATGCGCTCTGATCCGCGATCTCGCGACGGACACAAAGAAGCGCGACCTGTTCACGCGGTTGGCCGACCATCTCAACGCATTGGCGGCGGAGGTTGAACGGGCAATAGAACAGTCGGAAGGTAGAGACCCTGCCACGCAATGATCCAGCGCCGGGTTAAGGATCGGCGCCGGATCAGAGCTTGCCAGTAAGGGTTATCCGGGTGTGCGAGGCCGGACATTACATCTTTAGTTAAGGCCTCTTAAGCAAGCTTTACCCAATCTCCGCACGGCCGCGAGCCGCACTGGGAAATTTCCCAATAGGAAGGGGACGGCGCCGTCGGCTTTGATCCGTCACTTCTTTTGTTAAGCTCTTGGAAAACGACATGCTCCGCCTTCGCGCGCTCGACCCTGACGATTACATCGTGTTTGAAGACGGTCAGATGATCGGCCGCATCCGGCTTGCTCGCGAGCGGTCACCAGAGCTCTGGCTGTGGACCGTGGTCGTTTCCGTGCCGGGTGCACGGTCTGGCAATGCCGAGAATATGGAGCAAGCCAAGTCGAAGTTTGAGACCGCCTGGGAAGCGCTCAAGAGCGAGCACGGATCGGAGCAGATCGCAAGGGCGTTCGAGCAGATGAATGTGGTCAACCGGATGGGACGGTTTGAGCGATGATCAGCGCGGCGCGGAGGTGCGGCCGGATTTTTCGAACACGCCAAGGTCATCCGACATGATCGAAACTTCGACCCACGTTGCATTGGGATGCTTAATCGTCGTGACCTTGTATGGACCTCAAGCCTAGCTCTTATCCGTCCCGCTCACCGCCGCTCATCTCTTTCGTTGGGCAACTCCGGAACGTCATCAAACATTGCTACGGTGCGCTCCATTTCCGCAATGCAGGTTGCGAGCGCAACGCGATAAGGCTCAAGGCTCCTGCTATCCTTGACCCAATCGGCTGCCTGCAATTGCTTCAGAGTTCTGATCGGATCGATCAAGGTTTCATGGACGGCTTCGCCATAGGTGGCGGCATCGGCCCAACGCCCTGAGATTGGCCATGCAAGTGCTGGCGGGAATGCTGGCAGCGATGGCAGCGTTGATGCTCTATCTCAATTGGAAGACGCCCAGCAGAGAAGTGCGTCGCCCTCTTGTATTCGGGTTTGGATTTTCTTTCTGCTAGTGGCTTCTTTCATGTATGGCGTGGACGAAGCCCGATCTGTAATTGCCGGACCAATCGTCAATGTCTACAAGCTTCAGCTGAAGAGCGGTGAAACAAGACAGGCTGCGATCTTTCGGACTTTCGAAAAGGCGTCTTGATTTGGAGGAGCGATATCAAAACTGCTGAGCTACTCCGCTGGGAGCAGTTAGATTCAATGAGCCGCGTTGTGGCTTTTGATCGCGTGCCACTGATTTGTCGGCACCTCCAGCTATTCTGCGAGCAGCGCACCGACCCCTAACAAGCGGCTTTGCTTCCCTCTTACTCTTCATCAAGGTGCATTGCTGCCCACGGCAGACCGCCGTCACCGCGAACAACAGCCATGGTTTTGAATCCGGAAAGCGTTCGGCCGTGGTGAACGCCCCCGACGCCCAGAAGTCCATCAGCTCGTCGCTGTGGGCTTCCCAGTCCTCCAATGGGAAAAGCCGCAGCGTGGTTCCAGCCCCCACTGCGGCCATTCCCGACAAAAATAGAATCTGGTACTTAAATCGCGCCGGTGTTCTCTTCATAGAACACCCCGTTCCGAAAATGGATTCCGTATAACTACCGGAGTGCGATGTTCTACGCATTGCCGCCCGGATGCGAATGTGGCACGGCTCGGCTTCCAGCCCCCAAATGCTCCCGGCTGCCGATTCAATTGCGGATCAGAGCGCCGGGAGTGCCGGGACGGGCGAGATGAGGTGGCGGTCTAGAGTCCCGTCTCGCAAAAAAGAGAAATCTGCCGACGCTGCAAGTCAACGGGTCCGTTGTCGCCGCTCAAGTCGCGTGCGCGCCAGGCTGCGCGCGCCTACTTTCGCGCAACGCCAGCGATGCACAAGGCGCCATCAGCTGAAGCCGCGCTGACAATCCGGCAGAAACGCGGCTCGCGTGTCATCGGAATTCGATTCTGACTCTCAGCGCTTCGGCTGGCTTACCGCCATCGCCTCGCATCTGCGGCTGTTCCAACGGTCCTCCCCCAAAAGCCAGGAGACAACCCGCCGGAAACGTGTAGCATTCAGGAAAACCGGAGGGACATCATGTTTGAAATCAACGGTTTCGACACGGCGGGCGTCGTCAGTCTCAAGCGGCTGTCACTCGCCGCCGCCCTCAAGAAGGCCAAGGAGCTTGTTCAGGACGGCTGCCGGGACGTTCGGGTCGTTGATCCCAGCGGCCGCGTCTATACTTCGTTCGACGAGCAGGCCGCCTAAAGCGCGATGCGATCAGGATGAATCGTCATCGCGCTTTAGGTTGTCGTTTAAGCACGATCTCCGCGCAAACGGGTTCCGCGTTTGTCGCGAAGGAAAACCGCTGCGCACTTTTCCGGATCATGCTTTAGTTCCGAGCGATCGCCGGCGCCTGTCGCCGCTATCCGCCTCGGCCGACGTTCGACGAGGCATTGTCGAGCCAGCGCCGTGTTGCTTCGTCACTCCAGCCCGGGACCGCGAAGCGCGCCGGCGGTGTCGTATTCGTGCGTGGCCGGTCCACCGCAAGTGGGCGTGCGCGCGGGCGATGCACTGTTGCTGCGTCTGCGGCGGTGCACAGCACCAGCAACAGAGCCACGAGACCCAAGGCAAAAAGAGAGCGCATCGCGTCAGCTCCCATCGTGCAAGCGTTCCGTCATGTGTTGCACCTGTCGGTTCACCACAATCGACCGCGCCTTCACAAGCAGGCGAGACGAGCGCGGGGGGCTCTTGCGGCGGCGCCGGCAATCGTCAACGCGCGCACGCGATGCCATTGCCAGTCTGTTCGTTTGGGCGCAGGCTCTTTCCAGGCGCTTCAGACGCCGCACGGGAGAGACACATGAAGGAACCGGGCCTGGATGGTCGCCATCGCGACAAGGACGGTCAGATCAGCAAGAAGCACGGCAACGCGCTGGTCGGCACATTGCGCAAGATCTACGGAAAGGGTTTTGCGGCCGGCTATCCCGATGCGGCGCAGCTCAGCGAGGTCCTGGCCCACCTGAACGAGACATCGCTGAGCCAGCTGCGTCGCGATCACGACACCGGGCATCTGGGGCACAAGATCGATCACGCCTTGAAGTGAGGCCTCGCGGTCAGAGCAGCCCTCGAAGGCGCGCATCCAGCACCAGTTACTGGCGTTCCTCGTACTTGTTGCAGCGGCCATCGCCCTGTTGGACCCGGCTGAGCTCCTGAAACGGCGGATCACAACGCAGGAGCGTGTACACCCTGTAAGAGGGCGGCGGGACGCGCCAGCAGAGATTCTGACCCGCTGGGATCTTGTACGTGTCCCCGTTCGCCAGCGTATAGCTGCACGAGGCGTCCGGGCCGCTCACCTTCCCCTCGGCGTGGGCCTGGGTCAGCGAAGCCAACGCGAGGAACATCACCAACACTCTGCGCATCTTGTCCTCCGCACTTCTGATCGCACACCAGTCGAACTGGGATGCGGACATCGCTTGAGCAAGACACAGATTCCTGAAAAGCACGTCGGGCAGTCAAGCCTCACCCAGCACGCTTTAAATCAGGAAACCAGGCCGGGCGCGGAGATGAACGATCTTCCGATCTTCAGCTTTCCGGCGCTGAAACCGTCGCCGGCACACTCAGCGGCGCCCCTCCCACCGAAACCGGCCCCAGGGGCTTCGACGGCCGCACCAGCCGTTTGCGCATCGCTGCAGATAGTCCGTAGCGGGCATTCGCGCGCCGGATGGAGGAGGTGACGTCCGACATCATCACATTCTGCAGCGAGTCGACCTTCGCGATCAGCGTGGACAGCTGCGAAGATATCTTCTTCACATCGACCCGTTCGTCCGTGATGCTCTGCCGCAGCGACAGCAGCACCAGCGAGTCCTGCTGCAGCAGGGCTGCATTTTGCTGCAAGGCGTGGTTGTTCGCCTGCAGCGAATCCGTGTGTTGCTGCTGGGCGGATTGAATGTCCTTCAAGGCAGCGACGACCGGATCCGGTTCTGGCGCAGGCGCTTCCCGGCGCGGGAGCAGCTCAGCCAGGCTGCCGACATTCAGCGACGGCAAACCGGACGACGACGTATAGACGGCCGCCGCGCCGTTGATGGCGAGGGCACACACCGCCAGCAGCAGGAGCGGTTTCCGGCCGGACCGCTTGATCGGCACCGGAGCTTCCGGGGCTGCGGGGTCGTGCGCGGCTGCGGCTGCAAGCGCGACCGCGTCGAGTTCTTCGGCGAAGCTTGGCGTTTCCAAGGACGTGGTCATCTGCATTGACCCCAATGAGCGAGCAACAGGACGCCGTCGCCGGAACGTCCTCGTGACGGCTCCTGTACGCAGCACCCATCTCCAACTGTCTAAAATTGTGGGCTTTTTGGATTAATTCCACGTTAGCGGCCTGGCCTGCTGACGGGCCCCGACATCCCCGACAGATTGCGGAGTCTGCGCTACGCAGTCACTCCGGACCGCCGAACAGGCGGGTCCGCAGCAGGAGCTTCCCTCTCGCGGATTTTCCGAAGTTGGCATCATGCCACTGTTTTGCCCGACAGGTCAAACGGGCTTTTTGCGCCTGATTGCAGAAGACATTGCGGCAGAAGCACTTAGCTACTGTGCATGGGGTTGTTTTCGCGTTTCTTGCAGCTCACCCCTCATCCAGCACCTCGAACAGCTCCTCCACCCGCTCGAACGGCGCGGCGCGCATCGGACTGTGATGGACCACCCGATCGCCGTCGCGTTGCAGCGACTTGCCTCTCGATTTCCGCAATCGGCCCGGCAGGAATGTCGCTGCCACCGCCTCGGGACCGACGTCGAGGCGGATGATGCCTCTGCGCTTGCACTCGATCCTGAGCTTCGCTGCGGCGAAGAAATCGCGCGCCACCTTCGGCAGGGGTCCGAAGCGGCGGGAGGTCTCCTCCTCGAGGTCGTCGAGATCGTCCTCGCTGCTGCATCGTGCGGCGCGCGCATAGAGTTCGAGCCGCACCGGCTCGGATTGCACGTAGGTCTCGGGGAGCATGTCTCCGACCGGGAGGTTGAGGTCGGGCACCCACACCGCGGCGCGCTCGTCGGCCTTCTCCGAGGCCATCTTCAGGAGATGGCTGTAGAGCACCGGCCCGAACACCTGGACGTGACCGGACTGCTGCTCCGAGAACAAATCGCCCGCGCCCCTGAGATCGAGATCGCGCTCGCTGATGGCAAAACCTGCGCCGGGCCGGCTGAACTCCTCGAGCGCCGCCAGCCGCTTGGCGGACTGCCCGGATTCCGTCTCGGTCAACAGATGGGCGAAGGCGCGGATGCCGCTGCGGCCGACGCGTCCGCGCAGCTGATGCAGTTGGGCAAGGCCGAACTTTTCCGGCCAGCACACCACGATGGTGTTGGCGCGGGGAATGTCGAGGCCGCTCTCGACGATGTTGGTCGCGAGCAGGACGTCGGCCCCGCCCTCGACGAAGCTCATCATGCGGTCGTCGATCTCGTCGGCAGGCAGTTTGCCGTGCAGACAGACGATGCGCAGATCCGGCGCCACCGCCTGCACCCGCGCCAGCATCGGATCGAGATCATGGATGCGCGGACAGATCAAAAAACTCTGCCCATGGCGACGCTGCTCGCGCAGCAGCGCGGAGGCGATGGCGGCATCCGACAGCGGCGCGATCCTGGTCGCGACCGGAAGCCGGTGCACCGGCGGCGAGGCGATCACGCTGAGGTCGCGGAAGCCGGCAAGCCCGGCGGCCAGCGTCCGCGGGATCGGTGTCGCGCTCATCATCAGCACGTGGACGTTCTTGGCGAGGCCGGCGAGCTTGGCCTTCTCGGCCGCGCCAAAATGCTGCTCCTCGTCGATGATGACGAGGCCGAGATCGTCGAACTTGACGTCCTTGCCCGTGAGCGCCTGGGTGCCGACCACGACCTTGATCCGGCCGCTGCGCAGGCCCTCCCTGGTCTCTCGCAGCTCCGCGCCGGCCGTGGCCCGCGACAGGTTTCCCACCTCGATGTCGAACGGCGCAAAGCGCTTCTGGAACGTTGCCACGTGCTGCCGGGCCAGCACCGTCGTCGGCACCGCGATCGCCACCTGCTTGCCTGACAGCACCACTGCCGCGGCTGCCCGCAGCGCAACCTCGGTCTTGCCGAAGCCGACATCGCCGCAAATCACCCGGTCCATCGGATGACCGGATGCAAGATCATCCAGCACGTCGCTGATCGCCTGGGCCTGGCCGATCGTCGTGAAGTAGGGGAAACGCGCGACGAACTTCTCGTAGGCCGATCCCGGCGGCACCAGCTTTTCGGCGCGCCGCCGCCGGCGCTGGCTGATGTGCTTGGCGAGCACCTTGCCGGCAAGCTGGATCTCGCGCTCGGCCTCGCCGCGGCGGGCCCACCATGTGCTGCCGTCCGCCTTGTCGAGCGCGAGCTTGCCGAGCTCGGCTGCATAGGGCCACATCAAGGCGAGATCGGGCGGCGGCACCAGAACCGCATTGTCGCCCGCGAACTTGAGGCGGATCATCTCGCGCATGGCGCCGCCGCCGGTGTTGACGGTCTGCAGGCCGTCGAGCACGGCAAGGCCGCGCTGGAGGTGGACGACCACCGTGCCCTGCTCGGGCACATCGGCATGCTCGAAGGCCGCGCTCCAGGCGCGCGCCATCGGCTGCGGATGATGCGCGCGGCTGCCGAGCACGTCGGACGCCGTCACCACGACCAGGGGCTTCTTCCCCGGCACGACGAAGCCGGCATCGAGATCGGCCAGCAGCGCCGCCTCGCCGCCCCGCCCGCGCACCGCCTCCTCCCAGTCGTCGCAGCGCTCCGTCTTGACGCCGCTCATCCGCTCCATCACGCGCAGATCGTCCTCGTGCGCGGCGACGAGGATTAGTCGCGATCCGCCGCGGCGTGTCTCCTCGACAAAGCCACGCAGCGCCTTCCTGGAGGACGTCAGCTTCGAAAACTCCGGGATGTGCGGGAAGGGCGCCGTCCGCGGCAGCACCTTCATGCCCTTGGAGAGCTGCTTCCAGTCGCGCCGTGCGAGATATTCACGCTCCCGCTCCGCCCGGCCAGCGGCCTCCTCGATCGTGTCCAGCCAGGCGTCGGCATGCAACGGGACGCCGGCATCCGCGATCCATTTGGCGCCCCCGCAATAGTCGAACAGGCTCGCGCGCTTGCCGCGTTTGCCGGCAAGGCCGAGCCGCTCCGACATGGGATCGACGAGCAGCTCGTTGGTCTCGAAGATGATCCTGTGCTCGTTCGGATCGAACGCCACGATCCGTTTGATCGCATGGTCCGAATGCTCGATCCGGAACGGCCCCAGCGCGCCTGCGGGAAATATCTCGAAGGTCTGCCCGTGGAATAGCGCCCCGCCCGGAAAGTCCGGCTCGTCGTCGAGATCGTATCCCAGGGCTTGAAGGAGGCTCTCGAGGTCCCGCTCGGAGAACGTGCCGCCCACCTTCAAGCTCAGGCTCAGGCGCGACAGGCTCGCTGGCGGCGGCAGGCGCTCCATCACCGCTTCCGCGGTCGAGACGAGAAACGGCGGCTTCTTGGATTTTGCAAGGCGCCTCAGCACCGAGGCTCTGCGCCCTGCGAGCTCGTGCGACGGCTCGAGCTGATCGAACGGCAAGGTGTTCAATCGCGGAAACACCAGCACCTCGCAGGACGGGTCGAACGCGTGAATGACGCTGCCCAGCCGCTCCGCCCTGTTCTCGCTCTCGGCGAGAAAGACGATCCCACTGCGCCCGGACTGCTTCCATTGTGCAAGCAGATGAAGAGCCATCATGCCGACAGGCGACGAAGACGAGATCGTGGCGCGCTGCGATCCTTTGCTCTTCTTCGACGCCTTCTTGGCGACCCTCGCCTTCTTGGAAAGCCTCACTTGAACCCGCTTCTGGTCTTAGACTGTAGCCAACTGAATGCGAGCCGCCCTCATGTCGAATCGGCAACTCGCCGCCATGCATATGGGATTTGCCCTGCGAACGCACCCCTCATGGCAACGTTCAAGGCGGCGCCGCGATCCCGATAATCTTGCTGTTGGTCGGCCTGCAGCGCGGAACTCATGCGGCCCGAGATCAGCATCGCTCGATGCAAGCGTTGCGGCGATTGAAGACGTCGTGCGCGCATGGAGCCACGAAAAAGCCCCAGCGCTTGGAGCCACACTGGGGCGTTTCGTTCGACATGAATAGGTTAAGCAATGACGCCTTCATAGCAGCGGTTTCGCCGCGCGCTTGTGAACTGGTTCACACACTAGCAAACGACCTCAGCGCGAGAGGCCCTGAGGTCGCCAACCTTTGTGGGTAAGGTTTTCTCGCGGCCCGAGGGCTTTGGGGCTTGGGGATGGGCCGTGAGCCAGGATTCGACGCGCGCCGTGCAGAGTCGTTCCAAAGCCGGCCGATCGGAGGACCAATGTACGGCGGCGCTCCAACCAGGCCGGAACGGGGTACCTCATCGCCGGGTTTGAGCGCGCACGCGCCGCGCGTTAGGATGCCCGCTTTGACGGAGGCTCATTTGAAGTCATTCATTTTCATCGGCGCCATCGCACTGCTTGCGACGGCCGCCCACGCACAGACGCTGGTCGATCCCAACAAGGTTGCTCCCGAATACCGCGAGGCAGCCGAGAAGCGCCGCGCCGAGCAGTTGCGCCAGCGTGAATGCGCGCTGAAGGCCGATCTCGAGAAGGTGCTGCCCAGGGATCGCACCGCTTTTCTCAACCATTGCTTGGAGACGATGGCGGCCAAGCAGTAACGGCAGCCGGCGTCTTGGCGCGATGCGCGCAAGGTCCGCGGTCATTTGCCGGGCATGCGATCAGCGGGACGAGAAGACTGGCTCAGCTGCGCCGCCGCTTCCTTGGAAACAGGCGGTCGCGGATGTAGCGCGAGGTCGGCGTCAGGCGGATGCCGCGGGGCTTCTGCCAGGCAGCGCGGTCGATCTCCTTCTTGTCGCCGATCGCCAGCCTGCCCTTAGCGGACTTGGCAATGAAGATCGCATCGCTCATCTTGCGGCCGGAGCGCTTGTTCCTGGCCTTCACTTCCTTCCAGAGGCTGATCCTGCCGAGCTTGAGCTTGGGCAGCTCCTCCTTGATCTCCCGCCGCAGGCAGTCCTTCTCCGACTCGCGCGCACGTTTGCGGCCGCCCGGGAACATCCAGAGGCCATCTGACCGGCGTCTGACCAACAATACCTTGCCGCGCCTAGCGGCAACCAGCTTGGAAGACTTCGCCATTGCTGCCGTAATCGAAAAACAGAATCGGGCCGATCGTAACTTGTCTAGTCGAACAGACAAGTTCGCCGCGCGTTTTGATCACAGGCCGCGAGCCATCGAGTCCTGCCGCGGCACGGCCGGCAGAGATCAGCCCTTGCCCGCCTCCGCGCGGTCCTCGGTCTTGATCCAGGCCACCATCATTTCCCAGGCTACCGACAGGATGATCGGCCCGATGAATAGACCGACGATGCCGTGGGCCAGCGTGCCGCCGATCACGCCGACGAAGATCACGATGGTCGGGGTGGTCAGGCCCCGCCCCATGACGAGCGGCTTCAACATGGTGTCGATGAAGCCGACGAGGACGAAAAACACGGTGAGCAGCAACGCCGTGGTGACGTCCTTGGCGGTCCATATCCAGATGATCACCGGCAGCAGCACGAGGAAGGCACCGATCTGCACGATCGAGAGCAGCAGCACGATGAAGGCGAGAAGGCCCGCGCTCGGCACCGAAGCGAGCTTGAAGCCGATGCCGGCGAGCAGCGCCTGCACGATCGCGACGCCGATCACCCCCTGCGCCACGGCGCGGATGGTCGCGCCCGCAAGCCCCAGGAAATGCTCGCTCTGCTCCGGCACGACGCGAAACAGGAAGCCGCGGCCGGCCGCAACCAGCCTCGGCCCGTGCGGAAACAGGAAGCCGGCCACGAACACGGAGACGAGAAATTGGAGCGTGCCGACACCGGCATCTCCGGCAAGCGAGAGCAGCGGGCCCGCCAGCGGCTGGAGATACGGAGCCACCTCGCGTACCACCGCCCGGACGTTGTTGTAGGCCTGGTCCCATAGCTCGAAGAGCCAGGGGCCGACGAGCGGCCACGATTTGAGCTGCTCCGGCGCCGACTGGAGCACGAGGTCGCCGGTGCCGAGCTGGTGCGCCAGTTCGCGCACGCCATCCACCGCGCTGATGCCGAGCCAGGTCGCCGGGCCGATGACGATACCCAGCGTGATCAGGGTCAGGATTACTGCTGCGGTTTTGGGCCGGCCGCCCAGAATCTTGGCGACCCAGCTGAACGCCGGATAGAACGCGACCGCCAGCACGCCGCTCCAGGCCAGGATCGGCACGAACGGACGAATGATCAGGAAAGTCCAGATGATCAGCAGGCCAAGCAGGCCGAGCCGGATCACGAGCTGGATGATGTCCTCTCCCGTCAGCAACTGACGGAGGCTTTTCACGGGCACAGCTTTCCTTGCGGCATGAACGCAACTTCCGGCGCTTGCACGGCCCGGCCGTTATTGCCAGCAACGCATCCGGCGTCAAGACGACTGGAACTGACCACGCCCGCGCTCAGGAACCTTCGGGCCATTGCTCGTTCCGAGACGATGACGCCCCGTCCTGGCCTGCGCCCCAGCCCGGCTTTGCTAACGCCCGTTAACCGGATTTTCCAGCGCCGGTTTACGCAGCTGCAAACGGTGGTGACTACCGTGGCTCGAGGTCACCGAAACACCTTCTGTGCAATGGCCAACAGCATCTGGACGATCGAAGAGTTCACCTGTGCGGGTTGCGCATGAACTACACCGCGACCAGAGAGGAGCACAGCGAGGCACACACCGGCAGTTTCAAATGCGGCATCTGCAGCGGTGTCGTGCACGCCTGGTCGGGCAAGCATCATTTCTTCGGCTGGCAAGCCGTGAAGACGAGGCCGCCGGTGTTCGGGAAGCGCTGGTCGGGCGTCGAGTGGTAGGCCGCCCGCGGCATCGCAGGATCGGCCGAATTGCACCGGCGCCGTTTGCACTCCGTTCACCGGTCGCCGCTAGATCAGGTTGGATTCTCCGCGCCGAACCCCAATTATGGCCGACCTCAACGCTGTCCTGACCAGGCTCAACGACCGTCTGCTCCGCCTCGAGGGCGAGCTGTTCGTGCTGCGCTCGCTGGCGCGCGCGACGCTGACGGCCGGCGACGACCATGCGGCCCGCATGCGCAAGCTGGTCGAGGCTGCGAAGGTCGCGCTCGACGACGAGGCCAAGCGCCCTCTCGACAAGCCGACGCGCAAATATGTCGATGCGGCAACCGCACTGGTGGAGGAGCTGCTGGTCGAGCCGACCCCTGCGCGGCCGCTGTTCACGGTCATCGACGGCGGCCGTCGCGACTGAGCGACAGGCGCGCTCCCCCGGCGAACGGTCAGCGCCCATACATGCCGCGACCATGCGCGACGCAGACCTCTAGATCGCCCTGGAATTCTCGGCCTTGAGCCGGCTGAGCCCCGCCTCGATGATCGCGATCTCCTCGTTGATCTGACCGATCGGCAGGCTGAAATCATAGCCGGCCCTGCTCTTCAGATCGACCGCGAGCCGCTGCCTGTGCATCATCAGCTCGTCGAGTCCGCGGCGGTTTTTCAGACGCACATAGGCGTCGACAATCTGCTCGATTGCGCTCGGCATGAAATCTGTCCCGTCGAAAAGGCCCGGCTGCGCGCCCATGCCGGCAGACGTTTTCAGTGTCGCGGTACGCAATACAAATCCGCGACGGATTCGTCGATACGCCAAGCTGGTTGAGATCGTGTTACCGCCGGACGATTTCGTGATGCGTGGCCTGAAAAGGCCGCCGGCGATCACGCCGACGGCCTAGGCCGGGTTCGAAAATGGATGCGGGTTGAAATGTAGCCAGCCCCGGTCGGGGCACATTATCAGCCGACCGAGGATATCTTTGTTAAAATCGAAACACAGGAACCGCTTGTCGGCCACTTATCGTCCGACCGTGGCGGCGCGGCAACGCTAGTCCGTGACGCAAAAATGAGTGCGCCGACGGCTCGCGCCCGGCGCATTGTTGATAACCCACGCAAACGCGGCGCGGGTGGTGACAGGGCGTGCGGACGTGTTATCGGGGGATAACGCAGTTGCGAAACGGATCGGACACCCATGCGCATTACCCTCGTCGGCTCCCGCCATTTCGGCGTGACCACCCTGAACATGCTCCGGGAGCACAGCGTCTCGGTCGTCCGGGTGGTGGTCGCCGATGCCGAGGATCGCCTCGCCGCGACCGCCAGGGCCGCCGGCATCGAGGTCGTGGTCCAGGCCAATCCGAAGCTGGTGGTGGCGTCCGAGATTGCCCCCGACACCGATCTGATCATCACCGCGCACAGCCACGCCCGGATCGGCAGGGACGCGCTCGCCGCCGCCAAGCTCGGCGGGATCGGTTATCACCCCTCGTTGCTGCCGCGCCATCGCGGCAAGGCCGCCGTGGAATGGACCATCAAGGAAGGCGATCCGATCGCCGGCGGCACGATCTATCATCTCGCCGATCGCATGGACGCTGGCGCCATCGCCGCCCAGGATTGGTGCTTCGTGAAGAAGGGCGAAACCGCACGGGAGCTTTGGGAGCGCGCGCTGGCGCCGCTCGGGCTCAAGCTGCTGGCCGATGTGATCGACTACGCCAAGGTTCACAAGGCGCTGCCCGCCAAAGCGCAGGACGAGCAGTTCGCGACCTCCGCGCCGAGTCTCTCCTGACGTTTACCCTTAACGTGAACCCGCGTTGATTCTGCTTCGAAAACCGGAGTCGGAATCCCAAATAAACCATTGTGCCAACAGGAACAATTTTCGATTTGGCAACGCAACAAATTTCCGTCACATTTCGCCCGAATAAGCGTCAGCATATCAGACAAATTCAAGGACGGAATTTATGCGTTTCGGTCGCATCGCGGTGTTCTGTGCCGCTTCAGTTTTCGCTGGTACCCTCGCCGCCCCTGCCTTTGCCCAGAGCCCCTATGACGGCAATTGGCAGGTCACCATCGTGACCAAGAGCGGCTCGTGCGAGCCGACCGCGAGTTCCATGCTGACGGTTGCCGACGGCAAGATCACTGCGCCCGGCGCTAACGTTTCCGGCACCATCGGCCGCGAGGGACTTGTGAAAGTTTCGATCAATGGTGCATATGCCAACGGTCAACTCAACGGCAACGCCGGATCGGGGAAGTGGAATGGAGCATCAGCAGGCATACCGTGCAGCGGGCGCTGGGAAGCATCGCGCCTTTAAACCAACGCAGGTTCGTGCCCGGAACCGGCGGCTGCTGATCGCAGCCGCCGTATTGTTTGCGGCCGCAGTCGCCAATTCCGAAAGCAATGCGCAGTCCGGGCCGTTTGCTCCGATGGCGGGAAGCTGGAGCGGCGGCGGCACCGTCAGCCTCGAGGACGGATCGACAGAACGCATCCGCTGCCGGGCCAAATACGCTCCGGTCGGCCCCACAATGGAAATGACGCTGACCTGCGCCAGCGATGCCTACAAGTTCATCCTCTCCGCCAACGTTCAGTCGGCGGGTGGTGCCATTTCGGGAAGCTGGAGCGAGGCCAGCCGCAACATCTCTGGCTCGCTCCAGGGCCGCGGTGGCGGCGGAAACTTCGAGGTGGTCGCCTCTGCCGCCGGCTTCAACGCCAACATCGCGCTGAGGACGCACGGCAACAAGCAGACCGTCACGATGCGCGCGGACAGCCAGTTCCGCGGCGCCAACATCTCGATGTCGCGCTAAGGCGGACCACAATTATCACAATCGGCCCGGCGGACTCGCCGGGTCTTTTTTTATGCGCTCGGCACGAACGCCGTGACCTCGATCTCGACCTTGGCCCGGTCGTCCACGAGGCCGCCGATATACAGCAACGTCGAGGGCGGGAAATTGCGTCCGAGCGTTTCCTTCCAGGCCGCACCGATGCCGGCACCGGCCGCTTCATATTCGCTGCGGCTGGTCAGGTACCAGGTCAGGCGGACGATGTGCTCGGGGCCGGCGCCGGCCTCGCCCAGGAGCTTGACGATCCGCTTCAGCGCCGTCGCGACCTGCGTTGCCATGTCGGGCGCGTAATTGCCGGCCTCGTCGCCGCCGGTCTGGCCGGCCAGAACCACCCAGCGTCCGGGACCGTCGACCACGACGCCATGGGAAAAGCCGCGCGGTTTTTTCCACTCGGCCGGCTGCAAGATATGCATGAGCGACACTCTCCCTATCTTCTCGTTGCTTGAGATGCCTAGCACGACCCCCTGCATCGCTGCATCCGCAGATTTGGCCGTTGCAAACGCCGGCGATGTCGCCGATACCGACCGTCCTTCCGGTTTCCATCCCCAGCATCCTGCCCCGATGAGCACGACACCGTCCAAAACGATGGCTGCACTGTGGATGGCCGGCTGGCTATCGCTGATGCTGGTCATGGCGGTTGCCGGGCGCGAGACCACGCGCGAGCTGAACGTCTTTCAAATCATGGAAGTGAGATCGCTGGTCGGCTTCTTATTGCTCTCGCCGATCATCTACCGCGCCGGTGGCTTGAAGGTGTTCAAGACATCGCGCCTGCCGCAGCATGTCGGCCGCAACCTGGTGCACTATGTCGCCCAGCTCGGCTGGTTCTTCGCGCTGACGCTGATTCCGATCGGCCAAGTGGTGGCAATCGAGTTCACAATGCCGATCTGGACGGCAATCCTCGCGGCCAGCTTCCTGTCCGAGCGGATGACGCCATGGAAGATCGCCGCCATCGCGCTCGGACTCGTCGGGGTGATCGTCATCGTCCGACCGGCGACGGGGGAGATCAATCCGGGCCAGCTCATCGCGCTCGGGGCCGCCATGGGATTTGGCGTCTCGATGGCACTGGTCAAATCGCTGACCCGCACTGAAAGCGCGCTCTCGATCCTGTTCTGGATGCTGGTGGTGCAATCCGCCGCAGGCTTCATTCCGACGCTGTTCGTCTGGACCTGGCCGTCGGTCTATGTCTGGGCCTGGGTCGGCGTGATCGCTGTCTGCGGCACATTTTCACATTATTGCCTCGCCAGCGCGATGCGCTACGCCGACGCGACGATCGTGGTCCCGATGGACTTCCTGCGGGTTCCACTGACCGCGGCCGCCGGCTGGCTACTGTATTCCGAGCGGCTCGACGCCTGGACCGTGCTCGGCGCGGCGCTGATCCTGGTCGGCAATCTCCTGAATCTGAAGCCCGCCTCGCCCGTTGCCGCTCGCGCGCAGTGAACCTCTCGCCGCCTCGCGCGACAAAACGAAGTAGCCGTGTGATCTGGATCACGTTGGAGGGGCTCTCCATCGTGCACATTCGGCCACACAGCAGCGGGTTGAACGCAACGGACTGCCCTTTTGGTGGCACGAAGTCGGGCACTTCGTGTAGGTTCTTTGCCAATTTGTTGCTGCCTGCAATTCGATTCTGGGGATTTCAGAATGCGCTATCTCACCCTCCTCGCTTCGCTGATGTGCATGGCGCTGTCGGTCAGTGCCGCCAAGGCTGACCGCCGCGTCGCCTTCGTCGTCGGCAACGGCTCCTACAAGAACGTCGCGCAATTGCCGAACCCGCCGATCGACGCCAAGGCGATGGCAGCCACGCTGCGCAATGTCGGCTTCGAGGTCATCGAGGGCTCCAATCTCAGCCGCGACCAGATGACCGAGAAGCTGCTCGATTTCGGCCGCAAGGCGCAGGGCTCCGACATCGCGCTGTTCTATTATGCGGGCCACGGCATCGCCGTCGGCGGTACCAACTACCTGCTGCCCGTCGATGCCGACATCAAGACGGAGATGGACGTCAAGCTGGGCGCGGCCATCAACATCGACCTGACGCTCGAACAGACCATGGGTGATGCCAAGGTCAAGCTCGTCTTCCTGGATGCCTGCCGCGACAATCCGTTCGCCGCCAAGATCAAGTCGAACTCGGCGACCCGCAGCGTCAACGTGCAGAGCGGCCTTGCAGAGATGAAGTCCGGTGAAGGCACGCTGATCGCCTTCGCCACCGGTCCCGGCCAGACCGCGCTCGACGGCCAGGAGGGCAACAACAGCCCATTCACCCGTGCGCTGATCGACAACATCACGAGGCCCGGCGTCGAGATCCAACAGGCGATGACGTCCGTGCGCGCCCAGGTGAATGAAGAGACCCACAAGGGCCAGCTGCCCTGGGGCCATACCAACCTGATCGGCGCCGTTTATCTTAACCAGGCTCCGACGACCCAGGTCGCCAATGCGGCGCCGACCGCGTCCGGCATCGTGCCGGCGGCGGCCGGGGATGGTGTCGAGCTCGAATACTGGCGCTCGGTCAAGGAGTCCAACAAGCCCGAGGAGCTCAACGCCTACCTCACCGCCTACCCGAACGGCCAGTTCAAAGCGCTGGCGCTGGCGCGCCTCGCGGCGATCAAGAGCGGCGCCTCGACCGCGACCCGCACGCTCAACGCGGGCGTCGATCCCGCAACCTTCACGGATGAGGCCAGCCAAGTCACCGAGGACCAGATCGGCCTCGACAAGACCAAGCGCCGCGACGTGCAGCGTCGACTGACGGCGCTAGGGTTCGACACCAAGCAGACCGGCGTATTCAACGACGAGACGCGGTCCGTGCTCAAGCGCTGGCAGACCGCGCGGGGCTATCCCTCGTCGGGTTATCTCAACAAGAACCAGCACAAGGCCCTGCTCGCGGAGATGGTCGCTGCCCCGGCGACCGCGACCGACGCCAGCCAGAAGCCGGCC
The DNA here is from genome assembly GCF_049739485.1 of Bradyrhizobium sp. USDA 326. Lineage (NCBI taxonomy): Bacteria > Pseudomonadati > Pseudomonadota > Alphaproteobacteria > Hyphomicrobiales > Nitrobacteraceae > Bradyrhizobium > Bradyrhizobium sp. USDA 326. The sequence continues at coordinate 6,779,948 of NZ_JBMGQA010000001.1, forward strand.
CGCCGCGCCAGCGCTCCGCCTCCCAGCAGCGCGCCGGCGCCGCAACAACGCAGCAGCCCCGGCGACGCCGCCGGCGCGGCCTTCGTCGGCGGTGTCGTCGGCGGAATGATGGGCGGCATGTTCCGCCGCTGAGGCAAAGCCATCGGCAACGCAAAAGCCCGGCTCACGCCGGGCTTTTCTATTTGCGACGGCGCTGCCGCGCACTCGTCATTGCGCTCGCCATGACGGAGCTGCCTACTTCCCCGCAGCTTTCCGTAGCGCCTCGTTGATGCGGTCCTGCCAGCCGGGACCGCCCTCCTGGAAGAACTCCAGCACGTCCTGATCGATGCGCAGGGTGACCTGCTCCTTGATGCCGGGAACGGCGTTCGGTTTGGGCGGCACCGGGGCGACCTTCGCCGTCACCTTCTTGAACGCCGCCTCGGCTTCCGTCCTGGCATCGCCCAGCGTACGCGGCCGTCTCGGTTGATCCGCCATGGCCTAGATTCCCTCGAACAACGCCGTGGAAAGATACCGCTCGGAGAACGACGGTACGATCGCCAGGATGGTTTTGCCGGCAGCTTCCGGCCGCCTGCCGATCTCGAGCGCGGCCGCAATCGCCGCGCCCGAGGAGATGCCGCCCGGAATGCCTTCATGCCGGGCCAGCGCGCGCGAGGTCTCAATCGCCGTCGTCGAGCTGACCTTCACGATCTCGTCGATCACGGCACGGTCGAGGATGTCAGGGATGAAGCCGGCACCGATGCCCTGGATCTTGTGCGGGGTATGCTGCCCCCCCGACAGCACCGGGCTCTCTTCCGGTTCGACCGCAACCACACGCAGCGAGGTCTTGCGTGGCTTGAGCACTTGGCCGACGCCGGTGATGGTGCCGCCGGTGCCGACGCCGGCCACGAAGAAATCAATGTTGCCGCCAGTGTCGTTCCAGATCTCCTCTGCGGTGGTACGGCGGTGCACCTCGGGATTGGCGAGGTTCTTGAACTGCTGTGGCATCACCGCGTTCGGGGTCGTCTTCACCAGTTCCTCGGCGGCGGCGATCGCGCCCTTCATGCCTTGCGCCGCTGGCGTCAGCACCAGTTCGGCGCCGAGAAAAGCCAGCATCTTGCGTCGTTCGATCGACATCGACTCCGGCATCACCAGCTTGAGCCGGTAGCCGCGGGAAGCCGCGACGAAGGCGAGCGCAATACCGGTATTGCCGGAGGTCGGCTCGATCAGCACGGTGTCGGGCTTGACGATGCCCGCCTTCTCCATCGCGATGATCATGGCCGCGCCGATGCGGTCCTTCACGCTCGCTGCAGGATTGAAATATTCCAGTTTTGCCAAAATGGTCGCATTTGCGCCGTGCATGCCGGGCAGCCGGCGCAAGCGCACGATGGGCGTGTTGCCGAAGGCGTCGACGATCGAGTCATAGATCCGGCCCCGGCCGGCTTGGTGCGCTGCACCCGTGGTGGACGATGCGTCCATGATGAACTCCCTGCGGCGACGATCTGCAGTTCTGTCGCGATCATTGCGCAGTTACAGACAGCTTGCGGCGACACGCAAGCGACAATGCGACACATGTTAAATACGCTGCATCGCAAAATCGCGTGAGCGGAAAAAAACAGAAAACCTACGCATTTGTGTTGCGACCTCGTCAACCGCTTCTGCTTATGTTAGGCTTAAGTCTCAAGCAGAGAGGTCACCACGATGTCAGCAATTGCTGAAGTGTTGTCGACCGTCGCGCCGAACCGCGATCCTCGTTGCAGCGAGCTGCCGACCTGTCCTGTCTGCGCCGACTCCATGGTCGCCGCCGAAGCATCCGCCTACATCTCGGATCACGTGATCAGCTATCTCTGGACCTGCGACAATTGCGGCTATGGCTTCGTAACCAAGCACGCCCTGAAGCAACGCTTCACCTGCAACTGATCTAGATTTGCAACTGATCTAGCGCGGGGCGATGTCGCCCCTCGCCCAGTCCTCGCGCGTGCGCTGATAGAACTCATCGAATTTTCCCTGCGCGATCGCACCTCTGATGCCCTGCATCAGGAACTGGTAGTAAGCGATATTGATCTCGGACAGCAGCATCGCGCCGAGCGTCTCGCCCGCCTTGACGAGATGGTGCAGATAGGCGCGCGCGTAGTTGCGCGCCGCAGGCCATGAGCTCCCTTCGTCGAGCGGACGCGGATCGTCGGCATGGCGCGCATTGCGCAAATTCACCTGGCCGAAGCGCGTGAAAGCCACGCCGTGCCGGCCATTGCGCGTCGGCATCACGCAATCAAACATGTCGATGCCGCGCTTCACGGCTTCGAGAATGTCGTCAGGCGTGCCGACGCCCATCAGGTAGCGCGGGCGCTCTCGCGGCAGCAATGGTGCGGTCTCGTCGATCATCGCCAGCATCACCGCCTGCGGTTCGCCAACCGCAAGACCGCCGATCGCATAGCCATGGAAGCCGATCGCAACGAGACCTTCGGCGCTCGCATGACGCAGTTGGGGAATGTCGCCGCCCTGCACGATACCGAACAGCATGTAGCCGTCGGGGGCGCTCTCGAAGGCGCGCTTGCTTCTCTCGGCCCAGCGCAGCGACAATTGCATCGCGCGCTCGATGTCGGCGCGCTCGGCCGGTAGCCGCACGCATTCGTCCATCTGCATGGCAATGTCCGAGCCGAGCAAACGCTGCACCTCGATCGAGCGCTCCGGCGACAGCTCAACCTTGGCACCATCGATATGCGAGCGGAAGGTGACGGCGTTCTCGCTGACCTTGCGTAAATCCGCCAGCGACATCACCTGGAAGCCGCCGGAATCCGTCAGCATCGGTCCGTTCCAGCCGGTGAACCGCTGCAAGCCGCCGAGCGCGGCGATCCGCTCGGCGCTCGGACGCAGCATCAGATGATAGGTGTTGCCGAGCACGATGTCGGCACCGGCATCGCGCACCTCGCGCCAGTGCATCCCCTTCATGGCACCGGCGGTGCCGACCGGCATGAAGGCCGGCGTCCGCACCACGCCATGCGGCGTATTCAGCCGCCCGGTTCGCGCGGCGCCATCGGCGGCGAGCACTTCAAAGTGATTGGGAAGATCATTGTCGGGATTCATGGCCGTGCTTATTGCGTGTCGGAGCAGGCCGATCAACCCGCCAGGCCGGGCTCCGGCCGACTTCTGCTCCAGACTGCGACACCAACCAGTCCGAGGATAGGTGGCGCCCATCCTTGCCAAATAAAACGATACAGTGTAGTTTTATCCTTAGGGCTGGACGAGACGCCGCGGCGAATTTGCCGGCGGCAGTAAATGCATGATCGCCAGCCACCGACAATGCCCACCCCTTCATATTCGACCGACGCATCCGTCTCCTCGTGTGACCGGATCGGGCAGACAATCGTCCGCCTGATCGGATCGCTGGTCCTGATGTGCAGCCTGGCGCTCGGCGCCTGCACCTCCCTGCCGCGTACGCCCTATACGGCCTCCGAAGCCGGCACATCGCGCGTGCTCGATATCGAGGGCCTCCGGCGCTACGCGGACGATCCCGTCACGAAATTCAGCTTCGAGAAGGACAGCAGCATCGCGACCAAGACCTATCTGGCGCTATCCGGCGGCGGTGCTGACGGCGCCTACGGCGTCGGCGTGCTCAACGGCTGGACCGCGGCCAGAAACCGCCCCACCTTCTCGGTCGTCTCGGGTGTGAGCACCGGCGGCCTGATCGCGCCCTTCGCCTTCCTCGGCTCGCAATATGACGGCACGCTGAAGGAGGTCTACACCAGTGGCATCGCCGAGAGCCTCTTGAACGATCCCAGCATCGTGCGCGTGCTGTTCGGATCCGGCCTGTTCGGCAACACCCGCCTGCGCGAGCTGGTCGCGCGCTATGTCGGACCCGAGATCATGGCCCAGGTCGCGCGCGAACATGCCAAGGGCCGGACCTTGCTGGTTGTGACGACCGACCTCGATACCCAGCGCACCGTGATCTGGGACATGGGCAAGATCGCCGCGGTCGGAACGCCCGAAGCCCTGAAGCTGTTTCGCGACGTGATGGCGGCCTCGGCCAGCATTCCCCTGGTGTTTCCGCCGATCATGATCGACGCCGAAGGCCAGGGCCGCAAATTTCAGGAGATGCATGTCGACGGCGGCGTGACGGCCCCGGTGCTGACATTGCCGGAGGCCCTGCTGTTCCAGAGCGGACGCCTGCCCGGCAGTGCGAAGATGGACATCTACATCCTCGTCAACAAGAAGATCGAACGCAACTTCGAGCTCGTCTCCAATGGCACCATCGACGTTGCCTCACGCAGCCTGTCGGCGATCACCCAGTCGCAGACGCGCTCGATCATCCTCTCGACTTACGATTTCGCCAAGCGCAACCGACTGGGCTTCCATCTCTCCTACATCGCGCGCGATTACCCCGCCCCGCCCTCGGAAAGGTTCGATACCACCTATATGCGGGCGCTGTATCAGTACGGATACGAGAAGGCCGCATCCGGCCAGGCCTGGACCTCGACACTTCCGTGAACCGGCGCGAAGGAACGAGGCCGGATCGAGACCGTTGACGATGCGGCCATTTCGGCCAGATTCGCGATGACGCCCCGGCTGCTGCGCGTTATAGAGCTAAAGACGACTGTCAGAAACGCGCAGGAATCATTGGGCATGGGATTGACTGCGACCAGGACAAGACCGGCAGCGCCACGGCACGAGATGCCTAAATCCCGCGGCGGCCGGCCGACGAAAACTGCTGCGATCGAGCGCGACCAGCGGCTGATCGAGGTCGCCACCCGGCTTTTCCTGGATCGGGGTTTCGAGGCGACTTCGCTCGACGCGGTCGCGGAAGCGGCCCGGGTGAGCAAGCCCACGGTCTATTCGCGCTATGGCGACAAGCGCGGGCTATTCGCGGCCGTGCTGAGGCGGGAAATCGCGCGCTGGCTCGCGCCGCTGTCGGCCGCGGCAGAGACCCAGCTGAGCAGCGCCGCGGACATCCCGGTCGAGCAGCAACTGGTCGAGATCGGACGCGAGATGCTGACCTTCACCTGCGGCCCCGATGCCGTCGCCTTCAGCCGCATGATGACGGCACAGGCCATCAACTTCCCCGACGTCGCCAAGCTCGGCAAGGAGGAAGGCTGGCTCAAGGCCGTCGCCACCACGGCGCGCTTCTTCGATCTTCTGGTGGCGCAAGGTGCGCTCGATGTCGAAGACACCACCATCGCAGCCGAGGTGTTCCTCGACGTCGTCGTCGGTCACACCCACCGCATGGCGACGTTCGGAACGGCGCTGGAGCTGAAGGCCGCGGAAAAGCGCATGCGCGCGGCGATCAGGCTGTTCCTGGCGGGCGCTCTGGGGCCTGCCGACCGCGTCCAGAACGCCGCCAAAGTCGCGCCGCGGCGCCGCTCCTCCCGCTGACAATTCCGTGAGATTGCGATCTTTCCCCAAGAGGGCCGGCGCAGAGTCATTGACCAAAATAAAACGATACGGTATGGTTTAATTGTAAGTTGGTACGGCCGCTTTTTCACCAGCCCCAAAGAGGTCCGGACCGCTTCGATCGTCACGGCAGGTGCAGCCCGCCGCGGCGCTCCGCGGCCGGCCTTTGCCCAAGGCCGGCCGCGAATTCTTTACGATCATCCGGCACACTCGCAGGCCGAAGGTTTCGAGCATGACGGCAGCCAGACGATGGACCTTACAACTGCTTGCGATCGCCTTGCCTGCGCTGCTCCTCGCCGCACCGGCGCAGGCGGTCGTGAGCGCGGACACGCCGACCGCGCTCCACAACGACACAGATGGTGATGCCGAAGCAGACCGCCAGGCAGTCGGCCGCGAAATCGAACGCTTCCGCAGCTCATCGATCACGATCAGTCAGGCCATGGCGATCGCCGAAGCCCGCCATGCCGGCGCCACCACCGCCGATGTGAGTTTCGACGGCGCTTCGGACGTGCCGGTCTACCGGGTGAAGACCCTGCACAACGACCGGATCTGGCGCCACACCATCAATGCCGCGACCGGCGAGCTCGTCGGTGGCGAGGCCGCCCTGCCCCTCAGCGAGCTCGACCACGAGGACCGCAGCAACCTCGCAGCGCTCGGTGCGATCAGGCACCGCCTTGCCGATGCCGTGCGCGTCGCCGAGCGCGCAGCCTCGGGCAAGGCCATCAGCGGTGGCCTCGTGCGCGAACGTGGCCGGCTCAATTTTGCGATCGTCGTGATCAGCGGCGACGACCTCACGGAGGTCATCCTGGAGCCGCCGGGCGCTCGAGCCAGATAGTGGCAGGTTCTCCCCCGGTGCCGACCGGGGCGAAAAGCCATTGACGGCCGCAAGACTCTCCCCCATAAGTCGCCGCCATGTTCACGACCACCAAACGCACGACCAAAACCACCACGGCCTCAGGGGCCCGGGGAGGCGTGCGCGCGTAGTCGTCGACGAAAACGCATCAGCTCTACCGAAGCCCCGCCCTCGATGGTCGGGGCTTTTTTGTTGTCTGGATTTCAAAAGCAATGGAGGACAAAGTGAGTAACGATCCCGTCGTCGCGATTGTCGGCGTCACCGGTGCGGTGGGCGCCGAATTCATCGCCACCATGGACAAGCGCGGCTTTCGCATCAGTAAGCTCAAGGCGCTCGCCAGCGCGCGCTCGGCCGGCAAGACGGTGTCATTCCGCGGCCAGAACGTCGTCATCGAGGAACTGACCGAGCGCGCCTTCGAGGGCGTCGACATTGCCCTGTTCTCCGCCGGCGGCAGCATCTCCAGGAAGTTCGCGCCGATCGCGGTCAAGGCCGGAGCGGTCGTGGTCGACAACTCCTCCGCCTTCCGCATGGACCCGAACGTGCCGCTGGTGATTCCCGAGATCAACGCCAGCCGCATCCGCGACCACAAGGGCATCATCGCCAATCCCAACTGCGCGGCGATCACCGCGCTGGTGCCGCTGTGGCCGATCCACCAGAAGAACCGCATCAAGCGCGTCATCATCTCGACCTATCAAGCCGCGTCCGGCGCCGGCGCAGCGGCGATGGAGGAGCTGGTCGAATCCACCCGCGCCAATCTCAACGGGCAGGTCTATACGCCCAGGGTGATGCCGCATCCCTACGCCTTCAACCTCTTCAACCACAACACGGCGATCGACCCCGACACCGGCTACAACGACGAGGAGACCAAGGTCATCAAGGAAACCCGCAAGATCTTCGAGGACGACAGCATCGCGGTCGGCGTCACCTGCGTCCGCGTGCCGGTGCTCCGCGCCCATTGCGAGGCCATCACCTTCGAGTGCGAGAGGCCGATTACCGAGGACCAAGTCCGCGCCATCATGGCGCAGGCACCGGGCGTGAAGGTCGTGGACGATCGCGCCAGGAACTACTTCCCGATGCCGATCGACGCCTCGGGCCAGGACGACGTGCTGGTCGGCCGCATCCGCAAGGACCTCAGCGATCCCTCGGGTCATTCGATCTCGATGTTCGTCGCGGCCGATCAACTGCTCAAGGGCGCGGCGCTGAACGCGGTGCAGATCGCGGAGCTCCTGCCGCAGCGGGTGATGGCATAACGCGCAAAATCTCGACCCGTCATCCCCGCGCAATGGCGAAGCCATTGTCGCTGGAGGTGCGAGCCGTGCAGCGCAAGGCGCTGCACGGGAGCCTTCGAAGGATGCACGGCCGAGATGTCGCAGCGGGGCGTCGCTCTTCGAGGCTCGCCGAAGAGGCGAGCACCTCAGGGTGACCGTGATAGATTTGCTCTACGCCCGAAACAGCAGGCATGCATCGCCGTACGAATAGAACCGGTATCCGCTCGCGATCGCATGCGCGTAGGCCTGCTTCATCGTCTCGAGCCCCGCGAAGGCCGAGACCAGCATGAACAGCGTCGACTTCGGTAGATGAAAATTGGTCATCAGGACATCGACCGCGCGGAAGCGATAGCCGGGCGTGATGAAGATCGAGGTTTCCGCTGCGAAGGGCCGGATCGTGCCGTCCTCGCTCGCTGCGCTCTCCAGCAGCCGCAATGACGTCGTGCCGACCGCAACGATGCGGCCGCCGTTCTTTCGCGCCGCGTTGAGCCGCTCCGCCGTTTCGGACGAGATCGTGCCCCACTCAGCGTGCATCTTGTGGCCTTCGGTGTCGTCGACCTTGACCGGCAGGAACGTCCCTGCCCCCACATGCAGCGTGATGCGGTTGAGGCCGACTTCGCGCGCGCGCAGCGCCTGCTCCAGCGCGGGCGTGAAATGCAGGCCTGCGGTCGGGGCCGCGACCGCACCTTCGGTCGCCGCGAACATGGTCTGGTAGTCCGCAAAATCCTGATCGTCGGGCTTGCGCTTCGCGGCGATGTAGGGCGGCAGCGGCGGGCTGCCGAGGTCGGCGATCGCCTGGTCGAGCGCCGGGCCGTGGAACGAGAACGACAGCGTCACCTCGCCCTCGCTGCCTTTGGCCTCGACCTCGGCATCGAGATGGCCGAGCAGGCAGACCTTGCCCTCATTGCCAAAGCGGATGCGGTCACCGGCCGTGAGCTTCTTCGCCGGCTTCACCAGCGCCTGCCAGCGCGAGCCGTCGAGCCGCTTGATCAGCGTCGCCTCGATCTTCGGCTCGGTCTCGCGGCCGATGCGGCGACCCTTCAGTTGCGCCGCGATCACCTTGGTATCGTTGACGACGAGCTGGTCGCCGGGCTTCAGCCATTGCGGCAGGTCGGAAATGACCTGATCGCGCAGCGCGCCGTTCTCGACGACCAGCATCTTCGCGGAGTCGCGCGGGCTCGCCGGACGCAACGCGATGCGCTCGGGCGGCAGGTCGAAATCGAAGAGATCGGTGCGCATGTTTCACTAGCACCGTCATTCCGGACGCCGCGCCTCAAGCGCGGCGATCCGGAATCCCGAGATTGTGCCACGAAATTCCGGGTTCGCGCCCAGGCGCGCCCCGGAATGACAGGTGACTATTCCTTGTCGGCCGCCATGCGCGCCTTGACGATCTTGTCCGGATTCATCACGGGCTCGCCGCGCTTGATCTTGTCGACGTTCTCCATGCCCTCGGTAACTTTGCCCCAGACCGTATACTGGTTGTCGAGGAAGCGGGCGTCGTCGAAGCAGATGAAGAACTGGCTGTCGCCGGAATCGGGGTTGGCGGCGCGGGCCATCGAGGCGGTGCCGCGCACATGCGGCTCCTTGTTGAACTCGGCCTTCAGCTTCTTGCCGGAGCCGCCGGTGCCGGTGCCGTGCGGGCAGCCGGTCTGCGCCATGAAGCCCTCGATCACGCGGTGGAACACGATGCCGTCATAGAAGCCCTCGCGCACGAGCTCCTTGATGCGCGCGACGTGGCCGGGCGCGAGATCTGGCCGCATCTCGATGGTGACGGGGCCCTGCGTGGTCTCGAGGATCAGGGTGTTTTCGGTGACGCTCATGCTCGTCTCTCTTGTGTTGGGGGTGAAGTCTTCCGGTTGCGGAACTGGATCGCGAATGGACGTCCCGCGGCGGCGCCGGCCATTGCATCGGTAAATGGCATCGGCGTGCAACGTTGCAACGCCTCCATCACCGCGATCCGGTATTGCAGCCGGTCGTTGTCGGAAGCCTCCGCGGATTCATAGGTAATCCTCGGATGGCCCAGGATGTTTCCAGCCCGGTTAAAGCTCACCACGACGGTGATGTCGAGGGGGCGAGCCTTGGCCGGCGACGGCGGTCTCCAGCAGGTGCTCAGGTGCCGGAAGATGTCCTGGATGGTGTTGACCTGCGCGTCCTGCGCGGCCGTGCTGGAGACGCCGAGCAGCAGCATCGCAGCAACCAGCAGGAGCTTGCCACCGCGGCGCGCCATGGCCGCTGCTATTTGATGTCGGAGGCGACCTGAACCTTAACCATCTTGTCGGGATCGGTGACGCTGCCGCCGGGCGAGCCCGCGGGCGCCTTCTTCAGCTTGTCGACGACGTCCATGCCCTGCACCACCTCGCCGATCACGGTGTACTGGCCATCGAGGCTGCCGCCATCGGCGAACATGATGAAGAACTGCGAGTTGGCGCTATCGACGCTGTCGCCGCGCCGGGCCATGCCGACGATGCCGCGGGCAAAATGCACCTTGGAGAATTCCTGCTTCAGGTTCGGGTATTTCGAGCCGCCGGTGCCGTTGAAGTTCTGGCCGTCGCCCGTCTGCGCCATGAAGCCGTCCATCACGCGGTGGAACGGCACGTTGTTGTAGAAGCCCTCGCGCGCGAGCTGCTTGATGCGCTCGGCATGTTGCGGCGCGATGTCGGTCCTGAGCTTGATGACGATGCGGCCCTTGGTGCTGTCGATGACGATGGCGTTGGCCTTGTCGAGATTTGCCGGCAATTGCTGCGCCACCGCCGGCACCGCGAACAGAAGCGCGGCAAGAACTGCGAGAATTCGGATCATGACAACTCCGGTCAGGATGAGAAAGGAAGCGGGCCGTTATCCGGCGAATTTGGCCTTGAGCTGTGCCGCGACCTGCGGCGGGACAAAGGCCGAGACATCCCCGCCCATGCCCGCGATCTGGCGCACCAAAGTGGCGGTGATCGGGCGGACCATGGGAGAGGCGGGCAGGAAGACGGTATGCACCTCCGGCGCCATCGCCTCGTTCATGCCGGCGAGCTGCATCTCGTAATCGAGGTCGGTGCCGTCGCGCAGGCCCCGGATCATGATCGTCGCGCCGTGCTTGCGCGCCGAGGTGACCGACAGATCGTCGAAGGTCACGGCCTCGAGCACACAGCCGGCCTGGGCTGCCACGGGCCCGCAAACGTCATGGAGCATCTTCAGCCGCTCCTCGGTGGAGAACAGCGGCTTCTTGCCCGGGTGCACCCCGATCGCGACCACGAGCCTGTCGCACAGCGAAGCGCCGTGCCGGACCACGTCCAGGTGGCCGTTGGTGATGGGATCGAAGGAACCGGGATAGAAGGCAATGCGCGGCATGGCTTCCTCCTACCGCGCCCGGCCCGGCCCGGCAAGCCGGACGGGTTCCTTGCCCGCTTCCTGGTACGTCACCCGGAAATGTCTCGCCGGACGTGTCGGTCATGGCTGGTTTGTTTCGTCCCCGGGCAGCCACGAAACAAAACGGAGCGAGAACGAAACCATTTCCCGCATCGGCGAAGACGTCCGGAAACTGGCCATGGTTACTCATCCGGTCAACGAATGACGGGCCGCACACCGCGCGTGAGCGGCCGCATCACAGGGGACCGTCAATGATCAAGACCCTTTCAGCGATCGCACTCTCTGCATGTGTTGCCGCAGCCCTCACTCTCCTGCCCGGCTTTGCCCCCACCGTCGAAGCCAGCGTGCCGCAGCCGTTGGCCAAGAGCGACCGGCTCGACATCCGCAACATCGGAAAGGACTGCTCGCAGCAGGCTTGGCCGAACTTCGAGGCCTCCTGCCTGCGCACCGCCGGCACGAAGACCAATGTCCGTGAGGCGCGCCTCGTCACCGCCGACCGCACCCCGTAGCCGCGGCCTGACGATTTCGTGCCAGCTAGGCGGTTCGTAGCCCGGATCGAGCGCTGCGCATTCGGCGCTACGTGCCTGAACGTTACTCCCCGTTCGTCCCGTTGCCGCTCTCGGCCTCTTCCGTGATGTGCTCGACCGACACCACGTGCTCGTCCTCGGCGGTGTCGAACACGATCACGCCTTGCGTCGAGCGGCCGGCAATGCGGATGCCCTCGACGGGGCAGCGGATCAGCTGGCCCTTGTCGGTCACCAGCATGATCTGGTCGGCGTCCTCTACCGGGAACGACGCCACGAGGTTGCCGTTGCGGTTATTGACGCTCATGGCGACGATGCCTTTGCCGCCGCGGCCCGTCGTCCGGTACTCGTAGGACGAGGTCCGCTTGCCGTAACCGTTGACGGAGACGGTCAGCACGACCTGCTCCTGCGCCGACATCTCGGCATAGCGCTCCTGCGACAGCTGGAAGCTCCCGGAGGTCTCCTCGGCCTCGGCATCGGCCGGAGCCTCTTCCGCCGCGGCTTCGCCGGCCACCGCTCGGCGCATCTTCAGGTACGCCGAGCGCTCGTCGGACGCGGTCTCGACATGGCGCAGGATCGCCAGCGAGATCACCTTGTCGCCCTCGGCAAGCGCGATGCCACGCACGCCCATCGAGGTGCGTCCGGTGAACACGCGCACGTCGGTGACGGGGAAGCGGATGCACTGGCCGCCGGCAGCCGTCAGCAGCACGTCGTCGCGCTCGGTGCAGATCTGCACGTCGACGATTGCTTCGGTGTCGTCGAGCTTCATCGCGATGATGCCGGAGCGGCGGACATCGACGAAGTCGGACAGCTTGTTGCGCCGGACGTTGCCGCCGGTGGTGGCGAACATCACGTCGAGCTCGCCCCAGGTCGATTCGTCCTCCGGCAGCGGCATGATGGTGGTGATGCGCTCGCCCTGCTCGAGAGGGAGGATGTTGATCAGCGCCTTGCCGCGCGCGTTCGGCGCGGCCATCGGCAGCCGCCAGACCTTCTCCTTGTAGACCTGGCCGCGCGAGGAGAAGAACAGCACCGGAGTATGGGTCGAGGCGACAAAGAGCCGGCTGACGAAATCCTCGTCGCGGGTCTGCATGCCGGAGCGGCCCTTGCCGCCGCGGCGCTGCGCCCGGTAGGCCGACAGCGGCACGCGCTTGACGTAACCGGCGTGCGAAACGGTGACGACCATGTCCTCGCGCTGGATCAGGTCCTCGTCCTCGACCTCGCCTTCCTGCTCCATGATCACGGTGCGGCGCGGTGTGGCGAACTCCGCCTTCACCTCGGCAAGCTCGGTCTTGATGATATCAAGCACGCGCTCGCGCGAGCGCAGGATGTCGAGATAATCGGCGATCTCACCGGCGAGCTTGTCGAGTTCGTCGCGGATTTCGTCACGGCCGAGTGCGGTCAGGCGCTGAAGACGCAGATCGAGAATAGCCCTCGCTTGTTCCATCGACAGCCGGATCGTGCCACCCTCACTCATGCGGTGACGCGGATCGTCGATCAGCGTCAGCATGTCCTCGACGTCCCGGGCCGGCCAGTCGCGCGACATCAGAGTGTCGCGGGCGGTGGTCGGGTCGGGCGAGCTCCGGATGACGCGGATCATCTCGTCGATATTGGCGACCGCGATCGCGAGACCGACCAGGATATGCGCCCGATCCCGCGCCTTGGCGAGCAGGTACTTGGTGCGCCGCGTGACGACTCGCTCACGGAAGTCGACGAAGATCGTCAGCAGCTCCTTCAGATGCATGATCCGCGGACGGCCGCTGTCGAGCGCCACCATGTTGACGCCGAAGCTCGTCTGCAGCGGCGTGAATCTGTACAGCTGGTTCAGCACCACATCCGGCACAGCGTCGCGCTTCAACTCGACGACGACGCGGTAGCCTTCGCGGTCGGATTCATCGCGCAGATCGGCGATGCCCTCGATCTTCTTTTCCTTCACCAGTTCGGCGATGCGCTCGACCATCGTCGCCTTGTTCACCTGGTACGGAATCTCGGTGATGATGAGTGCCTCGCGCTCCTTGCGGATGGTCTCGATCGCGACCTTGCCGCGCATGACGACCGAGCCGCGGCCGAGGTGATAGGCGGCGCGGATGCCCGCGCGGCCGAGAATGACGCCGCCGGTCGGGAAGTCAGGTCCCGGCACGATGTTGATGAGTTCGTCGATGGTGAGCGCAGGGTTGTCGATCAGAGCGACGCAGGCGTCGACGACCTCGCCGAGGTTGTGCGGCGGGATGTTGGTCGCCATGCCGACCGCGATGCCGCCCGCGCCGTTGACCAGAAGGTTCGGGAACTTTGCCGGCAAGACCGACGGCTCGGTCTCGTTGTTGTCGTAGTTCGGCTGGAAGTCGACGGTGTCCTTGTCGATGTCGGCCAGCAGAGCCAACGCCGCCTTCGTCAGGCGCGCTTCGGTGTAACGATAGGCGGCCGCCGGATCGCCGTCGACCGAGCCGAAATTGCCCTGGCCGTCGATCAGCGGCACGCGCATCGAGAAGTCCTGCGCCATGCGAACCATGGCGTCGTAGATCGATTGGTCGCCGTGCGGGTGATATTTACCGATGACGTCGCCGACCACGCGAGCGGACTTGACGTACTTCTTGTCGGGTGTGTGCCCCTGCTCGTTCATCGAGTACAGGATGCGGCGGTGCACCGGCTTCAGACCGTCGCGCGCATCGGGCAGCGCCCGCGCCACGATCACGCTCATGGCATAATCGAGATAGGACTTCTTCATCTCCTCGAAGATGGAGACGGGGCGAATGTCCGTGGGATGCGCCGGCTGGTCGCCGGGCTTGTTGTCGTCGTCAGCCAAGGGGAAATCCGGTGAGGTTTATCTAGGAATCATATAGCGTATCGAGGCTCGGATAACCACCCTCGCGGGGTGTCGATAAGCGCTTTTTCCGCTTATTCTTCCAGATACTTACGGCTCCGGGCAGGGCATCTCCGATACCCCTGGCAATGGCTTCGTGGAACCACGTCGAGCACTTCGAAAACCGCGCTGCCCGGCGCGCCCACCAGCCCGTTCGCAGCGGTCAAGAGCTGCGGTGCGCCATCGCCTCAATGCCGGACGAGTCTAAATTCAAGCCGAACATGAAGCGGGCCCGGAAAACCCGAGCCCGTCCCTAGGCAGAATTGCTGACATGACACGCCAAGCTCCGTTCGCTCGGCGCGTCTCCGTAGCGCGATCCGCGTCCTCAGAAGTGTAGAATCCCGAACGGAATGTAACTGTGTGTGTTAGTCGTTGATTCGGCTGCGAAAGTCGGTTTGCCGGGCAACAGTTTGTCAACAAACACGTCACGTTTCGAACCTAGCTCCCATCAAGTATCCGAGAAAGAGCGGTCTGGCGGTTCTCCACATGAGACTCGCGTTCCAGCACTTGACGCAACATTTTCCCGTCCCCGATCAGAACAGCCGAATCCTTGGCGCGCGTGATCGCGGTGTAGACCAGGGACCGGTCCAGCAGCCGGGTTTTCTGGATCGGGATGACGACGTTCCGGAAGCTCGACCCCTGGGCCTTGTGGACCGTGATGGCGTAGGCCAGCGCGAGATCATCGAGCCCGTAGCCGCTCAGTTCGACCTCGGTGCCGTCGAAGTCGGCGGTCACCTTGCTGTCCTCGATGGCGGTGATGCGGCCGAGACTGCCGTTGCGCAGGCCCGCCTGGTAGTCGTTCTTGAGGAACATGACCGGCTCGCCCACGGCGAGGCGCCTGGTCGGATGCCGGCGCCTGCCGACCGCGAAGATGTCGTGGAAGCGCGCGTTGAGCGCCTCGGTGCCGGCCGGCCCCGCCTTCACGGCGCAGACGATCCGAAGGTCCTCGGAGAAGCCGCCGAGGTCGGCGACCACGTCAACGATCTGGTCGGTGGTGACCTCGGCCGCCGCGATCAGGGCGACCCCGCCGCTGGTGGCGTCGACGTTGCTCGGCAGGTCGGGTAGCCGCCCGGACCGGATGGCGCCCGCGACCGCGGGAATGCCGGTCGCCTCCGTCTGACGGTAGACGCGGGTGAGCTCGACGGAGCGGATCTCGGGCCTCTCGACCAGCGCGTGCAGCACCAGGCCGAACTGGATGGGTGGAAGCTGGGCGGGGTCGCCGACCAGCAGCAGCCGGCAGCCGTCCGGCAAGGCGCGCAGGATCCGGTACATGGTCGGCAGGTCCAGCATCGAGTCCTCGTCGACCACGACCAGCGACTCAGGGCCGAGCGCGATCTGCCTCGCCTCGACGCCCTTCAAGAAGGCGGCGATGGTCGAGGCCGGGAAGCCGGTAGTCTCGCCGATCCGGACGGCGGCACGGCCCGCCAAGGCCATCATGTGGGTGGAGCGGCCGAAGGCGGCGCAGGCCCGGGCGACGGCCTTCAGGACCGTGGTCTTGCCGACGCCGGCGCCGCCGCGGACGATGCCGAACCGCTCCCGGATCGCGACCCGGACCGCGGCCCGCTGCTCGTCGTCGAGCGCGACGCCCAGGTCCTGCCGTTCGAGCCAGGCGGCGAGCTCCTCGTCGGAGACCTCGCGGGCGATCAGGTCGCCCATGGCCGGCTCGGACAGCATCTCGCGGATCCGATCGGCGACGTAGCGCTCCATCATATGGGCGCCGGCGGCCTGAAAGCCGCCCGCGATCGGGATCGCCGCCCGTTGCGCCACGGCGGCCGAGATCGCCTCCCCGGACTGCGCGGGCGCGCACTTCAGGAGCTTGCCGACCGCTGCGACGAGCTCGGGGTGGCCGATCCATGTGTGGTGCTGATCTAGTCGGGTGTAGAGCACGGCTTCGACCGCGGCGACGAGGCGCCTGGGATCGTCGGCGACGATTCCCATCCGGCCGCCGGCGGCGTCGACCACCGGCCAGTCGGCGAGCGCCATCATCGCGTAGGGCTGCTCGCGCAGCTTGGCTGCGGCGTCCGCGCCCCAAAGGCGGACGATCTTCTTGGCCAGCCGGGCATCGAAGCCGTGCTCGTCGAGCCAGACCACGACGTCGCCCTCGGCGAGCTTCTCCTTCCACGCCAGCACCAGCCGCTCGGCGCGGTCCTCGCTCAGGACGTCCCTCAGGCGTCCTACGTCGCCGTTGCCGAGCAGCGCGTAGAGCTCGGCGCCGAAGGCCTTCCACAGCTTCGCCGCGGTGGCGTAGCCGATGCCCTCGAACGCGGGATCCTCGGCGAGGTGGCGCACGATGGTGTCGCCGGACTTGGCGCGGCGGCCGAGATGCTCAAGCATGACGCCTCGCTTCCGCCTGCGAAACAGCGTACCGCCGTGCTCGCTCCGGCAAGGGGCAGCCCGCGCCAAGAGCCCGCTGCGCGGGCCCGTGTCGCCCCTTGCCCTCCGCTGCGACGCGGCGGTCCTGCTGATCGCAGGTCGGCTCCGAGGGACGGTCGAAGGCTTCCGGTCTCTCCGAGGGACGGGGCGTCAGAGTCACGATACCCTGCGCCCGGTGGTGATCATGATGTCCTCGACCTGCTCCAGGCGGCGCAGTTTTTCGCGCAGGCCGGCGTTCTCCGCTCGGAGAGCCGCGTTCTGCTGCTCGAGCGACAGGATGCGCCGGTCGCGCCGATCGGACTTCGTCTCCGGCTTGGCCTCCTCCTCGCCGGCGGCGGCGGCCGGCAGCTTCGCTCTTGCCGCGGCCAGTAACGCTGCGGCAGCCGGATTCTTGTAGAGCACCTGGCGGTTGAACCCGCAGGCGAGCGCGATCGCCGAAACATTGGGCTCGCCGGCGTGCATGGGCAGCGGCCGGCCTTCCCGTTCAAGGGCCTCGAGGTAGTTCTTCAGGATCTCGGCGTTCTCGGCGCCGAGCACGCTCCCCGACTTTGATTCCGTCACCTGGTCCTCCCGCTTGCCGGTCGGAGGTTCAACGTTTTCGATCCTTGTCAGTCTGTCCGCGATCGGGCTTTTCGGGCTTTTCATCGAGCTTCTTGATCGACCATCCGTTCAGATAGGCGTTCGTCTTCCACCGGACGTACCTTTCCTCGTGCTTCGCGACGAGCGCGCGGAGCCTCTGGTTGTCTTCGCGAAGGTCCTGCATCTGCCTCCGCAGAACCTCGAAGGTGCCGTCGCCCTCTCTCCTCTTCCGCTTCGCCTTCCCCGGATCGGCTTGCAGGGCCGCCTCGCGCAGCTCCTTCTTCTTGAGGGTGTAGGCCTTCTGAATCTTCGGGTGCTTGGCGAGCGCGACGCGCGTCCAAGTGCCCTTGAACTCGACATTCACGACCTGGACGAGGGCCTCCCACGTGATGGTCGGCTCCGGCCATTTCTCGATGATCTCCAGGATGCGCTTCTCGGTTCCCCTCTCCTTGTCCTTGACGAACAGGCGCTTCTTGCCCGCCGGGGCCGAGCGCCAGCCGTTGCGGACCGGCCGATTCCGGCCGCGCGGTTCGATCTTGTCCCAGCCCTTCGGCGCCTTCGTCATCGTGTCCTCGGATGAAGGACTCGATGAGTAGGCCGATTCTACCGGAGCAGGGAAATACGCCCCAAGAACACTCGACACACGCGACCCCTACGACACACGAAAAGACTTCGGCCCTGCGGCCCAACAGCAGTAAAAAACGCGGAATCCTACATCCTCGGCGGCGGCAGAAACTCCTCTCCCTCGAGGGCGTCGCCGAGCGGCCCGAAGCCGTAGATCTGCTCCTCCGCGAACGGCTCAGGCCAGCGGTCGTGGATCATCCTGGCGGTCGCCGAAACGAGCTCGGTCGAAGTCTCGCGGCGTCCCGCCGACATCTCTTCCATGTCGAGCAGGACGCAGCGCAGGATCGCCCAAGCCCGCGGCTCCAGCACGGAGATCGAGGCCGCCCGTCCGGAGCGGTCGATCACCACCGAGCGGATCGGGGGCTGCTCCGAAGCCCAGCGCCGCGCGTGGGCGGCCGCATCGCTTTCGTAGTCG
Source organism: Bradyrhizobium sp. USDA 326 (assembly GCF_049739485.1). Lineage (NCBI taxonomy): Bacteria > Pseudomonadati > Pseudomonadota > Alphaproteobacteria > Hyphomicrobiales > Nitrobacteraceae > Bradyrhizobium > Bradyrhizobium sp. USDA 326. Next base: position 6,798,153 of record NZ_JBMGQA010000001.1, read on the forward strand.
TCGACCAGGCGCTCGATCGAGGAGGACGTGAGCAGCCGTATCTTCAGGTTGTCGTCGGTCCGCAGCTCGGCGACGTCGCCCTTGGCGCGCTTGCGTGTCACAGGGATCTTGGCCCGGCGCAGCACGGCAACGAGTTCGTCGAGGAGGTCGGCGGACGCGAGATCGGCAACGAGAAGGTCGAGACCGTCGTCCGGCAGCACGTCGCGCGGCAGAAACGAGGTCATCTCGTTTTCGTAGGCGTAGACGGATGCCTCCCCGACCAGCGTCACGCGATCGAGCAGATCCGAGGTCCCGATTGCCCGGAGAACGCCACCAACCTCGCTGGGCGCCCGGGACAGCCTCAGCGCCTTGGCCATACGGGCCTGCTCGGCCATCGCCGGCCTCAGTTCGGCTATGCGGGCGTCGAGTTCGCCGCGCTCCTTCATGAACGCGTCGTAGATCTTCTCGGTCTCGGGGGTGCGCCGGCCGAGCGAACCCGCCTTCTTGTCGCCGGTGAGGGGGTCCTGGCGGTACCGCGTCAGATACTGGTTGCCCTTCGCAGTGAGCCATTGCATGCCGCCGGCGTACGCATCGCGAGCCCGCAGCACGTCGCCATAGTCGGCGACCGTCGAGCGCATGATCTCGACCAGGCGGCGCTGTTCTTGGCTCATCGGCGTGGTCAATGGTTTTACCGCCATTCAATTATCTACTCTGATAGTATAAACCACTCCACCGCGATTGCAAGAAGATTCTCCTTTTGTTCTTTCGAGGGGCGGGCGCGCCAGGGACTTGCCGACGCCGCCGATAATGAAGGGAATGGAGCCTCTCGAGCCGCTAGGCCGCACCGCGAGAGGCTAAAAGCACGCTCAATCAGGCTGAACTATAGTCCCGTCGGCGATGGCGGGGTCCTGATGGACGGCAAGTGCCTTTCTCAGGCCTGCGACCATCCTCTCGTTGTGCTCGACCCAGGGCCCCGCCCCCAACGCCCCTTCGGCAGCCGCCTGGCGGGCCTGCTCGAGCATGGCTTCGTGCTCGGTCAGAAGCTGCTGGGCCCGCTGCAGGTGCTTCGGGTTGCCCTTGACGAGCATGTGGTCGCCGCAGCCGGCCGCGCACGCCCCGTGAGACGCGCAGGGAGCCAAACTCCAATCCGAGACGCACATGCCGATATCGGTGGTGTGGGAGGTCGCGAACCGAGCCTTGAGGAAGTCCTCCCTGTCGGCCGGCCTGATCTTTCGCACGGTCGCAGCGATCCGTCCCTGTACGGACTTCGACTTGACCATACCGCGTATCACTCGGCCGAGCGGGGCCCCGCCGGTGTAGTCGTAGGCCGAGTTCTGGGAAATTTCCTTGCGACCCGACCATCGCGCGATGTCGAGCTCGGAGACGAGCCCCTCGTTGGCGAGGTTGTTCAGGTAGCGGCGCGGCCCGTGCGACGGCAGCTTGAAAGGCTGACCTTTCGAGTCGAGTATCTTCAACCGCCTGAAGATCGAGCCGGCACTGATGCTTTCGTCCTTTTCGGCGTCGTCACCGACCAAAAAATCGCGCATCTGAGCCTGACTCAAGAACGTCGGGACCGACGGGATGATCGCCCTGCTCCGGTGAAAATAGTTGGCCGGGAAGAGGAAGAGGTACTCGGACAGCAGGCGGCCCTTCGGAACGTCTTTCATGACCTTCGCGACGTCCGACAGGATCGCCGCCTCGAGATCACCCTGCCGGAACGTCATTTGATGCTTCAGCACCCGTCCGGCGTACCCGTGCGTTTTCATCCAAAGCGTCGCAGCGCCTCGATGGGAGAAACCCATTGTCTCTGCGACGTCGGTCGCGGTGACGAGGGTATTCTGGTCGCGCAGACGCCACGGTTCCGGCAGCCAAGCGCGGCCGGGATGCGCCTCCATCCAGCGGGCGACCTCGCGGGAGGTTTCCGTGAGCCGCAGCAGATCCTTCACGGCGCGTTCCGCGATCGGCTTCATCTTGGTCGGAATCCATTTGACGTCGTCGGGCGCCTCCTTGGAGCCTTCGTAGACTATCCCGAACCTGACCGCCCCGTCGGGACGCTCGTCCCAACGCTCGCAGTCGGCGCGCAGGTTGAGCAACTCGTTGATCCTCCACGGCGCACTCAGGAGAATTTCGAGAACGGACATGCGGGCCAGATCGGGATCGGCCCCGCCATTTCGGACCTGGATGCTCGCTTCGATGACGGCTGCGATGCTCTGGTCGGTCGGGAGCTTCTTCGCCCTCGCTTCCTTCGCCTCGTCGTCCACCCGGTACGCATTGTCGTCGACCCGCTCGATCGGATTGACGAACCTGATGGGCACCTTACAGAGCTGGTGCTTGTCGACGAATCTGCCTATGCGTTCCAGCTCCTCCCCACAGCTGTACGTGCTGCTTCCCGTGTAGACCTTTCGGATGGCCGCCACGGCCTCCATGAAATCCTTCGGACGCGCATCGACGATGTCGTGACCGCACTTGGCCAGTGCCTCGTACAGCAGGCGGCCTACCATGAGGCTGCGCTGGTGGACGCCGAAGGACGTCGGAGAGGCGAACTGCCTCATGACGATCATCGCCTTCAGGAACGAGGCGAACGGATCGGTCAGGTCGGTGCGCCCCTCGATCTTGCGGGACGGCTTTTCCTGACGGGCCGTGAAGTACAGGACGGCGCTGGAGAAGGCTTTCCCGGGCTTGCGTTCGAAGCAGTGCGAGAGATCCCACACCGACGCGTCAAAATCGACGCTCGGGCCGAACACCTGCAGAGAGCGGGCCTTGGCCACCATGGCAGCCAGGTTCTCCCGGGCGCCGATCGCGAGGCGGTCGGGAAACGCGATGACGTTCATTCGGCGCCCCCTTCGCATGCGGCGACGACCTCGCCGATCGCCAGGATCGTCGCGTCGTGCAGTCCGACGATCTGAGGGTCAAGACCGGCGGCCTTCTTGCGTTCGCGCTCGTCGCATAGTTGCTCCAAAAACTCGCGATGAGGCCCGTCCCGCCACGGCTGGAATTTCCGGCACGTGTAGCAACTGATAGGCGCGAACTGCGCGCAGGCTCCCGCTCCGCAGGTACCCAGGTTGCCGGCCCGCTCGGGCTGCTGGCCGGCAGCGCGACGGAAGAACGGGATGCGCTTGGTGGGGTCGGCGCCGTTGGCGGCTTCCGTCTCGTCGGCCACCACTTTGCCCATGAAGGCGTCCGCCAACGGCCCCAGCTTGACGGCCAAGGCCGCGTCCAGCCGATCAACGATGCTGGAGGTGGTTTCGTAGTAAACCTTGAGGTTCTGCAGATCGCTGTGATCCACCATCACGGCGAGCTCGGCCGGCGGCACGTTCTCCTCGACGGCCCGCGTCACGAACGTGCGACGAAAGCGCATCGCGGTCACGTTGATCGGCAGCCCCGTCCGGTGCGAGATCACGTTCAGCTTCTCGACCGCCGCCTTCAGGGCCGCGGTGATCTCCTTGGTGCTGCAGTGCATGGCGTATTCGGGCATCGGGCCGTCGAGCACCCTTGCCCGCGGCTCGGCGCGGCGAAACAGCGGAAAGGCGCATCCTTCGGGCCACCCGCACCTTCGGCGGAATTCGATGTTTTCCTCGATCAGCGCGGCGATCTGCTCACCGATCAGACCGTCCGGCCGCTTGGTGTGGAAGTCCTTTCGCAAGGACGCGCTGCGCTTCTTGATGCGCGGGATCTTCAGAACGTGGTGGACCACATTGCTTCCGTCCTCCCGCACTATCCGATAGTCCTCTTCGCGCAGAAGCGAGAACGCCTTCGGATTGGAGCCGAATGCGAGCGCGAGCCACACCAGGGTCCTCTCGAACGCGGTCAGCAGGATCGGTCCGAGCTCCCTAAGCTTGGTGACGATCGCGATGGTCTCGAGCTGGTCGAACGCGCCCTGCTCCGGATCCCGCGTCCGCACGGCGACGCCCTTGGGATTTCCGCCGATCCTGATATCCGCCATCTCGGCGGCCACCTCGCCGGCGAACTGCGGAAAATTCCGCTTCGCGCACCACTGGTACCACGCGCGGACGTAGCAGAGCCGCCAGGCGGCGAAGTTCTCAACGAGACGAAGCTGCGCAATCAACCGCAGATCGATGCGACCGCCGGTGGCGGCGCACGTCCGGAAGTGCTCGACAGACTGCAGGAAACGAAGCGCATCGAAGGTGTTGCGCACGTCATCGACCGACCTGGTGGTCACCCGGTCCGCGATGTATTTGACGACGGCCAGCAAGAGGTCGGGAGAGTCGATTTCCAGCTTTCGGAAGTCCAGCCGCGTTGCGGACACGTCGTTGAGCGTCCAGACCCATCCGGTGGCGTCGACGGGAAGCTTGGCGCGGTCGTAGATCGTGCCCTGTCCGGGAAAACCGGCCGGCAAAGCGATTTCGTGGAGAGCCTTCATCGTGCGTCCTTCCCCCGGATCAACCTCTCCTGCATGCCCGCCTGCATCTCGGCGGCGCGCTTGCGGATGCCCCGGCGGCCGTACCTGACGCCCTGCTCCGAAGTCCGCGTCCATCCCATGGCAAGGTTGCGAGCCTGCTTCTCGACCTCCGGCGGAACGCCCTGCTCCTCCGCCGCCTCGCTGATCTTGTCGTTCCAGGTCCGGCGATTGACGTGCGTCGAGAAGTCCTCGGGCAGTCCCGGGACCTTCCGGAGCTCGAGGCACATGGCGTCGACGGCGCCAATGGACAGCGGCTTGCCCTGCTGGGAGAGGAAGAGGAAGGGCGAGGTCTTCGCGTTCTTGTAGGTCCGCCTGGCACCGACGATGTAGCTATCCATCGCATCGTGGAGCCGATCGGTGAATTCAACCGGATGCGACTTGGTCTTGACGGACGGCGGCTGGGCGCGCGTCTCGTCCGGGTCGTCCGCGTTGCGGTGGACGGTCAGACCAGGGTCGTCGCCGCCCAGCCGCACGTGCCTGGTCTTGATGCCGAGCGGTTCGGATCGTCGCAGGCCGGCGTCGATGTACAGGAGCCAGAGCACCATGTTGCGGAACTGGTGCCTCGGCTCGAAGGGGTTGCTCGGATCGCCCGCCGTGATCGCCCGCACCAGGATTTCGCGCTGTTCCTCGGTCAGTCCTTCCAACAGGTCGTTCTCGTAGACCTTGATGTCGCCGACGACCAGGTCGTGTATCTGTTCCAGCACGAGGCGGGCTTCGACCCGCCGCGGGTCTGCGGTCTTCAAGCGGAAGACGATATCCAAGATGCGCCAATAGAGGTAGTCCGCACACGCTTGAAGGCGGTTGCGCCAATGACCGTTCTCGACGACGTCCTTGAGCTTCTTGCTCTTATCGCCGTTCGCGCGCTTGCGGGCCGTGCGGAGATCGACCCGCATCGCCCTCCTCAGTCCCTCGATCTCCGACAGCGAAAGGAAGTCGAGCGACTCGATCCGCTCGTCCAGTGCGATGCCGTGCTTCGAAGACCAATTGAGCAGAAGGCAGATGGCGTCCATCTCCTTCCGCATCGTCGAGAGCATCAGGCCGCGGTTACGCAACTCCACCGCCGCGTACACGACCGGCCAATCGACCGGCATGTCGTCGCTATCGACCGCCATGACGAAGCGCTCGCCTGACTCGAAGCAAGTGGTTTTCGTCCTGAACGGTGCCTTACCGAGATCCAATCTACAGCCCCCTGCAAAATCCGAGGCCGTGAGATGGTCAGAAAAGTTTCATGTCAGGAGTGACACAAGCTGGCGGGCGGCGATCCGCCTAAACGGTTGATTGTCAAAGAGATTATCCGCTGAAGTTACAAAACGGGGAAACAGTACGCGATTTCTAATAGCTGGTTACAAAGAACAAAACGGAATCTGCGCCAAGTCATTGTTCTAGCTACAGATTCCGCTTTTCAGTTACACTTCGGGAAAACCCAATTCTAGAACGGGATATCGTCGTCCATGTCGCTGTTGCGGCCGCCGCCGGCGGCAACGGGACGGCGCGGCGCACTGCTGACGGGACCGGAGGAGCCGAAATCGCCGCCCGGCTCGTCGCCGAAGCTGCCGCCTCCCCCGCCGCCGCCGCGGCCGTCGAGCATTGTCAGCGTCGAGTTGAAGCCCTGGAGCACGACCTCGGTCGAGTACTTCTCGACGCCGCTCTGGTCGGTCCATTTGCGGGTCTGCAGGGCGCCCTCAATGTAAACCTTCGCGCCCTTCTTCAGGTACTGTTCGGCAACCTTGCAGAGCCCTTCATTGAAGATCACGACACGATGCCACTCGGTCTTTTCCTTGCGCTCGCCGGTCGCCTTGTCACGCCATGTCTCCGAGGTGGCGATGCTCAAATTCGCGATTGGTCGCCCGTCCTGGGTGCGGCGGATTTCAGGATCCTTGCCGAGATTTCCAACCAGAATGACCTTGTTGACGCTTCCCGCCATCGCCGCTCTCCACTCCGAATGCACTAGATTTCAAAAGGGCGAATCCCGCTGCCCGCGTTCCTCCGCGCCCTGTTGAGGCGACCCTATACGCTTGCGGGCACCGATCAGCCCGCCGCCCCCCAGGTTATCCCCACATATAGCATTCCGCTCGGCTCCGTTCCAGATTTGTTCTTCGCGCCGAAACCACAGGGACGGCAGCTGGGCCACACGGCGGCTGAAAAGGGAACCTGGATGGAACTTTTTCGGGTTCCCGGGAAGGGCGAAAACCGCTTAACGTTCATTAAGTTGCAGCCAATTCAATCGGTCGGCGACTGTGGCATTTCGGAGACGGATTTTGCCCGTTTCTTTGGCTATGATTGCCTTGGAATTAGTTCATATGGGCGTCGCGCCTGATCTGCCCGCTTCGGGGACTTCGAGAAGCGGGCGAAACTGGGGAGACTGCAATGAATAAGATTCATTTTACTGCAATCAGTGCAATGGCGTTGGGGCTGGCGGCTCCCGCAAGCGCGGCGGATCTTGCCGCCCGTCCGTACACCAAGGCTCCGGCGCCTATTGCCGCCATTTACGACTGGAGCGGCTTCTATATCGGCATTAACGGCGGTGGTGGCACAAGCCGCAAGTGCTGGGATTTCGTGACCCCGGCGACCGGCGTTCTGGTCGGCGAGGGCTGTCACAATGCGACCGGCGGCACCGTCGGTGGCCAGGTCGGCTACCGCTGGCAGTCGACGAACTGGGTGTTCGGCTTCGAAGGCCAAGGCAACTGGGCCGACTTTACCGGCGACAACATCAGCGCGGTGTCCGGCCTTCGCAACCAGTCCAGGATCGACTCTTTCGGTCTGATCACCGGGCAGATCGGTTACGCCTGGAACAACGTGTTGCTCTATGTGAAGGGCGGCGCCGCCGTCGTCGGTGATCGCTATCGGACCTACGATGTGGCGACCGGCCTCGAGTTTGACCGGGCCAACGAGACCCGTTGGGGCGGCACGGTGGGCGTGGGCGTCGAGTTCGGATTCGCGCCGAACTGGTCGGTCGGCTTCGAGTACGATCACATCTTCCTCGGCCACCGCACAATCGACTTCACCGGATCCGGCAATTTCGCCGGGGCTCCGCTCGGTGCTTTCACTGCCTCCAATCGCATCGGCCAGGACGTCGATATCGGTCTCATCCGGGTGAACTATCGCTGGGGTGGCCCGTTGATCGCAAGGTACTGATATCTCGCGATATTGTTGGAGATCAAAGGCCGGCCTCGCGCCGGCCTTTCTGTTTTTGGGCGCGAACTGGTCGCCGGGAAACGAGTCAGTAACCATTACGTTTTGCGCCGTTGTGGCTTTTCGGAGACACAACTTGCGGCTTTGTTGGTGTAAGCACAGCCTCAGTTGGGCCGTTGAGTCCGCTGCCTTCCGGTCACGGAAGGCAACAACAGAAACTGGGACTGGGATTTATTAAAGATGAAGAAGGTTTTGTTGGCTTCGGCCTGTTTGTTCGCTCTCGCCGCTCCGGCCTCGGCCGCCGATCTTGCGGCCCGCCCTTACACCAAGGCTCCGATCGCTCCGGCCGCTGTTTACAACTGGACCGGCTTCTATCTCGGTGTCGTCGGCGGCGGCGCTTGGGAAGAATCCTCGACCGATCCGAAGATGCAGGGCGGCTTCGTCGGCGGTACCGCTGGCTACAACTGGCAGACCGGCAACGTCGTGTTCGGCCTCGAGGCCGACGGCGCCTGGGCTGACGTCAGCGCTTCGGTTACCGGCGCGACCGTTGTCCCCGGCTTCGGCGTTGCCACCGCGACGCTGAGTTCGAAGACCGACGCCATGGGCACCGTGCGCGGCCGCATCGGCTGGGCCGTCAACAACGTCTTGCTGTACGGCACCGGTGGTTACGCCTGGATCGACAACAAGGTCACCGTCAGCGCGCTGGGCGTGAGCGTCTCCGACAGCAAGTGGCACTCCGGCTGGACCGTCGGCGCCGGCGTCGAAGCGTTCTTCGCGCCGCAGTGGTCGGTCAAGGGCGAGTACCTCTATCGCAGCTTCGGCAGCGAGAACTACTTCTCCAACCTCGGCGTTCCGCTGGCGTCTGGCACGATCAACTTCCACACCGTCCAGGTCGGCGTGAACTATCATTTCGGCGCCCCGGTCGTTGCCAAGTACTGATCTGAAGTACTGATCGCGACCGACGTCACATCGTCACGAAAGGCCGGCGCCCACGCCGGCCTTTTTGTTTGACGGCTCGCTCTGCGCAGTTCCGCCCGCTCCCTCTGCTGCCAGATGCCGCCAGTGCGCCAACAATCCGTTGACGATTCGCAAGTCCCACTGGAAATCCGCCGCCGTTCTTCCTACGTTCGCTGCCATACCCATCGGCGCCGATCCCGGTTCCGGGCGAAGCGCGCCTTCAACATTGGCGCGATCGCGCGTCTTTGGATTCCTTGAGGACCAGCGGGATGGACGAAGTGATCAAGGCGAAACGCCAACAACAGAACGCGGGCTCCAGCCTGCGCGCAATTACGATCCGTGGCGCGCGCGAGCACAACCTCAAGAACATCGACGTCGAGATTCCCCGCGACAAGCTCGTGGTGTTCACGGGCCTATCCGGCTCCGGCAAATCCTCGCTCGCCTTCGACACCATTTACGCCGAAGGCCAGCGTCGCTACGTCGAATCGCTGTCGGCCTATGCCCGCCAATTCCTGGAGATGATGCAAAAGCCCGACGTCGACCAGATCGACGGGCTGTCGCCGGCGATCTCGATCGAGCAAAAGACGACCTCGAAGAACCCGCGCTCTACCGTGGGCACCGTCACCGAGATCTACGACTATATGCGCCTGCTCTGGGCCCGCGTCGGCGTGCCCTATTCGCCGGCCACGGGCCTGCCGATCGAGAGCCAGACCGTCTCGCAGATGGTCGACCGCGTGCTGGCGCTGCCCGAAGGCACCCGTCTCTATCTGCTCGCGCCGGTCGTGCGCGGCCGCAAGGGCGAGTATCGGAAGGAGCTCGCCGAATGGCTCAAGAAGGGCTTTCAGCGCGTCAAGATCGACGGCACCTTCCATGAACTCAGCGAGGCGCCGACGCTCGACAAGAAATTCCCGCACGACATCGACGTCGTGGTCGACCGCATCGTGGTGCGCGCCGATATCGGCCAGCGCCTCGCCGAGAGCTTCGAGACCGCGCTGAAGCTCGCCGAGGGCCTCGCCGTCGTCGAGTTCGCCGACGCGCCGGCGGGCGCGCCTGCGGAAGAGAAAGAGAAAAAGAAGACCGCGAAAATCCACGACAAGAGCGGCCCCGAGCGCATCCTGTTCTCGGAAAAGTTCGCCTGCCCGGTCTCTGGCTTTACCATCCCCGAGATCGAGCCGCGCCTGTTCTCCTTCAACAATCCCTATGGCGCCTGCCCCGCCTGCGGCGGCCTCGGCGTCGAGCAGCATGTCGACGAGGATCTCGTCATCCCCGAGAAGGATCTGACGCTGCGCAAGGGCGCGATCGCGCCCTGGGCCAAGTCGTCATCGCCCTATTACGTGCAGACGCTGACCGCGCTCGGCAAGCACTATAAGTTCACGCTCGACACCAAGTGGAAGGATCTGCCGAAGAAGACGCGAGACGCGATCCTCTACGGGTCCGGCGACGATGAGATCAAGTTCTCCTACGAGGACGGGGTCCGCTCCTACGACACCAAGAAACCGTTCGAGGGCGTCATCACCAACATCAACCGCCGCTATCGCGAGACCGAGAGCGAGTGGGCCCGCGAGGAGCTGGCGAAATATTTCCACGACGTGCCCTGCGAGGGCTGCAAGGGGTTTCGGCTCAAGCCCGAGGCGCTCTGCGTCAAGGTCGGCGGCAAGCATATCGGCGAGATCTCGGAGCTGTCGGTCAGAAAGGCCGGCGAATGGTTCGCGGGCGTGCCTGAGACGCTGAATACGCAGCAGAACGAGATCGCCGGCCGCATCCTGAAAGAGATCCGCGAGCGCCTGACCTTCCTGCTCGACGTCGGCCTCAACTATCTCACGCTGTCCCGCTCCTCCGGCACGCTGTCCGGCGGCGAGAGCCAGCGCATCCGCCTCGCCTCGCAGATCGGCTCGGGCCTGACGGGCGTGCTCTACGTGCTGGACGAGCCCTCGATCGGCCTGCACCAGCGCGACAATGCCCGCCTGCTCGACACGCTCAAGCGGCTTCGCGACCTCGGGAACACCGTGGTCGTGGTCGAGCATGACGAGGATGCCATCCGCCTCGCCGACTACGTCCTCGACATCGGCCCCGGCGCCGGCATGCATGGCGGTCACATCGTCGCCGAAGGCACGCCCGCCGAGATCATGCGCAACCCGAAATCGCTGACCGGCAAGTACCTCACCGGCGAGCTCGAGGTCGAGGTGCCGGAACGGCGTCCGCCGAACCATCGCCGCACCATCAAGGTTGTCAACGCGCGCGGCAATAACCTCAAGAACGTCACGGCGGAGATTCCGCTCGGCCTGTTCACCTGCGTCACCGGCGTCTCCGGCGGCGGCAAGTCGACGCTCTTGATCGACACGCTCTACCGCGCCATCGCGCGCAAGCTGAACAATGCCAGCGAGGGCGCCGCCCCGCACGACCGCATCGAGGGCCTCGAGCACATCGACAAGATCATCGACATCGACCAGTCGCCGATCGGCCGCACCCCGCGCTCCAATCCGGCGACCTATACCGGCGCCTTCACGCCGATCCGCGAATGGTTTGCGGGCCTGCCCGAGGCGAAGGCGCGCGGCTACGAGCCGGGCCGCTTCTCCTTCAACGTCAAGGGCGGCCGCTGCGAGGCGTGCCAGGGCGACGGCGTCATCAAGATCGAGATGCACTTCCTGCCCGACGTCTACGTCACCTGCGACGTCTGCAAGGGCAAGCGCTACAACCGCGAGACGCTCGAAGTCCTGTTCAAGGGCAAGAGCATCGCCGACGTGCTCGACATGACCGTCGAGGAGGCCGCCGAATTCTTCAAGGCGGTGCCGCGCGTGCGCGAGACCTTCCAGACCCTGCACCGCGTCGGGCTCGACTACATCCATGTCGGCCAGCAGGCGACGACGCTCTCGGGCGGCGAAGCCCAGCGCGTCAAGCTCGCCAAGGAGCTGTCGAAGCGCGCCACCGGCCGCACGCTTTACATCCTGGACGAGCCCACCACCGGCCTGCACTTCCACGACGTCAAGAAGCTCCTGGAGGTGCTGCACGAGCTGGTCGCGCAGGGCAACACGGTCGTCGTGATCGAGCACAATCTCGAAGTCATCAAGACCGCCGACTGGGTCATCGATCTAGGCCCCGAAGGCGGCGACGGCGGCGGCGAGATCGTGGCGTGGGGACCGCCCGAGGACATCGCGAAGGCGCCGCGGAGCTTTACGGGCAAGTTCCTGGCTCCGGTGCTGGAGAAGGCGCGAAAGCCGAAGCGGAGGCGGACGGCGAGCGAGGCGGCGGAGTAGATTGCGCTGCATCGAAGCCACAGCGCTGCAGGGCGGATTAGCGGAGCGTAATCGGCCACGATTCGATCGGGAAAGAACCGACATGTCCGCTGGACTCGTCCAAACCTACCGCGCCTTCGCCCACAACAACGCTTGGGCGAACCATCGCCTGCTCGCCGCCTGCGCTGCGCTATCCCAGTCTGAATTCGAAGCCCACCGCACCGGCTTCTTTCCAAGCCTGCAGCGTACGCTGAACCACATCTACATCATCGACTTCTTCTACATCGATGCGCTTGAAGGGGGCTGGCTCGGACCGGCAGCCTGGAAGAACGAGGTGCCGTACCCCTCGTTAGCCCAGCTCAAAGCTGCCCAGGCCGCAATGGACAACCGCCTGATTGCGATCTGCGATGCGCTGACAATTGAACGGCTCGACGCCTTCGTCCGGATCAACCGCGATACGAGCGTTCAAACCGAGCGCTGCGACCGGCTGCTCATGCATCTGTTTCAGCACCAGATCCATCATCGCGGGCAGGCGCATGCCATGCTGTCCGAAACAAGGGTCGTACCGCCACAGCTTGACGAGTTCTTCGCGGAAGGCGAAGCGCCGCTGCGAGCCGCCGAATTCGCCGAACTCGGCTGGACCGAGGAGACCGTTTGGAAATCCTAACGGAGTAACGTCTTCGACCTCGACGAGACCTGCATATTTCGACGCGCGCAATCCTCAGCCGACTCGATCTGGTCTAGGCGCGTCACGCCGCATGCTCACACCTGGACCAGCCGACGATCGGCCGCGCTTTCACGACGTCAAAAAGCGCCCAGAGGTGCTGCATGAGTTGGTCGCTCAGGGCAACTGCGGTCGTGAGCACAATCTCGAAGGCATGAAGACCGCCGACTAAGTCATCGACCTCGGCCTCGAAGCGGAGGACATCGCGAAATGGCCGCCAAGCGGGCAAATTTGGAAGCGGTGCTGAAGAAGGCAGGAAACCGAAGCGGGCGAGCACGACTCAGGCGGCGGAGTGACGCGCGGGACCAGCGGCCACCTCATGAGTATTGCCAATCGGGGGGTATGATGGCATGATGGTGTAGCGTCGGCCAGGAGCAACCCATGAGCGCCAGAACGCAAGTCACGCTGGATCCCGAAACTCGGCGGCGAGCACAAGCCAAGGCCGCTGAGCAAAAGATATCGTTCGCCGAATATGTGAGGCGGCTTGTAATCAACGATCTCGGCGAAGCGGAAAGGAAGCTGGATATCTCTACGGTTTTCGATCTTGCAGACGACGGTGAAGAAACGGACATAGCAAGTCGTAAAGACGAAATGATCGCAGAAGCGATATTAGATACGCATTCGTCTGGACGAGGGCGAAAGACCACAAAGCTCAAACTCAAGTCTCGACGGCGTTGAGTGTCTTTGTCGACACTTCTGTTTGGTTTGCAGCCGTCGCGAAGCGCGATCGTAATAACGCTGTAGCCAAGGCAATCCTCCAAAGCTTTCCCGATCCGGTGATGACCGATCATGTTCTCGCCGAGACTTGGCTTTTGCTTAGGAGCCGATTTGACCGAAATGTTGCCGAGACGTTCTGGGATCGTATTCGCAACAGCGCCGTGCGCCTAGAGCCGGTCATTAGCGCCGATTTGGAGGCGGCTTGGGCCATCGGAGTTTCGTTCCGAGATCAGGATTTTTCACTAGTAGACCGAACAAGCTTCGCTGTGATGGAGCGACTTGGGATTACACGAGCAGCGAGCTTCGACGAAGATTTCTCCATCTACCGTTACGGCCGGGCCCGTGACAGGGCCTTCGAGATCGTTCGATCGAGCCACAGCGCAGCCTACGAGACGCTCGCGCAAGCGATATTGAGGCGCCTGCCCGTTTCTCTGAACTACAATGGCGTTCGTCGCGAGGTGTGTCCTCACATCCTCGGGCATACCAATGGACAGGAAAGGGCACTGGTCTTTCAGTTTGGCGGCGCAAGCCGATCTAAGTTGCCGGCCGGCGGTGAATGGCGCTGCCTGACGGTGGCGCAGGTTAGCGATGTTGTAGTTCGCGAAGGAGAATGGCGCGGCGGGAGCTATCATCGTGCCGTACAGCGCTGCGTCGACAACGTCTATCTGGACGTCAATGAGGCCGTGCCAAATCAACCCGGCCGTCGAATGAACTATGACTAGGTGTAGGCGCGTAGCACATCCTGCTCCAGTCGGCTCGAGAGCCCTACCCTACGCCCTCGTCATCTTCGATCTGGACGGCACGCTGGCCGACAGCTTTCCCTGGTTCCTGCGCACCATCAACGATGTCGCCGACCGCTTTGATTTTCGTCGCGTCGCGGATGGGGAGATTGAAGAGCTGCGGCACGCCTCGAGCCGCGAGATCCTCGCCCGGCTCGAGGTGCCTTTGTGGAAGCTGCCGGTGATAACGCGGCATGCACGGCGGTTGAAGGCGGAGGCGGCAGCCGAGATTCCGCTGTTCGCGGGCGTCGAGACGATGCTGCGGACGATGGCCGAGAACGGCGTCCAGCTGGCGCTGGTGACCTCCGACAGCGAGGCCAATGCGCGCGAGAAGCTTGGGCCTTCCGCGGCGTTGTTCGCGCATTTCGATTGCTCTGCGTCGCTGTTCGGCAAGGCCGCGAAATTCCGCCGAGTCATCTGGCGCGCGGGTCTCGAGCCCGGCAAGGTCATTTCGATCGGCGACGAGGTCCGCGACATCGAGGCGGCGCGGGCTGTTGGAATCGCCTGCGGCGCGGTGTGCTGGGGCTATGCGGCGCCGGCGGCACTGCGTGCGCTGGGGCCCGATCATGTGTTCGAGAGGATGGACGAGATTGCGTCGATGTTTTCGCCGGTGCCATAGCCCGGATGGAGCGCCAGCGTAATCCGGGAAAGCATCCCCGCTACGGCCCTACTCCCCCCTGCGCAAGAACGCCCCGAACGCGCGCGGGCCATCGCCGGTCTTGATCTCGCCAATCACTTTGAGCTCGGCCGCGTCGATGATACCGAGCGTGTTGCTCTCCCAGCAGGCGACGATGACGCGCTTGCCGTCGGCGGTCGCCGCGATACCCTCGGGATAATCGCCGACATGGATGCGCTTGATCGGCTTCAGGCTCGCCAGGTCGAACACGCTGACGGTGCCAGCATATTGGTCCGTAACAAAGCCGCGCCCTTGCGTCAGCGCCACGGCATAGGGGCGCATGCCGACCGGCACGCGGCCGATCTCGCGGCCGTCTGCAATATCGATCACCGAGACGTCGTCGGACCCGACATTGGCGGTGTAGGCGCGTTTGCCATCGGCATCGATGGTGACGCCGAACGGTCGCGTGCCGACCTTGATGATCGCCCTGCGCTGGCGCGTCGCGGTGTCCACTACCGAGACACTGTCGTCGTCGCGGTCGGCCGAGAGCAGCAGCTTGCCGTCGGGCGTCACCGCAAGACCCGATGGCGAGGCGCCGACCGCGATGCTGGCGACAACGCTGCGCAAGGCCGGATCGATCACCCGCACCGCGGCGGCGTACCAGTCGGCGACAAAGACCGTCTTGCCGTCCGGCGTCACGGCAATGCCGAGCGGCCCGCCGCCGACCTCGACACGGCCGGCGACCTGCCGCGTGGCTGCGTCCACCACGGTCACCGCCTTGGCATCGGGGCTCGTGACATAGGCAAAGCGCCCGTCGGCGCTGACGGCGATGCCGGCCGGCTTACCGCCGATCGGGATGGTCGCAACGCTGCGCGCGCCAGCGAGGTCCACCACCGTCAGATCGTCGCTGAGCTGGTTGGTGACGAACGCCTCCTCGCCGGCTGCGCTGCCGAGGCTCGCATGACAAAGGCTGGCGGCGAGCGCCGCCAGGACCAGCGCCCGCACGATCAGCTACCGCTCTCGATCTTCTTCTTGAGCGCCTCGAGCCCGGCCTTGTACAGCCCGCTCACCGCAGTCCTGGCGGCCTCGTCGCTCAGTTCCGGCGGCGGATCGTTATTGGGATAGCCGCGATAGAACGCGCCGGCCCATTCCAGCTTCGCCTTGCCGTCCGGCGCGGGCGACACCGTCAACGTCGAGGAATAATTGGTAACCGGCAGCACCTTCACGTCGACCTTGGTGATCCGGTACGAATAGCTCTGCATGTCGGGCTCGTATTTGTAGAGCTCCTCCTCGACCGTCGCGCCGCCCGTCAGGGTCAGCGTCCGCGTCGCGCCGATCTCGTTGCCCTTATCGCCCGTGGTCTTGGTGACGGGTGGAAGCCAGCTCATGTCCTGGAAATTGCCGATCGCCGCCCATACTTTGGCCGGCGCAGCGTTGATCTCGATGGATTCCCGCACTTTCTGCCGCGTCGGCCCGTGAGCCCAGACCGGCTCAAAGGCGGCCGTCAGAGCCATCCCCGCCATCGCCAGCGCTGCCACCCCGGCGATCGCCCGTCCCATCGTCATCCTCATGTCGTTTCCTCAGTTGATCCTGCGCGACTTGAAGCGCGCTGGGAGCATCGTAGCGCATTTTTGGACGGTGGGGAGACCGGTTCGTGGCGCGGCTGTGGCGGCGCGCTCCCCACCTTCACACCATCTGTTGCGCTGCCCGACGAGGCTGAGCAAGAATTGGTTCGTTGGCGGTCCTAGGCCGTAGCGGATGGGGTGATTGCCAGCGGGGACTGAAATATTCGCCAGAAGGTCGCTAGAGCAACCTTTATGCCCTGCAGGAGGGCTGCGAGGGTGCATCGGCAAGGAGCAAGCGTCTTTGCGAGTGCGGCCAGAAACGTGTCGAACCCAAGGATGTTGAGCACGCGAGTGAAGTTGTAGCAAAGCGCCATCAGGCTCCACTCGCCGCGGACCTTGTCGAAGCCGCGGACCAGGAAATGACGATAGCCGGCACGGCATTTGAGCGTGCCAAACGGATGCTCGACGATGCCAGAGCGACGGCGCATCAGTTCGCCTGCGCCTTGCATCCGCGCGCGATGGCGTTCAAGAACGTCTTCATGCTCCCAGCGACCGATCGTCCGGTAGGCTGCGTTTGAGCCGAGGCAGCGGACCTTGAGCGGGCAGGTCCTGCAGATCACTCCACGCGCCGCGTAGCGGATCTCGATGCGGCCACTGGTGTTCTTTTGCCTGCTCTTCATCGGATGTAGCAGTTGGCCGGCGGGACAACGGTAGGTGTCGGATGCACCGTCATAGTCGAAATCCTTGAGGGCAAAGCGGCCTTCCTTCTCGAGCCGAGCGTTGCCCTCCGGCACCGGCACATAGGCCGTGATGCCATCGTCCTCGCAGGCCTTCAGCTCGAGACTGCTGTAATACCCCTCATCAGCCAGCGCCTGGAGGGACTTGACCTCAAGGGCCTTTTTTGCCGCGATGGCCATCGCATGCAGCTGGCCGACATCGCTGCTGTCGTTGACCACCTCGCTGGCGACAATGAGCTTGTGCTTGTCGTCGACGGCGGTCTGCACATTGTAGCCTGCGACCCCCTGGCCGCTCTTGACCAGAAGCCGGGCATCCGGATCGGTCAGGCACAGCTGCGTCTGGCCGCTCTCTTCCAGTCGAGCAAGATCAGCTTGTGCGCGCGAGCGCTTGGCCATCAGCGCCGCGACCTTCGCGCCGATGTCGCCGCTATCTCCGCCGCCGCCGTCGGGCCCATCCTTGCCCGGCTTCCTGGCTTCTGCGGCATCATTGTCCTCAAGGGACTTGCCGTAAGCCTCGATCTCCTGGTCAAGCTTTGCGATCTGATCGGCAAGCCTCTTGCGTGTAAAGACGCTGGCCTTGCTGGCGTCGCCATGGAAAAACGAGCCGTCAATCGCAACAACGCTGCCGCCGACGAGACCGAGTTCGCGCATCAGCAGCACGAAGCTGCGGTTGGCCTCCTTCAGAGCCGCCCAGTTCTCCTTGCGGAAGTTGGCGATCGTTCGATAACCCGGCTTCAATCCCTTCAGCAGCCAGATCAGTTCCAGATTGCGGCCAGCTTCCCGTTCCAACCGACGCGACGACCGGATTTGGTTGATGTAGCCGTAAAGGTACAGCTTCAGCAGATCGGCCGGATCGTACGGCGGCTGGCCGACCCCTTCGGCCTTGCGATCAGCGTGGCGAAAGCCGAGCTTGGCAAGGTCGAGGACGCCAACGAAGCTCTCGATCGCCCGGACCGGGTTGTCCGCCCCGACATAGTCCTCAACCCGCGCAGGAAGCAGACTGAGTTGTTCTCGGCTCTCGCCCGTCTTGAATGTGCGATTCGTCATGAACAGAATCGTACATCAACTCCCCAAAATGCCGAGTTCTTGCTCAGACTCGACGAGCAAAACACGCCAGACCACGGTCAAGCCCTGCTGGCGAAAATAATTCGCTTTACTGGAATTCGGAATTAGCGCATGTTCAGGCCATCCCGACCCGGGCCGAGGGGCGGATCGCGATCGTCACGAACGCGGGATGGGAATGTGGTGGACGCGGGCGGCATCGCGCGCAGGCGGTTTGCAGGGCGGGTCACTCCGTGAGCGAACGCCCACGCGCACACGACGGGTGCAGCTTGCGTACGGCAAAATCGTGTGGTCCTGGCGCCTGGGGTCTGTGCGCCAAGCCTTGCGATGACGTTGCGGCCCGACCGGGTTCGCATCGTCAGTCATCCGCAAGGCGACGGGGGCAATAGTGCATCGCTCCCCGGGGAGAGCGCGACATAAGCCGTAAACCCACTGCGCAGGGAAGGCCGGATGTTTGGCTTCACCTGTATGCCGCTGTGCATCACTTCCCAGCGCATTACGCGCACAGCGGACCGCGGGTGCCAGCCGGCACCCGGCCTTCCCTGCGCCCTCGGCACTTTTGAGGGCGGGCAATCGAAGCAAAGCTCGGGCACGGTGTGCCGCGAGAATGCGAGGCCGCGCCTATGATGCGGGTAGCAACGCTAGACGAATTCGGGCTCTCGTGCCCCCAACGCAGCGCAGCGCCCCTTCGGCGGTGCGCTGCTGAGCCGGGGCCCATGCAGCAGCCGACGCGCGGACTCCTGGGGTTCCGGCTCTACGCCGCAACGCTCACGCGTCGCAGCTTGTCCGGGACACTGGAGTTGGCGCACTGCTGCTCCACACTCCGTCATTGCCCATAGCGAGAGAGCTAGTGTTAGGGGATCCCCTCACCTACTCCGCCAGCGTCGCCTCCACGAACCCGCGTGGATCAGCACAAAACTCCCGCATCACCCGGTAATGATCGGTCTGCTCCACCGTCGTCGGCTCCAGCCCGTATTTCCCGAGCCGCAGCAGCCGCGCGTCTGGATAGGCCATCAGCACCGGCGAATGCGTTGCCATGATCACCTGGCAGATGCGGGACTCTTCCATGCGGCGCAGCAGCTTCAGGAATTCGATCTGGCGCGCCGGCGACAGCGCCGATTCCGGCTCGTCGAAGATGAAGATGCCCTGGCGTTGGCAGCGTTCTTCGAAGAAGCGCAGGAAGCCTTCACCGTGGGAGTGCGAGAGGAAATCGGGACCGGAGTGGCCGGCGTCCCGTGCGGCCTTGTCCAGATATCGCGCGACCGAGAAAAAACTCTCCGCACGGAAGAACCAGCCATTGGTGATCTTCGGCAGCCAGCTTGCGCGCAACGCCTTGGAGAGCTGGCCGCCCATCTTCTCGCGCGCTTCGGAATGATCGACCGGCATGTAGCCCTTGCCGCCACCGGCATCGTCATAGCCGGCGAGCGCTGCGATGCCCTCGAGGATCGTCGACTTCCCGGTGCCGTTCTCTCCAACGATGATCGTGATGGCCGCGTCGAAACTGAGCTCGAAATCATCGGGGAAGATGGGCAGACAGAACGGATAGGCCTCGCGATCGTGAACTTGCGACGGATCGAGCCAGACCCGCTTCAGGTAAGGCGCCGGCAGGTTGATCGTTCGACCGCTTCTTCGGCTCATGCTCGCTCCCAACCCCATTCCTATCCATCTTTCGATCCGAACATACCGGGAACACCATCTTCGCGTAAGCTGTATTTGAGAAACGTATGGAAACAAATGGCCCGTCAAACACGGGATGCGTTATCTTCATCAGAAATGAAATCTTAGATTGCGGTGCAAAGCCGACCTAAGACGCAGCTGTGAGACCGCCGCTGGCATGAGGCCAGCCCCCACCTCGCGACCCCGCAATGATTGACGGACGTCCGGGACCGTAAGAGCCGCGAGGAATGCGCGATGGTATCAACGTATTTCAGTTACAATTACATTTCGCGCCATCTCAAGCAGTCCCTGACCCGGGTCGAACAGCAGACCGACGTCGCGCGAGAGGCCGCCTATTACAAGGCCAACATCGGCAAGGTGAAGACCATTGACGATCTCATGAATGATTATCGCCTCTATCATTATGCGATGAAGGCATATGGCCTGGAAGACATGGCGTATGCCAAAGCTTTCATGAAAAAGGTGCTGGAGAGCGACCTCTCCGATGCAAAGAGCTTCGTCAACAAGCTGGTCGACAAGCGTTACCGGGAGTTTGCCGCTGCATTCTCCTTCACGGGCGGTACAAAGCCCGTTGCGCAATCGGAGGACCAGATCGACGAGATGATCGGTCTGTACACAGCGACCAAGAAGAGTCAGGTCGATGCACTTGCGGACGATACGAAATACTACAACGCCCAGATCGGCAGCATCAGCAGTGCAGACCAGCTGCTGAACAACGATCGTCTCCGCAACTACGTCTATTCGGCATTCGGGATCGACCAGAACAAGTGGCCGCGCGACACGATAAGTCAGGTCCTGCGCAGCGACCCATCCGATCCAAACAGCTACGTCAACACGACCCTCGCGTCTCAGTTGACCGGCCTCAACGCCCAGCTCGCTCAAGCCAAATCGGACGTGAGCGCCACCAACACGAAGATCGCCGACTACACGGCCCAACTCTTGCAACCTGGCGCCGACGTGAACCAGTTGAAGGTCCAGATCCTGGTCGAAAAATATCACCTGGAATCATACACGAAGAGCGTAGCCAGCCTCAGCGACCAGATCGCGACGATAGGTGACCTGGTAGATCTGGCTGGCGCGTTCGAGTTTTCGCCTGACGGGTCACTTCCGCCAGGAGTGTCCGCGCAGACTGCTGCGAACGTCACTCTCACGGCAAAGCGGTTCGACGATAGCAAGTCCGCCGTCTATGCGGCGGCAAGCCCGCTGAACGAAGTTCTGGCAATCAGGCAGTTCAGAAACGCCATCCTCAACATCAAGTCAGTCCAGGCGTTGGTATCGACTCCAGCCGTATATGATTTTGCGCTGGGCGCCGTCGGCCTCGATCCCCAAGCGGTCTCGCCGGACACTGTCAAGGCTGTCCTCGAAAGCGATCTCAGCAATCCCAAGAGCTTCGTCTATACGCTCAAGGACAATCGGTACGTCGAGCTCGCACGCGCCTTCAACTTCGACGCCAAAGGCAATCTGACGACCCCCTTAGTGGCTCAGGACCCAGCAAAAGTCCTCCAGATCGCAAAAAACTACGTCATTGCAGTGCTGAAAGAGACAAGCCCTGAGCAGCAGAAAGCAGTTCGGGAACAGGCCCAGAAAGACGCGACGTCCTATAAGGAAGCCATCGCAGGCATAGACAGCGTTTCCGGCCTGCTTGCAAACCGGAAGACGGTCGATTTCATTCTCGTCGCCAAGGGTTTGGACCCCAATAAGGTCAGCACCGACTATCTGAAGAAGATCTTCGCGTCCGATCTGAACAATCCCAAGAGCTTCGCCAACACCGAGAGCGATCCGCGCTTTGCCGAAATCGTGGAGTCGTTCAATTTCGACAGCAAGGGCAATGTCGCGCGCCTTGCGATGATTGGTTCTCAGAAGCAAGATCAATTGCGGGAAGTACAGGCGAACTATCTCCAGCAGAGCCTGGAGCAGCAGCAGGGAGATACGAATCCCGGCGTGCGCCTGGCGCTCTATTTCCAGCGAAAGGCGGGGGAAATCACGTCCGCATACGATATCCTTGCCGACAAGGCTCTTTCGGAGGTGTTCAGGACCACCTTCAATTTGCCTGACTCGATGGCGGCGATGCCGATCGATCAGCAGGCTAAGTTCGTGGACAAATTCATGAAGATCAAGGATCTCTCGGATCCCGCGAAGGTTGAAAAGCTGCTGGGCCGTTTCTCCGCCATATATGACGTCAAGAACAGCCAGAGCATCGGTCAGGGACAATCCCCCTTGCTCAGCCTCTTTCAGGGATCCAGCTCAGGGGTCAGTGAATCCACATTCCTGGCCATTGCCAAGCTACGTTCTCGCCCCTGACGATCGCTCGCCGCTACTAGCCCAATACCTCGAGCACCAACTCCATCGTCATCAGAACGGGGTTGTCGCCACGGACCATTCGTCCCTCCGCGATGCCACCGGTGTAGTCGACCAGCGCAACGTCAAGCGCCGCTTCGAGTGCGCCCGAAGAGCCAGCCGCAATTGTCCCGGCCGTGATCGCCAGCTCGGTGGCAAACGGTTCGGTGGCGCCGCCATGGGTGAAACGCGCGCCGATGGTCGAGCCGACGCCGCCGTGAATTTTCGCACGCGCAATGCCGTGTGCACGGCAGAAGTCCTCGATACCGCCGGCAAAATCCTGATTGGGCCGCAGCCGCAATGCGAAGCTGCGGCTCGTCGTGCGCGCGCCGGTGCTCGCGGAGGCCACCGGCCCGAACAGCTTGAAATTGGTCTCCGGATCGGGCTCGGCGGTGAACATCGCGCCATCAATACCGAACGCCTCGACCTCGAAAGGCTCGGCAACGACGGTCTCGTCCGGCAGCATGTGGCCGCCGCTGGCCTTGCCGTCCGCCTCCGTCCACAGCCCGTGGCAATGAAAGAACGGCGCGCCATCGCGCATGCCGAGCGTCATGCTGCCAAGCTTCGTGCGCGTGACGCCTTCGGGCCGGTGCGTGTCGCTGTAGAACGCGGCGTTCTCGCCGGTCTTCGACAGCGCCGGCATGACATAGGCGAACGGCCCGAGCGCGCCGCGCCGGAAACTCAGCACGCCGCCGCCAAATCCCTCTGCCGCAAATCCGCGACGTGCAGCTTCCAGCAGCGGCAGACCTGCCAGAAGCGTGAAGGAAAAGGCGCGCCCCCTCCCCTCCACCCATTGGATGCGTTCTGCGAC
This sequence comes from Bradyrhizobium sp. USDA 326, assembly GCF_049739485.1. NCBI lineage: Bacteria > Pseudomonadati > Pseudomonadota > Alphaproteobacteria > Hyphomicrobiales > Nitrobacteraceae > Bradyrhizobium > Bradyrhizobium sp. USDA 326. Next base: position 6,820,899 of record NZ_JBMGQA010000001.1, read on the forward strand.
TGGCGCGCCCGGCTGCTTGATACTTCGCATCACTCGCGCTCAGCCTGCCTTGGTCTTGTCGAGATCGAGCAGCCCGCGCGCCTCGAGCTCGTCACGCACCATCCGCTTCGGCACCTTGCCGTAGCCCGATTTGGGCAGCGCCTCCCAGAAGAAGAACCGCTTCGGCATCTTGTAGCGCGGCACCTTCGGGCCGAGAAACGCGGCCATCTCGGCCTCGCTCACGGCCTTCGCACCTTCGCGCGCGACGCAGACGGCAACGCCGACCTCGCCCCAGGTCGCATCGGGCACGCCGAGCACGGCGACCTCGCCGATCGCGGGATGGGTCAAAATCTTCTCTTCGATCTCGCGCGGATAGATGTTGGAGCCGCCGGAGATGTACATGTCGGAAGCGCGGCCCGTGATGTAGACGAAGCCCTCCTCATCCATGTGGCCGAGGTCACCGGTGCGGAACCAGCCGTTGCGGAATGCCTTAGCGTTAGCTTCGGGGTTGTCGTAATAGCCGGCGAGCACGGCCGGCCCGATCACGCAGATCTCGCCGCTCTGGTTGGCCGCGAGCTCGCGCCCCTCGTCGTCCTGGATCGAGACCTGCATGCCGGTGCGCTCGAAGCCGCAGGTGCCGATCTTCGCATGCGGGCTGTCCTCTGGATCGTGCAGCGCCGCTGGAAGCACGGTGATGTTGCCGGTGACCTCGCCGAGGCCAAAATATTGCACGATGACCTTGCCGAGCTTCCTCAGCGCAGTCTTCTGATCCTCACGATACATCGGCGCGCCCGCATAGATCACGTGCCGCAGCGAGGAGTGATCGTATTTGTCGACGGCGGGGTGCTCGACCATCATCTTGAGGATCGTCGGCACGGTGAAGAGATTGGCGACCTGATGCTTTTCGATCAGGCGGAACGCCTCGTTGATGTCGAATTTTTCAGTCGGCAGCAAGACGGTGCACACGCCGCGCGCTGTCTGCACCAGTTGATGCACGCCGGCGCCATGCGACAGCGGGGCCACCACCAGCGAGGCGTCGTTCTCCGTGACGCCAGGCGTCAGATCGGCGAGATGGTTGGTGACGACAAAGCCCATCTGGCCATGGGTCAGCACCGCGGCCTTGGAGCGTCCGGTGGTTCCCGACGTGAAGAAGAACCAGCAGGGATCGTCGTGCTCGACGGCCGCATTCTCGACCACCGCTCCGGCGCGCGAGGCGATGGCCTCCGCAACCGAGGTCTCGCCGAACGCGCCTCTGCCGTCGACGCTCCAGGTGAACTCCAGCGCGCCGCCCTTCACGGCCGCCGCGTGCTCGAGGAAATCGACGTGACACAGAAACGCCTTCGCGCCGGAAGCTTGTGCGAGATAGGTCACCTCATCCGGCATCAGGCGAAAATTGGTGGGGACCCAGACCGCGCCAAGCCGGAAGGCGGCGAACATCGAGAAGAACATCTCGTCGCCATTCTTGGAATGGACCAGGATGCGGTCGCCCTTGGCGATGCCGCGCGCGGCGAGCGCGGCCGCCAGCGCCGAGACCTGCGCATCGATCTCACGCCAGGTCCAGGATTTGTCACCCCAGACGAAGCCGGGGCGCGATCCATGCCGCCGCGCATTCTGGGTGAGCATGTAGGCGAGATTCATGACGCGGCGGGACATGCGCAGGGGCTGCATCGGGCTTCCTCTTCGACGACGGACAGCGCGCAAGCTGCCCGCTCATTGCCGCCCATTTATCGCCATCGCCGGCGCCCCTGCAAGGCCGGCTGCCGCGGACCTGCCCTACGGCAGCCTAAACGCAAACGCAGTCGCCGCAATGGCCTTCGCCCGCCAGCAGGCCTGCACCCCGAAGCCGCAGCAGCTGCTGCCGTGCAGATCGAAACGGATGGCACGCGCGCTGGTTACGAGCGAGGTGAGCAGGAGGATCAGAGATCGCATCAGCGTTGATCGCAGTCACAACCGCAATTGTTCAGTGAATTTTAAACATGATCGGCGCACCCTTAATCCGTCTTCGCGTACAGAGTGCATTGCATGATCAAAGCGTCCGCCGTCCTCCTGCTCACGCTGGCGCTCGCCGGATGTGCCGTTGCGCCGCAGGCGCATCTGGCTTCCGATCCCGCCTTCAAGCCTGCGCGTTATGCCTGGGATGGCGCTGGCGAGGATCCCAACCGGCCGCGCGCTGCTTCACAATCAACGCGCACCGCTGCCCACTCCGAGCGCAACACGTCGCAAGCCGGCGTTCAGCCCTATTCGAAGGAATGGTGGCAGGCGCAGGACGGCGTCGAGGCCGAGCAGGACGCCAAGGTCAACCGCTCACTGGTCATCTGCCAGGGTTGCCTCCGCCCGCCGCAGCCCGAAGATTCCAGGCTGGCCAGAGCGACCGATTGAACAGAACGACCTCAACATTGAAAAATCGGCCGACCCGACCGCGCGTAGCGGCATGGTGCGCGAGGCTGGTAGCTGGAAGGGACGACATGGGCGACGTCATCAACAACAAGGCCCAACACCGCTACGAGCTCGCGGTGGAAGGCCATCTTGCGACCGAGCATTACAAGCTCGATGGCAACGTGATCACGTTCGAGCATACCGACGTGCCGAAGGCGCTCGGGGGCAAGGGGGTCGGATCGAAGCTGGTACAAGGCGCGCTCGACCAGGTCCGCGCCGCCGGATTGAAGCTGATCCCACAATGCCCGTTCGTGAGGGCGTGGATCGACAAGCACCCGGACTATGCAGATCTCGTGACAAGATGAGTGCACAGGCCCGCCGCCCGTGGCCGGCGGGCCTGCCGACATCTACGGCTATTGCCCATGCTTGAGCATGTCCTGGTCAGTCTGATCCCAGTCCTGCCACAGCTGGAGTATGCCGAGCAGCACCACCACCGCACCGAGTGCCGTGTGATAGATGCGGAGGAAGCCGTCAGCGGAGTAGCCGATCACGTAAGGCGAGGCGATGAGCCACAGTCCAACTAGGATCGTGGTCACCTCTTGCCACCGCTGCAAGGCGACGTATTCGAGCTGGCTGAGGCCAAACACGATCAGACCGATCGCGACGGTATTGAGGATGGCCGTCTGGTGCCCGGTGATCCCCTGATCCTGGACGGGAAACCACGGCGAAGCCACGATCGCCGCGCCAAGCAGCATCCCGCACCAGTCTTCCCATGTTCGATGAGTGTTCAAGAAACCAGAATCCGACATCGTACCCTCCTGCAAAAGAGGCATACGTCTGCGGCTGGCGATCACGACACGCCGAATGTCTGGCGACCTGCCGGCCGCATTCGGGCGTATGTCCTCTCCAGGACGTGGGAACCGAAGTTCGGCCTGCAAGAGCCGTATCGAGGATTATTTGCGGTCGCTGCATCATGCTCGCAGAGCACGATTTCCATACTGCACTGCGGTCACGGCGGCACCCATTTGCGGATATCTCCTCTGCGCCAATCTGCATTGGCTGCATCTTGGCAGGGGCGGAGCAAGCCTCCTAGATCAGGAGGCATCTGCATTTCGGAAGGATACCTCATGGCGGCATTGGTACGCGACAACAAGGACAGGAGCCGCTTCGAGCTCGATGTCGGCAGCGACATCGCCTTCGCCAATTACCGGCTGACGCCGTCCGCGGTCATCATCACCCATACCGAGACGCCGCGCGCGCTGCGCGGCCGCGGCATTGGCTCCGAGCTGGTCAAGGGCGCGCTGGACTTGATCCGGCGCGACGGCAGGAAGGTGATCGCCGGCTGCAGCTTCGTCGTCGACTATCTCGACAGGCATCCGGAGGATGCGGATCTGGTCGCCTGAAGGCAAAAGGGCCCGCGAGATCGCGGGCCCTTGCGGCACGGCCCGGGCGGGTCAGTGCTTGATCTCCGGCGGCAGCTTGCCGCCGTTGGCGGCGAGCTTGGACATCACCTGCTTGTGCAGCCAGACGTTCATGCTAGCCGAGTCGTTCATGTCGCCGCTGTAGCCCAGCTCCTTGGCGAGATCCTTGCGTGCAGCGAGGCTGGAATCGATGTCGAGCGCCTTCATGAGGTCGACGATCGAGGTGCGCCATTCCAGCTTCTCGCCCTTGTGTGCGGCCGCCGCCTTGTCGACGATCGCCGCTACGTCAACGGCAGCCATGGGCGCGGCGGTCGGCGCCGAAGCGCCTGGCGCCCCTGCGGGCGCGCCGGGCGAAGCTGCGCCACCGGCGGGCGCGGCGGAGGCCGGCTGGCTGCCGAAGATCGCGCTCATGATTTTCCCGAAAATGCTCATGTCTGCTCCCCGAAAAGGAATCCGTTGGAAGGGCCTTGAGTGGCACTTATAGACGAAGTTACCGCGCTGCGCCCGCGAAGTTCCGCAAGCTACCAGCAGCATCAGCTTATCTGCGGCGAAATGACGACAGAATGACGTCGTTGTGGTTGCGCCGCGCCATCGAATTTCACCCAAGCGTGAGGGACAGGACTCGGACTTGGGAGTATGGTTGGCGTTCAGCTCGCGATGCCAGCCGGAATTCGCGTGTGGTCGGGATCGCGAGATTTCAGAGAATGGCGGCCGCTTGCGCCGTTTGCCGGCGCTGGGTTCGGCCGCCTGGCAAGGGAGCTAGCGACCATGGCCACACTCTACCAGGGCAATGTTCCTACGATGGCCCAGCCCGAGGATGCGGCTGGACCGGTGATCCGAACCATCCGACTGTCCGATCTGCAGGACGCGCTCAGGCGCGGCTGGGAAGACTTCAAAGCCGTTCCGAGCCACGCCATCATCCTGTGCGTGATCTATCCTGTGCTCGGCCTCGTGCTCGCCCGCGTGGTGATGGGGTATTCGGTGCTGCCGCTGCTGTTTCCGCTGGCTGCCGGATTCGCATTGATCGGGCCCTTCGCCGCGCTGGGACTCTACGAGCTCTCCAGCCGGCGCGAGCGTTATGAACCGGCGAGCGCCTGGGATGCCATGGAAGTGCTGCGCTCGCCTTCGTTCGGTGCGATGCTCGGCCTCGGGACGTTGCTGCTCGCCCTGTTCGTCACTTGGGTTGCGACCGCGCAGGCGATCTATGTCGCAGCCTTCGGCTACCAGGGCGTGACCGGACTCTCGGACTTCATGACGCGCGTGCTGACGACGCAGCAAGGCTGGTGGCTGATTGCGGTTGGCTGCGGCACCGGCTTCCTGTTCGCGCTCGCCGCGCTCTGCATCAGCGTCGTGTCGTTCCCCTTGATGCTCGACCGTCATGCCGGCGCGCTCGAGTCGATGGTAACTTCGCTGCGTGTCGTCGCAAGAAACCCGGTACCGATGGCGGCGTGGGGCTTGATTGTGGCGGTGCTGCTCGCGCTCGGCACAATACCGGCCTTCCTCGGGCTCGCCGTGGTGATCCCGCTGCTCGGCCATGCCACGTGGCACCTCTACCGCAAAGTGATCATTTCGGAGCCCGGAGCACATCCGGTGCCGCCCCCCCCGCATCGTCCGCGTAAGCCGGCCGCCGACTTCCCGGCCAACCTCTTCCCCTGGCGGAATCGGACGGACGCCTGACGACATCGTGACATGCGATCCTGCCCCGGCTCGGGCAGGATCGCACCCTGTTGTGCGCCTTGCTTTGGCCGCGGTTCCGACCGAGATTGCGCCCACTGGTCAGATCGCTTCACGGAATTCATTTACTCGAATGACCCCGACGATTTCTCGTCTCGCTCTCGCAGCCCTGGTCCTCTCCGCGTCAATTTCAGCAGTCCAGCCAGCGCTTGCCGCTGTTGCCTGCGGCTCGGGCAATTTCGACGCCTGGCTTGCGGATGTCAAAACCGATGCCGCAGCGAAAGGCATCTCGCAGCAGGCCATCAACGCCGGGCTCGCCGGCGTGACGCTCGATCAGAGCGTGCTCAACCGCGACCGCTCGCAAAAAGTCTTCAGCCAGACGTTCGAGGAGTTTTCCGGCCGCATGGTGCCGCCACGCATGCAGCGCGGCTCCAACATGATGAAGCAATACGGCTCGGTGCTGTCGCGCATCGAGCAGGCCTATGGCGTGCCCGGCGAGATCCTGGTTGCGATCTGGGGTCTGGAGACCGATTTCGGCGTCAACACCGGCAAGTTCGCAACGATCCGCTCGCTGGCAACGCTTGCCTACGACTGCCGCCGCTCCGAGCAGTTTCGCGCCGAGTTGATGGACGCGCTGCGCATCGTCCAGCGCGGCGATCTCGCCCCAGCCGACATGAAAGGCGCCTGGGCCGGTGAGCTCGGCCAGACCCAGTTCATGCCGTCATCCTGGATGAAATATGCCGTCGATTTCGACGGCAATGGCAAGCGCGATCTCCTGCACAATGCGCCCGACGTGCTCGCCTCCACCGCCAATTACCTCGCCGGCTATGGCTGGCAACGAGGCAAGGATTGGCAGCCGGGTAGTCCCAACTTCGCTGTGCTCCAGCAATGGAACAAGAGCGAGGTCTATTCCAAGACCGTCGCCTATTTCGCCACCCAGCTGGCGCGCGCTCCTTGAGCCCTCGCATAAGCAAGTGAGAGCCGATCGCTCGGCGATCGGCCCTCTCCCTAGAGCGCGGACTTCTATTTGGCCATGGTCGCCTGCATCGCCTTGTTCAGATGCGCACCGCACACACCCATCTTGCCGTTGAGCAGCGCGTCCTGCGCAGCCGCGATCTCCTTCTGCGCGGCGAACTTGCTGTCGCCGTCGGCCATGTTCTCGATCGCGGTCTCCGTTTTCTCCAGATTGGCCCCGCTGCAGCCGCCCGCTGCGTGCTTGGCGGCCTCAGCCGGCGCGCCGGCGAACGCAACGGCAGCGATTGCGATTACCCCGAGTAACTTCGACATGACGTTACCTTCCTTCTTGTCCTTGCACAGACCAGCGACATTGCCGGATTCTGCGGCACGACTTTCCTTCGGGCGCGTCAACTTGCCGCAATAAATTCTTCGCGAGAATTGCGTGATGCTGCGCATCACGCAGAGCGGCATGCAGAAATACTGCTTTTTATAAACGCAGGCGACCCAGCCGAAGTTGTGAGTGAATATAAATTCATATCTTGTCTTCGGAACACATGCGAATCGCGCATGTGCGACTTGGGTTTAGTAGCTGGTTCGAGCCCTTGGCGGACCCGGGAAACCTAACATATCCGCTTGACGCATCCGGGTCACGCAAGTGCGATAAGTCCGTGAATTCACGGGCATTTATTGCTCTCTTTGTGACGCCCCGCCCGTTGCTGGGGCGAGAGCGCCGCTAGGTTAATCGTCCGTTAGCGGCGCTATGCAATCAACGCTTAGCTGCATCGCAACATAGGAACTTTCGCACTGCACTACGCTCATCTATATTCACTTCAACGATGAAGCCCGGGCAAGGGCTGAATCAAACTACAGGAGACTACCAATGCTGCTCTCGCTCATCCGCATGATCCAGGCCTTCCGGGACTATCAGCGCAATGTTGCCGAGCTGTCCCAGCTCAGTGATCGCGAACTGGCCGATATCGGTCTCGATCGCTCGGACATTCCGCGCGTTGCCGCCGGTCAGTATCAGGGCTGATAATTTCAGCCCCTAACCGGACGACCCGATAGCGCCCGCCTTGTGCGGGCGTTGTCGTCTCTGGTTGCAGAAAACTCGATCTCGGCGATTCCACTCTTCGCCGAAAAGCGCTACCTGTCCGCCCCATGACAGGATCCCAATCCAACATCGTTCACGTGATCGGCGCCGGTCTCGCTGGTTCCGAGGCTGCCTGGCAAGTGGCGAAATCCGGCGTCCCCGTGGTGCTGCACGAAATGCGGCCGGCTCGCATGACCGAGGCGCACCGCACCGATGGGCTCGCCGAGCTCGTCTGCTCTAACTCGTTCCGCTCAGACGACCCCGCCAACAACGCCGTCGGCCTCTTGCACGCGGAGATGCGCCGGCTCGACTCGCTGATCATGCGCGCGGCCGATGCCAACCAGGTGCCCGCCGGCGGCGCACTCGCGGTCGACCGCGACGGTTTCTCGGCGGCGGTCACCAAGGCGCTGAACGATCATCCCCTGATTGAGATCGCCCGTGGCGAGGTGGCAGGCCTGCCGCCGGCCGACTGGAGCAACGTCATCGTCGCCACCGGCCCCCTCACCTCTGCGCCGCTGGCCGACGCCATCCGCGACCTGACCGACGAGAACGCGCTCGCTTTCTTCGACGCCATCGCGCCCATCGTGCACCGCGAGTCCATCAACATGTCGGTGGCCTGGTTCCAGTCGCGCTACGACAAGGTCGGCCCCGGCGGCAACGGCGCCGACTACATCAACTGCCCGATGACCAAGGAGCAGTATGACGGCTTCGTCGCCGCGCTGATCGCCGGCGAGAAGACCGAATTCAAGGAATGGGAGACCAACACGCCCTATTTCGATGGCTGCCTACCGATCGAAGTGATGGCGGAGCGCGGTCCCGAGACGCTGCGCCACGGTCCCATGAAGCCCGTCGGCCTCACCAATCCGCACGATCCCGCCACGAAAGCTTATGCGATCGTGCAGCTCCGTCAGGACAACAAGCTCGGCACGCTCTACAACATCGTCGGCTTCCAGACGAAATTGAAGTACGGCGAGCAGCAGCGCATCTTCCGCACCATTCCCGGGCTGGAGAAGGCCGAGTTCGCCCGACTCGGCGGCCTGCATCGCAACACCTTCCTGAATTCGCCAAAGCTGCTCGACGGCCGGTTGCGGCTGCGCGCACAGCCGCGGCTGCGCTTTGCCGGCCAGATGACAGGCTGCGAGGGCTATGTGGAATCCGCCAGCGTCGGCTTGATCGCCGGCCTTTATGCAGCAGCGGACGCGCGCGGCGAGACACTTGTCGGTCCGCCGGGCACGACCGCGCTCGGTTCGCTACTCGGCCACATCACCGGCGGCCATATCGAGACCATCGAACCGGGCACACGGTCGTTCCAGCCGATGAACATCAATTTCGGCCTGTTCCCGCCGCTTGCGACGGCGCCGACCAAAAAGGCTGACGGCACGCGGCTGCGCGGCAACGAGAAGACGGTGGCCAAGAAGCAGGCGCTGAGTGCACGGGCGCTCGCTGATCTCGATCGCTGGATCGCCGATCACCTGCGCATTGCCGCCGCCGCGTGAGCTTTCGATGAGCCTCCCCAAAGACGACGCCGCAGAGCTGTCGGTGCGCTGGACCGAAGGCGTGTTGCTCAAGCGCGACGTGTTCTCGACCGTCGAGCGCGGCCGCTTCCGCACCGAGAACGGCGAGTCCGACGCGGTGCTGCGCCGGCTCGACCAGGTGCCATGGTGGTCGTTTCTGCTGGCACGCCATCTGTTCGCCCGCGAGAAGCACGCGTTGGTGCGCGCCAAAGGCCTCGAGGTCGGTCCCGAGCTGCTATGGGCCGGACGCCGCGCGCTGGTGCGCGGCTTCGTTGACGGTGTCGCGCTGCATCTGGCAAAGCCGCATGGCGATCTCGCCTACTTCCGCTCGGCCAAGGCCGCGCTTCGCCGGCTGCGCCGCGCCGGTATCTGCCACAACGATCTCGCCAAGGAACAGAACTGGCTGGTCGGCCGCGACGGTCGCGCCTATGTGACCGACTTCCAGCTTGCGGCTTGCTTTGCGCGGCGCGGCCGGCTCTATCGCATCCTCGCCTATGAAGACCTGCGGCATCTGCTGAAGCACAAACGCTCCTACGCGCCGGAGGCGCTGACGCCACGGGAGCGGAAGATCCTGGCAAAGAAGTCGTTCGCCGCGAGCCTGTGGCTCGCCACCGGCAAGAAGATCTATCGCGCCATCACCCGCGGCCTGTTCAACTTTACCGACCGCGAGGGCGGCGGCCGGCGGCTCGTCAATGACGCGCCGGTGCTGGCTGAGCTGATCCGCCGGAATCCCGCCGTACGCGACGCCGCCATCGTCGCCTTTGCCGACCGCCGCTCCGGCGTCGGGCTCTATGCCTTCGTCGAAGCCGACCAGACAGCGCTCGAAGGCGAGCTCCGCAGCGAGCTCGCAGCGGCAAAGGGACCGAAGCCGCCCGAGCACATCCAGATCGTGCACGCCTTGCCGCGCAACACCAGTGGCAAGCCGCGCACCGAGGTCCTGCAGCTGGTCGCAATGAACCAGCTCGACCTGATCGAGCCCATGATGAAGAACGAGCAGGACCGTGCCTTTCTCAAGGACATCCTGGAGCAGCGCAAGAACCTGCGCGACCGCTTCAATTTCGAGGCGAACCTACCGGCGAGTTGACATTGCGGCGTGCCTTGAAGCGTCCACATTGGCGATAGAGAAACTGTCGACTAACGCGGGGCCGGCAAGGATTATGGGCGCTCGGGGGACGATGATGCAACGTGTGGCTGGCGGGATGATCGCAGGCCTTCTGCTGCTGGCGGCCACGCCCGCGGTGGCCGACTCACCGGCCGAGCTGATCTCGGGCTTCCGTCTCAAGCATGGGGAGGCACGCGTCGTCCGCGATGCCACCCTCGATCGCATCGCCATGGATCAGGCCCGCGCGATGGCGGCGAAGGACGACCTCAGTCACGACGCGCTCGGGCCCTTCAACCGCCGCGTCGCGCCGGCGGGCGCGGGCCGCGCCGCCGAGAACATCGCCTACGGTTACGACAATTTCGAGAAGACGCTGGGCCAGTGGATCGACTCCTCCGGGCATCGCAAGAACCTCCTGCTGCACAACGCCTCCCGCGTCGGCATTGCCAGCGCCAGGAATGCCAGCGGCAAGCGAACCTATTGGGCCATGGTCATCGCCGGCGATTACGAGCCGAAGAGCAAGGGTAAGGGCAAGAAGGACAAGGAGCCGCTGGTTGCCGTGAAGCGCGAGGCTGCTCCGGCAAGCAAGCCCAAATCCAGCAACTGCCACATCAAGCTACTCAGCCTCTGCATCTGAGACGAGCTCCGCGCTCTCGTGCCATCTTGATAGCCGACATTCCGGCAGGCCTGCCCAGCAGTCCGCCGGAAGGCGTGCAGAGCCTGTCGGCGCAACTTGCAATAGGGCTGGTCGAACGCGTTCCGAAGTGAAATAATCCAGTCGAAACTGCCGCATATTTTGGCCCGATGCTGCAACGCATCCGGCGATATGGATTTGGTTTCCGATGCCCGCGCTCTCCCCGGACGTGGTGGCAGATCTGAAGCAGGAGAACGCTCGGCTCTTGGCCGAGTTGCGCGCCGCGCACGATCGGGAGAACGCGACTGCCGACGTCCTGAAAGTGATCGCGACCTCGTCCTCCGACGTGCAGCCGGTGTTCGACGCAATCGCTACCAGCGCCAACCGGTTGATCGGGGGCTTTTCCACCACAGTATTCCGTTTCGTCGGCGGAATTGCGCACCTTGCCGCGTTCACCCGCACCAATGCTGTCGCAGATGCGCATCTCACGCAGATGTTTCCGCGGCCCATTGCGGACTTTCCAAGCTTTCAACTCGCCTCGTTCGGAAAGGTCGTCCCCGTCCCCGATACCGAGGCCACCTCCGAACTGCAGATCCGAGACGTCGCCCGGTTACGCGGCTTCCGCGCGATGCTGTTCGCACCGATCATGAAGGGCGGAACTGCAATCGGCATGATCAGCGTCACGCGTCCCCAGCCGGGCAACTTTGCCGAGCACGACAAGCAGCTGCTGCGGACCTTTGCGGAGCAGGCCGTCATCGCCATAGATAATGCGAAGCTGTTCGGCGATGTACAGCAGCGTACAAACGACTTGACTGAATCGCTTCAGCAGCAAACCGCGGTCGGAGACGTTCTCAAAACGATCAGCCGCTCGACCTTCGATCTGCAGCCGGTGCTCGATACGCTCGTTCAGACCGCAGCGCGCCTGTGCAACGCCGAGATGGCTTTCATCATGCGGCGCGAAGGCGATCTCTACCGCGCCGGAGCAGCGGTCGGTTACACCGCAGAGTACATCGAGTTCATCAAGAACCACCCCATCGCCCCGGGACGCGGCACGATCACGGGGCGGGCGGTGACGGAAAAGCGTCCGGTCCAGATCTTCGATGTCGCCTCCGACCCAGAATACACGCTGCAGGAGGCGACGACCCTCGGCGGCCAGCATACAGCGCTTTGTGTACCGCTGCTGCGTCAGAACGAACCAATCGGGACGATTGTGCTCGCGCGCCAACGCACGGAGCCCTTCACCGAGAAGCAAGTCGAGCTCGTCACCACCTTCGCCGACCAGGCCGTCATCGCGATCGAAAATGTGCGCCTGTTTGATGAGCTTCGGCAACGGACCAATGACCTGAGCGAGTCATTGCAGCAGCAGACGGCGACTGCAGACGTGCTGAAAGTCATCAGCCGTTCCGCCTTCGACCTTCAGAAGGTGCTTGATACGCTGACGGAATCCGCAGCGCGCCTATGCAATGCGGATATGGCCGCCATTGCGCGCAAGGACGAGCGCGGTTTCTATCATGCCACCGGCTATAATTTTCGCGTGGATTGGGTCAAGGTCGCCGACGTCCACCGGCTTCAGGCCGGCAGAGGCAGCTTGATCGGGCGGGTTCTGCTCGAACAGCGGTCCGTTCAAATCCTCGATGTGCTGGCTGATCCCGAATATGCCTACCCGGACATGCAGAAGGCCGCAGGCTATCGCACGCTGCTCGGCGTGCCGATGATGCGCGAAGGCGAGCCGATCGGAGTGTTATTTCTGGGCCGCACAACCGTTCAATCCTTTTCCGAGAAACAGGTCGAGCTGGTTTCGACGTTTGCCGATCAGGCGGTCATTGCCATCGAGAACGTGCGTCTCTTCGAGGAAGTGCAAGCCACGAGCCGTGACCTGCAGGACGCACTGACATACCAAACCGGCAGCGCCAGTATTTTGAAAGTCATAGCGTCGTCGCCGACCGAGATCGATCCGGTCTTGAATGCGATTGTCGAAAGCGCCTGTGAGCTCTGCGAAAGCTCAGATGCGGTACTTCGCCTGAGAAGGGACAATCATCTTCAGCTGGTTGCACATCACGGCCCGATAGTGCCCTCCCGCGCAACGTGGCCCATCAATCGCAAATGGACAGCCGGCCGCTCAATTCTCGACCGGTCTCCAGTCCAAGTGGGGGACATCACCTCGCCGGAAGGCGATGAATTTCCCGATGGAAGAGAACTCAGGCGCGATGACGGCGTGCGGACCATCCTCAGTGTACCGCTCTTGCGCGAAGGGGAAGGAATTGGCGCCATCACCCTTCGACGCACCGAGGTCAATCCGTTCAACGCCAAGCAGATTGCTCTACTTCAGACCTTCGCCGATCAGGCCGTGATCGCGATCGGCAATGTCCGGCTGTTCGAAGAGGTACGGGAGCGCACGCGCGAACTTACGGAATCCCTCGAGCAGCAGATCGCGACTGCGGAAGTCTTGGCGACGATCAGCTCGTCCGCCGGCGAGTTGGAGCCGGTCTTCGACAAGATGCTTGAGAAAGCGACCCGCGTCTGCGGGGCTCGATTTGGCACCATGAACCTCTATGAGGAAGGCGGCTTCCGCACGGTTGCACTCTACAACGCGCCGCAGGCCTATGTAGCTACCCGCCTGTACCAGAGCATTCGCCCGCATCCCGGCAGCGGTCTCGGCACCGTGGAGAAGACACATCAGCCCGTCCACATCGAGGACATCCGGAGCCAGCCGCCTTACATTGAAGGAAATCCCAACGTCCGCGCGCTCGCCAACCTTGCCGGAGCAAGAACCCTCGTCATCGTGCCCATGCTTAGGGAAGACGAGCTTATCGGGACGATCACGATTTTCCGCCAGGAGGTGAAGCCATTCACTTCGAAGCAAATCGCGTTGGTTGCCAATTTCGCGAATCAGGCCGTCATCGCGATCGAGAACGCTCGTCTGTTGAATGAACTGCGCAAACGCACAAAGGAGCTCTCGCAGTCTCTCGAAGAGCTGCGCGCGACACAGGATCGTCTGATCCAGACTGAAAAGCTCGCCTCACTTGGCCAGCTAACCGCAGGCATCGCGCATGAGATCAAGAACCCGCTCAATTTCGTCAACAACTTCTCATCGCTCTCGTCGGAATTGATCGGCGAGCTGAACGAGAAGCTGCGCGCGACCGAGCTGGACGAGGCGGTCAGGCAGGAGATCGACGAACTCACGCAGGTGCTTCAGGCCAACCTCGCAAGAATCGTGCAGCACGGCGCACGCGCCGATTCCATCGTGAAGAACATGCTGCTGCATTCGCGACAGGGTTCTGGCGAGCGCCGCGCCGCCGACATCAACGGAATCGTCGAGGAAGGCCTCAATCTGGCCTATCACGGCGCGCGCGCGGAAAGGCCGGATTTTCACATTACGCTCGAGCGAAAGCTCGATCCCTCTGCGGGGATTGTCGGCGTGTACCCGCAGGAAATCACGCGGGTCTTCCTCAATCTGATCTCAAACGGCTTCTATGCCGCCATGAAACGCAAGGAAATCGCCGGCGATGGGTTCGAGCCCGTTCTTAGCGCGACAACAAAGGGTCTCGACCGTGCCGTGGAAATCCGCATTCGCGACAATGGCACCGGAATTCCTGCCGAGGTGAGGGAGAAGATATTCAGTCCGTTCTTCACAACCAAGCCGGTCGGCGAAGGAACCGGGCTCGGCCTGTCGATATGTCACGACATTATCGTGAAACAACATGGCGGCAGCATCGATTTCGAGACCGAGCCAGGCGCCTTTACGGAGTTCATCATCACGCTGCCACGCACCGCGGCCAGCCCTATGCAGTCCGGAGACAAGGGGTGAGCGTGTACATTTTGGTGGTTGACGACGAGCCGGACGTCGAAGTGCTGTTTCGCCAGCAATTCCGACGCGATCTGCGCGCCGGCCGCTTTCTGATGGAATTTGCATCGTCGGCGCCGATGGCGCTACAGCGCGCCATGGAGTTCCGCGATGCAACACTCATTCTAATCCTTTCAGACATCAATATGCCCGGCATGAGCGGGCTCGAGATGTTGCCGATTGTACGTGCGGCCCGGCCCGAGGTCCCCGTGATCATGATTACGGCTTACGGTGATACCGAAACCAAACGCAAAGCGCTGGACAGCGGCGCGACTGATCTGTTGACCAAACCAATTGACTTTGCGGCGCTGCGCCGGGAGATCGAGGCGAGGCTCGGTCGCACCGCATGATCGTCATGCGGGCGCAGCTCTGTGCGCCTGCAGGCCCACGTCAGCTCTTGCCCGCTATTGCTCGCATGCGTCATTGTGTCTAACTCTGGGAACCCGATGGCAGAGGTTCTCACGTGATCGACATCGACCAAATACGAGCCGACACACCGGCCGCCGCCCGGCTCGCCTACCTCCATAACGCCGGCGCAGCTCTCATGCCAACGGCCGTTGCCGCGGCGATGAAACAGCATATCGACCTCGAAAGCGAAATTGGCGGCTATGCCGCTGCCGATCGCGAGTCCGATCGGCTCGATGCGGTGTATGGCTCTGTGGCGCGCCTGCTCAATGCGGCACCTGACGAGATCGCCCTGGTTGAGAACGCGACGGTTGCCTGGCAGATGGCGTTCTACGCGCTGCCGTTCCACAAAGGGGACCGTATCCTGACAGCCGAGGCGGAATACGCTGCCAATTACGTCGCCTTTCTTCAGATCGCGAAACGAACCGGCGCGACGATCGATGTCGTGCCGAGCGATGCCCGCGGCGAGCTCGACGTGCACGCGCTCGAGCGCATGGTCGATGAGCGCACAAGGCTCATCGCCATCACCTGGGTTCCCACCAATGGCGGGCTGGTCAATCCCGCCGCGGCGGTCGGCAAGATCGCGCGGGCGCACGGCATTCCCTACCTGCTGGACGCGTGCCAAGCGGTCGGGCAGATGGCGGTCGACGTCGAAGCGATCGGCTGTGACATGCTGTCCGCCACGGGTCGCAAATTCCTGCGCGGCCCGCGCGGCACCGGTTTTCTCTACGTCCGCCGCGCGCTGCTGCAACAGCTCGAGCCGCCGATGATCGACCATTTCGCAGCGCCCTGGGTCGCACGCGATGAATATCGGCTCCGCGACGATGCGCGCCGTTTCGAGACCTGGGAGAACAATTATGCGGCCCGGCTGGGGCTCGGCGCTGCCGTCGATTATGCGCTCGACATCGGCATGGACCTGATCGAGCAGCGCTGTCGCCTGCTCGCGGGCCGCCTTCGTGATGGTCTCGGCTCCATCCGCGGCATCACCATTCGCGACCTCGGACGCGCGCCGGGCGCCATCGTCAGCTTCACGATGGACGGGTATGAGGCGGACGCCATTGTGAGGAGCGCCGCGGCCGCCGGCATCACGATCGGCGCGTCAGATCCGTCGAGCACTCGCATCGATGCCGAACTCCGCTCGCTGCCGCCGCTCGTGCGGGCCTCCCCGCATTACTACAACACCGAAGCCGAGATCGATCGGCTGATCGGTCACCTCGCGGCTCTGGCGTCGCGATAGCGGCATCGCCGCGCACCGCTCAGGTGCAGCGCGCGCTCAGTCCGGATGCGCTGAGCCTTGCTATCACCTCGTCGAGATGCGCGCTGTCACGGGTCTCGATGACCAGCTGCAGCAGCGTCGCCTTGGCCGGAAGGTCGGAGAAGGTCCGCTGGTGCGAGACCTCGATGATGTTGGCGCCGGCTTCGGCCAGAAGCGCGGCCACGGCGGCCAGCTGCCCGGGCCGATCGGGAATATCGAGGGACAGTTGCGTCAGCCGCCCCTCGCGGGCCAGCTCGCGGGTGAGGACGGAGGCGATCAGCCGCGTGTCGATATTGCCTCCGCTCAGTACGAGGCCAACCTTCTGGCCGGCGAAGCGGGACGGATCGGACATCAGGGCGGCGAGGCCGGCGGCGCCGGCGCCCTCGACCACCGTCTTCTCGATCGAGATCAGGGTTGCGACCGCACGCTCGAGCTCGGCTTCATTGACCAAGGCGATGTCATCAACGAGACGACGGACGATTTCCGTGGTGATCTTGCCCGGCGATTTCACCGCGATGCCTTCGGCCAGCGTGTCGCCCCGCGCCGGCAGGTTGCCGTCATGGATCGCATTGTACATCGACGGGTAGAGCCAGGCCTCGACGCCCAATATCCGCAGCGACGGCTTGATCGATTTCGCGGCGATGGCGATACCGCTGATCAACCCGCCGCCACCTATCGGAACGACCAGCGTGTCGAGATCCGGTACCGCCTTGAGCATTTCCAGCCCGATCGTGCCCTGCCCCGCGATGACAAGCGGATCGTCATAGGGGTGGACGAAGATCATGCCGCGCGCCTCACCATGGCTGCGCGCAAAGGCGGCCGCCTCCTCCAGCGTCGCGCCCGTGACCACCACCGCGGCGCCGTGATGCCTTGTGTTCTCGATCTTCACCATGGGCGTGCCGATCGGCATGACGATGGTGGCGGGAATGCCGAGCCGCTTGGCGTGGTAGGCAACGCCTTGGGCGTGGTTGCCCGCGGACATTGCAATCACGCCCCGCGCACGCTCTTCCGGCGTCAGCGCAGTGAGCCGGTTGAGCGCGCCGCGCTCCTTGAACGAGGAGGTGAACTGGAGGTTCTCGAATTTCAGCCAGATGTCGCAGCCGCAGATACTGCTCAGTGTCCGGCTATGGCTGCAGGGCGTCTCGACCACGGCGCCACGGATGGTCTCGGCGGCGGCAAGAATGTCGCTGGGTGCGACCGGAAAGCCGCTGAGATCGGACGCGCTTCGGGACAAGTCAGCCATAGGACAACATAGAGCATTTGCCCGGCTCAGGGACAAGCCAGGGGCTATTTGGTAAATTCACGCGATCGCGAGGCGCGCCACAGCGTCCAGAGCGTGCGCAGCCGCGACGACGGCTGCAGCGTAAACGGGTTGCGTTCCGGACGCGACAGGCGCTTGAGATCGGCCTGCGCCTGGCTCAACGGCAGAAACGCCGGCCGCATGGACGGTGCCACCTGTGCCAGCAGCGACGAAGCCGTCGTCAGATGCTGCCGGGCTTCACCCGCAAGCTGCTCCAGCACCGCATGCAGATTGGGTGTCTCCTTGCCGGCGAAGACATCCTCGATGCTGCAATTGTGCTTCTCCATCAGCTGCTGCGGCAGGAACAATTGCCGGTGCGCGGCGTCGCGCGGCAAATTGGCGATGACCTGCACGATGCCCTGCGCCAGCCCGGCATGGCGGGCGAGATGCTCGACCGCCTCCGACGGCGGTCCCAAGACCTGCGCCGCCAGACCGAACAGCGCCGACGAGGTCGCGGCCAGATAGCCCTCCAGCGCGGCCATGGTCGGCATCGGCTCGTTGTAGAGATCGAACTGGTGCTCGTCGGCCAGCTGCGACAGCGGCTCGACCGGCAGGTTGAAATCACGGATCGCGCTGAGCAGCTCGGCTGCCACGGGATTGCCCTCGGCGCCGCCGTGGACATGGCCCGACAGCATGTCTGTCCACCATTGCAGGCGGATCTCGCCGGGCAAAGGCTGGCTCACCTGGTCACGGACGCGGACGATCTCGACGTTGAAGGCATACAGGGCCAGCAACGCACGGCGCTCGGCGACCGGCGCGAACAGGGTCGCGGCGTAACGCGGAAAGTCATGGCTTCGCACCAGATCGGCGCAGAAGGCAACGGAGTCGGGCGGCGGCGCAGGGCTGCTCATGGCACGGCGATCAGCGCAGCAGCAACGCGCCGCCGTTCGCCAATCATGATGTTGTAGGTGCGCACGGCGGGTCCGGTCTGCATTGTGTCCAGCACCACCCTCACCGCCTTAAGGGCCTGACGCAGCTCCGGCGGCGGCAGCCACAGCCCGGTTCCGGTGCCGACCAGGAGCGTGTCGATGCTGTTGGCGGCCGTGAAGATCCGATCCAGCGAATAGCGATCGATCTTCGCGGGGTCCGTCACGTCCCAGGCCCAGATCGCGTCCGGCAGGCAGAGCAGCGACCCCCGATGCGACATGCCGGCAAAGGCGAAGCCGCCCTTGCCATAGGCATCGATTGGCGCCGAGCGCGGGAAATGCGGAGCATTGGGATCGCCGGCCATGAGCTTCGTCCGAATGGGGCTTACTGCTCTCGCAAACTCCTGCGAGGGCATGAGGTTCGGATCATGCCTTGCTTTTCTTTGCCGGCGCAGCCGTATCGGGCGCATCTTCGCGATGCTCGCCGACGCCGAGGTAGATCAGGATCGGGGCCGCAATGAAGATGGAGGTATAGGTGCCGACCAGCACCACGCCGAACATCATCACTGCGGTAAAGCTGTGGATCGCGTGCCCGCCGAACAACAGCAGCGCGAGCAGCGCCAGCGTCACCGTGAAGTGAGTGATGATCGAACGCGAGAGTGTCGAGTTGATGGACTCGTTGAGAAGCTGCGGCATTGGCATCTTCTTGTAGCGCCGCAGCATTTCACGGATACGATCGTAGATGACGACGGTATCGTTGAGCGAATAGCCCAAGATCGTCAGCAGTGCTGCGATGCTGGTCAGGTCGAAATCGACCTGGCTGATCGACATGAAGCCGATGGTCAGCACGATGTCGTGCACGTTCGCGATCATGGCGCCGAGCGCGAACTGCCATTCGAAGCGGAACCAGAGATAGACCAAGATGCCGACGATCGCGAGCATCAGGCCGAGCATGCCGTAAGCCAGCAATTCGCCTGAGACGCGCGGGCCGACCACCTCGACGCGGCGATATTCGACAGAGTCGCCGAGCGCGGCGCGAACCTTCTGCACGGCCTCCTGCTGGGCGGCATCGCCGCCCGGCTGCTCCGCGACGCGGATCAAGACGTTCTCGGGTCCGCCAAACTGCTGGAGCTGGACCTCGCCGAGACGCAGAGCATCCAATGTCGTGCGCATCGCCGCGATGTCGGCGGCGCCCGACTTCGCCTTGACCTCCAGCAGCGTGCCGCCGCGGAAGTCGATGCCGAAATTCAGGCCATGGGTGAAGAACAACACGATCGCGAGGATCGACAGCGCGGCCGAGATCGGGAAGCTAATGCGGCGGAAGCGTGTGAAGTCGAAATGCGTATCGTCAGGGACGATGCGGAGCGACGGCAGCCAGCCGAACACCGAGACCACGGTGAGAATGGCAATGAGGACGCCGAGCCCGATGAGAACGGTGTGAGTCAAGATCAGGCTCCTAGATCGGCACGCTCTGCGGCCGCTTCCACCGCACCCACCAGGCGACGATCAGCCGGGTCATGGTGAAGGCGGTGAACACCGTGGTGATGATGCCGATGCCGAGCGTCACGGCAAAGCCGCGCACGGGGCCGGTGCCGATGTAGAACAGCACCGCGGCAGCAATGAAGGTGGTGATGTTGGAATCGAGGATGGTCGCAAGCGCCCGCTTGAAGCCGGCGTCGATGGCCGAGATCGCGTTGCGACCGCCGCGCAGCTCCTCGCGGATACGCTCGTAGATCAGCACGTTGGAGTCCACCGCGATACCGACGGTGAGCACGATGCCGGCGATGCCGGGCAACGTCAGCGTCGCATTGAGCAGCGACAGCAGCCCGAAGATCATCGCGACGTTGATGGCCACTGCGATGTTGGCGAACACCCCGAACAGACGGTACGTCAGCAGCATGAAGACGATGACGAGGATCGAGCCGACATAGGCCGCCAACTCGCCCTTCTCGATCGAATCCTGACCGAGGCCCGGACCGACGGTGCGTTCCTCGACCACCGTGAGCGGTGCCGGCAGCGCGCCGGCACGCAGCAGGATCGCGAGATCGTTGGCCGATTGCACCGTGAAATTGCCGGAGATCTGACCCTGACCGCCGGTGATCGGCTCGCGGATCACGGGCGCCGAGATCACCTTGTTGTCGAGCACGATCGCAAAGGGCAGTCCGACGTTCTCCGTCGTGGCCTGCGAGAACTTGCGCGCGCCCGAGGTGTTGAACTTGAAGCTGACGACCGGCTCGCCCGTACGCTGGTCGAAGCTCGCCTGGGCGTCGGTCAGGTCGCCGCCCGCGACCAGCACCTGCTTCTTGACCACGTAGGGCGTGGGCGGCGGCGATGCGCTCATCAACAGCTCGGATTCCGGCGGCAACCGCCCCTGCTGCGCCTGATCCGGCGGCACGGAGGTGTCGACCATGCGGAATTCCATCTTCGCGGTCTTGCCCAGCAGTTCCTTCAGGCGCGTCGGGTCCTGAAGACCCGGGACCTGCACCAGGATGCGGTCATTGCCCTGGCGCTGGATCACGGGCTCGACGGTGCCGAGCTCGTTGACGCGGCGTTCGACGATTTGGATCGACTGCTCGATGGTCTTGCGCATGCGGTCGAGCATGGCAGCCTGCGGGATGCTCAGGCGGATTACACCACCGCCGGCATCTGCCACCTCAAGGTCGCGCTGACCGCTGGATCCCATGAGGCCGCCCAACGGCTGGGACAGCTCCCGCAGCTTGACGAGTGCGGCCGGCGCATCGGATTCCTTGGTGACACGAACCTCGACCGCGTCGTTACGCACGGTAACGCCACCCGTGAAGCCGATCTTGGCATCGCGCAGCGTCCGGCGAACGTCGTCGCGGACCTGGTCGAGCCGCTCCTTCTTCACGTAGTTGGAATCGACCTCGAGCAGCAGGTAGGAGCCGCCCTGGAGGTCGAGGCCGAGCACGAGCCGCCGCTGCGCCCAGGCGGGCCAAGTCTTGACCTGCGCCTCGGGGAAGAAGTTGGGGACCGCGCAGAGGCACACGATCAGCGCCGTCAGGATAATCCCCAGCGCCCTCCACCGCGTGAAATACAACATCGACTGGACCTGTCAGATCAGGAGACTTGAGCGACTCGCGCGGGCGCTCACTTTGCCGCTGTGTCGTCCTTGGCGCTTTCCTTAGAGCTTTCCTTGGCCGGCTCGCCCTTGGCTCGCACGCCCGAGATCATCTGGCGCATCTGCCGCACGCGCACGCCATCGGAAATCTCGAACTCGATCTGGTCGTCGTCGACGACCTTGGTGACCTTGCCGACGAGGCCTCCCGAGGTCACGATGGTGTCGCCGCGGCGGATGTTCTTCACGAGCTCGGCGTGGTCGCGGACCTTCTTTTGCTGCGGACGCAGAATCAGGAAGTACATGATCACGAAGATCAGCGCGAACGGCAGCAGCGACATCAACATGCTGTTGGTGTCGCCGGCGCCCGCGGCCTGGGCATACGCAGGGGTAATCAGCATTCGGACGATCCTCGTGAGAACGGGGGAAAGCCGGTCAGGCCCTCAAAGGCGACCGGTTCGGTCAAATTCGCGCGGACTATAGCGGTCATTGCCCCAATTGCAACGCTGCCAGACTGCCCTTTTGGGCCACCTTGCGGCGCGCCGTCAGGCCCGATATGGCTGCGTTCTCAGGAACTTCGGACATGCCCAAAAAACCAAACAAAAGCCCGGCCGGCAAAGCCCCCCTCACCCCTGCCAGGAAGCCCGCCCACGTCGCGGCAAAACGCCCCACGGCAGCCTCCAAAGCCATCGCCACAGCCCCAGACCTCTCCCAGGAGCGCATCGTCCGCGCGCTGGAGACGATCGCGGCGCACCTCTCCGCCCAGAGCAAGCCAGCCGTCGAGCGCGAATCGTTCGAACGGGCGGATGCCTATGTCTGGCATCCGGACGGGCGCCTTGCGGCCGTGCTGCGGGTCAGCCGCGTCGAGCTGTTCCTGCTGAAGGGTGTCGACCGGATGCGCGACATCCTGATGGAGAACACCGAGCGCTTCGCCAACGGCCTGCCGGCCAATAACGCCCTGCTTTGGGGCGCACGCGGCATGGGCAAGTCGTCGCTGGTGAAGGCGGCGCATGCCAGCATCAACGCGGAACGCAAACCGGCCGACAAGCTGAAGCTGATCGAGATCCATCGCGAGGACATCGAGAGCCTGCCCGCGCTGATGGAGCAGCTGCGGGCCTCGTCCTTCCGCTTCATCGTGTTCTGCGATGACCTCTCCTTCGACGGCAATGATGCCTCCTACAAATCGCTCAAGGCCGTGCTCGAAGGCGGCATCGAAGGCCGGCCCGAGAACGTCATCCTCTACGCCACCTCCAACCGCCGCCATCTGCTGGCGCGCGAGATGATTGAGAACGAGCGCTCGACCGCGATCAATCCGGGCGAAGCGGTCGAGGAGAAGGTGTCACTGTCGGATCGCTTCGGCCTCTGGCTCGGCTTTCACCGCTGCAGCCAGGACGAATATCTCGCCATGGTACGCGGCTATTGTAGCCATTTCGCCATCAAGATCGGCGACGAGGCGCTGGAGCGCGAGGCGCTGGAATGGTCCACGACACGCGGCTCGCGCTCGGGCCGCGTCGCGTGGCAGTTCGTGCAGGAGCTGGCGGGACGGCTCGGCGTGAAGCTGACGGCGAAGTAAGGCTCGCCGTCACCTCACTCACGACTGTCATCGTCCGCCTTGTGCGCAAGTGCGCACAAGGCGGACGATGACAGCGTGTTTTTGGCGAGGGTGTGCCCGACCGAAGGTGCGCCTCACGCCCCATTCAGGAATTGAAGCGGGTCAACCGGGCTTGATCCCTTGCGGATCTCGAAGTGGAGCTGCGGCGACGCCACCTCCCCGGATTGACCCGACTTGGCAATGACCTGACCGCGCTTGATGGTATCGCCGCGCTTCACCAACAGCTCACTCGCATGGGCATATGCGGTGACGTAGCCGTTGGAGTGCCGAATCAGGACCAGATTGCCGTACCCTTTCAGCTCGTTGCCGGAATAGGCGACGACGCCGTCTTCGGCCGCCTTGACCGGCGTCCCCTCGGGCACTGCGAGATTGATTCCATCATTGGCCTTGCCATTGGTCTTGGCGCCGTAGCTCGTGACCACCTTGCCGCGGACCGGCCAGCGGAAGGTCGGCAGCGCACCGGTGGCCTCCGCGGCCTTCGCCGGGGTCTCGGCGGGCTTCTCTTCGACATTGGCCGTCGCCTGAGCGAGGCGCGCACTCTGCACCGGCGCGGCAGCAGCGGCCATCTTGGTGGCGGGCGCCGGAGCAGCCGCTACGGGCTGGAGCGTCCCGGCCACCGGAGCAGCCCCGACCGGCGCCGCAGCAACCGGTGCCGCGACGGCCGCGGTCTTCGCGCCGGGCACGGTCAGCTTGGCGCCGAGCTTGAGTTTGGCAGACGGATCGAGGCCGTTTGCACGGGCGAGTTCAGCCGCCGAGATACGATTCTTCCGCGCAATGCTGGCGAGCGTATCGCCGCGATTGACGAAATGGGTGCTCGACGGCGCAGCCATGGCCGCAACCGGCTTGGCAGCGGGCGCCGCCGCAACGGGCGCCACCGCAGGCGCCGGCGCAGCGGCGGTCGCCGGATGCGGGATGATAAGCTGCTGCCCCGGCGAGAGCGCGCGCGGGCCCTTGTAGCCGTTGGCGGCAAGGATAGCCTGCGGCGTGACGCGATAGCGCTTGGCGAGCACGTCGAGCGTATCGCTGGTGCCGACGATGATCTTGGTCCCGCCGGCCGGCTGGGCGGCCGCGACCGAGCGCGGCGGCACGGTGGCCGTGGTCTCGAGATGCGGCTGCGCCGGAGGCGCGTAGGAGCTGACGCCGCGCCCTCCCCCGGAGACTCCCCCACCGGACGCAGCGGGGTAGGATTGCGGCGCGGACACGGCCGGCGGCGGCAAGGGCTGCGACTGATAATGACCGGGCTGCGTCTGCGGCCGCGCATATTGCGGCAGCTCACGCTGCGGCGGGGGTGCCTGCTGCACCGACCCCGTGGCTTCCGAGGCGAAGGGGTTGGAGAAATTCGTCTGGGACAGCCGCGACGACATGTCGGCGCTGCACCCTGCGAAGCTGAAGGAGATCAGCGCCAGCACCGCGACCTGCGGCACGCGGCGCGAGTAAAGCAACTCGGCGACAGCGAACATGGTTACTCACTCGTACGCAACAGAACTGGTGTTTTAAGTAAACACGCGTCGAGTAAATAACGCCTTAACCCTCCCAATAAGGTGTTGGCGGCGCAGCCGATCCGGGATTCTACAGCTCCCGCGCTACGCCGGGCAGTGCCGGCACGAAGCGGACCTCGACGAGTTCCCTGCGGTCGATCCCGGTTTCGCTGCGGGTCAAGCGGGTCAGCGTCTGTACGCCCTGATGCGGGCCGACGGGAGCGATCAGGATGCCTCCGACCTCCAGCCGCTCGACCAGGTTCGCCGGAATCTGCTCCATCGCGGCGGTGACGATGATGCGGTCGAACGGACCGATATTGGGAGGCAGATTGAGACCGTCGCCGAGCATCACCTCGACATTGTGACAATCGAGCTTTTCGAGCCGGGCGCGTGCCGTGTCGGCGAGCTTGCGATAGCGCTCGACTGTCAGCACCTGGCCAGAAAGGCGCGACAATACGGCCGCCTGATAGCCAGAGCCGGTGCCGATTTCGAGGACCCGGTGCTGCTTCTGGAGCTGGAGCTGCTCGGTCATGTAGGCGACCACAAAGGGCTGGCTGATGGTCTGCCCGCAGGCGATCGGCAGTGCGCTGTCGAGATAGGCGCCGTCGCGATCGGACTCGTCGACGAAAAGCTCGCGCGGCACCGCCTCCATGGTCCTAAGCACGGCCTGATCGCTAATGCCCCGACGCCTCAGCGTCAGCTGAAACATCATCTTTTCCGGCGGGTGCTGATCGGACGTCATAGCTGCTGTTGCTCATCTCGTCTGGTGGATCGCGTACTGCACCGCAAGAACCCGAGACGAGAATCTTGTTCCGGCTCAGGAACTCATGGTAGCCTTTCGGCGCAGCATTGGACCACAATCGGGCTTTCAATCGCTAAGCCATTTGCGGGTTTGCGCTCGCCGAAACGCGCATTGCGTCCCCTATCGTTATCTGCGAACGTTTACGAGAATGGGCAAGGACTCACCTATGACTGCGACAGGGCTTTCGGGCCGCTCTGTTTTCCTCGTCGAGGACGAGGTCATGATCAGAATGATGGTCGCGGATATGCTGGAGGAGCTCGGCTACAAGGTTGCCGCCGAAGCGGGCGACATCACCGAGGCCATGCGGCTTGCGCAATCAACCGAGTTCGACCTGGCCATTCTGGACGTCAACGTCAATGGCAAGGTCATCTCGCCGGTGGCCGATGTCATCATGGCGAAGGGCTGCCCGTTCATCTTCGCCACCGGTTACGGCTCTTCCGGCCTGCCCGAACAATACCGCGACCGGCCGGCACTCCAGAAGCCGTTTCAGCTCGATGCACTCGGCAAGACCATCGAAGCCGCGCTTCGCGGCGGCTAGCCCTATTTCAGCGTCCGGCTCAGCTCTTCCGAAAACGCTTCATTGGTGCGATCGAGCCTGAGCGGCGTGACGGAAACGTAGCGCTCGCGCAGCGCCGCGAGATCGGTACCGGCCGCGGGCGTATCCATCATCGCGGTGCGCTCGAAGCCGATCCAGAAATAGGGATTGCCGCGGCCATCGCTGCGCTCGTCGATCTTGAGGAAGCCGAGATTGCGCTTGCCTTGGCGCGTCACGCGGACGCCCAGCACATCCTCCGGCGCACAGGACGGAAAGTTGACGTTGATGACGGTGTCTTTGGGAACGCCGGCAGCGATCACCTTGCGCAGGATGTCGGGCCCGAATTTGCGCGCGGTGTCCCACGGCGGCCGTTCGCGGGTCTCGACGCTGAACTCCTGCGACAGCGCGAATGACGGCAACCCTAAGATGGTGCCCTCCAACGCGCCGGCGATGGTGCCGGAATAGACCACGTCCTCGGCGACATTGCGGCCCTTGTTGACGCCGGACAGCACGACATCAGGCAGCTTCGCCCCCAGGATATGACGGGCCCCCATGATGACGCAGTCCGTCGGCGTGCCGCGCACCGCAAAGTGCCGCGGGCCGACCTCGCGCAGGCGCAAGGGATCGTTCAACGACAGCGAATGCGACACGCCGGACTGGTCGAGTTCGGGCGCCACCACCCAGACGTCGTCCGACAAGGCGCGCGCGATCTCCTCCACGACCTTGAGGCCGGGAGCGTGGATGCCGTCGTCATTGGTGCAGAGAATGCGCATGCGCGAGTTCGATTCCGAAAAGCCGTTTGACCTGTCATATCCGGCCGCGGCCCATCAGGCAAACCGGCTGATCAGGGCCCCGGCACCAGGTTCCCGGCCTGGTCCCGCTAGCGGCGAATGCGCCATTGCGGCAGGAAGCGCGCGAGCCGGCCCTCCGCACGCAATTGCATCGCCGGTACAACGGGATTCACGACGGGAGCCTCGGTCACCCCGAGCTCCTTCAGATGCGCGACGAACGGGTCAGGTGTCGGCGCCTGCGGAAACCGTTCGCGTGCTACCGTCAGCGCCTTGTCGAAATCCGCAGCATTGACTCCGGGCTTGGCGCGTCGGCTCTGCACGAGATCCTCGTCCCAGAGCCGCGCGATCGCGATGTCCAGGACGCCGCGGAGGCGCTGATCGACGGCCTGAATGCCGGAACCTGTCACCGCCCATTGTCTGCCGATCCAGAAGATGTCGCGGTGCAAGGGCATGAACGGTGGGGTCGCGTTGAGGGGCCGGCAGGATAGCCGGCCGCCCGATCTTCGCAACGCGATTCTCGTCATGCCGCGTTTTCGGACGCGAACCGGTGCCCACTTCGCGGGAAAACGCTTTAGTCGCGCGCGATCACCTTCAGCCCGCCCATATAGGGCTGGAGCACGCTGGGGACCGCGATCGAGCCGTCTTCCTGCTGGTAAGTCTCCATCACCGCGATCAGCGCGCGGCCGACCGCGGTGCCGGAGCCGTTCAGCGTGTGCACGAAGCGCGGCTTGCCATCCGGTCCGCGCGAGCGCGCATCCATGCGGCGTGCCTGGAAGTCGCCGCAGACCGAGCAGCTCGATATCTCGCGGAACATGCCGCCGTCACCCTGCCCGGGCATCCAGACCTCGATGTCATAGGTTTTTTGCGACGAAAAACCCATATCTCCCGCGCACAGCGTCATGACACGATAATGCAGGTCGAGCTTCTGCAACACCTGCTCGGCGCAGGACAGCATCCGCTCCAACTCGTCCTTGCTGGCCTCGGGCGTCGTGATCGAGACCAGCTCGACCTTGGTGAACTGGTGCTGGCGGATCATGCCGCGCGTGTCGCGCCCTGCCGCGCCCGCCTCGGCACGGAAGCACGGCGTCAGCGCGGTGAGCCGCATCGGCAATTGCTTCTCGTCGAGAATGGACTCGCGCGCGAGATTGGTGAGCGACACCTCGGCGGTGGGGATCAGGCCGAGGCGCTCGGTCTTCAATCGCTCATGGTCAGGCGAGGCGAGCAGCTCGCCCTTGATCGCCCAGAACTGGTCGTCCTCGAATTTCGGCAGTTGCCCGGTGCCGAACATCACCTCGTTGCGCACCAAGAGCGGCGGATTGATCTCGGTATAGCCGTGCTCGGTCGTATGAAGATCGAGCATGAACTGGCCGATGGCGCGTTCGAGCCGCGCCAGCCCCTTCTTCAGCACGACGAAGCGCGCGCCGGAGAGTTTGGCCGCCACCTCGAAATCCATATAGCCGAGCGCGGTGCCGAGATCGTCATGCAGTTTTGGCGCGAAGCCATAGTTGCGCTTGCTGCCGAACACGTGGTGCTGGACATTGCCGTGCTCGTCGACGCCATCAGGCACTTCGTCGAACGGAATGTTCGGGATCGCCGACAGCTCGTTCGTCAGTTCCTCGTCGGCAGCCTTGGCGGCAGCTTCGAGCTGCGGCATCGTGGTCTTGAGCTCGGCGACCTCGGCCATCAGCTTGGCGGCGCGCGCCTCGTCCTTGGCCTTCTTGGCATCGCCGATCTCCTTCGAAGCCGCATTGCGCCGCGCCTGCGCCTGCTCGGAGGCGAGGATCGCCGTGCGCCGTCTCTCGTCGATCGCCAGCAGCGAGGCCGACATCGGCTTCAAACCGCGCCGTGCGAGGCCGGCGTCGAAGGCTTGCGGATTGTCGCGGATCGATTTGATGTCGTGCATGGCTGTTTTCCCGTCATGGCCGGGTTCATCCCGGCCATCCACGTGTCTGCCGCCTTAGATCAAGTCGTGGATGCCCGGGTCAAGCCCGGGCATGACGAATCATGGGCTGAGCAGTGCGATGATAAAGCGAAAGTGGCCTACTCCGCCGGATTGGCCGGCGTCGACACGTCGTTACTGGTCGTGGCCTGCGCGGCCGCCACCCTCTTCTCCACCATCGCCACCGCGATGATCGAGCCCTCATAGAGCGCCATCAAGGGAATCGCGAGCGAACACTGGCTCAGCACGTCCGGCGGCGTCAGCACGGCCGCGATGACGAAGGCAATCACGATGAAATAGCGACGCTTCTCGCGCAGCATTTTGGAGGTCACGATGCCGATGCGGCCGAGCAGCGTCAGGATCACCGGAAGCTGAAAGGCGATGCCGAAGGCGAAGATCAGCGACATCATCAGCGAGAGATATTCGCCGACCTTGGGCAGCAATTGGATCTGCGCGGTCTCGTCGCTGCCGGCCTGCTGCATGCCGAGCGAGAAGCGGACCAGCATCGGCAGCACGACGAAATAGACCAGCGCCGCGCCGAGCACGAAGAAGAACGGAAAGGAGTGGCGACCAGATACGGCAAGAAGGCCTGCTTCTCGTGCTTGTAGAGCCCGGGCGCGACGAACTTGTAGATCTGCGTCGCAACGATCGGGAACGAGATGAAGCCGGCGCCGAACAGTGCGAGCTTCAGCTGTGTGATGAAATATTCCAGCAGCGCCGTGTAGATGAATTTGGAGTTCTCGGGCCCTGCGACCCACACGAACGGCCAGACCAGCACGTTGTAGATCTGCTTGGCGAAGAAGAAGCAGAAGATGAAGGCCACGCCAAAGCCGAGCAGCGCCTTGATCAGCCGCGAGCGCAGCTCGATCAAATGGTCCATCAGCGGGGCTTTGCTGGCCTCGATATCGGCGTCCGTCATGACGCTTTGGCGTCCTTGATCGCCTCGGATGGCGCGGTGTCCTGCGCAACCGCTGGGGGTTCGACCTCACGGGTGATCGCGAGCGGCTCGTTCGCAGCCGCATGCGCCTCGGCTTCCGCGAAGGTCTCCGGCGTCGGGGCTGCCGGGGTGGTCGGAGTGGCCGGCGGTTCAACAGACGTGGCGCTCGACGTCTCTGCCGGCTTGTCCAGCGCATCGACGCGCAGCGCGTCGCTGACATCCTTCTGCAGCGAGGTCAGCGGATTGTTGCTGGCAAAGCCGGTGGCGGCTTCCTTGACCTCGTCAAAGCTCTTCTTGAGGTCGGCCATCTCGGCCTCGCGCATCGCTTCCTGAAACTGGCCCTGGAACTCCGCGGCCATCTTGCGGGCCTTGCCCATCCATTGCCCGACCATGCGCAGCACGCCCGGAAGCTCTTTCGGGCCGATGGCTATCAGGGCGACGACCCCGATCAGGACCAGTTCACTCCACCCGATATCGAACATGAGGTCTTCCGTTCACGCCAGCCGGAGCCGGCCCAATCCTCGCGCGCAGGATCGGGGCCGCTGCCCGTGTCTCGCGTGCTCTCTGGCTCAGACGGCCTTGCTGCCGACGTCGGACCGTGCGGCGGTCGGAGCACCGTTGTGCTCGATCGACTTGGCCGGCTCGGGCTTCTCGGCGGGCTTGTCGTCGTCCTGCATGCCCTTCTTGAACGCCTTGATGCCCTGCGCCACGTCGCCCATCAGATCCGAAATCTTGCCGCGGCCGAACAGCAGCAGGACCACTGCGATCACCAAGATCCAGTGCCAAATGCTGAGTGAACCCATCCTGCAACCCTCCAACGCGCATGGCCGGGACCCGGCCGATCTTCACCGAAACCTAGGCGTGGCGGGTCTCAAAAACAAGGACCAAGGCGGCGCCAATTCGCTGTCGGCACTACGCAATCTTGCTAGTGTTAACCGGTCGCAGGGCCCGTAAATGGACGGGCGTCACTCCTCGGTGCCGCCTTCGCTGCCGCCCTCATTGCCGCCTTCCGGCATCTCGGCCTCGACCGCAGGCGCCAGCGCAAGATCGAGGTCCTCGCCCGGTTCCAGCGGATCCTCGTCCTCGCGCAGAGCCGGGTCATCGGATGGAGTCGGTACGCTAAATCCGGTTGGCAGCCGCGAATCCAGCAGGCCCGTTCCCTTCAGCTCTTCGAGACCCGGCAGGTCACCCAGTTGTTCCAGGGTGAACTGCGA
The DNA here is from genome assembly GCF_049739485.1 of Bradyrhizobium sp. USDA 326. Taxonomy (NCBI): domain Bacteria; kingdom Pseudomonadati; phylum Pseudomonadota; class Alphaproteobacteria; order Hyphomicrobiales; family Nitrobacteraceae; genus Bradyrhizobium; species Bradyrhizobium sp. USDA 326. The sequence continues at coordinate 6,851,697 of NZ_JBMGQA010000001.1, forward strand.
CAGGAATTCCTCGGTGGTTCCGAAGGTCAAGGGACGGCCGGGCGTCTTGCGGCGACCACGCGGCTTGATCCAGCCGGTCTCCAGCAGCACGTCGAGCGTGCCCTTTGAGGTCACGACACCGCGGATCTCCTCGATCTCGGCACGTGTCACAGGCTGGTGATAGGCGATGATCGCCAGCACCTCGATCGCCGCACGCGACAGACGGCGAGTCTCGGTGCTCTCCCGCGTCATCAGCCAGGCGAGATCGCCTGCGGTGCGGAAGGTCCATTTGTTGGCGACGCGGACGAGGTTGACGCCGCGCGAGGCATAATCGGCCTGAAGCTGCTGAAGCGCGGCCTTCACGTCCACGCCCTCGGGCATGCGCTTGGCCAGCGTTGCGGTATCCAGCGGTTCACTCGATGCGAACAGCAGCGCTTCCAGCAGCCGCAATTCCTCGGGTCGTGCCTGGGATTCGTTGTCCATCGGCTCGGCCTCTTCTACCCGCACTTCAGCCAGGCTTGCCATGGGAGATTCTCCTTCTTGCACTTAAGCGACCGGCGCATCAGGCGCAGGAGCTGCGTCCGGGACCGGCTTTGGACGCCCCTTCCGGAAATAGATCGGCGCGAACGCCTCTTTCTGGTTCAATTCGAGCTGACCTTCGCGCACCAATTCGAGCGCGGCGGCAAAGCTCGAGGCGAACACCGTTGTCCGCTGCGTCGGATCGGCGACATGCCGGATCAGAAAATCGTCGAGCACGCCCCAGTCATCCTGTTCGTTGAGGCTGCCGACCAGTCGCTCCAGCGTGGCGCGCGCTTCCGCAAGCGACCACACCGTGCGCTTGGCCAGATGCACGCTCGCGAGCACGCGCGACTGGCGCTGCGCGGCGTAGGCCGTGAGCAGATCGTACAGCGTCGCGGTGTATTTCGGATGCTTGATCTCGGCGATCTGCTCCGGCTCCCCGCGGGGGAAGATGTCGCGCTGCAATTGCGGCCTGTTCATCAGCCGATTGGCGGCTTCGCGAATGGCTTCCAGCCGGCGCAGGCGATTGGCCAGCGCCGTCGCCATCTGCTCCGCGCTCGGGCCTTCCGCACTCGGCGGCTCCGGAAGCAGCAGGCGTGACTTCAGGAAGGCGAGCCACGCAGCCATGACCAGGTAGTCGGCGGCAAGCTCGAGCCGGATCTTCCGCGCGGCCTCGATGAAGTGGAGGTACTGGTCGGCCAGCGCCAGGATTGAAATCTTGGCGAGATCGACCTTCTGCTGCCGCGCCAATGCGAGCAGGAGGTCGAGCGGGCCCTCGTAGCCCTCGACGTCCACCACCAACGCCGGCTCACCCTCGGCGAGCTCTGCGGGCCGCCCGGTTTCGAACGATAGGATTTCTGCGGTCATGCCGATGCCGTGTTTGCCCGTGCGATCAATGCGTCAAGTTCCGCGCGCGCGGCCGTCCGATCGAATGGCTGCGGCGGCTTGCGTGCGGCGAGCGCGGCTTTCGCCCGCTCCAATCCCCTGCCCGACAATTCAGGTGTCTGGCCGGCGACGTCGCGCATCTCCTCGATGTTGCCGTTACAATGCAGGGCCACGTCGCAGCCGGCGGCGAAGATGGCGCGGGTCCGCTCGGCGATATTCCCCGACAGCGCGTTCATCGACACGTCATCACTCATTAACAAACCCTGGAACCCGATTGCGCCGCGAATCACGTCAGCAATCATTGTCGCAGATGTCGTCGCCGGATGGGCGGGGTCGACGGCGCTAAACACAACATGTGCAGTCATGGCCATCGGCAGATCCGCGAGTGACTTGAACGCGGCGAAATCGGTCCGTTCCAGCTCGTCCCGGGGTGTGTCGACCGTCGGCAGCCTGAAATGGGTGTCGGCAGTGGCCCGGCCATGACCGGGAATGTGCTTGAGAACCGGCAGGACGCCGCCCTGCTCCAGGCCCTCGGTGACCGCTCGGGCGATCGTCGCGACCTTGCCCGGCTCAGTGCCATAGGCCCGGTTCCCGATGACGGCATCGGCGCCCGGCACGGGCACATCGGCCAGCGGCAGGCAATCGACGGTGATGCCGAGATCAGCGAGATCGGCTGCGATCAGGCGGGCGCTGAGGCGCGCCGCGGTGAGCCCGAGCGCCGAATCAGTGTCGTATAAGGTCGCGAACACAGCGCCCGGCGGATAGACCGGCCAGTGCGGCGGGCCTAGCCGCTGCACCCGTCCGCCCTCCTGATCGATCAGGACCGGAGCATCGGGAGCATTGGCCACCGCCCGCAATTCCGCAACTAATGCAGTAACTTGTGGTGGAGTCGCGACGTTGCGCTTGAAGAGGATGAAGCCCCATGGGCGTTCGGCACGGATAAACTCCCGCTCGGCGGCGGTCAGTTCCGTTCCGGATACGCCGGTAATGAAGGCCCGCGTGCTCATAACGGCCGATTAACCCTGCCCCGCGAGGGGGTCAAGGAAACGGCCGTTAATTCCTCTGGACGAAGCAGGCTGACAGGCCTGCGGACTTCAGGCTGTTGCAAGCCTGCGTCGCCTCCTCGGCCGAAGCGTAGGGACCCGCGAAGGCGCGGTAGACGATTCCCTTGCCCTTGTCGGTCAGATCGACCCGCTTGATCACCGGCGAACGGCCGCCGAGCACGCTGCCGTACTTGCTCTGAAGCACTCGGTAGGACGCGGCGGCGCTGTCCTCGCTCTGCTGCGAGGACACCTGCACGATGTAGCCGCCGCCGCTGCTGGTTGGCGCGAGTTGCGTCGGATTGGTCGCGGCCATCCGCTGCGGCGGCTCGGCCGACGATCCCGGCTGCGGCGCAAGCGACAGCGGCTGATTGGCGCTGGCATGTGCCGAGGTCGGCGGATTGCGCGGCGCGGCGGGCGCAGCAACGGGCTTCGGCACGGCTACAGCCGATTGCGGCGTGGTGCTATCGGTCTGGTCGCCCTTCACGGTGACGGTCCGGATCGGACGCGGCGAATTGCTCGACAACGTCCCGTTGCTCGGGATCGGGCCAGTGCTCGGCGACGGAACCGCCGATGGCGAGACGCTCGCTACCGACGGAGGATTTGCATTCTGGTTCAGCGGCGGGAACACGACCCGGGGACCGCCCACCTTGGCGTTGACGTCGACCGGCGCCTCCTCGCGCGGCACGATCTTTTCAGTGCCATCACTGACCATGCGATCCGGCACCTTGGCCGAGGAGTCCGTCGTCGCCGGCACGATCTTGGTCGGCGTGTTGTCGGCCTTGATGACCGGCGGCTCGCCGCTGCGGGGCGAGCCGATATAGGTCTTGTAGGCGAAGGCCGCACCGGTGCCGACCACGGCTAGCGCCAGGATCACCGCGACCGTCATCATGCCGCCGCGTTGCTTCTTCGGCTCTTCCAGTTCGGCGTCGTCGGGGTAGTCGTTTTGGAAGGCGTAAGGGTCGTCCGGATAGGCGGGATCGCGCTGATAGTCCTGCTCGCCTGTCTCCAGCCGGCCGTAGAGCGCATCGTCGTAGCGCGACGCATCGGGCTGCGCGTACGGCTCCTGATAGGCCTGATCCTGGTAAGCCTGGCCGTGCTGCTGGTCGGCCTGATCTTGATATGCTTGAGCCTGATAAGAGCGATCCTGATAGGCCTGCGGCTGATGAGGATCAGGCTCGGGCACGGCGGGCTTGGCCGGATAGCGATGCAACGGATGAACCGGGCTGACGGAGACGGGATAGTCAGGCTCCGGCGCGGGTGCCGGCTGCACGTTGGCGCGACGCATCCATGAGGGCGGCCCGGGTGGCGGCGGGGCCTGCTCGGCGTGATCCTGCTGATCATCGTGCTGTCGATAATCGTCTTCATGATAGCTCTGGGCAGGCGCTGCCGGCGGTCGCACGGTCGGCCGTCCCTGCGCTGCAAACGGATCGGTTTGTCCGATCAGACGGGCGAGCTCGGCCAAGGGATCATTTTCCGGCTTCTCATGCTGATCGCCACCGCGAGCATAGCCACCGGAAGGAAACTGTCTGTCCTGATATCGTTCGGCCATCGTGATGATGCGTCCCTTCGGGAAAGCCGCGCGCCCCTCGACCAAGGCGCGGCTTTCCCCACAAGGCTGTCAACCAAGTCTAAGCGATCCGGCTTCTGCCGGTTACCCCCGAATTCCCCTTAGGTAGCTCGCCCCAAACTACCGCATCTCGTCCGGGGCATGGACGCCGAGGATGGCGAGGCCCGATGCCAGGACCGAGACGACGCCCTGGACCATGGCCAGTCGCGCCTTTGTAAGATCTGCATCATTATTGATAATGAAGCGTAAATAGGGCAAATCGCGCCCTTTCGTCCAAAGTGCGTGAAATTCGCTGGCTAAATCATAGAGATAAAAGGCAATTCGGTGCGGCTCGTGGGCCGCGGCGGCGGCCTCGAGCATGCGCGGAAATATTGCAAGGCGCTTGAGGAGATCGAGTTCGACGGGGGCCGACAGTCGCTCGACGGCCGACTCACTGAGCCAGGCGATCCGCTTGCCGGTATCCTCCGGCAGTTCAGGGAACACCTCGGCCCGCGCGTTGCGGAAAATCGAGTGGCCGCGGGCGTGACCGTACTGGACGTAGAACACCGGATTATCGCGCGACTGTTCCATGACCTTGGCGAGATCGAAATCGAGCACCGCGTCGTTCTTCCGGTAGAGCATCATGAAGCGGACAGCGTCCTGGCCGACCTCATCCACTACCTCACGCAAGGTGACGAAGTCCCCGCTCCGCTTCGACATTTTGACCGGCTCGCCGTTGCGCAGGAGCTTCACGAGCTGGACGATCTTGACATCGAGCGCACCCTTGCCGGAGGTGGTCGCCTTCACCGCCGCCTGCATGCGCTTGATATAGCCGCCATGATCGGCACCCCAGACGTCGATCATCTCGGCGAAGCCGCGGTCGAACTTGTTCTTGTGGTAGGCGATGTCGGAGGCAAAGTAGGTGTAGGAATTGTCCGACTTGATCAGCGGACGATCGACGTCGTCGCCGTAAGCGGTCGCCTTGAACAGCAGCTGCTCGCGATCTTCCCAATCCTCGACCGGTGCGCCCTTCGGCGGCGGCAGGCGACCTTCGTAGATGTCGCCCTTGGCTCGCAGGAAGTCGATGGTCTCGGCGACCTTGTTGTTGCCCTCCTCGATCAGCGAGCGCTCGGAGAAGAACACGTCGTGACGGATGTTGAGGGCGGCGAGATCGTCCTTGATCTCGTCCATCATCATCGCGATCGCCTTGGCGCGCACGGTCGGCAGCCATGCGGCCTCGCTCATCGAGAGTAGCTTGTCGCCGTGCTCCTTCGCCAGCGCCTCGCCGACCGGCTTCAGGTAGTCGCCGGGATAGAGTCCTTCGGGAATGGCACCGATGTCCTCGCCGAGCGCTTCGCGATACCTCAGGAACGCGGAACGTGCGAGCACGTCGACCTGAGCGCCGGCATCGTTGATGTAGTACTCGCGCGTAACGTCGTGGCCGGCGAACTGGAGCAAGCTCGCCAATGCGTCGCCGAACACGGCACCACGGCAATGGCCGACATGCATCGGCCCGGTCGGATTGGCCGAGACGTATTCGACATTGACCTTGGAGCCGCCGAGGATGCGGCCGTAATCGGCGCCTTCGCGCAGCACGGTCCGCAGCGCCTCGGCCCAGGCGGCCGGCTTCAGTGTCAGGTTGATGAAGCCGGGGCCGGCGACATCGACCTTGGCGATCAGCGCGTCCGCACGGAGCCGCTCGGCGATCTGCTCGGCGAGGTCGCGCGGCTTTGCCTTTGCCTCTTTCGCAAGCACCATGGCAGCGTTGGTCGCCATGTCGCCATGGGAGGCATCGCGCGGCGGCTCGACCACCACGCGCGAGAAATCGATGCCCTCCGGCCAGCTGGCGTCAGCCGCGAGCGCGCGGCAGGCAGCGTGCACGCGCGCGAGCACGTCGGCGAACAGATGCAGGGATGAGGATGTCTCGGGCATGGCCGCCGCCTAACGCAAATCCGGGGTCGAGTCAAAGAGCCGCTGGTGCTCGGTCAGTGCGAAACGATCCGTCATTCCGGCAATGAAATTGCCGATCCGCCGGGCCCGGTCGCCCTCGTCGTCCGCCTCCGCCCCCAGCAGCCATTCCGGCGGCAGCTCGCCGGGGGATTTCAGGTATTTTGCGAACAGGTCGAACAGGATCTGCTCCGCCTCACCCATCACCCGCATCACCCGCTTGTGGCGGTACATGTGCTGGTACAGGAAGGCCTTGATGGCAGCCTCTTCCTCCGCGACCTCGGCGGGGAAAGCGATCAGCGCCCGGCCCAGCCGGCGCACGTCCTGGGCCGATTGCGGGTTGGTGGAGGCGAGGTTCTTCTGCGCCTCCGCAAACACCGCCCCGATCAGGTGCGAGATCAGCTCGCGCACCAGCTCGGCGCCGCGCCGGACGTCCTCGAGATCGAGATAATGACCGGCGATCCCGGCGATGATCTCCGCGGTGAGCGGCATCACCTTGAGATCGTCGAGGTGAAACAGGCCGGCGCGCAGGCCGTCGTCGATGTCGTGGGCGTCATAGGCGATGTCGTCGGCGATCGCGGCGACCTGCGCCTCCAGCGAGGCGAAGCTCCACAATTCGAGGTCGTAGGTCTTGATGTAGTCGGCGATGCCGACGGGAATGCCGTGCTCGCGATACCGCCCGACCGGGGCGCCGCTGCGGTCGGTCAGCGGCCCGTTGTGCTTGACGATGCCCTCCAGCGATTCCCAGGTCAGGTTGAGGCCGTCGAACTCGGGATAGCGATGCTCGAGCGATGCGACCACGCGGAGCGTCTGGGCGTTGTGGTCGAAGCCGCCAAATTCCTTCAGGCAGGCGTCCAGGGCCCGCTCGCCGGCATGCCCGAACGGCGGATGACCGAGATCGTGCGCCAGCGCGAGGGTTTCGGTGAGGTCTTCGTCCAGCCCGAGCTGCCGGGCCAGCGCCCGGGCGATCTGCGCCACCTCCAGCGAATGGGTCAGCCGGGTGCGGTAGTGGTCACCCTCATGGAACACGAACACCTGGGTCTTGTACTTCAACCGGCGGAACGCGGTGGAATGGATCACCCGGTCGCAATCCCGCCGGAACGGGCTTCGGGTCCGGCTCGGGGGTTCGGCGACCAGCCGGCCGCGGCTGCGATCGGGATCGCAGGCATAGGGCGCGCGAGGGGCTGCCATTCCGACGGACACGGCGAATTTAGTCCCTATCCATTTGATTCTGCGTATGGTGGCACTTAACTATGTCGGGCGCGGGATACCAAATGAATTGGGCAAGATCCTTTTGTGACTGCGGGACTATCGGAGACGAACGATGACGACTGCCGTGACCATCAGCGACCGGGCCGCACGCCGGATTGGGGAGATCCTCAAGGGCGAAGGTTCCGGCGCGATGCTGCGCATCTCCGTCGAGGGCGGCGGCTGCTCCGGCTTCCAGTACAAGTTCGATATCGACCGTGCCCGCACCGACGACGATCTCGTGATCGAGCGGGACAATGCGGTGGTGCTGGTCGATTCCGCCTCCCAGCCGTTCCTGGCAGGCTCGCAGGTCGATTTCGTCGACGACCTGATCGGCGCCTCGTTCCGCGTCAACAACCCCAACGCGACCGCGTCCTGCGGCTGCGGGACGAGCTTCTCGGTCTGACCGGCTACGCGCCCGTCATCTGCCTTTCCTCCTCCGTCCACTCCACCTCGACCGGCGTCAGCCCCGGCTGCAGCGGCGCGTCCTCTGACATGACGTGGCCGTCCAGCGCGCGCAGGAGTGCCGCGACCAGCGCCGGCTTGCGCAGCGGCTTGGCCAGGAAGTCCGACATGCCCGCCTCACGGCAAATCTTGATGTCCTCTGGGAAGGCGTTGGCGGTGAGCGCGATGATCGGCAAGGCTTCGAGGCGCCCGCCTTGCGCGCGGATCGCGCGGGTGGCGGCAAGCCCGTCCATGTCGGGCATGCGCACGTCCATCAGCACGACGTCGTAATTGCCCTCGGATGCCGCCGCGACGGCTTCGGCGCCATCGGCAACGACGCGCAGCTCGACGTCGAAGGATCCCAGCATCTTGCTCACGACCATGCGGTTGACCGCATCGTCCTCCGCGACCAGCACCTTCAGCGGCCGGTCGAGGCCGGCGATCCGGGCCTTGAGCTCGTCGGCTTCGTCGCGGCCGTCTGCCTGATCGGACGCCGGCGCCTGGCTCCAGGGCAGCACCAGCGTGAAGCGGAAGGTCGAGCCCTCGCCCGGCGTCGAGGTGACGCCGATGGTGCCGCCCATCTGCTCGATGATGCGCCGGGAGATCGCAAGGCCGAGGCCGGTGCCGCCGAAGCGACGGCTGATCGAGGCATCCGCTTGCGCGAAGTCGCTGAAGAGCTGGCCGAGCTTTTCGGGGGCGATGCCGATGCCGCTGTCGGTCACCGTCCATTCGACGGTCGCCAGCAGGTCGCGTCGCGCCTGGCAGGTGACCGAAATCGTCACCTCGCCTTGGTCGGTGAACTTCACCGCATTGGACGCGAGGTTGAGCAGCACCTGGCGGATGCGCGCGACGTCGCCGCGCAGGGTCGGCGGCAGGTTCGGATCGAGTTCGACCTTGACCGTCAGCCCCCTGTTCTTGGCGCTCGCGCGAATGACAGTCGCGACAGCCTCGACCAATGCCTGCGGGGCGAAGTCGATCACCTCGAAGGTGAAGCGCCCGGCCTCGAGCTTGGACAAGTCCAGAATGTCGTTGAGGATGCGCTGGAGATTGTCGCCGGAGTCGCGGATCGTGGCGACGGCTTCGCGCTGCTCCGGATCGAGCTTGGTTTCGAGCAGCATGCTGGCGAGCCCGAGCACACCGTTCATCGGCGTACGGATCTCGTGGCTCATCACCGCGAGGAAGTCCGACTTGGCGCGGCTCTCGGCCTCGGCCTTTTCCGCGCGCCAACGCTCGGTCACGTCGCGCCCGAAGCCGCGATAGCCGAGGAAATGTCCCTCGCGGTCATAGGCGGGCTTTGCCGTCAGCGACCACAGGCGCGCCTCGCCGCCGGCAACGACCTTGAGGTTCATCTCGTGCAACGGCTCGTTCTGCTCCATCAGGCCGACAACGTTGTAGGCTGCGCTCTTGTCCTCCGGGCAGAGCATGTCAAGCACGTCGGCGAAATGCGATCCCTTCAGTAGCGGAAGCGGCAGCTGCGCGACGTCCGCGAAGCGTTGGGGCACGTCGATCAGATGCCCGTCGGCGTCGGTCTGCCACAACCAGTCGCTGGCGTTCTCCTGAAAATCCTTCAGCAGCAGCGAGATGATCTCGGTCTGGCGCTCGAGCTCGAGCTGGGCCTTGAGATTGCCGAGGAACAGATTGCCCTGCGAGACGATGTTGCGCGCCATGAAGAATGCGAACAGCAGCAGGAACACCGAGGTCACGAGATAGGGCCCGGTGCCGCACAGCAGCAGAGCGCCGGCGCAGGCGATGGTCATGGTGGCGAGATAGACGAGGCCCGCGCGCGGGAAGGTCGAGAGCGTGAAGGCGCCGCCCGACATCATGCCGACCATCAGGCAGGCCAGGATGAGCTGGCTGGTCGGCTCGACGCGGCCGAACAACGCGAGCGGCAGCGTGCTCCAGATTGCGGCGAGGAAGAATGCCTGCCGCAGCATCCGCCGCGCCGCGCGGGGCGAGGCCTCTTGCGGCAGGTTCTGATGCGACCGCGGCCACGAGCGCACCGCGAGCGAGGCGGTAGCGGCGAGCGTCAGGCCCCAGATCGCGAGAAAGTCGTTCCAGCCCCTGCCCCAGAACAGGATCAGCACGACGGCGACGTTCAGCATCGTCACCGCCATCGTCACCGGGATCAGCCGCCTCACGGCATCGATCTGCTTGGCGCGAATGCGGCGGATCTCGCGCTCGCTGAGATCGGCCGTCAGGCCGTCCTCGATCTCGAAGCCGCCGAGCCAATACAGGAATGCGCCGATCAGGCCGTCACGCGGTTCAGTTCGCTTCATCGACTTTGTCCGGCCAACCCATCCGCGGCACCTTTTGACGATCAATGGCCCACCGCCTGCTTAGGCCGGGTTAATTTTGTGGGAGATCCTGCGGCATCCTTGACGGGCGCGTTTGCAGTTTGTTCTAACCATGGCCCCCGCCCGGAGCCCTCCCTATGTCCATCAGAGTAGCCACCTGGAACGTGAACTCGGTCCGGCAGCGGATCGATCTCCTGCTGACCTGGCTGAAGGAGTGCCAGCCCGACATCGTCTGCCTCCAGGAGATCAAATGCGTCGACGAGGCCTTTCCGCGGCTGGAGATCGAGGCGCTGGGCTACAACGTCGTCACCCATGGGCAGAAGACGTTCAACGGCGTCGCCCTGCTCTCGAAGCTACGGTTCGACGAGACCAAGTCGGGGCTCGCCGGCGACGACGAGGACACGCATGCCCGCTTCGTGGAAGGCGTGGTGACGCTCAAGCGCGGAGTGCTGCGCATCGCCTGCCTTTACCTGCCCAATGGCAACCCGGTCGGGAGCGACAAATATCCCTACAAGCTCAAATGGATGTCCCGGCTTCTTGAATATTCGAAGGAGCGCCTCAAGGCCGAGGAGCCGCTGATCCTCGCGGGCGACTTCAACGTCATCCCGCATGCCCGCGACGTGCACAATCCGGCCGCCTGGACCGAGGACGCCCTGTTCAAGACGGAGACGCGCGAGAGCTTTCAGTCCCTGCTCGGCCTCGGCCTGACCGACGCCCTGCGCGCCGTCACCGACGAGCCGGGGCTTTACACCTTCTGGGACTACCAGGCCGGGGCCTGGCAGAAGAATCAGGGCCTGCGGATCGACCACCTGCTGCTATCGCCAGAAGCCAGCGACCGCCTCGCCAATGTCGGCATCGACAGCTATGTGCGTAGCTGGGAGAAGCCGTCCGACCACGTGCCGGTGTGGGCGGATCTGGATTTCGACGCGGCATAGCCATCAGCGACGTCATTCCGGGAGGGCTCGAAGAGCCGAACCTCAAGTGCGCAATTGCGCACCGGGGAATCTCGAGATTCCGGGGGTTCAATGCTTCGCATCGTCCTGGAACGACGGCGTGTCGCGATTATTCCCGGCGGCCCTGCACCCACTGCTCCAGCATTTGCAGGCACATGGCGCGGTCGTCGTCGGAGGCCTTGGCGAAGGCGCGGTTGTAGCTTTCCTTGATCCAGGTCTCTTCGGCGCCGGCGCTGTCGCGCGCCAGGGTCAGCCACATCAGGCCGCGCGCGGCCTGCCGCGGCAGGCGGTCGCCGTTGAACAGCATCTGGCCGAGCAGCGCCTGCGCCTGGTGCTGGCCCTTCTGCGCGGCGAGGCCGAGCCAGCGCGCGCCATAGCGGAAATCCTCGCGCGAGGCGTCCGGCGTCTTCAGGTACAACCGCGCAAGATCATATTGCGCGTCTGCATTGCCGAAATAGGAAGCCGCATAGGAGAACATCTCCCGCGCCCGCTCCGGGTCCGACTTGATCTTCGAGTTAGGGATGCCGCTGAGGTAATAGCGGCCGAGCGCGACGAAGGCGTTGGCCACGATCTGCGCCTGCGGCGCCGACGGGCTGTCCTCGGCATGCGCGTTGGCGATCCGGCTGAAATATTCGAAGGCACGCAAATCGTCCTGGGCGACGCCATCGCCGTTGGCGTACATGCGGCCGAGCTTCCATTGCGCGATGGGGTGGCCACCCTCGGCGGCATATTGCAGCGCGCTGAGCGAGGTTTCCTGGCTCGCGACGGCCGGCGGAACCTTGGTGCGCACTGCACCCGCGGCGCCCGGCAAGGTGGTCACGACAGGGATGGTCGCGTCCTTGGGATTAACCGGCGCACCGTCGAAGGCGAGCGCCGGCGCGGCCAGCGCAGCCGCCCCTAACACAAACGCAACTATGGCACGCCTAGATGTCCGCATAGCACTGTTTCTCGTGCGCGCCGCCCGGATGGGTTACCGCCCCACCGACCGCTGGTCCGACCTGCTGAGCATATTTCCAGAGCGCACCCGACGTATGGTTAGTCGCGCGAGCGCTCCATTTGGTCTTGCGCTGGGCGAGCTCGGCATCGCTCAATTTTACGTTAAGGGTACCGGCGACCGCGTCGATCTCGATGACGTCACCGTCCTCGAGCAGCCCAATCGGGCCGCCGACCGCCGCCTCCGGCCCGACATGGCCGATGCAGAAGCCGCGGGTGGCGCCGGAGAAGCGGCCGTCGGTGATGAGCGCGATCTTGCCGCCCATGCCCTGGCCGGTCAGCGCCGCTGTGGTCTGGAGCATTTCCCGCATGCCGGGACCGCCCTTCGGCCCCTCGTAGCGGATCACGATGACTTCGCCTTCGCGGTAGGTGCGGTTCTGGACCGCCTCGAAAGCATCCTCCTCACGGTCGAAGCACCTGGCCGGACCGGTAAACCTGAGGTTGGACATTCCCGCGACTTTCACGATCGCACCTTCTGGCGCCAAATTGCCCTTCAGACCGACCACACCGCCTGTCACGGTGATGGGCTTGTCTGCCGGGTGCACCACGTCCTGGTGCGGATTCCACTTCACGCTCTTGAGGTTTTCGGCGATCGTGCGGCCCGTGACGGTAAGGCAATCACCGTGCAGGAAGCCGTTGTCGAGCAGCGTCTTCATCAGAAGCGGTATGCCACCTACTTCAAACATGTCTTTGGCGACATAACGGCCGCCTGGCTTCAAATCCGCGACATAAGGTGTCTTTTTGAAGATTTCGGCGACGTCGAACAGGTCGAACTTGATGCCGGCCTCGTGCGCGATCGCCGGTAGGTGCAGCGCAGCATTGGTCGAGCCGCCGGAGGCCGCGACCACGGCAGCCGCATTCTCCAGCGCCTTGAGCGTGACGATGTCGCGCGGCCGGATGTTTTGGGCGATCAGGTCCATCACCTTCTCGCCCGCGGTCATGCAGAAGGCATCGCGGATTTCGTAGGGGGCCGGCGCACCGGCGGAGTATGGCAGCGCGAGGCCGATGGCCTCGGAGACGGTCGCCATGGTGTTGGCGGTGAACTGCGCGCCGCAGGCGCCCGCCGAGGGGCAAGCCACACGCTCGATCTCGTCGAGGTCCTCGTCCGACATGGCGCCGACCGAGTGCTTGCCGACCGCCTCGAACATGTCCTGCACGGTGACCTGCTGCCCGCGGAAATTGCCGGGCAGGATCGAGCCCCCATAAATGAAGATCGAGGGTACGTTGAGGCGGACCATCGCCATCATCATGCCCGGCAGCGACTTGTCGCAGCCGGCAAGGCCGACCAGCGCGTCATAGGCATGACCGCGCACGGTCAGCTCGACCGAGTCGGCGATGCATTCGCGCGACGGCAACGACGAGCGCATGCCGTCATGGCCCATGGCGATGCCGTCGGTCACCGTGATGGTGCAGAATTCGCGCGGCGTACCGCCGGCCGACGCCACGCCCTTCTTCACCGCCTGGGCCTGGCGCATCAGCGCGATGTTGCAGGGAGCAGCCTCGTTCCAGCAGGAGGCGACGCCGACGAAGGGCTGGTGGATCTGATCGGTGGTCAGCCCCATGGCGTAGAAGTAGGACCGATGGGGCGCACGCGCAGGGCCTTCCGTCACGTGACGGCTCGGCAGCTTCTGCTTGTCAATCTTCGCGACCATCGCAACCAGTTTCCCCGGCCAACCCTTTCAGACCCGAAAAATCAGAGCCAAGATTTGAATCGACCTTGGGATTTTCTCGTCGCCTTCGAAGACCGCCAACTGCCTTAAAACATTAGAGTGATTTTATTCATGTTCGGGTGTGGCCAAAAAGCGGCGACGATGCCAACCGCCGGTGGTGAGGGCTAAATCCGGGCCGACTGTTGCACCGATGGCACAATCGTGGCTCAGAAGTCACGAGCGGGCCTACCGCGATACCTCGCGAAGACGGCAATCCACAATCTCAGATTTCTCTGCACAAGGATTGCATCCACTTCAGCTCCGCGATCTCGCGTACGAACGTGAGTCGGAGTGACGGAGCAAGGTGAGCCGACGTCGTTTCAAGGTCGCACTGACCAGACACGCCTTCGCATCCTCGCGGCTGATTTCGCCCGAGTTTTGCTTCGTCGCTCACCCTCTTGAGCCAAGAGGGCACAGGGAAGGCCGGGTGCCGACAGGCACCCGCGGTCCGCTGCGCAAAAGGTGCACGCAGAAAACCGCACAGCAGCATACAGGTGGTGCCGATCACTCGGCCTTCCCTGCGCGATGGTCGGACGGCTTATGCCGTGCTCTTACGACAAATCCGAATTTCGGTAAAGCGGAATATTTTCGAGGCAGCGGATTGACACCGACAGCTTTGAAACGACCAGGTGTTTTGCCTGTCGGGCGATATCCCGCTGCCGGATTGCGCCAGGCTCCGTCAGGCCGACATCGCTCCCTCGCGCCCGAACGGACCGAACAAGCGCACGACCTCGCAGACGGCGACGAGGCCGGCGAGCCAGGCAGCGCTGGTCAGCCCAATGCGCGTCACGATGGCGGCGGTGAAGGCGCCCTCTCCGCCCAGGAACGGCGTCGCGGCGAGCAGCGCGAGCTCATAAGCCGCATAGGCGGCAAACAGCGCAATCGCGAGCATCAGCGGCGCGCGTCCCTGCGGCAGCATGCGGAGCACGCCCGATGCCACCACAGTCGCCAGGAGCGCCGCCGCGCCGATCACAAAACCCCAGGCGATGCTGCTGCCATCGATAGGATAGTGCAGCGCGCTGAAGCCGATTGTCTGGTTCACGAGCCAGGCGCCGGTGACGACGAGCAGCGCCGGACGCAGCGGCAGCATCGCAGCCGCGACGACGGCGAAAGCCGCGAAGGGCGTCGCGCAGGCAAACGCAAAACTCGCGAGCGCGCACGATACCGTCAGCAGCGCGAAGCCGAACATCGGCGCGAGACGCGGCGCCACCGGATGGAGGCGGAAACCGTCGCCGTCGGACGACAGGATATTGAGAGCCATAAGTGATCTCCTTCTCTTCGAGTTTTAGTCCATTTGGGCGCCTGTGACAGCCCCATCGAAATCAAAACGCGGCGCCGGCCCTGAGCAGAAAGGTGCGACCGGGTAGCGGATAGGCGCTGAAGCGACCGTCCGTGAAGGTGCTTGCGATGGCGTAGTCGTAGTAGAGCGCGTTCAGCACATTGTTGACGCCGAGCGACCAAAAGTAGCGCTCAAATTGGCCGCTGAGCTTGAGGTCGATGGTGCCGTTGGCGGGAATCGGCTTCTGGGTTCCGGCTTGGTCGTTGTCCATGCGGCGCTCGCTCCAGAACCGCGCGGTGGCGTCCAGCACCAGATAGTTCTGCCAGATGTTCCAGGTGAGGCCCGCACTCGCGGTGTAGCGCGACACCAGCGGCACGTCGTTGCCCGCCCAGGCGCCTTCGCGGAAGACGGCCCGTGTATAGGCCATGCCGGAACGCACCAGCAAGGCGTCGTTGATGCGATAGGAGACACTGGTCTCCGAGCCGTAACGGCGGGTCGGATCCAAGTTGGTGTTGTAGAACAGGATCGGATTGAAATGGATCTCGTTGGCGAGGTCCATCAGGTAGAGACTGCTCTGCATCTGCAGTCCGCCTCCTCTGATGCGCAGCCCGCCTTCGATGTCCTGCGAGGTCTGGGTCTTGAGCCGGAACGTTTGCGGGAGCGGATTGAAGAACGGGTCGAATGAAGGGCCTGACGACACCCGCTCGTCGACATCAGGCGTGCGGAAGGCGCGCGCAGCCCGGCCGAACAGCGCGACGGTTTCACTGAGGCGATGCTCGGCACCGAGGTGCAGCGCATATTGCGTCTCGTCGCTCCCGAGCGGGAGCGCGCCGATGTCGGCGTTGAACGGAGCCGCCGCATCAAAATCGTCACGTGCCGAAAGGCCGATGTTCTGCACCCGGGCGCCGTAGGAGATGTCGGTCGCGGCCGTCACGGCCAGGGTGTGCTGGACATAGCCGGCAACCGTCTGCTGCCTGAGGACGTAGTTGTGCCAGGGGGCGAGACCCTGGCCGGCGCCGCGGTTCTGCTGAAAGCTCGCATCGTAATAGTCGACGCCAGTCAGCAACTGCGACGGCATTCCGAAGAGCAGGCTCTTCACGCTGAGCCGCGGCGTGATCGACCACGTCGTCAGATCGGCGTCGACATAGGTCGACGTGAAGAAAGCCGGAACCGGCGTCGGGCTCGAGAAGAACGCACTCTGCTGCTTCTTGTCGCGCAGGCCGCCGTCGACGATGAGATCGACGCCGTTGACCAGGGTTTTCGTGAAGCCCGCGGTCGCGCTAAAACCCTGCTGATTGGCGTAGTTGAAAGGCGTGCTGGCCCCTCGCCGGTTGCTCGCGAGCTCGTCGAGACCGATCGACGGATCCACGGTGCGGCCGCCCGGCAGTCGCAGCTCCTGATTGTCACCGGCGACGGTCAGGAAGGCGGTCAGGCCAGGCATCGTGTAGTTCAGATTGCCGACGCCGTTCTCCTGGGAATAGCGATTGTTGTCGCGGTAGCCGTCGGTCCTGACGGCATTGCCGTGGAACGAGGTCGACCACGGACCGGAATTGAGCGCGGTCGAGACGTTGCCGAGCCCAGTGTTGAACGAGCCGAAACCGGCCTCGATGCGCGCTGTCGCGGGCGGGCCGTCGACGCCGTTCTTGGTGACGATGTTGATGACGCCGCCAACCGCATTGTCACCATACAGCACCGCACCGGAATTGCCGCGCGTGACCTCGATACGCTCGATGGCATTGAGCGGGATCGTGGAGAGGTCCACCTGCGCCATGTCGATGTCGTTCAGCCGCCGTCCGTTGACCAGCACCAGCGTATTGGCCGTGGCGAGGGCACCGAAGCCGCGCAGATCGACACTGGTCTTGGCACCGATCTGGCCGCCGTAGAACGTCGTGATCTGGGCGCCCGGAACTTGCGTCGCGATGATCTCGGCCAGGATTTGCGACGGCGCATGGGCGATGTCCGCAGCCGTGATGACGGTCGTGGCCGCGCCGACGATGCCGTCATTGCCGGCGGCGGCTCCACTGCCCGAGCCGGACGAGCCGGTCCCGCTCGGCGCACCATTTGGCCTCGCCCGGCGCCTCCCCGCATCGCCGTCGCCGGCCGCCCTGGCCCGCGTACGGCTCTGATCGTCAGGCTGGGTCACTTCGAGTGGCGGCAGCTGCTCGGCACCGGCCTGCTGTGCGTGGGCGATGGAGGGATCGAGCGAATAGAAGAAAGCGGCCGCAACGATGCCGGCGCAGCAGCGCCGGCAGGCAGTGACAAAACGGGACAAAATCATAACCTCGGCATGACGTCAGTGGCACGTCACAGCGAACGAGGCTTTACGGCGGAGCGATCGATTGCTCCGGTGAAGCTGATGTCTGTACTCCCCGACCGACATCTTCGCGTGTGACCACGGCTGACGGCAGGTCTCCTGGCTCGCGGGTCGTTACCTCTACGTCGCCTTCCCAGGACCGAGATTCCCAGTGGCACAGGACGAGAGATTCACCGCTTACAGTTGCGGGGGCAGCCATGGCATTGAGAAGATCCCCGCGCCGGGGCATCTCGCACCACGTTCCCTTTTGATCTCCGTAAGGAGAACCGTCACCGGCCAATCTAGGGGGCGCCCAGGCCGGGAGTCAATCGACTGCTGGCATCTCGGCCGCAAGCGCGATCGGCCGGCTCCCAGACGGATCGGGCAATGCCCCGCGCCTATGTTCGTCCCCGCGGGCGCTGGGCCTGAGCCCAGGCGACAGCGACATCGCGCGGCGGAACGTCGAGGCGCTTGATCGGGGTCAGCTCGCCGGAGGCCGAGACGATCGCGGTCTCTTCGCGCCGGCAGCGCGTGCAGACGAAACGGACCTCATGCGGGGATGCCGACCAGTTTGAACGTTTCACGTTGGCGGCCATCGGCCAGGCATCGCAATGCGAGCACGACACCAGGAACCGGCCGGGATCGAGCATACCCATTCCATCGGACTCCGCGTCCTTCCCACTGCTTCCAATGACTATCCTATGTGAATCGTTCCGGTGCCTCGGCACCGTCAGCGCAAACTCCGCTGAAAGCCTGCGAGCTGCTCATGTTCCTACAAGACCTCGGGGGTTTCGTCGGCAATGGCATTGCGCAAGCAGCCGACCTTGTCGATCTCGACCTCGACGACGACGCCGGCCTTCATCCAATTGAGATTGGCATAGCGATACCTTGGCAAGGCCGCCGACCTCGGCGACGGTGTCGCCCTCGAGCTCAAGTCGAGACGGCGGGAACGATGGAGGCTTGGGATGGCGCGGTTACGATCCCTGCGACGCAGAAGGCAATCCGCTCAGCGAGCCCCCTTGAGGGTGCAGGAGGTCGTGCACGTGACCGTTGTGCCGCGATCGCACGATCTGCAGGCGTTGACGCACTGGCTCATGTCGCGTGGATTGTAGCTGTAGTTTCGCATCGGACAGCTCGACGTCGTCGAGCCGGTGATATCCCGCTCCTGGTCGCAGGCCGCCGTCATGAGCGCGAATATGATCACCGCAACGAGGCGCATGGGACTTGCCCTGTCAGGCACAGCACGACGACACTCGCGAGGTGCGCTGCATTGCAACGAACCCCGACCTTCCCACCACGAGCCACCGCCAATCAGCGATGCGCGTGCTGCGAGAATGCGTGCTAAATGTTAAGAACGGATTTCAGCCGGCCTCAGGCCGCAGCCGTGGTCGCGATCGCCTGCCGAATATCCACCGCCAGCTGGCGATACTGTTCCCCGAGCCTCAGATAGAACTCGCGCTTGGTGCCGTCGGTGGCGAGCTTGGCGATCAGCTCGCATTCGGCGCTGAGCGTCTCGAACCGTTCCAACCTGTCCTGAAGTTCTGTCATCGGCGTGTCCCCGTCAAACGCCACAAGGACAGCTAACCTAAATCCGGGAAATACGTCACGGCGAACATCGTTATGGGGTAGCATCAATTATTCCGCGGCAGCCTATTTCTGCTCGAGCCGCCAGGCACCATCCCAATTGGCATCCGGCGGATTGGCCGCGAACTGCGCGATGCGGCCGAGCATCGCGCGCGAGGGACCGTCGCCGGGGACCGCCTCGAGCGCCGCGTTGAAGGCGGCATGGGCGTCGTCGAAACGCCCGGCGCGATAGGCGGCGAGACCTTCGACATAGTGCGTGCGCAAACTGACTTGCGCATCGGAGAGTGCGCCCGGTCTCGCCATCACTTCGAAGATCGTCTGCGGCGCGCTTTGGCCCGCGACCGCAAGCCGGTCGATCTCGCGCAATTCGAGGCGAGATCCAATCGCGTCCGCAGTCGCCTGCGAGACCAGGATGCGGGTGCCGTAGACCTTGTTGACGGCCTCCAGGCGCGAGGCGAGGTTCACGGCGTCGCCCATCACGGTAAAGCTCATCATCAGCTCGGAGCCGATGCTGCCGGTCAGGACCTCGCCGGTGGCGATGCCGATCCGCAGATCGCACGGCGCGGGCATAGCGCGAATACCGAGCAGATCGGGCAGCTGCTTCTGCAGTGCGGGCACCTGGTCGGCCATTTCGACGGCGGCAAGCCCGGCGAGCAGGGCCTGCTCGTCCTCTTCGACGAAAGGCGGTCCCCAATAGGACATGATGGCGTCACCGATATACTTGTCGATGACGCCGCGATTGCTCCTGATGGGGCCGGACATCATGGTGAAATAGTGATTCATCACCTTGACGAGGCCGCGCGGGGTCATGCCCTCGCTCATCGAGGTGAAGCCGCTCATGTCGCAGAACATGATGGTCATGACCCGGCGCTCGCCGTCGATTGCGACCTCCGGCCGCTCGATCAGTCCCTGCACCACCTTGGGGTCGATGTAGCGGCCAAAGGTCTCCCGGATGCGCTCGTTCTGCCGCAACTGCTCGATCATGCGGTTGAAGGCCGCGGCGAGCTCGCCGATCTCGTCCTGCGTCGAGACTGCGATGGGCTTGTCGAACCGGCCCGCCTCGACCTCGCGCGTGCCGGCCAGCAGCAGCCGCACCGGACGCGTGATGCCGCCTGACACCAGCAGCGCGAAGGCAAATCCGACGATCGCCGCGAGCAATGTCACGAGTCCCGAAACGATGATCGTCTGATGCTGGCGGCTGATCACCTGCGACGTCGAGAAGTAGACCTGCGCCAGCATATCGCCGCGGATCGTATCGATCTTCCGGTTGAACTGTTCACGCGCCACGTCGATGTGTTCCAGCGTGCCGCGCACCTCGGCCATCTGCTTGGCGTCGACCTGCTTGAGGAGCTTCGCATGGTCCTCGCTCAGGTCACGCCGCAGCTCGGTAACGGCGGTGTCGATGCGGAGATCGATTCGCGCCAGCGCCGCATTGTCGGAAAACGTTCTGGGGTCCTCGATGATCGCGTTGATCAGCTTGCGCGCAGCCTCAGCCTCCTCCTCGATCTTGCGGTCCGATTGCTCGAAGTCGCGAAGGCGCGCCGTATAGGCCTCCTCATCCGACGGCGCCTCCATCCGGGTCATGACCATCCGCCGCAGCGCCAGCCCCCGCTCCAGCGAGCGACTGCTGGCGCGCGCCAGATGGCTATAGGCCGGGATGTAACGGTTGGTCAGTTCATCGAGCAGGACGCCGACCTGGCTGGACATCACCATCGACAGGATCGAGGTGACCAGCATCAGGACGATCAGTCCGAGGGCGATGCCGACGATCTTGCGCCGGATCGACTGGTTGAAAATCGGCATGGGTGCGGAAGGCAAAGGCCAAAAGAACGGAATGAGGGAACTCCATACACCGGACTGGCTGCGGGAACACGCGCAATCTTGGTCCTCCTGGCGTCCCGTACCATGCAACCGCCGGGCGAGCCCGACCTTAACGACGGGTTAACAGGCCCTGGCCTTTTCTCCTTTGCGGCAGTTCCCGCAACGCATCCGTTTTTTGCCGCATTGTTGCGACAGCGTTAGAAATGCGGAACGATGCCCCGGCATCGTTCGATATTTCGATTCTCAAGCCGCATGTCGTCGCGGACCTTGGTTTGTAGTGGTTTCGCAGGGGGACCATCGAATGAACCAGTGCCTACGCTCGCTCGCGTGTTTCGTTGCCGTGGCCGCAATCGCCCTCCTTCCCACGGAACTGGTCGCGAAAAGCAGCCAGAAAACGGCCGCGCCGAAGAAGACGCATGAGGCGAAAGCCGGCAAGCACCGCCACGCCTCCGCCGGGAAAGCGCGACATGGCAAGCACGCCGAGGCCAAGCGCAAGTCGAAGAAGACGGTCGACGAGCCCGCGGCCAAGCCGGCCGCGCCGCCGCTGACCGGCGACCTCGCCGCGCTGAAGGACGCCATCGATCTCGCGCGCAAGGGCAAGACGGATGACGCGAGCGCGGCGCGCGACCGCATCGCCGATCCCGCCGGACAGAAACTCGCCGACTGGTTCATGCTGCGCCATTCCGAGAGCACGGCCAATTTCAAGCGCTATGCCGCCTTCCTCGCCGCCAATCCGGAGTGGCCGAGCAGCGCCCTGCTCCGCCGCCGTGCCGAGGCGCGGTTGTGGCAGGAGAAGGCCGACGCCGCCACCGTGCACAAGTTCACGATGGACCGGCCGACCAGCGCCAAGGGCAAGTTTGCGCTCGCCCGCGTATTGCGCGCCGAAGGCGATACCGACAGGGCCGCCCGGTTCGTACGCGAAGCCTGGCGCGTCGACGAATTGTCCGAGCGCAGCGAGGAGGATTCCTACGAAGCGTTTTGCGAT
This sequence comes from Bradyrhizobium sp. USDA 326, assembly GCF_049739485.1. Classification (NCBI taxonomy): domain Bacteria; kingdom Pseudomonadati; phylum Pseudomonadota; class Alphaproteobacteria; order Hyphomicrobiales; family Nitrobacteraceae; genus Bradyrhizobium; species Bradyrhizobium sp. USDA 326. The sequence goes on from NZ_JBMGQA010000001.1 coordinate 6,873,219, forward strand.
CTTCTGTCCGCTGACGACCACCGCGCGCGCATGGACAAGCGGCTCGGCGCCAAGGATTACGCAAGCGCGAGGCGCGCCGCCAAACGGCTCGGCGAGGATGATCTCGCGATCGTCAAGGCCTGTGCCGCGGTCACCGGCAAGGAGAGCAAGGCCAAGGACTATCTCGAGGACGTGCCGGCCGGCGCGCGCCGCGATCTCGGCTATGTGCTGTGCCGCGCCCAGTGGCATCTTCAGAACGACCGCATCGACGACGCGGCCGAGGTGATCCTGGCCGCTGCACCCGACATGATGTCCGCCCAGGACACCGATGCCTGGTGGCGCGAGCGCCGCATGCTCGCGCGCAAGCTGCTCGATCAGGGCAAGTCCAGGACCGCCTACGATGTGGTGCGCACGGCGGCCATACCAGAAAAGGAAGTATACCGCGTCGACTATCACTTCATGTGCGGCTGGATCGCGCTGCGCTTTCTCGATGATCCCACGACGGCGATGATGCACTTTGCCGCCATCGACGCGGGCTCGTCCAATCCGATCGCGCTGTCGCGCGCCCATTACTGGCGCGGCCGCGCCGCCGAAGCCATGGGCGCCACGGCCGATGCGCGCATGAGCTATCGGGCGGCGGCACGCTATCAAACCGCCTATTACGGCCAGCTCGCCCGCGCAAAGCTCGGCCTCGACCAGATCGAGCTGCGTCCGCCCTCGCCTGTGCTGGCCTCGGCCGACACGCCCCCCATGGACGAGCGCGTGCGCGCCGCCGATATGCTCTACGGGATCGGCGAGCGCGATATGGTGTTCTATTACGCCGAGGATTTCGCCAAGGAGAGCAGCGACGTCGCAGCACTCGAAGCCCTCGGCGAGCTTGCCCGCCGGCGCAACGATGCGCGCGTGATGCTGGAGGTCGGCAAGACGGCGCTGGCGCGCGGGCTCGCGCTTGACCATTACGCCTTCCCCACCATCGGCATCCCCGAGCACAAGCAGGTCGCGCCCGCGATCGAGACCAGCGTGATCTATTCGGTGGCGCGCACCGAAAGCTCGTTCGACCAGCGCGACAAGTCCCATGCCAATGCGGTCGGGCTGATGCAGGTGACGCCGGAAGCGGGGCGCGATACCGCCAAGCGGTTCGGCCTGACCTATGACTGGGGCAAGATGGTTTCCGATCCCGTCTACAACACGCAGATGGGCGCGGCCGAGCTCAGTGCGCTCTTTTCGGAATATCGCGGCAACCAGATCATGACCTTCGCCGGCTACAATGCCGGGCGCGGCCGGGTGCGCGAATGGGTGCAGACGCGCGGCGATCCCAGGGATCCCAATGTCGATCCGGTCGACTGGGTCGAGCGCATCCCGCTGTCGGAGACCCGCAACTACGTCCAGCGCGTGATGGAGAACGTGCTGGTCTACCGCACGAGGTTCGAGGAAGGCGGCACGATCGCCGGCAAGAGCGATCGGCGCATCGTCACGCAGGAGGCCGGCGCAACGGCACCCGTGGCGGCCGCAGCGCCCGCTCCCTAGGCGACGTCGCCGGGGCTGGACACGGCGCCTGCCAGGTTGCGTCGCTGCGGCTTCCACGCGAGTGCCGTCGCGTAGCTAGGTGTCACCTCCTTCCATCGTGGTCGGATCGCGACCGTCCGAATATGCGCCGGTCAAGATTCTTGCGAAGGCGAAGGCGTGCATCGTGCAGCTCCAGCACAAGACGGCGCCCAGGACCGTGAACATCTCGATCGCGTTGCGAGCGGCGACCTCGACGTTCCCGGAGGCCGGCCCGTTGTGCCCAGGCACCGACCAATGCGTCAGCAGCGTCACGAGTTCGCCGCGCCGGTAGCAATCGTAGTCGCAGTAGCGCCGCTGCGTCCGCACATGCCGGACATAGCCGGACCGGATCGACCGCGAGCAGGTGCTGCACGTGGACGCGCACAACGGGGGCTCGTGATTGACCACCATGAATTTCATGAAGCCGCCCTCATGCGATCTTTCGCAAGCGCCTCGCAGAACAGCGCGTAGCACTGATGATTGCAGTAAGGCAGACGGGTCGCGATCTCGCGGAGATAGCTGTCGCTGAGCGGCTCGCAGCACTGCATACACCAGGCCTGCCGGAACGGGGTCCGGCCGTTCACCAGCACGAACGCGAATCTCATGTGGCACCTCCCAAAGCGAAGCAGTAAACGCTATCCAGCGGTGACAGTGCGGGCGGCGGAGCGCAAAGGTGGTTTCGGCCGTCCGGATTATCCCTGTTTCGCTCCACCTTTTGCGGTGGAATCAGGATGTATCTGCCGTCCTCCCGGCGCCGGGCATAGATCTGGTCGTCGATGTATTTGATGTCGGTCGGATAGCAGTCAGCACTGTTGCAGCAGCTGACGCTCGGATTGTCCGGCATGTGCCAGGTCGAATAGAATTTCTCGTGCAGCGCCTGGTCCTGGGGTGGGTGCCGGCGATGTACGGCATCATGTCCCACCTCCTGTGCCCGGACCGTCGCAGTGGAGGCGAGGAGAACCATCGAGCACAACAGCTTGCATGAACGGTTCAACGTACGCTCCCGGATCAGCTCCTTGGACGATGTTCAGCTCTCTAATTCGACCTCACGCGGCCTTAACCCGGAACAACCACCGGTGATCGCGCTCGCGGCGCGTTCGGAAGCGATCGACACACTTCTTGGAGCAGAGCGCGGTGCGCCAGGAGTAGTAGCGGATCAGGCCAAACTTGCCGCCACACACCGCACAGCCCTTGACTGAAGAGCAACATTCGGACTCGGATCGGCCACGCTCAGGAAGCACCGATGTCGCGCACATTGTCATCTTCCTCCCTTGCTCGCGCTTTGCCAGTTCGTTTCCCTCGACTTCACGCGGGTGGTCGCTTGCCGCAAATTGCAGCGACATCGTCCTTGGTCTTCGCCTGCCGGTAAGACGCCTCCGTCGCAAGCTTCGGACCGGTTCTCGTGCGCTCGCTGCGACACTCCCGATGGGTCATGAGGCTATTCCCAGGGGACGAGACGCTCAATTGTACGGAGGTAAACGACCGATATGACTAGGAATGGAGGAGCTATACCTAGGTTTGTCCCTACCCGCCCGGAGGGCTTCCCCGCCGGCTCATCTGCAACGAGACGGCGCACGATGCTCCGGCCACACGGCCACCGTGAAAAGCATGCCGGCATGGCGTACGTGATGCGCCGCACTGAACAGATCGGCCGCCGTCAAGTCACAGGCGAACGGCAAAGCTGCCCAATCCGACCTTGGCGGGAATTGCTCGTCTCGCTGCAACGTGCTCTACTTGTATTCACGCAGAGAACGCCGGGAGCGTCTGCGATGAAGCCTGGCCGAGCAGCGACATTCGGGAAGTCAGCAGCGCAATTCCTCGTCGGCTGCGTAAGGCAAACCGTAACCCCTAAGCCGCGCAGCGAGCCCGATGGTGACGACCTGCTCGAGGCGGTCAAGCAATGGCAGCAAGTCTTCGAGCACACCCCGGTCATGTACTTCATGGTCGATCCAGCCGGAACCGTGATCAACGTGAACACGTTCGGCGCCGCGCAATTGGGCTATGCCGCCGCGGAACTGATCGGCCGATCGGTGCTGAATGTCTTCTTCGAGGAGGATCGCGACTTCGTCCGCGCGTGCGTCACGCTGTGCCTTGAGACCGTCGATCAGTCCCACACCTGGGAGATCCGGAAGATACGCAAGGACGGCTCGGTGCTATGGGTGCGCGAGAATGCCAAGACCATGCTGCGGGGCGATGGCGGACCAATCGTCCTGATCGCCTGCGAGAACATCACCGAGCGCAAGGAAGCCGAGAATGCGCTGCGACAGAGCGAGGCCTATCTCGCCCAGGCGCAGGAATTGAGCCACACCGGCAGTTTCGGATGGAAGGCCGCAACCCGCGAGATCACCTGGTCCAAGGAGACCTATCGCATCTTCCAGTGCGACGAGGGAAGCAAGCCGAAGATCCCGTTCATGCTCCAGCGGATCCATCCGGACGACCGGCTCGCGGTGCAACAGACTACGGCTCGGGCCGCGCGAGAGGGAAAGGATTACGACCACGAATACCGGCTCGTGATGCCCGACGGCTCCATCAAGTACGTCCGAGCGGTCGCTCGCGCGATGCGAGATTCGAACGGGTGCGTGGAGTTCGTGGGATCGGTGACCGACATCACGGCGACCAAAGAGGCAGAGCGCAGACTGCGCGCGAGCGAGCAGCGCTTCCGCGACTATGCTGAAACCGCCTCCGACTGGTTCTGGGAAACAGGGCCAGACCATCGCGTCACCCAGATATCGGAGCACTCCGATACCATGACCGCTCCCGCCGGCCTGATCGGACTCACGCGTTGGGATATCGCTCCTGACGCCGATCTCGAGCCGGAGAAGTGGCAACAACACCGGGCGGCGCTCGATGCCCACGTCCCCTTCCGCGACCTGGTGTATCGGAGCAAGGATCGCAGCGGGCAGCCGATCTACGTCAGGACCAGCGGCAAGCCGTTCTTCGACGCCGACGGCGCTTTTCTGGGCTATCGTGGCGTCTGCACTGACGTAACCGCAGCCATCCGGGCCAATCAGGCCGAAGACGCGCTGCGCAAGGCCCAGGCCGAGCTCGCCCATGTGACGCGTGTCACCACACTGGGTGAGCTGACCGCTTCCATTGCCCACGAAATCAATCAGCCGCTCGCCGCTGTGATCGCAAACGCCGACGCCTGCCTCGCCTGGCTGCAGCGCAGTCCGCCGGATCTCAAAGCGGCCCGCCGCTCCGTCGAGTGGATCGTCGAGGATGGCACGCGTGCCAGCGACGTGATCCGTCGCGTTCGGGCGCTCGCTAAGCGCTCCGACATCGACATGGCTCCGCTCGACGCCAATGTCGTCGTACGGGAGTCGGTGGCGCTCGTTCAGCGTGAGATGGCCAGCCACTCCGTATCGGTGCGAATGGAGCTGTCGTCGGCGCTGCCGAAAATATTCGGCGACCGGATCCAATTGCAACAGGTCCTGATCAATCTGATCATGAACGGGATCGAGGCCATGGAAGAGGTCCACGATCGCCCGCGCGAGTTGGCGATCCGTTCGGCGGCGAGCGGCGATGGCGCGGCGCTGGTGAGCGTTTCCGACTGCGGCGTCGGCATCAGTGAACAGGCCATTGACCGCCTGTTCACGCCGTTCTTTACGACGAAGTCCACCGGCATGGGCATGGGGTTGTCGATCTGTCGATCCATCATCGAGGCGCATGGTGGACGGCTTTTCGCCGCACCCAACCAGGAGCACGGCGCGACTTTTCAGATCACCTTGCCCCTCCATCGAGAGGAAACTTCGTGACCCAGCGCGGGGAACCTCCGTCGCCGCAGGAGGACGACGGCGATCAGCCAATTGTCTTTATCGTCGACGACGACGCGTCCATGCGCCGTGCGCTCACCAATTTATTCGAGTCGGTCGGCCTCAAGGTCGAAGCATTCGGCTCGGCACCACAACTCCTCCACGCCAAGCCGCCGGAAGTCCCCAGTTGCCTCGTGCTCGACATCCGCCTTCCCGGAGCCAGCGGCCTTGATCTTCAATCCGATCTCGCCAAGGCGAATATCCACACGCCTATCATCTTCATCACCGGTCACGGTGATATTCCCATGACGGTTCGGGCCATGAAGAGCGGCGCGATCGACTTCTTGACAAAGCCGGTCCGCGACCAGGACATCCTGGATGCAGTCCAGGCCGCGATCGAGAGAGACCGCAAGCGCCGCGACCTCAACAGGACGGTCTCGACCGTGAGATCCCGCTTCGAGTCACTGTCCTCGCGGGAGCGAGATGTATTGTCGCTGGTAACAGCCGGCCTGATGAACAAGCAAGTGGCTGCCCAGCTCGGATTGGCGGAAATCACCGTCAAAATCTATCGCGGCCAGATCATGCGGAAAATGGGCGCGAAGTCCCTGGCCGATCTGGTGAGAATGAGCGAGGCGCTCGGGATAGGGTCCAACAAGCCGGACACACAAACCTAAGTATGAGTTTCCAATCGTGACTGGCAGGTCCACCTTACCGGCCTATGTGCAGCCGTGGCGGCGGCAAGCGTGATGCCGGGTGAGGAGCGGACGTCTTGTCAGCGGCTTCGGTCATTTCGGTGCTTGACGACGACCCTTACGTGCGGGCCGCGATCAATAATCTCCTGGAATCGCGCGGGTACGTCGTCCATACATTCGCCTCAGCCGAGGAGTTTTTGAAGTCGCCTGATTCGAATGACACCTCGTGTGTGATCGCCGACGTGCAGATGCCGCTGATGACCGGAATCGATCTGTTGATGCAGATGCGCACGCATGGTTCGGCGACGCCGTTCATCTTCATCACAGCCTTCCCGGATGAGGGCGTACGGGCGCGTGCCCTCAAAGCCGGCGCAATCTGTTTTCTCGGCAAGCCGTTCGCCGCCTCGGATCTGATGCAGTGCCTGGACCGTGCGCTGGCGGCAGGTCACGAAACCCTGCAGTGAGCGCCCGGCGGCCAGCAGGCGCGACGGTGACGGCGATCAGGATCAATCCCGCTGCTCGCGAGGGCTTCCCCCGAGATGGCCGCGCGCTCGCAGAACCTCACGACATACCGCGAGGTGTGGGTTGCCCGCTTCAATCCACCTTGATGTTCGCCGCCTTGATCATGGGCCACCATTTTGCGATCTCGGCCTTCTGGCGGGCGCCGAGCGCTTCAGGCGTGAGCTGATCCTTGGGGGGCATCTCCAGACCCTGGCTTTCGAGCTGCTTCCTCACTCCGGGATCGTTCAGCGCTTCCACGGCGGCCGCATTGAGCTTGGTCACGATCTCTTTCGGCGTACCCTTCGGAACCCACATGCCCGACCACAGCGTCATGTTGAAGCCTTTCAGGCCCGCCTCCTCCGCAGTCGGAATGTCGGGCGCCGAAGGCAGGCGCTTGTCGTCGGTGATGGCATAGGCGCGGATGGTGCCGGCGCGGACCTGGTTGATGGAGTTGGAGGTCTGGTCGACGATGAGATCGATCTGGCCGGCGATGAGATCGTTCAGTGCCGGCGCAGTGCCGCGATACGGCACGTATTGCAGCTTGATGCCGGAGACGTTCTCGAGATAGACGCCGGCGATATGGCTACCGGAGCCCGCGCCGGCGGTGCCTGCGGTCGGCGGCGACGGCCGCGATTTCAGCCAGTCCAGCAGCTCCTTGAGCGAAGTCGCAGGCACCGCATTCTTGCTGACGACGATCATCGGATTGCTCGGCAACAGCACCACCGGCTCGAGATCGGCGACGAGATCGTATTTGAGCTTGTAGACGGCACCGTTGGCGACGTGGGTGCCGAGGTGGCCGAACGAGATGGTGTATCCGTCCGGCGGCGATTGCACGGCGCGAGCGACGCCGATCGAACCGCCCGCGCCGGTGACGTTCTCGATCACCACGGGCTGCCCCAACGTCACCCGCATCCGGTCAGCGAGGACTCGCGCCATCGCATCCGACGGTCCGCCGGCGGCGAAGGGCACGATGACGGTGATGGGACGTGACGGATAGTCGTCGGCGCGCGCGGCGCCGGTCACAGCGAGAACAGCAATCAGCGCAGCCCAAGCGGCCTTCTTCATTGTCTTCTCCCCAGCGATGTCGTTGTTTTTTTTGGCCCTCTGCCCGCGTACGGGAAGAGGGATCATTCGTAGCCCATTGTCGCGCTAGAACTGCGCGTAGTCGATCGGCTTGTGACGGTCGAGCGTGCGGGTGACCGGCGGCAGCGGGTACTTCAGACCGGTCGCGCAGTTGAACAGCATCACGCGGTCGATCTTGCTGACGCGGCCGTCGGCGAGGCTCTGCTTGTAGGCGGCGTAGGTGGCGGCGCCCTCGGGACACAGCAGCAGCCCCTCCTCGCGCGCAACCTCGTTCAGCGCCGACGAGATCTTGTCGTCGTCAACGGCGATCGCGAAGCCCTTGCTGTCGCGCACCGCGCGCAGGATCAGAAAATCGCCGATCGCCTGCGGCACGCGGATGCCGGACGCAATGGTGTGGGCGTCCTCCCAGCGCGTGGCGTGCTCGGTCCCGGCTTCGTAGGCGCGCACCATCGGCGCGCAGCCCGACGCCTGCACCGCAACCATGCGCGGGCGCTTGCTTCCGATGAAGCCGATCTTCTCGAGCTCGTCGAAAGCCTTCCACATGCCGATCAGCCCGGTGCCGCCACCGGTCGGATAGAAGATCACGTCGGGCACGTCCCAGCCGAGCTGCTCGGCGAGCTCGATGCCCATGGTCTTCTTGCCCTCGATGCGGTACGGCTCCTTCAGCGTCGAGGTGTCGAACCAGCCGACTTTTGCCTTTCCTTCACCGACGATCTTGCCGCAATCATCGATATAGCCATTGACGCGGTAGACGGTCGCCCCCTGCAGCTCGATCTCGCTGACATTCACCTCCGGCGTGTCGGCCGGACAGAAGATCGTGGTCTTGATGCCGCAGGACGTCGCATAGGCCGCCAGCGCCGCGCCGGCGTTGCCGTTGGTCGGCATCGCCATATGCTTGATGCCGAGCGCCTTGCCCATCGACACCGCCATCACGAGACCGCGCGCCTTGAACGAGCCGGTCGGCAGCCGTCCCTCGTCCTTGACGATGATCTCGCCGCCGCCGAGCTTCGCACCCAGCTTCGGCAGCCGGATCAGGGGCGTCGTCACCTCGCCGAGCGAGACGATGTCCTTGCATTTGCGCACGGGCAAGAGCTCGCGGTAGCGCCACATGTCGCCGGGACGCTGGGCGAGCGCGTCCTTGGTCAGCGCCTTCTTCACGCCGGCGAGGTCATAGCGCACCAAGAGCGGCTTGCCGGCCTTGGAGAGGTTGTGGACCTGGTCGGCGGCGTAATGATCGCCCTCCATCGCGCATTCGAGATGGGTGACGAAAGTCGGGCGTTCGATGGTGAGGTTGTCGTTGTCGTGCATGGGTTGATTTCCTTCTTATTCTGCAATCGGTTCTCTCTGCTCGTCATTGCGAGCGCAGCGAAGCAATCCAGAGGTCTTTCCGCAGCGGCAGTCTGGATTGCTTCGCTGCGCTCGCAATGACGGCGGCGGGCGACGCGCTCGTCCGTCAAATATTCAACACCCGTCCATACGCATCCAGCACGGCTTCCTTCATCATCTCCGACAGCGTCGGATGCGGGAACACCGTGTGCATGAGCTCTTCTTCCGTGGTCTCCAGGTTCATGGCGACGACGTAACCCTGGATCAGCTCGGTGACCTCCGCGCCAACCATGTGGGCGCCGAGGAGCTGACCGGTCTTCTTGTCGAAGATCACCTTGACCAGGCCCTGGTCCTCGCCGAGCGCGATCGCCTTGCCGTTGCCGATGAAGGGGAAGCGACCGACGCGGATCTCGCGGCCGCTCTCCTTGGCCTTGGCTTCGGTGAGACCGACGGAGGCGACCTGCGGCTGGCAATAGGTGCAGCCCGGGATCAGGTTCTTGTCCATAGGATGCGGATTGAGACCCTTGATCGCCTCGACGCAGATCACGCCCTCATGCTCGGCCTTGTGAGCCAGCATGGGCGGGCCGGCAACGTCTCCGATGGCGTAGATGCCGGGAATGTTGGTCTTGCCGTGGCCGTCGACGACGATGATGCCGCGGTCGGTTTTGACGCCGAGTTTCTCCAGGCCCAGATTTTCGATGTTGCCGACGACGCCGACCGCCGAGATCACGCGCTCGAATTCGGTCGTGACGGGCTTGCCCTTGCCGTCGTCGATGGTGGCAACGACGCTGTCGGCCTTCTTCTCCAGCTTGGTCACCTTGGTCGACGTCATGATCTTGATGCCCTGCTTCTCCAGCCGCTTGCGCGCAAGACCTGCGATCTCGGCATCCTCGACGGGCAGGATCTGCGGCAGCACCTCGACCACGGTGACGTCGGAGCCCATGGTGTGGAAGAAGGAGGCGAACTCGATGCCGATCGCGCCCGAGCCGACCACCAGCAGCGATTTCGGCATCCGCTCCGGCACCATCGCCTCGAAATAGGTCCACACCAGCTTCTTGTCGGGCTCGAGCCCCGGCAGCGCGCGCGGCCGTGCGCCGGTCGCGACGATGATGTGCTTGGCCTGATAGGTCCCCTCGCCCAGCGCGCCCTTCGGGCCCTCGACGTCGGACTTCTTCACGATGACCTTGCCGGGTGTGTCGATCGAGGCGGCGCCCCAGATCACGCTCACCTTGTTCTTCTTCATCAGGAAGCCCACGCCGTCGTTGAGGCGCTTGGAGACGCCGCGCGAGCGCTGCACCACCGCTTTCGGATCGAACGAGACCTTCTCCGCCGACAGGCCGTAATCCCCCGCGTGCTGCATGTAGTGGTAGATCTCGGCCGAGCGCAGCAGCGCCTTGGTCGGAATGCAGCCCCAGTTCAGGCAGATGCCGCCGAGATAGGATTTTTCGACGATCGCCGTCTTGAAGCCGAGCTGCGCGGCACGGATCGCGGTGACGTAGCCGCCGGGACCGGAGCCGATGATGATGACGTCGAAGGATGTGTCGGCCATGGCGGCTCCGTTCAACTCAAGAGGCGCCGCGGGCGCGGCGCTTGACCAAAAGAGACCTCACCAGCCATTCGAGCACCACCACCAGGACCATCACGGCCAGTGCGGCGAGCACGATCGGCTGGGCGATGTTCCGTGCCAGTTGCTCGCCGGCAAAGAACGCTGAGTGAAGAAAATCGAGCCCGATCGGGCTGAGCGCGACGACGGCCCCGAGCAGCAGCGATATCCATGGCCAGCGGGTCCGGACATGCAAGGTTGCCCCCTCTGCCGCCGCTTCAGACCATCATCATGACGGGGTTTTCGATCAACTGCTTGAACGCGCCGATCAGCTCGGCTCCGAGCGCGCCGTCGATGGCACGGTGATCGCAGGACAAGGTCACGCTCATCATGTGCGCGATCTCGATCTTGCCGCCGCGCACCACGGGCCGCTCCTCGCTGGTGCCGACCGCGAGGATCGTCGCATGCGGCGGGTTGATCACGGCGGTGAAGTGGCTGATGCCGTACATGCCGAGATTGGAGACGGCCGTGGTACCGCCCTGGTAATCCTCCGGCTTGAGCTTGCGCGAGCGGGCGCGCGCGGCAAAATCCTTCATCTCGTTGGAGATGGTCGAGAGCGTCTTGGTCTCGGCCTTGCGGATGATCGGCGTGATCAGGCCGCCGGGCATCGCGACGGCAACGCCGACGTCGGAGTGGTGATGCTTGACCATGCCGCTTTCGGTCCAGCTGACGTTGCAGTTCGGGATCTTCTGCAGCGCCACCGCCATCGCCTTGATGACGAAGTCGTTGACCGAGATCTTGTAGAGCGGCTTCTTCTCCTTGTCCTTCGGCGCGGCGGCGTTGATCTCCTCGCGGGCAGTGAGCAGCTTGCCGATGTCGCAGTCGATGGTGAGGTAGAAGTGCGGAACGTTCTGGATCGAGGCGGTCAGGCGCTGCGCAATGGTGCGGCGCATGCCGTCATGCGGGACGATGTCGTAGGAGCCGGGCTCGAACAGCGACAGGATCTGCTTGTCCGACATGGTCGGCGCGATCGCGGGCGCGCCTGACGGTGCCGCGGCGGGCGCCTTCAGACCCTTGCCGGACTCGGCCTGCTCGACGTCGCGGGCGACCACGCGGCCGTGCGGACCGGTGCCGGCGACCATGGCGACATCGATGCCGGCTTCCTTGGCGAGACGCCGCGCCAGCGGCGACGAGAATACACGGCCGCCATGACCATTGGCTTGCGCTGCCGGAGCTGCAGCCTGCTGCGCGGGTGCCGCGGCGGGCGCAGCAGCTTTCGGTGCGGCGGGCGCAGGCGCGGGAGCCGGCGCAGCAGGAGCCTCAGCGGCCTTTGGCGGCGCGGCCGAGGCGCTGGGCTTGGCGCTACCCGCAGCCTTCACGTCCTCGCCCTCGCCGGCGAGCACGGCGATCACGTCGTTGACCGGGACATCCTGCGTACCCTCGGGCACCAGGATCTTGGCGATCGTGCCTTCATCGATCGCCTCGACCTCCATGGTCGCCTTGTCGGTCTCGATCTCGGCGATGACGTCGCCGGATTTGACCTTGTCGCCTTCCTTCTTCAGCCACTTGGCGAGGTTGCCCTTCTCCATCGTCGGCGACAGAGCGGGCATCAGGATGTTGATGGGCATGCTGACCTCACGAAGAACTTCTCAAAAACGTCGTCCTCGATGTGAAGACGAACAAACCAGGTTTAGTTGCCGATGTCGCCCTGCCACAGGCGTTCATTGGCTGGGATGGAACGCCAATTCTTCATCATGGTGATGGAGCGGTCGTCGGCGAGGTCGATCCAAGGAATCCCGAACTTGTCGAGGATGTCCTTGGAGCCTTCGAAGGTGACGGATTCCCCGATCACCACCAGCTTGACCTTGAACAGCGCGAGTGCGCCGGCACACATCGAGCATGGCGACAGCGTGGTGTACATGACGGTGTCGTGGAACTTGATCGCGCCGGCTTCGCGCAGGCAGCTCATCTCGCCGTGCAGGATCACGTTGTTCTCCTGCACGCGGTTGTTATGGCCGCGGGCGATGATCTTGTTGTCGCGCGTCAGCACGGCACCGATCGGCAGACCGCCTTGCGCGATCGAGGTCTCAGCCTCGCGGATCGCCTCGAGCATGAAATCGAAGTGATAGGATTCGATCGCCATGGTCAGTGCCCCTTACCGCGCGGCGTCGTGGTGCCGGTGTCGGTGGGACGCTCGATCTCGGCCTGGAACATGTCGAGGATCCGGTTCAACGCGTCCTCCTCGGTGTATTCGCTTTCGCGCGCATAGGCGCGCGCGGCATGGCGGGCGAGATCGACGAGCAGGAGGCCCCACATGTCGGGCTCCTCGAAAGCGCGCTGGAACGCCATCGACAGCCCGCCGTCCAGCACGAACACGCGCAGGATCTCGACCGCGTCCTCGCGGTCCATGACGTCGGGTGGCAGTGGCTGCTCCTTGGGGCCCGCCATGATCTACCTGTAGCAGACGGCTTTGGCGGCCTCGACGACTTCCGCCGCCGAGGGCAGCGCGAGCTTCTCCAGATTCGCGGCATAGGGCATCGGGACGTCCTTGCCGGAGACGCGCGCGACCGGCGCATCCAGATAATCGAAGGCGTTTTCCATGATGCGCGCCGCGATCTCGGCGCCGACGCCGCTCTGGGCCCAGCCCTCTTCCACCGTGACCGCACGGCCGGTCTTCTTGACGGAGCTGATGATGGTTTCGGTGTCCATCGGGCGCAGCGTGCGCAGGTCGATCACTTCGGCCTCGATGCCGTCCTTGGCGAGTTCGTCGGCGGCCTTGAGCGCATAGGTCATGCCGTTCGACCAGGAGATGATGGTGACATGGCTGCCGGAACGCACGATACGCGCCTTGCCGATCGGGATGATGAAATCGTCGAGCTTGGGCACCTCGCCGGTGTGACCGTAGAGCACCTCGTTCTCGAGGAAGATCACCGGATTGGGATCGCGGATCGCGGCCTTGAGCAGGCCCTTGGCGTCTGCTGCCGAATACGGCGCGACCACCTTCAAGCCCGGAATGTGCGAGTACCAGGACGAGTAATCCTGGCTGTGCTGGGCGGCAACGCGCGCGGCAGCACCGTTGGGTCCGCGGAACACGATCGAGCAACCCATCTGGCCGCCGGACATGTACAGCGTCTTGGCCGCGGAGTTGATGATCTGGTCGATCGCCTGCATGGCGAAGTTGAAGGTCATGAACTCGACGATCGGCTTCAGGCCGGTCATCGCGGCGCCGACGCCGACGCCGGCAAACCCGTGCTCGGTGATCGGGGTGTCGATGACGCGCTTGGCGCCGAACTCCTGGAGCAGGCCCTGGGTCACCTTGTAGGCACCCTGATATTCGGCGACCTCTTCGCCCATCACGAAGACATCCGCGTCGCGGCGCATCTCTTCGGCCATGGCGTCGCGCAGCGCTTCGCGGATGGTCTGCGTCACCGTCTCGGTGCCGGCGGGCACCTCCGGATCCGGCTCGGCAACGGCCTGCGGGGCGGCAGGCGCGGCCTTCGGCTGCGGCGCCTCGGCCTTGGCGGCGGCAGGCGGCGCCGACTCGGCAGCTCTCTCCTGCTTGGCCGGCGCGGACGCCTTGCCGAGATCGGCGGCGCTCTCACCGTCGGCGAGAATGGTGGCGATCGGCGTGTTCACCGCAACGTCGGCGGTGCCCTCGGGGATCAGTATCTTGCCGAGCGTGCCTTCGTCGGTCGCCTCGACCTCCATGGTGGCCTTATCGGTCTCGATCTCGGCGATGACGTCGCCGGACTTGATCGTCTCGCCCTCTTTCTTCAGCCATTTGGCGAGGTTGCCCTTCTCCATCGTGGGCGACAACGCGGGCATCAGCACTTGAATTGGCATATCGACTCCAAAGAAAGCTTGCGCGCGTTCAGCGGTAAACGTCGGTCCAGAGCTCGGCGGCATCCGGCTCGGGATCGTGCTGGGCGAAATCAGCGGACGCGTTGACGATGTCGCGCACCTCGGCGTCGATCGCCTTCAGGTCCTGCTCGCTGAGCTTGGCCGCGAGTAAGCGGTTGCGCACCTGCTCGATCGGATCCTGGTCGTGGCGGACCTTCTCGACCTCCTCGCGTGTGCGATATTTTGCAGGGTCGGACATCGAATGACCGCGATAGCGGTAGGTCTGCATCTCCAGGATGAAGGGACCCTTGCCGGCGCGGCACCAAGCCGCCGCCTCCTCGCCCGCAGCCTTCACGGCGCGGACATCCATGCCGTCGACCTGCTTGCCCGGGATGTTGAAGGACGCGCCGCGCTTGGAGAAATCCTGCTGCGCCGAGGCGCGCGAGACCGAGGTGCCCATGGCGTAGCGGTTGTTCTCGATGACGTAGATCACCGGCAGCTTCCAGAGCTCCGCCATGTTGAAGCTCTCGTAGACTTGGCCCTGGTTGGCCGCGCCATCGCCGAAATAGGTGACGCTGACATTATCGTTGCCGCGATAGTGATTGGCGAAGGCGAGACCGGTGCCGAGCGAGACCTGGGCGCCGACGATACCGTGGCCGCCATAAAAGTGCTTCTCCTTGCTGAACATGTGCATGGAGCCGCCCTTGCCCTTGGAGTAGCCGCCTCGGCGGCCCGTGAGCTCGGCCATGACGCCGTTGGCATCCATGCCGGTGGCAAGCATGTGGCCGTGATCGCGATAGCCGGTGATGACCTGGTCGCCCTCTTTCAGCGCCATCTGCATGCCGACCACCACGGCTTCCTGGCCGATATAGAGGTGACAGAAGCCGCCGATCGCGCCCATGCCGTAGAGCTGGCCGGCCTTTTCCTCGAACCTGCGGATCAGGAGCATGTCGCGGAGCGCTTTGAGCTCCTGCTCCCTGGTGAATTCCGGAGGCGAACCGCCGTTGGTCTTGTCCTGTGGAGGGCTTGCGGCGGCTTTCTTGGGGGCGGCCATGGGAATTCCGGGTCAGAGAAAACTTTCGCCCTCTCTAACCCAAGTCAAACGCCCTTGGAAAGCACCGCGGCGGCATGGCACGACTTTCATTATGCCGCACTGCAGCGTGATCGAAATATTGCAAAATCTTTGGCGCTGATCGGGCAACAAATCTATGCGCGCCATTGGCGCGCGCGGATTCGTGAGCGGATCGAGAACGGTTGGGCCCACGTGGCCGCCGGCTTTCAGAACGGACGACGCCGAAACGGCGCCGCCCGCTCCGGAAACCCGATCAGAAGAAGCCGAGCTTCTTCGGGCTGTAGCTGACCAGGAGGTTCTTGGTCTGCTGGTAGTGGTCGAGCATCATCTTGTGGGTCTCGCGCCCGACGCCCGACTGCTTGTAGCCGCCGAAGGCCGCATGCGCGGGATAGGCATGGTAGCAGTTGGTCCAGACCCGGCCGGCCTGGATCTCCCGGCCGAAGCGGTAGCAGCGATTGGCATCGCGACTCCAGACGCCGGCACCCAAGCCGTAGAGCGTGTCATTGGCGATCGCGAGCGCTTCCTCGTCGGTCCTGAAGGTCGTGACCGAGACGACGGGACCGAAAATCTCCTCCTGGAAGATTCGCATCCTGTTGTGGCCCTCGAACACGGTCGGCTGGACGTAGAAGCCGCCGGCGAGATCGCCCGCGAGCTCGGCACGGCCGCCGCCGGCCAGCACCTTGGCGCCCTCCTGCTTGCCGATGTCGATGTAGGAGAGGATCTTGGACAGCTGCTCGCTGGATGCCTGAGCGCCGATCATGGTCGTGGGATCGCGCGGATCGCCCTGCTTGATCGCGGCGACGCGCTTCAGCGCCCGCTCCATGAAGCGGTCATAGATATCCGCGTGGACCAGCGCCCGGCTCGGACAGGTGCAGACCTCGCCCTGGTTCAGCGCGAACATGACGAAGCCTTCGATCGCTTTGTCGAAGAAGTCGTCGTCTTCGGCGATGACATCCTTGAAGAAGATGTTCGGCGACTTGCCGCCGAGCTCCAGCGTGACCGGAATGAGGTTTTGGCTAGCGTACTGCATGATCAGCCGGCCCGTCGAGGTCTCACCGGTGAAGGCGATCTTGGCGATGCGCGGGCTGGACGCCAGCGGCTTGCCAGCCTCGAGGCCAAAGCCGTTGACGATGTTGAGGACACCGGGCGGCAGGATGTCGGCAATGATCTCGGCCCAGACCATGATCGAGGCGGGAGTCTGCTCGGCGGGCTTGAGCACGACGCAATTGCCGGCGGCAAGCGCCGGGGCGAGTTTCCAGCAAGCCATCAGCAGCGGGAAGTTCCAGGGAATGATCTGGCCGACCACGCCGAGCGGCTCGTGGAAATGATAGGCGATGGTGTCGTGGTCGATCTCGCCGATCGAGCCTTCCTGGGCGCGGACGACACCGGCGAAATAGCGGAAGTGATCGATCGCCAGCGGCAGGTCGGCGGCACGGGTCTCGCGGATCGGCTTGCCGTTGTCCCAGGTCTCGGCAATCGCAAGGCGCTCGAGATTGTCTTCCATGCGATCCGCGATCCGGTTCAGGAGCGCGGCACGCTCGGCGACGCTGGTGCGGCCCCAGGCGGCCTTTGCGGCGTGGGCCGCGTCGAGCGCCGCCTCGACGTCCTGCGCGTCGGACCGCGCAATCTTGCAGACGATCTGGCCGGTCACCGGCGAGGCATTGTCGAAATACTTGCCGGAGATCGGCGCCACGAACTTGCCGCCGATGAAATTGTCGTAGCGTTCGGCAAAGGGAACTTTGGTGACGCTGAGGAATTCCACCTTGTTCATTGATCACTCCCGATGTTGCTGTTTGCGCTTGTCGTCGCCTGTTCGCGACTTGCGCCGACGATGATGCGGGAGGTGTTTTCTGTCAGCCCGGGCGGAAGCGATGGCCGGGCGGACCTGTCGCACTTCTGCGACAGTCGTGGACCGGCCCGTCATTGCGAGTGACGAAACGGCTGAGCTCAGTGGTTCAGCTCGAACCGCTTCAGCTTCCGGTGCAGCGTGGCGCGGCTGACGCCGAGGGCCTTGGCGGCCGCCGAGACATTGCCGCCGGCGCGGAGCAGCGCGCGCTGCAACACCGCCCGCTGGCCGCCGGCAAGGTGATCGCGCTCGGCATCGCCACCGAGAAGGTCGGCGGCAGGCACCGGCTGCAAGGCCCGGCCGGGCGCGATTCCGAGCGCCACCCGGGCGGAGCGGGTCGCGCCGATCACGAGATCGTCCGCATCGACCGCAACGAGGCCGCTGCAACTTCCGTCCGCAGCTTGCGTCAGCACGATGCGGGCATCGGCAAAAGCCTTTCGAAACAGGTCGGCCTCGATACGCTTGGCCGCCTCGCCCGTCGCGAGCGCGATCAGGCTGGCGAAGGCGTCGGTGCGGTCGGCGCGGCAGGAGGAGACGTCGAGCACACCCGCGAGCGCCGCCTCGTGATCGTAGATCGGAACGGCGGTGCAGCTCAGAAGCGTATTGCGGGCAAAGAAATGCTGGTCGCGATCGATGGTCAGCGGACGCTGCTCCACGAGACAGGTGCCGATGCCGTTGGTGCCCTCGTGCTCCTCGCTCCAGATCGCACCCGTCCACAGGCCCCAGGACTGAAACGTCGCATCGTCCGCCACCGTGCCGCGGCGATCGACCGGCACGCCCTCGCGATCGGCGAGCAGCACGCAGCAGCCCGCGGCGCCGACGGCCTGATACAGCCGATCCATCGCGCCTTGCGCCGCGGCCAGGAGCGGCGCGATACGTTCGCGCGCCTGGTGGAGCTCGGCTTCGGTCAGCCGCATCGGCGCGGCGCGGCCGCCGGGATCGAGACGATGCAATCTGGAGGAACGACGCCACGAGGCCACGAGCGCGGACCGAGCCGCCTGGCCTGACGCGATGGCGGCCTCGACACGGGCCGCGTGATGCCGGGGCATTGACCCATTCATCACGGTTTCCTCCGGATGGCAGTCTAAAGACTACCGGTGCTGCCCGGTTGATCTGCGTCAACCAGGGACGGCAGAAGCCATGCGCCCGTTGCGGCACGGCCGTCAAGGCGGCCGTCCGGGTTCCAGGCCTACGACTTTCGCTGCAATTGAGACGCGCATGTCGGATTTCGGCAGCGGCTTTCGATGCCGCTTTCGAAAGCTGCGGATGCGCTACTTTGCCGGGATCATGCGAACGAGGTCTCGCGGATTGACATAGTCGAGCTGGAAGCGCGCCCGCTCGTCCAGCATGTCGGGGTCGATCTTCTCGGACCGCAGCAGCGACACCCGCTGTTCGCTCCTGGCACGCTCACGTTTGAGCTGGGCCAGCTCGCTGGTCAGCGCGATGATCTCCTGATCGAGCTCCTGGCGCGCGTTGAGGCCGTACTTGCCGGTATAGGCGTTGACGCCGAAATAGCCGACGATGGCCGCCGCCATCGCATAGAGGGCAAGGCCAGTCAGGATCGATTTCAGGCGGGCGCGGGAGACCATCGTGGCAGGATGGGACAGGTTGGTTAAGGGAGTGCTAACTCGCCCCCCACCGCCAGTCGTCATGCCCGGGCTTGTCCCGGGCATGAGGGAGAGAATGAGGCCTTAGCCTTGGTTCTTCGCGACGTGCGCGGCGAAGGCGTCGATGTACTGCTGCAGCACAGTCTTCAGGGAGTCCTTGGTCAGGTTGCCCTCGGCATCGAAGCCATCGCCGACGCCACTGAGGTAGATTTCCGGCTGCTGGAGGACGGGACCGGAAATGCCCGGCAGAATGTTCTGCAGATGCTTGGCCGCGCTGACACCGCCGAGCAGCCCCGGCGAGTTGGAGATGATGCCGACCGGCTTGCCGAGGAACGAGCTCTTGCCGTAGGGCCGCGAGGCAACGTCGATGGCGTTCTTGAGGACGCCCGGGATCGAGCGGTTGTATTCGGGCGTGACGAACAGGACGCCGTTCGACTTCTGGAGCTTCTCTCGGAAGGCGAGCCAGTCCGCGGGCGGCGCGCCCTCGAGGTCCAGGTTGAAGAACGAGATGCCTGCCGGCGTGACGACCTCGAGCTTGAGCGAGCCAGGCGCCAGTTTGGCGAGCGCATTGGCGATCTTGAGCGAGAAGCTGTCCTTGCGCAGGCTGCCGGCGATCGTGACGATGTTGTAGGCCATGAAATGTCCTTGAGGGCTTGAGCGGGAGTGCCCGGACGGCACTTAAGCCATCCGGATCGATGGATGCAAGTGCATGAACTGGTTCGATTTGGAAACGCTGCGTTTCGCGAATGCGGCCCAAACAAATCGGGCCGCCAAGCGGCGGCCCGATGGTTGGCGCAAACACCGCGTGCAGATCAGATCGTCGGATTCCACGCCGACGGAATCAGGCGATATTTGGCGCCGTCCTTCTCGACATGGCCGACCGAGGGAAAGGCGAAGTGAAAGCCGATCACGGTTGCCTTTTCCGCTGCCGCCATGTCGTAGAACTTGTGGCGCGTCGCCTGCGCCATCGCGGCGTCGCTGTCGAACACCACGTGCCAGTCCGGATTGCGCAGGAAGAATTCCGGAATGTTGGTGACGTCGGACTGGATCAGCACCTTGGCGTCGCCCGAGGCGACTGCGAAGGAGGTGTGCCCCGGCGTGTGGCCGGGCGTCGCGATGGAGGTGATGCCGGGCGCGACCTCCTTGCCCCACTCATACTTCGTCACCTTGGATTCGAGGCCGGCGAAGGTTTTCTTCACGTTGGCGAAGTAGTTCTTCATCATGGGATTGGACTCGGCCTTGGCGGCGTTGTCCTCGCTGGTCCAGAACTCCCAGTCCTTGCCCGGCACCATGATCTCCGCATTCGGGAAGGCCAGCGCGCCGTCGGCCAGACGGATGCCGTTGGTATGGTCGGGGTGCAGATGCGACAACAGCACGACGTCGACATTCTTGACGTCGACGCCGGCGGCCTGAAGGTTTTGCAGCGTGCGGCCGACCGCGCCCTTGCTGGCCTCGAAATTCGCAATGCCATTGCCGGTGTCGATCAGGACCAGCTTGGAGCCGGTGTTGATGAGCTGCGGATTGAACGGCACGGTGACCATGCCCTTCGGCATGTAGGCCGCCTCGCCGGCCGCCAGCGCCTCCTCCTTCGGAATGTTGACGACGAACTTGTCCGGCATCGGGAAGGTGCGCGCGCCGTCGTTGATCGAGGTACACTCGAAGCTGCCGACCTTGTAGCGATAGAAGCCCGGCGCCTGTGTCCCGGCTTGCGGGGCTGAGGCATTCGCGGCGATGGGCCCGAGCCCGGTGACGGCCGCCGCGCCCATGGCGGCGGCGCCTGCGAGCAGGTGACGGCGATTGAGATCGGTCATGGGATGTCCCTTCTGAGCGCCTTGCGGTTCTTCCGCTTGAAACGGCGGCGGAATAATCCCCCGCGTCGCTCAGAAGGCAAGACCCTCTTTCGGTGACGTGCCCTCGCAGATCACGATTATTTATTCGGGACGATGGGGAATTTTTCGCCAGTGGCCTGTCTAAGCCAGTATTGCTTCGGTGCATGGCCGTAGATTCGTTTGAACGCATGCCCGAAGGCGCTCTCCGACGAATATCCCAGCTGCGCGGCGGTTGCCGAGACGGTCGCACCGCGTCGCAGCTGATCGCGCGCAAGCCGCATTCGCCACCGAAGGAGGTAGTCGAGCGGCGCCAGCCCCACCAGGGACTTGAACCGCTTCGAAAATGCGGATCGCGACATTGCGATCGCGTCGGCCAATGCGTCCAGGGTCCAGGGATGAGCAGCGTCTTCGTGCATCAACCTGATTGCCTTGCCGATCCTGGCATCGACCAGCGCGTTGATCCATCCAAGTCCCTCGCCGGCACCCTGATCCAGCGCCGCGCGGAGCACCTGGACGAGCAGGACGTCGGCCAGCCTGTCGGTGAGTACGGCCGTTCCGATTCCCGTCCCCCTGATTTCAAGGTCGAGAATGTGGAGCGTGGAATGAATGACGGCTGCCGACGGACTGCGCGATGGTATGAGCAGAAAGCGAGGCAGCGCATCGAGCAGCAACTCGGCGTCCGATGCCTCGAAACCAAAACTGCCGGCAAGCAGAACGGTATCGCTCCCCGCGCCACGCGCGACATCCGACTGCGCCCAATCGAACGCCGCTATTCCGTCTTCGGGAGCGAGGCGTCCATCGTTGGCCAGAACGTAGGCTGGGGCATTGGCGAGAAGAAAACAGTCGCCAGTGGCAAGCCGATGATGGGCTTCGTCGCCAAAATCGATCCAGCAATCGCCTCGGATGACCGCGCCGAACTTCAGGGCGGCTTTTGCCGGGAACTGATACGACCAATGCCCGCCCGCCTCGAACCTGGTGCAACGCGCGGCGCGAACGTCCAAGAGTGAGAAGGCCTGGGACAGAGGGTCCAAGGTCTTGCCCAACTGTTTGCCCAAGTGCCTGTCGAAGTGCCTGTCGAAGTGCTTGTCCGAAAGTTTGTCCAAGGCTTGATCCGATCTCGACGATTTTCGAGCATTTCAAACATAGATCATCCTCGCTACCGATGCGAATTTCATCGCGCAACGAATTGGATGGAACGCCCATGACAGGCATCGCAGGCAAGGTCATCGCCATTACGGGCGCCAGCAGCGGAATTGGCGAAGCCACTGCCCGGCATCTCGCAGAACGTGGCGCCATCGTGATCCTCGCCGCACGCCGTTCCGAGAGGCTGGAGATGCTGACCGCGAGCATCACCTCGAAGGGCGGAAAGGCGTCGTATCTCGTCACCGACGTCAGGCAGCGCGAGGATGTCACAAAGCTCGTCGGTCTCGCGACGGACCGATGCGGAAAGCTGGACGTCATGATCAACAATGCCGGGATTGCACCGATTTCCCGTCTTGATGATCTGAGGATCGACGATTGGGACGATATGATCGACGTGAACGTGAAAGGCGTGCTCTACGGGATCGCTGCTGCCCTCCCCGTCTTCCGTCGTCAGGGCTTTGGCCACTTCGTCAACACCCTGTCGACCGCCGGCATCAAGATCGTTCCGACAATGGCCGTCTACGCGGGATCGAAGAACGCCGTCAGGGCGATTTCCGAAGGGCTTCGTCAGGAGGCCGGCCCGTCGCTTCGGGTGACGACCATCTCCCCCGGTTATGTCGACACCGAGCTGCCATCCTCCATGACGGATTCCGTGCTACGGGCGGAGGGGCTGGCCAGCATGAAGGCACTGGCCATTCCGGCGAGCGCGATCGCGGAAGCCATCGCCTTCGCGATAGCGCAACCGGATAGCGTGGATGTCGGCGAGATCGTCGTTCGCCCGACTGCTCAGGCATGAACGTGTCGATCAAGCCAGGATAGGCCGGCGCGGCCGGCCCCTGCCCCGGGTCACGCGCCGTCGCAGGTCACGGTTATTTATTCGGGTTGATGAGGAATTTTTCGCCGGTGGCGCGTTTGGCGTAAATCGCGATGTTGGCGGGATCGAGCGCCTCGGCAAGCGACACCACCTTGGTGTAATGACTGGCGAAGGTGGTCTTCAGCTCGGACGCCACGCGCTGGCGCAGGCGGCCGATCTCGGCCGGGCCGATCTTCTGAAGGAACGGCGTCAGCAGCCAGCCGCCGACGCCCCAGCTCAGCCCGAACGAGCGGTTCAGCTCGGTCGGGCGCGTGTCGAGGCTGCCATAGATGTAGACCTGCTTGTACACGTTGGAGCCGTAGCGGCTGTATTCCTTCGCGGTCTTGTTGGCTGCGATTTCCATGGCGGTCAGAATCTGGCTCGCCAGCTTGCCGCCGCCGATCGCGTCGAAGGCGATCGTGGCGCCGGTTTCGACCAGCGCGTTGGTGAGGTCATCCATGAAATCAGGCGCGCTGGAATCCACGACGTATTTGCCGCCGATCTTGTGCAGGATGTCGGCCTGCTCCTTGTTCCTGACGATGTTGACGAGGCCAATGCCATCCTTGATGCAGATCTTGTTGAGCATCTGGCCGAGATTGGAGGCGGCAGCCGTGTGCACGAGCGCCTTGTGGTTCTCCCGCCGCATCGTCTCGGTCATGCCGAGCGCCGTCAGCGGATTGACGAACCAGGAAGCGCCGTCCGCGGCCGTGGTGCCCGCCGGCAGCTCCATGACGTCGCGGACCTTGAGCACGCGGTACTGCGTGTACATCGCACCACCAATCATCGACACCGTCTTGCCCATCAGCGCCTTCGCCGCGTCCGACGATCCGGTCCCGATCACCGTGCCGGCCCCCTCGTTGCCGACCGGCAGCGACTGATCGAACCTGGCCGCCATCATCCGCATCGCCGCCTCCGGCATCGTGGCGGTGATGACCGGCATCTCCCTGGTGCCGGAGGCCTTGGCGGCCGACATGTCGGCCGCCCCGATCAGAAGCCCGAGGTCGGAGGGGTTAATCGGCGTCGCCTCGACGCGGACCACGACCTCGTCGTCGGCCGGCTCCGGCGTCGGGACGTTCACGAGCGACAGTTCAAGCTCGCCGCTCTTCTTCAGCAGCGAACGCAGTTGCAGTCCGGTCTTGCCGTCGCTCATGTCGATCCTCCCCTGTCCGTCTTTGCGCGGCGCCGGCTTATGCCAGCGCCTTCAGTGCCGCCTTGCCGCCGTAGAGCGCCTGCTTGCCGAGCTGCTGCTCGATGCGCAGGAGCTGGTTGTATTTGCGCGGTGCGGTCGGACCGGGCAAGGGAGCCGGTCTTGATCTGACCACAATTGGTGGCGACCGCGAGGTCGGCGATGGTGGAATCCTCGGTCTCGCCGGAGCGGTGCGACATCACCGAGGTGTATCCCGCCTTGTGCGCCATCTCGACGGCGGCCAGCGTCTCGGTCAGCGTGCCGATCTGGTTGACCTTGATCAGGATCGAGTTGGCGCGGCCCGCCTTGATGCCTTCGGCGAGGCGCTTGACGTTGGTGACGAAGAGGTCGTCGCCGACCAGCTGGCACTTCTTGCCGATGAGATCGGTGAGCTCCTTCCAGCCGTCCATGTCGTCTTCCGACATGCCGTCCTCGATGGTCACGATCGGATAGCGCGAGACCAGGTCGGCAAGATACTTCGCCTGCTCGGAGATCGAGCGGGTCTTGCCCTCGCCTTCATAGACGTATTTGCCGTCCTTGAAGAACTCGGTCGAGGCGCAGTCGAGGCCGAGCACGATGTCGGCGCCCGCCTTGAAGCCGGCCTTGCCGATCGCGTTCATCACGAAGTCGAGCGCGGCGTCCGCGGACGGCAGATTCGGCGCAAAGCCGCCTTCGTCGCCGACATTGGTGTTGTGGCCGGCTTTCTTGAGCTCCGACTTCAGTGTGTGGAACACCTCTGCGCCGTAGCGCAGACCCTCGGCAAAGCTCGGCGCCCCGACCGGGAGGATCATGAACTCCTGGAAGTCAATCGGGTTGTCGGCATGCACGCCGCCATTGATGATGTTCATCATCGGCACCGGCAACAGGCGCGCGGAGGTGCCGCCGACGTAACGGTAGAGCGGCATGTCGAGTGAGTTCGCGGCAGCCTTGGCGCAGGCCAGCGAGACGCCGAGAATGGCGTTGGCGCCGAGCCGGCTCTTGTTCGGCGTGCCGTCGAGGTCGATCATGATCTGGTCGATCTGGGCCTGCTGCTCGACGTCGAGGCCGCTCAGGGCCTCGAAGATCTCACCGTTGACGGCGCCGACCGCCTTGGAGACGCCCTTGCCGAGATAGCGGGCCTTGTCGCCGTCGCGCAGTTCCACCGCCTCATGCGCGCCGGTCGAGGCGCCCGACGGCACCGCGGCACGGCCGAGCGCGCCGTCCTCCAGCACGACATCGACCTCGACGGTGGGATTGCCCCGGCTATCGAGGATTTCGCGGCCGATGATGTCGATGATGGCGGTCATGATGTCCACTTCCGTTCGTTAGGGCTGATCGGTGCCGCGGGTCTTACACGGGCCGCAAGCAAATGTGAACGCTTGGAAGAGCCGCTTCGACTGACGCGTGAAGCGCCTCAGATTATGCTCGACCGCATCTGGTCCGCGTGCCCAACCTCAATCTGAAACAGTCGGGGTAACGCCATGAATCGCCGCCAGTTTCTTGCTTCGGGTGCCGCGCTGCTCGCCGTCCAACCGGGTTTTGCACAGGAAGTCCCGTTTCGGACAAAATACTATCCCATCAGCCCGGGCCTCGGCCTGCATGATCTCACGCCCGCGCCTGACGGCGCGGTTTGGTTCACGGCGCAGGGCAAGGGCCTGCTCGGCAGGCTCGATCCCCGGGATGGCAGTTTCAAGACGGTCAGCCTCGGTCAGCGCGCAGCGCCGCATGGCGTGACCGTCGGCCCCGATGGAGCGCCCTGGATCACCGAGGGCGGCCAGAACGCGATCGCGCGGGTCGATCCCGGCGATCTCAAGGTGACGCTATTCCGCCTGCCGGAAAAGTTCGCCTACGCCAACCTCAACACCGGCGTGTTCGACAAGGAAGGCACCTACTGGTTCACCGGCCAGTCCGGCTATTACGGCCGGCTCGCGCCGAGGACCGGCGAAATGAATGTGTTCAAGGCGCCGAAGGGCATTGGTCCCTACGGCATCACGGTCACGCCCAAAGGCGAGGTCTGGTACGCCTCCCTCGCCGGCAGCCACATCGCGAAGATCGACCTCGCGAGCGGCAATGCGACCGTGGTCGAGCCGCCGACGCCGAACCAGGGTTCGCGGCGCGTCTGGTCGGATTCGAAAGGGCGGATTTGGGTCAGCGAGTGGAACAGCGGCCACGTCTCGGTGCACGATCCCGCCAATGGCTCCTGGAAGACGTGGAAGCTGCCGGGCGAACGCCCCCGCGCCTACGCCGTCTTCGTCGACGACAAGGACAAGGTCTGGCTCACGGACTTTTCGGCAAACGCCCTCGTGCGCTTCGATCCCGCCAGCGAGAAGTTCAACGTGTTCGCCAGCGACAAGGCCAACGCCAATGTGCGCCAGCTCGATGGCAGGCCGGGTGAGCTCTGGGGCTGCGAGTCCGGCAACGACCGGATCATCATGATCCAGACGATCGCGAGCGGTTGACGGCAGCGGCATTTGCGTCCATCCCGGCACCCGAAACAGGATGTGACGACGATGGCGAAGAAATCCCTCCAACTCGGCCGGGCCGTCGAGTGGCCGCACAGACCGGAAGAAGCCCAGCTCGACCGCGTGCCCAATCCGCAAAAGGGCACCGATTATCTGGTGCGCTTTACCGTGCCGGAATTCACCTCGCTCTGCCCGGTCACGGGCCAGCCCGACTTCGCGCATCTGATGATCGACTACGCGCCGGGCGCGTGGCTGCTGGAGTCGAAGTCCCTCAAGCTCTACATCGCGAGCTTCCGCAACCACGGAGCCTTCCACGAGGACTGCACCGTGATGATCGGCAAGCGTATCGCCAGCGAGATCAAGCCGAAATGGCTGCGCATCGGAGGCTACTGGTATCCGCGCGGCGGCATCCCGATCGACGTGTTCTGGCAGACCGGCCGCGTGCCGAAGGGCCTGTGGGTGCCCGAGCAAGGCGTCTCGCCCTATCGCGGGCGGGGCTAGGGCATAGCTCGGTCACGTGTGACGATCGAGAGAGAACGGCCTCGGTCGACAGCGACGAGGCCGCTCTCGCATCATGGTCCTAGCTCGCCAAGCGCTGCCTGAGGCTCTGGTAGAATCCCGTCTCGAAGTTCATATAGCCGATGAACGATGTCGGATCGCCGAAGGGCAGAATCTGGGTGGCCCAGAACCCGCCGACGTTGTTCTGCCGATCGATCCAGTAGAACAGGTTGGCGAGCCCGGCCCAGCCCAACGCGCCGGCGGGACGTCCCGTCGGGGCTTCCTCATCGTTGACCATGAAGCTCAGCGCCCAGGATTTGGATTGGCCCGGAAAGAATTCCGCGTCGTTGCACAGCGACGGGATGACACCCGTGATCGGCGTTACCTTCCTGTCGCCCAGATGGTTCTTTTCCGCCATCCGCACGGTTTCGGCTTTCAGCACGCGGCCGTGCTCGCCAGCTCCGTCATTCAGCCACATGCGGATGAAACGCATGTAGTCGCCGACCGTGCCGTACAGGCCGTGGCCGCCCATATGGACTTCGGGCTTTGCCGGAAGCTCGAAATCCATCGGCGTCAGCGACCCGTCGGCATTCCGCGCGTGGATGCCGGCCAGTTTCTGGCGCATCGCATCGGTCAGCTCGAAGGTCATGTCCTCGATCCCGAGCGGTTCGAAGATGCGCGTCTTGAAGACTTCACCGAGTCGCTTGCCCGTGATCGCCTCGACGATCTGGCCGCACCAGTCGAGATTTGTCCCATAGTCCCAGCGCTCGCCGGGATCGAACAGCAGCGGGGTCATCAAGCAGGCCTTGGTCGCTGTGATCACGCTGGGCTGCCCCTTCTCCTGGGCCAGTCGGTTATAGGTGTGGTTGATGAAATCGTAGCTCAGGCCCGCTGTGTGGGTCATCAGCATGCGCGTGGTGATATCGCGCTTCGGGGCACGCAGGATCGGCTCGCCCGCTGCATCGAAGCCCTCGATCACCTGCAGCTTTCCGATCTCGTTCGCGTAGCGCTTCGCGGGCGCATCGAGATCGAGCTTGCCTTCTTCGACGAGTTGCAGAACGGCCGTTCCGGTAATCGCCTTGGTGGTGGAGAAAAGGGCAAAGACGCTGTCGGTAGTCATGTCCGCCGGCCGATCGAGACGGCGTTTGCCGGCTGCGCCTTCATAGATGTTGCGCCGGCGGTCCGTCACCATCGCGACAACGCCGGGCACGCGCGGCGTGGATGTGACGACGCCGTCGAGAACAGCATCTGCCGTCGCGCCAAAATTCATGATCATGATCGTCCTCCCGTGCTGGATTGATTGATGTGGTCGACGCTCGCGTCGCGAGCGCTCATTGCATCGCGAAGCCCTCGTAACCGTTCACCGCGACCTCGTCGCACTTCTGTCGATACGCGCCGACGCCGCCGCAGTACGACAGGACACGGCGCGGCTTGCCTTCGACGTTCGAGCCCAGGTACCAGGAATTGGTTTTCGCGATCAGCGTCGCGTTTGCGATCTCGTCGTGATGGGCCACCCAGCTGTCCTGGGCGTCCTTTGTCGGCTCGACCACCTTCAGATCCTTGCTGCGCATGTACTTGATGCAGTCATCGATCCATTCGACCTGCTGCTGCAGGCACGTGGTCATGTTGCACAGCGCGGCCGACGGAGCGAGCGGAACGGCGGTCGTGAACAGGTTGGGATAGCCGTGAACCTGCAGGCCCATCGTGGTGCGGATGTCCCTGCTCCAGTCCTCCCTCAGCGATCGACCGTCGCGGCCCCTGATATCGATGCGCGTCAAGGCACCGGTGCCGGCGTCGAAGCCGGTTGCCAGGATAATGACATCCAGCTCGTGGACCGTACCGTCAGCGGTCTGAATACCCGTGGGCGTGACGCGATCGATCGGATTGCTCTTGACGCTGACGATCTCGACGTTGGGACGATGGAAGGCCTCGAGGAAGTTCTGCTCGAGCGGCACACGGTGCGTTCCGAAGCCATAATCGGCAGGAATCAACGCATCGCACAGTTTCGGATCCCCGAGCCGCTCGCGCATCTTCCCGCGCACGAATTCGGAGATCTCGGCATTGACCTCCGGGTCGAAGAACAGCTCGGCGAACGAGGATATCCATAGCTTCAGGGAACCGTCATTCCAGCAGGCTTCGATCACCGCGCGGCGGCGCTCCGGCGTGAGGTCTGCCCAGACGTGCTCGAAGTCGTATTCAAAGCCGGTGAATGTGCGCGGCAGGCGTTCGGTGAGCGACTTGAATCTCGACTTGTAGTCCTCGACCTCCGCGGCCCCAAATTTCGGATTCTTCATCGGGATGATGTATTGCGGCGTGCGGATGAACACCTTGAGATGGCCGACATCGCCGGCGATCGTCTGGATGACCTGGATGCCGGTCGCACCGTTGCCGATGACTCCGACGCGCTTGCCTGCGAGGTCGACAGGCTGCTCCGGCCAGCGCGCCGTATGGAACAACTGTCCCTTGAAAGTCTCCTGCCCCGGAAAGGATACGTAGGGAGCCGACAGCATGCCGCAGCAGGTGACTAGAAACTGGGTGTCGATCAAATCGCCCCGGTCGGTCGTGACCAGCCAGCGCTGCGTGGCCTCGTTGAAGTGCGCGCTCTTGACCGTCGTGCTGAACTGGATGTCCTTGCGCAGATCGAGACGGTCGGCGACGTAGTTCATCCAGCGTTCGATTTCGGGCTGGCCCGGAAACTTCTCGCTCCAGCTCCAACCCTTGTAGAGCTCCTCGGAGAAAAGATACTGATAGATGTAGGCCTCGGAGTCGAAGCGCGCGCCGGGATATCGATTCCAATACCACGTGCCGCCTACGCCTGACGCGGCGTCGATCCCCCTGACGCTCAATCCCTGCTCGCGC
The DNA here is from genome assembly GCF_049739485.1 of Bradyrhizobium sp. USDA 326. NCBI lineage: Bacteria > Pseudomonadati > Pseudomonadota > Alphaproteobacteria > Hyphomicrobiales > Nitrobacteraceae > Bradyrhizobium > Bradyrhizobium sp. USDA 326. The sequence continues at coordinate 6,902,814 of NZ_JBMGQA010000001.1, forward strand.
AGACGATAGAGTTGATAGAGCCCGGCGACGCCGGCTCCGACAACCACGGCATCGAACTTCGCTGTTCCGTGCGAACCGTTGCTTCCATTGGATTTGGTCAGGGCTTCCGCCATTTATTCCTCCTCGGTGATTTTTGAGTGCGTACGATCTTCCCCATCCGTCATGCGATCGGATGGTGGTGCAGCGCGTCATTGTTGATCCCGTCGGTACGGGACGGCGAAAAGCTATGAGTATTCCGGCGGCTGGAGCTTGAACAAATCGGACAATTCTTTGAACGAAGCCGCGCGCTCCTTGCCGGTTCTGCAGTTCGGCAACACGGCTCGCTTGGCAAATGGCAAAACCGGCTTATGCTCGTCTCCGCCGTTCGGCCAATGAGAAGCAGAAGCGGTCAACCGCGCCTTAGAATTCAGGGAAGGAGTCTCGCGCGATGGGCCAATTCATCACGGTCGAGGAGTTGCCACGCTACGCTCCCGGCCAATTGATGCTGGACAGTTCCGCGGTGGGCAAGACTGACTTTCGGCTGCGCGTCTTCCGCTATGCGCCGTCCGACATCTTGGTGCCGCCGTCGGAGAATTTCCTGATCGTCGTCTATCGCGAAGGCACAACGTCGATGAATCGCCGTGTGACCGGCGCCTGGAAGCAGGATCACGTCGGACGTGGCGTCACAACCCTGCTGACACGTGCGGAGCCTTCGCACTGGCGCTGGAGCAATGACCTCGAAGTCAGCCATTTCTACATCTCGCCGAGCCTGATGACGAAGACCGCGAGCGAGGCATTCGACCGCGACTCAGGAAGCGTCGAACTCCACGATCTGCTCAGGATCGAAGACCCGGTGCTGACCTGGATCGGCGACCGGATGGTGCAGGAAGTGTCCGAAGGCGGTCCGGGCGGCCGGCTCTGCTACGATGCGCTGGCACTTCAGGCGAGCGTGCACATCTTGCGAAAATATGCCTCGGTGGAATTCAAGCTGCCCTGTCCGCAGGGGCGCTTCAGGCCGGCGCATGCAAGGCTGATCGAGGACTATGTCGAGCAGAACATCTCCAGGAACATCACGCTCGACGAGCTAGCCAACATCTGCAACTGCTCGCCGGTGCAGTTCGCGCGCAAGTTCCAGGTGCACTATGGCATGCGGCCGCATGCCTACGTCCTGAGCCGCAAGGTGGAGCGCGCCCGCCAACATCTGCGCAAGGATCGGCTCGCCCTGAAGGAAATTGCGCTCTTGAGCGGATTTTCCGATCAAAGTCATCTCAATCGGATTTTCCGCAGACACATGAACGTCACGCCGGCCGAATATCGCAAGAACTGCGTGAGCTAGCCTCCTCCACCGAGCCCCGCGATCAAACCGGACATGCATCGTGTCGCCGTCCGTCAGGCCAGTGCGTCGGACGGTGCCCGCTGCCTGAGCAGGCGGGCGCAGACCAGGCCCAGCACCACCATGATTGCGGCGCTCACAAGCAGCGTCGGAACCTTGCCGCCATGCTGGAGACCGAGGCCATAGGCGATTGGGCCGACGGTCTGGCCCATGAAGAAGAAGAACGAATGCAGCGACATCGCCGTTGCCCGCGCCCCGATCGACAGCTCGCTGGCGAACACCTGAAGACAGCCATGGGCAATATAGAACCCCCAGCCCATGACGACGAGGTTCAGCGCCTGAACCTCCCAGCGCGGACCGAAGGCCACGGCGACGAGTTGCGAGGCCACCAGCGTCATGCCCGCGATCATCATGCCCTTCACGCCGAGCCAAGGCAGCAGGCGCGACACCGTCAGCGTATAGAACAGGCCACCGACGGCAAAGCCGGCGATAACGATGCCGGCGATCGACAGCGAAGTCTGGCCGAGCTCGAACAGGAACGAAGCGATGTAGGGAAACAGCCCGAGCACGCAGCAGCCTTCGATGAACACCGCAGAGTAGCAGACATAGGCGTTCGGGTTGGTGAAGATGGTGCGATAGCCGGCCTTCAGCGCCGACAGGCTCGTCTTCGGCGGATGCTTGACCTTGGCGCCATGGAAGCCGGCGGCAACGGCGATCGAGGCGACGATTACGAGCGCGCCGAGCACCGCCAGGACGCCGCGCCAGCCAAGGAAATCGCCGATCAGGCCGGAAGCCGAGGCGCCGAGCAGATTGCCGGTCATCGCACCGGCGAGCGTGCGGCTGATCGCGACCTGGCGTTTGTCGGGACCGACGAGATCGCTGGTGAGGCTCAGCGCCACGGGAAACACGCCGCCGGAGCCGATGCCGGCGAGGATACGGGTCGCGAACAAGACCGAGAACGAGGACGATAGCGCGCCCAGGATGTTGGCAAGGCCGAGCAGCGCGAGGCAGCCGATCATCAGCCGCGTCTTGCCGAACAGGTCGGCGGCGGCGCCGATAATCGGCTGGATGATCGAGAAGGTGAAAGCGAACACCGCGGCGAAGCCCGCGGCCGTGGCGATGCTGACGCCAAAATCCTCGGCGACGTGCGGCAGCACCGGATCGAGCGCGCGTGCCGAGAGTGCAGCGGCGAAGCTCGCCCCTGATATGACGTAGAGCGCCGTCGGCAAGCCATGATCGGGCGGCCGCGCCTCGCCTTCCTGCATCAGTGCGGATTCTTTGCGAGCGCGTCGAATGCCATCAGTCTGGCGATCAGCGATTCGAACTCGCGCAGGGGCACCATGTTGGGTCCGTCCGAGGGCGCGTGGTCGGGATCAGGATGGGTCTCGATGAAGACGCCGGCAACGCCGACCGCAACGGCCGCGCGTGCGAGCACCGGCACGAATTCGCGCTCGCCGCCCGAGGAGGTCCCCTTCCCGCCCGGCTGCTGCACCGAGTGGGTGGCGTCGAAGATGACGGGCGCGCCGGTGGTGCGCGCCAGGATCGGCAGCGCGCGCATGTCGGAGACGAGCGTGTTGTAGCCGAAGGACACGCCGCGCTCGGTGACGAGCACGTTGGGATTGTCGGCGCCGGTGATCTTGCTCACGACATTGGCCATGTCCCAGGGCGCCAGGAACTGGCCCTTCTTGACGTTGACGACCTTGCCTGTCGCGGCGGCGGCCAGAAGGAGATCCGTCTGGCGGCACAGGAACGCGGGGATCTGCAAGATGTCCACGGCCTGCGCCACCTCGGCACATTGTGTGGCCTCGTGCACGTCGGTCAGCACCGGCAGCCCGAGCGAGGATCGGATCTCAGCGAAGATCGGCAGCGACTGAGCGAGGCCAAGCCCGCGCGCCGCCGACGCGCTGGTGCGGTTGGCCTTGTCGAAGGAGGTCTTGTAGACGAGGCCGATGTTCAGCCGCGCGGCGATCTCCTTCAGCGCGGACGCGACCTCCAACGCGTGCTGGCGACTTTCGAGCTGGCAGGGTCCAGCAATGATCGAGATCGGCAAATCATTGCCGAACTTGACCGTGCCAATGGTGACGACCGGCGCCGCTGACGTCGAAGAGCTCAAGACAAATCCCTCGTTTCGGCGCGACCATAGCCGCCACGAAGGTCGGATCAACCCTATTCGGTCCGGGCGGCCCGAATATCAGGGTTGCGCCGGGGCCGCCGGCGCCGCCCTTGCATCGGCAGGTTCCTACTTCACGACCGAGAAGGCAGTCGGCGTCAGGAGCTGGCTGACGATATTGCCGACGATCTGGCCGTCGGCTTCACTCTCGGCGCGCGCTTTCATCCAGTCCGGGTCGGTCATGAACGCGCCCCACTTCTTCTCGCGCTCGGCGAGCGACTCCCAGGCCAGGAAATAGGTCAGCTCCTGGTTGGATTCTCCGATCAGCGTGGTGAAGAACCCGGCTTGGCGGATGCCATGCTTCTCCCACAGCTTCAGCGTGACGGTCTCGAACCGCCTCAACAGCGCCGGCAGGCGGCCGGGCACGCAGCGATAGACGCGCATTTCGTAGATCATTCATGTTCCTCCCTGAACAGGCCCGGCGGTTATAGCGGCTGGCCCCGACGGTGTCTTGAGCGCGGCCCGGCCGCCCCTGTGGCGTTCTGCGCATGGCTTTGAGCTTCCGGCGCTGCACAGACTCCCGCAATGCTGCCGCAATGATCGGGCCGCTAGAAAGGCTCAGTTGGGGTTCAGGTGCCTATTACATGCGGATTTTGCTTGTCGAGGATGAAGCGGAGATGGCCTGCGCGCTGGCCTCGGCGCTGAAGCGCTACGACATGGTGGTGGACCATGCCCCGACGCTCGCCGAGGCGGAGGAGGCCATTTCCGCCGACGTCCATGCCGCCGTCCTGCTCGACCGCCAGCTTCCCGACGGCGATGGCCTTGCCCTCATCCCAAAGCTCCGCGCGCGCGCCGACGGCGTACCGATCATCGTCCTGACTGCGCGCGGGGAGCTCGCCGACCGCATCGCCGGGCTCGACGGCGGCGCCGACGACTATCTGGCAAAACCGTTTGCAGTCGAGGAGCTGCTGGCCCGGCTCCGCGCAGTGCTGCGGCGGCCCGCCGGCCTCTCCCCCGAAATCATTCGCGCGGGCCGCCTCGCCTTCGACATCGGCCATCGCGAGGCCAGCATCGACGGCCAGCCGTTCGAGCTGCCGCGCCGCGAGCTCCTGGTGCTGGAAGCCCTGGTTCGTCGCATGGGCCGAACCGTGCTGCGCTCGGCGCTGGAAGAGGCGGTCTACAATTTCGACGACGAGATCCAGTCGAACGCGCTCGACACGCATGTCTCGAGGCTGCGGCGAAAGCTCGCGGAAGCCGATGCGGGTATCGAGATCCACGGCATTCGCGGCGTTGGTTATCTGCTCAAGAAATTGCCATGAGCAAACACGACGATCCCTATTGCCTGCGCTCGCGGCTGAGCTGGCGCCTGCTCTCGCTTCAGGCCGCGATCCTGGTCGCGCTGGTTGCGATCGTCCTCGCCGGGCTTTGCGCCTCCGGTTTCGTGCTGGCCGAGAGGGACGAGGACCGCGTCATCGATGTCGTCCAGCGCGCGCTCACGCGCGAGGCGCAAGGCGAACTGGCCTTGCGGCCGACGGCCGATCTGCAGCAATTGCGCAATGAGACGCCGGACCTCTGGTTCCTGGTGCGCGACCGGCAGGGTCGCGTCCTCAGCGAAGGCTCCGTGCCGGCCGAATTCACCGCGATCGGCGGCGGTCTCGACCAGATCAGCCAGGCGCGGCTCGGCTGGCAGCTGTTCGAGGACGATCCGCGCAAGCCGGCGGCGCGGCTGAAGCGGGTCGATACCGACGCCGGCAACGTGCAGGTCATCACCGCAACGCAGGGACGTCTCACCGGCGCCAAGGCGCTGTTCATGACCTCACTCGCGTTTCTCGGCATTGCCCTGCCCGGCCTGCTGCTGATGGGAACGGCGACGTTCATCGCAACGCCGATGATGGTGCGGAGCGCGTTCAGGGGGCTCGATTCCGCAGCGGACGAGGCACGGCGCATCGATATTCATCAGCGCGGCGCGCGGCTCCCGGTGGAGCGGATTCCGCTGGAGGTGCTGCCGCTCGTGACCGCGATCAACGACGCGCTGGCGCGGCTCGACGAGGGCTATGCCCGCCACAAGCGCTTCGTCGCGGACGCCGCACACGAGCTGCGCACGCCGATCGCAATCCTGAACACGCGCCTGGAGTCACTTGCCCCTGGGCCGGACAAGAATCGCCTGCTGCAGGATGCCGCTCGGCTGACGACCCTTGCCGAGCAATTGCTCGATATCCAGCGGCTCGACCGCTGCGACCAGCCTTTCACGCGCGTCAATCTCGCCGCCGTTGCCCAAAGCGTCGCCGCCGACCTTGCGCCGCTGGCGATTGCCGCAGGTTACGAGCTGGCGCTTGATGCGCCGGCGACACCGGTCGAAACGACCGGCGATGCGGCAGCCCTGGAGCGCGCACTGACCAATCTCGTGCAGAATGCGATCCAACACGGTCCTCGCCGGGGCGCGATCGGGATTCGCGTCAGCAGGCCCGCGACTATCGAGGTTACCGATGAAGGCCCCGGAATTCCTGCCGGTCAGCGCGAACAGATCTTCGAGCCGTTCTATCGGCTGACGCCGCTCGATCGCGGCGCCGGCCTCGGCCTCAACATGGTGCGCGAGATCGTGCAGCTGCATGGCGGCCAGGTCTCCGTAGCGGACGGGCCGGAGGGCGGAGCCTGTTTTCGGATGACGCTGCCGCCGGTCCGACAGAGTTGATTCAATCCGCATTCGCCGCTGAAGCGCAATGCAGTCGCAATGCACCTCCGCAACATTGCATCCGTCTCACCTCTGATCTTTCGAGGTGCAAACCAAGATGCCGGAGTGCGCATGCCCAACGATTTCCTTTCCTTCTTCCTGTCCTGGATGTCGTCCCCGCGTCGGGTCGGGGCAGTCGCGCCGTCAGGTGCGGCGCTCGCCGATCTCATCACGCGCGAGATCAGCGCATCGACTGGGCCGATTCTCGAGCTCGGGCCCGGCACCGGCGCGTTCACCTACAAGCTGCTCAAACGCGGCGTCCGGCCGCAGGATCTCACGCTGATCGAATGCGGCTCCGACTTCATGAAGCTCCTGCAAGTGCGCTTTCCCGGGGCGCGCGTGCTGTGGATGGACGCAGGCCGGCTTACGACCGAGCCCCTCTATGACGGCGCCCCCGTCGGCGCGGTCGTGAGCGGGCTGCCGCTGCTCAACATGTCCAGGCGCAAGGTCATCTCGATCCTCAGCGGTGCGTTCAGTTATCTCCGTCCCGGTGGCGCCTTCTACCAGTTCACCTACGGCATGAGCTGCCCGGTGCCGCGGCCCGTGCTCGACCGGCTGGGCCTGCGCGCAAAGCTCGTGGATCGCGCCTTGCTGAACGTGCCACCGGCCTCCGTCTACAGGCTGACGCGGCGACCTCAGATGAAGTTGATCACGGGATCGTTTGCGCCTCAACCATCAGCGCGGGTCGCGCCGGCGCATCACGCGCGCGACCACGCCGCCACGCGCTGAGCCACTAGACGAGCCGGCTCTGCTTCGCCGCCGCCTCGATGAACGAGGCGAACAGCGGATGCGGCTCGAACGGCCGCGACTTCAGCTCGGGATGGAACTGAACGCCGATGAACCAGGGATGATCCTCGTATTCGACGATTTCGGGCAGCACGCCGTCGGGCGAAAGTCCTGAGAATTTCAAGCCGTGCTGCTCGAGGCGATCCTTGTAGGCGGTGTTGACCTCGTAGCGATGGCGGTGGCGCTCGGAGATCTCGGTGGCGCCGCCATAGACCTCAGAGACGCGGCTGCCGCGGTTGAGCGCGGCGGGATAAGCGCCAAGGCGCATCGTGCCGCCGAGATCGCCGGCCTGCGAGCGCTTCTCGAGCTCGTTGCCGCGCAGCCATTCCGTCATCAGGCCGACCAGCGGCTCCTTGGTCGGGCCGAACTCGGTGGAATTGGCGTCCTCAATACCGACGAGGTTTCGCGCCGCCTCGATCACCGCCATCTGCATGCCGAAGCAGATGCCGAAATAGGGAACGTCGCGCTCGCGCGCGAACTGCGCCGCCTTGATCTTTCCTTCCGCGCCGCGCTGGCCGAAACCGCCGGGCACCAGGATGCCGTTGACGTGCTCGAGGAACGGCGCCGGATCTTCCTTCTCGAAGATCTCGCTCTCGATCCAGTCGAGATTGACCTTCACCTTGTTGGCGATGCCGCCATGCGAGAGCGCCTCGATCAGCGACTTATACGCATCCTTCATGCCGGTGTACTTGCCGACGATGGCGATGGTGACGTTGCCTTCGGGGTTGCGGATGCGCTCGTTGATCTCTTGCCAGCTGCGCAGCTCCGGCGGAATACGCGAGGCAATGCCGAACGCGGCGAGCACTTCGTCGTCGAGACCCGCATTGTGATAGGCCTCGGGCACGGCATAGATGTTGTCGACGTCGCGCGCCTCGATCACGGCGCTTTCGCGCACGTTGCAGAACAGCCCGAGCTTGCGCCGCTCTTCCTTCGGGATCTCGCGGTCGGTGCGGCAGAGCAGGATGTCCGGCTGGATGCCGATCGAGCGCAGCTCCTTCACCGAGTGCTGCGTCGGCTTGGTCTTCAGCTCGCCGGCGCTCGGGATATAGGGCAGCAGCGTGAGGTGGATATAGACCGCGTGATCGCGCGGCAGCTCGTTCTTGAGCTGGCGGATCGCCTCGAAGAACGGCAGCCCCTCGATGTCGCCGACGGTGCCGCCGATCTCGACCAGCACGAAGTCGTAATCGTCATTGCCGTCGAGGACGAATTCCTTGATCGCGTTGGTGACGTGCGGAACCACCTGGATGGTCGCGCCGAGATAGTCGCCCCGGCGCTCCTTGGAGATGATGTCCTGGTAGATGCGCCCCGTGGTGATGTTGTCGGCCTTGGTCGCCGGCCTGCCGGTGAAGCGCTCGTAGTGACCGAGATCGAGATCGGTCTCCGCGCCGTCATCGGTCACGAACACTTCGCCGTGCTGGTACGGCGACATCGTTCCGGGATCGAGGTTGAGATAGGGGTCGAGCTTGCGGAGGCGGACCTTGTAGCCCCGGGCCTGCAACAGGGCACCGAGTGCCGCCGAAGCCAGACCCTTGCCGAGCGAGGAAACCACGCCGCCGGTGATGAATATGTACCGCGCCATGGGACTTAACCTCTAATCCCCAAAATTCGATTCGCCAAAGCGATTCGTATTCCGCCCCAAAGATTTTGCGGGCCTATGGGTGAGCCAGAACTAAGAGTGGTGACAGTGTCTTGATGGGGATTGTTGATGCAGGACGGTAGCAGCCGGCCTGCATGGCCCCCCTGCTTTATTGCGAGCGCGGTACCTGCGGACCTGATGGCGCCTGGTTTTGCTGCTGCTCGTCGGCCTTCTTCAGCGAGTCCAGGATGCCGCCCGAAGTCGGCGGCGCGATGGGCGATCCGCCGGCCGGCTGGGTCTGCGACGGCTGGCCGATGATCGATGACGGCTTGCGGTCGTAGCCGGCGTACCAGGACAGGAACAGGCTGGTGAGGAAGAAGCCGACGGCCAGGATCGCGGTGGTACGAGTCAGAAGATTCGCAGTGCCGCGGCTCGACATGAAGCCGGCGCCTCCGCCCATGCCGAGCCCGCCGCCTTCCGACTTCTGGAGCAGGACGGTGCCGATCATGACGGCAACGATCATGAGGTGGATGACGATGACAACGGTCTGCATAGTATCCTTCACAAGCGGACGGCGCCTGACGGCGGCCGATCGCGCTTCGCGGGTTTTCCTGAAGTTGCGCGGTGTTACACGATCGGGAGGGGTATTGCCACCCCCGATCAGATCCTAACCAACGGTTTGGGTTAGCTAGAGGCAGCCCTTGGCAATAGCAAGGAAATCGGCCGCTTTCAGGCTGGCGCCGCCGACCAGCGCGCCGTCGACGTTTTTCACGGCCATCAGCTCGGCCGCGTTCGAGGGCTTGACCGAGCCGCCGTAGAGGATGCGCATTCTGGCACCTTCGTCTTTGAACCGGGAGAGCAGGAGTTCCCGGATAAAGCCATGAATCTGCTCAACATCCTTGGCTGTCGGCGTCAGCCCGGTACCGATCGCCCAGACCGGCTCGTAGGCCACGACCAGATTGGCTGCAGTGGAGCCGTCTGGCAGTGAGCCGTCGAGCTGGCCACGCAGGACGTCCAGGGTTTGGCCGGCGTCGCGCTGGGCCTGCGTCTCGCCGATGCAGACGATCGCCGTCGCCCCGGCGCGCCAGGCGGCCTCGGCCTTCTGCCGGATCAGCGCGTCGCCCTCGCCGTGGTCGGCGCGGCGCTCGGAATGGCCGACGATGATGGCGGCTGCCCCCGCATCCACCAGCATTTCGGCGGCGACATCGCCGGTATGGGCACCGGAGGCCTTGGGATGGCAGTCCTGGGCCCCTACGGCAACCTTCTTGCCACGCGCCTTCTCGGCGAACGCCGCAATCAGTGTCGCCGGCGGGCAGACCAGCAGGTCGGCCTTGCCGGCCACATCTGCCGCGCCGTTGAGCATGGCGTCGAATTCGGCAGCCTGGGCCTTCAGGCCGTTCATCTTCCAATTGCCGGCGATCAGCGGTCGGATGGCGTCGGTCATGTCAAATTCCAGCGATATGAGGTTTGTTCATGCGCTAGCAGAGGTGCTCCTGCAGTTCCAGAGACCAGGGGCTTTTAACCGCAGCTTCTCGCCGTCGCATGAGGCGAGGTTGCGGGGGGAAAGCCACCACTTTATGATGATTGATCAATTTGGTGACGCGCTTTTGCGGAATCTGCATTAAGACGCGCTCCGTTCCCCTCCTGACCAAACAAGTTGGACCAAATGCTTCGAGGAATGCGCAAGGCCTCATCAAACTGGCTCGGCAAGACCATAATGGCCGTGGTGATGGGCGTGTTGATCGTCAGTTTCGGCATTTGGGGCATCGCCGACATCTTCAAGGGCTTTGGACAGTCCACGGTGGCCAAGGTCGGCAGCACCGAGATTTCGCTCAACGAGTTCCGCCAGATCTACACCGACCGCCTGCAGCAGATCAGCCGCCAGTTCGGCCGTCCGTTGACGCCCGACCAGGCCCGCGCCTTCGGCCTCGATCGCCAGGTGCTCCAGCAGACCATCGCCGAAGCCGCCCTCGACGAAGAGGCGCGCCGGCTCGGGCTCGGCCAGACCGACGACCAGATCCGCCAGGTCATCATGAACGATCCCAACTTCAAGGGCGTCGGCGGCAATTTCGATGCGAACCGCTTCCAGGCCGTGATCCGCAATTTCGGCTATACCGAGCAGCGCTATGTCGCCGAGCAGCGCAAGGTGTCGCTGCGCCGCCAGATCACCGGCACGATCGGCGCTGGCATCGAGCCGCCGAAGACCATGATCGACGTGCTGACGCGCTACCAGAACGAGCAGCGCGCCATTGAATTCGTCAAGCTCGACGCAGCTCAGGCCGGCCAGATCGACGCGCCCTCTCCCGAAGCCCTCGCCACCTATTTCGAGGATCACAAGGTCCAGTTCCGCGCGCCCGAATACCGCAAGATCGCCTTCGTCGTGGTCTCGCCGGAAGAGATCGGCAAGTGGACCGAGGTCTCCGACGAGGACGCCAAGAAGGTGTTCGAGCAGCGCAAGGACCGGCTCGGCACTCCGGAGAAGCGCCAGATCCACCAGATCGTATTCCCGAATGCCGCCGAGGCGCAGGCCGCGCGCGAGCGGCTCGCCGGCGGGCTGTCGTTCGAGGATCTCGGCAAGGAGCGCGGGCTGAGTGCCTCCGACGTCGACCTTGGCCTCGTGACCAAGTCTTCGCTCGATCCCGCGGTCGGCGACGCCGCCTTCGCACTTCCCGTCGGTGAGATCAGCCAGCCGATCCAGGGCGCTCTCGGCACCTCCATCGTCAGGGTCGACAAGATCGAGCCGGGCAAAGAGGCGGACTACGGCAGCCTTGCCGGCGACATCAAGCGCGAGATCGCGACCGAGCGTGCGCGCGTCAAGGTCGCCGATCTCCGCGACAAGATGGAAGACGAGCGCGGCGGCGGCTCCAGCGTGATCGACGCGGCGCAGAAGCTCGGCCTCACCGCCGTGACCATCGACGCCGTCGACCGGTCCGGCCGCGCCCCGAACGGCCAGCCGGTCGCCAATATCCCGCAGGGCCTCGACGTGGTGTCGCAGGCCTTCAACACCGATGTCGGCGTCGACACCGACGCAATCTCGTTCAAGGGCGGCTATGTCTGGTACGACGTGCTAGCCATCACGCCCTCGCGCGACCGCAATCTCGACGAGGTCCGCGACCAGGTCGAGGCGCGCTGGCGCCAGGACCAGATCGCGGCCAAGCTGAAGGCCAAGGCGACCGAGATGGTGCAGAAGCTCGAAGCAGGCGGCAAGCTCGCCGACGAGGCCGCCGCCGTCGGCGCCAAGGTGGAGACCGCAGCCGGCTTCAAGCGCGACGACTCGCCCGCCGGCGTGCCTGCCACCGTCGTGTCGACCGCCTTCCGCACCGCCAAGGACGGCGTCGGACAGACAGCCGTGAGCGGCGGCAGCGAGGTCATCGTCTTCCGCGTCACCGACATCGTGGATCCCGCGGTCGACTTCGCCTCCGACGCGGTCAAGCAGCTGAAGGAGAGCCTCGACCGGGCCCAGACCGAGGAGCAGGTCGCCTCCTACGTCAACAAGCTTGAAACCGACATCGGGACCACCATTAATCAGGCCGCCTTCGCGCAGGTGACCGGCGCGAACCAGTGAGTTGAAAGCACGCGATGGACGACCTGAAATCGATCATTGGAAAAGTGGCGACCGGCGCCAGCCTGTCGCGTGATGAAGCCGCTTCCGCCTTCGACGCCATGATGTCGGGCGAGGCGACGCCCTCGCAGATGGGCGGACTGTTGATGGCGCTGCGCGTGCGCGGTGAGACCGTGGACGAGATCACTGGCGCCGTTTCCGCGATGCGCTCGAAGATGCTGACCGTGACCGCGCCGCCCGACGCCGTGGACATCGTCGGCACCGGCGGCGACGGCTCCGGCTCGGTCAACGTCTCGACCTGCGCGTCCTTCATCGTCTCGGGCGCCGGTGTGCCGGTCGCCAAGCACGGCAACCGCGCACTGTCGTCGCGCTCGGGCGCCGCCGACGTGCTGGCCTCGCTCGGGGTGAAGATCGACCTGAAGCCGGAGCAGGTCGGGCGCTGCGTGCGCGAATGCGGCATCGGCTTCATGTTCGCCCCCGCCCACCATCCCGCCATGAAGAACGTCGGCCCGACCCGAGTCGAGCTTGCCACGCGCACGATCTTCAACCTGCTCGGCCCCCTGTCCAACCCGGCCGGCGTGAAGCGGCAGATGGTCGGCGTGTTCTCGAGGCAATGGGTCCAGCCGCTCGCGCAGGTGCTGAAGAACCTCGGCTCGGAATCCGCATGGGTCGTGCACGGCTCCGACGGCCTCGACGAGATCACCCTCACCGGCCCGACCTTCGTCTCCGCGCTCCACAATGGCGAGATCCGGAATTTCGAGGTGACGCCCGAGGAGGCCGGACTGTCGCTTTGCGAGGCCGGTGCGCTCCGGGGCGGCGACGCCGACGCCAATGCGATCGCGCTGCAAAGCGTGCTCGACGGCAAGCCGAGTCCCTATCGTGACGTGGCGCTGATCAACGCCGCCGCCGCGCTGGTCGTGGCCGGCCGCGCCAAGGACCTCAAGGAAGGCGTCGCGATCGGCGCCCGCTCTATCGACAGCGGCGCGGCCAACGCGAAGCTGAAGCACCTGGTCACGGTCTCCAACAGCTGAATTGCGCATGTCCGACATTCTGACCAAGATCGAAACCTATAAGCGCGAGGAGATCGCGGCGGCAAAGCGGGCGCAGCCGTTGTCGGCGGTGGAGGCGCAAGCCAAGGCCGCTTCCGCGCCCCGTGGTTTCCTGCGTGCGATCAAGAGCAAGCTTGCCAATGGCGACTACGCGCTGATCGCCGAGATCAAGAAGGCCTCGCCCTCCAAGGGTCTCATCCGCGCCGATTTCGACCCGCCGGCCCTCGCAAAAGCCTATGAGGCGGGCGGTGCGGCCTGTCTGTCGGTGCTGACGGACACGCCCTCGTTCCAGGGTCATCTCGACTTCCTGGTGGCGGCGCGCGCGGCAGTGTCGCGGCCGGTGCTGCGCAAGGATTTCATGTTCGACACGTATCAGGTGATCGAGGCGCGCGCGCACGGCGCCGACTGCATCCTGATCATCATGGCGGCGCTCGATGATGCCGCCGCGAGGGATATCGAAGACGCTGCCATCGCCTACGGCATGGACGTGCTGATCGAGATCCATGACCGCGCCGAGCTCGAACGGGCGCTGAAGCTGCGGTCGCCGATGATCGGTGTCAACAACCGCAACCTGCGCACCTTCGAGACGACGCTTGCGACCAGCGACGCGCTGGCGCCGCTGATCCCTCGGGACCGGCTGATGGTCGGCGAGAGCGGCATCTTCACGCCAGAAGATCTCGCCCGGCTCGAGCGCGCCGGCATATCGACGTTCCTCGTCGGCGAAAGCCTGATGCGACAGGCCGACGTCACTGCGGCGACGCGCGCGCTGCTCGCGCGCAACACGACAGGCGCGCGCTGATATGGCGCGCAAGCCAGCCAAGACCAAGCCAGCCAAGACGAAGCCGGCCAAGACGAAGCCGGCCAAATCCAAGACCGGCTCCGCCCTCACCCATATCGGAGCTTCCGGCGAGGCGCGGATGGTCGACGTCTCGGACAAGCCCGCGACCGAGCGGCTTGCTGTCGCGGAAGGCCGCGTCATCATGACCAAAGCGACGCTCGACCTGATCGTGTCCGGCAACGCCAAGAAGGGCGACGTGCTCGGCACCGCGCGCATCGCCGGCATCATGGCCGCCAAGCGCACATCGGAGCTGATCCCGCTCTGCCATCCGCTCGCGCTGTCGAAGGTGACGGTCGACATCGAGCCTGACGCGAACTTGCCGGGCTGCCTCGTTCGGGCCAGCGTGAAGGTGACGGGCCCGACCGGCGTCGAGATGGAGGCCCTCACGGCGGTCTCGGTCACCTGCCTCACCATCTACGACATGATCAAGGCGGTCGAGCGCGGCGTGCGCATCGAAGGCATCCACCTGATCGAGAAGCTCGGCGGCAAGTCCGGCCACTACCGCGCCTGACACGCGCTTGATTCGGCGAACCGCCTCTCGCGCGGCGCGCTTCGATTGCATTTGTGCGCCGCCCTTCATGTTGCGTTAACCGCGCTTCCTAACTTTGCCTCCACACCGTTCCCGTAAACCAACGGGTGTTTCCAGGGCCAAGCATTGATCCTGAGGTGTGCCCGGCAATGATCCAGCATGATGACGAAATTCGGCAGTCGCCTCTTTGAACAGGCATTCGTGCGCGGCGGACCGGTCCGCTGGCTGGTGATGGGCGGCACGCTGCTGATCGTGGCCATCGCCATCGGCTCGGTCCTGATGGCGCAGAACTTCCGTGAGCGGGCGCTGCGCAACTCCGGCCGCGAGCTGGAAAATACCGTCCTGCTGCTCGCGCATCATTTCGATCAGCAATTGCAGGATTTCGCGGTCATCCAGAAGGATTTCGTCGACCATGTCCGCACCGCCGGAATCACGACCGGCAGGGAATACCGCAAGCACCTCTCAGGCGAGGATGTCCACCGGATGCTGCGATCGAAGATCGAGGCGCTGCCCTACATGGGCGGCGTCAACATCATCGATGCCGAAGGCAATCTGATCAACTCGTCGACGGCATGGCCGGCTCCAAAGGTGAACGTTGCCGATCGCGCCTACTTCCGCACCTTCAAATACGATCCCTATTCACCTGACGTCCTGATCGAGCCGCTGCACAGCCGCATCTCCGGCGCATGGACCATTCTGGTGGCCCGGAGGATCGTCGCACCAAGCGGCGAGTTCCTCGGTGTCGTCGGACGCGGGATCGAGCCCGCCAACTTCGAGAAATTCTTCGCCTCCGTCGTGCTCGGCGAAGGCGCGACGATCTCGATGCTGCATCGCGACGGCACGCTGCTCGCCCGTTACCCCCATTCCAGCGAATTGATGGGACGTAATTTCAAGATCGGCTCGTTCGCCAATCAGAGGGTGTTCGGGCTCGATCATTTCGCCGGCCGCTTCAACAGCCCCGTCGACGGCGAGGACCGGCTGATCTCCTCCCGTGCCCTGCCCCACTTCCCGATCCTGATGATGGCCACCACGACGCGCGCGGCGGCTCTGGCGGACTGGCGCGAGCAGATCGGCATTCTGATCTCGATCGCCGTCTCTTCCGCGCTCGCCATCGCAGGCGTGCTGATAGCGATCGTGCGCAAGCTGCTGGAGCAGCACCGCCTTTCCCGGGAACGGCTGACTCTGGAGAAGCAGCGGCTCGACCGCGCCGTCAACAACATGACGCAGGGCCTCTTGCTGTTCGACGCCGAGCAGCGCCTCGTGGTCTGCAACCAGCGCTACATCGAGATGTACGGATTGTCGGCCGAGGTCGTGAAGCCCGGCTCCAGCTTCCACGACATCATCACCCACCGCAAGGCAACCGGCTCGTTCACCGGCGACGTCGACGCTTACGTCGGGCTCGTGCTGAAGGACATCCATGTGCGCAATTCCATGGTGGTCGATACCTCCGACGGGCGCTCGATCCACATCCTCAACGAACCGCTCGCGGATGGCGGCTGGGTCGCGACCCATGAGGACATCACGGAGCGCCGTCGCATCGAGGAGCGCATCACCCACCTCGCCCATTACGATGCGCTGACGGATCTGCCCAACCGCACCATGTTCCACGACCATCTGCGCGAAGCGCTGGCAGCGGTCCGCGACGGCAAACAGATCGCGGTGCATTACATCGACATCGACGAGTTCAAGGGCGTCAACGACGCGCTCGGCCATCTCGTCGGCGACGAGCTGCTGAAGTCGGTAGCGGCGAGCCTCCAGCGCTGTGCAGGCCCGGCGGACTTCGTGGCGCGACTTGGCGGCGACGAATTCGCCATCGTACAGAGCGCGGTGACGTCGCCGGACCAGGTCAATAAGCTCGTCGCGCGGGTCTTCGAAGCCATCCGCACGCCGTTCGATTGCATGGGCCATCATCTCACCACCGATGCCAGCATCGGCATCGCGCTCGCACCGGAACACGGCACGGTGCTGGACCAGATCCTCAAGAACGCGGACATGGCGATGTACGCGGCGAAATCCGCCGGACGCCGCACCTACCGCTTCTTCGAGCCGGAGATGGACGCCAGGGTCCGCGAGCGTCGCCAGCTCGAGAGCGACCTGCGCCACGCCATCGCCCAAGGCGGTTTCGAAGGAGGGCTCGAGGTCTATTACCAGCCTTGCCTTAGCCTGAAGGACGACCGCATCACCGGCTGCGAGGCATTGGTGCGCTGGCGCCATCCCGAGCGCGGCATGGTCTCGCCGGCCGAGTTCATCCCGATCGCCGAAGACACCGGCCTCATCAACGAGATCGGCGAATGGGTGCTGGCCACCGCCTGCCGGGACGCAGCCGCCTGGCCCGACGACATCCGCCTCGCGGTCAACGTCTCGCCGGTGCAGTTCAAGAGCGGCACGCTGGCGCTGAAGATCATGGCGGCGCTCGCCGCGTCGAACCTGCCGGCGAGCCGGCTCGAGCTCGAGATCACCGAGGCGGTCCTGATCCGCGACGACGATGCCGCGCTTGCGATCCTGCACCAGCTCCGCGCCATCGGCGTGCGCATCGCGCTCGACGATTTCGGCACCGGCTACTCATCCCTGAGCTATCTGCACCGTTTCCCCTTCGACAAGATCAAGATCGACCGCTGTTTCGTCGACGACATCGCCCGCCCCGACGGCTCCGCCAGCATCGTTCAGGCCGTCGTCAATCTGGCGGCCTCCCGCCGCATGACCACCACGGCCGAGGGCGTCGAGACCGAGGAGCAGCAGCGCCTGCTTCGCGCGCTCGGCTGTTCCGAGATGCAGGGTTATCTGTTCAGTGCCGCCAGGCCGGCCGACAAGATGCCGGAGTTGTTTGCACTGCATCGCAGCCGGCTCGCCCGGCGCGAAGGCTACGAGAGGCGCCGCCGCGAGGCCGGTTAGGCCTTCGCCGCGAGGGAGGGGATGACTCCGAGGGCGTCCCTAAAAACATTCGCCCGGAAGCGGTCATCCACTCCCGGGCGATTCATACCTGGAGATCGCAAGGTCTAGTTCGGAACCGCCGCCTTCGACGCGGGCTTCGAGGCGACGGCATTCGCGGTCACGCCGTGGAGGAAGTCGTAGGCCGCATGCAGGGCCTTGTCGTCCTTCTCTTCCGGCGGGACATAAGACTGCGATCCGGTCTGCTCGGTGCCGTCGGAAGCCGACAGATGGCCGCGCATCTGGGATTCCGCCATGGTGTCCATCCGGCCCTTCAGCTCGGGCGGCACGTCCTGGAGGATCTCGATGTCGGGCGCGATGCCCTGAGCCTGGATCGAGCGGCCCGACGGCGTGTAGTAGCGCGCCGTGGTCAGCGCCAGCGCGCCGTTGCCGGAGCCGAGCGGAATGATGGTCTGCACCGAGCCCTTGCCGAACGAACGCGTGCCGATCAGCGTCGCCCGCTTGTGGTCGTGCAGCGCGCCGGCCACGATTTCCGAGGCCGAGGCCGATCCGCCATTGATCAGGACCACGAGCGGTTTGCCCTTGGTGAGGTCGCCGCCATGCGCGGTGAAACGCTGAGTCTCGTCCGGATTGCGGCCGCGTGTCGAGACGACCTCGCCGCGCTGCAGGAAGGCGCTCGACACCGACACGGCCTGATCGAGCAGTCCGCCCGGATTGTTGCGCAGATCCATCACGTAACCTGCGAGCTTCTCCGCCGGGACCTGCTTGGAGATCGACGCGATCGCCTTCTTCAGGCCGTCGGTGGTCTGCTCGTTGAAGGAGGTGACGCGGATATAGCCGATGTCGCCGTTCTCGACGTGGAAGCGCACCGGACGCACATGGATGATTTCGCGCGTGATCGAAACGTCGAGCGGCGCATCGGCGCCCTTGCGCACGATGGTAAGCTTGGTCTTGGTATCGACGGGACCCTTCATCTTGTTGACGGCCTGTTCGAGCGTCATCCCCTGCACGGCCTCGCCGTCGATCTTGCTGATGAGGTCGCCCGACATGATGCCGGCCTTCGAGGCCGGCGTGTCGTCGATCGGCGAGACCACCTTGACGAGGCCATCCTCCATGGTGACCTCGATGCCGAGCCCGCCGAACTCGCCGGAGGTGGTCTCCTGCATCTCGGTCCAGGCCTTGGCGTTCATGTAGCGCGAGTGCGGATCGAGTGAGGTCACCATGCCGGTGATCGCGCCCTCGATCAGCTTGGCGTTGTCGGGCTTCTCGACATAGCTGGCCTTGACCCGCTCGAACACCGCGCCGAACAAATTGAGCTGGGAGTAGGCATCGTCCGCGGTCGCTGCTGCCCGTGCCGCCCATACGCCGCTGTGCGGGCCGGCTACCAGAAGGGTCAGACACGCTCCGGTGAGCGCGCCAAGGGGGAACAGCAGGGTTTTCCGCATGGATGAGGTAGCCTTTTGCTTGGCGGTTCTCTTGGGGTTGGGAGCGCCCTGGAAATGGCGATCCAGCCCACTTCTCACAATACCATTCCGGTTTCTTCAAGGCCGGGATGCCACGCTGGCGGGTATACGAAGAAATCCCTTCGCCTTGGCCTAAACTTTTGGCAACGTTCCGAAACTGTTTCGCGCGAAGCGCAAACCGGTCGGGCCGCCCACGCCTCGCAGCTATGCGATTTTAGGATGGTTTTGGAGGGCCGGACGCGATAGGCGATGACGATAAGAGTTCAAATTCTCGGGAGGACAACAATGAACGAAGCGCCCCGCATCCGGCCTGAAAGGAACGTCGAGCTCGGCGCCAGCAACGAGCCGTTCCAGAACCTCCACGAGTTCATCCGGAAAGCGCGCGCCAACCTGAACCAGAACGCCTGGGACTACATCGTCGGCGCGGCCGAGACCGAGACCACCATGCGCCGCAACCGGATGGCGCTGGACGAGATCGCCTTCCGCCCGCGCGTGCTGCGCGATGTCCGCAAGGTCGACGCAGGGGTCGATCAATTCGGCCGCAGGATGCGTCTGCCGGTGGTGCTCGCCCCGGTCGGCGCCCTCGAGATCTTCGATCCGGATGGGGCGGCAAGCGTGGCACGCGCCGCCGGTACTTTCGGTGCCGCGCACATGCTGAGCTCGGTCTCCGAGCCTGGCCTCGAGAAGACCGCCGAAGCCGCGCCCGATGCGCTGCGGCTCTATCAGCTCTATGTCCGCGGCGACGACGCCTTCGTCGCCGATGTCGTCAGCCGGGCCGAGAAGAACGCCTATGCCGCTTTCTGCCTGACCGTCGACACCGCCCATTACAGCCGTCGTGAGCGCGACATCGCCAAGCGCTACGTTCGCGAGAGCCGCCTGCGCGCCACCGGCGGCGATTTCCAGAAGGGCCTGGAGTGGCGGACCGTGAAGATGATCAAGGACAAGTTCAAAATACCGCTGATCCTCAAGGGCATTGCCACGGCAGAAGATGCGCTGATCGCGCTCGATCACGGCGTCGAGTGGATCTACGTCTCCAACCATGGCGGCCGCCAGCTCGACCACGGCCGCGGCGCCATGCACGTGCTGCCCGAGATTGTCGATGCCGTGAAGGGCCGCGCCAAGATCATGGTCGACGGCGGCTTCGGCCGCGGCACCGATATCGTCAAGGCGATCGCGGCGGGTGCAGACCTCGTCGGCATCGGCAGGCTGCAATGCTGGGCGCTGGCGGCTGCAGGCGAGGCCGGAGTCACACGGATGCTGGAGCTGCTGGAGGACGAGGTGCTGCGCTGCCTTGGCCTCCTGGGCGCCACCTCGTTCGCCGAGGTCGACAAATCCTGCCTGCATCCGGCGACCGCCACCAATGCGCCCAGCGTGTTCAGCGCGTTCCCGCTGTTCGACCACGAGCCCTATCGCTACTGACTTGCCGATACTGAAGTGAAAAGGACGCAATGACATCGCTCTTTCCCGGCAGCGCGGATGCGCTTCTGTTCGATCTCGGGCGCGTGGTGCTCGACATCGACTTCTCCAAGGCGATCGCCTGCTGGGCGGGACATGCCGGCTGTCAGCCCGAGGCCATCGTCGCGCGCTATGTGCGTGACGAGGCCTACCGGCTGCACGAGATGGGCAAGATCAGCGACGAGGACTATTTCGATTCGCTGCGTGCTTCACTCGGAATCGGCATTTCGGATGCGCAGTTCCTGGAAGGCTGGAACGCGATCTTCGCCGGCGAGATGCCAGATATCGCCGAGCTGTTGCCGCGCGCGGCGAAGCAGATGCCGCTCTACGCCTTCTCCAACACCAATCGGCCGCATGTGGACTATTTCTCGAAGGAGTATGCCGGCGTGCTCGGCCATTTCCGCGAGCTGTATCTGTCGTCCAGCATCGGCCTGCGCAAACCGGATGCGGAGGCGTTCGACCACGTCGTCGCCGCGATCGGAGTGCCGGCCGGTCGTATCGTGTTCTTCGACGACCTCGCCAAGAACATCGAGGGCGCGCGGGCGCGAGGTTTGAACGCCGTGCACGTGACGTCGCCTGGCGACGTCGGGAACGCATTGAGGGCGCTTGGCATCTGACGCCAACCGGGTGGCGCGAGAGGTCCGCCGAGCCCCTCGGTTCCGGAACTCAATTTGCTGAAGATGAGGAACCCAATGCCTCTGTGCATTTTTGTACGGAGTTCCGGGAACGGAATACCACCCTTCGGACTCATGAGTCGGTTGGGATTTCTACATCGGACGGATCGACGTGCTGGGCAAAACCTATCTCACCAAGCAAGCCTCTCTCCTGCTTGAATTCGCCAGAACCACCTCGGACTCGGATCTTTCCGCCAAGCTGATCAGCAAGGCGGCCGACCTGAAGTCCATGGCCGATCCGCTGCCCGACAAGGATCAGGATCCCAGAGCTCCCGACATCGCACCGGACGTCGGTCCAAGCGATCCGGCAGAACGTTGACCGATGTTGGCGGTGGCGCTCGTCATTCTCGTCCTCGCCATGGCTATCCTCGTACCGGTCTGTCTCGCCTTCCGGATCATGCCGCGGCGGACTTGAGCTCCCTGCTCCACGACAGAAATCGCGCCGGATAAATCATCCTGCGTGCTGCTTTGCCTCGCGCCTGCACTCGGCTAGAACTCTCGCCATCCATTTGCAGGAGTTTCCGCCCGTGGCCCTCATGCCGGTTTCTGACGCGCTTGCCGCGGTGCTGGCGGGTGCAGAGCCGCTGCCTGAAGAGATGGCTTCCCTCGATGAGGCCTACCATCGCGTGCTCGCCCGCGACGTCGCGGCGCGGCGCACGCAGCCGCCGCAGGCGATGTCGGCGATGGACGGCTATGCCGTGCGCGCCGCCGATGCGGCAACGGTCGATTCCCGGCTCGCGGTCGCCGGCGAGGTCGCGGCGGGTCGACCGTTCGCGGGAAGGGTTGGGCCCGGCGAAGCCGTGCGGATCTTCACCGGGGGCGTCGTTCCCGACGGCGCCGATGCGGTCGTGATCCAGGAGGACACCGTCGCGGAAGGCAAGCTCATCACGATCAAGGAAGCGGCGATTCCCGGTCGGCACATCCGCCCCGCCGGCATCGACTTCCGCGAGGGAGATGTGCTGCTCCGCAAGGGAAGCCGTCTCACGGAGCGCGATCTCGCGCTGGCCGCCGGGATGAACCACCCGCATCTCCCCGTCTGCCGCCGTCCGAGGGTCGCGATCCTCGCCACCGGCGACGAATTGGTGATGCCGGGCACCACGCCCGGTCACGGCCAGATCGTCTATTCCAACGGCTATGCCCTGCACGCGCTCGCCCGCAGCGAGGGCGCCGAGACCATCGACCTCGGCGTTGCCGCCGATACCTTGGAGGCCACTTCCGCCGGCATCCGTCGCGCCCGGGAGAGCGGTGCCGACATCCTGATCACGACCGGTGGCGCGTCGGTCGGCGACCACGATCTGATCCAGCAGGCGCTCAAGGACGAAGGCATCTCGATGGCCTTCTGGAAGATCGCGATTCGGCCCGGCAAGCCGATGATGCACGGACGACTCGGCGCAATGCGCGTGATCGGCCTGCCCGGCAATCCCGTATCCTCTTATGTGTGCGCCTTCCTGTTCATGGTGCCGCTGATTCGCGCCCTGTCGGGCCGATCAGTGATTCATCATCGCCGCGAGCTCGCCGTGCTGGGCCGCGATCTCGGTGCCAACGACCAGCGCGAGGATTATCTGCGTGCGCGCCTGGAACAGCGTGACGACGGTACGCTCGTCGCTCTTCCCGTGGGCCATCAGGACTCCTCTCTGCTTGCGAATCTGGCTGCAGCACAGGTACTTCTCGTGCGCGCACCGTTCGCGCCGAGGGCCGAGGCCGGCACGCCTTGCGAGGTGCTGCGCCTGCCCGCCTGAGCTGCACGGCCACACGCATCGCGCGAGCTTCGCTCTGTTCACCGTAAATTAAGCAGTTGCGGAACACATATCGAACATATAGTGTCCGTTCATGATTTGTTTCGAGGATGTAGCGGTTTATCGCCCGGCTTCCTCGTCTCGGAATTGAACGACATCAACCGGGGGACTTTGGTCGAGATGTTGACGCGCAAACAATACGAGCTTCTGCGGTTCATCAGTGAACGTCTGAAGGAGAGCGGCGTGCCGCCGTCCTTCGACGAGATGAAGGATGCGCTCGATCTGCGCTCGAAGTCAGGCATCCATCGCCTGATCACTGCGCTCGAGGAGCGCGGCTTCATCCGCCGCCTGCCCAACCGCGCCCGTGCCATCGAGGTCATTAAGCTGCCCGAGCTGCAGGCCGCCGCCGGCAGCCGCCGCGGCTTCACGCCGAGCGTCATCGAGGGCAATCTCGGCAAGGTGCGCGCGACCTCCAGCCCGCCTGTGGACGAGGGCGAGCGTCCCGTCGCGGTGCCCGTGATGGGCCGCATCGCGGCCGGCACGCCGATCGAGGCGTTGCAGACGCGCAGTCACACCATCAGCGTGCCGCCTGACATGCTCGGCTCGGGCGAGCACTACGCACTCGAAGTGCGCGGCGATTCGATGGTCGAGGCCGGCATCCTCGACGGCGACATGGCGCTGATCCAGCGCAACGAGAGCGCCGACACCGGCGACATCGTGGTGGCGCTGATCGACGACGAGGAGGCCACGCTCAAGCGCTTCCGCCGCCGCGGCGCCTCAATCGCGCTCGAGCCCGCCAACGCCGCCTACGAAGTCCGCATTCTTCCGCCGAACCGCGTGAAGATTCAGGGCAAGCTGATCGGGCTGTACCGGAAGTACTGAGCGGTCCTGCGCTCGTTACACTGATTGGAGCGGGTCATTCTCCGCTCCGGCTGGATGGTCTTTCCGGTTCTGCTCAGACTATCCGGCCCCCTCCTCCGGCGCGACATCCTCGACACGCCGCGCGCAGCAGCATCGCTTCGCGACCCGGGAGTTCGAGGAGACGTCATGCGCCAGCGCTGACCGCAACACCAGCGCGCCGCAAGCCGTTGCCACACAATCGCACCGCCAAATGCGAACGGAATTGGGCTAGCGAGCCGCAAGTGCGAAATGCAATCGCACAGCCTCTGCAATCGAGCCGGCAATTCACGTTGGTTGGCAGCCGCGGGGCGCTGACGCACGCGCCTTCCGAACACGCATGCATCGTCTTTGTTCCTATCGAATCCGGGAAAGATAATGTGATCGCGGCTTGCGGACGCAGCCGCAGATTTGCCTACAACAGAGCAGAGCGTTGCGTGCTTCCACCCTGATAGAGGCCTGCGCCTCCAAAGGAGGTGCGGGTCGCTATCTTCGCATGAGGAGCACCCGATGTGTGACTACAGCCTGCATGCCGTCGCGACACGCCCCGCCGAAGTCGGCGAGACGATCGTCACAACAACGTTCCGCGGCACCTCGACGCGCGGCTTCGCCTCCGAAGCCGATCTCTCGGTTGCGGTCTGCCTGCTGCCGGGAACGGAGCTCGCGTTCGCCGACAACGTCCGTTACGACAATCGCTGGATCTGGACGCGTACCGTCAATTCCCGCGTCGGCAAGTTCGGCAAGATCGATCCGCACATTCCCGATCGCCATCATGACGCGATCGAATTCCCCGACGGCAAATACGTGCTGGTGACACAGCTCGTCGAAGGCCAGCGCGCGACCGTGCTGCAACTGCCGGTGACCCAGCCGGTTGCCGAACGCGAGCACAAGCCGCAGATCGCTGCCGACACGCGGTCCACGATCACGCGCCTGCCGATCGGCTGACGTCGTCGCCCCCGGCCGATGGTCGTGGGCCAGGAATGAAATGCCATCGCCGGCCGAGGCCGGCGAGATGGTATGGTTTGCGTCCTGCGGATCCCGTCCGATCGACCTCCCCCGCATCGCTCCTCAATCGTCCGCCCGCAAGTCCGTCTCCGATGGCGTCGCGTCCCGGTTGCGGGGCACGGCCGTCTTCGGCGCAAGGCTGCCGTCGAAATCGCCCTCGCCGGCGCCGGCCGGCAGCCAGGGGCGGCTTGTGCCTCTCGCCCTCACTGCCTGAACCGAGAAACCGTCACCGCTCTGCGTCAGAGCCAGCGCGCCCTGACTGGCGAGCCGCGGCCGATCGACAACCATCGCCGCGCAATCAGGCGGCGCGGGCAGCGCCGTCACCACCAGCGCGGCGCGGCTGCAATCGTCGGCCAGTGCGTCGATGCGGAGCGCCAACGCGACCAGCCGACCGTCCGCGAGCGGCGTCACGCAGCCGGCCTCGTCACACGACACACCGTTGGCCAGCGAGGCGTTGCCGGCATCGCGCGCATCGGCATCGGCAGCTAACCATTCCCTCAGCAGGAAGCCATCCTTGCTCGCACGGATCACATGCAGCTGCCCGTCCCTGCCCCGCACGGCGACACTCGCGCCATCCCCGGCAATCAGGATATCGGGTTGCCGCACCGACAGCCCCCAGAGGATCGCTGCCAGCAGCACCAGGGCACCGGACCAGCGCAGGGGCGTGCGCAGCAGCCCCATCACGATGATCCCGAGGCTCGCCACGATCAGCGGCGCGATCCCGAACGCGGGAATGCGGCCGACCGCTCCCGGCAGTGCCGCTACCCAGCGCGAGACCGCGACCATCCAGTCGATGCCGATTCCCATCAGCCACCAGAACACGCCGTCGAGTCCGAACGGGGCTGCGAGCAACCCCAACAGCCCCGCCGGCATCACCAGCGCCGAGACCACCGGCATCGCGCCGAGATTGGCGAGCACGCCGTACGGCGTCACACGGTGGAAGTGGAAGGCGGCATAGGGCGTGGTCGCAAGCCCCGCGATCAACGAGGCCAGGAACAGCATCGCGATCTCGCGGCCGCCCCACAGCGCGATCCGCGCCGTTGTGGAATGATCGGGCGATGCGAGCAGGTTCGGCATGCCGATCTGCACCAGCGCCACCAGCCCGAGCGTTGCCGCAAAGGACATCTGAAAACTCGGATGAACCAGCGCCTCGGGAGCGACCGCGAGCACGATCAGCGCGGCCACCGCCAGCGTCCGGAACGTGATGGCGCGGCGGTCCACCATCACGGCGATCAATACCACCGCCGTCATGAAGAACGACCTTTGCGTCGCGACCTCCGCGCCGGACAGCAGCAGATAGAACGCAGCCGCAACAAGCGCCGCGGCTGCCGACCACTTCTTGATGGCAAAGCCGGCCGCCAGCCCCGGGATCAGAGCGAGGAGCGCGCGAACAGCGAAGAACACGACACCGGCGACGACCGCCATGTGATAGCCGGAGATCGACAGCACATGGCCGAGCCCGGAGACGAACATCGCGTCGTTGACGGGCGCGGTGATCGCGTCGCGCCGCCCCGTCAGCAGCGCGGTCGCGATCGCGCGATTGTCGCCTTCGAGCGTCGCACGGATGCGGGCATCGATCGCATCGCGCAGGCCCTGCATGAAAGCCGCGTAGCGGAGCCGCAAGCCGACGGCATCCGGCGGCGGCGCGGCCGTGATCGCGCCCATCACGAAGCCGGAGGCGCCAATGCCCTGGAAGAACATGTCGCGCGAGAAATCGTAGCTGCCGGGGCGCACCGGCGAGATCGGCGGCAGCAGCCGCGCCTTCAATTGCACGAAGCTGCCGACCTCCGGTGCCGTTCCCTTGCGCACGGACAGACGCACGCGGTCGAGCTTGACGTCGCTGCGCTGCGCCTCCATCGCGCTGACGCGCAGCACGAAACGATCGGTGCGCTCGCGGATGTCGCGCGCCTCCACGAACCCCGACAGCGACACCGAATAGAGCGGCTTGGCCAGCACGGCATGGGCGATGCGCGCCGTCTTCCAGGTCGCAACGGCAAAACCTGCCGCGACCGCCGCGATCATGATCACGGGAGCAAACAGCCGGCGCCGGCGCAGCAGCACCGCACCCAGCATGAGCGCGACAGCCGTTGCGACAACGACCCACAGCACCGGCTCGTGATCGGCGGCGAAATACAGCGCGATGCCCGCGCCGAAAGCGACGGGCACCCATGGCAACAACCTCCCGGCGCCGGCCTCGGCGCGAGCCCATTCGCGCAGCGTTTCGACGATTGGCGGCCAGACACCAAAGCCCGCCGGCGCAAAGCCGCCCGCCGGTTCGGCGCGGCCGACCGGCCACGTCCCCGCAACTCCCTGGGAGCGCACTGGCCGGCCCGGCTCCGCCATTCCCCTGCACCTACGATACGCGACGGGAACGGAGGCTACCGGAACGTGTGACTGCGCGAATAGCGGTACAAATCAGGAACAGGCGGCGGAGCGCCCTACTTTTCCTCGTCCATCGTCACCGCGACCGAGGCCTTGGCCGACAGCCGGACCTTGTTGCCTTCGACATCGGCAACGAGGCCCTTGTCGATGAAATGATGGTGCCCCTTGTGGCTGCCCTCGCCGCTGTCCTTCTTGGTCAGCTTGATGCGGTTGCCCTCGACACGATCGACGGTGCCGACATGGACGCCGTCGGCGCCGATCACTTCCATATGCTCTGCGATGTTCTGCATGGCGGGATCCTTGTTTGGATCCCAGCCAACGCACCAGTCCCACGTTCGTTTCCACCGCCCGATGACGATGCTGTGTGCGGCTAAAGCGCGATGCGATTAGGATGAATCGTCATCGCGCTTTTGGTGGCTGTTCAAGCATGGCCTTTTCGGAAGACCGCTGCGCACTTTTCCGGATCATGCTCAGGCGCGTCAGATCAGCGGCGCCTGCGACGAAGCGTGATGATTGACGATCTTCCACTCGCCGTCCTCGCGGATGAGCACCCAGCTCATCTTGACGACGAGATCGGGGCGCTCGCCGGCGAGATCGAACGCGATGATCGCGGCCATGTTGATCAGATCGGGGCTGGCCTGCACCGCGTTCACCTCGGAGAAGGTCGCGCTGGGTTCGCGCCAGCGCGGCAACCCATTGAAATAGTCAGCGACGCCGCCCTGCCGCGATAGAGTTTCGGATTGGAGCCGAAGAAGAACGCATTCTTCGCATAGAGCGACGACAGCGCGGCCGCGTCGAGCTTGGCAAAGCCGGCGCACCATTTCGCGATGACGGCGGAAACGATGGCGTCGGCTTCGCTGCTCATGGGCGCATCAACCTTTCGCGACTTCCTTCGCGAACGTGTCGCGGAGGCCGATGGTGCGCGAGAACACCGGCTTGCCCGGGGTCGAATCCTTGTCGCGGACGAAGTAGCCCTGGCGCTCGAACTGCATCGGCTCGGTCGAATTGCTCTCCGCAACGGAAGCCTCGACCCGCGCCTCGGAGAGGATCTCCAGCGAATTCGGATTGAGATCCGCCGCAAAGTTCGAGGCATCCGGACTCGGCTTGGCGAACAGCTGGTTGTAGATGCGGATCTCCGCCGGCTTCGAGGCCGCCGCCGGCAGCCAGTGCATGGTCGCCTTGACCTTGCGGCCGTCGGGCGCGTTGCCGCCCCTGGTCGCGGGATCGTAGGTGCAGCGCAGCTCCACCACCTCGCCCTTGTCGTTCTTGATCACGCCGGTGCACTTGACGAAATAGGCGTAGCGCAGCCGCACCTCGCTGCCCGGCGAGAGGCGGAAGAACTTCTTCGGCGGGTTCTCCATGAAGTCGTCCTGCTCGATATAGAGCTCGCGGCCGAACGTGATCTTGCGCGTGCCGGCGCTCGCGTCGTCGGGATGGTTGATCGCCTCGAGCTCCTCGGTCTGCCCTTCCGGATAGTTCTCGATCACGACCTTGAGCGGTCTCAAGACCGCCATGCGTCGCTGCGCCGTGCGGTTCAGCTCCTCGCGGATGCAGAATTCGAGCATGCCGACGTCAACCACGCTGTTGGCTTTCGCAACGCCGATGCGCTTGACGAATTCGCGCAAGGCCGCCGGCGGCACGCCGCGGCGACGCATGCCCGCCATGGTCGGCATCCGCGGATCGTCCCAGCCCGCGACATGGCCGTCGCGGACGAGCTGGGTCAGCACGCGCTTGGACAGCAGCGTGTAGGTCAGGTTCAGCCGCGCGAATTCGTACTGGTGCGGTTTCGACGGCACCGGCAGCTTCTCGATGAACCAGTCATAGAGCGGCCGGTGGTCCTCGAACTCCAGCGTGCAGATCGAATGCGTGATGCCCTCGATCGCGTCCGACTGACCATGCGCGTAATCGTAGCTCGGATAGATGCTCCACTTCGTGCCGGTGCGCGGATGATGCGCATGCAGGATGCGGTACAGCACGGGGTCACGCAGGT
Organism: Bradyrhizobium sp. USDA 326; assembly: GCF_049739485.1. Classification (NCBI taxonomy): domain Bacteria; kingdom Pseudomonadati; phylum Pseudomonadota; class Alphaproteobacteria; order Hyphomicrobiales; family Nitrobacteraceae; genus Bradyrhizobium; species Bradyrhizobium sp. USDA 326. The sequence goes on from NZ_JBMGQA010000001.1 coordinate 6,931,798, forward strand.
TGATGTTGCCCGCGGCCATGTCGATCTTGGCCCGCAGCACGCGCGCGCCGTTCGGGAATTCGCCGGCCTTCATGCGGCGGAACAGGTCGAGGTTCTCGTCCACGCTGCGGTCGCGGAACGGCGAGTTCTTGCCGGGCTCGGTCAGCGTGCCGCGCGAGAGGCGGATCTCCTCCTGGGTCTGGTCATCGACATAGGCGAGCCCGTCGCGGATCAGCTGCTCCGCCCATTCATACAGGCGGTCGAAATAGTCCGAGGCGAAGAACAGGTTCTTGCCCCATTCGAAGCCGAGCCAGCGCACGTCGGCCTGGATGGAATCGATATATTCCTGCTCTTCCTTGACCGGGTTGGTATCGTCGAAGCGCAGATGGCAGCGGCCCGGAAACTCCTGGGCGATACCGAAGTTGAGTGCGATCGACTTGGCGTGGCCGATATGCAAATAGCCGTTCGGCTCCGGCGGGAACCGGGTCACGATCTCCTTGTACTTGCCCTGATCGAGGTCGGCCTGAATGATGTCACGAATGAAATCGCGTCCAGCCTCAGCTGCCACCGGTTCTGTCATTACGAAAATCCTGTAGGGAAATCAGCGGTCCTTCTGCCAAATTCGCGCGGCCACGCCAAGAGCTTAAGCAAGGGCCGCCGGGTCCGCCGTCGGGCTTTAGTTATGTCCCGTTCCTGCTATACACCACCGCCTCAAATGCATAGGCCCTGCCAAGAATGTCCGATTCCGTCGTCACGCGCTTCGCTCCCTCGCCGACCGGCTTCCTCCATATCGGGGGTGCGCGCACGGCGCTGTTCAACTGGCTCTATGCGAAGAAGCACGGCGGCAAGATGCTGCTCCGGATCGAGGATACCGACCGGGAGCGTTCCACGGAGGCAGCCATCGCAGCCATCCTCGACGGCCTGAGATGGCTGGAGCTCGGCTGGGACGGCGAGGTCATCTACCAGTTCGCCCGCGCTGCGCGCCATCGCGAGGTGGCCGAGCAGCTGCTGGCCGACGGCAAGGCCTACCGCTGCTACGCCACGGCGGAGGAGCTCGCCGCCATGCGCGAGAAAGCGCGCGCGGAGGGGCGCACGCGCCTCTATGACGGCATGTGGCGCGACCGCGATCCCGCGACCGCTCCGAGCGACGTCAAGCCCACCATCCGCCTGCGCGCGCCGCAGACCGGCGAGACCGTGATCGAGGACCAGGTTCAGGGCCGCGTAGTCTGGCAGAACGAGAACCTCGACGATCTCGTCCTGCTGCGCGGCGACGGCAACCCGACCTATATGCTCGCCGTGGTGGTCGATGACCACGACATGGGCGTCACCCATGTGATCCGCGGCGACGACCATCTGATCAACGCCGCGCGCCAGAAGCAGATCTACGATGCGATGGGCTGGGCGCTGCCGAGCATGTCCCACATCCCGCTGATCCATGGCCCGGACGGCTCGAAACTGTCCAAGCGGCACGGCGCGCTGGGCGTCGATGCCTACCGCGCCATGGGTTACCTGCCGGCCGCGCTGCGCAACTACCTCGTCCGGCTCGGCTGGAGCCATGGCGACCAGGAGATCTTCTCGACCGAGGAGATGATCGCGGCGTTCGACCTTGCCAGCGTCGGCCGCGCCGCCGCCCGCTTCGACTTCGCCAAGCTGGAGAACCTCAACGGTCACTACATCCGCCACACCGACGATCAATCGCTCGTGAAGATGTTCGAGGACGTGCTCGACCACGTGCCCGGATGCAACGAGCTTAAGGTCAAGTTAAACGACACCACGCGCGCGCAGCTCCTCAAGGCCATGCCGGCCCTGAAGGAGCGCGCCAAGACGCTGATCGAGCTGATCGACGCCGCCCATTTCATCTTCGCCGACAGGCCACTGGAGCTCGATCCCAAGGCGCAGGCGCTGTTGACACAAGAGAACCGCAAGCTGATCGGCCAGCTTCATTCCGCGCTGGAGAAAGTCGAGACGTGGAGCGGCACCGCCACCGAAGCCGCGCTGCGCGCCTTTGCCGAGGAAAATAGTCTCAAGCTCGGCGCGGTTGCCCAGCCACTGAGGGCGGCGCTCACCGGACGGACGACGTCGCCTGGTATATTTGAGGTTTTGGACGTTCTGGGGCGCCAGGAAACCCTGGGCCGGCTTGAGGACCAGTCTACGACGTAAGTCGACCATGCGTGCGGCGATCTTGCAGCGCACATAGCAATAATATACCCATCTCCCCCGTACATTCTGGAACATCCGGCCTGCCCCATGATCTGCCTAGGGGCCTCCGGCTTCGGCCCGTTTCACCACACATCGGGGACTACGATGGACGCAAAACCAAGCAATAAGACCGCCACGCTGACGGTAGGAAACAAGAATTACGAGCTTCCGATCCTCAGCGGCAGCGTCGGGCCCGATGTCGTCGATATCGGCAAGCTCTACGGCCAGTCCGGCCTGTTCACCTACGATCCGGGCTTCACGTCGACCGCGAGCTGCCAGTCCAAGATCACCTATATCGACGGCGACGCGGGCGTGCTGGAATACCGCGGCTACCCGATCGAACAGCTCGCCGAGCATGGTGACTTCCTGGAGACCTGCTATCTCCTGCTCTACGGGAACCTGCCGACCGCCTCGCAGAAGAAGGATTTCGACCACCGCGTGACCCATCACACGATGGTGCACGAGCAGATGGCCCGCTTCTTCCAGGGCTTCCGCCGTGATGCCCATCCGATGGCGATCATGGTTGCGGCCGTCGGCGCGCTCGCCGCGTTCTATCACGACTCGACCGACATCAACGATCCGAAGCAGCGCATGATCGCTTCCATGCGCATGATCGCCAAGATCCCGACGCTGGCGGCGATGGCCTACAAGTACACCGTCGGCCAGCCCTTCATCTATCCGAAGAACTCGCTGGGCTTTGCCGAGAACTTCCTCAACATGTGCTTCGCGGTGCCCTGCGAGGATTACAAGGTGAGCCCCGTGCTCGCCGATGCGCTCGAGAAGATCTTCATCCTGCACGCCGACCACGAGCAGAATGCCTCGACCTCGACGGTGCGCATCGCTGGCTCCTCGGGCGCCAACCCGTTCGCCTGCATCGCGGCGGGCATCGCCTGCCTCTGGGGTCCCGCGCATGGCGGCGCCAACGAAGCCGCGCTCAACATGCTCTACGACATCGGCACGGTCGACAAGATCCCCGAGTTCATCGCCAAGGTGAAGGACAAGAACTCCGAAGTCCGCCTGATGGGCTTCGGTCACCGCGTCTACAAGAACTACGATCCGCGCGCCAAGATCATGCAGAAGATGTGTCACGCCGTGCTCAAGGAGACCGGCCATGGCGACGATCCGATGCTGAAGGTGGCGATGGAGCTCGAGAAGATCGCGCTCAGCGACCAGTACTTCATCGATCGCAAGCTCTACCCGAATGTCGACTTCTATTCGGGCATCACGCTGAAGGCGATGGGCTTCCCGGTCTCGATGTTCACCGTGCTGTTCGCGGTCGCCCGCACCGTCGGCTGGATCAGCCAGTGGAGCGAGATGATCGAGGATCCGCAGCAGAAGATCGGCCGTCCGCGCCAGCTCTACACCGGCGTGACCAAGCGCGATTACGTGCCGATCGGCGATCGCAAGTAAGTTCGGCCGTCACGGCTTTCGAAACGGCGCCATCTCACGATGGCGCCGTTTTCGTTTGCGGGTTTACCGCCGACCCTCGCGCATCGTCGCCAGCACGATATCGGCGGCGAGCACGCTCGGCGACTTGTTGCCGGTCGACATGATCTGATCGAGCTGGGCGAATGCCTCGACCTGCTGCCGGCGGAGCGGCGAATCCGTCAGCAGCTCGGCGAGCGCTGATACCAGCTTCTCCGGCGTGCAGTCCTCCTGCAAATACTCGGGAATGACATCCCTGCCGATCACGAGATTGGCAAGGATCACCGAGGAGACGCGGATCGCGCGGCGCAGGATGAAGGCCTCGATCGCGCCGACGCGATACGCCGTCACCATCGGAATGCCCGAGAGTGCGAGCTCGAGCGTCACCGTGCCGGATTTGGCCAGCGCAGCGTGGGCGATACGGAAGGCGGCACGCTTCTCGTTCTCGCCGATCACGATCTGCGGCTTGACCGGCCAGTTCGCGACGCCCTCGCGGATGGTGGCTTCGAGATGCGGCATGGTCGGCAGCATCAGTTCGAACGCACAGCCCTCACCCTTTAAGCGGCCGAGCGTTGCGCCGAACACGTCGAGATGATGCCTGACCTCGCTGCGGCGGCTGCCGGGCAGCACCAGCAGCACCGGCGGCTCACTGTCGCGGCGCGTCTGCTCCTCCGCACTCGGCCGCAGCGAGCCCAATTGCTCGATCAGGGGATGGCCGACATAGCTGCAGGGCGGCCCGCCGAGCTTGCGGTATTCCTCGGGCTCGAACGGCAGCAGGCCGAGCACGTGGTCGACATAGCCGAGCATGGTCCGCGCCCGTCCTGGCCGCCATGCCCAGAGCTGCGGCGAGACGTAGTCGACGATCGGGATCGCGGGATTGCGCACGCGCACGCGGCGGGCGACGCGATGGGTGAAGTCGGGGCTGTCGATGATGACGAGGGCGTCGGGCGCGGCCTCGGCCACCGCGTCAGCGGTGTCGCGGATCAGCCGCAGGATCTTCGGCAGTTGCTGCACCACCGCGGCAAAGCCGACGATCGACAACTCCTCGATCGAAAACAGCGATTCGAGCCCCTCGCGCGCCATGGTGCGGCCGCCGACGCCCAGGAACTGTACACCGTCGCCGAGGCGCTGGCGCAGCACCTTCATCAAGGCGCTGCCGAGCCGGTCGCCGGATTCTTCCGTGGCGATCAGGAAGATCTTGCGCATGGGATCGCGCCCCTGCATCACGCGGGCAGGCCGATGATGAAGAGATATTTTGCGTCGGCAAGCGCGATCATCGCTTGCGGCTCCGCGGCGATGGTGTTGCCGGCGATGACGGCGATGCCCGCAAGGCCGGCGGCCGCGACGCCCTCGATCGTGCGCGGGCCGATCGTCGGCAGGTCGAAGCGTAGATCCTGGCCGCTCTTCGGCGCCTTCACCAGCACGCCGCGACCCGTGGCGGCGCGGATACGGCCCTCCTCGCGCAGCCGCGCGACGCGGGCGAGCAGCGCGTCGGTGCCCTCGATGTCCTCGACCGCCACGACATGGCCGTCGATCACCACCGCGGCCTGGCCGATGTCGAACGGACCGAGCGCGGTCAGCACCGCGCGCCCGCGCTCGATGTCGGCCTTGCTGGTGTCGCTGGGCCAGGCGCGACTGATGCAGCCCTCGGGCATCAGCAGATCCGGTGCGACGTCCTTGATGCCGATCATGCGAAAGCCGTCCTGCTCGAGCATGCGGCCGACACCGGACAACAGATGATCGTCGCCGCCGCGAAAGGCGCGGATGACATTGCCGAGCAGGCGGAGCGTCTTGACGTCGAAACGGATCTCCGACAGCGAGGGCCGCACCAGGGTGCCGATGAAGATCAGGTCGCGGCAGCCCTCCTCGCGAAACAGCCGCATCGCGCGGCCGAGCTGGCCGACCGAGATCCAGCGATGGCGGAATTTCTCCACCCGCACGGGATCGCAGGCCCCACGCAGCGGAAACAGCACCGGCGTGATGCCGTGCGCGGCGAGCGACTCGGCGACTGCGAACGGCATGGCGCCGCCGCCGGCGACGATGCCGACCGGTGACGAAACCTGCGAAGCCGCCGATGTCATGCCCGCGGCCATCCCGGACTCACTTCGCGATGGCGGGAAGACAGAGCGGGCGCTTGCCCTTGCCGATGAAATCGAGGATTTCGGCGATCGCGGGATCTTCGCCTGCCAGCGGCCGCGCCGCCTCCAGGCGCTCGGCGAAGGTCCCGGGGCCATGGAAGAGCTTCTGGTAGAATGCGCGCACGGTCGCGAGCCGCTGCTTGGTGAACTTGCGACGCTTCATGCCGATCAGGTTGAGGCTTTCCAGCACCGCATATTGGCCGTTGACCAGCCCATACGGGATCACGTCGTCGCGCACGCCGCACACACCTCCGACCATGACATAGGGGCCGATGCGCGTGAACTGATGCACCGCCGACAGGCCGCCGATGTAAACGGCATCGCCGATCTCGCAGTGACCGCCGAGCGTCGCTGACGTCGCGAAGATCACGTTGTCGCCGACCATGCAGTCATGGCCGACATGGCTGTTGTTCATGAAATAGCCGCCGTTGCCGACGCGCGTCAGCCCACCACCCTTGATCGTGCCGACATTCATCGTCGCACCTTCCCGGATGGTGCAGCCAGAGCCAATCTCAAGCCGGGTCGGCTCCCCCTTGTAACTGAGATCCTGCGGGGCACCGCCGAGCACGACGAACGGCGAGATCACGCAACCATCGCCGAGCGAGGTGTGGCCGATGACGGTGACATGCCCGATCAGCCTGCAATTCGCGCCGATCACGACATTCGGGCCGATGATGCAATAGGGCCCGATCTCGGTGCCCTCGCCGATCACGGCGCCGTCCGCGATCCGCGCGGTGGGATCAATCTTGCTCATCAAGCCAATCTTACTCGTCAAGAAGGTCTGGTTATGTGTTGAAGTCGCTTGGTTTTCCGGTGGTTAGCGCGACTATGCCCGATCTGTCCAGTGACGTATCATCTCGGCGTATTTCAAGTGCCGGATGAAGCGGTCCTGCCGGCCCATCAACACGTTCATACGGAGCTTCAGCTATCGTGGTCAGGGCCCTGGTCCTTTTGCTTGCGCAGCTCGCCGGTACACCGATCGTGTCCGAGACGGTCGAGACCGGTGAACGCACGCTCATCAATCTCGGCACGTTCGAGTGCCGCGACATCACCAGGAGCACGGTGCTTCAGCGGGTCTGTTACGATCGCGCGCGGCAGGATCTCGTCGTCGCAGCTGACGGAGCCTATGACCGCTATTGCGGCGTGACGGCTGACACGGTCGAACGCCTCCTGGGCGCGCCGTCCATGGGCCAGTTCTTCAACCGAAATATCAGGCGCGAGACGGCTGGCAGCCGTTACGATTGTCCCGCGTGAGGCCCCTGCGGCAACGCTTGTCCGCTCAGTCCGTCAGCATGGCGCCGACGTCAGCCTCCGCGACGACCTGCCCGCTGACCTTGGCGTCGCCGTGAAACCACCACATGGCCTTGCGGCGCCCGAGCGAGCGCATGTGATATTCGATGGTGTCGCCGGGCAGCACCGGCTTGCGGAACTTGCACTTGTCGATGGTGAGGAAATAGACCGCCCGCGGCTTCTCGGTGCCTTCGACCGACTTGATGCCGATCACGCCCGCGGTTTGCGCCATCGCCTCGATCATCATGACGCCGGGATAGACCGGGCGCTCGGGGAAATGCCCCTGGAAGGCCGGTTCGTTGAAGGTGACGTTCTTGATGCCGATGCCGCTGTAATCGGCCCGGATGTTGATCACGCGATCGATGAGCAGCATCGGAAAACGGTGCGGCAGGGTCTGGAGGATGGCGTTGATATCCACCAGCTCGAACTTAACAGGTGATTCCGCCGTCATTCCCGTCCCTCGTCCTTCGGCTCGGCCTTGCTGTCGCGTACCAGGCGCTCCACCGCGATGATCTCCTTGAACCATTGTTTGGTCGGCTTGGCGAAGTGTCCGCCCCAGCGGCCACCCGGCGGAATGTCGTCCTTGACCGCGCTCATGGCGGTGACCTGAGCCCCGTCGCCGATCTTGAGGTGATTGTTGATGCCAACCTTTGCTCCGAGCGCCACGTTATCGCCGATGGTCAGGCTGCCGGCGAGGCCGATCTGGGCCGCCAGCAGGCAGTGCCGACCGATCGTCACATTGTGGCCGATCTGGACCTGATTGTCGATTTTAGTCCCCTCGCCGATCACGGTGTCCCGCAGGGACCCGCGGTCGATCGTGGTGTTGGCGCCGACCTCGACGTCGTTCTGGATCAGCACCCGTCCGGTCTGCGGCACCTTCAGATGGCCCTCGGGGCCGAAGAAGATGAAGCCGTAGCCGTCCTGGCCGATCGAGCAGCCAGGATGGATCAGCACGTTGTTGCCGATCAGGGCGCACTGGATCGCCGTGCGGGCGCCGACATTGCAGTCCCGACCGATCTTGACGCCGGGGCCGATCACCGCTCCGACGCCGATCACGGTGCCGCTGCCGATCTCGACGTCCGGGCCGATCACGGCCAGGGGATCGACGATCACGCCGTCCTCGAGCCGGGCCGAGGGATCGATGATCGCCGAGGGCGCGATACCGTCATTGCCGACCCAGGATTGCGGCCGCAGCGCGTCCCCATGCCATTCCCGCGCGATCCTGACGAAGGCGCGGAACGGCTGCGCCACCCGCAGCACGGCCACATGGGCGGGCACTTCGGCCTCGAAGCGCGGACTGACCAGACAGGCGCCCGCCTTGGTCGCCCTGAGCTGGTCGGCGTATTTGAGGTTGTCGAAGAATGCCAGATGCATCGGGCCGGCTTCGTCGAGCGAAGCCAGGCCCGTGATGACATGGCCGCCCCTGTCGGGGTCGACCAGTTGCGCCTTGGTCAACGTGGCAATATCGGCCAACGCTGTGGCAGGCGGCTTTGTGAAGAAGATCGGCTGCGCCATTCCACCCCGTCGCGGTCCGGCTTCGGCATGAAGCGGTCGGGCCGCATCATGCCTCATGTCTTGGATTGGCGCGATCCCTTCGGAAACCGGCTCCAGTGATCCGGATCGTGCCGTGCTGATCGAACTAGAACGTGGTGCCGCCGCCGAACCGGAACTCCTGCGTGCGGTCGTACTTGCCCTTGGTGAGCGGCACGGCGTAGTCGAAGCGCAGCGGGCCGAACGGCGACTGCCAGATCAGGCCGACACCGACCGACGTGCGGACCACCTTGCTGTCGTCAAACACGAGACCGGTACAGGTACCCGCACTCGACGGATTGATGGTCGACGGGATACAGCCGGGCGCATTGACTTCGTTGGTCGCGGTCCAGCTCGTCGGTCCCTTGTAATCGTAGAGGCCGCCGGCATCGGCATAGACCGCACCCTTCAGGCCGACTTCCTTGGGCAGGAACCAGAACGGCATCTGCAATTCGAGCGAAGCGCCCCAGTACTTGGTGCCGCCCAGTGCGTCCTGCGTACCGAACGGATTCAGGTCGCGCGGGCCGATGCCGTTCGGGGCAAAGCCACGGACGAGGTTCGGGCCCATCTGGAAGTGGTCGAGCATGCGCAGGTCGCTGCCGATCTTGTTCAGCATGCCGCCCTGCAGGCGCACGAGACCGACGATGTCGGACACCAGCGGAGTGTAATACTTCGCATCGACCACCGACTTCAGATAGGAGACGTCGCCGCCGACGCCCGCGAAATCCTGCCGGAAGTCGACCAGCAGACCGTCGGTGGGGTTCTTGTTGTTGTCCAGCGTGTTGTAGGTGAGCGTGTAGCCGAGCGCCGAGGTCAGGGTCTTGCCGTTGGCGAGCTCCTTGCGCACCGGCAGCGAGGCTTCGCCGTCGTTGTAACAGCCTAGGCCGTTGGTCGACGCAAGGCTGATGCCGTTGGCATTGGCAAATGCCGGGCTCGGATTGAACAACGGATTCGCACTGCCATCGGGCAGGAACTGCACGTTGTTGCAGTTCGCCAGGTAGCTCGGCAGCGTGATTTCCTGCTGGTAGATCGAATAGCGCAGCTGGAGCGCCAGATCTTCACGCAGAGAGAAGCCGAGGCGCGGCGAGAAGCCGAGCGTCTTGGTGCCGTAGGAGATGTAGCTGTTGGCCAGCTGCTGGCGCTGATAGAGGTCGAGGCCGAGCGCGACGCGGTAGTCGAGCAGATACGGCTCGACGAACGACAGCGAGTAGCCGCGGGCGTACTGACCATAGGTCACCGACGCCTTGGCGAACAGGCCGCGGCCGAGCAGATTGCGCTCGGAGACCGACACTTCGGCCAGCGCGCCGTCGGTGGTCGAGTAACCGCCCGAGATCGAGAAGTCGCCGGTCGATTTCTCTTCCATGTCGACGTTCAGGATGACGCGATCGCTCGACGAGCCCGGCTCGGTCGTGATCTTGACGCTCTTGAAATAGTCGAGGTTCTTCAGACGCCGCTCGGCACGATCGACCAGCGCGCGGTTGTAGGCATCTCCTTCCGAGATGTCGAACTCGCGGCGGATCACGTAATCACGCGTGCGGGTGTTGCCGCGCAGGTTGATGCGCTCGATATAGGTGCGCGGGCCCTCGTCGATGTTGAAAACGACGGACACGGTGTGCGCTTCGAAATTGCGGTCGCCGCCGGGCCGGACCACGGCGAAGGCATAGCCGCGGCGCGAGGCCTCGATCTGCATCTCCTCGACCGACTTCTCGACCGATTCGACGTTGTAGAGCGAGCCGACATTGACGCGCGAATAGGCGCGCATCGAGGACGGATCGAAGTTCGGAATGCTCGAGCGGAAGTCGACCGCGCCGACGCGGTACTGCGCGCCTTCCTCGATCTTGAAGGTGACGTTGAAGCCCTTCTTCTCCGGGTCGTATTCGGTGAGCGCGGCCACGACCTGGACGTCGGCGAAGCCGTTCTTGAGGTAGAAGCGGCGGATCAGGTCGCGGTCAGCTTCGACGCGGTCGGGATCATAGATGTCGCCGCTGGCGAGGAAGCTCAGCAGGTTCGATTCGCGCGTCTTGATGACGTCCCTGAGGCGGTAGGACGAGAACGCGTTGTTGCCGACGAACTCGATGGACTTGACGCCGGTCTTGGCGCCCTCCTCGATTGTGAAGATCAGGTCGACGCGATTGTTCGGCTGCTCGATGACCTCGGGCGTGACGCGCACGTCGTAGCGGCCGGACCGGCGATAGATTTCGGCGATTCGCAGCGTGTCGGACTGCACCATGGCGCGGGAGAAGGTGCCGCGCGCCTTGGACTGGACTTCGGCGGAGAGCTGCTCGTCCTTGATCTTCTTGTTGCCCTCGAAGGCGAGGCGCCCGATCACCGGATTTTCCACCACGGAGACGATGATCTGGCCGCCGGCGCCGCGGTTGATCCTGACGTCCTGAAACAGGCCGGTCTCGATCAGCGCCTTGAGGCCGTCGTCGATGGCGGCCTGATCCAGGCGGCCGCCCGGACCCGGCTTGAAATAGGAGCGGATCGTCTCGACCTCGACCCGGCGATTTCCCTCGACGGAAATCGACTGGACGGTCTGAGCGAATGCAGACGAAGACACGAAAACAGCCCCAACCGGGGCAATCACCGGCGCGCCGAACATGATCAGGGTTGCGAGCAAGCCCCCCCGGAGTCGCAGTCCAAACTTCATCGCGCAACGCGCCCTTATCATTCCCTGCCAGACCCAACCCCAACGCCGGTCTGGAGATTCCCCAAGTTCAGGCCGCTTGTAGCCAATTTCACCGACGGCGCAAACGGCCGAAAGCGCCGTGATTTCAATTTCATTCGGGACGTTGCTGAACAGCAACGCCACAAAAATGCCTCCATCAGGAGGCGGCCATCCGCAGGATGTCGTTGTAGGTCGCAAACACCATCAACATCAGCACCAAGCCCAACCCGATTCGGAACCCCATTTCCTGGGTTCGCTCGGACAAGGGCCGGCCACGGACCACCTCGGCCGCATAGAACATCAGGTGGCCACCATCGAGCAGCGGGATCGGGAACAGGTTCAGCAGGCCGATCGAGACCGACAGCACCGCGCAGAGATTGATGACGAACTGGAACCCGGCGCTGGCCGCCTGCCCCGACATCTTGGCGATGCCGAGGACGCCGCTGACCTCGTTCGGATTGCCCTGTCCGACGAACAGCGAGCCCAGGAACTTGAATGTGCTGGTGATGATGAACCAGACCTGCTCCACCCCGATCTTGAGCGCTTCCCCGACGCCGACCGGCGCGGTCGAGGCCTCACCGGCCTGCGACTTGTGCTCGATACCGAGCACCCCGAGACGATGGCTGTTCCCGAACGGATCCTTGCGCTCGAGCAGCGCCGGCGTCGCGTTCAGCGAGACGACGGCACCGTCGCGCTTCACCTGGAACACAAGCGTCGAACCCGCGTTCATCGCAACGATTCGCTGCATGTCGGCAAAGCTCTCGATCGGCTTGCCGTCGATCTGGATGACGACGTCCCCAACCTTGAAGCCGGCCGCGGCCGCCGCACCATCGGCAACCACACCGTCGACACGCGCGATTGTGCTCGGCTTGCCGTAGTAGAGGGCCATGCCGGCGAAGATCAGCGCGCCCAGGATGAAATTGGCGATCGGTCCGGCCGCGACGATGGCCGCGCGCGGGCCGACCTTCTTGTGGTGGAAACTGCCGGCGCGCTCCTCGGCCGTCATCGCCGCGAGCGTCTGGGCCGACGGTGTCGAGGCCTCGCTCTCGTCGCCGAAGAATTTGACGTAGCCACCGAGGGGGATCGCCGAGATCTTCCAGCGGGTGCCATGGCGGTCATTGAAGCCAACCAGCTCAGGTCCGAAACCGAGTGAGAAGGTCAGCACGCGAACACCCGCCCAGCGCGCGACCAGGAAATGGCCAAGCTCGTGGAAGAACACGACGATGGTCAGGACGAACAGGAAGGGAACCGCGTAGCCGAGGAGCCCATGGCTCAACGTATTGAAACTATGGACGAAAAAGTCGATCATCGATTTCCCTCATCCAGCGCCGCAAGGCCCTGGCACCGAACCAACTAGGATGCCTTTAAGGCAATTTGAGGCAATAGGGCGGCAGCCCTATTTCGCGCAACATGGTCAACGGAAATTGCATCGTCGGCGGATGTCAGGGGCGCCTGGTTCCCGCCCTTGATCCAGTCGTCGAGGGTCGCCTCGACCAGCCGGGCAATCGCGCCGAACCGGATCTTGCCCGCGATGAAGGCGGCGACCGCGACCTCGTTGGCGGCGTTGTAGACCGTGGTCGCCCCTTTCCCCGTCCGGAGCGAATCGTAAGCCAACCGAAGCCCGGGGAAGCGCTCGAAGTCCGGCGCTTCGAAAGTCAGCTGGCCGATCTTGGCGAGGTCCAGCTTGGCCGCCGGCCCCTTGATGCGATCGGGCCAGCCGAGGCAATGCGCGATCGGCGTCCGCATGTCGGGCGCCCCGAGCTGGGCCACGACGGAGCAGTCGGAGAACTCGACCATGCCGTGGATGATCGACTGCGGATGAACGAGCACGTCGATCTCGTCGGGCGCGAGCGCGAACAGATAGGACGCCTCGATCACTTCGAGCCCCTTGTTCATCATCGAGGCGGAATCGATCGTGATCTTCTGGCCCATGCTCCAGTTCGGATGCTTCAGCGCCTGCTCGAGCGTGGCCTGCTCGATGTCGGCGGGCTTCCAGGTCCGGAACGGACCTCCCGAGGCCGTGATGATGACGCGGACGAGTTCGTCGCGATTGCCTGAGCTCAGCGCCTGGAACAGCGCATTGTGCTCCGAATCGGCCGGCAGGATGCAGGCGCCCGCCTTTGCCGCGCGCTGCATGAAGAAATCGCCGGCGCAGACCAGACACTCCTTGTTGGCGAGCGCGACATGGGCACCGCGATCGACCGCCGCCAGCGCCGGCTTCAGACCGGCCGCGCCGCTTACGGCCGCCATGACCCAGTCGGCCGGACGCGCGCCGGCCTCGATCACCGCGCTTTCGCCGGCGCCGCATTCGGTGCCGGTGCCCGCAAGAGCGGCCTTGAGCTCGGCGAGCTTGGAGGTGTCGGCGATCGCGACATAGCGCGCGGAGAACTCCCTGGCGAGCTTGGCCAGCGCCGCGACATTGCCGTTTGCCGTCAGAGCCTCGACGCGGTAGCGCTCGGGCGAGGCGCGCAGCAGATCCATCGTGCTGTCGCCGATCGAGCCGGTGGCGCCGAGAACCGTGACGCTGCGGACGTCGGACGCCGCAAGCCTGTTGTTACGCAATGGGACCGCGCTCATATCCTCACCAAACCATAAGACCGCTTCCGGCGCTATGCACACCGTGGCGGAGAAAGCCGATAATCCATGCCGCCAGGATGGCGGCGACGAAACCGTCCAGGCGGTCCATAAGCCCACCATGGCCGGGAATTAAGTGACTGGAATCCTTGACACCGAAGCGCCGCTTCACTGCGGATTCGAAGAGATCGCCGAGTTGCGATACCACCGACAGGACGGCGCTGACGAGCAGCAGTGGAACCGCCTTTCCGATCCCACCGGCGGCAAAGCCGGCCGCAACCGCAAGACTCGCCGCAAAGCCGCCGAGCGCTCCGGACCAGGTCTTTTTCGGGCTCACGCGCGGCCACAGCTTCGGCCCGCCGATGCTGCGGCCGGCAAAATAGCCCCCGATGTCGGTCGCCCACACCACGAGCAGCACGAATATCAGCGCAGCGAAACCGTTGACGAGATCCTGCCGCACCAGGATCGAGGCCAGCAGCGCCGCCGATGCATAGGCAAACCCGGTCGCCGCCCAGATGAACTTCTTCCGCGCAATCAGCGTCACGATCGCGCCACCGATGAAGCCGCTGATGACTGCGGTCTTCAGGGCGCCGAAGGTCACGCAGAACCCCATGATGGCGATGACGATCGTCCCCGCCCCTGTCAGCGCGACAGAGCTCGCGCCCACGACCATCAGCCATTCGGCGAACAGTCCGATCGAGACCAGGGTGACGAGAAGTGCCCAGAGCCAGCCGCCGGCGTAGGCGAGCGCAATGGCGAGCGGCGCCAGCACCAGCGCTGCGAGGACTCGCAGCACGAGGTTGCTCTGGGCAGGCTGAGAGCCCGCCGGTGCGGCGTTGGGCTCGCTCACGAGGCGGTTTTCGCGACCAGGCCGCCGAAACGGCGCTCGCGCCTGGCAAATTCGGCAATCGCGCTTTCCAGCGCCGCCTTGTCGAAGTCGGGCCAGTGGATCGGCACGAACACCAGCTCGCTATAGGCGGCCTGCCACATCAGGAAGTTGGACAGGCGCTGCTCGCCGCTGGTGCGGATGATGAGATCGGGATCTGGAATGTCGGGCGCATCGAGATGCGCCCCGAGCGTCTCGGCGTCGATCGTGGCGGGATCCCGCTTGCCCTCCGCGACCTCGCGGGCCAGCTTCTGCGCCGCCTTCGCGATCTCCTGCCGCGACCCGTAGTTGAACGCGACGACGAGCGTCAGGCGCGTGTTGTCGCGTGTGAGCTCCTCGGCCTCGTTGAGAAGCGTGCAGATATCGCTATCGAGCCCCTCGCGCTCGCCGATGATGCGAACCTTGACGCCGTCACGATGCAGGCTCGCCAGATCGTTGCGGATGAAGCGCCGCAGCAGGCCGAACAGATCGCCGATCTCGCTCGCCGGGCGCGACCAGTTCTCCGAAGAGAACGAGAAGATGGTGAGATAGCGAATGCCCAGCTCGTGCGAGGCGCGTACCACGCGGCGCAGCGCGTCCACGCCGCGGCGATGCCCTTCCGCACGCGGCAAGCCGCGCGCGGCCGCCCAACGCCCGTTGCCATCCATGATGATGGCGACATGCGCTGGCGCCTCGGACCGGTCGGGTCCTTCCGTTGCTGGCGCGGCGGCGTTGGACATTATGGCGGCCTCAAAGCATGATCCGGAAAAGTGCGAAGCGGTTTTCCGAAAAGATCATGCGCAAACAATAACCTAAAGCGCTATGACCATTCATCGTGCTTTAGACGGTGAGGATTTCTTTTTCCTTGGCGGCCAGCAACTGGTCGATCTCGGCGATGGTACCGTCGGTCGCCTTCTGCACCTCGTCGGCATGACGCTTCTGATCGTCCTCCGACATCTCGTGATTCTTCTCGAGCTTCTTGAGCACGTCGAGGCCGTCGCGACGGACATGGCGCGCGGCGACCTTGGCGGCTTCGGCGTATTTGTGCGCGACCTTCACCAGCTCCTTGCGCCGCTCCTCGTTGAGCTCGGGGATGCGCAGGCGCAGCACCTGGCCCTCGGTCGCGGGCGACAGACCGAGATTGGAATCGACGATCGCCTTCTCCACCGCCTTGACCATCGACTTGTCCCAGACCTGCACCGAGATCAGCCGCGGCTCCGGGACGCTGACGGTGGCGAGCTGGTTCAGCGGCATGTGGCTGCCATAGGCCTCGACCTGAACCGGATCGAGCATCGAGGCGGAGGCGCGGCCGGTGCGCAGGCCGCCGAGTTCGTGCTTGAGGGACTGGACGGCGCCCTGCATGCGGCGCTTCACTTCGTTGAGGTCGAAATTACCCGTGGCCATCACGTTTCTCCTTCAAAATCCCGGCGACCGCTCCGCGCCCTTCCCTCGGGGCGCGCAAGACGAGCCGTCAGCCGGCGACGATGGTTCCGTGGCCGACGCCACGCAGAATCGCGCCGATCGACCCCGGCTCCGCGATCGAGAATACGATGATAGGCAGCGATGTCTCGCGGGCAAGCGCGAAGGCGGTCGCATCCATCACCTTGTAGCCGCCCTCGATCGCCTGCGAATGCGTCAGGCGGTCGAACCGGGTGGCGGTCGGATCCGTCTTCGGGTCGGCCGAGTAGACGCCGTCGACATTGGTCGCCTTCAGGACCGCCTGCGCCCCGATCTCGGCGGCTCGCAGCACCGCGGTCGTGTCGGTGGTGAAGAACGGATTGCCCGTCCCGCCGCCAAGCAGCACGATCCGGCCCTCGGCCAGGTATTTGTGTGCCGCAGTGCGGGTAAACAGCTCGGAAATCTCCGGCATGACGAAGGCCGACAGCGTCCGCGCCGGCGTGCCCTTGCGCTCGATCGCCGCTTCCAGCGCGAGGCAGTTCATCATGGTGGCGAGCATGCCCATGGTGTCGCCGGTCGTGCGCGACACCCCGCGGGAGGAGACCTCGACGCCGCGGACCATGTTGCCGCCGCCGATCACGACCGCGACCTCGGTGCCGAGATGGCGGGCCGCGATCAGGTCGTCCACAACCCGGTCGACGGTCGGCTGATCGATGCCAAAGCCTTGCTGTCCCGCGAGATATTCGCCGGACAGCTTGATCACGACGCGACGATAGACCGGATCAGTCATGAGCACTTTCCTTGTCCGGGCGCCGCTTCCGGCGGCACGCCGGAAGGAACGTTCCGGCGCTTACTTCTTGCCGCTGGCGGCGGCGACCTCGGCCGCGAAGTCGCTTTCCTGCTTCTCGATTCCCTCGCCGAGAGCATAGCGCACAAAGCCCGCGATCTTCACAGCGCCGCCGACCTTGCCCTCGGCCTCCTTCACCGCCTGCGCCACCGACTTGCCGGTGTCGTGGATGAAGGCCTGCTCGAGCAGGCAGACTTCCTTGTAGTAGGTCTTGAGGCCGGACTCGACGATCTTCTCGATCACATTCTCAGGCTTGCCCTGCTGACGGTACTTGTCGGCGAGCACGTCCTTCTCGCGCTTGACCACGGCCGGATCGAGCCCGGACGGATCGAGCGCCAGCGGGTTGGCGGCCGCGACATGCATCGCGATCTGACGGCCAAGCGCGGCGAGCTCGTCGGCCTTGCCCGGCGATTCCAGCGCCACGATCACGCCCATCTTGCCGGCGCCTTCGATGACGGCGCCGTGGACGTAGTGCGACACCACGCCCTGGCTGACTTCGAGCTGGGCGGCACGGCGCAGCGTCATGTTCTCGCCGATGGTGGCGATCGCATCGTTGATTGCGGTTTCGATCGTGACGTCGCCGACCTTGGCGGCCTTGATCTTCTCGACGTCGGCGCCGACGTCGAATGCGACCTGGGCGATCATCTTGACCAGACCCTGGAACTGGCCGTTGCGCGCGACGAAGTCGGTCTCGGAATTGACCTCGACCACGACACCCTTGGTGCCTTTGGTGAGCGCGCCGATCAGGCCCTCGGCCGCGACCCGGCCCGACTTCTTGGCGGCTTTGGACAGACCCTTCTTGCGCAACCAGTCCTGCGCCGCTTCCATGTTGCCGTCGTTCTCGGTCAGCGCGGCCTTGCAGTCCATCATGCCCGCGCCAGTCGACTCGCGCAGATCCTTGACCATCGCAGCTGTGATCGTTGCCATCGTTGAAATCCCTTGTGCCTGCCGGTTTGCCGCAGCGTGGCATCGTAGCGCCCCGCCGCGTTCCATCTCAGCAATTCGCGTCAACTGAAATGGTGGCCGGATTCCTATCCGGCCAACCCATCGTTCTTTTTGACTATTCCGCTTCCGCGGTCAGCGCCTTGGCCTTGGCGACCCAGGCATCCGCGCGGCTCGGAAGACCGACCTCTTCGCCGATCGTGTGGGCGGTGTCGTGGTCGAGCTCGGCGAGCTGCCAATAGTGGAAGATGCCGAGGTCGTTGAACTTCTTCTCGATCGCACCCGACACGCCCGGAAGCTTCTTGAGGTCGTCGGCGGTGCCGCGCGGACCCGCAAGGCCCTGGAAACCGCTCGAAGACGCCGCCGGCAGCTCTTCGGCGAGCGGACGGGTCGAAGCGCCGATGTCGATGCCCGAATCACCCTGGGCGCGCGAGATGCCGTCGATCGCCGCACGCGCGATGAGATCGCAGTACAGCGAAATGGCGCGGCCGGCATCGTCATTGCCCGGCACCACATAGGTGATGCCCTTCGGGTCCGAATTGGTGTCGACGATCGCGGCGACGGGGATGTTGAGGCGCTGGGCCTCCTGGATCGCGATGTCTTCCTTGTTGGTGTCGATCACGAAGATCAGGTCGGGCAGACCGCCCATGTCCTTGATGCCGCCGAGCGAACGGTCGAGCTTGTCGCGCTCGCGCTGAAGCGTCAGGCGCTCCTTCTTCGTGTAGGAATTGGCTTCGCCGCCCGAGAGCACGTCGTCGAGGTGACGCAGGCGCTTGATCGAGGCCGAGATCGTCTTCCAGTTGGTCAGCGTGCCGCCGAGCCAGCGCGAATTGACGAAGTACTGCGCGCAGCGCTTGGCCGCGTCCGCAACACCGTCCTGCGCCTGGCGCTTGGTGCCGACGAACAGGATGCGGCCGCCCTTGGCAACCGTGTCGCTGACGGCCTGGAGGGCCTGGTGCAGCATCGGCACGGTCTGGGCGAGGTCGACGATGTGGATGTTGTTGCGGGTGCCGAAAATGAACGGAGCCATTTTCGGATTCCAGCGGTGAGACTGGTGACCAAAGTGCACGCCAGCTTCGAGCAGCTGACGCATGGTGAAATCGGGTAGCGCCATCGTTCTAATTCTCCGGTTGGTTCCTCCGGAAACGTGTGAGCAAGACGGAGCGTTCTCGCCCCGGTTGCCACCGGACGGCCTTGCGAGCCATGTTTCCGTGTGAGATGGCGCGCTATATAGCGCCATTTCGGCCAGAAGCAAGGAAATAAGGGGCCTTTGGGGACGCCTCTAGGCTGCCGTCGCATCCTAGCGTCCCCTGCCCCTTGAGCCTCCTAACACTTTGGCTGGCCCGGCGGGCAGCTCTTCGGTGGCGGGCCAGCCGGCCGCGGGGGCGCATGCGGCGCCGGATGCGGCGCGGCGGCCATCGGCGGCGGCGCCGGTCGGGCGACCGGAGGTGGTGGCGGCGGCGCTGGCCGTGCAACCGGCGGCGGAGGTGGTGCCGGCCGCGCCATCGCTGGCGGAGGCGGCGCCGGCCGGGCAACAGGTGGCGGTGGCGCCGGCCGCGCCACGGCCACGGGCGGAGGCGCCACTCGTGGCGGCGGAGGTGGCGCAACGCGCGGCGGAGGCGGCGGCGTCGGCCTTGCCAGAGCCTGGGGATGCGGCGGCGCAGCGGCGGGCCTGGCGGCCTGCGGCGGCGGTGGCGCGGGCCGATGATCCTGAACTCCGGACGGGGTCCGCGCCGCTACGGGCGGCGGCGGAGGTGTCGCGGGTTTGACCGCCGTCGGGGCGGCGGGCTTGCCGGCGGCCGCGCTCGGCGGCGGCAAAGCGCCCGGCTGGGGCCCGGCCGGCCTGCCGCGCAGGTCGGGCACAGGCGGGGTCGTCGTCCCCGGCGGCCTGGGCAGGGCCGCCGACGGGGTCGCCGCGTTTCCGGAAGCTGGCGGCTGATTGGGTGTTGTTGCCGCCTTTGGCTGCGCCGGCGGGACGTTGCCGCTCGGTGCCGTCGCGGTCGCGGCGGGCTTGCCAGGGGACGGGACAGTTCCGGGCGCAGCCCTTGCCCCGGCCGGCGGCGGCCCGCCGGGGGTGCCGGGCACCGGCAGCGTATTGGCCGGCGACGGCTTGGTCGGGGCCAGCGCTTGCGAGGTTGCTGCAGCGCTGCCGGCGGGAGCGTTCGCGGCCGGACTGGGCGTGCCGCCGGGCGTCCTCGTCGCGGGCAGCGCTCCGGCCGGCGGGCTGCCGGGAGCTCCCGGCGCCGGCGCGATACTGGCCTGCGGCGGCTTGGCGCCTGCGGGCGGCGGCGCTGTCGTGCCAGGCGCGACATTGGCCGGAGCCGGTGTCGCGACACCCGGCCGCGCCGTCGGCTGGACGGTCGCGCTCGGCGGCATCGGCGCCTTGCCTTGCTGGATCAGCGCGGCGCGCTGCACGACTGCCTGCGGCACGGCGGGACCTGCCGGCGTGGCGCGGCCGGCCACCGCCGGCGCCAGATTGCCCGGACCGGGCGCTGGCCCCGCGGCCGGCGGCGGCGCCGGCGGGCGGTTGATCACCGTGTTGATGACGGTCGTGTTGTGGATGTTCTGGTAGATGATGTTGTTCGGCGGCGGCGCGACATAGACCGGCGGCCTGACGAACACCGGGATCGGCACGAACACCGGCTGCGGCAGCACGAACAGGCCGACCACCGGGAGCGGCGGCGGCAGCACGACGAAATCCGGCGGCGGCGGCGGCAGATAATAGACCGGCGGCGGCGGTGGCGGCACGAAGCCGAAATCGGGATCGCTGAAATACAGCACCGGACGGTCGACATAGATCACCTCCTCCGGCGGCGGTGGCGGCACGTCGTAGTCCAGCATCGCGAAAGTCGGCGGCGGCTCGAGCGGCGCAGTCAGGATCGCGAGCCTGCGCCGGGCATCCCCCGCATGCGGCCCGCGCGGGTAGCGGCGCAGATACGACCAATAGGCGTCCGGCGTGTCGGCGCGATAGGTCCGCCGCCAGGTGATCGCTTCGCGGCGCGCCGCCACGATGGCCATCACACGCTTTGCGAGCGGGTCGTTCGGATAGGCCGCGAGAAATTCCTCATAGGCCGCCAGCGTGTCGCGCTCGAGCGCGGCGGCATAGGCATCCTGCACGCCGAGATCGCGGATCGGCTTGTTGCGGATCGCGGCGACCTGGTCGGGCGCAGCCTCCGGCGGCGGCGCGTCGGGCCCACGCTCGAAGAACGAGAATTGCGCCGATATCTTCTGCTCGTTCCAGGGCACCTGTGCGCCCTTGGAGGCCTCGTTGACGCGCAAGCGCACGCGGTCGAACACCTCGGGCAGCGGCAGACCGCCGGTGCGGATCATCTCGGCGAGCGACTGTGCGTAGATGCCGTACGGCCCCGGCTCCTCCGGCGCCACCGTGCCGGGCGCGGCGTTGAAGGCGATCAGCATGTTCGCCTCGGGCTCGACCAGCGCCAGACCGCTCGCGATCGGCTGGCCGCCCTCGATGAAGGGTTGCGCGCGCGCCGCGTCGAGCACGACGATGCTGGCCTTGAGCGGAATGGACGCGAGCTGGCGCGCGTAGTCGCTGATGCGCAGGGCCTCGGTCGGTATGTCGGTGTCGCGGGTGATGTTGGAATCGACCGGGATGAAATAGTTCTCGCCGGCAAGCTGCACGCCGTAGCCGGCGAGATAGATCATCGCGACGGTGCCCGGTCCCGACGCCTGGGCCTTCTGGATGAAATCGCGCAAGCTCTTGCGCAGCGTGTCGCCGTCGAGATCGCGCGCGCCGACCACGTCGAAGCCGGCCGCCTGGAGCGTCTGCGCGATCAGGCCGGCATCGTTGGCCGTCGTCGCCAGCGGGGATTTGGCGTAGGCGCCGTTGCCGACCACGAGCGCGAGGCGCTTTTCCGGCTGCTGCGCGGTCGCGGGGTGAGCCGCCGCAAGCAACAGCATCGGCAGCAGCGCGAAAATGAAGAATCGGTGAGTCCCACGCATGGCTTGTCCGCCGCTGTTTTGAAGCCCCTACCGTACACTAGGCGCGTGGCAGCCTGAACGGAATTTGAACGAAAAGCATTTGAATTGCGGCAGCGGATGGCCTGGCCGAACGCCTGTTCTGCAGGCCACCTCACGCGAAGGTGGGAGGCGCACGACACGGCGAGCCGGAGCTGTGCGACGCTCGTCCGCACCACCGCTCCTGCCCCGCCTTCGGCGATCCGATTTATTGCATTGCGGTCGCGTGGTCCGGCCCACGCCGCTCCGTTTGACAGCCGCACAGCGCCGCGGCCGCGACGTGCAGTGTAACCCACGCATCATCCAAGCGCCTGCCTGTCCGAGCGTGAGGCCAGCGCGAAGCAAGCCTCTGATTGCATCAGAGTCAGCATCGTTGCCCTGTGCCGAAATCCGCCGGCCTCTGAAGGAAAAAGAGGCGGGACCGCCAGGCCGCGATGCTTCGGGTGGGCTCAGCCCTGGGCAAGCAGCTCGACGCTTCCCGTGCTCAGCCGATAGATACCGCCGACAACCTTGAGCTTGCCCTGCTCGGCCGCTGCGTTGAGGATCGGGGCGGCCGATTTCAGCTTGGCGACGTTGTCGAGGACATTCTGGCGAATGGCGTTGTCGAGCGCGTTCCCGCTCTGCTGGGCCGCCGTCTTCACCGCCGGCGCGATCGCGGCGACGAGCGAGGGGATGTGCCCCGGCAACGGCTTGTCGTCCTTCAGTGACTTGATGGTCGCATCGACGGCGCCGCAATTGTCATGGCCGAGCACTAGGATCAAGGGCGTGCCGAGCACCGCGACGGTGTATTCCATGCTGGCGACGGTTTCCTCGCCCGCAAAGTTTCCGGCGACGCGGCACACGAACAGGTCTCCGCGTCCACTGTCGAAGGCATATTCGGGCGCGATGCGCGAATCGGCACAGCTTAATACGGCCGCGTAGGGATTTTGACCGCCGACCAGTGCCTCGCGCTCGTGCTTGAAGTCGTGGCGGCGCGACACGCCCGACACATAGCGCGCATTGCCTTCCATCAGCCGCTTCAGCGCCGCATCGGGCGACAACACGTTCTGCGGCTTCGGCGGCGCCTTCGCCTCCTTGGCCAGCGCGGACCCGCCAAAGGCCGCGGACGCAAATGCCGAACCGGCCAGCAGCATCATCGCGCGCCGGGAGGGAGTAACGGGGTGATGCAGGTTGTCAGAGCATTGGTCGCACATGATTGTTGTTTTCCCTGGTTTCCCGCCCGAACGAGATTGTCGAGACGACAACTGATAGCTGCGCTCGCTCAAGCTTGAAACCACGTGCGAGGCAAATAGTTAAGCTTTGGTTTGCAGCGATACGGCAATGTCAGAGCTGCTGCACGTCCACCACGCCCGCGACCGCCTTGATCGCGCCCGCGATCTGGGGCGAGACCTTGAAACGGCCGGGCAGCTTCATCTCCACTTCCGTCTCGAGGTCGAGCATCATCACGAGCGAGATCTCGCCGTCGCCGTTGGATCGCGGTGCGATACCGGGACTGCCGACCTTCGGCGCACCGCCGTTGGAGCCCGCCATGTCGGGTCCGGCGAGACGCTTGGCGATCGAGTCCAGCGGCTTGGTGTCGCGCAGGAAGATGCGCAGGCCCTTCTGCGTCTTGGCCGCGGCGTCATCGAGCGGCTCGGCATGCAGCACGCGGGCGCGCACGTCCTCGCCCTGAAGCTCGGCCCCCAGCTGCAGCAGCACGGCCGCGCCCGGCTCCAGCACGTCGCGATATTGCGCGAGCCCTTCGGAGAACAGCACCGCCTCAAAGTGGCCCGTGGGATCAGAGAGCCCCATGATGCCCATCTTGTTGCCGGTCTTGGTGCGCCGCTCCATGCGCGAGACCACGGTGGCGGCGACCTTGCCGGCGGTCGCGCCGGTCTTCACCGCGCGCGAGAACTCGGCCCAGCTCTGCACCCGCAGCCGCTTCAGCACGGTGGCGTAATCGTCGAGCGGATGGCCGGACAGGAAGAAGCCGACGGCGTCATATTCGCGGCGGAGCTTTTCGGCCGGCAGCCACGGCTCGACCTGCGGCAGCATGATGGTCGGCGCATCCGCCGACATGCCGAACATGTCGTTCTGGCCGATGGTCGCGGCCTCATGCGCGCGCTGGCACGCGGCGAGGATCGAATCAGCACCGGCAAAGACGCGCGCCCGGTTCGGCTCCAGCGTATCGAAGGCGCCCGCGGCAGCGAGACTTTCGATGATGCGCTTGTTGATCGCGCGCGGCGAGACCCGCGCGGCGAAATCGGCGAGCGAGGTGAACAGGCCGCCTCTGGTCCGCTCCGCGATGATCTGCTCGATCGCCTGAATCCCGACGCCCTTGAGCGCTGCGAGCGCGTAGTAGATCGTCTTCTCGCCGACGTCGAAGGTCGCGCCCGACCGGTTGATGTTGGGCGGCTCGACCTTGATGCCGAGCCGCTGCGCCTCGGAGCGGAATTCGGAGAGCTTATCGGTGTTGTTGAGATCGAGCGTCATCGACGCCGCGATGAACTCCACGGGATAGTGCGCCTTCATGTAGGCGGTGTGGTAGGACACCAGCGCGTAAGCCGCCGCGTGGCTTTTGTTGAAGCCGTAGTCGGCAAACTTCGCCAGGAGTTCGAAGATGGTCTCGGCCTGCCCCTTCGGCACGCCGTTCTTCACCGCGCCCGCGACGAAGATGTCGCGCTGCTTGTCCATCTCGGCGCGGATCTTCTTGCCCATGGCGCGGCGCAGGAGGTCGGCGTCCCCGAGCGAGTAGCCCGACATCACCTGCGCGATCTGCATCACCTGTTCCTGGTAGATGATGACGCCGAAGGTCTCCTTGAGGATCGGCTCCAACACCGGATGCAGATATTCCGGCTCCTCGTCGCCGTGCTTGCGCGCGCAGTAGGTCGGGATGTTCGCCATCGGGCCCGGGCGATAGAGCGCGACCAGTGCGATGATGTCCTCGAAACGGTCCGGACGCATGTCGATCAGCGCCCGCCGCATGCCCTGGCTTTCAACCTGGAACACGCCAACGACGTCGCCGCGCGCCAGCATCTGGTAGCTCTCGGCATCGTCGATCGGCAGCGTGGCGAGATCGACATGGATGCCGCGCGGCTCGAGCAGTTTGACTGCGACGTCGAGGACTGTGAGCGTTTTCAAGCCGAGGAAGTCGAACTTCACGAGCCCGGCGGGCTCGACCCATTTCATGTTGAACTGGGTCACCGGCATGTCGGATTTGGGATCGCGGTAGAGCGGCACGAGCTCGCTCAACGGGCGATCGCCGATCACGATGCCGGCCGCATGGGTCGAAGCGTGGCGCGTCAGGCCTTCGAGGCGCTGGGCGATGTCGAAGGCGCGCGCCACCACCGGGTCTTCGTCGCGAAACGCCTGGAGCTTCGGCTCGCTCTCGATCGCGGCGGCCAGCGTCACCGGTGCAGCAGGATTTTGCGGCACCAGTTTCGTGAGCTTGTCGACCTGGCCATAGGGCATCTGGAGGACGCGCCCGACGTCGCGCAGCACGCCGCGCGCCTGCAGCGTACCGAAGGTGATGATCTGCGCGACCTGGTCGCGGCCGTAGCGCTGCTGCACGTAACTGATGACCTCGCCGCGGCGGTCCTGGCAGAAGTCGATGTCGAAGTCCGGCATCGAGACGCGTTCGGGATTGAGGAAGCGCTCGAACAGCAGGCCGAACTTGATCGGATCGAGGTCGGTGATGGTCAGCGCCCAGGCGACCAGCGAGCCGGCGCCGGAGCCGCGGCCCGGCCCCACCGGAATCCCTTGCGACTTCGCCCATTTGATGAAGTCGGACACGATCAGGAAGTAGCCCGCGTATTTCATGCGGGTGATGACGTCGAGCTCGAAGGCGAGCCGCTTGGCGTAGGTCTCTTCCGTCGTGCCCTGCGACAGGCCATGCACGCGCAGGCGGTTGGCGAGCCCCTCCTTCGCCTGGCGCTTCAATTCAGCCGCCTCGACTGCAGCGGCGTCCGAGCTCGACGCGGCGCCCACGGTGAAGAACGGCAGGATCGGCTTGCGCGTCATCGGCCGGAACGAGCAGCGCTCGGCGATCTCCACCGTCGAGGCCAGCGCCTCCGGGATGTCGGCGAACAGCACCGCCATCTCGGCGCGCGTCTTGAAGCGATGATCCGGCGTGAGCTGCTCGCGCTCGGTCTCGGCGATCAGTCGCCCGCCGGCGATGCAGAGCAGCGCGTCATGGGCTTCGTAATCATCGGTCGCGGCGAAATACGGCTCGTTGGTCGCAACCAGCGGCAGTCCCTTGGCGTAGGCAATGTCGATCAGGCCGCTTTCGACGCGCCGCTCCTTCTCGGTGTTATGGCGCTGCAATTCGACGTAGAGGCGGTCGCCGAACAGGCCGGCCAGACGCTCGCAGCGCGCGCCGGCGAGCTCGGCGTGACCGCCCGCGAGCGCCAACGAGATCGGCCCGTCCGGTCCGCCCGTCAGTGCGATCAGGCCTTCGGTCTCGCCCTCGAGCCAATCGAACTTGATGAACGGAGCATGGCTGTCCGGCGATTCCAGGAACGCGCGCGAGTTCAGCCGCATCAGGCTGCGATAGCCGCACTCCTGCGCTCCCAGCAGCACCACGCGCGACGGCCCCATCGCGTTGCGCGCATTCGGATCCTGATCGCCGAAATCGATGGCCAGCTCGCAGCCGACGATCGGCTGGATGCCGGAACTCGCCATCTTGTCCGAGAACTCCAGCGCACCGAACAAATTGTCGGTGTCGGTCAGCGCCAGCGCAGGCTGGTGATCCTTCTTCGCAAGCTCGGCGAGCTTGGCGATCTTGATCGAGCCCTTGAGCAGCGAATAGGCCGAGTGAACGTGAAGGTGAACGAATCCGGCGCTCGGCATGGTCGCGTGACGGCCTCTTGCAGATGAAATGGAGCGGTCGCCAGCGCCGGGAGATGTCAGGCAGATCAAAGAGGATCCCGCATCGCCCGGCCGACTCGCCTCACAATGGTGGGGCGTCACTGCTCCAGAGTCCACGCCGGACCGGCGGATCGGCCAAGTCGTCCCGCTTTTCCCCAAGCGCAAGCGGCACGCTCACCGGCCTAGAGCTGCGGAATCACCTGCGCCCAGATCGCGATCATCCCGACGAACAGCGTGATGGACGCCAATGCGGCGGCTTCTTCCACGAAAACCCTGAACATGGCCTGCTCCCTTGTTGGAACGTATGAAGAACATTGTTCTCATTTTGTTCAGGGGAGTCAAGCGATCCGAGAGCGCGCGAAACGCGATGGTTAACTCGCTGAATGCAAACAACAAAAAAGCCCCGGCCGAAGCCGGGGCTTTCGTCAGCCGCTCGCGTTGAGCGAGCTGTCTTAGTAGCGAGCCATCAGCGGGCCGCCGAACTTGTAGTTCAGGCGGACGAGGCCCATGTCGACGTCCTGCTTGATGCGGTCGACCGCACCACTGGCGAACGTGACATTCTGGTCGCCGAGGAAGATGTGGTTGTACTCGACACCGACCGTCCAGTTCGGAGCGAAACCGAACTCCAGGCCTGCGCCGACCGTGCCGCCCCAGCGGGTCTCGTCCGCGTTATCGAGGTTTGCACCCGTGGCAACGCTGTAGACGTCGTACTTGTTGCTGACGACAGCCGCACCGCCCTTCACGTAGAGCAGGACGTTGTTCCAGGCATAGCCAACCTGACCGGTGATGAGCCCAAATGCGTCCATCCTGGTCCGGTTACGATTGCCGGGGGCGATCAGACTGATGTTGTCGCCCGAGAAGTCGGCCCAGTTGCCCTGGCCTTCCACACCGAAAACGAACTGGCCAGTCTGCCAGCGATAGCCGATCTGGCCACCGACCGTCCCGCCGGTCGAGTTGTGCGAACCTTCCGGACCGAAGTTGACGAGGTCCCACGACGTATCCGCCGAACCGCCGCCACCGTTGACGCCGATGTAGAAGCCGCTCCAGTCGTACACAGCTGCGATCGCCGCCGGCGGAGCTTTGGTGTAGGGCCGCGCCGCGAGGTCAGCAGCCATCGCCGGTGCAGCCGCGCTGAGCGCAACGAGGCTGACAGCGGCAAGCAACAAACTCTTCTTCATTTGATTCCCGTTCCAGTTTCTTCAGTAGGCCCCCGGGCCGTGCGCAATGTCTTAGCAGTGGACGACGGAATTGCTGTAACCGCGACGCAACAGTTAGGTCCAAAGGACCTCGCTGATTGACGAATGTTTATCAGCAGGTGTGCGGAAACCCTATGAAACAAGGGTTTCCATGAGTTCCAATGTCGACTAGAGGACATAAACTGCACGTGCGCGTACCGGCATCGCGCGCACATTCGCGTGATTGGAGAATCGAAATGCGCGGTCGAGTTCCGTTGCCCATTGTCGCCACATTTTCGCTCACATTCGTCACATTTGCGTTCGCATCAGGTGCAAGCACACCGGCGCACGCATTCGGCAAAAATCATCCATTCTGCCTCACCGGTGATGAATGGCCGGGACTCAGCAATTGTAGGTTCGACACCTACGCGCAATGTCAGGAGAGCGCATCCGGTCGCGCGCTGACCTGCATCGCCAATCCGTATTTCGTCGGACAAAGCGACGATCCATACGCGTATCAGAATCGTCCGCGCGCGCAGACGCCCGGCTATTTCCTGCCACGCTGAGATGCGCCGGGCCCGCCTCGCGCTCATCGCGATCGCCCAGCTCTTGGCCGGCGGACTTGCGCATGCACAGACCTACGATCCGAGCTATCCGGTCTGCATGCAGATCTACGGGCCCGTCGGCTATTTCGACTGCCGCTACGCATCGCTCGCGCAGTGCCGCTATC
Organism: Bradyrhizobium sp. USDA 326; assembly: GCF_049739485.1. Lineage (NCBI taxonomy): Bacteria > Pseudomonadati > Pseudomonadota > Alphaproteobacteria > Hyphomicrobiales > Nitrobacteraceae > Bradyrhizobium > Bradyrhizobium sp. USDA 326. The sequence continues at coordinate 6,960,381 of NZ_JBMGQA010000001.1, forward strand.
TCGCCGTCGGGCGCTCCGCGAGTTGCGTGGTGAATCCATATTTTCAGTCAAGCAAACCGGCGCCCCCTCACCGCCCGAGACGCCCGGCCGGATGATCAACCGTTCGGCTGATGCCGAGCATCCCGTGACGGGGCGGCTGCGTCGCCTCAACTTTGCCAGGGCGTGTTGCGGATGCGTGTGCACGCGTTCGGCTTGCGGAAGCTCGGATCGTGATCTTCGATGTAATCGAAATTGACCGTCCCGAACGTCGTCTGCGGCTTTTTCAGCGCCGAGCAGGTCTGCACCTTCAGGAACTCGTTCTTGAAGTCGCCGCGCGGGTACGCGGAGATCACCTGGTCGCGCTGCTCCGGCGTGTACTCGTCATATCCAATGCCCACGACGTCCACCAGGACGCCTGCGTTGGTGAGCGCGATTTCCGGTCTCATATATTGTGGAATGCCGGGGGTGGTGTGTAGCGCGATTGCTTCCCACACCAGGTCGGACTGCGGCTCGGCAATGCCGCGCGCCCGCAGAAAGTCGCGCGCGGCGTCGGCGCCATCGACCTCAAATCGCTTGGTCTCGGTGTGGTAGTGATCGACGAGACCGAGGTCGTGAAACAGCGCCGCGACATACAGCAGCTCGGGATCGAACTTCAGCTTCTGACGCAGCCCCTTGATCGCGCCGAACATGTAGACGCGAACCGAATGGTTGAACAACATCTCGTCTTCGTAGCTGCGCACCAGTTCGGCAGCCTCGCGCGCCAATTGACTGTCGGGAATTTTGACGCCGGAGATCACGCTCGTCATTTTCAGGCTCCTGCTTTCTGTTTCGGCTGATGTCATTCGTCGTCAGGCGGCACTTGCGAGCACGGCCTGCGGCTTTTTCCGGAAGCTGATCGACATGCGATTGTATGCATTCATCAGGCTGATCGCGATCGTGAGATCGACGAGCTCGCGCTCATTGAAGACCTTGCGGGCGGCTCGATAGGCATCATCCGGAACGCTGGTCTCGGCGACGCGGGTGACCGTCTCGGCCCATGCAAGGGCGGCGCGCTCGCGCTCGTCGAAGAGATCGCCTGCCTCCGCCCACGCCTGCACCAGCGCCAGCTTTTCGATCTTCACGCCACCCTTGAGCAGGTCGCGCGTATGCATGTCGAGGCAATAGGCGCAGTTGTTGATCTGCGACACACGGAGATAGACCAGGGTGACCAGCGTCGCGGGAAGCCCGCTCTGCATGACGTAGCCGTAGACACCGCCCAGCGCCTTCGCGCCTGCAGGTGCAACGTGGTTGTAGTCGAGACGTTCACTCATCTGCTTGCTCCTTCACGATCGGAGGGTCGAACACTCCCCGTTGCCCCTTAGGTGCCCCTGCTCTGGTTCACGAAAAAGCACCAAAAATGCACAAAAATCGTGTACCAAGCAGGCATGACCAAGCCGCTGCGCCTGGAGCTGGATCGATCTGCGAAGACGCCGTTGGCCGAGCAGATCCACAGGGGAATCAGGGCCGCCATCGAGAGCGGCGTGCTCGCCCCGGGCGCGCGCCTGCCTTCCTGGCAGGATCTGGCCGCTCAGCTCGGCGTCGCGCGCGGCACCGTGCGCGTCGCATACGAAAAGCTCTCAGCCGCCCAACTGATCGTCGCAAGCCGCGCGACTGGAACACATGTCGCGGACCGGCCGCGCCTTCCGGTGCGGCGGGACAATTCTCCGGCCCCAGGCTCGTTCATGGAGATGTACCAGGAGCTTACGGCTGGCCCGGCGATCTTCCAGATGGGCGTGCCTGCGCAGGAGACGCTTCCTGCGACGTTGCTGGCGCGGATACGCGCCCGGGCGGTCCGTATCGAGACGAGCGCACCGGCGATCTATCCTGATCCGCGCGGCGAGCCGGCATTGCGGCGCGAGATCGCGGCCTACCTCGCGCTGGCGCGCGGAATCGAATGCGCGCCCTTCCAGATCATCATCACCGGCGGTTTCAGCGGCGGCCTTGGCCTGACGCTCCGCGTCCTCGGCCTCGAGCAGAAGAAGGCCTGGATGGAGGACCCGGGCTTTCCCTTCACCCGGCACGGCCTCACGCTTGCGCGATCATCGATCGTGCCGATCCCCGTGGACGTCGACGGCATCGATGTCGATTTCGGCCTGAAGCATGCTCCTGATGCCGCACTGGTGGTCGTGACGCCAGGGCAGCAGGCGCCGCTCGGAGCGACATTGTCGCTGGCAAGACGCTCACGTCTGCTCGACTGGGCCAGGCAAAGCAAGGCGTGGGTGATCGAGGATGACTATCTGAGCGAGCTTCAGCTCGAGGGCCGGGCGACACCGGCGCTTGCCTCGCTCGACCGCGCCGGTCGCGTCATTCACATAGGCACTTTCAGCAAGACCGTGACTCCGGCCCTGCGACTGGGCTTTGTGGTTGCACCCGCCGCTCTGGCGTCGCGATTTGCGGAAGTCGCGGCGTGCCTCGCGCCGGCGCCTGGACGGGCGGTGCAGCTTGCGCTGGCTGATTTCATGAGCGACGGCCATTATATCCGGCATCTTCGGCGCACCAAACGGGTCTACGCAACGCAAGCCGATGGTTTGCTGAAGTACCTGCGCCCGCGCACTGCAAACGTTGCGATTGCCGGATTGGCTGCGATCCTGCGCTTGCCGGAGGGAGCACCCGATCTGGCCATCGCCAGGGAAGCGGCACCGCTTGGCCTCGCGCCTACGCCGCTATCGCTCTGGTCTGCGACGCATGCTTCTGCGCGCCCAGGATTGTTGCTCGGCGTCGCAATGTCTCCTCTCAAGAAGATCGAGGCGTCCTGCGATCGGCTCCTTCAGATCATCGATCGACTGACGTGATCAATACGCGTCGGCATATTCCTCAAAGGTCTTCTGGCGAAAGCCGGGACAGCGCCCTCTGAAGGCGACATGCAACGGGAGATATCTATCCGAAGATCGTCTGGTACGAGCTTCACCGCCGGACCGACATCGCCGTAAAGCGTAATGGGATGAAGCTCGATTGCCCGCGGCGATCGATTCAACCTGAAGCCATTCGCTTTGGAAGCTGGCGTGCTTCGAATCGAAGGGCGTCTGACGCGACGCTCTCAACTCTCGTCGAGCAGATTGCGAATTTTGGCGGCCAGGTCTTCGATCGCGAAGGGCTTGGACAGCAGATGCTTGCCGGCGTCGAGCACGCCGTTGTGGACGATCGCATTGCGCGTGTAGCCGGTGGTAAACAACACCTTCAAACCCGGATGTCGTTTCGACAGCTTTGCCGCGAGTTCAGCCCCGGTCATTTCGGGCATGACGACATCCGTGAACAGCAGATCCGGAACGGTGCCGTTTTCGATCGTCCTGATCGCCTCTCTGGCGCTCGCAGCTTCGATGACGCTATAGCCGAGCTCGCGCAGGCTTTCGGATGAGATGCTGCGGACACGCTCGTCATCTTCCACGACGAGAATCGTCTCGTTCTGATGGCTTGCGCCTGGATGTATGACTCCGCGCGTGGAGTCCGCGATTGCCTCCTCGCCGATGATACGGGGAAGGTAGATCTTCACGGTCGTGCCGACGTCGACTTCCGAGTAGATTTTGACATGGCCGCCCGACTGCCGCACGAAGCCGTAGACCTGACTTAGTCCGAGGCCGGTGCCCTTCCCCACGACCTTGGTCGTGAAGAACGGATCGAAGACCTTTCCCAGCATCTCGGCCGGAATTCCCGTGCCGTTGTCCGTCACGGCAATCAGAACGTATTGCCCGGGTGCCAGGGCGTATTCGCGGGCATATTTTCGATCTATCGAAGCGTTGCTGGTTTCGATTGTCAGCCTGCCGCCCTTCGGCATGGCATCACGCGCATTCACCGCAAGATTGATGACCGCGCTTTCCAGCTGGGCGGGGTCGGCTTTGACGCGCCAGAGACCCGCAGCGAGGACCGTTTCGAGGTGGACCAGCTCGCCAAGCGATCGCTCGAGCAACTCACTCATCCCGCCGACCATCCTGTTGACGTCCAGGACTTCCGGCGCAAGAGGCTGCTGACGCGAGAACGCGAGCAGCCTTTGCGTCAAAGTGGCTGCGCGGTTTGCGCCCTCAATGGCACCCTCGATGAAGCGCTCAACACTGACCTCTCCTTTGCTGAGCCGCCGCTTTGCAAGATTCAGGCTTCCCAGTATCACAGCGAGCATATTGTTGAAGTCGTGGGCGATGCCTCCCGTCAATTGCCCGACGGCTTCCATCTTCTGCGATTGCCGCAATTGCTCCTCGGCCTTCATGCGCTCGCCGATCTCGTCGGCGACGCGTTGCTCCAGCTCGGCATTGAGCGCCTCGAGCTTGGTCAAGAGCCGAGCGTTGTCGATGGCCGTCGCGGCATGACCGGCAATGCCGAGCAATGCCGCCTCATGCTCTTCGTGGAACTTACCTACCTCCGCGTGGCCGAAGAAAAGCCCACCGAGCACTTCGCCGCTTCGCGAGACCACGGGGACCGCCAGGTAGGAGCGGACCGGAAGATGGCCCTCGGGCATGCCTTTGCGCGGCGCATTCCTGCCATAGCGCGGGTCCTGCAGAATGTCGTCCGACCTCACCACGCCCGTGCCCTTGAACGTCGGCTCGAACACGGCGGTGTTGCGCGGCATTGGGAAGTTTTCGAAAGCGGATCGGGGTGCGCCGGACAGCGAGTACAGCATGTAGCTGCCGCCGTCCGCTGCCAGGACGTTGTAGAAGAAGGCTCCGAATTGAGCAGCCGTCAGCTCGACGCCGGCGTCTGTCACGATCTGAACGATCTTCTCGAGATCGCGCTCGCGGGCAACCGATGTCCCCGTATCGTTGAGGATCCTGAGATGACGTTCGGTTTTCTTTTGTGCGGAGATATCCAGCACCGTCCCAATGAAGCGAGTAGCCTGGCCTTCGGAGAAAATTGCGCGACCAGTGGCGGCGATCCAGCGCTCGACGCCGTCCTCAATACCAACAGTTCGGTATTCGATGTTGTAGCTCGCCGGAGAATGGGGCTTCAGGGCTGCCGATACGGCCTCATGGGCGCGCTGCCTGTCGTCGGGATGAATGCCCTTCAGGAACGACGCTTCATAGCTGACGTCGGCATCCGGAGGGAGACCGAACACCTCCTTGCAGCGGCTATCCCATCGGAGAACGTCGTTGAGCGGATCGTAGTCCCAGGTGCCGATGCCCGCCGCCCTGTTCGCGAGGACCAGCCGTTCGGCCGCTTCCCGGGCTGCCTGCTCCGACCGGACGCGCTCGATGTGCGCCCATGATCGCTCCGTCACCTCGGTGAGCAAAGCAAGCTCCCGTGGCGTCCAGAGATGCGGGCCCCGGTGATGTATCGCCATCAAGGCAGTCAGTCGCCCCTCCTTCACCAGGGGCATGCAAATCGTCGAACCTATGCCGATGCGCTGGAAAGCCGCGGCTTCCTCCGGCGCGATCTCCTTCAGATTGTCGTTGATGACGAGGGGCCTGCCGACGCTCAGCTCTCGCACCGCCTTCTCACCGAAGTCAGCAAGGCTATAGTGCCCCAGGATGTGCATCGCACCGGGAGCTGCCCAGTCTCCCCGTATGGTGAAGCCGTCCTGATCAGGATCCATGTCGGCATAGGCGCAGTTCGAGACGCCGAGATGCTCACCGACCATTCTCGTCGTCACCGCCATCACGCCGTCGGCATCGCGGATCTTGGCCGTCTCCTTGTTGAGGGCGTCAAGGAAGAGCAGCCGGGCTTCGTTCTCGCGCACGGCCGTTTCCGCACGGCGGCGTTCGACCGCGGTGCGCGTGCGCTCGGCAACATCGCGGATGAGCTCCAGCTCTTCAGGGCTCCATTCGCGCGGCGCGGCATTGTTGAGGTACAACAGCGCCACGACCCCGTCGGGCTCGGAGATCGGCATGTTGACGAGCGCGCGTGCAGAGATCGCCTCGAGAGCTCGGGCGCGGTCCCCGATGCGAGGGTCTTTTTCGGCATCGGCGCAGACGACCGTTTCGCCCCGCTTCAAATCCTCGATATAGCTGCCGTAGTCGCGAAAGCGCAGCACGCCGGCCAGGCTCGAGATCCCGGGAGCGTTCCAGTCGCGAACGATAGTGATCGTTTCGGCGGAGGTATCAACGGTGCCGTAACCTGCCCGGCTGACATTGAGGCTGCGGCCAAGCAGCTCAGCCGCGGCATAGGCGAGATCGTCGGGGTTGCCGATTTCTCGAATGTAGTCGCCGAGGGTGGCTAAGACGGCATTGCGGTCGGCCGAGCGCAGCCCGGTCGCTGTCGTCATCGGTCTTCCCCGGACACTTCCCTGCCTCCATTCAATAGACTGATGAAACTGTATTCCGCGTTGCGCAGTTCACTTCGATTCGGGGCAGGCCGACCTGACGTCGATGTCGACTGGCCGACCAATTAACCGCTGGGTGACACCTGGGTTCCCTGGCCCTTGGGATCCGGCTGAAGGCGCTTCACGTTCGAAATTGTGCTCGGAACGAGATCTGCACCGGTCGTATTCGAAGGCCGGATTGGCTTCGAAGCGAGACGCTCTATTGAATCAGTCTCCGTCCTACACCGGCGTATAGATCACGAGCTTCAGCGCGGGATCGTCGTTGGCCTGGAAGCTGGTGTGCTCGAAGTGCAGCACGCCTTTGGCCGGATGGTTCATGGTCTTGCGGCCCGAGATGGTGCTGCGGATGTCGTGCGCCTCCCACCATTTGACGAATTCCGGACTGCCCTCGCGCAGTCGCGTGAGCAATTCCGTGAAGGCGGGATCGCCGGCCCAGATGTCGTGGGTTGCGCGAAACATCGCCACCATGGCCTTGGCGACGTCCGCCCAGCCGGCGCCGTAGGATTTTCGCGTCTGCTTGTTGGTCATCATGAGGAGCAGCGTGTTGCGATCCTGCTCGGGCAATCGCCCGAAGGCGAAGACGTCCTCGGCCGCGTCGTTCCAGGCCAGCACGTCCCAGCGCCGGCCGGTGACGTAGGCCGGCTGGTGCAGGCTCTCGATCATCCGCTGGATCGGCGGCGGCACGATTTCGCGCGTGAACGCGCGCTTGTCGCCGTCGCGCGCCAGCGCCTTCAGGTGCGTATGCTCGGTCTTGCTGAGACGCAGCGCGCGGGCCAGTGCGTCGATCGTGGTGACGGACGGGCTGACGGTGCGGCCCTGCTCGAGGCGGATGTACCAGTCGACGCCGATGCCGGCGAGCTGCGCGACCTCCTCGCGACGCAGCCCCGCGGTGCGCCGGCGCCGGCTCATCGGAAGCCCGACGGTCTTCGGCGACAGCTTTTCGCGGCGGGACCTCAGGAAGTCGCCGAATTCAACCCGGCGTGGATCGGCCATGACGAGCGTCCTGCAATGGAGGGCCTGTGGAATACTAGGATAATACCAGGCCTTCCTGTCCCTTCCAAGGCGGCGCATAGGGCTTCACCCGACCTTGAGGTGAACATCATGAAAGCTGCCGTGCTCAAATCCTTTGGATCGCCGCTGGTGATCGAAGACGTTCCGGACCCAGCCATCGGCACCGGCGAGGTGATCGTCGACGTCGTCGCCACGCGCGTGCTGTCCTACATGAACGAGGTCCTCGACGGGACGCGCAATTATGCGCTCGACCTGCCGATCGTGCCGGGCCCCGGCGGCATCGGCCGGGTCCGCGCGATCGGTCCGGACGCGACCAGGCTTGCCATTGGCGACTGGGTGTTCTGCGACCCGACTGTGCGCTCGCGCGATGACTCCGTTGCGCCCGATATCGCTCTGCAGGGGCTGACCGCCGCCGGGCCCGGCGGCATGCTTCTGCAAAAGCACTTTCGCCATGGCTCCTTCGCCGAGCAGATGCGCCTGCCGACCGAGAACGTCAAACGCCTCGGCGCGATCACGTCGGAGGAAGCGACGCGTTGGTGCGCGCTGGGGACGCTGCTGGTGCCTTATGGCGGCTTCCTCGCTGCAAATCTTCAGGCCGGCGAGACCGTGCTGGTGAGCGGCGCCACCGGCAATTTCGGCAGCGCGGCAGTATCCGTTGCGCTGGCGATGGGCGCAGCCTGCGTGGTGGCGCCGGGCCGCAACGAAAAGATCCTCGCCGACCTCGTCCGTCGCTTCGGCGACCGCGTGAAGCCGGTCAGGCTCACCGGTAACGAGGACGACGACCGCGAGAGCATGAAGCGCGCCGCACCGGGCCCGATCGACTGCGTGTTCGACATCATGCCGCCTTCGGTGAGCCCGACCGTCGTGCGCGCGGCGGTCATGACGGTGCGCGCTTATGGCCGTGTCGTGCTGATGGGCGGCGTCGGCATGGCGGGCGGCGCGGGCCTAGAGCTGCCCTACCCCTGGATCATGCGCAACTGCATCAGCATCCACGGCGTCTGGATGTACCCGCCGGATGCGGCGAGCCGCCTGATTGCGCTGGTCCGCGCGGGGCTGCTGCGGCTCGACGCGTACGAGACCACGGCCTTCGACCTCGACCATGCCAACGCGGCGGTCGAGCACGCCGCCGCCAATGGCGGGCCGTTCAAATTGACCGTGATCAGGCCATGAGCCCTCAGGCGGCGGCCGAGCGCCGTCGCCGATTTTTCTGTCAGTCCCGCCAAGCACTTGGCTACTGTGCATGGGGTTGTTTTCGCAATTCTGCTAGTCGAGTTCGACCACCTGGCCGTTCGAGAGCGAGACGCGCCGGTCCATGCGGCCGGCGAGCTCCATGTTGTGGGTCGCGATCAGCATCGACACCCGAGTCGCCTTGACCAGCTGCATCAGAGCCTGAAACACGTGATCCGCCGTGTGCGGGTCGAGATTGCCGGTCGGCTCGTCCGCAAACAGCACGCGCGGCGCGTTGGCGACCGCACGCGCGATCGCAACACGCTGCTGCTCGCCGCCGGACAGCTCAGCCGGGCGGTGGGTGATGCGGTCGCCGAGGCCGAGATAGCCCAGGATCTCCTTGGCGCGCTTGACGCTCTCGGACTTCTTCAGGCCGCGGATCATCTGCGGCAGCATGACGTTCTCGAGCGCCGAGAACTCCGGCAGCAGCCGGTGCGACTGGTAGACGAAGCCGATGTCGGTGCGGCGAAGCTGCGTGCGCTCGATGTCGGGCAGCTGCGAGGTCGGCACGCCCGAGACATAGACCTCGCCGGAATCGGGCGCTTCGAGCAGCCCCGCGATATGCAGCAGCGTCGACTTGCCCGAGCCCGACGGCGCCACCAGCGCGACGGATTGGCCTGCCCACAGCGCCAGATTGGCTCCGTCGAGGATCGTCAGCGGCACCTCGCCCTGCAGGTACTGCCGCTTTATCTCGTGGAGATAAATGACCGGTACATCTTCCGCCCCCTGCTGCTGCTCCATCAGCCCCTCACTCGTACCGCAGCGCTTCGACGGGATCGAGGCGCGCGGCGCGCCACGACGGATAGAGCGTCGCCAGGAACGACAGCGTCAGCGCCATGATGACGACGGCCGTGGTCTCGCCCACGTCGATCTCGGCGGGCAGTTTCGACAGGAAATAGAGTTCCGGCGAGAACAATTCGGTGCTGGTCAACCAGGACAGGAATTGCCGGATCGATTCGATGTTGAGGCAGATCACCAGGCCTACGAAGAAGCCGACCAGCGTGCCGACCACGCCGATCGAGGCGCCCGTGATCAGGAAGATCCGCATGATCGATCCCTGCGAGGCGCCCATCGTGCGCAAGATCGCGATGTCGCTGCCCTTGTCCTTCACCAGCATGATCAGGCCGGAGACGATGTTGAGCGCGGCGACCAGCACGATCATCGTCAGGATCAGGAACATCACGTTGCGCTCGACCTGGAGCGCATTGAAGAAGGTCGAATTGCGCTGCCGCCAGTCGACCAGGAACACCGGCCGACCCGCCGCCTCCGTCACCGCCTTGCGAAAGGCATCGATCTTGTCGGGGTTGGTGGTGAACACCTCGATCGAGGTCACGTCGTTGCTGCGGTTGAAATAGGCCTGCGCTTCAGCCAGCGGCATGAACACGAAGCCGAGATCATATTCGGACATGCCGATCTCGAACACGGCGACGATCTTGTACGGCTTGATCCGCGGGGTCGTGCCCATCGGTGTGACCGCGCCCTTCGGCGCCACCAGCGTCACGCTGTCGCCGGCATGCAGCGACAGCTGGTCGGCGAGACGGCGGCCGATCGCGACGCCCTGCCCGTCGTCAAAGCCTTCGAGCGAGCCCTGCTTGATGTTCTTGGCGATCGAGGTGAGGTTGTTTAGATCGTCGGAGCGGATGCCCCGCACCAGGACGCCCGAGGCGTTCCATGGGGACGACGCCAGCGCCTGACCGTCCACGACGGGCGCCGCGAGGCGGATGCCCTCGACCTGACTGATGCGCTCGGCTACGTCCTTCCAGTCGGTCAGCGGCGATTCCAGTGGCTGGACCAGGATGTGGCCGTTGAGCCCCAGGATCTTGTCGAGCAGCTCTTTGCGGAAGCCGTTCATCACGGCCATGACGATGATCAGCGTCGCAACGCCAAGCATGATGCCGAGAAAGGAGAACCCGGCGATGACCGAGATGAATCCCTCCTTGCGCCGCGCCCGCAGATAGCGCGCCGACAGCATCCACTCGAATGGCGCAAAAGGCGCAGTTTGCACGGTTTCGGTCATGGTCTCATCCATCGCTCGATAATCCCATGATTCGGGGTCAATTGTGGCCGGATTGGCGGCCGCGATCTCGGGCGATGAACAATATTCAGCCGACCAGCCGGGCAATCGCGTCGGCAGGCGACATGGTCTCGCGCGCGCCGTCGCTGCGTCGCTTCATCTCGACCTTGCCGTCGGCTAGCCCCTTCGGCCCGATCATGATCTGCCAGGGGATGCCGATCAGGTCGGCCGCGGCGAATTTGGCGCCAGCGCGCTGATCGGTGTCGTCGTAGAGCACGTCGACGCCCTTGGCCGCGAGTTCGGCGTAGAGCTTCTCGCAGGCCGCGTCGACGGCCGCATCGCCTTGCTTGAGGTTGAGAATCGACACGCGGAACGGCGCGACGGCCTCCGGCCATTTGATCCCGGCATCGTCATGGCAGGCCTCGATGATGGCGCCGAGTAGGCGCGAGACGCCGACGCCATAGGAGCCGCCATGGATCGGCACGTCGACACCGTCGGGGCCCGCCACCAGAGCCTTCATCGGCTCGGAGTATTTGGTGCCGAAATAGAAGATCTGCCCGACCTCGATGCCGCGGGTGTTGACCCGCTTGTCCGCGGGCACCTCCCGCTCGAAGCGCGCGGCGTCGTGGACGTCCTCCGTCGCCGCATAGAGCGAGGTCCATTGCTTGATGATCGGCGTCAGGTCGCCCTCATAATCGACATCCTCGCCCGGCACCGGCAGGTCCAGCACGTCGCGATTGATGAAGACGCCGGATTCGCCGGTTTCGGCAAGCACGATGAACTCGTGGCTGAGATCGCCGCCGATCGGGCCGGTCTCGGCGCGCATCGGGATCGCCTTCAGCCCCATCCGCGCAAAGGTGCGCAAATAGGCGACGAACATCTTGTTGTAGGCAACCCGCGCCGCGGCCTCGTTGAGGTCGAAGGAATAGGCATCCTTCATCAGGAACTCGCGGCCGCGCATCACGCCGAAGCGCGGACGCTGCTCGTCGCGGAATTTCCATTGGATATGATAGAGATTCAACGGAAGGTTCTTGTAGGACTTGACGTAGGCGCGGAAGATCTCGGTGATCATTTCCTCGTTGGTCGGCCCGTACAGCAGCTCGCGCTTGTGGCGGTCGGCGATGCGCAGCATCTCCGGGCCATAGGCATCGTAACGGCCGCTCTCGCGCCAGAGATCGGCGAGCTGCAAGGTCGGCATCAATACCTCGATCGCGCCGGACCGGTCCTGCTCCTCGCGCACGATCTGCTCGATCTTCTTCAGCACGCGGAAACCGAGCGGCAGCCAGGCATAGATGCCGGCGGCCTCCTGCCGGATCATGCCGGCGCGCAGCATCAGTCGATGCGAGACGATCTCCGCCTCTTTCGGATTTTCCTTCAGGATGGGCAGAAAGAACCGCGACAACCGCATGGTAATACTCTGGGAATCAGTGATCGTCCGCAGTGAAACCGGATTGAGAGCGAAAATACAAGGCCGGGAATGAGGAAAAGCCGCTAACGCAGCGAAATTCCTTGTCATTTTTCCGTCGGCTTCAGATTCAGCTTGAGGCGTTGCTTGCGAAGGCGGCGTTCCAGGGAGCGACCGTCACGAAAACCGGCAGCGGCGCCCGGCAAGATCGCGGCCTCCAAGGAATGAGCGCCACATGCGCACCGCTCGCGAAGCTGGCAATGAAGAGCAGCGTCGCGAGCGCAGCGGACACATCAGTCTTCTGACAGGAGATTCACGCCAGGCGCGGACGCCTTGACCTCACGCGAATGCCCTGCCCCCTCAGGCGGGATTTCGATCCAGCGGCTGACGCCGGTCTCGCATTGCTTCGGCTCCCGGGGAGCCCGGATCCGTCTCATTTCATCTTCATTCCCGAGTGATCCGGCATTTTCTTCATGTCCATGTGACCCGAGTGCCCCGCATCGCCGGGCGCCTGCGCGCCGACGCTCTGGACGTCGAGAGAAACGGCGACCTTGCCGGCTTTCTCGAATTGCAGCGTCACGGGCACCTTGTCGCCCTGCTTGAACGGGCCCTTCAGCTCCTGGAGCATCAGGTGATAGCCTCCAGGCGCGAACTTCACCGTCTTGCCGGGATCGATCGCAAGCCCCTTGTCGAGCGGGCGCATCTTCATCACGCCGTTGTCCATCGCCATCTCATGGATCTCGGCCTTCCCAGCGATATCGGCGGAGACGCCGATCAGCCTGTCCGCCGCCGCGCCCTTGTTCTCGATGATGAGATAGCCGCCGGCGACCTTGGCGCCGCCCGGCGTCGCACGGCTCCACGCCTGCGAGATGACGAGATCGCCCGCCTTGACGTCGTCGGCGATCGCCGGTGCTGCGCAGAGTGCAAGAGCGAACGCAGCGAGCAGCACATCTTTCAACCTTGTCTTCATATCGGTATTCCCTTTGCAGACTGAACTTCAGTGTTTCGAGAGTTGCTGTGCCGACCATTGTTCCAGATCGGAAGTTTCGGCGGAGCCCTCGATGGTCGTGATGATTCCGTCGCGAGAGATGAGCATCGTCCTGGGGATGTCGCCCTGCCAGGCAGGATCGATCTCGAACCGCAAGCGCTCGACAAAGCCGTCGTTGAAGATGAAGTTCTCGGTCGACGACAGCCCCGCCTTGTCGAGCATCGATTGCGTCGCGGCCGGCAGGTTCGGCACGAGGTCCGCGCTGACGGTGACGACATCGATTTCGGGATGGTACTTCGCAAATTTCCCGAGCAACGGCAGCTCGACCTTGCAGGGCCCGCAGGTCACACCCCAGAAATGCACGAGCGTCGGACGACCTGCATGCCCCCTCAGCACGCCTTGCCAGGTGCCGCGTTCGAACGGTTTGAGGCCAGGAGGCGATCCCAGGGCAGACGCCGATGCGACCAGGATACCCAGACCTAGAATAGCTGCAAATCGACGTCTCATGGTTGGTCCTCGATCGCTGTGAGGCGGTAGCCATCCGCTTTCGTCATCCATGACAGGTAGACCTGTCCGCCATTGGAGACGAGCAAGGGATGGTCGGAAGTGTCGGTCGTGCTCGATATCGCCTTCGGCGACGACCAGGTCTCGCCATCGTCCTGAGAGATCGTCATCTGGACCGTTGTCTTTTCGCCATCGAACTCCTTCCACACCATCACCGTCTCCGCCGGGCCCGCGAGCACGAAGGGACGCGTCGGATTGCGGTCCGGCCGCCCCAACGCCATCGGCGCAGAGAACGTGTGACCTTCGTCGCGCGAGTGGGCGTAGAACAATCCCTTACGTGCCTTTCCGTTCGTGTACCAGGCGACGTGGTAGGCTCCGTTCGGCGTAACGGTGAGGCTCGGGCCGTGGTGCGGGCAGGCATTGATCTGCCAGTCGTCGTTGCTGACCCTATGGATTTTCCCTGGCGTCGAGACGTCGATGAACGTCATGATCGCGTGGTCGCGTACGCCCCCGTCGAATATGTTTCTGAAGATCACGGCCGGCCGCCCGGGCGCCGCGAACGTCAGCCCCAATCGGCAGCATTCGCAGGTGCCGTCACGTGCGAGACTGGCGTCGGCGTAGGTGGCGCCGCCATCGCGGGATGACGAAAAGAACAGCGCTGCTCCCTCATATTTCCGTCCCGCCTCTCTTGCGGGAACACGATTGCGCTTGTCGAGCCAGGCTGCGAAAACCGTTCCATCCTGATCGAGCGCCAGCGCTTCGAAACGCTGGCTCTCATTGCTTGCGGTGATGGGCTTCAGCTCCGCGAAGCTCTTTCCGCCATCGGTCGAACGCGTGTAGAGCACCTGGCCGTTGAAGGCTTCGTCCCTGAAGATCGAGAACGCAACGACAATGCCGCCCTTGCGATCGACCACGATCTTCGGCCGCGCATCCGGTCCCCAATCGAGGTTCAGCCGCTTCGTCGTGACCTGGACGGGGACCGAAAAATTGCGGCCCGCATCCTGCGAGCTCGCGACCGAGACCTGCCCTCCCGCCATCCAGACCAGCCACAGCGTTCCGTCCGGAGCAAATGCGGGCGTCGCCTTGGTTGCACAGCGCAGCGTCGGCTCCTCACACGCCGCTTCGGACGCATGCGGAGCCCGCATCTGTCCGAGCGCAGCACCTTGCAAGAATGCGAGTGCGACGATCCCGAGCAAGCCAGTTCGGATCATGGCCCTACTCCCTTCAAGAGCCCGGATCATTTGAACGCCACCTTCATACCTGCAACAAAGGTGCGCGGCGAGCCCGCATAGATCGATCCCGTGGTGTTTGCGAGCACACTCGCAGGATTTTGAAGGCCAGCCGCCGTCACCGTGTTGGCGATGTTGTTTGCCGAAGCGATGTAGGTGCGGTCGAATACGTTCCTGACCTCGAGAAAAAGATTTAGCGATCTGAAGGTGTCCGACACCAGATCGGCCTTGTAGTGAACGTTCAAATTGACCAGCTCATAGCCGGGCGCCTTCAGCAGATTCGCATTGTCCATGTAGAAGGAGTCCTTCCACTGGAGTTCGACAAAACCTCCGAGGCCCGCAAGCGGCCCGGCGAACTCGTCGTAGCCAATTCGAGCCGTCAGCTCGTTGGGGGAGATGCCAGGAATCTTGTTGCCTGCCCGGTTGAAGCTGAACACGGCGCCATTGGTGATGTTCTCGACATATTCGGTGTAGACCTCGTCGAGATAGGTATACGCCGCCATGAACCGCCAGCCTGGATAGAACTTCCAGTCGGCGGCCAGCTCTATGCCGCGGTGCTCCGACCGTGGCGCGTTGAACGTATAGGATATGCCGGAGATCGGTGTCGCCTGACTGACGATCTCGTTGCGGAAGAACTCGTAGAATCCGGTCGCGCTGAGCTTGAGCGTGTTGTTCGGAGTCCAATCGAAACCAAGGTCGTAGCCTAGATTCTTCTGAGTTTGGAGCTGCGTATTGTTGCCCGACAAACCCGTCGGAAGGACGAAGAGGTTCGAAACCTGCGGAGTGCCGTATCCCGTGGCAACTCGTCCGCGGAAGAGCCATTCGTTGTTGAGATTGTACAGAAGCGCCAACTCTGGCGCAGCATTTTGAAACTGCCGGTCCGCGGTCGTCAGGGTTGTCGTGGTGATGCCGGTCGGACCCGCGTATGCATACGCGGTGTTTGTCCCCTTCAGTAGGGTGGTCTCCCAACCAATGCCGGCGACCGCCGTCAGCGAGGTCGTCAGCCTGAGTTCCTCCCTGGCACGCACACCATAGTTGGTCGTTTCGCTGAAGAGATTGCTCGAGAGCCTGCCGAGGGTGGCATTGCCCCCCGGCATCACATTTCGCGTATCACTCGACGCCGTCAGGGTATTGTAGAAGGCGCCGAAGAACGCGGTCGACTCCATTCCGAGAATCTCGCCGCGCTTGGTGAGATCGCTCATGTAGTTGTACGACGGAAAATCTCCGATTGAGCTGGTCTGTCCGGTCGGCTGGCTGATGTTCCTGTCGTCGAACACGAACTGGTTGCGCCAGGTCATCGTGTTGTCGAAATCGTGCTCCCATCGACCGCCAACGATGGTGCGGCGATCGTTGCGGCCGAGCCCGGCCTGCAGGGCCGTCTCCGTGTCGGTTCCGGCAGTTGCGTTGAAGCCGTTGTTGAACAGCCTGACCGTACCGCATCCCGGCGCGGCGGTGGCACATCCCTGCTGGAACGGGTTGAGGTCGTACTGGTTCAGCGACTGCCGGATCGGCAACCGCGTGCTGAGATCATTGTTGATGATTTTGACCGTGAAACGATCGTCGGGCGTCGCCTTCAGCGTGCCGAGGAAGTTGACCGTCTGCGTATTGAACCAGCTGTTGCCGATGTAGCCGTCGCCCCGCACGTCGCTTGCGAACAGCGAGCCCTCGAAATTCCCGACCTTCTTGCCGGCCGCCATATAGTTGTTGAGGTAGCCGTAACTGCCGCCGTCGACGCCATACTCGACGCCATCGATCGTGCCGCCGGGCCGTGTCCGAAAATTGAGCGCGCCGCCGGTCGCGTAGTTGCCGTAGAGCGCCGACGACGGGCCGCGGATCACGTCGATTGCGCCATAGGCGTGGGGATCGGTGAGGTCGCTCCGCGACAGGCCGTCCGGCTGCGTCACCGGGAAGCCGTCCTCGAAGATCACGAGATTGCGGATGGCGAAGCCGTTGCGGGCATTGGAGCCACGAATCGAGATTCCGAAATCACGGGGACCATTCCCCTGCTTGATTGAAATGCCCGGGCTGTCGCGCAAGACGTCACTGACCGAAAACGCCGGGCGATTGTCGAACTGGCTGCGATCGATGGTCGTCGCGGTCTGGCCGGCCGGCGACTGATTGAGACCAGCCCGCGCTGCGCCGGTAGACGCGGCCAGGTTTTGGGCCGGCGCGCCGGCGGTCGCGTTCTGCGCAACGCGTCTGGCTGCGCGTCCCGCCGAAGCTGAGCGCAGTCGCGACGGCCGGGTGATTGGTTTGGGACGCGAAGGCTGCGCCGCCTCAACGGTCACCGCGGGAAGCGCTTCCGAGGCACCCTGGGCCAGCGCGTCTGAGCCGATCGAGGACACCAGCCCGCAAAGCACGGGCAAGCTCGCGCGGCTGATCGCACGAATGCGTAACATCTCTTGAATTCCTGACATCCGGCACGTCGGCCGGTCCATTGAGCACGCCATCGGCACGGCAACGGCGCGCGCCAATGGTTCGGTTTGTCGCTACGTCAGGAAAATTGAGGAGGTGCGCGAGCCTGGGCGCTCGAGCCCTTGTAAGCGGCGATGGCGGACACATTCGCCGCGAGCCACACCATACGTTCGGCGTGACGGAAGGGAGTGGCGAGAGCAACCTGCGGCGGCGAATCGAGCGTCGCGTTGGCCTGAGCCAGGCAACAGAGGGCGCATGCGCCGGCATGCGCGGTCGGATCGTTCGGACCGCCGCCCTGCTCGCTCGCGCTGTGGCAGATGACGGCGGCGGAAAACGGATCGGCCATAGCCTGGCCGGCCGCCCAGCACGCGGCAATCGGCGCCAGCACCTGCATCACCAGGGCGAGCAGGACGATGGGTAGGAATTTCTGTAGCCGAGCGCGCATCCGCCGAACCATTCGTTCGTCAGTCAACTAAACACTGCGATCAGGGCCGAGTCGAGGTCAGTTCCGCCGCCTGCTTGGCCCAGCGCAAATTTCTCGAAGACTGTGGTCGGCGCGCTCCACCGCCGCCGGTTCGCGATTTGAGGCAGGGAGACCCATCCTGCCTGTCCACAAATTTCTTAAATTTGTCATATATTTAGGTAGCCTGAAGCTCGATCGTTTCTTCAATTGCTCGAATTTTGAACATTCGTTGCCGAAAATGATGACAAGTGAGAAAAGTTGATCTAGCATCCCCCTTGCTCAGGCTCGCCGCGAGGTCGGAGTCTGGTGGTCCAAGTCTCGGGAGGAGCCCCTGGCGCGCAAAACGCAGCGTCGCCCCGTCAATCAAGAGCAAATCTTAGAATCGGGGATAATAGGGTCGACACAATTTTCGAGCGGGGCCAGGGCCCCGCTCTTTTTTTACCCGCGCGGCTGAACTGCCGATGAACGTGGCCTCTCATCCAATCCTGGACACCGCGCGGCGATCACACCCCGCCCGCTTACCAACGTCTGTTCGAGCCGCATGCGCAAGCGCAGGCGATGTTCCGCTCGAAGCCAGCGAGTTGGCGAGGGATCGATGCTCGCATTGACGATCGAAGCGATCTTCGACTTCGCCGGTGAGCGCCGCGGGCATTTCTGGCCGATCGCCTGCGAGGTCGCCTTGCATGATGCTTACGGCGCGCCGCGCAGCTGTTCATCGCGTTCTTCGCCGTCGTCAGGGATACGCTCCGCGATCTGCTTGACCATGAATGGACGCCCGAAATCGCGCGGGCCTGGGATAGAGTGCTCGCGGATATCGACGCGTTCGCCGCCGCTCCGGCCTGACGCTTTGCGCTGCACCAACCCTGGCTTGCTGCGATCTCGCGCTTGATTGCAGATTGAGTGCCAACAACTCTTGTGAGAGACTTTCGGAGATCGGTCGCGCAAGCAATGACGCGCCGACGACAAGATACATGGGAGCGAGCGATGTCCGGGACGAAAGATTTCTCGACGACGAGGCGCGATCTTCTTCAGGCGGCAGCGACCGCCGGCGCCGCAACTGCCATGCTCGGCAGCATGGGCATAACCCCCGCACTTGCAGCCGCAGTCGGACGCAGCGAAAAGCCGCTGAAGGCGGCGTTCTCCAATGCAGGCCTCCAGGCCACCTGGTGCGCGCAGGGAAAGCAGGCCGCGGAGTTCTGGGGCAAGCTGTTCAACGTCGAGGTCACCTGGTTCGACGGCCAGCTTGATGCGGTGAAGCAGCGCGCGGCGATCGACAACATGGCCTCGCAGAAATGGGACTTCGTCGCGATCCAGGCCTTCGGCATCGGCACTCTCACCCAGCCCGTGCAAAAGATGATCGACGCCGGCACGCCCGTGATCGACATGGACACGCTGATCGCGCCGCTCGACCAGATCAACGTCCACTCCTTCCTCGCCCCCGACAACGAGTTCATGGGCGCCTCGGTGACGCAGGCGCTGTGCAACGCCATGGGCGGCAAGGGCAAGATCATCATGACGCAGGGCGCGCTCGGCCACACCGGCGCGCAAGGACGGGCCAAGGGCTTCAACTCGGTGGTCAAGCAATTCCCCGGCATCGAGGTGCTCGACACCCAGCCGGCCGACTGGGACGTCTCCAAGACCGCCCGCCTCTGGGAAACCTACCTGACGAAATACCCGCAGATCGACGCGGCGTTCTTCCACAATGACGACATGGCGCTCGCCGCCGCCAACATCATGAAGGCGCGGGGCCGCACCAACATCCTGATCGGCGGCGTCGATGCCATGCCGCCGGCGATCCAGGCGGTGAGCGAAGGCCGCATGTTCGCAACCGTGCGCAATCCGTCCTGCCGCATCCATGGCGGCGCCATCATCGCAGGCGTGTCGGCCGTGGTCGGCGGCGAGAAGAGCGGACAGGGCATCCCGAAGAATGTCGTCACCGACGGCCCGGTCGTGACCAAGGCCAACGCCGCCGGGATGCAGTGGATGCAGGATCACTTCCTGATCTGAGCCTCCAAGATCTGAACTTTCATGCCTGAGGGACAACAGCCCATCCTGGAACTTCAAGGCATCACGAAGAGCTTCGGCGGAGTCGAAGCGCTTCGTGGTGTCGACTTCGCGCTCTATTCCGGCGAGATCCACGGTCTCGTCGGCGAGAACGGCGCCGGCAAGAGCACGCTGATGAAGATCATCGCCGGCGTGCATACCGAATTCTCCGGGCACTTCCTGGTCGATGGCCAGGAGAGACATTTCCACTCGGCCCGCGATGCGCACGCGGCCGGCATCGCCATGGTGCATCAGGAGCTCAGCGTCGCGCCCGACCTGACCGTCGCCGAGAACGTCTTTCTCGGCAACCAGCCGATCAACCGGTTCGGGCTTGTGCAATGGCGGCGGATGGCGCGCGAGGCGGGCGAGCAACTCGCCCGCTTCGGCATCGATGTCGATCCGATGGCGCGTCTCGGCGACCTCCCGATCGGGCTGCAGCAGCTGATCGAGATCGCCCGCGTGCTGTTCTCCGGCGCCCGCATCGTCATCCTGGACGAGCCGACCTCCGCCCTCTCCCCGCCCGAGGTCGAGCGGCTGTTCGCCACGCTCAAGCGGCTGCGGGAGGGTGGTACTGCCATCGTCTTCATCTCGCATTTCATCGAGGACATCCTGCGCGTCTCCGATACCGTGACCGTGTTCCGCAACGGGCGGAAGGTCGCGGAGACCGCGAGCGCGGCAACCAGCAAAGGCGCGCTGATCGAGGCCATGATCGGCCGCGGCGGCGAGGCGCTCGAGCACAGCTACACCGACGACCTGATGCTGCCGCAGCCGAGCGACAGCACGGTCGTTCTCAAGGTAGATCAGCTGTCGCTGTCCCGCAGCCTGAAGGACGTCTCCTTCGAGGCGCGCGCCGGCGAGGTGCTCGGCATCTACGGCTTTATGGGTTGCGGCCAGCAGGAGCTGTCGCGCATCCTGTTCGGCAAGCTGAAGCCGGACGGTGGCACGCTTGCGGTCGAGGGCACGCCGAAGTCCTTCGCCAGCACGGCAGCCGCGCGGCGCGCCGGCGTGGCGCTGGTGCCGGAGAGCCGGCGCGACATGCTGTTTCACCAGGAGCCGGTCTACAAGAACATCTCGATCAGCATTCTGGACCGCATCTCGTCCCTGCTGCTCAAGCCGGCGCGGGAGCGCGACATCGCCAAGCGCCAGGTCGAGCAGCTGCAGATCCGGCCGCCGGTGGTCGGTCTCGATCTCGGCATGCTCTCGGGCGGCAACCAGCAGAAGGTCGCCCTGGCGAAATGGCTGACCTATCCACCGAAACTCCTGGTGCTGTGCGAGCCGACCCGCGGCATGGATGTCGGCGCCAAGAACGACGTCATCAACATCGTCCGCAACCTCCGCGCCAGGGGGCTCGCCATCATTGTGCTGTCGACCGAGCCGGAAACGGTGCTGTCGCTGGCCGACCGCATCCTCGTGCTCAAGCGCGGCGCATTGGTGCGGGAGTTCAAGAACGAGCCGGTCAGCAAGGACCGCCTGCTGGAAGCGGCGTGACGGAGAAGCACATGAGCAGCGAGACCGCTTTGGCGACAGGACGGAGGGCGCGGGGCCTTGCGCCCTTCCTGCGCTCGCAGATGCGCAACATCGCCCCTTTCCTGACGCTGATCTTCCTGACCGCCTTCTTCGCCTTCGCCAGCCCCTCCTTCGCGACACTCGACAATCTCGGCAACATCCTAACGCAGGTGTCGGTCACAGGCATCATCGCGGTCGGCCTCACCTTCGTGATCCTCTGCGCCGAGATCGACCTCTCCATCGCCAGCATCGCCAACGTCACGGGCATCGCGGTCGCCTACTTCACGCTGCAGGAATCCTACGTCAACATCGCCAACGTCCCCCTGCCCGGCGCCGTCGCCATCATCCTGTCGATCCTGCTCTGCGCCCTGCTCGGCCTCGTCAATGCGCTCGGCCTGACCGTGATCGGCATCCCCTCCTTCATCATGACGCTGGCAATGATGCAGATCGCCGCCGGCATCTCCGCGCTGCTGGTGCGCGGCCAGATTGCCTACAAGGTGCCGAGCCTGATCACGACCCTCGGCTCCGGCTCGATCGGGGGCATCCCCTGGATCGTCATCGTCGCCGCGCTGATGCTGCTCGGCGGCCACCTGGTGCTGACCTACACGCGGTTCGGCCGCTACGTCTACATGGTCGGGGGCAATCGCGAGGCGGCCGAATATTCCGGCCTCAACGTCAAGCTCATCCTCGGCGCGGTCATGGTGATCTCGGCAGTCTGCTCCGGCATCGGCGGGATGCTCGGCGTCGCGCATTTCGGCAGCGCGCAGCAGAACGAGTTCGACACCTACCTGCTCGATTCCATCGCGGCCGTCGTGGTCGGCGGCACCAGCCTGTTCGGCGGCCGCGGCGGCATCGGCAACACCATCGTCGGGCTGTTCGTGCTCGGCGTCCTCAACAACGGGCTCGACCACGTCAACATCGACAGTTTTTTGAAGATCCTGATCCGCGGCCTGATCCTCTTGGCCGCATTGGTCATCAACGTCTATGCGCAGCGCTTGAGGGAAAAGGCGGCGGAGTAGACGACGCTCAAAACAAAAAACCGCGAAAACAACCCCATGCACAGTAGCCGGCGCCAGTGGAATCAATGGCTTGCCCGCCACGTCGAGGGATTGCTGATTTTACGAAGTAAATTTTGACACGTCGGGCAAAACAGGGGTATGCTGTCATCATGCCGGCGGCTTCGATGAGCCATAGCTTGCCTCGTCATTGCGAGCGCAGCGAAGCAATCCAGAGTCTTTCGGCGGCGGCAGTCTGGATTGCTTCGCTGCGCTCGCAATGACAACGATGGCTCTCAGCGATCTTGGAGCTTCTCCGGGAGCCTTGAGTCATTTCCGGGCCGCACATCATGCGGTTGCGTTCACGAGATGGTCCGATACCGTCGAGATGAACGCGCGAAGACGCTCGAGACGCCGCAGGTCCCGGTGGTATCCCATCCAAATGTCTCGCGCTGGCGGCGGCGTCGGCAGTTTCAGTCTGCGGATACCCGGGATCTGATTGCCGACCACGCGGGGCAGGACAGCGATGCCGACCCCTTGCCTGCACATGCGCCCCTGGACGTTGCGGTTGTTCGATCGCAGGACCAGTCTGGCGTTGGGGAAACTCTCGATGAGCCACGCGATGTCAGGGAAATTCCCCGTGGATGTGTCATGGGTGATCAGCCGGAAACCGGCTCCATCGCCATATTTGGGATCAGCCGCCTCCTCGGCGATGTAGACGCCGTACTCGAGCCTGAAGAGCCGCCGCTGAACGACATCGGCAGTGTCGAACGGAACGATACGAAAAGCGACGTCGGCCTCCCGTTGGGCAAGGTTGAACCGGCGCGTGCCGGTCAGGATCTCGACATCGACATTGGGGTAGGCTTTCGAGAAATCCGCCAGGACAGGTGGGAGGACATAGGCCCCAAACCAGTCCGCTGACGAAATGCGCAGACTGCCTTTGAGATTCTGCTCCTGCCCCGCAAGCCGGCGCTCCATGGCCAGCGCGCCTTCTTCCATCTGCTCGGCCAGTGCGACGATCCCGTGGCCCTCTTCGGTCAGAACGAGACCGTCCGCTGTGCGCTGGAAGAGCGTGTGACCGATCGCCTCCTCAAGTGCGCGAAGACGCCTGCCGACGGTCGGATGGCTTGTCTGAAGAGAACGCGCGGCGCCGCCGAGCGTGCCGGATCGCGCAATCGCAAGAAAGATTCTGACGTCACTCCATTCCATCGCGACCACCCACACAAAACTGAACGCCGAGAGTACAATTATGTCACTCAAAGAACAAATCTAAGCACCTAGATCCCTGCCATCGCCTGGAGGTGCGTTCTTCTGTGGAATTCCCCCGACCCATGAGGGCCGCCGCTTGGGTGACACTGGCTGTGAACGTGCACTTCCCGCTGTGCGGGAAGCTAGGGACCTTATGGGCTGGTCAGCGGCCGCGGGTTCTTTCCGCAAGGTGATGGCGCCGGGCTAATCGCGGTTGGTCGTCTGAAAACAACTCGGAGAAGAAGCAATGAAAACTTGGCTCATCACAGGCTGCTCAAGCGGCTTCGGCCAGCGGCTCGCGCTTGCTGCCGCACAGCGCGGCGATCGGGTCATCGCGACGGCCCGCAATGTCAAGACGATCGCGGAAATGGCCGAGCCTTTCGGCGGCCGCATGATCACCTTGCCACTCGACGTGACCGATGCGGCGGCAGCCAAGGCAGCGGTCGCAAAGGCGGTCGAGACCTTTGGCGGGTTTGACGTGCTCGTGAACAATGCCGGCTACGGCCTGTTCGGCGCGATCGAGGAAGGCACGCCCGAGGAATATCGGCCGATGTTCGAGGTGAA
Organism: Bradyrhizobium sp. USDA 326; assembly: GCF_049739485.1. Lineage (NCBI taxonomy): Bacteria > Pseudomonadati > Pseudomonadota > Alphaproteobacteria > Hyphomicrobiales > Nitrobacteraceae > Bradyrhizobium > Bradyrhizobium sp. USDA 326. The sequence continues at coordinate 6,984,255 of NZ_JBMGQA010000001.1, forward strand.
CGTCTTCGGTCTGATCGAAACCACTAGAGCCGCCCTGCCCGTCCTGCGACGTGCGGGCGGAACGATCGTCAACATGTCGTCCGGCGCGGGCATCGCGGGCGGCAGCGGCGGAGGTTATTACAATGCCGCCAAGTTCGCCGTGGAGGGGATTTCCGAAGCTCTCGCCGGCGAGCTGGAGCCGTTCGGCATCCGCGTGCTGCTCGTCGAACCCGGGCCGTTTCGCACCGATTTCCTTGGCCGTTCGATCACGATGGCGACCAACGAGATGCCGGAATACGCCGCGACCTCACGCAAGCACTATCGCGAAACGAACGACGGCAATCAGGCGGGCGATCCCGACAAGGCGATCGCGGTGATCCTGCAGGCAGTGGACGCCGATGACGCCCCGCTTCATCTGCCGCTCGGCCCGATCGCGCACGCGATCGCCGAGCGAAAGCTGGCCGCCTTCCGCAGCGATATCGACGCCTGGCGCGATATCTCGATCGCCACGGATTTCGACCAGCGCTGAGCGCTGGTCGCGAGCTCTGTTTGAACGTCGACATCTGACCGGAAAGCGATCATGATCGCAACTTTGAAGGGGTTTACCCAGCAGCTGGTGCCGGTGAATGGCATCAAGATCAACGCCGTCACGGGAGGCTCAGGCCCGCCGATTCTTCTGCTTCACGGCTGGCCGGAAACTTGGTGGGAATGGCACCATGTGATGCCGCTGCTGGCCGAGCATTTCAGCGTGGTGGCCATGGATCTGCGCGGCGCCGGCTTTTCCGACTGCCCGCTCGACGGCTATGACAAGGCGACGATGGCGCGCGACGCGCATGAAGTGATGGTTGCCCTTGGGCATGAACGCTACGCCGTGTGCGGACATGACATCGGCGGAATGGTCGCCTTGCCGCAGGCCGCTCTCTATCGGGAGGCTGTTACCCACCTGGCCGTCCTCGACGTTCCGCTTCCCGGCTGGACCGGATGGGAGGCGACGACCGCAAGGCTCTGGCACTTCAGCTTCCATATGAACCGAGACCTACCAGAGCGCCTGATTCATGGCCGTGAATATGACTATGTTTCGACCTTCATGGCAGAGCGGTTCTACGATCACAGCACCTTCAATCCGGCGGACATCGAGATCTACGCCAAGGCGATGGCGCTTCCTGGCCGCACGCGCGGCGGCATGGAATGGTACCGCACCCTCGCCGCCGATCATGCGACTGCGCTCGAGTACAAGAAGCAACCGCTCGATATACCGGTGCTTGGCCTGGGTGGGGACCAGCGGTTCGGTGCGCAGATGGTGCCGATGCTCAAGGAGTTCGCCACCAATGTGAGGGGCGGCTCGATCGCCCGGTGCAGCCACTATGTCGCCGACGAGCGGCCGGATGAAGTCGCAACCGCCCTGATCGAGTTCATCAAGGCCAACTGAAACTCGGCGCCCGCGCCGTCGTGGGCCGGGCGGATCGCGAGGCTGCGGGGAAATTGCGCTGCAGAAACGCGATGGATCGAATCAACAGCAAAGGAGACTGTCATGACCGCACCCGTCATTCGCGGCGTCAATCATATCGGCATCACGGTGCCCGACATCGAAGCAGCAAAATCGTTCCTGGTCGAAGCGTTCGGCGGCCAGGTGATCTACCAGTCCTTCGGACCGCAGGATCCGCCGCGGCAGGGACCCGACTTCGAGCGGGCCGTTGGCGCTTTTCCGGGAACGGTCGTGCGTGCGCAGGCAATGGTCAAAATCGGAACCGGACCCGATATCGAGCTCTTCGAAATGCACGGTCCCGAGCAAGCCAAGCCGATCCGGGCGAGCGACTTCGGCATCACGCACTTCGCTCTCTATACCGACGACATCGACGCATCGGTCGAGCGCTTCGAGAAGGCGGGAGGCACCCTCCTCACCGCGCCACGCGCTATTCCCTATGCAACCGAGAAAGGTCCTGGAAACAAGGTCTGCTACTGCCGCATGCCGTGGGGCACGACGATGGAATTCATCACAACGCCGGACCGCATGGCCTATCATGACCAGACGGATCTGCGCAGGTGGCAGGACGAGGACTGAGCAGGGCGCGAACAGGGACCCGCATCAGTTAGTCGCGGCGATGCTGACGCTGTCGGACGGTTCGGCGAGTGCGCAGCCGCGACGGCTGTCGTGACGGATCGACCGCGCCGGCGGTCAGCCCATCCGGGTGAGCCTGACCGTCTTCAGCGCCTGTCTCATGCCGCTATGCGCTGCGAGCGGCGAAGTTCGTACGACTTCAGCTCGCAACCACCATCGCCTTCTGGCTGTGAATGAGTCCGAGCCCTAGCTCCCGATCTCCCGGTCCGGCGGCAGCCGCGAGAAGCGGAAATTGCAGTGGCTGGCCCCTCCTGCCAAGGTCTGCGTCCTTTCCAGACGGATGCCTCGCGTGGCGTAGGCGTCGAAGTCGAGGCCGCAGATGTTGGGCAAGATCTCGGTCTCGCCATGTCGCGCCGCGAGCTTGCAGAAGCCGCAGGCCCTGTAGTTGATGCCGAACTCGAATTCATCGCCGGGACCCGGCTCGACGAAATCGTAGACGAAGTCCTCCGGAAACTCCTTTTGATGGCTCTCCGTGGTGCTCCGCGCGGCCTGCTCACGCAGCAACACCTGGTTCTCCGACGACATGAACTGACGTCCCAAGGCAAGGCGTTCCGCTTCCGGCTCGGTGAGCAATTGCGCCTTGTAGGTCTCCCGCTCGATCTCACCGATCACAGGCACCGGCACGCCGTGGCGCCGGAGCACCCGACTGATGGCCATGAAACCGGTCAGGCGCATGAAGAAATCGCTCATGCGGCTGGCTGCACCACCGACATAGGGCATCTGCGTGAGGACGATCCCGAATTCGTCCATTACTTCCTGCCTGATCCCATGGACATCGGAGAGGTGCGCGCGCTCGCGCAGCATCGGCTCGGCAATGTCGAGGCGGCCACGCATGGCGGCCTCCATTGCTTCCCGATGCGTCTGGTAGAAGGGATGGATCTCGGCCATTGGACACCTGATATGATTGGCTCTGCGACGCCGGCGGCGCCGGCTTCATTCCGCGGCGATCGCCTCGATCTCCAGCAGCCATTTGCTGTCGACGGTTTGCGCAATGATGACCGTGAGCGCGGGTTCGTGTCCCGCCAGCATCTTGCGCCGAACGGCACGATTGGGCACGACCTGACTGAGGTCGGTCAGGAAAGTGGTGACCTTGACCAGATGCTTGACGCCAAGGCCGGCGGCGGCGAGCACCTCGATGACATTGCACCAGGCCTGCTCGCATTGCGCTTCGAAACCTTCGGGCACGCTGCCGCCGGATGTCTCCGGCACCTGGCCGCTGATGAACAGCAGCCGTCGATGCTGACTGAGTTCAAGTCCCATGCTGTAACCACCGGCGGGAGCATGGACCGTTGCGGGATTGTGGCTGACGATGTGAGCTGGGGACATAGGGTCTCTCGGGATTGCGGCTTGACCGTATCCGGCGGCAGCGCCGCAGCGCAAAGCATCATTCCTGCGTTTCAGCGCAAGAAAATCTATTGCAAGAGCTCGGTTCATCAGTGTCAAACTGCGTTGCGATGACCTACGCCCTTCCCCCGCTCAACGCGCTCCGCGCCTTCGAGGCCGCCGCCCGGCATCTCAGCTTCAAGCTCGCCGCGCACGAGCTGCACGTGACCCCAGCCGCCGTGGGGCAGCAGGTGAAGGCGCTGGAGGCCCGCCTCGGCGTCCAGTTGTTCGAGCGGCTGCATAAGCAGCTCATCCTCACCGCCGCGGGCCGGTCCTATCTGCCCGGAATATCCGAGGGTTTTCGCCACATTGCGGAGGCGACCTCGCAATTGAAACCGCCAGGTGCGGTGCAACTGCACCTGGGAGTCCACGGCGGCATCGACCTGCGCCGCCTGGGGCTGGCGGAGTTTCGCAGCGCATATCCGGACATCGGCCTGCGGGTGCTGCAACCCGCGGGCTTGCACGAACTCGTCGAGGGCAAGGTCGATCTGTTGATCGGCCGCGGTCTCAGCCACCATCCCGGTTATCGCTGCGACCGGATCGATGGGGGATCGGGCCTCGGTGATTGGCTGGTTGCACCCGAAGGTACCGCGGATTGCCCGGAGATCGTCAGCTTCCGCGAATGGCTGCGCCCTCTGCTGGCCGACGTGCCGCTGCCGAGCCAGCGTCGTCCTCGCCTCGTCGACGTCAACAGGCGTTGAACTCTCAGCCAGACAGCTCCGGCATCCAGTCCCGCAGTTTTCGCGCAGCGCCGGTGACGTCAGCAATCGTCGGAAACGCCGCCGTTTCCACCATCATCGCCCGCGCCAGGCGCACTGCCCGGGCCTCACAGGTCGCGCGCGCCTGCGGGTCTTCGATCAGCTCGAAATCGATATTGTGAGCAAGACCGAAGATGCGGCGGATGATCTTGGCCGCGGCGAAGCCGACCGTGTCGGCGAACAGACGCCGCATGTAGGCCTGCCGTTCGGCTTCCAGCCGTGCTGCCCCCTTCTCGCCCGCGAAGAGCGAGACGGGATAGCCATCGCCTTCCGCGCCGGCGCGCCAGAGGTCGAGGAATTTGCGGGCGAATTCGTTCCAGACCTGCTCGACGGTCTCCAGCAGCCACGTCTCGAACGCGCGGCGATCGCCCGGCGCGCGCTCGTGGCCGCTTGATGCAAAGTAGGCCATCAGCAGGTTCGCCAGCACAGCGCCGACATCGAAGCCCATCGGACCGTAGAACGCAAATTCAGGGTCGATCACCCTCGTCTCGTTCTCCGTCACCATGATGGAGCCGGTGTGGAGGTCGCCGTGAAGCAGCGCTTCCGGGCTTGCCATGAACTTCAGCTTCAGGCGGGAGATCGCAATGTGCAGATCCATGTCTTCGCGCAGCTCAGCGGCCAAGCCGTCGAGATAGGGCGAAGTCCAGCGGTTCTGCTCGGCGATGCGGTACGGATCGGTGAAGATCAGATCCTCCGTGATCTTGCACAGCGCGTGGTTGCCGGCAAAGGCGGCGATGCCCTGCTTCTTCTCGGCTGCGGACAGCGCGAGGTCGGAGGTGAAGAACAAGGTTTGCGCCATGAAGGTGGTGATGTCGTCCACGAAACGGGGATATCGCGTCGCCGCAACCAGCCCCTTGCGCATGATGATGTGCGGCTCGAGCAGCTCCATCACGGTCAGCGCCAAGGCTTCGTTGTGATGCAGCAGCGCCGGCACGAGGCCGGGCGCGAGCTCGGCCTGCCGGGACAGAGCGAGATATTCGTAGTGGGCCCGCGACAGCGGCAGCGGCCAGCTTTCGCCGACCAGCCGGACATAAGGCAGCGCCTGCTTCACGGCGATGCCGCCGCGCGCGCCCTTGACGATGAAGACGAGGTTGAGATTGCCGTCGCCGACCTCGGTGATCTCCCAGGAGGACGGCTCGTCGCCGAGCAGCGCCTTGAGCTCCGAAACCCCTGCGAGATAATCCCGCAGGTCGGCTTCATGTAGAATCCGATAATCCCCTGCCCGGTCCCCGGTCATGACGATCCCATCCCACGTATCGACCGTATCGTTACTCCCGACGCTGGGAAGCTCGAGCCGATCCCGGCCATTCTTTTGATCGGATCGTATTCGCAATCAACGCGGTCTGCCACCCGCCTGTCGCTGTCGCACTCCCGGCGCAGCCACCATCCCGGCCCGCCCCCGGATCGGCCCGGCAACGGCTCCGTGCAGCGACCCATCGACGGTCAGCACTCTGGACGAGCTGGGACGCTTGGTCGCGAGCGTGCCGATCTAAGGAACACAATCGGGCCAAGACAGTTTTGCGTGTCTGACCTTTTGAAGGAGCTGCCAGATGCGCCGCGGAATGCCCTCCATGACTGCCCTTCTGGCAATGCTGGCCATTGCCGGATATCAGAACCGCGACAAATTGGCCGAGCTGCTGAAAGGCGCAGGGAGCGGCTCGTCCGCGGGCGGTCAGCAACCGCTTGGGGGCGTGCTCGGCAATCTCGGCGGCATGCTCGGCGCGGGCGGAATCGGAGGCCTGCTCAATGGCGGAATTGGCGAGCTCCTGGAGCGGTTCAACCAGAGTGGGCAGGGTGACATTGCCGATTCATGGGTAAAACCCGGTCCCAACAAGGAGATCGCCTCGCCGGAGCTCAAACAAGCCATCGGCACTGACGTCCTGGATAAGCTCGCGCAGCAGACCGGGCTCTCTCAGGACGAGATCGTCTCACGGCTATCCCGCGAGCTTCCTTCCGCAATCGACAAATACACGCCGGATGGGCGCCTGCCCGAGGCATAGAAGCGGCCGCTCAACTCAGAAGAGGTGTACACATGAGCCTTCTTTGGACCATCATCATTGGTTTTCTCGCCGGCGTGATCGCCAAGTTCATCATGCCCGGCGACAATGAACCTTCCGGCTTCATCCTGACGACCATCCTCGGCATCGTCGGCGCGTTCGTTGCCTCCTATCTCGGGCAAGCGCTGGGTTGGTATCGTCCAGGCGAAGGGGCCGGCCTGATCGGTGCGGTGGTCGGCGCCATCATCGTGCTGTTTGTTTACGGTCTCTTCGCCGGCCGGCAACGCCGAGCGATCTAGTTTAGGACTGGCGAGAGCTGCTGGCAGGCCCGCTCTCAGCGGAATGCCTGCCGGATTGCTTGCTTCACGGCGATGCCGTTGCTGCCGCGACTTGGCGCGCCTCTCAAATGCGCTGGGCCAGCCAGATGGTGTGACCACCGCAATCGGGGTCCTCGACCACGTGCGACACCGTGCGGAATCCCTTGCGGTCGAGCAGCGATCGATACTCGGCCGGATCCAGGCTGGCATGATACAGCGGCTCGCCGCCGAGCACGCCGATCGCCTCGCCCTCAGCCGGGCCGCTCGTGAACATCAGCGCCGCCTCAGGCTTCGCATGATCCCGGAAGATCGGGAACATGCGGCGCTGGTCGTCGAAACAGAGGTGAAAGAAGCTATCCCAGGCAAGGATGCCGCAAAATCGCCGGCCCATCGCAAGCCGGCGCATATCGGCGACGATCCATTCCTGCTCCGGGAAACGTTGTCGGGACGCATCAATCATGGCCGGCGAGGAATCCACTCCCGTCACGCGATGATCAAGCCCGATCAGGTATCTCGCCATCGGCTCTGCCGAGCCGCAGCCGAGATCGAGGACGGAGCCGGCCGGCGGCAGCAGCGCACGGAAACGGCCGAGCCAAGCCTGTTCGAACAGACAGCTCCGTGCACGGCTGTCGATCCAGTCCGATGCCTTGCGCTGATAGAGATCGATGATGTGGTCGGCGGATTGCGATGCCATTCGAGAGCTCACACGCTGCGCTCGCGACTAGCTAAAGCGCGATGCTATGAGGATGAAATTGTCATCGCGCTTTAGGTCGTTGTTTGAGCATGATCTTTTCGGAAAACCGGTGCGCACTTTTCCGGATCATGCTTTAGAAGGTCTCCCGCTCGAGGAAGCTGGAGCCGATATCGGCCTTCCTCTTGATCGGATCGAAATCACAATAGACGCCGTCCGCCACCAGCGTGTAACTGGCGCTGACGGTGTATTTGTCTGTTTTGACCGAGTTCAGCCCGATCACCGACGTGCTCTTGCCTCCGTTCCACCTGAACGGCGTCGAGCTCTTGGCCTGCTCGCAGGCCATCACCGCCTCGTTGAAGACAGAGCCCTCGACGAACGCCTTCAGGGTGCGGACCTGCACGGCCGTCTTCCATTCGAAATAGCCGATGGCACCGAGCCCCGCGACGATCAGCACCAGAAGCGCGACGACGATACGCTGAAAAGTCATTGGTTTCCCCTCAACCTCAATATGCAAACTATCTCCGGCGTCATTACGAGCGCAGCGAAGCATTCCAGAGTCTTTCGGCGGAGGAATCCTGGATTGCTTCGCTGCGCTCGCAATGACGAGCCTGACGAGAGCTGTAGTCTAACGCGGGTCGACGCGCTCGGCAGGAGCCTTAGAACGGCATTCCCATCAATTTCGACAGGCGCTCGATCGAGAGATAGCCGGCCCGATAGGCCGCTACGCCGATGCCGTAGACCACCGCCGAGATGATCGTGGTCCAGATCAGCTTGCGGCCCATCCGCGTCAGGATCGGCGCGCCGGGATCGGTGCCGGGCGCGCCGACGCCATCCTCGTGCTGGCTGCGCACGCCGAACGGCAGCGTCAGGAACAGCGCGACCCACCAGATGACGAAGTAGATCGCAAGCGCGGTCGATATCTGAATGGCCATGGGGCGGCCTTACGCCTGCTCGATCTCGACCAGCGCGCCGGAAAAGTCCTTCGGGTGCAGGAACAGCACCGGCTTGCCGTGGGCGCCGATCTTCGGCGTGCCGTCGCCCAGCACCCGCGCGCCTTCCTTCACCAGCGTGTCGCGCGAGGCGATGATGTCGACGACCTCGTAGCAAACATGGTGGATGCCGCCGTCGGCGTTGCGTTCGAGGAACTTCGCGATCGGCGAGGCCTCGCCAAGCGGCTCGATGAACTCGATCTTGGTGTTGGGCAAGGTCGCGAACACGGTCGTGACGCCGTGCTCGGGCAGCGGAACGGCTTCCGAGATCTGAGCGCCGAACGCCGCACCGTATATCTTTGCGGCCTTGACGGCATCCTTGGTCGCGATCGCGACATGGTTGAGGCGACCCAGCATGGTTCTTCTCCCTCAGCGCGTGATCCCGAGATCACGCCTAATCTACACTGTCAGTACGTGTACCAGACAGGGGGGCTTTTTGCCCCAATGTTCGTTGATCACGGCCCGGACGGCGCGTCGCACCGACTCGGCCAGGGCGTCGGGATCGCGGCGGCGCGCCTTCGGCAGGCCCTCGATGGTGGACATCACGGCGTCGAAGACGATGTCGTCGAAGAGCTCGCCGGCCCTGTTCTTCTCGGGGATGCCGACGAGATCGACCTCCGGATCGTCGGCGAGCTCGCCTTGCGCCGTCATGGCGATGGCGACGAAGGCGCAGCCGGAAAAGGCCATGCGGCGACGCTCGATCACCGCGCGGGACTTGGAGTCCTCCAGAATCGTCCCGTCCTTGTAGAGACGGCCGAAAGGCACCTCCCCGACGATGCCGGGATCGCCGGGGCCGAGCTTGACGAGGTCGCCGTCGCGGCAGACCAGCACGCGCGGCACGCCGGCGGCGCGCGCCAGTTTTGCGTGCTCGTGCAGATGCAGGGCCTCGCCATGGACGGGGATCAGGAGTTGCGGCTTCACCCAGGAAATCAGGTCGCGCAGCTCGTCGCGGCGGGGATGGCCGGAGACGTGGACCAGAGCGTCGCGGTCGGTGATGATCTCGATGCCCTGGAGCACGAGATTGTTGACGATCGAGCTGACAGCCTTCTCGTTGCCTGGAATGGTGCGCGAGGAGAAGATGACGCAGTCGCCCCGGTTGAGCGTGATCTCGGGATGGTCGTCGTTGGCGATGCGCGCCAGCGCCGCACGCGACTCGCCCTGGCTGCCGGTGCACAGGGCCAGCACCTTGTCCTGCGGCAGGTGGCCGTAGACCTCGGGCGAACGGAAATTCTGCACGCCGTCGAGATAGCCGGTCTCGCGGGCAACCTGCACCACGCGCTCCATGGCGCGGCCGACCACGACGACCTCGCGGTCGGCAGCCTTCGCCGCCTCGGCCACCGCCTTGATGCGGGCGACGTTGGAGGCGAAGGTCGTCACCGCGACGCGGCCCTTGGCTGACTTGACGAGCTCGATGATGGTCCGGGCGACCTCGGCTTCCGACGGCGAGCGGCCGTCGCGCACGGCGTTGGTGGAATCGCCGATCAAGGCCAGCACGCCCTGCTCGCCGAGTTCGCGCAGCCGCTTCTCGTCGGTCGGCGCTCCAAGGGTCGGAGTCGGGTCGATCTTCCAGTCGCCGGTATGCAGCACGATGCCGGCTTCGGTGTGGATCGCCAGCGCGTGCGCTTCCGGAATCGAATGCGCGACGGGAATGAACTCGACGTTGAACGGGCCGATATCGACGCGGCCGCCGGAGGGGACCACCGTAACAGGAATCTCGGGCGCATTGCGCTCGGCTGCGCATTTGGCCTCGAACAACGCCGCGCTGAACCTGGTGGCGTAGATCGGGCATTTCAGTTTCGGCCAGAGATCGATGATGGCGCCGAAATGGTCCTCATGGGCGTGGGTCAGCACGAGGCCCATCAGGTTCTTGCGCTCCTTCTCCAGGAAGCTGATGTCGGGCATGATCAGGTCAATGCCCGGCAGATGCTCCTCGTCGCCGAAGGACACGCCGAGATCGACCGCCAGCCAGGCGCGCTGGTGGCGGTTGCCGAGGCCATAGATCGACAGGTTCATGCCGATCTCGCCGACGCCGCCGAGGGGTGCAAACACGAGTTCGTCGGGCCTTGCCATCACGCAGCTCCCACGGAGGCAACGGGGCCGAAGAACACTTCGCCCGCAGCCACGGGCACGAGGCGGCCCTCCGCGGTGCGGACGATCAGGCAGCCGGCGTCGTCGATGGTGTCAAAAATGCCTTCCAGCGTCATCGCTCCCGTGTGGATCGCGACCTTCTCCCCGAGGCCGGCAGCGCGCTCGAGCCAGAGCTTGCGGATCTCGGCAAAGCCGCGGCCATTGTCCCAGATCCCGCGGAACTCGACCCAGGCATCCGAGAGGGCCGAGAACAGCTCCTCCGCGCTGATCTGGACGCCGAGGGCGGCCAGCGACACCGCGGGCGTCGGGGTGCCCTCGGGCGCTGCGACCACATTTGTGCCGATGCCGACGACGACAGCGAGGCCGCCACTGACGGCTTCGGCCTCGAGGCCAATGCCGACCAGCTTCTGGCCGCCGGCCAGCACATCGTTCGGCCATTTCAACGCGTAGCGGGGGCGGCCCTCGCCGAGGCGCAGAGCGGCCTCGAGGCTGACCTTCTCCAGTGCCGCCTCCTCCGCCAGTCCGGCGGCAAAGCCGAGCGTGGCGGCGACGGCCGGGGCAACGTCCATCACTTCGAGGATGCTGGCGGCGAGATTGCCGCGCGGCGCGATCCAGGCGCGCTGGCGGCGACCGCGGCCGGCGGTCTGCTCCGACGTGACGAACCACATCGGGCCACGCTCGCCGGCCCTGGCGCGCTCGATCGCCTCGGTATTGGTCGAGCCGGTCCGCTCGAAAGCTGCGAGCTTGTAGCCCGCCGACAGTGCGCGAGGACCGAGCGCGAAAGCCATCCTAGAACAGCGACTTTGCCGCGGCGGAGGCGACGCTCACCACCGGACCTGCGAACAGCGCGAACAGGATGTTGAACAGGCCCGCCACCGCCAGCACCGTCCGCACTTCGATGCGCACCGGATCGACCTGGCCGGCCGGCTCGTCGAAGTACATCGTCTTGACGATGGCGAGGTAGTAATAGGCACCCACCACGCTGGTCAGCACGCCGATGACGGCGAGCGTGAACAGGTTCGCCTTGATGGCAGCGACGAAGACGTACCATTTGGCGAAGAAGCCGGCGAGCGGCGGGATGCCGGCGAGCGAGAACAGCAGCATCGCGAACATGAAGGCGAGCAGCGGATTGGTCCGCGACAGGCCTGCGAAATCGCTGATCTGCTCCACCGCCTGGCCGTTGCGCTTCATGGCGAGGATGATCGAGAACGAGCCGAGCGTCATCGCGACGTAGATCACGATGTACATCAGGACGCCCTGCGCGCCCTCGACCGTGCCGGAGGCAAGGCCGACCAGCGCGAAGCCCATGTGGCCGATCGACGAATAGGCCATCAGGCGCTTGATGTTGGTCTGGCCGATCGCGGCGAAGGAGCCGAGCGCCATGGAGGCGATCGCCACGAACACCAGGATCTGCTGCCACTGCGAGACGATGCCGGGGAATGCCGTCAGCGTCACGCGGGTGAAGACGGCGAGCGCGGCCACCTTCGGCGCGGACGCGAAGAAGGCGGTGACCGGGGTCGGCGCGCCCTCATAGACGTCGGGGGTCCACATGTGGAACGGCACCGCCGAGACCTTGAAGCAGAGGCCGGCGAGCAGGAAGACGAGGCCGAAGACCAGCCCGACATTCGAGACCGTGGCCGCCGCGGCGATGCCGGTGAAGCTCACCGTTCCGGTGAAGCCGTAGACCAGCGAGGAGCCGTAGAGCAGCATGCCCGAGGACAGCGCGCCGAGCACGAAATACTTCAGGCCGGCTTCGGTCGACTTGGCATTGTCGCGGTTCGAGGCGGCGACGACGTAGAGCGCCAGCGACATCAGTTCCAGGCCGAGATAGAGCGAGATCAGGTCGCCGGCCGAGATCAGCACCATCATGCCGAGCGTCGAGAGCAGCACCAGGATCGCATATTCGAAGATGCGGCGCGACGGGTCAGACAGGAACTCGGCCGACAGGACCAGGGTCACCGCCGAGCCGATCAGGGCCAGGATCTTCATGAAGCGGGCGAAGTCGTCGACGATGAAGCTGCCGCCGAAGGTCACCTGCTTGCCCGCAGGCTGCATGTAGACGAGCGCGCCGACCACGATCAGGAGCACCACCGCCAGCGACGTGACCGTCCTGGTCGTCTCCTGCCCGCGATAGGCTCCGAGCATCAGAAGCGCCATCGCGCCGACCGCGAGCACGAGCTCGGGCAGCACCGGCGCCAGTTGATAACCTGCAGACTCAAAGCTCATGGCGATATCCTGACCTGCCCGATCACTGGAGCAGTGCGGCGGCCTTCATGGCCGTCACAGCGGTGTTGTAGTTGTTGACGAGTTGCTGGACCGAGGCGGCCGACATGTCGAGCACCGGCTTCGGCCAGACGCCGAACAGGATCGTCAGCGCGATCATCGGGAACAGCGTCAGGCATTCCCGGAAGGTGAGATCCTTCATGCTCATCAGCGACGGCTTGACCAGGGCCCCGAACACGACCTTGCGGTAGAGCCACAGCGCATAGGCCGCCGACAGGATCACGCCGAAGCTGGCGAAGAACGCGGTCGGGATCGAGACCTTGAAGGTGCCGAGCAGCGTCATGAACTCGCCGACGAAGCCGCTCGTTCCGGGCAGGCCGACATTGGCCATGGTGAAGACCATGAAGGTCATCGCGTAGAGCGGCATCCGGTTGACGAGGCCGCCATAGGCCGCGATCTCGCGGGTGTGCAGGCGGTCGTAGACGATGCCGACGCAGAGGAACAGCGCGCCGGAGACGATGCCGTGCGAGATCATCTGGAACACGCCGCCGGCGACACCCTGCATGGTGCCGGCGAAGATGCCCATGGTGACGAAGCCCATATGTGCCACCGACGAGTACGCGATCAGCTTCTTCATGTCCTCCTGCATCAGCGCCACCAGCGAGGTGTAGATGATGGCGATGGCCGAGAGCGTGAAGATCAGCGGCGCGAAGTCGTGCGAGGCCAGCGGGAACATCGGCAGCGAGAAGCGCAGGAAGCCGTAGCCGCCCATCTTCAGGAGGATCGCGGCGAGGACCACCGAGCCCGCAGTCGGCGCCTCGACGTGCGCGTCGGGAAGCCAGGTGTGCACCGGCCACATCGGCATCTTCACCGCAAAGGAGGCGAAGAAGGCGAGCCACGCCCAGGTCTGCAGGGACCGCGGCACGGCCGTGTGCATCAGGGTCGGGATGTCGGTGGTGCCGCCGTTCCAGTACAGCGCCATGATGGCGAGCAGCATCAGGACCGAGCCGAGCAGCGTGTAGAGGAAGAACTTGAACGAGGCATAGACCCGGCGCGGACCGCCCCAGACGCCGATGATCAGGAACATCGGGATCAGACCGCCCTCGAAGAACAGGTAGAACAGCACGAGATCGAGCGCCGAGAAGGTGCCGATCATCAGCGTCTCCAGGATCAGGAACGCCATCATGTATTCGCGGACGCGGCTCGTGATCGCCTTCCAGCTCGCGATGATGCAGAACGGCATCACGGCGGTGGTGAGGATCACCAGCGGCAGCGAGATGCCGTCGACGCCCATATGATAGGTGATGCCGGTGGCGAGCCAGTTCGCCTTCTCGACGAACTGGAAGTCGGGATTGGACGGGTCGAAGCGCATGACCAGGATCACCGACACCGCGAAGGTGATCAGCGTGGTCCACAGCGCGATCCAGCGCGAGTTGCGCTTGGCCGCCTCGTCATCCCCGCGGCTGAGATAGACGATCAGCGCGCCGACCAGCGGCAGGAACGTCGTGACCGAAAGAATGGGCCAGGTTGTCATTTACTGGCCTCCAAAGCCGAACATGAACCAGGTGATCAGGCCGGCGGCGCCGATCAGCATGGCGAATGCGTAGTGATAGAGATAGCCGGTCTGGATCTTGACGACGTTGCGGGTGACGTCCAGCACGCGGGCCGAGACGCCGTCGGGGCCGAAGCCGTCGATGATGAAGCCGTCGCCCTTCTTCCAGAGCTGATAGCCGATCCACTTCGCCGGACGGACGAAGATGAGGTCGTAGAGCTCGTCGAAGTACCATTTGTTGAGCAGGAACTGGTACAGCATCGGCTGCGTCTTCGCGAGCTCGACCGGCAGATAAGGCCGGCGGATGTAGAACAGGTACGACACCAGGAAGCCCAGCACCATCATCACCGTCGGCAGGAAGGCGATGGTCTGCGGGATGTGGTGCATCTCCTCGATGATGTGCGGGTTCATCTTCACGGATTCGCGGAAGAATTCTTCGATGCCGTGACCGGCGAACAGCTCCTTGAACGGAAGGCCTGCGACGAACGAGCCGACCGCGAGCACGCCGATCGGGGTCAGAATCCAGAGCGGAGCCTCATGGGCTGCCTCGTAGTGATGCTCGTCATGCGGCTCGCCGTGGAAGGTCTTGAAGATCAGGCGCCAGGAGTAGAACGAGGTCAGGCCGGCGGCGACGATCGTCATCAGGAAGCCGTACACCGCAAACGGATTGTGCGAGGCATAGGCGGACTCGATGATCGCGTCCTTGGAGAAGTAGCCGGCGGTGAGCGGAAAGCCGGTGAGCGCCAGCGTGCCGACCACCATCACCGCATAGGTGTAGGGGATCTTCTTCCAGAGGCCGCCCATGTTGCGGATGTCCTGCTCGTGGTGCATCGCGTAGATCACCGAGCCGGAACCTAAGAACAGCAGCGCCTTGAAAAAGGCGTGCGTGAACAGGTGGAACATGCCGACCGAATAGGCCCCTGCCCCCATCGCCACGAACATATAGCCGAGCTGCGAACAGGTCGAATAGGCGACGATGCGCTTGATGTCGTTCTGGACGAGACCGATGGTCGCCGCGAAGAACGCGGTGGTCGCGCCGAAGAACATCACGACGGCCTGTGCGTTCGGGGCGAGCTCGAACAGCGGCGACAGGCGCGCCACCATGAAGACGCCGGCTGTGACCATCGTCGCGGCATGGATCAGCGCCGAGACCGGGGTCGGGCCTTCCATCGCGTCCGGCAACCAGGTGTGCAGCAGGAACTGCGCCGACTTGCCCATCGCGCCCATGAACAGGAGCAGACAGGTCAGGGTCAGCGCATCGGCGTGCCAGCCGAGGAAGTTGACGGTCTTGCCGGTGAGACCGGGCGCCGCGTGGAAGATGGTCTCGAAATCGGTCGAGCCGACCAGCATGAAGATGGCGAAGATGCCGAGCGCGAAGCCGAAATCGCCGACGCGGTTGACCACGAAGGCCTTTATCGCGGCCGCGTTCGCCGACGGCTTCTGGTACCAGAAGCCGATCAGCAGGTAGCTGGCCAGACCCACGCCTTCCCAGCCGAAGAACAACTGCACGAGATTGTCCGCGGTCACCAGCATCAGCATGGCGAAGGTGAACAGGCTGAGATAGCCGAAGAAGCGCGGCCGGTTCGGATCCTCGTCCATGTAGCCGATGGAATAGAGGTGCACGAGCGAGGACACGGTCGTCACCACCACCAGCATCACGGCGGTGAGCGTGTCGACGCGCAGCGTCCACCAGACCTGGAGGTCGCCGGAGAAGATCCAGGGCAGCAGCTGGATCCTGTAGTCGTGGTGCATGAATCCGACATCGACCAGCGTCATCCAGGACAACGCCGCCGAGACGAACAGCAGCGCCGTGGTGATCAGCTCGGCGCCGCGCGAGCCCGCCGCTGGCGGCTCGACCGGACCATGGCCGTGATCGTCGTGCCCGTCGCCGGGCTCATGGTGCGTCGCGTGGATGACCGAGGCGTCCTCGTTGATCGTATCGGACGCATGAGCGTGCGCGTGACCATGGTCGCCGTGATGCTCGAGCTCGTCGCCCGAGGGATTGCGAGCATGCGCGCCCACAAGCGCGATCAGGCCGGCCAGAATGGCGCCCAGCAGAGGCAGGAAAACGATTGCCTGAACCATTTGAGAGCTCAGCCCTTCATCAGATTGACGTCCTCAACCGCGATCGAGCCGCGGTTGCGGAAATAGACCACCAGGATGGCGAGACCGATCGCGGCCTCAGCAGCCGCAACCGTCAGCACCAGCAGCGCGAAGACCTGGCCGACGATGTCGCCGAGGAAGGTCGAGAATGCCACGAGGTTGATGTTGACCGAGAGCAGGATCAGCTCGATCGACATCAGGATGACGATGATGTTCTTGCGGTTCAGGAAGATGCCGAGGATGCCGAGCGTGAACAGGATCGCTCCGACCGCCAGATAATGTCCGAGCCCGATCGTCATTTCACCCACTCCGCCGCATCGGCGTCCGAGAGCCCCTGCCCCGGCGCCACCTTGCGCATCGCCATTGCCATCTCGGGCGTGCGCGCGTTCTGAACGTTGATGTCCTGCCGCTTCACGCTGGCCTTGTGGCGCAGCGTCAGCACGATGGCGCCGATCATGGCGACCAGCAGCACCATGCCCGAGAGCTGGAAGTAGTGGATGTACTTCGTATAGAGCACGAGGCCGAGCGCCTCGGTGTTGCTGACATTGGCCGGGATCGCCGCCGTGATCGTCTTGGAGACGCCGGGATTGATGACCCAGAAGCCGACGGTGAGCAGCAGCTCGAACAGGAAGATGCCGCCGATCACGAGACCGACCGGCAGGTACTCGATGAAGCCCTCGCGCAGCTCGAGGAAGTCGACATCGAGCATCATGATCACGAACAGGAACAGCACCGCGACCGCGCCGACATAGACGACGATCAGCATCATGCCGAGGAACTCGGCCCCCATCAGCACGAACAGGCCGGAGGCGTTGACGAAGGCCAGGATCAGGTACAGCACGGAGTGCACGGGATTGCGCGAGACAATCACCATGACGGCCGAGGCGACGCAGACGCCGGCGAAGAGATAGAAGAACAGCGCGGGAAGGATCATCAGGCATTCCCCGTCATTCCGGGGCGTGGGCAAAGCCCGCGAACCCGAAATCTGGAGGTTGTGGCGCGAGATTCCGGGTTCGCGCTTGGCGCGCCCCGGAATGACGAGGATATGGCGGGAAGGATCATGCTCTCATCTCACCGGTACGGCGCGTCGAGCTCGATCGCTTTCGCGATCTCGCGTTCCCAGCGGTCGCCATTGGCGAGCAGCTTGGCCTTGTCATAATAGAGCTCCTCGCGGGTCTCGGTCGCAAACTCGAAGTTCGGGCCTTCGACGATGGCATCGACCGGACAGGCCTCCTGGCAGAGGCCGCAATAGATGCACTTCACCATGTCGATGTCGTAGCGGACGGTGCGGCGGGTGCCGTCGTTGCGGCGCGGGCCGGCCTCGATGGTGATGGCCTGCGCCGGGCAGACCGCCTCGCACAGCTTGCAGGCGATGCAGCGCTCTTCGCCGTTCGGATAGCGGCGCAGCGCGTGCTCGCCGCGGAAGCGCGGCGAGATCGGGCCCTTCTCGAACGGATAGTTCAGCGTCGGCTTCGGCTGGAAGAAATAGCGCATGGCGAGGAAGAACGCCGAGACGAATTCCGACAGCAGAAGCGAGCGTGCAGTGGCGTTGATATTGATACCCATGACGGCCCTCACTTCGGCGCGATGCCGGCGAAATGCAGCACGCCGGCCACCACGATCACCATCACGAGCGACAGCGGCAGGAACACCTTCCAGCCGAGGCGCATCAGTTGATCGTAGCGGTAGCGGGGCACGATCGCCTTCGCCATCGCGAACAGGAAGAACATGAAGAACAGCTTGAGCGAGAACCAGATGATCCCCGGCACCCAGTTGAAGGGCGGCAGGTCGACCGGCGGCAGCCAGCCTCCGAGGAACAGGATCGTCGCCAGCGCGCACATCGTGACGATCGCGACATACTCGCCGAGCATGAACAAGAGGTACGGCGTCGAGCCGTACTCGACCATGAAGCCGGCCACGAGCTCGGATTCCGCTTCGACGAGGTCGAAGGGCGGACGGTTGGTTTCCGCCAGCGCCGACACGTAGAACACCACGAACATCGGGAACAGCGGCCAGACGTACCAGTTCAGGATCGTGAGCTGCGGCAACCCGATCAGGCTGGCGAAACCGCGCGCGTGCTGGGCCTCGACCACCGCCGTCAGGTTCAGCGTGCCGGCGCAGAGCAGCACCGTGATGATGACGAAGCCGATCGAGACTTCGTACGACACCATCTGCGCCGCCGAGCGCAGCGCCGCCAGGAACGGGTACTTCGAGTTGGACGACCAGCCGGCCATGATGATGCCGTAGATCGACAGCGACGAGATCGCGAAGATGAAGAGGACACCGACATTGATGTCGGCGATCACCCAGCCGAGATTGGTCGGGATCACGGCCCAGGCGGCGAGCGCGAGCACGCACGAGACCAGCGGCGCCAGCAGGAACACGCCCTTGTTGGCGCCCGCAGGAATGATCGGCTCCTTCAGCACGAACTTCAAGAGGTCGGCAAAGGACTGCAGCAGCCCCCACGGGCCGACCACGTTCGGGCCGCGACGGATCTGCACCGCCGCCCAGATCTTGCGGTCGGCAAGCAGGATATAGGCGATCGCGACCAGCAGGACGACCAGCACGAGGACACTCTGCGCGATCATGATGATCAGCGGCCAGAGGAATCCGGTCCAGAATGCGCTTTCGAAGAATTCCATCAGATCACGCTCACTCCGCTGCGGTCAGCATGTGCCCGGAGGCGAGGCGCGAGCATTCCGCCATCACGGCGGATGCACGCGCGATTGGGTTGGTCAAATAGAAGTCCTCGACCAGGGGCTTGAAGGGCGCCTTTTCGGGCGAGCCGCCCTTCCCCGCCAGCTTCTTGATCTGGTCGGCAGAGGCGGCCTCGATCTGGCCGAGACGGATCAGATGCGGCACCGCTTTGAAGATCGCCTGGCGCAGCGCTGCGAGCGAGTCGTAGCCGAGCTTCTTGCCGAGCGCTTCGGACAACGCGCGGATGATCGCCCAGTCCTCGCGGGCTTCGCCCGGTGGAAATGCGGCGCGGCCGGTCATCTGCACGCGGCCTTCGGTGTTGACGTAGATCGCGGACTTCTCGGTGTAGGCTGCGGCCGGCAGGATCACGTCGGCGCGATGCGCGCCGCGGTCACCATGGGTGCCGATATAGACGACGAAGGTGCCGTCCGGCGCCTTGATCTCGTCGGCTCCTAGCAGGAACAGCAAGTCGAGCGTGCCGAACGTCGTCATCTGCGCAGCGTTGAGCCCGCCACCCGTGGCGGAGAAGCCGATGTCGAGCGCACCGACGCGCGAGGCGGTCTCGTGCAGCACGCCGAAACCGTTCCAGCCGTCCTTCACAGCGCCGACGTCGAGCGCGAGCTTGGCGGCGGCGGCAAGGATGGCCGCGCCGTCGTGACGTGCGGCCGCGCCCGCACCGACCAGGATGATCGGTTTCTCAGCGTTCTTCAGCACGTCCGTGAAGGAGTGCTTGCCGGCCGCGACGTCGGCGAGCGTCTCGGCGCCTGCGCCGAGATGGTCATAGTCGTAAGTGAGATCGGCCTTGGGGCCGATCACGCCGACCTTGAAGCCACCGGCACGCCAACGCTTGCGGATGCGGGCGTTGAACACGGCCGCCTCTTTCCGCGGATTGGCGCCGATGACGAGCAGCGCGTCGGCCTGCTCGACGCCCGCGAGCGTCGGGTTGAAAATATAGGAGCCGCGGCCAAGCGCCGGATCGAAGGCATCGCCGCCCTGCACCGCCAGGTTGGCAGAGCCATATCTGGCGAGCAAATCCTTCAGCGCGAACATCTCCTCGACACCGGCGAGATCGCCCGCGATCGCGCCGATGCGCTTGCCGTCGGTGCGCGCCGCCTTGGCGGCGATCGCGGCAAAGGCCTCGGGCCAGGTTGCCGCGCGCAGCTTGCCGGCCTCGCGGATATAGGGCCGGTCGAGCCGCTGAGTGCGCAGGCCATCGACGACGTGGCGGGTCTTGTCGGAGATCCACTCCTCGTTCACGGCCTCGTTGATGCGCGGCAGGATACGCATCACCTCACGGCCGCGGGTATCGACGCGGATCGCAGATCCCAGGCCGTCCATGACGTCGATCGACTGGGTCTTGCCGAGCTCCCACGGGCGCGCCGCGAACGCATAGGGCTTCGAAGTCAGCGCACCGACCGGGCAGATGTCGACGAGGTTGCCCTGCAGTTCCGACGTCAGCGCGTGCTCGAGATAGGTGGTGATCTCCATGTCCTCGCCGCGGCCGGTGGCGCCCATCTCGGGGGCGCCGGCGACTTCGGCCGAGAAGCGGACGCACCGCGTGCACTGGATGCAGCGGTTCATCGAGGTCTTGACCAGCGCGCCGAGATATTTGTCCTCGACCGCACGCTTGTTCTCGGCGAAACGGCTGGTGTCGACACCATACCCCATCGCCTGGTCCTGAAGGTCGCACTCGCCGCCCTGGTCGCAGATCGGGCAATCCAGCGGATGGTTGATGAGAAGGAATTCCATCACGCCTTCGCGCGCCTTCTTCACCATCGGCGAACGGGTCGAGATCTCCGGCGGCTCGCCCTTGGGACCCGGACGGCAATCGCGCACGCCCCAGGCGCAGCTCGCGACCGGCTTCGGGCCGCCCTTCACCTCGACGAGGCACATCCGGCAATTGCCGGCGATCGACAGCCGCTCATGATAGCAGAAAGCGCGGAATCTCGGCGCCGGCCGCCTCACACGCCTGGAGCAGCGTGTATTCGGCGGGGACGTCGATCTCTTTGCCGTCGATGATGAGCTTGGTCATGTCTCTTACTCCGCCGCGACCATGTTCACGGGATCGCGGACGCCGATATCGTCGATGTCGGCCTTGTGCGAATACTGGTCGATGCGCGCTTCGATCTCGTGACGGAAATGCGCGATCAGGCCCTGGATCGGCCATGCCGCCGCGTCGCCGAGCGCGCAGATGGTGTGGCCCTCGACCTGCTTGGTCACCTCCAGCAGCATGTCGATCTCGCGCTTGTGGGCGCGGCCCTCGGCCATGCGGGTCAGGACCCGCCACATCCAGCCGGTGCCCTCGCGGCACGGCGTGCACTGGCCGCAGCTCTCGTGCTTGTAGAAATAGGAGATGCGGGCGATGGCGCGGATCAAATCGGTGGACTTGTCCATCACGATCACGGCCGCGGTGCCGAGGCCCGAGCGCAGCTTGCTCAAGGAATCGAAATCCATCGGCGTGTCGATGATCTGCTCGGCCGGGACCATGCGTACCGACGAGCCGCCGGGGATCACGGCCTTGAGGTTGTCCCAGCCGCCGCGAATGCCGCCGCAATGCTTCTCGATCAGCTCACGGAACGGAATGCCCATGGCTTCTTCGACGTTGCAAGGCCGCTCGATATGGCCGGAAATGCAGAAGAGCTTGGTGCCGACGTTGTTCGGGCGGCCGATGCCGGCGAACCAGGCCGCGCCGCGGCGCAGGATGTCCGGCGCAACCGCGATGGACTCGACGTTGTTGACGGTGGTCGGGCAGCCGAACAGACCAACATTCGCCGGGAACGGCGGCTTCAGCCGCGGCTGGCCCTTCTTGCCTTCGAGGCTTTCGAGCAGCGCGGTCTCCTCGCCGCAGATATAGGCGCCGGCGCCGTGGGCGACGTAGATGTCGAACGGCCAGCCGTTGACGTTGTCCTTGCCGACGAGCTTGGCCTCGTAGGCCTGGTCGATCGCGGCCTGGAGGTGCTCACGCTCGCGGATGAACTCGCCGCGGACATAGATGTAACAGGCGTGCGCGTTCATCGCGCAGCTGGCGATCAGGCAGCCCTCGATCAGGAGATGCGGATCGTGCCGCATGATCTCGCGATCCTTGCAGGTGCCGGGCTCGGATTCGTCGGCGTTGACGACCAGATAGCTCGGCCGGCCGTCGGTCGATTCCTTCGGCATGAACGACCATTTCAAACCGGTCGGGAAGCCGGCGCCGCCGCGGCCGCGGAGCCCCGAGGCCTTCATCTCGTTGATGATCCAGTCGCGGCCCTTGTCGATGATGTTCTTCGTGCCATCCCAGGCGCCGCGACGCCGCGCGCCCTCGAGCCCCCAATCGTGGAGGCCGTAGAGGTTCTTGAAGATGCGGTCCTTGTCCTCGAGCATATCAGTGCTTTCCGATCAACGATTGGACTGCTTGTAGGCAAGTCCGGCGGCGCAGATGCCAAACGTCAGCGCCCAGAGCAGACTGGATTCCAGCGGCGCGTTCAGGCCGAAGCGCTGAAGCAGGAAAATGAAGGCGGCCGCCACGACGGCGTGCATCGCGATGAAGCCCCACTTCTTCATGGCACCGCTCCCCTGCATTGCCGGCGACGAGAGATCACGCATCAGGTGATCTCCTTCAGCGTGGTCGGCCCGGTGATCGG
Source organism: Bradyrhizobium sp. USDA 326 (assembly GCF_049739485.1). Taxonomy (NCBI): domain Bacteria; kingdom Pseudomonadati; phylum Pseudomonadota; class Alphaproteobacteria; order Hyphomicrobiales; family Nitrobacteraceae; genus Bradyrhizobium; species Bradyrhizobium sp. USDA 326. The sequence continues at coordinate 7,006,777 of NZ_JBMGQA010000001.1, forward strand.
CGCCGAGAACTGGCGGCCGTTCTGCGGACCCGGCTTGGGCGGATTGCCCGACGCAAAGCCATCGAGCACCTTGCCGAAGCTTTCCTTGGTCAGGTCCTCATAGGTGTCCTTGCCGATCAGCACCATCGGCGCATTCACGCAGGCGCCCAGGCACTCCACCTCTTCCCAGCTGAAATTGCCGTCCTTGGAGAGATGGAAGGGCTCGTGATGGATGCGATGCTCGCAGACGTGGATCAGATCCTCGGCGCCGCGCAGGCGGCAGGGCGTGGTGCCGCAGACCTGGACATGGGCTTTCTTGCCGACGGGGGCGAGCTGGAACATGGTGTAGAAGGTCGCGACCTCCAGCACGCGGATATAGGGCATATCGAGCATGTCGGCGATGACGCGGATCGCGGCCTCCGACACCCAGCCCTCGTTCTGCTCCTGCGCCCGCCACAGGATGGCGATGACGGCGGAGGCCTGGCGGCCGGCCGGGTACTTCGCGATCTGCTGCCTGGCGAATGCGAGGTTCTCCTCCGTGAACGCAAAGCTCGCGGGCTGGACTTCCTTCGGTGCTAATCGGCGAACGGACATCTCTTCAATCTCTCACTGCATACGGCGCGCGGTTTTAGCATTCAGGGCATCGATCCTGTCCTGCCAGAATGCGCTTGCGGTGCCGAAAACGTTGTAGCCGACGTGGGTCGAGACCTTGATGCGGTCGAGGATCGACAACTCGGTCACCGTCTCCATCCGGTTGTTGCGCGGATCGAACACGATCAGCTTCAGCGGGGTCTGTTCGAGGATGAAGCGCGACACGGCATGAGAGCGGTCGCTGCCGTGCTCCTCGCACATGATGACGCTGTCGGCCTCGAGCAACCGGGCGCCGCCCTTGATCGCCTCGATCTCGACGCCCTCGACGTCGAGCTTGATCAGGTATTTGCCGGCGGGCGCGATCTTGCCGTCGTCGATGAGGTTGTCGAGCGCGATCACGGTCACTTCTTCGCCGCCCGCCGACGGATTGCCGGCGATGCTGAAGGCCTCGTGCTTGGTGCCGGACAGCCGCGCGGTGCCGCGGGTCGCGCCGATGGCGCATTTCATGGTCTCGAAGCGGTTGCCGTTGACGCGGGCGTTGTTGGCGAGCTTCGGATAATTCTGCCCCGACGGCTCGATCGCGATCGCCTTGTGCGAACCAAAGGGCTTGCTCGACACCAGCACCGACCAGTAGCCGTAATTGGCGCCGCAATCGAGCAGCGTGTAGTCGACGTCGATGGAGTCGGCGAACAGCAGCTCGAGCTCGTCCTCGTAGTTGTAGGAGCGGTTGAGCAGCTTGCTCCAATAGCCGTCGCCGTAGGGGAATTCGAACACGGCGTCGGGATTGAGCCTGATCGCGATGTTGCGCTCCGGCAGCGTCTTGCGCAGCAGATTGGCGCAGGCGATGTAGCCCATGTGCGAGAAGTGCGACGAGATCTTCGATCCCGTCACCAGCGCCAAGGCAGCCGTCCGCTCCCACAGGTTGGCCCCTTCAAGGGCCCCCGAGGCGCGGTCAAACTGGATTGGCGCCTGCGCCATCACCGATCGACCTCTCCGAACACGATGTCGAGCGAACCCAGGATCGCCGAGACGTCGGCCAGCAGATGGCCGCGGCAGATGTGATCCATCGCCTGCAGATGCGCAAAGCCCGGCGCGCGGATCTTGCACTTGTAGGGCTTGTTGGTGCCGTCGGAGACGAGATAGACGCCGAACTCGCCCTTGGGCGCCTCGACCGCGGCATAGACTTCGCCGGCCGGCACGTGGACGCCCTCGGTATAGAGCTTGAAGTGGTGGATCAGCGCTTCCATGGAGCGCTTCATCTCGCCACGGCGCGGCGGAGCGACCTTGTTGTCCTCGACGACGACGGCGCCCTTGCCGTCAGGCGCGTTCAGCTTCTGGATGCACTGCTTCATGATGCGCACGGACTGGCGCATCTCTTCCATGCGGACCAGATAGCGGTCGTAGCAGTCCCCGTTCTTGCCGATCGGAATGTCGAAATCCATCTCGGCGTAGCACTCATAGGGCTGCGACTTGCGCAGGTCCCAGGCCGCGCCCGAGCCGCGCACCATCACACCCGAGAAGCCCCACTCCCACGCTTCCTTGAGCGGCACCACGCCGATGTCGACGTTGCGCTGCTTGAAGATGCGGTTGGCGGTGAGCAGGCGGTCGAGGTCGTCCACGACCTTCAGGAACGGGTCGCACCAGGCCTCGATGTCGTCGACCAGCTTCTGCGGCAGATCCTGATGCACGCCGCCGACGCGGAAGAAGGCTGCGTGCATGCGGCTGCCCGAGGCACGCTCGTAGAACACCATCAGCTTCTCGCGCTCTTCGAAGCCCCACAGCGGTGGGGTCAGCGCGCCGACGTCCATCGCCTGCGTGGTGACGTTGAGCAGATGCGAGAGGATGCGGCCGATCTCGCAATAGAGCACGCGGATCAGCTGGCCGCGGCGCGGCACCTCGATGCCGAGCAGCTTTTCAGCGGCGAGGCAGAAGGCGTGCTCCTGGTTCATCGGCGCGACGTAGTCGAGCCGGTCGAAATACGGGATCGCCTGAAGGTAGGTCTTCTGCTCGATCAGCTTCTCGGTGCCGCGATGAAGCAGGCCGATATGGGGATCGACGCGCGCGACGATCTCGCCGTCCAATTCGAGCACGAGACGCAACACACCGTGGGCTGCAGGATGCTGCGGTCCAAAGTTGATGGTGAAGTTACGGAGATTTTCAGGTTGCTCGTTCATGATCAGACCTTCGGCCCCGCCTTCTCGTCACCGGGCAGCGGATAGTCCGCTCCTTCCCACGGCGAGAGGAAATCGAACTTGCGGAATTCCTGGTTGAGCCGCACGGGCTCGTACACCACCCGCTTCTCCTGGTCGTCGTAGCGGACCTCGACGAAACCGGTGAGCGGGAAATCCTTGCGCAGCGGATGCCCCTCGAAGCCGTAGTCCGTGAGGATGCGGCGCATGTCGGGATGGCCGACGAAGAACACGCCGTAGAGGTCGTAGGCTTCGCGCTCGAACCAGTCCGCGCCCGGGAACAATTCGATGAGCGATGGCACCTGCGTGGTCTCGTCCGCCTGGGCCCGGAGCCGGATCCGCGTGTTCAGCGTCGGTGACAGGAAGTGATAGATCACGTCGAAACGCTTCTCGCGATCGGGATAGTCCACCCCCGTGATGTCGGTGATATTGACGAAACGGCAGTTCGGATCGTCGCGGAGGTACTTGACCACCTCGACAATCCTGGCGGCCTCGATATCAACCGTGAGCTGGTTGAAGGCCACCGAATGACCGGTGGCGGCGCCCGGAAGCGCGCTAACGATCGTCTGCCCCAGGGCGTCGAGCTTGGCGTCGTCCATGACGTAAAACCTTAGCGTTCGATGGTGCCGGTGCGCCGGATCTTCTTCTGCAGCAGCAGCACGCCGTAGAGCAGCGCTTCCGCCGTGGGCGGGCAGCCCGGCACGTAGATGTCGATCGGCACGATGCGGTCGCAGCCGCGCACGACCGAGTAGGAATAGTGATAGTAGCCGCCGCCATTGGCGCAGGAGCCCATCGAGATGACGTAGCGCGGCTCAGGCATCTGGTCGTAGACCTTGCGCAGCGCCGGCGCCATCTTGTTGGTCAGGGTTCCCGCGACGATCATCACGTCGGACTGGCGCGGCGAGGCGCGCGGGGCGAAGCCGAAGCGCTCGACGTCGTAGCGCGGCATCGACACCTGCATCATCTCGACCGCGCAGCAGGCGAGGCCGAAGGTCATCCACATCAACGAGCCAGTGCGCGCCCAGGTGATGAGATCGTCGGTCGCGGCCACGAAGAAGCCCTTGTCGGACAGCTCGTGGTTGACCTCGAGGAAGAACGGATCGTTGGCGCCGACCGGCCTGCCGGTCGACGGATCCAGAATGCCCTTCGGGGCCGGCGCAATGACCGGACCGGCGGACGGTGCAGGGTTCAATCCCATTCCAGTGCTCCCTTCTTCCACTCATAGGCGAACCCGACCGTCAGCACGGCGAGGAACACCACCATGGACCAGAAGCCTGTCGCGCCAAGCTTGCCGAACGCCACCGCCCAGGGAAACAGGAACGCCACCTCGAGGTCGAAGATGATGAAGAGGATGGCGACCAGATAGAAGCGGACGTCAAACTTCATGCGGGCATCGTCGAACGCGTTGAAACCGCACTCATAGGCCGACAGCTTTTCCGGGTCCGGCTGCTGGAACGCCACGATGAAGGGCGCGATCAGCAGCACCAGGCCAATGAGGCCCGCTACCCCTATAAAGACCACGAGTGGAAGATAGTTCTGAAGAATGCCGCTCATTGACGAGCCCTTTTTCCCGCAGCCTCGGGACAGCCACGGATTCGTCCGATTTGGAATTATTCTGAGCCTTAGCGCAGTGCACCAATGGGCGCAAGACACGCTCTTTTCAGGCCCTTTGCCGCTCCCAGAACGGTGAAAATCCCGGAATCACCCCGCGGCTGGTATGGAGCAGATCGCCAGACCCAGCAAGGGCAGTCACGGCTTCCCAGGTCAGCAGTTCTGAGATTGCGGCGCAGGGCACAAGGCAGCTATCGGCTGCGCCTTGACCGCGCAAATGTACGGTTTTCCCGGTGCGGCGGAGCGCCCAAACCCCGGCAACGACCGGCGCAGGCACCCTCCGCTGCCTCGTGACATAATTGCCGAGAGCCCTTTTGCCAGGGGTCCACAGAGCAGTGCAGCCAAGGAGCCATTGAGGGCGCTGCCGCGATCAGGCCAGGCACAACAAGGCGCACCTATCCACAGCTGCAAACGATCACAGAGCCATGCGCCACGAAGGGGCCGGGGTTCGTCTGGCGAATGCGTCGGCGGTCAATTCCAAACCGGCCGGCGAGCGCGGCGGCGGCGACTTGCTGGTTGGTCGCTCGCGCCGCGCTCGGATGAGCTTCGGGCGGGGGGCATAACCCATGAGCTCATCGATCTCCTGAAGGAAGATCAGTGGAGGTCCGGCCAGGCAAAGCAGATGATCGTCGCAATCGGCCGGCCCCAGAGCCGGCCCGGCACGACGGCCCTGCCCTCGCCCGTTCTCACCATTTGTAGGAGACGCTCGCGGTGATGCGGCGACGGTCGCCGTAGTAGCATGAGGTTACGACCGCGCAGCTCGCGACGTAGATCTTGTCCGTCACGTTCGCGACGTTGAGTGCAGCGCGCCAGTGGTTGTCCCATTCGTAGTGCACGGCGAGATCGCCCAGCACGAAGGACGGAACGAGCGCGGTGTTCGCGGTGTCGGCAAAGGACGAGCCGACGTAGCGCACGCCGCCGCCAAGGCCGAAGCCCCGCAGCGGGCCGTCGCTGAATGTATAGTCCGTCCAGACCGCGGCGAACTCCCGAGGAGTATTGGGCGGAACGGTGCCGATCAGCGCGGAATCGAGGTCCTGGCTCACGAACAGATCGTAATTGGTGTAGCTCGCCACCAGCTTGAAGTCCGGCGTGATGTTCGCCACCGCCTCGAGTTCCACGCCACGCGAAGTGACCTCGCCGTTCTGGGTCTGGAACAGCGGATTGTTCGGATCGGTGGTCAGCGCATTCTTGCGCTTCAGATCGAACCACGCGACGCTGAACCGGGCGTTGAGCCCGACCGGCTCGTACTTCACGCCGACCTCGGTCTGCTCCGATGTCTCCGGCAATTGCAGCCGTCCGGCCGCATTGACGCCGATGATCGGATTGTAGCCCGTCATGTAGGAGACATAGGGCGCGACGCCAAAGTCGAGATTGTAGATCGCGCCGACGCGGCCGGAGAACTTGCTGTCTTCGCGGCTTTGATCTGGGCCGAGCCGGTTGTGGTTGACGAGATCAACCCAGTCCTGACGGCCGGACAGCACCACCGTCAGCCGATCGAGCTTGACCTGATCCTGGAGATAGACCGCGGCCATGCCCTGAGTGAGATAGGCGTCCTGATACAGCGCTCCGTTGAACGGCGCGTTGACGCCGTAGACCGGATTGAGCACGTTAAGATTGGTGCCCGCGCCAAAGCCCTGCCGGTCGTCGAGGGCGTAATGCTTGAGGTCGACGCCGAGCAGCGTCGTGTGTTGCAGCGCGCCGGTGGCGAAGCGGTACTCGAGCTGGTTGTCGAGGTTTAGCTGGTTGGCGACGCCGCGGGCGTAGAAATTGCCGCGCATGATGTCGGCGGCCGCCGGCGTCGTCGCGTAGCCCAGCCCGTAGAGACCGGTGTAGAATACGTCGACATGCCCGAAGCGCGCATTCTGGCGGAAGTCGAGACTGTCCGTGATGTTCTTCGCGAACTGGTAGCCGAGCGTCTCCTGCTCGCGGCGAAACTGGTCGGCGCGGGGGTCGCCGGCGAACAGGCTGGTGGGAATGCGGCCGAACGGCGCGTTGGTAACAGTGCCGACATAAGGCAGGAAGTTCTCCGCCCTGGTGTTGTTGTGCGCAGCCGTGGCGTAGACGGTGAGCTTGGTGTCGGCGTCCGGCCGCCAGGTCACCGACGGAGCGAAGAAGAAGTTGTTGTCGTAAATATAGTCGGTCTGAGTGCCGCCGCCCTGCACCTGGCCGACAAACCTGTACAACATTTGCCCGTTGCCGGACTGCGGGACCACGCCGCCGATGTCGAACGCCGTGTAGGCGTTGCCATAGTTGTTGATGCCGACCTCGAGATAGCGCACCGGCTCGGCGAGCGGCAGCTTGCTCACCGCGTTGACGAGACCGCCCGGCGCCGAGCCGCCGTAGAGGATGCCGGCCGGCCCGCGCAGCACCTCGACGCGCTCGAGGTTGAATGGTTGCAGCTTCCAGCTCGCATACGAGGTGTAGAAGAGCTGCAGGCCGTCGAGGAACAGTGACTCGTTCTGCGCGGGGAAGCCGCGGATCAAGAACCAATCGTTGCGGAAATCGGCGCCGTAGGTGCCGCCGATCACGCCGGGCGTGTAACGCAGTACCTCGTCGAACTTGCTGACGATCTTCTGGTCGCGGATCTGCTCGGCGCCGATCACGGACACCGACTGCGGCGTCTCCATGATCGGCGTATTGGTCTTGGTGCCCGAGGAGCTGCGGCCGGCGACGTAGCCGTTCACCGGGCCACGCGGCGTCTCGACGAAGCCGACATTGCGTTGCGGCTGCGGTCTGTTCCTGTTGGCGGTCTGCACAGACGATCGAGGCGCGCGGCGCTGAGGGGTCGCAGCCGCGCGGCGCCGCACTTCCCGCACGGTGACCGTCACCGACGGCAGGTTCTGCGCGTCACTCTGCGCGGAAGACTGTGCGAGCGATGGCTGCGGCATCAAGACCCAAGCGGATGCGGTCGCCAACACGGCCGACCGCAGCATTCCAAAACTGTTCAACGCGCCCCCCAAAGCTGCATGTTCGATGCATCATGCCGCCTGTCCCGGAACGGCATGTGCGTGACGGCGACGCTTATGTGAGGGCGCGCGAATCCCCTAATTGAAAGCCTCTTAGAAAGACTCTTAGAAGCGCTCCAACGTTTCCGCTGTTGCAGCGAGATCGGCGCACATTCTTCTCGCTCTCGAGCATCTCGGCGTCGCTCGCCGTGAGCTGACCGACCTGCCTCTGCACGGAATTCGTCTGCGCTGAGGCCCGCCGCTTCCGTCTCCGGACGAAACCGGCCAGGCGGAGAGATGAAACCATTTTACGGAACCCGCGAAACCATCCGGAAACAGATCGCCCTTAAGACAAAGCCATAGACGGCGGCAAAGCCCGTCGGGAGGCTCAGATGAATCACTCATTTCACTCTGCTGATCGTGCGACCCACCTGAAAATCGTGGTGGTGGCGCTGGTTGCCGCCATCGTCGTGGCCGGCTTCGGGATCGCGGCCCGCACCAATGCCGACTACAGCCAGACGGCCCAGTCGACGCCCGTAATCAAGGCCGGCAAGCCGGTGGCGGTGACGAGTGCGGCGAGGTCAGAGATTCGCTGATAAGTCCGGGCTGACCAATGGCCGCCCACGGGCGGCCTTTTTCGTTTTCCAGTGCAATGCTTAGCCGAGACAGACCGGTAAAGCGCAACGTCCTTGACTTCACCATGTCCCCCCTTTAAGTCCCCCCTCGTTCCGCGCGCTTCGAGCGAACCACGCGGGAGTAGCTCAGTTGGTTAGAGCGCCGGCCTGTCACGCCGGAGGTCGCGGGTTCGAGCCCCGTCTCTCGCGCCATTTTGGCAATCCCTTCATAGCGTTAGCCCGAGTTTCTCGACTTCTTTCGCATCTGCGCCAATGATGGCCGACGTCCGGCGGGAACTCCGGGCATAGTCAGCCCAGGCCCGAATCGTCTACGCCTTCCGAGACTTAGAAGGATCCCGACACTTTTCCGGGCTTTCCTGTCAGTGGAATCGAGGAGGCCAGTTATGGCTAAGAAGGATTCGGCGAAGAAGGCAGCCGCTCCCGCGACCATCACGCTCAAGCACCTCGCTGCGGACATCGCGGAGCGCCAGGACCTCTCGAAAAAGCACGCCGAAGCCGTCCTGACCGACATGGTCGACCTGATCACCAAGCACCTCAAGAAAGGCGACCGTGTCCGCATCGTGGGGCTCGGCATCCTCCAGGTCCGCAAGCGCGCCGCCCGCACCGGCCGCAATCCCGGCACCGGCGAAGCGATCCACATCAAGGCCAGCCGGAAGGTCGCGTTCCGCCCGGTGAAGGAACTGAAAGAGGCGATCTAGCGCTTACGGTTCACTAGCCCTGATCGGAGTTCGTTCGGGCCGCATCGTGGCCGGCTTTTCTGATATACCGCCTGCTTCCCTCAATCTCGGCGGTTCGACCAGAAATGTCCTCCCTCACCTTTTCGCATACCGTGACCGAGCGCTTCCTGCGCTATGTCACCATCGACACCCAGTCCGATCCGGAATCCCCCAGCTCCCCCTCGACCGAGAAGCAGAAGGATCTCGGCCGCGTGCTCGCCGCCGAGTTGAAGGCCATGGGCGTCGAGGACGCGCATCTCGACGATTATGGCTACGTCTATGGAACGATCCCGGCCAACACCGAAAAGAAGGTGCCGGTGATCTGCTTCTGCTCGCACATGGACACGTCTCCCGACGTCACCGGCAAGGACGTCAAGCCGCAAATGGTGAAGAACTATCGCGGCGGCGACATCGTGCTGCCCGGCGACACCAGCCAGGTGATCCGCTTTGCCGAGCACCCGGCGCTGAAGAACCAGATCGGCAACGACATCATCACCACCGACGGCACCACGCTGCTCGGGGCCGACAACAAGGCCGGTGTCGCCGAGATCATGGATGCCGCGCATTTCTTCATCAACAATCCCGATGTGAAGCACGGAACCGTCAAGATCCTGTTCACGCCGGACGAGGAGATCGGCCGCGGCGTCGACAATGTCGACCTGAAGAAGCTTGGCGCCGATTTCGGCTACACCATGGACGGCGAAAGCGCCGGCTGCGTCGAGGACGAGACCTTCTCGGCCGACGGCGCCACCATCACCATCAACGGCGTCAGCGCCCATCCCGGCTACGCCAAGGGCAAGATGGAGCACGCGATCAAGATCGCCGCGGCCATCGTCGAGCGTCTGCCGAAGGAAGGCTGCTCGCCGGAGACGACCACGGGCAAGCAGGGCTTTCTGCATCCGATCGGCATCGAGGGAGCCCTGGAACAGGCGACGCTCTCCTTCATCGTCCGCGACTTCACCGAGGAAGGGCTGAAGGAGAAAGAGGTTCAGCTCGAGACCATCGTCAAGGACGTGATGAAGGACTATCCGCGCTCGACCTACAAGTTCGAGGTCAAGGAGCAGTACCGCAACATGAAGCAGGTGATCGATCGGCACCCGCATGTCGTCGAATACGCCGTCGAAGCCATCCGCCGCGCCGGCCTGCGCCCGATGCGCACCGCCATCCGGGGCGGCACCGACGGCTCCCGCCTGTCCTTCATGGGCCTGCCCTGCCCCAACATCTTCGCCGGCGAGCACGCGTTCCATTCGCGGCTCGAATGGGTCAGCCGGCAGGACATGGAAAAGGCAGTTCAGACCATCGTGCATCTGGCGATGGTCTGGGAGGAGAAGGCCTGAGGCTTCTCGACGGCGTCCGTTATGGCCGGGCTTGCGCCCGGCCATTTGTTTTCGAGCTTACGGCACCGGCATCGCGCGCGGACTGCGATGGAAGCGATTTGAGCTCGCCATCCAGTTCGGCAACGGTTCTCCGTCGCGATGCCGGCCGCCGGCGACGGCCGCAGCCCACGCCACCGCCGCGCCAATCAGGGTCGCGGCGGCGATCGAGAACGCCACGATGATCGAGTTGCGCCGCGCCCGGTTGATGGCCGTCCTGGACTCCGCGATCAGCGCGTCGACCCGTTTTTCGGAATCGGGCGCCGCCAGACCTGTGAGCGCGGCCACCTGCTGCACGAGATAGGTCCTGTCGTCGGTGGTGACGCCACTGTGGCTGGACGACGTCATCAGGATGCGTCCCGCCTCAGCCCGTGCTTCCCTCAGATCGACATTTGGCGCGCGGCGCGGCGCGCGGAACAGCTTGTCGAGCTCATAGCTGAGCAGAGGCTCGGCCGCGGACGAATTGCTGGCCGAGCTGCGCATCGGCGATCGGTCAACCGCAGATGCCCCGAGCAGCGCGAGCAGAGCCGCGCCGGCCAGTACGGCCAGGGCCCAGGACGTCAGCCCATGCAGGCCGTCCCGCCGCTCGCCATCGTCTTCGATCGTCGCCAGCGCGGGCGCCGGACGCGTCGTCCGGCCGGCGATGTAACCGCCGAAGCCGAAGCTGATGATCGCCTGAATGATCAGATATAGCCCGGAGAGCAGCGCCAGGGCTGCCGAAGCATCGCGCCATGTCGGCGAGGCCGAACTGACGCCGAGACCGATGGCCACGCCAAAGCCGATCAAGATGAACGACATTGCGCCGGCGGCGAGAGCGCCGGCGAACACCGAACTCCACTGGATGGTCCGGCGGTCGTCGGCAGTCGCCGCGCCGCCCTCCATCACGTCTTCCCGTATGAGAGTTTCCATTGTCGTTCTCTCAGCGCAGGCCGAAGAACGACAGGATCGCCATGATCACGACGATCAAGCCGATCAGATAAATCAGTCCGTCCATTGTCCGTCCTCCTCAGTTTCTTCTGGTCGCTAATCGCGACGTATGAGGAACGTTCCAAATTCAGCGATGCGCGGGAACCAACCGGCGAGATGCGAATTATCTGCGGGAGTCCCGAGGATGAAGATTGTGAGCACAAAGGGCCTCAGCCGGTCATCCCGGCTGGGGCCCTTCCGCATTTGCTCAGACCTGATCGCTCCCCAACTTCTGTCCTATGTTAACGACGCCGGCTTCGGGATCATCAAAGATGCCATCAGGGCGGGACCTCCAGATCGGGAGAGGCGCGTGGATCGCAGAACGGCGTGCCTGCATCAAGCCGACGCATTCCGGGAGAAGGCCCTCGCCGATCCCGAGCACCACGACCAGTGGATCGATGAAGCCATCAAATGGCTGGAACGGGCGATGGAAGCGAGCTGCCGCGCTGTCATTACCGTGTCGGCAGACGGCAACGACGTTCCGGAGCCGGCCCCCACGACCGCCATCGAAGCCATGGCCTCGCACCGGCGGGTCATTACCAGCCAGTGAGAGGCGCTGGCGATGCAGGCGCCGCTGCGGCAATTGTTCCAGCGACGTAACAATGTTGCGGGTCGACACTGTTCCCGCGCCCATGCTAGGCCGGGCATAGACCGCAACCAGAGTGACGTCGTGCTCGCAAACCGCCAGCCCTCAGGATCTTGCCGCCCGCGCAACTGGCGCGGGTTGCTGTCTGTGCTGATCGCGGCGGTCTATCTGCTCGCGAGCGCGTTGCACGGCTCGCACGACATCGACGTCACCACGCCCGGCGGCGGCTCGGAGATCGCGGCGGCCCTGCATAGCCCCGCAGGCCATAGCGACCACAAGGTCATTGGCAGCCATCATTGTCATGGCTGTTTTTCGCTGACGGTCACACAGCCGGCGCCGTCGACCGCATCGGTCGCGCTTGTTTCCGCAACGAGCCCGCAACATGCGCCCCGGCTCGCCGGAATTGTCCTCGACACCGACTCCCCGCCTCCCAAACATATTGCCTGAACGGATTGGTCGGGCGTCCCGCGCCCATTGGGTTCATCCTTTACAGGTCGGCTTCATGTTCTTCAGAGGAATGGCCGCGCGCTTGGCGTGCGCGGCGGCGTGTCTGATTGCCGGACTCGCGATTGCGCCGTCTCACGCCCAGACTTTGACGATGCGGAGCGCGTTGTCGCGCGCGCTGGCCGCAAGTCCGCGGCTGACGGCAGCCGAGCGCGACGTCGGCATCGCCACCGGCCAGCGCATCCAGGCGGGCGCCCTCCTCAACCCGGAACTGTCCTACGAACAGGATGATTCGTTCGGCTCGGGCAAATATCGCGGGACGCGATCGGCCGAGACCACGCTGCAGATCAGCCAGGCCTTCGAGCTGTTCGGCAAGCGCGATGCGCGGATTGCTGCAGGCGTCGCTGCCGTCGAAGTCGCCGCGATCCAGCGCAAGGCCGTCAGGCTGGAGGTGCTGTCGGAGACCGCGATCGCCTTCCTCAGCGTGCTCGGCGCACAGCGGCGCATTCAGATCCTCGACGAGCAGATTGCCGCCATCGACCGCTTGACGCCGCTCCTGCGCCGCCGCGTGGAGGCCGGCGCCTCCTCGCCCGCCGAGACCGGCCGCGCGGAGGTCGCCTCCGCCCTGGTGAAAGCCGACCGCGAGCGCTTCAAGGCGACGCTGGCCAGCGCCCGGCGCGAGCTTGCGGTGCTGATGGGCGATCCAGCCGCGAAATTCGGCGAGGTTTCCGGCCGGCTCGACACCACCGGACGGCCGCCCGCCTTCCAGGCGGTTGTCGCCGCCATCGATGCCAATCCGCAACTGGTGCGCTGGACCGCCGTTTACGCCCAGCGCAACGCCGAGCTGCTGCTGGCACGACTCAAACCTTATCCCGACGTGCGTATCGCCGCCGGCTGGCGCCACTTCAACGAAACGGGCGACGATGCGGCGCGCCTGACCGTCTCCGTGCCGATCCCCGTGTTCGACCAGAACCAGGGCAACATCCTCTCGGCGCAGGAAAGCCTCGCCAAGACCAGGGCCGAGCGCGAGGCCAACCGCAACACGCTGATCGTGATTGCCGGCCGCGCCTATGACTCGGTCCAGGGCTCGCTGCGCGAGCTCGCCGTGCTGCGTGAGACCGCGATCCCCAAGGCCGTCGAAGCGTCCGAGGCGATATCTCAAGGTTACGGCCAGGGCCGCTTCACCCTGCTCGAGGTGCTCGACGCGCAGGCGAGCGTCACCCAGGCGCGGTTGCGCGAGCAGGAGGCGCTGCAGAATTTCCACGCCGGCGTTGCGATCATCGAGGGCCTCGTCGGCAATCCCTTCACGCTGGCGCGGGAGAGCGCACGATGAAAACCTTCTCCACCCTCCTCGTCGCCATTGTTGCCGCCGCGCTCGGCGCTTACGGCTATTCCCTGCTCGCCCCGGCCAAGCTCGCACACACCGAGCACGCCGAACATTCCGAACAGAAGAAGCCGAACGACCATGTCGAGCAGGACGAGCACGGCGCCGACCGCATCCGCATCTCCGACGTGAAGCTGGCGGCTGCGGGGGTAACCCTGGCGGAGGCCGCGAGCGCAACGCTGACCGACACGTTGTCCTTCAACGGCATCCTGCGCGCCAACCAGGAAGCCGTGGTGCAGGTGACGCCGCGCTTTCCGGGTGTCGTCAAATCCATTCTGAAGCGCATCGGCGACAAGGTCGCCAAGGACGATCTGCTCGCCGCGATCGAGAGCAACCAGAGTCTCACCGTCTACGAGCTCAAGGCGCCGATTGCCGGCACCATCATCGAGCGGCAGATCTCGCTCGGCGAATACGCCACCGAGCAGAAGCCGGCCTTCGTCGTCGCCGATCTCACCACCATCTGGGTCGATCTGTCGATCTACCGGCAGGACTTGAGGCGCGTCCGTCTCGACGACGAGGTGCTGATCGATCCCGACGACGGCCGCGGCGAGATCAAGGGAACGATCTCCTACATGGCGCCGATCGGCAGTAGCGAGACCCAGACCGCGCTGGCGCGCGTGGTGCTGCCAAATCCGGACGGACGCTTGCGTCCCGGCCTGTTCGTCACGGCGCGGCTGATTCTCGCCGCGCGCAACGTCGCCGTTGCCGTGCGCCGCAGCGCGATCCAGACATTGGAAAACAGAACCATCGTGTTCGTGCGCGAGGACGGCGACAAGATCGAGGCGCGCCCGGTCGAGCTTGGGGATTCCGATCCGAGGTTCGTCGAGATCAAGGCCGGTCTTGCGGCCGGCGAGCACTACGTCGCGGAGAACAGCTTCGTCGTGAAGGCGGAGATGGGCAAGGGCGAGGCCGAGCATGATTGAGCGCATCCTCGCCTTCTCGCTCCGCCAGCGCTGGCTGGTCCTGCTGCTCGCGCTCGGCGCCGTCGCTTTCGGAGCCTGGAATTTCCAACGCCTGCCGATCGACGCGGTGCCCGACATCACCAACATCCAGGTCCAGATCAACACCCGCGCGCCCGGCTATTCGCCGCTCGAGACCGAACAGCGCATCACTTTCCCCGTCGAGACCGCGATGGGAGGCCTGCCCAAGCTCGACTACACCCGCTCGCTGTCGCGCTACGGCCTCAGCCAGGTGACGGTCGTCTTCAAGGACGGCACCGACATCTATTTCGCCCGCCAGCTCGTCGGCGAACGCATCCAGCAGGTGAAGGACCAGCTCCCGGCAGGCGTCGAGGTCGCGATGGGGCCGGTCTCGACCGGGCTCGGCGAAATCTTCATGTACACGGTCGAGGCCAAGGCGGGCGCCAAGACGCAAGGCGGCCACGACTATTCGCTGACCGATCTGCGCACCGTGCAGGACTGGATCATCAGGCCGCAGCTTCGCAACGTGCCGGGCGTGGTCGAGGTCAATACCATTGGCGGCTTCGAGCGGCAATTTCACGTGCTGCCGGACCCGGGCAAGTTGATGGCCTACCGGCTCGGCTTTCGCGACGTCATGACGGCGCTGGCCGCCAACAACGCCAATGTCGGCGCGGGCTATATCGAGCGCAACGGAGAGCAATACCTTGTCCGCTCGCCCGGCCAGGTCGGCAACGTCAACGAAATCCGGGACATCGTGATCGGCTCACGCGGCGGCAATCCGGTCAGGATCAGGGACGTCGCGACCGTCATGGAGGGCCGCGATCTGCGCACGGGCGCAGCGACGCGGGACGGCGAGGAAACCGTGCTCGGCACAGCGATGCTGCTGATCGGCGAGAACAGCCGCAGCGTCGCCCGACGGGTCGCAGCCCGCATCGAGGACATCGCCAAATCGCTGCCCGAAGGCGTCGTGACGCGGACCGTCTACGACCGCACCGACCTCGTCGAGGCCACCATCCGCACGGTCAGGAACAATCTGCTGGAGGGCGCGGCGCTGGTCGTGGCCGTGCTGTTCCTGATCCTCGGAAACGTCCGCGCCTCGCTGGTGACGGCCTGCGTCATTCCCCTGTCCATGGCCATGACGATCACCGGCATGGTCGAGACCAAGGTCAGCGCGAACCTGATGAGCCTGGGTGCGATCGACTTCGGCATCATCGTCGACGGCGCCGTCATCATCGTCGAGAATTGCCTGCGCATGCTGGCCGAGGCCCAGCGCGAGAAAGGCCGCCTGCTCACGCTTTCGGAGCGACTGCGGGCGATCCAGCACGGGTCGAGCGAGGTCATCAAGCCGAGCCTGTTCGGGACGCTGATCATCGCCGTGGTCTACCTGCCCGTGCTGACGCTGACCGGCGTCGAAGGCAAGATGTTCACGCCGATGGCGCTGACGGTGCTGATGGCGCTCGGGGCGGCCGTGCTGTTCTCCATCACCTTCGTACCGGCGGCCGTTGCCATCTTCGTCACCGGCAAGGTGTCCGAACACGAAAACCTGTTCATGCGGGCCGCCAAGCGCGCTTATCTCCCCCTGCTCCGCTTTGCCATCGACAACCGGGCCGCAGTCGCCGTCATCGCTGTCGTCATCGTGATCGCAAGCGGCATCGCCGCCACACGCATGGGCGGCGAGTTCATTCCGAGCCTGGACGAAGGCGACGTCGCGCTGGCGTCGATCCGGATTCCCGGCACCAGCCTCACCCAATCGCTGGACCTTCAGAAGGCGCTCGAGAAGCGCCTCATGCAAATCCCGGAAGTCAAGGAATTCTTCACCCGCATCGGCACTGCAGAGATCGCGACCGACCCGATGTCGCCGGCACAGACCGACGGCTACGTCATGCTGAAGCCCCGCAGCGAATGGCCTGATCCGGACAAGCCGAAATCGGAGGTGATCGAGGCGATCGACCATGCGGCGGACGAGATTCCCGGCAGCGCCTATGAAATCTCCCAGCCGATCCAGTTCCGTGTCAACGAGCTGATCTCGGGCGTGCGCACCGACGTCGGGGTTAAGATCTTCGGCGACGACCTCGACATCCTGCAAGGCGCTGCCAGGCAGGTCGAGGCTGCGATCCGGGGGATCCGCGGCGCCAGCGATGTCAAGATCGAGCAGGTCGCGGGGCTGCCGATCCTCACGGTGCGGCTCGACCGCCAGGCGCTCGCCCGCTACGGCCTCAGCGTCGCCGAGGTGCAGGGCATCGTCGAGATCGCCATCGGCGGCAAGTCGGCCGGGAAGCTGTTCGAGGGCGACCGCCGCTTCGATATCGTGGTTCGCCTGCCGGAGCATTTGCGCGGCAATCTCGAGGCGATCCGGGCGATCCCGATCCCGCTCCCGCCCGGTGACGAGGCCACGGCCAACATGCCGCTCCGAACGGCACTATCCGCCTCTCCCCTCGCCCAGATGCGCTACGTGCCGCTGTCGTCGGTCGCAACCGTCGATGCGACGCCCGGACCCAACCAGATCAGCCGCGAGAACGGCAAGCGGCGGATCGTCGTCACCGCCAATGTCCGCGCGCGCGATCTCGGCTCCTTCGTGGCCGAGGCCGAGGCGGCCGTGGCCGAGAAGGTCAAGCTGCCGCCGGGTTACTGGATCGGCTGGGGCGGCCAGTTCGAGCAGCTGGTCTCGGCCACGAAGCGGCTCACCATCGTGGTGCCGGTGGCACTGCTCCTGGTGTTCCTGCTGCTGTTCATGGGCATGGGATCGGTGGCCGATGCGGCTCTCGTCTTCTCCGGGGTGCCGCTGGCGCTGACCGGCGGCGTTGCGGCACTGCTGCTGCGCGACATTCCCCTGTCCATCAGCGCCGGCGTCGGCTTCATCGCGCTGTCGGGCGTTGCCGTGCTCAACGGGCTCGTGATCATCGCCTTCATCGAGCGTCTGCGCAGTGAGGGACGATCCGTTGCGGAGGCCGTGCGCAAAGGCGCCCTGACGCGGCTACGGCCGGTGCTGATGACGGCCCTCGTCGCCTCCCTCGGCTTCGTGCCGATGGCACTCGCCACCGGCGCGGGCGCCGAGGTGCAGCGGCCGCTCGCGACCGTGGTGATCGGCGGCATCATCTCGTCCACGGTGCTGACGCTCTTGGTGCTGCCGGCGCTCTATGTCCTGTTCCGTCGTGACGTCGCGCGGGAAGCGCCTACAATGGCGCCGGACTTGGCAGCTTCCGGGGAGCGCTAGAGGTGGGAAGCCACGACCATCACGGTCATCACCACCATGACCATGCCGGCGACGCCCATGATCATGGCCATGGTCACGGCCATGCCCATGTCCATGCGCCCGCCAGTTTCGGCATGGCATTCGCGATCGGCATTTCGCTCAATATCGCGCTGGTCGTGGCCGAGGCGATCTACGGCTATGTCGGCAACTCCACTGCCCTGCTGGCGGACGCAGGTCACAATCTTTCCGACGTACTCGGCCTGGTCGTGGCCTGGGGGGCCTCGATCGCAGCGCGCCGCGCGCCGAGCGGCCGCTTCACTTACGGCCTGCGCGCCTCCACCATCCTCGCGGCACTTGCGAACGCGGTGTTCCTGCTGGTCGCAACCGGTGCGATCGGCTGGGAGGCGATCCTGCGCCTGCAGCAGCCCGAGCCCGTCGCAGGCGTAACGGTGATGGTGGTCGCCGGCATCGGCATCCTCATCAACGGGTTTACCGCCATGCTGTTCGCGCGCGGGCGCAAGGACGACATCAACATCGAGGGCGCGTACCTGCACATGGCGGCCGACGCCGCGGTCTCGCTCGGCGTCGTGGTCTCGGCGGCGCTGATCATCTGGACCGGCTGGCTCTGGCTCGATCCCGTCACCAGCCTCGTCATCTGCGCTACCATTCTCTGGAGCACGACCAGCCTGCTGCGCGGGTCCATCGACATGTCGATGGCGGCGGCGCCCAAAGGCACCGACCTTGCCGCGATCAGGGCGTTCTTGCTGGCGCGGCCGGGCGTGTCCGCAATCCACGATCTCCACGTCTGGTCGATCTCCACCACCGAGACGGCACTGACTTGCCACCTGGTCATGCCCGCAGGCAGCGGCGACGCATTCCTGATGGAGACGGCGCAGCTGCTGAAGACGTCATTCCGCATCGGCCACACCACGCTTCAGGTCGAGACGCATCCCGACAACGGCTGCGCGCTGGCGCCGGATGATGTGGTGTGACGGGGCCTGCGCGGAGAGAGCGGCGCTTACGCCGCCTTCGCCGTCACGATCCAGATCGCGCCTTGCAACTCGACGGTCTGTCCCTTGAGGAACGGCGCGAGCGCTTCGCGGATCGAGGCTTTTGCGGCCTCATAGGTCTCCGGCGGATGGCCCTGAAGCGCGCGGCTGGCCGGGCCGATCTGGAGCGAGCCGTCGACGGCGGCATCGAGACCACCGCCGATCGCGATATCCATCGCGAGATTGTGCGGCTCCATCGCCATATCGACGAAGCCCGCGCCTTTGAGGATGCGCGTCACGCGCTCCTCCGATGCGAAGGCGAACGGGCCCGGCTCCTCTGGCCCGACCGGCGGCATCTTCGGCACGTGCTTGTAGACCGCCATCAGCGGCGCCATCATCCAGGGATTTTCCTTCGGCTCGCGCCAGCAGACGAAAGCAAGCCGCCCTGACGGCTTCAGCGCGCGGCGCAAATTGATGAAGGACGCAATGGGGTCGGCGAAGAACATCACGCCGAAGCGCGACGCGAGCAGATCAAAGCTCGCCGGCTCGAACGGATGGACGGTTGCATCCGCCAGCACGAAATCGAGCGGCAGCCCCTTCGGCGCCGACGCACGCGCCTGCGACAGCATCGGCTCGGACACATCGAGCCCGAGCGCAAAGCCATCCGGCGCCACCGCCTTTGCGATCGCCACCGTCGTCGCACCGGAGCCGCAGCCGACGTCGATCACGCGCTCGCCCGGCTTCAAGCGGGCACGGTTGATCAGGAGATCGGCAATGGGCCCGAGCAGCTTCTCCTGCACCCCGTGGCGCTCGGCCCAGCGCTGCCCGCTCGGGCCGTTCCAATAGGCGATCTGGTCGGCGTTGAGTTCGTGTCCGCTCGGCTGTTCCATCCGGTCTTTGATCCCTAGCATTGTCGATCCGCCGTTCCCGCAATTGCGGGGTTCACCCCTGCGTCGGGTCCCTGGCCGGATCGTAACGCAGTTTTCTGCGAGGACCACAGCCGCTGCTGCCGAGAATGGCTGCGGTTCCGGCGGGAGAAGCTCGCATTGTGGCCGCATAGCTTACACTGAATGGCCGCATCCGAAGCAGACGACAACCAGATTTCGTGGATAGCATTTTCAGGTTGCTCACCTTGGAAAGGCATGACCATGCGCAGCATCGTGGCACCCCTCATTATCGCAACCCTCTCCTTCGGGACGCCGACTTTCGTGCAGGCGCAGGGAACATCGTCGCAGCCGGGAGCAGAATCGCCGCCCGCTCAGAGCACCGTCATCCGCCAGATCCAGGTTGTCGACATCAAGGACTTGCAGCCAGCGGTGCGCTCCAAGGTCGATGACATCGTCGCACAGACGAGCGATGACGATATTCAATCGCTCCGGAAGACGATTGACGCGACTCCCCAGGCGGCATCCGCGCTCAAGGCGAAGGGTCTGACCTCGTCGCAGGTCGTTGCGATCAACATCGCCGAAGGCGTCCTGACACTATTCACCAAGACGGCCTGATACGTCCATCAGGAATGACGACGCGCCACTGTGGGGCAGGTGACCGCTCCACGGTGACTGTCGGCATGCCCGGTCGCGGGTTGCAGGGTCGGGTGGCAGGGTGATGTGCCCTTCGAACGAACCAGCCAGCTCCGACCGAATGGAGGCTTTGCGCTGATGCCATTGGTCTCCCAGGCATGGCAGCCTGCTTGGCCCGGCAAATCGAAAAGTGGTGGGCGGTCACGGATTCGAACCGCGGACCCTCTCGGTGTAAACGAGATGCTCTAACCAGCTGAGCTAACCGCCCTCGCCGCCTCTTTAGCCCTACGGGCCCCGAACCGGCAAGACCCCAACCCCAGCGAGTTGGACCTCAATCTTGCGGCCTGCCCGGCAGCAACGGTACGGCGTCGATCCACACCGCCGCCGACTGGCACCAGATCTGCCGCACCGGTCGCAATTGGTCGCGTTGCCGGATGCTGCCCCAGCGGATGCCCCAATCGTCGGCCTGGTCGCCCTCGCCGCTGGTGAACAGCGGGGAACCGCAGTCGGCGCAGAAGTGCTGGAAGCGCATCCGGCCGTTGTCGCCGCGCTTGCCGTAGATTTTGGGCGTGCCGGCGGTCAGGCGGACATCCGCCGCGGAACAGATCGCGGTGACCCGGAACGGCGAGCCCGTCAGCGTCTGACAGTCCCGGCAATGGCAGACCGAGACGGCCTCGGCGTCGATCTCGGCTTCAAAGGTGATCTGCCCGCAATGGCATTGCCCGTCGATGTGCATTGCCTCCTCCCCTTCCCCCCAAAACAAAAACGGCGCCCGAAGGCGCCGTTTTATCATCTTTTGCAAAATCTCAGTGAGCGGTCAGGCCGCCGGCGGCCTCGTCGCCATCCGGCTTCACCGTCACCTTGGTGTCCTCTTCCCAGACGATCGGCACAGGCTTCCTCACCAGCGCCTTGGCGACGACGTCGTCGAGGCGCGAGACCGGGATGATCTCCATGCCGCCCTTGATCGCATCGGAAATCTCCGTGAGATCCTTGGCGTTGTCCTCGGGGATCAGCACCGTCTTGATGCCGCCGCGGGCGGCAGCCAACAGCTTCTCCTTCAGGCCGCCGATCGGCAGCACGCGACCGCGCAACGTGATCTCGCCGGTCATCGCGACATCGTGGCGGACCGGAATGCCGGTCATGACCGAGATGATCGCGGTGGCCATGGCGACACCGGCGGACGGGCCGTCCTTCGGCGTCGCGCCTTCCGGCACGTGCACGTGGATGTCGCGCCGGTCGAACAGCGGCGGCTCGACGCCGTAGTTGATCGCGCGCGAGCGGACATAGGACGCCGCCGCCGAGATCGACTCCTTCATGACGTCGCGCAGATTGCCCGTGACCGTCATCTTGCCCTTGCCGGGCATCATGACGCCCTCGATCGTCAGCAACTCGCCGCCGACATCGGTCCAGGCGAGGCCCGTGACGATGCCGACCTGCGGCTCGCTCTCGATCTCGCCGAAGCGGTACTTCGGCACGCCGAGCAGCTCTTCCAGAGTCTTCTCGGTGACCTTGACCGACTTTTTCTTGGAGATCATCAGCTCCTTCACCGCCTTGCGGGCGAGTGTCGAGAGCTCACGCTCCAGATTGCGCACGCCCGCTTCGCGGGTGTAGCGGCGGATCAAAAGCAGCAACGCATCGTCGTCGATCGAGAACTCCTTGGTGTCCAGGCCGTGCTTGGACACCGCGTTCGGGATCAGGTGCTTGCGCGAGATCTCGACCTTCTCGTTCTCGGTGTAGCCCGCGATCCGGATGATCTCCATGCGGTCCATCAGCGGCCCGGGAATATTGAGCGTATTCGCGGTCGTGATGAACATCACGTTGGAGAGATCGTAGTCGACCTCGAGATAGTGGTCGTTGAAGGTCGCGTTCTGCTCGGGGTCGAGGACCTCAAGCAGCGCCGAGGACGGATCGCCGCGGAAGTCGGCGCCCATCTTGTCGATCTCGTCCAGCAGGAACAGCGGATTGGACGACTTCGCCTTGCGCATCGACTGGATGATCTTGCCGGGCATCGAGCCGATATAGGTGCGGCGGTGACCGCGAATCTCGGCCTCGTCACGCACGCCGCCGAGCGAGACGCGCACGAATTCGCGTCCCGTCGCCTTCGCGATCGACTTGCCGAGCGAGGTCTTGCCGACGCCGGGAGGTCCGACGAGGCACAGGATCGGCCCGGTCAGCTTGTTGGCGCGCGACTGCACGGCAAGATACTCGACGATGCGTTCCTTGACCTTCTCCAGCCCATAGTGATCGGAGTCCAGGATGGCCTGCGCGGCCTCCAGATCCTTCTTCACCTTGGACTTCTTGTTCCACGGGATCGACAGCAGCCAGTCCAGATAGTTGCGCACGACGGTCGCTTCCGCGGACATCGGCGACATCTGGCGCAGCTTCTTCAATTCATGCTGCGCCTTCTCGCGCGCTTCCTTGGACAGCTTGGTCTTGGAGATCTTCTCTTCGAGGTCGGCGAGCTCGTCGCGACCGTCATCGTCGCCGAGTTCCTTCTGGATCGCCTTCATCTGCTCGTTGAGATAATACTCGCGCTGGGTCTTCTCCATTTGTCGTTTGACACGAGAACGAATCCGCTTCTCGACCTGCAGCACCGAGATCTCGCTTTCCATCAGGCCCAGCACCTTCTCCAGGCGCGTGGTGACGGACAGCGTCTCCAGGATGCCCTGGCGATCCGCGATCTTGACGGCGAGATGCGAAGCAACCGTGTCGGCGAGCTTGGCGAAATCGGTGATCGCCTGCACGACGCCGACGACCTCGGCCGAGATCTTCTTGTTGAGCTTCACATAGCTCTCGAAGTCGGACACGACCGAGCGCGCCAGCGCCTCCGCCTCGACCGACTTGGCATCGGTGTCGGCGAGCGCAACGGCAGTCGCCTCGTAATAGTCGGCGCGATCGGTGTATTTTGCCACGCGCGCACGCTCGAGCCCTTCGACCAGCACCTTCACGGTGCCGTCCGGAAGCTTCAAGAGCTGGAGCACGCTGGCAAGCGTCCCGGTCTCGTAGATGGCATCGGGCGCCGGATCATCGTCGGACGCGTTCTTCTGCGTCGCGAGCATGATCAGCGCATCGTTCTTCATCACCTCTTCGAGCGCGCGGATCGACTTCTCGCGGCCGACGAAGAGCGGAACGATCATGTGCGGGAAGACGACGATGTCGCGCAGCGGCAGCACGGGATAGGCGTGCGTTTCGCCATGGACGATGGTTGGCCGGGGTTTGGGATTGGTCATGGCCTTTTCCTTTTGCTTTGCCCCCTTGCACGCAGCCCGCTGATGATGCGCAACCGCCACAAGGTGCCGAGGTGATCCGCAGAACCGATCGGTCCTCTACAGGTTGGACCGGCTCGCCGGATGGAACTGAGGCGAATCTTGAAGAGAATTTTCGCTCGCCGCCGACATTAGGTGGCTATCGACCCGGGGGGTGTCAAGTCATTGAAAAACGCGCGCCATCAGGCGCTTACGCACGCAAATAAGCGACGCAACATCGGCTGCGGAGATACAGCTCCGCAGCCCATCTGAAGGAGACGATTGGATCGATCCAGTGCCGCCGGATCAGGCGCTGGCGTTCTCGACGGCGCGATCGGACCGATCGGCATAGATGTAGAGCGGACGCGCCGTTCCTTCCACCACTTCCCGGGAAATCACGACTTCTTCCACACCTTCCAGGCCCGGCAGGTCGAACATGGTCTCGAGCAGAATCGCCTCGAGGATCGAGCGCAACCCGCGCGCGCCGGTCTTGCGCTCGATCGCCTTGCGGGCGACCGCGCCAAGCGCCTCGTCGGCGAAGGTCAGCTCGATGTTCTCCATCTCGAACAGCCGCTGGTACTGTTTCACCAGCGCGTTCTTCGGCTCCGTGAGGATCTTCTTCAGCGAGGTCTCATCGAGGTCCTCGAGCGTCGCCACGACCGGCAGACGGCCGACGAATTCGGGGATGAGGCCGTACTTCAGGAGGTCCTCAGGCTCGACGTGACGGAAGATCTCGCCGGTACGGCGGTCCTCCGGGGCGAGCACCTGGGCGCCGAAGCCGATCGAAGTCGACCGTCCGCGTGCCGAGATGATCTTCTCGAGGCCGGCGAAAGCGCCGCCGCAGATGAAGAGGATGTTGGTGGTATCCACTTGCAGGAACTCCTGCTGCGGATGCTTGCGGCCGCCCTGCGGCGGGACCGAAGCCACCGTGCCCTCCATGATCTTGAGCAGCGCCTGCTGCACGCCCTCACCGGACACATCGCGCGTGATCGAGGGGTTGTCGGACTTACGACTGATCTTGTCGATTTCGTCGATATAGACGATGCCGCGCTGGGCGCGCTCGACATTGTAATCGGCGGCCTGGAGCAGCTTCAGGATGATGTTCTCGACGTCCTCGCCGACATAGCCGGCCTCGGTCAGCGTGGTCGCATCCGCCATCGTGAACGGCACGTCCAGGATGCGGGCCAGCGTCTGCGCGAGCAGCGTCTTGCCCGAGCCGGTTGGACCGATCAGCAGGATGTTCGACTTCGCGAGCTCGACGTCGTTGTGCTTGGTCTGATGGTTGAGGCGCTTGTAGTGGTTGTGCACCGCCACCGACAGGACCTTCTTCGCATGGCTTTGGCCGATCACGTAATCGTCCAGCACCTTGCAGATTTCCTTCGGCGTCGGAATCCCGTCGCGCGACTTGACCAGCGAGGACTTGTTCTCCTCGCGGATGATGTCCATGCAGAGCTCGACGCACTCGTCGCAGATGAAGACCGTGGGACCCGCGATCAGTTTGCGGACTTCGTGCTGGCTCTTGCCGCAGAACGAGCAATATAGCGTGTTCTTGGAGTCGCTCGTGCCGACCTTACTCATTCCTGTCTCCGTCCGCGGTTCGATCCCGTTCCGCTCGATCGCTCCATTCCGACACGATGGCCGGCATGAAGCTTAAGTAGAGCAAATTCCGTACCAAAAAAGACCCTACGCATTACATCCCGTGCGAATCACGGTCACTCGATTCTCCCGCGATCATAGCCGATCAATCGTAGCCAACCATGCTGTCACCCGACTATCAAGAATTCGCTAATCGGACGCCGCCGGCTACCCGTGACAATACCGTGATTTCCGGTCTTGGCACGGACGAAGTGATCGAAATCACCCCGGCGTTGCTGGATTGCCACGAAAAGAGCACGAAAGCGGAACTTTCTGCTTGTCGCAGCGCGCAAAACCGCGTTTTGCGACGCGCGCACCCGCACCTAACGTGGACGCACCCCGACAGGTCCACGGCGATCTGAGGGACCGCCGTGACGACCCCGTAGTGCTACGGAGTCTTCGCTTGCGCCGGCTCCTCGGCACGCTTGTCGATGACCTTGTCGACCAGGCCGAACTCCTTGGCGTCGTTCGCGGTCAGGAACTTGTCGCGTTCCAGCGCATCCTCGATCGACTTGTAGGTCTGGCCGGTGTGCTTGACGTAGATCTCGTTGAGCCGCTTCTTCAGGTTCAGGATTTCCTGGGCGTGCAGCATGATGTCGGTGGCCTGGCCCTGGAAGCCGCCGGAGGGCTGATGCACCATGATGCGCGCGTTCGGCAGCGAGAAGCGCATGTCCTTCTCGCCGGCCGCGAGCAGCAGCGAACCCATCGAGGCCGCCTGCCCCGTGCACAGCGTCGACACCGGCGGGCGGATGAACTGCATGGTGTCGTAGATCGCAAGGCCCGACGTCACCACGCCGCCCGGCGAGTTGATGTACATCGAGATTTCCTTCTTCGGATTTTCCGCCTCGAGGAACAAGAGCTGCGCGACGATCAGCGTCGACATGCCGTCCTCGACCGGGCCGGTCACGAAGATGATGCGCTCCTTCAACAGGCGCGAGAAAATGTCGTAGGCGCGCTCGCCACGGTTGGTCTGCTCGACCACCATGGGCACGAGGTTCATGTAGGTTTCAACCGGATCGCGCATGAGTCACCTAGGGTTTTCGAAGACGGACATCGCCGGGGCTGCCAGTTTGGCTGGAGGCGCCCGAAGGGCGGATGGACGTCCCGTGATGCAGGAACTTGGGTAAGAGGTAGAAGGCGTACCGACAGATATAGCCCAATTCGCGCCTGACAAGTGCGGAGCGCATTAAGGCTTAATCCGCCGGGGAGTTGAAGCTGATTCGCGCAAAGAGGCCCAGCCGGCCATCTGGCTAGCTGGGCCCCTTCGCTGATCATCCTTAATGGAAGACTGCTTCAAATCACTCAGGCGGCGGTCTTTTCCGCCTCGTCGTCCTTGTACAGATCCTCGCGCGAGACCTTCTTCTCGGTCACGTTGGCAAGCTCGAGGATGAAGTCGACGACCTTGTCCTCGTAGATCGGTGCACGAAGCTGGGCCAGCGCCTGGGCGTTGTTGCGGTAATAGTCCCAGACCTCCTTCTCGCGACCGGGCATCGAGCGCGCGCGCTCGATCACGGCACGGCCGACTTCGTCGTCGGTCACGGTGATCTTGTTCTTCTCGCCGATCTCGGAGAGCACGAGGCCAAGCCGCACGCGGCGATCGGCGATCTTGCGATACTCTTCCTTGGCGGCGTCCTCGGTGGTGTCCTCGTCGGCGAAGGTCTTGCCGGCGGAATCCATCTCGGCCTTGACCGAGTTCCACATCAGATTGAACTCCTCGTCGATCAACGAGGGCGGCGCCTCGAAGCGATGCGCCTCGTCGAGGCGGTCGAGCAGCGCGCGCTTGACGCGCTGGCGCGTCGCGGTCGCGAACTCGGCGGAAAGGCGCTCGCGCGCGGCTTCCTTGAGCTTGTCCAGCGATTCCAGGCCGAGCGATTTGGCGAACTCGTCGTCGATCGCAAGGTCCTGCGGCGCCTCGATCAGGGTCGCGATGGTCTCGAACTCGGCGGGCTGGCCGGCGAGCTTGTCGTTCATGTAGTTCTTGGGGAACGACACTTTCAGTGTGCGGGTCTCGTTCGCGCCGATACCGATCAGTTGCTCCTCGAAGCCCGGGATAAAGGTGTTCGAGCCGATCACGACCTGGATGCCTTCGCCCGTGCCGCCCTCGAAGACTTCGCCGTTGATGCTGCCCTTGAAGTTGATGGTGACGCGGTCGCCCGACTCGGCCTTCGCGCCCTCGCCCTTGGCGGCATAGGTGCGGTTGGAATCGGCGATGCGCTTGATCGCCTCGTCGACATCGCTGTCGGTGACATCGGCAACGGGCTTCTCGACCTGGAAGGTCTTGAAGTCGGCGAGCGCGATCGCCGGCACCACCTCGATCGCGACCGTATAGGTCAGATCAGACTTGCCGCTCAGCAGTTCCTCGACGTCCTTCTGCTCCGTCGGCATGGTGATCTTCGGCTCGGTCGCGAGGCGGAAGCCGCGTTCGGAGAACAGCTGCGTGTTGGTGTCGCGAATGGTCTGGTCGATGGTTTCGGCCATCACCGAGCGGCCATAGACCTTCTTCAGGTGCGCGACCGGCACCTTGCCCGGACGGAAGCCGTTGATGCGGACCTTGTCCTTGAGGTCGACCAGCTTGGCGCCGGCCTTGGCATCGAGATCAGACGCGGGAACGCTGATCTTGAACTCGTGCTTCAAACCTTCCGAGAGGGTTTCTGTGACCTGCATGGCGTCCAATCTTCTTCTCGTTCGGTCCCGGCACATCGCGCGTCGGGACGCTCTCATTAATCGATCCGGCGCGAGGCAAACGCCTCGACACCGGTGGTTCATCGGACCGGCTCCGGACGGACGATCATCCGCGAGGAGCAGGTCTCGTAATCCGTGCAAACGCGAAAAGCGCTTGGTGCGGGCGGAGGGACTCGAACCCCCACAACTTTCGTCACTGGAACCTAAATCCAGCGCGTCTACCAGTTCCGCCACGCCCGCGTGAATTTGCATCAAGACCGGCCGCGATGCCGCGGGCGGCCGGGCTTATAGCATGTGCCTGACTGTTCGCAGCAAAAAAATGGCCGGTTGGAGGCATGCTTCAAGTAGGCACGATGGCTGGACTTATCCAGCACGGCATGGTCCGGATCACGTCATGAAACCGCGGATTCTTGACTCGACGCGACGTGAGGTTTTGACCGGTCTAGGGGCCTCGGCGGCCGGGTTGATGACCGGCGGCGCAGGGCCGCTCGTGACCGCCCAGCTCGCGCTTCAGGCGAGGCCGGCAACCCTGGCTTTGAAGGCGGGGCAACCAGCTACAGCAATCTGCGAGCTGGCCGCCGTAAGCCATCTCGGGACCGTCCGTCTCAAGCGCGCCGACCGCTGCGAGGTGGTGTTTCGCAACGACCTGCCTGTGCCACTTGCGCCGGTCTGGTACGGCCTCAATGCCGCGACCGCCGCAGACCCGCTGCGAGGGCGCGCGCCCGCCGCGCCGGACACGACCGAAACGTCAATCATTTCAATACCAAGCGCCGGTACCCTGCTGGCTGACTTCCGTCTCTTCGAAGGCGGTCTGAAGCAGCCCGCGCGCCCGCTCGCGATCACCGCGGCCGAGACCAGCCCGGTCGGCGTCGATCGCGACGAGGTCCTGTTGATCGAGGAATGGCGCCTGCGACCGGACGGCACCGCGGTCCCGCCGGGCCAGGACCCGAAGGACGCGACACGGCTCTACACGGTCAATGGCAAGACTTCATTCGAACTCTCAGCCGCGGCCAATGAGCGGCTGCGACTGCGCTTCATCAACGGCTCCCAACGTACTGTTCTGGCACTCAAATTTGGAAGCCACGAGGTCCGCGTGATGGCCCTGGACGGACAACCGGCCGAGCCGTTCCCCGCGCGCAACGGGGCCCTGGTGCTGGCCCCCGGCGGACGTGCCGACGTGTTTGTGGATACAGCCACCTCGGCCGCATTCCTGCTGCATGACGGCAAGGAGACGTACCAGGTGGGCAGCCTCAAGGTATCGGGCCAATCGGAGCGGCGCGCGCCGCTGTTGCCGCCACAGCCGCTGCCGTCGAATGATCTCCCCGAGAAGCTCGATCTGAAAGGCGCCGTGCGGTTCGATGTCGCGCTCGGCGCGGCCGATGCCGGCTGGGCACGGCCCGCAAGCTTCTCCACGGCCTCAGCCCCCGCCTTCCGGGCCAAGACCGGCCGCACCGTTGTTCTGGCCCTGAAGAACCCCGCCCCCGTCACCACGGTCTTCCACCTGCACGGCCATCCGTTCCGCCTGCTCGACAAGCTGGACGACGGCTGGAAGCCCTACTGGCTCGATACACTCGCGATCGAGCCCGGCCAGACCCAGCGCGTCGCGTTCGCGGCGATCTCACCCGGACGCTGGCTGATCGAATCCGTCGTGACCGACTGGGCCGCGCCGCGCCTGGTGCGCTGGTATGGGGTGGAGTGAACGCCTACCGGCGCGTCCAGAGGTAGCGGACGTCGGGCTCCCGCTCCTCGTTCCTCGCTCCATCGGTCTCCTCAATCACCACGAACCCGCGCATCTCATAGAAGCGTCGCGCCGGCGCGTTGCGCTGGAAGGTCCAGAGTTCCAGCCGATCGCAAGCGTCTTTGGCGATGTCGAGGAGTTCGGTGCCGACGCCACGGCCTTGGGCGGAGGGAAGCACGTAGAGCTGTTCGACCCAGCCGTCACGGAATGCGATGATCCCGCTCAGCACATCGTCGTCGAACCTTCCCCAGGCGCGACACGTCGGAAAGACGCGCTTCCGGTAGAACCAACAGTCCTCGTCGGGCGTATGCAGCCCGACGAGCCACGGCATCGCCTCGTCGAACGCAATCCGATGGATCTGCGCCGCCGCATCCATATCGGCGAAGGCAAGCTGCCTGAGCACCAGACTAGTACTCCACCCCGAGCGCATCATAAATCCGCCGGTGCACGGCCGGCAGCGTCTCGGTCAGGTCTTCCGCGATCAGGCCCGGCCCAGCTTCGCTCGCCGCCTCGCCGTGCATCCAGACGCCGATGCTGGCGGCTTCGAAGGCCGGCACGCCCTGCGCCACGAGCCCGGCAATGATGCCGGAGAGCACGTCGCCGGCACCCGCCGTGGCGAGCCAGGGCGGCGCGTTGGCGGCGATCGTGGCGCGGCCGTCGGGGGCGGCAACGGTGGTGTCCGGCCCCTTCAGGAGCACGACCGCGCCGGAGCGCTCGGCGGCAGCGCGGACGCGCTCGAGCTTGGAGCGGCCGGGATGCTTGTTGCTGAGGTCGGAGAACAGGCGCGGAAACTCGCCCTCATGCGGGGTCAGCACCACCGCATTGTCGTGCGATACCTTGATCGATTCAAACAGGTGCTCGGGGGTTGCGGCAAAGCTCGTCAGCGCGTCCGCGTCCAGCACCAGATGTCGTTCTGCGGCAAGCGCAGTGTGGACCATGTCGCAGGTGCGTTCGCCGATGCCCGCGCCGGGGCCGATGATGCAGGTATTATAGCGCTTGTCGCCGAGCAGCTCGCCGAACTCAATAGCGGTGTCGACGGGGCGGACCATCACCGCAGTCAGTGCGCCCGCATTGATCGCGAGCGCATCGCGCGGGCTCGCCAGCGTCACGAGGCCGGCACCGGCGCGCAGCGCGCCGCGCGCAGCGAGCCGCGCGGCGCCTGTCGCGGCCGCATCGCCGGAGATCGCAAGCACATGGCCGCGCGCGTATTTGTGGCCGTCGATGCGGGGCACCGGAAAGGCGGCGCCCCAGAGGTCCGGATCATTCTCGAAGGTCCGCGGCGCGATCTCGTCCAGCACCTGCGCATCGATGCCGATGTCGGCGACCCGCACCCGGCCGCAATGCATCCGTCCGGGCAGAAGCAGATGCGCCGGCTTCTTGCGGAAGAAGGTGACGGTCTCGGTGGCGTTCACCGCCGCGCCCATCACGGCCGCGCTGGTGCCGTTGATGCCGCTCGGCAGGTCGACCGCGAGCACCGGGGCACCGTTGGCGTTGATCGCCTCGATCATTTCGCGCGCCTCGCCGTCGACGGGACGGCTGAGACCGGCGCCGAACAGCGCATCGACGATCAGCGCAGGCCTTCCGATTGCCTGGGGATTGAACGGAAGCACCGGATGCTTCCAGCCGCGCGCCGCGGAGGCCGCATCGCCCTGGAGCTGGTCGCGCTCGCACATCGGGATCACCGAGACCTCCCGCCCCTGGGCGGCGAGTTCGGCGGCTGCGACAAAACCGTCGCCGCCATTGTTGCCGGGGCCGGCGACGATCAGGATCGGCCCCTCCTCCACCAGCGCATGGGCGGCCTCGGCGACCGCCTGGCCAGCGCTCAGCATGAGCTTGAAACCGGGCGTGCCGGCCGCAATGGCGAGCTGGTCGGCGCGCTGCATCTCGGCGTTGGTCAGAACTTCCATGCCACTTCCTAGTACAAACGCCTCTTCAACAGGCATCTTCCTTGCCGATCCGGCGGCCGGGACATCGATCTGCACATATATTGAACCGTTTGCCTATTTCGTAGCCTTCGGTATTTTGTGCAGATCGGGCCACCACCCAGAGATGCTCGTTAAAAGGCTGATAACGCTCCAATAACCAGGGCATTTGCAACTTGGCATAGACCCTGCTTTCGAGGAAGCCGCTTCGGTCGTCGTGCTCACTGGCATCTACAGGTGTGGCCGGCCGTTGTTGCCGGACTTGTCAGGGATCCCGGCACAGAGAAGACAAGATCGTGCGTTGAGAAATGCGCATCCTGACGAAGACGTTGCTATTTGATCGAAAGGCCGGGAGTCGCGCAGTGAAGAAAATCGAAGCCATCATCAAGCCATTCAAGCTCGACGAGGTGAAGGAAGCGCTTCAGGAGGTAGGTCTTCAGGGCATCACCGTCACCGAAGCCAAGGGCTTCGGCCGGCAGAAGGGTCACGCCGAACTTTACCGCGGCGCAGAATACATCGTCGACTTCCTGCCGAAGGTAAAAATCGAGATCGTGATCGGTGACGATCTGGTCGAGCGCGCCATCGACGCGATCCGCCGCGCCGCGCAGACCGGCCGCATCGGCGACGGCAAAATTTTCGTCTCCAACATCGAAGAGGCGATCCGCATCCGAACCGGCGAATCCGGGCTGGACGCTATCTGAGCCGGGTGCTATCCCGCATTTTGCGACACTCCGACAAGAAATAAGGCTGCTTCGGCGGCCTGATTTCGTTTGTGCGGTCGCGCGCGAACTCGCCAAAAGCGAGAAGAATCCTGCTCACCTGGAAACCGACCCGCAGAGCCATAAGGGGTATGCATGAAGACCGCCAAAGACGTCCTGAAATCGATCAAGGACAATGACGTCAAGTACGTCGACCTGCGCTTCACCGATCCGCGCGGCAAGTGGCAGCACGTCACGTTCGACGTCAGCATGATCGATGAAGACATCTTCGCCGAAGGGACGATGTTCGACGGCTCCTCGATCGCCGGCTGGAAGGCGATCAACGAGTCCGACATGTGCCTGATGCCCGATCCGGTGACCGCGACGATCGACCCGTTCTTCGCCGAGACCACCATGGTCATCACCTGCGACGTGCTCGAGCCGACCACCGGCGAGCCCTACAACCGCGACCCCCGCGGCATCGCCAAGAAGGCCGAGGCCATGGTGAAGTCGATGGGCGTGGGCGACACCGTGTTCGTCGGCCCCGAGGCCGAGTTCTTCGTGTTCGACGACGTGCGCTTCTCGTCCACCCCCTACAACACCGGCTTCCGCCTCGACTCCTCGGAGCTGCCGACCAACTCCGACACCGAATATGAAGGCGGCAATCTCGGCCACCGCGTCCGCACCAAGGGCGGCTATTTTCCGGTTCCGCCGCAGGACTCCGTGCAGGACATGCGCTCGGAGATGCTGGGGGCCATGGCCAAGATGGGCGTCAAGGTCGAGAAGCATCACCACGAGGTCGCTTCCGCCCAGCACGAGCTCGGCATGAAGTTCGACACGCTGACGCTGATGGCCGACCACATCCAGATCTACAAATACTGCATCCACCAGGTCGCGCACATCTACGGCAAGACCGCCACCTTCATGCCGAAGCCGGTCTACGGCGACAACGGCTCGGGCATGCACGTGCACCAGTCGATCTGGAAGGACGGCAAGCCGGTGTTCGCCGGCAACAAATATGCCGACCTGTCGGAGACCTGCCTCCACTACATCGGCGGCATCATCAAGCACGCCAAGGCCATCAACGCCTTCACCAATCCGTCGACCAACTCCTACAAGCGTCTGGTCCCGGGCTATGAGGCTCCCGTGCTGCTCGCCTATTCCGCGCGCAACCGCTCGGCCTCCTGCCGCATCCCCTACACCGCTTCGCCGAAGGCCA
This sequence comes from Bradyrhizobium sp. USDA 326, assembly GCF_049739485.1. NCBI lineage: Bacteria > Pseudomonadati > Pseudomonadota > Alphaproteobacteria > Hyphomicrobiales > Nitrobacteraceae > Bradyrhizobium > Bradyrhizobium sp. USDA 326. The sequence goes on from NZ_JBMGQA010000001.1 coordinate 7,039,957, forward strand.
AGCGCGTCGAGGTGCGCTTCCCCGATCCGCTCGCCAATCCCTATCTCGGCTTCGCCGCGATGCTGATGGCGGGCCTCGACGGCATCAAGAACAAGATCGATCCGGGTCCGGCGATGGACAAGGATCTCTACGACCTGCCGAAGGAAGAGCTGAAGCAGATCCCGACGGTGTGCGGCAGCTTGCGCGAGGCGCTCGAGAACCTCGACAAGGACCGCGCCTTCCTGAAGGCCGGCGGCGTGTTCGACGACGACTTCATCGACGCCTATATCGAGCTGAAGATGACCGAGGTCGAGCGCTTCGAGATGACCCCGCACCCGATCGAGTTCGACATGTACTATTCGGGCTGATCGTCCCGAACAGACCACGACAGGCAAAAGGCGCTTCCGGAAGGAGGCGCCTTTTCGTTTGCGCTGCTGCTTTCCGCTACGGGTTGTTGGGTCGCAGCATCAAATGGTCGAGCAGGCCGGTGGGGAGCGGAAACACCACGGTCGACGAGCGTTCACCGGCGATGTCGTGCAGAGCCGCGAAGTAACGCAGCTGCATTGCCTGGGGCTCCTGCGCCAGGATCCGGCCGGCTTCAACGAGCTTTTCGGCGGCCTGCTGCTCGCCCATCGCATTGATCACCTTGGCTCGCCGCAGGCGCTCCGCCTCAGCCTGTTTGGCAATCGCGCGAACCATGGTTTCATTGATATCGACGTCCTTGATCTCTATGCCGGTGACCTTGATGCCCCAGACGTCAGTCTGCTTGTCGAGGATCTCCTGGATATCGGCGTTCAACCTGTCGCGCTCCGCAAGCATCTCGTCGAGCTCATGCTTGCCGAGCACCGAACGCAACGTGGTCTGCGCGAGCTGGCTGGTCGCCGCCATGTAGTCGCCGACCTTGATGATGGCGCGCTCGGGGTCGACGATGCGGAAGTACAGGACGGCATTGACCTTGACGGAGACGTTGTCCCGCGAGATCACGTCCTGCGGCGGCACCACCTGCACCATCACCCGCAGATCGACCTTGACGAGTTGCTGCACGATCGGGATGAGGAGTATCAGGCCCGGGCCCTTCACACCGGTAAAGCGGCCGAGCGTGAAGACGACGCCGCGCTCGTATTCGCGCAGGATTCGAATAGCCTGGGATAGAAACACGATGACAAGCAGCGCAAGCGCCGCATACGTCAGATATTCCAGCATCATGATGTACCTCCCTCGCCTGTCCGGGCGGGTGTGCGGCGTATCAGCAGCGTCAAGTCGACGACATTGGCGACCTCCACCGTCTCTCCGGGCTTGAAGGTTTCGGCGCCGCGCGCCTGCCAGCGCTCACCGTGGGCGAAGACATGGCCTTCGTTCCCGTTCCAGTCGAGAACCTCGGCGGGCAAGCCGCGCATGGCCTGTGCGCCGACCAGCGCAGGAGCTTTGCGGACGCGCCGAAGCGAGCCAAGCACGATCAGAGCAAAGCCGCTGAACACGACCGCGGTAGTGCCGATCACCCACCACGACAGTTGGTACCCAGGCGCCTCGCTCCTGAAGAGCATCATTGCTCCCAGCACGAAAGCGACGATCCCTCCGAAGCCGACCACCACGGTCGGGTTGAAGGCTTCGACGGTGAGAAGCACGAGTCCGATCAGCATCAGGGCGAGGCCGGCATAGCTGATCGGCAGCAAATTGAGCGCATAGAGGCCGATCAGCAGGCAGATCGCGCCGACGACTCCAGGAGCGACGGCTCCGGGAGACATGAACTCGAAGATCAGGCCGTAGATTCCGACCATCAGGAGAATGAACGCCACATTCGGGTTGGTGATGACCGCCAGGAACCGGGATATCCGTCCGGGCTCGATGGCTTCGACGACAGCATCCTTTGTTGCCAGGCGTTGCGTCTTGCCGCCTGCGAGCTCCACCACACGGCCATCAACCTGCTGCAGCAATTCAGCCTGATCGCGCGCGACGAGATCGATGGCATGTGCCTCCAGCGCGCCGTTGGCAGAGAGCGTTGCGGCCTCGCGGACCGCCTTCTCCGCCCACTCCGCATTGCGGTTGCGCAGCTCGGCGAGGCTGCGGATGAGGGCGACGGCATCGTTCGTGGCCTTCGCCGTCATCGCGTCCTTCGGATCATCCTTCTTGTCTTTGCCATCCTTGTCGGGTGTGCCGCTCGGCAGGCCCGGAAGCGGCCCGCCAATCTGGACCGGCGTCGCCGCACCGATGTTGGTGCCTGGTGCCATCGCCGCGATGTGGGTCGCATAGAGAATATAGGTCCCCGCACTCGCCGCGTGGGCGCCGGAAGGAGCGACGTAGCCGATGACAGGGATGGGCGAGGCGAGCACATCCGCGATGATCTCGCGCATGCTGGAATTGAGCCCGCCGGGCGTGTTCATCCTCAGAACCACGACCTCGGCGCGCCGTTCGCTCGCCGTGGCCAAAGCCTCCCGCACGTAGCTGGCTGACGCCGGGCCAATCGCACCATCGATCGAAACAACGAAGGCTGCACGGCCGCCCTCCTCCGCTGAGCTGGGAAGGAGGCAGCAGGTCAAAGCCACGACGGTGATCGCCGCAACGAGGGCCGCCTTCATGGTCTGCACGGCAAGGGCTCCCTTGCAGGGCATATGGTATTGTTCTCATGAACCTCAATGCTGCGCGTGGAGATCAACGTTGCGATTGTGCAACGCAATGGGAATGCCCATGCAGGATGGCGATGTGATCGGCTGAGCAGAGGTAGTGGCGGAGCATGCCGACGCCTGATCCTCCCTGCGCCAGGCGCTGCTACCGCCTTACCCTCGCGCCGTCCGCTCCGATTGCGCCGAACGTGCTCGCGATGATCTCGCTCGTCGGCTGCATGATGTCACGCAGGCCTATCGCACGCGACGGATGGAGCGGGCGGCGTGAGGCGTGAGCGCGTCTCCGATTCGACCGCACTGGTGCGATGAACCTTGCGCCGCGGAGCCTTCAGCTTTCGTTCTGCATCTGACTCCAGTTCGTTCTCAAAGAACAAATCAGAGCCGCGAAAATCGGGACGGAGCAATTCCTACTGATTGGTTTATCCAGCACAACTCGAAAGGATCGGGGAGGCTGCGAAATTCCATCCGCGGTGCAGGCCTTGATCTGGAGTTATCGGTGGATCTCATTGCGAGCCACCGGGTCCGCGCAAAGCGCGGCCCGATGACAGGCTCCGCGAAACAATCCAGAACCCCGCCGCGGAAAGACTCCGGATTGCCTCGCTGCGCTCGCAATGACGGCGTAGCGAGATCATACCCCCACAGCGTCCCGCAGCGCTTGCCGCCTACGCCGCCGCCTTCTGCCTTGCCACCAGCGCTTCGCCAAAGGCCTCGAACAGCTTGCGGTTGATCGGGTTATGCTGCGGATCGTATTCGGCATGCCATTGCACGCCGAGCGCAAAGGCCGGGGCTTCAGCGATCCGGATTGCCTCGATGGTGCCGTCCTCGGCGACACCCTCGATCAGAATGCGCTTGCCGGGTTCGAGAATGCCCTGGCCGTGCAGCGAATTGACCCTGATCTTCTCACAGCCGAGGATTTTCGCGAACGCCCCGCCCGGCGTCAGGTCGACGTCATGGCGGTCGGCGAACACCACCGTCGGATCGGGATGGATCTCGCCGTTCTCGAGCCGGGGCATGCGGTGGTTCATGCGGCCCGGGATCTCGCGTATCTCCGGATGCAGCGAGCCGCCGAAGGCAACGTTCATCTCCTGGAGGCCGCGGCAGATGCCGAACAGCGGGATGCCACGGGAGACGCAAGCGACGGAGAGCGCCAGCGCCACCTCATCGCGGTGGATGTCGTAAGGCTCGTGCTTCTCGCAAGGATCGACGTTGAAACGGGTCGGATGCACGTTGGCCCGCGCACCGGTGAGGATGATGCCGTCCACGGTATCGAGCAGCGCCGGGATATCGGTGATGTCAGGGGAGCCCGCGAACATCAGCGGCAAGCCGCCGGAGACTTCGGCCACCGCGCGCAGATTTCGCTCGCCGACCATCTGGACCTGAAATCGATTTTCGACGCGATGGCAATTCCCGATCACGCCGACGACCGGCTTTCTCATCTGTCGTTCCGAGCCTCCCGGTAAGAAGATTCTGCAAACATGCCCCTCCGATGGAACAAATTCAACAGAAGGGATCGCGGGACGGCAATGCTATTTTCGCGCAAATGCCCGGCCTGGAGCGTCGTGGCAGGCCGGGCGGCGGCGTGTCCGATCGCTCGGAGGGACCTGCAGGTCCGCAAAGACGACGAACGCGCCAAACCGGCGCGTGTCCCGCTTGATCCCCGCCAGGATTTCGCGAAAGAGTGCGCTGGCGCCGCCTCCCTCGAAAAGGATCCAACGTGACGATTCCCAGAGATGAACGCTCCCGGACCCGCAGCGACCTGGCGCGGGACCAGGCCTGGGCGATTTCGGTCGGAGGCATCGGCGTCGTGCTGTTCACCGCACTGCTCGCCTTCACATGGTATTTTGCGGCCACCCTGCTGCTGATCTTCACCGGCATGCTGCTCGGCCTCGGCCTCAACGCGCTGGTCCATGCGCTCGGCCGCCGGGTTCACCTGCCTCATACGGTCCGACTTGCGATCGTCTGCGTCGCGCTCGCCCTGCTTCTCGCGGGCATCGCCTATCTGGGCGGCGCCACCATTGCCGAACAGGCGTCGCTGCTGAGCAAGACCATCAAGTCGCAGATCGTGAATGTCAGATCCTTCCTGGAAACCCACGGCGTCGACACCAGCTTCTTCGATCTCGGCAACGGTGCGTCGGACGCCTCGGCCACGACGTCGCCGGACGCGGCTCCCGCACCAGCGGCGCCCTCGCGCGGTCCCTTGCCCGGTGCCGGCGCGCTCGCCTCCAGCGGCGGGGCGATCGTGAGCCAGACCTTCAAGCTGCTGCTCGGCACCATTCACGGCGTGGGCAACATCTTCATCGTGCTGTTCCTGGGCCTTGCCTTCGCCGCCCAGCCCACCGTCTATCATGACGGCCTGCTGTTCCTGGCACCGGCGAGGCACCGCACGCGTGTCGCCCTCGTCATCGACCGTACAGCCGAGACGCTGGAGCGCTGGCTGATCGCCCAGATCGTCGTCATGATCGCGGTCGGTGTCGTGACCTGGATCGGGCTTGCGATCATCGGCATCCCCGGCGCGTTCATCTTAGGGATCCAGGCGGGCCTGCTCGCCTTCATCCCCACCGTCGGAGCCATCATCGCCGGCGTCATCGTGGTGCTGGCAAGCCTCGCCTCGGGCTGGATTCCCGCTCTGTCGGCCTTTCTCCTCTTCATGGGTGTGCACGCCATGGAGAGCTACGTGCTGACCCCGATCCTGCAGCGGCAGGCACTCGACATCCCGCCGGCCACGCTGTTCGCGTTCCAGATCCTACTCGGCGTCGTGTTCGGCATCTGGGGCCTCGCGCTGGCGCTGCCGCTAGTCGCCATCGCCAAGGTCGTGATCGACCATTTCAAGACGTATGAGGCGCCGCCGCTCGCCGAGGCAGCCTGACGTCGCTCAGGCCGTCAGGTCGTCAGCACGGTCTCGGTGTGCTCGACCTCGGGGGGCGAGGCAAAATACTGGCCGACGAGGCCGCGCCATTCGGTGAAATTCTCCGAACCGCGGAAGTCGACGGTGTGGTTCTCCAGCGTCGCCCATTTCACCATCAGCCTGTAGCGCTGCGGCTTCTCGATTGATTTGTGCAACTCGAAGCCGTGAAACCCCTTTGAACGGCCGAAGGCGGCCTTGGCCTTGGCGACGGCCGCCTCGAAATCCTTCTCGCTACCCGGCTTGACGTCGATTTGCGCGATTTCGGTGATCATCGGTTTCCACCCTTTTCTCGTTCGATCGGCGTGTCTACCCCAGACGGCGACAAAGAAAAAGGCGCCGAAACGGCGCCTGGCTCGCTGGAATGTGCAGGTCTCTTGAATGCAGGCCCGGTCAGGCGAGCAGCAACACGGTGCCCGCCACGATGAACACGCAACCGACGAACATTGCGAACGGCCAATAGCTGCGGTGCTGGCCGTAGCGCCCCTGCGCGCGACGCTCGGCGATCAGCGCCGTCTCGTATTCGTGGGCGGTCGAGAACAGACAGCCGAAGCCGCCGCGTGCGGAGGCGGCGGCTGCTTCGAGCGACATCAGGGTGATTTGCGGATTCTGTCGACGGATCGATTCCATGACCGCAATGGTAGGAATCGAACGGTAAACAGAGGATTACCGCAAGGCCCCTGCGGCTCAGGCGGTGGCCGGACGCGCCTGCGGCGCGCCGATCCGTGCCGCGCTCTGGCGACGCCAGTTCTCCAGCGACAGTGGCAGCTCCTCGGCCGCCTCCACGCGGTTACGGCCGCCGCGCTTGGCCTGGTAGAGCGCGGTGTCGGCCGAGGCCAGCAGCACTTCGAGTTCGGTGCCGGCCGGACCGCCGGCAACGCCGATGCTGACGGTGGTGTCGACCGGGCCCTCATCGACCACCACGCCGGAGGTCTCGAACGCTTCGCGCACCCGCTCGGCGACCAGCACGCCCTCCTCCAGCGAACACGGCAACAGCGCGGCGAACTCCTCACCGCCGATGCGGCCCGAGAGATCGGAGATGCGCAAGTTGCTGACGACGACGGTGGAGAACAGCTTCAGCATCTCGTCGCCGGCGGGATGGCCGAAGCGGTCGTTGATCGACTTGAAGTGGTCGATGTCGAAGATCATCACGGTCACGGGCCGCCCGGCCTTGGCCTCGCGCTCGATCACGCGCGCGCAGGCTTCCGAGAAGCCGCGGCGGTTGAGCATGCCGGTCAAAGGATCGGTCGACGCGGCGGTCCGGTGCGCGGTGACGGTGCGCTCCGACACCAGCATGAAGATCACAAAGACCGTGCCGACGGCATAGAGCACGAGCTCGACCGCGAACACGGTGACCCAGATGCTCGAGGAGAAGTCTGCATCGTGCGGACGCAGGAAGCTGCCGACCAGCATCGGCAGCATCAACACGCCGCCATGCAGTACCGGCACCACGAAGGCGGGCCAGCGCCGTTGCAGGCTCTTGCGCCGCTCGACCCAGAGCTCGCTCGCGGTCAGCGCCGCATAGATCGAGACGATACCTGCACCGACGAGCATGCGCAGCATGGACGCGGCGGAATCGAGCAGCGTCGCAGCAGTGACCCAGGCGAGCGCACCAAGCACGAGGCCGGGCCAGTTCGGCTTGCGGCCGTGGAAGACGCGCGCCGCATTCCACACCATGCCGCAGGCGACGAAACCGGCGGCGTTCAGCGCAAGGTGAATATGCGGGCCCAGCCTGTCGCCCGCCGCGGTCCACAGCGCGACCGAGGCCGCACCGAGGAGATAGGCGGCGCCCCACCATTTCAGCGCGGGGCTGTTCTCCTGCTTGCCGAAAAACACCATCATGGCGCCGAGCAGTGCGGCGACCATGGTGGCGACCAAATAGAGCGTGATGCTATCGAGCGACATCATGTCGGCCCCCTCTAGAACATAGCAGTTACGCGATCGGCACATCCGATTTGCGCGCCCTTCCGAATGCGACGCTATGTCCGGCGGGTTCCATTCAGGTTTTCGCGGATCCCAAAGTTTTCGGGAAACACGCCGTCAATTTGCATACAAACGAACAGCAAAAAGGGCGCTGAATTCAGCGCCCTTTTGCATCTCTTTGAAGCCGCTTTCGCGGCGAATGCGACAAAAGCGATTAACGCTTCGAGAACTGGAAGGACCGGCGGGCCTTGGCCTTGCCGTACTTCTTGCGCTCGACCACGCGGGAGTCGCGGGTGAGGAAGCCGCCCTTCTTGAGCACGCCGCGCAGCTCCGGCTCGAAATAGGTGAGCGCCTTGGAGATGCCGTGACGGACCGCGCCGGCCTGGCCGGAGAGGCCGCCGCCGGCGACGGTGCAGATCACGTCGTACTGGCCGGAACGCTGGGCCACCGAGAACGGCTGCTCGATCATCATGCGCAGCACGGGACGGGCGAAATAAACCTCGACCTCGCGCGAGTTGACCGTGACCTTGCCGGCGCCCGGCTTGATCCAGACGCGGGCGACCGCGTCCTTGCGCTTGCCGGTGGCATAGGCGCGGTTGAACTTGTCGACCTTCTTCTCGTGCTTGGGCGCCTCGGGCGCGGCCGCCGTCTTGAGCTGCGAGAGCTGGTCGAGCGACTGGATGGATTCGGCCATGTTATGCGGCCCTCGTGTTCTTGCGGTTCAACTTGGCGATATCGATCTTCTCGGGCTGCTGCGCCTCGTGCGGATGATCGGCCCCGCCGTAGACGCGGAGGTTGCCCATCTGCACGCGACCGAGCGGGCCACGCGGGATCATGCGCTCGACGGCCTTCTCGAGCACGCGCTCGGGATGCTTGCCCTCGAGGATCTGGCGCGCGGTGCGCTCCTTGACGTGGCCGACATAGCCGGTGTGCTTGTAGTAGGTCTTCTGCTCGCGCTTGCGACCGGTGAGAACCGCATGCTGCGCGTTGATGATGATGACGTTGTCGCCGCAGTCGACGTGCGGGGTGTAGGTCGGGAGGTGCTTGCCGCGGAGCCGCATGGCGACGATGGTGGCGAGACGGCCCACGACCAGACCCTTGGCGTCGATCAGCACCCACTTCTTCGTCACCTCGGCCGGCTTTGCCGAAAAGGTTTTCATGTCAGAATTTCCGTGAGGGAGACATCGGCGCGAACACCGCACCGGACTGCGCGAGTTTCTAGAGAAGAGACGCGCAACGGTCAATGCCCACGTACATAAATTACATTAGCAAAATCAATGCTTTAGAATTATGGTGCTATATTACCTGCAAAAAGCTCAAACATTTGGAATGGAATAGGTGGATGTGACATGGGCAATCGGGTCGGGTGAGGTCCCCGACAGCAGGTTCACTTCCCCGACCGCGAGGCGCTTGCCGAGCTTGAGCAGCCGCGCCTCCGCCAGCACGTCCTGCCCGGGCTGGCCCTTGCGCAGGAAATTGATGTTGAGATTGGTGGTGACTGCTAGCCCGATGGGCCCGATCGCCGACAAGAGCACCACGTACATCGCGAAATCGGCGAGCGCCATCAGCGTCGGGCCGGACACGGTTCCGCCCGGCCGCAGCATTCGTTCGCTGTAGCGCTGGCGCAGGAGGCAGGTTTGGCCGTCCGCGCTCTCGATGGTGATGTCGTCGCCGCTGAAGGCCTGGGGAAATTCGTCGCGGAGGAACTGCTCGAGCTCCGCCACGCTCATTTTCGCTAACGCCATGCCGTTCCCCACCCTCGCTTCGCTTGTGCTGTTACATTAAGTTATCTGTGTCATCCAATTGCAATCATTTAGCGGAAATCGCGTCAATGTCCGTCCAGGCCGCCCGCGCCCCCTCCCCGCAACAACAGATCCTGCTGCGCGAGATCGTCGGCAGCGTCGCCGTGCTCACGCTGAACCGACCAGCCGCGCGCAACAGCCTTTCGGAGGCGATGATCGGACAGCTGCATGCGAGCCTCAATGCGATCGCCGAAGACAAGCACATCCGTGCGGCCGTCATCGCAGCCAACGGCCCCGCATTTTCCGCCGGCCACGACATCAAGGAACTGACTGCGCGCCGCACCGATCCGGATCGCGGCCGGGCTTATTTTGCGCACATCATGACGGCGTGCAGCGCCATGATGCAGGCGATCGTGCGCCTGCCCAAGCCCGTGGTCGCTGCCGTCCAGGGCATCGCGACGGCGGCCGGTTGCCAGCTCGTGGCGAGCTGCGATCTCGCGATCGCCTCCGAGGCGGCGAGCTTTGCGACGCCCGGCGTCGACATCGGCCTGTTCTGCTCGACGCCCATGGTGGCGCTGTCGCGCAACGTGCCGCGCAAGCAGGCGATGGAGATGCTGCTGACGGGCGAGCCGGTTCCGGCCGCGCGTGCCTGCGAGATCGGGCTCGTCAATCGCGTCGTCCACGCCGGCACCGAGCGCGATGCCGCGATTGCGTTGGCTCAGAAGGTCGCGTTGAAATCCGCCTACACGATCAAGCTCGGCAAGGAGGCGTTCTACCGCCAGGCCGAGATGAGCCTCGCGGACGCTTATCGCTATGCGGCAGAGGTGATGACCGAGAACATGATGGCGCGCGACGCCGAGGAAGGCATCGGCGCCTTCATCGAGAAGCGCACGCCGACATGGCGGGATGAATGACAACAAGAAAAGACAAGTGATGAGCCACGACGCCTATCCCGACAACTACATCCGCGGCATCCTCAACAGCGTGAAATCGATCGCGATGGTCGGCGCCTCGCCGGTCAACGTGCGGCCGAGCTATTTCGCGTTCAAATATCTGGCGCAGCGCGGTTACGACATGATCCCGATCAACCCCGGCCATGTCGGCAAGGAGCTGCTCGGAAAGCCGTTCGTCGCCTCGCTCTCCGACCTCGGGCGCCCCGTTGACATGATCGACATCTTTCGCAATTCCAGCCACATCATGCCTGTCATCGAAGAGGCGCTCACGCTCGATCCGCGGCCGAAGGTGATCTGGATGCAGCTCGGCGCGCGCGACGATGCGGCCGCGGCGAAGGCGGAAGCGGTGGGCATCAAGGTCGTCATGAACCGCTGCCCCAAGATCGAGTATGGCCGGCTGTCGTCCGAAATCTCCTGGATGGGCGTCAATTCGCGCACGCTCAGCTCCAAGCGGGCGCCGGCACCGACACAAGGCATGCGGCTATCCCTCAATCGGATGAGCGTCGGCGGCGGGGATACCGCAGCATCGGATCGCGCCGCGAAAAACAAGAGCGAGCAGAGCTGACGCAATTGCGAAGATTTCTTTCGCGAACGCTACAATGCGTAGCACGATCATTCCGATGTGAAGCCGCGCCTTGACGCGGAACGCGACGCCCATCAGCATGCCGCGCGATTTTCAGGCCACAAGAACAGGACACCCTCAATGAGCGATCGCCTTCCGGGATTTTCAACCCTCGCCGTGCATGCCGGTGCACAGCCCGACCCCACCACCGGCGCGCGCGCGACTCCGATTTATCAAACGACCTCTTTCGTCTTCAACGATGCCGACCACGCCGCCTCGCTGTTCGGCCTGCAGGCGTTCGGCAACATCTATACCCGCATCGGTAACCCCACCAATGCTGTGCTCGAAGAGCGCGTCGCCGCGCTTGAAGGCGGCACGGCCGCGCTTGCGGTTGCCTCGGGCCATGCCGCGCAGGTCGTGGTGCTGCAACAATTGCTGCAGCCCGGCGACGAGTTCATTGCCGCGCGAAAGCTCTATGGCGGCTCGATCAACCAGTTCACGCATGCGTTCAAGAGTTTTGGCTGGAACGTGGTGTGGGCCGATCCCGACGACATAGCAAGCTTCGAGCGCGCGGTGACGCCGCGCACGAAAGCCATCTTCATCGAGTCCATCGCCAACCCGGCCGGCAGCATCACCGACATCGAGGCGATCTCGACGGTGGCACGCAAGGCGGGCGCGCCGCTGATCGTCGACAACACGCTGGCCTCGCCCTACCTGATCCGCCCGATCGACCACGGCGCCGACATCGTCGTGCACTCGCTGACGAAATTCCTGGGCGGCCACGGCAACTCCCTCGGCGGCATTATCGTCGACGCCGGCACCTTCGACTGGTCCACGGGCGGCAAATATCCGATGCTGTCGGAGCCGCGCCCCGAATATCACGGCATCCGCCTGCAGGAGACGTTCGGCAATTTCGCCTTCGCGATCGCCTGCCGCGTGCTCGGCCTGCGCGACCTCGGCCCGGCGCTGTCGCCCTTCAATGCCTTCATGATCCTCACGGGAATCGAGACGCTGCCGCTGCGCATGCAGAAGCACTGCGACAACGCCAAGGCTGTCGCCGAATACCTCGCGGGACATCCGGCGGTGGCCTCGGTCAGCTATGCCGGCCTGCCGAGCGACAAATACAACCAGCTCGCGCGCAAATACGCGCCAAAGGGCGCAGGCGCGGTGTTCACCTTCAGCCTGAAGGGTGGTTACGACGCCGGCGTGAACCTGGTGTCGAAGCTGCAGCTGTTCTCGCATCTGGCGAACGTCGGCGATACCCGCTCGCTCGTGATCCATCCCGCCTCGACCACGCACAGCCAGCTCGACGACGCCGCCAAGATCAAGTCCGGTGCCGGCCCCGACGTGGTGCGGCTCTCGGTCGGCATCGAGGACAAGGAAGACCTGATTGCCGATCTGGAGCAGGCGCTGGGGGCGTAGTCTTTTCCTGTCGTTCCGGGGCGCGCAGGGCGCGAACCTCGGGTGCGCAATTGCGCACCGGGGAACCTCGATCTTGCCTGATCCAGCTCGAGATTCCGGGTTCGGTGCTTCGCACCGCCCCGGAATGACGGCGGCCGTTTTTGGCCGCCGTCAGTTAACAGTCATTAACCACATCTGCCCCATACATCGTCCTTGGATCGCCCCTTTTGATTCGGAGCCGACGATGCTGCGCTGGATGGTGCCTGCCCTGGCCGTGATGCTGACGGTTTCCAGCACGCTCGCCGCCGATCTGCCGGCGACGCCGAAGCGGCGCGCGGCTGTGCCGCCGCAGGATCCGCCGCAGGTCTATGTCGAAACCGATCCGGATGCGCTGATCTCGCCGGCCTATGGCGTCGGCAGCTACATAAGCAACCTGCCGGGCACGCCGCTGCTGCCGGGCTCCCACGCGCTGCCGGGGTATTACGGCCGCCCCTGGAGCTACGATTATCAGGGCGCGTATTACGGCGGGAAACAGGTCGACTATTTCTGGCGCCTGCCCTACGCGTGCGGCGTTTACGGTTATTGCTGATCCGATCAGCCGGGCTCGTGATCAGCCGGGCTGGCTGACCGGAACCGCGCGCGGCTGGGCTTCCGCAGATTGTCGCGAAGCCAGCCGTTCGACCTGCATCACCGCAAGCGTCAACACTACGATCGCGACTGCCTGGTGGGCGAGCGCCAGATCGATCGGCACCTGGTTGAGCAGCGTGAGGATGCCGAGCACCGCCTGCAGGCTCACCGCCGCAAACAGCCAAAGGGCGCCGCTCGCTGCCGACCCTGCGCGCGAGCGCACCGCGTCGATCGCATGCAGCGCCGCCAGCGCGAACAGCAGGTAGGCGGTCATGCGGTGCTCGAACTGCACCGTCAGCACATTGTCGAACATGTTGCGCCACCATGGCGTCTCGAACCACAGCCGCTCCGCCGACGGGATGAACGCCCCGTCGATCTGCGGCCAGGTGTTGTAGGCGCGCCCGGCGCGCAGGCCCGCGACCAGCGCGCCGAAATAGATCTGCACGAAGGTCACGGCGAGAAGCACCGCGCTCGTGAGCCGCAGCCGTGCCGGCGCCGAGATCTGCGGCCGCTCCTTGAGCCGCCGCACCGTCCAGACGATCCCGGCGAAGATCAGAAGAGCCAGCACCAGATGTGTCGCCAGCCGATATTGCGAGACCTCGACCCGCTCGGTCAGGCCCGAGGCCACCATCCACCAACCGACCGCACCCTGCAGACCGCCGAGCGCGAACAGCAGCCACAGCCGCCGCTTGAGCTCGCCCGACAGGCCGCCGCGCCAGAGGAAGAACAGGAACGGCAAGAGATAAGCGACACCGATGAAACGTCCGAGCAGCCGGTGGCTCCACTCCCACCAGAAGATCTCCTTGAACTCGGACAGACTCATCCCCGCGTTGAGCTCGCGATATTGCGGAATCTTCTTGTAGGCCTCGAATGCTTCGGTCCACTGCGCCTCGGAGAGCGGCGGAACACTGCCCGTGACCGGCTTCCATTCGACGATCGAGAGGCCGGATTCCGTCAGCCTGGTCGCGCCGCCGACCAGCACCATCAGTGCGATCAGTGCGGCCACTGCGATCAGCCACCAGCGCACGGCGCGATGCGGCTCGGACGGGGTGGACATCGTCGTCATTCGGGACAAAAACCAGGCTTGAACCGGACTGCGTGCCCCTTATAGTCCCCCGCTCCCTCAGTGCAAGTTACGCGAAAGCAGCAAGCTCCCGCCCATGACGATCCGCACCCGCAAGTTCCTCGGCGCCATCCTGCTCCTGGTGCTGGCCACCGTCTGGGCCCTGCTCGGCATGGCGGCGGCGCAGATGCCGTGGATCGCCGAGTCCGGCTGGCGGCAGGCGATCTACTACGTCGTGGTCGGCATGGGTTGGGTGCTGCCCGCGATGCCGATCGTCAGCTGGATGCAGCGGCCCGACCGCGTCAAGACCACTCGCTAAGTCCGGCTCATCGCGCTGCCCGTCGGCTTCACCGGCGCAAAGGCGACACCCGACACCAGCACGCGCATCATCCGCAGCGAACACACCCGTCCGTCCCAGGAAATCCGTGGCAGCGCGCGCAGATTGGTGCGTCCCTCCGCGTCCACGATGCCCGGGATCGTCGACACAGCGCTGGCAAATCCGGCCTCCTCCGCCATGACGACGTGGCTGCGCCGAAACGAAGAGCGTTTGCCGAACGGGAAAGCGAAATGCTTGATCTCGCGGCGGAAAGCCGCTTCCGCGACGGCCTTGCCCATCGTCATCTCGCGCAGCGCGGCGGCATCCTTCATGTTGGCGAGAACGGGATAGTTGACGGTGGCGCTGCCGATCGTCACGAGCGGATCGGCGGACAGCTTCGCAAGGTCCTCCCAATCCATCGACGCCTCGCGCGAGAGCGCGGCGAGATCGATCCTGTAGCGCGTGCAGAGATCGGCGATCGCAGCCGACAGCTCCGCGGGCGGCAACGAGCGCAGCCAGCTCTCGAGATACGAAAACAGCGCCTGCTTCCCGGCCTTGTCGGTGACGGTGAAACGCTGCTCCTTGTCGCCCATCATCAGGCTGATCCGGCTCTCGCGCGCGATCACCTGTTCGAGACCGAGCCACCAGGCTTCGCCGATACCGTCGGGAAAGGCGGTGGGCACATAGATCGTGAAGGGTACGGCGTGGCGCGTCAGCACCGGATAGGCGAAGTCGATGAAATCCTTGGGCGCGCCATCGAAGGTCAGCGCCACGAAACGGCGCTTCTCCGGCAGCGTCACCGCGCGACGGCAGACCTCGTCCATGCCGAGGAAATCGTACTTCCACCGCTCCAGCGCGCGAATCGCGCGGTCAAGAAATTGCGGCGTGATCTCGTTCGCGCGCATCGGCTGAAATCCGCGCCGCCGCGGCCGCACGTGCTGGAAGCGCAGGATGGCGCCGGCGCCGCGACTGCGCAACACGGCCTGGCCGGTGAACCAGGCCAGCTCGAGACGCAGCCGTTCCAGCCATCTGTCGTCGGATGCCAAAATCCCATCCTTCGCGCCCGCCGGCGCCCGTTCCCTCTCCCATCGTCATTACCCTTTGTTGACCTTTGTTTGCAAAGGTCGGCCACAAGCCGAAATACATATTTTCGATTTCTCGACAGGTTCCGCGAATGACCATGGCTGCGGCGATGCAAAGCCGGACGGCAGAAGCGCCAGCGCGGTCGGAAGCGAGCCGTATCGCGCAGGTCGATGTCGTCACCGATCTCGCCGAGGCCGAGGCGGTCTGGCGTGCCTTCGAGGCGAACGGCCATCTCTTCAACCCCTACCAGCGCTTCGACCTGCTCAGCCCGTGGCAACGCCTGGTCGGCGCCCACGAAGGCGCCCGGCCGTTCATCGTGATCGCCCGCGACGCCGAGCGAGCGCCGCTGCTTCTGCTGCCGCTCTCGCAACGCCAAAGCCACGGCGTGCGCACGGCCTGCTTCATGGGCGGCAAGCATACAACCTTCAACATGGGCCTGTGGAATGCGGAGTTCGCCGCGCGGGCCGCCAGCGCCGATCTCGACGCACTGCTTGCGTCGCTGCGTGAGCATGTCGACGTGCTCGTGCTGACGCAGCAGCCGCGGCGCTGGCGCGGCCAGCAGAACCCGTTTGCCCTGCTGCCGCGACAGAGCGCGATCAACGGCTGTCCGCGACTGGTGATGGAGCCGGGCGGCACGCCGGCATCGCGGATCAGCAATTCGCTCCGGCGCCGCCTCAAGAGCAAGGAAAAGAAGCTTCAGTCGCTCGCCGGCTATCGCTATCACCTGGCCACGTCGGATGCAGACATCACCCGACTGCTCGATTGGTTCTTCCGCGTCAAGCCGGCGCGGATGGCAGAACAGAAGCTCCCGAACGTCTTCGCCGAGCCCGGCGTCGAACAGTTCGTCCGCAGCGCCTGCCTCGCACCGCGCAGCGAAGGCCGCGTCATCGACATCCACGCGCTGGAATGCGACGACGAGGTGATCGCGATCTTCGCCGGCGTCGCCGACGGCGAGCGTTTCTCGATGATGTTCAACACCTACACGATGTCCGACCACGCCCGCTACAGCCCGGGCCTGATCCTGATGCGCTATATCATCGATCGCTGTGCGGAGCTCGGCTACCGCTCGCTCGACCTTGGCATCGGTTCGGACGACTACAAGCGAATGTTCTGCAAGGACGACGAGGACATTTTCGACAGCTTCGTGCCCCTGACCTCCCGCGGCAAGCTCGCGGCGATGGCAATGTCCTCGCTCAGCCACGGCAAGCGGCTGGTGAAGCAGAACCAGGTGCTGTTCGACATGGCCCGCCGGCTGCGGCAGGCGTTCGGGTAGCTCTCTTCCCTTCTCCCCTTGTGGCCACAAGAGACAGGGTAAAATCTACTACGCCGCAACCACGCGCGGCGTCTCCATTGCATCCGAAGCCTGCACCGGCTTGCTCAGCATCGTCACCTCGCTGAAGCCGACCGCCCTCAGCTGATCGCACATCAGCGTGCGGGCATCAGGTGCCATCGACGCATCGGGCACCACGACGGCGCGGGCATGCGCCGTCAGCAGTTCGGCCGGGAGATCGGAGGCGCTGCCGGCGTCGATCAGCACGTGATCGTAGGCGCGCAGCAGCGCGTCGATCGCGAGCGCCACGCGCGGCGATTGCAGCAGGCTGCGGTCGAAGCCGGGACGGCCCGCCATGACCAGATGCAGCCGCGAGAGTTTGTCGCGGGTGATGATCTGGGTGAACGAGGCCTCGCCCTGCATCAATTCGGCAAGGCCCGGAGCCGACGCATCGACGGATACCGCGGCAATGGTCGGCGAGGATGCGGCGAGATCGACGACGACGACGCGGGCATCGCGCGCCAGGTGCCGGGCGAGCGTCAGGGTCGACAGCGTGATGGCTTCGCCGGGCGCGGTACCGAGCACCGTGACCTTCTTCGCCGCCGTGCCCGCGGCACGCAGGCGGTCGGCGAGATGCTCGATCTCGGCGAACTCCGTCGCATCGGCATCGGCCGTCATCTCCGGCTGAAGCGGCGCCGGCTCTTCCATGATGGGCTCGACGACGGGCTCCACCACCACTTCTTGCCGAGCCACCGCCGGCTCCCGCCGAACCGCCGGCGGCGTGAACACAGCCGCCGCACGCGGCGCGGTCTGACGCAACAGCTCACCGGTGACGACGACACCGGACGACAGCAGCAGCGTCGCGATGGTCGCGATCAGCACGATCGGCAGCTTCTTCGGATAGGCCGGCGTGTTCGACACGATGGCGCGCGAGATGATGCGGCCGTCCGTCGGCGCGGTGTCGATGGTCTCGCGGGTGTTGGCTTCGCGGTACTTGGCCAGATAAGTCTCGAGCAGGTCGCGCTGCGCCTTGGCTTCGCGCTCGAGGGCACGGAGCTGGACATCCTGACCGTTGGTCGAGGCCGCCTGCTTCTTGAGCTGCTCGAGGCTCACGGTCAGGCCGTCGACCCGGCCGCTGGCGATCCGGGCGTCGTTCTCGAGCGAGCGCGAGATCTTGGCCGCTTCGTCGCGGATCTGATTGTCGAGATCGCCAAGCTGCGCCTTCAGCTCCTTGATCCGCGGGTGATTGCCGAGCAGCGTGGATGACTGTTCGGCGAGCTGCGCGCGCAGCGTCACCCTCTGCTCCGACAACCGGCGCATCAATTCGGAGTTCACGACCTCGGATGCCTCGATCGGCTTGCCGCTCTGGAGCATATCCTTGATCAGCCGCGCCTTGGATTCCGCATCCGCCTTCATCGAGCGCGCATTGTTGAGCTGGGTGTTCACCTCGCCCATCTGCTGGTTCGACAGCGTGGTGTTGTTGGTCCCGACGAACAGGCTCGACTTGGAGCGGAAGTCCTCGACCCTGGCCTCGGCCTCCGAGACCTTCTTGCGCAAGCTCTCGATCTCGCCGGCCAGCCACTGGCTGGCGTTCTTGGCCTGCTCCTGGCGCACGCTCTGCTGGAGCACGAGATAGCCGTCGGCGATCGAATTGGCGACGCGGGCGGCAAGCTCGGGATCGGCGGACTGGAATTCGATCACGATCACGCGTGACTTGTCGACCGCATAGGCCTGAAGGCGCTCGTAGTAAGCATCGAGCACGCGCTCTTCCGGCGTCATCGAGAACGGATCGCGGCCGATGCCGATGAGCGCGGCAAGCGACTTCAGCGGCGAGATTCCTTGCAGCACGGGGTCGAATTCGGGGCGTTCCGCGAGCTTGTTCTTCTTGATGATCTCCCGCGCGAGATCACGCGACAACACCAGCTGCACCTGGCTGGTGACGGCCTCGGCGTCGAGCGCCTGCCGCTCCTCGGTCCGGTCGCTGTTCGGGCGCAGGAACACGTTCTCGCGGCCGTCGATCAGGATGCGGGCTTCGGACTTGTAACGCGGCGTGACGAGATTGACGGCAGCGAGGGACGCAACGAGCGCCAGCACCGTCGGCACGATGATCCAGCTGCGCTTGCGCGCCAGTGCCGTTCCAAGCGCGCGCAGGTCGATATCGCCGGATTCGACTTGGGCCTGCTTCGTGACAACCGGCGCAGCGCCTGCTTCAGCCTTTGCTTCGAGCTTGGCCTCGACCTTGGCGTCGATCTTTGGCGCAGGCTTGGGTCGGGACTTCGAGACAGCCCGCTCGATCACCGCCTTGGCCTTGCCGGCACGCCAGAACGCTAAACGCATCGAACACTCCCGCAGGGCAATGCTGCGACTCTACCTCAACCGGGGCGATTACACTCCATTAAGGTTGCCGCGCGGTTAATCGCGACCGCCGGCGGCCGGCCGACGCGCGTCCGTCATCGTTTGTTAACCACGACGGCCCTTAATTCCTCGCGATAATTTCGTGAGAATTGTTCGGCAGTCGCCGTCGAGCTGGTTTTGATCATGCCCCCCTCTCCCGACCGGCCGCTTCGCATCCTGCACGCCGTGCGTGCTCCGGTCGGCGGCATCTTCCGCCACATCCTCGACGTCGCCAACGGCCAGGTCGACCGCGGCCATCATGTCGGCATTCTCGCCGACAGCCTCACCGGCGGGGAGCGCGCCGACAAGGCTCTCGCCGAGCTCGCGCCTCGGCTGAAGCTCGGCGTGCACCGGCTCGCGATTCGCCGCGAGCCGTCGCCCGACGATGTCCTGGTATGGCTTCGCATGCGCCGCCTGATCGCCACGCTCAAGCCCGACGTGCTGCACGGCCACGGCGCCAAGGCCGGCGCCTTCATCCGCATGCGACGGCGCTCGGACGAGACCATCCGCATCTACACCCCGCATGGCGGTTCGCTGCATTATCCCCTCAACACCCTCAAGGGCGAGTTCTACGCGCGGCTCGAGCGCGCGCTGATGGATTCGACCGACCTGTTCCTGTTCGAGAGCGCATTTGCCCGCGACACCTATCAACGCATCGTCGGCACGCCAAAGGGCGTCGTGCGTTGCGTCTTCAATGGCGTCACTCCCGAGGAGTTCGAGCCTGTCGTGACGGCCGACGATGCCACCGACCTCGCCTATGTCGGCGAGTTCAGGCACATCAAGGGCGCGGATCTGCTCGTCGATGCCGTGGCGCAGCTGCATGCGGTCGGCAAGAAGGTCACGCTGACGCTCGGCGGCGACGGCGAGGAGACCGCGGCGCTGAAAGCGCAGGTCGAGAGGCTCGGCCTGTCCGACGCGATCCGCTTCATCGGCCACGTCAAGGCGCGCTACGGCTTCTCCAAGGGGCGGCTGCTGGTCGTTCCCTCGCGCGGCGATTCCATGCCCTATGTCGTGATCGAGGCGGGTGCCGCCGGCATTCCGATGATCGCGTCCCGCATCGGCGGCATTCCCGAGATATTCGGCTCCGACAGCCCCGCTCTGTTCGCTCCGAGCAATCCCGAGGCCATGGCCGAGGCAATTGCGGCTGCCCTCGATGATCCGCAAACGACGGCGCAGCGCGCGCGCTCCTTGCGCGAGCGCATTTCCGCACACTTTTCTCAACGGGCCATGGTCGACGGCGTACTCGCCGGCTATCACGACGCATTTGCCAATCGTTAACCATCCTTAAGCTCGCTTTAGAAAATCTTCCGATTTGTTCGATAATCGGAGCGCCAGGGGATGCTTGCCCGGGGCGCGCAAGACCGTGCCGCGGGATTTGGAATGGACGTGGACGCCCGTGGAACCGCTCAACGCACGCTCGATGCTCGATGCCGCGACCAGCGCTGCGGCAAAGCCCGCTGACCAGCCCTTCGTGGAGCGCCGTCGCCGGCTCTCGTCCGCCGCGCTCGAAGTGGTCAACCAGAAGGTCGCTCGCGCCTACTCCCCGATCGTGATCGCCGGGTTCGTCCGCCTGGCTGATTTCGCGCTGCTGAGCCTCGTCGGCATTGCGCTCTACGTCGGCTATGTCATGCCGCTCTCCGGCGCCTTCAGCTGGATCTATCCGGCCGAGGTCGTCGCCGTCGCGGTCGCCGCGGTGGTCTGCTTCCAGGCCGCCGACATCTACCAGGTGCAGCTGTTCCGTGGTCAGCTCCGGCAGATGACGCGGATGATCTCGTCCTGGTCCTTCGTCTTCCTGCTGTTCATCGGCATCTCCTTTTTCGCCAAGTACGGCAGCGAAATCTCGCGGCTGTGGCTCGCCGCCTTCTACTTCCTCGGGCTCGCCGCGCTGATTGCCGAGCGTCTGGTGCTGCGCGCGCTGGTGCGCGGTTGGGCGCGCCAGGGTCGGCTCGACCGCCGGACCATCATCGTCGGCTCCGACAGCAGCGGCGAGCAGCTGGTCGAGGCGTTGAAGGCGCAAGAAGATTCCGACATTCACGTGCTCGGCGTGTTCGACGACCGCAACGACAGCCGCTCGCTCGACACCTGCGCCGGCGTGCGCAAGCTCGGCAAGGTCGACGACATCGTCGAGTTCGCCCGCCGCACCCGCGTCGACCTCGTGCTGTTCGCGCTGCCGATCTCGGCGGAAACGCGCATCCTGGAAATGCTGAAGAAGCTCTGGGTGCTGCCGGTCGACATTCGCCTCTCCGCGCATACCAACAAGCTGCGCTTCCGTCCCCGCTCCTATTCCTATCTCGGCGAGGTGCCGACGCTGGACGTGTTCGAGGCGCCGATCACCGACTGGGATCTGGTGATGAAGTGGCTGTTCGACCGCGTCGTGGGAAGCCTCGCGCTGCTAGCAGCGCTGCCGGTGATGGGACTGGTGGCGCTGGCGGTGAAGCTCGACAGCTCCGGCCCGGTGCTGTTCCGCCAGAAGCGCTTCGGCTTCAACAACGAGCGCATCGACGTCTATAAATTCCGCTCGATGTACCACCATCAGGCCGACCCGACCGCATCGAAGGTCGTGACCAAAAACGATCCGCGCGTCACCCGCGTCGGCCGCTTCATCCGCAAAACCAGCCTCGACGAGCTGCCGCAGCTCTTCAACGTGGTTTTTGCCGGCAACCTCTCCCTGGTCGGCCCGCGGCCGCATGCGGTGCAGGGCAAGCTCCAGAGCCGCCTGTTCGACGAAGCCGTCGACGGCTATTTCGCCCGCCACCGCGTCAAGCCTGGCATCACCGGCTGGGCCCAGATCAACGGCTGGCGCGGCGAGATCGACAACGAAGAGAAGATCCAGAAGCGCGTCGAGTTCGATCTCTATTACATCGAGAACTGGTCGGTGCTGTTCGACCTCGTCATTCTCCTGAAGACGCCGATCTCGCTGCTGACAAAGAACGAGAACGCGTATTGAGTTTCCGTCATGCCCCGCCTTGTGCGCAGTTGCGCACTGGGGCGGGCATCCAGTACGCCGCAGCGCCAGCCGTTTCCAGCAACGCGCGCCGCAGAGTACTGGATCGCCGGTCAAGCCGGACGATGACAGCCTTGTTTGTGGCGTACGAGTAGCGTGAGCGTAATGGCGTATGCGGCGACAGCCGGTGGACCGAACGTAGCTGCGCCCGGCGTGCTGGCGCTGCAGCGCGCGCTGGTGTGGCTGGTCGGCGCCTCCGGCGCGATCGTATTCATCGAGCCGAGCCCGTACGAGATCGCGACGCTGCTCGCGACCGTTACTTTCTTCGCCACCGGCCTGCGGCTGAAGCTCGCGCTGATGCCGCTGGTAGCGCTGCTGGTCCTGCTCAATGTGGGCTACACCATCAGCGCGATCCCGCTATTCGATAAGCCCGAGGTGGTAAGCTGGATCGCGACCTCCTGGTACATGGCTGTGACGGTGGTGTTTTTCGCGATGGTCATTTCGGAAGACACGGCGGCCCGGCTCGACATGCTGCGCCGCGGGCTCGTGGTCGGCGCGATGATCGCCTCGCTCCTGGCGGTCGCCGGCTATTTCCACCTCGCGCCCGGCGGCAACGATCTCCTGACGCTCTACGGACGCGCGCGCGGCACGTTCAAGGACCCGAACGTGCTCGGCGCCTTCCTGATCCTGCCGGCACTGTTCGCGCTCCAGAGCGTGGTCTCAGACAAGTTCGGCAAGGCGTTCCGCAACGTCATCGCCTTCGGCATCATGTCGCTTGCGATCCTGCTCGCCTTCTCACGCGCCGCCTGGGGCGGCTTGGTGCTGACCTCCGCCTTCATGCTGGCCTTGATGGTGCTGACCAGCCGCACCAACGCGCAGCGCTCGCGCATCATCGTCATGGCGATCGTCGCCGCGGTGCTGGGCCTTGCGCTGATCGCGGTGCTGTTGTCGTTCGACGCCACCGCCGAGATGTTCAAGCAGCGCGCCAGCTTCGACCAGAGCTATGACGAAGGTCGCTTCGGCCGGTTCGGCCGGCATATCCTCGGTGCGGAGATGGCGCTCGACCTGCCGTTCGGCATTGGTCCCCTGCAATTCCACCGCTTCTTCCCTGAGGACACCCACAACTCATATCTGAACGCGTTCATGTCCGGAGGCTGGCTTTCGGGCGTATGCTATCCCGCGCTGGTCTTCACCACGGTGATCATGGGCTTCCGCCACATCCTCGTCCGTGTGCCCTGGCAGCGTGCCTATCTCGTGATCTTCTCCGCCTTCCTCGGTACCGTCGGCGAAAGCCTCGTGATCGACACCGACCACTGGCGCCACTTCTGGATGATGCTGGGCGCGATGTGGGGCATGATCGCGGCCGCGCAGGTCTACAAAGCTAACGCTGGCGAGGACGCGTCTTCAGCTTGAGTTCAGGCCGCTTCTCCGGCGGCGTGTCGAGCAGGCCCTTCAAGGCCTCTGTTGCCGCGAGCACCTCCTTGTAGGCCTCGTTGGCGAACCGCAGCAGCAGCCGCAATTCCTCATCGGAATAGCCGTTGCAGACCTTCTCCATCGCCTGCTGCATTGGCACATAGTATTGGCCGAGGCCGGCGATTGCCTCCGGCACGACCGCGATGAAGACCTTGCGGCGGTCCTTCTCGTCGCGCTCGCGGCGCACCAGGCCTGCCTTTTCGAGCCGGTCGACCACCCCCGTGATGGCACCGGTCGTGAGGCCCGTGACCTCGGCGAGCCTCCCTGCGGTGACGCGGCCTTCGAGATACAGGATGTCCATGCATTCGAGGTCGGAATTGGCAATTCCGGCAACGTTGGCAACGGTTTGCCCATAGAGCACGCCCTGCGCGGACGATCTGCGCATGGCGTCCTCGAGCTCCTGCAGCAGCGCAGTGCGCGCCTTCTTCCTTGACAAGGCCGACCTCATCTCTTAGGCGATATATATCTTAGTCACTAAGAGATTTAGTGACCGTAATTTCTCCTAGCACCACGGAAACGTCGGGAGCAAGCCATGTCATATCGTCCCCGCAAGGCCCTGATCATCGGCGCCGGCATCGCCGGGCCCGTCGCCGGGGTGTTGCTCCGCCGCGCCGGCATCGAGTCCGCGATCTACGAGGCCTGGCCTTATTCGAAGGGCATCGGCGGCGGCCTTCAGATTGCACCGAACGGCATGCATGTGATGGACGAGATCGGGCTGGCGAAGGAGCTGATCTCCCGCGGCTCGGTCGCGGAATCCTTCGACTTCTATTCCCAGCGCGGCGCCAAGCTCGGTTCGATCAACCGCGAGATGGAACGGCGTTTCGGCCAGCCCGCGGTGAACGTATGCCGCGCCACGCTGAACGAGATGCTGATCGACAAGGCCTGGTGCGCTTGCGTCTCGCTGTATTTCGAGAAACGCTTGATCAAGGTCGAGGATCGCGGCGACCAGCCGATCATCGCCTATTTCGCCGACGGCACCACGGCCGAAGGCGACTTCCTGATCGGTGCCGACGGCGTCCATTCGGTCACGCGCCGCCAGGTGGTGCCTGATGGCCCGCAACCCTTCAACACCGGCCTGATCGGCTTCGGCGGCTTCGTGCCGCACGCCGTCCTCGCCGGAAGATCGATCGGCCGGCGTGTCGAGACCACCTTCGGCCGGTGCGGCTTCTTCGGCTACGGCTATTGCAGTCCGGATCCGGGCGACGGCGTGATGTGGTGGAGCACGCAGCCCGCACGCGGCATGGACGCGGCGACGTTTCGCGCGCTCGATCCGGCGACGCTGAAGCAGCATCTGCGCGGCTTGCACCGCGGCTGGCACGATCCGATCCCTGCCATCATCGAAGCGGCCGAGAACATCGTCGTCACCGACACGCTCGACGTCGCGACACTGCCGACCTGGTCGCGCAAGCGCTCGCTGCTGATCGGCGACGCCGCGCACGCAACCAGCCCTCACGCCGGCCAGGGCGCTTCGCTGGCGCTCGAAGATGCGATGCGGCTCGCGCGGCTGATGCAGGAGGGCCAGGAGCTCGGCGCCACCTTTCAGGCCTTCGAGGCCGAGCGTCGTCCGCGCACCGAGAGGATCGTCGCGATGGCGCGTCGCAACGGCAACAGCAAGCGCGAGTTCAGCGCCATCGGCGCGTGGATGCGCAATCAGATGCTGAAATGGCTGCTGCCGCTGGGCGCGAAGAACATGGACTTCATGTACGCGTACGATGCCAGGGCGGTGTGACAGAGACGGTGCCGTAGGATGGGCAAGGCGCAGCGTGCCCACCACTCAGAGATGGTGCGGCACGGCGCGCTGGGCCTTTGCCGATCCTACGGGAGCCGACCTAGCTCTCCACCTTGAACGTCAGCCCCGCATTGTCCTGCAGCCGCTTGATGAGCTTGTCCTGCATCGCGGCTCCCGGCGTCCAGAAGCCGCCCGGAACGTCCGCCGCGTCGCGCAACAGGCAGATCGCGCATTCGGAGATCATCTTGGAGGTCGAGCCGTAGCCGGGGTCGCGGTCGCCGGTGACGCCGGCGCGCACCATGCGGCCATCGGGCGCGATGGCGACATAGAGCAGATCGAATAGGCCGTTTTCGCGCTCCTCCTTCGAGGGCCCCTCGCCCGGCTTCGGCGCGTTCGGACCGGTCTTCTCGGCGTTGGCCGCCATCACGCGCTTGGCATTAGCCTCGCCCTTCTCGCCGGGACCGGTCAGGACCATCTCGTCGTAGACAAACTCGCGGCCGTAGGGAAAGCCCATCAGCATGTTGGAGCGGTGGACGTTGCGGGTGTTGATCAGCGCCATCATGAACGGCGCCGCCCAGGATTGCAGATCCTCCTCGTAAACCGCCCTATTGCCCTTCGGTTGCTTCGGGCCGGTGAAGCCGGGCGTCAGCGCGAAATGATCGTTGAGAATGGCGACCAGGCTGAGGTCCTTGGCAACCGCATCGAAGGTCGCCTTCGCGCTCGCCGCTGTGCCACCCGACAGCGTGCCGCGCATGTCGCGCACACGGCCCTTCACGCGCGCGGCCGGCGCGCCGAACACGCGCCCCGCCTCTTCCTGCACGAACAACGTGCCGAGCTCGAACGGCACGGAATCATAGCCGCAGGAGAACACGATGCGCGCGCCGCTCGTTTTCGCCGCAGCCTCGTACTTGTCGATCATCTGCCGCATCCACACCGGCTCGCCGCAGAGATCGAAATAATCCACACCCGCCGCGACGCAGGCAGCGAGCAGATCCTCGCCGTAGAACTGGTACGGCCCCACGGTCGTGATCACCGACCTGGTCTGCGCCACCATCGTCTTCAGCGACGCCGCATCCGACGCATCCGCCACGATCAGCGGCGTGTCCGCCGGCGCGCCGATCGCGTCGCGCACCGATCTCAGCTTGTCGAGGCTGCGGCCCGCCATCGCCCATTTCAGCGCCTTGTCGTCCTTGTACCGCGTTGCCAGATACTCGGCGACGAGCTGGCCGGTGAAACCGGTCGCGCCGTAGACGACGATGTCGAATTTCGCAGAGCTCATGGTCGGCCTTTACTTCTTCGCGTAGCTCACGCCCATGCCGGCACGGACGTCGCTTTGAATGCCATAGGGCGGAATCGGATAGCGCAGGCCGTTCCTGGCCAGCGCCTTCATGCCTTCAACTGCCTTGGCGAGATGCGACGGCTGCAAGGCCATCAGCATCTCCTCGTCCGGCACGCCGCCATAGCGCCGTTCGGCATAGCATGGCAAGGACAGGCTGGGCTCCCCCGTCTTGAGCGCCCGCCCCCAGGAATCGGCGCAGGCGGTCTCGCCGACCACGCCCCATTCGAACTTCTTGTAGCCGGTATATTGCAGTCCGTTGATCAAGATGATCATCTGCCCCGGCGTCGCATAGACGAGGCAGATGTCGGGCGGATCGAGCCGGCCGCTCGCCAGCGGACTGACGGCGAGCGCCTGATGTTGCCCGAACGGAACCACATCCAGGGCCTGCTGGCGCTTGCGCGCATCCTCTGCGGTACCGTGCCAGACCCCGACATAGTTTTCGCCGGCGAGCCATTTCTCGTCCTGCGGCGCAAGGCCGATCACCGCGCGGCATTGCGCGCCGACGAGGTCGTCGGCGGTGATGCCGACGGTCCATCCCAGGCGCGCGGCCATGCTGACGATCTGGTCGGTGGTGTGAATTGCGTTCGGACGCCGGATCTTCGGGATCGCCTCCATCTCCGCGGCCGTTGCGAACAACTTCATGCCGATCACCGTCGTCTTCAGCCGCAGCAAGCTGTTGAGGTCGGCGACGACGCCTGCAAGATCGATCCTGTCTGCGCTCTGCTGTTGCATGGTGCTTCTCCCGGCCGGCGATCGCGCGCCGTGTGTTCTTGTTTTGCAGCCCTTGGTTCTAGTCCTTGCCCGGTCCCGGAAGCAACTCGCCGATCCTGCCCATCAGACGGTAGGCCACGAGGCCGATCCACTCGCGCACGGCCACATCAGTTCGGCGGAGCCCATCCGCGCCGATATTGGTGAAGGAAAAAAGATCGTCGCGTCCCCCCATCCGCCAGTCCACGGGATAGGCCTCGACGTCAAATCCGGCCGTGCGGAAGATCCCCATCGAGCGCGGCATGTGGAAGGCCGACGTCACCAGGAGCCACCGTTCGCCCGGCTTTGGATCCACCATTTGCTTTGTGAAGATCGCGTTCTCCCAGGTGTTGCGGGAATTGCGCTCGAGGATCAGGCGCTGCTTCGGTATGCCGAGATTCTCCAGGATCGGTGCGGAGTAGTCAGCCTCCCTCGCCTCGGTCGAAACCAGGTTCGCTGAGCCTCCGGTGAAGACGATGCGCGCATTCGGATAGCGCCGCGCGAGCTCGGCCGGCGCAAACAGACGATCGGCCGCGTGCGCGACGACGGGCGTGCGGTGTGCAGCCGACAGATCGGTGTCGACCGAGCCGCCGAGCACGATGATGCCGTCGGGCGCGCCGCGCGACGGATCCCAGGCAGGAAAGCGCGACTCCAGCGGATAGATCAGGAAGTTGCCGAGCGGCGAGAAAGCAGCGAGCCCCAGCACCACCAGCGTGACCACCGCGAGTCTGCGGCCGAGCGCGGCAAAGCGCGTCGCCATCAGCACGACCGACAGGATGCCGAGCTCGACCAGGAGATTGATCGGCAGCAGCGCGACGCCGAGGGTCTTGGAAAGAACAAAAAACAGGGGAGCCTCGCTGAAATCATCGTGCCTGCCTGTGCGGGGCTTGACCGGCCCCGCCATCTTCAGAAATCTTCTTGAAAGAGGATCGATCGCCGGGTCAAGCCCGCGGCCGATGAAACCAACCGGACGCGGCAAATGAACCATCACCACCTGCATTCCAGCTCCGAAACCTGCCATTGGGGTTTCTTCGAAGCTGCGCTTCAGCCCGTCCTCACCATTGCCAGCGGCGACGAGGTAACGGTCGATACCATCAGCGGCGGACCGGATATGCTGCCCGACCGCGACAGGTTTCATATTCCGCCTGAGATGCACGATGTTCACGCCAAGAACGAGCGCATGTTGCCCGGCCACATCCTCACCGGTCCGATCGCGGTCGAAGGGTCCGAGCCCGGCGACGTGCTGGCGGTCGAGATCCTCGATGTCCAGCTCCGGCAGGATTGGGGCTGGAACATGATCAAGCCGCTGTCCGGGACCCTGCCCGACGATTTCCATGAGACACGCATCCTGAATATCCCGCTCGACCGGTCACGGATGACCGGCCGCATGCCGTGGGGCCTCGACCTGCCTCTCAAGCCGTTCTTCGGCGTGATGGGCGTTTCGCCGCCGCCGGCCTGGGGCCGCATCTCCTCGCTGATCCCGCGCGCGATGGGCGGCAATCTCGACAACAAGGAGCTCGGCGCCGGCGCGACGCTGTATCTGCCGGTGTTCGTCCCGGGCGCGATGTTCTCCTGCGGCGACGGCCACGGCGTGCAGGGCGACGGCGAGGTCTGCGTCACCGCGATCGAGACCGCGCTCCAGGGCCGCTTCCGCCTGACGCTGCGCAAGGACCTCAGGCTCGACTATCCCCGCGCCGAGACGGCGACGCACTACATGACCATGGCGATGGACCCCGACCTCGACCAGTGCGTGGTGCGCGCGCTGCGCGACATGATCGCGCTGCTCGGCGAGACGCGAAACCTGTCGCGCGAGGACGCCTACACGCTGTGCAGCCTGGCCGCCGATTTGCGGGTGACCCAGACCGTCAATGGCGCCAAGGGCATCCATTGCATGATCGAAAAGGCGATCGTGCACGGCTGAGCCCGCCGGGCCCATCCCCGACCTGCCGACACCAAGCCGCCGCCCGGTTTTCCCTGCGGCGCGCCGCGCTATGTGCGATTCTCAAGCGATTCCAACGAGGTGAGCTGCTGCCCCAGCGCCGATTTGACTTCCACCCCCGGACCTAAATAGAGTCTTAATCGTTACTTTTATGTACCCGAGTAAGAGGCTAGCGTTCGGCCATGGCCACCGAAAAAGCCGAGACTGACCGCATTCCCGTTACCTTGGCGCTCTCGACCATCGCCTATCTGGAGAAGCTGGTGAGACAGGGCACCCACGGCACCAGCGTTCCCGGCGTCGCACGGACATTGATCGAGGAAGGCATCCGTCTCGCCATCAAGGACGGGCTTCTGTCGATCCGCGACAATGGCAGGACGTGAGCACGCGCCGGACGTGAGGCGGGCGGATCTCGAGACAGCGGATGGCCGACATCTGCAACCTGGGACCGTTACACATGCCTGTTCTCTCACCGAATTCTTCACCAACCTGGACCGACGACCGTATTGAACTGTTGAAGCGGCACTTCGAGGCCGGCCTCTCCTGCCGCGAGATCGCCGCCGACATCGGCGTCAGCCGCAACGCGGTGATCGGCAAGCTGTCCCGGCTGAATCTGACGCGCGGCCGGGCGGTCGACGACCGCAAGGCCCAGGACAGAGGCTTTGCGCCGGCGCGCACGCGGAGGGCCATGCCGCGGCTGCAATATGAGATGCTCGCCACGATCTATGGCGAGACCGACGTCCCGGCGGTCGCCGGCCCCATCGACGAGGCCAATCGCTGCTCGCTGCTGGAGCTTGCCGAGAACCGCTGCCGATGGCCGATCTCGACGCCGGGCGAGGACGATTTCTGCTTCTGCGGCAACACGGCTCCCGACGGCCAGCCCTATTGCGCCGGCCACAGCCGCCTCGCCTACCGGCCAAACGGGCGCGCTCGCGTGATGCGCGGCTGATGCTGCGCCATGCTCCAGAAAACAAAAAACCTCCGGCGGGGCATCACCGGAGGTCTCTGGAGGCTTAGCGTGAAGCTAAGAGCCGCAACTTTCGTATTTGGCTGGGAGTTGTATAGCTTAGTAACTCAGGTAAGTAAATAAGTTTGAAGCACGCCAAGCGCATGGCTCGTCTTCGTCCTTTGCGCAGGCCGCCGGGCTTTTCCGAATGCCCTCCTCCCTTGCAAAAAAAGCCCCGGCGGTTTCCCGCCGGGGCTTCATCAAGTCCGAAACCTCGAGCTTACCAGTTGCGCTGGGCGCGCAGCAGGAGGCTGTAGGTGTCCTGGTCCTTCAGCTCGTAGGTCGCCGCCGGCTTGGCGACGCTCGTCAGCGCCGGGGTCGTGATCACGCCCGAATACTTCTGGTCGAGATGGCTGTAGACGAAGTCGGCCGAGAAGGTCAGATTCTTCACCGGCGTCCAGCGGGTGATGACGCCCACCTGGCCGATGTTGAAGTCCGGATTGCAGGTCCCGGTCAGGGTCGCGAACGCGGCGCTGCCGCAGATCAGGCCCTTCGCCGTGCCGTTGTAGTTGACCGCGGCCCACGCACCGTAGAGCGCCGTATTCCAGTACGGGCTCCAGTTGTGGGTGTAGGCACCACGGAAGCCGTAGGTCTTGGTCAGCTCGAGCTGGCCGCCCGGGCCGAACACCGCGTCAGAGACGCCGGCGAAGCCGATGCTCTGGTAGGCGGCGTTCGAGCTGCCGAACATCGAGTAGCTGGTCGCGGCCAGCTCCTGGAAGTTGTAGCGGCTCGCGCCTTCGGTGTAGACGCCCGAGACGTTGATCACGTCGCCGGCGCCGGTCGGAATGTTCTTGATCGAGAGAGCGAGCTGAACCGCCCAGCCCCACTTGTCCTCGGGATGACCGGTAACTTCGGTCGCACCGTAATAGCCGGTATGGTTGTCGTGCGCAGCGACCGACGCCTGGAACAGGCCCCAGGCCTGGTCGACACGGACCGCGCCGACGATGTCGGGGGACCGGGTGCCGCCGAAATCGCTGGAGCCGTAGGCGCCGCCGAGGACGCCCGAGGTCGTCATGCCCGCGGTGTTCCAGATGTTGGTCTGGAAGATCTGCGTCTGATCCTGCGCCGAGATGGTCGCCGTCACGCCTTGGCCGAAATCGGCCGTGTAGCTGATCTGCGGGACGCCGTTGGTGGTGCCGCTGCCGCCGACGAGCTGGTCGAAGTTGTTGCCGGGATAGTTGATCCAGGGCGCGTCGAACTGCGACACCGACTTGCCGAGAGTGAAGCCGGCGAACTGGATGAAGGCGTAGTAGACGCCGAGCGAGCCGCCCGAGATGCCGCCGTCAGTCGGGTTGAGGTTGGACGTGCCGGCCGTCGTGGCACTGTAGGCGGTGGCGCCCGTGCCAGAGCCGGTGCCGACATAACTGCCGGTCGTCCAGGTGAAGACCGCGTCGAAATAGGTGCGGACGACGCCATACTCGGTCGCAGTGCGCGTGTCGATGTTGAGATCCTCACGAGCGCGCATCGAGTAGTAGTTGGTCAGGCGGTTGTTGGCCGCGAACACGCCGTTGTACTGGGCGCTGTAGTTGCCGCCGGCGTTCAGCGCCACTTCGGCACGCAGGTAGCCGCCGAGCTTGATGCAGGTGTCGCTGCCCGGGATGTAGTAGAAGCCGGCGCCGTACAGTGTGCAGATCTTGACGTACTCGACCGCCTTGGCCTTGACCGGAAGATCGGCCGCCTGGGCTCCACCGACGGCGATCAGACCCGCCGCAGTGCCGAGCAAAAGGCTCTTCACCACTTTCATTTAAAACCTCCAAGTTGCTCATTTTACGGAGACTGGACCGTGAGGCCCCCCAGATCCCCGTCTCTCTCAAATCCGCTCGGCCGCTTTGCGCTTTCGGACACACCCGCTTTCGACGCGAGGGACGTGAGCGAACCACCTGCAACGGGACGATCGAGTACCCCCCACCGTCGCGGATCAATATGCCTGCGCTGTTCCGCTAATCAAAATAGTTTATTAGCTCAGGTTATCGGTTTCGCTAAACCTGTACCCCGCGCGCAACACCCGGGCCGGACGAATCTGCTGAGCTGGTCATCTTTGTGGTTTTAGTGACAAAATTACCCTGCTCTGCACTTGCGTCAGAGCAGGCTTGCGTGGACTATGACGTTCCACGAACACCGACCTGAACAAATCGGTTCACGGAGTGACGCTGTGTCCGCGACGAGGAAAGAGGGAGCGCGCCTGCGCACCATCGGCAATCTGGATATCATCAGGCGCTTCACCTGGGAGATATCGTCGATCAACATGTATCTCGAGGAGCTGCGTCAGTTCTGGGCGAGGACGCTCGGCATCAGCGGGCCGCAATGGTTGATCCTGATGGCCATCTCCGACCTCGACAAGGACGACGGCATCCCGGTCAACGTCGTGTCCAAGCTCCTCCACGTCGACCCGTCCTTCGTCACCACCCAATCCAAGCTGCTCGAAAAGAAGGGCCTGTTGCGCCGCCGCCCCTCGCCGACCGATGCCAGGGTGGTCCGGCTGTCCCTGACCGAGAAGACGCAGAAGCACCTGGCGAGCCTCAACGAGCAGTACAAGACGATCAGGGAATTCGTCTTCCAGGAATTCGACGAAGCCGAGCTGACCGAATTCACCACCAAGCTCGCGACGCTGAAGTCCCGCCTCGAGAAGGCCTGTGTCCGTCTGAGCCTCGACTTCTGACGCTCCGTCCGGCCGTGCCGCGCCGCTAGATGCGCCCGGCGGCACCGAGCCGTGATTCCAGCCAGTCGAAGATGTATTCGTTGGCAAGGCTCGGATTGTCCGCATGGGACTGTGCCGCGCCGGTCTCGGCCGCAGTGAATACCTTCAGCATGACGTCCGAGCTGCCGAGCCTGGAGTTCTGCACGATCTGGCGCGCCCGATCGGCCTTGAGCCAGCCGTCCTCGCCGAGCGTGATCAGCACCGGGCACTCGGCGCTGGAGGCCATCAGCGGCGCATGCGGCACCGGGACGATGCTGACGTCGCTCATCGCGAATCGGCTGGCAAAGAAGGCCCGCTCGTGCAGGTCCCACAGGCCGCCGTCGCAGACGGCCGCGGCAAGCCGCGGCTCCTGCAACACCGCGCGCGAGACGAAGGACGAGCCCCAGCCATCGGCGATGATCCCGACGCGCGCGAAGTCGACGTCACCGCGGGTCTCCAGATAGTCCATGACGCCGGGGATCGCGCTCTCGAGATCCCGGCGCCGCAACAGCGTGTCGAGAAAATCGTCGCGCTGTTCGCCGAAGAGGTCGAGGGCCAGCATCGAGAAGCCGCGCTCGCGCGCATGCGGCACGAGCTTGAACAGGAACTCTTCCTTGCGGTGGCCGGGCTCGCCGATGCAGATCACGGTCGGAGCCCGCCCGCCGGCTGGCGGCGCTGGAACGAAATAGCCCTGCAGGGAGTGCCCGTCGAGCCAGGGTATCGTCACGACCTCGCCCGCCGGGCTGCGCGCGGCGAGGTAGCGGCGGGCGCAGTCCTGCATCGCCAGCACCGCGACCCAGCGGCGCTCGTCCGCCGGGTCGAGCGGCATCGCCGCGGCACCATAGTAGTTCATCGCGCGCAGCCAATTGCGTTGCGCGCTCGCCAGATGGCCTTCCGCGAACGCGGCCTCGGCACGCTGCCGGTTGGTCTGCGCCAGCTTCTTCCACTCGCGATGCCAGGACCGGTCGTCGCCGCGCTTCAGCTGCCGCGCGATCATGAGGCATTCCGCGATCGTGGCGCCGCCCTCCTGGGCCGCAGTGAGCAGCCGTGTGAACTCAGCGGAGATGTCCTCTCGGTCCGGGCAAAGGGTCCAGTCGTCGGAGAGACATGCGGGTATCATCGGCAGCTACGCTCTATCGTCGCGTTACTCGGATTGACTAAACTATTTCAGTCCGTCAACCAAGCGGCCGTGCGCCCGATGAGAGGCGTTTCAGATCACCATCGCTTGAACATCGTCATGTCGCATGCGTGACATTCCGATGGGGCATGGAGCGGGCGAACACTGCAAGCGAACATTGGCAAGAGGTGGCACGCTAAATTGCTGACGCATCTCTTGCCATGATGAACATCATACCCATATTCGCGCCGCCCGGAGGCCGCCTCAGCCAAGCCGCCAGCCGACCTCCTGCGTGAAGCTTTCGTAGAAGGCACGGTCGTAGGCCTGCTCCGGCGTGGCGCGCACGCGCTCGTCGAGGCGCTTGGCGTCCTCGCCGAGGATGCGCCACCGCTCCGCCTTGACGCCATCGAGAATGATCCTCGCCGCCTGCGCGGCCGTCGTCGGCGCATCCTCGAGGAAGCTGCGGGCGCGCTCGGCGAACGCCGCCTGGATGTCCTCGTCCGACATCTTGTCCGCATCCGGCACGCCGGCCGCGACCATGCGCTTGCGGGTCAGCGCCACCTCGTCGGCGTTGAGCCGTTCCGAGCCATCGGCGCTCTGCACCTTGCGCGAATTGGAGACGATCGAGGTGCCGATGTGGCCGGGCATCACCACCGAGCATTTGACGTGCGGCGCGTGCAGGCGAAGGTCGTTGATCAGCGCTTCGGTAAATCCCTTCACGGCGAACTTGGCCGAGCTGTAGGCGGTGTGCGCCTGGTTCATGCCGATCGAGGCCCAGAAGCCGTTGACGCTCGCGGTGTTGACGATGTGGGCCTCGTCGGCCGCGACCAGCATCGGCAGGAAGGTGCGCACGCCGAGATAGACGCCGCCCCAGCAGATGTTGAAGGTGCGCTCCCACTGCTCGCGCGTGTTGGTGAACAGGCTGCCGCCGCCGCCGATGCCGGCATTGTTGAACAGCAGATGGATATTGTCCGTCTTCTGCTGCTCGGCAAGCTCGTCGCGAAAACGCTTCAGATGATCCTCGATCGCGACGTCGGCGACATGCGTCGTGACGCGCAGGCCCTGCGGCAGCTTCTCGGCCTCGCAAAGCCGCTTGGTCTCGGCCATCGCGGCCTCGGAGACGTCGCACATGGCGACATTGCAGCCTTCGGCGACGAGCTGCCGCGCGAGCTCGCGCCCCATTCCCGTGCCGCCGCCGGTGATGACCGCGATCTTTCCAGCAAAATCTTTCATGGGACTTCGGTCCCTCCCCTTGTCGGTATGTTTCTTCGTCACAGCGCCGCTCAGCGGGGCGCGCGCAAAACTGTAGCAGCGCCGCATCCGGAAATGAAAGCGGATCGGCGACGCAATCTTCGGCGTTATTTCGGCGCGCGGATTATCGTGCGCTTCAGTTCGGTCGCCATGCCGTCCAGACATGTGAGGCAGCAGCGTCCGCGGCACATCCTTCGAGACGCCCGCCGTTGGCGGCCCTCAGGATGAGGACCGGAGTGCATTGCGCTAGTTTGACGAGCACCGCTGCCACAGAGCCTCATCCTGGGGAGACCTGCGAAGCGGCCGCCTCGAAGGACGAGGCGCTCGCTCCGTCGTCGCCGGAAAGCACATTCGATCTCGCTGCCGTGATCGGCCCGTGAAACACCGACGGCGCCGCGCCGAGCTTTGCTGTGCTCCCGTATTTGTCCGGCTTCGGGTTAAGAGCATTTCTTTTGCGATCCGAATCATCGGATCGGGAGGACGCTGGGTTGAGTCGGCCATGCCAGCGTGTCGTTTGCGTGCAATAGGCTCTGGCACTCCGCTTGCATCCTCGTCGTGGTCAGAAACAACCGATGAGGTGACAGGAATGTTCGTGACCGTCGTTGCCGTACTTTGCCGGCTTGGCGCAGCCAGCTCAGGCAGTTGCGTCGAGGAAATCGTGACCGACAGCAACATGACGCCCGAGATTTCGATGATGCAGTGCGCGGTCGGCGCACAGGCACCACTCGCGAAATGGATGGGCGAGCATCCGATCTATCACGCCAACTGGCGCCTCGAGCGCTACAAATGCGTGCCGGGTCATTACGAGATCAAGGGCCACGCCTGAAGGCCCCGCAAAACTACTGATCCAAGACTACCAATACGAGGAAACGCCCGGGGGCGCCTTTTCCCTGCGGCTTGCAGCGCCAGCCCCATTTCGGCCGCGCTCTGTGACAACGGTCACACCTTTCCTTCAAGCCACCTCTCGCAAGATGATCGCACGCGCCCGCCGCCCTTCCGGCGTCGGCATCAGCGCGAAGTTGTGCGGTTGCTCCCGCAAAAGATGCAGCTCAACCGGCACGCCGACCGCCCTCGCCTTTTCGGCGAGATCGACGCTGTCGGGATAGAGAAGATCGCGCGTCCCCGCGAAGATCGTCATCGGCGCGAGGGCGCGGAAGCCGCCGTTGAGCGGGCTGACGAAGGGATGGCCGATATCGAGCTCGCCGGCATAGAGGCGTCCCGCCTCGACGATCCCCGGAATGTCCTGGATCGGATCGCGCGCCGCGATCGCGACCTGCTCCGGACGGCTGACCGAGGCATCGGCCGCCGGCGAGATCAGCACCATCCGGCTCGGCTGCCGATGACCGTGATCACGCAGCCACTGACACGCAGCGAGCGCGAGCCCCGCGCCGGCGGAATTGCCAACTACCGTGACCTTTGCAGGCCCGGCGTCCTCGAGCAGCATGCGCAACAGCTCCGCCGTCGCCGGCACGACGTCCTTGGCGGTCGCGCGCGGCGCCAGCGGGTAGATCGGCACGACGCAACACACACGCGCCTTCCGCGTCATCTCGCCGACAAAGCGCCAATGCGCCGGCACGATCTCGTTGATGAACCCGCCGCCATGCAGGAACATGACGTAGTTGCAGCCTTCATGACCCGACGACGGCGCGGTGTAGTAGACCGGCCATCCGCCCATCTTCGTCAGCGTTGCCTCGACGCCGCGGCCGAGCCCCGTCGGCTCGAACGATGCCGGCGCCAATGCGAGCTTCTGTACATGCGCCTGCACCGCCTCGACTGATGCCAGCTGCTTCTTGATCGGCAGCAGCCGCAGCAGCATGTTGAGGGCGCGGCTTTGCAGGCTTGGCGCGGTATCGCGCCGGGCCGGCGGGCCGAACACGCAGCCGCCAGGACAAAACTGCAAGGCCGACACGATCCTGGCAACGCTCATGGCCACATCCCCATCTGGCGCGTTCGCGACGGCGACAAGGAGGCTTGCCGACCCGCCAATATGTTCGGCTATAATGCGAGCATTCACTCGCTTTTCCTACTCGCATTCAGATCACAAGACCGTGGCTCGCAAACCGCCCACAAAACCCCGGAAAAATGCCTCGCAGCAGCGATCCCGCGCCACCGTCGACGCGCTGGTCGAGGCAACTGCTCGCATTCTGGTCAAGGAAGGCTTTGAGAAAGCCAGCACCAACCGCATCGCCGAGACCGCCGGCGTCAGCGTCGGCTCGCTGTATCAATACTTTCCGAGCAAGGAGGCGCTCGTCGCGGCCGTGATCGATCGCCACAACGAGGAAATCATGGCCATCGTTCGCACAGCGCTGACCGAGGTTGCCGACCTGCCGATCGAGAAAGGCGTGCGAAAACTCGTCACCGTCGCGATCGAAGCCCACCGCATCAACCCGAAACTGCATCGCGTCCTCGCCGAGCAGATCCCGCGCACCGGCCAGCTCAAAGACGTCGAAGCCTTCAACCGCGAAGTCCAGACCCTGGTGCGCACCTATCTCGAAAGCCGCCGCAAGGAGATGCGCAAGATGGACCTCGATGTCGCGACCTTCATCTGCGTCAGTACGATCGAGTCGGTCGCGCACAACACGGTGCTGCACGGCGCCGAGATGCTGTCGGAGAAGATGGTGCGGAGTCTGGTGGACGAGACGACGAGGATGGTGGTGGGGTATTTCAGGTAGGAGGCGTCAATCCACAGCACGTGCGCTTTGCCGTGTGCTTGCCATTGCCTCTCCAGCGACACAACAGCGCCGGAAATAGATGATGGTCGCTTACGACAGCAAAACTGCTTCGGGTTCCTTCGATCGACTGGCTGCGTCTGCGCAAGTGATGCCCGCCTTGCCGGCGGACGATCTGGCGGACGGTAGTTGCGTGGCGGTCATCCAACAGGATGGCACAAAACATCCTAACCCGCGGCGGATCGAATTACTTCGGAGCGTCATGCTGTAAATGGATTCCCTACCGTGGACGGGGTTGCAGGCGCCACGCCGACGGTCGATCCACCCGACAGATGCTTTGAAAAAATGGTCGGAGCGAGAGGATTTGAACCTCCGACCCCTAGTCTCCCAGGCGAGCGTTGATCATTGTTTTTACTCGCTGTTTTTGCAAACCCCCGGATTTCTTCCCATTGAATACGCTGCGCTTTTGACCTTGACTGCAAACACCGGCGACACGCATTAGGTAATATTGTAGGGTTGTTCGCGCAATAATATTGCGCAATAATATTGCCCGTTCGGATAACTCCAGAACACAGCACATCGTTTGAGAAGCACGGAAAGCCCGCAGTCGCGCCACTGCGAAGGTATTCTGTTGTCTCTCACGTTCCGCCTCAAATCGCTTCTCGGTATCGAAACCAAGGCCGCGCCCAGCCTCGCTGACGGCGGCGGCTTCTATTTCGATTTGTTCGGCGCGAACCCCACCCTGGCCGGCGTAACGGTCACGCCCCACACCGCCATGACTTGCGCGCCCGTAGCGTGCGCAGTGCGCTCCATCTCCGAGGCGGCCGGCTCGCTCCCCCTTCACGTTTACAAGCGGCTCCCGGACGGCGGCAAGGAGAAGGCCACCGACCATCATCTCTACAAAATCCTTCACGATGCGCCGAATAGCTTCACGCCGGCCGCGCTGTTTCGCACCCAGCTTATGGCGGATGCGCTGCTCCAGCCCTGGGGCGGCTTTGCCCAGGTCGTCCGCGTGGACGGCGACAAGCCCGCTGAACTGATCCGGCTCGACCCCAGGACCGCACCCGTAGCCGTAGACGACGGAGACCTTGAACCGACTTACAAGGTGGACGGCCGCAAGATCGCTAGCGCGGACCTCATCCATCTCCCGACGCCGGCTTACGACCAGCGCAAAGGCCTGGTTGGCGAGGGCAGAGAAATCATCGCGCTGGCGCTTGTGCTTGAGCGCCATGGTTCGCGCCTGTTCGGCAATGGTGCTAGGCCTTCCGGCGTTCTCAGCTTGAAGGGCACCATTACGCCCGACGCGCTTGGCAAGGCCAAGGCCGCGTGGCAGGCCGCTCACAGCGGAAGCAACTCCGGCGGCACCGCAGTCTTGCCGAGCGATGCGTCCTGGCAACCCCTCACGTTCAATTCCGTCGACAGTCAATTTCTGGAGATGCGGACGTATGCCGTGGCGGAGATCGCGCGGCTGTTTCGCGTGCCGCTCCACATGCTGATGCAGGTCGATCGCGCTCAGCCGCGCTCGATTGAATCAATCGGCCAAGAATTCCTCTCGCAGGCTCTTCTGCCCCGGCTGAAGTCATTCGAGCAAGAGCTTGAATTGAAGCTTCTGACGCCGGAAGAGCGCGATCAGTTCACCATCGAATTCAACATCGACGGCTTCGCCCGCGCCGACTTGCTTGCGCGTGCCCAAGCCCTGAGCGCGACGGTGTCGGCGCGCATCCTCAACCCGAATGAAG
Organism: Bradyrhizobium sp. USDA 326; assembly: GCF_049739485.1. NCBI lineage: Bacteria > Pseudomonadati > Pseudomonadota > Alphaproteobacteria > Hyphomicrobiales > Nitrobacteraceae > Bradyrhizobium > Bradyrhizobium sp. USDA 326. Next base: position 7,079,420 of record NZ_JBMGQA010000001.1, read on the forward strand.
CTCGCCAGATCGGCTTCGGCTTGCCGGCCTATGAGGGCGGCGACGTGTTCGAAAACTTCAACACTTCGTCCGCGCATGCCGGCGGCAAGCTCAACAGCAACACCAACGATCAAGAGGCTGCCTAATGCTCAGGACCGTTCACCTTCACGGCAGGCTCGGCAAAGAACTTGGTCGATCCCATCGCTTTGACGTTGCGACGGCCGGCGAAGCATTGCGCGCGCTCAAACGTGCTTTCCCTGGCCGCTTCGCCGACTCAATTGAGACCGCCTTTGGGGACGCCGGCTGATGGCTGATCTTTCCTTCACTGCGTTTTTTGGCGACGGCGAGCACACGTTCAAGCTCACGCCGGCCCTGATCCGCGAGCTTGAGACCAGGTGCGGCTCTGGCGTCGGCATGATCAGCAATCGGCTGTTCTCGCGCAACTTCGCCCAAACCGACATCAGCGAAACCATCCGGCTCGCACTGATCGGCGGTGGCACCACACCCAAGCGCGCCCATGAGCTGATCGTTGCCTATGTCGACGGCCGGCCGCTGGCGGAAACCTACGAGCTCGCCGCGAAGATTCTTGAGCGGACGTTGTTCGGCACCCCTCATGGAGAATCAAATGCAAGTTAATCTAACGGCAAACGGCGCTACCACCCCAATCCCTTGGTCGGGCGGAATCGGCGAACGGTTGCTGCCTGGGGCACTTTTGGCGGCGGCACTCTCGCGCTGGAGATGTCCCCTGACAACGGCGCCACATGGATTGCAGTCGATCGCAGTGGTGACACCTACGTCACTTTCACAGAAGACGGCGACGGCGGCTTTCAGCTCGGTCTCTGCCTGCTCCGATTCAACCTCACTGGTGCAACGGCACCCTCAGTGTGGTGCTCGCTGTGAGCGCATTCGGCACTCTAACAGCAAACGGCGTTTCCGAACCAATGCGTTGGGCTGGTGGATCCGGCATGTTCATCTTTTGGGGCACGTTCGGCGGCGGTTCGATGTTCATGCAGTCGTCTGCGGACAACGGTGCGTCTTGGACCGATGACATCGGATGGGGCAGCGCCGCCTTCGAGGAGCGCCGTTTCACGACCGGGTTTTTCCTCCCACCGTGTTTGCTGCGGGCCAAATTGGTGGCTGCGAAAACGTCCGCTTCTGTGTCGTTCAAGATCGTTCGACAATCTAACGGCTCTGCGTCGTTCAGGGTCGCTCGCACAACGAGGGGCTGAGAGCGATGGATAGACTTGAAATCAAGGCAACGCTGAGTGTCAGCGATGAAGGTGAAATCACCGGCATTGCGTGGCCGTTCAATGCCGGCCCGGACAGCTACGGCGACCTGATCCAGAAAGGCGCCTTCAACATCGCTGTGACCGATATGCCGATCCTCTTCAATCACGACCCCAGCGACCTCATTGGCACCTGGACGGAAGTGAAAGAGACGGACGAAGGCCTGATGGTCAAAGGCAAGCTGCACATGGACCGGCCGCGCGCCCGTTCTGTGCTCGCTATGATCCGGGGCCAACTCGCCAGCGGTCTCAGCATCGGCTTCCGCACCAAGGCCGCCATCAAGCAAGGCACCCGACGCCTCATCACCGCGCTCGACGTGTTCGAGACGTCGATTGTGCGAAACCCCGCCCATCCTCGCGCCCGGGTAACCGGCGCCAAATCCGACGACGCGGCGCGTGCCGTGGCCGATCTCATCAAGCGTTTCACGGCGACGCTGAAATCCTAATAGGAGCTATGGAACACCCAATGAAGAACGTCACTGCCCTGGAATTCAAGGACACCGGCGAAGCCGATGATCCGATTGCTTCAGTCGCAAAGGAACTGGCGGACCTGAAGGCAACCCTCGAAACGAAGGCGGCAAACGATAACGCCAAGCTTACCGAGCGCCTGGACCGTATCGAGGCCAAGGTCAATCGTCCCGCTAATCGGGCGGCAAACGACAATGAGCCCAAGATCGAAACCAAGGCTTTCGAATCGTTCCTTCGCGGCGGCGCCGACAAGATGGACGATCTCGAAAAGAAGTCGCTGGTCGTCAGCAATAACACCGCAATCGCGCCGCCGGAATTCGGCAACGAGATCCTGAAGCTCCTGCGCCAGTTTTCACCCATCCGCCAGTATGCCAACGTCCGCACCATCGGCGCCGGTCAAGTGAAGTATCCCCGGCGCACCGGCAGCCCGGCCGCTGTGATCGTCGGCGAAACCGACGACCGCACCGGGAGCGAACCTTCCTATGAGCAGATCGGCATCACCCCGTATGAGTATGCGACCTATACGGACATTTCGAACTGGCTCCTGGAAGACAACGCCTACGGCCTCGAAGGCGAGTTGCACGAAGAATTCGGCGAGAGCTTCGGCATTGCCGAGGGCGCCCATTTCGTGAAGGGCAACGGCACCACCCAGCCGATGGGCCTGCTCAACGCGACCAGCATCGCCACCGTGATCACGGGCAACGCCTCCAACTTCCCGTCATCCAATCCGGCTGACGTGCTGATCGGCATGTTCCACAAGCTTCCGGGTGTGCATGCCCAGAATGGCGTGTGGCTCATGAACCGCAACACGCTGGGCGCCATTCGCACCTGGAAAGACGGCATGGGCCGTTACCTCGTGCTCGATCCGATCTCGGAAGGTGCACCGACAACGTTGCTGGGCCGGCCGATCGTTGAAGCGGTCGACATGCCCGACATCGCCGCCAACGCTATCCCGGTGATGTTCGGCGACCTCAAGGGTTACCGCATCGTCGATCGCGTCGGCATTTCGATCCTTCGCGACCCCTACACGCTGGCGACGAAGGGCCAAGTCCGCTTCCACGCGCGCAAGCGCGTCGGTGCCGACGTGACCCATCCGGATCGCTTCGTGAAGCTCAAGGTCTCCGCGACCTAAAGGACAAGAAAATGCGGCTCGCAGCGAATACCTTTGCCCTCCAGCTCGGCGACAAGTCTTTCGACTTGAAGCCGTCGCTGCGAGCCGCATTCATCCTATACGAACGTTACGACGGCTTCCATAATCTCTCGCGCCACCTTGCCGATGGAAGCCTGACCGCCGCCCTCGATATCATCAGCGCCACCATCGTCGACGCCAAGGCCTGGGGCCAATACGCTCTGCCAGTCAATGGTGCCGTCGTGCGCGACCTCATGACCGCGACCGGCGATCTGATCGAATTCGTCATGTTGCTCGCCGGTGCCGACGACAAGTCCAGCGGCAAGGCCGATACAGGCAAGCCAATTCCGTTCGATGAATACTTCACCCAGCTTTTCCAGATCGGCACCGGCTGGCTGGGCTGGACGCCTGATGACACCTGGGAAGCGACAGCTGCCGAGATCATCAACGCGCAGAAGGGCCGCATGGAAATGCTCAAGGCCCTGTTCGGCAGCAAGGAACAACCCGCCGACGTAGCCGACGTGTCTAGCATCAGGGATGACCTCAACGCGATCGGCGATCTCACCAACCATGTGAGGCCGCGCTGATGGCCTGGAAACCGCGCCGCGTATGTCGCTGCGGCAAGATCATTGCGGCAACCGATCTTTGTGAATGCCAGATCAGGCGCAAGGCTGAGGCCGACCAGCGCAGACCGAACGCCACCGATCGCGGCTATGACAGCAAATGGCGCCGCGAGAGCAAGGAATTTCTAACCCTTCCGCAGAACCGCTTCTGTGCATGCGGCTGCGGTCGCACTGCCGATTGTGTTGACCACAAGATCCCTCATCGCTGCGACATGAAGCTGTTTTGGGACCGGAACAACTGGCAGCCGCTGGCAAGCTCGCCTTGCCATGCCAGCCGCAAACAACGCACGGAGCGCGGGCAATGAGCGACAAGGCCCTTTGGCGCGCCGTGATCCAGCAAGCGATCACGGATGCAACTCAACCGCTCTCGACTAAGCGGCGAGCCGTTCGCCTCGACCAGATGCGCACCCGCGAATGGCTCACCACCCCGAATAGCGACTTTGAGGACGTTTGCAGCCTCGCAGAGCTGGACCCGATCAAGGTGCGTAAGCACGTGCTGCCCCTGATCGCAGAGGCAACGAAAAACGATCAGCCGATGCCTGAACGCACGCCGCAGCGTCGCGTCCGCATCTCAGCGAGGCACACCCCGGGGGTGGCTCAAAACATCTCAAACGACCGCCGCGACCGGTGCCCCCGGGTCGCGCAAGAGAGCGCCTAATTGGAGTTTTTTCGACCATGCCTGCTATCACTCTCGCCCAAGCCAAGGCCCACCTAAACGTCACCCTCCACGCCGACGACGCGCTGCTTACCGACAAGCTGGCGGCGGCGAAGGCCTGGGTTGGCGCCTATACGGCCTCGAATGTGGACGCGGACGGCACACCGGCGCCCGTGAATGAAGCCGTGCTGCAAATGACAGCGCACCTCTACCAGAACCGGGAAGCGAGCTTGGTTGGCGTCACCGCCCAGGAATTGCCGTTCGGCTTCCTGGATTTGCTGGCACCTTACCGCGCTTTTTGCTTCTGAAATGGCCGTTTCCGACCCATCTCTCACCGTCCAAAAGGCCATCCGAGCGCGCCTAATCGCGAGCCCGGAACTGATGGCGTTGGTCCAGGCTGACCACGTTCTAGACGCTAACGGACGTCCGGAGATCATGCCGGCCGTCTACATCGGCGAGGGCCAGACCATCTTCCGGCGCTGGGACGCTACCACGCACGCCACGCTGCACGTCTGGTTCGCTGAGCCGGGCTTGGTCCAGTGCAAAGAGGCGGTCTCCGCCATTGTTGCGGCGCTGCGGATCGACGTCCAGGCAAATGGCGTGCTGTTGATCGACGCCTTCACCGTCCATGACATGCAGGCCACGCAAACGCGCTACCTCCGAGATCCTCACGGCCCGTTCAGTCACGGCATCGTCTCGGTCGCCGCGATCGTCAAGGCGAGTGCGGCATGAGGGCCGGCAATCTCGACCGCATCATTGAAATCCAGCGCCGCACCACCGGCCTGGATCTCTACGGCACTCCCGTAGAGACATGGAGCACGTTCGCCACGATGCGGGCGCAACTGCTCAAGAATGCCACCGACGACCGGGAAGGCGGGCGCGGGCACACCACCGACGCGGTGTTGACCTTCCGTATGTATTACTCCGCCGGCTTCAGCCTCAATGACCGGCTGCTCTATGAGGGGCAGCAACACGAGATCACCGGCATCACGGAGATCGGGCGCCGCGTTGGGATGGAAGTCACCTGCCAGAGGGTGGGACCGTGACGGACACTATTCACGCGTCAATTTTGAATCTTTTCTCGCCGGTCAATTTCAGCTTTGGCGGCATCGCGATACCCTCGGATTTCTTCTACGACAGCGCGCACACTGGCATTGTATTCCTTACGGTCGCCTGCCCCTCTGGTGCTCGGATCGGGAAAATGGCCCTGCCACGTCACCACAGCGTTATTTACTTGAAAGATACGCTGCCACGCCGTCTGCGAAACACCAGAAAATTCTTGAGGCAGGTTGCCGGAAAAACTCACGAGTTTCCCGCGACGCTGAACCTCAGTCAGGGCGTTCAAATGCGAAACATCGTCGTCGGGGAGCGACTGGAAAGGTTCGAGCAAGTTGTCATACCAAAGCACCAAGTCCTTGAGACCGTGCAACTCTCTTTCAGCCTGCAACTTGGCAAACTTCGCCTGATTTTGCTCAGCTTTTGCTTGGGCTTGTTCGGCTTGGGCAGCAGCGTCTTTAGCCAATCTGATTTGCTCGTTCGTTGCCATCAACACCATATAGCCAGCGAAAATAGTTCCCGCCGCGCCGATCAACGCGCCAAGGAAGCCCGGATCGACTTCTGGTTTCGCAAAGACAAAGGTCTTGGAAATCCAGGTCGTCAACCAAATCAATCCGACCAGAACGATAAAAAGGATGAGCAAAGAAAGCATTTTTTGCCTCATCCTTTCACATTGCCCCCCGCTCTCCGATTCGTCGAGAGGGTTGCGGCATGAAGGGACGAAAACCACAGCTTGCCGCCAGCTCCAACGCAATCACCGAGGCCAAGCCGCCCTCCTGGTTGAGCAAGCACGCGAAGGCCGAATGGCGCCGCGTTATGCCGGAGCTTGCCAAGCGCCGCATTCTCACGCCGGCCGATCTGGGCTGCCTGGAGAGCTACTGCATCGCGATCGGCCGCATCCGCGAGCTGGAGATCCTCCTACGCGCCGGCATCGATCCCAAACTTTGCCGGATGCAAGACAAGGCGATGGTCACGGCCCGCCAGCTTGCCGCTGAGCTGGGACTTACCCCGGTTTCGCGCTCACGACCGGCCGTGCGCGATAATGACAACGAAGGCGACGATGACAATCCGCTCGCCCTCTAAGGATAGCTATCCGCACTGGATTTATGACAACTCGCCCATTCCCGACCCGCTGGGTTGCGGAGCGCGCGCGGTCGAATTCTTGCGGCGCCTGAAGCATCCCAAGTCGACGCTGCCCCGGCGGCAATTCCAGCTCGACCCCTGGCAGGAACGTATCGTGCGCGCGATCTATGGGCCGCGCGATGAAGCCGGCAACCGCATCGTGTCGACGGTCGTGATCCTGGTCCCGCGCGGCAACCGCAAGACTTCGCTTTCGGCTGCCCTGGCGCTGTTGCACACCATCGGCCCGGAACGCGCGTCCGGCGGCGAAGTGATCTTTGCGGCCTGCGACCGAAAGCAAGCGGGTATCGCCTTCAAAGAGGCCCGTGGGGTTGTCCAGGCGGATAAGCGTCTGGTCAATGCGACCAGGGTTTATGACGCGCACAACAGCGCAAAGAAGATCGCCTATCCGGACGATGGGACCGAGCTAGAGGTTATCTCCTCCGACGCGCCGTCGAAAGAGGGCATGACGCCATCGTTCGTTCTCGCCGACGAACTGCACGTGTGGCGCGGAACAGATCTTTGGAAGGTGCTGACAAACGGCCTGGACAAGATCGACAACAGCTTGCTTGTGGTCGCGACCACCGCCGGCCGTGGGCAAGACAACGTAGCGCATGAGGTAATCGAGCGCGCTCGCAAGATCGCCCGGGGCGAGATCGTCGACCCGACATGGCTGCCTGTGCTGTTCGAGTCGCCGGCTGACGTTGACTATACCAGCGAGGACGCTTGGCGCCGGGTGAACCCAGGCAGCGCCCACGGGTATCCGTCGATCGCCGGCTTCCGGAGGCACGTGGCCCGGGCCAAGGACAGCCCGACCGAGCGCGACAGCCTCTTGCAATACAAGCTCAACGTCTGGCTTGACCACTCGACCTCGCCCTTTGTCGACATGGCGACCTATGACCAGGGCGCCACACCTGTCGACTATGAGGCCTTGCGCAGCGCGCCGTGCTGGGTTGGCGTCGACATGAGCAAGACCACCGACCTTTCGGCCGTGGTCGCATGCTTCCGAGACGACGACACCTACACCGTGTTGCCGCACTTCTTTTGCCCTGAGGCCGATATCCGCAAGCGCGGCGACCTGGACGGTGTCAACTACGCCTCATGGGCAAGGGACGGCTTCATTACGGCCACGCCCGGCAACGTCATCGATAACGCCGCCGTCGCGGACTACATCCGATCACTCGCGGAGCGTTTCCAGGTCCAGGAGATCGGTTTTGACGTGGCGTTCGCCCAAGGCGTCATGGCTCCCCTGGTCGACGAAGGTTACCCGGTCGTCGCTATTCGCCAAGGCTGGGTGACGCAATCGCCGGCCCTCAACGTCCTGGAGCGCGCGATCATCAGCGGCAACTTCCGCCATGGGGGCCATCCCGTGTTGCGGTGGAACTTCGCCAATGTCGCAATCCACAAGGACGCGAACGACAACCGGATCATTCACAAGAGCAAGTCGACCGATCGCATTGACGGCGCGGCGGCGACTTGGATGGCCGTGTCGCGCGCGGCGGCCGGCGAAAGCACGCGCTCGCTTTACGATCTCCCCAACGCTGTTGAACTTCTTTCGTGGTGACGCATGGCCGATAACGACGATCTCGACGCATACCTAGAGGCGTTGCGGGACAAGATCACCGAGCAATTGGGCGACGTTCTGCGCGAGCAGGCCTTCCGCCTTTCCGATGCACAGCGCGCCGCGTTGCGATCACTTGAGCAATCGCCCGAGACCGGCGCGCTCGAAGCGTCCTGCACCGTGGCCCAGGGCAAGAGCGAACTTGAATACCTAGTGCAGGCCGGCGGTGACATGACGACGAAGGAAGTCCGCGAGGGCAGCGCCGAGCCCTATGACTACGCGCTCGGTTTTGAATTCGGGACAAGCCACCAGCCCGCGCGCTCATTCTTCTACTCCACCTACAACGCCATGCGCGACGACATGCAGCAGGCGATCGACGAAGCTGTAAACGAGGTTCTAAATGACTGACACTTCCCGCGAGATCACCTGGGCCGGCGGCACCCATAAATTCGACCTGGGGCATCCCTGGGTCCGGCGCGTCATGAGCTATCGAGGCCCGGTGCCCGCTGCCCTGATGGTGCGGTTGGAAGCCCGCACCTACAGCGCAGAGGAAATTGAGCGCTTGATCGAACTAGGTTTGATCGGCGGGGGCATGCCCGAGCGCGACGTTGATGCGCTGCTCGATGCGCATGTGCGCGGGAAACCTCTGGCGCCGAACGTCATGCTCGCGAGCGCCGTTCTGTCCGCACTGTTTGTGGGTGCCGACAATGGCTAGTCTCACGATCCCGGTTAGGCTCAACCTCGACCAGTTGAAGGAACAGCTGCGGCAAACGTCGTCGCTCACTGGCAACGCTATGCGCCAGATCGCGAAGCAGTTCCTGGACATGAACAAAGACCTCGCCAAGGACGCGATCTTTGCGACCATGGCGCGCGGCGCCGTTGATCTCGCCGGCAAGGTCGCGCTCGCGGTTGGCGCCTACAAGCTCATGACGGCGGCGATCAGCGGCGCCCACGAGCAGATGCAACAGATGATCGATATCGCCGACAAGGCCCAAAGCCTTGGCATCTCGCCCGCATTCTTGCAGGCCTTTACCAGCGAAGCGAGCAAGCTGAAGGTTGAGGCCGGCGAGCTCGAATCCGCCCTGGATCACGCCTTCCAGGCGACTAAGGACCGCTCGCCGATCGACGTTGGCGAGTGGAGCGTCGGCGAGGAAAAGATCACCGCCGTTGAAAAGGCCTTGCGCGTCTACAATGAGACGCTCGTGAAGGATGCCGGCCAACAGCTTCAAGGTCTGGTCCTGTTCCGGGATGCTCAGACGCAAGAGGAAAAGATCAAGGCCGTGCTCGCGGCCATGATCCAGCTCGACCAGATCGGCCAGCATGCCGCCAGCCTGGACCTTGGCGAACGCATGTTTGGCACCCAGATCGTCGACCGCATGCGACAGGGTAAAACCAGCGCCGAAAGCATGTTGCAGACGATCAAAGATGCCAGCGCGAATGCAGACGGCATTTTCAGCAACGCCTTGGTTGAGCGCGCGAAAGAAGTCGACGACCAGCTCAAGCTTGCCCATCAACGTCTCTCGACCGCCCTGAAGCCGTCCTGGGATGACCTCGCCAGCGTTATGATGGATATCAAGAGCGCCTGGGCCGACGTGATCGGCGACATCGCCAAGGCCGTGGAGCTATCAAACAAGATTCCGCGCATCCCCGGCATGCCTGCCAGCTCGACCGACCTGGAGACCAAGCGGGACGCGCTCGCCCAGGTTCAGGCCCGATTGAACGGGACCGGTAGCGGTCTCTTTGGCAGCGTCAACCTTCCGCCTTTGTCGATCCCCGGCATCGGGCAGGTTTACGCCGGCACGACGGCGGACCTGGAGGCCCACCGCGACCGCCTGCAAAAGGAGATCGCCGCGTTGACGGCCGGTCAGGATCAGTCTGGCCCGACCGCGCCCAGCCAGACGCGCGGCACCGGCCCTGCGCCGACGAAGATCACCGCCGGCAGCGTGGACAAGCTCGGCAGCGCCGCTGACAGCGTTGAGAAGCGCATTGCCGCGTTGCAGGCGGAGGCAGCCGGCCTCGACCTGACCACCGCCGCACGCGAGCGCGCCAAGGTGGCCGCTCAACTCGAAACGGTGGCCATGCAGGCCAATGCCGCCGCTGGGAAGGGCGAAGGCGTGGTTACGGCTGAGCAGCGCGCGCGGATCGACGAAGTCGCTACCGCCTACGAACAAGCTGCCCAAGCCATCGAAAAGGCGACTGTCGCTCAGTCGATCCGGCGCGGCGGGCAGACGGCTTTGCTAGATCCCCAGGACGTGCAGATTGCCGAACAGCTTAGGGGCCTTTATCCCGACGTTGCAACCGCGCTCAATAGCGTGGAAGCATCGGCCATGCGGACCAATGAGGCCATGCGGTCGATCGGCAGCACCATGAGCAGCAGCCTCACGACCGGCCTTGCGGACATCCTGGACGGCACCAAGAGCGTGTCGGCGGGCTTTGCCGATATGGCAAGGTCGATCGTCCGCGCGCTCGAAGAGGCCATGATCAAAATGCTGATCGTGCAGCCGATCATGCGGACCCTATCCGGCGGTCTTGGCTTTGCCGATGGCGGGCTGGTCGGCGGCGCCGCACCGGTTGCTAAGGCGGACGGCGGCTACATCAGCGGACCAGGGACCGGAACGTCCGACAGCATCCCGGCGCGGCTCAGCAATGGCGAATTCGTGGTGCGCGCCTCCGCCGTGGCGAAGCACCGCGCCGTGCTGGAGGCGATCAACGCCGACAAAATCCCAACATTCGCCGATGGCGGGCTTGTCGGCAGTGCCGGCAGCACCGGGGCGCCCATGATCGCACCATCGAATGTCATCGCGCCGCAAATCGCCGTCACCGTCCAGGGCACCCCCGGCATGTCGGACCAGGACCATCAGCGCACCGGGGAGAACATCGCTCGGTCTCTGGAGCATCACGTTCGCACCATGATCGCCCAGGAGCTACGGACCCAAATGCGGCCCGGCGGCGTGCTGCGCTGACAAACCAGGCGAAGGTCCGTTCGCGAACGCTATAGAGCACCCGAAAAACGAAAACCCCCGCCGGCGAGCGAGGGTTTTCAAAGGAGTGTCCAGTTAGTCGGAGTCACCACTGACCGGACGGTCCAGACCGAAGGTTCCAAGGCCCATGTCTGAACGATCTAATTATAGCACTTCACCTCACGTTCTCGCAGTCGATTTCAGAGAAAGTTTGAACGCGACGAACGCGCCCATCCACGAAGTCGTCAGGACCTTCATTCCCGACTACGCCGCTATGATCCGCGAGCACGATGCGGAGAAGAAAAAGCGGCGTGCGCGCAACCGGCAGCGGCGGCACCGCGCGCGACCGCGCGAAACGAGTATCGCCAAGCTTGCGAGCACACTTCGCAAAGCGACAGACAAGCCGCGCGGCAACAAACAGCTCGAGCAATTCCGGCATCGTGTGGGGGAGCTTGCGAGCTTCCGCTTTCTCTCTCGGATCATCATTGCGCGGCACGGCCCCATGTCCGACGCCAATCTCGCACGGCATCTTGGCGACGGCTTCACTCGAAAGAAGGCGTGGCAGTTGCGCCAAATCGTTGCTGACCTCGAAGCTGAAGGCGGGCCGTGGCACTCGATCTAGCCTGCAATTTCGGAATTTCGGCCGTAACGCTCGTAGAAAAGCGCAGTGACTTGAAGGGCTTGCAACGGCAGGGTGGAACGCAATTTTAGGGAGGGTGGAACAGATTCAAAGCGTTCTGTTCCACCCTGTTTTCACAAACCCTATAAAACAAGGGGTTTTCGAAAACTCGACCTGTCACGCTTGCTAGAAGTGGTTAGTATTTTGGTTGTTTAGGATAGTGGGGAGCGTTAGCTCCCCTATTCTTAGGAAGCGTGACAGCGAAACTCGCGGTCTCCCTCGCTCCGCTCGGTCGCTTCGCTCCCGGGGGCTGCCGCCCCCGAACCCCCGCCGGCCTGCGGCCGGCTCTTGAACTTATCTCCGGAGATGGGACGCTTCCGGCTAGGAGAACCTTCCGGTCTTGACGGGACTGCCTCCGGCCATGCTCGCCGCCTGCGGCGGCTCACTACGGGCCATGGGCGCAACGGAGGCGTTCCGATCCAGCGCTATGATCTCAATACCAATTCGCTTGCGAGCCCGAGTCGATCTCGTGCATGTGGTGCATCGATTCCTTTAGAAGGCGATCCATATCACCTTCGGGATGGCGCATGGCGAGCCCAACTTTTTCGGCAGCCATATCGCAAAGGTGGCGAGCCCGAAGAGAAAGGAGCGCAAGGAAGCTAAGTATCTTTTGGTCGAGTTCGTCGTTCTCGACAAAGTCGCTAGCATCGGCAATGTAACGTTCGGCTCTAGTCTTAGTTACCTCCAGCTTGATCGCACGCTCCGTGATGCGGGGGCCTAGGCGCGCAGCCGCGGAGTGGATTGCTGACGGGAAGTCGATGCCATAGACAGTTTCGTCAGCGCCTGCATGGCCGCCACTCGATATGTAAAGGGAGAGATCTATCTTCTTCTTATCGCAGTCGAGAGCAAATTTTAGGAGTAGTGGCACCAACTCCGCAGCGGCAGCTCGCTCATCGTCCTCCGTCTTCTTTTGAAATTGTTTTCGAGTCTCGGCCGTTCCCCAGCGGGCGGATAAGAATGAAGCGAGAATGGTAACCGCAAATCCCACGATCTGTGGGAGAGGTATGCTCCAAACTGTCGCAGCGGTTACTGGTTCTGTCATCAAGAACTCGTTGTAAGCGGGCACTGACCGCAAAATAAAAATCAATTCATCAACCCATTGATACGATTCACCCGGTTGTGTCAGCAATAGCTTATTTTTCTCTTTTAGCGAATTTCGGCGCCTTGCCCGGGACACGCAAATAGCGCATCTCCATTCCCGTGCATCACAAACATAGGCCGACAGATGACCACCGACCTAGGGACGTTCATTCCGACCTCGACCTACAACGATCTCGTCACCGCGCTGACTGATATCGATCACCGCAACCCTTTTAGCGAGGGCAGCCGGGCCGCCCGCGACTGGCGCGAGAACGAGATCAAGCTTGTGCTCGGCACGACTGGAGATATCTGGCCGCTTGAGATCCGGGGCGACCTGATCATTGACGCGCTCGAAGGTGGACAAACTGTCGCACTAACAAATCCGCGAGATCCCATATCGCCCTGACTACAGGCTCAACGCGAAAGGCACTCACAGTCGGGGCCGTTCGCTCCTCCATGTCGATACCAGCCGGCGCACCCCGCCGGCTGGTTTCTTCTCAGGGGATCATTCCGACTGATGACATGGAGAGTAATGAGATGCCTACCGTAGTGCTTCCCGAGGTCACCATTGTTAATGCCGCGGAGCGCGTCGTCGCCATCGGTCTAAAAGTATGGGACCAAGAATGCAAAGTAATGATCGAAAGCGACGACGCCATGCGCTTCGTCGAACGTGTCCGAGGCCTACGGAAGCGATCGATGGTGCGGCTAACCTATTTGGACACCCACGATGACGACGTGAAGGCTTATGTCGAGGTTAAGCACTCGAGCAGTGGTTACATCTTTTGCGTCGACCTCATCCGCGCTGAGATCGCGGGCAACGAGGTGATTGGGGACAAAGCGCAGCGATCAATGCTTCTCTCTGATGAGCAGATGTTCGAGTTCCTCGCTGATCTCGAATTCGCCGGAGGAGTAACGGCGGCGTCGGTATCGACCGCAAGCTTTAATGCCAAGACGACCAAGCCATTGCGTGCCGCGACTGCGTCGGACCGATCGGAAACGCTCAAACAATCGGTGGAATTGTTCCGCAGCAACTGATCTCCAGCCCTTGCCCAAAATCGTCCCTCGCGCTTAGATTGCGCGGGGGATTTTTCATGACCGTTGAACCGCAAGCGCTTGTTACCTGGCCGTGCCTCGACTACATCATGCGCGTATCCGAAGTTAACGATTTCGCTTCATTTTTTTTTGGAGTGATTGAAGCAAGAGGCGCGATTGCTGCCAGCATGACTGAGCAGAGCGCGGAACTCTTTGCAATTGAGGCAGAAAAATATGCTCCGGACTCAATCTCACTTGAGAGACAGATGGTGCAAGAAATTCTGCTCTCGCGGATAGTCGAGTCATTCAATCACTATGTTTCGGCGATACTGAGCGAAGTATTCCTCAGAAGGCCCGAGATGTTGTCCGCTGAAGGCCAAATCAAGGTCGCCAAGATTTTGGAACTACGCACATTCGATGAAATAGTGCGTCACTTGGTAGACAAGAAACTACACGAGCTTTCTTACTCATCGCTCTCTGATGTGCGAGCGTTCATAAAAGAGCGCACCAAGATCGATTTGTATCGGTCCGAAGATCAGTTCAAGCTCGTGCAACTCGCATCAGAGGTGCGCAACTTGATCGCTCATAACGATTGCAAGATAAATGACGTATTTCTGCGGAGAACCGGCGCCACAACCGCAGACCTGCCGCTACGTGAATCTGGCAAATACATCATAAGAGATGACTGGCTCCATAGTGTCATCGACTGTTTGGGCGAGATCGTGTTTTCTTTTGACAACGCGGTTGCTGGAAAGTTCGACCTCGATCGCAGAAATCGCTTCGGCATCTTTTCTATCCGTCATTAGGCGCGTATTCCCGCGAGAAAGACAGCGCATCCCAACGATCGGCCGCTATATCTACCGTAGATCGGTGATAGGGAACGGCACACGTGCACAAGCGGTGTTTAACAAAGCAGGAGGCAGCCCAATATTGCGGCTGCAATACCCTCGCCGCGTTTGACCGCTGGGTTCAGAAGGGACTTATCCCCAGGGCAATGCCCGGGACCAACCGCTGGGACCTCAAGGCCCTTGACGCCGCCCTGGACCGGGCATCCGGCCTTGTGACAGAATCTGCTGCCGAACTGACCCCCTACCAGCGTTGGAAAGCTGAGAATGCGCGCAAGACCGAAGCCGCTTAAGCTCAAGGGCATCAACCGCGTTCCCAAACGACAGGCTGATGGCACGGTCAAGGTCTACTACTACCACCGCGCCACCGGCATTCGCCTAGATCCCGACCGCCTCGCTGAGACCTACGCGGAAGCAGCGAAGCGCACTCGCCGGAAGAGCGAAAAGACGCTCATCGATCTCATTCGCCTGTTCGATACGTCCAGCACCTATGCCGCGCTCAGTGAGGAGTCGCGCAAGCAGTATCCTTGGAAGCTCAAGCGCATTGAACAGAAGTGGGGCACTGTCCCGGAGGACACGTTCAACAACGCCGACGACGCCGACGCATTCGCGGCGGACGCTCTCGCGTGGCACCAAGAGCTAGGCAAGACCTCGCGGCGATCGGCCGATAACCTCATGTCTGCGCTTTGCCGCGTGCTTTCGTTCGCGAAAGAGCAGCGCCGAATCAAACACCACCCGATCCCAACCTTCCATCGACTCTACAAGAGTGACCGGGCCGATAAGACGTGGTCGGAGGAGCTACAGCAGCGATTCATCAACACCGCACGGCCTGCAATGGCGACAGCCATGATCCTGGTCCGAAACACGGCAATGCGTGCCAGCGACGTGCGCAAATTTGCCTGGACTCGCTACGATGGGCAGCACGTCCAAATCCGATCCAGCAAGACCGGAAAGATGCTTTGGATCCCAGCAACGCGAGAGCTTAAGGTGCACCTCGACGCCCTGCGCCGCGCCGGCGCGCTGGTCATTCTGACGCCGACCGGGAAGGCTTACACCAAGCGTTATTTCAACGATCACTGGCGGGAAGACTCGGACGCAGTCGGAGCCGGCGACCTGAACTTCCATGACAACCGTGGCACGGCTGCCACGTTGCTTGCTGAGGCTGGCGCTACGGCGCCGGAGATCGCTGAGGCGCTGACTTGGACCGTCGACAAGGCCCAGCGCGTCATCGACGCCTATTTGGCCCGACGTGGCGTTCTAGCAGCGAATGCCATCAAAAAACTTGAAGACTACAGGGATAGAAGCACGGAGACCGGGAGCTAAAGGCGCCACGGCAGCAGCAGCCGAATAGTGTCCAGCTTCGCGAAGTCAGTTTTGTCTTTTATCTTCGGCCTCCCATTCCTTAATGAAATCGAACCGGTCGAGTCCGATTAGCATGGGAGCAGCATCCGATTGCTCCGGGTCGATGATGAAATAATAGCTCTGCGGTGGAGCATCGTCGCATCTGACTATTATGCGCCCGCGGTGCCAACTTCGCGCGACGAAGGTGGTTTTTGCGTCCGTCTGCTCTGCGGCCGGCCCCCAGCGCCACTGAATTCTTCCGTCAATCTCGAATGGTGTGAGAACCGCAACGGTGAGCGATTGACCTTCCACAAACTCTTCAATCCGTGGAAGTTCAATTAGGGGACGTGACGTCCATTCACCACGCCCGATCCCCCGCGCATAATAGCGGTGATCGATGAACAACCGGCACCTTTTGCCAGCGCGGACAAATCTAGCTTCAAACCGCGGATTTAGAACTGGTGGCGAGAGTGATCCACCGTAGAAGTGAACATCTTTCAAATAAGACGCGCTTTGCTGTTTGTTCGTCGGCTCCTCGGTTTGGGTGTCAGGCTGCTTAGGTTTTGCCGCCCGTAACCCGAGGCCAAACGCCATCGCGCCAATAGCTACGATCCCGACTACCGCCCACAATCCTATAAACCACCAGGAATCCACGCCGCGCTCACCCCAAGAAACTCGCCCACTTTGTCGAACGATACCGAATATCCCGGCAGCAAGCATGCTGAGTGTAAGCGCGGGCAAGATGTTGTCACTCGTAGCGAAGTTGGTCGCCGCATTGACCAACAGATTTACGAGCCACATGCCGAATCCCATTGCTGCTTCCGCTAGGATGTCCGAGAACGGGAAAAGAACGAAAATTGCAAACTAATTGCAAACGGGCGGTGGTTGCAAACCGACCGCCCGAAGATAATGCTGAAATGGTTGGATAATTTGGTCGGAGCGAGAGGATTTGAACCTCCGACCCCTAGTCTCCCAGACGAAGGCGATACAATAACGAAGCGTAACGAGACTGAACGATCAAGTAAGCTGTAAACACCTTATTGAACTAGCTAATTTTGATCCGTCGTGGCATGTTACGAACGCGGGGTAACAGCCACTAACGGGCATGAGACGTTACCCTCCAGCACCTTGGGGTAACGGTATGGGCAAGACTAGGGCGCTATCCCACCTGGCGATCGAACAGCTTAAGCCCCGCGCGGTCCGTTATGAGAGGTCCGACGGCGGCGCCGCCGGCCTATTTCTGGTCGTCCACCCATCCGGCGTGAAGTCTTGGGTCTTCCGCTTCCGGTCCCCCGTGGAGCGCGCCGCCGGCCAACGCGCACCCAAGAAACTGACACTCGGGCCGCTCGCGCACACGCCCTCCCCGGCCAAGCCGCAGATCGGCCATCCTCTAACCCCCAGCCAAGCCCGAATGCTGGCCACGGCCGCCGCGGAGGACGTGCGGCGAGGGATCGACCCCACCCATGTCCGGCGCCAGGAAAAGGCCGAAGCCAAGCGCGAGGCCGTCCGCGACAATACGATCGACGCGGCCATGATCGAGTTTTTGAAGCGCTACAAAGGCCGCAAGCGCCAAGGGCTGCGGGAATCGACCCGCCTGCTCACAGCCCACTATTTCGGCCTGAAGCCGGATCCTGAGACCCCCGGGGAATGGAAAAAGACCGGGAACGGCGTGCTCGAAAAATGGTCCGGCCGCATTCTGACCTCCATTACGAAACACGAGGCAATCGTGTTGCTCGACGCTTTGGTCGATTCCGGTCGCGGCGTGACGGCGAATCGGACCTTGACCACCCTCAAGACCTTCTTCGATTGGTGCGTCGACCGTGACATGCGGGAAGCCTCTCCCGTCGCTTCGCTTGACGCCTTCGCCCGTGAAACCGAACGAGAGCGCAAGCTCTCCGCCGCCGAGCTGGTTGCCGCCTGGAAGGTCGCCGATCGTGAAGGCTACCCCTTCGGCCGGCTCGTGCAATCCTTGATCCTGCTTGGACAACGGCGCGACGAGTTGCGAGAGCTGCCACGGTCCGAACTGGACCTGCACGGGACACCTATCGTGCTCGACGACGGCAGCCGTTGGAATGAGCCGCTGTGGACGACCCCGAAAGAGCGAACGAAGAACGGTCGTGAACATCTTGTGCCGCTCAGCCCGCAGGCTGTGGCGCTGTTGAAGTCGCTTCCCACTATCAAGGGAAAAGGACTCTTATTCACGACAACCGGTGAAACGCCCGTCAGCGGCCTGTCCAAAGCGAAGAAGCGTTTCGATGAAGCCATGCTAGCCGAGCTGCGCAAGGGTGATCCGAACGCGCAATTGGAGCCATGGACGCTGCACGACCTGCGCCGGACGTTCTATACCGGCCTGCAGGCGCTTGGGTTCTCCATCGAGATCGCCGAGGCATGTGTGAATCACTCATCGGGCGCGATCCGCGGCGTTGCCAGAGTATACGCTCGGCACAAATACCTCCGCGAAAAGATGCAGGCTTTCACCGCGTGGGCGCGATACGTCGATGACCTGGTGAATAATCGTCCTGCCAGCAACGTGTTTCCGTTCCAGAGGGAGCAGGCATGACCAAAAACGGGTACAAGACCGCTCTCTTCGTGGCCGGTAAACGTATGGGCGCTGTCGAAAGAGCGCTTCGTCTCGCTAATCATGACGTCACAATCCCCGCCCCTGCCGACGATTTCTTCGGTTCTATTGTCAAAGCCATCCAAGCGTTCAACGGTGCAAAACTGCGAACGGCGTGCGCGGATGGCGGTCCAACTGCGGACCTAATTTTGTATCTGCTGTCGGAACGTCCCCTAAGCAGCGGGGACCGACGCTCTCTGGCGCACTTGCTTGCCGGCGAACTCAATTCTGCCGGCCGCCCTCGTGACAAAGTGGCAGACGTTCGTGCTTACGTTGAGTTGCTCGATGAAGCGAAGCGTAAATTTCCGGGCAAGGCCGCTGCAGAGCGCGCGGCGAAATGGGCCGCACGGGATCCGCGCGCTCGCAATAAGTCGCCCTCAACTATTGAGCGCGACTTGGATCGAAAGCGTTCCTATTGGACTGTCTGATCCACCGGTAGAAATTCCGCTTTCTTTTCGCCGCTAGATGGGGCGCGTCGCTTCGTGATGTTCTGTGCGAACAAGGCAGGACAACACGTCAAATGACAATCACCAGTGATCACGATCCACTCATCCCCACTTCGCAGCTCCGCGCCCGCTATGGCGGCGTGAGTCACATGTGGGTCGAGCGCCGTCTCAAAGACGATCCCGACTTCCCTCGCCCGCTCTACATCGCGAAGCGTCGCTTTTGGCGTCTCGGTGAACTCGCCGCATGGGAGCGCGACGTCGCAGCCCGCCGCCAGCCCGTTGCTGCCTGACGTTGACAATCAACATTCGATGCGAACGAGCAACATTCCCCGCGCGACGCCACCGCTTAAGCCACTCCTAGATCACTCTACCGAGACCAAGACATGCCGCTAAGAATCGTCGAACCGAACCTCGAGAATGTGAAACCGGAGTTGCACGGTTTGTACGTCAAGGATG
Source organism: Bradyrhizobium sp. USDA 326 (assembly GCF_049739485.1). Classification (NCBI taxonomy): domain Bacteria; kingdom Pseudomonadati; phylum Pseudomonadota; class Alphaproteobacteria; order Hyphomicrobiales; family Nitrobacteraceae; genus Bradyrhizobium; species Bradyrhizobium sp. USDA 326. Next base: position 7,098,752 of record NZ_JBMGQA010000001.1, read on the forward strand.
CGACGTCGGGGCACTATCATCTCGAACTCTCAGACCTGAAAACCTACGTTGAAACACACGTATCTCCGGTCGAAAATGAGCTTAAGCTTGCTCGCGAGAATGAGCGAAGATTAGCGCTTAGCGCAGCGCTGCGAAATGCAAACGTGTTGCAGGATGTCGACGACCTACTAGTTCAACGTTTCGAACATCGGATCGCACTCGACAGTGAAAACGGACAGCGGGTCATCTCGATCCTGGCTGAGGACGGGACGTTCTTGACCGGAAAGGACTCGAGCGGACGCGCCACGATCGACGACCTTGTCAAAGAGATCACTGCGAAGTTTCCCTCGATGTTCAATGGAGGCGGGACGCCCCTGACGGACATCGAGGACCCATCCAGGACGCCCAGCAAATCCGATTTCAAATCGGAGAAAGAGCGGGCTGCTTGGGTCGAGAAACATGGCCTCGCAGCATATCAAGCGCTTCCGACAGTCGCGGCCAAGCAGTCGATCGCGCGGAAATCAGATTTCAGAACCGAGAAAGATCGCGCCGCTTTCGTCAATACAAAGGGGCTCTCCGCCTACAACGCGCTGCCCGACTGATACCCGGGCAGGCGAATATTGGGCCACTACTGACTTTGACGAGACCATCGCATGACCTTGGTAAGCTTGAAACAGATCGCCCTAGATTTCGAAACCGATCTGCTCGATGGCGTCCGCAGCGGTGTAGACGAAACCGGTTTGACCAAGATCCGCGACGAGGCATTCGAGCGGCTGCGCGCCGTCAAGGAAGGTCCGTCGGCGCCGCCCCTTGAAACCATCTTCGACGCCGCGTTCGAGATGGGGGCCAAACTCAACATGGCGCTGGAAACAATTAAGTGATGACCGCCACAAACATCGTCATCAGCCCTAAGCATCAGGCGATCCACGTTGTCACCGACGCGGCAAGTTACGATCGCAACGGTGTTCTGGCTGGCTTCGTACCGAAATTCTACACCGTACCCGGCTGGCCCGGCGGAATTGCAGTTCGAGGCATGACGATTGCCACGCCAGTCCTCGGCTACGAGTTGACTAACGCGTTCGCAACGTTCGATGACATTGTCGAGTGCATCGAGGTCGTGCTGCCTTCGATGGTCAACCGCTGGCAGCTCAACAACCATATTGAATTGCTTCTGGTTGGTTTTTCCGAATCGCGCGGAGGCCCCGAAGCATACGTCATCGAAACGACCGATCAGACACCGATCGGCGTGCCGGAAGGCACGAAGGGCGATTATTTGCCTGAACCGTTCGTGCTTCAGCGATTGCCGAATGTCATCGTCGGCCCGGTGATACCCGGCGAAATCGTCATGGAGGCTTGGTTCGAAGGTCTATCCGAGGACGACGAGCCGGCGGTTCTGAAGAACAAGCTCTGCAAGGTCATCGAGATGCAACGTCATGCGCTCTTTGACGACGGAATTCACTGGATTGGTGGCTACGCGCAGCACAGCACCATCACTCGCGAAGGAATCACCCAATGTCTACTGCAGGACTGGCGCTCGCAAGATCAAATCGGGCAAATGATCAAGCCGGCGCCCATCGATTGGCCGCGGTGGAACGTCGCCCATGGATTTTCGCCAGGCTGCCGGCTCGCGGGCGGATAGGCTCCTACGGCGCGGTCTCTCAGCGGATTGCGCTTCTCGGTCAACTGGCAACCGTCGAGGATCAGGTCAAGGCGAAGGAACTCGAACTCGACGCAGCGTTTATCCAAACCGGAGTCGGTGTCGGCAAGATGCGCGACGCCGTGCTCAACGCTGTTCGTGCGCAGGCGGAAATGTCGCGTGTGCAGGATCAGGCTAGCATCGGCGTTTTCAGTTTCAAGGACGCCAGCAAGGCTGCCGCCGACACGCTGCAGAGTTGGGTCGACCGGGGTTTGATCGATCCGACCAATCTCGAACAGTTTAGCAGTGCCTCAAACCTTGCCGCGAAATCCGTCGAAGCGCTCGCGGACCAAGCTAAGGTCGCCGGCTCCGCGCTACCTATGTTCCAGCAAGCCTTGAACGACGCTGGCAACGCGCGAAAGCAACTCGACGGACTCATGGTTGAGGGAATGAACGTCAACCGCGGGTTCTTCGTCGAGATCGGACAGCAGATCCGGAATGGCGCGAGCGCCTGGGATGCGTTCGAGGATGCCGGCCTCAACGCTCTCGGCAAGCTCAGCGACAAGCTGATGCAGATGGCGGCCGATAATCTGTTCGCGTCTGCATTCGGCGGATCGTCGTCGGGCGGTGGAATTGCCGGTGCGATCGGTTCGTTGTTCGGCATTGGTGGAGGCGGCGGCGGAGGGTTCGTCGGAAGCTACGGCCAGGCATCAAACGCTACCGGCCTGGGTGCAGGCACTGGCGGGATTTCTTTCCCCATGTTCGCAGCCGCCAACGGCGGCACGTTCGGCCCGGGCTGGGGCGTGGTTGGCGAGCGCGGCCCCGAGCTAATCAATGTCCACAAGGGCGGCGTTACCGTCGTCCCGAACCACATCTCCAAGCCGTTCCTGCCCGGCTTCGCCGACGGCGGCACGATGTCTCCGAATGGCATGGTCTCGCGCCTGGCGGCGGCCGGCGGCAGCTCCGGCCCATCCGTGGTCATGCAGGACAACCGGCAGATCAACATCGGCCAAGGCGCGTCCGCTGAGACCGTGTCGCAGCTCCGCGAGGAGTTGGCCCGCGATCGCGCCGCCCGCTACGCGGACACGGTGCGGATCGTGCAGAGCGCGAAGAAAAGGCGGGATCTATGACGCCGAAGCAAAAACGGCAAAACGGTCGGCCGCGGGAGCAGTCGCCACCATTGCCACCTGGCGAAATGCTCGATCCCGATTTTGATGATCTCCACGAGGCTAACGCCGAATGGTGTGCTTGGCGCTGGCCGACACGTGAACGAAGGGAGTGAGCCCGATGGATAGCAACAACAAGGGGAAAGCATAATGCCAATCTTTACAGCCATCGCGGCCACGGCTCTCGCCACCGTCGGCATCACGAGTACCTTCATCGACGAAGTTGAAATCGTGGAAGTCGACGAACGGTCGGACGACGACGGAGACGACCAATGACCGCGATCTCTGCTTTCAAATCTTCAGGGGCAATCCACGTCTTCTCCGATGGTGCCTGGCATGATCCGGCATCCGGCAAGCTTGCGGGCATCGGTACTAAGGTTTCGATCTTACCCGAGCACAATGCTGTGTTTGGAGTCACGGGCATGTCGACCGTGCCAGTTCTGCTCTTGGCGCTCCTCATCGAAACCCCGTTCGCCGATTTTCCCGCGCTCGTCCAGGCAATGCCGGAATTGCTGAGAACTTGTTGCGCACGGGCGAAGACGGTCGGTCTCAGCATGACAGGCCGTTGCGACGTCGTGCTGGCTGGCTGGTCCGATACTGACGGCCCGTCGATCTTCGTAACGGAATGCTATTTCGACCACAGCATTTTCAAAGGACGCAAAGTCGAACTCTATATCCGGCCCAGCATAGACGAATCCTCGCAGATGCAGTTTCCCCGCGACGGATTGCTGTTGCTTGAGAAGCAGTGTGCCGCAAAGTTTCACCGAACGACCGAAGGCACATTTGGCGGAGACACGGTTGGCGGGCTTGTCGGCGGCTTCGCGCAACACACGCGGGTCGATGCTGACGGTATCTCGATCAAAGTTCTGAAACGCTGGTCGAATCGGATCGATCATCAATGAAAATGGAAATTAACAACCTGCCACCCGAACTCAGCGAACCTCCGCCCGATGCCCAAGGGTGGATCGCCTTTCAACCCGCAACGGGCAAAGTCTGGCGGAAGGTCGCTGGAAAATGGCTGCCGATCGCTGAAGCAAGGAAATCTCGATGACCGCACTCGCCAGCTATTCCACCGGGACCGTCACGGTTTCAGCCGGCGGAACGACCGTTACAGCGGCCGGCGCCATTTGGTCCGGCGTGAACGCACGCCCTGGTGACATTCTGCAAATTGGCAATTTCCAGACGATCATTTCCGACGTCGTGGACACCGACGAATTGACCATCCCCCCGTGGGGCGGCGGTGCTCAAACTGCGGTCGCGTACAAGATTTGGCAGGTCTCGCCGCAGCGATTTGCCGGTGCGCAGGCGATGGCGGATGTTTCGACACTGGTCGCGGCGATGAACACGACCGGCTTTTTCGTGTTCGTCGGCACTACCCTTACCGAGCCTGACCCATCGCTCGGCAATGAAGGGCAGTATGCGTTCCAGCCGACGATAGGCAAGACGTGGGTCAAAAGCGGCGGCGTCTGGGCATATCTCGGAATTTACAAGGCGTTCCAACTCAAGGGAGCGTGGGACAGCGGCACAGATTACGCGGTCGGCGACGTTGTCGCGTTGAGCGGGGCGAGCTACGTTTGCGTGCTCGACCACACCAACCATACGCCGCCAAATGTCACCTATTGGCAACTTCTCGCCGCCAGAGGTACGGACGGCGACGCCGCGACTGTATCGGTCGGCACGGTCACGACCGGCGCCGGAGGCAGCGCCGCTGCCGTCACCAATTCCGGCACGTCGAGCGCTGCCGTTCTCGATTTCACGATCCCAGCCGGTAAGACCTACGGCGGCACGTCGACGACGTCCGTTGCGGTTGGTACGGGTTCCAAGGCCTTTGCCACGCAAACCGGTCTCGCTTATCTGGACGGCGCACGCGTGCGAGCGAGTTATGCAGCCGATCCATCGAACTATTGGATGGAAGGCGTCGCGACCTACAGCAGCACGACGCTGACAATCAACGTCGACAAAACCAACGGCAGCGGCACGCTGGCGGATTGGAATTTCAACATCGTCGGTCAGCCAGGCGCGGGCGATCTTTCAAGCGTTAACCGCCTTTCCGAATTGTCGTCGGCGGCTGCGGCCGCCGAGTCGCGCCGCAATCTCGGGATCCCCGGTAAGAATTACCTGTTTAATCCGTCCGGAGAGATCGACCAGGAGGTCATCGGCGGAGGCGCCTCGCGCGCGGACGGGGCCTACGATTTCGACCAGTGGCTTACACTGACGCAATCCAACCCGGTGACGGTCAGCTCGGTCGCAGATGCTGAGAACGGAACGCCGTTCATGATGCGCAGCCTGCAGGCCAACGCCAGTGCGCAGCGGTTCGGCCGCATCCAGTGGCTCGAATCGCGATTCTGCAAGGATCTGCGCGGCAAGGACGTGGTGCTGTCGGCGCGCGTGCGCATGTCGGCGGCGACGACCTTGCGCTATGCCATCGTGGAGTGGACCGGGACGGCCGACGCGATCACGAAAGACGTCGTCGCGGACTGGACCAATGGCACGTTCACGGCCGGCAACTTCTTTACCTCGACGTCGACGACGATCGTAGCAGTCGGCTCGGTCGCGCTCGCCGCAAACACGCTGACGGATATCACGGTGCTGTCCGGGACCGTGTCGGGATCGATGAACAATCTCGCCGTGCTGTTCTGGACCAACGCTGCGCAGGCGCAGAACGTGACGCTCGATATCGGCAAGGTGAAGATCGAGCAGGGCAACGCGGCAAGCCCGTTCGTTGCGCCGAGTTTTGAGGGAGAGTTACGCCGATGCATGCGCTGGTACGAAAAATGCGGGTTCGTCTTTTCGACGGTCTCAGGCGTGCAAGTCAATCGCGCGTTCTCCGCTACGCAGCCATTCAAGGTCCAAAAACGAGTGACGCCAACCTGCTCCATCTCTGGCCTGTCTCAGCTGCGCGCGACAGGAACAGTCGTGAGCAGTCCTTCTGTCGACAAGCTAAATGTCAGCTGGAGCAACACCAATGCTGATGGTGACGACATGAACGTGTCTGGCACTTGGACAGCCAACGCTCGCTTGTGAGCGGCGCCTTGCGTCGACGCAGCCGGTCCCAAATCCCCGCCCGCCCACTAACCGAAGTAGCGGGCGGACTCGTGGCGGCCAATGCGCGTGGTTCAATCACCGCTGATGTCCAATCCGATCCCAAACAGGATGGCCTTCTGACGGAGCGGGCCGATTTCGATAATAGGTGAAGCTAAAAGGAGTTAAGTCCGACACCTACGATGATGAGGTCCGGAACTTCCTTCTCCGTGTCCTTCGCCCAAACGCGAGGGAAATTTGCCGTCGATTCCAAGGCGGCCTTCACTGCGACCGCGCGCGAACTCCATCCGACAACGATGCCGTCGCCAAGTCCTCCACCAGGACCTAACTGCGCCTCTTCCCAGCCTGCCTGTTTGAATGCTTCGAATATGTTCTTTGCTAGTTCTTTGCCGAGTGCATTTTCGTACATGACGTTAACGCGACTCTTTTGGATATCCTTTAACTAACACGTGGGGTGTCTTTATAGCGAACGTCTCTGGAACAGAGAGGCGACTCTATGTGCCAGCCGTGTCACACGGAGTATTTCGGAACAGTAAGTAAGCGACTCCGGAACGGATGGTAAGGCTTGTAAATACTACACTTTTTTCGGACCCGCGCGGAAAGTCCCGCGGCACACGGAATCGGTCGAAAACTGAACGCGAAAATTCAAGAAATCCTCGTCTCACAGGCACACCTTGATGGAGCGAGCGAAGGGAATCGAACTTCATATGCAGCTTGGAAGGCTTGTGAAAAAGCCGAAATTCGGTAACGAAATCAAAGATGCACCGAGATCATGCGCCGCTGGTGTGCCCAAGGCTCATTCTCTAGAGCTTCACGTTTTCTGCCGCGACTGCGTTCTGCTTGAGCCTGAAGTCGAACAATGAGATCGGATGGCGCCTGCAGGCGGTCCGCAAAGTGTTGTCTTAAGTCAGGCCGACTCAGCACGGAAATGCAAAGAGAAAGCCAATCAATGCCGGCCTGCAACTCTGTGAAGGCACGTATCCGGTTGCCAATCTCGGCTTGATCGACCGGCTTTTGCGCAGTTTTCGGTTGCAGCTTTTGCTCAATCGGATTGATGCCACGGCCCAAGCGGGTATTCTCGCGGCTGATATGGGACCAGCTGCAGCTCGAATAGCGCTTATTGTCGGTGCAACTCGGTTCGAATCCGAGCTGATCGGTCACCGTCGTGACATCGGCCATCATCACGTGCAGCAAGATCGTCTGAAGCCGGCCGCCTCGGAAGTTTCGGCTGCCAAGCGCCGACAATCCTCGCTCGAGCGACAGGCCGGTCATTCCCCCTACCGTACCCATCCACAGTCGATCCCAAGGCGCTCGACATAAGCCGCTACGCGATCTCGCAACGATTGATGGCAGGTGTGAACTAGTTCACAGATCGGGAACGAAAAGCTCACTACCGTGGAGGAGCCCGGGGGCGAATACTACGCTCCTGCGATGGATTGGTATGTCAGTCACAGGAAGACGACGATGATGATTGACGACCAATTGGCCCGTGCGCATCGCAACAATATTCAACGCTATCGTTTCTTGTTGCAAACCTCTCTGACAGAGTTCGAGCGGCAGTTTGTCGAAAGGCGCCTGAGCGAGGAGCAATCAAAATTGGACATGTTAGCCGGCCCGCGGTCAAGCGACGCGTCCTGCACCAAAGACAACCGCGACCCAGCTCACCTGAACCTGGCCCTTTGGTGGAGAGCCGAGGAGTCGCGCTCCCGAAGGAGCGACGCTTTTCAAGACCGCAGGCAGACCATCTCGTCTGGACTCTCCAAACTAATCAGCCTGGCGGCACGTGAGGACACCGGCACGCCGAGGGCCAGATATGCCAATCTCTTCATTTCGCGACGACCGCGGGTGACGGTGTCCAAGATCAGGCCCGCAGAAACCGACAGCATGGCCATGATCATCAGTCCCATTGACAATACCGCCGTGGGGAGCCGCGGCACCAATCCGGTTTCCAGGAACGTGATGATGATCGGTACGGCAAAGCCAATAGACATTGTTGCGAGTCCTGCGGCGATGCAGGTGAAAAAATGAAGGGGCCTCTCCGACCGGTATAGCTTCAGCATCGTGGCAACGATACGGAGCCCATCTCTCCAGGTGTTGAGCTTAGAACGCGACCCGACAGGCCTCGCAAAATAGAGCGTATCGAACTCGCCAACTGGCAGCGACAATTCCAACGCATGCACGGCCAACTCGGTCTCGATCTCGAATCCGTTCGATAGCGCTGGAAAGGACTTCACGAACCGACGTGAAAAGACGCGATAGCCTGATAGGATATCTTTGAAGGCTCGCCCGAAGATCAGCGATAGAAGGCCTGTCAGCATCCGGTTCCCAGTCCGATGGCCGCGCCGATACGCTGCCTCGGATTGATCCACGCGAACGCCAACAACCATATCTAGCTGTTCGGCGATGAGCTTATGAATGAGGTACGGTGCGCTGTGTGCGTCATAGGTAGCATCGCCATCGACAAGGATGTAGATTTCGGCCTCAATGTCGGCGAACATCCGCCGGACCACATGTCCCCTTCCCCTGGGCGCGCTCACTGCGCACCACCGCCCCGCTCTCCCCCGCCATCGCCGCAGTGCGATCAGCACAGTTGTTCTCGTAGACGTAGACTTCGGCACCGGGTAAGGCGTTACGGAAATCTCTCACGACCGTGCCGACGGTCGCCTCTTCATTGTGGCATGGCACCAGGACGGCGATCTTGAACTGCGAGAGGCTCATTAAATCTCGCGCGTTCGAAAGCCGTCTCGCGACGACCATCGGCGCGCCGCTACGAAGATCTGCCTGGCGTCCGTCACGCGGTCCGCCATAAGGGCCGCGGCCGCTACAACGCCGATCGCCGCTGCTGCGCTTCTCGATACAAAAAAAGCATGGATCTGACTGTGATTGCTCAAAATCTCAAACCACACGATAGGAATCAGAGCCGGCCAAGCCAATGCCAGTGGAGGTCGCCGCAGTGGTAAACGGAAGATCAATAGTACCGGCAGAAGTATTAGCATCCCCCAACTCAAAAATGCGTTGGTGAAGACCTTAGTCGTCGCCGCAAGCGGGAAATGCCACACCTTGACGTTGTCCCCATTGATCCTGAACAGGGCGGTATCGATGACGTCAGTCTTAATATCGAACGATGGCTCGACGATAAAGGCTGCTCCCCATTTTGCTGCCCAGGTAGCGCCATAGGCCGAAAACCAGGTAGCGACGCAAATCAAAGCGATCGGAGCGCCGCGACCAGCGGCGACAAGAAAGAACGCCAATAGCATCGGCATCCACGGCGGGTTGACCAAGAAGTCGACGAAATTGAAAAGCGTGCCGAAGGTGGCCGCCATCAGAATCAAGACTAGGTCAGACGCCCGCTTCCTGATCCCTGCGGCGAAGATGGCGGCGCCGCCAAGGATGACGGCCGTACTAACGGCATGTGGCGTGATTTGCCAGATGCGCACGAAGTCCGACATGAATAGCACCGGTGCACATAGCCCAATCGTCGCGGCCACACCGATCAACTTGGCCGCTTCAGAACAGAAGAAGACAGCCAAAACCACCAGAACCAGCAGATTTAGAAGCTTGAGCACCAGGATCGGAAGAGCCGACGCCAGCGGTGCACCGTAGAGCCTGTAGCCATGCCAATAGCGAGAGTACCGTTGCCATGCGACGGACGTTGGCTCAGCAGCGGCCTCCTTCAGATCATCACAGGAATGCCGCTCAGAAACAGGTCTGGAGGCCGTGATTCCAGCGGTGGCAGCGTCGACATCCGGCTGGAGCCCGATCCCGAGCGAATAGCAGTCCGTGAAGCGGTCCCCGCCGGTGATCCAGAAATTCTTGGAATGAAAACTCGTCTCAAGAACGCCCGAATCGAAAGCATGCCGAATGTGTTCCCATGTCCTGTCATGGGAGATCACCCGGTCCAAGTTCGACATCAGCAAACAGTAAACTGGTTGCAACGCAGCAACCAAAAGTCCGGCCAGGAGTATGGCCGGAAAATAGCGTTTCAAAATCGCCCCCTTGCCCAGAAAGCGGGCGACGCTACCACTACAACCAACGATGGCGCAAGATGCTGGTCACTCTTGCGGACCTCGACCGCGCCCCCTACGGTGGGGCCCGACCGACATACTATCGATGTTTCGCAGAGCAGAGCCGGAGCCTGAACGGGTGAATCGCATGAGGCAGCGGGCGACCGCTTGTTCCTTGGATTGCATGGTACGTTCTCTACAGATATCTGCGGTTGTCGCCGCTTTCCTTGTGAGTGCATGCCCCCCTGGAGTTGCCGCGTGCGGTGATAACGGCGGCCCCGGATATAGGAACCACTCTGGAAAGTGCGTAGGATGGGAGGCGCTTGCGCGTCAGTGCGGCAATCCACCTTCGACACATTGTACGCCCGAGAACGTTGCCACGGGGTCGGAGAATGCTGCGGTGAAGGGGGCAGCTATCCGATCATTGATGGATCGCTCGCATGCTGCCAAAGATACCGCGAGTCGATAGGAGCCGCTGGCGGGAGTTCTTCGTTAACTCAGGTATCGGCGTAGTCGCGCTCATCGTCGGACTAGTGACGCTCAACGTCCCTACTCGTGCCACCATCAATCCGGCGACGGCGCCCATCTATGGAGCGCAAGCAGCGGGAGATCTCGATCGATGGCAACGGATCGATTTCCGGTCAGAGCGGCTCTCCGACCGAACGGCGCCGCAGATCAAAGTCGCCATCCGCACCAAGGGCCCCAGTGTGCAGGGCCTGATCCGGATTCCCGGCGCGCCCGCCTCCAACTTTGATACCGGCCGAGGTCTAACGGTGGTTGACCTCGTTAATGTCGGCGACGAACCGGGAGGTTATGCGGAGATAGTCGCGTTGGAGATTGCGTTTACGCAGACGACCCGGGGGCAATACTACCAAGTCTTTGCGGTCGAGTAGAGGAAAACTAGGCGCACTGAGCTGTGATTGTAACTGAAGCCCAAGACCAAGCGATTGCCGCACGAATGGCGCTGATCGTCGGTGCAGATCGCTTCGATCGGCTCTTCCGAGCTGTCCGGTTCGACGAAGTGGATGGCGATATTCTGTACGTCTACGCGCGGGACGAAGATGCGGCGGCAGAGATGGAGGACGAGTTCGCGCTGCACATTTCGATCGTCGCCTCGAAAATCCTCGACCGCCGGATCAGTGTGGTGCTCGTGCTTCCGCGGCAGCTCATGAAGCCTAAAATATAACTGAACGCGTCATCTGACCGAACGAAATGGCCGAGCAAACATTGAAAGATCTGGAGGATCGGCCATGACAACACGCAATCCATCGCGCAATAGGTCCGGTGCAAAATCCAGCACCGACCTCAAAGGCGCATCTCAAGAGTCGATCATCGAGGATTCCGAAGAGTTGAAGGAAGGAAGTCGCGACCTCGTGCACGGCGAAGGCGGCACCATCGACCTCCCCACCAAACCCGGCGATTTGTCTAGGGATGATTAGCCTGGCTTGGAACACACCTGGCGAGAAGCGCGTTGATTTTCGTGGTTGAAGGAACGTTCGCGAGATGAGCGAAACTGTTCTGGTTGTTGATGATGAGCTGGCAGTCCTTGATGCGATCGGGGACATGCTTGAGGGTCTCGGTTGCCACGTCATCCGCGCCCAAAGCGGCGCGGACGCACTCGACCGGCTTAAGCAGAACGAATACATCTCCATTCTCATCACCGATATCAACATGCCCGGCATGGACGGTCATGAGCTGGCCGAATTAGCCAGACGCGTCCGTCCTAAGCTGAAGGTGCTGCAACTGTCCGGCCGCGAGCCCCGGCGCGGTGGCCTCCCGATGATCAGGAAGCCGTTCTCGTTCGAGGAACTCGCCCACGTGATGCAGCGAACCACTGGGATCAGCTGAACGCAGGCAAAAGACAACTGCCAAAAGAAAAACCCGCAGCGGATGTTCCCGCGCGAGCTGACCGAACTCTTTCGATAATGCCATTATGCCGGTGTTCTGCCCGACGTGTCGACGCGGCGAACGCGGAAGAAGGCGCCCTTCCTCCCAGTTTGATATGTGGTGCGCAACGGGCTTGCTTCAAGCCCCTGTTCCTGCCGTAGAACCCGTGACCCAGCCAATGACATTGAGGGGGTCACATGCCCGTATTGCTTCCAACGTCGCGTTCGAACCACGAGGCGCATCGCACCAGTGCGCGCGCGCCGGCGAGCGCCGATCATGCCGTCCTCATCGCCGGCGGCGGCCCCACCGGATTGATGCTGGCCGCCGAGCTTGCGCTCACCAAAATCGACGTCGCCGTGATCGAGCGGCGCGCTGATCAAGCGTTGGTCGAGACCCGCGCTGGCGGACTGCATGCCCGCACGCTCGAGATCCTCGATCAGCGCGGCATCGCCGATCGCTTCCTGCGCGAGGGCCAGATCACCCAGCTCGCAGGTTTCGCCTGGACCAGGCTCGACATCAGCGACCTTCCCACGCGGCATCCTTACGGGCTGGCGCTGCGGCAGGCCCACATCGAGCGCATCCTGGCCGATTGGGCCACCGAGCTCGGAGTCGCGGTCTATCGCGACATCGAGGTATCAGGTTTTGCGCAAGACGAGGCCGGCGTCCACGTCACGCTCTCTGGCGGCAAGGTGCTGCGCGCAAACTATCTCGTCGGTTGCGACGGCGGCCGCAGCGTGGTGCGCAAGGCGGCCGGCATCGACTTCGCCGGTTTCGAGCCGACGCTGAGCAATCTCATGGCCGAGGTCGAGATGCGCGAGGCCCCTAGGTTCGGCCTGCGCCACGACGCGCTCGGCTTCCATGGACTCAGCAAGACCGAGCGCGGGCGCGTGCTGGTCCTCGTGACGGAAGCAACGCTCGCGCGCAGCGGCGAGCCGGGCTTGCGCGATCTCAGCGGAGCCCTCAATGCAGTCTATGGCACCGATTTCGGCCTGCAGAACCCCGCCTGGATCTCCCGCTTCACCGATGCCGCACGGCAGGCGACGTCCTATCGCAAGGGCCGCGTGCTGCTCGCCGGCGATGCCGCGCATATCCATCACTCCGTCGGCGGACAGGGCCTCAACCTCGGTGTGCAGGACGCCGTCAATCTCGGTTGGAAGCTGGCGCAGGTGGTGCGCGGCCTCTCGCCGGACAGCCTGCTCGACACCTATCACGACGAGCGCCATCCCGTGGCCGCGCGCGTGCTGAAACACACCATGGCGCAGATCGCCCTGCTCCGCCGCGGCGACGACGGCCGCAAGGCCGCGCGCGAGGTGATCGCCGAGCTGCTCGCCATGGACGAGCCGCGACAGCGCCTTGGCGCGATGATGAGCGGGCTCGACATCCGCTATGATCTCGGCGAAGGCCACGCGCTGCTCGGACGCCGCATGCCTGATCTCGATCTTATGGTCGACGGGCGGCCGCTAAAATTGTTCACGCTGCTGCACGACGCGCGCGGCGTGCTGCTCAATTTCGGACAGCGCAGCAGCGTCAGGGCAACGCCCTGGGCCGATCGCATCGCTGTTGTCGACGGCGACTATGACGGCCCATGGCGGCTTCCGGCCATCGGCGATGTCGCCGCGCCCGCCGCCGTGCTAGTGCGGCCGGACGGCCATGTGGCCTGGGTAGGAGATGGGAGCGAACGTGGACTTGCGGAGGCGTTGACTACCTGGTTCGGACCGACCACTATTGCGTAGTGTCTGTGGACCTACCCAGATCAGATGGCACCGGCTTGGTTAGAAAAACTAGGTTGCTTAAGCGTCGTTTGATCGTTTCCATTATTCCGACGACAGTCCCATATCGTCGCAACCCAAAACGCTCCTGGTTTCTCTCACTGAAGCGCAACTCGCGACCAACCAATTGAGAGGCAGGCATCAGGAGATAGTCCTTTATCTCTCGATTACCTTCATTCAACCTGACCACGACCACCAGGCCGGGAGGAAGATGCCGGCCACGTATAATGACCCAACTCGGATGTGTCGCACCATGAGAAAGCCGGCTGCGTGCCACGCGAAAGGATATTGCGACGGCGTGAATCTTGAGTATCTGATGAGCTTGATTGAGCCTGACATCCTCGCCAGATTTTGCAAGCCACGCCGCAATCTTTCGGGCCAGCGTCTTGACCATATCGCGGCGAACGGCTCGCGATTCGACGTGTTCGTAATTCCGCTTCGGACTGTAGCCGATCAGGCGATAGGCGGCTCTTAGACTGCCAAAACGGCTTAGGTACGCTAGCGAGCCGGGTATACCCTCAGTTTCATTGATAATGTCTCTGCTCAGCCGCCCTCGTCGGTGAAGTAGTATTCTCAATCGCTTGAGCATTTCCTCGTCTGACAATCCTCTGCATTGTCGCCGAAAATCAAACATCTCCTGCGCCTTTGCAAAGATTTCCTTGTCCACTACTGGTTCGAACGCGCACTCCTTCTTGATCCAATCCGATGGAGGATTTCGTTTCCGAGCGGTTCGCAGCCTTTGTGTGTGGCGATTGTAGCGATTGGTGCCAATGTAATTATCGTTCTGGAGTAAATAGTGGACCGTGGAAAAGGTCCATGGTCGCCCCTGATTGAGAACCCCGCCAAGATTCAGTTCTCGCGCGATCTTCGTCTCCGTAAGATGATCTTTTACGAACCGATCGAACACTCGTCTCACCGTCTCTATTTCGTGTTGCGGTCCTGGACGTAGGATGACCCGGTCTGATTGAAGGCACTTCCACTGTCCGCTTTCCAATATTCCTCGGGACCGGCCGCTTTCATCATACAGTTCTCTGCGAAGTCCGAAGCAGGGATGGCCTCCTTGTCGAAAGCCAAGGCGAGAAAGATGGCACGCGCCGGTGTGCACCTTGATCCCAAGCTCCCGACTAAATTCGGCTGCCATCACCCGCTTGATATTCTTGATGATGCCTGAAATGACACTTCCATCATTCTCAAATTGCTCTGCACAATAGCAAACCGTCATGCCAGCTTCCCTGCAGATAAATTCGTAGTGAGCACTTTCATCAATGTCTTGAAAACGCCCCCAGCGGCTGACGTCGTAAATAAGGATGTGATCGAAGTTCACGCGGCCTTGACGGACGTCCGCAATCAATCCGGTCAAACCTGGTCTGTTTCTGATCCCGAGACCACTTTCGCCGTCGTCGCGATAAGTTCGCACGATCTCTAATCCGCGCGCTTGCGCGTAGGTCGCAATTGCCGCAGCTTGATTTTCGATCGAGTAGCGTTGGTGGTCCGTCGACATCCGAACGTACTGCGCAGCACAAAGGGCCCGCTGTGTTTTCGGCAAGCAAATTTCACGTGGAACTAGCGGATTGATCATCGGAGGGCGCCTCAGCACCTCGCGCCTGAGCAGTTTACGACGTCCAGGAACGGTCGTGAAGTTTGCTTAGCTACGATCGGCCGCTCCAGGAGCACACGAGCTTCGCCGCCCAGGTCAGAATGACTGTCGCAACGGCCACTATCAATCCGCCCCAACTCGATGTACGGCGAGCCGCACGGATCGATCGCAGATACAGGAACGCGCCCACTAACGTGCCGTAGTTCCTCCGGAAGTCTCCATTGAGCTGGGCGATCTTATACAGTTCGTTCGGAGCTTCGATCTCATCAGCCATTGCGCTGGTCCTACCTTGATTGGAGCCAGCGCCCTATAAACTCCTGTTTTGCCCGACGGAGCAAGCGAAATTTCGGCATTTCAAAATTCAATTGAAGTTCGACCTGGTAATTTTCGGCTCAAGCGAGACCGAACCGCCACGGTCTTTGCTGCTCAGCAAAATGGCCCCCTTGACGTGCAGCGTTGCCCGGGAACTTTGGAGGGCACAAGTGTCGGGAGATCAGAGGACTGCATAACTACGTTCGTTCGAGCCGGAGTCGCACTGTCAATGGCCATTGCCGTCGTACGCGCGCTATCCAATTGAGCGCGACAGTTTACGTAGGCATCAGTGCCCGGCCGAGCCCGTAGCCCTGACACTTCTGATCGTCTTTGGCATCGCGTTCCGCAATAAGTTGCTCGTTAGTGAGGCATAACGCGCATTAAGATTCCCCGAGCCAGAATATCGCTCGCATACAATCGCACCGCACAGCGAAGTCAACATGCCGCACCGATCAAATATGGTAGGACCGCAGCGCGAACCAGCCGACATCCCGTACGATAGTTGTAGCGGATAGGCTCAGTGTCGCGCTTGACCGAGTTGAGGTGTGCGGCCTCGGCTGCGTCGCAAAATCTAGCGGCTTGCCTCTTGGGCCTCTCCGCGGAATCTATCTCGCATGAGCACCAAGTCGCGAGTGGTCATTTGGGGCGGTCGGATCATGGGCGCGAAGATCCACGCTCAGGGAGCCCGTGAGCGCGCTCAGCAGGCCATCCGCGAGGCCGACTGGGCGGAGGCGGAAGCCTGGTCCGTCCGAATGGAGGGATATGGCGGCCCTGCCCAACCCTCCCCGACATCGGTCAATGCTTGAACGGCGGGCTTGGCTGGCCGGAGGTCGAGTGCGGCCGCTGCAAGACACGTGCGAGCCTGCCCCTCGACGCGATCCGCCGACCTAAAGAAACGCCGCTCTGGAAGCTGGAGGCCTCCCTGAAGTGTCGATCGTGCCGCACACCGCGATATGCGCCGCCCGCCCGCATGATTAAGCTAACCGAGACGCGGCAGACCACACCTTACAAGTGGGTTCATCCAACTGAAGAGCGCTAGGTTCTGCGGATAATCAGGTTAGTCGGGTGCTATGTGCAATCTTTATTCGATCACCACCAACCAAGCGGCCATCCTGGCGCTGTTCCGTGTCGTGAACCAGTACGTCGGCAATTTGGCGGCAATGCCGTCTGTCTTTCCCGACTACCCGGCGCCGGTCGTGCGCAACGCCGCCGCTGATCAACGCGAGTTGATTATGATGCGCTGGGGCATGCCACCGCCGCCGCGGGTCGGCGGGCTTCCGGTGACCAATGTGCGAAATACCAGTTCGCCGCACTGGCGCGCATGGCTGAAGCCGGAGAACCGCTGCCTGGTGCCGGCGAACAGCTTCTCGGAATACGCTCCGGAGCCGAATCCCGCGACCGGGAAGAAAGACGTCGTGTGGTTTGCTCTGGCCGACGAGCGGCCCCTGTTTTCCTTCGCGGGCATTTGGACGACGTTCAACGGTGACCGCGGCACGAAGTCGAAGCCGATTCCAGGGCCGCATCAGGTCTACGGATTCCTCACTACGGCGCCAAATGCAGTTGTCGAGCCGATCCATCCCAAGGCCATGCCGGTAATTCTGACCACTGATGAGGAGCGCGATGTCTGGATGCGCGCTCCTTGGGATGAAGCCAAGGCTCTTCAACGGCCCCTTCCCGACGACGCCCTTAAGATCGTCGCCCGCGGCGACTTGAAGGAAGATCCAGTCGTATGAAACACGTCGAAGGTCGCCCCTGCGCCGGCCCGGAAGCCGCGGCGCGGCAGCTCGTCCAGCTCGCGGCCAGCATCGAACCGACCCAAGACGGCCGCATTCACGTCGAGAAGATCAGCGCAGCGTTTCTTTATGCCCTAAGGGGCAGTGGCAGTGAGTTCGGCGCGGGCCTGGCCTGTGCGGTGGAGAAAGGCTGGCTGATGCTCCACGAGAGCGGCACTTATGTGAAGCTGCTGCCTCCAGGCGAGGATCTACTAGCCAATCGATAGGAACCACGCGACACGCCGTCGCTTTTGCCTTGGTCCCTCCTGCCTAGCCGGCGCCAGCTTCTCGGGACGGAATGCTCCATGAAATGCACGAACTGCGAAGACAGCGGCTGGGTTTGCGAGAACCATCGCGACCGGCCCTTGGGAAGTTGCGCACGGCGTGCACCTGCGGTGGTGCGGGCGCTCCTTGCCTCCAATGCAATTTTCCAAACTCTGGCGAGACGCCTCGCACGCCGCCGGGCTTCATTGCCGAGGCCGACGATAAGACTAAGCTGCAATGATGCAGTTAACGGCGTGCACTCATAATACCGGCTCCCCAACGTAAGGCGGAAGTCACCTACCTTGAGCGTGATCTGCAACTTGTGACCCGAAGCCGACCCTAGGCTGCCGGGAGGATGCTCCAGGAATGCTCCCCCCGGCTTTTTTATGGGCTCAATTTTTCGACGCGTTTCGCGCCCACTCCAGAGAACCTGCGCCTGTGGCAGCCGCTTCCCTCACATCAATGACGGGAATTACCTCGGCATCATTCCAGTAGGAAAACTTAGAAACGAAAGAGACGATGATTGTTGGATCGTTCGTCTCAACCAACACGTATCCGCCGTCTCCCATCAAGTTAGAGACGAAGGCTTGGATTGTCAGTCCGTCCTCTGGTTTCCATTTACCGAATGCTGTGAGGAGAGCCTCGGCTGCTCCGAAATTCTGCTCGTAATGTTGCCCGTGACGAACCTTGTATTCAATCATGTACTTCATCGGACGCTCCCAATCATATGATTTTCAATATGCTTGTCCGCTGGCGCCGCATCCGGCGTTGCGGTCGCCCATCAGACACCAACGAACAGTAATCAGCAACGGGGAGCCGATCCGGTGCTATGCCATCATTCCAGTTGAGCAGGACTACGCCTTCGTCTCGCAGGTCCGGAAATGGCCCTTAGCCGAACCACGCCGATCCTCGTTGTGATGTCGCCCATCGTCGGTACAGCGAACGCGAGGCCGCGCTCGCTTCGACCGCCGCTTGTGACCCAGAGCAGAAGCCGCGAGAGGCTCAATGAGCCGCAAAGCGCTTTTCTGCGTCATGGGGCCGCAGTCCATTCACGCAGAACGTTGCTTCAACGCAAACTCCTGATCATCCCCGTGCTCCTATCTGCAAGAAATGAGATCAGATCGGAGAAACGTCCATGAATCTTCTGTCCAAGTCGCTCCTTCTCACAGTCGTCGTGCTTGGATTTGGCGGAGGTCTGCCTACCCTTGCTGCTGAGCCGCAGGCCCATGCAGGAGCGGCTGTCGCAATTCAGCTCCCGCTAGACCACGGCAATAAATGGCAGACAGATGACATCCTGCGGCGCGGCATGAGCGAAATCGGCCTGGCCATGGCGGAGTCGCTGCACCCCATTCACAACGACTCATTCACGCCTGCGCAATATGAAGCACTGGCGGGGCGTGTCGAGGCGCAGGTCGATTATGTGGTCGGAAACTGCACGCTGTCCGAGCGAGCCGACCAGCAACTCCACTTCGTCCTCGAGCAGATCATCGACGGCAGTGCTGCCATGAAGGCTGGGACCGGCCGCAATCAAGGTGCTGTGAAAATCGTGCAGGCGCTCGCCAAATATGGCGAATATTTCGACCACGCTGGCTGGCAGCCGCTCGAACCTTGAACTCCATTATTGGCAACTGAACTCGCTTGCAGATCAACCCAGAGCGGGGTGATAGCGCCAATTCCCGCGTCTCAGTTCGGGCTGCTGCCGAGCCGGCCTGACGTGTGCGCGAGAGTTGGCGAGACTTGTGCAAATCGAGTTGCAAGGGCTGCGCGGTTTTGCTGGCGTCTGCTTCTGGCCATTGCTGGCCTCCGCTCGCGGCCTCGCACTGCCCGCTTCCGAAAGCTGAGCGGAATAGCGTCATGGAGCTGCCGAGCGCAGCCTTTGACCCATAGCGTGCTTCCCACCACCGTAATGTTGCGACCGAATTATATTTCTTCCCTCGGTTTCGGTGGTATCATGGGATGCAGGTTAGCGTAGAGGGGAGTAGCGTCATGCACCGGTATGTCGCTCGGGCCAATGTTGATCATTACATCCAGCTGTTAAACGGCAGTGATCTCGCGCCTCACGACCGCAGCACGGTAACCAAGATGCTGATCACCGAGGAGGACAAACTCAGCCACGATTTGGAGCACCTGGAGTTTGCCGAACATAGAGCTGCGAACGGACGCGCACGGGTAAATCACGTCAGAAGCTTGCGCGAGGGTTTTTCTTTCGGCACATCAGAACGCGAGCAAGCAGACAGGCTCCTCGTAAACATCGAAAACCTCCAGACCTTGCTGGAGGATTTTTGTCATCGCTTGCGCGAGAGGATCAACTCGCGTGGGCTTTAGGACGCCGAACGTGCGTCTGTGCTTGTTGCGGGTTGTTGTCTGCCCATGCTGAAATATCGGCAATTGTCGAGACAATTCAGCCGTGTACGAGGGCCCGATTGAAGGACGTTGGCTAAAGCAATGACGTGCATCAATGTCGTCATGCTTCCGCCGCGCATACTATTTTCGGTCGCGATAACGGGGCTGAAGCCGCCCTTCATACTCATGCCGCGACAAGGTTCACTTCATACTGAGTGAACCGGGAGGCCGTCATGTTGGCGGCCTCTTCGGTTTTGGGAAGTCTGATCCCGATACCCCAAGAGGCATGATCGGATTCGTCAGTCAACTTCCGCACATGGCCCGTTGCCGACCTGCGCTCGAAGAGCCGAAACGTCGGCTTGCAGGACACGAGCCGACCAAGGTGAAGCAGCCTGCCAAGGGCAGCGTTGACCCAAAGCGGCCCTAGACGCCGTCAAGTTCGTCACGCAGGTCTGGATCGTGGTAGTCTCTGGTTCCCAACAGGCGTGGTCTTTGAAGGAGGACACATGCGACGGCGGGATTTCATCGGAGGTTTCGGCGTCATTGGCGCGGCCGCATCAACACAGTTTGGTCGAGGCTCATACGCGCAGTCTGCGCAGAAACGGCCGATCATCGCGTGGGCGGGAGCTCCGCCCGCGGGTGCGCCCGCGGGCGCAAACGTACCTCAGTTCATATTGGAGTTGACGTTCGGCAATTTTGTTAAGGGTCTCGCGGAGCTCGGTTACGTGCAAGGTCGGAATGTTGACGTCATCAAGCGATTTGACATGTTTAGTGACCGAGTAGCAACCATGGAAGAGCTGGTAGCTCTGGTCAAACCCGATATCATCGCCGCGCCTGCGACGTTGCAAGCCGTCGAGGCCCGAAAGGCGACATCGACGATACCGATTGTCTGTGGCGCGCTCGCAGACGCGGTTCATCTAGGATTGATTGCCAGCGAAGCTCGACCAGGAGGAAACGTAACGGGCATCGAGCCCTACATCTCGGGATTGCCGACCAAGCAAATTGAACTCGCGCGAGAAATCGCGCCGACGGCAGGGTGCATTGGACTGCTCACGAACATGAACGATCCCAAGGGCCCGCCTCAGGTCGGGGACTTGAAGGCAGCTTGCCAAGCTATAGGCCTCAGCGTCGTCGAAGCGGATGCTAACATGCCCAACGATATTCCGGGCGCGCTCGCTGCGCTTGCGAACGACAAGGCCGATGTCATCGTTGTCCTACAGACGAATCTGCTCCTTGTCCGTAGCGAGCAAATCGGCGCCACTGCTCTTTCAATGCGACTTCCGACCGTCTTCGGATATCGCGAGCATGTCATCCATGGCGGCCTGGTCAGCTACGGAGTCGATTTGCGCTGGTGTTATCGTCGTCTCGGCTATTTTGTGGACAAAATCCTCAGGGGTGCTCGACCGGGTGACCTACCTGTCGAATTTCCAACCGCATTTTGGTTGGCAGCCAATCTCAAGACAGCAAAGGCGCTCGGCGTGATCGTCCCGACGGGCCTTCTAAGCCGAGCCGACGAGCTAATTGAGTAAGACTCTGTATGCTGCGGTCCATGAGTCCGCTCATGGCCCCATTGGAGAAGTTGCGCCTCGGCGCTCGGAAGTCCGCTAGTTGAGCCAGAGCGGACAGATTTGCTCAACCTGAGTTCTTCGTATTTTGACGCTAAGCTGCCTGCCGCTGCTGCGTTCGAAGGCGTCAGCCTCGTGTGAGGCAATGACCCTGACGTGTTGAAAGCCGATTTTTGGCCGTGGTAGATTACCACTTTATCCCGTTTGCATTGAAGCCGTCCTAGTAGTGCTTTTCTGTTTTGTGGAGGACATTTATGCGAAGCTCTCGCGCAATGCTTTATCTGCAACGACTTGGCGAGCTTGCCTCTCAGCTCTCAGAATTGGAAGATCTTCGAAGTCTAGTCGAAGATGCAGAACGCCTCGCCCGCGGTGCGCCTGCATTGCACTCGAGACGCCATGCTTCGCGCCACCTTCGAGGTCGCGATCTCGGCGCCCTGTCTGTCCGTCGCCACACGCCACCAAGCAGAAATGCAGGAGGTCTCCGGCCCCCTCAGGACGACAACCAAATCGATTGGACGTTGCTTGAGCCATTTCCCGACAGTTGGTGGGCATCCCCCTAAATGCTCTTCAACGGCTGCTAGTGAAATCAAGTTTTGTCGTCTGCTTGTGGCCCGAAGGCGCCCAGTTCGAAGCTCGTCGAGACGTCGGCTGACGAGTGTAGATCGGAAGGCGCTTGCAGTGGCCCAAACGCCGGTTTTGACCCCAAGCAGACATGACGTCCGCCTTCACGGGCTGCTGCGGCGCGGCACGGCGGCCTTGCTGTACCTTTCACGCCGAGGTGACCAAGAAATATATTTCCTGATACCCGGTCCGGTAACATAATGGGACACCGTAGGGCGTGGGTCAGGGGGACTCCAATGCACCGGTTTGTTTCCAAGGCCAACGTAGATCATTTTATCAACCTACTAAACGGCAGCGATCTCACGGCCGACCAGCGAGCGAACATCACCAAGCTATTGATCGATGAGCTCGATAAGCTCGCGCATGATCTTGAGCACCTCGAATTTGCCGAGAGAAAAGTGGCAGACGGGCGTGACCAGGTGAACCGTGTCAGAGACAAGCGAAATAGTCATCCCTTCGGCACTACGGAGCGCGAACAGGCCGAACGGCTCCTCGCAAGCTGCGAAAACTTGCAAACGACGCTTGAAGATTTTTGTCATCGCCTGCGCACAAAGGTCTACAACTCGCCGGGCAAAACTATTTCTACAGCTCCGCGACGAACCTGATATATTGGTTTGATCACTGGCCAGGCTCTGCCCGTAGGCGTCAGTGGCAGAGAGACCAATCGCGCTCCCGCCTGCAAAGAAGGGGAGCGTGCCATGTGGCAATCCGCAACAACGGCACCGTTTGATCGTGATCTGCAATTAGCGGTCATCGACAGCATCGGTGAACACGCGCTCGTCTTCCCCTGTCGGAGAGTGCTTCGTGGTTGGATAAACTCGCAGACAGGTTCACCGGTCCATGTATTCCCGACACATTGGCGCGAGTGGGATGGCCGTATAGAGGAAGCACCGATTGGCGAGCCAGAGCAGGAACGGTTAGCCATTGTCGAAGAGTACGCGGACGATCAGCGAGCGATCATCAAGAAGGATCGTGATGGTTTCAATTAGCCCCAGCTCCGCCCCGTGAGAATGCGCAGACCGCAAAAAAAATTGCGGCACGCCAAGTTCTACCGTCTGGACTAGCCGTGAGTTCTGCTCGTGGCCCGTGGCTGACCTCCGCCTCGCACCTTCCGCTTCCAAGGGCTGAGCGGAAAGCCTTACGGAGACGCCGAGGGCAGCCTTTGACCCAGAACCGCTTCTTTAGGGCGCCTGACGATCCCATTACCGTAGCGATCACACGAAAGTTCGGCTTCACGGGTCACGATGTCCAACATGAATGAAGTGCACCAGTTCCGCACGCTCGTCGAACTCAATTGACCCAAGCACGGTCATCACGGCTTGAACGCCATTGTCCGCCTCTGTCACCGTGGTGATGTCTCTGGACGTATCCTGATCCCATGCAATTCCGGGCCTGCGAAAGCAGACGCTGACCGTAAACCGCGGCATTCTCATTTCCTCGGTCTTCAGCTCTTGGGCACGAGTTTGATCGGACATTCGCGCGTTCTTCAAGCTGAGCCTGAACCAATCCGCTATACTACAACCTTCGGTTTCGTGCGACTTTTGCACCTTTGGTGCCCGCCCAGGGCGGACAAATGTGGGCTATTTTCATAAAAGTGCACTGAGATGGCGAGGAGTGCCCGGGAGCGGACGGCCACCACACAACGGATAAAGTTGGTGCGATGATGAGCTCAACCCAAAAGGGATCCACAATGTACACCAATATTCTGTTGAGCACGGACGGTTCGGATGTCGCGGCCAAAGGCGTGAAGCACGGCATTCTCCTGGCGAAGGCCCTCGGCGCCAAGGTCACCATCATCACCGTCACCGAAGAGATGTATATCGACTATGGGAGCGGGCACGCGGGAGCGATTATCCCCTCTCAGGACGAGATGGATCGATTTGTGGCCGCCAACGAGGAGCAGGCCAGGAAGGTCCTCGACGCAGCTCGCGCAATGGCAACGCAACTCGCAGTTCCCGCAGAGCTCTTGCATATTGCAGATTCGCACCCGGCTACCGCGATCATCAACACCGCAGAATCTCGCGGTTGCGATTTGATCGTCATGTCCTCTCACGGTCGCCGCGGCCTCAGAAAGCTGTTCTTGGGCAGCCAGACATCTGAGGTCTTGGCCAGTGGAAGCGTGCCAGTGCTAGTCGTGCCGTAGCCTGAGAGGAGCGGCGAGTGAACGTCGGCCTCTGGCCCTCAGCCGACCTTTGAGACCTCGCCCTCCGAGGATAGCTTTTGACCCTGAGCGGACCTTTGACCGGTCTCATTCCGTGCTGGGTCAGCGTTTGTTCCCATTCGACGGATGGCGCTGGCCTGTTTCTGACCCGGTGGCCTAGACTAGTTGAATTGCTTAGTGGCCTGTTTCGTTTTTCTGGCGCATAACGATGCATGCCAAAATCTCATCATCGATCCTGTCAATGCGGCGCTGTTTACAGCCGCACCGAGGCGATGGCCCCTTCGCGGGAAATCGCCAGCTTCGACTGCTCGGTTTGCGGCGCAACCATGGAATCGTGGAACACCGCTTGGGTGCCCA
This sequence comes from Bradyrhizobium sp. USDA 326, assembly GCF_049739485.1. Taxonomy (NCBI): domain Bacteria; kingdom Pseudomonadati; phylum Pseudomonadota; class Alphaproteobacteria; order Hyphomicrobiales; family Nitrobacteraceae; genus Bradyrhizobium; species Bradyrhizobium sp. USDA 326. The sequence continues at coordinate 7,123,227 of NZ_JBMGQA010000001.1, forward strand.
CATATCGCTTGATAGCTGGCCCCGTTCGTTTGCCTGACACCAGCAACTAGCGACAGGCTGAGGCATTATCGAGCGATGGCGGAGTCGTTCGGCAATTCGTTCACGATCGTTGAGGTGGCCTCGGACGAGGTGCCATCCACAAAGCAGTTGTGGCTCGCCTTTGCCAAGCCTAGCCAGGCGTTGACATTGGTCCTCGCCGCCTCTCCCGAAGGCTATACGGCGGAAGTTGTGCCAGCAATCCTTACGGAAAAGCAGCAAAAGATGTTCGAGGAATTAAAACTCGGCCCGGGCGACGTCTATAGGATCGATTCAGAATAAGGCCGCCTCGGTTAGCGGCCTCTTCCATTTCGGTCCACGTTGACTTCAGCTTGTGGCCCATCTGCGACTTCGGAGGCCAGCTGCTCTTCGACCGATGTTGGCAGCAAACCGGAAGTCCAGGGACGGTTCACTAATGAGAACACGCCTTAGTTCCTTATTCGGAACAACAATTTACGCGTCGACGACATACTCCTGAAACAAACCGCTGCTTTCATTCCCTTTCCGGGCGCGATGTTTGTATCCTTAGATGTTTTATCCCGGGGCTGGCTTTGTGGACCTAATCTTTTGACTGGCGGATAGACTTTCCGACAGGGCCGCCGCGAACGCGGCTCTCTTTTTGACCACTAGTGTCGACACCTGCGAGGCTTGCCCGCTAGATGGTCCTCCGTCGGAACAATTCATCTTCGAGGGACTCGAATCCACGTGTTTGTTGCGTGGAGTTGGTCAGTGGCGTTGCAGCGTCGGAAGCGGAAGGCGATCGGGACGAAGGCGCCCTTCCCCGGCTTCATCGAGCCCGTTCTCGCCGAGCAGGTCGAGCGCGTGCCTCATGGCGAGCGCTGGATCCACGAAATCAAATTCGACGGCTACCGCGGCCAGCTCCACATCGCCAACCATGAGGTCAGGATCTACACCCGCCGCGGCCTGGACTGGACCCGCCGTTTCCGCAAAATGGCGCACGATGCCGACCTGATCAATGCCGGATCCGCCATCATCGACGGAGAGATCGTGGTGCCCGGCGAAGGCGGCAAGACCGACTTCGCGACCCTGCAGAAGAGCCTCACCGGCAACGCCGACAACCTCGTCATGGTGGCATTCGACCTGCTCTATCTCGACGGCCGCGACTTCGGCAGTTGCCGCTGCTCGAGCGGAAGACCGCCCTCAAGGCGCTGCTCACCGGCACGCCTATCGAATACAGCGACAGTTTCGACCTGGACGGAGCCGAGCTCTATCGGCGCGTCTGCGCCGGCGAGCTTGAGGGCGTGGTCTCCAAGATCGCGGACTCCCCCTATGGGGGCCTGCGCGGCGATTACTGGGTCAAGACCATCTGCGCCCTTCGCGAGACGCTGGCCATCGCCGGCTTCAAGATCAAGGACAACCGGTTCGACGGCATCTATGTAGGCCGGCAGCACGGCGACGAGCTGGTCTATGCCGGCAAGGTCGAGCACGGTTTCGAGGACACGGCAGTGAAGGATCTGCAGCGCAGGCTGAGCAAGCTGGTGCGCAAGACCCAGCCGTTCGCCAAGCGCATCCCCAACCGTGGGATCTGGGTCGAGCCGCGCCTCAACGCCGAGGTCGAGTACCGCGCCAAGTCAGCGAATGGCCACCTGCGGCATCCGTTTTTCAAAGGCCTGCGTGAGGATCTCTAGGCCATGGCACAGTTGACCCACGCCGAGCAGATCGAACAGAGCTATGACCTCGCCATGATGGCGCTGGCCGATTACCTCACGCACGAACGCGATGCCGTCGCCACGGTCGATGCCCTGATCCGCATCCTCGATTGCGATGCCTTGCGCGATGCCATCACAGAGGTCCTGGTGGACTCGCGCGTGCATCCTAGGCCCAAGGCGAACATTCCGACAGGCTGATCGGGCTGGGATGCCGGAGGTAGACGCTACAGCCTATTGCCCTTCATTTGTCCGCGATCCGGTCCAGCGGATTCATGGCGTTTTCCACGTCCGGCAGATTGTGAACGCCGCCTCGAAACGCAACCGATCCCAAACCACCTGGCCGTCGATTTTCTTCGGCTTGGGCATGCGGCCGTCGGCGAGCATCTCGTCGAATTTTGTCGTGCCGACGCCGAGGTAGCGCGCCGCTTCGTCGCGGGACATGCCGCGAGGCAGGTAAGCGATTGGATCAAGCCGGAACGCCACGACTACGTCGCCGGCTTTGCGGGCTTGCGAGCGGCAGCAACCGGGGCGGCCGGTGGCGGTGCAGGCGTTTCCATGCTAATCTTAAGCTCATCGAGCGTCTGTTGCGTCCGCACGGCGCCTTCACCACCGTTGACCGGAGTAATGCGCTCGAAGGCCGAACCGGGATTGGTAACGAACATGCCGGCCGCGACAACACGAGTCGTGTCACCGATCGGGGCAAATGTGAACACGATCCGCTCGGCAGGGATCCCGTCATATTTGGAGCCGAGCAACAGGGCAGCCCCAAAGTTTTCGGATGGCTTTTCGACCTGCAGCAGATACTCGGTATCCTTGGTCACGTTGAAGCGCTTGTCTAATGCGAGAGACAATAGCCTCGCCTTGATCGCGGCAGTCGTGGCGCGGATGGTGACTTCCGGCTTTCCGCTCGCGGTATTCGGCGCCTGCGCGGCTGTCTGACATCCGGCGAGAACGACCGCCAAAACGGCCGCCATTGTGCAATTGCGAATAAACATGAATGGCCCCCAAAATCGGGGCATTGAAACGCAACTGCGGACGAGATGCAACTAGCAATTTCTGTGCAGAAAATTGCTATTGTAAATTGTCAACATTAGATGCGCTGCGCCCATGCTAACGATCGCGCATGACGGATTGGACTGACGAAACACTCAGGCCGCTCGACGAACTGGCGCGCATCGCGTTTCCAGAGGACAGCGGAGTGACCGCGGACACGCTCAAGCGTCTCGCACGCGCGGGAAAACTCGTCGTCTATCGACCGGGGAAGCAGTACCTGTCGACGCTCGCCAATGTGTGGCAAACGGTCCAGGCTTCGCGGGTCAAACGAAAACCGGCCACGCCGCCAACCTCTTCCAAGGACGTTCCCAACGGTTTGGGGTTGACGGAGGCTGAGTTGGCAACGGGGCGCGCTTTTAACGCATTGAACAAGGTACGACGTGAAGTCGTCGAACGAGCCCGCTCTGATCGAGCGCAGCGGCGCAAATGACCACCCCTACGCCGCGCCTCATGAGCGGAACGGACGTGGCAAACTACTGCGGCATAACGCTGGCCACGCTGAGCAAATGGGTCACACAAGGGCGTCTTCCGCCGCCTTTGCCGGGCACCCGGCGTTGGGATCGCAAGGCGCTCGATTTGGCTCTCGACAAGTTGTCAGGGATCCAGGCGCCGCCCATGGTCTCTGACGACCAGGAAATAACGCTCGCCGAATGGAAGGCGCAGAATGAGTCGCGCAAAAGTGCTGCCAGGGCTGGCAACTCTGAAGAGCGTTATCATTGGGAAGACGAGTTCGATGCAGCTTGGACCGAATGGCTGGTCGAACACGAGACTTGGAAGGCGACGCAGCAGCCGTCAAGGCAGAGTTCGCCCGCTGAAGTTGAACATGCGCGACAGAGTCTGTGGAGAGTTTGGAAAGATCTGAACGGAACAAGGCTCGCTATCGAACCACACTTGGGTATGAAAAAGCGCGCGGTCCGCCTCTCCAAACGGCGAACTCGCGCGCAGAGAACTGGCGAACGGGATGGGAGTTAATGCGTTCGCCGCGAGCGCGTCGCCGCGCAGTTGTCCAAAGCGAACAGGCTTGTATCGCGACGGCCGCGGCGGGCCGCATGCCATCGGATTTCCGAGTCGTCATAGCCGAGCGCAGCAAGGCTCTCGCGCAACCGCGTCAACCGCCGCCTCGCGCGCCGCGGCCGCGGTCACCTTGAAACCGTAGCGCCGCGCCGCTGCGATCGATGCGCGGATGCCGGCCCGGCTCGATTCTTTGGCGAACGCCTCGATGGCGACCTCGTACTGGCGCCGCTCCGGCGCAAATTCCATAAGGGCGCCAGGGCGGGAAAAGAACGCGCGGGGGAAATTGTGGGCAGTGGTGCAGTGGGCAAGGTTAATCATGTTGGCGGCTCCTCGTCGGGTTTGTTGATGCTGAAAGCCTAAAGATTCGCTCCGTAATAGTCAACTAAAATCGTTGACTATAGCCGAGCGGACCGTTTATGTTGATTGTCAACATCAACTTCGGAGCAATGGAAAATGCCGATCACCGGGGCCCAAATCCGAGCGGCAAGGGCTTTTCTCAGCTGGACAGCCGCCGACTTGGCAAAAGAGGCTGGGATCGGAATTTCAACCGTCCAAGAAATCGAGAAGATAGACGGCGAGCCGCGGATCCAGTCTAGCCTGCAATGGCGATCGGCCGCGCGCGATGAGGCGATAGCGAAAATTGAACGCGCTTTGGTGGCGGCCGGAATCACCTTTCTGCAAGCGAACGCTCAGGGCGTGGGAATTCGGGGAACGCTCAGATGACCTTGAACCGCCCCGCCGTTAACTAATTGTAAATTCGCAATCCAGTATTATAGCTGACATGAGATCCGGCCAGCTAACCCGAGAACTGTCCTACATCAGCACCGTCCCCCCCGGGACGGCTGCCGATTGTATTGCGGAAATGCAAGCCGCCGGTATGTGCCTGAAGGGTACGCGCGGTCGCGGCGGCGGCGTTGAGCTGTCCACAACTTGCAAGATCAATGGGCTTCTCTCCACTGCCTTATCGCACCCACGAGGTATTTCTCTCGCCGATAGCGTACGCGAGATCCGATCCCTCCCCGTAGGCGCCGCTCGACGCACGCACCGCTTGAGCGAGAACACGGAGGATGGCGTACGCGGTGTCTTCGAGTTCATGTGTGGACTTTCGATAAGACCACTTCACGACTTAGGACAAGTGCTGGACGCAGTCTTGCATGACCTGGAGAGCGGCCGCTTCAAGGCATGGGCTGCCGGCGATCGCATCTGGTTGACCCTCCAATTCAGCAACCACAATCGATCGGCAATGTTCGTCCTTGAGCGCGCTGATAAGAAAGAAGGAATATATCTCTCATTCGGCGAAGACGAGGCTTTCAACGAAGATCGCGGGTGGGTTACTCGCCACACGCAAATTCAGCTGAAAGTATTCGAGCGTTTGGCTTCTGCATAGAAACAAAATCGGCCCGGCTCGTAGGACGAGCGCAGGCCGGGAATGTCGTAGATAACTGCTTGGCAGCGTTGTCTCTAGCACATTTCCGGCAATTTTCAAGCGCGTCTGCGGGTTGGGCTTCTTTAAAGTGAAGGAGTACCCGGAAGATGCCTAGAGAGTTCGACGAATGGCCGTACGGCCTGTACGAGAGTCGAAATTCCGTTGTCTTCTTCAATCGTCGTTATGAGCCGATCGTTCGGCTGGAATATCCAGAGCACCCGGTTTTCGACGGATCGCAGAACGGCGCGGGTTCGCTCCATATCGGCGCCCCCACCGTAACTCCAGTCGACAGGAAGACGCGAGTTATCTTCTCAGGTCAGCGTTGGTTTTACAGTGACGCCAACCCTCCGCGCCGCAACCGACAGACACGCGCACGCATCGAAGCTCTCATCGACCAGATTCCCGAACTCCTCGAAGAGATTAAGCGTCGTGAAAGTGCGGTGTTCGCGTGAGCAATGTCGACTTCGAAGTCCCCTCGTCTGTCGGCTCATTCCTCGACTACGCAGAGCGGAATAGCCTTGCGCTCTTTCCACTCCGCGCCGACACCAAGACGCCAGCTTGCGAAAACGGCTTCTATGACGCCACCACGGCCACGACCGACTGGCACGCCTGGCGCACGCAAGGCCATCAGTTGGGCATTTCAGCTTGCCTGTCGGGTCTTGTTCTCATCGATGTCGACGCCCATGGCGATCGCGACGAGGCCTGGCTACACTTCACGCGCTGGTGCGGTGAGATCGGCATAGACGTTCCCACGCCTTACGGTCATTCGCCGAACGGCGGGTGGCATTTTGCTTTCCGCTGTCCCGTCGACTTCGATCCACACAAACATCGTGGACACGAGTCCGTTAAGGTTTCTCACTTCCGCCGCTTGGCGCCTGGCGAGCCAGATCGGGAGCGCATCTCTGTCCGCAATCGCGCTTACAACGTTGCTCCTGGCTCGGCGTTCGGCGGACGTCCGTATCTTCTTGCCACCAATCCGCCGCCGCCGATCCCTTATAGCGAAAAGACAGCGCCGCTGTTCGCTCTCCTTAAACGGCCTGAGGCGGCCACCGTTACCGGTCCAGTGCCCGATGCAGTTGGGGGCGTGTCTCACGATGGCATTCGCTATGATCAACTCTGTTGGTGGATTGGTAAGAAGTTGGAGCGCTGGGACAGCGGTCTCGAAACCCTGAGCAACGATGATTGGATTTCGATCGGCAAGCGGATCAAATTGAGCTTCCCCGGGGAAGACGGCTTGAAAGCATTCCTCGCAATGACCTGGGAGGACAAACACGACATGATCACGCGTCGTTGGTGGAATCCCGCGGACTTCAAGACCGAGGGCGAGAACCTTGAAACGCTGCAGGCTCTGCTGAAACGCGACATAACATGGATCTTCGGAAGTGTGATCGGATGCCCGCAGCCTCCGGTTTGCCCTGTTCCACTTCCGGTTCAGATCCCCGCGGAAATCCTCGAACAGTACCGACGCGAACGCGAGCAGTACCAAGCGGCGATGCTAGGGCCGCTGCCGGATCATCCAGAGCTTCCGATTGATCAGGCGCACGCGCTCAACGACTATTGGGCGCATCTACCCTCCGGGAAGATGATCTACGAACGCACCGGAGAATTATTCAATCCGGGAAGCGTCGACAAGCACATCGGCCGCGTCAAAGATGTCATGAAAACGGAGGGACCGGGCACGCTGGCGACAACCTGGTTGTCGCAACATCGTTTTGTAAAATCGATGGGTTGGGCTCCCGGCGAGCCCAAAATCATTGATGGGAGGGTATTAACCAACGACGGCTGGATCCGCAGTTCTGGCGACAAAACGTTCAATCGGTATGTTCCGCCCCACGTCGAGCACATCGAAGGCGACGTTTCGAAATGGCTGAATCACATCAGATTCATTTATCCTAGTGAATCCGAGCACATCGTCATGTGGCTGGCGCACCGAGTACAGCGCCCCGGCGACAAAGTGAACCATGCCCTCGTATTCATAGGCTCACAGGGCATCGGCAAGGACACGATCCTCAAACCTGCGATCTCGGCTATCGGCACGCACAATTTCAAGCAGATCACTGCGAAGACATTCTTCAACTCGGAATGGAACGACTATCTCCAATCGGTCATCCTCCGAATTAACGAGATTCACGATTTAGGCGGAGAGTCTCGGTACGGCTTTTACGACGCGACCAAAGACGTGATTACCAATCCGCCAGAGGCGCACCGGATCAACACGAAGCACGTTCCGCAGTACGCAGCAGTGAACGTTTGCGGCGTGATCATGACGTCGAACCATCTCGACGCGCTGTACCTCGCCCCCGATGATCGCCGACATTTTGTTTGTGTCTCGACAAAGACGCAGGATGATTTCGCGCCGGCATATTGGGACGACATCAACGCATGGTTCGATAACGGTGGAAACGAGGCCGTTGCTTACTACCTGGCGAACCTCGATCTCGCTGCTTTCAACGCCAAGGCTCCGCCCCCGAAAACAGCCGCATGGCATATGGTGGTTGCCGCCGGCGTGGCCCCGGAAAGCGGCGATCTCGCGGACGTCATTGAAAGTCTAGGCAAGCCCGATGCACTGACGCTGCAGATGGTCAAAGCAAAAACGCCGGGCGACAGCCAGCTTAGGATGCTCTTCGAGGACGCGAAGCTTCGCCGGGCAGTTCCCAAGCGCCTTGCCGAATGCGGCTATGTCGCCATCGCCAATCCTGACGCACGGGAGAGCGGAGGCCGATGGCGCGTTCCCGGAGGCAAAACGACAATCTACGCGCGGCAGGAACTCAGTGAGGACGGTCGCTTGGCCGCGGCACGCTCCCTCAGCGCGACAGCATCACCATCGGTGCCGCCGATACCATCGAGGCACTAGCCCGGGCACGTCGGGCGAGGTGGGCACGGTTTTTCATGTTGTCAGATGTTGAGTTCACTAATGTGTAGACAGAGAGAAAATGGGAGAACAGGTAAGAATAATGAGCACAAGAGAAACCGTGCCCATAGTGCCCAGCCCGCCCAAGTGGCGGCGACGATGGTGAGCGCAAATACATTCGTTTGCAGCCGCGGAAAAAAATTCGGACGCGGCGCGGAAATCAACGAAGATCGGCACTCTAGTTCCGCTGACTAGCGCTCCGTTATGCTGCGTTACTGTATTTGCATCACATTTCGCGCTTTACCGATCGTTGGGCGCGCAGGGGTAAATATTAGGGTATCAAACGCAGTGTGATTGAAATGCCAGCAGATCCTCGACCGATAGCCTCCCCTCTTCCGTTGACTAACGGGAAGGTACGCCTCCTAACACTAGGCGATCTCGATGGCCGCACGCTTGCGGCCAAAGCTGCGCGCGCGTTGATCGCCGACCTGGAAAGCGACCTAGGCGGCGCCGATCGCCTCTCTGCAGGCCAGCGCGCCCTTGTGATGCGCGCCGCGGTCACGGGTGCCATGGTCGAGCATCTGGAAGCCACCTGGCTATCGGGTGGCGACTACGACGTAATGGCGTACACCGCACTGATCAAGCTCCAGCTGCGCCTTTTGACGGCCCTAGGGCTGGAGCGCAGGATGAACGCTGTGGAGAGCCTGACGCCGAAGATGATCACAGTCGTGCGTACGATCGTTGACCCGCAGGCTCCGGGTGAAGAACAGTCGAAGGTGGAGGATCAGGTAGTCATTCGCCCAACCGCCAACGCAAAGCCGGCGTCGATGGTACCGCCCTGCCCTGTCGGTCTGCCTAGCGGATTGAGGTCTTGAGGTTGATGGCCTGACGGCGCCCGTTGGCCGGCGGACGCCGCGACTGAGCTAATTTACATTCGAGGCTCGGTCGGCAACTACTTCAGCCAACACAACTTTCCGCCGTGGGACCGGACCGCTCTCCACCTGCCGGCAAGGTGGACTTGGACCCCGATGAGTCCGGGCCGCCGCCGAGCTGCATCTGCTTGGAATGCGGACCTCCCTTACCTGTCTGACAGTGGCCTTGGTATGGCTGAGTGCGGCGCGGAGAACGTCAGCGCTTGGTGCGCGTTGGAGGGCGAACGATGAAAATCCCACCCGTGGGATGGGCCTTTTTCGGCCTCTCATCGGATCGGAGGCTCGCTTCAAGGAACGGACTGTTCAAGAAGGGAGTAGCTACTACTCGTACGAATGCCGCTACCTCTAGTTGAGCTGGGTTCGAACAATGTTTGGCGGCGGCGGCGGCAAGACCGAAGAGGAAGCTACAAGCGACGGCTTCTATCCTACTTTCGGGCCCGCTTGATATTCCGGAATCCGATAAGAGCCATTAACGGACTGCAACTACACGCTCGGCTGCCGGGCCGCTCGAAAATGGCGCCAAAGGTTTCTCTCAATGGGATAAGGCCACCGTCGAGATCATGGTCTAAGCTTCGGCTTAGCCACGTCAATCCGCCTACAAAAAAGCGAGGCCAAACAGAGATACTCAAAGGCGTTCTGCTGCTCTTCGGGCTTGCCATGACTATGGGCCAGTGGATTTCTGACCCCCTTCGCGAAGGCAGCCAACATTTCCATAAAGCCGATTTGCTCATTTCGCTTGGTTTCGTCGGACAGGTCGCTGAACGAGAGCATTGGCCTATTGACGCTGAAAGCTGTCTGCGCGAGCGATGCGCCGTCAATCTTCAATCCGGTGGCTTCGCGCAGATACTGAAAGACAGCCTTTGCGGATTCTTCGACGGCTTGTGCATAGTGCTCGTCGGCGAAGAGCTTAGAGCATCCAGCAGCGATGTATGGATGCAGGTGATTTAGATATGCTAGCATTAGACGGTCAGGGCCCAGACCAGACCGCAGTGGAATTCTATGGTCGGCTGATATACTATCGCTTGGGTCGAGCGCTTCGAGCCTGCCAGCAATTGTGTTCAGCTTCTCAACTACAGCACCGAGTGAAGGGCCCTTCATCGGAGCGACCGCCGTTAGGCCAGCCGCAGCATCAAGCGCATCCCACTGCACGCCGGCTCGGCTCATTATCCAGGCAGAGTCAAATCTTTCAATATATGGCCGCAATGCGCCGAGACGACGAGTAAGCCACTGCGACTGCGCCTCAAGCGCATCGCGATTCCTTACCGGATAATCGGGAATTGGACTACCGAGCGATTCCCCCCAAAGCTCTCTGTGCTCAACGAGTTTAATTCGGAAGTCGTCAAGAGCTGCAAGCAGCTCCGATACGCGCATCGATTCCATCTTCGGCCTCCAAGTTCCCAAGGTCTACAACTTTTACTTTTCTAGAGCGACGTCGCGTCGAGATGGGCCCGCAACGAAGCCATCAGGTCGACCAGGGCGCGATCGGAACCATGCATTTCTTATGCATTTCCTTGGGTCAAAATAAGTGTGGAGCCCTTGCTCCGCAACTTTGAGCAACACGCGAATCGTCTATCGATGGAGGCTCAGGAGGACAGCTCGATGTATGAAACAAAGCCGATCCCACAGTCTGAGATTGTTCGATTCATGCAGGCCAAGACGCCGCATGCCAAGTGCAGCGGCTGCGGGCAATCCAGTTTCGCGCTTGTCAACGAAGAGAATATCAATGGGGCCGGGCTGGAGGCTCGAATGGCGCTAACCGGCTATCCATTTCCGGGTTACGATATCTTTAAGGCTAGGACGACTGACGTCGTCGTCTTCATGTGCAACAACTGCGGAACAGTCTGGCAGTTGAGCCGGAAGCCTGTCTGCGATTGGCTGTCAGTCCAACTCTGAGGTCAGCTAAGGCCGCTTATCAGAAGCCCGCGTGACTGGCGGGTGCCGAGGAAACGGTCACGCAGTTGCAGGAAGCGGGAGATCGGCGACTAGGACGCGCCACGAGCTTGAAGTTGAATTGACCGAGCTTGCCGCTGGACGGCGACCGCATCTTGACGGCGGACACGAACTGCGTGATGTCACGCATCGTTGGATCGCTTGTCTGGGGCGGTGGCTGCGCAAGCTGACGACCAGCCACTGATCACGTCGTCGCCTTAGTGAGCGCCAGACCGAGGCGCAACTGGCCCGCATGAGGCGCTCTCCCTCGGGCTCCTCACATTGAAGCTGAACGTGCCATCGACATGCTCGTTGACCGAGACGAACTCCGGATAGTGCGAGTTTGGCGCGGTGCGCGCGAACACGTTCTTGGCGATCGACGTGAGTTTCATCCGAGAGAGCTCCCAATCTGTCCCCGGGTATATTCGCCGGGCGCGCGCCCACTCCGCCGGTGCGCCGCCCTACTCCGCTTCCGCGGCTCTCGATCCCATAACAGCTACAGCCCGTCAGTCCGGCCGTGATCATGGTGTCACGCTGCCCAGGAAGGGAACATAGACCGCCTCGCCCTGCAGCGTATAGTGCAGGATCGGCCGGCGCATGCACTCGACCGGCTTTTGGGCGGCCTGGGTGGTGTCGCTGCGCCCGGTGCGGAAGCTGCCAGACGGTGGTTTGCTTGCGGTCACTCTGCCAATTGTCCGTCTTCTTGCGCACCGCATACCAGCAGGCCTCTGGCCGCCACTGAGATGTCGCGCTGGTCGCAACGTGCACCGATGGATTGGCCGACATTTGATCATCGCGATCGCCGGCCAGGGTTTAAGGCGCGACCGAATGAACTTTGCGATGCCTTCAGGTCTGCGAAGCTTCTGCTTAGGGCTGCACAACCTGCTAGACGCGCCGAGCGGTCCAGTTTTAGGTATCGCAATTCAAGCAACCCACGCACGACCTACGCGGCGCGCGTCGGCGCTCACGACGACTTGGTTCTCTCGGTCGCCATCACGCTATGGATAGCGACGCAGGGGCCGGAGACGAGTGTCAGTGAGTTGCGGATTTAGGCAAAAGCGCCATCAAATCGACAGCGGAACGAGCGCCGTCTCAGCCTCGTGATCCGAATCATCGAATGGATTGAAACCGGGCTTTACCGCAGACTCAAACCTGCATAGCAGCCTGAACTGTAAAGGAGCGTCGAAATTATTCCTGAGAACTTTGAAGCTTGCTGTAGAAGCGAGCACCGGATCGCTTAGAATGATTTTCATATCAGGTGCATAGAAGCGCGGAACGTAGCCGATTACGATCGTACCCTCATCGGCACGGAGCGCGATACAATTGCCGTCGAATTGATTCTGAACGTCCAACATCGGGAGCAATTGATCGCCTTCGCTCACAGACTCGCACCACTTAAGAACATCACCATGCAAATGGCGATCTTCTAAGCCTCCGTGCACATGACGGATTCCGTGAACAAAGAACTCGACAGAATAGTGCGCATCCGAAATGAGCGGCTCGGAGTACACAAGTAGTCCGTCGGAACCTGGGATAAGACCGAACTTACCAAGCATGTCAAACTCGGATTCATCGCCGCGAAGATTAAGCCAATGGGCCAGCTTGTGGAAATCCGAGCGACTTCTAGGAGGAATTTTGTTTTTAAAAAGAGAAATGAGTTCAGTAGAAACATAGTGCTCGGTCAACCTGGAATTGAACAAGCCCTGCACTACTTTCGCGACCTTTTCCGCGCCACGCGTGAAGCTGAATTCATACTCGCCCCCCACACGGGTGAGCCGGGCGATCGTATGCCATTGACGAGTGGCAGGTTCCTGCCAAGCGACGTAAACCCTACGTAGCCCGCCTGATTGTAGCGGCATTGGCATTGAGCATCCTCAGAGCGAATTCGATCGCTTCACCGGTGATAAGTCTAGGGTCGATTCTTGCGAAAATGTCCTCAAATACTTTCGAGGGAATTGACGAAAGAATCGTTGCCCAATGTCTGGTCGCCTGAGGCGCCACTCGAATCAGGGCCTCTAGAACTTCAGTTTGCCGCAGCACCTGGTCATGAGACGGGTGACCGTAGAACGCCGACCGTGCGCGTGCAGCATACGCCTCTACAGTGTCTCGCGCATCCCGCGTGTTTAAGCGACGCTTCCGCGCCGCATCCGATTCGTTTCGCCCCAAGGACGATGCGTGATCGAATGTGGGAGCCAAACTGTAAGTCGGATTGTACTGATCGGAATAGTCGACGACCACCCCCCAGTTTTCATGGTGGCGATCTGTATTGCTCACCAGAACATCGAAAACGAGATAGCCGATGAACATGTCGGCGGCCGTAAGTTCGGCGAACTTCTGCGGCGTCCAAAGCGGCGGCGAAATCAATCGACTTCGGATCAGATTTAAGCACGTCGTGATCTGATAACGACGCTGCCGAAACCTCAGTTGACCATCATAACCGACAACTGCCGCTTCAAGCATCATGTTCGCAGGAATAAAGCGTCCGTTCACTGGCACAAATTGTCGCGAGACCACTCCGGTGTGAGCGCCGAAAGTCGCGAATTCGTAACTGGCACATGGGATGTCGGCATACCGAAGTATTTCGCAGCAAAACTTCTCAGCCCAATTTTCTCCGGTGTTCGGACGACCGATTTTGAAAAGGTAACCGGCGATCGTCAGTCCTGTGTCTGGGTGAGGGAGGAGCCAAAACTTCTCCTTAGTACCCAACGCTTCCGGTCGATCGGTTGTCGAACCGGTCGTGTCATAGATCGGGTAAAACGACATTCGAGCCTGGACGCTCCCGTTACCCTAACCGTTACCCTGCCTGAAATCCGGACGCCCTGAAATCCGGCTAAGTATTGGTCGGAGCGAGAGGATTTGAACCTCCGACCCCTAGTCTCCCAGACTAGTGCGCTAACCGGGCTGCGCCACGCTCCGAACGTCGTTCCATTAGCTAGGATCGCCGCTTTGCGCAAGGCGAGGCCGCAGCATTTTGGTGTAGCCGCTCAATGCGCCCGGAACCCACCGCCCCTACCCGTCCTTCAGCGCCTGATCCAGCATCTCACGGCAGGCGACGAGGTCGGCGAGCGCCCGGCCGAGGCGCTCCCGGTCCAGCGCGCTGGGGCCGGCGGGCGCAGCAGCGGCGCCGCCCTTGCGGAAGGTGGTGAGGATCTCCTCGTCGTCGATCTCGCTGAAGCGGAAGTCGATGCCTTCCTCTTCGTCCCCTTGGAAGTCGTCATCGTCGGTGTCGGTGGCGCCCTTGATGGGCGCCTCGTCCTCGGGCTCCATCAGGCTCGCGCCGATGGCGTCCTCGATGGCGCCGAACGAGACCGCGGCCGCGCTGTCGGCGAGGCCCTGCACCGATTTGACGCCGTGCTCCTTCAGGATCCGCTGCACCCCGCGGATGGTGTAGCCCTCCCCGTAGAGCAGCCGGCGGATGCCCTTGAGCAGGTCGACGTCGTCGGGGCGGTAATAGCGGCGGCCGCCGCTGCGCTTCATCGGCTTGATCTGGGAGAACCGGGTCTCCCAGAACCGCAGCACGTGCTGCGGAATGTCGAGTTCCTGCGCTACTTCGCTGATGGTTCGGAACGCATCCGGCGCCTTGTCCAAATGCCAAATCCTTTGCGGAAGGGTTACGCCTCTTGTTGAGCCTTGCTGGTGGCGTCGCCATTGGCGCGGTGCTGGCCGTTGATCCGCTGCTTCAGGATCGCCGACGGCTTGAACACCATGACCCGGCGCGGCGAGATCGGCACCTCGGTACCGGTCTTCGGATTACGGCCGATGCGCTGACCCTTCTTGCGCACCATGAAGGACCCGAACGAGGACAATTTCACCGTCTCGCCCTTTTCGAGGCAGTCGGTGATCTCCTTCAGCACGAGTTCCACGAAAGCGGACGATTCCGTGCGCGACAGCCCTACCTTCTGGTAGACGGCTTCGCAGAGATCGACACGCGTTACGGTTTTACTTTGATCGGTCATCGCCCTGCCCCACATCACGGCGAACAATTGTTGTCTGAAATTATGAGGTTACGAGACGGCGGTCAACAGCGCTCATCAATGCGGACGCATCGATAATCGGCACTGATTCCGGCAAAATTTTATCGACTGTGGCTTACCAGCGCACCAGCGCGGAGCCCCAGGTGAAGCCGCCGCCCATCGCCTCCAGGAGAACGAGGTCACCCTTCTTGATGCGGCCGTCCTTGCGCGCCTCGGACAGCGCCAGCGGGATCGAGGCCGCGGAGGTGTTGCCGTGGCGGTCCACCGTCAGCACCACCTTCTCCGGCGCGATGTGCAGCTTGTGGGCAGAGGCGTCGATGATTCGCTTGTTGGCCTGGTGCGGCACGAACCAGTCGATGCTGTCGGCATTGAGCCCGGTCGCCGTGAAGGCATCGACGATGACGTCGGTGATCATGCCGACCGCATGCTTGAAGACCTCGCGGCCTTCCATCCGGAGATGGCCGACGGTCTGGGTCGAGGACGGTCCGCCGTCGACGAACAGCTTTGCCTTGTGGCGGCCGTCGGATCGCAGATGCGTGGTCACGATGCCGCGGTCGGTCGCGGCATTGCCGGGCTGCTCCTGCGCCTCCAGCACCACGGCGCCGGCGCCGTCGCCGAACAGCACGCAGGTGCCGCGGTCGTTCCAGTCGAGGATGCGCGAGAAGGTCTCGGCGCCGATCACCAGCGCGCGCTTGAAGGCACCGGTGCGCAGGAAATTGTCGGCGGTGGCAAGCGCGAACACGAAGCCCGAGCATACCGCCTGGAGGTCGAAGGCAGCGCCATGGTTGATGCCGAGCCCGTGCTGCACGGCGACAGCCGTCGCGGGGAAGGTGTTGTCCGGGGTCGAGGTCGCCAGCACGATCAGGTCGATCGACTGCGCGTCCATGCCGGCATCGCTGAGTGCGGCCTGCGCCGCCTTGATTGCCAGGTGCGAGGTGAACTCGCCCTCGGCCGCGATGTGCCGCTCGCGAATGCCCGTGCGCTGAACGATCCACTCGTCGGAGGTGTCGATACGGGCCGCCAATTGGGCGTTGGTCACCACCTGCTCCGGCAGATATGAGCCGCAGCCGAGCACGACCGAACGAATTTGAGTCACGAAACATCCTCCGGCGCGGGCTGCACGAAACTGAGTGCACCACCCTCGCGGTTGAGCATCTGATTGATCTTGTTCAGGAGATCGTAGTGAGCCATCTCATAGCCAACATCGATCGCATAGGCAAAGCCTTCGGCGTTGGTTCCGCCATGGCTTTTGACCACCACCCCCCTCAGTCCCAGCAGCACGCCGCCATTGGACTTGTTGGGGTCCATCTTGTCGCGCAGGGCCTGGAAGGCGCTGCGGGCGAAGACATAGCCGAGCTTGGAGAGCCAGCTCCGCTGCATCTCGTTACGGAGCAATTCCGCCATCTGGCGGGCGGTTCCCTCGGCGGCCTTGAGCGCGATGTTGCCGCTGAAGCCCTCGGTCACGATGACGTCGGCCAGCCCCTTGCCGATGCCGTCGCCCTCGACGAAGCCGATATAATCGAGCTCCGGCAGGTTCCTCGCCCGCAGGATCTCGCTGGCTTCGCGGATCTCCTCGTGGCCCTTGATCTCTTCGGCGCCGATGTTGAGCAGTCCGACCGTCGGCCGCTTCTTGTTGAACAGCACGCTCGCCTTGGCTGCGCCCATCACCGCCATCGACACCAAATGGTGGGCATCGCCGCCGAGGGTGGCCCCGAGGTCGAGCACGACGGATTCGCCGCGCATGGTGGGCCATATCGCGGAGATGGCGGGGCGGTCGATGCCCGGCAGCGTCCGCAGGTGGAAGCGCGCCATCGCCATCAGCGCGCCGGTATTGCCGGCGGAGATTGCGACGTCCGCCTCGCCCTTCTTGACCGCATCGATCGCGAGCCACATCGAGGAGGTCTTGCGGCCGCGCCGAAGTGCCTGGCTGGGCTTGTCCTCCATGCTGACAGCAACGTCGGTATGGACGATCCTGGAGGCGGCTTTGAGCTTCGGGTGCTTGCCGAGTTCGGGCTCGATCCTTGCGCGGTCGCCAACCAGCAGGAACTCGGTATCGCGATGCCTGCCAAGCGAGATCGCGGCGCCCGGAATGACCACGGCGGGGCCGACATCGCCTCCCATGGCGTCCAGCGCGATGCGAACCTTGCTTGGCATAGAAGTCCTGGAAACCTGGTCTGGTGCGGTCTTGGATCAGCGGGGCCGCAAAATGAATTCGCCACGGACATGGCGATCGGCCGAGCGCCACGCTGTACCCGGGCCGGGGCGCGACAATAGCGTTTTGTCACCCCGAAACAACCTCTTGCCCCCAGCCTTTTGTATTTGGCGCGATGCGGCCACGAGCCCCGGATGTAGCAGGAACGGCATTGAAATCAGGAGGATAAACGCTTCTTTCAAACCATCAAGGAAAATGCCTCGCGTCCCCTCGCAAGACGGCCACAAGCGGACAATGCCCGCCTATTGGCCCTTCTTCCTGTCCTGAAGCGCCTTCAGTGCCGCGAAGGGATGGTCCTCGGGATCGGGGGCGGCGACCTCCGCCTCGAACACGGCCCCCTCCTTGCGCGGATAGGGATCGATCGCCAGGAACAGCGCGTCGGTGGCGAGCCGGCCGAGGTCGATGATGCCACCGGCGATCGGCTCGGGAGGGTCGGCGACCGCAGGCGGCCCTTCATCGTCCTGTCCCTCCTCGATCAGATCGGCCAGGCGCCGTGCCTCGGCCTCGGGGGCGAACATCAGGTCGACCTCCTCCTCGATCTCGCTCTCGATCGGATCCAGCGTGACGACGCAGGTCTGGCCGATCCGGCCGCGGACAAGCCCCGTGACCTGGACCCGGCCACCGCTTTTCGGCACGACATCGAAGCTGGCATGCGCGGACAGGATCTCCCGCACGCCCGCGAGCTCCGCCATGGCCTTCCGCTCGGCCGCCGAGGCCTCGAGCTCGCGATGCAGGCCTGCGTCGGGGATCTGCGCAACGATGACTGGCGCCCGCCAGGGATCGGGCTCGGATCCGGCATTCGGTCGGCTCATGGCGTGACATCCTCAGGGAGTGCTGGAGGAAACTTGAAGGAGGCGCGCAGCAGCGCGGCCTCGTCGGCCCGGCCGAGCTCGGCCTCACTGGCCCGGGCATAGGCCGCGAGCTGCTGCGCCTGGCCAAAGCCGGTCCCATTCAAGATATTCTTGCAGATCGCCGATGCCAGCGCCTCGCCGCCGCCTTCCATGGCCTGATCATAGGCCTGGACGCGGCCGTAGAACGCCTCGCCGAAGGCCCGCATCCGCTTCGGCACGGTCTGGTCGCCAACCCCCATTTCGCGCAGATTGTCGTCCATGTCCTCGCAGAAGCGGTCGAACAGCGCCTGGGACAGCTCCGTGGCGCCTCCAGTGCCGCCTTGGACCGTGCGCAGGCGGCGCAGCAGCAGCCAGAGATGCAGCAGCAACAGGTCGAAACGCCCGTTAACCGTATCGGGCACGCCCAAGTCACGGTAAAATATGGGTTCTCGCGCCTGCGTCACGATCATGCCATAGATGGCTTCAATGGTGCCCGGCGGGGTTGATCGGGGTTTCCTGAAGTGATTGAACGGCCAAAGCATTGTGGTTTCCGCAAGCGGGCGCGCGCGTGTTGCATTCAGAGCCTCCGCCCGGTACTTCAGCGCCTCGCGCGACGCAAGGGGACGGAATCAGTTCCGCTATGACGACAACGAACAAGACCAGCCTGCGCGCGAACCAGCGGCGAGGCCTTCACGCATGCTGGCGCGGCTTGCGCATGCTCGCTGCCGCGACCGTCGTCGGCGCGGCACTTGCGGGCTGCACGGGCGAGCAGTTCCAGAAGGGTTACATCCTGCCGCCCGGCGCGCTCGAGCAGATTCCGATCGGCGCAAGCCAGGACCAGGTGCTGATCGTGATGGGCACCCCCTCCACGGTCGCGACCCTCGACGGCGAGGTGTTCTATTACATCTCGCAACGCTCGGAGCGCCTGGTCGCTTTCATGAACCAGAAGGTGGTCGACCAGCGCGTCATCGCGATCTATTTCGACAAGAACCGGCGCGTGCGCCGGCTTGCGAATTACGGTCTACAGGACGGCAAGATCTTCGACTTCATCAGCCGTACGACGCCGACGTCGGGCCAGGAGATGAGCTACCTCACGCCGCTATTCAAGCTGCTCAGCTTCAACTGAGGCTTAAGAGGGCTTTCGCGCGGAGTCGATAACGGCTCGCGTAAGGGAAAACGCGTCCAGCACGAATCCTGGACCCTTCCAATTCCGCGGGAAGGTAAATGGCGCGAAGCTGCGTCGTCGTGCCGCTCTGCGCGCAGCACTTGTCGTCGCACGCGACTTGCGGTCGCACGAGCTGTTCCCTACGGTCCCTGCAAAGTAAGAAGCAGGGAGTGGATTCGTGCCTAAGCCTTTGTTGTCCCGCCGTCGCGTGCTCACCGGCGCTGCCGGCCTTTCAGCCGCAGCCATACTGCCGCGATCGAGCCTCGCCGACTGGAAGCCCACCGAAAACGTTCGCCTCGTCGTGCCGGCTGCGGCCGGCGGCTCGACCGACGTGATGGGCCGACTCCTTGCGGCGCATCTGCAAACCGCCTGGGGCCAGTCGGCGGTCGTGGAAAACCGCTCGGGCGGCGGCGGCACCATCGGGACTGCCGAGGTGGTTCGCGCCAAGCCGGATGGCCACACCATCCTGGTCGGCAATCCCGGTCCGAACGCGATCGCCTACAGCATCTTCAAGAATCTCACCTACAAGCCCGACCAGCTTCAGCCGGTCTCGAACATGATCCGGATCCCGAACATCGTCTCGGCGCATCCGAAGACCGGCATCAAGTCGATCCCCGAGCTGATCGCCTATCTCAAGGCCAATCCGGACAAGCTCAGCTACGCTTCCTCGGGCGTCGGCCAGAGCCCTCACCTCACCGGCGCCTGGTTTCTCCAGCTCACCGGCCTGAAGATGACGCACATCCCGTTCCGCGGCGCCGGACCCGCGCTTCAGGCGGCCCTAGCCGGCGACATCCAGATCCTGTTCGACAACCTCTATCCGAGCCTGCCTCAGGTGCAGAACGGCACGCTCAACGGTCTGTGCGTCACCACGACCGAGCGCAGCGACCTCGCGCCGAACCTTCCGACGATGCGGGAGAGCGCGCCGGAGCTGGCCAATTTCGACATATCGTCCTGGTTCTCGGTGTTCCTGCCGAAGGGCGTCTCACCCGAGGTGCTCAACGCGCTCAATCTCCAGGTCAAGGCGATGCTGGAGCGCGAGGACATCAAGAAGCAGATCGCCGCCATGGGCGCTCGCGCCGACTACGGCACCCCGCAGCAATTTGCCGCCTTCGTGGAGGCCGAGACGAAGAAGTTCGCCGGCATCATCCAGAAGGAAGGGCTGCAGATGGACGTGCAGTAGTATCTCATGTCCCGGATGCCGCCTGCGGCATCCGGGACTTGAGCAACTGCTATCCGGTCGTGACCCCGTCGATCGGACTGATATCTCCGACGAAGCGTAAGAGATCGCTCATCAGGAACGTGCCCGGAGTCTTCGCCGGCAGCGTCGGCTTCCAGCTCCGCTGGCTGAGATAGGATTGGTTATCGCCGGCGACGATGCCGATGAACACCTCGGCCACGATACGCGCGCCGACCGGACCGAGCCGAAGACCGCCGCTCTTCACCTGGGCCTCTTTGAGGATGTAGTACCAGAGCGGCGTCTTTCGATCGAAGCCATGCGCGGCCGCAGCCGCGCCGTCAGTGCCGGTTGCGATCTCCGCCGGCTTGAGCACTGGTATCCCCATCGCACGAGCCACGTCTTGACCAGACGGCAATCCGAGATTGACTCCGCGCTGCAGGTTGCGGAGCGGCAGGCTACCGCCGCCGCCTGGAAGATCGTGCAATTTCGGAATCAGGAACGGATCGATCTTGCGCGAATGATTGAACAGGAAGTTTGGCGTCGGCGCGATCGCCGGATCGAATTCGTAGAAGCGGCTCCAGTCGATGATCCAGTCCGTGGGCAAGGTGCTGACGTTGGGTGGGGAATTGGGCGCATTGGGAGTAGTGCCGGCAATTTCGCCCAGGATGCGACCGGAGAGCCCGGAGAAGAAGAACTCGAGATTGAGGCTCGCCGCAGCAAAGCCGCCGGGCGTGAACACATGGTTGTGGCTGTAGGTCTCGCGAACCATGCTGTGTCCCAGCCGGTAAGCTGCCGCCGAGAACTCGACCGGCATATAGGGCACCTTCTGGAATCGATAGAACTTCCGGCCCTCGTGCAGAATCTTGGCGACGATGCCCTTCTCCGTTAAGCGCTCGACGAAATCGTGCAGCACCATCCATTGATAGTGCCAAGTCACCAGCTTTCGTGCTTCAGAGAAGAGCTTCTCGGGCGCCGGCGCGTTGGGGCCGGCCGCGAGCATGTCGACGACCTTGTTGTGGAATTTCAGAAACGCAAGGTGCGTCTGCGCGACCAGCAGATTCTCGTCATTGCGATGGTCGCCGATCAGGGCTCGCCCTTCCGAATTCCGCGTCAGATCATTCGGAAAGACGCCGGCCGCGCGCGGCGTGGGCTCTGTCTTGCCGAGCAGGAATCTCGGCCCGGGCTGTGTGACATTGTTGGAGTCGCGCGCGTAGAGTTGAGGGCTGCCATCCGGTCCCAGACCGTAGATGCTGTCCAGATCGAGCCTCGGCGTGCGGAAGTTTGTGGTCGCGTTGGGATCCTCCTGCTTCTCGGCAAGCGAAGTGAGATCAAGCGTAATGTCATGATCGACGAATTGGCCGAGATAGGTGAAGCCCGACGGAATGTTGGAGTTGTCACCGGTCACATCGTCCGGAGCGGCGTCCTTCATCGCGGCGGCAAGCGCCTGCAGCGCAGCCTCCGGCGCCGTAAAGGCCGGCAAGTCGAACATCCTGCCGAACAAGCCGGGGTCTGCATTGGCGCTGGGCGGTTTCAGACCGGCCCTGGTCGGCTGGCGTCCGGCTTTCCCGTGTCGTGGATTCAGGTTTACAGCTTGCGTCATTCTTCCCTCCAGTGGGTGAGACAGCACCTGCAGGGTAGCCCTCCGAGGGAAGACACTTTGTAATTGATCTCACAGTTCCGCTGCGACAATGCAGCTGCGAAGGAACGATATCGTGAACCAAAAACCCCCGCGGCTCGCACCGCGGGGGTTTGTCGTGCCAATTTGTGACGCGGCTCAGTGCGCCAGGATCGCCAGCAGCAGCAGGGCCACGATGTTGGTGATCTTGATCATCGGATTCACAGCGGGGCCGGCCGTGTCCTTGTAGGGATCGCCGACGGTGTCACCGGTGACGGCCGACTTGTGGGCGTCAGAGCCCTTGCCGCCGAAATGACCGTCCTCGATGTACTTCTTGGCGTTGTCCCAGGCGCCGCCACCCGAGGTCATCGAGATCGCGACGAACAGGCCCGTCACGATCACGCCGAGCAGCATTGCGCCCACGGCCGAGAACGCCGCCGACTTGCCGGCCGCGCCGCCGCCCGCGATCGCGTAGATCACGAAGTAGACGAAGATCGGTGACAGCACGGGCAGCAGCGAGGGGATGATCATCTCCTTGATCGCCGCCTTGGTCAGCAGGTCGACCGCCTTGCCATAGTCAGGCTTGTCGGTGCCCTGCATGATGCCCGGCTTCTCGCGGAACTGACGTCGCACCTCCTCGACGATCGCGCTCGCCGCGCGGCCCACGGCCGTCATGCCCATCGCGCCGAACAGATACGGCAAGAGGCCGCCGAACAGCAGGCCCACCACCACGTAGGGGTTGTTGAGCGAGAAGTCCGGATTGACGCCGGCGAAGTAGGAATGCTGCGCGGAGCCGGCAACGAAGAACTTGAGGTCCTGGTTGTAGGCCGCGAACAGCACCAGGGCGCCGAGACCGGCGGAGCCGATCGCGTAGCCCTTGGTCACCGCCTTGGTGGTGTTGCCGACCGCGTCGAGCGCGTCGGTCGATTTGCGCACCTCCTTCGGCAGGCCCGCCATCTCGGCGATGCCGCCGGCGTTGTCGGTGACGGGGCCGAAGGCGTCGAGCGCGACGATCATGCCGGCCAGCGCCAGCATGGTGGCGGTCGCGATCGCGATGCCGAACAGGCCGGCGAGGCTGTAGGTGACCAGGATGCCGGCGATGATCACGATCGCGGGCAGCGCGGTCGCTTCCATCGAGACGGCAAGGCCCTGGATCACGTTGGTGCCGTGACCGGTCACCGAGGCCTGGGCGATCGACTTCACCGGACGGTAGTCGGTGCCCGTGTAATATTCGGTGATCCAGATGATCAGCGCGGTGACGACGAGGCCGACCACGCCGCATTCGAACAGCGCCATGCCGGTGTAGTCGACGCCCTCGAGCTTGCCGAAACCGATCAGGTAGTAGATCACCAGCGCGATGCCGATCAGGGACAGGATGCCGGTCGCGATCAGGCCCTTGTAGAGCGCGCCCATGATCGATTGGCTCGGCCCGAGCTTGACGAAGAAGGTGCCGATGATCGAGGTGATGATGCAGATGCCGCCGATCGCGAGCGGCAGCGTCATCATGTTGGCGATGATCGGCGTCTTGGCGAAGAAGATCGCCGCCAGGACCATGGTGGCGACCGCGGTCACCGCATAGGTCTCGAACAGGTCGGCAGCCATGCCGGCGCAGTCGCCGACATTGTCACCGACGTTGTCGGCGATGGTCGCCGGGTTGCGCGGATCGTCCTCGGGAATGCCGGCCTCGACCTTGCCGACGAGGTCGCCGCCGACATCCGCACCCTTGGTGAAGATGCCGCCGCCGAGACGGGCGAAGATCGAGATCAGGGAGGCGCCGAAGCCGAGCGCCACCAGGGCATCGACCACGACGCGGCTATTGGGCGCGAGCTTCAGCGAGTGGACCAAAAAGCCGAAGTAGAGGGTCACACCCAGCAGCGCGAGACCCGCCACCAGCATTCCGGTAATCGCTCCCGCCTTGAAGGCGAGCTCGAGCCCGCCGGCAAGCGACTTCGTCGCGGCCTGAGCGGTACGCACATTGGCGCGAACCGAGACGTTCATGCCGATGAAGCCGGCAGCGCCGGACAGGATCGCGCCGATGGCAAAACCGATCGCGACATAGAGCCCGAGGAAATAGACAAGCAGCACGAAGATGACGATGCCGACGAGACCAATCGTGGTGTACTGGCGCCGCAGGTAGGCCTGTGCGCCTTCGCGCACGGCTCCTGCGATCTCCTGCATGCGCGGCGACCCCGCATCCGCGCTCAACACCGAAGACGTCGCCCAAATCGCGTAGACGACGGAAAGCACTCCGCAGAGCACTATCAACCATAATGCTGTCATGTGATTTTTGCCTCAGATCCTTGATGTACCCCCGGCGCCTTTTGTTGTCCGTCGTGCGGTGCGGCGCCTTGATTTCGAACAAGGCCGCCCCTTGCCCAAAAGGGGCGGCCTCAGTCGGTTGCGAGCTTGCCAAAATCAAATAGAGGGTGCAACGCCGGATAAGGCCGAAAGCGCCGATCTCGGCAGGTATTTAGGACCAAGTGCTGAGAACCAAGATGCCGGTCTGGAGCAATTCCTAGAAGTGGCTGTAGGACAGCCGCGTCAAGAGCAGTTCCTGGCCCTGCCGGTCCAGGAAGCGCGGCCGCTCACGACCCTGCACGATCCTGCCGATCACGGTCACCGCAACGCCCCTGGCCCGCCCAGCGGCCATCAGCGCGTCGCTTTGCGCCGGCGGAACGGTGCACAGCACCTCGTAGTCATCGCCCCCCGCAAGCAGCGTCTCGACGCAAACGACGTTGCTTGCGAGCAGGCCGGCCGCCGCCGCCGAGAGCGGCACGCTTGTCACGTCGACCGAAGCCGAAACCCCGGACGCTGCACAGAGTTTGGCCAGATCGCCAGCGAGACCATCGGAGACGTCCATTGCTGCGGTCGCATGGTCGCGCACCGCCCGCGCCAGCACGTTGCGCGGCTGCGGCACCCGATAGCGCGAGACCAGGGCTTCCCTCGCGGCAGGATCGGACGCGAGCGCTGCGGCAGCGGCACCGCCGGTGAGCACGTCGAGACCGAGCGCAGCATCGCCGATCGTTCCCGTCACGAGGATGCAATCCCCTGGCTTTGCACCGGTGCGCCCGACCATCCGCCCCTGCGGCACGCGGCCAAAGGCAGTGATCGAGATCATCTGAGGCCCTGGCGTCGACACGGTATCGCCGCCGAGCAGCGGGCATGCGAATGTCCTGGCGTCCTCGCCCAGCGCGTCCGCAAAGGGATGGAGCCAGGCATCCTCTCGGCTGCGCAGCGCCAGCGTCAGCACGAAGCCGGCCGGCACCGCGCCCTTGGCGGCGAGATCGGACAGGTTCACCCGCAGCGCCTTGCGCGCGATGGTCCCGGGCGGATCGTCGGCAAGATAATGCACGCCCTCGACGACGGCGTCGGTGGTGACGACGATGTCCTCGCCGGATGACGACAGGACTGCGGCGTCATCGACGAGCCCGAATGCGCCGGGATCGGTCGCCAGCGGCTTGAAATAGCGCGCGATGAGGGAGTCTTCGGCAGAAGCCTGGCTGTTGTCCTGTTTCACGATAGCAGACCCGTCATCCTGAGGTGCGAGCCCTTTCGAGCCTCGAAGGATGCACGGCCAAGGTGCGTCCTCAGCGCGGCACGCCGCCGCCCTTCGAGGCCTCCGCTTCGCTCCGGCACCTCAGGGTGACGGCAACGGCGGAAGTCGTCTCAATTACCCCCGCCCGAACTCGTCGCCACGGAACTGGCGGCCGATCTGGTCGAGCACTGCGTTGACCATGCCGGTCTCCTCGCGGTCGACGAAGGCATTGGCGACGTCGACATATTCCGAAACCACCACCCGGCCCGGCACGTCCTTGCGCTGCTGGAGCTCATAGGCCCCGGCCCGCAGCACCGCGCGCAGGATGGCCTCGATCCGCTTCAAGGGCCAGCCCTTCGACAACGCCTCGTCGATCAGCGGATCGAGCTTCTTCTGGTCCCGCACCACACCCGAAACGACGTCGCGGAAGAACGCCGCCTCGGCCGGCAGGTAAGTGTCGCCCTCGACCTCGTTGCCGAGCCAGTGGCTCTCGAACTCGGCGAAGATGTCGTTGATACCGGCACCGGCGATATCCATCTGGTACAGCGCCTGCACGGCTGCGAGCCGCGCCGCACCGCGCCGGTTCGCCTTCTTCTCCGGAGTGCCTGCCGGCTTCTTGCTGTTGTCGGCCATGGCTTCAGGCCTGCGCCAGGCGGCGTTTGATGCGCAGCATCGCCAGCGCGGCGCGCGCGGCATCGCCGCCCTTGTTGAGCTCGCTGGCGCGCGCCCGCGCCCAGGCCTGCGCCTCGGTGTTGACGGTGAGAATGCCGTTGCCGAGCGGCAGTTTTCGCGCCACCGCGAGCTCCATCAGCGCCCGCGAGGATTCCTGCGACACGATCTCGAAATGAATGGTGTCGCCACGGATCACGCAACCGAGCGCGATCACCGCATCGTAGGGCTTGCCGTTCGCCGCCGCGGCATCGACCGCGATGGCGACAGCCGCCGGGATTTCCAGCGCACCGGGAACCGTGATGACGTCATGGGTCAGACCGGCCGCCTTCAGTTCAGTCACCGCGCCATCCAGAAGCGCGTCCTGGAGATCGTCATAGAACCGCGCCTCGACAACCAGCGCGCGCGCGCCGGAAATGTCGGTCTGGTCCTTCAGGGGTGCGCGCCGCGCGTCTGCCATTCGTTCAATCCGTTTCGAAAGAGGTCGGCGCTATGTAGTCGCCACAAACGGGTAAGCCAAGTTCTAAAGACACTGTCATTCCGGGGCAGCTCGAAGAGCCGAACCCGGAATCTCGAGATTCCGGGTTCGATGCTAACGCATCGCCCCGGAATGACCGGCTTCGCCGGTCACTTCATCTCCGTCAGCCGCGCCGCGTAGCGGGCCATCAGGTCGACCTCGATATTGACCTCGTCCCCCGCCTTCCAGGTGCCGATCGTCGTGACCGACAGCGTGTGCGGGATGATCAGCACCGAAAAGCTCACGTCCTTGACCGTATTGACCGTGAGCGACACGCCGTCGAGCGTGATCGAGCCCTTGGTGGCGATGAAACGCGCCAGCCCCCGCGTGGTGGAGAGCTCGAACCGCGCCATGTCGGGCAGATCCTCGCGGCTGAGAAGCGTCGCGATGCCGTCGGCATGGCCGGCGACGATATGTCCGCCAAGCTCATCGCCGATCTTCAGCGCGCGCTCCAGGTTGAGCTTCGTCCCCACCCTCCAGTGCTTGGCGGTCGTCAGCGCCAGCGTCTCGGCGGCGGTATCGACGTCGAACCAGGTCCTTTGAGCAGAGCCCCTGCCGCCTTCCACGCCCGAGGCAACCACCGTCAGGCAGACGCCGTTGCAGGCAATTGAGGCGCCGTCGGCAATCGTGCTCTGATCGTAGCGGCAGGCGATGCGCAGGCGATGCAGCTGCCCCTGCGCCGTGGGCGTGAAGCTGACGATCTCGCCGATGTCGGTGACAATGCCGGTGAACATTAGGCGCGCTCGTAGATGGTGAGAGTATCCTTGCCGAAGGTCTCGCTAGCATGAACCTTGTAGGCCGGCGACTGCGTGATTTTCGACAGGGGCAATGCATCGAGCGCATCGACGCCGCCACTGCCCACCGCTTCCGCCCCCCGGAACAGCCAGATCTCGTCGACGAGATCGGCCGCGACGAAGGACGCGGCGACACGGCTGCCGCCCTCGACCATCAGCCGCGTGATCCCTTTCTCGGCCAGCGCGTGCAGCGCGGCCGCAAGATCGAGCCCGGACGCGCCCTTCGGCGACACGCGAATGATCTGCGCACCGGCCGCACCAAGCCGCATGGCGGCAGCAGCCTCGGCGAGCTCGGACCCTACCACCCAGAGCGGCGTCTCGCGCGCGGATCGCACGAGCTGGCTCGATGCGGAAATGCGCAGGCTCTGGTCGAGCACCACGCGCACCGGCGAGCGCGCCATCATGCCCGGCAGGCGGCAGGTGAGAAGCGGATCGTCCGCCAGCACCGTTCCGATGCCGACCAGGATCGCATCGCTGTGCGCGCGGAGGAGATGCACGCGGTCGCGCGCGGCTTCGCCCGTGATCGCGAGCGGATTGCCGCCGGCCGCGCCGATCTTGCCGTCGGGCGAAACCGCGAGCTTGAGGATCACGTGAGGGCGGTGATCCCTGATGCGGCGGAAATGGCCGGCATGGTCGAAGGCAGCCTCCGCCGCGCAAAGACCCACATCCACATTGATGCCGGCAGCGCGCAGACGCGCATGCCCCTGGCCCGCGACCTCAGGATTTGGATCCTCGATCGCCGCCACCACCCGCTTGATGCCCGCAGCGATCACCGCATCGGCGCAGGGCGGCGACTTGCCGAAATGCGAGCATGGCTCCAAGGTGACATAGAGCGTGGCGCCACGCGCCGCCTCGCCCGCGCGCCGCAAGGCCTCGGGCTCACCATGCGGTCGCCCTCCAGGCTGCGTCCAGCCGCGGCCGACGATGACGCCGTCCTTGACGATGACGGCGCCCACGGCCGGATTGGGCCAGGTCCGCCCCTGCCCGCGCTTGCCCAACGAGAGCGCCAGCTCCATGAAGCGGCGATCGGCGTCCTTGGCCTCGCGGGCCTTCTGCGCGAACTGGTCTTCCAGGATGCGGAAGATCATTTGCGGATCGCGGCGAGCCGCGCTTCCTCCTCACCGGAGAGCTCGCCGAGCACGTCGGCGAAATCCTTGGCTTCGCGGAAATTGCGGTAGACGGAGGCAAAGCGCACGTAGGCCACGTCGTCCAGCGTGCGCAGATGCTCCATCACGGTCTCGCCGATCACCTCCGAGGAGATCTCGGCCTCGCCCCCGGTCTCGAGCTCGCGCACGATGGTAGAGACCATCTTCTCCACCCGCTCCGGCT
Source organism: Bradyrhizobium sp. USDA 326 (assembly GCF_049739485.1). Lineage (NCBI taxonomy): Bacteria > Pseudomonadati > Pseudomonadota > Alphaproteobacteria > Hyphomicrobiales > Nitrobacteraceae > Bradyrhizobium > Bradyrhizobium sp. USDA 326. Next base: position 7,151,955 of record NZ_JBMGQA010000001.1, read on the forward strand.
CGACCTGCCGCTTGCGCAACGAGATCTGTACCGAGCGCATCAGCTTGTCGCGATCGAACGGCACGCGCCGGCCGTTGCGCTTGATCACCGTGAGCTCGCGCAGCTGCACGCGCTCGAAGGTGGTGAAGCGGAAATTGCAGGCGACGCACACGCGCCGCCTGCGGATCACGGACGAGTCCTCGGTCGGACGCGAGTCCTTTACCTGCGTATCCAGACTGTTGCAGTTCGGGCAGCGCATCCGTGTGACCTTTATTTTCGCATGATCTTTTCGGAAAACCGGCGCCCACTTTTGCGGATCATGCGGCGCCTTACTGGTAGATCGGGAACCGGTCGGTGAGCGCCTTGACCCGTTCCTTGATCGCAGCTTCCACCAGCGGCGCCTTGCCGTCGGAGGATTGCGCGATCGCGTTGAGGACCTCGGCGATCATGCCGCCGACCTGCTGGAATTCGGCCACCCCGAACCCGCGGCTGGTCGCCGCCGGCGTGCCGAGCCGGATCCCCGAAGTGACGAAGGGCGATTCCGGGTCGAAGGGAATGCCGTTCTTGTTGCAGGTGATGGCCGCGCGGACCAGTGCCTTCTCCGAGACGTTGCCCTTCAGGCCCTTCGGCCGGAGATCGACCAGCATCAGATGATTGTCGGTGCCGCCGGAGACGATATCGAGACCATGGCCCTTCAAGGTCTCTGCCAGGGCCTTGGCGTTCTCGACGACGTTCTTGGCGTAGACCTTGAAGTCCGGACGCAGCGCCTCGCCGAAGGCCACCGCCTTCGCCGCGATCACGTGCATCAGGGGACCACCCTGCAGGCCCGGGAAGATCGCCGAGTTGAGCTTCTTGGTCAGCGTCTCCTCATTCCACAGCATGAGGCCGCCGCGCGGACCGCGCAGCGATTTGTGCGTCGTCGTCGTGGTGACGTGCGCGTACGGCACTGGCGAAGCGTGCACGCCGCCGGCGACGAGCCCGGCGAAATGCGCCATGTCGACCAGGAGATACGCCCCGACGCTGTCCGCAATCTCGCGGAAACGCTTGAAGTCCCAGGCGCGCGAATAGGCCGAGCCGCCCGCGATGATCAGCTTCGGCTTGACCTCTTCGGCCTGCTTGGCCACCGCATCCATGTCGATGATCTGGTCCTCGCGGCGCACAGTGTAGTGCGCGGCCTTGAACCACTTGCCGCTCATGTTGACGGGCGAGCCATGGGTGAGATGGCCGCCGGCGGCGAGATCGAGCCCCATGAAGGTGTCGCCGGGCTGCAGCAGCGCCAGGAACACCGCCTGGTTCATCTGGCTGCCGGAGTTCGGCTGCACATTGGCGAAGTTGGCGCCGAACAGCTTCTTGGCGCGATCGATCGCAAGATTCTCGGCGACGTCGACCCATTCACAACCGCCGTAATAGCGCGCACCCGGATAACCTTCCGCGTATTTGTTGGTCATCACCGAACCCTGCGCTTCCAGCACGGCCCGGCTGACGATGTTCTCGGAGGCGATCAGCTCGACTTCATGGCGCTGCCGGCCGAGCTCGCCTTTGATGGCGGCGGCGATTTCCGGGTCGGCCTGCTCGAGCGAGGCGGTGAAAAACGAATCGGGCGCGGAGGCGGTTTTGGGTGCGGTCATCTTGCGAATATCTCCACCGCCGCAGCTTTTGGCGGGCTACGGGCGGGTCTGGTGTGGCGATCGGAAGCGGCGAGCGCGATCTACCACATCGCCCGCAACAGGCCAAGTGGTTGCGGGTCGGACCTGATATTTATGCAAGATGTGGTGGGATTGGAGGTCTTCAGCGCGGGAGCGGTTCTATGGAACCACCCCTCTGCAATATCTCGACAGGGCCGCTGTGGGCCTCATCTCGCGCCAAGAGTCACCGGCCGGACCCGGTGCCGTCTCACAGCCCCGTATACCCCGCCTTCACTGGATCCACGCTGCCGTCGAGCTGGCGCAGATAGGTCAGGCCGCAAACCGTCAACCTGTGAGGGTCCTTCTCGCCGGCTTCCATCAACGTATTGAGGTAGTTCGTGACCTTGGCCCGGGCCTCCTCGCTGGCCGCGGCGGTGCGGTTGGCGAGCAGGTCATAGGTCTTCATGATGCGGTCGATGGCGGCTTCCATGGCATCCTCTGGTTCTTCGCAATTCTGGGGGTTTGGATCAGGCAACCGCTCTGGCCTCGATCAGCGCCTGGAACCGGGCGATCGCCTTGTTGGCCAGCCTGATCCTGTTGAATTCGCCGTGCTGGATCAGCTTGACGATAATCCCGAGCAGGCGCTCGTCGGTGACCAGCGAGTCGGGGATCGCGCCGGAGCGGCGAAGGTAATTCGCGGCGATGCCGTAGGCCTCGCTTACGAGTTCCACGTTCATTGCCTGAAGCCCTCGCTCGACCAGCATCGGCATCCCTCCGATCTGACGGAGATAACCGCCGGGCCCGGAACTGGTTCCTCAAGGCCGGCTCTTTTTTTCGCAGGTGCGAAGACATGAGGAGCACCGGTCCGGAAAATCCGGGCCGGCGCGCTTGGGGAGGTCAGGCACGTTCGGGAGGGCTGCCGGTCTTGTTCCGGGCCGGCTTGGCCTTGATCCCTTCAGAAAACTCAGAGGCGATAGAGGATCTGGTCGGTCCAGAACCGCTCGAGACGGTGGAGCGACTTGTTGAGGGTCGCGAACTCGTCGCCGGAGATGCCGCCGACCTGCTCCACCGTCTTGACGTGCTTCTGGTAAAGCGCATCGACGATGCGGCGGATTTCCTGGCCCTGCGGGGTCAGGCGGATGCGCACCGAGCGGCGATCAACGCGCGAGCGCTGATGATCGAGGAAGCCGAGTTCGACGAGCTTCTTCAGATTGTAGGAGACGTTGGAGCCGAGATAGTAACCGCGCGTGCGCAGCTCGCCCGCGGTCAGCTCCTTGTCGCCGATGTTGTAGAGCAAGAGCGCCTGGACCGAGTTGATGTCCGCACGGCCGCGGCGATCGAATTCATCCTTGATCACGTCGAGGAGCCGGCGATGCAGCCGCTCCACCAGAGTCAAGGCTTCCAGATAGAGCGACTGCACCGAACCCTGCTGGCCGGAGACGCGCTCTGCGGTATCTGCCGCAGTTGCGACGGCTTTCATCATGACACTTCCCCTGTTGTCGTTTTTATCGACACTTATTCGACGAAACTTGTGTCCCGCCTGATAGGTGCAACTTAAGGGGGCCGTTTGAAGATCGGCTTAAATAAGAGAATAAAGAGATCATGAATTTAAGACAGTGAATTGCGGATTAAGCCTGTGCCACAAGGGCTTTTCGAAAGCCTCTGTTGACCTTCGCAAGGTCCTGTTCACCCTCCGTCCGCCCCTGTTGTCGCATTCCAGAACAGCCCCGCTCCGTTTCGAAACGCGCGCGTAAGAGCTGTGGCGAAAGCGGCTGGTTAGCGAAAACTTACGTCGAATTTTACGCAACCAACGGTCAACCAAGAGCGCACAACTCCGCAAGCGCCGCTGCCGTGTCCCGGACGAGCGAAGCGAAGATCCGGGACTCACAAAGCCACAAGCGAGATCGCGGAGAGATGGGCCCCGGCTCTGCAGCGCATCACTGCGTGCTGCGCAGCGTCCGGGGCACGGCAGAGTGAGCGTTGAATAATCGTCGGCTATGGCGGCCGTTCGCGCGCGGCCATCCAGGCGAGCGCAAGATAGGCGGCAAGCATGAAGACCTCGACGCCGACCACGACGAGGCTGCCGCCGTAGATGCCGGGGAACATCAGCTCGATCACGGCCATCGACACCACGGTCGTGAGCCACACCACCGCGCCCCAGGGCGTCGCGAGCCAGAGGCCGACGGCGGCCACGAGCTCGATCACGGCGAAGTAGACGGTCGCGGCCTGCCAGGCCATCGACTGGTTCTCGAACGCCTCGTCCTCGCCGCCGACGAAACCCGTCACCTGCGCCCAGTGATAGAGGCCTTTTAGGATCGAGAGCAGCGCCATCACCCGCAGGAACAGCACCAGTCGGCGCGTCCAGACATTGTCATCGGACTGGGTGCGCTCCGACGAAATCGCCGCCACCGACAATGCGCTGTCCCTGGCATTGGCGCCGTCGCGGGCCGCATCGCGGGTGGAGATCTCGGACATAGCCCCTTCTGGCTGCTTCGCCCCGCAAAATCAATCGGCTGCCATCCCTTGCGACAGGTCAAGCCGCGGTGACGGGAACCATGCGAGCTGGTATAAGAATAATTCCAGCCGGAGGAAGAGTGATGGCGATCAAATACGGACGTCCGATCGAATTGCGCGAGGTTTCGCGCCGGGATAGCACGGCGGTGCCCCATGCCCTCGATCTGACCGTCCGTCCGCGCCGCAACCGCAAGGCCGAGTGGGCCCGGCGCATGGTGCGCGAGAACGTCCTCACCACCGACGATCTGATCTGGCCGCTGTTCCTGATTGACGGCCACAACAGGCGCGAGCAGGTCGCCTCGATGCCGGGTGTCGACCGCCTTAGCGTCGACCAGGCCGTGCGCGAGGCCGAGCGCGCGATGAAGCTGACCATCCCCTGCATCGCGCTGTTTCCCTACACCGACCCGTCCTTACGCGACGAGGAAGGCTCGGAAGCCACCAACCCCGACAACCTGGTCTGCCAGGCGGTGCGCGCGATCAAGAAGGAGTTTCCGGAGATCGGCATCCTCTGCGACGTCGCGCTCGATCCCTTCACCAGCCACGGCCACGACGGCTTGATTTCCGACGGCAAGATCCTGAACGACGAGACGGTGGCCGTGCTGGTGCGCCAGGCGCTGGTGCAGGCCGAGGCCGGCTGCGACATCATCGCCCCCTCCGACATGATGGACGGCCGCGTCGCCGCGATCCGCGAGGGGCTGGATCGCTCAGGTCTGCTCGATGTGCAGATCATGGCCTATGCAGCCAAATATGCCTCCGCCTTCTACGGCCCGTTCCGCGACGCCATCGGCTCGGCCAAGGCGCTGACCGGCGACAAGCGCACCTATCAGATGGACAGCGCCAACACCGACGAGGCGCTGCGCGAGGTTGAGCTCGATATCGCCGAAGGTGCCGACATGGTGATGGTCAAGCCCGGCATGCCCTATCTCGACGTGGTCCGCCGCGTGAAGGATACATTTGCGATGCCGACCTTCGCCTACCAGGTCTCCGGCGAATACGCGATGATCGTGGCCGCCGCGAACAACGGCTGGCTCGACGGCGAACGAGCCATGATGGAGAGCCTGCTCGCCTTCAAGCGCGCCGGCGCCGACGGCGTGCTGAGCTATTTCGCGCCGAAGGCAGCGGAGAAGTTGCGGACGCAGGGGTAAGCTCAAGCTCCATCTTTGGGGGCGTCCCTGCGAACGCAGGGACCCACCGCGTGATCCATCTATGATACACGCTAGTCGTACAAATGTCGGCCCCCGACCATCAGGTCTCCCCCGCCCCCGAATCGCCGGAATATTTCGGCTTGTTATTGCCCGCGCGCCCTTGGCATCGGGATGGCCTGTTCCCATGTCGTGCACCGAGGGTTTTCATGTGCTTCCTCTCGGGAGGACGGACCAATGTCGTATGATACGGGCGGTTCAGGCGTCTGGCGCAATGACGGCGGGGTGCAGCCGCACGCCTACGATCCCTACCTGCACCCGGAACTGTTCCGCGGCGTGGCGACGCGGCGGGTGTTCGCGTTCCTGATCGACATGGTCGTGATCTCGGTGCCCGTGATCCTCGGCTACGTCTTCATCGCATTGTTCGGCGTGGTCACCCTGGGCATCGGCTGGGCCCTGTTCTGGATCGCCTGGCCGGCCTCCGTCATCTGGGCCATCGTCTATTACGGCGCCTGCATCGGCGGTCCGTCGTCCGCGACGATCGGCATGCGGGTCATGGACCTGGAATTGCGCACTTGGTACGGCGCGCCCGGTTATTTCGTGCTCGGCGCCACCCACGCCGTGCTGTTCTGGGTCACGGTCTCGTTCCTGTCGCCCCTGGTGGTGCTGGTCGGCCTGTTCAACGGCCGCCGTCGCCTGCTGCACGATTTCGTGCTGGGCACGGTCGTGATCAACAATTCCGTGCGCGCCCCCGTGCCTCACGCGGCAAGGCCGTACTGATCAAGAACCTATCAATCGGGACCGACTAAGCTGAGTGATCCGACCCGCCGAGCAGACCGATTGACCCGGGGCTTCCGTAGCGCGATGCTGATGCTCAGTTCGGAGGCCCACGACGTCCCTTGACCCAGCACTCGCGCGACACCCCCCAATTTTACCTCACGGCGCCCTCGCCATGCCCCTATTTGCCCGGCCGGCATGAGCGCAAGGTGTTCACGCACCTCGTCGGCGACCGCGCCGGCGACCTCAACGACCTCTTGACCCATGGCGGCTTCCGCCGCAGCCAGTCCATCGCGTACCGGCCGGCCTGCGACCAGTGCCGCGCCTGCGTCTCGGTCCGTGTGATCGCCAACGAGTTTCGGCCCTCCCGCAGCTTCCGGAAGGTGATGGCGCGCAACGCCGATATCATCGGCGAGCAGCGCAGCGCGGTGCCCACCTCCGAGCAATATTCGGTGTTCCGCGCCTATCTCGACGCCCGCCACCGCCACGGCGGCATGGCCGACATGACCGTGCTCGACTATGCCATGATGGTCGAGGACAGCCATGTCGAGACCCGCATCATCGAGTACCGCAAGCGCGGCCCCGACAGCGGCATCACCGGCCGCGGCGAGGAGTTGATCGCGGTCGCCCTGACCGACGTGCTCAGCGACGGCCTGTCGATGGTCTATTCATTCTTCGAGCCGAGCCAGGTCGGCCGCTCAATGGGCACCTTCATGATCCTCGATCACATCGCGCGCGCCCGCCGGCAAGGCCTGCCTTACGTCTATCTCGGCTACTGGATCGAAGGCTCCAAGAAGATGGACTACAAGGCCCGCTTCCTGCCGCAGCAGCGCCTCGCGCCCTCAGGCTGGCTGCGCATCGACGCGCAGGGCGACGTCGCATCCGAGCCGCAGGATTGAAGGAGCGAATGGTGAGTAGCGAATAGCGAATAAGTCACCACTCACCCGAACAGCGTATCCGCCAGCAGCTTCACGTTCAAAACCACGATGACGCCCGCGACGATCCACGCGATCGCCGCGACCGATCTAGGTATCGCGAACTTGCCCATCTTGCGGCGGTCGGAGACGAAGCGGACCAGCGGGATCACCGCGAAAGGCAGCTGCATCGACAGCACCACCTGGCTGAACACCAGCAAATCCGCCGTGCCGCGCTCGCCATAGATCGCCGTGACGATGATCACGGGGATGATGGCGATGCCGCGCGTCAGCAGGCGGCGCGCCCAGCTCGGCAGGCGCAGGTCGAGGAAGCCTTCCATCACGATCTGGCCGGCGAGCGTTGCCGTCACCGTCGAGTTCAGGCCGGAGGCAAGCAGCGCCACCGCGAACAGCGTCGAGGCGATGCCGAGGCCGAGCAGCGGCGACAAGAGTTCGAAGGCCTGGCCGATCTCGGCGACATCGGAATGACCGCTCTTGTGGAAGGTCGCCGCGGCCACGACGAGGATCGCGGCGTTGATGAACAGCGCCAGCATCAGGGCGATGGTGGAATCCGTCGTCGCCCATTTGATCGCCTCGCGCCGGCCGGTGTCGTTGCGTTCGTAGGCACGCGTCTGCACGATCGAGGAGTGCAGGTACAGATTATGCGGCATCACGGTCGCGCCGATGATGCCGATCGCGATGTAGAGCATGTCGGAGTTGGTGAAGATCTCGGTCTTCGGCACGAAGCCGCGCAGAACCTCGGCCACCGGGGGCGCCGCAGCCACGATCTGGATCGCGAAGCAGACCGCGATCACCGCCAGCAGCCCGATGACGAAGGCTTCCAGGAAACGGAATCCGCGATTCATGAGGAGCAGCAGCAGGAAGGCGTCGAGCGCGGCGAGCAAGGCGCCGCCGATCAGGGGAATGCCGAACAGGAGTTTCAGCGCGATCGCGGTGCCGATCACCTCGGCGAGATCGCAGGCGATGATCGCCGCCTCGCAGGCAACCCAGAGCAGGAAGTTCACCGCCGGTGAATAGGTGGCGCGGCAGGCCTGGGCGAGGTCGCGGTCAGTGACGATCCCGAGCCGCGCGGCGAGCGACTGGAGCAGGATCGCCATCAAATTCGAGAGCAGGATGACGGAGAGCAGCGTGTAGCCGAACTTCGACCCGCCGGCGAGATCGGTCGCCCAATTGCCGGGGTCCATGTAGCCGACCGAGACGAGATAGCCCGGACCGACAAACGCGAGCAGCCGCCGCGACCAATGGCCGGCTCGCGGGACCGCGACCGTTGCATTGACCTCGGCGAGGCTCTTGGTGGTGGGCGCGTCGGCACGCCAGCCGGCGGAATCGGGGGTTAGTTGAGGCGATCGGGCATCCATGCCGACACAATACCCAAGTTCGTTCTTATTGCAACTCATTTGCAACTGCATCTAGCCGCGCCGTTCAGGCTCAAGCCTGGGCGACCCCGCCTGTTGTCGGGAAGCGGGTGGGCCTGGTGGCCGCCGGGGGCGAACATTGGCGCCAATTCGCCTTTGCAGGATATGAGCCATGTCAACGCCCCCTCGCCTCCCAGACACCTTCAATCGCCTCGCCTGGTCGAATCTCGCGGCGCAATCGGCCGAGCAGATCGCGCTCGCCGCCGCGCCCATCGTTGCCGTGCTGACGTTGGGGGTGGCCGAAGGTCGGACCGGCCTGCTCCAGACTGCGCTCACCCTGCCCTTCGTTCTGTTCGCCATTCCCGCCGGCGTGCTCGCGGACCGCATTTCCCGGCGCCGGCTGATGGCGGGCGCCGAGGCGTTGCGGGCCGCCGCGCTCGCCGCCATCTTGCTTCTGCTGGTGCTGGGGGCACTCGACTTGCCGCTGCTGGCGCTGCTCGGCTTCGCTGCCGTGTGCGGCACCGTCGTCTACAGCGTCGCCGCGCCGGCGCTGGTGCCCTCGCTCGTGGGCTCGGAGCTGTTGCCGGCGGCGAATGCCCGCATCGAGCTTGCGCGCACCATCGCCTTCGCCAGCGGCCCTGCGCTCGGCGGCGCGCTGGTGGGATGGTGGGGCGCAGGCCCGGCGTTCGGCTTTGCCGCGGCGCTCTCGGCTATCGCGGTGGTGCTGCTCTCCGGCATCTACGAGCCCGCGCGCGCACCTTCGCCGCAGCGACATCCCTTTCAGGAGATCCGCGAAGGCGCGGCCTTCGTGTTTCACCATCCACTGCTGCGGCCGGTGTTCATCACCCAGTTCATCTTCAACACCGGCTGGTTCCTGCAGATCGCCGTGTTTGTGCCCTACGCCGTACGACATCTCGGCTTGACGGCCGCCGGCGTCGGCACGGTGCTGACGATGTACGGCGTCGGCATGGTGATCGGCGCGCTCCTCGCCACACGTGTGATGAAGCGCGTGGCCTTCGGCACGGTCGTCGGACTCGGCCCCGTCACCGGCTTCGTCGCCGCACTGGTGATGGCGCTGACGGTGTTGCTCCCCTCGCCCTGGCTCGCCGGCCTCAGCTTCTTCCTGCTCGGCGTCGGTCCGATCCTGTGGGTCATCTCGACCACGACTCTGCGCCAATCGGTGACACCGCCGCGCCTTCTTGGACGCGTCTCCGCCATCAACATCATGAGCTACGGCGCCCGTCCGATCGGCTCGGCCCTGGGCGCGCTCGTCGGCGGCCTCTGGAGCGCGGAAGCGTGCCTCTATCTGGCGGCGGCAGTGTTCGGCGTGCAGGCCCTGGTGATCCTGCTGTCACCGGCCGTGGGGCTGGACCGGCAGCCGGACATGGTGGGAGATGAAGCTGCAGCGCGATGCTAACTAGATCGTCGCCGCGAGTTCAATTCGCCAGGTAGCGCTCATAGCTCCCCGTCACGGGCTCGCTCGCGTCGACCTCCGGATCCAGCGTATAGAGATCCTGCGCGCGGCCGATGCCGCGCAGCGCATAGCGGCCGGTGGAGACGAGATAGCGGCGGCCGGCGGCATCGAGGCCACCATAGAACTCGGATGAGGCCAGCAGCTCGCGGTCGACCGAGCGGCTCATCGAGGCGATGCGGCTGACCTCGTTGACGGTCGGGCCGACCACGGTGAAATCGAGCCGGTCCTCGCTGCCGATATTGCCGTAGAAGACCTCGCCGACATGCAGGCCGACATAGGCCGACGTGGTCGGACGGCCCTCCGCCGCCCGCCGCTTGTTCAGCGCAGCGACATTCTTGCGGAACAGGTGCTCGGCCCGCAGCGCGGCCCTCCGCGCATCCGCCATATCCTCGCCCCAGAACATCGCCAGCACGCCGTCGCCGATCAGCTTCAGCACGTCGCCGCCGGCGTGGTGGATCGCGTCGATCACGGTCTGCGCATAGTCGTTGAGGAACGGAATGATCTCGTCGGGGCCGATGCTCTCGCTGATCCCGGTCGAGCCGCGCAGGTCCGAATACCACAGCACCGCGTTGATGCGCTCGGTGACGCCGCGGGAAATGCGCCCGCGCAGCACCTGCTCGGAGGCATCGCGGCCGAGATAGACCCGGCCGAGCGTGCGCACGATGTCGACCTGCTGTGCCGACTTGATCGCGAGACCCAGCACCGGCACGAGATCGCGCAGCGCCTCCAGCTCCAGTCCGGAGAAACCGCTCTCGCGGCGGGTGGTCCAGCACGAATAGAGGCAATCCATCAGGCCGAGCGCACCATTCTCGCCGAACCGATGCACGAAAGCGAGATAGTGCTTGTGGCCCTTTTCGGCGAGTTCGCCGATTTGCGAGAAATCCATCGACGGCGCATCGGCGAGATCGATCACCATCTCGTCGTGGCCATTCTCGAGCATGTGGAAGAACACCGAGCGGCGCCAGCTCTTTGCCGCATCGCCGTCGGCGGTCGAGCCATATTCGAACGCATCGCTCTCGTTGCTGGGCCGGTCGCTCCAGCGAAAGCCCCGGCCCTCATAGATCGGATGCAGCGTGTCGATGACGACGAGCCCGCGCGACAGTTCCAGCCCCTCGGCGCAGCAGCGCTCGCAGAAGCCGCGGAGCAGCTCGTTTTCGGGCAGGCCAGTCAGCCCCTGGCCGGTCAGCCAGTTCATCAGCGCAAGGCGCGAGGTCAATTGCATGCGCCATTATGGCGTGCATTCGTGACGAGCGAAAGGCGCAGGCCCGACGTGTGCACCAGGCTCCCGTCCCCTGCAGGTCGAATATGTCGCAGCGCCGGTTGACGCCCTCGCCGCGCGAACGGCAAATGTCGGCGATGATGACTTCGTCGGCCGAAATCGGAAGCCCGTGCGGATGACCCAGCGCCAGCTTCCGATCATCCTGGCGCTCGGCACCACGCAGACCCTGGCCTGGGCCTCGAGCTATTATGTGCCGGCGCTGCTCGCCGATCCCATGGCGCACGACCTCGGCGTCTCCTCCAATTGGATCTTCGGCGCGTTTTCGGCTGCGCTGGTGATCTCGGCCATGCTCGGCCCGCGCATCGGGCGGCAGATCGATCTCGTCGGTGGCCGTCAGGTGCTGTCGGCCTCGAACCTGATCATTGCCGCCGGCCTCGTGCTCCTCGGGCTCTCGCAATCGATCGCGGTGATGGCGATCGCCTGGCTCGTGCTCGGCGTCGGCATGGCGATGGGGCTCTACGACGCCGCCTTCGCAGCTTTGGGGCGCATCTACGGCACCGAGGCACGCCGGCCCATCACCGGCATCACGCTGATGGCGGGCTTCGCCTCCACCGTCGGCTGGCCGCTCACCGCCTGGGGCATCGCCCATATCGGCTGGCGCGACACCTGTTTTGCGTGGGCCGCCGCCAACGTCCTGATCGGACTGCCGCTCAATTTGTTGATGCTGCCGGCGATCAAGGGCGTGAAGCAGGCCGCGGCCACGGCCGAGAAACCGCATTTGCCGCTCGACCGCACCATGATCCTGCTGGGCTTCATCTTCGCGGCGGTCTGGACCGTCACCGGCGCGATGGCCGCGCATTTCCCGCGCATCCTGGAGGCGACGGGGGCCACGCCTGCCGAGGCCATCGCGGCCGGTGCACTGATCGGCCCGGCGCAAGTCGGGGCGCGCATGCTCGAAGCCGGCTTCCTCAGCCGCTTCCATCCGCTGTGGTCGACGCGGCTCGCCTGCCTCACCCACCCCGTAGGAGCGGTGATCGTTGCGATCTTCGGCGGCGCTGCGGCGAGCGCGTTCGCGCTGTTCCACGGCTCCGGCAACGGAATTTTGACGATCGCACGCCGGCACGCTGCCGCTGTCGATCTTCGGCCCGAAGGATTTCGGCTACCGCCTCGGCATCATCGGCGCCCCGGCGCGAATGGCGCAGGCGGTGGCGCCACTCGCCTTCGGCCTGCTGATCGACCTCATGGGCGCCAAGGTGCTGATCGTCTCATCCGCACTCAGCCTCTCGGCGCTGGCGGCGCTGTTCCTGATCCGCCCGGAGCGGCGGCCGGATTGACGGAGCAGCCGCTTTCGCGCACAAGCGAGCCATGAGCGACGACGCTGGCCCGCCCCGCACATTCAAGAGCCTCCTGCGCTGGGCGACTACGCCGCCGCAGGCATGGGGCGTCTATCTCCTCGCCGTCCTCCTGGTATGGCTGCTCTCGTTCTATGCCGGGACGCTGAAGCCGAAGAAGTCCCCGGACGCGAGCCAGCCGACGGCGACCGCGCCGCGGAGCTAGGCCGCCTTTACCTCGCTGGTCGCAATCCAGATGCCGGCGAACACCGCGACCAGCCCGATCAGAAGATTTCCCGTGATCGGCTCGCCGATCAGCAGCGCCGCCAGCAGAGCCGCGGCGATCGGATTGACCGTCATCGTATTGGCGACCCGGGTCGGCGTCGTCCGCGCCAGCGCCATGACCGAGAGGATGAAAGCGAGCGCGCCACCGCCAATGCCCAGATAGACGCCGGCAATCCACTGCGCCGCCGTGAAGTGCTCGAGCGCCGCAAAGCTACCTTTAGTCAGCCCCACCAGCACAAGCGCAATGGCGCCCGCGCCCATGCCGACGGTGAGAAAACCGAGCGCGCTGGAGCGCTGCATCAGCGGACGCGACAGCACGTTGTAGAACGCCATGCAGAACACGGCGCCGGTCATGATCAACTCGCCGCGCCAGGCGCCGGGCGGGCTCTGCGCGAGCCCCGCGGCAAGCGCCGCCGCCACGCCGAGCACGGCGATGCCGACGCCCGTGACCTTGCGCGCGGACAGGGGCTCCACGCCGAGCAGCGCGCCGACCATCATGGTGTGGAGCGGCAACGTCGCCAGCGCGAGACTGGCGCGCGCGGCGGTCGTGTAGGAGACCGCGATGTTATAGAGGATGAAGAACAGGCCGAAGAAGCAGATGCCAAGCAGCATCACCACAGGCCAGTCGGGCCGTTGCGGCCACCGCACGCCCAGCAGAAGCGCGCAAGGCAACAAGCAGAGAAAGCCGATCCCCCAGCGCAGGATCGCGAGCAGGACGGGGTCGGCGCCGTCGACAAGATAGCGCGTAATGGCCGCAGCGGTTCCGCCGAAGCTGCTCGACGCCAGCGCGATCGCAACCCCGGCCCACTCGCCCACCACCATCTCCCGTCACGGAGTTCCTCCGGGCGTTAGCACGTTGCTGCTGCCAGCATGGTGGCAGCAGCACAACGGCGGGTCCGTTCGCGCGGCCCGTCAATGCTGGCAGGTCTCGACCTCGACCGTGACGTGGCTGAGGCCCTTCAATCCCGCGAGCCGCCGCTTGTACACGGCCGGCTGCTTCGGCTTGTCCGACACCACCGAGAGCAGCACGGCGCAATGGCCGGGGCCGACCTGCCAGAGATGGAGGTCGGTCACGCGATCGTCGCCGACCTCCATGCGGGCCCGGATCACCCGCTCCAGCTTCTCGTCGGCGCGCACGTCGAGCAGCACCGCACCCGATGACCTGATCAGGCCGTACGCCCAGCTCGCGATCACGACGCTGCCGATCAGGCCCACCGCCGGATCGGCCCAGACCCAGCCTGAATACATGGCGACGGCGAGTGCTGCGATCGCCAGCACAGAGGTCGCGGCATCGGTCATGACATGGACATAGGCCGCGCGAAGGTTGTTGTCGTGGTGATGGTGATGATGATGGCCGTGATGATCGTGGTCGCGGTCGTGATCGTCGTGGTCATCATGCGCATGGCCATGGCCGTGACCGTGATGGTGATGATCGTGGCTATCGCGCAGCAGCCACACGCTGGCGAGATTGACGCACAGGCCGAGGGCAGCCACGGCCATGGCTTCGCCATAGACGATCGGTACCGGCGTGATCAGCCGCAGCACGCTCTCATAGGCGATCTCGACCGCAATCAGGCCGAGGATGATCGCGCTGGCGAAGGCGGCAAGATCCCCGAACTTGCCGGTGCCGAAGGTAAAGTGCGCATTCCCCAGGTGCCGGCGCGCGAAACGATAGGCGAAGGCGGCAATGCCGAGCGCGGCCGCATGCGTGCCCATGTGCCAGCCGTCGGCCAGCAGCGCCATCGAACCGAACAGCGAGCCTGCCACGATCTCGCCAACCATCATGACCAGCGTCAGGACGACAACGAGCCAGGTGCGGCGCTCGTTCTCGTCGTGCTTCTCGCCGAGGAAGGCGTGGTCATGGGTCCATTGTTCGATGGAATGGGAATGCATCGAATTCTCCCGAAGATTCAGGTCTGCCGGCGCGCAATATAGACGGCAGGCACCAATTTTCTAAGGTCCAATCGTCCCGCGGATTGACAGTGCTACTTAGTTTCGCTGTAATCTGCGCCATGGGGATTTGAGCGATCTCCCCACGAGGCGACAGGCCCAAGCATCGCGTCCCGTTCGTTTCTTGCGAGGACGCATCATGTCTACATTCACGACCATTTCGTCTGACAAAATGGCACGGCTGATCGGCACGGCGAACGCGCCTGTCCTGATCGATGTGCGCACCGAGGAGGATTTTGCCGCCGATCGGCGGCTGATCCCCGGCTCCATCAAGCTCAGCCACGACAATGTGACGGACTGGGGCGGCGCTTTCGCCGGCCGCCGCGCCGTCGTCTCCTGCTTCCGCGGTGAGAAGCTCGCGCAAGGCACCGCGGCCTGGCTGCGCCAGCTCGGGGTGCAAGCGGAGACGCTGGAGGGCGGCTTCGAGGGCTGGAAGGCGGCCAAGCTGCCGCTGCTCGACGCCCGAAAGCTGCCTCCACGCGATGCCGAGGGTCGCACCGTCTGGGTCACGCGAGCGCGACCGAAGGTCGATCGCATCGCCTGCCCGTGGCTGATCCGCCGCTTCGTCGATCCCAGCGCGGTGTTCCTGTACGTCGCGCCGTCGGAAGTGGTGGGAGTCGGCGAGCGCTTTGGTGCCGCCCCATTCGACATCGAGAACGTGTTCTGGAGCCACCGTGGCGAGCTCTGCACCTTCGACGTGATGATCGAGGAATTCGGGATCGCAACGCCGGCCCTGCTTCGCCTCGCGACGCTGGTGCGCGGCGCCGACACCGCGCGGCCGGACCTCGCGCCGGAGGCACCGGGCCTGCTCGCGGCCTCGCTCGGGCTGTCCCGGATGTACGACGAGGACCTCGAACAGCTCGAGGCCGGCATGACGCTCTACGATGCCTTCTACCGTTGGTGCCGCGACGCCACCACCGAGACGCACAACTGGCCGACCAACAAGGTGAAGGCGTAAATGGACATCCGTAACGTTCAGGCAGGAGCTGACGCCGGTCACGGCGTCAGCTTCAATGGGGCCTTTCGCGTCTGGCTCCGTGTCGCCTGCCTCAGCTTTGGCGGGCCCGCGGGCCAAATCGCGGTGATGCACCGCATCCTGGTCGAGGAGAAAAAATGGATCTCGGAAGGCCGGTTCCTGCATGCGCTGAATTACTGCATGCTGCTGCCGGGACCCGAGGCGCAGCAGCTCGCGACCTATGTCGGCTGGCTGATGCACCGCACCGCCGGCGGGCTGATGGCGGGCGGGCTGTTCATCCTGCCCGGCATCATCGCCATCATGGGCCTCAGCTACGTCTATGCCGCGTTCGGCAATGTCAGCTTCGTCGAGGCGCTGTTCTTCGGCCTCAAGGCTGCCGTGCTCGCCGTCGTCGTCGAGGCGGTGGCGCGCGTCGGCAAGCGCGCGCTGAAGAACCGCATCATGTTCGCGCTCGCGGCCGCGGCCTTCGTCGCGATCTTCTTCTTCGCGGTCCCCTTCCCGATCATCATCATCGCCGCCGGCATCATCGGCTATGCCGGCGCCCGAAGCGGCCGTCCGGAATTCGCGCCGGCCGGTCACGGCCATGGCGGCAGCGGTGCCGCGATCGACAGCATGCTCGGCGAGGCCGTGCCCGATCATGTCCGTCCCAACGCGGCACGGGCGATCCGCGTCGGCGCAATGTGGCTGGCACTCTGGCTTGTTCCGGTGATTGCGCTGCTGTCAGTCCTCGGACAGGCCAATGTGTTCAGCCAGATCGCCCTGTTCTTCTCGAAGATGGCACTGGTCACCTTCGGCGGCGCCTACGCGGTGCTGGCCTACGTGGCCCAGCAGGCGGTCGAGCACTATCACTGGCTGAAACCGCACGAGATGCTCGACGGCCTCGGCATGGCCGAGACGACGCCGGGGCCCCTGATCATGGTGCTCCAGTTCGTGGGCTTCATGGCCGCCTTCCGCGATCCCGGCGGCCTGTCGCCGATGCTTGCGGCGACGCTCGGCGGCCTGCTCGCGACCTGGGTCACCTTCACGCCCTGCTTCCTCTGGATCTTCGTCGGCGCGCCTTATATCGAGCGCCTGCGCGGCAACACGGGCCTCGCCGGTGCGCTCAGCGCGATTACCGCCGCGGTCGTCGGCGTGATCCTCAACCTCTCGATCTGGTTCGCGCTGCACGCGCTATTCCGCGAGACCGTGCCGGTGCACGCGTTTCCGCTGGATTTCGACAGGCCGGTGCTGACGAGCGTTGATATCCCCGCGTTGCTGCTGGCCATCGCGGCGGCGACGGCGATCTTCCGATTCAAGCTGGGGATGCTGACGGTGCTGGCTGGCAGCTGTGCCGCGGGCGTGGCGCTAAGATTGGCGGGAATGATCTAGGAGAGCCGCTACGCTGTCCGGCCTTGCATGTCCCGGGTGGTCGATGATCCGGCTTAGCATCAGGCTGCGGTGTCCAGTTGACCGAGCGCGGCCTTGATATCCTTGGCCGGCGGCAGCCCGAACATGCGCCCATACTCTCTCGTGAATTGGGAGACGCTTTCGTAGCCTACTCCGAAGGCCGCGCTGCTCACGTCCGAGCCCTCGGACAGCATCATCCTGCGCGCCTCGATGAGCCGCAGCTGCTTCTGAAATTGCAAGGGAGTGAGTGATGTAATCGCGCGGAAGTGCTGGTGAAACGAGGAAGGACTCATGGCAGCCGCTTCCGCCAGGCGCTCGATCCGCAGCGGCTTTGCGTATTCGGATCGAATGATCGCGACGGCGCGCGCAATGCGTTGCGCATGACTGTCCGCGACGCCGAGAGCCCTTATCGCCGCGCCGTGGCGCCCCGCCAGCAGCCAATAGTGGATTTCGCGAATGAATTGAGATCGCAGAACCGGCAAGGAGGACGGACGCTCGAGCAGCCGCATCAAGCGGAGCGCGGCATCGGCAACCTCCGTTTCGGTCGGATCGACGCGCACGGGAATGCCTTGCTGCTCGGGAGCAAGGTTCATCTCCACGATCAGGCTCGCGATCACCGCCGGGTCGAGCTCAACGACCAGGGAATAATATGGGAGCTGCGCACTGGCACGGGTAATCTGGCTCACCGTTGGCACGTCCGCCGAGATCAGGAGCGACTCTCCTGCCCCGAAGTCGAAGGTGTGGGCTCCCATCGTCACGCGTTTTCGACCCTGCAGGACGAGCGCGACAAGCGGTCGGTTGATTGCGTATTGGAGCTGGCCCGGCGTCAGCGCCCGTATGGCCGTAAGGCCCGGAATCGGCGTCCTGGCCGTGCCGTTTTGGTCGGAGTGCGAGTCCGCATAGCGGCGAACCGTTTCAAGCAAGGTCGTCGTCATTGCGCGAATTTACACCAGCCGCGGGCTCCGGCAACCGACATGGCCGGACTGCTTCAACTTTGGGCACGTGAATTGATCGTTCGACGCAGCGACGGCCGGGCCTGAGGGACGCTCGCGGTCATTTGGAGGAATAGGCAAGAAGGTTCAAGGATCCGGCAACTCGAATGCCGCGGTGTCTGCCACCCTCGCCGTGTCAAACGAAGGAGACATCACATGGCAAAAATTGCAATCGTCACCGGCGCGAGCCGCGGCCTTGGCCGCAACATGGCCGTCAACATCGCGCGCAAGGGCAGCGATGTCATCATCACATACCGGAGCCGTGCGGACCTCGCGGAGAGCGCCGTTTCCGAGATCAAGGCGATGGGACGCCGGGCCGTGGCCTTTCAGCTGGACAGCGCCGACGTCGCCAACTTTCCCTCCTTCGCGCAAAGACTGGGCTTGACGCTGAAGGAGACATTTGGTCGCGAGAGCTTCGACCACCTCGTGCACAATGCCGGCGACGGCCTCTTCGCTCCGCTCGGGGAGACCACCGAAGCTCAGTTCGACCAGCAGATGAACCTGCATGTCAAAGGCGTATTCTTCCTCACCCAGGCCTTGTTGCCGCTGATGGCAGACGGTGGCTCGATCGTCACCATCGGCAGTGGCTTGACGCGTGTCACTTATCCGGGCTTCGCCGTCTACACCATGGCGAAAGCCGCCGCTGACATGATGGCGGTCTGCATGGCCAGAGAACTTGGGCCGCGTGGCATCCGCGTCAATAGCGTTGCGCCCGGCGCGATCGAAACCGACTTTGGCGGTGGCCTCGTCCGTGACAATCCCGACGTGAACAGGCAATTCGCCGGCATGACCGCGCTGGGCCGCGTTGGTGTCCCGGACGATATCGGCCCGATGGTCGCGAGCCTGCTCAGTGAGGACAATCGATGGGTGACCGGGCAACGGATCGAGGTATCAGGCGGTCAGACGATCTGAACGCCCCCACACTCGGTGTCATCGCCCGGCTTGATGTGCAGACCGGGCGATCCAGTACTCCGAGGCGGCCGAGATTGAGAAGAGAGGCCGCGGCGTACGGATGCCCAAATTCGCGGGGCATGACACCGTCGTCGCGGCACTACCGCATCATCATCCGCGCGATCGCCTCGCCGATCACCACCGTCGTGAAATGCGTGTTGGCCCGGCAGTCGGACGGCATGATCGAAGCGTCGGCGACGCGCAGGCCCGCGATGCCTTTCACCGTGCCATCGGGGTTGACCACGCCGTCTGAATCTCCAGCGCCGCTCATGCGGCAACTGCCGGCGGCGTGCTGGATGTCGCCGGTCTCACGGCGCAGCACCGCATCGAGCTCGTGATCCGGCAGGCTGGCGGCTTGCGGCAATGTCAGATCGGTGTCGGCGAGCCGGATCCAGTCGGAAATCCCAGATAGCGCCGGCTGCGAGGTGATCACCGCAAGGCGCCTCACCGCATCCATCATCCGCAGCATGTCGCGGGGATCGGCCAGCATGTTCTCCTCGACGATGGGATCGATCGCGGGATCGGTCGAGGCGAGCTTGAGCGTGCCGCGGGAGTACGCGTTGAACAGCCCGGCACCGATCGCGCCTGGCACGCCGACGCCGCGGTGATTGAAGGCGATCAGGATCATGTCGCGCTTGCCGCCATTGGCGAGGCCCGAAGAGTAGGTCACGCAGCAATTGGTGTGGCGGGTATCGGGATCGGTGGGACGAAGTTCCTCCCGGAGCTGGATGGTGGCACGAAAGAGCGGGTGGTCAAAGAAATGACGGCCGACCGGCAGATCGCGCGCGACCGCGATCCCCATCGCCCGCAACTCCTCGGCCGGTCCGATGCCCGAGCGCAGCAGGATCGCCGGACTGTGAATGGCGCCGGCGCACAGCACGATATGGTGCGCCGCGATCTCGCTCGTGCCCTGTCCTTCGATGTGAACGCGGACGCCGGTCGCCCGGCCGTCGCTGATCAGCACGCGATCGACCAGCGCATGCCCGCGGATCTCCAGATTGGCGCGGCCGCGTGCGGGCTCCAGATAGCCCTCATTGGTGGTGATGCGGCGGCTGTCGCGGCTGTTGATGGGATAGCAGGCGACGCCCTCGCCATCAGGACCGTTGACATCGGAACACCAGGGGTATCCGCTCGCCAGCGCAGCGTCGCGCAAACCGCGATCGATCGGGCCCCATGTCTCCGGCGGCGCGCGATAGACCGGCAACGGCCCACCGCGGCCGTGGCCCTCGGCATCGCCGAATTCCAGATCGTCCTCGATCACGGAGAACAGCGGCATCACCTCCTTCGCCGACCAGCCGATGCAGCCATTGGCCGCCCATTCGTCGAAGGCGTCCGCAACGCCGCGGATCGCGATCTGGCCGTTCATCATCGATGAGCCGCCGAGCCCCTTGCCGCGCCAGTAGAAGCGCGGCTCCTGCCCCGCCACCCGGCGCGTCAAGAGGTCAGGCCATTGCCATTTCTCCTGGTATTCGCGCTTGTGAATGATCGGGATCGGATTGGGCGTCCGCACCTCCCAGGGCGCCTCGTCGGCGCGCCAGTCGCGTCCCGCTTCGAGCAGCAGGACGCGCCGCGAGGGATCCTCGGACAGCCGTGCCGCAACGGCGGCGCCGGCTGAGCCACCGCCGACAACAACGACATCGTACATCGCGTTACTTCTCAACGTTCCAGAACACCGGGATGGCGGACGGTATCAGACCGCGCAAGGTCGCGCGATAGGCGGCCGGTTGAGCGAACTGGCCCCACGGAATTGCGGGTGCCTGATCGTACATGACGGCCTGGATCTCGCCCGCGACCTTTTTGCGGTCCTCCTCGGCCGGTGCCTTGGCGAAGGCCTCCATCAAGGGCGTGATGCGCGCATCGCAATGCCAGCCGGTGAAGTCGGCGCAGTTGAAGGCAACCATGACATTGGTCAGCGGGGAGCCCAGATCGAAACCGCCGGCGTGAACGCCGTAGACGCTCCAGCCGTCCTTCTTGGCGCGGCGCGCCAGCACGCTCGCCCAGTCCATGACCTGCAGATCGACGTTGAAGCCGGCAGCCTTCAGCCGCTCGGCGAGCACCTGCGCCGAGACGCGCGGGGCTTCGAGATCGTTGGCCTCCATGACGACGACAGGCTCGCCGGCATATTTGGTCGCCTTCAGCGCGGCCTTCGCCGCTTCGATCGACGGCTTCGCCGCCGCTTCGGTGCCGGCCGTGCTCTCATAGGTGGTGCCGCAGGTGAAGTAGGTCGCGCAGGGCGTGGCGTATTTGGCGTCGAGTCCGAGCGCATCCAACACTTCGCGCTGATCGACCAGCTTCCACAGCACGCGCCGGATCGCGGGATCGTCGAACGGTTTCGACGCGGCGTTGAGGCGGTAGGCGCCCGCGAACATGTTGCCGCCGGTGAAGTTGACGAGCTTGATGCGGGAGTTCTTCTCCAACTGAGGCAACAGATCGAACGGGGCGTATTGCATGAAGTCGATCTCGCCGGCCTGGAGTGCGGAGGCTGCGGTCGCACCGTCGGGAATGACGCGGATCTCCAGCGTGTCGACATTGACGCGCTTGCCGCCGGCGAGGAAGTCGGCGGGCTCGGGGCGCGGCACATAATCGGCGAATTTCTTCAGGACCATGCGATCGCCGGTGCGGTGATCGGCCTTGCTGTAGACAAAGGGACCCGAGCCGATGATCTCGGTGATGCGCTGGTCGCCCGGCGTCTTGGCGATGCGCTCGGGCATCATGAAGGCGACGGGGCTGACGGGATTGCCGAGCGCGTCGATGACGAGACCCGACGGCTCCTTCAGCGTCAGCACGAAGGTCCTGGCGTCGGTCGGCTCGAGCGATGCGGTGATCGCGAAGATGCGGCGGCCGAGCGCGCTGCGGGTGCCCCAGCGGCGCAGCGAGGCCACGCAATCGGCTGCTGTGACCGGCTGGCCGTCATGCCATTTCAAGCCGTCGCGCAGGGTGAAGCTGTAGGTCAGACCGTCGGACGAGACTTTCCAGTCCTGCACCATCTGCGGTTTGATGTCTCCCTTGGAGTCCTTCGCAAACAGCGTATCGAACACCATGTAGCCGAACGTGCGCGAAATATAGGCCGTGGAGAAATGCGGATCGAGGGTGACGATTTCCGCCTCGAGCACCGCGACGAGATTGCCCGCCGCATGCGCCGGCGCCGCCACCAGCGCGAGGCCGAACAGCGCCGGAATGAAAGCCTTCAGTTTGAACATGGATGTGGTTTTGCCTTTTGACTGAAACGTCCGCAGTCGCCAGCAAAAAGCAATGTTCGTGCCCGTACTTATGCGATCGTGGGTATCTGCCACGCGTTTGCGGGGTACTCAATGTCAGTTGGAGAGCAGCGCAATCTCCTCCGCGTCATTGCGAGCGCAGCGAAGCAATCCAGAGTCTTTCCGCGGCGGGATTCTGGATTGCTTCGCTACGCTCGCAATGACGATGTGGGGACAGATGCGCGCCACATCCTCGTGCCCCGGACGCGGCGCAGCGCTTCTTCAGCGGTGCGCCGCAGAGCCGGGGCCCATGTCCCCGAGCAATCCGCGCAGCGTGGGTCCCGGCTCTGCGCAGCAACGCGAAGGGCGGTGCAGCGCGTCCGGGACACGAGAGCCGCCCTACCCGATCCCCCGGCCGAACTTGTTCGACTTCGGGAAGCCCTTCGGCGGCAGGCGGCCGGCATCGGCGCGGGTGCCTTGCCACTCCGCGAGCTCCTTCATGGTCGCGGAGAATTCGCGACCGGCGGAGTCCTTCCAGGTCAGGCCGGCCTTGGCGTCGAACACGGCAATATCCGAAAGGCCGCCATCCTTGTACTTCTGCAAGCGAACGCCACGGCCGCGCGCCATCTCCGGCACCTGGTCGAGCGGGAAGACCAGCATCTTGCGGTTGTCGCCGATGACCGCGACGGTGTCGCCGAGCACCTCGGTGATCGCGCGCGCCTCGTTCGGCATGTCCACGTTGAGGACCTGCTTGCCCTTCTTGGTGGTGCCGACGCAATCGTCCTCGTGGACGACGAAGCCCTGGCCCTCGTGGCTCGCGACCAGGAATTTGCGTCCCCCCTTGTGCACGAACAGCGCGACGGGCGCGGCTTCCTGCTCGAGGTCGATGAACAGCCGGATCGGCTCGCCGTGACCGCGGCCGCCCGGCAGCTTCGCGACGTCGAGCGAGTAGAACTTGCCGTTGGTCGCGAACAGCAGCAGCTTCGAGGTCGTCTCCGCGAAGAAGGCGAAGCCGAGCTTGTCGTCCTGCTTGAAGGCAAGGCCCGAGAGATCCTCGACATGGCCCTTCATGGTGCGGATCCAGCCCTTGTCGGAGACGACGACCGTCACCGGCTCGCGCTCGACGAAGGCCTCCTCGATCGCGGCGAGATCGTGCTCGGGCGCGTCCGCAAAAGTGGTACGGCGCTTGCCGAGCGGCGTCTTCGGTCCGAACATGTCGCGGACCTTGCCGACCTGCTCGCTGACCTTCTTCCACTGTTCGGCTGCGGAGGCGAGCACCGCATTGATGCCCTTGAGCTCGCCGCGGAGGTTCTTGTCCTCGGTGCGGATCTCCATCTCCTCGAGCTTGCGCAAGGACCGCAGGCGCATGTTGAGGATGGCTTCGGCCTGAACCTCGGTGAGCTTGAAGGCCTTCATCAGCTCGGGCTTCGGCTCATCCTCGGTGCGGATGATCTTGATCACCTTGTCGATGTTCAGGTAGGCGATCAGGAATCCGCCGAGGACTTCCAGCCGGTGCTCGATCTGCGCCTTGCGATAATTGCTGCGCCGGATCAGCACGTCGCGCAGATGGTCGAGCCATTCGCGCAAGCACTCGGCCAGGCCGACCACCTTGGGCACCTTGCCCTTGATCAGCACGTTGAGGTTCAGCGGGATCTTGCTTTCCAGCTCGGTGAGCCGGAACAGCGATTCCATCATCAGCGCCGGATCGACGTTCTTCGATTTCGGCTCGATCACGATGCGGACGTCTTCGGCCGACTCGTCCCTGATGTCGCCGACCAGCGGCAGCTTCTTCTGGTCCAGCAGCTCGGCGACCTTCTCGATCAGGCGCGACTTCTGCACGAGGAAGGGTATCTCAGTGACGACGACGACCCAACTGCCGCGGGCGCCTTCTTCCTGCTCCCATCTCGCACGGACACGGAACGAGCCGCGGCCGGTCGTGTAGGCTTCCGCAATCGCCTGCTTGGAATCGACGATGATGCCGCCGGTCGGGAAATCCGGTCCCTTCACCCATTTCAGCAGCGCCCTGGATTTCGCATCGGGCTTCTCGATCAGATGCAGCGCGGCATCGCAAAGCTCGGCGGCGTTGTGCGGCGGGATCGAGGTGGCCATGCCGACCGCAATGCCCTGCGCGCCGTTGGCGAGCAGGTTCGGGAAGCCGCCGGGCAGCACGACGGGCTCTTTCGACTGACCGTCGTAATTGGCGCGAAACTCGACGCCGTCCTCGTCGATGCCCTCGAGCAGAAGCCGCGCGACGTCGGTCATGCGCGCTTCGGTATAGCGGTAGGCGGCGGGGTTATCGCCGTCGATGTTGCCGAAATTGCCCTGGCCGTCGACCAGCGGATAGCGCGAGGAGAAATCCTGCGCGAGGCGAACCATGGCGTCGTAGATCGCCTGGTCGCCATGCGGATGGAACGAGCCCATCACGTCGCCGACGATCTTTGCGGATTTCTTGAAGGCCGTGCCGGGGTCGAGCCGCAGCAGCCGCATGCCGTAGAGGATGCGCCGGTGCACCGGCTTCAGGCCATCGCGTGCGTCCGGCAGCGCGCGGTGCATGATGGTCGAGAGCGCGTAGGCGAGATAGCGCTCTTCCAGCGCCTCGCGCAGCGGCACGTCGTGGATTTCGGCCGGTTCTTCCGGCGGAACGATTCGTTTTCCCATGCCGCCCGGTTAAACCGTGGAAGCGAATCGGGCAAGGATCGAATGGTTCCCCTGGAGGCGGCCTACTGGCCTGCCCAGCCGGCGGTGAATGTCTGGGTTTTGGCTTGACCAGGCGTTTGGGCGGGTGTCGGCGCATTGCTCACGCAACGGCGGGCGGCTTCGATCTCGGCCTCGGTCGCGCCATGGGCCCGCGCCCATGTCTCTGCGGCGGCAGCGGAATATTTCGCCACATAATACCGGACGACCGTGCAGGATGCCCGGCGAAACAAGCCAGGTTGCGGCTCCCCGGCCGTGGCATCGGGCACGAACGTAAGCAGCGCCGCGGACAAGGCGAATCCCCTGATCAACATTTAGGCTGCCCCCATTTGTGGAACCTGAAGGCGGACTCGACCGA
Organism: Bradyrhizobium sp. USDA 326; assembly: GCF_049739485.1. Lineage (NCBI taxonomy): Bacteria > Pseudomonadati > Pseudomonadota > Alphaproteobacteria > Hyphomicrobiales > Nitrobacteraceae > Bradyrhizobium > Bradyrhizobium sp. USDA 326. Next base: position 7,177,095 of record NZ_JBMGQA010000001.1, read on the forward strand.
CCCGATTTCGTTCCTGGGAACTCCATGCGAAGGGCAATGCAGAGCCCCGACGTGCTCATGGCGCTGGGATCGCCACCCTCGCCTGCTGCCGTATCAGGGCATTGATGAAGCCGGCCCGGGCATCGGAATGGCCCTGCCCGCGCGGCTCCAGCACGTGACGCAGCAGGAACAGGCCGGTGAGCCGAAAGCCGTCCTGGAGATCCTGCTCGGTGAGATCGCTCGCTGTTTCGCCATGGCGCAGAAAAGGCGGCAGCCGCAACAGCCGGTCGCGCCACGGCTCGCCCGCGCCGCGCGACACCGCGCCACCGGATTTCGGCGAAACATAGATCAGGTCCGTGGTCTCGCCGGTCACCGCGCAATTGTCCAGCGCAAGGCCGAAACCCAGCTCCGCGAGCATCGCCATCTCGAAATGGATCAGGTGCACGGCGGCGCTGCCGATATCGTCGAAATTGTCGAGCGAATGTTCGAGCAATGCAAAGATGTCTTCGTGCGGATCGCGCTCCGGCAAGAGCCGCGCAACCGAGGCGAGATGAGTGACGCCATAGACCCCGTGGGACGATGCCAGCAGCGTCGCCGCGCGCAGCTTCAATCCCTCGATCGCATAGGTCCCGAGATGCTCGTCGAGGCGCGCCCGCCACACCGCGCTGACGCTGTTGCCGGGCTGCAAGAGCGGCCGCATCCGCGAGCTGGCACCGCCGCGGACGAGGCCGAGATGACGGCCATGCGCGCGCGTCAGGAGCTCGACGATGGCGCTGCTTTCGCCATGCCGCCGCACACCCAGCACGATGCCCTCGTCGGTCCATTCCATGGGAGAAGCTTACAGGATTTCGATCAGGAGCGCAGCGCCATCCCTATCATTCCGGGGCGCCTCGAAGAGGCGAACCCGGAATCTCGAGACCTCACGCGTTGAACCAGCCCTGCGCATCGCCGGTGAAGGAGAAATAAAGGCCCATCGTGGTCAGCGCGCAAGAGACGATCTCGATGGCACTGTCGAGCTCCAGGCCCTTCTCCCCGATGATCTGGCCGAGCGAGATCACCGACAGCGCGAGCGCTGCCGCCAGCACCCAGCGCGGCCAGTTCTTGCGCCGATACGCAGCCAGCCAGACGAAATAAACCAGCAGCAGGATCATGCCGCCGGCGAGCAAGGTCGCCGTCATGATCATCTGCTCGGTCATCTCGGCGTTGGGCGTGCGGTCCTGCACCGCGACCGAGAGGGCATCCAGCATCAACGATGCATAGAGCAGCGCTTCGAAGCGCCGGACGTTACTGGGCACGCTCATCGGTGACCTGTCTTTTCTTGGTTATTCCCTGGGGAAGTCCAGGCCCATCTCGCGGTAGCGATCGGGATCGTCGCCCCAGTTCTCGCGCACCTTGACGAACAGGAACAGATGCACCGGCACGTCCAGGATCTGCATCAGTTCCTTCCGCGAATCCGCGCCGATCGACTTGATTGTGGCGCCGCCCTTGCCGAGCACGATCTTGCGCTGGCTTTCGCGCTCGACGAAGATCGTCTGCTCGATCCGCACCGACTTGTCCTTGCGCTCCTCCCATTTGTCGGTCTCGACCGTGGACTGGTAGGGCAATTCCTGGTGCAGCTTCTGATAGATCTTTTCGCGCGTGATCTCGGCCGCGAGCTGCCGCATCGGCGCGTCCGACATCTGGTCCTCGGGATAGAGGAACGGGCCCGGCGGCACCATGTCCGCGAGCGTCTTGCGGACGTCGTCGACCCCGTCGCCGGAGATCGCCGAGATCATGAATGTCCTCGCGAACTTCATGCGCTCGTTGGCGGCTTGCGCCAGCGCCAGCAGCTTCTCGCGCTGGACCAGATCGACCTTGTTGATCACCAGGATCTTCTCGTGATTGACGCTGGCGGCCTTGGCGAGAATCGCCTCCGCTTCCTCGTCGATCCCCGTCTTGGCATCCAGCAGCACGCAGACGAGATCGGCGTCATGCGCCCCGCTCCAGGCGGTCGAGACCATGGCGCGGTCGAGCCGGCGCTTGGGCGAGAAGATGCCGGGCGTGTCAACCAGGATGATCTGCGCGTTGTTCTCGATGACGATGCCGCGGATCAACGCGCGCGTGGTCTGCACCTTGCGCGAGACGATCGTGACCTTGGCACCGACCAGCGCGTTGACCAGCGTGGACTTGCCGACATTCGGAGCACCGATCAGCGCCACGAAGCCGCAGCGCGTCGCAGTGGGCGCCTCGCCGCTTGCTTCAGCCATCATTGCCGCCGCCAACGCCTTCACGCTCGATCATCACTGACGCTGCCACCTTCTCTGCCGCGCGCTTGCTACCGCCGATACCTTCGGCCGGCGCCAGCCCCGGCAGATCGACCGCGACACGGAACTGCGGATCGTGATGCGGGCCGGTGCGCTCGACCTCGCGGTAAACAGGCGTCGGCAGTCCCTTGCCTTGCGCCCATTCCTGCAGCACGGTCTTGGGATCGCGCAAGGGACGGCGCGGCTTGTGCATGCGCTCGGTCCAGTTGCGCTTGACGAATTCGGCGGCCGCGGCATGGCCGCCGTCGAGGTAGATGGCGCCGATCACGGCCTCGCAGATGTCGCCGAGGATGGATTTGCGCAGGCGGGCGTCGGCGCTGGAGCCGACCGAGCCGAGCTTGATGTCGTCGACGAGACCGAGCGACTTGGCGACGTCCGCGCAGCTCTCCTTGCGCACGAGTTCGGCGAGCCGCTTGGACAGCTCGCCCTCGTCGGCGTTCGGGAAGGCGTGATAGAGCATGTCGGAGACGACGAGCCCGAGCACGTGATCGCCGAGGAACTCCAGCCGCTGATAGCTATCACCGCGCTTGCGCCCGGACTTCAGCGCCGACACATGCGTGATCGCCTGCATCAACAGGTTCGGGTCGGCGAAGCGGTGCCCGATGCGCGCCTCGACCGCCGCGTTGGCATCCGCGCCCTTGGCCTTGCTGCTTCGCGCCCGCTTCTTCTTGGCAGGCGTCTTCGGTGCGGCTTCGCTCTCGGGAGCGGCTTGCGCCTCGGTCGGTTGGATCGCGATGTCCTTGGCTTCGTCTTTCATCGGACGATTTTGAAGAAACGATTCCAGCGTACCGCCCACGGCCAGCGCCAGAACATCCAGGCATGCTCGCCCTCGGCGATGGAGAAGAAGATCATCTGAGCGCGGCCGATCAGATTTTCCTGCGGCACGTAGCCGACCTGGCCGAGGAAGCGGCTGTCGGTGGAGTTGTCGCGATTGTCGCCCATCATGAAGAAGTGACCGGGCGGCACCGTGTAGACGTTGGTGTTGTCCATGTAGCCGTTGTCGGCGCAGTCCAGCGTCTCATAGGACACGCCGTTCGGCAGCGTTTCCTTCCAGCGCTTCACCCGGGAGATGCCGCCGCCTTCCGAGCCGCAGGGGTCCTCGCCGACATATTCGCTCATGCGCTGCCGCTCGACGGGCGTGTCGTTGATGTAGAGCAGACCGTCCCGCATCTGGACGCGGTCGCCCGGAAGCCCGATCACGCGCTTGATGTAGTCGGGTGGAATCGTCCTTCGGCAGGCGGAACACGACGATGTCGCCGCGGTTCGGATCCGAGCCCCAGATGCGCCCCGAGAACAGCGGCGGCGAGAACGGAATCGAATAGTGGCTATAGCCGTAGGAATATTTCGAGACGAACAGATAGTCGCCGACCAGCAACGTCGCCTTCATCGAGCCGGACGGGATGTTGAAAGGCTGAAACAGGAAGGTGCGGATCACCAGCGCGATCAGGAGAGCATGAATGACGACCCGGATCGTTTCACCGACGCCGCTCTCAGTTTTCGTTCCTGAAGTCACGCTCATTGCTCTCTCAATTCCGGCCGGCGGTCACAGAGCGCCCTCCTTGGCGCGAACAGCCCATTGCTTCGCGGGCCATGGAGATTGTCCTGATTCTGATAGTGAGGGCCAATTCCGGCGTAAAGCCGAATTCGCCCAGGCTGATTTGCGTCGGCGGACTTTTAGACGGTTGTCGGAGGCCACGCAATCAAGGATCGCATCAAAACTGAGTAAGACTTTGATTTCAAACGCGAATTATAAAATCGAGCGGAGCGCTTCAGGGCTTCGCCAGCGGCACGGCGGAAATGATGACAAAGGCCTGCGCCAGCGGCCAGTCATCGGTGATCGAAACATCGATCCGGGCTTCGAAGCCCTCCGGCGTCAGGGCCTGGAGCCGGGCCAGGGCGCCGCCGGTCAGCTGCATGGTCGGCCGCCCTCCCGGCAGGTTGACCACCCCCATGTCGCGCCACCAGACGCCGCGCCTGATGCCGGTGCCGAGCGCCTTGGAGCAGGCCTCCTTGGCGGCGAAGCGCTTGGCGTAGGTCGCCACCACCATCTTCTCGTTCTTGGCGCGCCGCTCCGCCTTGGCCCGCTCGGCCGCGGTGAAGATGCGGTCGAGGAAGCGCTCGCCATGCCGTTCGATCACCTTGGCCACGCGGGTGATGTCGATCAGGTCGGAGCCGATGCCGATGATCATGCCCGGCCCCGGCCACGGTCCATCGCCGCGCGCATGTTGCGCACGGTCTCGGCCAGACCCACGAACAGCGCCTCGCCGATCATGTAGTAGCCGATATTGAGCTCCATGATCTCAGGCAGGGCCGCGATCGTCTCCGCCGTGGCATAGTCGAGCCCGTGCCCGGCATGGACCTCGAGCCCCGCATCCTTGGCCAGCTTCGCCCCCGCCACGATCCGCCGCCATTCGGCCGCGGCCTTGTCGGCGTGGCCGTCGACGACGGCGTCGCACCAGGCGCCGGTGTGGATCTCGATCACGGGCGCGCGCAGTCGTGCCGCCATTTCGATCTGGGCGGGATCGGCGGCGATGAACAGCGAGACCCGGATGCCGGCATCGTTCAGCCGCGCGATATAGGGCGCGAGCGCGTTGTGCTGGCCGACCACATCCAGCCCGCCCTCGGTCGTTACCTCCTGGCGCCGCTCCGGAACAAGGCACACCGCATGCGGCTTGGTGGCGAGCGAGATGCGCAGCATGTCGTCAGTCGCCGCCATCTCGAAATTGAGCGGTTTGGAGATCTCCGCCTTCAGCCGCGCCATGTCCTCGTCGCGGATGTGCCGGCGATCCTCGCGCAGATGCGCGGTGATGCCGTCGGCGCCGGCCTCGATCGCGAGCAGCGCCGCGCGCACCGGATCCGGATTGCGGCCACCGCGCGCGTTACGCAGAGTCGCGACATGGTCGACATTGACGCCGAGGCGGAGCGGAGTTGCGGGCATTTCAGGACTCGCGAATTGACATTTCCCAACTTGTCATGCGCGGGCTCGACCCGCGCATCCATCTTTTTTGAAGAGATGGGTTGCCGGGGCAAGCCCGGCAACGACAAGCATCATCCATTAACACGTTCGACTTTGGCGACTACCGCCTTCGCGCGCAACTGAGCCAGGATCGCGCTCAGGTGCTTCAGATCGTAGACTTCGAGATCGATCGTCGTCTCCGTGAAGTCGGGCGAGCGGCGCTGCATGCTGATGTTGTCGATGTTGCCGTCGTGCTCGGCGATCACGGTCGCGATCTGCGCCAAGGCGCCAGGCTCGTTGACGTTCTCCACCTTGATGCGGGCCGGGAAGCGCTGCGGCGCGGAATCCTCGATGTCCCAGCGGACATCGAGCCAGCGCTCCGGCTCCTCCTCGAAATCCTTCAGGGCGGGCGCCTGGATCGGATAGATCGTGATGCCCTCGCCCGGCGTGACGATGCCGACGATGCGATCCCCGGGCACGGCGCCGCCATTGGGCGCGAACTTGATCGGCAAGTCGGAGTTGATGCCGCGGATCGGAATCGCGACCGGGCTGCGCGGCGGCTCCGAGGCGCCCTTTTCCTTGAGCTTGGCCGCAAGCCCCTTCTTGACGCCGTAGCGCGCGATCCGTTCCTCCTTGTAGTCCGGATACATCGCTCGCGCGACGTGGGACGCCTTGATCTCGCCGCGGCCCACCGCCGCCATGACGTCCTCGATCGACGTGCGCGCGAGCCGCGGCAGCGCGCCCTTGAGCTTGTCGTCGGCATATTCGATCTTGGCGCGCTCGAACAGGCGCTCGACGATGCGCCGGCCGAGTCCGACATATTGATCCCGCACGGCGGTGCGCGTGGCGCGGCGGATCGCGGCGCGTGCCTTGCCGGTGACCGCGAGCGTCTCCCAGGCCGACGGCGGCGCCGATTGCGCTTCCGATGTCAGCACCTCGACCTCGTCACCGTTCTGGAGTTCCGAGGAGAGCGGCGCGAACTTGCCGTTGATCTTGCAGCCCACCGCGCTGTTGCCGACGTCGGTGTGCACCGCATAGGCGAAGTCGATCACGTTGGCGTGGCGCGGCAGCGCGATCAGCTTGCCCTTCGGGGTGAAGCAGAACACCTGGTCGTGGAACAGTTCGAGCTTGGTATGCTCGAGGAATTCCTCGGGATTGGCGCTCTCGGAGAGGATTCCGATGGTGTGGCGCAGCCAGGCGAACGCGTTGGACTCGCGCTTGAGGTATTCGGTCGGCGAGCCTACGCCTTCCTTGTAGAAGACATGCGCGGCGATGCCGCGCTCGGCAATCTGGTCCATCGCCTCGGTGCGGATCTGGAGCTCGACGCGCTGGTTGCCGGGACCGATCACGGTGGTGTGGATCGAGCGGTAGTCGTTCTGCTTCGGCGTCGAAATGTAGTCCTTGAAGCGCCCCGGCACGACCGGCCAGGTGGTATGGACGATCCCGAGCGCGCGATAGCAGGCCTCGATATCGTTAACGACGAGGCGGAAGCCGAAGATGTCGGACAATTGCTCGAAGCCGACCGACTTGCGCTCCATCTTGGTCCAGATCGAGAACGGCTTCTTGCGGCGGCCATAGACCCGCGCGCCGAGACCCCTGTGGCGCAGATTGTTGGAGAGCTGATCCTCGATCTCGCCGATTAAATTGCGGTTGCGCTCGGCGAGCGCGTCGAGCCGCTGCATCACCACCGAATAGGCTTCCGGATCGAGGGTGCGGAAGGACAGATCCTCCAGCTCCTCACGCATTTCCTGCATGCCCATGCGCCCCGCCAGCGGCGCGTAGATGTCGAGCGTCTCCTCGGCGATGCGCCGGCGCGATTCCGTCGGCACGAAATCCAGCGTTCGCATGTTGTGCAGTCGGTCGGCGAGCTTGACCAGAAGCACGCGGACATCGTCGGCAATGGCCAGCAACAATTTGCGCAGGTTCTCGGCCTGCTTGGCCTCGCGCGACACCAGCTCGAGCCGCTTCAGCTTGGTCAAGCCGTCGACCAGCGCGCCAATCTCCGGCCCGAAGATCTGGTCGATCTCGGCCCGCGTCGCCTCGGTATCCTCGATCGTATCGTGCAGCAGCGCGGCCACGATGGTGGCGTCGTCGAGCTTCAGGTCGGTGAGAATCGCTGCCACTTCGAGCGGGTGCGAGAAATACGGATCGCCCGAGGCGCGGGTCTGCGAACCATGCGCCTTCATGGCATAGACATAGGCACGGTTCAGCAGGTCTTCGTTGGTGTTGGGATTGTACGATCGGACGCGCTCGACGAGGTCGTATTGACGCATCATGCGCGCGCGGGGCCTAGCCGGGCGCGCGACCGGCGCAGTCGGGGCCACGGCAACCGATTCGGTTGCGGCCTGCATCTGCGTGGATCTGCGGCGCCGATATACCATTCCGTCCTGCCTTCAAACGGGCCCTGAGCCGGCCCGTTGTATACATCCTAGCTCCGATCGCGCTTGTGTCCGATCAATTCAGTGACAGGGCGCAGCGCCAACGGGCAACGTTATGGTAACCACGAAAACGTCAACAAAAGCAAAGGCCCGAACAAGGGTTCGGGCCTTTGATCAGATCACAAGGAGTCGATGGATCGCGACGGAGAAATCACTCGTCTTCCTCGGGCTGCTCCTCGGGAGGCGCGAGGCCTTCCAGACCCTTCAGGAGCTCCTCTTCGGTCATGCGCTCCACGGCGACTTCGGTGTCGTCCGCGTCGACGCTCGCCCCTGCGGAACCGATCAGCGGCACCGTATCCGGCTCGGGCTCGTCCACCTCGACGAACTTCTGGAGCGAGTGCACCAGCTCCTCGCGGAGGTCCTCCGGCGAGATCGTCGTCTCGGCGATTTCACGCAAAGACACAACAGGGTTCTTGTCGTTATCGCGGTCAACCGTTAGTTGTGAACCTGACGAAATCATGCGGGCACGGTGGGCGGCCAGCAGGACCAGGTCAAACCGGTTGTCGACCTTGTCGATACAATCTTCTACGGTGACGCGAGCCATGGACTGTCGCTCCGCTGTGGGTGGGACGAAATATGTGGATGATTGGGGCTAGTTATAGGGGCCGCGACGATTTCGCAAGGCCAATTTGTGATTTGGCCTCGCCAAACGGCTCTGCTAACGCCACATTGGGGCTGGGACGGGTGGTTTTCCGGGCTGCCATCGAGGGCAGCCCCGGGTCTATGCAAGTCCGCCATAACTATACCTTGATTGCCACCACTTCTCCGGACTTGCGGTTTCGACGGGTCTCAGCGGCACTCTAGAACTGCGCGGCTTGCTGGTAGCCGCGCCAACAAAAAACGATCAATCACGAACGCTACGCGAGCAAACTGAATGTCACCTTCTCCTACCAACAAGATCGCGCTCTTCATCGATGGGGCCAATCTCTACGCGACCGCGAAGACTCTGGGCTTCGACATCGATTACAAGCGCCTGCTGAAGGAGTTTCAGAGCCGCGGGACGTTGTTGCGGGCGTTCTATTACACCGCCATCATCGAAGACCAGGAATACTCCTCGATCCGCCCGTTGATCGACTGGCTGGACTACAACGGCTACACCGTCGTCACCAAGGCGACCAAGGAATTCATCGACGCCTCCGGCCGCCGCAAGGTCAAGGGCAACATGGATATCGAGCTCGCGGTGGACGCCATGGAGCTGGCCGAACACATCGACCAGATGGTGTTGTTCTCGGGTGACGGCGACTTCCGCTCCCTGGTCGAGGCCGTGCAGCGCCGCGGCGTGCGGGTCACGGTGATCTCCACCATCGCCAGCCAGCCGCCGATGATCGCCGACGAGCTGCGCCGCCAGGCTGACGTTTTCACCGACCTGGTCGAGCTGCAATCCAAGCTCGGCCGCGATCCGTCCGAGCGCCCCGCCCCGCGTGACCGCGGCGAGCGTGGCGAACGACACCACGCCCCGCAATTCCTCCAGCGCGCAACCACGATTTCGCCGAGGGGCGGCGATGAAGACTTCGAGGAGTGAGGCGGCCCGGTCAAGCCGCCAGCCTCTCGCCGTCGTTCCCGACCGTGACTGTCCGCTCTGTCCGCGCCTGGTCGCCTTTCGCGAGGCGAACCGCACACGCGAGCCATCGTGGCACAATGCGCCGGTTGCGCCGTTCGGCGACCTCGAGGCGCGCCTTCTGATCGTGGGCCTCGCGCCGGGAATGCAGGGCGCAAATCGCACGGGACGGCCGTTCACCGGCGATTATGCCGGCGACCTGCTCTACGCCACGCTGATCGAATACGGCTTTGCCAGGGGGACCTATCAGGCGCGTCCCGATGACGGCCTGAAACTGGTCGACTGCCGGATCGCCAATGCGGTGCATTGCGTGCCGCCGCAGAACAAGCCGCTGCCGGTCGAGATCAATACCTGCCGCCAGTTTCTCGTGGCGAATCTGGCGTCGATGCCGAATCTGCGCGCGATCGTCGCGCTCGGGCGGATTGCGCACGACAGCGTGCTCAAGCCGCTGAATCTGAAGGGTTCGCAGGCCCCCTTCGGCCACGGCGCGGTGCATCAGGCTGGCCGGTTCAAGCTCTACGACAGCTATCATTGCTCGCGCTACAACACGAACACCGGCGTGCTGAAGCCAGACATGTTCCGGAGCGTTTTCGCGAGGATCAAGGCGGACCTCGACTAGATCTGATGCAATGGGGCCGGCTGGTCGTGGCTCTCCTCTCCCCAGCGGGGAGAGGTGCACACTCGGCTCACATCAACCAAAACTCATCCGACCTTAGCGGGCGATCCTTTGGCCGGATTCGCCTTCAGCCAGTCGAGCACGTCGCCCGCGTTCCGGTCGGGTGGAAATACCGGATAGAACACATGGGTGATCCTGGCGTCGTCGACGATCAGCGCGAGGCGCTTGATCAGCGTCAGGCCAGCGACCTCCATGGTCGGCAGGTTCAAGGCGTGCGTGAGCGCCAGCTTCTCGTCCGAGAGCACCGGGAACGGCAGATGCAGGCGCGAGGCCATCTCGGTCTGGTACGTGTTGCTCTGGGTCGAGAGGCCGAACACGTGTGAGGCGCCGGCAGCTTTCAGCTCGGCGAACAGATCGCGAAATGCGCACGTCTGAGGCGTGCAACCGCGCGCGCCCGGGATCATGTCCCAATCGTCGACCAGCGCGATCTTGCCGGGCTCGCCGGTGCGGGGATAGGCGAACACGACGGTGCGGCCACGCAGCGCCGACAGCGTGACCGATGTATCGTCGGTCGCGAGCAGGCTGATCGGTGGCAACGTCATGCCCTCGAGATGCGCGGCGCCGCCGTCGTCGAAGGGCGCGGGAATCTGGCTCCAATCGACCTCGAGCAGGTTCCGTTGATTCATCACGTCACCCCCTCGCCCGCATCAGCCGGCCCTTCTCCCGACTCCAGTCGCGCTTCTTCTCGGACTCGCGCTTGTCGTGCAGCTTCTTGCCTTTTGCAACCGCCAGCTGCAATTTGGCGCGCCCGCGCTCGTTGAAATAGAGCTTGAGCGGGATCAGCGTCATGCCCTCGCGGTCGACCGCGCCCATCAGCTTGTTGATCTGACGGCGGTGGAGAAGCAGTTTGCGCGGCCGCTTGGGCTCGTGATTGAAGCGGTTGCCCTGGAGATATTCGGGAATGGTGGCGTTGATCAGCCAGATCTCGCCGTCCTTGGAATCGGCGTAGGATTCCGCGATCGTGCTCTTGCCGCTGCGGATCGATTTGACCTCGGTGCCGGTCAGCGCAATGCCCGCCTCGATCGTATCCTCGATCGCATAGTTGAAGCGGGCCTTGCGATTTTCCGCCATGACCTTGATTGGACGTTCGTTTTTATCGGCCATGAGAGGCAAACCCGATCGAGATGCGCAGCAAAGCTAACAGTTCGGATGAAGTGCGCGCGTCACTTCTTGAGGAGGTCGCGGATCTCGGTCAGCAGCTCGACCTCCGCTGAGGGCTTGGCCGGCGCGGCGGGCGCCGCCTCCTCCTTGCGCTTCAACGTGTTCATGGCGCGGATCACCAAGAACAGCACTAAGGCGACGATGATGAAGTTGATCGTCAGCGTCAGGAAGCTGCCGTAAGCAAGTACGGCGCCTTGCTTTTTCGCATCCGCTAAGTTGGTGGCTGTGACCGCCTTCGACAAGGGGACGAAGTAGTTCGAGAAGTCGAGGCCGCCGGTGACGGCGCCGATGATCGGCATGATGATGTCACCGACCAGCGACGTCACGATGGCGCCGAAGGCCGCACCGATGATGACGCCGACGGCGAGATCGACGACGTTGCCTTTCATGGCGAACTCACGGAACTCCGTGAGCATCTTCCTGCCCTTCTCGTCGACGCTCATGAACGGCTCCCCCGCAATGCTCGCCTCAGTTGATCAAGCCAGCGTGCACCATGGCGCTGCGGACCGCAACACGGGTCGGCTCGGAAACAGGCACCATTGGCAAGCGCAGGGTCTCGTCCAGCTTGCCGAGCAGCGACATCGCATACTTGATCGGCGCCGGATTGCTCTCGATGAAGAGGTTGTTGTGCAGCGGCATCAGCTTGTCGTGGATCGCGAGCGCCGCCTTGGTGTCGCCCTTCTGCCAGGCGGCGTGGAAATCCGAGCACAGGCGCGGCGCAACGTTCGAGGTCACCGAGATGCAGCCATGGCCGCCATGGGCCATGTAGCCGATGATGGTGGCGTCCTCGCCCGAAAGCTGGTTGAAGTCCTCGCCCATCGCCGCGCGCTGCTGCGACACGCGCACCATGCTTGCGGTGGCGTCCTTGACGCCGGCGATGTTCTTCAGCTCCCACAGCCGCTTCATGGTGTCGACCGACATGTCGATCACCGAGCGCGGCGGGATGTTGTAGATGATGATCGGAATCCCGATCGCGTCGTTGATCGCCTTGAAGTGCTGGTACATCCCTTCCTGGGTCGGCTTGTTGTAGTAGGGCGTGACGATCAACACGGCGTCCGCGCCGGCCTTTTCGGCATGCTGGGAGAGCTCGATCGCCTCCTTGGTCGAGTTGGAGCCGGCCCCCGCGATGACCGGCACGCGCCCCTTGGCTTCAGCGATGCACCATTCGACGACCTTCTTGTGCTCGTCATGGCTGAGCGTGGGGCTCTCGCCGGTAGTGCCGACCGGGACCAGGCCGTTGGTCCCCTCGGAAATCTGCCAGTTGACCAGGGAGCGGAACGCCGCCTCGTCCAGCGAGCCGTTCTTGAACGGCGTGACCAAGGCGGTGAACGCCCCCCGGAATTTCGTCTTGGCTGCCATGGACTTCCTCCGTACGCGGCTATCTCTTGAGCAAGGCCCATTCATATCGGGTCTATCCTGCCGGTAAAAGGCCCGCTTCTGGGCGAGGGCAACGTTTAGGCCGCGATTTTGCCGCGGTGATGGTGCAAATCGGCCCGAGGTAAGCGGCTGTTGGTATTTTGTCCGCATATTCAATCAAACTTAGCTAGGTCTTGAGCCACTTCACTGATTCGGGGCGACGAAACTCCGTGACCTCCTTTACTCGTGCCGCATGGCGATCCACCGGTCTGGTTGTGTGCCTGACGGCAGCGCTGTCGCTGGGTTGCGCCGCCCTCGCCAAGTCCAATGAGACGGCCGCGGAGACAGGCAAGGATACCGCGAAGCCAGCGGCCAAGGATGCCGCGAAGGGACCGGTCAAGGGCTCGACCAAGGAACCCGCGAAGGAAACGGCCAAAGGTACGGTCAAGGGGGCCGGCAAGGAGCCGGCGAAAGGCGCGAGCAAGGGTACGGCTGGCGCCCCCGCCAAGGAAGCGGCGAAGACGCCAGCAAAGGATGCTACCGGTCGGGAACCCGAGAAGGACAAGCCGAAACCCGCAGCAGCAGCGCCCTCGCCAAAATCACACCCGACGAGCAACGGGTCGCCCGCCAAAACCGCACCCGTGCCGGCCGCGACGGCCACCGTCAAGCCCACCGCCCCGGCCGCCGCCAGGCCGCTCGCCGCTCCCGTGCTGGCCCCCGCGACCCGCCAGCATGCAACGCCACGCAAGCCCGCCATCCCCTCCGCGGTCGCGGCGACATCGTCGACGTCGCAAGCCGACAAGGACACGCTGGAGAGCGTCATCGAGCTCGTACGCAAGCGCAAGGCCGGCGATGCCACCGATGCCGCGGCCGGCATTTCGGATCCGGTCGCGCGAAAGCTCGCCGAATGGATCATCCTGCGCAGCGAGGACAACGGCGCGACCGTGGAACGCTACCGGGCCTTCCTCTTCGCCAATCCGAGCTGGCCATCGCAGACCTTCCTGCGCCGGCGCCTCGAGGCCGCGATGTGGGACGACAGGCGCGACGATTCGGTCGCGTGGTCGTGGTTCGAGAACGAGTCTCCGATCTCCGCCAAGGGCCGCTTCACGCTCGCCAAGGCGATGCTGGCGCGCGGCGACCGCGCCAATGCCGAGCGGCTGGTGCGCGAGGCCTGGCGCGGCGATCCGATGTCGGAGGACACCGAGAACAATGCGCTCGACCAGTTCGGTGCCCTGCTGACGGCGGGCGACCAGAAAGCGCGGATGGATACCCTGCTTTACGGCAGCGAGACCGAGGCGGCGCTCCGCGCCGCAAAGCGCCTCGGCGCCGGCTATGTCGCGCTCGCCAAGGCCCGCATCGCCGCAGTCAAGAAAGCGCCCAACGCACGGGCGCTGCTCGACGCGGTACCGCGCGAGCTGCACAATGACCCCGGTTTCATCTTCAGCAAGATCCAGATCCTGCGCCGCGAGGAGAAGTTCACTGAAGCCGCGCAGCTGATGCTGTCGGCGCCGAAGGATCCGGGCCGCCTCCACAATCTCGACGAATGGTGGATCGAGCGGCGCCTGCTGGCGCGCAAGATGATCGACACCGAGGAATTCCGCACGGCCTATCTGATCGCGCGCGACGCCGCCCTGCCCTCGCGCGACATCTACAAGACCGAGCAGGAGTTCACCGCCGGGTGGATCGCGCTGCGATTCCTCAACGACCCCTCCACCGCCGCCCAGCACTTCGCCCGCATCGGCGTCGGCAGCGTCAATCCGACCGCGCTGGCGCGGGCCGGCTACTGGCAGGGCCGCGCCGCGGAAGCTTTGGGCCGCCAGCAAGAGGCGCGCAACGCCTATGCCCGCGCGGCCGAGCAGTCGACCAGCTATTACGGCCAGCTCGCCCGCGCCAAACTCGGCCTGCCGCAGATCGAGCTCAACAGCCAGCCGCGCGGGCGCGGCGCCGAGCGGCTGGAGATCGTGCGCGCTGCGCAACTGCTCTACGAGCTCGACGAGCGCGAGCTCGCGGTGCCTATGCTCGCCGACATGGGCGAGAACGGCGATCCCGAAGCGCTTGCCGGCCTTGGCGAGCTCGCCCAGCGCCATAGCGACGCGCGCGGCATGCTGCTGCTCGGCAAAGCCGCGCTCAATCGCGGCCTGCCGTTCGACTTCTATGCCTACCCGGTCAACGGCATTCCGCAGTTCACGCCGATTGGCCCCGAGGTCGAGCGCAGCATCGTCTATGCGATCGCGCGACAGGAGAGCGCGTTCAATCCGCGTGTGGTTTCACCGGCGCAGGCCTATGGACTGATGCAGGTGACGCCGGACGCCGCCCGCTACGTCTGCAAACGCCACGGCGCGACCTACGACCTGGGGCGGCTGAAGAACGATTCGGTCTACAACGCCGCGCTCGGCTCGGCCGAGCTCGGCGGATTGCTCGAGGATTATCGCGGCTCCTACATCATGACCTTCGCCGCCTACAATGCGGGCCGCGGCAGCGTGAGGAAGTGGGTTGAGCGTTACGGCGATCCGCGCGACCCGAAGGTCGACGCCGTCGACTGGGTCGAGCTGATTCCGTTCTCCGAGACGCGCAACTACGTGCAGCGGATCATGGAGAACCTTCAGGTCTACCGCGCCCGCTTCGGCGGCGGCACGCGCTTGCAGATCGAAGCCGATCTGCGCCGCGGCGCCGGAAGCATCGAGTGACGCTGCCCCGTTCCGATTCGCGGCCGAGCACGGGGGCGAGCGACGCCCTCGTCGGGATCTGAATCGCCGAGGCATGGCCGGCCCGACCGGCAATGATCCTCAGCGAGCTCTTCGGACGCGCCCCTTGAGCGCTGCGACCGTTGCGGCCCGATCGGCCGCACTCGCCGGATCGCCGGCTGGCTGATGAACCGGTGCCCTCACAGATGAAGGCGTGGGTCGCTCCTGCTGCGGAGCCAGATCGTCGGGCGTTTGTACGGTTGGGCCGGCCATCGACGGCTTCTCTGCGTCCCCGGTCGGAGACGGCTTGCAGCGCATCGGTCCACAGTGACTTCCATCAGGCCGCAACTAAGATCGCGAAATCAACAGAGAGTGGCGGCACCAGGTCGGACCTGCCCTAAGCGAAGCAGCATGCGACCGCCAAAAGAAAAGCCCCGGCGGTTGCCCGCCGGGGTTCTCTGTCAGGTCGTTAGACCGAACTTACCAGTTGCGCTGAGCGCGGAGGAGCAGGGTGAACGAGTCCTGATCCTTGAGCTCATACACCGCGGTCGGCTTGGCAACGGTAGCAGCCGGAGTGATGAGGGCCGTGCCGGCATACTTCTGATCCAGACGGGTCCAGTTGAAATCTGCCGAGAAGGTCAGATTCTTCACAGGAGTCCAGCGGGTGATCACACCCACCTGGCCGATGTTGAAGTCGGGGTTACAGCTGGTGACACCGGCCACCGCCATCACACCGACGAAACCGCCGCCGCCGCAGATGGCGTTCTTAGCCAGCGAGCCGAACTGGGCCGATGCATAGGCACCATAGATCGCCGTGTTCCAGTAGGGATCCCAGTTGTGGGTGTAAGCACCGCGGAAGCCCCAGGTCTTGACGCTCTCCTGACCGCCGCCGGTCACGAACACCGTGTCCGGAGCATTGGCGAAACCGATGCTCTGGTAAGCGCCGAGGACGCCCGTGCCGCTGTACATCGAGTACGAGCTACCCGCCAGGTTCTGGAAGTTGTAGCGGGTCGCACCGTCCGTGTAGACGCCCTGGATGTTGATCGTGTCACCCGCGCCGGTCGGGATGTTCTTGATCGACAGAGCGAGCTGAACCGCCCAACCCCACTTGTCGTCGGGGTGGCCAGTGGTCTCGGTCGCGCCGTAATAGGCGACGTGGTTGTCATGCGCGGCAACCGACGCCTGGAACAGACCCCAAGCCTGGTCGACGCGGACCATGGCAACCAGGTTCGGCGAACGCGAGCCACCGATGGCGTTGGAGCCGTACGAACCGCCAGCGATGCCAGCAACCGTGGCGCCCGTCAGGTTCAGATTGCCTGCCTGATAGTAGGCGGTCGCATCTTCGGCCGAGAACGACGCCGTGATGCCCTGACCGAAGTCAGCGGTGTAGGTGAACTGGTTGACACCAGTGACCGTGCCGCTGCCGCCGACGAGGCTGTCGATGTTGTTGCCGGGATAGTTGGTCCAGGGCGCGTCGAACTGCGACACGGCCTTACCCATGGTGAAGCCGGCGAACTGGATGAAGGCGTAGTACACGCCGAGCGAGCCGCCCGAGGTGCCGCCATCGGTCGGATTGATGGTGGCGGTACCAGCAGTGGTGGCGGTGTAGCCCGTCACGCCAGTGGGCGAACCCGTGCCGACGTAGCCACCGGTGGTCCAGGAGAACGTCGCATCGAAGAACGTGCGGACGACGCCGTATTCGGTCGCGGTGCGCGTGTCGATGTTGAGATCTTCACGAGCGCGCATCGTGTAGTAGTTGCTCAGGCGATTGTGAGCGCCGGCGGGTGCGCCGTTCTGAATGCCGTAGATGCTGTTCGTGTTCAGACCGACTTCAGCGCGCAGATAACCGCCCAGCTTGATGCAGGTGTCGGTGCCCGGGATATAGTAGAATCCAGCACCATACAGGGAGCAGATCTTCACGTACTCGACCGCCTTGGCCTTCACGGGGAGATCGGCTGCCTGCGCTCCGCCCACGGCGATCAGACCCGCCGCTGAGCCGAGCAAAAGGCTCTTAACCAACTTCATGTTAAACCTCCAAGTTGCTCTTCAGGGAAGGTCACTGACCGGACGGCCAATTCCCAAACCCCCTCTAAATCACCGCTTCGAGTCCCTTCGCGCCTTCGGACACACCCGCATGAACGCGAGGGACTTAAGCGAAAGACCTAAACGGGACGACCTCGGGATGCCCCCCTCCGTCGCTCAGCCACAATTACCGAACGCCTTTGCACACACAACAAGAGAACGCTCCGAAACGGGCCGATGAAGCGTGTTTTCCAACGGGTGTTGCACAAATAACACGCAGATGTGATCAAACCGCCCTCGCAACGCATTGTTTATATTAGCGTTTTTTCGACGGTTCCATTCGCCATCAAAGTTCCCCACATAAGGCGCACAGCCGAGACGTCGGACGGGAAGGGCTTTCGACGAGTTCGAATCGTGGAATCAGAGGGGAGACTCAATGAGGGGCATCAACCGCCTCCGCAGCCGCCAGTTTGATGCAGGCAGGTCCACTGCTACGCCTGATGTAGCCGGCAAACACTCTTTATAGAGGCGGGATTTTGTTCCAGCCGCGCGTCCGTTCTCCCGGCGCCACACTCTCGCCCCGAGAACAAGGCCCGCCTGGCCTCGAAAATCGCTGGGAATATTCGAGCGAAAACACCCGCTTCCAAATTGACCGGCCCAAGCAATTAGAGGCATAAGGCTCGCACCGGAGAGGTGGCCGAGTGGCTGAAGGCAACGCTTTGCTAAAGCGTCATACGGTCTCAAGCTGTATCGAGGGTTCGAATCCCTCCCTCTCCGCCACCCAGCAGCAAGAATCAATCAAGGTCTCTGCGTTCTTTCAGCTGAAAGCGATCGCGAAGCCGGCACAAGAGCCTGGCGCCAGGATGAGCACAGCGAGGTCAGCCCGATTCGCGTGCTCCTTATATATGTGCGCGCGCACCTAGATACCGGACCGCCATATTCGCCAATGCGAGGGCGATATCAGCACAGCCTCGCCGGCCCAGACATTGAACCAGACGCCGCCCTTGCGCCGGCACGGAAAGGACCACGGCCGAATTCCCGTCTTGTGAAGACATCCGAGTTCCAGGTCGCACTCGTCGGGAGCGATCTGAATCGGAAGCCATCGTCCCTTCGTGTTTTGGTCGCCCATGCCGTTGGATTTTATCCGCGGCCCGGCGGAGACATTTGCTCCAGCGCAACCGGCCTATCCGTGCAAACACGGATCGGAGGCGGTTCTCATCTCAGTGCGAGGAGACCCAGGCCCTCGCCTCGCGCTGGGCGGCGGAGATCTCGGCATCCGACATCTGTCCGGCGACTTCCTGGCGCAGTGCCACCGCGTCCTTGCGGCCCTTCAACGCCGCGAGGTTGAACCATTTGTGCGCGGCGACGAGATCGACGATCCCGGAGCGGCCGCTCGCCCAATAGATTCCGCGCTCGAACAGCACGTCCGACAGCGCGCTCGCGTCGATCGGCGTCGCCGTCTCCAGATCGAAGGTACCCTGAAACATCACGCATCCCCTTTATTCTTGTGCCGTCTCGCTCCACCGAGCGCGGCTCCCGTCCAAACAACTGCTCAACTCTTCCCCGAGTCTTCTTGCCCATGCCGTTTGCCGGCTTGTTGGAGGCGATGATGGCGGGCAAATTTGAATGGCAGTTTAAGTATCGCGATGAAGCAGACGTAAACGCGAGCGCGCGAGGCGTGTACGGGAAATTCAAAAAGTCCCTGATTTGCAGACACTTCTGCAATTCCTCAGATTCGGTTTACCCTGAGATATTGGGACATCGATAACCATCGCGCGCGGTGGCGCGTCTCACGTGCCGCCCCACCCGCCGTCGTCACCTGCGACCCGGCTACGCCAAGGCCTCGCCGGGGGCATGCGGTCTCGGAGCGCCGAACTTCCGCGAAGGCGGCAGGCGGACGCCCCTATCCCGGAGGCAGCAGTTATCCGCCGAGAAGCTGCGGCGCACCGGATCGTCAGGTCGAGGCCGGGCGATGACACCACGCGCGTGGAACGCCCCGCGGCTGCGGCAGGCACCCGAGGACATGCGCACAACCCTCGCCTACACCAAGGCAGCGCGGCCGCGTCGCGGTCAGATCAGCAATGTCGGGGGAAAGGAATGCCGGCAATACCCCGGCCTCATGAGAACGAGGGCGTCGGCGAACACGTCAGGACCAGATTCCACTTCGGCCCGAAGGCCTCTCGTGAAATTGCGGAGCCCTTTCCGGAGAACCGCACCGAACGAAGAAAACTCGTTTCTTCTGCCGGACCGCGAAGAAAACGGTCCGACCGTTGACCTGATGTCTCGCCGACACCCTCTATCGTCGACCAGAACCCTCTAGGAGGCGCTGATGACGTGCCGGCTATCTGGAGCCGGCAACTTCAGAAGCGAAGTTACTTCTTCTTCTTCGCGACCTTGCGGGTCTTCTTCGCAGTCTTCTTCACTGCGCTCTTCGCCTTCTTCGCCTTCGCCTTCTTCGCTTTCTTGGCCATGTTGCCCTCCGATGTGTGAGATGGCTTTAATCGCTGCGTGCACTCGGGGATCGAATGCACTTCATCCCGAATACACCAACACGAAGAAAAAAACAGCGTCTCGCTTAAAGAAGTGTTGACGGCGCAACGCGCCTGCGCTTGGCGAGCGCAACGCAAACGCACCGCACGAGGTGCACCTGCGATCGCGGAGAACACGCGTAGCGCCGACGTTCACGACTGATGCGATTGCAGAAAAACACTATGCAGCAAGTATTTTTCTGCACGCGCACATCGCGCGCGATCGAGGCGACGATGTGCATCGCCATTCCTCCGATCACCTCGCACAGGCGCTTCGCGGACTCTGAGTCGCGACTTTTGGCAACGAAAAAATTTTCTTCGTTAACGGCGCGAACGCTCGTCGGAGCGCGTGCAAGTCACCGTTTTGCGCGAATCGCGCACCGGCGATTCGGTGGCCGCGGCACTGTCGATCAGGATGAAGTTTGCTGCCGAGGATGCGCGCGAGCGTCGCAGCAACAACCGAAAGCGAGGCGGCGAAGCATGTCCGCCACCTCGTTCGAACGTGCGAGGCTAGAGGCCGAGCTTGGACTTGAGCAGGTCGTTGACGCTCTGCGGGTTGGCCTTGCCGCCGGACGCCTTCATCACCTGGCCGACGAACCAGCCGAGCGACTGCGGCTTGTCCTTCACCTGCGCGGCCTTGTCGGGATTGGCCGCGATGATGTCGTCGACAACCTTTTCGATCGCCGAAAGATCCGTCACCTGCTTCATGCCGCGGCTTTCGACCAGCGCGCGGGGATCGCCGCCTTCCTGCCAGACGATCTCGAACAGATCCTTGGCGATCTTGCCGGAGATCGTGCCCTCGCCGATCAGGTCGACGATCGCTGCCAGCTGCTCCGCATTGATCGGAGAGCCCGTAATGTCCCGACCTTCCTTGTTGAGGCGGCCGAACAGCTCGTTGATCACCCAGTTCGCCGCCATCTTGCCGTCGCGGGCGCGATTGGCGAGCTTGTCGAGCACCGTCTCGTAGAACACCGCGCTCTCGCGCTCGGCGACCAGCACGCTCGCGTCGTAAGCCGACAGGCCGAAATCGGCGACGAAGCGCGACTTCTTCTGGTCCGGCAGCTCCGGCAGCTCCGCCTTCAGCGCGTCGACGAACTCCTGGCCAAACTCCAGCGGCAGCAGGTCCGGATCGGGGAAGTAGCGGTAGTCGTGCGCCTCTTCCTTGGACCGCATCGAACGCGTCTCGCCCTTGTTGGGGTCATAGAGCCGCGTTTCCTGGTCGATCTGGCCGCCGTCCTCGAGGATCTCGATCTGCCGCCGCGCCTCGTACTCGATCGCCTGGCCGATGAAATTGATGGAGTTCATGTTCTTGATCTCGCAGCGGGTGCCGAGCGGCCCGCCGGGCTTGCGCACCGAGACGTTGACGTCTGCGCGCAAGGATCCCTTCTCCATGTCACCGTCGCAGGTGCCGAGATAGCGCAGGATCGAGCGCAGCTTGGCCACATAGGCCTTGGCCTGCTCGGCGTCGCGGATGTCCGGCTTTGACACGATTTCCATCAGCGCCACGCCGCAGCGGTTGAGATCGACATTGGACATAGTCGGCGACCGGTCGTGCAGCAACTTGCCGGCGTCCTGCTCCAGATGCAGCCGCTCGATGCCGACGGTGACGCTGCGACCGCCGTCGAGTTCGACCAGCACCTCGCCTTCGCCGACGACCGGCGATTTGTACTGGCTGATCTGGTAGCCCTGCGGCGAGTCCGGATAGAAATAGTTTTTCCGGTCGAACACCGAACGCAGATTGATCCTGGCGTTCAGACCGAGCCCCGTTCGGACAGCCTGCCTGACGCACTCCTCGTTGATGACGGGCAGCATGCCCGGCATCGCCGCATCGACCAGCGACACGTGCGTGTTCGGCTCGCCGCCGAATGCCGTCGAGGCACCCGAGAACAGCTTCGAGTTCGAGGTCACCTGGGCATGGATCTCCATGCCGATGACCATCTCCCAGTCACCGGTTGCGCCCTTGAGAAGCTTGTGCGTGGCCGTGCTCATGTCCTGCTCCCGAGCAGCGTGGCAGCGATCCGCTCCCACTCCGCCTGTAATGAATCCTCTGCCGCCGGCTGGCCGGCCTGGCGATACCAGTAGCCCGCATTGCCGAGATCGCCTTCGACGCGGTGCAGATAGGCATGCACCCAGGCCGCATCACGGCTGCTCTCGTCCTGAACGATCTTGTGGGCGCGGTCCCAATCCCCCTTCGCCGCCCACCAGAGGCCGGCGAGCGGCGCGGTCAGGTCCGGCGCCGGCGCCGCGCCGTCGAGGCTGGCGATGAAGGCCGCGACATTCACCACCACCTCGCGGGCGTGAAGCGGCCGGCGGCCTGCTCGATCACCTCGCCGAGCGAGAACAGCGTCTCCTCGTCAAACGGGCGGCCGATCAATTGCAGGCCGAGCGGCAGGCCCTGCGCGTCCTTGCCGGCGGGCACGGCGATGCCCGGAAGGCCCGCCATGTTTACCGTCACCGTGAAGATGTCGTTGAGATACATCTCGACGGGATCGGCGCCGCCCTTCTCGCCGATGCCGAAGGCCGCCGACGGCGTCGCGGGAGTGAGGATCGCGTCGACGCCTTTCGCGAAGCAATCCTCGAAATCCTTCTTGATCAGCGTCCGCACTTTTTGCGCACGCAGATAATAGGCGTCGTAATAACCCGCCGAGAGCACATAGGTGCCGATCATGACGCGGCGCTTCACCTCGGCGCCAAAGCCTTCGGCGCGGGTGTTCTCGTAGAGCTCGATGATGTTCTTGGCCGGCTCGCGCAGGCCGTAGCGCACGCCGTCATAGCGCGCGAGATTGGAGGAAGCCTCCGCCGGCGCCACGATGTAATAGGCCGGCAGCGCATATTTGGTGTGCGGCAGCGAGACCTCGACGAGCTCGGCGCCGGCGCTCTTGAGCCAGTCCGCGCCCGCTTGCCACAGCTTCTCGATCTCGGCGGGCATGCCGTCGAGCCGATACTCCCTGGGGATGCCGATCTTCATGCCCTTCACGGACTTGCCGATCGCGGCCTCGTAATCGGGCACGGGAATGTCGACCGAAGTCGTGTCCTTGGGGTCATGCCCCGCCATCGAGCGCAGCAGCATCGCGGCATCGCGGACGCTGCGTGCGATCGGACCGGCCTGGTCGAGCGAGGAGGCAAAGGCAACGATGCCCCAGCGCGAGCAGCGGCCATAGGTCGGCTTGATGCCGACGGTCGCGGTGAACGCCGCCGGCTGGCGGATCGAGCCGCCGGTGTCGGTCGCGGTCGCGCCCATGCACAGCAGCGCCGCCACGGCCGAGGCCGAGCCGCCGGACGAGCCGCCCGGCACCAGCGTGGTGTTGCTGCCGTCGCGCCGCCAGGGATTGCCGACGGGCCCGAAGCAGGAGGTCTCGTTCGATGAGCCCATCGCGAACTCGTCGTTGTTGAGCTTGCCGAGCATCACGGCGCCGTCGCGCCAGAGCTGTGAGGTGACGGTGGACTCGTAGGTCGGCACGAAATTGCCGAGAATCTTCGAGCACGCCGTGGTGCGCACGCCCCTCGTCGCAAACAGGTCCTTGATGCCGAGCGGAATGCCGGCAAGCGGGCCGGCATCGCCCTTGGCGATCCTGCTGTCCGCCTCGCGCGCCATTGCGCGCGCCTGGTCGGGCGTCGCCATCACGAAGGCATTGAGCACGCGCGCGGCCTCGATCGCGGTCAGATGCGCGTCGGTCAGCTCGAGCGACGTGAAAGTCTTGTCGGCGAGACCCTTGCGGGCCTCGGCGAGCGTCAGCGATGTCAAATCGGTCATTTATTGATCGGGCTGCAGAAGAACGGAGACAGGGTCTTGTCGTTGGCCGGGTCGTCTTTTTTGGCGGCGGCTTTCGCAGCGGCCTCGATCTCGTCGAGCACGGCATTGACGGCGACATTGGGGTCGGCAGCCTTGCCCTGCCGCTCCATCTTGTCGAGGTAATTCATGTAGGCCTGGTAGGCCTTCTCATCGTCGCAAAGCAGACACATCGGACCACGTCCTAAGACTCTTTGATTTGACGCGTCGTCTTCGCGCGAACCGCTTCCGCTTCGCTCGAAAACGCCATTCTATTCGACGACCTTGGGAACCAGGAAGAAATGGCCTTCGGTCGCGGGCGCGTTGGCAACGATATCGTCGGCGATCTCGCCGTCATTGACCACGTCCTGCCGCTTCTTCATCTGCATCGGGGTGACCGAGGTCATGGGCTCCACGCCCTCGACATTGACCTCCGAGAGCTGCTCGACGAAAGCGAGCATGGCGTTGAGCTCGCCCTGCAGATGCGGAACCTCGTCCTCGGAAACCGCAATGCGCGCCAGATGCGCGATGCGGCGGACGGTAGCGGCGTCGACGGACATTATATAAGGCCTCTCACGGCAAAACCCATGTGCCGTATAGCAGAGGCCGCTTTTGCGCCGCAACCGGCGCTGGCGCATGATCCGGAAAAGTGTGAAGCGGTTTTCCGAAAAGATCATGCGCAAACAAGAACCTGGAGGCTTATCCGGCCAGCGCTTTCAGGCGAGCCAAGGCCGATTTGGCGAGATCCCGGGTCAACTCGGCGGCGGGGACCTCGCGGCCGAGTGCAATGGCCTGTCCTGCCCAGAGATTGGTGAAATCCACCCCGCCTTGCTTTTCGGCAGCGGCCTTCAGCGGCCCCAGCGCGGTCGCGGCATGGGGAAACGGCGGCGCCTCCGGCGAGACCGGGCCGGCCTCGCGCATCAGACGGTTCTGGACGCCGCGCGCCGGCCGGCCGGTCATGACATTGGTGATGACGGTGGAATCGTCCCGCGCCTCGGCGAGCGCTTGGCGGCCGCCCGCGCTGACCTTGGATTCCGGGCAGCGCAGATAGGCGCTGCCGATCTGCACACCGGAGGCACCGAGCGCGAAGGCCGCGGCAATGCCGCGCCCGTCGGCGATACCGCCCGCCGCGATAACCGGCACCTTCACGGCGTCGACGACCTGCGGCACCAGCGCGAAAGTGCCGGGCTGCTCGGCGATCTTGTCGGTCAGGAACATGCCGCGATGGCCGCCCGCTTCCGCACCTTGCGCGATGACGGCGTCGACGCCGCGTTCTTCCAGCCAGACCGCTTCCTTCACCGTCGTCGCGGACGAGATGACGCGGCAACCCGCCGCCTTGACGCGCTTGAGCAGCGCCTGCTCCGGCAGACCGAAATGGAAGCTGACGACCTCCGGCTTCAGCTCCTCGACAACCTCGCAGAACGCCGCGTCGAACGGCGCGCGGTTCGCCGCAGCGATCGGCGCCGCCGGATCGAGACCATGCTCGGTGTAATAGCTCGCGAGCCGCTGCTTCCAGCGCCTTTCGGCCTCGGCCGTCAGCTCGACCGGCGTGTGACAGAAGAAGTTCATGTTGACCGGCGCCTTCACGCGCTGGCGGATGAGACCAACCTGCTCGCGCGCTTTCTCGGCCGAGATCATCGCGCAAGGCAGCGAGCCAAGTGCCCCGCCTTGCGCGGCCGCAATCACCATTTCCGCATCCATCGCCCCCGCCATCGGCGCCAGCACGATCGGGAATTCGGTCTTGAACAGATCGATCAATCGACGGTCAGGCCACATGGTTGTCCTCTCTCGTTCTTTCTTACCCTCCCTGGAGGGTAAAGAATTCTACGCCGCGACCACCGAGTTTCTCCGCCCAGCAAGAAGCTGCTCCGCCTCGGCCGCAATTCGCTCGACGATCTCGGCCGCCGGTGGAATATCATGGATCAGTCCGACCGCCTCGCCGGCGATCACCGCGGCGACGTCGAAATCGCCAGCGGCCTTTGCCGCGGCATAGTCGGCCGCGACTGCGGCGACATTCTGCATCAGCTCGACCTCGCGCCCGACCCAGCGCCTGGCATGGTCGTTGACCAGACACCGTCCCGTGAACGGTGCCGGCCAGACATTGTTGCGGGAGAGATCGAAGATGATGCCGCGCACGGTCGAGCCGCTGTTCGCCGCACAGATGCGCCGCTTCGCCTCCTCCGCGCCATCCGCCTCCCGGCTCGCATAGAAGCGCGTGCCGAGCAGCACACCGCTTGCGCCCAGCATCATCATGGCGGCGAGCCCGCGCCCGTCGGCGATGCCGCCGGACGCCACCACGGGAACGCGCCCAGCGGCGAGATCGACGATGGCAGGTACGAGATCGACGGTGGTGCGCGAAGCGCCATGACCGCCCGCCTCCGTGCCTTGCGCGATCAGGATGTCGGCGCCGGCATCGAGCGCCTGCTGCGCCATCGCTTCGTCCTGAACCTGGCAGATCAGGCGCGCGCCGGCGGACTTGATCCTGGGCGCGAACGGCGCGGGATCGCCGAACGACAGCATGATCGCCGATGGCTTTGCGCCGAGTGCGATGTCGAGAAGCTCGGGCCGCTTGGCGAGGCTCCAGGTGATGAAGCCGATCCCGAACGGCGCACGCAGTTCGGCGAGCTTCGCCGTCTCCTGCTCCAGCCAGACCCGCTCGCCATAGCCGCCGCCAAGAATGCCGAACCCGCCGGCGCGGCTCACCGCCGCGACCAAACGGCTGCCGGCGACGACATCCATCGGCGCCAGCAAAATCGGATGCTCGATCTCCAACAGCGTGGTCAGCGACGTCGTCAGCGGCATGGCTCCTCCCCGATCTGGACAGCGAGACTAGGCGCGTCTAACATTCTCTAAAAATGAATTGTTGCGAACGCTATCATCTCAAAAGCGAAACGAAGCCATGGAACTCAGCGATTTCCAGACCTTCGCGGCCGTGGCCCGCACGGGCGGCATCACACGCGCCGCCGAAGAGCTCAACACCGTGCAGTCGAACGTCACCCAGCGCGTGAAGGCGCTGGAGGCGGAGATCGGCACGGCGCTGTTCGAGCGCCACAGGCGCGGCATGACGCTGACCGGCGCCGGCAAGCGCCTGCTCCCCTACGCGCAAAAGATGGCGGCACTGTCGCGCGAAGCCTTGCTCGCCGCACGTGACGATGGCGAGCCGAAAGGACCGCTCGCGATCGGATCGATGGAGACGACGGCGGCCGTGCGCCTGCCGCCACTGCTCGCCGATTTTCACCGCCGCTTCCCCGCCGTGCGGCTTTCCTTGCGCACCGCGCCGACGGCCGACCTCGTCACCGCCGTGCTTGAAGGCTCGCTCGACGGCGCCTTCGTCGCGGGTCCCGTCACGCATGCCGATCTCATCGCGGCGAGCGCCTTCCGCGAGGAGCTG
The DNA here is from genome assembly GCF_049739485.1 of Bradyrhizobium sp. USDA 326. Taxonomy (NCBI): domain Bacteria; kingdom Pseudomonadati; phylum Pseudomonadota; class Alphaproteobacteria; order Hyphomicrobiales; family Nitrobacteraceae; genus Bradyrhizobium; species Bradyrhizobium sp. USDA 326. The sequence goes on from NZ_JBMGQA010000001.1 coordinate 7,203,916, forward strand.
GTGCTGGTCAGCGCGCGGCGCTGGACCTCGCTTGCCGAGTTGCGCGCCGGCACGCCGGAGTCCGGGCCGACCGCGCTGGTGTTCCGCACCGGCTGCACCTACCGCCAGCGGCTCGAACAAGTGTTCGTCGAACTCGGCTGGCCGTCGGCCGCACGCTTCGAGCTGGGTACGCTCGACGGCATGATCGGCTGCGTCGCCGCCGACATGGGCGTCACGTTGCTGCCGCGCGCGGTCGTCGAGCGCAGCGCGATGAACGGCAGCATCGCGATCCACGCGCTGAGCCCGGCGCACGCGCGCGTCGAGACACTGTTCATCCACCGCCGCGCGGGCCATCAAACCAGCGCGCTGAGCGGTTTTGCCGACTGCCTGAAGAAGGACGAGGACGTCATCGCGGCCTGACGCGACACTGCGTTCCACTCCACGAAATTCGTCACAAATCCCCGCGGCCCGCGTTGCGTTCTGCCGCGGCAACGCAGCACATCAAAAAACTTTGAAGCCCGCGATCATTCTACGTTAGGATGACTGACTGGCCAGCGCAAAACCATAACGAAGCCAAAACATCGGCAAGAACATCGGGAGGACTAACGATGCGCAATACGCTCGTGTTGTGCTGTGTCGCTGCGTTGTCGGCGATATCAGGAACTGCAAGCGCACAGGACTGGACCAAGTCTAAATGGGGGCCGAACGACGAGATCGGCGCCGCCAACTACATGACGCCCGAGATCGTGGTGAAGGCGGCGTCGCTGGTGAAGACCGGCAAGACCTACGCCCTTGGCATTCCCGTCACGTCGCAGACGCCCGCCTATCCGCCCCGCACCTTCAAGATCACGGTGGTGCAGCCGGGACAGGCCGGCAGCGCCGGGCTTGGTCCGAACAAGGCCACCTACAACGATGACATACTCGACACCTGGGTCGGCATCGGCAGCCAGCTCGACGGGCTCGGCCATCTAGGCATCGAACATGTCTATTACAACGGCAACAAGCTCGCCGATTTCGCCGATCCGACCGGACTGAAGAAGCTCGGGATCGAAAAGGTGCCGCCGATGGTCACCCGCGGCGTCCTGCTCGACATGGCCGCCTATTTCAAGACCGACGTGGTGAAGGAAGGCACCGCATTCAACGTCAAGGAGATCGAGGAAGCCGCCAAGCAGCAGAACGTCGAGATCCGCCAGGGCGACGTCGTCATCTTCCACACCGGCTGGCTCAGTCTGCTCGGCAAGGACGACAAGCGCTATTCGGCCGCCGAGCCCGGGCTCGGCGTCGAGGGTGCAAAATATCTGACTGGCAAGGGCGTCGTCGCCGTTGGCGCCGACACCTGGGGACTGGAGGTACTGCCGTTCGAATCCAAGAACGTGTTCGAGGTGCACCAGATCCTGCTCGCGATGAACGGGACCTACATCCTGGAAAATATGGACACGGCCGCGCTCGCCAGAGACAAGGGCTATGAATTCCTGTTCGTGCTGGGACAGCCGCGCTGGACCGGCGGCGTGCAGGCGATGATCAACCCCATCGCGATCCGCTGACGCGCGGCCCGCGTCGCAAGCCCCGGGTGAGGGCCATCGGTGTCTCGACAGAGCACACCGCCCCTCACCCGAAAGCCGCGTCGGTCCCCACTCCAAGAACCTGGGTTCCTAGATTCGGATGTCCTCATAGGACTCGATCCGCCGCGGGCCGACCGAGGTCGCCTCGTGCGAGTCCGCGTCGGCAAGATTGCCGAAGTCGAGCTTGGTCAATTTCGCGAGGTCCGCGATCGAGACCTGGAAGACGCTGACATCCTCCTCCGACATCCGCTCGAGCAGCTCCGCCTCCTGGATTCGGTCGATCTCCATAACCTGCTTTCGCTGGCTCATCAGGAACGCCGCCGCCTTCAGAGCGTCGTCATCGTCGTTGCGGCGGATCAGAATCTTCCAGAAATACTTCGGAATTTGAACGCCGCCGAAGCTCGGATCCCTGTGCGGCCGGCCGGCCGGATTGGGCAGATCGGATCCTTCGGCATCCGGCCCATCGAACACCGGGCCGTTCATGACGATGCCCTTCTCCTCGCCTTCGAGCAGGACATCGCGCGTGTAGTCCTCCAGTCCAGCCCAGAGCTGCTTGCCCTGGTTGAACGAGAAGAACTGCGGCGAGCAATTGGTGAAATGGAAGGAATCGTCGCCATGCTGCTTGGCCGCGGCGACGGTGTCGCCCCAGGTCGCATCCAGTCTGCGCACCAGATGACCGCGGTCGAACGGATTCTTGCTGCGGTCGGCCTCGAAAGTAGCCTGCTTGCCGTAGAACTCGTCGCCGATCTGGGCATCCTCGTCGATGCGCGGATCGCGCAGCCAGGAATCACCTTCGCGCTTGCCGACATCCTGCTGCTTGCTGCCGTCGATATTGACACAGCTGAAGAAGGCGAGCCTGCGCTCCTTGTTCATGACGACGCTGTAGTTGAAATATTTCAGCTCGGACTGCCTGGAGCGGCCCTTGAGCATCGCGATCCTGGACTTGAGCGCGGCCGGAATCTTCGGCAAGGGAACCGAGAATTTGCCAGTGCCCAGAAAATTCGCCTTGTATCCTGGACGCGATTTCAGCGTGCTCTGATCGATATGCACGGCCTCCATCGGCAGGCCGTTCCTCGCACTGATGTGCGGCGACAGGCCGGTCGGCGGCGCAATCAATGGTATGCCGCCGTTGCGCTCGCCGCCGTGCGTGCCGCCGTTCGGCGTCCGGCCATTGCCATGCCCCCCCGCCGGGCTCGGCAGCGGCGCCGTTGGAGCGAAAGGAATCTCCTTCTTGAACATCGGCAGCGGAACGCGGATCGGGACCACCAGAGACGTGCCGTCGACGGATTGCTCGACCCAGACACTGGCGCCGTACGGCATTGCGGCAACCGGCGACGGCGAGGCTCTCTCGATTTCGGGCCGGCCTGGCGGGTCCATCTCGTCCAGCACCGGCCTGATCAGAGGGTGAGAGCCGACGGCCACCTTGAGATCGGCGACGATCGCGCTGATCCGGATGCCTTCGTTGGCAATCCAGTCGATCGAGGATTCGTCCATCGACGGCTTCCACACCTTGCCGTCCTTGGTCAGGGTGCGACCCTGCGCATTCTTCCGGGGAACACCGCTGTGGTGCAGCGCGACCACCTGCCAGAAGCGGTTGAACGCGGGCGAGCCCGACGATCCCGCCGTCGTGTCGGTGTTGTACCAGAGGAAGTCGCCGACATATTTGAGCAGCTTGTTCTCGCGGACGCAGACCTGCTTCATCTGCCCGCTGGGATGCTGGATGATGGTGAGGTACTCGCCGGGATCTGCCTTGCCGGGCGCACCGCTGAGCGGCAACCACCCGAAATCCTCGAGCTCCTCTCCTCCCGACAGCGAGGTCGGCGCCACCGCGACAATCGAAAAATCCAGCCTGTCGTTGGTGTAGAAGAATCTTCCCGGTTCGAATCCGAACCTCACCGGCACACGCTCCTGTCCCGAAGCGTCCAATTCGTAGTTGAAATCGGCGATCGAATTGGCTGCGTCGGCCGGCCGACCGAAGACATGATGGTTCGTCAGCAGCAGGCCGGGCCCGATCAGAAAGCCGGAGCCATAGCCGAGCAGATTCGACTTGGTATCCCTGAGCTGAATACGGCAGACCGAGCGCGAGGCGGCGGTCCCCTTGGCGAGATAGTTGATGCTGTCGAGATCATTGCCCTGGATGATCCGCTCCAGGCCGATCTCGGCCTTCTCCACATCCTGCGTCTCGGCCAGCAGCTGGCGCTGGCGCAGGCGCATCTTTTCGACGGTCATCTCGATCGGACCGTCGCCCAATTTTCGGTTCAAGGCCTCGGGTGAGAACTCGGCTTGCTTGAATCGCCTTTCTGAGCCCGCGATCAGGCTTGGCTTGATGCGCATCGTGACCTCTCAAATGGCTGGGCGAATATTGGACGTGGTCGGCGCCCAAAGAAATTGACGCCAAGTTGCAACGCGGGCCGGACTGCCGGTCGCCGCCGATCGTTCCGGAAATCGGGGGCATGCACCCGACACTACTTTAGACCTGTATATCTACTGCCGCGCAACCACGCGGCATCATGCCATGGTCTGCAACCTCACCAGTGTGAGATTTCCCACAATTGATCGATACAGCTGGGCATCACGATTTCGCGCGGCTTGCGGCCGCCGGACGATCTACCGCTTCAGGTACCACCGTCGCAGCGCCACGACGGCCCAGATCGCTTCGACCACACCGAGCGGCCAGGCGCCCTGCAGAAAACCGTAGACCGAGCCGAGCGCGCAGGATGCGGCGAACAGCAGCACGAACCAGTGGCTGCGGTCCTCCAGGGCGTAGGTGACCAGCATCGCCGTCACGGCGAACAGGCCGAATAATGTCAGCGCATCCATCTTCCGGGTTCACTCCGCTGCGTGACGCGTGATATGCGCTAACGCCATGCCGGCTCTTATCCTGCCCCTCGTCGATGCTGCAACCCACTGGCCCGCGCGCGGCGCGCTGGTCGGGCTGGATCTCGGCACCAAGACCATCGGCGTTGCCGTCTCCGACCCCGATCGTCGGCTTGCGACCGGCGTCGAGACCATCGCCCGCAAGGCGTTCAAGCAGGACGCTGCCCGGCTGCTCGCGGTCGCGGCCGAGCGCAAGGTGGTCGGCTTCGTGCTCGGCCTGCCCATCAACATGGACGGCAGCGAGGGCCCGCGCGCGCAATCCACCCGCGCCTTCGCCCGCAATCTCGCCGGACTGACCCAGCTCCCCATCGGCCTCTGGGACGAGCGTCTCTCGACCGCGGCGGTCGAGCGCGAGCTGATCGGCATGGACGTCAGCCGCGCCAAGCGCGCCGAGGTGATCGACGAGCACGCGGCGATCTTCATCCTGCAAGGCGCGCTCGACCGTCTGGCAAATCTGCGCGCGGCGCCGGGGACGGACTGATTCATGCCGGTCGTGATTGCGGCGCTGCTGCCGGTCTTTATCCTCATCGTGCTCGGCGTCGTGCTGAGGCACAGCCTGATGCGTCTCGACACGCAATGGCACGGGCTGGAGCAGCTGACCTATTTCGTGCTGTTTCCGATGCTGCTGATCCAGACCCTGGTCAAGGCGGACCTCTCCAGGGTGCCCGTCGCCGGCGTCGGCGGCGCGCTGCTGCTGTCGGCGCTCGCGATGTCGCTGCTCTGTCTCGCGCTGCGGCCGGCGCTGTCGCGGCTGAGCATCGACGGTCCCGCCTTCACCTCGATCTTCCAGGGCGCAACGCGCTGGCAAACCTTCGTGGCTCTGTCGATCGCCGCCAACATGTTCGGCGATCTCGGACTGGCGCTGGCCTCAGTGGCGATGGTCGCGATCATCCCGCTGGTCAACGTGTTCAGCGTCGCCGTGCTCGCTCATTACGCCGCAAAAGAGAAGCGATCCCCGCGCGTCATCGCCATGACGGTGATCCGCAATCCCCTGATCTGGGCCTGCGTGATCGGCCTAGCCGTCAATCTGATGCACCTGCCGCTGCCTAGGATCTGGCACGAGGTGGCGGACGCGCTGAGCCGGTCCTCGCTTGCCATCGGCCTCCTCGTCACCGGCGCGGGCCTGCATCTGAAGGGCCTGTTGCGCCCCAGCCTGGGCGCAGCCATCGGCGTCGGCCTGAAGCTGGTGCTGATGCCTGCGCTCGCGCTGGGGCTCGCGGCCTGGTTCGGCATCACCGGCAGCAGCCTCGCGATCGTCGCGATCTGCGCGGCCGTGCCGACTTCGCCCAGCGCCTATGTGCTGGCCCGCCAGATGGGCGGCGATGCGCCGTTGCTGGCGCAGATCATCACGCTGCAAACGATCCTGGCGGCCATCACGATGCCGATCGCGATCGGGCTGGCGGCCTAGCTCCCCAGCCACATCGTCAGCACCACCGCGGTCAGATTGTTCAGCGAGTGGAGCACGATGGTGACCCATAGCGAGTCGGAGCGATAGCGCATGTAGCCGAACCACAGGCCGATGGCGAAGACCTCGGCGAGGAAGTATATGTCGTATTGCAGGTGCACGACCGTCCAGATCAGCGACGACAGCAGGATCGCACCTGATACGCGCAGGAAGCTCGCCGACCAGCCGCGATAGAGAAAGCCTCGCGCCAGAACCTCTTCCGACATGGGCGCGGCGACGCTGAAGGCGAACAGGAGCAACAGCGCAGCGCCCTTGTCGCGCCCCGATTTCAGCAGATCGGTCATGAAGCCCGGCGTCGCCTCCCGCCCCAGCGCGCGCGACATCGTCTCCCACACCAGCACGATCAGGATGAGCCCGACGGCGCCGAAAAGCAGCTGCTTCCACGACGGCCAGTGCAGCGCGAGATAATCGACGAAGGACGCCTTCTTGATGCGAATGGCGAGCCAAACCGCGGCCAGCGTCGCCGGCAGGCCCGTGATGACCGAGAGCGCGAGCGCCTGCGGCTCACGGCCGACGACCTGGAGTGAGGCGAGGTCCATGGGAAGACCACGCTCCACCGCCAGCAGAACGACGGCGCCGATCTGTCCGACGAACATCGCCACGAAGATGAAGAGACCCCACAGCGCCGAGCCCCAGAACTTCCAGACGCGTGGCGGCGCCGGCGTCTCGGTCAGCGGCGCATGATCGGGGTTGAGGGAGTCCATCAGGAGGCTTTCGCTAGAAATTCACCGTCATTCCGGGGCGATGCACAGCATCGAACTAGGGTGCGGGCTCCCGCACCCGAGAATCTCGAGATTCTCAGGTGCGCAATTGCGCACCATAGTTCGGTTCGGACCGCCCCGGAATGACGGGATCAACAATCACGGCAGCGCCCTCGCCAGCAGTTCATGCACATCGGGGCCGCCCAACTCCACCGCGCCATACATGCTGGCGTGATTGGCGGCTAGACGCGTGCTCGCGAACAATTCGGCATTGCGCGGCGATACGCCGTTGAGCGCAGCCGTCGCGGCAAGCAGCGCCAGCTTCTCGACGGCAAGGCGCGCAACGCGTTCGCCATCGGCGCGGCGGAAGGTCTTGCCGATGAAGGTCACCGCCTCGCCTGCCCCCGGTAGGCTCTTCGTCTCGACCGCCAGCGATTGCAGCACCGCCATTGCCGCCTCCGGCTCGCGCGAGAGCGCGCGGAGCACGTCGAGGCACATGACGTTGCCCGACCCCTCCCAGATCGCGTTGACCGGCGACTCCCGGTAATGGCGCGCCAGAATGCCGTCCTCGACATAGCCGTTGCCGCCGAGGCACTCCATCGCCTCGTAGAGGAACGGCGGCGCGCTCTTGCAGGTCCAGTATTTGATCGCGGGCGTCAACAACCGCATATAGGCGGCTTCCGCCGCATCCTGCGGCATGCGGTCGAAGGCGCGGCAGAGCCGCATCACCAGCGCCGTGCTCGCCTCCACATGCAGCGCCATGTCCGACAGCACGGCCTGCATCAGGGGCTGGTCGGCAAGATGCTTCTGGAACACGCTACGGTGCCGCGCATGGTGCAGCGCATGCGCGAGCCCAGAGCGCATCAGCCCGACGGAGGCGATCGCACAATCCTGCCGCGTCAGCTGCACCATCTGGATGATGGTGCGGATGCCCTTGCCCTCCTCGCCGACCGCTTGCGCATACGCGCCGACGAACTCGACCTCGGACGAGGCATTGGAGCGGTTGCCGAGCTTGTCCTTCAGCCGCTGGAACTGGATGGCGTTGACCGAACCGTCCGGCGCGAAGCGCGGCATGAAGAAGCAGGTCAACCCGCCCTCCGCCTGCGCCAGCACCAGGAACGCATCGCACATCGGCGCCGACATGAACCATTTATGACCGGTGATGCGATAGCCGTCCCCGTCGCGCACGGCGCGCGTCATGTTGGCGCGAACGTCGGTGCCGCCCTGTTTCTCGGTCATGCCCATGCCAAGCGTCATGCCGCGCTTCTGCCACCAGGGCGCAAAGCTGGGATCATAGCTCTTCGTCGACAGCACCGGCATCACGCGCGCCAGCAAGTCAGGCTGCATCGCCAGCGCGCCGACGGAGGCGCGTGTCATCGTGATCGGGCAGAGATGGCCGGTCTCGACCTGCGCGGCGATATAGAATTTCGCGGCACGAATGACCTCGGCGGCATCGCCAGCAGGTCTTCCATCTGCCGTCCAGGTCGAATTGTGCACGCCCGCATGCGCACTGTGCGCCATCAGCTCGTGATAGGCGGGATGAAACTCGACCTGGTCGCGGCGATTGCCCTTGGCATCGAAGGTGCGCAGCTTCGGCGTGTTCTCGTTCGCGAGGCGGCCGCGATCTGCCATCGCCGCCGAGCCCCATTGCTTGCCGAACTCCGACAGCTCGCGCTCCGCCGCCGCGCCGCCATTGGCCCTCACCGCTTCGACCAGCGGCCGGTCCGCAGCGAACAGGTCGACGTCCTCGAATGGCGGCGACTGGTTAAAGACCTCGTGGGTCGCAAAGCTCGGCTGGGTCATGGTACTTCCATCGATGTCATCTCGGCTCGGGCAGCGCCACCTCTCCCGACGGCAGAGGCAACCCCGCTTGCGGCTGCTTTCGTTTCAATCGAACTCTACCTCGTCCGCGGCTGGCTCGGGAAATCATAGGCTGCCCCGCCCGCCCCCGGCAGGGAAAAATGCCACCACTCCTTCGAATAGTTCACAAAGCCTTGCCTGGCCATCGCAGCGACCAGCCGCTTGCGCCAAATGCGTTGCTCCGGATTGATCGACGTTACGGCGGTATGCCCCTTCGCGTCGGTACAGTCGTAGCCCGTGCCCATGTCGACGCTGCCTTCGGGCGCGCGCAACGCGACCGGCGCAGTGCAGTCGGCATAGGTCGTCGACGGATCGTATTTGGCGGAATTGTCGGCCTTGAGATCGACCAGCGTGAGATCGAGCGCTGCACCCGTGGAATGCTGCGAGCGGCTCGCAATGTAGCCGAGGCGGAACAGCTCGGTCTTCGGGATGTTCGGATTGTAGCGCCGCTCGGCCGCCGTCTCATGACCGTTCTGCGACCACTTCACCATGTCGCGCGAGGCCCGCGCCGGGCGGTAGCAGTCGAACATTTTCAGCGACAGGTTCTGTGCGGCCAGTTCCTGCTGGACCGCCTTCAGGCGCAGCCCGACCTCGCGCTTCACCACGCATTCGCCGGCGCCGTAGCCGGCGAGCGGACGGCCGACGAAATTGTTCGACGTCGCGTAGCGGATGTCCTGGATGATGCTGGGATCGATGTCGCGGAGGTAAACGAAGCCGCCGGGGAGAGGTTGGGCGTGGGCGGATGAGATTATGGTTATGGCAACGCTCGCAATCAGAAATGATTTGAGGAGAGACATACGCATTTTTTCTCCGTCATTCCGGGATAGTCCGAAGGACCAGACCCGGAATCTCGAGATTCTCGGGTGCGGGAGCCCACACCCTAGTTCGATGCTTCGCATCGCCCCGGAATGACGACAAGGAGACAGATCAGGGGATAACTCACATCCTGGCCTTTGCCCCTTGCTCCCCCCGCCGTCCGCCCCTATAGCTCTGCTTTTAATGACATCGAAATCGACCTTCGTCCTCGGCCACCGGCATTTGCTGGGCATCGAGGGCCTTTCCGCGGCCGACATCTCCGGCCTCCTCGACCTGTCCGAAGAATACGTCGAGGTCAACCGCCAGGTTGACAAGAAGCGCACCGTCCTGCGTGGACGGACGCAGGTGAACCTCTTCTTCGAGGCCTCCACCCGGACCCAGTCCTCGTTCGAACTCGCCGGCAAGCGGCTCGGCGCCGACGTCATGAACATGTCGGTGTCCTCCTCCTCGATCCGCAAGGGCGAGACCCTGATCGACACCGCCGTGACGCTGAACGCGATGCACCCCGATATCCTGGTGGTGCGCCATCATGCCTCCGGCGCGGTGGAACTGCTGGCGCGCAAGGTTGACGGTTCCGTGATCAATGCCGGCGACGGCGCGCACGAGCATCCGACGCAGGCGCTGCTCGACGCCCTCACCATACGCCGCAACAAGGGCCGGATCGAGGGCCTCGTGGTCGCGATCTGCGGCGACGTGCTGCATTCGCGCGTCGCCCGCTCCAACATCATCCTGCTCAACACCATGGGCGCCCGCGTCCGCGTCGTCGGCCCCTCCACGCTGCTGCCGCCGGGCATCGAGCGGATGGGCGTCGAGGTCGCACGCGACATGCGCGAGGGCCTGGAGGGCGCCGACATCGTCATGATGCTGCGGCTGCAGCGCGAGCGCATGAACGGCTCCTTCGTGCCCTCGTCATCGGAATATTTCCATTATTTCGGGCTCGACCAGAAGAAACTCGCCTACGCCAAGCCGGACGCTCTCGTGATGCATCCAGGTCCCATGAACCGTGGCGTGGAGATCGACTCGATCGTGGCCGACGGCGCCCAGTCCCTGATCCGCGAACAGGTGGAAATGGGCGTCGCCGTGCGCATGGCCGTGCTGGAAGCGCTCGCCCGCAACCTGCCCAACGCGTGATGCCGATGCTGACCGATCGCCGCCCCATCCTGCTCGCCAACGCCCGCGTCGTCGATCCCTCCAGGGATTTCGACGGCATCGGCGACGTTCTCATTGCCGATGGCACCATCCGCGAGACCCGCCGCGGCATCGGCGCGGCCGGCGTCCCCGAGGGTACCGACATCGTCAACTGCTCCGGCAAGATCGTGGCGCCGGGCCTGATCGACATGCGCGCCTTCGTCGGCGAGCCCGGCCTCAGCCATCGCGAGACCTTTGCCTCGGCGAGCCAGGCCGCCGCGACGGGCGGCATCACCACCATCATCTGCCAGCCGGACACCTCGCCCGTCATCGACAATTCGGCGACGGTCGACTTCGTGATGCGCCGGGCCCGCGACACCGCGATCGTCAACATCCAGCCCATGGCGGCGTTGACCAAGGGCATGCACGGCGAGGAAATGACCGAGTTCGGCCTGTTGAAGGCGGCCGGCGCAGTCGCTTTCAGCGACGGCGACAAGAGCGTGACCAACGCGCAGGTCATGCGCCGCGCGCTGACCTACGCCCGCGACTTCGACGCGCTGATCGTGCATCACACCGAGGACCCTGATCTCGTCGGCGAAGGCGTGATGAACGAGGGCGAGTTCGCGACCCGGCTCGGCCTGATGGGGATCCCGAACGCCGCCGAGGCCGTGATGCTGGAGCGCGACCTGCGCTTGGTCGCGCTCACCGGCGGCCGGTACCATGCGGCCTCGCTCACCTGCATCGATTCCCTCGACATCCTCCAGCGCGCCCGCGACGCCGGGCTCGCCGTCAGCGCCTCGGTCTCGATCAATCATCTGGCGCTGAACGAGAACGACATCGGCCCTTACCGCTCGTTCCTGAAGCTGTCGCCGCCACTGCGGACCGAGGACGACCGCCGGGCGCTGGTGGCGGCGATCGCCTCCGGTCTCCTCGACGTGATCATGTCCGACCACAATCCGCAGGACGTCGAGGTCAAGCGCCTGCCGTTCGCGGAAGCCGCGCCCGGCGCCGTCGGGCTCGAGACCATGCTGCCAGCCGGCTTGCGGCTGGTGCATAATGGCGAACTGGAACTGAAGACGCTGATCCGGGCGATGTCGACCCGGCCAGCCGAACTGCTCGGGCTGCCGGGTGGAACCCTGCGCGCCGGCAGCCCCGCCGACGTCATCGTGATCGATCCCGATACGCCCTGGGTGGTCGATCCGGCCGACCTCAAATCGCCTTGCAAGAACACCCCGTTCGACGAGGCCCGCTTTACAGGCCGCGTGGTGCGCACCATTGTCGGCGGCCGGACGGTCTACGAGCATGTCTGACATACGCGATCGTTCGACACGCGAATCCTGCCTTTGGAGCTGCCGTCATGGGGCTTGAAGCATTCTTGCCGGTGGCTTTCGTCATCGGCTATCTCCTCGGCTCGATTCCATTCGGACTGATCCTGACCAAGCTCGCGGGCACGCAGGATATCCGCTCGATCGGCTCCGGCAGCATCGGCGCCACCAATGTGCTGCGCACGGGACGCAAGAGCCTCGCGGCGGGCACCCTGCTGTTCGACGCGCTCAAGGGCACCGTGGCCGTGGTGATCGCCGGCTACATCGCGGGGCCCAATGCCGCGATGGCAGCCGGGCTCGGCGCCTTCCTCGGTCACCTCTTCCCCGTCTGGCTCAAGTTCAAGGGCGGCAAGGGCGTCGCCGTCTATATCGGCGTCCTGCTTGGCCTGTTCTGGCCTGGCGCCGTCGTTTTCTGCGTGCTCTGGCTGGCGACCGCCTTCACCACCCGCTATTCCTCGCTCTCCGCGCTGGTGGCGGCGTTCATCACGCCGATGTTCCTGTGGTGGTTCGGCCACCTCGCATTGTCCGCCCTGACAGCGGTGCTGACGCTGCTCTTGTTCTACGCGCATCGCGAGAACATCAGGCGCCTGCAAACCGGCAAGGAAAGCCGGATCGGCGAGAAGGCCTGAAGCATGATCCGGAAAAGTGCGAAGCGGTTTTCCGGAAAGATCATGCGTGAACAACAACCTAAAGCGCGATGACGATTGATCGAGATATCGCGCTTTAGAGCGAAGTGGATGCCGGTTCGCGTCAAGAAAACGCGTCAAACAACAATCTGAAGCCGGAAAAAGTACGGATATCGCCGCACACCTTCCGCATTGTATGCCAAATTCTGTTCGCAACTTCGCACCGCTCGGTGCAGGCAGTAGCGAACGGGTTCCATGCCTGTCATCCTGACACAGGAAACGGCGTTACGCGGTTGCTCAGAATGAGCGAGATGATTGTCGACGCGCATGACAGGGTTGGTTCGCTCGGTGCTTCCGGCAGCGCAGCAAGCCGGCTGCTTTCGGCGACCAATATCTGGTCCGATGCGCCACCGCCCGCGCACGTTTCATCGCAAGTGCCGCAGCCTGCGCCCGTCGCGCAGGCCGACGCTCCGCGAGACGTCGGGGTCACCAAGGCTGCAGCGGTCGCGCTCCCGCAGGCGCGTTCCGGCCAATGGCCGCCGCGAAAACTCTCGCTGGCGCTCCAGGGCGGCGGCACCTTTGCCGCCTTCACCTGGGGCGTGCTGGAGCGGCTGCTGGAAGAGCCCGACATCGCGATCGACACCGTCAGCGGCGCCAGCGCCGGCGCCATCAATGCGCTGCTGCTCGCCTGCGGCCTTGCCGAAGGCGGCCGCGAAGGCGCCCGCAGCCGGCTGAACCGGTTCTGGGTCCGCCTGATGCACGAGGCCTCGTTCCGCTCGCTGATGCTGGTCGGCGGCTTTTCGCCGGCGGGAAGCTCCGTCGCGTTCGGCCCGACGCTGCGCTCCGGGCAGTTCGATCCGTTCGATCTCGATCCGCTGCGGCAGGCGCTGTCGCGCGACATCAACTTTTCCATCTTGCGCGACGCAGGGTGCCCGAAGCTGCTGATCGCGGCGACGCGGATCCGCGACGGGCAGCAGCAGATCTTCGCCAACGACGCCATCACCGCGGACGTCGCGCTGGCCTCGACCTGTCCGCCGCTGGTTCACTGCGCCGTCGAGATCGACGGCGAGGCCTATTGGGACGGCGGCTTCGGCGGCAATCCGCCGCTGCTGCGGCTGGTCCGGGAAACCGCGGCGACGGATCTGCTGCTCGTCCAGGTCACGCCGACGCGCGACAGCTATGTGCCGATCACGCTCGCCGCGATCGACCGCAGGCTCGACCAGATCGCGGCCAACGCCGCGCTCAATGCCGAGATCGCGGCGATCGAATGGGCACAGTCGTACGCCACAGCGCCGCTGCGCCTCACCAGGATCGCGGCAGAAGACTCCTTTGACGGCTTGGCGCAGCGCTCATCGACCGATCTCGGCCGCGGCTTCATTCGCCTGCTGCACCGGAGCGGTCGCGAGGCCGCCGCGCGCTGGCTCGGGCAAGGTACGGGTGCGACGCAGGGAGCCGCCCCCGCGGCGGCCGAGCCGGAACTGGTCTGATCCCTCGCCTCACACGGCAAGGCCTGACCTGGCCGGCGCCTCACGCAACGGCTCGATCGCCAACCGATAGCCGGCAAGGCGCGCCATCGGCGCAAGCACGGCGAACAGCAGCTTTTGTAGCCAGATCGGCACGCCAGCCAGATACATGTGATTGCGATAGGCGTGTAGCACCAGTGCGATCAGCAGGAGGTTCGGATCGCCGGCGCTGGAGAACCATTTGGGCTGCTTCACCGTGAGCGTGACGAAATTGGCGAAGAAGCGCAGATGCTGCTGCGCCGGCGTGAACGAGACCTCGAGCTCGGCGTTACCGTCGCCGGCATTGGCGAAATAATGCGGTCTGCCACGCGGCACGGGTCACGCTGCCGCCTGCGTCCACCAGCTGCTCACGCCCGTCGACGACAAACTTGATGCGTCCACTCCTCACTGCAAAGTGCTCGTCCGCGCCGGGATGCACGTGCATAAGCGCGTTGCCGCCGCCCGAGCCGCCCTTTTCGAGGATCACACCGAAACGTGCGACGTCACCTTCGTCGAGCAGTCCGGAGAAGACAAACGTCTCCTTGTTGAAGGCATTGCGCAGCCGAGCGCCGCGGGCGAACTCTGTCGACATGTTTGCGTCTCCTTGCGAAGTCTGAAGACGCGCTGGTAGCCGCCTAAGTGAGAAACGTATTGTAAAAATCCGACGACGCGAGTTCGTCATTCCACCTCTGTACCCTGTCGGTCGCGACACGCCGGCAGAACACGTCCGGCGAGCTTCCCGCGAAAGTACGGAAGTCGCGGATCAGATGCGCCTGGTCGGTGAATCCGCCCGCATGCGCGACATCCGCCCAATCGGCGCCGGAGCGGCGCGCCGCGATCGCCTGCAGCATCCGCTCGATCCGTGCGAACCGCTTCGCACTCGCTCCGATCTCGGTCTTGAAGCGGCGCTGCAGGCTGCGTTCGCCGATGTCGAGGCGATCGGCGAGGGCACGCATCGAGATCGCCGGGCTCCGCCTGATCGCCCGCATCGCGCGTGCAACCAGCGGATCGAGGCGTGACGGCCGCCGCCTCTGCTCGAGAAAGCCCTGCATGTAAGTCACGCGCGCAGCCGCGCTGCCGGCCCCGGCGAGCCGTCCTTCAAACCGTGCGGCCGCGTGGTCACCGAAGATGTCGCAGATTTCGACGCTGGCATCGAGCAGGTCGGCAGGCCTGACCCCGAGCACGCGATCGGCCGCATCAGGCTTCAACCGCACCAGCACGACACCGACCGGGCCGCTCGGCTTCAGCGCCGCCGCGCGCGTGTGCATGCCGTTGACGGCGTGCTTGTAGACTCCGCGTTGTGAGGCCATTGGCGATCGATAGTGCACGATCAGCACCGGCGACGTCGTCGGCAGCACCTTGATCGTTCGCGCGCAGGCGGTCGCGGCATCCGCGAGATCGACGTCACAAAATGCCTCGACAATCTCGCCGAGACTTTCACTCGCGGCGAAGAACTGCGGGCCGCGCGGGCCCTGTCGGTGCGGAAGTGTCATGAGCTCAATTGGTCGGCCGGGCGCCGGTGCAGGTGCCTCCGCCGCGTTCACATAAGATTGAGGCGCACATTCACGCCCGGGCCAGCGCGTCCTCGAGAAACCAGGCCGCCGCAAGCGCGAGCGGATCGTTGCCGAAGCGGGCGATCACCTGCACGCCGATCGGCAGGCCGCCGACCTTCAGGACAGGCACGTTGACGCAAGGATTGCCCATCAGCGTCCAGAGCCGGTTGTAGCGGGGATCGCCAGTGCTCGCGAGTTCCTTGGCCGGCGCCGTGCCTGGCGCCGAATAGGTCAAAAGCACGTCGACACCTTCGAAGAGCTCGCCGAGCTCGCGCCGGCCGCGACGGCTGATCCGGCGCGCCTCGTCATATTCCTTTGGCGTCAGCCCGACGGTCGCATCGAGACTGGCGCGCAGCATCGGCGCGATCTCGTCATGCCGCTCGGAGAACTCCCAGGCCAGCGCGCGATGCGCCTCGAAATCCTGGATGATCGGATGGATGCGCCAGGCTTCCTGCACCGCCTCGGGCAGATCGACGGCCTTCACGCTGGCACCGGCGCGCTCGGCCGCCTTGATCGCGGCCAGCAGCCCCTCTTCGGCCGCCGGCTCGACGGCGCCGGCAAACTCCTGCCGGACCACCCCGATGCGGGGCGACTTCGCCGGAGCAATGCCCGAAAATTCGGTGCGGCCCGTCATCGCGAGCAGCCCGCGCGCGAGATCCTCCGCGCGCGCGCCGAACAAGCCGACCGTGTCGAGCGCCCACGAGTAGCACTTCACACCGACCGTCGGCAGCATCCGGAACGACGGCTTGATCGCGGCCGTCCCGCAATAGGCGGCGGGCCGGATCACCGAGCCGCCCGTCTGGGTGCCCAGCGCCAGCGGGATCATGCCGGCGCCGACGGCCGCCGCCGAGCCGGAGGAGGAGCCGCCCGGCGAATGACCCGTATTGTGGGGATTGCGCGTCGGGGTCGGATCGCGCGAGGCAAACGCGGTCGTGGTGGTCTTGCCGATGATGGTGGCCCCTGCCCGCTTCAGCATCATCACCACAGGTGCGTCGGCGCGCGGCTGCCAGCCGCGATAGATCTCCGAGCCCATCTCGGTCGGCATGTTGGCGGTGTCGATGATGTCCTTGATGCCGACCGCGATGCCGCGCAGCGGCCCGGAGCCTTGCGCCCTCGCCGACTTGTCGTGGCGAACGAAGGCGTGGACGTCCTTCTCTTTGGCTTCGATCGCCGCGTGCGATTGCGCGATGGCGGCGTCAGTCGAAAGCTCGCCCGCTTCGATGCGGCGCTGAAGGTCGGCAAGTGAGATCATGGCAAAATCCTTCTTATTGGGATCGCTTTTAGCATCGCAGCAAGGTCGCGCAAGCGCAGGTCCCTGTTGCGCAACGCCCTCAGGTTGTTCCATGCTGTCCCTGCAAGGAGACACCGTGGACGCCATCAATCCAAGCGTGGAGCTGACCGAGGCTGAGCGGATCGACCGCCTGCGGCTGATCCGTTCCGACAATGTCGGGCCGCGCACCTTCCGTTCGCTGGTCGATCATTTCGGCACCGCGCGGCTGGCGCTGGAGCGCCTGCCTGATCTGGCGCGCCGCGGCGGTGCGCAGCGGACGGGCCGTATCTGTAGCGCCGATGAGGCGAAGGCCGAGCTCGCCGCAAGCCGCAAGTTCGGCATCGCCTGGCTAGCCCCCGGCGAGGACGGCTATCCGGCGCGGCTGGCGATGATCGACGACGCACCGCCGCTGCTCGCCGTACGCGGCGACACGAAAACCCTGATGCGGCCGATGATCGCCATCGTCGGCTCGCGCAACGCCTCCGGCGCGGGCTTGAAATTCGCCGGCCAGCTCGCGCGCGAACTTGGCGAAGCCGGTTTTGTCGTCATCTCGGGCCTCGCCCGCGGCGTCGATCAGGCCGCACATCGCGCAAGCGTTGAGAACGGCACGATCGCCGTGCTCGCGGGCGGCCATGATTGCATCTATCCGCCCGAGCATGGCGACCTGCTCGCCGCAATCCTCGACCACGCGGGTGCGGCGATCTCCGAGATGCCGCTCGGCCACGAGCCGCGCGCCCGCGACTTTCCACGCCGCAACCGGCTGATCTCGGGCGCCTCGCTCGGCGTCCTCGTGGTGGAAGCCGCGCACCGCTCGGGGTCGCTGATCACCGCGCGCATGGCGGCCGAACAGGGCCGCGAGGTGTTCGCGGTGCCCGGCTCGCCGCTCGATCCGCGTGCCGCCGGCGCCAACGACCTGATCAAGCAGGGCGCAACGCTCGTCACGGAAGCCGCCGACATCGTCAACGCGGTGCAGCCGATCATGGAACGGCCCCTGATGCACCCCGCAGGCGAGCCCGACGGCGAGCCGTTCGAGAGTGATCCGCAGAGCCATGACCGCGATCAGATCATCAACCTGCTCGGCCCAGCCCCCGTGACGATCGACGATCTCGTACGAATGTCCGGCGCCTCGCCCACAATCGTGCGCACGGTGCTGCTGGAGCTCGAGCTCGCCGGCCGGCTCGAGCGCCACGGCGGCGGATTGGTGTCGCTGCTCTAGTGTGTGCCTTCGATGTCGTTGACTGGAAAGGCGTCATTCCGGGCGTGAACTGTCGAGCCGCAACGCTAGTCTAACCCTCGTTGCGCGCATCGAACCGCGTGCGCGCGGCCGCGATCTGCTCCTGATGTTCGATCGCCCACTCCCCGAGCGCCTTCACCGGCTGCTGAAGACCGCGGCCGAGATCGGTCAGCTCATAGTCCACCCGCGGCGGGATGGTCGGGAAGATCGTGCGCGTGACGAGGCCGTCGCGCTCGAGACCGCGCAGCGTCAAAGTCAGCATCCGCTGCGAGATGCCGTTGATCATGCGCTTCAGCTCGTTGAAGCGCTTCGGCCCGTCGCTGAGCATCATGATCACGAACACGCTCCATTTGTCGCCGACACGGGACAGCACGGAGGCGACACCGCGGCAGTCCGCGTGGTTGCGATCCGGCATCGGATCGGGACTCTGATGTGGCCTTGGGTTTGGCCTCGGCGGAGCAGGCAAATCGGTGTTCTCAGGTTTCAAAGATGTGCCCATGGCTCAAAAAAGTGCGTTCTTGCGGGGATTTCAACAGTCACTCATGTAGCGCCGGTTACAAACCTATACCAGGGTGACCCCAAATGAAACTTCTCCATATCGACTCCAGCGTGCTCGGCCCCCACTCCGTCAGCCGGCAGGTTTCCGCCGCGATCGTCGACCGTCTCGGGCAGGCGACGTCGTCGCTTCAAGTCGTCTATCGCGACCTGACCCAGACCCCGCTTGCCCATCTCTCCGGCTCGCATCTCGCGGCAGCGCAAGGCGCCCCCGCACCGGCGGAGCTTGCGCCCGACCTTGCCGCAAGCGCGGCGGTGCTGGAGGAGTTCCTGAGCGCCGACGTCGTGGTCATCGGTGCACCCATGTACAACTTCACGATTCCGAGCCAGCTCAAGGCCTGGATCGACCGCATCCTGGTGGTGGGGAAGACTTTTAAATATGGCGCAGCCGGGCCCGAGGGGCTCGCCGGCGGCAAACGCGTGATCGTCGCGATCTCGCGCGGCGGCTATTACGGCGCCGGCTCGCCCGCCGCAGCGCTGGAGCACCTCGAAAGCTATCTGCGCGGCGTGTTCGGCTTCATCGGCGTCCGCAATGCCGAATTCATCATCGCCGACGGCATCCAGGTCGGACCGGATCACCGCGAGAAGGCGCTCGCGGGCGCGCTTCAAGCCGCCACCAGCCTGCGGGCGGCCTGACGCCGGGCCGAGATCGGCCGCCGCCAAAATACGCGGCGGCTGATGGCTGCACGATCTGCAGAGCTGGAACCAGACCCCCTAAATGCCCAGGATCACGGCAACAAGCGAGACGAACAGGCCCATGCCGCACAACAACGCGATGGCGACGAGCTCGGATGTGTCGGAGCGCCTGGCGGGAACGGAGGATCTTTCGGTGAAGATGCGCGGTGATGAAAGCGACGAGAAAAAGCTGGCTGCTTTCGGCATGCTAGACTCCCTATAGATATAATGAGTCTGCCCGTCCCTTAAGAGGGTCTTTGCAGCTTCCGCGAAGGTTCAACACCTCGCGCAAAGGTTCAGTCAATGCACCTGGCCGGACGTCGGAACCGACCGGCGCAACCGCATAGGCTGCGCCGGCCAGTTCGATTTGCGCCTGGTTTGATCAGCCGCGATAGATCGGCGCGCCGCTCGGGGAGGCCACCGCGCCGCCGTCGACGAAGATCTCCTGCCCCTGCACATGCGCGGAATCATCGGAAGCGAGGAACAGCACCGTCTTCGCGACGTGATCCGTTTCACCGATGTGGCCGAGCGGCGTCGATAGCGCGATCCGCTTCTCGAACGCCTTCTCGGCTTCGGGTGTCGCGGTCGCGGGCCCCCAGATCGGGGTGCGGATCGCGCCGGGCGCCACGACATTGACGCGGATTCCGCGCGGCGACAGCTCCGAGGCCATGATCCGCGCCATCGCCCGCACGCCGGCCTTTGCGGCACCGTAAGCGGAGTAACCGGGAATGCCGAGCACGGAGATCACCGAGCCGTTGAGGATGATCGAGGCATTGTCGTTGAGAAAAGGCAGCGCCGACTGCACGGTGAAGAACACGCCGGTCAGATTGGTGCTGATGACCTTCTCGAAGACTTCGGGCGTCGCCGAGCCCAGCGGCGTGCCGCCGGCGATGCCGGCATTGGCAAACACGATGTCGAATTTGCCGAACTTCTCCGCGCCCTGCTTGATGGCGGCTTCGGTCGCGGCGATGTCGGTGGCGTCGGCGGCGAGCGCGAGCGCGTTCGGCCCGAGTTCCTTCGCGGCAGCCTCCAGCGTCTGCTTGTTGCGCCCGGTGATCACTACCTTGGCGCCTTCGGCCGCAAACAGTTTTGCCGTCGCAAGCCCGATGCCGCTGTTGCCGCCCGTAATCAATGCCGTCTTGTCTTTCAGTCTCACGCTCGCCTCCTTAGTTGCATGATGAAACTAGATTGCCATCTAGAGCAAGCGGTTTTATGATGCAACCACACAAGCGCGTGATCGGCGCTGACGCCGTGCGAACGCGATAGGACAGACTGCGATGGTGAAACGAACCAGCTTCGAGGGCGATTCCTGCCCGATCGCACGCTCGCTGGAGGCGCTCGGCGACTGGTGGTCGCTGCTGATCATCCGCGAGGCGCTGTTCGGCGTCCGCCGCTTCGGCGAGTTTCAGAGCAGGCTCGGCATGGCCAAGAACATCCTGGCGGCGCGCCTGCGATCGCTGGTCGACCACGGCATTCTGGCAACCGCCCCCGCCTCCGACGGCAGCGCCTATCAGGAATATCTGCTGACGCCGAAGGGCCGCGGCACCTTTCCGATCCTGGTGGCACTGCGGCAATGGAGCGAGGAGTTCGACGATCACCCCGAGGAGATCGCGACCATCCTGGTCGATCGTGCGAGAGGCCGCCCGGTGAAGAAGCTGGAAATGCGCGCCGAGGACGGGCGCCTGCTCAGTCCCGCCGACACCACGCTGAAGCCGCGGCCGGCGCGACGGCGATCGGCGTGATTGCGGCGGCGAGCTGCCACCACACCTTCCGTGCGAGCGCAGCGAACTCTGGCTAGCATCCGACCAGAATAGCCCTGCGAACCGTTTTCTGGCGATTTTCGCGTTGGCGCCGGCCGAACTCGGCCTCGTAGTTCAGATCATAAACACAGCCGACCTTCATGGCGGCGAAATCTGCACTCCGCTCGATCGCGTAATGACCGGAAGGCTCCGTCTTGAGATGGACGCGGCCGGGCTCGGACCAGGCCTGATCGACGCCGCGATAGATCACCCGATCGGTCGAGCCGACGGTCGCAAACCACAGGATCAACCCTGCGATCAATGCCACCATGATCACGAGGCTACGAACATCGTTGCGGAGCCTATCCGCACGGCTTGAGAGATTGGACGCGTTCTTCACATTGGCTTTGTCGCCGGTCGAACGCGACAGTTCACGACAATCCACCTGGTCTTGTCACGAGAGCTTGCGCTTGGTCCGTAGCCGCAGATGCTCGTCGGCCTCGAGCTTGGTCATGCCGAGGAGATAATAGAGCACGTCGAGCTTGTGGCGCTCGGCGACCTTGCGCAATGCTCCGGTCTGCTCGGCGATGAAGGCCACCGCCTCGTCCGCGCCCCCCTCCCCTGGTTCCTCATGACGCGCGCCTCCACGCGCGCCTGATGCGGCGCGCCTCCGTTTCTTTGGCTTAGTTACCAAGACCCCACCCGAATCCATGGCCCCAGCGGCGACATTACGCCCACATCGACCGCAACTCCAAGGTGGTATTTTGCAACTTTTTCGATATGAAACTTTTCCCATCGAGGCGGCTTTCAACATCCCTCCATTTGACAGCGGAGGCCTCACCACCCATGTTCGGGTCGAAACGGCCGACCCGAGTCCTTTCGTTTTCGGCCCAAGATTTTCCCGTAAGTTACTGGAACTACATGAATATCGTCATCGTGGAGTCGCCGGCGAAAGCCAAGACGATCAACAAATATCTGGGCTCGTCCTATGAGGTTCTGGCCTCGTTCGGCCATGTCCGCGACCTGCCCGCGAAGAACGGCTCCGTCGATCCCGATGCCAATTTCAAGATGATCTGGGAGGTCGATCCCAAGGCAGCCGGCCGGCTCAACGAGATCGCCAGGTCCTTGAAGGGCGCCGACCGTCTGATTCTCGCCACCGACCCTGATCGCGAGGGCGAGGCCATCTCCTGGCACGTGCTGGAGGTGCTGAAGGAAAAGCGCGCGCTGAAGGACCAGAAAATCGAGCGGGTGGTGTTCAACGCCATCACCAAGCAGGCCGTCTCGGACGCAATGAAGCATCCGCGTCAGATCGACGGCGCGCTGGTCGACGCCTATATGGCGCGCCGGGCGCTCGATTACCTGGTCGGCTTCACTCTCTCTCCCGTGCTGTGGCGCAAGCTGCCGGGCGCCCGTTCGGCCGGCCGCGTGCAGTCGGTGGCGCTGCGTCTCGTCTGCGATCGCGAGCTCGAGATCGAGAAATTCGTGCCGCGCGAATACTGGTCGCTGATCGCAACCCTGCTGACGCCGCGCGGGGATGCGTTCGAGGCCCGCCTCGTCGGCGCCGACGGCAAGAAGATCCAGCGTCTCGACATCGGCACCGGCGCGGAAGCCGAAGACTTCAAGAAGGCGCTGGAGGCAGCCAGCTACACCGTGACCGCGGTCGATGCCAAGCCCGCTCGGCGCAATCCGCAAGCGCCCTTCACCACCTCGACGCTGCAGCAGGAAGCCAGCCGCAAATACGGCTTTGCGCCGGCGCACACCATGCGCATCGCCCAGCGCCTCTATGAAGGCATCGACATCGGCGGCGAGACCACCGGACTCATTACTTATATGCGTACCGACGGCGTGCAGATCGACCCGTCCGCGATCACCCAGGCGCGCAAGGTGATCGGCGAGGATTACGGCAACGCCTACGTGCCCGATGCGCCCCGTCAATACCAGGCCAAGGCCAAGAACGCCCAGGAAGCGCACGAGGCGATCCGACCGACCGACCTCTCCCGCCGCCCCGACAGCCTGAGCCGCAGGCTGGATGCCGATCAGGCGAAGCTCTACGAGTTGATCTGGAAGCGCACGATCGCGAGCCAGATGGAATCCGCCGAGCTCGAGCGCACCACCGTCGACATCACGGCAAAGGCCGGTTCCCGCACGCTGGAGCTGCGCGCCACCGGCCAGGTCGTCAAGTTCGACGGCTTCCTCGCGCTCTATCAGGAAGGCCGCGACGACGAGGAGGACGAGGATTCCCGCCGCCTCCCCGCGATGAGCCCGAACGACGCCCTGAAGCGGCAGAGCCTGTCCGTGACCCAGCATTTCACCGAGCCGCCGCCGCGCTTCTCGGAAGCATCCCTGGTCAAGCGCATGGAAGAGCTCGGCATCGGCCGGCCCTCGACCTATGCCTCGATCCTCCAGGTCCTGAAGGACCGCGGCTACGTCAAGCTGGAGAAGAAGCGCCTGCACGGCGAGGACAAGGGCCGCGTCGTGATCGCGTTCCTCGAAAGCTTCTTCAGCCGCTACGTCGAGTACGATTTTACGGCGGGCCTGGAGGAACAGCTCGACCGCATCTCCAACAACGAGATTTCCTGGCAGCAGGTGCTGAAGGACTTCTGGCGCGACTTCATCGGCGCCGTCGATGACATCAAGGATTTGCGCGTCGCGCAGGTGCTCGACGTGCTCGACGAGATGCTTGGGCCGCACATCTATCCGCCGCGCGCCGATGGCGGCGACGTCCGCCAGTGCCCGAACTGCGGCACCGGCCGGCTGAACCTGAAGGCCGGCAAGTTCGGCGCCTTCGTCGGCTGCTCGAACTATCCGGAGTGCCGCTACACCCGTCAGCTCGCCGCCGATGGTGAGGCGACCGCCGACCGTTCGCTGGGCCAGGATCCTGATACGGGTCGCGATGTCTGGGTCAAGGCCGGCCGCTTCGGCCCCTATATCCAGCTCGGTGAGCAGAAGGATTATGAGGAAGGCGAGAAGCCCAAGCGCGCCGGCATTCCGAAGGGCACCTCGCCCGGCGATGTCGACCTCGAGCTCGCGCTGAAACTGCTGTCGCTGCCGCGCGAGATCGGCAAGCATCCGGAAAGCGGTCTTCCGATCACCGCCGGCCTCGGCCGCTTCGGACCGTTCGTGAAGCACGACAAGACCTATGCCAGCCTGGAAGCCGGCGACGAGGTGTTCGACATCGGCCTCAACCGCGCGGTGACGTTGATCGCGGAAAAGGTCGCCAAGGGCCCGAGCCGCCGCTTCGGCGCCGATCCCGGCAAGGCGCTCGGCGATCATCCGACGCTCGGCACCGTCACCGTCAAGAGCGGCCGCTACGGCGCCTATGTCACGGCCGGCGGCGTCAATGCGACGATCCCGGCCGAATTCGAGAAGGATACGATCACCTTGCCGCAGGCGATCGCGCTGATCGACGAGCGCGCGGCCAAGGGCGGCGGCAAGGCCAAGACCACCAAGTCGGCGAAGAAAGCGGCGAAGCCAGCCAAGGCCAAGAAGACTGCAGAGAAAGCTGCGGACGGTGAAGACGCTGCGCCAAAACCGAAGAAGCCGGCCGCGAAGAAAGCCGCAGCCAAGACCAAATCCGAATCCACCAGCAAGGCGCGCGCCGCCGTGCCGTCGACCGCCAAGACGTCGCCGACCAAGGCCGCCGCCACCAAGAATCCTGCAAATACTCCGGCCAAGAAGAGTGCCGGCAAGAGTTAGAGGCTAAGTGAAACGCACGAATGACCGTGGCTTTCCCGACAGGAACGCCATCGTCGCCTTCATCAAGGCAAATCCGGGAAAGGTCGGAACTCGCGAAATTGCGCGCGAGTTCGGCCTGAAGAACGCCGATCGCGCCGAGCTCAGGCGCATGCTGCGCGAGCTCGCCGACGACGGCGTCATCAAGAAGAAGCGCCACAAGGTATCGGAGCCGGACGCGCTGCCGCCGACGCTGCTTGCCGACATCACCGGCCGCGACAGCGACGGCGAATTGATTGCCTCTCCCGCCGAGTGGGACGAGGTGGAGAGCGGCGAGCCGCCGAAGATCCTCATCGAGATGCCGCGCCGAGCCAAGCCGGGCACCTCGGCCGGAATCGGCGACCGCGCGCTGCTGCGCGTCGAGCGCAGCGATGATGATGAAGGCCCCGCCTGGCGCGGCCGCATCATCAAGGTCATCGGCAAGGCCAAGAGCCGCATCCTCGGCGTGTTTCGTGAGCTTCCCGAAGGCGGCGGACGGCTCGTCCCCGTCGACAAGAAGTTCGCCGACCGCGAGCTGAATATCGCCAAGACCGATGCGCAAGGCGCACAGGACGGCGACCTCGTCAGCGTCGACATCGTCCGCTCGCGCGGCTTCGGCCTCGCCTCCGGCCGCGTGAAGGAGAAGCTCGGCTCGGTCAAGTCGGAGAAGGCGATCAGCCTGATCGCGATCTATGCTCACGACATTCCGCTGCAATTCTCGTCCGCAGCCGAGCGCGAGGCGGAAGCCGCTGAGCCGGCGAACCTGAAGGGGCGCGAGGACTGGCGCGACGTCCCGCTCGTCACCATCGACCCGCCGGACGCAAAAGACCACGACGACGCGGTCCACGCGCAGCCCGATGACGATCCCAATAACAAAGGCGGTTTCATCGTCAACGTCGCCATTGCCGACGTCAGCTTCTATGTCCGCCCGGGCACGGCGCTCGATCGCGACGCGCTCGACCGCGGCAACTCGGTCTATTTCCCCGACCGCGTCGTGCCGATGCTGCCCGAGCGCATCTCCAACAATCTCTGCTCGCTGGTACCCGGCGAGCCGCGCGGCGCGCTCGCGGTACGGATGGTGCTCGGGCCCGACGGCCGCAAGCGATCGCACAGCTTCCACCGCATCCTGATGCGCTCGGCGGCCAAGCTCGCTTACGCGCAGGCGCAGGCCGCGATCGACGGAAGGCCGGATGACACCACCGGTCCCCTGCTCGACCCGATCCTGAAACCGCTTTATGCCGCCTATGCCTGCGCCAAGCGCGCCCGCGACGAACGCGATCCGCTCAATCTCGATCTGCCCGAGCGCAAGATCCTCTTGAAGAGCGACGGCACGGTCGATCGCGTCGTCGTGCCTGAGCGGCTCGACGCGCACAAGCTGATCGAGGAGTTCATGATCCTCGCCAACGTCGCCGCGGCGGAGATGCTGGAGAAGAAGTCTCTCCCACTGATCTATCGCGTGCATGACGAACCGACGCTCGAGAAGGTCCATGCGCTGAGCGAGTTTCTGGAGACGCTCGACGTTCCCTTCACGAAATCAGGCGCGCTGCGCCCGACGCTGTTCAACCGCGTGCTGGCCCAGCTCGAAGGCCATGACTATTATCCGCTGGTCAGCGAAGTCGTGCTGCGCGCCCAGGCGCAGGCCGAATATTCCTCCGAGAATTACGGCCATTTCGGCCTGAACCTGCGCCGCTATGCGCATTTCACCTCGCCGATCCGCCGCTATGCCGACCTCGTCGTGCACCGCGCGCTGGTCCGCGCGCTCGGCCTTGGCGAAGGCGCCCTGCCCGACAGCGAGACGCCGGAGACCTTAAGCGAAGTCGCCGCCCACATCTCGCTGACCGAGCGGCGCGCGATGAAGGCCGAGCGCGAGACCGTCGACCGCCTGATCGCCCATCATCTCGCTGATCGCATCGGCGCAAGTTTCCAGGGCCGCGTCTCCGGCGTCACGCGCGCCGGCCTTTTCGTCAAGCTGAGCGAGACCGGCGCCGACGGGCTGATCCCGATCCGATCCCTCGGCACGGAATATTTCAACTATGACGAGAGCCGACACGCGCTGGTCGGCACGCGCAGCGGCACCCTTTATCAGCTCGGCGACGTCGTTGACGTCCGTCTGATAGAAGCAGCACCGATCGCGGGCGCACTGCGCTTCGAATTGCTGTCGTCGCAGGCAGATGCCGCGCCGCGCGACCGCAGGCCGTTCCGCCCGCAGCGCAAATCGTCAAAGGCCCATCCCGGACGCAGCCCAGAGAAAAAACGCAAGCCGGAGAAGCAGAAATCTGCCAAGGGCAGGAAGGCCAAAGGAAAGAACAAGAGCAAAGGCAAGGGACAGAAGGGCAAGGCATGGTGACGATGAGCACGGCCCCAAAGATCTGGACGCGCGAGAGCGGCCTCGTCGAGAAGCGCGACGTCTGGACCGCGATGAGGCGCGGCTTTCGCGGCCGCTGCCCGCGCTGCGGCAAGGGAAAGCTGTTCCGCGCCTTCCTGAAGACGGCGGACAATTGCGCGACATGCGGCCTCGACTTCACGCCGCATCGCGCCGACGATCTGCCTGCCTATCTCGTCATCGTCATCGTCGGCCACAT
Organism: Bradyrhizobium sp. USDA 326; assembly: GCF_049739485.1. Classification (NCBI taxonomy): domain Bacteria; kingdom Pseudomonadati; phylum Pseudomonadota; class Alphaproteobacteria; order Hyphomicrobiales; family Nitrobacteraceae; genus Bradyrhizobium; species Bradyrhizobium sp. USDA 326. Next base: position 7,231,076 of record NZ_JBMGQA010000001.1, read on the forward strand.
CGTGGTGCCGGCGGTTTTGTGGATCGAGACCAATTACACCACGCCGGTCTGGATCAGCTTCGCGGCCTATCTGCCCTTCACCTTCTCCGCCTCGCTCGCGCTGCTGCAGCCGGTGAAGGGAGCTGTGGTCGGCCTGCAATGGGCTCTGCGCATGCACGGGTTTGACGAGAACCCTCCGGATGGTATTCCGCCAGTGTAGCCAATAAGCAAGAAGCGGTTTGGGTGAGGACATGACGGATATTTCGCAGGCCGAGGAGAAGGCAAAAGTTCACGAGGCGAAGGAAGCCGACCATCACCCCTATTTCCGCCCGAGGGATGCGGCGACGCTGATCCTGGTCGATCGCAGCGGCGCCACCCCGAAAGTGCTGGTCGGCAAGCGCCACGACAAGGTCGTGTTCATGCCCGGAAAATTCGTCTTCCCGGGCGGCCGCGTCGACAAGGCCGACTATCGCGTGCCATGTGCTGCGCCGATCACCGCGGAGCTGGAGGCCAATCTCGCCAAGGGCAGTCCGAAGACCCCGGCCTCGCGCGCGAAATCGCTGGCGATTGCCGCGATCCGCGAAGCCTGTGAGGAGACCGGTCTCTGCCTCGGCCGCAAGGCCGAGGGCAAGGTGACGAGGCTCGACGGCGCCTGGAAGCCGTTCGCGGATGCGGGCCTGCTGCCCGATCCCTCCGGTCTGTTCCTGATCGCGCGCGCGATCACCCCGCCCGGCCGCGTCAAGCGTTTCGACACGCGTTTCTTCACGGCCGATGCGTCCGCGATCACCCATCGCGTCGAGGGCGTGATCCATGCCGATGCGGAGCTGGTCGAGCTGGTCTGGGTCGAGCTCGGCTCAAAACCGCTCGCGGATCTGCATCCGATGACGCGCAACGTGCTCAACGAGCTCGACACCCGCCTTGCCACCGGCCCGCTCCGCCACGACGCGCCGGTGCCCTTCTTCCATTTCTACGGCGGTAAGATGCAGAAGGATGTTTTGAGCTAGGCATCATTGCGCGGCTCTCTCCTCGTCATTCCGGGCTCACGCCAAGTGGCGCGCCCCGGAATGACGTGCTGAGAGATCTGAAAAAAACAAAATAATCTTCCCGCCCTCCCCAATGGCGGAGCTCCGCCGCGTCCCTATGTCTTTCCGAGCGTCACCAAAAACGGACACCGGGCGATGGCACAACGGCAACTCAAGCTTGGCGCGTTCATGCGCCCGATCAGCATCCACACCGGCGCTTGGCGCTATCCTGGGGCCTGGCCCGACGCCAATTTCAACTTCTCGCATATCAAGACGCTGATCCGGAAGCTCGAGGCCGGCAAGTTCGACGCCTTCTTCATGGCCGATCACTTGGCCGTACTGAACATGCCCACCAACGCGCTCAAGCGCAGCCACACCGTGACCTCGTTCGAGCCGTTCACGCTGCTGTCGGCGCTTTCGGCCGTCACCGAGCGGATCGGCCTGATCGCGACGGGCTCGACCACCTTCGACGAGCCCTATCACGTCGCCCGCCGCTTCGCCTCGCTCGACCATCTCAGCGGCGGGCGCGCGGGGTGGAATATCGTCACCACCTCGAACCCGGACGCGGCGCTGAATTTCGGCCTGGACGACCACATGGAGCACGCCGAGCGCTACAAGCGCGCCCGCGAATTCTATGACGTCGTCACCGGCCTGTGGGATTCCTTCGCCGACGATGCCTTCGTGCGCGACGTCGAGAGCGGTCTCTTCTTCGATCCCGCGAAGATGCATGTGCTCGACCACCACGGCAAATATCTGAAGGTGCGCGGCCCTCTCAACATCGCACGCCCCGTGCAGGGCTGGCCGGTGATCGTGCAGGCCGGCGCGTCTGAAGACGGCAAGCAGCTCGCGGCCGAGACCGCGGAAGCCGTGTTCACCGGCGGCGGCAGTCTCGCCGATGGACAAAGGCTCTATGCCGACATCAAGGGCCGCATGGAGAAAGCCGGCCGCGCCCCCGAGCACCTCAAGATCCTCCCCGGCGCCTTCGTCGTGGTGGGCGAGAGCGTCGATGAAGCCAAGGCGAAGCGCGCTTTGCTCGACAGCCGCGTGCACTACGACAGCGCCATCGCTTCGCTGTCCGTCATCCTCGGCACCGACGCCTCCGGCTTCGATCCGGATGGCCCCCTGCCCGACATTCCCGAGACCAACGCCAGCAAGAGCGGCCGCCAGCGCATGGTCGATCTCGCCGCGCGCGAGAAGCTCACCGTGCGCCAGCTCGCCCAGCGCGTCGGCGGCTATGGCGGGCTTTCGTTCGTCGGGACGCCCAAGACCATCGCCGACCAGATGGAGGAATGGCTGGTCGGGCGCGGCTCCGACGGCTTCAACATCATGTTCCCGTTCGTCCCTGCCGGACTGGACGATTTCGTCGACAAGGTGGTCCCGGAGCTGCAGAAGCGCGGAATTTTCCGCAAAGAGTACGAAGGGGCCACTTTGAGAGAGAATCTGGGCTTGCCGCGGCCGAAAAACCGGTTCTTCGAGGCCTGATCGGCCCGATTTGAGTGGTTTTTCGGGCCTAAATCCTTGACTTCCAGCCGTTTTTGGCTAGGTTGCCGGCCAACGCGGGCCGTCTGGCCGGCTCCAGATTCCCCAATTTTCTGAGGTTCAGAACATGGCCAAAGCGGTCACCATCAAGGTCAAGCTCGTGTCCTCGGCCGACACCGGCTTCTACTACGTCGCCAAGAAGAACTCGCGCACCATGACCGACAAGCTCGTCAAGAAGAAGTACGATCCGGTCGCGCGCAAGCACGTCGAATTCCGCGAAGCCAAGATCAAGTAAGATCGCGAGACATTGAAGACTTTGACGGGGCCCTCTGGGCCCCGTTTTCATTTGCTCCGCGACATGTCCGGGACGCGCTCCAGCGTGCAACGCTGCTGCGCGAAGCCGGGACCAAGAACGCAACACGGCCGACCGCGAAGACATGGGGCCCGGCTCTCGATCCCAACAGTCAACGAACATCAACGCCGGCTTGTGTGCGAGCGGCCCGCGCAACGACGCTAGACGCATTCATGGCGGCGTACCAGGCCGTATGGAAATGTGAGCTAGTGCACAGATTTTCGCTCGGAAGTATGTCAACCTGGCTAACAGGTTTGGCGATGGGATGAGAGCAACATTCATGGAAACCGTGAAACATTGTCGTCCCCAGTCCGCTGAATGGCCTCAGCCTGATGCGATCAGCGCGGGACAAGACTGAAGCAAGACTCCTCAAGTCTCTGTCGCAAAGCTGGGTCCGCCTCGCAAACCAGCTCGATCGGTACAGATCGTTTCGTTCGATGCGTGACAATCGGCCTACACGCGCAGCTGCACGATCCATTCTGCTCCAGGAAATCCGCGAGGGGATAGGCCGGAAGCGCCCGGCGCCAGACGTCGGAGATAACCGACGTCTAGCTCGAAGATAAGTCTGCTCGGCGACGCGCTCACCACCCAGCTGCTGATGACCGTTGCATCACCAAGTATGATCGGCAGGTCGGTTCCTGCCGGTGGATAATCGTGCAACCCGGAATTGGTCCTCAGCCACACTTTCGCTCCGGGCTCAAGTGTCCAATGCGTCGTATGGCCCGCCCGTTCCATGTCTTGGTCCCTGTGGCGAAGGGCGTGCTAGCGGTTTTGCGATGAGACGACTTGATGTCCGAGAAGTCCAGGAGGGATAGGTTGGGCATCGTCCCGCTAAACCTTCTCGGGAAGACCGAGCTGGCTGGAGGCGCTGCTTCCTGCCACGCAAGTGAGCAGGTTTCTGTGGCTCGTATCCCGGCAAACGTGATCGGTCGGTCTGGGTCAACCGAAGCTCTAGACTAGACGTTCGCTCTGGGTCCGATGCTTCCATTGAGGGAAGAGCGACCAGCGTCCGCTTTTACCTGCTAGAGCAGCCCTATGCGGCTTCCCGAACCCCTTTCCCTTCGGGCCAACAGCAGACCCATCGAAGCATCGGCGGACGACGGGGCAGAGCGGAATGCTCTGCCCGTACAAATTGGCCGCTACGGGGCAAGAAAGACTTTATTCAGGTCACACCTCGTCCTTCTGCGCCAGGAGAGATTGCTTCAACCGCGCTTGGCTCTCGATACGTAACCGGCGGTCACCTCATCTTTGTGGCTGGCAAACGCAGCCAGTACTTCGGTCTTCTCGCGCTTCGGAACCTTGGCGAAGTCAAGTGTCCGTCCGAGTTCAGCTGCAACCTCATCGAATTCCGCCGGAGAGATCCGCAAGGCCCGGTGCGCCTCCTCAAGGCCGAGGGGCGTCGTTCCCGGCCTCGTGGCTTTGAACTGGAACGGCCCACCCGAAATGTCACAGACCCAAAGCGTTCGCATGAACTTGAGGCCAGGCAAGCGCTTCAGATTTTTGGTGTGCCATTCCCTCAACTGCGGATTTTTGGACTTCTGACCAACAATGGGGTTCTTTACGACAGCGTCGCTGAAGTGATCCACGACCGCTGCAATGGCGAAGACGCCGCCAAGTCGTTCATACAGGCTTTGATCCCGAGTCGTTTGCTGGGTCTGCGCATGCGCTTGATTGGTTCCAGCCAAAGCCACGGGGGCCGTCAGCGCCAATCCTGCGACCACGCTTCTTCTGCTGATGGAAATCGAACGATCCCTTGCCAAGGGTCCCTCCTTGAATTGGTTTCGTGAGGCATTGCGGCCCAGCATCATCCCTTGCAAACGGCTGTCGCGCGCGCACTACCGCCCGGCGGCCTTATCGATGATTGCCGTGCTCCCATCGGATGGATCGGAATAGAAATGGTTCCCGTAAAATTTGGAGCTGGATGTAAACACATGCGCCGGCACGTCACTCCGAAATGTCCGTCTTGGTCAAAGACTGCCTACGGCTGCGTAGATACACCGTTCGGCTCACATCCTGAACGCGGATGTCCTGGGCTTGTGAGCGATGGGCAGCCCGTGGCCAAGTGTAGACAAGGCACTACTAGCGAACGAGTGCTTCACAGCGTAAGTTCCCAAGACCGGCCCTTGAGAGGCTGGCGTAATTTTCGGGAGGACGCCAAGATGTTGTGTAACCGCGCTATAGGATTATCGTTTGCCGTCATGCTGCTCAGTACGAGCTTTAGTACTGGGTACGCGAAGCCCCTCATGATCGTCGGGCTCGATGAGAAACTGCTGTGGGACGAGAGCGGCAAGCCCATTCTCTCCGCGTCCGGCAAGGATCAGGTTCTGATTGTCGATCTCGCCTCTCCTGAAACCCCCAAGATCATCGCTGCCCTGCCGCTCAAGAACTCGGTTGTCGGACCGCCCGTGAACGTTGCGATCGATCCCAGTGGAGCGGTGGCCCTGGTCGCCGACTCCGTCGATGTCATCAAGGACGGCGACTCGCTGAAACAGGTGCTTGACAACAAGATCTACGTCGTCGACCTGCAGTCCAGTCCGCCCAAGCTGGCCGCAACGCTTACTGGCGGGAAGCAGCCTTCCGGGCTCAGCTTCAGTCCAGATGGCAGGATGGCACTGGTCGCCAATCGCGGCGATAATTCGATCAGCGTCCTCTCCGTGAATGGCACAGACGTGAAGATCACGGACACCGTTGCGATGCCGGACAGTCCGTCGCACGTAACGTTCACCCCGGATGGCAAGCGAGCCCTGGTCGCCCGCTTCCCTGCTCACAAGATCTCCATGCTGGACATCGCGGGCGATAAGGTGACGTACAACAAGATCGACCTGCCGGCCGGCCAATGGCCCTACAATGTCGCGGCAGTACCAGGCGGGAAAGTCGCCCTGACCTCGGACAACGGCAACGCAGGTGCTTCCGATGGAAGTGTGGATACCACGAGCGTCATCGATTTGGAGGCCAACCCGCCGCGCATCATCGATCGCGTGGTGGTGGGCGACGGCCCCGAGGGACTTGCAATCAGCCCCAAGGGGGACGTCGCGGTTGCCGTGATTCTTCGCGGTTCGAACATGAAGAACGCATACTTCTACGAAAAGAACGGCAGCATTTCGGTGCTCAAGATCGATGGGAAGAAAGTGAGCAAGACCGAGGACATCGAGGTCGGCGGCTTGCCCGAGGCCGCAGTGTTCACGCCTGACGGCCAGTACCTCCTCGTCGGCAACTACCTGACACAGGACTTCTCGATCCTGAAGGTCGATGGCAATAACCTTACAGACACCGGCAAGCGCTTCCAGGTGCCCGGACATCCCGCCTCGGCCAGAATGGGACCGTAAAGGTCTTGGTCCATTCCACCATCCCTCAAGGCCCGCTTCACCGCGGGCCTTCACTGTTTCGTCGGCAACAACAAGTGGCTCGGCGGCAGCTTTAAGCTGGCTAGTTTGCGATCGAGCGAGCAGCTTCACATAGTGCGCCGGGCCTAACCCACGCACGATCTCTATTGCGAAACGCAGCCGGTCCATACATGTGGGTCAAAATGCGAAGAACTCAGGTTGAGTAAATCTGGTCCGCGCTGCCGCGATGAGCAGACCTCCGACCGATGAGGCGCAACTTCGCAGATGGGTCAAAGGCGGGACTCCTGCACCGCAGCAAAGCGGCGCTTCTACTCGATGACCTCATCAGCGCGGACGAGTAGTGAAGGTGGCACAGTGAGGCCGAGCATCTTGGCGGTCTTCATGTTGATTATCAGCTCGAATTTCGTCGGTTGCTCTACCGGTAGGTCGGCAGGCTTGGTGCCTTCGAGAATCCTATCGACGAGCCTGCCTGCACGGCGGAATAGATCGGCCGTATCTGCGCCGTAGACAGACAATCCGCCATTGGCATAGACCCGAAACAAGTAGTTTGCGGGTAGACGATGTTTCGCCGCGAGTGCGATTATTCGGGGAGCCTCGACATAGGTGAGGGGATCACCGAAATCAATTATAGCATCGGCGTTTTGGGCAGAAGCCGAAGCAAAGGCGATATCGAGTTCCTCGGCGGTGGCCGCTTCAACTGTCAGCAGCTCCATGCCGCGCCTGCGCGCCAGGTTGCGTATTTCTTCCACTAGGTAGATCATTGGATTCTTTGGATTGATTAAGACCGCAATTTTCGAGGCGCCGGGAACGAGCTCGCGAAGGATTTCGAGACGTTTTCCGAAGAAGTCCTCAGGGACGTTGGTGGTTATACCCGTTATGTTGCCATCCGGTCGCGATAGACTTTGCACGAGGCCGATGCGGACGGGATCGGCCACAGCCACGAATACAATCGGAATGGTGGTAGTTGCCGATTTCAGGGCCAGGGCCGCTGGTGGTCCTGCAGCGACCAGTACATCGGGATTGAGAGTCAGCAGGTCGGCGACTGAAGCTGGTAATTGATCGGGAGGATGAGAAAAGCGGACTTCGACAATTAGTTTTCCATCCACCCAGCCGCGGTGTCGCAGCCCATCAAGGAATACACGCTCGGCTTGATTAAGAGCCCGCCCGCTCCCATCACCTACAGCAAGAAAGCCGATGCGCCGAGGCTTCCTGTGCGCCCACAGACGCTGAGGCGAAACGAGCAACGCAGCAGTAACCGCTAGGAACCTCCGCCGCTTCATTCGATCCTCATCTGATGTTGAGGACGCCTTGGCGAGGGTATCACGTCCGAATGGTCGCACTCGATGCGGGCATAGGTCGCAGGTCCGCCTTGGGTCACGATCGGCCCATCACGACCAAACACCGGGACGTCCGCTGTAAGCTCCCAAGCTGACCAAAGCGACCAGCCGCCCTTGCTACGCCGTCCGCAACACCGGCGCCGGCGGTTGCGACGGGCGGATCAGCGCGAACGCGACCTGCACGATGCCGCCGGCGAGGCCGAGCGCGACGCCGATGCGCCAGGCCATGGTGTAGGAGCCGAGCGCATCGTAGAGCACCCCTCCCCCATAGGCGCCGAGAAAGCTGCCGATCTGGTGGCTCATGAAGGCGAGGCCCTGGATCATCGCCTGCCAGCGCAGGCCGAACATCTCGGCGACCGCGCCCGCGACCAGCGGGCCGACGCCCATCCACAAAAAGCCCATGATCGCGCCGAACAGCAGCGTCGAGAACGGCGTCGCCGGCAGCGTGAAGTACCAGGCGAGCGCCAGCGAGCGCAGGATGTAGATGCCGCCGAGCAGTGCCAGCTTGTTCCAGCGCTGGCCGGCCCAGCCGAAGAACAGCGAGCCCAGCACGTTGAAGCCGCCGATCATGCCAAGCGTCTGCGCGCTGAGCATGGGATCGAGGCCGCAGATCGCCAGATACGACGGCAGGTGCGTGGTGAGGAACACGAGCTGCATGCCGCAGACGAGATAGGCGCAGGTCATCACCACGAAGGAGGCATTGCCGAATGCGGTTCTCGCCGCTGCCGCCGCCGTGGCATCGTCGATCTCGTCGGCGGCCGGCTTCGGCAGCGGGATTCTGTCGACACGGCCGGCATACCAGGCGGCGGGTATCATCAGCACCGACATGACCACGAAGCCGGCAAGCCCGATGCGCCAGCCGAAACCCTCGTTGAGCATCTGCCCGATCGGCGCCGACAAGAGCGCGCCGAGCGAGCCCGCGCCGGAGACGATGCCGAGCACGGTGGAGCGCACCGTTTCCGGCACCGCGCGCGCCGCCACCGACATCGCGATCGCCGCCGCGGTGCAGGCCAGCGACGTCCCGATCAGCACGCCCGCTCCGATCATGATGCTGATGAGCCCGTTCGCGGTTGCCATCAGCGCGAGCCCCGCAATGTACATCAGCGCGCCCGCGATCATGATCGGGCGGAAGCCGTAGCGCGCGGTAAGCGCGCCGGCGGGTGGCTGGAGAAAGCCCCAGGCGAGGTTCTGCACGGCGAGCGCCAGCGTGAAATCCGAGATCGAGATGTGGATGTCGTGCGTCAGCGGCTGCATGAAGATGCCGAGGCTCTGCCGCAGCCCCATGCTCAGCGTCAGCATGATCGAGGCGCCGATCAGGATGGGCAATGTCGGACGCAGGACCTGCAGCAGAGGCATTTTCTTCTCCCTCGTCGGCACGGCGCAAATGCCGTCGTCTGCTTTTGCCGTTGATTTTGGGTACACAGACCTGTTTACATAGGCTATGGATGTCAGGTGCTGTCAAGCGAACAGGACGCGTGCTGCCGCATGGCTCCCCCGCCCAAACAACAGACGATGAAAGAGCGGATCCTCGAGACCGCCGACAAGCTGTTCTATCTACAGGGCATTCGCGCCGTCGGCGTGGACACCATCGCGGCCGAGATTGGCATCAGTAAGCGCACGCTCTACAACCACTTCCCCTCCAAGGACGCGCTGATCGCGGCCTATCTCGAGCGCCGCTTCGTATCTCAGCGTCCCTCCGACAAGCCGCCGGCCGAGCAGATTCTTGCGACCTTCGATTCGCTGGAGCGGCGGTTTGCGGCGAAAGATTTTCGCGGCTGCCCGTTCGTCAATGCCGTCGCCGAGCTGGGACCTGCGGACCGCGCCGTGAAGAAGATCGCGATCGCCTTCAAGGAAAGCCGCCGCATCTGGTTTCGCGAGCGGCTGAACGAGCTCGGCGTTGCGGACGCGGATGCGCTGGCGACGCAGCTCGTGCTGCTGGTCGACGGCGCCATCGCCCAGGACCTCGTGCGAGACGATCCCGAGATGGCGCGCGCCGCAAAGGAAGCGGCAAAGGTGCTGCTGCGCAATGCGAGCGTGGATATGGGGGGTGCTGCGGTGATGCAGCATAAGCGCGCGCCACAATGATCACTGTCGTCCCGGACAAGCGCAGCGAGGCGGAGCGCAGAGCCGGGACCCATCACCACAGGGAGAAGTTGGGCGAAGACTCGTGGTTGCCAGCTCACGCCATAACCGCTCCCTGGGGTTATGAGTCCCTGCGCTCCCAGGGACGACAGTGAGAATGTGGCGGAAGCGTCGACACCCAACTACACGTCAGGACCATTTCGCGACGCTACCAACATGCTCCTGTTTTGCCCGACAAGTCAAATCGCGCCGCCGACAGCGCAATCCTTTTGGCCACCCGCGTAACCCATTGATCCGACTAACGCCGGCTACTGTGCATGGGGTTGTTTTCGCAACTTTGTGCGGGCGGCTCACGCCGCCTGCGACACCACGCGATTGCGGCCGTCGTGCTTGGCGCGATACAGCGCAGTGTCGGCGCGCTTGAGAACTTCGGCAACCGCCTCGCCCTTTCGCTCCAGCGTGGTGAGGCCGATCGAGATCGTGACCTCGATCCGCTTGGTGCCCTTGTGGATCGCGAACGGCTCGCCCGCGATCGAGCGGCGCAGGCGCTCGGCGACCATGCCGGCGACGTGAAGATCGGTCTCCGGCATCACGATGACGAATTCCTCGCCTCCGTAGCGGCAGGCGAGATCGATGCCGCGGATCGACTTGCGCACGCGCACCGCGAACTCGCGCAGCACGTCGTCGCCGGCGTCATGGCCGTAATTGTCGTTGATCGACTTGAAGTAGTCGATGTCGAGGATCATCAGCGCCAGCGGCTTGCCGCGGAGCGAGGCCTGCTCGGCGAGGGTCGCGAGATGGCTCTCCATGTAGCGGCGATTGTGCAGGCCGGTGAGCGCGTCGGTGATCGCCATCTCGATCGAGTTCTGCACGTTGTCGCGCAGATGATCGGTGTAGCGGCGGCGGCGGATCTGGGTGCGGGCGCGGGCCAAGAGCTCGGTCTTGTCGATCGGACGCAGCAGATAGTCGTTGACGCCGATTTCGAGGCCGCGGAGCAGCCGCGTCGAGTTCTCGGGGTCCGCGATCGCCAGGATCGGCACATGCCGCGTGCGCTCCAGCGAGCGCGCCTGGCTGCATAGCCTGAGGCCGTCGAAATTGTTGAGGTCGAGCGAGACGATCAGGAGGTCGTAATTGCCCTCGGCGGCGTGGAACAGCGCCTCCGTCGGGTTCGGCTCGACGTCGACGGTGTGCTCGGCGGCGAGGATGGTCGCCAGCCGCTCGTAGGAGGACTCGCGGTCGTCGACCAGCAGGATGCGGCCGCCCTTGCCGGTGTCGGCCACGGCACTGCGCTCGGGCGCCTGCATGCCGATCTCGAGCGAGGTGATGGCGCGCATGCGCAGCTCGTCGGTCATCATCTTCAGCCGGGTCAGCGAGCGCACGCGCGCGATCAGCACGACGTCGGAGACGGGCTTGGTGAGGAAGTCGTCGGCGCCGGCTTCCAGGCCGCGGTTGCGGTCCGCCGGGCTGTCGAGCGCGGTGACCATCACGACCGGAATGTGGTGCGTGGCGGGATCGGTCTTGAGGCGGCGGCAGACTTCAAAGCCGTCCATGTCAGGCATCATGACGTCGAGCAGGATGATGTCGCATTCGGCGCGGCGGCTGATCGCCAGCGCCTCGGTGCCGTTCGAAGCGGTCATCACGTCGAAATATTCGGCGGACAGGCGGGCTTCGAGGAGTTTGACGTTGGCAGGAACGTCATCGACAACCAGGATACGCGCGGACACTTTGAACTCACTTCCTATCCGATAAAACGCCGGACCGTCTCAATGAATTTGCCGACCGAGATCGGCTTGGACAAATAGGCCTCGCAGCCGCCCTCGCGGATGCGCTCTTCGTCGCCCTTCATCGCGAATGCCGTGACCGCGACGATGGGAATGCTGCGCAGCTCCGGATCGTCCTTGATCCAGCGCGTCACCTCGAGCCCGGAGACCTGCGGCAACTGGATATCCATCAGCACGAGGTCGGGCCGCATCTTGCGAACGAGATCGAGCGCTTCGTAACCGTTGCTGGTGCCCGAAGTCTGATAGCCATGCGCTTCCAACAGGTCGCGGAAGAGCTTCATGTTGAGCTCGTTGTCTTCCACGATCAGGACGGTCTTAGCCATCCCGCCCTCCCGATTGGCACGAAGCCGGATACATGTGACGCCTCAGGCGCCGCTTCCCGGCGCTTCGAAAACTGGATTCAAACTAGCCTCAGATTCGCTCTAGTTTCGTTAAAGCCGAGGGGCCACTTTCTGCGATGTGGTTTCCACTTGCTTGCCCCGGATCGCAAGACTCAAGGCGGAGACTCGGGCATGATGCAAAGTAGACACCGAAAGTTAACGGAAAGGCAAACCGGGCCCGTGAAAAAGCCTGTTCACAACCCCCGCGAAGTCGCTGAAATCGTTGCGATTCAAGCGCTGTCCTTCGTCGCGAGCGAGCCCGAGCGGCTGGGCCTGTTCCTGGCCGAGACAGGTGTGGGCCCGGAGACCCTCCGGAACGCCGCCTCGGACCCGAATTTCCTCCTTAACGTGCTGGATTTCGTGCTGCGCGATGACGCCACCGTGAAGGCCTTCGCGAGCGCCTCGGAGCTGCATCCGACCAACGTTGCCGCAGCGCGGCAGGTCCTCGGGGATGCGCTCGGCGACCGCTCCTGGGAGCGCGACGTGCCGTGACCGCCCCCGACCCGGCCGGGCCCCGCTGCTTCTGCCGGGATTGTCTGGCCGATCTGGACATGGGCGTACGGCGCTGTTCCGCCTGCGGATCCCCCCGCCTCGTCCGCCACCGGGCCCTTGCAGGCCTGACCATCGCCCATATCGACTGCGACGCCTTCTACGCGACGGTCGAGAAGCGCGACAATCCTGACATCGCCGACAAGCCCGTCATCATCGGCGGCGGAAAACGCGGCGTGGTGTCGGCCGCCTGCTACATCGCCCGCACCTATGGCGTGCGCTCGGCGATGCCGATGTTCAAGGCGCTCGAGGCCTGCCCGCATGCGACCGTGATCCGCCCGGACATGGCCAAATACGTCCGCGTCGGCCGCGAGGTGCGCCAAGCCATGCAGGCGCTGACGCCGCTGGTCGAGCCGCTCTCGATCGACGAAGCCTTCCTCGATCTCTCCGGCACCGAACGGGTGCACGGCATGATCCCGGCAAAGGTGCTGGCGCGCTTTGCCCGCGACGTCGAGCGCGACATCGGCATCACCGTCTCGGTCGGCCTGTCCTGCAACAAGTTTTTGGCCAAGATCGCCTCCGACCTCGACAAGCCCCGCGGCTTTGCCGCGCTCCACCAGAAGGAAGCCCGATTGATGCTGGCGGAAAAGCCGGTCGGCTTCATCTTCGGCGTAGGGCCAGCGACGCAGGAGCGCCTCGTGCAGCGCGGCTTCCGCATCATCGCCGACCTGCAGAAGGCCGACGAGATCGAGATGATGCGGCAGTTTCCGAGCGACGGCCGCCGGCTGTGGCGGCTCGCGCGCGGCATCGACGACCGCCGCGTCGAGCCTGACCGCGGCGCCAAGACCATCTCCAGCGAAACCACCTTCGAGACCGACATCCGCGACTTCGCGACCCTGGAGAAGATCCTGTGGCGGCTGTGCGAGAAGACGTCGTCGCGCCTGAAAAGCAGCGAACTCGCCGGCTCGACCGTCACGCTGAAGCTGAAGACCGCCGACTTCCGCCAGCGCACCCGCTCGCAGTCGATCGCAGCGCCGACGCAGCTTGCCGCAAAGATTTTCTCGATCTGCCGCGAGATGCTGGCCAAGGAAATCGACGGCACCGCCTTCCGCCTTATGGGCGCCGGCGTCAGCGCGCTGCGCGAGGGCTCAGCGAGCGACGACACCGACATGCTCGACCGCCGCGCCGCCCACGCCGAACGTGCGGTGGACAGCCTGCGCAAGAAGTTCGGCAGCGCCGCGGTGATCCGCGGCATCGCCTATGACGGGCCGGAGAAGGCGCAGGAGTGATGACGGGTGAACGCGATCTCGACGCGCTGCTGGGCAACATGAAGCCGGAGATCCTGGACGGCATCTTCGTGTTTTGCACGCTTGCGCCGAACGCGGGTATTCCAGCCACCATCAGCCCGACGCTGACGTTCCGCGAACGCGAAGGAACAACGCTGGTGATACTGCAGGAGGAGGCTGAACGTGCCGGACTACGCCATGAATTTCCCTCGCGCCTGATCACCCTGACAGTTCGCTCCGCGCTCGATGCGGTGGGCTTTCTGGCGGCAATCACGGCGCGTCTGGCCGAAGCCGGCATCAGCGTGAACGCCGTGTCGGCCTTCTATCACGATCACCTGTTCGTGCCGGTGGACAAGGCCGACGAGGCGATGACGGTTCTGCAGGCGATGTCCAAGGCCACGTGAGCGTGGCAGGGATTCAGTCCGCGACTGCGACCGCCTCGATCTCGATCAGCCATTCCGGCGCGGCGAGCGCGGAGACGCCGACCAGCGTGGAGGCCGGCGGCTCCATGCCTTCGAAGAAAGCCGAGCGCGCCTTGCCGATGATGGGCCGCAGCTCCGGCTTGTAGTTCACGACGAAAGTCGTGATCTTGACGATGTTGGCGTAGGTCGCCCCCGCCGCCTTGAGCGCGTGGCCGAGATTCTGCATCACCTGCGTCGTCTGTGCGGCGATATCGCCCTCGCCGACGATACGTCCCTCCTCATCCACCGACACCTGGCCGGAAATGTAGATGGTGCGCGCACCGGAAGCAGTGACGACGTGGGAATAGGCCGGGTTGTGATGCAGGCCGCTGGGGCGGAGATGGTCGAGCTTCGGCATGGAGGCGCTCCCGGAGTTTGTGGTTGGGGCAGAGCGTAGCTGGAGAGCGAGCTGAGAGCCAGCCTGTCATTGCGAGGAGCGAAGCGACGAAGCAATCCAGAATCGTTCCGCGGCAGGACTTTGGATTGCTTCGCTGCGCTTGCAATGACGACAATGGAAGAGAATCTACAGAATAACTTCAACCGTCATTCCGGGGCGGTCCGCAAGACCGAACCCGGAATCTCGAGATTCCGGGTTCTCGCTGCGCAAGCCCCGGAACGACGGCTGAAGCTCAATTACAGGGCTTGCTGTCCTTCACGTCGAACTTGCCCATCGAACCCGAAATCACAAAATCGTTGTAATCGAGCACGAGCTGGCGCGAGACGCCGTTCTCGTAGAGCTCGAACGACATCGAATAGACCGGCGTCTGCTCGCCCTCTTTCTGCTGGATGTCGCGATCGAAATAGCTGACGGTGACGGGCCAGCGCTTCAACGACTTCATGTGCTCGTCCGAGGTCGATGGATCTGCCGAGGTGGCACGGTCGGCGGGGATCGGCTGGCCGATCACGGTCAGCGTGTTGTAGACTTTCTGGCCGTCGTCGGAGCCGTCATAGACGGAGAGCTCGAGCAGCGACTTGCCTTCTTTCGCGGCGGCGATAATGCGCTGGATCTGCTCGGTCGGAAACACGACCTTGCCGTCGAGGGTGAAGCTCTTTGGCGCCGGCAGCTTCAGCTTGACGTTGATATGGTCGCCGTCGCGCTCGGCCGAGCCGTCGACCCGGCCGGCATCCGCCTCGTTCATGCGCGTCTCGATCTTGAAGCGGTAGCTCTTGCCCGCGGCGTCCTCCCAGGAATTGGAGCGGAGGTCGCTGAGCGTAATCTTGCCCTCGCCGCTGTCGAGTTCGGAGACCTGACGGAATTCCGAGGTATAGCCCTCGCAAGCGTTCCCCGTGAAATTGTAGAGGATGCGGCCGCGGGCGCTGTTGACCGAATTGGAGCGCGATTTGACGAGGCTGAGGTCATAGAGCGCCTGATGCGCGAGAAACGGACCATTGGCGGCCAGCGCCCCGCCGCCGGGGCCAAAAGCGGCCGCCGCGAGCGCCATCACACCGAGCGAAGTCCGGAAAATGTGCACCATGTCTGTTCCCTGAGGAAAGCGCAGATTTGACATTTTACTGACCGTTCCATTGCGTCGCAACTGAGGCGGCTGTACGCAAAGTTGCCCCTTCGCGTTGGTCTGCCTCAACCAAATGCGCCCCCTTCCGGTTGCTTGCATGTGACGGCACGATGGGCGAAACAGGGCCAGCCCGGCCTTCAAACGGATGCGCCGGGGCGAATGATTTTGGACAACGAGGTCGGACATGGCGGGCACGGTCGAGCAGAAACTGGCGGAACAGGGCATCAAGCTGCACGAGGCCCCCACTCCTGTCGCCAACTACGTCCCGTTCGTGCGCACCGGCAATCTGCTGTTCGTCTCCGGCCAGGTCTGCTTCGACCCCGCCGGCAAGCTGATCGCCAAGGGCAAGCTCGGCGCCGGCGTCTCCATCGAAGAGGGTGCGGCGGCCGCGCGTGGCTGCGCGGTGAACCTGCTGGCCCAGGTCAAGGCGGCGCTCGGCGATCTCGACAAGGTCGTGCGGGTGGTGCGCCTCGGCGGCTTCATCAACTCCGCGCCGGACTTCCTCGACGGGCCGAAGGTGCTCAACGGCGCCTCCGACCTGATGGTCGCCGCCTTCGGTGACAAGGGCCGCCATGCCCGAACCACCGTTGGGGTCGCCTCGTTGCCCGCCGATGCGGCGGTCGAGGTCGAAGGCGTGTTCGAGGTCGCCTGACACGAATGCGTGCTCCGGATTGGCTGACAGCCCGGCCGGTCGCCCACCGCGGCCTGCATGACATTTCGCGCGGCATCGTCGAGAACATGCCGGGCGCGGTGCAGGCTGCGATTGCAGGCAATTTCTCCATCGAGGTCGACATCCAGCTGTCGTCCGACGGCGAGGCCATGGTGCATCACGATCACGCGCTGGGCCGCCTCACCGAGGCCACCGGGGACGTCATCTCGAAGACCGCGGCGGAGCTGAGGGCGGTCAAGTTCAGGGATACCGCCGAACGGATGATGTCGCTCAGCGACCTCTGCGCCATGGTGGCCGGCCGGGTGCCGCTGGTGATCGAGGTGAAGAGCCATTTTGGCGGCGACCGCAAGCTGGTGACGCGGATGGCCGAGGTGCTGGCGTCCTATGACGGCCCGGCGGTCGGCATGTCGTTCGATCCCGACCAGGTGCTGGCGCTGCGCCAATTGCTGCCCTCCCGTCCGCGCGGCATCGTCGCGCAACGGACCTATGAGGACGAGTACTGGGCCAAGCTCACCCGGGAGCAGCGCGACAGCATGCTCTACCTGCGCCACGGCTTCCAGACCCAGCCCCACTTCGTCGCCTTCAAGGTCGACCACCTCCCGGCCCCCGCACCCTGGATCGCCCGCAACGTGTTCGGCTGCGCCCTGCTCGGCTGGACCGTCCGCACCCCGGAGCAGCGGACGCGGGTCGCCCAATATGCGGATCAGATGATCTTCGAGGGGTTTGTGCCGTAGGAGGCGCTGTCGCCGCCACACATAAACTCTCGTGTCCCGGACGCGCTGCAACACCTCGCGTTGCTGCGCAGAGCCGGCAACTGTTATGTTGATGGTGCGATTTTATAGGGTTTTCGGTCGCGCAGCATTGCGTTGAGGATGGTCAGCAGCTTCCTTGCGACAGCAATGAGGGCGAGCTTTGCTGGTTTGCCGGCCAGACGGAGCCGGTCATAGAAGATTTTGAAGTGATCGGCGCGACGAACGGCGTTGAGAGCAGCCATGTAGAGGGCGTCGCGGACGCGCTTTCGTCCGCCGCCGATCTTGCGCTTGCCACGATAAGCCCCGCTATCGACATTGAAGGGAGCCAGGCCGGCAAGAGCGGCCACCTCCTTTGGCCCGAGACGCCCAAGTTCGGGCATCTGGGTGAGGAGTTGCATGCAAGCGACGGGTCCCACGCCGGGCACCGAGCGCATCAACTGTGCATCATTGGCAAGCTCCGGTTCGGCTTTGACGAGCGCATGAATCTCAGTGTCGATTTCGGCGATCTCATCATTGAGGACCTCGATGAGGCGAGCGATGCGTTCCACCATGGCGCGGTCCTCGGCTTCGCTGCGGCGGTTCTTTTCCTGGGCCCTCATGGCAACCAGTTGGTCCCGCCGTTTTGCAAGCCTTGCCAAAGTGTTGCGAGCAGGCGTCGCGGCCTGCTCGGTGGCGGGCTTCATGGCGCGGGCAAAGGCCGCCAGCATCCGCGCATCGATCGGATCGGTCTTGGCGAGCTGGCCGCTGGCGCGGGCAAAGTCGCGGGCACGGGCCGGATTGATCCGGGCAAAGCGGATGCCGGCCCGATGCAGGGCCTCCCGAAGCTCGAGGTCATAGACCCCCGTAGCCTCGAAGACGATCAGCGCATCACATCGCCAACGCGCCACCAGCTGTGTGATGGCCTGTGGCGCGTTGGCGATGCGTTCCGCTACGCCGATGGCCTCATCGAAAATATCAAGGTGATGTTTGGAGATGTCGATCCCGACGCAACGAGAGGATATGATCACGGTGCCTGTCCCTGTGATGCGAGGTCTGTTGACGCAGCCTCGTGCAACTGTTCAGGTTGATAGATGGAACGGGCGGGAGACCGAGCCGGCTCACGGCGTCAAGCGCCAAGGACCCAACGGCTTCCCGCCCACCATCATCATGCCAGACTTCCCAGACACAGGGACCCAATCTCTCCACGAGCACGCTTCCACATAGGCCCCGGCTCAGCAGCGCACCACTACGCGCTGCGCTGCGTCCAGGGCACGAGACCTGTGTTGCTCCACCCCTTGAAGTCGCTGCTGCAATGCACGATCTTGGGCGCAATGGCATCATCCGACATTACGCTCGAAGCCGTCCCGTCCATTGGCGAAATCTCGCCCGAGGATTGGGACGCTTGCGCCAATCCCGGCGGCAAGTGCGAGGAGCATCGTGCGGGAACCTCATCCGCCCCTCCGGGCGATTCCCTTGGCCTCTCAAGACCTGCCTATAACCCGTTCGTCTCGCACGCATTTCTATCCGCCCTTGAGAAATCGGGTTCGGCGACCATCCGCACCGGCTGGGGTCCGCGGCATCTCGTGGCCAAGGTCGACGGCCGCGTCGCCGGTGTCGTGCCATGCTATTTGAAATCGCACAGCCAGGGCGAATACGTCTTCGACCGCGGCTGGGCGGACGCCTATGAGCGGGCCGGCGGACGCTACTACCCGAAGCTTCAGGTCTCGGTTCCCTTCACGCCGGCGACAGGGCCGCGGCTGCTGGTCCGGGACGGCGTCGACCGTGCGCAGATCACCAACGCCCTGGCGAGCGGACTGGTGGCGTTGTGCGGAGTCAGCAAGGCGTCCTCAGTCCACGTCACCTTCGCACGAGAGGCCGAATGGAAGCTGCTCGCCGAGCGCGGCTTCCTCCAGCGCACCGACCAGCAGTTCCACTGGCACAACGAGGGCTTTGCGGGTTTCGACGATTTCCTGGCGACGCTGAACTCCCGCCACCGCAAATCGATCAAGCGCGAGCGGCGCGACGCGCTCGCGGCCGGCATCACCATCCACTGGCTCACGGGCAAGGACATTACCGAGGATGCCTGGGACGCCTTCTTCGAGTTCTACATGGAGACCGGTTCGCGCAAATGGGGCAGGCCGTATCTGACGCGCGAGTTCTTCTCCCTGATCGGCGAGACCATGAGCGAGGACGTGCTGCTGGTGATGGCCCGCCGCAACGATCGCTGGATCGCGGGCGCTATCAACTTCATCGGCTCGGACACGCTGTTCGGCCGCAACTGGGGCGCGGTCGAGCACCATCCGTTCCTGCATTTCGAGGTCTGCTATTATCAGGCGATCGACTTCGCCATTAAACGCGGCCTCAGGCATGTCGAGGCCGGCGCGCAAGGCGAGCACAAGATCGCGCGCGGCTACCTGCCGCGCACCACCCATTCCGCCCACTTCATCGCCGATCCAGGCCTGCGCCGCGCCATTGAGGATTACCTCAGGCGCGAGCGCGCCTATGTCGCCGAGGCCGGACGGGAGCTCGCCGAACTCGGCCCATTCCGCAAAGGCGCCGACGAGGCGCCTTGACGCCTCGCCGTTGCTGGTGACAGTAAGCGCAAAATCTCGAGGAGCCCGCCGAGGAGCTATCATGACCGCCTACGACACCAACAACATCTTCGCAAAGATCCTGCGCGGTGAGCTGCCCTGCTACAAGGTCTACGAGGACGAGCACGTCTTCGCCTTCCTCGACATCATGCCGCGCGTGCCCGGTCACACGCTGGTGATCCCGAAGGCCCCTGCCCGCAACATCCTCGACATCAAGCCGGACGACTACGCCCATGTCGCCCGCGGCGCGCACAAGATCGCCGCTGCGGCGATGAAGGCGTTCGAGGCCGACGGCATCACCGTTCAGCAGTTCAACGAGCCGGCCGGCGGACAAGTGGTGTTTCACCTGCACATGCACGTGATGCCGCGTCACGACGGCGTCGCGATGCTGCCCCCGGCGAGCCGCATGGAAGACGCCAAAGTGCTGGAAGAGCACGCGGCGAAGCTGATCGCGGCGTTGAAAGCGGGCTGACGCCACACGCTCCGAGCCAACGGGTCCGCGCGGCGCGCGGCCCGATGACAGGCTCCGCAAAGCAATCTAGAATCCCTCCGCGGAGACAGTCTGGATTGCTTCGTCGCAAGAGCTCCTCGCAATGACGGGGTTGGAGCGCTGCACCCCTCACTCCGTCTCGAAATCACCCTTCTGCGGCGCGGCCAGTGGCGTGAACTCGCAGCGGTCGGGCTTGAGGTCGATCAGCGGTGTGTTGTCGAGGCAATCGAGCCCACGCACCAGGATCGCATTGCCCTCGATGCCGACCAGCTTCACGATCGACGTCCCGATCGGGTTGGGCCGAACCGGCGAGCGCAGCGAGAACGTGCCGCGGGTCTTCTCGTTGTTCTTCGGGCTTTGCAGAATGATGTCGCGGCGCGACTGGTCGAGCCAGTAGAGCACTTCGAGATTGCTGTAGAAATCGACGCCCTTGATCGCCGGCACGAACGGCTCGAAGATCTCGAGCCGGCATATCGGGCCGTCCTGACGCCCCTGCCGCGGCGTCTCCAGGCGCGACGTCCAGGGCGTGCGGATACGGCCAATGAAGACGAGACCGGCATCCTGCGTCGGCGGCAGCTCGATGGCGACCTCGCCCTCGCGTAGCTCCTGTTCGCGAACCATATTTCAGTTCCTTGCTGTTCGCCGGCGGTTTTAGCCCAACCACCACTTGCCGGCCAGCATGAAGACTTCGCCCGTGACCACGCCGGCGAAGATCGAGCGGCGGGTCAGCAGGAAGACGACGAGTCCGGCGCCGACCGCGCCATAGCGCAGCACGTCAGGCACAGTGGCAAGCGCCCCTGGCGGCTCCACCACGATCTGGGCGATGACGCCGGCCAGGATCGCGGTCGCGACCGCCCGCACCCAGACCAAGAGCTCCGAGCCCTCGTCGATGCCACCGCCGAACCACAGCCCCAGCATGCGCCAGATCTGGTTCGGAACGACGCCGGCGACGAACAGCACGGCGAGCGCGTGCCAGTCGCCGATGAGCTGCGCAAAGCTCATGCGCGCACCTCTCGCCACCAATGCACGCCATAAGCGATCGTGCCGGCCACCACACCGCTGACGAGGATGTCGAGGCCGGAGTTCATCCTGGCGGCCAGCGGATAGAGCACGATCCCGAGCGCCAGCGCGACGAGGTCGGCGACCTCGCGGCTGTTGCGCGCGGTCGAGAACAGGAAGGACAGCGGCGTCAGCAGCAAGATCGCCGCTCCAAGCGTCTGGGTCAGATTGGCGGCGAGGAAATAGCCGACGGTATTGGCGACGAGGCACACCGAAACGAGGCCACAGCCGAGCCCGTGGACGAAGGCGATGCGCCGCTCCCGCGGCACAAGCGGCAGGAAGCGATGGCACTCGACCCACAGCGTCACCGCCGTCAGATGCGCGGCGAAGACCAGCTCGCGTCGTTTCGTCGTCGGCGTTCGCATCAGCGGCAGCACCGAGACCACCATCGGAAACAGGCGAATGGCGCTGACCGTGACTGCAAGCGCCGACTGGATGATGGTCGCGCCGGAGCCGAGCGTGGTGATCAGGATGATCTGCGCGGGACCGGCCCAGACGAACAGCGTCGAGACGAGCGCCCAGAGCAGGCTGAAATGGGTGTCATGGGCGAGCGCTCCGATGCCGAGATAGGTCACGAACAGCACGATGGTGAGGATCGTCTGCGTGATCGAGCGCAGCCCCCACGCAAACGCGCGCCACGGACTTTGCCATTGAGGGGAATCGAGCGGGGGAAGCGCCACGGGAGTGTCGGTCGGGGTTACGGAATCGTGCCCGCATAACGGGCAATGGGGGCATCCGCGTCAAGGAAGCCCGCGGCGGGGCTGGCATGCGCGACACACCCACCGCCGTCATTCCGGGGCGCGCCACTTGGCGCGAACCCGGAATCCATCTCGCGACGGTCTCTGTGGCCGATGGATTCTCAGGTGCGCAATTGCGCACCATAGTTCGATGCTTCGCGTCGCCCCGGAATGACGACCAGGGCGAATGCGCTCTATCCGCTCACACCACGGTTCTTCAGCACGAAGCAGGCGCCACCCGCCTTGCGGATGCGGTTGCACAGATCATCCGCCTCGGCTCGGGTATCCGCGCCGATACGCACCTGGTAGAAGGCGCGCGTGCCGCGGCTGCGCATCACCGAGCTTAGCAGGCTAGGATCTCGCTCGCCGATCACGGCGCTCAGCTTCGTGACCGCCCTGGAATACATCGCCAGCGCCTTGTTGCGGTCGAAGCCGGCCGCGAGCTGCACCCCCCAAATCTTTGCAGCGGCAAGCTCGACATGCTGCTCGAGCTCGGCGACGAACGGATTCGGCGCGCGCTTGAGCAGCGCCATCAGATCACGGCAACTCGTCGGCGGCGAACTCGGCGGTCCCTTGCCGGTGCTGCCCGCCTTGGCCCAGGCATCGACGCTCGTGCCGGTGATGGCGAAGACGTAGTTGCGGGTCTGCTCCGGCATCGGCCCGGTGCCGGCGAGCCATTCCTGCACGCGCCGGGGACCGGCATTGTAGGCGGCCGCGGCGAGGCCGAGATTGCCGAACTGGTTGCGCAGCTCGTTCAAAAATTCGGCCGACTTCGGCAATGCCTGCACCGGGTTGAATGGATTGAGCAACCCTCGCTCACTTGCCGTCCCCGGCATGAACTGCGCGATCCCTTGTGCGTGCTCGCCATTGCGCGTCATGGGGCCCACCGCATCGGCCTGGAAGCGGCTTTCCTGCCAGATCACCCGGGCGAAGAATTCGAGCGGGAGATTGGCATCGCGCGCAGCCGCCTCCACGATCAGACAAATCGACTCCCGCGTGTCGCTCTCGCGCGCATCCGCGGGTTTCTCCGCAGGCTTCGCGGGCTCCTCGGCATTGGAAGGCACGACGGGGGCTGGCGTCTCGTCTGCGAGCACCGGCGACAGCACGAAGGCGTGGCACAAGACGGCGATGACCCGAACTATTCGCATGGCAGTGACGCTATCGGACAATTCGACCTTGACTTGGAACCCCAGCCAACTAGCACAAGCGGCAGTATCAACGCAGGTTTCGCCCGAATGGTGACAATCTTTTTTGATCTCGACGGCACGCTGACCAATCCCAAGCCGGGGATCACGCGATCCATCCAGTATGCGCTGGAGCGGCTCAACCAGCCTGTCCCCAGCGAGGACGAGCTGACCTGGTGCATCGGGCCGCCGCTGCATGCCAGCTTGAAAAAGCTCACCGGAACCGACGAACTCGCCGATCGCGCGCTGCTGCTCTATCGGGAGCGCTTCAGCGATATCGGCCTGTTCGAGAACGAAGCCTATGCCGGCATCATGGATACCCTCACGAGGCTTGCCGCGACAACTCCGCGCATGTTCGTCGCAACCAGCAAGCCTGCGGTTTATGCCACCCGCATCGTAGAACATTTCGGACTGAAACCGTATTTCGAGCGTGTGTTCGGCTCCGAGCTCGACGGCACGCGCGTCGACAAGCGCGACCTGCTCCGTTATGCGCTCGACGAGACCAAGATCGACGCGCATAACGCAATCATGATCGGCGACCGCAGCCACGACGTGGTCGGCGCCAGGACCAACGGAATGACCGCAATCGGCGTGCTCTATGGCTATGGCAGCGAGACCGAGCTGCGGGACGCCGGCGCGCATCACATCTGCGCCGCACACCACGAACTGCTCGGGCACTGCGTCGCGTAATGTAGGCCCGTGTCCGCGCGGCCGCGATCAGCTTGCCGCCGCCGCGATCTCCGTGGGCTCGACGGCATCGACCGGCAACGCGAACTGCTCGACGCGCTGGTACCGCTTCTTGTTGAGCAGCAGCCGCATCACGTCCGGCCGCGAATAGTGCCCGGCGGGATCGGCAGCGTTCTTGGCGACGCCGATGGCACCGAGGTCGATTTCGGCGATCAGCAGCCCCTCCTGGTGCGGCGCCAGCCTGTCGCCGATCTGGCTGCCGTCGGGGCCGTAGATCGCGGCAAAGCCGCCGCCGGCATGCAGCAGCGCGTGCTTATCCGGCCGGTCGCAGAGCTCGTCGATCATGGCCTGCGACACCGTCGCGCAAGGCGCGAGCACGAAGCAGGAACCCTCCACCGCATAGACGCGCGAAGCCGCATTGTTGACCTCGGCGCCGAGCGCCGGCGCGAAGGGATCGTAGAGCGAGAAGCTCGGCCAGGCCGCGACATGGACCTGCTCGTTCTGGGCGTACATCGCGTATTTCGACAGCGGCTGCAGGTGCTCCCAGCAGCACAGTGCCCCAAGGCGGCCGATGTCGGTCCTCGCATGCACGGCAAGGTCGCTGCCGTCGCCTTCGCCATAGACGGTGCGCTCGGCATGGGTCGGCCGCAGCTTGCGGCGCTTTGCGATGGTCTCGCCATCAGGGCCGATCAGCCATTGCGCGAGATAGAGGCTGCCGCCGTCGCGTTCGGACAGGCCGATCACGGCAGTGAGCTTTGCCTTGCGCACCGCCTCGCGCAGCCGGTCGGCCTGCGGGCTGTCGTAGGACAGCGAATTGTCGAAATAGCGCTGCACGAAGCCGCGGCCGATTGCCCAGGCCGGCGAGTCCATCCAGATGTGCCAGGGGTAGCCTGGAATGAAGGCCTCGGGAAAAGCGACCAGCTTGGCGCCCTTTTCCGCGGCCTCCCTGATCAGCGCGATCGACTTGTCGACCGAGGCGTCGAGGTCGAGCCAGGCCGGCGCCGCCTGTACCACCGCGACCTTATACTTCGGATGTTCGATGCCCATTCCCGCCTCCATGCCGGTTGATCGGAAGCCATGTCCGATGCAGTCTATTGGGCAAAGCCAGACGACGGGTGCTCGACCGCCGCGGAACAAAAACTCGACTGGACGCTACCGCCAGCCGGTACGGAGTTTGCCTTCGGTCAGGCTAGATCTGCGCCAACATGCGGTTTTGCTGGATGTGAAAGGGAGGCTGTCCAGATGCCAATCCAGTTCACGACGGACGGCAGCCTCGGCTATCGGCGGCTCGCCCTCTGGCAGGACATCGTCTGCGACGTCTTCGTCGGCCTCGACTGCAAGTCCGACCTCGGCAGCGCCTTTCGGGGCTCGGTCACGCAGGCATCGCTCGGCAAGGCCGCATGCTCCGAAGTCTGCTCGGACCGCCAGCACGTGTTCCGCACGCCCTCTCGCATCGCGCGCTCGGACCAGGATTTTGTTCTCATTGCCCTGGGCAATCGCGGCAGCGGCGGCGTTGTGCAGGACGGCAGGGAGACCGTAATTCATCCCGGCGAGTTCGCGCTCTATGACACCACGCGTCCGTATGAGCTGAAGTTCAACGACGCCTTCACGCAGACCATCTTCAAGGTGCCGCGCGAGATGCTGAGGCGCCGGCTCGGCGGCACCGAGACGCTGACTGCAATGTCGTTTGGCGCCGACGCGCCGCTCGAGCGGCTCGCCTATGATTTCATCTTCCGGCTTTGCCAGAGCGCGGACGGGCTGGCCCCGGACACCGCGACCGCGCTGTCGGAGCAGGCGGTCGATCTGCTCGCCATGGCTTTGAGCGAACGGCTCGGCAGGACATCGCAGCCGTCCTCGACCCACCGCTCGGCCCTGCTCTACCGGTTGAAGACGCACATCCGCGCGCATCTCTCCGATCCCGACCTCACGCTCACGGAGACCGCGGCCGCGCTCGGCATTTCGCCGCGCTACGTCAACGACCTTCTCGCCGACGAGGACACCTCGTTCCAACGCTACGTCCTTGCCGAACGCCTCGCGCGATGCCGGCGCGACCTCGCCTCGCCTGTGCTCGCTCATCGCCACATCAGCGAGATCGCGTTCGGCTGGGGCTTCAACGACCTCTCGCATTTCGGCCGGGTCTTCCGCGTGCATTTCGGAGTGTCGCCGCGCGACTTCCGGCAGAGCCAGTTGCGGCATTGAGATCCCTTTCAGTCAGCGATCCCCTGTATGACCAAGCCATCCCGAAGCAAGGCCGGTATGTGAGCGCGTGATAGGACGCGGGCCCTGCTTGCACTATCCTTTGCCACCGAACCGCAGTGATCTATCGGCGGCCAGCCAGGGAGCACATCGATGGAATACCGACGCTTGGGCCGGTCAGGCCTCATGGTGCCCGCCTTGAGTCTTGGCACCGGCACCTTCGGCGGCGTGGGCCGCCTTGCGGCTTGGGGCACGACCGACGCGACCGAAGCGCGGCGCCTTCTGGACATCTGCCTCGAAGCCGGCGTGTCGATGTTCGACACGGCGAACGTCTATTCGCTCGGCGAGTCCGAACGGGTACTCGGCGAAGCCATCAAGGGCCGCCGCGACAAGGTTCTGATCTCGACCAAGGCGACGTTTCGCTTCGGCGAGGGCCCCAACGATATCGGCTCGTCGCGTCAGCACCTGCTCAAAGCCATCGACGGCTCGCTGAGCCGGCTCGGCACCGATTACATCGACCTGTTCCAGCTCCATGGTTTCGATGCCTTCACTCCGCCCGAAGAGGTGCTTGGCACGCTCGATGTGCTCGTGCGCGCCGGCAAGATCCGCTATGTCGGCGTCTCGAATTTCTCGGGCTGGCACCTGATGAAGTCGCTTGCGGTTGCCGACAAGCACGGTTTTCCGCGCTACGTCGCCAACCAGACCTACTATTCTCTGATCGGACGCGACTACGAATGGGAGCTGATGCCGCTCGGCATCGACCAGGGGCTTGGCGCGGTGGTCTGGTCGCCGCTCGGATGGGGCCGTCTCACCGGAAAAATTCGGCGTGGCCAGCCGAAGCCGGAAGTCAGCCGGCTGCCCAAGACGGCCGAGTTCGGACCGCCCGTGCCGGACGAGCATGTCTACCGGGTCGTCGATGCCATCGACGAGACTGCGAAGGAGACGGGCAAGAGCGTCTCGCAGATCGCGCTCAACTGGCTGCTCCAGCGTCCGACCGTCTCGACGCTGATCATCGGCGCGCGCAACGAGACCCAGCTGCGCGAAAATCTCGGCGCGGTCGGCTGGTCCTTGACCAAGGACCAGGTCGCAAAGCTCGACGCCGCGAGCATGGTGACGCTGCCCTACCCCTATTGGCACCAGCGCGTGACTTTCACCGATCGCAATCCGCCGGCGGTGTAGCGGGCAGCAGTGACGTTCGGCCTCGTCGCGTTTTACTTCTTCGGAGAATCGACAGCGCGCTAGTGAGGCTGCGGAGGCTGCCCCAGCCCCATGCTTGCCGCGTCGGGAGATCTGCTTCCGCTACGGGAACTGGCGGTGTCCTAACGGGTTGCTGTCGATCCGACGATTTCCTATTGGGAGATGAATCACGGCTCCAATCCACCGCGCCTCCATCATGTCGCCCGCCCCGATTGAGCATGCCGACGGCCTGCCGCAGCCGCAGCGCAACCAGGCGGTGCTGACGATTGCGCTCGGCATCATCATGGCAGTGGTCGACAGCGCCATCGCCAACGTTGCGCTGCCGACGATCGCGGCCGACCTCGACGCAAGTCCGTCCTTCTCGATCTGGATCGTCAATGGCTATCAGCTCGCGATCACGATCTCACTGCTGCCGCTGGCTTCACTCGGCGAGATCGTCGGCTATCGCCGCGTCTATCTGGTCGGACTGGTGCTGTTCACGCTGGCCTCCGCCTTCTGCGCGCTGGCGCACACGCTGCCGCTGCTGACGCTCGCGCGCATCCTCCAGGGCTTTGGCGCGGCCGGCATCATGAGCGTCAACGCGGCGCTGGTGCGCTTCACCTATCCGCGCAGCCAGCTTGGCCGCGGCATCGGGCTCAATGCGCTCGTGGTCGCCTTCTCGGCAGCTGTCGGCCCGACGCTCGCCGCCGGCATCCTTGCCGTCGGAAGCTGGCCGTGGCTGTTCGCCATCAACGTGCCCCTCGGTGCGGTGACGCTGCTGATCGGTCTGCGCAGCCTGCCCCACACCAGACCTGCGAGCCGTTCCTTTGACTGGCAGAGCGCGGGCCTGTCCGCGATCACGTTCGGTGTCGGCATCGCCGCCGTCGACAGCGTCGGTCATGGTGAGGCCGCCATCACCTGCCTCGCGCAATTCGCCATCGCCATCGTCGCTGGCGCGCTGCTGATCTATCGCGAAACCCACATGAGCTCGCCGCTCTTGCCGGTCGATCTGTTGCGCATCCCGGTGTTCGCGCTATCGATCGCGACTTCGATCGCATCGTTCTGCGGACAGATGCTGGCCTTCGTCGCGATCCCCTTCTATCTCCAGAGCCGCTTCGGTTATTCGGCGGTCCATATGGGGCTCTTGATCACGCCCTGGCCGATCGCGGTGGCATTCGCAGCGCCCCTTGCCGGCCGCCTCGTCGAGCACTATCCGGCGGGCCTGCTCGGCGGCATCGGCCTCACGCTGTTCGCCTGCGGCCTCGCCGCGCTAGCCTTCCTGCCCGCAAGCCCGACCCCGTTCGACGTGATCTGGCGCATGGCGCTGGCCGGCGCCGGGTTCGGTCTGTTCCAGACCCCGAACAACCGCACCATGATCGCAGCCGCCCCGCGCGAGCGCGCCGGCGGCGCCAGCGGCATGTTGGGCACAGCGCGCCTGCTCGGCCAGACCACGGGGGCAGCGCTGGTGGCGCTGCTGCTCGGACGGTATCCGGTTGAGGGCACCAGGCTGGCGCTCCTCGTCGGCGTCGGATTTGCGCTCTGCGGCGCGGTGCTGAGCATGCTGCGGTTGTCTCCCGCAGGCGCGCGCGGTGCCGAGCACGTCCGCGTCCAGGACGATCAGCGCCTGCGCGGCGATTAGCGCAGTCTCACGCCCAGGCCCGCTCTGTTTTCGTGCACAACCTTTGCGTGGCTTACCTATCCCGACCTGCGCCTATTGCACTCGCGCTTCGGTTGCGCTTCATTGGCGCCGGGACAAGGGGCATTTCATGCGTTCATTTGGAATTATGGCGCTCAGCGTCATGCTGGGCGGCTGCGCGTCGGTCACGCGCGGCACGACCGAGAATATCAGCATCTCATCGACACCGTCAGGCGTGGAAGCCGTGGTCTCCGGGCTCGAAGTGCCCACCACCTGCACCACGCCTTGCGCCGTCGTCGCCAAGCGTAGCGCGGACATCACGATCACCTTCGAGAAGGAGGGCTACCAATCCCAGACGGTGCAGCTCACCAAGGAAGTGTCGGGTACCGGCGCCGCCGGGTTCGCCGGCAATCTCCTGGCCGGCGGCCTCATTGGCATGGGCGTCGATGCCGCAACGGGGGCGGCCACCGATCACAAGCCGAATCCAGTGATCGTGACGATGCAGCCGTCAGCCCCGCACGCCGCACCGCGCACTCCGAGAAAGCCGCGGCCGCCACGCGCGCCGGAGGCTGGAACGTAATGCCGCTGGTTCGGCGTCCACATAAAAAAGGCCGGCTTTGCAGCCGGCCTTTTCAATTTCATGGCGTGCGGATCACGCCTTGACCAGGGGGCCCTTGGAGGTCGGTCCCTTCGAGCCGCCGGGACCGCCCGGCTTCGACTTGCCCGGCGGACGCTTGCGGGCACCGGGCAGCTTCTCCTGCTTCGGCGTGACCGGCCCCTCGACGAACTCGAAGCCGATCTTCTCCTTGGTCTCGTCGGCCTCGTCCTTGACGAGAACAACGCGAACGTGACCACCGCCCTTCAGCTTGCCGAACAGCACCTCGTCGGCCAGCGGCTTCTTGATGTGCTCCTGGATCACGCGGGCCATCGGACGCGCGCCCATCTGCTCGTCATAGCCGTGCTGGACCAGCCAGGTCTTGGCAGGCTCAGACAGCTCGATGGTGACGTCGCGGTCGCCGAGCTGCGCCTCGAGCTGAAGCACGAACTTCTCGACCACGGTGCCGATCACCTCGACGCTGAGATGGCCGAACGAGACAATGGCATCGAGGCGGTTGCGGAATTCCGGCGCGAACTGCCGGTTGATCGCCTCGTGGTCGTCGCCTTCCCGCTTCGAGCGCGTGAAGCCGAACGCCTGCTTGGCGAGGTCCGCCGCACCGGCATTCGTGGTCATGATCAGGATCACGTTGCGGAAGTTGACCTGCTTGCCATTGTGATCGGTGAGCCGGCCGTGATCCATGATCTGGAGTAGCACGTTATAGAGGTCGGGATGCGCCTTCTCGATCTCATCGAGCAGCACCACGCAATGCGGATGCTGGTCGACGCCGTCGGTCAGCAGGCCGCCCTGGTCGAAACCGACATAGCCGGGAGGCGCGCCGATCAGGCGGGACACGGTGTGCCGCTCCATATACTCCGACATGTCGAAGCGCAGCAGCTCGACGCCGAGCGTCGCCGCGAGCTGTTTTGCCACTTCCGTCTTGCCGACGCCGGTGGGCCCTGAGAACAGGTAGCAGCCGATCGGCTTCTCCGGCTCGCGCAGGCCGGCGCGCGCCAGCTTGATCGAGGCGGCGAGCGACTCGATCGCCTTGTCCTGGCCGAACACGGTGCGCTTCAGGGTCTGCTCGAGATGCTTGAGCACCTCGGCATCGTCCTTCGACACGCTCTTCGGCGGAATCCGCGCCATCGAGGCGATCGTGGTCTCGATCTCCTTGATGCCGATGGTCTTCTTGCGCTTGTTCTCGGCAACCAGCATCTGCGCCGCGCCGGACTCGTCGATCACGTCGATCGCCTTGTCGGGCAGCTTGCGGTCGTGGATGTAGCGCGAGGAGAGCTGAACAGCGGCCTCGATCGCCTCGTTGGTGTACTTCAGCCGGTGGTAGTCCTCGAAATACGGCTTGAGGCCCTTGAGGATCGCGATCGCATCCTCGACCGTCGGCTCGTTGATGTCGATCTTCTGGAACCGCCGCACCAGCGCGCGGTCCTTCTCAAAGTGCTGGCGATATTCCTTGTAGGTGGTCGAGCCCATGCAGCGGATGGTGCCCGACGCCAGCGCCGGCTTGAGCAGGTTCGAAGCATCCATCGCCCCGCCCGACGTGGCGCCCGCACCGATGACGGTGTGGATCTCGTCGATGAACAGGATGGCGTTGGGATGCGCCTCGAGCTCCTTCAGCACCTGCTTCAGGCGCTCCTCGAAGTCGCCGCGATAGCGCGTGCCGGCAAGCAGCGTGCCCATGTCCAGCGAGAACACGGTCGCGGCCGCCAGAACCTCCGGCACCTCGCTATCGACGATGCGCTTGGCAAGGCCCTCCGCAATCGCGGTCTTGCCGACGCCGGCCTCGCCCACGAACAGCGGGTTGTTCTTCTGCCGCCGGCACAGCACCTGAATCGCGCGGTTGATCTCGGAATTGCGTCCGATCACCGGATCGATCTTGCCGTCGCGCGCCTTCTTGTTGAGGTTGACGCAATAGGTCTCGAGCGCCTCGCCCTTCTTCTTGGCGTCCTCGTTGCCCTTGGCCTCCGTCTCCTCGTCGACGCCGCGCACGGGGCGCGCCTCGGACACACCCGGGCGCTTGGCGATGCCGTGGCTGATATAGTTGACCGCGTCATAGCGCGTCATGTCCTGCTCCTGCAGGAAATACGCGGCATGACTCTCGCGCTCGGCAAAGATCGCGATCAGCACATTGGCGCCGGTCACCTCTTCACGACCGGAGGATTGCACGTGGATCACCGCGCGCTGGATCACGCGCTGGAAACCGGCGGTGGGCTTGGCGTCGTCGGCGCCATCCGTCACCAGGTTCTCGAATTCGGTTTCAAGGTAGTTGACGAGGCTCGTGCGGAGCTTGTCGAGATCGACGCTACAGGCGCGCATGACGGCGGCTGCATCGGAATCGTCGATCAGTGAGAGCAAAAGATGCTCGAGCGTTGCGTATTGGTGATGACGCTCGTTTGCGATCGCCAGCGCACGATGCAGGGATTGTTCAAGGCTTTGGGAAAAAGTCGGCATTCGCGTCCTCTATGGCCCCCACCATCATGATCGCCATCGCCCGGTCAGGCAACAACAACCTTTGTCACATATAGTTATACAAGATCGCGGCGAAAGACCGGTTCCGCGACTCGGCGGCGACACACCTGCGGTATTTTTCGATGCAAGACCCGTTCCGATTTGGGCGGGATCGGCGCCGGCGCAGAATTCCGTAGTTTTGCCGGCGGCATCGCGCGCAGCCGTCACTGCAACAATCACGCCGCGCCTTAAACGAGAGCCCGCTTCAAACGCGCCGCAAGGCGTCTTACTTCTTTTCCATCACGCATTGCAGCGGATGCTGGTGCTTGCGGGCAAAATCCATCACCTGCGTCACCTTGGTCTCGGCGATCTCGTAGGTGAACACGCCGCACTCGCCGATGCCATGATGATGGACGTGCAGCATGATCTTGGTGGCCGCCTCGACGTCCTTGTTGAAGAACTTCTCCAGCACGTGGACGACGAACTCCATCGGAGTGTAGTCGTCGTTCAGGATCAGCACGCGATAAAGGTTCGGCCGTTTGGTCTTGGGCTTGACCTTGGTGATGACCGAAGTGTTCGGACCCGAGGGGCTGCCCGAACGGTTCTCGTCATTGCTCATGCGAGGAGCGTCGGCGGCGGCTGGCGCGGACAGGTCGATACTGGAAGTCAATTGCGGCATGGCACAGGCGTTCAAATTCCCCACGGAAGCGCATGGCGGTCCCCGCGCGACTCCGCCCTTCGGAGCCTGGCGCAGGCGCGCCGCCTCGTTGGATCGCCGCTCCCGACACATCCGGCTCGAGCCGGACCGTTCGCCAGCAATATGGGCCTGCCCAAGGCTGGCCGCAAGCATACGGAGATCAGGCCGATGCGGCCGCGGCAGTCCCGATTCCCGGTCCGGGCGATCCTTGTCAGGTTAATCAATCCGGACCGATTTGACAAAAATTTCCGCTCGGCATGTTTAGAACATGTTGACCAGGAACCCGGCCATTGACCCGCCTGCGACGGTTTTTCGCGCATGGCTCCGGCTTTCTACGGTTTAATTTACCTGCCGTTCAATGGCGTGCCCCGAAATCAGGCAAAACCCGGATTTCGTGGATAGCCATGTCTCGCCTGCCCCTCCTCAGCCGCCTTGGTCGACAACTCGCCCGCTTTGCAGCGGCCGAGCAAGGCAATATCGCCATGATCTTCGCCATCGCGCTGGTCCCGGTGCTGACCTTCGTCGGCGCCGCGATCGATTATAGCCGGGCCACCCGCGCGCGGTCGTCAATGCAGGCTGCCCTGGATTCGACCGCACTGATGCTGTCCAGGGACCTGACAGCCGGTACCATCTCCCAGTCCCAGATCAGTCAGAAGGCCGCAGACTATTTCAAGGGCCTCTTCACCAATAGCGAAGCGGCCGATACGGCGGCAAAGACACGGGTTCAGCTATCGGCGACCTACACTGCGGCGACCACAAATTCGGCGGCGAAGATCCTTCTGCAAGGCTCCAGCAACATCGATTCCATGTTCATGCAAATCGTCGGCTATCCGACGCTCGGCTTCAACACCACTTCGACCGCGACCTGGGGCAACGCAAAGATGCGCGTGGCGCTCGCGCTCGACAACACGGGGTCGATGGCCCAGAACGGGAAGATGACGGCACTGAGAAATGCGGTGGCCGGAACCGGTGGCCTGATCGACCAGCTCAGCAAGCTCAGCAAGAACGATGGCGACGTCTACATTTCACTCGTTCCCTTTGCCAAGACGGTCAATGTCGGAGCAAGCAAGTACGGCCAGAGCTGGATCGACTGGACGGACTGGCTCAATCCGCCTACCGCACAGCCGGCGAACGTGCTCGGGAATTACCAGGCGAATCTTCCAATGAATTGGCATGCGGTGGGACCAGGCGCGCGATGCCCCTGGTCAAACGGCAGCGGCGGCTTTTACTGCACGAGCGGATCAGCGAACAACAGCTCGAAATACACGGTCAACGGCGTCAATGTCGTTCCCTCGAGCGGGTACATCTGCCCGAGCGTCGACGCAAATTCCCACACGATGTACAATGGCTGCTGGGAGAGCAAATCTGCGGGCAATGGAACGTTCTGCTCGGGCAGCCCAAGCTGCAACTGCCCCGTCGACGCCTACAACAACAGTGTCTCCGGTTGCAGTTGTTCCGGCAGCGGCAACAGCAAGTCGTGCACCGGCAAGCTCTACACCCACGACTGGACACAGCCCGGGCCCAACGACCTCACCCACAATCTGGACCAACCGCGAGTGAGCGCCGTCGTCGGCTTCACCAACAACAAATGGACTGCCACCAACTCGACCCCTACCGTCCAGAACAATTGGCAGCAGGCATCCACCAACCCGATCAACACATGGACGGGCTGTATCACTGATCGCACCCAACCCAACGACGCAACCGGTACGCCCCCTTCGTCCTCCAACACCGCGACGCTGTTCCCGGCCAACCAATATTTCGAGAACAGCACCGCTTATTGCAGTGACAGCTCATCGCCTCAGCTCGAGCCGATCATTCCGCTCACGTACAATTGGAGTACCCTGAAGTCGGCGGTCAACGCCATGCAGCCCACCGGCGGCACAAATCAGGCGGTCGGTCTGGCTTGGGCCTGGCAATCTCTGCTGCAGGGCGATCCCCTGAATGCGCCCGCAGAGGGTGGAACCGTCAACACCACCTACAATCGGGTGATCATCCTGTTGTCCGACGGACTCAATACCGAGGACCGCTGGCCGGCATATGGCAACGGCAGCAGTCAGACCACGACCTACGGCAACAGCACATTCCCCGGTTCGATTGACGCCCGGCAGCAACTGCTGTGCGACAACCTGCACAACGCCAAGGACTCCAACGGCGTATCGATGTACACGATCTACACGATCCAGGTGAACACCAGCGGCGACCCGAGTTCAGCCATCCTCAAATATTGCGCGAGCAGCCCGGACAAGTTCTACGAGATCAAGAGCTCGACCGAGATCGCGACTATTTTCAATACGATCGGAACCGCGCTGAGCAAGCTGCGCGTCGCGCAGTAACTCAAGTCCGCAACCCGCAAACGAAAAGCCCGGCCAATCCGGCCGGGCTTTTGATTCCAGGAGCGTGTTGAGCGGGTCAGTTCGCGGCCGGGGTGAACTTCGACACGATGGTCTCGACCGGCTTGAAAGCCTGCTTGGCGAGGTCGCTGTAGAGGCCGGCGATCTTCTGCGATTCCGCAACGAAGGTCTCGTAGGTGGAACGGGCAAAATCGGTCTGCGCTTCCATAGCCTTGTCCAGCGACTTCACGCCGGAAAGCTTCTCGACGAAGGACTTGGTGTCTTCGAACGACTTCTTCGTATAGTCGCCATAGGCGCTGGCGATCGCCTGGAGGCCGTGCTGCACCGAAGTCGCGGAGGCAACGCACTGCTCGAACTGCTCTTTCCCGTAGTTCTGAAAGTCTTCAACCTTGAACATGTCGGAATCCTTTTCCCTGGCTCGCGTCGGGAAGCCCCGGCTCCCTGACTTCGCCCAAAAATAGTGCAACGCACAAAATAGTCAAGAATCTTGTGCGTCGCACAAAATTCGACGCAAATCGCCGAAATTCCCGGGATTTCCCGCAAGGGTTTCTTAAGCTTTTGGAAACCGCAGGCCCCTACCTTGATTCCCTGGACGTGTTCACTTCCACAGGCGGCCAAAGCCGTTTGAGAACATCACCTTAGCCAGAACAGCGGCTCGGGTCCAACGTCCCCCGTGGCGAACACCAGTGGAGGGACAGCCTGAGCAGGTAATGATCCCGGGACCATTGGGCACAATTTCGCCTCACGGGCCGGTGATCAAGTCAGAAACGGGGACGGGGTTCCATGCTTCGTAAAAACTTGTCTTCCTCGCGCTTGGCGCGGGTTGGCGTTCTGGGGCTTCTTACGGTCACCATCGCAGTCATAATCACCGCCGATGCAGCGGAGGCGCGGCGCCATCGCCGCCACCATGCCCATCACCGCGTCCAGCGCGATGTGTCCGAGAGCTCCAGTCCGAAGTTCGCGTCCATCATCGTCGACGGTAATTCCGGCGCGGTGCTCCAGGCGACAAGCCCTGACGGTATCCGCCATCCGGCCTCGCTGACGAAGATCATGACGCTCTATCTGCTGTTCGAGCGCCTCGAATCCGGGAAGATGAGACTCGACACCGAGATGCCGGTGTCCCAGCACGCCGCCGATCAGGATCCGACCAAGCTGAATCTGCGTGCCGGCCAGACAATTCGGGTCGAAGACGCGATCAAGGGCCTCGTCACCCGCTCGGCCAACGACGCAGCCGTGGTGATCGCCGAAGCAATCGCCGGTAGCGAGAACGATTTCGCCCAGATGATGACGCGCAAGGCGCGCTCGCTCGGCATGTCCAGAACGGTCTACCGCAACGCCAATGGCCTTCCCAACGACGAGCAGGTCACGACCGCGCGCGACCAGGCCACGCTCGGTCGCGCCATCCAGGAGCGCTTCCCGCGCTACTATCGCTATTTCGCGACCTCGACGTTCAATTGGCGGGGACAGTCGATCCGCAACCACAACCACCTGCTCGGCAGCGTCGAGGGCGTGGACGGCATCAAGACCGGCTACACCCGCGCCTCCGGCTTCAACCTCGTCACCTCGATGCGCCGCGGCAACCGCCACCTGATCGGCGTGGTGCTGGGCGGCCGCAGCGGAGGCTCGCGCGACGCCATCATGCGCAACCTGCTCGCGGAGAATCTCGAGAAGGGTGCGACCGTGCACACGGTTGCCGCGGTCACCGAGCGTAATGGCGCTGACGCCGCCACCGATGTTGCTGCCGCCTCGGAAACTCCGCCGGCCCGTCCCGCGGCGCAGGTCCAGGCCGCCACTCCTGCTCCCGAGTCTGCCCCGTCGCGCTTTGCCGCCCGTCTCTCGACGCTGGCTGCCGCGACGGCCGCGGTGCCGCCGGCCCCGATCAAACCCGAAGCCAGCAAGCCCGAGGTTCGGCCGACGGAATCCAGGACCGAGCCCGCGCCGCTCACCAACGGTGTGATCTCGAGCCAGCCGCTCTCCATCATCCCGGGCTCGTCCGAGCCGATGAAGCCGGTTCGGGTCAAGACGGTTCAGGTCAAGGCCGGCGCCGTGAAGGTCGCCTCCGCGGCCCCGGCTCACGTCGCGCCGCCGGTCACCAACACAATCCCGCCCCGTTCCGATGTCGCGGAAACCTCCGGCGCCGTCGTCGCCCGGGCGGACCTCATCAACAGGCCCGAGGCGGTCAGCCAGCCGGAAGCACCGAAGGCCGAGATTGCCCGCACCGAACTGCCGCGGCAGCCGGCCGGCTTCGGCACCGGCAACGGCATCCTCGGGGTGCTGCCGGCGGCAACCGCCGCTGCGCCCGGCCCCGCCGGTCCCAAGCTCGCGTCCGCCGACGCGGCGCCCCAGCCGATCCAGATGAGCAGCACCACCAAGCCGGCCGTCACTCACAGCGGCTGGATTGTCCAGGTCGGCGCGCTCGAGAGCGAGAATGAAGCCCAGCAGCGGATCGACGCTGCCCGCAGCTCGGCCCGCGGCCTGCTCAGCAAGGCCGATCCGTTCACCGAGCCTGTCGTCGCCAAGGACAATCGCAAGCTCTACCGCGCCCGCTTCGCCGGCCTCGAGCGCGACCAGGCCGAAGCCGTCTGCCGCACCTTGAAGCGCGCCGAGATCTCCTGCATCACCGTCCGCAACTGATCTCTCTTTTCCGTTCCGGACCAAATGCCCGCGCCTTGCGCGGGCATTTTCGTTTTGGGGATGCGGCGATCCCGGGGCTGATCATGCCAAGGCTGTTCCGCGACAACCTCTCGTCAAGGATTTACGGTTAAAACTTTGCTCAAGGGATCGACCACGCCGACAATGGCGGGCATCGGGGCGACGGCAGACGGAGCAAGCGGAGCTCACGCGGTACGGGCGTTTGTAGCGTAGTGCCGGAGTTAGCCGTTATGCGTGCGAAGCAGAGTATCCTTGGCCTCGTTTACCCGGGCAGCGAGATACGTCGAGCCCCCCTGGTCGGGATGGAGTTTCTTCATCAGGGACTTGTGGGCCCGGCTGATGTCGTCGCGTCCCGCCCCCGGCTGCAAGCCAAGGATCTGATAGGCTTCCTCCGCCGTCATTTTGCCGCTCGCCGCCGTGCGGCGCTGCCGCCCTGCCGCATCGCCCTGCGCGTTCTGACGCCAAGCGGGAAACCGGCGGTCCAGATAGCTTTCAAGTAAGGCCACGCTCTCGGCGTCGAACGTCGGGACCATCGCCAGCAGGCTGGCGAGATCGAACTCGTCGAGATTGCGCCCGGCGTGAGGTCCCGCGACGATCTGGCCTGCAAGCTGCCCCGAATCGTGGTCGAGCCGCATGTCGAGGAATTGCGAGCGCACGCGTGAAGCCTGCCCTTGCGCCGGCGCCGCACCGCCACCGAACAGACCGCCGATATTGCCGAATCCGGCATTCGCCAGTGGCGTCCAGCCGAGCAGCCCGGCGCCGAAGATTCCGAGCGGGATCGCAACCGCCAGCTCGCCCCGCAAACCCGTGAAGGCCGCGACCGCCAGCGCCAGCACGCCGCCCCCGAGCTTGATCGTGCGCGCCAGCGCCGCCGGATTAGCGGCGCGAAACATCTGAAGCAGCAGATAAAGCGTGATAACGGCGACAGCGCCGGCAATCAGGGTCATGGCCGGAATATAGTCACCCTTGCGGCAAAATGCATCGCATCTACCGCCGCCGCGAGCCGCGCCGGCCTGACCGCTACTTCATCTGGCCGATCAGATTCGCCGCTCCGCTCGCGGTCTTCGCCAGTTTCAGCAACGCTTCGCGTCCGCCGGCTGCATAGGCCGCAGCCGCCCGCAACAGCTCGCGCAGCTGCGCCGCCGCGCCGGGATCAAACCGGCACCAGGCGCCACCGGTCAGGTGCGCGATCTGGCGGAAGGCCTGCTCGGCGACGGCGTCACGGCCTTCCTGAAACACGAACACGGGCACCTTGAGCATACCGAGCTCGCCGGCCTTGGCGCAGAGCTCGTCGATCCTTTCCTCCATGGCATCACCGACGAAGACCACGGCCCGCACGCCGGATGCGACCGCCTCGCGCCGGGCCTCGCTCAGCACCTTGCCGATCTGGGTATCGCCGCCGCGGCAATCGATCTTGCTCATCAGCGCCGCCAACTTGGCGCTGTCGGAGATCCATCCCGTGGCACGGCACTCGTTAAGGCCGCGATAGTAGACCAGCCGGATGTCGAGACTGCCGAACGCCGCGGTCTCGCGAAACATGTCGGCCTGGAGTGCGCAGGCCATGTCCCAGGTCGGCTGCCGGCTCATCGTCGCATCGAGGGCGAAGATCAGCCGCCCCTTCGCGCCCGGTGCATGCGGTGACAGAGCCCGCGCCTTGGCGACGAAGGCGGCGATGTCTTCCGAGGTGGAGGTCCCCGCTTGCGGGAGCGCGCCGTCGGCTTGCGCCGAGACGGCATCGCGACCGCGCGGTTTGATGGGTTCGCCCGACATCGCTGCTTGCACCTTGCGTGAGCAGCTAATGTGGTCAGCGCATGCGGCCCGGTCAATGCGCAAAGCCTCCGCGGGCGGCGCCGGCGGAGGCTTTGACGATCGGTGCAATCGAGTGGTGACGTGAGCTCTTGTACGTCAGCTCTTGGCGGGTGCCATCAGGGCAACCGGACCTGGCTCGAGGATCTTGGGCGGGGAGGATCGCGTATCGACCGGCGCCACGTCGCTGTCCGTCGCGCTCAGGAACTTATCGAGCATGGTCTGGATCGAGCTCTTGGCCGCATCCGGACCGGTGTCGCGCATGTCGTTATGCTGGAATTCGGTCTTCACGACCTGAATACCCGCCTTCTCGCATTCCTCGTCGGTCGGAAGCACGCCTGCATCGGTCTTGAACTGCGGATCCTGGGAGCGGAACGACAGGATCTTGAACTTGCCGGCGGTGACGAAGGGCACGCGCAGATTGTCGAGCGTGACGACCTTCTTGACCTCATCCGGATAGTGCTTGGCGAAGTACATCGTGATGTCGCCGCCCATGGAGTGGCCGACCATCGTCACCTTCTCGTAGTCAGCGTTGGGCTGAACCTTCTTCATCTCCTGCACGGCGAGATGAATGTTGGCGACGCCGCGCAGGATCTGCGGCAGCCGGCCGACATAGAGCTCGCCGGGCTTGGTCACCATCGGAGGATCGGTGGGCAGGTCATGCTGCGGGCTTAAGACCATGTAGCCGCGCGCAGCGAAGATGTTGGCGAGGAAGCCGTACTCGGTGTTCTTGACGGTATTGCCGTGATTGATCACGGCAACCGGCAGCGTGATCATGCCGGCATTGGCCTGCATTTCCTTGTCGCGGCGCACCGCGACGTAGACGGGCACCGGACGATTGTCGCGCGACGCGTCGTAGAAGGTGATGGTCTCGTGCTTGATTGCCCACTTGCTCGCCGTGAAATAGGCGATGCCGCAGAGGGCACTGACTGAAACCAGAACGGCAATTCCACGCTTCATTTTCGTCCTCAGCCTCAGGCCTAGCGGCCTGAATCCCTGTTGAAAATCGTGTTCTTCCGGGGCTCTTCGGCCCCTTGTCGCCTTTCGCTAATATATGTCACAGCAGCGTGACAGGAAGGCTAAATATTGTGAAATCGCCGCCCTTCCATTGTGCGTCGCACACGTTTTCTGTGCGCCCCATTCTCTTACCACTACGTCAGGTGCTGCTTACCATCCTACGCGACCGGTCTCGATTGGGTTCAATTTCGCGGTCAATACCGGGTAAAAAACGTAACGGAGTAAAAACGCGGCGAGCACAGCCTCGGTTCCCACAGGGACCGGCCGCTCGGATCGGCGAAAGTAGCAATTTACCGCCGCCTTAGACGCCCAGGATGTCGTGGACCTCGAGCGGCTTGTCGACCTGATTGAACCATTCGGCCCGGTTGGCGGCGCGGCGGCGACCGCGCTCGTCGAGCGGCAGCTTGAGCTGGCGGAGCAGGCTCGTCACCTCCTCCCGCGCGGTAAGATGGCCGAGATTGGGCCGCATGCCGAGCGTGGCCTCGTCGATCTCGTCGAGGGCGGTCAGGCCACGCGGGAAGAATTCGCGGTAGACGACGCGTTCGGCGAAGCCGTCGACATAGCGGAAGCCAAGCCGCAGCGACAAATCCTTCAGGCCCTCGGCGACCAGCTGCTTGTTGCGGGAGCCGAGCATGGACAGGCGATTGCGCACGACGATCCAATCGGTGGTTGCGCCGTCGAGCTGGCGGCGCTTGCGCCTGACGTCGCGCACCATCTCGGCATAGTGACTCTCGCCCGTCACCGCGTAGTTGGCGGGATCGACGGTCCCGAGCACGTCGAAATCGAGGAAGCTGTCGTTGATCGGCGTCACCAGGGTGTCGGCCATCGAATGCGCGAGCGGCATCAGATAGCTGTCAGTGCCGGGCGTATCGACGACGATGAAATCGAAGCTGCTCTCGACCGCCGAGACCGCTTCCATGAACTGCTGGAACTCGGAATTCTCGTTCTCGGCGATCTGCATGGTCTCGCCGAGCTTGATGCAGCGATGCACCGGCAGCTCGAGATCGCGCTTGGTACGGCGGGCCCAGGCGGCTCGGTTGTCGATATAGTGGGTGAAGCTCTGCTGGCGGCAGTCAAGATCGATCGTGGCGACGCGCTGGCCGGCCTTCAGGAGCGCGACGGCGATGTGCAAGGCGGTGGTCGATTTGCCGGAGCCGCCCTTCTCGTTGCCGAGCACGACCACATGCGCCGAGCCGGATTGGCCTTGGCTAGCCTGCACAAGCATGGTGATCCTCAACGCCCCTGGCGAATATCTTCGAGTTGACCGCGCCTGCGGTCAAGTGAAATGCGTGACAGGTCACGCAAATCGCGGCGTGCCCTGCGTCGCCATCAATCGCGGCGCCGTCCTTCGTCTGTGATCCTGCCTGCAATGTCGCGACGTGCTGTGCCACCTTGCGCGGGATGCTGTGCCGCATTCGGGTGCATGGCGTCCACGATCGCCACTTGTTATGGTTAGTCGGCCGGGCGCCCGCACCTGCGCCGATTCCCAATCCGTCGAGTCCTGATGTCAGCAAGCCCATTGATCGCCCGCACGGTCCCCGCCCTGCGACGCGCCGTCGACAATCTCCGCAAGCGAAAGGCCACCATCGCGCTGGTCCCGACCATGGGGGCCCTCCATGACGGTCATGTGTCGC
This sequence comes from Bradyrhizobium sp. USDA 326, assembly GCF_049739485.1. Classification (NCBI taxonomy): domain Bacteria; kingdom Pseudomonadati; phylum Pseudomonadota; class Alphaproteobacteria; order Hyphomicrobiales; family Nitrobacteraceae; genus Bradyrhizobium; species Bradyrhizobium sp. USDA 326. The sequence continues at coordinate 7,272,957 of NZ_JBMGQA010000001.1, forward strand.
TGGTTCGCCTCGCCAGGCGGCGCGCCAGCCGCGTCGTGGTGTCGATCTTCGTCAATCCGACTCAATTTGCCCCGACCGAGGATTTTGGCGCCTATCCGCGCACCTGGAAGGCCGACATCGCCAAGCTCGCGGCCGAGGATGTCGACATCGTCTGGCATCCGGGCGTCGAGGCCATGTATCCGGAGGGCTTTGCCACCCGCATCGTGCCGGAAGGACCGGCGCTGGCCGGCCTCGAGGACCGCTTTCGCCCGCACTTCTTCGGCGGCGTCGCCACCGTCGTCGGCAAGCTGTTCACGCAGTGCCGGCCGGATTTTGCGATATTCGGCGAAAAGGATTTTCAGCAATTGCGAGTGGTGACGCAGATGGCGCGCGACCTCGACCTCGGCGTCAAGGTCCTCGGCTCCCGCACCGTGCGCGAGCGCGACGGGCTCGCGATGTCCTCGCGCAACGTCTACCTCTCACCCGAGGAGCGGCAGACCGCCAGCGTCCTCTACCGCGCTATGAAGGAGAGCGCCGGGCGCATCCGGGCCGGCGATTCGATCGCACCGGCGATGGCGGGCGGCGCCGAGATGATCAAGGCGGCCGGCCTGGCGCTCGACTATTACGAGGTCCGCCATGCCGAGACGCTGGCGCCGGTCACCTCGCGCAAGGACGGGCCCCTGCGCATCCTGGTCGCAGCCAAGCTCGGCACCACCCGGCTGATCGATAATATCGCGGTCTAAAGCGCGACGACGCCATCGCGCTCCAGGTTATTGTTTGAGCATGATCTTTCCGGAAAACCGCTGCACACTTTTCCGGATCATGCTCATAGCAGCCCGAGATCACGCAGCTCGCGCCGCATCGGCTCCGGCATCGCCGCGATCGAGCCGGCTGCGGACTTGCCGAGATCGGCCGGCACGGAATCGTCGGTGAGATAGCGCCAGCCCTGGAACGGGCGCATCGGCCGCGGCGAGACCGGGATCACCTTCGGCTGCATCACGATCCGGCAGCGGCCGATGCCGTCCTTGTCGCGGAACGGCTCGATGCCGATGATCTTTTCGCGCGCGGCAATCTCGCCCTTGATCACCCAATAGAGAGAACCGCCGGCAAGGATTTCGGCATCACGCTTGGGCACCATGCGGGTGATGTGGATGTGACGTTGCGGCAGACCCTTTCTCTTGGCGGTCTGCATCCGTTCGGCGACCCACTCCTTCAATTCCTTGACGGAGTCGCAGCCGACGGCGAGCTTGATCAGATGGAGTGGCATGCCCAAGCTTTAGCCGCGCAGCCACGCATTGGGAACGACGATCTACTCGTTATCCGCAGCTGCCGGAGCCGCCGCCGAGGCCGGCGGCGCCAGCGGAACCGGGGCGGCAGCCGGCGCACGCGCGGCCTTCGGCGCCGGCGGTTTCTTGGGGGCGGGTGCGGCAGCCTGCGCCGAGGCTGCGGCCGGTGCGCGCGGCGCTGCGTTGGCTGCCGGCGCCGCCTGGCGCGCCGCAGTGGACGGCTCCGGACTCATGATGCTCACCGGCGGCGTCGACGAAGCGCTCGGGAACTCCGCATTGGTCGGCCTGCCCGTCGGCATCGACGGCGGCAGCCCGGCAAGCGCGGCGGTGGCCGGCATCGCCGGCGCTGTTGCGGGCGTGTTCCAGGTCGGCGCATAGCGCGCGACCAGCGTGTCGTAGAGATGGGAGCCCATGTTGGCGGCGACCTGCTGCTGGTCGGTCAGCGAGCGGAACGCGGCGCAATCGAACTGCGTGCAGCCGTCGCGCACGATCAGCACATGCGCGACAAGGCCGTAGCGATCACGCTCCAGCGACTTGCGCAGCACCTTCATCTCGAGTGTCAGGCTCTTCTCGGCCGTGGCGACGTCGCCGAGCGCGGTCAGCCGGTCGATCCTGGCGGCGGTGTAGGACACTGCGGCAGCCGCGGCATCAGGCGCGCCGAACAGCGCCTTCTCGCAGCCAGCGGCGACGGCATCGCCCGCGAGATCGTCGAGACAGGCCAGCGCCGGCAGGCTCGCAGCAACCGTAGCCTGCACGCGCGCTTCGGCCGGGGCGGCCTGCCCGTCCGCTCCATAGACGCGCACGGTGGCTGCCCCCGCGATCGCGATGGATAGCAGCGTAACGACGGTCAGCGCACCGTTGGCAACCGATCTGTCGGCCCGCTGCAGCGTGACCAGGAGGATCAATCCGAAGAATCCGGCGGCCACCAGCGTCATCCACATCGGGAAGGCCGGCGAGTGCCAGATTTGGTCGAGCGAAGTGGCCCATGCCCAGTTCATGCGCGACGTCCCCTCACGCGAGCAAAGAGCGAATGGTCAAGCGAGCACCGCGGGTCGGCAACTGCCCCGGCCCACCTTGTGAAGGTGAAGCGGGCCTTTTGACGGCGCGGGACACAAATCACTGATGGCGCCAATGCGCGGGTGCGGTCAGCCTTCAGGAGAGCGCGAGCTGGCTTTCCTTGGCGACGCGCTCGAAGGCTTCGGTCGAGCTCTTGATCCGGTACTGGCAGTCGTCGCCGTCGGTCGGCAGCAGGCGGATGACTTCGTACGAGCCGCTGGCAGCGGGACGCGCAACGTTGCTGGCCGTGAACAGGACGCGCGATCCCACGGGAAATTTGTGCTTCAACACCCTCTCCATTACTCAAACAGCGCCTGCCTCGCCCAGTGTCCCACTGCGATGGCCGGCCGGAAACCCGGGCGGTTATATAGCACGCGCCGCGCTGTTTTGGCCAGCGCCATGGCAGCATGGCAAGTGTTCGAATTTTTCAGTCATTTCAGAATGATAGCGGGACAATCGGCGGGCCGATGATACCATTGGAGCGGCTCGCTCCGCCGACATGTCGCAGGCCGGTGTCGCAGCCTCCGATCCCACCGCCCCTCGCTCATTGCCGGCCTGGGGGCCGCCAGCCGGCGCGCGGTCGGCCGGCCCCGTCAAACCTGCGGTCAGGCGTCCTCGAACTTCGCGATGACAAGCGTTTCGGCAAGCCCGTCGCGCGTCCATTCCTGGAATGCCGGCAGCGCCATCATCGTCTCCATGTAGGCTTTGGTGTCCGGCGTCACCTCGATCGCGTAGGTACGAAAGCGGTGCACGACCGGGGCATACATGGCGTCCGCCGCGCCGAAGCGGCCGAACAGGAACGGTCCCTTCGCGCCATAGCGGGCGCGGCACTCGCGCCAGATCGCCTCGATGCGCGCGATGTTGGCCTTGGCGTCCGCCGACAGCGCCACGGGGCGGACCGGTCGATGCAGGTTCATGCCGCATTCATTGCGCAACGCCATGAAGCCGGAATGCATTTCGGCGCACACCGAACGCGCATGCGCGCGGACCGCGGCATCGTCGGGCCACAGCTTCACCTCCGGGTAGCGCTCGGCGATGTATTCGATGATGGCAAGCGAATCCCACACCGTGATGTCGCCGTCGACCAGCACCGGCACCTTGCCGGCGCGACTGAAGGACAGGATCTGCTCCTTGTCCGCTGGATTGTCGGTGTAGAGCGGGATGAGCGTCTCCACGAACGGGATGTCGTTGGCGCGCAGCGCGAGCCAGGGCCGCATCGACCATGACGAGTAGTTCTTGTTGCCGATCGCGAGTTTCAGCGCAGCCATGTCATCAATCCTTCCCGAGACGCCTTGAAGCGAGCCGCTTTTAACGCCATCGCCTGCTGCCAATCAATCGTTGCTGCGCCCCGTCATGCGTGGCAATCGTTGCGATCCGCGCCAAGAGACGGACACGAGACAGACATGAGCAGGCACTGGGTCGACATTACCGCCGTCGGCTTCTTCATCATCGAATGGCTGGTCTACGCGCTGACGCTGGAACATTCGACCTATGGCCGCGACAGCCTATCGGCGCGCATGAACCGCTATCGGGAGGTCTGGGTGCGCCGGATGCTCCACCGCGAGACACGCATGGTCGACATGCAGATCATGGCCTCGCTGCAGAGCGGCACCGCCTTCTTCGCTTCCACCAGCCTGTTCGCGCTCGGCGGCGCGCTGGCGCTGCTGCACGCCACCAACGACGCCATCACGATTCTGAGCAAGCTGCCGGTTGACCTCAGCACCTCGCCCGCGATGTGGGAGCTGAAATGCGTCGGCCTCGTGCTGATCTGCGTCTACGCCTTCTTCAAATTCGCCTGGGCCTATCGCCTGTTCAACTACGTCGCGATCCTGTTCGGCGGCATGCCGCCGGCTGACCGGCGCGATACGCCGGAGGCCGAAGCTCATGTCATTCGCACCTCGCGCCTGTTCGAATCCGCCGGCCGCCATTTCAACCGCGGCCAGCGCGCCTTCTTCTTCGCGCTCGGCTATCTCGGCTGGTTCGTCAGCCTCTGGGTGCTGTTCGTGACCACAGCGGCGGTGGTGGTCGTGACCTGGCGACGGCAGTTCGCGTCCAGTGCATGGGCCGCGATGGCGCCGGAGGTGGTGAATGGTGAGGAGTTGCGGAAGCGCGGTCATTGAGACACGTGCTGCTCTGCGTCCGCATTTCAACTCGCAGACACGCCTTCGCGTTCTCGCGGCTGAATTCGCCCGAGCTTTGCTTCGTCGCTCACCCTGTCGAGCCAAGAGGGCACAGGGAAGACCGGGTGCCGACAGGCACCCGCGGTCCGCTGCGCAAAAGGTGCACGCAGAAAACCGCACAGCAGCATACAGGTGGTGCCGATCACTCGGCCTTCCCTGCGCGATGGTCGGACGGCTTATACCGTGCTCTCCCGAGAGCCGAGTTCCTTCTGGCCTCCCTCGCCCCAGCGAAATTCACCGGCGCCGCGCCGGTTGACGCAACTGCCGCATCCGCAAGAGCTTGACCGTAGCAACGACGGCCAGGACCACACGGTTTTGCCGTACGCGCGGCTCGCTTGACCCCACCGGCTCCGACGACGTTGTGCACGTTGCCATCGAAGACCGCCGGGACGAACCTGTCAGCGCCGCTCGTCCGCACGCCGTTCCGGGCTCACGGAGAGCAATCCGCCCCGCCCTTCACCTCTCGTGCACGACGCTGCCGCGTCCACCGCAAGCCCGGCTCGCGAACATGACGACCACACGATCGCCCCTCAAGGATGAGCCGGGATGGGCGACACATACGACAAATCCGAATTTCGGTAAAGCGGAATATTTCCGCTGCGGCGGCTTGACAGCCGGCGACACAGCCGGATCCCGTAGCCCGTGATCAGCGAAGCGACGTCCGGATTAATGAGTGGCTTCCCGGGAGTTAGCTCCCGAAATCCTTCGGGCTGAACGGCAAATCCAACACCTTCCATTCCCCGTACAAATTGGCCGGCAGCATCTTGTAAGGCTGGCAGTTCTGCAGCGCGCTCATTGCGGACTTGACGATAGCCACGCCCTTCACGGACGGCGGAGCTTCGAGCAGGATCGGCTCGCGGGCCAGCGTGCCGTCGGTGGCGAACACCGTGCGCAGCTTGACATGAACGTTGTCGGTCGGCGCGACCCCGGCCGGCAGCTTGGCGCAGCTCCGCAAATGGCGGCGAAGCTCGGCAATGACTTCGGGCGGCAGCTTGGCTCCGATCGAATCCTTGGCGTCGCCGCCATCGTCCTTGGGGGCTTCTTTCGGCAGCTCCGGCGGCAGTTCAGGCGGCAGGCCCAGCATGACGCCGTATTTGACGGTGACGTCCGGCTCCGGAGGCAGATAGGCCGGCGGCGGCGCGGCCTGAGGCTGCTGCATCGCCTGTGGCGGTTGGGACTGCAGCTGCTGAGGCGGCGGTTGCTGCGGCTGAGGTTGCACATTGGCCTCGCGCTGCTTCGACGTCTGTGAGGATTGCGGCTGCTTCTGCTGTGGCTCAGGCGAGGCCTGCGGTGATGGCGATGGTGCAGCGGCCTCCTGCTTGGCTGAGGGCTTCGAGGCTGTGTCTGCCTTGTCGGTGACATCCAGCTTCGGCAGCTTGAGATCGGGGAGCGGCTCCGGCGGCTTCTCCTTCTCCTCGGCCTTCTCGTCCGCTTTGGCTTCTTCCTGCTTCACCTGCTCCGGCGTGACGATGTCCACCGTCACAGTCTCGGGCGGCGCGGCATGGAACGGATGGACTTCGCTGATCAGGATGATCAGCCCCACCAGCATCAGATGCGCGATCGCCGACGCCGCAATGTCCGTCCGTATGGTCTTCCGCAGTTCCATCGACCGATCTTGAGTTGCCGCCGCGGTCCTAGCATAGTGGAAGTTCCCCTCAATCCCATTTCGGCGCGAAGCCAAAGTCGGTCAGGCGGCCTTTCGCGTTGGCGAGCGAGGCAATCCGGCCCATCTCATCCTCCGACAGCTCAAAATCGAAGATATCGATGTTTTCCGACAGGCGCTCGACGCGTGAGGTGCGCGGGATCGCAGCGACATTTTGCTGCACCAGCCAGCGCAGGCACACCTGCGCCGGCGTCTTGCGATGGGCTCGGCCGATCTCCGCGAGCGTCTGGTCGGACTTGATGCGACCCTTGGCGATCGGGCTGTAGGCGACCAGCGCGAGGCCGTGCTGGTCGCAGGCCGCCCTTACCTTCGCCTGGTCGAGGTAAGGATGGTATTCGACCTGGTTGCAGACGAGCGGCTCCGCTGACAGCGCGACCGCCTGCTCGATCAGCGCCACCGTGAAATTGGATACGCCGATGTGGCGGGTCAGTCCCATTTGCCTGGCATGCGACAGCGCGCCGAGCGTCTCCGCCAGCGGCACGTGGGGATTGGGCCAGTGCAGCAGCAACAGATCAACAGAGGGAAGTCGCAACCGGGCGAGGCTCTCCTTGACCGAGCGTTCGAGATCGTGGGGCGCGAAATGGTTGGTCCAGACCTTGGTCGTCAGGAAGACGTCGTCGCGGCGCACGCCGGAGGCGCGCAAGCCGTCGCCGACCTCGCGCTCATTGTCGTAGACCTGCGCGGTATCGATGTGACGGTAACCGAGCCGCAGCGCCTGCTGGACCACGCGCGCGGCAGGCTTTCCGCTCAGCTCCCAGGTCCCGAGCCCGATCGCCGGGATTCTTGCGCCGTTGGCCTCGACGAACAGCATGAGGAATCCTCTCTGTTGCGGCAAGAAATCTCATTATGGACCCGGCCCATGATGCTGCCAACGGATGCCGCAACGGCCGGGCCGAATATTCAGTGCAAGACTAACGAGAGGTGTGCGTCAGACCTTGGCGAGCGCCTGGAACACGGTATCCGGCGCATGTGCGATCACCGCGAGCAGCGCGCGGGCGGGCCCGCGCGGAGCGCGCTTGCCCTGCTCCCAGTTCCGGATCGTCTCGACGGGGACGCCGAGCTTGGCGGCGAACTCCATCTGGGTCAGGCAGGCGCGGCGGCGCAAATCGCGCACCGCGAGCGGGCCGGTATCACTCGGCGCGGCATTGGGCGCAGGCTGGACCGGAAATTCCTGCCCATCCCGCAATTCGACGATCCGTCCGTCCGCCTTCAGCCGCAACCGCATGCGCATTCCCCAAAGCACAGGCGATGATGCGGCAGGTCGCTTAAGTTCAGATTAAAGATGCGAGGTCTGGTGCCCCGGACGCGCCGCAGCGCGCCGGGGACACGAGAGCGCGCAGCAATCTCCCTACTTCAGCCCAAACCACAGGGTCGCAATGCCGAGGAAGGAGAAGAAGCCGACCACGTCGGTCACGGTGGTGACGAAGGTGCCGGAGGCCACCGCCGGGTCGGCCCGCACGTGATCCAGCGCCATCGGGATCAGGATGCCGCCGAGCGCGCCGGCGACGAGGTTGCAGATGATGGCGAGCCCGATGACGATGCCGAGGCCCGGGATCTTGAACCAGGCGACCGCGGCAATACCCGTGATCACGGCGAAGGCGAGGCCGTTGACGAGGCCGACCAGCGTCTCGCGCAGCACCACGCGCCAGGCGTTGGAAGAGCCGAGCTCGCGGGTGGCTAGCGCGCGCACCGCCACCGTCATGGTCTGGGTCGCGGCATTGCCGCCCTGGCTCGCCACGATCGGCGCCAGCACCGCGAGCGCCACCATCTTCTCCAGCTGCCCCTCGAACAGGCCGAGCACGGAGGACGCCAGAAAAGCGGTGGCGAGATTCACCAGCAGCCAGTTGAAGCGGCCGCGCGCAATCGTCAGGAAGGTGTCCGACAGCTCTTCGTCACTGGTGACGCCGCCGAGCGCCTTGAGGTCCTCGTCCGCCTCCTCCTCGATGACGTCGACGACGTCGTCGACGGTGATGACGCCGACCAGGCGGTCCTGGGTGTCGAGCACGGGCGCGGCGACGAGATTGTACTTGCCGAACATGCGCGCCACCTCTTCCTGGTCCTCCAGGACGGAGACGCGGCGGCGGTCTTCGTCGGTCAGCTCGGTCAGCGCCACCGGACGCCGCGTGCGCAAGAGCACGTCGAGCGGCACCGCGCCCAGCCAGTGCTGGTCCTTGTCGATGACGTAGATCTCGTAGAAGCGGTCGGGCAGGTCCGGCGTCTCGCGCATGTAGTCGATCGCCTGGCCCACGGTGAAATCCTGGGGCACGGCGATGAATTCGGTCTGCATCCGGCGGCCGGCGGAGTTCTCCGGATAGAGCAGGCTGCGCTCGAGCGCGACGCGCTCCTTGAGCGGCAGCTTTTCGAGGATCTCCTCCTGTTCGGCCTGGTCGAGGGTTTCCAGCAGTTCGACCGCATCGTCGGATTCGAGCTCGCGAACGCCCTCGGCGACCGTCTCCGGCGGCAGCTCCTCGAGGATCTCCTCGCGGACGGCCTCGTCGACCTCGTTCAGGGCCGAGAAGTCGAAGTCGCGCCCCGTCAGCTCGACCAGGCGGACGCGGTCGTCGGGCTCCAGGGCGCCGATCAGATCGCCGAGATCGGCCTCGTGCAGCTCGGCGACACAGGCACGCAGCGCAGCGCTGTCGCCAGCCTCGATCGAACGGGCAATTTCTTCGACGAATTCGTGCCTGATATCGCCGTCCTCATTGCGCATCGGCACGTGGTCGAGTACCGAATCCGAGGCGGATGGGGCAACGTCCATATGTTCATCCATGGCGCGCCTCGCCGGTTGACAGGTTGGAACCAGTGGTCTGAGCTGATGGTTCAGGCAATACCCACAAGGCAACTCCGAGCGCAATGACAAAGATGCTTCGACTGAAATGGACATCGATGACGGCGGGCGCGGCCATCGCGGCCATCATCGGCATCTCCTCGGCCGATGCCGCCGAGTGCCCGCGCAAGGATGCGCTCGGCACTTCGCGCATCCTGAGCGTTGACGCCAAGACGTATCCGCGCGTCGGCCTGAAGAGTTTCCCCGCGACGCTGCCGCTGGCAGATCACGAGGTCGTGCTGACCTTCGACGACGGCCCATTCCCGCCGACGACGTCGAAGGTGCTGGCGGCACTGGCGAACGAATGCGTGCGCGCCACCTTCTTCCTGATCGGCCAGCACGCCGCCGAGTATCCCGACATGGTCAAGCGCATCGCCCGCGAGGGCCACACCGTCGGCCATCACACGTGGTCGCATCCGTTCATGGCGCATATCCCGTTCGACAAGTCGAAGGCCGACATCGATCGCGGCATCGCTGCCGATGAGATGGCGCTGCACGGCACCTCAACGACGACACCCTCGACGCCGTTCTTCCGCTTTCCCTATTTCGAGTCGACGCCAGCACAGCTCGACCTGCTCCAGTCGCGCGGCATCGTCGTGTTCGGGGCCGATCTCTGGGCCAGCGACTGGGAGGAGATCACGCCGGAGCAGGAGTTGAAACTCGTCACCGACCGCCTGGCGGCGAGCGGCAAGGGCATCATCCTCTTCCACGACAACAAGGTACGCACGGCCGCTATGATGCCGGCCTTTCTGCGGTATCTGAGGGAGAACGGCTATCGGGTGGTCCACGTCGTACCGGCGGGCACGTCACAGAAGAGCGCCGATGCGCATTGATGCCGGAATGTCACGCCGGCGCAAAATGGGGTGATCCTGGCCCAATTAACACTCTGTTCATGCTAGCCCATGCAAGGTTGTAGCGGATATTGCACCTGAACCATTCCGGGGCGTCTCCGACCTACTAAGGCGGCAATCGCATGAGGCAGACGGGGTTCATGATCGGAAGTAGCGTTATTTCGCGGACGCGATCGTGGATCGTCCTCTGTCTGGGAATGCTCTCTATCGGCGCGCCGGCGGCCTTCGCCGCCGAATGTCCCGGCCATCCGGATGCCCTCGGCACCTCCCGCACCCTTGTGGTCGATCCGCGCGAGCATCCGCTGATCGGCACCATGCAGTACCGCGAGACGCTGCCGCTGAAGGACCATGAGGTCGTCCTGACCTTCGACGACGGCCCGCTGCCGAAATATTCCAACCAGGTGCTCCAGATCCTCGCCGACGAGTGCATCAAGGCGACCTTCTTCATCATCGGGAGCCAGGCCAAGGCCAATCCGGAAGGCGTGCGCAAGCTGGTCGCGGCGGGCCACACCGTCGGCACGCACAGCATGGACCATCCGCTGACGTTCGACCGCATGCCGATCGACAAGGCCGAGGCCGAGATCAACGGCGGAATCGCGTGGACCTCGGCCGCGATGACCGATCCGTCCCAGCTCGCCCCGTTCTTCCGCATTCCCGGCCTGATGCGCGCCGAGGGCGTCGAGAACTATCTGATCTCGCGCGGCATCCAGGTCTGGAGCGCCGATTTCCCCGCCGACGACTGGCGGCATGTCTCGTCCGACCGCGTCTACCAGCTCGCGATCCAGCGGCTGGAGGCCAAGGGCAAGGGTATCCTGCTGCTGCACGATATCCAGGCCCGCACGGTGGCGGCGCTGCCCAAGATCATCCGCGACCTCAAGGCGCGCGGCTATCGCATCGTGCATGTGGTGCCCGCGACCGCCGAGCGGCCGGCGACGCCGACCACGACGGTGGAATGGCTGCTGCATCCACCGACCGAGACGACCCCGATCGCACGCTGGCCGCGCGTGCCGAACTTCGTGTTCACGCAGACCCGAACGCTGCCGGCGCCCGCCCTCGCCGACCTCAATGCGCAGGCCGAGCATCAGCAGCTGCTTCCGCTCCGAACCATGGCGCAGGCCAATGTCGCGGCCACCCTGCCCGTGCCCGGCCGCGCGCTCTTTGCGATCCCCGAAGGCTCGGTCGAGGTGCTGCTGTCGACGACCTTGTCGCGGCGTGCCGCGACGCGGCTGGCGATGGCAGCCGAGACGTCTCGTGCGGCCAGGGACAAGGCAGCACAGGCCAAAGCAGCAAAGGGCAAGGCAGCCAGGCTGCAGGGACGGCGCACGGCGCATGCGGCGCCGGCGGCACCGGATCATGCCGAGCAGCCCAAAGGCACGACGACCACTGGCGCTGCACCCAGGGGCTCGGCATCCAGGAGTGCGACCACCCGCCCGACCCGCGTCGCCAGCCTGAAGAGGCGCGCTTAAGCCCTCACTGCCGCGTGATTGCGGCGACGCAGAGCAGCACGATGAGCGCCAGGAAAAACAGGTCCATATAGGACTTGAGCTCGCCATCGCGCCGCAGCCGCGCAACGTCGCCGACGACCTGCTTCCGCGCCGAGGCTCCGCCCGAACCGTCATTGATCGAAGCCTGAAGGCGCCTGGTCTCGGCCTCCAGCTTCTCGATCTTCTGGAAGAAGTAGAACGCACGCAGCGTCGAGGCGGCGCGCATGCCGGCATAAACCAGCACCAGGATCGCCAGGATCGCCCGGTTCGGATACTTCTCCATGAAGTTCAGGCTGAAATAGACCACCGCCATGAAGGCGAAATTCGTGAGGAAGCGGTAGACGAAGCTAAGAAAGGCCATGCTGGCTCGAACCTTTGGGGACGCGCAACTCATTCATGTTGCGAAATTTCGGGACCGGTGGACCCGGACCGGAAACGGCCGGCCTGGATGCGGCAGCGGCCCGTCTACGCCAAGTTTGTTTCAACAAAGATACTATCGCCCGCAACTTGCCGCCTTTTCGCCGAGACGCGGCCACAAGTCGGGCCGGAGCATGGCCCATCCGCCTGCCCGCGCGGCATGCCCGCGAAGGGCTCAATGGCGATTTGGCGGAAGTCGCGGTAAACTCGACCGCCGCGATATGTGGGGTCTGCCGATGCCGAAGAAGGGAATCACGGGCCACGACGACTGGGTTCTGACCGAGGCGCTCGCAACCGCGCTGGTCGCACTGGAGCAACTCGAACCAAAGCACCAGCCGAACGCGCATATGGACGACATCCGCAAGCTGCTCGCGAACGGCAAGGAGCCGGCGGCGGTGAGCCTGCACCTCGCGCAGGCCAAATGCCGCCTGTTTCCCGGGCTCGACCCGCTCGAGATCTACCGGGAATACGGCATCGGCGAGGAGTATGGTTGAGGCCGCCGGTCGACGCTAAGGCCCGCCCGCGACCGATCCCGCGATCGCCATGGCCAGCGCGCCGAGATCGATCTTGCCGTTGACGGTCAGCTCCTCCGAGCCCTTCGCCTCTCGCGCGCCCTGGACCTTCAGCGCTTGCGGCCGGTCGGCGGCCTGACGCTGCAACTCGCCAACGATCGCTTCCTTGAGTTTTTCTTCCAGCATGCGCGCCTCCTCAGGCCGCCATCGCGCGGCAGGATTGGGCGCATGAGCGGCACATCGCGACGCATTCGTCCATGCCGCCGATCCGCTCGCAATCCTCAGCGCATTCGCTGCAGATCTCGGCGCACTCACCGCAGGTATGCTTGTGATGCGGCGTGTTGATCAGCATGAAATGCGCAGCCGTCCGGCACATCTCGGCGCAGGCCATCATCAGGCGGAAGTGCTTCGGCTCGACGTGCTTGCCGCCGGTCTCGAGGCAATGGTTCATCGCCGTGCCGAGGCATGTGCGGTAGCAGCTCATGCAGAGGTCGATGCAGCGGGTCATGTCTTCGGATTGAGCCATCGGTTGTCTCCTGTTGCGCCCAGCCCGCCCCGCTCAATCAAGGCGAGGCAACGCCCTTCGTTCCCGGTTCCGGTCGATTGCGAGGCGCGCCTCCTGCGGCCCGGTCAGGCCAGTCGCGGCGGCAGGCTGTTGTGGATCGTGCAGGCGGCAATTGCGGCATGGCCGAACGCGACCGCGATCTGGTGCAGGTCGGTGACGACGTCGCCGATGCCGTAGAGCCCATCGATCGACGTGCGCTGATGGTCGTCGACCTTCAGATATCCCTCCCCGGTGTGTTCGGCGCCCAGCGCCATCGCGAGCTGCGAGCGCACCTCCGCCCCCATCGCGGGATAGATCGTGTCGAACTGCGCCGTGCGGCCCTCGGCGAAGACGGCTTCCACGAGTTCGCCCCTCCGCCGCAACCGCAGATCGGGCGCGAACAGGACGTCCACATCGGCCTCGGCCAATCGTGACGTGACCGCCTGATCGTCATCACGATCCGTTGCGAGCAGCATGACGTCTTTCGAATAGCCGCGCAGGAACAGCGCCTTGCCCGCGGCGCGAGCGAGCGGGCCGATGACGCCGATGCGGCGGCCGGTCTCTTCGAAGGCGTCGCAGACGGGGCAGTAGCGCAACAGCCCATCCGCGACCGCCGCGCGCCATTCGTCGAACGGAGGATGGGCATCGACGATCCCGCAGGCGAGGACGACGGCGGCAGCCGCATGCGCGCGGCCGTTCCAGCTCGCCAGAAAACCCTGATCGTGGCGCTGCAGGGCGGTGACCTCGGCATCCACGCGCGCGACGGCGAGTTCGTCCAGCTGGGCCGACATCCGTTCGATCAGTTCAGTGCCGGACAGGCCGTGGACGAAGCCCGGAACATTGTGGCTGCGCGGGATCAGCGCCGCCCGGCTCGCGCCCGCGTCCACGACGCAGACGCGGCGGCGGAATCGCGCGAGATAGATCGCGGCCATCAGCCCAGCCGGCCCACCCCCAATAATCAGGCAATCGAGCGGAGGCGTGCCGGTCATTTGGGGTTGGGGTCCGCAACACCGGCACCGGGATCCCCGAGGCGCCCGCTCCTTGCAAGCCGGACCGCGTTGCCCAGCGCGCGCGCCGCATTCTGCACCTCCTGCTGGAATTCGCTGTCCTCGTCGAGATCGCGATGCGAGGTGGCGTATGGCTCCATGTAGCCGACATAGCCGTCGAGCTCGGCGAAGCGCCCCGCCGAGATCAGCTGCATGTCGGTCAGCCAGTCGGACAAGGCCCGGCGCACGCCCTCGGCGCCGACCGCATCGCCGTGAACGACGACGCCGAAATGACGGCCGGCGAGATGGCGCGGATAGGGCCAGCCCTTCAGCTCCATCGCCTTGGCTTCGGTGGCGTTCTTGCCGTGGGTCGAGGTCGGATCGGGATTGCCGCCGTCGGCGCAGACCATGCGGTCCATCATCGCCTTGAGCCCGGCGGGCACGTGATACCAGTTCACCGGCGCCACGATCAGGATGCCGTGGGCGGCAACCCAGAGCGGATAGATATCGTTCATCCAGTCGCCGGTCTGGCCGAGCGAATGGTTCGGATAGCAGCTGCACGGCCAGTGGCAGAGCGGCATGGCGGTGCCGACACAGGACTTGCAGGGATGAATGGTCTTGCCGAACTCCGAGGCGAGGCGCGACAGATCGAGGATGTCGACGGCAAACCCCATCTCGATCAAGACGGGCTCGGCCAGCTTGACCAGCCGCCAGGTCTTGGACATCTCGCCGGGACAGGTGTGTTCGCTGCGCGCCGAGCCGTTGATGATCAGGATGCGCGGCGTCTCGCGCGCATCGTCGTGACGCCGCTGCGCTTCCAGGATTTTTGCGCGCGCCTCGAGCCAGTCGACGGCAAGATCATAGTCGGGGTCGGAGAAGCCTGCACCGGCCTTCCGCGTCAACGGCGCCTTGCGCGAATGGCTGTAGGCGTCCCAGGCCGCAGCGGTGATGGCATCGAGCTCACGTCGCAGCGGAGCAAAGGCGGGATCGACGAACTGACCCTTGTAACGCCGCTCGAACTCCTCGCGCGACAACTTGACGGGCGGCATCCCCTTGCGAACGTCGGCTTCCGTCATGCTGGCTCCTGGCGAGGTCGGTCATCGACCAACCCGGCGCGCAGCGCACGGTTCCCCGAGCTCTACTGGCGAGCAGCCTCCCGCGGCAGATCGAATTGCGCGATCCGCTGGTCGAGCCGCCACAGCTCGATACGGTGGACCAGCACGAGCGCGGCCGCTTCGCGTTTGGCCTGCTCGTCATCGTCGCAGACCAGATTGATGCATCCGAATACATGTCCGTCCGGATCGATCTGAAACGCGCGGTAATGCTTGATGCTTCCCATCAGGATTGTCCCCGTCTCGGAGACACGGGCGCGCTCAGCCAGTCTGTCAGGTTCGAGGTCACCTCGTTCTGCTTGGCGCGTCGCAGCAGCATCTCGCGTTCCCTGCCGGGCGGCAGGCTACGCGCGCGGTCGCGGGCGTTCTCGGCAAAGGCGGCCAGGCGCTCCTGGAGCGATTGGGTCTGTTTCCTGCGGTTACGTTTGGCGGTCATTGGGCTTTCACGTTGGATTTCGGATGGAGAAAGCTGGCCCCGGCGGGAGGTTGGGCGCCGGGACCCAAGTTGCCTGTCAGTCAAGTCGCTGCCGGTTGGGGCGGCCCAGTTCCGGAAGCGCGTTTGTAGCTTCCGCCGCAACTTGCGGTTCCAGCATTTCAATAAGTTAACGCGGTGCGATTTTGCGCGAGCGACAGGCGAACGACCGATCGATCCGCGCTGCGCCGGAACCGAAATGCTGATTCGCATGTTCAAGAACGACTTGAAGGAGGAACATCATGGCAAAAGCAGCATGGAAGCGGCCGGGCTCGCCGATCGGCCGCAAGGGACCGCGCAAGGCAAATCCCGCCTACAAGCGCCGCGCGCGCGAGCGGTGGACGCCGGCGGATGTGAGCAAGCTGAAGCAGCTGGCGAAAGGCAACACGCCGACCGGCGTGATGAGCATCAAGCTTCAGCGCCCGGTCGCGGCCATCCGCAGCAAGGCGCAACGCGAAGGCATTTCACTGAGGCCCGTGAACCGCTCGCCCTACAACCGGCGAACCAAAGCTGCCAAGCGGCGTTGATTCCCGCACCGCCGGGTGACAACCGGACGCAACGGGGACGATGGACGTGGTGCTCATTTTTCCGGTTTCTGCCCACGACACCAGCGCATCGGTACGCGCCGACATCTAACCCGTTCCCGGCGCGTGCAGCCTGACAGGCTGCACGCTGGCGGCCACATGCCTAATCCGGCGGCTGCAGGCCCGGTGACCGCAGCCATTCGCTCATCTGAGATCCCGTTTCCGCCTGACGCGCCTTGCGCAACATCTCGTCGCGCGCCGCTCCGGGCGGAAGCGAGCTGGCCTGTTCACGCAGCCGCTCCGCCTCGGCGGCCAAGCGCGCTTCCAAGGTCTCTGCATGCTTGAACCGATGTCGCACCGTCATCAGGCGTTCTCCCTGCTGCATGAGGTCGAACGCGCCGTTGCGTTCTGGCGTTGGCGGGCCCAGCCGCACAGGTTCACCGACTATCAACGTTCCGGAAGGGGAACGGTTGCGCACTTCCGTAAAAAGACCGGAGTTATGGTTTCTCGTTGTCCCGGCGCGCCTTGATCTCCGAGCGCAGCATCGCGCTATCCATGATGGCCAGACGCAGATCGTTGACGGTTTCGCCGTAATGGCCCGCAGCCTGTCTGTGCTGCTCCCGGAGGGCGCGGCTCTCTTCAATAGCACGTGTGGCGCGGGCAAACAGAGCGTCGGGCATCCGCCATCATGCACCGAAGCTCATGAGCACGCCCTTGCATAGGTTACTCAAATCGCGCCAACCGCTCAAAAAGCATCGCTGACTAACCTGGATCAAGCGTTCACAACCGTTTTGGAGGGGTCTTCAACCAGGAAGCAGCGATCGGAACGGAACTTGACCGGCAAATCCCCCGATTTCGTTGGCCGAGATGCTGCGGCAGGTGTACGGTCACCTCATCATCAGCTGAGGCTCTGCCCGTAGGCGCTGGTGGCTGAGAGACCGATGGCGCTCCCGCCTGCATGATCAGGGGAGCGCGCTCGATGGCGAAGCAGACTCACTATCCTTTGGAATCCGATCAGAGGCACGTACAGCAGGTTCGCGAGGCTATCCGCAAGGCGCGAAAAGTTTTGGAGCTTCCTCAGCCGGATACGTTTCTCGGCCGGCGAATGCACGAGCCTTTTCCAAGCGAACAAGCTGATGATGCGCAGGATGGGCAACATCGCAAGCCGGCATGATTGCGAACAGGATGGTCTCCCGCCCTGACCCCGTGTCACCGACGCAACGCGTCCGAGCGCAGGAACGCCGGCCTCACCGCGTCGCTTCGGCCGCTCGATACGGTTGCAGATAGCTCGGCGAGTACAGCGCCGCATCCTTGAGCGCATCGAGATCGGGAATGGTCAGCGTCCGCTCGCGCAATATGATCAGACCCGACGCGCGTAGCTCCTGAAGAGTCCGATTGAGGTGAACGACGGACAGTCCCGTCGCGTCGGCGAGATCCATCTGCGTCACGGGCATCACGCAGGAATTTCCGTCGACCATCCCGACGGGGCGAAGCCGCTCGAACGTCTCGCAGAACAGATGGGCCACGCGCTCCAGCGCAACGCGACGACCGAGATTGGTCGCCCATTCGCGCTGAATGGCGGCGCTGACGAGGGTCTCGCACCAGAACGCCTCCGCGAGTGAGCGATCGCTAGCCATCAGGTTCTCGAATCGCGCGCGCTTGATCTCGCTGTAGACCACCGGCGTCATCGTCGCGATAGAATGATCCATCACCGAGAGCAGGAACGCATGCGCGTCGCAGCTCTCGCCCGGGAAGATGAAATTGACGATCTGGCGACGGCCGTCCTCGAGCGTCTTGTAGCGGCAGAGCCAGCCCGACAGCACGACGCGAACGCTGTCGACTGGGTCGCCCTCGGAGATCAGGTCCTCCCCCGATCCGGCACGGTGAAGGCCTTCGAGCATGGCATTTTCGAGCGATGCTCGGGCCTCGGTAGACAATGGCCTGAGTGCGCTCAGCCGGCGAATGACCGGCTCTGCGACGCTGCGTTCGAGAGTCGACAACGGCATCAGCCAGCCACCACCGGTGTATGGAACGTGCGCTTGTCGAGGGGAATTGCGATCGTGCATTCCAACCCCGCAGGGTCGAATGTCATCGTAGTCTGCCCCTTGAATTCGAAAGCTAGCGTCCGCTCCAGAAGCTCCGTGCCAAAACCCTTGCGCGACGGCGGCTTGACCGGAGGACCGCCGCGCTCGCGCCATTCAAAGACGAGCTCGCCAGGCTCCCTGATCTCGTCGAGACGCCACGTGATCTCGACGCGCCCGCCGGGCTGGCTCAAGGCGCCGTATTTCAGTGCGTTGGTCGCAAGCTCGTGAATCGCGAGCGCAAACGTCTCCGCGGCCTTGGACTGGAAGCGCACCTTCGGCCCAGAGACCCGCATCTGGTCGCCTTCGCGCGCGTTGTAGGCCACGAACTCCTCGACCACGAGATATTCGAGATCGACGCCGCCTTCGGGATCGCGCGTCACCATCGCCTGGGTGCGAGCAAATGCGCTGAGCCGGCCGTCGAGATGGGAGGCGCATTCCTCGACGGTCGTGCTGGATTCGGCCGAACGGCGGGCGATGGAGCGCACCACGCCGAGCGTGTTGCGAACGCGGTGCTGGAGCTCGGCAAGCAGCAGGCGCTGGCGCTCCTCGGCACGGGTGATGGCGGTCACGTCAACGAAAGTGATAACGACGCCCGCGATGAAATTGTCGATGCTCCGATATGGCAGGATTCGCACGATGTAACGCGTGCCGCTGTCCGGCGCACTCAGCTCGCGTTCGACGCCGGCGAGCGTGCGCAGCACCCGACGGATGTCGTCATAGAGCTCCTCGATCGGGATGCGCGCCTTGATGTGGGCGAGGGGCCGGCCCGTATCCGTCTCGACGAGATGCAAGATCTGCGCGATGGCAGGCGTGAAGTTCATCACGCGCAGATCGTTATCGAGGAACACGGTCGCGATCTGCGTGCTCTCGAGGAAGTTCTTGAGGTCGCTTGTGGCGCGCGTCAATTCCTGGACACGGTGCGCCAGCTCGCCGTTGACGGTGGTCAGCTCCTCGTTGACCGACTGCAATTCCTCGCGCGAGGTCTCCAGTTCTTCGTTCGCCGACTGAAGCTCTTCATTGAGCGACTGGTATTCCTCGTTGGAAGATTTCAGCTCCTCGTTGGTACTCTCAAGCTCCTCGATCGTCGCCTGGAGACGTTCGCGCGTCGCACGCAACTCGCCTTCGAGACGCTCGATGTGCTCGGTGCGAACCAACACATTCGGATTGCTCTGATCGGCATCGACGACGCGAGTTGGACCGTCCTTGAACAGGACAACGAAGTTGCGCTGGCCGCCGTTACCCTCCTGAATCGGCTCCACGGTGATATCCACCAGCACGCGGTGACCGTTCTGTCCGAGCTGCACCTGCTCGGCATGGGCCGCTTCGTTCGATTCCGCGGCGCGGCCGAGCGCCGTGCGCAACTCCAGGCGGAGGTCACGATGGATCAGTTGGAGCAGGTCGAGCGTGGCGGCGCCCGCCGTCGGCTCGATGTAGCGGCCGGTCCGTCCGGAGAAATGCAGGATGTGGAAACTGTCGTCCGTAATGACATAGGCGGGCGCATAGCGCTCCGCGATGCGCTGCGCGCGGCGCTCCAGTCCGACATCGGGGCCGAACGAGCGCAAGGCCGTAACTTCGGCCGGCGCCCTGCCCGCCGCCGTCGTGATCGGAAACTCCGGCGGCAGCCGCGTTCCGGTTTCCAGCTTCTTGAAGATGCGCGCGCGGCGGTCGACAGGCACGAACAGCTTCGGGTGCCGCGTCACGTTCTCGGAATTTCCGAGGAACAGGTAGCGGTCCGGCAGCAGCGCGAAGTGGAACAGCGGGATCACCCGGTTCTGCAGTTCGGCATTGAGATAGATCAGCAGGTTGCGGCAGGAGACGAGGTCGAGCTTCGAGAACGGTGCGTCCTTGATGACATTGTGCTGCGAGAAAATGCACATCTCGCGCAGCTCCTTCACCACGCAGTAGGTGTCCCCCTCGCGCACGAACCAGCGCGCCAGGCGCTCGCTGGTCATGTCGGCTTCGATATTGCTGCGGTAGCGGCCGACGCGCGCGCTCGCGAGCGCGCGTCCGTCGATATCGGTGGCGAAGATCTGAACCTGCGGCGGGGACTCCATGCGTGCCATGTGCTCACGCAGGAGAATGCCGATAGAATAGGCCTCCTCGCCGGTGGCGCAGCCGAGCACCCAAATGCGCACCTGCTGGCCCGCGCCTTTTCCCTCGAAGATCCACGGAATGATCTGGGTTTCCAGCACCGCGAACTCGCGCTTGTCGCGGAAGAACTGAGTGACGCCGATCAAGAGGTCGTTGAAGAGATGCTGCGCTTCGTCCTTGTCGTTGCGCAGGAGATCGACATAGGCGGAGATGTCGTCGATCTGGGCCACCTGCATGCGCCGCTGCACGCGGCGCAGGAAAGTGTTCTGCTTGTATCCATTAAAATCGTTGCCGGTCTTGGCGCGAAGGATGTCGGCGACCCGCGACAGCGAGCTCGCCGCCGCGGCCAGCACCTCGTCGAATCCCTGCTTCGCGTCCAGGCGCCGCAGGTGCCGGGCATAGACCTGGATGTGCTCGGGGATCTCCTCCGGCGGCAGCACGTAGTCAGCGATCGAAGCGGGCGTGTTGCCGTCGACCAGATGCGCGGCCTCTTCCATCCCAGCGACCTTTTCCGCGATCGCGATGCCGCCGTGATCCTTCAGCGCCGCCGTGCCGAGCGTTCCGTCACCGCCGGTCCCGGCAAGGATGACGCCGATGGATCGTTCCGCGCGCTCCTCCGCCAGCGAGACCAGGAAGCTGTCGATCGTGGCGCGCTCGCCTGGCGCCTGTTCCGCCTTGCGGATCGCGAACCGGTCGCCCTGGATCGTGGTGATCATCGCCGGCGGGCACAGATAGATCGTACCGCCCTCGATCGCGTGGCCGTCCCGGACATCGGCGACGCTGCCGCCATTGGACGCCTGCACGATCCCGCGCAGCCGTTGCTCGTCGAAAGCCCCATGATGTTGAAGCGCCAGCACGATGGCCTGATCGGCCCCGACTGTCAGCGAGGCAAAGAAGCGCTCGATACTGTCCAGCGCACCAGGCGAGGCGCCCACCCCTATGATCAGCGGAGTCTTGATCCGGCGCTCTCCTTGAACCGGCTGGTCGCCGACTTCCTGCATGGCTCTGGTGGCTCTCGTTCGCGCCGGACCAATAGGCACCCGGCTCCTGCAAATAGCAGAAATCGATATTACCCCAACACATTAAACGCAAAAACGTCCCGAAGCCCCAACGTTGTTGGCGCCGGCGGTCAGGTCCATACTCGGCCAGCACGGCGGAGGGAACCCGCCATGCGAGGTCTGAGGATCTCGATCAGGCGCGCCGATCGCGCCAGTGCGGACGCCCGCCCCCGCCCGGAAAGACCGGGGCCAGTACGCCGAGCGGCAGCTTGCTGCCCTGATCAACAGCTCAGCAGGCCAGCCGCCTCTCCTAACCAGCCTCGACCTCCTGCCGAAGATACGCGACCCGCTGCGCGATCAGGACACGGTGGCGCTCCCATTCGACCAGGGTCTGCTTGAGCAGGCTGACCAGCCGCTCCGCCTGCTGCGTGTCGTGTCCGCCGGTCATCAGCTCACGCACCCGATCTTCCTGATCGCGGATGCGCTGCCGCCCCTCATCGAGGTCCTGATCGGCCTTCACCAGGAGACGTTGCTCGGCATCGAGCTGCGCGGTGCGTTCGGCAAGCGAGATGGCCATGATAGCGCTTTCAGGCCTCCCATTTGCCTACGGAAGGGTCGAGCGACTTTAGCACGACGCGTCGGATCGTGTCGGCATATTCGCGGTATTCGAGTGCCCGAGCCTCGTACATCTCCGCCACGGCTGCCCGTCCGCTGCGCCTGCCGTCGGCTGCCATGCGCTGCACCAGCTCCGCGCGCTCCTCTATGATCCGCAGCGCCACGCGCAGGGCCTCGTCGACGCGCCCTTCCTGCTCCTTGGCGAGGGCATCGGCGGTGAAACCATGGCCGACCTGGCAGCGGAAGCGCATCGGACGGGCATCCTTGACCTCGGACAGCACACCCCCGCAGGCGGGACATGTCAGTGCGACGGGCTTTCCTATCGAGGTCAGTTTGTCGCTTCCGATCCGCTCTCCGGCCGCAATCTCGACCTCGAGCCTGATCTCGGGCGGGATCGGCAGCGCGGCTCCGGCCGGCTCCCTGACGAGTTCGGACAGCACGTCGCCCATGGTTGCGCCGGGAACGCAGAGATCGACCGTCGTCGCCTCCATTGCGCGCCGC
Source organism: Bradyrhizobium sp. USDA 326 (assembly GCF_049739485.1). Lineage (NCBI taxonomy): Bacteria > Pseudomonadati > Pseudomonadota > Alphaproteobacteria > Hyphomicrobiales > Nitrobacteraceae > Bradyrhizobium > Bradyrhizobium sp. USDA 326. The sequence continues at coordinate 7,295,139 of NZ_JBMGQA010000001.1, forward strand.
GGCATCTCGTCGGAAATTGCGTCCGAAGGGTCCTGCACCACGGCCATCCCGCCGCAGCGCTTGATGGCATTGAGGCCGGCCGCGCCGTCGGACAGCAGCCCGCTGAGAAGCACGCCGATCACGCGCGGGCCGTGATAAAGAGCCGCTGAACGAAACAACGCATCGATCGCCGGCCGAACCATGTTCTCGCGCGGGCCACGGCCCAGGAAAATGTGGTCCCCGGACAGCAGCAGGTGATTGTCAGGCGCGGCCAGATAGATCTGGCCGGGCTCGATCTTCATGCCGCTCTCGGCCTGCCGGACCGGAAGCGGGCCGGCACTGCTGACAACCGTCGAGAGAATGCCGATGCCCTGCGCCGGAATGTGCAGCACGATGAAGACGGCAGCCGGCAAGTCCGCGGGCAGACGGCCTAGAATCTGTTTCAACGGCTGCGTGGCTCCAGCCGAGCCGCCGATGACGATGACGTCGCGATTGCTCATGGAACCTGGCACCGATTGCATCGTTTGCACCAAACTGGCTTCAGGTCTTATGTTCCTATTTGCCTGAAGGGATTGCTGGAGGGATCATGTCTGGTTCGCTCGCATCGTCTCCTCAGCGCGCGCCCCTGGTAGGGCGCCGTATCCTTGTGGTCGAGGACGAATATTTTCTCGCCGACGACATCGGCGCTGCGCTGCGCACGCTCGGCGCGGAGATCGCGGGTCCCGTCGGGGACATCGAGGACGCGACGGCGATGCTGCACGGGGGCGTAGCACTTGACGGCGCCGTGCTCGACGTCAACATCCGGACGGAGATGATCTTTCCGATCGCCAGGGAGCTCAGGGCGCGCGACGTGCCCTTCGTCTTCACCACCGGGTACGAGAAGGTGAGCATCGCGCCGGAATTCCACGACGTACCGCTCTGGGAAAAGCCGATCGATATCGTGGCCATGGCGCGGACCATGGCGGGGCTCGTCGGCGACCGGCGTGCATGACGTGCAGCGCGGCACGTTCTGCCCACTTCTCGCATTGGAGAGTGACGTTCGATGATCTACACACCTGATATCGACCTCGACAAGCAGCTGCTCAGCCAGTCGCGCGAGCTGGTGCGCGAGGGCATGGCGCTGCTGCGCAGCACCGACCATCTCGTGAGCGGGCAGCGGCTGCGCGATGAGCTGGCGCAAGAGCGCCGCAAGCCGCCGCACCGGGACAGCCAGAAAGCGGGCCGCGCCCGCTCATCTGAGGGCGCGCCGGATCGATCATCAGAGCAGATGCGCGAAAGCAATCCAGGCGGTCACCGCCAGGCACAGGATAACAGCGGCGTAGGGTAGCGCGACGCGCAAGACGGCAAGCTCCCCCCGTTTAGCTCATCATCATCCAGACGATTGCCACCATCATCACGAGAAAACCCGTGACCGCAGTCGCGACAAAGGCCTGCTCGATGCGATCCATCGCCATCGCAGCCCCTTCTGTTTCAGCCCGTACAATTTGGACCGTTTCGGGGCCGCTGCGCATTAGGCTATGTGAATCGGCTTTCTCCCTTCGCCCGTTCGCAGGACGGTTCGCGCAACTCCGCGAGACTGCGACGGCGCCGCTCTACGACCGCGCGGTGCCCGGCTCCGCCATCTTGCGATGCTGCTTGGCCAGCAACTCGTTCGGCGTGACGTTGGCGACCGTCGTCTGGATCTTGTTCTTCAGCCCGGTGACGATGTCGGAGTCCCCGCGCAGCATCGCGTCGAACCCGGCCTTGGCGACATCGTAGGCGCCGTCCTTCTTCTCGGTGCCGACCTTGGTGTCCATCATGCCGGCGCGGCGGAAGAACTCGGTCTCGGTCGCGCCCGGCATCAGGCAGGTGACGGTCACGCCGCTGTCGCGCAGCTCCTCACGCAGCGCAAACGAGAAGGAATCCAGGAACGCCTTGCTCGCGTTGTAGGCGGCCTGGAAACTGCCCGGCATGAACCCGGCGATCGAGCCGGTGATCAGGATCCGGCCCGCATTGCGACGAAGCATCTCGTTGCCGACGCGGTGGATCAGATACAGCGTGCCGGTGATGTTGGTGTCGATGAGGCGTCTCACCCTGGCAAAGTCCTGGTCGAGGAAGGCCTTGCCGAGACCGATGCCGGCATTGGCCAGCAGCGCATCGATCGGCCGGTCGGCGACGGCGGCACAGAGCTTGTCGACGCCCTCGGTGGTGGAAAGATCGGCCTCGACCGGCTCCACGCTGCCGCCGACCCGGCGCAGATCGACTGCAACCCGCTCGATCTGAGGTTCGTCCGCGGCGATGACGAGGTTGAAACCTGCCTGCGCGCAGCACCTGGCGAGTTCCAGGCCGATACCGGTGGAGGCACCTGTGACGACGGCGAGTTGATTGGCGGGCATGCGCATATCCTTGGAATTGAGGTCTTGGAATTGAGGCGATGACGCTCAATCGCTGCCCTGCTCCCTCGTTCCTATTTGCGCAGTGCGAAGAATTTGCGCGCGGCGATAGCAACCATCGTTCATTCCTGGACTTAGATCGCACGTAGCTCAACCGGGAGGACGGAAGATGAAGGCGCTGGTCTGGCACGGCAAGGAGGACATCCGCTGCGACACCGTCACAGACCCGGAGATCCAGGATCCGCGCGACGCGATCATCAAGGTCACGAGCTGCGCCATCTGCGGCTCCGACCTTCATCTCTTCCACAATTTCATTCCCGGCATGCTGCCCGGCGACATCATGGGCCACGAGACCATGGGCGAAGTGGTCGAGGTCGGCTCGGGCGTCGATGGAAAGCTCAAGAAGGGCGACCGTATCGTCGTGCCCTTCACGATCATTTGCGGCGAATGCGACCAGTGCAAGCGCGGCAATTTTTCGGTGTGCGAGACCACCAACCGCAAGCGCCATCTGGCCGACAAGGTGTTCGGACACACGACGGCCGGCCTGTTCGGCTATACGCATCTGACCGGCGGCTATCCCGGCGGCCAGGCTGAATATCTCCGCGTGCCCTTTGCCGACGCCACTCACATCAAGGTGCCCGCCGGCATCCCCGACGAGCAATTGCTGTTCCTCAGCGACATCTTCCCGACGGGCTGGCAGGCCGCCGCGCAATGCGACATCGAGCCGACCGACACGGTCGCGATCTGGGGCTGTGGCCCCGTCGGCCAGATGGCGATCCGCAGCGCCATCTTGCTCGGCGCCAACCAGGTGGTCGCGATCGACTGCCTGCCCGATCGGCTCAGCATGGCGGAGGCCGGCGGCGCCACCACGATCAATTTCGAGACCGAGAGCGTGGTGGAACGGCTGAACGAGCTCACCGACGGCAGGGGCCCGGAAAAATGCATCGACTGCGTCGGCATGGAATCGCATGTGATGGCTTCCCTGCCCGACACCCTGCTCGACCGCGCCAAGCAGATGGTGATGGCGGAGAGCGACCGGCCTCACGTGCTGCGCGAGATGATCTATGTCTGCCGTCCCGGCGGCATCATCTCCGTGCCGGGCGTGTACAGCGGCCTGTCCGACATGCTGCCGATGGGCGCCTTCATGAACAAGGGCCTGACGATGCGCACCGGCCAGACTCACGTCAACCGCTGGACCGACGACCTGCTCCGCCGCATCGAAGAGGGCGAGATCGACCCGTCTTTCGTCATCACCCACACCGTCCCGCTCGAACAGGGACCGGAGATGTACCAGGTGTTCCGCGACAAGCGAGATTCCTGCGTCAAGGTCGTGCTGAAGCCCTGAAGGAGCAAATCCATGTTTCATTTCTCCAACATCGTGCGGACCAAGGGCGACCCCAAGATCATCGAAGGCGGCCCGAGCCTGAAGCAGCCGGCGGACCAGTTCGCGCGCGCGCTGGGCTGGTTCAGCATCGGCCTCGGTGTGGTCGAGCTCTTCGCGCCAAGGCGCGTCACGCGCACGCTGGGCATGGAAGGCAGCGAGACGATGGTCCGGGCCTTCGGGGTACGCGAGATTCTGGCCGGGATCATGTCGCTCTCGGTGGACAAGAACGCCGGCCTGTGGGCCCGCGTCGGCGGCGACGGCCTTGATGCCGCCGCGCTGCTTTCAGGGCTGACGTCGGACAACCCCAAGAAGGGCAACATCGCGCTCGCACTGCTGATGGTCGGCGGCATCGCCGTGCTCGACTACCGCGCCGCGCAGGACACCAAGCCGCGACGTCCGCCGCGCGACGCACGGCGCAAGCTCTATCCGAGCCGCAGCGGTTTCCCCAGGGGAATCGAGAGCGCCAGAACCGCAGCAAGGCAGATCGCAGCTCACGCTGGGCATAACGAGGTGAAGCAAGGCGATGAGCATCGCGTCCCGTGACGAGGCGGCATGGTGGGAATCCGCCGTCATCTACGAGATCGCGCTGATCTCCTTCCAGGACTCCAACGGCGACGGCAAGGGCGACCTCGCCGGACTGATGTCGCGCATCGATTACCTGAAATGGCTCGGCGTCGACGCGGTGTGGCTGACGCCGATCTACAAGAGCCCTTTCCGCGACCTCGGCTACGACATCTCCGACTATTGCTCGATCGATCCCGCTTTCGGTAGTCTCGACGAATTCGACCGCCTCATCGAGGCGCTGCACGCCGCAGGCATCCGGCTCATCCTCGACCTCGTTCCCAATCACACCGCGAACGATCACGCATGGTTCGTCGAGAGCTCGAGCTCGCGCAATAGCGCGAAAGCGGATTGGTACATCTGGGCCGATCCTGCCGAGAATGGCGGCCCGCCCAACAACTGGCTGAGCCGGTTCGGTGGCAGCGGCTGGGAATGGTGCGAGGCGCGGCGGCAATATTACTATCATTCCTTTCTCGTCGAGCAGCCCGATCTCAATTGGCGCAATCCGGACGTGAAGGCCGCGATCGCCGATGCGATGCGCTTCTGGCTCGACCGCGGCGTCGATGGCTTTCGCGTCGACGCCAGCGCGGTCCTGATCAAGGATGAACTTCTGCGCGACAACCCGCCAAATCCGCAAGCCGAGGGCAAGCCGCCGCCGCAGCGCCACACGCCCGTCTTCACCGACGATCGGCCCGAGACGATGGATTGCATCGAGTTCATTCGAGAGGTCATCGACAGCTATCCCGCCCGGATGCTGTGCGGCGAGGTTCAGGGCAAGACAGACCGCATCGGGCACTTCTACGACAACGACCGGCCGCGCCTGCACCTGCCGCTCAACTTCGCGCTGCTCGACTCGGAATGGGATGCACTGTCGCTGCAAGCGACGATCGATGCGTATTTCAACGCCATACCGGAACATGCTTGGCCGGTCTGGGTGATCGGCGGGCATGACAAGCAGCGGATCGCGAGCAAGATCGGCGCGCCGCAGATGCGCGTGCTGGCGATGCTGCTGATGACGCTGCGGGGGACACCGTTCTTGTTCATGGGCGACGAGATCGGCCGCAAGCGCGTCCCGATCCCGCCCGACCGAGTCCGCGATCCCTTCGAGAAGCTCGTACCGGGCTATGGCCTGTGCCGCGATCCCGAACGCGCGCCGATGCGATGGGACGACAGTCCCGAGGGCGGCTTCACCACGGGCCGTCCATGGCTGCCGCTGGAGCCCTCTGATAGCGCCGCCAGCATCGCCGGACAGCAGCACGACATGCATTCGATCCTGACACTGTTTCGCGCGCTGATAGCGCTGCGGCGCGAGCATCTATGCCTACGTCGGGGCGGTTACGAGCCGCTGCGGTCGCAGAACGATGTCCTTGCCTACAGACGGGTAGACGGCCGCAACGAGATCCTAGTTGCGCTCAATGTCGCGGCTGAACCACGGACATGGCACTGGCAGGGTCGCGGCCGCCTCCTGATGTCGACGCAGCTGGATCGGGCGCCCGAGCCAATGCCGGATGCTTCCATCCTGCTGCGGGGCAATGAGGGCGTGATCATCGCGCTCGAACCTCGGTGAAGGCGAAGGAACCATCGGCGCCTCGAAGAGTCTCATCAACGCTTCCGGCATCTCCCCCGCCGCCGGAAGCAATTCGGACGAAACCGCAGCCCCGGTGCTCAACGCCCCCTTCATGCGCCGGGGTAGCGGCGCGAAGCCGGAGGCAGGACATATTGGAGGCAGCTCATGGGCAAGACCAAAGGTCTTCAGCAGCGGATCGCCGGCAAGACCAAGCAGGCCGTCGGCGAGATCATCGGCGACCAGGATCTGCACGATGACGGCAAGGCGCAAGCCGAGCGCGGACGCGACGAACAGGACAAGCCGAGCGAGCTCAATCCGCTGAAGAAGCTCAAGCAGCTGACGTGAACGCCGAGCCGCGACCAGCACTTGGCAGTGGGGCGCGGCGCACCACCGGCGAACGGCGGCGTTCGCGCTGGGTCGCCGCGGCCGAACTCGGCCTGATCAGCAGCACCTTCTCGACCATCGTCAGCCAGCTCTTCGCCGCCCGCATCGGCCGCGACGCCGCGGTCGACTGGATGACGGTCGCCGCCATTCCCGCGCGCGATTGGGCGATCAGCTCCGAGCCGTCCTGGAGCGCGATCCTGACCGGCATCGCTTTTCACCAATGGGCGGATTTTTCCTGGGCGTTGTTCTTCTTCGGTGTGCTCGGGCGCTGGACCGAAGACCTGCGGCCGGTGACGATCCTGCTGCTGGCGCTGCCCTGGGCCGTGTTCTCCTCAGGCATGGAATGGTTCGTGCTTGTGCCGCTGTTTCCGTTCTGGCAACCGCTGTTCACGCTGCAACAGCCGTACTGGATCGGGCTGCTGGTCCATGGCTCCTCCGCCCTAATGTACCCCCTGTTCGCCCGCCTGCGCTGGCGGGCTGGGACTGCGCCGGGACGCGATGTGCGCTTCACCAACATGTGGAGCACCGGTGCGGTCGCTGTGGTCGCCCTGCTCGGCATCACCGCGCTGTTCGGCAGCCGCGGCTACGAGCTGCCGTGGATGGGCCGCGACAGGGATCTGGACCAGGCTTACATCCGTCACATGACCGCACACCATGCGCAGGGCATCGAGCTGGCGCAGGTGGCCGCGGCGCGCGCGCAAGATCCGCATCTGAGAAAGCTCGCGATGCTGATGGTCGCAAGCCAGGCCGGTGAGGTCAGGATCTTCGAGAATTGGTGGCTGAGCTGGTTCGACACGGAGATGCCCGATTGCAGCACCGAGGAGCGTGCGGCGATGCCGGGCTTCCTGACGGCGGCCGAGATGCGACAGGTCAAGACCGCGCCGCCGGACCAGTTCGACACGCTGTTCGTCGAGACGATGAGCAAGCATCACCGCGGCGCGGTCAGCATGGCCGATCGGATGTGGCACAGCGGCGGCGATCTGCGCCTGCGCATCATGGCGCACGCCATTCGCCACGAGCAGCAGGGCGAGATCGCGCTGATGCGCGGCACGAGCGGCGTTGCCGCCGTCGTCACCGCCTTTCGCAACATGCTCGGCGACAACGTCAATTGAGCGCGAGGAACTTTGGTTCGGCGAGCCGATTGAGGAATGTAGTTCCCTGAAATCAAGCGATCAGATGCAACGGATGGCCGGCGTTCTCCTTGCTCTTGCAACCGCTTTGGCGGGATGCCAGCGGGAAGAGCGGCAATTGCGGCTCGATCCGCCGATCGCCGACGCGCTCGACAAGATCGCGCTGATGCCGAACCGCATCAGCGGCGCGCCCCCGGATGTCTATTTTGTGCTCGGCAAGCCCTATGAGGTCAACGCCTACAATCTCAGCCAGGGCAAGCGGCTCTATGCGTGGTTCGGCTGCAAGAGCTGCCATGGCGACGGCCAGGGCGGCAGCGGGCCCGGCTTCCTCGACGGCTGGTGGCACTACGGCCCCGAGATGGTCTCGATCTTCGCCTCGATCCGGGATGGACGGCCGCACGGCATGCCGGCGTTCGGCGACAGGATGACGACGGATCAGATCTGGCAGCTCGCCGGGTATGTGCAGACCATCGGCTCCTACGAAGGCAAGACCGCCGCGCCGAGCCGCAACGACGAGAAGCAGACCCGGCCCGCCGAGAACCGCGCGCCGGCCAAACTGTTGTTCGATGAAGGCCCCTCGCCCGTACATCCGGATCAGGGACCGACACCGTGATCCGCGCCGTCCGCAAAGCCTGTTCGAGCGCAATGCTCGCGACGCCGCTGGCTGGCTGCGGGGGCAACTGGCAGTCCGCGCTCGACGTCTACGGCACCTCGGCGATCAGCCTGAAACACCTCATCATCCTGATCGTCGCGGTCTGCTCCGCGGTCTGGATGCTGGTGATGGCTGCGCTGATCGCCGCGCTGTGGCGCGGCCGCGATGCGCGGCCGGCGCCTGCCGAACCGGGCCGCGAGCGGCGATTGACCATGGCCGTCATTGGCGCCGTCGTCGCCACCGTTCTCATCATCAGCACCTTCACCATCATGAGCTTCATCGCGACCCGCGCACTCACCGTCGCGGGGCAGGACGATCTGACGATCCGGGTGCGCGGCCTGCAATGGTGGTGGGGTCTCGAATATGTCGGCCCCGATCCTTCAAGCCGGTTCGAGACCGCCAACGAGATCCACATTCCCGTCGGCCGCAATGTCCGGCTCAAGCTCGAAGGCGTCGACGTGATCCATTCCGTTTGGGTCCCGAGCCTCGCCGGCAAGCAGGATCTCGTTCCCGGCCGCCCGAACGAGCTCACCATCCGCGCCGAGCACGCCGGCGTCTATCGCGGTCAATGCGCCGAGTTCTGCGGCATGCAGCACGCCCATATGGCGCTGCTGGTCATCGCCGAAACGCAAGACGATTTCGATCAATGGGCGGCTGCACAAAGGCAGGCGGCGGCGCGACCGCCCGACGAGGAAACCGCCGCCGGATTGCAAACTTTCCTGGCGAAGCCCTGCGCGGCCTGCCACACCATTCGCGGCACAGCGGCGGCCGGCACCACCGGGCCCGATCTCACCCATGTCGGCAGCCGCCGCACCATCGCCGCCGGCCTGTTCGAGACCACACGCGGCTCGCTCGCGGCCTGGATCGCCGATCCCCAGACCATCAAGCCCGGCAACAACATGCCGATGGTGCCGCTGACGCCCGACGAGCTGCGCGCGGTATCGGCCTATCTGGCGAGCCTGAAATGAACCGTCCTGCTACAACGACCGGTATGCGCGACATCGATATCGAGCGCACGAAACTGACCGGCGCGCTGGCGGAGACGTGGACGACACCATCCGGCTTCTGGGGCGCGCTCGCCACCGTGGACCACAAGATCATCGGCCGTCGTTACATTTTCACCGCCTTCGTCTTCCTCGCCCTCGGCGGCGTGCTGGCCGCCCTGATGCGCATTCAGCTCGCGCAGCCCGAGGCGCGCCTGCTCGGTCCCGATCGCTACAACCAGATCTTCACGATGCACGGCGCGAACATGATGTTCCTGTTCGCCGTGCCCGTGATGGAGGCGGTGGCGGTCTATCTCGTGCCGCTGATGGTCGGCACCCGCAACATTGCCTTCCCACGCCTGAACGCCTTCTCCTATTGGATCTATCTCGCCGGCGGCATGCTGCTCTGGACCGCGTTCGCGCTCGACATGGGGCCCGACGTCGGCTGGTTTGCCTATGTGCCGCTGTCGGGCCCGCAATACGGCGCCGGCAAGCGTGCCGACATCTGGGCGCAGATGATCACCTTCACCGAACTTTCCGCGCTCGCCGTCGCGGTCGAGCTGGTCGTCACCATATTCAAGCAGCGCGCGCCTGGCATGACGCTCGACCGCATCCCGGTATTCGTCTGGGCCATGCTGGTGACGTCGTTCCTCGTGATCATGGCGATGCCGGCGATCATGATCGCGAGTACCAGCCTGATCCTCGACCGCCTCGTTGGCACGCATTTCTACAATCCGGCCGAGGGCGGTGACGTGCTGCTCTGGCAGCACCTGTTCTGGTTCTTCGGCCACCCCGAAGTCTACATCATCTTTCTGCCCGCCGCGGGCATGGTCTCGACCATGATCGAGCCGTTCGCGAGACGGCCGGCCTTCGGCTATCTCGGCCTCGTGATGGCGCTGATCGCGACCGGCATCCTCTCTTTCGGCTTGTGGGTGCACCACATGTTCGTGGCGGGGCTGCCGCGGCTCGGCGACAGCTTCTTCACAGCCTCCAGCATGGCGATCGCGATCCCCGCCGGGATCCAGATCTTCTGCTGGATCGCGACGCTGTGGGACGGCAGGCCGGTGTTCAAGACCCCGCTCCTCTTCATCATCGGTTTCATCGTGACCTTCGTCATCGGCGGACTGACCGGCGTGATGGTCGCTTCCGTACCGTTCGACACCCAGGTGCACGACACCTATTTCGTCGTCGCGCATTTTCACTACGTGCTGATCGGCGGCGCCGTGTTTCCGTTGCTTGGTACCATCCACTACTGGTTTCCCAAGCTGACCGGGCGCATGATGAGCGAAACGCTCGGACGGTGGTCGTTCTGGCTGATCTTCATTGGCTTCAACGCGACGTTCTTTCCCATGCACATCCTCGGGCTCGAGGGCATGCCGCGCCGCATCTACACCTATCAGCCCGATCTGCCCTGGCACGGACTTAACCTGTTCATCAGCCTCAGTGCAGTGATTCTCATAGCCGGCTTCCTGCTGTTCTTCGTCAATGTCATCCGGAGTGCGCGCTCCGGCGAGGTTGCGCCGGACAATCCCTGGGATGCGCCGACCCTGGAATGGGCGACGACATCCCCTCCCCCGAGCTACAATTTCGCGATGATCCCGGTCGTCGGCAGCCTGCACCCGTTGTGGAGCGAGCGTGATACTCTCCCTGTCGCCGACGGCCTGCGCACCGATCGCCGCGAGCTGATCGTGACCACGCTGGCAACGGCCGAACCGCAGGCGCGCGACGCCTCGCCGCAGAATTCGATCTGGCCGCTGTGGGCGGCGATTGCGACCACGATCATGCTGATCTGGTCGATCTTCTCGCCATGGGCCGTGGTCTGGGGCTCCATCCCGGTCGCGGTCGCGCTGATCGGCTGGTTCTGGCCCAAGGGTACGCCGGAGGACGAGTCATGAGAGAGAGGATCGTGCTCGATCTCGGCAAATTGCCGCTGCACGGTTTGGGGACCGCGAGCGTCACCTGGTGGGGCACACTCGCCTTCATGCTCATCGAAGGCACCGGCTTCGCGCTCGCCATCGCCGTCTATCTCTACCTGATGAGCATGGCGACGGCCTGGCCGATCAATACGCAGGCGCCCGATCTGCTCCCGGGCACGCTCGTGACGTTGATCCTGCTGGCCAGTCTCGTCCCCAACGTCCTGCTCTCGCGCTGGGCGGAGCAGCAGGACCTGGGCAAGGTCCGGATCGGGATTGTGATCATGTCGCTCCTCGGCACCGTCCCGCTGATCGTGCGCATTTTCGAATTCCCCGCCCTCAAGGTGAGCTGGGACAGCAACGCCTACGGTTCAGTGGTGTGGACCCTGCTCGGCCTCCACACCATCCACATCATCACCGATCTCGTCGATACACTGGTGCTGGCGGCCCTGATGTTCACGCGCCACGGCCATAGCCCGAGGAGGTTCGGCGACGTCCAGGACAACGCCATGTATTGGAACTTTGTCGTCGCGACCTGGCTTCCGATCTATGGCTGCATCTATTGGCTGGCACGGCTATGAGCGCATCGAAGCTCTTCACCCATCTCTCGATCTGGGCAGGCCTCTGGTTCGCGCCGCTGGTCTGGGCTGCGAACATGCAGCTCGGGCAGGTCCTGCCGTATGCCGATTGCCGCTCGCAGCTCCATTTGTCCGCCGCCACCTCGTTCATCGGTGCGGCGTTCACGATAGCGTCGAGCTTCGCATCATGGCTGTCTTCGCGCCGGGTGATCGGCGGCAGCGGCGAGCACCGGAGCAATGCCGATTTCGGCGGCACCGTGAGCGCGCTCTCCGCGACCCTCTTCACTTTCGCCCTGCTGATGCAGGGCGTCGCTGCAATGGTGTTGACCGGATGCGAAAAATAGCCTTCGCCGCGATAGCCTGGTCGATGCCGCACTCGGTCTATGCCCATGGTTCGCCGCCCGGGGCTGCGGCTCCGAGCTGGACGACCGATCCGTGGATTGTCGCGCCGCTGATGCTTTTCGGCCTCATGTACGGCATCGGCAGGCTGTTGCTGGCGCGCAAAGGCCGCAAACGCATCGCGCAGGATATCGTCTGCGGCGCGGGCTGGCTGACGCTGGCAGGCGCGCTGGTGTCCCCGCTGCATTGGCTCGGGGAGCGCCTCCTCTCGTTCCACATGATCGAGCATGAGATTCTGATGGCCATAGCGGCACCGCTGCTCGTGATCGCAAGGCCGGTCGGACCGTTGCTATGGTCGTTGCCGCGACACGCACGGCTCGCGATCGGCTGGGCGATGCGACATCCGCTCACCACGCGGCTCTGGACCCTGCTGAGCGCCGGCCGCAACGCTACACTGCTGCATGGGATCGCGATCTGGGCCTGGCACGCGCCGGCGCTGTTCGATGCCGCGCTGGAGAATATCGTCCTGCACCGGGTGCAGCATCTGAGTTTCTTCCTGACCGCGATCCTGTTCTGGTGGTCGGTGTTCCGGCGCAGCCAAACCGGCAGTGCTGCCTGGCATGTCTTCGTCACCATGCTGCACACGAGCATCCTCGGCGCGCTGATGGCGCTGGCGCCGCATCTCCTCTACCGGCAGCAAGCCGACGCCGCGGCGGCCTGGGGCCTGACGCCGCTCGAGGACCAGCAACTGGCTGGCATCATCATGTGGGTCCCCGCGGGGACGATTTATGCCGGCGCTGCGCTCGCGCTGATCGCGCTCTGGATCCGAGGCGCCGGGCAAGACAGGGAGCGTGCCGATGCGCTTCACGCGCTCTAGCTGGTCAGCCATCGCATTGGGGACAGCAAGCCTCCTCATCGCTGCGGCGGTCGCGACGGGCTTCGCGCGCAATGAGCGCCGGCAGAATGAAAGCATCGCCCGCACCATGACGGGGGGTGATCCGAGCCGCGCGCCGGCGCTGATCCGCCGCTATGGTTGCGCGGGATGCCACACCATCCCAGGCATTCCCGGCAGCGACGGCCAGGTCGGTGCTTCGCTGTCCGATCTCAGGACGCGCGTCTACATCGCCGGCGTTGCGACCAACGCGCCGGACAATCTGGTCCAATGGATCGTGACGCCACAGGCCTTCTCGCCCCGCACCGCAATGCCCGCCACCGGCATCACCGAAGCCGAGGCGCGCGATGTCGCTGCCTACCTTTACGCGCAATGAGACGTTCTCATGGATTGGGGGTCGGCCGCGACGGCAATGATTTCACGAAGGCGGCGATCGCTAGGCGATCGCTCTCAGGCAGCATTGCAAGATTGGTGACCACATCGGCCATCGACGAGCCGACCCGGCCATGGTTCGGCGTGATCCCGGTCCTCAGCATGTCCGCCAGTTGCGCCTCCGACCAATCGCCGAGGCGCGCGGCCGTGATGTTGGGATAGAAGCCGGTGCCCACGGGGTCCTGCCCGCCGGCATAGCGCGTGCTCGATTTGATGCCACCAAACATGTTGCGGGAGGAATGGCACTCGGCGCAATGCGCCAGCGCCTCGCTCAGATAGCGGCCGCGATTCCATTTTTCGTCGTGAGCCGGATCCGGCGCGATCGGGCCCGGCTCGAAATACAACGCTTTCCAGAACCCGACGAAGCGGCGAATGCCGAATAGCGGATTGAGCTGATGGTCCGGCGGACGCCCCTTCACCGCGGGCAGCGTACGCAGATAGGCCATCAAATCCCGCACGTCCTCAGGACGCATATGCGTGAAGCTCGCATAGGGAAAGACCGGATAATAATGGCTTCCATCCGGAGACACGCCGCGCAGCAGTGCATTGGCGAGGTCCTTGGCGGTCCAGTTCCCGATGCCGTCGATCCGGTCCGTCGAAATGTTGGGCGCACGAAAGCTCCCGTAGGGGGACGCAAGAGCGAGTCCGCCACCAAGACGCAAACGGTCGGACTGGCCCGGCGAGGCATGGCAGGAGGCGCAATCGCCAGCCGCGAACACGAGCTTGCCATGCTCGACGTCGCCGCCCGTATCGGACACGGCATCCGCTGCGGCCGAGCCGAAGCGCTCCGGCGCGGTGATGAACCATACCCCCGCCGCAGCGGCTGCGCTCGCGACGAGGACTGCCGACACCAGCCAGAAGCGCCTGCGCATCCGCTTATCCATTTCCTCCATGGGACTGTCCATCCGGTAACGGACGCAAACCGCGGCTGTTCCTGCCCGACAGACGCCACTGCGCTCGGATCAGCCCAACCGAAAGGAACATCGAGCAAGGCGGCTCGTCGAGCCACTCGGCTCGCCGGATCGGCCGACGCACCGGAGCGAACCTATCAAACGTTAATGCTTTCTGCCGTCATTCTCGCTCAAACTGGACGCGGGCGGCGGCTATCGGAGATCACATGCAGGCAGGATTCGCTTTCTCGAAACTCGCCGATCGCCTGACGAGCCTCGTCGAACTGAGCACCGACGATCTCGACCTGCTTGCCGACATGCCGAGCAGCATTGCGCATTTCGGCGCGCATCAGACGATCTTGCGGCACGGTGACGAGGCAACGCAATGCTGCCTGCTGCTCCATGGATATCTGTCCTGGCAGAATCACGAAAGCGCAGATGGCCAGATCACCGCGATCTGCGTCCCGGGCGACATCGCGAACCTGCACACCCTCTATCGCCCGCGCATCGACGGCAATCTGATCGCGCTCGGCCCCGCCATCGTCGCCCTCGTGCCGCACCGCTTCTTTAGCGAAGTCGCGGAGCGTTCGCCGGCGATGTCGCATGCCATGCTGTTGATGCTGCTTGCCGATCACGCGATCCAGCGCAACTGGACGGTGAACCTCGGCAGCCGGGATGCATTGACCCGCGTGGCCCATCTGCTCTGCGAGATTACCGCGCGGCTGCAGATCGTGGGGCTCGCCAGGGATTTCAGATTGTCCTCGCCCTTCACCCAGTCCGACCTTGCCGCGGCCTGTAGCATCTCCCCGGTCCATGCCAACCGCACCATCCAGGAGCTGCGCCGCTGCAATCTGTTGCAATGGCAAGGCAAGACCTTGACGATCACGGACTGGCCGGGGCCTGGTCCGGCTCGCTGGCTTCGACCCGGCCTATCTGAGCGTTCGATCCGGTGCGGACGATGTGCGGCCGCCATACGCGAGATCGGTCACGGCGGACGTCGCCCTCGCCTGAATTGCTTCGAGGGGCGCCAGCGCGTTACGCGCCTCTGCGATTGCGGATCAAATTCCGCTTCCTACTCCCGCCAGAACTCGGCCAGCTCTTCCGCTGTCACCAGGTCGACCTGACCGTGAAACCGGGTGCGGTACATCGTCATGAGTGCATCGTGCCCGACGTCGGACGAGCTGCACAGCCCGTCTTCGACGATGACGACTCTGAAGCCGAGATCGACGGCGCTCAGGACGGTCGAGAGCACGCAGACGTCCGTCTCTGCGCCCGATATCACGACGGTGGCGACCTTCTTTTCGACCAGCAGGCTCGCAAGACCGGGATTGCTGAACGCGGAATAGGCCGGCTTGTCGATGACGGCAGCAGGCGGAACGAAGCGGTTCAAGGCCGGCACGAGATCGAGGGCAGATGGCGGCAGATGCCTGCGGGTCGCCTGGTGCCAGCGTCGAAAATAGCTCTGCCACTGTCCGGGACGATCCTCTGGATCCCGCGGGGCGATGAAGCGCGTGAAGATCGTTCTCTCCGGATGGCGCGAGACCACTGAAACGATCGTCGGCAGGACACGCTCCATCCAGGGCGTCGCCCAGAGGCCGCCCGGCGCGAAAATGTTCTGCATGTCGATGCACAGGTGAACGGCGTCCCTGATGTCGGCAACATCCGACGAGCTGTCCCTCATCGTCGTTCACCCCTGGTCATGTCGTCCTCATTCAGCATTCACGAGGCCGAAATCGGAGCCTCTCCGCCGTCGGCGATCTCGGGAGGGACGTCCTTGAATAGGCGTACCGGGACGGATTTGGCGGCGGGGACCTTGCTGCCTTCCGCGTAGTGCCAGAGCGGAATGAGCACGTTGCACTCCGGGTAGTAGGCCGCAATGCTCCTGCGCGGAATGCCGTAGGGAACGACCTGGAGCTCGCTCAAGCTGCGCGCGACGCCGTCGCCCGCCTCCGTCACCAGCGTAACGGTATCTCCCGATTTCAGCCCGTCGTCTTCCATGTCGGCGGGATTCATGAACACGACATAGCGGCTGCCCTTGATACCGCGAAAACGATCGTCTTCCGTGTAGATCGTGGTGTTGAACTGTCCGTCGGCGCGCATCGTCATCAGCTCATAGACGCCGTCGCTCTCGCGCGGCGGCGCGAAGGCCGACCTTGGAACGGTGAAGTTCGCCTTCCCGCTCGGGGTCTTCCACTTCCGCTCGCGGGCCGCGAGTGGCCGCGGAAAGCCGCCCGGCTCGAACATGCGCGCGTTAAAATCCTCGAACTGGTCGGGATAGGTACGCTCGATAGCATCGCGAATCCGCGAATAATCGGCAGTCCAGGCGTCCCAATCGACCTTGGGATTGGGCTTCAATGTCGCCTTTGCGAGCGCGGCAACGATCGCCGGTTCGGACAGGAGATGTTCGGCCACCGGATTGCGCTGGCCCTGCGAGCCGTGAATGCAGGCGGTGGAATCCTCCATCGACACCGCCTGCGGACCGCTTGCCTGCCGATCGATCTCGATCCGGCCGAGACACGGCAGCAGATAGGTGACTTCCCCCGGCACAAGGTGAGTCCGGTTGAGCTTGGTCGCGACCTGCACGGACAGCCGCAGATCCGACCATGCGGGCTCCATCAACGTGCGCTCGGGAACGGCGCGCAGGAAGTTTCCGCCGAGGCTGACGAAGCCGCGTACCTCGCCTTTCAGGATGCCCTCGCAGGAGTCGACGGTGGACAGCCCGTCCCACCGCGGCGGCTCGAAACCGTAGAGCTCGGCAAGCTTGTCGAGCGGCACGAGCTTGGTCTTCTCGGAAATACCGACCGTGCGCTGGCCCTGGACATTGGAGTGGCCGCGGATCGGCGAGATCCCCGCGCCAGGCTTGCCGATATTGCCGCGCAGCAGCAGCAGGTTGACGATCATCTTGGTCGTCTCGACCCCGTGCTTGTGCTGGGTGATGCCCATGCCGTAATTGGCGATCACGGCGTTGGCGGTCATGTAGGTGTTCGCGGCCTCGCGCAATGCCATCCGCGAGAGCCCCGAGGCCCGCTCGATCTCGTCCCAGTCCTGCGCGCGGCAAAACGCGGCGAACTCCTCGAAGCCGGACGTGTGCTGATCGATGAACGCGACATCGACGACGCGCGAACTTCCATCGGCGCGAGCGAGGTCGTCCGCCTCGATTACCCATTTGCAGATTCCCGTGATGGCGGCGGCGTCACCGCCGACCCGCACCTGATAATATTGCGAGCTGATGCGCGTGCCGCCCGCGATCATCTGAACGGGATTTTGCGGATTGACGAAGCGCTCGAGGCCGCGCTCTCGGAGCGGATTGAAGGTCACGATCGGGACACCGCGTTGCGCCGCCTCCTGAAGCGGATGCAGCATGCGCGGCGCGTTCGTGGTGGTGTTGTGTCCGAAGAAGAAGATGCAATCGGTGGTCTCGAAATCCTGCAGCAGCACCGTGCCGACAGGAACTCCGATCACCTCCGGCAGTGCCACCGACGTGCTCTCGTGGCACATGTTCGAGCTATCGGGGAAATTGTTGGTGCCGTACATGCGGCCGAACAATTGATACATGTAGCTCGCTTCGAGCGAGGCGCGGCCTGACGTGTACATGACGACGGAGCGCGGATCGAGCCGGTTCAGCTCTGTGCCGATGTGCCGGAAGGCTTCGTCCCAGTCGACCGGCAGGTATTTGTCGCTGGCCCTGTCGTAACGCATCGGCGTCGTCAGGCGCCCCTGCTCCTCCAGCTGATGATCGGACCAGGTTCGCAGCTCGGCGAGCGTATGTTGCGCAAAGAACTCAGGCGTCACGGTCTTGCGTGTCACCTCCCAGGCGGTCGCCTTGGCGCCGTTCTCGCAGAACTCGAACGGGCGCGGCTTCGCCGGCTTGGCCCAGGAGCAGCTCACGCACATGAATCCGTCGGGCTTGTTCTGCTTGAGCAGGATTTCGCTGCCGAGGATCGCAATCTCCTCCTGCGTGAGAATATGAGCGACGGCGTTGAGCGAGCCCCATCCGCCGGCCGGAGCATCATAGTTCTCGACCTTCGCCTTCTGCCGCATGACGTTTCCTTCGATTGCAGGCCCCGCACCCAGAACCCGAGATGCCTTCGCAAGTTCCTGAGCGCTCGGAACCTTTGCGCCGGCTCGCGCGTCATGACGGGACGCAGGACGAGCATCCATGCACGGCTCTCAATTTGGCGCACGCAATCACGCATCGACGCCCGCGGCCGCGGTCAATATGCCAAGGCTGACCTCGAGCGGCGCGCGTGATACGCGCGTCGTGGCTGAGGAATGTCCCGTGGCACTCGTCTACGACGCAACGACAGCCGCCGTTCTGATGGCCACCCCGGCCGATCTGCCCGACCTCGCCCGGGGTTTTAGTCTCACCGAAGGGATCATTCGCGACATCGGCGAGATCGAGGAACTCACGGTCGTGCCCGGTCCCGACGGCATTGAACTGCGTCTCTGGCTGCGACCGGGCGCGGGGCGCCGGCTGAAGGAGCGACGGCGGCAGCTCGTCGGGCCGACGGGGTGCGGGCTGTGCGGCATCGACAGCTTGCGCGAAGCGGGCCGGATCGCGCAAGCCGTCGAGCACGGCACGTGTCTCACCTCCGAACAGATCGGCACGGCGATTGCGGCCCTCACCGGGTCTCAAGTCCTCAATCACTGGACTCGCGCCACCCATGCCGCGGGTTTCTTCGAGCCGGACGGAGGGACCATGCTGGTCCGCGAGGACGTGGGTCGCCACAACGCGCTCGACAAGCTTGCGGGCGCTCTCGCCCTGGAGGGGAGATCCGGATGCAAGGGCGCCGTCATCCTCACCAGCCGGATATCGGTCGAGATGGTGCAGAAAACGGCGGCGATCGGTTCCGGCATCGTCGTTGGCATGTCAGCGCCGACGGCACTTGCAGTCCGGACAGCCGAAGCCAGCGGCATCACGCTTGTCGGCATCGCACGGGGAAACGAGTTCGAGATATTCAGCCATCCGACGAGGGTCGGGATGCCCGCGGCGGAAATGGATCGCGCCCACAAGCCTGGACCGTAGCGCCGGGTTGGCCTTGACCTCTGCGCTGCTCGGCAGAGATCCGACCTTTCAATGCTGGCGCCGGCGCCATCATCGGTGTGCTCGCAGGCAGCATACGTGGATAGCTCGCCGCCAAGAGGCGCACCAATCTCGCCCCTTGCGGTGTTCAGCGCGTAGACCCAACCCTTCCCGGGCTCACCCGCCTCAGCGCCAGGCTTTCTCGTTCTTCTGTTCGTAGTCCTTGAAGGCCTTCTCGAGCCCACCGAGGACTTCGGCGGACGTCTCGAACATCGCCTTCAACTGCGGTTCGTCGACCTTCTCGATGTCCTCGCGCAGATGGTTCCGAATGTCCGCAAGCGTCTTCTGCATCTTCTGCGTATGGTGCCGGGGATCGCGATTTGCCGCACTTGCCATGGCCTGTCTCCTCGCTCCTATATGCCTCCGCCGGACACAGGAGCTCCGGCGGGACGCCGAGTTAACGGACCGTCACGAGCGTCGTTCCAATTACGAAATCCGATAACGGGAACATGAAGTACAAGGATTTGCTCACGGGATTCATCAGGCTGCACATTCTGCACCACGCCGCGGAACATGAAATCTATGGCCAGTGGATGATCGAAGAGCTGGCCCGCCACGGCTACGAGCTCAGCCCCGGGACGCTCTATCCGCTGCTTCATGGCATGGAGCGGAAAGGCTATCTGCGGTCGCGCAAAGAGCATCCCGGACGAACGGCACGCACCCTCTATCGGGCGACGCCGCTCGGCAAGCGCGGACTCGCATTGGCCAAGTCGCGGGTCCTCGAGTTCACCGGCGAGGCCCTCGAGAAGTAGCGATCATGCATATGTGATCAGCCCGGCGAAGCCTTCGTCCATGTGGTCTTGATGATGGCGGTGGAACGAGGTCGGTCCGGGGCCGTCGGCGGCGAAATCGACCTCGGCCGTGGAGTATTTCGGCATGCTGATCGTGTCCTGGATCACCCCGGCGGTCGGCTTGTTCCTACCTTCGTGATCTCGAACGAGTGGCGATGCAGGGGCATGGAATGCTCCTCGCCGCTGTTGTTGTTCAGCACCAGACGGTACCGCTTGCCCCTGACGACGGTGAAGACCGTGTGCAGCCGGGAAGGTTCTCGGATGGCTGCAGCTGCGCTGGTGATGCCCCCTTCAGCACAATGGCATCCTGAGTGGCGGGCGATGTAATGATCGTGTCCGGGCCGGCGTCGGTTGCTGCAGCCAAGATCTCGGCAACACTGCCGAACAAGTTACGACTGATCGCTATCGTCATTATCGACATCGAAATCGCCGATTGTTGCGGTGCCAAAATTCTCATTGAACACGAAATTGTCGCTTCCTCCTGCGCCGAATATCGTTTGTCTTGCAGCTCTTCAACGATGTCGATCGTGATGCTCTCGAGTGCGCCTTCCGACCACGGCGGCGTTTTGACCTTCCCATTGCGCACCAAGAGCACGCACGATCCGATCGCTTCTGCCACACGGCCATGCTGGTTCAATAGCGCCATCCCGGCGAGCTCGCATGATCTAGAACCGCTGAGACAATCGCCTTTTATCGAAATTCGATGACCGCTAGAACGACTGGAACGATGCGGGAAGGACAAGTCATGAGCGACGACGCGATCGAGGACAACAAGAGCGCCACCTCGCCTGCCGAAGTGCTCCTGATCTTCCTCAAATTGGGGCTGACCTGTTTCGGCGGTCCGATCGCGCATATCGGCTACTTCCGCGATGAGTTCGTCGTGCGGCGGAAGTGGATCGACGAGCACGCCTACGCCGATCTGGTCGGGCTGTGCCAGTTCCTGCCGGGCCCGGCCAGCAGCCAGGTCGGCTTCTCGATTGGATTGATGCGGGCAGGCTACCTGGGCGCGCTCGCAGCCTGGACCGGATTCACCCTGCCCTCAGCCGTGATCCTCGTCCTGTTTGCCTACGGCGCCAGTGCACTGAGCGGGTCGGTTGGCGCCGGCCTGCTCCACGGGCTCAAGCTGACCGCCGTCGCCATCGTGGCACAGGCGGTCTGGGGCATGGCGCGCAACCTCTGTCCCGACCGGGAGCGTGCGTCGATTGCGGTGATTGCGGCATTGATCATACTCTTCAGCACCGCTTCGATCGCCCAGATCGGCGCAATCGTTCTCGGCGGGCTCGCCGGCCTGTGGCTGTGCCGCAGCGAGGTGCCGGCAACGACCGGACACGTTGAAATCCGGGTGTCGCGGACCGTGGGCCTGATCACGCTCGGGATGTTCTTTCTCCTGTTGGCTGGGCTGCCCGCGCTGCGAGGCCTGACGGGATCCACGGGCGTCGCACTGTTCGATGCGTTCTATCGCTCCGGCGCGCTTGTCTTCGGCGGTGGTCACGTCGTGCTACCGCTGCTGCGCGAGGCCTTCGTCGCCCCCGGCTGGTTGAGCGACGACGCCTTCCTCGCCGGCTACGGCGCTGCGCAGGCGGTGCCGGGCCCGCTCTTCACCTTCGCGGCCTATCTCGGCACGGTGGTCTCTCCTGAGCCGCACGGGCTCGCCGGCGCGGCGCTCGGCCTCATCGGCATCTTCCTGCCTGGAATTCTGATCCTGCTCGGCGCCCTCCCGTTCTGGGACACGTTCCGGAAAGGCGCCGGTGCCCAGGCCATGATGCGGGGCGTCAACGCCGCCGTGGTCGGCGTGCTCGGCGCTGCGCTGTACGATCCGCTATGGACGACGACCGTGCATTCGCCACGCGACTTCGGCATCGCTCTTGTCGGCTTCGTCCTGCTGATCGCCTGGCGCGCCCCTCCGCTCATCGTCGTCGCCTTCAGCGCTGCCGCGGGCATGACGATGACGCTTGTTTGAGTTCATGCGTGGCTACGCCAGTGCTCTCTCACGAGCGAGCCAAGGTTTCCCCGGCGAGGAATTGGCCTACTGAAAACATGACCAAGCCAAAGGGACCAGCGCTCGAGACGCGCAAGATCGGAAGCGAAGGATGCCGCCGCAAGGTACGTTCGCGGTCTGGAGCAACAGGATGGGAGGAGAAGCCACGAAATCTTTTTTCGGAACAGAGGCTTATCGCCCTTGGTGCGCTCGGAGGGACTCGAACCCCCACGATTTTACTCACTGCCACCTCAAGGCAGCGCGTCTACCAGTTCCGCCACGAGCGCTTTGGGGATACCGGTCTGAGGCTTGAGGGCCGACCGGATCAACGGCGCCGATCTAACAAATCCATCAGAGGGGTACAAGCCTGCAAAGGCCCTGAATTCCACAAGCTTTGCAGGAAAGTTCCAGCCCTCTGCCCGAAATCGGCCCGTGCTGGTCTCCAGGGCCGCTACCGCCTGCCCTACCGGGTCCCCGGCGTGCGCGGCAGCATCTGCTTGACCTCGACCGCGATGCGGTTGCGGTCGACCAGCACGACGCCGGAGGCGACGGGCAGATTGTTGGCCAGGACCTTGACCTCGTCGGCCTCGGTAGCATCCAGCTCGATGATGGCGCCGCGGGAGAGACGCAATACTTGATGGATCGGCATGGTGGTGGTCCCAAGGACGACCATGAGATCCACGGTGACTTTATCGAGAGTGGGCACTGTCAGGACCGCCGCGACATGGGACTCTTCATTTGCGCCTGCGATCATCACCACGTTATGGTTAGCCAATGGTTAATTCGCCTGAAAACCCCCGCCAGAACCGGCGTCAAGAGCTCGATCTGACGTCGTTTTCCGCCGCAGGCGGCGAGCCCGTCGAATGGCTTATCTCGGATGCTCCGGTCCCCTATCCGCATGCGATGGCCGCCATGGAGGCCCGGGTCGCCGCAATTGCGGCGGGCGAGGCCCCGGAATTGGTCTGGCTGCTCGAACACCCCCCGCTCTACACCTCGGGCACCTCGGGCAAGCAATCCGACCTGCTCGATGCGCGATTCCCGACTTTCGCGACCGGGCGCGGCGGGCAGCTCACCTATCACGGGCCGGGCCAGCGGGTGGCCTATGTCATGCTGGACCTCAAGCGCCGCCGGCCGGACGTTCGGGCCTATGTCGCGAGCCTGGAGGAACTGATTCTGCGCACGCTGGCCGCCTTCAATATTCGCGGCGAGCGGCGTGAAGACCGGGTTGGCGTCTGGGTCAGGCGGCCCGACAAGGGAGCGGACCACGAGGACAAGATCGCAGCGATCGGCGTCCGCCTGAAGCGCTGGGTGTCGTTCCACGGCATCGCCATCAATGTCGAGCCGGAGCTGTCGCATTTCGCCGGCATTGTGCCCTGCGGCGTCGCCGATCCCCGCTACGGCGTCACCTCGCTGGTCGATCTCGGGCAGCTCGTGACCATGGCCGACGTCGACATCGCGCTCCGGCAGGCGTTCGAGGAGTTGTTCGGATCGACCCGCGCACTGGTGCCGGAAGTGGTCGCCTAGGCGCTTTCCTGTCCGCCGTGCGCGGCTCTCGTTCTCTGTGGCCGGGGAATCAGCTAGCTTTATCGCGGTGCCGCCCACGCCTCCCCCCCTCCGCCGGGAAAGCAGATTTCATGCCGGGCGAATTGATCATCGGACCGACTGTTCGAGCGCTGGGCATAAGGAGGGATTGCGATCATGCTCGCAATGGGAGGTTCTCACGATGAAATTGTCTGCGCCGATCTATCATCTCAAGCGCAAGGCAAAGCGCCTGTCCCGCGAGGACGGCATTCCACTCCACGACGCGCTTGACCGCATCGCCACCACGGAAGGGTTCTCCGCCTGGAGCCTGCTCGCGGCGAAAGCCGCGGCGGAGACGCCGGCCGGCAAGCTGTTTCCTCAATTCCGGCCGGGTGAGCTGGTGCTGCTCGGTTCGCGGCCCGGTCATGGCAAGACGCTCATGAGTCTCGAACTTGCGGTGGAGGCCATGAGGAAAGGCAGCCGCGCCGCGTTCTTCTCGCTCGAATACACCGAGAGAGATGTTCTGGACCGCTTGCGGGCGATCGGCGTGGATCCCGCGCAATTCGACGGATTGTTCGAGGTCGATTGCTCCGATGCGATCAGCGCCGATTACGTCGTCAAGCAGATGGCCGCCGCTCCGCGCGGCACATTCGTCGTGATCGACTATCTGCAACTGCTGGACCAGCGGCGGGAAAATCCCGACCTGACCGTTCAGGTGCGCGCGCTGAGATCGTTCGCACGTGACAAGGGGCTGATCGTCGTCTTCATCTCCCAGATCGATCGATCCTATGATGCCGCAGTCAAGCCCTGTCCCGATCTCAGCGATGTCCGCTTGCCGAACCCGCTGGACCTGAAGCTGTTCGACAAGACGTGCTTCATCAACAATTCCGAAGTCCAGTTCCGCGCAGCGAGCTGACGATCCCTCGCAACCGGTCGCGGGTGAGATTGCTCACCCGCGATCAGGCATCAGGCCGCCTGCAGTGAAACCTCGAGCTTGCCGGCGATGTAGCGCCGCTCCTGGGTCAGGCCGCCAAAGCCGTAGGCGTCGCCCTTGACCTCGTCGACATGCAGGTAGGTCTCGGGATGCAGCGGACCCAGGACCTCGGCCATGCGCTTGAACATTGCAGCGAGATAAGCCGCCTTCTCGTCCTTGGTGTTGGTGCCCTCGCTGACGTGGACGTCGATCCAATAACTTGCGAGCTTCTGCTCGGCGAGCGACTTGCCGCCGGCGAACCAGTCGTGGGCATCCACGGACTTCACGATGATGGCGGTGACCCTGGGATCCTTGTGCAGAATCTTTGCGGTGAGCTCTGACACGGCATTGGCGATGTCGGCCTTCAGCGACGGCGACTGGCGAGACGTGGCGTAGGACACGGTGATCAGGGGCATGGTGGTTCTCCTCAAGATGCGGCGCAGGGTCTTGCGCGGCGTTGTTGAGAAGCTAGACCCGGAAGCATGATTTTGGTACCTTATCGAGACTTATATCAGTGATAATAATCCATAATGAACGCAACACTCGACATCGCCACGGTCCGGGCCTTCCTGCTGGTTGCCGACCTCCAGAGCTTTACCCGCGCGGCCGAAGCACTCGGCACGACGCAGGCGGCTGTCAGCCTCAAGCTGCAACGGCTGGAGACGTTGCTGGGGAAACGCCTCGTCGAACGCTCGCCGCGCGCGGTTCGGCTCACTGCCGATGGTGCTGATTTCCTCGATCGCGCCCACGCGCTCATGGAAGCGCATGACCGTGCGTTCGAGGCTTCCGCCGCGCAATCGCTCTCGCTCGGCATCTCCGACCATGCCGCGGGCCCCGAACTGGTGCCGCTGCTCGAACGGCTGCACGCGATGTCCGCGAATCTCACGCTCGCCGTCACGATCGGCTTCTCGCGCGAGATGCAGGATGCCTATGACGCGGGCGAGCTGGACGCCGTGATCGTCCGGCAGGAGGGCAGCCGCCGTGGCGGCGAGAAGCTGGCAGATGACGAGTTCGGCTGGTTCGCGTCGCAGCGCTTCATGGTCCGAAAGGGCGAAGCACTGCCGCTCGCAACGCTCGCCCCGCCTTGTGGCGTCCGCGCCATCGCCGTGCGCGCGCTCGACAAGGCCCGCATCCCCTGGCGCGAGCGTTTCGTCGGCGGCGGTGTCACGGCCGTGGTCGCGGCGGCGCTTGCCGGACTTGCAATCGCGCCGCTGGCGCGGCGGATCGCACCTCCGGGCTTGGTCGATATCGGGCCGGCGCACAAGCTGCCGAGGCTCGGCAGCTCGAAGGTGGTGCTGCATTCGAAAGTCAGCGATCCCGCCAAGCTCGCGGCACTGCGCGCTGTGGCCGCGACGTTCCGGAGCCGGGCGACGAGTTAGCGGCCCGTCCGAGGAGCCTGATCGCCCGGCGGCCACCGTATATGGTGCGGATATTGCCTAAAAATGTCCCACAGACTGGGAACAAATCCGCCATGTGCGGCGTTTGTCCCCGTCGAGGCGGGGTCCGGAATGACCGAAAAGTTCAGTCAACAGAGAGACTTGTTCGAGAGCGAGCGCAGTTTCCGGCTGTTGGTTGAGGGAGTCGCCGACTACGCGCTCTACATGCTTGATCCCAAGGGGATCATCACCAGCTGGAACATCGGCGGCGAACGCATCAAGGGCTATTCGCCCGAGGAGATCCTCGGCCAGCATTTTTCCCGCTTCTACACCGAGACCGATCGCGCCAATGGCAGGCCCGCGCGGGCGCTCGGCATTGCCCGGGAGAAGGGCCGATACGAGGAAGAAGGATGGCGCGTCCGAAAGGACGGCACGTTCTTCTGGGCCAGCGTGGTAATCGACCCGATCTACGAGAACGGCGCGCTGATCGGCTTCGCCAAGATCACGCGCGACGTCACGGAGCGCCGCAATGCCCAGCTCAAGCTCGAGGCAATGCAGAAGCAGCTCGCCGAGTCGCAGAAATTCGACGCACTCGGACAGCTCACCGGCGGGGTTGCGCACGACTTCAACAATCTTCTGATGATCATCAGCGGCAGCCTTCACATCCTGAAGAGGAGCGCCACCGACGACCCCAAGCTCGAGCGCGCCATGTCCGCGATCGAGACCGCGACCAAACGCGGCGCCGCGCTGACAAACCAGCTCCTCACGTTCGCGCGACGGCAGAGCGTGAACCCGCAGGCGATCGATTTCGCCGAACGCATCGCGGCCATCCGCGAGGTGCTCGACGCCGGCGTGGGCAGTTCCGTGCGTCTCGCCTTCGACATTCGCTCCGACACATGGCCGATCAAGGCCGACGTCTCCGAGCTCGAGACCGCGCTGCTCAACCTCGTCATCAATGCCCGGGACGCGATGCCGGACGGAGGCACGGTGACGATCGGAGCGCGCAATGTCGTGCTGAACGAGCCACCCCTCGCCGGCGATTTCGTCGCAATCGACGTCACGGATACCGGGCTCGGAATACCCTCCGACGTTCTCGACAAGGTCTTTGAGCCGTTCTTCACGACCAAGCCGATCGGAAAAGGCACGGGTCTCGGCCTTTCGCAGGTGCACGGCTTCGCCCATCAGGCCGGCGGCACGGTAAGGGTCGCAAGCGAGCTCGGAAAGGGCACGACATTCACCATCATCCTGCCGCGCGGGACAGATGCGCCGTCGCGCGAGACATCGGGGACGCCGTTCCGTGGCAGCGGCACGGTGCTGCTGGTCGAGGACAATCCCGACGTTGCTCTGGTCAGCATCGGTCTTCTGGAGCAGCTCGGCTATCAAGTACGCCGGGTCGCCGATGCCGAAGCGGCATTGCGCGAGATCGAAAGCAACGGCGTCGACTTCGTGTTCTCGGACATCGTCATGCCCGGCAAGATGGATGGGCTCAGCCTCGCCCATCGCCTCCGCCAGATCCGCCCCGGTCTGCCGATCCTGCTTGCCACCGGCTACAGCGAGGTAGCCGCCGGCGTTCGCGGCGATTTCCCGATCCTGCGCAAGCCCTATGAGATCCACGAGCTGAGCGAGGCGATCGCCAAGCTGCCGCGATGAGGGTTCGCTTCGAGAGCTTGAGGCACCTAAGCCTCCTCTCCCTCATGGCCGGGCTTGTCCCTTCTGCCCGGGCCTGACCACTTCTTGTGAGCGTTTACGCCGTCGGCAACACCGAGAACGCCTCTCCTGGCCGGCGCAGATTCAGCTCATCCACGCTCGCGGTTTCACTCGTGACACTGTCGACGCGCGAGGACGGCGGGCCGTGGCGGCACAGCGCGACCATGTCGGCAACGTGCTTCGGCGCGCCGGCGAACAGCGCTTCCACGCTGCCGTCGCGACGGTTGCGGACCCAGCCTTCGAGGCCGCTCGTCGTCGCCTGATACTCGACCCAAGCCCGATAGCCGACGCCCTGCACGCGTCCGCGGATCATGACCTGGAGAATTGCCCGGCTCATTTTGTGAGTCCGAGGACATCGGCGCTGCGCGCCCTGGCCTCGCTCTCGCGCATGACACGGGCCATCAGCTCCGACGATGCCAGGCTCTTGAGACTTTTCGGCGCCGTGCCCTCGCGCAAGGCTTTCTGCGTCTCGTAGACGGCCTGCGTCGCGGCGGCGATCGGTGCATGACCCTGCAGCGCGATGCGTACGCGCCGGCTTGCAAGGTAATCGAGCGCGTTCAATTCCTCCTGCGCGCCGCCGAGCACGATCGGCAGGCGCGTGGCGGATGCGATGGCCTCGAGTTCGGCGCGCGACGTGATGCCGGTGAAGAACAACGCATCGACCCCGGTCTCTTCGTAGGCCTTGGCGCGGCGAACCGCATCCTCGATCGAGGTGATCGCGGCAGCGCCCGTGCGGCCCATGATCACCAGCGACGGATCGCTGCGGCCGGCAAGCGCCGCTTTCATCTTGCCGACGCCTTCTTCGAGCGAGATCAGCTGCGTCTTGGTTTCGCCAAAGGCAGCCGGCAGCAGCGTGTCCTCGATGGTGAGGCCGGCCGCGCCCGCCATCTCAAGCTCCTGGACCGTGCGGCGCACGTTCAGCGCATTGCCGTAGCCATGATCGGCGTCGACCAGAACGGGGAGCGTTGCGGCTCGGGACATCCGCCGCATCTGCTCGGCAAGCTCGGTGAGCGTGATCAGCGTGATATCGGGGTCGCCGAGCACGGCGAGCGAAGCCACTGATCCCCCGAACATGCCGACCGGAAACCCGAGGTCCTCGGCAATACGGATCGAGATGGCGTCGTAGACCGAGCCCGGATGGACACAAGTCCCGCCCGACAGGATGGAGCGAAGTTTCTCGCGGCGGGAACGAAAGGCCATGGTTGCCTCACTCTCAATTCCTCGCCCTTCGAGACGCCGCGCAAGCGCGGCGCCTCAGGGTGAGGGTCGACTATTGTGCTCCAGAGCGCTTACGCAAACTCCAGGATCAGCGCGTCCACCGCCAGCGTCGCGCCCGCGCTGGCGTGGATTTTCTTCACCGTGCCGTCCTGCTCTGCGCGCAGCACGTTCTGCATCTTCATGGCTTCGACCACCGCGAGCGTCTCGCCAGCCTTGACCTCCTGCCCCTCGGTCACCGCGATCGAGACCACGAGGCCGGGCATCGGGCAGAGCAGCTTCTTGCCGGTGTCGGAGGCCGTCGTCACCGGCATCAGCCGCGCCGAAGTCGCCTCGGCTTCGGTCCAGACATAGACCGGCACCTCGACGCCCTGATGCGCGAGGCGGATGCCGTTGGCAATCGGGCGCGCCTGCACCGCGACGAAGTGGCCGTCGATGGTGCCCTGCCAGACCGGATCGCCCGGCTTCCACGGCGACTGCAACAGATGCGCACTGCCGGCCTTGCCGTCGGAATCGATGAAACGGATCGCGATCGCCTCGCCCTCGCGTCCGACCTCGAGCAGGATCTCCTCGCGATCGAGCCAGACCGCGCGACGCCGCTCGCGCTGCACGACGCGTCCACCCATCTGGCCGGAGATCTGCCGCTTGCGCTCGCCCAGCACGTGATCGATGGCGGCGCCGACCGCTGCGATCCGCCGCGCCACCTCGCCTTCGGGCACGCGCACCGCAAAGCCCTTGGGAAATTCCTCGGCGATGAAGCCGGTCGAGAGCCGTCCCTCGCGCCAGCGCGGATGGTGCATCAGCGCGGACAGGAACGGGATGTTGTGCCTGATGCCGTCGACGTAGAACGAGTCCAGCGCGGTGGCCTGCGCCTCGATCGCGGCCGCGCGCGACGGCGCATGCGTGACGAGCTTGGCGATCATCGGATCGTAGTGGATGGAAATCTCGCCCCCCTCCTGCACGCCGGTGTCGTTGCGGATGGTGATGCCGTCCTTGCTGGCTTCCGCCGGCGGGCGATACTTCACGAGCCGCCCGATCGAGGGCAGGAAGTTGCGGAACGGATCTTCGGCGTAGAGGCGGGATTCCACCGCCCAGCCGGTCAGCGTGACGTCCTTCTGCGCGATGGCGAGCTTCTCGCCGCTCGCGACACGGATCATCTGCTCGACCAGATCGACGCCCGTGACGAGCTCGGTGACCGGATGCTCGACCTGGAGGCGCGTGTTCATCTCCAGGAAGTAAAAGCTCTTGTCCTGCCCTGCGACGAACTCGACCGTGCCGGCGGAATCGTAATTCACGGCCTTGGCCAGCGCCACGGCCTGCTCGCCCATCTTGCGGCGGGTGGCTTCGTCCAGCAGCGGCGACGGCGCCTCCTCGATGACCTTCTGGTTGCGGCGCTGGATCGAGCATTCGCGCTCGCCGAGATAGATCACGTTGCCGTGCTTGTCGCCCAGCACCTGGATCTCGATGTGGCGGGGATCGACGATGAACTTTTCGATGAAGACGCGGTCATCGCCGAACGAGGCCTTTGCTTCCGCTTTTGCCAGCCCAAATCCCTCCTCGACCTCCTGGGTCGAGTGGGCGATCCGCATGCCCTTGCCGCCACCACCGGCGGAGGCCTTGATCATCACGGGATAGCCGATCGCGTCGGCGATCCTGACCGCATGCTTGGCGTCTTCGATCACGCCGAGAAAGCCCGGCACGGTCGAAACGTCGGCCTTGGCCGCCGCCTTCTTGGATTCGATCTTGTCGCCCATCGCCGCGATCGCGCCGGGGTTGGGGCCGATGAAGACGATGCCGGCCGCCTCCAGCGCACGCGGAAACGCCTCGCGCTCGGACAAAAAGCCGTAGCCGGGATGCACGGCTTGCGCGCCCGTCTTGCGGCAGGCCTCGACGATCTTCTCGATCACCAGGTAGCTCTCGGCCGCCGCGGGCGGCCCGATCAGCACCGCCTCGTCGGCCATCTCGACATGGAGGGCATCGCGGTCGGCCTCGGAATAGACCGCGACCGTCTGAATTCCCATCTTGCGGGCGGTCTTGATGACCCGGCAGGCGATTTCGCCGCGATTGGCGATCAGAATCCGTTTGAACATGCTTTTCTTGAGTCTCGACCTTGGGCGGGACCCGTCTCCTGGCCGTTGGAGCCTATGGGGACGGGCCGTGTGGCTCCCGTGGTACATCAAAATGGGCCGGAGGCAACGGTCTAAATCCGGGGCCTCTGGCGTACCAGCACAAGACCGAAATGGGCCCGGCGAGCCCTAGGGACTCCGTGCCGCTTCCCGGGGCTTCCCGGCCTTGGCCACGTCCCGGACCAGGCCGTGAATGAAGCCGAGTTTGGCGACCACCGCGGGCGACAGGATGAAGGGATAGAGGTCGCGCAGGCCCATGGCGCGGTTGACGCTGTTCATGGCGAAGGTGAAGGGCAGCCATGCGTTGACCAGCGCCTCGATATCCCTTGCCTCGTAAGGGTTGAAGCGGATGCGCGCCGTCAGTTCCCCATCACGGTCGACCCTGGGGCGCACCTCCATGCCGAACTCGGCGGCCATCTCCAGCGTGTCGACGATGTGGAGGTAGTGCGCCCAGGTCTCGGCAAAGTCTTCCCAGGGATGCGTCGTGGCGTAGGCCGAGACATAGCTCTGCTGCCAGTGCGGCGGCGGGCCTTCGGCATAGTGCCGCTGCAAGGCCTGACCGTAATCAACGGAATCGTCGCCGAACACGGCGCGACATTGGTTCAGCTTGCCGCCGTCCCGCACCAGCACATCCCAAAAGTAGTGCCCGACCTCGTGGCGGAAATGCCCGAGCGGCGTCCGGTAGGGCTCGCCCATCTCGAGCCTGCGCCGCTCGCGCTCGATGTCGTCCGCCTCCTTGAGCGCAATCGTGATCAGGCCGCTGTCGTGGCCAGTCATGACCTTCTCTCCGCTGTTCGGATCGTCGGCTAGGAAATTGAAGATCAGCCCATGCCCGGGATTGTCCTGCCGGGTCTGGAGCGGCAGCCTCCAGCGGATCAGGGAATAGAATAGACGGTGCTTGGCCACCTCCAGCTCACGCCATCCAGCAAGCTGCGCCGGATCGGAAAGGTTCGGTACTGTCCCATTGTGGCGGCAGGCGCGGCAATATCCGGTGGTATCGCCCGTATCTGTCAGCCAGTTGCAGGCGTCGTACTCGGCATTGCGGCACAGCATCCGGCTTTCGCCATTGTCGGCCAATGTCCTCCAGGCTTCTCCGTCGGGCTCGATCGCCGACATTGTCTCCTTCTCCGGCAGGAAGGCGACACGATGGCCGCAACGTTCGCAGGCACGATTCTCGAAATAGAGAACGTTGCCGCAGGCCTGACAGACGAAGAGCTTCAAGATTTAGCCTCTTTGGAAAGGGATTTTTATGAGAGGATTGGCACCTCGCGAAGACGCCTCGATCAGCCGATCGTTCCAGTTTCCGGAACAAATTGCCAGGCCAGACGTTGCCACCGCGTCGTTCTTCGCGTGCAGGCACGCGCTCCTATTTTCCGATACTTTGCCCTCTAAACAATGGCCATCACGTTCCGTCTGTGTGAATATCGGTCCGGCACGTGCGCACCCGCATCACAACGGCCGATGCCTTGAACGATCCCTTGCCCGAGACCATCGCCGCCGAAAGGCTGCGCCAGCACCTCGAAGCCGTCGCGCGCGAGCGCGATAACGCCTATCGCGCGCTCCAGGAACGCGAGGCCGAGCTGGCGCGCATCCAGCGTATCGGCAAGGTCGGCGGCGTCGAGGTCGATTTCCGCGAAGGCTTCAAGAACCGTCGCTCGCCCGAATATCTGATCATCCACGGCCTGCCGCCGGAAGCTGCCGAGGAGTCGCACGAGGATTGGGTCAATCGCATCCATCCCGACGACCGCGAGGCGTCCGTCAAGCATTTCTTCGAGGCGCTCGCCGGAACGAGCGAAGACTACAGCGCCGAATACCGCATCATCCGCCCCAGCGACGGCGAGACCCGCTGGATTCGGGTCGTCGCCAAGATCGAGCGCGACAAGGACGGCCGCGCCATCCGCCTGGTCGGCGCCCATATCGACATCACCGACCAGGCGCTGGCGCGCGAGACGCTGCGCGAGAGCGAGGAGCGCTTTAGGCTGATCGCCGACAGCGCGCCGGTGCCGATCTGGGTCACCAAGCTCGATCGCAAGCGGTCCTTCGCCAACCAGGCCTATGTCGATTTCGTCGGCCTTCCCTACGATCAGGCCATCGACTTCGACTGGCGCAAGGTGCTGCATCCCGACGACCTGCCGCACGTGCTCCAGCAATCCGTCCAGGGTGAAGCATCCCTCAAACCCTTCGTGCTGGAAGCGCGTTACAGGAACGCAAGCGGCGAATGGCGGTGGCTTCGATCGGAATCGCAG
Source organism: Bradyrhizobium sp. USDA 326 (assembly GCF_049739485.1). Classification (NCBI taxonomy): domain Bacteria; kingdom Pseudomonadati; phylum Pseudomonadota; class Alphaproteobacteria; order Hyphomicrobiales; family Nitrobacteraceae; genus Bradyrhizobium; species Bradyrhizobium sp. USDA 326. The sequence goes on from NZ_JBMGQA010000001.1 coordinate 7,328,211, forward strand.
CCGCGCTGGGACCCGACAGGCAAGCATATCGGCTTCATCGGCGTCGCCCACGACATCACCGTCGCCAAGCAGGCCGAGATCGAGCTCAGGCAGCTCAACGAGACGCTGGAGCAGCGCATTGCCGAGCGCACCGCCGAGCTCGAATCCAACGAGGCACGGCTGCGCGCGATCCTGGAGACCAGCAATCAGTATCAGGGCCTGGTCAATCTCAGCGGCGAGCTGCTTTACGCCAACAAGACCGCGCTGGATGGCATCAAGGCGTGCTCGTCGGATGTGATCGGAAAGCCGCTCTGGGACACGCCCTGGTTCACCGGCACGGACGGCATGAGTGTCGCCGTGCGAGAAGCCTTCGACAAGGTGCTCAAAGGCGAAGCGGTGCGGCTGGAGATGCGCCTGCGCCTTCCCATTGGCGAGCGCGATTTCGATTTCGGCATGCGGCCCGTGCTCGACCGCCACGGCAACATCACCGGCGCGGTGCCCGAGGCGGTCGACGTCACCGAGCGCCGCCGCGGCGAGGAAGCGCTGCGGCAATCGCAGAAGATGGAGGCGATCGGCCAGCTCACCGGCGGCGTCGCGCACGACTTCAACAATCTCCTCACCATCATCCGCTCCGCCACCGACTTCCTGCGCCGCCGCGAGCTGCCGGAGGAACGCCGCCGCCGCTATGTCGACGCCATCTCCGAGACGGTCGAGCGCGCCTCCAAGCTGACCGCGCAGCTTCTGGCGTTCGCGCGCCGGCAGCCGCTGAAGCCGCAGATCTTCAACGTCGGCAGCCAGGTCGAAGGCGTGGCGCAGCTGGTCCGGCCGCTGGCCGGCGGCCGCATCGAGATCGCCGTGGAGGTTCAGGATCCCGATTGCTTCACCGTGGCCGACATCGCCCAGTTCGAGACCGCGCTGATCAACCTCGCCATCAACGCCCGCGATGCGATGAATGGCGAAGGCCACCTCACCATCGCCGTGCGCAAGGTCCATGGTATCCCTCAGCTGCGCGCGCAATCGGCGCGCAGCGGCGACTTCGTCGCCATCTCCGTCACCGACACCGGAAGCGGCATCGCGCCGGAACATCTCGAACAGATCTTCGAGCCGTTCTTCACCACAAAGGAGGTCGGCAAGGGCACCGGCCTTGGCCTCAGCCAGGCCTTCGGCTTCGCAAAACAGTCCGAGGGCGACATCGCGGTGACGAGCACGCAAGGCAAAGGCGCAACCTTCACCATCTATCTGCCGCAGGCCCAAAGTCCCGCGACGGACAAGGAAGCCGCGGCACTGACCCATGAGGTCACGGCGACCGGACGCGGCTATCGCGTGCTCGTGGTCGAGGACGACGACGAAGTCGGTCGCTTCTCCACCGAACTCCTGGAGGATCTCGGCTATGTCGTCCGCCGCGTCGCCAACGCCAACGCGGCACTGGCGATTCTCGGCGAGAACGAATTTGCCGTCGACCTCGTGTTCTCCGACGTCATCATGCCCGGAATGAACGGTGTCGAGCTTGCCGGCATCATCCGCGAGCGCTATCCGGGCCTGCCCGTGGTGCTCACCAGCGGCTACAGCAACGTGCTCGCCGAAAGCGCCCATCGCGGCTTCGAACTGATCCAGAAGCCCTACTCTGTGGAGTCGCTGTCGCGCATATTACGCAAGGCGATCACGGAGAAACTGTCGGTGGCGCGGTGATTGCCTGTCCCCGTCCTCCGGATAACCGCGGCTGCTTGTCCGGAACGACAGCGGTGTGTTCGGCGGACCGCCGTTCGCAGATAGAACGTTCACAGCTCAAGCCGTACCGTCGGTGCCGGCCGGACAAATTTGAGCCTCGATCGAGAGATGCATGTCGAGCCAAGACCTTGATCAGGCGAGGCGCGCCGGCCGCGCGCTGGACGCTGCCAATTTCTTCCTCGCCGACGTCCGCGACGGGCTCGGCCCTTATCTCGCGGTCTATCTTCTCACCGAGCAGCATTGGAACGAAGCTCGCATCGGCCTTGTGATGTCGATCGCGACGATCGCCGGCATCGTCGCACAGACGCCGGCCGGCGCGCTGCTTGACGGCACGCGGGCGAAGCGGCTGGTGATGGTGGCCGCTGCGATTCTGGTGACCCTCGCCTCGCTCTCACTGCCGTGGTTCCCCAACCTCCTGCCGGTGATAATCTCGCAAGGCATCGCGCAAGCCGCCGCCGTGGTCTTTCCACCCGCGATCGCCGCTGTCTCGCTTGGCATCTTCGGGCATGCCGCATTTACCCGGCGCATCGGCCGCAACGAGACTTTCAACCACGCCGGCAACGCCGTCGCGGCGGGCATCGCCGGCCTCTCCGCCTATTGGTTCGGACCGACCGTCGTGTTCTACCTTCTCGGCGCCATGGCGATCGCGAGCCTCGTCAGCATCCTGGCAATCCCCGAACGGGCCATCGACCACGATCTCGCGCGCGGACTGCACCACTCTCGTATCAATGGCGGACCCGAACAACCTTCGGGACTTGGCGTGCTCCTGAGCTGCCGTCCTCTGCTCATATTCGCTGTCTGCGTCGTTCTGTTTCATCTCTCCAACGCGGCGATGCTGCCGCTGGTCGGACAGAAGCTCGCGCTCCAGGACAAGAACATCGGCACCAGTCTGATGTCGGCATGCATCGTTGCGGCGCAAGTGGTGATGGTTCCGTTCGCGGCGCTGGTCGGCGCGCGGGCCGACCGCTGGGGACACAAGCGGTTCTTCCTCGCCGCATTGTTGATCCTGCCGATCCGCGGTGCGCTCTATACACTCTCCGACAATCCGTTCTGGCTGGTCGCCGTACAGCTGCTGGATGGCGTCGGCGCCGGCATTTTCGGGGCAATCTTCCCCGTCATCGTCGCCGACCTGATGCGCAACACCGGCCGCTTCAACGTCGCACAGGGCGCCGTCATCACGGCCCAGAGCATTGGTGCGGCGCTGTCGACGACACTGGCGGGCCTGGTCGTGGTCGGCGCCGGTTACAGCGCAGCATTCATCACGCTCGGCGCCGTGGCGGCGATCGGTGCGGTGATCTGCCTCCTCGCCTTGCCCGAAACGCGGCAAGGCGACGATGGCGATCCGCGCCCGCGGGGGAAGACAGCGGCGCCCGCATCGGCTATCGCTGCCGAATGACTCCATTCCCATTCGAGAACTGAACCGTGCCGTCTGACGCCATCTGGACCTGGAGCATCATCGTCGTCGCGACCGCAGGCGTCATCGTCCGGCCCTTTCGCCTGCCCGAGGCGCTCTGGGCCGTGATCGGCGCCGGCGCGCTGCTGCTGTTTGGTTTGCTGCCGTGGCCGGATGCGTTGACCGGTATCGAGAAGGGCGTCGACGTCTATCTCTTCCTGATCGGCATGATGCTGATCGCAGAGCTGGCGCGGCTCGAAGGCCTATTCGATTATCTCGCCGCGGTTGCGGTGGAGTATGCACGCGGCTCACCGCAGCGGCTGTTCCTGCTGATCTACCTCGTCGGCACACTCGTCACCGTGCTGCTCTCCAACGATGCCACCGCGATCGTGCTGACCCCGGCCGTCTATGCCGCAACGCGCGCGGCCGGCGCAAAGCCGCTGCCCTATCTGTTCGTCTGCGCCTTCATTGCCAATGCCGCAAGCTTCGTGCTGCCGATCTCCAATCCGGCCAATCTCGTCGTGTTCGGCGCGCGCATGCCGCACCTCACCGAATGGCTGCGCCTGTTCGCCCTGCCCTCGGCGGCCTCGATCCTGCTCACTTACGTGGTCCTGCGCCTCAGCCAGCACCGCGCGCTCAAGGAGGAGACGATCGCCCGCAGCGTGCCGCACCCGAAGCTTGGACGCGGCGGCAAGCTCACGGCAATAGGCATCGTCGCGATCGGCATCGTGCTGGTGACCGCGTCAGCGCTGGACAGGCAACTGGGCCTGCCGACCTTCATCTGCGGCGTCGCGACGGCAGCGATCGTGCTGCTGATCAACCGGCAATCGCCTTTGCCCGTGCTGCACGGCGTCTCCTGGAGCGTGCTGCCGCTGGTCGGCGGGCTCTTTGTGATGGTGGAAGCGCTGGTGAAGACCGGCGTGATCGCGCAGTTGAGCGCGCTGCTGCACCAAGCGGTCGCGCAATCGGTGCCCCAGGCAGCCTGGAGCGTCGGCATCGCCACAGCGATCGCCGACAACATCGCCAACAACCTTCCGGTCGGCCTCGTCGCCGGCTCGGTCGCCGCAAGCGATCATCTGCCCGCGCCGGTCGTCAGCGCCATCCTGATCGGCGTCGATCTCGGGCCTAATCTGTCGGTGACGGGATCGCTCGCTACCATCCTCTGGCTGGTCGCGCTCCGGCGGGAGAAGATCGAGGTCGGCGCCTGGCCGTTCCTCAAGCTCGGTCTGCTGGTGACGCCGCCTGCCTTGATCGGTGCACTGGCAGCTGCCATCAGGTAGCGGCAAGGCGCGCCGGCCAAATAAGTTCAGCCGTTTGCGGTGCATCAAGGCCGGCATTGCGGCGACGGCTAGAGTTCACTTGTCGCGAGCTTCAGACAGGTCGCGGCAAGGAAGGTTGATCATGCAGATTCGATCAAAGTCGCTGCCACAGAGGTTCTCACTGCGTCGCGGCATTCAAGGCTTCGTCGCGCCCGGCCAAGGCCGCACGGAGACGTCCCATCCCCTGCTCGTCTTCTCCGTCGTGGTGCTGCTGGCCTTGTTCGCCATCCTGGAGATGGACGTGCACACGGCCCAGCTTCAGGCCATCGGCCAGCTCGGCCATGGCACCGGGATCGATCCCGTCTTCCTGAGCCCGTAGCGGACGGAGCCCGATAGCGGCCACAAGGCCGCGACCGGGTCACACATCAGTCGTTCTCGTAGCCGTAGACTTCCGGCAGGATGAAGATCGCGGCGAGCAATCCGATCAGCGGAAAGATCGCGACGAACAGCGTGGCGTTGGCCTGCCCGATCGCCGCGAACAGCGACGGGAACAGGAAGATCGCCAGAAACGACGGCAGCTTCACGAACATGTAAGCGAAGCCGCTGGCGGTGCCGCGATATTTCGGCTTGGCGACCATGGTCGGAATCGTCATGCAGTTCGACGCGTCCCAATAATGGCCCCACAGCATGGCGGCGGCCGCGAACGGCAGCAGTATCTTGTTGTCGGTGTAAAGCGCGAAGGCCGCGACCAGAAGTGAAGCCAGCACGATGCCGAAACCGGCGATGGCGATACCGCGATGGCCGATCTTCGGCGTCAGCAGCGGACCCACCCAGCCGGACAACGCGGCAAAGCAGAACAGTCCCATCGTCACCAGGTTGTTGCCGAGCACGCTCGACACGCCGACCATCACGAACAGCACCGGCAGGTAGAACGCGAAGGTCGAGAATTCGCTGCCTTGCGCGAAGCAGGCGATCCAGCCGTAGATGGTGGCGCGCCAGCGGATCGGGTCCTTCTTCAGGTCGGCGAGAAACGCACGCGTCGAGACCTTCGGCACCTGGACGTCCCGGTCCGGCAGCATGTCGAGATTGTCGTTGAACATCTCGCGCGCGACCTGCTTGGCCTCGCGGTAACGCCCCTTCTGCACCAGCCACACCGCCGTCTCCGGCACGTCGTGCCGCATGATGAGGATGATCAGCGCCGGTACCGCGCCGAGACCGAGCGTCACGCGCCACAGCATCTCGTGGTTCATGTCGATCAGGAGGAAGATCACGATGACGCCGATGGTGAGCACTTCACCGACGGCGAACATGAACTGCCAGCGGTTGCCCATGACCTCGCGCTCGCCCTTGGCCATAGATTCCATGATGTAGGTGTAGCCGGTCGAGATGTCGGAGCCGAGCGGGATGCCGAGCAGGAAGCGGATCACGACGAGCCAGGCGACATCAGGCACGAAGGCCTGCGCCAGCGCCAGCACGATGAACATCACCATCGTCACCAGAAACATGACGCGGCGGCCGATCTTGTCGGACAGCCAGCCGCCGAGCAGCGCACCGATCAGGGCGCCGCCTTGCGTGCCGGCCGCCGCAAGGCCCAGCATCAGCGGATCGGGATTGTACTGCTCCTTGATGAAGATCAGCACGAAGGCGATCGAATAGAGATCCCAGGCCTCGACCAGGATCGAGGCCATCATCAGCCAACCGACCTTGTTGCCCTTGGGGCTGTAGTTCGTGATGAGGTAGCGGACCGCGGCCTCGCTCGCGGTCGGTTGTGGCAGAGCCATCGTTGACATTCTTCTTGGTCCTCTCTTCGAAACTCTCTACGTGTCGAGCAGCGGCTCGATGCTGCAATCGAGCAGCCGCGGATCGATCCCCGCTTCCATGCCGGTGAACATCGAGTCCATGTAGTCGATCAGGGCATCGCTCGCCTTCACGGCATCCTCGACATGGCGGCCAGCAACGGCACTGAGAATGGCGAGGTGATGATCGATTGTGCCCGACAGATCCGCCTGCCCCGGCATGAAGCGGTGGTGGATGTAACCGATGCGCCGATACAGCGTGTGCAGTGGCCGCATCGTATGCACGAGGAACGGCTCGCCGGCCGCCTCCAGCACCAACGCGTCGATGCGACGGTCGAGGCTGTTGAATTCGTCGAGCGTCAGGCTGGCGCTGCGCTCGCGCAGCAGACGCTCGATGTGCAGCGCCTGATTGCGATGCGAGAGGCTGGCGCGATCGGCCGCGAGGCGGATCACGAAGCGCTCCATGTCGCGGCGCAAGGCCAGCAGCATGCGTTCGCGCGCAAGATCGATCGGCGCGATGTGCAGGCCGTGACGGGGCCGGATGATGATGAGGGTGTCGGCTGACAGACGATTGACGGCGTGATGCACCGGTGTGCGCCCGAAACCGGTGATGTGCTGCAATTCCAGCATCGTCATGAATTGTCCGGGCTTGAGCTCGCAGTGAACCAGGAGCTCTTCGATCTTCTGGTAGGCCAGCTCAAAGAAATTGAGCCGGTTGCGCCGCGAGGGCTTGCCCTCGCCGTCGTCGTCGTTTCTCACCACCTCGAGCGCGCGCTTGCGCTTTGCCATGTCGTTCTCTCCCGTCGGCCGCGCTCTCGTCGATGGATGGCGCCGTGTTTGTCCGAGCCTTAAAACATGTTGTGATATATTACAAGCCAGCGTAAGACTCCCGCACGGCCTGCAATATGTTGCAGCGCAAAATGAGACGACAGGCGCGGGACGTCTGTTGATGGGAGGATTGTTGCCGTGAAGATCACATCGATCGAGACGCTGCGCACCGAGGAATTTTCCAACGTCATCTGGGTGCGCGTTCACACCGACACGGGTGTGATCGGGCTCGGCGAGACATTCTACGGCGCGGGCGCGGTCGAGGCGCAGATCCACGACACCTTTGCCGGCCGCCTGCTCGGCCGCAATCCCCTGCACATCGAAGCCATCCATCGCGACATGCTGAACCTGCCGATGGCGCAGTCCTCGACCGGTGTCGAATATCGTGCAGCCTCCGCGATCGACATCGCGCTGTGGGATTTGTTCGGGAAGGTCTGCGGCCAGCCGGTGCACCAGATGCTCGGCGGCCTCTGCCGCGACAAGCAGCGCATCTACAACACCTGCGCCGGCACGCAATATGTCCGCTCGACCAATATCAGCCCGGTCGCGAACTGGAATCTCGGCGCCTCCAAGGGGCCTTACGAGGATCTCGACGGTTTCATGCATCGCGCCGACGCGCTCGCCGAGAGCCTTTTGGAGAGCGGCATCTCCGCCATGAAGATCTGGCCGTTCGATCCGGCGGCGCAGGTGAACAAAGGCCTCTACATCACCGCCGCGCAGATGAAGCAGGCGATCGAGCCGTTCGAGAAGATCCGCAAGGCGGTCGGCGACAAGATGGAGATCATGGTCGAGCTCCACTCGCTATGGAATCTGCCGACGGCAAAGCAGATCGCACGCGCGCTCGAGCCCTACAAGCCGACCTGGTACGAAGACCCGATCCGCATGAACTCGCCGCAGGCGCTGGCCGAATATGCGCGCTCGACCGACGTCTGGGTCTGCGCCAGCGAGACGCTGGGCTCGCGCTTTCCCTACAAGGACATGCTCGACCGCGACGCCATGCATGTGGTGATGGCGGATTTGTGCTGGACCGGCGGCCTCACCGAGGGCCGCAAGATCGCGGCGATGGCCGAGACCTATCACCGGCCCTTTGCTCCGCACGATTGTATCGGCCCGATCGGCTTCATCGCCGCCATCCACATGTCGTTCAGCCAGCCCAACACGCTGATCCAGGAATCGGTGCGCGCCTTCTACAAGGGCTGGTACAATGAGCTCGTCACCACGATGCCTGTGATCAAGGACGGTTACGTCTATCCGATGGAAGGACCCGGCCTCGGCGTCGATCTCCTTCCCGCCGTATTCGACCGCTCCGATCTCACCGTGCGCCGTTCCAACGTCTGAGGACTTCTCGAGATGAGCACTTCCCTCTTCGATCTTTCCGGCCGCACCGCGCTCGTGACCGGCTCCTCCCGCGGCCTCGGCCGCGCCATCGCCGAGGGCATGGCCAGGGCCGGCGCCAGGATCATCATCAATGGCGTCGATCCCAAGCGCGTCGAGCAGGCCGTCGCCGAGTTTCGCGCCGCCGGCTATCAGGCTGAAGGAGCCGCCTTCAACGTGACCGACGAAGCCGCGATCGTCGCCGCGTTCGATGACTTCGACAAAAAGGGCATTGCGGTTGACATCGTCGTCAACAATGCCGGCATCCAGCACCGCAAGCCGCTGGTGGAGTTTACCACCGACGAATGGCGCAAGGTGATCGAGACGAACCTCACCAGCGCCTTCGTGATCGGACGCGAGGCGGCCAAGCGCATGATCCCGCGCAAGCACGGCAAGATCATCAATATCGGCTCGCTCGGCAGCGAGCTCGCGCGTCCCACCATCGCGCCCTACACCGCGGCCAAGGGCGGTATCAAGAACCTGACCCGCTCGATGGCGGTGGAATGGGCGCAGCACGGCATCCAGGCCAATGCGATCGGCCCCGGCTACATGCTGACCGACATGAACGAGGCGTTGGTCAACAACGCCGACTTCAACAACTGGCTGATGGGCCGCATCCCCTCGAAACGCTGGGGCAAGCCGGAGGAGCTGGTCGGCGCTGCGATCTTCCTCGCCTCGGACGCCTCGACTTATGTCAACGGCCAGATCATCTATGTCGACGGCGGCATGATCGCCGCCATGTGATCCGCCACACGCTGAGGAACAAGAGCATGCGCGCCGTCGTCATTCACGCCCCGAAGGACCTGCGGATCGAGAGCTATCCCGATCCGGCCCCAGGCCCGGGTGAGGTCCGCGTCAAGATCGCCAATGGCGGCATCTGCGGCTCGGACCTGCATTATTACCATCACGGCGGCTTCGGCGTCGTCCGCATCCAGCAGCCGATGGCCCTGGGCCATGAGATCGCCGGCGTCGTCGCTTCCGTCGGTGACGGCGTCACCAGCGTGAAGCCCGGCTCACGCGTCGCGGTCAACCCGAGCAAGCCGTGCGGCCAATGCCTGCATTGCCAGGAGGGCATGCGCAACCAGTGCCTGGACATGCGCTTTCTCGGCAGCGCGATGCGCTTTCCCCATGTGCAGGGCGGCTTTCGCGAATTCATCACCGTCGATGCGACGCAGGCCGTGCCGATCGCGGAGAAGCTCTCGCTCGCCGAAGCCGCGGTCGCCGAGCCGCTGGCGGTCTGCCTGCATGCCGGCAAGCAAGCCGGCCCTCTGCTCGGCAAACGCGTGCTGATCACCGGCTGCGGTCCGATCGGCGCGCTGATGATCCTCGTCGCACGTTTCGGCGGTGCCGCCGAGATCGTCGTCACCGATGTCGCGGACGCACCGCTCACGGTCGCGAAAAAGCTCGGCGCCACGCACGCCATCAACGTCGCGAGCAATGCTAGCGCGTTCGACCCCTGGCGCTCCGGCAAGGGCGTGTTCGACACGCTGTTCGAAGCCTCGGGCAATCAGGCTGCGCTGTGCGCCGCGCTCGACGTGCTCAGGCCGGGCGCGACGCTGGTGCAGCTTGGTCTCGGCGGCGAGATGACGCTGCCGATCAACTCCATCGTCGCCAAGGAATTGCAGCTCCGCGGCACCTTCCGCTTCGATCCCGAGTTCGAGCTCGCGGTGCGGTTGATGGGCGAAGGCCTGATCGACGTCAGGCCGCTGATCACGGCGACCATGCCGTTCGAGAACGCCGTCACCGCCTTCGAGCTCGCCAGCGACCGCTCGCAGTCGATGAAGGTGCAGCTGACGTTCTAGCGCTATCGGCTCTCGATCAGCTGGTCGCTGACCAGCCGCACGGCACCGCGCTTCCACGAATAGTCCGCGCCCATGCGCAGGCCGCTGTCGCCGAGCGCCAGCACGGTGCCGGTCCTGGCATCGCGCAGCTGGAAGCCGAGCGTGTATTCGGTGCGGCTCACCCGCCGCACCACGCCGATCAACGACTGATCCGCGCCGAGCTCCTTCGCGATCGCCGCCTCGCAACCGCCGCAATCGCGCAAGGCACGCCTGTTCGCCGCCTCGCCGCGCGCACCGCCGACATCGACGATGCGGTAGCGGCCGGATTGGCCGAGCACCTCGCGCACACCACCGGTGACCTCGGCGAGATACGAGGCGTCCGAAGCGGACGACGCGCCGGCCGGGGCGGCGGTCGTATCCTCGAGCTCGAAGTCGAACACGGCCAGCGCAACCGGCGCGGGCGTTGCCAGCGCAGCCATGACCTCGCGGGACACGAAGATCTCGGCCCGCTCCCAGGATTCATCATTGTCGCCGCGGAAGCTGTAGAGCTTGTCCATCACGAGCTTTTTGGAGCCGATTTCGATCACGGCGACCTTGGCCCATTGCACCAGCGTGCTGGTCTTCTGGATGCCGCCGATGACCTTGAACGCCGCACCGTCCTGGGCGGACGGAACCAGGCGGTAGCGCGGGTCCGCGCCGATATCCCTTCGAAGCGCGGCCATGAACGCCGCCAGCCGTCGCTCGTGGGCGGCGGTCTGGTTGATCGGCTCGGCCGAGGTATCGGTGTAGCTGAAATCGTCGATGGCAACGCCAATCGTCCCCTCGGCAACGGCCCGCGAACAAGAGAGGACGAAGAGGAGACAGACGACAATCAGCCCGGAACGGTGCATGAAACGGCCTCATGGGACGGAACGGCCACGCAAATCTGGACGGGTTGCCTGACACCATGCAGCCGCGGCCGTCCCGACGAATGCCGGGAAAATTTCACGACGTTGCACTGCGGCAAAGCGGGAACGCTTCCCGCCGCTTGCGTTCTGCCTTCTAATGAGGGCGCGACAAACCCGTTCGCGTCAGGTGCCCCCATGTGGAATCGCCCGAGGTTCGATCTCAAGGTCCGTCTGACGCTGCGCGTGGCCGCCATATCGGCCGTCTGCTTCGCCGCGATCTCCGCCTATTTCCTCGTTACGGCCAACAGCGCAGCGCTTGCGCGCATCGACAGTATCGCCGCCATCGTGGCGAAGACGCTGGAGCTGCAACAGGGCAAGGTCCAGTGGGTGGCCAGCCCGCGCTCGGACTTTCCGAACCTTGACCCGGTTTCGGCCCATGTGATGACGCCCGGCCTCTGCCTTGGATTCCGGAGCGTGAGCGGTGAGATGCTCCAGCGTTTCTGTAGTGGCGCGCCTGCCCCGGCGAGCCCGCCGCCGCAGGCCTTCGCCGCCTTCTATCGCAGCCTGTTCGACCCCGGCCGCGAGGCGGCACGGCCTGTGATCGTCCGCGGAACGAAGCTCGGCGAGACCGTGGTCTCGGTCGATGCGGCCGTGCAGACGGCCGAGGCCTGGCACGAGGCCGGCCGTCTGATGATCGCGCTTGCAATCGCGCTCCCGCTGCTCTGCGCGCTGGTCTATGCCGCGCTGGCGCGCGCCCTGCGCCCCACCCGCATGATCGGCGACGGCCTCGAGCGGATCGCCGCCGGCGACCTCACCGCGCGGCTGCCGCCGTTCGACCTCGCCGAGCTCTCCGCCATCCGCGATGTCTTCAACCATCTCGCCGAAAGTCTCGACACTGCGCTTGCTGAACGCAACGAGCTGACGCGGAAGCTGATCGCGCTCCAGGACGAGGAGCGCCGCCATCTCGCGCGCGAGCTGCATGACGAGTTCGGCCAGTCACTCGCCGCGATCCGCGCGCTTGCCGCGTCCGCCCGCCAGACTGCGGCGCAGGACTGTCCCGGCTTGTTGGGAGAGTGCGACAGCATTGCCCGGACCGCGACCGGCATGATGGAGACGCTGCGCGGCGCGCTGTTCCGGTTGCGGCCGCCCGATGTCGAAGAACTCGGCCTCGTCGCGAGCCTCGAAGGACTGGTGTCGGGGTGGAACGGCCGCAGCCGCGGCCAGCCCCGCTTCGACATCCGGTTCGACGGTGCCTTCGAGAGCGTGCCTGCCTCGGTCAGCGCCAATCTCTACCGCATCGTGCAGGAGGCGCTCACCAACGCGGCCAAGCACGCCGGCGCAACCAAGGTCAGCCTGCATCTGACGATGGCCGACGATGACATCGCGCTCGCGATCGAAGACGACGGCCGGCCGAACGAGGCTTCCGTCAAATCCGGCATGGGCCTGCTCGGCATGCGCGAGCGCGTCGCCGCGCTGCGCGGCCGGCTGAGCTTTGAGACCGGCCCTAACGGCTCGGCACTGCGCGTGTTCATTCCGCTCGCGGCCGCCGATCGGCATGCGCTGGAGCATGCGGCATGAGCGCGGCCGACGCCACCATCCTGCTGGTCGACGACCATTCCGTCGTCCGCGAGGGCTACCGCTCCGTGCTCCAGAAGCAGCCGGGCCTGCGCGTCGTTGCCGAGGCGGCCGATGGTGCGGAGGCCTACCGTCTGTACAAATCCGAAGCGCCCGACCTCGTCATCATGGATCTCAGCATGCCTGGCATCGGCGGCATCGAGGCGGTCAGGCGGATCAGACAGTGGGACAAGACGGCACGAATCCTCGTCTTCACCATGCACGAAAATGCCGGCTTTGCGGTGCAGGCGATCCGCGCCGGTGCAAGGGGGTACGTCACCAAGACCAGCCCGCCCGAGACACTGGTGCGCGCGGTCAAGGACGTGCTCGCCGGCAGGATCGCCATCAGCCCCGACATCGACCACGAGCTTGCGCTCAGCCGCATCAGCGGCGAGAGCTCGGCCGCCGACGTGCTGACGCCGCGCGAATTCGAGGTGCTGCGGCTGCTGCTCGCCGAGAACACGACGGAGGAGATTGCCGAGACGCTGCATGTCAGTCCAAAGACGGTGGCGAACCTGCATTCCCTGATCAAGGACAAGCTCGGCGTCGGCTCCGACATCGAGCTGGTCCGCCTGGCGCTGCGCCAGGGATTGTTGACGGAAGTCTGATTGCCGCTGCCTTTACGGCTCCAGCCTCGCGCCGTCAGGCGAGAACGCCTCCACCGTGTCATCGATCCTGAACGACATCATGTCACGGCCGACGAGCAACGGCCCCTTGTAAGCGGTGCGCGTGCGCAGAATCAGCGGCTCCTCGGGAATGTCAGGCGCGGGCTTGACCGTGCCGAACACGATATGGGAATAGACCGCGAGTTTTGGCGTGGCGGCCGCAAAGATCTGGCCGGCCTCCTCGGGCGAGGTATGGTGCGCCTGAATGTCCTTGTAGACGGGATTTTTGACCAGCAGCTCCGGCTCGATGACCGCGACCTCGTGGATCAGCAGGTCGGCGCCCTCGGCCGCCTTCGCGACGCGCTCATCATACCTGGTGTCGCCCGACAGCACGACCTTGTGGCCGGCATATTCGACGATGTAGCCGAACGAAGGCTTGATCTTCTCACCGTGGTTCACCTCGATCGCGCTGACTTTCACGCCGTTGTTCTCATAGACCCGCCCGGCTTCGATATCCTTTGCCGCGAACGTGACCGCTACTGGATCGAGGTGCTCGTCATCGATGCGGATGCGGACGTCGTCGGCGAAAGCTTTGGTGAGGTTGTCCGTCATGGCGACGGTCCCCTTCGGGCCAAAGAGCTTCATCGGCCCCTTACGCGAAGCCCAGGGCGTGGCGAGCCAGCCGGTCAGCCACATGTCGGGAACGCCGACGACATGGTCGGAATGCAGATGCGTGAGGAAGTTCGCGGTGATCGCGCCGAGCGGAATCTTCAGCTTGTAGAGCTGGATGGTCGCGCCGCGGCCGAGATCGAACAGCAGTTTTTCGCTCCCTGCTTCCACCAGCGTCGACGCGCTGAAGCTGGTCGGTCGCGGCGTCGGCACGCCGGTGCCGAGCAGCGTGACCTTCATCGGTTCGGCGGAGGCGACCGTGGTGAACGCGAGCAGCACGAGGCCCGCCCGCAAAAGGGTTTTGCGCATGTTTCTTTTCCTGAGTGTCAGATTGTTGGCCGCGTCTCACTCGCGCGCGATCACCTGGTCCAGCCACGCGCAGTTGAGCGGCGGCACGCGCGGGTCGGCGACGCGCACCCCACGCGCGGCCGCATCGAGTCGCATGTCGCGCAGGCGCTTGCGTTGCTCTTCCGGCATATGCAGCCGCTCGTGCCCCCATAGCGAGGGCCCGTCAAAGGTCTCGTGCGGCTGCCAGGTCTCAGGATCGATGACGCGTCCGCCCCAGCCGTATTCGATGAAGAAGCCGGACGGCGTATTCACGTAGAACGAGGTCATGTGGTCGTTGGTGTGCCGGCCCAGCGTGTAGGCGATGCGCCCCTCGTCCATCTGCGCAAGGTCGTAGCCCTGACCGACATCATCGAGACTGCCGAGCTCGACCATGAAGTGGTGCATCGCCTTCCGCCCCGAGCCGACCATCGCAAAGGAGTGGTGGCGGCCATTGACGTGGAAGAAATAAAGCCCATAGGGCTTCAGCCCGAAATCGGAGACGTGAAAGCCGAGCACGTCACGATAGAACGGCAAGAGCGGCTCGACATCCTCCACATTGAGCACGACGTGCCCCATGCCGAGCGCGCCGGTGCGGAAGCCCGAGATCGGGCGGCCGGGGCTGAACGGCTCGCTCGCAAGCTCCGGCTTGCAAAAAGCTTCCAGCCGGTTGCCGGCGGGATCGGCAAACGCGATCAGCTCGGCGACGTGCCGCTCGTCAGCGAGCGCGCGCGAGCCTCGGGCCACCTTGATGCCATGGCTTTCCAGCCGTCCTGCCAACTGGTCCAGTTCGGCGGTCGAAGCAACTTCCCAGCCCATCACCGCGAGGCCGGCGTCGCTGCCGCCGTCGACGATCAGCCGCTGCTTGCGATCGTCCATGCGGAAGGCGCGCATCTTGCCGCCGCGATCGACCTGCTGCATGCCGAGCAGCCCGGTCGCCATCCGGCTCCACTGGTCGAGCTGGGATGAGTTGATTCCGATATAGCCGAGCGCGGTGATTTCCATCGACGTCCTCCCGAAGGCATCGCGATCACCGCACTGCGGCGAGCTTGATACCGGCCGCGCGCGATCCTACGGTGGCGTTCCGCAATCGCTTCGCGTTCGCAACGACGATAGCCGCGCCGCGATGTGCCACAAGGGAGGAAATACGAAGTGTCCAAGGAGCGGACGCCGAACGGCCAGCCTCGGCAGTCTGAGGGCGTCCGCGCCTTCAAGCGCGGGCTCGACGTGCTGCACGAGGTCAACCGCTCCGGCGGCATCCGTGCCGGCGACATCGCCCGCGCGCTCGACCTGCCTCGACCCACCGTCTATCGCCTCCTCGAAACTCTGGAGGAACTCGGCTATATCGCCCGCAGCGCCAGCGACGACCGATTTCGAGTCACCCGGCGCGCATTGAGCCTCGGCGACGGCTACGATCCTGGCGTGGTGATCTGCCAGGCCGCGGCGCCTTTTCTTGCCGAGCTCAGCAAGAAACTGGTTTGGCCGGTCGATCTGTCCACCTATGAGAACGCGGCGATGGTGGTGCAGGAGACCACGCATTCGCGCAGCCCGCTTTCGATCGATCGCGGCATGATCGGCAAGCGCCTGCCGATGCTGCGAACGTCTGCGGGCCGCGCCTATCTCGCCGCCTGCCCCGCGCGCGAACGCGATCTGATCGTCAATCATCTCCGCCGCATCGATGAGATCGACGACCGCCCCTTCCTCGACCAGGGCCGGCTCGACCGAATGATCGCCGAGACCGCCGCGCGAGGTTATGCAATCCGCAGCGAGGGCGAATACAATCCGAAGACGGCTTCGATTGCCGTTCCGATCGTGCGCGATGGTGTGGTGTTCGGCTGCATCTCCATCATCTGGATCAGGACGGCGCTCGGGATCGAGGAAGCGGTGACGCAGTTTGCGGCGCGACTTCAGAAGACGGCATCCGCCATTCCGGTCGAGGTGTAGTGCGCTCACGTGTCCAGGCCGTCATGCGCGGGCTTGACCCGGGCATCCACGTCTTCCATGCCGGGCCGCACGGCATGGACGGCCGGGACAAGCCCGGCCATGACGAGCGGCGGGAGGCCGTCCGCTGGGCGGACACTTGACGCGGCGGCGTTGATGCTGCGGCGCAGCTTGGGGAAGAGATAGCCCCATGCAAGATAAATCCGCTCCTGAAGAGTTTGACGTCGTGATCGTCGGCCGCGGCCCCGTGGGCGCCACGCTCGCCAACCTGCTCGGCCTGTGCGGTGTGCGGACGCTGGTGCTGGAGCGCGAGGCGCGGACCTATCATTTGCCGCGGGCAGTGCATTTCGACGACGAATGCATGCGCGTGTTCCAGACGATCGGACTTGCCGAGACGATCCTGCCGCATGTCATCCTCAGTCCCGGCATGCTCTTTCTCGATGCCGCCGGTCGCATGCTGCTGGACTGGTCCCGTCCACGGACGCTGACGCCGATGGGCTGGCATCTCAGCTACCGCTTCCACCAGCCGGATCTGGAGGACGCGTTGATCGGCGGACTCGCCCGCTGGCCACACGTCACCCTGCGCAACCGCTGCGATGTGTTCGCGCTCGATCAGGACGAGGATGGCGTGCGCGTGCGCTACGAAGACCTCTCCAGCGGGAAGCTCATGGAAGTTCGCGGCGGCTATGTGATCGGCTGCGACGGCGCCCGCTCGCTGGTGCGCCGCTTCATCGGCTCGGGGATGGACGACCTCGGCTTCCACGAGCGCTGGCTGGTGATCGACGTCCTGCTCAAGCGCGAGCGCAACGACCTAGGCGACTACAGCCTTCAGCATTGCGATCCGCAACGGCCCGCGACCTATGTGCGCGGCACCGGCGCGCGGCGGCGCTGGGAGATCACGGTCCTCCCCGACGAGGATTCCCAGGAGGTCGCGCAGCCCGCGAAGGTCTGGGAGCTGTTGTCGCGCTGGATCACGCCCGACGATGCCGAAATCGAACGCGCGGCGGTCTACACGTTTCATTCCGTCATCGCGCAGCAATGGCGGAACGATCGACTGCTGCTCGCGGGCGACTCTGCGCACCAGACCCCGCCCTTCCTCGGCCAGGGCATGTGCGCCGGCATCCGCGATGCCGCGAACCTGGCCTGGAAGCTCGCCGCGGTCATTCGCGACGGCGCCCCGCCCCACCTGCTCGACACCTATCAGAGCGAGCGCCAGCCGCATGTGCGCGAATTCATCGAGCTCGCCATTCGCCTCGGCGGCATCATCAACACCAAAGCGATCGAGGCCGGCCTTGCCGCCGGCGAGGTGCGCGAAAATGCGCCGGTCAAGCTGGAGGTGAAAAAGCCCCTGCTCGGCCCCGGGCTCGCGCTCGCCGATCTGCCCCTCGCCGGACATCTCGCGCCGCAGTTCGCGCTGCAAGACGGCAGCCGCAGCGACGACCGGATCGGCTACGGCCATGTCCTGCTCGTCGATAGCTCGGCCACGCCCCCTTCGCATTCCGCTCATTCACTGCCAGGGATCGATATCCTGACCAGCAATGATGCCGAGGCCGTCGGCCCTTGGCTGCGCGAGCACCGCATCATCGCCGCACTCGTTCGCCCCGACCGCTACATCCGCGGCACCGCCCGTAACGAGACCGATCTCGACCGGCTCATGGCCGCCATCACACCTCCAACCCACATGCCGTCCGCGGCCTGAGCGAACATCCAAGGACACCCCATGAAGCTGCTCTCTTTCATCGCCAACGGCCGCACCTCGTTCGGAGCCTTCAAGGACAATGGCGTCGTCGATCTGGGCTCGCGCATGACGGGCTGCACAACGCTACGACAGTTGCTTGAAGCTGGCCGCGTCGCCGAAGCGGCCAAGCTTGCAGCCTCCACTGCCCCCGATCATCCGCTCGACAGCATCACCTTCGCACCCGTGATCCCCGATCCCGGCAAGATCATCTGCGTCGGCCTCAACTATCGCGACCACGTGGCCGAGACCGGCCGCACCGTCACGGAGAAACCGGCTCTGTTCGTTCGCTTCCCATGCAGCCAGGTCGGCCATCTCCAGCCCATCGTGAAACCGAAGGTCAGCGACGACTTCGACTATGAAGGCGAGCTCGCGCTCGTCATCGGCAAGGCGGGCCGTCACATTCCCGCCGACCGCGCGCTCGACCACGTCGCCGGCTATTCCTGCTACAACGAAGGCAGCATCCGCGACTGGCAGCGCCACACCAGTCAGTTCCTCGCCGGCAAGACCTTTGCCGAAAGCGGCAGTTTCGGTCCGTGGCTGGTGACGACGGACGAGATTCCCGATCCGTCAAAGCTCACTTTGCAGACCCGGCTGAACAGCAACGTCGTGCAGGACACCACGACGGATCTCCTGATCACCGCCATTCCCGCGTTGATCGCCTACATCTCCACCATCTGCCCGCTCGCGCCCGGCGACGTCATTGTCACGGGCACGCCGGGCGGTGTCGGCGCCAAGCGCACGCCGCCGCTGTGGATGCGCCCCGGCGACACCGTCGAAGTCGAGATTTCCGGTATCGGCATCTTGCGCAACAAGGTGATCGCCGAACCGGCGTGACCGTCAGCACCGATCGATCAACGATAAACTTGAGGAAACGCCATGGGCACGACCCGAACCACCTCCGCCGCCCTCCTGCTGATGACACTCGCGCTCGCGGGCTCCGCTGCGCGGGCCGAGATCAAGGGCGACGCCATCCGCATCGGCGTCCTCACCGACATGAACGGCGTGTTCGCGACCGCCATGGGTCCGGGCTCGGTCGAAGCGGCGCGGATGGCAGCCGAGGAGTTCGGCGGCAAGATCAACGGCAAACCGATCGAGATCCTGCAGGCCGATCACCAGAACAAGCCGGATCTCGCCGCATCCCTGGCGCGGAAATGGTTCAGCGACGGCGTCCAGGCAATCGCCGACGGCGGCAACTCCGGCGCGGCGCTGGCGGTGCAGGAGCTGGTGCGCGGCAATGGCAAGATCTTCCTCGTCTCCGGCGCCGGCGCCAACCAGCTGACCGACGAGGCCTGCGCGCCCACCAGCGTACAATGGACCCAGGATGCCTACTCCACGGCGACCGCCGTGGTCTCCGGCATCATGCAGACCAGCAAGGAGCCGTGGTTCTTCATCACCGGCGATTACGCCTTCGGCCATTCGATCGAGGCGACCGCGCGCGAGCGCATCGCCGCGCTCGGCGGCAAGGTCGCCGGCGGCGTCAAGGCGCAGCTCGGCACGCCCGATTACAGCTCATTCCTGCTCCAGGCGCAGTCGTCGGGCGCCAGGATCCTGGCAATCAACGTCGCCGGCGACAACGCCACCGCGATCAAGCAGGCCGAGGAATTCGGGCTCGCCGACCAGGGCATGAAGATCGTACCGATGTCGTTCCAGAACGTTGACATCGAGGCCGTGGGCTTGAAGGCCACGCGCGGTGATCTCATCGTCACCTCGTTCTTCGAAGATGTCTCGCCGGCAGCCCGGAAATTCTCCGATGCGTTCTATGCTCGCCGCAAGGCGATGCCGTCGCAGATCCAGGCCGGCGTCTATTCCGCCGTGCGCCACTATCTGCAAGCCGTGAAGGACACCGATTCCGACGACAGCGCGACCGTGATGGCGAAGATGAAGGCAACCCCGGTGTCGGATGCCTACACGCCCAACGGCCGCATTCGCGAGGACCAGCGCATGGTGCACGATCTCTATCTGGTGCAGGTCAAGACTCCGGAGGAATCCAGGGGCCCGTGGGACTTCGTCAAGCTGGTCGCGACGATCCCGCCCGACCAGGCCTTTCGTCCGCTCGACCGCAGCAAGTGCCGCCTGGTCGGCAAATAATCGCTAGGCCAGATAGCGCGTCAGATAGCCTTCCATCGCATAGAGCGCGCAGAGCGCGAGGCTCGACCACACCGCGGCGCTGAAATACAGGAACATCCAGGTCAGCTCGCCCTTCCAATGCGCGATGTCGTGGGTCACGACCCAGCGCGTCGAGACGTCGTGCAGGCCTTCGAGAAAGCCGAGGAACCTGTTGCCCTCGGCGTGCCCTGCCCGCCAGCGGCTGAGATACATCGGCACGTCGACGGTGATGAGGAAGGCGAGGAAGCAGGCGATGCCGACGACGCCTGACATCAGCGCCCAGCGCACCACGCCCTGGAATTCCGGCATCAGACGGCACAGCGCAATTCCGGCCAGGAAGAAGGTCACCGCCCAGAGCGAATTCTCGATCGCGTTGTAGAGGTAATTGGTGGTCACCACCGCGTACCAGGAGAAACACTCCGCAATGATGATCACAGGGACGATCGCCCACGCGATGTTCACCGCCGTCTCGGCGCCGGTCATGGTCCCGAGCTGATGCAGGATGATCGCCCATTGCGCGGCGAAGCAGACCTCGGCGACGGTCGCGACCGAGCGGCCGACGAAAACGCTCGATAGCCAGGTGTCGAACAGGCAGATGCGCTGCACGTCGGCGCGCGGCAGCACCGAGCGGAAGGCACAGCCGAACACATAGCCGGCGCACAGCAGGAACATCAGCCCGATATCCGAGCCGCCGCTGATGCTGCCCGCCACCGTCGGATAGAACTCGCGATAGAGCATGAACCAGACGAGAATATTGGCGCTGCTCACAAGCGTAAGGGATCCCCACCACCACGCGAGGGGATTTGACCGCGCCTGCCACTGCAACATGAGCCGCTCCGCAAAATTATCGATCTGACATGCCGTCGTAATAATCCTGTCACAGGACGGCATGCAACCGCGACAAAAATCTGTCTGCTCGGTCATTTGAGAGCTGCCTCTCACGGAAGCGTCCAGCATGGTAGCGTCCACATATCGGACAATATCTACGCAAGTGGCGAATCTATTGGACATAAGAGTTCTGCCTGTCTGATAATTAGGAATGGCCCCGACGAGCTCATCCAAGCCACGACATCCGCCCTCGTCCGCCGCAGCGGTGCTGGCGGACAGCGTCGACGACGCCGCTTTCGCCACGACGCTGGCAAAAGGGCTCGTCGTGCTCGAAGCGTGCAAGGCGGGGAGCACGCTGCTCGGCAATATGGAGCTGTCGACTCTGACGGGCATCCCGCGGCCGACGGTGGCGAGGCTGACCCATACGCTGGCCGAGCTCGGCTATCTCCGTTACGACGCCGAGCGGGCGAAGTACCGCGTCGGTGCGCGGGCGCTGCGTATGGCGCATCCTCTGCTTGCCGGAATGCAATTCCGCCAAGTGGCGCGGCCCATGATGCAGGAGCTGGCGCACAGCGTCCGCGGCACGGTCTCGATCGGCCTGCTCGATGCCACCTCGATGATCTATGTCGAGACTGCGCGCTCCGGCGATGTCGGCCCGCACGTGCCTGACATCGGCATGCCCATTCCCGTGGTGTTGACCGCCATGGGCCGCGCCGCGGCCTCGACCTTGCCGCCGGCCGATGCAGACCGGCTGGAACGGAATATCGCCGCCGAAGATGCCGAGCTGTGGTCGAGGGTCCGGGACAAATACCGCGCCGGAATCGCGCAATGCAAGAACCGCGGCTTCTGCACCTGCTGGGGCGAGTACATGGCCTCGATCCATGCCGTCGCCGCGCCGCTGTTTCATGCGAGCGAATCGAAGCAGTCGTTCTCGATCAATTGCGGCATCCCCGCCTTCCGGCTCCAGCCAGGTCAGCTCGAGAGCGAGATCGGTCCGCGCATCGCGGCGCTCGCCGACAGCATCCGCGCCATCGTCGGGCAGGCCGAGCTTACGACGCCGCCGCGCAAAACCAAGAAGATCACAAGCGGCGGGACATGACATGGTTGGGCCGCTCGAAGGATTGAAGGTTCTCGACATCGCGACGATCATCGCCGCGCCGTTCGCCGCCACGCTGCTCGCCGACTACGGCGCGGACGTGCTCAAGATCGAGATGCCCAGGAACGGCGACGGGGTGCGGTCGTTTCCGCCGTTCAAGGACGGCAAGCCGCTGTGGTGGAAGGCCGCCAACCGCAACAAGAAGTTCGCGACGCTCGACCTGCGCACTCCGGAAGGGCTTGCGCTGTTCAAGCAGCTGCTTCCGCGCTTCGACGTGCTGATCGAGAATTTTCGTCCGGGAACGCTGGATCGCTGGGGCCTTCCCAAGGAGGTCCTGTGGTCGATCCAGCCGCGCCTCGTGATTCTGCGCGCCACCGCTTTCGGGCAGGACGGCCCCTATCGCGAGCGCCCCGGCTTCGCCCGCATCTTCGAGGCCATGGGCGGACTGACCTACATCACCGGCGAGCGCGAGGGCGAGCCGACCCATCCGGGATACCCGATCGGGGATTCGATCGGAGGCCTGTTCGGCGCCGTCGGCGTGCTCGCGGCGCTCTGGAAGCGGGCACGCGACCCCGACGCTCCCGGCGAGGAGATCGATCTCGCGCTGACCGAAGCCGTGTTCCGCCTGCTCGACGTCCTCGCCATCGAGCACGACCAGCTCGGCGCTGTCCGCAGCCGCATCGGCAACGCCAACGGCTATTCGGCGCCGGCCGCCGTGTTTCGCACCAGCGACGATCACTGGGTGACGCTCGCAGGTTCGACCAACGCCCTCTTTGCCGCGAACTGCCGGGCGATCGGCCGGCCCGACCTTGTCGATGATCCGCGCTTCGCCAACAACGGCCAGCGCGTCAAGCACGCCGCCGAGCTCAACGACATCTTCGCGACTTGGTGTGCTGCGCATCCGCTCGACGAGGTCCTCGCGAAATTCAACGCCGCGCAGGGAACGCTCGCCCCGATTTATTCGATCGATCAGATCGCCGACGATCCGCAAGTGAAGGCGCGCGAGGTGATCACCCGCGTTGCCGACCGGGATTTCGGCACGGTTGCCATGACCAATGCCGTTCCTCGCTTCACCGTCGACCCCGTGCGATTGCGTCACGCTGCGGGCGATGTCGGCCAGGACAATGACGAGGTGTTCCGGAACTGGCTCGGCCTTTCGGATCAGGAGATCGAACAGCTCACCCAACGAAAGGTGATCTGACGTCGCAAGAAGACCAACAACACAAGAAGACCAACAACAAGAGGGAGGACGAAAACGGTGGCATCATTCAAGGTCACACGCCGAACCCTGCTGGGCACAATCGCAGGCGGCCTTGCAGCGGGATCGGGCTTGGCAGCGCATGCCGAGGACGCCTGGCCGTCGCGCATGGTGCGGCTGATCTCGCCTTACGGGCCCGGCGGCTCCAACGACATCTCGCTGCGCCTGCTGGCCGAGGAGTTCGGCCGCAGCCTGCGTCAGCAGTTCATCGTCGAGAACAAGCCGGGTGCCGGCACCCGCATCGCCAACGATATGGTCGCCCACGCGCCTGGCGACGGCTATACGATCCTGTACGTCGCGGCGCCCTACGCGACCGCCGAGGCGCTGTTCGGCAAGCTGACCTATGACCGCAAGGATCTGCAGCCGGTCGCGATGGCGGTGATCGCGCCGTTGTTCCTCATCATCAGTGCCGACGCGCCGTTCAAGACGCTGCCCGAGTTGATCGCCTACGGCAAATCGAAGCCGGACGGGCTGACCTTCGCCTCTCCCGGCGCGGGCTCGCAGCCGCACCTTGCCGGAGAGCTTCTGTTCCGCGATGCCGGCGTCAAGGGGCTGAACATCCCGTTCCGCGGCGATGCGGCCTCCTACACCGAGCTGCTCGCCGGACGCGTCGACGCGACGCTGACGGCGCTGCCGACCGCCCTGCCCTACATCCAGAGCGGCAAGTTCATCGTGCTCGGTGTTGCCTCGGCCGAGCGCAGCGGGCTCTACCCGCAGGCGCCGACGCTGCGCGAGCAGGGCTTTCCCAACGTGGCCGCCGCCGGCTGGTACGGCTTCATGGCGCCGTCCACGACGCCGCGCGCGATCGTCGACAAGCTCCAGGCCGAGGTCCTGCGCGCGCTCGCCGAACCCGCGATCAAGGACAAGCTGACCGCGCAGGGCCTCGAAATACGCGCCGGCACTGGCGCCGAGTTCGGCCGGTTCATCGACAGCGAGACGCAGAAGTGGACCAAGCTGATCCGCGACGCCGGCCTCAAGGGCGAATAACGGAAAGGGGGAAATCATATGAAAAACGTTCTCGTCAGCCGCATCGCGGCCTCCACGCTCCTGCTCACGTTTTCGATCACGGCAGCGCAGGCGCAGAAGAAATACGACCCCGGCGCGTCCGACACCGCGATCAAGGTCGGTCAGACCGTTCCGCTCAGCGGCCCGGCCTCGGCCTACGCCGTGATCGGCAAGACTCAGGCCGCCTATATGAGGATGATCAACGACCAGGGCGGCGTGAACGGCCGCAAGATCGAGCTGATCCAGTACGACGATGCCTATTCGCCGCCGAAAACGGTGGAGCAGACCCGCCGGCTGGTCGAAAGCGACGAAGTCCTGCTGACGTTCCAGATCATCGGCACGGCGCCGAACGTCGCCGTCCAGAAATATCTCAACGCCAAGAAGATCCCGCAGCTCTTCGCCGCGACCGGCGCGGCGCGCTTCACCGACCCCAAGAACTTCCCCTGGACCATGGGCTTCAACCCGTCCTATCTCGTCGAGGGCCGCATCTATGCGCAGTACCTGCTGAAGAACCACCCGAACGCGAAGATCGGCGTGCTCTACCAGAACGACGACCTCGGCAAGGACTATCTCGCCGGCCTCAAGGCCGGCCTCGGCGACAAGGCCGCGAAGATGGTCGTGGCCGAGACCTCCTACGAGATCACCGAGCCGACGATCGACTCGCAGATCCTGCGGCTGAGGGACGCGGGCGCCGACGTGCTGTTCAGCGCGACGACCCCGAAGCAGGCGGCCCAGGCGATCAAGAAGGTTGCCGAGATCGGCTGGAAGGCGCTGCACATCATCGACATCAACGCCTCCTCGGTCAGCGCCGTGCTGAAACCAGCGGGGCTCGACAATTCCAAAGGCGTCATCAGCGTCGGCTACGTCAAGGATGCTGCCGACCCCGAATGGAAAGACGATCCCGGCATGAAGCGCTATTTCGCCTTCATGGCCAAGTACTATCCCGACGGCGACAAGGATTCGAACCTGAACGTCTACGGCTACATCACCGCGCAGTTGCTGGTGCAGGTGCTGAAGCAGTGCGGCGACGATCTCACCCGCGAGAACGTGATGCGGCAGGCGGCCAACCTCAAGAACGTCGAGCTCGACCTGACGCTCCCGGGGATCTCGGTCACGACCTCACCGACCGACTATCGGGTCAACAAACAGTTCCAGATGGTGCAGTTTGACGGCCTGCGCTGGCAGAAGCTCGGCGACATCGTGACGGACGAAGCCAGGGAGTGAGGCGGCGAGAGCATGATCCCGCTTCAGAGCCCGTTTGGCCGGCGCTCAATGCCCTTCGGCACGCCGGCCGCCGTCGCGGATGAGGTCGTCGCTTTCATCGGCATGGCGCTGATATTCGGAGATCGCGCGGTTGGCCATCCGGATCCGGTTGGTCTGCCCCTCCTCGACCATCATGGTGAGACGCTGTGCGAGGAACACGCAGGCCTCGAACTCGTCGCGGATGGCGCCCGTACGGGCGAGAAAGTCCCAGGCGATCTGGTAGGCCTGCTCCGCGGCGGGATTGCGGTAGTCGCTGAAGATAATGTGCGTCATGACAGGCAAAGCCGGACGGTCACGATCGTTCCTGCCCGTCGACACTCCCTGGGCTGGCGGCGCGAAAAAACCACCGGCCGCCCTGGCGCGCCGGTGGTCGATATCGGCAAGGATCGCGGAGCTACGCGGCCTGGCGCTGATGCGTCAGGTACTCCATCGTCACCTTCTCGACATTGGAGTCGATCCAAGCAGCCATGCGTTGCTCCTCCTTCAACGACATCTCGAGCGGTGCCTTGGCCTCCGGCACGCCGGCGGCGCCGCAGAGCGCCAGGAGCGACTTGTAGGCGGCGATCTCGAAATTCTCGAACGCATTGTTCGCGAAGGTGTTCTTGAGAATCTCGTCGCCGGCAGCCGAATGCGCCATGGCCATCATGTTGGCCATCACCGACTGCGCCGTGTCCTTCAGAGTGGACGTGCTCTCACCGTAGGCTTCCAGACATTTTTCCAGCCGGCTCAGTTGCTCATTGGTCTCCTGAAGATGAGCGGTGACCTTCGCCTTGACCTCGGGATATTCGTCCAGCCGCTCTGACTGGCGCTCCATCAACTCTCGCGCCTGCACTTCCATCGCATGCGCATTGCGTAGTCCCACCACGAACGTATCACGGGCTGCATTAGCCATTTTCCTGTCCTCCGTTTGACTGGCTTCGTTCGCGCAAACCGGGAAGCACGGGCGATTGTTCCTGGGAGGACCGGGCTGATTGCCGCAGGACGCCTGACTATCTCAACGAGTGTTCCAGCCGAAGGACCCGGCGCTAACCTGCGATAGCTAAACGCCAAGCAGGGAGATGGTGCCGCCTCGCACGCGATGCTCTCGCTGAACCGTTCGCCGAGTTCGCCGTGCCTCTCCATCAGCGTAGGAACGCTTGGCGTCAAGCGTGATTGATCCGTCGCAAACCTCAAGGAGAAACAACATGCGTAAGACAATTCTGACGGTCTTCACAGCCGCGATACTTGCCGCTGCTTCGGTCGGCGGAGCGTTCGCGCAAGGCGCGGGCGGCGGCGCTGGCGGAGGTGCCGGCGGCGGAGCCGGTGGCGGCGCGGGTGCAGGTGCAGGTGCCGGTGGTGCGGGCGGCGCAGGTGCCGGAGCCGGCGGAGGCTCGGGTGATGGAGGCGGCGCGGGCGCGGGAAGCGCCGGAGGCGGCGGCGGCATCACCCATGTGGAGCGCGGCGGACAGGGCGCTTCCAGCCCTCCGGGCATGCGCAACGAGACGACTCCGCCGTCGAGCGGCAACGTCCCTCGGCGCTAGCCGGACCATCGATCAGGCCGCTTCGAACGTTGATCGCGACCGATTGACGCGCGTGAGAGCGGCTCCGGCGAATCCTCTCCGCCGGGGCCGCACCTCTTTCAAGCTGCTGAAGGCAAGCTGCTGAAGGATGGACTTTAGAATGCGTTCGTGGGCGATCCGTCGTTCCGGACGTTGCGAAGCATCGATCCCCAGTCAGTTTGTCTCAGCCTTTCAGCCCCGCGACATACGCCGCCAGCTTGTCCATCGTCTGATAGCCGTATTCGACGGCGCCGAAGCCGATCATGCCATCGCGCTGCTCGGTGCTCGAGGCCAACTGGCGCAACATCAGCACGGTCTTGCCGTTGCTCTGCTCCGCGAATGTAACGGTGAAGCGGAACATGCCGGGATCGTCGTCCTGGTCGAGGCCGTGATCCATCTCCATCAGAGTCGGCCGCTCGATGCGGCGGAAGCGCATCCGGTTCGGATAGAGGGTGCCGTCGGGACCGATCATGTTGAAGCGCCAGACGCCGCCGACGCGCACGTCGATCTCGAAGGTCTCGACCTTGAAACCCTTTGGGCCGAACCATTGCGGCAGATGTTTAGGGTCAGACCACGCCTCGAACACCAGATCGCGCGGCGCGTCGATCACGCGCGACATCACAATCTCGCGGTCGAGCGACCATTGCGACAGAACGGGATTGGCAGAATTGGTCATCACTCGGAACCTTTCCGTTTGGTTGTTCGGGACGGCCGCTTGGCGCCCGCCCTCTCCTTCTCTTTCTTGAGCTTCATCACGTAAGCCTCGAAGCGGTCGAGTCGCGCCTCCCAGACGGCACGCAGCTGCTGGAACCAATCTTCCGCACCGACAAGCGCATCCGGGCTGAGACGGCAGGTGCGCACGCGGCCGGATTTCTCCGACAGAACGAGCCCGCTCGCCTCCAGCGCGTAGACGTGCTTCATGAAGCTCGGCAGCGCCATGTCGAAGGGATCGGCAAGCTCGCCGACCGACGCCTCGCCGGCACATAGTCGCATCACGACCGCCCGCCGCGTGGGGTCGGCAAGCGCCGCGAAGATCTGGTCGAGACGGGACGATTGGTTAGCCATGAAGCTAACTATAGCGCCGCTGCCATGCGCCGTCAATGATTGTTAGCTCATGAGCTAAGTAATTTCGAGGTGCAGGCGCCGCCTCAGACCGAGCGTGTCAGTCCTCCGTCGACACGGATGTTCTGGCCGGTGATGTAGGCTGCGCCGTCGGAGGCCAGGAACGAAATCGTCGCGGCGATCTCCTCGACCTTGCCGTAGCGCTTCATCGGCACGCTGTCGCGTCGCGCGTCCTGCTGCGGCAGGCTGTCGATCCAGCCCGGCAGGACGTTGTTCATGCGAATGTTGTCGGCGGCGTAAGTGTCGGTGAAGATCTTGGTGAAGGCGGCAAGGCCGGCGCGGAACACCGCCGAGGTCGGGAACATCGCGCTCGGCTCGAATGCCCAGGCCGTCGAGATGTTGATGATGGCGCCACCCTTTTGCGCCTGCATCAGCGGCGTCACCAACCGCGTCGGACGGATCACGTTCAGGAGATACGTGTCGAGGCCGGTGTGCCACTGCTCGTCGGTGATCTCGATGATGGGCGCCCGCGGCCCGTGCCCGGCGCTGTTGACGAGCACATCGATCCGTCCCCATTTCGCCATCGCACCGTCGACGAGGCGCTTCAGGTCGTCGTTCGACTTGTTCGAGCCGGTGACGCCGCAGCCGCCGAGCTCGGCAGCCAGCGCCTCGCCCTTGCCGGAGGACGACAGGATCGCGACGCGAAACCCGTCCGCTGCCAGCCGCCGCGCAGCTCCCGCCCCCATGCCGCTGCCGCCGGCGGTAACGAGCGCAACCTTTTCTGCTGCCATGACCGATCATCCCTGTGTTGAGGCGAGCCGCCGGCTCGGCCTATCATGGGGGTCTTCTACAGCCAGACCTCGCCGCAGGTCCATGGACGAAGGCAGCCATCATGAGCGACTCGAGATGAGTGATCTGCAGATCCGCAATCTGCGCCCCGACGAAATCGCCCTCGCCGTCGACTGGGCCGCGGCCGAGGGATGGAATCCCGGCCTCGCCGATGCCGCCTGCTTCGCCGTCCCCGATGCGCAAGGCTTCTTCGTCGGCGAGATCGACGGCGAGCCGGTCGCGACCGTCTCCTGCGTCAATTACGGCGACCGCTTCGCCTTCCTCGGCTTTTACATCGTGCGCGAGCGCTTTCGCGGCGCGGGCCATGGCCTGCGCATCTGGAACGCAGCCATCGCGCATGCGGGCCCGCGCGTGATCGGGCTCGACGGCGTCGTGGCGCAGCAGGACAATTACAAGAGGTCCGGCTTCCAGCTCGCTTACGCCAATATCCGCTATGGCGGCGTCGTGGCCGCGCCGCCGAGGCCACCTGCCGAGGTCGTCGCGCTCGACAAGGTCCCATTTGCAATTGTCGAAGCCGACGACGCCACCGTGTTCCCTGCCGCGCGCAGCGGCTTCCTGCGCGCCTGGATCAACACATCAGGCCATATCGGCCATGCGCTGCTGCGTGACGGCAGGCTCGCCGCATGGGGCGTGATCCGTCCGTGCCGGACGGGCTACAAGATCGGCCCGCTCGTCGCCGACGATCGCGCGGCGGCGGAAACCGTCATGCAGGCTTTGCTGGTAAGCACGCGCGGCGGCGACATTTTCCTCGACGTTCCCGCCGTCAACCGCGAAGCGATCGCGCTCGCGGAGTCGCTCGGCCTGATGCCGGTTTTCGAGACGGCGCGGATGTACACCGGGCCGATCCCGCCGCTGCGCATCGACCGCGTCTTCGGCGTAACCAGCTTCGAGCTGGGTTAGCTCAGTAGCAGCGCATGATGTTGACGGTGTGCTCGCTGCCGCCGCGGCCGGGCACCGTCACCTGCTCCGTCGGGCAACTCGGCACATAGGGCCGGTTGGACGGCACGACGTTCGGCGGATAGCGATGCGTCCAGTCCCAGGGAACATCATAGGTGTAGGTGTAACGCACGTCGCTGGAGAGCGGCTGGCCGGCATCGACGAAGGGCTGGCTGGTGCCGGCGCCGTCGTAGAAGAATCCGCCGCCGCCCGGCCAATACACCCACGGAGCGCTGCGGCGGTGGAACCGGGCGCCCGGCGCGATCGGCGCACGCGTTCCAGCCGATGGCGCAGCGGCGGCCGCGACGCCAGGCGCTGCGGCCACAGCAGGTCCGGCCGAGCCGTCACTTGCAGTCAGGAGCAGCGCGGCTGCGCTGAGTGAGGCGAGCAACGCCCCATGTGATCTGGCAATCATGATACGCACCACACACTCGTTTGGCTTCGCGATAGCGGCTCCCCGCGAGAGGCTAGGCCGGGCTGTTGCCCACCCGCAAACGTATATTTAATTGTTGGTTAAGGCGCGGGATTAGCAGGGAACCGGGTGCGGCAGAACGCCCGGAATTCCCGTCGCATGCCAGCCATTTCGTTCCGCGGCGCGCCCCTCATAACCAGTTGATAGGTGTTGACCACTCACCGGCCCATACGTCCGGAACGCTCCCGCATTGCAACCGTTGGCTCCCGACAGAAGCAAGGAGCATCTCCAATGCAGAACAAGGCAAAACTCCTCTGCCTGATCACGGCATCACTGGTCGCGGGCACTGCCGCCGCTTCGGCGCAGGGCTACGACTGGAACGGACCGTCCGTGGGCTGGGACCGCACGGCGCCCGCCTACGAACCGGTTCAGCCGCGCGCATACTATCCGGATCCCGGACCGTATGGCGCACTCAACGGCACCAACCATCCAACCCCGAGTTCGACGCAGGGTGATGTCGGCCCTGGCGGCAACAACAACGGCACGCTGACCGGCCGATATCGCTGGTAAGGCTGCTTGACGCGAGGCCCACCGTCCACAATGGACGGTGGGCCTTCGCGCGTCAGCGACCCTGCTGCTTGCGCAGCCGACCGCACTGGGGTCAGTCTCCGGGCGCAATCCCTTGCGTTGCCCGACAGGCGAAACACCCAAGCCATCAGTCAAGACGCCTCGCCGAAATATTCCGCTTTACCGAAATTCGGAAACGGCGTATGTATCGCCGCAACCCGGCCCAAGGAAGAGGGGCGTATCGCGATCGTCACGAACGCGGGCCGGGCGGCGGTGGACGCAGGTGACATCGGCGCGAATGGCTTCGCAG
This sequence comes from Bradyrhizobium sp. USDA 326, assembly GCF_049739485.1. Taxonomy (NCBI): domain Bacteria; kingdom Pseudomonadati; phylum Pseudomonadota; class Alphaproteobacteria; order Hyphomicrobiales; family Nitrobacteraceae; genus Bradyrhizobium; species Bradyrhizobium sp. USDA 326. The sequence goes on from NZ_JBMGQA010000001.1 coordinate 7,359,357, forward strand.
GGCGGGCGACCGTGAGCGGAGGCGTCGCGCACACGACCGGTGTGATCGGCGTACGGCAAAATCGTGTCATCCTGGCGCCCGGGGTCTGTGCGCCAAGTCTTGCGGTGATGTGTGCTGCCCGACCGGGCAGGCGCATCAGTCATCCGCAAGGCGACGGGGGCAATAGTGCATCGCTCCCCGGAGAGAGCACGACATAAGCCGTAAAACCACTGCGCAGGGAAGGCCGGGATGTCTCCGGTTGCCCTGCTGTGCATCGAAGCGCACGCAGTTTGCGTCCGGCATGGCGGTCCACGGGAGCCAACCGACTCCCGGTCTTCCCTGCGCCCTTTTCATGAGGGTGAGACACCAAGCAAAGCTCGGGCGAGATGAGCCGCGAGAGCGTGAAGGTGTGTCTTCGGACGATATGCGGATCGGAAGAGCGATGCACGCCGCCTCACATTCCGTCATTGCGGGCGCAGCGAAGCAATCCAGAGTCTTTCCGCGGCAGGATTCTGGACTGCCTCGCGGAGCCTGTCATCGGGCCGCGCTTCGCGCGGACCCGTTGGCTCGCAATGACGCTGTCGATGCAGTTGCGCGCGGACACTCCAACTCTCGTGCCCCGGCTCTGCAGCGCGACGCGGTCGCTGCAGAGCCGGGGCCATCCCGGCCCTTGCAGCAGCAACGGTCCTTGTAACAAGACTGTCATCCAGCGAAACTAAACGAAGCTCTGGAGGCCGCGTTCGCGGCCACGCCGGCTCACCGCAGGGAGAGAATTGATGCGCCGTTCACTGGTGTTGCTGTCCGCCGGACTGACTGTGCTGTCCACCGGATTGGCGTCTGCCCAGAACAGCACGCCCCGCAACCTGATCCTGTTCATTCCCGACGGTCTGCGTGCGCTGAAGGTCACACCGGAAACCGCGCCGGCGATGGCTGAAGTCCGCGACAAGGGCGTCAACTTCAAGAACCCGCATTCGCTCTTCCCCACCTTCACGATGGCCAACGGCTCGGCGATGTCGACCGGCCATTATCTCGGCGACACCGGCGTGTTCTCCAACACGATCTGGACCAACTACACTTCCGCACCTGCGGGTGACACCGTCGTCCCCTTCATCGAGAACGACGCCGTGCTCGGCGACATCGACGAGCATTTTAGGGGCGACTACCTCAACGAAGAGACCATCCTGAAGATGGCTCGCGACAAGGGGCTGAGCACCGCGGCGATCGGCAAGGTGGGCCCGACCTACCAGTTCGACCACACCGACAAGCCTGAAAAGCCCGGCCAGCATTCGATCGTGTTCGACGATTCCACCGGCGGCAAGAACGGTGTCGCATTGTCCGACGAGGTGAAGGAGGCCTTGACCAAGGCCGGCCTGCCCCTCGCCACGCCGGCGCGCGGCGACAACTCCAAGGCGGGCGATGCCAGAACGCCGGGCACCACGGTCGCCAACGTCGCGCAGCAGGCCTATTTCGCCGACGTCGCCACCAAGGTGGTGTTGCCGATGTTCCAGGCGCGCAACAAGCCCTTCGTGCTCGTGTTCTGGTCGCGCGATCCTGACGGCAGCCAGCACAATACCGGCGACAGCCTCAACCAGATCATACCCGGAATCAACGGGCCGACCTCGATGGCCGGCATCAAGAACGCCGACGCCAACCTCGCCCAGCTCCGCAAGGCGCTCGACGAGCTCGGGCTCACGGCCTCGACCAACATCATCGTCTCCGCAGATCACGGCTTCTCGACGATCTCCAAGGAGAGCAAGTCCAGCCCCTCGGCCAAGGTCGGCTATGACGACACGCCGAAGGATTTCCTGCCGATGGGATTCCTGGCGCTCGACCTTGCCAAGGCACTCGACCTGCCGCTGTTCGACCCCAACGACAAGAACGCGAAGGTCGAAGGCAACAAGCATCCCAGGGCGGGCAACGGGGTGCTCGGCAAGGATCCGGAGAAGCCCGATCTCGTCGTCGCCACCAATGGCGGCTCCGACCTGATCTATCTGCCGAACCAGGACAAGAAGCTGGCGGCGAAGACCATCAAGGCGCTGCTCGAACAGGATTACGTCTCCGGCCTGTTCGTCGAGGATTCGCTCGGCCGCTTTGCCGGGACGCTGCCGCTGTCGAGCATCAACCTGCGCGGCAAGGCTGCGACGCCGAGGCCATCCATCGTCGTCAACTTCCGCTCCTATGCCAGCGATTGCGGCGAGGCGCCGACCAACTGCTCGGTCCAGGTCGCCGACACCGTGCTGCGCCAGGGACAGGGCATGCATGGCAGCTTCAGCCGCGGCGACACCATGAACTTCATGGCCGCGATCGGGCCGGACTTCAAAGCCGGCTATGTCGACGAACTGCCCGTCAGCAATGCCGACGTCGGCATGACCGCTGCCCAGCTCATGGGCCTGCGCGCTTCGCAGAAAGGCGACCTGGTCGGCCGCGTGATGTCGGAGGCCATGCCGAACGGCACCGTGCCCAAGGCCTATGTCGGCACGCTGAAGTCCAAGCCCGCCGAGGGCGGTCTGATGACCGTGCTGAACTTCCAGCGCGTCGGCAGCCAGCGCTATTTCGACGCCGCCGGTTTTCCGGGCCGCACGCTGGGGCTCGAGCCTGACACCGGCAAACAAAAAACGGCGGGGAAATGACCCCGCCGTCCTCTCGCGTCCTCGAGTGACGCACAAATCTTAGATGTCCAGTTTCTTACATCCCGATGTCGAACACGTTCGGCAATTGGCCCGCCAGAGGCAGCGCAGTCGCGCCGACGAAGGTCGCTACCATTGCCATCAGGCGACGGTTATTCTGGCGCTTGCCGCGCATCTGGCCGGCGATCCACTCCAGCATCTCGCTGTTGACCTTGGAGGCATAGGACGGCGCCCAGCTCTCGATCTCGGTGTCGGCTGACAGCGCCACGCTCCGCGGCGGCACCTTCAGGCCCGAGGCGCTCGCCGCGTAATGGGCAACCGCCTTGGCGAGCAGGTCGTCGAATCGGCCGCCGTCGGCGCGCTCGGTCGCGGCCTCGTTGATCTCGAACAGGCGTTCGGCTTCAGCGCGGCTGACCGGCTGGTCGTTGACGGCGATCGCGGTCAGGATGCGCAGGCACCAGGCGGTGTCATCGGCATCGAGCGAGCGGGAGAAGTGGACGCGGCCCCTGGTGGTCGGGCCCTCGCCCGTGATTACGCCGTCCCGCACGATGGAGAGTGCATGGGCCGCGGTATCGCGGCAGGACGGTTCGAGGGACGGCGACTCGACGGACTTCTCAGCTGATTTGGGCGCAGCGGCAGACATAGTTCACTTCCAGACTTCTTCTGATCGGCCAGCATTTTCATGCCGGCGTAAAGGGGTGGTTAACGATTCGATACGGGGATCGCGACTTTTCGAGATGGTTGCCAATTGGTCGCTGTCAGGACCATTTTGGTTCCGGTACGCGCCGGGCGAGCGTGATGGAAGTCATAAAAGGCATTATCGGGGCGAGCGAGACCGTGTGACCCCGGATGGGGATGTTTCGCCGCAGGTGCCGCTGTAACAATAAGTTGCTAGGAAATCGGCCCTTCAAGCAAGGAATTCACATTTTACTTGAGCCGGTTCAGTTGGCGTTCACTTGGCCTTGTAAGGGCCCTATACTGAGGGTGACGGCCAGAGACGAATCTTCCAGTAAATTCAATGCGATGAGGTAAAATCATGACACTTCCGATCGGCGCTACCGCACCGGACTTCGAAGCCGAGACCACCGAAGGGAAGATCAAGTTTCACGACTGGATCGGCAACAGCTGGGCGCTCTTGTTTTCGCACCCCAAGGACTTCACGCCGGTGTGCACCACCGAGCTTGGCGCGCTCGCCAGGCTGAAGCCGGAATTCGACAAGCGCGGCGTCAAGCTGATGGGACTCTCGGTCGATCCCGTCGACAACCATGCCAAATGGTCGGAAGACATCAAGGAGACCCAGGGCGCCGCGCCGAACTACCCGATGATCGGCGACACCGATTACAACGTCTCGAAGCTCTACGGCATGCTGCCGGCCGCGATCTCAGGCGATCCCCTCAAGCGTACCGCCGCCGACAACCAGACTGTCCGCAATGTCTTCATCATCGGCCCGGATAAGAAAATCAAGCTGGTGCTGGTCTATCCGATGACCACCGGGCGGAACTTCCAGGAGATCCTGCGCGTCATCGACTCCCTGCAGCTGACCGCCAAGCATCGCGTCGCGACGCCGGCCGACTGGTCGCAGGGCGACGACGTCATCATCGCGGGCTCCGTGTCCAACGACGAGGCCAAGACGATCTACCCGCAGGGCTGGAAGGAGCCGAAGCCCTATATCCGCATCGTGCCGCAGCCGAAATAACCAACTGTCATCCCAGGATGGTCCGAAGGACCAGACCCGGGATCTCGAGATTCTCTGGTGCGCAATTGCGCACCAGAGTTCGGTCCTACGGACCGCCCCGGAATGACTGTAGCGATTACGCCGTCCGCACGCGGTCGAGGAAACCGTCGACCTCTGCCTTCAGATGCAGGCTCTCGCCGGACAGCGCCTGGGCCGAGGCAAACATCCGGCTCGAGGTCTCGCCCGTCTCGCTGGCACCCTTGGCGGCGTGCCGGACGTTGACGGCGACCTCGGTCGTGCCTGAGACCGCCGCGCGAACGCTCGCCACGATGTTGTGGGTTGCGCTTTTCTGCTGCTCGACCGCAGCCGAGATCGAGCCGGCAATGCCGCTGATGCGCTCGATGGTCTCGCTGATCGCCTTGATGGCAGCGACCGATTCCTCGGTCGCAAGCTGCATGCTCTCGATCTGGTTCGATATCTCGTCGGTCGCTTTCGCGGTCTGGCCGGCGAGCGTCTTCACCTCCTGAGCCACCACCGCAAAGCCGCGGCCGGCATCGCCGGCGCGAGCGGCCTCGATGGTGGCGTTCAGCGCCAGCAAGTTGGTCTGCTCGGCGATCGAGGTGATCAGTTTGACGACGTCGCCGATGCGCGTGCCGGCTTCGGAGAGCTGCGCAATGCGCTGGTCGGTCGCCTCTGCCTGCCGCACCGCGTCGGCGGAAATCTGGTTCGATTCCTGCACCCGGCGGGTGATCTCGGAGATGGATTGAGACAGCTCCTCGGAAGCCGACGCCGCCGAACGCACATGCTCGGAGGCGGTTTCGGATGCTCCGGCCGATTGCGCCGACAGATCGGCCGTGGTGCGCGCGGCATCGGTGAGTTGTCGCGCAGCGCGCTCGAACTCGCCGGACGATGCGAGCACCTTGTCGAGAATGCCGCCGACGCTGCCGCGGAACTCCTCGACGAAGCTGCGCAGTTCGGCCTTGCGCTGCTCGGCTGCGGCAGCGGTTGCCGCCGCCTGCTCGCTGCGCAGGCGCGCCCGCTCCTGCGAATTGCTCTTGAACACCGCAACCGTGCGGGCGATCTCGCCGATCTCATCGGCACGGTCCTCGCATTCGATCGCGACGTCGCTCTGGCCCTCGGCAAGCGCGGTGAGCGAGCGCGTGACCGAGGTGAGCGGCCGGGTGATCCGGCGGACGACCAGCAGGGTCAGAGCCAGCACCAGAAGCGCGGCAAGCCCGGCGGCCGCCGCCATGCTCTCGAGGGCCTGGGCCAGCATGTTCTCGTCCTGGATCATCGGGATGCCGACATAGAGAATGCCGGCGACCTTGCCGGTCGAGTCCAAGATGGGGAAATAGGCGGTCATGAACGTCTTGCCGAACAGCGTGGCCGGCCCCTTATAGGCTTCGCCACGGCGCAGCGCGGCCTGCCCCGGATGATCGGCGGCAAGCTGGGTGCCGACGGCGCGGTCGCCGTTTTCCTTCTTCACATTGGTGGAGCGGCGGACGAACTGCCCGTTCGCCGCGTCGAACACGAACAGGGTCGCATTGCCGCCGACATAGGACACCGCGCGATCGACGATGGCGTGGTCCTTGAAGTCGGGCATCTTGGGGATCTCCGCGCGCACGACCGCGCCGTCCTGGACCGTGATCTTGGCCTCGGGAACGGTCTCTGCGAACGCCAGCGCCAGCGTGCGCAGGCTGACGTCGATGTCGCGGAGCGCGCGATCATTGAAGGCGGAGGTCAGCGACCAATAGCCGGCGCCGACCACGAGCCCCGTATTCATGGCGATCAGCAGCACTGCGCACAGGACAGCCTTGGTGCCCAGCTTGAACTGCGGCAGGAACTTCGAAGCTTTGAACATGGTTGGAATGGCCCCAGTAATTCCTGCATATTCGTGCAATAGGCTTACGGCGGCATTAACGACCATGATACCGCTGCAGGCGGCACGCCTTTCCAAATTGTAAATGAGGATCCCCCCTGACCGCGCCAAACGTGCCGCCCGTCATTGTCTGGTTTCGCGACGATCTCCGCCTGTCCGACCACCCCGCCCTGCACGCCGCCGCGAAGACCGGAGCGCCGGTGGTCTGCCTCTATGTGCTCGATGAGACAACCGGGCGGGCACTGGGTGGCGCGGCGCGCTGGTGGCTGGCGCAGTCGCTGCGGGCGCTCGGGGCCGAGATCGCCGAGCGCGGCGGATCGCTGGTCCTGCGCAGGGGACCGGCCGCCAGGGTCATCCCCGAATTGGTGCGCGAGAGCGGCGCCCGCGCCGTCTACTGGAACGGGATCGCCCAGGCGCCGCATCAGTCGGTTGAGCGAGCGCTCGAAGCGGCGTTGGCAACGCTCGGAGCAGACTCGCAAAATTGTCCCGGCGATTTGCTCGTCCCACCCTCGGCGATCCGCAGCAAGGACGGCCGGGGTCTGCGCGTGTTCACACCATTCTGGCGGCGCGTGCTGTCGCTCGGCGATCCGCCAAAGCCGCTGCCCGCACCGAAGGCGCTGCGCCCTGCACCAAGGATCGCCGGCGATCATCTGGAGAGTTGGGGACTGGAGCCGAGCAAGCCTGATTGGGCCGAAGGCCTGCGCGAAACATGGACCCCGGGCGAATCCTCTGCACGAGAGCGCTTGCGCGACTTCCTCAAGCACACCGCACGCGGCTATGTCGGCGACCGCGACCGCCCGGACCGGGACGGCACCTCACGGCTATCGCCGCACTTGAGGTTCGGCGAGCTCAGCCCGCGCCAGGTCTGGCACGCCGCGCGGTTCGCCGCGGCCGAAGATCCGGCGCTCGGGCCGGGCATCGAGAAATTTCTGAGTGAGCTCGGCTGGCGCGAATTCTGCCGCCACCTCCTCCACGACCATCCCGACCTCGCCACCGAAAACCTGCAGACGAGCTTCGATGGCTTCCCGTGGATGCGCGATGACAAGGCGCTCGCTGCCTGGCAGCGCGGGCGCACCGGCTACCCGATCGTCGATGCCGGTCTGCGCGAGCTCTGGCACACCGGGGTGATGCACAACCGGGTACGGATGGTTGTCGCCTCCTTCCTGGTCAAGCACCTGCTGATCGACTGGCGCGAGGGGGAAGCCTGGTTCTGGGATACGCTGGTCGATGCGGACCCCGGCAGCAATCCCGCCAATTGGCAGTGGGTCGCCGGCTGCGGTGCAGATGCTGCGCCCTATTTCCGCGTGTTCAACCCGGTGCTCCAGGGCGACAAGTTCGATCCGGATGGCGCCTACGTTCGACGCTGGGTGCCGGAACTGAAGAACCTGCCGGCCAAGCTGATCCACCAGCCCTGGCAGGCAACGCCGATCGAGCTTGCGAGCGCGGGCGTCACGCTCGGCAAGACCTATCCGCAGCCGATCGTCGATCATGCCAGGGGGCGCGAGCGTGCGCTCGCCGCCTACGCAAAGATCCGCAGAGGTTGAGCGATGCTTTGACACAATTTCGAAACCCGCTATCGTCATCACTCCTGTCAAACCGCGGGGGACGATATGGACGACGAAAAGCCGATCACCGAACAGGCGATGGACACGATCACCAGCGCCGTCGACGCGACCAAAGACGCGGCGGTCAATGCCGTCAAGCAAGTCAGGAAAGCCGCCAAGAAGGTCGCGAAGAAAGTAGGCCCGAAGAAGACGTCCAAGAAGAAGGCCAAGAAGGCGAAGACATCCTCGAAGAAAGCGGCCAAGAAGACCGCGAAGAAGGCCAGCAAGAAATCTGCGAAAAAAGCCGCCAAGAAGAAGAAGGCCAAGAAGGCGAAGCGCTGATCGCAACGTTCAGAGCAGGTCTCCAGGTGCGGATGTGCCCGGAGACCTGCCCTGCGATATCCTACCCTTGCCGCTTGGCCGCGCAGCGGCCCGGGTGGTGCTTGCCGTCGGAATCGCGGAACTCACTGCGATGGCCGCGCCGGCCCTCGGCGTTGAATCGGCGCCGCTTTCCCGGTGCGCCGAACCGCTTGATCAGCCGTCTTCCGATGCGCCAGCTCACCCACATGACCGGGAAGCTGAAAATGCATCCCGCCTACCACGAACGTGCCCCGCACGGCAGGGATGTATTCCAGCGCCCGTTCCGTCCGCCTAGAAGCGCCGGTTGACGACGAAGACGGCCGCCGCGCACATCGCCATGCCGGCAATCGCCAGCGCATCGAGTCTTTCGCCGAACAGCAGATAGGCCATTAGCGCGGTGACGGCGGGCACCAGGTAGAACAGGCTCGCGACCGAGGTTGCTGCAGCATGGCGTATCAGCCAGTACAACAGCCCGATCGAACCGATCGAGAGCGCCACAGCGAGCCAAGCGAGCGCGAGCACGAACTCCTGCGTCCAGTGCACCACACGGTCTTCGAACAGGAATGCCCCGATCGCGAAGAAAATGGTGACGGCAACGTATTGCACGAGATTTCCGGTTCGCCAGTCGATGTGGTTGCAGTAGCGGCGCTGATAGAGCGTACCGAGCGTGATGCTGATCAGCGAGACCACCGAGGCAAGCCAGCCCAGCCCGGCTTCGCCGGTCATGGGGCGGTTGTGCAGGATCAGCACGACGCCGCCCAGGCCGAGGACGAGGCCGGCCCATTGCACCGGCGTCACCTTCTCGCCGAGCCAACGGTTGGCGATGGTCGAGGTCAGGATCGGCTGCAGGCCCGGAATCAGAGCGGACAGGCCGGCCGGAATCGAATGCGCGATCGCGATCGCGGTGCCGCCGAGATAGAAGCCGTGGACGAGGATGCCGGCGACCGCGCTGTGCGCAATGCCAATCCGGTCGGGCCATTTCGGCCGCGCGATCCCGGCGATTATTGCCATCAGGCCGACCACGATCGCCATGCGGATGGCGAGATAGGTCAAGGGATCGGCATTGTTGACGACGTATTTGGTGCCGATGAATCCGGTGCTCCAGAGCAGGACGAACAGGATCGGCGCAGCGCGGGGGGCCAGGTTTTCTTGATTATGGTTCATTGCCGCCCTCATTGCCTCAGTGGAAGGCCATGCGGCAATGCGAATTTCATCCGGACGATGCTGCGCTGCGGCGGATGACAGCGGCCTGGCTCAGCTGATCACCATTCTTCCGGACAGGGATCGATGATCTTCCAGAGCTCGACGCCGTTCTTGATCTTCTTCATGTCGGTGGTGAGCCCACCGTTGCGACGAATCCAGTCCTTCACCTTGTCGGGATAATAGGACATGAGATCGGAAGTGCCTTCGGCGCTGGTGACCTTGATGCCGAAGGTGAACGCCTTGTCGTAGTAGGCCTGGTGGAAGCCGAGGCTCGCGCGCGGCGTCACGCAGATCTTGTTCATCGGCACGATGCCGAGCACCAGCGTGCAGGCCGAATTGCAGATGCCGTCGATGATGACGCGCTCGCCTTTCTCGCGCACGCGCTTGTATTTGGCCTTGTACTCCTCGACATAGCCGCCATGGTCGCGGGTGATGTGCAGTTCGGCCCGCGCCGGCATAGCGGCGGCGAAGGAGAGCAACAGCAGGCTCAGAAGCGTGATGCGCATGGCGAGGTAACGGCGATGGCCTTCAATGAACCGGCCTCGAAGGACCCGCAAAATGATCCCTGGGGCCGGCGACAGGATTCTTACCAGAATGCTCTTTGGTCATACTTGTGTGGGGAATTCGTTAAGCATCCCGAAAAGGCCAAAAATGGGCAGCTTTCGACCGCATGTCCGGCAATTCTGTCACACCCGACCGGCAATCTGCGGGACTGGCCATGATTTCGAGCCTCCGCAGCAATGCCTGACCGCTCGAAATTGCTATAAATAGCTGATCTATTCGAGCGGGTTCTGGAGAATCGAGATGAGCAAATTGACGCTTGTAGCCGCGGTTGCGGCCCTGACGGCTGCAATTCTGGCCCCCGGCCTTGCGGAGGCGCGCGGACATCACCGGCACCACCGCTTCCATGCCAACGCGCTGCCCTACCCGATCAGCTACCTGCACAATTACGGACCCGGCATCACCCCCGGCACCTTCGCCTATTATGACGGTCCATCGACCAACGCCTGCTATCGCAGCGCGGCCGCTTATATCGGCCAGGACGGCCGGCGGCACCCCTGCTACTGAGGCGCCGCGCCCTCTGCGGGTGTCCTATTTCGCGGCATCCGACAGCAGCAATTGCTTCTCGATCTCGTAGACCGGCAGCTTGACGAGATCCTTGCTGACCTCCCCCTGAAGCGCCTTGCGCACGACGTCAGAATAATCGGCCCGGATCATTCCCAGCGCGCGCGGTGAGGCCACCATGGTCAGGGCCTTGGTCTCGCCGGAGCTGACGGCGGCATCGAGCCGGCCGGCAAGTCCCCGCAAGAAGGCGCGCTCGGTCTCATCGTGCCAATCGGTCTGCTCGACCGAGCTGCGCGCCCCGCCGGCCGCCGGGTGCAATCGGCCCGGCGCATCGCTGCCTTGCGCGGTGGTCGAGGGGTTGGGCTGCTCATGCACTTCTCTGGTGTGGAGATTCGGAAACTTGTCGTCGCCGAGGTTCTCCAGAATCAGCGCCTTGCGCCCGTCACACACGACCAGCCAGTCACCCTTGTCCATTCTCATCTTGTTCATCACAACTTCTCCTTGACACATGCAGATGCCGCTTCGGCATCAGAGCTGCTCTTCGAATTCCTCGAAGGACTCGCCGAATTGCGCCATCGCTTCTTCCAGATAATCGGCGAGCATGGGCGTGCCGATCAGGTAGGAGGCCGTGCGCTGGTTGTGCGCCTGTGCGGCCTGAGCGCGCAGTTCGCGCCAATCGGAGAGATCGCCGTCGCCGCGGCCGAGCCATGTCAGCGCCACGAGATCAATCTGCTCGTCGACATTGAGATCGCGGATGAAGCCCGCAAGCTCCGCACGATCGGTGGTTTCGCCGCGGCCGCCGCGGCCGTAGCTCATATCGTCGTCCCCGGATTCCAGGATGACACCGCTTCCGGCCGCTTCGCTGTCGGACCGGCGCGACTTCGAGATGACGAAGAAGACCTTCTCCGGCGAGATCGATAGATTTGGAATGACTCGCATCCGCTCACCTTGTCCGGCAGCAGGCACCGCGCCGCTGCCATATTGGTGAGACTAAAGCCAAGGCAGACTTGCGAATTGCGCAGGATCAAGGTCTAGGGCACGGCATTGCTCTACGGCCAAGCCAGTTGGCGCGCTGGGATCGAGCCGGGCCAGATCGCTGAAGGTTTGTTCATCAGTATTACATTTCGGTTCCGCCACAATTTGATCAGAACAACTTCGATATCCTTGCATCGCGTAAGCGGAGGAAGACATCATGAATCTCAAGACTGGCCTCGTCGCCGCGTCCCTGTTCGGCGCCCTCGCGGCATCGTCGGCGGCATCCGCCATGCCCATCGCGCCCGCGCCTGCGACACCGCGGGTCTCCGGCGTCGAGCAGGTCCGCATGGTCTGCAACGCCTGGGGGCAGTGCTGGTGGCGCCCGAACTACTACGGGTACTACGGACCGCGGCCGTATTACGGCCCACGGTACTATGGGCCGCCGCGCTATTACGGTCCGCGCTATTATGGTTACCACGGCTACCGCCGCTGGTGACGTTTGAAGGGGCCCTTAGGGCCCCTTCGCTTTTGCAACGTCATCTTGCGCGGCCGAACCCGACCCGGATCTGATCTAGATCAAAGTTGAAATTAGCCGATACCGTCATTCTACATGCTGATGAAGCGACGAAGTTTCGTCCTTCGCATGTCAGCTTGCATGCAGCGTTTCATTCACCTCGCTTCCGGCGAATCGATGAACCGAGAACGTGCGGTGACTTCAATCCGGCGGATCGCATGACATGATGCCCGCAATACTACGGTCCGGAATCCGGTTTACTGAAACGCGATGTTTCGCCATTGATGGTGCATCGACGTTCATTTGATTGTCTTATTTCAGCAGCCGACCAGAACCATGTTGTTCGACGAACTCACGCCATCCTCCGCACTTCAACTGATCGGCTTTTCCGACGTCGATGCGTTTCGGCCGATCGAGACGATGGAGGATGCGAGAAGCATTCCGCTCGACATCCCGAACTTCGCGGCGGCCCGCGCCGTCGTCTCCCTGCCGGCGTGCCGCATCATCATGATGAAATCGTTCGCGCGGATCCTCGATACCGCCTATCGCATGCCGGGCGGGATGGTGATCCTGTCCATGACCGACGACCTTCAGGTCAACTTCAATGGAATGGATCTCGACGCCCGCTTCTTCGTTGCACTCCGCGGCAGCGATGAGTCCCATTTCGTCGAGCCGCGGACCAATCATTATGCCATGATCATCTTCTCCCCCGCGCTGAGAGACCGGGGCTGGTTCGACCAGATCGACGATTTACGGGTCCATGTCGCGAACCGGGCCGCCCTGCTGCACACGCGACAACTCCTGCTCGATATCCTGCGCACCGCGTCAATGCAGCCGAGCCTGTTCGAAACCACCGAGGTTGCGGCCCATCTCCAGGAAGGCCTGCTGCTCGCGCTCGACGATCTGTTCCGGATCGATTCGATCCCAGATCGGAGCACCTCGGTCCAGGGCGAGCGAGCGATCAAGCTCGTGCAGCGCATCGACGATTACGTCGCGGCCTATCCCACGACCCCGATCTATACAGCCGATCTCGCCCGGGAGTTTGACGTGTCGATCCGGACGCTCGGCGGCGCCGTCGGCAAGGTGCGCGGCATGAGCCTGCACCAGTACATTCGCCTGAAAAGGCTGTGGGCGACCCGCGTCCGCCTGCTCAAGGGCGGCGGCGTCACCGTTGCCACCTGCGCACGCGCCCACGGCTTCCACCATCTCGGTGAATTTGCCGCAGCCTACCGCGCGATTTTCCGCGAGGCTCCCTCCGACACGCTGGCACGCGGCCGGCGAAGCGGTGTCCCGGCAGGCTGATCGATCCCGCAGGCACCCGACCGTGATCGGCGCTAGCGCCGTTTCGGAACATATCTAGAACATTAAAAGTGGCGCGCTCGGAAGGATTCGAACCTCCGACCCTCGGAATCGAAATCCGATGCTCTATCCAGCTGAGCTACGAGCGCCCTGGCCCGGGCACCGGGCCACCGATATTCGCCAGACCGCGCCGGTGACAAGCCAGCACACCGGACGGCGTTCGGATTGGTTCGAATTAGCAGAAAGCCCGGCCAATAAAAAGCCCTTCCCGCCTCGATCGAGGCGGGTCGAAGGCGCTGTCACCAGGTCGTGTTGAACAGACCGAAATGCGGCTGCTGAGCGACCTGCATCATCGGCCGGCCGGGCTGCGGCGCCGGATGCGTCCTGACGATCTTGCGCTTGGGTTGAGGAGCCGGCGCAGGAGAAGCTTGAGCCTGAGCAATCTGAGATTGAGTGGCCTCTGCCTTCTTGGCCGCGACGGTATTGGCCTTCGGCTCCGGCGTGAACTGGGCGAAGGTCTCGCGCACCCGCGTCTTGGCTGACATCTCGGCCAAAGCTGGCGATAGGCCCTCCGGCTGCACCGGCGGCTGGGGAGCCGCAACAGCGGCAGTCGTCACCGCGGGTGCGGCAATTGTCGGCTGGCTGGTGTCGAGCACGACACGCTCGGGCAGGTGCCGATCAGACCGGATTCGGATCAGAGGCTGATCGTTGCCCGCGGTCACGACGGCTTGTGCCACGGGAGCCGCCGGGAAAACGAAATCCGCCGCGAACAGCAGTGCCAGCAAGGCTCCACCGACAAAAATGAAATACCTAAAGATGGGCATTGGCCGCGCTCCGCCCCTCGCATTCCCGCGTAGGCTCTCCGCCTCAACAGGCGATCTCTCAATTGGTTCCTGGCCCAGCCGTTCGGTTCAAATGGCGATGCATGGTTTTTTCGCCAAGTCCGCGGAGAGTAACTTTTCCGCTACCTGAACGTGCCGCCTTCAGGCGCGGCGCGCTGCGACCAGCGAGCATTTCGCCTGATCGGCATTCACGTTAACGAAGCCGACGGGAATACGCGCAAAGGTCTTGCGACTCTTCATGCTGACCGCATCCGCCAGCACGCGGCTACGGTCGGTAAGATGAGTGCCATCGCGCCGCGTAAAGGCGCAGACGATCTCGACATCCTTTACGGCATAGTCGTTGTCGTTTCGCAGTGTGAACGTCACCAGAGCTTTGGAGCCAAGGCCGCCGCGGCGCCAGGTCTGCGATGAAATTCTGAGACGGCTGAGTTCCGCCGAAACCGGTGCCGGAAATTCGGACGCCGACGATACCACCGCAGACGCACCGCCCGAAGGACCCGGCTCAACCGCCGCCAGGTCCGGCCTCACCGGTTCGGCACTATTGCCTCTGGAAAGGGGCAGCAGCATCCAAATGCCGCAGCCGACGATGATTGCGGCCAGCAGCCACAGAAGGCTGCGGCCAAACGAGACGCTCGCGATCGTTACGGCCCGGGCCAATCGTTCGCCGCTCCCGGCGAAGCGCCCCAATCCGATCCGGTCGAGCCTGGCACCCATGGTTCCATCACCAATCGCGTCCGGGCACCATCAACGATGGGACTCGGCCACTGCTTACCTTAAGCCGGGCGACGAACTAAGGTTCCCGCACTTGATGCGAGTCGGCGAGCGGTAGCGACCACCGGCCGAGGCGGCTAACATGCGCCGGCAACATCGAAAGACCCCGTTGGGAGAATATGAAATGCCGATCGCCGTCACTTGGGATCACGTCCATCTCCGCAGTCCCGACCCAGAGGCCACGGCGGCCTGGCTGCGCGACATCCTTGGTGGCGAGATCGTGCGCGCCCCCGGACGGATCGAGGTGAACCTGGGCGGAGCCAGGATCTTCATCGCACCACTCGAAGGCGACAGCGCCGTCAACCCGCCGCCCCCGCATCCGCATCAGGGTCTCGACCATTTTGGCCTGACGGTGAAGGACCTCGACGCCGTCGCCGCCGAGATCAGGGCCAAGGGCGTCACCTTCACGCGCGAGCCGACGACCATCCGGCCCGGCGTGCGCATCTGCTTCATCCGCGGCCCCGAAGGCATCTCCATCGAGCTGCTCGAGCGCGACAAAAAGTATACCTGACGTGACGCGGCGCGGGCCGTCTCAGGCCTCCACCGGGGGACGTGACACCCCGTGGGGCTAAGTCATGCTACCGGGCATAAAGCAGCGGATAGTGACGCCCATGTAGCCGTAGATCGGCCAGACCATGGTGCGTCCCACCCGGTTCGGCTCCGAAATCACGGCCTCCTCGGGGACGTCGACCCAGACGAGTTCCTGCTGCTGGCCGTCGAGCGCGTACCCGTAGCGCGGGACGCGGACGCGATAGTGCCCGTCCTTGCTATCCCAGTCGGAATCCGAGAGCGCCGAACCATCAGCATCGGAGCAGCAAGGCCCCTTGCCGCTCCGCAGACTGTCGAACCAGGCCTTCAATTCGGGATTGGTGTTGGCGAACTGCCCACGGTCGCGCGCGTGCCCGAAGGGGGCCGCGAGCGCAATCAAGGCCAAGGCGCACGCCAGCCTTGTCAGGTTGCGCCGGCGTATCGCACTGCCAATCCGCCGTTGCTCGCTTTTATAATTCGCGGGACGCGCACGGTACAGACGCGGCTCATCGCCGCCGGAATCGATCCAGCTGGTCACGTTCGTCTTGCTCCAGCACCCCGCGGCCAGTGCAACAATGATTATGCATTTCGCGGGCCAACTCTAATTCATAACGGCGGGCCCGCTTCACCATCAGAGCGTCATGACAGCGTCCCGCGCAAGTCGGGACAACTACGGCTCGCCGCTGCAGGCCTCCCGCGACCTGCCGCCAAACTGCCGCGTTGCGCGAGGGGATCGGCTTTGGCATAAAAGCCGGACCGGTGACGCCATTGGGCGATGGCGGCCGGCCTGCGGGACGTTATGAAGAACGGCCTCTATTCAATTCACGTGACCCTGCTCGATGGTCGAGTCGGCAAGGGCAGCGGCGTGATTCTTTTCCGCGACGGCAAGATTCTTGGCGGCGATGCCTACCTCTATTACACCGGCAGCTACACGGTGAAGAACAACAACACCTTCAAAGGCGAAGTGCTGGTGCAACGGCACACTTCGCCTCGGGGCGACGACAATCCGCTGTTCGGCGGCCCTGCCCCGGTCGGCATCGGCGTCAGCGGTACCTACACGGACACGCGCGCGGAGATGACGGGCACGGCGCTGGTCGGCAAGGCCAGCCTGATTTTCGGCGCCACCCTGCACAAGCTCGTAGACGTCGATTAGCTATTCCGCAGCCTGCTCGAGCGGCGCCACGCGCGGCAGGATGATCTGGATACGCGTGCCGCCGCCAGGTTCGGAATCGAGATCGAGCCGTCCGCCGAGCCGGTTCGTAACGATGCTGTAGACGATGTGCAGCCCAAGGCCGGTGCCGCCCTGGTCGCGCCGTGTCGTGAAGAACGGATCGAAGGCACGGCGGCGGACGTCGAGCGACATGCCGCAGCCATTGTCGGAGAAGATGATCTCGACATTGTCCTTGCCGGATTCGCGCACCTGGATCTCGATGGTCCCAGGCCGGCCGTCCGGGAAGGCATGCGCCACCGAATTGAGGAAGAGGTTGGTCAGCACCTGGCCGTACGGGCCGGGATAGCTGTTCATGGTGAGGTCCGGCTGGCACTCGACGTTGAGCGTCAGGTTGTGCTTGCGCAGGCCCGGCCGCAGGCTCATCACCACCTGCTCGGTGAGATCGCCGAGATCGAAAGTACGCTGGTCCGAATAGTTGCGGTCGGCGGCGACCTGCTTGAACGACTGAATCAGCTCGGCGGCACGGTTGAGATTGGAGACGAGCTGCGAGGACGCATCACGGCTGGTGTTGAGGAAGTCATTGAGCGTGGAGCGGCGCAGCTCGCCGCGCTCGACTTCGGCCGTGAACATCGCGGTCTTGCGCTCCAGCGCGGAGGCGACCGTGAGGCTGATGCCGACGGGATTGTTGACCTCGTGGGCGACGCCGGCGACCAGGCGTCCGAGCGCGGCGAGCTTCTCCGCCTCGATCAACGAGGCCTGGGTCTCGCGCAGATTGCGCAGCGCGGTTTCGGCGGCTTCCTTGGCCTTGCGCATCTCCTGCTCGCCGCGCTTACGCTCGCCGATGTCGAGCGCAACGGTCACGATCCGCTCGATCTCGCCCTCGGCATCGAGCAGCGGCAGCTTGTTGACCAGCCATTGCCGCATATTGCCGGTCACGTCCTTGTACTCCTCCTCGTAGAAGCCGAGTCCTTTGCGGAGCTTGAGCACCCTCTTGTCGCTCTCGTCGGACTTGGCCGCGCCATAGCGCGACATCAGATCGGCCGTGGTGCGGCCGAGCGCATCGCCGGGCTCGATGCCGAATATGCCCGCCATGTAGCGGTTCATCAGCACGTAGCGCAGATCGCGGTCCTTGACGTTGATCACCGCTGGCACGGTGTCGATGACCTGCTGGAGCAGGCGCCGGCCCTCGGCGATGGCGTCTTCCGCGCGCTTCTGATCGGTGATGTCGCGCAGGGTACCCTCGTAGCGGACGATGTTGCCCTGCTCATCCCGCACACCCGTGGCGCTGTCGGAGAGCCAGAGGATGTTGCCGTTGCGCTGGCGCACCTGGTACTCGAATTCGCGCACCATGCCGTCCCGCGCCATCAACCGCTGGTATTCGACACGCGCCTCTGGATGGACGTAGATCGTGTGGGCGATGTCGTTGATGCTGTCGATCAGCTGCTGCGGACTGTCATAGCTCATCATCCGCGCCAGCGCCGGATTGGCGTTGAGGAGGTCACCGGCCGGCGTCGTCACATAGATGCCGTCGACCGAACCCTCGAACAGCTTGCGGTAGCTCTCTTCGGCGAGACGCTGCTCGGTGAGCGCGCGCACCGCCGCCTCGCGCGCCCTGTCGGCCTCCTCCAGCGCGCGGCGGAACACTTCGGCCGCCCGCGCGATGTCGCCGATCTCGTTGTCGAGGTCGGCGGACGGAATCGACGTGTCTTTCCGGCCGGCCGCAAGCGCGCGAATGGATCGCGCGATCTGGGCGAGCGGACGCACCGTCCGGCGCACGACGAACAACGCAGCGCCGATGCCGATCAGCACGCCGATCGTACCGAGCACGATGCTCTGCCACCGCGCTTCGGTCAGCGTACGGGCAAAGTCGCGTGACAGCACATGGCCGCGCCTTGCGCTGACCTCGCGCAGCAATTCGGTGACGCGGCCGATCAATCGGCCCTCGGTGCCCAGCACCTCGCGGTCGATGTCGGCGATCTGCCGTTCGCGGACGGCGACGGCCATAATGGCCTCGGCATAATCGTTCACCGCCGACTTCAGCCTGGCATCGCCAATGTCAAGCGCCCGCATCCCCTGCGCAGCCTGCTCGGCGGCGGACGGGTTGCGCGCGAGCAGCCCGACCGAGATCCGGCTCTGCGCCTCGGACAGATGGGATGCCAGCTCGCGGTCCGCGGTGCCTGCGACGGCAGCATCGAACCGCTCGCGCAGCGGCGGCAGGCCGGCAAGCAGTTGGGCGCGGCGGTCGATCAGGGTCGAGATCCGCTCCAGACCGTTGCGATAGGTCGCAAGCCGCTCGGTGACCCCGTCGATCATGTCCTGCTGCTCGGGCGCGAGCTCGATGCGGGTCTTCTTCAGGATGTCGCTCAGGGTCGAGGCCGCCTCGCCCACCTGCTGGAACTGGATGCCCGCGCCGGGGTCGGTGACGAAATCGCGCGCGGCGAGGCGCAACTCGTTCATGCGGCGATCGATATCCTCAGCGAGATCTCCGACGCTCTGGAGCCGCTGCAGCTCGGCGAACGTCGTATCGATGTGCCTGATCGCGATCACGCTCGCGGTCGAGGTGACGATGATCACCGCCAGCATCAACAGAAAGCTGCCGAAGGTGAGCTGGCCGATGGAGAGCGAAAATGTTCGCCTTTTCTCAGGGGACGGCGTCAATTCGGCGGACATTGGTGGTTGAGGACCGGGGCTGCTGAAACCCCAATATACGACG
This sequence comes from Bradyrhizobium sp. USDA 326, assembly GCF_049739485.1. NCBI lineage: Bacteria > Pseudomonadati > Pseudomonadota > Alphaproteobacteria > Hyphomicrobiales > Nitrobacteraceae > Bradyrhizobium > Bradyrhizobium sp. USDA 326. Next base: position 7,378,502 of record NZ_JBMGQA010000001.1, read on the forward strand.
TATTGCCACCCGGGGGGAACATGCATCGGGGCACGGAATATCCTTAATATCGGGCCTGCCGCCCTCTCCAGCCTCAGCCCTACGACAGTTTGACGCTGGCTGACCTGCGGGCCGGGATGGTCATGGCGGCGACGCCGAGGACGACGCAGGCAAGGCCGATCCAGGCGGTTCGGCTCAGGGTCTCGCCGAGGAAGGCAACGCTGATGGCGACCCCGATCGGCACTCGCAGATAGGCCTGCGCGGTGGTGCCGACCGAGCCGAGGGTCTGGATCAGGCGGAAATAGATCGCGAACGCTGCCGCGGTCGAGAACGTCGCGAGCGCCGACAGCGCGAGCACGGAGCTCGGCGAAGGCGACAGCGTCCAGGGCTGCTCGAGCACCAGCGAAGCCGGAATCAGGGCCGCGGCGCCCGCCAGCAGCGAGCCGGCCGCCGGCGCCATGGGATCGAGGTCCTTGAAGCTGCGGCCGAAAATTGCGGCACAGGCGTAGCAGATGGTGGCGGCAACGATGGCGGCCTCGGCGAGGAGGCCGCTGCCGATGCCATGAAAGGAATCGGCGCCGACGATCAGCAGGATGCCGGCCATCCCCGCCAGGACCCCGAACAGCTTCCGCGGCGTCGTCGCCTCGTGGCGGGTGACGACCGCCGTGAGCAGGAAGGTGAAGATCGGTCCGGCCGAGTTGAGGATGGTCGCGAGCGCGGCATCGACGTGACGCTCGCCCCAGGCGATCAGCGTCCAGGGGATGACGCTGTTGAGCACGGCCTGGAACGCGAAGCGCTGCCAGCTCGCCCCATCCCTCGGCATCTTGATCCCACGTGTCCACATGACCGCCAGCAACAGCAGCCCGGCGATCGCGGTGCGCGCCGCGATCAGCGTGATCGGCGGGATGGTGGCGACGCCGAGCTTGATGAAGGTGTAGGAGCCGCCCCAGAGCGTTGCGAGCAAGACCAGCAGTGTCAGCTCGACGGCGATGTTGGTGTTCTGACGGTTGTCCATGGCGCGCATTCCGTCCTTCTCGGTGGACGGAACCTAACCCGTTCGGGCTCGCCATACTTCGTTGCGTATCGAAGTGTACTAGCCGACCGCTCCGACCTCGAACACCTCGCCGTCATAGCCGGCTTCGCGGGGGATGCGGAGCTGGCGGCCGGTTTCGGTCTTGGTCATGACCGGCATCACCGTGACGATGGACAGGCCGCGGGCGTGCTCGAGCGCCGCGCTCACGTTGGGCTGCTTCGCAAGCCGGATCAGATTGCGCGTGGTCGGAAACGGCAACTTGAAGCGGCCGCTCTCACCGCCCTCCACCGCTTCGCGCGGCGAGACCCAGATCGAATCCGTGGACTCGCGGCCGTCATGGGCGCCGAGTTGATCGGGCGGAGCTGCAGCGAGGAAGAACCAAGTGTCGAAGCGCTTCGGCATGCCTTCCGGCGTGATCCAGTGCGCGTAAGGCACGAGCGTGTCCAGCGCGAGTTGGAGACCGTTGTCGGCCAGAATCTCGAGGAAGCTGATCTTGTGCTCGTTGAGCGCAACGCGGTGCCTATCTGCGATCTCGCCGGCACGTCTGGCATCGACCGGCGTCCCTGTTGCCTTCGACCGCGCCAGCAGGATGCCGCTCTCCTCGAAGGTCTCGCGGATCGCGGCGATACGAAATCCGCGGTCCGCTTCGCTGAGGCCCTCGCCGCCCGAATACAGGTGCGAGCGCGCGACGATCTCCTTGTCGCCGGCATCGACGCTGCCGCCGGGAAACACCAGCGCGCCCGAGTTGAACTCGATCTGATGATGGCGAACCATCATGAAGACCTCGACTTCCTGCGCGGCACCGTCGCGGAGCAGGAGGATCGTCGACGCCGGGCGTGATGCTGATACCTCGGCCATTCAACTAACCCGCGGCACTGGATTGCGGGCCGAGATTGGCGCGCTTGTCGAAACGGGCAACGCGCGACAGGAGGTAATCCACCTCGGCCTTCGCCGTCGCCGTCATGGTCGCGCCGGGCTTGCGCTGGGCACTGGAGGCGATGACGCCGCGCTTCTGCAGCACGTATTTGCGCACAGTCAGGCCGACGCCGGGCTGCTGCTCGTAGCGGATCAGCGGCAGATGCGCGTCGAACAGGTCATGGGCGGCATCGCGCTTGCCGGCCCTGGAGAGGTTCACGACGTCGATCAGAAGCTCGGGGAAGGCGTAACCGGTCATGGCACCGTCTGCGCCGCGCTCCATCTCGAAGTCCAGGAAGGTGCCGCCATTGCCGCAGAGGATCGAGAGCGGACGCAGCGAGCCGTCCTTCTGGAAGCCGCGCAGCGTCGTGATCTTCTCCAGGCCCGGCCAGTCCTCGTGCTTGAGCATCACGCAGTTCGGATTGTCCATGACGATCTTGCGGATCACAGCGGGGGTGAACACCACCTGCAAGGTGAGCGGATAGTCCTGGAGCACCCAGGGCACATCCGGGCCGATCGCCTCGGCGGCCTGCTTGAAATAGCCGATGATCTGGTCGTCGGTGCGCAGGCTCGGCGGCGGTGCGATCATCACGCCGGCCGCACCCGCATCCATCGAGGCCCTCGCCAGCGAGCGCATGGTGGCAAAGCCGGGCGCGGAGACGCCGACGATCACCTGCATCTTCTTGGCGCGCTTGACGTAGCGCACCGCCACCTGTTCGGCTTCAGTGGCATCGAGCTTCGGGGCCTCACCGAGGATTCCCAGCACCGTGACGCCGTCGCAGCCGACCTCCTCGTAGAAATCAGTCAGTCGGTCGATCGAGCGCTCGTCGATCCGGCCGTCGTCGTGGAACGGCGTCGGCGCGATTGCGAAGGTGCCCTTGGCGTCGGCGGTGAATTTCATCAGTCCTTGTATCCTCTTGTTCGTCATTTCAGGGCGATGCGTCAGCATCGAACCCGGAATCTCGAGGTCCCGGGTTCACGCTTCGCGTGCCCCGGGACGACAACAAAAGCTAGAACCGCCGCGCCCCCATCTTGATCTGTTCCTCGGAGAAGAAGATCTCCTTGGCGTGATCGACGATATCCTGGGCCTTCCAGCCCGTGTGCGGCGGCTTCCAGCCTTCCATTTCCATCATCCGCATTTCGCGCACGCCGCGGGGCCCGGACACGCCCAGCACCTTGCCGGTCTGGTCGCCCGACAAGTCGCTGACCATGTATAGCACGGCCGGCGCGATGCCGTCCGGGCCCAGCGCCGCGCCGGGGTTCTCCTTATAGCGGGGCAGGTCTGCGGTCATGCGGGTCAGGGCGCCCGGAGCCAGCGTCCAGATCCGGATATTGTATTTGCGGCCCTCGATCGCCAGCACGTTGGACAGGCCCCAGATGCCGCCCTTGGCCGCGCCGTAATTGGTCTGGCCGAAATTGCCGATCAGCCCTGACGTCGAGGAGGTGTTAACGATGACGCCGCCGCCATTTTCCCGCATCCAGCGAAACACCGGCAGGGTGCAACAAAAGGTGCCCTTCAAATGGACCTTGATGACCTTGTCCCAGTCGGCTTCCGAGGCCTTGGCGAAGGTCTGGTCACGCAAAATGCCGGCGTTGTTGACGAGGATGTCGGCGCGGCCAAAGTGCTTGATTGCATCGTCGAACACCGACTGGCCGCCTCCCATGGTGGAGATGTCGGCTCCGTTGGCGACCGCCTTGCCGCCTTCGGCCTTGATCGCGTCCACGACCTGCTGCGCCATGGACTTGTCGGCGCCGGAGCCGTCGCGGGGACCGCCGAGATCGTTGACGACGACCGAGGCCCCTTCCCGCGCGAACAGCCTTGCGTAGGCCTCACCGAGCCCCCCGCCCGCGCCGGTGATCAGCGCAACCTTGCCGTCGAGTAGTCCCATGGTGGCTTCTCCCTGTTCTTGTTTTCTTGCGTCCCGGACGCGATGCAGCGTGAAAAGCTGCTTCGCAGAGCCGGGACCCAGTTCTTGGTTACGGCCTCTGGGCCCCGGCTCTGCGGCGCATCACTGCGTGCTGCGCCGCGTCCGGGGCACGAGACCAACTAACCCAGCACCGTCTTGCCGTTCTTGATCACGGTGACGCCGCGCGACTTCACCTTGGCTTCGAACGAGACCACGTTGCCGTCCTTCCAGAGGTCCATGGTCACGGTCTCGCCGGGATAGACCGGCGAGGAGAATCGCGCGACGTGCTGGCGGAAGGCGCTTGCGTCGTAGTCGGCATAGGTCTGGAGCACGCCGCGGCAGGTGATGCCATAGGTGCACATGCCGTGCAGGATCGGGCGCGGGAAGCCGGCCTTCTTGGCGAACTCCGGATCGGAGTGCAGCGGATTGCGGTCGCCGCAGAGACGATAGACCAGCGCCTGGTCCGGACGCGTCGTGATGTCGATGGTCTTGTCGGGCGCGCGCGAGGGGATCTTGTGCGGATCGGGTTGGGTCAGGCTCGGACCGCCGAACCCGCCGTCGCCGCGGGCAAAGCGCGAGGCGACCAGCGTCGCCAGCTTCTCGCCCTTCTCGTTCTTCAGCACGGTCTGGTGAACGATCACGACGCCCTTGTCCTTGCCCTTGTCGTAGACTTCGAGCACGGAGGAGTCGGCGGTGATGTTGGCGGCGACCGGCAGCGGCTGGTGGAAGGTGATGTCGCGTTCGCCATCCACCACCATCACGCGGTTGAGATTCATTTCGCCCGGGCCCGAGCCCCAGGCCGCGACAGAGGCGAAGGTCGGCACCACCTTCAGCGGCCGCGGCGTGAACGTGCCCTCATTGACGAAGGCGAGCTCGTTTTCGTCCATGGGATCGGCGCCGAGGCCGATGCCGTAGGCATAGAGCATGACTTCGCGATCCGTGTAGGCGTATTTCTGGCCGAGATTTTTCAGGCCTTTGAGCTCTTCGTATCTGGCGGACATGTCGTCTGTCTTCCTCCCGGTCTCTCCGCGAGCAGCGGCGCCCGTTGATGTGCCCTCTCCCCTTGCGGGAGAGGGCAGCACCGTGTCCAGACCGGATAGATTGGTAACACAGTAGACCGGATGGATGGGTGACAGTTCTCTGTCGGCTGGGAGGATCAGCCGATGCCTTGGCGAGAGAGCTGTGCAGTGGACCAACGGGTGAACTTCATATCGGATCAGCGAACCGGCATGTGGACGATGACCGAGCTTTGCGAGCGCTACGAGATCAGTCGCAAGACCGGTTACAAGTGGCTGGAGCGCTACCGGCTGGAGGGGCCTAGCGGGCTTGAGGATCGTTCCCACGCCGCGCGGGTGCATGGGCGGGCGACGCCTCAGCACATCGTGGATGCGATCGTTGGGCTGCGGCTCGAGCGGCCGAGCTGGGGACCGCGCAAGATCGTCAGCAAGCTCGAGGCTCGCCAAGGGGATGTCGACTGGCCGTCGGCCTCGACAGCCGGAGCGATTCTCAAACGAGCGGGACTCGTCGGCGACCGCAAGGTCCGTCGACGTGCGCCGCCGCGGATGGGGCAACTGACGGTGCCTCAGCATGCCAACCATGTATGGGCCCTAGATCACAAGGGCTGGATCCGATTGGGCGACGGTTCTCGCGTTGAACCATTCACTGTGACCGATGGCTTCAGCCGCTATTTGATCAGCCTGACGGCGACGGGCAGCACGCAATATGCCGAGTGCCAACCGCTACTGGAACGGGCGTTTCGCGAGCACGGCTTGCCGCAGATCATCCGCTCCGACAACGGCTCGCCGTTCGCCTCGACCGGGACGACCGGTCTGACCGCGCTGTCGGTATGGTGGATCAAGCTTGGCATCCGCCATGAACGGATTGATCCTGGCCATCCGCAGCAGAACGGCTGGCACGAACGCTTCCACCTTACGCTTCTGGAAGCCATGCGGCCACCGCCGCCGACCAGGACCGCGCAAGCCCGACGGTTCGCAGCATTCGCGCGCGACTATAACGAAGAACGGCCCCACGAGGCGCTTGGCCAACGCCCACCTGCCAGCGCCTACCACTCTTCCCCTCGTGCGATGCCAAGGCGGCCTCCGGAGCCGGACTATCCCGTCGAAGCGGCGGTGCGCCAGGTTCGCTCCAACGGCGAGATCAAATGGCGTGGCGATCTCATCCACCTTTGCAGCGCTCTCGCTGGTGAAACAGTTGCCGTGGAGGAAACCGCCGACGGGCAATGGCAGGTGCGCTTCTTCAACGTGCCGATCGGCATCATCGACCAGAAAACATCGACGCTGCGGCGCTGCGCTAGCGCAGCGCCGCAGCAGACCGAACCATGAACGACTGTTACCTTTCCATCCGGTCTGTTTTGTTACCCATCCATCCGCTGGACAACCGCCCTTGCAACAAACTCACTCGGGTGAGGGGTTGGCTCCGCAGTTACACTTCTCGTGTGGAGAGAGACCCCTCACCCGGCAGCCTTCGGCTGCCACCCTCTCCCACAAGGGGAGAGGGTTACATCGTGCTTCGCGTCAAGCCACCGTGAAGAACGGCAGCGGCGCGCCGTCGGTCGGCTTGAACACCACCTTCACCTTCTGGCCGATCTTCAGCTTCTCGAGATCGCAGTCGACGAAATTGGTCTGCACCGACGGTCCCTCCTTCAGCGTGACGTAGCCGATCGCGTAAGGGCCGGTCGGCGATTTCCGCATCAAGCTCCAGGTGTAGATCGTGCCCTCGCCCGACGCCTCCTCCCACACCGTCTTGTCCGAATAGCAGAACGGACAGATCGAGCGCGGGAAGTAATGCGCTTCGCCGCAGGCGGTGCAGCGCTTGATCATGAACTTGCCCTCTTTCGCCGCATCCCAGAATGCGGCGGTCTCGGGGTTCGTCACGGGGGCCGGATATTTCTTCGTCTCGCTCATCACACGCGCTCCAGAATGGCCGTCGAAGCGGCATGGCGAACGCCCAGGAGGCCGCCGGTGCCGTGGGCGATGGCGAGATCGCAATTCGGAACCTGCACCTTCGGATGCGCCTCGCCGCGCAGCTGCCTGACGGCCTCGAGGATCTTGGTCATGCCGCCGCGGTTGACGGGATGGTTGCTGCAGAGGCCGCCGCCGTCGGTGTTGAACGGCAGCTTGCCGACGCCCGAAATGAGATTGCCGTCGGCGACGAACTTGCCGCCCTCGCCCTTCTTGCAGAAGCCGAGGTCTTCCAGCTGCATCAAGACCGTGATGGTGAAGCTGTCGTAGATCGAGGCGTATTTGATGTCCTTCGGCGTGATGCCGGCTTCCTCGAACGCACGCGGACCGGACCAGACGCCGGCGGAGTAGGTAAGATCGAGATCCTTGCCGCCGCGCGGGCCCTTCATGGCTTCGCCATGGCCGATCAGGCGCACCAGCGGCTTCTTCAGGCTCTTGGCGATCTCGGGTGTCGTCACGATCATCGCGCCGCCGCCGTCGGAAACGACGCAGCAATCCATGCGATGCAGGGGATCGGAGATCATCGGTGAGTTCAGGACGTCCTCGACGGTGACGACGTCCTTGAGCATCGCATGCGGGTTGTATTGCGCGTGATGGGAGGCCGCGACCTTGATCCAGGCGAGCTGCTCGCTGGTGGTGCCATAGTCGTGCATATGGCGCATGGCACACATGCCATAGGCATTGTGCGTGGTCGCCCCGTAAGCGGACTCGAAATCGACCTCGGCACCGGCGGCGCGCGGCGGCATCGCACCGGTGCGCGGCTTGCCGGCGAGCGTCACGAGCGCGATCGAGCACTTGCCCGCGGCGATCGCCTCGGCGGCATGGCCGAGATGGATGATGTAGGAACAGCCGCCGGTCTCAGTGGAATCGACGTGACGGAGCTTCTTCGTGTTCAGGCCGAGATAATCGACCATCGGCCAGGCACCGCCGGGGGCATCGCCCGCGCAGAAATAGCCGTCAATATCGTCCTTGCTGATCCCGGCATCCTCGATCGCGCCCTTGGCGACCTCGGCGTGGAGCTGGGCGGTGGATTTGTCCGGCGCATGCCGGGTCGGGTGTTCGTAGATCCCGGCAATGTAGGCCTTGCCCTTGATGGTCAAAACAGAGGTCTCCGCTCGCGTTTCTTCTTGCTCCGTTTTTCTGAACCGCGAGGGCCTGATTGGCAAGCGCGGAAATATTCCGTCGCGCGAGAGGGTGGTGGGTGGCGCAAAAGGGTGCGCCGATATCGGGCCGAGATAGGCGGCCACCCGTCCCGCCGCGTCGTCATTGCGAGGAGCCCTTGCGACGAAGCAATCCAGAGTCCCTCCTCAGATGGATTCTGAATTGCTTCGCTGCGCTCGCAATGACGGAGTTCGCGGAAATCGAGGTTGCTCTTCCACTCCCAGCTGAATCGCAGTCGCAATTCCGCATCCTCGCGGCGTGTTTTCGCCCGAGCTTTGCTTCCGCCTGGCTCCCTCACAAAATAGAGGGCGCAGGGAAGACCGGGTGCCGGCTGGGCACCCACGGTCCGCTGTGCGCGAATTGCGCGAAGAACAATTGCACAGCGGCATACAGGTGCGGCCAAACATCCGGCCTTCCCTGCGCAGTGGTTTTACGGCTTATGTCGCGCTCTCCCCGGGGAGCGATGCACTATTGCCCCCGTCGCCTTGCGAGCGACCCGCAAGACTTGACGCACAGACCCCGGGCGTCAGGACCACACGATTTTGCCGTACGCGAGCCGCGCCCGTCGTGCGCGCGAGACGATTGCTCGTGCGACGCAGCCCGCGTCCACCGCCGCTCACCCCGCGTTTCGTGACGATCGCGATACGCCCCTCTGACTGGGATGAGGTGGCGAACGAATACGACGATTCCGAATTCGGTAAAGCGGAATGTTTTTGGGAATGCGGGTTGACCATAGCGTGGGTGTTTTGCCCGGCGGGCGGCACTAGGCGTGGTGTGCAGGGTGGGTTAGCCGAAGGCGTAACCCACCACTTGCTCTCAGCGGAGGCCGAAGCGGTGGGTTACGCCTCGCGAACGCGCTTTGCGCATTCGCAAGGCTAACCCACCCTACAAAACCGGCTACTCCGCGGCGATCTGCCTCGGCGCAGGGGGCGGATTGGCCAAGTCCGCGGCGAGCTGGGCGTAGCGGGCCTTGGCGTCTGCGACCGCCTTCTCCTTCACCGGGCCGTAGCCGCGGATGCGATCGGGCAGCGACAGCAATTCCACGGCGGTGTCGATCGTGACCGGCGACAACAGGCCGAGCACGGTGGCGACGTCCTTCTCATAGCCGGCGATCAGGTCGCGTTCGAGCTTGCGGTCGGCGCTGCGGCCAAAAATGTCGAACGGCGTGCCGCGCAGGAACTTGAACTTTGCCAGCACGCGGAAGACGTTCAGCATCCACGGGCCGAACGCGCGCTTCTTCGGGCGTCCGAGCACATCGACGCCGCTCGCCAAAATCGGCGGCGCCAGGTTGAAGCTGAACTTGAAGTCGCCCTCGAACTGGTCGCGGAGCTGCTGCTCGAACGCGCCGTTGGTGTAGAGGCGCGCGACTTCGTATTCGTCCTTGTAGGCAAGGAGCTTGGCGTAGTTCACCGCGACCGCCCGCGGCAGGGCATCGCCATAGCCGCCCTGCTTGGCGGCATCGCGAACCTGGTCAACCAGCTTGCGATAGCGTCTAGCCAGGCGACCATTCTGATAGGCGGTCAGATGCTTGGCGCGATGCTCGATCACCTCGTCGAGCGTCATTGCCTCCAGGGCTTTGGGCGCGATGACCTCGTCTGCCCCCTTCAGCATGTCGGCGAGGCGCTTGGGGTCCGCGACCGCGAGGCGGCCGAGGCGGAAGGCTTCCTTGTTCATCTTGATCGAGACACCGTTGACCTCGATCGCCTGCTCGATCGAGTCCGCCGACAGCGGGAACAGGCCCTTCTGATAGGCATAGCCCATCATCATCATGTTGGTGGCAATGGCATCGCCGAGCAGCTGCTCGGCCGGCCTGGTGAAGTCGAAGAACACCGAGTCCTTGTGTAGTGCCGTCTCCAGCAATCCGTTCAGCTTGCGGGTCTGGAAGTTGAAATCGCGGTTGAGGACGAAGTCGGCAGTGGGGATGACGTGGCTGTTGATGATGCCGCGGGTGCGGCCGGAATCACAGAGCGAGATCGTGTCCTTGGCGACCGCGACCACCTCGTCGGCGGCCAGCACGAGATCGGCCGTGCCGGTGACGATGCGCGAGCAGGTCACCTCGGCCGGATGGTCGGACAGGCGGACGTGGCTGAGCACCGCTCCGCCCTTCTGCGCGAGGCCCGACATGTCGAGGATCATCGAGGCCTTGCCCTCGATATGGGCGGCCATGCCGAGCAGCGCCCCGATGGTGAGCACGCCGGTGCCGCCGACGCCACCGACGGCGATGTTGTAGGGCTTGTCGAGTGTCGGGCGCGAGGCCGGCTCGGGCAGCGCACCGATCTCTTCAAGTTCGGCCGGCGCACGGTGACGCGGCTTGCCGCCATCGACGGTGACGAAGGACGGGCAGAAACCCTTCAGGCAGGAATAGTCCTTGTTGCACGAGGACTGGTTGATGGCGCGCTTGCGGCCGAACTCGGTCTCCAGCGGTTCCACCGAGATGCAGTTGGACTGCACCGAGCAGTCGCCGCAGCCTTCGCAGACCGCAGGATTGATCATGACGCGGCGCGCCGGATCCTCCATCAGGCCGCGCTTGCGGCGGCGGCGCTTTTCGGCGGCGCAGGTCTGCACGAAGACGATCGCCGAGGTGCCCTTGTATTCGCGGCACATCTTCATGACGCTGTCGAGCTCGTCGCGGTGATACTTCTTCACGCCGGGCGCGATGGTGTCGGCCGGATAGGTGTCGGGCGCCTCCGAGACCAGGTAGATCTCGCGGATTCCCTCGGCGTGGAGCTGGAAGGTGATCTGCTGCGGCGAGAGATCGCCGTCATGGCGCTGGCCGCCGGTCATGGCGACGGCGTCGTTGTAGAGGATCTTGTAGGTGATGTTGGTCTTGGAGGCGACCGCCTGGCGAATCGCCAGAAGCCCGGAGTGGAAGTAAGTGCCGTCGCCGAGGTTCGCGAAGATGTGGTTCTCGTTGGTGAAGGGCGCGATGCCGACCCACGGCACGCCCTCGCCGCCCATATGCGTGAACGTCTCGGTCGAGCGGTCCATCCACAGCGCCATGAAGTGACAGCCGATGCCGGCGAGCGCGCGGCTGCCTTCGGGGATTTTTGTCGAAGTGTTGTGGGGACAGCCGGAGCAGAAATAGGGAGTGCGGGAGACAGGAGCGACCGCCTGCATCTGGGTCGCCTGGCGGCCGTTGAACCAGTCGGCCTTAGCGCGGAGCATCTCCGCGATCTCGGGGTTGAGATTAAGTCGAAGCAGGCGTTCCGTGAGCGAGGTCGCAAGCGAGGCGACGCTGAGCTCGGCGGCGAAGGTCAGGAAGCGCTTGTCGTGCTCGTCCATCTTGCCGACGATGCGCGGGCGAACGTCGTCGCGCCAGTTGAACAGCTCCTGCTTGACCTGGTTCTCGACGATCTCGCGGCGCTCCTCGACGATGAAGATCTCTTCGAGCCCGACCGCAAACTGCCGCACGCCTTCCGGCTCCAGCGGCCAGGGCATGCCAATCTTGTAGAGGCGAAGGCCGATCTTGGCGGCGACCTCCTCGGTGATCCCCAGTTCGCGCAACGCCTGGCGCACGTCCTCATAGCTCTTGCCCGACGCCATGATGCCGAAGCGGGCGTTCGGCGAATCCATGGTGATGCGGTTGACCTTGTTGGCGCGCGCAAAGGCGATGGCGGCAAAGCCCTTGTAGTCCTGCAGGCGCCGGTCCTGCTCGAAGCGGTCGTCAGGCCAGCGCAAGTTAAGGCCGCCGGGCGGCAGCTCGAAATCGGTGGGGATGATGAAAGGCTTCATCTCGTCGGTGAGGTCGATCTCGGCCGTGGTCTCCACCGTCTCGGTGATCACCTTCATGCCGACCCAGCAGCCGGAATAACGCGACATCGCGATGCCGAGCAGGCCCATCTCGATCATCTCGTGGATGCTGGAAGGATAGAGATAGGGCATCAGCGCCGAGATGAAGGCGTGGTCGGACTGATGCGGAACGGTCGAGGATTTCGCGCCGTGGTCATCGCCGGCAAGGCACAGCACGCCGCCGTTCTTGGCCGAGCCGGCGGCATTGCCGTGGCGGAACACGTCGCCGCAGCGGTCAACGCCCGGGCCCTTGCCGTACCAGATTCCGACAACGCCATCATATTTGGCACCGGGCGAGAGGTTGAGCTGCTGCGAGCCCCAGACGGCAGTGGCCGCCAGATCCTCGTTCACGCCGGGCTGGAACTTGATGTTGTATTGTTCGAGATGCTTGCGGGCGGCGAAAAGTTGCTGGTCGTAGCCGCCGAGCGGCGAGCCGCGATAGCCGGAGATGAAGCCCGCGGTATTGAGGCCGTTGGCGCGGTCGCGCCGGATCTGGGCCATCGGCAGGCGGACCAGGGCCTGGATGCCAGTGGTGAAGACGTGTCCGGTTTCCTGGGTGTATTTTTGATCGAGACTGATCGGACCCTGGTTGATGCCCATGCTGTCCTCGTTTGGCCCTGCTCAGGCCTTGGTTACTTAAGGTCGCTTAAGCCGTTGCCTTCCCGTCGTTTTTAGTTAGGGCGCGCCGACCGTCACCGCCACTCTATGTCGGATATTTCATGATCCGCACCACAAATCTGGATAAAAGGGCGCGCCGGGCAAAAATCGCAATTTCGTGGCCTCAAACACGCCGGGCATTTTCAATTTGTGTCACCATACCCCCGCCGTGGCGAAATGAATGGCCGCCCTCATGGCGCCGATGACGGCGATTGGTCGCAGGAGAGGCCCAAGCATGCGCACGATTCTGGCTTTGATTGCGTTGTGCAGTGCAGTTGCTGGCGCGGCGCTTGCCGCCGAGCCATCGCCGGAGCTGATTGCCTATGGCAAGGCGCTGGTCGAGGCCGGCGACTGCGCGGGCTGCCACACTGCCGATCCGGCCAAGCCGTTCGCAGGCGGCAAGCGCATCGACACGCCTTTCGGCGCGATCTTTGCGCCGAACCTGACGCCGGACCGCGACACCGGCATCGGCGCCTGGACGGACGCCGATTTCGTGCGCGCGGTGCGCACCGGCATCGCGCCCGACGGCTCGAACTATTATCCGGCCTTTCCCTATCCCTACTTCACCAAAATGACGAAGAACGACGTGCTGGCGATCCGCGCCTATCTCGGAACGCTGGCGCCCGTGGCGAGCCGCAACAAGCCGCCGGAGCTGCGCTGGCCGTTCGGCTATCGCGGCCTGATGCGGCTCTGGAACGCGATGTATTTCAAGCCCGGCCTGTTTGAGCCGGACCAGAGCAGGAGCGCGGCCTGGAACAGAGGCGGCTATCTCGTCACGGGGCTCGGTCATTGCGGCGCCTGCCACACGCCGAAGAACTATTTCGGCGCCGACAGGAATGGGCAGGCGCTATCCGGCAATGAGGTCGGCGGCTGGTTTGCCCCCCGCCTCGATGGCGCCGCCCGCACCGGGCTGAAATCGTGGAGCGAGGAGGACATCACGGAGTATCTGCAAAGCGGGCGCAACGCCAAAAGCCATGCCGGCGGGCCGATGGCGGAGGTCGTCGTCAACTCGACCGCGAAAATGAGCGATGCCGACGTGCGTGCGATCGCGCACTATCTGAAGAGCCTGCCGCCGGCGCGGCGCGAGACGATCGTGACGCCGCCGGATGATGCCGAGATGAAAGCCGGCCAGGCGGTCTACGCAAGACTCTGCATCGCCTGCCATGAGGCCGACGGCTCCGGCGCCCCGCGCATCTACCCGCCGTTGCCCGGCAATGCGCTGCTGCAATCCAACAACCCGTCCTCCACGTTGCGCATCATCCTCGACGGCGCCCACACCGTGACCACGCCGCGCGCGCCCAACACCGGCGAGATGCCGGGATATGCCAAGCAACTGTCCGACGACGAGATCGCGGCGGTGACGAATTACATCCGCAATTCCTGGGGCAATGCGGGCCCGCTGGTGACACCGGCCCAAGTGGCGAAGGCGAGGAAGGAGCCGTAGCCAACTCCCTCTCCCCGTCATCAGAGTGAGGCGACGTGACTCTACCTCTCCTCATCCCCGGTGAACACGAATTTCGGCATCTCCCATCTGTAGTGCACCGCGAGCAGGCGGAAGCTGAGGCCGAGCACGAAGGTCAAGATCGTCCAGAGTTCGGCATGGAGATTGAAGCCGAACGCGGTGGCGTAGAACAAACCCGTCACGACCGAGACGCTGGCATAGAGCTCGGATCGGAACAGCAGCGGCACGTCGTTGCAGAGCACATCACGCAACACGCCGCCGGCGCAGCCCGTCACCATGCCCGAGACGATCACGATCGGCAGCGAGGCATCCATCTGCCAGCCGACGTTGCAGCCGATCATGGTGAAGACGACGAGGCCGATCGCATCGAGCACGATGAAGGCGAGGTGCAGCCGATGCACGAGGCGCGCGATCAGGATCGTCAGCAGCGCCGCCTCGCCCGGCAGTGCAAGGTAGATCGGGTGGGCCACCCACACCAGCGGATAGTGACCGAGAAACAGATCGCGCAGCGTGCCACCGCCAAGCGCGGTGATGCAGGCGAGAAGACAAACGCCGACATAGTCCATGCTGCGCCGCCCCGCGGCCAGTGCCGCCGTCATGCCCTCCGCCGTCAAGGCGACGAGAGCCAGAAAGTGAAGCACGCTATCGGTCGGCGGCAGACTCCACATCGGCTTCGTTCCCTCGTCGCGGCCATGGAACTCGCCTCCAGTTCCCGAGTGAACAGGTTCCCGATTCCCGGCGTGAGGGCAACATGCGACGAAAGCATTACGTGGCGCGGAACGGAATCTCGCACCTGAGGGTTGTCCCGACGTCATAACCCGAGGAGACCCAATCGATGGCTGACGACCGTTTTCCCAACGATCCGTACCGCCCGAACCTCGCCGACGATGAATATTCTCGCGCGGCACGCCGGGATGCCGACCTTCAGGCCGATCCCGAGCTCGGGGAAGGCCCTGCCTCCAGCGGCAAGATCGCGCTGTTCGCGGTAGCGGTCGCCCTGGTGCTGGGCGCGGTGTTCTACGGCTTGAACAACACCACCACGACCAACCAGGCCAGCAACACGCCAGCCTCGCAGACCGCGCAGACGCAGCCGACCAATCCGGCGGCGCCTCCTGGCGTGCGCGACGTGACGCCCCGCAACAACGCCGAGCCGGGCGTGACCACCGGTGCGGCGCCGAGCAGGCCGGCTGCCCCGGCTCCCGATACGCCTGCTGCAAAGCCGGCGCCGGATTCGCAGACGCCGTCTAATGGCGCGAAGTAACGGTTCGCAATGAGACGTGAGAGCGGCGGGATGCACCATCCCGCCGCATTTCGTTTGCCTAGCTGAACATCTTGTTGAGCTCGCCGCCGGGATAGCCGCCACCGAGCTCTGTGAACGTTCCCTTCTCCGCCATCTCCTTTGCAGCGCGCATGAAGCCGCCCCAGGCGGCGCGGGCGAGCGAGCCGCCCACACTGATCCGGCGCACACCGAGATCTCTGGCCTCCTGCAGCGACAGGCCGGACGCGCCGATCAGGAGATTGAACGGTTTGGGATGCACCGACTTCACCACCGCGGCGATGTCCTCGCGGCTCTTCAGGCCCGGCGCGTAGAGACAGTCGGCGCCGGCATCGGCATAAGCGGTCAGCCGATCGATCACGAGCTTGAGGTCGGTGACGCCCCACAAATAAGCTTCGCAGCGGCCGACCAGCAGCGTGCCGCTGTCGCCGATCGCCTTGCGGGAGGCCTTGATGCGCTCGACCGCCAGCGCGCGGTCATAGAGCGGCTTGTCCTTGTCGCCGGTGGAATCCTCGATCGAGAGGCCCGCCACGCCGGTACGCACGCCGCGCTCGACATTGTCCGCGACCCTGTCCGGCTCGACCGCAAAACCGCCCTCGAAATCGGCGTTCACGGGAATGTCGACGGCCGAGCTCAATGCTGCCAGATGCTGACAGACGTCCTCGACGCTGACGTGGTTGTCGGCCTTGCCGATGGTCCAGGCAAGTCCCGCGCTCGACGACGCGATCGCCTTGAAGCCGAGATGCTGCAAGGCTTTCGCGCCACCGACATCGACCGGATTGGGCAGGATGAAGCAGCCGCTCTCGTGCATCTTCCTGAACGTCGCGCGCTTGTCCGCAGTCGTCACGTGCATAGTTTCTCTCCCTTGTTGGCCGCGCAGAGATAGGCGCGCCTTTTCAAGTGCGCTAGTGCCCGTCGTGCACCGCGCGACTGTCCTTCGGAGCCTGCTCGCGGTCGGTCATGCTGTAATCCCGGATCACGCTGGCGATGCGCAGATGATAGTCCGCGAAGATCTCTGCGCGGCCTTTCGCCTGCGTGCGGCGATGCTCCATCGTGTTGCGCCAGGCCGCGACGGCTGCCTCATCCCGCCAGAACGACACGGACAGAATCTTGCCCTTCTCGGTCAGGCTCTCGAAGCGCTCGACCGAGATGAAGCCGTCGATGGTCTGCAGCAGCGGCTTCAGATCGGCCGCGAGATCGAAATAGTCCTGGCGGTGTTCCGGCTTGGGCCAGACCTCGAAGATCACGGCGATCATGGGCATCTCCTGCTGTTGGTAGGCTACAATACCACCTTGCGCAGGAAGGTGCGCTCTTCCGCAAGGATGAATTTTTCCGCCTCCGCGAAGTTGAAGTTTGCCGTGCCGTCGAGATCGGCGCGCAGCCGCTTGCGGTAGGACTCGTACGCCGCCAGGCTCTCGAACGAAATCAGGCCGAAGGCGATGTTGTTGGTGCCCTCATGTGGCATGAAGTAGCCGATCAACTCGCCGCCGCATCTCGGGATGATGGTGAGCCAGCGCTTCGAATATTCCTCGAACTGCGCCCGCTTGAACGGATCGAGCTGGTAGCGGATGAAGACGGTGACGGACATGACGGGCTCCTGTGCTTGAAGCAACACGCTACGCGCTTGCCCAACTACGATGCTTCGGCTATCATCGAAGCATGAAATCAGGTCCCGACATTGCCATGGTCGCCTCCCTCGTCGGCGACCCCGCCCGCGCCAACATGCTGACCGCGCTGATGAACGGCCGTGCGCTCACCGCGAGCGAGCTGGCGCAGGAGGCCGGCATCACGCCGCAGACCGCGAGCTCGCATCTGTCGAAGCTCGAGGCCGGCGGCCTGATCGAGCCGGAGAAGCAGGGCCGGCACCGCTACTACCGACTCACCGATGACGACGTCGCCGGAGTGCTCGAGGGCCTCGCCGGCCTTGCCGCGCGGACCGGCCACATGCGCGTGCGCACCGGACCGAAGGATCCGGCGCTGCGGCGGGCGCGGATCTGTTACGACCATCTCGCCGGCGATCTCGGCGTGCAGATACTCGATACCATGCGCGAGCGAAACCTGGTCAGGCAGAAGAAGCAGGACATCGAGCTGACGGCCGAGGGCGAGCGCTTCCTCGCCAAACATTTGCAGATCTCGCCCGAGATGCTGGCGCATCCGCGTCGCCCGGTGTGCAAGGCCTGCCTCGACTGGAGCGAGAGGCGCCACCATCTCGCCGGCACGCTGGGCGCCGCCATGATGCAGCGCTTCGCCGAGCTGAAATGGGCTTCGCGCGATGCCACGCCCGGCAGCCGCGTGGTGAATTTCACCCGCACCGGCGAGAAACATTTCGCCGTGCTGTTCGGCAGCGGGCAGGACTGATCACGCAACGCGCGTGGGTTCGCACGTTTGCGTGTGAATGCGCGCTCTGGTCATGGCCGGGCTTGACCCGGCCGTCGACGTCTTTATGCGCATTGTCATTCCGGGATGGTCCCGAAGGACCAAACCCGGAATCTCGAGATTCCGGGTTCGTGCTGCGCGCGCCCCGGAATGACTGCTCCAATTACGAGACCCTCCATGAACCGCCCTCTCCCGGCCGCACTCGCCGCCGTCCTTCTCGTCTCTCCGTTCACATCCGCCATCGCCGCCGACACCGCGCCGCGCGAGCCCTATGGCATCGCGCTCGAAGGCTTTTACTATCCCTACCCCGTGCACCTCATGCCTGTTGTCAACGACGGCGAGCAGCTCAGCATGGCCTATATGGATGTTGCCGCTGCGCAGCCGAACGGCCGCACCGTGGTGCTGCTGCACGGGCGCAATTTCCCGTCGAGCTATTGGGCACCCGTGATCAAGATGCTCGGCGAGGCCGGCTTCCGCGTCGTGGTGCCGGACCAGATCGGCTTCGGCAAATCCTCCAAGCCGCAGGGCGAATTGCATTTCGACAATCTGGCGCGCAACACAATCGCGCTGCTCGACCATCTCAAGATCGACAAGGCCGAGATCGTCGCGCATTCGCTTGGCGGCATGCTGGGCGTGCGCATCGCCCGCGCCTATCCGGACCGTGTCGCCCATCTGGTGCTGACCGCGCCGATCGGGCTCGAGGATTACCGCCTTTACGTGCCGCCGACACCGACGGAAAAGATGATCGAGACCGAGGACAAGCTCACGGCCGAGGGCTATCGCAAGCAGCTCCAGACCAATTATGCGATCAAGCTGCCGGCGGAGGCGATCACGCCGTTCATCGATGCCCGCTTCAACATCAAGGGCAGCCCCGATTATCCGCGCTGGCTGCGCGCCTTCGTCAGCTCCGGCCAGATGATCTACCGAGAGCCGGTGGCGCACGAGATTCCGCTGATCGCGGTACCCACCCTGTTCGTGATGGGCGCCGACGACCACAACGCGCCGGGCCGGCCGCTCGCGCCAGAGGCGGTGCGGGCCAAGATGGGGCAGAACGCCGAACTGGCGAAGGCGCTTGCCGCCAAGATGCCGAATGCGCGGGCCGAAGTGATCCCGAACACCGGGCATCTCGTCTTCCTCGAGGCGCCCGAGAAGTACAAGGAGTTCGTGCTTGGATTTCTCGGCCGCTAGCGATACTAGCGTGTCGTCTGAGGCCGGTTGCGCGGAACGTTCATGCCGCATTCAGGTCATGATTGGCAGGTTTGGATCACCGTGTCGGCACGCTCCAGATTTAACGTGTCGAATCGTGTCTCTTGATTCATTCTGCGCCGCAAGCGCTGTTCCCCTAGCCTGCCTAAGGACGAGAAGGAAAGCCCAATGAAATACCTGTTTGCCGCCGTCATGCTCGCCAGCGCGGTCGTCGGTTTCAGCGAGGCGGCCAGCGCCGCCGGCGGTTGCGGCCCGGGTTGGTATCGCGGCCCCTATGGTGGCTGCCGTCCGATGCGCGGCCCGGTCGTCGTTCGCCCCGCTCCGGTGGTGGTCGCCCCGGCGCCGGTCGTCGTTGTGCCTCGCGCACGTGTGTGCCCCTACGGCTTCCGCTGGTACGCCGGCCGCTGCCGCCCGTTCTGACCTCGTCCATTTGCGTTCAAAGTGGCCGCGCGGCGGAAGCCAGCGCGGCCATTTTTTTGGAGTTGCTGCCAACGCTTCGTCCGCCGTGGAACTGAAGCGCCTCCAGAATCGAAACGGGGACCGCCGGCGGCGATCCCCATCCCATCCACAAATTTCGCGAGCTTACCAGTGATGGCGGCGGTGCCAGCGTCGGCGATGCCGGCGCCAATGACGGCGGTGCCAACCCCAGTGGCGGTGATGGCCGTAGTGAACCTGCTCTGGCGCCAGCTTCCCGGCTTCCTCGCTGGTGGTGACCGCGGGATGAGCGTCGGAATTGCCCTGCGGCATACGGGCGGGATCACCGACCGGCTGCGGTGACAGCGGCGCGGCCTGCGCGGCCGTCGCAGCGAAGGCGGCGGCGCCCGCCGTCACTCCCAATGCAAGTTTCAAAAAGTTCCGGCGCTCCATCATTTCTTCCTTTGGTCATCGTGACTGTGATGCAGAGGAAGTGTCGCGTTCACGACATGAACCGGAGCTGAATCGCGCGTCCCGATTTATCGAGCTGCGGAATGTCTTCCGCTTATTTCGCAAACTCCTGCGCCAGCACCAGCGTTTCGCGCGTGCGCTTCACGTCGGGCCAGTCGCGATTGAAATCGGCGACGAGCTTCTGGAGTGCGTCACCTTTCAGCATCGCATTCAGCTTGGCCTCGTCATCGAACTGATACATCGCCTGGTGCAGCGAGGGATCGTCGAGGCTCCAGAACCGCCAGGCCTTGGCCACGCCGAACGTCTTCACCGCGTCGGGCAGGTGTTCCGTCTCATACCATCTGTCGAAAGCAGCGCGCTTATTGGGATCGGTGACGATGGCGCGGACGATGAAGAATGCTGATGGCATCGGATTTCCTCCTGTTGTTTGAACCGAGACTAGCCGGTTAAGCCGCCGGCGACAAAAAGAGTTGGTGCCGGTGTCGGAATGGACGCCCTTCGTTCGTCCTTTGCCTCGAACCAGGACACGGAGACAGCAAATGGCCGACCTCACCCTGACCACCTTCGATTGGGTTCCAGCAGCGCCGCGAGGCTTCGTGCGCGACTTCCGCGTGCGCTGGGCGCTGGAAGAAGCCGGCTTGCCCTATCGCGTCGCCAGCGTGCCGTTCGACGATCGGGGGCCTGCGCATCTCGCGCACCAGCCCTTTGGCCAGGTGCCGTGGCTGACCGACGGCGACCTCTCGATCTTCGAGAGCGGCGCGATCCTGCTGCACCTCGGCGGGCTCAGCGAGAGGCTGATACCATCCGATCCGCGCGGTCGCGCCGAGGCGACGAAATGGGTGTTCGCGGCGCTCAATTCAGTGGAGATGGCCAGCCTGCCCTGGGGCATGTCGAAGTTCATGGGCCATCCGACCGACACGGCGGCGTGGACATTCGTGGACGACTTCCTCAAGCTTCGGCTCAAGCATCTCGAGCCGGTGCTGGGCAGCCGCGAATGGCTGGCCGGCTCCTTCTCCGTCGCCGACATCCTGATGGCGGACGTGCTGCGCGTCGTCGATGGTTTCGACGGGCTGACGGACCATCCGGCCTGCCGTGCCTACCTCGCACGCGCCACCGCCCGCCCGGCCTTCGCCAAGGCTCACGCCGATCAGATGGCGCATTTCGCCGCGGCGGATGCGACGCGCGAGACGTGATGTGGCTCACACATTCAATCCGGCTCTTGGACTAAAGTCCCCGCCGCCGGAATGAAGCAATTCGCCTGCGATGATTTCCACGAGAGGGTGAACATGGCCCGCATCGAATATCTCAAGCAACAGATCGCCCGCGCCGAGCAGTTGGCAAAAGCCATCCTCGACCAGCAGACTGCCGAGCGGCTTCAAGCCTTCGCCGCAGAATGCCACACGGAATCGTCGGTGCTGACGCTCAAGACGGCCGCGTGAGGCACGCTGGCGCTGGTTGCGTCACACCAGCTTCAAAGGAGCATCGGCGACCAGGCGAAGGTCGATGCGTCCGATCAACGCCGCACGCCGCGCCTCCGCGGCAGTAATGGCGTCATCCGTCTGCCGCAACGTAGAGACATTCGAGCCGAGCGAGACGATCCCGCCCAGCACGAGGGCGATTGATCCGAGCGCGGCGGTCTGACCGAAGCCGAACACACCGAGGATCGTCACCAGCAGCAGCGCCGCCCCGCCAGCAATGGCGATCTTCGACGCCAGGATATACTTCCTGCAGCGCTCTGCGATCTCGGCCAGCGCCTCGATCCGATCTTCGATATCGGAGATTTCGTCGGTCGGATCGTCTTCGGTCATAGGGCTTCGGATCTGGGAGCTTGCTTACGAATAAGGCCAGCGCAAAGGGTTGTTCTTAGCTGGGTAGTTTCCCGCCAACCGATCTATAGAATTCCGCGAGTTGGTTCGCCAACAATGAGGCTAGCAAATCTTCCATTTTCGAGACATCGATCCGGCCACCATCGCGAAAAGCCAAATCGGCCGCATCCAACGCATCAAAATAGGGCCGCCGGTTGTCGACTATTTGATCTGGAATCGTCGGGGTGCCCGGCAAAAGAGTGCCAGCCCGAATTGAAAGCACAACGTACGAGACAATTCGGGAAGTGCGCCCATTCCCATCCGCGAACGGATGAATCCAATTTAGCCGCCACATGACATAAGCAGCTAGATGAATCGGCGTGCTGAGTTCCCAGTGATCATTGACGTAGTCGCACATATCCTCAATGAGTTCTGGGACCAGATGTGCGCCGACAGGCTCATGCTTGCTTCCCTCGATGGCGACGCCACCAGGGCGATAGTTGCCGGCGTAAGAGCTGATGCCCGCCAAGGCTTCCCGTTGCAGACCGAGGATGAGCGAGGGACGGAGTTTGAATGAGCCCCGTTCAAGGGCAGTCTGGATCACGCCAATAGCCGCGTCGTACTGACGGAACCCATTCCGGGCTTCCGCAGCAGCCTTCGCTTGCGGATCTGTAATCAACTCAGGTTCGAGCGCCCGGCTATCACGCCGTTCGGGCTCGTCGCTTGTCACTTCTTTTCCTTGGCCAATTTCTCGGCCTCACGATCCACCATCTCTCGCGTTATGAGCGCATTTTCGAAATGGGTATTGCCATATACGAAGCTGCGCCGCTGCTCCTCCCGGTGTTCCGGGGATGGATTCGCGGTTTTTGCAGCCTCGATGAGTTTCTTGAGAGCGTCGGTCATACCGTCAATATAGTCGAATCGGCTCGACCGCACCACGCCATTTTTCCAGCGGGCCAAGTCCCCCCTCACAACGGCAAATTGTCGTGCTTCTTCGCCGGCATTTCCGTCTTCTTGTCCTTCAGCATCGCCAGCGCCCGGGCGATCCGCTTCCGCGTCGAGTGCGGCATGATGACGTCGTCGATATAGCCGCGCTCGGCGGCGATGAACGGCGACAGGAAGCGGTCTTCGTATTCCTTGGTGCGCGCCGCGATCTTGTCGGGGTCGCCGATGTCGCTGCGGAAGATGATCTCGACCGCGCCCTTGGCGCCCATCACCGCGATCTGGGCGGTCGGCCAGGCATAGTTCATGTCGGCGCCGATCTCCTTGGAGGCCATGACGTCGAAGGCGCCGCCATAGGCCTTGCGGGTGATGATGGTGACGAGCGGCACAGTGCACTGCGAATAGGCGAACAGCAGCTTGGCGCCATGCTTGATCAGGCCGCCATATTCTTGGCTCGTGCCCGGCAGGAAGCCCGGCACGTCGACGAAGGTGACGATCGGGATGTTGAAGGCGTCGCAGAAGCGGACGAAGCGCGCGGCTTTCCGCGAGGCGTCGCTGTCGAGCACGCCGGCCAGCACCATCGGCTGGTTGGCGACGAAGCCGACGGTGCGGCCGGCGATGCGGCCGAAGCCGGTGACGATGTTCTTGGCGAAGGCTTCCGCGATCTCGAAGAAGTCGCCCTCGTCCACGACCTTCAGGATCAGCTCCTTCATGTCGTAGGGCTTGTTCGGATTGTCCGGAATCAGCGTGTCCAGCGACATGTCCACCCGGCCGATGTCGTCGAAGCTCGGCCATTCCGGCACGCCGTCGGTGTTGTTGGACGGCAGGAAGTCGATCAGGCGCCGCATCTGCAGCAGCGTCTCGACGTCGTTCTCGAAGGCGCCGTCCGCGATCGAGGAGCGCGTGGCGTGCACCGAGGCGCCGCCGAGCTCTTCGGCGGTCACGACCTCGTTGGTCACGGTCTTCACGACGTCGGGGCCGGTGACGAACATGTAGCTGGTGTTCTTCACCATGAAGATGAAGTCGGTCATCGCAGGCGAATAGACGTCGCCGCCGGCGCAGGGGCCCATGATGACGGAGATCTGCGGGATCACGCCCGAGGCCAGCACGTTGCGGCGGAACACGTAGGAATAGCCGGCGAGCGCGGCGACGCCTTCCTGGATGCGGGCGCCGCCGGCATCATAGAGGCCGATGATGGGCGCCCTCGCCTTCATCGCCATGTCCTGGAGTTTTGTGATTTTCAGCGCGTGCGTTTCCGAGAGAGAACCGCCGAATACAGTGAAATCCTTGGCGAAGACGAAGGTCTTGCGGCCGTTGACGGTGCCCCAGCCGGTGACGACGCCGTCGCCCGGCACCTTGGTCTTCTCCATCCCGAACTCGGTCGAGCGGTGCTCGACGAACATGTCGAACTCCTCGAACGACCCCTTGTCGAGCAGCAGTTCGATGCGCTCGCGCGCCGTCAGCTTGCCGCGGGCGTGCTGCGCCTCGATGCGCTTCTCCCCGCCGCCGAGTTTTGCGGCGGCGCGACGGTCTTCAAGGGCGTCCAGGATGTGTTTCATTTGCTCCCGCCAGTTCTTAAGTGATGCGGGGTTCTAACACGGCATTTTGCGGGCCGGGAAGCAGCTTTCGGCGGCGCAGGGCTGCCCTGCCGCAGCGTGAAAGCGCAAGGAATTACAGAGCTTTGCCTGGGAGACGAACATGACCGAAGGAACGGGCGCGGCGACAGGCGGCGTCAACATCCTGCTGCGGCTGGAGGGCCTGACCCTGTTCGCAGGGATGGTGATGCTGTACTGGGCCTGGGACGGGTCCTGGCTGGTGTTTGCCCTGCTCTTCTTCGTGCCCGATCTGAGCTTCCTGGCATACCTGTCCGACGCCAGGTTCGGCGCGATGGTCTACAACGCCGCCCACAGCTACATGGCGCCGGTGGCGCTGCTGACGCTGGGCTTCGGCCTCGCCTCGCCCCTCACTTTGTCCATTGCCTTGATCTGGCTCGCCCATATCGGCATCGACCGGGCGCTGGGCTACGGCCTGAAATATTCCGCCGGATTCGGCTTCACGCATCTGGGCATGATCGGCCGGCAGAAGGATGCCTGAAGGGGGGCGCCCACTCGCAATGGCGTTGCTGAGAGAGCTGCGGTCGCTGTGACGAGAACTTCTTTGCGGTCCGTAATAAGGCGCGATCACTGCATCCGTCAGACCGCACCGATCTCGGCAAGACAGGCTTGCGTCAGCGGCATGCGCTCGCCGACCAGACGCGACTCCTTGCAATCCATGTTGAGCGCGAACACGGTGTGCGCCTCACCCTTCTCGGCCCAGCCGACCATCCAGCCGAGCGACGGCTCGCCGCGCTCGGCCCCGAGCAGGCCGGACTTGGCGCGGATGATGCTGTCGCCCACTTTGCTCACCGGCAGGATGTCGGCGACGAGGTCCTGGCTGCGCTTTGAGATCGGCAGCACGCGGCGGCGCAGCCGGTCGACGAAATCGACCTGCTCGACCGGATCGATGCGCAGGGCGCCGGTGAGCCAGAACTGGTCGATGCCGCCGCCGATGTCGCGATTGCCGTAGTCGAACTCGTCGACATATTTTTGCATGCGCTCCTGGCCAATGCGCCGTGCAATCTCCTGAAAGACCGGCACCGCGCTGACCGCGATGGCGCTGCGCAGCGTGTGATCCTTATTCCAGGCCTCGATCGGACGCTTGACGCCATCCCAGGGAAACACGTCCTTGTCGGGGTCAGCGACCACGCCGGTCTCCAGCGCGATCAGCGCGTTCGGAATCTTGAAGGTCGAGGCCGGCAGCTTGCCCTCACCCGAGCGCTCCTTGTCACTGGCGACGATCAGATAGTCCTCGACCTTGTAGCCGACGAAAGTGCCTGACGTGCCGAGATCGGTGAAGCGCTTTGCAAGACTCTCACGGATTTCATTGCGCGGCGGCGCGACGTGGGCGCGCGCGCGGGATGGCAGGACCGCGGCTGCGGCGAGAAGACCGAGGGTGGAACGACGGGTCAGCAAGAGCGATATCCGTGACTGTGAGAAGCCGCGCGACCATGCAGCCGCTACGTGGTGAAACGATGACAGGTTATTCTTACCGCCCCCGGCCCGACAGCCGCAGAACGAACACCAGCACCTCGGCGACGGCCTTGTAGAGATCGGGCGGGATCTCCTCGCCAAGCTCGACCTTGGACAGCGCGCCGGCCAGGACCTCGTTCTCCTCGATCGGGATGTCGTGGGCCTTGGCGATCTCGACGATCTTATCGCCGATCGTGCCCCTGCCCTTGGCGACGACGACAGGCGCGTTGGTGCCCTTCTCGTAATGCAGCGCGATCGCGAGCTTGGATGGATCGCTCATGTCGCACGATCCAGGAAGTGCCCGGCGCGAACAGGCGCCGGTTGCGGCGGCGTGCCGTCGCGGACCACGATGTCGCCGGGCTTGAGCTCGGCCCTCGTCAATGCCTGGCTGAGCTCACCGACGCCGGTACGAAGCTGCTGCGCCGTCGCCGGCCGCTCCGCCCACATCCGCACGAAGGTCGTGTCGCCGTTCAGCGTGATCAGCGCATGCACGGGTCCGGCCGGCTCCACATCAAGAGAGAAGCGCGCGCGCCAGGCGCGCTGGGCGGGATCGACGGACTCGTTGCCGCCATCGCGCGATATCTCAAACTGCGCCATCGCAGTGCCCTGCGGGGTCGCGAACGGAATCTCGAAACTCCACTGCGGCACGGCCGGATCGATGCGGTGCCCGCTGGCATCGGCGCGATCGGGCAGCGACGCAATTTGCAGCAGCGTCTGCCGCGCGAGCGCCGCGTCGGTATCGTCGAGCAGGCGATGCACGGTGGCTGCGAGCGGCGTGTCCGGCGCGAGCGATGGCGCGGCGATGGACTGCGGCGCCGGCAGCGCACCGCGGAATGGCGGGGGCGTCGCGTGTGCAGCGGCTTCGAAGCCATGGCCATCCGGCACGGCCTTGTTGGACCCTGGCACGTTGCCGGTCAGGCGCGGCAGGTCTTGCGTGACCTCTTGCAGCAGGCTCGCGGCAAGGCCAGCGGACATGATCCGCGACGTCGCCGCGCCGCCGGCGAGATCGGCTGGCACGGCACCCGCGGGATTGACGCTGCGCGGCGTTTGCGGCTGTTGCGCGGTTGATGGCGATCCCGCCTGCGCCGCCCCACCTGCTGCCGGAGCCGGCGAGGCGCCTTGCGTCGGTGGCACGTCCCTCTCAATCGTAGCCAGTGCCTGGCGCAGCACCAGCAGCGCCGCCTTCAAATCGGGCATTGCGCGGGACGACGGCGGCGCGCCTGCCGCAAGCGAAGCCTCGAGGAACAGCCCTGATTTCTGGAAGGCGGATTCAATATCGCCGCCGGCAAGCCCGGTACTGAGCGGGGTCTGCTGCGCCAGCACGTCCAGCACCGCCTGCTTCAAGCCGGCGGGCAGATTGCTGCCGGTGACGACGGCGGCCAGATTGGCAAACAGCGGCGCCTGGCTGCCCTGCCTGGTGACGGCCTCGGCCGAAGCCACCGTGACGGCGACTTGCTCTGGAGGTGTCAGCGTGCTGCGCGCGGCGCCCGCCGACGGCGCAAGCGGCGGGCTCTCCACCAGCGAGGCCGCACGCGGCGTCAGCGTGACCACGTCGGCGGCCGCCTCGCCTGCCCCGCCCACGACGGCAAGGCGGATGGCGCCGTCGTTCTGAGACACCGCCAGCTGGAGATTTTGTCCGGGCGACAGCGCGACTTCCGACATCACGTCGAGCGATAGATTTGCGATCGCGATCCGCACCAGATTGTCCGCGAGGACGCTGACGACCCTGGCATCGACGACACTGCCGGCTTGAAGCACAAGATCGGGTGTCGCCGCATCAGCCAAGGGGCCGGCGGCGCTACCGGGAGCAATGGAAGTGACCGGCGTCGGCATCTCAGCGGCCTCAGGGAGCGGCTACCGTAACGCTGTGCCGTAAACCTCTCGTTAAGAACCTGTGGTTGCGGCAGGCTTTGCGGCCGCCAGCACAGCGACGGCGGCCTCGAAATCCCTGAGGCGGATGGCCCGGCGGCTGGCTGCCTCCTCGTCCACGCCCCATTGCTCGGCGTTCCAGTCTTCATCGACATGGGCGGCGGCCCAGACCTGGCCGGCGTCCCGCGCGCCATGGGCGAGTGCCAGCGCCAGCAGCGCCGAGCCGGTCAGGGTCGTCACCACGTGGAGGGCGGCGACCGACCAGGCATCCTGCGGCAGCGCCTCGCGCGCCGCCCGAAGCGCTTCGTCCGGCTGCTTCACATGCATGATGCCCTCGGACAGGATGAAATGCGCTCCCAGCGTCTCCGCCGCCCAGAACAGCACGGGATCCCAATGCGCGGCCTCGCGGGCGACCAGTCCCTCAGGATGGCCGGCACGATAGAACAGCAGGTCGGACTCGAAATATTTGGCGAGGTCGTCGCTGACGAGCTCGACGCGATCGACGACACCTTCCACCACGCTGTTGGCGATCCGCGTCAGCGGCATGCTCATGGGGTCGATCGTCTCGCCCTGGGCCGCCCATTCCGCGGCCACCGCATCGGCGAGTTCGCGCGAAGGGATCACCACCTGGCGGCCGGACGGCGTGCGGATCGGCTTCCCGTCAAGCGCAATGGCATACCCGCCCTCGGCCTCGCTCACGCCCGCCTCCTTGTAGAAGCGCTTACGCTGGGGCGGGCGCGCCGACTGGCGTGCCGCCGCGCGCGGATCGGGCGGGCTTTGCCCCGCAGCTTCATCGAACAATTCGCGCATGTCGTTTTTCGGTCCCTACCGCTGAATGCCAAGCTTTTACGATATGACCGGCGGCCGATAAAGCGAGCGGCGGGCATGAGGGAACTTGGCGGGCGTTGCGGCCCTGTTCGCCGGGTCTGGCCGCTAGATCGACCCTAGTTCGCGCATCTGAGCGCATAGGTGCCGCGGTGAGCGGGGCTCAGCCCCGCGCCAGCGGCATCCTCGAGGCACTTCGAAAAGCGATCGCCGAACGAATTACGCGGAAGCGGCCGGTAATTGTAGCTCGGCGGCGCATCGATCCGCGGCATCTTCGGCACGTCGAGCTTCGGCGGCGGTGGCGGCGAAGGCGGCGGAACGACCTGCGAGGGGCCCGGCAGCACAATTTGTGCCAGTGCCCCCTGCCCCATGAGCAACGCGGTCAAAACCATCAGACAGATCGAGAGCCGTTTCATGGGCGATATGTTGTGCTCCGATCGCCCCGTTCAACCTGACTTAACTATTCTTCAGGCGCGTTCTCGATCGGATCAAACCTGGTTGCATCTAGCCCGAGCAAGTTCCACGACTGCTGCATATGTGGCGGCAGCGGCGCGGTGGCGTCGATCACGCCGCCGCGCGGATGCGGGATGACGATGCGGCGTGCCAAGAGATGCAGCCGGTTTTGCAAGCCGCCCGGCAGCTGCCAGTTCTCGATGTTGAAATATTTGGGATCGCCGACGATCGGATGGCCGATATGAGCCATGTGGGCGCGCAGCTGGTGGGTGCGGCCCGTCACCGGCTTCAGCGACACCCAGGTCAGCTTGTTGCCCGCGGTCTCGACCACCGCATAATAGGTCACGGCGTGGCTCGCGCCCTCATCGCCATGCTGGGCGATGCGCATGATGGTGTCGTCCTCACCCTCCTCTTTCGCCAGAAAGGTCGAGATGCGGCCCTGCTTGGGCTTCGGCAGGCCCGGTACCAGAGCCCAATACACCTTTCGCGCGGACCGCGAGCGGAATGCGCCGGTCAGGTGCGAGGCGGCGAAGCGCGTCTTGGCGATCAGGAGACAGCCCGACGTCTCCCTGTCGATGCGGTGCACGAGGCGCGGCTTCTGGCCCTTCGCGTCGCGCATCACCTCCAGCATCTGGTCGACGTGCCGCGTCATGCCCGACCCGCCCTGCACGGCAAGGCCGGCCGGCTTGTTCAGGACGAGAACATCGTCGTCCTCGTAGATCGTCATCTCCTGCAGCGCCTTGAGCGTTTTTTGCGCAGCGTCCGAGAGCTCCCCGACGACCTTCGGTGCGTCGAGCTTCAGCGGAGGAATGCGGACGCTCTGACCCTCCTCCAGGCGGTCCTTGCTGTCGACGCGCTTGCCGTCGACGCGCAGCTCGCCTTTGCGGACGACGCGCTGGATATGGGAGAACGACAGGCCGGGAAAGCGCGCCTCGAGGAATCGGTCGACGCGCATGTTGTTCTCGTCGGCCGTCACGGTGACGGTCTGCACCTTGGTCGGCAGAAATGCCTCGACCGGCTTTGCAGGTGCGGCCCTATCCGGCTCAGCCTTGGGCGCGCGCCGCTCGGCGCGCTCGCCCGCAAAGCGCGGTGGCTTGCCGCCCGGCTTGCCTCCTGGGCGCGGTCCTGATTTCTTGGCGCCACGTGCCTTGAACGGGTGCGCCTCCTTGCGCTCGTCACGCGAACGGGGCTTCGGATCGGTTCTTTTGATGCGGCGGCTCATGGCTGCCTGCGTACCCTAAAAGCCGGCTGTCGTCACGGCGAAATGGCCGCATCTAGCCCGTCCCACCCCGCTCCTTGCGCAGCTTGGCCCAGTAATCCAGCCGCTTCCGGATCTCCCGCTCGAAGCCGCGTTCGGGCGGGTCGTAGAAGGTCTGGCGGCCCAGGGCTTCCGGGAAGTAGTCCTGGCCCGAGAAGGCGTCGGGAGCGTCGTGATCGTATTCGTAAGCTGCGCCGTAGCCTTCCGACTTCATCAGCTTGGTCGGGGAATTGAGGATGTGTTTCGGCGGCAGCAGCGAGCCGGCCTGCTTGGCGACCTGCATCGCCGTGCCGAAGGCGGTGTAGACCGCGTTCGATTTCGGCGCGGTGGCGAGATAGACGACGGCCTGCGCGATGGCGAGTTCGCCTTCGGGGTGGCCGAGGAAGTCGAAAGCATCCTTGGCGGCATTGGCGATGACGAGCGCCTGCGGATCCGCAAGCCCGATGTCCTCAACCGCCATGCGCACGACGCGGCGGGCCAGGAACAGCGGGTCCTCGCCGGCATCGAGCATGCGGGCGAGGTAATACAGCGCCGCATCGGGATCGGAGCCGCGCACCGACTTATGCAGCGCGGAGATCAGGTTGTAATGGCCATCGGCCGACTTGTCGTAGATCGGCGCGCGGCGCTGCAGGATGTCCTGCAACTGCGCGGCATTGAAAATCTCGTCCGCCCGCGCCGAACGCCAGACCTCTTCGGCAAGCGTCAGCGACGCACGGCCGTCGCCGTCGGCCATGCGCACCAGCACCGCGCGCGCCTCCGCATCAAGCGGCAGCTTGCGGCCCTCGACTGCCTCGGCATGCGCGAACAGCTTTTCGATCGCGGCGGCATCGAGCGAACGAAACACCAGCACGCGGGCGCGGGACAGGAGCGCCGCGTTGAGCTCGAAGGACGGGTTCTCGGTGGTGGCGCCGACCATCACCACGGTGCCGTCCTCCATGACGGGCAGAAAGGAATCCTGCTGGGCGCGGTTGAAACGATGCACCTCGTCGACGAACAGCAGCGTGCCCTTGCCCATCTCGCGGCGGGCGCGCGCGGCATCGAAAGCCTTCTTCAAATCGGCGACGCCGGAGAACACGGCCGAAATCTGCTCGAAATGCAGATCCGTCGCGTCCGCCAGCAGCCGTGCCACCGTGGTCTTGCCGGTGCCCGGCGGGCCCCAGAACACCAGCGAGCCTAGCGTGCGCGTCTCCAGCATGCGCGTCAGCGCACCGTCGGGGCCGAGGATATGGTCCTGGCCGACGACCTCCGAGAGCGCGCGCGGACGCAGCCGGTCCGGCAGCGGATGCGGCGCCTCGTGGTCGAGCCCCGCCGCGGCAAAGAGAGTCGGCGTCTGCTGTGGTCGCTTCGGACTCATCCGCCCAACGTGACGTTGATCTGCTGGCCGCCGCGCACCAACGTGATGCGCCAAATCCGCGGCCGCTCGCTTGCGGCCTTCTCGAGGTCGCCGGTCTTGCTGATCTTCTGGTTGTTGACGGCCAGGATGATGTCGCCTTTCTGGAAGCCGACGCTCGCGGCTGCGGTATCGCCGCCGACATTGGTGATGACGACGCCTTCGGCGTCGGCGTCCAGATGCAGCTCGTCAGCGACGGCCGGCGTGATGGTCGAGACCTTCGCGCCCTGGAACGGCGAGCGCGCGGTGACGACGAGCTCGTTGCGGCCGATGTCGGGCGCGGTCTCCAGCGCCACGGTCAGCTTGAGCGGCCTTGTGCCGCGCTGCACGTCGATCTGCGCGGTGCCGCCGAGCGGACGGGTCGCAAAACGGTAGTCGAAGGCGTTGGGATCGTCCACGGTCTGGCCGTCGATCCCGGTGATGAGGTCGGAGGATTTCAGTCCGGCCTTCGCTGCGGGGCCATTGGGCACCACGCTTGCGACCAACGCACCGGTCGGCGAGCGCAGGCCGAGGCTCTCCGCGATGTCGGGCGTCACCGCCTGCAACTTTGCTCCCAGCCACGGCCGCTTCACCGCCTTGCCACCGCTCTTGGCGGAGGCGACCACGACGCGCACCATGTTGGCGGGAATCGCAAAGCCGATGCCTTGCGAGCCGCCGGAGCGCGAATAGATCGCGGTGTTGATGCCGGCGAGCTTGCCGCTCATGTCGACCAGCGCGCCGCCGGAATTGCCGGGATTGATCGGCGCATCGGTCTGGATGAAGAACTGGTAGTCGGTGATGCCGACTTGCGTGCGCGCCAGCGCCGAGATGATGCCGTGCGTCACGGTCTGGCCGACACCGAAGGGATTGCCGATCGCCAGCACGACGTCGCCGACCAATAGCTCATCGGAATTCGTGAAATCGAGCGTCGGAAATTTTTCCTTGGCGTCTTTCAGGCGCAGCACGGCGAGATCGGTACGCGAATCCTTCAGTAGGATCTCGGCCTCGAACTCGCGCTTGTCCGACAGCGATACTTTCACTTGGTCCGCGCCCTCGATGACGTGGACGTTGGTGACGACGAGACCGGAGGCATCGACGATGACCCCGGAGCCGAGCGAACGCTGCATCTGCTCGGGCTGCTGACCCGGCACGCCGAAGAAGCGGCGGAAGATCGGGTCGTCCAGCAGCGGATTGCGATTCTGCACCACCTTGGCGGCATAGACGTTGACGACCGCGGGCTGCACCCGTTGCACGATCGGCGCATAGGACAGCCGCAGTTCGGCCGGCGACGACGGGACGCGGCGGTCCTGCGCTGAGGCCGGATTGAAATGGGCCGAAAAGGCTATGCACAAAGCCGTGACGACGGCGGTCCAGGTCGATCGAAACATTCCTACCTCTTGGAAAAGACGCCGGAATATAGGCGCGTTCGCCCCTCAATAGAAGGGCGCGGGGCGGCAATATTCGGTCTCCTTCCGGTGTCTCCCGAATGCATGCCCGGCGTGCGATTCGGCAATCTGCCGGAGCGATGGATTGGCATGATGCGCGTCATCCAGCATTGTGGAGTGACGCGGATTCGGTTGCGGCGAATTTGCACCAGTGGGAACCGCGCAACCGGACGCAGCGTCGCGGGGCAGTCATCGATCACACCTAGGCTCCGCAAACAAGTTGGGGAAGTTCGTCAAACGATGGAGTCGTGACGTGAGCAGGACAAGACTTGCAGCAACAGCGATTGGTCTCGCCGGTGCGCTGGCGGCCTCGCAGGCCCAGGCACAATCGGCAAGCAGCAGCGAGCAGGAGATCGCACTGCTGAAGCAGCAGTTGAAGATGCTGGAGCAGAAGCTCGACAAGCTCCAGAGTCAGACCGCGGCGAACACTGCGGCCACAGCGAAAGCCCGGGCCGAGGCGAAGGCGGAGGCCAAGGCCGAGGCGCGTTCGGAGGCAAAGGCCGTCGTTGCCAACGCCAATGCGGCGATCCCCGTCAAGGGACCGGCCCCGGCATCCGGCGTCGTCGTGACGATGCCGAACAATCGCCCGACGATCTGCACCGCCGACCAGGCCAACTGCGTTGCCATCACCAGCCGCCTGCATTGGGATGTCGGCGGCTATGACTATCGTCCCAATACCGCGGCCACTGTGCCGCAGAAGCTCGACAGCGGCCAGAACGTCCGTCGCGCGCGCATCGGCGTCGCCGGCAAGTTCTTCAACGACTGGAACTTCGCGCTCGTCTACGATTTCGGCGGCTCGTCCGACGGATTTGGCGGCGCCGCGCCAGGATCGCTGCCGGGCGGCGGCGTCTCCGGCGTCGAGAACGCGTATATCAGCTACACCGGCTTGAAGCCGTTCGGCGGCAAGATGGCGATCGAGGCCGGCATCATGGATCTGCCATACACGCTCGACGAAGCGACGAGCTCAAACGACATCATGTTCATGGAGCGCGCCTCGCCCGGTGTAATCGCGACCAACATCGGCGCCGGCGATTTCCGCTCTGCAGCCGGTGCGCGCTGGTTCAACGACCAGCTCTGGATCGGCGGCTATGTCACGGGGCCCTCGACCGGCGCGATCCATTCCGCCTCGAGCGCTTCGCCGCCGGGTACGAGCGAGCAATATGGCGCCGTGGCCCGCGTGGCCGGCAATCCCATCAGCGGCAAGGACTACTCGGTACATATCGGCGCGGACGCGCAATGGCTGATCCAGCCGCCGCGCAATCTGATCGCCAATACGCAGACGCTCGCGCTCAGCGATCGACCGGAATTGCGTCTCGATCCGACCACCCTGATCTCGACCGGCGCCATCGCCAATGTCTCGGGGGCGCAGGTCTACAGCGTCGAAGCGGCGGCGACCTACGGGCCGTTCATCGTCCAGGGCGAGTACTTCTGGTACAACGTCGATCGCACCGCCAACACCGGCGTGCCGCTGGTCGGTGCACCGAGCCTGAAATTCCAGGGCGGCTATGCGCAGGCCGGCTACGTGCTGACGGGCGAAGGCCGGACCTACAATCCCGCGGCAGCGGCCTATCAAGGCGTCAAGCCGGCGCATCCGTTCTCGCTCGACGGCGGCGGCTGGGGTGCGTGGGAAATCGCGGGGCGCTTCTCGACGATTGACCTCAACGATCAGCTCGCGACCGCGACCGGTGTCGCCGGTGGCCGGCAGACGGTCTACACCCTCGCGCTCAACTGGTACGTCAACGGCAATGTCCGCTTCATGCTGGACTATCTGCACGGCACGGTGTCGCGACAGGCCTCGCCGATCTCGACCGCCGACGTCGGCTCGAAGTTCGATGCAGTCGCGATGCGCACACAGTTCGCGTTCTGACGCTCACCTTTCCGGGAGCGGTACGATCCGCTCCCGGAAACTCACGCCGCGCGCTTCGGCTTGCTCTCTACCACCGGCGGAGGCGCGCAGGACAGCCGCTCCTGATGGCTCTCGCCCCAGGCTTTCAGGATATCGATGACCGGCTTGAGGCTCTCGCCAAGCTCGGACAGGCAATACTCCACGCGCGGCGGCACCTCGGCATAGACCTTGCGGATGACCAGCTTGTCCTCCTCCAGCGCGCGTAGCTGTTTCGTGAGCATGCGCTGGGTGATGCCGGGCATCCGGCGGCGCAGTTCGCCGAAACGCTGGGTGCCGCTCTGGAGGTGGTAAAGGATCACGCCCTTCCATTTGCCGTCGATCAGGTCCAGCGTCGCCTCGACCGAGCAGCCGGGACGACGGGCAAAATTGCGCCGCTTCATGCGTGTTTTCCCAATAGTATCCAAACAGGGACTATATCCCCGAATTTACAGTACTTGCCAATTTGAAGCCAGGGCGACAGTTAGAGCGGCAGGCGAACAGCCCATCTGATGGAGACAAGCCATGAAGGCCGTCGGCTACAAAAAATCGCTTCCGATCGAGGATGCGGATTCACTGATCGATTTCGAGACCGCCAAACCCGAGCCCAAGGGGCGCGACATCCGCGTCGCCGTGAAGGCGATCTCGGCCAATCCGGTCGATTACAAGGTGCGCAAGCGCGCAGCTCCGCCCGAGGGCGAGACGAAGATCCTCGGCTATGACGCGGCCGGCGTGGTCGATGCCGTCGGCCCCGACGTGACGCTCTTCAAACCGGGCGACCAAGTGTTCTACGCCGGCTCGATCCTGCGCCAGGGCACCAACGCCGAGTTCCACCTGGTCGACGAGCGCATCGTCGGCAACAAGCCGAAGAGCCTGTCGTTCGCGCAAGGAGCCGCCCTTCCCCTCACTTCCATCACCGCCTGGGAATTGCTGTTCGACCGGCTCGGCGCGGTCCCCGGCAAGAGCGTCGATCCACGCACGCTCTTGATCACGGGCGGCGCCGGCGGCGTCGGCTCGATCCTGATCCAACTTGCCCGCCGGCTCACCGGGCTGACGGTACTTGCCACCGCGACGCGGCCGGAGTCGCAGAAATGGTGCCTCGATCTCGGCGCCCATGCGGTGATCGACCACGGCAAGCCGATGAAGGAGCAGATCGAGAAGCTGAAGCTGCCCCCAGTCGCACTGGTGGCGAGCCTGACCTTCACCGAGCAGCACTACAAGGCGATTGCGGAGTTCATGGCCCCGCAGGGAAGATTCGGCCTGATCGACGATCCCCCGGAATTTGCCATGAGCACGTTCAAGGGCAAGGCCATCTCGGTGCACTGGGAATCGATGTTCACGCGCTCCTCGTTCCAGACGCCAGACATGATCGCGCAGCATCATCTGCTCAATGATGTCGCCGACCT
The DNA here is from genome assembly GCF_049739485.1 of Bradyrhizobium sp. USDA 326. NCBI lineage: Bacteria > Pseudomonadati > Pseudomonadota > Alphaproteobacteria > Hyphomicrobiales > Nitrobacteraceae > Bradyrhizobium > Bradyrhizobium sp. USDA 326. Next base: position 7,414,451 of record NZ_JBMGQA010000001.1, read on the forward strand.
CATCGACAAGGGCGTGCTGCGCACCACGCTCGACCAGACCTTCGGCACGATCAACGCAGCCAACCTCAAGCGCGCCCATGCGCTGCTCGAGAGCGGCAAGTCGCGCGGCAAGATCGTGCTGGAGGGGTGGTAGACCAACTTCGTAGAGCAAACGGGTCAGTGGTGGGCAAGCTTCGCTTTTGCCCACTACTACTGCATCTTTTCCTGCGGACGCGTCGCCCGCTCGATGAATCCCTTGGCGAGCGCGTGATAGATGCCCTCCTCGCAGACCATCCGCGAGGTCGCGTGCGCGATCAGCGCCGCCGTCATCAACGGCACGACCATGCCGTGATTGTCGGTCATCTCCGTCACGATCACGAAAGCGGTAATCGGTGCCTGCACCACCCCCGCGAAATACGCGACCATGCCGAGCAGCATGATCGCGCCGAGTGGCGCATCATGGAAGAACGAGGCGATGTTGCTGCCGATGCCGGCACCGACGGCGAGCGACGGTGAGAAAATGCCGCCGGGTATGCCGCTGATCGCAGCAAAGGTGGTGGCAAGAAACTTGAGGGCGCCGAAATCGTGCGGCAGCGGCGAGCTGTGTTCCAGCGCCCCCTTCACCTGCACGTATCCGGTGCCATAGATCGTATCGCCGGATACCAGGCCGCAGATCGCGACGGCGAGACCGCAGGCGAATGCAAACCACAGCGGATGGCCCTTGATCGCGCGTCCGAGGGGATTATTGAAACCGCGCGCCATCGCGATGACGATGCGACTGAACAGGCCGCCCGCGAGGCCGCCGGCCGCCCCGCAAAGTGGAACGGCGAGCCAGTCCGCTCCACGCGCCAGCGACGTCGCGCTGCTGCCAAAATAGGCGTAATTGCCGGCGAGCGCGAGCGAGGTCAGACCGGCGGCGATGACGGCCGCAATGATGAGGCTGGACGTGCGGGTTTCAAAAGCACGGCTCATCTCCTCGATGCCGAAGACGATTCCGGCCAGCGGCGTGTTGAATGCCGCGGCTACGCCAGCGGCGGCACCGGCCAGAATCAATCCGGGCTGGCGGCGCGGCGAGACGCGGCCGAGCGCGAACATGATGGAAGCACCGACCTGCACCGTTGGTCCCTCGCGCCCAACCGAGGCGCCACACAACAAACCGAATAGAGTGAGGATCACCTTTCCGACCGCAATCCTGATCGAGACCAGGCTCTCTCGCGCGCCCTGATCGGTCAGGTGCCGCGCCGCAATTGCCTGCGGGATACCGCTGCCCTGTGCGTTCGGGAATAGACGGATGGTCAGATAGGCCGACAGCATGAAGCCGAGCGGCGTCACCGCAAGCACGGCATAGCGCGACTTTGCGAGCAGTAGCGCAAAGGCGTGCTGGGCGAGGTCCGCAACTTGCGCCAGCGCCACCGCAGTGGCGCCGACTCCGATCCCACCGAGCAGAAAGATCGCCCGTCGCCGCCACCGCGCGGATGTCAGCCTGAACAGACGTCTATGGCGGGTCGACAGGGGCCAGAGCATAGAGTTTCATTTTAGCCTGCCGGGCGCCAAATTGAAGCGCCAAGTAGGCGGATCAGCTAAGCTGGCACTACACCTTCCACGAATAGCAGCCGCCGCTCGAGCGCCGTCTCCCGAAGCTTAAGTGCATCGGCATATTCCGCCGATGCGTACCATTCGCGCGCCCGGACCATCGAGGGAAACTCGACGATGATGATGGCCTTGGCCGGCGGGCCCCCCTCCACCACTTCGGCAGCGCCGCCGCGCGAGAGATAGCGACCGCCATATTGGGCAATCGTGTGCGCCGCGAGCGTGCGGTAGGCCTCCATCGCGGCTCTGTCGCGCACCTCGACCTCTGAGATCACATAGGCCGCCATGCCCATCGTCTCAGGCGATCGTGTTGACGATGCCGCCCTCGACGCGCAGCGCTGCACCGTTGGTCGCAGACGCTTCCTTGGATGCGGCAAAGACCACCATGTTGGCGATCTCGTCGACGCTGGCGAAGCGCTGCAGCAGCGAGCTCGGGCGATGTTGCCTGACGAAATTGGCGGCGGCTGCATCGACCGATTGGCCGTTCTGCCGGGCAAGATCCTTGACGAACGTCTCGACGCCCTCCGACATGGTCGGGCCCGGCAGCACGGAGTTGACGGTCACACCGGTACCGCGGGTGAGCTGCGCCAGACCGCGCGCGACGGAAAGTTGGGCCGTCTTGGTCATGCCGTAATGGATCATCTCGACGGGAATGTTGAGCCCGGACTCCGATGAGATGAAGACGATGCGACCCCAGTTGCGCTCGAGCATGCCCTTCATGTACGCGCGCGACAGCCGCACGCCGCTCATCACGTTGACCTCGAAGAAGCGGGTCCAGTCCTCGTCCGGGATATCGAAGAAATCCTTGGGCTCGAAGATGCCGGCATTGTTGATGAGAATGTCGACCTCAGGCAGCGCAGAGACGAGCGCCTTGCAGCCCGAAGCGGTCGAGACGTCGGCGGCGATGCCGCGCGCCTTGGCCCCCGTCCCTTCCAGCTTGCGCACGGCGGCCTCGACCTTGTCCTGGCCGCGGCCGTTGATCACGACGCTCGCGCCCGAGCCGGCGAGGCCCTTGGCGATGGCGTAGCCGATGCCGGCGGTCGAGCCGGTCACGAGGGCGGTCTTTCCGGAAAGGTCGATGTTCATGCGATGTCTCCATGGATGCAAGTGGAGATATCGGGAGCGGCCTGTGACGCCGCAATCGGTCTCACTGAGCCGTGAGGAAGCGCATCTACAGGGCGAAGCCACCCCTGCGCATCCAAACAAAAACGGCGCCCGCAAAGGCGCCGTCTTCAATTCATATCCGCTGACTGGCTTACGCCGCCTCGGCTTCCTTTTCCTGCACCGGGCCCGAATCCTGGCCCTTGGCATCGACGTCGCGATCGACGAACTCGATCACGGCCATCGCGGCGTTGTCGCCGTAGCGGAAGCCGGCCTTGATGATGCGGGTGTAGCCGCCCTGACGGTCCTTGTAGCGGGGCGCGAGCACGTCGAACAGCTTCTTGACCTGGTCCTTGTCGCGCATCTCGGAGATCGCCTGGCGGCGCATCGAGAGGCCGCCCTTCTTGCCGAGGGTGACCAGCTTCTCCACGATCGGGCGCAATTCCTTCGCCTTCGGCAGCGTGGTGACGATCTGCTCGTGCTTGATCAGCGCGGCCGCCATGTTTGCGAACATCGCGCGGCGATGCTCGGCCGTGCGGTTGAGCTTGCGATGAACCTTGCCGTGACGCATGTGTGTAGTCCTTCTTCGATTGTGTCGCGGTGGTTCAGCGACTGGTTTTCAGGTGGGCTTCCTGCGTTCGCCCTGGGTCGCGAGTGGCGAATGGTGAGTAGCGAATAGTTCTTCCCTATTCGCTACTCCCTACTCGCCATTCGCTCAGTAATGATCCTCGAAGCGCTTGGCGAGCTCGTCGATGTTCTCCGGCGGCCAGCCCGGCACTTCCATGCCGAGGTGCAGACCCATCTGAGCCAGCACTTCCTTGATCTCGTTCAGCGACTTGCGGCCGAAATTCGGGGTGCGGAGCATTTCCGCTTCGCTCTTCTGCACGAGGTCGCCGATGTAGACGATGTTGTCGTTCTTCAGGCAGTTGGCCGAACGCACCGACAGCTCGAGCTCGTCCACCTTCTTGAGGAAGGCCGGGTTGAAGGCGAGGTCCGGAATGATCTCCTGGGCGACTTCCTTGCGCGGCTCTTCGAAGTTGACGAACACGTTGAGCTGATCCTGCAGGATGCGCGCAGCGTAGGCCACCGAATCGTCCGGCGTGAGCGCGCCGTTGGTCTCGATCGTCATGGTCAGCTTGTCGTAGTCGAGGATCTGGCCCTCGCGGGTGTTCTCGACCTTGTAGGAGACCTTGCGGACCGGCGAGTACAGGCTGTCGACCGGGATCAGACCGATCGGAGCATCTTCGGGACGGTTGCGCTCGGCAGGCACGTAGCCCTTGCCGGTCGATACCGTGAACTCCATGCGGATCTCGGCGCCCTCGTCGAGGGTGCAGATCTGCAGGTCGGGGTTGAGCACGACCACATCGCCGACAGTCTGGATGTCGCCGGCGGTGACGACGCCCGGACCCTGCTTCTTCACGACCATGCGCTTGGGGCCTTCGCCCTGCATCTTGATCGAGATGTCCTTGATGTTGAGCACGATGTCGGTGACGTCCTCACGAACGCCCGCGATCGAGGAGAACTCGTGCAGCACGCCGTCGATGTGCACCGACTGCACCGCCGCGCCCTGGAGCGAGGAGAGCAGGATGCGGCGCAGCGCGTTGCCGAGGGTCTGGCCGAAGCCACGTTCGAGCGGCTCGGCGACGATGGTCGCGAAACGCGAGGGATCGCTGCCGGGCGTGACCTGGAGCTTGTTCGGCCGAATCAGTTCTTGCCAATTTTTCTGGATCGTCACTGTTTCACCCATACAGGCCAGTCAATTTGACAGTTCAAATACTGGCGTTGGAGAAAGGCCGCAGATCATTCCCGCGGCTTCTTAGTAAAGTCGTCGCGGGCGCCGATGCGCCCGCAACTTGGTATCAAACGCGCCGACGCTTACGGGGACGGCAACCGTTGTGCGGAATCGTGGTCACGTCACGGATCGAAGTGACGGTGAAGCCCGCGGCCTGGAGCGCACGGAGCGCCGACTCGCGTCCCGAACCGGGGCCGGCGACTTCGACCTCCAGCGTGCGCATGCCGTGCTCCTGCGCCTTCTTGGAGACGTCTTCGGCGGCGACCTGCGCGGCGTAAGGGGTCGATTTGCGCGAGCCCTTGAAGCCCATCGTGCCGGCCGAGGACCAAGCAATCGTGTTGCCCTGCGCGTCGGTGATGGTGATGGTCGTGTTGTTGAACGACGAATTCACATGCGCAACGCCGGAGGCGATGTTCTTGCGCTCACGACGACGAACGCGGGTGGCTTCCTTGCCCATTGGGTCCCTTTCCTGAAGATCTCAAACGCCGCCGTAGTGCCAGCGGCTACACCTGTGGAACGAAAAGCGCGTGGCGAACGGGTCATCCCCTCTTCGCCACACGCCGCGACTGGATTCGAAAACTTACTTCTTCTTGCCGGCGATGGCCTTGGCCGGACCCTTGCGTGTGCGCGCATTGGTGTGGGTGCGCTGACCGCGCACCGGCAGACCGCGACGATGACGCAGACCGCGATAGCAGCCGAGGTCCATCAGACGCTTGATGTTGATACCGACCTCGCGACGCAGATCGCCCTCGACGAGGTAGTCGCGGTCGATGACTTCGCGGATCTGGAGCACTTCGGCGTCGCTGAGCTGATTGACGCGACGGTCCTCGGGGATCTTCACCTTCTCCATGATCTCGCCGGCGATCTTCGCGCCGATGCCATGGATGTACTGGAGCGCGATCAGCACGCGCTTGTTGGTGGGAATGTTCACGCCGGCAATACGGGCCACGGCCTTCTCTCCTGTCGCCGATCCTCGTCAGGATCGGGCTTTAAGTGCTTGTGTTCTCGGGCAGGTGTTCACAAACGCGAACACGACGCCCACCCCCGGTCTTCCTGGGGCCCGGCATCGTCTGAAACTATCCGACTTGGATGCGGAGCTTATTAGGGGATTCCAGGGGCTTTCGTCAACCGCTGCTAGCGCTTGGCTCGCTTTTTCGTGACCTTTTTTGCCGACTTTTTGGCACCCTTTTTGACGGCCTTCTTGGCGGTCGTTTTGGCTGCCTTTTTGGCCGTTTTCTTGGCCGCCTTCTTCGGGCCTTTCACGGCTTTCTTGACCGTCTTTTTGGCGGCTTTGGCCGATTTGGTCGCCTTTTTGGCTGCCTTCGCCGGTTTTTTGGCAGATTTCTTCGCCGCCTTGGCCTTTTTGGCCGGCGCCGTCTTGGCCGCGCTTCTGGAGTGGGTCTTGGGCTCGACCGCGCCGAGCGCCAGAAGCTGGCGGTGGATGGCGCGGGTGACCTCGTCGATGGCCATCATGCCGTCGATGGTCGAGAGCTTCCGACGCTCGGAATAATAGTGAATCAGCGGTTCCGTCTGGCTGCGGTAGCTGGCAAGCCGCTTGGTCAGGACCTCCGGGGTGTCGTCCACCCGAACCTCCTCGCCACGCTCGCGCATCTGGGCGACGCGGGTCTCGACCCTGTTCAGCAACGCGCTCTCGTTGACGCGGAGTTCGATCACGGCGTCGAGCTTGAGATGCTTCTGCTTGAGCAGCTCATCCAGCGCCTCGGCCTGCGGCACGGTACGCGGGAAACCATCGAGGATGAAACCGTTCCTGGCGTCCGGCTGGTCGATCCGGTCGGAGATGATTCCGACCACGACCTCATCCGGCACGAGGCCGCCGCTGGCCATGATCTCCTTGGCCTTCAGCCCGACCGGCGTGCCGGCCGCAACCGCTGCACGCAGCATCTCGCCGGTCGAGAGCTGGACGATGCCATAGCGCTGCACCAAGAGCTGCGCCTGGGTCCCCTTGCCCGACCCCGGCGGTCCCAGAAGTATAATTCTCATCGGCGTACGCCCCCCGGATTGGTGAGCGATACGTCGCGCACCTGCGTTTGAAGATCAAGAACAGTGCAAACCATAATCGGCGCCGCACCGCTACCCATATCATAGGGGAGCGAATGCCCGGACGCCAAGAAGGCCTTTGAAATCAGTGATTGCATCGACGTGGGAGCGTCTCTGCCCATGCGACCGAGCCGCTGACTGATCGGCTCTGCGGCGCCGCACGTTGCTCGTGCGGCGAATCGGCGGCACGTTCGCGCCGCCTCTCGAGCGACTCCGTACTTAGCGGCGGCGGCCCCGGAGCTTGGACTTCCGGATCAGGCCTTCGTACTGGTGCGCCAGCAGATAGCCCTGGACCTGCGCCACCGTGTCCATGGTGACGCTGACGACAATCAGCAGCGAGGTGCCGCCGAAATAGAACGGCACCGACGCGTAGGAGATCAGGATCTCGGGAATCAGACAGACGATCGCCAGATAAATCGCGCCGAGCACCGTAATGCGGGACAGCACGTAGTCGATATATTCCGCCGTGCGCTCGCCCGGACGGATGCCCGGAATGAAGCCGCCGTGCTTCTTCAGATTGTCCGCGGTCTCGGTCGGGTTGAACACGATCGCGGTGTAGAAGAAGGCGAAGAACACGATCAGCGCGAGATACATGATCAGGAACAGCGGACGGCCGTGGCCGAGCTGGGTTGTGATCCACTGAAACCACTCCGGCCCACTGCCCGCGTTGAAGTTCGCAACCGTGGTCGGCAGCAAGAGCAGCGACGACGCGAAGATCGGCGGAATTACGCCCGAGGTGTTGAGCTTGAGCGGCAGATGCGAGGACTGGCCCTCGAACATCTTGTTGCCGACCTGGCGCTTTGGATACTGGATCAAGAGGCGGCGCTGCGCGCGCTCCATGAACACGATGAAGGCGATCACGGCAACGGCCATGATGATGACGACCAGGATCAGGCCGGTCGACATCGCGCCCTGACGGCCGAGCTCGAGCATGTTGGCGAGCGCCGCGGGCAGCTCGGCGACGATGCCGGCGAGAATGATCAGCGAAATGCCGTTGCCGATGCCGCGCGAGGTGATCTGCTCGCCGAGCCACATCAGGAACATGGTGCCCCCGGTCAGCGTGATTGCCGTGGACAGGCGGAAGAACATGCCGGGCTCGCTGACGACGTTGCCGGCGCCTTCGAGGCCTACTGCGATTCCGTAGGACTGGAATGCGGCCAGGATGACCGTCAGATAGCGGGTGTACTGATTCAGCGTCTTGCGGCCGGCCTCGCCTTCCTTCTTCAGCGCTTCCAGCTGTGGCGAGACGGTGGTGAGCAGCTGGATGATGATCGAGGCCGAGATGTACGGCATGATGTTCAACGCGAAGATCGCCATGCGGTGGATACCTCCGCCGGCGAACATGTTGAACATGCCGAGGATGCCCCCCGCCTGGGACCGGAACACCTGCTCCCAGATGTTCGGATCGATACCGGGCAGCGGGATGTAGGTCCCGAGCCGATAAACGAGCAGCGCACCCAGAGTGAACCAGATGCGCTTCTTCAGTTCGTCGGCCTTGGCAAACGCGCCGAAATTGAGGTTGGCTGCCAGTTGTTCCGCTGCTGAGACCATCTTGGACTTTCTCCCGCCGCCTGTTGCGCCGTCATGCCCGCGGCCGGGCTAGTTTAGCGGACGCCGGACATTATCTGGGGCTCGGCTTCGATAAGTCCACGTCCCGCATGCGTAAAGGCCCGCGAGCCGCGGGCCAATGACGCAGTTGTTACGCCGCCTCGCCTTCTTCCTTGGCAGGGGCGAGGATCTTCACCGAGCCGCCGGCCTTCTCCACCGCCGCAATTGCGGTCTTGGTGGCGCCATGCACTTCGATGTTGAGCTTGGACTTGAGCTCGCCGCGGCCGAGCAGCCGCAGGCCGCCCTTGGCGCGGCGCAGCACGCCGCCCTTCACCAGGGCCTCGACGTTCACGACGCTGCCGGCGTCGATCTTCTTGGCATCGACCGCTTCCTGGAGCCGGTCGAGATTGATCTCGGCGAACTCGATGCGGAAGATGTTGTTGAAACCACGCTTGGGCAGACGGCGATGCATCGGCATCTGGCCGCCTTCGAAACCCTTGATGCGCACGCCCGAACGCGCGGTCTGGCCCTTGCCGCCGCGGCCGGACTGCTTGCCCTTGCCGGAACCGATGCCGCGGCCGACGCGCATACGCTTTTTGCGCGAGCCGGCGTTGTCGGCGATATCGCTGAGCTTCATCGCCCTTCTCCTTGTGTCTTGCGCACGATCTTCACCGAAAACCGCTTCCCGCTCTTCGGGATCGTGCGCCTTTGCTTACTTCTCGTCGACGATGCGGACGAGATGGTGAACCTTCTCGATCATGCCGCGCACCGCCGGGGTATCAGGCAGTTCGCTGGTGCGGCCGATCTTGTTGAGCTTGAGCCCGATCAGCGTCGAACGCTGCGAGTGATGGCGGCGGATCGCGCTGCCGGTCTGCTCGAGCTTGATCGTCTTTGCGGCCTTGGCCATGGGAGTCTACTCCGAGCTTCCGTTAGTCGGCAGCCGCCTCGGCATCGCCACCGATGCGGCGCGACTGCAGAGTGGACACCTTGATGTTGCGGCGGGCTGCGACCGAACGCGGCGAATCCTGATGCTTCAGCGCGTCGAAAGTTGCGCGAACCATGTTGTACGGGTTCGACGAGCCGATCGACTTCGCCACCACGTCCTGGACGCCCAGCGTCTCGAACACGGCGCGCATCGGGCCGCCGGCGATGATGCCGGTACCGGCGGGAGCTGCACGCAGGTAGACACGGCCCGCGCCATGACGGCCGGCGATATCGTGATGGAGCGTGCGGCCCTCGCGCAGCGACACGCGCGTCAGGTTGCGCTTGGCGGACTCGGTCGCCTTGCGGATCGCCTCGGGGACTTCGCGCGCCTTGCCGTGACCGAAGCCGGCACGACCCTTCTGGTCGCCGATCACGACGAGCGCTGCGAAACCGAAGCGCTTGCCGCCCTTGACGACCTTGGCCACGCGGTTGATGTGGACGAGCTTGTCGACGAACTCGCTGTCGCGCTCCTCGCGCTCCCTGCGTTCACGTCCGCCGCCGCGTTGATCGCGTCCACCACGTTGTTCGCGTTCAGCTGCCATGGTTTTTCCAATCCTTCAGAGGCTTACGCCCCAATCCTCAAATTCTGTTAGAAGCTCAGCCCACTCTCACGCGCCGCGTCGGCCAGAGCCTTGACACGCCCGTGATAGAGATAGCTGCCGCGATCAAACACGACTTCCTTGACGCCCTTCTCGGCGGCGCGCTCGGCCAGCAACTTGCCAACCGCCTTCGCCGCATCGATGTCGGCACCGGTCTTGCCGCCGTCGCGCATCGACTTCTCGAGCGACGAGGCGGAGGCCAGCGTCTCGCCTTTCAGGTCGTCGATGACCTGGGCGTAGATGTGCTTCGACGAACGGAACACTGACAGGCGCGGACGGCCGCCGGCGGAACGGCGCAGCTTCAGCCGCACGCTCCGCTTGCGCCGGGCATTCGTAACCTTGGCTTTCGACATGACCGGCTCCGTTACTTCTTCTTGCCTTCCTTGCGGAAGATGAATTCGCCCACATACTTCACACCCTTGCCCTTGTAGGGCTCCGGCGGACGGTAGGAGCGGATCTCGGCGGCGACCTGGCCGACGCGCTGGACGTCGCTGCCCGCCACCGTGATCTCGGTCGGCTTCGGCACCGTGATCGTGATCCCCTCGGGGATCGGATAGATCACGTCGTGGCTGTAGCCGAGCGCGAGCTGCAGGTTCTTGCCCTGCATCGCGGCGCGATAGCCGACGCCGGTGATCTCGAGCTTCTTCTCGAAGCCCTTGGTGACACCCTCGACCAGATTCGCGACCTGGGCGCGAGCGGTACCGTACAGCGCCCGCGCGCGGTTGGTCTCGGCCCGCGGCTTGACCTTCACCTGGCCGTTCTCGAGCTTCACCTCGACGTCGTCATGAACGATGAACTGAAGCTGGCCCTTCGGCCCCTTCATCTTGACGGTCTGCCCATCGACGGTCGCGGTAACGCCCGACGGCACCGGGACAGGCTTTTTGCCAACACGTGACATGGATCGAAAATCCTTCTCAGAACACCGTGAAGAGGACTTCACCGCCCACATTCGCGTCGCGCGCGCTGTGGTCGGCCATGATCCCCTTCGGCGTCGACAACACCGAAATGCCGAGTCCGTTGTTCACCCGCGGCAGGTTCTTCACCGAGGCGTAGACGCGACGCCCGGGTTTGGAAACGCGCTCAATCTCGCGGATGACGGGCTCGCCGTCGAAATACTTCAGCTCGATCTCGATCTCGCTGCGCCCCGAGGAATGCTCGAGCGTGGCGTAACCGCGGATGTAGCCTTCGGTCTTCAGAACCTCGAGCACGTTCTCACGCATCTTCGAGCCAGGCGTGGAGACCTTGGTCTTCGAACGCATCTGCGCGTTGCGGATACGGGTGATCAGATCGCTGATTGGATCGTGCGTTGACATCTAAACGACCCTCCTTACCAGCTGGACTTCACGAGGCCCGGGACCATGCCCTTGGAGCCAAGGTCGCGCAGCGCGATACGGGACAGCTTGTTCTTGCGGTAGTTCGAGCGCGGGCGGCCCGACAGCTCGCAGCGCAGGCGGATGCGGGTCGCCGACGAATTGCGCGGCATCTCCGCCAGCTTCAGGGTCGCGGCGAACCGCTCCTCCATCGGCAGCGTCTTGTCGGCGATGATCGCCTTCAACCGCTCGCGCTTGGCGGCGGCGTTCTTCACCATCCGCTTGCGCCTGTTGTTCTTCTCGACTGAACTCTTCTTTGCCATGCTTGGCTCCTGGGTATCCGCGTTTGAGAGGCTTTAGGTCAGCGTCTCACTGCCGGAACGGGAAATTGAAAGCGGTCAACAAGGCCCTCGCCTCTTCGTCGGTCTTGGCCGTGGTGCAGACGGTGATGTCCATACCGCGGGCTTCCGTGACCTTGTCGAAGTCGATCTCGGGGAAAATGATGTGCTCCTTGATGCCGAGCGAGTAGTTGCCGCGGCCGTCGAAGCTCTTCGGATTCAGGCCGCGGAAGTCGCGGACGCGCGGCAGCGCGACCGTCACCAGGCGATCGATGAACTCGTACATGCGGGCCTTGCGCAGCGTGACCTTGCAGCCGATCGGCTGGTTCTCACGCAGCTTGAACGTCGCGATAGCGATACGCGAATAGGTCACGATCGCCTTCTGGCCGGCGATCTGGGTCAGCTCGGCAGCAGCGGTCTCGGCCTTCTTGCGGTCGTTGACGGAATCGCCGACGCCCATGTTCAGCACGACCTTGTCCAGGCGCGGAACCTGCATGACGTTCTCGTAACCGAACTTCTCGGTCAGAGCCGTGCGGATCTTCGCATCATATTCCGCGCGCAGGCGCGGCGTGTAAGCGGCCTCAGCCATCGATCTCAGCTCCCGAGCTCTTGGCGATGCGGACCTTCTTGCCGTCCGCCAGAATCTTGAATCCGATGCGGGTCGGCTTTCCGTCCTTGCCGACATACGCGATATTGGACAGTTGGATCGGCGCCTCTTTCGAGATGATGCCGCCCTCCTGGGCCTGCGTCTGCTTCTGGTGACGCTTGACCACATTGATGCCGCGCACGAGCGCGGTGCCGGCGTCGGGACGCACCTCGAACACTTCGCCGGTACGGCCTTTGTCGCGGCCCGTCAGCACGACGACCTTGTCGCCCTTGCGGATCTTCGCAGCCATCACAGCACCTCCGGCGCGAGCGAGATGATCTTCATGTGGTTCTTGGCGCGCAGCTCGCGCGGCACGGGCCCGAAGATACGGGTGCCGACCGGCTCGGACTGGTTGTTGATCAGCACGGCAGCGTTGCGGTCGAAGCGGATGACCGAACCGTCGGCGCGGCGGATGTCCTTGCGGACGCGCACCACGACGGCCTTCATCACGTCGCCCTTCTTCACCTTGCCACGCGGAATGGCTTCCTTGATCGACACGACGATGATGTCGCCGATCGTGGCGTAGCGGCGCTTGGAGCCTCCGAGCACCTTGATACACATGACACGGCGTGCGCCAGAATTGTCGGCCACGTCGAGGTTGGTCTGCATCTGAATCATTGATGCACCTCGTCCTCTTTCTCTTTGCGCCAGCCCAGCCGGCGCTCAACATTTACCTGAAATCGGTCGGCTAGAGCCAACAGATCAGGCGCTTTTCTTGTGTTCGCCCCGGATCACGACCCAGCGCTTCAACTTCGAAATCGGCTTGGTTTCCTCGATCCACACCATGTCGCCCGGCTTGAACTGGTTGCTCTCGTCGTGCGCGTGGTAATTCTTGGAACGGCGGATGGTCTTCTTGTAGATCGGGTGCGTGAAGCGGCGATCAACACGCACCACGATGGTCTTGGCTTGCTTGTCGCTGACGACCACGCCCTGCAAAGTACGTTTCGGCATCTTCGTAAGCCTCTTACTTCTTCTTGGCGCGCGTCTGCGCGGCGACGGTCTTGATCCGGGCGATGTCACGGCGAGCCTCGCGCAGGCGCGAGGTGTTCTCGAGCTGCCCGGTGGCGCGCTGGAAGCGCAGGTTGAAGCGCTCCTTCTTCAGGTTCAGGATGGCGTCATCCTGCTGGTCGGGGCTCATCGCGCGGATGTCTTCGATCTTCATCTGGGCCATGGCCATTACTCCGCAATGCGCTCGACGAAGCGCGTCTTGATCGGCAGCTTGGCTGCCGCCAGGGTCAACGCCTCACGCGCGGTCTGGGTGTTGACGCCGTCAATCTCGAACAGCACCCGGCCCGGCTTGACGCGCGCGACCCACAATTCCGGCGAACCCTTGCCGGAACCCATGCGGACTTCGGCCGGCTTCTTGGACACAGGAACGTCGGGGAACACGCGGATCCAGACGCGGCCGGCGCGCTTCATGTGACGGGTCAGCGCGCGACGGGCGGCTTCGATCTGGCGCGCGGTGACGCGCTCAGGCTCGGTCGCCTTCAGGCCGAACTGGCCGAACGCCAACGTCGCGCCCGAAGACGCAACGCCGTGGATGCGGCCCTTATGCGCCTTCCGGAACTTCGTTTTCTTAGGTTGCATCATGGCTTTAAGCCCTCAAATTCCTGGTGCAGATCAGGCTGCAGCCGTATCGCGGCGCTGACGGCCACCACGATCGCCACTACCACCGGTCTCGCCTTCGGCCATTCTCTTGTCCTGGGCCATCGGATCGTGCTCGAGGATCTCGCCCTTGAAGATCCAGACCTTGACGCCGCAGGTGCCGAAGGTCGTGAACGCAGTCGCAACGCCGTAGTCGATGTCGGCGCGCAGCGTGTGCAGCGGCACGCGGCCTTCACGGTACCACTCCATGCGCGCGATTTCCGCGCCGCCGAGACGTCCCGAGCAGTTGATGCGGATGCCTTCCGCGCCGAGACGCATCGCCGACTGCACGGCGCGCTTCATGGCACGGCGGAACGCCACGCGGCGCTCGAGCTGCTGCGCGATCGACTCGGCCACCAGCGTCGCGTCGAGTTCCGGCTTGCGGATTTCCACGATGTTGATGACGACGTCGGACGAGGTGATGTCCGCGACCTTCTTGCGCAGCTTGTCGATGTCCGCGCCCTTCTTGCCGATCACCACGCCCGGGCGGGCCGAGTGGATGGTGACGCGGCACTTCTTGTGCGGACGCTCGATCACGATGCGGGCAACGGCCGCCTGCTTGAGCTCCTTGTGCAGGATCTCACGGATCTTGACGTCCTCATGCAGCAGCTTGCCGTACTCCTGCTTACCGGCGAACCAGCGGGAATCCCAGGTCCGGTTGATGCCGAGACGCAGACCGATCGGATTGATCTTTTGACCCATCGTGTTCTCCTGCGCCCTTAAGCGGCTGCTTCGGCTTCGACCTGACGAACGATGATCGTCAGCTGCGAAAATGGTTTGTAGACACGGCCCGAGCGGCCGCGGCCGCGGGCGGCAAAGCGCTTCATCACGAGGCCGTTGCCGACGAAAGCCTGCGCCACGACGAGATCGTCGACGTCGAGGTCATGGTTGTTCTCGGCGTTCGCGATAGCCGATTCCAGGCACTTCTTCACGTCGACCGCGATCCGCTTGCGCGAAAACTGCAGATCGGCGAGCGCGGCAGACGCCTTCCGGCCGCGAATGAGCTGGGCGACCAGGTTGAGCTTCTGCGGGCTCACCCGCAGCATCCGGGCGACCGCCTTGGCCTCGTTGTCGGCGAGGCTCCGTTCGCGCTTAGGTTTGCTCATCGTTTAATCCTCAAGCCTTCTTGGCTTTCTTGTCGCCGGAGTGGCCATGGAAGGTCCGGGTCGGCGAGAACTCGCCGAACTTGTGACCGACCATTTCCTCGTTGACGGCCACCGGCACGTGCTTCTGACCGTTGTAGACGCCGAAGGTCAGGCCGACGAATTGCGGCAGGATCGTCGAGCGACGGCTCCAGATCTTGATGACGTCATGACGGCCGGACGCGCGCGCGGCATCTGCCTTCTTGAGCAGAGAACCCTCGACGAACGGGCCTTTCCAGACTGAACGAACCATGTCCGGCGTTCCTTACTTCTTCCGCTTGTGGCGGCTTAGGAGAATGAATTTGTTGGTCGATTTGTTGGTGCGGGTCTTCTTGCCCTTGGTCGGCTTGCCCCACGGAGTGACCGGGTGGCGACCGCCCGAGGTACGACCTTCACCACCGCCGTGCGGATGGTCGATCGGGTTCATCGCGACACCGCGGTTGTGCGGGCGACGGCCCATCCAACGCTTGCGACCGGCCTTGCCGATCGAGGTGTTCATGTGATCCGGGTTCGACACCGCGCCGATCGTGCCGCGGCAACGGCCATGAACCAGGCGCTGCTCGCCCGAGTTCAGGCGGATGATGACGTAGTCCTGGTCGCGGCCAACGAGCTGGGCATAGGTGCCCGCGGAACGCGCGAGCTGACCGCCCTTCCCGATCTTGACCTCGATGTTGTGGATGATCGTGCCGACCGGCATGTTGCCGAGCGGCATGACGTTGCCGGGCTTCACGTCGACGTAGTTGCCGGCGACGATCGTGTCACCCACGGCCAGGCGCTGCGGCGCCAGGATGTAGGCCTGCTCGCCGTCCTGATACTTGATCAGGGCGATGAAGCCGGTGCGGTTCGGATCATACTCCAGCCGCTCGACGGTCGCGGGGACGTCGATCTTCTCACGCTTGAAGTCGACCGTGCGCAGCGTCTGCTTGTGACCGCCACCGCGAAAGCGCACGGTGATGCGGCCGGTGTTGTTGCGGCCGCCCGAGGACTTCTTGCCCTCGGTGAGCGCCTTGACCGGCTTGCCCTTGTAGAGGGCCGAACGATCGACCATGACCAGCTGGCGCTGGCCTGGCGTCGTGGGATTGAATGTCTTCAGTGCCATCGTCGTACGACCTTACAGACCGGTGGTGACGTCGATCCGGTGACCCTCTTCGAGGGTCACGATCGCGCGCTTGCTGTTCGACTGAGAACCGAGATTACCGCGGAAGACCTTGACCTTGCCCTTGCGGACCAGCGTGTTGACGCTCTTGACCTTGACGTCGAACAGCTTCTCGATCGCTTCCTTGATCTGCGGCTTGGTCGCCTTCGCGGCCACCTTGAACAGCACCTTGTTGTGCTCCGAGGCGATCGTCGCCTTTTCGGTCACGACCGGCGACAGGATCACGTCGTAGTGGCGAGGCTCGATGTTCTTCGTCATTTGAAGCGCGCCTCCAGCGCATCGATGGCGGCCTTGGTCAGAACCAGCTTCTGACGGCGCAGGATGTCATAGACGTTGATGCCCTGGATCGGCAGCACGTCCATGTTCGGGATGTTGCGGGCCGCAGCGGCAAAACCGTTGTTGAGCTCGGCGCCGTCGATGATCAGCGCGTTGGTGAGCCCGAGGCCCGAGAAGTGACCGAGCAGCGCCTTGGTCTTGGCGGCCTCGAGCGCGGCCTTCTCGATCACGACGAGATCGCCATCCTTGGCCTTGGCCGAGAGCGCATGCTTCAGAGCGAGCGCGCGGACCTTCTTCGGCAGGTCGGTGGCGTGCGAACGCACCACCGGACCGAAGGCACGGCCGCCGCCGCGGAACTGCGGCACGCGGGCCGAACCGTGACGAGCACCGCCGGTGCCCTTCTGCTTGTACATCTTCTTGCCGGTGCGCCAGATCTCGGCGCGGCCTTTGGCCTTGTGCGTGCCGGCCTGGCGCTTGTTGAGCTGCCACTGCACGCAGCGCGCGATGATGTCTTCGCGCGGCTCGAGGCCGAAAATGGCGTCGGAGAGCTGGACCGAGCCGGCTTCCTTACCTTCGAGGGTGGTGACCTTCAATTCCATCTCACGCCTCCTGCGCAGCCGGAGCGGCTTCCGCGTCGCCAGCAACCTTGAACTTGCCGGGCTTCGGAGCTTCCTTCGGCAGCGGCTTCTTGACGGCGTCGCGCACGCGGATCCAGCCGCCCTTGGAGCCGGGAACGGCACCTTCGACGAGAATCAGGCCGCGCTCGACATCGGTCTGAACGACGCGAAGGTTGAGCGTGGTGATGCGGTCGACACCCATGTGGCCCGGCATCTTCTTGTTCTTCCAGGTCTTGCCGGGGTCCTGACGGCCACCGGTCGAACCGATCGAGCGGTGCGAGATCGACACACCGTGCGTGGCGCGCAGACCGCCGAAGTTCCAGCGCTTCATGCCGCCGGCGAAGCCCTTACCGACCGAGGTGCCGGTGACGTCGACGAACTGACCGACGACGAAGTGATCCGCCTGGATTTCGGCGCCGACCGGGATCATCGCATCCGCGCTGACCCGGAACTCCTCGACCCGCCGCTTCGGCTCGACCTTGGCGACCGCGAACTGGCCGCGCTCGGCCTTCGGCATATAAACGGTCTTGCGGCTGCCAGAACCGAGCTGGAGCGCGACGTAACCGTTCTTCTCTTCGGTACGGTGGCCTACGACCTGGCAATTGCCGAGCTTCAGCACGGTCACGGGGATATGTTCGCCGGCCTCCGTGAAGACCCGCGTCATCCCGACCTTTTGTGCGATCACTCCGGAGCGCATCGGCTTGCTTCCTGTTCTTTCTGTCCGCTTTGAGCGAACGGGATCCAAAATCTTAGAGCTTGATCTCGACGTCGACACCGGCGGCCAGGTCGAGCTTCATCAAAGCATCGACGGTCTGCGGGGTCGGATCGACGATGTCGAGCAGGCGCTTGTGTGTGCGCATCTCGAACTGTTCGCGGCTCTTCTTGTCGACGTGGGGCGAACGGTTGACGGTGAACTTCTCGATGCGGGTGGGCAGCGGAATGGGTCCGCGGACCTGCGCGCCGGTGCGCTTCGCCGTGTTCACGATCTCACGGGTCGACGTATCGAGGATACGATGGTCGAACGCCTTGAGACGGATACGAATGTTTTGGCCGTTCATTGCCGTGTCTCTCTTCAGTGGGTGGCGAATAGCGAATAGCGAATGTCACCATTCGCTACTCGCCGTCCCTTTTCTCGTAATTACTCGATGATCGAGGCGACGACGCCGGCGCCGACGGTGCGGCCGCCCTCGCGGATCGCGAAGCGGAGCTTCTCTTCCATCGCGATCGGCACGATCAGGTGCACTTCCATCGCGATGTTGTCGCCCGGCATCACCATCTCGGTGCCTTCCGGCAGGTGCACGACACCGGTCACGTCGGTGGTGCGGAAGTAGAACTGCGGACGGTAGTTGGTGAAGAACGGGGTGTGGCGACCACCCTCTTCCTTGGTGAGGATGTAGGCCTCAGCCTTGAACTTGGTGTGCGGCTTGACCGAACCCGGCTTGGCCAGAACCTGGCCGCGCTCGACGTCCTCGCGCTTGGTGCCGCGGAGCAGCGCGCCGATGTTGTCGCCGGCCTGACCCTGATCGAGCAGCTTGCGGAACATTTCGACGCCGGTGACGGTGGTCTTCTGGGTGGCGCGGAGACCGACGATCTCGATTTCCTCGCCGACCTTGACGACGCCGCGCTCGACACGGCCGGTCACCACGGTGCCGCGGCCCGAGATCGAGAACACGTCTTCAACCGGCATCAGGAACGGCTGGTCGATCGGACGCTCCGGCTGCGGGATGTACTCGTCGACGTTGCGCATCAGCTCGAGGATGGCGTCGTGGCCGAGCTTCTTGTCGGAATCTTCGAGAGCGGCGAGCGCCGAACCCTTGATGATCGGGATCTTGTCGCCGGGGAATTCGTACTTCGAGAGCAGCTCGCGGACTTCGAGCTCGACGAGCTCGAGCAGCTCCGGATCGTCGACCATGTCGCACTTGTTGAGGAACACGACCAGCGCGGGCACGCCGACCTGGCGGGCGAGCAGGATGTGCTCGCGGGTCTGCGGCATCGGGCCGTCAGCGGCCGACACGACCAGGATCGCACCGTCCATCTGGGCGGCGCCGGTGATCATGTTCTTCACGTAGTCGGCGTGGCCGGGGCAGTCGACGTGGGCGTAGTGGCGGTTCTGCGTCTCGTACTCGACGTGCGCGGTCGAGATGGTGATGCCGCGGGCCTTCTCTTCAGGCGCCTTGTCGATCTGGTCGTACGCGGTGAACGTCGCACCGCCGGTCTCGGCGAGGATCTTGGTGATCGCCGCGGTCAGCGACGTCTTGCCATGGTCGACGTGACCGATGGTGCCGATGTTGCAGTGCGGCTTGTTACGTTCAAACTTTGCTTTGGCCATTTGACTCTCCGTTCAATCGTCAGCTTGAGACCGACGACAATCAGGCAAACTTCTTCTGGACTTCTGCCGACACGTTGGCCGGCGCTTCTGCGTAGTGGTCGAACTGCATGGTGAAGGTCGCGCGACCCTGGCTCATCGAGCGCAGATTGTTCACGTAACCGAACATGTTCATGAGCGGCACCATCGCGTTGATGACGTTGGCGTTGCCGCGCATGTCCTGACCCTGGATCTGACCGCGCCGGGAATTCAGATCGCCGATGACCGAGCCGGTGTAGTCCTCGGGGGTCACCACTTCGACCTTCATGATCGGCTCGAGCAGGACGGACTTGCCCATCTGCAGCGCTTCGCGGAAGCAGGCGCGCGAGGCGATTTCGAAGGCGAGCGCCGACGAGTCGACGTCGTGATACTTGCCGTCCACGAGCGTCACCTTGACGTCGACCACGGGGAAGCCCGCAACCACGCCGGACGACAGCACGCTCTCCAGACCCTTCTCGACGCCGGGGATGTACTCCTTCGGCACCGCGCCGCCCACGATCTTCGATTCGAACTCGTAGCCCTTGCCGGGCTCGTTCGGCTCGACGATGAACGACACGGCCGCGAACTGGCCGGTACCGCCGGTCTGCTTCTTGTGGGTGTAGCTGTGCTCCACCCGCTTTGTGACGCGCTCACGGAACGCCACCTGCGGCGCGCCGATGTTGGCGTCGACCTTGTAGGTGCGCTTGAGGATGTCGACCTTGATGTCGAGATGGAGTTCGCCCATGCCCTTGAGGATGGTCTGGCCGGACTCGTGGTCGGTCGACACGCGGAAGGACGGATCCTCCGCAGCGAGCTTGGCCAGCGCCACGCCCAGCTTCTCCTGGTCGGCCTTGGACTTCGGCTCGATCGCGATCTCGATGACCGGCTCGGGGAATTCCATCTTCTCCAGGATCACCTGCTTGTCGGGATCGCACAGCGTGTCGCCGGTGCGCGCTTCCTTCAGGCCGGCCAGCGCGACGATGTCGCCGGCATAGGCTTCCTTGATGTCCTCGCGGTTGTTCGCATGCATCAGGAGCATGCGCCCGATCCGCTCCTTCTTCTCGCGGGTCGAGTTCACGACGCCGGTGCCGCTCTGCAGAATGCCGGAGTAGATGCGGCAGAAGGTGATGGTGCCGACGAACGGGTCGTCCATGATCTTGAACGCGAGCAGCGCCAGGGGCTCCTTGTCGTCCGCCTTGCGCACGACTTCGTTGCCCTTGTCGTCGGTGCCCTTGATCGCGGGCACGTCGAGCGGCGACGGCAGATAATCGACGACGGCGTCGAGCAACGGCTGCACGCCCTTGTTCTTGAAGGCCGAGCCGCACAGCACGGGATAGAACGCGCCGGTCAGCACCGCCTTGCGGATCAGCCTTTTCAGCGTCGCCTCGTCCGGCTCCTTGCCGTCGAGATAGGCGGCCATGGCATCGTCATCGAGCTCGACGGCCGCTTCCACCATCTTCTCGCGGTATTCCTTGGCCTGGTCGACGAGGTCTTCCGGAATGTCGACATAGTCGAACTTGGCGCCGAGCGACTCATCGTTCCAGACCACGCCCTTCATCTTCACGAGGTCAACGAGCCCCTTGAAGTTGTTCTCGGCACCGATCGGAAGCTGGATCGCGACGGGCTTGGCGCCCAGGCGGTCGACGATATCGGACAGACACTTGAAGAAGTCCGCACCGATCTTGTCCATCTTGTTGGCGAAGACGATGCGCGGAACCTTGTACTTGTCGCCCTGGCGCCAGACAGTCTCGGTCTGGGGCTCGACGCCCTGGTTCGAGTCGAGCACACAAACGGCGCCGTCGAGCACACGCAAGCTGCGCTCGACCTCGATGGTGAAGTCGACGTGGCCAGGCGTGTCGATGATGTTCAGGCGCTTGCCGTTCCAGAACGCGGTGGTGGCAGCCGAAGTGATCGTGATGCCACGCTCCTGCTCCTGCTCCATCCAGTCCATCGTCGCGGCACCTTCGTGCACTTCGCCGATCTTGTGGCTCTTGCCGGTGTAATAGAGGATGCGCTCGGTCGTCGTGGTCTTGCCGGCGTCGATATGCGCCATGATACCGAAGTTACGGTAGTCCTCGATGGCATGTTGGCGGGGCATGGGTCGTTCCTTGCGAGTCCGAGTGTGGCGCCGTTACCAGCGGTAGTGCGAGAAGGCGCGGTTGGCTTCCGCCATGCGGTGCACGTCTTCGCGCTTCTTGACGGCGTTCCCCCGGTTATTCGACGCATCCAAGAGCTCCGCCGAGAGCCGCTCGGTCATCGTCTTCTCGTTGCGCTCGCGCGCAGCGGCGATCAGCCAGCGGATGCCTAGGGCCTGACGGCGGGTCGAGCGAACTTCGACCGGAACCTGGTAGGTCGCGCCGCCGACGCGGCGGGAGCGCACCTCGATGGTGGGCATCACGTTCTCAAGCGCCTGCTCGAACACGCCGAGCGGGTTCTGCTTGGTCTTGCTTTCGATGATGCCGAACGCGCCGTAGACGATACCTTCGGCGACCGACTTCTTGCCGGCGTACATCACCGAGTTCATGAACTTCGTGACGATGATATTCCCGAACTTCGGATCGGGAAGGACTTCACGCTTTTCAGCAGAATGGCGACGAGACATAGACCTGGTTCCCGCTTACTTCGGACGCTTGGCGCCGTACTTCGAACGACGCTGCTTACGGTTCTTGACGCCCTGGGTATCCAGAACGCCGCGGAGGATGTGGTAGCGCACGCCCGGCAAATCCTTGACACGGCCGCCGCGGATCATGACCACCGAGTGCTCCTGGAGGTTATGGCCCTCGCCGGGGATGTAGCCGATCACCTCGAAGCCGTTGGTCAGGCGCACCTTGGCGACCTTACGAAGCGCCGAGTTCGGCTTCTTCGGGGTCGTGGTGTAGACGCGGGTGCAAACACCACGCTTCTGCGGCGACTGCTGCAGCGCCGGCACCTTCTTGCGCGACTTCTGCACTTCACGCGGTTGAGCGATCAGCTGGTTGATCGTCGGCATCCTGGCCTTACCCTTTGTTCTGCCGCGGCCCCTTCCGGGTCCGCTGTCTTGCCGCGGCCCGTTGCCGGAACCGCAAATTCTTTCGAGCCACCCGCCCGACGAGGCCACTTCATGCGGAACAATCCACACAAAGCGAAATTGCGCCAACCGCTCCATTACCGAGCGGAAAGCGCTTCGACGCCACAGAGGACCGCAGTAATGAGGCCATTCGGCGTAAAGCCGCGGCCCGCGCACTGAGGTCATGCATCCGAATTCGATCTCAAGAGAACTTGCTCAAGAGAACTAAAGTCGCACTGGCATTGCCTAGCTATGATCGACAGCGTTTGAGCGGCATTCGTCGAGGTTGGTGCCCGTCTTGCACGATCCCTCGTGGACTTGGTCCTTTGGGATCAACGGGTGGCCCGTTCCGACGCTGGCGATGCTCACCGCCTGTCGTTAAGTGAGGCGCTTTCTATAGGCGAGAATCGGTCCAGTCAAGGCGAAACGACAGTCAGAAAGCGCTTCATGCGCCTGCAGAAACAAGCCTCTTCGGCGCCTTCACCGCGCCAGCCCGATCGGGGAACAAAGGGCCTGCCCGTCAGCTCCGGCGACATTATACCCGGATTAAATATACTTTTATTGCCAGAATGAAGCTCTTTTCCCAGCTTATGAACGAATCCGCCTTCTGCGCGGGGATCCAGCGCAATCGACTGTCGTGACGCCAGGTTCGCCAGCGATCTCCGGGCGGCGCGGATCGATCGGCAGAAGTCGATGCCGCCGACCTGAGGAAGCCAAAAAATCAGCGGCTCCTCTCCAGCCGAACGATTCTCATCCGGGAATCACTGAGCCGGAGCTGCAATGCACGGCCCCGGGTCACTCCTCGTCCTCTTCGTCATCGAGATCGTCTTCATCGCCTCTGTCGTCGTCGTGAGCCGACGCGCCATGCGGCTGATGGATCTGGTCGTTCCACAGCTTGCGATAGGTGCCGTTCTTGGCGAGCAATGCGGCGTGGGAGCCGCGCTCGATCGCCCTGCCCCCTGAAATCACGATGATCTCGTCCATCTCGACCACCGAGGTCAGACGGTGAGTCGACCAGATCATGGTGCGGCCCTTGGCGATCTTGAGCAGCGTGCGGTTGATCGCGGCCTCCGTGGTCTGGTCGAGCGCCGATGTGGCCTCGTCCAGCAGCAGCACGGACGGGTTACGGATGATTGCGCGCGCGATCGCGATGCGCTGGCGCTGGCCGCCTGACAGCGTGTCTCCACGCTCGCCGACCGGCGTGTCGTATCGCTGCGGCAGGCTCATGATGTAGCGGTGGATCTCGGCCTTCTTGGCCGCCTCCTCCACTTCCTCGTCGGTCGCCCCCTCCTTGCCCAGCCGGATGTTCTCGCGGATCGACATGTTGAACAGCATGTTCTCCTGGAACACCACGGCCATGCTCCGGCGCAGCGAATCCAGCGTCACCTTGCGGACGTCGACGCCATCGATGGTGACGCGGCCTTCGTCGGGCACGTAGAGCCGCAGGATCAGGTTGAGCAGCGTGCTCTTGCCGGAGCCGCTCGGTCCGACGATCGCGATGCGCTTGCCCGCATTGAGCTTGAGACTGAGATTGTCCAGCACCGGGGTCTGACTGCCCTCGTACTGAAAGGTGACGTGATCGAACGTAATGTCGTGGGTGATGCGCGGCAGATCGGGCGCGCCGGGTCGATCGGCGCTCCGCGTCGGCTCGTCGAGCAGTTCCTGGATGTGGCGGATCGCGGCGGCCGAAGAGATCGACACCGGGATGAAATGCATCACATGAGCGATGTTGTAGGAAACCTCCCAGAACGCGCTCTCGAAGGTGACGAAGGTGCCGATGGTAATCTGGCCCTTGGTCGCGAGATACGCGCCGATCGCGAGCACCACGAGGTGCAGGAGGAGCACCGAGATGGTGACCGTCCGCTCCACCATGGTCGAGAGGAACGCGGCCGAGGCGATCTTGTTGCGGGTCTCATCGTTGCGCAAGGTGAAGAAGCCGAACATCTTGCGTTGCAGGCTGAACGCCTTGATCACAGCCTGGGCGGCCACGTTCTCCTGCACCATGCCGAGCAGCGCACTCTCGTTGAGCTTCTGCTCGTAATTGGCCTGCACCGCCTTGGGCGTCAGGATCCGCGGGCCGATCAACGTGATCGGGAACACCAGCAACGCGACCACCGCAAGCTGCCAGTTCAAGAACAACATCAGGATAATGCCTGCGACCAGTTCCAGAAATGGCAGCGCAGCGCTGTTTGCAAAGGTCTTGACCGAGCCTTCGAAAGCCGAGAGGTCGACGGAGAAGCGCGACAGGATCTCGCCGCGCTTGGTGCGCCCGAAATAGGCTGCCGGCAGGTCCTGGACGTGCTCGAACAGGCGCCTGCGGACGTCGGAGATGATGCAGGCGGCAAGCCGCGCGTCCCAGCGCTCGTACCAGACGGCCACGATCGAGGTGAAGATGCCGGCGACCGCAAGCACGCCGAGGATCTTGTACAGCGCCTGGAAATCCTCCTCCCCGAGCGCCTCGTCGATCAGGAACTTGAGGCTGAGCGGCATGATGACGTTGAACAGCGTCTCCACGAAGACGCCGAACGCCACGAATGACAGCATCCGCTTGTAGTTCGTCAGATAAGGTTTGACGAATCCGACGATGGTCGCGAGCGCGCCAGCCGCTTCGCGCGCGGTAAAAACGACGAGGTCCTCGTCCTCATCGTCATCGTCGAGCTCGTCATCCCCCTCGTCTTCGCCGTCCTCGTCATCTTCGAGGTCCGGCCTGGCAGCGGAGGCGAGCTTGTCGTCGAGCTCGGCCGCCTCTTCCGCGGCGAGCTTCTGTTTGTCGGGCGAGTGAGGCTTGGACGCCATGAAACCAACCGATGCTGACGGCCGGCATGACCGCAGAGAATGCAGGAATAGCGGCAACCGCTATTGCACCGATTCTATGCGATCAAGATGAATTCGGCAAAACAATTGGCGAATCCGATGCACGCCGTGCGGCTAATCCTCGTCCTCATCTTCGACCTTGTCGAAGAACGAATAGCGCAAGCTGTCGGCGTCGGCGTACCACTGTCCCGGCCCCTTGTTGGCGGCGAGCGTCGCCTCCCAGAGCGCATCGGTGCAATCCTTGCGGTGCATCGACAGGTCGAAGCCGTTGCCGAAGAACAGTTCGGACCATTCCCACCAGGTGCCGAGTTTCTTGACCCCACGCAGGAGATCGTAGCGATCGATCAACGCGGGCGCCATGTCCGAGGTGATCGAGCCGAACACGAGGCCGGTCTTGACCACGCGGTTGAGCTCGCGGATCGCACGGGCCACCTGCTTCGGGGAAAGATGGCAGAGGCTGGTCTCGAACACGAAGTCGAAGGCACCGTCCTTGAACGGCATGTCCGTGATCGAGCCGAGCTTGTTGTACTTCTTCAGCGCTTTCGGCGTCTTGGCATGGATAGCGCGGTTGTTCTCGATTCCCCATGCATCGATGCCGCGATCGCGCAGCGCGCCGACCAGTTCGCCGCTTGCGGAGCCCGCCACAAGCAGCTTGGCGCCTTCGGCCTTGTTCCAGACGATGCTGATCAGCTTGGCGAGATAGTCGGGATCGGTGAAGTGGCGCCAAGCCTCGTGATAGGGACCGAGGCCGCGGTAGTTCTCGAAGTAATCGCGATCGATCTTGTCGGAGAGCGGCTTGTCCCCCTGCGCGCGCTGCCGGCGCAGACGCATCATCTCGGTGAGGATGATGTCTGTGGCGGCGTCCGAGGAGTCGAGCAGCCCGTTCAGCGTCGAGTCGAACAGGTAGTCGCCGACCACGACGACGCCCGGATGCTCCTTCGGCTCCGGCCGGTGGTTGGTCATGACGTCGCGCACGGGCAAGCCGCCCGGAATCGCATTCACCGACGACAGCCAGCGGTGGATCTTGCCTTCCATGAAATGCAAACGCGCATCGCCGAGAGAAGCGGGCAGCGATTTCAGGGCGGCATCGATTAGCTCCTGATCCGACAGATTGGCAAATGCCAGCGCATCGGATCCGGGAATGAGCCAGTTCAGAACGCCATGCTTGCCGACGTCGTGGCGCGCGCCCTCGTTGTAGACGCAGCAGCCGCCGAAAGCCTCCGACATGAACCAGGCGCCCGGAATCTGCTCGCCCCAGAACGGCTCGTCGAACAGGATTGAGACGCGCAAATAGTGCGCGGGGCGGTCGAAATAGGCAACGTGCTTGACCATCGACTTGCGCAGTTGCTCGCCCTCCCAACTGAGGGTGGCGAGCCAGGAATGCGGCAGGCAGACCAGCACGAGATCGAAGTCTCGGGTCTCCGGCCCCTTGCCGTTCATCATCTTGAGCTGATAGCGGCCGGTCGGCGCCTTGCCGACGGTGAGCACGCGGTGATTGAGCTGGATGTCGGCATTAACCTCCGACTGCAGGCATTCGATCAGCTGCTCGTTGCCGTTCTGGATGGAATAGAGGCCGATATAGCCGTCGACGTCCATGAGATAGTTCTTGAGCGCGTTGAGACCATTGGTGTTGTGGCTCTCGGTCGCGATGTCGGAGCGCGCCATCACCTTGAAGAAGCGCTTTGCCGTCTCGTCCTCGACCTCCTCGTCGAGCACCTGCTCGGCGGTCTTGTAGGCCCAGGGATTCTCGTTGTCGTGCGCGCCGACGCCCTCGTAATATTCGATCGGCGACATCACCTCGGTGCATCGCTTGCGGAATGCCTCGATCGCCGCTGCGGTCTTGGCGCCGTATCTGCGGCGCATGCCCGGCACGTCATTGAGGAGCTCGCCGCCGAACTGCACCTGCTCGGCGTCCATCGGAATGGTCTGGAGGCCGAAATGCTGGATCAGCTCGCGCAGCGGATCCGGTCCCGTCATCGAGTAGTCGTAGATCTCGGCAACCCCGGCTTCGTACATCGCGGGCGCCGAATCGAATTTGCGCGTGGCGATCTTGCCGCCCAGCCGGTCTGAGGCCTCGTAGATGGTGACGCGACAGAGATCGCCGAGCTTACGCTTCAGATACCAGGCGCTCATCAGCCCGCCGGGGCCGCCGCCTACGATTGCAAGATCAAGCATGAGAGTTCCGTGGTCTCCGGCCTGCCCCCTTCACGGGATCACCGGTCTAAGCTCTCCTAGCAGAAGCGCTTTTACGGCTGAAGGAAAGATGAACAAAGGCTGATCCTGCATCGCAGCAAGGAAACAAAGCAGCAAAAAGGCCGGCAAAAAGCCGGCCTTTTCATTGTCCTCGGTATTCCTACGGATGAACGATCATTCCGCAGGCGGCAGCGCAGGAAGCTCGGCTTCCGGCGCGGGCGACACGACGGCCGCCTGCTTCTCGCGCTCGTCCAGGATCAGCTTGTCGCGCTTCATGGCGACTTCGCGGATCTTGGCCATGGAGGCGCCGGTGCCCGCCGGAATCAGCCGGCCAACGATGACGTTCTCCTTGAGGCCTTCGAGCGGATCGATCTTGCCGTTGACCGCCGCCTCGGTGAGGACGCGTGTGGTCTCCTGGAACGATGCCGCCGAGAAAAAGGACCGCGTCTGGAGGCTCGCCTTGGTGATGCCGAGCAGAACCGGCGTTCCCGTGGCGGGCTTCTTGCCCTCTTCCTTGGCCTTCACGTTCAGCGCGTCGAACTCGATCTTGTCGACCTGCTCGCCGGAGATCATGTCCGTATCGCCCTGATCGGTGATTTCCACCTTCTGGAGCATCTGACGGACAATCACCTCGATGTGCTTGTCGTTGATGAGCACGCCCTGCAGCCGGTAGACCTCCTGGATCTCGTTGACCAGATAGGCCGCGAGTTCCTCGATGCCCTTCACCGCAAGGATGTCGTGCGGCGCCGGATTGCCCTCCACGATGAAGTCGCCCTTTTCGACGACGTCGCCGTCCTGAAGGTGGATGTGCTTGCCCTTCGGGATCAGGTACTCGCGCGGCTCGTCGGTCTTGTCCATCGGCTCGATCGAGATTCGGCGCTTGTTCTTGTAGTCGCGCCCGAACCGGATGGTGCCCGCGATTTCGGCGATGATCGCCGCATCCTTCGGCCGCCGAGCCTCGAACAGTTCCGCCACCCGCGGCAGACCGCCGGTGATGTCACGCGTCTTGGCGCTTTCGGTCGAGACACGGGCGAGGATATCGCCTGGCTGTACCTTGGCTCCGATGTCGACCGAGAGAATGGCGTCGACCGACAGCATGTAGCGGGCATCGCCGCCACGGGCGAGCTTGAGCACCTTGCCGTCCTTGCCCTTCACCACGATGGCCGGACGAAGGTCCGAGCCGCCGCGCGTCGAGCGCCAGTCGATGACCACGCGCTTGGCGATACCGGTCGCTTCGTCGAGCGTTTCCGAGATCGACTGCCCCTCGACCAGATCCTCGAAGCCGATGGTTCCTTCGACTTCGGTGAGCAGCGGACGGGTGTAGGGATCCCACTCGACGATACGCTGGCCGCGCTTGACCATGTCGCCCTCGTCCACGTGCAGGCGCGAACCGTACTGGATACGGTGCGTCGCACGCTCGGTGCCGTCGGCATCGACGATCGCGACAACCATGTTGCGCACCATCGCGATCAGGTGACCTTCGCTGTTGCGGGCGATGGCCTTGTTCCTGATCACGATCTTGCCGTCGAAGTTGGCTTCGACGAAAGACTGCTCGTTGAGCTGCGCCGCACCACCGATGTGGAAGGTGCGCATGGTGAGCTGGGTGCCCGGCTCGCCGATCGACTGCGCCGCGATGACGCCGACCGCTTCGCCGTGGTTGACCGGCGTGCCGCGGGCGAGGTCGCGGCCGTAGCACTTGCCGCAGATGCCGTTGACGAGCTCGCAGGTCAGTGCCGAGCGGATCTTCACCTCCTGCACGCCACCCTGCTGAATGGCCTCCAGATGGCTCTCTTCCATCAGCGTATCGCGCTTGATGATCACCTTGCCCGAGCTGTCACGCACGTCTTCGCAGGCCGTGCGTCCGAGGATGCGCGAGCCGAGCGAAGCAACCACGGTGCCGGCATCGACGATGGCGCGCATCTTGATGCCGAGCTTGGTGCCGCAGTCGCTCTGCGTGATGATGCAGTCCTGCGCCACGTCGACGAGACGACGCGTCAGGTAGCCGGAGTTCGCGGTCTTCAACGCGGTGTCCGCGAGGCCCTTGCGGGCGCCGTGGGTCGAGTTGAAGTACTCGAGCACCGAGAGGCCTTCCTTGAAGTTCGAGATGATCGGCGTCTCGATGATCTCGCCCGACGGCTTGGCCATCAGGCCGCGCATGCCGGCGAGCTGGCGCATCTGGGCCGGCGAACCGCGGGCACCGGAGTGAGCCATCATGTAGATCGAGTTGATGTCGGCTTCGGCTCCGCTCGCCGTCTTCTTGGTGGCGGAGATCTCCTTCATCATCGCCTTGGCGATTTCTTCCGTGGCCTTCGACCAGGCGTCGACGACCTTGTTGTACTTCTCGCCATGCGTGATCAGACCATCGTTGTACTGCTGCTCGAAATCCTTCGCCAGCGTACGGGTGGTATCGACGATCTTCCACTTGCCGTGCGGCACGACCATGTCGTCCTTGCCGAACGAGATGCCGGCCTTGAACGCGTTGTAGAAGCCGAGCGCCATGATGCGGTCGCAGAAGATCACCGTCTCCTTCTGTCCGCAGTGACGGTAGACCTGGTCGATGACGCCGGAGATCTCGCGCTTGGTCATCAGCTTGTTGATGATCTCGTACGAAATCCGCGGGTTCTTCGGCAGCAGATTGCCGAGCATGACGCGGCCGGCGGTGGTTTCAATCCAGCGCTTGGAGACCTTGCCGGTCTCGTCCATGCCTTCCCACCGGTACTTGATCTTGGTGTGGAGGTGGATGACCTTCGCGTGCAGCGCGTGCTCGAGCTCGGCCATGTCGCCGAACACCTTGCCCTCGCCGGGAAGGCCTTCGCGCATGATCGAGACGTAGTACAGGCCGAGCACGATGTCCTGCGACGGCACGATGATCGGCTGGCCGTTCGCCGGATGCAGGATGTTGTTGGTCGACATCATCAGGACGCGCGCTTCCAGCTGCGCTTCGAGCGACAGCGGAACGTGCACGGCCATCTGGTCGCCGTCGAAGTCGGCGTTGAACGCGGAGCAGACCAGCGGATGAAGCTGAATCGCCTTGCCCTCGATCAGCACGGGCTCGAATGCCTGGATGCCGAGGCGGTGCAGCGTCGGCGCGCGGTTGAGCAGCACCGGATGCTCGCGGATGACCTCGTCCAGGATGTCCCAGACCTCGGGCCGCTCCTTCTCGACCAGCTTCTTGGCCTGCTTCACGGTGGTGGACAGGCCCTTGGCGTCAAGCCGCGAATAGATGAACGGCTTGAACAGCTCGAGCGCCATCTTCTTCGGCAGGCCGCACTGATGCAGACGCAGCTCGGGACCGACCACGATCACCGAACGGCCCGAATAGTCGACGCGCTTGCCGAGGAGGTTCTGGCGGAAGCGGCCCTGCTTGCCCTTGAGCATGTCGGCGAGCGACTTCAGCGGGCGTTTGTTGGCACCCGTGATGACGCGGCCGCGGCGGCCGTTGTCGAACAGCGCGTCGACGGCCTCCTGAAGCATGCGCTTCTCGTTGCGGATGATGATGTCGGGCGCGCGCAGCTCCATCAGCCGCTTCAAACGATTGTTGCGGTTGATGACGCGGCGGTAGAGGTCGTTGAGATCCGAGGTCGCGAAGCGGCCGCCGTCGAGCGGCACCAGCGGACGCAGGTCCGGCGGGATCACCGGCACCACGGTCATGATCATCCATTCCGGCTTGTTGCCGGAGTGGCGGAACGCTTCCACGATCTTCAGGCGCTTGGCGAGCTTCTTGTGCTTGATGTCGGAGTCGGTCTCCTGCATCTCGACACGCAGCGAGGCCTCGAGCTTCTCGAGGTCCATGCCCTTGAGCAGCTCGCGGATCGCTTCGGCGCCGATCATGGCGGTGAAGGAATCCTGCCCGTATTCGTCCTGCGCCTTCAGATACTCGTCTTCCGACAGCAGCTGACGGTCCTTCAGCGCGGTGAGGCCCGGCTCCAGCACGACGTAATATTCGAAGTAGAGGATCCGCTCGAGATCCTTCAGCGTCATGTCGAGCAGGAGGCCGATGCGCGAGGGCAGCGACTTCAGGAACCAGATGTGGGCGACGGGAGCTGCGAGTTCGATATGGCCCATGCGCTCGCGCCGGACGCGCGACAGCGTGACCTCGACCGAGCACTTCTCGCAGATGATGCCCTTGTACTTCATGCGCTTGTACTTGCCGCACAGGCACTCGTAGTCCTTGATCGGCCCGAAGATGCGGGCGCAGAACAGGCCGTCGCGCTCGGGCTTGAAGGTCCGGTAGTTGATGGTCTCCGGCTTCTTGATCTCGCCGTAGGACCAGGACAGAATCTTCTCTGGAGACGCGATCGAGATCCGGATCTGGTCGAAGACCTGCGCCGGCGTCGTCGGATTGAAGAGATTCATAATTTCTTGGTTCATCGTCTTCTCCTCGCGTGCCGGTCGCCTCCGGCCGCAAATTCGAAAATCACTCAAGCGGGGCGCCCTGCCCTCAAGGCCTCAGGCGGGGCGCCGATGCCCGGCCGCGACGGCCGGGCATGAAAGGTCGAATTACTCGGCCGCTTCCGACGTCGGCGCCGGTCCCATCTTGGAGTTGTGCAGATCGACGTTGAGGCCGAGCGAGCGCATTTCCTTGACCAGCACGTTGAATGATTCCGGAATACCGGCCTCGAACGTGTCGTCGCCGCGCACGATCGCCTCGTACACCTTGGTACGGCCGGCGACGTCGTCCGACTTCACAGTCAGCATCTCCTGGAGCGTGTACGCCGCGCCGTAAGCCTCGAGCGCCCACACCTCCATTTCGCCGAAGCGCTGGCCGCCGAACTGCGCCTTGCCGCCCAGCGGCTGCTGGGTGACGAGCGAGTACGGACCGATCGAACGCGCATGGATCTTGTCGTCGACCAGATGGTGCAGCTTGAGCATGTAGATGTAGCCCACCGTCACCTTGCGATCGAACGGATCGCCGGTGCGGCCGTCATAGACGGTCGACTGCCCCGAAGCGTCGAGACCGGCAAGCTTCAGCATCTCCTCGATGTCGGCTTCCTTGGCACCGTCGAACACCGGCGTCGCGATCGGCACGCCGCGGCTGAGGTTATGGCCGAGTTCAAGCAGCTCGCTGTCGTTGAGCGACTTGATCGTCTCGTCCTCGCCGTAGACCTTCTTCAAGGTTTCCTTCAGCGGCTTGATGTCCTGCTTCGACAGGTACGCATCGACCGTCTGGCCGATACGCTTGCCGAGACCGGCGCAGGCCCAGCCGAGATGGGTCTCGAGGATCTGTCCGACGTTCATGCGCGAGGGCACGCCGAGCGGATTGAGCACGATGTCGGCATGCGTGCCGTCTTCGAGGAATGGCATGTCCTCGATCGGCACGATCTTCGACACCACGCCCTTGTTGCCGTGGCGGCCGGCCATCTTGTCGCCGGGCTGGATCTTGCGCTTCACCGCGACGAAGACCTTGACCATCTTCATCACGCCGGGCGGCAATTCGTCGCCGCGCTGAAGCTTCTCGACCTTGTCGAGGAAGCGCTGTTCCAGCCCCTTCTTCGACTCGTCGTACTGCTTCCGCATGGCCTCGATCTCGGCCATCAGCTTGTCGTTCGGCGAAGCGAACAGCCACCACTGCGACTTCGGGTACTCCTCGAGCACCGCACGGGTGATCTTAGTGTCCTTCTTGAAGCCTTTCGGACCCGCAATGCCCTGCCGACCCTCGAGGAGCTCGGCGAGACGGTTGTAGACGTTGCGGTCCAGGATCGCCTGCTCGTCGTCGCGGTCCTTGGCAAGGCGCTCGATCTCTTCCCGCTCGATCGCCAGCGCACGCTCGTCCTTGTCGACGCCGTGACGGTTGAACACGCGCACTTCCACGATCGTACCCTGCACGCCGGGAGGAACGCGCAGCGAGGTGTCGCGGACGTCGGAGGCCTTCTCGCCGAAGATGGCGCGCAGGAGCTTCTCTTCCGGCGTCATCGGACTTTCGCCCTTCGGCGTGATCTTGCCGACCAGGATGTCGCCGGCGCGCACTTCCGCGCCGATATAGACGATACCGGCTTCGTCGAGGTTCTTCAGCGCTTCTTCCGAAACGTTCGGAATGTCGCGGGTGATTTCCTCAGGTCCGAGCTTGGTGTCGCGGGCCATCACCTCGAACTCCTCGATGTGGATCGAGGTGAAGACGTCTTCCTTCACGATCCGCTCGGAGAGCAGGATCGAGTCTTCGAAGTTGTAGCCGTTCCACGGCATGAACGCGACCAGCACGTTGCGGCCGAGCGCGAGCTCGCCGAGATCGGTCGACGGACCGTCAGCGATGATGTCGCCCTTCTTGACGATGTCGCCGACCTTCACCAGCGGACGCTGGTTGATGCAGGTCGACTGGTTGGAGCGCTGGTACTTCATCAGACGATAGATATCGACGCCCGACTTGGTCGGATCGAGATCTTCCGTCGCACGGATGACGACGCGGGTGGCGTCGATCTGGTCGATCACGCCCGAGCGGCGTGCCGCGATCGCGGCACCCGAGTCACGGGCAACGACGCCCTCCATGCCGGTACCGACGAACGGCGCCTCGGCGCGAACCAGCGGCACCGCCTGACGCTGCATGTTCGAGCCCATCAGCGCGCGGTTGGCGTCGTCGTTCTCGAGGAACGGAATCAGCGCCGCGGCGACCGAAACGAGCTGCTTCGGCGACACGTCCATGTAGTCGACCTTGTCGGGCGTCATCGGCACGACGTCGCGGGTCCCGCTCGAGCGGCAGACCACGAGGTCTTCGGTGAAGCGACCCTTGGCGTCGACCGGCACGTTGGCCTGGGCCACCGAGTAGCGCCCCTCTTCCATCGCCGACAGGTACACGACCTCGTCGGTGACGCGGCCATCCTTGACCTTGCGATACGGCGTTTCGACGAAGCCGTACTTGTTCACGCGTGCGAAGGTCGCAAGCGAGTTGATCAGGCCGATGTTCGGACCTTCCGGCGTCTCGATCGGGCAGATGCGGCCGTAATGCGTCGGATGCACGTCGCGCACCTCGAAGCCGGCGCGCTCGCGGGTCAGGCCGCCCGGTCCGAGCGCCGACAGGCGCCGCTTGTGGGTGATCTCCGACAGCGGGTTGGTCTGGTCCATGAACTGCGACAGCTGCGAGGAGCCGAAGAACTCGCGCACGGCGGCGGCCGCCGGCTTGGCGTTGATCAGATCCTGCGGCATCACCGTGTCGATATCGACCGAGGACATCCGCTCCTTGATCGCGCGCTCCATGCGCAGCAGGCCGATGCGGTACTGGTTCTCCATGAGCTCGCCGACCGAACGCACACGGCGGTTGCCGAGATGGTCGATGTCGTCGATCTCGCCCTTGCCGTCGCGCAGATCCACCAGCGTCTTGATGACGGAGAGGATGTCTTCCTTGCGCAGCGTGCGCTGGGTGTCGGGCGCATCGAGGTCGAGGCGCATGTTCATCTTGACGCGACCGACCGCGGAGAGATCGTAGCGTTCGGCGTCGAAGAACAGCGACTGGAACATGGCCTGCGCCGATTCCAGCGTCGGCGGCTCGCCTGGACGCATCACGCGGTAAATGTCGAACAGCGCATCCTCACGCGTCATGTTCTTGTCGGCCGACAGCGTGTTGCGGATGTAAGGGCCGACATTGACGTGGTCGATGTCGAGCAGCGGCAGCTCCTTGTAACCCTGCTCGTTGAGCGCCTTCATCAGCTTGTCGGTGATTTCCTCACCGGCCTCGGCGTGGATCTCACCGGTCTTCGGGTTGACGAGATCCTCGGCGACGTAGTTGCCGACCAGTTCCTCGTCAGCCATGCGCAGCGCCTTCAGCCCCTTCTCCTGGAGCTGGCGGGCGGCGCGGACGGTGAGCTTCTTGCCGGGCTCGAGCACGACCTTGCCGGTGTCGGCGTCGATCAAATCGTTGACCGTCGAGTAGCCGCGGAAACGGTTGGCGTCGAACGGAACGCGCCAGCCTTCCTTGGTCCGCTTGTAGAGAATCTTCTTGTAGAATGTGGACAGGATTGCCTCGCCGTCGAGGCCGAGGGCGAACATCAGCGACGTCACCGGAATCTTGCGGCGACGATCGATACGCGCATAGACGATGTCCTTGGCGTCAAACTCGATATCGAGCCAGGAGCCGCGATACGGAATGACGCGGGCGGCGAACAGCAGCTTGCCCGAGGAATGGGTCTTGCCCTTGTCGTGGTCGAAGAACACGCCGGGCGACCGGTGCATCTGCGAGACGATGACGCGCTCGGTGCCGTTGACGATAAAGGTGCCGTTCATCGTCATGAGCGGGATGTCGCCCATGTAGACGTCCTGCTCCTTGATGTCCTTCACCGACTTGGCGCCGGTTTCCTCGTCGATATCGAACACGATGAGGCGCAGCGTCACCTTGAGGGGCGCAGCAAAGGTCATGCCGCGCTGGCGGCACTCGTCGACGTCGTATTTGGGCTGCTCGAACTCGTAGCGGACGAATTCCAGCATCGAGGTGCCCGAAAAATCGGAGATTGGAAACACCGAGCGGAACACTGCCTGTAGACCTTCGTCGAGACGGCCACCCTGGGGTTCGTCGACCATCAGGAACTGGTCATAGGACGCCTTCTGAACCTCGATGAGGTTCGGCATCTCGGCAACTTCCTTGATGTGTCCGAAGAACTTGCGAACGCGTTTGCGACCGGTGAATGTCTGCTGCGCCATCGTGGCCTCTCATTTTCGTCGCCCGCTCTGGGCGCGCCGTCCGGAACGCGGCTGCCACCGCTCTCCGGGTTGAATTTTCGAACCCGTCTTGGGGCCGGAGACGCAGCTTCAGGCACGAATGTCCTGAATCCGCTCTTCAGACCTTCAAAACGCAAAACGACGCGCGGGGCGCAAGAGCGCGCCCGCCCGTCACAACGATCGTCTTCACGGACTGAAAAAGCCCGAAATAGCCTGCTCTCCCAACGGCTTACAGGGAAATCCGACATCCCTGCCCACCGCGCTTTCGTGCTGCCGACCCGATATGGGGCGACAATAGTGTAGATTCGAGGGTTAGGCCCTCAAATCCCCACACTTTTTCGTGTTCGGCCTGCGTCGGGAGGTTCCGTCGCACGCCTTTTGCATCTGGCCCACCCTCTTGAGGAGCGGACCGGGATCCCGGTCCTCGCCGATGCGCGGCCGGGATCCCGCCAGCAAGCGTTGCTTACTTGAGCTCGACCTTGGCGCCGGCCTTCTCGATCTGCGCCTTGATCTTCTCGGCTTCTTCCTTGTTCACGCCTTCCTTCAGCGGCTTCGGAGCACCCTCGACGAGGTCCTTTGCTTCCTTCAGGCCAAGACCGGTGATGGCGCGGACTTCCTTGATGACCTCGATCTTCTTGTCGCCGGCGCTGGCGAGAACGACCGTGAACTCGGTCTTCTCTTCCGCCGGAGCGGCGGCAGCGCCACCAGCAGCCGGGCCGGCCACGGCGACAGCCGCGGCAGCCGAAACGCCCCACTTCTCTTCGAGGAGCTTCGCGAGTTCGGCAGCTTCGAGCACGGTGAGGCTCGAGAGGTCGTCAACGATCTTCTGCAAGTCAGCCATTGTTCAGTTTCCTTGAGTGTAAGTCTGGTTCGGGTTTGAGTTTTGCGAAGGGCGTCAGGCCGCTTCGCCCTTTGAGGCATGAGCCTGGATGACGCGTGCGAGCTTGCCCGCGGGCGCGTTGGCGAGCTGGGCCAGCTTGGTCGCCGGGGCCACGATGAGGCCGACGATCTTGCCGCGCAGTTCGTCAAGCGACGGCAGCGAGGCAAGCGCCTTCACGCCGTCGACATTCAGGACGGTCTTCCCCATCGAGCCGCCGATGATGACGAACTTTTCGTTCGCCTTGGCGAATTCGATGGCGACCTTCGGCGCCGCTACCGGATCGTTGGAAGTCGCGATCACGGTCGGCCCCTTCAACATGGGGCCGATGGCAACGACGTCGGTGCCTTCAAGAGCAATTTTGGCGAGACGGTTCTTCGAGACCTTCACCGAGGCGCCAGCCTGCTTCATCTGCGTGCGCAGCTTCTGCATTTGGGCGACGGTGAGGCCGGAATATTGAGCAACGATCGCGACGCTCGTGGTCTTGAAGACCTCGTTGAGCTGTTCGACCGCTTCTTTTTTTGCCGCTCGTTCCACAGCAAGCTCTCTCCGGTTGGCGGTCATCGCGAGAAGCGGGACCGCCGGGTTGCACCCATCGTCCCGCCCGAACCTGAACCTCCGGGCCAAAAACCCATCGGACACGCCGGGCAAGACGACAATTCAAAGCCTGCCCTCCGGGAGTCCCCTTGGAGACCCACGGCGTGTCGAGGTCCGAACCAGACCCGTTTCGCGAACCCAACCGTTAAGCTGGGCGCGACGTGAAATCCGGTCTTCACCCGTCTATGCAGGCCATGCGATTAAGCCGTTGAGAAATCGAAATTTCCCGCAGGCGCCTGCAGTCTTGGACAGGACGAGGCCAGCCGGCGAACCGTCCGACCTCTGCCCGCACCCCGACCAACCGACGGGTTTTCCTTCCTTTCCGGGCAAATCCTTGCGGACGTCCTGAAAAGGAATGATCTCCTGTCATGCCGGTTTTCGGAATGCGTGCACGAACGCGCCAGCCGAGGCCGGTACGTTCGGAGGCGGTTCTTTAACCGCTCTGGGCCTGCTTGCCAAGAGCAAAATTCACACCAGTTCCAGTCGATTGCCGGTCAGGCTTGGTCTCGGCCAACAAGGCCCGATTCAGGCCGATTTGACTGCGTAAGGAAGCGGCTTGCCCTCGAAGAACGCGGTCAAGTTCGCCAGCACGCAGTTCTGCATGGCAACGTGCGAATCCAGGGTGTGGCCGCCGATATGCGGAGCGAATACCACGTTCGGCAGCGCCGTCAGCGCATCAGGGGTGTGCGGCTCCGTCGCAAAGACGTCGAGGCCGGCGCCGGCTATGGCGTTGTCAGCGAGCGCCGCGACCAGGGCTTTCTCGTCTACGACTGAGCCGCGGGAGACGTTGACGACATAGCCGTCCGCGCCGAGGCGCCGAAGAATATCAGCATTGACGACATGCTGGGTCTCGGCCCCTGCCCGGACCGCGATCATGAGCACGCTGCACCAGTCGGCCAGCGCCTCCAGAGACGGAAAATATCGATAGGGCAGGTCGTATTGGGTGCGGCTGAAATAGCCGACCTCGGTCTCAAAAGCCGCGCAGCGCGCGGCTATCTTGCGGCCGATCTCGCCCATGCCGTAGACGCCGATGCGGCGGCCGGGCATGCCGGCCTGGGGCCGCATCATCGCCGACTGTTTTGACGCCGCCCAGTCGCCACTGCGGACATATTGGTCGGCGGCCAGGAGCCGCCGCGTCGCCGCGAGCATCAGAGTCATCGCGATGTCGGCGACCGAGGCCGCATTGGCGCCCGGACTGTGGCCGATGGCGATATTGCGCGCGGCGGCCGCCTTCAGGTCGACGCCGTCATAACCGGTGCCGTAGCAGACGATGGCGCCGAGCTTTGGAAACAGGTCCATCGCCTCCGCGCCGAGCGGGGTGCCGCCCGCCGTCAGCATCGCGCGGATGCCGCCGAGCTCATCCGCCGAAAACACCTCCCGCGCCGGCTTGCCAGCGGTGTCGAGCAGCTCGAACCGCTCGGCAAAACGCGCCATCATCGTCTTCGGAAAACGCGAGTAGATCAGGACCTTGTCAGCCATTGTTCTTGTTTCCGGTCAACGCCGCCACAAACGACGAGGGGCGGAATCGGTTGCCCAATTCCGCCCCACGCCTCATGTCATTTCGAAATCTCAGCCGAGAATGGTGCCCGGCTCGACCTTCACGCCGGGGCCCATCGTCGAGGACACCGCAACGCGCTGGATGTAGGTGCCCTTGGAACCGGCCGGCTTCGCCTTGGAGACAGCATCGGCGAGAGCCTTGATGTTCTCGACCAGCTT
Source organism: Bradyrhizobium sp. USDA 326 (assembly GCF_049739485.1). Classification (NCBI taxonomy): domain Bacteria; kingdom Pseudomonadati; phylum Pseudomonadota; class Alphaproteobacteria; order Hyphomicrobiales; family Nitrobacteraceae; genus Bradyrhizobium; species Bradyrhizobium sp. USDA 326. Next base: position 7,453,461 of record NZ_JBMGQA010000001.1, read on the forward strand.
CTCCTCGGAGAACGAGGCCTTGCCGACGCCGGCTTGCAGGATGCCTGCCTTCTCGACGCGGAACTCGACTGAGCCGCCCTTGGCACCCTTCACCGCACCGGTGACGTCCATGGTAACGGTGCCGATCTTGGGGTTCGGCATCAGGCCGCGCGGGCCGAGCACCTTACCCAACCGGCCGACCAGCGGCATCATGTCGGGGGTAGCGATGCAGCGGTCGAAATCGATCGAGCCGTTCTGCACCTTCTCGACCAGGTCCTCGGCGCCGACGACGTCGGCACCCGCGGCCTTGGCCTCATCGGCCTTGGCGCCGCGGGCGAACACGCCGACGCGGAGCGTACGGCCGGTGCCGTTCGGCAGGGTCACGACACCGCGGACCATCTGGTCTGCATGACGCGGATCGACGCCGAGATTGATCGCGACCTCGATGGTCTCGTCGAACTTCGCCTTGGCGCGTTCCTTGACCATCTTGATGGCGTCCGCGAGCGGGTAAAGCTTTTCGCGGTCAATGCCTTCGCGGGCTTTGTTCAAACGCTTTCCGATTGCCATGACCGCTTACCCCGCAACTTCCAGACCCATCGAACGGGCCGAGCCCTCGACCATCTTCATGGCCGATTCGATGGTGTCGCAATTCAGATCCTTCATCTTCTTCTCGGCGATCTCGCGCACCTGCGCCTTGGTCACCTTGCCGGCCTTGTCACGGCCCGGCGCCTTCGAGCCGGACTGGATCTTGGCGGCCTGCTTGAGGAAGTAGGACATCGGCGGCGTCTTCATCTCGAAGGTGAAGGAACGGTCCGCATAGATGGTGATGATCACCGGGATCGGGGTGTTCTTCTCTTCCTTCTGGGTCTGGGCGTTGAACGCCTTGCAGAACTCCATGATGTTGAGACCGCGCTGACCAAGCGCGGGACCGATCGGGGGCGAAGGATTCGCCGCACCGGCCGGGACCTGAAGCTTCAGGTATCCGGTCACTTTCTTTGCCATGTATCACTCCTGTTGTGCCGGCATGCCGCCGGCGGTTCAGGTTCGTGGTCGGGATCGATGTGCGGCTGGCAACCGCCCTCGTCCTCCCACGGCCTCTCCTGGAGACGTCCCCGCCTCCACTCCTCCCGTCATGCCCGGACTTGATCCGGGCCATCCATCACTCTTCGCAAAAGCATTCTTGCGAAGCAGATGGATTGCCGGGTCAAGCCCGGCAATGACAGCTCGAGTCAGACCTTCTCGACCTGACCGAATTCCAACTCGACAGGCGTCGCGCGGCCGAAGATCGACACCGCGACCTTCACGCGCGAGCGCGCCTCGTCGATTTCCTCGACCACACCCGAGAACGAGGCGAACGGGCCATCGGCCACGCGGACATTCTCGCCGATCTCGAACGACACCGACGCCTTCGGGCGTTCCACGCCCTCCTGCACCTGGTGCAGGATGCGCATGGCCTCGGCCTCCGAGATCGGCATCGGCTTGTTTTCCGCGCCGAGGAAGCCCGTCACCTTCGGCGTGTTCTTGATCAGGTGGAACGCCTCGTCGGTCAGCTTCATCTTCACCAGCACATAGCCCGGGAAGAACTTGCGCTCGGCATCGATCTTGCGGCCGCGGCGCACCTCCGTGACCTTCTCGGTCGGAACCAGCACCAGCTCGAACAGTTCCTCGAGCCCGCGCTGCTTGGCCTGCTCGCGGATCGATTCGGCGACCTTCTTCTCGAAGTTCGAATAGGCGTGAACGATGTACCAGCGCTTGTCGGACACTTGAGCGGTTGCTGTTGCCATCAGTGAATGCCCAGGAGGAAGGTGATGAGGACACGGATGATCTGGTCGGCGGCGAAGAAGAAGATCGAGGCGACGGCGACCATGACGAAGACCATGATCGTGGTGATCGTGGTCTCACGACGGGTCGGCCAGGTGACTTTGGCGGTCTCCGAGCGCACTTCTTGCAAGAACTTGAACGGGCTGACTGCCATCGTTTGATGTCCAACGTCCGTCGACAGACGCGAATGAATTTCGGGGATCCGAACAGCCGCCGTTGGCCCAGCCCTCTGTCTCGAAGGATGAGCCGGAAATCGGGCTCGATTGTTCGGGGATTTCAAAGCCGCGCCGGAGATCCGCGTCTAACGGGCCGGCTGCGAGTGCGGGGTAGATACTGCGGATGGGGCCAAAGGTCAAGGTATCGGAGCTGATACGGGCAAGCCGGCGTGCTTGGCGCCCGTGCCCAGTCCAAGCGGATCAAGGGTCTATTTTCCCCGTCCCAGCGGAGGCGAGATCAGCGTCCGCCCGGGTCCTCCCCGGCCAGCCCGCCGCCCGGGTCAGTCGGTCCGGTCGACCATGGAAACACCCGGGAGCGGCACCACGAACTTTCCACCCTCAGCGAAATAGCGGGCGTGCTTGGCCCGGATCGGATCGACATAGCGCCAGGCGAAGACCACGACGAACGCAGGCTTGCGCTCGTAAAGGGCAGCCGGGGGCAGGATCGGAATATCGTAGCCCGGGCCCGCCATCACGTTTCCCTTCTTGGGGTCGTCGTCCACCAGGAAGTCGATCTTGTTCTCCAGGCCGAACTGCGGCAGCAGCGTCGTAGTGCCGACCGAGACACCGTAGCCGGCGACCAGCTGCCCCCGCGCATGGGCGGCATCGGCCATGGCGACCAGTTCGTCGCGGATGGCCGCGATCCTCTTCACATAGGGCGCGTAATAGGCCGGCTGATCGACGCCGAGCCGGTCTTCCTCGGCGATGAACTTCGCGACCTCCGCGGACGGCTTCTTCGCACCGCCGGCGCGCTGGACCGTCACGCGGATCGAGCCGCCCTTGGTCCAGATGTGCTGGACGTCAATCACTTCCATGCCGAGCCGCGCAAAGAAGCGCGTCAACGGCTTGATGTTAAAATACGATAGATGCTCATGATAGACGGTGTCGAGCAGGTTCTTCTCGGTGACATCGACGCCGTACTGCGTCTCGAAGACGAACAATCCGTCCGGCGCGAGTACGTCGCGAACCCCGATCACCAGCGGATCGAGATTGTCGACATTGGCGATCATGTTGTTGGCGATCACGACGCTCGCCGCACCATGGCTCTGCAGGATGCGGCGCCCGATGGCATCGGTGAAGAAATCGCCGATGGTCTCGATCCCGGCTTCCGTCGCACGCCGCGCAATGTCGACGGCGGGATCGACGCCGAGCACCCGCATGCCACGCTCCTTGAAGAAGCCGAGCAGCGATCCGTCGTTGCTTCCGAGCTCGACGACCAGCGAGCCGGGCGCGACGCCGAAGCGACTGACGACGTCGTTGGCATAGTCTGCGAAATGCTCCCGCAGGCCCAGCGAGAGCGAGGTGGTATAGACGTAGTTGCGGTACTGGATATCCGGATTGCCGACATGGAGAATCTGGAGGTGGCCGCAGTCCCTGCACAGATGCAGCGCCATCGGTACCGCAGCCCGGAAAACAGGATCGTCGACGCTGGCGTTCGGCACCTGGAAGTTCGGCGTGCCGATGGGCATGCCTGCCATCGGGACGACCAGCTCCTGCTTGTCCGAATGGCAGAGGCGGCAAGTATGGCGGACGTAGAACAGGTTTTTCATCGTGGAACCGAAATGTGAGATACGCGAGCGAGTGAGACAATCCCACCCTGTGAAGACCAGATCGGCAACGGGCTCAAGCAGGTCATGAGTGGCTCGAGACTTCGGTGCCCTGCCCCAGCGCGAAGCCTGGCCCCTCCTCCGCCGCCTTGGCGGCCCTGTCCGCGGAATACGACCCGCGCTCCGGACTGGCCAGCCAGATCACGCCGCCGAGGAGCCCGATGATCACGCTGATGGCACCCAGCAGAAGCGAAACCGATAGCGCCTCCTCGGACGGCACACCTGCCAAACCAAGGCAGGCGACCATTGCCCCCTCACGCACACCCCAGCCGCTGATCGAGATCGGAACGGCCGTCAACAACACGACCGGCGGGATCAAGATGCCCGCGTCCAGCACGGAAAGCTGCGCTCCGACGCCGCGCGCCAAGGCGTAGCAGGCCGCTGCCGTCACGAGATGGATGAGGAGCGCAGATCCGAACAGCAAACCTCGGCGCTCGGATTGCAGCAGAAGAAACCTGACGAGCGTTCCGAACCGGACGAAGCTTGCGATCGCGGGAAGCGCAATGAGGCGTTTCGGCAGACGGTCGAGCGTCAACAGGACCACGGTGCCGGCGACGCCCGCCAGCGTCAGTCCGCCGATGGCCAGGATCGCGGCCGGATTGGACACGCGTGACAGCAGAAACGGCAATCCGGCCACCATCAGCACGATCAGCCCGATCAACGCCGTGAAGCGGTCTGCCGCAACGCCCTTGACCGCCCCCGACCACTGCACGCCACGTTGGCGGAGCAGCCACATCCGCACCGCGTCCCCGCCTACCGACGAGGGCAACACCTGATTGAACCAGAGGCTGATCATGAGGATCCGCCAGCCGGCGAACCAGTCCAGCGACACGCCGAGCGCGCGCATGATCAGCTCCCACCGGCCGTTGAGGACGAAGGTCTGAAAGAAGATCAGCGCCAGGGCGACGACGAACAGGACGGGATCGACGGAGACGAGACGAGTTCGCAATTGGCCCAGGTCGAGACCACGCGCGATGTAGACCAGCACCGCGACCGACAGCAGCAGCTTCACCGAAAACAGGGCCGCATGCTTGAATCGCGACTGCATCGGATGCCCGCCTCAGGCCGCCGGATATTCCGCACGACCGATGACGAGGTCGATTGCGGCCATCATCCAGAACTGGTGCGTGGTCTCGACAATGTTGTAGCTGCGGCTGTCGACCCAGAAATTAACGTCGCCGAGATTGCGCAGCGGATTCTCCCCATTCATGCCCGACAGGGTGATCACGTCGAGCTTCATCCTGCGCGCCTGCGCAACCGCATTCAGAATGTTCTTCGAACGTCCCGACGAGCTGATCGCGACGAGGCAATCGCCGGCGCGGGCATTCAGGCGTACTGCGTGCGCGATCCAGTCCTCGAAGCCGTAATCGTTGGCTAGGCACGACATCATGCTCGCATCGCTGAAGCAGAGTGCAGGCACCGACGCATTCTTCGCCAGATCGATCGCCAGATGCGAGGCGATGCCGGCCGAGCCACCATTACCGATGAAAATGACGCGACCGCCCTGCTCTCGCGTGCGCAACCAGGACGCGCGCGTGGCGGAGATCCTGGCAAAAATACCGTCGTCGATCGCCGTCGCGCGATGCAGGCGTCCCACGTAATCGTCGAGGAAAGCCTTGTGATCGGGATCGACGGACTCGGCGGGCATGGGCTGGCGGCTCGATTGCAACATGATCGGGTGATACCGGCTATTACCAAGGATTGCAAAGGTATAATACTTGCAAAGTTTGCGAGCGGCTGGTAGTCGGCTTTCGGGTTTCACTCAACATTGGCGAGCCTGTTTCGCTGGGCATTCGCGTCACGGATGTTCCCCATGAAATGTATTGTTACTGGCGGCGCCGGCTTCATCGGAAGTCACCTCGTCGATCGGCTGCTCGATGACGGCAACGAGGTCATTGCGCTCGATAATTTCGTGATCGGACGCGCCGAAAATCTGGCCGGGCGCGCCAATTCAAGCCAGCTGAAGGTGGTGCGGGCGGACGTCACCGACCTCGACTCGATCAAACCGTATTTCCACGGTGTCGACTGGGTCTTCCATCTCGCGGCGCTGGCGGACATCGTTCCCTCGATCGAGTCCCCGATCCCGTATCACCGGGCCAACATCGACGGAACGGTCAACGTTCTCGAGGCTGCGCGGCATGCGGGCGTCAGCCGCTTCGTCTATGCGGCCTCATCGTCCTGCTACGGTATTCCCGATGTCTATCCGACGCCGGAGAGCGCCGAGATCCGGCCGATGTATCCCTACGCGCTCACAAAGAATCTCGGCGAACAGTGCGTCATGCACTGGTGTCAGGTTTACAAGCTGCCCGCTGTCGCGCTGCGCCTGTTCAATGTGTTCGGACCGCGCCATCGCACCACCGGCACCTATGGTGCCGTGTTCGGCGTGTTCATGGCGCAGAAGCTCGCGGGCAAGCCCTTCACTGTGGTCGGCGATGGCGAGCAGACCCGCGACTTCACCTTCGTCAGCGATGTCGCCGATGCCTTCGTGACCGCCGCGCGCTCCGATGTCTCGCACGAAATATTCAACGTCGGTTCGGACAACACCTACAGCGTCAACCGGCTGGTCGAGCTTCTCGGCGGCGCCAAGGTCCACATTCCCAAGCGTCCCGGCGAGCCCGACTGCACCTACGCCGACATCACCAAGATCAAGCGGGTCCTGAAATGGACGCCGAAGGTGAAGTTCGAGGACGGCGTCGCGACGATGCTGACGTCTATGGACCAATACAGGGACGCGCCCCTGTGGACTGTGGACAAGATCGCCGACGCCACCAAGGACTGGTTCAAATATCTCGGTGACGGCGGCGATGCGGCGTCCGGCACTCCGCAGAAGGCGGGCCGTTGAGCAGATTCGTTCGACCTCGACGTCCGCGCCGCCGACCAATCATTTCCGGGCCGGCTAGACCGACCTGCGCTTTGGATAATTCACATGGATAATGCTCCGACTGAAAAGCCGACAGTCCATCCGGCACCGCACCAGAAGATCAAGACGATCGAGGAACTGGGCGAGATCGCGCGGGCCGCTCAGGCCGAGGGCCGGAGCGTTGCGCTCTGCCACGGCGTGTTCGATCTCGTGCATCTCGGCCACGTCCGACACATCCTGGCGGCACGCAACGAGGCCGATGTGGTCATCGTGACCGTCACGGCGGACCGCTTCGTCAATAAGGGCCCGGGACGGCCGATCTTTCCGGAGAACATGCGTGCCGAGATGCTCGCCGCGCTCGGCACCGTCGATTGGGTCGGCATCAACCGGACATCGAGCGCCGAGCCGATCCTCGATACCGTGCGCCCCGACATCTACGTGAAGGGCTCCGACTACGAGAATCCCGAAGATGACGTCACCGGCAAGATCGCTGTCGAGCGGGAGGTCGTCGAACGCCATGGCGGCCGCATCGTCTTCACGCGCGACGTGACCTTCAGCTCGTCGTCGCTGATGAACCGCTATTTCGACATCTACGATCCTCCTCTGCGCGATTACCTCCAGAAGGTACGCGAAGGCGGTGGCGCCGAGCGCCTGCTGAAGCTGATCGACAAGATTCAGGACATGCATGTCGTGCTGGTCGGCGATACCATCATCGACGAATACCAGTACGTCACGGCGCTCGGAAAGGCCTCGAAGGAGAACATTGTCGCCACTCTGTTCAAGAACGGCGAGCAATTTGCCGGCGGCGTCATTGCCGCAGCCAATCACGTGGCGAGCTTCTGCAAGTCGGTGGAGATCGTCACGACACTGGGTGGCAACGACTACCCTGAAGAGTTCATCCGCGCGCATGTCCGCCCGAATGTCACGCTCACCCCGATCCGCATTCAGGGTCGCCCGACCACCCGCAAATTGCGGTACGTCGAGATGGGCTATCTGCACAAGCTGTTCGAAGTCTACACCATGGACGACACGCCGCTCGACGAAGCCGAGCGCAAGGAGATCGACCGTGTCACCGCCGAGCGCGTGCGCGGCGGTGACGTGGTCATCGTCACCGATTTCGGTCACGGCATGATCGCACCCAGCACGATCGACACGCTGATCGCGAACTCCAAATTCCTGGCGGTCAACGCCCAGAGCAACAGCGGAAACCACGGCTACAATCTGATCACGAAGTATCCGCGCGCCGACTACGTCTGCATCGACGCGCCGGAAGCGCGCCTGGCGGCCACCGACAAGTTCAACGACATCGCGTCGGTGATTCAGGACCGCCTGCACCGTAAGATCGATTGCGACAACATGATCATCACGCACGGCTCCTTCGGCTGCTACCCCTTCTCGTCGAAGACCGGCGTCGCGCGCGTGCCCGCCTTCACCAAGACCGTCGTGGATACCGTCGGTGCCGGCGATGCCTTCCTGACGATCACGGCGCCGCTGGTGGCAGCCGGCGGCAACATCGAGGACGTCGCCTTCATCGGCAACGCGGCGGGTGCGATCAAGGTGGGCATCGTCGGCCACCGCAGCTCGGTCGAAAAGGCGCCGCTGGTCAAATTTGTCACCGCGTTGTTGAAGTGACGCGAACGGGGAAATCTGGAGAACGACAGTGATTGGTCAGAAATGGAATGTGATGGTTACCGGCGGCGCCGGCTATGTCGGCAGCGTGCTGGTTCCCCGATTGCTGGCGGCGGGCCACAAGGTCACCGTGCTCGACCTGTTCATGTATGGCGAGGACGTGTTCAACGGGGTCCGCGACAATCCCAATCTGCGCCTGATCAAGGGCGACATCCGCGACGAGGCCGCGATCAACGAGGCCCTACGCGGCAACGATGCTGTGATCCACCTCGCATGCATCTCCAACGACCCCTCGTTCGAGCTGGATCCGGCGCTCGGCAAGTCCATCAATTACGACTGCTTCCGTCCGATGGTGCGGGCTGCGAAGAAGGCCGGCATCAAGCGCTTCATCTATGCCTCCTCCTCGAGCGTCTATGGCATCAAGGACGAGGCCGAGGTGACCGAGGAGCTGTCCTGCGAGCCGCTCACGGACTACTCGAAGTTCAAGGCGATGTGCGAGACCGACCTTGCCGAGGAAGCCGCATCCGGCTTCGTCACCTGCACGGTTCGCCCGGCCACCGTCTGCGGCTACGCACCGCGGCAGCGGCTCGACGTCGTCGTCAACATCCTGACCAATCTCGCGGTCAACACCGGCCGCATCCGCGTATTCGGCGGAACGCAGAAGCGGCCCAACCTGCACATCGAGGACATGTCCGCGGCCTATCTGTTCCTGCTCCAGCAGGAAGACGCGAAGATCGACGGCAAGACCTATAACATCGGCTACGAGAACCACTCGCTGATGAAGATCGCCGACATCGTCAAATCGGTGGTCGGAAGCAATGTCGACGTGGCCGTCGAGCCGACCGACGATCTCCGTTCCTATCACGTCTCCTCGGAGAAGATCCGCCGCGAGCTCGGATTTGCGCCGACGCACACGATCGAACAGGCCGTGTCCGGTCTCGTCGACGCCTTCAAGGCCGGCCGCCTGCCGAACTCGCTCAACGACCCCAGGTATTTCAACATCAAGATGATGCAGAACATCAGCCTGAAGTGAGCGGCGTGCGGATCGGCATCGACTTCGACAACACGATCATCTGCTACGACAAGGTCTTTGCCGCCGTCGCGCGGCAGCGTGGGCTGGTGCCGGAGGGCTGGGACGGGCTGAAGACCGAGGTGCGGGATTATCTGCGGTCCCGCGCCGGCGGCGAGCTTGCCTGGCAAGGATTGCAAGGCTTCGTCTATGGCAAGGGAATTGGCGGCGCCGAGATCTATCCTGGAGTCCGCCAGTTTCTCGCAACGTGTCGCAAGGCCGGCGCGAGCGTCTATATCGTCAGCCACAAGACGCAGTTCGGCCATCAGGATTCCGACCGTGTCGACTTGCGCGAAGCCGCGCGCGGCTGGTTGAGGGATGCGGGTCTCATCGACGCCGCCGGTGCGGCGCTGGCCATAGGCAATATCTACTTCGAGGACACGCTGGCGGCCAAGGTCGAGCGGCTTGCGAGCCTGCAACTGGACATCTTCATTGACGATCTCGTCGATGTCTTCGAGCAGCCGCATTTTCCGAAGACGACGCGATCGATCCTGTTCACGCAGTCGCGGCCTCCCCATCCTGATCATTGCGAGCCGATTGCGACCTGGGCCGATATCCACCGCGGAGTGTTCGCGCAATGAGCGAGCCGGACATCAGCGTCCAGGACGCGGTCTCGATCGGCAGCCGCCTTTCTGGCGCGCGGGTCGCGTCCGCCCAGCCGGCGCGGTCCGGCGGCAACAACCGGGTGTTTCGGCTGGAGATGGTGGACGGACCGCCCCTCGCTCTCAAGCACTATCCGTCCGATGGACGTGATCGCCTGGGACAGGAATACGACGCGCTCTCGTTTCTGTCGCACCACGGCATCATCTCGACGCCGCGGCCGATCGCGAAAGATCCGGCTGCGTTCTGCGCGTTGTATCAATGGTTCGACGGTGATGCGGCGGTCCTGCATCCCCGGGACGATGATGCCGACCAGCTGGCCGATTTCCTGATCGAGTTGCAAAAGCTGCGCAACGCGGACGGCGCGCGGAATTTGCGGAACGCATCAGCCAGCATCTTTTCGCCCGAGGAAGCCATCGCGCAGTACGAGCAGCGCCTTGACGGACTACGTCGCGCATCGCAGGACCATCCGGACCTGCGCGCGTTCATGGACGGCAGCCTGGTTCCCAGCACCGCCATCGCGATCCGGCAGCTCCGTCGGCGCTATGCGGAACTGGGCCTGGATCCCGCGGCGGATCTCGCACCAACCCATCGCGCATTGAGCCCGTCGGATTTCGGGCTGCACAACGCGCTGCGCGCCGACGACGGCAGACTGCGATTTATCGACTTCGAATATTTCGGCTGGGACGATCCGGTCAAGCTCGTGTCCGACACCGCGATCCATCCCGGCAGCGATCTGCCCGAGGCCGGCGCGAACCGATTGATCGGACGGCTTTCGCACGCCTTCGAAGCTGGGGATGACGCGTTTGCGATCCGCCGTGACGTACTGTATCCTGTGTTCGGGGCGATTTGGTGCCTGATTGTCCTGAATGCCTATTTGCCGGAAAGCCGCTCCCGGCGCGCTCTGGCTGCGCAAGGTGGCGATCTGACGGTCCGCCTTGCCGGCCAGCTCGACAAAGCCCGCCGGCTCCATCAAACGATTTGCCAACGTGATCCAGATCTCACCCCACGCTGAAGCCGCTCTCACCTGCCCGCTGGACGAGCGCAGCCTTTATTTGCGCCGCCTGGTCCTCGGTTCTGTCCGCTCGGCCGGACGCGGACATGTCGGTCCGGCCCTGTCGCTGATCGAGATGGTTCGCGTGCTCTATGACGATGTGTTGCGGATCGATCCGAAGAATCCGCGCGATCCCAATCGCGACCGCGCGATCCTCAGCAAGGGACATGGTTGTCTGGCGCTCTATGCGCTCTTGGCCGATCGCGGCTTCTTCCCTCTGTCGGAGCTGGACGGCTTCTGCGGCACCGACAGCATCCTGGGCGGACATCCCGAATACGGCATGGTGCCGGGGGTCGAGGCCTCGACCGGCGCGCTCGGCCATGGCCTGTCGATCGGTGTCGGCCTCGCGCTTGCCGCGCGCATGCGCGAGCGCAGCTACCGGACCTTCGTGCTGCTCGGCGACGGCGAGATCAACGAAGGATCGGTGTGGGAAGCCGCCCTGGGCGCGGCCAAGCACGGGCTCGACAACCTGATCGCGATGATCGACTACAACAAGCTCCAGAGCTACGGGCCGACCGACTACGTCCTGCCGCTGGAGCCGCTTGCGGACAAATGGCGCAGCTTCGGCTTTGCCGTGCAGGAGCTCAACGGCCACGACGTCGGTGCCCTGCGCACCGTCCTGAAGCAGGTCCCGGCCGTTCCGGGCAAACCTACCGCGATCATCTGCCATACCGTCAAGGGCAAGGGTCTGCCGGCTGCGGAATCCAACGCCGATTGGCATCACAAGAACAAGCTGACCGATAGCGAGCTCGACGCCATCCGCGTCGCCGTCGGCGATTTTTGATCGGCTCCCCATGCGCAACACCGCCATGAACATGGTCCACAAGCTCGCCGCGCGCGACGAGCGTGTGCTTTACATCGGCTCCGATCCCGGCGCGGGCACCTTGCGCGCGATGAGCAAGGAGTTTCCCAAGCGCCATCTGATCGAGGGTATCTCGGAAGCGCACATCATCGGCATGTCGGCCGGTCTCGCGATGGAGGGCTTCGTGCCCTACGTCAACACCATCGCGACCTTTCTCACCCGGCGCTGCTACGAACAGGTAGCCGTCGACCTCTGCCTGCACAATCTGCCGGTGCGGCTGATCGCCAATGGCGGCGGACTCGTCTACGCGCCGCTCGGGCCCACTCACCAGGCGATCGAGGACATCGCCATCATGCGGGCGCTGCCGAACATGACGGTGATCTGCCCGTGCGACGCCGATGAGGCGGCGCGCATGATGGAGCAGACGCCCGACTGGAAAGGTCCGATCTACATCCGACTCGGCAAGGGCGGCGATGCCATCGTCTCCAAGGCCGAGCACGGCTTTGAGATCGGCAAAGCCATCCTGATGCGGCCGCCCGGCGACGTCCTCATGGTGACCACCGGCATCATGCTCCAGCGCGCCCTCGCTGCGGCCGACCTGCTGGCCGCGCAAGGCATTCGCGCCGGCATCCTGCACATGCACACCGTGAAACCGCTCGACACCGCGGCGCTGCTGCAGGCGGTCCGCGGCACCAGGCTCGTGGCGACGCTGGAGGAGCACGTGCCCTCCGGCGGACTCGGCAGCGCGGTCGCAGAGGCGTTGATCGACAAGCTCGGCTTCGGCCTCCCTGCGATGCTGCGTCTGTCGCTGCCGGACCGCTTCATGCACAATTACGGCTCGCAGGACTCGCTGTTGAAGAAGCATGGCCTTTCCGCTGGCGCCATCGCGACCTCGATCGAGCATGCGCTCGCCGCCTCGCACACCTCCTCTCCTCAACTTCATTCCACCTGACGGGTCACATGTACGACGTTCGATATTCCTATCTGCTCGAGCAATTCGCCGACCCCGCTCCGATCCTGGCCGAGATCGGCCGGCTGGTGGCGACCGGTGACTTCACCCTTGGCAAGCCCGTCGCCGAATTCGAGAAGCGCTTTGCCGAGCTGATCGGCGTGCGTCACGCCATCGGCGTTGGATCGGGCACCGACGCGCTCAAGCTGCCGCTCAAGGCGCTCGGCATCGGCCATGGCGACGAGGTCATCACCGCGGCCAACACGTTCATCGCCACGGTCGGCGCGATCGCGGAGACCGGCGCGACGCCCGTGCTGGTCGATTGCGACGATTCCTTCTGCATGAATGTCGACTACGTCGAAGCCGCGATCACCAAGAAAACCAAGGCGATCATGCCGGTCCAGCTGACCGGCGAGGTCACCGACATGGGCAAGCTGATGGCGATCGCCCAGCGCCACAACATCCCCGTGGTCGAGGATGCCTGCCAGGGCATCCTGTCGGAGTTCGCGGGAAAGCGCTCCGGCACCCACGGCATCGCCGCCGGCTTCTCCCTGCATCCGCTCAAGAACCTCAACGTCTGGGGCGATGCCGGCGTCGTCGTCACCAATGACGACGGCATGAACGAGAAGCTCCGGCTGATCCGCAACCACGGCATGAAGAACCGCGACGAGATCTCGATCCTCGGCTGCAACTCGCGGCTCGATTCCCTACAGGCCGTGGTCGGCAACTGGCTGATCGGTCAGACCAGCGAGATCACGCGCCGCAGAATCGAAAATGCGGCCTATTACGATGCGGGGCTTGCCGGCCTGCCCGGCCTGCGCATCCCGCCGCGCCGGCCCAACGTGAAGCACGTCTACCATCTCTACATGGTGTTCGCCGAACGACGCGACGAGCTCTACAAATACTGCCTGGACAACGGCATCGAGGCCAAGATCCACTATCCGATCCCGCTGTATCAGCAAGAAGGCCTCAAGCATCTCGGCTACGCGCCCGGCACCTTCCCGGTCACCGACCGCCACGCGAAGGAAGTCATCAGCTTCCCGGTGGACCAGCATCTGACGCGCGCCCAGCAGGACCGCGTCATCGAGACCGTCCGGAAGTTCTGCCATGGACGCTGACACCGCCCGCCGGCGCATCGGTTACGTCAATCTTCCCGCGCAATTCGAGGAAGAGCGCGGCGAGATCATGCAGGCGGTGGAGGGCGTGTTCCAGCGCGGCGATTTCATCGGCGGGGCGGCGGTTGCAAAGCTCGAGGAGGAATTGTCCGCCTATCTAGGCTCGCCGCATGTCGTGACGCTGAATTCCGGCACCGACGCGCTGATCCTCGCCATGCGGGCGCTCAACATCGGCCCCGGCGACGAGGTCATCACCCCGCCGAATTCGTTCGTGGCATCGACCGCCGCGATCATCGCGGTCGGCGCCACGCCGGTGTTTGCGGACGTGCTGCCGGACCAGAACATCGATCCTGCCGCGGTCGAGGCTGCCGTCACGTCGCGCACCAAGGCAATCATGCCGGTGCATCTGACCGGGCGCATGGCCGACATGACCCCGCTGATGGCGATCGCGAACAAGCACGCGCTCGCCGTGATCGAGGACAGCGCCCAGGCGATCGGCTCGACCTATGACGGCCGGATGAGTGGCACCATCGGCACGTTCGGCTGCTTCTCCGCCCACCCCTTGAAGAATCTCAACGCCGCGGGCGATGCCGGTTTCCTCGTCACCGCCGACGCCGATCTCGCCGCGCGAGTCCGCCGGCTGCGCAATCACGGCCTCATCAACCGCAGCGACGTCCAGGAATGGGGGATCGTGTCCCGGCTCGACACGCTTCAGGCCGAGGTGCTGCGCATTCGGCTGCGCCACCTGCCTTCGGTGATCGAACGCCGGCGGCGCAACGCCGCCCAATATCGTGCCGAGCTCGCCGGCCTGCCCCTGTTCATTCCGCCCTGCCGCAACATCGAGTTCAACACGTTCCACACCTTCGTCGTGCAGACCGACCGTCGCAACGATTTCCAGAAATATCTTGCCGACAAAGGCATCGAGACCGCGATCCACTATCCGGTCCCGATCCACCTGCAGCCGGCAGCGGCGCATCTGGGTCATGGTCGCGGCGCGTTCCCGGTGACGGAACGGCAGGCGGACCAGATCCTCACGCTTCCCATCAACCAGTTCCTGTCGGTCGCCGACATCAGCTATATTTGCGCGACCGCCCGGGAGTATTTTGCATGACGGACACGGACTTCCTGCACGCTGACGAGCAGGCGCTGGCGCAGCGCTTCATCGACGATGGCTTCGTCACCACCCCGGCCGACGATCGGACCGGGCTCGACCGGATCCAGCGTCGTGCTGCCGAGCTCGCGGCGGACTATCTGAAGCTGCCGCACAGCAACGATCCCTACGCGATGCTGGACACGATCCACACGCGGGTGACCGTGGATGATCTCAACGGCCTGCGGCTGCACGTCTTCAACGGCCTCAACGCCGAGCCCTGGTTCCGCCCGACCTATTTCCGCCTGGCGCGCTCGACGATCGAGACCATCGTCGGCAACGAGCTCTGCATGCAGCGCCGCGTCAATCTCAGCATCCAGCTCCCCGGAGACAGCTCCTCGCTGCTCGCAACTCACTCCGACGTCTGGTCGGGCGACTCGCCGTTCGAGGTCGTGGTGTGGGTGCCGCTGGTCGATGTCCGCCGCACCAAATCGATGTATCTGCTGCCGCCGTCCCTCAACGGCGAGATGCAGGACCGCATGGCGGCCTTACGCAGCGCCGAAGAGCTGTACAAGACCATCAAGCCGCACGCTATCTTCATCGAGATTCCCTACGGTCACGTGATGCTGTTCAACCAGACCCTGATGCACGGCAATCGCGTCAACGAGGAAGCCGGCACGCGCTGGAGCATGAACTGCCGCTTCAAGAGCATCATGTCGCCCTACGCGGACAAGCGCTTCGGCGAGTTCTTCGAGCCGATCCTGCTGCGCCCCGCAACCCGGGTCGGCATGCAATACAAGCTGCCGGGAGGCTTCCATGGCTGAGAGAACCGGCCATCGCGGCTATATCGGCGCCAGGCCGCTGAACGGCAGCCGCACCCCGCAGCACGTCCAGAACATCGTGATCCGCGACTATGCGCGGCGCAAGAACCTGCACTATCTGTTGAGCGCCGCCGAGCACACCATGCCCGGCAGCTACATGGTGCTGGAGGACATCCTGGACGAGCTGCCGCGGCTGCGTGGTCTGATTCTCTACAGCATTTTCATGCTGCCGCCCGACGAGGCACGGCGGCGGCAGATCTATGACCGCGTGCTGCGCGAGGGCTGCGACCTCCACGCAGCAGTCGAGGAGATCACGCTCTCGTCGCAGAAAGACATCCAGGCCGTCGAGGACATTCTGCTCGTCAATAAGTTCGCGACGATCCTTTGACGATGCCGCGGATCGGTTGGCCCCTATGACCGCGATCAACCTGCTCCAGCCGATGCACGCATCGACAAGGCGGAACTACGTCCAGCGCGTGGTCGAGCATGACAAGGCGGAATCCGCCACCGTCGCGCGGCAATGGGGACGCGACTACTGGGATGGCGACCGGCGCTACGGCTATGGCGGCTATCGCTATGACGGTCGGTGGCGGCCGCTGGCCCAGACCCTCATCGATCGCTACGGCATCAAGCCCGGCATGAGCGTTCTCGACGTCGGCTGCGGCAAGGGCTACCTGCTCTACGAGTTCACCCAGCTCGTCCCCGACCTCAGAATAGCCGGCATCGACATCTCCGACTACGGCATCGCCAATGCCAAGGAAGAGGTGCGGCCGCTGTTGACTGTCGGCAGCGCCGTCGAGCTCCCCTATCCCGATCACAGCTTCGATCTCGTGGTGTCGCTCGGCGTGCTGCACAATCTTCCGCTCGAGGACGTGTTCCGCGCGGTGCCCGAGATCGAGCGCGTCGGACGCGGCGCCTCGAAATATCTGATGGTCGAGTCCTTCCGCAACGAGCGCGAGAAGGCCAATCTGCTTTACTGGCAGCTCACCTGCCTGAGCTTCCACGGTCCGGAAACATGGGCCTGGATCTACGACAAATGCGGATACCGGGGCGACCATGGGTTCATTTTCTTCGAATGAAGCAGGCCGGCGCCGGCCGACCTCGTTGCGCGCGCAAAATGCGGAGGTGTTCTATTCGGACGACGCCATCGTGACGGCGGACGACGCCACGATCGCGGAGCTGAAGCGTATCGCCGCCGGCAACCCACGTCTGCGCAGTCGGCTGTGCACGCATCCCGATCCCTCCACTGGCCTGCACGAGATGCTGATCGTGCATCATCGCGAGGCCTATGTGCGGCCCCACAAGCACTTTGGCAAACCTGAATCGTTTCACCTGATCGAGGGTACTGCGCAGGTCGTGATCTTCGAGGACGACGGCCGAATTCGCGACGTGCTCGAGATGGCACCCTACGGCCAAGGCGCCCTCTGCTATTACCGGATGCCCGAGAAGGTCTTCCATTCGATCCTGATCACCTCGGAGTGGCTGGTGTTTCACGAAACCACCGCCGGCCCGTTCGATCCGTCCCGCACCGCATTTCCCGACTGGGCACCCGATGGCAGCGACGCTGCCGCGGTCCAGGACTACGTTACAAAGATCAGTGCGCTCGCTGCAGAACATCGGGGCGGCTGAGACAAGGCCTGGGGACGATGGACGAGTCTGCCAATTCCGATAAATTCTGCATGACGGCGACAGAAGCCGCGGCTCTCCGACGGCGATCCCGACCGGGCATCGGATTTGTCTACGCGGGCCTCGCTCTTGCTGCCATTGCAAGCGCGCCAGCGCTGCTCGCGCGTGAGGTCTTCGGCGACGACTGGACCGTCTATTACATCTATTGGACCGAAGGCTCAGCCGGCGTTGCCCGCGTGCTGTGGGAGTCGGCACACGCCGGCTTCACGATTCCCATGACGCTGTTCGTCTGGCTCCTGAACGATACTCCCGACGTCGCCGCACGCTTCGCTGGACTCGCTTGCCATCTTGTGAACGGCGTATTGCTCTATTCCGTCCTATCGCGGTCAGCTCTAACAAGAATGATCGCGGCACTTGTTACCGCCCTGTTCTTGCTCAGCGCGTTCTATGCAATTCGCCTGACTCAAAATGCGGTCTATGATTTCTTCCTGCTCTTCTATCTGCTGTCTTATGAGCTGTCCTATTCGAAGGTCCGCGCGCTTCGATGGGCCGCGCCATTTAGTCTGCTTTTCTCGTTGTCGCTCGAGACTCTGATCGCTCTCGAACCGCTCCGCGTCGTGCTTGCGTGGTCTAGCTCCGAACATTGGAGGCAGAAGCTCACGCGTCTTGTGCCGTTCTGGCTGGCTGTTGCAGCCATGATCGTTCTGCGACTGACAATTCTGGGGAAGAGCGGTCACTACGCCGGACAATATAGTTTCGCGAACGATTTCACGATCATAGGCAATGCGCTGTATGCTCATCTCATGGCTTTCCCGCGCGGCCTGAGCTACGCCTACTCTCACGGGTTCGCGCTGCTGGGGCGTCCCGTTTCCGCGGTACTGACATTGGCCGCGATCACCGTGTGTGCTCTGTTCTCTTCGACCGCATTATGGACCCCCTGGGTACTGAACAGCCGCTCGACCAGGAATGCGACATTTGTGCTGCTGATGTTGGGAGCCGCGATCGCCCTCATTGGCGCGCTGCCCTACGCACTTACCGGAATTTATGGCGACGTGACGCGGGGCGAGTCGAGGCTGCTCTTTCCCTCGCAGTTTGGCGTCTTGATCCTGATGGCGACTGTTGTACAGGCAATTCCGGGATTGCGCGTACGCGCTGGGGTCGCGGGGGGCTTGATCGCGATCTGCGCATTCTCGTTGGCTCACGATTCCAAATGGTTGCTCTACGACGGGTTATTCAGTAGCGACATGCTGCGGCAAGTTCGAGCAGCTTTGCTCGCGGATCCCGAGCCAAAGGTGGTGAAGCTCCAGGTCGAGAATTCGCACGTGTTCTCGTTCCGCTCACGATGCCTTGGCGCCAATGATATGAACGTGGCGCAGATGATCTTGCGCGACGAAAATCGCGAGCGGTCGTTCGTCTATACTGATTATTGCGGGGATTTCACCGATCCTCATTTCGTCGTGAACGGCAACTGCCCGGTCTCCTATCTCGAGACCTTTCCTTGTCCGCCCCGCCGCGAGACCTGGCGTTATCGCGCCGCACCGGGACTTCCGCGGCCCGACGACATTGGCTTCGTCGCGTTGCTGACAGCGGTCCTCGGAAACAACCTCTCGGCCACGGAAGGCCGCGGTGAACTGATGCAGCTGAAGGACGGAGAGCCCGCGCCTTTGGCGAGAGCCGAGTATCGGCCACCTTGCAACCGGTCCGGCGTCCGTGCGTCGGCCTGGTTACTGGCTCTCCCCGCTCCCGCATGTGAAAGTGCCGCCTCTGGAGGTCGCTAGACCGCGCTTCACCATGATCGAGCCGGCACGCGCGTACCGGACTTTTGGTCCAAAAAGAACAAGCATGCCGTCAGCCATGGAGAGTTCCAGCGCCCATCATTCCAGACGCGAACATGCCATGGCGGAAACAACCACGGGCTTCGCGGGATTGTTCAAGGAACGCTGCGGTGGTAGAAGCGCGGCGCAAGGGGAAGTTGAGGCAATTGGGGACTGGACGTGATTTCAGAGAGAGTTAGATTTTCCGCTGTGTTCGACGCAGCCTGCTCCCCGACTTCGATCGTAGCAAGCCTCGAGACCTCCTAGTGCAATACACAAGGGAATACTCGATCGCTGCCAGAGCCGTCGTGGCCGCCCTGCTGGGATGCGCCGTCGCCTACGTGCTGCTGCTGCTGTTGAAAAGTCACCTTCCGTCGTTTCAATCGAATTTCGTCGAAGGCTTCGATATGGCCTTGGCAGATAGGAATTGCGACTTCTGCAAGAAGGCGTTCTACGGCTCGTTCTTCCTGTCCGGGCCGATTGCGGCCGCAGCTGCATTGTATGCGATGCATCGATCATCGGGCTCGCTCACACTGAGCGCCATCACGGCGAGCCTCGTCTACCTCGCACTCCACGCCGCCAACGATGCGGGCAGAACCGGGATCGCGATCGCCTTGCTGGCGGCCGCAGCCATCACCGTCAGCCTCAATCGAGGCGCCAACAATTACTTTCCTCCCGCAAAACCATCGACCGACACCCCGTTCAGCGTGGGGGCGGCCGATCTGCTCGTGATCGTATTCCTTGCCCTGCTGCTGATCCCCTCCGATCTTGAAGCCGTAACGGCGGCCGTGAGGGACGAAGCGCATAAGGTAAGTTACTTCATCGGCCCGGCGCTCTATGGCTATGCCCCCGGTCTCGTTCCGGGACTGGACTTCCATTCGCATTATGGCCCCGCGCTCGGCTGGTTCTTTCATCTCATCATGGGAGATGGCTGGAAATCGGCGGCGATGCGAGCGGTCGGATTGAACATCGCGATCACGCTCGCGACGTACGTGCAGGCCTACTTTCTTCTGAGCTACTTGATCCGGTCGAAACTTGCCGCGATCGCCATCATCACCGCTCTCGCGGTACTGGCCTTCTCCACAACCGGCCAGTTCTACTCGCCGTCTGCCTACCCGACGCGATTTCCTCTCTTGATCGTCTTTGCACTCGCGATCAGTCTGCATTGCACCGCTCCCGGGCGCCTCATATGGCTGATCGTATCGGCCATCATGTGCGCCATCTCGCTGCTCTGGCAGACCGAGATCGGACTGTTCTTCCTTGTGACGGGTACCTTCGTTGCCGCGATCGCCGGAGGCTTTCCGAACTATCGGAATGCGCTCGTGTTCGCAGTCACGTCGATCGGTGCCGCAGTCCTGATGTGCCTGGTGCTGTTCGGCTCGAGAGCCTTCTCCCTGGAGTTTCTGATCGAATGCTTCCGCCCGCTCGTACTCTACGGGACGGGGTGGGGAAGCACGCCCATCAAATGGGACTTGGGCTGGGGCATCATCTACAATCTGCCGCTCCAGATCGTCGGATGCATCACCGTCGGCTGGGCCGCGATCCGGCTGTCACGGCCCTCCGATTCCTGGCATGACCGGTTCGTGACCGGACTTCTGCTGACGCTGTCGATGATCGGCATGGCACTGATGATCAAATGGGTCAACCGAACGCTGGACGCCGTCTGGCACCAGAACGCGTTGCCGCTGGTGATCGTCTCGGCCTGGTGGATCCGTCAGTTTTCAGCCGGGTGGCAACCGTCGTTCCGGAAAGCCGCCGGCGCCATAGCAGCCGCGGCGACCATTCTTGCGCTGCTGTTCGTGCAGGACAAGAATAATCCACACCTCTACGGGCTGAGATCGTATGCGACTTATCCCAGCCTTCTCAGGTGGCCGTTCGTCTCGAATCCACCAGTCACGTGGCAGGAGGACCTTGACCAGATCACCGAGGCTGATGCGAAGTTCATCCGGGATAAAACCAGGCCAGACGAGAGGGTCCTTGTGATAGCCCTCAGGGATTGGGCCTATCTGGCGCAGGCCCACCGGGCGCCAATGGCCTATTTCATGCCGTTCTTGGTTTCCTTTGACGCGCGGTTCCTGGATCGCTCGATGAACCCGGCGGACCGGCTGTTTTATGATAGCATGGTTGAGCGCAGGCCGGAGTACCACCATGTCCAAGAGGTCATGAGACGGGTCAAGCGAGATTTCGTGGCCGTGGAGACCAGGGGTAATTTGACACTCTATGAGCGGCGGCATTGACCTCGGCCGTGCTCGCGGCCGTTGAGAGCGCACTTAGCTGGCCGTATCCACCTCCGACTGATGGGCGGCGGCACGTCTTGCAAGACCTATCGACGGCTGCTACCTGCTTTGGCCGAGAATGCATCGGCCGGAGGAATGCTCCGCGCAACCGGATATGATGTATCCGGGACCGGCTCGTTGCCGGCCGCGCCGGTTTTCATTGAAGGTCGCCTCGTCAGACCTGCCCAAATGCGAGAATAATCAGTGACCGATCATTGCCGCCTCTGCCATTCGACCAACCTGCGACCGGTGATCGACCTCGGCCTGATGCCGATTGCACATCGGCTTCGGCACAGTCGGAACGAGCAGGAGGAGCGGTATCCGTTCGAGGCGCTGGCGTGCGGCGAGTGCGGCCTGCCTCAGATCGTCAGGCCGATCGATCCCGACATTCTGTATCGCCAGTTCAACTACAATTTCAGCAGCTGGAAGCCGGAGCCGCACCAGGTCGACGAGCTCGATACCATCGCGAAATTCTCAACGCCCCAGTCCGTGTTCGAGATCGGATGCAACGATGGCCTGTTCATGGACAAGCTGCGCGAGCGCGGCGCGAAGGTCTTGGTGGGCGTGGAGCCGAACCCCGTGTCGGGCAAGATCGCCAGCGAGCGCGGCATCAAGGTCTATTCCGACATGATCAGCCCGGAGCTGTGTCACGACGCCGTTGCCCAGGCTGGCAAGTTCGATCTCGTGGTCTCGCGTCAGGTACTGGAGCACGTCGTCGATTTCGAGAACTTCTTCGACTGCGTGAAGATCGCGCTGCGCGACGATGGGCTGCTATTCATCGACGTGCCTGATTTCGCGCCGGGGTCGACGGCAGGCGATCTTTCCGTCCTCTGGGAGGAGCACGTCAGCTATTTCACCGAACCGACCCTGCTCGCTCTACTGGCGCGCCACGGCTTCGAGGCGGTTTCCGTGAAGAAGTACAATTTCAGCGGCGGCAGCCTCGCGGTCGCAGCCCGTCGAGCCGCGGGCCGCGTGACGCCGCCGCCTGCGCCGTCCGGCGTCGGCGAGAAATTCGGTCAGCGCGCACGGGAATATGGCGCGCGCCTTCGTCCGATTCTCGCCAAGGCCCGGGCCAACGGTGCCGAGATCGCCATCTATGGCGCCGGCTGCCGCGCCTGCACCTTCACCAATGCCCACGAGCTGGCCGATCTCGTCGACCTCTCGGTCGACGACCAGAAAGAGCGCCAGGGCTTGTTCCTGCCCGGCACCGGCATTCCGATCCGCTCGCCGGAGGATCTCGCCGGCAAGTCGGATCCGCTCGTCTGTCTTCTCGCCGTGAACCAGGAGAACGAAGTCAAGGTCAGTAGCCGGCTGCGCGAGAACGTGAAGCGGCCGCTGCACATCGTTTCGATCTTCGCACCCTCCGACATCTGGAGCGAGCTCGATCGTCTCGAGGCGGCGCTAAGGTCGCGGCATGGCTGAGGAAAAGCTCTTCAACTACTACGAACGTCAGGACGTTCTGCCGACGTTCGGAAATTTCAAGTCGTCCGCCGAGCTCGAAGCCTACGCCAGACAGCGGCGCGAACTGTTCTCGGACAAGCTGGTGCTACCGCCGCGGCTGTTCCGCAATGCCGAGGTGCTCGAATTCGGTCCTGATTCCGGCGAGAACGCCCTGGTGTTTGCTGGCTGGGGCGCAAATATGACGCTGGCCGAGCCGAACCGGCATGCACACCCGAAGATCCAGGCCTATTTCGCGCATTTTGGCCTGACCGAACGTCTCCGCGAGCTCGCACTGGCCGATGTCGAGGGATTCCGCAGTGATCGCGGGTTCGACATCATCGATGCCGAAGGATTCATCTATACGGTGCAGCCGACCGAAAATTGGCTTGGCATCTTCCACCGGCTGCTCAACCCCGACGGTTACGCCGTCGTGTCCTATTACGAGCGCCATGGCGGCTTCTTCGAGCTCGCGCTCAAGGCGATCCACGCCGCCGGCAAGGATCTGACAGACCGTCCCGCGCTGGAGACGGCGAAGCTGCTGTTCGAGCCCAAGTGGAACAGCATTCCGCACACCCGCAGCTTCGAATCCTGGCTGATGGACGTTCTCGAGAATCCCTTCGTCCGGTACCGGTATTTTCTCGATGCGGCAGCCCTCTGCACGGCGGCGCATGAGCAAGGCTTCGACGTCCATTCGGCATGGCCGGCCTATCGCGACAACCTGGACATCTATTGGCACAAGAAAGTCTTGCCCGGCGACGAGAAGCTGCGGCGCACGGCGCGCCATCTCGACCGCAGTCGCCTGAGCTTCCTTGGCGGACGAAAGCTCTACCTGGTCGGCAAGGCGGATAAGGTGGAGGCGATCGCGGCGTCGATCGAGGCGCTGGTTCTCGACGTCGACGCGCTGATCGACGACCCCTTCGGCGCGAGCCTGCCGCGCGTGGTCGCGAACCTTGCTTCTCTGCGCGAGACGATCCGGACGACGGACATTCTCGCCGACGATGTTGCCGACATCGAAGCCATCACGGCAACGCTCGACAGTTTTCATCGCATCTTTGGCGCGATCGGGCGACGGGATGCATCTGCGATCACTGCCCTCACCCAGACAGATCCAGCGTTCATCAACACCTGGGGACAGCCGGCGCATTTCCTCGTTATTCGAAAGCGCTCCAAGGGATCGTAGCCAGTGAAGCCAGGCATTGGCATCATCGGGACGGGCATGGTCGGCCAGATGTGCCACCTCGCCAATTTCGCTGCCAATCCCGCCTGCCGCGTCGTCGCAATCGCCGATCTCCGGCCGGATCTCGCTGCCGCCGCGGCGCAGAAGTTCGGCATCTCGCGGGTCTACGGCACGCACCGGGAGCTGCTTGCGGACAGCGAGGTGTCCGCCGTGGTCGTCGTGACGAAGCGGCGCGCGACCGGGCCGATCGTCCTGGACGCGTTGAACAACGGCCGCCACGTGCTGTCGGAAAAACCGATGGCCTACACGACGGCCCAAGCCGAGTCGCTGGCCGAAGCGGCGCGGCGACAGGACCTCGTCTATAGCATCGGCTACATGAAACGACACGATGCCGGCGTGGCACGTGCGCTGGCCGAGTTGGCGCGTATTCGCGCGGACCGGTCGCTCGGGCGCATCGTCGCCGCGCGAGGCTGGTGCTTCGGCGGCGACACGGGCCGGGCGCAGGATAATTTCGTGATGACTGGCGAAGCACGACCGGACGGGCTCGAACTCTGGGAGGATGGTCCCGACTGGATGCCGCGCGCGATGCGCCCCGGCTACGACAATTTTCTGAACGTCTTCAGCCATATCATCAATCTGGCGCGCTACCTGCTCGGACCATCGCCGACGCTCGCCGACAGCTCGATCGAGACCTCCGGAGCCGCGCGCCTGACCCTCGACTTCGACGGCATCGCTTGCACGCTGGATCTCGTGAACGGGTCCGAAGGTGCCTGGCGCGAGGGACTCACGATCGATTTCGAGCGCGGTGCGGTGACCTTGAAATTGCCCCCGCCCTTCGCCGAACAAGCGGCGGAGGTCATTGTCGAGCACGACGGTCAAAGCACGCGGCTGACGGGAGAAGCGAGCTGGGCATTTCGGCGCCAAGCCGACGCCTTCGTCACTGATATCGTCGAGCGAAGAATACCCTTGGCCTCCGGCACGGATTCAGTGACCGACATCTCACTTGCAGAGACGGTCTGGAAGCGGACGGGCTAGTGGCAAAGCATGATCGCGCTTTAGCCGCGGCATCCTTGCTCGCGCTGTCGAGCGGATGGCCGCCGTCATTCAAAGGGAAATCAGGGTCAAGACTCTCGGATGAAGGAGAGGCATCGCGGCATGCGGAGCGCCGGGCTCTCTTGACCGGAAAAATACGACCTCCTATAGACTTTTGCTCTGGCTGGGCCTGAGAGGCGTCCGGGGCGATTGACGCAATGAACATGCTACCGGGCCCGGCGCAGGCCGCCGCGATTGGTCTCAGCATCGTCTTTCCACTGCTGTTGCTGTGTTACGCGCGCATCGCCGCCACCGGCGGATCAGGCCGCCGCTTCCGGCTGGCCTGCGTCAGCGTCGTCGTGCTCTTCGCGATCGCCTGTATCGCGCTTCCAGGTCGACGCCACCTCGACGACGTGCTTGGCGGTCTGCTCCTGTTGGCGACGGCGATGATGTTCTGCTACATCCTGTTCAGCCTGCTGGCCTGGGGTTTTACGCTGACGCTGCTCACGGCACTGGTCAAGTCCGGACGTCCCCTCACCTTGGACCAATGGGCTGCGGCCTACATGCAGGGCGGCGATCTCGACACCTTCACGCACAACCGCCTGAAACTCCTGATCAGCTCGGGGCTGGTGGTGACGGCAGACGGCCGACTGGCCCCGACGGCCAAGGGGGTAGCGGTCGCACATCTCGTCAAGCTTGTTCGTCTGTCGACGGGCCTTGGGTGAGCGGCACAATGTCCTTCGCTGTCGGACTCGTCGCCGCCGTCACCTTCGCCCTGCTGGCGCCTGCCTTGCAGCTCGCGGCCCGCGCTCGCGCATGGTCGCTCGGACCCGTGATCCTGCTCGCGATCGCCGCGGTCGTCGCTCATGGTCTCGGCGTGATGCTCGGAATTTTAGCCCTCCCGCAATTTCAGTATTGGGACGCCGCGTCGATATTCGGATTTTGCGTCATAGCTTACGTTTTCGCCTTTGGCGCAGTCTATAAATCGGTTTCTCTGGACATCCTGCGCGGCCTCGTCGACCGGCCCGACCGGAGGGCCCCGGTTTTGGAGATCGCTGAAAGGCAGGTTCCAGATCTGTTCCGGGGACGAATTGGGAACTTGGTCGATGGCGGCTTGGTCGAACCGGTCGATTCGCACTTCAGGGCGACCGCGGAGGGCCGGAACATGGCAGGCCGCATCGGACGGCTGCGTCGCGCCTTCGGCATAGGCGATACCGGTCTCTACGATTTTTCCGACTAGTTGCGCGAAACACACAGATCCCGGGTTTCGTGTCCGGCTGTGTGGACGATGTCCGGCAGCCACATTGTTCGCCCGGCTCAGATGACCTAGAGTTGCCCCGGGGTTCTACCAGTCAAGGGTAGCCGGCAACGGCGGCATAAGATGACACCTTCCAGGGCGGCAAAAAAGCTTACGATCGTCATCCCTGCACTGAACGAGCAGGACAAGATCGCCGACACCATCGACGGCGTGCTGCCGCTCGCCCGCGAGTTGCTTGATGATTTCGAGATCTTCCTGATCGACGACGGCAGCACCGACGCCACCGGCGCAATCATGGACGAGTTCGCGGCCGGCGAGCCGCGCATCATCGTGCATCACAACGCCGAACGGCGGGGTGTCGGTGCCGGCTTCGAATTCGCACTGTCGCGCGCGAAGTTCGATGCCATCACGCTCATCCCCGGCGATCACGCCTTTCAAAACGAAGGGATCGCCCGGATGTTCAAGGCGGCGGGCGCCGCCGACATCGTCATCACCTACCGTGACAACCAGTCGGACCGCTCCATCAACCGCTCCCTCCAGTCGCATTCGCTGCGGTTCATCCTGAACTGCCTGTTCGGCTTCTGGCTGTCCGACTACCACAGCATGATCATCTACCCCGTGAAATGGCTGCGCCAGATCGCGGTCAAGGCCGACGGCTATGGCTATCAGATCTGTGCGCTGATCTCGCTGCTCCAGCTCGGCCTCACCTACGTCCAGGTCCCCGTGAGCCTGAATGCGGAGCTGAAGGGATCGTCCCGCGCACTGCGCCTGCGCACCTATTTCGAGCTCGGTGGAACCATCGTCTCGCTGCTGCGCCGTGTTCCCATCCGGAACGTCGATTTCAGTCAGCTCCCGCTCGACGGGGAAGGGACCCCCGCACGTTAAGCGACGCCTCGCTGACCTCGGCGCGGGACTGCGGACATTTGGGCCGGATTTTGGCTGTTCGTACGTGGGACGCCGTGTCCCTATCCCGCCAGCATCTAATCTAAGTGACTGATTTTACTGGCAGGAGTGGCAGGGCTCGAACCTGCGACCCCCGGTTTTGGAGACCGGTGCTCTACCAATTGAGCTACACTCCTACGAACCCACGTCACCGCGGATCAGGGGCGCTTTCAAGCACAGGGGACGGCCGGTTTGCAAGGGTGAACCGCGCCGGCTTCGCTTGTTTGTGCCGGGGCTTCTGGGCCACAGTCCGTTGACGATAACGAAAAGCAACCGGGAGTGCCCATGACCGCTACAGTGACCGCCACAGCCGCCCCACAGGCCACGACCGCGCTCCAGACCCCGCCTGTGCCGGAAGCCCGCCCCGAGACGCTCGGGCTGTCGCGTCCCCGTCTCCAGGCCATGTCGGACGCGTTCAAGCGCGAGATCGACAAGGGAACCGTTCCCGGCGTCACCGTGCTGGTAGCGAGGCGAGGCCAAATCGGCTGGTTCGAGGCGCTCGGCCAGCAGAGCCCGCTTGGTGCCACACCGATGGCGCGCGATTCGATCTTCCGCATCTTTTCGATGACCAAGCCGATCGTTTCGGTGGGCGTCATGGCGCTGGTCGAAGATGGCCGGCTCCTGCTCAACGACGCCGTCGCAAAATTCATCCCGGAATTTGCGAGCCAGCAAGTCGGCGTCGTCAAGCACGGCAAGTTGGAGCTGGTGCCGCCGACGCGGCCCATGACCGTACAGGACCTGCTCCGCCACACCTCGGGCCTCACCTACGAGCACCAGGGCGACGGCCCCGTGCACAAGCTCTACCAGGAGTCCCGCGTCCGCAGCCGCAAGATCAGCAACGCCGAGCACGCAGCATTGGTGGCGAGCTTCCCGCTGGTCTGCCAGCCCGGCGCGGAGTTCAACTACAGCCGCTCCACCGACATCCTCGGCCGCATCATCGAGGTCGTCAGCGGCAAGTCGCTCGGCGCGTTCCTCACCGAGCGCGTGCTCGTGCCGCTCCAGATGGCCGAGACCGGCTTCTCGACTAGCGAGGCCAATGCCGGCCGGCTCGCCGAGCCGTTCGCGGCCGATCCCTGGACCGGCGACAAGGTCGCGCTGTTCAACATGCTCGAGCAGCCGGTGATGGAGTCCGGCGGCGGCGGCCTGGTCTCGACCACGATGGACTATGCCCGCTTCTGCCTGATGCTGCGCAACGGCGGCACGCTCGACGGCAACAGGATCATCGGCCGCAAGACGCTGGAGCTGATGGCATCCGATCACCTCGCCCCAAGCGTCGCCATCAACTGCACGCTGCTGTCGCCCGGCCACGGCTTCGGCCTCGGCTTCGCCGTGCGCAAGGAGGCCGGCATCGCGCCCTTCCCCGGCAGCGTCGGCCAGTATTTCTGGAGCGGCATTGCCGGCACGTTCTTCTGGATCGATCCGAAGGAGGATCTGTTCGCGGTGTTCATGAGCCAGGGCCCCGGCCAGCGCGACTACACGCGGACACTGGTGCGGGATCTGGTGTACGCGGCGATGGACTGAGGTCTCGTGCCCCGGACGCGCTGCAACGCCCCAAGCGCGTTTACGCGCGTCTTCGACGCGCTATGGCGTTGCTGCGCAGAGCTGGGGCCCATGCATTCGCGATCTCGTTCTCGGCTTTCTGGGCCCCGGCTCTGCGGAGCAGCGTTACGCGCTGCACCGCGTCCGGGACACGAAGCCATCAACTGATCGTCGCGCCGCCATCGATCACCATGGTCTGGCCGGTCATGAAGTCGCCGGCCTTCGAGCCCAGGAACACCGCTGCGCCCGCGATCTCGTCGGGGATGCCGATGCGCAGCAGCGGCGAGCGCGAGGTGGAGGCCTTCAGGTTCTCCGGATTGTCCCACAGCGCCTTTGCAAAATCGGTCTTGATCAGGCCCGGCGCGATGCAGTTCACGCGGATGTTGTGCGGGCCGTATTCACAGGCGAGGTTGCGCGCGAGCTGCATGTCGGCGGCTTTCGAAATGGCGTAAGCACCGAGGATGGTCGAGCCCTTGAGGCCGCCGATCGAGGAGACGATGATGATGGAGCCATCCTTGCGCTCGATCATCTGCGGCACCACCATCGAGATCAGCCAATTGTTGGCGACGATGTTGTTGTCGAGGATCTTCCTGAACTGATCGTCGGAGATGCCTGCGAGCGGGCCGTAATACGGATTCGAAGCCGCATTGCAGACCAGCACGTCGATCTTGCCGAAGGCACGGTTGCTCTCGTCGACGAGGTTTTGCAGATTCTCCTTCGACGAGATGTTGGCGGCGATCGCGACCGCGGTGCCCTTGCCGAACCTGTCGTTGATGCCCTTCGCCACCTGCTCGCAGACGTCGGCCTTGCGCGAGGAGATCACCACCTTGGCGCCGTGCTCGGCCATGCGCTCGGCGATCGCGAGCCCGATGCCGCGCGTCGATCCCGTGATGACGGCGACTTTCCCCTTCATGTCGAATAAGGTCATGTGTCTCTCCCAAATTCTAATTTTCACTTTGGATGTCATTCCGGGGCGGTTCGCAGGACCGAACCCGGAATCTCGAGATTCCGGGTCTGGTCCTTCAGACCATCCCGGAATGACAAACTCTTCAGGCCAGCTTCTTGACTTCCGGTCCCGCCGGCTGATGCATCGCCGCGTGCGCGGGATCGGCGATCCACGGCTGCTGATTCACCATCGGCAGCCGCCACACCGTGCGATCGGGGCTCGCAAAATAGTCCAGCCGCGTCACCGAGCAATTGTCGATGTCGAACGACAACCCGCGCTCCGGCTGGCCATCGAGCGCGAGGCCCAGCGCCGCCTTGATGGTGCCGCCATGCGCGACTGCGACGATGTCCTGTCCGGCCGCCTCGACATTAATCCGCTCGATGGTGCGGCGCGTACGGTTGTAGAGGTCCATGAAGCTTTCGCCGCCAGGCGCAGGCTCGTTGATGTCCGCGAACCAGCTCGATCCGACGGGGCGGCTGGCGATGAATTGGGCGCGGTTCATGCCCTGCCAGCGGCCGAGGTTCTGCTCCGCGAGATCCGCTTCCCATGTCATCGATGCAGGCCTCGGGAAGCCGGCCGCCCAGATCGCCTCCGCGGTCTGGTGCGTGCGCATCAGGTTGCTCGAATACCATACGGCCGTACGTGGCAGCACCTTGGCAACAGCATTGAACACATAGGTGTCGCTGGTGTCGCAGGCGATGTCGGACTGTCCGTAGATGTTGCCCCCGTCATTGCGCACCGGCGCGTGACGGACCCACCACCACCGCGTGACGACCACATTGGGCTTGCCTGCACCTGCCATCGAAACCCTTCCATCCCGTTTGATGTCGCTGTACGTCAGTAACGAACGTGTCTCAAGACACTTTACCGTTTGAAATCTTGTTTGAAATTCCATCGCGCGGCAAGCGTCGCGCGCGAGCAAAAGGGAGCTACGCATGGGCCGCCTGCAAGGCAAATCCGTCATCATCACCGGCGCCGGCAGCGGCATCGGGCGCGCCGCTGCGCTGCTGTTCACTCGGGAAGGCGCCAGGCTGATCGCGGTCGACCGCACCGAGGCCGTGAAGGAGACCGTCGAGGAGGTGAAGAAGGCCGGCGGCATCGCCGAAGCCATGATCGCCGATGCCGGCTCCGAGAAGGACGTCATCGCCGTCATCGACAGGGCCGTGAAGACGCACGGCCGGCTCGACGTGATCTGGGCCAATGCCGGCATATCCGGCGGGCTCATTCCGATCGCCGAGCAGACGGTGGAGCACTGGCAGGAGATCTTGCGCGTCAACCTGATCGGGCCGTTCCTCGCGGTGAAATACGCGATGCCGCATATGGTGAAACAGCAGTCCGGCGCGATCGTGCTGACCGCGTCGGTTGCGGGCCTGAAAGCGGGCGCCAGCGGCCATCCCTATGCCGCCAGCAAGGCCGGCGTGATCAGCCTGGTGCAGACCACGGCCTATTCGCTCACCGGCACCGGCGTGCGCATCAACGCAGTCTGCCCCGGCCTGATCGAAACGGGCATGACCAAGCCGATCTTCGACCGCGCCAAGGAGCGCGGCACGCAGGACAAGATCGGCCAGCTCAATCCGCTCAAGCGGCCCGGCCAGCCGCATGAGCTTGCCGCGATGGGGCTGTTCCTGGCCAGCGACGAGGCGTCTTATGTGAACGGCCAGGCGTTCCCGGTCGACGGCGGCTTGACGGCGTCGATGCCGTATACGGGCAAGCCGGTTTAACAATGGTCTCGTGTCCCGGACGCGACACAGCGCGCAAGCGTTGCGGCGCAGAGCCGGCAACTGTTATGTTGATGGTGCGATTTTATAGGGTTTTCGGTCGCGCAGCATTGCGTTGAGGATGGTCAGCAGCTTGCTTGCGACAGCAATGAGGGCGAGCTTTGCTGGTTTGCCGGCCAGACGGAGCCGGTCATAGAAGATTTTGAAGTGATCGGCGCGACGAACGGCGTTGAGAGCAGCCATGTAGAGGGCGTCGCGGACGCGCTTTCGTCCGCCGCCGATCTTGCGCTTGCCACGATAAGCCCCGCTATCGACATTGAAGGGAGCCAGGCCGGCAAGAGCGGCCACCTCCTTTGGCCCGAGACGCCCAAGTTCGGGCATCTGGGTGAGGAGTTGCATGCAAGCGACGGGTCCCACGCCGGGCACCGAGCGCATCAACTGTGCATCATTGGCAAGCTCCGGTTCGGCTTTGACGAGCGCATGAATCTCAGTGTCGATTTCGGCGATCTCATCATTGAGGACCTCGATGAGGCGAGCGATGCGTTCCACCATGGCGCGGTCCTCGGCTTCGCTGCGGCGGTTCTTTTCCTGGGCCCTCATGGCAACCAGTTGGTCCCGCCGTTTTGCAAGCCTTGCCAAAGTGTTGCGAGCAGGCGTCGCGGCCTGCTCGGTGGCGGGCTTCATGGCGCGGGCAAAGGCCGCCAGCATCCGCGCATCGATCGGATCGGTCTTGGCGAGCTGGCCGCTGGCGCGGGCAAAGTCGCGGGCACGGGCCGGATTGATCCGGGCAAAGCGGATGCCGGCCCGATGCAGGGCCTCCCGAAGCTCGAGGTCATAGACCCCCGTAGCCTCGAAGACGATCAGCGCATCACATCGCCAACGCGCCACCAGCTGTGTGATGGCCTGTGGCGCGTTGGCGATGCGTTCCGCTACGCCGATGGCCTCATCGAAAATATCAAGGTGATGTTTGGAGATGTCGATCCCGACGCAACGAGAGGATATGATCACGGTGCCTGTCCCTGTGATGCGAGGTCTGTTGACGCAGCCTCGTGCAACTGTTCAGGTTGATAGATGGAACGGGCGGGAGACCGAGCCGGCTCACGGCGTCAAGCGCCAAGGACCCAACGGCTTCCCGCCCACCATCATCATGCCAGACTTCCCAGACACAGGGACCCAGGGCACCGCACGGTTCGCTGTGACATGGGCGCCCCGGCTCTGCAGCGCCCCGCCGAACCGGACGATGCTTCGCGTCGCCGGGGAGGCGCTGCGCTGCGTCCGGGGCACGAGAGCGGAATTTGGCGCGCAACTGCCGCCGCCGTCATTGCGAGCGCAGCGAAGCAATCCAGACTGCCGCTGCGGAGACCGTCTGGATTGCTACGTCGCAAGAGCTCCTCGCAATGAGGGAGTATCCGGTACGCACCTTGCGTTCAATTCGCATCCTCATCGCAGACACACCTTCGCATCCTCGCGGCGCATTTCGCCCGAGCTTTGCCTTGATGTCTCACCCTCTGAAATGAAAGAGGGCGCAGGGAAGACCGGGAGCCCGCTGGCACCCGAGGTCCACTGTGCGGAATCTGCGTGGTGAGAAGCTGCACAGCGGCATACAGGTGTAGCCAGGACATCCCGGCCTTCCCTGCGCAGTGGTTTGACGGCTTATGTCGCGCTCTCCCCGGGGAGCGATGCACTATTGCCCCCGTCGCCTTGCGGATGACTGATGCGCGAACCCGGTCGGGCCGCCACATCACCGCAACACTTGGCGCACAGACCCCGGGCGCCAGGACCACACGATTTTGCCGTACGCCGATCACACCGGTCGTGTGCGCGCTGGGTCTCGCTCACGGTTGCCCGCCCTGCGATGCCTCTCGCGCCGATGTAACCTGCGTCCACCGCCGTCCGGCCCGCGTTCGTGACGATCGCGATACGCCCCTCTTCCTTGGGCCGGAGTGGGCGCTACATACGCCTTTTCCGAAATTCGGTAAAGCGGAATGTTTTTGGCGGCACGGATTGACCGACGCTTAGGTGTTTTGCCCAACTACCAGTACAAGGTCTCGTAGCCCCGATGTTGATTTGCCCGACCGGCCACCGCGTTGGTATGGTTCGTGCAGGCACCTCAGCCTCCATCTTCCTCCGACAAAAACGTGACAATGCCAAGCTCGAGACCCGATCGCATCCGAAAACTCCTCGCCGACCTCGTCGCCTTCGACACCGTCAGCGACCGCACCAATCTCCCCCTGATTGCCCATATCGAAAGCTATCTCGCCGCGTTCGGCATCAAGGGCGAGCGCATCGTCGATGAGACCGGCGAGAAGGCTTCGCTCTGGGTCACGATCGGGGCGGAGGACCGGCCGGGCTTCGTGCTGTCGGGCCATACCGATGTGGTGCCTGTCGTGGGCCAGGACTGGAGCCATGATCCGTTCAAGCTGGTGGAGCGCGACGGCAAGCTCTACGGCCGCGGCACCACCGACATGAAGGGCTATGTGGCAGTGTGCCTCGCCATGGTCCCTGAGATGGTGGAGGCGAGACTCAAGACGCCCATTCATCTGGCGATCTCCTATGACGAGGAGATCGGCTGCGTCGGCGTGCGGCCGATGCTGCGCGAGGTCGCGAAGAAGAAGGTCAAGCCGCTCGGCGCCTTCATCGGCGAGCCCACGCAGATGCAGGTGATCATCGGCCACAAGGGCAAGCATGGCGTGCGCGCGACGTTCCATGGTCTCGCCCGTCACTCCTCGATCGCGCCTGAGGGTGTCAACGCGATCGAATATGCGGCCGAGTTGATCGTCGAGATCCGCCGCCGCGCCGTGGCGCTCGCGGCCGCGCGATCAACGGACAGCCTCTACGACGTCCCGCACTCGACGCTGCTGACCAGCATCGTGCATGGCGGCGCCGCGCTGAACATCGTCCCCGACACCTGCACGATGGATTTCGAATGCCGCGGCATCGGTATCACCGAATCCAGAGAGGTGACGGATGCGATCGTCGCCTGGGCCAAGGCCGAGATCGAGCCGGCGATGAAGGCGGGGCATCCTGAATGCGGCATCGATTTCGAGGAGATCCTCGACTACCCCGCCCTCGACACGCCTGCAGATGCCGCGATCGTGACGCTCGCCAAAAGCCTGGCGGGGCGCAACGACCATGCCAAGGTCGCGTTCGGCACCGAGGCCAGCCTGTTCTCCAGCATGACCGACATCCCGTCGGTGGTGATCGGCCCGGGCTCGATCGCGCAGGCGCATACGCCGGATGAGTTCGTGGAGATGGCGGAGCTGGAGAAATGCGCGGGGTTCGTGGAGAGGCTGATCGCGCATTGTAAGAACGCGTAGGCAATATCGGTGACGTGACTGGGTCCCGGCTCTGCGGAGCAGCACCATAGCGCGTCGAAGACGCGCGTGAACGCGCTTATGGTGCTGCACCGCGTGCGGGACACGAGAGTTGTGCACGCCAATGAGAAAAGGCGCGGCCAGATCGGCCGCGCCCTTGTCATTCCTACACCGCGCCCGCCTTCTGCGCGTATTCCCACGACGCCTTCGACAGGGGCACGGTGCGCTTGGCGGATTCGAGCGCCTTGGCGTTGGCGGCGGTGCCGTCGCGGACGCGGCCGGCGATGCCCTGGGTGATGCCGGCGAGACGGAACAGGTTGTAGGCGAAGTACCAATTGAGATCAGGCACCGTCATCTTGGTGACGTTGCAATAGATCTGCGCGGCCTCTTCAAGGCTGGGGATGTTGAGCGCCTTGAGGTCGGCGCCCTCCAGGCCCGGCATGATCCATTGCATCAAGAGATAGGTGAAGTCGGCCATGGGATCGCCGAGCGTCGACAACTCCCAGTCCAGCACGGCCTGCACGCGCGGTTCCGTTGCGTGGAAAATCATGTTGTCGAGGCGGTAGTCACCATGGACGATCGAGACGCGCGCCTGCTCCGGCACCGTCCGCGGCAGCCATTCGGCGACCTTCTCGAACTCCGGAATGTGCTGGGTCTCGGAGGCCCGATACTGCTTGGTCCAGCGGTCGATCTGGCGCGCAAAGTAATTGCCGGGCTTGCCGAAGTCGCCGAGGCCGATGGCGTTGGGATCGAACATGTGGAGCTTCGCCAGCGTCTCGATCTTGCTGGTGAAGATCTTGCGCCGCGCTTCCGGCTCCTGACTCGGCAGCGTCGGATCCCAGAACACCCGGCCCTCCTCCATCGACATGATGTAGAAGGCGGCGCCGATCACGCCATCGTCCTGGCACAGCGCATAGGCGCGCGCGACCGGAAAGCCCTGGCTTTCCAAGCGCGGCGATGACGCGGTACTCGCGGTCGACCGCATGCGCCGACGGCAGCAATTTGCCGAAGGGCTTCCTGCGCATCACGTAGGAACGGTTCGGCGTGTTGAGCCGATAAGTCGGGTTGGACTGGCCGCCCTTGAACTGGAGCACGACCAGCGGTCCCTCGAAGCCTTCGACGTTCTCGCGCATCCAGGCCTCCAGCCGCAGTTCGTCGAAGCGATGACGCTCCTCGACCGGCTTGGTGCCCGAGAACTCCTCGTCTTTCCTGACGCCGTCAGCCACGGTGACGCTCCCTCTTCGCTCCGAACATGATCCTAATCGGTAACCGCTGAGGCACTTGCGTCAAGCGGTTACCGCAATTGGATCATGTCCCGTCGTTCTTCAAGTCGGGAGCGCCGCAGGGCTCCCCCGCTTAGTGATTGGGAGAGTTGGCATACTTCCGAACTTCGAGCCTGGCAATGGCGCGATTGTGGACTTCGTCCGGACCGTCGGCGAGACGGAGCGTGCGGATGTGGGCGTAGTCCTTGGCAAGGCCGGCCTCGTCCGACACACCGCCGCCGCCGAACGCCTGGATTGCCTCGTCGATGATCTTCAGCGCCATGTTGGGTGCTGCGACCTTGATCATGGCGATCTCGGCCTGCGCGGTCTTGTTACCGACCTTGTCCATCATGTCGGCCGCCTTGAGGCAGAGCAGACGCGTCATCTCGATGTTGGTGCGGGCTTCGCCGATGCGCTGCTCCCACACGGAGTGCTCGACGATCTTCTTGCCGAAGGCGGTGCGCGAGGTGAGCCGCTTCACCATCTTCTCCAGCGCCTCCTCGGCCTTGCCGATGGTGCGCATGCAGTGATGGATGCGGCCCGGACCGAGGCGGCCCTGCGCGATCTCGAAGCCGCGGCCTTCGCCGAGCAGGATATTCTCCTTCGGCACGCGCACGTTCTCGAGCAGCACCTGGGCGTGGCCGTGCGGGGCGTCGTCGAAGCCGAACACCGGCAGCATCTTCTCGACCTTGATACCGGGGGTGTCGAGCGGAACCAGGATCTGCGACTGCTGCTGGTGCTTGGCCGCCTTGAAGTCGGTCTTGCCCATCAGGATCGCGATCTTGCAGCGGGGATCGCCGACGCCGGACGACCACCATTTGCGGCCGTTGATGACGTAGTGATCGCCGTCGCGCTCGATGCGGGTCTCGATGTTGGTGGCGTCGGACGAGGCGACCGCAGGTTCCGTCATCAGGAAGGCCGAGCGGATCTCGCCGTCCATCAGCGGACGCAGCCATTTGCGCTTCTGCTCCTTGGTGCCGTAGCGCATGAACACTTCCATGTTGCCGGTATCAGGCGCCGAGCAGTTGAACACCTCCGAGGCCCAGGTGATGCGCCCCATCTCTTCGGACAGGAGCGCGTATTCGAGATTGGTCAATCCCGCACCACGGAATTCATCATCTTCATGCTCGTTCGGCGGCATGAACATGTTCCAGAGGCCTTCGGCCTTCGCCTTCTTCTTGAGGTCTTCCAGCACCGGGATGACCTTCCAGCGGTCGCCGCTCTTGTCCTGCTGGTCGTAGATCGGCACCGCCGGGCGCACGTGCTTGGCCATGAAGGACCGCACGCGGTCGAGCCATTCCTTCTGCTTGGTCGACAGATCAAAATCCATGGGACGCTCCTCGTTTCTCTCTCGCTGGTCCTTTTGCGCCGGACTGTCCTCCCGCCGCGCGCGGCCCGCAAGCGCGAATGCGCAAACTTGCGAGGTGCACAGGAACCCATCGCACTTGCGAATGAGTCTTGATTGCGGATTGACTTTTCCCGGCCTTCAAACGATAGTTTCATACAACTGTTTGAATTGCAACTCCCTCGCTCACGACGTCATTCCGGGGCAGCCCGCAGGGCTGAACCCGGAATCTCGAAATGTGGCGCGAGATTCCGGGTTCAACGCTGACGCGTCGCCCCGGAATGACGGGACAAGAACCATGGCCAGCGATCATACGAGGTCTGCCATTCTCGCCGCCGCCGAACGGCTCTATGCCGATCGCGGCTTCGGCGACGTGACGCTGCGCGACATCGTCGCGGAGGCCAATGTCAACCTGGCGGCGGTGAACTATCATTTCGGCTCGAAGGACGAGCTGATCGCGGAACTGTTCGTCACACGCTCGATTGCCACCAACCGCGAGCGCCTGCGCGAATTAAAGGCGGCGGAAGAGCAAGGCGGCGGCCGCGCGCCGATCGAGGTGATCTTGCGCGCCCTGGTCGGCCCGACCTTGCGCGGCTGCCTTGGCCCGCAGAACCAGCGCTCCACCGCAGCGCGCTTCATGATCCGCGCCTCGATCGAATCCGTGCCGCCGATCCGCCGCATCAAGAACCGCGAGATCGACCATTTGCGGAAATTCGCCGGCGCAATGCGCCGCGCCCTGCCCGAGCGCAGCGACGTCGATATCTACTGGGGCCTCAACTTCGCGCTCGCGATGGCGCACCACACCATCCGCGAGAGCGAGCGGCTGACCAAGCTGTCGGAAGGCAAATGCGATCTCGACGACGTCGAGGACGTGGTCGCGCGCGTGGTCAGCGTCGCGACGATGGCGCTGACCGCGGGGCGGACGGAGAGCAAGGCGCCGGTGCGAGCACTGGCACGCGATGCACGCTGATCGATGAGCCCGATCAAAGCAGGGGCGAGGCACTCCCGCGCGGGAAAAGACACCTGAATTTGCGCGGCTGCCGCCGGCGGGCTTAGACCCGCTGCGGCATCTCCTCGGCCTCTTCCTTGGCGAGCAGCAGCAGCATCTCGATACCCATCTCGCCTTCCTGCGGCGATCGGATGAACTTTATTTCGTCGGCGCTCTGCCGCAACGCGGCAATGATCGCGATGGCCTGATTGGCGGTGGCCGCCTCGGTCGCCAGAATGGCCTTCTGGTCCTTGGCCTGGAACCCGATCGTGTAGGACATTCGCTTCCCTCCCGAACTCAAGTGGAGAGATCGAATCAGAGTCGGACGCAAAACGGAAGCCTGTGCGACTACGGAGCGGGATTATCTGGGGATGCGGGCAAGCTTCAGGCAAGCCCCGGTAGCGCGCGTGCGTCCTCGGCCGTCGCACGGTCGCGCCGAGGCTCACGTTCCCTCCGGCTAGATGATCCCCTGCTGCTTCAGCTGCTGGATCTTGCCAGCATCATAGCCGAGCTTGCCACTGAGCACTTCCTCGGTGTGCTCCCCTAGCAGCGGCGGAGCGCGGTAGGTCTCGATCGGCGTCTCCGAGAGGGTCAACGCGTTGCGAACCAGCGAAAGATCCGGCTTGAAGGGGTGATCGACCTTTACCCGCATGCCGCGCGACTGGACGTGCGGGTCGGAAAACACCTGCTCGAAATTGTTGATCGGACCTGACGGCACACCCGCCTCCTCGAGCTTCTCCAGCCAGTAGGCCACCGGCTGTTTCAGGAACAGGCCGGCGAAGATCGCCATGATCTCCTTGCCGTGCACGACGCGGTCGTTGTTCTTGACGAAGCGCGGATCGTTCGCGAGCTCGGGCTCGCCCAGCACGGCGCAGGTGCGCTGAAACTGGCCGTCATTGCCGACCACCAGCATCAACTCGCCGTCGGCGCAGCGGAACACCCCGGCCGGCATGCCGCCATTGCCCCAGGTGCCGCGGCGCGGCGGCGTCTTGCCGTTGACGAGATAGATCTGCAGCCAGTGCGACAGGGATGCGATGACGGTGTCGAACAGGCACACGTCGATGTGCTGTCCCTGTCCGCCATTGGCGTCGCGATGGTAGAGCGCCGAGAGAATCCCGATCGACGCGTTCATGCCGGTCATGTAGTCGACGATCGACGGGCCGACCTTCATCGGGCCCTCGCCCGGCTCGCCGTCGATATGGCCGGTGACGCTCATCAATCCGCCCATCGCCTGCAGGATGGCATCATAGCCGGCACGCGGCGCATAGGGCCCGGTCTGGCCGAAGCCCGTCACCGAGCAATAGATGATGCCGGGATTGATCGCCTTGATGGTCTCGTAGTCGAGGCCGTAGCGCTTGAGATCCCCGACCTTGTAGTTCTCCATGAAGACGTCGGCGTCCTTGGCGAGCTCCCGGACGATCGCCTGCCCTTCCGGCTTGGCGATGTTGACGGTGACGGACTTCTTGTTGCGGTTGGCGCAGAGGTAGAACGAGTTGTTGTTGTTGGCCTTGCCCTCAGGGTCGTTCAGGTAGGGCGGTCCGAAGGCGCGCGCGTCGTCGCCGGTGCCCGGCCGCTCGATCTTGATCACCTCCGCGCCGAGATCGCCCAGCATCTGGGCCGACAGGGGCCCGGCCAGCACGCGGGTGAGGTCAAGGATCTTGATGCCTGAGAGCGGCAAGGCCGACATGTCGGTTTCCTCCGGGGAACTGAATCTTAGAGCTGATTTGGCGCGGCGGCGAGATCGAAGGCCGCGCTCCCTGCGGATACACTATTTTCGTGCCATGAGCACTGCACTGACGGCATACGGCCATCTCCTGCGGGGCAGCGGCGCCAATTCCCGCTCGCAACTTTCCGCGCCGCGAATATCGCCTCGACGTCTCAGGTTGCGGCCGCCGCGACCACCCGCGGTCGGCGGCGGCCGAGCAGGACCAGGATCAGCACCGTGGCGCAGGAAAAGACGAAGGTGAGACCGAGCGCACCGCGGCTGCCGAACGCGGCCAGCAGGCCGACGAGGAGCGGCGGCGAGATGGCGGAGGCCAGATTGAGCGGCAGCGCGATCATCGACATGGCCTTGGCGAACTCGGCCTTGTCGTAGAACACGAGCGGGATGGTTGCACGCGCCACCGCCATCGCGCCGCTGCCGGCGCCATAGAGCAGGATGAAGACCGCGACCGCCCAGGTGGCGCCCTCGCCCATCATCAGGAGCAGCATGGAGATCGGCAATGCGGTGCCCGCCACAAGCCCGGTGGTGATCCCGTCCCATCGGCCGCCGCCGAGGAAATCCAGCCCGCGGGCGCTGACCTGGATCACGCCCAGCATCGAACCGAACGCCAGCGCCTGAGCCGGCGCCAGCCCCTCCGCCCGCAACAGCTCGATCAGGACGGCGCTGATGCCGAAATTGACGAAGGCGTTCAGCGTGATCGCGGCTACGACGAGGCCGAACGTGCTCCTTGGAATCGCAGGCGGCCGCGACCGCCTTGTCGGCTCGGCGCCCTCGTCCTCCGCGACGGACCGGCGCGGCGCGAAAAACGCATAGAGCGGGAGACTGACGACGAGCAACATCGCCGCGTAGATGAGGCATGTCCCCCGCCAGCCGAGGTGACCGCTCAGGAACGAGGTGGTCGACCAGAAGATGCTGCTGGACAAGCCCGTCACCAGCATGAGCGCGCCGATCGCGCTCTTGGCCCGCCGCCCCGCGACCTCGTTCAGCATGATATAGGCGCCCGTCGACAGCGTGGCGCTGCCGGCCATGCCGAGCACGATCCACGCTGCAAAATAGAGCATCGGCTCGCGCGCGAGCGAGAGCAGCACGAAGCCCGGCGCAGTGACGATCGTGCCGACCATCATGACCGTCCGCGCACCATGCCGCGCAAACGATTTGGCGAGCAACGGGCCGCACAGCCCCATCGAGACGTAGAGAACGGATGTCCCGGCGAACACCGCCGGCAGGCTCATGCCGAGATCGGCCGCGAGATCGCGTCCGACGATGGCGGGAAGGCCTATCGTGCCCCATCCGACCAATTGCGTGATCGCGAGCACCAGCAGGACGCCGATCAGCCTGCCGTCAGATTTCAAGAACCGCATTCCAAACGTCGCCTGCCGCCAGGCGCAGATCGCGCCGGCTCACCTTCCTTACCTGCAGATTGATGTCACGGGAATGTCGGTTCCGAATGGCACCGCGGCGCCAGCCGCAGAGCAAACCCGCATCACGCCGTGTGACCGGGATCGATGTGCTTCGGCGTCTTCTTGGCGCGCTGCGGTGTCATTTTGGCCGGGTCAGGCGCGCCGGGCACGCCGCGCGGACCGAGCTGCTCGCGCTGGATGTCGTCCTCGGACTGGGACGGCTCGACGTCGTTCTGCTCACGGGGCTTGGTCACCTCGGCCTCCTTCTCTCGCACGCTTTTCTGCCGCCAGACGCTCTACACACCGAGCGCGTTGTCGCCGGCTTCGCGGCCAGGCACGCTGACATGGACTTCATGTCCCTCGCGAAGGGCCAGGGATGCCGCGGCCACCGCGGACTCGAAGGCGGCTTCCTTGGTGGCGTATCTGCTCTTGACGTCGCCGTCATGTAGCACGCCCCATTCGTCCTGCACCGGTACGATGGCATATTGAGCAAGGCCCATTGTCGAACTCCTCCCGTTCTCGATGTCTAATGTTGCGTCAGTTGCGGATGCGCCGCGCTCACCCGCCAGACCGTGTTGCCGCTGTCGTCTGCGACCAAAAGCGCGCCGGTCTTATCGATGGCGACACCGACCGGACGGCCACGCGCCTGGTTGTCGCTGTTGAGAAAGCCCGTGACGATGTCTTGCGGCGGGCCGCTCGGCTTGCCGTCCGTGAACGGCACGAACACGACCTTGTAGCCGTTGAGCACGTGCCTGTTCCAACTGCCGTGCTCGCCGACAAACGCGCCGCCGCGATAGGCCGCCGGCAGACCGGTGCCGGTGTTGAAGGCGAGCCCGAGCGGCGCGACATGCGAGCTCAGGGCATAGTCCGGCACGATCGCCTTGGCCACGAGATCCGGCCGTTCCGGCTTGACGCGGGGATCGACGTGCTGGCCGAAATAGCTGTAAGGCCAGCCGTAGAATCCGCCATCCTTCACCGAGGTCATGTAGTCAGGTACGAGATCGGGGCCGAGCTCGTCGCGCTCGTTCACAACCGTCCACAGCGCGCCGGACTGCGGCTCGAAGCTGAGCCCGTTGGGATTGCGCAGGCCGCTTGCGAATACACGCCAGCGGCCGCTGGCGCGATCGATCTCGAGGATGGCGGCGCGGTTGTGCTCGGCCTCCATGCCGTTCTCGGTGATGTTGCTGTTGGAGCCGACGCCGGCATAGAGCTTCGAGCCGTCGGGGCTCGCCACCAGGCTCTTGGTCCAGTGATGGTTGATCGGTCCGCCCGGCAGCGGCGTCAGCACCGTGCCCGGCGCGGTGATCTTCGTATCCCCTTCCGTATAGGGATATCTGACGATGGCGTCGGTGTTGGCAACATAGAGATCGTTGCCGACCAGCGCGACGCCGAACGGCGAATTGAGATGGTCGAGAAAGACGCTTTGCGTGTCCGGCACGCCGTCACCATTGCTGTCGCGCAGCAGCGTGATGCGATTGCTCGGGCCAGTATCGCCGCCGGAGGTCGCCCAGGACTCGACGAAGCCCATCACAATCTCTTTGGGCCGCTT
Source organism: Bradyrhizobium sp. USDA 326 (assembly GCF_049739485.1). NCBI lineage: Bacteria > Pseudomonadati > Pseudomonadota > Alphaproteobacteria > Hyphomicrobiales > Nitrobacteraceae > Bradyrhizobium > Bradyrhizobium sp. USDA 326. The sequence continues at coordinate 7,496,421 of NZ_JBMGQA010000001.1, forward strand.
GATCGGCGCGCCCTTCGGCGCCTTGGATTCCACCACCAGCACATCGCCATTGGGCAACACGTAGAGCGAGCGCGGGTGCTGCAAGCCCGTGGCAAAGGCCTTGGCCTGCAAGCCTTGCGCCACCGTCGGCGTCTCGTCCTTCTTCCAGCCGACGATGCGGGCGATATGGATCGGCGGCAGCAGATATTGCTGGATGTCGGGGAGTGTCGGGTTGGCGCCGACTTGCGCACTGGGATCGCCGCTGCCGTCATTGCAGCCGGCCAGAAACAGCAGCGACGAGCACAGCAGCGCGTGGGTGAACAAGTGCTTCATCGCGCAACTCCCACGCCGTGGCGATAGACCATGGCCCAGCCGAGCCAGCCCGTGACCGGCAGGATCAGCACGGTGATCGCGGACAGAACGAGCCCGCTCGGCCACACCGAGGTCCAGGCATCGCGCGTGTGGATCATCGTGTTGAAGATCGCCAGGATCAGCACCACCGCATTGCCGATCAAATGCGGCCAGGCCGGCGCCTGCGCCCGCACCAGCCGGTTACCGAGGAAATCGGTCAGGCCCGCGATGGCCGCCAGCACGCCGAAGATGACGCCGACGAGCAGAAGCCAGGCCGAAAAATCCGCCCACATGATCTCGGCGCTGACGACATAGGCGATGTCGGTCAGCAGCGCCCCGACAAAACACGCGATCGGGATCGGCACCAGCATCGGATGAATGGGATGACCCGCGATCTGCGCGGTGCTGCGCACGCGCACGTCTTCTTGCACGATTGGCCTCGTGTGACCTTTGGCCCCTGCCCGTGCGGCCAACTCAGGCTAGCGATGAAGGTTCCTACCGTTGTGCAGCAAGCCTTGCGCAGACCTCACACGCCGCCCCTGCGCGCTTTTTGTCGCGAGTTTCAGGCCCCAGGGCATGAAACTCGACGCAGCCTCATCCGCTGATCGGCTTGACGTCGATAACATCTCCGTCATCGACGTGGTCCCGAATCGCTTCGAGCTCTGCCGCATTGATCTCAAGCAGCCACTTTCTCCACTCCCGCGGATGTCCCTCCGGGGCGGCGAGTTCGCCGCCCGCCGTGTACCGGTACTTCGCCAGCGCGCCCATGGCCCGTTCCATTGCGCTCCCGTCCCTCAAGGTTACAACGCACCGCATCAGAAACCTCACGTGTTTCAATTATTGATAAGGATTCCACGGCGGCCCGGCGTCACATTGACGGGGATCAAAGAGTCAAATCAGCGCCTCAACCGTCTTCGCAGACTGGACAAAGGCAGCGTATTGATCACGTCGGATGGCCCTAGCCAGCCGCGGCGTGCCTGATCGACACCAAATCGCATGTTGTCGAAACCAGCCACCGCATGCGCGTCGGTCGAGATGGCGAGCTTGACGCCCGCCGATTTGGCCGCATGGGCGTGAATGTCCATGAGGTCCAGCCTGTCGGGATCGGCGTTCAGCTCGAGACAACAACCGCGAGCGGCGGCGGCCGCGACCATCGCCTCGACATCCACCTCGTAGGGTTCGCGCTCGCCGATGAGCCGCCCAGTCGGGTGGGCAATGATGGACACGTGCCCGTTGTCCATCGCACGGATGATGCGCTCGGTCTGCAGTTTGCGAGACATATCGAACTTGTAGTGCACGGCCGCGACGACGATATCGAGCCGCGACAGGATCTTGTCCGGCAGATCGAGGTGCCCATCGGCAAGGATGTCGACCTCCGCTCCCTTGAGGACGACAAAGCCGCCCAGTTTCTCGTTCAGTCGATCGATTTCATCGATCTGCCGGCCCAGCCTTGCGGCATCCAGACCATGCGCCACCGTGACATGTTGGCTGTGGTCCGTGATGGCGATGTAGTCGTAGCCTCTGGCTTTCGCCGCGGCCGCCATGTCCGCAACCGGCGCCGTACCATCGCTCCAGTTGGAATGGACATGCAGGTCGCCCCTGATATCGCCTAGCGCAATCAGCCTGGGAAGCTTACCGGCTCTTGCGAGCGCGATCTCGCCGCGGTCCTCGCGCATTTCCGGCGGAATCGCTGCAAGGCCGAGCTTGCGGTAGATCTCCTCCTCGCTCGCGCCTGCAATGCGCCGCTCGCCGTCGAACAGGCCGTATTCGTTGAGCTTCCAGCCACGATCGTTGGCAAGGCCGCGCAGGGCAATGTTATGCGCCTTCGACCCCGTGAAATACATCAGCGCCGCCCCGTAACTCGCCTTTGGGACGACCCGCAGATCGACTTGAAGGCGAGAGCGAAGGACTACTGTCGTTCTGGTCGGGCCGTGCGCGAGGACCTTGGCGACATTCTCGTACCTGGTAAGCTTGTCGCCGATCGCCGCGCCGCCGTGCGCGGCCACGACAATGTCGAGATCACCCACGGTATCGCGCCTGCGGCGATAGCTTCCGGCAACCGCGATCTGATCCGGCTTGGTACTGCGCAGATAATTCAACAGCGCCTCCGCTTCAGCCTCGGCCTCTGAGAGCTTAAAGCGCCTTTCCGCCTGCGGCTTGGCCAGCGCAGCCGCGAGCTTCTCCTCGCTCTTGGCTCCGAAGCCTTTCAGCTCCCGCAATCGTCCCGACCTGATCGCCCGGCGCAAATCCTCGAGCGAACGGACACCCAGCTTGTCGTACAGCAGCTTCACTCGCTTGGGACCGAGCCCGGGAAGCGCGGCAATCTCACCGAGATCACCCGGCAGCTCGCGCTTGAGCCGGTCGAGCACATCGAATTTGTGCGTCGCGACGATGGTTTCGATCTTGCCCGCGAGATCCTTGCCGATCCCCGGTAGCTCGGAAAGATCCTCGCCTGCTTTCAGCAAACTCGTGATGCTCTTCGGCAGGCGCTCGATCAGACGGGCCGCATTTCGATAGGCGCGGGAACGGAAAGGATTGTCGCCCTTGATCTCCAGGAGCTCGGCGGTTTGGTCGAACATCTCGGCGATTTCAGCGTTCTGAACCGGCACAGGCGCTCTCCATGCCGTAATACGCTAGGCGCACACCGGGCGTTCGCTTTGATCCAGATCAGAAGGACTTGCGGCAGAGGCCTATCTCATTCTCAGGTCGACAGCGGCTGCCATTTGTTGGAGCCGGGGCGCCACCTGGACGGGATACGACGAGCGGCTTTGAAGGCCTTAGAAACCTCTCGGCAATCGTTCCAACTGCGTCCGGGCGTAGGCGCGGATGTCCTGGAGCGGCGGCTGACGCGCGATCGGACGACCCTGTTGCAGCACAGGGACGATCAGGGCCTCTCCTTCTTGAACGTCGTCTTCTGTCGACAGAACGTCCGACGCCATATAGCCGTCGGCATCGTAGCGGCGCCACACCTGCTTGCGGCCGGGCCAGGTCGCCTTGCCGGTCGAACGCTTCCGCCGCGGCTCGCCGGCATATTCCTGCAGCTTATAGGCGCAATCGAGCGCCGGTACGTCGGACGACGTCGCCAGGCTGGTGCCGATCCCGATGCCGTCGATGGGAGCGGCCTCGTGGACAAAGGACAACAACGTTTCTTCCTCGATGCCGCCGCTGACGAAGATGGTGACGTCGTTGAGGCCACCCTCATCAAGGATCTGCCTCACACTTCTCGAGAGCGCCACCAGATCGCCGCTGTCGATCCGCACCCCGCGGATCGTAATTCCGAGCGCCCGCAGCCGCGGAGCCAAGGTCACGACCTTCCTGGCCGCCACCTCGGTGTCGTATGTGTCGATCAACAGCACGAGGTCCTTCGGACGCGCGCGCGCAAACGCTTCGAAGGCGGCCATCTCGTCGTCGAACGACTGGATGAATGAATGCGCCATCGTGCCATAGGCAGGAATCCCGAAGCATTTTTCCGCGAGAACTGTGGCGGTGCCGGCAAAGCCCCCGATATAGCTGGCCCGCGCAGCCAGAAGACCGGCTTCGGCGCCATGGGCCCGGCGCAGCCCGAAGTCAACCAGCAGCTTGTCCGGTGCGAGCAGCGCCATGCGGGCGGCCTTGGACGCGATCAGCGACTGGAAATGCAACACGTTGATCAGCCGGGTTTCGAGAAGCTGAGCTTCGGGGAGCGGCGCCGTGACGCGGAGGATCGGTTCGTTGGCGAAGAACACCGTGCCTTCCGGCATAGCATGAACGTCGCCGCTGAACTGGAAATCGGAGAGATAGTCGATCAGGCGCGCGCTGAACCTGCCGCTGCGGATGAGCCAGCTCAATTCGTCATCGGAAAAGCGCAGACCTTGGAGGAATTCCAGCGCCTGCTCGAGCCCTGCCGCCATCAGGAAATTGCGCTGCGGCGGAAGCTTGCGGACGAAGAACTCGAAGACCGCGGTCCCGGTCTGTCCCGCCTCCAGGTAGGCCTGCACCATGTTCAACTGGTACAGATCGGTCAGGAGTGCGCTTGGTGACGTGTCCATGCCAATCCCGGAAATTCTCGTCTCCCGGCAGCCTGAAAGCTCACGAGGTTGGTGCCGTCGTCTTCTTAGCCGGGAACCGCTTCAGGATTGCGACGACTTCGTCATCGCTGACCTGGCTGAAATCACGGTAGTAGTAGCCGATCGCGCCAAAGTCGCGCGGCGTATCCAGGCAAACGATCGCGTCGACCTCTCCGTGCAGTCGCTGCAGCGTCTCGAGAGGCGCCACCGGTACTGCGAGGATCAGTTCCTTTGGCCCCCGATTTCGCAGCGCCCGGATCGCTGCGAGGGTCGTCGCGCCTGTCGCAATGCCGTCGTCGACGATGATCGCGACCTGTCCCTTGACGTCGGACCGGGCGCGATTGCCCAGATAACGTTCGCGTCGCCTGTCGATCTCGACAAGCTCCTCCTTGCAGATGGCGTCGAACGTCTCCTCGCTCACGCCGGTCAAATCGACGACGTCCTGGTTGTGAACGATGACAGGCTCCTCCCCGTCCACGACCGCGCCCATCGCAAGTTCCGGCTGCATGGGCGCGCCAATCTTGCGCACCAAAACCAGATCGAGGGGCGCTTCCAACCGTTCCGCCACCTCCGCCGCCACGGGAACGCCGCCGCGCGGCAGTGCCAGGACCACGGGATGGCGGTTCTTGTACTTCACCAAGGCTTCGGCCAACTGGCGGCCGGCATCGTTTCTGTCTCGAAACAGCATATCGGCAGATCCGCTTGAATTCGGCTCAGACTATTGCGCAAGCGGCAGGGATCGTTGATCAGCGTCAAACCGTATCGCTGTTCGTTTGGCAATAAGTTGTCATGCTGGAGCGTCAGGACGAAGTTTCGATCGAGGATGCCGCGAACGACAGCATCTCTGCCTTGATCCGCAAGGTCGCTTTCCTGAGCCGACCCGAGAGCTACAGCCCCGTTCCCGACCGCCTTCAGGTGCGCGAGACCCACATGTCCTGGGTCTTCATGGACGGCGCGCGGGTCTACAAGCTCAAGAAGCCGGTGCGCTTTCCCTATCTCGATTTCTCCACGTCGGCTCGCCGAAGGACCGCGTGCCTGGCGGAAGCCAGCCTCAACCGCCGGCTTGCGCCTGACGTCTATCTCGGCGTCGTGCCCCTGACGGAAAGTGCCTCGGGCTACGCGATCGGCGGCCACGGTCCAGCCGCTGACTGGCTTGTCGTGATGCGCCGGCTGAACGAGGATGAAACGCTCGAAGCCATGCTTCGCAGCGTCAAAGCTCGCAACGCCGACGCCGAGCAGCTGGCGACCGTTCTCGCGCGCTTCTATTCGCATGCCCCGCGGGTCCTGATCGAGCCGGAAACTTACCTCGCCTCGCTGCACGAAGCCGCCATCCTTGATTGGCGAGTTCTCCTGAACAGAAGCTTCGGCCTGCCGCATGGCACGATCCTGCGTGTCGCGTCCGCTCAACGGCGATTTCTCGAACAGGATTCTCAAACACTTGTCGAACGGGTCTCGCGAAGGCTCGTCGTCGATGGTCACGGCGACCTGAGGCCGGAGCACATCTGGCTGACGCCTCCTTATTCCATCATCGACTGTCTCGAGTTCAATTCCCGTTTGCGAGCCGGCGATGCATTGGACGAGATCGCGTTTCTGCATCTGGAATGCGAGCGGCTCGGCGGCCGATGGTTCGGTGACGCGATCCGCCGACGGTTGGCACGCACGCTGCAAGACGATCCCGCGAGCGGCGTATTCCTGTTTTATCGAATTGGTCGCGCGATGCTGAGGGCACGCTTGTCCATCGCGCATTTGCTCGATGAGCACCCGCGCACACCCGATAAATGGCCCCGCCTCGCGCGTGCCTATCTCGCCCTCGCCGAAGCCGACGCAAGGCGGCTCGAACGGCTGCTCGTCCCATGATCGAAGCAAGGCTCCGTCAGGCCTGGTACATCAACAGATCGGCCAGAGATTCGTTCTGATGTAGCCGTCTGATGGCTTCGGCGAGCAGCGGAGCCGCCGAGATCACCTCGAGCTTGGCACGCACAGGCCCGGGAGGAAGCCTGAACGGCGGAACGGTGTCCGTGGCGATGATGTGATCGATCGAGACGTCCGCAAGTGTCGTCTCGGCCCCCGGCATGAACAAGCCGTGGGCAACACACGCAACGACGGTTGTCGCGCCATGCGCCCGCGCCGCTTTTGCCGCACGGACCAGGGTTCCCCCGCTGCTGATCAGGTCATCGACCACGACACAGAATGCATCCGTCACATCACCGGCAAACAGGTCGCCGGACACCCGGCCCGAGCTGCGATGCTTCTCGACGAAGGCCTTTCCTATTGGCCTCCGCAACGCCTTCTCAAGAGCCTCGCGCAACAGATCGGCTCGCTTTCCACCACCCAGATCCGGGGACACGACGCTGATTGGCCTGTCGCCTGCGATCGACCTGATCTTTTCGATCAGCAGCGGCGCCGTCGTGAGTGCAACGGAAGGACAGCGAAAGGCGTTCTCGAAGGCAGCTTCGTTGTGGACGTCCAGCGTCACGATCCTGCTCGTACCGACGGCCTCGAACAGGGACGCCAGATAGCGGATGGTCACGGGATCATTATCCTTGGTTCGGCGATCCTTTCGCGCATAGCAAAGATATGGCGTGACCGCAGTCACGCTCGTGGCGCCCGCGTCCTTCAGCGCGCCGACCAAGAACAGCAGACGACAAAGCTTGTCATTCGGGCTTTCGACGGGGCCACCATGAAGACTGTGAACGACATAGACGTCGCAACCGGCCACCACATCGAGCGGACGGATTTTGTGCTCGCCGTCGCCAAAGCTGCGCTCTTCATGAGCAGCCAGCGTGCAGCCCAACGATGTCGCGATGCGCTCGCCCAACTCGGTGCTGCCGTCCAGGGCGAACAGGCGCAGCCGATCGCTACGGGTCAATGCGGTCCGAGGCATCCAGCTACTATCCATCATGGGCACTCCACAATGCGATGATGGAGCACCTAGGTCCGCAAGCCGTGCTTGTTCAGAACCCTGACTGTGCTGGCCTGCGGCCCCTTGTCTCCGAGCTCCTCAACAAAGCTGACTTGCGAGCCAACCGCGATGTTCGCGCGCCCCTCCACAACGCTGTTGCAATTGAAATAAATCTCTTGGCCGTCGGTCCCTTCCAAAAAGCCGAACTCGCCGCTGGGATCGATACGCACGACGGTTCCAACCGGCTCTCCGTCGTGGAGCTTAGTCTGGCCTTGCATCACACGCACCTGGTCCTGCAGCTGCCGCCGCGCGCGCTTGAATGCATCGTCCACCGCAAAGGTGAGATCGGCGTACCGCTCGTCCTCCTTGGGTGTCCGTCCGACATTGACCTCGCGCCCTTCGGGAAGGGACAGCCGGATGCTCACCTGGTACTGACCGCCTGTCTTGTGACGGTTACCGGGGCCTCTCACGATAATGCGGCCCGCTGTCGCTCGACCGTAGCGCTTTTCCAGCTCGGCGATGTGCCCGTCGATCGCAGCTTGCAGCTTCGGGGACGGCATCACGTGTTCGAATTCGATTTGAGCCGGGGTTTGCATGGTTACGCTCCTCCTGTCAGGCGATTAGTCTGAGCACACGATGCGTCCAGAGCTTTGCGCGAGATCAATCCGATGCGACTGGCAATCCAGGTGGGGAACCTTGCGGCACATCAAAGCAGGCCGGCCCGAGCCTGCAGATAATCGCCGACCTGTCTCTGATCCGGGAGCAACATCATGAGCACATCCACGGGTGTGACTGCGTTGGACCATTCGGTCCAGGAAACAAATGTCTGGCTCAAGGCCATCGACGAGCAGCTGGCCCTGGAAAACCGTCATCAAGCCTACAATGCGTTGCGAGCCGTCCTGCATGCGTTGCGCGATCGCCTGCCGCCGGAAGTCGCTGTCAAGCTCGGGGCTCAGCTGCCGATCATGGTGCGCGGCATCTACTACGAGGGCTGGCACATGGCGGCAACGCCGACCAAGGAACGGCACATCGAGGAGTTTGCGGCACATGTCGCCAGGGAGCTTCCGCCGCAGTTCCCCATCACTGCGCTCGGGGCAGCCCGCGGCGTTTACGAAGTGCTGTGGGAGAAGTTGGATCCCGGCGAATTCGAGAAGTTGATGGCCCATCTTCCGGCGCCGCTCAAAAATCTGCAGGGCTGACCGGACCGTGGACGATTCATGAAACGCGACCGATCGCTCGACGTTCTCATTCCGCCGCTGGGGCTGGCAGGAACGCTGACGCTGCCGGAAAAGGCTCGTGGCCTGGTCGCGTTTGCGCACGGCAGTGGCTCGAGCCGGTTCAGCACCCGGAATATTGCGGTCGCGCAGGGACTGAACGCACGCGGCTTCGCGACATTGCTATTTGATCTTCTCGCCCCGCAAGAGGAGCAGGACCGCTCGAACGTCTTCAATGTTGCAATGCTTGGACAACGGCTGGTCGCGGCTGTCGACTGGCTTCAAGGCCTTGAACCTGCGGTTGCCTGTCTCCCTGTCGGATTGTTCGGCGCCAGTACCGGCGCCGCGGCCGCCCTCATCGCGGCAGCTCAGTTGCCTCGCCGAATTGCCGCGGTGGTCTCTCGTGGCGGACGTCCGGATCTTGCCGGCGAAGCTCTGCCCCATGTTCGCGCGCCGACCCTGTTGATCGTCGGCGGCGCCGATCTCGGCGTGATCGAGCTCAACAAGGAGGCGCTCTCCTGGCTTGGCGGACCGTCGGCACTGGAAATCATTCCCAATGCAACGCACCTGTTTCCCGAGCCGGGCGCCATGAACGCCGTCATCGAACATGCCGGCCGATGGTTCGAGCGGCATCTGCAGGCGCCAACGTCAGTCCGCGTCGCAAGCTAGGGGAGAGACCATGCAGCTCCTGTCCAGTGCTTTTGCCGACCGATCGGCTATTCCGCGGCGCCCGGCACGGCCTGAGCAGGATCAGTTCGGTGCCGATCAACCGCCACAGAATGCTCAAAATGCCCAGGGGACTTTCTCATGACGAACATCATGGTGGCAACCGACGGATCGAGCGGCGCATGCCGCGCGATCGACGTGGCAGCAGAGCTCGCCAGAGCGTTGGCATGCGATCTCCTGATCGTCACGGTTGCCGATCGACTTCTGGGGGAAGAGGTTCGCCAACTTCCGCACACCGGAGCCACCGCCGGTGACCTATTGGAAGCGTTGACGGGGCAGACCCTCAAGGCCGCGCAAGCTCGTGCGCGCGAAGCAGGACCCATCCGCATTGAAGTTCGAACATGTTGGGGTGACGTCACGCAATCCCTGATCGATCTCGCGGCCCAGACGTCGACCAAGATGATCGTCGTGGGACGGCGCGGACGCGGCCAGCTGGCAGGCTTGCTGCTCGGCAGCGTCTCCCAGAAGCTCGTCAGCCTCGCTCCTTGCGCAGTCGTCGTCGTTCCCTAAAGCACGATCCGGAAACGTGCGAAGCGGTTCTCCGAAAGGATCATGCTCAAACAATAACCTAAAGCACGATGACGTTTCATCCGAATCTTATCGCGCTTTAGAGCCGAACGGCCGCAAACCGCGTCAATGCTCTCAGGCCGATCGGAAGGTGGCAGCCGGGATGGTTTTTCGACAACGCGCACTTTCGAAGGTCTACCAGCTGATCGAGCCCGGCCCCGTCGTTCTGCTGACGACGGCCAGCCGCGGGCGCCCCAATGTCATGACCATGTCGTGGCACATGATGGTGGAGTTCGAGCCGCCGCTCATCGCGTGCATCGTCAGCGAAGCCAATTTCAGCTTCGCCGCGCTCCGCTCGACTGGGCAAGCCGTGATCGCAATTCCGCCACGCAGCCTTGCCGATACGGTCGCCGGGATCGGCAATTGCTCGGGCCGCAACAGCGACAAATTCGAGCGCTTCGGGCTAACGCCTCTGCCGGCGACCCTGGTCGACGCCCCTCTGGTCAAGGAATGCTTCTGCAATCTCGAATGTCGCGTGACGGACACCAGCATGGTCGCGCGCTACAATCTGTTCGTTCTCGAGGTCCTCCGCGCATGGATCGATCCCGCCCGGAAGAATCCCAAGACGCTTCACCACCGCGGATACGGCGCCTTCGCCGTGGACGGCGCCACGATCAAGACGCAGTCCAAGATGAAGTAGTCGCGCAACGCGCGAGTCCGGAGCAACTCAGGCCGCGGGAGCGATGCTTCAGCGGTACCAGCAATGACCGCGCCGGCAGACGCGATGATGAGGATAGATCCAGCGCGGGCCCCAGCAGGAACGATACCAGTGATAGCCGGTCTCGCCCAACCGGTAGCAGCCGGCCACCGCGCTCGTGGGAGCTAACGCGCCGGTCGCTACGATCACAGCGGCGGCGGCGAACATGACAAGTTTCCGCATCTTGTTCTCCTCGAAGAGCCCAGAAGCGATGTATTTGTCTCGATTAACCGACGTTGCGCGTTGAGTTAAGTCAACCCATGAGAAAGCCTCGCCGCCGCTCGTTCATGGCCCCTCCGGACACTAGACATTATCCGCGGCAGGCGAGTTCAGCGCCAAGGGGCCCATCCGATCATCGCGTAGCGTCGCCAGGCGAAAGGGCAGATTGGAGCGGGTGAAGGAAATCGAACCCTTGTATTCAGCCAGAAAATCTTCGATTTTCTTTGCAGTCTCAATGCAATTCTGACAATTCACGGCTTTTTCGCTCGTTGAGATCGTTGGAGAATTCTTCGTTGTCAGAATGCCGTCGTGCCGGCTGTAGACCCGCAACACGGCGTACGCCTTGGTACGATCCACGACTTCACCTTAGCTCTGAACTTTCGGAAGTGGGCTGGGGATCTCAGCGAAGGGGACCAGTCCGCGCGCTTGCTGCAAGGGGCCCGTCATCTCCACCTAGCGAGAGCCAGCGTTAGCCAGCTAGCTCCAGCAATCGATATCCAATTGGAGCCAAATATCGAAAGATCTGTCCATCACTCTGGGAGAGAAGTTCGACAAGGATGCGCTGCGTGGTCCTCTCGCCGCCCTAGGAATGAGCAGGTCCGGACGGCGCTACATCCAAGCGGACCGCGATACCGTCCAGATCCGGGGTCGGCGCTGGATAATGCATCATGACGAGCGGATCGTGACCTGGAACGATGTGGTCCGCATCGGGCGCTGCGGCGCGCAGCTTGTCGAACCCCACCAGCATGTCGCCGACATGAAACGCCGTCGTAAAGGGACGCTCGCTAGTCAGGTTTTCGTAGAAGTGACTGACGTCGGAAGCGAGCACGACCGGACCGCGGCGCGTGTTGACCCGGACGAATTGAAGCCCGGCGGAATGTCCGCCCGCCGCATGGACCGTCAACCCGGGAGCGATCTCAGCATCGCCATCGTAGAACAGGACTCGGCGCGCATAGCTCAGCCGCACAATGCCGCAGACGTCCTCGACCTCGAAAGAATGCGACAACCTCGGATATTGCATGTAGCAGCCCGTGGCGTAGGCAAGCTCGCGCTCCTGGAGATGAAATCGTGCGTTCGGAAAGCGGTCGAAATTGCCGGCATGGTCGTAGTGCAGATGGGTGAGGACCACGTCCTTGATCTCGGCCGGCTCGATATCGAACGCCCCAAGAGCCTCCACCGGGCAGCGCAGGAATGTCCGCCTGCGCTGCTCCGCAATTTCGGCGTTGAACCCGGTATCGATGACGAAGGTGCGCCCACCTCCCCGCGCCAGCCACATGAAATAGTCCATCGGCATCGGCCCGTCATGCGGATCGCCGCCGATGAAGTGGTCGCTCCGCCTCGCGTCCCGCGTTGCGTAGCGGATCGCAAAGAGTTCGTATTCCGGATCAGCCATAGGGTCTTCCAATTGGGCAGCGGCGCTGCCTAAAGTGCGACGCAATTTTGATAATTGCCATCGCGCTGTTGTTTACGCATGATCGCACTTTTCCGGATCATGCTTCAGGAGCCTGCCGCGTCGACCTCGTTGAAGGCCTCGCGCGCGTTGCGGAAAGCGTCGATACCGGCAGGCACCCCGCAATAGACGGCAACCTGGAGCAGTATCTCCTTGATCTCCTCCTTGGTGAGCCCGTTCTTCAGCGCGCCCTTCACATGCAGCTTCAATTCGTGCGGTCGGTTCAACGCGCCCAGCATCGCGAGGTTGACGATCGAGCGCGTGCGCCGGTCGACGCCGGGCCGGGTCCACAGCGCGCCCCAACAGAACTCCGTGGACCACTCCGCCATCGTTCGCGTGAACTCGTCTGCACCGGCGATCGACTTGTTGACGTAGTCCTCGCCGAGGACCTCTTTGCGAACCTTGAGGCCTTTTTCGAACAGTTCGGTCTTGCTCATGATCGTCCCTTTCAGGTCTTGAGAGATTTAGGTTAGAAATTTATGCGGGCGACGTCGAAGCTGGCCGCAACGATCGGATGAGCTCGGCGACGTCATCCACCGCATCGAGGCGCCAGACCGCGTCAATGACGCGGTCGGCGTTCCAGTCGCTTCGACCGGTCCGTACGGCTTCGCGCAGCTTGGCTTCCAGATCGCGGTCTCCGAGCGGCGCGGCCTGACTGCCGCGCGGCGAGACGACGGTCTCGGTGAAGGCTTCCCCCGACGATAGGCGCAAGGTTACGCGCGCGGCGCCGTCTGGAATGTCGTCATCAAGCTGCGCCCTCACTTTCTGCCGCAGCTGGGCGATATCGGGCTGGACCACCGTCTCGCTTGCAAATTCAGCGACCCCGGCCCTGCCGAGCAGCAAGCCACACGCCACACAATGATGGATACTGACGCGCGCATCGCGCCCGTTGTTGACAGGACGATCGCCGCGGGCAAGCAGCAGAGCCGAGCCCTGGACGGTCACGGCGTCAATCTGGTCGAGCCGCCGGCCGATCTGCTCCCGCAATCTCAGACAGGCATCGATGACGGAATGGAAGACGATGCCGGCAGGATAAGGCTTGTAGGTATTCTTGGCGATCTCCCAGGTCTTGCCGAGACCATCAAGCAGGCGAGCAATATCCGGCTCATCACCCATGGTACGGGCCCAGCCGAGCGGGCCTTCAATGGCGCGCTGGGCCGCCTCATAACCCTGCTGGGCCAGCAATGCAGCAAACAGCCCGTTGCGCGCTGCGTTACCAACGCTGACATTTTTGGCGGCGCTCGGCAGGTTCTCGACATTGCCCGCCGACTGGCTCGCTGCGATTCCAATCGCGTTCGCAATCCCTTCCGCAGGTAGATCCAACAACTTTGCGCAAGCCGCCGCCGCACCAAAAATCCCGCAGGTCGAGGTGATGTGCCAGCCGCGCGCATAATGGCGCGGCGAAACGGCGTTGCCGATGCGGCACTCGACATCCACGCCGAGGACGAAGGCCGTCAGCACCTCGCGTCCCGACAGCCTGCGCGTCTCCGCTAGCGCCAGGATAGGAGCTGCGACCGGCGCTGCCGGATGGATGATTGTCTCCGGATGCGTGTCGTCGAAATCGAGCAGATTGGCCGAGACGGCGTTGAGAAACGATGCGCACATCGCGTCCATCGGCTGCGAATGACCGATGACCGTCGCGGTCGCGGCGCCGCTGAACGGCGACAGGGTCCGCATCGCCGCCATCACCACCGGATCGCGTGCGGAGCCGAGTGCCGTGGCGAAGAAATTCAGAATCGAGCGTCGCGCCTCGCCGCTCTGCGCCTCCACGTCCGCCCACGACGTCGCCGCGACGAAATCGGCGAGCGTCCTGCTCACGCTGGGAATCGGGTCTTGCGGCACGCGGGGCGTCTTCCTCGTTTTTCGGACCTTATGCCGATCCGCGGCAAACTGTCGACCCCAAATGTTATGCTTGACAGCTTGTCTGACAATCATAACAATCCGAACGCTGGCGCGGGGTCCCGCCGCCACAATGACGGCGGCCGTCCAGAACGGCCGGCGAACAGACAACGAAAAGATCAAGACGGCGCACCCTGCTGGGGCGCGCTACAGGGAGTGAACGATGGCGGGAGAGACGCTCGGTGTGATCGGAACGGGCCGCATGGGCGGCCCCATGGCGGCGCGGTTGATGGACGCGGGCTATTCGCTCGTCGTCTACGACACACAGACCGACGCCACGCAGCCGCTGGTCAGGCGCGGCGCCCTCGCCGGCAAGTCGCCCGCGGACGTCGCCTCCCGTGCCGACATCGTGCTCGCCAGCCTGCCGACACCTGACATCGTGAAGGCGGTGACGCTCGGCCAGGACGGCATCAGCAGCGGCAGCCGCGCGAAGATCGTGATCGACCTCTCGACCTCCGGACCAGGCGCGGCGAAGTTCGTCGCGGAAGGCTTGAAAGCGAAAGGCATGACGCTGGTCGATGCGCCCGTGAGCGGCGGCATCAAGGGCGCCGTCAACGGCACGCTGGCCGTGATGGTGTCGTGCCCGCAAGCGACCTATGAGACCGTGCAGCCGATCCTGAAGAATTTTGGCAAGCTGTTCTACACCGGCGACAAGCCCGGCGTGGCGCAGACGGCCAAGCTCGCCAACAATCTGATGGCGGCGGCGGCGCTGGTGATCACGTCGGAGGCCGTCGCCATGGGCGTCAAGGGCGGCGTCAACGCCAAGGTGCTGATCGACATCATCAACGCCAGCAGCGGCCGCAACAGCGCCTCCGAAGACAAATTCCCCCGCTCGGTGCTGCCGGGCACGTTCGATTTCGGATTCACCACCGGCCTTTCCTACAAGGATGTCCGTCTCTGCGTTGACGAGGCCGAGGCCATGGGCGTGCCGATGGTCTGCGGCGCGGTGGTACGGCAGATGCTGGCGATCACCAACGCCAAATACGGCGCGTCATCCGATTTCACCTCGATCGCCAAGGTGCTCGAGGAGTGGGCCGGGGTCGAGATGCGCGGCTGAGCGCAAGAGCCTTTGGGAGAAACACTTGCGATGACGAACGGCCCGACCGGATCCGGCAAGGTATCGCTCGCGCGCCAGATGGCGCGGAGCGCACTTGCTGTCGATCTCGGCGATTTCGGGTCCGAAGTCGTCGCCAAGGCCAAGCTCTGCCTGTTCGACTTCCTGTCTTGCGCTTTCGAGGCCGGCCGTCATCCGTGGAGCCGTCAGGCGGTTCAAATCGCATATGACGGCGGTTGCGCGACCATCATCGGGACCTCGCAACTCTCCTCGCCGGCCGACGCGGCGTTCGCCAACGCCGTGATGGGCCATGGTCTCGTGCGGGAAGACATGCATGCCGCCAGCATTGCGCACCACGGCGTGGTGATCTGGCCGACATTGCTCGCGCTGTCCGAACAGTCGCAGCTGCACGGCTCAAGGCTGCTCGCAGCGGCCATCATCGGCTATGAGACCGGCGCGCGGATCGGCCGCGCGTTGCTGACCTCCGATCTCGCCCGGCTCTATCGTCCGACCGGCCTCGTGGCCCCTCTGGGCGCGGCGCTCGCCGGAAGTTTCGCGCTCAACCTGTCCGAAGACGCAGCGACCAGCGCCATCGCGATTGCGGCCAACACGTCCAGCGGCCTGAACGAGTGGCCGCATGCCGGCGGCTCCGACATGTATTTTCATCCGGGCTTCGCCGCCGGCAATGCAATTAGGGCGATCAGCCTGGCCGCGGCCGGCGCCTTCGGCTCCGAAACGATCCTCGAAGGCGAGGCCGGCCTGTTCGCCGCCTATCGCCGCCAGGCTGCACCCGACAGCATCGCGCTGTTCCCGAATGGCGAATGCGAGATCACGGCCGTCTACAACAAGCCGGTCCCGGCCTGCAATTTCGCGCAGACCGCCGCGCAAGCGGCCCTTCGCGTCTCGCACGAGTTCGCCAACACCGACCAGATCGACCGCATCGTCATTCGCGCCCCCGATGCCGCCGTGCGCTATCCCGGCTGCGACTTCCTGGGGCCTTACCGGAACGCGCTCCAGGCCAAGATGAGCATTCCCTTCAGCGTCGCCGCGACGCTCGTGAGGGGCGAGATCGAGGAAGGCAACTACGCCGGACTCGGCGATGCCGACATCATCCGCCTGGTCTCCGTCACGGCCCTCGAGGCGGATCCCGGCTTCACCTCCGCGTTCCCGGGCAAGCAGGGCGCGGATGTGACCGTGCATCTGCGGAGCGGCCGGACCATCCGGCACACCTTGCCCGACGTCATCGCCGCAACACCTTCAGATATTCGCGCGCGCTTTCGCGCTGCCGCTCACGGAGTGCTCGGTGAGGACCGCGCGCACCGGCTGGAGCAACTCATCGAGACCTGCGAACGGCTCGGTAATGCCGGCGACATCGCAGCGCAATGCCGCCTGGACACGGCGGAACGGGTTTTACGATCGGCATCATAAGAAGTGCCGGAGAGTACGGGGGAAACATGGTCGACTTCGAGACCCGCTTAGGTTCGTCAGCCGCGCGGAGGCGAAGCTGATGGAAGGATTTCTGCAAGCGCTCGCCGCGGGCCTTCTGATCGGCGCCGTCTACGGCCTGATGTGCGTCGGGCTCGGCCTGATCTTCGGCGTCATGCGCGTCATCAACTTCGCCCATGGCGATTTCATGATGCTCGGCATGTACACCGCCTTCTATCTGTTCACCGCCGCCGGCGTTCAATCGTTCTTCGGCAATGCCGTCGGACCGTTCGTGGCGATCCTGCTCGCCGGGCCGGTGCTTGCCGTGTTCGGCTACTTCGTGCATCGGACATTGATATCCCACGTCTCGGGCACGCGCACGGCTTCGCTCGAAGGCGAAGGCCATTACGCCCAGCTCATCCTCACGCTCGGCATCGCGCTGATCCTGCAGAACGGCGGTCTGCTCGTGTTCGGCTCGGTGCTCGCCTCGATCCGCACGCCGCTGTCGAGCTCGGCCTGGGAGCTCGGCCCCTTCTTCGACATGAGCATCTTCCTCAACAAGGCCCGCAGCATCGACATGATCGTTTCGCTGGTCATGATGATCCTGCTTTCGCTGCTGATCACGCGCACGCGGATCGGCAAGTCGCTCCGCGCCGCCGCGGATAATCCGACCGCCGCGACCTATATGGGCATCGACGTCGACCGCGCGCACCGAACCGCCTTCGCGCTCGGCTGCGGCATCACGGCGATCGCCGGCGGCCTCCTCGCTACGAACTATCCGTTCCACCCGTTCGTCGGCCTCGAATACGTCATCGTCATGTATGCGGGCGTCGTGCTCGGCGGCATGGGCAGCATCATCGGCGCGTTCTGGGGCGGCATGACGATCGGGCTCGTGCAGCAGATGTCGACGCTGATCCTGCCGACGCAGTTGCAGAACGCCGCGATCTTCGCCGTCTTCCTCCTCATCATCTTCTTCCGACCGCAAGGCTTCTTCGGGCGGATGGTGGAGAGGACGTGACCATGCGGATCCGATCCTTTCTGCCTCCCCTGCTTTTCACCCTCGCTTATGCCGCGCTCTCGCTCGGCGTCACCAATTCCTACTACCAGCTCATCCTCACGCTGGTGCCGGTGTGGGCGGTGTTCGGCCTGTCATGGAACCTGCTCAGCGGCTATACCGGGCTGATCTCGTTCGGCCACGCCGCCTTCTTCGGCATCGGCGCCTATGCGACCGCGCTCGGCCAGATCTACTTCGATATCTCCCCGTGGCTGCTGATCCCCGTCGCCGCCGTGCTTGGCGGCATCGCCGGGCTCCTGATCGGGTTTCCGACCTTCCGCCTGCAGGGCCATTACTTCGCCCTGGCGATGCTCGCCTACCCGCTCGCCATCCTCTACGTGTTCGAGTGGCTCGGTTTCCAGGAGGTGACGCTTCCGATCAAGCGAGATGCGCCGATCGCCTACATGCAGTTCGCCGATCCGCACGTCTATACGCTGCTGGGGCTTGCGATCATGCTGGCCACGATCGTGCTGACGCAGGTGATCGAGCGCTCCCGCTTCGGCATGGCACTGCTCGCGATCAAGCAGAACGAGGCGGCGGCCGAGGCGGCCGGGATCAATACGCTCGCCTGGAAGCTGCGCGCGATCACGCTGAGCGGGGCCATTGCCGCGGCGATCGGCGGGTTTTACGCGCAGGTGTTGTTGGTCGTGACGCCGCAATCGGTGTTCGGCATGCTGGTATCGGCGCAGGCGCTGACGGTCGCGATGTTCGGCGGCGTCGGCACGGTCTGGGGTCCGGTGATCGGTTCGGTGATCCTGATCCCGCTCGCCGAGATTCTGCACGCCGAAGCCGGGGCGCGCTTCCCGGGCATCCAGGGCGTGATCTTCGGCTTCGCCATCGTCTGCGTCATCCTGCTGGCGCCGGAGGGGCTGTTCTGGAAACTGCGCGATCTCCTGCGCAAGCGGGTCGCAACCAAGGCGGCTGCAACTGACGCGGCGGAAACATCGGCCCCCAACGTCACGGCACTGAAGCCGGCCGCGCGCAAGCGCGCCGCCACCGGCGAAGTCATGCTGGAGGTGAAGAACCTCTCGCGCGCCTTCGGCGGGCTCAAGGCGGTGCAGAATGTCAGCTTCAAGCTGCACCAGAACGAGATCCTGGGCATCATCGGCCCCAATGGTGCCGGCAAGACCACGCTGTTCAACCTCCTCAACGGCTTCCTGAAACCGAGCGAGGGCGAGGTCTTGATCGATGGCCGCAACATGTCCGGCCAACGGCCGCACGTGATCTGCGAGGCCGGCATCGGCCGCACCTTCCAGGTGATGCGACCATTCCTGCGCATGTCGATCCTCGACAACGTCGTGGTCGGTGCCTATGTGCGCGCGCGTTCCGACGACGAAGCCCGCAAGCTTGCCGCCGATGCAGTTGCCCGTGTCGGGCTCTCTGCCGTCGCCGACCGCCTCGCCGGCGAGCTTTCGACCAAGGAGCTGCGGCTGATGGAGCTTGCCCGCGCCATCGCCGGCCAACCGCGCATCCTGCTGCTCGACGAGACCCTCGCGGGCCTCGGCCACGGCGAGGCGGACGAGGTCGTCGCCGTGATCCAGCAGCTCGCGCGCGACGGCATGACCATCGCGATCATCGAGCACACGATGCAGGCGATGGTTCGGCTGGTCGACAGGTTCCTCGTGCTCGACCACGGCGCCGTCATCACCGAAGGCCTGCCGGAGGTGGTGACGCGAGACAACCGCGTGATCGAGGCCTATCTCGGCAAGAAATGGGTGGGCCATGCTGCGAATTGAGGGATTGAGCGCGGGCTATTCGGCCAAACCCGTCCTGAACGACATCTCGATCAATGTCGGCGCCGGCCAGTTCGTCGCGATCGTCGGACCCAACGGCGCCGGCAAGACCACTCTGTTCAAGACGATCTCCGGCATCGTGAGGCCGAGCGGCGGCGCCATCACCTTCGACGGCGTCGACCTCCTCGCCGTGCCGCCGCCGCAGCGTGCCCATCTCGGTATCGCCCACGTCCCCGAGGGCCGCCAGGTCTTTCCCTCGCTGACCGTGATGGAGAACCTGGAAATGGGCGCGATGACCGAGAGCGGCCGGCGCGACTGGCAGAGCAACATCGAGCGCATCTTCGAATGGCTGCCGGTCCTGAAGGAGCGCCGCAACCAGTTCGCGGGCACGATGTCCGGCGGCCAGCAGCAGATGCTCGCGATCGGCCGCGGCCTCGCCTCCTCGCCGAAGCTGTTGATGCTCGACGAGCCTTCGATGGGGCTGGCGCCCTCAACCGCCGACTTCATCTTCGATCGGCTGATCGAGATTCGCCGCCACTCCGGGCTGACCATGCTGCTGGTCGAGCAGCGCGTGGCGGAAGCGCTGGAATCCGCCGACCACGGCTACGTCCTCGAAGCCGGGCATGTCGTGCTCGAAGGCAACAACGACACGCTGCGCGCAGACGATCGCGTGCGCAAGGCCTATCTCGGCATGTGACGACAAGAACAAGCACAAGGGAGCAAACAGAAATGAACAAGACGTCGAAGGGTCTCTCGCGACGGACCGTGCTGTCCGGCGCTGCCGCCGTGGGCCTTGCCGGCGTGGCGCGCGCGCAGACACCGGCCGAGATCAAGGTCGGGCTGATCGTGCCGCTGTCGGGCATCTACACCCGCCCCGGCCAGGTGATGAAGATGGGCGCCGAGATGGGCATCGAGCACATCAATGCGCAGGGCGGCATCAAGGCGCTCGGCGGCGCCAAGCTGAAGCTGGTCGTGATCGACTGCGGCGACACCACCGAGAAGGCCAAGAACGCGGCGCAGCGCATGGTGGCGCAGGAGCCTGACCTCGTCGCGGCAACCGGCGCCTATCTCTCCTCGTTCACGCTGGCGGTCACCGAGGTGACCGAGCGCGCCGAACTGCCGGTGCTGACGCTGTCCTATTCGGACCTTCTGACCGACCGCGGCTTCAAATACATCTTCCAGACCGCCGCCACCGCGAGCCGCCAGTCCGAGCTCGGCCTGCCGACGCTGATGAAGCTCGCCGAGAATGCCTCCGGCAAGAAGCCGAAGACCGTGGCGATGCTGATGGACAACACCGCGACCTCAGTCGCGACCGCCAAGGCACTGAAGGAAAAGCTGTTCGCGCAGGAAGGCCTCCAGCTCGTCGTCGAGGAGGTCTGGACCCCGCCGCTGTCGGACGCGACGCCGCTGATTCAGAAGGTTCGCTCGGCCAAGCCCGATCTGCTGCTGTTCATGCCGAATGCGGTGTCGGACGCCAAGCTCGGCCTCGAGAAGATCAGCGAGTTCGGCCTCGGCCAGGGCAAGATCCCGACGGTGTCCTTCAGCATCACCATCGCCGAGCCGGACATGCTCCAGAGCGTGAGTCCGGAGACCGTTCAGGGCATCATGACCATCGTCGCCAACTGGGGCTCGAAGGGCCACGAGGCGCTGATCGCCGAGCTCAAGGCCAAATACAAGGAGCCCTGGATGACGCAGAACGTCATCTCGACCTACGGCGACATGTGGCTGATGAAGGAAGCGCTGGAGAAGGCCGGCAAGGCCGACCGCAATGCAGTCGCGCAGGCCTTCCGCACCATGGATGCCGGCCTCTCGAAATATTATCCGGGCGGCCAGCTCAAGTTCGACGAGAAGGGCCGCAGGGTCGGCGCTGGCGTCGTCATCGTGCAATGGCAATCGGGCGTGCCAGTCACCGTCTATCCGCCCGAGCTCGCGCAGGCGCAGCCGTTCTGGCCGAAGAAATAGCATCGCGCATTTTCAGGGAGGAGGATTGTCATGAGCAAATTCACGATAAGTCGTCGAACATTGCTTGCCGGCGCGTCCGGCACGCTGATCGCATCCCGCGCCTGGGCCCAGCAGCCTTCCGAGGTGAAGGTCGGCCTCTTGGTGCCGATCTCCGGCATCTACGCCCGTCCGGGAACGGTGATGCGGCAGGGCGCCGAGATGGCGGTGGAGCACATCAACGCGCAAGGCGGCATCAAGGCGCTCGGCGGCGCCAAGCTGAAGCTCGTCGTGCTGGATTCCGGGGACACCACCGAGAAGGCCAAGAACGCGGCCCAGCGCATGGTGGCGCAGGAGAGCGACCTGGTCGCGGCCAGCGGCGCCTATTTGTCGTCCTTCACGCTCGCGGTGACCGAGGTCACGGAGCGGGCCAACCTGCCCGTCCTCACCCTCTCCTACTCCGACCTGATCACGGATCGCGGCTTCAAATACGTGTTCCAGACCTCGGCCACGGCAGGCTCGCAGGCCCGTCAGGCCTTGCCGCAAATCATCAAGCTGGCCGAGACGGCATCGGGCAAGCGGCCGAAGACGGTCGCGATCCTCACCGACAACACGGCCGCGTCGATCGCCTCGGCGAAATCGATGCGCGAGGGCCTGCTGGCAGAGAACCAGCTGCAGCTGATCGTGGACGAGACGTTCACCCCGCCGCTGGCGGACGCGACATCGCTCGTTCAGAAGATCCGCTCGGCCAAGCCCGATCTGCTCTTCTTCCTGCCGACGGTGATCTCCGACGCCAAGCTGCTGCTCGAGAAGATGAACGAGTTCGGCCTCGGCCAGGGCAAGGTGCCGACGATCTCGTTCGGCATCGCCATCGCCGAACCGGACATGCTGCAGACCGTGAGCCCTGAACTGCTCCAGGGCGTCTTGACCTGCGTTGCGAGCTGGGGTGCCAAGGGTCACGAGGCGCTGATCGCCGAGTTGAAGACCCGCTACAAGGAGCCGTGGATGACGCAGAACGCGATCTCCACCTATGGCGACATGTGGGTGATCAAGGACGCGCTGGAGAAGGCCGGCAAGGCCGACAGCGTCGCCGTCGGCGCAGCGCTGCGCACCATGGATGCGGGCCCCTCGAAATATTACCCGCTGGGCGAGATCAAGTTCGACGAGAAAGGCCGCCGCGTCGGCGCCGGCATGACCATCGTGCAGTGGCAATCCGGCGTGCCGGTGACGGTGTTTCCGCCCGAACTCGCGATGGCGAAGCCGTTCTGGCCGAAGAGTTAAGGTGAGCCCTGATACCGCCCGAAAGAGAAACGGAGAACAGAATGGACAAGGCGACCTACGACCGCGGTCTCGAAATCCGCAAAAGCGTGCTCGGCAATGAGTTCGTCGACAAGGCGATCGCATCCGCGGACGACTTCAACCGGCCGATGCAAGACCTCACCACGGAGTATTGCTGGGGCTACGTTTGGGGCCGCGAAGGCCTGACGCGGAAGACCCGCAGCTTCCTGAATCTGGCGATGCTCTGCGCGCTCAACCGGCCGCACGAGCTGAAGACCCACGTCCGCGGCGCGCTCGCCAACGGCGCAACCCGCGAGGAGATCCGCGAGGTCTTCATGCAGGTCGCGATCTACTGCGGCGTGCCAGCCGGCGTGGACGCGTTCCGGAACGCGAAGGAAGTCTTCGCCGAGCTCGACAAGAAATAACGGGGGCGCGGGCTGCGATGAAGGACAAATGGGCACTCGTGACCGGTGCGACGGCAGGCCTTGGCCTCGCCGTGGCCGAGGGCTTGGCCGGCGTGGGCGCAAATATTGTCCTTCATGATCTGGACGCGCCGAAGCAGGCCGCGGAGGACCTCCGTACTCGCTTCGGCGTCGAAGTGATCCCCACAGCGGCCGACCTGGCCCGGCGCGACGCCATCGAGACCATGATGGCCGCCCTGCTCGACCGCTGCGGCGCCATCGATGTTCTCATCAACAACGCGGTCATCAGACATTTCTCGGCAATCGAACAGTTTCCACCCGATCGCTGGGACCAGGCGCTCGCCGTGAACCTGTCGGCGCCCTTCCACCTGATCCGCCTTGCCCTGCCCGCCATGAAGCAGCGCGGCTGGGGCCGGATCGTCAACATGGGTTCGATCTATTCGAGCCGCGCCGTCGAGGACCGCATCGACTACGTCACCACGAAGACGGCAATCCTCGGCCTGACCCGCGCGGTGGCCATCGAGACTGCGCGCAGCGGCATCACCTGCAACACGCTCTGCCCCGGCACGCTGCCGACGCCGGCCATCCTGAACAAGATCGCGACGATCGCATCGAACAGCAATCGTCCGCTCGACGACGTCACCCGCGAATATCTCGTCGAGCGCCAGCCCACGCAGCGCTTCATCGGAATGGACGCCGTCGCGGCCATGGTCGTCTTCCTCTGCGGTCCCGCCGCAAATGACATCACCGGAGCCAGCCTGCCGATCGATGGCGGCTGGTCCATCGCATAATAACATCGGAATGGGAGTGCTGCGATGACTGAACAATCGGGCCAGACCGTCGTCCTGACCGGCGCTGCCGGCGGCATGGGACGTGCCATCACCAAGGCGCTGCTGGACAGCGGCCGCCGCGTCGTGCTCGTCGATCGCGACGCCAAGGCGCTTCAGGAGCTGGCGGTGACGGCTGGCGACGCCGTGTTTTCTATCCAGCTCGACGTCACCGATGCGAAGGCCGTGGATCGCCTGCCGGACGCCATTCCCGGCCAGTTCAGGCCTGTGGATGTCCTCATCAACAATGCCGGACATGACATCGGCGGACGGACCCGCTTCGACATCGGCTCCGCCGACGACTGGGCTAACATCATTCAGACCAACCTGATCGGCCTGATGCGCGTCACGCGTGCGATCCTCCCCGACATGGTCCAGCGCAATGCCGGCCATATCGTCAACATCAGCTCCATCAACGCCGTCCGTATTGTCCCGGATATGGCCGCCTACAGCACCAGCAAGGCGGGCGTGCACATGTTCACCGAGACCCTCAGGGGCGAGCTTGCAGACACCGCGATCCGGGTCACCGAACTCCAGCCCGGCCTGACGCGGACCAACATCATCCTGACCCGCTACCGTGGCGACAGGCAGAAGGAGAAGGACTATTTCGACCAGTTCAGGATGGCGCTCGAGCCGGCCGACATTGCCCGATCGATCGTATTCGCCCTGGACCAGCCCGCTCACGTTCAAATTGCCGAAATGATGATTCTGCCTGTAAACCGGTACTGACTTTTCCCGAACCAGGGCCCGGACATGGAAAGACGTAGCGATTTGCAGTCGACACTCCGCATCGAGGACGTTCCGACCGTCCGGGCGATGGTCGCGCAAAAGCTGCGCGAGGCGATCATGTCCGGGACGCTGAAGCCGGGCCAGCGTCTGGTCGAGCGCGAGCTCTGCGAGATGATGGGCGTCAGCCGCCCTTCGATCCGCGAAGCGCTTCGTGCGCTCGAGGCCGACGGGCTGGTCAATACCGTCCCCCATCGCGGTCCCGTGGTTTCCACGATCAGCCTCGAGGAGGCACGGCAGCTCTACGCGGCGCGTGCGGTCCTCGAAGGCTTCGCCGGCCGCGAATGCGCCAGGCTGCACGATCCGGAAGTCGCTCGCCGGATCGGGGAGGCCCTGACGCGACTGAAGGCAGCCGCGGCCAAGCAGGACCTCGTCGGCTGTCTCGAAGCCAAAACCGACTTTTACGCCGCGCTGATCGGCGGTTGCCGCAACGCCTTCATCGAACGCGCGCTCAAGCCGCTGCACGACCGCATCCAGCTGCTGCGGATCACCTCGATGTCGCAACCGAAGCGGATCAACAAGAGCCTGCGCGAGGTCACCGCCATCTGGCGCGCAATCCAGAGCGGCGATGCGGACCTCGCCGAGCGCTGCTGCGTGGACCACATCAATGCGGCTGCGGTGGCCGCGCTCGACATGATCGAAAAATCGTCCGCGGCCAAGGAGGCGGCGCCTTCCGAGGACTAGAACAATGCCGCCAGGGAGTGTTCGATGCCGTATCTCGTACGATCGCTGTTCCTGTTTTTCCTGCTCACTCCTTGCAGCGCCGCGATCGCGGAGGACTATCCGAACCGCCCGATCACGATGGTGGTGCCCTTCTCCGCCGGCGGGCCTGGCGACGTCATCGCACGCATCCTCGGCAACGCGATGAGCACGACGCTGAAGCAATCCATCGTCATCGAAAACGTCGTCGGCGCCGGCGGCACGCTCGGCACAAACCGCGTCGCCAAGGCCGCTCCTGACGGCTACACGCTGCTGCTGATGCATGTCGGCCAAGCCACGGCGCCAGCGCTGTACGCAAAGCTGCCGTTCGACCCCGTCGGCGACTTCGCCCCGATCGGCCTCGTCACCGACGTCCCGATGATCCTGGTGGCCCGGCCGAACTTTCGCGGCCAAGGACTTGAGCGAGATGATCGCGCGCATCCGCGGCGAAGGTGACAAGATGACCTTCGGCAATGTCGGGCTGGGCTCGGCTTCACAGCTCTGCGGCCTGATGTTCATGAGCGCCACCCATACGAAACTCACGCCGATCTACTACAAGGGCGGCGGGCCGGCGCTGAACGATGTGATCGCTGGTCACATCGACGTCTATTGCGATCCCGCGACCGGACCGACGCCGTACATCCAGTCGATGACGATCAAGGGCTATGCCATCACCAGCAAGACGCGGATCGCGACCTTGCCCGACGTGCCGACCTCGGCCGAAGCCGGGGTTCCCGAATTCGACGTCACGACCTGGTACGGCCTCTACGCGCCGCGCGGCACGCCCAAGCCAGTCCTCGACCGCCTTGTTGGTGCGTTGCAGGCCGCGCTGAGGGACCCGGTCCTGGTCAACCGCTTTGCCGAACTCAGCATGGCTCCGGTCGAGCCCGAGCGCGCGACGCCGGATGCCCTCGAAGGCTTCTTGAAAGCCGAGATCGGCAAATGGGGACGGATCGTCAAAGCGGCCGGTATCGACCCGCAGTAGACCGCCAGCGGCGGAGAGGCGTCCTGTCAGGCCGTGCTTCGACGCAGGCAGGAGGACCGCATTTCGCGCCTTCTATGCTGTCGTGAAGCGTACCCCATCGTGGACAATCGTAGTTTGGCGAGAAAATCGTGCGATTCGTAGCGGGGAAGCGACTCCAACCCCCGACGCCGGTTTTGGTTTTTTCTCACTGCAGCTCACGTGACATCTCGGGATAGACCGACGCTGAGCCCTGCTCGCGAGACTATGCCCAGCCTGCGCACCGCACCCGCTCCCCTCTCGTCAACGCTTTCCGGACATCGCGCGCAGGTCCAACGAAGGACCACCTTACGCTTGCCTCCGACGGATTTTTCTTGATCTCCCGGTGCACATGTCGTGCACACACCGGTCTCTAAGCGATTGAATTACCGTAACTCTCGTTCCAATCCATCATGAGGAAGTTTGAGCTAGGTCCAGCTAGCGGTAGCCACTCGGGTCAAACATCCGCGCGTCCAAATCTACGATCCCCATGTAGGCCAGGTGGCGGAGGGAGTGTCGGTCAATTCTTATCGAACAATCAGGGAAATGTCATTCACGCGCGGCTTGCGCCTCCGTGCGTGCGGTGAATTTCACCGCCGGCGCGTGACCACGCCTGTCGGCGTGGCAAAGCCTTCCAGAGTCCCGATCCGCTTCTCCAGCCACCAGCCGAACTCGGGCGACCAGTCCTCGAAGCGGGCATTGATGCCGAGGTCATGTGCCCAATGGTGGGCGATGTTTGGATTGAACTGAGACTGCCGGCCAACGGCGATAAGATCAGCCTGGCCCTTTGCCAGGATCGCCTCGGCCTGCTGGGCCTCGAGAATGATGCCGACCGCCATGGTGGGAATGTCGGCTTCCTTTCGGACCCGCTCGGCAAATGGCACCTGGAATCCGAGGCTGCGCGGCACCTGGGCCGCGGTGGCGGCTCCGGAGATCCCGCCCGAGGAGCAATCGATCACGTCGACACCGCGCTGCTTCAGTTCGCGCGCGAAGACGACGGTGTCGTCCATGTTCCAGCCCTCGACGGTCCCGTCGACGGATGAGACGCGAACGAACAGCGGCATCGTATCCGGCATTTCGCGGCGCACGGCCTCGACGATCTCGAGCGGCAGGCGCATCCGCCCGGCCCGGTCGCCGCCATATTCGTCAGTGCGCGTGTTGGAGACCGGCGACAGGAACGAGGCCAGCAGATAACCGTGCGCGGTGTGGATTTCGATGGTGTCGAACCCGGCGGCAACCGCCCGCCTTGCCGCAGCCGCCCACGTGCCGACCATTTTCTTGCACTCGGCCGTGGTCAGTGCTCGCGGAGTAAGCCATCCCTTGGCGACCGGCTCGGCCGTCGGCCCGACAGGCTGCCAGCTCTTGGCGCCGGCTTTCAGATTCTCCTCGGTCAGCGGTCCCATGCCCTGCATGGCGCTCTGAATCGAGGCCTTGCGACCGGCGTGACCGATCTGGATGCCGATCGCCGTGCCCTGGCGCTTCATGAACGCAATCAGCGGCTTGAAGCTCTCGGCCTGTTCGTCGTTCCAGATGCCGAGGTCGTTCTCATTGTTCAACCCCGCTTCTTCGACCGCCGTCACCTCGACAAAGACGAGGCCGAAGCCGCCCAGCGCGTAGCGGCCGAGATGGACGAGATGAAACGCGCCGCAGGTATGGCCGGGCTCGCAGCGGTAGTGGACCATCGGAGGCACCACGAGGCGATTCTTCAGCGTCAGCCCGCGGATCGAAAAGGGCTGGAACAGCAACGGCCGAGCCGCGCCGCCGCCATTGGTCACTCCGTCAGTCATTCCGATGCCTCCCTGCAAACCATATTCTTATTTGTTGTTGTCGCGTTTCGGTGGTCCCACCGATGCACGCGGGATGAATTCATTCGGCACGAGAACGCTGCGCGCTTCATGCGAGTTGCCATTTCGAATCCGGTCGAGCAGCATGCCGGCGGCAATCCGGCCGACCTCCGCCTGATCCCACCCGATCACGGCAATCGGCGGCGAGAACAACTCGGCCAGTTCGGAATGACCTGACGCGACCACCGAGACGTCTTCCGGTATCCTCAGGTTGCGCCCCCGTATGGCGCGCAGCACGCCCGACAACATGTCGAGACCGCCGGAAATGATGGCCGTCGGCGGATTGCGCTGGCCGAGCATCGCCGAGGTGAAACGGAATCCCGCGCCGGGCAGAAAGCTTCCGACATGAAGCAGCGACGGATCAGGCTCCAGTCCGCGCGCAGCGTAGGCCTCGTGATAGCCGCGGACGCGTTCGCGCGCGGGGTAAAGGCCGCGCTCGCCGGTGATCAGGGCGATGCGGCGGTGTCCGAGGTCCAGCAAATGGCCGACGGCAAGACGCATGCCTTCGGCGTGATCGGCCATCACGGCATCCGCCCAGGTCGTCTGATCGCGATCGATCAATACGATGGGAATATCGAGGTCGCGAAGGAACGCTTCAAAATCGCCGGAGATCGCCGTGTACGGCCCCATCATCACGCCATCGGCCTGCCGCCGCGACAGACGGCTGAGCAACTCCCGCTCGCGCTCCATGCGGCCTTCCGAATTGGAGATGACGAGCGAAAAGCCCACTTCGTCGAGCACGTCATGGGCGGCCTTGACGAACCCGGCGAGCTGCGGGATGTTGATCTCGCGCAGGATGCAGCCGATCGTATGGGTCGACCCCATGCGCATGCTGCGAGCCACCGCGTTCGGCGAATAGCCGAGATCGTCGATCGCCTTCTGGACCTTGCGACGTATTTCCGGGCGAACGGTAGCGTTGCCATTGAGGACGCGCGACACCGTGCCGGTGGAAACCCCGGCAGCGGTCGCCACGTCGTGAATCGTCAGCTTGCTTCCGCGACTTGTCATCCGCCGTCCGCCATTGATCGCCTGTCGTTGACCATCGTTGTTCGATTCTAGCGTATGATACACGGAATTGAATCCTGGATGGTTATCCGAAGGTCTAGGCTATGACGGGCGCGCCGTTCAGACCTCAAAGGCCCATTGTTCTGCGACCAAACCGTACTTTCCCCCCTCGCGGCGCATGTGGCCGAAGCCCGGAAAATGCAGGTGCATGCCGCCGACCAGCATGTCGTCGGTCACCACCATGTCGAAAATCATCTGCCGCGCGACCGCGGCGGCTTCGGGGTCGGTGTCGAACTCCATCGTCACTTCGGGACGCGTCACCTGGATTTCGGGCACATGGACCGTATCGCCCCAGATCACCATCGAGCTGCCGCCCGACGAGACGACATAGGCG
This sequence comes from Bradyrhizobium sp. USDA 326, assembly GCF_049739485.1. Classification (NCBI taxonomy): domain Bacteria; kingdom Pseudomonadati; phylum Pseudomonadota; class Alphaproteobacteria; order Hyphomicrobiales; family Nitrobacteraceae; genus Bradyrhizobium; species Bradyrhizobium sp. USDA 326. Next base: position 7,525,930 of record NZ_JBMGQA010000001.1, read on the forward strand.
GTGTGGCCGGGCGTATGGCCGGGGATCGGGATCGCCGTCACGCCGGGCAGCACTTCGCCCTTCTTGAAGGTACGGACGCGGTCGGCCGCCATGTAGGGTTTGATCTGGGTGCGTCCGGCTTCGAAATATCGACGGCGGGGACGCTCGGTTGCCTTGGCCATCGCCTCGTCGTTGAACCAGTGATTGATCTCGTTTTCGTGCACGATGACTTCGGCATTCCGAAACAGCCGCTGTCCCGTCGCCACATCCGTCAGGCCGTTGGAATGGTCGGGATGAACATGGGTCAGGAGGACCCCGTCCACCGAGTCCGGATCAATGCCTGCGGACGCGAGATTGGCCGGCAGCCGACCGCAGGCCGGCCCCATCAGGTCGGCAGAGCCGCAGTCGACGAGATAGGTGCGGCCACCGACGCGCAAGGCAAAGGCGTTGACCGAAATGCGCGGCGGAGACGTGCGATGATCGCGCGCCAGGATGGCCTTGGTCTCGTCCTCCGGAATATTTCGGAAGATCGTATACCCCATATCGACGTAGCCGTCGCTGAGGCCGGTGACCAGCACGTCACCGAGCCGGCGATGATAGACACCTGGAACCTGGGTCGCGGACAGATTGCTCATCGGGCTTCCTCTCGAAAAAATCTTGCAACGAGCGCGGGATCGTCGCGACGATGGTGCCAGCTGCGGCCGACGCGAAGGCCGGTCTTCGACCAGAGCCTGATCTGCATCAGCGCGTAGGCCCAGGTAACCGCGAAGACGTCCATCACGGGGGCGCCGGCAATCTCGCGGACACCGTGACGGACAAGGAGTTCGGCCAGCACGCCCTCGGCCGGAATGATCACGTCGGCTCCGCGCCCCACCAGGCGCCCGGCCACGGCCGTGAAGTTGGCGATGACCGGGGCCGGATCGACGTAGGCGCGCGCCAACGCCGGCTCGTCGAGCGCCGGGTCCATCGAAGCGACCTCGAGCACGCGAGCGGCGAGCTTGTGCTTGTCTACCGCGACCTTCGTCATCCACTGCACGGCGGGCGCATTGGAGACCAGCGCCACGTGGCTGCCGAGCGAGCAGCCGACCAGCAACCCGCTTTCCGTGAGCGAGGCGACCGGGATATCGACCGCGGAGCGGATCTCGCGCAGGAACGGCTCGCTGAACGAGCCGATGACGAAGGCGTCGTAACCCTGCTTCTCGGCCTCAATCGCGTAGTCGATGACCCGATCGAGAATCCGGTGATAGGCAAAGGCATTGCCGAGTACCGCCGTTGCCGAGGCACCGCCATACGAGCCGGCCGGGAGCCCGTGGACGACGACCTTTGCGTCATCGCCAAGGATCTCCGCCGCGTGGGCTTGCAGTGCCCGCTTGTAGACATCGAAGTGGTCGAGCTCGTTGACCGACTGATGCCAGATACGCGGCACTGCTGCCTTGTTCGCCGTCGCGTCCGTCATGCGTCGACCCGATCGGCTGTCAGGCGCAGCGAGCGGATCGAGTCGAGCTCCTCCAGATTCCAGAGTTGCTCGAACAGATCAGCGGCTTGCCCACGCTCGAAAACCCGCGTCGCGCAATCGATGAATTTTTCCTTCAGCTCCTCGCGCGACAGCGGCTGCTGCCAGCTGCCCTTGGCGTAAACCACGGGATCGTGCTGCAACACCTCGCCGGACGCGAGCACGACGCTGACCTGGTCGGACGGAGCAAAAGGCTGATCCCCCGCCATAATCTCATTGGTCGTCGTGCAGTGGACTTTCGCAAATGTTGCACCGACATCCGGCCGCGACACAAACTCGTCCGTCAGCTCGGAAAGGCTGACCCGTCCGGCGATTAGCGCCGAAGCCATGGCGAATTCCATGCTGAATTTGGCCTCGAGGCCGGTCTGCGGATTTGTGTTGCGCAGCATCAGCTTCTGCGTGGTGCCGGTGTGGACACGAATTTCCCGCACGTCATCCGGCTTCAGCTTGTGCCGGTTCACCAGACCCAGCATCGCATCGATCGAACGATGGGTCGCATAGCAGGTCGGATACCGCTTCACACAGACGCCGAGCTCCGCCAGGCGCCAGTTCCTGCCGATGTCGATCGTACCGTTCTCGATATTGGGAGCGCCCGACGGCGAATGAGCGCGAAGAAAGCCGGTGCGGTGCTCCAGAACGTCGAGAGATCCGGTGAACCCCTGGTCGGCCAAGCGCGCCGCGAGCACGCCCGACTGCGCGGTCCGGCCGGCATGCAGCGACTTGGTCATGGTGCCAAAATTGGCGACGAGCCCGGCCGCGAGCGAAGCGGCAATGGCAATGGCGTGCGCCGTCTTCTCGCTGTCGAGTTTGCGCAGCCGCGCGCAGGCCGCGGCCGTGGCGAGCGTGCCCATGATCGCCGTCGGATGGAAGCCGCGCTCATGCAGATGGCCCGGCTCCAGCGCGAGGACCTGAGCCCATAGCTCGTATCCTGCGACATAGGCCGCAAGCGCTTCGCTGCCGTTCGCGCCCAGCGACCAGCCCTCCGCCAGGATCGCAGGCACAAGCACCGCGCTCGGATGGCCGGCGATCGCGACGTCATCATAGTCGAGCACATGCGCTGCAACGCCGTTGACGAGCGCGGCGTCGGGGGCCGCCAGATTCCGGCCCGACGGAATTTCCGGCGCCCCGTCGTTTTGCGTCGAGGTGGCAAGCATCGCCGACACGATGCGGACCGGCTGTTCCCGCGCGCCGGCGATCATGACCCCGACGCAATCGATGATGCCTGTCCGCGCGGCCTCCCGACACCTGTCGGGCAAATCGGAAGGCGCGAGGCCCGCAACGAAGTCGGCGGTCTGACGAGTGATATCCGGCATGGTCGTCTCCTCAGTAGGAACGGGGCAGACCGAGCACATGCTGCGCGACATAAGCCAGCACCATGTTGGTCGAGATCGGGGCGGTCTGATACAGGCGCACCTCGCGCCATTTGCGCTCGACGTCGTATTCCTGCGCAAACGCAAAGCCACCGTGAGTCTGGAAGGTCGTGTCGGCCGCTTTCCAGGTGGCTTCGGAGGCGAGCAGCTTGGCGATATTGGCGTCCGCACCGCAGGGTTGTCCCGCCTGGAACAACGCGGCGGCACGCCGACACATCATGTCGGCAGCTTCGAGCTCGGCATAGGCGCGCGCCAGCGGGAATTGGATGCCCTGGTTCTGGCCAATGGACCGGCCGAAGACACGCCGTTCGTTGGCATAGTCGACGCCCTTGTTCAGGAGCCACCGTCCGTCGCCGACGCATTCGGATGCCACCAAGATGCGCTCGGCGTTCATGCCATCGAGGATGTAGCGGAATCCCTTGCCTTCCTCGCCGATGAGGTTGGCGGCCGGAACCTTCAAATTCTCGATGAACACTTCAGTCGTGTTGTGGTTGACCATCGCCTTGATCGGGCGGATTTCGACGCCGTTGCCCTTGGCCTCGCGAAGGTCCACCAGGAAGACAGAGAGCCCTTCGGTGCGCCCCCTCACCTGGTCGATCGGCGTGGTGCGCGCCAGCAGGAGCATGAGATCGGAATGCAGCGCGCGCGACGTCCAGACCTTCTGGCCGTTGACGACATAGACATCGCCTTGACGCTCGGCGCGTGTCTTGAGCTGGGTGGTATCCGAACCCGTGTTGGGCTCGGTCACACCGAAGGCCTGGAGCCGCAACCGCCCCGCCGCGACCTCCGGCAGATAGGTCCGCTTCTGCAGCTCGCTGCCATGACGAAGCAACGTCCCCATGATGTACATTTGCGCATGCGCCGGACTGGCGCTGCAACCGTTGGCGTTGATCTCCTCGAGGATCACCGCCGCCGCGCGCAACGGCAGGCCCGAGCCGCCATATTCCTCCGGAATCAGCGCGCCGAGGAAACCCGCCTCCGTTAGCGCGGCGACGAATTCGGTCGGGTAGCCACTCCGGTCATCCAGCTTCCGCCAATATTCGCCGGGAAAGCCCTTGCAGATCTGCCGCACCGAGTTGCGCAGATCGGAAAAATCCTCACCCAGTGCAACGGTGACTTCCATGTCCGCCGCGTGAGATGCATCGTGATAGTTCATGTCGTATCCTTTCAAGCGGCGACGCTGGCCGAGACGCGGTACGTTTTGGGCAATCCGGCGCGCGCGATCGCGCCGGAGAATCGCTCGCCCGGCAGCCAGCTCTCGACCTCCCGTCGCAAGGCAACGAGCTTTTCGACGTCGGCTCCGGTATCGAAGCCGAGTTGTTCGAGCAGGAACACGGTGTCCTCGGTGTCGATGTTGCCGGTGGCGCCGGGCGCAAACGGACATCCGCCGAGTCCGGCGAGCGAAGCGTCGAACGCACGCACGCCGGCTTCCAGCGCGGCCGTCACGTTGGCGAGGCCGAGACCGCGCGTGTCGTGAAAATGGCATGCGACCGGCAACGGACGGACGGCAGCGATCACGGCCGCCATCAGCCTGCGGACCTGGCCGGGATCACCATAGCCGACGGTATCGGCGACGATGATCTCATCGGCCCCCATCCCGGCGAGCCGTTCGGCGATCTCGATCACCCGTGCTTCCGATACCGCCCCGGAGATGGTGCAGCCAAACGCGGTTGCGATTCCCGCACCAAGCCCGATCCGTGCGCCCGGATGCTGGTCGCGCGCTGCCGCGATACGCGCAAAGTCGATCAGGGACTCTTCGGTACTGCGGCGAACATTGGCCTGATTGTGCTCCTCGCTCGCCGACAGCACGTAGTTCACCGTCGGCACGCCAAGCGCGAACGCCCGCTCCGCACCCTTCAGGTTCGGCACCAGCACCGACGGCCGCAAGCCGGTCATCTCCAGTGCGCCGCGGGCGACCTCCTCCGCATCGGCAAATTGCGGAATGACCTTGGCCGGCACGAACGAAGTCACTTCGATGTCGCGAATGCCGGCGTCCACGGCCCCCTGGCACCAGGCGAGCTTGCGCGCAGTCGGCAGAATGCTCTTGACCATCTGGATGCCGTCTCGTGGTCCGACTTCGCGGACATGGGCTTTCTCGCGCATCGTGCGGTCTCCTCTATTTGCCCTGGAAGTTCGGCTTGCGGCGCTCGTTGAAGGCGAGCACGCCCTCGCGCCGGTCCGCCGTCGGAACCAGCCGGTTGTAGGCCTCGATCTCGAAGGCAAGACCATCGGCAAGCGACATCTGCAGACCGCGATGGATCGCCTGCTTGGCCTGGCGCACCGAGATCGGGCCATTGGCGGCAATGCGATGGGCGATCGCGAAGGTCGCCTCCAGCAATTCTCCCGGCGGCAGCACGCGGTTGACCAAGCCCCATTGCTCGGCTTCGGCGGCGGAAAACGGCATCCCGGAGAGGATCAGTTCCTTGGCGCGACGCTCACCGATGGCGCGCGCCAGATTTTGAGTGCCGCCACCGCCCGGCATGATGCCGAGCGTCACTTCGGTCAGAGCGAAGCGGGCATTGGTCGAGGCATAGACAAAATCGAGTGCCGCCGCGATCTCGCAGCCGCCGCCGTAAGCCGCGCCGTTGATCGCACCGATCACGGGAATCGGGCAGCCCAGCAGCGCGCGCAGCATGCGCTCGAACACGAGGTGCTGCGCCTGCCAGGCGTCGTCCGTCATGCCGTTGCGCTGTTTCAGGTCGCCGCCGGCGCAGAACGCCTTGTCGCCGTACCCCGTGAGGATCACGGCTCGCAGCCCCTCGATGTCGGTCGAGAACCCCTCGAACAGCGCGACCAGATCGAGGCCCATCTGGGTGTTCATGGCATTGGACGCTTCCGGCCGGTGCAGCGTCACCAGCAGGATGTTGCCGTCGCGGCGCTCGACTTTGATCGTCTGAAAATCACTTTGCATTGGCCGCCCCCTTGCTGGCGGGTATCCGATGGACGGCGTTGTGCTGACCGAGCGCTGGTGCCGCGGTCCGCGCGCGGGGCCGCGCACCGTCAAAGGCGAGCGGGATGCCGACGAGTTCGATATCGTCGTCTGAGCAGCGCACCATGATGTCGAGCGCCCGGGTTTGCGGATGCCGGGCAACCTGATCCGTGGTCAGGAGGGGGGCGTTCGGAACGCCGGCCGCATCCAGGATCTTTCCCAGCGCATCGGCCGAATAGCGGCGCACGGTCGACTGGATTTGCGGGATCAGCCGCTCGCGGTTGACGACCCGCGCCGCATTGGTTGCGAAGTCCGGATCGGAAGCAAGTGTCCCGAGGTTCAGCGCGCTGCACAGCTTGCGGAACAGGTTGTCGTTACCGGCGGCGATCATCAGCCAACCATCGGACGCCTCGAAGGCCTGATAGGGTGCGATTTCCGCCGTGCCCGACCCGTACGGCTTACGGACTTCGCCGGACGCCGCATAGCCGGCCAGCGGCGCCGTCATCCATGCGAGACCCGTCTCGTACAGCGAGGTCGCAACGCTGCGGCCTTGGCCGCCCTTGTTGCGCGCGACCAGCGCCGCCAGCATTCCGATCACCGCCCACATGCCGGAGCCCATGTCGACGAGGGAGACGCCGACCCGCACGGGCGGACGATCGCCCTCGCCGGTCACGCTCATGATGCCCGTGCTCGCTTGCGCGAGCGGGTCGTATCCCGGCTTGCTGGCGAGTGGCCCCGTGGCGCCAAAGGCGCCGATGTCGCACCAGATCAGCGACGGCTTGACGGCGCGCAGCGCGTCGGCCGTCAGACCGAACTTCTCCAATATCCCGGGCCGCAGATTCTGGATAACCGCATCGGCCTCGTTCAAGATCAGCGATCTCAGTCTCTCGCAGTCGTCGGGATCGCCGAAGTCGATTGCGATTCCCTCCTTCCCGCGATTGAGACTGTGGAACACGCTCGCCGTACCATTCCAGAACGGCGGTCCCCAGCCGCGCGCATAATCGCCGCTCTTGGGATTTTCGACCTTGATCACACGTGCGCCGAGATCGGCCAGAATGAGACCCGCATAGGGCGCGGCGACGCTGTGACCCAGTTCGACCACGCTAATGCCTGCGAGGGGTTTGTCGACGTCGGCCATCAGATTCTCCCAGTTGACGACACGGCCGCAGCCATGCCGGTCATCATCAAAACAACGCTCATCTTGCGAGAAATCCTCCGTCGACCGGCAATGTGACGCCGGTAATCATGCTTGCGGCTGGGCTGGACAGGAACAGAATGGCTGCAGCGACCTCCTCCGGCTCGGCCAACCGATGCATCGGCGTCGCCTCCATGACATGAGCCGCCTTCACGGGATCAGCTATCATGCCGGCGATGAAGTTCGTCCTGACATAGGTCGGCGCAACCGCATTGACGCGGATGCCATCGCCGACCCATTCGAGGGCAAGCGCGCGCGTCATGTTGACGACGCCGCCCTTGGTCGTTTGATAGGCCACGTTGGGATACAGTCCGCCCGACAATCCCATGATCGATGCCGTATTGACGATGGCTCCGGAGCGTCCGCGCATGGTGCGGGCCGCGACCCTCGCGCAGAGGAACATGCCCGTCAGGTTCACGGCGAGAACGCGATTCCAGCTGTCGACGGACAGCGTATCGGCCGCTTCGCGTACGGCGAGACCGGCATTGTTCACCAGGATATCGACCGGCCCGAGCGTGCCGACCACGCGGGAGAACGCTGCTTCGACGGCCGCCTCTTCGGAGACATCGGCTGTCACGGCCATCGCCTTACCATCGGCATGAACGATCTGCGCCCGGACAGCTTCGGCCTTTGCCGCATCGTGGTCGAGCACGGCCACCGAGGCCCCGGCTTCTGCGAGAAGCAACGCCGCAGCGCGCCCGATCCCGTCGCCGCCGCCCGTCACGACCGCGCACTTTTCCCGGACCAGAAACTGCTCCAGCGGCTTTGGCGCCCTGACTTCGGCCATTTCGTTCATCGCCTCACGCATATCCGGTTCAGGACTTGTCCTGCCCGTTGTCGGCGACCAGCACCGCGCCATTGACGAAGCTGGCGCGGTCGGACAACGCGAAGACGATCAGGTTGGCGAGCTCTTCCGGCGTGCCCCAGCGCGTATTGCGCATCGAATTGTTCTCCGACCAGCGCTTCCGTTCGGCTTCCGCCTCTTCCGGACTCAGATTTCGTTTGGCCAGCTCGCGTTCCCATTTCGCGAAGCGCTCCGGCGTGGTGACGAAGCCGGGAACGACGCAGTTGACACGGATGTTCTGCGGTCCGAATTCGTTGGCGAGGATCTTGGAGAAGCGAATCTCGGCCGATTTTGCCGGCCCCGTGCACGACGACAGGAATGGCGGCATCGTCACCATGATCCCGGTCTCGCCTGCGACATTGACGATGCTGCCGCCGTTCTGAGCGACCATGATCGGAATAATGCGCTGGCAGATCCGGAACTGGGCAAAGAAATTGATCGCCATGCCATATTGCAGTTCCTCGTCGGTCACCTCCAGGAACGGCTTGTAGGTGCCAGTGCCGGCATTGTTGACGAGGATATCGATGCGGCCGAGACGGTCGCGCGCGACCTGCGGCAGTCGCTCGATCTGCTTGAGGTCAGTGACGTCGAGGGAGAAGGTTTCGACCTTGACTCCGGTCGTCTTCTCGACGTCCTCACGGCATTCGGCAAGCGCATCTTCACGCCGCGCACAGACCAGCACCTTGACGCCCTCCTCCGCCAGCAAACGCACGGTCTCGAGACCGATGCCCTTGCTGCCGCCGGTGACGATGGCCGTCTTGCCTTCAAGTCCGAGCTTCATGTCCTGCTCTCTTTGGTTGATCCGGTCAGCCGGTCGAGCAATGCACGGATCGGCATCGATCCACCGTTGCCGGCGGCGGCAAGGACGTCCGCGGCAAGGCGTCTTGCCTCGGCTGCCGGCATTCCCGCGCCGGACAGACGGCTCTCGAACACATCGGCCCCCTGCGTCTCGTCCTGGAACACGAGAATCTTCGGCGCCTCGCGCGAGCTGCGGCGATGGCGCGTGCCATCCTGCATCTCGATCTCCACGGTCGCATCGAGATGCGTGCCGATATCGTCGGGCTCGACCGTCGTCTTCGCGACGAGCGCCATGATCTCCGGATCCTGGCGGTGCTCGATGCCCATCTCGTAGTCCAGCCGACCGTAGCGGAGCATGGCAGCGACCGCGAAGGCGGTGCTGGCCTGGGTCTGCACGGTCCTCGTGAAAGGCCCCTTGAACGACGTGCCGGGATATTCCGTATAGGGGCGCCAGATCGTGACCGTGATCCGCTTCACCAGGGACAGATCGATGCCGTCGCGGTGGACCGCATGGGCCGCGAGCACGGCGGACATGTTGTCGCCGAGGGTGGCGAAGGGTTTGGCCATGATGCCGATCATCGTTGCAGCATCGGGAGCCTCGCGCCATTGGTCGGGCGCGTGCTCGAGGCCGGCAAGCGAACGCAACAGGCCTTTCGGGCCTTCCAGCGCATCCGGCGCACCCTGGACGCCGCGTGCCGCGAGTTCGGCCGCGACGAGGCCACCGTGGGCGGCGCGACCGTTCTGGAGGCGCCATTCGTCCGAGCCGCAACGCACCGGCTCGAGCGTGCCACCGGTCGTGCAGGCCGAGATCGCTATAGCATTCGCGGCCTTTGCAGCATCGAGCCCGAGCAGGACGGCGCCCGCCGCGGCGGCGCCGATGGTGCCGAAGGTCGGACTGGTGCGCACGCCCCGGCCGATGAGACCGCGAGCAACGGTTTCGCCGGCGCCGAGCCATTTGAGGGTGGCATAGCCGGTTGTGAGCGCCTTCAGCACGATGCTTAGCGGCGCGTCCAGCGTCTCGCCCAGCGACACCGCGACCGGCGAAATCAGCGATCCCGGATGGGTCCAGGAATCGTGATCGGTATCGTCCTGGAAATGCGCATGAACGGCGATGCCGTTGGCAAGCACCGCCTCCGACAGGGCCGCCTGCTTGCCGTCGGCCCAGATGCGCGCGGTCCGTGGACCTTGCGGAACCTGTGTCGTCATCGATCGCGCAGCGACGGCCGTCGGCTCGCCACGTGCGGCAACCGCGAGTCCGAGAGAGTCGAGCAGGCAGATGGCGGCCTTGGTCGCGACGTCGGGAGCAAGCTCGGTGGTCGCCGCCGCTGAGGCAAATGCGCCCAGGCGGGCGGTGGCATTCATCGCCGCCATCAGAGATACTCCTCGGCCAGCGCCACGTCGCGAATTTCGTCAGCGGTGCCGCTGCGCCGGATTTCGCCGCCGCGCATGACATAGCCTCGCGTTGCCAGCTTCAACGCCGGGCGAGCCATCTGCTCGGTGACTAGAATGGTCGTGCCACAGTTCTGCATATGCCGGATCGCCTCGCTGATCTGCGCGATCCAGACCGGTGCGAGCCCCAGGAAAGGCTCGTCCAGCAGCAGCAGCTTGGGGAAGGAACTCATCGCGCGGGCCAGAGCGACGATCTGCTGCTGACCGCCGGACAGTTGCCCGGCCGGCTGGTCGGCACGTTCCTGCAGGATGGGAAAGATGCCACAGAGCCAGCTCCATGCTTCGCGCTGGGCCGCACGGCCGCGCCCGCAGGCACCGCTCAGAACATTGTCGGCGACCGACATGGTTGCGAACACGCGACGGCCTTCGGGCGAGTAGCCCATTCCGGCGCGAGCACGCCCATCGCACGACACGGCGCTGATGTCCGCGCCCGAGAAGCGCATGCTGCCGCGCGACGCCGGTACCAGCCCGATCACGGCATTGATCAGGCTCGACTTGCCGGCGCCGTTGGCGCCGACCAGCAGGACCGTCTCCCCTTCGGCAACGTCGATCGAGACGCCACGGATCGCCGTGATGCCGCCGTAGCGGACTTCGAGGTCTTCCACCGCCAGCATCATGCCGCTTCCTCGTCCACCGCGCCGAGATAGGCGTCGATCACGTCCTTCCGCGCCAGCACCTCGACGGGAGCTCCTTCGGCCAGCACACGGCCGGAATCGAGCACCATAATCTTCGGGCAGAGGCGGCGCACGAGATCCATGTCGTGCTCGACAATCAGCACGCCGCAGCCGAGCTCCGTCCTCACATGTCGAACAAAGGCATCGAGCCGGAGGCGTTCCCGCCGCTCCAGACCGGCCGCCGGTTCGTCCAGCAGCAGCACCTTCGGCCGGACCGCGCAGGCGAGAATGAGACCCAGCATCTTCTGCAGCCCGTAAGGCAGCTTGTCGCTCTGCTCGTCGAGCTGCTGTCCGAGCTCGAATTCGTCGATCAACGGTGCGATCGTCTTCCAAATCCGTTCGCCGCCGCCGCTGAAACGTACCGCGCGAGAGATGTTTTCACGGACCGTTGCCGTACGGAAGGTATTCGTCTGCTGAAAGCTGCGGACGATTCCCATGCGGCTGACGGCATGAAGCGGCTTACCCGTCATCTCCTTGCCGTCCAACCGAACATTTCCAGCTGTCGGTGGCAGCATCCCGCAAATGACGTTGATCAGCGTAGTCTTGCCGGCGCCGTTTGGTCCGATGACGCCGAGCACTTCACCGGGCGCGATGGTAAAGCTGATGCCGTTGAACACATGCAGCCCGCCAAAGCGCTTGGAGATCGAAACGACTTCGAGGCGCGCGCCGCCGCGCGTGAGATCCACGGGTTGGACCGTCATTGCAGTGGCTCCATCGCATTCGGCACGCTCAGCGTTGGAGAGGACTTCGGAGAGTAGGACGAAGACGGAGACGACGGCGCCGGTGAACCCAAGCGGACGCCGAGGCGATAGATCGTCCCGGCGATGCCGTCGCGCGCCACCAGAACCACCACGACGATCAGGAATCCGAACAGAAACTGGGAATACTCCCCGCGCAACGCGAAGATGTCCCCCGCCCAGATCAACAATGCGCCGCCGACGATCGGACCAAGCATGCTGCTCTTTCCGCCGATGATCGCATAGGCGATGTAGTTCACCGACGAGAGCGCGCTGAACGACGTTGGATGCGCGGTCAACAGCATGTTGACCAGTGCGAAACCCGCGAGTCCCGACACACCGGCCGCGATGGCAAAGCCGAACGCCTTGTAATGCCAGACGACGAGCCCGAGGCTCTGGGCAAGCAGTTCGTTTTCATCGATGGCCGCGAAATGCTGGCGCAGGCGGCGGGTGACCACCGCGGTGACGAGCGAACCGGCCAGGGCCAGACCGATGGTTACCAGCAGCACCGCCCGGTTGTCGCCGAGCTCGATGCCGAAGAACGTCACGGCAGGCATGCCGACGAGACCGTTGGCGCCGCCGGTCCATCCGGGCGTTTCGAACAGGACCAGTTGCGTTATCTCGGTAATGACGAACGTGACGAGAACGAAGTAGACCCCGGTCAGCCGCAGCACCAGTGCGCCGAGCGGCAGCGCAGACAGTGCCGGCACGATGAAGCTTGCGAGGCTGAGCAGCAGGACATCGGTCACACCATGGCGAAGCCCGAGGATCGCCACCGTATAGCCACCGATCGCCATGAAGGTCGGCACCGCGAAGGTCATCAGATTCATGCGCAGCATGATGTAGACGCTGAAGGCCGCCGTGATTGCGATCAGCATCTGGTTGACCAGCGAATAGACCATCGGATTCTGTGTGATCCACGGGACCACGAAGACGGAGGCGATGACGAGCACCCCCGCCGTCTCGGCGGCGCCTCCGCCGCGTGTCATGGATCGCGCGAGCTGGATCATGGTTCAGGCTCCCCGGAGCCGGTGGCCGAACAGCCCCGAGGGCTTGACCACCAGCATGATCAACACGAGCACGAAAAGCGCCAGCGCGCCTTTCGAGCCGCCGAGATAGACGGCCGAGAACGCCTCCACCATGCCGACGAGGAAGGCCGCCACGGTCGCACCGCCGACGCTGCCGAGGCCGCCGAGAATGACGATGAGGAAGGATGTCGCCAGCACGGGATCGCCGATATGCGGCGCCAGCGAGAGAATCGGCGTGACCAGCGCACCCGTGAGTCCGGCCAGCCCCGTGGCCAGCGCGAAGGCCGCCGGGAACAGGACCGTGGGACGCAGCCCCTGCGCCGTTGCAACGGCGCGATCATCCGCGAGTGCGCGCAACGCACGCCCGAAGTCGGTATGATAGATCAGGCCGTAGACGGACAGGATCGCGACGACGCAGACACCGAGCACTACCAGATTTTCGATCGGCAGATAGAAGCCGCCACCGCGAATGACGCCGGTCAGGGGAAAGCTGAAGGAAGGCGATTGCGGCCCGAACATCACCAGGATGCCGCTCGACATCATCATGTAGAGCCCGAGCGTCAGCATCAGCGTCGCCAGATGATCGTCGATCAGACGGTCCAGCACGAAACGCTCGAACAGATATCCGAGCGCCGTCGTGCCCAGCGCCGCACCGACCACCGCCAGTCCGTAGGGCACGCCGAGATAGGTCACCAGCGAATATGCGAGATAACCTCCAAGAACATAGAAGCCGCCATGCGCGAAGTTGACGACGCCGAGGATGCCGAAGATCAGGGTGAAGCCGAGGGCGAGCAGCGCATACTGCGCACCCAGGCTGATGCCGATGAGGCCGGTGGCGACGAAGCCCTGCACTGGAGAACCGCTACTTGCCGCCGGCCGCTTCGACCCGCATCGTCGGCTGCGGCTTGCCATTGGTCACAAGGCCGACGCCGAAGGGGAACGACAGTTCCTGGTTGATGCCGAAGAACTCCTGCCCGATCCAGTGACCTGCCCCGAGATTCGGATCGCTCACCGGCAATGCGCGCAGCGCTTCGGCAACCTTGGCCGTATCGGTCGTTCCCGCCTTGGCGATGGCCTTGACCACCATGCGAGCGCCCGACACCCACTGGAAGAACAGATTGTTCTCGGGCCGCTCGCTGCCCATCAGCTTCTTGTAATCCTCGGCGATCTGCAGCGTCTTTTCGTCGATGACGACGGGCTCGTACCAGTAGAAGTCCTTCAGGACATCGTCGCCGCCGGCGACACGGGAGATTTCGCCGTATCCCGGCCCGCCAAGGCGTCCGATCGGCCCTTCGAAGCCGGCCTGGCGCAATTGCTTGACCAGGATGCCGGCATCGCCGGGCGGTGACGAAGCGAGATCGACGGCCTCGGGCTTGGCATTCATGACGCGGGTGACGATCGGCCCGAAATTGGTGGTGCCGCGCTGATAGTATTCCTCGGTCGCGGCAATTCCGTTCTTCTTGTAGGCATCGGCATCGACGCTTGCGATGTCCGTGCCGCCCTGGTCGTTCGGGGCGACGAGCACGACGCTCTTGATGCCGAATTTCTGCTTGGCGATCTTGATGATCGGGTCGGCCCAGCCCGAGGGGCCAGGACCGACGTGGAAGACCAGGGGCAATTGCGGCGACAGCGCATCCTTGGCGTAGCCGTTGCCCATCACCAGCATCGAATTGCGCTTGGCAATCGGCTTCACGCCGGTGAGTTCGGGCGAGCCGATCGGACCGAGGATGAACTTGACACCCTGCCCCGCCAGGGCGTTGGCCGCAGCGGCGGCGCCTTCGGCGGTATACTTGCTGTCGATGGCAACGACGTTGACCTTGCACGGCGCGCCGCCGATCTTGATCAGACCGTCCCTGTTGGCCTCCGCGGCGACGAACTCCACCGCGCCTCGCAAGGCAAGGCCCCACTGCGCAGCGGGTCCCGACAAAACGCCAACCACCCCCAACGTCAATTCCTGTTCAGCGGCAATCGCCAGGCCGTTCGAACCGGCAAGCACTGCACCAGCGGCCGCTCCAGACAACAGCAGGTCTCTACGCGTGATCCTCATGACGTTCCCCACCTGATTTTTCTACGGCTGTCTCGCCGCGTTTTTCTGAATGAAAGCTCGCAAGATGGCCTTCGAGACCATCCGCGCTCCACTCAGCGCGGCGCAAGCTAGGCGGAGAAAATGCGGCTGTCAATGAAACGTTTCATTGAAACTGAGCGCGCGTCCGCCAATGCCAAGAAGAAGTCAGCCAAATTTTTTTGCGGAATTCCGCTTTTTTTGCCACGCACAAAACCGCGTCCGATCCTGTCAGCATTTGCCACCCATTCCTCAAACGATCCTCGGACGAAAAACCCGGCCAGATATATGAAACGTTTCACTTGAAACCGCCGGGCTCTCCCGCTACCGTTCAGGCCTGCTGCACAAAAAAAACGATCGGGGAGAAAATCGATGATGCGACGCGCCGTGATGGCCGTGCTTGCCATCTTTGCCGTTCAGTACAGCCAGGGAGCCGCAGCCGAAGCACAATTCAAACTGCGAGCGTCGCTCGACACGTCGGCGACACACGGGCGGACGGTGGCCGTCGGCGATTATCTGAAGAAGCTGCAGGAGAAATCCGGCGGCAGGATCGAAACCGAACTGTTCCACAGCGGGCAATTGTTTCGCGACCGCGATGTGGTGAAGGCGCTGCGTCAGGGCGCCGTCGAGCTCGCGGTCCCCGGCACCTGGGTGCTGACCGCCTTCGTGCCCGATGCCGACGTCTTCCAATTGCCGGCCTTCTACGGCCAGCCCTACCCGGTCGTCTACGCCGCCGCCGACGGCAAGATCGGCGAGATCATCAACAAGCAGCTGGAAAGCAAGCTCGATGTCAGGCTGCTCGGTCCCTGGCTGCAGCTTGGCTATCAGAACACCTACAGCACCAGCAAACCGATCCGCGACTTTGCCGATCAGGCCGGCATGAAGATCCGCAACTCCGGCGGCGCCGGGCAATCGGCCCGCGCCAAATTCTTCAACGCCTCGCCGAACGTGACGGCATGGCCCGATGTCCCGCTGGCGCTCTCGCAAGGCACCTTCGACGGCCTAAGCTCCACCGACGAGAGTCTTGCCAGCGCCAAGCTGTGGGAATCCGGCGTCAAGTACGGATTCGAAGATCACTCGTTCGTCGGGTTCTACGTGCCGATGATCAGCGAGAGCTTCTACAAGAAATTGCCGCCGGATCTGCAGGCGATGGTCATCGACGTCTGGCGGGACAACATTTCGGAGTACCGCCGCAGCATGGAAGCGGCGCAGAGCGAGGCGCGGCAGACGTTGGAGAGGAACGGCATCGTCTTCGTGTCGCCGACCGAAGGCGCTCTTGCGGACGTCCGGTTGAAGATGCTGCCGTCGCAGGACGGCGTCGCCAAGGAATTGCGGATTTCGCCTGCCCTCCTCCAGCAGGTGAAGTCGGATATCGTGACCGCCGGGCATTGATCCGCAATCCCATGATGAAGGTCTGGAACAGGATCGAACTCCTCCTGATCGGGGTTCTGGGCGCGCTCGCGCTGACGGTCGGCACCTTTCAGGTCATCGGCCGCTACGTGAACAAGAATTTCGCGTTCATCTACGGCGAGGAGGTCGTCATCTATCTGACGGTCTGGGCCGTCTTCCTGGCGTCGAGCCAGCTGGTCCGGACCGACGGCCATGTCAGGCCCGACGTCGTCCTGCGGCTGCTGCCGCCGCACGGACAGAGATGGGTCGAAGCTTTCAACTGCTGCGTCGCGATCGCATTCTGCGCCGGCCTCGCCTATTGCGGCTTCGAGGTCGCCGACGTCGCCCGCAGCCTCGACGAACGCAGCATCACCGGCCTCGAATTCCCGATGTGGATCTACTATTCGGCGATCCTGACCGGCGCCGTGCTCATGCTGCTGCGCTACGTCATCAAACTCTACCACCTCGTCTTCCGCTTCGATCCCGCCACCATGATCGTCGCCGTTCACGATCACTGAGCGGACGGCGACGCCTGGGCGCTGCCTGCGGCCAATCTGAATTCGTCAACCAACTGCCGCGGCCCGGACCGGGATGCCGCCAGTTCCAGCGAGAACCGACGCGATGTGGACCCTGCTCTTCCTGCTGATGTTCTTCGGGCTGCTCTGCGCCGGAATGCCGATCTTCCTGGTGCTCGGCCTCTGCGCAGCGGTCCTTTTCGGCTTCAGCGGCCAGCCCATGGTGGCGATTGCGCAGAAGATCGCCGACGAGATGAACTCGAGCACCCTGATGGCTTTGCCGCTGTTCGTGATGGCGGCCGCCTTCATGCGTCGCGGCGGCGTCGCCAAGGCCCTGGTCGACGTCGCGATCGCCTGGTTCGGACAATTGCACGGCGCGCTCGGCCTCGTCACCGTGGTGTCGTGCACGCTGTTCGCCGCCATCTGCGGCTCGTCGGTCGCGACAGCGCTTGCGATGGGCACCATTCTGGTGCCGGCGATGATCGAACGCGGCTATCCCCGTCACTTCGCGCTTGGCGTGGTCGGCGCCTCCGGCACGATCGGCATCGTCATTCCGCCCAGCCTGTCGCTGATCCTCTACGGGCTGATCGCAGAACAATCCGTTCCGCGGCTGTTCCTGGCCGGCATCCTGCCGGGCCTGCTCCAGGCCGTCATGTTCTTCGGCTGGGTGTTCTATTATTCCTATCGCTACGAGCTGCCGCGCGAGCCGGCCGTGCCGCGCGCCAAGCTGATCGCCATGACCCTCAATGCCCTGCCCGCGCTCTGCGTCCCGTTCATCGTGATGGTCGGAATCTATGGCGGGCTGATGACGGTGACGGAAGCCGCCGCCATCTCCGCAACCGTGGCGCTGCTCGTCAGCCTGTTCTTCTACCGCGGCTTTCAGCTCAACCAGACACTTGAGGTCATCGCCGAGGCGATCAAGAGCGCGGCCACGATCATGATCATCGTCGCAACCGCATTGGCTCTCGGCCACTGGATGACAGATTCTGGCATCCCCGCATCGCTGGTGAAGTTCACGCTCGATAACCAGCTTCACCCCTGGCAATTTCTCCTCGCCATCAACGTGCTGCTGCTGGTGCTGGGCTGCTTCCTCGAAGTCGCCGCCACGCTGCTGGTGGTGATGCCGATCCTGGCACCCGCGCTGAATCCGCTCGGCATCGACCCCGTCCATTTCGCGATCGTCTTCACCCACAACATGGAGATCGCCCTGGTTCATCCGCCGGTCGGGCTGAACCTCTACGTGCTGGCGACGATCTCGACGGCACCAGTCACCGAAGTCGTGCGCGGCGTGCTGCCGTTCCTCGGCCTGCTGCTGTTGTGCCTGGCGATCATCACCTACGTGCCGCAGCTCTCGCTTTGGCTGCCCAACCTGGTCTACGGGCCGGGCTAACGTTGATCGTCGAGCGCGATCCGGACATGGAGCAGACGATGAAATCGATCCACTGGAGCTCGGAGTTTGCCACACTTGCACTCCGCTACCGCGAAAGGCCCGCGGTGATCGACATTACCGGCATGACCACTTACGGGGACCTATTTGCGAAAGCCGCCGGCGTCGGACGTGCGCTGACCATCGCCGGCGTCGGTCCGGGCGACGCAGTGGCAACGTTGTTCCGCAACGGCGCCGATGCCGTCGCGGCGACCTTCGGCGTAATGATGGCGGGTGCCGTCGAAGTCCCGATCAATCCAGCGCTCAGCGCAGCCGAACGGGACTATTGTTGCGCGGTCGCCGACGTCCGCCTGCTGGTCAGCGGCGCGGGACTGGCCAGGGACATCGGCGCCGACGGGCCCGCGGTGCTGAATATCGAGAGCGTTGAGCAAGCCACGATCGATCCGGCCGCTTTCCCGCGCGTCGCAGGCGACGCGCCTGCGCGCGTTGTGTTCACGTCCGGTACCACCGGTCGCTCGAAGGGTGCGGTTCACAGTCAGATCGGCCGCTGGACGGCGAACATCCTGCTTCGGGCGAATCTGCCATTCCAGCCCGACGCCGGCAGCAACGTGCTCCTCATGACGCCGTTCTCCCACGGCTCCTCGCTCATGACGCACGCCTACCTGTCGTCGGGAGCGTCCGTGACGCTGCTCGACGGTGTCGCCCCACCGACGGTCCTCGGCATCCTCGAGCGGGGCGAATGCGATGCGATGTTTGCGCCGCCGACCGTGCTCGCGAAGATCGTCGCGGCCGCCGGCGAGCGCAGGTTCTCGTCGTTACGCACGATCTTTTGCGGCACGGCGGTCCTGAAGCCGACGCTCTACGCGCGCGCGAGGAAGATGTTCGGCCCGGTGGTGCGCGTGACTTACGGCAAGAGCGAGGTTTTCAATCCGATCACCGTGCTCGAGGCCAACGAGACCGAGAACTGGTATGCGTCCGGCGGGGATGATGCCTGTGTCGGCTGGCCGGCATCCGGCGTCGAGATCGTCATTCGCAACGAGGCAGGCGAACGCGTTGCGCCCGGAGAGAGCGGCGAAATCCTGATTCGTGCGCAGCACCTCATGATCGGCTACCGCACCGAAGCGGGTTTCAGTCCGCTCGAGGCCGACGAATTCCACGACACCGGGGATCTCGGATATTTCGATGCGGCTGGCCGGCTTCATCTCACCGGCCGCATGGCCGACGTCATCAAGTCCGGCGGCTACAAGGTGGCGCCGGACGAGGTCGAGCGGCTGCTCGCGCCGGCGCTCCAGCCGTCCGAAGTGGCCGTGGTCGGAATTCCATCGGACTATTGGGGTGAGGTTATTCTTGCCGCCGTCGAGAATCCTCCCGTTGACTGGGAAGGACGTCTCCAGGCAGCGGCGAAGACCATGACGGACTACAAACGCCCTCGTCTCATGATCGCGCTTGATGAGCTGCCTCGAAATGGAGTCGGCAAGGTCCTTCGTGGAGCCATCCGCGCTGATCTGCTCTCCCGCTTCAGGATCACAGGTGGCCGGCGGCCACGGCTCGAGCCACGCGACTAGGACGGGATGTGTGTTGCTGCCGGTTTGATGGACACCGAGATCAGGTGTTTCATGAAGCCGGAGGTGGGCGATGAAGAGACGGAAGTTCAGTCGCGAGTTCAAGATCGAGGCGGTCAAGCTGGTTAGGGAGCGTGGGGGTGTCGGTGGCGCAGGCCGGGCGCGACCTGGATGTCCATGAGAACGTTCTGCGCAAATGGGTGAAAGAGTTCGGGTCCGATCGGTGCAGGCCTTTCCCGGCCACGGGCAGATGAAGCCGGAGCAGCAGGAGATCGAGCGGTTGCGCCGTGAGGTCGCCAAGTTAAAGGCCGAGCGGGATATCCTAAAAAAGGCCGCAGCCTTCTTCGCGAAGCAAGCGAAAGGAAAGTGAACGCTTGTTAGAATGAAAATGCGCGGCTTGCCAGAATGTGAAGGCCTTGACGCGCTATGCCATTGAAATCATTGGAGCGGGTGAAGGGAATCGAACCCTCGTATTCAGCTTGGAAGGCTGCTGCTCTACCATTGAGCTACACCCGCATCACGGGCTCCCTAACACGGCCGGGCGGCGGTCTCAACTGCCGAGGAGGTCGCTTTCCCGGCTCT
Organism: Bradyrhizobium sp. USDA 326; assembly: GCF_049739485.1. Classification (NCBI taxonomy): domain Bacteria; kingdom Pseudomonadati; phylum Pseudomonadota; class Alphaproteobacteria; order Hyphomicrobiales; family Nitrobacteraceae; genus Bradyrhizobium; species Bradyrhizobium sp. USDA 326. The sequence goes on from NZ_JBMGQA010000001.1 coordinate 7,545,943, forward strand.
CACAGACTTTGCGGACCGGCCCGGTTCCTCCGAACCCGCTTCCCCTTAACAGCGGCGGCAAGGCTGCCTATATTGATGTTTCCCGAAACCAACGAAAGGAGGTGATCCAGTGTCTTATCTCAAGCGCTGTCACCTCGCTGGGATCGCCCGCTGAGCCTTGACTAAAGGCTTGGCATCGGGGCGCTCTCAGCCCTGGACCAGCGAGCAAGAAATCGGGCGCGACGGGGCCTCCCCGCCGCGCCTTTTCCTTGCGATGTCCTTGTAGCCGGCACGCCGGGTCAGCCGGCGCGAAGCCGCTCGCGCAGCGCGACGGCGGCGATCAGCAGGCGGACGCACCAGGCCACGACGGCGCGGTGCGGCTCCCCGCCAAGCAGCACCGTGAAGAGGCTCATCGGAAGGCCACGGCGCGATGGCCTTTCCCGTCCGCCTCATCAGTGCGAGCAGGAACGGCATCGCCGCGATCGATATTTGCAGGACGTTCATTTTGAACGACCGGCTCGTCGAGGGGGGCTCAGACGCCGCAGATGTTGAGCGCGCGCGGCCGTTTGCCGCGCCGGCTCTCCGCGATCCGCTCGCCGCCGTTCTCGGCCGAACTTCCATAGTAGCGGTGATGGCCGGCCTGGTCATGCAGGTCGGCCGGCTCCGACTGTCCCGCCCGCCGCGCGTCGCAGATGATCTTGATGGTTTGACCCGACATTGCCGCCTCCAGCAAAAAGCTTGTCGTTTGTGGTCCATCAGTCGCGACCAGTTCCGGCGGCGTTCACATGGCAAGGCCGCAATCGGGTTTCAGGACCGTTTCGCCGCTTGCCGGCCACGCAATATTTTGCTTCGGAATTGTCGGCACGGGCTGCCGTGCCACGTCCTTGGGACTTGCGCAGAAAAGAAACGAGGTGACGATGCTGTACGCCATCCTGGCCTATCACGTGGAAGACGAAGTCTTGTCCTGGACGCCGGAGCAGGACGCCGCGGTCGTCGCCAAAGTCATCGAGGTTCAGGCGCCCCTTCGGGCAACCGGGCAGTTTGGGCCGGCGGCCCGTCTGGATGAGACCCGAAAGGCCCGCACCTTGCGGGGCCCCGGCGCGGGAATGGTGCTGGACGGGCCGTTTGCCGAGACCAAGGAACAGCTTCTGGGCTTCCACCTTTTGGAATGCGCCACCGAGGATGAGGCGATCGCGGCGGCGCGAAAGCTGCGTGCCGTCAATCCGACGGCGGTCTACGAAATCCGCCCGGTCAAGCTTTACGTGCCAGCCGATGGGTTCGGCGCAACATCCGGATGAGTCCTACGCGCCCGGCCCGGTCCGCTTGGGAAGGAAGCGTTGGATCACGATGCCGCCGAAAGCGATGAACCACAGGAAGGGTGCGACCTGCGGCGCGAAGACCGCAACGATCGTGCCCGGAATGAACACCAGCAGCGGAACAGCGAGGCCATGATTTCGTTGCGCCAGCCGCCGAGGATCGTCCACCACAGCCAGGCGTTGAGGCCGGCGATCGCGGTCAAATGCAGGCCGTAGAGCACGGCGACGGCACTGCTCATGCCGTAATTGGTGTAGAGGCCGTTGGTGACCGGCAGCAGCACGATCGAGAGCAGAAAGAACAGGTTGAGGATCACGTCGCCGCGGCTGCCGACCGGCTGGCGCGCCAGCCGGCGGTGATGGCTGATCCAGAACACGCCGGCGATGATGAAGCTGAGCGCAAAGCCTATCAGCTTGCCCGAATAGACCCGGGCAAGATCGTTCCAGTCCGGCGCGCTGGTGAACACTGCGGCCTTGGGCAGATCATAGGCGAGAAGCGTCATGCCGACACCGAAAATGGTGTTGCTCAGCGATTCCAGCCGCCGCATCTCGAACTGGTGGGGCTTGAGCTCGGTCATGTCGGGAGCACGTTCTCGGGGTGGAACCTTGGACCGTCTTCCCCTAAATCCTAAACTCGCCCCCGTCCAGCTGCATTGCGATTTGCGCCGGGATCGCCGACTCTCACCCTTTCACCGGGGCGATTCGTGGCGACATATCTGGACACGCTCAATGCGGAGCAGCGCCGCGCCGTGGAGCATGGCGTGGCCGAGGGCTCGACCGTGGGCGGCCCCCTGCTCGTCATCGCCGGCGCAGGCTCCGGCAAGACCAACACGCTGGCCCACCGCGTTGCGCATCTGATCGTCGCTGGCAGCGATCCCCGCCGCATCCTGCTGATGACCTTTTCGCGCCGCGCTGCGGCGGAGATGGCCGGCCGCGTCGAGCGCATCTCCCGAAAGGTGCTCGGCGAGACCAACGCCGCGATCATGCGCGATGCCCTCACCTGGGCCGGCACCTTCCACGGCATCGGCGCGCGGCTCCTGCGCGAATATGCCGAGCGGATCGGCCTCGATCCCGCCTTCACCATCCACGACCGCGAGGACTCTGCCGACCTGATGAACCTGGTGCGGCACGAGCGCGGATTGTCGAAGACGGAGTCCCGCTTTCCGGCCAAGGGCACCTGCCTGTCGATCTATTCCCGCTGCGTCAATGCCGAGATGGAGATCGAGAAGGTGCTGGGAGTGCACTATCCCTGGTGCAGCGGCTGGGCGGCCGAGCTGAAGGGCCTGTTCGCCGCTTACGTCGAGGCCAAGCAGGCCCAGCACGTGCTCGATTACGACGATCTGCTGCTCTGCTGGTCGCAGATGATGAGCGATGCGCTGATCGCGGAAGAGATCGGCGGCCGCTTCGATCACGTGCTGGTCGACGAATATCAGGACACCAACCGTCTGCAATCCTCGATCCTGCTGGCGCTCAAGCCCGACGGGCGCGGCCTCACCGTGGTCGGCGACGATGCCCAGTCGATCTATTCGTTCCGCGCCGCCACCGTGCGCAACATCCTGGACTTTCCGCAGAGCTTTTCGCCGCGCGCCGAGATGATCACGCTCGACCGCAACTACCGCTCGACGCAGGCGGTGCTGGCGGCGGCGAACGGCGTCATCGGCCTCGCCCGCGAGCGCTTCACGAAAAACCTCTGGACCGACCGCACCTCCGGGCAGAAGCCGCAGCTCGTCACCGTGCACGACGAGGCCGACCAGGCGCGCTACATCGTCGAGGCGGTGCTGGCGAACCGCGAGCAAGGCGCGCTGCTCAAGCAACAGGCGGTGCTGTTCCGCACCTCCTCGCATTCGGGTCCGCTGGAGATCGAGCTCACCCGCCGCAACATTCCCTTCGTCAAGTTCGGCGGGCTGAAATTCCTCGACGCCGCACATGTCAAGGACGTACTGGCCCTGTTGCGCTTTGTCGAAAATCCGCGCGACCGCGTTGCCGGCTTTCGCATCCTGCATCTGTTGCCGGGCATCGGCCCCGCGACCGCGCAGCGCGTGCTCGACGGGATGGCGGAGAGCACCGATCCGCTTGCCGTGCTCGGCCGGCTCCCGGTGCCGGCGCGCACCGGCGACGACTGGACCGACTTCGTCCGCACGGTCGAAAATCTGCGCTATTCGGAATGGCCGGTCGACCTCGAACGCGTGCGGCTCTGGTACGAGCCGCATCTCGATCGCATCCATGAGGATTCCGAGACGCGCCGCGCCGATCTGATGCAGCTCGAGCAGATCGCGAGCGGCTATGTCTCGCGCGAGAAATTCCTGACCGAGCTCACGCTCGATCCGCCGGATGCGACCAGCGACAAATCCGGACCTCCCCTGCGCGATGAGGACTACCTGATCCTCTCCACCATCCATTCCGCCAAGGGCCAGGAATGGAAATCGGTGTTCGTGCTCAACGTCGTCGACGGCTGCATGCCGTCCGATCTCGGCGCCGGCACCAGCGCCGAGCTCGAGGAGGAGCGCCGCCTGCTCTATGTCGCGATGACCCGTGCCAAGGACGATCTCCACCTGGTCGTACCACAGCGCTTCTTCGTCCACGGCCAGGCCGCCAAAGGCGACCGCCACGTCTACGCCTCGCGCACCCGCTTCATCCCGGAGCAGCTGGTCTACTTGTTCGAGCGCACGGCATGGCCGAAGGCCGCGCCCGGCGCAGCGCGCACCTCGGCGCAGGGACCGAAAATCGACATCGGGGCGAAGATGCGCGGGATGTGGCGGTAGACACAAGAGGCTGATATCGGCACCTGTCAGGATAACTCGAGCAACAGAGGTCCGACATGAAAGCCGTCGTCGTCGAGCAATATGCCCCCATCGATCAGATCGAGTTGAAGGAGGTCCCTCGCCCGGTTGTCGAGCCTGGGCAGCTACGCATCCGGGTGGAAGCTGCCGGAATCGGTTTCGTCGATGGCTTGAAGATCGAAGGACGCTATCAGACCAAGGACCCCCTGCCCTTCATTCCCGGGACGGAGTTCGCGGGCGTGGTGACGGACGCGCCCGGCGCACCCGGCGGTTATCATCCCGGCATGCGCGTGATGGGGATGACGCGCTCGGGCGCGCTTGCCGAGGAGATCGTCGTCAGCCCCGCAGCGCTCCATCCCCTGCCGGACGGCGTCGCGCCCGAGGTCGCCGCCTCGTTTCGCGCCAATTATCTCACCGCGCTCTATGCGCTCAGTGCACGCGCCTCGCTCTGCGCAGGCGAACAGCTGCTGGTTTTGGGCGCGGCTGGGGGTACGGGAATCGCAGCCGTGCAGATCGGAAAGCTGCTCGGCGCCCGCGTGATCGCGGCGGCATCGACGCCCGACAAGCGTGAGTTCGCTCAACAACACGGCGCCGACGCCGTGATCGACTATACCCAGGCCGGCTGGCGCGACACGCTGAAGGGCTTGACCGGAGGACACGGCGCCGACGTGATCTTCGACCCTGTCGGCGGCGAGATCTCGGTGCAGGCCTTTCGCTCCATCGCCTGGCGCGGCCGTCATCTCGTGGTCGGGTTTGCCGCCGGCACCATCCCCGCGCTGCCATTCAATCTGCCGCTGCTGAAAGGCGGCGCCCTGCTCGGCGTCGACCTTGCGCAGATTCCAACGCGCGAGCCCGACGTGCAGAAGCGCCTGATGTCACAATTGACGGGCTGGCTCACCGACGGCCAGCTGAAGCCCGTGGTCGGCCAGGTCTTCGCCCTCGAGGATTTTCGCGAGGCATTCAAGACGATGCAGGCGCGCTCTGCGCTCGGCAAGATGGTGGTGCGGATCGCGCGGTAGTATCCACAAACGGAAACCGAGCAATTCCGCCCGTGCGCTTGTGACCGGGCCGCGGTCCCTTAGATTTGGCCGATCCTCCCACAGAGACCTGATCGATGACCGCACCGCTTGAATTCGGACTGGATACCTTTGGCGACGTCACGAGAGATGCGTCCGGCGCCATGCTCCCGCATGCGCAGGTGATCCGCAACATCGTGGACGAAGCCGTGCTGGCCGACGAGCTCGGCCTCGACTTCATTGGCCTTGGCGAACACCACCGGGCTGACTTCGCGATCTCCTCGCCCGAGACGGTGCTCGCGGCGATCGCATCGCGCACGAAGCACATCCATCTCGGCTCGGCCGTGACGGTGCTCTCCTCGGACGATCCGATCCGCGTGTTCCAGCGCTTTGCCACGCTGGATGCACTATCAAATGGTCGCGCCGAGGTGATCCTCGGCCGCGGCTCGTTCACCGAGTCCTTTCCGCTGTTCGGCTTCGACCTGCGCAAATATGAGGAGCTGTTCGAGGAGAAGCTCGATTTGTTCGCCGCGCTCTTGTCGCAGCAGCCGGTGACCTGGGAAGGCAAGCTGCGCCCGCCGCTGCGGGACCAGTTGGTCTATCCGCCGGTCGAGAACGGCACGCTCAAGACCTGGATCGGCGTTGGTGGCAGCCCGCAATCGGTGGTGCGCGCCGCGCATTACGATCTGCCCTTAATGCTCGCCATCATCGGCGGCGATCCCTCGCGCTTTGCGCCTTACGTCGAGCTCTATCATCGCGCATTCAAGGAATTCGGCCGCCCGGCCCAGCCGATCGGCGTGCATTCGCCGGGCTACGTCGCCGAGACCGATGCGCAGGCGCGCGAGGAGCTATGGCCCGACTATAAGGCCATGCGCGACCGCATCGGCAAGGAACGCGGCTGGCCGCCGATGGGACGCGACGAGTTCGTCAGCGAGGCCGAACATGGCTCGCTCTATGTCGGCTCGCCGGAAACGGTGGCGCGGAAGATCGCGAAGACGGCGAAGGCGCTCGGCATTTCACGGTTTCAGTTGAAGTACTCGGCGGGAGCTTTGTCGCATGAGAAGCTGATGCGGAGCATCGAGCTCTATGGGCGGAAGGTGGTGCCGATGGTGCGGGAGATGATGGGGTAGCGTGCTTTTGAGACCGTCTCTGTCCGCCTACGCCCTGCGGGCTACGGCGTGACAGCCTTCGCTCACTTCGCGCCACGAACACCTATTGCTGGCTTGCCGAGCCGAAGCTCGCGAAGCGAGCGAAGGCTGGTGGGGGAGGCAGGACTCGAACCTGCGAAGCCATGAGGCGGCTGATTTACAGTTACCGTAGGTCACAAAACTCAGCTCCCGAAGAAGCTCCGAGAGGGCAGTGTTTCGCGATTTGCTTCCCTATAGATTTCAACGCGTTAACTGAGAATCGGCGTCATCTGGGTAAACCGCAGGCGCCTATGTTGACTTGAGTGCCTGAAGGCCATTCTGTGACCCAGCCTTTCCCACCAAGTTGGTGTGACCCGGGGGACAGATGCCAACCTTGATTACCGCCTCGACGCTGAAGGCCGCATTTCGCGACCAGCGCCAAAGCGAACGCTACGACGTTTCGGACACACGGATCAACGGCTTGCAGCTTCGCGTGAAGCCGACATCGGTGCGCTGGTCGGTGCGCGTCCGACTGCATGGCGAGCAGAAGCGCTATGATCTGGGTCCCGCCGTTGAGGGCGATCAAAACATCGAGGGGCTGTCGCTGCCGGGCGCGAGAGCCCGCGCCATGCGGGTCTGTGAAATGGCGCGCAACGGGCACGACCCGGCCACCTTTCTCGCAGCGATTGCCGGCGGCGTGTCGATTGAAACCCAATTGAAAATCAAAGCCGAGAAGCCGAAGCCTTCGTGGACATGGCAGAAAGCCAAGCAGGAGTTCTTGGCCGAGATCAAGCGCTCCCGGCGCGAAGATACACACCGTGATTATCGCGGCAAGCTGCTGCCAAAGGAGCTCGCACGCTTCGAAGACCGGATGGTCAACTGCATTACCCGCAATGAGGTGGCGGCGGCGATCGCGGACGTACACTCGCGTGGAGCCGAGGCCATGGCCGAGGGCATGGTGCGCGTCATTAAGCGTTTCTGGAGCTGGCTTGCGGAGGCCGTCCGGCAAGACCAAACCAATGTAGCAGACGGCGTCATGATGAAATTGTACGCCCCTCCCCGCACCCGCGTCGAAATCGGCGAGCAGGCATTCGATCCGGAAGATGAAAAGGGCGATGCACCGCCAGAAATCGAGATTGGCCGCGCACTGGTGATCGCGCGCCAGGGATATTTCCCGGAGCGCATAGGCCTCGGCATCGAGCTCCTGATCGGTACGTGCCAGCGTCGGCGGGCAATCACCGGCGCCAACAGGTGACGCTTCCGGACTTATCCAGAAGCCAACCACGAGACGGTCTGGTTCGTGCCGCCGTTCTTCCGAAAGAGTGGCACGAAGCGGGGCAAGCGCTCGCACCTAGTGCCCTGCGTCGGCTTCGCCTCGCGCGCCGCAGTGCGCCTCGACAGGCTATCGGACTTCGAGGGCTCCGAAGGCTGGCTGTTTCCGGCCGCCGGACACACAAAAGCCGACCGTCCGCACGCTGAGAGCGGTCTCTTCAACGACTATTTCGCAGCCATGCCGCTTGTCAGCATGTCGCCGCACCGGATTCGCTACGCCTTCGCGACCTACGGCGAACGCGACCTCGGGTTCAAGCCAGGCGAAGCTGCCGTAGTCCTAGATCACATGGAAGGCGTCGAACCCAACGACGTCACGGGATCGTTCTACAGCAGCGATCCGCAAATCTCGCGCAAGAGGCAGATGATGCTGGCCTGGGTTAACTGGTGCGAAAGCTGGGCTGAACGCGCGATTGCCGCAGATCCTCTGCTTCTGGATAGAGATTACATGATGGAGATGATCTTTCGTCTGCGCTACGGCGAGGTGCGACTGGAGCGCCGCATGGAGACCCGAGAGAAGACCGGTTTGCCTCTGTGGGGAGCCGCCGTTACGACAGCTACTGCGGACCTGGCTGAAGCCGCCAAGTAGTCATGTCGTCCCGCCATCCGGCACGCTCAGATGTTTCCATGCACACGTTAACTCGCCGCTGGCAGAGCGTGTAGCCCCGACGAGAGGCTAGAACGGAAGCCCGCGAAGTTAGCATCTCGTTTGAGTAAAAATAAACGGATCGAACAATCCATCGCGATCGTTACGGATGTAGAAGTTGCCACGGCGGGGCTGCTGCCTCCCGCTGTCGCGTGCAGAGGCATGGAGATCTGCTTGCGGATAGGCTGCGGGTCCATCGTCGAGCAGGTCGTCGATCCCGGAGCGCTGGCGCAAGTGAGCAATGGCGACGGCTCCATTTTGTGCGTCCGTGTCGAGAAATGCATCTGATACACCGCGCCCGGTGAGACTCTCGAAATTAACCAGAGAGTCCACCGAGTGAGGTGTGGCTTCGCAACACTCGCTTGACTTTTTCTGCGGCGCGACCATTTTGTCAGAGGCTCCCTGGCACGAGGCCTGGAGATTAGCGCGTACCCGGTGCGTACGCGCTGACGGAGCAGACCCGCGCGGGGTGCCGGCCCCGATTACGCGGAAGGTTGGCCGGAGCAGCGGCCATCATCTTTCTCCCAGTCTTTTTTGGACCGTGCAGCTAGGCGCATCCGCTTGGATCGCGCCACGGCGCGCGGGGGGACGTATTCGCCGGCACCGAGCCCGTCTCTTCTCCAAGCCCATCCCCCTTACTCCTTCGTGTCGCGGAAGCCCTTGGGAGCTTCCGGAAGGACTTCCGGAAGCGGCCAGCTACCGGAAGCTACCGGTAGGAGCCTGAATATGACTTTAGAGGAAGCACTTCAGAAAGTCGCGGAGCTGAAGCCACGCCAGCAGCACAAATATGAAGAGGTCCGTAGCGCCTTTCTGCTGGCACGGGACCAAAAAAGGCTGATGGGATCGACCGCTCGGGTCACCCATGAGGAGGTGCGCCAGCTGTGCAAGGGGCGTTCGACAGGGACGGTCGCGAAATATTTGCTCCTGGTCGAGACGATAGAGACGGCCAACGGCGATGACGACGAGAGCCATCGCCCTGAGCAGGCTTCGTCGGTGAACAATCCGCTGGCCGCCATTGTGAACAAGGCGCTCGACAACCTCCACGCCGCGGTCGCCGCTCTCCCTTCGGCCATCGCCGAGTCAGACGACGCGCTCAGCAAGGAGATTGCGGATCGCTTTCAGGCTCTGCTTGATCACCAGACTGCCAAATCGGAAATCGCCCTCGCGGAGAAGGATGCCCGCATCGCCGACCTTGAATCGGCATCTTACGATTCAGGCGATGAGGCCGAAGAAAGCCAGTCGCAGGTCGACGACCTTACGGCTGCTTTGGCGAGCGCCAAGACCGAACGCGACGCGGCGATCGTGCAAGCCGATGAGATCAGGCAAACCCTTGAGCTCGATCGCACACGGCTTTCCTCCGCTTTGGAACAGATTCAGGCCTTGAAAACCGCCGAGACCACGCTGTCGGCCGAGCTTTCGCAGCTACGGGACGAACGAAAGACGCTTCTCGCCGATGCGGCTCGCGCGGCGGAGCTGGAAGCCGAGCTAACGGTCCTGACTAATCATGCCGCCAACCTGGAGCAGGACGTCAAGCGGCTGCAGGTCATCACCAACGAAGCCGAAGACCGCCATCAGCGCGAACACGAAGCGTTGCGGGCCACCTACAACCACGACCTCGAGCTCGAGCGCCAGCGCAACTCCAAGCGGGAAGCAGAGTTCTTCCGCCTGCTCGCGCGCGCCGTCGACCGCGAGAGCGAAACGCAGGAGAGCCTATCGTGATGTCCGCAATCGGGCTGAACGGAGAGGCATCTGCTGTCCGCCTTCAGCGCCAGGTAAATCGGGCGAACAAAGACTGAGAACTTAACACTCAAGCTTCATGTCAACGGAGAAAACTATGACAAATCGAATGCTTAATCCAATAGCTGCAATGAACGTAATTCACCGGCACCGCGATGCCATCCTTGAAGCGCCTCATGTGCCGGCCGATGGCATACTTAGTGCTGCTTATAATGCGTTCCCGCAGCCAATACGGGCCCACTTACAAGCACTCGCCGGCCTGGGCTATCAGGTCCCGCGACAGACGGGCGACCTTTCCACCTGGCTCCACGACCTTCACGATGCGCCGATTTCCGATAAATACCGCCTAATTCGCCAAGCACTCCGCTCGAACGTGTGGATCCAAGTACCCCGCGAGGTTTCTGAAATTGAGGTGCAGGAGACGGAAGGGTTGTGCGCCCTCGCACCAATGACCTTGATCTCCGTTCAGAGCCCCATCGAGGCGCGTCGGATTCACGTGGTCTCGAAGACTGAGCAGCTGATTTTTCTGCGCGTGACCGAGTACGGCAACAACGGGATCCTGGAGATCCATTCCAATATCTCCGGGCCGCTGGGGGAGCCAAATCCGGTAGGAAGACTGAGCCGCGCGACGTTTGGGGCGGCCGAGTGGATGGCGAAGCCCGGCTGGTGGATCGTACGCGACGGGAACGAAGCCCGAGATGAAGGTGGAGGTGACGCCTCCTTCGACTGTGCGCCATTCGCCTAAGCGAAGAAAGGAACGGCCAGCCGCGACCGTCATGCAGATCAGAAGAGCGAAGCAACAGACAAGCAATCAAGCACAAGAAGAGCGAACAGGTAATGAACAGGTAATCCAGCGGTGGCGCGGGCCTCCCGCGCCAATCCGAGCTTCGCTCGCCAAGGGGCGCTGCCCCTGTGGAACCCCCCATGAGTGAGAAACGACAACGACAGAAGGCGGTCCGCTGCCGAGTGAGCGCCGCCGAAGAAGCCATCCTCAACGCCGCCGCAAGAGCGGTGGAGCAGCCGGTTGCGACGTTTATCAGGGAAGCGGCGTTGAAGGCCGCTAGCCCTGGTCGGACTAGCGAAGGCGTGCAGCCGACTGCACTGACCTTCCGGAATTTTCTCGCGGAGATCCAGAGAATAGGGCTCGCCCTGCGCCGGCGCCATATCGCGCCTGCGGACGCCGAGAGAATAGTCCGCGAACTTCAGCGCCTCCAGATACTCGTTTTGCGTCTGAAGCACCAGGCTGACACGTGATTATCACGACAGAGAAGCACGGTCGACGGAAGCGGGACGGCCAGCGACTGGCCCAGCATCTTGCCAAGACAGAGAACATTTCGGCCGAAATCGCCGAGATTGGCAACTGTCTCGCGCAGACCTTGCCCGAAATGATTGCGATCATGGAGGCGTACCGGGATCCCTCGCCAGCAAGAGCAGCGTTCCACCATTGCACCGTAAATCCGGCGAGGGATTTGTCGCGCGAGGACCTGTTGCTCGCAGTCCACCGATTACGCCGGGAGCTCGATCCCCTTTCGGTCCGTCCCTATGCCATCGTGCTTCATCAGAAGCCACGAGCAAAGGCAGGCGGAGCTCTCGGACACGCTCATTTGGTGCTGTCTCACGTCGACAGCACAGGGAAGGCTCTCGACGATGGCTGGATAAAACTTAGAACCGAGCGCCTCGCGCGCGAATTGGAATATGATCTTCATGACCGCGCCACGCCCCTCCTAGGTCGGCATCACGCCGCAGTGCTCAAGGCATTACGCTCCAACAGACCCGAAGTCGCAGACTGGCTGGTAAAGCATCTAGGTGCCGACCCCGAAAAACCCCGCAGTTCAATATCTGAGCCGGCCCGCAGCCGTGCCAAGACCACTGGGTTCAATCTGCCGGGAGCAAGGGCCATCGTCGAGGGTTGCTGGCACGGAGCGGGCGGGAAACTCGACGCGTTTGTAAAACTGCTCGTAGAAGTGAAGTTTGAGATCGTAGCCGGAGAACGCGCAGGCGTATGGGTAGTCAATGATGCCGAAGGCCATTTCGTGGGCAGCGTGGATCGCATCCTGCGATTGAGGCGCGGCACCTTCCACCGAGCGCTCGTTGCTGCCGATGCTGCAACCTGCGAACCACATCCCTCTAATCCCGCCCCCAGATTCTCACACTCGGCTCCCAAGCGGACCCATATCTCCCGTCTACAGTTGCTCGTGAAGCTTGCTATACTCAGCGGAGAAGCGGCAGCCAGGCAGAATACGCGAACATCGTCCAGGCTTCCGGCACCGCCTAGACCGCGGCCACCAAGAACGGATTTGTGGGGAGTGGGCCAGCTTCCAAAACCGCGCGGTTAGCCCCAGCGGCGTGAGAGGGCGTCGATCGATGGAAGTCGATTGAGCGGCACTCTGGCTCTGTCAAGGGTTACAATCGCCGGAGGCGACGCCGAAGGCGCCCTTGACAGAGCCAGAGCGCCGCTTAGGACGTTCATCATCGATCGACGCCGCGTTGGGCCTCTAAATATTGGTCCGAACATCCCGTCATAGTTGGCAAGTATGACTGAGCGGCTTACGCCGGTGTCGATGCCTTTGCGTGCTGGTCCAATTCCGGACGGAAGGCGCGGTAGAATTGGATTAGACGAGATGAAGCCTCAAACGCGGCTTTCACCTTCGGAATCCCTTCATCAATGCCATTGGCGATAGTGAATTCGGGTGATTTGAGCCTAATCGCGGCAGCCGCCCCGGTCTGGTGCACGGTCATCTTCGGCTCTAGAAATTCCTTAATCAGTTGCTGGAACATGTGAGCAGTCGTATTCGCGAATGTGAGATCGACGCGCCCCTTATCGCCTTTCAATGACACGTAGACATGCTTAGGCATCGTCGGCAAATCGTGAGGTCTAATCGTTATCCACGCCGAATTTCGTGTCAGCTTAAGAGGTTTCAATTCCAAAATCGGAAAGTGATGACTGGCCAGATCGTATGCCGCATCCCAAAAGGCATTCGTTGCTATATCGTCCTCGCGGACCCAGGCGTTTATTCGCTTCGTGCCAGCAGTCTTCAGGAATCCAGCTCTATAAGCGGCTCTCGCGTCACCCTCCGCGTCGAGCATCTCGGCGATCTGTTCAAGTGATATTTGGCGATCGAAGCCATCCAAGTCGTTACGACTTTGTAGGTAGTGGTCGGGTGCGCAAAGCACGAGCTCAAAGTCCGCGTAAACTCCGTCCGATCGATCGCGGTTAGCCCGAAGCCGGTATCTCTGGGCTTGATCGGGTTGAAAATTTGCGTCCACTTTATCCTCAATAAGCAGGCCGAACCGACTTCCATCACCCCGTTGATATACGACAATCAGATCGGATTCTCCCAAGCTGTCGCTCTTTGAGACCCAAAAATTAGCAATGGTCGCGGGTTCGCTGGCAAACTTGGTTAAAGCCTTGAAACGCTCCGCAAAGGCTGGATTGACAGCGAACTCCTCGGCGAGCAAGAGGTCCAAATCACGTTCGTACTTTCGTTCTATCGGCATCCTAACCTCATTGTCAGACATCGCTCCGCTTGATTGTTAAACTTGCTGGCCGTCGCCACGAGACTGCGCCGCGGCGGCGTCTGGGCTAACGTGCCTTGTGCGGGAAGGAGACAAGAATGGGAACAACCTGGAGCCACGACGGGGGCATCTGCCCAGTTTGCGCCGGTCCGGGGCGAGGATCTACAAGATATCCGGCCGCTCTTTGTGAATCCTGCCAAGCATCCCTTAGGGATGAGAATGGACAATCGGTACAGCTCTTCAAAGAAGGTCTTTCTGGAGGCCTCGAAATTAGATTGTCGAATGACACACTCAGATCACCTCGGGCCGAGGACCTTCCGCTTTTTGCGAACGGAATTGAGTGTCGCGCCAGAGAGCATCGGTTTGGTGGAGTAGTCGTTCAGCCAGTTGAGGCCTGGAGGGCTTCCGACCAAGCTTAACATGCCCCGAAGGTGTCCATCCGAATCACAGTTTGCGCTCGTTGGCGTGTCGCGATGCTGAATGCCTTCGATCCTCCCGCCGCTGGTCCACACGATGCTTCTCACTACTCCTCAAAACCCGTGGACTCGGCCTTGAACTTTAGCTGCCGAGCATTGTCGCGAACTACGCTGACCTCGCTTTCCGGAAAGCCGTCCGTTGCCTCAGCCTGGATTTCCAACGTAAGCTTCACCTTTGCGCCTTGGGTACGCTGCAACTCCATGACAACTGCGTTCAGGATTGCATCGAAGGCCTTCACGGGCCGAACCATGTCGATCTCGACCGACCCGTAGAATCGGCGTGGCTTCGTCGGCTTTGCCGGGGCCACCGGCGAACGATCGTTAGCCGGCGTCTCAGGTTTACCTGCTGGTGAGTTGTCTCCCGCTGCTGTTACCGTGCCGTTGCTAGCAGCATCCTGCTTGATTTGTTCGAGCGCCTCTGCAGCCCGCACGAGCACGGCGGACGGCGCCATGATCTCCGGCGGGGTCTTCGCCCAGATTAGGTTACGATAACGGCCGGTGGCTTCGTCGAAACCCTCGGCATAGCCGAACTTCGGATCAAGCTTCGCCACCGCTTCCTGAATTGCTAGCTGAAGCACCACGCCATCGCGCAGCTTCGGCAAATAGACGTAGAAAGAAAACCAATCTATGACTTCCGATATCAGTAGATGCGGTCGATCCGCAGGCCAAATCGCACTTAGGGTGAGCCAAAGGGTGTCCGCGCCGAGTTTTTCGCGCACGATTCCGTCTGTCTTGGCTTTTTCATAGACAGTGACGGGAACCTCTATCCGATCCTTGGCGGTGATAGGATCATGCTCCAGGTCGAATGGCTTGCCGGCGTTTTCGCTCTTCACCGGATAGAAGATGTGGCTCCAGGCGGAGCGAACCGCCTTCTGGGCGGCGTCTTTGTTGATCCTAGCCTTTTCTTTGGCGTCGGTGATCTGACCGCTCGGAAGCTGCTTCTGCAGCTGTTGATCCTCGGCAATCCCCCGCCATGCGATCGCCTTGCGCATCACGTCGCGCGCCGTACCGAGCTGGGCCTCGTCGGCAGCAACAAAGATCAGCGTGTTCCGCTTCTTTCGTTGGGTTGCGCGGCAACGCAGTAGGGTGTCCGCCACTGCGTCAGTGGCAGGCGATTTCGTGGCTCCCTTTCCGGCGTGAGAACTGGCAGGTCCGAGGATGACCAGCGATAAGGCGTCAGCCTCGTCGATTGTGATCGGATCGTCCGGTACGGCATGGACGCGATGGAAGCGGCCCTTTTCCGGGGCGTCGTCGCGCAACACCTGCGCAATGGCCGCATCTACCTCGTGATCCGGCAGCGCCTTAGCCCGATCGTCAGCCAACCGGTTTAGCGTCGGCTGTGTCGAAAACCAGTAGCGGCCGCCTTCCTCATACAGGTATGTTGCCCTTTCGGTGAGTTCGCGCAGCGCCTCGCCGAAAATCGCCAGTTGATCACCGGGCTCGGCACAGGCGAGACGAAGCCCTTGGCCGGTAAGGCCGGCATTGGGTTGACCAACAAGCGGAGCCGAGCAAAGGAAGACAGCTCGCGCCGCCCGCGTTGCCGCGCGGGCCTGCGAGATCCGTCTTGACGGGTTCGCCTCCATTCGTGCCGGCAAAGAGGTCTCACCGTCGACCTCCTTGTCGACCACTGCGCCGAAAGCTGGATCAAGTGGATAAAGCACGCTGGCGCGCACGCGCTCATGCGCGATCGGCAGGCGTGCCGGTGTGATCAGCGGATCGCGCACCTGCGCATGCCAGAGTACGCCGACGACGTTCGCCATGAACCGCAGGACGCCGCGCGTGCGTTGAAACTTATCCAGGCTGGCCCAATCCTTCGATAGCCGATCGAATAACTCGGGGTGAATTGGATAGGACAGCCGCAGCAATTCCTCGTACCGCTTTTCCTTGGCTTCTGGCGGAAACTCGGCCTGATTTTTGCGATAGAGCTCGTGAAACGCCTTGACGGTGTCCTCGCGCGCTTTCTCACCTTCTGCGTCGAGCACCTGAAATAGACGCCTGCGGATGATCTCGTAGGTCTCGTCACCTGATGCAGGCAGCCACGGCGACTGCACGCGGCCGAAAATCTTCTCCAGACGAAGCAGCGCCTCCTTACCTTTCTGGCCGCCTACCTCGGAGTCGCTTTCAGGTAGTGAGCCAACGACGAGCGCATTTGGCACCATCTTCGCGGCTTCCGTGAGCGACTGGATGAATGAGAGAAAGGCCTCGAAACGGTCGTCGGGCAACTGACGCGCAAAGGCGACGAGCTCGTCGAGCAGGATGATAGAAGGCCCAGCGAGCTTGAGCACCTCGACCATGATCTCCGAACCAGGATTGGTTCGCGCGGCTTCGGATGGCGCAACAAGCTTCAAGCCGGCGTCGCCGGCAAGGCGCCAAGCGATATAGCCCCAAAGCGTGTGGAGCTGCGGCCCGTCCTTGAGGTTGAGCGATATGTCGGTACCTTTGGACGAGCCGACGAAGGCTGCCACCTTTGGGCGCTTCCAGGTCTTCACACCAGTCGCCTCAATCAGCGGGGCCAAGCCTTCCAGGCGCTTGAGATCGGCAACCCTAGCCAGGTGATAGACTGCTAGCATCGTGTGTGTCTTGCCACCGCCGAACGATGTCTGCAGACCAATGACAGGATCGCCGCCAGTGCCCGCAAGACGCTGCAGGCTGGTGGTCAGGACACGTTTTAGGCCTTCGGTGAGAAAGGTGATGCGGTAGAAGTTCTCGGGTTGAGCGTAGTCCTCCGTCGCGAGCCCGGCGTCGACCGCGAACAGGTCTGCGGCGAACTCAGCCTCCTTGAAACGGTTGGCGAGCACGTCCGGGTGCGGGAGCGCCACTTCGACCCACGGCTTCACTGATTTCGTGAGAACATCGTCACTCGACAGATCGAGTTTGGGCGCAGGCGGCATCTCAGACGAAGCGGCTTTGACCACAGCAACGCCCGATTGACGCTGGACGTCGTAGAGCTTCTTCAACTCGGCGATCTCGCCAGCCGGTGCCTTCACTAGCTTGAGAAGCTGGTGCATGGCGTCGAGATAGCGCAGCGCCTCGTCATCCTGCAGACCTATCGCAAGATGTGAAATCGCATTGCGGGCTTCCAGCGCCATGGACACAAAGTTGCGCGCCTTGTGTTTGTCGACGCGGCCGAAGGCATCGTCGAACACGTCCCGCCAATTGTCGACGATGGTTTTCAGGAGGCCATAGGCGTCGAGCTTCGCATCCGGGCTGCCCCCCGTCGCGCGGCTCGCGTAATGCAGCCAGTTCGCGCCATGCTTTCCCTTCATGCGTCCTTCGACGAACGGCGACAGTCCCTTCTGAAGATGGAACAGCCCGTCCTGAACGCCGCGCAGCGTTTCCTTCTCGGCTGACATGAAGCGACTTCCCCCAAGTTAAAATCCTAGAACAGTTCTGCCTGTGCCTTAGTCTCCGCCCGGCGGGTACCGGCAGTGGGCGCCAGCTCCTCGAGCTTCGGCCATTCTTGGGCAAGTTCATTGTAAACCAGCGCCTCGGCGGACCAGCCTTTTTGCGACGCGATTTCGTAAAGACGATAGGCGAGTGCACGAGCGTCGGCGGCCTTGGATCCCATGTCCGAGACGAGCCTTGCAGCTGCTTCTCCGCCGCCATCTTCTGCGTTCAGCGTTCGCGCGGTGTGCTGCACGCACTCCCAGACTGTGAGTGCCTTGTCTGTGGCGGGGCTCCAGCCCTTCGGCAATTCCTCGCGCGGGGTCAGCGCCACCTTGCCCTTCATATCCTTGAAAACGCCGGAAGCGAACAGCGACTTGTCGGAGGTGTTCTTGGCGGTGGTTAGAACGATCATATCGCCGGAGGAGCGGGCGTCGAAACCGTAGGAGGCGTACCAAGCGAGCGCTACCTGAGTTTCGGCGTCGAAATTAGTGTCGAGCGCCTGGTCGATCTCCTCCCACACCCGATTTATGAGGGCGAGCGCCGTCTTCACGCTCATGGATGAGTCATCATCCTCCAGCACTTTTGCGTGCCGCGAAAAAACGCCCATGCCCGGTCCGATCACCGACTGTTGCATGTCCACCGGGCCGACTCCGGCCTTGCGGATGTCATCGATGGCCTCGGGCAGTTCACGCTTCAATGCTCGCATGAAATCGGCGCGGGTGATGACAGAGGCATCAGCAGAACGCTTGCGGCAGACAAGGACGATCGAGGAAGCGAGGGCATTTGATCCCTGACCGCGCATACGATTGGCTAGCTCCGTGCGCAACGGCCAAGTACCGTCAACAAGCAAACCCGAACCAATGACCGCTTGCAGGAATGATGCCCACCCCGCTGATGTAATCCCTTCCTCAGAGAGCTCAGATTGCTTGAAGGCATAGTAGATCGCAAGCGGCTCGCTATCCGTCGCCGCCTTGCGCATGGCAGTCAGCGCATCACTCATACCTTGCATAAAGAAAGCTTCAGCGTCGGCTTTCCCACCATGCCTGTATGGCGTCGCCACCAATTCTTCAGCTTTGGGTGTGGCAAGTCGACGAAACAGGTCTGGCCAAATCTGATTTACCGAGTGACGAAGCCAGACGTAGAAGAAATCAGAGAGATCAGCATATCCGATATTGTCGTAGTAGGGCGGATCGCTGGAGATGACGATTGGGCGTATAGGAAAGGAATTCTTCGCTGCATCAATGTTCGCAATTGCTCCTATTCCCGCGTTGTCGAGCTTGCTGAGGACCTCGAAGACGGCAAATGCTGTTCCCGCAATGTCACCGCCTGCGCCGCTCAAGGGGTTCGTTTCAGCGTAGTCCCAAACCATTGAGAGGGCCTGCCGACCGAACGTGTTTCGCATGCGGTCCATCTTGGACTCCCACGCGCAAAGAGTTGTGTTTCGATCTGTAGCTTTGTCGACCGCAAACGCCAAATATGTCGCTACTGCATCCGCGTAGGCGGTCGCGCCATTGCCGCCCTGGTGAAGCGGCGTTTTTTCCTCCTTGAGGCCGGCGACGCGGGCATCGGCAAGAACTTTCTCGCGCGCATCACTCACCAGATCAGCAAAGGTTGTTAGCGCTATAAGCTGACGCGGAGTGAAAAGATCGGCCCAACGCGTAAGACCATACGCTGGCACCCTAGAACCCAAGGCTTTCTCATAAAGATCACCCTCGGGCTCCCATTGTTGCTGAGCACTCGCAGCAATATGCTCATCATCTATCGTTGGAGTGAGGTAAATTCGCCCGCGATTGCCTTCGGCCACAACTGCCATCAGCCGGACTCCAAGCCGTTTCGCTTTTCCTTGCGCACGGTTGTAGTCCTCCGAAATTCCCACGCCACTTAGGAGACAAGCGAAATTGCCTCTCGCCGTCTTCGTTCCCTTCTTCTTCGCTTCTTCCTCCGTCTTGCTGAGCTTTCCCGTCTTCACCTCGAATCGCCATCCCTCCGGTGCTTTTGCGTCGATGATGGGCTCGACCCACGCTTTCTTCCCTTCCTTGGTCGAGAGCATGAAAGATGACACCAGCGGCACCATCGCGCCGTGGGCGGCTGGATCGGGTGACCGCACGGTACGCGCCCACAGCCAAGCGATCACCGTTGCTTCCGATCCGTCCGGCAGTTTCGCTTTGGGGTAGAGATGGCCGATGCGCTTTTCAGCTTCATCGCGCATCCATTGCCCATAATAACGCACGTCCTCGGCTAGGCCCTGTGCGCCCTTGCCGTTCCATTGGCCCCCACGCTGCAGTTCGGCTTGGCCTTTTGGGTTGACCGGCGGTCGCCCCACGAACTTCGGCGGGATTTCCACTAACGCCTTTCCGATCAGCACTGCCACCGGATTGAGGTCGGAACCATAGCCACGTAGCCCCAAGCGCTGTGCTTCCAGCGGGATCGACCCGCCGCCCGAGAACGGATCGTAGACTGGCGGCGCCTTGGCCTGGAGATAGTCGAGGATTGCTTTGCCGTTGCCCTTTGCCGGCGGCTCCTCGCCCAAGCTCCAGGCGACCGAGCGCGCGATTTCAAAACGGGCGGCCTCTATAGCATCGTCAAATCGCGCGCGATCTGCCGGCTTTGAATCCGGCCATTCGACCATCCGTCGGATAACATCGTGCAGCCGCCGGCGCTCGGCATCCTGCGCTTCCTCGGTCGGGAAACGGTCCGGCCAGGCGGACGGATCGTCCACGAGCTGCGAGAAGAGCACCGCCCGGCATGCTGCCAAAGGACGTCGCGCCCACCAAAGGTGCAGGGTCGACGGATGGCCGTGCCGGATAGATTTCTCGCGCGCGGAGGCTGCGTTAATGGCCTCTAGCGGGATCGACACTTCGATGAGCTTCTTGCGTGTGACGCCAGCGGCCATTTCAACCCTTTGAAAACGCAAGGGAAATTAGCCGATGTCAGGCCGTGACGGGCTGGTTCCCCCAGAATCAGGGCCTCAAGAGGGCCCTGATCCTAGCGATAGCAGATCGGCCAGTGCAAAGACCACCGCCGTTTCCGCAAATCCCAGCTCACGGTTGAAAAATCGCCGGACATAGACCGGCTGGTGTGCAAAACCGCGCTCGACTTGAACGATTGCGAGGATGAAGCCGTCTGGTGCGTTGAGAGAAGCCAAGATCTCATTTTTCGTAAGGATCACCTCGCGGCCATCGACGTGCCGCCCTTTCACTTCGAGGAACCGGAGATGGCCTGAATGCGGATCGCTGCTTTCAATATCGTATCCTTTTTTCTCGGCGGAAACGTCACGGGGCTTGTTGCCGAGAGCTCGTTCGGCAGCCATGACGGCATCCATTGCGAGCTTTTCGATTAGCGCGCGCGTAGCTGGATCATCCGAGAAGCCGTCCGCCTGCTGACTAGCAGTGATGGTCATCTGCCTGCTTCTGAGTAGGCCCGCCGGCACGACAAGCGCCGCACCCTTGAGGACCGGCGGCAGGGCTGAAATCTGCCGTTCGCGATCGAGCTCTGCCTGCCGTTTGTGAAGCCGTTCAACCAGGCGTGCCGCTGTGGCTTCAGCGTTTTGAGCGTTGACACGTTGTTCTTTACCAGCGCGCTCCTCCTCTCGGAGCCGTGCAGCTCGCGCATCCCAGTAGTTGATCTCGCGTGTGAGGCGCGTCCTGACCTCGCGTTCAATCTTGTCGATCTCGGCAATACGTCTTCGCTTCACTTCGGCCAGGTGATTGGGAACTAGATTGGCGACAGCATAGGCGAGCGCGCCGTCCTCGACCTTGCCCGAGAACCACGGCGCCCCGAGGTCATCTGTGATCAGCTCCCTTTCTTCAGGCTTGATTGGACGGCAGTCGAGATAAGGCGCTGGCCCTCCATCGATCGCACTCCCGTGTTCCGTCAGATAGATGAATTGAAGGCGCTGAGAAACGATACGAGGATCGAGTGATTTGACAGTGCGCCCGTCGCGTACTGCGTGTTCGAGATAGACGAGGAGCCGCAGGTCAGTGCCGTCGTCGGTATCGTCGACTAAGACCCCGCCCTGCGACAGGAGCGGTTGGAACCGTTCAAGGATAACGTCCACCACAGCATCGAGGAGTGGGTGC
Source organism: Bradyrhizobium sp. USDA 326 (assembly GCF_049739485.1). NCBI lineage: Bacteria > Pseudomonadati > Pseudomonadota > Alphaproteobacteria > Hyphomicrobiales > Nitrobacteraceae > Bradyrhizobium > Bradyrhizobium sp. USDA 326. The sequence continues at coordinate 7,567,328 of NZ_JBMGQA010000001.1, forward strand.
CCAGGGCCCAAGAGTTCAGCCTGCGGATGACCGCTAATGAGGTCCTTCTCAAATGTTACGCGCGCGTAGCGATCAAGAATCGGGTCCCCGCGCCCGATGAGGCGGTCGCGCTCCTTAAGAATTGAGGGTACGCGCGTGATTTCAAACCGACCATTTTCGCGCTCTGCCATCCGACCACCGAGCAGCGCGAACGCTTCGCGAAAAAATGCGCTGATGAAATGTGGTTGAAGTCGCCGTGCCTGCGCGCGCTCCATCTCCTCGCGAATGGCCCCGACCACCTTCGGATCCATACCTTCAGAGGTCAGCTTCCGCTCGGCCACCAATCTTTCAATCGCGCCGACGTCGACCGCACCATCCACCACTCGGAAGAGCTCTGCCTTCTTCTCTGGTCGATCACCGTATCGGATTGCATCGACCAACAGATCTCGAAGAGCATGCCCTTCGAACAGCTCTCCAAGAACATCGTAAACCTTGCCCCCGAGTGCCACGCGGGCCTCTTCAAGCTTTTCAAGAAGTCGGCGATAAACCTCACCCTCACGCGTATTGGACGCGCACAGGCTCCAAAGGTGACAGACCTCGGTCTGGCCAATGCGGTGAATACGACCAAAGCGCTGCTCCAATCGGTTTGGATTCCAGGGCAGATCGTAGTTGACCATCAGGTGCGCACCGCGCTGAAGGTTCACGCCTTCGCCTGCCGCGTCGTTCGCAATCATGACACGCACGACTGGATCGGAATTGAACGCGGCAATTGCTGCACGACGGGCTTCCCGCGCGACGCCGCCATGGATCACAACCACCGCTGCCGGATCGCCAATCCGCGCAGTGATCTTCTGTTGGAGGTATTCGAGAGTGTCTTTGGGCTCGGTGAAGATGAGAATCTTTCGGCGAAGCCCGGTTGCAGGATCGACCATAATCGGCTCGTCGAGAATCGATTCGAGCTCGCGCCATTTGGCGTCTTGCCCAGAGAGCTTAAGACGAAGAGCTCGATTTTCGAGGTCGCTCAGGATCGCGATTTCGGCTTCCAGCTCCGCTAGGGTCTGAGCAGCTGTAGCCTGATCGAGAATCTGCTCCTCGGCCTGTTCCGCCTCAGCACCAGGCACCTCATCGATATCATTCGGGTCAAAGGTGGGCAGCGACGCTCCCCGGGTCAAAGTAGAGCTGCCCTGACGCATCAATCTCTCTTCTCGGAGCCGCTCCTCAAGTCGCTTGCGTCGCCGCTCCAACGAGCGGTGAATAGCGGCAGGCGAGGAAGCCAGTCGGCGCTGCAGGATCTGCAGGGCGAACCCCACGTTCATACGCCGCTTATCATCGCCGGTTCGATCGGCCCGGTTCATTTCCTCACGAACATACATCGTGACTGCTTGATAGAGGTCGGTTTCAGCCGGAGACAACGAGTAGCTTGCCGTGTAAGCGCGGCGCTCAGGAAATAGAGGCGTACCGTCGAACCGATAAAGCTCCTCCTTGGTGAGACGCCGCATCATGTCGGAGACATCTGCCTTGTGAACGCCTTCTCGAAAGCGACCCTCGAAACGGTCGGCATCGAGAAGTCCCATAAAGAGCTGAAAATCGGCTTCTTTGCCATTGTGCGGCGTCGCCGACATAAGAAGCAGGTTGCGCGTTCGATTTCCGAGAAGTTTGCCCAGCTTGTGGCGCTGAGTTTCCTTGACCTCGCCGCCGAAATATGAAGCCGCCATTCGGTGGGCTTCGTCACAAATTACGAGATCCCAGTCCGGCGCCGCCTGAAGCTTTGCTTTGAGCTCGTCTGAACGAGCGGCCATATCAAGCCGCAATATGATGCGGTGTTTTTCGATAAAAGGATTGCCGGTGACGGAGGCTTCGGTTTGGTCGCGGGTGAGAATTTCGAAAGAGAGGCCAAACTTTTCGGACAGCTCGTCCTGCCATTGCTCGACGAGACTGCCCGGCGCGACAATGAGGCAGCGCTCAAGATCACCCCGGATGAGAAGCTCCTTAATGAGCAGGCCGGCCATAACCGTCTTACCCGCGCCGGGGTCATCGGCGAGTAAGAACCGCAGCGGCTGGCGCGGCAGCATTTCTCCGTAGACGGCCGTGATCTGATGGGGCAGCGCCTCGATTTGGGAAGCACTGACCGCCAGATAGGGGTCGAACAGGTAGGCAAGTCGGATGCGATAGGCCTCTGAGGCGAGGCGAAGAAGTCCGCCGTCCGCATCGAACGCGTAGCTCCTCCCGAAATCCAAGAATTCGAAGCCGCTCTCTTCGCCTCTGTAGACGAGACGCTCGCCAACCCGGCCATCCACTCGAAAAACGAGGTTCAATGCATCGGGCCCGAACCGAGCGACTTGGACGACCTCCGCCACACCGGCAGGATCGAGACCACGCAGACGCGCGCCCGGCTTGATATCTTCAAACGTGTACATCGGAGATTTTTCCCGACTGGCCGCACCGGTTGGCGGATGCTAGTGGTGCAAAACGTGATCTCGTCCAGACCATCTACTCTCGGCTCCTGATCAGGCGCTCCTGGCCGACACGCACAAGCTCGGCATGCAACTGAACGATTTCGCCTGCGAGGGTGTGAAGCTCCTTCACGACGCGACGGAAGCGCTCCGGCTGCTCATCTTCCCATTCCTCCGGCACAGACCTCCATCCGGGCGTGTTAGCCGGAAAGGTCTCAATGGCGATCACCCGCAGATAGTCTCTCGCTTTCGACCAAAGCGCCTTCCGAGCTGCTTCAAGCTCAGGCGTGATGAACTGGCGCTCTGGCGCGCTCCACCGCGCGTGAAATTCGGAAAGCGGATCGAGCTCGCTATCTTGAAAGAGCCAACCCGCCATGTTGAAGCGATCGATAAAGCCAATGACACCGTCTGACGAGAGCAGCGCAATCAGTTCGTCAAATAGCTTCTTGTCGTGATCCCTAACCGGATCGGTGCCCTGTCTAAACTGCGGGTAATGTCGGAAAAAGACGTCGTCATCTTTGGCCAAATCCTGGGAAATGTCATCCCAAAACAACAGATCGACCTTGAAAACACCTGCCTTGGCCCGCTGCTCAGATATCTCACGAACCTTCTTCTGCAGGACTGCATCGCGCTTTGCCGTGGTGGCGACGTAGAGACGATCCAGCTTTGGCTCGAACGCTTGAGCATTGGCAATCTCGGCTTCGACCGTCGCAAGCGATATGCCGTTCACTGTATTCTTGCACTGAACCCCAAGTTGACGATTGTCATCGTCATGCCCCCAAATATCGACGCCATCCTGCTTCTGGCCCGGTCGCCCATTCCGGTAGAAATCAGACGAATTCCAACGAAGCTTGGCCGCAGCAAGCGTGATGTCCTCGAACTCATCCCAAGACTTGGGAGTTGGAACATTTGATGATGCGATTGTCGGCATGAGAGGTTCACCGCTCCGAGCCGTCCGCTGGGGCCGCAGGATCGGCAGCTTTTACGCAAAGACCGCACACGCGGTACTCTTCTCGCGGCAGTGCCGCGCGTCCTACAAGAAACCGAAACCATCCCGCAATGGCCCAGGGTACATCGCCGAGGAATTTTCGCACGGTGCCATCGCGATCCGTCACCAAAATCTCAACCCCGCCGAATTTGCCAATGCCATAGCCGTCTATTCCAAAGCCCGCCCCCGCGGCAAGGATGTCGGACTCTGAAGCGATTGGGTGCTTACCACGCAACGGACCGGCGTGCTTGTAGGCATTCGCGACTGCACAGACCCGCTCGATACTTCCAGGGCGCGCTGCGCCGTCGATTACGCAAAGCGCAGCTACCGCTTTGCGCACCTCCTCCGGCGAGATGCCGAGGTCGCTGGCTGCTCGATCGGCAAGACCATCGATTGCCAAAGCAACTTCGGCCGCGCGCCGTTTGGCGTGCTGGCCGGCCACGGTCCAATGGGCGGGCTCAGAGTTTTGGTCAAACGCCGCAGACAATTCCGTTTCGGCGCGATGATAGTCCTGCGCAGCAGGGATCACGTTGGTTAAAAGATGGTTGAGAGCGCTCTTCAGCATTTGCGTTCCAGTAATACAATGCAACATAGCCATTCTTGCTGAGCGCATCCAGCGAGGAGTTCTCTCTTTGCGAGGCAAAGCAACTGCCTACGCCAAGGCGCTCACTGGGCAAAGGCTTTAAGCGCGTGGGGTAGCTTTGGTCGCGGTATCGGCCCGCTACGCCTTTTTGGGAAGCATCAACACGCAAGGATCACCTTTCGGCGTCAGTATCGTTGTTTGCACGCGCGCACGCGTGATGCTTACCCGTAAATTTTGCCGCTGCTGACCCATGTCCCCGGTCACCTCGTTGTTGCGCACGATCCGGTCAGGATTTGAGACGATTTTTTTCCCAGCTCGGTAGGGCCAGCCGTCGAAGATGATGACCTCATCGAACTGCTTCCCTTTGGCCTTATGCATGTTCATTACAATAATGCCGCGCTCCGGTCGGCTTGCGATCGCGAAATGCTCCCGTACGAAGGCCTGTCGTGTAATAGCAAGCGCATTTCGGTATGAGCCGTTCGCTCTCCAATCCTCTGACAACTGTTGGCGCAGCACTGTTCCTCGTTCGAGCAAACGAATGTTGCGCGCTTCACCAGCGATCTCTCTGAGCCGCGGACAGCCGCTGTTTTCCAGCACGGAGCGAATCGCAAGCCAGTCGGTGTCGGGGTCACCTCTGAGAACCACAGCCTGTGTCTCAGCAAGAGCTTCCCGCATCGCGTGGAACATGCTCCTCGCGGCCAGTGGGAGGCCGGCCGCCTCCTTTTCGACCCACCGCTCGAATGCGGCGCGTATTCTGTCTGCTTCATCAAGGCTTGTCTTTGAGGGCGTTTCACCGTCCTTGCCACGATAGAACGCACACACCAGCTCGACGGAGCCTTCGAGTCCTGCGGTGCCTGGGACCTGTTGTATTAGATACGAGATCAGTTCGGCGGCAAGAATGGCGGCGTCCATGTCCACGGCAGCCGTATGGCTCAACGGCGGCATCGATCCAAGCCCTTCGCGGAACGAGTCGGAGACGCGACGCGTCATTCGCTTCGTCGGGACCAGGACCGCCACCGTCCAGTTGTCCCGGCCAGCCTTAAACCTCCGCGCGCGCGCCCGTATGGTCTGCCCTCGCAGGGCGGCAAATGCCTGATTCTCATTCGGCTCGTAGCCAACGAACTGTACGCCGCTGTAGCTGTCCTTGCTGAAATTTCCATGCAGAACCTCGTCCGCGAAGGTCGCGATTTCGGTTCCCTTGCTCCGATGATTATCGCCGTTCAGGTCGAACACCGCCGGATGAAATGTGTCCTTGAATTGCTGGAGACGCTTAGCTTCGGCGCCCGCAAATTCGAAAATGCGCTGCTCGGGATCCGCTAGCGCGATTAGCGTGCTACCTGTGCCGAGCGCCTTCACCACGTTCCATTGATCGGCCGTGGTGTCCTGAAACTCATCCAAAATAATCACAGGAAATGCCATCGCCACCAGTCTTCGGACTTTATTGGACGCATGAAGCAGCTTGCCAACATACGGCGCGAACGCACCAAAGCAGACGCATCCCTCCTGCTCGGCAAGGCGGGTCCGCTCAGCCTCTTCGAGCCGCCGCTTCTCGGCGAGCTCGGCGTCGGAGAGCTTTGAATCGGCCTTGTACGCCCGACGTATCGCGGATAGCGCGACGGCCTCGTTTTGCGGCGTCATCAACGTGAGCCGCCGCGGAAGGCCGACCAGATACCCGTGGGTTTTGAGTAGCCGCCCAGAAAAACGCATGGTAGGTATCCACCTCAATCCGTGACCTGGCGTCCTCCGATATCTTTTCATCCTGGTCGATTGCTTCGAGAACCCGCGCGACCGTCGCTCGCGCAAAGCTTAGGAACAAGATTGACTGGGCGGGCATAAGCCCACAGGAAAGGCGCGCTGCCTTCAAAATGGCTATGCTGGTTTTCCCAGAACCTGGCCCTCCCGTTACCAAAAGGTGCCCGTCCGCTCCGAGAATGTCTTCCTGCGTCTGGGTGAGCTTGACCACGAGTTACCCAGCGCCTCCCTTGGAGGCCGCAGGTGTGGCCGGGGGCTGGCAAAACCCCACTAGCGCGATGCAAACGTCGCGAAGCCATTTGGGAATCTCTGCCTCGGAGCATTGCGCAAGGAAATCGGCCAATCCCCAGTTTCCCTTCGACCAGGCGAAGTAATCCTTGAGCGCCTCGCTCGTATTCTTTTTGACGTCGGGATACTTCGCCTTGAGATGCTGCGGCCATTCGAGCGTCACCGCAAACCTCTCCAGAGCGGTTTAAGGCGTGTTCTTGAAGACGAGGTCTTCGAGACCTATCTCGCCGTGCATAAACAGCGCCTTGACCTCGGCCTCGATAACGTCCTTTCGATCGCTGGGTTGTTGGTCGCAAAAGGCGAAGGTTTCTTTCCCGAGGCTCTTGTACAATTTTGCTAGATCGGCGATCTGCGTTTCCGATCCAGCGTCCAAGACCGCGATCCCGAGTGCTTCCAGGGACACGTAGGTCGCGGGTTTCAGCTCGCTAAGTCGCCGCGCTGCCGCAGGCAGCGCCGTTGCCTCGGTCGCGCCTTCCGCTAGCAACACGCGTCGTGATAACAAGCCCTCGCAAAATCGCGTGCGGAATTGCTGCCGATACCGCTTTAGCTTGACGCTATCGGGCAAGACCACCGTCGCCTGCCCGAGTTCGCCATTATCAAAGCGATTAAGAACGACTGTCTCATTAGGCGCGAATTCCTCGAGCACGTACGGCGAATGAGAGGTGAAAATCGTCTGTGCCGACAGCTTGCGCAATTCATGCACGATGCGCTTCTGCGCATAAGGCGGGATGGCGGTTTCCGGCTCTTCCATTGCGAAAATCACGTTCTGCTTGTCCTCGGCGATCTGCGAGAGCATCGCAAGAAGCAGCATGTTGATCGTACCGGTCCCCTGGCGGAAGAACGGTGCAGAATGGGGGCCGTTCCCTGTCGCGATGAATGCTGTAATGACCTCCCGCAAATGCCGTCGCGTGAGCGCTGAAACCCGCAGGTGAGGCTGGATACCCCATTCGCGTGGCACATACTTTTTGAGAGCCGCATCAATGCTGCCCAGCACACCCGATATGCCAAGCTCGGGATCGCTCGCGACGTCAAACGCCGACAGTTCGGCCAGTGTGGCTTCCCACATCTTTGGCCTTATCTCCTTGAGACGTAGAATGATGTCGAGAAGGCTTCCCCGCTCAAGGCTAAGGGCTCGCGTCCCGGTCCGGATCGAACGGAGATAGAGGAAACCGCACTTTTGCTTGTCGTTCTTGGTGAAGGATGCGGGCGCCTCATTCTCGTCAAGGGAGCGCGTGAAATATGTCCGACCCACGAAGTCGTCCTCAGTGGTATCGTACCAGCCGACAAAAGTTACCCGCAGGGCGGGAACGGCGGGCGAGGCATCAAGGCCCTTCGCATCTGCCGCAGTGTATAGAGCTTGCTTGGACGGATCCCACCACTCGACGTAGTCAGCGAAATGAACCTGCTGTTCGTCGGTAAGGCCAGCAACCGTCGCTGTCACGGTAATGCGAGGCGACTTGTGGCTCTCTTTCGCCCCGTCGCCCTCAGTCGAGGCAAGATATTGCCCGAGGTGAAAATCGTGTTCGTCGATCGGTGACGGACGCGACAGCCGGTCGGGTCCAAGGACGAGATCGAGCGCTTCAAGGACTGTTGATTTGCCGACATTGTTGTCGCCAATCAGAACGGCATGATCCGGGAGGAGAAGTGTCGCGGTCCTCACCCCCCGAAAATTCTTAATCGCAAGCTCGTTAACTTTCAAAGCAGCCCCACATGTCCAGAAAATCTCCTACACGCAATGGTTGTCCCAAAGCTCGATGAAATCAAGACAAACCTATGAGAACCACCTTCAAGGATGGCGTTCTAACGTGAGATGACTTCTGACTCCCAAGACTGCTAATTCTTCTGCGACCTAGCCAGGCGTGTCGGCGTCCCAGCAGAGCTGTCATCAGAACTACAAGAGCTGGGGCGAATACGCTACGCCAGCTGCAAGGCCTGCGCATGCAGTGATTCACCAGACAGGTGTCAACGGGGCGAGAGCACTCTTCGGCTGCTGATCGGAGGTCCAGCGGATCAAACAAAGTTCTTTTGCGCTCCACGCTAACGTTTTTTATGCGCTCCATTGCTAGAGGGGACGCGGTGAAACAATTTAGGCATCAGCGCCAGTCCAAATCACTCTCCTGAATCGGAACCCAAATGAAGCTGTCATTCGAAAAGCTGAAGTGTTCAATTGCTTCCGGCTTGCCATCGTCTCCGACTGCGATCGTCATGGCAAACTCCGCTTCGAGTTCGACTTCCTTTTCATCAGAAACCTTATCGAACGGAATTAGGACCTTGTCTTCACTGTCGTAGACGGCAGTATCCCAATCTGGATGGGTAAACGACACCTGGACGTCCATCTTAAGTCTTCCGACGACAAGTATCTCACCCCTGTCTTGGGTCGCATCATAGGTATTCATGTCGATGATCTCCACATTAGTGACGGTGGAATCGTCGATCTCCGCGTCTTCGACATCTGACACTTGCAAGCCCCAATCTGCTACCTCGTCGTTCACGCGCGCGACGAAATCGTCTTTCACTCGATCGAGAAATGATTCGATATCTGGTGCTTCTTCGCGCTTAAGCCCCAGCATTTCGAAGAGATCACCGACGGATTTGAGATGCTTCAGGTGCTTCTCGGCTCTAACTGCCGAGGCAAAGTCACCGTCGTCCGACACAATCACCAGCTGGTCGTTGGGTTTGGCCTCAAGTCGTAGCCGCTCAAAAATGAACCCATCCGGAAACTGATCTTTCTTTGCCTCCCGGCTGAAGACTCCCTTGCCATGGGTATAGGCGTCAAAAACAGCGCTGGGTTTGACCTCGTCCACGGACAACGTCGCGGCCTTCAGTCTCTTGAACATCGCCTCCACTTCTTTGAGATATCGATCGAAGATCTTCGATCTGAGAGCATCGGCCGACAATTCCGGTAAGTCGACGTCAATCGTCCGCTTTACCAGTTTCCTAAATCTGGCTCGACCAACCGCCCCGATCTCTTCAAGGTCATTATTCGTGTGCTTCTTGGCAACTTCAATCTTCGTGAGATCGGTGACAAGAACACGAATGAAGCCAGCATCAACTAGGTCTGACAGCGCATCCATCACCGGTTTGCCTGGCGGCTTCCCAGCTCTTATCACCACGTTTGCATCGAGGAAGACCTTCGGTGGTTTTCTGCGAGTGGAGGAAGGCAAACGGAGCCTCGTTGTCGTTGTATCGGTCGGCGGCATGTGACCGAAGAGTAACTGGCCGCTCGATGCCTGCGCTAACCTGAACGGCACTGCTGTCGGGTGACCAGCACACTACATCGATTCGGATTTCCTCATTGGCGATCGGATCATGATCGTTGTGATATGAGAGCAAAACGTGCGCATCGCCGGGAGCACTCGGTCCCCCGTCCGCAAGGTGAGTGGCGCCGCCATGCTGCCGCTCCTGCGGGTGCTCTGTTGAACCGGTCGCGGCGCCGCAGTCGGTCCCGCGTCCCGGCCGAGCCGTCGCTACGCTGACGCTCCTGCGGCTGCGCTGTTGCAATTACCGATTCGCTCAAGCGCGCTTCAACGAAGCGGATTTGCGAACAAATTCTTGCCGCCTGTGACCCAGTTGTGACCCAGCACGGAATCCAGAGAAATTGGGTGCCGCCAGGCTTCAAGGCGGACTAAAAGTGCAGTGAAATCAGTTTGTTATTGGTGGGGGAGGCAGGACTCGAACCTGCGAAGCCATGAGGCGGCTGATTTACAGTCAGCTCCCTTTGCCACTCGGGACACTCCCCCGCTCGACGGCAGCACAATCGGGCCGGACCTTGCCGGCGGACCGAAGACGGCCATGGAACGTGAAGGCCGCGACAACCCGGATCGGGGCGCGACCGGGCGCGTTTATGGGCGATGCGGTGGGGCAAAGTCAACCGAGGCAAGCAGCTAAAATCGCCCTCGCCGGCATCGAAATTGCCATATTCCGGAACCCGTGACAGAAGCGAGCCCATGAAGGATCGAAAATTCGGCCCCAAGGGGGCTCGCGGCGGAGCTAAGCCATTCAACAGGCCCGGAAAAGCGGCCGGACGCCCGGCTTGGCGCGACCGCGATTCGCAAGGCGACGGCCCCGTCATTCTCTACGGCTGGCACACCGTCACCATGGCCCTGGCCAACCCTCGGCGCCGGATCCGCAAGCTGACGCTGACCGAGAACGCCGCAAGGCGTCTAGCGGAAGAAAACATCGAAACCCGCGTGCCGCCAGAGATCGTGCGGCCGCAGGAGATCGACCGGCTGCTGTCGCCCGACGCCGTGCACCAGGGCCTCCTGGCCGAGGCCGATCCCCTGCCCTCGCCCGACATCGAGACCCTGGCACAGGAAGGCATGGTGCTGGTGCTCGACCAGATCACCGACCCGCACAATGTCGGCGCCATCCTGCGTTCCGCCGCGGCGTTCGCGGTGAAGGCGATCGTCACCACGGCGCGGCACAGTCCCGAAGCGACCGGCGTTCTGGCCAAGGCCGCTTCGGGCGCGCTCGAGCTGGTCCCGACGGTCACGGTGCAAAACCTCGCCCGTGCGCTGACGGCGCTGAACGAGCGCGGCTTCCAGACCGTCGGCCTCGACAGCGAGGGCAGCGAGGACATCAGCGACGTCGCCTTACGCCAGCCACTAGCATTGGTGCTGGGAGCCGAAGGCAAGGGCCTCAGGCAATTGACTCGCGAGACCTGCAGCGTCGTGGCCCGGCTCGACATGCCCGGCGAGATCAAGAGTCTCAACGTCTCGAACGCAGCCGTGCTCGCGCTCTATGTCGGCGCGAGCCGACTTGGGCTGATGAAGCGCTAGCACAACAAAACGCCCGCCCGCATCGCGCGGACGGGCGCCTCGTGGCTCTAGCCGATCAGAGATCAGTAATAGCGGCGCATGGCGCGGTGGCCACCATAGTAGTGCGGGGCGTGGCGATGGGCGTAGCCATAGCGCGGACCATGGCCATAGTGCACGCGCGGCAGATAGCCATAACGCGGGCCGTAGCCATAGCGATACGGACGGTAGTACGGGCGGCGATAAGGATAAGCGGCCGGCGGCGCGACTGCAGCGGCACGATAGCCGTAGCCATAGCCGTAATTGGCGGGCGCGACGACCGCATCTTCACGATAGGTCGGATACGGCGCGAAGGCGCCCGGACCGCTATAGGTCGGGCCCTGGTTGACGTAATAATACTGTGTGGTCGGTTCGGCGAGACGCTCAAAGGCACCGTAGCCGTAGCCGTAGCCGTAACCGCCGCAGCCGGTGTTGCAGCCGGAATAGACCGGCGCAACCGGCGCGCACGCGGTGAAGCCGCAGGCCGCGGCGGACGCGGTGGCGACGAACGTCACGGCAGCTGCCGCAACCAACCCCGAAATCATCTGACGCATTACTCTCTCCTGTTGATTTCCGTTTTTTCGGTTTACGTTTTTCAACCCGGCGGCCTGCCGGGCAGCTCTGTGTGCGGCCGCGGCCGAGGCGGCCGTGGACGCTCGTTGATCTCGGGCGCGTAGATCACCGGCGGAGGATCGACGGGCGGGTCCATCTGCACGGGCAGCGGCGCGGACGACGCACCCCAGCTCTCGTGGTAGCTCTCGGCTGGCTTCGGCAGTTTGCGGTTCGCGGGCGGCTCGACCTCGAGCCGGCCATAGCCAGGCCGCAAGCCCAGCGTCGGATAATAATGACCAACGTTATCGGGCTGCCGCTCTGCGATATAGCGTCCGCCATAGATCGTGGGCTGCACCTGCTGGTTTTTGCCCAGGCCCCAGACGCCCTCGACCACGGCGTAGGACGCATCGATGTTGTTGATGATGATCGGCACGCCGGGACGGCCCGGAACGACGATTTCGGAGTCGGCAAACGCCGTTGCAGGTAGTCCGATGAGAAAGGCGGCGAGCATCACAGCGCGCATGAGAGGATCCCGGTTGTCCGGCGCCAAGCTATCTGATCGCAACACAGAGAGGGTTAAGGCCTGCTCACCAATTTCCGGTAAGCCTAATGCGTAAGGGTTGCGCGCCGCTCAAATGCTGCAAAGCAAGCTAGCGAAGTGTTAACGGCGCGGGCTCCGCCGCCGGAACAGCGCCGCCGAACTCACATCCGTTTGACTGTCCAGCTGCGAAAATCCCAAGGTTGCATCGGAACGTCCTGCGCCGTCAGCGTTTGGCTCCCGTCAACAAAATGGGAGCGAAGAACCATGAACATCAAGCTTCTCGGGGCCACGGCGATTGCAGCTACCATGCTGGCAGGCTCCGCCATGGCGCAGGCGATCGTCACCAATCCCGGCCGCTGCTCGGCGCAATTCCCCAACGCCAACTGCCAGAATCTCGGCCCCGGAAACCCCTACACCGATAGTGGCTATCGGCATCGCCGCGTGTCCTATCGCCAGACCAACGGTGATTGGAATAACGACTGGAACAGGAGCCGCACCGGCTTCTGGCCGACCGACGTCGCGGCGGGCGTCGCCGGCGCCGCGATCGGCACCGCCGGCGCGATTGCCACCGCCCCATTCCGCGCCTGGGACAATTCCTACGCTTATGACAATTCGTGGGACCGTGGCTGGAACAATCGTGGATGGGACACCCGCACCTACGCCCAGCGCAACGGCTTCGTCTGCACGCCAGGCACCTGGTTCAAGGGCGAAGACGGCCGCCGGCACATCTGCCAGTAGGGCAACGAAAGTGAGCGCGATGAATCAGGCGGCCTTCGGGCCGCCTGATTCGTGCCTGCAACAATCATCGCGGGTTCTGGCACTTTCCAACCAAGTCTGATATTGCGACGCGCGGGCGGATAACCGGCGCATATGCCGGCCCCGCCCCGCTTTCAAGCGTCGCCGGCTTAGCTCAGCGGTAGAGCAGCGGTTTTGTAAACCGAAGGTCGGGGGTTCAATCCCCTCAGCCGGCACCATGGATTTAGCCGAGACCGCGTCGTGCCCTGACGCAAGAACCAAGTTATCGGTCCGGCGTTATCCTTTGTCCACAGAGCCGTCTCGCGGAGGTCTGGCGATGGACCCGAATGATCGAGCAGCCTTAGCCCTGTCCGCTGTCGCCCTGGCCATCGCCATTGTGGTTGCATCGACAGTCACGTTGGAGCGCGTCAATACCCGTACCGCCAGCAACGACGCACCTCCCGGAACGGTAGGACTTGCGAGGCCTCACCCGCCGCTGGACCGTGCTCCCGGTGAACCGATACAGACAACAGGAACGCCGTCTAACGCAAGGCAGCGTCCCTGACCGAACACAGGCCGCGCCGGCGCTCGATGCTCCTGCCTCAGCCTGAACTCTTGCTGCGCTGCTCTGTTCGAAGTGCTCGACTCCCGAGCCGCCGATCTCGACCCAAGCATGTTTCGATTGCTCGAACACACTCCTTCAGCATACCAAACAGCGCCGCAACTGCATCTGGCATCGATCATCCGACATCCTCCAGCCGCCACAGCCCGAGGCTCTTGTCGCGCCAGCCACCACCGCCCTCCTCGCAGCGCTCGTTGATCAGCGCGTGCGGCGCGGGCCAGTTGAACGGCGCCTTCTCCATGTTGAGCGCCCGCCAGTCGCCGTCCTCGCAATCGCGATTGTCCTCCCATTCGGGAAAGGTGGTGACCAGCAGGAAGCGCGCGCCGCTCATCCGAAATTGCGCGAGGGCGCGACCTATGTTCGCAAAGCTCAGATGCACCAGGCAGTCCCGGCAGAGAATGATATCCGCACGCGGCAGCGCATCGCGCGTGATGTCGGCGACGAGAAACCGGCCCGGCGAGCCACCGCCTGCGACACGCCGGCGGTTGGCTTCGATCAGCGACGGCACGATGTCGATGCCGGTGTAGTCGATATCGAGCTCAAGCCGGCCAATCCATCCGGCATCACCGCAGGGCGCATCCAGCAGCGAGCGCGCGCCGAGCCGTCGCAGCAATGGAGGCAGCGCCTCGCAGACCGCGCTGGTCGCGGAATCCTCCGAGCCGAGGCCGGACACCGAAGTGGCCGCGCCCCAAAGGTTGGTGCGCGCGATGCGTTCGAATCGTGCGGCAAGATCGAGACCCTCGAAATTCTTACGGTCGGCGAGGAAACGTTGGTGGGCCAGCACGGGAGGACGATTGGAGATCATCGGACGAGCCTCGATCCAAGTCGCGAGCCAGTGTACAGGCGATCCGTCGCCGCCGAAATCGCCTGCCTTACCCTCAAGCCGGCTTCTGCCACTCCATGACGTGGAAGAAGGGCACGCGGCGATGACGGGCGACCTGCTCGGGACTGCCGCCTGTCGGCTGCGGCTCGGCGAACAGACGCAACTGGAGACCGTGATCAAGCAACAGCGTCATGTAGGTGCTGAGCGGACGGTGCCAGTTCTGGATCCGGATGCCGTGCCAGGCGGCCCAGATCGGGCGCTCGTCCATGTAGTGGTCGATCGCGAAGCGCCAGGTGCCCTCCCCGTCACGCGTCCAGCCCTCCGGCTGGCCGGCGGTGTTGAAGCTCGTCAGGTTGGCGATCAGCAGCGTACCGCCGGGGCGCAGCGCCGCCACTATCCTGGCGATCGCCGCATCGAGATCGGGCATGTCGATCAGACTGAGATAACTGACGACCAGATCGAAACGCGCATCAATCTCCATCGTCTCGGCGCGGCCGAGGCGATAATCGCCGTCCGGGTCCAGCTCACGGGCTCGCACGAGCAACGCCTCGGTCGGATCGATACCGATGGTGCGGATGCCGGCGCGCTGCATGATGCGGCAGAAGCGTCCCTCCCCGCAGCCGACATCGAGCGCATTGCGAAAGCCGCGCCCTTCGATGCGCTCCTGCATCGGCGCGTCCAGCACGAAGCGGCGACCATAGTCGCCATCTTGTCCCTGCTCGATGATCCATGCAGCCGCGGACGCAGCCCAGCCGTCGCTGATATCCTCGCTCATAGGCAGATCTTCAGGAATGGATATTGGCCGCGCATCGCGTGGCGCGGCTACTGACCACAGATCGGATCGAAATTCAACATGAGGTAGCATGCGCAGAGGATGCGCTCCATCTCGTTCAAAGAGAAACCAGGATCGCCGCCGGTGCGGTTTCAGCCATCGTGATGACGGCCATGCGTTCGCAATCGAGATGGGATTCTGCTTGCGCCACGGATGGCATCGGCACCGCGGACCCGAGCCGCTGTGCGAGCCATCCAGCGCATGACGACGGTCGGGAATTTCGGACGTCATCGTTCAGGCAGTCGGAGACCGCTGATCCGATCAGGCCGGATCGGAACCAAAGACCTGCGTCACTCGTTCTTGCCCCATGCGGATCAGCGAAGAAAACCGAAATATAGTTCTGCTGGCGACAGTGATGCTGTGCTGTGGCGCCGTGGCCGGCACGTTGACGCTGCTCGAGCCGGCGCTGGGGCCAGACCGTGAAGAGCGCGTCGCCGAGAAAGCCGTGATCGACGTTACCCGGACATCGATCCAGACCCAAGTCCGCGTGGTCGGCGCGCCGTTCGAACCCAACGTCAATCCGCGCGAGCGGTAGTGCTCACCGCGGCAAGGCCTCAGTGCCTTCAGCGGGCCGGCCGTGGACACGCGCCAATTCTTCCGCAAACGCGATCACCTCCGCCCGCTTGTCGGGCGGCAGAGACAGGAACGCGCGGATGAGCCTCAGCCCCTCCACTTCGTCCGACCGTTCTTCTTCTGCAACCATTCGCTTAATGTCGGGCGATCGGGAAAAATATGCAATCCTTTTCGAACCTCCCTTGATCCGACGCAGCCGCTTTGCTGGAATGGCGCTGCTGAGGTGGATCATGAAATGGATCAGGGAGCGCGACGCACTGATTGCGCAGACACTGGCCTTCGTCCAATCGGTGACCGGCGGGAAGGATGACGTCCGTCAGCCGGATGCGCCCGCGGCTGGCTCGACCGTCGCTGTGGAGAGCGTCGCCGTGGAGGCGGTCGCCGTCGAGATCGAGTCGCCGCAAGACCCACTCCCGCCCCGGCCCGCACCTTTCCCGGCGCCAGGGGCAGGCGGCGATTTCCGCACCGAGATGCAGGCCCGCATTGCCGATTTCCGCAAGCATCAGGAGCGCTTCGAGCGCGAGCGTAAGGAATATTGTGCGGCGACCCTGACCAGATTGCGGGCAGCCATCCGCGACGTTTCCGGCCCGCCGGACCAAAAATAAGGCTGCCCGGTCAGGGGCTTACAGCCAGGACCACACCAGCAAGAGATTGGCCGCGCAGGCCCCGAACAGCCCCAGCGCCAGCGGCAGGAGCATGTGCCCGCAGGATGTCTTCAGGTCGCTCGTCATGACGGAAAACATCCGCTGATTCCGGCCGACGAGTCCCAAGGATTCTTTTTTCCGGGATTCAGGACTCGTTAAGGACTCATAGCCGGCGGCACCCGATCACGCCGCCGTGATCGGGCGGCGGGCCGGAACCCGGACCCCGCAAGCTCGTTAACTGGGTTTCCTGGAGCGGGAAGAATGCCCTACGCCCTGTTCTGCAAAGAGGCCCAGATCAGCAAGGCCTATCCGAGTGAGTCCGACGTCTGGAAGCTCGCTCAACGGAGCGGTCTCGTCGTGGACGTGATGGCGGACGACGAGCGCCCGGGACCGCGCCGAGTGCTCGACAATGACTACGAGATCGCGCCGTGCCAGGCAGCTCAGGGCGAGGACCCCGCCAAGAACAAGGCTGAAGCCGACCAGCAGGCGAGGATGGAGCTTGAGCTGAACTCCTGAGTTCCGGCACGAAACCGGAGCGGCTTAGGGCGTGGCGGCCGCCAACGAGGCCTGCTCGCCCGGCATAGCCACGCAGGCCTTACGGCGATGCAGCCCGCGGATGGCGCCGGTCACCTTCATGACCTTGCCCGACGGACAGGAAGCGTCCTTGACGAAGGCCACCTCATAAGGTGCCAGCATCAGAGGCTCGGATTTGAGGATTGTCTGTGCAGAGCACGGCAGGCAGGAGAAACACGAGAGCACCACTGCCGACACCAAGATACGCATGTCCGTCGTCCCACCAGCCCGTAATTGTCATATAACGCGTTCCGGAGCGCGAGTTCCGTAAATCGCAAAAATTATTTTTGCTTTACCCCGGCCCCATGACGCGCGCGAGAAGGCGCGCCAGCCACCGTTTGTAAGCAAATGACGCGCCAGATGGTTCACGCCAAGGAAACGGCTCACGAGCGGAAGGCCCGGCAAACCAAAGGCCAGCTGAGCCGGCCTTTGGTGGGGACTTGGATCGCCCGCTGGGAGTCAGTAGCGGGAGCCTGACGGGCCCCCCCAGCCGAAGCGGTAGTTCACCCCGACCTTGACGGTATGCTCGTCCTCCCGGCCACGAACACCGACGATGTCGGCCGGGCCGGAGGTAAAGGTGGTGCCGCCGAAATTGTAGTACTGGTACTCGGCCTTGGCCGACCAGCTCGGCGCGAACATGTATTCGAGGCCGGCGCCGACGGTATAGCCGTCCTTGTTGTTGCCGGTAGTGGTGAAGGCCTGCGGCACCCCGGCGATGTTCACGCCGAGGCCATTATTGCGCCAGGCATAACCACCCTTGGCGTAAAGCAGCGTCGGTCCCCAGGTGTAGCCGATGCGCCCCGTCACCGACCCGATCTGGTCGGTGTTGGAGGTCACCTGCGTGCCCAGCGGGAAGGTCACACCGTTGTTGTTGGTCGGCAGCCAGGAATACTGGGCCTCGATACCCACCACCCAGTTGGGCGCGAACTGGTAGTCGAAGCCGCCCTGTACGCCGCCCATGAAGCGGGCGTCGCTGGATTGGAAGCTGCTGTCGCCGGCGAACGCTCCACCGACATGGCCGCCGATGTAAAAACCGGTCCAGTTATAAATGATCTGCGGCGGCGTATAGGCCGGAGCCTTGGTGTAGGTGCGCGGCTGCATGTCCGCGGCAGCGGCCGGCGCCGCCAGCGCAAGCACAGCGGCTGCACCCAGCAAAATCGACTTCATGATCATCCCCGTTCTTTCAATTCGACACTCAGGAAACAACGTGGCGTGAATTGGGTTGCTTCGCGGCGATGCCAGAACGTTGATCGTTCGCTACTGTGATGGGGTGGCAACAACGCGCTTTTGTTCCGTCACTTTGCCCTGAGCTAACTGTTTTTGTCGCGTGCGCAAGGCCTGGCGCAACGATTCGTCGCAAGGCAAAACCGCCCCGTTCAAAGCTCGCCGAAATGTGATCCAGCGGCTCCGGCTGCGTCTGTCTAACATCCGGCGATGAAGGCGGGCTTTGCGCTAACGCGTCATCTTTTCCAGTTCCGGAAAGGGAGCGTAAACCGCACCGGCGCAGAGATCGCTGGTGCGGTCGACCACACGGTCCGCTCGGCCGTTGACGAAGATCACAGCCCGCTCCCGCATGGCCTTGTAGCTGCCATCGGTCTCGCGCGGGGTGAAGTGCAGGCAGCTCACATAGAACTGCCGGCCGCCGACCTCGCGCTGCACCGGATCGGCCATGCTGGCGTCGCGCACGCCGACCGGATTGTTGAGGTAGGTCCGCATCAGAGCCAGCGTGTCGCTCCGGAAATTATCGGGAAACGGCTGCGGCCCACCGGCCTGGGTCGCGCCCATCAGCGTTGGACGGTCACCGTCGCTGCCGAAACATGCCGCAAGCGCCAACGGCAATGCCAGTATCACCGCACATCTCGCCAATCGCCCCACAGGCCCCGCTCTCCGCTCGATCCAATCAGAAGCGTTCTAGCCCCAAGCCTGCACGAAGGGAATTCGCTTGCGGCGGCGCAAACAGCGCACCGGCCCGCCGCCGGCGCCTCGGGCTTTCGCACGAGACACTGCGAACGGACCGGGCCTGAAGTCCACGCGCTGCGGCAGGGCAATGCCAGGGATGCCGCCGCGCGGGATCAGCCGTCAGTTGCGCTTGTCTGAAGCCGTCGGCTTGGTCATGTCCGACTGCACCTTCTGCGACTCCTTGGAATGATGGCGATCCTTGTGCACGGTCTTGTGCTCGTCGGTCGTGGCCGCGGCGTTCGCGTTCATCGCCTTCGACTTGGCATCCACCTTGGCGTCGGTGGCCTTGACGTCAGCAGGCTTGAGATCGGCCTTCGCGTCGGCCTTGACGCCGGCGTCCGGTTTCGCGGCGGTGGTCGCCGCCTTGGTCTGGCTCTGGTCCGCCTTGATCACCGGGGAAGTCGTGGTGGTCTTGCCGGCCTCGGCAGCAAAGGCCGGGGCTGCGATCACGGAAGCTGCGAGCAAGGCTGCAGAAATGGTCTTCAACATGGTGGTCTCCTCTTGGAAGGATCTCGAGGCGGCGCCCTCTCGCCTACCCTTCGATCATCGGTGGGAGCCTAGGCGGGGCACATTGAACCCAGTCTGAAGCTCCTTGCAGGCTTCCGTTCATCTCGATGACAAGTTTGTCATCAGTGGCCGGGCGAATAGATCGTGCGAAGCGGGAATGTTTTCGTGCGATGGGTGTTCCGGTCTTCGGGCAATCGTGTAGGATCGCCACGTTCCATACGGGAGAATTTCGATGCGCAAACTCTCAATGCTAGTTGTGCCGGGCCTCGTCGCCATGTCGCTGGCGGCGGCGCCGGTACTGTCGAGCGCCTACGCCGCGGGCAGCGACGAGCCGTCCTCGCCGCCGAAATCGGATAGCTCGTTAAAAAAAGGCAAGAAGAAGAGCTCTTCCGTCAGCGATCCCAAATTCCTCGCGGCCTATCGCACAGCCTACGCCGCGATCTACGACAAGCACGACTACACGGGCGCGATCGACCAGCTGAAGTCGCTCAAGCGCGACGACGTCGCCGACGTCGCCAATCTGATCGGCTATTCCTATCGCAAGCTCGGCGACTACCAGTCGTCGAAGGCCTATTATGAGCTGGCGCTGAAGGACGATCCGACCCACGTCCGCACCTGGCAGTATTACGGCCTCTGGCAACTCGAGCAGGGCAACCGCGAACAGGCGCAGTATCATCTGAACAAGATCGCATCGCTTGCCGGCACCGACAGCTCGGAGTATCGCTCGCTTGCCGCAGCGCTCGACAAGCCGACCGGCGCGACGCTGGTCTACTGAGACATCACATCCTAAAACGAAGCCAACGGGCGCAACCTTCCAGTTGTGCCCGTTCCGCTTTCTCGGCTAGCCTCCGCCACCGATCTTCCTGCAAATTGGTGCGCAATGGACACGTGGCTGCGATCCGCGATCGACTACATCGGCTCCTGGATCGAATTCCAACTGACGACAATCCAGCAGCCGGGTGTCATCGTGGCTTTCGCCCATCGCGGCGAAATCGTCGCCGAGCATGCGTTCGGCCTCGCCAATCTCGATACCGGCGAGAAGCTCACCCCGCGCCACCGCTTCCGCATCGCCTCGCACTCCAAGAGCTTCACCACGGCCGGCATCATGAAGCTGCGCGAGCAGCGCAAGATCCGGCTCGACGATCCCGTGGGCGATTATGTCGGCGGCCTGCATCCGCGCGTCGCCGAGACGACGATCGCGCAAGTGCTGTCGCACAGCGCGGGGCTGACGCGCGACGGCGCCGATTCCGGCCAGTTCATCGACAGTCGCCCCTATCTCGACACGAAACAGTTGCTCGCGGAATTGAAGCTACCGACCGCAATCGAGCCCGGCACGCGCTTCAAATATTCCAATCACGGCTTTGGGCTGATCGGCCTCGTGATCGAGGCCGTGACCAGGGATCCCTATCCGGTCTGGATCAAGCGCGAGATCATCGAACCCGCGGGCTTGCGCGAAACCGAGCCGAATGCGCCGCTTGCCAGGGGCACGCCGTTCGCGTGCGGTCATACGCGCAAAGTCCCGCTGGGCGAACGCTGCGTGATCCCCGGCGACAATCCCGCACATGCGATGGCATCCGCCGCAGGCTTCATCGCCACCGCCGCCGATACCGCCCGCTTCTTCGCGCAGCTTGCACCCAACGCGAGGAAGAGCGTGCTGTCGGTCGCGAGCCGTCGCGAGATGACGCGACACCATTGGCGCATCCCGCAAAGCTTAGAGACCTACTATGGCTTGGGCGTCAATGCCGGCAAGACCGACGGCTGGGACTGGTTCGGCCATGGCGGCGGGTTCCAGGGCTACATCTCCCGGACCTGCTCCATTCCCGCTTGCGAGCTCGCGATCAGCATCCTCAGCAACTCCATCGACGGCGCGGCCCCGTTCTGGATGGACGGCGCGATGCAGATTCTGCGCACCTTCAAGACCCGCGGCGCACCCGACCGCCGCGTGCGCGACTGGACCGGCCGATGGTGGACGATCTGGGGCGCGACGGATCTCGTCCCCGCAGGCAACCGCGTGCTCGTCGCCAATCCACAGTTCAACAACCCCTTCATGGATGCCGCGGAAATCGAGGTCACCGGCCGCGACACCGGCAGGCTCGCCTGGGCGGCCGGCTATTCCAGCCATGGCGAGCCGGTGCGCCGGATCCGTGACAAGCGCGGCAAGATCAGCGACATCTGGATCGCCGGCGCGAACGTGAAGCCGGCCAAAGTCGTCGCGCGCGAAATCGCGCGGAGATACAAGCCGCGCAAACGCCGGCCTCTTTAGTGCGAGCATGATCCTGTCGGAAGACCGCTATGCGCCTTTCCGGAGCGGCGCTATTCCCTGATCATCGCCTCGACCTCGCTGCGGAACGCCTGCCGAGATCCGTCGCGCGAATAGAACATGTGGCCGCCGGGATAGACGACGAACTTCACGCGTTGCGTCACGAAAGCCGGCAGCTGATCGAGCACCCGTTTCGTTCCGAAATAGGGCGTGGCGAGATCGAACAGCCCGTGGCCGACCAGAACGTTCAGCTTCGCATCTGTGGCGAGGATCTGGCGCAGTTCCGAGACGGATTGCGGCGGGGTGATGCCGCGGCCGAAATCCCAGTGGCCCTCCACGGCACCGTTCAGGACTTCATAGGAACCGTCGGGCCGCCAGTTGAGCTTGCGCGTCAGCACGTCGACAGCGGCACTCGTCAGCGGCGCCTGGAGCGCATCGCCGGAAGGATCGCCGAAGCGTGAGCTGCTGGAATCCGGATAGGGATCGAAGCCACGCACGGAGGCGTCGTAACGTCCTGTCACCTTGCCGTTCTTGCGGTCGAACTCGCGGCGGAATTCACCGACGTCGAAGCGGCCGGCGAGCCTGCGGCTCACCGCCTGGTCGATGCCGGTGAGCTCGGCAACCTTGTCGGCCAGGCGATTGGTGGCGTCCTTGTCCGCCTCGCCCTTGACGAGGTCGGCTAAGAATTCGCCGCGCGCGTAAGTCTCGACATCGGCGAGGTCTGCGCGCTTGACCGGCCCCTTGGCCTCGCGCGCCACCGCGACATAGCTCGGCAGCGTTGCGACATATTGAAGAAGGCTGGTGCCGCTGAACTCGCGAAAATCCAGCAACGGCGACACCATGATCAGTCCCCTGACGCCGACGCCGTGCTGAAGCTGCAACTGGCGCACCACCTTAGGCCCGCGGATGCCGCCATAGCTTTCGCCGGCGACGTATTTCGGCGAGGTCAGCCGATCGTGTTTCTCCAGCCAGCGGCGGATCACGAGCGCGATCGAATTGGCGTCACCATCGACGGAGTAAAAGGATTTTCGCGCGTCCTCGCTGCTGGCGACAAAACGGCTGTAGCCGGTGCTGACGGGATCGATGAAGACGAGATCTGTGAAGTCGAGCCACGTCTCCGCATTCGGCTTCACCTCGGGCGAGGCCGAGGGCGACAATGCTTCGCCATCGAGCGGCAGCCGCCATGGCCCGGCCGCGCCGAACTGAAGCCACGCCGAGGACGCGCCGGGACCGCCATTGAACAGGAACGTCACGGGGCGCGTCGCGCGGTCGGCACCTTCGAGTTCGTAGGACGCGTAGGCGATGTCGGCCAGCGGCTCGCCCTTGCCGTCGAACACGCGGATCGAGCCGGCGGTCGCGGCGAAATTGAGGGTTCGGCCGGGCAGATCGAGCGTCTGCTTCGTGGTCGAATCCGGCGGGAGACGGTGCAATTCGGCCGCCGACGGCGACGCCTGCGACGCGCTCTGCGTACCGCCGCCGCGACCACCCTTCTGCCCGGCCGGAGCAGCGGTCTCCGGGGGCGGCTTCGGCGGATCGTCCGCGCGCGCAAATCCAGCAAGCGCGAAAGCCGAGACCGCCAGCACCAGGACCGTTTGACGGAGCGCCGGCAAATTCGTGATCATGATCGTTCTCCCTGCCCGGCTGTGACAGCCGGTGCGGACAGAAAGGTTAGCCCGGAATTGCGACGCTTTGGGGAATCCTTGTCTGGCGAGAGCCTGAACGGGCCGCCCAGGGCTCAAATCACCCGTTTCTGCCCCCAAATCCGGAGCGACAGTCTCCGTTAGCTTTGGAGGGCGGTCCTCCTCGACAATACAGGCCCACCTCGTATAGACGAGCCCGGCGGAACTTACTCGAGCCAGCGGCACCTGCCTGGGAAGCCATGACCAAGCCCTCGCGATACGACCGGATCGCCTTCGTCGCCAGCCCGAGCAGCGAGGCGCAGGCCGCCTTCGGCCAGCTCACAAGGGACTATGGCAATTACGACCCGAAGGACGCCGACGTCGTCGTCGCGCTCGGCGGCGACGGGTTGATGCTCCAGACGCTGCACCAGAACATGCACACGGGAAAGCCGATCTACGGCATGCATCGCGGCACGGTCGGCTTCCTGATGAACGAGTACTCGACGCACGACCTGCGGGCGCGGCTCGAGGCCGCGCATGAATCCGAGATCAACCCGCTCCTGATGCGCGCGACCGACATGCATGACCGGGTGCATCTGCACCATGCCATCAACGAGGTTGCCCTGTTCCGGCAGACCTACCAGGCGGCGCGCTTGAGGATCCTGATCGACGAGCGCGAGCGCATGTCCGAGCTGATCGCCGACGGCATCATGGTGGCAACGCCGGCGGGCTCAACCGCCTATAATCTCTCCGCGCAGGGACCGATCCTGCCGATCAACGCCGCGCTGCTGGCACTGACGCCGATCAGCGCGTTCCGCCCCCGCCGCTGGCGCGGCGCGTTGCTGCCCAACACGGCCTATGTCGTGATCGAGGTGCTGGAGGGCGAGAAGCGTCCGGTAGCGGCCGTCGCCGACCACGACGAGGTCCGCGACGTCCGCCGCGTCGAGGTGCTCTCCGACAAGACCATCTCGATGCGAATGCTGTTCGACCCCGGCCACAGCCTTGAAGAACGTATCCTGCGCGAGCAGTTCGGCTACTGAGCCGCCTGCCGGCCACGCCTCCGCGAGCCCGGCCGCAACCCTTCGTTAACCCCCGGCACGATATGGTTAACGAAGGTTGATCGCTCTGGCCCGGACGTCATGTTTCGCATCGACTTCAACAAGCTGCGCTTCCTCGTCTGCGACGACAATCCGCACATGCGCCGCATCCTGCGGACGCTGCTGCATTCCTTCGGCGCGCGCGAGGTCTATGAAGCCGAGGACGGCGCCACGGCGCTCGAAATGTACAGCCATTACGTGCCCGACATCGTCATCACCGACTGGGCCATGCCGATCTTCGACGGGCTCGAGCTTGCGCAGATGATCCGGCAACCCGAATCGAAGGGCAATCCTTACGCACCGATCATCATGCTGACCGGCCATTCCGAGAAGCGCCGCGTCACGGTCGCGCGCGATGCCGGCGTCACCGAATTCCTGGCCAAGCCGATCTCGGCCAAGGGCCTCTACCAGCGCATCCTCAACGTGGTTGCCAATCCCCGCCCCTTCATTAAGACCAAGACCTATTTCGGGCCGGACCGGCGCCGCAACACCAATTCCGCCTATATGGGCCCGGAGCGCCGCGTCGGCGAAAAGCACGAGGTGCTGCAGCAGCCCTCGCTGCTCGACAAGGCCCGCTCCACCATCTAGCGCAACGTCTTCAGACGAGGCAGGCATCATGGCGAAGAACAGCGCAAAGGACATCGAGGTCAAGGCCTTCGCCACGCACCACGTCATCACGCAGCCCAACCCGCTGCGCAAGGTCCTGCGCCGCGTCGATGAAAAGGACATGGACGATCCGGTCGGCCGCGCCGAACAGGCGCTCGCGAGCCTCTCCGGCGAGTTCAAGGACTGGATGACGGTCGAGGTCCAGAGACTGTCCATCGCCTGGACTGCCGTGCAGAAGGATGGCTTCACGAAGAAGCTGCGCGACGAGCTGTTCCACGCCGCGCACGACATCAAAGGCGATGCGGCGACGTTCGGCTTTCCTTCGGCAGCGGTTATCGCCGAGAGCCTGTGCCGCGTCATCGAGCACGCACCTGATCTGGAAAAGGTGCCGGCCGAGCTGTTCACGCACCACATCAATGCCATTCTCGCCATCGTGCACGAGAACACCAGGCTCGACAGTATCAGCGTCTCCGCCGAGCTCAGCCGCCGCCTGCGCAAGGTCGCCGACGATTATCTCGCCAACGTCAACCGCGACCGGCCCGAACATCTCGAGGTCATCCTGGCCCCGAGCATCGCGCCGGTGGATTAGTAAGGCTCTCTCCTCTCGCCATTGCGAGCGCAGCGAAGCAAACTCGGACTGCCTCCGCGGCGCGATTCTGGATTGCTTCGCTACGCTCGCAATGACGGAGTCTGCGGGATCCGGCTAGGCCGCGATCAGATCGTCGTACACCGTATCGATCGCATCATCCGAGACGAGCTCGTCGCAGAACAGCCGAGCCTCTTCGCGCGCGGATTCGGTGGCAAAGCGGCGCAGCAGCACCATCAGCGGCTCAGTGGCGCCCCGGTCGGTCTCGCAATGGGTAAGCACGCGCTCGACCATGCGCCGGCGCAGCCGCGCCGCGCCGTCGTCGCTATTGACGAAGCCTTGCTCGTGACAGGCATCGAGCGCGACCTGGAAGGCCGCAAACGTCGCCTCCGGAAGCCCGGCGCGACGGAGCAGCGCGTGCAGGCTGTTGCCGCCGCGATCGTGCAGCAGCGCGGAGACGCGCGCCAGCGGCAGATCGGCGAGTTCGGCAAGGGCCGCGTCGAACAGATCGAGATTGCCCGAGAGCAGTGCACGCAGGATCAACCCCGCGGTAAGCTGGCCGGTGATGCGCAAATGCCTGACCAGGCCTTGCATGTCCTCGCCGCGGGAGCGCGCCGCGATGTTCATGGTGGAGCGGTCACGTGCCTCGATCGTGATGCGGTCCGCACGGTCGGCGGTGAGCCAGTTCCGCGCCACGACGAATTGCGCCAGCGTCTGCGAGAGCTTTGCCACCAGCGCCGCGCGCGTTGAGGACGGCAGATCCTCCAGCACCAGCATGGCCTCGCGGATCGCCGCGAGATGGCCGTGGCGCTCGACGATGCGGTCCCAGGAGAACGGAGCTAGCTCGGCGTGGGGATTCTCGATCAGCTCCAGTGCGGCAGCCGCGCAGCCGACCTCGGCGATCGCGGCGCAGACCGACACCGGCAACGCGATGCGGCGGGCCACCGCGCATTGCACCTCCTCGTTGCCGGTCGCGACGATGTCGACAAGGTCGGCGTCGATCAGCAGCGGGGAATGTTCGAGCACGGGCAGCGCAACGGTCGGCTGGTCTGCCGACAATGCCCTTACGATTGCGGGCGGCGCCTCGGTGCTGCGGGCAAAGGCCTCGGCCATCGCCTGCCGCACCAGCGACGAGGGATCGTCGAGCAGCATCAGAAGCGCGCCTTCAGCGGCGATGCGGTCGTTTGCAGAAAGGTCTGAGATCAGCCAGGCCCGGGCCAACGCCCGTGTTGCCTCGGCCCGCTCGCCTGCAGGCGCCGTCCTGATCCAATGAATGAAATGCCGAACAATCATCCTGCTTCCGGCTTACACAACAAACGAAAATGGTGACGGCTCGTCACCTGCAACACAAAATAAACCATGACACTTAACAAAGCGTTCACCATAACTGACTGGTATTATTGACGTTTTGTTAATGGAACAAGACGCCGACCACACGTGCCGCGAGCGCAGCGCCCCGGCGATGCGCTGGTGAACCGGGCCCCCTTCGAGAGCGGCGCACGCGGCATGGGCGCGGCTACACGTTGCAGTGTTTCAGCTGCGGCGCGTCCGGGACATTGAGCGGAGATTAGCTCGAGAACATGCCGCTACGATCGCTGAAGAGATCGAGCGGCTGCGGCGGCCGCACGTCCGGCGTCGCTGACGCGACCGAGGTGAGCGAGGCGTTGTTGCCCCATAATTTCTGCACCGTGGTCGAGACCGGCTGCGTGGCATCCCCGGGCTGATAGATCGAACGAAACACCGGCGCGCTCGGCGCATTGTCCGCGAGCGTCGTCGGCGACGTCGCATTAACGGGGAAGGTCTGAAGATAGACGGCATTGTCGATCGCCGGTGCCGTCGGCTGCACGCCGATCGCGCTCGCGACCTCGGTGGTCGACGGCGTGTCGCCATACATCGCCATCGCGCTGCGCGTCACTTTCGAATTGGCTGCATTGGCGTAGCGCGCGTCGAGCACCGAATAGACTTCGGAGACACTGCGGGCGCGGCCGTCTTTGGCGTAGAAGATCGAGCGATTGGCGGACGCAGCGTTAGGGAACAGCCGCGCACCGACCGCCTGCGGATTGTCCTCGGCATTGGCGATCAGTCTGGCCGCACCGCCGATCCCCATGAAATGCGCCATGTAGAGTTCGCTGTCGGACGGCCTGCGGCCGAGCAGGCCGGTGAGCTTGAAGCTGTTCGACTGCGTCAGCGCCGCCGCCATGTTGGAGGCGGCTTCGGGGTCGTCGCGCAGCTTCATGATCGACCGCTTCATCACGGGATCATCGACGGTATAGGTGCCCGCCGAGGTCCTGGTGATGGCGTCGGCATAGCTGCCGTAGCCGAGCTGGGTACCGGCTTCCTTCACGGTGCCAAGCCAGGTCTGGTCGATGAACTGGTAGAGCCCGTGCGCGGACGAGGTGGTGGCGCCCGCCGTCGGATCGAAATCCGATTCCATCTTGGCCGTGGTCAGCATGTATTGGAAGCTGACGCCGGAGATGTTCGAGGCCTGCTTGATCGCACCGGCGACGCGCGCCCGCGACGGATCGAGGCCGACCGTCTGCGTGGCACTGGAATTGTCGACCGACATGATGAAGTGCTCACCCCACACGGCGTTGAGCGACGCCGGCAATTCGGCGCCCGTCGTCTCACCGTGGGACAGTCATGGTTAATGCGGGGTTAATTGACGCTCCGCGTCATTCCGGGGCGCGCGACAGCGCGAACCCGGAATCTCGAGATTCCGGGTTCGGCTCTTCGAGCCGCCCCGGAATGACGGACGTCATGTCTTATAGACGTCGCTCGGATCGAACAGCCGATCCGCATTGGCGAAGACCAGCTTCGCTCCCCCGCCCTCCGCCTCGACCTTGCGATAGAAGCACGACCGCCGGCCGGTGTGGCAGGCGGCGCCGATCTGCTCGACGCGGATCCACACCGCGTCCTGATCGCAATCGGTGCGCATCTCAACGACACGCTGGGTCTGACCTGAGGTCTCACCTTTTCGCCACAAGGCATTGCGCGAGCGGCTGAAGTACCAGGCCTCGCCGGTCGCGATCGTCTTGCGCAGCGCCTCCTCGTTCATGTGCGCGACCATGAGCACGTCGCCGGTGGCGACGTCGGTCGCGACGCAGGTCACGAGGCCGCTGGCATCGAACCTGGGCAGGAAGGCGACACCTTCTTCGATCTCATGGGAGTGAGCGGACACAGGACCCTCGCGAGTTTACTTGCGAGGTCAGCGCGTCGTGCCTCGCACCAGGGACAGGAAACGGGCCTGCTCCGCGGGGTTGTCGCGGAACATGCCGGTGAAGCGGCTGGTGAAGGTGGAGGCGCCATGCTTGGCGACGCCACGCACCGACATGCAGGTATGCTCGGCCTCGATCAGCACCGCAACGCCGCGCGGTTTGAGGATCTCGTCGATGGCCGCTGCGATCTGCGCCGTCAGGTGCTCCTGGGTCTGGAGCCTGCGGGCGAAGATGTCGGTCAGGCGCGCAAGCTTGGACAGGCCGACGACGCGTTCCACCGGCGTATAGGCGATGTGCGCCTTGCCGTAGAACGGCATCATGTGATGCTCGCACTGCGAGGTGAATTCGATGTCGCGCACTAGGACGAAGTCGTCATAGCCGGCGGTCTCGCCAAAGGTGCGGTCGAGCACCTCGGCCGGGCACTGGTGGTAGCCCTGATAGAGTTCGTCGAAAGCTTCGACGACACGGCGCGGCGTGTCGAGCAGGCCCTCGCGCTCGGTGTTCTCGCCGATATAGGCGAGCAGCGTCTTCACCGCGGCTTCCGCCTCGGCGCGAGCCGGGCGTGGCTGGTCGGCGCGAACGGCGGCCGCGAGGAATTCGGCGGGATCAAGCTCGGCCGGGCGGCTCTCGGGCTGCCGGTCAGAGGGCTTGTTGGGGCGGATGGATTTGATTGCAGCGTCCATATCGACTCCGTTCGACGGCCTCGCGGCCGGAGTGTCACCGGCAGACGGGGCGGCCAAGCCGCCGGACGCCTGAGCAGAACAAATTTCGGCGGAAAGTCCTGAGGTCATAACGCCGGCGGCGCATATCTGGATCACCGCCACCGCACCGCTGGACTATTTTTCCACCAGTTCCGTCCCTATATAGGACCCTGGACGGCGCCCGCCAAGGCCGATCCGGCCCGGAAGTGGCTGTGGACGTGTTGGACTCCATCACATGCTGAACGACATCTACAACAAGCGGATCATCGAACTGGCCGGGAATATTCCGCGCCTCGGGCGGCTGACGGATCCCGATGCCTCTGCCACCGCCCACTCCAAACTGTGCGGATCGACCGTGAAGGTCGACCTCAAGATGAATGGGGACACCGTCACCGACTTCGCGCATGACGTGAAGGCGTGTGCTTTGGGCCAGGCCTCTTCATCCATCATGGCAAGTCACGTGGTCGGCTCGACTGCCAGCGAACTCCGTGAGTTACGCGAAACCGTTCGCAAAATGCTGAAGGAGAACGGTGCCCCTCCCGAAGGCAAATGGGAAGAGATCAAGTTCCTCGAGCCGGTCCGCGACTACAAGGCGCGTCATGCCTCGACGCTTCTCACCTTCGATGCCGTGGTTGATGCCATCGGCCAGATCGAGGCCAAGACCAAGGAGCCGGCCGCGGCGCAGGGCTGACACTCTGATCGTTCCGGGGCGTCGCAGAGCGACGAACCCGGAATCCCGAGATTGCAGCGCGAGATTCTCGGGTGCGTTCGCGCTGACGGGCGCCCCGGAATGACTGCCGCGATTTAAGAGCTCACTTCTGCGCCGCCGCAGCCGGCGCTGCCGCGCTGCCGGTCGGCACCTGGGCTTCCGCCGTCTTGGTCGACTTGGCCGCCTGCTCCGGTTCCGCGCCGAACCTGGCCTGCGTCTTCGGTGCAAGCTCCGCCATTGCCGGCGCAGAGATGTTCACATGCGGCAGAACATCAGCCACGAGGTCAGTCGTGACCAGATTGGTGAGCTTGAGCTCACCGGCGTCGAGCTCGTGCAGGTCTTCCCAGGGCGGAACGCTGAGCGCAAGCGACAGCAAGTCGCCGGCGCCACCCATGTCGAACGTGTATTTGGCGAGCCGGCCGATGTCGCGCTCCACGATCATCAGATCTTGCGCGCTGTAGCTCGCCGCCTTGGCATCGTCGGCCCGGTCGCCCATCCAGATCTGGTGGACCCGGACATGGGCGGCTTCCGGCACGTAGCGCTTCTTGCCGGCAAGCAGCAGGAACACGCACATGGATTCGCAATAGGCCTCCGGCGCGACCGCCGGGCGAGCCGACTGCCCGCCGCGCAGGCTTACGCCAACCGTAGTCAAAAGCCCGAGATTGCGGAAGCGGCGGCCGAGCGTGATCGCGTCATTTACGGACCCGCCGCTCGAATCGAGGACGACGGTCGCGCCCCCGAGCTGGCGTCCGCGCGAGAACTCTTCGAAATCCCTGGGCGTATCAGCGGTGATGATGCCGACCGCACTGATCCAGCCGCGGCAATTCGGCTCGCAGGCGACCCAGCTGAACTTCATCGGCAGCTTGCGCTCTTCCAGGGTGTTACCTGCCCGGGCCGACGACCCGAAAGTCGCGACGGCGCCAGCCAGCGCGACTCCAAAGACGGCGGTTCCCACCAGCAACCAGCCGCGAAGATTGAGCGACGTCAGACGTTTCAAACTGGTCCCTTCCCAAGCCCCAAGCACTAAGCCAAAGCCGATTCAGGCAAGCCCCGTTTTGCGTTCAATGAGTCTACACATGAACGTCACAAAAATGGTATCCGGGGGAATACAGTTCGTCCATAGATACTTGCTGCACTGCTCCCAAAAAGCATGCAAAATATGACGCGTAAACAACAGCTTACGGTTCCCTGCGCCGGAACCGGGCAATACCCGCTTAACGTTGCAGCAAGGCGCACATGAAGCATTCAGCCTGCGGGCATTGTTCCAGCTCCATCGACGGTGTGCTCCGGCTACCGCGCAGATTTGGCCGTGCGCTGATCTGGCTGTACCGCCACACGCTGTCGCCCCTGGTCGGTTACAACTGCCGGCATTTGCCGACCTGCTCCGTCTACGGCGACGAGGCCATCGAACGGTTCGGACTCTGGGCCGGCGGCTGGATGACGCTCGCGCGCCTGCTCCGCTGCAACCCTTTCGGCACGTCCGGCATCGACAACGTGCCCCTCACCGCGCCGCAAGGTGCGCGCTGGTATCTGCCCTGGCGTTACGGCCGCTGGCGCGGGGTCAATGCATCCTGATTTTGCTGCGGTGCTTTGAACATCGCTGTCCTGATCGGAACCGGCACTTTCCGCTCGCGTTGTTTTGATGCTCCCACGGGAGGAAACAACAATGCGCTGGAAAATCAGCCCTCGTTTTCACTTCCGGCCCGGTCCGAACTTCGGTCACGGGGGATACGATCCCAGAACCATCGACCTGCTCGCCATCATCGCCCTGCTCGCGCTCGTCCTCGGCTCAGGTTGGTATCTGGCGAGGAGTTTTGCGACACAGCCAGGAACGACGACGTTCATAGTGCCGAGCCAGAGCGTGCATTGGTAGCTCAGAGGTCCAGCACCAGCCGCTCGGCGTCCGAGCCCGCCACGCAAACCATGAGATAGCGCTCGCGTTCATAGGGCGACAGGATGCGGTCGCGGTGAATTGGCTTGCCTTCGATCCAGCCGACCTTGCAGGCGCCGCAGATCCCGCCGCAGCAGGAGGTCGCAATGTCGATGCCTCCCTCCTGCAATGCGGCCAGCATGGTCTGGCCGGCCCGCACTTCGATCTCGGCGCCCGAGCGCGCCAGTGACAGTGTGAACGGTTTGGCGTCGGGATCGATGACCGGCGGCGGTGCGACGAACCGCTCGATATGGACACTCGTCGCGGGCCGAGCTGCGGTCACCCGCTCGAAATCGTCGATCATGCTTTCCGGCCCGCAGCAGGCGACCATCGTCTCGGATCCGCCCTCTCCGACGAGCGCTGCGAGATCGGGACGGCCGGTCCGGGACGTCCGATGCACGATGACACGGCCCTCTTCGACCAGCGAACCGAGATGCGCGGCGAGCGGCACCTCCTCGCGCACGATCAGATGCAGCGCGAAGTCGGCTTGCTTGGTTCGTTCGAGATAACGCGCCATGGACAAGAACGGCGTCACACCGATGCCGCCAGCCAGGAACACGTAGCGCGCGATGGGAGCTTGGGGCCCAAGTCCGCCGCGTGGCAACGACACGCCGATGACATCGCCGATGCCGATTTCGTCGTGCAGGGCCCGCGAACCCCCGCGTCCACCTGCTTCGCGCTTGACCGCGATGACATAGCGCGTGTTGTCTGCGGGCTCGTTGCACAGCGAATAGGTGCGGACCAGCCCGTTCGGCAGATGCAGATCGATATGCGCGCCGGGCTTGAACGGCGGCAGTTCCCACCGGTCGGGATCGGCGAGCGTGAACAGTTTGATGCCTGCCCCCGCCTCCTCGATGCCGGTGACGACCGTCTTGACCGTCGTGATGGGTCGCACGCTCATGCCGCATTCCGCACGGTGTCGCCGACCCTGACGATGCCGCCTTGCAGGATCTTGCAGTTGAGGCCGGAACGATTGATCAGGGGATCGAAGATCGCCTTGCCGGTGATCTCCTCGATATGCCGGCACGGCACCGACAGCCGCGTCGCTTCCAGCAGGGTCTCGCCCAGCCAGAAGCGGCGGCCGACGAGATGATTCAGCGGCACGCCCTCCACCGTGACGTTACGCCGATGCTCCTCCGGGCCCAGTTCGATCCCGGCGTCGCGCTTCAGCGCAACCAGCGTCTCAAGTTCGAACAGGGTGACCTGCCGGCCCTCTTCCGGCTTGTGCGAGTAAAAACCCTCTTCGTTGCCGATCATGTAGCGGTCGCCCTCGATTCCCTTCCCGGCGACGAGGGTGATGGTCTCGGCCGCGCGCATCGGCAGGAACGCACGCGGGGTGAGATGGAGAAAGCGCACCACTCCGGTCCAACCGAGCTGTGCTGCTTTTTGCGCCGAGCCGGCGCTGACGATATCGAGCATGACAGAATCCTTATCAGAAGCGATGGCGCGCCGCAGGCAGCGGCGCGCCGCGGGATCAGGTCAGTTCCTTGTTCGCCGTCTCCGGCGCGAACGTGGTCGCAGCCGCGGTGATGGCAGCGCAGGCGATCAGCAGCAGCGAGACCGGCCAGGTCGCGCCGCCGCTCCACGCCATCAGAGAGGCCGCGATCAGCGGCGTCAACCCGCCGCTGATCGCCGCGCCGACCTGGAATCCGAGGGAAGCGCCGCTATAGCGCAGCCGCGCGGTGAACAGCTCGGAGTACCACGGCGCTCCGATGCCGAACATCACCATCTGACCGAAGGTGATCGCGACCACGATGGTGCAGATGACGATGGTGGGATCGCGGGTGTCGAGCAGCCAGAACAGCGGGAAAGCAAACAACGCCGAGAACAGGCAGCTTGCATAGAACATGGTCTTGCGGCCGACGAGATCGGACAGCCAGCCGAACAGCGGAATGGCGAGCAGCGCGACCAGCGATGCGGCGAACGCACCGTTCAGCACCACCGCGCGCGGCAAGCCGAGATTGGCGGTGGCATAGGACATCACGAACACGCCGCCGATGCTGGCATAGGCGATCTCGGAGATCTTCAGACCGACCGCGGTGAAGAATGGCCGGCGGTGATGCCTGAAGATCTCGAGCAGTGGTAGGCTTGCGACTTCCTTTTTGGCCTGGACCTGACGGAAGGCCGCGGTCTCCTCCATGTTGAGGCGGATGTAGAGACCGACGCCGACCAGGAAGATCGAGATCAGGAATGGGATGCGCCAGCCGTAAGCCATGAAGTCGCTCTCCGGCAGGCTCGCCACCAGCGCGAACATGCCGATCGCGGCGAGATTGCCGATGGGATTGCCGACCTGCACCATGCTGCCGAGCAGGCCGCGGCGGTGCGTCGGACAATTCTCGACCACCATCAGGACGGCGCCGCCCCATTCGCCGCCGAGGCCGATACCCTGGAGAAAGCGCAATCCGATCAGCAGCACCGGCGCGGCAATGCCGATCTGCTGGTAGGTCGGAAGCAGGCCGATCAGGAAGGTGCCGATGCCCATCACCATGATCGTGATCGCGAGCATCGCCTTGCGGCCGACCCGGTCGCCGTAATGGCCAAAAATCGCAGCCCCGAGCGGCCGCGCCAGGAAGCCGACGGCATAAGTGCCGAAGGCCGCGATGGTGGCGAGCGTGGCGTTGCCGGCGGCGAAGAAGACCTTGTTGAACACGAGCGCGGTCGCCGTGCCATAGATGAGGAAGTCATACCATTCGACTGCGGTGCCGATCACGCTCGACCACACGATCCGTCGCAAGCTCGCCGCCTCGTCTGGCGCTACGTTCAGGGTTACGTCGTCTGCTACGGTCATCGATCTCTCCAAAAGGTACCGGCGCCAGGGAAAAGCAGTTGGTTTGGTCCGTGGCGCCCGTCGGCAACCACGGCGGTAAAAATCGATCATGTTTACTGTTGGAAATCAACGCATCGGAACGCGGCAAATGCCGACGATCGCGGCAATGCGGACGAATTGCACCAATATTCGGCAATTTTTTGCGTTATACCAATTCACCTGCTCACAATATCCGCGCCTCTGCCTGAAATTTCTGCCCATAAGTTTTCTTTTGGAATACACTTGGCGGCGACCGGCGCGGCGCCTCGCCGGCCGCCGGGCTGGCAGTCGGGCGCCATCTGTTGCAAAACAGGCCCGAGCAGTTCGGGAGATTCATGCGTGCTTGACGTCAGCAAAGCCACGGCGGTCGGGGCCAACATCCGCCAGGCGCGGATCGCGAAGGGCCTGACGCTGGACCAGCTTGCGAGGCAAAGCGACCTCACCCGCGGCTACATCTCGCTGGTCGAGCGTAACCTCAAGATCCCATCGCTGGCCGCGCTGCTGCGAATGGCCGCCGCCCTCGAGGTCAATGTCGCGAACTTCTTCGACCCGAACGCCGAGCCGACACCGCGCTACACGCTGTTCCGCCGCCAGGACGGCAATGTGCCGCTGTTCCAGGACACGTTCGGCGTGGTCCCGCTGGCGACCGGTCGCACCCGCAAGATGATGGAGCCTTTTCTGCTGAGCCCGCCGCACAAGTCGGCGACGCGCGCCTCGCATGCGGGCGAGGAACTGCTGTTCGTCGTCAACGGCAAGATCGCGATCAAGCTCGACGGCGAAGAGCTCGTCCTCGGCAAGGGGGACTGCCTGTATTTTTCGGGCGAGACGCCGCACGAGGTCAGGAGCCTCGGCCGGCACAAGGCCGAAGTGCTGGTCGTCGTGGCCCAGAGCTCTTGACGCCCAACCTTCGCAAATCCCCTAAAGCGCGATGAGATTAGGATGAATCGTCATCGCGCTTTGGTTATTGTTTGAGCATGATCTTTTCGGAAAACCGCTGCACACTTTTCCGGAACATGCTCTAGCGAAACCAGAAAAAACGTCCCTGTGACGATGGGACCGACTCCGGCGGCCGCAGCCGCTTCGGGCGCGGCGGCTTCGGCGGCGGCTCGGCGGCCGAACTGGTCTCCGCAGCCGGCGCGGTCTCGCTGCCCGGCACCTTCACCGACAGCAGCAAATTCGATTCGTGCGTCCGCCAGCGGTAGCCGACGCCGAAATCGATCGGCTGGGCGCGCGTAAACAGTTCGGCGTAGCGCTCCTGGTAGCGGCCGGGGAATTCGTCGATCGGCCCGAGATAGCGGCCGAACGGGAAGAACCGCCACTGCCGCGCATTGTAGTTCGCGAGCGGAATGCCGGAATCGTCCTGGATGATGGTGGCACTGTTGGCGAGCAACCAGTCGCGAACGACGGTGAAGTTGCCGGAGTGCAGCAGATAGGACGCACTCTTGAGCAGGCTGTTGCCGGGCCCGAGTGTCTGGCAGAACTTCAGGAAGCCTGCGGCGCGAGCCCCGGAATTGGAGAGATCGGTCGAGAAGTAATACAACGTACGCGCTTCCCCATCGCTGCCCACAAAGGTGATGCGAATGCCGCGCGTGGCGTTTCGTCCCGGATTGTCGTCGCCGACATGCACGCCGCCCCTGTCGTCGAGCGCGATCATCTCGACATTGCGGATAGCCTTGCCGGAGCGGGCGAGGAAGACATAGAGGATCGGCAAGGTGCCGTTGACCTGGTTGGCGTTCAGGTCGACCTTCATCTGCTTGGTAATGAAAAAGGAGAAGCTCAGGATCGAGCCGAGCGAACGCTCGACGTTGTAGAGCGCGGCGGCTACAGAACCTCGCGGCAGCCGCGTCAGGTCGGGCACGGCGCCGACCGGCTCCAGCGCGCCGAGCACGTAGGTGCCGGCCTTGGAATAGAATGCATTGGCGTAGAGGAAATCCGGGCCGCTGAACATGTAGAACATGGTCGGCCGGGGCGCGGCCAAATTGGCGTCGGCCCAGCTGCGGATCTTCGACAGCTGTCGCTGTTCGAGCTGAGCGAAGGCGTTGTCTAAGAACTTTGCATGGCGCTGCCAGCCCGGATCCTTTGTGAGCGGTACCAGTGGCGAGTCGGCCGAGGGCTCCATGCCCGCAAGAAAGCGCGCGGTGTCATCGAAGCCGGCGTCAGCAGCATGCGCGGACGAGACGACCGCAGCCAGCAGGGCGAAGGCGACGGCCGCAATTCTCATGAACTGAAACATCTCTATTCGCGGTGTGATGAATTGCCAGCGGCAACCGGCCGCCTGCGGAAGACAGCATAAATCAACAGGCCCGCGAGCATGACAAGCATCCCTGAGATCGACTGCACCGGCCGTTCAGTCAACAGGTAGTACATCATGAACGTGGTCACGAGCAGGAAAACGAGCGGCGTGAACGGGTATCCCCAGGCGCGATAGGGCCGCGGCAGGTCGGGATCGGTGATGCGCAGCTTGATGACGCCGGCGACCGTGAAGAACGAGCAGAACAGCAGCGCAAACTGGATGAAGTCGAGCACCGCCTCGAAGCTGCGCGTGAACAACAATAGATTGGCGACGGCGAGCTGGAACAGGACGGCATAGGCCGGCGCGCCGCTCACCGATCGCTTCGAGAACACGCGCAGGACCGGAATGTCCTCCCCCATCGTCATCATCACGCGCGGCCCGATCCACATCATCGCGCTGATCGACGAGATCAGGCCGACGCAAATCATGGCGCCGACGATCCGGCCGCCGAGGCTGCCGAAGATGGCGCTGCCAGCGACGCTGGCGACGTCGAGCTGGCCGGCGAGCGCACTCACCGGCGTGGAAAAGAGAAATACCGCGTTCAGCGCGACGTACAACACGAGCACGATCAGCGTGCCCGCAAGCAGCGCGCGCGGCAGGCTCTGCTGCGGCGTGTTCATCTCGCCGATGATATAGGTCGCGGCGTTCCAACCCGAGAACGAATACATCACGAAGACGAGCCCGATCGCGAAGGGCGCGCTGACGATGTGGGCGATGTCACCCGGCTGCGGCGTGAAGGCGATCGGCTGCGGTACGCCGATGACGAAGCCGGCGACCAGGAAGGCGACGATCAGCACGACTTTCAGGATGGTCGAGATCAGCTGGAAGGCCGAGGAGTGCCGGACGCCGGTCAGTTGCACGAGCGAGACCAGCCACACCACGCCGATGGCCAGCGGAATCGGCGGCAGATCCGGGACAACCGATCTGGCGTATTCGCCGAACGCCATCGCTGCGAGCGCAACCGGCGCCGCGAAGCCGACCGTCGCCGATACCCAGCCGGCGAGAAAGCCGAAGGCCGGATGATAGGCGCGGCCGAGGAAATTGTACTCGCCGCTCGAGCGCGGAAACATCGCGCCCAACTCGCTGTACGCGAACACCCCGCACAGCGCGACGATGCCGCCGACGGTCCAGAGCAGCAGGATCGAGAAACCGGACGGGATATCCTTGACCTGAAAGCCGAGGCTGGTGAAGACACCGACCCCGATCATGTCGGCCACGACGATGGCGGTTGCGACCGGAACGGAGATCCCGGCCGCGCCGCCGATCAGCCGGCCCGTCCAGGCTGCGGTTCCCGCATGTGATGCCGTCATCGCGGTCCTTAACCTCAGGCGTCTCGCCTCGTAGGCCGATCGTGCAGTTCGGCCCAGTCAATTCAAGCAGGGTTAACAAGGGTTAAATGAGGCAACGGCAGCGGGTACCAAAACACCGACTAATCGCGCTTTTGGAAGACGACGCCTGGATTTGCCGGATTTCCCGTTCTCCCTCCCCACAATCAGGACACGATTGCATGGTCCTTTTGAGCGTTCCGGATGTGGGGAAGTTACTCCGGACACTTAACGTCGCCTAAACGCCAGTCGGCTCAATTGTCTTAAACATTGCCGCTGGATTGGGGTCATGGCTGGATGGTCGGGGCCGTTCCGAATGTGAGAGCTGACATTCGTGTCGATCGGACGTCGTCCGGTCGGCACGGTCGTGTGCTCCGGGTCGGCCTGATCTCAGTGCCGCTGTCACTTGCGCTGGTTCAATGCGGCAAGGCGCCCGATCCGGCGGCGCTGGCGGCGAACTCGCAAGCGAATGTTCAGGTGGTCGCCAAGACCAACACCCGACAAGTTGCCAGCGCCGACACGTTCGAGGATCGCTTCCCTGCCCCGCAGTTCAGGGAGCGCTTCCCCTCGGCGAGCGAGAGCTTCCTGCAACGGCAGATGTCGGACTTCTCACCCAAACGCGCCGTGCAGCAGCAGCCAGAGCAGGCGCCCTATAAGGTCGCCTCGCTCGCGCCGCAGGTGCCGTACCAGCGCCCACCGCGCGACGACCTGACGACACTGGTCAGCATGAAGTCGTCGGCCTTTCCTTACTTCGGCAACAACCCCGCCTCCGACGCGCCCTTCCTCAACATTTCCAAGGGCGACCGCCGCGGCCACCGCAGCTTTTCCGGTCGCGTGTTCTGGCAGGACGAGACCTACAATGACAGCCGGGTGCTGGTGCACGTGCCGGAGCATTTCGACGTGCGCAAGCCGGGCGTGATCGTGGTGTTCTTCCACGGCAATGGCGCAACGCTCGAGCGCGACGTGCGCGACCGCCAGCTGGTGCCCAAGCAGATCACCGATTCCGGCGCCAATGCCATCCTGCTTGCGCCGCAGATGGCGGTCGACGCCGCCGATTCCAGCGCCGGCAAGTTCTGGCAACCGGGCGGGTTCAAGCGCTTCATGGCGGAATCGGCCGATCATCTCGCCCGCCTCACCGGCGATCCCAACAGTGCGCGCGCTTTCGCCGACATGCCGATCGTGATCGTCGGCTACAGCGGCGGCTTCCTGCCGACGGCTTGGAGCCTGGAGGTCGGCGGCATCAGCGACCGCGTCCGCGGCGTGGTGCTGCTCGACGCCATCTACGGCGAACTGGACAAGTTCGCCTCCTGGATCGAGAGCCATCGTTCCGGCTTCTTCGTCAGTTCCTACACCCGCTACACGGCGCGGCGCGACCGCGAGCTGATGAGCATGCTGCGCCAGAAGGGCATCAGCGTCGCCGAGAACATGGACGGGCCGATTCGTCCCGGCAGCGTGGTGTTCGTCGAGACCGGCGACGGCATCACCCATCGCGATTACGTGACGCGCGCCTGGACGCGGGATCCGCTCAAGGACGTGCTGGTGAAGATGTCGGCAACGCCGTCGCTCGCGCTCACGCGCGTCGCCTCGACCAGTCGATCACCGAGCCGCTAAGCCTGTATTGCTTAAGCCCAATCGGCAGCCGAGCCTTCGCCCGGTCACTATCAGTTCTTGGGCAGCTTCGGAATGCTCTCGGCAAAGCCGTTGAAGCAGGCCAGCCGCTCGTCCTCTTCCTTCAAGAATCGGCAATCGGCGTAGCCCTTGGCCTTCGCCGGCTTCGGCTTCGGCGCCGGCGGGATCACGGCGTCATAGCAGTTGAGGCGATCCTTGGTGCCGTCGTCGATCTCGAGGCAGGCCTGGAGCCGCACGGCGATCGACTGCGGCTTGCCCTTCGCTGCCGCAGCGGGCTTGGCCGCGGCCTCTTTGGGTTTGACCTGCACCAGTGGCTTATCCCCGACCATCGGTGGCTTCTCGGTTTGCGCAAATGCGGAGGCCGAATAGAGCACCGCGGCAACCGCCAGAATCATCCTCATCTCAGTCAACTCTCTTTGGTCCCCATGACGGGCGTTCTAGCGCCCTCGCGCGCGGTTTGCCAAGCGCCTTGCGCAGACCAAACACGGACGTCAGGCCGTGGCAGCGACCGGACGGGGCCGGGTCAGCACCACCAGGATCAGTGCCAGCACGACGAAACCGACCGCGACGAAGCCAAGCGTGTGCAGGAACTCGTGGGCAAACAGCAGCCCACCGATGGCGGAGCCGACGGCCTGGCCGATATAGAGGACCGAGGTATTGAGTGCGACGGTCGCCGATGCCAGCGGCGGCGCAGCCGTGACCAGCCGCACCTGCTGCATCGAATTGGTGGAGGCGAAGCCAAGGCCCCAGGTCGCGACCGCGCCCGTCATCAAGACGAGCGAGCCGGCGCCGAGCGCCCAGCCGGTCATCCCGGCAAGCAGCAGGCAGGTGAACAGCAGCGAGGTGCGATAGGGCCCCGAGGTGTCGACGATGCGGGTCGCGATGACAACGCCAAGCAAACCGCAGACGCCGTAAAGCGCGAACACCATGCCGATCGTATCGGCACCGGCGCCGGTGAGTTTGTTGAGCAGCGGCCCCATGTAGGTGAACACGACGAACTGCCCCGACATCTGCAACATCGTGATCGCAAGCAGCAGCAGGATCGTCCTGCTCCGGCCGACTGCGGCCCATGTCTTCAGATCGACGGGTGCCCCCTTCAACCCCGCCGGAAGACGCAGCAGCAA
This sequence comes from Bradyrhizobium sp. USDA 326, assembly GCF_049739485.1. Classification (NCBI taxonomy): domain Bacteria; kingdom Pseudomonadati; phylum Pseudomonadota; class Alphaproteobacteria; order Hyphomicrobiales; family Nitrobacteraceae; genus Bradyrhizobium; species Bradyrhizobium sp. USDA 326. Next base: position 7,608,425 of record NZ_JBMGQA010000001.1, read on the forward strand.
CAGCAGCAAGCTGATGCAGCCGAGCGCGCCGATCCCGCCATAGGCCGCGCGCCAGCCATAGCGGCTGGCGATGATAGTGATCAGTGGCAGGCCGACGGCGGCTGCCAGCGACCAGCCAAGGAAAATGTACGCAATGGTGCTGCCGCGCCGTTCCGCCGGCACGATCAGCGCTGCCGTGCCGGCGGCCTGCGGCGTGTAGAGCGCGCCGACTGCGAGCATCGCGAGGCGAATGACGAGGAGGCTGGCGTAGTCGGGCGCAAAGGCCGACGCGAGATTGCCGAAGGCGAGCACCGCAAGGGTCGTCGCGAGCAGCGTCCGCCGTTCGACGCGGCTGGTCAGCCAGGCCGTCAGCGGCGAGCCGATGCACAACGTGACCGCGCCGAACGTGATCAGGAGCCCGGCCGCATAGATGCTGACCTCGAGTCCCGCCGCCAATTCCGTCAGCATGCCCGCCGGCGCCAGCACCGAGCAGCCGGTGACGAGATTGCCGAGCATCAGGGCAGTTGGCGCAAAACGGCCGGCGGCGGGGGCTTTTTCCATGCAAGTGCATGTAGAGCAGGCTTGCGGCCAGTTGAAGGGCATTGCCCGAAATAGTTGGTGCAATGTCCCGGCTTTTGCGCATCACTTTCTTGGATTTGCCGGATTGCGCAGGCCGAATCGCCTGATATATCGCTCGTTCCCGCTTACCTGCGCTCGTTCGCAGGAGTGAGCCTCAGGAGAAAAGCATGACCGACCAGCCCAAATCCGAGTCCGGCTTCCAGTACAGCCTGTCCAATCTGAAGCCCGTGACCCCTGCCGCCAAAGTCACCCTCACCTTCCCCGATGGCGCTCAGCGCCAGTTCGACAAGAGCATCACCGGCCTCGAGATCGTCAAGGGCATCTCGCCGTCGCTGGCCAAGCGCACGGTTGCGATGGCGCTCGATGGCGTGGTCGCCGATCTCAACGACCCGATCGAGGATGACGCAAAGATCGAATTCGTCAATCGCGACGATCCGCGCGCGCTCGAATTGATCCGCCACGACTGCGCACACGTGCTGGCCGAAGCCGTGCAGACGCTGTGGCCTGGCACCCAGGTCACCATCGGTCCCGTGATCGAGAATGGCTTTTACTACGACTTCTTCCGCAACGAGCCGTTCACGCCGGAAGACTTTGCCGCCATCGAGAAGAAGATGCGCGAGATCATCGCGCGCGACAAACCCTTCACCAAGGAAGTCTGGGATCGCGAAAAGACCAAGCAGGTGTTCCGCGACAAGGGCGAGGCATTCAAGGTCGAACTGGTCGACGCCATTCCCGGCAACGAGCCGATCAAGATCTACTACCAGGGCGACTGGTTCGATCTCTGCCGCGGCCCGCACATGACCTCGACCGGCAAGGTTGGCAACGCCTTCAAGCTGATGAAGGTGGCCGGCGCCTATTGGCGCGGCGACAGCAACAACCCGATGCTGACCCGCATCTACGGCACGGCCTTCGCCAAGCAGGAGGACCTCGACGCCTACCTCAAGCAGATCGAGGAAGCCGAGAAGCGCGACCATCGCAAGCTCGGGCGCGAGCTCGACCTTTTCCATTTCCAGGAGGAAGGCCCGGGCGTCGTGTTCTGGCACCCGAAGGGCTGGACCATCTTCCAGCAGCTGATCGCCTACATGCGCCGCCGTCTGACCGGCGACTACAACGAGGTCAATGCACCGCAGATCCTCGACAAGGTGCTGTGGGAGACCTCGGGCCATTGGGGCTGGTATCGCGAGAACATGTTCGCGGCGCAGTCGGCCGGCGACGAGGCCGAGGACAAGCGCTGGTTTGCGCTGAAGCCGATGAACTGCCCCGGCCACGTGCAGATCTTCAAGCACGGCTTGAAGAGCTACCGCGACCTGCCCTTGCGGCTCGCCGAGTTCGGCGTGGTGCATCGCTACGAGCCGTCGGGCGCCATGCACGGGTTGATGCGCGTGCGCGGCTTCACCCAGGACGACGCCCATGTCTTCTGCACCGAAGACCAGCTCGCCGAGGAATGCCTGAAGATAAACGATCTGATCCTGTCGACCTATGCCGATTTCGGCTTCACTGGCGACCTCACCGTGAAGCTGTCGACCCGGCCGGAAAAGCGCGTCGGCACCGACGAGATGTGGGATCACGCCGAGCGCGTAATGGCCACCGTGCTGCGCGAGATCCAGTCGCAGAACAATCACATCAAGACCGAGATCAATCCGGGCGAAGGCGCCTTCTACGGGCCGAAGTTCGAATACGTTCTGCGCGATGCCATCGGCCGCGACTGGCAGTGCGGCACCACGCAGGTGGACTTCAACCTGCCGGAGCGGTTTGGCGCGTTCTACATCGACCATGACGGCGGCAAGAAGCCCCCCGTGATGGTGCACCGCGCGATCTGCGGCTCGATGGAACGCTACATCGGCATCCTGATCGAGCACTATGCCGGCAATTTCCCGCTCTGGCTCTCGCCGGTGCAGGCGGTGGTCACGACCATCACCTCCGAAGGCGACGAGTACGCCAAGGTGGTACTGGAGCAGGCGCGCCGCGCGGGGCTTCGGGTCGAGATCGACCTGCGCAACGAAAAGATCAACTACAAGGTCCGCGAGCACTCGCTGGCCAAGATCCCGGCGCTGCTCGTCGTCGGCAAGAAGGAAGCCGAGACGCATTCGGTCTCGGTCCGCCGCCTCGGCAGCGACGGTCAGAAGGTCATGAGCACGGCGGAAGCGATCGCCGCGCTCGTCGACGAGGCGACCCCGCCGGATGTCCGGCGGGCGCGCAGCGGCGTCTGATCCCTGAAATCGATCTAAATTCGCTTCCGGTTGCGGGCGTGCATGCCTATCTCGGCATGGCACGCCCGACGACCAGCCGAAGAGGATATCGCAGTGCCCGACGCCATCGAACTCCTGAAGACCCGCCGCTCTGTCAAGCCGCGCGAAATGACCGGGCCCGGCCCTTCGGCGGCCGAGCTCGAGACGATCCTGACCATCGGCGCGCGCGTGCCCGATCACGGCAAGCTCGCGCCCTGGCGCTTCATCATCTTCGAGGGAGATGCCCGCCAGCGCGCCGGCGAGGTGATCGCGAGGGTCTTCGCCCGCAAGAATCCGGGCGCGCCGGCGGCCGACGTCGAGATCGAGCGCAAGCGCCTCACCGATGCGCCATTGGTGATCGGCATCGTCAGCTTCACCAAGCCGCATCCGAAAGTGCCGGCGTTCGAGCAGGAATTGTCGGCAGGCGCCAGCGCCATGAACATCGTCACGGCCGCCACCGCGCTCGGCTACGGCGCCTGCTGGCTGACCGGCTGGTTCGCCTTCGACCGCGACGTGCTTGATGGGCTCGGCCTCAAGCCAGACGAGAAGCTCGCCGGCCTCGTCCATATCGGCACGCCGACCAAACCGAGCGAGGACCGTCCGCGACCGTGCCTTTCGGAAATTGTGACGCGTTTTTAATCGAGGGCTTGTTGACGCCCCAAACGTTGTGCGGCTTTGATCCCGGCGAGGGAGGAAGCCTGGATGCGACGGCGCGAATTTCTTATCGGGGCCATGCTCGCCGGCTCGATGGTGCGAAGCCGGGCCGGCGATATTCCCGCCCCCTCGTCCGAGGGGCTCGACCGCATCACGGCGTATTTCGACAACGAGGTGACGAGCGGCCGACTGCCTGGCGCGGTGATCCTCATCCAGCAGCACGGCAAGCCGGTCTATCTGAAGACCTTCGGCGTGCGCGACACCAGGACCGGCCTCGCCATGACGCCGGACACGATCTTCGCCATCCACTCCATGACCAAGCCGATCACGTGCCTTGGCGCGATGATGCTGATCGACGAGGGCAAGCTTGCGCTCACCGACCCCGTATCCAAATACGTTTCCCTCTTTGCCAAGACCAAGGTGGGCCTCCAGACCACCGATCCGCACGGCGAGCTGGAACTTGACTTTGTGCCGCCGGTCCGTCCCGTCAACATCGAGGATCTGCTGCGGCAAACCTCGGGCATCAGCTACGACTATATCGGAGCCGAATGGGTCGAGCATGCCTACAAGGCTGCCAACATCTTCGAAGGTCATTTCAACAACAGGGAATTCGCTGACCGGATCGCCAGGCTGCCGCTGGCACGGCAGCCTGGAACGCTGTGGCGCTACGGCCATTCCACGGACGTCCTCGGCAGCATCATCGAGATCATCTCGGGCCAGACGCTGTATCAGTTCCTGAAGCAGCGCCTCTTCGACCCGCTCGGCATGAACAGCACAAAGTTCGTGCTCGCGACCGAGGACGAGCTTGCGCGGATGGCGCGGCCACTGCCGAACGATTTCATCCTGCTTGCCGGCGAACGCGAGCGCCTCGACCATCCCGAATGGCAATCCGGAGGCGGCGGCCTGCTCTCGACCATCACCGACTATCAACGCTTCTCGCAGATGCTGCTCAATGGCGGCGAGTTCGCGGGCAGGCGCTATCTCAGCCCGGCCGCATTCAAGTCCATGACGACCGATCACATCGGGCCGGGCTCCGGCGTCGCACGCGACTATTTCTATTTCCCTGGCGACGGCTTCGGCTATGGCTACGGCCTTGCGGTGCGGACCGATCCCGGCAACGCAAAACCGCCGCCGCCGGGCTCGTTCGGCGAACTGAAATGGGACTCCGGCAGCGGTACCTATTTCGGTGTCGATCCCAAGCTCGACATGGTCTACCTCATGATGCAACAGACCCAGAACGAGCGCAGCCGCATCACACCGGCGTTCAAGGCGCTCGTCTACGACTGCTACCCGCCCGCACTACGCCGCCCGTGAGGTGCGCTCACCGAAATCGGCGAGGAGCTTTCCGATTTCGGCCGCGGGCCGCGCGGCACTGAACAGAAATCCCTGCACCTCGTTGCAGCCTTCGGCGCGCAGCCAGTCGAGCTGGTCTTCGGTCTCCACGCCCTCCGCGGTCGTGGTGATGTTGAGACTGCGGCCGAGCCCGGAAATCGCGCGCACGATCGCGCCGCAGTCTGGCCGCTGCGCCAGATCCTTGACGAAGGAGCGGTCGATCTTGATCTTGTCGAAGGGAAAGCTGCGGAGATAGCTCAGGCTGGAATAGCCGGTGCCGAAATCGTCCATGGAAATGCCGACGCCGAGCTCGCGCAACTGATGCAGGATCGCGAGATTGGCATCGGTCTCGGCCAAAAAGATCGACTCCGTGATCTCGAGCTCGAGCCGCTTCGGCGACAGGCCGGACTGCGCCAGGGCCGAGATCACGACCTGAACCAGGTTGCGGCTGCGGAACTGCGCCGGCGACAGATTGACCGCGACCTTGACCTCGGCAGGCCATTTGACGGCCTCGGCGCAGGCTTCGCGCAGCACCCACTCGCCGAGCTGGATGATGAGGCCGATGTCCTCGGCAACAGGGATGAACTCCGCCGGCGAGATCATGCCTTTGTCCGGGTGACGCCACCGCAGCAGCGACTCGAAGCCGGAGATGCGGTCGGAGGCGATCGCCACCAGCGGCTGATAGTGCAGCTCGAACTCGCCATTGGCGAACGCTCGACGAAGGTCGAGCTCCATGTCGCGGCGCCGCTGCGCCTGGAGGTCCATCTCACGCTCGAAGAAGTGGTGCACGCCACCGCCTTCGGATTTCGCCCGGTACAGCGCCATGTCGGCATTGCGCATCAACTCTTCCGGCGTCGTGCCGTCGCCCGGCGACAGCGCGATGCCGATGCTGGCGCCGATCACCATCTCCTGTCCGTCGACATCATAAGGTGCCTTCACCATGTCGATCAGCAGGGACGCGCAGGCGCTGACCTCGTTCGGCGAGACGTCGGCCGCCAAAATGACGGCGAACTCGTCACCGCCGAGCCGCGCCGCGAGATTGGCGCCGCGGACCACGGTGGTCAGGCGCTCGGCGACCTGCTTCAGCAGGCGGTCGCCCACCGGATGACCGAAGGAATCGTTGATGTTCTTGAACAGGTCGAGATCCATGTAGAGCACGCCGACCCGTTTTCCATCGGCCTGGCCCAGCGCCTGCTTCAGGCGCTCCTGGAAGTGTTCGCGGTTCGGCAAGTCGGTCAGCCCGTCATGGTGCGCCATATGGGCGATGCGGGCCTCGGCCTTGCGCCGCTCGGTGATGTCGACCACCGCCACCAGGTAGCCGTCGCGATCGTCGAAGGCGACGCGGCGGCCGAAGGTGAGCACCTCGATCTCGCTGCGGTCGGCGCGCAGATGCCGCCAGTTGCGCGAGGAGCGATAGGCGTCGCCGACGTGCTCCAGCGCCTCGGCGTGGCTGTCCCACTCGTCCTCCGGCCAGATCTCGTGCAGCTTCATGCGCAGGAAGGTGTCGCGGCTATAGCCGTAATGCTGAACAGCGGCGTCGTTGACGCCCAGGAACTCCTTGGTCTGCGCATCGAATACCCACATCGGCATCGGGTTGTTGTCGAACAGCAGGCGGAACGAGGCGTCTCGCCGCTTCAGCGCGGTGACATCGGAGATCGTCAGCGAAACCACGTCGGCGAAGGCGGTGGCGCTGAGCCTGAGGTAGCGTCCCTCGCTCTCGATTTCGAGCTGTTCGCCGCGACCGCCCAAAACGGCCTTGAAAAGGAATTCCATCACCTCGGGCAAGGCCAGCAGCGTGCCGCCCTCGCCGATCCGCCGCCACAACAGACTTCCGCTCGCGACCTCCAGCATCGCGCCCGCGCTCTTGTTGTGATGCACGACCTGAAGATCGAACGGCCTGCCGCCCGCGTCGCGCAGCATCACCAGGGAGACCACCGCGTCGTCGGTCGAGGAAAAGATCGCGTCGAGGAGATTGTATTGCGCGCCGCGCTCGTTGACATAGGCGCCGACCAGCGTTGCGCCCCAGCGCGAGGACGTCGGCAGCGCCAGCACGTCGTAGGTCCTGACCATGCCGTCGCGCACGCAATGCGCGCTCCCCTGGTGCGGCCGTCCGGTCGCAAGCGCGCTCGCCGCTGCTTCCGACAGCGCCGCGGCACAATCGGGCGACAGTTCGGCGACGGGAATGTCCCAGGCTTCCTCACCGAGCCATGTCTGCACGTAACGTCCGCTACGCGACAGTTCGAGCACGCCGTCGCTCTTCAGCAGCGCAATGTGGTCGGCGAGCCGTCCGAGGCTGCCGAGCATCACGTCCTCGTAGCGCGGCAGCCGCTCGCCCGGTTTCAAAGCCGCATGCCATTTGCGCAGAAGCACCGGTATGTCGTCAAACATTTCGGTGGCCGGCTTTTCCGACAACCTCTTCGCGGCATTCATGGCAGTCCCCAACGCACTTTGCCGGCGCATCCAATGCAGACGCGCTTAATGACGTGTAAAAAGCGCGCGGGCGCGGGTTCCATTCAGCGATTATGACAGTTTTAAGTCAGGCATTGGTTAGTGGTCGTTAGAGACTATGACAGTTGTGCAAAGGCGATGCTCACGTGTCCCGGACGCGACGCAATGCCGCAACGCGCTGCGCGCAACTGCATCAACAGCGTCATTGAGCGCAGCGAAGCAATCCAGAATCCTTCCGTTGAGACGGCCTGAATTGCTTTGCTGCGCTCGCAATGACGGAGTGTGTGGGTGGCAGCGCCGCCCTCCAATTCGCAGTTCAATCGCAGACACAGCTGCGCATCCTCGCGGCGCATCTCGCCCGAGCTTTGCTTCGATTTCTCACCCTCTGAAATGAAAAGGGCGCAGGGAAGACCGGGAGCCCGCTGGCACCCGAGGTCCACTGTGCGAAATCCTGCGTGAACAAGAAGCTGCACAGCGGCATACAGGTGTAGCCAGGACATCCCGGCCTTCCCTGCGCAGTGGTTTTAAGGCTTATGTCGTGCTCTCCCCGGGGAGCGATGCACTATTGCCCCCGTCGCCTTGCGGATGACTGATGCGCGAACCCGGTCGGGCCGCCACATCACCGCAACACTTGGCGCACAGACCCCGGGCGCCAGGACCACACGATTTTGCCGTACGCCGATCACACCGGTCGTGTGCGCGACGCCTCCGCTCACGGTCGCCCGCCCTGCGAAAGCCATTCGCGCCGATGTCACCTGCGTCCACCGCCGTCCGGCCCGCGTTCGTGACGATCGCGATACGCCCCTCTTCCTTGGGCCGGGTTGCGGCGATACATACGCCGTTTCCGAATTTCGGCAAAGCGGAATATTTTCGGCAAGGCGTCTTGACCGATGGATTGGGTGTTTCGCCTGTCAGGCAACGCAAGGGATTGTAGCCTGTCGTCGGCTTCGGCCGGGCTGCTACGGGTGCGCGCCCGCCAACCGCTCGATCACCAGATCAAGCAGCGCGCGCAGGCGAGCCAGGCGCTTGAGGTCGCGGTGATAGCCGACGAAGGTATCGCGGCCGGGCGGCGACGTACCGATGTCAAGCGCGACGAGGCGGCGATCGCGGTCGCCCAGCGGACGCGGCAGCACCGCCAATCCGCCGCCGCTCGCGCAGAGCTCGGCCTGCGCCTGCCTGTTATTGCTGCGCGAAGCGACTTCCGCATTGGGCAGCGCGCGTTTCAGCCAGGCGGCATCGGGCATGTCGGCGAATTCGACGTTCATGGTCACGACACGGACGCCACGCCCGTCGCCGGCGCGCGGCGGCTTGCTGCCCTTCTTGCCATAGAGCGCGTAGGGAATGTGCAGCAGCTTCCTGGAAATAATCTCCGGCTCGCTGAACGGCTTGATGCGGAAGACGAGATCGGCTTCGCGGCGCGGCAGGCTGTAGAGGCGCGCATCGGTCAGCAGCTCGACGGTCACCCTCGGATGACGCTTGCCGAAGGCGGCGATCACCGGAGAGAGCATCACCGTCCCGAACCAGTCCGACGACGACAGGCGCAAAAGGCCATCGAGCTGCGTCTCCGCGCCGGAGACGTGACGTTGAAGCGCGAGCGCTTCCTCCTCGATCCGCTCGGCGTGGCGCAGCACCGCGGTGCCCTCGTCCGTGAGGACGAAGCCGTCGGTGGTGCGCTGGAACAGCGTCTGTCCCAACGCCTGTTCGAGCGCGCGAAGCCGCCGGCCCATGGTCGGCTGAGTCTGGCCGATCTTTCGCGCCGCAGCCCCGAGCGTGCCTTCGCGCGCGATCGCCAGGAAGATGCGCAGATCGCTCCAGTCCATCGGAATCCTCATGCAATAATGCACGACGATCGTACATTGCTGTTGCTTTCCATGCAAAAATTCATGGGCATATTGGGGAAACAACCGGAGCAGAACGATCATGACCAAACCATCGACAATGCGTGCAACCGTGCTGGAGGCGCACAAGGCGCCGCTGCGGCTCTCGACCATCTCCACGCCCGGAATCGGCCCGCGCGAGGTGCTGGTCAGGGTGCGCGCGAGCGGAGTCAATCCGCTCGACACCAAGATCCATGCCGGCGCGGCCCCGCACGCGCGGCATCCGCTGCCTGCAATTCCCGGGATCGATCTCGCCGGCGTGGTCGAGCAGGCCGGACACGAGGTGACCCGGTTCAAGCCGGGCGATGACGTCTATGGCATGACCGGAGGCGTCGGCGGCGTGCAGGGATCGCTGGCCGAGTTCGCCGCGGTCGATGCCGACCTGCTGGCGCCGAAGCCCGCCAATCTCAGCATGCGGGAAGCGGCAGCCCTGCCCCTGATCTTCATCACGGCCTGGGAAGGCCTGATCGACCGCGCCTCGCTAGGGGCCGGCCAGAAGGTGTTGATTCATGGCGGCGCCGGCGGCGTCGGCCATGTCGCGATCCAGATCTCGCGCGCCTTCGGAGCCGACGTGTTCGCAACCGGCTCGGCGTCGCAGCGCGCCACGATCGAAGGTCTTGGCGCGGTGTTCATCGACCGCAACACGCCGGTCGAAACCTATGTTGCGCAGCATGCCGGCGGCCGCGGCTTCGACGTCGTCTACGACACCGTCGGCGGCAAGGTGCTCGACGCCTCCTTTGAAGCGGTCCGCCGCTTCGGCCATGTTGTGAGTGCGCTCGGCTGGGGGACGCACGCGCTTGCGCCGCTGTCGTTCCGCGCCGCAACCTATTCCGGCGTGTTCACGCTGCTGCCGCTGCTCTCGGGCGAAGGGCGCGCGCATCATGGGGAGATCATGATGGAGGCGACGCGCTTGGTGGAGGCAGGCAAGTTGGTGCCGCTGCTCGATCCCAGGCGCTTTACGCTGGAGAATGTCGGCGACGCCTATGCGCTGATCCGCGATCACGCGGCAAAGGGAAAGCTGGTGGTCGATGTCTGAAGCGCGGTGCGATCGGGATGGATCGTCATCGCGCTTCAGGTTGTCGTTCAAGCATGATCTTTTCGGAAAACCGCTGCACACTTTTCCGGATCATGCTTCAGGCGAGCCTGCAGCCCGAGCCGGCTCACGAAGCTGTGCGCTAGTCCTCGCTGGACGCGGCCGAGCGGTTGCGCAGATGGGCCTGCGACAACAGGAAGAACAACGCGCGCTCGCCTTGATACTTGGCAGACGGCCGGGTGCGCTCGAAGCCATCGGCAAATATCTTGCCGGACTGGTCGCACACCTGCCACCGCCAGCCAAACCGCTTGCGCCTGGTAAGGATCACTTCGAACATGCCGACGGGCTTGGTCCCTGCTCCTTGCCGGTCTCGCAGACGCACAAGTCTGCTCCGGCTCCCCCCATGAGATGCATGCCCGACATATAACCCACCGCGGTAGAAAGAGAATAAAATTGATCATCGGAAATTCGTATCGTGCACCGCGGTGTGATGAAGCCGCGAGGTGCGGGAATAAGCCCTGATCAACGGTGTTTCCTCTGTCCCCAAGAGGCCATTCTGGTCAAAAATGCGGGCTGCGGCGGCGAAGAGCGGTTGCTCCCGACACCGGGAGCGATCTGGCGGTAACAAGGGATGCACGCCCGTGCGCTGGATGAGAACCATCGTGCGGTGCATCAAGTCAGGCCGCAGGCAGCGCCGCCCGCGTTCTACCGCGCGACGACTTCGACTTCGCCGTCGACGCCGTTGACGACGTTGAAACCGCGCTCGTAGACCTTGCCCTCGTTCTTGGCGATGGCGCGGTATTCGCCTTCGGAGAGCACGACGCGCGGGAACGCGCCGATCGATTCCTTGATGACGTCGCCGCCGGGGGTCAGCACCGACCAGGCGGTGTTGGCGAGCGCCTCGCCGCCCCTGTCGCTGACGAGCTTGAGGGTGATGACCGCGGCGCGGTGGGTGATGGTCACGTCGGTGAGCTTGCCGGCCTGGACGCGGATGTCCGAGCGCACCACCGAATTTGCATCACCGTAATTGGAGACGATGTAGTAGGTGCCCTCCGGGATCAGGACGACGTCGCCAGCGGCGACGTTGGGCACCAGCGAGGCGCGTTCGCCGGCTTCGAACTGGCTGCCCTTGTAGATTGCGAACGAGATCTGGTTCTGCGGAATGCGGCTGGTGCCGACGCGGCCCTCGATGCGCAGGCCACCGGCCGGCAGCACGAAGGATTCGCGGTCGGTCTCGGCCTTCAGGCTGACGGTGCGCACTGCGCTGACGAGGCCGAAGGCGACGTGCACGACGTAGTTGCCCGGCGGCAGCACGATGTTGGGGGCGGCATTGCGATCCTCGCGGATCAGCTTGAAGGTGCCGTTCTCGTCGGGACGGTCGGCGAACACGCGCCAGACCAGGCCGCTGGTAATGGAGGCCGAATCCTTGCCGTATTTCGCGGTCAGCGACAGCACGCCCTGTCCGGGCACGGCCGCGCTCAGCGGGGCGGCCGGCGGCACGGTCGTGAACGCGGGCGGCGGCATGCTGGGCGTAGTAGGCTGCATCAGCGTCGGCGGCAGGCTCGGAGGTCCGGCACCCGGCCCGGAGGGCGGTGCCAGGTTAACGGCGCCGCCGGGGTCGGGCACCGATGCCGGCGGCACCGGCGGCGGACGATCGGAGAAAAGCTGCGCCTGCGCGGCATTTTGGCCGGATTCGACGAGGCACGCGGCAAGGATTAGCGCCGGCAGCAGCCTGCCGCTGCGCCGCCATCCGATGATGCCGTCACCCCCGCGTGTCATGCCCCCTGCTTTCACCGAAAACGCGGCAAATTCAAGCCTCTGAAACCCCGACAAATACGGCCGCGCACGAGCGCTGGAACCCGATTGACGCTTACGTGATTACCCAGAGCAGACCATCCCTCGCCATACTCCTGCCCAGTGCCCTTCGCAAAGCGGCATAAACCATGCTTCACCCCTGATATGGCGGAGCGCAAGAGCGGTGCCTAGTCTGGTGATGCGGGCGGGCCTCGGCGTAGGAGGGTTTCGGTGCTGGATAGATTGAAGGGTCGAGGCTCCAATGGCGAGAAAGTGGGGCTCGGCAGCATTCGCCGGCCGGTCATCGGCCTTGCCCTCGGCGGCGGCGCGGCGCGCGGCTTCGCCCATATCGGCATCATCAAGACCCTGCTCGCCAACGGCATCGTGCCCGACGTCGTGGTCGGCACCTCGATCGGCGCCGTGGTCGGCGGCCTCTATGCGGCCGGCCAGCTCGACACGCTGGAAGAATGGGGCCGCAGCCTGCAAGGCATGCGCAACATCCTCGGTTATCTCGACATCCGTCTCAACGGCTCCGGGCTGATCGGCGGCGAGAAGCTCGCAACCCGGCTCGAGGAGGCCTGCGGCCAAATCCAGATCGAGGACCTTCCGATCAAGTTCGCGGCCGTGGCGACCGAGGTCCGCACCGGCCACGAGATCTGGCTGACGCGCGGCCGCGTGGTCAACGCGATGCGCGCCTCCTATGCGCTGCCCGGCATCTTCGCGCCGGTGCTGATCGGCGACCGCTGGCTGGTCGACGGCGCGCTGGTCAATCCGGTGCCGGTTTCGGCCGCCCGGGCGCTCGGCGCCGAAATCGTCATCGCCGCAAATCTTTCCAGCGACATCTTCACCCATTCCACGACGATCTATTCGCACGGCGCGATGCCGGAGGAGGTGGCACCCGTGGCCGGGGAGACGGCGGTCAAGCGGCGCTTTCCGCGATTGTTCTCGCCGGAGAAAACCGTGAAGCGCGAGTTCTTCGGCGGCGGCGGCCGGCCCGGCATCTCCTCGGTGATGGTCGATGCCTTCAACATCATGCAGGACCGCATCACCCGCGCCCGCCTTGCCGGCGACCCACCTGACATGCTGATCACGCCGCGCGTCGGCCAGATCGGCTGGTTCGACTTCCACCGCGCCGATGATCTCATCGCCTTCGGCACCCGCGCCGCCGAGCGCGCGCTGGATTCGATCCAGGAGGCGATCCATGTGCTGGCGCCGGCGCCCGAGGGCACCGCGCCGAAAGCGCAGGAATGAGTCCAGCTGTGAGGCCGATCAGGCCGTCTTGATGTAGTCGCGCAGGGCTTCCTGCTCCGACTCGTATTCCTGGACCCGGCGCTTGACGATGTCGCCGATCGAGATCAGGCCGACCACCTTGCCGTTGTCGATCACGGGCAGATGGCGAAACTTGCCCGACGTCATCATCTCCATGAGCTCGGCCACGGTATCGGTCTCCTTGCAGGTCACGACCTTGCGCGTCATGACCTCTGAGACCGGAGCCTCCAGCACGCCGGCGCCGCGCTCTCCGAGCACGCGCACGATGTCGCGCTCCGACAGGATGCCCTCGAGCCGGCTCTGGTTCATCACCAGCACCGCGCCGATCTTCTTTTCACCGAGCAGCCTGATCGCGGCGGCCAGCTTGGCGTCGGGCTCGACGCTCACGATCTGGTGCCCCTTGGTGTTCAGAATGGAACGTACCGTCATTGTAGCCTCCCTGAATCGGAGCCGTCCGCCCTTGAGGCGATCCGAACTTGTTCTTCGAGTCTTCAACTAACAGTTTTGGCGTCGGTTTTACGCTCAGGCGCGTTGCGAAGCATCGCCGCTGGCAGCTTGCGGCTTCGGAACATTGTTCTCGGAGATGATGGATGAATTCGGGCCGCGCCGCAAGCGCCGCTTCAAATACGATTTGAAATGTCCTGTGATGACGCATCCGCAGCATCGCCTCGGATGCGCGGCACGGGATCGAACAGTGCGAACAGCAACAGGCCGGCAAAGAAGCCGCCGATATGCGCCTGCCAGGCGACGCTCGTGGTTTCGGAATCGATCCCGATCGCGCCGACGCCGAAGATGATGTTGACGCCGAACCAAACGCTGAGGAAGCCGATCACCCGTCCGTCGCGCAGCGCGCGCGACAGCGGCAGCGCCGGAACTTTTGCGGCGGTATCGGCGTCCGAGCGGCTGAACGACAGGAAGCTGCCGCGGACGAAGGCGAAGCGGATTGCGGCAGCCATCGCACCCGACACCGAGGCCGAGGCGCCGATCATCGGGGCCACTGCATGCTCGTGGGTGATGAGATGGGCCAGCGCGCCGGCCGCCGCCGTCACCGCCAGGAAGACGAAGAACCTGACCGCGCCGAAGCGCCGCGCCAGCGCGCTGCCGAACGGCAGCAGCCACAGCACGTTGAAGCCGAGATGGGTCAGATTGGCGTGCAGCAGCGAATAGGTGACGAAAGTCCAGACCTTCGCACCCGCCCCGCCCGGGATCTGCAGATTGAGCAGCGAGGAATCGTAGCGCTTCGGAATGAAGCCGAATACGTCGATGGTCCAGTTCTCGAGCTCCGGCGGCAGCAGCACCCGCAGATGGATCACCGCCAAAAGTAGGATATAGGCGGTCAGCGCGGCGGGCAGCGTCAGGATCGGCTCGCGCGGAGCCTCTTCGACGACGGCAGGCACGTCGGGTGACGAATCTTGCGGGGAATCCAAGGCAGCTTCGCTTTCACGCGCGATCGGAGCAGTAGGCTTGGAGATAGTCGCCTTTACCGTCCCTGCGCAAGTGCACAAACGGAAAAGGCAGGGCCCTGGGAAAGCCCTGCCTGTCCGTGTCGGTCTTCCGGTGGCCGGAGAGATAAGGAGTATCCCCACCCCTCCCCGCGGCCCGTGACCAAACTGTCTGACGCCCTGTGTACAGGCCTTGCCGAGAACCTGGAGAAAGCGGCAAGGCTTGCGACCGCGTTCACCATAGCAGGCACGCGGCCGGCGCAAAGCGCATAGTTAATTTAACGTTAACGACGCAAAGGCCGGCACAAGCTGGCCGAAAGCGCCGCTGCGGCATGGACGCTGCAAATCCCCTCCTGCACAACAAGAGAAGGGATCGCGGGTGCGCTGAAGCGGGACAGGTCTGTGCCGTGAGGTCGCGCCCGGAGGTTAGCGTTCAGACATGAAACATCCGTCGAGCCGCGCGTTCTTCGCGTACTGGAACAAGAAGCGCGGCACTGCGCGAGCCCCTGACCGGGCCGACATCGATCCGGCTGCGGTCCGCGGCCTGCTCGGCGACATCTTCGTGCTGTCCTGCGAGCCGAACCTCGGCTTCCCGTTTCGCGTCGCCGGCACGCGCGTCTGCGCGCTCGCAGGAACAGACCTCAAGGACCAGAGCTTTGCGGCGCTGTTCACTGACGCGAGCCGCAGCGAGATCGAGGAGATCGCGACAATCGTCGCCGACGAGACGCTCGGCGCGATCGCCGGCGTCACCGCGGTGCGCGAGGACGGCAGCAAGGCGCATCTCGAACTGCTGCTGCTCCCCTTCAACGCCCGCCCGCACACGCCGATCAGCGTGACAGGCGTGCTCGCGCCGTTCGACGACGAATGCGGCACGCTCTCCGCCTTCACCCTCACCTCCTGGCGCTATCTGCACCAGCCGGAGAAACTCGTGCCGCGCGCCATCCGCAAATTGCAGATCGCGCGCGGGCTGATGGTGTATGAGGGGCTGAGATAGTCTCCGCCGCGCGAGGCATCAACGCGCCTGCGGATGACCGTTTTTGCCGGATCTGCGTCATTCCTGATGTCGTTGCCGAAGGTTAGCTTCCGCCTCGCGTGACGCAACGAGGATCGGGCGACATCATCATGATATGGCGCATTCTGGCATGGAGCGCTCTCGGCTGCGTGGCGTTGCTCGCAGTCATCGGCGGAACCTGGCTGTTGCTGCTGCCCGGCGCGCCGGCTCCGGGAACCCCAGCTTCGATATCCAAGGACGAGACCGAGGCGACGCTTGCGGCGTTGAAGCCGCCAAAGCGCAAACGTCCCCTGATCGCGATCGTCGGTATCAACGACATGAGCGAGACCACCGACTATCTGATGCCGTACGGCATCCTCGCGCGCGCCGATGTCGCCGACGTCCTCACACTGGGCACGCGGCCCGGACCCGTCACACTCTATCCCGCGTTGAAAGTGCAGCCGCACGCGACGATCGCCGAGTTCGATGCTGCTCATCCCGACGGCGCGGATTACGTCATCGTGCCGGCGATGAGCCGCGAAGACGATGCCGTGGCCCTGCAGTGGATCAACAGCCAGGCCCGCAAGGACGCGATCGTCATCGGCGTTTGCGTCGGCGCCAAGGTCGTTGCCAATACCGGGCTGCTCGACGGCCGCCGGGCCACCACGCACTGGTATTCCGTGCGCGATCTGCAAAAGCATCCCGCGATCCGCTATGTCGCGGACCGCAGGCTGGTGGTCGACCGCGGCGTCGCGACGACGACCGGCATCACCGCGTCCATGCCGATGGCCCTGACCCTGGTCGAGGCCATTGCCGGCCGCGCCAAGGCGCTAGCCGTCGCCCGCGACATCGGACTTGCGGACTGGGATGCACGCCACCGCAGCGAGGCCTTCCGGTTCACACGCCCCTTTGCGATGACGGCGATCGCCAACACGCTCGCATTCTGGAACCGCGAGCAACTCGGCATCGCGCTGACGCCTGACATCGACGAGGTGTCACTTGCGCTGATCGCCGATGCGTGGTCGCGCACCTATCGCTCGCACGCGCTCACCTTCGCCGCCACGGCGGAGGCGCGGACGAGCCGCGGCGGCCTCCGCATCCTGCCGGACAGGATCGCGGCCGACTGGCCGGCAAAGCGGACGCCGCCGGCCGCCGTCGACCTGCCGCCGGCGCGAGCGCTGGACCAGACTCTGCAATCCATCGATGCGCGCTACGGGCCGCGCACGGCCGACTTCGTCGCGATGCAGCTCGAATATCCGAGATGACGGCGCGGCGACGCGCCGGCTGTCGCGTGCAATGGCCGACGCGCCGTGTTTGCGCAGAGCGCCGTTACGGCATCGCCAGATGCCAGGCGCCGTTCAGGAAGCCGTCGCCGGTGATGTCGCCGGGCTTCTGGTCCTTGGCGAAGGAGTAGAGCGGCTTGCCCTTGTAGGCCCACTGCTTCGAGCCGTCGTCGCGGGTGATGATGGTGTAGCCGTCGCCGGCGGCGTCGCTCGCCTCGGCCTTCAGCACCGGCCAGTTCGTCGCACATGGACCGTTGCAGGCCGACTTGCCGTCCGCATCCTTGTCGAAAGTGTAGAGCGTCATGCCCTTGGCATCGGTAAGCACATTGCCCTTCTCGGTCTTGCCCGATTTGGTCGGCGGTGCGGCCAGGGCGGCGGGAACGATCGCGAGCGATATTGCCAGCGCGAGCGCGAGGCGGATCGAGGACGTCATGATATCTCCTGTCATGCAATTGGCTTGCATGGGTTAGGACGCCGCGCGCGGGCTCGTATTCCTCGGATGGCAGGAAGATTTTTTTCGCTGCGCGCGTCAACGCAGCGGAATAAACTGAATCAACCGAGACGGAACGACGAAGTGACATGAGCAAGCCGCATTGGCGACCAGCGCACCCATCCGATCTGCCCGCGATCGGCGCCATCGCGGCGCGGATCCATCCTGATCTCCCGGAAAGCTCCGAGGTGTTCGCGGAGAAGATGCGGCTCTATCCCGACGGATGCCGCGTGCTTGTCGCCGGCGATGAGATCGCCGGCTACGGGCTCGCGCATCCCTGGAAGCAGCATCAGATTCCGCCGCTCGACGGTTTCCTCGAACGACTTCCCGCAGATGCAGACTGTCTCTACTTGCACGATATCGCCGTGCTGCCCGATCGGCGCGGCGGCGTTGCGCGCGCCTTTATGACCGCCATCGCGGAGCTGGCGCGCGCATCCGGCATCGCGACGCTCGCACTGGTCTCGGTCTACACCACGCGGCCGTTGTGGGAACGTCTCGGCTTCCGTCCCGTGGCGGCGGATGCGGCGCTGCGCGCGAAGCTAGCCTGCTACGGAGAGGGAGCGACCTATATGTTGCGCGACCTCGGTGCGACGTAACATCCCTCTCCGACCGCCCCCCGACTCACGCGGGCGTGAAACCGCCTTCTCGAACCGTGAGAGATCAGCCTCCGTCGAAGGTGTATGCGAGCCCTTCCGGTCTCGCCGAACCGAGGCTCGAGAATATCCATGAAGCTCACATTGTCGAAAGTTGCTTTAATTGCATGCGTCGGGACGGCCGCGCTCACCGCGACCGGCGCCAGCGCGGCGCAGTACCGGACCTATGGCTGCGACACCGCCTTCTTCGAAGGCTGCGGCTTCCTGATCGAGACACCGGGAGGCAAAACCCGCCCCACCACCATCCATCGCGACACCTCGCCCACCTACATGAAGCAGACCGATCCCCGCTACACCTCGTCGATGCGTGATGCCGGCGGTGGTGGCGGAGGCGGAGGTGGTGGTGGTGGCGGCGGAAGCCGCTGAGCCCACACCTGCCTTTTCAGATGATGTCGCCGGTGCAATCCGGCGGCATCATTGTCGTCATCGCTGAACGGCAGAAGCTCAACCTCGCCGCTTCTTGTTTGCCTTCTTTCCCGACGCGCCCTTCATCGGCCACGGCGTGACCGACGGCTCAGCGTGGCCCGGCCTGTTCTTGTGCTTCTTCTTTCCGAAAGAGGGAGCATCGCCGAACTTCGGCGCGCGCTCGCCGTGAGCTTTGCTGCGTGGCTTGAATCCACTTGCCTCGCGCGGGCGATCGTCGCGCCGTTCACGATGTTCGCCGGCCTCGCGCCGGGGCGCGTGAGAGCGCTCCTCCGAAGCTTTCGGCCGGCGCGGCGCGTCCGCCATCGGCTCGATGCGGATGCTGTCTTCCTTGTCCGGACGCTTGACCTTGGCCGCGAACGACTCCGCGACCCGCTCGGAAATCTCGAACTCGGTGGTGGTGTCCATGATCTTGATGGCGCCGATATCGTGCTTGTCGATGCCGCCGCGGCGGCAGATCATCGGCAGCAGCCAGCGCGCCTCCGCATTCTTGCGTCGTCCGATCGCGGCGCGGAACCAGACGCTGCCCTCCGCCATGCCGTGCTTCGACGATGCTTTACCAGGCTTCGATCGGAGCCGCGCTGGGCGATCCTCGCCATCCGCGCCTTGAGATCTGTCGCGACCGCGATCGTCGCGCGTCCGGCCGCTTCGCTCGCCGGGGTCGATGATGTCCTCGGGCGACGGCAGCCGCGCGCGGCAAAGTCGCGCGAGCGCGGCGGCGATGTCCTCCGCCGAGCGCTCGGCCAGCAGCGCCTGCGCCAGCACCAGATCGTCGGCCGTCGTCTCCTCGGTGAAAAGAACGTCCTTCATGCGCTCATGATCGAGTTTGCGGATTTCCTCCGCCTGCGGCGCGGTGCCCCAGGCCGCATCCACCCCTGCGAGATTGAGCAGCAGCTCCGCGCGCCGCCGACGTGCGGGCGGCACCAGGAGGACGCTCGTCCCCTTGCGGCCCGCGCGTCCCGTGCGGCCGGAGCGATGCTGCATCACTTCGGCGTCGTTGGGCAGGTCGGCATGGATGACGAGGTCGAGGCTCGGCAGGTCGATGCCGCGGGCGGCGACGTCGGTCGCCACACAGACGCGGGCACGCCCGTCCCGCAGCGACTGCAGCGCCAGGGTGCGCTCGTTCTGCGTCAATTCGCCGGAGAGAGCGACGACGGAAAAGCCGCGCTCCAGCAGCGCCGCCTGCAAATGCCTGACGGCATCGCGCGTGCTGCAAAACACCAGCGCGCTCGGCGCCTCGTAGAAGCGCAGCACGTTGACGACCGCGTGCTCGACGTCGGCGGGCGCGATGCGGATCGCGCGATACTCGATATCGGCGTGACCGCCTTGGTCGCCGGCGACTTCGATCCGGAAGGCGTCGCGCTGATACTGCCTCGCCAGCGCAACGATGCCGCGTGGAAACGTCGCCGAAAACAGCAGGGTACGGCGCGTCTCCGGCGTGGTCTCGAGGATGAATTCCATGTCCTCGCGAAAGCCGAGATTGAGCATCTCGTCGGCCTCGTCGAGCACGACGGCGGCGAGTTCGGAGATGTCGAGACGGCCGCGTCGCAAATGATCGCAGAGCCGCCCGGGCGTGCCGACGACGATGTGCGCGCCTGCCGCCAGCTCGCGCTGCTCGCGCCGCGGATCCATGCCGCCCACGCAGGAGACGACGCGCCCGCCTGCATGCCCGTAGAGCCAGGCCAGCTCGCGCTGAACCTGAAGTGCGAGCTCGCGGGTCGGCGCCACGATCAGAGCGAGCGGCGCTGCCGCGGGCCCGAACTGCTCGGCGTCATCAAGAAGATTCTTCGCAATGGCCAATCCGTAGGCGACAGTCTTGCCGGAGCCGGTCTGGGCCGACACCAGAAGGTCACGTCCGCTGGCTTCATGGGCAAGCACGGCGAGCTGGACAGGGGTCAGTGAATCATAGTTCCGCTCAGCCAAAGCGCGGGCGAGCGGCGGGGTCAGGGCCGGAAGAGACACGGGATGGGAAACCTTGGTTGATTCAGGGCGCGCAAACGGTGATCCGGCGGACCTGAGCTGCATGCGCGGCAAACGGCCTGGCCGCACGCTGGCGATTTGATCTGGGCGCTCTTTACGCCAAGCGTTGGGAAATCACCATACCTATCATGCATGGCTTGACGGAGAGATCCGCACCTGAAGGTTGCAGAAGATTCTTGCCGCCACCTCCATTAACCTGACATCCAGCCGGATCTCATGGAGACGACCGCGTGACGCCCTCCGTCAAACGCACGTGCGGCGACTGCACGCTCTGCTGCAAGATGATGGCCATCGAGGCGCTGGCCAAGCCAGCGAATGCCTGGTGCCGGCATTGTCAACCCGGCCGCGGCTGCGCGATCTACGCCGCGCGACCGCGTGAATGTGAGGACTTCGCCTGCCTGTGGCTGCTCAACGATCTCATCGACGAGCGCTGGAAACCGAGCCGGTCCAAACTCGTCCTGACCACGTCGGAGGACGGCATCGAAGTCCGGTGCGACCCGGGCTTTCCCAACGCCTGGCGCAAGGAGCCCTACGCTGCCGGCATCCGCGCATGGGCGGCGGAGGGCGAGCGCAACGACATGACGGTCGTGGTGATCGCCGGGCAGCGCATGATCCTCGTCACGCCGGGGCGTGAGTTCGATCTCGGGATCGTGGGGCCGGACGAACGGATCGTGCGGGAGATCGAGGGCACGAAGGTGGTGGGCGCGAGGGTGGTGAAGGAAAGCAAGATCAGCGATGACTAGTTGGTGAACGTGCGATCGGCTGATGCTAGATATCCAGCGACCTGGCAGGGCTAAGTTCAGGCGAAATAGAATGGGGAGCACAACGATGCGATTGGCAGTCATTTCCGATATCCACGGCAATCTTGCTGCGCTGGAGGCGGTGCTGGCGGATATCAAGACGCGGGGCGTCGATCGTACAATCAACCTCGGCGACTGCGTCACCAGCCCGTTGTGGCCGAAAGAAACCTTCGAGGCGCTCCAGTCGCTGTCATTGCCGACCGTGCGCGGAAACCATGACCGCTGGATCGAGGAGTTTCCGGACGACAAGCTCTCGCCGGCCGGTCTGTTTGCGCGCAACGCATTGACTGCAGAGCACCGTCGTACACTTCACAATCTGCCCTCCCAGCTGCGACTGGACGACGGCATCCTGGCCTGCCATGGCACGCCCGAGAGCGATACGGCGTGCCTGCTGGAGGAAGCGCTCGACGACGGCCGCTTCGTGCCGGCCCGCCGCGATGTGCTGGAGGAACGCCTTGCGAGCGAGGCGGCGGCGCGCGTGGTGCTGTGTGGTCATAGCCACCGCCAGGCGGTCGTTCAGGGGCCCGGCGACTGCCTGGTTCTCAATCCCGGGAGCGTTGGCTGTCCGGTCTTCGCTGACATTCCCTTTGCGGCGAAACTGGAGCACCGCTCGCCTCACGCCCGCTACGCGATCATCACGAAGGGACGAAGAGGCTGGCAGGCCGAACTGCTCGCCCTCGAATACGACTGGGACGCTGCATCGGCCCGTGCACTCGCCAACAACCACCCGCGATGGGCTCAGGCGATGTCGTCAGGATATGTCAAATAAGTGAGCTCGGATCTCCGCGTAGACCTCCAGCAGATTGCCGTCGGGATCGCGGAAGAACAGCGTGCGATGGCCGAAGGACTGGTCCGTCGGCGGGGATAGCAGCGCCACGCCCCGCCGCACCAGTTCGTCGGCGCAGGCATTGACTTCGGCTGCGGACACCTTGAAGGCCAGTTGGAGCGAGGCGCTGCCGGGCGGGATTGGCGCATCGGCCGCAGTTCGGCTGGGCCTCGCCAGGGCGAGTGTGTTGGGGCCGATGCCGTACTCGATCCAGTTGGACGAAAGCTCGCGCAGCAGGGATAAGGCCAACACTTCCTCGTAGAAGCGGCGCATCGCGGCCATGTCACGCACGAAGATGACGGTGTAGTCGATCGCGCGGATGGCGTGGAAGGGAGAGCGCCCACTGACCCCGGATGTCTGTTCGTTTGTCATGTCTTCGCTCATTCCAAACTCCAACTCGTAGCCCGCATGAGCGAGCGACATGGGGCAAAGCTCTTCCAAGTATCGCTTCGCTCATCCGGGCCACGAGGACCGAAATCTATCGTAGCAGGCCACCGTAGCGCAGCTCGTACAGCGGCGTCCCACTATCCCGCGCAATTATCTCGACACCATGAAATCGATCGAGCGCCCCTTCGATCTCGTTGCGATAAATCATGCCCGCCTGCTCGAACAGGCGTGGTCCGCGGTAAGGCTCGTCGACGCCTACGCCCAGCAGCGCCTGGCGCAAGAATTTGTAGATCTCGAGGAACGCGTCCCGATCACGGATCTCCGCGTGGACGCCGCCGCTGTAGCTCATCGACCAGATGACGCGTCCGTCCCGCGACACCGTCTCCTGTCCGACGAAGAACGCCATCCCGAAGTAAATATCGCGATAGGCATAAGGCGGCGCGCGGTGCTCGAGCTGCTTCGAGCCGGCAAGCAGCGGCGTCGCCATCGTCGCGTCGTCGTCGAGGCCGGCATAGGTCCGCCGCTTGGCTTCGACCAGGAACGCCGCGAGATCGGGGGGAATGGATGGCATTGGCTACTGCACCAGCTCCGGCCACGGGACGATGGTCGACTTTACCGTCTTCATCGCCATCGCATCTCTCACCGCCTGCGCTACGCCTTCTTCCGTGAACGGGTAGATCGTCTGCATCTTCAGCCAGGGATATTTGTCGCGTGTCCGATAAAGCATGTCCACGCCGAGCGGCAGGTCGTTGCCGGTGAAGCCCCAGGATCCCAGCACGTTGAGGTCCTTGGTGCAAATGCGATGCCAGGAGGTGTCGATGGAGCCGGCGTCGGTGAACTGGCCCATCTCGACATAGGTGCCGCCGTCGCGCAGCATCTCGATGCCTTCGGGGCCTGCGGTCGGATGGCCCGAGCAGTCCATCACGAGATCGGCGCCGAAGCCGCCGACGATTTTACGCACGCGATCGATGCGCTCCTGCGGCGACTTGAGGTCCTCGATGTTCACCGTCGCCTCCGCGCCGAACTCGCGCGCGAGCTTGAGCCGCGGCTCCTCCGGCGCGCCGACGCAGATGACGCGCCCTGCTCCCATTTCCTTTGCTGCCGCGACCGCCAAAATGCCGATCGGGCCCGAGCCCTGGATCACCACGGTGTCGCCCCATCTGAAGCCGCCGGCGCGGGTCGCACGATTGAAGGCGCGGATGCAGGAGGTCAGCGGCTCGGATAGCGCCCCGAGCCGCAGCGACATGTCGTCGGGCAGCTTGTAGATCTTCGTGCCCGGCAGCATGTCGAGATCGACATAGACATATTCGGCCCAGCCGCCCCACATATGTGGCGCCTTGTCGAAGCCGAGATAGCGGCCGTAATAGACCGGGGTCAGGCACTTGTTCGCTACTTGCGGATAGTGGATGCAGTAGTAGCAGCGGCCGCAGGGCATCAGCGGCGGGATCATCACCTTCGAGCCGACCTTGAGCGGCTTGCTCATGAAGTCCTCGGAAAACTCATCGCCGCACTCGACGATGACACCGCCGAGCTCGTGGCCGAGCGTGAACGGCCACGGCAGCGGCTTCGGCCAATGACCTTTCAGGATATGCAGATCAGTCCCGCAGACCCCGCAGGCGCCGACCTTGATCAACGCAGCCTTGCGGCCGACCTTCGGCCACGGCACGGTACGGATGAGGGGCTCCGAGCCGGGACCGGCGTGAGTGCAGACGCGGATTTGGTCCATGATGGTTTCCTCGTTGCCCGCTTGTTATGATTTATGTGCGGGTTGGAAGGAAGCGTATGTGAGATGCGCGCGCATGCCAAGCGGGTAGTCTCGTAGCCCGCATGAGCGAAGCCATATGCGGAAGCAGCGGCCCCGGATGTCGCTCCGCTCATCCCGACTAAAGAGAAAGGACAAAGTCGATGCTGCGCGACTATAGGCCTGACGATGCTGACGCGATCGTCCGCGTTGCTCTGGCGGCCTTCGCCGAGTTCGAGCCGCACTTTTCCGACTGGCCGCTATTCAGGGCGAACGTCGCAAAGATGCCGCTGCTTGCCAGAACAGGTGAAATCATCGTTGCCGAAGACGGTGGCCAGATCGTCGGTGCCGTCGTCTATGTCGGCGCGCAGGCGCCGAAGCCGGCCTTCTTCGAGCCGTCATGGCCGATCATCCGCATGCTGGTGGTCGATCCTGGCGCGCGAGGCAAGGGCATCGGCCAGCAATTGACGGAAGAATGTCTGCGCCGCGCCGAGCGCGACCAGTCGCCGGCCATCGCCCTGCACACGACGCACATCATGAGGATCGCGGAGGCGATGTATTTGCGGATGGGATTTGTGAGGATCGGCGAGGCGCCGGATATTCTGGGCGTGCCGTATGGGGTTTATGTGAAGTCGCTGGTTTAGGAGCGGATGCGCGAGGTTCGAATTTCGGCAAGAAACTTGCAACGAAGCGCGCCGTATGGCCGCACCAATTCGATTTCGGGAAGCCCATGACTGAGAACATACACGCACTCTTCGATCGCTGGGAGCGGGTTTGGCATGAGGGACGATTTGACCTCATCCCGGACTGTGTGGGATCGCATTACATCCGTCACGACGAGCGAGGCGACCGGACCGTTACGCGGGACGAGTATGCTGCGGAATTGCAGACGATGCACCGAGACCGGCCCGGAATCCGCGTCGTGGTGTATGATCATTCCTTCTCGACCGACCGCGCGTGGTTCCGATTTGCATTCGTTTGGCCCGATCCGACGACCGGCGAGAAGCGCAGCCGCGCCGGCATGCAAAGCTATCGTATCGAGGGCGGCAAGCTGGCCGAGACCTGGATTGCGATGCTTGGTCTTGGGACTGCATGGGCCGACGAGCCCCAGGAAAGCTGGACCCGCCGCAAGACATGAGAAGGACGCAGGTTCGGCACATCGCTCGTGCGCGCCGGTCGCGTTTACTGCGCCGGCGGAGCATGGTCCATAGCGCGACGATGTCACGGCTACCATGCAGGCATGGCTGGTCTTCAACCACACCCAAGTGTCTTGAGCAGCGGCAGGCGAACGTGTAAGGCCCGAGCAGTCCCACCCAGGTGCTCGCGTGAATCCCCTTCCCCGAAATCCCGTGGCCGCGTCCGGCTCGTTCGCGGCGATGAAGTCCGTGCCGTACCGGCTTCAGTTCACCGCCTACGTGCTCGCGATGATGGCCGACAATATCGAGCATGTGATCAGCTATTGGGTGGTATTCCAGAAATTCCAGTCGCCGACGCTGGGTGGTTTTGCCGTGCTGTCGCACTGGCTGCCGTTCCTCTTGTTCTCGGTCGCGGTCGGCGGGCTTGCCGATCGGTTCGATCCGCGCCGCATCATCCAGTGCGGCATGCTGCTGTTCATCATCGCCTCCGCCGGATGGGGTTTCTTCTTCGTCACCGATACGATCCAGATGTGGCACGCGATGCTGCTGCTGGTGATCCATGGCTGCGCCGGCGTGCTCTGGCAGACGCCGAACCAGCTGCTGCTCTACGACCTCGTTGCCCCTGCGGACCTTCCGAGCGCGGTGCGGCTCAACGCCATGGCGCGCTATCTCGGCATCTTGATCGGGCCTGCGGTGGGCGGGATCATCATGCTGACGCTCGGCACCTCGCACGGCATCATCTTCAACACGCTGTTCTACCTGCCGATGCTGCTCTGGCTGTTCTGGGCGCCGGTGCGGGACGGAAGCGTGGCGGCGCGGCGCTTCGCCGTGCGGGGCCTTGCCGACATCATGCTGACCATCCGTGCGATCGGCACCCAGCCGGTGCTGTCGGCGATGACGTGGCTCGCCGGCCTCACCTCCTTCATGATCGGCAATGCCTATCACGCCCAGATGCCGGGCTTTGCCGGCGATCTCGGCCATGGCGATCCGGGCGTCTCCTACAGCGTACTGCTCGCGGCCGATGCGGCCGGCGCGGTGCTCGCCGCGATCGCGCTGGAATCCTGGGGACGGCTCAAGGGCACGCCGCGCACCGCGATCATGCTGGCGATGCTCTGGAGCGTGGCGCTGCTCGGCTTCGCAATGGTGCCGATCTATCCGGTCGCGATCGCGCTGTTGTTCTTCGCAGGCTTCTTCGAGCTCTCCTTCAACACCATGGCGCAGGCGCTGGTGCAGTTGAACGCGCCGCACGACATCCGCGGCAGGGTCGTCGGCCTCTACAATATGGCGGGGCTCGGAATGCGGGCCTTCAGCGGCATCACGGTCGGGGTGGCAGGCGCAGCGATCGGCATCCACTGGTCGCTCGGGCTCTCGGCCGCCGTGCTGCTGGCGCTGCTGTGCCTGCTGTATCAGCGCGCGGCGAAGGCGGCGTGAGGGCGCAGCGTTACGACACAGCCGATTGACTCCGGCGTCCCCTCACCGCACGCTCAAGACTTTTGGGAGATAAGTCATTGCGCAATCGCTGGGGCATTCTTGCGATCCTGTTCGTCGTGCGCCTCACCATCGCGTTCCAGTTCCAGAGTGTTGCGGCGGTCGCGCCGCTGCTGCAACAGACTTTCGGCGTCGGCATTGCCGATATCGGCATCCTGATCGGGCTGTATTTCACGCCGGGCGTCGTGCTGGCGCTGCCGGGCGGCGCGATCGGCCGCACGCTCGGCGACAAGCCGACCACCATCGCCGCGCTGCTGCTGATGACGGCAGGCAGCCTCGTGATGGCTACCACCGACGTCTGGGGCTGGCAGATGGCGGGCCGGCTCGCCTCCGGCGCCGGCGGCGTGCTGCTGACGGTGCAGCTCACCAAGATAGCCGCGGACTGGTTCGCGGGCAAGGAGATCGCCACCGCGATGGCGATCTTCGTCAATTCCTGGCCGGCCGGCGTTGCGATTTCGCTCCTGGTCCTTCCAGCAATCGGCACCGCCCATGGCGCAGGCGCCGTATTCCTGTCCGTGGGCGCACTGACCGCGATCGGCATTCTGCTGGTCGCGTTCTACCAGCCGCCACCCGGAGCAGCCGTCAGCGCGGCCGGATCGAGCCGGCTCGATCCGCTCGCTCTGCTGGCGGTGGTCGTCGCCGGCGTGATCTGGGGCCTCTATAATGTCGGCTTCGCCATGATCTTCTCGTTCGGCCCGACGCTCTTGGCCGAGCGCGGCTGGAGCATCGCCGCGGCAGGCTCGGCGATCAGCGTCGTGATGTGGTTGTCGGTAATTTCTGTTCCGGCAGGCGGCTTTCTCGCCGATCGCTTCAAGCGACCCTTTATGCTGGCGATCGCGGCCAGCCTGCTTGTGGCCGTGCTGCTGGCGTGGCTGCCGCGATCGGACTGGGTGATCACGATTCTGGCCCTGATCGGCCTCATCGGGGGCCATCCCGCCGGCCCAATCATGAGCCTCACCGCCCGCGTGCTTGTCCCGGAGACCAGGGCAATCGGAATGGGCGTGTTCTACACGCTATTCTATGCCGCGATGATGCTCGGTCCCGCCCTGGCCGGGCGGCTCGCCAAATCGGCCGGGACTGCGGCGGTCGCGCTCGACCTCGGCGCGCTGACGGTGCTGGCGTGCCCGCCCCTGATGTGGCTTTTCGAGCGCATCGTGTCTGTCCGCACCCGGCGCGCCCAATCCTAACGCGGCATTAACCCTATGCACCTTAGGGTCGTCCCGGACTCCGCCCGGGCGGGGGGGGTCGGGTGTTGAAAATGGCGTTGGCGAACAAAAAATTTCTTCCGGCCGCCGAAGAGCGCAGGCGCTTCCAGCGGGTGAAGGTACACCTGCTCGGCCGTTACATGCTGCCGGACCGCCGGGAATTCCCCTGCCAGGTGATCAACATGTCACCGGGCGGCCTCGCCCTGCTCGCGCCCGGCATCGGCAATGTCGGCGATCGCGTCGTCGCCTATCTCGACCATATCGGCCGCGTCGAGGGCAAGATCACCCGCATCATCGACAACGGCTTCGCCATGACGATCGGTGCGACGCCGAGGAAGCGCGACAAGCTCGCGGCCCAGCTGACCTGGCTCGCGAACCGCGACATCCTCAATCTGCCGGAGGACCGCCGTCACGACCGTATCGTGCCGCGCAACCCCATCGCGGTGCTGACGCTCGAGGACGGCACCAAGATGACCTGCCGCATCATCGACCTCTCGCTGTCGGGCGCCGCGATCGCCGCGGAGAACCGCCCGCCGCTGAAATCGACGGTGCTGCTCGGCCGGGTCCAGGGCCGCGTGGTCCGAAACCTCGAAGACGGCTTCGCGCTGGAGTTCCTGCACGAGCAGCCGATCGAGACACTCGAAGAGAGCGTTACTGCGCGGTAAACCGCGAGGACGCGAGAACCCCGTTATTTCCAGGCTTGAAGGCGACGTCCGCGATGCGGACGCCGCCTTTTTCATGGCCCGCGGCGAGCCGCCTTGCGGTTAACGCGTCGGTTGCGGATGTGCGCAAACCACGCTTCTGCCAGCGTTTCCGCCTTAACCGGTAAAATTTGAATCAATTGCAGTCATGTCGAATTTTACTCGAATTCGATTCAAGTATAGATCGAATTCGCCGCGCCTTTTACTTGCATTCGTCTCGACTTGACTTGACTGACTTAGCGGCAGCTCAAAAGCTCCGTGCGCAATGTGGTCCCAACAAGAAACGGGGACCGCAATGTTTGACTTCAGGGGACAGGGGAAGAGGCTGGCGCTGGCCGCCATGCTCTTCGGGATCAGCGCGACGGCGCAGGCCGGCGAAAGCCGCCTGCTCTACGCGAGCCTCGGCGACACCACGCGTGCGCCGATCGGCTGGGTCGAGTTCTGCGCGGACAACGCCGCCCAGTGCCAGGGCGCACCGATGCAGCCGCGCGACATCGTGATGTCGCAGGCCGCATGGCGCGACCTCGTCAAGGTCAATCGCTGGGTCAACGAGACCGTCAAGCCTTTGACCGACCAGGAGCACTGGGGCGTGATCGAGAAGTGGTCGCTGCCATCAGACGGCTACGGCGACTGTGAAGACTACGTGCTGTTGAAGCGCAAGATGCTGATCGACGCCGGATGGCCACGCCAGGCCCTGCTGATCACCGTCGTGCGCGACAAGAAGGGCGAAGGCCACGCGGTGCTGACGGTGAAGACCGACAAGGGCGAGTTCGTTCTCGACAATCAGAACGAGAACGTCGTTGCCTGGACGGAGACCGGCTACCGCTTCGTGAAGCGCCAGTCGCAGAGCGATCCCAATGTCTGGGTCTCGCTGGGCGATACCAAGCCGGCGGTCTCCACCGCCAGCGCGAAAGATCAGTAGGAACGAGACAACGAGTTACGCGGCCCGGTCACATCCCCACCCCTCCCCGTCCCAGACCGGTTCGCGCGCGGCCAGCCATCCCCCAATGGCTGGCCGCAACTTTTCTTAGAGCGGGGCAGCTCACTCTGCGGCTTCAAGATTGGCCGGCTTCTCGACCTCGCCCAACGGCGACACCGCGGGACCATTGAGCGCAGTGCCATCAGGGGCGAACTGCGATCCGTGGCACGGACAGTCCCAGCACTGCTCCAGCGCGTTCCAATGCACGACGCAGCCGAGATGGGTGCAACTCGCCGAGTGCAGATGCAGGCGTCCGTCGCGATCCCGGCAAGCCGCGACCTTTTTCAAGCCGCTGCGAACGAGACGCCCCTCCCCGGGCCGCAGCTGCTCGACGCTCGCAATCTCCCTCGCCATCAGATACTCCGCAAAATTCTTCAGCGGCGTGATGTTCTCGCTGATGAACTCGCCGATGTTCTTCTGAATCTTCCGTGACGGGGCGTAGATCTCTTCCCACGGGCTCGCGCCCGTCGTGATCAGATCCGTCACCAACAGGCCAGCGACAAGCCCGTTCGTGATCCCTTGCCCGGAATCACCGCTGACGATGAAGACATGCTCCTCGCCGGGGCTGCGGCCAATGAAGCCGGCGAAATCGACCGGCTCCAGCACCTGGCCGGACCATCGATGCGTGACCTCGCGCAAATCCGGCAAGCGCTCGCGCGCCCAGCGCTCGAGCGCGTCGAGACGCTGCGCGCCATCGTTCGCTTCACCCGATTTATGATCTTCTCCGCCAATGATGACGATATCCTCATCGGCAGAGAACGGCTGGAGCCGAACATAGTGATAAGGATCAAGCGTATCCCAATAGAGCGCATCCTCCAGCCCGCCGGCCGCCATCTTCGCGGCGAGCGCATAGGTGCGGTAAGGCGCTTGCTTGGTGTGGATCGCCACCTCCACATTGACGGGCGAGTTCGTCGCGACCACGACGTCGGTGGCGTGGAGCTCGTGGCCTGAGGCGGTCGTCACGACCATGCCGCCATGTTGTTCACGGATGCCCTCAACACAGGTGTCGGCGTAGAGCCGCGCCCCGCGACGCTCGAGCGCGCCCGCCAGACCCGCAAGGTATTTGGTTGGATGCAAGCGTGCCTGACGCGGAAACCGCAGTGAACGCATCTGACCTTTGGCATGGAACGGGGTCGGCTTGGTGCAGTCTTCGACGGGAATTCCGAGCTTGCGGCAGCAATCCAGTTCCTTTTCCAACTCGGTTGCGGGCGTTTCTTTTGCCAGCACCCAGTAGCCGTCGACACGCCGAAAATCGCAATCGATGTGCTCGGCGGCCTGGATGGCCTCGGCGCGATCGATCGCGGCAGCGACGCTTTGATAATAGCGCCGCGCACAGTCGGGCCCGCGCACCCTGACCAGTTCGTCGTAACCGTCGTCGAATGCCGTGGCCAGATGCGCCGTGGTGCGCGCCGTCATCCCGCTGCCGATAGCGCCACGGTCCAGCACCACGACAGAGCGTCCATGACTGGCAAGCTCATAGGCAACCGACAACCCGGCAATTCCCGCGCCGACAACGACGACATCTGTGCCCAACGTACTGGATAGCGCCGGCGCGTCCGCGACCGAAACATCCATCCAGAGCGATTGGGTGTGCTCATCCCGTACGTTCATGACAATGCTCCTCACCAAGGAACGAACGACGCGACAAGATCAGGGTTCCTCTCGTGCAGCCGTCGAGCAGAAATACCATTGAGGCGCCGCGTTGATTAGGAACCTTCGTCGCGCTCGCGCTTGAAAACGGCATGAAAGATCCATCACCCGGAATGCGCAGGGCGCTGCGTCAGGCCCAGTTGTACGGCCACCTGCTCGTTCGAAACGACAGGCTGTATTACCCAGGGGGCAACCACCCGATCTGCTCGGTACAGCTTGCACGGGAGATGATCAGGTCAGGATGGATGACAAAACGAGACGGCGATTACGAGATCACACCGGACGGGCAGCTCGCCGCAGAACGCGAATTCAGTCCCTGAGCGGCAGCAGCTCTGGCGGCGGCGCTTGCGATCCGTAGGGATCAGACGCCCAGCACGTCCGCGAGCCGCAGCTCGTCAGCGGAGGGATCTTTCAGAAACAGCTCGGCCTCGATCTCAGTCAGATGCGACAGCATCTGCGCGCGTGCAGCGGCCTTGTCACGCTTGCCGATCGCGGCAACGATCCCGGCGTGATGGTCGGTGCCGCAGGCCGGCGTATCATGGCGACGATAGAGCAGGATGATGAGCGAGGAGCGCGCGATCAGCTCCTTCAGGAAGCCGAGATAGATGCTGTGGCCGCTCATCTCGGCGACCAGACGATGAAACTCGCCGGAGAGCCGCACCGAGGCGCGCGCATCGCCGCGCAGCTCCGCCTCGCGCTCCTCGGTGAGATGGCGCTGCAGGCGATCGAGCCAGGCCGGCGACGCCGCATCGATCGCATGGTCGACGATGGTGGGCTCGATCAGGCGCCGTGCCTCGAACACCTCGCGAGCATCGGCGGGCGTCGGGCGCGCGACGAAGGCGCCGCGATTTTTCTCGATGTTGACGATGCCCTCATGCGCGAGCTGCTGCAGCGCGGTGCGCACCAGCGTGCGGCTCGCGCCGTAGATCTCGCCGATCTCGTCCTCGCCGAGCTTCGTGCCCGGCAGCAGGCGATGTTCAAGGATCGCGGCGGTCACACCGTCCCGGATACGGCTGACGCGATCGCTCGCATCTGGCATATCGGATTTTGGGCGGGTCTTGGCAGCCATGGGCGTGAGGGCTCGATCGGCGACGTTCCCTCGAATGTTAGTCGACGAGCTGTATCCAATCACAGGCGAAACTTTATACAATCTTCGCTCATTTTGTGTGCAGGCGTCCGCGCATGCGCCGGTCGGCCAAGCTGCGCCAGCATTGACCTAACGATCTGACTCCGCTGCACAGTTTTCGAAATTCGACTGGCCGCGGGCTGTTGGCACGGAGCTTGCGGAGAGAGGCCGGACGCATCGCCCTCCTCGGACACGCCATGGCCATTCCCGCCGCACTCGAACTGGTCGCCGTCACCAAGCGCTACGACGCCACGCTGGCGGTCGACAACATCAACCTGAAGATCCCGGCCGGCACCTATTGCTGCCTGCTCGGCCCCTCCGGCTGCGGCAAGACCTCGACCCTGCGCATGATCGCGGGGCACGAGGCGGTCAGCGAGGGCGACATCATCCTGGGCGCGCAGAACGTCACCGACCTCGAGCCCGCCAAGCGCGGCACGGCGATGATGTTCCAATCCTACGCGCTGTTTCCGCACCTCTCCGTGCTCGACAATGTCGCGTTTGCGCTGAAGATGCGCGGCGTCGACAAGCCGACGCGGCACAAGCGTGCCGGCGAGTTGCTCGAGCTGGTCGCGATGAGCCAATATGCAGGCCGCCTCCCCGCGCAGCTCTCCGGCGGCCAGCAACAGCGCGTCGCGCTCGCCCGGGCGCTGATCACCGAGCCGCAGATCCTCCTGCTCGACGAGCCGCTCTCCGCGCTCGATCCGTTCCTGCGGGTGAAGATGCGCGGCGAGCTGAAGCGGCTGCAGCGCGAGCTCGGCATCAGCTTCATCCAGGTCACCCATGGCCAGGAAGAGGCGATGGCACTCGCCGACCACATCGTGGTGATGAACCACGGCCGGATCGAGCAGCAGGGTACGGCGCGCGACATCTTCCACCATCCCCGCACCGAATTCGTGGCCCGCTTCATCGGCGGCCACAATGTCCTCAGCGATGCCGGCAACCTCATCGCCGTCCGCGCCGATCAGCTCGGCATCGTACCGTTCGCTGACGGTGCGTTCGGCGCGCCGGCGCTGCTGACCCAGACCGAGTACCAGGGCTCCTACATCGCCGTCTCGCTCACGCTCGACGACGGCACCGCCCTGTTCTCCCACATTCCCGAGGCTAACTTCGACGTCCACCCGTTCCGTCCGGGCGACCGCGTGCTGGCCACCTGGGATCCCGCGAAGGCGCGACGCCTGCAATAGCGCCGATCGATCACTGGAATGCGCAACAGAGGAGTGACTGACATGAGCGAGACCACCAGGACGACCGGCGTCAGCCGCCGCACGCTGCTCAAGGGCACCGCAGGTCTCGCCGGCCTTGCCGCCGGCTCGGGCGCGATCACCGGCTTTCCCTACGTGAAGTCGGCCGACGCGAAGGTGCTGCGCTATCTCGGCACCGCCGTGAACGAGGGCGACGACATCTCCAGGCAGTGCCTGAAGGACACCGGCATCAAGATCGAATACATCACCGCGACCACCGACGACGTCACCAAGCGCGTCATGACCCAGCCGAATTCCTTCGACGTGCTGGACACCGAATATTTCTCGCTGAAGAAGATCGTGCCGTCGGGCAACATTCTTCCGCTCGATGCCAAGAAGATCAAACAGTTCGACAACATCACGCCTGTCTTCACCAAGGGCGAGACGCCCGGCGGCAAGAAGATCGGCGGCCAGGGCACGGCGCCCTGGAAGGTGCTCTACCTCGAAGGCAAGGACTCCAAGAAGTTCGCGACGTCGGCGACTGAATTCGTCACGCTGATCCCGACCGTCTACAACGCCGACACGCTCGGCATCCGCCCCGACCTGATCAAGCGGCCGATCAATTCCTGGTCCGAGCTGCTCAACCCCGAGTTCAAGGGCAAGGCCTCGATCCTCAACATCCCCTCGATCGGCATCATGGACGCCGCGATGGTCGTGGAGGCCTCCGGCAAGTACAAATATGCCGACAAGGGCAACATGACCAAGGAAGAGATCGATCTCACCATGAAGGTCATGACCGAAGCCAAGAAGGCCGGTCAGTTCCGCGCCTTCTGGAAGGATTTCAACGAGAGCGTCAACCTGATGGCCTCGGGCGAGACCGTGATCCAGTCGATGTGGTCGCCGGCGGTGACGAAGGTGCGCTCGATGGGCGTCCCCTGCACTTTCCAGCCGCTCAAGGAAGGCTACCGCTCCTGGGCCTCGGGCTTCTGCGTCTCCAAGGGAGTCTCGGGTGCAAAGCTCGAATGGGCATATGAGTTCGTCAACTGGTTCCTGTCCGGCTATGCCGGCGCCTATCTCAATCGCCAAGGCTATTACTCCGCCGTCCTCTCCACCGCGAAGGCGCACATGGAGCCCTACGAGTGGGCCTATTGGATGGAAGGCAAGCCGGCCGAGAAGGACATCAAGGCGCCCGACGGCTCGCTGCTCGAGAAGGCCGGCGCGGTGCGCGATGGCGGCTCCTATGAGGACCGCATGGGCGCGGTCGCGTGCTGGAACGCGGTGATGGACGAGAACGACTACATGGTCCGCAAGTGGAATGAGTTCATCGCGGCGTAACGGACATGTCGGAAGAAGTTCTGCAACAGGCAACCCCGGGCTTGATCCCGGGGTCGGGCGCAGCGCGCGCCGCAAAGCCGACGCGGCTGTCGCCGTCCTTCATCTCCTGGCTCCAGGCCGGGCCGATGATGCTGGTGTTTCTCGCCTTCTTCCTCATTCCCGCTCGTCTTCGTCGTCATCGTCTCGTTCTGGGACTACAACGAATACCAGCTGCTGCCGGCTTTCTCCGGCCGCGGCTACACCGACACTTTCGAGGGTTGCCTCGCGCAGCTCCCCGAGCTCTGCACCATCGGCAAGACCTATCTGAAGACGCTGAAGCTGTGCTTCCTGGTCTGGGCCATTACGCTGTTCATCGGATTCTGGGTGGCCTATTTCCTCGCGTTCCACGTCAAGTCCAAGACCTGGCAGATGGGACTGTCGCTGCTCTGCACGATCCCGTTCTGGACCTCCAACGTGATCCGCATGATCGCCTGGATTCCGCTGCTCGGCCGCAACGGGCTGGTGAACTCAGGCCTCACTAAAGCGGGGCTGATCAATCACCCGATCGAGTGGCTGCTGTTCTCCGAATTCTCCGTCGTGCTCGCGTTGGTGCATCTCTTCACCTTCTTCATGGTGGTGCCGATCTTCAATTCCATGGTACGCATCGACAAGTCCCTGATCGAGGCGGCCTATGATGCCGGCGCCAGCGGCTTCCAGACCCTCGTCAACGTCATCATCCCGCTCGCAAAACCCGGTATCGTGATCGGCTCGATCTTCGTCATTACCATCGTGATTGGCGACTTCATCACCATCGGCGTGATGGGCGGCCAGCAGATCGCCGCCGCCGGCGAGATCATCGAGACGCGCGTGAACGCGCTGCAGTTCCCGGCCGCCGCCGCCAATGCCGTGATCCTGCTCGCGATCACCTTCCTGATCATCACCATGATGTCGCGCATTGTCGACATCAAGAAGGAGCTCTGAGCATGAGGGAAGGACGTCCGCGCTCTTTCTACGTGCTCGCAATCTTCTTCGCGGCCTACGTATTGTTTCTCTACGGCCCCATGATTGCGATCTACGTGCTGTCGTTCCAGGGGCCGCAGGGCGGCCTCACCTTCCCGATGAACGGCGTCTCGACCTTCTGGATCGCGAAACTGTTCCAGGGCACCGGCATCGTCGATCTCGGTGCGGCCTTCCGCCGTTCGCTGCTCCTTGGCCTCGTCGTGATGGTCCTCACCGTCGTGCTGTCGGTCGCCGCAGGCATGGCGTTCCGCCGGAAATTCAAGGCGCAAAGTATCCTGTTCTACTCGGCGATCGCGAGCCTGATCGTGCCCTCGATCATCACTTCGCTTGGTATCTCGCTGGAATTCCGCATCATCGACGACCTGATCAAAGCGCGTTGGAACGAGAATTTCGAAACCTCGATGGGCCTGCTCACTTCTGGCCTCGGTGCGCACCTGACCTGGACGCTGCCGTTCGGCCTCCTGATCATGTTCGCGATCTTCAACCGTTTCGACCCGCGCCTCGAGGAAGCCGCGCGCGATCTCGGCGCGACGCCGTGGCAGACATTCCGTTATGTCGTGCTGCCGATCATCCTGCCCTCGGTGATCGGCATCGGCCTGTTCGGCTTCACGCTGTCATGGGACGAGCTCGCCCGCTCCAGCCAGGCGATCGGGGCAGTGAATACATTGCCGCTCGATCTGCAGGGCCTCACCACCACCGTAACGAACCCCGACATCTATGCGCTCGGCACCGTGATCTCAGCCGTCTCGTTCACGATGATCGCCCTTGCGCTCGGCACCATCCACATGCTCAACAAGCGGCAGGCGGCCAAGGGTTCGGACGCCGGCAAGGGACTCGTCTGACAAGGGACTTGTCTGATCCGATGCGGCTGCATGTCGTCAATCCCAACACCACTGCGTCGATGACGGCGAAGATCGCCGCTGCCGCGCGCAACGTCGCCTTGCCCGGTACGGCGATCGACGCGCGTCAGCCGACGATGGGCCCGGTTTCCATCGAGGGATTCTACGACGAGGCATTCGCGGTCCCCGGAATGCTCGGCTGCATCCGCGAGGCCGACCGCGACGGCGCGGACGCGCACATCATCGCCTGCTTCGACGACACCGGCTTGGATGCCGCGCGCGCCGCCGCAAAGGCGCCGGTGATCGGCATCGGCGAAGCCGGTTTCCACATGGCGAGCCTGATCGCCGCGCGCTTTGCCGTGGTGACGACGCTCGGCGTCTCCGTCGTTCCGATCGAGCACAATTTGCGGAGATACGGCCTCGCCGAGCGCTGCGCCCGCGTCCGGGCGGCCGACGTGCCGGTGCTCGCACTGGAAGAGCGCGACACGGATGCGCTCGGTAAGATTTCGGCGGAGATCACGGCCGCGATCCGCGACGACCGCGCCGAAGCCATCGTGCTCGGCTGCGCCGGCATGGCCGACCTCGCCACCGAGCTCGCCGCCACGCACGGCCTGCCCGTGATCGACGGCGTCACTGCTGCGGTAACGCTGGCGGAATCACTGGTGCGGCTGGGACTGAAGACGTCCCGCCTCGGCCCCTATGCCGCGCCGCGATCAAAGCCCTACGATGGACTGCTGTCGCAGTTTCGGCCGTAGGAACAGCACTATACCTACGGACAGCACGAGCACAGGGTATCCAGCCGACAACACCGCAGGCTTAACGCGATCGTCGCCCTCGCCTACGATTCTGATGCGGAATCACTGACGAGCGCAGCCCTGATCGGGCGGATCAGGAACGCGTCCTCGGGTGGCCGTCTGCGACCTGGATTGTGCAAACCTCGCGAAACGCTTGCGGAAAAGGTGTTATTGAACCTCTTTCTGCACCCGCCCATCCCACTGAGCCCCAATCAGCCTCTTTTTCGACCTATTCCTTGCCGAAACCTAAGGCTTTCGGGACGCCCCGGTGGCCCTCTGGGTTGCCGGTCTTCGCCACTCACCAAGTTTCGATTTGGGCCTTGTCAGCGATGATCGATCTCGCCCGGGACGCACCGTCCACCTCCCTCCTGCGCCTTGGCGGCCAGCCCATCGCGCTGACCGCTGCAGCCCTGTTGCTCCTGATCGCGGGCGTGACTTCAATCGCGATCTGGCGTGCCTATACCGGCGCCGCCCCTGAGAGCGACCGCGTGGTGGCATCGCGGCAGCTCCAGGTCCGCGCGGCCCAGGCATCCGAGCAGTTGGTCGAGAAGACCAAGGGTCTGGAGGCGACCCAACAGGAGTCAATCGACCAGCTCCAGGTGGTGCAGGACCAGCTCCAGACCATGAAGCGGTTGCTCGCCGCGCAACAGGCCGACACCAAGCGCCTGTCCGAGCAGGTGGCGGCCCTGAACGAATCCGTCGACGGCTTGCGGCAATCCTTTGCCAGTGCACGTGCGACCGAGGTCGAAGCGCCGTCGGTCACCCGCAGGAAACCGGCGCGGCACCGCGTTCACGCCAGCGCGCGCAAGCGATCGCGCGGCTGAGCCGATCAGCGGCGGGAACTTTATTTTCGCCGTTTGTGAACTGGATCACATTCGCCCATATGATTCCGCGCGATGTTGGCGCTTACCGGATGGCGTGAGCCGATTTCAATATCCGGGGCTGGCAAGGTCGTTGACGGTATACTGCGTCAACGGCCTTGTTTTTTAACAGCTATTCCGCGCCTCACTCGCAGACATCGACCCTTCGGTATCGCCATCCGGACGGCGTCTTGACGCGCTTCCGCGCGACATAGCAGCCACCATAACCATCGTTGTAGCCGGTACCATAATAGTAGGGATCACCGTAGTAGGGATAACCGTAGCCGTAATAGCCGCCGTAGTAGCCGGCACCGACGAAGCCCGTCCCAATGGCGACACCTGGCCAGAAGCCGCGGCCATACCAAGGGCGGTACCCCCAGGCTCCGCGATGGAAGCCTCCACCATGAAAGCCTCCACCATGGAAGCCTCCACCATGTGCGAATCCGCCACGCGCCTCGGCCGCCTGCGGCACCAATAGTCCGAACGCCGCCACAGTCAGCGCCGTCACGATCATCTTGCGAAACATCACTCGATCCTCCGCGTGGACACGCTCCACGCTTCAAAGCAGGACCAAGCTAACGTCAGCTGGGAGTTCGTGACAGCGACCCTGTCTCACTTCCGCGCGAGCATCAGCAGCCGCGGCAGATGCTCTTCATCTTCCTGTCGAGCTCCCGGTTCTCAGCGTTGACCGTTGCATCAGCCGCCTCACCTCCGCCGGTGCCGGTCGTGACTCCGGAGCCGGGGCCGGATGATTGAGCCGTACCTAGGCTGTTGGTACCGGGCGGCGGAACTGGCGAATTGGCAAAGCCTCCGGTCGATCCGACCGAGCCTCGAGTCGATCCCACCGAGCCTCCGCTCGATCCGGCCGTGCCGCCGGTGGTTTGCGCGAACGACAGGGCGGGCATCGCCGCGACTGCGAGGATCATGATCGTTGACTTGATTGAACCGCTTGCAGACGATCTGGCCATCGGAAGTCCTCCTTTGCCGGTCAACCGACGCGGGAAAGACCGGTTCCGGAGCGGAACGTCGTCACATCAACTTGAAAGCGAGAGAGGCAAAATCGCGATGACCGATCGCGATCCCTTTGCAGAGGGCAAACGCCCGCGCGGCAGCTGAGTTCAGCCGATCCGTTTCAAGCCTTTCCTGAAGCGCGGTCCGTTGGCCACGTAGAACCTGGCCGCACTGCCCATCTTCTGCACCTGCGTGTCGTCGAGCGTACGGATCACGCGCGCGGGCGAGCCGATGATCAGCGAGCGCTCAGGGAACTCCTTGCCCTCGGTGATGACGGAGCCGGCGCCGACGATGCTGTTGCGGCCGATCCTGGCGCCGTTCATGACGATCGAGCCCATGCCGATCAGCGCGCCGTCCTCGATGGTGCAGCCGTGCAGGATGACGTTATGGCCGACGGTGCAGTCCCTGCCGATGACAAGCGGAAAGCCGAGATCGGTGTGGCAGGTCGAGCCGTCCTGCACGTTGGCGCCCTCGCCGATCTCGATCCATTCGTTGTCGCCGCGCAGCACCGCACCGAACCAGACGCTCGCACCCGGCTTCAGGCGCACCCGTCCGATCACGGTCGCGGTCTCAGCGATGAAATAATTGCCGTCGGCGGGAAGGTCGGGCGCCTGCCCGTCGAGCTCGTAGATCGCCATCAAGGTCTCCTATCGGGTTGACCCAGCCATAGCGAAACGACAGCCCCGACGCAAAGGGCCTCCCGCGCCCAGGGCGCGTGCCTCAGACCAGAATGCCGGCCGCGCGCAGCGTCATCAGAAAGAAGGTGCCGCTCATCATGCTCCAGAAGCTGGCGATGACGGTGGCCATCATCACGAACTCGATCCGGCGGCTCTCCACCTGGATGCCGCGGAGCGTGTTGCGCATGATGATGAAGGGCGCGGCGAACACCAGGAACGGAACCGCCGCGAAGGTCTTCGGCGCCACGCCCTCCTGCAGCAGGCCGAAGCCGGCGGGCCGCTGCGCGAGCGCCTGGTAGCCGTTCACGAGCGCGCCAGCCAGCGCGAAACCGATGCAGATCGAGAAGAAAGTGTTGAGAGCTTCAGGTGTCATCGGAACAGTCCGCATTTACGCAACGCCGGGAGTCTTCCTGTGACAAAGAGTGGCGGTTAACGCTACATTATCCTTAAGGGAAGGTTAACGCGGCCGGCCGGTTGACGCAGAGCCATCCCCGCTCCCCGCAGCCGGCAACGCTCCGCGAAATCGGCCCCGCGTGGCATATTCGCCCCTGATTCGTCGGCCATCGGCCGACCTCCGGCTCGACTTGCGCAATTCATGACGGTGTTTTCGGCAGCTCCCCTCAGGTCCCCCCGCACGCGCGCCCGCGCGCATGTCGTCCCGATCGTGCTCGCCGGCACTGCCGCAGCATGCGCTGTTGCGCTCGTCGCCTATTTGTTGTGGCCGACCTGGGGCAGCAGGGGCGCGAACGCCCCGGACAAGCTGCCGGTGAGCATCGGCGGCACGCTGTTCAACCTGCCGGTGACCGCGATCCGCATGAAGATCCAGCGGCACTCGGGGCCGCAGGAGCGCATCGATCTCGACTTCCTCTATCCCTCCCTGGAGCCGCCCGGCCCGCCCAAGCACGTCATCGCCGACACGGTGGAGGCGGCGGTGCAGTCGATCGACCGCATCTTCCTGTCGATCGCGGCGCATCACGATGCGCTCTCGCCCGAGCAGCGGACCGCCACGATCTATCCGCGCTATCTTGACCCGGCCGCGGCGCAGCCCGCGGACGGCCTGACGATGCGGATGTTCCGCACCGACACGCCCTACGGCAGCGAGGACCTCTATTCCGCCGCAAGCCCCGCGCTGACCGCGCGCTGCACCCGCGATGCGGCGACACCCGGCATGTGCCTGTCCGAACGCCGCGTCGGCGGCGCCGACCTCACCTTCCGCTTTCCGCGGAGCTGGCTGTCGCAGTGGCGTGACGTGGCGGAGGCGATCGAGAAGCTGACCGCGCAATTGCGCGGGCCAAGGGGCTGAGCGCGACCGGTCGGCCTGGCGTCCAAAGCAAGAACTGCGAAAACAACCCCATGCACAGTAGCCAGGCTCTTGGCGCGACTACGTATTTTTAAAAAGCCTCGCCGACGGTCGTGCCGTGATCGACTCGAGAGATGCGGTGACACATCACGCTCCGAAATTTCGTATTTTTCGAAAACCAACTCAACTCGTCGGGCAAAACAGGGGTATGATGGCATCATGGGAGATCGACAACCCCGCTCCGTCAGATGGCAGATCCGTCCCCGGCCATAGCCGCCCTTCAGCAACCGCACGGGACGTTTCGGCAAGCTCAGTCCCGGCCCTTCCGCGCCCGGTACAGGCTCGGCGTCGTTCCGACCGCCTTGCGGAAGGCGCGGTTGAAATTGGGCTGCGATGAAAATCCCGCGGCATAGGCGATGTCGACCAGCGGCCGATCGCTGGTGGACAAGAGCCGTTTGGCGAGATCGAGACGCTGACGGCTGACATATTCATGCGGCGCGCTACCTGTCGCGGCCTTGAAGCTGCGGGAGAAATGCGCGGGGCTCATGCACGCCACCGAGGCCAGATCCTTCACCGTAACATCGCGCTCGACGGATGCTTCGATGAACTCCGTCACACGCGCCAGCCGTTTGGCATCGAGCGGCCTCTGGACGGCATGGGATTGCTTCAGCCGGACTGACGTCGCCGCGTAACTGTGCACCAGATGAGCCGACAGGGCCCGTCCAAGGCTTTCGACCAGCAGGCGGCCGGTGGAGGTTTCCTGCTCGAGCTCTCCGAGAATCCGATAGGCGACATGCTCGATGAACATGTCCTGATCGATGCTCTCGTAGCGGATGGACATTCCCGACGGATCGATCTCGAGATCCCGGAGCATCGTGTCGTCGAACGGCTGTCCGGGAAG
Source organism: Bradyrhizobium sp. USDA 326 (assembly GCF_049739485.1). Taxonomy (NCBI): domain Bacteria; kingdom Pseudomonadati; phylum Pseudomonadota; class Alphaproteobacteria; order Hyphomicrobiales; family Nitrobacteraceae; genus Bradyrhizobium; species Bradyrhizobium sp. USDA 326. The sequence continues at coordinate 7,650,816 of NZ_JBMGQA010000001.1, forward strand.
AAAGATATGCAGGCATTCCTGCATCTCGTTCTCGACGCGGATGAAATCCTCGCGGATGCCGGCCGGACACAGCCACACGGTGCCCCTTCTGCCGAAGGTCCGCTGCCGCATGCCCGCGCCTTCGCGGTCGACGACCGAATTGCCACGCAACAGGATTGCGATTTCGGTGTCGCGCGGCAATTGCGGCGGCAGATCGCCGGGCTCATGGCTCCATCGCTCGGCAAGGAGATGCCCCCATCGCCGGTCGTTCGACGTCTGAAGCATTCGGCCGGTCACGTATTTGTCGACAGAGTTGCCAAGCATACCCATCGTCAATCTCCGCCAGATAGCGCGATGTGGGTAAAGAGGTCTTGCCGAGTCCAGCAATTAGCATGCCAGAGATCTGGCCAGTCGTCCACGGGCCGAGAGCAGTCCGGGACAAGAACACCGCACGTTTTGAAAAGCCAGGCCGGGCCCGCCGATCGCATCCTCCGGATTGCCTCAAATCAGGAAGCGGAGAGATCCATGGCAAGGACCACGGTCATCGGCGCGTGCCCCCACGATTGCCCGGACACCTGCTCGATTCTGACCACGGTGGAGGACGGCAAGGCCGTCGCTGTCCGCGGCAATCCCGATCATCCGTTCACGCGTGGACGGCTTTGCGTCAAGGTCAACAACTACGAGGAGCGCGTCTACAGCGACAAGCGCGTCCTGTATCCGCTTAGACGCGTCGGACCGAAGGGCAGCAGGCAGTTCCAGCGGATCTCCTGGGAGGAAGCGCTCGCGACCATCGCCTCGCGCTGGACATCCGTCATTGCCGAGCACGGCGCGCAGGCGATCCTGCCCTACAGCTATCTGGGCACGCAGGGCATCATCAACGGGCTGAACGTCGGCGATCCCCTCTTCAACAAGCTCGGCGCAACGGTTCTGGAGCGCACCTTCTGCGATTCCGGCTCTTGCACCGCGTACATGATGACGATCGGGCACACGCCGGGCGTCGATCCCGAGAGCTTCGTGCACTCGAAGTACATCATCCTGTGGGCCTGCAACACACTGAGCACGAACTCGCATCACTGGCCGTTCATCGAGCAGGCGAAGAAGGCCGGCGCCAAGCTGGTGGTGATCGATCCCGTCCGCACCCGCACCGCACGCCTCGCCGACTGGCATATTCCGATCCGGCCCGGCACCGACGCTGCGCTGGCGCTGGCGATGATCCACGTCATCATCAAGGAGAATCTGGTCGATCGCGACTATATCGACAAATACACCGTGGGCTACGACGAGCTGGCCGAACGGGCGTCCAGCTACACACCCGAATTCGCCTCGCACGAAACCGGCATTCCCGTCGACGACATTCTCAAGCTGGCGCGGGAATATGCGACGACGCCTCCGGCCGTCGTGCGCATCGGCGTCGCGGTCGAGCGGCATGCCGGCGGCGGCCAGACCGTGCGCGCGATCGCCTGTCTTCCGGGACTGATCGGCGCCTGGAAGCACGTCGGCGGCGGGCTGCTCCAGCTCCCGATCTGGGCCTTCCCGGTCAGATGGGACGTGCTGATGCGTCCCGATCTCCAGCCGGAGAAGATGCGCGTGCTCAATTCCTGGGCGCCTCGGAGCGGCGCTGACGGGCGAACTCGGCTTCGATCCGCCGATCAAGGCGCTGTTCGTCTACAATGCCAATCCAATGGCGATGGTGACCGAACAGGGCAAGCTCGAAAAGGGATTGGAACGCGAGGATCTCTTCACCGTCGTCAGCGAGCACTTCCTGACTGACACCGCCAAATACGCCGACATCGTTCTGCCCGCGACCACGCAGCTCGAGCAGAAGGACATCATGTTCTCCTGGGGGCATCTCTATCTGTCCTACAACAACCAGGCGATCGCACCGCTCGGCGAAGCCGTGTCCAATACCGAGCTGTTCCGCCGGCTCGCGCGCGCGATGGACATCACCGACCCCTCCTTCTTCCGGAGCGACGACGAGATCATCGAAGCTTCCCTCGACTGGAGCAGCCCGGTGCTCGCAGGCATCACGCTCGACGATGTCAAGGCCAAGGGCTATGCGCGTCTCAATATGCCCGCGCCAGCCGACTGGGCGCCGCACCGCGAGGGCAATTTTCCGACCGCGTCCGGCAAGTGCGAGTTCAAGTCGACGATCGCCGGCGGCGGCAACTTCGTGGTGCCGCTGTTCCGCCAAGGCTACAATGGCGAGCAGGATGGCGCGCCGGTCGATCCCCTGCCCCACTACATCCCCCCGAACGAGAATGCGCGCACCGCCCCCGCGCTCGCGACGCGCTACCCACTCAGCCTGATCTCGCCCAAGAGCCACGCCTTCCTCAATTCCAACTACGGCAACCTGCCGGCCCAGACCGCGCAGGCCGGCGAGGAGCAGGCGGTTCTGCTCAACCCGGACGATGCGGCGACGCGCGGGATCGTCGCAGGTGCGCCGATCCGCGTCTTCAACGATCGTGGATCGTTCGACGCGTTCGCGACCGTTTCGCCCGACATCATGCCGGGCGTCGTGGTGGCACCGTCCGGTTATTGGCAACGCTCCAACAGCAAGGGTGCGACGGTTCACGCGTTGACGCCTCCGGCCTTCGCCGACCTCGGCCGTGCCCCGACATTCTCTGACATCCTCGTTCAGGTCAGCGGGGCCTGACGATGACATATGTGGTCACCGACAATTGCCGCGGCTGCCGATACACCGAATGCGTGACCGTCTGTCCCGTGGAGTGTTTCCACGTCGACGACGCCATGACCTACATCGATCCGGAAAACTGCATCGATTGCGGTGGCTGCGCGCCGGCTTGCCCGGTCGGCGCGATCGAGCCCGACTATCGCCTCGCCGCGGACAAGAAGTACTGGATCGACGTCAACCGCAAGCGCGCGACCGAGACTCCCGTCATCAGTGCGCGCCTGCCGGCTCTGCCGGGGGCCGATGAACGCAGGCGGGCGCTGGGCCGATGACGGGGTCCGCCGCAAACGAAAATCGCATCGCCGTCGTCGGCAGCGGACCGGGCGGCTTCTACACCACCGAGGCCCTGTTGCGCTCGGACGTGCCCTTGAGGGTCGACATGTTCGAGCGGCTCCCGGTGCCGTACGGGCTGGTGCGGTTCGGCGTGGCCCCCGACCATCCGAAGCTCAAGCAGGTCACAGCGGCCTTCGACCGGATCGCCGCCATGCCCGGGTTTCGCTTCATCGGCGGCGTCACGATCGGAGACGACCTCACGATCGACGAACTGCGCGAGGCCTATGATGCCGTCGTGCTGGCAACGGGCGCGGAACTGAGCCGGGCGCTCGATATCCCCGGCGAAGCACTCCCGGGCAGCCACACGGCGGGCGATTTCGTCGCGTGGTACAACGGACATCCGCAATTTGCGGATCTGCGGTTCGATCTTCATCATGAGACCGCGATCGTCATCGGCCATGGCAACGTCGCTCTCGACGTGGCGCGCATCCTCGCCAAGACCGCGGACGAGCTGCGCCGGACCGACATCGCGCGCCACGCGCTCGAGGTGCTGGCTGAGAGCCGGATCCGCGAAATCCACGTCGTCGGCCGCGGCGGACCGGCGCAGGCCAGATTCACCGCAAAGGAATTGCGTGACTTTCTCGAACTGAACACATGCGACACATGCGTCGACATGCGTAACGTCAGCTCCGATGAATTCGAGCCGCGATCCCCCGACGATCCGGAGCTGACCGAAAAATTGTCGTTGCTGCGCGCGTTCTCGCGAACGTCCGCGACGAAGCCGCGGCGCTGCGTTTTTCGCTTTCGACTGTCACCCGTCGCGCTCCGAGGACGAGGCCGCCTGAAGGCCATCCCGTTCAAGCAGGAATCGGGGGCTGTCGAGGACATCGCATGCGGCCTCTCGCTCAGCAGCGTCGGCCGGAAGACCACGCCGTTGGCTGGGGTTCCCTATGACGCGCATCGCGGCGTGCATGCGAATGTCGACGGACGTGTCGCGGCCGATGGTTCGGTGATCGAGGGCCTCTATGTCTGCGGATGGAGCAAGCGCGGGCCGAACGGCACGATCGGCACCAATCGCGGCTGCGGGATTGCGACCGCAGAGGCCATCCTGGCGGATATCACCCATCGACGGCCGCGCTCGGATACGCCTGACGCACTGCTTGCGCGCCTGACCGGCCGCGTCGCACGCATCGTGAGCTATCCGGATTGGGCCACGATCGACGCGGCCGAGAAGCGCAGGGGAGCCGCGCTCGGCAAGCCCCGGGAGAAGTTTGTCACGATTCCCGACATGCTTGCCGCGATGGATTCGTGACTCCGAAGCACCGCAGTGCGCCTGCTCTACTCCTGATCGACCAGATCGTCCTCGAGGATCGCCATCTGGAACTGGAACGAGCGATCATCGTCCTCGTCGTCGACGAAGAGCACGCCGATGAACTCCTCGCCGATATAGACTTCGGCGGAATCGTCCTTCTTCGGCCGCGGCACGACGCGGATCTTGGGATTGCCGAATACGCGCTTCAGATACGCGTCGAGCTTCCTTACTTCCTTGACGTCCACGGCAAGTCTCCAATCGAAATCTAACGTGGCGGGGTTTTAGGACGAGACGCGACGAACCGCCAGCATGAATTGCCAAAGAATTTGGGGACGACAAGGGCCGGAGAAGCCGGCCCTTCGCAACATCGAAGTCCGTCTCAAAGCCCCATGGCGTTGATCATCTGATCCATGGTGCGCGACGGCTCGGCGCAGCCGGCTTCGCCGACGATCTTGGCGGGCACGCCTGCAACCGTGACGTTGTGCGGCACCGGCTTAACCACGACCGAGCCGGCGGCGATGCGGGCGCAGTGGCCGATCTCGATGTTGCCCAGGATCTTCGCGCCGGCGCCGATCAAGACGCCGTGACGGATCTTCGGATGACGATCCTCGTTCTCCTTGCCGGTGCCGCCGAGCGTGACGCCGTGCAGGATCGAGACGTCGTCCTCGATCACCGCCGTCTCACCGCAGACGAAACCGGTGGCGTGGTCGAGGAAGATGCCGCGGCCGATGCGCGCGGCGGGATTGATGTCGGTCTGGAACACCGCCGACGATCGGCTCTGGAGATAGTAAGCGAAATCCTTGCGGCCCTTCAGATAGAGCCAGTGCGCGAGACGATGGGTCTCGATCGCGTGAAAGCCCTTGAAGTAGAGCAAGGGATCGATGAAGCGCGAGGTCGCGGGATCGCGATCGTAGATGGCAACGAGATCGGCACGGAAGGCGTTGCCGAGGTCGGGATCGTCGCGCAGCGCCTCGTCGTAGGTCTGGCGCACGAGATCGCCCGACAGCGCGGAGTGATCGAGCCGGTCGGCGAGACGGTGGATCACCGAGTCCTCGAGGCGGCTGTGATGCAGCACAGTCGAATAGATGAAGGTCGCAAGCTCGGGCTCACGGTGGACGATATCCTCCGCTTCGCTCCGGATCCGGTCCCAGATCGGATCGAGCGATGCGAGCTTTCCTCCCGGATTGACCTGATGCACTGCCATGGATTTGCTCTCTCGAATTGGCCTCTTTTGCAGGCTGTATAGCACAGTCTAGGCGACAAAGTCCTGACGGGCTTGCCTCAGGAGTGAACAGCACCTTGTCCCGCGCAGGCTCGCCAAGGCCTTGAAACACAACAGTTTCTTCCGACGCCCCCATGCGGCAAGGTCGGCTCAAAATGGTCAGAGTTCTGCCAAATTCAAGCGGGGCGGCATCAAACTATTGGTGAATTCGCTTCCAGCCGCTATTGCAGGGAAGGTCCGAACGAGGGGCGCGGAGCCGATTTGACCATCACCACCGATCAATTGCGCGCGCGCGCCGCGGGCTCTTTTTGGCTGCGGCTCGCGGCGGCGGCCCTGCCCCTCCTGATGATCGCGCCGGCGTTCTGGAACGGCTATCCGCTGTTGCAATGGGATACCGGCGGCTATCTGGCGCGCTGGTACGAAGGCTATCTCGTCCCCAGCCGCTCCACGGTGTTCGGCCTCTATCTGCACTATGGCGAGAGTTTCGGCTTCTGGATCAACCTCGCCGTCCAGTCGCTGGCGACGCTGTGGCTGCTGCAGCTCACCCTTCGCGTGCTCTCGATGATGCAGACCTTCCGCTTCGTCGCGATCAGCCTCTGCCTGATCCTGTCGACCGCGCTGCCCTGGCTTGCAAGCCTGCTGCTCACCGACATCTTTGCAGGACTCTCGGTATTGTCGCTGTTCCTCCTGGTGGTCGGAGGACAGCGCACGTCGCGGCTCGAAAAGATCGCGCTGTTCGCCTTCACCGCCTTTGCGGCGGCGACCCACAGTGCGACGCTCGGCGTGCTGCTCGGTCTCTGCGCCGCGGGCTGGATGACGCGACCGTTTTTGGGTGGGCGGCTTCCGCTGGCCGGATTGGCGCAGGCGAGCCTCAGCATCGTTGCGGGCGGCCTGATGCTGGTGTCGGCAAATCATGCATTGTCCGGCAAGCTGTCCTGGACGCCCGGCGGCTACGGCGTCGCCTTCGGCCGCATGCTGCAGGATGGCATCGTTGCGCACTATCTCAACGACCATTGCCTGCGCGAACGCTACAAGCTCTGCCCCTATCGCAACGAGCTGCCGGCGACCGCCGACGAGTTCCTGTGGGGCAAGAGCATGTTCAACACGCTCGGCCGCTTCGAAGGCATGAATGACGAGATGGGCTACATCGTCGTGCAGTCGCTGAAGGACTATCCGGCCTGGCAGGCCGGCGCGGCGCTCCGCGCGATGGGACAGCAATTGCTGCATGTGGCGACCGGCGAAGGCACCAATGGCTGGATCCCGCACACCTACGGCATCATCGAGCGCTACATCCCCGCGCAAGTCGCGCCGATGCGGGCGGCGCGGCAGCAGCACTGGGACATCGATTTCGCCTACGTCAACTGGCTGCACGTCCCCGTCGCGCTGGCCTCGATGCTGGGGCTGGTCGCGCTGCTCGCCCATGCGCTCGCGAGCCGCCGGCTGGACGACCTGACGCTGCTGGCCGCGACGGTGACGCTGGCCTTGCTCGGCAACGCCTTCATCTGCGGCGTGATCTCAGGGCCCCACGACCGCTATGGCGCGCGGATGGTGTGGGTGGCGACTTTCGTGGTGCTGATGGCGCTGGCGCGGCGGTTCGCCGACGAAACCAAAGCGCGATGAGATTGGGGTGAAGCAGCGTCTGGTTTCGTCCGAGCGGCGAGCGCATTTATCGAAAAGAAGCACCCAGATCGTGTGCTCGTGACCCCATTCGGACATCGTTACGTTTTGATTGGTACGTAGGTATGACATTTTACCCGATGTGAGAGTCCTTCTGAACGGACGTTGCATCCTTTAGTGTCCTGTTGAAGCTGCTTTTCAAACGCGCATGCCAATTTCGCGAACCGGCTGCGACAACTGCCATCGGCGGGCGTCGCACTCTTGACGAAACCTACAATCGTTTTGGGCCGATCTTCACTGGACGCTCGACGTGCTCACCGGGGCACACGAGACGCTTTCCTGACCGCAATGAAGAGAAGCGATGAAAACAAGATTGGGAATGTCCGTCACAGCGCCATTCATAGCTACGCTCAGTCTGCGCGCGGCAGTCATAATAGCTGCAGTTTGCATCGTGCTGACCTGGGTCCCCCTTCGCGCCCAAGAAAGAACGATTAAGATCATCGTGCTTGGGGATACCCTCATTGAAAATAAGGGCGTTCCCGCCTTCCAACGTTTTCCAGAGCAACTTGAAATGGCATTGAGCGCGAAAGGTCAGTCGGTCGCTGTCATCAATGCCGGTCTAGTGACTGATACAGCTGCAAGAAGTCTCAGAAGACTGGACCGAGTAGTCACCAACGATACCGATGCGGTAATCTTGGTATTAGGTGGAAATGACATGCTCTGGGGAGTTGACCCAAATGTCGTACGCGGCGCGCTCGCGGAGATTTTAAGCAAACTAGAAGCCCGGGGGATAGCCGTGCTGCTTTGCGGTTTGCGGACCCAATCTAAATTCGGGGACGAGTACAAGAACACTTTTGCCGCTATGTTCTCTGGCCTTGCCAGCGATCACAACGTGCTGTTCTACCCAGCTTTCGACGATGCGTTTGTTGACAATGCTCAGCTCAAAGCGCTCGACGGTCTTCACCCTAACGCGGCTGGAAACGAAGCAGTCGTCACGCGCATATTGCCAACAGTTGAGACCCTAATCGACCGAGCGCGTCGCAGAAGCTCGGCTCGGTGACGTCGTCGAGCGAGAGTGCTTCAGCGCCTTCGCGACGTTCTCGCCGGGACTGGTGCCCTCTCGCTACGGTGACACCAAGCTCCGCATATCTGACAGCTCTGGTCAGGGCCAATGATTGTGCACAGTCACCGTTCTCTGTAATTTTTTACATCGCCTTGGCGAGCGCGAACAGCCGGAAATCCTCGAGCGCCGCGTGCCGATGCGGAGCGACTTCGCGCCGGTAGGTCTCGGTGTCGACGATCGCGCGGAAGGTGGCGAAATCGCCGTATTCATTGATCGCCGCTTCGTCCCAGCGTTCGCCGGGCGAGCCGACGATGTTCGCCAGGACCGGAACGGAAAACACCCGCACGAGCGGCTTGCCGGCCGCAAGACGCCGAAATGCCGGCCTGTAGCGTTCATTGAAGGCTTCGCGGCCCGAGCAGGGCGCGGCGTCGAATCCGTCCTCGTAACGCGCATGCGTCCGGTAGCGCAGCAGGTTGAGCATGTAGACCGGCTGGCCGGGTGGAATCGCCCGCTCGGCGGCGTCGAGGGCTTGCAGAGTGATTTCGATGGGGTTCATCGGACTTCCCGCGTTTCCAGCGCCGCAGAATGCGGGCTGACGCTTCCTGTCTAGCCGTTCGGGAACGGCTCTTGTAGTGACCGCTCAGCCATGACTATGTGGACTGGATGTCCACAACGACCTTGCCTCCCGATCTCTCGCGTCTCCTCGCCTTCGTCCGAGTGGTCGAGGCGGGCTCCTTCGCCGAAGCCGCGCGGCGGGCGGGGACGACCACCTCGGCGATGTCCAAGGCGGTCGCCCGCTTCGAACAGGCTCACGGCTTGCGGCTTTTGCATCGCTCCACCCATTCACTGGCGCTGACCGACGAGGGCGACCGGCTGATGACCGCGGGACGCGCGTTGGTCGAAAGTCTCGCCCGTATCCAATCCGCGCTCGGCGAAGTCGCGCGCGACGATGGCGGACGGGTGCGCGTGACCGCCCCCGCCTCGTTCGCGCGCGCCTGCATCCTGCCGCGACTGCCCGCGTTCCTGCGGGAACGGCCGGAAATCGAGATCGAGGTCAAATTCCGCAACGAGATTCTCGATCTCGCGGCGGAAGGCGTCGACATCGCGATCCGCTCGGGGCCCCTCGACCGCGCGCCCGGCCATCAGGCGCGGCGGCTTTGCACGTTCTCCTGGATCGCTTGCGCCTCGCCTGCCTATCTGAAGGCGCGCGGCGCGCCGGCGACTCCCTTTGAGCTTTCCGCGCACGACCACGTCGGCTTCCGCAATCCCGCGAGCGGTCAGATCCTGACCTGGCGCTTCGCCGACCCGCGCGGCAAAGGCCCCATTCGCATCACGCCCAAGCCCAAGCACATTTGCGACGACGCGCATGCCTCGCTCGCTTTGATGGCGAATGGGTTTGGGATCGGCTGGGGGCCAGCCTGGCTCGTTGGCGAAGACCTTCGCGCCGGCCGGCTGGTCGAAGTGCTTGCGCCCTGGCGCGCGCCTGGCGAACCCCTGTGGATGCTGCGCACTTCGGGCCGCCGCCCGCCCCTGCGCACACAGCGCGTCATGTCGTTCCTCAAGACGCTTCCCGCCACGTTCAGCGACAAGGCGATGTGAAGCACCGGGCGTCACCGAAATTGACGCGCCAGGAAACTATCTTGGCCCTTCCGACTCAGCCGCGGCGGGAGAGGAAATCGAGCACGCCGGTCTTGTAGACCTTGTCGCCGACCGCACGCATGTGGTCGCGATTGGGAATGTCGAGCACTTCGGAGCCGGGGATGATGGCGCCGAGCGCGCTGGCGGAGCCGGCGACGTCGTCGGCGCTGCCGACCGCGATCAGCACGGGCACGTCGATGCGCGCGGCCTCGTCCTTCGTCATGAGATCGCGCGTGCCACGGAGGCAGGCGGCGAGCGCACGGCGGTCGGAGCGGGTCTGATCGGCAAACGCGCGGAACGTGCGGCCGACGGGATCGGTGACGTCCTCGAGCTCCGGCGCTTCCAGCGCTTTCGCCACGTTCTCGCCGGGCCCTGTGCCCTCGATCAGGCCGCCGATGCCGATGCCGCCGAGGATCGCCGAGCGCAGGCGCTGCGGCTCGTTGAGGGAGAGCCACGCCGCCATCCGTCCCCCCATCGAATAGCCCATGATGTCGGCCTGCGGGATGGCGAGGTGATCCATCAGCGCGACCACGTCGCCGGCCATGGTCGGGATCGAATACTGGTCGGGCTCGTACAGCTTCGCGCTTTCGCCGTGGCCGCGATTGTCGAGCGCAATCACACGGCGGCCGTTCTTGCGCAGCTCCGAAACCCAGGTCGGATAGACCCAGTTCACGTTCTTGCTGGAGGCAAAGCCGTGCACCAGGATGATCGGATCGCCCTCGCCTTCGTCGAGATAGGCAATTTCAACGGCGCCGTTGTGAAAGCTCGGCATCATCAGTTCCGTGGGTCTTGTGGGGATGGGTCGATCTTAGAGCATGATCCGGAAAAGTGTGCAGCGCTTTTCCGGCAACATCATGCTCAAACAATAGCCTGGAGCGCGTCGGAGTTCAGGCCGTGGTGCCCGCGCTGGCCAGAGCGGTGTCAGCCGCGATCTGCGCCCGGCGAAGCCGCCGCGCCCGCCTGCGATCGCACCAGGCCCGCGTCAGGCGCTCGGTCGTTACCTTGATGGAGGACAGAAGGCCGAACAGCGTCAGTGCCGCACTGAGCAGCCAGAGCGCCAGATCGAACGCGCCGCCGATAAGCAGCAGCGCGCCCCGGCCCAGGAGCTTAATGATCGCACGCGTCTTGCCGCCCTGCGCTTCCGCAAGACGCGCCGCGCGCGCGACGTCCTTGGGACCTTCGGCCATGCGCAAGGTGTCCATGGCACCGCGCGTGCCGGTCTTTTCGGCAACGCGTGTGACATCCTTGCCGAGCCGGACCAGCGCGCCGGCCTTCTCAGCCCGGAACGCGGCCTTGATCGCGCTCACGGTCTGGCCAGGGCGCAGCACCGAGCCTGATACCACCGCGTTGCGGAGCAACGGCGCGTCGACGACCTCGCGCGCCGACCGGCCGGCCCATGCGGCAAGCCCCTCGCCGAGCCGTCCGACTTTGCGCGCATCCTTCACCAGCGTCAGTCCGGCGCGCACCGGCGCAGCACCGCCGACGGACACATAGGTTGCCGCCGTCACCGCAAGGCCTGCAGCCGCAAGCCCGAGCACGAGACGATCGGTGTCCTCGCCCATGGCGAGGTGCTTGCCCTCGCGCACCACGTCCCTGATGTCACCGAACACGAACAGATCGCCCGCCACCGTTCCCGACAGGCTCGCGACGTCGTCGGCGTTACCGGTGACGAGGCCGGTGGCAAATCGTTTGGCGAAATGCAAGGTTGAGTTCTCCGCCTTGACGGCGTCACCGACACGGTTCAGCAGGTCGTCGGGGAGCGCGATGTTGCGGTCGCGCGCCAGCGCAACGAAGCTATCGGCGAGATCGGTATCATCAGCGGCGAGCGCGGCCTCGATATTGTCCTGAACCAGCCGGTCGTTCTGCCGCAGCAGCGCATCGAGCTTCAGCTCGGAGAGCGCGGCGGGATCATCCTGGGCAGCGAGGATCGCGCCGGCCTCACGGGCATGCGGCGCGACCTGCACGAGCATGAAGCTGCACGCCGCGATACCGGTCAACGCTGTGCTGATTCGCAGCCACTTCATGCGGAAAGCCTGGAAGGTCCCTCAGATCGATTGCGCCTGAGATTCGTCTTTTGTCGCAAATTGCATTCGTCCACAGAGATAGTTTGCCAAAATTGCGACACAACGTCCCCGACGAAAGAAGGGCTTCTCTCAGGCCCCAAGATTGTGTCGAATTTGCATGAGCAAATGAGCATGGGGCAATTGCGAACCTTTCGGTTCCGCTGGACTAGCAATCATCTGTACCCGCAAGTATGGTCCGCGGCGCCTTAAAGACGCCGCGTCAGTTGTTGATTGTATCTGCCGCCATTGCCACTCCAGGATGAGTTACGATGTCCGACCATGTCGTCCCGCACTTCCATAACGATGCCGGTGTTCCCGTCATCGAGATCGGCTCGCAAGAGTTCATGTGTGTGGGCGCCAACCCTCCGTTCGATCATCCGCACGTCTTCCTCGACCTCGGCAACGACAACGAGATCATCTGCCCCTATTGCTCGACGCTGTACCGTTTCGCGGCCGACCTGAAGCCGGGCGAAGCCCGTCCGCCGGAATGCGTCCTCAAGGACAAGGTGGCCTGACCGCTTCCGTCGGTTAGGGGTGGCGCTCTCCCGAACGATTGTCATCGCCGGTGCCGGTATCGGTGGCCTGACGGCCGCGCTCGCGCTCGCGGCCCGCGGCTTCCGCATCGTCGTGCTGGAAAAGGCCGAGCGCCTCGAGGAAGTCGGCGCCGGCCTGCAGCTCTCCCCCAATGCCAGCCGCGTGCTGGTCGAGCTCGGCCTGACCGAACGCCTCAAGCTGCAAGCGGTAACCCCGGAGGCGGTCTCGATCATGAGCGCGCGCGCCGGTGGCGAGCTCTTGCGCATGCCGCTCGGTGAAGCAGCTTCCGCGCGTGCCGGCGCGCCGTATTGGGTGGTGCACCGCGCCGACCTGCAATCGGCGCTGGCGGGCGCTGTCGCCGATCATCCCGACATCGACCTGAAGCTGGGTGCAACCTTCGAGGATGTCGCGCCCCACGCCAGGGGCCTCACCGTCGTCCATCGCAGCGGCACGATCCGCCGCAGCGATCTCGCCAGCGCCCTGATCGGCGCCGACGGCATCTGGTCGACGGTCCGCCACCATCTATTTCCCGAGGTGCAGCCGCGCTTCTCGGGGCTGATCGCCTGGCGCGGCACGCTCGAGGCCACGCAACTGCCGAAGAACCTTACCGCGCGCCGGGTGCAGCTCTGGATGGGGCCGAACGCCCATCTGGTCGCCTATCCGATTGCGGGCGGACGCCAGATCAACGTGGTCGCGGTGCTGCCCGGCACATGGAACAGGCCCGGCTGGAGCACCCCCGGCGATCCCCGCGAGGTGATGGATGCCTTTGCCGCCGCGCGCTGGCCGCAGCCGGCGCGGATGATGCTCGCCGCGGTCGACGGCTGGCGGAAATGGGCGCTGTTCGGCGTGCCCGAGGGCTCCCCCTGGAGCAAAGGTCCGGTGGCGCTGCTCGGCGACGCCGTACATGCGATGCTGCCCTTTGCAGCCCAAGGCGCCGGCATGGCGATCGAGGATGCCGCCGTGCTCGCCCGGCACTTGACCGTCGAGGCGACGGAGAGCACCGCGGGCATCACGGCCGCACTGACGCAATACGGCCGAGCGCGCAAGGCGCGGGTCCTTCGGGTGCAGCGGACCGCGCGGCAGCAGGGCCGGATCTATCATCTCGGCGGGCCGTTCGCGATCGCACGCGATCTTGCGATCCGCGCGCTCGGCCCCGAGCGCATGCTGGCGCGGCAGGACTGGATCTACGGCTGGCGGCCCTGATGCGACGTGCCGCCGGCGCGGCGCCTCAGCAGGTCACCTCGTTCCGGATTTCGAAGCGGACTTGCCGGAGGGTGTCAGCGGCAGCGGCGCCGGCGGTGGCGCCTCAGGCGTCTCCCGGCACTTGTTGCGGCTCCAGGCCTCCTCGGCCAACTGCGACTGCCCGCGTATCGCAATATAGTCGTTGCGATAGGCAAGCTCGGACACGACCGCGCCACCCGTGCCCGTCTCGGCCTTCTGCATCAACTTCTGCAACTCACTGGTGCGCTTGGCGAGCAGCTTGCGCTCGGCCTGCAACTGCTTGCAGTCGTACAATTCGTATTTGGCGGGATCGGCAAAGGCCGGCGCGATCGTCTCGCTCATGCCGGCGCAGCCGGACAGCGCGGCGCCGGCCGCAAGCAGCGCGAGGAGCGCGCCAAAGCCGCGCAGCGAAGAGGAAAACGAAGCCGCCATGCCGGATGAATAGCCCCCGTGGATTGAGAATGCCTAAAGCAACAACAGTTGTCCGGATTGAGGCTTTGCCTTGTGCGCCCGCCTCGCTTAAGGAAGAACCGTCCCTCCGGGTACGCAACGCGCCAATTCCAGACGGCCGGAGATGGACTTAAGTGTTTGATCTCGTTGGATCAAGCGGGCATGGCGGAATTGGTAGACGCAAGGGACTTAAAATCCCTCGGTGCGCAAGCGCTGTGCCGGTTCGACCCCGGCTGCCCGCACCAACGGAGCCGAGGGCAGGTCGTGCTCGCCCGGGAGACGACCGCGTCATGGATCTGTAGCGCCCGGCCAGGCGTGCCTCCGGCGCCATGATCGAAGGCCGGCGTCACCAGGAAGACCCTTTATTATCACCTCACAGGTCAGGACGAGATTGAGCGGGCCCGCAGCACAAGCGACCTCATCTTCGTCTCCGCTCCGACGGCTCTGACCAAATCTTGTCCGCCCCCTGCTCCGCCTGCCAGCCATCCCGAAACATGGGTTGTGCAACGCAGCATGCGCGGAGATAAAGTCGCTCGATTTCAGGGGTAATCTTCTTGTCCGACGTCAATGCCGACGATTGGGTGTCCGCGGGACACCGCCCGATGGGTTTTCCAGAATTCGTCATCGTGATCGCGTCCATCATGGCGCTCAATCCGCTTGCGATGGACATGATGCTGCCGGCGCTGCCGAGCATCGGTACGGCCCTCAACATTCCGGTCGCGAACCATCTCCAGTTGGTGCTGTCCACATTCCTGATCGGCTTCGGCGCCGGCCAATTCGTCATGGGCCCCCTGTCGGACCGCTTCGGCCGCCGGCCGGTGCTGCTCGGCGGCATGGCGGTCTATGCGGTCGCGAGCGTGCTGGCGGTCGCAGCGCCCTCGTTCGAGACGCTGCTGCTGGCGCGTGCGCTGCAAGGGCTCGGCACCGCGGCGACACGCGTGATCGCGACGTCGATCGTGCGCGACTGCTATGTCGGCCGCCGCATGGCGAGCGTGATGTCGCTTGCCATGATGGTGTTCATCGCGGTGCCCGTGATCGCCCCCTCGTTCGGACAGGCGGTGCTGCTGGTGACGGCCTGGCGCGGCATCTTCGTGGTGCTGATGCTCTACGGGTTGCTCGCGCTCGCATGGTGCGTGCTGCGACTGCCTGAAACCCTTCCCCAGTCCGAGCGCCGGTCGCTGGCGCCCGCCGACGTGCTCTCCGCGTTCCGGCAGACCGTGACCCATCGCCAGACCATCGGCTATGCCACGGCCGCCGGCAGCGTGATGGGCGCACTGTTCGCCTACGTCTTCTGCGCCCAGCAAATCTTCACCGGCATCTATCGCCTCGGCCATTACTTTCCGCTGGCTTTCGCGGCGGTCGCGGCCGGCGTTGCCATTGCCGGCTTCCTCAATGCGAGGCTGGTCGGACGGCTCGGCATGCGCGTGATCTCGCACGGAGCGCTGACGCTCTACACCGTCGTGGCCGGCGTGATGCTGCTGACGGAAAGTCTCGGCGTGCTGCCGCTTGCCTTGTTCATGGTGCTCTCCGCCCTGATGATGTTCTCGTTCGGCATGATGGTCGCCAACTTCACTGCGCTCGCGATGGAGCCGCAGGGACACATCGCCGGCACCGCCTCCTCGCTTTACGGCTCGATCACGACCCTGATCGGGATCGTGGTCGGCATGGCGATCGGGCAGAGCTTCGACGGCACTCTGCTGCCCTTCTCGATCGGATTCTTCCTGTCGACCCTCGCCGCGCTCGCGATCGTGCTGGTGGTGGAGAAGGGCCGGCTGTTCAAGCCGCATCATCGCCCTGTCGCCTGAGGAACTTCCCGGACCTCTCGATGTTGTACCGCAGCAATCGAGAGGATCGGCGAGATGGAACAAGAGAGCAGAGCGGATCAGCCGCCGTCGGAGACCGAGCGGTCAGCTCCACGGAAATTGTTCGAAGAGCGGCGGGACCGAAGCCTGCCCTTCGCAAGTGAAGGTCTCGAGCAGGTGCGCGACAGCCACTGCTGATTCAGACCGAGATCATTCATAGAAAACGGCGCCGCGGTTCGACCCCGGCGCCGTTCGCTTTCCAGACGCAGGCGCTACTCCGACTTGCTGATGTTCCAGAACAGCGGCGTCGCCGGACCGTCGAGCACTCCGGTAAGCGATTTGCGCCAACCGCTCGGCAACAAATACTGCCCCAGCGGGATGTAGATCACCTGATCGTACGCCTCCTTCTGAATCTCGGCGGCGATCTTCTTCTGTTCGTCGAGCGAGGATGCGCGGACGAACGCGTCCTTGAGCTGCTCGATCTTCGGATCCTCGGCCCAGCCGAACCAACCGCCCTTCTTGCCCTGGCCGCCGATCGAGAGATTGGCGATCGGGTTGGCAACGTCGGCCGCGACCCAGTTGGTGAAGAACATGTTCCAGCCGCCTTCCTTCGGCGGCTTCTGGCTGGCGCGGCGGCTCACCACCGTCTGCCAGTCAGTCGCTTGCAGGTCGACCTTGAAGCCGGCCTCGCGCAGCAGCTGGGCTGCAACGATCGGCTGCGCCTTGAGCGTCGTGACGTCGCCGGGCGCCATGATCACGATCGGCGTGCCGTCGTAGCCGGACTCGGCCAGCGCCTTCTTGGCTTGCGCCATGCCGTTGCCCTTGATGAGCGTTTCGGCGCCAACGTCAGTCTCGAGCGGCGTATCGCACACGAAGAAGGCACCGCAGATCTTCTGATATTTGGCATTGCCGACCAGCGCATCGAGAACGTCCTTCTGGTTCATGGCCAGGAACGCAGCCCGCCGCACCTTCACGTTGTCGAACGGCGGATGCAGGAAGTTCATCCGGCCGAGCGTCTGGAAACCGAACTTGTTGGAGACCTCGATCGTGAGCTCCTTGTTCGCTTCCAGCACCGGCAGCATGTCGAACGGCAGATTCTCCATGAAGTCGATGTCGCCCGACTGCAGCGCGTTCACTGCGGTCTGCGAGTCCGGCATGGTGATCCACTCGACGCGATCCACCTTCACCACCTTGCCGCCGGAGGTCCAGCTCGCCGGCTCCTTGCGCGGCACGTAGTCGGTGTTCTTGACGTAGACCGCCTTCACGCCGGGCTGGAATTCCGATGCCACGAACTTGAAGGGACCCGAGCCAATCTGCTCCGGGATCTGCTTGTCCGGCGGCGTCTCGGCGAGGCGCTTTGGCATCATGAAGGCAACGCGCGAGGACGGCTTGCCGATGGAATCGAGCACCAGGCCATAGGGCTCCTTCAGCTTCAGCGTGATGGTCTTGGCGTCGGTCGCCTCGATGCTCGCGGTGAAATCCATGAGCTTCTGGCCCATGCCGTCGACAGCGGCCCAGCGCTTCAGCGAAGCGACGCAATCTTCCGCCGTCACCGGCGCGCCGTCATGCCACTTCAGGCCGTCGCGCAGCGTGAAGGTATAGGTGAGCTTGTCGTCGGAGATCTTCCAGTCTGCCATCTGCGGCTGGATCTTGAAGCTCGAATCCGGAGCCACCAGCGTGTCGTAGACCATGTAGCCATGGTCACGCGTGATGTAGGCCGTGGTGAAGATCGGGTCGATGATGCGCAGATCCGAATGCATCACCGCGGTGATGGTCTTGCCGGCCGCAAGCACTGGCGAGGCCAGCGCGGTCGAAAGCGCGACGACCGACAGCGCAAGTTTGGAGGCGAACGCGCGACGCCCCCGGCGCATGAAGTGGAACATAGAAAGTTCTCCTGACGTGAAACTGTTCAAAGGCGGGTTATTGGTTAAGCATGCGGTGCATTCGTTGGGCGAACTAACCTCATGCAATGCCTTTATCTTTTTGAGACTTGCAGACAGTGTCCAGCGCGTCAATCCGGTTTCGTCGCAGCCCCTCACGGCGCGCGCACGGGCTCCACAAAGATCGGTTTGGCTCTACAACACCCTCCGCTTGTCCTGCCCCGCGCAGATGCAATGCGCGTTCCATTTTTCGAAGCTTGAGAGACATTGAGATGAATCCTGCCAATCTTCCCTTTGATTCCGAGGCGATGCTCGAGGGCCTGCGCGGCTGGGTCGAATGCGAAAGTCCGACCTGGGATGCAGGGGCCGTGGACCGCATGCTCGACATCGCAGCGCGGGATATGGCGATCATGGGTGCGACGATCGAGCGCATCGCGGGCCGCCAGGGCTTTGGCGGCGTCATCCGCGCGCGCTTTCCTCATCCCAAGCAGGGCGAGCCGGGCATCCTGATCGCCGGACACATGGATACCGTTCATCCGGTCGGCACCATCGAGAAGCTGAAATGGCGGCGCGAGGGCAACAAGTGCTATGGCCCCGGCATTTACGACATGAAGGGCGGTAATTACCTCTCGCTGGAAGCGATCCGGCAACTGGCGCGCGCGTCCTTCACCACACCGCTGCCGATCACCGTGCTGTTCACGCCGGATGAGGAAGTCGGCACGCCTTCGACGCGGGACATCATCGAGGCGGAGGCGGCGCGCAACAAATACGTGCTGGTGCCCGAGCCCGGCCGCGCCGACAACGGTGTCACCACCGGACGTTACGCCATTGCCCGCTTCAATCTCGAGGCGACGGGCCGGCCGAGCCACGCCGGCGCAACGCTATCGGCGGGACGCTCGGCGATCCGCGAGATGGCGCGGCAGATCCTCGCCATCGACGCGATGACGACGGAGGACTGCACCTTCTCGGTCGGCGTCGTCCACGGCGGACAATGGGTCAATTGCGTTGCAACGACCGCGACCGGCGAAGCGCTCTCCATGGCCAAGCGTCAGGCCGATCTCGACCGCGGTGTGGAGAGGATGCTGGCGCTGTCGGGCACCAGCAACGACGTCACGTTCAAGGTCACGCGCGGCGTGACGCGTCCGGTTTGGGAGCCGGATGCCGGCACGATGGCGCTCTATGAGAAGGCGCGCGGCATCGCCAAATCGCTCGGCGCGGAATTACCGCATGCAAGCTCCGGCGGCGGCTCCGACGGCAACTTCACCGGCGCGATGGGAATCCCGACGCTCGACGGCCTGGGCGTACGCGGCGGCAACGGCCACACGCTGGAGGAGTTCATCGAGGTCGATAGCCTGGTCGAGCGCGGCCGGCTGATGGCCGGATTGCTGGCGACGCTGGAGTAGTGAACTCGTCATTCCGGGTTCGATGCTGTCGCATCGCCCCGGGACGACGAGACTGACTTCGCACTGCACAATAGCTCGGCAGTCACGGTCGAAATTTAGCCTTGTCTAAAAATGAGGCGTATCGTACTGCTCGGCCGTCCACGCGACGATGCGGGAGAGACCGCGGCGAAGGCTTTCGGCTTTCGTTGCGGCGCCGACGGAGCAACCGCCCCGGAAACTCTCAGGCAAAAGGACCGTTTCGTCAGGACGATCTGGAGAGAGGCGGCGCGATTTCAGGCAATCGTGACGTCCACCGAAGGGGATAGTTCGTTGCGAGATCCGCAGCGGATCAAGCTCTCAGGTACCCGTGACAGATGGGGCGCCGCCAACGGCTTTTGGCCGGCGGTTAGCCGACTCTAAACACGGGAGCCCCGAACCTCATCATGACCCATATCGCCATCATCGGCGCCGGCATCACCGGCGTGACGACCGCCTATGCCCTGCTCGAACGCGGCTTTGAGGTGACGGTGCTCGACAAGCACCGTTACGCTGCGATGGAGACGTCCTTCGCCAACGGCGGGCAGCTCTCCGCATCGAACGCCGAAGTGTGGAACAGCACGGCGACGATCCTGAAGGGCTTGCGCTGGATGTTCCGGCGCGACGCGCCCTTGCTGATGAACCCGTGGCCGAACTGGCACAAATATTCGTGGATGAGCGAGTTCGTCGCCAACGTCGGCAACTACCGCGCCAATACGATCGAGACCACGCGGCTCGCGATCGAAGCGCGCAGGCATCTGTTCGACATCGCGGCACGCGAAGGGATCGACTTCGATCTCGAACGCCGCGGCATCCTCCACATCTATCGTGACAAGGCCGGCTTCGAATCCGGTCTGCGCGTCAACGCACTGCTGCAGGAAGGCGGCCTCGACCGCCGCCCGGTGACGTCAGAAGAAATCCGCAGCATCGAGCCGACACTGCGCAAGGACTATTATGGCGGCTTCTACACGCCGTCGGATGCGACCGGCGATATCCACAAGTTCACCCGCGGGCTGGCGGAAGCCTGCAAGCGGCGTGGCGCGACCTTCATCCACGAGGCCAATATCGATTCGATCGCGCGTGCCGGCAGCGGCTTCGTCATCGGCTGGGCTGATCTGGCCGCGAGCGACAGTGTGGGAGCCGGGCGCGGCGCACTGAACGTGGACGGCGTCGTGGTCTGCGCGGGCGTTGCGAGCCGTCACTTCGCCACCCTGCTCGACGAACGCCTCAACGTCTATCCGGTGAAGGGCTACTCGATCACCGTGCAACTCGACACCGCCGAAAGCCGCAACGCCACCCCGACGGTGAGCCTGCTCGACGAGGCCGCAAAGATCGTCACCAGCCGGCTCGGGGCCGACCGCTTTCGCGTCGCCGGCACCGCCGAGTTCAACGACTTCAATCGCGACATCCGCGCCGACCGCGTGCAGCCGCTGATCGACTGGGTGCGCAGCAACTTCCCTGCCGTCGAAACGTCGCGCGTCGTGCCGTGGGCCGGACTGC
Source organism: Bradyrhizobium sp. USDA 326 (assembly GCF_049739485.1). NCBI lineage: Bacteria > Pseudomonadati > Pseudomonadota > Alphaproteobacteria > Hyphomicrobiales > Nitrobacteraceae > Bradyrhizobium > Bradyrhizobium sp. USDA 326. The sequence continues at coordinate 7,671,477 of NZ_JBMGQA010000001.1, forward strand.
GCCCGATGATGCCGAACATGATGCCGGTCGTGCGCGCAGGACGGATTCCGGGCGTGTTCTTCAACACCGGCCACGGCCATCTCGGCTGGACCCTGTCGGCAGCAACGGCGCAGATGATCGCTCAGACCATCGACGGCTGGCGCGGCCTCAACGCTCCACCGACGGCACCTTCACTTGGGGTTGAGCGTGAACTGCGACATGCATCCTGAGTGGTCGATACTGGAGACATGTCGGCCTCTTGCTACGGCGCAGCCCTTGGCACACAATTTGCCCTAAGGGGACGGCGTCTCCAGCGGCCTTTCCAGCCCAAGTGTTAGGCATGATAGACACGACAGAGTTCACGGGAGCCTCGATGTTCCACACGTTCGGTAGCCGGAGATAAGTGTATGCTGGGTTATCTAATTCGCCGCGTTCTGGCCGCGGTGCCCGTGATGGGCGTCGTCGCGCTGTTCGTGTTCCTGCTTCTGCGGCTGACGCCCGGCGATCCCGCCGCGATTCTCGCCGGCGACAACGCAACTCCGGAACGGCTCGAGCGCATCCGCACCTCGCTCGGCCTGAACGAGCCCCTGATCGTGCAGTTCATCACCTGGGTGAACAAGCTTCTGCACGGCGACCTCGGGACATCGCTGATCTCGAACCTGCCGGTGATGAAGATGATCGGCCAGCGCGTCGAGCCGTCGATCTCGATCGCGCTGTCGACCATCATCCTCGCCGTGATCGTCGCCGTTCCCTTGGGGGTGATCGCGGCCTGGAAGCACGGCACCTGGATCGATCGCTTCGTGATGGGTCTGTCCGTGCTCGGCTTCTCGGTCCCGGTGTTCGTGGTCGGCTATGTCCTGATCCAGATTTTCGCCATCGACCTGCGCTGGGTGCCGGTGCAGGGCTTCCGCAGCATCTCGAACGGCTTCGGGCCGTTCTTCGAGCGCATCATCCTGCCGACCTGCGCACTGTCCTTCATCTACATCGCCCTGATCGCGCGCATGACGCGCGCGGCGATGCTCGACGTGCTCGGCGAGGACTATGTCCGTACCGCGCGCGCCAAAGGCATCAACGAGGTCGCGGTGATGATGCGCCATGCGCTGCGCAACGCCGCGGTGCCCGTGATCACCGTGATCGGCACCGGCTTTGCGCTCTTGATCTCCGGCGTCGTCGTCACCGAGAGCGTGTTCAACATCCCCGGCATCGGCCGCCTTACCGTGGATGCGGTGCTGGCGCGCGACTATCCGGTGATCCAGGCGATGATCCTCCTGACGTCGCTGATCTATGTCGTCGTCAATCTTCTCATCGACGTCGCCTACACCCTGCTCGATCCCCGGATCCGGTACTGAGGCAAGGATACAAGGACAAACATGTCAGTCGATACCCTTCCCCAGTCGTCCATTCCGATCACGTCGCCGCTGCGGCCGCGATTCGGATTTCTCACCTCGACGCCCATCATTGCGACCGCGACGGTCCTTCTCACGCTGGTCGTGGTGATCTCGATCCTGGCGCCGCTGATCGCGCCCCACGATCCGATCCAGCTCGCGCCGTCGCAGCGGCTCAAGCCCTCCTCTGCACAATTCCTGCTTGGCACCGACGCCTACGGCCGTGACCTGTTGTCGCGCGTGATCTATGGCGGCCGAATCTCGCTTCTGATCGGCATCGGCTCGGCGATCCTGTCGATCGCCATCGGACTCGCGATCGGCCTCGTCTCAGGGTTCTTCAAGCTGGTCGATTCCGTCCTGATGCGCGTCATGGACGGCCTGATGGCGATGCCGAGCATCCTGCTCGCGATCGCCGTGGTCTCGCTGTCCGGTGCCAGCCTCTGGACCGTGTTGATCGCGATCACGATCCCTGAGATTCCGCGGGTGGCGCGCCTGGTACGTTCGGTCGTGCTGTCGGCGCGCGAGGAGCCTTACGTGGAGGCCGCCATCTCGGTCGGCTCCAGCCTGCCGAAGATCATGTGGCGCCACCTGATGCCGAACACGGTCGCACCGCTGATCGTCCAGGGCACCTATGTCTGCGCGAGCGCCATTCTCACCGAGGCCATCCTCTCCTTCCTCGGCGCCGGCATCTCGCCGGAGACGCCGACCTGGGGCAACATCATGGCCGAGGGCCGCCAGTACTTCCAGATCAAGCCGTCGCTGATCTTCTGGCCGGGCCTTTTGCTCTCGATCGCCATCCTCAGCATCAACCTGATCGGCGACGCCGCCCGCGACGCACTCGATCCGCGCATGAAGCAGCGGGAGGGGAAGTGAAATCCTTTACTCCGTCGTTCCGGGGCGCTGCGAAGCACCGAACCCGGAACGACGTTGGAGACATTGCATGACCAACACCATCCTCGACATCAACAACCTCGTCGTTTCCATCGGCAAGAAGCCGAAGGGCGTAAACATCATCGACGGCATCTCGATCCAGGTGCGCGAACGCGAGACGCTGTGCCTCGTCGGCGAAAGCGGCTCGGGCAAGTCGGTGACGTCGCTCACCACCATGGGCCTGCTGCCGAAGGGCACGCTGGTGCCCACCGGCGGCAGCATCAAGCTGGTCGGCGAGGAGCTGCTCACCGCGACCGACCGCCGCCTGCGCCAGCTTCGCGCGACCAAGATGGCCATGATCTTCCAGGAGCCGATGACCGCGCTCAATCCGGTGGTGCCGGTCGGCCGCCAGATCGACGAGGTCCTGCGCGCGCATACCGATCTCGACGGGAAAGCGCGGAGGAAGCGTATCCTCGACATGATGGAGCAGGTCCACCTGCCCCAGGTCGAGCGCATCTTCGCCTCCTATCCGCACCGCCTGTCCGGCGGCCAGCGCCAGCGCATCATGATCGCCATGGCGCTGGTGCTGGAGCCGAAGCTCCTCATTGCCGACGAGCCGACCACCGCGCTCGACGTCACCACGCAGAAGCAGATCCTGACGCTGATCCGCGAGCTGCAGCGCGATCACGGCACCGCCGTGCTGTTCATCACTCATGACATGGGCGTGGTCGCCGAGATCGCCGACCGCGTCGCGGTGATGCGGCAGGGTCGCCTGGTCGAGACCGGCCCGCTCGAGACCGTGCTGCGCAATCCGACCATGGAATACACCCGCAACCTGCTCGCCTCGGTGCCGAGCCTGGTGCCGCGGCAGCCCCGCGAAGAGAGCCGCGAGCCGGTCGTGCTGGAGGCCAACGAGCTCAGCAAGGTCTACAAGGAGCGCGCCTTCTTCGGCAAAGGCCGCGAGGTTGTCGCCGCCGACAAGGTCACGCTGACGCTGCGCAAGGGCCGCACCCTCGGCATCGTCGGCGAAAGCGGCTCGGGCAAGTCGACGGTGGCGCGCTGCATCGTCCGCCTGATCGATCCGACCTCCGGAGGCGTGCGCCTCGCGGGCCGCGAGATCGCCGACATCTCGCGCCGCCTGCTCCAGCCGCACCGGCAGAAGATCCAGATCGTGTTCCAGGATCCCTACCGCTCGCTGAACCCGCGCGTGACCGTCGGCGACAGCATCGCGGAAGGCCCGATCAACTACGGCGTCTCCCAGGCCGATGCGATGAAGCGGGCGCGCGAGCTGCTCGAGCTCGTCGGCCTGCCGGCAGATGCGGTGTCGCGCTATCCGCACCAGTTCTCCGGCGGCCAGCGCCAGCGCATCGCCATTGCCCGTGCACTCGCGCTCGATCCGGACGTGCTGGTCGCCGACGAAGCGGTCTCCGCGCTCGACGTCTCCGTGCAGGCACAGGTGCTGGAACTGCTCGACGAGATCCAGAAGCGGCTCGGCATCGCCATCCTGTTCATCACCCACGATTTGCGCGTCGCTGCGCAAATCTGCGACGAGGTCGTGGTGATGCAGCATGGCCGCGTCGTCGAACAGGGTCCCGCCGCCGAAGTGCTGACGCATCCGAAAGAGGCCTACACCAAGGCGCTGCTGGACGCCGCTCCCGGCCGCAACTGGGACTTCGCGAACTTCCGGCCGGTGGTGGAAGGCGTGGGGGCCACCGTGTAGCAACACTCACGGTGTCGTCCCTGCGAACGCAGGGACCCATACCGCGGAGTCTATTCTTCGCGCGGCGTTAATCCCGAACGACCAGCATTCGCCAAACTCATTCCTGGGGTTATGGGTCCCTGCGTTCGCAGGGACGACATGGAGAGCTTGGATGCACCGCTACTCACGACACTCACCGCATCCGCAGCATTCCCAAAACAGCTTGAGGCCATGCACGGCGCGATGGCCTCTCACCTTGCTCTCTCCTCGGAGCCAAGGCTAACGTCGCGCACTTTCAAATCTGGACTTGAATTGATGACACGCATCGCCATCGGCGGCTTCCTGCACGAGACCAACACGTTCGCTCCGACCAAGGCGACATTTGCGGACTTCCAGCATGGCGGCGGCTGGCCGGCGATGACGGAAGGCGCCGACGTGCTGAAGGTGATGCGGCGCATCAATGTCGGCCTCGCCGGCTTCGTCGACAGTGCTGCGGCCAGCGGCTGGGAACTCGTTCCGACAATTGCCTGCGGGGCGAGCCCCTCCGCACACGTCACCAAGGACGCCTTCGAACGCATCGTGAAGGTGATGGTCGACGGCATCGCCGCCGCCGGGCCGATCGATGCAGTCTATCTCGACCTGCACGGCGCCATGGTGACGGAGCATCTCGATGATGGCGAGGGCGAGATCCTGGCGCGCGTGCGCCGCGTCATCGGCAAGGATGTTCCGCTCGTCACCAGCCTCGATCTCCATGCCAACGTCACGCCCGAGATGATCGAGCATGCGGACGCGTTGATCGCCTACCGCACCTATCCGCATGTCGACATGGCCGAGACCGGCCGCGCCTGCGCAAGGCATCTGGCGCTGTTGCTGCAGACGAAGCAGCGCTTCGCAAAGGCGTTCCGGCAATTGCCGTTCCTGATCCCGATCAGCTGGCAATGCACCAACGATGAGCCGACCAAAGGCATCTACGAAAAGCTTGCCGCGCTGGAGGGCGATGCGGTCCCGACACTCTCTTTCGCGCCCGGCTTCCCGGCCGCGGATTTCCGCGATTGCGGGCCGAGCGTATTCGCCTATGGCAAGACGCAAGCGGATGCCGACCGCGCAGCCGATGCGATCGTGAAGCTGATCGAAAGCCACGAGGACGATTTCGACGGCAAGATCTGGTCGCCTGACGATGGCGTGCGCCATGCCATGGAACTTTCGCAGAATGCGAGCAAGCCGATCATTATCGCCGACACCCAGGACAATCCCGGCGCCGGCGGCGATTCCGACACGACAGGCATGCTGCGCGCGCTGGTGCGCAACAAGGCGAGCGCGGCGACCGGCGCGATCTACGATCCGGAATCGGCCAGGGCCGCGCATGCGGCCGGCGTCGGCGCCATCGTGACGCTCTCGCTCGGCGGCAAGTCCGGCATTCCCGGCGATGAGCCCTATCGCGAGACCTTCGTGGTCGAAAGGCTCTCCGACGGCCGCTTCATCGCGCCCGGCCCCTATTACGGCGGCCGCGAGATGGAGATGGGACCGTCCGCCTGCCTGCGCATCGGCGACGTCCGCGTGGTCGTTTCTTCGCACAAGGCGCAGCTCGCCGACCAGGCGATGTACCGCTATGTCGGCATCGAGCCGACCGCGCAGAAGATCCTGGTCAACAAGAGCTCGGTGCATTTCCGCGCCGATTTCGAGCCGATCGCCGAGAAGCTGATGATCTGCGCCGCCCCCGGCGCAATGCCGGCCGACACCGCTTCCCTGCCCTGGACGCGGCTGCGGCCGGGCATCCGCATCAAACCGAACGGCCCTGTTTTCGATCCTTCTTCACGCTAACTGGACAGGACACATGCCCACGATCGACCGCATCGACGGCTACGCCGACGAACTCACCGCTATCAGGCGCGACCTCCACGCTCACCCCGAGATCGGCTTCGAGGAAGTGCGCACCTCCGGCATCGTCGCCGACAAGCTGAAGAGCTGGGGCATCGAGGTGCATCGCGGCCTCGGCGGCACCGGCGTGATCGGCGTCATCAAGGGTAAGGGTTCGAGCGGCAAGCGCATCGGGCTGCGCGCCGACATGGACGCGCTGCCGATGGAGGAGAACACCAACCTGAAGTGGAGCTCGAAGATCCCCGGCCGCTTCCACGGCTGCGGCCATGACGGCCACACCACCATGCTGCTCGGCACCGCGCGCTATCTCGCCGAGACCAGGAACTTCGACGGCACCGTGCACCTGATCTTCCAGCCGGCCGAGGAAGGCCTCGGCGGCGCCCGCGCCATGATCAAGGACGGCCTGTTCGAGAAGTTTCCCTGCGACGAGCTCTACGGCCTGCACAACGCGCCCGACCTCAACCACGGTGAGATCGCGATCCTGCCCGGCCCCGCGATGGCCAGCGCCGACTTCTTCGACCTCCGCATCACCGGCTACGGCGCGCATGGCGCGATGCCCGAACGCTCCAAGGACGCGGTGATCATCGCGACCACGCTGGCGCAGGCGATCCAGACCATCGTCAGCCGCAACGTCGAGCCGCTGCAGGCCGCCGTGATCTCGATCACCCAGATTCACGCCGGTTCCGCCTACAACGTCATTCCCGGCGACGCGCATCTTTGCGGCACCATCCGCACCTTCTCGAAAGAAGTCCGCACCCTGATCGCCGAGCGCATCCGGACCATCTGCGCCGGAATCGCGAGCGCCTATAGCTGCGTGATCGACGTCGACATCCGCGACACCTTCGACGTGCTGGTCAACCAGGCCGAGCAGTCCAAGGTGGTCGAGGAGGTCGCGCGCACCATCGTCGATCCCGCCAACGTGATCACCCGTACTCAACCGAAGATGGGCAGCGAGGATTTTGCCGACATGCTGCAGACCGTCCCCGGCGCGTATTTCTGGGTTGGCCATGACGGCTCGGTGCCCGTGCACAATCCCGGCTTCGTGCTCGACGACAAGATCCTGCCGATCGGCGCCAGCATGTTCGCCCGCATCATCGAGACGCGCATGCCGGTGGGTGGCAATGCATAAAAAGAGCGTCGAAGAGGCGGTCACCTCGCTGCACGATCTGTCCGCGGTCGATCTGATCGCGGGCTATCGTGCAAAGCAGTTCTCGCCGAGCGAGGTGCTGGAGGATTTGCTCGCGCACGTCGCTGCGTGGGAGCCGCACCTGAAGGCACTCTATGCGTTCGATCCCGACGGTGCGCGCGAGGCTGCAAAGGCCTCGACCGCGCGCTGGACTGGCGGCGAGCCGTCCGGCGCGCTGGACGGCGTCCCTGTCACGGTGAAGGACAACATCGCAACCAAGGGCGTGCCGGTGCCGCTGGGCGCGGCCAGTGTCAAGCTCGTGCCGGCCGAGAAGGATGCCCCGCCGGCTGCGCGGCTGCGCGAGGCCGGCGCGATCATCTTCGCCAAGACCACCATGCCCGATTACGGCATGCTGTCCTCCGGTCTCTCCAGCTTCCATGCGCTGGCGCGCAATCCCTGGGACCTCTCCAGGAATCCCGGCGGCTCCAGCGCAGGCGCCGGCGCTGCCGCGGCGGCCGGCTACGGTCCCTTGCATCTCGGCACCGATATCGGCGGCTCGGTGCGCCTGCCCGCCGGCTGGTGCGGCCTCGTCGGCCTGAAACCGAGCTTCGGCCGCGTGCCGATCGATCCCACCTATGTCGGCCGCGTCGCCGGTCCCATGACCCGCACGGTCGATGATTGCGCGCTGATGATGAGCGCGATCGCAAAGCCCGACCGGCGCGACGGCATGAGCCTGCCGGCCGAACCTCTCAACTGGAAGGGGCTGGAGAAGTCGCCGCGAAAACTGCGCATCGGCCTGATGCTCGATCCCGGCTGCGGACTGCCGCTGGAGAAACCGGTGCGCGAGGTCGCGGTGAAGGCGGCGAAGGCGTTCGAATCCGCAGGCGCCGTCGTGACCGAGGTCGAGGGCATCCTCACCCGCGAGATGCTCGACGGCCTCGACAATTTCTGGCGCGCGCGGATGTGGGACGATCTGTCGAAACTGACGCCGGCCGAGCAGGCAAAGGTGCTGCCCTATATCTTCGAGTGGGGCGAGTCCGGCGCCAAGCTGTCGGGCGTCGACGTGATCCGCGGCTTCAACCAGACCATGGCGATCCGCGCAGCGGCGTCAAAGCTGTTCTGCGAGCTCGACTACGTGATCTCGCCGACTGCGCCGAACGTGAACTATCCGGCGGAATGGGCCTCGCCGACCAACGATCCCATGAAGCCGTTCGAGCACATCGCCTATACCGTGCCGTGGAATATGTCGGAGAACCCCGCGATCTCCGTCAATGGCGGCTTCGATGCCAAGGGCTTTCCGATCGGCGTGCAGATCGTCGGCCGACGCTTCGACGACATCGGCGTGCTCGGCATGGCCAAGGCGTTCGAGGGCCTGCGTGGCCCACAGCGGCCCTGGCCCAAGCCGCCGACGAAGTAGCGACGCGCATCTAGCGTCTCAACACAACTCGTCATGCGCGGGCTCGATCCGCGCATCCATCCTCTTCAAAAAAGATGGATTGCCGGGTCAAGCCCGGCAATGACAGAATTGATTCAAGAATGACAAGGAAGGAAACAACCATGGCGTATGAGACGATCAAATACGAGGTCGCCGAGCAGATCCTCACGATCACGCTGAATCGGCCCGACAAGCTCAACGCCTTCAACGCGCAGATGCAAGCAGAGCTGATCGACGCGTTCGACGCCGCCGACAAGGACGACAACGTCCGCGCCATTATCGTCACCGGCGCCGGCCGCGGTTTTTGCGCGGGCGCGGATCTTTCGTCCGGTGCCGACACGTTCGACCGCGACGCGCGGCGGGGGCCTGTAAGGCGTTTGGCCGACGGCAAGGTCGATTACAGCGATCCGCAGGTTCGCGACGGCGGCGGCCAGGTCACCTTGCGCATCTTCAAGTGCCTCAAGCCGGTCATCGCCGCGGTGAACGGGCCTGCCGTCGGCATCGGCGTCACCATGCAGCTCGCGATGGATATCCGCATTGCCTCGGAGGCCGCGCGGTTCGGCTTCGTGTTCTCCCAGCGCGGCATCGTGCCGGAGGCCGCCTCGAGTTGGTTCCTGCCGCGCATCGTCGGCATCTCGCAGGCGTTGGAATGGTGCTATTCGGGCCGGGTCTTCCCGGCGCAGGAGGCACTCGCCGGGCGTCTCGTCAGCAAGGTCGTCGCGCCGGATGATCTCCTGCCAACCGCCCGCGCGCTCGCCAAGGAATTTGCCGCGAAGACCGCGCCGGTCTCGGTCGCGCTGATCCGCCAGATGATGTGGCGCATGATGGGGGCGGACGATCCGATGGAGGCCCACAAGGTCGACAGTCGCGGCATCTACGCCCGCGGCCGCTCCGGCGACGTCAAGGAAGGCGTGGTGTCGTTCCTGGAAAAGCGTCCCGCGCAGTTCAAGGACAAGGTATCGACCGACATGCCGGATTACTTCCCGTGGTGGACGGAACGGGAGTACAAGTAAAGACGACCCAGCGCGCCATAACGTGCAACTCGGCTGTTTGATCCATGCCAAGCGCGCATGGACAATCGGCCGACATCCTGCTGCATCGCAAAATCACCTTGCGGTATCGTCCGCCCCGCACAGGGAAGCGATACGATGCAACTTTGCCTGCGAATGGCGGCTCTCGCGCCACTCGTCCTTGCCGGCTGCGCCGGGCAGGACGCAGAGTGGGCGCAGCGCGGACGGGCCAGCCTGATCGGTCTGGATCAGTCGGCGATCCGCATGTGCGCCGGCTTGCCGGCCGGAACCGCCAAGGACGGCTCGGGCGAGATCTGGATGTACGAGCACGCTGCGAGTCCGCCCGGCGGGATCGCGCCGCCCACACTGACGCTTCCGCCCGGTCTGAATATCGGAGGCCAGGCGCCTTCAGGCTATTGTCGCGTCCAGCTGCGCTTCGTTCGCGGCAAGGTCACGGAGGTGCAATATGCCGGGAATACCGACATTGGAAGTGCGCGTGACGCCGCCTGTGGCCAGATCGTGAAAACTTGCCTCGGCTATGGAGCCGGTGGCCGCGAAGCCGCCGCGCGGGCGTCACATCAGTAGCGCGACCCGCCCGATCGCCTTGCGATCGATCAACAGCCGCATCGCCTTCGCATGGTCCTCCAGTGGCAGGCGATGCGAGACGTTGGGGCGCAGCTTGCCCTCCTCCGCCCATTGCAGCAGCATCTTCAGGCGCGCTTCGCCAAGCGCAGGATTTCTCCGCACCGCTTCGCCGGCGCGCACACCGAGCACGCTGGCGCCCTTGATCAGCAGCAGATTGGTCCTGGCCGAGCCGATGCCGCCGGTGAAGCCGATCACGAGGAGCCGAGCGCCCCAGGCGATGCAGCGCATGGAATCTTCAAAGACCTGGCCGCCGACGGGGTCGAACACGACGTCCGCGCCGCGCCCCCCGGTGATGCGCTTGACGGCATCGCGAAAGGACTCGCGGTCGTAGCGTACGAGATGATCGGCGCCGCGCGATTTCGCGATCGCAAGCTTCTCGTCGCTTGAAGCCGTCGCAATCACGATCGCGCCCAGCATCTTGCCGATCTCGACCGCGGCCAGCCCGACGCCGCCGCCGGCACCATGCACCAGCAGCACCTCACCCGGCTCGACCCGGCCGCGATCGATCAGCGCGTGATACGCGGTGCCATGACCGGCAAGATAAGTCGCGGCCTCGGCGTAGTCGAACGTCGATGGCATCGGCGTGAGTTGGGCCGGCGTTACCGCCACTTCATCAGCGAAGGCACCATGGCGCATCTTGACGATGACCTTGTCGCCAACCGCAACGCCGCTTGCCTCCGATCCCACCTCGGTGACATCGCCGGCAGCTTCCATCCCGGGCGTGAACGGCAGCTCAGGCTTCAGCTGATAGTCGCCGGCCGCCATCAGCACGTCAGGGAAATTCAGGCCGGCGGCGCGGATCGCGACGCGCACCTCGCCCGGCTTCAGAGCGCGCGAGGCAAACTCCTCCAGCCGCAACGTCTCGGGCGCACCGAGCGCGCGGCAGACGACAGCGCGCACCATCAGGCCGCGCTCGCCTTGCTGCGCAGCAGCGCCTCGCGGATCAACGGCAGGCGATCATTTCCGAAATACATGTCGGTCTTGTTCACGAAGATGGTCGGCGAGCCGAAGCCGCCGCGGGCGACGACCTCTTCAGTGTTCGCCTTGAGCTGGTCCTTAATCCCCTGCTCCGAAATCCCGGCGAAGAATTTCTGCTCGTCGATGCCAACCTTCCTGCAAATCTCGGCAAGCACCACGTCCTGCGAAATATCCTTGTCCTCGCCCCAATAGGCCTCGAACACCGCCGTTGCGAACGGCACCATGTCCTTGCCGAGCCAGATGCAGCCGCGCATGGCCTTGACGCTGTTCACCGGAAACACCGTGGGTGGCATCTTGATCGACAGGCCGGCCGAGCGCGCCCAGTCCTGAAGATCCTTTTTCATGTAGCGCGCCTTCAGCGGCACCGGCTTTTCGCGCTGGGCGTAGACGCTCGGATTGACCGTGTTGAAGATGCCGCCGACCAGGATTGGCCGCCAGGTGATCTCGGCGCCCAGCTCCTTAGCCAACAGCTGGATGTTGTGGAAGGCGAGATAGGTCCAGGGGCTGGAACAGTCGAAGAAGAATTCGATCATGATGGTTCCTTATGTTTGTTTGTCCCTCTCTCTCCTCCGTCATTGCGAGGAGCAAAGCGACGAAGCAATCCAGAGTCCCTCCGTGGAAAGATTCTGAATTGCTTCGCTTCGCTCGCAATGACGGGATGGAGCGGAGGTCTACTTCCTTCCCAACACTTCCTTAGCCCTTTGCCCGAACATGATCTTGCGTGATTCCTCGTCGAACGGCTCCTTCACGAACTTGCCGATCGCGAGCCCCGCCTGCACCTGCGGCCTCGCACGAACCTCGGCATACCAGCGTTTCACGTTCGGATAGTCGTCGAGCGTAAAGCCTTGCGCCTTGTGGGTCATGGTCCAGGGAAAGCAGGCGATGTCGGCGATGGAATAGTCGCCGGCCACATAAGTACCGGTTTTGCCGAGCTGCCGGTCAAGCACCCCATACAGCCGGGCCGCCTCGTCGCGATAGCGCGTGATCGCGTAAGGAATCTTCTCGGCGGCATAGAGCGCAAAATGTCCATGCTGGCCGAGCATCGGTCCCAGCCCGGCCATCTGCCACATCACCCATTGGATGGCGGTCGAGCGCCCGCGCAGGTCCGTCGGCAAGAACCGGCCGGTCTTCTCCGCGAGATAGATCAGGATGGCGCCCGTCTCGAAGGCCGAGAACGGCGGCCCGCCGTCGGCAGGATCGTGGTCGACGATGGCCGGGATGCGGTTATTCGGGGAGATCGCGAGAAACTCGGGGTCGAACTGCTCGCCGGCGCGGATGTTGACGGGCTTCACGCTGTAGGGAAGCCCGAGTTCCTCCAGCATGATCGAGATTTTCCAGCCATTCGGGGTCGGCGCGTAATAGAGATCGATCACGACCTTTCCATTGGCCTTTCCTTGGCCTTCCCTGTCGTCGCCTCCGCATAGAGAGCGACTTTTGTTGTTCTGTACCTCGACGTTAGGACATGGCAGGAAGGGGCGCAACACAACCTGCCGGGAGGGCCGCCATGCTGTTTCCAACCACGATCGCCGGCTCCTTGCCGAAGCCGGAATGGCTGGCCGAACCCAACATGCTCTGGGCGCCCTGGAAGTCACAGGCCGACGAGCTGCTCCGGGCCAAGCGCGATGCGACCTTGATCTGGCTGAAGATCCAGGAGGATGCCGGCATCGACATCGTCACCGAGGGCGAGCAGGCCCGGCAGCATTTCGTCCACGGCTTCCTGGAGAAGATCGAGGGCATCGATTTCGCCCACAAGGTCGAGATGGGCATCCGCAAGGACCGCTACAAGGCGATGGTGCCGCAGGTGGTCGCCCCGCTCCGGCTCAAGGGACGCGTCCATGACTTCGAGGCCCGCGTGGCGCGTACTCATACGAAGAAGAAGCTGAAGTTCACCCTGCCCGGCCCAATGACCATCATCGACACCATTGCCGATCGCTACTATGGCGACCGCGTGAAGATGGCCTTTGCCTTCGCCGAGCTGCTCAACGAGGAGGCCAAGGCGTTGCAAGCCGACGGCGTCGATCTCGTGCAGTTCGACGAGCCGGCCTTCAACGTCTACATGGACGAGGTCAACGACTGGGGCATCAAGGCGCTGGAGCGCGCCGCGCAGGGCCTCACTTGCGCCACCGCCGTTCACATCTGCTACGGCTACGGCATCAAGGCGAACACCGACTGGAAGGAAACACTCGGTGCGCAATGGCGGCAGTACGAGCAGATCTTCCCGGCAATCGACGCGAGCCCGATCCAGCAGGTTGCGATCGAGTGCCGCAATTCCAAGGTGCCGCTCGACCTGCTGGCGCTGCTCAAGACCAAGATCGTGCAGGCCGGCGTGATAGACGTCGCCAGCGACACGGTGGAGACCGCCGAGGACGTCGTCCAGGTGATCGATGCGGTGTCGAAATTCGTGCCCAAGAGCAACATCATCGCCACCACCAATTGCGGCATGGCGCCGATGCGGCGGGAGATCGCCGAAGCCAAGCTGATGGCGCTCGGCGCCGGCGCCGCGCTGGCGCGCGAGAGACTGGGCTGACGCCGGTGATCCGCGGCGTACTCTGTTAGTCCAGAGCGGTCGGATGCAGCGCCGGTCGATATCCGGCGCTGAACGCCCGCAGCGTCGACGGGGGCGTCAGCAGCATCGGACGCTCCAGCGCGTGGTCGGCGCGGGCGTAGCCGGCCGGCGACCAAAGCAGCGGCTGGCCTTTCATCACAAGAAAGCTCTGCTCGCCCTGCTGCACCATCGCGCCGTCGGGTAAGTCTGCGAGCGGCCCTCGCAGCGCGTGCAACCGCTTGCGGCCACGATCGAGACGCTCCAGGTGCAGCTTTGCGTCCATCGCCTTTGCGCTCACCTTGCTTGCGCCGTTTCCCCTCTCCCATGCCGCGCGAAACCGGTTGGCATCGTCACGCCGGCAGAAGAAGCATGGGCGATGTCCGGCAGCAAAGGCAGTGGCTTCATCGAGGAAGAACAGCTCGGTCCAGCTCCGCCGCGCCATCACCGGCCGCCGCCAGCCGCGGAACTCGCACAGACAAATGATCCAGGCCGGCGACGACCATCGCTTCTTCAGCAGCGTCTTCGTTGCGGGATCGTGGATGATGCCGCGGTTGCCGGTGAACAGGCCGCGATGCGGCGTGGCGATGATGTCGCCGGTCGGGGTGACACGGTTTTGCAGGGGCATGGTGCCTCGACCGGTCATTGCGAGGAGCGGAGCGACGAAGCAACCAGATTGCTTCCGCGGAAAGATTCTGGATTGCTTCGCTGCGCTCGCAATGACCGGAATGATCACGCCGCGCCGTCACGCAGCGGCGGGTGGTAGGACAGCGCGGTGTCCCAGGGGAAGAAGATCCAGGTGTCCTGCGAGACTTCCGTGATGAAGGTGTCGACCAGGGGGCGTCCCATCGGCTTGGCGTAGACGGTGGCGAAATGCGCATCGGGCAGCATCTCGCGCACCAGCCTGCCGGTCTTGCCGGTGTCGACGAGGTCGTCGACGATCAGGAGCCCCTTGCCGGTGCCGCCGCCGAGCTTCATCGCCGCTTCGGAAATGCCCTTGAGGACCTGGAGCTCGCCCTGCTTGTTGTGGTCGTAGCTCGCGATGCAGACCGTGTCGATCACGCGCACGCCGAGCTCGCGCGCCACGATCGCGGCCGGCACCAGGCCGCCGCGGGTGATCGCGATCACCGCGTGGAACGGACCGACTTCGTTGAGCCGCCAGGTCAGCGCCCGGCAATCCCGGTGGAACTGGTCCCACGAGACCGGAAAGGCCTTGCCTGCCCGCTCCTGCGCACTCAGCTCCGGTGCTTCACCAGCCATCGTCGTCTCCTGCTTCGTCCGCCGGCAAAGTCACTGCTAGCGGTTGATGTTCAATCCCGCCAGCATTTCCTTCACCGCGGCCATCGCCGCGGCCAGCTTCTCCGGATCGCGCGAGCGCACCACCAGATTGGTGTTCGGCTTCTGCTCCTCGTCCATGAAGGGATAGCTGCCGATGATGGTGTCGGGATGGGCCGTGGCGATCGCCCGCAGCGGGCCGCCGATGTCGCCCTCGCGCGCATTGGCGCGGACCGATTCGGAGAGCATGCGCACGCCCGATTTCAGCTTGGGCGAGACGATATCCATCATCGCCTGCATGATCGACGGCACGCCGGCCATGACGATGACGTTGCCGATCTTGAAGCCGGGAGCGAGAATGGTGGCACTCTGGATCAGCTCGGCACCGTCGGGGATGCGGGCCATGCGCAGGCGGGCCTCGTTGAGGTCCTGCTCGCTCCAGCGCTCGCGGAAGCGGGCGACGACCTCCGGATGGTGATCGATACCGACGCCGAACGCCTTGGCCACGGCATCGGCGGTGATGTCGTCATGCGTCGGGCCGATGCCACCCGTGGTGAAGACGTAGCTGTAGCGATGCCGCAGTGCGTCCAGGGCGGCGATGATGTCGGCCTCGTCGTCGGAGACGATCCGGACCTCCTTCAGGTCGATGCCGATATTGGTCAGGTATTCGGCGATGAAGCCGATATTCTTGTCCTTGGTCCGGCCGGACAGGATTTCGTCCCCAATGACCAGAATGCCCGCCGTGACGATGTCGCTCATGCCTTAAGTCCCTCACCTGTGACGCCGACTTTGCCGAGGTAACACGTTGAAGTCACGCAGTTTTGCTTCTGAAATAAGCAGTCCTCAGCCATTTTTTCAGGCAAGCCGCCGGCCGTCCCCGGCAAATGCCCCTCCTCCATGCTTATCGCGCTGGCCCGGCCCTTGCTACCTCCTACGGAAGTCATGCACTCTTCACGGCATGGCCATAGGACGTTGCGGTCCTCAGCAAGGCCGAAACGACCTGATCAATGGCGCAACGCCTTGGGGGAGAACAGTCGGATTCTATGGCAGTCGCGTTTGACGAAATGAATATTCCCGGCGGAGACCTTCGCCCCGCTTATCAGGAGCTGGCGCGCTGGCTCGAGGAAACGCCGCCCGAAGCCCTCGAATATCGGCGCCAGGAGGCCGAGCTCCTGTTCCGCCGGATCGGCATTACCTTCGCCGTCTACGGCGATTCCGAGTCGACCGAGCGCCTAATTCCCTTCGACGTGATCCCGCGGATCATGTCCGGCAAGGAATGGGCGCGACTGGAGAAGGGCCTGAAGCAGCGCGTGCGCGCGCTCAACATGTTCCTGCGCGACATCTATCACGGCCGCGACATCCTCCGCGCCGAGATCGTACCCGACGATCTGATCTTCCAGAACCCGGTGTTCCGCCCGGAGATGAACGGCCAGCAAGTGCCGCATGACGTCTACGTGCACATCGCCGGCATCGACATCGTCCGGGTCGACGCCGAGGACTTCATCGTGCTGGAGGATAACGCCCGCACCCCCTCGGGCGTGTCCTACATGCTGGAGAACCGCGAGATCATGATGCGGCTGTTTCCGGATCTGTTCGCCCGCCACAGGGTGGCGCCGGTCGAGCGCTATCCGGACGAGTTGCTCGCAGCCCTGCGCTCGGTCGCGCCGCTGAGCGCATCCAGCGAGCCGACCGTCGCCCTGCTCACGCCCGGCGTCTACAACTCCGCCTATTACGAGCACTCGTTCCTCGCCGACAAGCTCGGCATCGAGCTGGTCGAAGGCCGCGACCTCATCGTCAAGAACAACGAAGTGTTCATGCGAACGACGGAAGGGCTGAAGCGGGTCGACGTGATCTATCGCCGTGTCGACGACGATTTCCTCGATCCCCTCACCTTCCGTCCCGATTCCGTGCTCGGCGTCCCCGGGCTGATGTCGGCCTACGCGGCCGGCAACATCACGCTCGCCAACGCCGTCGGTACCGGCATCGCCGACGACAAGGCGATCTACTCCTACATGCCTGATATCGTGAAGTTCTATCTCGGCGAGGAGCCGATCCTCAAGAACGTGCCGACCTGGCGCTGCCGCGAGCCGAAGGACCTCGCCTATGTGCTGGACAATCTGAGCGAGCTCGTCGTCAAGGAAGTGCACGGCTCCGGCGGCTACGGCATGCTGATCGGCCCCGCTGCGACCAAGGCGACGATCGAAGCGTTCCGCGACAAGCTCAAGCGCGAGCCGGAAGGTTTCATCGCGCAGCCGACGCTGGCGCTGTCGACTTGCCCGACCTGCACCGCATCCGGCCTCGCCCCGCGCCACGTCGACTTGCGTCCCTTCGTGCTCACGGGCAGCAAGAGCACCACCATCGTGCCCGGCGGGCTCACCCGCGTCGCGCTCAAAGAAGGCTCCCTGGTGGTGAATTCAAGCCAGGGTGGCGGCACCAAAGACACCTGGATCCTGGACGAGTAGAGAGATGCTGTCGCGTACCGCCGAAAACCTCTACTGGCTCGCCCGCTACGTCGAGCGGGCCGAATATCTCGCGCGCACCATCGATGCGACGTTGCGCGTCACCGCGCTTCCCGCCGCCTATATCGGCAAGACCAATGAATGGGATTCGGCGCTGCTCACCGCCGGGGTCGCCGCCAGCTTCTATCAGGCCTATGAGGAAGCCAACGAACACAACGTCGTCGAGTATCTCTCGTTCTCGATGGACAATCCGTCCTCGATCAGGAACTGCATCGAGGCGGCGCGGCTGAACTCGCGCTCGGTGCGCACCGCGCTCACCAGCGAGATGTGGGACACCATCAATTCGGCCTGGATCGAGCTTCAGGCGGTCTGGAGCAAGGGCGCCTCGACGCGCGAGGATCTCGCCAAATTCCTCCGCTTCGTGCAGGAGACCTCGCTGCGCTTCGACGGTTCGGCCTACCGGACCATGCTGCGCAACGACGCCTATTGGTTCTCGCGGATGGGTGTGCACCTGGAGCGCGCCGACAACACCGCGCGCATTCTCGACGTGAAATACCACGTGCTGCTGCCCGAGGAGGAGCATGTCGGCGGCCCGCTCGACTTCTATCAATGGAGCTCGATCCTGCGCTCGGTCTCGGCGCTGACCGCCTATCACTGGGTCTACCGCGAGACGCTGAAACCGTGGCTGATCGCGGATCTCCTCATCCTCAACGACACGCTGCCGCGCTCGCTCGCCAGCTGCTACGGCAATCTCGTGCGCAACCTCGACCAGATCGGCGTCGCCTATGGCCGCCAGGGCCCGGCCCAGCGCCACGCCCGCGGTATCCGCAACCGGCTGGAACACAGCAACATGGACGACATTTTCCAGCATGGCGTGCATGAATTCATTCAGGAATTCATCACGGACAATTCCAGGCTGGGCGAGATCATCACGAAGCAGTATTTGATCTGATACACGCCGTCATTCCGGGATGGTCCGAAGGACCAGATCCGGAATCTCGAGATTCCGGGTTCGATGCTGGCGCATCGCCCCGGAATGACGACGCAAGAACAACGGTCCACCATGCGCCTGCGAATCCAGCACACCACGACCTATCGCTACGAGCCGCCGGCGACCAGCGTGATCCAGATCCTGCGCATGACGCCCGGCAGTCATGATGGGCAGTACGTCGCGGAATGGCAGATCGACGTCTCCACCGACACCAAGCTCGACATGCATGAGGATGCGTTCGGCAACGTCATCCACGTGCTGTCCTGCGGGCCTGTCGGCGACATCAAGATCACCGCCGAAGGGCTGATCGAGACCCACGACACCGGCGGCGTGCTGCGCGGCACGGACGAGCGTTTCCCCGCCGGGATGTTCCTGCGCTCCACCGACCTCACCTCCGTCAATCCGGCGATGACGGCGGTTGCGCGCCAGTTGCGCAGCGAGGCCGAGAGCGACACGCTGGGCTTCCTGCACACCTTGATGACGCAGATTGCCGATCACATGACGTTCGACGAGGACCCTACCAACAGCGGCACGTCGGCGGCGGAGGCGTTCGGGCTCAAGCGCGGGGTCTGCCAGGATTACGCGCACATCTTCATCGCCTGCGCCCGCGCCGGTGGCGTGCCGGCGCGCTTCGTCTCCGGGCACTTTCTGCGATCGGACGACACGATGCACCAGGAGGCCGGCCATGCCTGGGCGGAGGCTTACGTGCCGGATCTCGGCTGGGTCGGATTCGATCCCGCCAACAGCATCTGCGCCACCGACGCCCATGTCCGCGTTGCGATCGGGCTCGACTATCTCGGCGCAGCCCCGGTGCGTGGCACGCGCTATGGCGGCGGCACCGAAACGCTGGCGGTGGCCGTGAAGGTCGAGCAGGCCGGCCGCGGCGGGCAGTCGCAATCGCAGTCCCAGCGGCAGAGCTAGGCGCTGCGGGCCGAGCGCATGCTCCGTGCTACAATTGCAGGATCAGATCAGACCAGCGAGGTAGTCCATGGCGACTGTAAAACTGCTTTCGGACGACGAACTCTCCGCCGACGCGCGTGCCGTTTTCGACGACATCCGAAAGGTGCGGAAATCGGATTTCGTCAACAATTTCTGGCGGGCGCTGGCGCATGATCCGAAGACGCTGCGGCGGACCTGGGAGAGCATCAAGGAAGTGATGGCTCCTGGTGCGCTCGATCCCAAGGTCAAGGAAATGCTCTACGTCGCGGTCTCGATCGCCCATGGCTGCAGCTACTGCATCCATTCGCACACGGCCGCGGCACGGGCCAAGGGCATGACCGAGGCCGAATATGGCGAGCTGCTCGCCATCGTCGGCATGGCCGCGGAGACAAACCGGCTGGTCACGGCGCTCGGCGTTCCCGTCGACGAGGCGTTTCTGGTCGATGCCGCGGATTGAGGTCGGAGCGGAACGCTAAGCCGATTCCTCGTCATTCCGGGGCGCGCGTAGCGCGAACCTGGAATCCATTGATCCACCAACTCTGCGGCCCAATGGATTCCGGGCTCGCGACTTCGTCGCGCCCCGGAATGAGCCGGAATCGGGGGGTTGGACCGGACCTCGAAATTGGCTAGTAATTCCGCGCAAACGCGTTCGGGGACTGGAAATGACCTATTGTTGCGGAATCCTGGTTCGGGACGGTCTGGTGATGATCGCCGATACCCGCACCAATGCCGGCCTCGACAACGTCTCGACCTTCCGCAAGCTGCACATCTTCTCCAAGCCCGGCGAGCGCATCATGGCGATCGCCAGCGCCGGCAACCTCGCCATCAGCCAGTCGGTGCTCTCGACGCTGACCGAAGGCCTGGAGGATCCCAACACGGGCGAGATCGAGACGCTGATGAACGCGCCGACCATGTTCCAGGCCGCTCAGCGCATCGGCCGGGCGATCCGGGCGGTGCATGCCACCGAAGGACCGGCGCTGAAATCCGAGGACGTGTCCTTCGACGTCTCCTTCCTGTTCGGCGGCCAGATCAAGGGCGCGCGCATGCGTCTGTTCATGGTCTACACCGCCGGCAATTTCATCGAATGCACCACCGACACGCCCTACCTGCAAATCGGCGAGCACAAATACGGCAAGCCGGTACTCGACCGCGCCATGCATTACGACGTCGAGCTCTACGAGGCGCTGAAGACCGGTCTGATCTCGATGGACTCGACCATGCGCTCGAACCTCGGCGTCGGTCTGCCGATCGACGTGCTGGTGGTGCGCACGGACGCCTGTGAAGCCGATCTCAACCACCGCATCGAGGCGGGCGAGCCTTATTTCCACGATTTGCGCTCGCGCTGGTCGGCGGCATTGCGCGCCGCGCACCAGAACATTCCGCGCCCGCCCTACAAGAACGAAAAAGAACCCAAAACCTGACAGCAGAAGAGAAAAGGCAGGAAACGATGAGTGAAGCGAAAAAGATCGCCCTGGTGACGGGCGCCGGCACCGGCGTCGGGCGCGCAGCATCGCTGGCGCTGATGAACACCGGCTTCACCGTGGTGCTCGCAGGCCGCCGGCTCGACATGCTCGAGGAGACGGCGAAGCTCGGCCCCGCCGGAAAGAGCCTCTGCGTCACCGCCGACATGACCAAGCCGGACTCCATCGCCGCGCTGTTCGACAAGGTGAAGACGACCTATGGTCGCCTCGACGTGCTCTTCAACAATGCCGGCATGGGCGCGCCGGCCGTGAACTTCGAGGACCTCAGCCTCGAACAATGGCAGGCGGTGGTGAACACCAACCTCACCGGCCCGTTCCTGTGCACCCAGCACGCCTTCCGCATCATGAAGGACCAGACCCCGCGCGGCGGCCGCATCATCAACAACGGGTCGATCTCGGCGCATGCGCCGCGGCCGTTCTCGGCCGCCTACACCTCGACCAAGCACGCCATCACGGGCCTGACCAAGGCCAGCAATCTCGACGGCCGCATGTACGACATCGCGGTCGGCCAAGTCGACATCGGCAATGCGGCGACGCCGATGACGGATCGCATGGTCAACGGTCCCGGCGTGCTGCAGCCCGACGGCACGACCAAGCACGAGCCGCGCATGGACGCCAAGGCAGTCGGCGATGCCGTCGCCTACATGGCGAGCCTGCCGCTCGACGCCAACGTGCTGACCATGACGGTGATGGCGACCAAGATGCCGTTCGTCGGACGGGGCTAGTCGCCGCTCTCGTGCCCAGGGCGCAGCGCGGCATGCCATGACGCGCTGCTGAGCCGGGGCCCATGTCTCCGCGATTCGGTTCTTGGCTTTCTGGATCCCGGCTCTGCGGCGCACCGCTTGCGCGCTGCACCACGTCCGGGACACGAAACCTTCCCTACTCCAAACTCTCCACCCGCCGCAGGCTCGGGAACAGCTTCATCCAGAGCAGCGCCACTGCGACAGTGGCAACGCCGCCGAGCACGGCGGCGGGCATGGCACCGAGCAGTGCCGCCGCTACCCCGCTTTCGAACTGGCCGAGCTGGTTCGAGGCGTTGATGAAGAGGAAGTTCACCGCGCCGACGCGGCCGCGCATCTCGTCGGGCGTTGAGAGCTGCACCAGCGAGAAGCGGATCACGACGCTGATCGTGTCGGCCGCGCCCAAGACGGCGAGCGACAGCACCGACAGCCACATCCAGGACGACAGCGCGAACACGATCGTGGCGAGGCCGAACACGATCACGGCCTGGAACATGCGCAGGCCTACATGTCTCGAGATGGCGTGACGCGCCAGCACCACGGTCATCAGGAGCGCGCCGACCGCCGGCGCCGCGCGCAGCACGCCGAGCCCGACCGGGCCGGCCTGCAGGATATCGCGGGCATAGATCGGCAACAGCGCGGTCACGCCGCCGAACAGCACGGCGAACAGGTCGAGCGAGATGGTGCCGAGGATCGCCGGATTGCTGCGGATGAAGCGGACTCCGGCGAAGATGTTGTCCGAGTTCGTCCCCTCCTTCGCGATCGCCTGGGGGCGCGGCCGGATGAAACCGGTCAGGATCATCCCAAGAATCCAGAACAGCACCATCACGGCATAGGCAAGGTGCGGGGCGACTGCATAGGCGAAGCCCCCGAGGGCAGGCCCGGTGATGGTCGCGACCTGCGCCGCACCGCTGGAGACGGCGGTGGCGCGCTGCAGCGATCCCTGCGGCGCGATCAGCGGCAGCAGCGCCGCGGTGGTCGGGCTCTCGAAGGCGCCGGCAATGCCGAGCACGAAGGTCGCGATGAAGATCTGAACCTCGCCGACCGCGCCGACATAGGTGATGATTGCGAGATAGAGCGCGGTCGCGGCCTCCACGAGCTGGCAGAGCTGGACCACGCGCTTGCGCTCGTAACGGTCCGCGGCATGGCCGGCTACGAACACCAGAAACGCGGTGGGCAGGAACTGCACGAGGCCGACCATGCCGAGGTCGAACGCGGAGCCGGTGAGGTCGTAGATCTGCCAGCCGATCGCGACCGCCGCAATCTGGCTGGAAAAGCGCGACAGGCTGCGCGAGAGCAGGAAGAACAGGAAGGCGCGGTGGCCGAGCAGGGCGCCGGCGCTGACCGGCGGATTTTCGGATATTGGCTGCTCTGGCATCGCCTCTTCGGTCACCCCGGACTGTCCGTCCTGATCTTGATCGGCCTCCGCGTGGCTGAGGCTTACCCGCTTGTCAACAACGAGCCGCTTCCGGGCCCGGTCGGCATTGCCTTTGCAACGCAGACGCGGCCATAATCATTGAAGGTTTGGGGACATCATGCTTCGGCTGCAATCGGCACTCGGCATTTTCGCATTGCTGCTGATCGCCTACGCGCTGGCGGAGAATCGCCGCGCGGTGTCGCTGCGCCAGGCGGCGATCGGCGTCGCCGCGACCTTCGTCACCGCGGTCGTGCTGCTGAAGCTGCCGGTCGTCGCCCATGCCTTCGGGACCATCAACGACGCGGTCGGCACGATCTCGGCGGCCTCCCGCGCCGGCTCCGCCTTCGTGTTCGGTTATATCGGCGGCGGCGCCCTGCCGTTCGATCTGAAGGTGCCGGGCGCCGACTTCATCCTGGCGTTCCAGGCATTGCCGATCGTACTGGTCATGAGCGTGCTGACGACGCTGCTGTTCTATTGGCGGGTGCTGCCACCGATCGTGCGCGGCATGGCCTGGCTGCTCGAGCGCACGCTCGGCGTCGGCGGCGCCGTCGGGCTGTCGACCGCCGCCAATGTCTTCCTCGGCATGGTCGAGGCACCGCTGTTCGTGCGGCCGTATCTGGCACAGATGACCCGCAGCGAGTTGTTCCTGGTGATGACCGGCGGCATGGCGGGCATTGCCGGCACGGTGCTGGTGCTCTATGCGACGCTGCTTGCGCCCCTCATCCCCGACGCCGCCGCGCATTTCGTCATCGCCTCGGTGCTGGGCGCGCCGGCCGCGATCCTGGTCAGCCTGATCATGGTGCCCGAGACCTCGGACAAGCGCACCGGCGGCGCGCTGGAGGATCCCTGGGTCGCCAGCGATCCCGGGATGAATGTGTCCGGCACGATGGACGCAATCGTGAAGGGTACCACGGCCGGCCTCGAATTGCTGCTCAACATCGTCGCCATGCTGCTGGTGCTGGTGGCGCTGGTCTATCTCGTCAATGCCATCCTCGGCCTCTTGCCGAACATCGGCGGCGCCGCGGTCTCGTTGCAGCGCCTGCTCGGCCTCGTCATGGCGCCGGTGTGCTGGCTGATGGGATTGCCGTGGAATCAGGCGATCACCGCCGGCAGCCTGATGGGCACCAAGACCGTGCTCAACGAATTGATCGCCTATGTCGACTTCTCGAAGCTGCCGCCCGACGCGCTCGATCCGCGCTCGCGCCTGATCGTGCTCTACGCGATGTGCGGCTTCGCCAATTTCGCCAGCCTCGGCATCATGATCGGCGGCCTGGGCGTGATGGCGCCAGAGCGGCGCGAGGAGATCAACGCGCTCGGGCTGAAGTCGATCGTGTCGGGTACGCTGACCACGTGTCTGATGGGAGCGCTGGTGGGGGTGCTGGCGTAGACTCTCTCCACTCGTCATTGCGAGCGAAGCGAAGCAATCCAGAATCCTTCCGTGGGAACGGTCTGGATTGCTTCGTCGCAAGAGCTCCTCGCAATGACGACGGAAGAAGCCCCTACGCCTTCAACTCCACCGTCTTGAACTCCGCGGGCAGGATCACCTCCAGCAGTTCCACGTCGTCCGAATAGTCCAGAATCATGTGCTTGATCTTCGGCGGCTGGGTCCAGGCGCTACCTTGCTTCATCAAGGTCTCGCCCTGCCCGTCCATATAGGTCTTCACCCAGCCCTTGAGCACGTAGACCATCTGGAATTCGACGTCGTGATAGTGGAGCTTGGACACCTCGGCCGGATTGCAGGGGCCCTGCAAGCGGATCACATGTGCCTGTGCGAGGCCATCGGTCGCGTCGGCGATCCCGAGATCGCGGTACTTGGCATAGGCGCGCAGGCCGTCGGCCTTGAAGTCTTCCTCGCGGTGATGGCTGATGGCGATGCGCTGCTTCGGCCGCACGGGCTTCTTCGGAGCCACGGTGCGCGCCTTCGCCTTCACCGCCTTGCGCGCCGAGGATCGCGCCGCGGCCTTCACGCCGCTCCGCTTCTTCACGGCGGTCTTCGTTGCGGGCCTTGATGCCTTTTGCTTGGCCATTGTCTGCCTCCCTGATCTGAGCCGCGCCGGTCGCACGGGTATGACCCGAAGGGCAGATTATCCAGTCCCGGGCGAGGCAGCAATTGCGAAGCTT
The DNA here is from genome assembly GCF_049739485.1 of Bradyrhizobium sp. USDA 326. Taxonomy (NCBI): domain Bacteria; kingdom Pseudomonadati; phylum Pseudomonadota; class Alphaproteobacteria; order Hyphomicrobiales; family Nitrobacteraceae; genus Bradyrhizobium; species Bradyrhizobium sp. USDA 326. Next base: position 7,696,447 of record NZ_JBMGQA010000001.1, read on the forward strand.
GGGCCCGTCACCCGATCACTCGATCGTAGCTTGTCCCAGGCTGTCGTGGCGAGCGGGCATCGTCTCGTATTCATTCTCTCGGTGAATTAATCTCGCGAGGAGATCTGGGGGAATTGATTCATGGGCGGCAGCGTCGGTCAGCGTGCATTTCATAATGCCCGGCTTCAGAAACGGCAAAAGGCCGAAGTGCTGCCATTGCTCGGGCGCGCACTCCAGTTGCACAAGAAGGGACTCCTGCCCGAGGCCCGTGTGACCTATCGACAACTCCTGCAGATCGCGCCCAACCAACTCATCGCGCTGCATATGCTCGGCGTTCTGGAGTCTGATGCCAAGAACTATCAGCAGGCCGAAATCCTGCTGAGCCGAGCGGTTGCCGTGGATCCGCGATCTGCCGAAGCTCACATGAGCCTGGGCGTCGCCCTGAACGGGCTGAAACGTCACGATGAGGCCCGCGAGAGCTATCGAAAGGCCCTCGCCTTGCGGCCTGACTACGCCCTGGCCCTGTCCAATCTCGGCAACGCGAGCGCGGCCCTTGATCTGCACCACGAAGCGATCGAGAGCTACGACAGGGCACTCGCAATCGACGGAAACCTTGCCGAAGCCCACAACGGCCGAGGTGGGGCGCTCTGCCGACTGCGCAACTATGACGAGGCTCTCACAAGCCTGAATCGCGCGCTCTCGATCAAGCCCGACTATGCGGCGGCATTGGCGAACCGCGCCGTTGCGTTGCGGGAGCTACGGCGATTTGACGAAGCCATGGCGGACTGCGATCGGGCGATCGCCCTGGCGCCCGACGACGTGAACGGATGGCTCTGGCGCGCCAATGTCTTGCTCCAGACCCAGCAAATGGCGCAGGCGATGGACGATTGCGAGAGGGCTCTCGCGATAGCTCCCGATTCCGCTCAAGCTCACCTCGTGCTGGGCCTTTGTCTCGCCGGACTTGGCCGGGTCGACGAAGCCCTCGTCAGCTTCGACAGCGCCCTCGACATCCAGCCCGACCTTGAGAGCGCAATTTCCAGCAAGATATTCACGCTCGATTTTGTGGCGGACGCGAGCGTCGAACAGCATCAGCAGGCGCGGCAAGTGTGGTGGGAGCGGGTCGGCGCGAAAATCGCTTCAGAAGCGGCGGCACCGCATCACAACAGCCTCGATCCGGATCGCCGTCTGGTGCTCGGCTATGTCTCGTCGGATTTCAACGCGCATTCGGCCGCGTTCATTTTCAAGCCCGTCCTGCAACACCATGACCGCGCGCAGTTCGAGATCGTGTGCTACTCCTGCTCGTCAAAAATGGATACGACGACAAGCGAATTCCAGGGGATCGCCGATCGCTGGCGTGACGCCTCGCAATGGGCCGACGATCGCCTCGCCGCTGAGATTCGCGCCGATCGCGTCGATATCCTGATCGATCTGTCCGGCCACACCAGAGGAAACCGCCTCGGCGTGTTTGCGCGCAAGCCGGCACCGATCCAGGTGCACGGCTGGGGCCACGGCACCGGCACCGGGCTGCCGACGATCGATTATCTGTTCTCGGATCCGGTCGCAATTCCTGCCGCGGTTCGGCATTTGTTTGCGGAGACCGTCATCGACCTGCCGTGCTTCGTGACGCTGGCGCCACTGCCGGCCGGGCTTGCGCGGGCGGAGGCGCCGGCTCTCTCGAACGGCTTCGTCACGTTCGGTGTCTTCAACCGCATCAGCAAGATTTCGGACGAGGCCGCGGAAGTCTGGTCCAGGATTCTCGAGCGGGTCCCAGGTTCGCGACTGCTGATCAAGGATGTTGCGCTGGACGATCAACTGGTCCGCGACAAGCTGCTGGCACGGTTTGCGGCTTGCCGATTGCCGGTCGAACGCGTCGATCTGCTCGGAGCCACATTGCGGAGCGAACATCTGGCATCGTTCAATCGTGTCGATATTGCGCTCGACCCGTTCCCGCAGAACGGCGGCGTCAGCACATTGGAAGCTTTGCAGATGGGCGTGCCCGTGGTGGCGAAGCTCGGGAACAGCCTGCCCAGCCGAGCCGCGGGCGCCATCCTCTCCGCGCTTGGCTTGCGGGACTGGGTCGCGGAGAGCGATGAGGCATATGTCGAGATCGCAGCTGGCCGCGCGGCGCGGATCGGCGAACTCGATCAATTGCGCCGCGAACTGCCCGGACAGATCAACGCTGCGGCCGCCGGCAACCCCGTCTCATATGCGCGAGCCGTGGACGACGCCTATCGCGCGATGTGGATACGCTATTGCAACGGCGTCGTCTGATCCCTGCGTCAATGCAGCCGGAACACGCCGTCCACGGCGCGCAGCTCGGCTGGCTTGATCAGCTTGGAATGCGCCACCGTGACCGAATGGAGGGGACCATCGAGCTTCTCCTGCCAGAACGCCAGGAAATCCTTCAGCGCCGGAAATTTCGGAAACATGTCGTAGTTCTGCCAGACGTAGGTCTGGAGCAGCGACGGATGATCCGGCATGCGATAGAGGATTTGCGCCGTCGTCAGTCCGTAACCTAGCATCTGTTTCCGGAAATCCTCGGAAACGCCCCCACTCCGCAGTCCCATGCCAAACCTCCTTTGCAGGAGCGCATTTTGGGGGTGGCTTGATCCGTGCCCCGGGAGCCACCCGGAAACGATGCGCTCACATGAGAGAAATGTGACGCAAACTGACAACCCATCTCAAGCCCAAAAGTTTAACAAGCTGTTGAAATTCAATGCGTTAGCAGCAGACATAACTCCGTGCTAATACGGCCTCCCACGGGGCCCCGAAGAGGCCCCCAAGGCTGGTCCAAGGCTGGCTCCAAGGCTGGTTAACGATGGAAATGAGATTCTGGCAGTCCACGCTTCCGCGTGCTGATTTTTCTGCTAGAAGCCCTTGCCCCCGCAAAATTCCTGTCCTATTTCAACTTGGCTCGCGCTAGCACTCGCGGGCAACGACTGCTAACAATCTCAAAATCCTCAACACGTGCAATTGCTTAGGAGGACTGCATGAAATTCCGTCCGCTTCACGACCGCGTCGTGGTCAAGCGCATCGACGCAGAAGAGAAGACCGCTGGCGGCATCATCATTCCCGACACTGCCAAGGAAAAGCCCTCCCAGGGCGAAGTCGTCGCCGTTGGCCCGGGTGGCCGCGACGAGTCCGGCAAGCTGATCCCGATCGACCTGAAGGTCGGCGACCGCGTGCTGTTCGGCAAGTGGTCCGGCACCGAGGTCAAGATCGACGGCCAGGACCTGCTGATCATGAAGGAGAGCGACGTCATGGGCGTTCTCGAGGTCAGCGAGTCCAAGAAGAAGGCGGCCTAAGAGCCCCCTCTCCCTCCAGTCACATCATTCCAAGGAAAAATCCAGATGGCAGCCAAAGAAGTCAAATTCTCGGTTGAAGCGCGCGACAAGATGCTGCGCGGCGTCGACATTCTCGCCAACGCGGTGAAGGTCACGCTCGGCCCGAAGGGCCGCAACGTCGTGCTCGACAAGTCGTTCGGCGCTCCCCGCATCACCAAGGACGGCGTCACCGTCGCCAAGGAGATCGAGCTCGACGACAAGTTCGAGAACATGGGCGCGCAGATGGTGCGCGAAGTCGCCTCCAAGTCCGCTGACGCGGCCGGCGACGGCACCACCACTGCCACCGTGCTGGCTCAGGCCATCGTGCGCGAAGGCGCCAAGTCGGTCGCCGCCGGCATGAACCCGATGGACCTCAAGCGCGGTATCGACCTCGCTGTCGAAGCCGTCGTGGCGGATCTCCAGAAGAACTCCAAGAAGGTCACCTCGAACGACGAGATCGCCCAGGTCGGCACCATCTCGGCCAACGGCGACCAGGAGATCGGCAAGTTCCTCTCCGACGCCATGAAGAAGGTCGGCAACGAGGGTGTCATCACCGTCGAGGAAGCCAAGTCGCTCGAGACCGAACTCGACGTCGTCGAGGGCATGCAGTTCGACCGCGGCTACATCTCGCCCTACTTCGTCACCAACGCCGACAAGATGCGCGTTGAGATGGACGACGCCTACATCCTCATCAACGAGAAGAAGCTCTCCTCGCTGAACGAGCTGCTGCCGCTGCTCGAGGCCGTGGTGCAGACCGGCAAGCCGCTGGTCATCGTCGCCGAGGACGTCGAAGGCGAAGCCCTCGCGACCCTCGTCGTGAACCGCCTGCGTGGCGGCCTGAAGGTCGCGGCCGTCAAGGCTCCGGGCTTCGGCGATCGCCGCAAGGCCATGCTGCAGGACATCGCGATCCTGACCGGCGGCCAGGCGATCTCGGAAGATCTCGGCATCAAGCTCGAGAACGTCACGCTCAACATGCTCGGTCGCGCCAAGAAGGTGATGATCGACAAGGAGAACACCACGATCGTCAACGGCGCCGGCAAGAAGGCCGACATCGAGGCGCGCGTGGCCCAGATCAAGGCGCAGATCGAGGAGACCACCTCGGACTACGACCGCGAGAAGCTCCAGGAGCGTCTCGCCAAGCTCGCGGGCGGCGTCGCGGTGATCCGCGTCGGCGGCGCGACCGAGGTCGAGGTGAAGGAGCGCAAGGATCGCGTTGATGACGCGATGCATGCGACCCGCGCGGCTGTCGAGGAAGGCATCGTCCCGGGCGGCGGCGTCGCCCTGCTCCGTGCCTCCGAGCAGCTCAAGGGCCTGCGCACCAAGAACGACGACCAGAAGACCGGCGTCGAGATCGTGCGCAAGGCGCTCTCCGCGCCCGCTCGCCAGATCGCGATCAACGCCGGTGAAGACGGCTCGGTGATCGTCGGCAAGATCCTGGAGAACAAGGCCTACAATTACGGCTTCGACTCCCAGACCGGCGAATATGCCGACCTCGTCAAGAAGGGCATCATCGATCCGACCAAGGTGGTCCGCACCGCGATCCAGAACGCAGCCTCGGTGGCCGCGCTCCTGATCACCACGGAAGCCATGGTCGCCGAGCTGCCCAAGAAGGGCGGCGCCGGTCCGGCGATGCCTCCGGGCGGCGGCATGGGCGGCATGGACTTCTGATCCAGCCGCTCAGGCACAGTCGAGAAATGCGAAACCCCGGCAGCGATGCCGGGGTTTTTGTTTTTTGTGCAAAGTCTCGCCGCTGGTCATTCCGGGGCGCGCCCCCGAATGACGGCCCCTCACTCCACCTTCCCCAACCGCTCGAAGCGCGGCTCGCCGTCATCGTCGAGCGACCAGAGGATCCGCGTCACCTTGCCGATGAGATTGTCCATCGGGATGAAGCCCATCGCGGACGCCATGCAGCTGTCGGTGGAATTGTCGCGGTTGTCGCCGAGCACGAAGAGATGGCCTGGCGGCACGGCGTAGACGCTGGTGTTGTCGAGGAAGCCATTGTCGAGACAATCGTAGGTCACATAGCTCGCGCCGTTCGGCAGCGTCTCGCGCCAGCGCTTGACCTGCGCCTCGTCATCGCCCCCGCAGGCGGCGCCGGCTTGTGCCTCCTTCAGCGCGGCGCGCGTCACCGGACGGTCGTTGAGGATGAGCCGGCCCTGCTGCATCTGGATGCGGTCGCCGGGCAGCCCGACCACGCGCTTGACGTAATCGACGGAGGTATCCCTTGGCGTTCGGAAAACGACGAGGTCGCCGTACTCGGGCTCGCCGGCAAAGACACGACCTGAGATCCAGGACGAATCGAAGGGGAAGGAATAGCGGCCGTAGCCATAGACATATTTCGCCGTAAAGACGTAGTCGCCGACCATCAGCGTCGGCGCCATCGAATTCGAGGGGATGTTGAACGGCTGATACAGGAAGTATCGAAACAGGAACGGCGGCGACCACAGCACCGGGATCAGCAGGATCAGGATGACGATCACCTTCCATTCCCGCGATCGTGCCGAGGGACGGATCGTTTGCTCAAGAGTGGTCATGCAGTTGCCCTGTCAAAGACGTAGTCGGCGCGAGATTACGCAACCTGCGCGCGCGTTCAATCCCCAGCGAACTTGCGAATTTGGTCGCACGTCGCGCGGCCCGCGTTCAATGCGAGGCCATGAACGTCGCCAGCGGTCAGCCGTGCGACATATCCCTGAAGCAGTAACGTACCCAATCGATCGTCACGCGCGTCGCCGGATCGCGCTTCAGATGGTTCTGCACCAGCAGCCAGACGTCGCGGCGCCTCGGCAGCAGCGTGGCGCGCAGGCTGCGATCGGCGAGCAGCGGCCCGCAGCTGTGCTCAGGCAGCACGCCGACGGCCTGATGCGACTGGATCATGGTGCGGATGATGCGGACATTGTCCGTGACGCAGCGCACGTTTGTCAGACGCTTGGCGCGCAGGAACTGCTGCTCGGGGATCGCGTCGAGCTCGTCAGGATAGACGCACGCGACCGGCTCGGCACCGCCGCGGTCCGCGGGCTCGAAGAAATACAGCCTGACCTCGCCGAGCTTGGAGATGGTGAAGTCGCCCTTCTCCGGCTTGCGCAGACGGATAGCGAGATCGGCCTGCCAGCGCGAGAATTTGACGTTGCCGCTCGAGGTGAGGAATTGCAGCGTCAGCCCCGGGTGATCGCGCAGGAAGCTGCTCGCATGCGGCGCCAGCAGCTCTTCGGCGACCGCATTGGTCGAGGCGATGCGCAGCCGTCCGACCGGGCCCACCTGGCTCTCCTTGATGCGGTCGATCGCTGCGGCATGCGCCGCCATCGCACCGACATGCTCGAGCACCGCCTCGCAGTGGCGCGTCGGCCGGCGCAGCCCGTCCACCGCGTCGAACAGCAGCACGCCGAGGTCGCGCTGGATGCGCGCGAGCCTGCGGCCGACGGTGGTCTCGTCGATGCGCAGCCGCGCGCTGGCGCCGGCATAGGTGCCCTCGTCCCTGACCGCGGCGATGATACGCAGGTCGTCCCAGTTCATTCCACGAGCCTAGCAGGCGGGGGGCGCTTCCTGCAAATTTGCAGCCATATGCCGCAATTTTCCTGCACAATGGCAGGCATCGGCTGCGCTAGTGTCGCGTCATCCGACATCCCTGGAAGGCCTGACCAGCATGACCGCTCCAAAGACCCTGCTCGAACTCGCCGGCGCCGATCTCAATCCGCCGAAGCTCAACGAGGCCTGCCTCGTGCTGATCGACATCCAGAACGAATATTGCGCCGGTCCGCTGGCCCTGCCCGATGCGCAAGCGGCGATCGCCGCGGCCGCGCGCCTGCTCGCGCGCGCACGCGAGAGCGGAGCTGCGATCTTCCATGTCGCGCACAAGGGCCGCGCCGGCGGCCTGTTCGACCGCGAGGCCGCGCGCGGCGCGATCGTCGAGCGCCTGACGCCGCTCGCCAGCGAGCCGGTGATCGAGAAGGCGCTGCCGAATGCCTTCGCCGGCACCGACCTGCAGGCCCGGCTGGCCGCGACCGGACTCAAGAATATCGTGCTGGCCGGCTTCATGACTCACATGTGCGTCAGTTCGACTGCCCGCGCCGCGCTCGACCTCGGCCTGCGCACGACGATCGCGGCCAACGCCTGCGCCACCCGCGACCTACCCGACGGCCGCGGCGGCACGCTGGACGCCCGGACGATCCATCAGGTCGTGCTGGCCGAATTGTCGGACCGCTTCGCCATCATCGCGCAAGTCGAAGCGCTGACTTGATGGGGCATGCGATGCTGCAGCTCCATTTCTTTCGATGTCCTGCTCGTTCTCGAGCCGCATCGCGCTGGGCAGGTTGAGCAGCAGCCAGGTGGCTCCTGCAATCAAAAGGAAATTCGCAGAAATAATGCGGCGACATCCGGCAGAGGCAATGAACAAGGTTCGAAATCGAAACGCAGTTGTTGCTTCCGCTCAATCACAACCTTCAGGCAAGTCGGGTCGCGAGGCAAGTTGAGTCCGGCCGACAAGCTTCAAGGCCGGTGAAATTGCGGTCATGGCGGTTTTAGCTGTTCGAGCAGCGCATTTCGCTCTTCGCGCAGCTTGCGAAGCATGAGCGCGTTGTCGGCCTGAAGCTCCTGCCACTCTATACGATCTTCCGCGGTCCAAAGGTAAGACTCGCGATTGAACCGCGCCTTCTCGGCCAGATCGAAAGCTTCGTAGGTTTCAATCTGTCTCTCGATTCGCTTGATCTCCTCCTGGATGGTTCCGGACATCCATCAAGCCTAGGCGTGTGGGCCAGCGCACGTCAATCTTATCGATCGAGCGTAGTGCAAAACTTCGATGCATCGCGCCAAAGTTGTGAGCCTGCTCAGGATCGCGCTGACACCTGCCGCTCCTGAGACTGCGCGCGCAACCAGTACTCCTTCGCATTTCCAAAAGCGCGTCCTTTATGCGCTGATCACTCGTCAGCGCCGCTTGCCGTCGTGCCGCCGCTTCGAGCCGGCGAAGTTGCGCGGGATGTCATGCCACCTGATATCAACGTTCCACGACGGGCGCATTTAACTACGTAAGGGGAACCGCAGATCCAAGGGGAGAACGCGCATGGATCGACGATCGCTTTGCAGCGCATGAAGGCGATCGATGGCAGAGCAACTGATCGGACGGCACCAGCAACCTAATGCCGCCAGCTCAAGACCGGAATCATGCGCGCGTCCGCGCCTGATAACGGCGACCGCGCGCCGAGATCGCGCGCCTCACTCCACCCGCGCCAGCACCGCGAGCTTGCGGATGCCCTTGTTGCGGTAGGCGTCGAGGAACGCGTAATAGTCCTTGAACGACACGCAGCCGTTGGAATCGCCGTTCGGCCCCAGCATGAAGGTGTGCGCGAGCAGGCCGTCGCGGCCATGGATCGCGCTCTCGCCGCCGATCGGAGTGAGGCGCAGCGCCGGCACGCCGTGGAACAGGGCCTCGCGCGGCTTCAGCGTGTAGATGTGCGGCGGCGTCACGCCCCGCATGCGGATTTTCGAGGAGCGCGGATCGTCGAGATTGGAGCCGAGGCCCGAATGCGCCTCGAGCTTGGTGCCGTCGGGCAGATATACGGTCTTGGCGGTGATGTCGTAGACCGCGGTGTCGCGCTCATAGGGCGGCGCGCCGCCGAACATCGGGTTCTGCTCCTTCGGCGCGATGGACGCGGTCACGCTGGCATCGGCCGAGGCGTAGGCGAGCAGCCCGCCGGACGGCTCGCGCTTGCCCCAGAGCTTTTCCACCATCGACTGGCGCGGCCCGGTGATCGACATCACTGCGGCCTTGGCGCGGTCGGCGAACGACTTGGGCTTCTCGGGCGCCGGCACGATCTGGGCCGGATCGGCCGAGGCCAGCTGCATCTGGGCGTCCGGCGCGCGCCTGGTCTTGTCGGCAGTCTTGTCAGTGACCTTGGCTGCCGGCTTCAGCGCGTCGGCGACCTTCGCGATCACGCTCTGCTTCGGGGCGTCCTTCGAAGTCTCCCTGGCCAGTGCAACCTGGGTCGAGGTCGCTGCGCTCGCCGCATTCGATGGCACGCCTTGCGTCGCGGCCGCGGCAAAGCGCTCGTTGAACATCTCGCGCGAGATCGGAGCTGCGACCTGGAGCCGGTCGGGCAATAGCGCGAAAGTTTCCTTGATGGCCTCGCCGGCCTCGCGCAGCACGACCTTGGGTGCGCGCCTGACCACCGGCTCGTCATAGCCGACGCTGCCGACGGTCGGGTAGACGCTCGCGCCGAGAATGTTGCTGTAAATGATCCAGCCGGCACCCATCACGACGCAGCCGATCGCCGCGGCGCCCAGCCAATTGGCCGTGGTCATTTTCCGGGAAGGCTTCCGAAGAGAATTCTTGCCAGGATTTTTGGACTTCCGTGCCGCGATGCTTTGCGCAGCGATACTCGTACTCATTCGCCTTGCGTCCAGGACGGTGTCACCCAGTCCCCCTTCAAAGTGCCGCTGGTCACGATCCGGGAACAGCATCTCGCAGAGGGTCGGAGCGTCATTAAGGCGACTTTTAGTTAAATGCAGATTAAGTTCGGGCGGATATGGGGCAACTCGTCAATGCTGTCCCGTTTTGAGAAAAACCCCGCAGAATTACGGACTTAGACGCATCTGTTAACCATGTTTCTCGACCGGCTCACGTCGGTTCTTCGACGCTTGCGGCCGCACCCACGAGACATTCAACAACGTCATTTTCGTGGTCGCCAAACCGGCCTGACCGTAGCGCGGAAGCGTTGCGCGAGGCTGGCGGGCTCCGCGTCCGTCGGCCCGGCGCCCTCACGCGGCACGGAGCCGTGACCGAAAGTTGATCACGTCGGTTCTGGAAATCGCCGCCGCGGGAAAGTAGCTCCTATCTCGGCACTTTTCAGCAGCCTCTGCGCGTGATACGGAACCGTATCGACTTGCCCTGAACTGTGCCGTCACGCAAACGGAGGCTGGCATGAGAGGGATCGCGCGCGCAGGGTTTTTCGCCCTGGCGGGGTCGTTTCTGTTGATTGGATCTGCGACTGCACAGCCTGCTGCCAATGCGGGCTGCACGGCATCGCCGTCGGCTGCCGGGACGCAGACCTGGCGCTGTGACAACGGCATCACCATTGTCGCGGAAAACGGCGCCAAATTTGAACTTAAGGACGCCAACCGCGACGGACATATAGACTCCGTGGAATTGAGCAGCAAAGCCTTGCTGGTCGAGGTGCCCCGGAAGCCGCGGGGCAATCCGTTCAAGGTGCTGACGCCGCAAGCGATCGCTGCGGTGCGCGGCACGAAATGGGCGGTCGATGTCGCCGACGCCAAGACCTCCGTGTTCGTCGCCGACGGCCGGGTCGGCGTGACCCGAAGGACCCGTGGACGCGGTGTCGTGCTTGGACCCGGCGAAGGCGTCGACGTCGAGGCGACCGGCCCGTTGACCGTCAAGACATGGGGCCAGCCGCGCGTCGATGCGCTCATGGCAAGACTCGGACAATAAGACCGGGTCGACAAGGTTCGCCTGCGAGATTTGGCCGAAAGAAGATTGCAGAACGACGCATGCGCAGCCGACGCGTTCAGATCCTGGTGGCACTCGTCCTCACCGCGCTGTGGGGCGCGGGCATCTTTGCCGCGCACGCCAACGGCCGTCTGCGTTTTCTCGACCGCCTCGAAGCCACGCTGACGGATTGGCGGACGCAAGCCCGCGGCGTGCGGCGTCCACCCGATCTCGTCACCATCGTCGCGATCGACGACACCGTGGTGAAGCGCGGCGGCAGCTATCCGCTGCCGCGCGCCGATCTCGCACGTGTCGTCGACACCATCGTGCAGTTCAAGCCGAAGGTCATCGGGATTGATCTCCTGCTCGTCGACCGCAGCGCAGCGATCGGCGATGCCACGCTCGCCAGCACGCTCGCCACCGGTCCCATGGTGCTCGCCGCCGCGGCGATTTTCCCCTCCGCCAGCGAAACCGTGGATCCGAGCAGCGAAGGTCCCCTCGCCGTCCTCCCGCAGGCCGAGCGCTTCCTGCGGCCATTGCCCGCGTTCGCCGATCACGCCGAGGTCGGCGTCGTCAACGTCGCGACGGGACAATCGGGTTCACCGCTATCGGTGCCGATGCTGTTCCGGACGCGCGACAAGGTCGAGCTGTCGTTCCCCTTGCGCGTCGCGGCCCGCGCGCTCGACGAGCCGCTGACGGTCGCGCCGGATCATCTCATGCTGGGCGATCGCGTGGTGCCGACCGACGGCGATCTGGCATTGCCGATCACCTATTACGGGCCGCGCCGCACGATCCGCACCGTCAGCGCACAGAGCATCTTCGACGGCACGCTCGATCGCGCGGCGATCGAGAACCGGATCGTCGTGATCGGCGCCTCGGTCGCCGGCGGCGGCGACTTCTATCCGACGCCCTTCGATTCGCTGATGCCCGGGGTCGAGGTGGTCTCGACCGCGATCACGCATCTCGTCGCCGGCGACGCCATGGTGCGCGACCGCAGGGTCCGTATTGCCGACGCGCTGACTGCGATCCTGCTGCCGACGCTGCTGGTCGGGCTGCTCGCCTGGCGCCGCAGCGCGCTGGGCATCATGACGGCAGCCGCGGTGATGATCGCCTGGGCCGGGGTCAACCTGTTCGCGTTCACGCATGGCGTCTGGCTGAACGCCGCAACCACGCTCGCCGCGGCAATGCCGCCGGTCGCGGTCTTTGCCGGCGTGCAGCTGTGGGCCGGAGGCCGCCGCACGCAATATTTCGCCGCCAAGAGCAGGTCGCTTGCGCAATTCCAGGCTCCGGCGGTGCAGGAGTGGCTGGCGCGCGATCCGAACTTCCTGTCGAAGCCTGTCCGGCAGGATGCAGCCGTGGTCTTCGTCGATCTCTCCGGCTTCACCGGACTGAGCGAGCGGATTGATCCCGACGAGCTCAGGAATTTTCTGAAGGCGTTTCATGCACTGATCGACAAGGTCGCGATCGATTGCGGCGGCATGATCACCGGCTTTCTCGGCGATGGCGCCATGATCCTGTTCGGGCTGCCGCGCGCGATGCCGGACGACGCGGCGCGCGCACTGAAATGCGCGATCGATCTGCATCGCGGCCTCGAACGCTGGATCGCCTCGCTGCCGCCGGCAATCGCAGGTCAGCTCGGTTTCAAGATCGGCGCGCATTGCGGCCCGATCGTCGCATCCCGGCTCGGCGAAAGCCATCAGCACATCACGGCGACAGGCGACACCGTCAACGTCGCCAGCCGTCTGATGGAGATCGCCGCCCAGAACGATGCGCGCCTCGCGCTGAGCGATACGCTGCTGGACACTGCCGATTTCAGCGGCGCTCCCGACGGCATCCTGTCCGGGCCCCTGCTCGCCCAGGTCCGCGGTCGCTCCGGCATCGTGACGGTATGGCTCTGGCGCGACCGGGATGGCCCGGATCAGGCTTCGGTCAGGGCCGAGATGATCGGCTGAGGTCCGCTCAAACGCGATGAGGAATCGTCATCGCGCTTGAGGTTGTTGTTTGCGCATGATCTTTCCGGAAAACCGCTTCGCACTTTTCCGGATCATGCTCTACCGCGCTTCCGGCGGCGGCGAGCGATCCAGCACCTCGCCCTTGGCGCCCTCGAGCAGATCGATGCCGTAGGTCTCGACCACGAGCGGCCCCCGCTTGCGCTGCAATTGTGCGATCTGCGTCACCTGTGCAAAGAGAGAATTGAGAGCGGGATGGCCCTCGCTACGCAGTTCGTCGACATAGAGCAGCTTGCCGGCGAGCAGGCTGGGATCGGGCTCGGCCATGTTGACCCAGCGGATGCGTTGGGTTTGCTGCGCTACGCAAGTGCCGCGCGGCAGATAGAAGGCGAGCCAGGCCGTGGTGCCGTAGTCCTGCGCGAGCACACAGGTCGCGCCACTGCGTGCGCGCACCGTTTCGATTTCGGCGGCAAGCTCGCGCCAGCCGACACCGACGCTGCGCACCGTGGCATCGCGGCGATATCCGGACAGCCAGCCGGTATTGGCCTGCACGATCAGGGCTGCAAACATCACGATGCCTGTTGGCGCGGCCCAGCGCAGGCAGAAATCGGCCAGGCGCCGCTGTCGTGGCTTCCACTGCACGAGGTTGGCGGCGACCGCCGCGGCGATGACGAAAGGCGGATAGACCGGCGCGAACCAGTTGGCCTCGACGCGGGCATGCAGCGAATGCCAGACGAAATAGGCGACGATGGTCCAGAACATCGTCTCGATCAGTACGCGCGAGGCCAGCGCGCCGGCGCGCCGCCAGGTCAGCGCGTGCAGGCCCATGGCACCGAGGATGAACACCAACGGCGTCGCGAACGCGACCTGGGTCGGGATCAGCTCGGCGATGAAGACGGGGCGGAAGTCCTCGATCCTGGCGCGGCCGAGCTGCTTTGCGAACGAGACCCATTGATGGTCTGCGTTCCAGACGATCACCGGCGAGAACAACGCCAGCGCGACAAGTCCGCCGAGATAGGGCCAGGGGGAGAGAAACCAGCGCCTGAGCTTCGGCACCGCCGCGAGCCAGATCAGGATCGCCGGCCCGAAGAACATCGCGGTATATTTCGACAGCAGCGCCGCGCCGACGGCGGCGCCGACTGCGAGCCACCAGGCGCCCCGGCCGGTCTCCAGCACCTTGGCGAGGAAGAACAGCACGAAGCTGGAGGCGACCAGCAGCGGCGCATCGGGCGTGACGATCAGCGTGCCGACCGAGGCCATCATGGTCACGTTGAGCAGGATCGCGCTGGTGGCGGCGATGCGGACGCCGCCGAACAGGATCGCGGCGGCGCGATAGACCGCATAGCTCATCGGCAGCGCCAGCAGGATCGAGACGAGGCGGATGCCGAGCTCGGTATCCCCCGCGATCATCGTGCCGGCGCGGATCACATAGGCCACCATCGGCGGGTGGTCGTAATAACCGCCCGCCAGATTCTTCGACCACATCCAGTAATAGGCTTCGTCGAACGTGATCGGCGTGAACGCGGCCGCAGCGAGCCGCAATCCGACCAGCGCGAGAATCAGCAGCGCGGTGTTGCGGACGATCCGCGCGTCAGCCCCGCCCATCGCGTGCTATTTCTTGCGCCAGACGAACAGTCCGGACATCGCGTAGTTCCACACCACGCCCATCAGCGCGCCGGCCATGCCGGCCAGCCACCAGATCGGCTCCTGGTCGTACACCGAGAAGGCGACGCCGACATTGGCGAGCAGGCCGACGCTGCATACGATGTAGAACGCGATGAGGCCGCGCAGCAGCGCAAAACCCTTCAGCCGCTGGTCGCGATAGGTGAGGAAGTTGTTGAGGATGAAATTGCTGGTCATGGCGACGATGGCGCCGGCGGCCTGCGCCTCCGGGAACGGCGCCTTGAACAGCTGAAGCGCGATAAACAGCGTGGTCAAGTGCACCACGAGGCCGATGCCGCCGACCATCGCGAACAGGATGAAGCGCAGCGAGACGATGTCGTTGGTCAGCTTGGCCAGCACGAGTCCGAGAAAGTCGAGTGCGACCATGGAATCGAGCTTGCTCTCGCCATGTTGGCGGGCGCCGAAAGTGTAGGGGATCTCGACCGCCCGCAAGCTGCCGTGCGCGCTCGCGACGACGTCGAGCAGGATCTTGAAGCCATGCACGGAGAGCTTTGGCGCGAGCTGCTCGAAACGATCGCGGCGGATCATGAAGAAGCCGCTCATGGGGTCGGCGATCTCGACCCGCAGCATCTTCTTGGCCACCTCGGTCGCGAGGGCACTGGCGCCGGCGCGCTGCTTGTTGAAGCCTTCGCTCTTGTAGCCCTCGATGTAGCGGCTGCCGACCACGAGGTCGGCCTGATCGCTGGCGAGCAGCAGCAGCATCTTCGGCAGTTGCGTCTCGTCGTGCTGGAGGTCGGCATCGATCACGGCCACATAGGGCGCACTCGAGGCGAGGATGCCCTCGATGCAGGCGCCCGACAGGCCGCGACGGCCGATGCGGCGGACACAGCGCACGCGGCTGTCGCGCTGCGCCAGCGCGCGCACGACGTCCCAGGTGCCATCGGGCGAGTTGTCGTCGACGAACACGACTTCCCACGCGATGTTGGCGAGCGTCGCCTCCAGCCGCCGGTACAGCACGGTGACGTTGTCACGCTCGTTGAAGGTCGGGACGATGACCGACAGTTCCGGCCCCTCTTGAGCCTGCGGCGGGATGTCGGCGCCGGGTCTGATCGCTTCGTTCATGACGGCAGCGTATATCCGCCGCGTCCTGCGCTGCCAAGCCGGGGTCTCTGGGGAACGGCCGAAAAGGGCCCTAAAATGCCAACGACCCCGGAACGGCGGACCGCGCGTACATCCGGCGCAGGCCTGAGCTATTCCAAGGTCGTCCCAGCGACGGAGTTCTTCGCTCAACGTCGCCGTTAAACGCTAGATGGGGGCGGCAAAGGCGCTTCGCAAGGGGCGAAAACCCCATTTTCGCGCCCTATTGGTTGGGTACTTCCCGGATTATCGGCCCGCGTGGCGCAGGCGCAGCGGGTGCGGCCGGGGCCGCAGCCGGGGCCGGCTCGACCTTCGCCGGCTTGGGCGGCTTGCCGTACTGTCCGATCGGCCCGAACACGACGGCAACCGCAAGCACGATCGCTGCGACGATCGCCCCCAGAATGCCCCCCATCGACTCAGACGACATGCAAGTCCATCCCTGCTCCCAGATGCGGCGAGTGATACCATGGATGAGCGCGCGGCCGAAAGGGCTGCCGAAGGGGGCGAATGGCGAATGGTGAGTAGCGAATGAGACAACCCGGGCATCTGCCCTTCTCGCTACTCGCTATTCGCCACTCCCCATTCCCTACTTCGCCGGCGGCCGGCGCTTGACGAAGGCCATCACGATGTCCTTCTGCGCCGCCTCCACCGCCCTGTTCGCGGTGGCGAGATGGGCGCCGGCATCGATGCTCGGATACTGCGTGGTGAGATAGTCGAGCAGCGCGACCCGGTAATATTGCCGCTCCGACGGACAGGCGCCCGCAACCGAGCGGCCGAAATCCTGCTCAGACAGGCCCTGATTGGAATCGCGCGAATATTCCCGCGCCAGGCAATGCCAGTAATCGTCGCGGCCCTGCTGGGCGAGCTTCTGCGCGCTTCTCGCGTCGTCATCATCGGCCATGGCAGCAGATGTTATCATGACGAGCGCGGCTCCCACCGATAGCATCCGCATCTTGTTCTCCTTTTTTCGCGGGTCCGGGCGCAAGCTTAGATGGGGCGAGCCAACTGGCCAATCACAACTGGTTTGACTAGGATGGGCTCCCTCCCCGTCGATGCGAGAAATTCCGTGGCCAAAGCAAAAACCGCGTCAAAAAAATCCGGCAACATCTTCATCGGCATCGGCGGCTGGACCTTCGAGCCCTGGCGCGGCGTGTTCTATCCGGAGAAGCTGGCGCAGGCGAAGGAGCTGTCCTATGCCGCCTCGAAGCTGACCTCGATCGAAATCAACGGCACCTATTACGGCTCGCAGAAGCCGGAGAGCTTTCGCAAATGGGCGAGCGAAGTTCCCGATGGTTTCGTGTTCTCCGTGAAGGGACCGCGCTTCGCCACCAACCGTCGCGTGCTCGCCGAGGCCGGCGATTCCATCAAGCGGTTCTATGATTCCGGCGTGCTGGAACTCGGCGACCATCTCGGGCCGGTGCTGTGGCAGTTCGCCCCGACCAAGAAATTCGACGGCGCCGATTTCGGCAAGTTCCTGGAGCTGTTGCCGCGCGAACTCGACGGGCGCGCGCTGCGCCATGTCGTGGAAGTGCGCCATGACAGCTTCTGCACGCCGGACTTCGTCGCGCTGATCCGCGAGTTCGAGACGCCCGTGGTGTTCGCCGAGCACGGCAAATATCCGGCCATAGCTGATGTCGCCGGCGATTTCGTCTATGCGCGGCTCCAGAAGGGCAATGACGAGATCAAGACCTGCTATCCGCCGAAGCAGCTCGATGCCTGGGCCAAGCGCTTGCAGGACTGGGCTTCGGGCGGTGAACCGGACGACCTGCCGAAGGTTGACAAGACGAAGCCGAAGAAGGAGCCGCGCGACGTGTTCGCCTATGTCATCCACGAGGGCAAGATGCGCGCGCCACATGGCGCCATGGAGCTGATCGCGCGGGTGAGCTGAGGATGGTTCATGGCAAAGGCAAGGAAGCTCTTCACCATCGGCTATGAGCAGACGCCGCCCAAGGCCGTGCTCGACGAGCTGGAGGAATCCGGGGTCAAGCTCGTGGTCGACGTGCGCGCGGTGACGTCATCGCGCCGGCCGGGCTTTTCGAAGAAGCAGCTTTCGGCGGGCCTCGACGAGCGCGGCATCGCCTACGTCCATCTCGCCGCGCTCGGCACGCCGAAAGAGGGCCGCCTCGCCGCCCGCAGCGGGCAGTACGACGTGCTGGAGAAGATCTTCTCAAAGCACCTGAAGACGTCAGACGCCAGGGAAGCGATGGATGAGCTCTCGTCACTGGTCAAGAAGGCCGGCCCCGTCTGCCTGCTGTGCTACGAGCGCGACCACACCCACTGCCACCGCCGGATGATTGCGGAGATCATCGAAGAGCGCGACGGGGTGGCGGTGAAGAATTTGGCGGGACGGCAGGTGTAGCCATCGCCGTCATTCCGGGGCGCGCCTCTTGGCGCGAACCCGGAATCCATGCACCCACCGACACTGCGGCCCGATAGATTCCGGGTTCGCGCTACGCGCGCCCCGGAATGACGGGCTAAGCCTCCCCCGCCAACCTAAACGTCCCTTCCATCATCTGCACGCAACTGCCGCCGACATGGGCGGAGACGATCTTGCCGTCCTGCTTGCGCACGCGGGTGAGAAGCATGCTCGGACGGCCCATGTCAAAGCCCTGGCCGATGGTGAGCTTCAATTCGCCGTCGCGCATGGGATCGAGATCGGCGAACAGCGCGGCGGCGGCAACGGTCGCACTGCCGGTGGCGGGATCTTCGATCAGGCCGCTTGCGCCGGGAAAGAACATCCGCGCCTGACGCTCGCACGGCGCTTCCGCTGCCGGCACATCGCGCGTGTAGAAGTAGACCGAGAAGGCACCGTCGCGCGGCAGCATCCGACCGAATGCCGCGGCATCGGGCTTGGCGCGCCGCACGGCCTCGCGCGATCGCACCTCAGCAACCACGAACGGCGTTCCGACGCCGACGACCTGCGGCGCGTGATGATCGGTCGTGATGTCATCCGCCGCCAGCGACATGCAGGCGGCGACGTCGGCTGCGGACAGCTGCGCAAGCCTCGCCAGAGGCTGCGGCGCGGTGAGCTCGGCGCCGATCACCCTGCCCTGCTCCCGCACGATATCGACCGGGACCAGACCGGCCTTCTCCTCGAACAGCAGCCGCGGCTTCGGCTCATTCGCGATTCCCGCCAGCACGAAGGCGGTGCCGACATTGGGATGGCCCGCGAAGGGAAGCTCCCGGACCGGCGTGAAGATGCGCACCTCGGCGTCGTTGGCCCTGTCGCGCGGCGGCAGCACGAAGGTCGTCTCGGAATAGTTGAACTCGGTGGCGATCGCCTGCATCTGCTGCGTCGTCAGCCCGCCGGCATCGAGCACCACGGCGAGCTGGTTGCCGCCGAAGGCGCGGTCGGTGAACACGTCGACGGTGACGTAGCGGCGCTGCATTTTCGCTTCTCATGCAAGTCGCGGCCGCGACCGGCCGCTTCGCCGGCACTCTACAAGCCGAAAACGTCGCTCGTCATGCCCCAAAATTGAGTGCAATCGGAGCAATCGCGGATGATGGAAGAGACCTGCGTGCGGCGACGCATGATGCGCGCTACCCCAGCTGAAACACCGCCACCGGACGCTCGTAGCCGCGCACCTCGACTTCACCGAGCGCGACGGCGTCGCTGCCGTCGTCGCCCAGCGCCTCGCGCACGGATGCGGAGATCAGGAGCTGCGAGCCGAACTCCTTGTTCAGTGCCTCAAGGCGCGAGGCGAAGTTCACGGTATCGCCGATGACGGTGTATTCCTTGCGCCGGGGCGAGCCGATATTGCCGGCGACGACCTCGCCGAAATGGATGCCGATGCCGATCCGAAGCGGCCAGCTCGTCTCTGCGTTGATGCGATCCATCGCGCTCAGCATCTCGCGGCCTGCGGCAACCGCACGCTGCGCAGCGTCGGAGGCCTCCAGCGGCGCACCGAACAGCGCCAGAAAGCCGTCGCCCAGAAACTTGTTCACGATGCCGCCGTGACGGTCGAGGATGTCGACCAGGACCGCAAAGGCGCCGTCGAGCCGATCGACCACTTCCTGCGGGGTGCGCGACTGCGCGCCGGCGGTGAAGCCGCGGAAATCGACGAACATCACCGCCACACGGCGGAGATCGCCGCCCGCGCCGGCTCCGGCGGCCATCAGCCGCTCCACCACCTGGGGGGAGACATGCTGTCCGAACAGGTTCGTCACGCGGTCACGCGCGGTCGCTGCCGCAATACTCGCGGCGAATTGCCGCCGCAATTGCGCGCCGACGGCCCCCGCCAGCACGCCGCAGATCAGGATGACCACGCTGCGCACGGCGTGGAAGTAGATCAGGGGCTCCCCGGTCTCGCTCGTCATGTTGTAGTAGAGCGCGGCCGCCAGAAGCCCGGCGGCAGCCACGAAACCCGTGAATGAGGAAAGCCAGAAATCAAGCCGCAGAGTCGAGAGGATGATGAAGATGAAGTACATGAGCGGTACTGCGAAACCGAGAGCCTGGCTCGCGCCCATGGACCGGATTTGCAGGATGAGGATGACGGTCGGCAGCGAGGTCTCGATCAGCGCGCCGATATAGCGCCTGATCACAGGCAGGTCGCGATCGAGGCGGAGATTCTTCCTGATCTGGGTGCGGACCCAGACCTCGAACAGGATGAAGCCGAGGAGAAGGCCGTAGACCTGGATGATCCCTTCCGTCCCGCGCCAGACCCGGTTCACCACAGTGGGATCGAGCAAATAGATCGCAGTGAGGAACAGCATCATGACGCACCCCGTCAGGATCAGCGCTCGCACCCGCAACAGCTCGGTGCGCAGCACTTCCCGCGTCAGCTCGCGCTCGAAATCCTTCGAGAGCACGGCATGCTGCCGTGTCTTCCTGCTGGGAAACCCGGCCATTCCACCCCCTTGTCATTCCGGAGCGCGGCGCAGCCGCGAACCCGGTATCTCGAGATTCCGGGTTCGACGCTGGCGCATCGTCCCGGAATGACGTCACAGGGCAGTCTGCCTCAATCCAGGGTGCGGCGAAAGCGCGTCACGGCGATTGTCATGGCGAGCAGCATCAGGGCCGCCAGCGCCAGAGTGTCAAAGTGCAGGTTCTGCATGGTCGCGCCCTTCAGCATGATGGCTCGGACGATGCGCAAATAATGGGTCAGCGGCAGGCCCTCGCCGAGATATTGCGCCCATGCCGGCATGCCCGCGAACGGGAACATGAAGCCGGAGAGCAAGATGCTGGGCAGGAAGAACATCATCGACATCTGCATTGCCTGGAGCTGGTTCTGCACCAGGGTCGAGATCGTGTAGCCGATCGACAGATTGGTGGTGATGAATAGCGTCGAGAGCAGCGCCAGCAGGACGAGGTTGCCGAGCACGGGCACGCCGAACAGGCCGACGCCGATGCTGATGATCAGGAAGGCCTGGACGAAGCCGACCAGCACGTAAGGGATGATCTTGCCGAGCATCACCTCGACCGGCTTGATCGGCATCGACAGCAGACTCTCCATTGTGCCGCGCTCGACCTCGCGCGTGACCGACAGCGCGGTGAAGATCAGCATGGTCATGGTCAGGATGGTGCCGACCAGCCCCGGCACGATGTTGAGGCTGGAGCTGGCTGCCGGATTGTAGCGCGCGTGCGCGCGGATCTCGAACGGCATCTCCGGGGGATCGCCGATGTAGAGATCGTGCTTGAGCGCGGTCTGCACGACCATGCCGAGCGAACCGATCGCCGAACTCGCCGCGACCGGGTCGGTGGCGTCGGCGGCGACCAGCAGCGCCGGCCTGTCGCCACGCCGCACCGCCCGTTCGAAGCCGCGCGGGATCTCGACGCCGAACAGCACCTTGCCGGATTTCAGCAGGTTGTCGAATTCGTCGATATCGTGCACTTCATAGAGGAAGCGGAAATAGGCGGTGTTCTCCAGCGCCTTCAGGATCGAGCGGGCGAGATCGGAATCCTCCTGGAGCAGCACGGCACTCGGCAGATGACGCGGCGTGGTGTTGATGGCATAGCCGAACAGCATCAGCTGCATCACGGGCAACATCACGATCATCGCGAACGAGACGCGATCGCGCTTGAGCTGGATGAACTCCTTGACCAGCATCGCGTAGGAGCGCCGCAGAAAACCGAAGCGCTCGCGGACCTCGCGCCGTGGTGCAGGATGGTCGACTGCGCTCATTGGAAATTGTCCCTGGAGCGCCCCATCAGCTCGATGAACACGTCTTCGAGCGACGGTTGCGACTTCTGCCAGCTAACTCCGCCCTTCTCACGCCAGGGCGCGATGCTGTCTTCGAGCGCCGCGACATCGCGGCCGGAAACATGCAGTGAGGTGCCGAACGGCGCCACCATGTCGATCCCGGGCTTACCCGAGAGCGCGGCCCCAAGCTCGTTCAGTCCCTCGCCGGTGACGGTGTAGGTCGTCAGCGCCGATTTCGCTATCACCTCCTCCACCGTGCCGTGCGCCAGCAGATAGCCGTAGGCGATGTAGGCGATCTCGTGGCAGCGCTCGGCCTCGTCCATGTAATGGGTCGAGACCAGCACCGTGAGGCCTTCGGCGGCGAGCGCGTGGATCTCGTTCCAGAAATCGCGCCGCGCCTTGGGATCCACGCCGGCGGTCGGCTCGTCCAGCAGCAACAATTGTGGATTGGGCAGCGTGCAGGCCCCCAGCGCCAGCCGCTGCTTCCAGCCGCCGGAGAGCTCGCCCGCAAGCTGCTCCTCGCGCCCCGAGAGCCCGAGCCGCCTGATCATGTCGCGCGCGGCGCCGCGCGCGTCGGTGACGCCATAGAGCCGCGCGACGAATTCGAGGTTCTCCCGCACCGAGAGGTCCTGGTACAGGCTGAAGCGCTGGGTCATGTAGCCGACCCGGCGCTTGATCTTCTCGGCATCGCGACGGATGTCGTAGCCGAGGCAGGTGCCCTCGCCGCTATCAGGCGTGAGCAGCCCGCAGAGGATGCGGATGGTCGTGGTCTTGCCCGAGCCATTGGGTCCGAGGAAGCCGTAGATCGAGCCGCGCTTCACCTGCATCGACAGATCGTGGACGACCTCGCGTCCGCCGAACGACTTGGTCAGGCCCTTGACGTCGATTGCGATGCCGTTGCCGCTGTTCATCGCTTGTCCGCCACGGGTGTCTTCGGGTTGAGATACACGTCGATCGGCTGCCCCACACGCAAGGCATCGGGACGAGAGGGCCGCGCCTGGATCAGATAGACCAGCTTGTTGCGCTCATCGAGGCTGTAGATGACGGGCGGGGTGTATTCGGCCGAGGTCGCGATGAAGTAGATCTTTGCGGTGAGGTCGGCCGCGCAATTGTCGCACGAGATGCGCACCGTGTCGCCGATCGCGAGCTTCGGCAATTCGGTCTCCGGCACGAAGAAACGCAGCTTCATGTTGCCGGGCGGCATGATCGACAGCACCGGACGCTGCGCCGCCACCATCTCGCCCTCGCGAAAATAGATCTGCTGGATCGTGCCGGCGACGGGCGCAAAGCCCTTTCGCCGCGCCATCCGCGTCTCCGACGTCGCCACCCGCGCTTCCGCGACACGCAAGGCCGACACGGCGGCATCGAGATTGGCCTGGGTGCCCGAGCCGGTCTTGCTCAGCGAGGCCGCCCGGTCATAGGTCTGCTGCGCGTTCGCCAGTGTCGCCTTGTTCTGATTGAGATCGGCGCGCTGGAGGTCGTCGTCGACGGAATAGAGGTCATCACCGACCTTGACCTCGTCGCCTTCGCGGACGTTGAGCTTGGTGACCCGCCCCGCTTCGTCCGGGCTGACGAAGATCATGTCGGCCTCGACCCAGCCCTGGAAGCCCGGATCGCGCTTCTCCGTGCATCCGGCAAGCCCGGTTGCGAGGACGATCGTCAATGCAAGACTGAAAATTGCTTGTGACGACGTCATGTCGTCCTCCGTTCGCCAAAAACCAAATCGAGATGGACGCGCAGCATCTCTTGCGCGTCGAGCGGCGCATGCCGCGCAAACAGGCTCTGCCAGATCACCGCAATCATCGCGGGCGCGACCAGGATCTGCGGATAGCGAGCGAGATCCTTTTCGCGGATCTCGCCCCGGGCGATGCCGAGCTCGATCAGCGCGCGCATGGCAGCAATCCCGCGCGAGACCACCTCACGGTAGTAGAAGTCGGCGACCGACGGAAAGCGCGGCCCCTCCGCCACGATCAGGCGCACCAGATCGCCGCGCCTCGTACCGATCACCTCCTTCAGGAAGGAGCTTGCGAAAGCCTCGATCAGGTCGCGCACCGAGCCCGCCGGCGGCGGCAGCGCAGTCAGCCGCGCCACGACAGGCACGATGACGATGCGCACCAGCTCCTCGAACATCGATTCCTTGTCTTTGAAGTGCAGGTAGATCGTGCCCTTGGCGACGCCCGCGCGCTTGGCAATGTCGTCGAGCCGCGTCGCCGCAAACCCGCGCGCGATGAATTCGTCCATCGCCGCTTCCACGATCGCCGCACGCCGCTCCGCCGCGCGTGTAGCGCGGCTCGAGGCGGGCGCCTCCTCCTTGCTGCGAGCAGGGTCCTTCGCGCCGGCGCGAATGGCTGACGGCAGGGCGGCTTTGGTCGGCTTTCTGATCATCTGAAATCTATGACTGACTGGTCAGTCATAATCAAGTCAATGACACAACCTACTCCTCGAGACGAATTAGTATTGACTAATATATTAGCTGACGCTAATCGAATTGTATGATTGAAGCCGCCCAAAACCCCGTCACCACCGTGATGCGCGCCCTTGCCGACCCGACACGGCGCGCCGTGTTCGAGCGCGTGTTCGAAAGCAAGGAGATTAGCGTCGCCGAGCTGACGCGCGGCAGTGGGGTCACTCAGGGCGCGATTTCGCAACACCTGAAGTCCCTCAAGCAGGCCGGCCTCGTCGCCGAGCGCGCAGAGGGCCGCAACGTCTATTACCGCGCCGCACCGCAAGGACTCGAGCCGCTGGTGACCTGGATGGATCATTACGGCGTCTTCTGGCGCGAGCGCTTCCAGAACCTGCGTGACCTCTTGAAGGAGATCGATCCGTGAGTGCTGCCGCGTCGAAAGCCGAAACAAGGGACATCGTCATCGACGAGGTCTTCCCTCACACGCCCGAGACCATCTGGAAGGCGCTGACCAGCGCCCAGTTGATCGCGCGCTGGCTGATGCAGCCGACCGGCTTCGAGGCCGTCGAAGGCAAGAGCTTCACGTTCCAGACCACCCCGGGCGGTAACTGGGACGGCGTGATCCATTGCCGGGTTCTGGAGGTCGTCCCGTACCGCCGCCTCGTCTACGCCTGGAAGGGCGGCGATGAGCGCAACACCGGCTATGGCGCACCGCTCGACACCGTCGTGACGTGGTTCCTCACCCCGGTCGAAGCCGGCACGCGGATCCGCCTGATCCATGCGGGCTTCGTCCTGCCGAAGAACGAGTCGGCCTACACGGTCATGAGCGGCGGCTGGAAGAAGGTCGTCCGCAAGCTCGACGAGATCAGCGGCGAAGAGTGAGGAGATATCACGATGGAAAGGCCCTATACCGGCGGCTGCGCCTGCGGCGCGATCCGCTATTCGATCTCCGGCGAGCCCCTGTTCAGCAATCATTGCCAGTGCCGGGACTGCCAGCGGGAAAGCGGCAGCGGCCACGGCTCCTACGCGACATTCGCGCGCGCCGGCGTCACCCTGACCGGCGAAGCGAAGCATTGGGACATGGTCGCCGACAGCGGCAACGTGAAGACGCGCGGCTTCTGCACACAATGCGGCGTGCCTGTTTACATGACCTTCGCAGCACAGCCCGACGTCTTCACGATCCGGGCGGCAAGCCTCGACGATCCCGCCCGCTACAGGCCGCAGGCGGTCACTTTCGCCGCGCGCGGTTACGGCTGGGATCATCTTGACGCCGACCTGACGAGATTTGCAGGCATGCCGCCCGCGTAGCGCACGGCGCGCTGGAGGTGGTGCTCGGTCGCTCAGATGCATGGCCGGATGTAGGGTCGGTTGATCTCCCACAACTCCTCGAGCAGGCCGCGCGCGGCCTGCTCGGAATGGATCACAGGATCGAGCAGCAGCGCTTGCAGCGCCATTTCCTTCGAGGCATGCATCGCCGCCTCCACCGCCATCTGCTGAACCTGAACTTGGATCGACATCAGCTTGGCCACGCCATCGGGCAGCGGCCCGAGCGAGACAGGATGGATGCCGGCGGCATCTACTACCACCGGCACCTCGACCGCGGCATCGGCCGGCAGGTTCGGGATCACCTGTCGATTGTGGACGACGGCGGATTCGACGAGTTGCTTGCGGTTATGAACGCTGGCCGCGATGATGCTGATCGCGCGTTCCCCCGACGGCACCGACCACCAGTCCGGCACATCGGCACGACCGGCGAGCACGTCATCGATCAGCCGCGTCAGTTTCGCGCGTTCGGTCTCGTCCCAGTCATAATTGTAGCCGCCTTCGCCAGCCTCCCAGCCGAAC
This sequence comes from Bradyrhizobium sp. USDA 326, assembly GCF_049739485.1. Lineage (NCBI taxonomy): Bacteria > Pseudomonadati > Pseudomonadota > Alphaproteobacteria > Hyphomicrobiales > Nitrobacteraceae > Bradyrhizobium > Bradyrhizobium sp. USDA 326. The sequence continues at coordinate 7,722,279 of NZ_JBMGQA010000001.1, forward strand.
GAGAGATACTCGCCAACGTGACCGTCGCCGCAGCCGAGCCAGTAGCCGAAGGCATGCAACAATCTGCGCGTCAGGGGTGAGAAGGTGGGGTCGAAATCCCGCTCCTTCTCACGCAACAGCGGATAGAGGTCCTCGCCCGTCTCGCGATCCCGGATTTCGGTCAGGCATTGGAAGTGATTGAGGCCTGCAGCCCACACATCCACCCGGCTTTCCGGCATCCCCAGGATTCGGGCGACATCGCCCCGCGCAAGGAATATTCCGTGGCAAAGGCCGACGCTGCGAATCCTGCTGTACCGCCCGAGCGCCAGGATGATGCGGCTTTCCGGATTGGAGAAGTTGATGAAGGTCGCGCGCGGGCAGCGGAGCTCCATCTCACGCACGAAGTCGAAGACTACCGGCAAGGTGCGCAGCGTGAAGAACAAGCCGCCGGGTCCGCCGTTCTCACCCAGCGTATGATGGATGCCAAACTTACGCGGAATCTCGAAATCGAGCCGCCACAGCCGATTGCGATCGATCGCAGTGGAATGCACGACGAACTCTGCCCCGTCGAGCGCCGCGCGCCAATCCGTCGTGGCCTCGATGGCATAACCGGTGCCGGATCTCTCGTTGAGCAATTTCGCGAGCCGTCTCGACCGGCCGAGCCGGTCGACGTCTCGTCCGACCAGGACCAATGTTGAACCGGCGAGATCGCGGGTCGAGAACAGGTCCCGGAACATGCTCATCCCAAAGGATGCGCTGCTGGCGCCGAGAAAGACGATCTTCGTTGGCCGGGCCATGCCCTGCTCCTTGCAGAGGCTAGCTGAAGTCGAGCACCATGCGGCCTTCGATCTTGCCGGCCCTCATCCGGTCGAAGACGTGGTTGATCTCCGCGAGCGGCACCTTGGCCACCTCGGCCTTCACCTTCCCGTCGGCGGCAAACGCGATGGCCTCGTCGAGGTCGCGCCTTGTGCCGACGATGGAGCCGCGCACCGTGATACGCTTGAGCACGACGTCGAAGATCGGCGTCGGGAATTCACCCGGCGGCAGCCCGACGAGGCTGACGGTGCCCTTGCGGCGCACCGTCTTCAGCGCCTGCGCGAACGCGGCCGTCGAGACAGCGGTCACCAGCACGCCGTGCGCTCCGCCCCCGGTCGCCGCCAGCACCTTGTCCACCGCGCCGGCAGCGAGCGCATCGACCGCGAGATCGGCGCCGGCCTCACGTGCAAGCGCGAGCTTGTCCTCGGCAATGTCGACCGCGGCCACCTTGAGCCCCATCGCCTTGGCATACTGGATCGCGACATGGCCGAGCCCGCCGACGCCTGAGATCACCACCCACTCACCGGGCTTGGCCTCGGTCTCCTTCAATCCCTTGTAGGTGGTGACGCCGGCGCACAGGATCGGCGCGATGGCAGCAAAGTCCACCGTCGCCGGCAGCTTCGCGGTGAAGGCGGCCGAGGCGATGACATATTCGGCAAAGCCGCCGTTCACGCTGTAGCCGGTATTGTGCTGGTGCTCGCACAATGTTTCCCAGCCGGTCTCGCAATATTCGCAAGCCATGCAGGCGTCATGCAGCCAGGCGACGCCGACGGCGTCGCCGACCTTGAGATTCTTCACGCCGGGCCCGAGCGCGGCGACGATGCCGGCGGCCTCGTGGCCGGGGATGAAGGGCGGCACCGGCTTTACCGGCCAGTCGCCGGAGGCGGCGTGCAGATCGGTATGGCAGACGCCGCAGGCCTTGACCTTGACCAGGACCTCGCCGGGACCGGGCTGCGGCACCGGCACCTCCTCGATCACCAGCGGCTTGCCGAATTGCTTGACGATTGCGGCTTTCATGGTCGGCATATCTCTGCTCCTTCGCATTGCGAATGGCAGAGTAGCGGCCGCGCGCAGCTGGCACTTGATCCGGGTCAAACCGCCCAATCGTTGCGCAGCGTGCCGCCGTCATGACAGCGCGGTGAAAGGACTTCGCAGGTGGACATCAGCTATGGAACTTGAGACCGTCGACGATCTTGTCGATCACCTTGCGCTCGGCGCGCATCGCGATGCCGACGAGATTGAGCTCGTTGCGCGCCACCGCCCTCACCGCCTCGCGGTTGGCGGCATCGTGCGTGGTTTTGAACATGTCCTCGGTATAGACGGCCGGCGTAACGTTACGCGTCAGCGCGCGGTCCAGCGCGCGCGACAACGCCGGACCGTCGGCGCCATAGATTAGGATCGGCTGGCCGATCAGCGCGTGATATTTCGTGCCCGAGGCGTCTTCATAGGCTTCGCCGATGCAGTCCGGAAATGCCGCGGCGATGCCGCTGGTGAGAAAGGACGCGACGTTCAGCTTCTGCCAGGCCTGAAGATCGGTGCGGATCACAACGGCGATCTTGGTATCTAACTGCATGTATTCCCTCGACTGTCATTCCGGGGCGGCTCAAAGGACCGAACCCGGAATGACAATACAAGAAATCACCCCTTGGCGTCACAGGCCCAGGCGCGGATCACGCATTCCTTGCCGCCGTATTTGTAGCATTCACGCGTCGCGGCATTGAGCGAGGCGGAAATCTTCGGCTTGACGGCATAGCCATAGGCGCCGCAGGGATTTGTCATATCGACCGACATCGCGGCACAGGCGCGCTTCATCGTCACAGTGGTGCAATCGCCCTTGCATTGCTTCTGCGCCGCGGCGCGCGCCTCGTGTTCGACGCTGTAATCATACGCCTGGCCATAGGCGCCGCACTTGCCGACCGCAAAGGCCCCGGCGGCATGGGCTTCGGTGATGTAACGAGCACCGGTGACACAGACGGACAGCGCAATGAAAAACATCGCGCAACGGCGCGCGACGACGTTCGAAGCCATGGAAAAACCCCTCCCCCCAAGGCAGGTGGAGGCGACTCTAAGCGGCGGTCGTTTCCAGATGGTGAACGGGTGGTTGAAATTGGTGGGCTTGGGAAGTGGCGTAGGGTTGGACTAGCGCAGCGCAATCCACCTCTGTTTGTTTCCGCAGAGAAATGCAGTGGTGGATCACGCCTTCGGCCAATCCACCCACGACGCCTTCATCCGCGTCTTGCCGCTTCCAGCGCCTGCGGGGTGTCGATGTCGAGGAAGGCGCTCTCGCCGTCGACGGGCACTTCGGCCACCGCTTCGGCATGTTTTGCAATCAGATGGCGCGCGCCGACGTCGCCGTCGAGCGTCATCAGCTCCTTGAAGAAGCGGCGCGACCACAGCACGGGATTGCCGCGGCGGCCCTCGCTGACGGGCACGACGATGAGATTGCCGCGGTCGGGCGCGAAACTATCGATGAGCCGGTCGATCAGGCCGGCATCGATCAGCGGCATGTCGCCGAGGCACACCACGGCGCCGCCGCAGGTTTCCGGCACGGCCGCGATCCCCGCCTTGACAGAGCTGGCGATGCCGCCGGCGAAATCCGGATTGCGGACGAACCTGACTTTCAGGCCTTGCAGAGCCTGCTCGACGAGTTCGGCCTGATGGCCGGTCACGACGATCACCTCCGATGCCTTCGAGGCCAACGCCTGCTCGGTCGCAAGGCGGACCAGTTTCTTGCCGTCGAGCTCGGCGAGCAGCTTGTTCGGGCCGCCCATGCGGGTCGAACGGCCCGCCGCGAGCACGATGGCCGCGACCTGGCTGTTGCCCTCCGTCTCAGGCTTTGCGCGCGGCTGCGGTCGCGTCACGATTTCCATCAGGAGACCGCCGACGCCCATGCCCATCAGCTCGGACCGCGTCACCTTGATGCCGGCGAGGAGCCGCATCAAAACCCAGTCGAAACCGTTCTCGACCGGCGAGCGCGCACAACCCGGCGCGCCCAGCACCGGGACGCCGCCCGCGCGGGCGATCAGCAGCAGATTGCCGGGATCGACCGGCATGCCGAAATGCTCGATCTCGCCGCCGATGCCGGTAACCGCCGCGGGGATCACGTCGCGGCGATCGGCGATGGCAGAGGCGCCGAACACAATGACGAGCTCGGCGCCAAGGCCGAGCAAGTCCTTGATCGCAGCCGACAGCGCCTGCTCCTCATGCGGGACACGCCGCTCGGCAATGACGCTGGCGCCGGCCGGCGCGAGCCGCTCGGCGGTGACTCGCAACGTCTTGTCGATCACCTTGGAGGACAGGCCCGGCAGCAGCGTCGAGACGACGCCGACGCGCTTGATCACGTAAGGGGCGATCTTAAGGACGTCCTTGCCGGCGGCCTTCACTGCCGCATCGCGCAAAACGCCCTCGACGCCGAACGGGATGATCTTGACGGTGCCGACCATCTCGCCCTCGACTACCGGCTTGTAGGCGGTCAGCGTCGCGAAAGTGATGGCCTCGTCGACGTTGTTGATGCGGTCGACCGCGGCGCGGTCGATCACCAGCACGCCGGGCTGCGCGGCAAACAAATTGGCACGCCCAGTGAAGGCGCGCTCGACATGAATGCCCTCGCCGCCGATCGCGAGCGCGATGCTGGCGGCCGCGACGTCCTCGGAGACGTCGCCGGCCTCCATCCGCACCACGACGATGTCCTTGATGCCGGCGCGCTCCAGAGCCTCGACCTCGGCAGGTCCGATCGTCGTGCCCTTCTTCAGAACCAGCGACCCCTGGCGCAGGGTGTGGACGGTCACCCCGCCGATCGCATCCCTCGGGCTCGCGGGTCCAAATTTCATGCCGCTTCTTCTTTTTCTTTTGGAGGCAGCCGAAGCGCGGCCGTGATCTCGGCCATGATCGCCACCGCGATCTCGGAAGGAGAGACCGCGCCGATCGGAAGGCCAATGGGCGCGTGGATGCGCGCGATGTCGCTTTCCCTGGCGCCCTGCGCCCGCAACCGGTCGGCACGCTTGGCATGGGTCTTTCGCGAGCCGAGCGCGCCGATATAGAAGCAGTTGCGCTCGAAGGCGTGCAGCAGCGCGGGATCGTCGATCTTCGGATCGTGCGTCACCGCGACGAAGGCGGTGTAGGCATCGACGTTGAGCGGCGGCAGCGCCGTGTCGGGCCATTCGGCAATCAGCGGAATGTCCGGGAAGCGCTCGGGGCTTGCGAAGGCCGTGCGTGGATCGACCACAGTCACGTCGTAGCCGAGCGAGCGCGCCAGCGGCGCCAGCGCCTGGCTGATATGGACGGCGCCGACGATGACGAGCTTTGCCGTCGGCGCGTAGACGTTGAGGAACAGCTTCTTGCCGCCGACCTCGACACTGGCGCTCTTGCCCATGCGGAGCTGCTTCTCCAGCTCGGTGCGCAAGGGGTCCTTGGCAAAATCCCTCGCCTTCACCAGCCGCTGCTCGCCGCTCTCGGTGTCGGTCACCAGGATCACCGGCCGGCGCGCGGCGCGCTCGGCATTAAGTTCGTGCAGGATTGCGAGCTTCACGGCTAACCGACCTTCTCGACGAAGACGCGGATGGTGCCGCCGCAGGACAGCCCGACATTCCAGGCGGTCTCGTCGGCCACGCCGAACTCCAGCATCCTCGGTTTGCCGCTCTGGATCACATCCATGGCCTCGGTCACCACGGCGCCTTCGACGCAGCCGCCGGAGACCGAGCCGAGGAAGGTGCCCTCGTCATTGATGACGAGGCTCGAGCCCGCCGGGCGCGGCGCCGACCCCCAGGTCTCCACAACGGTGGCGAGCGCGACGCCACGACCGGCCTTCTGCCAGTCCTCCGCCGCCTTCAGGATATCCTCGTCGCGATCGAGCATGGGGGACCTCTCAAGCTGCGGAGCGGATCAGGCTGCGGTGATGCGGCGGCAGCGGCTGGGAGAGCGTCGTGATCAGCTCCTGGATCGAACTCAAATTATGCACCGGGCGGAATTCGTCAACGTGGGGAAGCATCATTTTGATGCCCTGCGCCTTGGCCTCGAAACCGCCGAACCGCAACAGCGGGTTGAGCCAGATCAGCCGCCGGCAGGAGCGGTGCAGCCGGTCCATCTCGAAGGCCAGCTTGGAATCGGCCTCCCGTTCAAGCCCGTCGGAGATCAGGAGCACGATGGCGCCCTGGCTCAGCACCCGCCGCGCCCACAATTTGTTGAAGTTGTGCAGCGAGGCCGAGATCCGAGTGCCGCCAGCCCAGTCCTCGACCGAGGCCGAGCAGCTCGCCAGCGCCTCGTCGGGGTCGCGCTGGCGCAGCGCGCGGCTGACGTTGGTCAGACGGGTGCCGAACAGGAACACCGAGACGCGCTTGCGCGCGTCGGTGATGGCGTGGAGGAAGTGCAGGAACAGGCGGGTGTACTCGTTCATCGAGCCCGAGATATCGAGCAGCGCGACGATCGGCGCCGGCTTCTGGATCCGCCCGAGACGATGGATGTCGATGATGTCGCCGCCGGTGCGGAGCGATGCGCGGAGCGTGCGGCGCAGGTCGAGCCGCAGGGCCCCGGGCGTCGGGCTGCTGCCGGCGCGTCAGAAGCTCGGCCTGCGGCAGGTGCATCCGGTCGATGGCGCGGAGCGCCTCGGCGATCTCGGCCGCGCTCATCTGCGCAAAATCCTTTTTCTGAAGGATCTCCTTGTCGGAGACGGACAGGCGCAGATCCTGCTCCTGGTGCTGCGGCGTCTCCGTCATCCGCGGCTGCGACATCGCCTCCTGCACGCGGCGCGCGCCCGCCTGCGGCTTCTTCTTGGCCTGCTCCGGCAGCGGCACCGAATCCAGCATGTGCTTCCATTCCTCCGAGGCGCGGAAGAACAGGTTGAAGGCCTGCTTGAAGATCAGCGCATGTTCGTGGCGCTTGACGAAGATCGCCTCCAGCGTGGTGAAGACGTCGGCGCGGTTGCCGATGTCAATCACCTCGAGCGCATTCATGGCATCGATCACCGCGCCCGGCCCGACGGGAATGCCGGCGGCACGCAGCGCGCGGGCGAAGCCGACGATGTTGTCGGCGAACTGCTCGGTTTGCTCCGGGGCAAGGTGGTTGATGGCCATGGGTCTATCCTCGCTCCATCATTCCGGGGCGTCGCGAAGCGACGAATCTCGAGGTTCCGGGTTCGATGCTGCGCATCGCCCCGGAACGACGATCAATTCTCGCTCGTCGCTTCCTTCAGCACCTTCTGCAAGGCATCACCCTGCATCCGGGTGATGTCGTCCTGATATTTGAGCAGCGCACCCAGCGTGTCGCCGACCACTTGCGGGGTCAGCGATCGGGCATCGAGCTCGGACAGGGCGGTCGCCCAGTCGATGGTCTCGGCAACGCCCGGCGACTTGTAGAAGTCCTGGTTGCGCAGCGCCTGCACGAAGCGCACGACCTGCTGCGAGAGCTTGGCGGAGATTCCGGGCACGCGCGTCTTGACGATCGCAAGCTCACGCTCGGCGGCAGGATAATCCACCCAGTGATAGAGGCAGCGCCGCTTCAGCGCGTCGTGGATCTCGCGGGTGCGGTTGGAGGTGATGATGACGATCGGCGGATGCGGGGCCTTCACGGTGCCGAATTCGGGGATGGTCACCTGGAAGTCACTGAGGATCTCGAGCAGGTAGGCCTCGAACGCCTCGTCGGCGCGGTCGAGCTCGTCGATCAGCAGCACCGGCGGACCGGCGACGTCGGGCTCCAGGGCCTGAAGCAGCGGCCGCTTGATCATGTAGCGATCGGCGAAGATATCGCTCGAGAGCTGGTCGCGATCGGTGTCGCCGGCCGCTTCCGCCATCCGGATCGCGATCATCTGCGCGGCGCTGTTCCACTCGTAGACCGCGGAGGAGACGTCGAGGCCTTCATAGCACTGGAGGCGGATCAGCTTCCGCCCCAGCGCCGCCGAGAGCACCTTGGCGATCTCGGTCTTGCCGACGCCGGCCTCGCCCTCGAGGAACAGTGGCCGGCCCATGCGCAAGGAGAGGTAGGTCACCGTCGCAAGCGAGCGCTCGGCGAGGTAGCCCCGCGATGTCAGAAGGTCGAGCATCGCATCGACCGATGCCGGCAAAGCACCGGACGGGTTGGGCGTTGAAGTCATGAGAAAGCCAGTCTTACTACGCCCTCACCGGGACAAGTTTGGCCGAGGCGTGAGGTCACCTCACGCCTTGGCGTTGGCGGCGTCGACCGCACGCCGCGTCAGCACCCCGATGAGGTGTGCGCGGTATTCGGCGCTGCCGTGGATATCACTGTTGAGACCTTCCGCCGGCACCGCGATGCCTTCCAGTGCCTTCGAGGCGAAGCGCTTCTTCAGAGCTTCCTCGAATGCGGTGACGCGGAACACGCCTTCGGAGCCGGCGCCGGTGACGGCGACGCGCACGTCCGACGGACGGCGCGCCACGAACACGCCGACCAGCGCGTAGCGCGAGGCCTGGTTGCGGAATTTGATGTAGGCCGCCTTCTTCGGCAGCGGGAACATCACCTTGGTGATGATCTCGTCGGCTTCGAGCGCCGTCGTAAACAGGCCCTGGAAGAACTCTTCCGCCTTGAGGCGGCGCTTGTTGGTGACGATGGTGGCCCCGAGCGCAAGCACCGCGGCCGGATAGTCGGCGGTCGGATCGTTATTGGCGAGCGAGCCGCCAATCGTGCCCTTGTGACGCACGGCGGGATCGCCGATCCCGCCTGCAAGGTTCGCCAGCGCCGGGATCGCCTCACCGACGATGGCGGAGCTCGCGACCTCGGCGTGCTTGGCGGTGGCGCCGATCACGAGCGAGCGGCCCTTCATCTCGATCGCGTTCAGCCCCTCGACATGGGAGAGGTCGACCAGATGCGGGGGACTTGCGAGGCGCTGCTTCATGACGGGAATCAGCGTGTGGCCGCCGGCGATCACCTTGGCGTCTTCGTTCTTCACCAGGAGGTTGGCCGCCTGGCGAACGGTCCCAGGGCGATGATATTTGAATTCGTACATCTGAATGTCCTGATCGCGGGATGCGCGTTACGCGAGGTCGGATTTCGCCATCGCCTTCGCGCCGGCGGAAATCGAGGCGACGATGTTCTGATAGCCCGTGCAGCGGCAGAGATTGCCTTCGAGCTCCTCGCGAATCGTGTGGTCGTCGAGTTCGTGGCCCTTGCGATGCACGATGTCGATCGCGGTCATGATCATGCCCGGCGTGCAAAAGCCGCACTGCAGGCCGTGATGTTCGCGAAAGGCCTCCTGCATCGGATGCAGCGGCGCGCCGTCGGCGGCCAACCCCTCGATCGTCCTGACCTCGTGGCCATCGGCCATCACCGCAAGCGTGGTGCAGGACTTCACGGCCTTGCCGTCGAGATGCACGACGCAGGCGCCGCACTGCGAGGTGTCGCAGCCGACATGGGTGCCGGTAAGCCGCAGATTCTCGCGCAGAAACTGCACCAGAAGCGTGCGGGGATCGACATTGGCCGTCACAGGATTGCCGTTCACGATGAGGGAGATTTTTGCCATAAGCACTCTCTATCAGCGCCCCGACGGGTCCCGTCGAAGCGGTTCTTATAATTATTCCAACCCATCATATGGGCCATTGTCCCCTGGGGCAACATCACCCCGGACGCAAGCGGCCATGCCGAAAGGCGATAGGTTTCAGCCTTGTACCGCTAGCCCTGTACAGCTTTGGCGAAGTTCGAGAAAAACTCGTCGGCGAGCTTCTTGGCGGTGCCGTTGATGAGGCGCTGGCCGAGCTGCGCCAACTTGCCGCCGATCTGCGCCTCGACGTCGTAGGAGAGCAGCGTGCCGCCGTCTTTCTCAGCGAGCTTGACCACTGCGCCGCCCTTGGCGAATCCGGCCACCCCGCCCTCACCCTCACCGGAGATCTTATAGCCGTTCGGCGGATCGAGATCGGACAGCGTGACCTTGCCCTTGAAGCGCGCCGACACCGGGCCGACCTTCATTTTCGCCGTTGCGCGGAAGCCGCCGTCGTCGGTCTTCTCCAGCTCCTCGCAGCCGGGGATGCAGGACTTCAGTACCTCGGGATCGTTGAGCTTGGCCCACACGGCCTCGCGCGGCGCCGCAAGCTGGACTTCGCCGTTCATCGTCATGGCCATCAGGTGCCTCCCGGATCCGCGTAACTATAGTGCTGATTCAAGTAACGCAGCGGCGCGGCAAAGGAAAGGGCGGGGCCGGGGCACGTGCAATGCATATTCGCAACTGCAAAAAGACGTGTGGGGCCGGTTGGGGATTGGCACGACTGGGGCATGATGATTAGGTCGCGCGCAACATGAGCACCTCCCTCTCCCCCCTGCTCGCGCCGATGCTGTCGAGCGCCGCCATGCGCGCGGTCTGCGACGATCGGTCTACCCTGCAGAACATGCTCGATTTCGAGGCAGCCTTGGCGCGCGCCGAGGCCGCCACGGCTGTGATTCCGGTATCCGCCGTCGGCCCGATCGAGGCCGCGTGCAAGGCCGATTGCTTCGACATGGCCGCACTGGCCGAGGCCGCGACGCGATCGGGCAATCTCGCGATTCCCCTGGTCAAGACGTTGACCGCCAATGTCGGCAAGAAAGACGCGGAGGCCGCGCGCTACGTGCATTGGGGCGCGACCAGCCAGGACGTCATCGACACCGCGACGATGCTGACGCTTCGCGCCGGTATCGATGCATTGGATGTCGACCTCAGCCGCGCCATCAGGGGCTTTGCCGCCCTGGCGCGCAGCCATCGCAACACCGCGATGGTGGCGCGGACCTGGCTCCAGCATGCGCTACCGATGCCGTTCGGGCTGAAGGCGGCGGAATATGCCGCAAGCCTTGCGCGCGCCCGTTGCCGCCTGCGGCGGCTCTCCCGCGAGGGCCTCGCGCTGCAATTCGGCGGTGCCGCCGGCACGCTCGCCGCGCTCGGCGACAAGGGGCTGGCGGTTGCCGAACGGCTGGCGCAGGAGCTCGGTCTTCCGCTGCCCGAAGCGCCCTGGCACACCCATCGCGACCGCATCGCCGAGGCTGCATCCTGTTTTGCCATTCTCGCCGGCAGCTGCGGCAAGATCGCGCGCGACGTCTCGCTGCTGATGCAGACCGACGTCGCCGAAGCGTTCGAGCCAGCCGGCGAAGGCCGCGGCGGCTCCTCGACCATGCCGCACAAGCGCAACCCGGTTGCCGCTGCGAGCGCGCTGGGCGCCGCCACCATGGCCCCGCAGCTCGCCGCCACGATTTTCGCCGCGCAGGTGCAGGACCACGAGCGCAGCGCCGGCCCCTGGCACGCGGAATGGCCGACGCTGCCGCAACTGATGCTGGTCACCTCCGGCGCGCTTGCGGCGATCGTCGACATCGCCGAGGGTCTCGAGGTCGATGCTGGGCGCATGCTTCGCAATCTCGATGCGACGCAGGGCCTGATCATGGCCGAGGCGGTCACCTTCGCGCTGGCGGAGAAGATCGGCAAGGGCGATGCGCATCATCTGATCGAGGCCGCGAGTAAGCGCGCGGTCGCCGAGAGGAAGCATCTGCGCGAGGTGCTGTCGGCCGATTCGCAGGTGACCGCGCACCTTGCGCCGGAAAAAATTGCTTCATTGTTCGAGCCGATGGTCTATCAAGGGGCCTCTCAGGCCTTGATCGACCGGCTGGTGGATTCACTGGATCTTTCCTGATGTCATTGCCGGGCTTGACCCGGCAATCCATCATCCTGGATAGATTCGCTTTTTGAGATGGATGCGCGGGAAATATGGGATAAGACGCGCTGAGCGCTATTGCCCGCGCATGACGAGGAGCGTGCCATGCCCATGATCGAAGCCGACGGTTGCCTGCTCAACGTCTCCGTCGAGGGCCGCGACGGCGGGCCAACCTTGATGCTGTCCAACTCGCTGGGCTGCACGCTCCAGATGTGGGAGCCGCAGATGAAGGCGCTGACGCAGGTGTTCCGCGTCATCCGCTACGACCGCCGCGGCCATGGCAAGTCCAGCGTTCCGCCCGGCCCCTACACGATGGAGCGTTTCGGCCGCGACGTGCTGGCGATCCTCGACGATCTCAACATCGAGAAGGTGCATTGGTGCGGTCTGTCGATGGGCGGCATGGTCGGGCAATGGCTGGGCGCCAACGCGCCTGAGAGGTTCGGCAAGCTCATCCTTGCCAATACGTCCTGCTACTATTCCGATCCAACAAACTGGCATAACCGCATCAAGGCGGTGAAGGATGGCGGCATCGCCGCCGTCGCCGATGCCGTGATCGCGGGCTGGCTGACCCAGGATTTCCGCGAGCGCGAGCCTGAGATCACCGCGAAGATGAAATCGATGTTGCTCGCCTCGCCGGTCGAGGGTTATCTCGCCTGCTGTGAGGCGCTGTCGACGCTGGACCAGCGCGCGCTGCTTCCCAAGATCAAGAGCCAGACGCTCGTCATCGCCGGCCGCCACGACCAGGCGACGCCGATCTCGGCGGCCGAGTTGATCCGTTCGAACATTCCCGGCGCCAGCATGACCATCATCGACGCCGCGCACATTTCCAACGTCGAGCAGCCGCACGCATTTACCGACGCGGTGGTGGGATTTTTGACGCAGCGTTAGCAACGACCGTCATTGCGAGGAGCGTAGCGACGAAGCAATCCAGACTGTCTCCTCGGACGCATTTCTGGATTGCTTCGCTACGCTCGCAATGACGAAGGAGGAAAACACATGGACGACCAGAAGCGCCGCGATGCCGGCATGAACGTGCGCCGGAAAGTGCTCGGCAATGCCTGGGTCGACAAGTCGATCGCGAACCGCAACGCGTTCAACACCGACTTCCAGGACATGATCACGCGCTATGCCTGGGGCGAGATCTGGACGCGGCCGCATTTCGACGAGCGCACGCGGCGCGTGCTGGTGATCGGCACCATGGTCGCGCTCGGGCAATGGGACGAGTTTCGGCTGCACGTGCGTGCCGCGCTTGCCGAGGGCGGCTTCACGCCCGATGACATCAAGGAAATCCTGCTGCAGCAGGCGATCTATTGCGGCGTGCCGGCGGTGAACCACGCCGTCAAGGAAGCCTCAGCGATTGTGCAGGAGCTCGGCCTGCTCAAGTCCTAGCGGCTCAAGGCTTGGCGGCTTGAGGCTTGGCGGCTTGAGGCTTGGCGGCGCGGCGATCTCCGACGTCTTCGGCGCTGGCGCCGGCTTTTCGATCACCACCACGATCGCGGCACCGAGCAAGAGCAGAAGCTCGGTGGCATGCAGCCGGAGCGCGGCCATCTCGCCGACCTTCGAGGCCATCACCATGCTGGCAAACGAGATCAGGCTGCCGATCGCCAGCGCAATGCCAAGCGCCTCGTCGCTGCCGCCGCTCTTGCGAATTCGGGGAATGCAGAGCAGCACGAGGTAGATCGCAAAGAATGCCACCACGGTCAGGCGGCCCAGCGCAAGCAGCCAGGCGGTGCGCACCGTGTCCATCCCCGCCATCTGGAGATGGTCGCTCAGGAACAGCGCGACGGCGACGCTCGGCCGCTCGTAGAGGCCGTGCACAGGCGCGACAATGATGTTGAAGGCGACCAGGGCCCAGGCCGGAATGAAATAGGCCGCCAGCAGCGCGCCGTTGACCGAACCGATCCGCCAATTCCTGAACATTCCGCTTCCCGCCTGTTTGCCGAGGCCCTCCGACGAAGGCGGCGGCATTGGCGGAGCTAACTCGCATCAGACCGTGGCGGCAATTTAAACCCTTTGTTTACCTTAACTGCCGCCCGGACCTTGTCATCCGGGATGGTCCGAAGGACCGGACCCGGAATGACTTTCGCAAGAAAAAGGCCCCGCCTTTCGGCGGGGCCACTCCTACTCCTGGGCTCCCAAACTCGCTATTCCTGACCGCGCTGGCCGCCCTGTTGCTGGCCCGGACGATCGCCCTGGCGCATCGGGTCCTGCTGCTGCTGTCCGGGTTTCTGGCCGCCGCCCTGCTGCTGTTGCGGATTGCGCTGGCCGGGGTTCTGACTCTGCTGGCCCGGATTCTGGTTCTGCTGCTTCGTCATCGGGGGGAACTCCCTTGTTGGACGTCAGAGAACGGTGATAACGGCCGACCACGATTTTGGTTGCCTGGGGAACCGGGTTCCCTGCAATGCGGAACGGGAAGATGACGGTCGTAACGAAATGACCACTGTACAAGCCCATCTGATGCGGCTTCGCCAGTTGCGGCCGCCAGTTCCCTCCTGTTACAAAACCTGAAGAATGCTCAAGGGCTGCCGGGGCCCGAGAAGAAACTCAAGACTCTCTCTCGAATAGCTCCCTTTGAGCGGCGTCAGGTTTGGTAAACGGCAGCCCATGGATTATTTCGCCCAGCAACTCATCAATGGTCTCGTCCTGGGCTCGATCTACGGGCTGATCGCGATCGGCTACACGATGGTGTACGGCATCGTCGGCATGATCAACTTCGCCCATGGCGACGTCTTCATGATCGGCGGCTTCATTGCCCTCATCACCTTCCTGATCCTGATCTCGTTCGGGCTGACCGCCATCCCCGTGATCCTGCTCGTCGTGCTGTTGGTCTCGATGGCGATCACCGCGCTCTATGGCTGGACCATCGAGCGCATTGCCTACCGGCCGCTGCGCCATTCCTTCCGCCTCGCCCCGATGCTGTCAGCGATCGGCATGTCCTTCGTGCTGACCAACTATTCGCAAGTGGCACAAGGCGCGCGCGTCAAGCCGATCCCGCCCTTCATCACCGGCGGCTACACGCTGCACGAGAGCCCGGACGGCTTCGTGATCCAGCTCTCCAATATCCAGATCATGGTGGTCGTCACCACCATCGTGCTTCTGGCAATCTTCACCTGGCTGGTATCGAGCACCCGCCTCGGCCGCGACATGCGCGCCTGCGAGCAGGATCAGACCATGGCGGCACTGCTCGGCGTCAACGTTGACCGCACCATCTCCATGACCTTCGTGATCGGCGCCGCGCTCGCTGCGGTGGCCGGCCTGATGTACCTGCTCTATTACGGCCTGGTCGACTTCTTCATGGGCTTCGTCGCCGGCATCAAGGCGTTCACCGCCGCCGTGCTCGGCGGCATCGGCTCGCTGCCGGGCGCCATGCTCGGCGGGCTCGCGATCGGTCTGATCGAGACGTTCTGGTCGGCCTATTTCTCGGTCGAATACAAGGACGTCGCGGCGTTCTCCATCCTGATCGTCGTGCTGATCTTCATGCCGACCGGCCTGCTCGGCCGTCCCGAAGTCGAAAAAGTCTGACGGACCGGCCGCGTGACAGCTCCCTCGACCAACACGGCCAAACCTGCAACTGGCATCTCCGCCATCCTCAAGACCGCCTTCATCAACGCCCTCATCGCGCTGGTGCTGTTCTCGCTGATGGTCGGCGTCCGGACCGAGGCAGGCCCCGACGGTCAGCTCACCTATTGGACTAGGTTCGGCGAGTTGGCCTCCCTCGTCGCCGCGGTGTTCGGCGGCTCGATCGTGATCGAGCTGCTGCGGCAATGGATCGGTACGACCGGCGCCGACAAGCTGGTGCCGCCGGCCGTGCAGAGCGGCATGTCCCTGCTCGGCCGCTACGTCGCGCCGGCGCTGCTGATTTTCACGGTGCTGGTGCCCGTCATCTTCTATAACCAGCGCTACATCCTCGATCTCGCGATCCTCGTGCTCACTTACGTGATGCTGGGGTGGGGATTGAACGTCGTGGTCGGGCTCGCCGGCCTGCTCGATCTCGGCTACGTCGCGTTCTATGCGGTCGGCGCCTATTCCTACGGACTGCTCGCCACCAATTTCGGCTGGTCGTTCTGGATCTGCCTGCCGCTCGCCGGCATTCTCGCCGCGTTCTGGGGCGTGCTGCTGGGCTTTCCCGTGCTGCGCCTGCGGGGCGACTATCTCGCCATCGTGACGCTCGCGTTCGGCGAGATCATCCGGCTCGTTATCATCAACTGGCAGGATCTGACGGGTGGCCCGAACGGCGTCTCCGGCATTCCACGTCCCTCCTTCTTCGGCATCCCGCTCGACAACAGCGATGACGGGCTCGCCGCCAAGCTCGGCATCGAATATTCGGCGACCCACCGCATCATTTTCCTGTTCTACCTGATCCTGGCGCTTGCGCTGCTCACCAATTGGGTGACGATCCGCCTGCGCCGTCTGCCGATCGGTCGCGCCTGGGAAGCCCTGCGCGAGGACGAGGTCGCTTGCCGCGCGCTCGGCATCAACACCACGACTACCAAGCTCACGGCCTTCGCGACCGGCGCCATGTTCGGCGGCTTCGCCGGTGCGTTCTTCGCCACCCGCCAAGGCTTCATCAGCCCGGAATCCTTCACCTTCCAGGAATCGGCGCTGGTGCTTGCCATCGTCGTGCTCGGCGGCATGGGCTCCCAGCTCGGCGTGGCGCTCGCCGCGCTCGCCATGATCGGCGGCTTCGAGCTGTTCCGCGGCCTGGAAACCTACCGCATGCTGGTGTTCGGCATGGCGATGGTGCTGATCATGATCTGGCGGCCGCGCGGACTGGTTGGCCACCGCGCACCCACGGTGTATCTGACCAAGGCCAAAGCGATCTCCTCCGACCTCGTCAAGGAAGGGCACGGATGAGCAGCGACAGGATTCTCAGCGTCGAGCGGCTCACCATGCGCTTCGGCGGCATCGTCGCCGTGCAGGACCTGTCTTTCGCCGCCGAGCGGAAGAAGATCACCGCGCTGATCGGGCCGAACGGCGCCGGTAAGACCACGGTCTTCAACTGCATTACCGGGTTCTACAAGCCGACCGGCGGGGCCATTCGCCTGAGCCATGACGACGGCAAGGTGATCGCGCTGGAGCGACTGAACGATTTCCGCATCGCCAAGCAGGCCAGGGTGGCGCGCACGTTCCAGAACATCCGTCTGTTTCCCGGCATGACGGCGCTGGAAAACCTGATGGTGGCGCAGCACAACGCTCTGATGCGCGCCTCCGGCTTCACCTTCCTCGGCCTTGTCGGCGCCCCCGCCTACCACAAGGCCGAGCAGCGCGCGATCGAGCTCGCCACCGACTGGCTGAGGCGAGTCAATCTGCTCGACCGCGCCGACGACGCAGCCGGCAATTTCGCTTATGGCGACCAGCGCCGGCTGGAAATCGCCCGGGCCATGTGCACCGAGCCTGCCCTGTTGTGCCTGGACGAGCCCGCCGCCGGCCTCAATGCGCGCGAGAGCGCGGCGCTGAGCGAGCTTTTGCTCTCGATACGGGACGAGCTCGGCACCTCGATTCTGCTGATCGAGCACGACATGTCGGTGGTGATGGAGATCTCCGACCACATCGTGGTGATGGATCATGGCGTAAAGATCGCCGAAGGCACGCCGCGAGCGGTGCGCGACGATCCCAAGGTGATCGCCGCCTATCTCGGCGCGGATGAGGACGAGGCGGTGGCCGTGATGGAGAGCGGGACGTGACCTCGCCGTTGCTCGCGATCCGCGGACTTCGCGCCGCCTACGGCAAGATCGAGGCGCTGAAGGGCGTCGACGTCGAGATCAATGCCGGCGAGATCGTGGCGCTGATCGGCGCCAACGGCGCCGGCAAGTCGACGCTGATGATGACGATCTTCGGCAAGCCGCGCGCCCGCGCCGGCCAGATCCTCTATGAAGGCCGCGACATCACCGACGTGCCCACCCACGAGATCGCGCATCTGCGCATCGCGCAATCGCCGGAAGGCCGCCGCATCTTCCCGCGCATGAGCGTGGCGGAAAATCTTCAGATGGGGGCGGACTCCACCGAATGCACCGACGCCGAACGCGATGCGACGCTGCAACGCGTGTTCACGCTGTTTCCGCGGCTGAAGGAACGCTATGCCCAGCGCGGTGGAACCCTGTCCGGCGGCGAGCAGCAGATGCTGGCCATCGGTCGCGCGCTGATGAGCCGTCCCCGCCTGCTCCTGCTCGACGAGCCCTCGCTTGGCCTCGCACCGCTGATCGCACGCCAGATTTTCGATGCGATCCGCACCCTGAACCGGCAGGACGGCCTGACTGTCCTGATCGTCGAGCAGAACGCCAACCATGCGCTCAAGCTCGCCCATCGCGGTTACGTCATGGTCAATGGCCTGATCACCTTGGCCGGGACCGGCACCGAATTGCTGCAGCGCCCGGAGATTCGCGCCGCCTATCTGGAAGGCGGACGCCACGGCTGACCCAACCAGGACCGACAAGTGCGGCCGAATGTGGCGAGATATCTCCGCAAATGCCCGTATTTTGCCGGTGACTTCTCCTCGAATTCATTCGAGAATGGCGCCGGTTTGAACCGGGCATTCCCGGCAACGTCCACAGGCGACCACCCGCGAGGTATCTCATGAAATCACTGAAGCTCATCGGTCTGGCATTCGGCGCATCGATCGCGCTGTCGAGCGCGGCTTTCGCGCAGGATGTCACCGTCGCAGTCGCAGGCCCGATGACCGGCGGCGAGTCCGCCTTCGGCCGGCAGATGAAGAACGGCGCCGAGATGGCCGTGGCCGATATCAATGCCGCCGGCGGCGTCAACGGCAAGAAGCTCGCGCTCTCCGTCGAAGACGACGCCTGCGACCCGAAACAGGCGCGCTCGATCGCCGAGAAGATCGCCGGCGCGAAAATCCCGTTCGTGGCCGGGCACTATTGCTCGTCGTCGTCGATCCCGGCTTCGGAAGCCTATGCCGACGGCAACGTGCTCCAGATCACGCCGGCCTCGACCAACCCGCTGTTCACCGAGCGCAAGCTCTGGAACGTGGCGCGCGTCTGCGGCCGTGACGATCAGCAGGGCCTGATCGCCGCGCAGTACATTGCCAAGAACTACAAGGGCAAGAACATCGCGATTCTCAACGACAAGACCACCTACGGTAAGGGACTTGCCGACGAGACCAAGAAGGCACTGAACAAGGCCGGCATCACCGAGAAGATGTACGAGTCGTACAACAAGGGCGACAAGGACTTCAACGCGATCGTCTCTCGCCTGAAGCGCGACAACATCGACCTCGTCTATGTCGGCGGCTATCATCAGGAGAGCGGTTTGATCCTGCGCCAGATGCGGGACCAGGGCCTCAAGACCGTACTGATGGCCGGCGACGCGCTCGCCGACAAGGAGTACGCCTCCATCACCGGCCCTGCCGGCGAAGGCACGCTGTTCACCTTCGGCCCCGACCCGCGCAACAAGCCGACCGCGAAGAAGATCGTCGAGGCATTCAAGGCCAAGAACATCGACCCCGAGGGCTACACCCTCTACACCTACGCGGCGATGCAGGTGTGGTCGCAGGCGGCCAAGAAGGCCGGCACCACCGACGCCAAGAAGGTCATGGCGGCGATGAAGGCCGGCAAGTGGGACACCGTGATCGGCCCGGTCGAATATGACTCCAAGGGCGACATCAAGCAGATCGACTACGTCGTCTACAAATGGGACGCCAAGGGCGGCTACGCCGAGATCAGCGGCAACGGCACCTGAGCGCGCTTGCCGGGCCTTTGGGCCGCCATCCACTCATCATCGCGCCCCGGCCTGGCCCGGGGCGTTTCTTCTTGAGGCAGCATCAGACGGCTGCGGCCAGCTTGCCGCCGACGGCGGCCTGGGCCTTCCGCAAGGCCTGCAGCAGATCGTTCGGCCGAAACGGCTTTTGCAGGCAGACCACGTTGGCGAGATGAGGCGATTGGTCCACGAAGTCGAGCGCCGTCATGCCGGATACCGCAATGATTGGCAGCGCCGGTGCGCGCTCGCGCAGGGTCGCGATGACGTCGGCCCCGCTGGTGTCGCCGAGAAAGATGTCGACGATCGCCGCGTCACAGGGGCTCTCCGCGAAGGCCTTCAGCCCAGCCGCCCCGCTTTCGGCCTCCACGACCTCGAAACGATTGACGCGAAGCACGATCGCGACCATCGCACGGACGTCCTTCTGGTCGTCGATGATGAGAACGCGGGGCATGGGAACAACTCCCGATATCCGAATCACCAGGTTCGGCCCTGGAACCCGCCACAGCGGAGGTGCATTGTGGCATCGCCCGGTAAAGGGCATCTTACCCAATCCCTGTTCCGTGTTCCCACCGCGGTTAAGAAAGCTGTAACCTTCGGTTGAGTCGTGGCCGGTCCTGTTCACGATCCGCACCCAAAACCGCTACCATGAACGGACTGCCGGCCGAATGAGACCAGCGGAGATGCTCAAACCCGACCCGTTCAAGTCCGACCCGCGACAGGTGGATGTGCCTGCGATGGTCGACCGAAGCACGTTTCTTTCGACCCTGCCGGCCACTTCGGCAGACCGTAACGCAGCATTGACGATCGTCGGCGTGTCCTCCCTCCTGTTTGCAGCGGCCGTGCCCTTCGCGGGTACCCCGCTTCTGCCGGTGCCGGCCTTCGTCGCGAGTTATCAATCTGCGCTCGCCGTGAGCGACATCGTCACGGCCGTGCTGCTGCTGTCGCAATTTGCGATCTTGCGGACCCGCGCGCTGCTGTGGCTCGCGACCGGCTATCTCTTCACCGCCGCGGCGGCGCTGGTTCATGCCCTCACCTTCCCCGGACTGTTCGCACCCACCGGACTCTTTGGCGCGGGCCGGCAGACCACGGTCTGGCTCTACATGATCTG
Organism: Bradyrhizobium sp. USDA 326; assembly: GCF_049739485.1. Lineage (NCBI taxonomy): Bacteria > Pseudomonadati > Pseudomonadota > Alphaproteobacteria > Hyphomicrobiales > Nitrobacteraceae > Bradyrhizobium > Bradyrhizobium sp. USDA 326. The sequence continues at coordinate 7,742,502 of NZ_JBMGQA010000001.1, forward strand.
GCACGCCGGCTTTCCGCTGTGCGTGATGGCTTATGCCTGGCTGAAAGAAAATGACGGTGGTCCCCGGATCCGCGGCACGGCAAGCCGGGCGATTTATGCCAGCGTGCTCGGCGTCACCGCCGCGATGGCCGTCTTCGCCTGGATCGTGACCGCGCAGCACGATCTGCTGCCGGTCCTGCTGCGCGACGGTCGGTACACGACAACCATGATCGGAGGCGTGTCCTTCGTGTGGTCGCTGAGCTTTGCCGCGCTGATCTCGCTCTGGTTCCGCAAGCCGCACACGGTGATCGACGTCTGGCTCATGGTGGTCATGTGCGCCTGGCTGTTCGACATCGCGTTGTCGGCGATCGTCAACGTCGCGCGCTTCGATCTCGGCTTCTATGCCGGCCGGCTCTACGGTCTCGCGGCGGCCACCTTCGTGCTCGCAGTGCTTCTCATCGAGAACGTCCGCCTCCAGGCGCATACGGTGGGCCTCGTCGGCAGGCTGCGCCAGCAATCGGCCTCGGAACGCGACTATTACGGCAAGCGCCTCGCGCTGTACGGCGCGGTCGTCGAATCGTCCAACGATGCCATCATAACGAAATCGCTCGATGGCATCATCACCGGCTGGAACAAGGCCGCCGAACATCTTTTCGGCTATTCCGCTGCCGAGGCCATCGGCAAGCCGATCGACATCATCGTCCCGCCGGATCTCAAAGGCGAGGTCAGGAGCATCCTCAACCGGATCGCCAGCAACGAGTCGATTGCCCAGCACGAGACGATCCGGATCCGAAAAGACGGAAGCCCGCTCGACGTCGTCCTCAACGTTACACCGCTGCGGACCGATGAGGGAGAAATCATCGGCGCCTCCAAGATCGCTCACGACATTACCGAAGAGAAGCAGGCGAGAGAGAAGCTGCGCCGGGAGACCGAAGAACGCCAGCGCATCTTCGAGACCTCGCAGGACCTGATCCTGGTCACCGACGGCTATGGCAATTTCGTCCAGGTCAGCCCGAGCGTGAAGAACATTCTCGGCTACGACCCCGAGGATATGGTCGGGCACAGCGCGACCGAGTTCATCCATCCCGACGATCTCGAGAAGACGCGGAACGAGATGCGCGCAGCGCGTCGCGGTGCGGTCAAGCGCAGCTTCGAGGCGCGCTACTACCATTACGACGGTCACGAGGTCGCGCTGAACTGGATGGGCACCTGGTCCGAGCCGGTGAAGCGCCACTACTTCATCGGCCGCGATCTCACCGACAAGCAGGCTGCCGAAGCCCAGCTCCGGCAGATCCAGAAGATGGACTCGATCGGGCAATTGACCGGCGGCGTCGCCCACGATTTCAACAACGTGCTGACCGTCATCACGGGTACGATCGGCATTCTCAGCGATGCGGTCGCCGACCGGCCCGAGCTTGCCGCCATCACCAGGCTGATCGACGACGCCGCCGAGCGCGGAGCGCAGCTGACCAAGCATCTGCTCGCCTTCGCCCGCAAGCAGCCGCTCCAGCCGCGCGAGATCGACGTGAACGCGCTGGCGCTCGAAGCCGCCAAGCTGCTGCATCCGACGCTCGGCGAGCAGATCACCATCATGCCGCAACTCACCGAGGATGCCTGGCCGACGCTGGTCGACCCGGGCCAGCTGTCCACCGCGATCCTCAATCTCGCGTTGAACGCTCGCGACGCCATGCCCGACGGCGGCACCCTGGTGCTGGAGACCCGCAACGTCTTCCTCGACGACGGCTATGCCAGCATGAACCCCGACGTCGTTGCCGGCAATTACGTGATGATCGCGGTCAGCGACACCGGCAGCGGAATTCCCGCCGAGCTGATCGACCGGGTGTTCGATCCCTTCTTCACCACCAAGGAGGTCGGCAAGGGCACTGGCCTTGGCCTCAGCATGGTGTTCGGCTTCGTCAAGCAGTCGGGCGGCCACATCAAGATCTACAGCGAAGAAGGTCACGGCACGAGCGTGAAGATCTACCTGCCGCGCTCGACCGGGATGCAGGAGACCGAGTTCGAAGCGCTCCAGAACGCGCCCATCGCCGGCGGCGACGAGAAGATCCTGATCGTCGAGGACGATGCACTGGTGCGGCAGTATGTCGTGACGCAGGTCAAGAGCCTCGGCTATACCGCGCTCGAGGCTGCCAACGGCGCCGAGGCCCTCAATATCATCGACAGCGACGAGACCATCGACCTGCTCTTCACCGACATCATCATGCCCGGCAACATGAACGGCCGCCAGCTTGCTGACGAGGCGGCCCGTCGCCGCCCCGACCTGAAGACGCTGTTCACCTCGGGCTACACTGAAAATGCCATCGTCCATCATGGCCGGCTCGATTCCGGCGTGCTGCTGCTCGCCAAGCCCTACCGCAAATCCGAGCTCGCCAAAATGCTCAGGACCGCGCTCGCCAGTTGAGCCTGCGGCATCGCTGCGCTATCGCGGATCGCGAAATGCTCTCAACAACGAGACCATCTTGAAAAACCTTCTGACCGATATCGCCGGCGTCCGGGTCGGCCATGCCGAGAATATCAAAGTGGCCTCCGGCACGACCGCCATCATTTTCGACCAGCCCGCCGTCGCGGCGATCGACGTCCGGGGCGGCGGACCCGGCACGCGCGAGGTCTCGCTGCTCGAGGTCGCCAACACGGTCGAGCGGGTCGACGCGATCGCGCTCTCCGGCGGCTCCGCCTTTGGCCTCGATGCCGGCGGCGGCGTGCAGGCCTGGCTCGCCGAACAGGGCCGCGGCTTCAGGGTCCGGGAGGCCGTGGTCCCGCTCGTTCCGGGCGCGATCGTGTTCGACCTGCTCAACGGCGGCGACAAGGCCTGGGGCCGCTTCTCGCCCTATCGCGATCTCGGCTATGCCGCCGCCGCTTCCGCCGACACCGACTTCGCGCTCGGCAGCGTCGGTGCGGGCCTGGGTGCGACCACCGCCACTTTCAAGGGCGGTATCGGCTCGGCATCGGCCGTCACGGCGAACGGCGTCAAGGTCGCCGCGATCATGGTGGTGAACGCGGTCGGCAGCGTGACGGTCGGCAACGGCCCGTGGTTCTGGGCGGCGCCGTTCGAGGAAAACGGCGAGTTCGGCGGACGTGGCCTGCCGCCTGCGTTCACGCCCGACATGCTGGCGATGCGCATCAAAGGCGGGCCGGCCGCGAGCGAGCGCGAGAACACCACGATCGGCCTCGTCGTCACCGACGCTGTTCTCAGCAAGGCGCAGGCCAAGCGGCTCGCGATGATCGCGCAGACCGGATTCGCCCGCGCGGTTTATCCGGTGCACGCTCCGCTCGACGGCGACGTGCTGTTCGCCGCAGCCACGTGCGAGAAGCCGATCGAGCCGCTGGTCGAGCTCACCGAGCTCGGCATGGTCGCCGCCAACGTGGTCGCACGCGCGATCGCGAGCGGCGTGTACAGCGCGACCGCGCTGCCGTTCCCCGGTGCGCTGCCGGCGTGGAAGGACAAGTTCGGCTAGGCGAGAAACGAAACGGCGGACACGGCGTTGTCTCGGCGGACCGAGGTGTTCCGCCATGCCGTCGTCCGTGATCCGCTTCTTTCGATATGCACCGGGCACGCGCGAGCTGAAGGTGACTTTCGTCAGCGGGAGGATCTACCTCTATGAGGACGTTCCGCCCGAGGCCGCCGCTGCATTCAGTCAAGCGCGCTCAAAAGGGGCGTTCTTCAATCGCGAGATCCGCGACCGTTATGTCTATCGTGACATCACGCACGAATATGCAGGGTAGCCTTGGAGCGCGCTTACACGCTCATTGACATTGATGAAGCCGACCCCGCCGAAGCCTGCGCCTGACGCTGCATCATCTGCCCGAACCAGTCATAAGGCGAACTGCCGCCGCCGTTGGCATTCGAACTGCTGGAGGCGCCAGGCACGGTGGTCGACATCTTGAAGCCGTCGGCATAGGTGACGGTGGTGGTGGTCGAGCCATCGGCATTGGTCGTCGTGGTCGACGTCGAGCCGCCGGATTGCGACGAGGAGTCCGAACCACCGCCCGAACTGCCGGCACCCTGCGCCTGATGGCCGTGGCCGCCCCGCAGCGCCTTCGTCATCTCTCCGAGATTGATGTCGCCATCCGCATTCGCGTCCATCTTCGAGAACACCTCATCGGCCTTGGCCAGATTGGTGCCGCCCGCGCCGAGGGCATCCTCGAACTCGGACTTGGTGATCTTGCCGTCACCGTCCCCATCGATCTGCGAGAACAGGTCCTTCAGCGCATCCTCGGGACTCTTCGATGCCGAAGACGCCGCCCCAGTCGAGGATGAGCTGGTCGCGCCGCTCCTGTCCGTCGACTGGCCCTGCGCCGCGAACAGCGCGTTCATCGTCTCCGGCGAGATCTGCGGATATCTGCCCGAGTTGACCGACGAGGCCGCGCCGCTGGTCGTGCTGCTGCCGCTGTCGATCGCGAACGGGTTGGTCGTGCCTTGCGTCGATCCCGTCTTCTGCGTCGATGACGACGATTTCGAGTTCGTCAGCGACTGGATCGCGCCGAGCGCACTCGATACCGCACCAAGGGCGAACAACATTGCACAACTCCAACCGGTGCGGCATGCCGCGGCCAACATTCAGGACTGACGTCAGCAAGCGTCGTGCCAGCGTGAAAAGCTCAATGAAATCCGCCTCCGCCGCGCTTGCCGCCGTCGGGGAACACCGGCAATTCGTGCCGGTCGCGGCAGAAATTTCCGCCCACAGGAAGCACGGCTCCCCTGCATTGCCCGCCACGGAGGCCCATGTTAGGCGAGGCCATCCTTCACGGCCGCCACGGAAAACGCGCCATGACCCAAGCCTTCGCACCCCGCCCCCTGGCCATTGCGCCCTCGATGCTGGCCTCGGACTTCTCCAGGCTCGGCGAGGAGGTGCGCGCGGTGGATGCCGCCGGCGCCGACTGGATCCATCTCGACGTGATGGACGGGCACTTCGTTCCGAACATCTCCTACGGCCCTGATGTCATCAAGGCGATGCGCCCGCACACGAATAAGATCTTCGACGCGCATCTGATGATCTCGCCCTGCGATCCCTATCTCGAGGCCTTTGCGAAAGCCGGCTGCGACCACATCACCGTGCATGCGGAGGCAGGTCCCCACCTGCACCGCTCGCTCCAGGCGATCCGCGCGCTCGGCAAGAAGGCCGGCGTCTCGCTCAATCCGGCAACGCCGATCAGCGCGCTCGAATACGTCCTCGACCTCGTCGACCTCGTGCTGGTGATGTCGGTCAATCCCGGCTTCGGCGGCCAGGCCTTCATCCCCTCCGCGATCGGCAAGATCCGTGACATCCGCGCGATGACGGCCGGCCGGCCGATCGATATCGAGGTCGACGGCGGCGTCGGCCCCGATGTTGCCGGCGCGCTCGCGGCGGCTGGCGCCAACGCCTTCGTCGCCGGCACCTCCGTGTTCAAGGGCGGCACGCAGGACGCCTACAAGACCAACATCGCCGCGATCCGCAACGCGGCGCTGGGGGCCCGCGGCGAAGCGATTTGAGCTGGATCAAGCGGCGCAGGCTGACGAGGAGCAATCCCGTGGCGTCTCCGGGTGCTGCAGCGCGCACCGCCTGGATTGCAATCCTGATCCGTACTCGTCCGGACTTCACTGATTCGCGCAAATCACCGCAAGTGACTCCTGTCTGCTTTTGACGGGAGCACATCATGACGACGACCCTGATTTGGACTGGCGTAGCGTTGTGGTTCGGACTCAACGCGGCGATGGCGACTCGCAGACGCTGCGCGGCACAGCCGGTGAAGGCCGTGACTTCTGCCCGCATCATTTCACGTCATCGTCACCCGGGCTGAGCGCCATGCAGATCGCACTGGTGAAGCGCCAGCCGAAACGCAGATGCCGGATTCCGCGTCGCCCGCATCCAGGCCTCGAGGACTTCTTCGGCCGCCTCGAGCGCGCCGACAGAATGCTGGACGACGATGCCGGGCCCGACGCCGACCTCGACCATTCGTTCTCCTCGCAGCGCCAACACTGAGATTTCCTTTTCCGGACCGACCCAATGAAACCGCATTGCCCGACCTGCCTCAAGGAAATGACCAGGGCGTCCGCGTCGCGTAACCTGTTCAGTTGCGAACCTTGCCGCGAGATCATCCAGTATTTTGGCGGCGGCGCGGATCACGGCGAGCCCGGCCCGCAATTCTGCTGGCCCATCCGCCGCAAGCGCTCCGCCCACGCGGCCTGACTCGAACCCGCAAGACGCCAGGCGGGCTATCCCGCAATGTCGCCGGCATCTGAGCCGCCGACATTGCCAGCCAGTCGCGGCGGCCGCACCACGGTGACGGTGCAGGTCGCTTCCGCGGCTACCTTGGCCGAGACGCTGCCGAGCAGCGTGCGCCTGAACGAACTCTGCCGTGCGCCGACAATGACGTGATCGACCTGGTTGGCCTCGGCGAATTCCAGGATCGCGGCGGCGGGATCGACCGCCTCCAGCACATGAGCCGACAGCCGGCTCTCATCCAGCTTGAGCGGCGTCGCCCAATGCCTGAGCGCGACCAGGCGGTCGATATGCTTGTTGGAGCCCTGCTCGTCGAGGGTACGGTCGATCGAGATCCGGTTCAGCTTGAGCACGTTGAGGCAGGCAAGCCGCGCCGACGGCAAGGTGGCGAGGATGCGTTCGGTCGTCACGCGCAGCGCCTCGTTCAGCTCCGGTGCACCTTCCACCGTGTCCAGCGCGACAGCGAGGATCGGACTCGATGCGATTTGGGCGGCGACGTCCGATTTCGCGCGCGGCGCCAAGACGCCCAGGTTAAAGCGGCGCCGCCACGCGACGCTGAGAGGATCACGTTTCACCCGCTCCGAGCGCGCGGTGAGCTTGACCTGGTCCGGATGGGCGAGATCGAAGGCGAGCTGAGACGCCGTCGGGTAGCGCCACACCGGCTCGATCTCGAGACACCGCAACACCACCTCCTGAAGCCAGGGCGGATAATCCGCCCGGATCTTGCGCGGCGGATGCGGGTCGCGCCAGAGCCGGCGCCGCATGGCACGCAGCGTCTCGCCCTCGCCGAACGGCCGCTCGCCGGTCGTGAAGAAATAGAGCAGCACGCCGAGCGAGAACAGGTCGCTGCGCGGATCGTCGCGAACGCCCAGGAGCCGCTCGGGCGCCATATAGGGCGCAGTGCCGTAAGGCAGGCGGAACTCTTCCTGCAACAGATCAGGCAGATGGTTGTGGTGCGACAGGCCGTAGTCGATCAGAACCGCCTCGCCTGAATCACGAAACATGATGCTGCTCGGCTTGATGTCGTGATGGATCACGCTCTGCCGATGCAGATCGGCGAGCGCGAGCGCGATCTTTGCGACGAGCTGCCGCGCCTCGTCATAGGGCAGCGGCAGGTCGGGGAGCCGCTTGTAGAGCGTAGCGCCAGGGATGCGCTCGATCACGACATAGGCCTGATGCGCGAAATCCCCGGTGCCGAAGCAGGCCGGCACGTGCGGACCTGCAAGCCGCGGCAGGATCATCATCTCCATCTCGAAGGAGACGATCGCGGCGGGGTCCTCGCCCTCCGACACCCGCGGGATCTTCATCAGCAAGGGCACATCGATGCCGGGATGGGTGACGGTCCACAGCGTTGCCATACCGCCGGCATGCACGCATTCACCGATGGTGTAACCGTCGATCTCCGCGCCCGACTTGACAAGGGGTTTCGGCATCGCAGTCAGCGCCCTTGCGACAGCCTGTCGGCCAGCCAGGGCGGCAGTCCGTTGTCGCGGATCCTGCTTGCCGCGGTCGCGATGTCGTAAGGGGCGCGGCAATAGGTGATCTGGCATGAGACCGTGTCGAACAGCGCGAAGGATGCGGACGGATCGCCATCGCGGGGCTGGCCGACCGAGCCAAGCACGGCGAGCCATTGCCGCCCGCGCAGGAGCTGCACGGGAACGTCGGTCTTCGGCACGAAGCTCGTCATCTTCGCCGTCACCGACATCGAATAGAGCGCGGGGCGATGGATGTGGCCGCAGAACGTGACATGGGCGGGCGTCGCGATCAGGCTCTTGGCGGCGTCCACCGTCGAGCGGACATAGTGCCAGCGCTGGGGATGAGAGGCCTCCGAGTGCACGAACAGGCGATCGCTGTCCTCCACCAGCATCGGTAACTCAGCCAGGAACCGCCGCTGCGCGATGTCGAGCCGGCCGCGGGTCCATTCGATCGCGATTTGCGCTTCGGCGTTCATGGTCTCCGCCGAGGAGTTGACCGCCTGGTCGTGGTTGCCGCGCACGGCAACAGCCCCCTGGGCCACGAGCTCCATTGCGCTATCCACCACCCATTCCGGATCGGCGCCGTAACCAACGAAATCGCCGAGCAGGACGAACTGCTCCGCGCCTTTCGCACGGGCGATTTTCAGGCAGGCCTCGAACGCCTGCCGGTTGCCGTGAATATCCGAGAAGACAGCTAGGAGCACGCACCCTCCACCCCTCGAACTCATATTGAAAGCCGATAAGGCCAAATTGAGGGAGATCAAGAAGATGCGCCAGCGCTGCGCCGTTTACCAGCGCTGGCCTGCGGTGATGATGAAGGGCCTATCGTTCGTCCTTGGGCGGCATCCGGGGCGGCGGAATCGGGGTGAACACCGCGCCTTGCGCGCCGGCCGGCGGCGCATTGAACTCGCCGGTCGAGGAATCGCCGCCGCTTGTCTCCAAAATGGTCTTGGGCGTCACATATTCCCGGACCATGTCGATCAGGCTGCCGTCGCCGCCGCCGAAATCCGCGGCCCGCCCGCCTTGAGGGTGACCGGCTGCGATCTCGTTCTGCGCGGCATGGGTCTTGTCGGCCAGCCTGTCGTCGTACGGCACCCGGAAGGCCCGGGGGATGCCGCTCGGACGATTGTCCTCATCCAGCGCCTCGACCCACAGATAGATCGAGCCGGGATCGCCTTCCAGTGAGTGCGGCTCGACAATGCGGGCCTGGAGCAGCTTGAAGGCGGAGGGCATCCGTTCGGAGCTGGCCCAGCCGAGCAGCCCGCGCATCTCGGTAAAGCTCACGACATAGAAGGTGCTGGTCACGACCACGGCGACCGCCTTCAATGACCAGTGCAACCGCGCATAGACCAGCACGACCAGCAGCAGAGCGCCGATGACCGCGTAGGCGACCGACAGCGTCAGGATGACGGTTTGCAGATTACTCACGGCGCATCCTCACACCGGTCTTCGGATCGATGTCGGCGCCGTTGGCGCGCACGTTGCGGAACGTCTCCAGCAGGGATTTCGGCCGCTGGTCGACATTGATGACCTTGCCCTCGGAATCGAGCCGGAAACGCACCGCGGTCTTCTCGTCGCCGGTATGGCCGAGCACGAGCTTGTTGTCGAAGATCACCTGCGCGGTCGGGTTGAGCTTCTGCACCTTCACGCTCGCCGTAACAGGCTCGCCGGTCGTTGCCTGGAAATGCGAAACGTTGACGGTGTATTCGCCGGCGACGATGCCGCGCACCGTGACGATCTCCTCGCGGATCGGCGAAGCGATCTTCTTGCCGTTGACGATGATGAAATCATTGGCCCCGCCGCGGTCGTCGCGGTCGAGCGTGAGGAAACCGGCCTCGCGGTGGCGATACCAGGCGATGTTGCCGGCGGGATCCTGCACGAAGAGGTCGAGATCGTCAGGATGATTGTCCGGCCAGTCCATCGTGATGATGAACTCCGCCTTGGAATCGATCTTGCCTTCCTTGGCGTCCGGCGAGACCGCGAGCAGCGCCAGGAAGAACAGGAACGCGATCACCTGGAGCGCCTTGAACAGCATCACGCCCAGCGGATCGAACGGCTCCTCGCGCGGATAGAGACCGAAATCATCCATCATGACGGCGCACCGGAACCTTTGCGCTCCAGCACCGGCGTCACGTAGGTCTCCGTCAGCACCACCGCATCCGAGAACACCCGCTGGGTCGCGGTATCCAGCATGTAATACTGGATCCGGACCAGGATCGAGCCGACGAGGCCGGCCAGCGTCGTGTACATCGCGACAGCCATGCCGTCGCTCATCAAGCCCATCGAGGAACGCATCGCGACCTTGTCGGCGGCATCCAGCCCCGCGATCGGCGCCAGCATGATGATGAAGCCGATAATGGTGCCGAGCAGGCCGAGCTTCATCAGCGTATCGGAGACGAAAGCACCGAAGCCGTTGGAGCCCCGCAAGCGATCAGCGAGGTTTCGCAATAGCAGCGTCTGGTCGACCGGCCGGTAGTCCTGCGCCGCAGCTTTCGTCACCAGGCTCTGGATGTGGTCGCGGACCAGTCCGCGCGGCAGCACGGCCGCACTCGCATCCAGCACCTTGCTGCCGTCCGGCGCCGCCAGCACCGCCCGGCAGCGCCGCGCCGCTGCGCCTTCACGCGCAATCGCCCGCGTGCGCAGGAAGCAGTGGCCGCAGGTGAGGACATAAAGCAGCGCGATCACGCTGGAAATGTAGGTCCGGTCCGAGGTCAGCATCAGGTGGATCAGGCCGAAGCGCCACAGCAGCACGACGGCGAAGATCGAGAGCCCGGTGAAGATCATCCAGAACAGCAGCGCGCTGCGCTCGGAGGGATCGGTCGAGGTCCCCGCGATCGGTCCAATCGTGATCGAACTCATGCTGCACCGCTCCTGGCTCGCAAGCACTGGCTTGCAACGCGTCCCGACCGATTAGATCAGAGCCGCCGTTTCAGGTCCAAAGACCCATGCCCAATCCGGCTTGGGAAATTTGCCCAAGCTGCAATCCACCCCAACCACCGCAATTGGCAAGGCGCGTCGGCGTTGTTAGGCTGACCTTACCAAACGTCGGGGGTGATCGCATGCGCCTCGTGCTTCAGCTTGTCGCCCGTTTGCTGCTCATCGTCGTGCTCTGCCTCGGAGCCGCGACCTTGTGGGCCACGTTCGAGGCCCATCGCAGCGTCGACCGCGCGACTGCTGCCTCGGCGCAGCGGGTCGCGCAGGCGCTACGGGCGCTGTATTGGCGCGAGCTTTTGTTGCGCAGCAGCAGAGCCCGCGAGCATCTGCTGCCGGTTCCAGACTGGCGCACGCTGGAGACGATGAAGCTGATCTCGCCTGGCGTCTGCGTCGAGTTCCAGCCGGCCGCGGCTTTCGAGAAGCCGCTCTGCGGCCAAAGCGAGGGGCTGGGCGCGACGCCGCCGCGCTGGTTCGCCGCCATCGTGCCCACCTTCCTCGGCAGCCACGCCGAGGTCATCCGGCCCGTCAGTCCCCGCGCCGCTTCTGCCGGCACGGTGGTCGCGACGCCGGACGGCGCGGCGGCCGTCTCGCTGGCGTGGGAGTACATCCTCAACGTGATCGATGTCGCGCTGCTGATGGCGGCGGCAATCGGGCTGTTGGCGTCGCTCGCGATCGCACATGCGCTGGCGCCGGCGCGCGCGATCGTCACCGCCCTGCAGCGCATGGCACGCGGTCAATATCGCACGAAACTGCCGCGCTTCCGCTCGATGGAGCTGGCGATGATCGGCAGCGCCGTCGGCGAGCTCGGCGACCGGCTGGAGGAAGCTACCGAGCAGCGCGCCGCCCTGACGCGGCGCCTGATCGAAATCCGCGACGACGAGCGCCGCGCCCTCGCCCGCGAGCTGCACGACGAGTTCGGGCAGAATCTCTCCGCTATTCTCGCCTTCGCCAACACAATCGAAACTGCGAGCACGAAGGACGACAGCACGGGAATCGCTCAGGATGCGCGCATGATCTCGCAGGCCACCCATCACCTGATGGCCTCGCTGCGCGATGCCTTGAAGCGTCTGCGCAATCCGCTGCCCGACGAGCTCGGGCTCGAGGCAAGCCTCGTCAATCTCGTCGACAGCTGGCGCTCGCAGAGCGCGGCGCGGCCGACGATTCAGCTCGATCTCAGGGGTGACCTCACCGACATCAGCGGTCCGGCCGCCACCACGGCCTATCGCGTGGCACAGGAATGCCTGACCAACGCGCTGCGTCACGGCGTCGCGCGCGAGATCAGCTTGCGCGTCGAACGCCGTGCCGGTGAGGACGATGCGCTGCTGATCCGCGTCGAGGACGACGGCGGCGGCGACGCGGCCCGTGTCGCGCGGTCGGCCGGGTACGGCCTGACCGGCATCCGCGAGCGGGTCACGGCAGCCGGCGGATCGCTGTCGATCCTGCCTGCCCGCGGCGGCCTCAGCGTTGCCGCCACCATCCCGCTCGCTGCGTGAGGCCGGGATGAGCGAGGTTGCAGCAACAGGCATCTCCGTGCTGCTGGTCGACGACCACCCGATCGTGCGGCAAGGCTATCGGCGCGTGCTGGAAAGCCAGGGCGATCTGCATGTCGTGGCGGAAGCCGACAACGCCGCGGACGCCTACGGCGCGTTCAAGGCGCATGCCCCCGACGTCGTCGTGCTCGATATCTCGATGCCCGGCGCGAGCGGGCTGGAGGCCATCCGCAATATCCGCGCGCGCAGCCCACGGGCGCGGATCCTCGTCTTCACCATGCACAACGAAGCCGTGCTGGTGAAGGCCGCCTTTGGCGCGGGCGCCAGCGGCTTCGTCACCAAGAGCAGCGAGCCCTCTGCCGTCGTGACCGCGATTCGCAGCGTCGCCCGCGGCGAGCGCGCCATGAGCGACGACATCGCGCATATTCTGGCCGAGGACAGCCTGTCGTCGACGGGTTCGGCGCTGGACCAGCTGGGCGAGCGCGAGATCGAGATTCTGCGCCAATTCGCCGGTGGCGCCACCACCGAGCAGATCGCAACGCATCTCAATCTCAGCGTCAAGACGGTGCAGAACTATCACTATCTGATCAAGACCAAGACCGGCGCGCGTACGGATGCGCAGCTCGTGCGGCTGGCCGCGACCTGTGGGCTGACGAGGATCTAACAGCAAAGCTGCCGCACTGCCCTAGTCCCTCGAAGCTTCTCAATCTGCTGAACGAAATTGGAACGGAGCCGATCCGGCTCCGGTTAGTACGACAGAGAAGGAGCAAAGGGTCATGAGTAAGGGTCATCACAAAGCAGTCGACCATCCCCCGATTATCACCGTAGGCGAGCTCATCGACGAACTTTGCCGCCTGCCGGACACGGCCGTCGTCCACTTTCGCTGCCCCATGTTCGACCAGGAGCTGACGTTCTACCGCCTTCGAAAGCGGTCAAAGGACGCCGTCGAAATCGCGGTCAATGCCTACCCGGATAGTCCGCCGGTCGTGCCATCCGATCCTGCTCTGCACACGCGAAAACACCCGGCTTCCTCGCCCTCGCTTCGCTATGGCGCCGCTCTCCAGAAGACGCGAGGCTGATCGGCAGCACCCGGGATGAATGGGTCCTGCTGCCTCAGGCCGCCTTCAGCCCGCGCAGCAGCAGAGCGAGCGTCGCATCGACGCGTGCGGAGAGATCAGCGTCCTTCCACTCGTCGGCATGGGCCGGATGGTGGAAGCGGACGGTCGCATCGAAGATCGCTCGCGCGGTTGCCTTGACGTCGCCCACGGCGAATTCGCCTCGCTTTACGCCATCGGTCAGGATCGCCGCGATCTGGTCGATCATGGTGTCCTTGTGACATTTGACGGCCGCGCAGGCCTCGCGCGCCAGCGTCAGGTAAGTCTCGAACATTTCAGGGTCGTCGAGCACGCGCGAACGCTTGGCTGCGAACAGCGTGCGCAGCCAGCGGTCCAGCCTGTCGGGTGCCGGCCCCTGCTCATTCGCGATCGCCAGCAAGGGAGCGTCGATGCGGTCCAGCCAGCGTTTGGCAACGGCCTCGCGCAGCGAGGCCTTGCTGGGAAAATGGCGATAGACGCTGCCGTGGCTGACATCGAGCGCGCGGGCAACGTCGACCACGGTGGCCTTGGCAGGTCCGTAGCGCCTGAGCACATCCTCGGTGACTTCGAGGATCCGCTCCGGCGTCAAGACAACGGCTTCATTCATGCCAGCACCATGTTCCCGTTTGGGGCTCAGTTTCCCGGCAGTAGGGCTGCTTCCGAAGCGCCCTTGCCGGCCGTTCGGAAAGCCTATGCCTTAATGAGGCAGTTTTGCAGCCTGCGCCGCGATCTGGCGCGCCACCAGCAAATTGAGCCAATGCCCAATCACACCGGTGAAGTTGAGGATTTCGGTCGTCATTGTCGTAAGTCTCCATTCGTCCGCGCTCCCCGTTCTTCGATCCGCCCTCCGATCCGAGCTTGTTTCGGATGGCGGGCTCCCCGGGGCTGTCGCGGGACGCCCAATCGGAGCGTCCGGTAACGGATATACACGGCTCGCTGACAGATTTCAATATCTGTCAGTCGATGATCCGTGTTTGACCGCTGATTTCTGGGGCCGGCAGCCCCCTGTCGGAGACCGCTGCCGGCCGAGCCTGGGTGCTGGCGGCCTGCTCGGTCCGATCATCCCCCGCTACCTTGCCTCCGCCGTTTGTTTAGCCCTCCCCGCTCTGCTAAATCACGGCGTAAAAAGCATTTTGGCCGGCACAGCCCCCTCGGGCCGCCCGCCTACCTTGTTGGAGCCATCAGATGATCCCCCGCTACACCCGCCCGGAAATGGCCTCGATCTGGGAGCCGCAGACCCGGTTCAAGATCTGGTTCGAGATCGAGGCGCATGCGGCGGACGCGCTCGCCGAGCTCGGAACCATCCCCAAGGAGGCCGCCAAAACGGTCTGGGCCAAGGCCAGGGACGCCATCTTCGACGTCGCCCGCATCGACGAGATCGAGCGCGAGACCAAGCACGACGTCATCGCCTTCCTCACCCACCTCGCCGAGATCGTCGGTCCCGAGGCGCGCTTCGTGCACCAGGGCATGACCTCCTCCGACGTGCTCGATACCTGCCTTAACGTCCAGCTCACCCGCGCCGCCGACCTCTTGCTCGCCGACCTCGACAAGGTGCTGGCAGCGCTCAAGAAGCGCGCCTTCGAGCACAAGATGACGCCGACGATCGGCCGCAGCCACGGCATCCACGCCGAGCCCGTCACCTTCGGCCTCAAGCTCGCTTATGCCTATGCCGAATTCACCCGCGCCAAGGAACGTCTGATCGCGGCGCGGAAAGAAGTCGCGACCTGCGCCATCTCCGGCGCGGTCGGCACCTTCGCGCAGATCGATCCGCGGGTCGAAGAGCATGTCGCCAAGGCCATGGGCCTCGTGCCGGAGCCGATCTCGACGCAGGTGATCCCGCGCGACCGCCACGCCATGTATTTCTCGACGCTCGGCGTGATCGCTTCCTCGATCGAGCGCATCGCCGTGGAAATCCGCCACATGCAGCGCACCGAGGTGCTGGAGGCCGAAGAGTTCTTCTCCGAAGGGCAGAAGGGCTCCTCCGCGATGCCGCACAAGCGTAACCCGGTGCTGTCCGAAAACCTCACGGGCCTCTCCCGCATGGTGCGCGCCTACGTGACGCCGGCGCTGGAAAACGTCGTGCTCTGGCACGAGCGCGACATCTCGCACTCTTCCGCCGAGCGCATGATGGGCCCCGACGCCACGGTGACGCTCGACTTCGCGCTGGTGCGCCTCGCCGGGCTGATCGACAAGCTGCTGGTGTACCCCGCCAACATGCAGAAGAACCTCGATCGCCTGGGCGGCCTCGTACATTCGCAGCGCGTGCTGCTGGCGCTGACGCAGAAGGGCGCGAGCCGCGAGGACGCCTACAAGCTCGTGCAGCGCAACGCCATGCCGGTCTGGCGCGGCGAAGGCGACTTCCTCCAGCTCCTCAAGAAGGACACCGAGGTGAAGACATATCTCACCGACGCCGAGATCGAGGAGCAGTTCGACCTCGGCTATCACCTCAAGCACGTCGACACGATCTTCAAGCGCGTGTTCGGGGAGAGCTGATATTTCGTCATTCCGGGGCACAGGCGAAGCAATAACCCGGAATCTCGCGCTACAATCTCCAGATTCCGGGTTCGATGCTGCGCATCGCCCCGGAACGACGACAGAACCCAGAAGAAACGGATCCCTCATGCCCATCGTGAACCGCGTTGCCGCCCTCTCCGACGAAATGGCCGCCTGGCGCCATGACTTCCACGAGAACCCCGAGTTGCTCTACGAGGTCCACCGCACCGCCGGCATCGTCGCGGACCGCTTGCGCGAATTCGGCTGCGATGAGGTGGTAACGGGCATCGGCCGCACCGGCGTGGTCGGCGTGATCCGCGGCCGCAAGTCGGCCTCCGGCAAGACCATCGGCCTGCGCGCCGACATGGACGCGCTGCCGATCATGGAGACGTCGGGCGTGCCTTATGCCTCCAAGGTCCCCGGCAAGATGCACGCCTGCGGCCATGACGGCCACACAGCGATGCTGCTCGGCGCGGCCAAATATCTCGCCGAGACGCGTAATTTCGACGGCACCGCCGTGATGATCTTCCAGCCCGCCGAGGAAGGCGGTGGCGGCGGCAAGGCGATGGTCGAGGACGGGCTGATGACGCGCTGGAACATCCAGGAGGTCTACGGCATGCACAACATGCCGAACCTGCCCGAGGGCCATTTCGCCACCACGCCCGGGCCGATGCTCGCCTCCTCCGACAACATCCAGATCATTGTTCGCGGCAAGGGTGGCCACGCCGGCGCCGGTCCGCACAAATCGGTCGACAGCGTGCTGATCGGCTCGCAGATCGTGAACGCGCTGCAATCGATCGTGGCCCGCAACGTCGATCCGTTGAAGTCCGCGGTCATCTCGATCACGCAATTCCATTCCGGCACCGCCTTCAACATCATCCCGGAGGTCGCCGAGCTCGCCGGCACCGTGCGTACGCTCGATCCCGAAGTGCGCGATCTCGTCGAACGCCGTATCGGCGAAGTCGCCGACAGCATCGCCCGTGCCTATGGCGGCTCGGCAGAAACGAAATACACGCGGATGTATCCGGTGACGATGAACCATGCCCGCGAGGCCGGCCTTGCCGCCGACGTCGCGCGCGACATCGTCGGCGCCGATCGCGTCAACGACAAATTCGTTCCGATGATGGGTGCCGAGGACTTCTCCTTCATGCTTGAAGCGCGTCCCGGCGCAATGGTGCTTGTCGGCATGGGCGACGGCAACGAGTGCCACCACCCGGCCTATGTCTTCAACGACAACATCCTAGGCCACGGCGCCTCGTTCTGGGCGCGCCTGGTCGAGACGCGGATGCCGGCGGGTTAAGACCGCAATCGCTGCGCTTGTAGCCGGGTGAGCGAAGCGACACCTGGGAAGCCCCCAATATCGCTTCGCTCATCCGGGCGACAGTTCAACGCAAGTACCTACGCCTGCACCACCTCGTGACGCATCACGAACGGTGCAAGCAGCTTGTGCACCTCGTTCGCGACGGCCTCGCGCTGCCCCTCCGCAACGCCGGCGAGCGTCACGGTCGCGATCGAGCCGTGGCTGCCGTGCGGACCGACCTTCACCTTGCAATCGATGCCGCGCTCGACCAGCGGCGTCAGCACCTTGGTGAACACGCGCTGCGCGGCGTCCCAGCGCAGCTGCGGCTTGAACACCTTTCCGACACCGGTCACCGGCATCGGATCGATCGGAATGACCTGCACCGGGACGGCCGCGCGCTCCGGCGTGCGCTCCCGCACCCACGCTTCCAGCTCGCCCGGCTCGACCTTTGCGCCCGGCTTCAACTGCACATATCCCACCGGCAACTCGCCGGCATAGGCATCGGGCTGGCCGACCACCGCGGCGAAGCCGACGGCGGGGTGACGGAACATGATCTCCTCGATCGGCGCCGGATCGATGTTGTGGCCGCCGCGGATCACGAGATCCTTGGCGCGGCCGGTGATCCAGAGATAGCCGTCGACATCGAGCCGGCCAAGATCGCCGGAGTTGACCCAGACCTCGTCGACGAAGGCGCCTCTGTTGTGCTCGTCATTGAGATAGCCGCCGAACACGCCGGGCCCGGCCATGATGACGACGCCGATCTCGTCGGTCGCGCAGTCACGGATCAGGCGTCCCTCGGAATCGAGCTGCACGATGCGCACACGCGCATAAGGCATGGGAAGGCCGACCGAGCCGAGCCGGATCGGCCGCGACGGATAGGCCAGCGTGTGCACGCTCGAGGTCTCGGTCATGCCGTAGACCTCGACCACCGGCAGCTTGAGCTTGTCCTGGATCGCGGAGCCGACCGCGACCGGAATCGCCGAGCCGCCACCTGCCGCATATTTCAGGCTCGAGATATCCGCATTGCCCGGCGGCACCGCGAGGGTCGCGGCGAGCACCGTCGGCACACTCGACAGCGCGTCGGGCTTGAAACGCTCGACCAGCCGCCAGATGTTCTTCACTGCATTCGGATTGCGCCAGCCGCTCGGCGACAGCACGACCAGCGAGCCGCCGCTCGACAGCGTCGTCAGCACCTGCGTCAGCGAGCCCCCAACGTGGAACAGCGGCATGCCAAATAGCAGGTTTGCGCCGGGCTTAGCCTTCAGCAACAGATTGAGGGCCCAGGCCTGATAGACTTGGTTGGCATGCGTGTGCCGCACCAGCTTCGGCGTACCCGTGGTGCCGCCGGTGTGGAAATAAGCGGCGATATCAGCACTCGAAATCTTGCGTCCGCTGACGAGCCGGTCCGACGGCTGCTGCTTGATCAGGTCGCTGAAGGCAAAGATGGCTTTCGCCGGATCGCCGCCGCCGAATACCTGCACGACTGCCTTCAGGTGCTTGAGCTGCGGGCGGATCTGCTCGACCTTCTGCCAGATGTCGGTGCCCGGCATCGGCCCAAGCGCCACCAGGATCTTGGTGTTCGCGGCCTCCAGGATCTCGGCGATCTGGTGCGGCTCGAGCAGCGGATTGACGGGGTTGGCGATGCCGGCGGCCTCGGCGCCGAACAGCGTGACGAAGGCATCCGGCACCAGCGGCAACATGAAGCTGATGACGTCGCCCTTCTCGGCGCCGAGTGCGTGAAACATATTGGCGGCCTGCGTGACGCGCGCGATGAAATCGCGATAGGTGACGACCAGCGGCGTGTCGGCGGAATCGGCATTTTGCAGGAACTGGATCGCGGCCCCGTCGGGGTTGCGTACCGCACCTAGCCTGATGGCGTCATAGGTGCTCTCGGCCGCGACGCGGTCGGCGTAGGGGACCTGCTCGAATACCCGGACCTCATCGTCCGTCAAAAGATCCGGATAGTCGTTGCCGATGTACCGATCGAGCGCGTGGATGCCCGCCATGAAATTTCGTCCTCCCTCAGATGCATGTCCCCGCCCCCGTATCTTGTGACATCTTGGTTCGGCGAGGCCCCGACCGAGCGCCGGCCGAGCGCGGGCAGAATGATGGATGATTGAGCGTTCGTCCATTGCCTACCGGCTGTGGCGCTTGAACCTCTGCGGCCGGTCGGGGGACCAAGAACTGACACTGAATTCGTCCGCCAGCGTCCTGCCGCAAGACTTGAGGTCATCATGACGACGCCCCTGCGGAATCGCATTGCACGGCTGATCGCCGCGTTCGCGACGGCATTCGCGATTGCTCTGCCCTCTGCCACTCTCGGCGCAGACACCCAGTTCGACAAGATGCGCGCCAAAATCGCAGCCTTCGTCGCCGACAAGATGGAGAAGCTGGGCGGGTCCGGCATCGTCTACAAGGTGGACACCGACGGCTTGCGGGAGGCGGTCGTCACGGATCTGCGCGACGACGTCTACAGGACCCTGCGTGAGGGCCGGATCGCCTTCTCCGGCGTTGCGATCCGCGACGGGGGCGTCGACGTGAAGATCGCGGATGCGAAGGGTCGCGACCAGTTCACGCGCAAACTCGCGTCGGCGGCCGAGGGACTGCCGGCGCATGCGTTCACCGTGACTGATAGCGGAGACGGTCTGATCAGGCTTGCACCGACCGATGCCGCATCCGCCGAGCGGCTGCGCGACCTCGTCGAAGATTCCATCGCCATGATCGAGCAGCGCCTCAAGGACGCCGGCGTCAAGCTTGCCAGCGTTCAAGTCGATGGGACGGACCGCATCCGCATCCTCCTGCCCGGCGTGATGGAGCCCGAGCATGTCACCGCGATCTTCGCCAGGAAGGTCAAGGTCGGATTCCGCCTGATCGATCTCTCGATGTCCGCGGAGCATGCGCAATCCGGCGCGCCTCCGGCAGGCACCGAAGTCCTGCTCGGCTTCAAGGACAGGCTTCCTTATCTCGTCGCCAGGGACAGCGCGCTCGAGGGCGACGACATCAGCTATGCGGGCCCGGGATTTGCGAGCGACACGAAGGAGCCGATCGCCTCGTTCCGCTTCAACGGCCGCGGCACGCGGCGCTTCGCCCATGTCACCGCAGAGAACGTCGGGAAGCCCTTTGCCATCGTGCTCGACGACAAGGTGATCTCCGCTCCCGTGATCCGCGAGCCCATCACCGGCGGCTCGGGCCAGATCGCCGGCAACTTCACCCTGGAAGAGGCCAACAGCGTCGCGATGCTGCTGCGCGCCGGCTCGCTGCCAGGGCGCCTCGGCCTCGTCGAGCAGCAGGTCGTGCAGCCCGCCACCAAGCCTTAAGCGTCGCGCCATGCCCCGGCCGCACCGGCATCCCGGCCGGTCCGCGACGCCGCAGCCCACACCGGCTGCCCCGAATCACGCCCCGCGCCGTGGCCAGCCGGGCAACCAAGGGGCAATTGCCGAAACGCCCGACCACGCTAAAATTCGCCTCTTGCAGCATGACGGCCGGAAGCGTCATTCAAGCGGTCGTCATTCGATTTCGGCTATACGGGTGCCGACCAGGACTGAATGCCTTACGTGGGGTTAGTACCATGCCGTCCGGCAGCGCAGACATTTCGTCGATCCTCGACCGCATTCTCGACGCGGCCACGGATAACCTCAGGATCGCGAAAATCCTGGTGCAGATGGGCCTGGATCCCGACAACGTCACCTACGACGCGATCTTCAACCGGCTCTTGGAGATATTCGTCCACAACATCACGCTCGCCAATCTGTTTGCCGTGGTCGGGGCGGTCTTCTTCGTCGCCACCCTCTTGATGCGGACGATGGTGCCGCTGCGCGTCGCCAACATGATCGGCTGCGCGTTCTTTGCTCTCTTCGGCGCGCTCACCGCCAACGTCGCGACGTTCCTGCTCTATCTCCTGATGCTTCCGATCAACGCCCTGCGCCTGCGGCAGATGCTCAAGCTGGTCAAGAAGGCGCGCCATGCGGCCGAAGGCGACATGTCGATCGAATGGCTCAAGCCGTTCATGACCGAGCGCAAATATCGCCGCGGCGACACGCTGTTCAAGCTGGGCGATCCGGCCAAGGAGATGCTGCTCACGGTCACCGGCAAATTCCTGGTCAAGGAGATCAACGTCGAGATCGGGCCGGGCGCGCTGATGGGCGAACTCGGCTTCCTGACGCCGGACAACCGCCGCACCGGAACGATCGAATGCATCGAGGACGGACAGGTGCTGACGATCACCTACGACCGCCTGCTCGAGATCTACTTCCAGGATCCGCAGTTCGGCTATTATTTCCTGGTGCTGACCAGCCAGCGCCTCCTGCAAAACATCGATCGCCTGCAGAAGCAGCTGGCGGCGGAGCGCGCGGCGACGACGAACAGGATCGCGTGACCGGCGCGCGGGCCACGAGACGTCGCCCTCCGTCCGGGACTTTGCGGGCCCCGCCGCAAAATCGCCCTAAAAACCGAATGGTAACCATGACGGGCTAGGGTATCTGCGTGACCAATTCTGAAACCATCCTGGTGTTCGATTCCGGCCTTGGCGGGCTCACGGTGCTCCGTGAGGTCGTGGCCGCGCGCCCGGGTGCGCACTACGTCTATGTCGCCGACGACGCCTTCTTCCCCTATGGACACCATGACGAGGCTGAGATCATCGCCCGCGTGGTGCCGCTGATGGGCGAGCTGATCGGCACGCATGATCCCGGCCTCGTCGTCATCGCCTGCAACACGGCGTCCACCCTGGTCCTGTCTCACTTGCGCGCAGCCTATTCCGTGCCTTTCGTCGGCACCGTGCCGGCGATCAAGCCGGCCTGCGCGCAGTCCAAGACCCGCCGCGTCTCGGTGCTGGGCACCAAAGGCACGGTGAAACGCGAATACACCAAGGCGCTGATCCGCGATTTCGCGCAAGGATGCGAGGTGACGCTGGTCGGCTCGCCCGAGCTCGCATCGCTCGCCGAGGCCGCGCTCGGCGGAAGCCCGATCAGCGACGAGGCCATTCTGGCCGAGTTCGCCCCCTGCTTCGTCGGCGATGCCGCGGATGCCAGCGCGCGCACCGACACCGTGGTGCTCGCCTGCACCCATTATCCGCTGCTGCTCGACCGGCTGGAGCGGCTGGCACCCTGGCCGGTCGCCTGGATCGATCCGGCGCCGGCGATCGCCCGCCGCGTCTCGGATCTGCTGGGTGCGCGCACGAGCGGCGTCGCAGAGTCCGGTGCCGAGATGATCTTCACCTCGAATCGCGCTCATGGCCTTTCAGCCATGCTGACGCCGTTCTTCGGCGGGCGCGCACTGGCCTGACTTTGCGCCACAAGCGCGCGCTGCTAGGCTTTGCCGTCCTCACCTGCCCGCAGGCCTCTCCATGTCGATCCCGATCACGCCGCTCAACCGCCTCCGCCAATTGTGGCGCGAGGGCCGCCCCGCCTTCGGCGCCATTGCGACGATCCCGAGCGTGCAAACCGTGCAGATCATGGCGCGCTCGCTCGACTGGATCATCGTCGATCTCGAGCACGGCCCGATCGGATTGACCGAAGCGCATGCAATGATCGCCGCCACGACCGGCACGCCCTGCACCCCCTTGGTGCGGATCGCCGCAAACGAACCGTGGCTCGCGAAGGCCCCGATGGACATCGGCGCCTTCGGCATCAACTTTCCGATGATCACCACGCCCGCCGAAGCCGAGAAGGCGGTCCGCAGCATGCGCTACCCGCCACGCGGGGACCGGCTCTGGGGTCCGTTCCACGCCCCGTTCCGTTGGGGCCAGTCGATGCCGGACTACATGGCGAGTGCCGACGACGAGATGATCTGCATGATCACCATCGAGCATGTCGACGCGGTCAATCGCATCGACGAGATCATGGCGACGCCCGGCATCGACGTCGCCGTGATCGGCCCCGGCGATCTCGCAACCTCCATCAACAAGCGCGGCCGGATGGACGATCCGGAGTTGCTCGAATTGATCGCGCGCGCCGAGGCCGGCATCCTCAAAAGCGGCGTGCCGATCGGCGGCGTGGCGCGCACCGCCGACCAGGCCAACGCCCTGATCGACCGCGGCTACCGCGCGATCGCGCTCGGCTTCGACTGGTCGCTGTTCCAGCGCGGCATCATGGCGGCGTTCGACGGCATCAGGCGCTGAATCGCCGCAGCAAGCGGGTCGCCCCTGCCGCAAACGCGGCGCTATCAGCGTCCGCGGTTCAGGGGAAAACATGCTGAGGGAGACTTTGCTCGCGCTGTTGTTTGCCTGCCTCGCCTCAACAGATCTTGTCTCTCGCAGCAAATAATTGAAATTATTAAGTTATTTTGGCCGCAACCAAGACCAGGCCCCTTGGCTTCGCCGGCGCGCTGAAAGCGACGAACCCAGGAGCCCCAAGCCGGTTGGTTCATGCTAAGCACGCGGCGAGCGGTCGACGCGCTCGTTGCACATATTTTAGTCTTATCCTAGGAACCGGAGACCCATGCGCGGGACGCCCAAGACCATTTCGCTGCGGCGCCGCCTGATTTGCGATCTCATGCACGCCTCGATGGGCGTGCCGTTCGTTTCGCTCTCCCGTTCGCTCAATATCCGCCCCCTGCTGGACGCCCGCGCAGGTGCAACGGCGCCCGCCGGCTGGGCCGCAATGTTCGTCAAGGCTTTCGCCCTGGTTGCCCGAGACGAGCCGATCCTGCGCACCGTCTACGTCAAATGGCCCTGGCCGGCCCTCTATGAGCTGCCGAAGAGCGTGGCGCTGGTGGCGATCGCCCGGGTCGAGGCCGGCGAGGAATGCGTGATGCCGCAGCGAATCGCGGCCCCAGAGGCCCTGTCGCTGGCGGCAATCGATGCCGATATCCGACGCGGAAAGACAGCACCGATCGCTGACGTCCCGATGTTCCGCAAGATCATGCGGGCGACCCGGCTGCCGTTGCCGCTCCGGCGGCTGTCGTGGGCCATCGGCCTGAATTTCGGCCGCCAGCGGGGCAATTGGTTCGGCAGCTTCGGGGTGAGTTCGGTGGCCGCCTATGGCGGCGGCGAGCTCCACCCCATCACTCCGGGCCCCTATATCGTCAGCTATGGGCGCGTGGAGCCCGACCAGACCATCCATGTGGTGATCCGCTGGGACCACCGGGTCACCGACGCCGCCCCGATTGCCCGGGTCCTGACCCGGCTGGAGCAGGTCCTGAACACTGAAATCGCTGCCGAATTGCGGGCGGCCGACCCCAAGCCGATCCGGGCGGTCAAGACCTGACCGCGAAGCGGTCATCCCGGGGCGGTGCGCAGCACCAAAACCGGGATCTCGAGATTCTCAGGGGCGCAATTGCGCACCATAGCTCGCCCTGCGCCCCGGAATGACGGGCTAAAGAATTGACAGCGAACCCCAAACTCCCCTAAAAGCCGCCTGCTCGCGGGCCGATTTCGGCCCGCGAAGCGTTTCGCGACCCGTGGTCAAATCCCTTAAGCTTTGGGGATCGGATCTGTCGGTGCCGGGCCAGGCCCGTCACACAGGAGGGCGCGTTTCCTCAAACCATGCAACCGAAGAGGACGCGATGACTAAGCGCAGTGAGGCGAAGTACAAGATCGATCGCCGTATGGGCCAGAACATCTGGGGCCGCCCGAAGAGCCCCGTGAACCGCCGCGAATATGGCCCCGGCCAGCACGGCCAGCGTCGCAAGGGCAAGCTCTCCGACTTCGGCGTGCAGCTGCGCGCCAAGCAGAAGCTGAAGGGCTATTACGCCAACATCTCCGAGCGTCAGTTCCACGGCATCTATGTCGAGGCGAGCCGCCTCAAGGGCGACACCGGCGAGAACCTGATCGGCCTCCTGGAGCGTCGTCTCGACGCGGTCGTGTACCGCGCCAAGTTCGTCTCCACGATCTTCGCTGCCCGCCAGTTCATCAACCACGGCCACGTCAAGGTGAACGGCCGCAAGGTCAACATCTCGAGCTACCAGCTCAAGGTCGGCGACGTGATCGAGGTCAAGGAAGCCTCCAAGCAGCTCGCCCACGTGCTCGAAGCCAGCCAGCTGCCCGAGCGCGAGGTCCCCGACTATCTCGAAGTCGACCACGGCAAGATGACCGCGAAGTACACCCGCATCCCCGGCCTCTCCGACGTGCCGTTCCCGGTGCAGATGGAGCCGCATCTGGTCGTCGAATTCTATTCGCGCTAAGATCTGAATATCAAAAGGCCCCGGTTCGCCGGGGCCTTTTTGCTTAAGAGCCACACTTCAGTGGCCGCACTGCTTAGGAGCCATCGCATGCTCTACACCCCTCCCCCCGTCGATCCCAAGGCGCCGCCGGTGCGCATCAATCTGCTCTCGGACACGCAGACCAGGCCGACGGCCGCGATGCGCGAGGCGATGGCGCGGGCGGAGGTCGGCGACGAGCAGGTCGGCGACGATCCGACCGTGAACGCGCTGTGCGAGCGCGTCGCAGATCTGCTCGGCAAGGAAGCGGCGGTCTACATGCCCTCCGGCACGATGTGCAACGTCACCGCGACGCTGGTGCATTGCCGTCCCGGCGACGAGATCCTCGCCCATGAGACCGCGCACATCATCGCGCGCGAGGGCGGCGCGCATGCGGCGATCGGCGGTTTCCAGGTCACGCAGCTCAAGGGCGAGGGCGGCCAGTTCACGCCGGAAACCCTTCGCAAGGCGCTGCACCCGCGAACGCGCTACCAGCCGCCGCAGACCGTCGTCAGCGTCGAGCAGACCGCCAATATCGGCGGCGGCACGATCTGGAAGAAGACCGCGCTCGACGAGATCGTCGCGATCGCCAGGCAACACGGACTCGTCACCCACATGGACGGCGCGCGCCTGCTCAACGCCACCGTGGCAACCGGCATCTCTCCGCGCGACATGACCGCTGGCTGGGATTCGGCCTGGATCGATTTCTCCAAGGGCCTCGGTGCGCCGATCGGCGGCGTGCTCGCGGGCTCACGCGCTTTCATCGATGCGGTGTGGCAGTGGAAGCAGCGCCTCGGCGGCTCGATGCGGCAGGCCGGAATCTGCGCGGCGGCCTGCATCTACGCGCTCGACCATCACGTCGAGCGCCTGGCCGACGACCATGCCAATGCGCGGGCGCTCGCCCGCGGACTGTTGCAGATCTCAGGCATCGAGGTGCAGGAGCCCGAGACCAATCTCGTGTTCTTCAAGCCCGATGGCGCCGGCATCCCTGGCGACAAGATGGTCACCGCGCTCCGACAGCGCGGCGTGACGCTCGCGATGATGGACGGCCGCATCCGCGCCTGCACCCATCTCGACGTCAATGCCGGCCAGATCGAGGAAACGATCGGATACGTGCGCGAGATCGTGCGCGGCGCCTGAATCAGCGCCCCATCGCCTGATAGATCAGCGTCTTCAGCTCGAGTTGAATCCGGCCGCGCTGCGACGGCGTCTGCGCCATGAAGATCCCGAACAGATCGTCCTCGGGATCGATGAAGAAGAACGTGCCGGCAACACCGTCCCAGCGATATTCGCCGAGCGGCCAAGAGGTGCCCGGCGGCACCGAGGTGCGCACCGCGAAGCCGAGGCCGAAGCCCGAGCTTTCCCCTGGGTAGTACATCCGGTCGCGTGCGATCTTCGTCTCGGGTCCGATGTGGTCCGAAACCATCAGCGCAATGGTCTCGGGCTTCAGATAGCGATGGGCCTCATAAGTGCCGCCATTCAGCAGCATCTGCGCGAAACGGGCGTAGTCGCCGATCGTGCCGACCATGCCGGCGCCGCCCGATTCCCATCTCACAGGCCGCCTGATGTCGCGAACTTCAGTCGTCGGGCTGATGCTGCGGTCGCCCGGCATAGGCTCGGCGATACGTGCAAACCTGGCGGGATCGGCAACGTAGAACGCAGTCTCGCTCATGCCGAGCGGATCGAGCAGCCGCTCCTTCGCGAACTGGAGCAGCGTCTTGCCCGAAACCACCTCGACGAGGCGGCCGAGCACGTCGGTAGCAAAGCCGTAGGTCCACACCGTGCCGGGCTGCTCGGCGAGGGGCAGCGTGGCGATCTTCGCTACGAACTCGGCATTGGAAAGATCGCTGTTGAAGAGGTCGGCCGCAGCATGGAGCTCACGCACCAGTCCACCGCCATAAAAGCCGTAAGGCAGCCCCGCGGTGTGGCGCAGGAGGTCCTTGATCGTGATCGGACGCTGCTGCGGCTCAAGCACCAGCGAAACCTTGCCGTCCGCTGCTTTCCTTTCGATGCCCACCTTCATGTCGGCAAAGGCCGGAATGTACTTGGACACGGGATCGTCAAGTGAAAGCCTGCCCTGCTCGACCAGCATCATCGCCACGACGGATGTGATCGACTTCGACATCGAATAGAGGCGGAAGATCGTATCCACGCTCATCGATATCTGGGTGCCGACATCGCGAACGCCGAAATTCTCGTAGTAGACGGGCTTGCCGTGTTGCTGGAGCAGCAGGATGGCGCCGGGGATCTTGCCGGTCGCAACCTCGTTCCGGATGTAGTCGGAAACCTTCGCCAGCCCTTCCGTGGAGAGAGTACGGGCAGCGCGTCCTTCGGCGCCGGCCTTCGCACCGACGACGGCAACGAGAAGAACGAGCCCCGCGATAAACGCGCGGCGCCCACGCAATTCACTTCTCCATGGCTTCATAAACCGACCGCTCAATGCTCGCTGCACGCGCTCGCACTCGGTCGGGATCTGCTTCAGGAGGATGAAGAACAGGTCCTGCTTCGGGGCGATCACGAAACAGCACCCCGATCTTGCCGGGGGCCGCCGTGTCGCGCCAGCGCCTCGGCATGGAGTTCGGCGCCAGGCTCGGCGAAGCAGCAGAACACCACTCGCGCAACGCACGGCGCAGCAGCGAGCGCCTCGATCGTTGTGCGCACCGCGATATCGGCCGCCCGGTCGGCAGGAAAACGGAAAATGCCGGTTGAAATCGCAGGGAATGCCACCGAGGTCAGCTTGTGTCGACCGCACAGCTCCATCGATCGGCGATAGCAGGAGGCCAGCAGATCGTCCTCGCCGAGCGTGCCGCCATTCCAGACCGGGCCGACGGTGTGGATCACATGTGCGGCCCTGAGCCGATAACCGCTGGTGATCTTCGCGTCACCCGTCTTGCAGCCGTGGAGATTGCGGCATTCGGCGACGAGCTCGGGCCCGGCCGCCCGATGGATCGCACCGTCCACGCCGCCCCCGCCAAGGAGCGACGTGTTGGCGGCGTTGACGATGGCGTCGACGCCGAGTGTCGTGATGTCGGCAACGATGACCTCAAGCCTAGCGCCGGCGATCCGGCGCGTCAGCACGGTCACGTATCAGGCCGCGACGACGACGCCCTTTTCGGAGAAGAGCTGCTGCAATTCGCCGGCCTGGAACATCTCGCGGACGATGTCGCAGCCGCCCACGAACTCGCCCTTCACGTAGAGCTGCGGAATGGTCGGCCAGTTGGAGAACGTCTTGATGCCGTTGCGCAGTTCGGCGGATTCGAGGACGTTGAGGCCCTTATAGCCGACGCCGAGATGATCGAGGATCTGGACGACCTGGCCGGAGAAACCGCACTGCGGAAATTGCGGCGTGCCCTTCATGAACAGAACCACGTCGTTCGACTTCACTTCGTTGGCGATGAATTCCTCGATGCTCATATCCATGTCCTTCTGGGCCGAGCCCTCACCAGTCTTTTCGGGCCGGCTCGGCCGATTTAACCCGATACCTACCCATATATGTAGCCCAAACCGTTGTGCATCCAAAGTAAAATGGCGGCGACGGGCCCCCCGGGCGACAGTGCAGAGCCCAACAGGTCCATAGGCTGATGACATCAATATCATCGCCGGACGGGACTTTCATACCGTAACGGAGCCCCTATCTAGGACGAACCCTGTTTGTGGAACCGGGTCGCGCGAACAACGTTCTCTTGTCCTGTCTGGAGAAAAACGTGACGAAACAAGCCTCAGCTACGGCCGCCCCCCAGCTTTCGTCACCGTCCTCCCTCCCGGACGACCTCGCCCAGCGGCTGGAATCGGCGTTTCTCACCGTCCGCAATGAGACCGAACGGCGGGCAGCGCCGCTGTCACCTGAGGACCAGCAAATCCAGTCCATGCCCGATGCTAGCCCGACCAAATGGCACCGGGCCCATACCACATGGTTCTGGGAGCAATTCCTGCTCGGCGAGCACGCCGAGGGCTACCGGCCCTTCCACCCCGATTTCGCGTTCCTGTTCAATTCCTATTACGTCAGCGCCGGCCCGCGACATGCGCGCAATCATCGCGGCGACATCACCCGGCCCAGCGCCGACGAGGTCGGCGCCTATCGCAAATACGTTGATGCTGCCGTGGTCGAATTCTTCCGCGAGGCCGACGCGGACAAGCTCCAGTCCTTGGCACCGCTGGTGGAGGTCGGACTCAACCACGAACAGCAGCATCAGGAGCTGATGTTCACCGACATCCTGCATGCCTTTGCGCAGAACCCGATCTACCCGCCCTACGACCCGGACTGGCGCTTCCCGGCCGCAACACGCAGCGGCGATGACTGGCTGCCCCTCAACGAAGGCATCCACACTGTCGGCCATGTCGACGACAGCTTCCATTTCGACAACGAGAAGCCGGCGCACCGCGCCCTCGTCGGCCCGGTCAGGATCGCCCGCAATCTGGTCACCAATGCCGAGTGGCTCGCCTTCATGCGCGACGGCGGCTACCGGACGGCAACGCTGTGGCTGATGGACGGCTTTGCCGCGGCCAGCAAGGAAGACTGGCAGGCCCCGGGCTATTGGCGCGAGGTCGACGGCGCATGGCAGGTGATGACGCTGGCCGGCCTCAAGCCGGTCGATCCGGACGCACCTGTCTGCCACATCAGCTACTATGAGGCCGACGCCTTCGCGCGCTGGTCCGGAAAACACTTGCCGACCGAGATGGAATGGGAGGTCGCCGCCCGCACCAAGCAGCTCAACGACGCCTTCGGCATCGTCTGGCAATGGACCCGCAGCTCCTATTCACCCTATCCCGGTTACCGCACCGTCGAAGGCGCGCTCGGCGAGTACAACGGCAAGTTCATGGTCAACCAGCTGGTGCTGCGCGGCTCCTCGCTTGCAACTCCACAAGGCCACAGCCGTATCACCTATCGCAACTTCTTCTATCCGCACCATCGCTGGCAGTTCACCGGACTGCGGCTCGCCGATTACGACTAGTTCTCATCCGACGACAAATGCGCGCCGGACAGCGCGTTCAGGAGAGTATCATGAATGTGCACGCCAGCGCTTTGGCCGAAGCCCATCTTCCCGACGAGCAGACCACCGCCTTTGCCCGCGAGGCCATCGAGGACCTCTCGCAGCAGCCGAAAAAGCTGTCGCCGAAATATTTCTACGACGCGACCGGATCGGAGCTGTTCGAGGCGATCACGCGGCTGCCGGAATATTATCCGACGCGCACAGAGCTTGCGATCCTGAGAGAGCGCGGCGGAGAGATCGCAAACATCATTCCGGCGCACGCGGCGCTCGTCGAGTTCGGCGCGGGCGCGACCACGAAGGTCCGCCTGCTGCTCAATCATTGCAAGTTCGCGGCCTATGTCCCCGTCGATATCTCTGGCGACTTCCTGAAGGCGCAGGCAAACGGGCTGAAGCGGGATTTCCCGACGCTCGGCATCTATCCGGTCGCCGCCGACTTCACCACGCCGTTCGAGCTGCCCGGGCAGGTTGCATCCATGCCGAAGGTCGGCTTCTTCCCCGGCTCGACCATCGGCAATTTCGAGCCGAAAGACGCCCAGGCCTTCCTGAGGAGCGCCCGCAGGATTCTCGGCAAGGGCGCGCAGATGATCATCGGCGCCGATCTCGAGAAGGACGAGCGAATCCTCTTTGACGCCTACAACGACGCCGCCGGCGTCACCGCGCGTTTCAACCTCAATGTGCTGGTGCGCATCAACCGCGAGCTCGGCGGCAATTTCGATCTCTCCGCCTTCACCCATCGCGCGATCTACAATCGCGAGCGGCACCGCATCGAGATGCACCTGATCAGCAAGAAGAGCCAGACGGTGCGCCTGCTTGGCACCAGCTTCTCGTTCCGCCCGGGCGAGAGCATCCACACCGAGAACAGCTACAAATACAGCATCGAGCGTTTCGCCGCGTTGGCGCAGGGCGCGGGCTGGCACGTTCGCGAGAGCTGGACGGACGCGGCGAACATGTTCTCGGTGCACGCGCTCGAGGTGGCGCAGTAGCGCCGGGGTTCAATGCTCCGCCGCGTCTTCCGGCTCAGATCCCAGCGACACCGACTCCCACACCGCCACGACGATCATGATCGTCGTGGTGGCGATCGACAGCCACAGCGGCGAGAGGTCGGCGGCGAACCACCACAGCACCAGCAGCAGCAGGATGCCGGCCCCGTGCGAGAGCTGGAGGAAGCCGCGGATCGCGTACTTGAAGAGGATAGTGCCGACCAGGAACACCAGTGGGCCGCCGACCGTGCTCACGATGGTGCGGGTGTCGGAATGGCCGCTCGGGTGCTTCAGCACCAGCTCGTCCGAGACCGCGGTCAGGATGATGCCGGCGACGATCGGCGTGTGCAGGTAGGTGTAGGCGAGCCGCGCCAGGCGGCCGGATTCGGCGGATTTCGAGATGCGCTCGGCCCCGGCCTCCGCGCCCTTGTGGAAATAGATCCACCACATCGCGATGGCGCCGACCAGTGCGGAGACGAAGGCCAAGATGTTGTTCGCGGTCCAGTCGAGCTCGGCAAAGGTGGCGCCGTTGACGACGATGGCCTCACCGAGCGCGATGATGACGAACAGCGCGCAGCGCTCGGCCATGTGGCCGCCTTCGACGGCCCACGCCTCAAGCGAGGAAAACCCGAGCTTCGGGACCCAGAAGCGTGCCGCCGGCGAGATGTATTCCCAGGTCACCGCCACGATCCACAGCCATAGCCGCGCTTCTCCCTCGGTCAGGCCGCCTGCGATCCACAGGACCGCGGAGATCGACAGCCAGGTCAGGATGCGGATCGCGTTGTGCCGCACGGCCGTTCGATGCCGCGGCGTTGCGAACAGCCAGAATGCGGTACGTCCGACCTGCATGGTCGCATAGGCAATTGCGAACCACAGGCCGCGCCCCTCGAAGGCGGTCGGGATCGTCGTCGACAGCACGAGGCCGCCGAGCATCATCGCAAAGAGCAGGAGGCGGACCGGCGTCAGTTCGGGATTGAGCCAGTTGGTGACCCAGGCGGTGTAGACCCACACCCACCACACCGCGAGAAAAAGCACCGCGACGTGCACCGCGCCGATCGGCGTGAAATGATGCAGCA
Organism: Bradyrhizobium sp. USDA 326; assembly: GCF_049739485.1. Lineage (NCBI taxonomy): Bacteria > Pseudomonadati > Pseudomonadota > Alphaproteobacteria > Hyphomicrobiales > Nitrobacteraceae > Bradyrhizobium > Bradyrhizobium sp. USDA 326. Next base: position 7,774,665 of record NZ_JBMGQA010000001.1, read on the forward strand.
GCGTATGCGAGATCTGCGTGACGGCAAAGACGAAGACGAGGTCGAAGAACAGCTCGACAAAGGTGACGCGGCTGTGCTGGCTCGGCACAATAACGCGAAACATCGCGCCGCGCTGGTCGTCCGCAGCCATCATCGCTCCGTGATGCGATCAGGTCAGGTGCCGGGCACGCCGGTTTGCAGCGCCAGCGCGTGCAGGACGCCCCCCATCTGGCCGCGCAGGGACTGGTAGACGATCTGGTGCTGCTGGACGCGCGACTTGCCGCGGAAGGATTCCGAGATCACGGTCGCGGCATAGTGGTCGCCGTCGCCGGCGAGGTCACGGATGGTCACCTCGGCATCGGGGATCGCTGCCTTGATCATCGCCTCGATATCGTGGGCGTCCATGGGCATTCGGGTCTTGCTCCTTCTCGTCCAAGCTTTTTCTGGTCCAAGCGTTCGAATCGCTGCCGGGGGTCCCCTCGCCGGCAAGCTCAAACTTAGCGTGAACGGCCTTCTCCGTCACGCCTTCCGGCACTATATCCGTGATCCCATCAGGATAAAGGCACGACAAAGTGCCGCGCGCAGCAGATTGATCGAAAAGGCGTGAAATCATGAAGCTTCCAGGGCCCGACCACCCTATCACCATCACCCCAAATCCCCGGCGCGTCCGGGTGAGCGCAGGCGACGTCGTCATCGCCGAGACCAGCAAGGCGCTGACCCTCAAGGAGGCCAGATATCCGGCGGTGCAATATGTGCCACGAGAGGACACCAACATGGCCCTGCTGGAGCGCACCGACCGTGTCACCCACTGCCCGTACAAGGGGGACGCGAGCTATTTCAGCGTCAAGGCCAACGGCAAAATGCTGGATAACGCAATCTGGACCTATGAGACGCCCTTCCCCGCCATGGCCGAGATTAGCGGCCATCTCGCGTTCTATCCGGACAAGGTGAAGATCGAGGAAGTGGGGTAGCCCGCCAGATACGCTGCCGTCATGGCCGGGCCTCGTCCCGGCCATCCATGTTCTCGGCCGCAATCGATGGGTGCCCGGGTCGGATCCGCGGCATCACGACTGATGTGCGGGGGCTCATCCTTTGCTAAGCCCTGAAGATCGTGAGGCCCAGTATCAGCAGCACGAGGAAGATCACGACAAAGACGTAGAACAGGAAGCGGGCGATATCGGCGGAGGCGGCCGAAATGCCGGTGAAGCCGAGCACCCCGGCCACGATCGAGACAAGCAGGAAGATCAACGCCCATTTCAGGATCGTCATTGCCAGCTCCGAAATTGCTGCCGCCCCTTGCGGCCCCTCAAGCTCTTTTCGCGGATGCTAACTGCGCTATGCTGAGCCGGTTCCTAACCGCATCAGAGCACGCGACGGCTCTCACTCTTGCTGAATCAGGTTCCCGGCGGCACAGTCCGGCCGGAACAGAAGCGCTATCGGGGCAGCCATGATCACGGTGTCACATTCAGGGAGAATGGGCGCGGAGACTCACGACGCGCCAATGAGCAAGGCGCGCAATTTGTCGCTCGACCGCGCCCGCACCTTCCTGACGCTGGTGGTGCTGCTGCACCACGCCGTCATTCCCTACACCTATTTCGGCCACACCGATCCGACCTCCTGGATCGGCTTCGACATGATCGTGCTCGCCACCGACAGCTTCTTCATGGCGATGTTCTTCTTCCTGTCGGGACTGTTCACCTGGCCGGGCATCGCGCGCAAGGCGCCATCGGTGTTTCTGCGCGATCGCCTGTTGCGGCTGGGGCTGCCATTCGCGATCGCGGCCTTCACCGTCATCCCGCTCGCCTATTACGCGATCGCGCTGCGGCAGGAGCCCGAGCTGACCTTCGCTGCGTTCTGGTGGAAGACGGTGACATCAGGCCCGTGGCCCAGTGGCCCGGTCTGGTTCGTGTGGGTCCTGCTCGCTTTCGATCTGGCTGCAAGCCTGCTCTACCGGGTCTCGGCGCATCTGGTCGATCCGGTCAATCGCGTCTCCCTTCGCGGGTTTAAACAGCCGGTCGACTTCTGGCTGCTGCTGGTCCTCGTCAGCTTCGTCGCCTACGTTCCGGCGCTGGTCTACTACGGCGTCAACGAATGGTTCGAGTTCGGGCCGTTCTCGGTGCAGGCGAGCCGTGTCCTGCTCTACTTCGCCTATTTCTTCATCGGCGCCAGCGTCGGCGCTGTGAACCTCGATCACGGCATCCTCGGCGCCGAGGGCCAGTTGCCGAACAGCCGCTGGCATTGGGCGGTCGTCACTCTGATCCCCTACTGCTTGATGTGGGGCATGATCTACATCAAGCGCGAGATTCTCGGTAATCCCGATCCGCTGCCAACCTGGTACGATGTGTTCTACGGCACGTTCTTCGTGCTGTTCTCGGCCTCGATCATGCTCGCGATCCTCGCCTTCTTCCTGCATTCGAAAGCGCCGGGGCCGAACCTGCTCGACCGCCTGCAGGCGGATGCCTATGGCATGTTCCTGGTGCACTACCCGATCGCTCTGTGGATCCAGTACGCGCTGTACGATTACAGCCTGCCTGCGATCGTGAAGGCCACGGTCGGCTTCGTGCTCACGGTGATCCTGAGCTGGGGTGTGACGGCGGGCTTGCGGAAGATTCCGGGGGCGTCACACGTGTTGTGAGGGCGAGCTCTCCACTCGTCATTGCGAGCGCAGCGAAGCAATCCAGAATCCCTCCGCGGAGGTAGTCTGGATTGCTTCGTCGCTTCGCTCCTCGCAATGACGGAGTGTGGTAGCGCCTTACGCCGCCTTGCCGCCCATATATTCCGGCAGCCAGCGTTCGAACGACTTGCGCAGCGTGTCGATCGCAACCGGCGCTTCGCCTGCGATCGCGATCGCATCGCCCCCGGTGGTGCCGATCCGCACGCAAGGCACTTCGCAGCCACGCATCTTGGCGAGCACGCGGCCGGCTTCGGTTTCCGGCACGGTGACGAGATAGCGCGCCTGGTCCTCGCCGAACCAATAAGCCTGCGGCACCAGCGCGGTCGGCGCCGCGAGCAGTTTTGCGCCGATACCGCCCGCTATCGCCATCTCGGCCAGCGCAATCAGGAGGCCGCCGTCGGACAGGTCGTGCACGGCCGTCGCCGTGCCGGCATGGATCATGCCGCGAACGACGTCGCCGTTGCGCTTCTCGGCAGCGAGATCGACCGGCGGCGGTGCGCCCTCCTCGCGGCCGCAGATGTCGCGCAGGTAGACCGACTGGCCGAGCCAGCCGTGGGTCTCGCCGACCAGCAGGATCGCCTCGCCTTCGGCCTTGAAGGCGAGGGAAGCGGATTTGGTGAAATCGTCGAGCAGGCCGACGCCGCCGATCGAGGGCGTCGGCAGGATCGCGCGGCCGTTGGTCTCGTTGTAGAGCGAGACGTTGCCGGAGACGACCGGGAAATCCAGCGTGCGGCAGGCTTCCGAGATACCCTTCAGGCAGCCGACGAACTGGCCCATGATCTCGGGCCGCTCAGGATTGCCGAAGTTGAGATTGTCGGTGATCGCGAGCGGCTTGCCGCCGACCGCGGTGATATTGCGCCAGGCTTCCGCCACCGCCTGCTTGCCGCCCTCGAACGGGTCGGCCTCGCAATAGCGCGGCGTGACGTCGACGGTCAGCGCCAGCCCCTTGGGCCCGTCCTGCACGCGCACCACGGCGGCATCGCCGCCCGGACGCTGCATGGTGTTGCCGAGGATGACGTGGTCGTACTGCTCCCAAACCCAGCGCTTGGAGCACATGTCGGGCGTTCCGATCAGCTTCTCCAGAGCAGGCCCGAGGCCCATCGGCGCCGGCACGTCGCGGGCGTGCACGACCGCCAGCGCGGCGGAGGGGACATGCGGGCGGTCATAGACCGGCGCCTCGTCGCCGAGCTCCTTGATCGGCAGATCGGCCATGACGTCGCCGCCATGCTTGACCACGAAGCGCTTGCTCGGCGTGGTGTAGCCGACCACCGCGAAGTCGAGGCCCCATTTCTTGAAGATCGCCTCGGCTTCCTTTTCCTTCTCGGGCTTGAGCACCATGAGCATGCGCTCCTGGCTCTCCGAGAGCATCATCTCATAGGCGCTCATACCGGTCTCGCGGGTCGGCACCGCATCGAGATCGAGGTCGACGCCGAGGTCGCCCTTGGCGCCCATCTCGACCGCCGAGCAGGTCAGGCCCGCAGCGCCCATGTCCTGGATCGCGATGACGCAGCCCTTCTCCATGATCTCGAGGCAGGCCTCGAGCAGCAGCTTCTCGGCGAAGGGATCGCCGACCTGCACGGTCGGGCGCTTCTCCTCGGACTTGTCGTCGAACTCGGCCGAGGCCATCGAGGCGCCATGGATGCCGTCGCGCCCCGTTTTGGAGCCGAGATAGACGATCGGCATGTTCACGCCGGAGGCGGCCGCATAGAAGATCTTGTCGGCATCGGCGAGGCCGACAGCCATCGCGTTGACGAGGATGTTGCCGTCATAGCGGGTGTGGAAGCGCACCTGGCCGCCGACCGTCGGCACGCCGAAGGAATTGCCGTAGCCGCCGACGCCGGCGACAACGCCGGAGACGAGGTGCCGCGTCTTGGCATGCTCGGGCGCCCCGAAGCTGAGCGCATTGAGGCAGGCAATCGGACGCGCGCCCATCGTGAACACGTCGCGCAAGATGCCGCCGACACCGGTGGTCGCGCCCTGATAGGGCTCGATGTAGCTCGGGTGGTTGTGGCTCTCCATCTTGAAGACCACGGCCTGGCCGTCGCCGATATCGATCACGCCGGCATTCTCGCCGGGCCCCTGGATCACCCACGGCGCCTTGGTCGGCAGGCCGCGCAAATGGATGCGGGAGGACTTATACGAGCAATGCTCGTTCCACATCGCCGAGAAGATGCCGAGCTCGGTGAAGGTCGGCTCCCGCCCGATCAGCTTCAGGATGCGCTCGTACTCGTCAGGCTTGAGCCCGTGGGCGGCAACCAGTTCGGGGGTGATCTTGGGTTCATTCTTCGACATGGGCTGACACTCTTGCGGCGCTGACCGCTGCGTTCCCTCCCCCCTTGTGGGGGAGGGTTAGGGAGGGGGGTAAGCCCCACGGCCGGTGCCCGCGGCTACCCCCCTCTCCAGCTCTCCCCCACAAGGGGGGAGAGAGCAGAGCGGAGCACGTGGTGAGCGCAACGCCAGACATCGGAAGATGCTTTTCCCTTGGATTCGAGACCGTTCTTAGGAACATCGGGGGCTCACGAAAAGCCCTTTATGGCGCATTTTCCCGCTGTCCCACGTTTTGCGCCGGGGGCCCCGCGGGAACAGGAATTGCACGTCGCGGATGGATCGGATTTAAGGGCTCAACACCCGCAATTGAAGGCCCATTTCCTTGCACGAATTGACCAAGACACCCCCGCCCCGCCGCCCCGACCTCCATGTCGCCACCGAGGGCGAATTTGTCGGCTGGCGGACCTGGATTCGCGACAGTTTCGAGTCCCATGTCGGCCCCTTCTGGCACCGGATCGAGGCGGACGGCAGCGTCAGCTGCGCGTTCCGGGTCGAGAAAAAGCACCTCAACGGCTCCGGCAACGTCCATGGCGGCTGCTTCATGGCGTTTGCCGACTACTCCCTGTTTGCGATCGCCACCCATGTCCTGGACAGCCGGGCGGTGACGACCAACTTCGCCTGCGAATTCCTCGACGCGGCACGCGAGGGCGAGCTGATCGAATGCACCGGCGAGGTCAGCCGCGCCGGCGGTTCGCTGATCTTCCTGCGCGGCAAGATGACGTCCGGCGAGCGGCTGCTGCTGACCTTTTCCGGCACGATCAAGCGGATGAAGCGGAAGTCGCTCCCCCAGCCAAACGCATAGCTCGGCACCTTCCCTTTTCGCGCCCCCTCGCCCAAAGTTGGCCAAGCGCTTTTGCGCCGGGGAGCAGGAACAAGGTGCCGCAGAGCACATCGCAGGCGGATCGCGCGGCGGCATCCGCATCAACGCCGTTGCCGTCCATGCCCGCCATCGGCGCGCGCAGCTGGCGCGACTACGCCCTGCTGTTGGCACTGGCCTGCTGCTGGAGCTCCACCTATCCGCTGGCGAAGCTGGCGCTGGATACGATCCCACCCATCACCTTCATCTCGGCGCGCTCGCTGATCGCGGCCGCCTTCCTGTTCGCGATCCTGTGGATGCGCGGCGTCAGGATCCCGACCGATGCGAAGGCCTGGAAGCTGTTCGCGACCCAGCAATTGATCAACTCGACGTTTCCTTTTCTGATCATCACCTGGTCGCAGCAATATGTGCCGGCGTCGAACACGGTGGTGCTGGCCTCGACCACGCCGATCTTCGCCTTCCTGATCACCTCGCTGATCACGCGGCACGAGCCGGCGACGCTGCTCAAGCTCGCCGGTGCGATCCTCGGCCTTGCCGGAACCATCGCCATCGTCGGCCTCGATGCGCTGCGCGGCTTCGGCAGCGAGATCGTGGCCGAGATCGCAATCCTGCTCGCCACCATCTCCTTTGCCTGCGCGACGATCTTCGGCCTCCGCCTGTCCGAATACGATCCCATGGTGGTGGCGGCCGGCTCGCTACTGTTTGGCGGCCTTGTGCTGCTGCCGCCCTCGCTGCTCATCGACCAGCCCTGGACGCTGCAGCCGACGCCGACGGCGATCGTCGCCACCGTCGTCATGGGCATCGTCTCCAGCGCCTTGGGATTGATGTTGTTCTACGTCTGCCTCGGACGGCTCGGCACACTGACGACGAACGCGCAAGGCTATTTGCGCATCCCGATCGGCGTCGGCCTGTCCGTGCTGCTGCTCGGCGAGAGCGTGCCGTCGAACCTCGCGCTCGGACTATTGCTGGTCATGGCGGGCGTTGCGGCGATGACGGTGCCGGCGAAAAAGTTGAAGTGGCGGTAGCGAAAGATGCTCCCTCTCCCGCTTGCTTGCGGGAGAGGTTACGGGCCGCAGTTGCTCAACTGGGCTCGATCAAGCCGACACGAGATAGCCCAGCTGGATGGCGAGCGCGTCGTGAAGCCCCGTCTGCACGATCTGGGCTGGTTGAAAGCTTCCGTTGCCGTTTCCATAGAGCACGCCGGCAGAACCGCCATTGTCGAGCGCGGCAATATCGAGGCGGCCGTCGCCATCGATGTCACCGACCGCCATCGAAATGGTTGTTTGATCGCCGTTCGGTGAAGCACCGTTGGACCAATTGGACTGCGGCTGGAACGTACCGTCACCGTTGCCCAGCATGGTGAAGACGCTGCTATTCACGTCGTGCGTCGCGCCGACGACGTCGAGCTTGCCATCGCCATTCAGGTCGGCCAAGATCAGGTCGGTGGTTTCCTCCGACTGATAGGCAATTGAATTCAACGGAATACCACTGGAGAGCGGCATAGCCGCTTGTAAAGTGCCGTCGCCGTTGCCCAGCAGCACGGCCATGGAGTGGGGTGTCTTGCCCGGCGCGAGGTTGTTGTCGTCAAATCACCCGGTGACGACATCGAGCCTGCCGTCGCCATTGACGTCGCCGACTGCAACCGCTTCGGTCATTTCGTGCTCGACGACGATGTTTCCCGTCGAATAGATCGTGGCCGTCCCAAAACTGCCGTCGCCGTTCCCGAGCAGCATGCCGACGCTGTCGGTCGTGTTGTCCTCCGTCGACGACCCTGCCGCGCCGACGGTCACGATGTCGAGCTTGCCGTCTGCATTGAAATCGCCGCTCGCCAGCGCGTAGGTGATCTGCGACCGCGAGGCGTAGACGGTCCCGGTGCTATAGGGCTTGCCGTCCTGGAAGGTGCCGTCGCCGTTTCCAAGGAGCACACCCAGGCTGCCGTCGGACGATTCAAGGCCCACCCCTGCGGTCGCGATGTCGGGCACACCGTCTCCGTTGAAGTCGGCGATATCGAGCGCGAACGTGTATTCGTGGTTCGGCCCCCACGACGTGCCATCATGATAGGCGGATCCCGGGCCGAAGGTCCCGTCGCCGTGCCCGAGCAGCACCCCGACGCTGGCGCTCGAATTGGTGCCGAGGCCGGCAAGGGCAGTGGTCACAATATCGGATACGCCGTCACCATCGAGATCGGCGATTCCGATAGCGGTCGTGTATTCGAGCGTGCCGTTATAATAGCTTGTCCCGTTGTGATAGAGGGCCGGGGTCTGAAAGCCGCCGGCGTCATCGTGCAGCACAACGGCAAGGGAGCCCGGGTCCGCCACAATGTCCGTGAACTCCGCTCCCACCACAATGTCGAGGCGCCTGGCTTCGTCGGCGCCATGGATGGTCACGTCGATGACTTGATGGGCGGTGCCGTCCGCAGAGGTGACCGTCAGGTGGTCGTGCCTGACATCATTGGCGGTCAATGCCTGGACATTGGCCGCGCCGTTGTCGAGCGTATAGCCCCAGACGCCGGTCGCTGGGTCGAACGCGAAGGTCCCATAGGTGCCTGCCAACGAAGCCGGCACCTGGAACTCACTCTGACCGTGATCGGGGTCGGTGACGGTCAGCGCGCCACGTGCGGTCTGGTCGGCGCCGTCCTCCGTCACCGTTCCGGTCGACGTGCCACTGATCGTGGCGGCATCGTTGACGCCGTCGATATGGACGTGGACATGAGCCTCACTCAACCTGCCGTATCCCAACCGGATCGCGTACACGAAATCGTCGTCGATGACGTCCCCGGCCGCCATGGAGTTGAAATCGGTCGCCCCGAGCGCGGACAGCGAATGGCCGAGATCGAGTTCGATCTGGCCGTGATCGATACGGATCAGATTGCCGTTATCGGTGATTTCCCAAGGCGAGGTCCCGTCGGGACCAACGTCCTTTGCCAAAAGCGCCCAATCGAACCGCCAGCCGCCGCCGTCTTCGATCGAATAGAGCCTTGCGGCATGGCTCGCGCGATCATTTGCGAGGACGTCCAGCGACAGGATACCAGTCGTGACCTGTTCGGCTTGCGCCTGATCCTCGGTCAGTCCGAAAACGTCATTGACGGCGTGATGATTGACGGCGTGAGAGAACTTCCAACGCCAGGCAGAGCCGAAGTGCATCAGGATGTTTCCATATGTCGAGCGGCTCACCTCCTCAGCCGCCACGAATGTACACACAGATTGCGACCACTTTTGTGCACAGCGGATCCGACAACCGTGATCGACCGGATTTCTGGTCAGACCCCGCCAATGCACCACGGCAGCCGCGGCGCGTGCGAAAAATGAATGATTATGGACGGAAGGAGCGCCGCTATTTGCTGGCGTCGTCCGCCAGCATCTTCCGGTATTTTTCGACGTCGCGCGTCACCAGCTGTTGCAGCAGCTCCGGCGCATGCTCATTGGCCTCGGGCGCGACGGTCGAAAGGTCCGCAAAGCGCTTCTTCACCGCTTGGGTTTCAACGGCGGTGCGCGCGGCGGCGTTCAGCTTGGCGATGACGGACGGCGAGGTGCCCTTGGGCGCGAACAGGCCGTTCCAGCCCTGAGCCTCGAATTCGGGCAGGCCCGCTTCGGCGGAGGTCGGCAGATCAGGCAGCGTTGCGAGGCGCACGGTCGAGCCGACCACGAGACCCTTTACCAGCTTCTCGTTGATCGACTGCGAGACCGAGGCGGCCGCGTCGCACACGCCGTCGATCTGGCCGCCGACGGCATCGGTCAGCGCAGGCGCGGCGCCGCGATAGCCGACCAGGGTCACGTCGATCCCGGCGGCGGTGATGAAGCTCTTGCAGATCAGATAGTTCGAGGAGCCGACGCCGGCATGGCCGAGATTGATCTTGCCCGGATTGGCCTTGGCGTAGGCGATGAACTCTTTGAGGTCCTTCGCAGGAAAGTCCTTGCGCAGCGCGACGATGCCGAACGTCTTCGCCACCATGGCGATCGGCACGAACGAGTCCGGAGTGAACGGCAGTTTTGGATAGATCGTGTAGGTCGCGGCATTGGTGCCGGCATTGCCTATTGCGATGGTGTAACCGTCGGGCTCGGCGCGAGAGGCGCGCGCCAGCGCGGTCGAGCCGCCGGCGCCGGCAACGTTCTCGATCACGATGGTCTGGCCAAGCGTGATGCCCATTTGCTCGGCGACCGCCCGCGCGATCACGTCCGAGGTGCCGCCGGCCGCGAACGGCACGATCATGGTGATCGGACGTTTTGGGAAATCCTGGGCGAACGCAGCGGTCGCGAACGACACCGCCGCCATCGCGGCGAGCGTCCGCTTCAACGCCAGCAGGATCACGCGGCTTTTTCCAGATGCTGGACGAGGCCGGCGAACAGGCCGCGGCCGTCGGTGCAGCCCATGATGTCTTCGACGTGGTTTTCCGGATGGGGCATCATGCCGAGCACGTTGCCCTTGTCGTTGACGATGCCGGCGATGGAATGCGCCGCGCCATTGATGTTGGCGGCCTCGTCGACCACGCCATCCGCGGAGCAGTAGCGGTAGAGCACCCGCCCCTCGCCTTCGAGCCGCTTGATGGTTTCTTCGTCCGCCTCGTAATTGCCCTCGCCGTGCGCGACGGGCACGCGGATCACCTGTCCGGCATTGTAGCCGCGGGTGAACGGGGTGTCAGAGCGCTCGACGCGCAGATGCACGTCCTTGCAGATGAATTTCAGCCGCGCATTGCGCATCAGGACGCCCGGCAGCAGGCCGGATTCACAGAGGATCTGAAAACCGTTGCAGACGCCGAGCACGAGCCCGCCCTTGGCAGCATAGTCGCGTACCGCGTCCATCACCGGCGCACGGGCCGCAATCGCGCCGCAGCGCAGATAGTCGCCGTAGGAGAAGCCGCCGGGCACGACGACGAGATCGGTGCCCGCCGGCAGCGAGGTCTCGGCGTGCCAGACCATCGCGGGCTCGCTGCCGGAGATCAGCCTCAACGCGCGCGCCATGTCGCGCTCGCGGTTGATTCCGGGAAAGACGAGGATGGCGGCTTTCATGGCAGGGGTTCCGACGGTGCGCGGGGATCGGGGCTGGCCAACGGGCCAATTCGTGAACAGACATAACCATTTGACGCGGATTTTACCAGTGCTAGCGTTGCGGAGCGCCGTTGTACACAGGCCATGGCCGCGCGCCTTTGGCCGGCCGCTTTGCCCGGGATTGAAGCCATGAACGTCCCGTCGCTGCCCGCATCCCCTGCCGAACCGGTGCCCACTGAGGGCGTCGTCGCCGCCGGCGCCTATGTCGACGGCCGGCGCGTCGCCAATATCGCCATCGGTGAAGCCTCGAGCTGGCGGGCCAAGCCCGGCCACGTGGTCTGGATCGGCCTGCACGAGCCGGACATGACTCTGCTCGACGCGGTCCAGAAGCAGTTCGACCTGCACGAGCTCGCGATCGAGGACGCCAACCACGCCCATCAGCGGCCCAAGATCGAGCAATATGGCGAGGCCCTGTTCATCGTGGCGCGCACCGCGCAACTGATCGAGGGCCGGATCGCCTTCGGCGAGACGCACATCTTCGTGGGCGAAGGCTATCTGGTCTCGGTGCGCCACGGCGCCTCGACGTCCTACACACCGGTGCGCGAACGCTGCGAGAGCTGCCCGCGGGCGCTCGCGCGCGGCGAGGACTACATCCTCTACGCCATCCTCGATTTCATCGTCGACAATTACTCACCCGTGCTCGAGAGCATTCACGAGGAGGTCGAGGGCATCGAGGACGACGTGCTCTCCAAGCCCCTCAGCAAGGCGCAGATCGAGCGGCTCTACATGCTGCGCCGCGACCTCTTGCGGCTCAGGACCGCGATCGGCCCGCTGGTGGAGGTCTGCCACCGGCTCGAGCATGACGAGCTGTCGATGGTGCGGCAGGCCATGCAGCCGCTGTTCCGCGACGTCACCGACCACGTCAGGAACATCCAGGAGCGCATCGATTCCATGCGGGAGGTGCTGGCTTTCGCCTTCGAGGCCAGCCTGCTGGTCGGCCAGGCCCAGGAGACGGCGGTGTCCAAGAAGCTCGCCTCGTGGCTCGCGATCATCGCGATCCCGACCGCGCTCGCCGGCATCTACGGCATGAACTTCAAGCACATGCCGGAGCTGGAATGGGAGTACGGCTACTACATGCTGCTCGGCGTGATGCTGACGGCATGCGGGTCGCTGTACTGGCGTTTTCGCAGCGTCGGATGGCTGTGAGCCATCCTGCTCACCCGAGTAGTTCCACCCGATAATTCTCGATCACTGTATTCGCCAGCAGCTTGTCGGCGGCTTCCTTCAGCGCCGCCTCCGCCTTGGCCTTGTCCGCGCCGGCGAGCTCGATGTCGAACACCTTGCCCTGGCGGACGCTGGCGACGCCGTCGACGCCGAGCGACTTCAGCGCGCCTTCGATGGCCTTGCCTTGCGGATCGAGGATACCCGTCTTCAAGGTAACGGTGACACGTGCCTTCACGTCAAAAACCTCTCTCAGCTCTTCACCAGCACCGGGCCGGAGCCCTGCGGACGCTCGTTCTCCATAAGGATGCCGAGCCGCTTTGCGACTTCGGTATAGGCCTCGAGCAGCCCGCCGAGATCCCTGCGGAAGCGATCTTTGTCGAGCTTCTCGTTCGACTTGATGTCCCACAGACGACAGCTATCCGGCGAGATCTCGTCGGCGACGATGATGCGCATCATCTCGTTCTCGAACAGGCGCCCGCACTCCATCTTGAAGTCGACGAGACGGATGCCGATGCCGAGGAAGAGGCCGGTGAGGAAATCGTTGACGCGGATGGCGAGCGCCATGATGTCGTCGATCTCCTGCGGCGTCGCCCAGCCGAAGGCGGTGATGTGCTCTTCCGACACCATGGGGTCGTTGAGCTGGTCGTTCTTGTAGTAGAATTCGATGATCGAACGGGGCAGCTGCGTGCCCTCCTCGATGCCCAGACGCTGCGACAGCGAGCCGGCGGCGACGTTCCGCACCACCACCTCGAGCGGCACGATCTCCACCTCGCGAATCAACTGCTCGCGCATGTTGAGCCGGCGGATGAAATGGGTCGGTACCCCGATGTCGTTGAGGTGCTGAAACAGGTACTCCGAGATCCGGTTGTTGAGGACACCCTTGCCCTCGATCACCTGATGCTTTTTCGCATTGAACGCGGTGGCGTCGTCCTTGAAGTGCTGGATCAGGGTACCGGGCTCAGGGCCTTCGTAAAGAACCTTTGCCTTGCCTTCATAAATGCGACGCCGACGGCTCATTGGGATGTACCGTGTTTTGTTGAAATCCATGAATTTGGTGTGCTCCGGTTGACTAGGATTACGACCCACAGCGGAGCTGCCGTGAACGGCTGGGAACCCATCTATAAACCCTAGGAAACAGAACGGGAACCAAGCCTTTAGGCAACCTATCCGATTGGCTGTCCCAGCACAATCGATCCGGCCGTCCGGCGCCAACTTATACCATCTTGCCTGCGGCTTAACGGCCCGTTGTTTTGCCGATTCGTGCTATCTATGTAGGCATGCAGCCGGGGCGCCGCAACGGAAGGCTCCCGCGCATTCAGCAGGAGATTTGGAACAAGGCATGAGCGAGTTCGACAAGCGCCAGGAAGGTTTCGAGAAGAAGTTCGCCCTCGACGAGGAGCAGAAGTTCAAGGCGGAGGCCCGCCGCAACCGGCTGCTCGGCCTGTGGGCGGCCGAAAAGCTCGGCATCACCGGTGACGCCGCCACCGCCTATGCCAAGGAGGTGGTCGCGTCGGATTTCGAGGAGGCCGGCGATGCCGACGTCATGCGCAAGCTGACGGCTGATTTCGCCGCCAAGAACGTCGCCGTCACCGAGCAGGCGATTCGCGCCAAGATGAGCGAACTGCTCGCGGTCGCCGCCGCCGAGGTGAAGGCGGGGAAGTGACGCGAATGTCATTCCGGGGCGGTCCGTAGGACCGAACTGCGGTGCGCAATTGCGCACCTGAGAATCTCGAGATTCCGGATCGCCGCTGCCGCGGCGTCCGGAATGACGGAAAACTAAATCACTCCTCCTTGAAGCCGTATTCCGGCACGTTGCCGCTGGCGCCGTAATATTTGTACGGCAGGAATTTGCCGCTCATGGTGATCTTGACCCGGTCGCCCTTCGGGTTCGGCAGGCGTTCCATCACCATGTCGAAATCGATCGCCGACATGATGCCGTCGCCGTACTCCTCCTCGATCAGCGCCTTCCATGCGGGGCCGTTGACCATCACCAGCTCGTAGAAGCGGTAGATCAGAGGGTCGGTCGGCGGCATCGGCATGCCGCGCATCGGCGTCTCGTTCAGCATCGCAACTTCCGACTTCGACAGGCCGAACAGCTCGCCGGCATTGGCGGCCTGCGGCTTCGTCAATTTCATCTGGCCGAGGATGGCGCCGGCGATCAGCACTTCGGAATAGCCGCCGATCTTTTCGCAGATGTGCTTCCAGCTCCACCCCTTCTCGCGCTTGATGTCGAGCAGCTTTTCAGTGAGGTCTTCGCGTTTCATTTGGAGGTCTCCTTGGTTAGGCACTTAATCCGGGACTGCTCCCGGGCATCCACGTTTGCCGTGGCTCATCGCTGGCAGCCGCGACCGTCAGTCCCGGCTTGCCGATCTGCACCAGCGGCACATTGCGCGGATCGTGGCCGGGCGTTTCGGTCGTGAAGGTCTTGCTGCGCGTCACCAGAAAATCGATGATGTGGTTGCGCAGGGCGTAGTACAGCGGATGGCGGTGCAGGTCGGTGCGGCCGCGGTCTCTTGGCAGCGGGTTCTCGACCACCTCCGCCAGCACCGCGCCGGGACCGTTGGTCATCAGAAAGATCTTGTCGGCGAGATAGATCGCCTCGTCGACGTCATGGGTGATCATGAACGCAGTCTGCCCGGTCTCCAGGCAAATGCGCCGCACCTCGTCCTGCAACGTGCCGCGCGTCAGCGCGTCCAGCGCCGAGAACGGCTCGTCCATCAGCATCATCTTCGGCGTGATCGACAGCGCCCGCGCGATGCCGACGCGCTGCTTCATGCCGCCCGACAGCTCCGAGGGACGCTTGTGCTCGGCGCCGGACAGGCCGACGAGATCGATGAATTCTTGCGCATGCGCCCTGACCTTGGCGCGGTCCCAGCTGCGCCATTTCGAGCTGACGGCATAGGCGACGTTGCCGAGCACGGTGCGCCAGGGCAGCAGCGCATGGCTCTGGAAGATCACGGCGCGGTCGAGGCTGGTGCCCGAGATCGCCTGGCCGTCGACGATGACGGCACCCTCGCTCGGCGCATCGAGGCCAGCGAGGATGTTGAGCACGGTGGTCTTGCCGCAGCCGGAATGGCCGATCACGCAGGCAAACTCGCCGCGCGCCATCGACAGCCACAGGTTCTCGAACACGGTTGTCGTCGCGCCGCCCGCGCCGGGATAACGCTTGGCGATGCCCTCGATGGAAACGAATTTGTCGGTCACTTGCCCTACTCCGGAAACGTGACCATGCGCGTGAAGCGCGCGAGGATCTGGTCGAGCAGCATGCCGACGACCCCGATCAGGAGGATCGCGATGATGACATTGGTGATCGAGAGGTTGTTCCACTCGTTCCAGACGAAATAGCCGATCCCGGTGCCGCCGACGAGCATCTCGGCGGCGACGATCACGAGCCAGGCGATGCCGATCGAGATGCGCATGCCGGTCAGGATTGTCGGCGCCGCCGCGGGCAAGATCACGGTGAAGGCGCGCCTGACGGTGCCGACCTCCAGCGTGCGCGCGACGTTGATCCATTCCTTGCGGACGCTTGCCACTCCGAACACCGTGTTGAGCAGCATCGGCCAGATCGAGCAGATGAAGATCACGAAGATCGCCGAGATCGATGAATCCTTGATGGTGTAGAGCGCCAGCGGCATCCAGGCCAAAGGCGAGATCGGCTTGAGCACCTGGATAAAGGGATCGAGCGCCTTGCTGAGCAGCGGCGACATGCCGATCAGGAAACCGAGCGGGATCGCGACCAGCACGGCCAGCAGATAGCCGGTGCCGACCCGCGCGATGGAATAGCCGAGCTGGATTCCGAGCCCCTTGTCGTTCGGCCCGTTGTCGTAGAACGGCCGCTTCAGGTGCTCCCAGAGCTTGGCGCCGACATCGAGCGGCCCGGGCATGGCGGATTTGCCCTGCGTTGCGGTCAGGCCCATCAGCTTGGCGTATTCCGGGCTCATCGTCGTCACCGGCGCAGCGGAGCGCGTGGCGAGATGCCAGATGCCGAGAAAGGCCGCAAGCAGCACGATGGAGACGAGGCCGGCGCGGAGCCGGAGGGAGGTGCTCATCTTGCGTGATCTCTCCTCACGTCGCCCCGGCGAACGCCGGGACCCATAACCACAGGGAGAAGTTTGGCGAAGATTCGTCGTCCGGTACTCCTACCGAACACAATCGATAGATCGCGCGGTATGGGTCCCGGCGTTCGCCGGCACGACGAGGGAGAGAGTGGCGCGCTCACGACGCCTTCCTGATCTTGAAGCTCGCCACATAATCCTCCGGCTTGGCCGGATCGAACGTCTTGCCCATCACCGCGAAGGACTTGTACGCGCTTGCTGGCGGCGACAGCCCCATCTCGGTCATCAGCTTCTTGGTGTCGGTGGCGAGGTAGACCTGCTCGGCGATCGCCTTGTAGTCGACGTCGCCCTTGATCTGGCCCCAGCGCTTCATCTGCGTCAGCATCCACACTGCAAAGGACTGCCAGGGGAACGGATCGAAATCGACCCGCTTTGCGTCGGTCTTCACCCCGCCGAGGCCGTCGGCATAGGTGCCGGTCAGGACCTGCTCCAGCACCGTGACCGGCGCGTTGATGTAGTTCGCAGGCGCGATCGCCTCGGCGATCTGCTTGCGGTTCTCGGCCTTCGACGCGTAGGCCGTCGCATCGACGATCGCGCGCGTCAGCGCCGCGAAGCTGTTCGGCGCCGTCGTGATGAACTCGCGACTGGCAGCGAAGCTGCAGCAGGGATGGCCGTCCCAGATCTCCTTCGACAATATGTGCATGAAACCGACGCCGTCATAGATCGCGCGCTGGCAGATGTTGTCGGGGGCGAGAAAGCCGTCGATGTTGTCGGCACGCAGGTTCGCCACCATTTCCGGCGGCGGCACCGAGCGCAGCTGCACGTCGGTATCGGGATCGAGGCCGTGCTCGGCGAGATAGTAGCGCAGCAGATAATTGTGCATGGAATAGTCGAAGGGAATGGCGAACTTCATTCCCTTCCAGTCTTTCGGGTCGCGCTTGTCCTTGTGCTTCATCGCAAGCGTGATGCCCTGCCCGTTGATATTCTCGATCGCAGGAACGGCGAAGGGAATGGCATTGGCACCCAGGCCGAGCGAGATCGCGATCGGCATCGGCGCCAGCATGTGCGCGGCGTCGTATTCCTTGTTGATGGTCTTGTCGCGGATCACGGCCCAGCCGGCGGTCTTCACCACGTCGACATTGAGGCCATGCTTCGAATAGAATCCCATCGGCGCCGCCATGATGATCGGCGTCGCGCAAGTGATCGGGATGAAGCCGACCTTGAGGTCCTTCTTCTCGGGTGCGCCCGTCTGCGCAAAGACCTCCGTGGCCGTCTTGATCGGGAAGAATTGCGACAGCGCCGCGAGCGCGGTCGAGGCGCCGACCGATTTCAGGAAGGCGCGGCGCGCCATATCTTGCGGAAACATCGCGCGCATCACCGCAGAGGCGACGACACCCTCGTAGCGCTTCTCCTCGCTCTCGACAGGCTCGCAACGCAGCGCCGTGGCCGCCTGCTCATGCTCTGCCGCGGAGCGGTGCTGGCCACAGGCACAGCCGGCCCGAAGGTTGCGGTCGGGATCAAACGGATTGTCGAACGTGGACATCGGCCCTCCTGCGCGTCGTTGCGAGGGAGAATTACGCAAGGAGCATGCCACGGCCGCCAGTTCGGCCAGCGCCTTGACGACGCAGCACTTTCCATCGATCTTGGTGACTACGAGAATTCGTGATAAACGAGATTTCGTAACTCAATGACGAGATTTCGTAATGGCAACGGCGCCAATGCCTGTCCACGATGATGTGGCTCCCCCGATCGATCCGCGCGTCGCAGCGTTCGAATCCTCGGTCGAGGCGACACTGCTGGTCGATCCCTTCAGCGACCAGATCGTCGATGCCAATCCGGCCGCCTGCGCCCTTCTCGGCTATGACCGCGCGCTGCTGCGGCAGACGAGGCCCAGCACGCTCCACGCCGGCGAGCTTCCGGCCCTCACCGTCTTCACCCAGGCCGTGCTGCACAAGGGCGCCTACTGGACCACGGCGCTGACTCCCCGCCACGCAACGGGGCAAGATCTCCAGCTCGAATATGCAGGCTGCGTGCTGCCGCATGACGGCCGCACGCTGCTGCTGCTCACACTGACCGATCTCGACGCGCGCCGCCGGCGAAATGTCGATGCCGCCGCCGAAGATCACATGCGCAGCGGCATCTCGACCTGGCAGCGGGTCGAACGCGTCTTTCAGGACATCGAGCGCGAGAATCAACTGATCTTGCGCGCCGCCGGCGAAGGCATCTATGGCGTGAATGCGGAAGGAAAGACCACCTTCGTGAATCCCGCGGCGGAGCGGATGCTCGGCTGGACCGCCGAAGAGCTGGTCGGCAAGGAGATCCACCCGATCGTGCACCACACCCACTACGACGGCCGCCACTACCCCGATCACGACTGCCCGATCTATGCCGCATTCCGTGACGGCGCCGTGCATCAGGTCGATGGCGAGGTGTTCTGGCGCAAGGACGGCTCGCCGGCCTGGGTCGAATACACCTCCACGCCGATCCGCGACCGCGGCGTCGTGGTCGGCGCCGTCGTCGTGTTTCGCGACGTCAGCCAGCGCCGAGAGGCCGACGAGAAGCTGCACGCCGCGCTTGCCGAGGTCGACCGTCTGCGCGAGCGCCTCGAACTGGAAAACGCCTACCTGCAGGAGGAGATCCGCATCGAGACCAATCCGCGCGGCATCATCGGCGGAAGCGAGGCAATTCAGAAGACGCTGCGCCAGGTCAAGCTGGTGGCGCCGACCACGGCTGCGGTGATGATCACCGGCGAATCCGGCACCGGCAAGGAGCTGATCGCGCGTGCCATCCACGAGGACTCGACCCGCAGCGACCGGCCGCTGATCCGTGTCAACTGCGCCGCGATCCCGCGCGAATTGTTCGAGAGCGAGTTCTTCGGCCATGTCCGCGGCGCCTTCACCGGCGCAATGCGGGACCGCATCGGCCGCTTCGAATTGGCCGACGGCGGCACGCTGTTTCTCGACGAGGTCGGCGAAATCCCGATCGAGCTCCAGGGCAAGCTGCTGCGCGTGTTGCAGGAAGGCCATTTCGAGCGCGTGGGCGAGGCACGCACGCGCGCGGTCGACGTCCGTGTCATCGCCGCGACCAATCGCGACCTCAAGCAGGAAGTCCAGCGCGGCCGCTTCCGCGAGGACCTCTATTTCCGCCTCAACGTGTTCCCGATCGAGACCGTCCCCTTGCGCGAACGGCGCGAGGACATTCCGTTGCTCGCCCAGCACTTCCTGACGCGCGAGGGCAAGGCGCTGAAGTCGAACCTGCGTCTGTCCGAGGGCGATGCCCGGCGACTGACCCGCTACGACTGGCCCGGCAATGTTCGCGAATTGCAGAATGTGATCGAGCGCGCTGCCATCCTGTCCCAGAACGGCCGTCTGCGCATCGATCTGCCTGACGGCTCCGGCGCGCAGGTTCTGACCGGCGCCGCACGCCCGAAGGCCGATGCGCGCCCCGTGGTCATGACCTCATCTGAGATGCGCGACCACGAGCGCGCCAACATTCTCGCCGCACTCGAGGCCTGCTCGGGAAAAGTCTTTGGCCCCGGCGGCGCGGCCGAAATGCTCGATATCAAGCCGACCACGCTGGCCTCGCGGATCAAGGCGCTTGGGATTGCGCCTCGTCCGCGGGCCGTGTGATCGCTGGCACTCACGCCGCCTTGGTCGTCACGTCAGCTGCCATCGGCAATCCCTGCTCGATCGGCAGCGACGGATCGCGCGACCATTCGTTCCAGGAGCCGAAATACATCCGCACGTCCTTCACGCCGGCATTCTTCAGCGCCAGGAACGTGTTCGAGGCGCGCGCGCCCTTGAAGCAGTAGAGGTAGACCGGCGTGGTCTGCGAGATGCCGACGGTGGCGCATTCCGCCAGGATCTCGTCCTTGGACTTGAAGCGCGGGCCCTCGGCCGTCGGCTTCATCATGCGGTACCATTCCAGCCACACCGCGCCGGGGATGCGGCCCTTGCGCGGGCAGAAATCCTTCCCATAGGGAGACGAGCTGTCGCCGATCCACTCGTCGACGTCGCGCACGTCGAGGATGGCGATGCCGGGCTTGCCGACGGCGCCCAGCATGGTCTTGGCGTCGATCAGGATCTCGCCCGCTTCAGGCACGATCGCGAACGAAGCCTTTGCCGGTGTCGGCACGTCCTTGGTCACCGGGAAGCCCGCGGCCGCCCAGGCATCGAAGCCGCCATGCAGCACCTTCACCTTGGGATAGCCGAGCATGGTGAGCAGGTAATAGCCGCGGCAGGACTGGCCGAAGCCCGAGTTCATCGACTGTTCGTAGATCACCGCCGTCTCCTTGCCCGAAAGGCCGGCGCCGCCGAACGCATCGGCGAACTTGGTCTTCAGCTCGGCCATGCCCTCGGGCGTGGAGGTCGCCAGGAACGTGAAAATCTCGTGCACGTTGACGGCATTGGGCAGATGGCCGGCGGCGTAGGCGTCGGGATTGCGGGTGTCGATGACGACACACGGCTCAGTCTTCAAGAGATCGGCGAGTTCGACGGCAGTGATCAGAACGTCAGTCATGGCAGCCTCTCCGTTGAGGTTGGGGGTCTTCAGGTGGACTCGTAGAACTCAGGTCTCGGCGAGCATCTTGCGCAGCTGCTTGGTGGCCGGCGTGACGATCGCGACGAAGTAGGCCTCGCGCATGCGCCGCTGCGCGCGGTGGCTCTTCAGGTAGCCGCGCGCGCCACAATGCAGCATCGCCGCATGCGCCGCCGCGACGCTGGCCTCGCCGGCGCGAAGCCGCAGCGCGATCACCTTGCGCCAGTAGGTTTCCTCCTCGTTGTAGGGATCGCGCGCCAGCGCCATGGTCTCGGCCTCGAGCTCGGCGGCGAGATCGCGGAAATGCACCGGCTGCTGCGGCAGATAGCGGTTATTGATATGGCCGAGGGGGCTATCGACCTCGTCCATGATGTTGATGCAATCCTTGATGAGGCCGAGCGCCATGCCGGCCTGGAGCAGGATGAAGCCGGCGCGGATCTTCTTGACGAAGGGCCCGGCGGGATCGGCCAGGATCAGCTCGTCCGGCACGAAGACATCGCGGAACTGCACGCCATAGGTGCCGGTGCCGTCCATGGCGAGGAACGGCTTGCACGGCGTCAGCGTGATCGCCGGGTCCGAGCAGTCGGCCAGGAACATCACGGTGGCGGGCTCTCCACTTGCAGTGCCCGGCTCGTCTTCTCGCTCGAAGATGGTGCCGAAATAATGGTCGGGACCGAGATTGGAGACCCAGGGCAGCGCGCCGCGCACGATATAGCCGCCCTCGACCTTGCGTCCCTTCAGCTTCAATTTCTCGATGCCGAAGAAGCTCTTCATGGGGTTGGAGAGCCCGGTGCCGCCGAGCACGCGCCCCGTCGAGAAGGCATCGCCGAAGCGTTTGGCGAGCTTCAGGTTCGTCGAGTTCGCCGCGTACCAGACCAGGGTGTCCTGGCACCAGGCCATGAAGGCCGTGGCCCCGCAGACTTCCCCGATCGCGGCCATCGCCTGGATGGCGCAGCGCAGATCGGCAGGCCCTTCGTGAGGCACGTGACTGCCCCACGCCCCGACTGCACCGAACTTGCGCAGCACCTCGGCCGGATAGACCGTACCGTCGTCGATGCCGGCGGCGAGCGGCGCGAGCTGCTCGCGCGCGATCCGCGCCACCTCGCCCGCAATGGACGGTGCGGGCTGATCCAGAACTTCGGCCCGTGATAAAGCCAGTGAACCCATGATCGTCTCCCGCACCCTGTCCTGATTGCCGTCTGCTAGATGCCGACCTCGAGATTGACCGGCCGGGTGAAGGTGTTGGCGACCGGCGACCATTTCTTCACATGGGCAACCAGCGCATTGATCTCGTCCTGCGAGACGCCCTCGCATTCCATGTCGACCTTGACGCGGACATCGGTGAATCCGACCGGCTTGTCGGAAGTGTCGCCGGTGCCCCAGACCGCGGTGATGTTGAGATCGCCTTCGAGCTCCAGCTCGAGCTTGTTGACGATCCAGCCGCGGTGCACGGCATTGGCGTGCAGGCCGACCGCAAGGCAGGAGCCGAGCGCGGCGAGCGAGGCTTCGGACGGATTGGGTGCGGTGTCGTCGCCCAGCAGCCCCGGCGGCTCGTCGACGATGTAGGGCGGCAGATTGCGGATGTAGTTGGCGTGACGGAATTTTCCTTCCGCGACCGTCTTGCACTTCAAGGTCTTGATGACCTTCGGATTCGCCTTGCCGTTGGCGATCAGCTGCTCGAGCCCATTCTTGTCGATGGGCGCGAGGCACCCCGTCAGCACTGTCTTCTGAACGACGGCAGTCATCAGTCTTCTCCCTGGCAGAAGTGGAAATCGGTAGGATACCGAACGGTCTGTTTCCTTGCATGGAGCGTGCCAGAAGCAGCCAAAAGCGAAATGCGAAGCATTGGAGCCGCTTAAGCGTCGCTGCCTGTCGATTGATCAGACCCCTCCTGCTCAAAGCCGGAGCAGATGCATGGGCGGATGCGAATCTTTTCAGCGCTGGACAGATGCGGCTTGCTGATGCGATGCAGCTGCGATTAAGTTGCAGCCTATGGCAAAGACGTCATCGAAGAAGAACGCGAACTCGCCCCGCGCCGGCGCAGGCGACGACGAATCTGCGCGTGGGCGCCTGCTCAGTGCCGCGACGCATCTGTTCTGCAAGAACGGCATCAACGCGACCGGCATCGATGCGATCATCGAGGAAGCCGGCACCGCAAAGACCACGCTGTATAAATTGTTCGGCTCCAAGACCAATCTCGTCAATGCCGTGCTGGAAAGCGAGGGCAAGCAATGGCGCGAATGGTTCATCGGCGCCATGGAGCAAGGCGGCGGCGATGCGCAGGCGAAGCTCACGCGCATCTTTCCCGCGCTGAAGAGCTGGTTTGCCGAGGAGCGCTTCTACGGCTGCCCCTTCATCAATGCGGTCGGCGAGCACGACAAGGACGCCAAGCAGTTTCGCAACATCGCGCTCAAGCACAAGAAGATCGTGCTCGGCCACATCGAGAAGCTCGCCGGCGAGCTCGGCTCCACCGAGCCTGCGGTGCTGGCCCACCAGCTCGGCCTCCTCATCGACGGCGCCATCGTCGCGGCGATGATCTCGCGCGACCCGGGCGTGGCCGATACGGCGGCGCTCACGGCAGGCCCCCTGCTCGGTCAGTCCAAGGCGAAGAAGAAGCGCGCGGCGGAGCAGCTCGAGGCGGTCTGAGTCCCTGGCGGTTGGTGAAACGTAACCGATCCCGTCCTTTCAGCGGTCACGCGAATGAGGATGTCCGCTTTCCAGTGGGTCAAGCGAGGCTTACCGGCTCTCCAACGCGCACACGCGTCGTGGCCGACGCGGTCTTCTTCCATTGAGGTGCGCGCCACCAGTAAGGTGCTCCGAGAGCATATTGCGAGTGTTCCGGCGCTCTGCCACTTAGAGGACGACTTGCCGCGTCGGTTCCTTTGGGCGACACTGGCCATATTTCAGAGATCGTATTTTTCGAGAGGGCGCCATGCCCGAGATACTGGAAGTCATGCTGTGGTGTGCCGCGCTTGCGACGTGGCTGATGCTTCTCTTCGCGTTCCTGGGCGATGCCTTGAAGCCGCTCGCAAGGAGCATCCGTCGAGCGATCGAGGACGCATTCAAGCCTCACGTGAAGTGATGCCGTCTACGTTGTCCGGTCCAAGCTGAAACGGCCTGGCCCGGTGACGAAGATCAACATCGCGCCTCCCATGATCGAGACGTTCTTGAGGAAATGGTTGTATTGACCAATCTGCTGCGCGCCGGCTGGATATTCCCAGTAGCGGTGCGCGATCACTGTCGCCGCCAGCACGAACATGAACATCAGAACTGCGCAGTAGCGCGTGCCGAGACCGAGTATCAGACCAAGGGATATGAGGACCTCGACTGCTATGTTCGTGATGGTGAACAGCTCAGGTGCTGGAAGGTTCAGCGACCTGAAATAGCCGACCGAGCCGCCGAAATTGGATAGCGCTCCGTACGCGCTTCCGACGAATACCCACGCAAGCAGAATGCGGCCGATCAAGATCAGCACGCCCGCTCTCCTTGTGGCGAACTCGTCGAGCGCGCGTAACTCAAAACGGGATTTCACTGAAAGAATCCCCCCTGCTGTCCACGACCGGCTGAACACCTCCACGGCGAGAGCCAGCCTAGCATGATTGGCGGATCGCACGAAGCGCTCAGACCGCGCGCAGGCCGAGCTGCCGCTCACGAGCGTCAGCGGAGTTGACGCATATTCCTGGGACTTGGTGGAGTACGGCGCTCCTTGAGCCTGCTGCTACGGAGCGCTCGATCCTTCCGCCATCATCCCCTGCAGCCGCACCAGCTCCGCCTCGAGATCGCGCTCCGCATCGGCCGCGCGGATCTCCAGCACCCGATAGTCCCGCGCCTCCAGCCACGTCCGCCGTGACGCGCGGTCGGCCGCAATCGCCTCGCCCTCGCCCGGGTTGACCAGCTCGATCGCGATCCGGTGCGGGAACGAGACGAAATCCGGGATGTGCCGCCCCACAGGGGTCTGGCGCTTGAACTGGCCGGCGAAGCGGCGGTCACGGGTCAGCGCCTGCCACAGCAGGCGCTCGGCGTCGGTCGGGTTGCGGCGGAGCAGGCGGGCAAGGCCGCGCACGGTCGAGCCGCTGTCGGTGACGCCGCCGCCCTGCCCGTGCTCGGCCAAGAGCACGCGCAGGCGCGTCGCCTGCTCGCCGTCGAGCACGCCGCCCTTGGCCGGCCCTTTGCGTCCTTCGGCAATCGCCATGATCACGCCGTGCAGGGTGTGCATGTCCTGCTTGGTCGGCTCCATGCGGGTGAAGATGTTGCGCAGGTTCACCAGCATGGTGTCGCGCTTCTCGGCCGGGCGCAGGAATTCGACCCTGTCGAGCTCGCGCACGAGATTGTCGAAGAAGGCCTGCATCTGGTGCTGCGAGGCGCGCTCGGAGCGCTCCGGCATGGCGTGCGGCAGCTCGCCCGACGTCGCCCGCTTGAACCATTCGTAGCCGACCAGCAGCACGGCCTGGGCGAGGTTGAGCGAGGCGAAGCCCGGATTGACGGGGAAGGTGATGATGCGGTTGGCGAGGCCGACCTCCTCGTTGGTCAGGCCCCAGCGCTCCCGGCCAAAGAGGATGCCGCACCTGCCGCCGGTCGCGACGTGCCCGGCGATCTCGCCGGCTGCGGCTTCCGGCCCGACCACCGGCTTGGCCTGGTCGTGGGGGCGCGCCGTGGTGGCGAACAGGAGGTCGAGGTCGGCGACCGCCTGCTCCACCGTGTCGAACAATTCGACCTGTTCCAGAATATGGTCGGCGCCGGCCGCGGCGCGCTGGGCGGCGATGTTGGGCCAGCCGTCCCTGGGGTTGACGATGCGCAGGCGGCTCAGGGCGAAATTGCCCATGGCGCGCGCGGCCATGCCGATGTTCTCGCCGAGCTGCGGCTCGACCAGGATGACGATGGGACCGTCGAGGGATAGACCCGCCTTGCTCTTGTCAGTCCCCGACATCTCGCTTCGCTTTCACACTGTCTCTCAAGGCCTTGGCCAGGCGCTCTCAGGAATCGATTCAAGCCGCGCCGTCCGGCCGGCCCCGCCCGCCTGTCGTTTGCCTGTCCTGACGAAATTCTCAAGGGAAATAACGGGTTGGATTCGACTTTTGAATCTCGCTGGGAACGCGAGCCCCGGCCCGGCTGCGGCCCTGCTGTCCGCTCCCCATCTGCGGAAGCTGGATGAGCTAAAAGTGCATAATCCCTTGGCTTTCGCCCGCCGCGCGGCGGTGCTAAGAGGCGGCGGATATTCCCGTGGCGCGCCAAAAAGCGCCGTTCCCAAGAGGCTTCCCCGATCATGGCAAAAATCAAGGTATCCAATCCCGTCGTCGAGCTCGATGGCGACGAGATGACCCGGATCATCTGGCAGTACATCAAGGACAAACTGATCAACCCGTTCCTGGATGTCGAGCTGCTCTATTTCGACCTGGGGATGGAATACCGCGACCACACCAACGATCAGGTCACCATCGACGCCGCCGAGGCGATCAAGAAGGTCGGCGTCGGCGTGAAGTGCGCCACCATCACCCCGGATGAAGCCCGGGTGAAGGAGTTCAACCTCAAGCAGATGTGGAAGTCGCCGAACGGCACCATCCGCAACATCCTCGGCGGCGTGATCTTCCGCGAGCCGATCATCTGCAAGAACGTGCCGCGCCTGGTTCCCGGCTGGACCAAGCCGATCATCATCGGACGTCACGCCTATGGCGACCAGTACCGCGCCACCGACATCAAGTTCCCGGGCAAGGGCACCCTCTCGCTGAAGTTCGTCGGCGAGGACGGCACCGTGATCGAGAAGGAAGTGTTCAAGGCGCCCGGCGCCGGCGTCGCCATGGAGATGTACAATCTCGACGATTCCATCATCGACTTCGCCCGCGCATCGTTCAATTACGGTCTGCTCCGTAACTACCCGGTGTACCTGTCGACCAAGAACACGATCCTCAAGGTCTATGACGGCCGCTTCAAGGACATCTTCCAGGAGATCTTCGACAAGGAGTTCAAGAAGGACTTCGACGCCAAGGGCCTGACCTACGAGCACCGCCTGATCGACGACATGGTCGCCTCGGCGCTGAAATGGTCCGGCGGCTATGTCTGGGCCTGCAAGAACTACGACGGCGACGTGCAGTCCGACACCGTCGCGCAGGGCTACGGCTCGCTCGGCCTGATGACCTCGGTGCTGCTCACGCCCGACGGCAAGACCGTGGAAGCCGAAGCCGCCCACGGCACGGTGACCCGCCACTACCGCGAGCACCAGAAGGGCAAGGAGACCTCGACCAACTCGATCGCCTCGATCTTCGCCTGGACGCGTGGCCTCGCCCACCGCGCCAAGCTCGACAACAATGCCGAGCTCGCCAAGTTCGCGAGCACGCTGGAGAAGGTCTGCGTCGACACCGTCGAGGCCGGCTACATGACCAAGGACCTCGCGCTGCTGGTCGGCGCCGACCAGCGCTGGCTCTCGACCACCGGCTTCCTCGACAAGGTCGCGGAAAACCTGACCAAGGCGCTGGCGGCGTAAGCGGCCATCCGCAATTTAGCCCGACTGGGCCAGACATCATGAAGGGCCGCGCCAAAGCGTGGCCCTTTTTACTTTTGTGGCCCTCGCGCGGAGATGCGACCATGGCGATCAAGCCTGCCGTCCCCAGCCTGCTATTGCTGGCCGCCATGGCCGGACAAGCCAGAGCCGCCGATCCTCTCCCCGACGCCATCGCGGCGCCCGGCGAGACCGTCGTTCTCGGCCTCCACGCCGAGGGCGCGCAGGTCTATGAGTGCAAGGCCGCCGCCGACGGCAAGCTCGCCTGGGCCTTCCGCGAGCCGATCGCCACTCTGCTCGCCGACGGCAAGACCATCGGCCGGCATTACGCCGGGCCGAACTGGGAGCTCGCCGACGGCAGCGCCGTCGTCGGCAAGGCCATCGGCAGCGCACCAGGCGCTACCGCCGCCGACATCCCCTGGCTGAAGCTGGAGGTCGCCTCCCGCCGCGGCAGCGGCGTCCTGACGCCCGTGACCACCGTCCAGCGCATCAACACCCATGGTGGCAACCTCGACGGTGCATGCGAGAAGGCCGGCGAGTTCAAAAGCGCGCCCTACTCGGCGGATTATGTTTTCCTGAAGAAAGGCTGACCGCTCAGCGGTCGGCGTCGTTCTTCTCCGCCTGCGCAAGCTCGGCGAGCGCAAGGTCGCCGGTGTCGGCGAGCCTGGCCTTGGCCGTGGTATGGACGTGCTCGGCGAGCGTCGGCATGCGCGCGATCAAAGCGTGGAAGTCCTGGGCGTCGAGCACGAGCAGCCGGGTCTTGCGGGTGGCCGTCACCGTGCCGCTGCGTTTTGTTTTGTGCAGCAGCGCGATCTCGCCGAAGAAGGTGCCGTCGGCAAGCCGCACATGCTGGCTTGGCAGCGCGATCTCCACCTCGCCGCCGGCGATGAAATACATCGACGAGGCGACATCGCCCCGCCGCACCAGGATCTCGCCCTGCTCGATGGTGCGCGCCCTGAGCAGTCGCATGATGTCGGCGATCTCCGCGGCCGCTAGATGCGAGAACAGCGGCACCCGCGCCAGCATGCCCCAGGTGACGACGAAATCGCGTCGCTTCACCTCTTCCGCGAATGCGGTCGAGATGATCGCGACCGGCAGCGCGATCATGGCGAAGCCGGCAATGATGGCAAAGGTGGAGACGAACTTGCCGAGCGGCGTCACCGGCACGACGTCGCCATAGCCGACGGTGCCGAGCGTGACGATGGCCCACCACATCGCCTGGGGAATGGTGCCGAGCTTGTCCGGCTGCACCTCGCGCTCGATCGCGTAGAGCAGCGAGGCGAAGGTCAGCACCGCGCCGATCAGGATGACGATGCAGCCGATCAGCGCCCTCCGCTCGGCATGCACGGCGGCGAGCAGCGAGCGC
The DNA here is from genome assembly GCF_049739485.1 of Bradyrhizobium sp. USDA 326. Classification (NCBI taxonomy): domain Bacteria; kingdom Pseudomonadati; phylum Pseudomonadota; class Alphaproteobacteria; order Hyphomicrobiales; family Nitrobacteraceae; genus Bradyrhizobium; species Bradyrhizobium sp. USDA 326. Next base: position 7,803,122 of record NZ_JBMGQA010000001.1, read on the forward strand.
ATCGCCGGCGAATAGCGGATCAGCTTGAAGAACGGCAGCACGCCGAGCGCGGCCAGTGTCGCATGCCTGCCGGTGGCGAGCACGATTGCCGCGGGCAGGAACGCCATGAGATCGATGATGCCGAGCGCGGAGAAGGCGTAGCCGACCCGGTCGGCCAGTGCGGAGCCCTTGCGCTGGGTGTGCCCCGCCACCGTCCACAGCCGCGCCGCATATTCCATCGCAAACACGATCACGGAGAGGACGGTGATGGCTGCGAACAGCGTGCCGAACTGCGCATCGAGCTCCGGCACCGAGGCGAGGATCATCGCGGCCACATTGAGCACGATGACCCCGATGATCAGCTGGATGAAGCGCGACCCGACCGAATAGGCCAGCGGATCGTGCTCCAGCAAATCGTAGAGGCGATCCCGAAATTCGGGATCGCGAAGCCCACGTCCTCGCGGAACGGGGCGCACCGGGCTTACGCGCCTGCCATCGCTTTTTCGATCGCCGACAGCGCAGCCGCCGCCCTGGCGCCATCCGGGCCGCCGGCCTGGGCCATGTCGGGCCGGCCGCCGCCGCCCTTGCCGCCGAGCGCCTCGGAGGCGATGCGGACGAGGTTCACGGCATTGAAGCGCGCGGTGAGGTCCTGCGTGACGCCGACGACGACGCCGGCCTTGCCGTCCTCGGTGACGCCGACGATGGCGACGACGCCCGAGCCGATCTGCTTCTTGCCATCGTCGGCGAGGCTCTTGAGATCCTTCATCTCGATGCCTTCCACGGCACGCGCCATCAGCTTGACGTCACCGACCTCGCGCACGCCGGCCGCGGCGCCGTTGCCGGCGGAGGCGCCGCCGCCCATCGCGAGCTTCTTGCGGGCGTCGGAGAGCTCGCGCTCGAGCTTCTTGCGATCCTCCATCAGCGCGACGATCCGCGCCGGCACGTCGTCGAGCGAGGTGCGCAGCTCGTTCGCCGCGGTCTTCGCCAGCGCCATGGTCTCGTTGGCGTGCTTGCGCGCGTAATTGCCGGTCAGCGCCTCGATGCGGCGCACGCCGGATGCGACCGCGCTTTCGCCCGTCAACGTGATCAGGCCGATGTCGCCGGTGCGCTTCACATGGGTGCCGCCGCAGAGCTCGACCGACCAGCCGAGCGCGTTGGCGCCGCGCTCGCGCGCGGTCCTGCCCATCGAGACGACGCGGACCTCGTCGCCGTATTTCTCGCCGAACAGCGCGCGCGCCCCGGCCTCGCGGGCCTCGTCCACGCCCATAATGCGGGTGGTGACCTCGTCGTTCTCCAGCACCACGTCGTTGGCGATGTCCTCGATGCGAGCGAGCTCGTCCGCCGTGATCGGCTTCGGATGCACGAAGTCGAAGCGCAGGCGGTCGGGCGCGACCATCGAGCCGCGCTGGGCGATGTGGTCGCCGAGCACCTGGCGCAACGCCTCGTGGATGAGATGCGTCGCGGAGTGATGGGCGCGGATCGAGGAGCGCCGCGCGTGATCCACCTCGAGCTGCAGCGCGGTGCCGAGCTTGATTTCGCCGCTCTCCAGCGTGCCGACATGGACGAAGAGATCGCCGAGCTTCTTCTGCGTGTCGCTGACGCGGAACTTGATGCCGCCCTCACCCGAGAGCACGCCGGTGTCGCCGACCTGGCCGCCGGACTCCGCATAGAACGGCGTCTGGTTCAGCACGATCGCGCCCGTCTCGCCGGCCTTGAGGCTGGCGACTTCGTGGCCGTCCTTCACCAGCGCGGACACCACGCCTTCGGCGCTCTCGGTCTCGTAGCCCAGGAATTCGGTCGCACCCAGCTTCTCGCGCAGCGGGAACCAGATCGCCTCGGAAGCCGCCTCGCCCGACCCCTTCCAGGACTCGCGCGCCTTCACTTTCTGGCGCTCCATCGCGTCGGTGAACGCCGCCTGGTCGACGCCGATGCCGCGCGACTTCAGCGCGTCCTGCGTCAGATCGAGCGGGAAGCCGTAGGTGTCGTAGAGCGTGAAGGCGACGTCGCCGTCGAACATGTCGCCCTTCTTCAGGCCCGCGCTCTTCTCGTCGAGGATGGCAAGTCCCCGCGACAGCGTCTTGCGGAAGCGGGTCTCTTCCAGCCGCAGCGTTTCCTCGATCAGATTCTCCGCGCGCATCAGGTCGGGATAGGCCTGGCCCATCTCGCGGACCAGCGCCCAGACCAGCCGATGCATCAGCGGCTCCTTGGCGCCAAGCAGCTGCGCATGGCGCATGGCGCGGCGCATGATCCGGCGCAGCACGTAGCCGCGACCCTCGTTCGAGGGCAGCACGCCATCGGAAACGAGGAATGCGGAGGAGCGTAAGTGGTCGGCGATGACGCGGAACGAGGCCACGGTCTGCTCGTTCGGCCCGGTGCCGAGCGCGGACGCCGTCGCATCGATCAGGTTCTTGAACAGGTCGGTCTCGAACACGCTCTCGACGCCCTGGAGGATGCAGGCCATGCGCTCCAGGCCCATGCCGGTGTCGATCGAGGGACGCGGCAGCGGCTGGCGCTCCTCCTTCGTCACCTGCTCGAACTGCATGAACACGAGATTCCAGAATTCGAGGAAGCGGTCGCCGTCCTCCTCCGGCGAGCCCGGAGGCCCGCCCCAGATATGCTCGCCGCGATCGATGAAGATCTCCGAGCACGGACCGCACGGGCCGGTGTCGCCCATCGCCCAGAAATTGTCCGAGGTCGGGATACGGATGATGCGGTCGTCGGAGAAGCCCGCGATCTTCTTCCACAGGCCCGCCGCCTCGTCGTCGGTGTAATAGACCGTGACGAGCAGCTTGTCCTTCTTCAGTCCGAATTCGCCGGTGATCAGCTTCCAGGCAAGCTCGATCGCGCGCTCCTTGAAATAGTCGCCGAACGAGAAGTTGCCGAGCATCTCGAAGAAGGTGAGATGGCGCGCGGTGTAGCCGACATTGTCGAGGTCGTTGTGCTTGCCGCCGGCGCGGACGCATTTCTGCGACGTGGTGGCGCGCTGATAGGGCCGCTTCTCGACGCCGGTAAAGACGTTCTTGAACTGCACCATGCCGGCATTGGTGAACATCAACGTGGGGTCGTTGCGCGGCACCAATGGCGAGGACGGCACGATCTCGTGGCCGTTCTCGGCAAAGAAGTTCAGAAAGGTCGACCTGATCTCGTTGACGCCGCTCATGTTCATCCAATCGGGTGTGCTTGGACCCGCTTCCTGCCATCCAAACCAGAGGTTAGGGCTGATATCTGCGGGCCAGAGCGCTTTTAGACAAGGCCTGCTTCAGTGTCCAGAAACTGTGCAAGGAGATCAGAGGGTTGCCGCGGGCGCGCAATCCCGGTTGAAAAGGCGAAACCGCCGCGTTGACAGGCTTGGCTGGCCTGTGGTCTTTACTTATCTGTATCGTACGGCCACGTCGGGAGAGACCGGCACTGGTGCCGGCGCCGAAGGAGCAACCGCCCCGGAAACTCTCAGGCAAAAGGACCGCGTGGCTTTGACAGCATCTGGAAAGAGGCGCCGACGGGCCTAACGACCCGGGTGGCACCCGCCGACGGGATAATACTCTCAGGCACAGCGACAGATGGGGCTTCGACTGGTTGGCCCGGGGAATCGTCCCCGGGGAACCGCCGAGGGCCCCTTGATGCCACTACCCGACGACCAGAACTCTCTTCGACAGACGCCCCTCCACGCCCTGCATGTGTCCCTCGGCGGCAAGATGGTGCCGTTCGCAGGCTACGACATGCCCGTGCAGTACCCTACGGGCGTGCTGAAGGAGCACCTCCATACGCGAGCCGCGGCCGGCCTGTTCGACGTCTCCCATATGGGGCAGCTCGCGCTTCGCCCGAAGTCGGGCAGGATCGAGGACGCCGCCCGCGCGCTGGAACGGCTGGTGCCGCAGGACATCGTGTCGATCGCACCGGGCCGGCAGCGCTACGCCCAGTTCACCAATGCAGACGGCGGGATCCTCGATGATCTCATGGTCGCCAATTTCGGCGATCACCTGTTCCTGGTCGTCAACGCCGCCTGCAAGGACGCGGACGAGGCGCATCTGCGCGCGCACCTCGCGGACGACTGCGTCATCGATTCCCTGGCCGACCGCGCGCTGATCGCGCTGCAGGGCCCGAAGGCGGAAGCGGCGCTGGCGAAATTGTGTGCAGAGGCGCCGTCGATGACATTCATGGATGCCGGCCCGCATGAGGTCGCCGGCATCAAATGCTTCGTCTCGCGCTCCGGCTACACCGGCGAGGACGGGTTCGAGATCTCCGTTCCCGCTGCGGAGGCCGAGCGCCTGACCAGGATGCTGATCGAAAACCCGGACGTGCTGCCGATCGGCCTGGGCGCCCGCGACAGCCTGCGGCTGGAAGCCGGGCTTTGCCTGTACGGCCACGACATCGACACCGCGACCACGCCGGTCGAGGCCGCGCTGGAATGGTCGGTACAGAAGAGCCGCCGCAGCGGCGGGATGCGCGCCGGCGGCTTTCCCGGCGCCGGGAAGATCCTTGCGCATTTCGACAACGGCGCATCCCGCCGCCGTGTCGGCCTGCTCGCCCTGGGCCGCGCGCCGGTGCGCGAGGGCGCGCTGCTGTTTGCCGATCAGGCCGGCGGCGAGCCGATCGGCAAGGTCACCTCGGGCGGTTTCGGCCCGAGCCTGAACGCGCCGGTCGCGATGGGCTATGTGCCCACGAACCTGAGCGCGCTCGGCACGAAACTCTTCGCCGAGGTGCGCGGCCAGCGCTTAGCCGTGCAGGTCGCCGCCATGCCCTTCGTCAAAAACACCTACAAACGCTGAGGACAAGACAATGACCACGACGCTGTACACCTCCGACCACGAATGGCTCGCGATCGACGGCGATACCGCCACGGTCGGCATCACCGACTACGCCCAGCAGCAGCTCGGCGACGTCGTGTTCGTCGAATTGCCCAAGGTCGGCCGGAGCTTGAAGAAGGCCGAAGCCGCCGCCGTCGTGGAATCCGTGAAGGCCGCCTCCGACGTCTACGCGCCAATCTCGGGCGAAGTGATCGAGGCCAACGAGACGCTTGCCGCCGAGCCGGCGCTGGTGAACTCGGATGCGCAAGGCAAGGCCTGGTTCTTCAAGATCAAGATCGCCGACAAGAGCGAACTCGGCGGCCTCATGGATGAAGCCGCCTACACGGCGCATACGGCTTAACGACGATGGAGCAAACGATGACCGCGCACCGTAAATCCAGCGGCGAGACCGCCGCCAGTTTCGTCCGCCGCCACATCGGACCCTCGGCGCGCGATGTCATCGCAATGTTGGAGGCCGTCGGCGCCAAGAGCGTGGAGGCGCTGATGGCGGAGACGCTGCCGGCTTCGATCCGGCAGGCCGCCCCGCTCGACCTCGGCAAGCCGCTCAGCGAGACCGAGGCGATCGCGCACATGACCGAGCTTGCGCGTCAGAACCGGGTCTTCACCTCGCTTATCGGCCAGGGCTATTCCGGCACCATTCTGCCTGCGGTGATCCAGCGCAACATTCTGGAGAACCCGGCCTGGTACACCGCCTATACGCCCTACCAGCCTGAGATCAGCCAGGGCCGGCTGGAGGCGCTGTTCAATTTCCAGACCATGATCTGCGACCTCACCGGGCTCGACATCGCCAACGCCTCGCTGCTCGACGAAGCCACCGCCGCCGCCGAAGCCATGGCGCTCGCGGAGCGGCACTCGCAGGTGAAGGCGAAGGCTTTCTTCGTCGACAAGGACGTGCATCCGCAGACGCTGGCCGTGATGCGGACCCGCGCCGAGCCGCTCGGCTGGACCCTGATCGTCGGCGATCCCCTCGCCGATCTCGACAAATCAGACGTGCTCGGCGCGCTGCTGCAATATCCCGGTTCATCCGGCGCGCTGCGCGACCTCAGGCCCGCCATCGCGGCGCTGAAGGCCAAGGACGCGCTTGCGATCGTTGCCGCCGACCTGCTGGCGCTGACGCTGCTCGCCTCGCCCGGCGAGTTGGGCGCCGACATCGCGATCGGCTCGGCGCAGCGCTTCGGCGTGCCGATGGGCTATGGCGGGCCGCACGCGGCCTATATGGCCGTGCGCGATGCGCTCAAGCGCTCGCTGCCCGGCCGCATCGTCGGCCTCTCCGTCGATTCCCGCGGCATGCCTGCCTACCGCCTCGCGCTGCAGACCCGCGAGCAGCACATCCGCCGCGAGAAGGCGACCTCCAACATCTGCACCGCGCAGGTGCTGCTCGCCGTGATCGCATCGATGTATGCGGTCTATCACGGCCCCGAAGGCCTGGCACAGATCGCGCGCAATGTGCATCGCCGCGCCGCCGTGCTCGCAACCGGCTTGCGCAAGCTCGGCTTTGCGCCTGACAGCGAGAACTTCTTCGACACGCTCAGCGTCGATGCCGGCGGCAAGCGCGCCGAGATCGTCGCGCGCGCGGCGAGCGAAAAGATCAATCTCGGCGTCAGTGACAGCGCCCTGCGGATCGCGCTCGACGAGACCACCACGCCCGCGACGGTGGAAGCGGTCTGGCGTGCCTTCGGCGGCACGCTCGCCTATGCCGAGATCGACGCCGAGACGCGCGAGGCGCTGCCGGACGCCTTGAAGCGGACCACCGCTTTCCTGACCCATCCCGTCTTCCATGCGCATCGCTCGGAGACGGAGATGCTGCGCTACATGCGCAAGCTCAGCGATCGCGACCTCGCGCTCGACCGCGCCATGATCCCGCTGGGATCCTGCACCATGAAGCTGAACGCGACCACCGAGATGATGCCGCTGACCTGGCCGGAATTCGCCTCGCTGCATCCGTTCGTGCCGCGCGAGCAGGCGAGCGGCTATCACGCGCTGTTTGCGCGGCTGGAAAAATGGCTGTGCGACATCACCGGCTATGACGCGATCTCGCTGCAGCCGAATTCGGGCGCGCAAGGCGAATATGCCGGGCTGCTCGCGATCCGCGGCTATCATGCCGCGCGCGGAGAGAGCCATCGCAAGATCTGCCTGATCCCCTCCTCCGCGCACGGCACCAATCCGGCTTCGGCCGCGATGGTCGGCATGGACGTCGTGGTTGTGTCTTGCGAGAAGAACGGTGACGTCGACGTTGGTGATCTCCGCGCCAAGGCGGAGAAGCACTCCAACAATCTCGCCGCGGTCATGATCACCTATCCCTCGACCCACGGCGTGTTCGAGGAGCACATCCGCGAGATCTGCGACATCGTGCACGGCCATGGCGGCCAGGTCTATCTCGACGGCGCCAACCTCAACGCCCAGGTCGGCCTCTCGCGCCCCGGCGATTACGGCGCCGATGTCAGCCATCTCAACCTGCACAAGACCTTCTGCATTCCGCATGGCGGCGGCGGCCCCGGCATGGGCCCGATCGGCGTCAAGGCGCATCTCGCCCCGTTCCTGCCGGGTCGTCCGGCAACACAAGGCGACGCTCCGGTCGGCCCGGTCTCGGCCGCGCCGTTCGGCTCGGCCTCGATCCTGACCATCTCCTACATCTACATCCTGATGATGGGCGGCGAAGGCCTGAAGCGCGCGACCGAGATCGCGATCCTCAACGCCAATTACATCGCAGCAAGGCTCGATGCGCACTTCCCGGTGCTCTACAAGAACGCCAGGGGCCGCGTCGCGCACGAGTGCATCGTCGATCCCAGGCCGCTGAAGACCACCTCCGGCGTCACCGTCGACGACATCGCCAAGCGCCTGATCGATTACGGCTTCCACGCCCCGACCATGAGCTTCCCGGTGCCGGGCACGCTGATGATCGAGCCGACCGAATCCGAATCGAAGGCGGAGCTGGACCGCTTCTGCGATGCCATGATCGCGATCCGGAAGGAGATCGCCGAGGTCGAGGCCGGCCGCTTCAAGATCGAGGCTTCGCCCTTGCGCCACGCCCCGCACACCGTCCATGATATCGCCGATGACAATTGGAATCGCGCCTACACCCGCAGCGAGGGTTGCTTCCCTGACGGCGTCTCGCGCACCGACAAATATTGGTGCCCCGTGGGCCGCGTCGACAACGTCTACGGCGACCGCAACCTGGTGTGCTCCTGCCCGCCGGTCAGCGATTACGCAGAAGCCGCGGAGTAAAGACGCGACGGGACGTCTCGTAGCCTCGTAGGGTGGGCAAAGCGCAAGCGTGCCCACCACCTCTCGCGAAGTTGGAAGATGGTGGGCACGGCGCAAGTGCGCCTTTGCCCACCCTACAACACCGAATGCGCCGCTAGGGCGCAATCAACAGCCGGCTTTCGCGATCCCACCGCCACAACCGTTCATTGGTGAGCAGCGTGCCGCCCCACCAACGTCGAATCGGATTGTGGCGACGGAAAGCTTCGCGGCCTTCCAGAACCGCTTTGCCAAATTCGGTCAGCGACAACCGGCTCCGACGATAGGCGGCGTTGCGACCTCGCGCATCGTGCGGGGCGAGCGTCGCGAGTTTCGGATCGAGACCTGCGACCGCCGGCATCGGGCCCGACGCAAGCCCTTCGAGCAACGGACCCAGCTCCCACTGGTCGAACACGCGCGTTTCGAGCAGCCCGCCCGGCTGAAACAGTTCTTTTGTACGGTTGTGCCCCCTTGCAATCAGCTCGATAAGCCGCGCCTCCGTCGCGCCCAATCCGGTGATTGGTGACGGCAGTTCAGCTAGCAACGCTTCCAGAACCGGCTTCAGGAAAGGGAGCCTGCTTAAATCCGTTGTCAGTAGCCCGAAGCAAAGTTCAGGTGTCGGCGCCCGATACGCCTCCCAGGCCATGTTGGCTATCTCGAAGTCGCACTCTGCGATCTCCGATTCCCGCACCGTACGATCGCGAAGTTGCGGGCCGTCCGCTTCGCGCAGATCGAAATTGACCCGTCGCAGTCTAAGACAATGGGTGATCGATGGATGGGACCGCAAATAGTCCAGGATCCAGATCAATTGCAATTGACTGTTAGGCTCAGGGTCGAACCACAGCTCGATGAACTCGACGCCATAGGTCTCGCAAAACCGAACCAGGCCAGTCTCCTTGTGCGCGAGACCGGTCTGAGGCAACCGGCCAACAAGATCGGACCACCGCACCTCCGGATCGCCCCTGTAATAGCCTCCCGTAAGATAGTCCTCGAGATGGTGCGACGTAGGCAACGGCCCCCAAACGAACCGAAAGATCAACGGGACGACCATGTCAGCACGACCGGCATAGGTGAGACCAACGCCGGACGAACTAGTCAGAATCACGCGCTTCATCGTCGACGCGCCCTCACGCAACACGAAACGGGCACCGAAGACGTCGGCAACTCAACGTCCTCAGTGCCCGCTCCTCGCGAAAAATTTTCCGCGTTAAGTCTTACTCGTCCGCCGGCTCCTCGCCGTCGGCGTCGCGCTCGGGCGTGCCGGCGAGAATCTGCTCGGCGATCAGGCCGGAGTTCTGGCGGATCGAGGTCTCGATCTTGGCGGTGATATCAGGGTTGGCCTTCAGGAATGCCTTCGAGTTCTCGCGGCCCTGGCCGAGACGCTGGCTGTCATAGGAGAACCAGGCGCCGGACTTTTCGACGATGCCGGCCTTGACGCCGAGATCGAGGATCTCGCCCATCTTGGAGACGCCCTCGCCGTACATGATGTCGAACTCGACCTGCTTGAAGGGCGGCGCCAGCTTGTTCTTCACCACCTTGACGCGCGTGGTGTTGCCGACCACCTCGTCGCGCTCCTTGATCGCGCCGATGCGGCGGATGTCGAGACGGACGGAGGCGTAGAATTTCAGCGCATTGCCGCCGGTGGTCGTTTCCGGCGAGCCGTACATCACACCGATCTTCATGCGGATCTGGTTGATGAAGATCACCATGGTGTTGGACTTGTTGATGGAGGCCGTCAGCTTGCGCAGCGCCTGGCTCATCAGGCGGGCCTGCAAGCCCGGCAGCGCATCGCCCATCTCGCCTTCGAGCTCGGCCTTCGGCACCAGCGCTGCGACCGAATCGACCACCAGAACGTCGACCGCGCCTGAACGCACCAGCGTGTCGCAGATCTCCAGCGCCTGCTCGCCGGTGTCGGGCTGCGAGATCAGGAGCTCGTCGATATTGACGCCCAGCTTGCGGGCATAGACCGGGTCGAGCGCATGCTCGGCGTCGATGAAGGCGCAGATGCCGCCCTTCTTCTGCGCTTCCGCCACCGTATGCAGCGCCAGCGTGGTCTTGCCCGACGATTCCGGCCCGTAGATCTCGACGATACGCCCCTTGGGCAGGCCGCCGATGCCGAGCGCGATATCGAGCCCGAGCGAGCCGGAGGACACCGCCTCGATGTCCATGGACCGGTCGTTCTTGCCCAGCTTCATCACCGAGCCCTTACCGAACTGGCGCTCGATCTGGGAGAGCGCGGCGGCCAGAGCTTTACTCTTGTCCATGGAAGATCCTTCGACGATACGCAGGGCAGTTGCGGACATTGGGTCTTGCTCCTTATGGCGAGGATTCGCGTGAGGGACAAACGGTTGCGAGGCAGCTCGGCGATAAAAGCAATGTACCCTATCTGTTCTATGTTCGCAATATGTTCTTTTGCGGATTTGCCCTCGGCACCCTGGTCCTGTTCAGCCACATCCAAATTCGGCAGGCGGACCACCTCTTCCGTCGCTCAGCGCAACATGGTTAGCGCCCGTTAACGATTGCGTTAACATTTGTTATGTACCCTTCACGCTGCATGGATGGCGAGAGAGAACCACAAGTAGCGTCCGACTGGACCGCCGAGGAGCTGGCGCTCCTGTCCCGTTTGGCCCGGGATCGGATCAGCGCGGCGGACGCAGCGAGGCTCCTGGGACGGCGGGTGAGTTCGGTGCGTCGCCAAGCCCGGCAATCCGGGGTGCTCCTCTACAAGCACGATGGCCGTACCGGCAGGCGGAAGCCTCCATAATTCCCAATCTGCAGTTGCTGGCACACCTGATCGCTCAAGCGCGATGAGACGAGGAGGAATCGTCATCGCGCTTTTCGGTTGTTGTTTGAGCATGATCTTTTCGGACAAATGCTGCGCACTTTTCCCGAGCACGCTTTAGGCGTAGGATTCAACTGATTTGAATCATGGGAGGGTGCAGCTTGACCGCGGTCCTCGTTTTTAAAATCACCACTGTTGCCTTGGGCGTCCTTTCAACAGTCCTCGCATACACGCTCATTTTCAGCGTCTGAAGAAAGGGAGGCCCCTGCGTCAGCGGCCTCTTTCAGAAATCAGCTTCATGCTGCGTGCCGAAAATCGGGCGAACGTCGATTTATGTTCGTTCCGGTCGCGCGGCACGGCGGCGGTGCCATAGGCTGCCCATGTCGAATTGGGAGCGGCCCGCAGATGCTGGCGTCCTTGAAAAACCGACGTGCAACGACCAGCCCAGTCAACTTCATCTTGGCCGTGTCCTGGATCGACCGGGATCGTACGGAGGCACCAGGTTCCAGAATCGACTCGCCAACTTGGCAATAGCGTAGCAGCATGGAGCCTCGCAAGTGCGGCAAGGGAGTGGCTTCATGGAGAGATTCATCGCCCGTGCAAATATCGACCACTACCTGGACCTGTTGAAGGTCCCGGACATCTCGACACACGCGCGGTCAACGATCACAAAGCTGTTGATCGAGGAAGAAGACAAGCTTGGCCGCGATTGTGCTCAACTCGAGTTCGTTGAAAGCAGGGCTGCGACGTGCCGTGCGCGCGCGGACCGGCAAAGGCGATTGATGGATTCATTCGCTCCTGGTTCGGACGATTGGGTGCACGCCGAAAGGCTGCTCGTCAATTTCGAAACGCTTGCCCAGTTCGTCGAAAGCTTCTGTCACCAGATGCGCCGCACCGTGAATGAACATCCCCTTTGAGAGCAGCCTGGCTCCGTTGGCGAGCTATTCGTGGCGGCGCCCAAATGTAATCCAAGTGTAGCGGGGGTGGAGCTGCATGGACGGAGTTCTGAGGTTCATTTCGGCTTCCCAAGTCCCGCTGTGCACACAATTGAACAGACGCGGATCCGTTTATGCATCCTAATGGATCATCACAGTACGGACCTTGGCCACCATCGGTGATGCGAACGCCGACCTGCGCTCCCGCCCTCCTCGCATGGAAATAAGAGCGCCATGTTCAAGCGGCGGCGTTTCAAGCAACAGCTGACCCTTCAAGACCGGCTTTCCGCATGGGTGAAGCAGGTTCAGGAGCAGGCCTCCAGGCTTCCGCCCGGTCCCGAGCGAGACGCCCTCCTCAAGAAGGCTCGCCAGGCCGACGTCGCCAATCATCTGCACGACTGGGTCAAATCGCCCGGGCTTCAACCACCGAAATAGCGGGCATACGCCGTGTTGCTCTTGGAGAGAGAAGCAAGGCGCGTGTCCGGGCGGCCTTGCTCTCCCGAACTCCATCACAATCGGGGATATGGCCGATTCAAACGAGTGAGGGCCGCTGTTGTAAGCGGCCCTCTTTCCCGGGTTGCAAATTATTCGAAATGAAATGTCGTTTCCTCCCCGGATTGCCAAGTTTTCCCGGTTGTGAAGGGTCCCGCTAGCACATTTGTGAATCGGCCATGTCAAATGGGCTTTGCGACTGTCCTGATCAGACCAGCACGGATTAAACGATTGCCCTCATCTGCGACTCGACCGTGGGTTATCCGCATCCGCGCTAAAGCAGAGTCGATCTCGATTCGCCCATTTTGCTTGCGCGGGAAAACTGAACAGGCGCGGATCCGTTGATGGATCTCACGACTGGGTCAAATCCGCCCGGCTTCAACCACCGAAATAGCGGCCATGCGCCGTGTTGCTCTTCGAGAGCAAGGCTTGACCCGCATCAAGGGCGCGTGTCCGGTTCGCCGTCATGTTTCCGTAATCCTGCGGCACCGAACCTTTTCGGGGTCTCCGGCCTTCTGTGGGGATGGGACCGCAACTCTGGGGACCTCAGTCATGACGGAAAACGACACGCAGCACCATGCGATCAGACGCAACCCGCTGCTGGAGGCAGCGCAGAAGGAGATGGTGAAGTTCGAGCGCAAGGAAAACGAGTTCCGCAAGAAAGACCGTGAAGAGCGCGCCGCCGAGCTCCGCCTGCCTCTCAACGAGATCAAAATCCACTAGGCCCCAGGACCAGCTTCGGCGTCGGCCAAGGCCGCTCTCGATGCGGCAGCGGGCGCCGGTCCCCCGGCCTTGGAGCGATCGCCTGTCGATCTCGATCCGGCATCGCGTGCCGGGCTGCATGGCCCTGCGCAGTCGCAAGGTATCTAAATACTACTCATAACTTGTTGACCGATAGACGAAATTCTGAAGCGACCTACTGTGCATGGGGTTGTTTTCGACTTTTTGAATGTCGAGGCGTGCCAGGTGCCATCCTCCGGATGGGGCACTGTCGCCGTTCCCGCACGCAACCCCTCTACAGCAGCGCCAGCAGCACCAGGCCAATCACCAGCACTACGAAGCCAGCCGCCGTCGCGGCGGCGAACGACCGCTCTACATTATCCATGATACCACCCCGTTGTCGGCGAGCCACGTTTCCCCCATGGCCGCGCCGAACGGATAAAATCTTGCCGACGGGTGTGTCCGCAGTGGCGCGAACGGATGTCGAAATTGGGACGGGTGCGCGGTCAGTCTGCGGCCGTTCGAGCGCGAGCTTCAAGCCCGCCGGCCGACTCGCGGGTCGCTCTCCTCCCGAGTCAGGCGCAGCGAGAAGGCGCGGATCGCGGGCGCCGCCAGCAGCACGACAGGCAGCATCGCGCCCCAGGCGATCAGCCACGACACCATCCAGTGCCGAACGAACATCATCGGGCCGCCTGCGGGCAAGCTGGCAATTCCCGTTGCGACCAGCGAGGTCAGTCCGGACTGGATGATGCCGAAGACGAAATGGGAATAGCGGCGGGGAATGCCGAGCATGTTACGTCCATGGTTGCCTGCCTCGTCAGGCAAGCAAGGCACATGCCGTCACTTGGCCGGGATCTGGCAGCGTTGGCAGGAACCGCCGTGCATCCACGCCTTGACCCGTTGACCGGATGCAACCTGGACGGAGCGCCAGGAACTCTGTTCATGGTCGGAGAACCACGGAGTTCGAGCGGCCTTTCGCGGACCGGCAGCCGCGCATCGATCGTGCGCCGAAAACGAACGCGAAACTCGGCCTGAACCGGCCGCGCGCCAACAGTCCCGCGGTGCTTAGTCCGTAGCCGCCCGGGATTGATCTGACGGTGGTTTGGGATTGGACTGCGGGCGCGCCCAGGGCCTTGGGAGACGAGGCACCAATGCGCGCGATCGGTCCCCTGCCATGCCGCTCTATTTCTTTCGAATCCGCAACGGCCGCTATTCCGGCTGCGCCGACCAGGCGACGGAATTTGCCGATCGCGACGCAGCGTGGAAGGAGATGACCAGCGTCTGCGCCGCCATGACCGCCGGCATTGCCCGCAAGCTCCAGGAAAATTCCGAATGGCACATGGAGCTGCTCGACGAGGACAAGGAGCCGGTGTTCCGGATCCGCATCGTTGCCGAAACCCTCGACTAGCAAGGTTTTTTCGGATCAGTCCGCGCTGGGCAGCCGCCGCATGGTGAACTCGATGTCGCCGCCGGGCAGTTCGCGCCAGGTCTCGACGGCACTCATATAGCCGGCCTTGGGGTAGCGGGCGAAGAAGGCCTGCGCCCGTTCCCGCGCCGCCGCGCGCGGCAACGTGAAGGTCTCGCGCAGATAGCCGTCGCCGGCCGCCTGGCCCGGCTTGCCGGCCGCCTTGCGCCGGCGTGCCATCCGCTCGGCGAGATCCCGCGGACGATCGGCCATGTCTGCCCTCCTTGACGCGCTACGCTCAACCAAATGTAGGGCGCGGGCCGGATCAAGAGGAGTCCTGTCCGAAGGGCATCGTGCCGCCCCCGAGGGGCTTGCGGTCAGTTGGCGGCCGTGCCGCCCTTCGTCTTCTTCGGCGCGCTGGTTGCGGCCGCCTTCGGTGCCGCCGGCTGCTTCGGCGGGTCGGCGCGCATACCGCCCCAGGGATCGTTGGACACCTTGGAATCCGGAATCTTCTTCAGCGTTTCCTTGTAGGCCTTTTCACGCTCGGCTTCGGCAGCCTTCTCCTCCGGGGTCTTGCTCGGGGCATCCTGCAGCAGATTGAGATTGGGCATTTGCGCATAGGCCGGTCCCGCCAGCACGGCCAGCACCGCGGCCAAACGGAAAAGCTTCATCATCCACTCCTTGATCATCCATGGCGCGGATCGCCCGCTGCCCTGTCATCCTTGTCTCAGCCCGGTCGCAAGCTGGGGCCGCTCCAGGCCGCGCAGGTCCGCTAGAGCCGATCCGATCTGCACGATTTGGGGGCATGCAACCAGTCGTCCCAGATCGGGCCGCATTTGGTGCACCCGCTCAGCGCGAGACCGAGCGCGGCCATGCCAAAGATGAGGACACACCGACGCAACATCATCCACCCGTACCCAAGCGAGGCATCATACCGGGTCAAGTCGGGCAATTTCAAGCCGACGGGACCGGCGCAAGACCGGGTGACTTTGCCGCGCCGATGCGCGCACAATGAGGCGAAACATCCGGCAATACAGGAGCGCGCCACAGCAATGCAAATGCAGCCAGAAGCCGAGTTCGGCCTTGCCGACGCCCGCCGCATCCTCGGCGAGGTTTTCGCGCCCTGGGTCCAGGATCTCAACCTCGCGGTCGAGCGTATCGAGCACGCGCAGCCGGCAGACGCACCGGACTGGCAGCCGGGCGCGATCCTGCGCATGCCGTTTTCGGAGCGACTGTGCCGGAACGGCGGCGTGGTCTGCGGCCAGGCCCTGATGGCGCTCGCCGACACCGCGATGGTGATCGCGATCCTCGCGGCCAATCGCGGCTACCGCCCCATGACCACGGTCGACCAGACCACGCATTTCATGCGCGCGGTCGCCTCGATGGACGTGCTGGCGGACGCGCGCGTGGTGCGGCTCGGGCGCACCATGAGCTTTGGCCGCGTCACGCTGCTTTCCGCCGCCGACAGCAGGCCGGTCGCGATGGTGTCGAGCGCGTTCGCGATGCTGCCGGGATGAAGCGCGCGTAACGCCATGAGAGAAAGGCTCGTCGGGCGTTCGCTGAGCGGCTCTCCGCTCCAACGTGGTCAACAAAAGTCTGAAGTGCCGTGCAAGTAGCGCCAGTCATGCGCGACCAAGGCGACGGCGCCTCGCGGCTTGGCTGCGCTATAAGCAATGCAAGTGCGAGCCCGGCCGAAATCAAACCGGCATGTCCGCAAGATCAGCCTCACTTCATTTCGGCTTCTTGGCAGGTTCGCTCGGGCGGGCGCCGCCCCAGGGGTCGTACTTGTCCTTGGGCTCGGGAATGCGCTCGAGTGCGGCTTTGTAGGCTTTCTCGTCGACCTTCGGCGTGTTGTCCGCCGGCTTGGGTCCGTCATTGGGCTGGCGCCGCCCCTGCGCCTGCGCCGAGGCCGCCGCCAGCGCCAGGACCGCGGCCGCTATGACCAAAATCCTCATCGATGCAATCCCCCTCGTGTGGGGTACAAACTAGCCGCCAATCGCGGAATAGCAACTGCCGCGAGTTCCAGGCCTTCAGCAAATCTTGATCGGCATGGTCTTCGTCGGATCGCATTCGTGCCTATCTGTTCGCCCGCAGGGGACCTTCACGGATGTTGCGGATCATTGCTCATGCAACGCTGCTCGGTGGCGCGCTTGCGCTCGGTGGCTGCGGCTTTGCCGATAGCCGCGCACCGGTGCCGGAGTTCATGCGCATGAAGGAGGCGGAACAACCGCCGCCCGAACCGCCTCCGGACGTCAAGCGCGTGGTGCGCGAGCAGATCGACGTCGTCTTTCTTTCAACGTCGTACCCGCGCGAGGTGCACGTCGCCCCGCCTCATCGTGAGGTGCGAGGACCGGGCTGGACGGCGTGCGTCCGCGCGCAGCTCACCTCCGCGACCGGCACGCCGCTCGGCGCTCAGACCTACATCGTGACCATCAACGGCGGGAAAGTCGTGGACCGCCGGCGGGCGGAAGCCGACGACATCTGTGGCACGGAGACTTTCGAGCGGATTTAGGAACCCGCCGCGACGATGCGGTTCCGGGAAAAACCAGCATCGCGGCCGGGAACGATCACCGCCTCCCCTTCTTGTTACCGCCGAGGGCAGTTTCGAGGAGGACATGATGAGGACGTTGACTATTGCGCTGTTGGCGGGCGTCGGTGCTTTGGCAGCCGCGTCGAGTGCGAAGGCTTCCGATATCTATACGAGCAGCGAGTACACCAATCCGGACCTCATTCAGCAGGTACGACTTGTCTGCGACGATTCCGGCCGCTGCTATCGCACACGGAGCGGTTCGCGTGTGATCGTACGCGATTCCTATAACTACATGCCGCGCGAACGCTATTACGAGCGCCGGACCTATCATCGCGATTGGGATGATGGTCCGCGCGCCGGCGTCGGCATTCGCGCGCCTGGCGTCAGCGTCGGCGTCGGTGTCGACGACCGCTGGTAATCGATCAAGAATGGGCGGGACCGGAGAAGACGTATCGCCCGGTCCCGTCCGCATAATCATGTCAGGCGACCGGCGCTATCCGGCGGTCGATTGCTGCTGGAACTGCTCATAGGCCGCGATCGCATCCGCCGCGTACATCAGCGACGGCCCGCCGCCCATGTAGACGGCCATGCCGAGCGTCTCCTCGATCTCCTGGCGCGTCGCGCCGAGCTTGACCAGCGCCTCGGTGTGGAAGCCGATGCAGCCGTCGCAATGCGCGGCGACGCCGAGCGCCAGCGCGATCAGCTCCTTCGTCTTCTTGTCCAGCGCGCCGTCGCGCGTGGCCGCCTGGGCGAGTACGGCAAATCCCTTCATGGTGTCGGGAATGTCGCTCCGCAGCTTCTTCAGGTTGGCCGAGATGTTCCTGGTGATGTCGACGTAGTTCTTGTCCATCGGTTCCTCGCTAGCTGGATCTGGCTGTGGTCGGAGCCTCTTCGCGCGGCGCG
Organism: Bradyrhizobium sp. USDA 326; assembly: GCF_049739485.1. Classification (NCBI taxonomy): domain Bacteria; kingdom Pseudomonadati; phylum Pseudomonadota; class Alphaproteobacteria; order Hyphomicrobiales; family Nitrobacteraceae; genus Bradyrhizobium; species Bradyrhizobium sp. USDA 326. Next base: position 7,820,913 of record NZ_JBMGQA010000001.1, read on the forward strand.
CGCAAGGCGATGTAGATCGCGGGAATCACCAGCACGGTCAGCAGCGTTGACGAGGCAAGCCCGAACAGGAGCGAGATCGCCAATCCCTGGAAGATCGGATCGAGCAGGATGGTTGCCGCGCCGATCATGGCCGCAAGCGCGGTGAGCAGGATCGGCTTGAAGCGGACGGCGCCGGCTTCCAACACAACGTCGCGCAGCGACTTGCCCTCGGCGCCGCTGTGCCGGATGAAGTCGACCAGCAGGATCGAATTGCGCACGATGATGCCGGCCAGGGCGATGAAACCGATCATCGAGGTCGCGGTGAACGGCGCACCCAGGAGCCAGTGCCCGATCAGGATGCCGATCAGCGTCAGCGGAATCGGCGTCAGGATCACGAGCGGCAGACGGAAGCTCCTGAACTGGGCGACGACCAACACGTAGATTCCGAGGATGGCTGCGCCGAAGGCCGCGCCCATGTCGCGGAAGGTCACCCAAGTGATTTCCCATTCGCCGTCCCACAAGAGCGTCGGACGCGACTCGTCCGACGGCTGGCCGTGCAGGCTGATCGCGGGCTTCGGCAAATTGCCCCAGTCATGGGCGTCGACACGATCGGCGGCCGCAAGCATGCCGTAGAGCGGCGCCTCGAAGCGGCCGGCGAGTTCGGCCATCACCATGTCGGCGAAGCGGCCATCGCGGCGGAAGATCGTCGGCGAGCCCTCTTCCATGGTCGCCTTCACGACCTGGCCGAGCTCGACCACCGTCTTGCTGCCGGGCAGCGTATTGGCAGGCACCGGCGTCGAGGCCAGCGCCTCGTCCCAGACCAGGCCGCGCTTGGGTAGATGCACCGCGATCTCGATCGGGTTGCGGTCCTCGCCGCGATGCGAATAGCCGATCGAGGTGCCGCCGAACAGCGCCTGGATAGTGTCATAGACGTCGCGCTGCTCGACGCCGAAGAATTCGAGCCGGTCCTGATCGATCGAGAGCCGCAGCCGCGGCCGCTTCACGCCGATGGAATCGTCGACGTCGACGATGAACGGCACTTGGGCAAAGATCTTCTTCATCTCCGCGGTGACCGCGCGGCGCGTCGCGGCATCGGGGCCGTAGATCTCGGCCAGCAGCGTCGCCAACACCGGCGGCCCGGGCGGCACCTCGACCACCTTGATGCTCGTATTCTTGGGAATATCGAGCGCCTTCAACCGCTCGCGCAGCTCGAGCGCGATGTCGTGGCTCGCCCGCTTGCGTTCGCCGCGCGCGGCCAGATTGACCTGCAGCTCGCCCATTTCCGGCCTCTCGCGCAGGTAGTAGTGCCGCACAAGGCCGTTGAAATTGAACGGCGCCGGCGTGCCGGCATAGGATTGCAGCGAGGTCGCCTCCGGCAACTGCCGCGCAATCTCGGCCGCGCCGAACAGGGTACGCTCGGTCGCCTCCAGGCTCGCCCCTTCCGGCAGATCGACCACGACGGCGATCTCGGACTTGTTGTCGAACGGCAGCAGCTTGACGGTCACCGACTTGGTCGCAAACAGCGTCATCGACAGCAGCGTCGCGATGCCGACGCCGAGCAGAAAGATCCAGGCCGAGCGCTTGCTCCTGACGATCGGAGTGGCGAAGCGCCGGTAGATCCGGCCGAGCCGGCCTTCATCGTGCGCCGCATGAGCCGCCGCCATCTCGCCCTTCGGCGCCAGCTTGAGCATCAGCCAGGGCGCTACCACCATGGCGACGAAGAACGAGAACAGCATGGCGGCCGAGGCGTTCGCCGGAATCGGCGCCATGTAGGGGCCCATCAGGCCCGACACGAACAGCATCGGCAGCAGCGCCGCGACCACGGTCAAGGTCGCGACGATGGTGGGATTGCCGACCTCCGCCACCGCCTCGATGGTCGCCTGCAGGCGCGGCCGGCCATCGCGCATGCCCCAGTGCCGCGCGATGTTCTCGACCACGACGATGGCGTCGTCGACCAGGATGCCGATCGAGAAGATCAGCGCGAACAGGCTGACGCGATTGATGGTGTAGCCCATCAAATTGGCCGCAAACATCGTGAGCAGGATCGTCGTCGGGATCACGACGAAGGTCACCACCGCCTCGCGCCAGCCGATCGCAACCGCGATCAGCACGACGATCGAGATCGTCGCGAGACCGAGGTGAAACAGGAGCTCGTTGGCCTTCTCGTTGGCGGTCTCGCCATAGTCGCGCGTCACCGTCACCTGGATGTCGTCGGGGATAAGCCGCGCCTTCAATCCCTGCAGGCGATGATCGATGTCGGCCGAGACCACCACCGCGTTGGCGCCGGCGCGCTTGGCGAGTGCGAGGCTGACCGCGGGCACCCGCGACCATTGCCCCTTGGCATCGCGCGCATCATTCCAGACGCGGTGCTCGAGCGTATTCGGCCCGATGACGACGGAGGCCACGTCCTTGACGTAGACCGGCCGCCCGTCGCGGGTCGAGATCAGGAGGAGGCCGATGTCGGGGATGCCGGACAGCGTCTGGCCGGCCGCGACATTGCGCACGATACCGGCATCGCGGACCTGGCCCGCCAGGAACGAGCGGTTGGCATCCTTCACCTTGGCGACGAGCTGCTGCAGCGTGATACCGAACAGCGACAGCTTTTCCGGATCGGGTTCGACCCGGATCTGCTGCGCCGCGCCGCCGGAAATGTAGGTCAGACCGATATTGTCGACCTTCATCAACTCCGAACGCAGCTTGTCCGCGAGCTCGAACAGATCCTTGTCGGTCCAGTGCTCGGCGGCCTCCGGCTTCGGCGACAGCGTCAAAACCGTCACCGCAACGTCATTGATGCCGCGGCCGACGATCGAAGGCTCAGGGATCCCGACCGGGATGCGATCGAGATTGGCGCGGATTTTCTCGTGGACGCGGAGAATCGCATCCTCCGCCTTCGTTCCGACCAGAAACCGCGCGGTGACCATCACGCGGTCATCCTCGGTCTGGCTGTAGACGTGCTCGATGCCGTCGATGCCCTTGACGATCGCTTCCAGCGGCTTGGTGACGAGCTCGACCGCGTCGGGTCCGCGCAAGCCATCGGCGTTGACGCGAATGTCGACCATCGGCACGCTGATCTGCGGCTCCTCCTCGCGCGGAATCACGACGACAGCGAGGAGGCCGACCACGAGCGATGCAAGCAGGAACAATGGCGTCAGCGGCGACCCGATCGTCGCCTTGGTCAGCCGGCCTGAGAGTCCGAGATTCACGGCCGCACCAACTGGTCGCCGGTACGGATGCCGGACAGGATTTCAAGTCCATCGGGAAGAGCGGGCGTCGGCAACTCGCGGCCGCGCTGTACCGGCACGTCGACCACTTCGCCGGGCTTTTGAAGCTGGACATAGTCGATGCCGAACCGGGTCTTCACGTAGCCTGCCGGAATCACGAAAGCCGACCGCCTGCCGCCGGAGATCCACACCCGCAGCCGATCGCCGACGAAATATTCGCCGAGCCCCTCGACGGTCGCGTCCGCAATGACGCGCCCCTCCTCGATCTGCGGATAGACCAGATCGATGACGCCCCATCTGGCGGCTTCGCCGCCAAGCTCCGCACCATCGACGCGCACCTTGTCGCCGGCCTTGAGAGAGCGCGCGTGGCGCTCGGGCACTCGCAGCCGCAGCTTGAAATTCTGCTGCGCGACGGTGACGATGGGATCGCCCGCGAGCACGACGGAACCAACCGTGATGAGCCTCTTCAGCACACGTCCCCCTGCCGGTGCCAGCACCTGCCCCTGGTTGAGCTGCTCGTTGATGACGGCACGCTCCGCGGTCTTGGCGCGCAGGCCGTTCTCCGCCACGTTCAGCGCCGTCCTCTGCTCGTCGAGCTTGACGCGCGGCAGAATGCCACGCTCGACCAACCCCTCGATGCGCGTGAAATCGATTTGCGCCTGGCTGGCCTGCGCCTGCAGCGCCTCGATCTGCGCATCCAGCGACTTCATCTGCAGGCCGAGCTTCTCATCGCCGATCGCGGCAATCGCCTGACCGGCGGTGACGCGATCCCCTTCCCTGACCTGGAGCTGGACCACGGTCCCGCCGATGCGCCCGCGCGCGGGCACGACGCTGATGCTTTCCACCGTGGCAAAGACGGCCTTTTCGTCGGCCACCGGATGCTGCGCCACAGTGAGCGTCTCTGCGCGCGCAACGCCTGCACACAGGCCGGCGACCAAGACAACAAAAATTCCTTTGAGCCGCATAGGGCGCATCCGTGTCAGCATGAACCATCACACCGCGCTCGCGGGTGTCCTCTGTAGTTGATGGGCATCCTCGAAGCGGACGTTGATCTCGCTCAACGCGCCACGCTCCGGGCGCTCATAAAGTACGCTTCGTCCTTGCGGATTCCGGCGCACAGAACGCCTGATAGAGCGTCTTCAGCACCTCGCGCGCCGGCTCGCTCGCAATCGAATAGAAGATCGTCTGCGCCTCCCGCCGGGCCGACACCAATCCATCCTTGCGAAGGAGCGCAAGATGTTGGGAAACCGTGGAGTCCCGGAGGTTCAGGAACTCGGCGAGTTCGCCGACCGACCGCTCGCCGTCGATCAACTGGCAGATGATCAGCAGGCGGTGCCGGTTGGCGAGCGCCTTCAGCAGCTCGCTCGCCCGATCCGCCGCCCGCTCCATGACTTCAGCATTAACCTTCATACTTGCGTATATACGAAATTACGAATATATAGTCAAGCGCCGTACGACAGTCGGGATTAACCGGCGGAGCGGTGAACCCCAACGGAGGAACCCATGGCGGAAGTCGTCGTAATCGGAGCTGGTCTGAGCGGAACACTGATGGCCTATGAATTGCTGCCGCAGTTGAGAAAGGAGGATCGCCTCAGCATCGTCTCGCAAGGCGCCGTCTATCATTTCGTCCCATCCAATCCTTGGGTCGCAGTCGGCTGGCGCAAGCGCGAGGAGATCGAGATCGATCTCGCAGACGTCATGAAACGCAAGGGCGTGCGACTGCTGACGCAGGGCGCAAGGCGCGTCCACCCGACCGAGAGCCGTGTCGAGCTCGGCGACGGGACGTCGATCGACTATGACTACCTGGTCGTCGCAACCGGCCCCGAACTGGCATTCGACGAGATTCCGGGTCTCGGGCCGCAAGGCCATACCCAGTCGGTCTGCCACGTCGATCATGCCACGCATGCCCGTGAAGCCTTTGAAAAGCTCGCGGCGAATCCGGGTCCGGTGGTCATCGGCGCGGTGCAGGGCGCCTCCTGTTTTGGGCCGGCCTACGAATTCCTCTTCATCCTGGAAACGGAGCTGCGCCGGCGAAAGCTGCGCGACCGGGTCCCGATGACGTTCGTCACCTCGGAGCCCTATATCGGCCATCTCGGTCTCGATGGCGTCGGGGACACCAAGAGCCTTCTGGAAAGCGAGATGCGCGAGAAGCACATCAAGTGGATCACCAATGCACGCGTCGATAACGTCGCCCCCGGCTTGATGTCGGTAGAGGAGTTCGGCGACGACGGCACGTCTCGCAAGGCCCACGAGCTGCCATTCGCCTATTCGATGATGCTGCCCGCCTTTCGCGGCGTCGAGGCGGTGCGCGGAATCGAGAAACTGACCAACCCGCGCGGCTTCGTCGTGGTCGACAAGCACCAGCAGAACCCCGCCTTTCCCAATGTCTTCGCGGTCGGCGTCTGCGTCGCGATCGCGCCGGTCGGCGCGACACCTGTGCCGGTCGGCGTCCCCAAGACCGGATTCATGATCGAATCCATGGTGACGGCGACGGCGATGAACATCGGTGCCCTGCTCCGCGGCAAGGCGCCCACGGCACAGCCGACCTGGAACGCAATCTGCCTCGCCGATTTCGGCGACTCCGGTGTTGCCTTCCTGGCGCAGCCGCAAATCCCGCCGCGAAACGTCAATTGGTCCTCCAAGGGCGAATGGGTGCATCTCGCCAAGGTCGCCTTCGAGAAATACTTCCTGCGCAAGATGCGGCGCGGCGAGAGCGAGCCGTTCTATGAGCGTTTCCTGCTCGACCGGCTGAACATCGCCAAGATCAAGGAGGTCCGAACCGGCACATGAGCACGACACGCCAGATCGTCTGCGGACATTGCGGGCGCATCAATCGCCTGCCTGCCGAACGCGCCGCGCAAGGCGCGCGTTGTGGCGCCTGTCACCAGCCGATGTTCACCGCTCATCCGATCGAGGTGGACGAGGAGGCCTTCAGCCGCCATGTCGCGAGCAGCGACATTCCCGTGCTGGTCGACGTCTGGGCACCGTGGTGCGGCCCGTGCCGCGCCATGGCGTCGATGTTCGAGCGCGCCGCGCAGCAGCTGGAGCCGAACGTTCGGCTGTTGAAGCTCAACTCGGACAACGCACCTGCACTGTCGTCGCGCCTCAACATCAGCGGCATTCCCACGCTGCTGCTGATGCGCGGCGGTCGCGAGATCGCCCGCCATTCCGGTGCGATGGATGCACGCAGCATCGTCGCCTGGACCGAGGCCAACCTCACCCGCTCGTAACGTTCCGCACCTGGAAAAGGAGCCTACCATGAATGTCGACAAAGCCGTTCTCGCGTTTGCGGGATTCGTCGTCCTGCTCGGTCTCGCACTGGGCACCTATGTGAATGCGTATTGGTACCTGCTGACGGCATTTGCCGGGCTGAACATGTTGCAGGCCTCGTTCACCGGCTTCTGCCCGGCGGCGATCGTGTTCAGGAAGCTAGGCCTGAGCAGCGGCTGCGCGTTCACCTGAACGCGCAATCCAGCCTGTGATGCGGGGGAATTTGCCATGACCGACGACACCTTCATCGAGGGACCGCTCTACGAGAAGCGGAGGAAGGTCTATCCGCAGTCGGTCCACGGCCCCTTCCGCCGCATCAAATGGGCGATCCTCTGCGTCACGCTCGGGACCTATTATCTGTTGCCGTTCGTGCGCTGGAATCGCGGACCCGGCCTGCCCGACCAGGCCGTGCTGATCGACCTGCCGCACCGCCGCTTCTACTTCTTCTTCATCGAGCTGTGGCCGCAGGAAGTCTACTACTTCACCGGCTTGCTGATCATCGCGGCCATGACGCTGTTCCTGATGAATGCGGTGGCGGGGCGGCTGTGGTGCGGCTACATGTGTCCGCAGACCGTGTGGACCGACCTGTTCTATGCGGTCGAGCGCTGGGTCGAAGGCGACCGGCGCGAGCGCATGCAGGGCGACAAGAACTACTGGACGTTCGGTCACATCCGAAAGGTCGCACTCAAGCATTTCCTCTGGATCATGATCGCATGGTGGACCGGCGGTGCCTGGGTGCTCTATTTCGCCGACGCGCCGACGCTGGTGAAGGAACTCGCGACCTTCCAGGCCCCGCTTCTCGCCTATATCTGGATCGGCATCCTGACCGCCACGACCTATCTATTCGCCGGTCATGCCCGCGAGCAGATGTGCATCTACATGTGTCCGTGGCCGCGGATCCAGGCGGCTCTCACCGACGAATGGGCGCTCAACGTCACCTATCGCCGCGACCGCGGCGAGCCGCGCATGTCGGTGAAGAAGGCGGATGCCGCGCGCGCCCATGGTGATCTCGCCGGCGACTGCGTCGACTGCCATCAATGCATCAATGTCTGTCCGACCGGCGTCGATATCCGCAACGGCATCCAGCTCGGCTGCATCCAGTGCGGCCTGTGCATCGATGCCTGCGACAACGTCATGCGCGAGATCGGCCGGCCCGCGGGCCTGATCGGCTACGACACCGACATCAACATGCAGCGCCGGCGCGAAGGCAAGCCACCGATCTACCGCATCATCCGTCCGCGCACGCTGATCTATGCCGCTTCCATCACCGTCGTCGGCAGCATCATGCTGTACACCCTCGCGACGCGCGCGACGATGGACGTCAACGTGCTGCACGAGCGCAATCCCGTTTTCGTCCAGCTCTCGGATGGCGGTGTGCGCAACGACTACACCGTGCGCATCCTCAACAAGGGCGCACAACGATCGTTTGCCCTCGATATCTCCGGATTGCCCGGCGCGACCATTCGCGCCGCCGGTACCGAGGTCGGCTCGGACGGCAAGCCGGTCGTCGAGGTCGGTCAGGATCAGACCCGGGAGGTGCGCTTGTCCGTACAGGTCGGTCCGGCACATCTGCCACGCACGTCACGGGACATCGACATCGCGATCACGGATATCACCGGCGGCGGACGGGCAAGCGCCCGCGACCATTTCGTCCCGGGTGACCAGTGAGAGGCCACCGAGCTCCGGCGGACGGCCGCCGGATGCTCAACGAGACGTTAACACGACCGCTCGAATTGAAGCAGCATCCCAACGGTATTTTTCCGATCTTTGCGCTAAGCATCGCCGTAGCGCGGCCTAGGCTCGCGTGAACGGGGAAATGGGACGTGGTCGACATCGCGCAGCAGGCGGCGATCAATCCGGCATCCGCAAGGGACGCCGCGACGGCGCGCGCACACGTTGCCCTCACCTCAATCGACCCCGGCCAGTGGCGCGCGCTCGCGCAGCGCGCGGTCGAGCCGAACGGATATTATCTGCCCGCCTGGGAGCTGGCTGTCAGTGCGACCGCCCGCGGGCGCAGCAATGCCTCGGCGCTGCCGGCATTCGACGCATCGTCGACGCGGCTGATCGGGCTGATGCCGGTGATCTCGCTCTGGCGCGCCTGGAAGATCCCCCTGCCCGCGCTGGTGAGCGCGCATCCCTACGGCACGCTGTGCAGCCCGCTGATCGACCGCGATGCGCCGATCGAGGCCGCCACGCGCCTGTTGCAGCGGGCGCGCGAAGCCGGCGCGCATGCGCTCGTGCTGACCGACGTCGCCCTCGACGGCGCTGCGATGGACGTGCTCAGGCAGGTTCTGGGCCGCGCCGGCCTGAAGCCGCGAATCCTCTCCTCCTACATCCGCGCCAGCCTCGACGCGACACAGGATGGCGAAACGCTGTTGCGCGACGCGCTTGGCGCCAAGAAGCTCAAGGAGCTGCGGCGCCAGCGCCATCGCCTGGAGGAGCATGGGCCCGTCGTATTCGAGGTCGCGCGCAAGCCCGACGAGATCGGGCCGGCGCTCGAGACATTCCTGCGGCTTGAAGCCGGCGGCTGGAAGGGCAAGCGCGGCACCGCGCTGGTCCAGCATGCGGGCGATGCGACCTTCATCCGTCGCGCCGTACCGGCGCTGGCCGAGACCGCGCAATGCGAGATCATCACGCTTCGCGCCGGCGCGACGCCGATTGGCGCCGGCATCGTGCTGCGCCATCAGGACCGCGCCTTCTTCTTCAAGCTCGGCGTCGACGAGCGCTTTGCAAGATATTCGCCGGGCGTGCAGCTCACGCTCGATCTCACCCGCCACCTCTGCGCCGATCCCGCCATCGCCAGCGCGGATTCCACCGCGAGCGCCGACCACCCCATGATCAACCCGATCTGGCGGGGGCGCTTTGCGATCGGCGATGTGCTGATCCCGCTCCGGCGCAACGATCCGATAGTGGCGCTCGTTCACGGCGCGCTGGTCGGTCTCAACGCCGCGCACGAGGCCGCGCGAGGCGTGGTTCGCCGGCTCCGCAAATGAGCGACGCTACTCCGCCGCCTGCGCATTGATCTCCGCCGAGACCTGGCGGATGGCGCGGGCGAGCAGGTTCGGATCCTGCGCGCCGGAGACGGCGTATTTTTGCGCGAAGACATAGGTCGGCACGCCGGAGATGCCCTTGTCGGCGGCTTCCTGCGCGTCCGCCGAGACGCGCGCGACGTCCTCGTCGGTGGCAAGGCGCTTGCGCACGTCGTCGGCGTCGAGGCCGATGTCGGCGGCCGCCTGCACCAGCACGTTCACATCGGTGAGATCGCCGCCGTCGCGGAAGTACAGCTCCATCAGGCGCTGCTTCATCTCGGGCGCCTTGCCGATCGCGTCCGCCCACAGGATCAGGCGGTGGCAGTCGGTCGTGTTGGGCTGGCGCGCCACCAACTCGGGCTTGTACACGAGCCCCTCCTCGCTCGCGGCCGCGACGACGCGACCGGCAATACCCTTGTACGCCTCGACCGAGCCGAACTTCTGGGTGAGATAGGCCTCGCGGCTGATGCCCTCGCGCGGCACCCAGGGATTGAGGAAGAAGGGACGGAAGTTGAGCTTGACGGGAACGTCGGGCACCAGCGCCAGCGCGCTCTCGATGCGGTGCTTGCCGATATAGCACCAGGGGCACACCACATCGGAGACGACGTCGATCTGGAGCGGTTTCAGCGTGCTCATGTCAGGCGCCTCCTTCGGGCACTTCGAGGGTCCGCCCGAGCATAGGCCGAACCGGGGGCGGCGCAAGGCACCCGTCCCGCATGGCTCACGACTTCACCTCTGCGGTTATTGTGACCGGATCTCCCCGCCCCGATAGTTGCGGCCACGATCAAGCCCAATGGGGAGACCGCGATGACCGCCATTTTCAAGCCGGAAGGCGATCTGTTCCGGGCCACCGAGCATGCCGGCGGGCCGTGGTCGCCGGACATGCTGCAGGGAAGCGCCACCACCGCGCTGATGACCCGCGAGGTCGAGCGCCTCGCCGCCAGATCCGGCTTTGCGGTGCGGCGCCTGACCTTCGATCTCTGGCGGCCGGCGGGCCTGCGCCTGTTCGGGACCATTAGCGAGCTGCTTCGCGACGGTCGCAAGGCCAAGACCTTGCAGGTGCGGCTGATGGACGGCGAGGCCGAGATCGGCCGCTGCACGGCGCTGCTGACGGCGCCGAGCGGGGAGTCGCCCGTCGATCCTTTCGCGAGGCCCGTGACCCTCGACAGGGGTCCTGAAGCGGGCGCCCCCGCCGCCGGCCTTCGCGCAGAAATGGAGCCGCTATTTCCAGAACGTGTCGGTGCGCCTCATCGAAGGTGCGCTTGATAAGCCGGGCCCGGCGGCAGCCTGGATGCGGCTCGATGCGCCGCTGGTCGAGGGCGAGCCGAACACGCCGCTGCTCCAGGCGGTGCAGGCCGCCGACTTCTCCAGCGGCGTCGCGCAGATCGTCGACATGCGCAGCTGGACCTTCATCAACCCGGAGATCAGCCTCTACTTCTTCCGTCCGCCCGAGGGCGAATGGATCCTGATCCGCGCCGCCACGCGCGTCGGCGCCAATGGCGCGGGCCTCACCACGGCGACACTGAGTGATCGCAACGGTCCGTTCGCGGAGGTGATGCAGGCGATGAGCTTCGAGCGGCGCGAGGCCGTGCAGGCTCAGTCGTCCTGAGCAGCAAGCGCGACCAGGGCGGTCTCGGACGCGGCATCAACAGGCATGAACATCTCGACGCGGAGCTCCTGCAGCGTCACGTCCTGCGGCGTGCCGAGCGTCAGCACCGCACCGATCAGGCCGATGCCGACATCGCCCTTGCGCAGCCGCACCTCGCACAGCGGCCCCGGCACGGCATTGTCCTCGATCGCCGTCGCCGGAAGCTCCGGCAAGCGCATCAATTCGCGCCAGGTCGATTGCAGGGCTTCATCGAGGGGCGCGGCCATTGCCTCATGCCGCGCCCGCGCCAGCAGCGCGGCTGCAACAATCGGCCAGTTCTCGACGAACGGCTTGAGCTCCTCGGGAGCGAGGAACATGCGCATGTGGTTGAGCGGCCGCTGCATGCGCGTAGGGCCAAGCAGCATGGTCATCAGGCGCGAGGCGGCGCGATTGGCCTGCATCACGTTCCAGCGCCGGTCGGTGACGATCGCCGGGAACGGCTCGTGACGGAGAAGCAGAAGATCGATGGCACGCCGCGCCTCGCCAAGCTCCGGCGCCGACAGATCGCGCTCGCCATATTGCCGCGCAAAGCCGCCGGCCTCGAGCAGCGCGTTGCGGTCGCGCAGCGACAGATCGAGCGCGGATGCGAGTTGCAGCAGGATGTCGCGGCTTGCGGCCGCCTTGCCGGTCTCGACATAGCTCAGATGCTTGATTGAGATGCCGGCCTCGAACGCCAGATCGGCCTGGCTCCACGCGCGGCGGGTGCGCCAGCCGCGCAGCAGGTCGCCGACAGGGTTGGCCGGCCGCAGTCGCCGGAACGCGCGTGTGTCCATTCCAGGGATTATGCGGGGGCTGCGGCTGTCTGTAAACGCCGCTACGGCAGACCGGCCGACATCTGCCTGAGCCGTTCGGCGGTGCGCTCGTCCGCCGGGAAGAAGGTCTCCAGCGCCAGCTCCGACAGGGTGATATCGACGGGCGTACCGAACACCATGGTGGTGGAGAAGAAGCTCAGGATCTCACCCTCATGGCGCAGCTTGAAGGGGATGGCGACGTTGTCACTCGACGGCGGAGCCGAACGCGCCGGAATCGGGTAGCTCTTGAGATCGCCATAGAGCTTGATCAATTCGGGATCGGCCGTCGCCTCGCATTGCCGGTGCAGCCGCTCCAGCAGGTGCCCGCACCATTCCGCGAGATTGACGGTGCGCGGCGCCAGCGCCTCGGGATGGAAGGCGAGCCGCAACACATTGAGGGGCTGGCCGAGCAGATGCTGCGGGATGCCGTCGAGCAGCGGCGCCACCATGCGATTGGCAGAGACCAGGTTCCAGTGCCTGTCGACCGCAAGCGCCGGATTGGGTTCATGCGCCTTAAGGACGAGGTCGATCGCCCGGCGGGCTGATTTCAAGGCAGGATCCTCCAGCGGGCGCTGCGGAAACGCCGGCGCGAAACCGGCGGCAACCAGCAGCACGTTGCGTTCGCGCAAGGGCACGTCGAGGCGCTCGGCGAGCCTCAGCACCATGTCGCGCGAAGGCGCCGCACGGCCGGTCTCGACGAAGCTCAGATGCCGAGCCGAGATCTCGGCTTCGCCCGCGAGATCGAGCTGGCTCATGCGGCGGCGCTGCCGCCATTCACGCAAATGGTCGCCGATATGGACCGGCTGGCTGCGTTCGGTACGTGCCGTGGAAGCATGTGCGTTCATGGCCGAAAACCTAGCATGCGGATTTCGGCCCTTCCATTACCCGCGAGGTAATCGAATTGGGGCGCGGCCGCGCGCATCTTGCTCGCAACAGGAGATGACCATGATCGCACTGCTGCTCTACCGGACGTTGCAGACCACGTCCTGCCCTGGGCCATGGCATTCGCGACCCGGATGCTGGCGCGCAGCCTCAACATGCCGGAGCCGCTGGTGCATTCGACCGGCGACTATGTCGTCGCCCGGGTCATCGCCTTCGAGCACGGCGTTGGCAGGAGCCTCTGCCCGTTCCGTCTCGCCCGTCTGCTCCGCGCCTGGTGGCGCGGTCGGCGCTAAAGTTCCACCCCGGTCCAACCAAGGAGACCTGAGATGATCGATGCATCCACCTTCCTGCGCCGCGCCCTCTTCGCCGACGCCGTCTTCAGCGGCGTCGCCGCACTCGGCTTCACCATCGGCGCGAGCGCGTTCGCAGCGCTGTTCAACCTGCCCGACGCATTGCTGCGCGAGACCGGCCTGTTCCTGATCGCCTACACCGCCCTGGTCGGCTGGCTCGCTTCGCGGGCAACGATGGCGAAACCGCTCGTCCTGCTGGTCGTGATCGGCAATGCGGCCTGGACCGTCGGCAGCATCGCGCTGCTGCTCTCGGGTGCGGTGTCGCCGAACCTCGCCGGCGAACTTATGGTCGTCGCGCAAGCGATCGCCACCGGCGTGTTCGCCGAGCTGCAATATGTGGGATTGCGGAAGAGCGTGAGCGTGGTGGCAGCGTGAGGCCGCACCACGTACATCGTCGCCCGGCTCGGCCGGGCGACGACAACATTCAGACAATCAACCTATGCGGACAAGCTGCGGCGTGCACGATGGTTCGGTCCCGGCTCCGTGACACCTGAGCAGGAAGCTTGGGCGTGTTATGCCCTTTCGCGACCGACCTTGCCGGCGAAGTGCTTGCCGTTCAGCTTCTTCTTTTTCGCCGTCGCGCTCTTCGCATCCGCTTTCTTGGCCCTGCGCTCGGCCCGCGCCTTCACCTTGGCGCGTTCGGCCCGCGCCTCGGCGCGCAGCTTCTTGCGCTTCCTCTCGCAGGAGTCGCACTTGCAGCCGATCGGCTTCAGATAGGCTTTGAAATAGTCGGTGCCGTAATCGTAGTTGATCTCGTCACCCGGCTCGATGTTCTTGATGGCGCGGATATAGACCTTGCGCTCGCGCGGTCGGACGTCGGATTCGGCGTTGGGCCGGCAGGAATGGTTGATGTAGCGGGCGAGGTTCTTGCGCACCGAGCCGTCGATGGTCCAGCGCCCGTTGAGCTCGAACAGATATTTGTTCTCGATCTCGTCATGCTCGGGGATCCTGGAATCCAGGATCGGTCCGAAATAGCGGATGATCCGGGTGCCCTTCTTGATCGGTTTGGTGGCGAAGAGGCCGAGTCCGGTCTTGGAACGGCCGACGCGATAGGGTTTGTTCGAGGATGTGGCTGGCATGATCAAGGAAACGAGGAACGCGAACGAGGCCGGATCGGCCTAAAGCGAAGCCGCTCTTCTAGAACGATTCCGCGCCGCTGTCAGGTATATCCCGCCCCTGTTTGAACCTTGCCCACAATCAAGACGTCTGATGGTACGGAGTTCCAGCTGCCTCGAAGTGTCATCATGATCCGTATGACCGCCCCATCGCTCACCGCGCTGCTGATCTGCGCCGGCCTCGGCTGCGCCGACGCCCAATCCGTGAGCAGCACCTACACCTCGACGGCGCCGAAGGACTGCCGTCAGATCGGCAAGCCCAGCGCCCTCGACGGCAGCACCACGCGGCTATGTCCGGGCAAGGACGGGCTCGTGGTGCTGATCGCCGAGGACGATCTGCGCGAGATCGTCTCTGTCGGCCGCAATCGCAAGCAAGCGGCGGAGGAACCGGCAGCCAACGTCTGGTTCGCGCCGTTCAATTCATCGGAGAGCATCATCGAATGGCGCGCTGCCGGCGCAAAGCCATTTGCGATCATCCAGCGCTGGCACATCGCGGACAACACCGATCCTGACATGCAGGGACGGCCGAACACCAAGGCCGTGCTGGTCGTGACCCGGCTGCCGCCGGGCCCGGCCTGCCACGTCGCCTATGTCGACGCGATCGCCAACCCGAACGCCAACGAGCTCGCGCGCAAGGCCGCGGACGATTTCGCCCGCGGTTTCACGTGCGGCAAGGACAAGGTCAAGATCATCGGCGCGCCGGGCCGCGCCGTCGAACTGGCCACGATGCGGTAAGCCTTGGCGGGCGCAAACAGCCGCTACACGGGAATGTTCGGGGCCAAAGGCGCCGTCAGCATCGCCTCGAGCAGCCGCTCCGCCGTCGTCCCCTCGGGCATTCGCTCGAGAATGTCCTCGAGCCGTCCATCCAGCAGCAGCATGGTGAAGCCATGCACCAGCGACCAGGCGCGCGCGATCGCCGCGCCCTGGTTCAGCGTCAGCGCATCTTCGCTGATCTGCTCCTGCCGCATCATGCCGATCGCATTGGCAAGCCCCGCGAAGGAGGCCTCGGCGGCCTCGTGCAGCGAGGGTCTCGAATAGTCGAGCCGCTCGGTGCGGAACATGATGCCGTACATGCCGGGATGCGCCTGCGCATAGGCAATGTAGGCTTTCGGCCTTGCCAGCGCGCGTTCGAGCGGCGTTGTGGCGGCATCGCAGGCAGACGCCATCGCGGCATTGAACTGGCGGAAGCCGATGGCGGCGAGCTCGCTGAGAAGCCCCGTGAGATCGCCGAAATGATGAGTGGGCGCGGCATGCGAGACGCCCGCCTCGCGTGCCACCGCGCGCAATGTCAGGCCGGCGAGTCCGTCGCGCTCGAGCACCCGTTCGGCGGCCTGGAGCAGCGCCTCGCGCAGGGCACCGTGATGATAGGGCGTCTCGGTCCTCGTAGCCGTTCGGCGCCATGCGGGACGCGCCTGCGCCTTCGCGGCCGACGATGCTTTTTTCGGAGTGCGCGGGTTAGGCGCGGTTTCGCTCTTGCCCATGGGACAAGCTATATGATGCAATATTGACAGTGTAAAGATTTCGCTTGACCGAAGCGAAAACCAGCGATACCTAATCTTGACGATGTAAAGATCAGGAGGGCACGCCGTGCAGCAGGTCACCGGGCGCTACGACAACATCGCACCGATCCCGTTCGAGGCCGACGCGCCTTTCCTGAAGGTCATCGGCGAATTGCCGCGCGAGCTGAACGGCACGCTCTACCGCAACGGCCCTAATCCGCAGTTCGAATCGCCCGGCGCACACTGGTTCGTGGGCGACGGCATGTTGCATGCCTTCCATCTCGAAAACGGACGTGCCGGATATCGCAACCGTTGGGTCCGCACGCCGAAATGGCTCGCCGAGCACGATGCCGGCCGGGCCCTGTTTGGCGGCTTCGGCCGCAAGCTGCCGGATGCACCGGCCAACCTCACCGACGGCGGCGTCGCCAACACCAACATCATCTTCCATGCCGGCAAACTGCTCGCGCTGGAAGAAGCGCACCTGCCGACGGAGATCGAGCCGGGCACGCTGGCGACGCGCGGCTATCACAGCTATCAGGGCCGCGTCGCCGGCAGCTTCACCGCGCATCCGAAGGTCGATCCCGTCACCGGCGAACTGGTGTTCTTCGGCTACAACGCCGCGGGCCCGTTGACGCCTGCCCTCTCCTACGGATCGATCGACGTAACAGGCAAGGCGACGCGCTTCGAGCGCTTCGAGGCGCCCTATGCCAGCATGGTGCACGACTTCATCGTCACCGAAAACCATGTGCTGTTTCCGATCCTCCCGATCACGGGCAGCATGGAGCGCGCGATGAGCGGTCGGCCGCCCTATGCCTGGGAGCCGGACAAGGGCGCCTATGTCGGCGTGATGAAGCGCAGCGGCACCGCCAAGGACATCGTCTGGTTCCGGGCCGAGGCCTGCTACGTCTTCCACGTCATGAATGCGTGGGAGGACGGCGATCGCATCGTGGCCGACGTCATGCAATTCGAGGAAGCTCCGCTGTTTCCGCATCCCGACGGACGGCCGACCGATCCGGAGAAGTCGCGCGCCCGTCACTGCCGCTGGACCTTCGATCTCTCGGGCAATACCGATCGCTTCCAGCAGACTTACCTCGACGATCTCACCGGCGAATTCCCGCGCATCGACGACCGCCGCGCCGGGCTGAAGAGCCGTCACGGCTGGTACGCCTGCGCCAATCCGAAATTGCCGATGTTCGGCGCGCTCTCGGGCGTCGTCCATGTCGACGGCAACGGCAGGCGGCTCGGCCAATACCTGCTGCCGGCCGGCGACACCATCTCCGAGCCCGTTTTCGTCGAGCGGTCGAAGGACGCGCCTGAGGGCGACGGCTGGCTGCTGGCGGTGGTCTGGCGCGCGCGGGAGAACCGCAGCGATCTCGCCGTGTTCAACGCCACCGATGTCGAGGCCGGCCCGGTCGCGCTCGTGCAGCTCGGCCACCGCGTGCCCGATGGCTTTCACGGCAATTGGGTGGGCGCGGCGTAGCGCTTGTGATTTCCGGGCGCGACGACGTCGCATGCCCGGCAGCACGACGGATGTAGTGTTACGAAAGTAGTCCCATGCCCATGCCCTCGATCACCGCGGACCTCCTCGCTGTCCTGGCCTTGGCCTCCGCCGCACTCGCATTGCTGACAATCCGGTTGCGGCAAAGGAGCTTCACGTTCCTCAACGGCGGTATCCTGCTCGCGGTCTGCCTTCTGATCGTCTCGGGGCTGCCGATCCTCTCTCACTTGCCTTGGGCGGAATGGGTCGATGCCTCGCTAGATCAGGTCCTTGCGCTGCTTCACTTTTTTGAGGTCGCCTATACGGTTTGGACGCTGTGACGTTTCAACGACCCAACTCCGCTCGCAACCATCGATCTTATTGAAGCGGTTCCGGCGGGACCCCGGCGAGCCTGATTTCTCTATTCCAACATCATTACCGGCGCCTGGGCTGCGGCCACGCGCTTGATGGCGGCCGCGTTCTCGTCAATCTTACCGTTTGGTCCCCGCGGCACCGCGATTCATTTCACAAAGTGGTATCCCGAGTATCGCCAGACCAAGTATGGTACGTCCAGCCGCGCATTGCGCAACGCACGCTGAACAGGATCACGATGAAGGATGTATTTGCCCGTCTCGGTTCCGATCTTTTCTCCGCCATCCTCTTCCTGGCCGTCTACCTCATCACCGACAATGTCATCGTGGCGACGTCTGTGGCGATTGCCGGCGCAGTCGCGCAAGTGATCTATGCCCGCGTCAAGGGGCAGCAGCTCAACTACATGACCTATGCGAGCCTCGCGCTCGTCGTCGGATTGGGCGCGATCACACTGCTGACCAACGATGCCCGCTTCATGCTGGCAAAGCCCGCGATCGCGCATTTCGCGGTCGGCCTCATCATGCTCAAGCGCGGCTGGATGCTGCGCTACATGCCGCCGGTCGTCGTCGAGACCGTTCCGGAATATGTGACGGCCGCGGGCTATGCCTGGGCCGCGCTGATGTTCGTGATCGGCGCCGGCATGATCGTGGTTGCTTCCACGGGCGATCTGAAGCTGTGGGCGTTCTATCTCACGGTGGTCGCAGGCGGCGGCAAGATCCTGGCCTTTGCCGTGCAATATCTCGTTCTGCGCCTCATCGTCAGCAGTCGCCGGCGTGCGGCGGCCCGCGCCTGAATGCGGGGTTAGGGAGGCGCGTCGAGTTGGGTTATAGGCTCGCCACGGGACTGGCCGCGGATCGTCGCGGTCCGCCGGTGATTTGTTCGGGAGACGGGAATGGCCGTAGACGGCAACTGGAATCTGACCATGACGACGCCAATGGGCGAGCGCCAGGCCACGCTGAGCCTGAAAGCCGCGGGCGGGACGCTCACGGGCACGCAAGGTGCGGAAGGTAATACCGCCGAGATCTTCGACGGCACCGTCTCTGGCGACGCCGTCAACTGGAAGGTGTCCATCACCAACCCGATGCCGTTGACGCTCGAGTTCATCGGAAAGGTCTCCGGCGACAGCATGAGCGGCGAGATGGGCATCGGCCCGATGGGCAGCTTTCCGTTTACGGGCGTACGGGCGTAAGCGCGCGCTGCTCCGATGCGTGCGCTTCGTCTCGTCGCGGCGACAATCCTGTGTGTCGCGACACAAGCGGCGCGCGCGGATGACACCGAACCGGCGTGGCGCGCGAGCGCGCTCGCCATGGTGCCGGCGGGCTATGTTGCCGGCACCGCCTATCGCACCGAAGGTGCGACCGGCTATCTCGCCGTCTATCCGGCGACGTCCAACGATCCGAAGGCACCGGCAAGCGTGTTCACCGCACGCCAGGCTCTCGTCGTCACGCTGACGGCTGATGCGACGCGCGCGATCTCGGCCGAGTTGAAGCCGCGCGTCGCGCTGGATGCTGGTAACGACGACACCGATTTCGCAAAGCTGCACGCCGATCTCGCCGCGAAACGCGCAAGCCTACCCGAAGGCACTGAGCCCTGCGATCTTGGCGCATGGTCCATCGACAAGGACCCGAACGGTCTCAACGTGCGCGCCGAACCCTCAGTGAAGGCGCGCGTGCTCGGCACGCTGCCGCCGCTCTACCGGTTGAAGTTAGGCGGCGCTGAGAACACACCGGAGGGCGGCTGGCTCACTGAATTCCGCATCATCGGCTTCAGGGACGGATGGTTCCTGATCGAAGGCGCGAGGCCGCCGGGCAAGGATTACGAGGACGAAAAGCGATATCCGCGCAGCGCGCCAAAGCCCTATGCCGGGCGTGGCTGGGTCGCGTCAAACAAGGTCGGCGCATCCTATGCCAATGGCGCCACGCGCATGGGCGGGCTTTTTCAGGCGCCCTTCGTCGACGCCAAATGGATGCCGGCCCAGCGCGAGCTCGGCGGCCCGATCGACGGCGACGGCGGACCGAAGCGGCTATTGGCCTGCAGTGGCTTCTGGGGCCTCGTCGAGAGCCACGACGGCGTCCGCGGCTGGTGGCGCGCGCTGTGCTCCAACCAGGTCACGAATTGTAGCTAGCGAGATAAAGCGAGCAAGCGCAACGCTCGTGTCCCGGACGCGTCGCAGCACGAAGTGATGCGACGCAGAGCCGGGACCCAAGCTCCACGATGGACCCCGGATCAGCAGCGCAGCATTTCATGCTGCGTAGCATCCGGAACTCCGCCTCAGCCCAAATTCAGCTCCTTGAAGAAGTCGTTGCCCTTGTCGTCGATGATGATGAACGCCGGGAAGTCGACGACTTCGATGCGCCAGATGGCTTCCATGCCGAGCTCGGGATATTCGAGCACCTCGACCTTCTTGATGCAGTGCTCGGCAAGGTTCGCGGCGGCGCCGCCGATCGAGCCGAGGTAGAAGCCTCCGTACTTCTTGCAAGCCTCGCGCACGGCCGGCGCCCTGTTTCCCTTCGCCACCATTACCATCGAGCCGCCGGCGGCCTGGAACTGGTCGACGAAGGAATCCATGCGGCCCGCAGTGGTCGGGCCGAACGCGCCGGAGGCGTAGCCTTCGGGCGTCTTGGCGGGGCCGGCATAGTAGACCGGGTGGTTCTTGAAGTAGTCCGGCAGCGGCTCGCCCTTCTCCAGCCGCTCGCGCAGCTTGGCATGCGCGCTATCGCGCGCGACGATCATGGTGCCGGTCATCGAGACGCGGGTCTTGATCGGATATTTCGAGAACGTCGCCAGAATGTCCTTCATCGGCTGATTGAGATCGATCTTGACGACCTCGCCGCCGAGCGACTGCTCGACCTGCGGCAGATACTGCGCCGGATTATGCTCGAGCTCCTCGAGATAGACGCCGTCCTTGGTGATCTTGCCGAGCACCTGGCGGTCGGCCGAGCAGGACACGCCAAGCCCGATCGGCAGCGAAGCGCCATGGCGCGGCATGCGGATCACGCGCACGTCGTGGCAGAAATACTTTCCGCCGAACTGCGCGCCGACGCCGAGCGACTGCGTCATCTTGTGGATTTCCTTCTCCATCTCGACGTCGCGGAAGGCGTTGCCGTCGGGCGAGCCGTGGGTCGGCAGCGCGTCGAGATAGCGGGCGGAGGCGAGCTTCACCGTCTTCATGCACAGCTCGGCCGAGGTGCCGCCGATCACGATGGCGAGGTGATAGGGCGGGCACGCCGCGGTGCCGAGCGTGAGGATCTTCTCCTTGAGGAAAGCGAGCAGCCGGTCCTTGGTCAGCACCGAGGGCGTGGCCTGGAACAGAAAGCTCTTGTTCGCACTGCCGCCGCCCTTCGCCATGAACATGAACTTGTAGGCGTCGTCGCCCTCGGCGTAGATCTCGCACTGCGCCGGCATGTTGTTGGCGGTGTTCTTCTCCTCGTACATCGAGAGCGGCGCGACCTGCGAATAGCGCAGATTGCGGCGCAGGTAGGCATCGCGCGCGCCTTCCGACAGCGCGGCCTCATCGTCACCGTCGGTGATGACGTTGCAGCCCTTCTTGCCCATGATGATCGCGGTGCCGGTGTCCTGGCACATCGGCAGCACGCCGCCGGCGGCGATGTTGGCGTTCTTCAGGAAGTCGAGCGCAACGAACTTGTCGTTCGGGCTCGCCTCGCCGTCCTCCAGGATCGCGCGGAGCTGCTTCAGGTGACCGGGCCGCAGGTAATGGTTGATGTCGCCAAAGGCCGCCTCCGACAGCGCCCGCAGCGCCTCGCGCGACACCACGAGCATGTCCTTGCCGAGCACCTTCTCGACCCTGACGCCCTCGGACGAAATCTTCTTGTAGGGTGTCTCGTCCTTGCCCAGCGGGAACAGCGGGGTGTGCTTGTAGGGCGGAACGGGCTTGGACTGGTCGGGGAAGGCGGTGGGAGCGTTCATGGGGCAAATCTCGGGGTTTTGGGGCCTTGGCGGGCCTCTCAGCATAGAAGCGTTCTAAGCGCATTTCGGCCAGAAAAGAAAGGGAGCGGTACGCATGGGAGCGGCAGGCTAGGGTTGGGAAGGCATTGGCACAGCTCGTGGAAATGCCCCTGCCCACCCTTGCGCTTCGCCCGCGAGGACGGTTGAATGCGCGCCCTAAAGGGCTTTTCATCATGACTTTCAAACTGAACGTCCGCGGCGCGATCACGGTCGCCGCCGCCATCGCCGGCCTTGTGGCCCTCGCCTCACCCGCGCGCGCCGACCGCTGTGACGACAGCGCCAAGGAGCTGGCGAACCAGGTCGATCGCCTCAAGGTGAATTTCCGCGCCGGCAACGTCGTCTACCTCTCGCACCCGGCGGCCAAGGAGCTGTCCGTGGGTTGCCGCGGCGACAAATATTCCATCGAGCTCTATGCCAAGGGTGATCGCAAGTCCAAGCCCGAGTTCTACGCGCTGGTCGGATCGATGGCCGCGATCGTCTTCACAGTGACGAAGGACGACACGACGACGGGCGCGACACGCTGCCTGAAACGGATGGGTCTGCTCCGCGGCGACAAGATCAGCATGCGCTATCGGCGCCTCAACATGGAATGCACCCGCACCAAGACGGAGGCTTCCATCGCCATCACCCGCGGCAAGGACGAATAGGCGGGGCGCTCACTGCTTTCCGGACGCTGGCCGCGCATGCACCGGGACGCCGTCTAGCACGTACTCCGTCATTGCGAGCGCAGCGACTTGTCCGCCGAAGCCTTGGCGAAGGCGGAAGCAAACCAGAAATCTGTCCGCGGAGGCAGTCTGGATTGCTTCCTCACAAGGGCTCCTCGCAATGACGGGGAGAGGCCTCGTCGTCTCCTGTTTGCACCGCGCGATGAGACGCATACACGGCATTCATCGCACCAATTCCCTCGCATTTTAGCGATTGCCTTGAAGGAAATTTCGCTCCTCGCAGCGCAGGCTGAATTGTTTCCATATGTGAGGATTTGCGGATGAAGGTTTCCACCGTAGCGCCGCCGCCGATCGCGATCGTGGTCCCTAACTACGACACGACCAAGCAGCAGGACGAGCCGATCAAGGCCAAGGACGAGGATCCGACCTTCAAGCCGCAACCGCCCGCGCCGCTGCCGCCGGGTCAGGGCACGCGGATCGATCAGCTCGCCTGATCAGGCTTGCCGAGGCTGGAGCGCCCGATCCGGTCGATCGGACTTTTCGCGCGTCCGGCCGCATCTTTGCCGGATAGCTGCGGCAATCATGCGCCGTTCATCCGGGACCCGCGCATGATCGCACGCCTGCTGTTGCAGAACACGATCTTCGTCGTCGCAATGGGCGCGCTGCTGTTTGCGTGCGCCGGAACACTGCATTGGCCGTCGGCCTGGACGTTCCTCGTCACCTCTGCGCTGCTCGGCCCGCTCTGCGGGTGGTGGCTCTACCGGATCGATCCGGCGCTGCTCGCCGAACGTCTGCGGCCGGTCCTGCAAAAGGATCAGCCCGCCGCCGACAAGACGTTCATGGCCGTCTTCGTCGTCGCGATGCTGGCCTGGCTGGTCGTGATGGGGCTTGACCGGCGCTTTCAATCCGCCGACATGCCGATTGCGTTGCAGGCGCTCGGCCTTGCGCTGTTCCTGGCCTCGACACTGTTCACCATGTGGGTCTTCCGCGAGAACTCGTTCGCCGCGCCCGTGGTGAAGCTGCAAACCGAGCGCGCTCAGCACGTGATCTCGACCGGTCCCTACGCCCATGTCCGTCATCCCATGTACAGCGGCCTGGTGCTGTTCTTCGCCGGCGTGCCGATGCTGCTGGGGTCGTGGTGGGGACTTGCGATGATGCCGCTCTTCATCGCCTTGCTCGCGGTCCGCATCCCCATCGAGGAGCGCACGCTGCGCGAGGGCCTGCCGGGCTATACCGATTATGCCGCGCGGGTGCGCTATCGCCTTGTACCCGGCGTCTGGTGAGGGCGGATCATTGTCCCGTCCGGGCCGGCTAACCGTCGAGCTCGCGATAGCGGCGGAAGATGCCCTGCTCGTTGAATGGAATACGGCGCTCGCTCTCGAGATAGGCCTTGATGTTCGGCCGTGCGGCGATGCGGTCGTGCAGGCCGACAAGGCCCGGGACATCCGCCTCGAACGCCCTCATGTGCCTGGGGAAGGCGTAACGCAGGCCGTCGACGATCTGGAATAGCGAGAGGTCGACGTAAGTCAGGCGGCGACCGGCGACATAGGTGCCGCCGCTCCCGTCGAGAAGCCGCTCGAAATAGCCGAGATATTTCGGCACGCGCTCGTCCCAGAACTCGGCCGTGCGCTTCTTCGCCTGGGCCTTCTGGTCCTCATAATAGAGCGAGGGTCCGAGCGGATGATGCGTGTCGTGGATCTCGACGACGAAGTCCGTGATCGTGAGCTGAAGCTGGTGCACCCAGAGCCTGCCGGCTTCGGTTTTCGGCGCAAGCCCATGGCGGCCGCCGAGATAGAGAAGGATGTTGGCGGTCTGGCCGATGACGAGCTTGCCTGCTTTCAGGAACGGCGGCGCAAAGGGCGGCGTGCCCTTGTGCGCGTCCATCATCTTCATCATCGCAGCCGATCCGCGCGGACCGCGCGCGACGTCGACGTAAGCGGCCCCCGCCTCCTCCAGCGCCAGCCGCACATATTCGCCGCGGCCCTGGATCTCGGGCCAATAGTAGAGCTCGTATTTCATGGGAGAAGTCCGTGAGCTTGGGGACGATCGGACCAATGTAGCACGTGGCTGAAGGTTCCGTGAGGATGATACGGAACGGCCGCGCAACATACGCCGTCATTGCGAGCGTAAGCGACTTGTCCGCCGAAGCCTTGGCGAAGGCGGAAGCAATCCAGATATTTCCGCGGAGGCGGTCTGGATTGCTTCGTCGCAAGAGCTCCTCGCAATGGCGGTGGAGAGAACTCAGCGCCTCAATTCGCCGCGAAGCAGTACAGCAGACCGTCACCGCCGGTGGTCTTCAAATCGGCCTGCGAGCAGCCGCCGTCGGGACCTCGCGAGGGGTGAGAGCTGTTCCAGGATTTCGAGGGCTCATCGTCGCGCAGACCCCGGCGATCGAAATGGCCGACCATCGCGGCGCCTTGCGTGCTCGACGTCCAGTTCTTGCAGGTGCGATCGTCCGGCCCGGCGAACGCGGTGCCGTCCGGTTGCGATCCCGTGAGGATGTCGTGCCGGTTCGGCTGGTCGCCGGCACCATTGATGACCTCACCCTTTTCGCTGAGCGCGGTCTGCTTGGTGAGATTGTTCGTCGCGCCGTGCAGCTCGGCGACGTCCTTGGCGATCACCGTGCCCTTGGCGTTCTGCCACGGCCCCTTGCCGATGCGATCCTTAGCGTTGATGGCCGGCTTGCCGTCGGCGGCCTGCGTCGACAGATAAGCGCGCCAAGTCTTTGTGCCCGCGCCGGCGGCTTGTGCAAGCTTCTTGCATTGCGCATCGGCTCCTTCGAGACCGCCGAGATCGGCGCCCTTGCCGGGCCCGTTCGAGGTCACGAAGAAGGTCATGTCGGCCGACTGCGCCAGCGCCGATGGGGCAGCAAGCAAGACCATGGCCAGCGCAACACCGGAAATCGTCATGGATCTCTCGATACGGATCATCCTGTCCTCCCAACGTTGTTTTTGTTCGCCGCCTGACTTCAACCCGAGGCGCCCCCGCTTATTCCGATGCGTGCTGCGAGAGGCCAAAAAGAAAAGGGCGCCGTGCCTGAGCACGACGCCCTGGTTCCTCATCTCGTCCGCGATCAGTTAGTCTGCTGAATCGCCGACAATTCCCAACCGGTGCCCGGCCGTCGGGCGAAGGTCCAAACTTCGGTGGCCTCGCCCGGCTGCTCGCTGCCGGCAACGACTGCGCCGGTGTTGCGGTCGACCGTCTTGTCGATGAGCGCGAAGCGCAGCGCCACCGTGGCATAGTCGGTCTCGCCTTCGCGCCAGGCTTCCGCGAGGTCGCCCTGCAGCAGCTTGACGTCGGTCACCTTGTTGACGACGTTGCGGGCGCGGTTCTGGGCGAGATCCTGCTCGAAATACGAGACCATCTCCGGCGTCGCGACCGTGTGCAACTTGGCCACGTCCTCGTTCGACCAGGCGGTCTGGACATCGCCGAGCAGGCGCTCGAACGCCTCATAGTCGTCCGGCTTGATCTCGAGCGGCGCGTTGTTGGCATTGCCGCCGAAGCCGAAGCCGCCAAGACCACTGCCAAGACCACCGCCGAGCCCGCCAAGAGCGCTGCGCTGGTTCGGCTGCGGTCCCGGACCGGCACCTGCTTCAGCATTGGCATAGGCCGTCCGCGGGGCGTGACGGCGCTGCCACCAGGACATAGCCAGGCGAACCACCAGCACCACGAGCGCGATCTGGATGATCAGGCCGAGAATCGAGGACAGGCCGCCGAGGCCGCCGAACAGGCCGCCGCCGAACAACATGCCGAGCAGGCCGGCGCCGAGGAAGCCGGCCGCAAGGCCGCCCAGGAAACCGCCGCCGCGGCCGAACAGGCCGCCGCGCGCAGGCGCGGAAGCAGCCGAATTCATGCCTGTGCCCGGCTGGGTATAGGTGCGGTTGAACTGCGAGGTCGAGCCCGGCGCGGTCGTTGTCGACGGCGGCGCCGTATAGGTGCGCGAGCCGCGCGAACCCGACGAGAAGCCGCCGCCGGCGCGGGCGTCGGCGGACGAGATCGTCAGCGCGGTCGGCAGCGCAAGCGCCAGCACGACGGCGAGCGTCTTGAAGAGACTGCGGGAGCGTTGCGAGAAAGTCATGTTCGTTTCCCAAATCCCCGGCATGGGGACGTGCGCTTAACATGGGCAGACTTCCCGAAAAGTGAAGCCGGTTTCGGAGCGAGCGGCTGCGGCCCTCAGTCGCGGGGATGTGGCAAAACCCCATATTTGGCCGCGACTTGGCCGGGCGCGTCGCGGAACCGAGGTCGCCGGCTACCGGCGCTTTTGCGACGAATATTCCGCTTCTTCCTCGTCGGAGCATAGCGGACGTAATCCAGAATCCGTCCGAGGGAGCAGCCCGGATAACTTCGTCGCATGGCTCACGATGACGGCGTTGAGGCTCCTCACCCCTTCGTCATCGTCTCCTTCACCGCCGCGACGAGCTGGCTGAGCGTGAAGGGCTTCGGCAGGAAGTCGAACTGCTGGCCTTCGGGCAGGCTCTTCTCAAAGGCGTCCTCGGCGTAACCGGAGACGAAGATGAACTTGATCTCGGGATTCTTCTCCCGCATCGCCTTCAAAAGGGTCGGGCCGTCCATCTCAGGCATCACCACATCGGAAACGACGAGATCGATCGCACCGCTCTGCTCCTCCAGCACCTCCATGGCCTCGACGCCGTTCTCGGCCTCGACCACGGTGTAGCCGCGCGAGCGCAAGCCACGCGCGTTGAGCGCGCGCAGGCCCTCTTCGTCTTCGACCAGCAGGATGGTGCCCTGCCCGGTGAGGTCGGTGCGCGGCTTGGCCTCGGCCGGCGCGGCTTCCTTCGCGGTGCCGCCGGTCGCGCTGATCGCGGCTGCGGGCTGCTCGGCCGGCACGTCCTGCTCGGCGTGATGGCGCGGCAGGAAGATATGGAACGAGGTGCCCTGCCCCGGCTCGGAATCGACATAAATGAAGCCGCCGGTCTGCTTGACGATGCCATAGACCGTGGAGAGCCCGAGACCCGTGCCCTTGCCCACTTCCTTGGTCGAGAAGAACGGCTCGAAGATCTTGTCGCGGATGTCGGCGGGAATGCCGGTGCCGGTGTCGGCGACCTCGATCCGGACATAATCCGCAGCCGGCATGCCCTTGTAGGCGAGCTTGCCTGCGTCCTCGGTGGCGATGTTGGCGGTGCGGATGATCAGCTTGCCGCCGTCAGGCATGGCGTCGCGCGCATTCACCGCGAGGTTGACGATCACCTGCTCGAACTGGGAGACGTCGACCTTCACCGGCCAGAGATCGCGGCCGTGGACGAGGTCGAGCTTGACCTTCTCGCCGATCAGCCGGCGCAGCAGCATGGTGAGATCGGACAGCGCGTCGCCGAGATCGAGCACCTGCGGCCGCAGCGTCTGACGCCGCGAGAACGCCAGCAACTGCCGCACCAGAGTCGCAGCGCGCGTGGCGTTCTGCTTGATCTGCATGATGTCCTGGAACGACGGATCGGTCGGCTTGTGCGCGTTCAGCAGGAAGTCGTTCGCCATCATGATGGCGGACAGCACGTTGTTGAAGTCGTGGGCGATGCCGCCGGCGAGCTGGCCGACCGTCTCCATCTTCTGGGACTGGTTGATCTGGTTCTCCAGCGCGCGCCGCTCGGTCGTCTCGAGCATGTGCACGATGGCGGCTTCCGCCTCGTTTTCGGCCGTATCGACCGGCGTGACGAAGAACTGGCCCCAGCGCTCCTTGGCCCCTTCCAGCGCCACCTCGACCGGCGCGATGTCGGCCTTGCCCTCGGCGGCCTGGTTGATGGCCGAGATCAAGAGGTGCCGGTCGCGCGAACTGACCGCGCGGAAGATCGACTTGCTGGCGCTGTCGAGCCCGAGCGCCTGCCCGAGCTTGGCATAGCGCGCATTGGCGCGCACGACATTGCCGGCGCGATCGACGGTCGCGATCGCCATCGGCGTGTGGTCGAAGAAGCGCATGAAGCGCACTTCGGCGGCGCGGTCGGGATCGCTGCGCTCGTCGCGGGCGCGGCTGATCACGAGCGTGCGCGACGGCCCCGGCGCGCCGTCGGCGCCGAAGGCGAGCTTGTGATAGAGCCGAACCGGCATGGTCTTGCCGGTGCGCATACGCAGGTCGATGTCGAAGACCTCGGTCTTCACCTCGCCCGGCACCGCCACGATCGAGGTCAGCAGCGAGGCGCCGTCGCCGGAGACGATGTCGGTGAGCTTGAGGCCGCCCGAGCCGATCTCGGCGAGATCGTAGTCGAGCCAGTTCGCCAGCGTCGCATTGACATAGGCGAGCTCTCCGGCCGGATTGACAGAGAAGAAGCCGCATGGCGCGTGATCGAGATATTCGATCGCGTGCTGGAGCTCCTGGAACACGTCCTCCTGGCGTTCGCGGTCGCGGGTGATGTCGGCGATCGACCACACCGCATACTTCGCCTCGCGCTTTCCGGTGCCGAGCGGGCGCACCCGCATTCGCAACCAGCGGCCCTGGCTGCCGTCATGGCCGGAGAGGCGCACCTCTTCCTGCTGCCGCTTGCCTTCGCGGGCGGCCTTGAGCAACCGGAACACCGCTTCGGAGACATCAGGGTTGCCGATGAAGACGCGCTCGACGGGACGCACGTCCTGGGGGCCGCTGGCGCCGGTCAGCGTCAGATAGGCGGCATTGGAATAGACCACGTGACCGCGCGCATCAGTGACTGCGAGTCCGTCGAACGCGTGATCGGAGATGCGGCCAATGATGGGATCGTCGAGATTGCGGTCCGCGAAGCGGATGATGCCGGCGGCGAAGGCGAACAGGTTGAACAGGCCGACCATCGCCAGCACGGCGAGGATGCCGAGGATATAGGGCTGCGCCTGCGCGCGCCCGAGCGTCATCAGCCCGACGGCGACCGCGACGAGGCCGGCGGCCACCAGCAGCACCAGTGCAATACTGCCCGAGCGCGGCGACGGCTCGTGCGCCGCAACGGGCTCGCGTGTGAGGTCGTGGTCGGTCTCAGCAGTCATCTCGAGCTGGCGCAGCCTGTCGGCAGAGAATCAACGCATTACGGGGCGCGTGGGGTCCTCCCTGCCTGAATCGGACCCAGGGGTGCAAGGGCAGCAGGGGCGAAAGGTACGCTGATTCCCAGATTAGGGCCATTTCCGGTGCTTTCCGGGTGTTTTATCCCCGCCCGGCGCTGAATCCGCGCTTCAGCCGCATGACGTAGCCGATGACTTCGGCGACCGCGTGATAGTGCTCGGTCGGGATTTCCTGGTCGATATCGACCGTGGCGTAGAGTGCCCGGGCGAGCGGAACGTTCTCCACGATCGGGATGTCGTGCTCGCGCGCGATCTCACGGATCTTGAAGGCGAGGTTGTCGACGCCCTTGGCGACGCAGATCGGGGCCGACATGCCGCGCTCGTAGGACAGCGCCACCGAATAGTGGGTCGGGTTGGTGATGATCACCGAGGCCTTGGGAACCGCCGCCATCATGCGCTTCTTGGCACGCTGCTGCCGCAACTGCCTGATCTTGCCCTTGATGTGCGGGTCACCTTCGGACTGCTTGAATTCTTCCTTGATCTCCTGAAGCGACATCTTCTGCCGCTGGAACCAGCTTCGGTACTGGAAGAAATAATCGGCGATGGCGACGATCGCGAGCGCCGCGACCACCGCGCCGAGCAGATGAATGGTCATGCTGGTGGTCGCGCCGAGCATGGCGGCCGGATCGAGCCGGACCATCGCCTCCATGCGGTGCCGCTCCGGCCACAGGACCATGGTCATGATCACGCCGAGCAGGACCAGCTTGCCGATGCCTTTGAGAAAGTTGGCGGCCGCCTGCTTGCCGAAGATGCGCTTGAAGCCGGCGCCGGGCGAAATCTTGTTGAATTTGGGTTTCAGGGATTCGGCCGACCACACCAGGCGGTGCTGGAGCATGTTGCCGGCGATCGCCGCCAGCATCAGCATCAAGAGGGGCACGCCGACGGCCGCGAGCACGACGAATTCGATCTGCTGCATCAGCGCGAGCAGAGCCTTGCCGTCGGTCTTGATCATCCAGGAATTGGCGAGCAGGTTGCGCATCGGCGTGAGCAGCCCGCTGCCGACCGAGCCCGAAAAGGTCGAGACCACGAGGGTGCCGCCCGCCATCATGAACCAGGTGTTGATCTCCTGGCTCTTGGCCACGTCGCCGCGTTCGAGCGCATCGTCAAGGCGCTTTTGCGTCGGGTCTTCTGTTTGACTCTCGGGATCGTTGTCTTCCGCCATCGGTCGATCCCTATTGCTTGAGCTGCATCATCTGGTGCATGACGCCGATGAAATAATCGAGAAACGTGCCCATCATCGCGGTCAGCACCACGGCGAGCACCAGGAAGCCTGCGAAGATCGACAGCGGCACGCCGACGAAATAGACCTGCATCTGCGGCATCAACCGCGCCAGCACGCCGAGCCCGATGTTGAAGACGAGGCCGAACACCAGGAACGGTCCCGAGAGCTGCAAGCCGAGGCGGAACGCGGCGGCGAAGGCGCGCGTCGCCAGCGAGGCGATATCGCCGCTCGATACGGTCTCGCCCGGCGAGAAGATCGTATAGCTGTCGTTCAGCGCCGCGATCACCAGATGATGACTGTCGGTGGCAAACAGCAGCGTCACCCCGAGCATGGTCAGGAAGTTGCCGACCAGCACGCCCTGCTGTCCCTGCGTCGGATCGACCGACGTGACGAAACCGAGTCCCATCTGCTGTGCGATCACGGCCCCGGCGACCTGAAGCGCCGACAGCGTCACGCGCGCGGTCGCGCCGAGCACGATACCGATCGCGATCTCATGCAGCATCAGGACCAGCAGCGGCGCGAGCGAGCCCATGTCGACCTGGTAGGCATTTCGATGCAGCGGCAGGATGATCAGCGTGAGCAGCAGCGCGATCGACAGCTTTATCCGTGTCGGGATGTTTGTCTCGCCCAGGCCTGGCAGCAGCATCACCATCGCGCCGACCCGGGCGAAGGCGAGCATGAAGGAAGCGGCGAGCGCCGGCAGCAGCGAGACGTCGATGCGCATGATTTACGCATCTTGCCTCAGCCGCCGATGATTCGCGACGATATACGCATCATGTGGGCGTGGAGCGAGTCGGCCATGAACGGCAGCGCCAATAGCATCGTGGCGAAGATGGCGAGTATCTTCGGCACGTAGATCAGCGTCTGCTCCTGGATCTGCGTCAGCGCCTGGAACAGCGACACGATGACGCCGACCACGAGGCCGACCACCATCAGCGGCGAGGACACGATCACGATCGTCCAGATCGCATCGCGCGCGACGTCGAGGGTCTCAGGTCCGGTCATGTGCAGGATTCCTTGTTCAACCTTCATCCCCGCCGCCATGGCGAGGAACGAACGCCCTCTCCCCCGTCATTGCGAGCGTAGCGAAGCAATCCAGACTGCCGGCTGAGGAAAAACTCTGGATTGCTTCGCTGCGCTCGCAATGACGAATGGGGCGGGCGTCAGCGCGCGTCAGATCGGCATCTTCAGGATGTCTTCATACGCCGCGATCACGCGGTCGCGGACCGAGACCAGCGTGGACACCGCCACGTCGGTGTCTGCGACCGCCGTCACCACATCCATCACGTTGGCCTTGCCGGCGGCCATCGCCACCGTCTGCGCGTCGGATTTGCGCCCGGACTCCATGACGCTGCCGACGGCGTCCTTCAGCAGCGAAGCAAAGGATTGCCCGGTCGGCTCGCTGCCCTTGCCGGCGCCGGTGTTCTCCAGCACGCGGGCAAGGTTGGCGTAGGCGTTCGCGGCGATTGTCGGTGATGCCATGGCTCAGATGTCCTGTTCAGCTCTTGAGGATGTCGAGCGTGCGCTGGATCATCCGGCGCGTCGCACTGATGATGTTGAGGTTGGCCTCGTAGGACCGCTGCGCATCGCGCATGTCGGTCATCTCGACCACCGAGTTCACGTTGGGATATTTGACGTTGCCGCTCGGATCCGCAGCCGGATTGTTCGGCTCGTATTTGACGCGGAAGTTGGACTGGTCGGGCTTGATCCTGCCGAGAGTGACGACCTGGGCGTCGAGCGTGCGATCGAGCGCGGAGGAGAAGGTCGGAACCTTGCGCCGATAGGGATCCCCGCCGGCGGTCTGCGCCGTCGAGTCGGCATTCGCGATGTTTTCCGAGATCACCCGCATGCGCCCGGCCTGCGCCCGCAGGCCGGAGGTGGCGATCGCCATCGAGCGGGCAAAGTCGCTGCTGTCATTCGCCATGATGCGCCTCTAGCTCCCCTGGTTCCGGAATCACGCCTAGGCCTTCCCGATCGCGGTTTTGAGCAGGCGCAGGCTCTTCGAATAGAGCGAGGTCGCCGCCGCATAGTCCATCTGGTTGCTGGCGGCCTTCATCATCTCCTCCTCGAGATTGACGGCATTGCCCGCAGGGCGGGTCTCAAAGCCCGTGTTCTTGTCCTGGTCGAAAGCGGAAGCGGCGCCTGATGAGGTCAAGTGCGAGGCGCTGGTACGGGTCAGGGCCAGCGGCCCCATGCCCCCCGTGACCGCGCCGGTCCTGTCGAGCTTCGGCTCGACCAGATCGCGCGGCCGGAACCTGGGAGTGTCGGAATTGGAGACGTTCTCGGACAGGACGCGCTGGCGCTCCTGGTGCCACTGCATCTTGGTGCGAAGCGCCGACAGCACCGGGAGGTCGTTGATGGACATCGTCGCGGCTCCTTCCGCCCCTTGCGGACCTTGAGGTCCGAAGCTAGGCAGAATTTGCCGCCTGTATGGTTAACAGCTGGTTAAGGACAATCTCGATATATGTCCCCGAGCGATACACCATTTCTGCACGCCCGTGATTCTACGCCTCGAAAAGTGGCATTAACCCAACCGTTTGGCGGTGGGTGCACAGGGCAAGAAGTCGTTTTGGATCGGGCGATTCATGGGTTATTAAGAGTTGGGGACGGCAAAACTTGCCGTGGAACGTTAAGAAATCGCAGCTTGGGGCATCGTACGCCGGTGGTTGGCGCATCTGACCATGGGCACGAGAAAAGCGCCATTTGTCGGGGACAAGTATGCAAGGCAGCCCTATCACCTTCATCGTCGCGTTCATCGCCGTTCTGGCGTTGATCGGCGTCGCTGCATGGCTGGTTCGCCGATTCGGCAGCAGCCGGCTGGGCGCCAACACCCAGCGCGGCAGGATGCCGAGGCTCGCCGTGATCGACGCCGCCGCGGTCGACGGCCGGCGCCGTCTGGTGCTGGTCCGGCGCGACAATGTCGAGCATCTCCTGATGATCGGCGGCCCCACCGACATCGTCGTCGAGCCCAATATCGTTCGCGCCGCGCCCAGCCGCGACCAGCTTCCGCAGCGTCCCAACGTCGCCGAGCCGCCGCGCCTCGCCCCCATGCCCGACCTCGCTGGTTGGGCCGACGAGGCGCCGCGACCGGAACTGCTCGATCATCCCGAGCCGCAGATGCCCGAGCCGCCGCCGCGGCCCGCCCGCCCATCCTTCGCCGACGAGGTGCGCCGGCCTGCTCCTGCGCCGGCCGAACGTCGTGGCGAACCGACCCTGGGAGGCTTTACACCGGAGCCGATCGCACCACGTCCCGAACGCGAACCGCGGCCCGAGTCCCTGCCGCCACGCATCGCTCGCGGCGAACCGCCGATGCCGCGTCCACCGCGCCAGAGTGAGCCGATGAAGATGCCGCCAGTGCGCCCCGAGCGCGCCGCTGCACCAACGCCGCCTCCGCCCGTGCCGCAGGCGCCGCCCGTTCCGGCACCGGCCCCTGTCCCCTCGAGCGCCGAGCAGAATCTCGCCGAAATGGCGCAGCGGCTGGAGGCGGCCCTGCGCCGCCCGGCGGGCGAAACGACCGCGCCCCCAGTCGCACCGGAGCCGCCGGCCGTGCCGCCGCGTGCGGCCCGCAGCGAGCCGCCGGCGCCCCCCACCCCGGCAGCGAAGCCGGCCGCGGAAAAGACCAGCTTTGAAAATCTCGAAGACGAGATGGCCTCCCTGCTCGGCCGTCCGAAGCCGTCTTCGTGAGGTTGCCGGCCCTCCCGCGTAGAGTTCTTTTCCTTTCTGTCCTGATCGGCGCGGCATCGCTCGCGATGCCGGCGCATGCCCAGGACATCAGCATCAATCTCGGCGGCGGCGCTGGCGGCGGCGGCGTCACCGAGCGCGCGATCCAGTTGATCGCGCTGCTCACGGTGCTGTCGATCGCACCGTCGATCCTGATCATGATGACGTCGTTCACGCGCATCGTGGTGGTGCTCTCGCTGCTGCGCACCGCGTTGGGCACCGCGACCGCCCCGCCCAACTCGGTGATCATTGCGCTCGCGATGTTTCTCACCTTCTTCGTGATGGGCCCGGTCTTGCAGAAATCCTACGACGACGGCATCCGCCCGCTTGTCGCCAACCAGATCGGCGTCGAGGATGCGCTCCAGCGCGCCTCCGTCCCCTTGCGCGGCTTCATGCAGAAGAACGTGCGCGAGAAAGACCTCAAGCTGTTCCTGGATCTGTCGGGCGAGCCGCCGCCGGCCACCCCCGACGAACTCGCTTTACGCATTCTCGTTCCCGCCTTCATGATCTCCGAGCTGAAGCGTGCCTTCGAGATCGGCTTCCTGTTGTTCCTCCCCTTCCTGATCATCGACCTCGTCGTCGCCTCGGTGCTGATGTCGATGGGCATGATGATGCTGCCACCGGCGACGATCTCGCTGCCGTTCAAGCTGATCTTCTTCGTGCTGGTCGATGGCTGGTCGCTGGTCGCCGGCAGCCTGGTGCAGAGCTACGGGGGGTAAGAGAGGCCTCTACCGGGTCATCTTGATCTGCCGCACGACCGGGATCGTGGGCAGCGAGCCGGTGTGGTCGGACTCGTCCTTGGCCTGCGGCGAGCCCGGCGCGCGCGCCGTGGCGTCGGGGAAGCGCTGCTTCATCTCGCGCAGGAAGCCGTCGAGCGTATCGACGCTGGCGGCCAGCTTGGCGATCTCTGCGAATTCGGCGCTCGAGGCTGCGGCCGGCTTGCTGGCGACGTCGAAGGCGAGACGGTCGGCGCTCTCGCTCATCAGCGGCGCGTATTTCTCGCGGAAGCGCGACAGGCCGATCGAGTCGTCGGCGAGCGCGTAGCCGACAGCGGCGCGGATGATGTCGCTCTTCTCGACCGCATTGAGCGGCTTGAAGTCGCGGAAACGGTCGCCGTAATAGAGTTCGATCTGCTCGGCGGACTCGCGCCAGCGCCGCGCCGCCCAGAAGATGTCGGAGCGAAGGCGGAGCACTTCGCGCCCGGAGACGTTGGAGACGATGTCGAGCGCGAGATCGTGACGGCCGACGTCGCTCTGTGCACGCGCTTCCAGGAGCAGGCGCTGCTGCCGGAGCTCGCCGGAGAGATCGCTGATGCGGCTCGCGCGCAGCGCCGTGATCGCCATGTCGGGCTTGCGGTTGGCGAGATAGATCATGGAAAGGCGCGCGGCGACCTGGGCGCGTGCCGCGCCTTCAAGGCGATGATCGACCTGGTATTGCAGGAGCTCGGCGGCCTGGTCGAGCAGGTCGATCGAGGCGAGGCGGTCGGCGAGCCGGCGGATCAGCTCGTCGCCGCGGCGGCCGATCGGCGTCAGCTCGCGGAACTCGTAGAACATCCCGAGCGCCTCGACCGGCGGCAGTTCGTCGCCCTTCGGCCCGAGGAAGAGCTGCGTGAACAGCTCGGAGGCGAGATCCTGAGCCTGACGCGAGGCTTCGGCGTTCGGCTGAAGCCTCGTCGCGGTGCGCGCGGCGGTGAGCGCATCCCGGTAACGCCCGTTCTCGGCATACAGCTGCGACAGCATCTGGAGCGTCTTGACCTCGATCGTGTCGCCGCGCCAGGTCATCGACAACGTCTCGAGTTCGCGCAGCGCCTCTTCCTTGCTGATCTCGTCACGCTTC
The DNA here is from genome assembly GCF_049739485.1 of Bradyrhizobium sp. USDA 326. NCBI lineage: Bacteria > Pseudomonadati > Pseudomonadota > Alphaproteobacteria > Hyphomicrobiales > Nitrobacteraceae > Bradyrhizobium > Bradyrhizobium sp. USDA 326. The sequence goes on from NZ_JBMGQA010000001.1 coordinate 7,856,984, forward strand.
TGACGCAGTGCGACGTCGAGCTGCTTGGCCTCGGCCGCAGCCTGCCGGTCGCTCGAGGCGACCGCGAACTTGTAGTCGTCCAGCGCATCCTTGTCGTGGCCGAGCGCCTCGGCAAGCCGGCCGCGCAGCACGGCGAATCCGGGCGCAGCCTCAGGCGGGACACCGACCACCTCGAGCTCGCTGCGGCGCTTGGAGGCGCCGGCATAGTCCTTCACCTCGAGCGAGGCGCGCATCGCGTCTATCGTCACGATGCGCTGGATGTCGAGCGGCAGAGAGGCGATGGCGAATTCGACGTTCTTGAACTTCTCGCGCGCGTCCGCCCATTTGCCCTGGCGCGCATAGGCGAGCGCCTTCCAGAGCTGGGAATCGTGGCTGTTGCCGATCACGGGATTGGCGAGGTCCTTCAGGCCCTGCGCCGGCCGGCCGATCAGGATGCTTGCGATCGCATGCATGATCAGCGCACCACTCTCCTCCTTGTTGAGGGGATCTGTCAGCATCACGTCTGTCACGGCCTTGGCCTCGTGATACATGGCGCGCGACATGTAGAACTGCGCGAGGTCGAGCCGCGGCAGCGAACGCAACGCCGGTTCGACCGCCGAGATCGCCATCATCAGTTCGCTCTGGCGCGCCATGAAGTTTTCCGACTGGCCCTTGCGCCAGCCTTCCGGGCTGAAGATCGGGCGCACCGCGGTCGGCGCCCGCTCGGCCGAGATGTCGACCGGCGAGAGCGTCAATCCTCCCTTCTTGCCGACAATCACCTTGTCGGAGCCGACCTCGATGCCGACCTCGTCGGAGTTGGGCCGGATCGCGATGCCGTGCGCGGATTCCAGGAGCGAAAGATCGACGAGGTCCTGCCGCTTGATGAAGCCGCGCACCGGCCGCTGCGCGGTGACGACATAGAGGGTATCGCCGGCATCGGGGTCGGTGAGCTTGTGCAGGAGGCCCGGATTGGCGAAGGGAATCGCGATGTTGGCGAGCGCCGGATCGGTGATGTTGCGCGACATCATCAGCGGCAGCGGCGTCGCCTGGATCTTGTCGGCGAGCGTCAACAGCCAGTTGGTCTCCTTGCCGACCTCCTCGCTCGTCAGCGAGTAGACCAGCGGACGGGTGAGACGGATGCGCACCGCCTGCCCCTTGTCGAGCGGGATGCGGCCGACCTCGCCGATCATCGCGCCGCCCCTGGTGCGGATCGCCTCGACATCGATCCGCTTCGGCGTATCGAACACCAGCCATACCGTGTCGCCGCGGCGGAACGCCGCCGCCGGCGTTGCGACCTGAAGCGGGAACGTCACGCGCAAGCCGTCGCTGTCGCGGCGCGCATCGACGCCGGCGACGGCGGGCTGCGGCGTGTCCGTAGCCGCGAGCGCAGCCTTGACAGCTTCCTTGACCGGCTCCTTCGCGGCCTCTTTCGGCGCGTCGGCCGGCGCCGGCGTGGCGACCGCCGCCGCAGCTTCGGGAGCGGGCGGTGCCGGCTTCGCAGCTTCCCTGGGCACTTGCGGAGCAGGCGCAGCTTCGCTCGCGGGAGCGGCTGCCGGTTTCGGCGCCTCGGTGGATGGCGGCGCGACGGGCGCTTCCGGCTTCACCTCGGGCCTGATGTCGATCTTGGCTTCGCGCGCGATCGTCTCGGAGGTCGGCGGCGCGATCTCACTGCGGGAGTCCTTCGGCTTCTCGGCCGCCGGTTTTTCCGGCGCAGGCTCCGGTCCGTGACCGGCGGGCTTCATCTGGGCGATCACCGCCTCAGGCGTCGCGGCCGTCTTGCCCTTTTCGGGCTGGAAGGCGACGTCGACGACGTAGTTCTTCTCGTCGCGGAACGAATGCACGTCTGAATCGCCGATCAGCGCGATTTCGACATTCGTCTGGTCGATGTCGGCCTTCTGCTTGATCGAGGCGACGTTCGGCGGCGCTGCGACGACCGCGTCCGCGAGGTCGAAATTGAGGTTGGCATTGAAGACGAGCGTGAGCTTCTGCTCGTTGAGCACGGAGGAAACGCCGACGCCGTCGGGCATCTCAAACACGAAGCGCACGAACGTCGGCTGCACCGAGGCACGTACGCGGATCTGCGGACGCTTCCTGGCCTCGGCGGCGGCGCGCTGGGCGCGCAGCGCGCGCTCGGCCACGCGTGCGCGCTCGGCGAGCTCCTTGACCACGTCCATGGGCAGACTCGGCGGCGGCCCCTTCCACCCCTCGGGCAGCAGGTCGACGAAGGTGCGCTCGCCGGCGTTCATGGTGTTGACGGTGACGCGCCGCGCCAGCGACAGGCGGATCGCACTCCCATCCGGGTCGCGGCGGGCGGAGTTGACGTAATCGGGCGCTCCTTCCGGAATCCGGTCGACGGGAACGTCGACGGGCCGGTCGAAGCGGATGACGAGGATGGAGCCTGCGGTCGTCACCTCGGACGGGACGTCCTCGCCGAGCTTGATGACGAGACGGGCAAAGCCGCCGCCAGCCGAAAAACTGGCCTCGCCCCTGACGGGATCAGCCGCGCGAGCCGGGGCCGCAAGGCCAATCAGGAAACAGGCCGCCAGCAAGGGCGCTTTTCGGACACGACGCGACAATCCCCGCGCCGCTGCGCGGGCTCGCGACACAAATCCAGCGGCAGCCTCTCGCGCCATTGGCGGCAGTTCTTCCATTTCGACAGTCATGCCAGCATCAAGGCCGGCCCAT